>NZ_CP109425.1:0-4959209 GCF_045040285.1 Kribbella sp. NBC_01505
GCCACCCCGAGTGGGGTGGCCCTTAACAGTGTGAATGTCCGGCGGTGTCCTACTCTCCCACGACCTACCGGTCGCAGTACCATCGGCGCTGAAGGGCTTAACTTCCAGGTTCGGAATGGAGACTGGGTGTTTCCCCTACGCTATGACCACCGAAACTCTATCAAAATATCAACAACCAACCCTGCAAATCACAACCCCGTAGCGTGATGCCTGGGGGTTGGTGCTGGGGGTCCTGTTCATATTCTGGGAACCGTACAGCGGACGCGAACATCGTTACCTGTAGCACAGCAAGTCATGTTGCCTCATCAATGATGAGTGTGTGACAAGCCCTCGGCCTATTAGTACCAGTCAGCTCCACACCTTACGGTGCTTCCACTTCTGGCCTATCAACCCAGTGGTCTACTGGGGGCCTTACCCGGTTAACCCGGTGGGAGACCTCATCTTGAAGCGTGCTTCCCGCTTAGATGCTTTCAGCGGTTATCACTCCCGAACGTAGCCAACCAGCCGTGCTCCTGGCGGAACAACTGGCACACCAGAGGTTCGTCCACCCCGGTCCTCTCGTACTAGGGGCAGCCCTTCTCAAGTCTCCTGCGCGCGCAGCGGATAGGGACCGAACTGTCTCACGACGTTCTAAACCCAGCTCGCGTGCCGCTTTAATGGGCGAACAGCCCAACCCTTGGGACCTACTCCAGCCCCAGGATGCGACGAGCCGACATCGAGGTGCCAAACCATCCCGTCGATATGGACTCTTGGGGAAGATCAGCCTGTTATCCCCGGGGTACCTTTTATCCGTTGAGCGACGGTGCTCCCACATGCCACCGCCGGATCACTAGTTCCGACTTTCGTCCCTGCTCGACATGTCTGTCTCACAGTCAAGCTCCCTTGTGCACTTACACTCGACACCTGATTGCCAACCAGGCTGAGGGAACCTTTGAGCGCCTCCGTTACCTTTTAGGAGGCGACCGCCCCAGTCAAACTACCCACCAGGCACTGTCCCTGATCCAGATAATGGACCTAAGTTAGACAGCCAGAACAACCAGAGTGGTATTTCAACGATGACTCCACCCGAACTGGCGTCCGAGCTTCACAGTCTCCCACCTATCCTACACAAGTTGTACCGACCACCAATACCAAGTTGTAGTAAAGGTCCCGGGGTCTTTCCGTCCTGCTGCGCGTAACGAGCATCTTTACTCGTAATGCAATTTCGCCGAGTCCACGGTTGAGACAGCGCCCAAGTCGTTACGCCATTCGTGCAGGTCGGAACTTACCCGACAAGGAATTTCGCTACCTTAGGATGGTTATAGTTACCACCGCCGTTTACTGGCGCTTAAGTTCAAAGCTTCGCCGGCCTAAACCAGCTAACCTGTCCCCTTAACGTTCCAGCACCGGGCAGGCGTCAGTCCGTATACATCGAATTACTTCTTCGCACGGACCTGTGTTTTTAGTAAACAGTCGCTTGGGCCTGGTCTCTGCGGCCATCAACGCTTCCACCCGAGAAGGATGTAACGCATCCGGCCCCCCTTCTCCCGAAGTTACGGGGGCATTTTGCCGAGTTCCTTAACCATGGTTCACTCGATCGCCTTGGTATTCTCTACCTGATCACCTGTGTCGGTTTGGGGTACGGGCGGCTCTAACACTCACTACGAAGTTTTTCTCGGCAGCATGGGATCATCCACTTCCCCTTAACGGGTCCGCCTCGGCTCTCAGGCTACATGAGACACGGATTTGCCTATGCCTCGCCCTACCACCTTGCCCGCGGATCAGCTTACGCCTACCATCGCCGCGGTTGGACTACCCTCCTGCGTCACTCCTCAGTGCACCTAATACCAAATCGGGTCGAGATCCTCACCACTTGGCCCGAAGGCCGCCTAGCTCAGAGCTCTTAGCATTTCTGGGTTCGGTCTTGTCGTGTTAATGCCGGTACGGGAATATCAACCCGTTGTCCATCGACTACGCCTGTCGGCCTCGCCTTAGGTCCCGACTTACCCAGGGCAGATTAGCTTGACCCTGGAACCCTTGATCATCCGGCGGACGGGTTTCTCACCCGTCATTCGCTACTCATGCCTGCATTCTCACTCGTGCAGCATCCACAACTCCATCACTAGGCTGCTTCACACGCTGCACGACGCTCCCCTACCCATCCACACACCTGGACACAAATCAAGTCTGGGCCGAGTAATAGTGTAAATGCCACAGCTTCGGCGGATTGCTTGAGCCCCGCTACATTGTCGGCGCGGAATCACTTGACCAGTGAGCTATTACGCACTCTTTCAAGGGTGGCTGCTTCTAAGCCAACCTCCTGGTTGTCTGGGCAACTCCACATCCTTTTCCACTTAGCAATCGCTTAGGGGCCTTAGCTGGTGATCTGGGCTGTTTCCCTCTCGACTACGGAGCTTATCCCCCGCAGTCTCACTGCCGCGCTCTCACTTACCGGCATTCGGAGTTTGGCTGATTTCGGTAAGCCGGTAAGCCCCCTAGACCATCCAGTGCTCTACCTCCGGTAAGAAACACGCGACGCTGCACCTATATGCATTTCGGGGAGAACCAGCTATCACGGAGTTTGATTGGCCTTTCACCCCTATCCACAGGTCATCCCCCAGGTTTTCAACCCTGGTGGGTTCGGTCCTCCACGCGGTCTTACCCGCGCTTCAACCTGCCCATGGATAGATCACTCCGCTTCGGGTCTAGAGCATGCGACTAAAGCGCCCTATTCAGACTCGCTTTCGCTACGGCTACCCCACACGGGTTAACCTCGCCACACACCACTAACTCGCAGGCTCATTCTTCAAAAGGCACGCCGTCACACATTCCAAAGAACATGCTCCGACGGATTGTAGGCAATCGGTTTCAGGTACTATTTCACTCCCCTCCCGGGGTACTTTTCATCTTTCCCTCACGGTACTAGTCCGCTATCGGTCACCAAGAAGTATTTAGGCTTAGCGGGTGGTCCCGCCAGATTCACACGGGATTTCAAGAGTCCCGTGCTACTTGGGAAAACACTCGGAAGTCACTGTCTTACGCCTACAGGGCTATAACCCACTACGGCTCAACATTCCAGAAGATTCGACTTCAACAGTGATTTATAACTCCCCGGTCCAATGGCGTTAAGACCTGAATGCTCCCACAACCCCACATGCGCAACACACGCCAGTTATCACACGCACATGGTTTAGCCTCATCCGCTTTCGCTCGCCACTACTCACGGAATCACTATTGTTTTCTCTTCCTGCGGGTACTGAGATGTTTCACTTCCCCGCGTTCCCTCCAGAACCCTATGTGTTCAGGCACTGGTAACTGGCTTTAGAATGCCAGCTGGGTTTCCCCATTCGGACACCCCCGGATCACAGCTCGGTTGCCAACTCCCCGGGGCTTATCGCAGGCTCCAACGTCCTTCATCGGCTCTTGGTGCCAAGACATCCACCGATTGCCCTTAGTAGCTTGTCAAAAAACAACAAAAAATACATTCGCTACAAAGATGCTCGCGTCCACTATACAGTTCTCAAAATACGACCAGGCACACCAGCCCCTTATCATCACCTACTGGTCTCAGACATTCAGCCCAGGGAAACAACACACCCAGTCCAGAACACCCACACCAACGGTTTGATGAGAGCCGGCCCCAGCCACCAGACACACACGATCCGCAAAGATCAGTGTGAAAGTGACCCAGAAGAAAAGATCCCAACCACCAGAGAATCACTCCCCTGACAGTCAGGCCCGATTCCTCAGGACCCAACAGCGCGCCTCGGCCCGTCCCTCTCCACAACCCCGTGTTCCACGCACTCTCCGAGGAGAGATGCAGTACTAACTTCGTTGCTCAAGTTCTGGGCCTAATGGTCAATGTTCCACATTCCGAAGCACCGTCGCCTTGAGACATTCGCTCAAGAAACGACGTTTTGACGACCGCCCCGAGGGGTCGATCGCCGAATGCTCCTTAGAAAGGAGGTGATCCAGCCGCACCTTCCGGTACGGCTACCTTGTTACGACTTCGTCCTAATCGCCAGCCCCACCTTCGACGGCTCCCTCCACAAGGGTTAGGCCACCGGCTTCGGGTGTTGCCGACTTTCATGACGTGACGGGCGGTGTGTACAAGGCCCGGGAACGTATTCACCGCAGCGTTGCTGATCTGCGATTACTAGCGACTCCGACTTCATGGGGTCGAGTTGCAGACCCCAATCCGAACTGAGACCGGCTTTTTGGGATTCGCTCCACCTTGCGGTATCGCAGCCCTTTGTACCGGCCATTGTAGCATGCGTGAAGCCCTGGACATAAGGGGCATGATGACTTGACGTCATCCCCACCTTCCTCCGAGTTGACCCCGGCAGTCTCCTATGAGTCCCCACCATAACGTGCTGGCAACATAGGACGAGGGTTGCGCTCGTTGCGGGACTTAACCCAACATCTCACGACACGAGCTGACGACAGCCATGCACCACCTGTATAGGACCCTTACGGACCCCCCATCTCTGGAGGATTTCCCTATATGTCAAACCCAGGTAAGGTTCTTCGCGTTGCATCGAATTAATCCGCATGCTCCGCCGCTTGTGCGGGCCCCCGTCAATTCCTTTGAGTTTTAGCCTTGCGGCCGTACTCCCCAGGCGGGGCGCTTAATGCGTTAGCTGCGGCACGGAGGACGTGGAATGTCCCCCACACCTAGCGCCCAACGTTTACGGCGTGGACTACCAGGGTATCTAATCCTGTTCGCTACCCACGCTTTCGCTCCTCAGCGTCAGGTAAGGCCCAGAGAGCCGCCTTCGCCACCGGTGTTCTTCCTGATATCTGCGCATTCCACCGCTACACCAGGAGTTCCGCTCTCCCCTGCCTACCTCTAGTCTGCCCGTATCGGAAGCAGGCTCGGAGTTAAGCTCCGAGTTTTCACTCCCGACGTGACGAACCGCCTACGAGCCCTTTACGCCCAATAATTCCGGACAACGCTCGGACCCTACGTATTACCGCGGCTGCTGGCACGTAGTTGGCCGGTCCTTCTTCTGCAGGTACCGTCACTTTCGCTTCGTCCCTGCTGAAAGAGGTTTACAACCCGAAGGCCGTCATCCCTCACGCGGCGTTGCTGCGTCAGACTTTCGTCCATTGCGCAATATTCCCCACTGCTGCCTCCCGTAGGAGTCTGGGCCGTGTCTCAGTCCCAGTGTGGCCGGTCGCCCTCTCAGGCCGGCTACCCGTCGACGCCTTGGTAGGCCATTACCCCACCAACAAGCTGATAGGCCGCGAGCCCATCCCCAACCGCCAGAACTTTCAACCCTCCGCCATGAAGCAGAAGATGATATCCGGTATTAGACCCCGTTTCCGAGGCTTATCCCGAAGTTGAGGGTAGGTTGCTCACGTGTTACTCACCCGTTCGCCGCTCGTGTACCCCCGAAGGGGCCTTACCGCTCGACTTGCATGTGTTAAGCACGCCGCCAGCGTTCGTCCTGAGCCAGGATCAAACTCTCCGTTGAAAAATATAGACAAACCGCAAACCCGAAGGCTCCCGGACAGTCAACAACTTCGAACTGACCCTTTGAACATCAGAGACAATCAAACTGACTGAATCCATGAATTACATTCAAAGGAATCCGAACACAGACAAAACAAAACCCCCACCCGCATCCGAATAGACCGGGTGAAAGAATCGCCGATGCCCATGCACGGGGTTAATGCTAAATTTCGGCATTGACTTTCGGCACGCTGTTGAGTTCTCAAGAATCGGACGCACACCGCAGCCGAACCTTTCGATTCAAGCTCCCGGGGCAACCCGCCAAACATTACTGTTTCGAACCCAGCCGGTCAAATCGGCCACTTTCGTCCCAGTCACCCGTGTTTCAGCGGCCGAACCGTATCCGAAGACACGCTTCAGCAACACTTACTTAGAGGATGGTCAGGAGGTCCGGCCGCTTCCGCGTCCTGCACTCGCTCCCAACAAGAAGAACATTACTGTCATTCACCGCGACCATGCAAATCGGGGTCCTGCGCTCCGCCAAGAGGCCCGCGACGAACTCCCCTTCTCCGGGGATGCGAGCTCCGGTGCCGCCCGAGACAGGCCCCGTCCGGCCGGCCCGCGTTTGGTGGGTGCACCCACCACGGTGGAGGTTGCCACACGGGCTGGGGATTTGCCCGGTTCGCGGGGATTTGCTGCCGCTCCGTGGCAGTACAGCCCCGCAAAGGGTCCAGCGGCGGCCGACTCGGCCACCGAGGCGGCCGGTTGAACCCTTCGGGCGGGCCGAATCTGGTGATTCTCGCGCCAGCAGTGGTGGCGCGAGACACCTTGTGGTGACTGGAGACACCTTGTGGTGGCTGGAGACCTGTTGCCCGGGGTCTCCGGCCACGGTTTTCGGTCTCAAGCCGCTAGTGGTGGCGCGAGACAGCAAGTAGCGGGGAACTCTGCCTGTCGATTCCGGCCGGTTGGTTTCCCCAGTACCGCCAGCCCGCCGAGCGCCCGGCCCGCCGGCCAACCAACCGGCCATGAGGTGCACCCAGCAACCAGGGATGAGCGGGGTGGCGCTCGCTGCGCCCGCGGACACCAAGTGGAGGGTTAGGACACCTGCTCAGATGTCCACGGTGCCTGGTCCGTGTCCCCGGTACGGCCGCCGCCGCGACCCCGTGGCCGAATCGCTTGTCGATAGATTGTTTGCGGGGATCTACTGCCGCTGGGTGACAGCACCACCCCGCAAACCGGTATCCGAGGCAGTGATGAACCACAACGACGGGACGCCGACAACCTCCTCGCCACCGGCCGCAACCACAACCCGTCAGCCGTAGGCGACGTACACGAGGTCGCCGACCGCACCATCCACCTCAGCCCAAGACCACCCCGACCACCCATCCTCTGTCAGCTGGCCGAGGCAGTGATGAACCACAAGCAGGCCCCACCGGCCGCATCCAGTCGACGTGCAGCCCCACCCCGCGGCGCCCATTCCGGCTCCGCGGCGTACGCGTCGTGCCAGCCATCATCCGGATCAGCTTCGCCGCGCTCTCCCGCTACCGCCTGACAGGACATCAGGCACTGGACGCATCCGCGATCGGTTAGGGTGCGGGCGTGGTCCGTAACCGGTTGTTGCTGATCGGCGTCGTGGTGGTGGCGGTTGTTGCCGGCGGCCTCATCGTGATGGACCGGTTACCCGAAGCATCCCAGTCGCCTGCGGCCGGACCAACCGTCACGGTTCCGCCTCTGCATTCCGGGCTCGACTACCAACTTGGTGGGCCCTACGCACCCGCCGCGGGCGTCAAGGTTGTGGTGCGGGATCGGTCCGCGCCGATAGCGGCCGGGCTGTACAACGTCTGTTACGTGAACGCCTTCCAGACGCAGCCCGGTGAAGAGGGCAGCTGGGAGCAGGACCTGCTCCTTCGGGACGGCGCCGGCAAGCTGGTGATCGACGAGGACTGGGACGAGCCGCTGCTCGATCTACGGACTCCCGACAAGCGGAGCCGGATTGCCGCCAAGCTCAACACCTGGATCGACGGATGCGCGACGAGCGGTTACCGAGCCATCGAGGCGGACAACTACGACAGCTACACCCGCTCGAAGGACCTGCTGACCCCGGATCAGGCGAAGGCTCTCCTCACTCTGCTGGCTCAGCACGCGCACAGTCGCAACCTGGCGATCGGTCAGAAGAACACCGTCGAGTTGGCCGGCGACCGGAAGGCTGTCGGGCTCGACTTCGCCGTGGCCGAAGAGTGCGGCCAGTACGACGAGTGCGCGGCCTACGCGACCGCCTACGACAACAACGTCCTGGTGATCGAGTACACCGACGACGGTCTCCGCAAAGCCTGTACGGCGTTCGGCGACCGACTGAGCATCGTCCGCCGCGACCGTGATGTCACCAGCCCGGGCGACCCGGCGTACGTCCGCAAGACCTGCTGAGAAGACGATCCCGGCCGGAGCGCTCCCGGCCGGGACCACCATTCAGGACTGGTGCTTCACACTGCCGCCCCAGTCGTTCTGCAGCCAGCCCTCGGACGGTGTCCACCACCAGTGGTACAGCGTGTTCGACGCCGACTGCGCGAAGATCTGCTGCTGGTCGCCGTACTGGAACGCGACCGGATCGGAGTACGCCTGCCCACCCCGGTCGTCGAAGGTGATCTTGTTGGTCGCCTGCTTCCAGAACCACTTGTAGAGCGTGTTGTTGGGGCCCCGGGCAACGACCTGCTGCTCGTCCCCGAACGTGAACGCCGCCGGCGCACCGACGAACCGGCCGGGCGCGCCCGTCCACTTGTCGCGCCCCAACCCGCTCCCCGCATCCCACCACCAGTGCTGCAACTGCCCGTCCGCGGCCTGCGCGAACACGTGCTGCTGGCCCTGCCAGGTCATCGTCGTCGGCTCGGAGTACGCCTCGCCACCCCAGTCGGCGAAGTGCGGCTCGGCCTCATCCGCAACCCACCACCAGTGATAGAGGTGGTTGTCGGCGCCCCGGGCAACGACATGCAACTGGTCGCGGTAGGTGTATGTCGACGGCCGCCCCACGATCGGACCCGGCGCGCCCGCCCACTTGTCCAGCCGCAACTGCTGATCCACCGGGTCCCACCACCAGTGCGACACCGCACCGTCGGTCGACCGCGCGAAGATGTGCTGCTGCCCGCCCCACACCGTCGCGACCGGATCGGAAGCCGCGTCCCCACCCCAGTTCGCGTACGACGGCTGGGTCTGTCCGCCCGGCAACCACCAGTGCAGGAGCTTGCCGTCGGTACTGCGTGCGATCGCGTGCTGCTGGTCGTTCCAGACGTACCCGGACGGCCGGCCCGCGATCGGGCCGCCGCCCCAGTCGCTCGTCCTGGTGCCGACACCGGCGGACCAGTTCCAGCGCATCAACGACCCGCCGGCCGTCGGTGCGAACACGACCTCGTCGTTCCCGTACCGGTACGCCGCTGAGCCGGGCACCTCGTCGACGGCGCGCACCGAACCGGCGCCGTACACCTCGACATCGTCGAAGAACACTGACGACCGCGATCCGGAGCGCGTCTTGACGTAGGTGAAGCGCACCCAGCGGGCCCGGACAGGCTCGAAGTCGGCCTGGTACCAGGGCTTGTACATTCCGCTGACCGGGCCGGTCTGCGCGCGCTGCGTGAAGTTCGCCCCGTCGTTGCTGGTCGACACCTTGACGGCGTCCGGCTGGTACCCCGGGTAGTCCTCGTAGGCGTGCACGCCGGCCCGCCCGATGGTCTGCTGGTTGCCGAGGTCAACGGTCACGTCGTACGAGTGGGGTGCACCGTCGTCCGGTACGTCGTACCCGAAACCGCGCCGGTCGCCCCAGTTGTGCGACAGTACGCCGTCGGTCGCCTCCTTTCCGGCGTCCTCGTGTCCCGCCGAGGTGCCGGCCGTCTTGCTGTACCCCTTGCCACCGGCAAGGTTCTGCTGGAACAGGCCCTGCCCGGCCACCTCGACCGATGCGAGTCCGACCGAAGCGCCGGCCGGTACGACGACGCGCACGTAGCGGGCCTTGCCGTTGATCCCCGCGAAGTACGCGAGGTCGGCCGTTGTCACCGCATGCGCCTCCGACCAGTAGGAGCCGTCGTACGACAACTGCACCTTGTACGTCGAGGGGGCGGTCGTCCACGCGAGGTTCACCCCGCTGAGCAGGGTCTGCCGGCCGAGGTCGACCTGCAACCACTGCTCGGTGCTACCGGCGGTCGGCGACCACGCCGTCGTACTGTCGCCGTCGACCGCCTTCGCCGCATCCGCCGACTGGCTCGAGCCGGTCGCGGTCCTGGCGGCAGCCAGATCCTTGGCCACCACCGGCAGCCCGGCTGCGGCATCCAGCATCATCGCCCGGATCCGCTGCATGTAGGCCGTGTCGAGGGTGTACTTGTCGCTCGCGGTCACCAGGCTGCGCGACAGCTCCTTGGCCAGGGCCGGCTTGGTCTTGCCGAGGATGTTCAGCACCTCCCAGTCCTCGATGCCGTCCCGCAACGACTCGTACCGCGTCGTGGCCTCGATCGTGTTCCGGGCGACGTCGGGCTGGGTGATCCAGCCGTCGCCCTTGGGCTCCTGGTCGTCGAGCTTGTACATCCAGTTGTTGTAGGCCCAGTGCAGGTACCCGGTGGCGTTGCGGCCGTAGGCCAGCCACATCGTCAGCCGCTGGTTCCACTCGCCCTGGTCGATGAACCTGTTCAGGTGTCCACCCACTGGGATGTTGCACTGGTAGAACCACAGTTCCTTGCCCTTGGCCCGTTCCGCGTCGAAGGGCCCCGGGTTGCCGGTATAGGTGTGCAGATTCGGGATCACGATGTCGTCGACCTTGGCGACCCCGAAGGCACCGGCGTTCACGATCGCGTCGCCGATCTGGATCCCCGGCCACAGCTCGCGGTAGCGGTTCGCCACGGCGGTGTACTGCGGAACGTCCTGGGCCTCGTCCGCGATGTGCTGGAACCACCGGCTCGTCCAGCCCTTCTCGGCGACGTGGTCACGCAGCGCCGGCAGGTACTGGTTCATCCAGTTCTTGCCGGTCGCCGAGTCCCAGTCGACGAACACCTGGAAGGCACCCGGCGTACTGGACAACGTCCCCGGACGGAACTTCGGCGAACCACCGAACGGGTCGAAGCCCTCCAGCCGCTTGACGGCGCCCTTGGCCTCGAAACGCTCGACCACCTTGTCGAGCAGGGTCCAGTTGAAGATGTATTTCCCGGTCGCGGTGTCGAGCCTGCTGCCCGCGTCCCGCAGCAACGGCAGGATCGGCAGCTGCAGGGAGTTCCCGCGGTACCGCTTGGTGATCTCGGCCTGGTTGTCGACCAGTTGCCACCACTTGTCGGAGTACCGCTCGATCCCGTAGAACTCCTTGATCGGATCCGGGAGCTTCGGGTCCGCGTGGAGCACCGGCAACGTGCTCTGCCACATGACGTTGGTGAACCCACCGTCCTTGGCGGGCGGGACGGTGACCGCTCGCGCGTTCACAGTCAGCGGTACGACGATGTCGCCGGCGCTCGTCCGCAGCGTCACCCGGCCGCGGTAGACGCCACCGGCGGCCTCGGCGGGCACGTAGGCCCGGACCCACACCGACTGGGTGGTGTTGGCCGGGACCGAGATCGACGGATCGTTGATCAGCCGGTCCGGGAACAGACCCGGCGCGTTCCGGATCGTCTGGGTGATCGCTTGCACGCCGTCGAACGTCGAGTTGTGGTTCAGGCTCTGATAGCCCACGTAGTTGGACGACAGGTTCGCCGCCGCGACCACGCCGGACGGCCCGGTGAGATCGGTGAAGTCGACCGCGTTGACGGTGAACGCCGACGACGAGCGCAGCACCACCTGCCCGGCTTCGTAGTCGTTGCGCGCCAGGTCGATCCGCAGGTCGTCAGCGGCCTCCGGCGACGGTCCGCTGTCCTTGAAGACCGACGTGTACGCCGACTCCACCCAATAGCCGGGGGGAGCCGCGGCGACCGCCTCCGGTGGCGGTCCCGCGATCAGTCCCAGTCCGGCTATCAGGCCAACTGCCAGTGCCCCACGTATCCACCGCACGATGTCCTCCGCATAGTCAGTCAGGCGATGCAGTGAGGATCGAATCAGGCACGACGGACAGCAACCCGTGAAACCGGCACCGAATCTCCGCTAGACCATTCGGCCTCGGTGCCGCTCGTCCGGACCGGGCAGACAGAACTCCTCGTCTTCGGATCCTGGTGCTCGCCACAGTGTCAGTCGCCGATGGAATCTGCCAGGCTGGCGGCAACCGCCCCCAGGGAGTTCACTCATGCGAAAAACGCTGCTGCTTGCCCTGACCCTTCTACTGTCCTTCGTCCTCGCCGTACCGTCGAACGCCCAGGTCCTGGCGACCAAGAAAGGCGTCAGCACGAACAACGTCTCCGGCGCCTCGCAGGCCTTGAGCGCTGTCGGCGCGAGCTGGTTCTACTCCTGGGCCACGAACCCCCAGGGTGTCGCGAAGCCGGCCGGGGTCGAATTCGTCCCGATGATCTGGGGCCGCGGCTCGGTCAACTCCGGCGCCCTCAACGATGCGAAGGCCAACGGCGGCACCCTGCTCGGCTTCAACGAGCCGGACATGGGCGGCCAGGCGAACATGTCGGTCGACGAGGCCCTCAACCTGTGGCCGCAACTCCAGGCAACCGGCATGCGGCTCGGTGCGCCCGCGGTCGCGTACGGCGGTGATACGCCGGGCGGCTGGTTGGACCGCTTCATGGCCGGCGCGGCCCAGCGCGGGTACCGCGTCGACTTCATCCCGATCCACTGGTACGGATCGGACTTCTCCTCGGCCGCCACCGGCCACCTGGAGAACTACGTGAACGCGGTCCGCGCTCGCTACAACAAGCCGGTCTGGGTGACCGAGTACGCGCTGGTCGACTGGTCCACCGGCAGTGCCCGCTTCCCGAGCGAGTCCCAGCAGGTCGACTTCATCAAGCGGTCCACCACCATGCTCGCCGGCAAGAGCTTCGTCGAGCGCTTCGCCTGGTTCACCCTCAACACCCAGGTCTTCCCCACCGGCCTCTGCAACGGCGCCACCCCGAACGCCTCCGGCAACGCCTACCGCTCCGCCGCCGGCTGACAGTCCGGTACGGCGAGAGCCCGCGCGGCTGAGGTGGTTGGCCTGCCGCGCGGGCTCTGCTGGTTGAGACGTGCTAGTCAGACCACTACTGCTTACGGGACCCAGTGGTTGTGGGTGGCGGTGATCATGACCTGGAGCTGGATGCTGGCCGCGTAGTAGCTGCTGGTGTCGACCGGGGTGGCCAGCATCTTGTTCCACAGGGCGTCGAGCCAGGCCTGGCTGCCGGAGTCCGTCATCGCCGGGATCGTGAACGGCGCGAAGAAGGCGGCGTCGCTGTCGGACTGGATCGCGGTTCCGTTCAGCTTGTAGCCGGTACCGATGTTGTTGGCGTTGCCGCCGGTCTTGGTCTTGATCCAGGTGTTGAGCTTGCGGGCCGAAGCGAGCGAGGCAGCGTCGCCGCTGGTGACGGCGTCGGCTCCGATCCGCCACGGGTCGCGGCAGGCGTTCCACCAGAACTGACCGTCGTTCGGGTCTTCGAGAACCTCACCGGCGGCCGGCTTCGGGGTGGAGTTGGTGTTGACGACGAAGTCGGGCAGGAGACCGGTGCTAGCCGCGTAGTTCTTCTGCAGGTTGGTGGTGACGGTCTGGTGCTTGGCGCGGATGGTGTCCCAGACCGCATTGCCGGTCGCCGTCTTGAAGGCGCGGAAGTGGTCGACCATCCAGTCCGACGTGCGCGACATGTTGTAGGTGGGGTCATCGGAGGTGGCCCAGTCGCCGAAGGTCAGCAGATTGGTGTTCGGGTTGATCTCGCTCGCCTTGATCGCGTTGATGTGCTTGATCGCGAGGTTCTTGTAGTTGTAAGTGCCCGTGCTCCCCCACTGCTTGTCGGCCAGCAGGAGCCCGTAGGCAACATCCATGTCGCCGTCGGTCGCACTGTCCGAACCGTTGACACTCTGGCAGGACGTGTTCTGTTCGGCGGCCAGCAGGTCGGAGTTGTTCACCGAGGGGTGCGCCAGCATGTACTTGACCAGTCCGTCGAAGATCGTCTTCGCGGCCGGGTCGGCGCCGGCCATGGTGGCCGTGATGACCATTCCGTACCCCTGAGCCTCAGCGACGTACGGGTGATCGGCATCCGGCGAGATGATCTGGTACCAGCCGTTGCCACAGTTCTGCTTGACGAACGCCGACTTCCACTTCTGGTAGTAGTCCACGACCTTCTGGTCGAGCGTCGCTTGGCTCCCCGACGGCTTCAGGATGCCGGCCGCGTACGGGAACTGGTGACTGCCGAACGGCACAGCCACTCCGCCGCCACCACCGGCTTGCGTGGTCGCCGTGACGGAGTTGCTCACCGCGGACAGGTTGCCTGCGGCATCCCGCGCCTTGACCGTGTACGTGTAGCTGGTCGACGCCGTACGGCCAGTGTCGGTGTAGGTGGTCCCGGTACCAGTCGTGGTGACCTCGGTGCCGTTGCGATAGACGACGTACCCGGTCACGCCGATGTTGTCAGTGGATGCGTTCCATGCCAGCGAAACGCTGCTCGACGTAGTCCCCGTCGCCGCGAGCCCCGTCGGCGTACTCGGCGGGGTGGTGTCGCTCGGGTCGCCGCCCGTCGTGCCGTAGACCTCGAGGTCGAACAGCGAATACCCGTACGCCGTCCCGCGCCCGGTGCCGTAGACGCGGATGTACCGGCCGCTGCCGGTCAGCGTCAGGTCGTCGACCGCGCCGTTGCCGCTGGTGGTCGAGAAGACATCGGTCCAGCCCGTCGAACCGTCGGCCGAGGTCTGGATCTTGTACGACTTCCCGTACGCCGCTTCCCAGTTCAGCTTGACCCGCGAAATGCTCGCGGTCGTGCCGAGGTCGACTCTGATCCATTCGGGATCATGACCCTCGACGCTGGCCCACCGAGTGCCAGAGTTGCCGTCCAGGGCCTTGGCGGCATCGAAGCCGGAGCCTTCGACGGAGGAAGCTGTGGCGGGCTTCCCTTGGGAGAGCAACGGATCGGCGGCCTGGGCGGCCAGCGCAGGTGGAACAAACAGGGCAGAGGCAACGACCGCCGTAGCGGTCAGCCCTCGAAGTAGATACGACATCAGCGGTGTCCTCCGGGCGGTGGGGAAAGAACCGTTCGACCTCAACCATTAGGAAACTTTCCTAACAGTTGACCGAAAGGTAAATCCCCACCCCGAGGAGCGCAAGAGCTCACCACGGTTCCCGCGCCGAGCGGCCGAAAATCAAGCGTTGGCTTGGCCGGGGCGCGGTCCGATCAGGCGAAGACGCTGATCAGGTGAAGAGGCCGGCTCAGGTGAAGATGCTGACGCCGCCGGGTCCGACCAGTAGGCCGACCACGATCAGGATGATTCCCCACATCAGGGCGCCGCGCACGATCGAGACGATCCCGGAGATCACGAGGATTGCCGCGAGCAACCACAGTACGAACAGCATTTGGTGTCCCTTCCCTTACACCGGCAGACGTTCCGCCGGGCCCCCGAAGTACCGATCCAGTACCCCACCGCATGCACGCCACCCAAAGCTTGTCGCCACCGCGAGCGGGTACTTGGTGCGGGACCGTCGACGCATGAAGGGCCACCGCCATGACCCGCTCGAATGCCAGCTACCGCCGCGAAGAGGAAGACTCCGGTGAACGGCTGGACCGGCACTGGAACGAACTGCTGCAGGAACTACGGCTCGCGCAGACCGGAACCCAGATCCTGTTCGCGTTCCTGCTCGGCATCGGTTTCCAGAGCCAGTTCCAGGCCGCCGACCAGTTCACCCACCACGTGTACGCCGCCACCCTGATCGCCTCCGCTCTAGCGGTCGCGCTCTTCCTCGCCCCCATCTCGTTCCATCGCATCGTCCACCGCCAAGGCCTCCGCGACCGGCTCGTCACCGTCACCGACCGGCTGACCCAGATCGGCCTCGCATTCCTGGTCGTCGCCATGGCGGGCGGGGTGCTGCTCGCACTCGACGTCGTCCTGTCCCGCCCGGTCGCGCTCGGGCTCGTGACGGGCATCCTGGTCTGGTTCGCGATCTTCTGGCTGGTGGTTCCACTGGTCGTCCGCGCCAGATCAGCGGAGAGCTAGCCGCCGAGCCACGGCGTACAAGAACGCACTGAGCGGCCCGGTCTTCCCCCAGGGGAGGCCGGACCGCTCAGTTTTCCGCGTCCAACACCTATCCGTTCCGGGGGTCGCCCCGAATGGTCGGCAGCTGCTGTTGTGACCCGGGTCACAGTATATGCGACCCATTCGCATCTGGGGACAGCCCCGAAGATTCACCGATCGCGAGCTCGCCGCCCGGCTGGCCGGCCTGAAGACCATCTGATCCCCGTCTGATCCCCGCCTGATCCCCGCCTGATCCCCATCTGACCCTCTCGATCGAAGGACGCTCCACGTCTTCACCCCACGAAGCCCCGGAGATCTCCAAGGATCCGGTCGCCGACAACACCGACGTGTACGCGTTCGTGAGCCCGGACGAACCGGACACGGTCACGCTGATCGCCAACTTCATCCCGTTCCAGAACCCGTACGGTGGCCCGAACTTCTACGAGTTCGGCGACGACGTGCTCTACCAGATCCACATCTCCAACGGCGGCGCCGGCAAGGCCGACATCAGCTACCAGTTCCGCTTCCACGCCGAGATCCGGAACAAGAAGACCTTCCTCTACAACACCGGCCCGATCGCGTCGATCAAGGACCTGAACTGGAACCGCCCGCAGTACTACTCGGTCACCCGGGTCGAGAACGGCCGGTCCCGCACACTGGCCCGCAACCTGCCGGCTCCCCCGGTCAACGTCGGTGTCCGCAGTACGCCGAACTACGCCAAGCTCGCGGGCGAAGCGATCCACACCTTCGGTACGAACCGCAAGGTGTTCGCCGGACAGCGCGCGGACGGGTTCTTCGCCGACCTCGGCTCGATCTTCGACCTCGGCACCCTGCGCCCGTTCCAGATGGCGCACCTGATCCCGTCGGCCGCGGCGATGGGCATCAACGGCCTGCAGGGCTCGAACGTGCACACCATCGCGCTGCAGGTGCCGATCAGCGACCTCACGCGCGACGGCAAGACCCCGACCGACGTGATGGATCCCAAGTCCGTCATCGGCGTCTACGCCTCGGCGAGCCGGCAGTCATCCAAGATCTTCGACGACATCCTGGGCATCCCCGTCTGGCACGGACCGCACCGGCAGGTGTCGCGGCTCGGCAACCCGCTGTTCAACGAGGTCATCGTGCCGATGGCCGAGAAGGACAAATGGAACAGCCGGCCGCCGCACGAGGACAAGCGGTTCGCCGAATACGTCACCAAGCCCGAGCTCGCCGGACTACTGCCAGTTCACTATCCAGGCGTGTTCCCGAAGCTGGCGGCGTACAGGAAGCCCCGCGCCGACCTGGCAGCAATCCTGCTGACCGGCATCCCGAAGGGCGTCGTACCGGGCTTCCAGAACTACACCGGCCCGGTCCAGGCCGACATGCTGCGGCTGAACGTCGCCGTACCGCCGGCCAAGACACCGAACCCACTCGGCCTGGTGGCGGGTGACGCGGCCGGATTCCCCAACGGCCGCCGGGTTTTCGACGACGTCGTGACCGTCGAGCTGCGCGCGGTGGCCGGCCTCACAATCCCGCTGGTCGACCCGTCGTTCACCCAGGGCGGCGCGGCGAGCGCGATCAAGGACGGTACGTCGAACACCAACTCCGACTACCTGAAGGTGTTCCCGTACCTCGGAACGCCGGCGGGCGGATACCAGTCCAAGCCGGGGATGCCGGCCGCCTCATGAACCGTCCACTGACGAACGCCGAGGAGAACCCGCACGCGGGCAAGGGCTCGTCGGTCCTCCTCGACATCGGTGACGGTGTCGGCGCGATCGTGCTGACCGTACCCGCGGCGCTCGAGGACGCCGAGATCGAACGACGGCCGATGGGTGACGATCGAGCTCCTGATCACGACCACGGCGCTATTGATGGTCACGGTCACGGCCATGGTCACGGGGAGCACAGCCATCGGCTTCCGCATGTGGCGGTCGTGCCACGGTCGGCGCCCGATGGCGAGACGATCCACTCGGCCGTGTTCTTCGACGCACCAGAGGGAAGCTGGCCGCCAAGCTCATTTTCTTGAGGCTCCAGCTCGATTTTGCATACTCGAACAGATGTTCTAATCTAGTCGCATGGTCCCGATCCCAGCCTGCGTACCCGACGAGCACCCGCCCACCGGGTACGTCGTCACGCAGGCCAGCGCGCCCGGGACCCACGACCGTCGACCGGCCGCGAGCCCACTCACCAGCGCCAACTGGTCCATCGATCCCGCCTGGCTCGCCGAGCCACCCTGGCCCACGGTCTTCCCGCCATCGACCGAGCCCGACCTGCCCGACGACCTCATCGAGATCCCGGACGAGTTCGAGATCACCGAAGAGGATCTGTACGACGACCTGCCGCCGATGTCCAAGGTCGACGCGCTGGAGTGGGAGCTGTGGTCCGGCCACGACCAGGACGAGGCCGAGCGCGAGATGCTGCGCCGCGAAGCACCAGCCTGGGTGTTCCTGCCTCCGGGCGGCGAGCTGGCAGCGGCGCTCGAGAACGTACGCCCGCAAAGCCTGTCCCCCATGGCCCTGATCGAGTTCATCAAAGCCACCGAGCGATTGGCCGCCTGGACCGCGGCGATGAAGGCCACCGCCATGGCCTCGTTCTACCGCCAACGCAAAGCCGAAGCCGCCGACCTGCCCCGTCCCACCGTGCTCGACTCCTCCGGCCGCCCCGTCGACCCCGAACGTTCCTGGGCCGCAGAAATCGGCGCCGCCCTCCACCTCTCGACCAACACCACCGTCCGGCACCTGGAAACCGCCCTGCGCCTCACCGGCCCACTCGCCGCGACACTCGCCGCCGTACGCACCGGATCACTGCCCTGGGCGAAAGCTCTGGCGATCTCCGAGGCCACCCGCGACCTGTCCGACCGAGACGCACAAGCCGTGGAAGCCCACGTGCTACGCCGGGCGCCCTCTCAGACCCACACCAACCTCCGTAAATCCCTACGCACCCAGGTCGCCAAGTACTCCGCCGCGACCGAAGCCGACCGCCACCGCGCAGCAGTCCAGGAACGCACCTGCAAGATCGTGCCCCTGCCCGACGGCATGGCCGGCCTCTGGATCGTCCACACCGCCGACAAGATCCAGCAGGTCTGGGTAGCCGTCCAAGGCATGGCCGACCTCGCCAAGCGAGACACCCCCGCCACGCCACACACCAACACCGACATCGACACCAACGAACGCGCCGATGCCGCGAAAGGCTCGGGCTCGACGCAGGGTGCCAACACCGACGGCTCGGCATCGCCCAAGCAGTCGCCAACCGATGCGGATCAACCAGAGAAGCGCACGGCAGACCAGCGCCGCGCGGACGTCGTAGTCGAC
Organism: Kribbella sp. NBC_01505; assembly: GCF_045040285.1. Classification (NCBI taxonomy): domain Bacteria; kingdom Bacillati; phylum Actinomycetota; class Actinomycetes; order Propionibacteriales; family Kribbellaceae; genus Kribbella; species Kribbella sp. NBC_01505. Next base: position 18,805 of record NZ_CP109425.1, read on the forward strand.
CTCTTCAGCCACATCCTGACCAACACCGACGCAGACCACACATCGAGGTCGTCATCCCAGCCAGCACCCTGCTCGGACTGGACGACGACCCCTGCGAACTCACCGGCTACGGCCCCATCCCCGCAGAGGTCGGCCGTCGGATCTCAGCCGACGGTACGTGGCGCCGGCTCCTCACCGACCCCATGAACGGAACCGTTCTCGAAGCCTCCACCGCCAGACACGACCCCGGCGTACTGATCAGCGAAACCCTGCTCGCCCGCCACCCCGTCTGCGCCTGGCCAGGCTGCAACCGGTCGTCCCGCGAATGCGACCGCGACCACGGCACCCCCTTCGCGGTCAGCGGCCAAACCAGCCTCGCCGGACTCGCACCCCTCTGCGAATACCACCACGTCATCAAGGACACGCCCGAATGGGGCTGGACCACCACCAACCACCCCGACGGATCCCTCACCCTCACCACCCCCACGGGACACCGCTACACCACCGTCCCACCCGCCCGCGGCCCCATCATCCGATCCGGATCACTACCACCCACCAGCGCCGACCCGCCGCCCTACTAGCTCGTACAACGGCCGAGCTCGTACGACGGCTGAGGTTGCACGCCGACCAGGCTTGTACGGCGGCTGAGCTTGTACGACGGCATCGCGCGGCCGGTGCAGTTCGGCAGCAGGCGATGCGCCGAAGGATCAGCTCAGTTCCTCGGCGGCACATCGTGTGGATTCATCCGGTTGCCGGGGGCACTATCGCGACGGTTGAGACGACCGGGAGGGTGGGCTCGGGTGAACCACCCGTCGGTTCGACGCTGAGGCTGAATGCTGCGGCGTCCGCGATCCCGCCGGTGATGATCTTGAGCTGATCCGCAGCCGCCGTACCGACTGGGCGTGCCTTGCCGCTGGCGTCGAGCATCCACAGTTCGTAGGTGCTGCCGGTTGGCAGCGCCCGGAGCTCACGCAGGATCACGACGGCTGCGTCCCGGTGCGCGGATGCCACGATGGTGGCTCGGCCGCCGCCTGTGACGGAGCTACTCAGTGTGCGAGCGTCGGGCTCGGACAGCACCGCGGAGACCTGGTCATTCGTTGCATCAGCGCTGACCCGAGCGCGCTGGCTGCTCACCACCACCGCACCGCTGGCAGCGATCGCGACAACGGCTGCGGCCAGCGCGAGTAGCGAGCGTAGGCGCCCGCGGGCGGTTCGGGCATGGTCGCCGTTCCGCAGCTGACGCGTCTGCGCGGTCAGCGTCAGGACCGCCGGCTTGAGGCGGCGCGGCGGCTTGGTGGTGAAGCCGGCGGCCAGCCGGGCGGCCGCGTCGCGAAGCTCGCCGACCTCGGTGGTGCAGTACGGGCACGACTGGAGATGCAGTTCGAACTCGATCCGTTCCTTGTCCGGCAACGCGTTGAGCACGTAGGGCCCCGCCAAGGCATGAGCATCGAGTACGGGCATGAAGTTCTTCACCTCCTAGGCACCGGTACTTCGAGACCCGCGGTCTGCCGGATGGGTCGGCGCGAGTACCGTGGCACTCGCAGCGCGGCCCATGCGGCCGCCTGCGCTATACCTACCCCGAGGTGGCCGCGGTGCTCGGGGTGAACCTGCGCGCCGTCAAAGCTCGGATCCGCGATGGCCTTCGCCGCCTTCGCGACTGCCTGCGCCCGAGCGAGCTCGCCTGAACTCAGGGCTCAGCGCTCAGGACTCAATACCTTTGTTGACCGCGGTTGCTCGTTCGAGCAGTGCCGGGTCGGCGAGGGTGGCGGGATGGGCCTCCATGTAGGTGACCGCGGAGAAGGCCTGCGAGACGGCGGGATCGACGAGGGTCGCACGGATGATCTGGCCCATGGCGGCGCGGCGGCGTTCGATCTCCTCGGAGACCTTGGTACCGGCGATGGCATCGCGACGGGCCTCGTCGCCACCCGCCGAGATGCTCCAGGCTGCGTCGGTGATGACTTGTTGCAGGGCGAAGAATCCGGTCGCCTGCGTGCTGAGATCGGGGTCGGTGGTCAGGTACTCCGACAGGCAGGACGCGTGCAACGCGGCTGAGCTGATGCCCTGGCCGTAGATCGGATTGAAGGAAGCGACAGCATCACCGACCGCGATCAGGCCGGCGGGGAAGTGGGTCAGGCTGGTGAAGTCGCGGCGCCGACTGTCGGCCTGGTGGTAGGTCTGGATCTCGCGAGTGAGTTCGCCGGTCGTTGCCTGCCGGAAGACCGGCGCGAGTTCACTGCAGGTGGCCCGGAAAGCGTCGAGCGAACGCGCAGCAGGATGCTCGTCGTACGACATCAGCATCACCAGCCACTGGTCGTCCTCGATCACGCTGGTGTGCGAGACGGTGAGGTCGGCCGGCATCGTCTGCGCCGAGAACAGCGCGAGGACGCACGAGTGCTCGATGCTTCGCGCGCTCGAGGTCCGTGCGAAATGGGCGGTCGCGTAGTGGATGCCGGTCGGCATCCGTTCGAGTGGCGGGCGCTGATAGCCGTCCTGTTCGAGCCAGGTCGACAGCTTGGAGGCGCGGCCCGTCGCATCGACGACGAAGTCGGCCGCCACCGAAGCGCCGCCGACCTGCACTCCCGAGACGCGGCCGTCCTCGGTGTAGGTCAGTCCGGTCGCCAGGCCGGCACGCGTTGACACGTTGGGCAGCGCGAGCACCCGGCTGCGGATCCGGGTTTCGAGGAAGGGACGGGTGCCCAGCAGCATCTGGGCGTCACCTGACTGGATCCGGCGCCGGCCGTCCATGAGGACGAGCTGATGATCGGGGCCGGCAAGAAATCCGCCCAGCGCCTCGGCCTCCTTGACCACACCGGGCAGCCACCGTTCGAGCTGCTTGAGACCGGCGGGCAGCAGCACGTGCCCGTGCCGATCCTGCGGTACGCCGGTCCGCGGCGTACCGGCGAAGTCGAGCTGATCACGTTCGATGATCACGACCTCGCGCGCGTGGTCGGCCAGAACCCGGGCCGCCAGCAGACCGGCGATGCTGCCGCCGAAGACACAGGCAGTGTCGAACAACGGCGGCGTACGGGCCGGCAACTCGGTCCGGATCAACCGGTTGAAGGTCTCGACGGACGGATCGATCACCAGAAACCCCCTGTAGCTGTCTCCCGCGATTCTTCCGCGCAACCGTCAGCTCTGTCGTGCCCTTTCGACCCGGTGGACGGGCAATCGGTCGTCCTCGACCCGGAGGCCGCTCAGGAGTCCCGAGAAACCCGCCCGGTCCTTGCGGAACACAACGAAGACGAACGCGGCGAACGGCAGCAGCTGAGCCAGTCCTTGGAACGCCGGCACATAGTGGGACAAGCCGTACAGGACGTAGTAACCGAAGGTGCCGCTCAGCAGCGCCACCACCATCCGCCCACGCATCGGACCACCATCCGGCCGGACTCGGCGCAGCCGCACCGCAAGCTGACCGATCGTGGCATGCCTCGGCCCAAGCGCCGGGAGCGCGAGCAGCAACACCACAGGCAAGAACGTCGTCAGCGTGAGATTGAGCAGCCGGCCGCCGGCGCTGTCGCCCGGCCAGCTTCCGGAGAAGGCGCTGATGATCAGGTTGGTGAGAATCGCGAGGGTTCCACCGAAAGCGGTCACCGACACGAAGTCGACCAGCATGCCCAGCAGGCGGCGCCCGACGGTCACCGGGCGCGGCGTCTCGGACGTCACGCCCTTCCGCCGATGGTCGAGCAGCCCCAGCAACGGCGCGAAGAGCAGACCGATCGCCGTACCGGTGGTGTTCGTCAGCAGGTCGTCGACGTCGAACAACCGGTACGGGCACTCGAACAGGAACCAGTTGCCGGTCAGCTGAGTCAGCTCGATCAGCAACGACACCCCGAGGCCGATCGCCACGATCGTCATCGGACCGCGCCGCGTGTAGTGCCGCAGGTACGCACCCAGCGGGATGAACAGGAACACGTTGAAGACGAGCTGCTGGATCGCGCGGTTGGCCAGTAGGCCGCCCGGTCCGCTGTTCTGCGAGATGTCGTCCAGGAACTGCATCGGGTTCAGCTGTGGATGACTGAGCGCCGTATGCGCCGAGCACCAGGCCGCGTCGATCGTTGGGATCGGGAACAAGACATAGGCGACGAGAGCCAGTCCGTACAACAGCGAGCCGAACGCGAGCAGGGTCGACCAGAAGCCGAGTTCACCCCGCCGCCGATAGCTGCGATAGACGAACGGCGTCAGCAGAAAGAACGCCAGCGCTCCCCCGAGCAGGATCGCCAGCAACGCCGGCAGCACAGTGGACATCACCCGATCCTGACGATCCGGCCGCCGCAAATCCAGTTGCCGCGCGCAACAGCAAGCCAGCTACCAGGCCAGCCAGAAACAGGACAGCGCCCGGGGATCACCCCGGGCGCTGTCGAGGTAGAGATCAGCCGATGGTCTTGACCGCGGTGATCAGGGCTCCGTTGGTGGTGTCGCCGGAGAGCTCCCAGAAGAACGCGCCGCCGAGGCCCTGGCCGTTGGCGTAGGTCATCTTGCTGCGGATGGTGGCGGGGGTGTCATAACCCCACCATTGACCGTTGCAGAACGCGTACGCCGTACCGCCGACCGTGCCGTTGGACGGGCAGCGGGTCGAGATCAGCTTGTAGTCCTCGATGCCCGCCTCGTACTTGCCGGGTGCTGCTCCGGTCGCGCGGCCGCCGGGAGCGGCCTGGGTGACGCCGGTCCAGCCGCGGCCGTAGAAGCCGATGCCCAGCAGCAGCTTCGAGCTCGGGATGCCCTTGCTCTTCAGCTTCTGGATCGCGGCGTCGCTGTAGAAGCCGGCGGTCGGGATCCCGCTGTACGACGTCAGCGGCGAGTGCGGGGCGGTCGGGCCCTGCGCGCTGAACGCGCCGAAGTAGTCGTACGTCATCGGCATGATCCAGTCCAGCTTGCCGGCCGCCGCCGCGTAGTTGGTGGCGTCGATCTTGCCGCCGTTGGTGCCGTCGGCGGTGATGGCCGCGGTGATCAGCGCCGAGGAGCCGAAGCGGTTCCGCAGTGCGGTGACCACGTTGTTGAAGGCGTTCGGGCCGCTGGTGTCACAGCTCAGGCCACAGGCGTTCGGGTACTCCCAGTCGATGTCGATACCGTCGAAGACGTCGGCCCAGCGCGGGTCCTCGACCAGGCTGTAGCAGGAGTTGGCGAAGGCGGTCGGGTTCTTGGCCGCCTCGGTGAAGCCGCCGGACCAGGTCCAGCCACCGAACGACCAGACCACCTTGATGTTCGGGAACTCGCGCTTCAGCTTGCGCAGCTGGTTGAAGTTGCCGCGCAGCGCACCGGCGTCCCAGGTGTCGGCGACCCCGTCGACCGAGCCGGCGGCGTCGTACGCCTTGTCGTAGGCGGCGTACGAGTCACCCATCGTGCAGCGGCCGCCGGTGGTGTTGCCGAAGGCATAGACGATGTTGGTGAGCTTGGCGGCCGAACCACTCGTCTTGATGTTCTTGACGTGGTAGTTGCGGTCGTAGACCCCCCACTCGGTGAAGTAGCCGACGACACGCTTGCCGGCCGCGGGCGCTGCTGCCGCCGCCGGAACCGCAGCCGGAGCCGGAGCTACCTCGTGGACGGCCAGGCCGGACTGCTCGCCCGGCGCGGCCTTCGGTACGGCGGACGCGCTGACGGCCGGCATCAAACCGGCGCCGAGCAGCGCGACCGCGGTCAGAACGGATGAGACGGGGCGGAATCTCATGGGGGTTCCTCCAGAGCTGACAGAGGTGCAAGTCCGCACATTCTGCACGACTTTCCCCGATTAAGAAACGGAGGTTACTAAAGTAATTCAGTTTCCCTGGTCTTCACTCTCCGGTGACTGATTTTCACGCTCCGTTCAGTACGCCGAACCCTTCCGCCATGGACCGGAGGCGTCTACCGTCCGCCGTACCGGCCGTAGGTGAGAGCGCTCTCACTCCCCTGCAGTTCCCGCCCTGTTCTGCCCGGAGGTGGTACCTCGTGTCCCGAAAAGTGTCCCGAAAGACCCATGCACGCTGGCGCGCGACGATCGTCGCCCTCGTCCTGGCCCTCTGCTCGACCCTCCTGGTGGGTGGCGTAGCACGAGCGGCCGACGACTACACCCAATCGGTCAGCTCGCTCAACGCGACCCAGGCCCAGATCGCCTTCACTCCAACGACCACGGCCGTCTATGTCGACGTGCACTACACAGTCGCCGGCCAGGGCCAGCAGAACTTCCGGATGGACCTCAGCGGCGGCACCTGGCGCAAGACCGTGAGCGGACTGTCGTCCGGGACGGTCATCGACTACTGGTTCACCTACGAGAAGAGCGGGCCGCAGTACGACACCCCGCACTTCAGCTACACCCATGGCGGCTCGACCACGCCGGCCGTCGCCACGCCCACGTTCTCCCCGGCGGGCGGCAGCTACTCGACCGCGCAGACGGTGACGATCTCGACAGCGACAGCGGGCTCCACGATTCGCTACACGGTGGACGGTTCCACGCCGACCGCGTCGTCGACGTTGTACGGCGGTCCGATCAGCGTGCCGACGAGTCGCACGATCAACGCGATCGGTCTCAAGTCCGGTCTCACGAACTCCCCCGTGGCCAGTGCCACCTACACGATCGGTAGCTCTCCGGTCAGCTGTACGACGCAACCCGACGTACCGAACTTCGGCCCGAACACGCGCATCTTCGACCCGAGCATGTCGTCGACGGCGATCCAGACGCAGCTCGACGCGGACTTCAACGCGCAGAAGGACACCCTGACCGCGCAGATGGCGAACCGGCGGGTGGCGCACCTGTTCAAGCCCGGTTCCTACAGCGTGCATGACGATGTCGGCTACTACACCTCGGTCGCGGGCCTCGGCCAGAACCCCGGTGACGTGGTCATCAACGGCGCGATCACGGTCGACGCGTTCAACGAGTCCGACCAAGGCGTGGCGCTGCAGAACTTCTGGCGGTCCGCGGAGAACATGGCGGTCAACCCGATCGGCGGCTCGAACCGCTGGGCAGTCGCGCAGGCGGCGCCGTTCCGCCGGATGGACATCCGCGGCAACCTGCAGCTCTACCCGGCCAGCTACGGCTTCGCGAGCGGCGGCTACATCGCCGACTCCAAGGTCTCCGGCGAGACCGCGTCGATCTCTCAGCAGCAGTGGTACACCCGGGACAGCAACCTCGGCAGCTGGGCCGGTGGTGTCTGGAACATGGTCTTCTCCGGTACGCCGGGCGCTCCGCCGACCACCTTCCCGAACCCGCCGGAAACGACCCTCGCGACCACGCCGGTCTCGCGGGACGTGCCGTACCTGTACATCGACGGCGCGGGCAAGTACCGCGTATTCACCCCGTCCCTGCGCACCAACGCTTCCGGCGCGAGCTGGGCGAACGGATCCACCCCCGGTACGTCGATCCCGATGAGCCAGTTCTACGTCGTGAAGGCCGGCGACACCGCGTCGACGATCAACTCGGCACTGGCCTCGGGCTGCAACCTGTTCTTCACTCCCGGCGTCTACCACCTCAACCAGACCCTCAACGTGACCAGGGCAAACACCGTCGTCCTCGGCATCGGCTACCCGACCCTGATCCCGGACAACGGCGTGAACGCGATGCAGGTCGCTGACGTCGACGGCGTACGCGTCAAGGGTCTGTTGTTCGACGCCGGTACGACGAACTCCGCGGCACTGCTGACGGTCGGCCCCGCGGGCTCGTCCGCGAACCACGCGGCGAACCCGACCACCCTCCAGGACGTGTTCTTCCGGATCGGCGGCTCGATCGCCGGGCATGCGACGACGAGCCTGATCGTCAACAGCCACAACACGATCATCGACCACATCTGGGCCTGGCGCGCCGACCACGGCAACGCCGGCACCTGGGGCTGGACCCAGGCGACCGCCGATACCGGATTGATTGTCAACGGCAACAACGTGCTCGCGACCGGGCTGTTCGTCGAGCACTACCAGAAGACCCAGGTGATCTGGAACGGCCAAGGCGGCAAGACGATCTTCTTCCAGAACGAGATGCCGTACGACGTCCCGAACCAGGCCAGCTGGAACCGCCCGAGCGGCCGCAACGGCTATGCGGCGTACAAGGTCGGCGACAACGTCACCTCGCATGAGGCCTGGGGCCTCGGCAGCTACAACTTCTTCAACGTCAACCCGTCCGTCAGTGCCTACAACGCATTCGAAGCACCCAACAACGCGAATGTGCGCTTCCACAGCCTGTGCACGGTCTCGCTGAACTACCAGGGCACTATCACGCACGTCATCAACGACACCGGAGCCGTGACGCCACCAGGCACCGTCCCGGTCAACGTGGTCAGCTACCCCTGAGCCGGAGACTGCTCGGGCGCAGACCGCGCTCGCGCTGGAAGGCCGCACTCAAGCTGTAGGCCGTGCCGTAGCCCACCTGGCGCGCGATGGATTCCACCGTCGCGTCGCCGCGGGTCAGCAAGTCTTCGGCCAGTGCGAGTCGCCAGTTCATGAGGTAGGTCATCGGCGGTTCACCGACGAGTTCGGTGAACCGCCGCGCGAAGGTCGCCCGGGACACCGCCGCCACCGCTGCGAGCCCGGCGACTGTCCACGGCCGCGCCGGATCGCTGTGCAGGAGCCGCATCGCCGGGCCGATGACCGGATCCCCGACCGCGCTGATCCAGCCCGGCTGATCCGGCTCCGCCTGGGCGAACCACTCGCGCAGGCAGACCAGCAGCAGCACATCGAGCAGTCGATCCACCATGGGCTGATACCCCGGCTCGGCTCGCTCGGCCTCGCTGGACGTCAGGGCCAGCACCGGACCGATCCGTTCCGCTCCGGACACCACCAGCAGCTCGGGTACGGCGCTCAGCAACCGCTCCGAGATGCGGCCTCGTACCTGATACCTCCCCAGCAACAGTGCAGTGCGGCCGGGGCTGTCCAGCTCCCGGTCGGCCGGCCAGAGGTCGGCGTCCTGCAGGATCCGGCCGTCCGGCAGAGCGGTCAGCACCGGCTCGATCTCGGAGTCGAGCGAGTCGCTGATCCAGTACGACGAACGGTTCGATACGACCGCGACCTCACCGGCCTTGACGAGTCGCGGGGCCGATTCGCCCGGAATGATCCAGGCCTCGCCCCGCAGGACAGCGATCACCGTGAGCGGAAGCCTCGCCTCGACGCTGATCCGCCAGGGCGGGCCGAAGGCGACCTGCCCCAGGAGAGCGCCGTCCGACCGGACCTCCGTCAGTAGTTCCGCGAGCAGATCCACAGCGCCAGATTAGACGCTCGCGTATCCGATCGGGACGCCAGACCATTCACCCACTCACCGGACGCGCGTTGACTGGACGCCAGGAACGCCGTACAAACTCTGGGAGCGCACAGTGGACCTGACCCGTAAAGACCTGCTGAAGCTGGCGGCTGCCGCCGGCGTCGCTGCCGGCCTACCGCTCCAAACGGGCACTGCGAACGCCACTGAACGGACTACCAGCACAGGTCACCATCCAGTCATCGAACGCGACGTCGCCATCATCGGCGGCGGCTCCACCGGCACGTACGCCGCGATCCGGCTTCGCGATCTCGGCAAGAGCGTGGTGGTCATCGAGCGGAAGGACCGGCTCGGCGGGCACACCGAGAAGTACGTCGACCCGGCGTCCGGTGCCTCCTTCAACATGGGCGTCGTGGTCTGGCACAACCTGCCGGTCGCGCACAGCTACCTGAACCGCCTCGGTGTGCCTTTCGCGGTCGGATCGATCGGCGGTGGCAGCGGCGGATCCACCGGGTACGTCGACTTCCGGACCGGCAAGCTGGTCCCGGACTACCGGCCGCCGGCTCCGACTCAGCTCCCCGTTCTGCGCGACCTGATCGATCGCTACCCCTACCTCGAACACGGCTTCGAGCTGCCGAACCCCGTACCGGCCGAACTCTTGATGCCGTGGGGCGACTTCCTGGCCAAGCACAGTCTGGACACCCTGCCCGGGCTGGTGGCCAACTTCGGCCAGGGGCTCGGCGACATCATGAACCAACCGACCTTGTACGTGATGAAGAACTTCGGTTCCAGCCTGATCAGCGACCTGCTGAACAACACGTTCCTGAACCCCGTCAGCACGAACACCCACGAGATCTACGAGAAGGCGGCTCTCGTCCTCGGCGACGACGTCCTGCTCAGCTCGGAGGTCACCCACACCCACCGCGGACACGGAGTCCTGCTCCGGGTCGACACCCCGGACGGTCCTCGGGTCATCCGCGCCAAGAAGCTGGTCATCACTGCGCCCCCGCTGCCGAGCAGCCTGTCCGCGGTCGACCTGGACGGGACGGAACTGTCCCTCTTCAAGCGTTTCCGCCCCGGCTTCTACTACACCGGAGTCGTCCGGATCGCCGGCCTGCCGGCGAAGACCTCACTGCAGAACGTCGGCAGCGACACCGTCTTCAACCTGCCGCCGCTCCCCGGGATCTACGGCCTTACCCAGCAGGGCCCGGCCGACCTGTACCAGGTCAAGTACGGCAGCGACCGAGCCCTCACCGACGCTCAGGTCCAAGCCAACGTCCTCGCCGACCTGAACCGCCTCCGCACCGCGGGCGCCTACCCGGTCACCGCAGCGAAGTTCGAGGCCTACAGCAGCCACAGCCCCTTCGAGCTCACTGTCAGCGTCGCCGATATCAAGAAGGGTTTCTACCGTCGCCTGAGCGCACTCCAAGGACACCGCAACACCTTCTACACCGGCGGCGCCTTCCACACCCAGGACTCGGCCATGCTGTGGCGCTTCACCGAGACCCTCATCCCCCGGATCCGGAAGTCCCTCCACCACTAGCAGCTGCTCGGAGCCAGATCTCCAGGCAGGTCTCGGATGCCCGCCGGAGCTCGTCGGGTGAGACGGCGGAGGCACGGTAGAAGGTCCGCTCGATCATCCAGCAAAGCGCTTGTGCCATGGCTCGGGCACCGTCGGGCTGATCGTTGTCCGGTACGCCGGCATTGATCAGGACCGCGGTGATGGCGTCGATGAAGATGTCCGCGGTCTCGGTCCAGAGCGCGTCCAGCTCGGGCACCGCCGCGGACTGGTCGATGGCGACGCGCATGATCAGGCCGTGGTCGAGCCATTGGTCGCGCGTGCGCGCCATCACCTTGGCGATCGCCTCGCGGGAGGCCGTGGGCTCTTCGGCCGCGGCGCGGGACTTCTCGCGCAGGACCTCAACGGTCTTGGCGAAGAGGGCAACCAGTGCGTCCTGTTTGGAACCGAAGTAGAAGTACAGCGAAGCCCGCGAGAGACCCGCTCCCTCAGCCAAGTCGTTGATCGTGAGGGCCTCGAAGGTCTTGCCGGCCAGGAGTTCTTCGAGGGTCTCGAGAATCTTCTGCTCGCGCAGGTCGCCCTTTGTGGGCGTGCCGGACCGCCGCATCTCAGGTGGACACGATCTGGTGGCCGTCCGGGAAGTCCGTTGAGCGGGACAACTGCTCCCAGGTTTCGATGTCGGCATTGACTGCTGCGCGACCGGCGTCCACGAGTCGCAGCGCGTCGGATCCGAGCACGAGGTGCACCGGCGGGTTCTCCGCATCGATCACCGCCAGTACGGCGTCGGCCGCCTTGGCCGGGTTGCCCAGCTGATTGCCACTGGCCGCTTGGCGCGCAGCGCGGATCGGATCGAACAGTTCGTCGTACTCCGGGATGGACCTGGAACTGCGACGCATCGAGCTGCCCGACCAGTTCGTCCGGAACGACCCCGGCTCGATGATGGTCACCCGGACACCGAAGGAGGCGACCTCCTTGGCCAGCGTCTCGAAGATGCCCTCGAGGGCGTACTTGCTGCCGTGGTAGTACGACAGCCCCGGAACCGTCATCAGCCCGCCCATCGAGCCGACCGCGAAGATGTGCCCCGACCGGCGCTTCCGCATGCCGGGCAACACGGCCTGCGCGGTGGCCGCCGTACCGAAGACGTTGGCGTCGAACTGCGCGCGCAGCTCAGCCAGAGGCGACTCCTCGAAGACACCTTCGTAGCCGTAGCCGGCATTGGCGATCAGTACGTCGATGGGGCCGACCGTCTGCTCGACCTCGGCCACCACCGCGAACACCGCCTCGTCGTCGGTGACGTCCAGCTGGCGAGCGTGAGCTCGGCCGGGCGCGATCGCCTCGAAGGCCGCCAGGTCATCGGGCTTGCGAACTGTGCCGACGACAACATGCCCGGCCGCCAGTGCGCCCTCCGCGAAGGCGCGGCCGAGACCGCTGCTGACCCCAGTAATGAGAAACGTCCGTGTAGTCATGACCTCGACTCTACACAGCGTTCATTAAAATCAACACCCCGTGGATTTCCACGGTACGCGCCCAGATGGCCACCGCCAAAGGGCCGAAGGCCACCGGTTAAGGTTTGGTCTGTGGACCGGCCGAACGCAGTAGCCCGTAATGGGCGCCTGGCGATCGGACTAGTTGTCGTCGCGGTGCTGGCCGTGGCAGGCGGGGCTTTCATGGCCGGTCGCGGCCCGGTCGTCTCGCCGTCGACCGCCGCGGAGCCGCTTGCCGAGACACCTGCCGCCGTGTCGGCGGTCACAGTCAGGCTCGCCGAACTGCCCACGGGCCGGGCACCCCAGGTGGCCTACCTCAGTGGCCGCGTGGTCAAGGGCGGGCTCGGCGACGACATCACCGTGCCTGGCAAGGAGGACATCCTTCGGGCGGCCCGGTTCGAGGGCGACGCGCTGGTGATCCTCGACGTCGGCACCGGCGACACCGAGCTCGTTCAGGTCAGTTCGGGGTCAGGCATCGACTCCGGCAGCAGGGTTCCGGCGGTCGCGAGTCTGGTGACGTCGATCGACGAGGACGCGGTCGCCTATGGGACGGCCCGCACCAATGCCGATCACACCCGGCGGCAAGGCAACGCGGTCTACTGGCGCAACTCGTTCGACGACCAGAAGCTGGATCGCCCCGACGACTGGGCGTCGACCGTGCTGGCCGTGGTCGGCTCCACCGTCTACTTCGCCGCCACGACCGACCCCGACAACCCGGTCGCGACACTGAACGTCTGGCACACGCAGACCGGCAAGGTCGACGTACTGACGTCCTTCAAGACCCCGGCGGGAGTCGACCTCCAGGGAACCAACGGCGTCGACCAGATCTCCGGTGCCGCCCAGACGTTCTGCTCGGCACTGCGACAGCTTGCCAACGGCAAGCAACTGTGGCGGACCTGCGAGTACTCGCTGAACGGGTTCACTCCGGACGGCGAGACCGTGTACGCGACCCCGGACTTCCGCGCCGAAGGAGCCGATCCCTCCGTCACCGCGCTCGACAGCCGGACCGGCAACGTACGACGGCAGTGGACCGGATTGCAGTTCCTCAGCACGGCCGCGGAGGACGACGACCACCTGCTGATGGCCGTCGACACCGGCGAGAGCACTCCGGTCGCGATCATTCGGTGCAGCATCGGCTCGGGTGACTGCGAGCTGGCGGTCAGTCCCACGAAGGTGGCGCGGCGAGACGCCCTGTGGCTGATGGGGAGCTGGTCATGAAGCGTCAGAACGGCGTACTGGCGGTGGTGATCGCCGCGATCACGGTCGCGGCCGTCGCGCTGGGCGCCGCCCTCGCGTCCCGGCAGAGTCCGAACGCACACAGCGCCGCTCCCCTCGCCGCACCGGCCACTCCGCAACCCACCAAGCTCACCTTGGCCGTGGACAAGCTCGGGAAAGGGCAGCCGCCTCGGCTCCCGTATCTGGTCGGCCGCGAGGTTCGAGGCGCGGCCGGCGATCCGTTCACGGTTCCGGGGGCCGACGACATCCTCGAGATCGCCCGGGTGAACGACTCCGTGCTCGCCATCACCACGAACGGCGATGGCTGGCGGGTGCAGCGGTCCGGCGGCGACGACGTACTGGGTGCCAGTCACCTGCAGGTCAACGAAGACCACACCAGCGCCGCGTACGCTGCCTACCAGGGCGGTACCTCGCCGACCGAGGGTGGCATCATCTTCGCCGACTCCGGTACGGCGTTGCAGTCGCTCAAACTGACCACCGGCTGGAACTTCCAGGTGCTCGCCTACGCGAACGGCAAGGTCTACTACCAGTCGTCCGACGTGCTCGGCCGCGGCGCGACCTGGAGCACCTACGCCTGGGTCCCGGGTGAGCCGCGGGCCACGCTGATGAAGACGATTCCATCGCTGACCACCCTGACAGCCGACGGCAAGACCGCGGCCTCGACGCTCGTGGCCAACGATGCCGGATCGTGTTCCGCGATCAGCACCGTTGACACCGGTCAGCGTGCTTGGAAGACCTGCGACTACTCGCTTCGGTCGTTCAGCCCCGCTGGCGCCACGGTGTTCGGAACGCCGGCTCGCGACCAGAGTTCCTGCGCCACCGCGGAGGCTGCGCTCGACGCGAAGACCGGCCAGCTGCTGCGGGAGTGGAAGGGTTGCCTGCAGGGTGCGGCGCCGGAGGACGACGACCACTTGTTGATGGTGGCAACCGTCTCCGGTGCTGACAGCAACCATCAGACGTCGGCGATCGTCCGCTGCACCGTCAGCACCGGCGCCTGCGAGCTGGCCACAGCTATCACCGCCGACCGCCTCCTCCTCGGCTCTTAAGAGCGAGCGGACCGGGCCCGGACGGTCAGTGCGATCGCGGAGACGACGAACCAGAAGGCGCCGAAGAGCGAGTAGCCCGCGATGGTGGACAGACCGCTCGTGGCTGAGGCGGACATCGCGGCGAACGACGCGCCGGCGAGGACTGACAAGCCCCCGCTGACGATCATCGGCCACTGCGCGCCGACCACGCGCCGCCGCCGTACCGCGACCGTGAGCTGGATTGCTCCGGAGAGCAGCGCCCAGACGCCGAAGACGAGCAGGATCTTGCCGACGGTGCCGAAGCTGGCCACGAGAATTCCGACGGTCGCGGCCAGGTCGAGGACCAGGTTGACCGTGCCGACGCGATCCGTGGCTCCACCGGCGATCCGCCGCTCGAGCAGCGTGGCGACGGCGTCCCACAGCGGGTAGATGGTGAGCAGCACGGCCGCGAGCACCGTGGGCTCGTCCGCCGACACGAGCGTGGTCGAGGTGGTGAAGACGATGGTTGCCCAGATCAACGAAAAGACGGTCCGAACCAGGTAGACGGTTCGGAGTCCGTGCGACGGGGTGGTGGTCGACGGTACGGCGGTCTGAGTCATCGGGATGTCCTTGCGTTGGATCGTGGTGGGGTTCTCGTTGCTGAGTCTCGACGCTCCCGGGCACCGCCGTGTACTTCGAATGAAGTACTTCTCCGGACCAGGTATGAACGAGAATCAATGCATGGTCAAGGCGCAGCACGAGGACGACAGGCCCGCCGCACCCGGGTGGATCCGCCGTCCCGACCTCGTGAACCTGGCCGCCTACTCGATCGCCGGACTCGTCTTCGCCGGTCAGCTCGTGGCGCTCCTGCTGCGCGGCCCCGACTGGCCGTCGGCGTTGTCCGTCGCGCTCGCGGGCGGCGGCATCGCCCTGTCGTGGTGGAGTCCGTGGGCCGGGCTGATCGTGACCAGCGCGACCTCCTTCGCCGTGACGGCGGTCGGCGACGACCCGCTGTCGCTCTGGATGATCGCCGTCCTCGTGCTGTTCTCGGTGACCTTCCGGGGCAAGCGGCCGCTGATCGCAACCGCCATCGTGGCGGCCGCCTTCCTGGGCGCGTACATGACGGTCGGCGGGTTTCGCGGCGGAGCGGTCGTGGGGACCGCGGCCCTCTTCTCGGCCGTAGCCGGAGGGGCGACGGGCGCCGGGCTCCGCATCTACCGGGACCACTGGTGGACGCTGGAGGAACGCGCCGAGAACGCCATCGCCACCCGCGAGATCGAGGCGATCAGGCGGGTGACCGAGGAGCGGCTCCGGATCGCCCGCGACCTCCACGACGTCATGGGCCACCAGGTCGCGATGCTCAGCGTGCACCTCGGGGTGGCGGAGATCGGGCTGCCCCAAGATGCCGAGCCGGCCCGGCAGGCCTTGGTGGCGGCCAGGTCCAGTGCGCGCTCGGTCGTCGTGGAGACGCAGCGGATCCTTGCGCTGCTTCGCCGCGGTGACGACAGTTCCGACGAGGAGGCGCTCCGGCCGGCTCCGGCGCTCAGCGGTTTGGAAGGGCTGATCGCTTCATTCCGAAGTATCGGCCTCGACGTGGAGCCGGCAATCGACGTACCCGACGACTTCGTCGAACCCAGCGTCGGCGTGACGGTCTACCGAGTCGTCCAGGAAGCACTCACCAACGCCCATCGCCATGGCACCGGGCCGGCGACGGTGGAGGTCCGGGAACGGGACGGCCGGATCTGCGTCACCGTGGAGAACCGCATCCATCCCGGCGGCATCGATCCTGGGAGGCGCGGCTCCGGCTCCGGCGGTCGGCTCGGTCTGGTCGGGATGCGTGAGCGGGTCGAGTCCTCGGGCGGACGGTTGACGATCGACAACACCGGCGACCGGTTCCGTGTCCGGGCGGACTTGAGCCCCTCGGGAGTTGCGGTCCGATGACCCGAGTGCTGATCGTCGACGACCAGGACGACATGCGCGCTGGTATCCGGGCGATGCTGCTGCTCGACCCCAGCCTGGACGTGGTGGCCGACCTGTCGGACGGACTCCAGGTCATCCCGTTCCTGCGCGAGCATCCGGTCGACCTGGTCCTGATGGACATCAGGATGCCCGGGATCGACGGTGTCGAGGCGACCCGCCGGATCCGCGCCGAGCACCCGGCCGAGAAGGTCCGGGTGATCGTGCTGACCACCTTCGACCAGGACGAGATCGTGCTGGCTGCCCTCCGAGCCGGCGCCAACGGCTTCCTCAGCAAGACCGTCAGCCCCGCCGAGCTCGTCGCCGGAATCACCGAGGTGGTCACCGGCGGCGGCACCCTCTCCGCGGCAGCAACCGCCGCGCTCATCGGTCACATGACCGACAGCCCGCCTCCCGTCGCAGACCAGGAACTCCTCCAGCGCTTCCGCCCACTGACCCCACGCGAACGAGAGGTGGTCCTCCTGATCGCCGCCGGCCTGACCAACGACGAGATCGCCGCCCAGCTCTACATGTCCCCGCTCACCGCGAAAACCCACGCCGTGCGAGCCATGACCAAGGTCGGCGCCCGCGACCGCGCCCAGCTGGTCTCCTTCACCTTCCGGGCCGGGCTCTACCCCTGACCGTCTGCTTTGTCGGCCAGGTGGCTGAAGTGCTGCTGCCACTCGGCGAACAACGCCGTGAACTGCGGCATCCGGTCGGCCAGGGGGATGAACCAGCGCACGGTCTCCGCGTAGTACTGGGCCTGCTTGGCCGGCCGCGGATGGGTGTCGAGGGCCTGCACGTTGCTGTACCGGTCCGACAACTTCACCATCAGTACGTCGGCCGGCGCATCCTCGAAGGACCGCAAATATCCCGCACGCACCGCCGCCGGATCCTCACCGGGAGCCGCGTCCGGTTTCGTCACCGCGGCCACCAACTCGGTCGTCGTGGCCCCGAACCGCTCGCGGATCTCCTCGAGCGTGCCGTCGGTGTCCTCCGCGACGTCATGCAGCACCACGGCAGCCAAGATGTCGAACGACGTGACACCGCCGGCCTCGATCGCGACCTGGAGAGCCTGCATCAGGTGCTCCACATACGGTTCGCCGGCCGGGTGCACCTGGTCACCGTGCCATTCCGCGGCGGCGTCGTACACGACGGCGAGCTGGTCGACGACCTCCCCCGGCAGCCGGTCACGCAGTGCGGGCTCTGCGTCGGCCCACGTCCGCCACGCGTCGAACACCTTCATTCGCCAGCTCCTCCCGATCGACTCCAGCCGGACTTCGTCACCCTAACCGAGCACCCGGTGCACCCCCTGGCAAACGGTGACTTCAAACGGTAGTCGGATGTTGGCAGTGTGTGACTGAGCTCTTGTCAGGTGCCACCTCCAGACGTCACAGTGCTCCTCACGATTCCGTCCCAATCGTGAGGAGCACTGCTGTGAGAAGACGTCTGGTGGCCGTGGGTGCGGCGGGAGGACTCTTGGTGTCGGGGCTGGCTGTCATGCCGGCCGCTGGAGTGCCCGCGGGAGGTGAGGCCCGTCAGGTCCGCGACGTGGCGCGGGATCCCGACGGCACCGAGTTCATCCGGTACGAGCGCACGTACGACGGGTTGCGCGTTGTCGGTGGTGACCTGATTGTCCAACGTGGCAAGGGGAAAACTGAGCAGACCACCTTCAACCAGGGAGCTGGTTCCGTCGCGGTCCCGTCGACGAAGCCGAAGCTCAAGTCGGCGACCGGTGAGCTGATCGTCTACGTGACCGCGACCAAGCCCGTGCTCGCGTACGACGTGGTCACCCGCAGTGTGAAGCCCGACCAGACCCCGTCCGTGCTGCACACCTACACCGACGCGAACACTGGCGCCGTACTGGGCAGTGATGACGAGATCAAAGCAGGCGAGGGCAATTCGATGTACGCCGGCACGGTGTCGATCGGGACGTCGTACACGGCTCCCAACTATCTGCTGAAGGACCCGACCCGGGGCAACAGCTACACCGTGCACGCAGGTACCAATGCGATCTTCACCGACGCCGACGACATCTGGGGCGACGGCCTGCCCACCAACGTGCAGACGGCCGCGGTCGACGCGCACTTCGGCGCGCAGGTCACCTGGGACTACTACAAGTTCGTGCACGGCCGGCTCGGCATCTTCAACAACGGCGTCGGCACCAAGTCCCGCGTGCACTACGGCAGCAACTACGCGAACGCGTTCTGGGACGGCACCCAGATGACGTACGGCGACGGCTCCGGCAACGTCCATCCGATCACCTCCCTCGACGTGGCCGGTCACGAGATGAGCCACGGCGTCACCCAAGCCACCGCCAACCTCAACTACTCCGGCGAGGCCGGCGGCCTCAACGAATCGACCTCGGACATCTTCGGCACGATGGTCGAGTGGTACGCGAACAACGCCACCGACCTCGGCGACTACCTCATCGGTGAGAAGGTCGACATCTTCGGCACCGGCGCCCCACTCCGCCGCATGGACAAGCCGTCCTCCGACGGTTCGAGCCCCGACTGCTGGAGCGCAGGCGTCGGCGGCCTGGACCCGCACTACTCCTCCGGCCCGCTGAACCACTGGTTCTACCTGGCCGCCGAAGGCACCGGCCCCAAAACCATCAACGGCGTCGCCTACAACAGCACCTCCTGCAACGGTACGACGTTCGCCGGCATCGGCCGCAACATCGTGGCAAAGGTCTGGTACCGCACCCTCGCCACCAAGCTGACCTCATCCAGCAACTACCTCGCCGCCCGCAACGGCGCCATCCTCAGCGCCAAAGAACTCTACGGCGCCGGCTCCCCCCAATGCCTAGGAATCCAACGAGCCTTCGCCGGCATCAACACCCCACCCGGCACCCAAACCTGCTGACCACCCCGATCAGCGGGACGGCGGAGTCAACGCCTCAAGCCGCCGGAGGATGGTTTCGACGACTGAGCGGGCGGGGATCGGTGGGCTTCAACGCCAGAAAGGTTCCGGCACCGCCGACATCCCGCCAGCTGGCGCGTCGAGGTAGAGCAGGCTCTACCCTCGTCAGGTGCCGATGATCGAGGTCGATGGACTGATCAAGGAGTTCCGCAAGCCGCAACCGACGACCGGCCGACTCGCCGGTATCCGGCGGCTGTGGGCTCCGAAGCGCTCTGTGCGTGCGGTCGATCAGGTGGGATTCACCGTCGAGCGCGGCGAGATGGTCGGCTACCTGGGCGCCAATGGCGCCGGCAAGTCCACGACCATCAAGATGCTCACCGGGATCGTCGTACCGACCTCGGGCACCGTGCGGGTCGACGGTTTGGTGCCTTGGGAGAATCGCAAGAAGCACGCCCACAACATCGGCGTCGTCTTCGGGCAGAAGACCCAGCTCTGGTTCGACCTGCCGCTGCGCGTCTCGCTGGAAACCATCCGGGACCTCTATCGGATCTCCGCGGCGGACTATGCCGCCCGGATCGACGAGTTCGACGAGGTCCTGCAGATCAAGGACTTCCTGGAAACGCCGATCCGCTCCCTGTCGCTGGGACAACGGATGCGTGGTGATCTCGCGGGCGCGATGCTCCATCGCCCGCAGGTGCTTTATCTGGACGAACCCACGGTCGGTCTGGACGTGGTCGCGAAACAGGCCCTGCGGGACTTCATCGCGGAGCAGAACCGGGTGCACTCCACCACGGTGATGATCACCACGCACGACATGGACGACATCGAGCAGCTGTGCCGGCGCATCGTGCTGATCGACCGTGGGCGGGTCGTCTACGACGGCGACCTCAGCACGCTGAAGCGCCGTTACCTGCCTTTCCGCGAGGTGGTGGTCACTCCGGCCGAGGGCGCGGCCACGACTTCGATTCGCGCGGAGCACGCCGACCGGCTGGAGAACTCCGACGGCACGGTCTCACTTCGCTTCGACCCGGAGCGGACCAGCGCCGCGGCCGTGATCGCGCAAGCGGCCTCGGCGACCGCCATCGCGGACATTCATGTCAACGAGCCCAAGCTGGAGGACGTGGTTCGCCTGATCTATGCCGAGGCCGAGCGGTGACCGAGCCCCCGCGACCTCCTTGGGTCGTGCCGTGGTCAATGATTCGGCTCGGTACCAAGAACGCGCTGTACTTCCGGGCGAACGTCGTACTGTCCATGCTGTCGGTCGCCTTACAGACCGTCCTGCTCGTCACGGTGTGGCGTGCTGTCTATGCCGGGCGCGGCGCCGTCGCCGGTATCAGCGAGGCCGATGCGGTCAGCTATGCGGTGATCGCCATGCTGGTTTGGCATGTCGCACTGCCGTGGCAGCTGTCGTCGATCCCCGACCGGGTCCGCGAGGGAACCATCGCGACGGACCTCATCCGTCCGGTCGGCGTCGTGGGACAGAGCCTCCTGCAGTCCGTCGGCGGAACTGTCGGCGCGATTCCCGGAGTTGTGGTCGGCCTGGCCATCGCGCTCGCCATGGGAGGTCTGACGCCGCCGGCCGGCGGCGTCGCGTTTCTTGGTTTCGTCCTCACGGCCGCGCTCGGCTGGTTGATCGCCGCGTTGCTGAATCTCGCCGTCTCGATGGTGGCGTTCTGGACAACAGATACTCGCGGCTCGTTCTACGTCTACCGAGCCATCGCCAGCTTTGCCTCCGGTGCCCTGGTCCCACTCTGGTTCATCCCCTCGTGGCTGCGCCCGATCCTTGATGCACTGCCCTTCGGGCTGCAGGTATTCGCACCGCTCCAACTCTGGCAGGGCGAGGCACCGCTCGGCGGACTCTGGGGTGTGCTTGCGGCCCAGCTCGGCTGGTTGGCGGCCGCTGCCGCGATCGTTGCCTTGGTCACTTGGCGAGCCCTGCGCAAGGTGGTGATCAACGGTGGTTGATCTGCTCCGCGACTTCCGCATCCTGCTGCGCGTGGCCTGGCTGACCGAGCTTGAGCACAAGGCCAATCTCTTCATCTCCGTCATCGGCGCCTTGGCCTTCAACGCTGGGCAGTTGCTCTTCATCGGAGTGCTGCTGGACGCCTTCGGCTCGATCGCCGGCTGGAGTCCGGCCGAGATCATGGTGCTGTTCGGCATCCGGATCGCGAGCCACAGCGTCTACGCCTTCTTCTTCCGGCGGGTGATCGATGTCGACCTCGTCGTACACACCGGCGAGTTCGACCGGTACCTGTTGCGACCGACCAGTCCGTTCCTGCAACTGCTGACGCGACGCTTCAATCTGCAGCAGTTCGGCGACGTGATCATCGCGGCGGCGATCCTGGCGCTGGCTTTGCCCAGAGCCCCGATCGACTGGCATCCGCTGCTCGTGGTGTGGCTTGTCATCGCGATCGCTGCCGGTGGCATGTTGGAGGGCGGGCTCCAGCTGGCTCGCGGTGCGCTGGCCTTTCGCCTGCAGAACACGCAGTCGCTGACCGGCCTGATCGACGCCGTCTTCGGAACCTACGGCAACTTCCCACTGCAGATCTTCGGCACGCTCGGATCCATCCTGTTCACGGTCGCCCTCCCGTTGGCGTTCGTCGCGTGGATCCCCGCCGCCATGATCACCGGCCGGGTGGACTCGCTGTGGTTTCCCGCATGGCTGGGCTGGCTGAGCCCAGCCGCAGGGGTCGTCTGCCTGGTGGCCAGCATCGCCTTCTTCACCCGGCAGTCTCGCCACTACTCCAGCCCAGGCTCCTAGCCAACATCTAGCGGCTACGGAGGCCGATGGCAGCTAGCGGCCAACCCTCGGCTCCACGCTGAACCAGGGGTATGGTCCCCAGCCATGGACATGCTGAAGGGCGCCCAGATCGCAGCGGCCAACCTGACCGACTGGCGCAAGCTGGCCCAGGGACTGCACTCTCGCTACCTGATCGACAGCTTCGGCGCCGGCGCCCGCTTCGTTGCCGCGATCGGGGAAGCGGGCGACGCGCTCGGCCACCATCCGCGGGTGTCCATCGGCCAGGGGTACGTCGACCTCAAGCTGGTCAGCGACGATGCGATCTACCGCGACGACGAAGGCACCGAGTACGTCGTCGAGTGGGTGACCCAGCAGGACATCGACCTGGCGCGACAGATCACCGAGCTCGCCACCGTCCACCAGCTCAAGGCCGATCCCGCCTCGGTCAGCGACCTCGAACTCGGCCTCGACACCGCGCGCTCCGCGACCATCGCTCCAGTTTGGGCCGCCCTGCTCACCGGGGACGCCGCCGCCCAGGGCCGCGGTACCCCCGGCGACGAGATCCGGGACGCCACCGGACGCGTACCGAACCTGTGGTTCGGGGAGGCCGACGAGACCTCGCGTCAGCGGTTCCATGTCGAGGTCTACGTGGCACCCGAGGCGGCCGACCAACGGATCGCCGCCGCCCTCGCCGCAGGCGGAACCATCGCCGACGACAGCGACGCCCCCTCGCTCACCGTGATCGCCGACCAGGACGGCAACACCGGGATCGTCTGCGTCGACACCTCCGCCGTGAAGCAGGACTGAACCCGCACATAAGCGGGATTATGCGCGGGCGATCAACCAACTGGATGGTTGCTTCTGATGGTGTTGTGGGGGTCGACCCGGTGCTTGATCGCGGCCAACCGCTCCACCGCCCCCGACGGGAACAGCGACGCGAGCTCTTCGTCGGTGGCGAAGTTGAGGACCATCCGCTCGCGGATCCACGGCTTCATCTTGTCGTGCAGACCAGCGAGCGCGGTTTCAACCGCCGCACCCATCTCCGGCGCCGCCACGAAGCCGCCGGCGAGCAACAGGTACGGCGGGTCGATCGTGCCGGCTGCCCCCTGCGATACGTCCGCGCGAGCGAACGCACCACCGAGGTGCCGTACCTCGAAAGCGAACAGCGGCGACGGCTCACCCGGTACGGCGGCGTCCAGCAGCGCGTCGATCGCGGCCGCATCGAAGTCGGAGAGCAGCACCGTCTTCAGCAGACCGGGTACCGGCTCCTCCGGCTCCTGCGCGATCAGCCCGATCTCGCGCAACGGGATCATCGCCGTACCGCTCATCAGCGGAGCCGCGACCGCCTCGAAGGGGGCCAGCAGCTTGCGGGCCTCGTCCTCGGGGCCGAGGAAGACGGCGTCCAGCGCGACCGCCCACTGACCGCGCATCGCCTCCGGAACGAACGGGACGTCCGGGAAGTTCAGGAGCCAGATCCACAGCGTCAGCTCGTCCGGAACTGTCGTGGTGACCTCCGCGAACGTCCGCAGCAGTTCCTTCGCGTGCTGAATCGGCCACATCGTCCGCCCGCCGAAGATCTCGGGCGCCGGTACCAAGGCCAGCTCCATCGCGACCACGATCGCGAAGTCGCCGCCACCACCGCGCAGCGCCCAGAACAGGTCGGCATCGGACTCCGCCGTCACCCGTCGCGGCTCACCGTCGGCGTCGACGATCTCGAAAGACCGCACCAGATTCGCGGCCTGCCCGTACTTGCGTCCGAACCAACCGAGTCCGCCACCCAGCGTGTAGCCGACCACGGTGGTATCCCCGTTGCTGCCGGGGAGGCTGCTCATCCCGGAACCGTTCAGCGCCTGATTCAGATCTCGCCACCGGGCTCCGGCTTCGACGCGTGCAGTCCCCGCAGCGAGATCAACCGAAAGCCCGGTCAAGGCTCCCATCCGAAGCAGGATCGCCCCGTCCGTGGCCGGAGTGGCCCCATGCCCGGTCGGCTGCGCGCTGACGCCGACCCCATGCTGCCCGGCAAACCGGACCGCCACCCCGATGTCATCCGCATCGGCCACGTGGACCACCGCAACCGGGCGCTGATCCGCCAGCAGATGCCAGGCCGCCCGTTCGGCGTCCCAGCTCTCGTCCTCCGGACCGATCACGCGGCCCCTGACCAACTCGCGCAGCCCGGCGACCAGGCTTCCATCCTCGACATGCTTCATACGTGTTGCTCCGTTGGTAGTTCGCTGATTCGTCGCGCACCGCAGTCACACCGCAGATAGATGACGAAACCTTCACTGACCCGATGCCAGGACGCAGCCATCCACCGATGCTGGTGTCCTGTCTCAGGGCTTGGCGGATCGCTGCCTGCATCTCCAGTCATGGAGGCAGTACGGCGATCCCGCCCGGGATGGTTCGCCTGTTTCTAGGAGGCTGCTGAATTAGGGCGGTTTTGGGATTGGTTGCTGTGTGGGTCTGAGCGCGGAGATTGGTGGGCAGGCGCAGTTCGAAGTCTGGGGCGAGGCGTGGCAGAGCGGTCCGGTCGGTGAGAAGGTGTCTGGGGCCGGTGGGGTGGCTCGTGGTGGGCGCTGACGCCGATCGGAAGCCTCGCTGGTGGCCTTTGTCAGGTGGTCTGGGCGGTCAGGACCCAGAGTCCTGTCGTGCGGGTGAGTCCTCGGCCGATGAGGTTGCGTAGGTTGAGGGCGGCGGTGCGGTGTTTGAGCCAGGCGTTGTTCTTGGTGGTGCCGCGGTAGCGGAGTTTGACGCGGCGTCCGCCGTGGCTGGCGATCTGGGAGATGGCTCGTTCCACGTTGGGCCGGTTGGTGCGGTAGTTCTGGCGCAGGTCCGGGTCGTTGGACCAGTCGCGGCGGGCTTGGCGTAGCAGCGCGTCGTGGTTGTGGAGTTGGAGGATACGGCCGTTCTTGGCCGTGGTGCAGTGGGTCCGCAGCGGGCAGTCGCGACACAGCACGCCGAAGACCACGGCGCGTGTCTTGGTGATCGTCCGGGTGTGCCCGGCCGGGCACTGGGCCTGGCCGGCCGCTTCGTCCACGGTGAAATCATCGATGGTGAAACCGCCTTCGACCGGGGCCTTCACCGGGCCGGGTTTGATTACCGCGCCATGTCCGGACTCGGCGATGGCGGCCCGCAGATCCCCTGCGCCATAAGCGGAATCGCCGTACCACTGGCGGGGTTCGGTCTCGGCGGCCAGGAAGTCGGCGGCCACGGCAGCGTCGCTGTTGTCGGGCCCGGCTGCCTGGGTGAGGGCCTCGTCGGTGATGATCGCGGTCTCCGGCTCGGCGGCCACGTGCGCGCGATACCCATCGCGGGTGTTACGTGGCGACTTGCGGGTATGGCGGGCCTCGGGATCGACCGTGGAGATCACCCGCTCGGGCGCGGTCCGCCGCGCGATCCGCCACCGCCCGTCGGTGCCGTCGCTGCCGTCGGCCGGTTCCACGTCTTGGCCGGCGATCAATGCCAGCAACGCCACCACGTCCTCGGCGTCGTCGTCCAGCTTCGTGCCGGCCAGGGCATCGATCAGCGCGTTCGCGTCGTTGACCAGCGCCGATACCAGCGCCTGCCGCGCGTCACGGTCGTCCCAGTCGATCACCGGCTTGCCCGGCTGGGAATAGTCGTGGCCGGTGCACACCGCCGCGATCTGCTCCATAGCGCCAGGCACCTGCCGACCGACCCGGCGAATCACCGAGACCAGCTGAGTGATCGTGTCCTGAGTGGCCACCGCGTCGTCAAGGATCGTGGAATCCACCGCCCGCTTCGACCGGCCCCGCAACACTCCGGTCACCGCAACCAGCTTGCGGACCGCGTCATTGATCCGATACGGCCGATCCGACTTCGCCAACCGCCGCCGCCAATACACCAACGTCGAAGCGTCGAAACCCTTCGCGTCCAACGCCATCCCGGTCGCGACCTTCCACCGCAGATCACACCGCGCCGCCTCCGCGGTCTCCCGATCCGAATAGTCGTGCAACGTCTGCAGCACCATCACCGACGCCATCACCGACGCCGGGATCGACGGCCGTCCCTTACCCGACCCGAACAGATCATCGAAATCACTGTCAGCGAACAGCTCTCGCCGATGCTCAGCCAAGAACGCGAACATGCTCCCCTCAGGCACCAGATGACCGACCAGCGCCCGCGCATCCAACAACTCCCGATCAACCCGCTCAACACCCTGCACCCCACAATCGTCCCCGCGACCAACCCACACACCCGGCAGGGACACACCGATTATTCAGCGGCCTCCTAGGCGCCTTCGAGGAGGCCTAGTTCACGAGCGCGGGCGCGCACTCCGCGCCGGGTTTCCAGGTCGAGCTTTCTGAGGATCGCCGCGGTGTGGTGCTCGACGGTCCGGACGGAGAGCGCCAACTCGTCGGCGATCTCGGCGTTGGTCATCCCGTCGGCGATCATCCGCATCACCTTCAGTTGGCGTGCGGTCAGACCAGCCTGGTTCGGCCGGTGGCCGGCTCGTTCGGGGGAAACTCCGAGGGCCCGAAGGCGCTTCTTCACCAGGTCGACCGCAGGTCGCGCACCCAACGCCCGGAAGATCCGGAGGGCCTCGACGGTCGGCTCCACCTCGCCGGATCCAGCCAGCTCGACCGCCTGTTCGTAAGGCGCGCCAAGCTCCTCCCATCGCGCAGCCGCCGCCCGCCAGTCCTCGAACGTCCCCTGGCTCGTCCGTTGCAGCGCGCGGTCCAACTGCTCCCGCAACGGACCGCTGCGGGCGACGCTTCGCTCGCTACCAAGCAGCGTGGTCCGAATCACCTCACCCGGGTCGGCCCGGCCATGCAGCCAGCACCAGTCGAGCAGCGCCAGCCCAGCCAGTACGGCGGTCGGTTCGGCCGCCTCCCCCGAAGCCGCGGCCCACGCTCGATTCAACAGCTCCTCGGCATCTGGATGCCCCTGTCGTGCGAGCAACTGGCCGTAGAAGGTCGCCAGATGCGTGGCGCGGCGGCTGGTGTCCGGCACCTCCGGCGCCAAGGCGACGAACCGTCTTTCCGCCTCCGCCCAATCACCGCGATGAGTCGCGAGCACCCCCATGTGCATCGCGAGATTCTGGGCGGCTGTCAGCAGGTTCCACTCTTCGCTGAAGGCCAGGCCCGCCTTCGCGATCGTCTCCATCTCGTTCCACCGATGGAACCTGAGCAGCATGTGGCTGAGGTTGAAGTACGAGCGGGCAACCACCTCGCGATCGTTCCCGCGGCGGGCGGTCTCCAGGCTCGTCCGCATCAGATCGAGCCCCTGCTCGTCCCCCAGATCGCAGTGCGCCATCCCCAGATAGTTCAAGCACAGGGCGACGAGGTCGGGCCGCCCGGCCTGCCGGGACAGCTCGAGCGCGGCCTCCAGTTGGCTGATCGCCTGGGCCGACTCGACCCGGAGCGCGGTCATCACGCCTTGCGAGGTGGCCGCGGCGGCCTCCGCCCCGGTTCCCGCGGCGGCGCTCACGGCCCGATCCGCCATCGCACTGGCCGCATCGATGTCGCCTGCGACGTAGTAGGTCCGCGACAGCCCCAACAGCGCGTCGGTGAGCGCACCCCGATCGTCCGCCACCGCCCGGCGTTCCACCGCGGCGATGCCTTGCGGGATGGCCTCATCGTGTCGCCCGGCCAGATGCAACTGCCAGCTGTAGGCAGCGAGGAGGTCGGTGAGTTCGGCATCCGGCGTCTCGGCCTCGTAGCGAATGGCGGTCTCGAAGTGCTTGAGAGCCTCGCGATTCGCCCCGGTCCGAGCAGCCTCGTGCCCGGCCGCCGGCACGAAGCGCACGATGCTCTCGATGTCGCCCGATTCGACAGCGTGATGGGCGAGCGAGCCGAGGTCCACGGTGTCGCCCTCCGCCACCATCGCCTCCAGGACATTCCGGTTCAGCTGCCGCCGCCGGATCGGAGGTACGCCGCTCGCTACCGCCCTTCGGGCCAACTCGTGCCGGAACGTGATCGTCGCAGGCTCAGCACCGTGAACCTCCAGAATGCCCGCAGCCTCAGCAGCGACGACCGCATCCCCGTCCCCCGCCGCCAAGGTCTCCGCCAGGCTGATCGGGATCGCGGTCGGGATCACCGACAACTGCTCCAGCGTCGCGACCGCCTGCTCCCCCAGTTCGTTGACCCGAGCGAAGATGGCGTCCTGCACAGAAGCCGGTACGCCGTGACGCGGGCCGGCGAGGACCTCGGTCAGGTAGAACGGGTTCCCACCGGTCAGTGCCAGCAGCTCGTGGGCAGACCACTGCGGTCCGGCCAGATCGGCGATGCCGGTCTCGGACAGTGGCCCCAGCTCGAGGCGTTGCCACCTTGGCGAGCTGACCGATGCGAGGACACGTCGCAGAGTGCTTCTGGTCTCGAGCGCCTCGGTGCGGAAGGTCATCACGATCAACAGCGGCAACCGGTCGAGGCGACGTACCAGGTAGTGGAGCAGGTCGATGCTGCCGTCGTCGGCCCAATGGACATCCTCGAGAACCAGAACTGACTTCTCGGCCCGGGACAGCTCGTCGACGACAGCCGTGAACACCTCGTGCGGCCCGGCCGAGGTCAGCACCTCCGCGATCCCGGTGCCACGAAACGCATCGCGGAAAGGCCCCAGCGGTTTCGCCGTGGACAGGTCGTCGCACAACCCCACGAACGCGGTCGTGTCCTCGCCCAGCCGCGACAGAAAGGACCGGACCAGGCTGCTCTTGCCGATCCCCGCCTCACCGGACAGTACGACGCCCGCACCGCCGCCATCACGGACTGCCGCCACGGCCTCAGCGAGCGTGTCGAGCGCCGCCGCGCGCTCAACCAGCCCATCGACCCGGCCATCGACCATCTTCGTGCTCCCCCGTCGGTACGGTCCCAGGAGACACGATATGGGTAACCGTCGCCGACGGCGGGGAGCTTTGTCAGGCAGACTTGCTCAACGCGCTGTCTTCGGCTGGAGCGGGATCACGGACGTCGCGGAGGAGGAGAGTCAGCTTCCGGTGGGCTCGCCAGGTGCGGCTCTTGACCGTTCCGAGCGCGACGCCCAGGTGTTCGGCGATCGCGCTCTGCGAGTAGCCGTGGAAGTGGGCGAGCTCCAGGACCTGCCGCTCGTCGGGGCTCAGCTCGTCCAGCGCTTCACGCACCCGCCAGGCCTCCCAGGCTGCCTCCAACGACGGACCTTCGACGGCGATCGCCCGACCGAAGTACAGGTCGCCGTCCAGCGTCAACGACTGCAGCGACTTCCGTTCACGCCGGTAGACATCGACTGCCGATCGCCTCGTGATCGCGTACAGCCAAGCTTTGATCTCGCGGCTCGGGTCGAACGACTCCGCGCCCTGCCACGCTCGCGTGAACGCGTGCTGGACCGCGTCCGCGGCGAGCTCACGGTTGTTCAGAATGCTCATCGCGGTGGCGAACATCGCCCGCGAATACAGTTTGTAGACCTCCGCGAAGACAACCTCTTCGCCGCGGTGGAATCCCGCCGCCAACTCCTGCCCCTCAGCCTCTGTCATGCTCAGGCCCCCTTCGGCTCCCCCGAAACTTCTTGCGTACAACCAACTTCGCAGCAGCCGGCGGGACCTACATCGGTGGCGGTTGCCTATTCGGTGGACGGCGGCAACTACCTACTCGTCCGCGCGGTCCGGCAGGTCGAAGTGCTGGCTGGCGCGGCACACACTGCGCAGATGGAGCTCGGGACCGCTTTCGCGGTACAGGATGAAGCGGTCGGCGATCCGCGCGGGCCCGCCGCAGTCGGGACACGTGCATTCCGGGCGCGTAGACAGGCCGGCGCGGATGCGCTGCTCCAGCCCCTCGGGAGGCTCGGCCCAGACCTCGCTCCTCCGCAGCAGGCTGTCGACGACTGCCAGTTCCAGGCCTTCAGCCATCGGTGTTCGCCCTGCCTTCTCGGTCTCGCCCGTGCCCGCTACGTGGTGCATACCCCGTCAGTACGACGTTGCGGACGGGAACGGTTCGCTCACCCCTCGGCCTCAGGTAGCGCAAGGAACCGACGGACCGACCCTCGCCGTACCGCTTCTGTTCGGGCACTTCCGCCCGGCGGACACAGAACGGGACGTCCCATGGCAACCTCGGTCGACACCAACCGACTGACTTCATCGGCGGAACGCGCGGACCGCCTCAGGCGCAGAGGACTCGCGGCCGGCGCATTCACCGGCCCGGTCGGCCTCCTGATCGCCAATGCGCTCTATGCGTACGCCACGAAGGATGGCGGCAGCGATGCGACCGGTGCGGAGACACTCGCGCTGATTGTCGCGCATCCGACCGCCACCCGCTTCGCCACACTCGCGGCGGCGCTGGGCTCCCTGCTGATGGTGCCAGCGGTCTTGGCAGCGATCCGGGTGATCGGGTCCGGGCGGTCGGCGAAGCTGGGGTTCATCGGGGGGACTCTGGCAGCAGGCGGCTACATCTGCTACTTCGGCGTGAACCTGGCGGGCCTGATCGCGCTCAGTATGGCGAAGTACGGCGGGCCGACGGCGGACTTCGCGGCGGTCATCGACGACAGCCAGGGTGGTGACCCAGCCTTCGCTTGGGTGTTTCCGCTGTTCATCCTGGGCAACCTGGTCGGCATCTTCCTGCTCGGACTGGCTCTCCTGCGCAGCCGGACGGTGCCCGTGCTCGCCGCGGCCGGAGTGATGTCCTGGCCGCCGTTGCACATCCTCGGGTTGTTTGTCCTCGGCAACGAATACCCCGAGGTCGTCGGCGGAGCGTTCCTCGTGGTCGCCTTCGGAGTGATCGGCGTGCGGCTTCTCCGCGGTCGCTGAGCCGTCAGATCGTCTTCCGCATCAGGGCTGCTGCCCACGTGACGTCATCCAGGACGGGAGTCTGGATGCGGTTGACGACCTCGTAGCCGAGGGACCGGCGCATGGCCTCGCTGGGCGGCGTACACATCGCTTCGAACGTGCGGTAGCCGGCGTTTGTCGCGGCGAGTTCGGTGACGCGGGCCAGCAGGGTCGCGAACCCTCGCCGCCCGTAGCGCGGATCGACGTAGGTCGCCCGCATCGTGGCGGTCTCGCTGTCGACCGTGTGCTCGTGGTTGTCGGAGGTCCCCGGCGGGTGGAAGGTCCCGCGGTGGCTCCAGCCGCTGCAGGCCACGAGCTGTTGGTCGATCTCCAGGACGTAGTAGGTGCCGTCTTCGATCAACTCCGGCTCGACCCAGTAGAACTTCGCGTCCTGTCCGGCAGCGAGCTGTTCGGGGCTGTAGTGCGCGGCGAGCAGGGCATAGACAGAACGCTCTGCCAGCCGCCGCAAGGCCTCGACATCGACCATCGTGGCCGGCCGGATAGTCAGCGGAGCCGCCAGCTCGAGGTGCCGCCGCTCGTTGGTGTCGCCGTTCATCGAAACTCCAGCAATCGACTCGTGAGGAACACCTCATGATCAGCCGGCCGAACCCCGGCTCGCATCGGTACCGACTACCTATCTTGCATCCGATCGGGCCCGTCCGCCCGTAGCTGCTAGATGCTTACCAAGTCTCCGGCGTCACTCGACCGGTCGGTGAAGGGCACGCTCTTGGCGGTTAGGCGGACGTTCCCAGCCCGACCAAGTAGCGGGTCAATGCGATCCGGTCGGTCACGAACTGCGCCAGCTCAGGCGTCACCGGCTCGGCGAGCCGACCGACTGGGAGCGACAGGAACGCGCTCCGGATCACCAGTGCTCCGTCCATCCCGGCCCGTACGTCGTCCGCGGTGATATCGGAGCGTCCTTCGGCGACCAGGCCCGCGTGGTACCGGCCGATCACCAGCTCGCGCAGGTTGGCGATCCCGGCCACATCGAGTTCCCCCGCCTGCGCCCGGCCGATCAGTAGCTGACCGAGATCATCGCCGGCCGCGACCAGACCTCCCGGGGTCCAGTCGATCCCGACGAAACTGTCCGGAGCATCGATCAGGAGATTCTGCGGGCAGGCGTCACCGTGCCCCATCAGCTGCGGGCGCCGGGCAAGATCGTCAAGCAGAGCAGGGATCCTGTCGACGAGTTTCCGCAGATCGTCGTTGAGCTCGGCATTGCCGATGATCAACGGGTGCGTCCACACGGTCTCGTCGAGGATGGCCGGCACAAAGAACTGCTGGACCAAGCCCTCGTACATCATCGGGGTGAATTTCCCCGGCGAACGGAGCGCGACCGCCGGGAGAACGTCGTCGCGAGTGATCCGGGCCGCCAACCTGCCCAGGAGCTCAGCGGCGTGCCCGTAGCGATCGGCATCCCAAGGAAGGTCGACGGTCTGCACATCCTCGACCACGAGCAGAAGATGGTCGTCGTCGAGCACCTCGATGCCGTGCAGCTCCGGCAGCCGCAAGCCGGGCGGCAGCGAACCCCGCAGGTCGCCGAGATAGACGTCGGCCTCATAGCGCCACAGGTCGGTCTCCAACGCCAGCCGGCGGAAACCCGCCGCGATGAACTCGATCATCGGCCACTGCCGGTAGGAGTTGATGACCTTCACGAAGTGCGACTCCGCCGAGGTCCGGTACCGATAGAGATGCGCCGTCGTCGGCGAGTTGGCGTCGTACCCGACGTCGCTCAGATGCCCATGCCCAAACATGTGCCGGAGCTTCGCGAACACCTGCAGGTCAATCATCCCCGACTCCTCGTCTCGAACTCATCACTACGAAGCCCGGGACCGCATCGGTTCTCCTGATTCTCGGGCCGCAGAATTGTCCGCCGAAGCCATCGCGATCTGATTAGACTCGCTGATGCCTATCGGAGAGGGGGTCGGCCGGTGTTGCTTGAGCGCGCGAGCCACGCTGCACGGCTCGAGGCTGCCCTGACGGCTGCCGCCGATGGCGCCGGTTCGGTGGCACTGGTGACCGGTGAGGCCGGGATCGGCAAGTCCAGTCTGCTCAAAGACTTCACTGATCGGATCGGTACGACGGCCCGCGTACTGACCGGCGCCTGCGACGACCTCTTCGCGCCCTCGGCGCTCGGCCCGCTGCGCGACGCCTTCCGGGGAACGACGGCCGAGCAGGCGCTGACCAGCGGCACGATCGACGAAGTACTGACCGCACTGCTGACCGAGTTCGATCAGGCGACTCCGACTGTACTGATCATCGAGGACATCCACTGGGGCGACGACGCGACCTTCGACGCACTCCGGTACTTCGCCCGCCGGATGCAACAGCTCCGGGCGCTGGTCGTACTGTCCTACCGCGACGACACCGTCGATGCGCTGCACCCGCTCCGCCGCCTGCTCGCCGCCCTGACGGCGGCCACGGTGCACCGGATCGCACTGGAACCCCTGTCGTTGCGGTCGATCGAGCAGCTGGTCGCTGGATCAGACTGGAATGCCACCGAGCTGCTCGAACTGACAACCGGCAACCCCTTCTTCATCACCGAACTGATCTCCGACCCTGGCACCATCTCGGCCACAGTGGTCGACGCCGTCCTCGCCCGGCTGACGCCTCTCAGCGCAGCGGCCGTCGACGCGGTCGAACGCCTCGCCGTCGTACCGGAGAAGGTCGACTTCGCCTTCGCCGAGCGCCTGGTCCCCGACCACGAAGCACTGGTCGAAGCGGACCAGTGCGGCGTACTGATTGCTGCTGGCAACCAGATCGGATTCCGCCACGAGATCGCCCGACGAGCGATCGAGGACGCGATCCCGCACACCCGCCGCCGCGCCCTGCACCGAGCTGTCCTCAGTTGCCTGCAAGAAACTCCCACGCCGGCCATCTCCTCGCTCGTCCATCACGCCGTACACGCCGGCGACGTCGACACACTGCTGGTCTACGGCCCCCGCCTCGCGCGGTCGGCGACGAGTGCGGGCTCACACCGAGAGGCCTTGCGTACTTACCGGACCGTACTGCGGCACGCAGGGCGACTCGGGTTCGAGGAGCGAGCCGCGCTGTACGAGGACTGCGCCTGGGAGTTCCTGACGGCGGGTCGGCACTCAGAAGCTGTCGAGGTCGGGCAGGAGGCTGTCAACCTCCGGGCGAAGGCCGGTGAACCACTCCGTCTGGTCCAGTCCCTGCTCCGGCAAAGCCGCTGGCTGACCGACGCAGGCGAATTCCCACCGGCCCGGGACGCACTCAACCGAGCGGCCGACATCGCGCAGACACTGGGATCAAATGTCGCCGACGCAACAATCGCGACGCACCAAGCGGTCCTGCTGGTCATGTCCGGACAGCTCGCCGAGGGAATCCCGGCGATCGAGCGAGCCCGCGACCTATCGCAAGCCGCAGGCCTCCCCCGGGCGGTCAGCATGGGGCTTGGCTACCTCGGCGTCGCACGCTGCCTCCTCGGGGACCACACCGGCCTGGACGACCTCGCGGAGAGCCGCGTGAATGCCCTGGCCCACAACGAGCCAGAGGCCGCCAGCCGCTCGCACCAAGTACTCGCCGAGATGCTGTACTTCCACCACTACTGGCCCGCGCTAACCGAATGCCTGAGCAGCGCAACCGAGACCGCCGACGAACACGGCTACTGGTCGCACCTCTTCGGCTTCGAAGTGGTGCAGTCATTGCTTCACCTTCGCCAGAACAAATGGGAACAGGCCGAACAGCGCCTCCGGCGCCTGATGGAGACCTACCACGACCCAGTCCTGCTGCTCCCGTACTGCTACCCGGTGCTCGGCCGCCTCCTCGCCCGCCAAGGTTCCAAGGAGGCCGAGCCCATCCTGAGCGCGGCCTGGAACCGGGTCGCCGCCGCACCGACACCGGGCGGCTTCGTCCACGCCGCCACCGCCTACCTGGAGTGGTCCTGGCTCAACCAGCGCCCCGACATCGCGGACATGATCCATCAGAAGCTGACCACCACCTTCCCCGTCGCCGCCGGCCCACTGTTCAGCGAGCTTCGCCGCTACCTGGCGCGCAACGGCATCGATGCCGTGAGCAACCATGCCGACGGCAACGGCTTCGAGCTCGCCCTCAACGGCGATTGGCGGGCGGCCGCGGCGTACTGGCACGAAGCCGGCGACACCTACGAGGAGGCGCTGGAGCTCGCCGGCTCAGGCGACAAGGAGTCGATGCTCCACGGCCTCAGCCTGCTGGAACAGCTCGGCGCGACACCGGCAGCCGATCTGGTACGGCGTGAGCTCCGGGCGACCGGCGTACGGGGAATTCCGAGTCGGGCGACGCTGCAAACCGAATCCGGATCAGGGCTCACCCGCCGCCAGACCGAAGTACTCGCCCTGCTCGCCGAAGGCATCACCAACGCCGAGATCGCGGACCGCCTGGTGCTCTCCGTCCGCACCGTCGACCACCACGTCGCAGCAATCCTGACCAAACTAGGCGCAACCAACCGCCGCGAAGCCGCCACCATGCTGCACACCCGAGGCCCCAACCCCTGAACCGATCGGCCACGAGGACACGTACCGGAAGGCGACTCGCACACTGGAGGAGCAATGTCTCACATCGCCGGACTGGTAAACCGCTCGAACGATGCCGCTGGCCGCTTGATCAGCGGCGACGTCCGAGGCTATCTCGAGCTCATCAAGCACTCGGACGACTACACGTTGATGGCGCCCTCGGGTGGCGGGACCCGGCACGGTTTCGACGCCTCCGACGCAACGGTGAAGGCCCTTGAGGAGTACTTCACTGCCGGCGAGGCTCAGGTCGAGCTGACCGGCTCCTACGCCTCCGGCGACCTCGTCGTACTGGCGCTGATCGAACGGCAACACGGCGAGGTAGGCGGCCTCCCAGACCAAGACTGGTCATTGCGCGTCACCGTCGTCTTCCGCCGCGTCGGCGACGACTGGCAACTCGTCCACCGCCACGCCGACCCCCTCGTCCGCCCCATCAGCCACGAGCAAGCAGCCCAACTAGCTCGCGGCTGATGCTCTCCTGTGCGGGACTGCGCACGCGATGGCGAGCAGGACGAAGAGGCTGCAGAACAGCACCGCCGTCCAGCTCCGCTGTGGGTCGAGAACCGCGCCGGGCTCCAGAGCCGGTACGACGGCGTACCCGATCAGCATTCCCGGCACGAGAGCGAATCCGACGACCGCACAGGGAATCCTGACGCCGAGCGGAGATCGGTTGGTCAGCGAATAGCCGGCCAGCATTGCCAGCGCGGTCATCATGAACGAGGCGCTCCCCTCCCCCGTCTTCAACAGATGCCCGACGGCACCTGGAATCGTCAAAGGAGTCACACCGAAGATCAGTGGCGCGCACACCAAGAGCCGCCGCCGCTCCAACCCGATCCGGCGCCGGTACTCCGACCACGCGAGCAGGCCGCCGACGATCGCCCCCGGAAGCAGAATGCCGACAAAGGTGCCGTACCAGGTAAACCGCGACTCCGCAGCCCCGACCAGCTGGATCATGAACGCCCGCAACGCCGCCGTCCAGGCCACGCCCAGAAGCGCGCCGACAGCAACCAACGTGCGGGCCCTCCTAGCGTCCTCAGGCATGTCGACTCCGCGCGGCGACAACCCCGCCCAGGACGGCGAAGACAACCATCCACCCCGCGATCGCCAACTGCTCGCCTACCGGCCCGGCCAGAATGCCCGGCGTCATCGGAACAAACACGTAAACGCCGACGCCCAGCAACAAGAACCGCTGCCACCCACCCCACACTCGCGCCCGCACCACAGCAACCCCGCCGACGATCGCAGACACCCCCACCATCAACGACAGCACGCCGTACACCCCACCGAACCGGGTCCGAGCAACCACCGAAGCAACCTCCAGCACAGCCAGCCCCACCATCGCCAGCCCACTCCCCACCACGCCGACCCAACCCGCCCGCGACCTCCCAACGGCCCCCGAAAGCCCCACACCCAACAACACCAACGCCAACACAAAATCCCGCACCATGAGCACCACCTGCACCCCCGCAAACGCCCCCGCCCCAAACGGATAGCTGTACACCCCCTCAGCCACCGCAGCCGGATAAACCAGGATCAATCCCCCCACCACAACCCCCACCACCCCGGCCCAAACCCCCAACTGCCCAACAACAAACCCAACCCTGCTCCACCCCATCACCCACCTCCTCCGGTTCACCCCCCAGTACGGCGAGCCGCTCCCACCCGGTTCGCCGAGCAGCGTGATGTCCGGCGCACAACCTGGGCCCCTCCTCTGAACCCTCGTGGCCCTCAGCCCCGACACCGGACCCGCCGCATACCTGAAGCACCCAACGCCAACTGAGAGCTCCCTGCGACACCCCCGCCCCAGACAGCAACAAACCCATCAGCCCAGCCAGCGCAAACACGACCGCCGTCCTCTTCGAAGGCCGCAACCAAGTCCCGTCAGCCCTAGGCAGCGTTCACCCGTGGCCGCCGGCCCCGCCGCCCAGCTGCCACTCGGCGCTCCTTCCCGAGCAGCAACCAGGCCCGTCAAGCCCACGCAACGGAAACGCGGTCACCAGGCTCCCCACCAACCCGCAACCAGAGCCCATCAGCCCCAGGCAACGGAGAACGCGGTCACCCGCCCTCCCCACCGGAC
The DNA here is from genome assembly GCF_045040285.1 of Kribbella sp. NBC_01505. NCBI lineage: Bacteria > Bacillati > Actinomycetota > Actinomycetes > Propionibacteriales > Kribbellaceae > Kribbella > Kribbella sp. NBC_01505. The sequence continues at coordinate 56,064 of NZ_CP109425.1, forward strand.
CGCCACCAAAGCCCATCAGCCCTAGGCAACGGGAAGCTCTGGCCGCCGGCCTCGCCATCCACCTCAGCCATCGTGGCGGCCAGCCGTGCTGTCTTTCAGATCGGCCGGTCGCGGCGAGAAACCACAGCGCGACGTCCCCGGCCGAGTCCTTTCGGTCTGCACCCCGCCCGTCCGCCAAGGGCGGCCGACTGAAGCGCACGGCGAGCTGAGCGGATGGCTGAGGGGGATGGCGCTGCCCCTGACCGCGCTTCGCGTTGCCTACGGCTGACGGGCTTTGGCTTGGGTGCCTCAAGTGTCGCTAGTCGGCAACTAGTGATCGCCATTTAAGAGGCACCTACCGACCAACGCACCTCGCCAGCCAAGTCCCGTGGTGACCACGCCAGCCCAGACCGGTGGTGAAGCTGAGTCCACTGCCGCTCGGCTCCCTTCCCGAACCGTACCCAGAGCCCGTCAACCCGGAGAACGCGGTCACCGACCCTCCCTCCCGAACCGCAACCAAAGCCCAGCAGCCCAGCAGCCCAGGCGACGCGAAGATGGTCACCGGCCTGCCTTGCCGGACCGCAACCCAAGCCCGTCAGCCGCAAGCAACCGGAACCTCCGTCGCGGCCTCGCCCTCCACCTCAGCCACCGCGGCGACCCACCATGCTGTCTTTCAGATCGGCCGGACGCGGCGAGCAACCACCAACCCACGACACCGGCCGAGTCCTTTCGGTCTGCACCCCGCCCAACCACCAAGACCAGCCAACTGAAACGCACAGCGAGCAGAACGGATGGCTGAGCCGAACGGGGAGCCCGGCGACCGCGCTCCCCGTTGCCTGAGGCTGATGGGCTGCGGCTTAGGTACGTGACGTGGTCGGCTGGCCGGAAACTCTTCGGCGACAGGTGACGAAAAGGTCCGACCACCACGACCACCGACACCTGACTTAGCTGTGGCCAGGTGTGGGCAAGTTGAACGGGCAACCAGCCCACACCAACAGCCCACACTTCCTTTGTATATAAGGGGTTCTGGGCTCGAAAACTGTCGGTGGCCATGGCTATGCTTTGGGGTATGGAGATCTTGGCGATGCCACCGGTGTACACGCAGAGCGGCAGCGAACTGCTGTCGACTCTCGACACCCTGATGGCCACCGCCGCCCTGGTCGAAACCCTGAAACTGCAAACCATGGCCCGCCTCGACGAAATCGGCACCGCCCAAGAACTCGGCGCCCGCGACACCACCGAACTCGTCTCGCAGCGCTACCGGCTCGTCCCCGCCGACGTCCGCAAAGACCTCACCTTCGCCAAGAACCTCCCCAAATACTCCGCCGTCGCCGACGCACTGCCAGACCCCGCCGACCCATCGAAGTCGGCGGCCTCTGAGTCGGCGGGGTCGGCGGTCCTGGCGGTCCTGGCGCCGGACTCGGCCAAGGTCATCGTGTCGACCTTGGAGAAAGCACCCTCCACCGTGCCGGTCGAAGTCCTGGACGTCGCCGAACGGGAAATGATCCGGGCCGCCGAGCACACCAACACCCGCGAGCTCACCAAGTTCGGCCGCGACGTCCTCGCCCGCCTCGACACCGACGGACCCGAACCCGCCGAAGACGAAACCCACAAGCAACGCTCACTGCGGCTGCGTGATGTCGACGGCGGGGTGAAGATCACCGGGTTCCTGCCCGGCGCCGCCGGGGAACAAGTCAAGACCCAGATCCACACCCTCGCCAAACCCCACAAAACCATCGACGGTGAACGTGACCCGCGCACCCTGGAACAGCGCCAAGCCGATGCGCTGATCGGGATCTCGGATGCTGCGGCAGGCAACCCCGACCACCCCGGCGTACCGCACCTCACCGTCACCATCGACTTCAACGACCTCAAAAACGCCCTCGCCAACGTCCCCGACGCCTTCAACAGCGCGGCCGGCGCGAACGGTGCGGCCGGTGCGACCGGCGCGAACGGTGCGAACGGTGCGACCGATGCGACCGGTGCCACGGGTGGATCGGGTGGGATGGGTGAGTTGGTGTTCGGCGGCAACCTGTCCGCCGGCGCCGTCCGGCTGCTCGCCTGTGATGCCGCGATCCTCCCGATCGTGCTCGGCGGCGATTCGCAGCCCCTGGATGTCGGCACCGAACAACGCTTCGTCAACCGCTACATCCGGCGGGCATTGAACAAACGCGACAAGGGCTGCGTGGTGTGTAAAGCACCACCGTGGATGTGCCATGCCCACCACGTCATCCACTGGGTCGACGGCGGCCCCACCAGCCTGCACAACCTCGCCCTGGTGTGTTCCGCCCACCACCGCGCGGTTCACAAGAACCAATGGACCATCACCATCACCGCAGGCGTCGTCCACGTCGGTCGCCCATCCTGGGCCGACCCACCACCACCCACCCCTGCGGACCTTGCTGCCATGGCCGCGTGGGTCACCCCTGCCCACAACACCGAAACGGCCAACGCCGACCGAGGTGGTCCCGGCGGGTCCGACGCCAGCAGGGCTGGTCCGAGCACGGGCGGTGCCGGTGAGGTTCACGCCGACGCGGCTAGTGCCAGCACGGCCAATGGCAGTGGCAGTGCGACCAACGGCCGCGGGACCAGTGGCGACAGGGCTGGTCCGAGCCCGGACGACGTCGGCGCGGCCGGCGCCAGTGCGGGCGATGCCCGCACGACCCGTGTCGGTGTGGCTCATGCCAGCACGGGCGCTGCCAGCACGGGTAGTGCCAGCACGGGCGGTTCCAGCGTGGACTGGCCTGGAACCAACGCGCTGCAGGCACAGTCAACCCGGCTCCCCACGGCCAGCTCCCTGCCCAACCCCGCACTGGTCGCGGCGCGCGAAGCCTTCCGCGCCCACCTCCTCTCGCAGGCACCCGGCTACACCGACCCCTGGGCAACCGACGAGACCCCAGCAGCAGGACCGTAGAACCCTGCTGTGCCGGGGGCTCGCGGTCACCGGGTACGAAGCACAGCAGGCGTCCGTGGATCAGCAACGACCACGGCGCCAGGCTCAGCCGCGTGCCGCACGATCCGGGGCCGGCTACAGCGTCGGCTGGCCGGACGCTGTAGTGGGTTCCGGGTCGACTCGCCGCGCGCTGCAGCGGATTCCGGGTCGACTCCGACATCCTCGGGTCGGCTCCCACATCCCCCGAGTTGTCCGCGCGCCGCACGGTCTGCGGACGTGGGCACTGGCGGCGTACCGTGCTCGACCGGCACGCCCCAACTCACCGGTGCCCCCGGCAATGGTTGGTGCGTGCTCACGGCACGGTGGGGTGCGATCACCAAAGCCACGGCGCCCAATCAGCCACGCGGTCTGCGCCTCACCAAACCACGGTCTCGGATCAGCCACGCGGTCTGCGCCTCACCAAAACCACGGTCTCGGATCAGCCACGCCGTCAGCGCATCACCAAGATCACGGCGCCGGAGCAGCCACGCGGTCTGCGGATCGCCCACGACCACGGCGCCGGATCGGCCGCGCGGTACACGTTGCTCGCCGGCAACCGCTGGGCCGGAGCAGCCGCGCGGTAGACGATGCCGGCTGACAAACCGCTCGGCCGGAGCAGCTGCGCTGGACGATCGAGGCCGGCAACCACCACCTATTCAGTCCCAGGCGAAGAGGAATCTGGTGCCGCAGCATGTGAGCACCAATCCGTCGGATCGCTCAGCCGCGCACCGGGCACCCCTGAGTCGCAACAGCAACAGCCAGTATCCAGGCGGCGGCGGAGTTGGTCGCGCGGGAGGTTGTTGCGGGCGGCACCTAGTCACCTCTGTTACCGGATCGCTAAGCAACAGGCCATGGTCGGCCGGCGACCGGCCACCTCGTACGTGGCTGGGCGCGTTCGTGCCTGGCTGTAGATCGGGCGACGGGAGCTGCTGGTGTTTGCGGTTGGCTGGATGGTGCCGATTGCGAGGTTCACGGGGATCTACCGCCGCTCCGTGGCAGTAGATCCCCGCAAATCTCCCACCAACACCGATCACCTGCGGCCGGGCAACGTACGTGGGGGTGTTCGTCGCTGCGGCCGTTCAACGACCCGGGGTCGGCAGGTGCGGGTGGTTGGCGGGCCCGGGGGCTGGTAGGCCCGGGGGTTGGCAAGCCCAGTGGTCGGCAAGCCCGGTCGTCGGCAAGCCCAGTGGTCGCCAAGCCCAGTCGTCGGCAAGCCCAGTGGTCGCCAAGCCCAGTCGTCGGCAAGCCCAGTGGTCGCCAAGCCCGGTCGTCGGCAAGCCCAGTGGTCGCCAAGCCCGGTCGTCAGCAAGCCCAGTGGTCGCCAAGCCCAGTCGTCGGCACGCCCAGTGGTCGCCAAGCCCAGTCGTCGGCACGCCCGGAGGTTGGCACGCCCCGGGGATGGCAGGCCCGGGGATGGCAGGCCCGGGAGTTGGCAGGCCGGCGATGGGGGCGTTGGGAACCGGGGGTTGTTGGTGGGGCGTAGTGGCTGTGTGGCGAGTGGGCCGGGGTTTGTCTTGCGGCAGTTTGTGGATGGGGATGTTCCGCGCATCATCGAGGCGTGCAACGATCCGCGGACTCTGCGGTGGCTGGTGAAGATTCCGCAGCCGTTCGGCCGAGCGGAGGCTGAGCAGTTCCTCGCTATGCGGAGACGGGTGGCTGCGGAGAGGTCAGCTGGGTGGTTGCCGACTCCGAGACTGGCCAGTTGCTGGGTGACATCAGCATCGCGACCCCTCCGGATGCGATCGATCCGACCAGCGGGACAGTCGGCTACTGCGCTCACCCTGATGCTCGTGGTCGCGGCATCATGACGGCAGCCCTCGGCCAGGTCATCGAGCGGGCGTTCAGCCCCGACGGTCTGGGCCTCAGGAGACTGGAGCTCACCGTTGGCGAGGGCAACAAAGCCTCGGCTCACCTCGCTCAGGCGAACGGGTTCATCCTGGCCGGCACCTGCCGCGCCGCCAGCCCCCTTCGCGACGGCACCTTCGAGGCCCTGCTGATCTTCGACCTGCTGGCCACGGATCGTCCCTGATCGTTCACGAGGCCAGTCGCGGAACAGCTCGGACGTCGACCGGCGGCCCCTTCCCCCCGTCGATAGCGCAACGCCGCACGCAAAAGCGCCCTGCTCCCAGCCGACCTCGTACTGATTCGCCGCGGGTCGACTGCGGCGCTCACACCCAAAGCATTAGTTCGGGGCTTCGACGCGGGAGACCGCCGTCTTGGCCGCGGCACCGGTTGCGATCGCGACCACGAAGAACAGTTGCAGCAGATGCTGCGGAATCTCGACAGCCTGACTCGGGATCGACGACTCGTCGCTGGACAGCAGCTGCCCACCGACAACTTCCGCGACGGCGAACGGCAGCGCGGCCCAGCGCCGCCAACCTGTGTATCCGCCGTTGCGGGCGAACAGGACTGCGGCCATCAGCCCGGCCAGCATGCTCAGATTCCCACCGATCGGGAACACCAGGCCGACGGCTCCGATCTGGTCCGAGCCGACAACGAGCATCGCCGCCCCTCCGATGGCAAGCAGCCACCAGCCGACGGCGGTTACCTGCATCGCGATCCTTGTCGGCTGCGAGATGTCCCTGATGAGCGCACCTACCGTCGCGAAGAACAGACCGGAGCCGGCCAGCGCGAGAGTGGCGACCACCGTCTCGAAGTACCACAGCCCGCTGCCGACTGCCGGTTCGCCAGGCAGTTCGAGCGCCGAGTCCACCAGCCAGCACGCAACAGCCGCGAACCCGATCAGGCCCGCGATCTTCATCCGGCGTACGTCCATCTCTACTTACCCCGATCCCGTCAAGTCGTTGTTCGACCACCGGTACGACGTACGCGGGGCGATCGGATCCGTTCGGGGTGGATCGGGCGGCTGCGGGCCGCACCTGGCACGCGCAACGAGACGGTGGTCGGGGCAGTGTCTCGTTGCGCGTGGTCCAGGGGATGGTCAGGAGTAGCTGACCGAGTAGCTGTTGACGTTGAAGTTGAGACCACCGCTGGAGGAGGTGATCTCGTAGCCGAACTGGACATCGGTGACGTTCACGTCACCCATCCAGTTCTGGCCGCGGATCCAGTTGAGGATGGCCTTGATGTCGACCGAACCGGAGTTGGTGTTGCCGGTGCGGACGAACGAGAAGACCGCGTTGGAGCCGTTCGTACCGCGGTAGACGTCGAACGTGTGCCCGCCGACCGAGGTCGTGGTCTGGCGGCTGCCGAGGGGGCCGACGGCACCCTGCTTGTTCATCCAGATCATGATTTCGTAGTTGTGGCCGTCGGCCCAGATGTCGTAGCAGGTGCAGTAGGCACCGCTGCCGGGGCGGGACACGTTGAAGTTGCTGGTCAGACTGCCGAGCGAGCTGATCCGGCGGTTGATGTCGCGGGCGGAGTGCGGGTAGGACTTCACGCCGCCGGTGTTCGGGTGGTTGGCCCACACGCCGAAGTTGCTGTAGGAGTTCGCCCAGATCGTCTGGGCGCCGGCACCGCTGCCCCAGACGTTGTTGCGGACCGTGTAGCCGCCGTTCGACCACGTGCCCCATTTGTCGCTCGACTCCCAGGTGGCCGCGTGGGCCGGCAGTGCGGAGGCGAACAGAGCGGCCAGCAGCGTCACCAGCGCCACGACCGCCTTCTGCGGGGTCGCGAAGGATCTTGGGGAGGTTTTCATCATCGATTTCCCTTCTCGGAGTGGGCGTCGGCGGCGAATCATCGAAGCGCTTCGATATTGCGTGAGAAAAAAGGCGGGAGAACCCGCCGCCGACTCCAGGGATCAACAATGTCGAATTCGATTCGAATTCGACAGATGCGCCGGAGATCATTCCCTCCGGAACGCCATCACTATGCAATGCGAACGCAGTACGGTCAATGTCTGGGCGGCCGAGACCTTGACGCCGGTCACGAGAATGTCCAGAGTGGTATTGTCGAAGCGCTTCGACTGTCAACTCCGACCCAGAGGTGGGGCCCATGGCGACGATCGCCGACGTTGCTCGGCATGCGGGCGTCGCGGCCAGCACTGTCTCCTATGTTCTCAGCGGCAAGCGTTCCATCTCGCCCGAGACACGCCAACGGGTGCAGGCGAGCGTCGATGCCCTCGGCTACCGGCCGAATGCGAGCGCCCGGGCCCTGGCCTCGAACCGGTCCAACGTGCTGGCCCTGGTCATCCCCCTCCGCGCCGGGATGCACGTGCCGGTGATGATGCAGTTCGCGACCGCGGTGGTGACCACAGCCCGCCGGTACGACCATGACGTGCTGCTCCTCACCGCCGACGAAGGCGCGACCGGCCTCGAGCGGGTCCAGCAGAGCGCCCTGGTCGACGCGGTCGTGGTGATGGACATCGAGCTGTACGACGAACGCGTGCCACTGCTGCGCGCGCTCGATCTGCCGTCGATCCTGATCGGCTTCCCGCTGGATGCCGAGGGCCTGACCTGCATCGACCTGGACTTCGTCCGCGCCGCCGAGCTCTGCGTGGACCACCTGGCCGACCTCGGTCACCAGCGCATCGCCCTGCTCGGTACGCCGTCAGCCGTGTACGAACGGCAGACCGGATTCGCACAGCGCACCCGGGAGGGGTTCCGTTCGGCCGTCGACCGGCACGGTATCCACGGCGTCGAGACGCCCTGCGAGGCAACGCACGAGGCCGTGCTGGCGACAGTCGAACAGCTCCTCCGCGAGGAGCCGGATCTCACCGGCCTGGTCGTTCAGAACGAGCCGATCATCGGCCCGCTGCTCGACGTACTGCGCAGTCTCGGCCGGCGCGTTCCCGAGGACATGTCCGTGCTGGCGATCTGCGCGGACGACGTCGCGGAGGGGCAGCGCCCGCGGCTGTCATCGGTCGCGATTCCGGCCGAGGAGATCGGGCAGCAGGCGGTGGAGCTCCTGATCGGCAAGCTGGACGGGCTCGCCCCGCCCGCGGGGACACTCGTCCCCGCGGTGCTGACCGCTCGGGCCAGCAGCGGCCCCGCGCCTCAGCCGGACCGCTCCACCACCGCCTGAGCTCCCGGCTGCAGCGTCAACGCACCCTCGACGGGCCGCCCGCTCACCAGATCGTGTCCCTCGATCTCGATCGCCACCTCTGCCGCACCGTGGTTCAGCAGGAAGGTCCACGTGTCTGCGTCCTTCCGGCGGCGGACCATCTCGACGCCGTCCGGCAGTAGCGGCATCGGTACGCCGGCCCGTCGGCAGACCGTCTCGACAAGCCGGCGGTAGCCGGGGTCCTCAAGCTGGGTCGAGACGTACCAGGCCTCGCCGCCACCGAAGGAGTTCCGGGTGATCGCCGGCGAACCGGCCAGCGGCCCACTGGCGTAGACGTCCACCACCTCGGCGCCCTCCGGATCAACCTGCTCACTCCACCAGCGCGCTTTCCCGGCGTCCGCCAGCTCGGTCTCGGCGACCGGATAGAACTCCTCGACCCGGATTCCGAGCAGCTCACGGAATGCGCCCGGGTAGCCGCCGAGAAACACCCGGCAGTTCGGATCCACAATGCCGCTGAAATAGGTCACCAGCACATGCCCACCGGCCGCGACATATTCGCGTAGCGCGGCCGCATGAGCAGGGTCGACCAAATACAGCGATGGAACGACGACAAGCCGGTACGGCGTCAGCTCCGCCCCCGGATGAATCACGTCGACCCCGACCCCGGCTCGCCAGAACTGCCGATGCGCGGAGCGAACCGCCTCCAGGTAATCGAGGTCGGACGATGGCAGATGGGTTCCCTGCATCGCCCACCAGGCAGCGGCGTCCCAGAGCACGGCGACCTCTGTCTCGACCTGACTACCGGTCACGTCACCTAGCCGCCCCAGGAGGCCACCCAGCTCACAGGTCTCCAGGAAGCGCCGGGACTCCTGGCCGGCGTGCGGCAGCATCCCGGGATGGAACTGCTCGGCCCCACCAGCGGAGGCCCGCCATTGGAAGAACAGAGCACCACGCGATCCGCGGGCGACGTGCGACAGACTCATCCGCGTCATCCGCCCCTGCTCTTTGGTGTGCAGGCGCTTGCCGTCACTGATGGCGCCGGGGGCCTGCTCCATCAACAACCACTCGCCACGCCCCGCCCATCCCCTGGCCTGATCCGCGGCGAAGGCAGTCTGCTCCTCAGGCTCCAGGCCGGTCCCGGACGGGTAGTTGTCGATGGCAACGAGATCGACCGCGTCGGCCCACTGGCTGTGATCGACCGGCACCCACCCGCCGAAGACGAAGTTCGTCGTCACCGGGATATCTGGTGTCGCCGCCCGGATGATCGTCTGCTGTTCCTTGAAGGCCGCGAGCAGCTCGTCCGACCAGAACCGCCGGTAGTCGACGAACTGCGCGGGATTGACCAGGTACTGCGTCGCCCGCGGCGGCATCACCTCTGCCCAGTCGGAGTACCGCTGGCTCCAGAACGACGTGGTCCAGGCCGCGTTGAGCGCGTCCAGATCGCCGTACCGAAACCGCAGCCAGGTGCGGAAGGAAACCGCGGCTTGATCGCAGTAGCACATCGTGCCGTACTCGTTGTGGACATGCCACATCGTCAGCGCCGGGTGCTCGGCGTACCGGTCGGCCAGCACCCCACAGATCCGCGCGGCCGCCTCACGGTACGCCGGCGAACAGACGCAGTACGTGTCCCGGCTTCCATGGGTCAACCGCGTTCCGGCCGCCGTGACTGTGAGGGCCTCCGGATGCTGCAAGCTGAACCACGGCGGTGGCGATGCGGTCGGCGTCGCCAGGTCCACACCGATGCCGTGATCCGCGAGCGTGTCGAGCACCGTGTCCAGCCAGCCGAATTCGTACTGCCCGGGCCGCGGCTCCAGATTCGACCAGGAGAAGACGCCGACCGTGACCAGGTTGACCCCGGCCAGCTGCATCAGCTCGGCGTCCTCCTTCCAGGTCTCCGGCGACCACTGCTCAGGGTTGTAGTCGCCGCCGAAGGACAACACATTGCTCAACACAGTTCTCCGTAAGGAATCCCGAGTCCGTTCGTGGACACGAACACCCGGCCGTAGACGCGCGGATCACCCGTGATCGCGTCGTTGGTCGAGGCGTACTGGTGCTGGTCGTCATTGACCCGGATCCAAGAGACACCGATGTCGTCGGACCGGTAGATCCCCGCGCGCCCGGCGACCTTCGCCGACATGTACACCGCCATGTGTGGACGACCCGGCCGCGCCTTGCCGAATCCGATCGTCAGCGCCTCGTCGACGCCGCTCAGCCGACCGAAGGTCAGGCCGCCGTCGGTCGAGCGGTACAGACCGCCCGTGCCACCCGCGAGCCAGCAATGACCGGCCCGGTCCAGCACGGTCTCCAGCTTGGCCTGCGACAGCACCAGACCCGTTGCCGTCGGCACGAAAGTCCGACCACTGTCGACACTGCGGTACGCCGTGCCGGTTCCGGCCGCGACTGCGATGAACAGCGTCGGGTCGACCCGGTCGCCCACCACGGTGACGTCGTTCGGCAGGCCCTCGACCGGGGACCAGGTAGCACCGCGGTCACGCGAGAAATGCGGCGCGATGTTGCCCGAAACCCAGATCAAGGTCCGCGCATCGGTGCTGACGGCAACCTTTCCGGTCTGGGTCAGCCCGGCGGGCTCCCCCGGGAACGGCGCCCACGTCTTGCCGGCGTCGACCGAGATCGCGCCGCGCTTCCCCGCCGAGTCATTGGCCAGCCGGACAACGAAGCCCGGCGTCCGGGCGGCGTAGTCAAGGCTCGGCGACGTACCGCTGACCGGGTTGGCAGCTTGACCATCAGCCGGTACGACGTCCAGCCGGTCGTGCCGGTAGACGCCGATGTCGCCGAGCGCGCTGATCAACGGCGGACCCCACGGCGGGCTGATGAGGTCCAGCACCGCGGTCTCTTCGAGCCCTTGCGCCCGCACCGACCAGTGCGTACTCCGGCCACGCTCGGCGTTCCGCACGTCGTCGGTCCCGAAGACCGTCGCGCCGGTCACGTACATGACCTTGTCCGAGTCGAACGGATCGATCGAGATGTCACCGATCATCCAGCCGAGCTTCGCCTTCTCCCCATGAAAGGTCAGGTACGGCGCCCCGGACACATCCAGCTCGATGCGCTCGGCGATCGAGTGCCACGTCGCGCCGCCGTCGATCGAACGGAAGACGTCGTCGACCGGCCCCCACCGGCCCATCGTCGACACCATCACCACACCCGGCCGGCGCGGGTCGGTCGCGAGACCGGCGTACCCGAATCCATTTTCGCCACCGGTGTTCGGCCGCAATGGCGTGATGTCGGTCCACGCCCCGGTGCGAGTGTCCAGCTTGTGCACGCCGCCGTTGTACATCTCGTACGGCCCCGGCAGATCTCCATACGTCACGTAGAGACAGCCGTCCGGGCCGAGCTCCCCGTGATGCGGCATCAGACCGGTCGGCTGAGCGGCGACCGGCTGCCAGGTCAGACCTGCGTCATCACTGCGGTACAACGGCGATGCGGGATCGGTCGCGCCGACGTAGATCGTCGGCGTCGGGCGCCCACGGCGAGCACCCCGGGGATCGAAGAAGACGAACCCGAGCCCGATCCCCGCCGTACCGGTGGTCGGGAAGCTGTCGACCCGAGCCCAGGTCACGCCGCGATCGGTGCTGCGCCACAGGCCCTGGTGGCGGGTGCCGAAGTAGAGCACCCGGCCGTCCTTCGGGTCGACCGCGAGCCGTTCGCCCATCGAGCGGCCCGGTTCGTTGCCGCCCAGTTTGAAGGGCAGATCCGTACGTTCGAACGTCCGGCCCTGATCGCTCGAACGCAGGATCGCCCCGTTGATCGGGGACCATTCGTTGGTATAGGTCCCGACCGCGAGATACAGCCGGCGCGGATCCGCCGGATCGAGAGCCAGGCTCTCGACACCGGTCAGGTTCCATTCCTCCAGGCCGACCCAGTTCAGCAACTGGACCCAGCGCTGCGTGCGCTGGTCCAGCCGCGCCGCGCCGCCGATATCGGTGCGCAGATACACCAGCCCGCGCTGGGCCGGATGGTGGATGATCCCGGTGACGAAGCCACCGCCGACGATCTCGACGTTGCGCCAGCGATACCGCTCCCGTTGGCTCGTGGCAGCGGCGGGCTGAGTAGAGGTCGCGGCGACAGCAGCGGCTCCGGCGCTCAGCGCCAAGAAGTTCCTTCGCTTCAAGTCCATAAAGATCACCCCTTGACCGCGCCGATGATGACGCCCTTGGTGAAGTGCCGCTGGATGAACGGGTAGGCCAGCAGGACCGGTACGACGGCGATCACGACGATCGCCATCTTGATCGCCAGCGTCGGTGCCGGGGCGAGGTTCATCCCCGGCGACGCCACGATTCCACCGGCGCCCGACGGCAACTGCTGGGCCTGCACGATGTAGGTCCGCAGCACGAGCTGCAGCGGCCACTTGTTGTTGTCGTTGAGGTAGAGCAAGGCGTTGAAGAACGCGTTCCAGTAGCTGACCGCGTAGAACAGCCCGACCACCGCCACCACCGCCTTGGACAGCGGCATCACGATCCGGGTCAGGATCCCGAACTCACTGGCGCCGTCCACCCGGGCACTGTCGATCAGCTCCCCCGGGATGCCCATGAAGAACGACCGCATCACGATCAGGTTGAACGCCGAGATCGCCGTCGGAAGGATCAGCGAGGCGTAGCTGTCGATCAGCCCGAACGAGCTGACGAGCAGGTAGCTGGGGATGATGCCCGGCCCGAACAGGAAGGTCAGCAGCACCACGAACAACAGCGGGCGATGCAGCAGTGACCCCGGTCGCGACAGCCCGTACGCCGCCAGCACGGTGATGACCAGGCTGAACAGCGTCCCGATCACCGTGACGCCCATGCTGACCACCAGGGCTTTGGTGACCACTCCCCCGGACAGCAACTGGACGTACGCCGACAGTGTCAGCTCGCGCGGGACCACCACCAGACCGCCGGCCCGGGTGACCGCCTCGGTACTCGACAGGCTGGTCACCACCACGACGTACAGCGGGAAGGTGACGGCCAGCACGACCAGCGCGAGGATCACGCCCTTGCCGATCCGGCCGGGAACCGAGGGCGGCTCCTCCCAGGCGGGCCGCTCGTTCTCGGGGGCCACGGCCCGGCGCCGGGCCAGCCGGCCGGCGATCGTCAGATTCGGAGAGGTCATGACGTCGAATACACCCCCTGCTCACCCATCATGTGAGCGAATCGATTGGCGACCAGGATCAGCACGAGCCCCACGACTCCCTTGAACAGTCCGGCGGCGGCGCCGTACCCGAAGTCACCGACCAGCAGGCCCTGGTAGTACACGTAGGTGTCCAGTACCTCCGACACCTCGGAGCCGACGGCGGCCCGCTGCAGGATGAACTGTTCGAAACCGACGGACAGCGCGTCACCCAGCCGGAGGATCAGCAACAGGATGATCACCGGACGCAGGCCGGGCAGCGTGATGTGCCACAGCCGCCGCCACCGGTTGGCGCCGTCGGCGGCCGCTGCCTCGTACAGGGCCGGGTTGATGGTGCTGAGCGCGGCGAGGAAGACGATCATCCCCCACCCCGCGTCCTTCCAGACCGCCTGCGAGGTGACCAGCAGCAGGAAGGTGTCCGGGTTCGTCATCAGGTCGAACGCACCGTGCCCGTGCGTACGCAGGGTCTGGGCGAGCAGGCCCGAGCCGCCCAGCATCTGCTGGAACAGCGAGACGACGAGGACCCAGGAGAAGAAGTGCGGCAGGTACGCCACGCCCTGGATCATCGTCCGCACCCGCACCGACAGCACGCTGTTCAGCAACAGGGCCAGGAAGATCGGGATCGGGAAGAAGAACACCAGCTGGAACCCGGTGATCGTCAACGTGTTCAGCAGCGCCGACCAGAACTCCGGCTCGCTGAACAACCGGGCGAAGTTGGCGAACCCGATCCACTCGCTGCCCCGGATCCCGGCGTACGGCGAGTAGTCCTGGAAGGCGATCACGTTGCCCAGGGTCGGGAAGTAGTGGAACACCCCGAGCAGCACGATCACCGGCGACACCATCAGCAGCAGCGGCCAGTCCTTGCGGAACCGCTGCCGCCAGGTGGCGCCGCCCCGGGCGCGGCGGCGGGACTCAGCGACCGTTGTCACTGAGAACCTTGGCGAAGAAGTCACGGCCGGCGTCGCCGCCCTTGGTCTGCCACTCCGTGATCGCGACCTTCAGGTCGCTCATCGGCCGGCGGCCGCGGTAGATGTCCTGCACCTTGTCGTTGAACGGCTGGGCCAACGCCGCGAACTTGGCCGGCTGCTCGACCCGGATCCCCTCGAACAGGTTCTTCTCGCGGACCTTCGCGATCGCGTTCTGCAAGGCGCTCATCGACTCCACATAGCCGGGGTACTCGCTCGTCGTGATCGCCAACGGGCGGCCACCGAGGAAGATGTAGGTGGGCGCGATCTCCTTCTGGCCCAGCGGGGTCAGCTTCGGCGCACCGGAGGGCTGGCGGGTGTAGTGCTTGCCCTCGAGACCGTAGTTGTACAGCTGGTTCTCCTCGGTGCCGAACGGCGCCGCGGTGTAGTTGAGCACGCCCAGCAGCTCCGCGATCCGGTCGGCCGGCAGGCCCTTCTTGACGAAGGTGAAGATGCCGGCCGGATCACCGGACCAGACGATCGGCGTCCCGCCGTCGTGGGCGAACGGCAGCACCGCGTCCATCCGGAACGACGGGTTGACCGCCTGCTGGCGCTGCAGGGTCTCGCCCCAGGTGCCGGTACCGTCCTGGCGGATGACGACCTGACCGCCCTCGAACAGCGGCTTCTGGTCGGCGCTCGCGTTCGCGACCACCTCGGGGTGCACCCAGCCGTTCTGGAAGGTCTTGCGGACGAAGGCGACCGCCTCCTCGAACTCCGGCGTCTCGAGCCCGCGGATCAGCTTGCCGCTGGAGTCCTTGCGCCAGCCACCGGGCACGCCGTACGCGCGCATGACCTCGTCGGCGATCGAGCCGAACGCCCACTGCTTGCGCTTGGCATCGGTCAGTTGCTTGCCCAGGGCCTCCAGGTCCGCGATCGACTTCGGCGGCTGGGCACCGACCTTGTCCATCAGGTCCTTGCGGTAGTACAGCAGCCAAGGGATTCCGTCGGAGGGGAACGGGACCGCCTTGAGCTGGTTGTTCCAGACCGAGTAGGCCCAGGCCGCGGTCGGCAGGTTCGCGAGCATCGGGTACGGCGACACCTTGTCACCGGCAAGGTGCGGCGTCAGGTCCTCGAACAGCTTGTCCACGGCCTGGCCGAACCTGGTCAGGCCGCCGATGTTCCAGCCCGGGACGCAGAGCAGCTCCGGGACGTTGCCGGCAGCAAGCAGCGGACCGAGCTTGTCGCCGTAGTCGATCCCGTTGACGATGTTGAACCGGACTCCTGCGCCGATCCGCTCGTTGTTGGCGGCGTAGTAGGAGTTGCTGCCCAGACCGGGCGGGGCCGGGGCCCACAGCGGGGTCATCGCCGTGACCTCCTTGCCGCTCTTCACCGGCGGCTCCGCGACGGCGCGGGTCAGCTGGGTCGGGTACTTCGTGAATCCCGGTGCCGCACCGTTCTCGCCGATCAGGTCGGGCTTGACGCCGTCGAACGGGGTGTACTTCGGCAGCAGGCCGGTCAGCTTGTCGGTGGCCTGGGCGTTCCCGGCCGTGGTCGAACCGCCACCGCCGTCCGAGCAGGCGGTCAGCGACGCGGCGCCGGCGACGGCCGCCGTACCGGCTCCGACGAGGGCGAGAAAACTCCGGCGGTTCGGTCCGCTACTTCCAGTTCCGGTCACAGTAGGTCCTTCCACTGGGAACGACGGACGTTCCGAGCTAGAGTTAGTTTGGCTTGACGCCAAACAAAGTAGTTGATGCACCGCGCCGCGACAAGATGCCAGACTGAAGACCGCCCAGCCCGAAGATCCCATCGACTCCGAACGGACACACGTTGAGCACACCGACCGCCGACTACAGCGATGTCCGGGCCACCAATCTGTCCGCCGTGCTGGGATTCCTGCGGGCCAACGCCCCGTGCTCGCGGGCCGCGATCGCCGGCGGCACCGGCCTGAACAAGGCCACCATCACCAACATCGTCGGCGGCCTGATCGACCGCCGGCTGATCCGGGAGACCGAGCAGACCCAGAACAAGATCGGCCGGCCGGCCACCCTGCTCGAGCTGGACGGCTCGACGTACGCGGCGATCGGGATGGAGATCAGCGCGCGCGGCCTGACCGCGATCGCGTACGACGCCGCCGGTGGGCAGATCCTGCGCTGGCATCGCTCCGGTCCTGGCCGCGGCGCCGGTCCCGACAAGACACTGACCGCGACGAGTGCGCTGGCCCGGCGCGCGATGGCCGCCGTCGAGGCCACCGGCCGGCAGATCCTCGGGCTGACCGTCGGAGTGCCCGGGCTCGTCGACCGCGACGGCACCGTCGTACTGGCGGCCGGCCTCGGCTGGCGCGACTTCGCCCTGAAGCCGCGACTACTGGACGCGCTGAGCAACCCCAGCTTCCCCGTGACCGTCGACAACGACGCCAACCTCAGCGCGCTCGCCGAATATCGCTACGGTCCGTTCGCGGGCACGAGCAACCTGATCCAGATCTCGGGCGACACCGGTCTTGGGGCTGGAGTCATCGCAGACGGCCGTCCACTGCAAGGCAACCTCGGGTACGTCGGTGAGGTCGGCCATCTGCGGGTCGCACCGGACGGTCCGCTCTGCGGCTGTGGTCGCCGGGGCTGCCTGGAGGCCGTGGCCGGCATCCCCGCACTGGTTCGCCGGTTGAACGACGACTCCGATCTCGATGATCTCCAGCTCGCCGTCGAGCAGGTCGTCGCCCGGGCCGCTGCCGGTGACGGCGAGACGGTGAAGGCGCTTCTCGAGGCCGGCAGCTGGCTCGGCCAGGGCGTGGCGATGCTGGCGAACGTCCTCAATCCCGCGCTGATCGTGCTCGGCGGCTACTACGCCACCCTCGGCGAATGGCTGCTGCCCGCGGTCGAGAAGGAACTGCACGAGCAGGCGCTGGCGCCAGGCGCGGGCGGTTGCGCCGTCGCGCTGTCGACCCTCGGCCACGACATCACCGCCATCGGTGCCGTGGCCCGCTCCCTCGACCAGCTCGACGCCGGGCGCATCCCCGGCTGATCCACCCCGGCCTACCCAGCCGAAAAGTTACGTCTCCACCGCCGTCCGGATCTTGACCGCGCCGCCGTGGAGTGCGACCCTTCCAGAACTGTCGAAGCGCTTCGACGCCCCTCGGAACGCGCCGTTTCGACCGCCGTCGACAGCCACCGAACGCCCGGAGACGACAACCGATGACCCAGTCAGACGACGTGTTCCGCGATCCGCAGCGCCCTGTGGCCGACCGGGTCGCCGACCTGTTGGAACGGCTCGACCCCGCCGAGAAGCTCGGGCTTCTCCATCAGCACCAGGCTGCCGTTCCGCGGCTGGGCGTAGGCCCCTTCCGGACCGGCACAGAGGCCTTGCACGGGGTCGCCTGGCTCGGTCCTGCGACCGTCTTCCCGCAGGCCGTCGGCCTCGCGACCAGTTGGAACACCGACCTGCTGCACGCCGTGGGCATCGCGGTCGGCTCCGAAGTACGCGCGTTTCACGACAAGGATCCGGCTGCCGTCGGACTGAACGTCTGGGCGCCGGTCGTGAACCCGCTGCGCGATCCCCGCTGGGGCCGCAACGAGGAGGGGTACAGCGAGGACCCCTGGCTGACCGGAGAGCTCGCGATCGCGTTCGGCTCCGGACTGGCCGGAGACGGTTCCGGACCGTTGCAGACGGCACCGACCCTCAAGCATTTCCTTGCCTACAACAACGAGACCGACCGCTGTACGACGTCGAGCAGCATGCCCGCCCGGGTCCTCCGGGAATACGAGCTGCCTGCCTTCGAAGCGCCCCTGCGGGCCGGAGCAGCAGTCGCCGTGATGCCGTCGTACAACCTCGTCAACGGCCGCCCGGCACACCTCACTCCGCTGATCAACGACGTACTGCGGGGATGGTCCGATCAGGAAGTGCTGGTGGTCAGCGACGCGGGCGCACCGGCGAACCTGTTCGGCCTGCAGGACTACTGCCCGGATGGTGCGACCGCCTATGCCGCGGCGCTTCGCGCGGGAGTGGACAGCTTCACCCAGGACGACAACGATGCGGGCCCGAGCACGCGGTTCCTCGAGGAGGCCTTGACACGCGAGCTGATCACTCAGCAGGACATCGACCGTGCCGCCGCACGCGCCCTCACCTTGCGTTTCCGGCTCGGCGAATTCGATCCGGCCGGAGAACCTACGGCTCCGGACATCGTGGGTTGCCAGGCACATCGCGACCTGTCCCGAGAGGCTGCCCGGCAGTCTTTCGTGCTGCTCAAGAACGACGACCTCCTACCACTGCCCACCGACGTACGGCGAGTCGCGGTGCTCGGGCCGTTGGCAGACACCCTGCAAGAGGATTGGTACTCGGGCACCTTGCCCTACCAGGTGACTGCCGTGAAGGCGCTGACCGAGCGGCTCGGCCCGGATGCCGTCGAGTACTGCGAAGGCGCGGATCGGGTGCAGTTCGGTGCCGCGGGGATGGCTCTCGAGGCGGCAGAGGACGGCGTGGTCGGGCTGACCAGGTCGAGCGCCGGATTCGACCTCTTCGATTGGGGCGGCGACGTCTGCACCTTGCGTTCGGTCCGAACCGGCCGCTATCTGACCGTTGCCGACGACGGCATCCTGCGCGCCGATCACCCCGGCCCGAACAGCTGGGTGGTCAACGAGACCTTCACACTGGTCCGGATCGAGGACGGCAAGTGCCTGCTGCGGCACCACACCTCCGGCCGCTATGTCACCAGGCAGGATGACGGCCGGATCGACGTCAGCGCGGACGGCCAGTCGGCAGCCACCGTGTTCGAGTTCACCAGAGTCGTCGACGGCGCCGTACTGGCTGCCGCCGCGGCCGCCCGCGCCGAGGTCGCAGTGGTTGTCGTCGGCAACCATCCGCTGGTGAACGGGCGCGAGACCGAGGACCGGATCAGCCTGGATCTGCCGGCCGGCCAGGAGCGGCTGGTCCGCGCCGTACAGGCTGGGAACGCCCGGACGGTCCTGGTGATGTCGAGCAGCTACCCGTTCTCGGTCGGCTGGGCCGATCGCGGCCTGCCCGCGGTCGTCTGGTCTGCGCATGGCGGCCAGGAGTACGGCCATGCTCTCGCCGATGTCCTGTTCGGTGTCGTCGACGCCGCCGGCCGACTGCCGCAGACGTGGTACCGGTCCGCGGCGGACCTGCCCGACCTACTCGACTACGACATCATCACCAGCGACGCCACCTATCAGTACTTCCGTGGCAACCCGCTCTATCCCTTCGGCCACGGCCTGAGCTACACCACCTTCGCGTACGGCGATCTGGAGATCAGCTCGCCCGCGGTCGCCAAGGACGGCGTGGTGCAGGTGACCTGCACGGTGACCAACACCGGGCTCCGGCCAGGGCACGAGGTCGTCCAGCTCTACACCCATCAGCAGAACTCGCGCGTCAAACAACCGTTGCGCCGGCTCCGCGCCGTCCAGCACCTCGACCTGGACCCTGGCGAGTCGGCCCAGGTCGAGCTGACCGTTCCGGTCGCGGACCTCGCGATCTGGGACGTGACCCGCGATCAGTACTGGATCGAGCCGGCCCGGCACAGCATCCTGATCGGACGGTCGTGCACCGACATCCGGCTCAGCGCGGCTGTCGACGTACTCGGCGATCCGATTCCCGACCGTGTCCCGACCGCCGCTCCCCTGCCGGCGGCCGCGTTCGACGAGTACTGCGGTGTCACACTGTCGGACGCCGAGCCCGACCACGGCGACGCCGTACGGTCGGAGCATCCGGGTGCCTGGCTTGCCTTCGCGGACACCGACTTCGGGGCTGGTCCGGCGGACTGTGTGCTGACGGTGGCCAGCGAACTCTCGAAGCCGGCCACCCTTGAGCTCCGGCTCGACGATCCGTACCACGGTTCGGTGCTGGCGACGGTCGAGATTCGGCCGACCGGTCATCGGCACAGCTGGACGCAGGTGAGCGCCGTGCTTGCCCCCGGCTCCGGCGTCCACACGCTGTACGTCGTGTTCGCCGAAGCCGGGCTGTTCCTGCGGGAGCTGACCTTCAGCTGACGGTGACGTCGAAGTGGTCACAGTTGCCTTCAGCCACTGTGGCCACCGGACGACCGTCGGTCAGGGTCAGCTCCACGACCGCCGCGGTACCGCCACCGGGCCGCGGCAGCCGGATCCGTCGTACGTCGCCTTCCGTGGGCTGGTACCAGCGCAGCTCGACTCCGTCGGCCCACTCGTACTCCGGCCGGTCGTCGACCGCACCGATGGGCAGGACGGCTCCCTCGCGGACGTAGACCGGCAAGGTGTCGAAGCCATGCTGCTGGGTGATCCACCGCGAGCCAGTGAGCTGCTCACCGTCCAGCAGGCTCGTCCATCGGCCCTCCGGCAGATAGAACGTCACTGCGCCATCGGCACTCAGTACCGGCGCGACGAGGATGTCCGGGCCGAGCATGTACTGGCGGTCGAGATGGCTGACCGCGGGATCGTCCGGGAACTCCAGCCCCATCGGCCGCATCATCGGCGTACCGGTCTGATGCGCTTGTTCCGCGACCTCGGCGAGGTAGGGCATCAGCGACAGCTTGAGCTTGGTGAACCGGCGCAGCACCGTCACGGCTTCGTCGTCGAAGGCCCACGGCACCCGATAGGAACCGGAGCCGTGCAGCCTCGAGTGCGACGACAGCAACCCGAACGGGACCCAGCGCTTGAAGACTGCGGCGTCCGGCGTTCCTTCGAAGCCACCGATGTCGTGACTCCAGTAGCCGAAGCCGGACGACGCCAGCGACAGGCCACCGCGGAGTGATTCGGCCATGGCCTCGAACGTCGACTCGCAGTCGCCGCCCCAGTGGACCGGGAACTGCTGCCCACCGGCCGTGGCGGAACGGGCGAACAGGACTGCGTCGCCATCACCACGGTTCTCCCGGAGCAGGTCGAACACCGCCTCGTTGTACAGGTGCGGGTAGTAGTTGTGCATGCGCTCCGGGTCGGAACCGTCGTACCAGCTGACGTCGGTCGGGATCCGCTCGCCGAAGTCGGTCTTGAAGCAGTCCACCCCGAGATCGATGAGCGCCTGCAGCTTCGACCGGTACCAGGCCGTCGCGGCCGGATTGGTGAAGTCGACGATCGCCATCCCGGCCTGCCACTTGTCCCACTGCCAGACCGAGCCGTCGGGTCGCGCTAGCAGATAGCCGTGCTCGCGGCCTTCCTCGAACAGCACCGAGCGCTGCGCAATGTACGGATTGATCCACAGGCTCACCCGCAGGCCGCGCTCTTTCAGCCGCCGGACCATGCCGGCCGGATCCGGGAAGGCGATCGGATCCCAGACGAAGTCGCACCAGTGGAACTGCCGCATCCAGAAGCAGTCGAAGTGGAAGACGCTCAGCGGCAGGTCCCGTTCGGCCATCCCGTCGACGAACGACGCGACCGTCGGCTCGTTGTAGTCCGTGGTGAACGACGTGGACAGCCACAACCCCATCGACCAGGCCGGCACTCGCGCCGGACGTCCGCTCAGGCCGGTGTAGCGGCGCAGGACCTCCTTCGGCGTCGGGCCCGCGAAGACGAGGTACCGCAGCTCCTGGCCCTCGACGCTGAACTGGTTGCGCGAGACGACCTCCGACCCGACCTCGAACGACACATGCGCCGGCGAATCGACCAGTACGCCGTACCCTCGGCTGCTCGAGAAGAACGGGACGTTCTTGTACGCCTGCTCACTCGACGTACCGCCGTCGGCGTTCCAGATGTCGACGACCTGGCCGTTCTTCACCAACGGGCCGAACCGCTCACCGAGGCCGTAGATGCTCTCCCCGACACCCAGCGCCAACTGCTCGTGCAGGAACTGCCGCCCCTCCGAGTCGGTGATCAGCCCGACGCTCCTGGCACCGGAGCCGGTCAGCTCACCCCGGCTGTCCTCGAAGCGCAGATCCCACGGCCCGTCGAGCCGCAGTACGGCGGTCAGGTCACCGCTGGTGAGCCGCGCGGTCGTGTCGTCCACCTCGACCTTGACCGGGTGCTGGTCGTCGTTCTGCAGCTCGAAGCCCGGTCGGGCCGGTACGCCGCCGGCGTGGTGCACGATCCGGACCCCGATCACGCCCTCCGCGGGCGCGTCGAGCGTCACCGTGAACAGCGGCTGGTTCAGCGTGTCGCCGCGGCCGTCGATGCGCCGCGCGGGCGCGAAAGCGGTCAGAGAGCGCTCCCCCGCCTCGACACTCTCAACGCCGGCGGGCGACAACCGGCTCACCCCGGGCCGCAACTGCCAGTAACCATCGGTGAACTTCATGAGCGGCCTTCCGGTCGGCAGTGTCGCTTTCGTCAATCGTCGAAGCGCTTCGACGAATGTAGGTGTGCGCTTGTTCAAGGGTCAAGAGCGAGCCGGACCACGACTGATCCCGCCAGTGGGTTTATCGATATACTTCCCCGACCCGCTTGACCGACCAGAGGACCTACTTGTGACCAGCACGCGTGCGGTTGTCGATCTGGACCTGCCCGGAGCCCGGATCAGCCGCCATCTCTACGGCCACTTCGCCGAACATCTCGGGCGCTGCATCTACGGTGGGTTCTGGGTCGGCGAGGACTCCCCGATCCCGAACGTCCGCGGTATCCGCACCGACGTGGTCGAGGCGCTGCGCGCGCTGCAGATCCCGAACCTGCGCTGGCCGGGCGGCTGCTTCGCCGACGAGTACCACTGGCGCGACGGGGTCGGCCCGCGCGACGAGCGGCCGACGATGGTCAACACCCACTGGGGCAACGTCGTCGAGGACAACAGCTTCGGCACCCACGAGTTCCTCGACCTCTGCGAACTACTCGGCGCCGACCCGTACATCAGCGGCAACGTCGGCTCGGGCTCGGTCCGCGAGATGCGCGAGTGGGTCGACTACCTGACCGGGGTCGGCGAGTCGCCGATGACCAACCTACGGCGCGCGAACGGCCGGGAAGAGCCGTGGCGGGTCCCGTTCTGGGGGATCGGCAACGAGTCGTGGGGCTGCGGCGGCAACATGCGCGCCGAGGCGTACGCCGACCTGGCGCGGCAGTACGCGACCTACTGCCGCGACCACGGCGACAACAAGCTCTACCGGGTCGCCACCGGAGCGAACGCCGACGACTACAACTGGACCGAGACGCTGATGCGCACGATCGGCGGTTGCGGCAAGGGCCCGCTGCAGGCGATCTCGCTGCACTACTACACGATCGCCGGCGACTGGGAGGACAAGGGCCACGCCACCGACTTCAGCCTCGACGAGTACTACGCGACGCTGGCGAAGGCGGGCAAGATCGACGAACTGCTGCGCCGGCACTCGACCGTGATGGACGTCTTCGACCCCTGCGGCAAGGTCGGCCTCGTGCTCGACGAGTGGGGCACCTGGTGGAATGTTGCCGAAGGCACCAACCCAGGATTCCTGTACCAGCAGAACACGATCCGTGACGCGCTGGTCGCGAGCCTGCACTTCGACACCTTCCACCGGCACGCGGCCCGGCTGACGATGGCCAACATCGCGCAGACCGTCAACGTCCTGCAGGCGATGATCCTCACCGACCCGGACACCGGCGCCCTGGTCCGCACCCCGACGTACCACGTCTTCGAGATGAACACCGGCCACCACGACGCCGACAGCCTGGCCGTCCACCTCCTGGACGCCCCCAGCCGGAACGAGATCCCCCTGATCTCCGCCTCGGCCTCCACCAAGGACGACACCGCCCTGATCTCCCTGTCGAACCTCGACGCCGAGTCCGCCCAGTCGATCATCCTCGACCTTCGCGGCCGCGACATCGCCAACTACACAGCCCGCATCCTCACCGCTCCATCACCCCAGGCCCACAACACACCGACCGGTCCCGAGACCGTGGCCCCGCAACCCTTCACCGACCTCAGCAACCACCCCCGCGGCCTGGCCCTGACGATCCCACCACACTCCTACCTGACGATCACCCTCACCCTCGCCTGACACCCGCGTCAGCCTTTGGGGAGCTTGGGCTCCACGATCTTGGCGGCCTTCTCGGCGACCACGCAGGCGGCGTCGGAGTCGGTGGATACCGAAGCGATGTCCACCCGGGACTTGCCGACCGCCATCGCAATCGTGCAACCGGTGGGCGGGATGGGCGCCTTGACCGCCTTGCGTCCGTTGACATCACCGGGCGCAAGGCCACCGCCCTGGTCACTGACCGTGTCGATCGCCTGGAGGTCCCTGGCGATCACGCTCACAGTGAGCGCGTCGTCGCTCGCACTGGCCCGGACCCTGATGAACCGGCAGGTCCGGACACCGGCGCTCACCTCTGCGGCTTCCGGCTTGCCGAACTTGGCAATCGAGCCGAACCCGTTGACGGCGACCAGCGTGCAGGGGTCCAGGTTCTCCGTAGAGGGGCCGGCGGACGCACTCGCCGTCGCCGAAGGAACAGACGCGGTGGTCACCGGCGAGCTACCCGAAGTGGGCGTTCCGGCGTTGCCCGCCCCACAACTCGCCAGCAGCAGCGCAACCACCGCAAGCGGGAGAGTGGAACGAAGAGCCCTGGAAATCACTTGATGTCCTTCTTCTGTCGACAGCCGGTCGCCTCGCACCATAGTCCGCCAAGGGATCGCCAGTGGGGATCCCCCACCGCCCAACGCTTCCAGCGCGGCCACCGGATCCAGCGCCACGCGTGACTATGCGGCATGCTGACTGTTAGCGTTAACTGTTGTCAGTTCCCCGCTCATCGTCCGACCAGTTGGCCCGGGCATCATCACAGAGGGCATTGCATGACCACAGGTGTTAACGCTCACACTCAGTACGTCGTCGGAGTCGACTTCGGGACGTTGTCGGGCCGGGCCGTGGTGGTCCGGGTCGCGGACGGGGCCGAGGTGGGGACCTCGGTGTACGAGTACCGGCACGGGGTGATCGACAACCGGCTTCCCGGGTCCGACGTCATGCTCGGGCCGGCTTGGGCTTTGCAGGCGCCGAGCAACTGGCGCGACGTACTGCGGCATGCGGTTCCGGACGCGGTCGCGGCGGCCGGTATCTCGGCGACCGACGTGGTCGGGATCGGCACCGACTTCACCGCGTGCACGGTCCTGCCGACACTGGCCGACGGTACGCCGTTGTGTGAGGTGCACGGGCTGTGGTTCCGGCCGCATGCGTGGCCGAAGCTGTGGAAGCACCACGCAGCACAGCCGCAGGCCGACCGGATCAACGCGGTCGCCGAGGAACGCGGTGAGCCCTGGTTGTCGCGGTACGGCGGGCGGATCTCCTCGGAATGGGAGTTCGCCAAGGCGCTTCAGGTGCTCGAGGAGGACCCGGAGATCTACCGGCGCGCGGATCGCTGGATCGAGGCGGCCGACTGGATCGTCTGGCAGCTGACCGGCGTCGAGACCCGCAACGTGTGCACCGCCGGCTACAAGGGCATCCACACCGAGGACGGCTACCCGTCCCGGGAGTACTTGGAGGCGCTCAATCCGGCGTTCGGTGACTTCACCGAGAAGCTGGAGCACCTGTTGTCTCCGCTCGGCGGACTGGCCGGCCGCCTCACCACCGAGGCGGCCGCCCTGACCGGCCTCCCGGCAGGCATCGCCGTCGCGGTCGGCAACGTCGACGCCCACGTCACCGCGGCCGCGGCCGATGCGGTCCGGCCAGGTCAACTCGTCGCGATCATGGGTACGTCGACCTGCCACGTGATGTCGTCCGAACAGCTCGCCGAGGTCCCTGGCATGTGCGGCGTCGTCCGGGACGGCATCGTCGACGGCCTGTGGGGGTACGAGGCCGGGCAGTCAGCGGTCGGCGACATCTTCGGCTGGTTCGTGGACACCTGCGTGCCGCGTGAGTATCACACCGAGGCGCAGCTTCGCGGCGAGACCGTGCACGACCACCTGGCCGCACTCGCCGAGCAGCAGCCGGTCGGCGGGCACGGCCTGATCGCCCTCGACTGGCACAACGGGAACCGGTCGGTCCTGGTCGACCACGACCTGTCCGCCGTGGTGATCGGCCAGACGCTCGACACCCAGCCGGAGGACACCTACCGCGCGCTGATCGAGGCCACCGCGTTCGGTACCCGCACGATCCTCGACGCCTTCGACAAATCCGGCGTACCCGTCAACGAGTTCATCGTCGCCGGTGGCCTGCTGAAGAACCGGCTGGTGATGCAGATCTACGCCGACGTCCTGCGCCGCCCGCTGTCGGTGATCCGGTCCGCGCAGGGACCCGCCCTCGGCTCGGCGATCCACGCGGCCGTTGCCGCCGGCGCCTATTCGGACGTCAAGGAGGCGGCGGCCGCGATGGGCGGGCGCACCGAGTCCGCCTTCGTCCCCGACCCCGACCGCGCCGACGTGTACGACCGCCTGTACGCCGAGTATCGCGCCCTGCACGACTACTTCGCGGGCGAGCGGCACGGCGGCAGCGGCGTACTGCATCGGCTGCGCGCTCTCCGGAACGAGGTGGCCAAATGACGCTCAGCCAGATCCGCGAAGAGGTCCGTGCCCTGCACGCCGAGCTGGTTCGCTACGGCCTCGTCGCCTGGACGGCCGGCAACGTGTCCGGCCGGGTGCCCGGCGAGGATCTGTTCGTCATCAAGCCCAGCGGGATCTCGTACGACGACCTGCATCCCGACGCGATCGTCGTGTGCGATCTGGACGGCAAGGTGGTGGAGGGCGATCTCGATCCGTCGAGCGACACCGCGGCTCACGCCTATGTGTACCGCGAACTGCCTGAGGTCGGCGGGGTCGTGCACACCCACTCGACGTACGCGACCGCTTGGGCCGCGCGCGGCGAACCGATCCCGTGCGTGCTGACAGCCATGGCCGACGAGTTCGGCGGCGAGATCCCGGTCGGGCCGTTCGCCCTGATCGGCAACGACGACATCGGCCGCGGCATCGTGGCGACGCTGGCCGGGCACCGCTCCCCCGCGGTCCTGATGCGCAACCACGGCGTCTTCACGATCGGCAAGGACGCCAAGGCAGCCGTGAAGGCCGCTGTGATGTGCGAGGACGTCGCCCGCACCGTGCACCTCGCCCGGTCGGCCGGTGACCTCGTGACCATCGCGGAGGACGACGTCGACCGGCTTTACGACCGCTATCAGAACGTGTACGGCCAACGATGACGGAGACACCTGTGACCTCGACCGAAGTGTGGTTCCTGACCGGCAGTCAGAGCCTGTACGGCGCGGAGACCCTGCGCCAGGTGGCTGAGCAGTCGCGCGGTCTGGCCGAGCACCTGGAAGCCTCCGGCGACCTGGCGCCGCGCATCGTCTGGAAGGACGTGCTGACCGACGCGGACGCGATCCGCCGGGTCTGCCTGGAGGCGAACGCGAACGACGCCTGTGTCGGCGTGATCGCGTGGATGCACACCTTCTCCCCCGCGAAGATGTGGATCGCCGGCCTCGACGCCCTGCGCACCCCGCTGCTACACCTGCACACGCAGGCGAACGTCGAATTGCCGTGGGCAACGATCGACATGGACTTCATGAACCTGAACCAGGCCGCGCACGGCGACCGCGAGTTCGGCTACATCCAGACCCGGCTCGGCGTCGCCCGGACCACCGTGGCCGGTCACGTCGCCGACCCCGCGGTCCGGGCCCGGATCGCGGTCTGGGCCCGCGCTGCCGCGGGATACGCGGCGATGCGGACGATGCGGGTCGCCCGGTTCGGCGACAACATGCGCGATGTTGCCGTGACCGAAGGCGACAAGGTCGAGGCCCAGCTGCACTTCGGGGTTTCGGTGAACACCTACGGGGTGAACGACCTGGTCGCGGTAGTCGACGAGATCTCCGACAGCGCTGTCGATACTCTGCTCAAGGAGTACGACTTCGACGTCGTACCGGAACTGCGTCCTGGTGGCGAGCGGCATGACTCCCTGCGCTACGCCGCGCGGGTCGAGGCCGGTCTTCGGGCCTTCCTCCTCGACGGTGGCTTCACCGCCTTCACGACGAACTTCGAGGATCTCGGCGGGCTGCGCCAGCTCCCCGGCCTCGCCGTACAGCGGCTGATGGGCGACGGCTACGGCTTCGGCGGCGAGGGCGACTGGAAGACCGCGGTCCTGCTCCGCACGCTGAAGGTTGCAGCCGGCAACCTTCCCGGCGGTACGTCGTTCATGGAGGACTACACCTACAACCTGGCACCGGGCGCGGAGCGGATCCTCGGCGCCCACATGCTCGAGGTCTGCCCGTCCATCGCCGCCGCCACCCCGACCTGCGAGATCCACCCGCTCGGCATCGGCGGCCGCGAAGACCCGGTCCGCCTCGTCTTCGACGCCGCGCCCGGCCCAGGTGTCGTCATCGGCATGGCCGACCTGGGCGACCGCTTCCGCCTGGTCGCCAACGAGATCGACGTAGTCACCCCTGACCACGCCCTCCCCAACCTCCCGGTCGCCCGGGCCGTCTGGAAACCCCGGCCCAACCTCCGCACCTCGGCCGAGTCCTGGCTGACCGCCGGCGGCCCGCACCACACGGTCCTCAGTACGGCGATCGGCGTCGAAGAACTCGCCGACCTCGCCGAGATGACCCGCACCGAGCTGGCAGTCATCGACGCCGACACCACCACCCGCCGCTTCACCCAGGAACTCCGCTGGTCCCAGGCCTACCACCGTCTCGCCCAAGGATTCTGACCCGCGAGGAGACCGCCCCCATGACCCTCATCAACCTGCAGATGGAAGGCGCATCGGGTTCACCAGGCCCGTCCGGTGACACCTACTACCGCGCCCGCAACGTGTACGTCGGCCGCTCTAACGGCTAGTAGGCAACCAGACCCGCATCGCGCCCGGGCCGCGATTGGCCCAGGCGTGGTACGGGATCGCGGTGACGGTGATCGGATCGCCCGACTGCGAATCAGGCTCATACGCCTTGTACAGCTCCGTTTCGAGCGGTCGAACGATCGCGCCGAAGCGGAGGCGTACAAACGCGTCACCCTGCTCCGAGGTGACCGGCACCGAAGCATCGAGCCGCAGCTGCTCGACCAGCACGCCGTCCGGCAGGTCAGCCTGCTCGACGCAGTACACGAGCGGACCGCGAACGATCGCCACGCAACCGCGGACAGCATCGACGCGTTCGTCCGCGCGCACCAGCCGCGGTTCCATCGGCAGGGTGAGCCGGACGGTCGCACCGTCGTCACACGACACCCGCAAGTACTCACCCGGGACCGGCTCGACCAGGACCTTCGCGCCGGTCACCGTGAGGCCGGCACCAGTTGCCCACGAAGGGACGCGGATCGCCAGCTCGCCCTGACCGCTGACTGTCACCAGAACGTCGCCGTCCCAGGGATAGCCCGTCTCGACGACGGCGGTCAGTGAGTCCGCGGTGAACGTCCCCGCACTGAGCAGGTGCAGCTGAAGTCCGGACGCATCCGCGGTCGCCGCGTAGCCGTGCAGCGAGGCGAGCAGGCGGGCCAGATTCGGCGGACAGCAAGCGCAGTCGTACCACGGCAGGCGCTCGCTGGGCGCGTCCTCACTCGAACCGTCGTGGCCGGTGCGGAGCTGCAGCGGGTTGGAGTAGAAGAAGGCAGTGCCGCTCGTCGCCATGGACGCGGCGATGCCGTTGAAGAGAGCGCGCTCCATCTCCTCGGCGTACCGGGCCTGACCGGTCGCCAGCAGCATCCGCCAGCACCATTGCAGTGCGGCGATCGACGCGCAGGTCTCGGCATAGGCACGGTCGGGCGGCAGCTCGTAGGGATCGCCGTACGCCTCGTCGCGGTGCCGGGACCCATGACCTCCGGTGAGATACATCTTGCTGCCGAAGGCGCTGTCCCACAGCTGTTCCATTGCCTTCAGCAACGATGCGTCGCCGTTCTCGAGGTGGAGGTCGGTGACGCCCGCGGCCAGATACAGCTGCCGCACGGAGTGGCCAGTAGCCTCGGTCGCCTCGCGCACCGGCAGGTGATCCTGGAAGTACTGCGGGCCGAAGCCACCGGTCAAGGTCCGTTGGCCACGGCTCTCGACCTGGAACTCGGCCGCGCGCAGGTATGAGTCCTCGCCCGTTTCGCGGTAGAGCTCGACGAGCGCGGTCTCCACTTCGGGGTGCCCGTCAATGTGCGGCAGCTCGACGACCAGGTCCGCGACTCTCCGCGCGATCGCCAGGATGCGCGCATCGCCACCACCACGATGCAAAGCCACGGCAGCCTGCAGGAGATGCCCGGCGCAGTACAGCTCGTGACTGTGTTCGAGCCGCGCGAACCGTTCCTGGTCCGGCGACCCCTGCACGTAGCTGTTGAGGTAGCCATCAGGCTCCTGCACCTGCTCGAGAAGATCCGCCACCTCGGCCAGCACGCCTCCCCACTGGTCGGTGCCGCTGCGGCCCATCTCCCAGCCGATCGCCTCAAGCGTCTTGTAGAGATCCGAATCCGCGAACCAGAAACCGACGAACTTGCCCGGCAGATCATCCTCGATCAGCCGACTGAAGTTCGCCAGCACACCAGTACGCCGGATGTTGTCCAGGCAATGCGGAATAGTGGCCGCCGCGTTGAGCTCCTGCCAGCTGCCCAGAAGCGATGCAGGATCGAACCGTACGGCGCTCAGTGGCAGCGGAGCGACGTACGGGAGTTGTCGTGGTGCTGTGGGTCCCAGCACGGTCATCGAGTCGCTCCGGCTCGGCGTTTGTTGTAGATGTCGAAGGCTACGGCTAGGAGGAGGACCAGGCCTTTGACGACTGACTGGGTTGATTGCTCGACACCCATCAGCTGCATGCCGTTGCTCATCACGGCCATGATCAGGCCACCGACCACGGCGCCGACGACCGTGCCGACACCGCCTGCTACTGCCGCGCCGCCGATGAAGGCGGCTGCGATGGCGTCGAGCTCGAACATGTTGCCGGCGGCGGGCTGGGCGCCGTTGGAGCGGGACGAGTAGATGACACCGGCGACGCCGGCCAGGAAGCCCATGTTGACGAAGATCCAGAAGTTGACCTTGCGGACCTTCACCCCGGACAGCATCGCGGCCGACAGGTTGCCGCCGATCGCATAGACCTGACGCCCGAGGACGCTGCTCTTGGTGATCAGCCCGTAGACGAGCACCAGGACGGCCAGCACGATCAGCACGATCGGCAGGCCACGGGCATGCGCGAGCTGCCAGGCGAAGTACATGACGACCGCAGCGACCACCAGCACCCGGGCGACGAACAGCGGGAACGACTCCACCGGCTGCTCGTACCTGATCCGGGCCAGCCGGGCGCGGAACACACCGACCGTGTACCCGGCGATCGCGACGGCCGCGATCAGCAAGGTGAACGCGTCGTACCCCTGGCCGCCGAGCAGACCGTTGAGGAAGCCGCCGGCCACCTTCTGGTACTCCGGCGGGAACGGCGACAGCGAGACGTTGTCCAGCACCTGCAGAGTCAGGCCCCGGAAGAGCAGCATGCCGGCCAGCGTCACGATGAACGCGGGCATGCCGACGTACGCGACCCAGAAGCCGTGCCAGGCACCGACCGCGACCCCCACCGCTACCGCGGCCAGCGCTCCGATCGCCCACGGCTGCCCGTGCTGGATGACCAGTACGGCGGACACCGCGCCCGTCAGCGCGACGATCGAACCGACCGACAGGTCGATGTGGCCGGCGATGATCAGGATCACCATGCCGATCGCGAGCACCAGGATGTAGGAGTACTGCAGCACGATGTTGGTGATGTTGCCCGGGCTGAGCAGGACCCCGTCGGTCATCACCGCGAACAGCGCCACGATCACGACGAAGGCGATGTAGATACCGCTCTGCCGCAGATTACGCATGGTCTTCCTTGTCAATCGTCATGAGCGCCATCAGGTCTTCCTGGGTGGCCTCGCCCACCGGCAGTTCCCCGGTGATGCGGCCGGCCGACAGCGTGTAGATCCGGTCACAGGTGCCGAGCAGCTCGGGCAGCTCCGACGAGATGACGACGACCGCCTTCCCCTGGGCCACCAGCCGGTTGATGATCGTGTAGATCTCGAACTTGGCGCCGACGTCGATCCCGCGGGTCGGTTCGTCCAGGATCAGTACGTCGGGATCGGTGAAGAGCCATTTCGACAGCACGACCTTCTGCTGGTTGCCGCCGGACAACGTGCCGACGACATCGAGCACCGTGCGGGTCTTGATGTTCAGGTCCCGCCGGCTCGCCTCGGCGACCTTGATCTCCTCGTTGCCGTCGACCCAGCCGCCCCGGGCGAGCTTGTCCAGCCCCGCCGCCGAGACGTTCGTGCGGACGTCGGCGATCAGGTTCAGGCCGTACCGCTTGCGGTCCTCGGTGGCGTAGGCGATGCCGTTGCCGATCGCCTCGGCCACCGTGCGCGCCCGGACCTGCTGCCCGTGCATGAACAGGCGGCCGCTGATGTTGCGTCCGTACGAGCGCCCGAAGACGCTCATCGCCAGCTCGGTCCGGCCCGCGCCCATCAGTCCGGCGATCCCGACCACCTCGCCGGCCCGGACGTTCAGCGCGGCGCCGTCCACGACCTTGCGTTGCTGGGCCGGGTGCCACACCGTCCAGTCCTCGATCCGGAGCACCTCCTCCCCGGGCGCGGAGTCGCGCTCGGGGTAGAAGCTGTCCAGGTCGCGGCCGACCATGCCGCGGATGATCCGCTCCTGGGTCACCTCGCCGGCGCCCATGTCGAGGGTCTCGACCGTGCGGCCGTCCCGGATCACCGTGGTGGAGTCCGCGATCGCGGTGATCTCGCTCAGCTTGTGCGAGATCATGATGCAGGCGATGCCTCGGTCGCGCAGCCGCCGGAGCAGGTCGAGCAGGTGCGCCGAGTCCACGTCGTTCAGGGCCGCGGTCGGCTCGTCGAGGATCAGCAGCCGGACATCCTTCGAGAGCGCCTTGGCGATCTCGACCAGTTGCTGCTTACCGACACCGAGCTGGATCACGGGGGTGACCGGACGCTCGTCCAGCCCCACCGAGGCCAGCAGCTCGCCGGCCTCGGCATTGGCCCGGTTCCAGTCGATCAGACCGTTGCGGCCCCGGCGTTCGTTGCCGAGAAAGATGTTCTCCGCGATCGACAGGTAGGGCACCAGCGCCAGTTCCTGATGGATGATGCCGATCCCCGCGGACTCGCTGTCCCGGATACCGGCGAAGTGCACCGGCTTGCCGTCGAACCTGATCTCACCGTCGTAGCCACCGCTCGGATAGACACCGGACAGCACCTTCATCAGGGTCGACTTGCCGGCCCCGTTCTCGCCGCAGATCGCGTGGATCTCACCCTGCCGGACGGCCAGCGAGACGTCCTGCAGCGCGGTCACCCCGGGGAACCGCTTGGTGATTCCCCGCATCTCGAGCAGTACGTCGGTCACTTGGTCTTACCGGCGGCCACCTGCGCGGCCGTGTAGTAGCCGGAGTCGACCAGCTCCTTGGTCACGTCCTCCTTGAAGACGGTGTGGATCGGCAGCAGGTACGCCGGAACCACCTTGACGCCGTTGTCGTAGGACTTGGTGTCGTTGGCCTCGGGCGTTTTCTTCTGCAGGAACGCCTCCGCCGCGCTGACGGCCTGCTCGGCCAGCTTGCGGGTGTCCTTGAAGATCGTCGAGCTCTGCACCCCGTCGTTGATCAGCTTGACCGACGCGATCTCCGCGTCCTGCCCGGTGACCACCGGCAGCGGGCTGGCCGCCGTACCGTAGCCGACGTTCTGCAGCGCGGTGATGATGCCGCGGGAGATGCCGTCGTACGGCGAGAGGATGCCGGCGACCTTGCTACCGTCGTTGTACGCCGAGGTGAGCAGGTTCTCCATCCGCTTCTGCGCGGTCTCCGGCTGCCAGCGCAGGGTCGCGATCTGCTCGACCTTGGTCTGCTGGGACTTGACGACCAGCGCGCCGCTGTCGAGGTACGGCTTCAGGGCCTCCATGGCGCCCCGGAAGAAGTAGCTGGTGTTGTTGTCGTCCAGCGATCCGGCGAACAGCTCGACGTTGAACGGGCCGGTCTTGGTGCCCTTCGAACCGTCGGCGTTCTCCAGCCCGAGGCCGCGCAGCAGCGCCTTGCCCTGGGCGACACCGACCTTGTAGTTGTCGAAGCTGACGTAGAAGTCGACGTTCTGGCTGCCACGGATCAACCGGTCGTAGGAGATCACCGGGATCTTCTTGTCGGCCGCGGCCTGCAGCTGGCTGCTCAGCGCGGTGCCGTCGACCGCGGCGATCACCAGGACGTCGGCGCCCTGGGTGATCATCTGGTCGACCTGCTGCGACTGGGTCGGGATGTCGTCGTTCGCGTACTGCAGATCGACCTTGTAGCCCTTGGCCTCGAGCTTCTCCTTGACCGCCTTGCCGTCCGCGATCCAGCGCTCCGACGTCTGCGTCGGCATCGCCACCCCGATGGTCAGGTCCTTGGGCTGCTGACTCGCCGTGTCGGTCCCGCCGCCCGCTCCCTGTCCGCCACACGCCGCGAGACCGAGCACGAGCAGGGCGCCACTCAGCGTGGCCACAAACCTCTTGTTCACAAACTTTTCCCTTCCGGGGACACGGCAGACTGTTAGCGCTCACATGTTGGCGCTCACAGTGGTGCAGGTCAAGTGCTGGGCGGCGTCAGCGCTGCAGGCGGACGACCCGTGCGGCCGGGCCCGCGGGCAGGCTGACGTGAAGCCGGTCACTAGTCAGCTCGAGGGTGGTCGGCAGGTCGGCCGGGAAGAGTACGTCGGCGGACCGCCACGCACCCGGCAGCGGGAGGTCGACGGTGGTGGCACTGTCGCCGCGATGCCAGACCGCCAGCAGAGCAGTGTCATCGGCAACCAGCGCCAGCGCGAGCTGGTCGTCGTACCAGCCAGGAAGACCGAGTGGCCAGTGCGGCTCCGCCCGCGCGATGAGGGAGCGATAGTCCTTGTACGTCGAGACTGCCGCGGCAACCCGAGCGAGCTGGCCGGCGTCCATCTCGTCCGGGCGACCAGACAGATGGATCCTGCCCAGCAACGCATTGACGAGCGCGAACGACGCTTCCTCCGGAGTGTGTACGGGCCGCGGGTACGCCCACACCGCGCCCTGCTCCGGCGTGACAGCACTGGGCGCGGCCGCGGCGATCGGTGCATACGCGAGCAGATCGACCTGATCACTGGTCGAGTGCAACGTCATCCGCTCGAGCATGGCGTAGTCGAGCCGCATCCCACCGGAGGCGCAGCTCTCCAGGACGAGGCCGGGATGACGATCCAGCACGCCGTCGAGCCACGACAAATAGGCGCGGTTGTGGCCGAGCAGTCCGGCCCCGGGAGCCTCACCGAGCGCATCCGTGCCAGCCAGGTTGATGTTGTAGTCGAGCTTGAAATACCCGATCCCGTACTGAGCGACCAGGCCGTCCACCACCGCGTCCATCCGCTCGCGGACAGCTTTCGACCGGAAATCCAGGTGGTAGCGGCCGGTCTCTGGAACCCGGCGCCCGTCTTGCCGGAAGAACGCGTCCGGCGGCAACTGCTCGGCGATCTCACTCCGCACCCCGACCACCTCGGGCTCCAGCCACAGCCCAGGCACGAGCCCGGCGTCGTGAATCTCCTGGATCACCGCGTCGAAGCCATCGGGGAACCGGACCCGCGATGGCTCCCAGGCCCCTACCGTGTCCCACCAGCCCGAATCGTCGGCGTACCAGCCCGCGTCGATGACGAAGTACTCCGCGCCGGCCTCGGCGGCCGCCTTGATCAGCGGGCTGAGTTTGGCGGCGGTCGGATCGCCCCACAGACAGTTCATGTAGTCGTTGAAGATCACCGGCAGCGTGCTGTGGTCCACCTGCCGCCGACGCATCGCTCGCCGGTACGACGTCAGCGCGCGCAGCCCGTCATCGAGACCACCATGGGTCACCGCCACGGCGACGGGGACCGCGGTGAACGACTCCCCCGGCGCGAGGCGCTGCTGCCATTGGTGCTCACTGTCGGTGGGGCCGGAGACCTGCAGGTAGAGGTCCTCCTTCAGCCCGCCGAGCTCCCAGTGCCACGCTCCCTGGTGTTCGATCTGCCAGGTCCAAGTCAGGCCGTCGGCAACGTTCTCGACGGCACCCATCGGTAGCAGTTCCGCGCTCGACCAGCTACCGAGTCCGGTGGCGGCGAACCGGTCCTTCGGTTCACCCGAGCCCAGGATGCTGACCAGACCGGCCTGCTCCGGGCTCAGCACCTGCCAGCGCAACTCCGCACACCACGAGTTCCGCGCCTGATGGATCCTGGTCCCGGATCGCAACCCGCCACCGAATCCGGCCAGCGCGAGCGACGAGAGGTAGGTCAACGTCAGCTCGCGGTCACCTCGATTGACAACCTCGGTCGTGGCGCGGAGCACCGGCGTACCGGTCCAGCTCTCGAGCCGGCTGACTACCTCGAAGCCGTCGACGGCGGCCTGCCGGACCACGAGCACTTCATTGCCTGCGACATCCGTCTGCTCGGCGACCTCGACCAGCCGAAGCCGATCGGCGGCAGCATGGGTGCGGTGCCGCGTCCCAGGCGCCGCGTGCACCCGCCCCTGACCGGTCAGACCCAGCTCGACCAGGTTGACCGCAAGATCCTCAGCCGGCGGTTGCGCGTCGGCCGGACGCAACGAGCTGACCCGGACCGGCGCCACCTCGTCGACGAGGAGATCGAGCACGACCCCACCGCTCGTCCACCGCAACCTGCCCGCTACTGACTCGTCGACCGGCATCGGAACTCCTTGGCGAGGATGAAGTGTTCACGCTAACAGCAATCGGGTCACGATTCGGCCGATTCCTTGACGAGGCCTTGGCAGGGGTTTTTCTGAGGGTTAGCTTAACCCCCACTTCAACCCCTGAGCAGAAGGAGGTACGGCGATGACATCGACGTCGAACGGGGGTCGGCTACCGCTCTCGCGCCGCGGCTTCCTCGGACTGGGCGCCGCCGCGGGCGTGATCACGCTGACGGCCTGTGGCTCCGACAGCGACAAGCCGTCCGGCGGCAGCCAGTCGGCCGAGCTCGTGATGACCGTCTGGGGCGGCGAGAACGACAAGGCGACGTACCAGAAGCGGATCGATCTGCTGGTCGCGAAGTATCCGGAGCTGAAGGTGAAGCTGCAACTGATCCCCAGCGACGGCTACGCGCAGAAGGTGCAGACGATGATCGCGGGCGGCAAGGGCCCGGACATCATGCAGGTGGCCGAGAACGTCAACGTCTACTCCAGCAAGAACCAGTTGCTGCCGCTGGACGACCTGGCGAAGAAGGCGAACCTCGACCTCACCCAGCGGTTCGGCTCGATCGGCAAGATCTACAGCTACCAGGACAAGGTCTACGCGGTTCCGGACCGCTCCGGCGCGATGATCCTGTACTACAACAAGACCCTGTTCGAGGCGAAGGGCATCAAGGCGCCGACCGCCGACTGGACCTGGGACGACGCCCTGGCTGCGTTCAAGGAGCTCACTGTTCCTGGTAAGCAGTGGGGTTACTCCGGAGCCGGCTGGTGGGCGCAGTGGTGGAGCTTCGTCTATCAGAACGGCGGCAAGATCATCGACGACGCGGGTAAGCCCGCCGTCGCCACGGACGAGGTGATCGAGGCCCTGCAGTGGGCCGGTGACCTGGTCACCAAGCACGGCGTCGTACCGACCAAGAAGCAGTACGCCGATCTGGGCGCCGACGTCGGCGGTGACGCGGCGTTCGCGAGTGGCAAGGTCGCCGTGAACACGACCGGCTTCTGGGCGATCAACGGGCTCTCGAAGGCGACCATCGACTGGGACATCGCGCCGCTGTGGCGGGGTAAGCAGCAGGCGGTGACGGCGTTCGGCAGCGGCCTGGCCATCTCCCGGACCACCAAGAACCCGGACGTCGCGTTCAAGGCGATCGAGTTCCTGACCTCACCGCCGGCCCAGCAGCAGATCATCGCCACCGGCGAGGACGTGCCGGCCGCCGTCGAGGTGCAGAAGAGCGACGCGTTCCTGAAGCCGTCCTGGATGACCAAGCCGGTGAACATGAAGGTCTTCGGCGAGTCGAGCGAGTTCATCTACCGGGCGCCGTTCATCCCGGCCTGGAACGAGATGCAGAAGGCGTTCGACGACGGGCTGGCCGACTTCTGGCTCGGCAAGACCGACGCCCGGAGCGCGCTGACCGGCGTCCAGGCGAAGCTCGAGTCGATCGTGAAGCCGGCGGGGTAGGCCCCCGATGTCGAAACTGCGGCGCCGGGAGGCGCTCTGGTTCTACCTGTTCGCCTCGCCCTGGATCATCGGTTTCGTGGTGTTCCTGCTCGGCCCGATGGTTGCCTCGATCTGTTTCTCGCTGACCGACTGGGACTCCTTCACGCCACCGAAGTGGGTGGGTCTGGACAACTACCGGCGCCTGCTCACCGACGATCCCGTGTTCTGGAAAGCCTTGTGGAACACGTTCTACTACGCGGCGATCTCGGTCCCGCTCGGCCTCGTGCTCGGCCTGTGGCTGGCGAACCTGCTGAACAAGCGGGTCCGGATGCGCAAGCTGTTCCGGACGCTCATCTACCTGCCGACGCTGGTCCCGCTGGTCGCGACGGCGATGATCTTCAAGATGGTGCTCGCACCGTCCGGACCGCTGAACGACGCTCTCGGGCTGGTCGGTATCCCCGGCCCGTCCTGGCTGCTGGAGGCGGTCTGGGTGAAACCGGCGCTGATCCTGCTGTCGGTCTGGGGCGCCGGCAGTGCGACCGTGTTGTTGCTGGCAGCAATGAAAGGTATTCCGCGTGAGCTCTACGAGGCGGCCGAGGTGGACGGCGCGAGCTCGATCCGGCAGTTCTGGAGCATCACCGTCCCGCAGCTCACGCCGATCATCTTCTTCAACCTGATCATGGGGCTGATCGGCGCGTTCCAGGTCTTCTCCCAGGTCTACATCCTGACCAAGGGCGGACCGAACAACGCCAGCCAGACCATGGTCCCGCTGCTGTTCGACCAGGCGTTCTCCTTCTACCACCTGGGGTACGCGTCCGCGCTGTCCTGGCTGCTGTTCGCGGTGATCATGGTGTTCACGCTGATCGCGTTCCGGAGCGCACGCCGCTGGGTCTTCTACGAGACGGAGGTGCGATAGATGTCCGTACGAGCGTTCCGCGCCACACCGTTCAGTGCCACGCCTTTAAGTTATGGGACGCTGATCATCGTCGCCGCCGTACTGTCGGTGCCGCTGGTGTTCGTGGTCTCGATCGCGCTGTCCAGCGATCAGACGGTCAACGCGAACGGATTCACGATCATCCCGCGCGAGTTCCACTGGGAGAACTTCACCCGGGTCTTCTCCACCGAGCTGCCGATGCAGCGGTTCCTGCTGAACTCGGTGATCATCTCGGTCGGCGCGGTGGCCGGTCAGGTGCTGTCCAGCGGTCTGGTCGGCTACGCGTTCGCCCGGCTGCGGGCGCCGGGCAAGAACACGCTGTTCCTGATCGTCATCGCGACGATGATGATCCCGAGCCAGATCACGATGATCCCGCAGTTCATCCTCTTCAAGGAGCTCGGCTGGGTGAACACGTTCCTGCCGCTGATCGTGCCGAACTTCTTCTCGAACGCCTTCAACGTCTTCCTGGTCCGGCAGTTCGTCTCCCGGCTGCCGAGTGAGATCGACGAGGCGGCGATGGTGGACGGTCTCGGCTTCTTCGGCATCTACCGGCGGATCATGCTGCCGATGCTCGCGCCGGTGCTGATCGCGATCGGCATCTTCACGCTGACCGCCACCTGGGGCGACTTCATGGGCCCGTTGATCTACCTCAACGACGAGTCCAAGATGCCGCTCGCGCTCGGCGTGCAGTACATCACCAGTACGTCGCAAGCCCTGCAGGCCCCACCGTGGAACCTGGTGATGGTCGGATCGATCCTGCTCACGCTACCGATGATCCTGGTCTACTACCTGGGCCAGAAATATCTGTACGAGATGGACATCAGCGGCGGCAGCGCGGGGGTCAAGTGAGCACCGTCAGATTGGATGCCCAAGGCATCGAGATCGACGGCCGGTCGCAGGTCGTGCTGTGCGCGTCGCTGTTCTACTTCCGCCTGCCGCGGGAGCAGTGGCGCGCCCGGCTCGACCAGGTCCGGGCATCCGGCTACACCTGCGTGGATGTCTACCTGCCGTGGAACTTCCACGAGCTCGCTCCCGGTCGCTGGGACTTCGAGGGACGTCGCGATGTCGCGGCGTTCCTCGACCTGGCCCAGGAGGCCGGGTTGTCGGTCATCGCACGGCCAGGTCCCTACATCTGTTCGGAGTGGGACGGCGGTGCCCTGCCGGCCTGGCTGGGGCTCGACCCCGAGCTCCAGGTCCGGCAGAACGAGCCGCGCTTCCTGGCGCAGGTGGCGGCCTGGTTCGACCAGGTGCTGCCGATCTTGGCCGCGCGTCAGCACTCGGCCGGCGGCCCGGTGATCATGGTTCAGCTGGAGAACGAACTGGACTTCTTCGACTGCGTCGATCGCCCGGGGTACCTGACCGCCTTGCGGGATCTCGCGCTCGGGCACGGCATCACGGTGCCGCTCATCGCCTGCGCCGGACAGGGCGATCTGTTCGGCGCGACCGGTGACGTGACAGGCGTCGTACCGGCGTGCAACTTCTACCCCGACGACGACTCCCCGCACATCGAGGCCGAGGTACGGCGTTATCGCGATCTGCTGGCCGAGCGCGACCTCCCGCTGCTGGTGACCGAGACGAACCGTCGGCACCGCACACTGCGCCGACTGCTGATCTCCGGTGCCACACTGATCGCGCCGTACCTGCAATCGTCGGGCTGGAACTTCGGCTACACGCCGTCGACGGGGAACTGGGGTGACCCCGGCAACTTCATGAGTCATTGGTACGACTTCGGTGGATACGTCTCGCCGACCGGTCAGGAGCGCCCCGAGTACG
This sequence comes from Kribbella sp. NBC_01505, assembly GCF_045040285.1. Classification (NCBI taxonomy): domain Bacteria; kingdom Bacillati; phylum Actinomycetota; class Actinomycetes; order Propionibacteriales; family Kribbellaceae; genus Kribbella; species Kribbella sp. NBC_01505. The sequence continues at coordinate 96,534 of NZ_CP109425.1, forward strand.
CCGAGGCGCAGGTTCTGGCGCGAGTGATCGACGTACTGGGTCCGCGGCTGGCCGCGGCAAAGCCGTCCGCGGTCGAGGTGTCCGCCGACTTCCCGACCAGCTCGTCGATCGGTGCGTTGGAGCTGCAGGGCGGTGGCCAGCTGATCGCCGTACCGAATCTCAGCACAGCTGACGGGACCGCGATCGTCGCTGGAGTGTCGGTGCAGGTCGCAGCCGGCGCCTGCCCGCTGATGCCCGTCGGGCTGCCGCTGAACAGCTGGTCCGCACACACGCTCGCCTTCGCCTCCGCGGATCTGGTCGGTGCGGCGAAGGGCGTGCTCGTCTTCTCGTCCACCGTCGAAGTGACCGTTGTCGTCGACGGCACCACGGTCATCGTGCCGGTCGGCGGACGGGCGGACGTCGCAGACCTCTCAGTGGTCGCGCTGCGGCCGACTGAAGCCGCCCGCCTCACCTTGATCGGGCCTGATGGGGTGCTCGAATTCGCTCCGGAGCCGGTCGAGGAGGTGGTCGCCATGGACGCAGTCACCTCGGTACGCCGACGGTCGGGGCAGGTGCCGAGTGTCGCGGCCGGTACGTACGAGTTGCCGCCGACGCTCGAGTCGCTCGGGGTCTTTCGCGGCCGCGGCACGTACAACGCGACGGCAGATCTCACCGGCATCGACGAACTGCTGGTGGTCGGAGCCGCCGACATCGTCGACCTCGCGATCGGCGGCGCTGCCCGACCGCCATTCGTGACGTTCGGTGCGAATCGGCGGATCGACGTCCGGGAGTTGACCGGGCCGGTGCCGATCGAGGCGGCCGTGGAGATCTGGGGCCACGCGAACTTCGACGACACCCGGCTGCCTGCGCTCCGGCTCGGCGCGCTGCGCGGTCTAGGTACGGTCTGGAAGATCCGTGCCGTACAAGACGTGTCAGCGTTGTGGACGGTCGGCGGCCACTGGGCTGGGCGGCCGGAACCAGTCCGTCAGCTTGGTGGCTGGAGCAGCACGCGAGGTGGCGAACGAGTCACCTACACGCGGCTGGTCCACTCCCCCACCACCGCGGCAATGCTGCTGCGCGGTCTGGACGAACCTGTCTTCGTCCGGATCGACAGCGCGGACCCGGTGACCGTCTCGGCGGAGAACCCGTGGGTCCTCCTGCCGGCCGGGAGCAGCCAGGTCGCCGTCACGCTGCCCCACAACGCGAGCCGCCCTGGTCTCGGTGCCGAACTGCTCACCTTGGACCCGGTGACCGGATGGTCGTGCACCGTCCAAGATGACGAGCTACTGACCGCCTTCGCCGTGTCCTCAAGTCCAGGCATGACGGTCGACCTGCCACTCGCACTCGAGGCAGGCGAGGAGGCGTGGCTCGACGTGGACCTGGCCGCCTCGGAGGTTGGCTACGTGCTCGGTTTTGAAGGCAGCCAGCTGCGCGTGACCGCGTGGTCCGGCGGTGAATGCATCGGCCGGGTCTGGCTCGGCGACCGGCCGGCATTCTCCGGCGGCGATCCCGACCGGCTCTGGATCCCGCCCGGGTGGTCCGGTCTCACCTTGCTGTTGCGCGGCGTTGACGGCAAGGCCACATCTGAACTGCGTACGCTACGGCTGGAGCAATCGACGATCTGAAGGGAGTCCTGGTGCCACGGCAGACCTCCCATGACCTGCGCAACGAGAGCCGGTTCGAGGTACTCCACGCGCTGTTCACACTCGGCCCGTCGACCCGGCAGGAGCTCACCCGGCACACCGGGTTGAGCCCGGCCACAGTCGCGACGCTGGTGAACGAGTTCCTGGCAGCCGGCGTACTGCGGATCGCCACGGTCGAACGCCGTACCGTCGGACGCCCGTACGAACGGCTCAGCATCGACCCCGGTCGAGGCCGGATCGTCGGCGTCGACGTCGCCGAGACCTACGTCGACGCCACTGTGTTCGACCTGGAGCTCGGCCCGCTCGGACACAGCGCGATCAGCCTCGACGAGCACAAGAACGACCCGGCATACGTCGTGGACGGCATCGTCACTGCCACCGAGAACGCGCTGGCGACCGTCGAGGCCGATCCCGCGGAGCTGATCGGGGTCGGCGTCAGCATGCCCGGTCAGGTCCAGCCGGATGCCGGTGTCTCGGTGTTCGCGCCGAACTGGCAGTGGCACGACGTCCGGATCGAGGAGCTGCTGGAGAGCCGCCTCGGCATCTCCGTGTACGTCGACAACCCGCTCAAGGCGATCACGCTGGCCGAGATGTGGTTCGGCGTCGGCCAGATCACCGACAACATGGCGGTGGTCAACCTCGGTACCGGTGTCGGCGCCGGGCTCGCGATCGAGGGCACGCTGATCCGCGGCGCGACCAACAACGCCGGCGAGTGGGGCCACACCCTGCTGCAACTCGACGGCCGGCCATGCCGGTGCGGTCGGCGCGGCTGCGTCGAGGCGTACCTCGGCGTGCACGGGCTGGAGATGACGCTCGCCGAGATCGACCCCGATCACCCCGCCCTGCGGCAACCCTTGCAACGCGGCTTCGTCGACGCCGTAGCGGAGGGACTCGCAGCCGACGATCCCGTGCTGACCGAGCTCGCCCGCCGTACCGCGCACTATCTGGCGGCCGCCCTCGCCGACCTGGTCAACCTGCTCAACGTCCCGCACCTGACCCTGACCGGCTGGACCTCGACCGCGATCGGCCAGTGGCTGATCCCCGCCGTACGGGCCGAACTGCCCACCCACGTGCTGCCCGGCTCGATGGCCGGCCTCGTCGTCGAAGCCTCGGCCGTCCCGGGCAACCCGGTCGCCCTCGGCATGGCCGCCTTCACCCTCGAGCAGTATCTGGGGCGTCTCGGCGTAGATCTCCCCCGATCCTTGAATCGCTGAAGAAACTCCGTCGATTTCTTTCTTTCGAATCGCTTCGATTTACCATTGTTCGAGCTCTTGACCGAGCCTGACGGCAGTTTGTACATTCTTCAGTGGAAAGCGTTTTCCATCGCCCACTGGAGGTTTTCCGATGACATTGTTACGCCGTTTTCCCGTCCTCGTCGCGGCCACCGCACTGACGGCCACGACCCTCACCGCCGTCGCTGTCCCCCAACTCCTGCCGACAGCGTCGGCATCGACCTATGCCCTGCAGGGCTGGGCCACTCAAGGAGGTGGGACGACCGGCGGCGGCAGCGCAGCGGCCGTCACAGTGACCACCGCTTCCGCATTGATCAGCAACATGCAGGCCGGCGGAGCTCGCGTGATTCGAGTCTCCGGCACGATCGCCCTGTCCGGCATGAACAAGGTCGCCGCCAACAAGACGATCATCGGTGTCGGCAGCGGCGCCACCATCACCGGCGGCGGCCTGAACGTCGCGAACGTCAGCAACGTGATCATCCGCAACGTCAACTTCCGCGACTGGGACGACGACGCGGTCAACGTCCAGTACTCGACCAGGGTCTGGGTCGATCACAACAACTTCAGCCACGGCTACGACGGAGCTGTCGACGTCAAACGCGCGTCGGACTACGTCACCGTGTCCTGGAACAAGTTCTCCAACCACGACAAGGTCGGCCTGGTCGGCCACAGCGACGACAACGGCGCCGAGGACCGCGGCAAGCTGCGCGTCACCTACTACGCCAACTGGTTCGACGGCACCACCCAACGCCACCCACGCGTCCGCTTCGGCAACCCCGTCCACGTCTTCAACAACTACTACCGGGGCAACAGCGGGTACGGCGTCGCGTCCACCTGCAACGCCGGCGTCTACGTCGAGCGCAACTACTTCGAGAGCGTCTCGCACACCGTCGTGGCCCAGACCGGAGATTCTCCGGAAGGGAATGTCAAACTGCTCAACAATTACCTGGTGGGTTCCGGGACTCCGGTCTCCCGGAATGCGGCGAGCGTTGCGGCAATTCCCTATTCCTACACCGTCGATGCCGCCGAGAACGTCAAATCGATCGTGACCGGCGGAGCAGGCACCGGAAAGATCTGATTCCGCCCGATGAATTAGCTGACGCCCGGAAACTCGCGACTGAGTTTCCGGGCGTCAGTGCGTTGCCCAGGGGGCGGGGAGTTCGGTGAAGAGGGAGAGTTCGTTGGCGGCTCGGTCGATCCAGTGTTCGACGTCGTGGACGAGGGGATGGCGGTCGGGGCCTTCGCCTTGCCAGCGGATGAAGGTGTCTGGGATGGGGGTCGGCTCGTCGGCCAGGCGGATGGCTTCGACGACGCGGGTGAAGCCGCCGGTCGCTGCGAACGAGCAGTAGAGCGGTACGGCGGGGTCGGCGCGATGCTCGACCAGGTTCTGCAACAGGTTCGCCCGCCCGAGGGTTTGGCTGCCGTCAGGTAGTTCGAGGGTGTCCGTCGTGTAGTTCAGTACGGCGCGACCCCGCGAACCGTGCACGATCACCGCAGGCTCGGCCTGCTCCGCCGCGCACAACGTCACCGCGATCAGGATCGATGTACCGCGGGTGGTGGTGATGCGAACCGTCGAGGTGTCGTCGGACTCGATGTCGTTGGCCCGGAACAGCTCCGTCTCGACTGATCGGATGTCGTCCACGCCGAGCGAACCGTCGATCAGCAGCGCGGCAGCGGTCGAGTGGGCCAACGGATTGGTGACCGCGCCGTCGACCACGGCGACCCCGTTCAGCGTCCGCCGGCCGGCCCAGGGCGCACGGTCGAAGTAGCCGGCCTTGCGCAACCACTTGCCGGTGGCACTGATCCCCTTGATCTCGCCGAGCCCACCGTCGGCCACCAGTCGTGCAAGCTGCAGAGTCGCGGCCGAGGCCTGGGCCTGGAAGCCCACCTGACACGCGCGACCGGTCTCCGCCAGCACCTTCGACAAGTAGTCGAACTCCGCCATCGAAGCGGTCGGCGGCTTCTCCAGCAGGACGTCGGCGCCAGCCCGCAGCGCCAGCTCGGCCAGTGGAACGTGGGTCTGGATCGGCGTGCTGATCACCACGATGTCGACCTCGGTTGCCGCCAGCAACTCTCCCAGCGACGGATACACCGGTACGTCGACATCCTCCGGCGGCCGCGGATCCGCGATCGCCACGAGGTCGCCGTACTGGCGGGCATCGCGCACGTGGGTAGCGCCGTGACCGTGCACCCCGGCCACGGCGATCCTGGCTATTTGAGCTCTCCGTTCACCTCATCGAGAAACTGCTGGGCGGCCTTGTCAGGTGTGAGCCGACCGAACAGCACCTCGGTCGTATAGCGCTGGATGATCTTCTCGACCTGCCCACCGCCGACCGGCGGCGCCGGGGAGGGATCGCCGAGGTCCTTGCCGATCTCCTCGATGAACTTCGCCGAGGCAGCGTCGGCCGGCTGCAGCTTCGGGGTCACCGCAGTACGGATCTCGGTGTTCGGCGGTACGCCGCGCTCGGCCAGCAGGATGTTGCCCGCCACCGCGTCGTTGGCCAGGAAGTCGACGAACTGCGCCGCCTCGGCCCGGTGCTTGGACCGCGACGAGACCGACCAGAACATCGAGCCCTTGTAGTACGAACCGTTCTTCGCCGCCTGCCCGGTGGTGCTCGGGATCCGGAGCAGCTTCAGCTCCTGGCCGGACGCCTTGCTGAAGGCGTTCAGCTGGTTGCTCCAGCTGAAGCCCATCGCGATCTTCCCGGTGGCGAAGGCGGTCTGGTCGAGGGACGCGGTCATGTCCTGGGTGACGGCTTCGGCCGGCGGGATCGCCTTGCTGTCCCGCAGTTTCAGCACGTACTCGAAGAACTTGGTGGTCTGCCCGGCCGAGACACCGACCTTGCCGTCGGGCGTCCACAACGACTCGCCGTTCTGGCGGGCCCACAGGTTCAGACCGGCCTCGTTGGCCCCGATGACGCCGGTCCCCCAGCCCTTGCCGTTGAGCTTGGTCGTGATCTCGGCGGCGATCCGGTTGTAGTCCTCCCACGTCCAGGTCTTGTCGTCCGGCAGCGCGACTCCGGCCGCCTTGAACACGGCCGGGTTCGCGAGCACGGCGAACGAGTTGATGCCGGCGTTCAGTCCGTACAGCCCGCCGTCGAACTCCCCGGCGCTCAAGGTGTCCGGCGCGAACTTGTCGGTCTTCAGGTCAGCGGCCTTCTTCAGATCCAGCAGCGCGCCGCGATCGGCGTACTCCCGCAGGTACTTCTCGTCCATCTGGATGACGTCCGGCGCGTCGTTCGCGGCGACCGTCGTGGCGAGCTTGTCCCAGTACCCGGCCCATTCGCCGTACTCGCCCTTGATCTTGATGTTCGGGTGTTCCTTCTGGAACGCGTCGATCGTGGCCTGGGTGAGTTTGGTGCGGGCGTCGCTGCCCCACCAGGTGAAGCGCAGCGTCACCTCACCCTTGTTCGCGGCCGGGCCGCCCGAGTCGCCACCGCAGGCGCTCACGACGAGCAGGGTGGAGACGAGTGCGACGGCGGCCAGTGCCTTGAGGCGTGTCATGGCAGGCTCCTTACTTACTTGATACCGGTGGTGGCGATGCCCTTGACCAGGAACCGCTGGCCGAGCAGGAAGGCGAGGAAGACCGGGACCAGCGAGACGACCGACATCGCGAACATCGAGCCCCAGGACGAGCTCGAGGTCGCGTCGACGAACGACCGCAGGGCGACCGGCACGGTGTACATGTGCGGGTCGGTCAGGTAGATCAGCTGGCCGAAGAAGTCGTTCCAGGTCCAGATGAACGTGAAGATCGTGGTGGTGGCCAGCGCCGGGACCATCAGCGGCAGGATCACGCGCAGGAAGATGCCGGCCCGGCCGCAGCCGTCGATCGTGGCCGCCTCGTCGAGCTCGCGCGGGATGCCGCGGATGAACTGCACCATCAAGAAGACGAAGAACGCGTCGGTGGCCAGCAGCTTCGGCACGATCAGCGGCAGGAACGTGTTGATCCAGCCCACGTGCGAGAACAGGATGTACTGCGGCACGATCACCACGTGGATCGGCAGCATGATGCTGAGCAGCATGATCGCGAACCACACCTTCTTGCCGGCGAAGTCCAGCCGGGCGAAGGCGTAGGCCGCCATCGAGCACGACACCAGGTTGCCGACGATCGAGCCCAGGACGACGACCGCGGAGTTCAGCAGGTAGCGGGTGAACGGCTCGGTCAGCGCGTTCCAGCCGGCCCGGTAGTTCTCGATCCGCAGGTCTTTCACCAGCAGGCCGGGATCGCGGAAGATCTCGTTGCCCGGGCGCAGCGAACTCACGACCATCCAGATCAGCGGGTACAGCATCACGAGCGCGGTGGCGATCAGCGCCAGGTGGATCAGGAGCGTCCGCGGGCGCAACTCAATTCTCATAGAACACCCAGTACTTCGAGACGAGGAAGTTGACCCCGGTGAAGACCGCGATGACCACCAGCAGGAACCAGGCCATCGCCGACGCGTAGCCCATGTCGAAGTTGCCGAAGCCGCGGTCGTACAGGTAGAGCGTGAAGAACATGGTCGAGTCGGACGGCCCGCCGCTGCCGCCGGAGACGACGAACGCCTGCGTGAACGACTGGAACGCGTGGATGATCTGCAGCACCAGGTTGAAGAAGATGATCGGGGTCAGCAGCGGGAGCGTGATCCCGAAGAACCTTCGGAGCGGGCCGGCCCCGTCGACGGCCGCCGCTTCGTAGTACATCGTCGGCACCTGCCGCAGGCCGGCCAGGAAGATCACCATCGGCGAACCGAACGTCCACACGTTGAGCACCACGAGCGTGCCCAGCGCCGTACTGGGGTCGGAGATCCAGCCCTTGCCCTCGACACCGATCAGCGCGAGCACCTGGTTGAGCAGGCCTTCGGTGCCGAAGACCTGCCGCCACAGGATCGCGATCGCGACACTCGAACCGAGCAGCGACGGCAGGTAGAAGACCGAGCGGTAGAACGCCATCCCGCGGACGCCCCGGTCCAGTACGACGGCCAGCAGCAGCGCGATCGCGAGCTGCAGCGGGACCGAGACGAACACGTAGGTGAACGTCACCCGCAACGAGTTGTGCAGCCGCTCGTCGGACAGCATCCGGGTGAAGTTCTCGAGCCCGATCCACTGCGGCGCCTCGATCAGGTTGTAGTCGGTGAACGCCAGGTAGAGCGAGGCGATCATCGGGCCGATGGTGATCGCGAACAGCCCGACCAGCCACGGCGACAGGAACAGGTACGCCGTCACGTTGTCGCGTCTTGCCACCGGCCCCCTCCTCGGGAAAGCGTTTGCCTGAGGAGCGCCAAATTAACGGGAAAGCGGTTCCGGAACAAGAGGTCGAAGCGCTTCGATTTGGCTGGATCCGGACACGCTCTCCGACATCAGGACGCGCTGACCGTCAGCCAGCTGACCTGGATGTCCGGCGACCGGGTCGGCGCGATCGTGACCGCGATCTTCCCATCGGCGCCCACCACCACCCCGCCGTACGCCGCGGCCTCGTTCGTGCCGGTGAACAGTCGCTGCTGGTCGACGACGGCACCGTTGACCGTCACCTGCGCGGCGCGGTTGGCCCACGGCCACGGATCGAAGTAGCCCGCGTGGACGGTGTAGGTCCCGGGCTCGAGACCTCCGAACGTGTAGACGAGCGGCTCGTGATTCTTGGCGTACCGCAGGGTGCTGTAGAGATCGCCGTTCGCCGGACCGGCGGGCGCGCTCTCCCCGGTGAAACCCCAGGTCTTGCCTGTGGCGGGGTCGATTCCCAAGGGCTGATCGGGCGTCGAGTTCAGCAGCGAACCGGTTCGGGTCAGCACCTGCCAGTCCGCGGTGGCGATCCCGCCGGCGTTGACGGCGTACCGGAGGTTGCGTGGTGCGACCACGATCGTGCGGGTGAAGGTTCGTCCGTCGGCCAGCGTGCCGCGCAGGCTCGCCGTCCCCGGCTTCGCCACGGTCGAGGCGTCCCAGGTGACGGCCATCGTCTGCGTCCGCGACCCCGTGCGCACCTTCACCTTGGTCGGAAGCGAACTCGTGTCGCCGAGCAGGACGTGATCCGGGAGCTTCGTCTCCACGGTCCACCGCCGGTACGTCGTGAGGTCGCCGAGCGTCCATTCCTGATCCGGACCGATCGACAGGCTGCCGCCTTCGCCGAACGACATCGGCATCCAGATGTACGGCGCGTTCTTCAGATCGCTCGGTGTCCACCGGTCGCCCATGAAGACGAACTTGTTGCGCTTGCTGTCGACCGGGATCACGTTGGTGCTCTGGGAGCGGTAGGTGTTCGCAGCGCCCGCTCCGGCGATCGGGTTCCCCTGGTCGGCGTACTGGCCGAGAACGGTGCTGGAGGTCGCGTACCTGGCCGGGTTCGGGTCCCAGCCGGTCGCGCCGGAGGTGAGCAGGTAGTACCGGCCCTCGGACTTGAACATCGCCGGCGCCTCGCGCTGGTTGCAGGCCAGCGTGCGCACGAAGTCCTTACCCTGTACGGCGTTCTCCGGCCGAGCGGACAGGTAGGTGTAGTCCCGGTTGAGCTTCGAGATGTACATCGTCCGGTTCTCCTCGGACGAGTAGATGATGTAGGCCTTGCCGTCGTCGTCCACGAACAGGTTCATGTCCCGGGCCATTCCACCGGCCGGGTCGAACGCGGACGACGTACCGCACCAGGGCACCGAGTCGCTCGGCACATTGTTCAGCCGGTACGAATCGATCCAGCGGAACGGGCCCTTCGGCGAATCCGCGATCGCCACTCCGGCCTCGGCTCGCGCGTACGTCGACGTACTGGTCGGTGCGGACGGTCCGTCGGAGTGCACCCACATGATCCACTTGCGGGTGGCCTGGTTGTAGATCACCTTCGGCCGCTCGAGGATCGACGGCCGCGCCCAGCCGTCCGTGCGGACCGCGTTGGTCGACAGATCCCGCCAGACGACGTCCTTCTGCGCGGGGCTGTACTTCTTGTAGAGCTTGCTGAAGTACTTGTCGTTCTCGAACTGGTCGAGTGAACTCATCGCCCGCAGCGCGAGCCCCTCGTCCTTCCAGTTGTAGAGGTCGTACGACGAGTAGACGTGCACGCCCGGGCTGTCGTAGTACCCGTTGCTGCGGTCCTCGCCGTACCAGTACCAGATCTTCCGGCCGCGGTGATCGGTCGACGGCACGACCTGTCCGCCGTGCGCCTGGATCACCTGGCCGCTGGTGTCGCGCCATTCGGCGCCCGGGCGGAACGAGTCGTAGGCAGGCGCCGCCGGGGCGGCGACCGCGGCCGGGCTGAGCACGGCGAGTGCGGCGCCGAGCACAGCCAGGGCACGGAGGGATCTGAGCAGTTTCATCCGATTCTCCTCATGATTCGAGCGAGCTGGGCCTGGGTGTTCGTGAACACGACCCACAGCGCACAACCGGGCACAGTGACGAGCCCGGCCAACGGCGCCTGACTGACGATGACCACCGCGGCGGAGAGCACACCGAGCGACAGCAAGCTCAGCCCCCAACCACGCACCCCGCTGTAAACCGCCAGCCGGATCGATCCCGGCAGGACCAACGCATTGAGGGCGCCAACAGCGACGAGCAGCATCACCACGACCAGCAGCGGCACGGCCACCGGGAACGACGTAGCCAGCACCTTGATGTCCACCGCCAGTACGCCGATCAGACCGCCTGAGACGACTGCGATGAGCAGCGAACGGCGTGCGCGCGGCCGCACCAGCCGGAACAGCTCAGCCAGCGGCGGCCGGTGATCCTCCAGAGCGAGAAACCCGGAGGCAGCCGCCGCGGCCGGAGCCAGCGGGAGAGCAAGCAGGCCGAAGAAGATCGGATAGTTCCACGGCTTCGCCACCAGGCTGAGCGCCACCATCAGCGGTACGCCGGCCAGCGCCAGCAGCAGGTTGATCGCGAGCACCCGGTGCGCGAACGACCAGAGCGTCTCCCACAGATCCGCCCGGACGTTCACCCGGGCCAACGGCGACGCCATCACTTCAGTCCGCTCGTCGCGATGCCCCGGACGAAGTACTTCTGGCCGAGCAGGAAGATCACCAGGATCGGCAGCACGGACAGCACCGATCCGGTCATGATCATCGCGTACTCGGCGTCGTACAGGCCGACGAACGAGCGCAGTCCCAGCTGGATCGTCCACAGCTTGTTGTCGGTCAGGTAGATGAACGGGCCCATGTAGTCGTTCCAGGTGTTGACGAAGGTCAGCAGCGCCAGACTCGCCAGCGCCGGCTTCGACAGCGGCAGGATGATGCGCGCCCAGATGCCGTACTCACTCAGACCGTCCAGGCGAGCTGCTTCGCTCAGCTCGTCGGGAATCGTCAAGTAGTACTGGCGCATCAGGAACACTCCGAACGCGCTGAACGCCTGCAGCAGGATCAGCGACAGGTGCGTGTTCACCAGACCGGCCTTCTGCATGATCACGTACTGCGGAACCATGTATGCCTGCCACGGCACCGCGATCGTCGCGATGTAGGCGAGGAACAGCACATCCCGGCCGGGGAACCGGACCTTGGCGAACCCGTACGCCGCGAAGCTGCCCGTCAGCACCTGCAACGCGGTGATCGTGATGCTGAGGAAGACCGAGTTCCGCAGATAGGTGAGCAAGGGGATCCGGTCCCAGATCGTCGCGAAGTTGCTCCAGTGGAACTCGACCGGGATCCACCGCACCGGCACGGTGAAGACCTCCGCGTCCAGCTTCAGCGACGACGACACCATCCAGGCGAACGGCACCAGCACCGCCACCGACAACGCGACCAGCAGCATGTAGGCGAGCCCCCGCCGTACCGACGCGGTCATGGCTGGCTCCTTCGCTGGAGGCGGAACTGGACGACGGTGATCGTCAGCACGATGAGGAACAGCACCATCGACACCGCGGACGAGTAGCCGAACCGGCCCTGCACGATGCCCTCGCGGTAGATCACCTGCGACAGCACCAAGGTCGCGCGCCCCGGACCGCCTTCGGTCATCACCTGGATCAGGTCGAAGACCTTGAAGCTGGAGATCGTCAGCATGATCAGCACGAAGAACGTCGTCGGTCGCAGCCCCGGCACCGTGATGTGCCGGAACCGCTGCCAGCCGCTCGCGCCGTCGACCTGGGCGGCCTCGTACAGCTCGGCCGGGATCGTCTGCAGGCCGGCCAGGTACAGGATCATGTAGTAGCCGAGGTCACGCCAGACACTCGCCACGATGACGGCCGGCATCGCCCAGGTCGTCGAGGTGGTCCAGCCCGGCGGCTGATCGACGCCGATCGCGCGCAGGAACTGGTTCACCGGGCCAAGGTCCGGGCTGAGCAGCATGTTCCAGACCACTGCCACCGCGACCAGCGAGGTGATGTAGGGGAAGAACAACGCCGTCCGGAAGAACCGCACGCCCTTCAGCTTCTGGTTCAGCAGGACGGCGAAGCCCAGTGCGGCGCCCAGCGTCAACGGCACATGCCCGACCGCGTAGTACGCCGTGTTGCGCAGCGCGGTCCAGAAGTTGTCGTTGTGGATCATCCGCTCGAAGTTGTCCAGCCCGACCCAGCGCGGGGTGCTGTAGGAATCCCAGTCGAGGAAGGACAGCGCGAGCGAGGCGATCACCGGGATCAGGGTGAGCGCGGCGAAGCCGATGAAGTTCGGCAGGATGAAGCTCCAGCCGATCCAGGTCCGGCTTCGGCCACGCCGTGGCGTCGTCCGGACCTCCGCGGGAGCGGACAGAGTGGCGGTCACGGCTCAACCGACCTCGTTCTTGACCCGCTTGGACATCTCGGCCAGGCCGTCGTCGAGGGACTTCTGCCCGGTCATGATCAGCTCGTGCTCCTCGGTCAGGATCTGGTCGACGTCCGAGGACTTGTCGCTGACCGGCATCTCCAGTACGACGTTGTCGGGCTTGAAGGCCTTCTTGGCCACGTCGCCGTTCGGCACGCCCGGCAGTGCGAAGTAGGTGTCGAGGATCTGCTGGCTCTGCAGTGACGGCGTCACACCCGCCTTGGCCACCGCGGTCGCACCGGCCTCACTCGACGCCCACTCGACGAACTTCTTGGCCGCCTCGGAGTGCTTGGAGTTCTTGTTCACCGCGAACGCGGTCGGCGAACCGAAGCTGGTCACCTTTCCGTCCGCCGCACGCTGCGGCAGCGGCGCGACTCCCCACTCGACCTTCGACTTGCCCGACTTGGTGTCGGCCAGCAGCGTCGCGGCGTACCAGGTCCCCATCGGCAGCAAGGCGGCCTTGCCGGTGGAGAACATCGTGTTGTAGGAGATCTTCTGGCTGGACGCAGTTGCCCACGGCAACAGTACGCCGCGCTGCTGCAACCCGAGCGTCATCGCGTACTGGTCCTTCAGGAAGCCGTAGTCGCCACCCAGCAGGTCGCCGCCGGTCTGCGCCGCGGCCGTCGCCTGCACGACCGAGCGCCAAGTGTGCTGGTAGGCGCCGTACACCTTGGATCCGCCGTCGCCCTTGGTCAGGCTGGTGGCCAGGGTGGCGTAGTCGGCCCAGGTCAGGTTCTGCAGCTTGGACTCGGGCACGCCGGCCTGCTGGAGCAGGGTCTTGTTGTAGTACAGCACCCAGAAGTCCTGCCGGTACGGCAGCGCGAAGTACTTGCCGTCGAGCTCGTAGGACTTCAGACCCGAGTACTTCGCCGGGTCGAGCTTCTTGGCCTCGTCGGTGAGCGGCAGCAGCTGACCGCGAGTGCCGAACCGCGAGTAGTCGATGACGTTCTTCATCGTCAGTACGTCGGTGGTGTCACCGCCGGCGAGCATCGTGGTGACCTTGTCGGGGTAGTCGTCGGCCAGGATGTCGACCGGCTCGACCTTGATCTCCGGATTGGCCTGCTGGAAGCCGTCGATGATCGCCTTGAACTCGGGCGTGGTGGCGTAGTTCCAGAGCGCGACCTTGATGGTCTGCGGTCCGTCGGTCGCCTGCTGCGCCGAACCGCCACAGGCGGTGAGCAGCGCCAGCGCTGCGGCGCCGGCGAGGGTGGTGACGAGGTGTCGCCTCACAACATTCTCCTTGACTTCGGTACTGCGGTTGCAGGGTTCAGCGTGCTCAGGCGGTCAGTGGGCTAGGCGGTCAGTGGGAAGGCGTCGGCCGTGATCCGGCCGTGCACGGGTTCACCGGCCACCCAACGGGTGAGTTCGGCGAGCATGTGATCGGTGAGGCGATGGATCTCGGTGCCGAGCGAGCCGGCGATGTGCGGGGTGACCATCACGTTCGGAACCGACCGCAGTGGTGAGTCGGCCGGCAGCGGCTCGGGGTCGGTGACGTCGAGGATCGCGAACAGCCGGCCGGTGCGGCACTCGGCCGCGAGGGCCGCCGAGTCGACCAGACTCCCCCGCGCCGTGTTCACCACCGTCGCGTGGTCGGGCAGTTGTGCCAGCTCGCCCGCGCCGATCATGTGTCGCGTGCTCGGGAGTTCGGGCGCGTGCAGCGAGAGAACATCGACCCTCGGCAGCAGCTGTTCGAGATCCACGAGCTGCGCGCCGGCGGCGGCCACGGCGGCGGGGTCGGCCTGCGGGTCGGCGACCAGGACGGTCACGTCTTCCAGGGTCTGGAGCAGGTCCACGACCCGACGGCCGATCCGGGAGAAGCCGACCACGCCGATCGTGCGGCGGAAGTTCGACAGGTCGCCGAAGCCTTGCGGGCGGCTCCAGCCCTGGTACGCCGTACTGGCATCGGCCGCCAGGAAAGGCGCCTTCTTGCCGGCGAAGATGATCGCGGCCAGCGTGTACTCCGCCACCGGGACCGCGTTCGCGTCGGCCGCGCTGGTCACGACGAGGTCCCGGCTCCAGAGGTTGTCGTCGGCAACGGCCCGGATGCTTCCGGCCGCGTGGAAGACCGCCTTCAGCCGGGGTGCCGCCGCCAGCCGCTCCGCGGTCAGCTTGGGCGCGCCCCACGAGGTGATCAGCAGCTCGGCCGTCGCCAGCCGCGCCCGGGCGTGCGGCGAGTCGAGCTCGTCGGTCCAGATCGGATCGGGCAGCGCCACCAGGCCGGCCAGCCGGTCGAGCCTGGCGCGATCGAAGTGGGCGGCGAACACCTCCCGCTCCATGACGACCAGCGCCTCACGGCGGTAAGCGGTTACCGTTGCTGTCATGTGAACATGAGATGTCCACAGTGTTCAGATGAGCTATGGCTCGTTCAGACTTGGTCCGAAACATTCAGACTCGAACATCGAGGTGAGGCGGGTGCCGGACGACCGGCTGTTCGGGGTCCAACGCCACGAACGCGTGATGGACGAACTGCGTCGGCAGGGCTCGGTCCGGGTGCGCGAGCTCGCCGAGCTCCTCGGCGTCAGCGAGCTGACCGTCCGGCGCGACATCTCCGCCCTCGCCGCGCAGAACCTGCTGACCAAGGTGCACGGCGGCGCCACGCTGCCGACCGAGCTCGCGCCGGCCGCACGTCGCCGTACCGCGGCATCGCCTCGCTTCACCATCGGCATGGTCGTGCCGTCACTCGACTACTACTGGCCGCCGATCGTCGGCGGCGCCCGCTCGGCCGCCGCCGCGCTGGGCGTGGCGATCCAGCTCCGCGGTTCGAGCTACGACTGGGCCGAGGACCGCCGGCAGATCACCCGGCTGATCGAGGCCCAGCAGGTCCAAGGACTACTGCTCGCGCCGAACCTGGAGGGCAACGACGTCGACGAGATGATCGACTGGATCGCCCGGCTCCCGGTGCCGGTGATCCTGGTCGAGCGGCAACCGCCGCGCTGGACGCCGACCCTGCATCAGGTCGAGTGGGTTCGCAGCGATCACGCGCTGGGGGTCGAGCTCGCCGTACGGCATCTGCACGCCCAGGGACACCGCAGCCTCGCGCTCCTGCTCTCGAAGGGCAGTCCGACCTCGGCCCACCTGGCGGTCGGCTGGGACCTCGTCTGCGCGGACCTCAGCATCGCCGCCGGCCTGGTGATCCGGGAGTCCGTCAACATGGACCAGCCCGGACACCGCGACATCATCGCCCAGGTCCTCAACCGCTGCCGCGCCGCGGGCACGACCGCGCTCGTCGTGCACTCCGACCCCGACGCGATGGCCATCGCCCAGTACTGCGCCGAGCAGGGCGTCACGATTCCCGACCAGCTCGCGATCGTCGCCTACGACGACGAGATCGCCCACCTCGTCGAACCCGCCCTGACCGCCGTCCGCCCACCGAAACCCATGGTCGGCCGCACCGCCGTCGAGCAGATGGTCGCCCGCCTCACCGAAGGCCGCCGCCGCCCGCCCCAACGAGTCCTGATCGTCCCCGAACTCATCATCCGAGACTCCACCCTCGCCCACTAGCCACCCCGGGCAGCGACTCTTGGGTGGTGTCGGACCAGGTGATGTGGAGGGTCGAGCCGTCCAGGTGGAGTTCGGGTGCGGGCTCGGGGGTGCCGCCGGAGAGGGAGACGATGGCGACGAAGAGCTCGCCCGGTACGGCGGTCGCGCGGGCGAAGGGGATCGCGGTGTGGTTGCCGAGGGCCCCGGAATTGTCGGTGCGCCGGACGTCGAACGTGTCGAAGCCGATCCGGCCTTCGACGGAGGACTGGAGTTCGGCGGTCCGGACCTCGGCCCGCTCGGCGGATGGCGGGGTCCTGGAGGTCAGCGGCCAGCCGGACAGCTCGAGCAGCCAGCCGGGTTCGATGACGGCGTCCGGGGCGATGCGGACGGCACGCACCTCGTGACTTCCGCGCACCGCGGAGGTCATCGCGATCGTGGGTCCCGGGGTGACCGCTCCCCCGCGCCCCGATCCGTGCTCGGGTCCCTGGTCGTCTGTCGTGCGGACCCAGTGCGTCGTCGCGATCGAGCTGCCCGAACCGACCACGGTGAAGCCGTTGCGGTGCGAGAGACCGAGCTCGGGGTGCACGATGCCGACACTGTTCTCGAACGGCTGCGCCCAGTACGGCGTACTCAGCGGCGGCATGGTGTGGGTCGAGTAGCCGAGGCGAGCGTACAGCGGCGAGTCGGCGCGCTGATCATCGGGGGCCGAGTGGTCGGTGCCGTGGTTGACGACTCGCACGATCCCGTCGGACCGGGTTCCGCTGACCAGCCATCCTGGTTCCGCGAGCGATCGCGTGAAGTCGGATTGCTCGACAGGCAAGGGTTCTTCGGCCGCCGTCCAGACCGGATGGTCAGCCGGCAGCATCAGTCCGAGCATGCCTTTCACCGCCCAGTACGGCGATCCCGGGCCGGAGTACGACTGAGCGATCCCGGGCCATTCGCCGTACCAGCCGAGGGTGAGCAGACCGCGCTCGTCGGGCACGCCGTGGTCGAGGAAGTGCTTGAGCATTCCGGATGACGTCCGGCGCAGCAGGCCAGGGGCGAGATCGGTGGCACCCGTGATCGCGCCGATCCAGAACGGCGCGGCGGCAGCGAACCGGTAGGTCAGGCTCCGGCCCTGAATCAGCGGCGCGCCGTTGCCGCCGACGAGCTGAACAGCCGAGTCCAGGAAGGCCGTCAGCCGCTCGCGCCACGCACTCTCGAGCGCTGGATCACACAGCCCGGGATCCATCGATGCCCAGAGCAACGGATAGACGTGCAGCGCCCAGCCGTTGTAATGGTCGAACGCGCGCTCCGGACCATCGGCGTACCAGCCGTCTGAGCGATACAGCGACTCGTGCACCGCCAGACCGCTGTCGAGGTCCTCGCGGGACCACGGCCCGCCGACCGATTTGAGGAAGGTCTCCACCACGATCTGGAACCAGACCCAGTTGATCGGCGGGTACTTCTCGCCAACCACGGTCGACAGCCAGGCCACGATCTGCGAGCGGTCCCGGTCGTCGAGCCGGTCCCACAACCAGGCGCGGCTCAGATGCAGGCCGAGGGCGATCGAGCAGGCTTCGACTTTGGCCTGGCCGAGCTGGTCCGGGCGTGGCCAGGCGTGCGGTGACGTCGGGTCGGTCCCGGCCCGCAGCCCCTCGGCGTACCAGCCGGCCAGATCGTGCGGATCCTTGCCATCCTCCCCTTTCAGCCGGATCGCCGCGAGCAGGAACGACCGAGCGAAGGCTTCCAACGAATCGCTGGCAGGGCCGTAGGCGCTCTGTTGCCCCGGCAGATCGATCCGCGCATGCTCGGGCGAGGCCCAGTTGCGTAACGACAACAGCAACTGGTCGGCGACGCCGGCCCAGGAGTCGCGGGTCAGTCCGGTGAAACGGGCGTCGGTCATCAACGAGTTCCTCGAGTCAGAGTGAGTTCGAAACGATTGTTGCCTGCCGCAAGGATCAGCCGATGGACGACCGGACCCCAGACACGTTCGAGCAATGCGTCGTCAACCGCTCGCGTCTCCAGTCGGCCGGCGCCGAGGCCGGCGTCCCAGCCCAACTCGGCGACACTGCCGGCCAGCGTCTCGACGACCAACCGCCCGGGCTCATGGGCAAGAGGTCGCCCGGCGATCACGAAGTGTTCGACAACCTCGGTCCCCGCGGCCCACGTGTCGCCGACGCGGACGGCCTGATCGCGGCGATCCAAGCTCACCGACCGGCGAAGGTTCCCCGTGGGATAGGCATCCGACAGATCGAGCTCGGCCCGATCAGCCCTGGGTACGGCGAAGTCTGCCCGCCACTGCGAACCGGCCGCCTGGTCCCGCCCGTCGATCACCGGCACGTTGTGCCACTCGCTCCGGACCACCCACTGCTCGTACCGTCGATCGGAGAACGAGATCGCCGTGTACGTCGGCTGCCCCAGATCCACCAGCACCGGTGTCGCATCGAGCGCGGCGATGAACGAGCCGACATCGTTGTGGTTGTGGTTCTCGTCGTTGTGCCCACCCTTGACGGCCAGCGTCCACCCCGCGGTGGAACCACCCTCCTGCCGAGCGACCAGCAGCTGCACGTCAGGCAGCCAGCTCGACCGAGGCAGCGGCGAGGGTGTGGCAGCCGCCTGCGACCAGGCGTCGTCGACCAACGCGACCAACGCTCGTCCGAGACCGACGACGGCGTCCGACTGATCGCGGTGCGCGGCCGCTTGAGCCATCACGTCCCGATCGCCAGTCCGACGGCCCCACCGATGCAGCACGTCCCAGGGCTGATCGGGGTTCGGCCGGGCCGAACCATCCCCGACGTTCACGAACCAGCCGTCGCCGAGCTCCATCCGCTGCGGGTACCGGGCCAGCTCCTCCAGCGGCTCACACCGCCACGGATCGAAGGTGCCAAGCGTGATCCGATCGAGCAGCTCCAACGCACTGGCGAGTCGAGCCGGGCCGTTCCACCAATACGAGTAGCCCTCGTCGCAACCGCCGTCGGCCGGGAGTGCCCGGAGATAGCGGTCGAGTCCGTCGACGACCAGCTCCACGACCTGCGCCCGCCGTACCGGATCGTCCTCCAGGAACAGTGCGGCGGCCAGCACGTGCCCGTGGATCCAGGGATTCCAGTTGTGCAGATGACCGTCCAGCCCGAGCCAGTGCCAGCGACGGTCGGTCAGGAACGGTTCCAGCACGCGTCGGTCGGCCTCGGCCCGGAGCCGACGACGCAGGCCGGGGACGCGCTCATCCAGCGCCGGCCCGAGGACAAGATCGGCCCACGCCAAGACCTCGACCGTCTCGGCAGCGCCCAGATCCAGGTACGGCGTACCGGGGTCTGCCACGACCTCTCCGCGAGCCGTCGCGAACGACTCGTGAGCTGCCCAGCACCAGGTCGTCTGCTCACAGAGCAGCAACAGGCCGTCGGCAGCCTCGTCGACGTACTGCTGGTCACCGGTCAGCGCCGCGGCGAGCACCGCCGTACTGGTTCGCTGCCGTAGCTCCCCAGCCGGGTTCTCATACGCCGTCCGTACGCCGTCGCGCCAGTACCGGGCGAAGTCCGACAGCAGCAACCGCGGCCACGGGCGCGAGCGATCCGCCTCGGCACGCTCCAGCAGCGCGGCTGCGGGCAGGGATCCCCAGATCTCACGCTGGTTGAGGTCCGGCACCCCGACGCGTTCACGCGCCGCGTCGAGGGCCGCGCTCCGGGTCGCCGGATCCAGCGCATGCCAACGCCCTGCGAGAGTCACCCGGCCATGCTCTCGCGTTCCCGGCGATCCTCACCAGAGAACGATCACATTCGTACAGATCCGTACCGACCCGGAACCCCGCACGAGGCGCGGTCCCGGGCTACGGCTTCGGCTACGGCTTCCGGGCGACGCCGACCCAGAGGCTGCAGCTGACGTCGGTGAAGGTCTCGTTGTCGACCAGCCGCTCGGTCTCCGCGTCGGGGTGCCAGCGGTACGGGACCTCGACACCGGGCTCGACCAGCTCGAGGCCGGTGAAGAAGCGCTCGATCTCCTCGCGGCTGCGGACCTGCGCGTCGCCACCGTCGGCCTTGTAGACCTGGATCGCCTGTTCCCACATCTCGGGGGCGAAGTCCGGCGTGCAGTGCGAGAAGATCAGATACGACCCGGGCGCCAGCGCGTCGACCAACTGCTGGAGCAGCTCGTAGGGCTTCGCGTCGTCCGGGAGGTAGTGGAAGACCCCGACGATGCTCAGCGCGACCGGCTTCGTGAGGTCGAGCAGTTCGCGGACCTCTTCCGAGTCGAGGATCGCCTGCGGGTCGGTGATGTCCGCCTCGAGGTACGCCGTCTTGCCGAGGATCGAGCTGACCAGCAGCGCGCGCGAGTGGGACAGGACGATCGGATCGTTGTCCGCGTACACGACGTGCGCTGCCGGCACGATCCCCTGCACGACCTCGTGCAGATTCGGGCTCGTGGGGATGCCCGTGCCGATGTCGAGGAACTGCGTGATGCCCTGCTCGGCGACGTACCGGGCCGCTCGGTGCATCCACATCCGGTTCGACTGGGCCGCGGTCCGGAATCCGGGGAACGCCTCGAGCAGGTGCTCGGCGACCGCGCGGTCCGGCGCGAAGTTCGTCTTGCCGCCCAGGAAGTAGTCATAGACCCGGGCACTGTGCGGAACAGTCAGCTTGAGCCGATCCGCCATGTCGACCGCAGTGTCATCGCTCTGATCACTCATATGAACTCCTCGACGCCGCCCGTGCAGTAGACCCGCATAGTAGCGGGTGCAGATCAGTCTGTGACCGCGGACTCCGGTCAAAGGCCGGCCATCGCGCCTTGAGGCGGGGCGGTGCTGGCTCGGGTGATGAGGGTGGTGGGGACGCTGACTGGTTGGTGGCGGTGGTTGTCGGTGTCGAGTTCGGTGATCAGGGCTTGGACGGCTTGGCGGCCTACGTCGGCGAAGGACTGGCTGACCGTGGTAAGCGGCGGCCAGAACTGGGCGGCGGACTCCTGGTCGTCGAAGCCGACGACGCTGACGTCGCCGGGGATGTCGCGGCCTTCTTCGTGGAGGGCGCGGAGTAGGCCGAGGGCCATCTCGTCGTTCGCGGCGAAGACCGCGGTGACGGCTGGGTCTGCGGCCAGTTGCCGGCCGACGGCGTACCCGGAGGCTGCGGACCAGTCGCCGACGAGCAGCGGCGGGACGGAGCAGCCCCGCACGATCAGGGTCTCCTGCCAGGAACGGCGGCGGCGGGTCGCGGCGAAGGAGGTGGGTGGGCCGCCGAGGTGCCAGACCGTTTCGTGGCCGAGGTCGAGCAGGTGCTCGGTGGCGATTCGGGCGCCTTGGGCCTGGTCGGTGTCGACGATCGGGTAGTCGTAGTGCGCGCTCGAGTCGACGACCACGACCGGCAGGCCCTCCGGGAGGTGGATCTCGGCCTCGTCGAGCTGATGGGCCTCGATCAGGATGATGACGCCGTCGACGGCCTGCTCCTGCAACCGGCTGAACGCGCCGGTCACCTTGCCCTGGTCGGCGTCGAGCAACGGGATCAGGTTGATCGCGTAGCCGGCGGCGGTCGCGGCCTGGCTGACCGCGTTGAACGTGCGGGTGTTGCCGAAGCTGGACAGCTCGAACACGATCACGCCGATGTTGCGGAACTGGCCGTTGCGTAGCGCCCGGGCCGCGCTGTTGGGCCGGTAACCGACCTCGCGCATCGCGGCCAGCACCCGGTCCCGGGTGGCGGCGTCGACGTGCGGGCGGTCGTTCGCGACCCGCGACACCGTCTGGCCCGACACTCCGGCCAACCGCGCCACGTCGGCCATCGATGACCCTCGTTTGCGCATTTCGTCACCTCCGTTCGCCGGAGTCTAGACATGTTGACGTTAACAAGCTAGCGTCCCCGCCATCGTTGTTAACGTGAACAATCCCCGCATCGGGGGTCAGGAGGGCTGCGGATGGCGCGGCGCCAGGAGGCGAAAGGGTGGGTCTTCGTCGGCCCGTTCCTGGCCGTCTTCGCACTCACCTTTCTCGCCCCGATCGGCTATGCGATCTACCTGAGCCTCTACCGGGACCAGGCGTTCTTCGGCGGCACGGTGTTCGTCGGCCTGGACAACTACGCCGAGGTGCTGCGGGACGCGAAGTTCTGGGAGTCGGCCGGCCGGGTGCTGGTGTTCCTCGTCGTCCAGGTCCCGGTGATGCTCGCGCTGGCGCTCCTGGCCGCCCTGGCGATCGACAGCGCCAGACTCCGCGGCGCCGGCTTCTTCCGGATCGCGCTCTTCCTGCCGTACGCCGTACCGGGTGTGGTCGCCGTCCTCATGTGGGGCTTCCTGTACGGCGACACCTTCGGCCTGGCCGCGGATCTCAACAAACTGCTCGGCACCGACGCCGTCCAGCCGCTGAGCGGCTCGTGGATGCTGCCGTCGATCGCCAACATCGTCACCTGGGAGTTCGTCGGCTACAACATGCTGATCTTCTACTCGGCGCTGCGGACCGTCCCCGGCGAGCTGTACGAAGCAGCCGCGATCGACGGCGCCGGGGCGATCCGGACGATCCGCGCGATCAAGCTGCCCGCCCTGCGCGGCGCGATCGTGATCGCCACCATCTTCTCGATCATCGGCAGCTTCCAGCTGTTCAACGAGCCCAACATCCTGCGCACGCTCGCGCCGAACGTGATCACGACGTACTACACGCCGAACATGTACGCCTACAACCTCTCGTTCGCCGGCCAGCAGTTCAACTACTCCGCCACGGTCGCGATCGTGATGGGCGTCCTGACGGCGATCATCGCGTACGTCGTTCAGCTCCGCGGATCCCGGGAGGCGTTGTGAACAAGACCAAGTCGTCGCGCCTGCTCACCACGCTGATGGTGCTCTACCTGATCTACACGCTGGTCCCACTGGTCTGGCTCGTGATCAGCGCGACCAAGACCCAGGACGACCTGCTGTCCACGCCCGGTCTGTGGTTCGGGGACAGCTTCGCGCTGTTCGCCAACATCAAGCAGACGCTGACCTACAACGACGGCATCTTCCTGCGCTGGCTGGGAAACACCCTCCTGTACGTCGTGGTCGGGGCCGGCGGGGCGACCTTGCTCGCGACCGCGGCCGGATACGGGTTGGCGAAGTACAGGTTCGCCGGTCGCCGTGCGGTCTTCGCGGTGCTGCTCGGTGCGATCGCGATCCCCGGTACGGCGCTCGCCGTACCGACGTTCCTGCTGTTCTCCAAGCTCGGCCTGACGAACACGGTGTGGGCGATCATCATCCCGTCCCTGATCAGCCCGTTCGGCCTGTACCTGATGTGGGTCTACGCCGGCGAAGCCATCCCGTACGAGCTGCTCGAAGCAGCACGCATCGACGGCGCCGGCGAGGTCCGGATCTTCCTCACGGTGGCGCTGCGACTGCTCGCGCCGGGTGTGGTGACCGTGCTGCTGTTCGCTGTGGTGGCGACCTGGAACAACTACTTCCTGCCGTTGATCATGCTCAGCAAACCGAACCTCTATCCGCTCACGGTCGGCCTGACCCAATGGAACAGCCAGGCCACCGGAGTGGGCGCCGACCCGATCTACAACCTGGTGATCACCGGGTCGTTGCTGACGATCGTGCCACTCGTCGTGGCCTTCCTGCTGCTCCAACGTTTCTGGCAGTCCGGCCTCAGCGCCGGCAGCGTCAAGTAAAGGAGTCCGATGAGATCCGCACTCTGGCGGGTCACCGTGGCACTCGCCACGTTGGCCACCACCCTGACCGTTCCCGCGGCCGCAACGCCGTACCATCCCAACACCGCCGATTTCCGCGGTGTGAACTGGGCCGACCCCCGCGACAACTACGCCGACGACGAGGTCGTCCCGTCCGGGCTCAGTACCGCGGACAACTACCGAACGACGTACCGCAAGTCGACCGGCATCCTCAGTGAGTTCCGCAAGGAGCTGCGCGCGAACACGATCCGGATGCCGATCAACCCGTCCAGCGTCGGGACGGACTGGTGGACGTCCTACCGCGCGGCGATCGATGCCGCGACCGACCAGGGCTTCAAGGTCATCATCAGCTATTGGGAGGCCGACACCGCCAAGGACGGCCGGGTCGACGACACCGCCGCGTTCACCGCGATGTGGGACACCGTCTTCAAGGCCTACCGGAAGAACCCGCGCGTCTACTTCGAGCCGATGAACGAACCGTTCGGCTACTCACTCCCCGACTGGGTGTCACTCGCCTCGTCCTGGGCCGACCGGCATTCGAACGTGCCGCGCAGCCGGCTGGTCATCTCCGGCACCGGCTACAACGACAACGTCACCGGGGTCGGTGACGCACCGCAGCTCAAGGGCACGCTGCTGTCCCTGCACTTCTACGGTTTCTGGGCGTCCGACACGACCGAGGCAGCGTGGCTGGCGAACCTGCAACCACGGATCGGCAAGTACGGCTGGCGGACCATCATCGACGAGGCCGGTTCCCCGATGACGATCGGCCTGAACTACGGGAACCACGAGGGCAACGTCTCCACGGCGTACCTCGGTGCGCTGACCGAGACAGCGCGGGCGCAGCGGATGGGCATTGTCTACTGGCCTGGTTTGCGGACCGGTGACTCCTACTCGATGACCACCCAGGTCAGCGAGCGCGATCTCAAGGTCAACAGCAAGAGCGGCCTCGCGCAGTTGCAATGGGGTTGGGGTCTGCTCAAGAAGGAGCCGGTCAACACGTTGCCTCCGGCCCCGCCCGGTCAGCCGCTGCGAGGAGTCGAGAGCAACCGCTGCGTCGACGTACCGGGTTTCTCGACGACCAACGGTACGGCGCTTGACCTGTGGGACTGCAACGGCGGCGGCAACCAGAGCTGGAACTTGACCGCGAGCAAGCAGCTCACGATCTACGCCGACAAGTGTCTGACGCCAGGCACCAGCAGCTCAGTGGTCATCACCGACTGCACCGGCGCGGCCAACCAGACCTGGCAGCTCAACGCGGACAAGTCGATCTCCAGCATCAGCAACCCGGCACTCTGCCTGCAGGCGGCCGGAACAGCGAACGGTACGGCGGTTCAGCTCCTGGCCTGCACCGGCCAGCCGAACCAGCAATGGGCGCGAGCCTAAAACAGTGAAAGGGCAGTATCAACAATGAAGAGAATGGCCATGAAGTCAACCCCCCGCCGGCTGGTGGCCGGCGGCGCCTTGATCGCGGCGATGTCGCTGGTCCTGGTTGCCTGCGGATCGAGCAAGGACTCCGGCACCGGAGGCGACAGCAAGCAGCAGAGCTCCCCCGCTGCCGTGGACGAGGCGCTCAAGAAGGGCGGCACGATCACCTACTGGAGCTGGACCCCGTCCGCCGAGGCACAGGTCGCCGCGTTCCAGAAGGCGTATCCGAACGTCAAGGTGAACTTCGTCAACGCCGGGACCGGCAACGACCAGTACACCAAGCTGCAGAACGCGATCAAGGCCGGTTCGGGTGCTCCCGATGTCGCGCAGGTCGAGTACCAGGCGCTACCGCAGTTCGCACTCCCCGGCTCGCTCGTCGATCTGCGGCAGTACGGTTTCGATCAGTTCCAGTCGGCGTACACGCCGTCGACCTGGGCCGCGGTGCACGCCGGGGAAGGGCTGTTCGGACTGCCGCAGGATTCGGGACCGATGGCGTTGTTCTACAACAAGGAGGTCTTCGACAAGTACGGGCTGACCGTGCCGAAGACCTGGGACGAGTACGTCGCGGCGGCGAAGAAGCTGCACCAGGCCGACCCGAAGAAGTTCATCACCAACGACAGTGGTGACGCCGGGTTCACGACCAGCATGATCTGGCAGGCCGGCGGCAAGCCGTTCAGCACCAGCGGCAAGAGCGTGACGATCAACCTGGCCGACGACGGCGCCAAGAAGTGGACCGGCGAATGGAACCAGCTCGTCCAGGGTGGACTCGTGTCCAGCATCCCCGGCTGGTCCGACGCGTGGTTCAAGGCGCTCGGTGACGGCACCATCGCCACCCTGCCCACCGGCGCCTGGATGCCCGGTGTGCTGGAGTCGTCGGTGAAGGCCGGTGCCGGCAAGTGGCGGGTCGCCCCGATGCCGACGTACGACGGAGAGCCGGTGACGGCCGAGAACGGCGGCAGCACGCAGGCCGTGCTCAAGCAGAGCCAGAACCCGGCGCTCGCGGCGGCGTTCGTCCGGTGGCTGAACAATGGTGACGGTGTGAAGACCTTCCTGACCAGCGGCGGCTTCCCCGCGACAACGGCCGATCTCAAGGCGCCCGAGTTCGTGGGCAAGAAGAGTGCCTACTTCGGCGGTCAGGAGATCAACCAGGTGCTCACCGGCGCCGCGAGTACCGTGGCACCCGGCTGGAGCTACCTGCCGTACCAGCTGTACGCCAACAGCATCTTCGGTGACACCGTCGGCAAGTCGTACCAGTCCAAGTCCGGTCTCGACGACGGGCTGAAATCCTGGCAGGACGCGTTAGTGGCCTATGGCAATCAGCAGGGCTTCACTGTCAACGGCTGACAGCTCTACACCTACAAGAGGGAGATATGCCAGACTTCGCGATCGGTGAGTCCGAGTTCCTGCTCGACGGCCGGCCCTTCCGGATCCTGTCCGGTGCGCTGCACTACTTCCGGATCCATCCGGACCACTGGGCCGACCGGATCGAGAAGGCGCGGCTGATGGGTCTCAACACCATCGAGACCTACGTGCCGTGGAACGCGCACTCACCCCGGCGCGGTGTGTTCGACACCAGCGGGATGCTCGACCTCGAGCTCTTCCTGCGCCGGGTGGCCGAAGCGGGTCTGCACGCGATCGTCCGGCCCGGCCCGTACATCTGCGCCGAGTGGGACAACGGCGGCCTCCCCGCCTGGCTTTTCCGGCAGCCAGGCGTGGGGGTTCGTCGGTACGAGCCGCAGTACCTCGCCGCCGTCGGCGAGTACCTCACCGAGGTACTGCGGATCGTGCAGCCGCTGCAGGTGGACCGGGGCGGACCGGTCCTGCTCCTGCAGGTGGAGAACGAGTACGGTGCCTTCGGCAACGACTCGACGTACCTGAAATGGCTCGTGGAGCTGTTTCGCGCCGAGGGCATCACGGTGCCACTGGTCACCGTCGACCAGCCGGAGGACGCGATGCTGACCGCCGGCGGGACCGACGGCGTACTGCGGACCGGTTCGTTCGGATCCCGGAGTGTCGAGCGCCTGGAGACACTGCGGGTCCACCAACCGACCGGTCCGCTGATGTGCATGGAGTTCTGGGACGGCTGGTTCGACCACTGGGGCGGACCGCACCACACCACCTCCGCGACGGACGCGGCCGCCGAGCTGGACGCGCTGCTGGCGACGGGTGCCTCGGTGAACATCTACATGGTCCACGGTGGGACCAACTTCGGGTTGACCAACGGCGCCAACGACAAGGGCGTCTACCAGCCGACGGTCACGTCGTACGACTACGACGCGCCCCTCGACGAGGCCGGACAGCCGACGGCGAAGTTCCACGCGTTCCGCTCAGTCATTGCTCGGTATGCTCCCGTTCCGCCGCTCCCGGACTTCGATCGGCCCCCTGCTGCGTCGGAGTTCACAGCGACGCTCGGCGAACCGATCCGGCTGCTGGAGCGGCCGGACAGCTGGGGTACCTGGCGCGCGCACGACGGGCTGCCGAGCCTGGATGACCTCGAAGCGCAGTTCGCGTTGTACCGCACCCAGCTCGACCTCGATGGTCCTGTCGTCCTCCAACTCGGCGAGGTCCGCGACCGCGCGCACGTCTTCCTCGACGGCGATCCGATCGGCGTGCTGAGCCGCGAGGACCACGACCGCGCGATCACCCTCCCCCGCGGCCGCGGCGTTCTCGAACTGGTCGTCGAAGACCAGGGCCGCGTCAACTACGGTCCACGCATCGGCGAGCCGAAGGGTCTGATCGGACCACTCCAGGTCGGGGCGACCACACCTTCCAGCTGGCAGACGCTGGCGATCGACCTCGACGCCGTACCGGATCTGTGGAAGGTAGCCCTGCCGTCCGCGGCCGGCGTCGGCCCCACTGCCTACCGAACCGCTTTCACCGTGGAAGAAGCCACCGATCTGTTCCTCCGAACAGATGCCTGGGGCAAGGGGTTCGCCTGGGTCAACGGCTTCTGCCTCGGCCGCTACTGGCGCCGCGGTCCCCAACACACCGTCTACATCCCCGGCCCCGTCCTCCGCCCCGGCACCAACGAACTCGTCATCCTCGAACTCGACACCCCCACCGACCTCACCGCCCGATTCACCCCCACCCCAGACCTCGGCCCCGTCGAACTCTGACCGTCGACCGCCAACACGATCACCTACACCGCACCCACCGGCTGGCAAATCACCGGCTTCACCAGCTGCTGCGGTGACGGGCTGGACAAGCTAGGCGTCATCTACCAACCCACCGCCCGATCCGCGAGCCAGGCATGAACTCCGTCAGCCACACACGAGGTGGCCAGTCGCCACGCCACCCGACCAAAGCAGGTTGCCGAGCGATCCGACGGATCAGCGCTCGGCTGCCGCGATATCAGCCTCCCGGTCAGCTGGGCTGGTGGGCTGGCTGGCGGCTGGCGGCTGGCGGCGCCGTGGCCGGCAGCCCGGGATCGAACGACGCGCGATGATCATGCACTGGGATCACGCGGTTAGCGGCCAACCGACGCTAAGTTTTCCAGCCCGCCGTACGTGCCGCAGTGGTTACTACCTCCGGGCGCTGGCGGTGCTCGGCTAGCCCGACGCCGCGGCCCTTTCCCCGGCACCATGCACCATGCACCACGCGGCCACCTCCGAGGCCGTGGCTGCTGATGCCGCCCCACGCCACCACGTGAACCTGCCCGGGGACTGTGGCGGGAGCTCCACGCCCAGTTCGGGATCGTGTGGCGCGTGGCTGATCCGGCGCTGTGGTTGGTGATCCACGAGCGCCGGGCTGCCGTTTCGAGGTGGGTTGTGGCGGTCGGGGCCGCGAGCCACCAGCCGGTCGGGGTCTACGGTCCTGCTGCTGGGGTGTCGTCCGTACCCCAGGGATCGGTGTAGCCCGGTGCCAGTGCGATGAGCCGTTCACGGAAGGCTTCGCGGGCTGCGACGAGCGCGGCGTTGGGCAGGGCGCTGGCGGCCGGTAGCCGGGCTGGCTGCTCGTACATCGGGTCGCTCCCGGCATCGCCCCAGCTGAACCGAGCCCCGCTGACCTCGTCCACGTCGACACGAGCCCTACTATCGCTGGCAGTGTCGGCACCGCCCTCGTCACCACGAGCCCTGCTGGCGCTGGCCCTGCTGGCACTGCCCTCGTCGGCACGAGCCTCGCTGGCACTGGCCGAACCGGCCGAACCGGTACCAGCGTCGTCGGCGTGAGCTCTGCTGACGTCGTCCACGCGGGCACCGGCCCCGCCTGCACTGGTCGCGCTGGCAGTAGCCGCGCTGGCCCCACCGGCGTGGCCGCTGGTACTAGCGGTCGCGTCGGTGTTGCGGACAGGGGTCACCCACGCAGCCATAGCAGCAAGCGCGACCGGGTCCGGTGGAGGCGGATCGGCCCAGCTCGGCCTGGTGACGTGGACGACACCGCCGCTGATGGTGATGGTCCATTGGTTCTTATGAACCGCCCGGTGATGGGCAGAACACACCAAGGCAAGATTCTGCAGGCTGGTCGGTCCGCCGTCGACCCAATGGATCACGTGGTGGGCATGACACATCCACGGCGGTGCCTTACACACCACACAGCCCTTATCGCGTTTGTTCAACGCCCGCCGGATGTAGCGGTTCACGAACCGTTGCTCGGTGCCGACATCCAGCGGCTGCGAATCCCCGCCGAGCACGATCGGCAAGATCGCCGCATCGCAGGCGAGCAGGCGGACGGCGCCGGCGGACAGGTTGCCGCCGAACACCAGTTCACCCATCCCACCCGATCCACCCGTGGCACCGGTCGCATCGGTCGCACCGTTCGCACCGTTCGCACCGTTCGCGCCGGTCGCACCGGCCGCACCGGCCGCACCGCTCGCGCCGGCCGCGCTGTTGAAGGCGTCGGGGACGTTGGAGAGGGCGTTTTTGAGGTCGTTGAAGTCGATCGTGACGGTCAGGTGCGGTACGCCGGGGTAGTCGGGGTTGCCTGCCGCAGCATCCGAGATCCCCATCAACGCATCAGCTTGGCGCTGTTCCAGGGTCCGCGGGTCACGTTCACCGTCAATGGTCTTGTGGGGCTTGGCAAGAGTGTGGATCTGGGTCTTGACTTGTTCCCCGGCGGCGCCGGGCAGGAACCCGGTGATCTTCACCCCGCCCTCAACATCCCGCAGCCGCAGTGACCGTTGCTTGTGGGCTTCGTCTTCGGCGGGTTCTGGCCCGTCGGTGTCGAGGCGGGCGAGGACGTCGCGGCCGAACTTGGCGAGCTCACGGATGTTGGTGTGCTCGGCGGCCCGGATCATTTCCCGTTCGGCGACGTCCAGAACCTCAACCGGCACCGTCGCCGGCGCCTTCTCCAACGTGGACACGATGACCTTGGCCGAGTCCGGCGCCAGAACCGCCGACCCCGACGACTCCGCCGACTCCGACTTCGATGGGTCGGCAGGTTCTGGCAGTGCGTCGGCTACGGCGGAGTATTTGGGGAGGTTCTTGGCGAAGGTGAGGTCTTTGCGGACGTCGGTGGGGACGAGGCGGTAGCGCTGGGCGAGGAGTTCGGTGGTGTCGCGGGCGCCGAGTTCTTGGGCGGTGCCGATTTCGTCGAGGCGGCCCATGACTTGCAGTTTCAGGGTTTCGACCAGGGCGGCGGTGGCCATCAGGGTGTCGAGAGTCGACAGCAGTTCACCGCCGCTCTGCATGTACACCGGTGGCATCGCCAAGATCTCCATACCCATAAGCATAGCCATGGCCACCGACAGTTTTCGAGCCCAGAACCCCTTATATGCAAAGGATGTGTGGGCTGTTTGGTGTGGGCTGGTGTCCACAAAACAGCCCACACCTGGCCGCAGCCCAATCAGGCGGCGCTGATCGTGTTGATCGGACACTTTTCGTCACCTGGCGCCGAAGAGTTTCCGGCCAGCCGCCCACATCACGCGCCCAAGCCGTAGCCCGTCAGCCTCAGGCAACGGGGAGCGCGGTCGCCGGGCTCCCCGTTCGGCTCAGCCATGCGCTCTGCTCGCTGTGCGTTTCCATTGGCTGGTCTTGGTGGTCGGGCGGGGTACAGACCGAAAGGACTCGGCCGGGGCCGTGGGTTTGTGGTTGCTCGCCGCGTCCGGCCGATCTGAAAGACAGCATCGCTGGTCGCCGCGGCGGCTGAGCCGGATGGCGAGGCCGCGACAGAGGCTCCGGCTACTTTCGGCTGACGGGCTTTGGTTGCGGTCCGGCAAGGCAGGCCGGTGACCAACTTCCCGTCGCCTGGGCTTCTGGGTTTGGTTGTGGTCCGGCAAATCAGGCCGGTGACCAACTTCGCGTCGCCTGGGCTTCGGGCTTCTGGGCTTTGGTTGCGGTTCGGGAGAGAGGGTCGGTGACCGCATTTCCGTTGCCTTAGGGTCGACGGGCTTTGGTTGCGGGCCGAGAAGGGGCCGGTGATTGGGTGTCCGTTGTTTGGGGTTGACGGTCTTTGGTTCCGGCTCACTCGGTGCACCGGTTAGTAGGTGAGCTGTCCCACCGGGCGGTACCGCTCGCGACGTTCGTTAGCCGGTCGATTTTCGTCACCGGGTCCCCAAAATCCACCGGATAGCGCGTCACCCCTCGGCCCGCATCGGCGCGGCCAGCCGAGACGACGCGTCATGGGGCCTGGTCAACCTCTCTCGCGGACCGCCACCACTGACCAACCTCCGCCGCGCCTACCTCACCACGCTCAACCGCCGCCCGAAAGCCTTCGCTGGAGTGAGTTGGTCAGTGGCACAGGTCCGCGCCCGCCATCCAGTTCAGCCACCGGCCTGGCTAGCCGCGGCTGTCTTTGTCAGCTGCTCTGGCGGTCGGGCGGGGTACAGACCGAAAGGACTCGGCCGGGGACGTGGGTTTGTAGTTGATCGCCGCGTCCGGCCGATCTGAAAGACAGCATGGTTGGGCGCCGCGGTGTCTGGGGTGGATGGCGAGGTGGGCGGCCAGAGATGAGCACTGCTTGGGGCTGGCGGGCTTGGGCTGCGGCCCCGATGGCAAGGTGGGCGGCCAGAAGTGAGCACTGCTCGGGGCTGGCGGGTTTGGGTTGCGGTCCGGAAAGGACGGCTGGTGACCGCGCTGTCCCGCAGCCCGCGTCATTTGACCGGATATCCCTTCAAACTGACCCTTCTCTGCTCAATATTTGAGGGGAGAACGAGCAACTTGGCCGGAGATCCGCTCAAATGTCCGCACCGCAACCGAAGCCCGGAAGCCCAAGCAACCCGAGCCTCGGTCACCGACCTCGCCAACTCCCCCAGCCAAAGACCACCCCAGCCACACTGCTTCAGTCAAACCGGCCGCAGCGGCGACCAGCCACGCCGTACGTCGTCGGCCGGATCCAAGCGGCCGGACGGGACGAGCACCTTCGGGACGGAGGGGCTACTGACCGACCCAAGACCCCAGCCACCGCCTACCCCCGCCGCCCAAATCCGAGCCGCCGGAACAACCGGCGAGGCGCCACAACCCATGGGCGTGAACAAGAACCGGTGGGCTTGAACAAGGTATGCCCTGTTCACAGCCCCCACGGGGTATGCGGACCCCCGGGATATGGCGGGATTGTCCACCCAGGAAGATCCGTCGCGGTGGTTGGCCGCCCTACCCGGGAAGGACGACTGGGGTGATGCTGGTCAGGGTTGGCTTGATCTTGGTGATCGTGCCGTCGGGGGCGAAGGCCAGGTGGTCGATGGTGGTTTCGCGGTGCTGGCCGTCGCCGGCGGGGATGCCGAAGCGGTGGTAGGCGACGTACCAGTCGTCGGTGCCGGGGATCTGGATGATCGAGTGGTGGCCGGTCGCGAGGATTCCCTGTGCTGGGTCCTTCTCGAGGATGACGCCGCGGTAGGTCCATGGCCCGTCCACGCTCGGCCCCGTCGCGTAGCCGACCCGGTAGTCGGGCGAACCGGTGTCGTCGATCGAGTAGGTCAGGTGATAGAGGCCCTGGCGATAGTTGACGAAGGCCCCTTCGCGGAAGCTGGTCAGACCGCTGATCGGCTTCAGCGTCGCCGCCTTGATGGTCAGCATGTCGTCGCTCAACTCGGCGTACACCGGTGAGCCGTTGCCCCAGAACAGGTAGTACTTCCCGGTCCGGGGATCACGGAAGGCGGCCGGGTCGATCGCCTGACCCGACGTGACTGCCTCGTTGTTGAGGATCATCGCCGTCGGCTGCGCGGTGAACGGGCCCTCCGGGCTGTCGGCCACCGCGACGCCGATCGTCTTGCGGTTGTACGTCGGGTTGTGCCCGGAGAAGTAGAAGTAGTACTTGCCACCGCGCTCGATGATCGTCGGCGACCACGCGTTCCCGCTCGCCCAAGGCACGTTGCCGTTCGCTCCGTCGAGGGTGAGGAACGGCTTCGCGGATCGCTGCCAGTCCCTCAGGTTCTTGGACTTCCAGACGTAGAAGTCCTTGCCTCCCCAGCCGGGGAATCCGTCGCTGGTCACGTAGAGGTAGTAGGTATCGCCGAAGACGGCGATGTTCGGATCAGCGTTGTAGCCCGGCAGCACCGGGGAGCGCATCTCGACGGTCTTGACCTTCCAGGCCCGCATGGTCCGGTCCTTCGCCTTCACGATGAACGTCTTGGGCGAAGTGAGATCGACCTGGCCGGTCGGCGCGATCTTCGAGGTGGAGACCAGGCCGAAGACCGGTGGAAGCTTGCTGACGTCCGTACCCGGGACGACTGGCAACGTGATGGTCGACGACGCGTCGTCGATGACCGCGGGCGCCTTGAGGCTCGCCAGCTCGACACCGAGGACTGCGTGCGGCTCCGCATCGGAATCGCGGACCTCGGCCGCCGACAGTGCCCGGTTGTAGATCCGGAAATCGCGCACCTTGCCCTTGAGGTACTTGTCGGAGGTGTACATCGACCGCCCGATGTAGTTGGCCGTCGTACGACCACCACCGATATCGCCCGGATCGATGGTGACACCGGTCTTCTGCCCGACCTGGACTCCATCCAGGTAGATCGTGGCAACACCTTGTGGAGTGAGCGTGTACGTGAGCGCCTTCCAGACCCCACGCGGTACGGCGCCGGACGCCGCCGCCGTCTGTTCGGTCGACCAGTTGCCGCTGGCAATCGACGTACGGTAGGCGTTGCCGGTGGTGAACAGATAGCCGTTGCCGATATCGCTCGCGGTGTTGCCGAGCCCCCAGATGAAGTACGGCGTCGCCTGCCCCGGGTCGATCCAGACCCGGGCCGAGACCGTGATCGCGCCGAGGCCGGCCATCAGGTTGTTCGGAAGTTTCACGTGCCCGTTCGTGCCGCCGAGGTTGAGTGCGCCGCCGGCCCAACTCGCGTCACCGGCCACGACGCCGTCGTACCCATGGCCTGTCACGTCGGTTGCCTTGGTGCCGCTGGTCTGGTTCAACGGGTAGTGCGCGACCAGTCCGTTCGCATCCGCCCTCACCGGGTCCGGCAGGACCAGGCCGTTGCGCAGCCGGTCGAGTTCGGCCTGGGTGACCGGTAGCACCGTGCCGTGGCGTGGGCTGGCCGGCAGCGAGTACTTCGGCGGAACCTTCCAGTCCGGCGCCTCGAGACTGTTCGTGCCGAGCGGGATGTAGCCGCGGCCGCCGTACTCGTCGACGAACAGGTTGTACTTGGAGCCGGAAGTGTCACCCGGATTGGACTTGAAGACCGTCGGCCCTTCGACCGCCGACGTCCCCGCGTCCCTGCCGATACACGAGTCCTGCATCGCCCACGCGGGCTTGCCGGGAAGGTCGACCGCGGTCAGCGACGTGGACTTCTCCTGGATGATGTCCGAGCAACCGGTGCCACCACCGCCTTCGTCCTTGGTGAAGCGGTAGTAGGCGCCGTTCTCCTTGATCACCGTCGAGTCGATGCGGGACTCACCCCGGTCCTGCCAGATCGCCGGCGCGCTGAAGGTCCGGAAGTCGCGAGTCGTTGCATAGAGCATCCGGTTGTA
The DNA here is from genome assembly GCF_045040285.1 of Kribbella sp. NBC_01505. Classification (NCBI taxonomy): domain Bacteria; kingdom Bacillati; phylum Actinomycetota; class Actinomycetes; order Propionibacteriales; family Kribbellaceae; genus Kribbella; species Kribbella sp. NBC_01505. The sequence goes on from NZ_CP109425.1 coordinate 131,416, forward strand.
CGTCGAACCGGTGTGCCCAGGGTCGTTCGCGGCGTACAGCTTGGATGCCCAGAACACGACGTACGACTGCAGCGAGTCGTCCCAGTAGGCCTCAGGAGCCCAGGTGTTACCGGCCGTCTCCGGCGACACCAGGACATGCCGCTGCTCCGACCAGGTGACGAGATCGGTGGACTCCCAGACCTCCAGATAGCGGCTGCCGTGGCGCTGCGCCGCATCCCAGTCGCCGTTGCGGCCGATCGAGAGGTCGGTGGCGATCAGGAAGAACCGGTCGCCACCAGGAGACCGGATCAGGAACGGATCGCGCAGACCGAGCGTGCCCTTGGTGGACTCGATCGCCGGCCGGCCGTTGTTGAGCTCGTCCCACTTGAGCGCGGTGTTCCCACGGCTGGCCGCGAAGTAGATCTTCTCCCCCGCGACCGAGTTGCCGGTGAAGTAGCTGAACACATAGCCGACGTACGGCGCCGCCGTCGAACTGCCGCGGACCTCGTCGGCGCGGGCGACCGGCAGGAAGAGTTGCCCACAAAGGAGAGCGACGACTGCGAGGAGGGCGGGGCGGATGCGGATCTTCACGGAACACCTCACCAGGATGTTAGCGTTAACAGTCCTGGTACTGTGGCCGAGCGGACGCAGTCCGTCAAGGCCTCACCTGCACCGCCGGCGCGGTGAAGCTACCTGGGCCCGGTGCTCTCCCGGACGATCAACTCGGCCGGTACGACGTCGCGGGCCGCCGGCTCGCGGCCGTCGATCTGCTCGGCCAGCTGGCGGAACGTCCGGCGGCCGACCTCGATGAAGTCCTGCCGGACCGTGGTCAGGGGCGGACTGAAGTAGGCCGCCTCCGGGATGTCGTCGAAGCCGACGACATGCACGTCCTTCGGCACCGCGATCCCCGCTTCGGTGAAGGCGCGAAGCAGGCCGAGCGCCATCTGGTCGTTGGCCACGAACACCGCAGTCAGGTCCTTCTCGCGGGCCAGCGCCTGACCAGCGGCGTACCCGGAGCGCGAGCTCCAGTCACCGCGGATGATGCGCGGCGCCCGAGCGCGGTGCCGCTTCAGGGTCTGCCGCCAGGCCGCTTCACGATCCTGGGCCTCGAGCCAGTCGACCGGCCCGGCCACGTGCCAGACGGTCTTGTGACCGAGGGCGAGCAGGTGCTCGACCGCCCGGCGCGCGCCGTCGGCCTGATCGACGGCGATCATCGGGACCGGCGCTGCCTGACCGCCGCCCACTGCGACCAGCGGGATGTCGCGAGGCGCGCTCTCGAGTGACTTGCTTGCGGCCGCATGCGGCGCGATCACCACGATGCCCTCGACCGCCAGCCGGCGCAGCGTCTCGATCGCCTCCGCGATATCCGAACTGTTCGGCGTACCGACACTGGTGATCGTGACCGAGTAGCCCGCCTCCCGCGCCGCGTGCTCGATGCCGTACAGCGTGCTGGCCGGGCCGTACAGGGTCGAGTCGAGCGTGACCACGCCCAGGATGCCGGACTTGCCGGTGACCAGAGCGCGAGCCGCCGAATTGGGCCGGTAGCTGAGCTTCTCCACCGCCGCGAGCACCTTGGCCCGGGTCGCCGCACTCACCGGGCCGGTCTTGTTGACCACCCGGGAGACCGTCATGTGCGACACGCCCGCGAGGTCCGCGACATCGGTCAAGCTCGCTTGCCTACCGCTGGTCAATCCGAACCCCCTGATCACTGCAAACGTGTGCCAGAGGCCAGTGTTCGCGGTAACAAGGCCGTGGTCAAGGACCGTTAGGCCGTCCTGAACTCGAGTCTCTGGGTGGCGGGTGCGCGGCCGGTCAGGTAGACGCGCAATCCGTCGGGCACGAGCGTTCCGTTGAGCATGCGATATCGCTCGCCAGGATCCATCGCGACGCGAGCCACTCCGGAGCCCGGGCCGAACTCGATCCGATCGTTGCCCACCGCATACACGCCCGTACCGGACTCCAGTTGGTAGTTGCCGGAGCCATCGATCGCGACGGCACCCGACAGCACGCCACCCGGCCGGAAGCAGAGCTCGATCGCGTACGGCGTCTCAGATCCGGCCAGCTCGAACGTCAGGTCGAACCCGTTCCCCACCTCGGCCACCGTGATCGCGGTCCGCAACGTCCGGTAGTCCCTGGCGCGTTGACCGAAGTCCATCGACGCATAGAACCGGCCGTCAGGCGTCAACGCATACCGGCCGTCCTCGGTACGGCGCTCCGCCGGCAGCGGCTGGTAGTACGGCACCGCGACCTCGGAACCGAGCTCCACAACAGCCGGCGACCACCGGCGCAGGTACTCGCTGTGGAAATGCCCGGTGCCGAAGAACTGCGGTGCGAGCCGGACCGAGTCGAGGATCGCATCGCCCGCCCGCATCTTGAAGAACGTCGGGTTGACCGAGAGGCCGGAGGCGATCACCGGAAGGTTGTGGAAGTCGGTCCCACCGAAGATGGTGGCCGTCCGACTCCCCCGCCGGATCCGCACCGACGCCTGTGACGGGAACTCACGGACAAAGTCGGTCGGCGGGTCGGCCGGCGGCGGCAGCGGCTCTGCCAGCTCAGGACGTTCGAGCACTTCAGCCAAGAAGTCTCCGAGCTCACCGGCCCCACGACGCTCGATGCTCTGCGCAACAGCGGCGAACCTGCCGTCGTCGTCCAGCAGCGCGAGCTCGCGATACTGGAGGAGATACTCCCAGACATCGCGGATCCCGAACTGGTCCTGCCGTCGGGACGCGACCGCGTCCACCTCGCCGTTCGGCTCCAGCAAATGCAGCGTCGCTGCCAGATTGCGCCGGACGAACTCGATCAGCTCGGGCCGATCCTGCCGCCACGCGATCGTCAGCAGCGAGGGATTCGTCACCGCGGCCGCGTAGATCGCACTCCGCTCGCTGTAGATCCCGTCCGGCCCCGCATCGATCCCCTCCGCCAGCCACTCGTCGATCCGATCGACGTAGCGCTGATCAGGGAGGATGTGGTTGATCCGGGCCAGCGCCGCCGACACCTCCCACCGATGGTTCGGGGTGTGCACACCACCGGTGGCCAGCGCCGGGCCGGCCTTCGCCAGGATCTGGTGGATCGCCGACCGGATCGGCATGGTCGCCGCGTGATCGTCTCGGTCGAGCAGCTCCCAGACCACACACAGGTCCTGGATCAGGAAGGCCGTATCGGGCGGCGAGTGCAGGTTCCCGATGTCGTAGGTCCCGTCCGCGTGCTGCCGCGCCACCAGGTCCCCGGTCAGGAGCCGCATCCACTCCCGCACGACTTCATCGTGGCGATCCGGCGACCGCTCCCCCACGTAGCCGGCCACCAGGCGTCGCAGCTCCCGCGCCAGCCGCCGGGGATCGACCTCACGATCCGGCCCAGTACGCCGTACCCGAGCGATCCGGGCCGCTCCGGCGGCCGTCAGCAACCCGAGGAATTCTTGGTCCACCGCACTGTCCTCCCGCTCCAGGGACTTATGTCAGGACTTAAATGTATATCGATACACCATTTCCTCTTGACGCGGTAAGCGCTTGCCTCCTAGCGTCCGACCGTCGCCTACCCGGGCTGCACGGACCACAAGGAGAAAACGATGAGCGGTTCCCTTCGGCGGTGGCGATGGCTGGCGGTAGGCGTGGCGACCGCGATGGCGCTGACCGCCTGTGGCTCCGGCGGCGACTCCGGTTCAGGCGGGGCGAAGAAGATCACCTTCTGGCTGTCGACGGCCGCCCAGATCCAGGGCTACACCGATCTGGCCAAGGAGTTCCAGGCCAAGGAAGGCATCACCGTCGAGGTCGTGAACCAGCCGTACGACGGTTACCAGGACAAGCTGCGGCAGTCCGCCCAGGCCAACTCGCTGCCGGACGTCGCCAGCGTGCCGTCGCTCGACACCCTGTGGCTCAACCAGCTCCAGGATCTGAGCGCGACCGCGAACAACGAGACGAACAAGATCCGCAAGGACCTGGTCACCGAGCAGGACGGCAAGGTTCTCGCCATCCCGTCCGACCTCACCGCGGCCGGACTGTTCGTGAACAAGACCCTGTTCACCAAGGCGGGCGTCGCCGTACCGGCGGATCCGGCGAAGGCCTGGACCTGGGACGAGTTCCTCGCGGCGGCCTCCAAGGTCCGGACCGCGACCGGCGCCAAGTACGACCTGGTCTACGACAACTCGGCGGCGCGCATCCGGGCGTTCATCTACAACAACGGCGGCAAGGGCTTCCAGCTCGGTGCCGACGGCAAGTACCAGACCCCCGACGCCGCGACCATCGACGCGCTCACGAAGTTCAAGGCGATGAACGACAACAAGGTGATGCCGAAGTCGGTCTGGACGTCCGGCGCCGACCCGAACGCGCTGTTCAAGAGCGGCCAGGTCGTCGCGTACTTCTCCGGCGTCTGGCAGGTGCCCGACTTCGCCGAGGGCATCACCGGCTTCGAATGGGCCAGCGCGCCGACGCCGGGACCGGTGCACGCGACCGACATCAACCTCGGCGGCAAGGTCGTTGCCTTCAACAACAAGGACACCGCGGCCGCCGCGAAGAAGTGGGTCGACTTCCTGTTCCAGCGGGACAACTACACCAAGCTGGCGCAGTCCAACGGCTACCTGCCGGTCGAGTCCGGGCTGACGCTCAAGTACCCGTTCAAGTCCCAGGCCGCGCTGGACGGTTTCGCGCTCTACACCAAGGAGATCGAGCTCGCCGACCCGATCTCGGCCTCGGGCCAGGCCGCCGGCACCAAGCTGCTCCTGGAGGGCAAGGCCGCCGCGGACGACCCGACCAAGGCCGAGCTCGCGAAGTTCATCAACGGCGAGCAGGACGTCCAGAAGACGGTCGGCAACATCGTCACCGGCCTCAACTCGCAGCTGGGCTGAGGCCGGTGCAAGCAATCTGGCCGCGGCGCCGCCTGAACCACTACACCGCAGCACCCCTGGTGCTCATCTCGGTCAACCTGCTGCTGTTCGTCGCGTTCTTCGTCTGGCCGGCCGTGACCGGCCTGCTCTACTCGTTCACGAGCTACACCGGCATCGGTACGGCGCCTTACGTCGGACTGGACAACTACCAGCGGCTGTTGCAGGACGACGCGTTCTACGCGGCGCTGACGCGAACACTCGTCTTCACGGCAGGCGTCGTACCGCTGACACTCGTGCTCTCCCTGAGTACGGCGGTGCTGCTCGTCACGAACTACACCAAGGGCAAGGCCGTCGCGCGGATCATCTTCTTCCTGCCGTGGCTGATCTCGCCGATCATCGCCGGCGTCATCTGGCGGTGGATGTTCGGCGAGAACTTCGGGCTCGTCAACTACGTCATCACCTCACTCGGCGGCAGCGAGGTGCCCTGGCAGTCCAACGCGAACCTGTCGATGCTCGTGGTCGTGATCGCGGCGGCGTGGGGCAGCACCGCGTTCAACATGCTGCTGTTCGTCGCCGCGCTCAAGAACGTGCCGTCCGCGTACTACGAGGCCGCGTCGCTCGACGGCGCCGGATCGTGGGCGAAGTTCCGCTACATCACCTTGCCCGCGATCGCGCCGACGACCTTCATCGTGGTGCTGCTGAGTGTGCTCGGTTCGATGAAGGAGTATGCGCTGATCCAAGCGATCAACGCCGGCGGACCGGGGACGGCGAACAACCTGCTCGTCCAGTACATCTACACCAAGGGCTTCCAGCGCGCGCAGATCGGCTATGCGAGCGCCGCATCGTTCGTCCTGATGCTGATCCTGATGGTGATCGCGCTCGTACAGCTCGCCCTGAACCGGCGGAAGGACTCCTGACATGGCCGCCACCACTGCTAGCACCGGGGAACTCCCCAAGAAGATCTGGGCGACCGCGGTCATGTGGCTCATGGTCGCCGTGTACGGCGTCCCGGTCCTCTGGTTCCTGCTGAGTTCGTTCAAGCCGGCCGGTGAACTGTTCTCGTATCCGCTCACGTTCTTCCCCAAGCACCCGACGGTCAAGGGCTTCACGCAGGCCTGGACGAGCTTCGACGTCGCGCACTACTTCGTCAACACCCTCATCGTCGCCGTGTCCGCCACCCTGCTCACGATCGTCGCGAGCGCCGCCTGCGGGTACGCGTTGGCGAAGTACAAGAACTGGTGGGTCAAAGCGTTCACCATCTGCATCCTGGCGACCACGATGCTGCCCGGCGAGGTCATCCTCGCGCCGCTGTTCCTGGTGGTCCGCGATCTCGGCCTCTACAACAGCCTCGCGGCCGTCGTCGTACCGTCGGTGATCACGGCGACCGGCACCTTCATGTTCCGGCAGTTCTTCCTCACCGTCCCGAACGACCTGCTGGAAGCGGCCCGCATCGACGGCTCGGGCGAGCTGTCCACGTTGTTCCGCATCATGCTCCCGCTGTCGCGGCCCATCATGCTGACCCTGGCCATCTTCTCGTTCCAGTGGCGCTGGAACGACTACATCTGGCCGCTGGTCGTGCTCAACGACCCCAGCAAATACACCCTGCAGATCGGCGTCGCCACCATCGTCGGCGCCGAGAACGTGAACTGGTCCGTCCTCCTGGGCGCCTCGGTCCTCTCGATGATCCCCCTGGTCGCCCTCTATCTCGTCTTCCAGAAGTACGTCATGAGCGCCGACATCGACGCCGGCCTGAAGGACTAGTGGGCCTCGGCCGGCTGGCTCCGGTTGTCGGCGATGCGGATCTGGGTGGTGCAGGCCGTGACCAGCAAGGCGAAGACGGCCACGGCGGCCATGCCCCAACGCAGGTCGGTGGCGTTGGTGAGGGCGCCGATCGCCGGCGGGCCGGCTAGCAGGCCCAGGGTGCCCATGGTCGAGACGAGGGTGAGGGCGTTCGAGCCTTCTTTGGCAGCGGCCGCGTAGAGACACGGGGTGACTGCGGCCATGCCCAGGCCTACGCAGGCGAAGCCGACGAGGGTCGGGATGAGGCCGCCGATCAGGAGTGCGGCGATCAGGCCGGCGCCGGCGATGGTGGCTCCGGTGAGTACGACGAACCGGTCGCCCCAGGCGGCGCGGCGGGCGTCGGCGAAGAGCCGGGTGATGAGCATGGTGGCGGAGACCACGGCGATGCCCAGCGGGAGGGCCGCGGTCGGCGCGTGGACGATGTCACGCAGGTAGAGCGCGGACCAGTCGTTCATGGCGCCTTCGACCACGGTGCCGAAGACCATCGCCAGGGCGAGCCACGCGATCATGAGGGACGGAAGGGTCAGCTTGCCCTTCACCTTCTGCTCGGTCGCAGGCAGCTCCGTCCGGAGCAGGCCGCCTGCTGCGAACACGGTGAGGCTCACCAACACCGCGGCGCCGATCACGAAATGGCTCAGCAGGTTCGTAGTGACCGCGGTGACGCCGGAGGCGAGCAGTGCGGCGGTGAAGATGCCACCGCTGAAGGTGGCATGCAGTTTGGCCATCGTGTTGCGCTCGGCCTGCACCTCCAGCGCCGTGCCCTGAGCATTCATCGCAACGTTGAGACAAGCAACCAGTACGCCGTCGACGAGCAGCACCGCGAACGCCACCGGCAGGTTCGGTACGACGGCCAGCGACAGCAGGACGGCGGTCATTCCCACGCAGGACAGCAGCGCGAGCCCGCGGGAGCCGAGCCGTTTCATCCCGAACGTGACGACCGGGAACGCGAGAGCGGCACCGATACCGGCGGCCAGCAGGAGCAGACCGACTTCGGCATCGGACAGGTCGAGCTTGCTCTTGAGCATCGGGATCCGGGAGGCCCAGGTGGAGTACTGGAAACCGAGGAACCCGAACAGCGCTGCGATCGACAACTGCGAGCGGCGGAAGGACATGGAGAGAGCCTTTTCTAGAGGACCTTGGTCAGGTAGCGGGCGTCGTCGCCGTAGCCGACGGGGACTGCGGCGGCGGGGCCGAAGCCCTGAGCGGACCAGAACGGGGAGGTGCCGGAGAGCGCGATCAGCGAGATCCGCCGGTACCCGGCCGCGACCGCGACCGTGGTCAGGTGGTCGACCAGTCGCCGCCCCTGACCGGTACGACGAAGCTCGGGCGCGACGCAGAGATCGTGCAGGTGCAGGTTGTCCGAGCTCGTCGTCGACGGCTGTCCGAGAGCTGGATAGTCGCCGTGCCGGAAGGGCAGCGCGAGCACGTAGGCCTGGACCGGTTCGCCGACCACGAAGCACGTCTCCGGAGAGAGCGCTCCCCAGGTTTCCAGGGCGTTCCGGCCCTCCGACAGCCCGAGCGGCTCGTACGCCGCCTGCTCCAGCTCGGCGATGCGCGACCAGTCACCGGTGCCGATCGGCCGCGCGGTGAGCGCTTCAGGCATGGATCTCGACCGGCAGCACATTGACCGGGAGGGGATCGAAGCCGTTGAAGCGGTTCGTCGTGTAGCTGGTCGAGTAGGCACCGCAGGACAGGATCCAGACCGGCTCCCCGGAAGCGATCGCCTCCGGCACCCGGGCCGGCTCCGGCTCCTGCCCGAAAACGTCGTCGCTGTCACACGTCGGTCCCGCGATCACGGCGGGCACCTGCGGACCACTCGGATGCGTCGGGAACACCATCCGGTAGCGAACCTGGTCGACCTCGTACAGCCCGTTGAACTTCCCGCAGCTGAGATACAGCCAGCTCTCCCGCTCGCCGTCGGGCTGTTCCCGCGTCGACAGCCGTACGACGTGCGCGCGGATCGCACCGTGATCGGCGACCAGATGCCGCCCGGGCTCCATCACGAACTCGATCGGCGTACCGGCAATCTCCCGCAACCGTCGCATCCCGGCCCGGATCGTCGCGAAGATGTCGGCCAGGACCGGATTGAGCGCCGTACCGGTCCGGTCGAGGTAGCCCAGCGCGGGCAGCCCGCCACCCAGGTTGATCCGGTCGAGGTGGATGCCGACATCGGCCAGCTCCGTCATCGCGAAGGCCAGCTCGTCGAACGCGTTCCGCCAGGCGGCCGTCGTCATCTGCTGCGAGCCGACGTGCACGGACAGACCCGACGGGACGAGTCCTTGCGCGCGAGCGATCGACAGCACGACGATCGCGTCCCGCACCGAACAGCCCGCCTTGCGGTTGAGCCCCCACAGCGCGCCCTCGCCCGTGGTCCCCAGCCGACAGAACACCCGCGACCCCGGCGCGTTCACAGCGATCGCGACCACATCAGGAACGCTGTCGGTGGCGAAGTCGCGAATGCCGAGCTGGTAGGCGTCGGCGATGTTGCGATCCGACTTCACCGTGTTCCCGTAGTGCACCAGCTCCGGCGCGACCCCGGTCGCCAGCGCCTGCACGATCTCCTGCGGGCCGGCCGCGTCGAAGCCCGAACCCCGCGCGGTCAGCGTCTCCAGTACGCCGTCCACCGGGCACGCCTTGATCGCGAACCGGATCGCGGTCCCCGGCAGCTCCGCGAGCAGCGCGCCGTACGCGTCCTCGATGCCACCCAGATCGAAGATGATCTGATCCTCGGTCGCGCTCTCCAGCGCGGTTCGCAACCGGTCGTTCACCCGGAGGGTCGTCACATCAGACCAACGCTCGCCGCGACCAACGGCTGCCAGACGTCGATCAGTACGGCGAAGTCGTCCATGTCCTGACGGGCTTCACTCAGCAGCTTTTCCCGCTGGCCGACGAGACCGTCCGCGAACTCCGCATGCCGCCCGCCCAGCTTCTGGTACGCCGCGCCGAGCCGATCGAGCCGATCGACGTTCTCGTCCACCGGCAGCTCGATGCTCCCCCGGACGAACTCGGCGATCGCCGCGGCGGAAACGTTGCCCTCGGCATCACGCACCGAGGGGCCCGCCAGCGCCAACTGCTCGTAGACGTGGTGCAGGTAGAGCATCGAGAGGAAGAACTTCGTCAGCGCCAGCTGGTACGACGTGAAGCCGGCGTCGGTCTTGCGCTCACCGGTGTGCAGGTTCACGATGTGCCGGTTGTGCAGCACGCCGGGCAGCCCCGCGTCGTACACCACATGGAACAAGAAGTAGTCGGTGCCGATCGTGTCCGTGGCCGGAGGCAACGGGATCTGTTCCTGGATCCGGTGGAACGCGATGTTCGACATGTCCACCCGCATCGGATCGACGACGGTCAGCGTGGACCGGTCCGCCCGGAACGGTTCCGATCCCGCGCCGATGAAGGACTCCGCGACCAGCTCCCGCTTCTCGGTCTCGGTCGCGTCACCGCGCGCCCACAGGCTCACCACGTCGTAGTAGATCTCCGGATCGCGCTGCCGGATGTCGTCGATGTCGACGGTCGGATCACCGACGATCGAGGCTCCCACCATGACCACCGGCAGCTCGTCGCTCGCCGGGTCGAGATCGGAGTCCGACACCCGGCCCCGGGCGGCGCCGGCCGTCGTACCGACGGTCAGCTCGTGGTGGATCGGGAAGACCTTCGCCCCGTCCAGCTCCTGGTAGGTGCAGTCCGAGTCGCGGCGGTGCACCGAGTCGCACCCGAGTGCGGCCGCGATCAGGAACGCGCGGTTCGTACAAGCGCCGTACGACCGGATGCCTGGCAGCATCAACCGCAGGATCCGCTCGGGATCGGCAACCCCGGCCTTCGCGATCGTCCGCTCGAGGAACACCCGCTGCGCGTCCTCGTCGACATGGACCACGTCGACGCCCGGCGCAAGGCTCAGCTCGGCGAGGACCCGGACGTGGTTGGCGTGATCGGCCGGGGCGCTGGAGTCCAGGATCAGCAGCGTCACCGCGACCTCGAACCGCGAGACCGCGTACGCCGCCTCCTCCGCGAGCTCACGCAGCATCGGCGCACAGGCCCGGTCGGTGGGCAGGGCCAGGCAAATTCGGCGCATATCAGATTGCTCCTTTGCGACACCGAACCGGTTCAGTTCGGCCGGGCAAATCCGTTGACATCAGTTCCGAAGGGTTTTTACTGAAGCACTCTCACCAAACAGGCGACCAGGAAAGGCGAAGGCAGCGGAGTAGCCACTCCCTCAACCAGGCCGTGCGTTTGCGATGCGGCCAGACCGTATCACGGGCCGCATCGGTGCAAAATATAAGATTCACCTGCTGGAATCTGTCAATACTTCTTCGGGCCGAACGGCGCTTTCGCGCAATTGACAACGGTTCCGGAACAAATCCGACGCCGATTATCACCGACCGCCGCACGAGCGATCCGCCGCGACACCCCGGGCGGGAGCCGACCCGAGATCTTGAGAAATATCTACCAGCGCCCTACGTTGCGTGAACGCGCTCTCATCGCCCAGGGAGACCCATCATGTTCACTGGAATCGTTTCCGCCACTCGACCTGATGAACGCGGCCTCATGAAGCGCCTCGCGCTGGCCCTTGCCTTGGTGGCCGGGCTCCTTGTCACCGCCGCTCCGACGGCGAGCGCCGTACCAGCTCTCAAGACGCTGCGAGTCATGCCGCTCGGGGACTCGATCACCGCCGGAGTCGGTAGCCCGACCTCGTCCTCCTACCGCCGGCCGCTCGCCACGATGCTCGCCGGCCAGTCCCGGTACGCCGTCAACTTCGTCGGCTCGCAGGCATCCGGCCAGCTCGCCGACCTGTCCAACGAAGGTCACAGCGGCTGGATCATCGACCAGGTCCGCGCCGAGATCGACGGTTGGCTCGCCGGTACCCGACCGGACGTCGTACTGCTGCATCTCGGCATCAACGACCTCAACCGCAACATCGACGTACCGAACGCCCCAGCCCGCTTCAAAGGCCTGGTCGATCGGATCGTCGCCGACAGACCCGGCGTCACCGTGCTCGTCCTCGGCCTGATCCCGACCACCCCCGGACTCGAGTCCAAGGTCGCCACCTTCAACACCGCGATCAAGTCGGCCCTCACCAACCCCAAGACCCGGTACGTCGACCCACCCGCGCTCACGTCCGCCGAGATGGCCGACGGACTGCACCCCAACGACGCGGGATTCCAGCGGATGGCCCAAGCCTTCTACCCGGCCCTCGACCGCGCGTACTCCGATGGCGTGATCGCCGCCGGACCGGCCCTCAACGCGGGCACCGAGGCCGGCGGCTCGGGCAAGATCCGCTGGGCCGACTTCGACGGTGACGGCCGGATGGACTACCTGACGGTCGCGAGCAACGGCGCCGTACAAGCGTTTCTGAACCGCGGCGGCGACGGCCACGGCGGCTGGTCCGTGCTCGGCCAAGTCGCGTCCGGCGTCACCACGGACGCGACTCGCGTGCGCTTCGCCGACTTCGACGGCGACAGCCGCGCCGACTACCTCGTCATCAACTCCAACGGCTCCATCTCCGCCTACTTGAACCGCGGCGGCGACGGCCACGGCGGGTGGTCCGTGATCAGCGAGGTCTTCGGTGGCGCGACCACCGATCAGACCCAGGTGGTCTTCGCGGACTACGACGGCGACGGCAGAACCGACTACCTGACCGTCGCGGCCTCCGGCGCCGTGCAGGCGTGGCTCAACCGAGGCGCCAACAACTGGACCGCCCTGGGCCAGGTCGCAACCGGTACGACGACCGACCGGACGACCGTGCGCTTCGCCGACCTCGACGGAGACACCCGAGCCGACTACAGCGTCATCGCCACCGACGGTTCCGTCCAGACCTACCTGAACCGCGGCGGCGACGGCCGCGGCGGCTGGCTCTTTCTAGGCAAGACAGCAACCGGCCTGACCACCACCGCGAACCGAGTCGCCTTCACCGACTTCACCGGCGACGGCAACGCCGACTACGCCATGGTCGACCTGACCACGAACGCAGCCACCGTCTACTCCTGGGCAGGCGGCGACGGCCACGGCGGCTGGACAAACCTCGGCCAGGTAGCCACCGGCGTCCCCGTCGGATGACGACCTCACCGACTGGCGATCCGTAGTCCATGGCGTCGTCACACCGCAGCCAGCCCGGAGCTACGGGAGCGCGAGCGCACCAAGTCGAACGCCATAGCGGCCGCCGAACAGCTACTGCCGGATCACGGCCACTCGTTGTTCCGCATGGCGACGCACCTCCTCCCGGGGGTCCGCCTCGCCGTCACCGACCAGTCAACGCAGTGACAAGGCGTGATCGTGCGTTTACTCTGACAGTGAGGACAAAGTGGGGCTGGGGGAACGTTAATGCCGAGTATCCGCCATTGGAGGCCACGGCGCAGGCGTCGTCGCGAGACTGATACAGACGCCGCGAAATGGCTCCCTGCCCGCTGGGCGCTGTGGTCCGCACCCGCAGTCATCATCGGCTATGTCCTGACCGTCGACGCTTTCGCGTTCACCGTCACCGGCGTCTCCTTCCTCGACCTCGACATCACAACCGGTGACTGGATCCGCTTCGGCGCCCTCGTCGCCGGAGCTGCCGCGCACATCGAAGCCGGCCGCGAGATCGAGCGGCTGCGCTGGACCGCCGCCGAGGGCGCCACCTATGTGAACCTGAAGTCGATGTGGACCTTCGCCGCCGTCCTCGTCCTCCCCCTACCGCTGGCGGTCGCAGTCATCGCCTTCAGCTCCCTGCACTCCTGGCTGCGGTTGCGGCGCAGCATGCCGCACCGCGTCGTCTTCTCCGCCGCGACCATCGTCCTCGCCTCAGCAGTTGCCACCATGTGCCTGCGCGCCATCAACCCCAGTAACTATCCCGGCTACACCGGCGGCCTGATCGGTCTGGCCGCAGTTGTCGCCGCAGCGGTCGCCTACTGGTTCGTCAACTACGCCCTCGTCGTCGGCGCCGTGATGCTGTCCAACCCCGACACCCCTGCCCGCAGAGCACTCGGGCAACTGTCCGACCAATTCATCGTCGCCGGCGGCCTCGGGCTCGGCCTGGCCACCTCACTCATGCTGACCTCCCAGCCCTGGCTGACCATCACCTTGCTCATCACCGTGCTCGGACTGCACCGTGCACTACTGGTCGGCAAATTTCAGGCTGCTGCACGCACCGACGTACTCACCGGCGTGGTCAACAACGTGTTCTGGCACGAGATCGCCACCAAAGAACTAGAACGGGCCCAGAACAACAACACACCGCTCGGCGTGCTCTACATGGACCTCGACCACTTCAAAGCCATCAACGACACCCACGGCCACCTCGCCGGAGACCAGGTCCTGAAGGCGATAGCGGCCGAACTCAAACACGAGGTACGCAGCGACGACCTCGTCGGTCGCCTCGGCGGCGAGGAATTCGCCATCCTCCTGCCAGGTACCACCGCCGAAGACACCGCGCAGACCGCCGAACGCATCCGGCGGCGAGTCGCCACCCTCATGACCACCGTCACGACGCCCAACGGCCCAGTCGACGTCAGCGACCTAACCTGCTCCATCGGCACCGCCACATACCCCGTCGCCGGCCACAACCTCGACGTACTACTCATGGCCGCAGACACCGCCACCTATACCGCCAAGAACGCCGGCCGCAACCGAGTCATCACAGCCCCGGCCCAGACAGACTCCACGCTCTAGGCATCATCGAGGGCAGCCCCGATCAAAGGTCGCCTGAGACATTCGGTGATCACAGTACGAGCATGAGCTTGCCGCCGGGCAGGCGGGACTGGCTGAGCTCGGCCGCTTCCTGGATCTGGTCGAGGGTGTACGTACGGGCGACCGCTACGGCCAGAATGCCCTCGCCGGCAAGCCTCGCGAACTCATTCAGCTGGTCGTAGCTCATGTCGGTGGTGATCCGGACACCCAGCTCAGCCGCGGCCGCGAAGTCCGACACGGTGAGCACACGGTCGGGATCCCCGGTCAGCTCGATCAAGGTTGGTAGCGAGCCGCCGGCCGGGCTGGGCTGGTCGGCCCGGTCGATCCGACCTCCGGTGGGCGCGGTGTCCAGGGCGCGGTCCACGGAGTCCGGAGTCAGTGCGTTGACGCGTTCGGCCATGCCCTCGCCGTAGGCGGTCACCCGCGCACCGAGCTCCTCCAGGGCGGCTGCCCGAGTTGGCCCGGCGGTGGCGATCACCCGAATGCCCCGGTGCAGCGCCAGGCGTACCGCCGCCTCACCAACCGTGGTGCCTGCGCCGTGGACCAGCAGCAGCTCGCCCGGCTGTACTCCGAGGTCGTCGAGCGCACGCCACGCCGTCTCGGCAGCCATCGGCAGCGCGGCGGCCCCCTCGAACGTGACTCCGTCGGGGATGTGTGCCCAGGCAGGCATCAGCGCGTACTCGGCGGCGCCGGCGGTCGGGCCGTCGAAGGCGGCCGGGCCGAACACGCGGTCACCGATCTGGACGTCGTGCACGCCCTCGCCGAGCGCGTCCACGGTGCCCGCGACCTCGAGGCCCAACCCGCGCGGCAGCGGCGGCAACTGGTCGGCGAGGAGGCCGTCAACGAGGTGCCAGTCGGCCGGTGTCAGGCCGCACGCCCGCACAGCGATCCGGATCTGGCCTGGTCCCGGCTCCGGCTGCGGGACGTCGCGAACGACGATCACGTCAGGGGAACCGAACCGGTCGAACTGCAGAGCCTTCATGACCATCTCCAAAGTGATAACAGCATCTGTTGTCACCGACGCTACCAGCTGATGACAGCTTCTGTTGTCGTACCCTGGTACGCATGCCGAGATGGGAATCCGACGCACAGGGCCGGCTCGAGCGCGCGGCGCTGGAACTCTTCGAGACGCAGGGCTTCGAGCGCACGTCGGTCGCACAGATCGCCGGCGCCGCCGGTCTGAAGGAGCGCTCCTTCTACCGGTACTTCCCCGACAAGCGGGAAGTCCTCTTCGCCGGCAACGAACTCGAGGCCCACCTCGTCGCCCAGGTCGAGGCGATCGATCCGGGTATCCCGCCGATCGACGCGCTGCTGACCGCACTGGGAACCGCCGAGGAGGCCTATCGCCCGCGTGAGTTCCTGCTGCGCCGGGGCAGAGTGATCGCCGCCAATCCGGCCCTGGCCGAGCGCGACCTGATCAAGCTCGACGAGATCGCCGACGCGCTGTTGCCGGCACTCGAGCACCGCGGCGTCGAGCCTGGGAGGGCGCGCCTCCTCATCGACGTGGCGATAGCACTCTCGCGGCGCGCAACCTCCCGCTGGCTGACCGAGCCGGACGCAACCCTCGCCGAACTCGTCACCCAGACCGCCGCCGAACTACGCGAAGCGGTCACCCTGCCGTAGCGACCCGTCGTCGTGGCTGAGCCATCCGACTGCTATGGAGCGGCGGCTACCCGGCCCCGCGGTCAGTTCAGTAGATCTGCCACGGTCGCGATCCCTCGCCGGATCGCGTTCTCGTTGAGGTCGCCGAAACCGAACACGATTCCTGCTGGGCCCCGGGTGGGCGCGGAGCGGTAACGGCCGAGGCCCTGCAGCCCGATCGAGCGGCGGGCCGCCTCGTTGATGATCGCGGTCTCGTCGGTTCCGTCGGCCAGCCAGGCCAGGGCGTGGAACCCCGCCGCCAGTCCGGTCAGTTCGAGGCTGGGAGCGTGCTCGGCGATCGAATCGACCAGGGCTGCGCGGCGTGCGGCGTAGGTGGTGCGCATCCGGCGTAGGTGCCGATCGAAGCGACCCGATTCGATCAGTCGGGCCAGTGCGAGTTGGTCGAGCGTCGGCGAGCCTCGGTCACTGCGCTGCTTCTCCTCGGCGAGGCGTACGGCCAACTGCCGGGGCGCCAGCACCCAACCGAGCCTGATCGCGGGAGCGAGCGACTTGCTGACCGACCCGACGAGAACGACGTGGTCGGCCGCGAGCCCCTGGAGTGAACCGACCGGCTGCTTGTCGTAGCGGAACTCCGAGTCGTAGTCGTCCTCGATCACCGTTGCGCCGACGCGTTGTGCCCACTGCAGCAGTGCCCGCCGTCGATCAGAGCTCAGCACTACACCGGTTGGAGTCTGGTGGGCAGGTGTGACGATGACCGCGGTCGCTGAGGTACGGGCGAGCCGGTCGATGTCGAGGCCTTGTTCGTCGACAGGAACGAAGACAGGTGTCAGGCCCGCCCGGCGGACCAGAAGTGGCATCTCGAGGTGGCCGGGGTCTTCGACGGCGACCATGGTGACGCCACTGTGCCGCAGCGCGGCCAACGTCAACGCAGTACCTTGCGTGAATCCGGTGCTGATCACCACGTCATCAGGGCCCGCCGAGGCACCCCGCACTCGTTGAAGATATGACGCCACGACGGCTCGCAACTTCACCGCGCCCCGACCGTCGCCGTATCCCAGTTCCCGAGCTGAGATCGTGCGGGTCGCCTCGCCGCAGGCCCACAACCAGTCGCGTGCCGGAAAGCTGTTCAGGTCGGGGCGTCCCGGCACGAAGTCGATGTCCGGGGTGGGGACTGCGGCCGGCGCAGTCCTGGAGACCGCAGCCTTCGGTGCGCTGAATGCGACCCGCGTTGCCGATCCAGCGACGGCGCGCAGGTAGCCCTCGGCTTCCAGCTGGTCGTAGGTCGCCTGCACGAGACCGCGGGACACCCCGAGATCCGCGGCGAGCTTACGTGACGACGGCAGCCGCTCGTCCTTGACGAGCCGGCCCGCCCGAACGGCTTCCCGCAATCCGTTCTGCAGTTGCGATCCCAAGGTCTCGGAGCTGCCGCGATCCAGCTGGACCAGCACTTCCGGCGTCAAACCGGCCCACTCAACTGCCACAGAACTGGACCTTACACAGTGCCGCCTGCCGCACCTAGCGTCTGAGGCATGCAGAGCGAACTCGACGACCTGTACGCCGTGGTACGCGGCGTGACCCGGATCCCGGCCGACTGGCAGACCGTGGTCGACGCCCTGATTCCGGCACTCGCCGGGAAAGTGCCGGCGGCCCCTGTGGTGTTGCGGCAAGTACCGGCGCCGGCACGCGGCGGGGACGACCGCAGCCACGTCCTTCACGTCGAACCAGACGGCAGCTACTCAGTGGTCGCGCTCATCTCACGGCCCGGGCAGGCGACCAGCATTCACGACCACACGACCTGGTGCGTTGTCGCAGTCGTCGCCGGCGTCGAGTGCGAGGAAAGATTTCGGCTCACCGACGACGGCCGAGCCCTGTTCCCGATGGAAACACGCAACGACCCGCCGGGAACAGTGAGCGGCTTCGCGCCACCCGGCGACATCCACCGGGTCACCAACGCGGGCACCTCGGTCGGCATCTCCCTGCACATCTACGGCACCGACATCTGCCGGATCGGCAACAGCGTGCGCCGCACCTACGACCTACCCATCGTTCCCCCTGGAAAGAAGACCCGATCATGATCTCGAAGGCAGAACCGCACCGGATACGAGCATTCCGCTCCTGATGCCTTGCCGAACCTGTATGCCGCCGTCCCTGGCTCAGCGGTTCGCGTACCCATATGCTGCCGTCGTCGTACGACCGTGCTCGTCAGGCCGGCTCGAGCCAATGCCACGCAGTCCCGGATGCCTTGCCAGTAAGGCTATTTCAGCTCGGCGGAGGTCTTTCCCAGGAGGCGGCGGGCGACGATGAGTTGCTGGATCTGCTGGGTGCCTTCGAAGATGTCGAGGATCTTGTACCTGCGCGCGCGTCCAAACCGGACCGAACTCCCATTTCATCCTCTGACCTGCACCTTTGTGCTCATCCGTTCTCGACACTGATCGTCACTTATCAACATCCCACGGAGCAGTGACGGAGCAGACGGAGGTCCTCACTCCCGTCCTCCAGGGTGCGACCACCCAACCTTTGATCTACGGAACTGACGCGCCCTGGCATACCTACAACCTGGCAGCACAGGCGAGGATCGTCAGCGACCGCTACGCCAGTAGCCTCAAGGACACATTGGCTCGTCTCGCGGGCCTAGTTGTCGACGAGGCTTGGGCTGGCCACGCGATCGAGCAGATCCCGCCAGCACCAAAGAAGAGCAGCGTCAGCCGGCGTGGCGGCGGAACTCCACGCCCTCATCGGGGGACCTTCTGGAGCGCTCGATCGCCTCTCGGGTGCCATGTCGACGACGCGGGTCGCGGTCCACAAAGCGGTTCAACCAGTCTGACACCCCCGAGTAGGCTCGTTCGCAGACCCGCCGGAAAGGTGACTCGTGAAGCTCAAGCAAGAAGCCAGGGTGCTGCTGCGAAAGGCGCTCGCGTCCCTCAAGCTCGCGATGACCGCCTTCAACTCACTCCACGACGAGGGCCGGACGACTCAGGTCCTGCTGTCACTTCAGCACGCTTTCGAGATGCTCTTGAAGGCCTCGCTGGTCCAAGAAGGTGTTGCTGTCTTCGACCGCAAGTCGGGACGTTCGATCGGATTCGAAGCCTGCGTTCGTCAGGCGTCGAACTCGATGACGATCAAGCTCGCGGATCCCGACGCTGGAGCTCTGCGAAGCATCGATGCGATGAGGGACGACGAACAGCACTGGTTCAACGAGGTGAGCGAGCAACTGCTCTACCTGCACACAAGAGCCGGCGTGACCCTCTTCGACGACCTGCTCCAGCGGGTCTTTGGCGAACCGCTGGCTGACCATCTCCCCCAGCGAGTCCTCCCGCTATCTGTCGATCCACCGCGGGACCTTGGTGTACTGGTCGACGAGGAGTTCACACAGATCGCTGCGCTGCTCGCCCCAGGCCGTCGGGCCAGACACGAGGCGCAGGCCCGCATCCGCACCCTTCTCGCGATGGAGGCGCACGTGGAGCCCGACGCGAACGTCTCGATCCGCGACGTTAGCCGCGTGGAGAAGGGCATCAAGGAGGGGCGTACACGCGCGGAGGTCTTTCCTCGCCTGGGAGACATCGCTACCAAGATCGATGGCCAGGGCGTCTTGCTGACAGTGCACTTCACCAAGAAAGCGGGCGCGCCGGTGCGGTACGTCGCGGATGACTCACTGCCCGCAGCAGCGATCCGAGAGGTTGACCTGCAAAAGAAGTTCTACTTGTCAGCGAAGGAGCTCGCGGATAAGGCCGGATTGAGCCAGCCTCGCGGTACTGCGCTCCGCCGCCATCTGGCCATCGACAACGACGCCAGCGCTCGCCACGTCTTCGTCTTCGGCTCGCAGAGCATCGCCCGGTTCTCAGACAACGCGCTGCGCCGAATGAAGGAAGCCGTCGAGACATTGGACATGGATGACGTCTGGACTCACCACAAGCCCTCGGGGGAAGGCACCTCTCGACCGAAATGCCGGATCAAGGGATGCGCCGCTTAGCCCAGATGGCCGAGTTCGCGTACAGCGCAACCGTCGCACTGCACTGCGAGCAAGGCACGCCCTGGATCCTGAGAAGCCTCGCAGCACTACCAGCACGAAAGTCTCGGCCACATCGTTGAGCGGACTTCATTGTGGCGAGAGAATCGGACGTCTGGGCTCTCTACGCGGGAGTCGAGGCCGTCAGTCCTGACTTCGGTCATTTGGGTTAGTGCCTGAGTTGGGGCCGGTTCATCGAGTCGAGGATCGTCTGCTTGTCAGTGGGGATGGCGGGTGGGATGGTCTGCTCGGTGGCGTTGATCGCGATGGTGGCTGAGCGCAGTGGCCGGAGTTGTCGGATGACGTTGCGGATCGCGAGTCCGGTGCGGTTTTGGATCTCGCGGCTGACCGCGAGGGCGGTGAACACGATGGTGAGGTGGGCCTCGATCGCGTCCTTGGTGTGGTGGAACATCGGCCGGGCGCGCAGATCGGTCTTGGACATCCGGAAGGACTGCTCGACGTGCCATAGCTCGTGGTAGCTGGCGATGACCTCGCGTGCGGGCATGACGCCGGCGGTGATATTGGTGACGTAGCCTTTCAGCCCGACCAGGCGCCGCGCCCGCGCGAGTGAGACCTCGTCCAGGCTGCGTGACCCGTTGCTGGTTTTGACGAACCGCGGAGCCTTGGCGGTCTTGTCCCCGGCGACTACGTCTTTGGCCCGGTTCTCTTGCAGAGTGAGAGTTTTGTTGTCGCGCACTGCCCGTTTGGTCGAGTAGGCCCAGACCGCCCGCCACGACCCGGGATGCTGTTCGGGATCCCAGACCGGTTCGGCTTTGAGCTTGGGGTTGTTCTCGACCTTGTGCCCGGTGCGCGGGGTGATCGTGTCGACGACTTGCCCGTCGGTGAACGCGTCGCCGTGCCAGCGGAAGTGGGACTCCAGATCGGCTGGTGCCTTGGTCACGCGGGAGCCGACGATGAACCTCAGGTTCGCCTCATCCAGTTGACGCAGGTTGCTGGCTGACAGCATGCCTGCGTCGGCGACCACGACCATGTCGGCCAGGTTGTGGCGGTCTTGGAAGGCTTTGATGATCGGCACGATCGTGGTGGTCTCGGCCTTGTTGCCTTCAAAGCAGCCGATCTCGAGCGGGAAGCCGTGCCTGTCGACCAGCAGACCGACCACGACCTGGGGATCGACGCGGCGTTCCTTGGAGTAGCCGACCTTGCGCAGGTCGTCTTCCTTCTCGGCCTCGAAATACAGCGTGGTGACGTCGTAGAGGCACAGCGACACATCGCCGCTGGCCAGCACGTGCTCAAAACACGCGGTCGCGATCTGCTCGCGGTAATCGCGCTGCTGAGCCCGTATCAGGGTGCGGCGCATCGTCTTCTCGCTGGCCGGTTTGCACCCCAGATCGATCAGGACACGACCGGTGTCCAGGATCGAGGTCGGCTCGACGATGCGGGCGATCACCAGATCACGAAACGTCTCGTCCCCGACCGCGGCGAACCCCAGCGCGCGATAGACCTCCGCGAGCACGTCGAACAGCAGCCGCGACGACGTCGCGACCACCTGCGGGGCAGACACCCGCGGCTGTTCAACACCTCGGACCGGCCCGGCGAACAACCCCGCGTCCACAGCAGGAGCGACCAGCCGCGCCTTCTTCTGCGTCGCCTCCAGCCCCAGCTCGAGCTCACCTTGACCAGCATCACCCAGCAGCCCACGAGCCCGCTCAAGCAGCAGACCCAACTCAGCCTCGGTATGCGCCGAACCCACATGCGCCACGATCCGCCGACGCCCATCCACATACTCAGCGACCTGCACAGCCGTCGCTCCCGAGGCCGTTCGCACCCGCCGCACCCACGCCACAACCCGAGCCTAGAACACTAATTAGTGCCTCAGACCACCTCCCCGGCTGGCCATCACCGCAGGTCAGCGCGCTGCGCCCCGACGAACCGAGAAGGAGTGACCGAAGTCAGGAGAGAATCGGACGTCTGGGCTCTCTACGCGGGAGTCGAGGCCGTCAGTGGCCGAGCCAGCGACATAACACGCGCATGCGTTCTGCCGTCATGCACCTCGAGCATCCGAAATGCACCTCGAGCCAGTTCTCCTTGCGGTGGGCGCCACACTGATCGTGTTGCCTACCCTCCTGCGCAGGGAAGGGCCCCTGGCAGTTGCCTCGTCGAACGATGCTCCACCACTACCTGCTCGGTGCAGGCAGCAGAGCGTCCACATCGCCCGGCAGCGTCTGCCAACTCCGGCCTGAGTGCGGCACGAGGTCGTTGGCCACGCCCGAATCCCTTAAACGCTGCACGCGATCATTCAGTAGCTCCCACAGTGGAACCTGATCGTCTAGCTGGTGCTGATGACCTGCGTGGACCCTACGCGACGCGGCTTTGTCGCACCGGCCGGCGATAGCCACTGAAACGGAGAAAAGGCGAGGCGACAGTGTCGGCAGAGGTCGGTACGGTAGTCCGTACTAACAGACGAGCACAGACTGGCTGGGGAATACATGAACGGGCCTGTCGAGCCGGCACCCGACGCAGACGAGCCGTCCGAGGGCGGTAAGGAAGCAGTTGCGTCCTCCGATGGAACGTCCCCGGTCAGTGGCGAGGCGCCGCTGGTCAATAACGAAGCAAAGGCGCCGAGCGGCTCGAGCCCATACTCGACAGGCGGTGGCGGTGCGTCCCTCGCCGCTTCGGTCGCGACTGTGTATTTGGCGAGCATGCTGACCGGGTCTCGCCGTCCCGAAGCCTCTGAGCTACCGGTTCGCCGGGTTGCGTTCCAGACCGGTCCCGAGCACCCGGTTGATGATCTCCTGGTCACCTCCAGTGATGGCGAGTCCGAGATGACGCTGGCAGTTGCCTGTCGCGCGACTCCCGATTTCGTTCAGAGTGACGCCGAGACAGTCAAGTTGGTCGGTTCACTGCTCGCCGAGGTGGAGAAGTTCAACAGTGACTCCCACAAGGTGGCAGTGGCGGCAGCCGGGCGTTCGAAGCAGTGGGACGAGGTCGCCACGTTGTCCGACATCGCTCGGGTCCACGCGAACGCTGCTGCGTTCGAGGCGTCCATGGGTGTGGATGGCCGCTGGCTGCAGTCAGTGCGCAAACGGTTCTCTCAGCTTCGGAGCATGGTCATGAAGGGCCTCGGTCCCGACGTGACTGATGCGGAAGTGTCTCATCAGACGTGGCGTCTGCTGAGCCGCTTCCACATGCTCTCCTTCACATTACAGACACCGGACGTCGGTGACCGCACAGCGATCGCGACCTCGCTCGATGCCGTAGCGGATGCAGCCGCCGACGGGCTGATACTGCGAGACAAGATCGAGGTCGAGTCCGCGCGCTACGACCGGACCGGCGCTGTAGTCGACGTCAATCTGTTGCGCCGCGACCTGCACCGACTGTTGAACATCGCCAAGACGCGGAGCCGTTCCGCATGGAAGGTCCTGGAGGAGCATCGGCAACTGGCGGTCAGCGGGGTACGTGGCAGCATCGGCGATGACAAAGTAGGCGGCGTGGTCGAGATCTCCTTCTCTGACCGGCGTGCACGACTCACCGAGGGTCTACTGGCGGCGGGCAACGGTGGCGGGTCAGCGCTGCTAGTCCAGGGCGAGTCCGGTATTGGCAAGAGCGCGTTGACGCTGTCGACGGTCGCCGAACTCGAGGCGGCCAACCCACGTGGGTTCGAGGCAGTGGTAGTGAATTTCAGGAGCCTGCCACGCTCAAGTCTGGAGTTGCGCACTGCTCTTGGCATGTCGCTCCAAGACTTACTTGCAGAGCTTTCTGCCCCTCACAGGGTCCTGGTGATCGATGCCGCTGACGCGGCTCTGGACCAGTCGGCCGCGCTTCTGAGCGACCTAGTATCGGCCGCGAAGGCGGCCGGCGTTGGTGTGGTCGCTGTGAGTTCGGATGTCGCATCGGCCTTCGTTTCCGAGCAATTGGCGATAGTGTTCGGCCAGCCGGTCATTCCCTTCAAGGTCATGGCGCTCAGTGATGCAGACGTCGCGCTGGTTGCCGCGCAGATCCCGCGTCTCCGTCCGGTTCTGCGTGACCTGCCCGACAACTCGCTGCTGCGTCGCCCCATCGTGCTCGACCTACTCGCCCGGACCGGGGTGGAGCTCGAAGGGAATCTCAGCGAATGGGACTGCCTAAACCTGGTATGGACCAACGTCGTCCGCGCCGAGAATCGCCCGGGCGCCGGGTCGTCACACGCACGGGAACAGACACTCCTCGCGGCTGCGGCGTCGGTGATGCAACTCCCGCCTGAGTTGCGCCCCGCTGCTGGCATCGACCCCGAGGCGGTCGACGCACTCAGGCGAGACCACCTCCTCGCACCCGCAAGCCCGTACCGCGAACAGCCCGAGTTCGCCCACGACGAGGTCCGTCGCTATGCGACGGCCATCCTGCTGGTACGCGCCCAGAACCTGACACAGGTCCTCGCCGGCTCCGCGGTCCCGCGATTGGCACTTTCGGCCGCGACGCTCGCCTGCAAAGGCCTGTTAAGGGAGGCTGCGGTCCAGCAGGAGCGGCGATTCCGTGACTTGTACGATGACTTCCAGGCGTTCGCGACCGAGCACGGAGTTCGGTGGGCAGACATTCCGATTGAAGCGGTTCTGGAGACACCGAAGGCCTACGACTGCCTCAAGGCTGCACTCGCAGACGAGTCGACCGAACTGGTACTCGCCGACATTGTCCGCATCGTGGCGCAGAGACACAAGGTCGGTGGACTCATCGACCCGGTCGTTGCGAGCGCCGTGATCCGCATACTCCTGGACCACGAAAGGCCATGGGACGTTTCAAAGGACTCATTCGAGCTGCTCGCGGACTGGCTACAAGCCCTCGCCCTCGCGGATGCCCCCCAAGGAAATGAGCTGCGCATCGCTTTGCGAGCACGCCATCTTGCGCATTGGAAGGCATACCCACCGCGCGAGCCGAGCGAGGACGACGACCTCACTCGATCGATGCGATCCTCGGGTCTCCCAACCCGCCGCCACCGTCACCGACGACGCAACCTGGACTACAAGTTAACCAAGGAAGAGTTCGTCGAGACCCTAGCGCTCCTCGGGCCTGACCTCGACGACGAGACCGAAACGTGCTTGCATGCCCTCGCCAATGACGCACCCGCATTCCTCGCACCCGCGGCCGATTCACCGGTGAGTGCTCGCGCGATCGCTCAACGCGACCCAGAGCTGCTGGCCACCTTGATGGAGGCCTATTACATCGACGACGCACCCGACTGGCATCGCGACGAAGGCGTCCGTGGCCACCAAGGTCGCTGGACCGGCTTCGGAGGTCCCTTTTGCATGTACTACTTCGGCGGGTTCTGGCAGCTGTGCCAGTACGCCGATTTCGAGACCTTCGTCCGGGTCCTGAACAACATCTTGAACAGCGGCGCCCGGGCACGAGTCAAAACGTCGGCACGGCTCAACAGCTCAGACCCGTTCGCACTCTCAGTCGACCAGAACCGCGAGGTCGTGTCCGACGAGGGCGAGGATGACGAGCGAGGGTTCAGCCTGAACCTGGACGGCACCCCGCGGCTCTATGTGGGGGACTCCCACGTCTGGAGCTGGTACCGAGGCACCACCGTTGGCCCCTACCCGGCGATGAGCGGGCTCCAGGCGATGGAACGTGTCATAGAGACGTGGCTGGATCAGGGCCTCCCAGCAAGACGAGTCATCGAGATCGTTCTCGACGGCTGCGAGAACCTCGCAATACCCGGCATGCTGTACGGCACCCTGGTACGCCATCTCGACAAGGTCGACGACGTTCTTGACCCCTTCCTCGCAGAACCTGCGGTGTGGCAACTCGAGTTTGCACGCAGCACCCACGAGCACTCCGGCCTCGCCTCTCAGACCGAAGGACTCCGCAACCTCGACCGGCGCGGTTGGACCCCCCGCGAGGTTGCCGCCATCATGCTCGCAGGTGGCGGCGAAGAGCGGGCCACGGCGCTGAAGACAGTCGGTAAGGGACTCATCGAGAACGGTGATCGGCTAAGCATCAGCCAGAATCTGACAAAGAACTGGGCGGCCAGTCTCGACGCGGACAGGTACAAGCTGACGCCCGTGGCCGATGGGGTACGCATCGAGGTGGAACCGCCACCCGAAGTCCTCGCTGCACAAGAAGCGCATGCCGCGTACCAAGAGATGGTCAACGACACCGTACGACTCCAGAACAGATACTGGGGCGCGCGCAAGCACGACGCGGATTACGTGACGCCGACGTCCGAGGAAATCGCCGCCGACCTGGTGACTGGGCGCGCGCTCCTCGAAAGCGAGGACGGCATCCAGCCGCTTCGACCCCTGGACGCGGTTGCTCACGTCGTCCGCGCCGCGGTCGAGCGAGCAGCCGCGGGCGATCCGCGCGCTCTGGGCTACGAAGCGACGTTCGCAACTGAACTCGTCCTTGGGATCTCGTCCTGGTTCCGCGATGTCGAAGACCAGCGCGGAGAAGGTCAGTATTTCGATCTCGGCGCCGACCGGGCAGTCGCTGCCGCACTCCCTGCATACCTCACCCAGGATCTCACCAATGCGTTGGGCGACGCGGGCGGCACCATCGGTGACGTCGTGGAGGCCGGACTCGCCATAGCCGGCAGAGCCCCTCTCGAAACGCGTCTATTCCTCGCCCGAGGCTGCGACATCGTCTGGCCCGCACCCTGCAACGATGAGCCATGCATCCATCGAGCAGCTCTGGACTGGCTTCTCGAGACTGCTCGAAGTGCCGAGCTTGGCGCCTGGAACGAGGACGGGTCCGGCCGCCACCCGGCACCCATCGAAGGCGACGTCGTTGCCCGGCTCAGAGAGCTCTCCGGTGATGCGATTTACATCGGGGTGCTCGGCGCCGCCATCCGCGGCCTCGGCGCCGCCGCGGCCACTGACCACTGCCGCACGGCGGACGCATCGGACCTCCTCGCCGCGTTCCTCGATATCCAAGGCCGGGCGATCAATGCGCACGAAGAACATGGCTGGCACGCCGACGACCGCGGCACCCATACCCTCATCGCCGCACGAGCACTGCTCCACAGCTACGCGAAGAACGGTGACCCCGCCCCAGTCCTCGCCCACCTCGACATCCTGCGCAGCAACGCAGGCATCATGTCGAACTTCCTACACGGCCTCGCCGCAGCCGGGTCCGAGAACGACAATCTCGCCAACGCTGCACAGAGCCTGTGGCCCGTCGTCCTGCGCCACGGCCTTACCTACCGAGGCAATGACGACAGCCCATACAAAGACCACTACTGGGGCGACGGGGCAGTCGCCGCGCTCCTCCCCGACCCCCTTCCATGGACCTCAGGGACGCACAACGAGATCACAAACGCGCCCATCGACTGGGTCCGTGCCGAAGATCTAGTCACCCTCATCGATGACTGGCTCCCTCTCGCCCGCGGTGAGGGCAAGGGGGTAGACGCACTCATCGGATTCCTGCGCAGGCTTCCGTTGGATGTGCAGGCGACACGTGGCGTCGGCTGGGTCAGGGACCTGTGCATCCAGTCAGGTCGAGTCGTCGTCAGCCGGTCGTGGTTGCTGAACACCTGGCTCAAGGAGACCCGCAACGCTTCCGAGGAGCTCGGGCGCCTAGGTGATTGGCAGACCCTGGTCGATTTCTTGGTGGTCGCAGGCAACGAAGGGTTAGCACCGTACAGCCGCTGATGCCCGCCGTTAGGCCGGTCCCAGCTTGATCACACCGGATGACAATCGCCGACCTTCCGCGACATCCAAGAGCCAGCCTTTGACGCCCGCCGGGCATACGTCGTCGGCTCACGACAGCTTTCGATTGCCAGGACGGATGACCGCACGTCGGTAACGGGAAGCGTGACCGCTCCAGACAGGCGTGTCCCTGGCTTTTGTCGCGCATAACCGTAATTATGCGCTGCCTGGACCAGTTATTCGGGCCCGATTCAAGTAGTCGCAAGCCCGCCACGTTGGCGGGCATCGATCACGGGTTCGGCCGTTCGTCATCGAGAATTTCTTCGCTGACCTCAGATCGCTGCGGAGACGATCGCAGTCGACGCAGCAGGGCTTGCCCGAAGATCGCGACCCAGGTGATCGCGGTGGTGACGACCGCCACGGTGAGCATCTGCGTGGTGGCCTTGTCGAACCCCGTTTTTGCGTCGGGGAGACTCGTCACCGCCGATACCGCTACGCCGATACACACTAGGACGAGGCTGGCGAGTTCGGGCTTGGTCGTGTCGGAGAACCTGGGTACGAGTGGAATACGTCTCCACCAGCTTCTGATGACGAAGAACGCGCTGAGAGCCAAGGCCGTCACAAGAGTACTGACGAGCTCGGCACCAGCGAATTCCGTAGTCGACTCGTCCACGCCGAACATCAACAGGGAGTACAGGGCGCCGATCGACCATCCCCAGCTGAAGACACAGACGAACCCCAGCACACCGACCCCCAACTCCATCGCGTACTGCAGGCCCAGGGGGACCTCGCGCACCGGTGCGGTCTGCTCGACGGGCGCCAACAGTTCAAGTTCTGCATGGTTTTCCGCGACCGAGGTGGTACGTCGGAGCAAGATTTCGCCGCTCGTGTTGTCCGCTCGTAAGACGGGCTGTGGCAGATCTTTCTTGGCTAAAGCCGCCCGCAGCAGCCGGTGCGTGTTGATCACCGTCAATGGTTGACCCGCCAACGGCGAGCCGTTCTCGAGCACCCCCAGAAGCTCACCTGTGTAGGCCGTGTACTGCTCGCCAGCCGGCGAATGCGCCCGCTTGTTCTTCGGAGTGGCCGCCATCACGGACGTCCCTACCACAGTCAACTCCCGCTCCTCGAGTGAGTCGACCGACATCCGCTCGAGAGCCAGCCCGGAATAGCAGCAGTCGAGGATCAGCAGACGCGCTCGCGCCGAGCTCTCCGCGACGACATCCCGGACCCACCGGAACTCCACCGCGCTGCCGTCCAAACCATCAGGGTCCGTCCGCTGAACCGTCAGGTAGAGATCGTCTTCCCGCCGATGATGACGCAGTCCGTGCCCGGCGTAGTAGACAAGCAGCAAGTCCTCAGCTTGACCGGCGGCCTGTCGGAGGCGTCGCATGAAGGCGTCAGGCGAGTCCGGGTTCAGCACTACATCGCAGTTTCCGGCAGGCAGGATCCCGCTCGTCGGGTCGGTCAACGCGCGCGAGAGCGCGGACAGGTTCCGTCGCACGGCCGGCAGAGCGGGCAGATTCGAGTTCGCGAAGCGACTCGTCCCGATCAGGACGGCTCTGGACCGGTCGCCGTTCGGCACATCCATGCTACGAACTCTCGTCCAGGAACTTGCGGGCACTGTCCAGCGTGACCTCGGCGTCGGCCGCAGACCCGGCCGTCAGCTCCAGCTCGCGACCGTCAGCCGCCTTCAACTTCAGCGTGACCTTCGTAGCGGACCGCTTCGCCGTCGCCCATTCCCGGATAGAGATGATCAACGTGGCCACCGTCGTACTCGTCAGAACGGTCACGATCGCATCCAACGCGCCGCCCATCTGGCCTTCCTGGATGGGCGGTCCGTCGAGCCTGACCTGGCCTCGCAGATCGTCCTCGTCACGCAGCCAGTTGGCCAACGACCGCAGTTCCTCCTCGGCACCGTCGATCGTGATGCGCGCGATCCCTGAGTCCATGAATTACCCCCTGACGGCCGGACAGGAAATAATCATATTCGGGTCAGGCACGGTCTGGATCTTCATCTACCGGTCAATATCTGTACTTTTGGGCAGAGCTATCGCAGTAGCCGGACCACAGGAGGAGATCGGTGCATCTCGCCGGTCACAGCTCAGGCGAGGTGTCTTGCTCAGGCTCGAGCGGCACCTCGTCAGCGCGGCGCACCCGAGTGCGTCGCGATTGGCAACGTGACCAGTAGTCGGCCAGGGGAGGGTGAGGAGCAATGCGTCGTGAAGTCGCTGGAGTCCGTCGTTCGTCATCCTCAGTGTGGCTGGGGAGACACCCCTCGGTAGGGCAACGGCTTGGACTCGTCGAAAGGTCCTAGCCCTGGTCTTTCAGTAGTCCGTTGATCGGTGGCACTGATGGGGCGCTGGGGTGCAAGCGTTGTTGGGCGTGACGGATCTGCCGGCTTGCTGGCTGTTCCGTTGTCCTTTGGTTGTGGGCGGTCAGGGGCGTGGATGTTCAGGTGCGGAGCGGGCGCGGGATCGATGCGAGGCTGGTGAACGCGGCAGCGAGATCGTGGGCCCAGGTCCAGTGTTCGGCCAGTCGCAGGTAGGTGCGACGCTGGCCGTGGGTGATGCGGGCGGCGGTGTGCAGAAGCCGGTAGCGCAGCGCTTTGGGTTCGCATTTGGCCAGGTCGCCGTCCAGGAGCAGGTGCTGGGTCCAGGTGATGAGGTCGATGCCGGTGAGGGCGAGTTCGAGCCAGGCTGCGTTGAGGGCGAACAGTCTGGACGGGAACCGGCCGATGCCGGAGTCTTTGGCTTGCCGGATCCGGTCTTCGACGCGGGCGTGGGCGCGGTGTCGGGCTTCGAGGTGGGCGAGCTGTCCGGTCGGGGTGTCGGTGGCGAAGGCTTGGTAACGCAGCCCGTGGTGTTGATCGAACAGGGACAGTTGGGCGCCCGGGTGGGGCCGTTCGCGGCGCACGATCACCCGCATCCGTTCTGGCCAGCCCGCGGCGGTCAGTCCGTCCAGGAAGCCGGTGATTTCGGCGACGTCGGCGCCGTCACGCACCGATCCGTCGGCTTCGATCGCAGGCGTCCACGCTGCCTTGGGCAGTGCGTCGATCGCGGCCTGGACCGCAGGCGTCATGGTGAACCCGACCGAGAACTCCACGTCCAGGTCCTGGGCGCGCAGCCCGCGCAGATGTCTCAGCCAGTCCCTGGTGGCACCCGCTCCATCGGCACGGACCAGGATCGGGCGACCGTGCCTGTCAGCCTCGGGGATCTGGGCCAGCGCGAGATCGGTCACCGTTATGTGATCGGCTGCGTTGTTGCTGCCCGCGTTGCCCGGGCGCAGCAATCCCGCGAGTGCCTCGCCGGTGTTGTCGAGGAACGCCAGCAACGGGTGGTAACCGAACCCACCCTTGAACGTCGCCGCCGCCGATTCTTTCTCGCTGTGACAAGTCACCAGGCTGGCGTCCAGATCGATCACCAGACCGGGCAGGACCCGGCCACCCGCGGCCGCGGCCGGCAAATCTCGCCCGAGTTCGGCCCGGGCCAGCCACGCACGCTCGCGAGCGACCGCACGCGCTTGGCGCAACCGGCCCAGCACGACCCGATCAACGCTGTCCAGCACCCGCCACGCCGTGGCCGTCGAGGCCACCGGACCGAACAAATCGGGCTGGTCCCGCAGCACGGCCAGGTCCGAGATCGCCTCGCCACCATCGGCCAGCATCACCGCGACATCGACCAGCACCCGGCCCGGATCATGCCTCGAACGACGCTGCCGCAACCCACCCAGCGCCCCACTGAACCCCTGTGACAGCCCGGTCACATCGGCCAGATCCGCCAGCAACCGCGACCCTGCATGCGACGCGACACCCCGCCCATTGGCCGTCACGCAGACCACCGGACGCGTCGTTGCATTCTGCACCTACGAAGTGCCTTCCCGCTCGGATCGTTCTGGGACCTTAGACAAGTCCAGAATCCCTTGCAGGCAAGGCACTTCTCTACATCTACGACGCGTGTCGAACCCCGCGATCACATCGTTACTGCAAACCCAGGGCTAGGTGGGTTGACCGAGCCTCGGGAGCAAAAGTACCGCTCCATGGCCTCGAGGCTCGGAAGGTACGCAGTGGAGGGCGACGGTTTCTCTATGAGATCGTGAAGTTCGCGTTGACTCCGTTCGTATCGCCTCTGAACGTGGTATCGCTTTTTATGCAGCTGCTGACGAACGGCGGGCCGGTGGTGTCGCACCCAGATTTCGTGTAGTCGATTGAGATCACCTCGTATGTGTGATTCGAGGTCGGGACTGTGAAGACGAAATCATTGGTGTTGCTGGCTTGACAGCCTGAGCCGATCCAGCCGGTTTCGACGATCCCGGCGAAGTCATACATCTGACCCGCAGTAACGTCTCGTGTCCAGAACTTCAACGGCCGGGCAGGGTCTGCACAATTGAAGATCGTGTACGTTCTGATGCCCGGCGGCGGAGGCGGCGGCGGGGGCGGCGGCGCGGGCGTTGGGTCATACCAGACCAGATCTGGGCCTGTCGTCTGATTGCCGTTCACAAGATAGGAACCGTTCTTCGTGTTGTACAGCGCGTAAGCTCCGCTTGACCCGAGCCTGCGGCCTGCGCCAGCTTCGGAGGCAGGCGTACTCTCGTCGCCAATGGCGATCCACTCGTAGGACGGAGAGCCGCTGAGGCCGAGATCAACGCCAAAGCTCTGGTTCTCATACGTGAGCCAGCCGCGGCCAACCAGGTTGAGTGCGATCGCCTGCCCCGCCATTACTTGCGGTCCACCTTGCGCTGCGACTACCCACGGATCGGAGTTCTCACTGAATTCCAGATCGACGCCGAAGGTCCCGGCGTCATATGCGAGGAACGTTGCCTCATCCCTTGCGATGGTCTGGAGCTTGCCGGTTCCACCGTTGGTCCCCGACAGGCCCTGCCATTGGGCGATGTCGTTGGGCACTGTCTGCGGGAATCGGCTGAGGTCCGGTCGAACCGTGCACTTCTCATCCGTGTAGCCGGTGTGCGTCGTGTTGAACGCTCCGATTCGGTAGCATTGACCACTCAAGCTTGTGTCGGCATCTGAATAGGTAAATGTCGGCGCCGGGTTAGTTCCCAGACGATTAACAGTTGGAACACTATGGATCGTCACCCAATCGCCAACCTTGTTCCGCTTCTGAACCTCGAAACCGCTCTCGTTCTTGCTGCGGTCGCCCCACCTCACAACAACCGTGCCGGCGCTGGCGATGAGCGTCTCGGGCCCAAACGTAAACGGAGCATCCACTGGGCCACTCGCTCGCGCAGCCCATTGGGGGAAGTCCGCTAACGCCTGATTTTGGACGGTGAAGGTGCCGTTGCCATTCGAGAGAGCGACAGGGATCGTCGTCCAGCCTGGCTCCCCGGTCTGAGCGAGGTCGGTCCGACCGTCGTTATTGAAGTCGCCGCCGAGCACTGTCGCCTCACTACTGGCCCAGTAGGGGAAAGAACCCGCGGGGTTGTTGTGGACGGTGAAAGTACCATCGCCGTTTGACATGGCAACCGGGATGGTGACGAACTCGGGCGCACCGGTGAGCACCAAATCGGTTCGGCCGTCATTGTTGAAGTCACCAGCGGTCACCTTTGTCCGGGCACCGCTCGCCCAATAAGGGAATTGCCCGGCAGGATTGTTTTGGACGGTAAAGGTACCATTCCCGTTCGACATGGCAACCGGGATGGTGACGAACTCGGGCGCACCGGTGAGCGCCAAATCGGTTCGACCGTCATTGTTGAAGTCACCAGCGGTCACCTTTGTCCGGGCACCGCTCGCCCAATAAGGGAATTGCCCGGCAGGATTGTTTTGGACGGTAAAGGTACCATTCCCGTTCGACATGGCAACCGGGATCGTGGTCCAACCGGCAGCACCGGTCAGCGCCAAATCGGTTCGACCGTCATTGTTGAAGTCGCCAGCGGTCACGGTCGCATTGGGTGCCGCCGCCCAGCCTGGAAACTGGCTTACCGGACTGTTGTGGACGGTGAAGGTACCATCGCCATTCGACATGGCGACCGGGACCGTGGTCCAACCGGCAGCACCGGTCAGCGCCAAATCGGTTCGACCGTCATTGTTGAAGTCGCCAGCGGTCACGGTCGCATTGGGTGCCGCCGCCCAGCCTGGAAACTGGCTTACCGGACTGTTGTGGACAGTGAAGGTACCATCGCCATTCGACATGGCGACCGGGACCGTGGTCCAGCCGGCAGCACCGGTCAGCGCCAAATCGGTCCGGCCATCACCATTGAAGTCCTCATTGATGATCTTGACGCCTGGGCCGCCGGCCCAGTACGCGAATTCCGCGGCAGCGTGGTTGGTGCGGGTGAACGCTCCACCCGCGCCCTGCGCCAGAGCAACTGGCAATGTTCGGAAGCCCGCTGTGCCTGCAAGCGCGATGTCCGTACGGCCGTCGGCGTTGAAGTCCCCATTGAGTGCTATCGGAGCCTCCCCGCTCGATGACGGCCGCGATGGCGACGCGCTCGCATCCGCAGGTGGCGGACCTACACTGATCGAAACTGCCGCGGATGCAACGAGCAACGTCAAGAGCGCAACGACGACGTGCGCTCGCAGACGGCGCTTGGGAATTCGCAGGACAGTCGAAGACCTAGCAAAATGTTCGAACACACCTTCTCCTTGCCACCGAGTAGGATGCAAAGTCCTCGTGTGGGTCTCAAACTCACACGTGGCTCCTGATAACGAGCGCGACCCGCCCTCCCGCTCGGGCACCCTCGTCCATTGCACAGATTGGCGTAGTGCAATGGGCAGACGCTGGGAGATCCCTGGAACTGTCGCTGACGCCGTCATCAGTCGTTCTGCGGCGGTCAGCGCGTTGCGCACCGGGGCACGTGCATTCGGACCGACCCAAGGTGGACCTTCGGGGAACGCCGCGGACCGTCTCGAGAGGTACAACGACGGGTCGGTCCATCCGATGTCGGAGCAGACCTGCAACACAGGCATCTCGACAGACTCTTACCTCACGACCTCGCCATCTATAGCAACTTATTGGTCAAGGTCAAGGAATCTGCGGTTCTCAACCACGTACTAGCCCGGATCTTTCGTGGGTCGGTCGCGGGTGGTTGGCTGCGGCTCGGTGGCCGGTTTGCGGGGTTGATTCTTGCAGTCGGGTAGGACAAAGCGCCCGAGTGTCGTCGCGGGTGGGCGCCGGTTCCACGGGCCGGGTTTGTTCGGGTCGCTGTGGTGGTTGGGGTGTGGTTTAGCCGGGTGTGTTGTGGGCGTGGAGCCGGGTGAGGCCGGTGTGCAGCAGGATGGTCCAGGCGGCGTTGCGGGCGAGGTGGACGGTGGTGCGGCGGCCGGTCCGGGCGATTCTGGCGGCGGTGGAGAACAGTCGTAGGCGTAGGCGTTTGGGTTCCCAGCGGCGGGCCTGGTGGGTGGTGCCGTCGGTGCCGGTGAACGCGAGTAGCTGCGTCCAGGTGGTGATTTCGCAGGCCAGCGCGACGATCGCGCACCAGATCTGGTTCTGGGCGAAGTCGTGCAGCGGGAGGTTTCTGAGTCCGGCAATCGCTGGCCGGTGATCCAGTCGAGGAACTCGTGGGTGCAGCCGGCCGAGTCGGTGCGGATCAGCACCCGGCGGCCGGGCCGCGTTCCGGCTCGGTGTCCGGGGAGTTGTTTGAGAGCCTCGCGGACCACGGCGATGTGGTCGGCGGCGGTGTTCGATCCGGCGTTCCCGGGCCGCAACATGACCGCGAGTGGTTCACCGGACCCGTCGGGTCCGTGGTCGACGAACGCGCACAACGGGTGGAATCCGTGACCCCGCTTGAAGGTTGGCGCCGCGCCCTGCTTATCGCTGTGCGCACCGACCAGTGTCGCGTCGAGGTCGACGATCAGCGGATCGCCGCTATCACGGCCGGTGTCTGGTGCGTGCTCACCGGCCAGCGCCCATACCCGCGTCCGGGCTGCGGCCCGAGCGGTGTTGATCGCTTTCAGCACCGCCTCGACATCGCCGGCCAGCGCATCGACCGTGCGCGACACCGTCGGGTCCGAGGCGACCGGCCCGAACAGCCCCGGCTCACCCCGCAGTACCGCGATATCGGCCAGGCAGTCTCCACCTAGCGCGAGCGCGACAGCCAGATCGGTGACGATTTTGGCCGGGTCATGCCTGGCCAACGGTTTGCGCCACGGCGCCAACGCCCCCGACAGCTCCGCGGCCAGACCGCTGGCCCGGATCGTCTCGGTGATCAGCAGGCCACCGGCCTGCGACACCACCCCTGAACCAGCCGCATCAACACGGACACACGGATACAACCCGGTACTCTTCACCTCGAAGGTGCTCCTCGATACGCGACGACATGGTCCTAGACAAACCACATCGTCGCTGGTCAGGAGCACCTTTCAGTTCACCAACACAGCCTCACCACCAAACCCCGTGAAAGCACCGGGCTAGCGGCCTCAGTCCTGTCCTGATCGGCGACTAGCGCCATGTTTCTCCCGTTCGAGTTGGTCCGAAGACTGGTCGAGCGCGTGATACGCGATGGTGGCGGGGAGTCACTCTTAGGACTAGCGGCAATCGCCGCGGCGCATCCTCGGTTGATTCGGCAGGTTCCGGGTCTGTGGGATGCTCTCCAGTCTCAGCAATTCTTACTACGCATCCGTCGTCGTCCTTCTGTGGACCGCGGAGGAGCAATGCGAGCCACGCGACCGAAGCTTGATTCGCGACCCTGCGCATGACAGCCGACCGTGCCGCGGCGAGACTTTCCCGTCCGATAGCACCCGAGAGGTTCGATCCTCGTTTGTCACATATCTCCGGACAGAGCGGCCGACATATTGGCACTCACGCACCAACAGCATGGCCATCTACGACGGGCTCACCCCGGAGTACCTTGCCCATGTCGAACCCCTCGATGCCCTGTTTGTTGCCGAGACTTGGCCCGAGATGAATGGTGGCTTCATTCGCCACCTACCTGGCGGGCCACGACAAATTCTTGCTAGTGTCGATCCGCTGTCCTACCTCCGAACCCTTCGCAGAATGACTTGAGCCTCTCCGCGTGATCATGTCGACGTCCAACGGACGGGACTGCCGCCCACAGTTGACCTCTCCGGAACGGCGCAACCCCGACCGGCGCGCCCGGCGTCAACAGGTAGCCGGGGTTGGTTGCTGAGGCTCAGCTCAGACGGCCCACCTCGTGGTCGACCGCACCTTCGCCTCAGGCGCCATCTTCACTAGGCCTCTGGCGCGATCCCGACGGCGCGCTATGCGACGAAGGCTCGCAGGCGTCTGAGGCCTACCACTCGCGCAAGCGCTCAATCTCTGGACTGCGAGACGCCTGGTCCGGCAGCTGCGATCGTGCTTGTTGTCGCCTTCCGGTCGGCAGGTAGTCAGCAAGCGGGCGCGTGAGCAGAAGTGCATCATGAAGCCGCTGATGACCGCCGGCCGCCATCCATAGCTTGGCCGGTGACTGGCCGCGAGGGAGCTCAAAGGCCTGGACCTTTCGGAACGATCCAGACAACTCGCTGAGGCATTCGGCAGCCGTTCGCTGAGCCGTGCGTGGGTCCGCGAGCGCGACGATGACCGTATCGGCCACCGTATGCGCGCCGAGGACCCTCGCCTGTTCGGCTGATAGCACTGCGCCGCACAGCGGGATACCCCACCCATCGCCCTCCGCTGGATCGGCTAACGCGTTCGATGGCGAACGCATCCCGAGGGTCGCTGACCAGGATAGGCGTGGCTTCACCATCCAAGAGGTCGAGCTGTTCTGCGATGCCGACGAGACTGTCCGATCGCCGATGAATCTGGGTTGCCGTCGACCTCGTGGAATAGGCCCTTCCTTCGTTGGCTCGTATGCCGATGAACCCGACAATCTCCAGGCAGTCGCTCCTTGCCGGAAGCATCAACTGGTCTCTGAACCGATCGACCAGTCGCTCGTCTGCACCGATGGCGCCCAAGCCAGCGTTTCGAACCGTTGTGAGGTCGAATCCTTGAGACCTACTACGAGCACACCGGAACCCCGATCAACAATTCCAGGACTCAGAGGTTCACAGCCAGGCGAAGTTCCTCACGCCAGATCGATCTCTCGCTCCGGCCCCGCCTGTTCCTCGAGTCGCCAGCGCTCTGTGTCTCGGGCTCTGGCTGGCCGACGGCCATTGATCGGCCGGACGACCGACTCGTCGTCGGTCCAGTCGAATCGCAGCCCTTCAGATCGGGCGAGCTGAGCCCCTGCCGAGTCAATGGCGTCATCAATCAGCTTGATG
Organism: Kribbella sp. NBC_01505; assembly: GCF_045040285.1. Taxonomy (NCBI): domain Bacteria; kingdom Bacillati; phylum Actinomycetota; class Actinomycetes; order Propionibacteriales; family Kribbellaceae; genus Kribbella; species Kribbella sp. NBC_01505. Next base: position 169,026 of record NZ_CP109425.1, read on the forward strand.
AGCCCCGCGATGGTCCAGCTCGTAGGCGGCCTGCCGACACCTTGCCCGGACGTCAACTGGACGTTGTTCGAATCCTCTTCGATCTCCACAAAGGCGAATCTCGTCGGCAGCAGGCGGACAGGGAACCTGGAATCTGGACTCCAGGACACCGCGTGTCGGCAACGGCGACCAGTCCCGCGCTGCGGACGTGGCACTGCACGCAGCCAACCGAAAGGACACCGACAGGCACAGCTGCTGCAGTTGCCACCAGCTGTGCGAACGTCAGCGTTCGTCCAGGGAACCAACGGTCGTCGGGTGGACAGAGACCTGAGTATGACGATGAGTTTCCGTACCGAGATCCGCGCCGGCGATGTCGAGGCTTTCGGCCGACTGTTCGACGAGTTCGCGCGCAATGTCTATAACCACACCTTTCGGCTTACTGGCAACTGGTCGACTGCCGAGGACGTGCTATCGCTGACGTTCCTCGAGGCTTGGCGACTTCACGCCAAGGTTGAACCCGAGGGCGAGTCACTGCGACCCTGGCTGCTTGGCATCGCAACCAACGTGGCCCGCAACTCCACGCGCGCAGCTCGTCGGCACGCGGCCATGGTCGCAAGACTCCCTGCATCGATCGATCAAGCAGACTTCAGCGACGAGATCGCCGGCAGGCTCGACGATGCCCAGCAGCTCATGGCCGTTCGCCACGCGCTGGGTCGATTGCGGCGCGCCGAACTAGAGGTCTTCGCGCTCTGCGTATGGGCCGGCATGGACTACGCAACCACTGCAGAAGTGCTCGGCATCCCCATCGGTACGGTGCGGTCTCGTCTCTCCAGAGCCCGCAAGAAGCTCTCCGACGCCATACGCGACCTGCTACCCGCAAAGCCGGAACCCGCTGATCTGAGCGGACAGGCACAGGGTGACTGCGGAAGTCCCGCAGCTCCGCCTGCTAAGGAGATACGACGATGAGCGGCAAGCACCACACAGGTCCCGATCCCGACATTCGTCAGCAGCTCTTCCGAATGGCGCCCCCGCCTGCCGAGAGGGAGATTCCTCCAGGCCGTCATGACGCTGTCAGGGGTCTCCTCATGAACGGAATCCGCAGCGTACCCATCGACCAGCCACCCCGACCGGTGCAGCACGCGACGAAGCACCGGGCCTGGTTGGCAGTCGCTGCAGGTGTTGCAGTGGCCGGCGCGGTCGCCGTCGCCGCGCTGACAGGCCCCGGCGGAACCTCTCCTGCCTGGGCCATCGCCAACGGCCCAGGCGACACGGTCATCGTCCGGATCAAGGAGTTCCGCGACCCTCAAGGACTCGAGCAGCGGCTGCATACCAAAGGCATCCCCGCGATCGTCGACTACATCCCGCCAGGCAAGGTCTGCTCACGCGACGGCCGGTTCTGGGGCCCGACCATAGACATGGCCGGGACGCCCGGCGCGGAACGTGTCGAAACGGAATTCCGAATCAGCCGAAGCGAGATCGGCGCAGGCCAGGCGGTGAACATCTTCGCCATGACGGCCGCCGGAGACCCCAACCCGGTCGTGTTCACTGAGAGCATCGTCCCTGCCAGCACTCCTCATTGTGAACTCGTCAATGCCGCGCTCGCGCCCGCCTACAGTCCAAGCTCAGTTCAACCATCCATTAACCCAACCCCCACACCCCGGCGCTAGCGCCTCGTCGTGGAACGTCGGCGTTGTAATCGTGTCAGGTCGACCTGGCACGCACGTCTGTCCCACGGCGAGGCGAACAGTGTGCCGTAGGCACAGGGAACCATTCCCTGTGCCGGTAGAACATGGCAGGAGGAATCCATGGTGGCCAGTATCAGCCCTCGAATCGGCCGGCTGTTCGATGAGTACCAGCACGGCGGCACCGATGCGCTCGACAAGTTTTGGCGTGAGGTTGCGGCGGGCGGTACGCCGCTGATCGAGGAGCCTGACGGGATCAGTGCGCTGGTCACCTTCGTCTGGCGCGGTTCGGCCGACTCGACGAACACTGCCTGGGGCGTGAACCTTCCGCTGCACCGCTTCATCGATACCGACCTTTGGTACGGCTCAGTGAGGTTGCCCCTGGATCTCCGCACCATCTACTTCATCTGCCACGACGGGGCTGACGCCGTGCCTGTCGAAGACACCGGTACCGGCCTGACCCACGTCGACGAGCACAACAAGGAGATTGTCTATTTTCAGCACGATCCCCGGGACCAATCCGACTGGGACTGTTGGGCTTCTTTGCTCGAGTTGCCTGCCGCGCCAGACGAACCATGGTCTGTCCCGCGGACAGATGTGCGGCACGGCTCGTTGACCGAAGAGCTCCTGCCGAGCATTGCGCTAAATGACACGCGTTGCATTTCGGTGTACCTTCCGCCGGCTGTTCGTACAGACGGGCTGCCGTTGCTCGTGATCTTTGATGGCTACATCGGAAGGAATCTGCAGCGGATCCCGGCGACACTGGACAACCTGATTGCCGCTGGCAAGATCCCACCGTTGGTCGCCTTGTTCGTCCATGGCCGCGATGATCGGCGCTCCGAGGAACTGACTCCAACCCAGCGGATGCTCGACTTCACGACCCGCGAACTGCTGCCGTGGGCACGTCGCCGATGGCGCGTCACCGACGACCCCTCGCAGCGCGTCATCAGCGGCGCGTCTCTCGGCGGACTGACAGCCATGTTCATCGCCTTGCGGGCCCCCGACTGCTTCGGCGCGGTCCTCTCACAATCGGGAGTCTTCTGGTGGCCAGCTCCCGAGCAGGGACAGTCGGAATTGCTGATTCGCGAGTACGCCGCGGCGACGCGCAAGCCGCTGCGTTTCTACCTTGACGTCGGTGACCGGGAGACGATGCCCGGCCACGGCGGTACGGCGTCAACACTCGCGACCAACCGGAAGATGCGCGACACGCTTCTGAATCAGGGGTACGACGTCACCTACGCCGAACATCACGGCGGCCACGACCCGATCAGCTGGCGACGAACAATCGCCGACGGACTGATCGCTGTGCTCGGGGCGTACAGCCAACCCTCAGGCCACGCTCACCTACTGACGGCTAACTGGACGAAGAATTGATCCGATCCGTCGACCAGCGGGTGAGGAGACTCATGAACCTACGGAAGCGACTGCGAACCAGAGGCGAGCCGGGACCGCCCGAGCCGACGGTTCCAGGAACGTCATTGCGCGAGATACTGCGCGGCATCGAGGGCGGCACCTTCCCCTCGCCCGACCTCAGCGTCACCGTTGTGTCCGCTCCCTCACAGCGAGACACCTGCGTCATCGGTCTCACCGGACACATCGTTCTAGCAGCAGATGTCACCCGAGAGTGGGCCTATGGCCTGCTTGCCTCCGGCGACCCCTCGGCGCCTCTCAACCCGCCGTTCTTGTCGGCTCTGGAGAAGCACACCGGTCGGCGGGTCAACGCAATCGATGCGCTGTTACTCGCCTCCGCCATTACCAACCCTTCCGAACGGACCGAGCTCACGGCCGAACTCATCGAACTCACGGCCGTCGACCACCCGCGCGTACGCCGGGCACGCCGACACCGTGACGACGTCCGAGTCTACGGCCACCCGGCGGGCGGCTTGGTCCTCACTGGTGTCGGTGTGGCAGGCCGCCTTGAGTGTGCAGTGGAAGTCCCGGAGGCCCTGCGCGGCAAAGGACATGGCCGCAGACTTTCCCGGACTGCTAGTGCGTTGGCCCCGGCTGGCTCCCACATCTGGGCGCAGGTCACTCCAGGCAATGCCGCCTCGCTCCGCGCCTTCCTAGCGGCCGGCTACGTACCAGTCGGATCCGAGGCTCTTCTCGTCGCTCCCCACGCGTGAGCGGGCGTCGAGTCAGACCACCGTGTCGTCATCTGGACAAAGCTTCCGTCGAGCCGTGATCGGAGGCGAGGTGCACCGCAAGATATGTCACCTCTGCGCCAGTTTGTACGCGGCTCCCCACCGGCTTCCCACCATCCTGATCTATAGCAGGAGGTGCCCGCAGCTACGCTCACTGCCGAGGAGAGAGCGATGGTGTGCTTCGTTGGGCGACGTCTGGCGAGCGCGATCAGCGTCGTGGCAATGACCCTGATCGCGACTTTCACTCTCTTCTTTGTCGCCCCGACCGACCCTGCGGGGGCAATCTGCGGCGAGCGCCGATGCACCCAGCAGCGATATCAGGAGATCCAGGCCAACCTGCACCTTGACCGCCCAAAGGTCCAGCAGTTCCTGGAGTACTCGGCCGGCATCATCGTTGGGCGAACGTTCGAAACATCCGGCACAACGCAGAGATGCACCGTGCCCTGCCTGGGCTTCTCATTCAAGAACGACCGCCCAGTGACCGAGATGCTCCGGTCGCGTCTGCCAGTCACCATGTCGCTCGTGGCCGGGTACGCCGTGCTCGTGTTGACCATCGGCGTGGCCATCGGGACGATTGCCGCGAGAAGACATGCGACCATCAGCGATCGGCTACTGATGGCCGGCACCTTGGTTGTGGGCTCGATTCCGTACTACGTCTTGGCGCTGATGACCGCGCTCTACCTCACGATCGTCTATCCGATCCTGCCGCGCAGCGGATACACGCCTCTGACAGAGAATCCCGTCCAATGGATGGCGGGCCTCCTCGCTCCATGGCTGGTTCTCGGGATCTACGGTTGTGCGTCCTACGCCCGATTCGCCCGCGGCTCGATGATCGAAGTACTGGGCGAAGACTTCATTCGCACAGCACGAGCCAAGGGCTTGCCGAATCGTGTGGTGACCTACAAGCACGCACTACGCGCCGGTCTGATCCCCATCATCACCATCTTCGGGCTCGACCTCGCCGGTAGTCTCACCGGTGCGATCTTCACCGAACGCGTCTTCGACCTGCCCGGCCTGGGCAACCTCGTCCTCGAGAGCCAGAACAACTACGATCTCCCACTCATCATGGGAACAGTCCTGCTCGGATCAGTCATCCTCGTCGCCATGAACTTCCTCGTCGACATCGTGTACGGCCTGATCGACCCCAGAATCAGATCGACCTGACCTTCGAGCGTGTGACAAGGGGGACTCCGCTTGCGTAGCGCGGCCCTCAGGCGTACCGACGGCAAGGCGAGGACGAGCGGGACGCCTTTGGATCAGTAGATGGTGCCTCGGTCTACTGGCCTCATCGGAGTCGGAGGCGCTTAGCCGTCGATGTTGATTGCGGAGCTGAGGCTGCTGAGTCGGTTGCGTGCCGACAGCAACGTTGGGTGGCCGTCAGCGACGGAGCCGGACAGGAGCGTGAGTACCTCGCGCAGGGACTCGGCGGCTCGGTGGTTGTGGCCGAGTTTCGCCTGGGCGCAGGCGAGGTTGTGCAGACTGATGGCGAGATCGGGATGACTGGGCGCCAGGACAGCTCGCTTGATTTTCACAGCTCTTGTCAGCGTTGTGGCGGCTGACTTGAAGTTGCCGCAGCGGTGCTGGAGGGAGCCGAGGTTATGGAGCGTGACTCCTACCTCATAGTGCTCCGGGCCGTACGTGCTTTCGAAGACCCTCAAGACTCGGGTGAGTAGCTCCTGAGCCTCAAGCACCTGCCCGAGGTCGACCAGAATGGCTGCCAGCGCGGCCTGGTCGGCTGCCAGGTCGAGTGGTTCGACGGTGGCCGCGGCCAGTCGGAGGGCGATGCCCTCACGGGCGGCGGATTCGGCGGCCGCAGGTTCTCCCCGGGCATGGGCGAGGCCGGCGATGTTGTGTAGGAGCATTGCTCTTAGCACAGCAGTGCCGACCTCGCCAGTGTCGACGACCTTCAATGCCCGGTCGTAGGCCGACGCAGCTTCGTCGAAATCACCGCGGTACTTTCCGGTGACCCCGATATCGTTCAGGAGCGGCACCAGACTCAGTGGATCGAGGCTCCGATCCTCTTCGGCGAGAGCTAGTGCCCGGTGAAACTCGCGACGAGCCTCGGACAGCATGCCCTCCGCACGCAACTGTGAACCTCGACGCTGCGCGACCTGTGCTGCAGGTGGAAGGCCATGTCCAATGGGCATCGTGAGACGACTTGTCTAGAGAAGGACCTGATTGTGGTTGGAGATGATTCGGCCATTCGGCGGCGGATCCGCCTGGGCGGCGGTGGCAGTGCCCGCCAGGGCAGCCGCACACAGCGCGACAGCGCCGATCGAGGTCACCGCAAGCCTCTTCCAGGGGATCAGTGATAGCACACGCATTTACTACTCCGATCTTGATCGGGTGAAGACAGTCCCCACCTTCCTGCCCAAACTGCACCCGCAGAGCCTTTGAGTATCCTTCGGCTGAACTGAAAGATCGGTGATAGGCGTATCCAGGCCGTCACCTCTCCCCAGCGGACTCCAAGAGCTCATCGTCACAGTGGCTAGGCAGCGCCGTCGGATCTCTTCCGACAGCGGAATGACCTAAGCAGAGGACGACCGATATGCCAGCCAGTGCTCCCGGGGTACGCCGCGAGGCGCGACTCCCCGGCAGGATCAGGTTCATCGTCAGCATGGCGCTCGTGCTCGCCATGGCGTTCGGCCTGGCGATCGCCAGAAGCGCCCGAGCGGACGAAGACCCACAATGGACCTACTGCCGGAGCAATGGGTGGGCGGCTCCACGCGTGTCCTTGAGTCCGACACAGATTGAGGTCGGTGCAAGCACCACAGTCCGATGGAGTGTCAAAATCAATCCAGACTGTGCGGGCATCCTCAGCCCGATGCTCGACGGTCACGCGGTCAGCGTTGAGGGATCCCGCGTCGACCGGCCAGAAGCGAGCAAGACCTATCGGTTGACGCTCGTGTTGCCCGATGCCAACGAAGTCGTGGCCGTCTCGGCGGATGTCAGTGTCATCCTCGGACGGACAGTCACGATCTCGAACAACCGCCAACAGGACCTGTTCCAGCAGGCAATCGCGACGCCCGGCACCGTGGTCCGGATCCAGGACCACGTCGACCTGGACCTCAGCGATCGTGTGTCTCTGCCGATCGCCGACGGCGTCCGCATTCTCGGCGGGCGCACCTCATCAAATCCCGGACCGCGCATCTTCACCAGGACCTCACCCAAGGTCTTCCTCCAGACCAGGGAGACCAAGAACGTCAGGATCAGCGGCATCCGCCTGTACGGCGGAGAGATGGATGTTGTCGACCGGGAAACCGAAGGATCGACGGCGCTGGCAATCTACTCGAGCGTCAACGTAGAGATCGACAACAACGAGATCTACGGATGGCAGGGCTCCGGCGTCGCGGTTAGGGATCCCAGCAAGGTCCTGAACATGGAGAACGCTGGCGCCGTGCGGGTGCACGACAACTACATCCATCACAATCGCCACAAACGACGCGAAGGGTACGGCGTCGTCACATACGACGGTGCCTACACCCTGATCGAAAGCAACGTCTTCGACTTCAACCGGCACGCCATCGCCAGCGATGGTGAGTCCGGCACCGGCTACCTCGCTTACCGCAACCTCGTCCTGATGGGTGGCGGCGAGAACACCTGGGCCACCAACACACACATGTTCGATGTGCACGGCACCGAATCCTGCGGCGGCAAGTCCCAGTATTGCGGACCGGCCGGTGAATACTTCGACTACAGCTACAACACAGTCATGTACACCGGCGGCACCTCGATCAAGGTCCGCGGCGTACCGAGCGTACGAGCCGACGCCCGCTGGAACGTCTTCGCCCTCAGTCGTGAGTGGGAAGGTCTACCGCTCTACGAGTCCGGCGCCTTTCACCAGACTCAGGGCCACAATCTGCTGCCCTTGAACAACAAATTCGGTGAGTGGCCCAACATCAGCGCTCAGTGCGACTTCGACGCGGACGGGAAACAAGACCGCTTCATGACCACCGGAACCACCTGGTGGTTCCAGGGCACCCAGGGCTGGTCCTTCCTCAACACCAACAACAAACGACTCGACGAACTCGAGCTGTCCGATCTCAACAACGACGGCCGCTGCGACGTGCGATCCAAAAGCGACGGCGTCGTCTTCAACGGCGGCCGAGCCGCGCCTGCTGCCCGCGTCGACATCAGTTGGAAGTCCACCGGTACTGCGCTGTCACGGGTCTGGCAACTGCGCAACGGCAAGGTCCAGCGCGACTTCGTGTCGGACAACTACTCCTTCGGATGGGACCTTGCCGGCACCGGAGACTTCAATGCAGACGGGGTGATCGACAACATCTGGCGAGGTCCGGCCGGCCAAGTCGCGATCCGGCTGACGACTCACCTGGGCGAGATTGTGCCGGATATCGGAACCCTGCAGGATCTTCGAGGGACTCTGCCATCAACTACAGTGCTGGCCACCACGGGCGATCTGGATGGCGATCGCCGCGCGGACCTCGTCTGGCGCCACCAGGACGGCCGGCTCGAGTTCTGGCCCGCCGGCCGGGCGGACAATGCCGCACCGATCAGCCCCGGCAACGACTCGGCCGCCAGCGTCGGCGGCGGCTGGCGAGTCAAAGCCGCCGGCGACTTCGACCGAGACGGCCGCGCCGATCTCCTCTGGTCGAACGACGACGGCCGGCTGTCCATCTGGTACATGGATGGACACTTCGTCTCCAAGTCCTACGACCTCCCCCCGCCACAGACCCAAGATCCCTTCAAGTGGACCTTCCAGGGACTCGGCGACTTCGACGCCGACGGCCGCTCGGACATCCTGCTTCGCCGCCCCGACAACGGTGGCCTCAAGATCATCCGGTTCAACAGCACCTACCCGAGCGCGGTCTACCCGGCGTACCAGAACAAGCCCAGCGCCCAAACCTCCGTCGGCTGGACAATCAAGGGTGTCGCCGACTTCAACTTCGACGGCCGCTCCGACATCATCTGGCAACACACCGACGGCGGTGTGGGCATCTGGATGATGGACGGCGACCGCCACATCGGTGAGACCTACCCCACCTCCCCCGACGTCCCCAAGGGCAACTCTTTTCGGATCGCCGCGATCCGCCCGGTCTTCCAGTACGCCCCCGGCGTAGTCCTCCCCGACGTCCCCCCGAACAGCGTCACTGTCCCCAATGTCCGGCAGCTGACAGTCACCCAAGCCCGAGCCCCCCTCACCGCAGCCGACCTCACCATCGGCACAGTCAAATCAGTACCCGACCCCACCTGCAACAACATCGGCCGAATCACCACCCAATCCCCAGCCGCCTACAGCACGGCCCCGCGTGGCAGCACGGTCAACCTGTCAGTTGGTTCCAAACCAGCAACCCCATGCCCATAGCAATCAACTAGCAACCGCAACCACCCAGACGCTTGCTCCGACGAGTCCCAACGGAGCGGGCGTCTGGGTAGCCTGGACCAGCTCGACTATTGGTCCGCTGCCGAACAAGCAGAACTTGAATGCCCATGGTCTAGCACTGGGTGGGCCCCCACCTGCCGACTGGGACGAACTGCACATGCACGACACCTCTGCCGACCGTCGCAATCCGAACCACTACGACGACTACCCAGCACTGGCCATTCGGACTACATCTCCGTGATCGAACAAGCGGCGGCCGGGTCCGGACCAGGCTCACGCCATCGACACTCGCCTGACCGATGTCGCCTGCACCGTTCTCGCGCACCTCGGCGCACCGCCGAACTCGTCCCGAAGCCTGGACAGCAAGGATCTGAAGACCAGCTCGTCCGTCCCGTTTGATTCGCTCGCCTCGTATGTGCGAGCGCAGTCGCTTGAAACCGGTAACCCGCCGTAAGTTTTGACTGGACCTACCGGCCACGCGCGGAAGGGAGCGTAGACCGCTCCTCCCTTGGCCGTCGGCGGCGTCAACGAAACCGGCTCCGCGGCGTCTTCGCCGCAGCCGACCCGAATCGGGCGAAATTTCGCCGCCCGCCCCGTTAGCAACAGCTTCGACTCCACCCGAATCCTCCCCGCGTTCCCGATAACCGGGTGCCGCCTCACCGCCCACTACCTCCAGGAAGGTGACCAGCAAGCCGCCATCCTGATCTCCTATCCAACAGCGACCCGAACCAACTCTTCAAACGCCTCACAACCACCGCCTGGGCAGCCCGTGCGACCCTCGCATTCACGTCTCCCACCATCACCACCTCAGGGTGTGGAGTTACCGCAACGCCGGGCGGCAGCATTGGTACACATGGCCTCACACAGTCGGCAGACCGATCAATGGGCAACCGTGTTGCGGTCGCCTCCGCCAGTGAGCTGAGCGAAGAATTTTGTCACCCGTGCCGCAAGCAAGCCACGGAGATGGAAAGGACCATGGGCCGCGGTGCGCGATGGCTACCCGGCCGCACTCCTATCAATCACAACCAGGTGTTTCTCTAATTTGAAGGCTACAACAGCACCTCGACAGAGTTGCTGTTGTATAGCCCCGCGAGCGAGCCTCCCTTACTCGCACACAAGAGGATGCCTGTTGACCTGGAGTGTTCCCGTTTTTTTGGACGCCGATTTAGGCTGCCATTTGAGTGATTTCCCTGAATCCTAGCTCGTATTCTCGGGGTGTCAAATACCCGAGCGTGGAATGGCGGCGAATGGTATTGAAGTAGTTCTCTATCCAGTCGATTGTTGCGGCCGTGAGTGCTTCGAGGTCGGGCCACGGACGGTTATGGATGAGTTCTTTCTTGTAAGTTGCGAAGGTAGATTCGGATACCGCATTGTCGTAACAGATCCCGGTCCGGCCGAGCGATCTACGAATTCCGGCTTTTGTGCAGTATTGGTCGAATTCGCTGGATGTGTATTGGGTGCCGCGGTCGGAATGGAAAATGACGCCGGCTGGTGGTGTCCGGTTCGCGATGGCCATGTCGAGCGCGTCAGTGACCAAGCTGGTGCGCATGTGGTCGGCGACCGCGTAGCCGATGATGGCGCGCGAGTGCAGGTCGATCACGGTCGCGACGTAGGCCCAGCCGGTCCAGGTCTTGACGTAGGTGATGTCTCCGCACCACTTCTGATTCAGCTCGTCTGCGGTGAACGAGCGCCCGATCAGGTCCGGTGCACCGACCGGCTGGTCACCGTGGATCGTGGTGCGCTTCCAGGCCTTCGGGTGCCGGCCACGCAGGCCGGCCAGCCGCATCAGGCGCCAGACACGCTTGTGCCCGACCCGGTGCCCGGCTGCTGCCAGCCCGGCCCGCAACCGGCGCACGCCAGGATTTCCGCGCGCCTCAGCATGCAGATGCCGCAAGACCACGACCAGCATCTCGTCGTCGCTGCGATGCTGTGACGGGACAGCCTTGCGCCAGGCGTAGTAGCCCGACGTCGAGACACCCAGTTCGGCACACATGAACCGCACCGGATACTCGCCGGAATCAGCCCAGTCCGCGATAGCAGCGAAAATCACTGCTTTCCTTTCGCGAACCAGGTCGCTACTTTTTTCGCGAACTCGACCTGCATCTGCAACTCGGCGATCGCGGCCTTGTCATTCTTGGCCTGTTCCCGCAACCGGATCAACTCCAGCCGCTCGGACTCACCCAACGGGCCATCAGCAGGCACCGCCGGCTCCTCGGAGTCTTTAGCTTTCTTCACCCATCTACCCAACGTCATTTCGTGAACACCGATATTGCGGGCGACCTCGGCAACCGACCGGCCACCAGCAAGCACGAAACCCACCGCCTCGCGCTTGTACTCCTCACTGAAACTACGACGAGTCGAACCCATCTACAAACTCCCGACGAATCGGGCAGCTACTCACGGGTGTCCACCGAAGCGGGAACGGTCCAACCCATTAGATAGCGTGCTGGATCTTATCAGGCAGGACCCGTCTTTCAATTTGAATTAAGCGAATCGCAACATAGCATCCCTCAAGCGAGGACTTCGGTCAACCGCCATCATGTGCGGATTCCGGTCCGCTAATGCATACAATTCTTGCCGACAATTAGGATTCGCAGGCGTCGCACCAATCCACTTCTGGCCCCGGACGCAACACTGAGGGTGAGCTCCTCAAGGCACTTCACCCTCAGCCGGCCACAAATTCCTCTAGTGGCTTATGGCATCAACCTCGTTGCGTGGCCACTCCGGTCAGAATGGCCGCCAGAGGATATCTGCGGCACCGAACGGCTTCCAGATACCGTTCCCGGAGAACCTGTAACTGGTCCTCGCGGTGCCGTCGGCATTGATCTGGACTCGCGGTTCGTCCACGCGCCACCACGCCCCACTGAGGAACCCTCCACCAGCCCTGGCTGTCCCCCGAGATCCGATGACGATGGCTCGGGTCTCAGCATTCAGAGTCTTGATAAATCGGTCGTCACGACCGGTAGAGTTGCACGCCGCGATCGATATGAACGACGATGAATCTCGCGCCAGCGCCCCCTTGACAAGCGCACCGAACCTGGCCGCGTCGACGCTCCCCGAAACAGGGTCGCCGGGCTCATCCGGTGAGAGGTGTCCATCACCATTCACATCGTCACCGAGCCGGAAGCCGCCGAACGCTCCGCCGTGGGCTTCGATGTGAATCCCGGTCACATAGCCGCACGGGCCTACGTGTTCCCGCAGCTTTTCGATGAGGTCACTGACTGTGTGGACCAACATCCATGTGTCCGCATCTGCGTAGCCGGCGAAGCCGCGCAGATCGACTTCTGTCTCTGCGTCGTGAACGAACAGGACAGTCCCTCGGTTGAAGAGCGGTCCCTTGCAGACTGCACTATCGCCAGTGGTGATGGGGGGAAGGTTTCGCCAGGCCCCAGCAAGCTGCCCGCCGATGCGGGGTGAAAACTTCGTTCCGGCCTTAGAAGGTCCGTCATCTCTAGTTGCCTCGGAGATTCTGTCCGCGGACAGATCGCTTAGGACATCATCCCGAAGCAGGTCAGCCATCCAACTGCGGCCCTGAAGTCGCTCGGTCGACGCAGCCGAGAATTGGCGACCCGCGGCGTACTCGTCCGCGTACATCGTCTCGACCGCCGGACGCAAGACTGCCTGGAAGATCTCTGCCAGGCCGTGGTTGGCCAGAATCTCAACAGGGTGGTTCGGAGCAGCATTAGCATTCTGTGCTCCTCCACCCAGCGCGGCCGCGCTCGCGGAGACTCCGAGGAGCTGGCCAACAACGTCGGCGAAGCTATCTGAACCAGAACCGGGCACAGCCGGCTGAACGTTCTGTGCCGCACCGGCGTCACCGAACCAACCCTGCACGATGTCCAGCCATGATTTTTGGCCGGCTGGTGGGGTTTGTTTGGGGGACCAGATTTGTTCGCGAGCCCATGCGGAGGCACCGCCTAGCAGAACTTTTCCGAAGGGTTCGACCGTCTGTATGACGATCGTTGACCATTTGCGGGAGTCGTCGTTGAAGAGCCAGCCGGTGTGGAGGTCCAGGGCGCCGGTGAGCATCTTTTCGGTGGCGCCGCTGAGTTTGAAGTAGATCTTCTCACCTGCGTCCTGGCGTTTTTTGCGATCGAGGGAGGGGCCCCACTTGGCCATGGCCAGGTCGATCCCGGTGGCCGTGATCGGGTCGTTTGTGGGTAGGGGCTCACCGGTTGCGGCGTTGCCGGCGTAGCCGCTCCATCTGCCGACGAAGGACCTCGCGAAACGACCGCTCATTTCGTGGCCTTCGAAGTACTCGGCTTTGCCGTCCAGGTACTTGCTGAAACCGCTGGTGATCGCGCCGCTGATACCGGCTGCCAGGACCGCCCGTCCGTTGATCTCTTTCTGTAGCCCCAGTTCCCGGGCGAGTAGCTGGCCGGCGTAGTTGCCGGCTGCTTGACCGAGGCCACCGGCGACCGCGGCAGCACCTGGTCCTGGGCCGAGGGCGAGGGTGACCACGAATGTCACTCCAGCAGCGACCAGCGCGCTGACCACCTTGACTGCGAGCTTCCGGAGGAAGAGGAAGCTGAGCGGCGGAGGCGGCAATGCCGGGCGGGGGGCCGGGGTGGAGTCGCCGATGATGGCGCCGAGGTTATAGGGGATGAAAGTGGTGGCGTTGTTGTGGGTGTTGCCGACGACGTTGGGGAGGCGGTAAGTCCGGCCCAGTTCGGTGGCCGGCAGGGCCTCGGTCGGACCGCCGGCAACAGAATTGGCATCTGCGATGAGGGGCCAGAGTGAGCTGTCGCCGAAGTAGAGCTGGGCGATCGAGGCCAGGGTGTCGCCAGCACTGACTACATGGCCGGACAGGCTAGGAGCCGGGTATGCCGCACTGATCGGCGTGAAGACATTGGTGAGTTGGGTGACTTTCAATGAGCCGCTGCCGATGACCGAGACCAGGTTGCCGTGGGCGTAACTGAAGTCTTGTTTTCCGGAGCTGTCTTCGCCGTCGGGGTTCGGATTTACGGTGGCCTCATCCTTGGCCAGCACATGGTCGTCGATGTCATACGCGAAGGTGCGTGTCCTGGTCGCCCCGCCGCCCATGCTGGTCGACTGATCCAGCAGCCGGCCGCTCGGGTCGTACCGGTTTGTCGTGTCTCCGGTCCTCAGATCTGGCAGATTCGAGCTGACCGTGACCTTCTCTTCCTTGTACCCGCCGAACTCCATCGTGTAGTCGTAGGTGTACAGGTTCGAGAACGATGGCGAGTTGCTTCCTTGCGGCCCCGCAGCCTGGAAGTACACGTACGAACGAAGGTTGCCTGCCGGGTCGTAGTTGTACTGATTCGAGCTCGAGTTCGGCGTATGGCCGATGTGGTGCGTCGTACTTTGCCCGGTGATCTCCCCGCGGCTGCCATAAGACCGCTGAACAGTGGTCTCAAGAGCTGGCGACTTGGTGACCTGGCTCGACAGCGGTCCCGTCGACTCGACGACCTTGTGGACGTCGCTCTTGTTGACGGCACCGCGACCGTCTACATCTCGTGTCTCGGAGTTCTCCCAGGGACTCGAGCCGGACGGTGGAATCTCCTTGACCGGAACGCCGGATCCGGCGTGGTAATCCCGTTTGTTGATCCGTTGCGAGATCCCGGTCAAGAAGCCTCGATCGTTGTAGAGGTAGCGCTCCTCACGGAAGTTCAGCCAGTCGACCTGCCAGCCGGATGAGGTGACTCCGCTGTCAGATTTGAGGAACTTCTCCGCGGTCAGGCGGCGTCCGACCGCATCGTACGTAATCCTGGTTCCACTCGTGCCCCCGGTGACTCCTCCCTCGCCAAAAATCCCTTCGACCACCTTCATCCGGCCCTCTGCGTCGTAGGAATGCCACAGATCGCGAGATGGTTCGGGGGTAGTAGATCCCGGGCGAGTGAATGTCCCACTCACCTTGCGCCGGTTGCTGAGTTCGTCGTACGCATAGGTCAGCGAGACCGCACCACGCCGATTGGCGACCACCGGGTCGGTCGCAGGCGTGCTCGCGACCGTGCTGATTCGGCCCAGTGCGTCGTAGTTGGTGACCGTCACGCGGCCGATTGAAGGCAACGGCTCCAGCTCGTACACCCAGCCCAGCAGAACACCGCGGAAGACCCGGACATCATGCTGGCCGGTACGCGTGAAGTCTTCCTTGGCCAGCTGCCCCAGCGATGTGTAGTCGTACCGGGTGGTCTCCTCAGTCGCCCAGTAGTCGTCCTTGCCTGCCGCACCCGGTGTACCGGTTGCCAGAACCTCGACGACCCGCTTCAGCAGACCGTTCTCGTAGTACTCGCTGGTGCGATGGCTGTTGGTGAAAGAGACCGTCGGATGGTTCTCCTTCTTCAAAGCGCCGAAGTCGTCGTATTCATAACCTGTCGTTCGGTTGCCGCCGACGGTGCTGCTCTGGAGGCGTCCGAAACTGTAAATGTGTGCGGCTGCTTGAACCGGGTCGGCCGGGTCGGGGGCGCTGTCGTAGACCCAGGTCCGGGCTTGGTTGTTCTTGTCGTTCTCGCGAGTCTTGTTGCCGAGAACGTCGTAGTCACACGTCGCCTCAATGCCGAAGTTGAGATTGAGCCGCGCGAAGCCCCGCTCATCGAGCTTGGCCAACGTCCGGACGAACGACCCACCGCCGTCCTTGTCGGTCTTCTCCCCAGTCCCGATCCGGCGGTTCGCCTGGTCGTACTCGTAGTTGTTGAAGGTCACCCGGAAGGGCGTCTGGCCTTCGCTGCCGTCATAGGGGTCCCCACCGGACTGCTGGCGAAGAACCCCACGGGTCAGGACGTTCCCGTTCTTGTCGAAGGTCCTCACATCAACGGTACCCAAGGCGTTGCGGACCCCTACCCGGTTCCCGTGGGCGTCATAGGCGTATCTCGTAGTGATCAGGGTGCCGTCGGTCTCCGCCACGACCTGGCCTGCGGAGTCGTACTTCTTACTTCGGGACCGGCGGACGGTGAACTTGTCCGGTGCGTCACTGGGCATCCGGGAGATATCGGCCTCCTCGACCACCCGGCCGGCCAGGTCATATCGGAGCTCGTGGCGTAGATCCACGATATAGGGCTGACTTCCAGTCATCGCCGAGGTCCGCGGCAAATGCTGAATCGTGACTCGGTTGTCGGCGTTGTACTCCTGCACCGTCGTAGCCAACTGCCCGAGCACCTGGCCGTTGTCGTTGCGGACGAACCGTCCCTCTCCTCGGACCGTGACGTTGCCCCATCGATCGTGGTCCTGTGTCAGGAGAGGCGTGATGATGGTCTGAGCTTGATTCACCAGGCCGGTGAAGGCCGGGAGGCGCTGGATCACTCCGCGGCCCAGGTCGTCGTAGCCCGTTTCGCTGACGCGAATGATCACTGCGGCCGGGTTCGGCTTCTGGCCGAGCTGCTCCCGGCGGGTGACCTGGCCCGCGAGGTTGTACCGTAGGCGGGTCTTGCCGTCACCTGAGGTCTGCTCGTCGAGCAGACCGGCCTTGTTGTAGTGGTACAAGGCGACGACCGCCTTGTTGAGCTCGCTCGGCGCAGCCGACGCTGGACCCCAGACCTTGCGCTCCTCGTACACCTCACCGAAGGCATTGAAGAGGCTGTGGACACCGCTCTGCTTCGACTGGCTGCCCTCAGCGAACACGTCCAGGGTATGGGTCTGCTGACCGGAGGGATTGTAGACGTAGCGCCGTTCCAGGTCGTACGCATAGGTGAAGGTGCTGGTGCCCTGCTGGACGTCGATCGGCTGGATCTCCTTGACCACGCGGCCCGCGTAGTCAACCTGCTGATGCCTGAGACCGCCCTTGGCATCCATCGTCGTGATCAGGTTGCCTGCCGCGTCATACGTGTACCGGATGAAGAGGTTTTCTCCAGCTCCGCCGCCGTCCGTCCGGAGTTGAGTGACAACATTGCCGAAGGCGTCCAGCGTCAACATGGTCACAGGTGTTGCCGCGGCCTGACTGCGGAACGGATCTACTGCCGCCCGCGCCGCCGTCTGGCGAGCCGGCTCGGTGACTTGGTCAAGCTGCCCCAGCGGGTTGTAGCGGAGCGTGGTGACGGCTCCCATTGCATCCGTCTGGTTCAGGACCCTGCCGAGCCCGTCGTAGGTGAAGGTCTGCAGCGTCGACGCGACGTCACGCCCGTTCTGCACCTGCACGTACTTGTCGGTGTCGAATTCGCTGTACGCCGCGCCGAAACGCCGGATGCCGGTCTGCTGATCCAGCACATTGTGGCTGAAGGCGACGATCCGGTCGCGGTCGCTGTCGTTGGTACCCGGCTCATTGAAGCTGTCGCTGCCTTGCTGGCCGGGCTCGGCGTACTCCACGACCCGGTCCAGGTTGCCCAACGGATCGTAGGAGCTGACCGTATGATGATTGAGGGTGTCGACCGAGCGGGTCTCGCGTCCCATCGTGTCGTAGTAACGCCAGGTGTCACGCCAGCCACTGCCGTCCAACTTGACGGCTTCGTGGCGCACCTGGTCGAAGCCGTTGTAGGAGAAGAGCGTCGTTGCCTGATCAGTCGCCAGGGCCGGCTGCGCGACGTTCTTTCGTTCCAGCAGATCGCTGTGGTAGTAGCTCTCCGACGGTTGCCTGACTTCTTTCTTGCGTCCGGCATTGTCGTAGCTGGTCGTAGCGGTGCGGGCAGCCGGATCGGCGCCGATCTTTCCCGTGATCTCGGTCGCGGTCCAGTGCGTACCGTTGGCCGGCGTACCGGTGATCTCCACGGTATCGCTGTGCCGGGTGACATCGATCTGTTCGTCGAAGTTGGTGTAGGTGAATACGACCACGTGACCCAACGCGTCGATGTCGTGCTTCAGCCGACCGAGCCGGTCGTAGGTCTTGTATTCGTACTGATTCGTTTCCAGTCCAGTACGAGTCTTGGTCCGCGCCACACTGCCGAACACGTCGTATCCCAGTTCGACAGTACGCCGGAAGCGGCCGGCCGCAGCATCCTTGTGCACCCGGCCGACGTGCGCCGGGTTGGCATCGGGAGCTACCGGGTCGGCGAAGTAGCCGGGCAACGCCGTGGACGTCAGGCGGCCGAGCGTGTCATAGCCGAATTCCGTCGTGCGGGCGTCAACGGTGTTCGCTCGCTCCACCTTCTTGCGCAAGTTGCCGAGCGGGTCGTGATAGGTCACGTCCTCGAGCGCGATGACCTGGACCGTCGGCCGCTGGCCAGGAAGCTCCGCGAACAACTCCGCTGCCGGATTGATCTTACGGAACACCCTCCCGAGCCGGTCGTAGACGTAGGTGCAGACCGCACCGTTCTTGTCGGTGTGACTGGTTCGGTCACCCAGCCCGTTGTAGGCGTTGGTTTCGACAAGGTCCTTGGCGTCGGTGGTCGTCAGGAGCCGGCCGACCTTGTCGTAGGTATACCGCTCACCACGAGTTGCTCCGTCGCCGAGCGCGCGACTCCCGCGGCGCCCGACCAGAGCCTGCTCGGTCCGGGCGATCGAGGGATCGAGCAGCAGGTGGTAACGACGCTTCTCCTCGGTTCGTCCGCGCATGTCGTAAAGCGTCTCGCTGAGCGAACCGTCGGCACCGATCATGAAGCGCTGTCGTCCCAGGACGTCGTACACAAAGGCGGTCGTCCGGTCCTTGCTGCTCTTGTTGGCAGCGACAGCCGCATCGACGACGGCCTTGGTGTGGCCGGCCAACGCCATCTCGACCGCGTATGCCGTCCGTTGGGTCACCCGGCCGAGGGCGTCGTACTCGGTCTTGGTCACTTGGTGCTTGCTGTTTGCGCCGGCGGCCAGCACTCGCACCGAATAGACCTGGCGCCCGGCGATGTCGTAGATCGAGACCTGCCGACGGTCGTCGGCATTCGGAACGATCGCGGTGGTAATCGTTGCAGGCTTGTAGTCGGCCAGTGAACCGACCGGTGTCGCATACTGCGTGGTCTGGCCAGGCCGCCCGAGCGCGTCATAGGCCTGCTCGCTGACCAGGTGCTGCGTCGCCTTGCCCTGCCCATCGCTGGTGGTGACACGGAGGGTGAAGCGGAGCCGCCCCTGTGTGTCATAGGAGAACCGGGTTACCCGGTTGCCGGGATTCAGGCGATCCACCGCGGCATTGATCGCGTTCTGGGTGTACGACGTCAAGTTCGGCTTGACCGCGAAGTTGACTGTAGCCACCAGGGAACCCATCGGGTCGTAAACGTTCTCGCTGACCACACCCTGGGCGTCAACGGTGAAGCGCAACCGGTTGTTCGCGTGATAGGCGAATCTGGTCCGCTGGACCGCTGTCAGCGTGTCCTCGCCGCCGTATCCGAGGGCGGCGAGCTCGGCGTTGACATCTCCCACCGAAAGGCCTGGCGAGGTGGCCGTGTCGAGGTCAGCGATTCGCGCCTCGAGCAGAGGCTTGTCGTACCGGCGCGTCTCAATGATGTTGCCGTTGGCATCGAACTTGTTCTCGGCGATCGCCCACTCGTCGTCCCGGACGGCGGTCACACTGAACCGGATCCGGCCGTCCTTGTCGTAGGCCAAGATGCTGCGTTGATCGTTCGCGTTGGCTGCCGGTTCCACCGGCCCAGGCGCATCTCCGAGCGTCGCGAGCACCGTCGCGCCGAGGCGGTTGAGATAGCGCCGGGTCTTGATCAGGCGCCCGTTCAAGTCATACGTGTTCTGGCTGACCTCACCTTCGGCGTTGATCGTGTGCGTGGCCTGGCCCGCTGCGTCGTACACAGTCCACGCGTTGTTGCCCTGAGCGTCTATAACGCGGCTGAGCCGGCCTGCGGCGTCATACCGGTATTGCGTGCCCAGGTCCCGCGCGCCGGCCACTCCTCCACCCAGCACCGTGCTCGGCGCGTCGATCTGCTTGGACTTGCGACCCAGGTTGTCGAACTCGTAGGTCGTGACCTGCTGGGCAGGATTGTCCACCGTGCCGTGCTGAACAGTGACGGCATTGCCAAGTCCGTCGTAGGTGTATTTAGTCAGCAGCTTCAGCCCGGTCGGGTCGACCACAACCTGCAGCAAACGGCCATTGCGGTCATAGTCCGAGGTCGTGATGAGCTCCGCGGCGGTGCCCTTGCCCTCGGTCACGGTGGCGGTCTGCCCCAGCGCGTTGAACTCGTACCGGGTTGTCACGTTGTTGTCGGACTCCACCTTCCGCTCCCGAACCCGGTCTGCGGCGTCGTAGAACAGCCGGACCAGCATTCCGCGGCCGTCCTTGGTAGTTTCCAGCCGGCCGCTGTTGTCATAGGTGTTCTCGCGGATCGTCGCACCGGCCGCGTCGGTGACGTTGAGCAGCTGTCCGTCCTTGTTGTACTGATACTTCGTCTTCCCGCCCTCACCGTCGGTGACCTCGGCCACCTCACCGTGCCTGTTCTTACGGGTGGTGACCCGCACGTTCTCCGGCGAGGTCACCGACTCCGCCTGGATCGAATCGTCGTACTCGTACTGGGTCGGAGCCCCGGAGGGATCCTCACACCGCTGGATCCGGCCGAGCGCGTCGTACTCCGACCGCGTCTTCCGGCCGAGCGGGTCGGTGACCTCGAGCACGCGGCCGCCGTCGGGATAGGCCGTTCGGGTGGCTTGACCGGCGCCGTCGACCGATCGGATCAGCCGGCCCTGGCCGTCGTACGATGTGGCCCGGTTGAGGTCGATCCCGCCGGCATCGGCCGTTTGCGATCGCAGTCCGCCACGCAGGTCGTAGTCGAATCGGGTGGTGGCCGTCCTAGTCCCGCCGGCGCCGGTGCTGATCGTGCGCGTTTCCGTCTCCAATTGCCCGAACTGGTTGTAAGTCCGGTTGGTGATGAACCCTTCGGGGTCGGTCTGCTTGGTCAGCAGCCCTCGGCGGTCGTACTCGAATGTCGTGAGCTGGTCTTGCGCGGCATCGACGGCCGGAAGCTTGCCTGCCAGCTGCCCGGCCGGGCCGCCGGTCAGGGCGGTCATGTTCTGCGGCGTGATCCGGTTGGCGTACCGGCGTACCGAAGCAACCTGTCCGTTAGCGTCGTAGGTGGTCTCGACCACCTCGCGCTCAGCATTGACGGTGTGTGTCAGCCGGTCCTGGCCGTCGTAGAAGGACAGTGTCGCGTGGTTCGCCGGGTCGACGGCTTTCGCCTTGCGGCCACGCTTGTCGTGTTCGAACCGTGTGCCACGGCTCACGATCGCAGCATCGATCACAGCCTGGGTGGGGTCGGCCGGCAGGGTTGCGTCACCGACTCCGCTCAGGATGCCGGTCGCCTCGCCGAACGCATTCGGCCGGCTCCGGCTCCCTCGCTGCAAGTCGCCCGCGCCGAAGGCTCGCACCTCACGAACCAGCCGACCCGCGATGTCGTACTCGTTCCGTGTCACTGTGCCGTCCGCGCCGACAAGCCGGCTCACCCGGCCCAGGTCGTCGAGCTCGACCGTGGTCGTGATCTTCCCGCTGCCTGCCTTGGCCTTCAGAGTCGCCAAGGTGTCGGTAGGCGCCACGGTGACGACCTTCCGGTACCGCAAGGTCTGCCGGCTGTTGGTCTCTTCGTTGAGCACCGTCTCGGTCAGGAAACCGCGCTCGTCGACCGATCCGACAGCCGTCCCGGTACCGTCGTAGTACAGATAGCTGCGAAGCGCGCCGGTAGCTGTCGGCCGCCATCCGGCCAGCACATCCTCGACCGGCTCTGCCGCAGCCGGTTTGACGGTACGCGGTGACACCTTCGACGACGTGGGCGGAGGGTTGTCGCCGGCGATGCTGATCACTCCTGGCTTCACGTCCACGCCGAACCCTGTGGTCACGGTGCGGCCGTTGCTGTCTGTCGCACGGAGTTCGACCGGAGCCAATCCCTTGACCGTCGGGGTACCGCTCAGCACCAGGGTGACCGGATCGAACTGCAGCCATGCCGGTTTCGACACGACGCTATAGGTCAGTGGCTGCTCGTCCGGGTCCGTTGCCGGTGGCACCGTCACGGGCGATCCATCGGATCGCTTCAGCGGCACCTGGAACTCGGCCAGTATCGTCGGGACCGCCACCCAGGTCGGCCCGTTGTTCGTCACTGTCAGGGTGAAGGTCTGCTCGGCGAAAAGTCCCTGCTGATCGGTGACCCGGGCCGTCAGTGTCGAGACCCCGGCTGTCGTGGGGGTGCCGCTGATCCGGCGAGTCGTGGCGGTGAAGGTCAGCCCCGCAGGGAGTGGCGATCGCAAGGAATACACCAATTGCGCGGCGCTGGACTCGAGGTCCGTCGCGGGTGGCAGGACGAGACTGTAGCCGGCCTTCCCTCGCGGAGCCGTGGAGTTCGGCAGTGGTGTCCAGGTCGGCGGCGTGTTGGTCACGGTGATGGTGACGGTTGTGTTGGTCAGCCGGGCACGACCGTCATCAGCGCTCACCGTCACCCTGTACGACGTGAGCGTTTTCGGCGGAGTGCCTCTGAGGACAGCGGCTCCGGTGCTGGTGTCGAGTCTCAGCCAGGTGGGCCAGGTGCCGACCTTGCCGTAGATCAGGTCGTCGCCGTCCGGATCGAACGCAGGCAGGAGATGCTCGAACAGCTGGTCGCCGATCGCGGTCAGACTCGTGACTCCGCCCCACACCGGGTCAGCGACATCGGGAGCGGCCGGGCTGCGCTGCCCGTACCGGATGGTTTCGGACAGTCGGCCGGCGGCGTCGTACTTGTATTCGGTCAGGAAGCCGAGCGGGTCCACGACGCCGACCTGGCGGTCGTCGCGGTCGTAGAAGAAGCGGGAGACCCGGTTGCCGGTCTGTTCCTGGGTGATCAGCGACCGCCCGTCGTAACCCGTGGTCGAGACAGTGCCGGCGGGGTCGGTCACTGTGGCGCGTCGACCGGACGGGTCGTAGGTGTAGCGGGTGACTCGGTCTTTCTCGGTGTCAACCTCTACATCTGCACCAGCGGCACCGACGGTGAGGGCGGCCTTGGTGACTGTGTTGCCGATGTACCAGCCGTTGGAGTCGGCTGGCTTGCGGTATCGCGTCTCCGCTGTGACGCGCCCGTTGGCGTCGTACTCGAGGCCGGTGACAGCGCCAGTTGCGTCCACCATGAAGCTGACCCGGTCGGCGGCGTCGTAGAAGACGAATCGCCGGCCGCCGTGCGGGTCTTCGGCCATCCGGAGCCGGCCCGCCTTGTCGTACACGTTCTTGTCGGTGCGGCTCGCACCATTTCCGGTCCGGGTCGTCTCAACCAGGCGTCCGCGGTCGTCGAAGCGGCGGGAGTCCACCATCCCCGCGGCTGTGGTGAGCTGGAATTTGCTGCTGTCGTCGTACGACGTGGTGCTGGTTCCTCCGGCGTCGATCGTCTCGGTCACCCGGCCAAGGCCGTCGCGCACCACTCTGGACGGGATCGTCGGGCGAGTACGGCCGTTGCCGCGCCCGACGACGGTCTGCAGCAGGTCGCCGTGTGCGTCGTAGATGTACTCGGTGACCTCGGCGGCAGCGTCCAGCACGCCGGCACCAGCGGCGGTCGTCTTGGCGAAGGCGGTCTGCTTGCTCAGGTTGCCGCGCAGGTCGTACGCGAACTCGGTCAGCTCGATCTGTGACTTGTCCCGCGCACCGGCCCAGCTGATCAGAGCTGTCTCGGTCGGTGCCGTCTGCGGTGTCTGGGTGCTGAGGTCAAAACGGCTGTCCGTGTACAACACCGTCTGCGTCAGCAAACCGGTCGCCGTACCGGACGTGCCGTACCGGCTCTCACTGACGATTCCTTCGGCGCTGATGGCGAAACGCAGCCGTCCCTGGGAGTCGTAGGCAAAGCGGGTCGTCACCGGGTTACCCGCGGACTGCGGGTCGCCGCCGTCCGGGTCGGGGACCTGGTAACGCGTCTCGGCGATGACATGATTGCGTTCGTCGTACACTCGGGTGACCGTGTTGCCCAGCGGGTCGCGCTCGAGCCGCCGATTTCCCTCCGGGTCGTACTCGTAGTCCGTTCCCTTGCCCAGCGCATCGATCACCCGCTTCACGCTGTCGTCCGGGTAGTACTCGAACCGCGTCGACAACCGTGCGGCGCCCGCGACGGGTGGCGGCGACTTGATCTCGATCAGCCGCTGCGAGGTATCGCAGACGTACGTCCACGCCTGGACCGGGGCGCCATCGCCGGGGGCGAAGCTGATGTCGGTCTCTACCTTGCCGTTGGCCGGCTGCTTGTACGTGAACGTCTGTACGCCGTTCGCGTCCGTCACCGAATTGACCTTGCCCGACAAGTAGCTGATGTTGACGATCGAGCCGTCGCTCAGGGTGATGGTCACGATGCGGTTGGCTTCGTAGACGTAGTCAGTGAGGTAGAACTTGGCGTCGGCAGTTTCCGAGGGGGTCAGCTCGGTCCGCACCGACGCCAGCCGGCCGTTCGGGTGGTAGGCGTAATCGACCTGTTTGACCGGTGTCCCCAGGACGTTGGTGGCGCGACCGGCCGTGTCCACGTTCAACGCGATCGTATCGACCCGCTTGAGCCTGGTCAGACTCGCGTCTCCCGGCAGGGCGTCGTACGCGAGTACCAGCTTCTGTCCGCTGGCCAGGTCGGTGACTCCGGTCAGGCGGCCCGCCTCATATTGGTAGGTCGTCTTGTTGCCACTGAGGTCCTGCTGACTCGCCAGCTTGCCGGTCGAGACCGCGTACCGCTCCTCCAGCCGACTCGTCCCGTCGGTCCAGACCCACTGCTGGGAGTTTGCCTCGTGGACGATTCCGTCGTGCGCGCCGCCGCCCTCGGTGCTGAAGTAGCGCAAGCCGTTCCAGCTGTACACCGTCTCGTGACCGTCGCCGTCGGTCCGCGTCACTGTGCTGCCGGCTTTGCCGATGTCTCCCTGGACCGCGACGGTGCGTTCACCGTCCCAGCGCCAACCATCACCGTCGCTGTCGTTCGCCGCACCTAGCGAGTTGTAGGTCCGCAGGTGCGACAGGCCGAGGCCGCGGCCTGAGAGATGCTCATCGCCAGCCTGGAGCACCAGGTTGCCGGTAGCAACATTCACGTAGCATCTGCCTGCCGCCTGCCCAAGAGAGCTCTGCCCCAGCACGGCCGCAGGGCCGAGGATGTTGGGAGTCGCGTTGAACAAACCAAGTCCGCTACCGGCAACGACCGCAACCACGCAGGATCAACTCCGCTCAAAGAAGGGGCATGCAGGTCTTCCGCCCGAAAGCCTCACAAGCGGTGCTGGGGAAGCACTGGGGAACAGCGGGACCTACTTGGGAGCCGCGGCCAGACAGAGGACGAAGGACTGAAAGCCCTTCTCCCAATAGACGTCCGACGTCCCCTTGAACTCGCGGCAGGTAGTGAAATTCGACTCGGCCTGGGATTTGTCTCTCACTACCCCGACCACCTTGTACTGCGCCTCCGGGCTCCCACAGGCAGCCTGGCGAAGCCCTTTGGTTCCGTTGCTCCTGACGCAATCGCCGACGTCGGCGCTCGCCGCGCTGTTCAGTGCGAAGTACAGGACCGCACCGAGGACAAGCACGACGACCGCGAGACCGGCCCCGATCCTGACCTTGTACTTCCGGATGAGGACGGCTCCGGCCGAACTGGCTGGTGTCATAAGGCGCTCCTTCGATTCGTGATGGTCACTTCTCACCAGACATCACGGCACAGCGGGATTCGGGTTCGGTGTGAGTCGCCGCTGTAAGCCTCTCGGCCTTTCCCAGCGAGTTCCCAGCAGGTCCGTCGATGGTGATGTCTACCGCGGGCTCGCCCGGCGACCGGATTGTGATTGGAAGGGTCGGCAGATGGAGTTGAGGCGGAGGACTTTCCTCGCGACGATTGGCTGGAATGGGAGTCGCGGTTGCCGCACCTCAGCTGGCCCGCGCCCAGGGCGCTGTCGTACTGAGATGCCGGCTCACCGGGACCGATCTCGAACCGGCGACCCGCCGGCGGGCGGGCGGAACAGAGCTTGGCATCCCCTACCTGGTGGACGGCGGTTCGGTCGGCTACCTGTTCGGGCAGACCCTCAGTTCCGGCCGCCCCGAGGCCGACGCGGACCTACGGTCACCGGTGCCGTTGCACTCGAAGATCCATCCGCGCACAACTGGTCTCCTACACAGGCACCGGGGATCCCGGCGTACGCGACTCGCTGTGGAAGACGAGCTACTCCTGCCTGGCGTACTCCGACAACGGCGAGGACTTCGTCCGGACGAACCTCAAGTGGTGAAACAACGCGGACAACAACGGATCCGTCCCAGCTGTGCACGATGCAACGCCGCGGAAACTGGGTCAATGTCTTCTCGGTACCCGCCGGCCGACCGCACGGCGGGATGGTGCTGCGCCGGGTGCGGGACCGGATGCTGTTCCCGGACGAATACTCCGGCCGGGGCTGAACGGCCGCAACTGGGGCTGAGACCGGCGCTGCCCCGCATCCTGACCGGCCGATTCGGGTGAACTGTCGGCTCGCCTGCTCAGCCACGGCACCTGGGTGATGTCCTACCTCAACGCCGCCCGGAGCTCGATCGTCACCCACGCCTCGGCCGCTCCCACTCGATCCTGGTCCGCCGAAAGAACCCAGATCACCGCTGCCCAGGAACCGGGCCTGTACGGCGGATTCATTCACCCCTGGTCCACCTCGCAACCGAACGACCTGCACCTCCTGGTCCGACCTGGCGCCGCGACGTCACCGGCCGAACCACGGCGTACCACGTCAGGCGGTACGCCGGAACCGTGTAAGCCGACCGGAAGGGATCGCCATGACCATCCACAAGACCATCCGAATTTTCATTCTGACGTTACTCGTATGCTCTTTTGGGCTGATTTCATCGGGGACCGCACAGGCTCGCATTCCGGATTCAATGAAACCGAGCTGCGAGGACATTTGGGATGATACGGAATGCGCCATGTGCCTACAGAATCAGAATGCTTTCGACGCCAGCATGGATCTGATCAGAAATGGTGAATGGTGGGCCCTCTCGACGGCCGTCTTCCATGCTCGGCGATGGCACCAAGCCAATGGAGCGGGCGGCGACCAGCCATCGTGCCAAGAATCTTTCGGCGGCCTTGCCGCCCGGTCGGCCGACGACGGCGGAGGAGGACTGGATACCCGGCCGTCCCTGTGGGGAGATATCTCCGGACTGCAGGGCAGCCGGGTGCTCAGCGGTGACTTCGACGCCGATGGCAGGGATGACTTGGTCGTTGCCAGGATCGGCGGCGACACGCTGCCGGTCGCCTTTTCCTCGGGTGACGGTGAATTCGACCGCCGATCCTGGTCGCATCCCTTTTTGTCAACTGCCCTGGGTGACGCCAAGGCAGATGCGACGGTCGGCGATTTCAATGGCGACGGGAAGGACGATGTCGCCTTTCTCGGGGGCACCGGCTGGACATCGGTGATGGTCAACCTGTCGAGCAGCTATCGCGACATGACCGAGCCCCAGCACCTGACCGGTGGCCGACCTGGCAAGGCACGGAAAGCCGCGACGGTGGTCACGCCGCCGACCGCGCCCGGATTTCCCGTACCGGTCTTCACCCCGGTTTACTGGAACAACCCATCCTTCGCCAGCATCACCGATCCGCTCGCGCGACCGGTGGCTGGCGATTTCGACGGCGACGGCGACGACGACCTGGCGATCGCGGGCCTGCCGGGATCGATGCCGCTGGCGATGTCGAACGGGGACGGCTCGTTCACGATGACCAGCAACCCGATCAGATCCGCGCCGGGCACGAGCTGTCCGGTGGTACAGGGACCGGCCGGGAACTGCCTCGCCTACCTGCAATGGTCGCGCAGCCCGGGCGCCCAGGTTGTCGTGGCCGACTTCGACGGTGACCACGACGACGACATCGCGCTGGCCGGCGGCCGTGGCTGGGAGTCCGTCCCGGTGGCCTATCCCACCTCGCTGGGATGTCAATTCGCCTGTGCGCGGGAGTTCCTCGGGTTCAGCGTCACCAATCAGGCGACCGGCTTCGCCGAGCGCGCCGATGACATCGAGGGGCCGCTGAATCGCCCGGCGACGGTCAAGATCGTGGCCGGCGACTTCAACTCGGACGGCCGGGCCGACCTGGCCGCGTTCGGCACCCACTGGCAGACCGAGGAAATCTATCCCTTCCTGCCGATGGCGCTTTCCCAGGCCGATCAGACGCTCGGCAAATTCGAGGCGTTCACCGCGACCAGCAACGAAGCTCAGTTGACCTCACTGATCGGCGCACTGGGAGTCAAGACTGCTATCGGCGACTTCAACGGCGACGGCAAGGAAGACATCTCACACAGCGGCGGAATGAACTTCGTTGGGCTCGCCTTAACCGGCGGCACCGACACCTACACGATCACCGATAAATACATTTCCTGACCCAGATTCGAGAGGAGAAGTCAATGGTGCCCATGTACGCAGTTCGGCGCACCCGACGACTACGGCAAATCATCGGTGTCGTGGCGACCACCTTCGTGCTCGTTGCCGGTCTGTGTCCGGCCGCGCAGGCGCAGATTCCCGGCTTGATCTACATCACCGCCAGCACCGGGTTCGATTCCAATGTCTACAAGTCCGTGCGCGTCGACTGCCCGGCCGGCCATCGGATCATGGGCGGGTCCTTTCGCCTGGACGGTGCTGAAGGGGCCGTGGTTCTGGATGACTTCATCCCGTCCCCGGAAAGCCTGCTCGTCGGCGCCGGGGAGATCGTCGAGCCAGGCACCGGCAATGGCGGAACCTCCGCCTCTTGGAAACTTTCCGCGACGATCGCCTGTGCCGGCGCGCAGTTGGACTATGCCTGGGCGCTCGTCCAGAACACATCGGCCTTCGCATCAGGAGACCACCACACCGCGACCGTACGTTGCCCTTCCGGCCTCAAGGTCGTCAGTGGCGGCGCATCCCTGGCGAATGGATGGGGCCATGTTTCGATCGACCGGCTCCAGTACACGGGCGGCGACTTCAATGAGGTCACCGCGCGCGCCGTGACCGACGCGGGGTCAGGCGGGTTCAACGATCCCTGGTCGGTATCCGCCTACGCCATCTGCGCCGCTGTCGCAAGCACCGTCACCTTCAGCAGAGACACCACCGCGTCGGCCGGCCTGACCAAGTCGGATCTCTCAGCATGTCCGCTCGACGACAACAACTGGAGCGTCACCGCGGTGGGCTGGGCCATCGACTCGGCATCTCAGAACGGCACCGATCGCTACGTCATCGGCACTGAGTTCGGAACCACGGCCATTCCTCCCTTCGGCAGGGCTCAGGCAGCTGCCACCCGGAACGACAGTGTGCCCTGGAAGCTCGCCGCCCAGACCGTCTGCGCCACGACGTGACGTCCGCAGAATGACGGCGTACTGGCCAGACCGGTATGTCGGAAGCCATCCAATGCAGCACAATCCAAGGAGTAGAAGCCGATGCGGCTATCGCAGCACAAGGGGCCGGTCCTCGAGCGGGCCGGCCTGCGCAAATCGTTGCGACTGGCAACGTGTGTCGCCCTGCTGATTCCTGCCGTTCTCGCCGCCACCAGTGGGGGCGTGGCCAATGCGGCAATCACCGCCACCGTGGTCGAGTTCAATCCCAGCCTGGGCACCTTGACAGTGACTGCACAGGCAGGCCGGACGAACTTCATCACGGTAAGCCAGCGGCAGGGCCAGTTGGTCGTCGACGACCTTGCGGGTGTGTCGGCAGCGCCGCCCTGTATTCAGCTTCGGCAGGACGCTGTTGGTTGCCCGGTGAAAGGGATCCGCAGTGTCGTGGTCGATGCCGGCGACCTGAGTGATGTCGTGCGCTTCAATGCCGCCGGGCAAGGCGACGTATTGACAGCGACGATTCACGGCGGGGCTGGCGACGACCTCCTCGTTCTTGACCAGCTCGCGACGAGCGGGAAGCTGTTCGGTGGGCCCGGCAGTGACGAACTGCGGGGAGGAAAGGGCGATGACCTTCTCAGCGGCGGCGCAGGCGCCGACGACCTGCAGGGTGCCGATGGTGCTGACCTCGCCGACTACGCCGAGCGGGACATCCGGGTACTGGTGCGGATCGACGACCTGCCGAACGACGGCACGAGCGGCGAAGGCGACAACGTCCACACCGACGTCGAGAATCTGAGCGGCGGTTCATCCGACGATGCTCTCGAAGGCAGCAGCCGCAACAACACCCTCGACGGTGGACCAGGGCGTGATTCCCTGGTCGGCGGAGACGGAAACGACTCATTGGCCGGCGGACAGGGAGAGGACTTCCTCGACGGTGGGCAGAACAGTGACAACCTGTTCGGCGGAGACGGAAACGACCGCCTTGAGGGCGGCCCCGACCGAGGCTCCGACTTCTTCGACGGCGGTGACGGCGAGGACATCGCATCGTATCTTGGACGTGTCGACGACATCCTCGCTGACAACGACGGGGAGTTCGACGATGGCAGCGGTCTGGACGGTGAACTGGATAACGTCCGCCCAAGCGTCGAGTCGATCTTCGGCGGCGAGGGCAACGACAGACTGTCTGTAGCGGCACCAGACAGTGCACTCGTGCGCAACATCCTGAGAGGTGCTGGCGGCAACGACCGCCTCATCGTCGAGGACAACGGACTGCACGACATCGCCGATGGTGGGCCGGGTGCCAACAGTTGCTTCGTGGACACCGGGGAGGAGACGGTCAACTGTCAGTTGATCGTCTCGTCGCTTCGCCGACCGTAGGGCGGGAGAGGCACCGTCGCCGGCTGGCCTGCGTGGTTCGCCTCAGACCGCCGGCGGCGGCCCTCAGGTCGCTTTCATTGCACGCTCACGATGATGGGTTTGAGTGGCGGAGTACCCGTCGGCGGCTGCTCAAAGGCTGATGGCGCGCAAAGACGTAGTCGACCGAGCAAGACGGAAAGGAATCGCACAGTGGCCTTCGCCGCACCGAGCACCTCACCCGAGTCCGGGCCGGAAGTCCGCACGGCGGCCGGTGCAGTCCGTGGTACCCGAGAAGGCGGTCTCGCCGTGTTCCGGGGCATCCCATTCGCCGAACCCCCGGTCGGCACCTTCCGATTTGCGGCGCCGCAACCAGTCCGCAGTTGGGGTGGTGTGCGACCGGCGATCGCATTCGGCCCGCCGCCCCCGCAGTCCGGTCTCCTTGGGGCTTCGCAGGCCCCGGTCGGCGACGACTGGTTGACCGTCAACGTTTGGACGCCTGCTCCGGATGGCGCAGATCTGCCGGTGATGGTGTGGATCCCAGGCGGCGGTTACGTCGGCGGCAGCTCCGGTCTTCCGGAGTACGACGGAGCGCATCTGGCCAGGGGCGGAGTCGTCGCGGTCACCCTCAACTACCGTCTCGGCATCGAAGGCTTCATGCATATCGAAGGAGCACCGGACAACCGCGGTCTTCTCGACCAGGTCGCGGCCCTGGAATGGGTGCGGGAGAATATCCGGGAGTTCGGCGGCGACCCTGCCCAGGTCACCGTGTTCGGGCAATCGGCGGGCGGCGGATCAGTTGCCTCGCTGCTCGCCATGCCGCGCGCCACCGGGCTCTTCCACCGGGCGATCGCGCAAAGTCTGCCCGGAACCTTCTTCTCTCCCGAATTGGCTGCCGACATCGGGGCCGCCTGCGCGGCTGAGATAGGTGTGAACCCCATTGTGTCCGAGTTGTCGTCGGTGGCTCCGTCCCTGCTACCTGCCGTCGGGGACGCAGTCTCCGCGATGGTGGGCAACTGGCGGGATCGCTGGGGGCAGATCACCCATCGGCCGATCCCGTTCGCTCCCGTGGTCGACGGCGACGTTCTGCCGACAACACCTTGGCAGGCGCTGGCCGACGGCGCCGGGCGGGATATCGATCTGCTCGTCGGGCACACCCGCGACGAACACCGGCTGTTCAGCCTGATCGACGGCGTACTCGGCCAAGTCACCGAAGACCAGACCGAAACCGCTCTCCAGATGTTTGCCCCCGGCCCCGACGGCGTACGCCGATACCGCGAGGCATTTCCGGTCGCGACCAACGAACAACTCTACGAGTTGATCAACTCGGACTGGCTCTTCCGGATGCCGAGCCTCCAGCTCGCCGACGCCCAGATCAGCGGCGGCGGCCAAGTCCACCTCTACGAGCTCACATGGTCCTCCCCTGGGATGGGCGGCGGACTCGGGTCCTGCCACGGCCTCGACATCCCGCTCATCTTCGGCAACCTGACCAGCGGGCGACCCGCCCTCTTGATCGGCGAACCGCTACCGCCCGCAGCCGAAGAACTGTCCAGCTGCTTCCGCACTGCCTGGACCGACTTCGCCACCCACGGCGACCCCGGCTGGCCCCGCTACGACGCCGACCATCGCCTGACCCAAGTCTTCGACACCTCGTCGACCATCGCCCCCTACCCAGAAGAAGCCTCCCGCCTCATCTGGCAAGATCACACCTTCCCAGCCCTCCCCCTTCTCACCGAGTAGCAGTAAGACCAATCTGACCTTCGACACAATCCGGTCCTTCCTCGACCGATCTCTCAACTCCAAACTGGTCCTGAGACCAACGGAACGCAGTTCCGCTCCGGCGAGATACCCGATTCCCCCTGCCGCCGGGACGGGCCCATGACTTGCGCTGAGGAGGTGTCATGACTGCAGTAACGCCAATGCAGAATCACTGGAGCACCTTCGGCTCCAGCCTGGTGCTCTGGTACGCCGAGTTCATGCCCGCTGTCTGGGATCGGTGGAATCCCCTGGAACACTTCACTCGGGTGCTCCTTGCCCTAGGGCGGGCCGAGGACGTATTCGTTGCTGATGGCAAGCTACTGAAGGGCCGGCATCGCAATCTGCTCGGAGGAATGGCAGGACGGAGCCGGGTTGCTGTGCATGGCTGGGCTGGGCTCGAAGAGCGGTTCACCAACGATCTTGGTTGCGACCTGCTGGAGCTACGGCCTGATCTGAGGCAGGTTGCCCGGGTGCCGGCGGTCACCCTGGAGGGCCCGATTCGGCCGGCGGTCGATGGGCCGGTCTATTTTTCGGCCGGGCTCGGTACAGACATCTGGTTCTCCCGGTTAGCCGGGGTCAACGAGATCGAAGACGGCGACATCAGCTACGACAACAGCATTCTTGCTGCTCGTCACACCCCTCGGCTCAACCGCTTCCTCGTTGGGATCCGTGCAGCTGCTGAAGCGGCGGGAGCGCGCTGGGACTACGACGTCGGATCGCATCAGTTCTATGGCGACTTGGTCGACCGGTACGGCGTACGCGACCGATGACCATCGAGACCGTGGAGTTGGCTTCCAGATGACCTCAGTGTCCTTCATGATCGGCAGCGGGTTG
This sequence comes from Kribbella sp. NBC_01505, assembly GCF_045040285.1. Lineage (NCBI taxonomy): Bacteria > Bacillati > Actinomycetota > Actinomycetes > Propionibacteriales > Kribbellaceae > Kribbella > Kribbella sp. NBC_01505. The sequence continues at coordinate 202,139 of NZ_CP109425.1, forward strand.
GAGATCGGGAACCTGACAATTGCCGACGACCTCTTGCCCCTCGTCCAACGGCTGTGCTTCGAGGCTGTCGAAGTACTCGTGAAACCGCAGACCTGCTACATCTATCCCTATCACCGGCCCGGCGCGACTTTGCTCCTCGAGGCAACGGATGACGGCGTCGGGATCGATGTCTCCGGTGAAGAGGTCGAGCAGATCACGTTGTCCAGGCCCGAGACCCTGGTCGCCTTGTACGCATGCGGATTGCGCTACGTCGGCCGACTCCAAGAGCTCCAGACACTCGACGATGCCGCCCGGTCCGAGCTGGCGCAGCTCCTTCCCTTCCAGCGGCAGGCCCGGGCAGCACTTGCCGATCCGGGACCCGGCTGCGGCGCAGCGCCGAACGAACCCTTCTGCAACAGGTCCTGACCATGCCCATTGATTGCCCAGCACAGCCTGCGACTTTCTGGGTATGGCCACTACAAAAAACGCTCTGAGATTAGTGTTGTCGACGGCAGCCGCCGGCGTGATGATCGCGTTGGCGATCCAGCCGATGGCAACTGGAGCTCCGGCACCGCTCAAGGTGAAGCTCGACGAAGGGCTGCTGACGGTCGTCGGCGGCCCGGAGGACGATCACCCGACTGTGTATGTGACGAACTTTCCGGCCGACCGGGCACCCAGGCTTTTGGTTGAGGAGATCGGCCGTGTTTTCATCACCGGTGGCGCCTGCGTCTCGATCGGAGTCGGCAGCCGGGTGGAGTGCCCGTTGAAGGACGTCAGCAAAGTGCTGGTGGACACCGGCGACGGCAACGACTCGATCAACCACCGCACCGAGTTCCCGGCCAGGCTGCTGGCCGGTGCAGGGAGCGACACGGTGAACGGAAGTTCGGCGTCCGAGTTCATCGACCTCGGTTCGGGCGACGACGTGGTCCAGCCGCTGGGTGGGACCGACGACGTACACGGTGGTGCTGGAATCGATCGGGTGGTGTACGGCGGAAGCGCCGACGTCGAGGTGCGCCTCGACGACCTCGCGAACGACGGTGCGGCCGGCGAGAACGACAACATCCACTCGGATGTCGAAGACCTTACCGGCAGCCACGGCAACGATGTGCTGGTGGGCACGGCCGGGCCTAACCGGATCGACGGCGGGTCCGGGAACGACAAGTTGCTCTCGCTGGAAGGCGACGACATCGTCATCGGTGGAGGCGGCGCCGACTTCATGTCCGGTGGCCCCGGCATCGACTCGGCTCAGTACCGCGAGCGCTACACGCCACTGAAGATCAGCCTCGACGACATCGCCAACGACGGTATTCCCGGCGAGAACGACAACGTCCGCACCGATGTCGAGAACCTGATCGGCGGCGTCGCCGCGGACGTCCTGGTCGGCAGCGACAGCCCGAACGATCTCGACGGATCCTCCGGCAACGACCAAATCGAGGGCCTGGCCGCCGACGATGTCCTCCGCGGTGGCCCCGGCGACGACCTCCTGCTCGGCGACACCGGCTTCGACGTTGCCCTCGGCGGCGCCGGCATCGACACCTGCAAGGCGGAAAAGCAGGACAGCTGCCCGTAGCCCCGGACAGACCGACCGCGGTGGCCCAGGAAGCTCTCCCGGGCCACCGCGGTACCAGCTGACTGTCAGCGCGAAACTCAGGTAGGCCGAGACTTTGCGGTGACGGTTGCGATCTCCAGATTCCCGCGGACGGTCCTCAAGAGCGGATGGCCGTCGACAACGTGGGGAGCAAGTAGGTCCAGTGCTCGGCGGTGGAGTTCGACCGCCTCATCAGGGTCCCCGCACCGCCGACGGATCGTTCCAAGGGTCGTCAGCGTGGGCGCCAGTTCAGGGTGCCGGTTCCCAAGAGCATTCTCCTTGCCTGACAGCGCCAGTCGAGCCCGGGTCTCAGCCCCGACAAGATCCCCACGAGCCAGCGCAATGGCCGCCAGGTTGCCGTCGACAACCGCGACTTCGTAGTGCTCCGCATAGAGGTGGCCGACGAAGATCGCGCGGCTTTCCAGCAGCAGTTGCTCAGCTTCATCGAAGTCGCCCGTGTCGATCAGCAAGGCAGCGAGAGCCCCTTGGTCTTCGGCCGCGGCGACCGGATCCGAGGAGGAAGACTTGCGAAGCCGTAGCCCCTGTCGCGCCCACCGCACACCCTGCTCAGAGGTACCACGGGCGTGTGCCAGCCCGCCAAGATTGTGGTAGATCACGGCGGCAAACTCATGGTCGCCGAGCGCGGTCGCCGTGTCCAACGCCTGCAGGTAAAGACGTTCGGCCTCGGCGAAGCCGCCGGTGTATTTGAGTGTCATCGCAAGGTTGTGCCTGACGACAGCCAACTGCATTGCATCGACTCCGCTCCCATCGATTACCAGCGACAACGCTTGCCGATGGGATGCCTCTGCCTCGTTCCATCGCCCGGCCTGTCGTTCAGCATTGCCTTGGCTCGAGAGGTGCCCGACCTTCGTACTCTCATCCGGAGCCACCTCGGCGGCCGCTGCCCACGTGTCCGCCAACCGGTTCCAGTCTGCCGCCGCTGTGAACAGCTGTGCGGCGGCCAATAGTGTGCTGTAGCGCTCGGCACCCTCAAGAGACTCAGCAGCCCAAACCGCCAACGAGCCCGCAACGCCCGGATCAGTGGCGGCCACGGCCGCCGCCCGCTCCAACAGCACCACTACGTCGTCGCCGTCTACCATGCCGCCCACGCTCATCATTGGTCCTGCACAGCGGACTCATTGTGGTTGGTGCCGCACTCGGAGACCGTGCATATCCAGCGTGCCGAAGCCTCAACAGCCGTTGTCACCTCCACCGCTGCCACTGCGGTGGCAAATGCGGTGATCCGCACCAGCCTCCGCCTGGCAGCCTCCGCCTGCGTCGGCCGAGCCGGCCGACGTGCATTCTCCGGCTCACCACTCATCACGAACTCCGCTCTCGCTGTGGTTGCCACCGCAGCCGTTGGGCGGACAGGGTTCCTCGTCCTCGGGCTCCTCCGGCTTCTCATCCATCATTCGAGCCCTACCCACCACGTCATCAGTGTTCGTGTGCGCGGGGCCGACGGACAAACACGTCGCAAGCGCCGCCGCTGCGGCGAACACGGCGACCGAACGACGTGCAGGCGACGACCAACCGCCATCGCGCGCTGCATGTTCGCTGTGGTTGCCACCGCAGCCGTTGGGCGGGCAATCCTCCTCCTCCTCGGGCTCGTCGTCCACCTGAGCAGCTGTCGATGTCGTGTCCGGCGAGACAGTACCGCTTGCGCCCGGCAGGTTCAGCGCGACGGTGCCGGCGATGCTCAGCGTGGCGATCGCACTCAGCACGGCGGCGGCAGCGACACCGCCTGTGGCCGATTGGTTCATCATGTTCCTCCGTTGATTCGATACCCGGTGCAGACTCTCCTCCGGTTCGCTGGGAGAAAGTTGGGGACGTGCTCCCGCCCGACTTTGATGCAGAAGGCAACGATCAGCCATCACATCGCTACTGGAATTGAGGTTTGACCCTCAGGGCACTCGCAGGCTGGTGTTAGGGGCGCGTGACAGAACGAGCCAGTGTCCAAGCGGATAGCGGTGTTGGTGGTTGCGGTTGTCGGGGTGCTGGCACCGGGTGGGGTGGCGGTTGCGGCGAGTGACGATTCGGTTGACTCGTTCCGGGCCGTGCACCGGGTGGACGGAGACGGGATTCTGCACATCGCCGAGACCATCGTCTACCGGTTCGGGTCCAGCTCGGGGCGGCACGGGATCTTTCGGGATCTGGTGACGCGGGAGCCGTCCGCCGATGATGCGAGGCTCGATCAGCGGTATGACGTCTCGGATGTGAGTGTGAGCAGCCCGTCGGGCCACAGCGCTGAGCTGACGACGGTAGCTGTGGATCTTGACCGTAATCGTCCTGGGCGAGTCGAAGGGCTCAGGTTGCGGATCGGCTCATCTCAGCGGCGAATCGCGACCGAAACGGCGACCTATGTCATCCGCTATCAGGTCGCGGGTGCCTTGAGGCACTTCAGTGATCACACAGAGATCTATTGGGATGCCACCGGTGGTGGCTGGACTGCACCGTTGCATTCGGTCGGGATCACGGTCGAAGTTCCGGGTGGAGTTGCCAAGGTCGCTTGCTTTGCCGGCTCGGTCGGCACGAAGTCGGGTTGCGGGAGCATGACTTCACAGGACGGGAAGGGCCGTTTCACCCATCCGTTGCTGCTGCCGGGCGACCAGCTCACCTATGTTGCAGGGATCCGTCCAGGACTGGTGCGGAACGACTCACCGATCGTGCAACCGGCAGGCCGGCCTGCCGTTCCGGTCCTCGGCGATTCTGATGACGAGGTCACAGTCACCGGGGTAAGCCGCGGCGTGTTGATCAGTGCCGGCGCAACCGCCATCCTGACGACGCTCGGCGCCACACTGTGGGTCAGATCGCTCCGGCGCGATCAGCGCTACATCAGCCCCCCCCCCCCCGGAACTGTTCCGCCGCGAGGCATCCGGGCAGTCATCGGGACCGACGAACTGCATGACGAACAACTTCCGGTGATATTCGCCCCGCCACCGATTCCGGTGGCTGAGGCCGGCTTCCTGATAAACCCCGATATCTATGCCGAGCAGACAGCAGCGACCGTCATCGACCTCGCATTTCGTGGCGCGTTGGAGGTCCAGGCGAGCTTCGACGACAAGTCCATGACGCTAGTACTTGCCGACCCCACGCTCGCAAGACCTGGGCACGAAAAGAATTTGCTACAGGAGCTGTTCGATCCGCTCGTCAGAGGCGAAACGACCATCCTCAAAGGTGTTGCGGACTCGGCGATGTCCAGGGCGCACTTCGCAACGGCGGACGCGGTGCGGGCGCAGGTCATGGCTCACGGTTGGTACGCCCGCCCACCTGCCGCAGCTCCCACCCTGGCAGGTTGCCTCGTCCCGCTCAGTATTTGCCTGTTCGGCCTCATCGCGGGTGTTGTGGTCGGCCACCGCACCCGCCATTCGCTCGACTGGCTGATTCTCCTGGTCGCTTTCTGTATCGCGACCCACGGCATACACCGCGTGCTGGCCGCGCGCGAGAGAGGAAGGCGGTCGGCCGCCGGCCGGGCGATCGCCGATCAGATCGTCGGCTTCAGAACCTACTTGGCCACGGCAGAGGCCGATCAGCTGCGGTTCGATGAGGGCGAGGACATCTTCAGCCGCTACCTGCCGTGGGCGATCGTCTACGGGCTCACGGACCGCTGGCAGGAGGTCTGTGGACAGCTGATCACAACAGGCCGCATCCCTGGACAGTCCGGCTGGTACTCCGGTCCCTCACTTTTCGCGTCGCCGTTCACGGCCGGCGTACTCACAGAAGCCATCGTCAATTCGCTCCAGCGCCCGGATTCGTCCCTGTCAGGCCTCCTCGGCTCGCTCAACTCGAGTACCCGCGGAGGCGGTGGCCTCGGATCAAGAGGTGCGGCCGGTGGAGGGGGCGGCGGAGGCGGCGGCGGCTCCTGGTGAACGACCACCATTCGATGGACCGGCGAACCACCAGGAAGGCACCCATGACCGACGAAACAGAAGTACGGACAGACACCCTGAGCCAGATCGAACTGGGCGTGTTCCCAGCCCCCGACCTGAGCGTCAGCGTTGTCGGCGCACCGTCCGAACGGGACACGTGTGTCATCGGGCTGACAGCTCACATCGTGGTCGCCGCCGACGCCACGCCGGACTGGGTCCACGATCTTCTCCCGCCGGCCGATCCCTCCGCGCCGCTCAACCCACCATTTCTGACCGCTTTGGAGGCCGCCACCGGCAGGCGGGTCAACGCGATCAATGCACTGCTGCTGGCACCCGCACTGGCTGATGTCGCAGAGCGGGCTCAGCTCCGGTCCATGCTCGTCGAACTAGGTGACCAAGACCATCCGCGCGTGCAACGGGCCCGCGTGCACCGGGTCGGCGTACAGGTCTTCGACCACGTTGGCGGCGGTCTCGTCCTCACTGGACAGGGAGTCGACGGACGGCTCGAGTGCGCTGTGGAGGTGCCCGAAGTGAACAGGAGCAAGGGCCGAGGACGAGAGCTGGCCCGTACGGCGCGGGTCCTCGCTCCGATCGGCTCGTATGTCTGGGCACAGGTGACGCCCGGCAACGCCGCCTCGATGCGGGCGTTCCTTGCGGCAGGGTTCGTCCCGGTCGGTTCCGAGGCGCTACTGGTCAGGCACTGATCGGCCCACCCCGCGCGCTGGGGCAGGCCGATCTCCATTAGCTCACTACGGCGACGACTTCGACGTACTCGCTCGCAGCGACCAGGCTGCCGTCGGTTGCCCGGTTGTGACTCCGATAGAGAGCGAGGAGATCGGCGGCCAAGCTCGACTGGCCCTCCCGATCCAGCCTTTCGAAGGCCTTCTGCGTCGGCCCGTACCAGGCGCGGTAATACTCCAGCATGTATTCGTCCGACGGGAACCGGAAGGTGAACTCGCGACGGCGGATCTGCAGCGCACCGATCCGGTTCTGGAACAGTTCCTCGATCCGAGCTCGAGTCCCCCACTGATCGGCCGGGCGAAGGCCCGCCGCCGGCGGAACATGGCTCCCGACCACCCCGAAGATCCCGCTGACCAGGGAATCCGGAGTCCAGTTGGTCATGCCGATCCGGCCACCAGGCTTGCAAACCCTGACCAGCTCGTCCGCTGTTCGCTGCTGGTCCGGCGCGAACATCGCTCCGAAGGTGGACAGCACCACGTCGAAACTGCCGTCTTCGAAGGGCAGATCCTGGGCATCCCCGAGCTTGGTCCGGATCGGCAGGTATTGGAGCGTGGCAAGTTTCTGAGCCGACTCCAGCAGATGCTCGACGAAGTCGAGTGCGGTGACGTCGGCCCATCTCCGGGCGGCGGCGAGCGACGCGGCACCGTTCCCCGCGGCGACGTCGAGAACGCGGTCGCCGGGGTGGATATCAAGGGATTCGCAGAGCAACTCCGGCGGCAGGACGACGAGCGAGCCGATCCGCCCGAAATCGCCGGCGGCCCAGGTCGCCTGCTGTCGGGAGGTGATGGCTTCGAAGTCTGGACCAGTCGTGGTCACGCGGCTATCCCTGCGGGTTCGGGACGATCACCATCAGCCCGTCGCTGAGTTCGGAGGCGTGTTCGTGCTCGCCCCAGGCCCGTACCGTGAAGAAGTTCGGTCCGATGTCGATGGTCCCGGCGTCGAGCAGCTCGCGGAGAGACACTCGGGTGGTTCCCGTCGTACCGACGGAGACACCGCCCGAGAAGACCTCGTAGTAGACCGGACCGTCGTGATCCGAGGGGTGCCAGGTGATGGTGTCCGGCCGTCCATTGTTAGACAGCACTTGCAGGCTCGACGGCTGGGTGGGTGCAGGACCGGTCCGGCGAAGCGTGGAGAAGTTGATCGCAGTTCGAACCGAATGATTCCCGGCTCGGTCGACAGCCCGCATTGTGGCGCGGTAGGTGCGCCCTGCGTCCAGGCCGCCCAACCGCCCGGTGAGGGTCCCGGCGCTCACCAGACTCCACGTGGTGTTCTCGATTTCGAACACGTAGTAGGACACTGCGCCTGAGTCGTCCGTCGACGGGTTCCAGGCGAACTGCGCCCAGGTGAACGAGACGTCCGTCGCCCTCAGCCCTGAGGGCACGGTGGGGGGATTCGTGTCCGCCACCGCGCCGACCGGCGACACCATGACAGCCATCGAGGCCAATCCGATAACCAGTATGGCCAATAGCCTGTATCCACTGCGCACGGTCATCAGTGCACCTCCTGAACCTAGTCCTGTGTTGGCCGTCTTCGGTCACTCGCTGGGGCCGCCACGACACCGATGCAGGCGGGTGAGGCCCGTTCGGCGCGGGCAGCCCCAGCGTGTGGTGGCCCGCCTGGCTCGGGGGGAGAGCCAGTGCGGGTCCACGGATGCGCCGGTTGGCTCGGCATGAGCGCTGGACTGCCACCCACGGCTGCACTTCCCGGCACACCTCGATTTCGACACACCTGTGTTCGAGAAACCTGAGGGCTTCGTGTTGGTCGGAGTTCGCCTGCGCGGGGTACCTCTCACTCCCATAAGTTGCCCACCGATGCGGCGCAGGATGAGTCTCCCGTCCGACCGACTTAGGAGATGGTCCGAATGCAACGCAGGCTTGGATCCTTGCCTCGCTCACGTGTATCGACGTCACGAAAGACGAGCCTGATCGCCGGGTTCCTCCTGGTGGTGCCGGCAGCTCTGCTGCCCGTCGCCGATGCGAGCGCGGCAACCTTCACGCAGGTCGTGGCCGATCCCGGGCTCGGGATCATGACTGTGACCGCTGCGCCGGGCAAGGCGAACGTCATCGGCGTCCAGCGGCGGGGCGAAAATCTGATCGTTACCGACGCCGGCGACTTTGTCCGGGCGGTCGGCTGCACACCGCTGGACGTCCACGTCGTCAGCTGTGCCCTGCGTGGGCTGTGGGATATCCGGATCGATGCCGGTGACCTCGCAGACAGCGTCACCTTCGATGCTCTGGACGATTTCGATGCGATGCGCGGAGTTCTCTCCGGAGGTGCCGGCGACGACCGCCTGGTCTTGGGCCCGAAGTCCGGCTCAGGCACAGTGCTCGGCGGTCCCGGAAACGACCGTCTTCAAGGCGGACCTGGTGACGATCAGCTGGCCGGAAACGCCGGCGACGACGAGCTGTCAGGCGGCGACGGCGTCGACCTCGCCGACTACAGCGAACGGCAGACGGCCGTGCGAGCCGATATCGACGATACCGCCGACGACGGCGCGCCTGGTGAGCACGACAACATCCGCCCGGACGTCGAGAATCTGGCCGGCGGCTCGGCCGACGACTCGTTGACCGGCAGTGCCTCGGCCAACAGACTCGTCGGCGGTGGCGGTAGCGATGTCCTCAACGGCCTGGCAGGCAACGACGTCCTGAGCGGCGATGCTGGTGACGACCGTCTCGACGGAGGCCTCGGCAGCGACGAACTGTACGGCGAAGACGGCGCGGACACCCTCGACGCGGGAACGGCCAAGGACCCGGATCTCTTCGAGGGTGGCGCGGGCTTCGATGTAGTCAGCTACGCCGCACGCCCGGACGGTGTCACCGTGGACAACGACGGCTTGTTCGACGATGGCGCGACAGGTGAACGCGACAACGTGCGATCGGACGTCGAGGCCATCCACGGCGGCGAGGGCAACGATCAGCTCAGCATCGCGTTCGCCGCGAATGGGCCGGTGATCAACTCCCTGCAGGGTCGTGGCGGCAACGACCGTCTCGACACCAGAGATGCCGGTCGCGGAGACCTGGCCGACGGAGGCGACGGCGTCGATGTCTGCACGACGGACGCCGGCGACAACACCCGCTTCTGCGCACCGTGACGGGCAGCGGATGACCAGCCAACTCGTGCGCTATGACCGCCAGGATCTCGTTGCAACGATCTCGATGAACGGTGGCCGGGCCAACGCGCTGTCACAGGTCATGCTGTCGGCGATCGCCCACGCCCTCGACCAGGCGCAGGCCGATGAAGCAGCCGTGGTCCTCACGGGTACGGACGGTTGTTTCTCGGCCGGCTTCGATCTCAAGACCCTCAGCGGCCGAGGGCCCGAGGCTGTGACGATGCTGCGCTCCGGCTTCCGGCTAGCCCACAGGCTGCTGTCCTTCCCGACCCCCGTCGTGATCGCCTGCAGCGGTCACGCGATCGCCATGGGGCTGTTCCTCGCGCTCAGCGGCGACTACCGCATCGGGGCGCGTGGTCCGCACATCCTGACCGCGAATGAGGTTGCGCTCGGCCTGCCCGTCCCCCTCGCGGCGATCGAGATCTGCCGCTACCGCGTGCCACCACCGCACTTCGACCGGGTTGTCACCCTCGCCGAGAGGTACACACCGGACAGCGCGGTTACTGCCGGGATCCTGGATCAGGTGGTGGAGTCCACGGACCTGATCGCCGCCGCCGCCGCGGTCGCGACGAACCTGGCCAAGCTCGACCGGTCGGCCTACATCGGAACCAAGCTTCGGGCCAGGGCAAACGCGCTGGCAGCGGTTCGAGCCGGCCTCGACAACGAGTTCGGGACGAGCTCATTTCCCGAGAACCTGCCGCACTTGACCAACTGATTCTCACGAAACGGCGCTCGCCATGCCTTCACTCCTCGGAATGCCTCAGGGCGCGGAGTGGCTCATCATTCTCGCGATCGTCATCCTGCTCTTCGGCTCTGCCATGTTGCCCACCCTGGTTCGGCAACTCGGCAGATCGGCAGATCGGCAGATCGGCAGATCGAGAAGATCTGGGAAGAGGAGGTCGGTCCGATCCGGAAGGACAGCGACGAACTGGCCCAGGACGGTGGCTCTGCAGGCCAGGCGACGGCGCCTCCGGCTCAGCAACCACAGCGTATGGAGGCCGGCCGGGGCAGTGCCGCATGACAGGGCTCCTGAGCCCGCAGGTGCGGAGATGGTGCGCGCCGAAGCTGACCGAAAACGCGACAACGAACCACCGCTACCCTGGGCGTCGTGACCCTGCCTTCAACGGGCCGTCGGGCTTCGGGAGCAGCTCCTGATTCAGGCCGGATGGGTAGCGGCTCCTCCGCCCCTGCCTGTCCCCCTCGTCAAGCGCCGTTGCGGCTCCCGATGCCATCAGTGCCGAGCAATCTCACAGCTCGGCGCCGAAGGAGTTCGTCTCCGCTCGCTTCGGCCACTGCGAAAGCTCGGCGAGCGTAGTTCAAGTGCTGGTTATCTTGGCCGAGCTCCCTGTGGATGGTGGCGATCGTGGCCATCGCCTGCCCATAGAGGCTCTGGTAACCGAGGTCGTCGGCAAGCACCATTGCTCGCCGCGCGTGGTCGAGGGCTCGATCGTGTCCTCCGCTGACGGCAAATGCGGCAGACAGGCCAACCAGGGCTTCTACCTCCTGCAGCTTGGCACCGGTCTGACGGGCGAGGTCCAGCGCCTGCTCCAGATGGGTGACGGCATCGGGCTGCCTGCCAAGATCGACCTGGATCCCCGCGAGGCGAATGAGGACGTGGGCTTCGGTCACCCGGTCGCCGGTACGCCGGACAATCTCGTATCCCCGCAACGCATCGCGAAGGCCGTCCTCGGTCGCCCCGGACTGGCCGCGGAGGAAGGCAAGATCGCCGAGCGTCATCGCCTCACCGTTCAGATTCCCGACCCTGCGAAAATGTTCAAGCGCCCGGTCCAGCGAATCGAAGGCGTGCTCGAACTGGCCTCGCCGCCCGAACACGACACCGAGCTGCTCAAGCGTGCTGCCCCTGCCATAGTCACCCTCGTAGTGAAGGATCAGATTCTGCCAGAGCTCTCGCCCGGCCTCCCTGAGACGGCCGGCCGCAAGATGAACCTGCGCCAGGTTGCATCGATTGGCCGCTTCGCCGCGCTTCGAGCCGGTTCGGCCATTCATCAGCAAGGCCTGCTCATGAAGGCTCAGGGCGGTCTCAAGCTCTCCGATCTCGAAGCGCAGCACCCCGAGATTGCCGAGAGCGTTGGCGCAGCCCTCCTCCCAATCGGCGGCCTCGCAAAGCTCGAGCGCTCGAGTCTGATGACCTATCGCCTCCGCGTGCTGGTTGAGGCACAACCTCGCCATCCCCAGACTGAACTGCATTGCTGCCTGAGCCTGCAGGTTCTGCTCCGTTTCGGCCGCCGATCGGCCGGCGTTCGCGACCGCAAGCCAGTCCACGCTGTGCCGACGTAGCCAGAAATAGCCCCGAAGCGCGTCAGCAAGCAACCAAACACTCGCGCAGTTGCCACGTGATGCGGTCTGGGTCGCGATCGCCACCAGGTTCGCTCGCTCGGTGTCCAGCCAGCGCAGCGCGGACTCGGGATTCTGATGCCGCTCTGCCGACCGGCCCGCCGGCACGGCACGAAGTAGTTCAGGACACAGGACTCGGGTCGCGTCATCGGCCATCTCGACCATCCACCGCAGGTACCGTCCCCGTGCCAGGTCATAGTCGGCGGCGCCATCATTCAACTCGGCCTGCTCGCACGCGTAGAGCCTCAGGAGATCATGGAAGGCAAACCTGTCAGGCGCCGACTCATCGAGCAGGTGAGCGCTGACCAGACGATCCAAACTCGCCCTCGCCACCCGATGCGGAAGTGCAGCGAGTGCGGCGGTCGCAGCGGTGTCGAACCCTGGGCCGGGCACCAGGCCGAGCAAGCAGAACACCCGGCGCGCTTCGAGATCCAGCGATTCGTACGACCGGGCGAACACCGCGCGGACGGCTGATTGATCGTCGTCCCCGATCGCCAACGCATCCAGAGTCCCGGCACGAAGATCTCGCACCTGGTCGGCGAGACACCGGAGTGGACGGCGAACCAGATTCGCCGCCGTGATCTGAAGGGCCAACGGAAGCCGGACACAAAGCTTCACCAGCTCGGCTGCCGCAACGGGCTCGGCATCGACCCGCGCACTGCCGACCACCTCGCGAAGCAGCTCCACCGCCTCGTCGGAGGCGAGAACATCAAGAGCGAATCGCCGACCGCCGTCTCGGACGACCAGTCCGTCCAGCCTGCCGCGGCCGGTGATCAGGACGAAGCAGTCCGGTGAAGCCGGCAGTAACGGTCGGACCTGCTCGGCGTCGTAGGCGTTGTCGAGGACGATCAACATCCGCTTGCCGGAGAGCACCGATCGATACAGTGCCGCGGCCTGCTCCAGATCGACCGGGATCCGTTCGGGCGATACTCCGAGCGCGGCCAGAAATCCTGCCAGCGCCTCGATCGGCCGCAGGCGTGAGGCTGGGCCGTAGCCACGCAGATCGACGTACAGCTGACCAGCCGGGAAGTCGCTCTTGGCCTGGTGCGCCCACTGCAGAACGAGCGCCGTCTTCCCGATCCCCGGACTGCCGCTCACAACCGCGACTGCCATCCTGGCCGCCTCGGCCCGATGAAGTTCGCCGAGCAGTCCGAGAGCTGTTCGGCGGCCGACGAATGTGGGCGGTGCAGCCGGCAGCTGAGCCGGGGGCGCGGTGGCCAGGGCATCCCTGCCGTCCTTGGCCGATCGGCTGCCGACCGGGATCACGAGATCCTGCGGCGGCGTACCGGCCAGCACCTGGCGATGTAGTTCCTGCAGCGTTGGGCTCGGCTCGATCCCGAGTTGGTCGATCAACGACGTCCGCAGCCGACGATAGGCGGCCAGCGCATCCGCCTGTCGATCCAGCGCGTAGAGTGTCGCGATCAGCAGGCCCCACAGTCGCTCCCGGAGCGGCTCGCCGCGAATCTGCGCTTTGAGCTCGGCCACCAGACCCGCTTGAACACCCAGCATCAGGTCTGCCTCGAACTTCTGCTCGTAGGCGAAACCACGACGTTCCGTCAGCTGCGCGATCTCCTGATGACAAGCCAACAGGTCCAGCCCGTCAAGCACCGGGCCGGACCAGCAGGCGATCGCATCTGCCAACATCCGCGAGCGGCGGGCAGGGTCCTCGATCTCGGCCGCCGCCTGGACCCGCTCCTCGAAGGCCAGCAGGTCCAGCTCCGCCGACCGAACCCGGAGCCTGTAGCCAGGAGCGCGAGTGGAGAGCGGATGATCACTCGCGGCGCCGGCAGCAGGCTGCAGGGCGCGCCGGAGTTGCGAGATGCACCCCTGCAGCAGACTCCTGGCAGTCGTCGGGGGATGCGAACCCCAGAGGTACTCGATCAGCCGATCGGCGGAGACCACCCTGTTCGCGTTCAGCAGGAGGATCGCCAGCAGCGCTTGCTGTTGCGGACCTCCGACGGCGAGTGGTTCCTCATCACGCCAGACCTCCAGCGCCCCCAGTACGCGATACCGCACGCGAGTCGCTGCTCCCTCGTTCGGTTCCCCCATCACTTCCCCAATCAGTGAGCCTCACGTCAGGCCGGGGTTCCATTGCGCCAGAGAACGCTGTGGGTGCTCTATGGGTACGGTGATGGCCGACAATCGGGTCGGTCAAAGTCTCAGCCGATTCACATCCCACCCGAAGGCTCTCCTGTTCAGATCATCGCGAACTCGTGTAGACAAGCAGGGAGACTCGTCATGGCAAGCCAAGAAGTACCCGGCAACACGAAGAACAAGTTGAGCAAGAAGCAGAAGATCACCAACCTGGTCGGGGTGAGTGCAATCGTCGTCATCATCGGCGGGGCCCTATTTCTGGCCAGGACCAACGCCGCCAATGCGGAGGTTGGCGACTGCGTCAAGGAATCCGGGTCCAAAGGCCTCAAGCAAGTGGGCTGTGACACCGCCGATGCCCAGTTCAAGGTCGTCGGCCGGATCGGGGACAAGGGACGGGACGACGCCACCATGAGCGCCTGCAAGGACTTCCAGGGTGTCTCGCAGGTCTATTGGGAAGGCACCAAAAACAAGGGCTTCGTCCTTTGTCTGGCCGACGCCAAGTAGACAGCGCACACCGCAACTGGATCCGCGCGGTGGCCGGGCCTCGAGGCCGGTCACCGCGCGGTTCTTTATTTGTGGCTGCCGTCCCACTGCCCGACGGTAACGTTGACGATGGTGCCGGTCGGCACGATGCTCCCCGCGGCACGACTCTGAGTACGGACCTTGCCCGCGTCGAGAGAGTCGCTGACCGAAGTCGAACCGATGGTGCCGAGAACCAGGAAGTTTGCTTCGAGCAACTGCCTGGCGGCGGCGGTGGTCCTGCCCCGGAGATCGGGGACGGTGCGTGAGACCGGCAACAGATCCGGAGTCTTGACCCAGCTCGTAGGTACGCCCTCGACCACTGCGGTATAGAACACCTTCCCGGCCGGATCGATGCCGTGGATCTCCACGACGCCATTGGCGTTGATCTCGGCGGCAGCCGACGACAAGCGATCCGGGCCGGTGCCAACGGCCGCGAACTTGACCATCGGCAACCAGACCTCGCCATCCGGCGTCGCCTGGATGCTCTGCCAGAACTGGCCGAGCACATCGGTCCCGCTGAGGATCAGCCGACCGTCAGCGCGTTTGCAGGCGTAGATCGAACTCAACTTGCCGGGTGAACCGGTGAGCACCCGCCACGACGTCCATAAAGCTGCCGGATGAGCCCGCCGTCGCTGGAAGACCCGGCCCGACGGGCTGACGGCGAACAGCACCGTCGAGCCGTCGGCGTTGGTTTCGACCGCTACAGCGTTCATTGTGCCGTCGAGTGTGGCCCAAGGTCCGAACTGCCCGTTCGGCGTACTCTGCCGACGTGTCTGCACGGCACCGGTCACCGTCGTACCGAAGATTTCGATCCGGCCGTCACTGGTCCGGGTCGATGCGATTGTGCTCAAGCCGCCATCGAGCGCCGTCCAGGCTGCCATCGGCCCACCGGGAGTGCTCTGCGACCGCATGATGATGCTGGCATTTGCTCGGAGTACGAACAACTGGATCCGGCCGTCGGCATTCGTCTCGGCCGACAGCGCGACACCGGCCGCATCCAACTGGTCCCAGGCCGGGTACGACGGACTGCCCGCAGTGGTCTGCCTGCGCCGGAAGATCCCGCCATCTTTGGCCAGTGCGAAGGTCTCCAGCTTTCCGTCGCTGTTGCGTGCCGTCGCGACCCGCGAAGGCCGAATCGGGATCTTGAAAGGCATCGGTAGCAGCAGTCTGGCGTTGCGATCCGAGAGCTGGCCTTCGGTGCTGGTGATGCCACCTGGTTTACCGGTCTGCTGGATGTCGTTCGCGGTCAGTTCGCGTCCCAGTGCAGCCAGCCCGACCGCGCTCGACTTGTCGTCGCCGGAGTCCAGCGGCGCATCCAGGTCAACCATCGTGGTGTGGATCGCCAGCACACCGTCGCCCTCGGCCACCTCTATCAGCCGGCTCTGGATCGGCCAGTCGATATGTGAGGCCGTGTTGATCTCCCAGAACCCACCGAGAAAGTTGGACCCGACCGGCCGCGGGCAGGCGTTGATCTTGTTCTTGTGGGTGTGACCGTTGACGATCATGATCACGTTGGGGAAGCCGAGCAGCAGGAGCCGCAGCTTCACGCCGGCATCAAAGTCATCGTTCATGGTCGCCAGGGTGTGATGGCAGAAGAGCACGACCAGCTGGTCGCGGACGCCGGGCTGGTCGTACTTGATGTACGTCTTGGTGATAGGGCTGTACATCTCATAGCGCGAGTGACATGCCCTCAGCTGAACCAGCAGCCAGTCGAACTGGTCGCCGTCGATCGACCCCGTGGCGGTGTTGGACTCGGTCGTGTCCAGGCAGATGAACCGGAACAGATCCTCGGGTCCTGACGGGATGACGTAGTCGGCGTCGTTCGCAACAGTGGCGAACCCGTGCCCGATCGGCATACCGGTGGTGTTGAAATGCTCGGCCATGAACGACTCACGTGACAAGGGCCGGCGAGCCGCGTCCGGCTGCACATGGGTCAGCACCAGTCCGCCGACGGCATCGAGCAGGTCCTTGTACTCACCGAAGCTGCCGATACTGCCGTCACCCACGTCCGGTAGCGGATTCTTGGTGTCGATTCCCTTGCCGCCCCCGACAGCGATCGATCTCAGGTCGTCGCCGACGACCGGTGTGAAGGGATCGAAGTTGCCCTGGATGTTGCGATCGTGGTTGCCGTACGCGGCGTACCAGGGCATCCCCACGCCGTGCGCGTCGAAGGTGGTCCTGGCGGCCGCGGGCAGACCAGGAACCCTCGGGAATCCCGCTGCCAGGTACTGATCAGGTCCATTCTGTTCGTGGGCAGGATGCCAGTAATGCTTGTCGATCCCCAATGCCGCCCCGGTCACACTCTGGTCCTGGGCACTACCGGAGTTCACCGTGACCGGTCGCCCGTCGAGAAGGTCGATGTACCACCTGGTCTCGTTGTACTGCGCGTTGTCCGTCATGTCACCTGTGACAAGGGTGAACTTCAACGGTAGACCGGTCGCGGGTCCCTGCCCGACTTTGGCGACCGCTCGGCACATCGCATCGGTCATGTGGGCTGACAAGCTCTCCTGCGGTCGGTAAGCACCGTCGAAGTCGTCGTAGCTACCGAAATGCGGCGGCCCGGGATCGGCATACCGATCGAACAGTTCCAGCCGCATCGGAGACTGGTCGTCAATGATGTGCAGGTCCGACATCTGCGCGAAGGCGATCATCGGCCGATCGATGATCGGCGGGGCTCCCGGGAACAGTTCCACTCGGTCAACGTGCGGTTCCCCTGGGCCGGCGATGAGTTTGCGGTAGCCCCGCGGTCCAGGAGGTCCCAGCTTGACCGTCCGGTCGAGCGTCGTCACTCCGCCGGTCAACTCAGCAGGCACGCCGGCCCTGGCTGCTCCGGTCACCAGCCCGGTGGGGTCGAGGGCCGCCAAGGTCCCGACCGCAGCGGCCGCCAGGAACCTTCGCCGGGAAATCTCCACAGTGCCTCCTCAGATCTCGCCTACCGGGTTAGGGTCACCGACCACGCTGGGGAACCTCTGGGAAGCCATCGCCGGCCCGGCACCCAGTGAGAGCTCCCCAGAATCCCCTGATGAAGTGCAGGCACAGTGGCGCGTCTGTCCACGTCCGCAAAGGGCATCGGCACTCTTTTCAACCAGTTCGGCGGAGGTTTTCGGCTCCGACCGGAATGATCAGATCGCCGGGATTGGTTCCGGAAAGGATCTGTTGATGGAGTTCCCGGAGCGTGACGCTCGGTTCGATCCCGAGTTGATCGATCAGGGATTGCCGGAGTTCGCGATACGTCGCCAGCGCCTCGGCCTGCCGATCCAGGCCGTAGAGCGCCGCGATCAGCAGTGCCCACAAGCGTTCGCGCAATGGGTGTCTGCGGACCGCAGCCCGTACCTCGACCAGGAGGCCGGCGTGGACCGAGAGCGAAAGGTCCAGGACCAGACGGTCCTCCAGCGCCGCGGTCCGGCGTTCCTCCAGCTCCGCGATCTCCTCGGAGCAGCTGGGCAGATCCTGCCCGGTTGCTACGGCACCTTTCCAGCAGGCGAGTGCCTCGGAGAGCAGTCTCACGCGATGCTCGCCATCCGGCAGGCAGGCCGCCGCATCCGTCAGGTGCCGGAAACGCAGCAGGTCCAGGTCCTCGGTGTCGACCCTGAGAACGTATCCCGATCCTCGAGTAACGAGAACCTGCTCGTTCGACGACGAGTTGAGCACTCTCCGTAGGTGCGAGATGCAGCCGTGGAGCAGGGCTTTGGCGGTCTGCGGCGGCTGCACGCCCCAGAGGTGCTCGATCAGCCGATCCGTGCCGACCATCCGATTGGCATTGAGTAGCAACACCGCCAGCAGCGTCCGCTGTTGCGGGCCCCCGATGTCGACCGGCCGACCGCATCGCCAGACCTCCAGGGGACCCAGCAGGCTGTATTGCGGTCGATCTGTCGTCGGAGGCTCGATCGTGGTCGATTGAAGGCATAGCTGCCGAAGCGTGTTCTGTGCCATGGTCATCAGTTCCCGAGTGTGCTTTGGACGCGTGCGGTAAGCACGCGTTTTGACTGACACCATTTCCCCAACGACCGCTTCAAGTGCGCTGTGGCTGGCCTGTGCCCCGCCCATCCGGGTGAGGGGGTTGACAGTGTTTCTGCTGTGGTTGTTGAACCACTACGGACTGTGAGCCGTGTCAGTGGCATGGTCAGTAAACTCGATCGAATGGTCCTTGAGCATGCTAGGGAGCCGGCCGACCTGGTCGGTACGATCACCACCGCGGCCCGGGATGCCGCGGCTGACGGCGCCTACCGCGAGGCAGCCGCTCACTATCGCTTGGTGCTCGAAAGCGCCGGTCTCCTGACGCCCGGAGAACGTTCACGCCTCCTTACGGAGTACGCCAGGCTGAGACTGGACCGATCGAGAGTCGACATCGACCGTGGCGCCTGGGACGACGCCGTAGAAGCTGCGTCCGCGGTCCTCAGAACCAGCTCGCTCCCGCATCGATGCACGGCGCTGGAGTTACTCGCCCGCGTGGGGAGCAGGCGCGGCGAAGCCAGCGCAGCCGATCTGGTCGCGTCGGTCGTTGCCCACAGCCACGAGAGCGGAGACCTGGAGTACATGGCGCGGGCAGCCGCTGTCGCTGCGGAAGCCGCCTGGCTGACCGGCGATCATTCAGCCGTCGCCGGAATCGCACTCGGTCCGTTCACCGATGCCTACCACGTGGATCTGCGGAGCGTCTGGCCAGAGCTCGGGTACTGGTTGACGCGTGCTGGCCACATCGTCGCGATGAGCACGGCTGGCGGACCGTTCCAGCTGCTCGCGTCAGGGAATTGGCGGGAGGCGGCCGAGCTGTGGGCGAGAGCCGGCCGCCGCTACGAGACGGCGATGGCCTGGTCTGAGAGCGACAGCCCCGAGCATCTACTGAAGGCAGTCGAAGAGCTGGATTCGCTCGGAGCGAAGCCGCTGGCCCGGATTGCAGGACAACGGCTCCATCAGCTCGGGATCGGCCAGATATCCCGTGGCGCAGCAGTTCCGCAGAACCATCCTGCCGACCTCGATCATAGTGAGTTCGAGGTCCTCAGGTTGCTCGTCGAAGGCCTCACAACCGACGAGATCGCACGCCAGTTGACGATTCCGGTTCCGGCTGTCGACAAGTACGTTGCTGTGGTGATCGACAGATTGTCCGCGGGGATTCTGGGTCAGCCGGGACAGGTGATCCCCCAAGCAGCACCCCAGAATCCGGCCGATCCCGTGTGCGAGGCTGCCGGTTATGAGTTCCACGGATGAGGAAGTGGCCGAGCGCCGGCGTATCGACGACCTGTATCGCCAAGGGCGCGAGCATGAGATGCGGTGCGAGCTCCTCCCCGCCCGCAGGTTCCTGGAACAGGCGCTGGTAGCGGCATCGGCGATCGGCCTGACGGTCATGATCCGGAAGGCCGAGTACCTCCTCGGCGTCGTCAGCCACAAGGAGAACAACCTGCCGGCCGCCCGGCGTCATCTCGAGACAGGCCTTGCGATGGCGCTCGCAACCGGGGACCGCGAAGCCGAGGCGTATGCCCGGCAGGAGGTCGGCTTCCTGTTCCTAGGCGAGGGGCACCCCGGGGCAGCCCATGCCGAGTTCCTTCAGGTGCTCGGGTTGGCTCCGGGCGTGGGCATCATCAACTTGACCGGGAACGGGCTCAGCGGGCTGGGCGTTGCGTTCCTGGCCAATGGCAAGGCACCCGAGGCCGTCCCGCTGCTGCTCGGCGCTCTCGGAATCCGCACCGAGATCACCGATCTCGAGCAGCAGCACGTCGACCTCGTGCACCTGGCCCACGCGGCCCTTCTCCTCGGCCACCGGACGATTGCGGCAAGAGTGACCGGATTTCTTGCCTGCAGCCAGGACACGCGACTGGGCATGTACCCACACGATCGCCGGACCTTCGCCGGTCTCGTCTCGGCAGTAGGCACCAGCGAGGCGGCGACCGGCTTCGAGGAAGCTCGTGCTCTGGTCGCCGCCCTCACCGAACCCGCCGTCGGATAGTCCCGGATTTCGACTACGGCGGGGAGCTACCCGGCCGCACCGATGGCCGCATGGAAACCGATCTGGGTGCTCTGCGGATAGTCCGCCGGAGGCACATCGATTTCGGTCATGTGCTCGACATAACGGCGGTACTGGCGCCGTGCCTCGCCGAAGCGGCCTGATTCCTGCAACATCGCGACCAGATCCACATGCGTCGATTCGTCGTAGGGATCCTGCCGGAGGAGGCTCAGATAGGACCAAGCCGCCAGGTCGATGTGCCCGGTCTCCCTTGCCGCAGCACCGTGCGCCCGTAATACCGCCGAGTGCATGGCCGACACCTCTTCACGCGTCTGCGCTGCCCACGACTCGTACAGGTCCTCCGCGCAGAAGTCGCCGGTGAATTCCGCTACCGCGAGCTGCAAGGAGGTGAGCGCTCCCGAGCCGGTTCGCCGCCACTCTTCCAGCGCCGCGCCTGCCTTCTCCATGTACCGCTCGACGTCCACATCGACGACGGAAAGATCGATCTGAACGATGTTTCGATCAGAAACCACGGCCGGATTGATGTTCCCGTCCACTCGCGACCCGTCCAGTACCTTCCGCAGTGTGGTCAGAACGACGGACAGCCGGTTGCCCACCACCTCGGTGTCGTCAGGCCACAGCAGGGAATGCAGCTCTTCACGGGTGATCGGCCGCCCGCGCCGGGACAGCAAGATCTTGAGCACGTCGCGTGCCTTCTTCGACTGCCATTCGGTCATCGCCACCACCGAGCCTTCACGGATCACCTGGAACTTGCCAAGCGCATCTATTCGGAGCGCGGGAGTGAGCCGAACCTTGGCCAGATCGTCCGCGATGCCGGTCCATTCCGGCTGGACACCCAGCCGCCGGAGCTCTTCGACCACCGCCGCCGCCTGTTTCCGCTCCGCCCGCAACGTCGCATCCAGGAGTCTCGCCCTGGCCGCCTGAACGGTGCTGCCGAGGTCGGTCCAGATCGCGATGGCGTCGGTGAGCTGCCGTCCTCCCAGATCCGGACGGGCAGAGGCCGCCAGCTCCAGCGCCTCGGCCAGTCCAGGTGCATCCCGGCGCCGGCGAGCAGCTGTGATGGTGACCTTTGCGAGCGCCTCTGCACCTTCCGAATCACCCTTCAGGAGGGCGATCCAGCCCTTCGCGAGGCAAGCTTCGTTCCGGCCTTGAGCGTCGCCGGTGTCGACCGCCAGATCCACCAGGACGGCGGCCGCATCAAGGTCGTCCGCGGCGCGGACCCGGGCCAGCCCAGCCAACGCGACGGCCAGGCTCTGCTGGTCGCCGCTCGCCTGAGCGTGCTGTACCGCTTCCTCGTACGCCGATCGCGCCTGAGCGACCTGCCCGCGCATCCGGTGGATCATCCCGAGTCCTGCCAGCGGGTCGGCGATCCGCCGCGAGTTCATCGCCTGATACGCATCTCGCGATTCGCTGTACATGGCGAATGCCTCGTCGTACTCGCTGGCCTGGGTCAGCGCTTCGGCGAGCCGGCAGCGGGCCTGCGGCCGGACAATCACATAACCGGAGCGATCGATAAGTTCCAAGGCCCGCCGCAGCTCGGCGATTCCCTCGGCCGTGATGCCCTGGTAGACCAGCCGGGTGCCCCGGGCGATGCTCAACCTGATCCTGCTCAGCACGTCGGTACCCCGCTCGGCGGCCTCGACCGCGAGACCGTGCCGGCTGTCGGCCTCGCACCAGTCCCCGACACTCGCGGCAAGTTCGCTGAGCACTCCGTGGCTCGCGGTCAGGGCTCCGGTCGACTTCGACCGGAGCGCCGACTCCAGGGACAGAGCAGCAGCCTCGCGGGCAGCACCGGTGCAGCCCCTGGTGGCATGAAGCGCCGCAGTCCACGCGGTGAGGATGGCGAGGTCCTCGGGATCCTCACCGTCGGTCCGACCACGGGCTAGCAGTTTTTCCGCAGCGTCGTTCTCACCCAGCAGATATGCCGCCGAACCGGCCCGCCAGGCGAGCCCGGGATCGATTGAACCGGTCGCCGGGACCAAACGCTGAAACTCCAGCTGAGCCTGATGCCAGTCGCCCGTCACCAGATGCGCCATCGCGACGACCGGAGCGATCCGTGCGTCGTCCAGCAATTCGGGGACCCGGTCAACAGCCGCCAGGAGGAGCCCGGCGTCTCCGATGTCCAGCAGATGGCTGGCGTTGGCAGTCACGAACTGAACTGTCCTGGCCCGGTCAGAAGACCGGATTGCTTCGGCGAGAGTCGCCGATACGTCGTAGACCTTCGTCATACGACACCCCCGTCAGTGTTGTAGGAATGGTGGCCGCCGGCGCCGCGGCGCGCACAGTCGCCTCGATCTGGTGCCATGGCAGGCCCGGTGGCAGGCCGAACATGACGATGTCGGCGACCTCGTCCCAGGCCGCCAGACCGGCGCGGACCTGATCCGGAGTACCGCTGACGGTCAGCTCGTCGATCAACGCCTGTGCGCGTTCCGGGACGATGCCGCTGAAAGGGCTGGGGCTCGGATTCGCGGCGTGGATGGCCTGAACCGCGTCACCGTGGCCTTGGCGGACCACAGCCGCCGAGTAGTGGGTGCCCATCGCGCAGAGGTACCAGACGATGCCGCTGGAGACAGCGGTCCGTGCCGTCTTCGGATCGGCGGCAGCGACGGTCAGAGGGCCCGCGGCAACAGTTATCGGCCGGCTGAACTGCCAAGCACGCTCCGCGAGGCCGAGCCGGGTCTGGCAGGCCGGGAACCAGCCGTCGGCCAGATCTGAGGTCACCTCGACCGTACGATCACCGATCGCCCCGAGCCAGATCGGCAGCTCAGGGATCGCCGGCAGTCCCAGTGCGAGCGGCCGCGCGATCAGTTCGTGCGCTTGCCCCGGTACGTCGTACTGGGCACGTCCGCCGTTGAGCAGGTGCCGCACCTCGCGGGTGACCTCGCGCAGTCGGGCAGCGGGTCGTTCAAAGGGAGTCCGGTGGAATCCTTCGGCCAGGGCAGCCGTGCTGGTGCCCAGCCCGAGGACGAACCGGCCTTCGGTGAGACGGTGCAGTGTGGCCGCCGTCATCGCCAGGGTGGCCGGTGTCCGGCCCCACACGGAGAGGACGCCCGCTACCAGCGTGATCCGCCGGGTCTGCAGCCCGATCCGAGTGAGCATGATGGTCGAGTCCAGGCTCCAGGCCTCTGGCAGTGCGAACGCCTCGTACCCCAGTTCGTCGGCCAGCAGCGCGGTGCGAACGATGATGTCTTCGCGGGTCTCCATCGGCGTGAGCGCGATTCCGCGGCGTACGGCGCTCATCGCAACCTCAGTGTGCTGTGCAGACTCACAATGGTCCTTTCGTCCGGCAGCTCGATACCTGATCAGAGTGCCGGTGGACCGTTCAGCAAGTGTTCAGCGAGCGCTCAGCGGCCTCGTTTGGGTAGCGACGCCTCGAGCTCGGCCAGCAACTGATGGTCGGACGCGGACACGCCCGCAGCGAACAGGAGCTCGGCGCGCCCCGAGCCCAGCGTCCGGACCGCCGTCGAGCGGAGCGCCGCGATCCGCTTCGGGTCGACGAGGGAACTGGTGCGGTCGATCGGAAATCCAAGGGAACGGGCGAACAGCTCGGGGTCGGCGGCAGCAGCCTCCGCGAGTGCCCAGCGCCAGGCGGCGAACGGCCGCCGGTCGGGGAACACCTCGGCGATCGTCAAGGCCTGCGCGAGCAACTCGACGGTGGCGCGCAGCTGGCCGGCCCGGGCGTAGACAACACCGAGATACGACTTCGCGTAGACCGCAAGATCGTCACGCAGACCGTTCTCGTCGATCAGGCGATTCGCTGCGGTCAGCTCGACTGCGGCATCGATCCGTCCTTCCCGGATCGCAGCTAGTCCCAGCAGGCACGACGTCCACGCCTGCCCCCAGGGCGCGCCCTCCTCGGCGTAGAGCCGATGTGCGCGATACAGGCCGGGTAGCGCCGCAGCTTGGGCATCGGGCGACGGGGCGGCGGCATAACGGACGAACAGGCACCATGCGGTTCCGCCCCGGTTCTCCAGCGCTTCGAATCTGGTCTGGGCTTCCTGCAGCATCGTCGCGGCCAGGCCGTAGTCGAGACGATCGCTCGCGGCGCGGCCGACGGTGCCCAGCGCATGGGCCTCCAGCCGAGGGTCACCGGCAATCCTGGCATCCGACAGCGCGGCCTCGGCCTGCTCCCGGGCTTCCTCCAGCCGGTCGGCCTGAATCAGCAAGGACGCCAGGCCGATCCGGGCCCGGGACCGCGGTCCGGGCGCAGGATCGAGTGCCAGCGAGCGGCTGAGGCGATCGATTCCCTCGGAGCTGGACGCGCGGATCCACCAGTACCAATACAGCCCACCGGCCAGGATCGTGGCATCGTCCGCCCGCCGGATCCGGAGTGCATGGTCGTGAGCGGCCCGCAGATTGGCGATCTCCTTATCGGCCCGGGCCAGCCAGCTGGTCGCCTCCGGCCCGGCCGCATGCTTACCGATCCTGAGCGCGACCGACCGATAGTGCAGCAGGTGGCGACCGCGGACCTCGACATCTTCGCCGTCGGACAGCAACCGGGCCGCTGCAAACTGCCGAACCGGCTCCAGGAGCCGGTACCGCGTCGGTCCGCTCAACGTTTCGGCTGTCACCAACGAGTGGTCGACCAGTCGGCCAAGCGCCGGCAGCACCCCGGGCTGCTCACCTGCCTCGGCTGGCACGACGGTTTCGGCCGCGGCCAAATCGAAGTCGCCGACAAAGACGCCGAGCCGGTGGTAGACCCGGCGGGTATCGGGGTCCAGCCGGCGATCACCCCAGTCGAAGACCGCCTCCATTCGCTGCTGACGTTCCGGTCTGCTGCGGTCACCGATGGCCATCAGCTGGTCGAGGCGGTCCGCGATATCGGCCGTCGACAGCGTGCGGGTCCAGGGCGCGACCATTTCGATGGCCAACGGCAACCCACCCAACCGCCGCGCTAGCTCGACGGCTTGCCGGTCGCTGCGGAAGTCCGGGTTCACCGCGGCGGCCCGCTCCGCCAGCAGCTGGACCGCACCGGACTGCTCGCCGTCGGTGGCCAGCGGCCCCACCGGCCAAACCCACTCGCCGACGATGCCCAACGGCAGCCGGCTGGTAGCCAGGACGGCGCAGCTGGGCGCCGCGTCGAGAACCGCGTCAGCCAGCTGCCCGGCGGCGGCGAGCACATGCTCGCAGTTGTCGACCACCAGAAGCATCTGCCGGTTCTGCAGCGCCCGCGTCACGGTGTCGATCGGTGGCCGGATCGGCTCCTCGTCGAGCCCCAGTGCCATCAGCGCGGCCGCGGCGACCATGTTCTCGTCGATCACCGGTGCGAGGTCGAGAAACGCGACCCCGTCCAGCCATCGGTCCTCCAACCGCCCGGCCACCTCGACGGCCAGCCGGGTCTTGCCGGCACCGCCGACACCGGTCAGGGTCAGCACCGCACCGGCCTCGACCCGCCCCACCAGTGCGTCCAGCTCGACCTCTCGCCCCAGCAACGCAGTCCGGTAGCGCCGTGGCGCACGCGCGACGACCACGCCGGCAACGGATTGACCCTGTACGACGGGAGGCGCGGCCGTACGCCGTACCAGATCGTCCAGTCCTGGGCTCTGATTGAGGATCGCGACTTCGAGCCTGCGCAGCTCGACACCTGGTTCGACTCCGAGTTGGTCGGTCAGCTCGGTCCGGACCCGCTGGTAGGAGCGCAACGCGTCCGCCTGGCGTCCACACCTGTACTGGGCCAGCATCAGCAACCACCACAGCCGCTCGCGCAACGGATCGACGACCAGGGACTCCTCCAGCAAGGCGATCGCCTCCTTGGCCCGGCCCACCCCGATCAGCGCTTCCAGGTAGAGCTCGGTTGTTGCCTCCCGCAACTCATTGAGGCGGGCCAGATGCGGCTGCGCGAAGTCGGCATCGGCCACATCGACCAGGGCCTCACCGCGCCACAGGGCAAGCGCCGCCGTCGTCAGGTCGACAACGGCGGCAAGATCGCCGCTCCGATCCGCACTCCGCGCCTGCTCCGCCAGCTGCTCGAATCGCTCGCTGTCGAGGTGGTCGGCCGGACTGTCAATGCCGTAGCCGGGACCCCGTCGTACCAGCAGATCTGCCCCGACCAACTCCCGTAGCTGCGACAGATAGTTTCGCAAGATCCCAGTCGCAGTGGCTGGTGGCTGGCCGCCCCAGAGGTCGTCGATGAGCTGGGGACCCGTCCGGTACTGCGTACGGTGCATCAGCAGGTCGATCAGCAGCGTCCGCAGCTTGCCGCCGCTCGGCTCCACCCGACGCCCGTCCCGCAGAACCTCAAGAGGCCCCAACACCCTGAACTCCACTTGCGGACCATTCATCGTGGCACGAGAATACGACGAAGTACCCCGGTTACCCTGTGCATTTGCTCCTCAGCCGGCACCTGACGCGGCGGACGCTGCTGATGCCGGAGTTCCGCTTCATGTGCTGGGACAGTGCCGCCACAGCCCGAGTCGACGGCTGCTCAAGTTGTTCGGACTCTCGCACCTGGCGGGCACCGTCCATCTCCCAGATCAGAACGGTGCCGTCGGCATCACGCCAGATGATGTCGCTGCGGCGATCCTGGTTGGTATCGGCCAGACCGATGATCTGCCAGCTGAGGGGCACGTGGGCGCCTGGCTGATTGCCTCTCGTGGGGTAGACGGTGCGCCAGCTGGAACCGTCCAGCCAGATGGCGAGGGAGCCGTCGCGGTGCCGCCAGAGGATGTCGGCGATCTCGTTGCCGTCGAGGGTGCCGACCGCCTGGAGCTGCCAGTCGCCGGCCAGATCCTGGCCACCGGGAGTTGCCTCGCCCACCATCTGCGCGCCGTCCATGTACCAGATGGTGACCTGGCCATTGGCGTGCCGCCAGACGATGTCCGAGCGACCGTCACCGTTGAAGTCACCCAAGCCCTTCACCTGCCAGTCCAGCGAGGTCGATACACCTTCGTTCTTGTGTGTCGGCCTGGCAGCGTTTCCGCGTTCACCGGCGAACCAGATCTCGAGTTCGCCGTTCGGGTGACGCCAGACCAGGTCAGCCCGTGAGTCTCCGTTGAAGTCGCCAGAACCCGCCGCCTTCACCGTCAGCGGCATGACGCCCGGCACTGTTGACCTGGTAGCCGTGAGATCTACCTTGCCCGCGGCATCCAGGAGCTGGACCTGGACGATGCCGTTCGACGTCCGGGTGGCCAGGTCGGCTACCTGGTCGGCGTTGAAGTCCGCCGCTGCCAGGACTGTCGTGCTGGAGGCGACCAGGGGTTCTGGCTGCACCACACTGTGGATGGTCGAGTTGTACAGCTTCCACACGGACAGCCGGCCGGAAACCGGTGACCACCAAAGGTCGCTTCGCAGCGTCGGCGCGGACCGGCCACCGGAGAAGACCGTCAGGTCCGGCGTAATGACGTCACAACGGCCGTCCTTGTCAGCATCCCGGAGCGAAAGCTCCCAGATTCGCCGAGTGGATGTGTTGAGATACCGCCAGCCGGTCTTTGCCTTGTACCACCAGGTGATTCCGGTGGCCAGGAACTCGTCCTTCTCGCCATCGCCGTCGAAGTCGCACGACTTGCGATCATTCAGGCTCTGCACACCGAACAGGTTGTTCCAGGCCTGGAGGTTGTCGCCGTCGGTCTGGTAGATCGGAGCGTCGCCGCCGTTGCCGCCCAGCCAGAAAACGTTCTGGGTCACGTCAGCGCGGATGGTCGGCCGGCCACGGACGGTGATCGAGTTGCTGTCGTTGTAGTAGATCGTGTTGTACCGATAGTCGAAGTACTCGCCGGCCCGTCCGCACCATGCCTGCTTGCCACCGCAGGATTCGGAGCCGTGCACGTCCAGCATGTGGGTGTCCAGCCCGACCGGACTGTTCTGACCGCCCTCGGTCAGCACCAGGT
Source organism: Kribbella sp. NBC_01505 (assembly GCF_045040285.1). Lineage (NCBI taxonomy): Bacteria > Bacillati > Actinomycetota > Actinomycetes > Propionibacteriales > Kribbellaceae > Kribbella > Kribbella sp. NBC_01505. The sequence continues at coordinate 230,178 of NZ_CP109425.1, forward strand.
TGCGATATGCGAGGTAGCCAGTACCTTCCTGGTGCCCGGCCTCGATCGCGTGCCGGTTGTAGTCGAAGACATTGTTCTCGATCACCGCGTAAGCGCCGGAGCCGACTGCGACGCCGTACCCTTCGCTACGGTAGCGGCGATTGTGGTGGATGAAGTTGTCATGTACTCGGACAGCCGTGGCGTTGTCGATGTTGACCCGGCCGGTATCACCCACCACCCAGACGCCCATTCCGTACCAGCCGTAGATCTCGCTGTTGTCGACCTCAATGTTCACCTTCGAGGCGATCCTGATACCGGCGGACGCGTCCGTGTCCACACTCACGATCCCCATGTTGCCGCCATCGATCCGGACACCGCTGATCCGCACGTTATCCCCTGCAACGACCAGGAAACTGGTCCGATCCCAGAGATTCGCGTCCCTGACGTAGAGCCGCGCCCCGGGATTCGTCGAGGTTCGCCCGCCGAAGATCCGGACACCGGCTGCGATGTCGATCCGGCTCCAAGGCGTCAGGTTGAGGTTGACGTCGGCCCAGAGCCGCACGACTGTGTTCGGGATCTCGACAGCCCGAACGAAAAGGTCGGCCTGGGTGTCGGACGAGATCGTCACCTCCTTCGGAGGTGGTGCCACCGTCACGGGTCTGCGTGCCAGCGAGCGGTTCGTGCCATCCAAGGAGGTCACCAAGAGCTGGTACTCCTTGTCCGCATTGGGAGTGAGGATCACGGTTCCTGTCGTCGGAACCGTCATCTTGAACTCGGGGACGGAGTAGATGCTGAGGTGCACGAAGTTGGAGCAGTTCGGTGGCAATGTCGCACTCCAGGAGACAGTGATGCTGTCGCCGAGGTTGATCGCGCCCGCGCTGACGCTGAATGACTGCACTTGCGCTCCATAAAGGCAGTCCAGTCCTGGCTTGTCCGCGTAGGCAGGGCTCGCCCATAAGTTGCCTGCCACAAGTCCTAGGCTGGTCACTAGGACTGCCAACCTGGATCCGGCTCGCGTAAGATCGCGCACCCTCGAAGACATCTGACTCCCATTCCCCTTGTCGCCTTCTTGAGGAACCTGTCATCCGGTCCTGGGAAGCCGCTGGGAAGCCGACCGGCCCACGGCTCTTCGCTCCAAAATGGGAGCGAAGAGCTGACTGACGGCTGAGCCACCGAGGGCGGGGTGTAGGCGAGGCAGGCTTCGGGGTCTCGGTGGTGACCGGGGAGAGCGGCAGCCGAGCTCATCCTCGATCTGGAGTTCGGGGAGCGCGGTGGCTCAAGTCGGTTCGGCGGCTCAGCTCACCACGGCCTCGCCGACAATCACTGGCTTCACGAGGCTTGGCATGCCGAGCCAATGGCGTCGCTCAACGCGCGTCAGCTGGAAGTGGCTCTGCAGCGCTTCCATCGTGTCGCGGTTGCAGCGGCACTGCTGGGCGAATGCCGCCCAGGCATCCGCCCAACGGTCCTGCCTCGCGGCACTCCGGGCATCATCGGCGCGTACATGCTCGCAGAATAGGAACCGTCCCCCCGGTTTCAGAACACGGCGCACCTCCGTCAGGACTGCGTCCACGTCCGGAACGGTACACAGTACGAACGTAGAAACGACCGTATCCACGCTTGCAGACTCGACCGGAAGTGAGCTCGCGACAGCCGGCATCAGCGTCGCCCGAGCGTCCTGGCCTGCCCTGCGCTGCAAACGTTCGAACATCCCAGGCACTGGCTCCGTGAGAATCATCTCCTGAACCGCATTGGGATAGTGCGGAACGTTCAGCCCGGTCCCGGCTCCGATCTCGAGCACACGCCCACGAGCGCCGCTCAGCAGGTCTGAGCGATGCCGTCGCATCCCGCGACGCTCCCCCAGCCAAACGAACGGATCATAGATCGCGGCCAAGGACTTCTGCGCGACGGTCGTCATCTCCTGCTCTCGATCAACATCGTCAATCGCCTCCCTTTCTCAAGAGATTCCTACTGCCAACCATGGTCATTGATCATGAGCTAAGCCCTACTCAGTAATGCGCATCGAATACTCACATCTGACGGTCCGATGCGATTTCGGTTGCGTCGGGCCCCTTCGTGATGACTTCCTCCTCCCAGATTTTCTTGGATTTGGCGAGTTGGCGGACCAGACTCGGGAGCTTGGCCGAGCCGAAGAGCAGGATGACGATGGCGAGGATCACGAGCCACTCACCACCCTGGGGCATGCCGAGGTACGGGATCATGGGTACTCCTTCGGGCTAGGCCGAGCCGGCGTACTGGCTCACGCGATAGGTGGTCGAGATGCCGGCGACGGAACGTCGCGCGGACACAACGAGGTGCAGATTGTCGAGCGTTGACCAAGGGTGAACGAAACCGCCGTACAGACCCGGCTCTTGTGATGAGGTCACTTGAACCTTCTCGGGCGACCAAGGTCCGATCGGACTCGCCGAGGTCCTGGTCACGATGCGGTGGGTGTCCGCGTTCAGGTAGGACATCACCCAGGTGCCGTCTTTCAGGCGCCGTACCGACGGCTCACCGAAAGATCCGTCGACGATCGGGCTGCACGGCCTCCCCCACGCTCGTTCGTGCGCGTTCCAGCCTTGGTAAGCCGCCGGATCCAGCAGACTGTCCCAGCGCACGCGACGCAGCATCATGCCGCCGGGTCGTCTCTCGGACGGCACCGAGAACACATAGACCCATCGACCGTCCTGCTGCATCGTTCGCAACTGATAGGGGTCGTCATGAGTCGGGTTGTTCCACCACTTCACGTTGGTACGGCGGAAGTCGACGCCGTTGTCCGACGTGGCCAGTCCCGCGTAGCTCGACTGGTACGATGCTCCGTCCCGCTGAGCGACGCTGACGTACGAGATGACATGACGACCGTCCGGTAGGCAGATACCATCGGTCGGAAGTGCCGTCTCCTCCCACACTCCGTCGATGCCGACCCCCTGCCGTCCGCTTTCCATCCGGACCGCCGGTCGGTCGTGGACCACGCCGTCGAACACGATGACGCCCGGCTGCGTCCTTGACCTGAGCATCACCATCGGCATGGCCTCGCGGCCGTTCTGCGGCCACGGTGTTCCAAAAGTGTCACCGAGAAGGAACCGCACCTCCTCGTCGCCGACGGCGTACGGAACGCCTAGCTCGGAACCCACCACACCCCACCGGGTCGCAGCCTGGGTCCCGACACCGGTCAACCGGATCTGCAAGACCGCACCGCCCGGCCGTTCCGCTCGCGCGACGTGCGGGATCACGACGGCCAGCCCGGCGGCGGATGCCGTCCCCAGGAACGCTCGACGCCCCAACTTCATATGCCTTGCCCCACTTTCTCTCCAGGTACCAGGACGCTAGGAAACCCCCCTGGGTAACCGCTCGGAGAACATGAGTTGACTGTTCTCTCCTTCAACTAGCGTGAAGGTCACCTGTGGGTTCCGCGTCGGCGAATCCAGCGGATTCCCAGGGGCAGGCGGGATGCTTCGAGCCAAAGTCAACCCGCGGAAGGGAAGCGATGTCTCGAAGAGTGCTTCGGATCGGCCTGCAGTTCTGCGTTGTCCTGCCGCTGACGTTCCTGATCGTCAACGCTGGACCACCCGCGCGCGCCGCCACTGTGGTTCAGCCACAGACGGGCGTACTGATGGTGAGTGCCGCTCCCGGCAAAGCCAATCAGACCACTGCGACGAGCGACCGTGAGTCGGCCCTCGCGCACGACGAGTCGGACAGCATGATCCCGTCGTCGGGCTGTATCGCAGTCGATGCCAAGACAGTCCGCTGCCCGATCCTCAATCTCAGCAAGCTACGGATCGACCTCGGCGACCTCACGACATCGTTGCGTCGAGCATCGTCTGTCCCGGAATCGTGTCCGAGCTCAACGGCGACACCGGCAGCGACACGCTGCGAGGTCGCGGTGGCGACGACAACCTGTTCGGCTTCGCCGACGGCCAGTTGACAGCTGAGACAGACAATGCCGTTCACGATGGCGGGGGCCGCAACGACCGGATCGACGACGGCCAACTTCCGCGCGACCGCGGCGTCCGGGAGCACTCTGTCCCTCGCCTGAGACGCGGCCCAGGACAATTTTCGGTGTCGTCGGGTACCACGTCACCCTCGACGCTACCTTCGCCCAGGTACGACGTACCGCACGATCCTCTCCACCTTCGACGCACGCGGCAGCTGCGCCCTCACCATCACAGGAGATACCTCATTGCGGCTATGAGACCTGATCAACAACGAGGGGTTCTCGACCCCGGCAGCACCCACACCGTCACGGTCGCGGTTCAAGACACCGCTGGCCACGACTCAGATCTCAGCAACGCCCTCACGATCGCTGTCCCCAGCACGCCTACCGGCCGCCTGCGAGCGGACTGCCATCAGCAGTCCGCTCGACCACGCCAGGCGCACACAATGGAAGTCGTCACGCCCCTCGAGCTCGGCGAACAGGCGCTTGACCGAGTCCTCGTGACCCTCCGGCCAGCCGACCTGTGGAGAGAGATCGTCGATCAGATAGATGCCACCCCAGGCAACGAGATTCAGGGCCTGCTCCAGGTGCGTAGACTTTTCCCGGCCGGGTGTCTGCGAACACCAAGTCGAAACGAGGCCCGGCGTACGCTTCGAGCCATTTCCCACCATCGCCGGTCACCAGTTTCAGTCGAGGATCGTCTCCCAATTGCTCGCTCGCAACCGCCGCAACGGCCCTGTCAAGCTCGACCGAGACCAGCTGGGAGGTCGAATCCATCCCGCTCAGCAGCCACGCCGTACCCTCACCCACCCCTGTACCAAGCTCGACAGTGCGACCGCCCGGTCGAGTCGCGGCCAGCACAGCCAACAAGCTGCCGGTGCGCTCGTCACAAGACATCACGAAGCCAGCATCGAGCGCTGCTGCACGCAACACAGGCAGCACAGTCGGGGCGTTCTGCGGAGTGTCATCCATCCCGGGCCCCCTCCAACATTCCGCTCATCGCTCACCATCATCCCTGGCCGACTGGGCAAATTGGAGGTTGCTGATGACCGTAACCAGCAGCGGATGATCAGGAGCGACATGCTCGGCAAGCACGCTCAACGCACGTTGGTGGAACGAGATCGCACCGGACACGTCGCCTTGGCGACGACGAATCGTCCCTAGCGTCGTGAGTGTCGGCGCGAGTTCGGGATGCTGCTCCCCCAAGGCCCGTTCCTTTCCAGAAAGTGCACGCAACGCACGATGCTCCGCGACCGCCAGATCACCACAGTCGAGCGAGATGGTCGCGAGGTTGCCATCTATCACCGCAACCTCATAGTGATCAGGCCCCAGGAGCTCGGTGAAGACTTCCCGACTTCGGCTCAGTAGTGATTCGGCCTCTTCGCCGCAGCCGCTGTCAATCAGCAAGGCTGCTAGCGCTCCCTCATCGGCGGCTACAGCAACGGGATTCGGCTTGAGCGTCCTGCGGATCGTCAGTCCCTGACGAGCCCACTCCACGCCTTCTGTCGGCCGGCCACACGCATGCGCGAGTCCACCGAGGTTGTGATAGATCACGGCGGCGAAGGCTGAATCCCCAGCAGCCGTTGCGTAGTTCAAGGCGTCCCGGTAGTGCCGCTCAGCCTCGACAAAGCCGCCGGTGTACTTCAGCGTCATAGCCAGATCATGCCGAATAGCCGCGGTCTCTGGAGAGCCCGAGCCGAACTCCTGAACCGCCAAGTCCAGCGCTTCCCTGTATGTGGACACCGCGTCCCCCCAACGGCCTGCCGATCTCTCCGTCTTGGCGCGGCTCGACAGGAGCCCAACCTTCGCACCCCCGTGATCTGTCGAGTCGGCCGCGAGTTTCCAAGCGATCGCGGCCTCGCTCCAGGACGTCGAAGCAGTGAAGAGTCGCGCGGCCGCTACAAGCGTGTCGTACCGCTCCTTGCTCTCCAGATACGCAGCCGCCCGCAGTGCAACAATTCCTGCCGCATGCGTGTCATGAGCCGCCAATGCCGTGGCCTCTTCAATGAGCACCACAGCCTGGCCATCCTGCGGTCTGTCGCTCATTCCAGCCGGCTATCTCGCACGACCGACTCATTGTGGTTCCCACCGCAACCATTCGGCGGACACGGCTCAGGATCTTCAGGAGGATCATTGGGCTCCTCGTCCATCCGACGAGCCAAACTCACAGAGCCCCGCGCAGCATCGAGCGTGACCACGACACCGGGCGACTGCACAACCAAGGCAGCGATAGGCCCCTAGAGACGCGACCGCCCGCAGCCCCCAGAGACGCGACCACCCCCAGGAGCGATGTGAGGCGCATTCCATCCCGGGCCGCCCGCTCGTTGTGGTTGGTTCCGCACTCGGCAACCGTGCAGATCACACGTGCCGAGGATTCACTGACTCCAATCAACTGGACAGCAATCCCGGCAGCAACTGCGAGCGATGCGATCCGCAGCGTGCGCACAGAACCTTGTCCGGCAGCTGCGTCAGTCCTGCCCGCCCTGACTGTCTCTGACATGACCCCTCGTTCTCGTTCGGTTGAATAGATTTCTGACCGCGACCTGTCCGGCGAAACTCAAGTGACGTCACTTGACGGGGTCGTAGACGTAGAAGGCGACCAAGCCTGCATACTCTCTCTAGGGCGACGCTGGGCAGATCCGCCCGGCCTGCTAGAGCAGGACCTGGTTGTGGTTCAAGATGCCTCCTGGGGGTTCGTGAGCGGGTTCTTCGCCTGCATTCGCAGGACCGGCACCGTTCCCGACGATTGCGCCGAGCATCGCGACGACTGCCAGCAACGCTGCGGTGATCTGCCCAATCCGCACTCTGCTCGTTCTCATCACTGCCTCCATCAGGTCGGTCAGGCACCGGTCAGGACGACTTCGTACTGATCTGCGGTAGGTGGTAGGCCGGTGTCGAACTTTGCGTTGACGACTGCCAGGGTGTCGCTGAACAGGGCGGCTGTGCGGGCGCCGATATCGCCGCGATATATGTCGCCGCGAAGAAACTCCTCTGTACATCAGTTCGTTCTCCTGTGCGTTCGCAGAGCGTCTTCGGCCCCACGCCAGGCCGCCACTTCTCAGCAGCGACGATGGATGGAAGACGTTCTGGTGCCCTGAAGGTTCTCTGTGGGCCGGTGACACACACCGTGCCGATCCACCCTGAGCGGGACAGCCCCTGTCCCCCATTCCTGCGTCCCAGCACTTTCACAGGTCGGAAGGCTAGGGTCCGGGCAAGGCGTTGGCTTGGCATTCTTGGAGGAACCATGCCGCGCGCAGCCCGCGAAGCAGAGCAGGTCGACCTGGGCAGCAGGTCACATCCACTACGGCGACGCCCCGCTGCTACGGCGACGGCAACGCGGCCGATGACAGGAATGGTGAAGTTCATGGAGCGACCAAGTGGTCGCCTTGCACCGCGACTAGCTGCTCATGAGTCCATGTCCACCCGATTGTCGCTGCTGAGCGATCACCAACTTGCTCAGATCGTTGCTGCCGGAGAGCCGCTGGAGTCCGGAATCGGTGGTCGGTTGGCAATGTTGGGGGTGGCCGGACGTCGGGTCTTCGTCAAGCGGGTCGCGCTGACGGACCTGAAAACTGCTCCCGAGCAACGCGCGATCGACGGCGAACCTGCTCCAACTTCCGTTGTTCTACGAGTACGGCGTGGGCTCGGCCGGGTTCGGCGCCTGGCGTGAACTAGCGGTGCATACCATGACCACCAACTGGGTGCTCGCGAACCAGTACACGGGCTTTCCGTTGATGTACCACTGGCGGATCCAGCCCGACTCCGCGCCGGAAGGAATCGCGGACGGCATGGGTGGTGTCGAGGCGACCGTCGCGCACTGGGAGGGTTCGGAGGCGGTCCATCGGCGAGTGGAAGCGATCGCCAGCTCCTCGCACAGCCTAGTCGTCTTCTTGGAATTCGTGCCGTGGACGCTTAGCAGCTGGCTCAATGACCATCAAGACCCAGGATGTACCCATGGACAGAGGAAGCCCTGATGAGCGGGGCTGACTTCATGAGCACATGGGGGGCTCGTCCACTTCGATGCCCACTTCAACAATCTCCTCACCGACGGCGAAGAGATCTACTTCGCCGATTTCGGCCTTGCCTTGTACCGCGGGTTCGACCTGCCAGCGCCCGAGTCCGAGTTCCTCTCACGCCACCTCTGCTACGACCGCGCCTATACAGGAGCTCATCTCCTCCGCCACCACCTGCCTGACGGCATCCGGATCGAAACCGACCATGAAGCATTCCTCAGGGACTGGACCGCAGGTCGAAGACCCGACGGTGTCTCGCCAGAACTGGCCAGCATCATCGACCGGCACGCTGCAACCGTCCTGACCATGGATGACTTCTACCATCGCCTCCGCACCCAGACCAAGAAGACCCTCTTCCCGACCACCGAGTTGGCCTAGGCAAACCAACATCCATCCCTCACCGCACTTGAATCCCTACCCGTCCTACTGGCCTTGAGCGACGACCGCGGCGGTCGTTCATATCAACATCATGGAGGGCCCATGTCTCGCACCTCAGGTCGAGCACGTCCGACCTGCCTGGCACTTGCTGCCCTGCTGCTCGTGGGGCTCGCAACCGCTCCGCCCTCGTCGGCTGTCCCTCCGCCGAGCAAGGTCCAGGTCCACACCGACATCGCCTATGCGCCGGCCCAGCCCAGCTCCAGCAGAGGCCATCTGCTGGACCTGTACGTGCCAAGCCAGCACGGTACGTCGAAGCGTCCGTTGCTCATCTTCATGGGCGGTAGCGGCTGGCTCCGAGACGACGGCAAGGAGGAGGCCCAGGCCCTCGCGCCATACTTCAACGATGCCGGGTACGTCGTCGCGGGCGTCTCGACCCGCTCAAGCCTGCAGGCCCAATTCCCCGCACAGGTCCACGACGTCAAGGCCGCCATCCGCTGGCTACGAGCCAACGCCCACACCTACGGGATCGATCCGTCACGCTTCGCGGTCATGGGCGACTCCTCCGGAGGCTGGACAGCCGCACTGGCCGGCGTTACCGGCGACGTACGGCGGTTGGAAGGCAACGTCGGTGTCACCGGGGTGTCCAGCAAGGTCCAGGCCGTCGTAGACATCTACGGACCCACCGACTTCCTGCAGATGGACGACCACATGCTGCCGGGGGCGTGTGCGGAGTTCAACCAGATCTTCGGGCTTAGCAACTGCCACGACGACCCAGGGTCAGCAGAATCGCTCCTCGTGGGATGCGCGATCCAAACATGTCCCGACCGCGCCCGAGCGGCCAACCCCATCACCTACGTCTCCCCCAACGACCCACCGTTCCTCATCGCCCACGGCCAAGCAGACACGATCGTCCCCCACCACCAAAGCGAACTACTCATCCGAGCCCTGAAGCACGCCTGCCGTCCGGCAACGCTCTACTCCGTCCCCGGTGTAGGCCACAGCCCCGACATCGTTCTCCCCGACAACCCGCCCGCAGCAGTCACCTCAACCCGGAACTGCCGCCCCGTCGACCCCCACGACCAACCGCCTCAGCCGACCCTCGACACGATCCACGCCTTCCTCGATCGAGCGCTCCGATCCGATCATTCCCGAAGCACATATCCCACGCCGATCGAATAGACATTGTGGGCCGCGCTACCGTAATGGCATCCGCCAAGGCTCGCTAGCACGGCAGTGAGGTGCCACGCGTTTCCGGACAGCCTAGTAACTGTAATTTTCGCTACAGATACCGGTCCGCCGACTGATTGACGAATGTTGTTATTCTTCACTGCCTCGGCAAACTGGGCGGATGTGTAATTACTGCCCCGGTCGGAGTGGAAGATCGCACCATCGGCATTTTCACGCTTATAGGCAATCACCCAGTTACTGAGGGTTCCGGATTGATACCCAGCTCCCTGGCGACCTGAGCGACAGCACGTGAAGTCTCGATCACCGAATTCACGGCTTCGCCCCGATACTCCGGAGCGAAATTCTTTTTCGGACGCGGCAACATCTTCCCTTTTCCAGACAACCCAATCTTAGTTGGGGTCACTGTCCGGAAGGTTCGTGGCACCTCAAGGGCTGATGGTGGCCCTGACCGCGCCCATAGGTGATGGGTTCTGCGTATACGAGGTATGGCGCACCGGCGCGGAGATGCGTGCGTTCCACGATGCTGTGATGCCAACTGCCTACCGTCCGGTATGAGTCTGCGGCAGCCGGTCGCCGTCCTCGTCGGCCCGGGCACCTTCTCGTCTGGCGAAGCGCTCGCATATCACCTGCGGGTGCGGGGCCGGGTTACGGTCGTAGGCGAGACCACGCCTGGCGCCGCCGATCACATCACACCATCCGGCTCTCGCCGACGGTTCTGGCGTACCTGCCTCAGGCCCACGTAGTCGACAGCGTCACCGGCACCAACTGGGAGGGCGTCGGCGTCGTGCCAGACGTCATCAGCCCCCGCGAACCAGTAATCGAGACGGCGGTGGCCGCACTCGAACCGTTCTGGAGATGACCGGCGATCGCACGGCTGCCGAACTCGATCTCGGTATCGAGGGTGCGTAGGTACTCAGCCACGCCGCAGCCCATGGTTTTACTCATTGGATTGAACGGCATTTGTTGGCTCTCTGTGGTCAAAGACAATCACTCTCCAAGGAGAGTAAGCAGGTCAGCGGCATCATCTGATCAGCGATGCGATACATCGGCAACCCTGGCCTCATAAAGCGGTGGTTCGGAGTTCGAGTCCTTTCTAACCGCCCCTCTTACCCAAGCGCCACGCACCATCGCTTACGCCACCGGCGGCCGACGCGTCTGGGCTCGATCGGTCAGTTGGGTGATGCAGCGCGTGATCCGCAACTTGGCCATCCTGCTGCACATCCCTGCCCCGCAGCGCCTGGCCGGCCTGTCCACGTCAGCACATCAAAGTCTCCTGGTCTCAGGCGTTGAGCGTCGTTGGCTCGGCGATCTGGGAGACACTCGGTGGCGCACGCGAAGGATCAGTGGACTCGGGCAGTTAAGCAGGCGGATGGGAAGGTCACGCGGGAGCGGGTTGAGGCGCGGTGGGGGCGGGGAAAGCGGTGGTTGGGGGTTTGGATCGATCCCAAGGGGGACGAGCGGTCGAAGGCGTTCGCGACGAAGGCGGAGGCGTTGCGGTACGCGTCAGGAAAGGAGACTGATCGGGATCGGGGAGACTACCTGGATCCGAATGCTGGGAAGGTTCGGCTCGAGGAGGTCTGGGCACGGTGGATCAAGTCGCGGACGATCGACCCGGCCAGCGCGATTCAGTACGAGTCCAAGTGGAGACTTCACGTTGCGCCAACCTTTGGGAAGCGGATGGTCAAGAGCATTTTGCCGTCCGAGATTGCGGTGTGGCTGACCGACTTGATGACGACCTACGGGCCGTCGACGGCCCGGAGCGCGTTTCTGGTGTTGAACGGGTGTCTTGAGCTCGCGGCGGCTGATGAGCTCATCAAGCGGAATCCGGGGCAGTCGAAGGTCGTGAAGAAGCCGCCCAGGCGGTTCTCGCAGGTCGTTGCTTGGGCGGACGAGACAGTCGAGCAGATCATCGAGGCTCACCCAGAGCGGTATCGGCTCATCCCGACGATTGGGTCGGCTGCGGGCCTGCGTCAGGGTGAGCTGTTCGGGCTCGCGCTTGAGGACTTCGACTTCGACGAAGGCGTGATCAGAGTCCGCCGTCAGATCAAGCGGCTCGGACAGACCTGGGTCTATGCACTGCCGAAGAACGACAAAGAGCGCGTCGTACCGATGTCACCGCGCCTGGCCGAGCTGGCCAAGGAACACATCAAAACCTTTGGCACGAAGAACATCACGCTGCCGTGGGAACGAGTCGACGGCGCCCCACGGACGCATGCGCTCCTCTTCACCTGGGGTGACGACAGGGCGCTCCGAGCTGATCTGTACAACCTTCTGGTCTGGAAGCCGGCGATCGTGGCTGCCGGCGTCATCCCACCACCGACTAAGGACAAGCGAGGCCGGAAGCACTACCAGGCCGACTACACAGCCGGCATGCATGCGCTACGCCACTACTTCGCCAGCATCACCCTCGCGGACGGAGTCAACATCAAAGAGCTCTCCGAGTACCTCGGTCACTACGATCCGGGCTTCACTCTGCAGATGTACACGCATATGCTTGCCTCGTCCCACGACCGGGCTCGTCAGGCCGTGGACCGTCGGCTCGAGCGACTCGGATTGCGGCTGACGGAGCAGCGACGGAGCAGGCCTCAAATCGGGACCGGATACGACGAGCCGGATCCAGGACCGGGTCTGGTCTGATGCTCGGTCGGAGCAGCCACGATTCCCCTTACCTACAAGGCTATCTCAGCTCGGCCGAGGTCTTGCCGAGGAGGCGGCGGGCGACGATGAGTTGCTGGATCTGCTGGGTGCCTTCGAAGATGTCGAGGATCTTGCTGTCTCGGGACCACTTCTCCAGGAGGTGGTGCTCGGAGTAGCCGAGGGAGCCGGTGAGTTCTACGCAGCGGAGGGTTACGTCGTTGGCGGTGCGGCCGGCTTTGGCTTTGGCTATGGAGGCTTCGAGGGAGTTGGGGCGGCCGTTGTCGGCCATCCAGGCGGCTTGGAGGGCAAGCAGGTGGGCGGCTTCCCAGTCGGCTTCGAGTTGGAGGTAGGTGGCCGCGGCTGCTGGTTGGCGGTGGGTGGGGCGGTCGTAGTCGATCTCGATGCCGGCCTCGGACAGGAGATCTCGAGTTAGTTCGAGGGAGGCTCGGGCTACGCCTACGGCCATGGCGGCGACCAGGGGGCGGGTGTTGTCGAAGGTCTGCATGACGCCGGCGAAGCCTTTGCCGGGGTCGATCTCGGGGGTGCCCAGGAGGTTGGCGGCCGGGACGCGGACGTTCTCGAAGCGGATGGTGGCGGTGTCGGAGGCGCGGATGCCGAGTTTGTGTTCGAGGCGCTCGACGGTGACGCCGGGAGTGTCCTTGGGGACGACGAAGGATTTGATCGCGGCGCGGCCGGCTGACTTGTCGAGGGTGGCCCAGACGACGACGGCGTCGCAGCGGCCGCCGGCGGTGACGAAGATCTTCTCGCCGTCGATCAGGTAGTCGTCGCCGTCGCGGCGGGCGGTGGTGCGGATGCTGGCCGAGTCCGAGCCGCATTCCGGTTCGGTGATGGCCATCGCGGCCCAGACGCCGTCGAAGCGGCGGAGTTGTTCGTCGGAGGCGACCGAGGCGATCGCGGAGTTACCCAAGCCTTGGCGCGGCATCGAGAGCAGCAGGCCGACATCACCCCAGGACATCTCCATGATGGACAGGACCGACGACAGGTTCGAGCCGTTCTTCACACCGCTGTCTTCACTGCCTTCGGTACGGCGTACTCCGGCCGCGCCGGCGCCGGAACTGGTGCCCGAGGCCCCTAATCCGTCGACCATGGCGGCGAGCATGTCCAGCTCGACCGGGTACTCGTGCTCGGCGAGGTCGTACCGGCGCGAGTTCGGCCGGAGCATCTCGGCGGCGACCTGGTGCGCCTGGTTGACGAAGGCCCGGAACTTGCGGGGCGTCTCGAGGTTGATCATCAGACCAGCACCGCGCCTTCCATGATGCCGATGGCCCGCAGATCGCGGTACCAGCGTTCGACTGGATGCTCCTTCACGAAACCGTGTCCACCAAGGAGTTGTACGCCGTCGGTGCCGATCTGCATGCCTTTGTCGGTGCACAGCCGCCGGGCGAGCGCGACCTCGCGGGCGAACGAAAGCCCTTGCTCAGCACGGGATCCGGCCCGATACGTCACCAGCCGCATCCCCTCCAGCTCGATCGCGATGTTCGCGACCATGAAGGCGACCGACTGCCGATGACTGATCGGTTCGCCGAAAGCGACACGCTCGTTCACGTACGGCGTCACGTAGTCGAGCACGGCCTTCGCCGTACCGAGGGAGAGCGCGCACCAACTGAGCCGCGAGAGCCGGACACACTCCAGGTAGTCGTCGAAGGTGCCGAGCTGAACAGCCGGTACGTCGTCCAGGATCACGCGACTGAGCGAAGCCGCGCGCAAGCCCATCGACGGCTCGGCCTCGATCGTGATGCCGGGATGACCGGACTCGACCAGGAACAACGCCGGGCCGCGGTCCTCCAACTGAGCGGCGATGACGAAGAGCTCAGCCTCGGCGCCGCGCGGGACCAGCGACTTCACCCCGGTCAGCTTGCCGCCGACCACTCGGGTCCGGAGGTCGAGCGGGTCGAAGAGCGGACGCGGTTCCAGGATCGCCAAAGCGGCCGCCGCAACCGAGTCGCCGGTGAAGGCCGGCAGGTACGTCGCCTGCTGGGTCTCGTCGCCCCACAGCGAGATCGCCGTACTGACGGCGGCCGGTGCCAGGCACGCGACGGCCTGACCCATGTCACCGTGAGAGAGCGCTTCAGCGACCAGTACGCCGGTCATCGCGGAGCGCTCGGTGACGATGCCGCCGAGCTCCTCGGGAACCTCGATCAGGCTCAGCCCGAGCTCGGCCGACGACGTCAGCACCTTCGGCTCGGTCACGCACTCCGTGTCAGCGACGGCGGCGGCCGGGCGCAGCACCTCGGCCGCGAAGTCGCGAACCACCTCGACGACCGTCTGCTGGTCCTCGGTCGGCGTCAGGTCGAACTTGCCGCTCCCCCGCGCCGACGGCAGCCGCGACGGTTTCGCCAGCTTCGAGGCGGCCGAGAAACTCCGGGAGAGCGCTCCCGCGGTCCGGAAACCGCTCTTGGTGGCCTCGAACACCACCCGCTCGGTCTGCTTGCGCCAGCCGAACCGGTCGATCGTCCGCGACTTGGCCAGCCGGTTCAGCCACGCGACCCCGACGCCGATGACGTCCCGTCGCCGTTCCCGACCGCGCGTCCGCTCCAGAAGGCTCATACCCGTCACTGTAAACCGAAGTTACAACCCGAGTCACGTGACCCAGGCCACACCGGACCCAGCGCCGGCCGATGCCGGTGCCGGAAGCTCCGGATCAGAAGTGGCCGCCGCCGTAGCTGCTCGGCCACGTGGTGGCATGCCGGATCGATGGCCGGTCCCTCGGTGACGCCGGCGCCGCGGGCGGCCAAGGATCCGGCCGCTCGGCCCGCTTCGCGATGGTCTGGAAATGCTGGTGCTTGTAGCGCCACCGCTCGTTGGCGAGGACGACGCGCAGCTTGGTGCCGTCCGGGTCAGCCTCGTCGTACAGGTCGAACTGCTCGGTCAGGAAGAGCAACGGCAGCTTCGGATCGCCGTCTTCGGGCAGGTACCCGGCATCGACCACGGCCCCGACTGCCTCCGGCTCGAGCTCGAGAGCGCGAGCCAGGACGGCCCGTCGCATCCACCTACGGCGGAGGGCCGCGACCGACGCGTCGCTCGATAGACCGAGGTCGCGCAGGGACCGCCGTACGGCGGCGGTCACGTCGTCCGGAACGTCAGTGCCCAGGAGCGCCAGGATCCGGTCGATGACCGCGCCCTCGTCGACCGCCGGGTGGTTGGCGGAGCACGCCAACTGCAGGACATGCCCCTCCGGATCGGCCTCGCGATAGTCCGCGAACTGCCGGGTGAGCAGCAGGAGAAGCGGTGTCCAGGCGGGATCGGCCGGCCGGTATCCGACGTCACGGACTGCGGCAACGGCCTCGTCGTCACCGAGGACGGCCTGGCCGCACAGGGCTCTGACAGCCTCCGGCGCCGACAGCTCCCGCAGCGCGCGGCGGCATCGATCGTGGACCTCTTCCGGCAGCCAGGTGCCGAGATACTCCAGCAACCGCACGACCAGCGCATCCTGGTCAAAGGCCGGCAGCAGGTCGAGCCGATCCTTCAGCAGCGCAAGCAAAGCCAGGTCGACATCGCCGGACTCGACCGGCGGCCGAGGCAGATTCGGATTGGCGCGGACGATGTTCAGCAACGCATCCGGCTCGCCCGCATGCCACAGGTTGACCTTCGTCTCATGGCCGGTCGGCGCCGCGCCCAGATAGGTCGAGCCCAGCTCCGCACGCGGCCGGAACGCGATCTCCAGCGCATCCAGCAAGCCAGGCTGATCGGTGCCGGACATCAAGTCGACCAACCGTTGGCGCACCGCGAGATCGGGGAACCCCAGCGCGGCCTCGACCAGCCGCTGCACCCACGGATCGCCCGTGTACAAGCCGCTCGGCGGACGGCCGGCGGCCTGCGGCAGACAGGCGGTCAGCCGATTCTGCGGCCGGTACGGCGACGTGTGGTCGGCCTCGAGCAGGAACTCCAGCACCGGAACGACCCGCCCCGGCCGCTCATGGTTCCCGAACCGAAAACTGGCCGCCGTCAGCAGGAACCAGGCACCGCGCCAAACCTCATCGCGGCGCTCTCCACCCGCCGCCCACCACCGGTCGATCCGCTCCCGGGCCCGGCGGTCATGCTCGTAGACAGCAGCACCCAGCACGTCCTGAACATCTGCCCGGCCACGCCACCAACGGAACCTCACCCCTCCATGATGCCTGGCCGGAAGACCGACGGCTATCCGCTTCTGGCACAGTACGAACTTCACGGCGGGGCAGCCGGGCTCCGTAGCTGGTTCAGGAGGAACGCGTGGCACAGGTCATCGCGGAGGTTTCGCGGACGTTCAACGAGTTTCTGCTGCTGCCGAACCGAACCCGGACCGATTGCTCGCCGGCGACCGTCGATCTGCGCACCCCGCTGGTGCGGCACCGGGTGGGTGAGACAGCGGCGATCGAGCTGCAGTCACCGTTCACGTCCGCGATCATGCAGGCGGTCAGTACGCCGGAGCTCGCGATCGCGCTCGCTCGTAACGGCGGGCTGAGTTTCCTGCACCACAACCAGTCGATCCAGGACCAGGCGGCCGCCGTACGGCAGGTGAAGAACTTCAAGGCCGGGTTCGTCACGAGCGACACCAACGTCCGGCCCGACGACACGTTGGGCGTGCTGGGCGACGTCATGCGTCGTACCGGCCACAGCACCGCCGCGGTCACGGATGACGGGACCGCCACTGGTCGACTGCTCGGCCTGGTGACGTCCCGGGACTTCCACCCGCAACGGCACGACCTCGACGGACCGGTCAGCGGCCGGATGACAGCCATCGCCGATCTCGCCCACGCCGGCCCCGAGATCACGCTCTCCGAGGCCAACGCCCGGCTGTGGGACGACCGGCTCGACTGTCTCCCGGTGGTGGACGACGCCGGCCGCCTGCAGCATCTGGTGTTTCGATCCGACTACACGGACAACAAGCGCTTCCCGAACCAGGTCGTGGACGCCGCCAAGCGGTTGCGCGTCGGCGCGGGCATCAACACCCACGACTACCAAGAGCGCGTTCCCGCGTTGCTGGAAGCGGGCGCGGACGCCTTGTGCTTCGACTCCTCAGACGGCTACAGCGACTGGCAGGCGCAGGCCCTGACCTGGGTGAAGAAGCACTATCCCGAGATTCCGGTCGGCGGCGGCAACGTGGTCGACGGCGAGGCGTTCACCTTCCTCGCCGAGGCCGGTGCCGACTTCATCAAGGTCGGCGTGGGCGGGGGCTCCATCTGCATCACCCGCGATCAGAAGGGCATCGGCCGCGGCCAGGCGAGCGCCGTACTGGATGTTGCCGCGGCTCGGGACGCCTTCCGGGATCGCACCGGCGAGTATGTGCCGATCTGCTCCGACGGCGGGCTGGTGCACGACTACCACGTGGCCCTAGCGCTGGCGATGGGCGCCGACTTCGTGATGATGGGCCGCTACTTCGCCCGGTTCGACCAGGCTGCCGGTGCGAAACTCCCCACCCGGGACGGTTTCATGAAGGAATACTGGGGCGAGGGCTCGAACCGTGCGCGCAATTGGCAGCGTTACGGTCAGGGCGGCCAGGGGCTGATCTTCGAGGAAGGCGTCGACGGCTACGTGCCCTACGCCGGCGACCTCAATGAGGGCCTCGCCGTGACCATCGCCAAGCTCCGGACCACGATGGTCTCGTGCGGCTCCACGACGCTGCCGGAGTTCCAGTCGACCGCGCGGCTCACCCTGGTCTCCGAGCAGAGCTTCCAGGAGAGCCACGCCACCGTCGTCGTGCGAGACACACCTGCGACCGTCGCCTAGGACGTAAGCGCTGCGGCCTTGGCGGTGAGATAGCGCTGCTCAGGGAGGCTCGTCGTACGGCGGGCCGCGGCGAGGTAGAGCTCGTGGGCCTCGGTGAGGTTGCCGGCGCGTTCGTGCAAGTGGGCGCGGACGGCGTCCAGGCGGTGGGTTTCGGTGAGGCTCTTGTTGTCTTCGAGGGTGGCCAACAGATCCAGCCCGGCTTGCGGGCCTTCCACCTGGGCCAGCGCGATCGCCCGGTTGAGGGTGATCATCGGGTTGGGGGTCAGCTGCTCGAGGATCACGTAGAGCGCGTGGATCTGCGGCCAGTCGGTGTCCGCGGCGCTCGGCGCCTCGGCATGGATCGCCGCGATCGCGGCCTGCACCTGGTACGGACCGACGCCGCCGCGGGCCATCGTCGCGAGGATCAGTTCGGCGCCTTCGGAGATCTGGGCGTGATCCCAGAGAGCGCGATCTTGCTCGTCGATCGGGATCAGCGAGCCGTCGGCGGTCGTGCGCGCCGTACGGCGGGAATCCGTCAGCAACATCAACGCGAGCAGGCCCCCGACCTCGCCGTCGTCGGGCAGGGCGGCGCTCAGCATCCGCGTCAACCGGATCGCCTCGGCGGTCAGCTCGACGCGCTGCAACGTCTCGCCGGAGCTCGCCGTGTACCCCTCGTTGAAGATCAGGTAGAGCACTTGCCGCACCACCCGAACCCGGTCGGCGAGCTCCTCGGCCGGCGGGAGCTCGAACGAGCTCCCGGCCGCCTTGATGCTCTTCTTGGCCCGGCTGATCCGCGGCGCCATCGTTGCCTCAGGCACCATAAACGCGCGCGCGATCTCGGCGGTGCTGAGGCCGCCGACCGCGCGCAGCGTCAGCGCGACCTGCGAAGCCGGCGTGACGGCCGGGTGACAGCAGAGCAGGAGCAACGTGAGGGTGTCGTCCTCCTCCGGAGCCTCAGGGGAGTCAGCGCCCGGAGACACCAACTCGTCGACCCCGGCCATCGCGGCGACCGAGTCCTCACGGCGACGGCGCGAACTCTCGCTGCGGAACTGATCCGTCAACCGCCGCGTCGCTACGGTGATCAACCAGCCGCGCGGATTAGCCGGTACGCCGTCCTCCGGCCACTGCGTCGCCGCCGCCAGCAGCGCCTCCTGCACCGCGTCCTCGCACAGGTCGAACTGTCCGTGCCGCCGAGTCAGGTACCCGAGCACCTGCGGGGTCAGCTCACGCAGCAACTCGTCCATGCCGGCCATTTCACCCCCTCAGGGGTTCGCCCGGTGCTGTCCGCCATAGACGGCACTTTAGCGCGGCAAGCGGTGGCAGAATGCGCACCGGATCGCGACTCAGACCGCGTAGGCACCCCACTGCCACGCCATCGACCAGCGCCGGGCCCATGATCCATCGACCGCTCGGCGTCATGCCCTAGTACATCCGACCATGCACCTTCGCGGAGTTCTGCTGCCGCTGGGAGCCTGTTGCGATCTGGCGAGGGTCGCGGTGGCTGGGCACTTTGGCTGGCCAGTTACCCCGCCTTCCCGAATGTGCTCGTCCCATCCGACCGCTCGGATTCGGCCGACGACGTACGCGGTGGCTGATCGCCGCTGCGGCCGGTATTACTGAAGCGGGTGGCTGAGCAGGTCTATGGCTGACGGGGATGGTTCGGTCGGCGACCGCGGTTCCCGTTGCTTTGGGCTGGCGGGCTGTGGTTCCGCCGACGATCGGGAGGCTTTGTAGGTGACCCGCCGCGCTGGTTGCTGCCGCCAAAACCAGTCGGCCGGGTGATGGCCTCGGCGAGTGGACCCTGTGCTGCCCGCGAGTGAAGCCATCGTGCGAGTGTGAGGAGTGGGGCGCCGAGTGTGAGGAGAATGTCGCTGGAAATCGATATCCGGCGGCACGGTCCCCCCACTCGGATGCTGATCGCACGGTGGCCCCACTCGCCGGGGCGGTGATTGTCGGGCTGGGGAACCTTACCCCCCGAAAACGACAGGTAAGGTTCCCCAGCCCCGATGACCCGCGCCACCACTGGCGGCCGGAGACAAGAAGTCGTGGCCGGAGACCTATGGCAACAGGTCTCCAGCCGCCACAAGGTGTCTCACGCCACCACTGCCGGCGCGAGACCGACCGCCCGCCCGGCTCGCTGGCCGGTACTTTTTTCTGGGGATGGCGACCGGAACTTACCGACTACCGTCACCCCGCCGACCTCAGCCGTAGCCCGGAACCTCAGGCAACCGGAACCTCGGTCGCCGGCCGAGCCATCCCCCTCAGCCGTAGAACCGCTCAGCCACCCGCCTCAGTAATACCGGCCGCAGCGGCGACCAGCCACCGCCAACCCCACCGGCCGAATCCGAGCGGCGGGATGGGACGAGCACATTCGGGAAGGCGGGGTCCTTGACCGGCCCCAGCGGAGATCCACGGAGACCTATTGTCACCGAAGCGGCAGTGGGTCCCCGCAAACCTCCGACCGTGCAGCTTTGCGGGGATCTACTGCCGCTGGGTGGCAGCAGATCCCCACAAAGGCGGCCGGGCGTACCGACGGACGGGTCGTGGTGGCGCCAAAGCCGGAATTGGCGGGATGCTGAGCGTGGCGGCGGGTGGATCGGCCGACTACTGCCCGTTCGTCGGTACGGCGATAGACGGAATGCCGAGGCCGCGTCACCCAAAAACCTCAGGCGAATGACCAGCCGCTCCACCGATTGACCCGTACGACGATCACCGGCCCCCGCGGCGGATCAGCCGCGTACTGCGGGTACTTCGCCACCAGCAACTCCACCGCCGAAGAATGCGAGGCGCTCGTAGCAACCGAGGGCGGCGCGTCCAGCACCGTGGCGGTTCCGTCGGCGCGCACCCACCACAGCTGGGTCCAGTCTTCGTCGTACGAGTCGACCAGCAACGCCACCGAAGGGTTCGCCGCGATGTTCCGCAACCGGCGCAGGTCCACAGTGCTCTTCGGCTTCTGGTCGATCGCGATCACGACCTCATCCGCCGCAACCGCCACCGCGAACGTCACCGGCACCAGATGCGGAACCCCATCCGCCCCGACCGTCGCCAACCTCGCCACCCGCGCTGCCACAAAGCGGGCCCGACAATCCACCGAGGAGAACTTCACTTCTGCAGTCGGCGCAGCACCGCGGTCGGGATCGATCGCGTCACCGGACCAAGCACCGACGCATCACGCAGCGCCGTCCGTGCAGCAAGGTGACCGCACGAACCGTGCACTCCACCACCCGGGTGAATCGCCGAACTCCCCAAATACAGGCCGTCAACAAACGTCCGCGGGCTCCCAAGACCGATCGTCGGCCGGAAGATCAACTGCTGCTGCAACTGCATCGTGCCACCACCCAGCGCGCCGAACCCCAGCGCCGCGTTCGCCGCCTCCAGCAGACTCGGCCGCTGCAGCTCCCGGTCCAAAACCAACGCCCCGAACCCAGGCGCGAACCGCTCGATCGCGCGCTCCATCCGCCCAGCCAGCTTCTCCGCGGCCTCGTCTTCGGCGATCCCCCGCGGCAGGTGCGCATACGCCCACATCGCCTCGGTCCCCGCCGGCGATCGGGACGGATCGGACTTCGTGGTCTGCCCGATCAGCAGGAACGGCTGCGACGGCATCCGCCCGGTATCGAGATCGGCCGACACGTGCACCAGGTCATCCGCCGTACCCGCAAGATGCACGACACCGGCGGACCGCGCCTCGGCCGCCTTCCACGGGACCGGCCCACTGAGCCGGAAGTTCAGCTTGACGGTCGGATAGTCCCACTCGAACCGCTCGTCCAGATCCCGCCGCAACCCCGCCGGGATAGTTGCCCCCGACAACAGATGGTCGTACAGCGCCGGTGCCGACGTATCAGCGATCACAGCCCGCGACACCGCGACCCGCTCTCCCGAACCAGTCAGTACGGCGGTCGCCCGCCCACCCGTCACCTCGATCGACGTCACCGGCATCGAGGCGGCGAACAGCACGCCTGCCCGCTCGGCCCGGGCCACCAGCGCACCGGAGAACGCGCTCGACCCCCCAACCGCGACCGGATACCCGACGTCCTGCGCGAGCATCGCCAGCAGCCAGCCCATCGTGCCGCTGACACTGCCCGACAACGGCGAGTCGGCGTGCAGCGCGTTCCCGGCCAGCAAGGCGGAGCCCCGCGGTCCGGCGAACAGCTCCTTGCCCATCCGGTGCATCGGCATCGCCATGAACCGCGCGAACCGCAGCAACTCCCCCGCCGAGCCGAGCTTGCGGACGAGTTTGATCGCGGGCAACACCGGCGGCCACGTCGTGAGCAGCGACTTCAGCAGCGGCTCACGCAGCGCGACGTACTGCTGATAGAGCCGCAGCCACGCCTCGCCATCACCTGGATGGTCGGCGCCGACCGACTTCGCGGTGTCCTCGGGATCGGGGTGGATCGCCACCGCCGTGCCCTCGTCCGCATCGAGCAGATGCGCGAGCGGCAGCGGCGCCTGCCCCCACTTCAGCCCGAACCGCTCGAGCTCGAGCGCGCGGATCACCGGCGACGCGACGCCCAGCGGATAGTTCGAACTGAAACGATCGCTGACCCAGCCGTCACTGGTGGTCGACCGGACGGCACCACCGAAGGTGTCCGCGGCCTCCAGCACCAGCACGTCCCAACCGGCGTCGGCCAGCGCGATCGCGCTCACCAGCCCGTTCGGCCCCGAACCGATCACCACAGCATCAACACTGCGCGGCAACATGCCTATGACCTTAGCTCGATCTCCCGGCTGAGCGCTGTGACCTCCTGGGCGCGCCCGATCATCGCCGGATCCGCCATCCGGCCGTCCGGCAGCACAATCACGCCTCCAGCGGACACTCCGGCCTTCTCCACCGCGGTCAACAGCTCCAACGCCTCAGCGACCTGTACGGCGCTCGGTGTGAAGCACTCCACAATCGTGGCGAGCTGTCTCGGGTGGATCGCCATCCGGCCGACGAACCCGAGCGCCCGCCCTTCCAGACTCGTCCGCCGAAGCTCGTCCTCGTCGTCGACCCGCGGATGGACCGACATCATCGGCGCCCCGAGCCCGGCCGCGCGTGACGCCGACACCAACCGACCACGCGCCCAGGCGAGCCCCTCGGACCCGTCCACGCCGAGCGAGCTCCGCAGATCGGCCTCCCCAAGCGCGACCGCGACCACCCGCGGATCCGCCGTGGCGATATCAAACGCTCGCTCGAGCCCGAGCGGCGACTCGATCAGCGCAGTGATCCTTGCCGCCGGCACCCGCTCCAGCACAGCCAGCACATCGGCCGCACTCTCCACCTTCGGCACCCGCAGCCGAATCTCCGGTACGGCGGCCACCGCCGCCAGGTCGTCCGCCAACCACGGCGTCCCCGGCGCGTTCACCCGAAGCTCCGAACCCTGCCGATGAGCGGCAACCCAAGCCACCGCCCACTCCCGCGCGGTCGCCTTCGCATCGACCGGTACGGCGTCCTCCAGATCGAACACCACCAGATCGGGGCCCGCGGCAACCGCCTTGGCGAACCGATCCGGCCGATTCGCCGGTACGTACAACCCTGTCAGCACAAGCTCTCCCCCTACAGCGACTAGACCACCCCGGCTGCCCGCAAAGCGTCGAGTTGTTCCGGAGTCACCCCGATCTCGGCCAGCACCTCGTCGGTGTTCGCGCCGTGCCGCCGCCCCGCCCAGCGGATCGACCCCGGCGACTCCGACAGCCGGAACAGCACGTTCTGCATCTGCACCGGTCCACCCAGCTCATCGTCGTCAACGGCAACGATCGTCTGCAGAGCGGCGTACTGCGGATCGCTCACGATGCCGCGGATGTCATGGACCGGGCCAACCGCGGCCTCGGCCTTCTCGAACGCGTCCATCACCTCGTCAAGCGGTCGCGCGGCAATCCACGACCCGACTGCGTCATCCAGCTCGTCCGCATGCTCGGCCCGCTCGCGGCCGGTCGCGAACCACGGCTCGGCCACCAGATCACCGCGTCCCACAAGCGTCATCACCCGCTCGGCAATGCTCTGCGAGCTCGTCGAGACCGCCACCCAGCGCCCATCCGCGGTCCGATACACGTTGCGCGGCGCGTTGTTCGATGACCGATTCCCCAGCCGCGGCTGCACATACCCCGTCTGCTGGTACGCCGTGATTCCGCCACCCAGCATCATCAGAATCGGCTCGATGATCGCCATGTCGATCACCTGCCCGGCGCCCGATCGATCCCGCTCACGCAACGCCACCAGTACGGCGTACGCGGTGGCCAGCGCAGTGATCCCGTCCGCGAGCCCGAACGGCGGCAGCGTCGGCGGCCCCTCCGGCTCGCCAGTCACGGCGGCGAACCCACTCATTGCCTCAGCCAACGATCCGAACCCAGGCCGCCCGGACCACGGCCCGACCTGGCCGAACGCCGTCACCCGCGCGATCACCAACCGCGGATTCGCCGCCAACAACACCTCAGGTCCGAGCCCCCAGCGCTCCAACGTCCCCGGCCGGAAGTTCTCCACCAGTACGTCGTTCCGCCGCACGAGATCGAGGAAGACGGAACGCCCCTGCGACAGGTCGAGCGTCGCGAGCCGCTTGTTCCGGCCGAGGGTCTTGAACCACAACCCGACGCCGTCCTTCGACGCACCATGGGTCCGGGCCGCATCGGGTCGCGCCGGGTGCTCGATCTTCGTGACGTCGGCACCGAAATCACCCAGGAACGTCGCCGCCAGCGGCCCCGCGAACAGCGTTGCCGCTTCGAGCACCTTCACCCCGTCGAGAGGAGCAGGCCTCATCCGGCACACCTGAAGCCGATGGTCTCCGACCGGTCGAGCCCACCACCGGTGAGCACCAGCTTGAAGCTCACTTCCGGTTCGCGCGGCCCACCGTCGGCGTACCAATCGGAGCCTTGGGCAACATAATGCGAGCCGCCCTTCAGGATGCAGAACCGGCTGCGGCCGTCGCGATGCTCGCTCTCGGTCAGGTTCCACACCAGCGGTTCGGCGCGAACGAAGCCGGAAAGCCCGGCCGCGACCTGCCATTCGTCCTCGGTCGGCAACCGCCCACCGCGCCACGCGGCATAGGCCCGGGCGTCCGTCAGCTCGACGTACGTCACCGGCTGATCCGCAGTCCCGTCCGCAGGCGCACCGGCGACCCAATGCGCGAGGAACCGGTTCGGGACCAGCGGCCGATAGCCAGTCGCGGTCAAGAACTCGAAGTACTCGGCGTTCGTCACCTCGGAGGTCGCCACCGAGATCCCCGGCAGCTCGACCTCGCGCGTGATCGTGCGCAGGTCGTGCAGGCGTGGCGGCAACGGCTTCCACTCATCCACGTACGACGCCTGGTCGTACAGACCGGTCTCGCGTCGCCGGTGCCGCACGGTCAGCCGTTGCGGCCCAGCCGGTACGGCGACCACCGCGCCGATCGACGCCGTACCAGCGACTGTTGGCAACGGCGACCGTTCCGCCGGGCGCATCGGGAACGCCGAGTCGGACACGTGCGGTCGCGGCAACGTGCCCAGCTTGCGCGCGGTCGCCCGGCAGCTCGCACCCGCCGTCGCGCCGACCCGGATGATGCCGGTCACGCCACGACCCGGCACCACGAGATGCACCCCGTCGTCGTTCGCGGTGATCGGTACGCCGGAGGTCACGTCGTACCAGTCACCGACCTGGTCCTCGGACCGCAGCACGATGCCTTCGAAGTCGTCCTCGCCACGATTGATCAGCGTCCAGAACGTGATGTCCTGCAGGTCGAACCGCGAACCGTAGATGCCGTGCACGCGCGCCTTGTCCGGGATCTCCGGGGTCAGCTGGATCCAGTCCCCGTCGATCAGCACCGGCGCGAAGGCGCGCTGCGCGGTCACCATCCGGCGCAGGGTCGAGCGGTCGCGAGCGTTCCAACCGACCCAACTCGAGAACACCGACTCCCAGACCAGGACGCCGACGCCGTTGATCCAGGCGGACTGCAGCTCGGCGCTGTGGTCGCGGTGCCAGCGACGGGTGTGATGCATCATGTGCCGGCGCTCGAACAGGTGCGCGCGCAGCACACCGGGCGCGTGCGTGTCGGCGAACCACTGCGCCCACGACAACGCATGGTCGCTGACCCTTGCCATCGGCAACCGTGATTCGCCCTCGAGAGCGATCGCCGGATTCGCCGCGCGCAGCGCCCGGGTGAACTTCGGATCGCCTTCCTTCAACGTATCCAGGAAGACCCCGTCGACGGCGTACTCCGTAACAAGCGCGGCGAACTCCTCGGCATCCGACCGCGCAGCGCGGCGCGTCCCGACATCCCAAGGGTTGTAGTCGAAGAACACCTTCAACCCGAGCCGGTGCAGGTCGTCGATCAGTTGCCGCAGGCCCGGAACGTCGCGATAGAAGTCGAACTGGTTGCGCGAGTCGATCCCGATCACCGGGTACGCGTGCCACAACACGATCGCGTCATGACCGCCGAACTGCTCGGCACTGTGCCGCACGAATTTGTCCGGGGTGAACCGCCCGGTCGACACGTCGTACAGCAGGTCGTCCCAGAGCCAGACGAGCGCCACCGAGTACGCCGTCTGGGTCCACTCCCGACCGGCCTGCTCGTACTGTGTTCCGTTGTACGGCGTCCGGTCGTACGACCCGATCAGCCACTCGGCCAGCTTGGCCCGCCAGCGCGGCAGATCCGCCGGGTCGTCCGGCGCTCCGAGAATCTTGGCATCGTCGAGAAAGGACAGGTCGGCTCGGAGCCCGAGATCCACCCGGGAGGGCAGATCGATGGGCCGCGGTTCGAGCGGACTCACAGATACACCTCCGCGTAACGCGCGTCGATCGCATCCCCGTGAGGCACCGAGGCAATGGCTCCCGCGGTCTGAACACTCAGTGAAGCAGCAACGTTAGCGCGTCGGACCGCGTTCGTCAGGTCGCGGGGGGTAATCGACTCGGTAGCTGACACGGAAGACAGTGCTGCCGCGAGCACCCCGCAGAAGGTGTCCCCCGCGGCCGTGGTGTCGACCACGTCCACCGGTACGCCGGCGACCGTGATCTCGTCGTTCCCGCGGGTCAGGATCACCGCGCCGGCGCCGCCGAGCGTGACCACCGCGGCCGGAACGAGCTTCAGCAGCGCGGCCCGGTCCGGACCCGCGATCACCTCGGCCTCGCTCTCGTTCACCACGAGCAGGTCGATATCGGTGAGCAGAGCGCTCGGCAGCTCGGCCGCCGGGGCCGCGTTCAGGATGAAGTACGAGCTGGTCGCCGCGGCCTCTTCGACGGTCGCCATCGGGATCTCGAGCTGGGCGAGCACGATCTTGGCGCCGCCGATGACATGGGCGGCTTCCGCGGTCAGCGCCAGCTCACCGTTCGCACCCGGAGCGACCACGATCGAGTTCTCACCACTTTCGTCGACCGTGATGATCGCCGTACCGGTCGGGGAGTCCGAGGTCGTGACCAGCGAGAGGTCGACACCGGCACCGGCCAACGTGTCGCGGAGCAGGGCTCCGCCGTCGTCCGCGCCGAGGCAGACGACCATGGCTGTTTGCGCACCTGCCCGGGCGCTTGCCGCCGCCTGGTTGGCGCCTTTGCCGCCGGGTCCCCGGGTCATCACGCCCGCGAGCACGGTCTCGCCGGGGCGCGGGATGCGCTGGACCGGGAGCACCAGATCCACGTTCGCGCTCCCCACGACGACAACGTCAGACTCCACCCCGGGCCACCTCCACAGTCCTGTCCGCCAGCTCGCCGAACGCGATTCGGTTCATTCCCGGCAGGCTGGTGGCCAGCCGGTCCTTCAGTGGTACAGACCACTCTGCCGGAACCCCCCGGACAGCGCCAAATACGGCGCCGACGGTGGCCCCGACCGAGTCCGTGTCCCACCCTGCCATGACGGCCCGGCCAATCGCGGTCGTGAAGTCGGGTGCCGTCAGCGCATATCCGGTCAGTGCCGAATTGTTCACGGCATGTACCCAGTGCAGGCCGCCGTACTCCTCGTGCAGCGCGTCGAGGGCGTCGTCCAGCGGGTGGTCGGCCAGGGCCAGCCCGAACCGGACCGCTCGGGAGATCGCACCGTCCACCGGTATCACCGCGAGCCCGGCCTGCGCAGCCTCGATCGGCGAGTCGACCACCATCGCCGCGGCCGACATCGCGGCCACCCACAACGCGCCGTCCACCCCCGCGCCGGTGTGGCTCAGCCGCGCGTCGACGAGCGCGAGCCGGGCGGCCACCGTACGGTCTCCTGGGTGTGTCCAGCCGTAGACGTCGGTCCGGATCTGGGCGCCGATCCACTCCCGGAAGGGGTTGCCGACAACCGCTGCTTTCGAGGGGTCGATGCCGTCGAGAAGGTTGCGGTAGGCAACGCGCTCGGCAGTGAAAACCCTTGCCGCCGGTAGATCCCGCAACCACGTCTGCGCCACGTCCTCGGTGGTCAGCGCATCGCCGTAGGTCTCGAGCATGCGCAAGGCGAGGAGGGCGAAGTTGAGGTCGTCGTCCTCCGGCATCCCGTCGATGACCTCGCGCAGGCTGGTCGGCGCGGACGCCCGGTTCCACGGCCAGCGCTGCAGGACCTCCGCCGGTACGCCGATCGCCGTCACGTACTGGGTGAGCGGCCACTGGCCCGACGACTGCAGGATCTCGCGGATCCCCTCCCGCGGGATCTTCTCGACCGGTTTGCCGAGCAGATTCCCGGCGGCTCGCCCGATCCAGGCATCCGCGATCCGATCGGTCGAGACGCCGAGCCGGGGCAGCATCGGAATCTCGGGCTCGATCCATTCCGGAGTGCGCGCATCCAGCTCGCTCATCAGGTCACGCGCCAAGGCACGCAGTTCGGAACCGGCTGGCTTGTCGGACGCTCCCGAGACCGGTGCCTCGACCGTCCCGCCGGCGGCGATCCAGCGGGCCTCGACGTCAGCGACCTCGATGCCCTCGGACCGGGACTGCACCAGCTGGTGCGGCAGCAGATCCTCCGGCTGCACCCACGTCAATCTCATCAGCTCAAATTCTCCAGTACTTCGCTCCGACGCGCCCATCGACGCGCATCAGAAGCATGTAAATCCCTCGCGACCGCCGCCATCAGCACCCCGGGCCGCTGGAGGTCGGTCCGGCTCGCCTCGGCCACCTCACTCGCCCAGTCCGCCGGTACGCCGCTCAGTCCACCGAGCGCACCGGTGATCGCGCCGGCCATCGACGCGATCGAGTCCGCGTCCCGGCCGTAGTTCGTGCCGCCGAGGACAGCCCGCCGTACGTCGCCTTCGGAGACGAGCACGATGCCGAGCGCGACCGGCAGTTCCTCGATCGCCTTCGTCCGGCTCGGTCTCCTGGCATCCAGCGACTGGTCACGATAGTCCGGGCCGACGCTGTCGAAGGGTTCGATCGCCTGCCGCAGCATGGGAATCGCCTGCTCCCAATCCGTCACGCCACTCGCCGCATCGGCCACCGCCTGGATGGCCTTCCGGGTGCCGTCCTTGGCCAGGCCGATTGCCGCCTCGACGACCTGAGCGGTCGTTGCCCCCGGCACCATTGCGGCGGCGACCGCGGCCGCGAATACTCCAGCCGCCTCGCGTCCGTAGCTCGACTGGTGCGCGCCGGCGACCTCAATCGCCTCCTCGTAGGCCCCTCGTGGATCTCCGGCGTTCGCGATCCCGACCGGCGCCATGTACATCGCCGCTCCGCAGTTGACGATGTTGCCGACACCGGCCTCGCGCGGGTCGACATGTCCATAGTGCAGCCGGGTGACGAGCCACTTCTCGGCCAGAAAGACGCGCTGCAGCAACAACGCGTCGGTCTCCAGTTCGGGGATCCAACGACGGCCGGTGATCATCTTCGGCACCAGCGACTCGGCGATCGCGTAGGCATCCAGATGGGTACGGCGTTCGTCGTACACCTCGACCAGTGCATGCGTCATCAAGGTGTCGTCGGTGATGTGCCCATCCCCCTTGTGGTACGGCGCAATCGGCCGGGCGGTGCGCCAATCGTCGTACCAGGGTCCGACGATGCCGGTCACCCAACCGCCGTGCCGTTCGCGGATCGCCTCCGGGGTCCAGCCCTCGACGGCACCGCCGATCGCGTCACCGACCGCGGAACCGACGAGGGCACCTGTCGACTTGTCTTCAAGCATCAGCCGTTGACCTGTCCCCAGCCGTCATTGAGTTTCTTGCCCAGGGCAGCAAGATCGGTCTTGTTCGCCAAGTACTCCTGCAAGGCGGGAGTCGCGATCTGGTCCTTCCACTTCGGGTAGTTCTCCACACTCTGGAAAGGCGCCTTGGTCAGCTCGGCCCCACTGGCCAGCGTCTGCTGCCAGCCGTCCTTGCCACCGGTCGTCTTCAGGATCGCGTCCCGGGCAGCCTGGGTGGTCGGGATCAGCCAGTCGCCTTGGCCGACGGCGGCCAAGTTGTCGGCCTTCATGAAGTAATCGATGAACTGCGCGGCCTGCTTGACGTTCTTGCTCTCCGCGGGGACCGAGAGTGTCTGCGGGTTCGCTGCCTGCTTGGCACTGGTGCCCTTGAGCGGCGGCAGCACCTCCCACTGGAAGCCCTTCGGCGCCTCGGCCAGGATCTGCTGGGCCGCGTAGTTGCCACCGACAACCATCGCGTATTTGCCGGCGTAGAACCCCGGCAGGACGTCGGCGCCGCTCTGCGTCAACGAGGTCGGGTCGATCGATTTGTCGGTATAGGCCATCTCGTGGATCCGCTTCGGCACCTCGAGCTCGGCGTCGCCGATCGCGGCCTTGGCATCGCGGCCGGTGCCGTCGAAGAACTTCGCGTCGAAGTTCATGCCGAGGTTGAGGACGGTTGCGGTCGGACTCTTCAGACCCCAGCCGATCCCGTACTTCCCACCCGTCGTGAGCTTCTTCGCGTTGGCCGCGAGGTCGTCCCACGTGAGCTCGGTCGCCGCGGTGACCCCGGCCTGCTTCAACGCGGCGGTGTTGGCGAAGACGACGTACGACTGCAGCAGGGTCGGCGCCGCATACACCTTGCCGTCATTGGAGACCGTGTCCCAAACACCCTGCGGTACGGCGTCCTTGGTCGCCTGACTCAGGTACGGCGAGAGGTCCGCAAGGTAGCCCTGATTGATGAAGCCGGTGATATCGGCGGACTCGTCATGGATGATGTCCGGCGCGGTCCCGCCCTGGAACTGGGTGACGAGCTGGTCGTGCACCGAGTCCCAGCTGCCCTGGACGTACTCGACCTGGATGTTCGGGTTGGTCGCGTTCCAGTCCGCGACGATCTTCTTGGTCGCGGCGACAGTCGTCTTCTGGAAGGCCAGGCTCTGGAACTTCAGCGTCACCTTCTCGCCTGCGTCGCCGGAGTTGTCGCTGTTGCCGCCGCACCCGGCAAGCGTCACCAGAGCGCTTGCCGCGAGCAACGCGGTCACTACTTTCCTCATGGGTTTCTCCTCAGGGGATCGTCAGCCCTTGACGGCGCCGCTCATCAGGCCGGAGGTCAGCCGGCGCTGCAGGAAGGCGAAGAAGACCAGGCTGGGCACCGTGGCCAGCACCGACGCGGCGGCGAGCGGGCCGAACTGGACCTGCCCTTCCGCGCCGACGAAGCGGGCAAGGACCAGCGGCATGGTCTTGAGCTCCGGGTCCTGCAGCAGGACCAGAGCGAAGAAGAACTCGTTCCACGCCGAGATGAAGGTGAACATCGCGGTCGCGATCAGACCCGGCCGGAGCAACGGCATCACGATCGCGACGATGGTCCGGATCCGGCTCGCACCGTCCACCGCGGCCGCCTCCTCGAGCTCGCGCGGCACGGCGGCGACATACCCCTGGAGCATCCACAACGCGAACGGCAACGACCAGACCAGGTAGACCAGGACCACACCGGGGATCGTGTTCGTCAGATGCAACGGGCGCAGGATCATGAAGAGCGGGATCACGATCAGGATCACCGGGAACACCTGGCTGACCAGGATCCAGCCGTTCGTGATCGGCCGCAGCCGGCTGCGGAACCGGGCCAGCGCGTAGGAGACCGGGAGCGCGACGATCAGCACCAGGACCGTGGTCAGGATCGAGATCTGCAGGCTGTTGCCGAGCGATCGGACCAGGCCCTGCTCCTCGAGGGCGCTGGTGTAGTTCGAGAAGTCGAGGTCCTTGGGGAACAGGGTCGGCGAGATCGTGGCGAACTCGCGCGGCGACTTCAGCGAACTGGAGATCAGCCAGAGCAGCGGGAACGCCAGGAAGATCAGGTAGCCGAGGACAGCGACGTACTGGAGAGCGCGGACACCCGGACGCGTTCTCATGCTTGGCTCCGGAGGCGGTTGCGCAGGTAGAACGCCAGGAACACGATGATCACCACGACCATCACGTCACCCATCGCGGCGGCCATCCCGAAGTTCCCGTACCGGAAGGCCTCGTTGTAGGCGAACAGCATCGGCAGCATGGTCTTGCCGCCGGGGCCGCCCGCGGTGAGCACGTAGACCAGGCCGAACGAGTTGAAGTTCCAGATCAGATCGAGGCTGGTGATCGCGACGACGACGGTCTTGAGCTGCGGCAGCGTGATGTTCCAGAACTGGCTCCAGGCACTCGCGCCGTCGACGGCCGCGGCCTCGTAGAGAGAGCGGTCTATCCCCTGTAACCCGGCGAGCAGGGTGACGGTGGTCATCGGCATCCCGACCCAGATCCCGACCACGATCACGGCCGGCAACGCCGTACTGAAGTCGCCGAGGAAGTTGATCGGATGATCGGTGAGATGCAGGTCCTGGAGGATCTTGTTGACCGGGCCGTTGGTCGGATGCAGCAGCAGCCGCCACATGATCGCGACCACCACCGGCGGCATCGCCCACGGGATCAGCGCCAGCGTCCGGGCGACGCCGCGGAAGCGGAGGTTCGTGTTCAGCAGCAGCGCGAGCCCGAGCGCGGCGACGAACTGCAGGATCGTCACCGCGAGCGTCCAGATCACGCCGATCCGGAACGACTCCCAGAACAGGTCGTTGTGCAGCAGCTTGCCGAAGTTGCCGAGGCCGATGAAGTCGGTGTCGACGCGGAGGCCGGCGCGCGCGTTCGTGAACCCGAGCGCGATTCCCCGGATCAGCGGGTAGACGCTGAGCAGCAGGACCGGCAGCAGCGCGGGCAGGAAGAGGAAGATCGCTTCCCTGTTCTGCTTGGGTCTCGTGGCGACTTGGGTGCTCATGTCGACCGCCGGACGCTCAAGGTCGGCTGGACGATGATCCGGCGCGGGGAGCGCTCTCCGTCCTCGATCCGGGCCAGGAGCAGCTCGGCCGCCCGGCGCCCGCGCTCGGCCGAGCCGAGGTTCACGCTCGTCAGAGGCGGGAAGCACTGCTCAGCCAGCTCGCTGTCGTCCATCCCGACCAGCGCGACATCAGCCGGTACGTCGAGACCGGCCGCAACCAGCTCGTGCATCAGGCCGACCGCCAGGAGATCGTTCGCCGCGATCACCGCATCGAACTTCGACGTCAGCAACTGCGGAGCGGCAGCGCGGCCGGCGGCGAAGGTGAAGTCCGCTGCCTCGACCGCCACGACGGGCTGCAACCCCTGCATCTTCAGCGCCTCGGCGAAACCTTTCGCCCGGGCCTCGCCCGGAACCGTGTCTGCGGGACCATTGACGAACGCGATCCGGCGGCGCCCACGCGACACCAGATGCTCGACCGCCAATGCCATCCCCTTCGGCGAGTTGGCCCGCACCGTGTCAACCCCGGCCTTGGCCGGAACGTTGCCGGCGACAACCACCGGTACGTCGCACTCCTGGATCGACTTGATCAGGTCGTCGTCGACACGCAGCGGGCTGATCACCAGCCCATCGGCGTACCCCCGAGCCATCCCCCGCACCAGCGCGACCTCGTCGACGATCTCCGGGCCGGTCGTGGTCACCACGAGCCGGTAGCCGGCCGCGGACACAACCTCCTCGACCGCACGCATCATCGTCACGTAGACCGGGTTACCGACATCGGCCACGGCCAGCGTCAGCTGGAACGTCCGCCCGACCTTGAGCGACCGCGCCCGCGAATCCGGCACATACCCGAGCTCGTCGACCGCCCGCCGCACCCGCTCGGCCATCTCCTCAGTAGCAGGCAACCCATTCAGCACCCGCGACACCGAAGCCACCGAGACCCCCGCCACCCGGGCGACTCCAGCGATCGTCGGACGACTCACGGCGTACTCCTGTAATCGTTCTTGTAATCGTTTACAGAGCAGACTGTAAAGCGCCGGTTCACCCCCGTCAACGGCTGGGCCGGGCACACCTTGTACATCCCGACGCCGGTTCGCGCGAACGTTTGCGGTCTGGCGCAAGTCCCGGCCGGACGGACTGGGCGCGGCCTACCGTCGGTTCGACCTGGCCATCGACAGGAAGGAGCCGATCATGCGTCCCGGTGTCGAGTACTGACAGGTGAGGCGGCGGCAGCCCGAAGCGAGGTTGCCGCCGCGATCACGGCACCGGCTACTCCGGCGACTGCGACGGTGTGGGCGACGCCGATGCGATCGGCCAGCAGACCAGCGAGCAGCACACCGACTCCCTGCGCGGTCAGGACGCCCGAGTTGAGCAGGCCCATCACCTGAGCTCGGCTCTCGGCCGGAGTTTCCCGGCCGAAGGTCGCACCGACCTGGATCTGGTACGCCGTGAAGACCCCGCTCAGCACGAGTACCACCAGCACGACCACAACTCCCGGGCGCAGGAAACAGACCCCGAGTACCGCGCCTGCCGCGATCGCGAGCGGCCCGGTCCACTGCGGTCGGCGCTCCGGTACGACGTACCGGGTGAAGAGCCAGGCGCCGACGACCAGCCCGGCCGCGGGCGCGCCCATCAGCAACCCGACCGTCGCCGGTGGCGCAGCCAACTCGGCGACCCATGCGGCGGCCAGGCCCTCGGGTCCGATGTAGAGGCCGGCGAGCATTCCGAGCACGTACAACGCGGGCAGACCGGGAATCGACCGGATGACCCGCGCGCCGTGCACCGTCGACATCCAGAAGCTCCGCCGGTTCGCGGCCGCCGGCGCCGGGCGTCGCCGTACCGTGAAGCGCAGGATCAGCGCCGAACACAGAAATGTCGCCGCATCGATCACCAGCGCCGTCCGCGGACCGACGAACGCCACCACTACGCCCCCGGCGGCGAAGCCGATCAGTTGCGCGGTCTGGATCGTCATGCTCCGAAGCGCGAGAGCGCTCACGTACGACTCTCCGGTCAGCATCTCCGGCAGCAGCGCCAACCTCGCCGCCCGGAACGGCCCGCCGACAAGCGCCACTCCGGCCATCGCGACGCACACCACGGCGAGCGGCATCCCGCGGATCGCCATCAGCACCACGAGTACGACGCAGATCAGGTCGCAGCCCACCATGACATCGCGACGCGGCAGCCGGTCGGCCAGACCGGACAGCAACGCGGAGCCGATGAACGCGGGCGTGTAGCTGAGCCCGAGCGTCAGCGCGGCCAGCGCCGCGGAACCCGTGCGGTCGAAGACCAGGACGGAGAGCGCGACCCGGGCGAGCTGATCGCCGATCTGCGACAGCGCCTCGCCCGCCCACACTCCGCGGAACTCCGGCACGCCGACAGCCGCGCGGAACCCACCGACCTCCGTCACCCCGGCATCGTCACCGACTCCCCGGGGCGACTCAACCCTTGCCACCAGAACGCAAACGTCCGCCATCGGCCGACCACATGGTGGGACCGGGCCGAGCGTCGTTCAAATTCCACTAATCTCATCGACTTAGTTGCTTAATCAGCCACCCGGGAGCCGTCGATGACCGACAAGCCACCGCCCTCGCCGCGCAAAGTCGCGATCGCGGCCTGTGTCGGCGCGACCATCGAGTGGTACGACTTCTTCCTGTACGGCACGGCCGCTGGGCTGGTGTTCAACAAGTTGTTCTTCACCGGGCTGAGCGGCTCGGCCGCCACCTTCGCGTCGTTCGCGACCTTCGCGGTCGGCTTCCTGGCCCGGCCGATCGGCGGGCTGGTGTTCGGGCACTTCGGCGACCGGATCGGCCGCAAGCAGATGCTGCTGCTGACGCTGGTGATCATGGGCGTCGGTACGACCCTGATCGGGCTGCTACCGACGTACGACAGCATCGGGATCTGGGCGCCGATCCTGCTCGTCGTGCTGCGCATCCTGCAAGGGATCGGCGTCGGCGGCGAGTACGGCGGCGCTGTGCTGCTCGCGGTCGAGTACGCGCCACCCGGCCGGCGCGGATTCTTCGGCAGCTTCGCGCATATCGGCGTACCGGGTGGGTTGTTCCTGGCGTCGGCCGCGTTCTCGCTGGCGAGTCTGCTGCCGGAGGACGCGTTCCTGGCCTGGGGCTGGCGGGTCTGCTTCCTGGTCAGCGCGGGATTGCTTGCCATCGGCGCCTATATCCGGTTGTCCGTGATGGAGACGCCGGCGTTCGCGAAGGTGCGCGAACGCAAGGAGGTCTCCAGTGTTCCGCTGCTCGACCTGCTCAAGGAACACCCGCGGTCGCTGCTGCTCGGGATGGGTACGCGCTACATCGAGGGCTTCACCTTCAACCTGTTCTCGGTCTACCTGCTCTCGTACGTCGCCAACGATCTGAAGCTGCCCCGCAGTTACGCGCTGAACGGGATCGTGGTCGGCGCGCTGATCGGAGTCGCGCTGATCCCGATCGCGGGAGCGCTCTCCGACCGTGTCGGACGCAAACCGGTGTACCGGGCGGGGACCTGGGCCGCGTTGCTGTTCGCGTTCCCGGCGGCAGCGCTCGTCCAGCACGGTACGTCGGTCACCGTGTTCATCGCGCTCGCGATCGGCATCGGCGTACTGGACGGGGTGATCTACGGCCCGCTCGCCGCGTTCTGGGCGGAGCTGTTCAGCACCCGGGTTCGGTACACCGCGCTGGGAGCGCTCTATCAGCTCTCCGGCATCGTCGCCTCCGGGCTGACCCCGTTGATTGCCGCCTGGCTGGTGAGTCTCGGCGGCGGCGATCTGTGGTGGCTGGCGACGTACAACGTGCTGATCGCGATCGTCAGCCTGCTGTCCGCGAGAGCGCTCCCCGAGACGCTCGGCCGTTCCCTCGACTCGACCACCCCCGCACTAGCCGCTCGTTCCTGACACTGGAGCTGTTCCATGACTTTGACCTTCCACTGGTTCCTGCCCACGTCGGGCGACTCGCGCAACATCGTCGGCGGTGGGCACGGCGCGGACGTCGTACACCGGGATCGCCGGGTGACGACGCGCTATCTGCGGCAGATCGTCACGGCGGCCGAGGAGCTCGGGTTCGTCGGTGCGCTGACGCCGACCGGGTTGTGGTGCGACGACGCTTGGTTGTCGACGGCATCGTTGCTCGACTCAACGGATCGACTCAAGTTCCTGGTCGCGTTCCGACCGGGGCTCCTCTCCCCCACACTCGCCGCCCAGATGGCGACGACGTTCCAGAACCAGTCCGATGGCCGGCTGCTGCTCAACGTCGTGACCGGTGGCGAACCGACTGAGCAGAAGGCGTTCGGCGACTTCCTGAGCAAGGACGAGCGCTATGCGCGGACGGACGAGTTCCTCACGATCGTGCGCAGGCTGTGGGAGCACGGGGAGCCGTTCGACTTTGCCGGCAAGCATCTGCAGGTGGAGCAGGCGCGGCTGGTTACGGTGCCGGACCCGACGCCGCCGATCTACTTCGGTGGTTCGTCTGCCGCTGCCGGTCCGGTGGCCGCCGCGCACAGCGACGTCTACCTGACCTGGGGCGAACCACCGGCCGCGGTGGCCGAGAAGCTCACCTGGATCCGCAAGCTCGCAGCCGATGCCGGCCGCACCGTCCGCTTCGGCATCCGCCTGCACGTCATCACCCGCGACACCTCCGAAGACGCCTGGCGCGAAGCACGCCGCCTGCTCGACGCTCTACCCCCAGAAACCATCGCGCGCGTCCAGGAAGGCCTGCGCCGCAGCGAATCCGAGGGCCAGAAGCGCATGCTCGCCCTCCACGAAGGCCGCCCGGAAGACCTCGAGATCTACCCCAACCTCTGGGCCGGCGTCGGCCTCGCCCGAGGCGGAGCCGGTACGGCGCTCGTCGGCAGCCACCGCGAAGTCGCCGACCGCATCAAGGAGTACGCCGACCTGGGCATCGACGAATTCATCCTCTCCGGCTACCCCCACCTCGAAGAGGCCTACTGGTTCGGCGAATCCGTCCTCCCCCTCCTAGCCCGAGACAACCTCTGGCACCACCCCGCCGGCAACCCCCTAGCCGCCCCGAACGCCGTACCCTTCGCAACCTAACCGCCCGCTCACGCGGCCCCACCCTAACGTCCGAAGATCCGGAGACCACGCCTACCGATCCTTCGGACGTTACGAAACAGCCAGCGCTAACGTCCGAAGATCCGAAGACCACGCCTATCGATCCTTCGGACGTTAACCCAGCAGGCTCGGCGAGTGTGACGAGTATGTCGTTGGCAATCGATTACCAGCGACACTCTCCTCACACTCAACCTCGCGGAGCTGGCGATGCCCGGTTCACGGAGTTCTACTGCCGCTCAGAGGCAGTAGATCCCCGCAAACCGGCGCAATAGCCACCGCAGACCGGCCACCTGACAGGCCTCCTCGTCACTGGCGGCAACCGAAGCCCGGAAGCTCAGGCAACGGTCACGCGATCACCGACCGCACCATCCCCCTCAGCCAGAGGCCACCCCACCGGCTGACAGCAGATCCCCGCAAACCAGCGGCACCCGCCACCAACCAACCCGGCCGACGGCCGACTGCCGATGGGCGACGTACTGGTCGTGCGTTAGTCGTCGTTGTCGTCGGCGCCGGGGCGTTCGGCCCAGGGGGTTTCTTTGGCGGGGCGGACGACGATGAGTTTGTCGCCGGCGGCCAGGACCGAGACGTTGGCGTCGTAGTAGCGGTGGACCTTGCCGTCGCGGACGACCGAGACGACGCGGTCGGGTAGTGCCGACGGCGGCTTGCCTACCTCGCGGCCGAGGACCGGGCGTTCGGCGACCTCGAGGCCCTCGCCGTAGGTGAGCAGGTCCTCCATCACCTCCCCGAGGTTCGGGCTGACCGCGGACAGGCCGAGCAGCCGGCCGACGGCCTCGGACGAGGTGACGACCGCGTCGGCGCCGCTCTGGCGCAGCAGCGGCACGTTGTCCTCTTCGCGGACCGCGACCACGATGTGTGCGGTCGGGTTCAGCTGCCGGACGGCGAGGGTGACCAGGACCGCGGAGTCGTCGCGATCCGTGGTCACGATCACCTCGCGGGCCGACATCACCTCGGCCCGGCGCAGCACCGTGCGGTTCGTGGCGTCACCGTGGAACGCGGCCATCTGATCGTTGCCCGCGTCACCGACCGCCTGCGCGCGCGGGTCGATCACGACGATGCTGTCGCGCTTGACCCCGTTGCTCAGCAGGGTTTGCACGGCCGACCGGCCCTTCGTGCCGTAGCCCACGACAACGACGTGGTCCTTCATCCGCTTCCTCCATCGGGTGTCGCGCATGATCCGGCGACCTTCGTTGGCCAGGACTTCCAGTGTCGTGCCGACCAGTACCACCAGGAAGGCGATCCGCAGTGGTGTGACGATGAAGGCGTTCACCAGCCGGGCGGTCGGCGTCACCGGAGTGATGTCGCCGTACCCGGTGGTGGTGAGGGTGACGGTGGCGT
This sequence comes from Kribbella sp. NBC_01505, assembly GCF_045040285.1. Lineage (NCBI taxonomy): Bacteria > Bacillati > Actinomycetota > Actinomycetes > Propionibacteriales > Kribbellaceae > Kribbella > Kribbella sp. NBC_01505. The sequence continues at coordinate 269,446 of NZ_CP109425.1, forward strand.
AGTAGATGCTGTCGATCAGCCCGACAGTGCCGTCGTAACTGTCCTTGTAGCCGTCACGGTCGACCACCACGATCAGCACCATCAGGGTCAACAGCCCCAGCGCGATCAGCAACCGGCTGAAGAGCTGAAAGAGCGGCGAGCGCGTGCTCGCGGGCAGGTTGACCAGAAGGCCGTGCGGATTGCGACCTGGCAGGGATGGCACGGGACCGACCATATTGCACCGACGCCCGATCCACCGCATGCGACAGGCTCTCGGCGGACAGTGCGACAGTCACCATCAGGTTGTCGCCGTCCTGGACGACCCGGGTCCGCATCCGCAGGCCCTCGATCGTGCGCAGCATCGCCGCATTCTCCGGCTGGACCACGCAGACGGCCCGGTCGGCGCCCAGATCACGCGCCGCGCCGATCACCTGACGGAGCAGCTGGGCACCCAGACCACGCCCCTGCCACCCGTCCTCGACCAGTACGGCGACCTCCATCGTCGTACCGCCGAGCTCTTCCCAGGGGGCGGCGGTCGCCATCCCGACCACGGATCCGTCGACGTTCGCGACGATCGACACGCCACCGGCGGGCGCGGACAGGTGCCGGGCCGTGCGGGTGGTCAGCTTCGGCATCGGCACGTGATAGCGCCGGGTACGGCTCTCGTGCGAGCAGCGCTCGTGCATCGCGACCACGGCCTCGGCGTCCTCGACCGAGGCACGCCTCAACTCCGGTACGCCGGAACCCGGGCGCGGGCCGTCGAGCACCGGCTCCTGGAGTCGCTCGGCCAGCCGGCCCGCGATCTCGACCAGGACATCGGCCCGGGCCCACTCGGCCGGCGTGTACTCGCCGAACCCCTGCAGCGCGCCGAGCTCGTCATCCACCGACAGCGGGTCCTCGACCAGCCGCAGAACGGCTCGCAGATACCGCGTCGGGGCGTCACTCAGTACGTCGGCCTGACACGGCTGGACCGTGGTCCGGACACAACCGGCCTCGGTGACCAGAGCAGTCAGGTCCTCGGCGGACCAACCCACTCCGGTGGAGACAACCAGCTCGTCGACAGCGCCGGTCTCGGCGGTGAAGACTTCCAGGCTCAGGATGTTGATGTCGTCCGCACCACACCGTGCAGCGAGTTCGGCCAGTGCACCGGGCCGGTCGGCGAGTTCGGTCCTGATCTTCCAGAGCATGCGGACGCCCTCCCTCGTGGAGCTTCGTCCCTCTACTCTGCGGTCGGCCTGTTGCCTCGCCGGGTCGCGAATGTTACGCCCGCGTCAACCTTCGCCCGGCTACTTGCGGCGGATGACCTTCGGCAGGCGGGCGCCGATGCGTGGTCTCCGGGCTGCCCGGGCGGCCGCCAACTGCTCGGCCGACTCCCGCTTGTCCAGGTCGGCGTGCCGCAAAAGCTCCGGGTACGTCGCCTGTGGCACCGGCGGGTACGTCGTCACGATCGCGTCGCCGGAGAAGACGAAGAAGATCGCCTGCCCGTCCTTGATCACCTTCAGCAGCGAGCCGTCGCGAACCGTCAGCGCGTGTTCGAGCGCCTTCTTGCGCCCGGTCCGCCGCGCCATCGCCGCCTGCACGGCCTGCTGGGCCGGCTCCCGGCCGTGCTTGACCGCTTCGACGACGAGCGGTCCGTAGCGCACGCCGTACTTGATCAAGTTCTTGGCCAATTGGCCTTTCCCAGCCGCCATACCTATGAGCCTACTGGTGCGGCGGTTGCCTCCACATGGGTCAACACTCTCTGCAGCAGGTCGTTGAGAACCACGCGGTCCTTCGGCGGCAGGGCGCTACCGACCATGTCCTGGTGGATCTCGACCATCCGGTCCGCGAAGCGGTGGTGCAGGACCTTGCCCTTCCCGGTGAGCTCGACCTGAATCTGGGCGCGGTTGCCCGGCTGGACCGTCCGCGTCAGGTAGCCGCCGGACTCCAGCCGGCCCAGGCGCGAGGTCATGCTGCCCGCGGTGATGTGGAACAGCTTGGCCAGCTGACCCGGCGTGCACTCGTCGGGCTCCAGGTGTGCCAGTCGCAGGATCACCTCGCAGTCGGCGAGCGAGAGGCCCTCACGGGCTGCGACCGCCCGCTGCCCTTCCTCGTGCCGGCGGGCGAGCTCGATGATCCGGTGCAGCGCCGCCTCGATCACCGGATCGGCATTCTCGTGCCCGGCCAGGTGATTCGGCAGCCGGACCTCGACGGAATCCGCCACGAGCCCTCCTTGACAACCATAGACTTTGAGAGTCAAACTCTTCGACAAGCCAAGTGTATGCCACTCGTAAGGAGTAGTCGAATGCCCGGACCGATGAGCCCCACCGGCCGTGAAGCCTTCCTGGCCGCGTCCCACGTCGCGATCGTGTCGATCACCCAGCCCGACGGGCGGCCGCCGATGGCCTCGCCGGTCTTCTACCACTACGAGACCGGTGGCGACCTGACGTTCTTCACCAACACCCTCGGCCGCAAGACCCGCAAGGCCGACCTGCTCGCCGACGCCGGTGCACTGACCGTGACCGTGCAGACCGAGGACATGCCGTACAAGTACGTCACCGTCGAGGGCGCCATCGTGAGCGCGAATCCGGCCGCGCCGGACGACATGGAGAAGATCGCCCAGCGCTACATGCCGGCCGAGTACGCACAGGGCTTCGTGCAGAACGAGTTCGCCCATCCGGAGTCCGCACCCGTGCTCTACACCGTTCGACCGACGCGGTGGTTCAGTAGCGACTTGTCGGACGAGCCCGCTTGAGATGCGGGGGCTTCCGGCGTCAGGCACCATGGAGGCCGTGAGCTCCCCCAATCCGCGCCGCCCGATCCTGCCCGGCAACAAGCTGTTCGAGTCGTTGCCCGGTGCCGCCGACCCGGCGGTCGTGACCGAGGTCGCGCACCGGACGGCCGAGCTGCTGGTGCGTGGAGTGCGGTCGTCCGAGGACGCCGAGGTGCACGCCCGCGTGGTGAAGCTGGCCGACGACTACGGTCTCGACGAGCTGGCCGAGCTGTGGTCCGACGCCCCGTCGGACTCGTTGCCCGGCTCGCTGTGGCGGCTGTATCTGCTGCGTTCCTGGGTGCACTCGAACGCGGACCAGGTGTCGCGGGAGTTCAGCACCGGCCGCAAGTATGCCGAGGTGCACGCGGTGGTCGCCGGTGTCGCGGAGCCGCCCGGGCCGACCGAAGTGCGCGAGATGGTCGACGCCGTACTGCGGGGTGTCGCGACCGGTGATTTCGCCACCACACTGGATCGTGCGGCCGCGTTCGCGCGGATCATCGCGACCGGCCGGGCGCATCTGGCCGACGACGGGCACGACGAGGTGCTGTCCGCCTCGAAGCTGGTCGAGATGGCCGACCAGCTGCAGACCGCGGCCCGTGCCGAGCGCGCCGGGCAGCTCTGGTAGTTCGCAGGGTAGTTGCATTGCGCCCCGCGAGATGTTATGGCGGCTCGCGCGCCGGGATCTCAACAGGACAAGGGATTTGGGCACCGGTTACACTGATCGAGGTGTCGGACCGGTGCAAGCCCCGGGTCCCAAATAAAGCCGCTACGAGCGGCCTCGCGCCGTGAGGCGCTTCCCGGTCCGACGCCCTTAACCCTCTCCGGTGCTAGCTTCCGATCGTGAGGCATAGCGCAGTGCTGCTGGTCGCGGCCGGTCTGATTCTGGCCGGTTGCTCGACCGCCGATTCCAAGGACATCCGCACCAGCGGGATCAAGGCCGACCTCCGGGTGACGGTCAAGGACCACGAGCGCCGCGCCGACGTCCTCGCGACGCTGCGCGCCGGCACGCTCACCTACGTGAAACTCGGGTCCGGCGAGTCGATCACCACCGCGGCCAGTGGAGCATCGGTGCAGCTGGGCGTGAACAAGATGCTCGGTGTCACCAACTACAGCGGCCGCCTCGACGGCGATCTGACCGCCGGCACCGAGGTCACCTTCGACCTGCAGCGCGACGGCGACAACGAGTCCGCGCCACACTCGACCGTCTTCCTGCCCGAGCGGCTCCAACTGATCGCACCAGCCGTCGGTACGACGGCCAGCCGGTCGTCGTCGATCACCGTCCGGATCGACTCGGCGCCGGCCGATCAACCGACGACCGTCAGCTGGAACGGCCAGTGCGTTCAGGCGGGCGAGATCCAGCTGCCGTCCGGTGTGACCATCGCGCAGATCCCCGCGGGACGGATCCGGCAGCTCGCCGCCACGGCGTCCCCCGGCCAGCGCAACACCAACTCGTGCACGATCACGCTCACGGCGTACCGGCGGACGACCGGCTCGCTCGATCCTGCCTTCAAGGAAGGGTCGATCGTCGCCGAGGCGCAGTCGTCGCGGAACATCACGTCGATTTCGTGAATGCTTGACGGTTACCTAGCGGCCTTCTGTCGGTTACCTTCCCCAGACACGCTCAGCACGATCGCCCCCTCCGGAAGGAACCCCTCATGCACCGCCTTCCCCGTGTGCTGCTGCCGCTCGCCCTGATCGGCGGCCTGCTGCTGCCGGCGGCGCCCGCCGGCGCCCATCGCGGCAGCTTCGACATCCAGGGCCACCGCGGCGGCCTCGGTCTGACCGTCGAGTCCACGATCGCGTCGTTCGCCCACGGTCTCGAGGTCGGGGTCAGCACCCTCGAGCTCGACGTCCAGATCACCCAGGACGGGTACGCCGTGGTCACCCACGATCGCAAGATCGGCGGGAACAAGTGCCGCGACACCGCGCCGTACACGCCGAACGACCCTGAGTTCCCGTACGTCGGCAAGTACATCAACACGCTCAGCCTGAAGCAGGTCAAGCAGCTCGACTGCGGTTCGCTGCCGCAGCCGGAGTTCCCGCTCCAGCAGCCCGACCCGGGCGCGCAGATGCCCGAGCTGCGCGAGGTCTTCGCGCTCGTGCACCGCTACCACGCGGACGGCGTGAAGCTGAACATCGAGACCAAGGTCGAGGCCGGCGCCCCGAGCGAGACCGCGCCGCGCGAGCAGTTCGTCCAGGTTGTCGCGCGGGAGATCCGCAAGGCGCGGATCGGCCGCCAGGTGACGATCCAGAGCTTCGACTGGGGCTCGCTGATGCGGATGCGCCAGGTCGCGCCCGAGCTGCCGCTGGTCGCGCTGACCAACTACGACTTCCTGCAGACCGGTCAGCCGGGCAAGTCGCCCTGGCTGGGCGGCCTCGACATCGACGACTTCGGCGGTGACCTGGTCAAGGCGACCAAGTCGTTCGGAGCGTCGGCGATCTCGCCGGTGCACGGCTTCCCGCAGGGCGGCAAGGTCACCGACCCGGGCTACAAGCCGTACGTGACCGCGGAGATGGTGAAGTCGGCGCACAAGGCCGGCATGAAGGTTGTCCCGTGGACGATTGACGACCCGGCCACGATGCAGTCGCTGATCGACAAGGGCGTCGACGGGATCATCACGGACTACCCCGATCGGCTGCGCGCCGTCGTACAGGAGAACGGCTTCCGGCTGCCGCGCACGTACGACGCTCCGGCGGTTCGGGCGCTGCCGTCGGCGCATGCGCACAACGACTACGACCACCGGCGGCCGTTGCAGGACGCGCTGGATCGCGGGTTCAACAGTGTCGAGGCGGACGTCTGGCTGATCGACGGCGAGCTGCGGGTCGCCCACGACGAGCAGGACGCGCAGCCGGGTCGCACGCTGGAGAGCCTGTACCTGAAGCCGCTGGCTGATCGGGTCCGGGCGAACCACGGTCAGGTCTATAGCCACGGCCGCGACTTCCAGCTGCTGATCGACATCAAGAGCGACGGACCGTCGACGTACGCCGCTGTCGATGCGGCCCTGCGCAAGTACCGCGGGATCAGCACGATCTACGCCAACGGCCACGTCCTCAAGGGCGCGGTCACCTCGGTGATCAGCGGCAACCGGCCGCTCGACGTCCTCAAGGCCCAGAAGATCCGGTACGCCGGGTACGACGGCCGCCTGAGCGACCTCAGCTCGGGGATGCCTGCGTCACTGATGCCCCTGGTCAGCGACAACTGGACCAACAACTTCACCTGGACCGGCGTCGGCCCGATGCCGACCGCCGAGCAGGCGAAGCTCCGCGAGATCGTCCTGACCGCCCACCACGCCGGCTACCGCGTCCGCTTCTGGGCCACCCCGGACACCCGCGGCGCCGCCCGCGACGCACTCTGGTCCGAGCTCGCAGCAGCCGGCGTGGACCACATCAACACCGACGACCTCCACGGCCTCGAGTCGTTCCTGCGGGACCGTTAGTACCGGACTTGGTAGAGGTGTGCGGCCGGCACGACCCGTGTGTCGAGCCGCTCACCTAGCTGGGATCGACCTCGGTCAGCGCAACGACATCGCCGCCCGCGCGGAACATCTGCTGCTGCCGAATCGCGCCATTGCCTTCGGAGAGCGCTCGCGCGATCCCGTCGGCGACCAGCTCCTCCTCACCCAACTCCTGCAGCGCCGGACCGACGTACTGCGTCAGTTTCGTCAGCAGCTCGGCCACGGGCAGCAAGTCCCCCGTCGCGACGTCGACCGAGCCTCCGGTCAGTCCGTCGCGCGCGGCCAACCAGTAGCCCGCGCGGAGAATCTCCGGCTGCACGGTCGGCCCCAGACCGCCATCGGCGAGCGCTGTCATCACCAGCGCGCGACTCAGCGTCGCAAGCAACACGGTCTCGTCGACAGTCATCGGTACGTCGCTCACGCGCAGCTCGATCGTGGGCAGATGGGACGAGGGACGGACGTCCCAATAAATCATCTGCTCGTCCATGACCGTTCCGACCGCGACGTGCATCGCGACCAAAGCCCGATAGTGCTCGGCTGACTCCAGGTACGGCGGCGGTCCGGCGCTCGGCCAACGCGACCACATCACCCACCGCCAACTCGCGAACCCGGTGTCCTGCCCGAGGTAGACCGGCGAATTGGCCGTCAGCGCCAACAGGGAAGGCAGCCACGGCCGCAGGTGATTAGAAACGCGGACCGCAGCCTCCTCGTCCGGCACATCCACATGCACGTGGCATCCACAGACACCCTGCTCCCGAGCGAGCAGACCGTACCTATCCGCCATCTCGCGGTACCGGGGCTGCTTGGTCACCAGCTGCGCAGCCTCACCAGCCGGCGGTACGGCGATCGCCAGCAGGCGGGCGCCCTCGCCATGTGCGGCGGTGGCAAGCTCGGCGCGCATACTCGTCAACGCGCGGTGCAGGTCGGCCGCGGAGTCGCAGACCGGACTGTTGATCTCGATCTGGGCGCGGGTGAGTTCGAGAGTGACGTCGAGGTCGGGGAGTTCGTCGACGACGGCTTGACTGCGGGGTAACGGGTCGCCGGTGGCGGACACCAGCAGGAGTTCTTCTTCGACGCCGATGGACGGATGCTTCACCCGTGACCGGTACCCGTCCGGAAACGAAGTAGGCTCGGCGCCGTGAGTCTGCCGATCGTCACCGCTACCCGGTACGTGCTGCCGCTGCGCGAAGGAGGGTCGCTGCCCGGTGTTGTCGAGGGCAACGATCTGGGCACGTACGTGATCAAGTTCCACGGCGCCGGCCAAGGCCCGAAGGCGCTGGTCGCCGAGGTGATCGTCGGTGAGCTGTTCCGGCGGCTCGGCCTGCGGGTGCCGGAGCTGAAGCTGATCCTGCTCGATCCGGTGATCGGCAAGTCGGAGCCGGACTACGAGGTGCAGACGCTGCTCACGAACAGCGCCGGGCTCAACCTGGCCGTCGACTTCCTGCCCGGCTCCTTCGGGTACGACGGCTCGGCCGGCAACCCTGGTGACGAGGGCATGGCCAAGATCCTCTGGCTGGATGCCTTCGTCGCGAACGTCGACCGGTCCTGGCGCAACACCAACCTGCTGGTCTGGCACAAACAACTCTGGCTGATCGATCACGGCGCGGCCCTGTACTTCCACCACTCCTGGATGTCGGAGGAGAAGTTCGCCACGCTCGCGTACGACGCCGATGACCACGTGTTCTCGTCGGCAGCTCCCGGCGTACCGGCGATCGCGGATGAGTTGGCCGCTGCGATCACGCCTGAACTGCTCACCGAGGTGATCGCGCTGGTGCCGGACGAGTGGCTCGGGGAAGGCGACAGAGAGCGCTATCTCGGGCATCTCCTCGCGCGGCTGGAGCAGCGGGCCGCTTGGCAGCCGGGTGGTGCGGCATGAGCGATCTGGTTCCGTTCGACTACGTGATCCTGCGCGCCGCGCCGCGCATCCATCGTGGCGAGTTCGTCAACGTGGGCGCGGTGCTCTACTGCCGCGGGCTCGACTTCCTCGGCGCCGCCTGGGACGTCGAACCGGACCGGCTCCGCGCGCTGGACCCGGCCGTTGACGTGGAGGTTGTGTGCGCGTCACTGGAACACATCCGGACCATCTGCGCCGGTGATCCCGCCGGCGGCCCGGCTGCGGCAACCCGGATCGGTGAGCGATTCCGGTGGCTGGCCGCACCGCGCAGTACGGTCGTGCACCCGAGCCCGATCCACAGCGGGCTCACCAACGCGCCCGCCGCGGATCTGGATCGGCTACTCGAAGCGTTTGTTCGCTAGCTCTCCAAGGCCTTCGACACGACGTCGCGGGCCTCGACGAAGACCTCTTCGAGGTGCTCGGCGCCCTTGAACGACTCGCCGTAGATCTTGTAGAGGTCCTCGGTGCCGGACGGCCGCGCGGCGAACCACGCCGACTCGGTCGTCACCTTGAGCCCACCGATCGCGGCACCGTTCCCGGGTGCGCTGGTCAGCCGGTCGACGATCGGCTCACCGGCCAGCTCGGTCGCCGTGACCGCGTCGGCCGACAGCCCCGAGAGCTTGGCCTTCTGATCGCGGGTCGCCGGTGCATCGACCCGCGAGTACGCCGAGGCTCCGAACCGCTCGACGAGTTTGGCGTGCGCCTGGGACGGCGTCTCGCCGGTGACCGCGGTGATCTCGCTCGCCAGCAGCGCGAGCAGGATGCCGTCCTTGTCCGTCGTCCAGACCGTGCCGTCGAAGCGCAGGAAGCTCGCGCCCGCCGACTCCTCACCACCGAAGCCGACCGACCCGTCGATCAGGCCCGGCACGAACCACTTGAAGCCGACCGGAACCTCCCACAGCCGCCGGCCGAGATCGGCGACCACGCGGTCGATCAGCGACGACGACACCAGCGTCTTGCCGACGGCCACGTCCGGACCCCACTGCCGGTTGGCGAAGAGATACGAGATCGCGACGGCCAGGTAGTGGTTCGGGTTCATCAGCCCGGCGTCCGGGGTGACGATGCCGTGCCGATCCGAATCCGCGTCGTTCCCCGTGGCGACGTCGTACCGGTCCTTCTGGGCGACCAGGGACGCCATCGCGTACGGCGAGGAGCAGTCCATCCGGATCTTGCCGTCGTGATCCAGCGTCATGAACGACCACGCCGGGTCGATCCGCGGGTTCACCACGGTCAGGTCGAGGCGATGCCGCTCGGCGATCGCGGCCCAGTAGTCGACGCTCGCCCCACCGAGCGGGTCGGCGCCGATCCGGACCCCGGCCTCGCGGATGGCGTCCAGGTTCAGCACGGACGGCAGGTCGTCGACGTAGTGACCGAGGAAGTCGTAGGAACCGGCGTGCTGCCGCGCCTGCTCGAAGGGCTTGCGACGAACCTCGCGGTTGCCGCCGGCGATCAGCTCGTTCGCCCGGTTGGCGATCCAGCCGGTCGCATCGGAGTCGGCCGGGCCACCGTGCGGCGGGTTGTACTTGATGCCGCCGTCGCGCGGCGGGTTGTGCGACGGCGTGATGACGATGCCGTCCGCCCCCGCGCTCTCGACGCGGTTCAGCCGCAGGATCGCGTGCGAGACGCCCGGAGTCGGCGTCAGCCGGTCCTCACTGTCGACCAGCGTCTGTACGTCGTTCCCCGCGAGCACCTCGAGGACCGTCCGCCAGGCCGGCTCGGAGAGACCGTGGCTGTCGCGGCCGACCAGGAGCGGACCGCTGGTCCCCTCACCGGCCCGGTACTCGCAGATCGCCTGGGTGATGGCCAGGATGTGCGCCTCGTTGAAGGCTCCGTCCAAACTCGAGCCACGATGGCCCGACGTACCGAAGACGACCTTCTGGGCGGGATTCTCGACGTCCGGCGTGATGCTGTCGTACGCCGTGAGCAGTGCGTCGACGTCGACGAGATCGCCGGGCTGGGCGGGCTGGCCTGCGCGTGGGTGCATGACCACATGCAAGCACACCATCCGGCCGGTGTGTGTCGATCTCGCCTACGCTCGTTCGTCAGGTGGGCAGTGTCGATTATTTGGGGAGGCAACCAATGGACCCGACAACCAGCGTCACCCTGTACGCCGAGGCCCGCGCGCGGGTGATCGCGGCGGTCCGCGAACTCGACGCCGCGAGCCTGAATCAGACCGTGCCGGCCTGCCCGGAGTGGACGGTGCACAACCTCGTCTCGCACCTCGCCGGGGTGGCGGCCGACTTCACCGCCGGCAACCTGGACGGAGCACCGCAGCCGCCCTGGACGGCCGTCCAGGTGGATGAGCGGCGCGACCGCCCGATCGCAGAGGTGCTCGACGAGTGGGCGTTTAGCGGCCGTGCCTTGGAGCAGGTCGTCGCGGGCGGTACGACGTCGCATCCGTTGGTCTGTAATCCGTGGGTCGACGCGGGTACCCATGAAGCGGATCTGCACGGCCTGCTCGGGACCGGTCGTCCGCCGGCGGAACTCTGGCTCGCGACCATCGCCTGGGTCGAGAGCCACGCGTCCGGCCCGCTGACCGTGATCACGCCGGACGGCACCTTCCACCTCGCCGGCGACGCACCACCTGCCGAAGTGCGCACGTCGTCGTACGAGCTGTTCCGTGCGCTCTTCGGGCGGCGCAGCCCGGCGCAGATCGAGTCCTGGGCGTGGACCGACCCCGAGCATGCCGCGGCGTGGAGTGTCGAGCTACCGCGGCTCCCCCAGACGCCGCTCCCGCTCGTCGACTAGCTGCGCGACCAGCGTCTTCGGGGCGATCTGGCGGAAGGCGTTCTCGACGAGGTCCGCCAGGTGGTCCCAGTCGACGTCGTCGACGTCCAGGTAGACCCCGAGCCAGCCGCGATGACCGACGTACGGCGGGCGGTAGAAGTGCTCGGGGTCGTCAGCGACCAGCGACTCCTGGACGCCGGGCGGCGCCGCGCACCACAGCCCGACCCGGTCGTCGTGGTGCTGGTTCGCGAACATCACGAACACCTTCTTGTCCCGCACGAACCACGTCGGCTCGCCATGACTCAACCGCTCGGTCGCCTCCGGCATCGCCAGGCATAGCGCCCGGAGCCGCTCCAGTACGTCCATGACCTCAGTGTCGCGGACCCGGGACCACGACACCGGCCTCATAGGCGAAAACAACCGCTTGCGCGCGATCCCGCAGGTCGAGCTTGGTGAGGATATTGCTCACGTGCGACTTCACCGTCTGCTCGGCGACCACCAGCTCGGCCGCGATCTGCCGGTTGGACAGCCCGCGCGCAACCAGCCGCAGTACGTCGGTCTCGCGCGGAGTGAGCTTGTCCGGGGCGGTCGTGGCGACCGGCTGGGCGCGGGTGAAGTCCTCGACCAGCCGGCGGGTCACCGACGGCGCGAGCAATGCGTCACCGGCCGCGACCACCCGGACCGCTCCTGCCAGCTCATCCGGGGTCGAGTGCTTCAGCAGGAACCCACTCGCGCCTGCGCGCAGAGCGGCGTAAACGTAGTCGTCGAGGTCGAAGGTGGTCAGCATGATCACCCGCGGCGCGTCCGGACCGGACAGGATCTCGCGAGCCGCCGCCAGACCGTCCATGACCGGCATCCGCACGTCCATCAGGATCACGTCCGGACTGAGCTCGGCCGCCACTTTGATCGCCTCGGCGCCGTCGCCGGCCTGACCGACCACCTCGATATCGGGCTGGGCGTTCAGCAGTGCGCCGAAGCCCGCCCGCACCATCTCCTGGTCGTCCACGACCAGCACGCGGATCGTCACGAACCGCCGTCCTCTCCGATGGGTAGGGCGACCTCGACCAGATAACCACCGTCGGAGGTCGCGCCTGCTGTCATGGTGCCGTCGACCAGCTCGACGCGCTCTCGCATTCCGATCAACCCGTGCCCGCTCCCGGCCACGATCGGCGCGGGTGTGCCGGGCCCGTTCTCCACCCTGACGATGAGCGCACTCGCGGAGCGGCCGATGGCGACCTGGGCCGTCGCCCCCGGCGCGTGCCGGACTGCGTTGCTCAAGGCCTCCTGCACGACCCGGTACGCGGTCAGCTGCACCGCCGGGTCGACCTCGCTGACGACCACACCCTTCAGCTGTACGTCGGCGCCGGCCTGGCGAGCGCTGTTGATCAGCTCCGGGATCTGGGCGAGACCGGGTTGCGGTTCGAGTTCGGGCTCCGGCTCGTCATCGCGGAGAAGGCGCAGTACGCGGCGCATCTCGGTCAGCGACGCCCGGGCGGCCTCACCGATCTCGGCGAACTCCTGCTGAACCTCGGCCGGCAACGCGGTCAACCGGTGTGGCGCACTGTCGGCTCGCACGACGACCACGGACAGGTGGTGGGCGACGACATCGTGCAGCTCGCGAGCGATCCGGGCGCGTTCCTGGAGGCGAGCCCGCTCACTGCGTTCGGTCTCACTGATGACCTCCTGCTCGGCCAGCCGCCACCGTGCCTCGGACCGCGACCTGAGCAGACTGCCGAGCACCGCCCCGGTCGCCGAGACGACGGCCATGACGATCCCGGGTGCGAGGTTGGTGGTGGTCCAGCTCGGCGCATAGGCGACGACGGACAGCAGCTGGGCGACGAACCACCAGCGGATGAGCTGGCCTCTCGTCAGGCCGCGGGCACCACCGATAGCGAGGACGGTCGCGTATCCGAAAACGGCCGTGGCGGCCCACGGCCAGGGTTCGCTCGGGCTGACCGCGTCACCGACGGCCGCTGTGACAGCGGTGGTCAGCAACGCGATCAGCAGTCCCAGCCGTGGCCGCGACCAGGCCAGCGCCAGACTGATCGCCCGACCGAGACCGAGCCCCAGCGCCAACGGCCCGGCGTCCAGGTCGATATCGAACGCCCCGGCCAACGACCCGTAGCCCAGGGTGTAGTGCTGGTAGAGGTCGAGCGCTGACAGCCCGAACAGGACCACAACACCCGCGGCCGCTATCCAGCGCCATCGGCCCCGCGGCCAAGCGCCGCGGGTCTGCTGCTCAGCGGTCACGATCGGACTCTTTCACAGCTGCTGGATCCACGACCAGAAGAACAGCATGCCCCCGGCGCAGAACACGATAGTTGCCGGGAGCACCCACTTCGCCGTACTGGCGCCGTAGACCGTGCGGACCAGGGCGGCGTGCAGTGCGGCGACACCGCGCAGGACGAACGGGATCAGCACGATGATCGGGATCGAGACGGCCGCGTGCACCGCCCAGGCGCCTGCTCGGGTCGGACCGCCCCAGGTGCCCGGGCCGTACGGGCCGTGCTCGACCAAGCCGTAGAACGGCCCGCGGACGACGGAGATCAGGAGGAGCATCAGCAGGAACCAGCTCATCAGTCCCATCACCGCGCTGGCCAGCCCCATCCCGAACACAGCCGATCCACGGGCCGGCTTGTCGGCCGGTCTGCCCCAGCGGCGGCTCGTCTCCGCGGTCTCGCCGGTGATGGCGTCGGCCATCGTCAGAATTCCGGTCGGGACGAGCAGTACGTCGCACTTGATCCAGCTCAGCACCCGGCGAGCGGTTCCGGCGCCCCGCCTCGGCACCGACCGGGTCCGGTGGTTCACCAGTGTCTGTGTCATGTCGTCGAGCCTAGGAATCGGGCGCCGCCGGCACCTCCAGCCAGAGAGCCAACTCCGGTCCAGTACCCCGGTAGGGGGTGCGATGTGACCCAGGTCACAGTGACCACGGTCCGTGCGATCGCGTTACACGGTCAGTGCCGAATGACGTTCTGCGTCGACGGCGCGCGGCCAGAGTGGAGGATCGGCATGCGCATTCGGAGTCTGGCAGTTTCCGCCGTTCTCGTCCCGGTGATGGTTCTCGCCGGTTGCGGTAACGAGGCGTCGTCCGACGTCGCCGCCTCGTCCGCGGGCGCCCAGAAGGTGTCCAAAGTAGGTCTCACCGAGCAGGTCAGCGGTCCCGCTGTCAGCTCCGACGACCCCGTCGTCAACGCGTATTACGACTATCGCGTCGCACTCGACGAGATGATGCGCAGCGGCGGCGTCCAGACCGCGCAACTCAAACCACTGATGACGACGAAGCTCTTCCAGTCGATCAGCGTCCAGGCGAAGTACTACCGCTCCAAGCAGCTGCGCAACACCGGTGTCACCACAGTCCTCTGGGCCAAGCGCACCCTCGCCTCCAACGGCGTCATCGTGACCGCTTGCTACGACACCACCGCCGCCCGGACCGTGGACGCGACCGGCCGCTCGGTCCTCCCGACCGCCACGCCCACCCGCTGGCTCGACCACATGCGCGTCCAGCAGCAGAACTCCCGCTGGATCGTCGACGGCGGCAGCACCGCACCGACATCCTGCTAGCGGAGTCAGACCTTCGGTTCGCCGCCAATCGGCACACCTCGCGGTCCGAAGCCAGCGGCGCGGAGACGCCCCTCTCCGCGCCGCTTCACTTCGGCCTACTGGTGGCGGACCATCTGCTGCAGGAGTGCCTCGACAGCACCGTGCAGGTCGGCGTCGTGCTGCGGTCCCGACCAGACCACCACGCATCCCTTGTCGCCGAGCTTGTCCGCGACCAGCGCTCTTGCCGGAGTCGGATCGCCCTGATTCAGTACGACGATCAGCCGCCGCCCGTCCCGTTGCAGCCGATCGAGCAACGGCGGCAGCGTCGACCCGCGGAACACGCCCGGATCGCTCTTCACCTTGGTCTCGACCATCACCCCGCGCCCACGCACGACGAGCAGGAAGTCGGCCCGATCCCGGGTGAACTCGCGGTCGTGATAGATCCGCGCCTTCGGCCAGAGCCGCTGCAACGCGGCATCGACTTCGGCGTCGTACCGGTCCGCGAGCCGGCTGACCCGCGAACTCGTCCCCCGCGGCGGAAACCGCTCCTGCCTTCCCCGCGCACGACCGAACAGCCAACGTGTGATTTGTGTGTCGAACATCGGCGGACCCCTCGCCCTCGTCGCACTTGTGGTCAAGTGTTCCCAGCGGTTCGCGAGGCCGAACGCGGCCACTCCGATCGTGACCGCACCGCCACACAACGGCGTAATCTTGGTCTAGGCCACAACCTCGTCCGGTGCGGTCGGCGACAATCGACGACGTCGACAAGCGAAAGGTGTTCCAGTTGCCCACCTGGAAACTGCATTTCAAATCCGGCCCGAGCGACGTCTACCGCGCGCTCAGTACGCCGGGCGGCCGGTCGCGGTACTGGGCCGACGCCCCGGAGGTCGACGGAGTCATCAACTTCAGCTTCCCCAGCGGCCACAGCACCGAGGCCCGGATCGAGGAAGCGATCCAGGACCGGCGCTACCGGTTCACCTGGCACGGCGAGCGGAGCCTCAGCTTCGACCTGCTCCCGGACGAGACCGGCGGGACCGACCTCACCGTGACCGGCCAGGCCGGACCGCACCTCAGCGACGACATCTCGGTCCTGCTGCGGCTCAAGGCCTGGGTCGACTTCGGGGTCGACCTCCGCAACCACGACGGCTCCCGCAGTACCGGCTATCTCGACGGCTGATGCCGTCGGCAACCACCTGCGGTCTTTGTGGTGCGGCTAATTCGGTTGCGGCCGAGGCGCTCGGTTGGGTCTCATGGGCGGCGTGGAACCGATCGGCATCGACGAGATCAGACGCTCCTTCGTCAACTCGACCAAGAGTCAGGCGAAGGCGATGACGCCACCCCACGGCTTCACCGAGCTGCCCTGGGAGTCGCTCGACTTCCTCGGCTGGCGTGACGCGAAGGCCCCCAACCGCGGCTACCTCGTCGTACGGCGGGACGGTGCGGTGACCGCGATCGCCCTCAGCACCCAGGCGACCGGCAAGCCCCGTCGCGGCACCGGCCTCTGCGACCTCTGCAACACCGCCCACCCGGTCACCGACGTCGCCCTGTTCGCCGCCCGCCGCGCCGGGACAGCGGGCCGCGAAGGCAACACGGTCGGCTCCTACATCTGCGCCGACCTCGCCTGCTCCCTCTACCTCCGCGGCCTCCGCGAGCTCGCCGTACCGCAGGGCGAGACCATCTCGTCCGAGCTCCGCGTCGACCGCCTCAGCACTCGCCTCGACACCTTCGTGGCACGCGTCCTGGCCTGAGCACCTGAACCGACGATCTGGGCACTACGCTGCTCGCATGACGGAGTTCAGGATCACCCACGAGGTTCACGAGGCGCACCCGGACATCCGCGAGCGACTCACCGCCACCACCATCGAGGCGATCAACGAGACCAGCGCCCGCTCCGCCGAAGACGCCGCCCGAGTGCTCCTGCACAAGCTCGCCGAGATCGGCGTCCACATGAGCGAACCCGCCTGCCTTGCCGCCGTAGAACGCATCCGCTCCGGCAAACAACTCCGCTTCGAAATAGAAGAAGCCGAAGACTGACCGCACACATCCCCCGCCCGAATACACAGCCGGGGGTCAGAACAACCGGGGGTCAGAACAACCGGGGGTTGGAACAGCCGGGGGTTGGAACAGGAACTGGTGGGCGTGAACAAGTCATAACTTGTTCAAGCCCACCCCGCGATGTCGACGCCCCCGACAACCGGCGCCTGACCCCGCCCCGGCCACCAGCGATGGCCTGGGACAGACAGTCAGGCCCGGAGACCTGTGGTGCGGAGTCTCCTGCCACCACAACCTGTCTCAAGCCACCACGCCCGACGCCCGGCCACCAGTTACGGCCCGGGACAGCGAAGCGGGGGTGGCGGTGGTTGCCTATTTGGCTTGCTGGGTGGGACCGAGGTCGGCAGGCGTAAGCAGTGGGTGGAGGGTGAGGCCGGCTTCGGTCAAGGGGGTTGGCGTGGTGGGGTTTCGGTTGATGACGCAGACGGCGTGGTTGATCTCGGCACCTTCGGCGCGGAGGTCTTTCGTCGACAGGACGATCTGACCGCCGGTCGTCACGACGTCTTCGACGATCGTCACACGCCGGCCGCCGACAGCCGCACCCTCGGCCAGCCGGAGCGTTCCGTACGGCTTCGCCTGCTTGCGGACGAACGCGCACGGCAAACCCGTGTGCCGGCTGAGCGCCGTCACCACCGGGATCCCGCCGAGCTCCAGCCCGGCCAGCACCTCGGTGTCGGCCGGCACCAGCGCGACCATCGCCGCGGCGAGCTCATCCAGCAGCACCGGATCAGCCTCGAACTGGTACTTGTCGAAGTACTCCCCCGTCACCTGCCCCGACCGCAGCAGAAACTCCCCGGTCAGATGCGCAGTCTGATAAACCCGTCGCCCCAGCTCAGCAATCTCCACGCCCGCACCCTAACTCGCGTGCTGCTGCCGTATCTCCTCCGGCGGTAGCAGTCGCCGGAACGCATCCACCGAGACGATCTCAACCCCGATCAACCCCGGCGAGAGCCCTTCCCCGAACTTGTTCAAGCTTCCAGCGCTGACGCCACTCATCGCAGTTCCCCCGCTCCCGTCACCATCGACTCATGGTGACACGCCACCATTCCTAGCCCAGGGTGCGGGAGGCGCGGTCTGCGGCGTACCCGGAGAGGGCTTTTGCCATCAGGGTGTGGAGTTGCAACTGTTCCTTCTCGGTGAGCGTGCCGAACGGGGAACGGGTGTAAGCGTTGGTCAGGAGGCGCTGGCGGATCTTGCGGCCGGCTGGGGTGAGCACGAGGGTGCGGACGCGGCCGTCGTCGGGGTGGGCCGCTCGGCGGGCGAGTCCTCGCTCCTCGAGTTTCGCTGCCAGGAGGGTGACGTTCGACGGGTCGCAGTGCAGCCGGGCGGCGAGTTGCTTCATCGGCACCGGACCCGCATCGGGCGGGATCAGCCAGAGGAGATTCGCCTGCGACTCGGTCAGGCCGACCTCGTCGACCACACCTTTCATGATGCCCGTCACCAGCGGCCCCAGCCCGATCAGCTGGTCGACCAGCAGCGCGTGGATCTCCTGCGAATTCATACCGGCGAGCGTACCTCTTGACTTGTTCATTGAGCTGCTAAAGTACCAAAGTACTTGACTTACTCAAGCAATCCGAGGAGCAGCCATGCACGACCCGACCCTCATCGCCGGCCGGACAGCCCTGGTCACCGGGGCGTCGACCGGCATCGGCGCGGAGTTCGCGCGCCAACTTGCCGCACGAGGTGCGCACCTGATCCTCGTCGCGCGATCGCTCGACAAGCTGGACGCGCTGGCGGCGGACCTTCGGGCCAAGCACCAACTCGACGTGTTCACCATGCAGCTCGACCTCTCGACCCCCAATGCGTCAGCAAGACTCTTCCAGCGCGTGTCCGACCTCGGCCGCTCAGTCGATTTCCTCGTCAACAACGCTGGCTTCAGCTCCCTTGGCCCAACCGCGGAGCTGGATCCAGACCAGGTCCCCGGCATCGTCAACCTCAACGTCGAGGTGATCATGGAGAACACCGTCCGGGCACTGCCGCCGATGATCGCCCGCGGCGGCGGCGTGATCATCAACATCGCCGGCACCGGCGCGTTCCAGCCCGGACCGTACATGGCAGCGCGTACGGCAAGCGCAGCCTTCATTCTCTCGTTCACCCAGGCCGTGCACGCCGAGAACACGGACAGGGGCGTCCGGGTCTTCGCACTCTGCCCCGGCCCGACCGCAACCCCCATGACCAGCGGCCAGACCTCACCCCTGGGCAAGATGCGCACTCCCGACCAGGTTGTCGCCACAGCCCTCAAGGCACTCGGCAACCGCAAGGCATCCGTAGTGGACGGCCGCCTCAACAACCTCGTCGCCCGCATCGGCTCCCGCTTACCGGAACCCCTGGTCCTCGCCATGGCCACCCGCATCATGAAGAGAACCACAGCCGCCCACTGACGCCCGATCAGGCTGCACGCCCCCATCCCTTCGCCGCAAGCTCTTCAGCGACAGCGATCATCTCGTCATTCACCTGCCCATTGCCCGCACGAGCCATCGCGGTGAGCTCAGGTCCCGCAGTCTCAGGCGTGCCCGCATCGAAAGGCGGCTCCGGCGCGTACTCGAGCATCAACTGCGTCACCTTGGCGACCTCCTCCCCCAGCAGTTGCGCCAGCACCACGAGGCCGAAGTCGAGGCCGGCTGTCACGCCACCGCCGGTGATCCGATTGCGGTCGACCACCACCCGCCCCTCGGCGTACTCCGCACCGAACCGTGCCAGCACCTCGACACCACTCCAGTGAGAGGTCGCCCGATACCCACGCAGCAGTCCGGCCGCACCGAGGATCAGCGAACCACCACAGACAGAGGTGACGTACTGCGCACGCGCGCCACGGTCGGCGAGGAACTTCAGGACGTCCTCATCCGCAGCAACCGGCGCCTGCCCCATACCGCCGGGGACGAACAGGACGTCGAGATCGGCCGGGCAGTCCTCGAAGGTGGTCGTCGGGTGCAGGACGACGCCGGAGTCCGACTGCACCGGATCGGTCGTTTTCCAGACCAGGTGGGTCTCCATCGCGCCGGCGAACGCGGCATGCGGCGCGACCAGGTCGAGCAGGGTGAGTCCGGGATAGAGCAGCATCGCGACCTTCGGTCGGGTCGTTGCGATCATCGTGAGCTCCCTTCGTGATGACTGACGTACTCCTTGAGTTGCCAAACTAAGCGATATGCTTGAGCATCTCAAGGATATCGGTCCTCCGGAAAGGGCATCGTGATGAACGTCATCGTCGACGGAGACAAGTGCGTTGGCAGCGGGCAGTGCGCGATGACCGCGCCGAATGTCTTCGACCAGAGCGATTCGGACGGCCTCGTCGTACTGCTCGACGAGGCGCCGCCCGAGGCCGAGATGGAGATCGCCAGCGAGGCGGTCGTTCTGTGCCCCGCCGCCGCGATTCGCCTTCAAGAAGGGCCGGCCCAATGAAGACAGTCGTCATGACGGGAGCAACGTCGGGGCTCGGCGCCGTGACCGCGCGGCTCATCGCAGCCGATCCGGAGATGCGACTGCTCGCCGGAACACGTGGCAAACAAGTGAGAGGCGCCGAGACGGAACAGTTGGATCTCGCCCGACTGGCGAGCGTCCGTGAGTTCGCGCAGAAGATTCTGGAGCGGCTGGGCGACACCAAGATCGACGTCTTGCTACTCAACGCCGGAACCAACCTGCGTGGCGACCAACGTAGTACTGAAGACGGCTACGAGGTGGTCTTCGCTACCAATCACCTCGCCCACTACCTGCTCCTACGACTGCTAGCGCCTCAGTTGTCGCCCACGGCAACCATCGTCATCACAACCAGCGATACGCACGACCCGAAGATCAACAGGATCGCACCTCCGCAGCACGCCTACGCGGACCTGCTCGCCTCTCCACCCGAGGACGGCGGACGCAGACAGGGCCCCGTCTCATTCCGGGCCTATGCGTCTTCCAAACTCTGCAACCTGCTGACTGCACGCGCCTTTGCCCGACTCAACGAGGGCGGCCAGGTCCAGGTCGTCGCCTACAACCCTGGATTCACGCCCGACACGCAACTCAATCGCGGCACGAGCCGCGCGATCCGGATCGCGATGAGGGTTCTGGTGCCACTGGCCCGGAGATTCGCTCACATCAACACGGCAGAGGAGGCCGGCCGGACGCTGGCCGACCTCGCCCTCGGCTCGGCCCGACCGCCTGAGGGTCGTCTCTACGCGTCGCTGGTACGAGGGAAGCTGACGTGGCCCGATCCGTCCAGACTCGCCCAGAGCGATGACGCCATGACCAGTCTGTGGCGGGAAAGCGCCTTGCTCGTAGGTCTGAAATCAGTTGCCGAGGGCACCGTCGAGTAACGCATTGAGATAGCGGTCGGACAGGTCGGGGTCGTCGCGGTCGGGAGAGTGCCGGACCGCGAAACCCACCCCGCAGAGCAGAAGCATCATGTCCGCGGCCGTCAGGGCAGGGTGCACCCCACCATCGGCGGCACTCCGTTCCAGCAGACCATTGAGCTCGCCCCGCAGTCGGAGCCGCAGTTGCTGGATTTCGGGCGTGGCCGGCTCAGGATCGATGGCCGCGGCAGCGAAGGCGTCGTCGCGCAGATACGCCGCGACCGCCGTTTTCAGGAACCCCCGCAGCGCCTGCTCGGCATCCGGCAGTGCGGCAGCCTCTTCCGCCTGCTGGATCAAGAAGGCGAACTGATCCGCCGCCACCGCCTCGACCAGCGCCTCGGGAGTCGGGAAATGCCGATAGACGGTACCCACGCCAACATCGGCCGCCTTGGCGACCGCGTTGAGCTGAATCGGCTTCCCCTCCTGGGCGATCGCCCGCGCCGCATCCACGATGTACCGCCGGTTGCGGGCAGCGTCCTTCCGGAGTACCGGCTGCACGTCCTTCATGAACCCACTCTAACCCTTGGCGCCAGCAACACACTTGACAGGATCAATGAATTATTCAAGCATTCAAGAGACCCGAGGAGTCGATCACATGACCCGGACGGAAAACTCGTCACTGCCGCCGACCGCCCGGCGATCCGATCGCTGCCCCTTCGAACCCGCCCCCCGAACTGACCGCCTTACGAGAGCGGGAGGACCTACCCCGAATCTCGGGCGAGCACCCGAGATTCGGCTACTACGAAGCCCGCGCAGTCACCCGGTACGCCGACGTCCGAGCTGCGTTCGGACACGAAAGTGCAGTACCCGGTCCAGGAGTGGACCCGGACCGAGATGCACCGAGCACCCTGTTCAACCAGCCAGGATTCCTGCTCAATTACAACGGCCCCGAGCACGCACGGCTGCGCCGGATGCTCACCAGCGCCTTCACGGTCCGCCGCCTCCGGGGGATGCGTCCGTGGATCGAACAGATCGTCAACGAGCGCCTCGACGAGATCTGCCAGGCCGGTCCCGCGGTCGACCTGGTCCAGGACTTCGCGCTGCCGATCCCGTCCCTGGTGATCTGCGAGCTTCTCGGCATACCGTACGCCGATCGAGCCCAGTTCCAGCACCAGAGCGCAGTCCTGCTCGACCTCACAACGACCGCCCAGCAACAGGTCGACAACTACACCGCGATGCACGACTACATGGCGAAGCTGATCGCCGGCCTGCGCAGCGAGCCCGGCGACAGCCTGCTCGGATCGGTGATCCGCGAACAAGGCGACGAACTCACCGATGAGGAACTCGTCGGCCTCGGCAACCTGCTCCTGATCGCCGGACACGAGACGACCTCCACCATGATCGGCCTCAGCACCCTGGTCCTGCTGCAGCATCCCGACCAACTGGCCGCCGTACGGGACGACGACACCGTGGTCAATACCGCCGTCGAGGAACTCCTGCGCTATCTGTCCATCGTCACCCAACTCAATCGTCGGGCGGTCGGCGACATCGACCTCAACGGCCGGCAGGTCGCGGCCGGCGAAACCCTGTCACTCTCGCTGCTGGCAGCCAACCAGGACCGCGAACTCGTCGGTGACGAGCCGGGCCTGAACGTCCACCGCCAACCCGTCGCCCACCTGACGTTCGGGTTCGGCCCGCACCAATGCCTCGGGCAACAACTCGCCCGGATTGAGCTGCGAGTCGCCCTCCCCGCACTGCTGCGCCGCTTCCCCACCCTGCGCCTGTCCGTGCCGTTCGATGACATCGCCTTCCGGGTCCTCTCCCCCGTCTACGGCCTGAAGTCCCTGCTCGTCACCTGGTAGCCAATCGGATTGCCAGTCCATTCGGATAACCAATCCGTTTATGCCTATAGTGGAGACATGAGTACGACGTACGAGGTCAAAGCCTCTCCCGAGTCGGTGGTCGTCGACGGCCGGGCTCGCACGATGACAGTCGTGCAGAACCAGCACGGTGACGCGAGGAAGGTGCCGATCGTCCTGGTCTTTCACGGCTCCATGCAGACTGCCGATGCGATCCGTTCGTTCACCGCGAACACCTTCGACCGCATCGGGTCGGAGTCCGGCGCGATCGTTGCCTATCTCAACGGTCACAAGAAGCACTGGAACGACGCCAGGGTGGTTAACACCTCCGCCGCGCGCGCTGACGGCATGGACGACGTCGCCTTCGCCAAGGCCGCCATCGACCTGCTGGTACGGCGTTACAACGGCAACCCAGCCCAGGTCTTCGCCGTCGGCTTCTCCAACGGCGGCCAGATGGTGATCCGGCTGATCCATGAGATGCCCGAAGCCCTGGTCGGCGCCGCCATCCTCTCCGCGACCCAGACCGTCCCGGAGAACTTCGCGCCGGCCGCCCCGCAGGACAAGGCTTTGCCGGTCATGCTCATGCACGGCACCGAGGACCCGATCGTCCCGTACGCCGGCGGCATGGCGAAGATGTACCGGTTCCGGCCCCGAGGACTCGGCCTCTCCGCCGAGGAGACTGCCGCGTACTACGCCCGCCGCAACGGCATCACCAACGCACCGACCACGACGTCGGTGAGTGCGCAGGTGGACCGCACCGACTACGTCCAACCAGGCCACCAGTCGGTGACTCTTTACACCGTGCGCGAAGGCGGCCACACCATCCCCGGCCCGAAGACAGCCCATCCGCGCTTCCTGATAGGCCGAACCGACCACACCCTCGACACCGCCGGGGCGATCACCGAGTTCTTCGGTCTCGACGCCCACAGCCGCCAAGCGTGATTCAACGAACGGAGCCCGAGATGCTCATCGACTGCGCCGCGAAGGCGATGAACGCAGTACACCGCGGTGTCCTCAAGGTCAGCGGAGGCAAAGCCGGCTGGCAGATTTCGACCATGCCGATCCTGCGACTCACCACGGTCGGCCGCAAGACCGGTGAGCCGCGGTCCGTGATGCTCGCTTCGCCACTCCAGGAGGGCTCGACGCTCGTCGTCGTAGCCTCCCGAGGCGGAGACGACAAGCATCCAGCCTGGTTCCTCAACCTCCGCGAGAACCCGCAGGTGGACGTGACCTACCGCGGCGGGCCCACCCGACGAATGCAGGCCCGCACAGCCACGCCGGAAGAACGAAGCCGCCTCTGGCCCCTGGTAGTCGCCAACCACCAGAACTACGCCGACTACCAAACCAAAACCACCCGCGAGATCCCCCTAGTCCTACTGGAAGACCTGGCAAGCTAGTCATCCGTTGCCAGCGGCTTCATGGACCCGTCGCCCCAGCTCAGCAATCTCCACGCCCGCACCCGAGGCACTAACTCGCGTGCTGCTGAGGTATCTCCTCCGGCGGTAGCAGTCGCCGGAACGCATCCACCGAAACGATCGGTACGCCGTACTCCCGGGCTGCCCGTGCCTTGACCGACAGGCTGTCCGGATCCGCCGCCACCACGAACGTGGTGTCCGGCCGCACCGCTTCCTGCGGCGCGAACCCGGCCGCGACCGCGCGATCCCACCACACCTCGCGCGACTCGATCATGTCGCCGGTGAACACCAGCGTGCTTCCCACCGGAAACCCATCCGCACCCGGGCGCGACGGGACGACGTACTGTCCGGAGCTTGCCCTCAGCAACGCCTCGTCCACATCGGACTCCAGGTAGCCCAGCATCACCGCGACCTTGTCGAGATCGCTGCGCCGTTCTGGCGTCATCGCACCGGCTGCCCACGATCCCTCCGCAAGCCCAGAAACGTAGTCACAGTGGAGATCCTGGACCTCCAGCCGTGTCAGCCCGAGCTCCGTCGCCACCTGCACGAGCTGATCGGCGTCGGTCACGGTGATCTCCCGCTTCGCGAGGATGCCGTCGAGCAGCGCCAGATACGAATCGGCCTGCGGCGGCTCCGGCACTCGCGGCAACTGGTCGACGAGTCGACTCATCCACCCGTGTCGCCCACCGGCATGCACCGGCCGAACAGTCGGCGTGAACTGCTGCTCGGGCAACGTCGGCCAGCGCCAACCGCGCAGCTCTTCATACGCCCACTGCCAAGGCGGCGGGGATGGAAACTCCTGCAAATACTGGGCGAACAGCTCGGCTGTCGCCCGGGTATCGGCCAGCGCCGAGTGCCAACCCTCGAGGGAAACCCCCGCGGCCGCACAACAGGCACCGAGCGTCCGCTTGGCTCCCGGATACAGATGCCCGGCGAGCGCCATCGTGCACATCGACCGCTCGGTGATCAACGGCACCATGTAACCCAGCCGCGCGAACTCCGCCCGCAGGAACCCGAGATCGAACTCGACGTTGTGCCCGACCACCATCCGCCCGGCCAGCAGCTCACCCAACCGCCGCGCCACCGCACCGAACTCCGGTGCGTCCAGCACGTCGGCGGTGAGAATCCCGTGGATGTGCTGAGGCCCTAGGTCGCGCTGCGGATTCAGCAGCGTGACCCACTCGTCCTCGACCTGTCCGCGGGCGTCCAGCAGGACGACCGCGATCTCGATCACCCGGTGCCGATGGCTCGGCAACAGACCGGTCGTCTCGGTGTCGATCACGGCATACATGCGGGCCTCCTCGAGCTCGGTTTCCGACCCACAGCAAGCCAATCACAGGCCACCGACAGTTTCCGCGCGCTCACTGTGCAGGGACGTCGACGGCGATCTCGTCGCCGAGCTTCGCACCGTGCATCAACGCGAGTTCGTCGCCGCTCCAGAAGCGGCCCGGGTCGTACCAGTTCGGCCGCCGCCCCGGCATCAGCAACCCCATCTCCTCGTACGTGACCGCGACGACCTCCGCGCAGTACGCGAACTCCAGTTCGAGCTCCCGCCGGCCGCGCTTCAGCGCCGGGACCCGCCCGCGCACCCAGCGCGACGCGAGACGAGCAGTCGAGGGGAACGGCGTACCGTCCAGGCGTGCGACAGTCCGCAGTACGGCGTCCTCCATGTCGTGCGTGACGGGGTGATCCAGCTGACGCAGCCAGCCGCGCTGACCGTACTTACGCGCCCACACCGTCACCGCGTCCCGCAGGTCGTGCAGCTGCACACCGCGGTGATGCTTGCCGGTCCACATGTCCGGCAGCGATCGCCCGAGCTCCGCATGCCACATCAGCGGTGGCATGTCGTCGAGCACGATCGCCATCCCGACATGGTTGACGGGGCTGTTGGTCAAGGTCTGGATCGCACGATCGGCGGCACTCTCACCGCGGAACAGCCAAATGTCACCTGTTCGTGTCAGTTCCGTAGCGTCATCCAGTGAAATCCGGCTCTCCACGTCGTTAGATTAGTCGGCATGAAGGTATGGAAGGTCGTAGGACTTGCGGGGCTCGTCGGCGTGGCCGCTACGGGCGTGGTGATTGCGCGGGGCGAGCGGAAGCGTCGCGCCTACACACCGGAAGAGGTGCGGGACCGGCTCAAGGAGCGCGTCAAGCACGCCGCACACGCCTGATCCAGCAGCTCAGGACCCGGTACGACGCTCGGCCGGGCGCGAGGACGCCGTAACTCGGTGGTACGGCGACACCCCTCCGCGCCCGGCCGGAGTCATGCCCAGATACTACGCCGGACCAGAACTAAAGGTTGTGTAAGGCAACATCTTTTAACCGGCCCGCGGTGATCGTCGCGGTCTGGAACGTGCAGTGGGGCTGGCGGCGCCGATCCGTCGGCGAGCCAGGATTGAGCAGGCGCAGGCCGCCTGGGGTCGTCGTGTCCCAGGGGATGTGGCTGTGACCGAAGACGAGCAGGCCGACGCCCGGATACTCCCGCTGGCAGCGCTCCTCACGCCCCTTCGACGCACCGGTCTCGTGTACAACCGCCACGGCCAGCCCGTCGAGATCCACGCGCGCGACTTCAGGCAGCCGGGCGCGCAGCTCGGGGCCGTCGTTGTTACCCCAGCAGCCGATCAGCCTGGTCGCCCGCGCTTCCAGCTCGTCGAGCAACGCGACGTTCACCCAGTCGCCTGCGTGAATCACCACGTCGGCATCGTCGATCGCTTCCCAGACCGCGTCGGGAAGCCGCTTCGCCCGCACCGGCAAATGAGTGTCCGAAATCAGCACCAGCCGCATCCTCCAACCTTCTACTGCTCCAGGGCCGCGATCAACTCCCTCTCTCTGTTGAGGCTCAGGCCGGCGCGCCGCTCGCGGTCCAGGCCCAGCTCGCGCTCCCACGCGAGCGTGTCGGCCAGGAACTCGCGTCGCGGCCGGTGCACCAACCCCGCCGCCGCGGCCGCAGCACCGCTTCGGCACGACCAACCGGCATACTCCGGGTCGGACATCCACATCGTGAGCGACTCGGGCCCCATGTACTGCCCGACCTCCTGCTCCTCCAGCCACTCCGGCTTGGCGAGGACGACCGGCCCGGTGTGACCGCCGACCTCCCGGGCTAGCTCGATCCACTCCCCGAACGGCACGACCGGACCGACAGTGTCGAATGTCCCGGTCCGGCCCGCGGTCGCGCCGTCCAGCAACCACCCGGCGAGGTCGCGCACGTCGATCACTGAGGTCGGCAGATCGGGTGAATCCGGCACCAGCAGCGGCTCCCCCGGCGCCTGAGCAGCCCGCGCCACCCAAGAGCCGGCCCGATCACTCGCGTCTCCCGGTCCGCCGATCAACCCTGCGCGCGCGATCACCAGGCGGTCCCCGACCGCCTCGACCGATGCGAGCTCGCAGGCGACCTTGGCCTCGCCGTACTGCTCCCGGTCGGCGAGGTCCCCCTCGGACGGCGCACGCAGCGCCGCACTCTCGTCGGCCCCGGGCGTATCGAACTTCTCGTACACGTTCCCGGTGGACACATACGTCCAGTGCTTGGCCCGCGCCCCGAGCGCCGCGAGCGCTCCCCGCACGAACCCGGGTTGCCACGACACCTCGAACACGGCATCCCATTCCCGCTCGGGCAAGGCGTCGTACGCATCCGGTTTGCTTCGATCCGCGGCGACCAGCTCCGCGCCGGCGGCGACAGCACCGCTCTCGCCGCGCGCCACGCACGTCACCCGATGCCCACGCGCGAGAGCCTGCGATGCCAGCTCGCGCCCCAACCACGCCGTACCGCCAAGGATCAGAATCTCCATGCAGGCAAGCCAATCAGGCCCCGCCGACAATTCCCAAGTTCCTTAGCCGAGGGCAGACAGAACACCGAGTGTGACCCCTCGTACGGCGTCAGGTCACCGTAAGCCGCGAGCCCTTGCCGACCAGCCGATCCAGGCGCAGTGTCGGCAAGGAGCGGCACTCGAGAACGGGTGCCCTGGGCAAGGGGGAGAAATGGCTGGTTTCGTTCAGATCATCGAGTACCGGACGTCCAGACCGGACGACGTCGCGGCGCTGGCCGACGCGTACCGGACGAAGCGGGAAGCAGGTGACGACGGTCCGCGGCCGGTCCGCTCCGTCATGTGTTCGGACCGCGACGACGCCACGCGGTACTTCACGGTCGTCGAGTTCGCGTCGTACGAGGACGCCATGGAGAACTCGGCCCGACCCGACACCGGTGAGTTCGCGGCCGCGCTGATGGAGCTGTGCGACGGGCCGGCGACGTTCCACGACCTCGACGTACTGCAGTTGACGAGCTTCGCTTGAGAGCTCGGGCCCAGCCGGACTCGCATTCGGCTGGGCCCGAGACAGGGGAGGCGGCGCCGATGCCGGAAAGGAGGTCGGCATCGACGGTCGCGAAGGTCCGGATCACGCGGCGCCGGATCCGGACCGGCTTGTGGGGTGTTACCTCAACGGAAGACCCGGTACGACGACCACGCGCCCGGCGGCGCTCCGCCCTGCGAACCGGCGTCGTGCTCGTGGTGCAGCGGATCGGGATCCTCAGGCTCCGGCGCGGAGTGCAGCTCGGGCCAGGGTCGCGCGGCCAGAGTCTCGCGAGGCGGCAGCACCGGCCCCGGATCCGGCCCGGACTCGGCGTCGATCCACTCGATCTCGGTGGCCCCGCCATGCCCGTGGATCGCGACCACGGACTCGATCCCGTCCCACACGGTCGTGGTCGGATAGTCGCCGTACCAGCGCAGCGCGACCGCTCCGTCGGTGAACCGCACGCCCTCGGCGACAGGCCCGGTCCCACTCACCCCGGAGACATCATGATGGCGAATCAGCCGGAAGCGACGAGAGCTCATTTCGGGGCAACCTCCCACAACCGCTCCCCCGGCAGCGACCGGTACAGCGCCGGATCGGTCACCGGAATCGGCTCACTGGTCACCTTCAACCCCGCGAACCGCCGCGACATAGCCTCCGCGTACCGCTCCGCCAGCTCGGCCTCGGCACTGTAGTCCGCGACCACATGGTCCCCGAACCAGACCCGCACCCGACACCGCTGCGAACCACCGTCACCGGACACCTCAATGCACCCGGCGCAGCATGGTTGTTCCCACCATCAGCTTCAAAGACCTACGTATCACGTCGATCACTCCCACTTCCCTGTGGCGATGGGTTCACTCGAGTGACGACCCGCTCACAGGTTCATGACGCAACTCCGCAGAACTTTTTCCACCACCCCGCCCGAATCTCTATTCGAACGCCCCGCGCACCCAGGGCCCCCAAAGCTCCAGTCCCGGCGCATCCGGCCCAATAGGCTCCTCGAACACCTGCGTGCCGACCCCCGGCAGATACGCGACCGTCAACGTCGCAAGGTTCTCCAGCAACAACATCGGAACGTCCGGCCGCCCAGCCACCAGCCTGTCGAACACCAGCCGCCCCTCAACATGCTGAACCGCCTCGTCCTTCCGCCCCACCAACCGAACGCCCAACTGAGCCGGGTACCCATCGATCGCGCAAACGTCCTCCGGCTCCGGATCCACCTGCGCATGCATGTTCGGCGCAAGCATCAACAGCAACTCCCGCTCAACAGTCCCCGCCCCCACCCTGAACACATACTCCCCGTCCAACTCCCGATGCACCCGCTCAGCCCCAAGCACCCCCGGCAACCACCCCGCAACCGCCCCCACCCCCTGCCCAACACATCATCATCACTAGCCATTCAGCCCACCCACCCCTCAGCCATCACGAAGCGCTGCGAGGATCTCCCCGACGGAGATATCGGGCGTCAACTCCACGGTCCGGTACGACCCCGGCTCAATCAGATGCAGCCCGCGCCCCGGAAGGAGACTGCTGGCCATCCACTGCGCGAACTCGGCCGCCGCCTCCGCATCCGCGGGCTCGAGGCTAACCGCCTGCCGCGTCCCACTCAGCGCCACTCCCAGCTCCCGTGGCGCCGGCTCAAGCGGGACCAGCGCCTCCAGCGCCATCGTCGACCCCTCAACGCTCCCCCGACCGACGCGAACCCCGGGCCATCTTCCCTGCAGCGCATCGGCGAAGTCGTCCACCTCCAGGGCCCAGTCCGGCTCCTCCAACGGCGCGACCAGATACTCCGCCATCAGTCATCGTCCTCTCGCCGTACAGTCACTTGCCCTGGGATGTCCAGCCGCCGCATCCGCTCCCGAAAGTATGCAGCCGCGGTGTCGTCGTTGGTGATGATTTCGAGTCCTTCGACCGGATTACCGTCGTCGCCGATCACGGCGCGGTATTTGAGGAGCTGATGATCGTTCTTCTCCTCGGCGATCTTCCGCAGGAACGGCGGCAGCGACTCCGGTCTATAGAACGAGCGTTCCGAGGAGGGAGCCACGTACTTGGCATCCTGCGCGCGCCTCAGCAGGTCGTCCATGCCGTCGGCCCACGACGCTCTGGGCAGGTCCTCGTCCGGCGTCAGGCGGTACTCGACGGGACCGCAGAACTTGCGCTGAAAATCAGCCTCCGGACCGTCACCGACCAGCGGTCGGATTCGTCCGGTCTCAGCCAGCTTCTCGCGGTACTCCCTGAAATTCGCCGGCGCGTTCGATGGGGTACCGCGCTTCAGCGGGGGGAGGTTGATGTCTACGACTATGGGTCGGGGTTTTTCGTCTTCGGGGTAGTCGAAGGTGGCTTCCAGGGTGGTGGGGGTGATGGTGAAGGTGGCGTGGTCCCAGGTTCGGGCGGCGGACTCGGCCATGGCTTCGAGGAGGTTCTTGACGGGTTCTTCGAGGTCGATCAGGAACTCGTGGTCGGCGAGGAGGCGTTCGTTGCGTTTCTCCTCTTCCTTCTCTTCCTTCTCGGTGCGTTCCTCGATCTCGAACTCGCCGGTCTCGGTGACGGTGATCTCGACCTCGAGCGGTTCCTCGGGGTTCGGGTTCTGTTCGTCGTCCTTCTCGTGGTCCTTGCGGAACTTCTCGAAGGCTTTGCGGGCGACCGTGATCAACGGGGGTTCGTTGTCTTCGGCAACTTCTACGTCCTCGAAGGTGGCGGTGAGGCGTTTGGTGCGGCCGCGGGTATCGCGTTCGACGACGTCACCGGTGCCACCGGTCGTGCGGTTGCGATCAGCCGAGTCGGACGAAGGGCGGTCCGTGCCGGAACCACTGCCGACCAACCGGTCCGCCCACAGCCGCGCCTTCGGCGGCGCCATCGACAGGTAGTGCGCAGCCGCCTCGCACGCCCGCGCCGCCGCGTCTAGCTGATGCGCAGCGACAGTCGCACCGCCCTGCGCCGCGACCGCAGCGTTCTCCCGGCAGCGGGCAGCAGTGCGTTGCAGGTGGTTCAGCACCTGCGGTACTTCGTCCAGGCAGTCGACCAGCCCTCGAGCCACCCGCTGCAGGTCCGACGGCATGAGAGGTCAGATCTGGTCGGCGTAGCTCTTGCATCCGGCCGAGGCGATCTCCAGGGCCTCCGCAGCCTGCTCCACGGCCTTCCCGGCCGCGTCCAGGATCTCGGAGATGTCCCGGTCCACCCCGGTCGCCGTACCAGCGATCAGGCTCTCGACCTGCTGGCTGTGCTGGGTGAACCGCAGTTTGAACCCGGCCAGCCCGCCCGCTGCCTGCTTGGCCTCCATCGAGACCTGAAACAGCTGTTCCTTGAGCCGCTGTACGTCGGACACCTGAACCACTCCACTATGTCAGTTGCGCTTCTTCGGCAGCACGATCGCCGTACCGGCCACGACCACCGGTACCAGGATCGCGAGCCACCAGGGCAGTCCTGCCGCCATCGCGACCACGACCACGCCCGCACCGCCCCATCCCCACCACCGGGCCCCTGGCAGCCTAGGCAACCCCAGCATCCGTGATGCGGCCAGCATGGTGACCGCAGCGATCGCCGCCGCCTCGACACCGGTCAGGAACGACCCGGCGACGATCCACACCAGCACGAACCCGACCAGCGTCAGGACGGCGCTGATCGTACGACGTTTGCGCCGCTCCTGAAGCGCACGCCCCTGCTCGCGGACCTCCTCGAGCTGATCGACCGCCTCACCCAACTGCTTCGTCAGGCGAGCCGCAGCCGACTCCAGATCGCTGAGACCGCGGATCTCCGGGGAGGGTATGTTCACCCGCCGCCCGTCAGCCGGGAGCCCCGCGCGCTGCAAGCTGGCCGCTGCCTTCTCGGCGAGTCCGTTGAGCCGCTCTTCGACCTGTCGGCCGCGTTCGGCCATCGCTGCGGCCTCAGCGTGCGCTGCGGCCTCCGCACGGGACTTGGTGGCGGTCAGCCGGTCCTGTGCCTGCTGGGCGTCCGTACGGGCTCCTGCGACGATCCGCAGGGCGCGTGAGTACTGCCCCCACTGCTCCTCTTCGGTCTTCATCACCGCACCAGCTCCACCGCACGCTCGACCTCGTCAGACCGCAGTGCGGCAAACGGTACGACGACTTGCGCTTCCGGATGCAGTCCGTCCCACAACAGCCCGCGGTGCGGCTCGGAAGCCCAGCGGACCAGCGGACCGCACACCGCCCGGACACCGTCCTGCGGGTGCCGTAGGAACAGGTGCGTGGCCACATTCGCCCGGCCATAGCCGAGGTGCTCGGTGCAGACGTGCAGTCTGTTCCACCAGCCGAAGGTGATGAGCCCCTGCGCCGGACCGTCGCGCACGATGTCCTGCAGCGCGTTGGCCGGGCTCTCGAAGAACCCCTCCGCATGCAGCTGCATCCGCGGCACCCCATGGAAGCCAAAGCCGATCAGATAGGTCTGGCCGCCGACCTGTCCGTCCCGCAGCGCATTCCGCAACGCAAAGATCCGGGGACCGACCTCATCGTGCTTGTCGACTGTCTCGACCTCACACCCGAGCGACCGCAGCGCGTGCACCAGCGCACCCTTGCCGTCCGCAACAGCAGGCGCTGAGTCGGTCCCGTCCATGAAGATGAACCGCGGCGGGTCAACAGCAGCCCCTGCCGTCGACAACGCCAGACCGCTCAGTACGCCGAGCGCATCCGCCGGACCGTCGCCCAGAACCAGTACGCCGGCTCCCGGCTCGGGCCTGACCTCGACCTGCACCGGCTCCTCGGTCACCGCGATCGGCAGACCGACCCACGGTCGTCCCAGCTCCGGCTTCACCGCGGTAGCCGTATCAGTCAGCCGCGCGGGCTCGGCCAGGTGGAACACCCGCGGCGGGTGCACCGCCGTACCGGCTCGGCGCCACAGCTCGCGCCGCAGGTCGTCCAGCACCGCCTTGTCCGCAAAGCTCACCAGCACGTGCTGGTTGTCGTCGGGCGAGCCGAAGTTCGCATTCAGCACTGCCTCGCCGCGAAACTGCAGCTCTGCGGCCGCAGTGTTCCCACTGCGCAGAATCGCTTGCGAGTCAGTCGGAGTGGTCTTCAGAGCGATCCGGTACGGCACCTGGCCGAAGATGGAGTCCCGCCGGGTTGCCAGCCGCTTGACGCCTTCGATCGTCTGCGTCGCCAGTACGACGTGGACCCCGTACGCGCGGCCGAGCCGCACCAGCCGCTCGAGCAGCTTGGCCGCCTCGTCCGCCAGCTCGTCGTCGTCCTCAAGCAGCACCTGGAACTCGTCCAGGACCACCAGGATCCGCGGCGGCCGGTCCGGGCCCGGAGCCAGCTCAGCGATGTCCGCGACGTTGCCGTGCGCCTTGAAGATCTCGCTCCGCCGCGCCAGCTCATCAGACAGATGCCGCAGTACGGCGAGACCGAACGCGCGGTCGCTGTGGATCCCCAGCACTCGCACATGCGGCAGCCAGTGCTCACGCTCTCCGGCCGGACCGAGCGCGGAGAACTCCACACCGTGCTTGAAGTCCAGCAGGTACATCTCCAGGTCGGCCGGGTCGTACCGTGCGGCCAGTCCGTGGATCAGCACAAGCAGGAGGTTCGACTTGCCCTGTCCGACCGCGCCGCCGACCAGCACGTGCGGCAGGGCCGGGTTTCCGCTGCGCAACCGCACCAGCGCCGGCGTGCGGTCGTCGTACCCGATCACTGTGCCGATCTCGTCCTTGACCGGCTGCCACCAGGTCGAGCGGTCCGGCAGTGTGCGGTCGAAGTCGATGGTCGGCAGTACTGCGATCTCCGCCAGCTCAGCCACTACGTCGCAGACCCGTGCGGCCAGCCCCGCGTCGAAGGGCTCGTCGAGTTTGGCAGCAACCCCCGGCAGCGTCGCTGCCTCTACCTTGCCGGCGGTCACGACCACTGCATCGAGCAGCTCGAGCAGCTGCTTGGTGTCGACGTCACTCTCCGGCTGGGCCGACGGGTCGTGGTGCACGAGGAAGCAGATGCCGCGCTGACCGGCAGTCGCGGCGAGCCGCAGCAGGTCGCGCTGCGCAAGCTGGTCGATCCCCGAGGGGTAGTCGAAGAGGACGACGAGCCGGTACGGATCGGTGACGCGACCACTCTCCCGGATCAGGTCCTCGAACCGCTCGTGCCCGAGCTGCGCGTGCCGGCTGGCCCGCATCGACGACACGTCGACCAGCCCGGAGAGCACTCCGTGCAGCTGCTCCGCGGTGTGTGTTGCCCTGGGCACCAATTGCGGGTACTTCGTGGTCAAGTGACCGAGCAGGCCCATCGTGCCGGTCAGCTTCGGGTCGAACGCGTCGATGCGCAACCGGAACGGCTCCGCCGCCGCGACCAGCCGCAGTGCGATGCTCTGCAGCAGTCTGCGGGCGGACTCGTTGCGGTCCGCGGTCACCTTCCAGCCGTTCGTGCGCAGCAGCGGTACGGCGACCGGCACGCCGCCGTCGAGCTCACCGATCCGGATGTACGGCTGGACGCCTACGCCGACGAACTGCTCGGAGGTCCAACGGGCGTCGTTCGGCGGGATGGAGGCGAGCCCGGGAGCCAGCCGGTGGGCGAGCAGCCGCGCGTCCGGCTCGGCCTTGGCCAGCGCCTCGGCCGTCTTCGCCTCGACCTGGGCCCGGGACTCGCGCCGGGCGATCGCGGTCTGCTCCTGGAGCTGCCGGTGCTGTTGCACGGCCCGCTGATGCTCGCCCTGGGTCAGCCGCCGGGCATGCTCCAGCAACTGTCCCAACGCGTGCTGGAGACCGCGGATCCGCGCTTCCAGAAGCTCAGGCGCCGCTTCTGGTTTCGCTTCCCGCGCTCCATCCGATTCTCGCGCTCCGCGCTGAGGCAACTGGGATGCGTTCTCCCCGTCAGGCCTCTCCGTCACGAGCACCGTCCTTCCACCTCTGCCCCGCGACACCTACTGCCTGGACAACTGTGTCACACCAGTAGTCCCAGTGGTCACTCCAGGCATCAGTAGTCTCACGCATCAGGCAGGAGGTCTCAGTTGGGGGCGACGAGCTCCAGCTCGTACCCGTCCTCGTTGTGCAGGAACGCGGCGTAATGCTGCGGCCCGCCGGCGTACGGATGCCGGTCGGCGAACATCAGCGTCCAGCCGTTGCCGGCGGCCTCGGCGACCAGCGCGTCCAGCTCGGCGCGGGAGGCGACGTTCAGCGCGAGGTGGTTCATTCCGGGCCGAAGCCGGTCGTGGACGTCCGCGGACATGGCCGGGCTCTGCTCGACCACGACGTAGCTGCCGTCGTCTGCGATCCAGGTCATCCCGCCCGGCCAGCCGTCGCCGTCCTTCCAGCCCAGGCGGTTCAGCACCCAGCCCCAGCTCTGCCGAGCGCGTGTTAGTTCCGGGACCCAGATCTCGACGTGATGCACAGCAGCGACCATCGGAGCATTATCTGTGCTCGTCGAGATGGTTCGACACGACCATGGAGATCGAGCCGGAGATGATCAGCCAGACCAGCGCGCCGACCATCCACGGCCACCACTCGCGGCCCTGAGAGGCCTCGGCGACGCCCTGGCCGGACAGCCCACCGGCCGGCGCGAAGACGGCCACCATCAGCACCCGCGCGATCGCCGTCTGCCTGGTCATTTCTTCATTGTCGGAGCCCGCCGCGAACCCTGCAGAAAACCTTGGCGTTTCGCGCCCGCCACCGGCGATTTCGGAACTTGTCCGTGGCAGGGTCTACCGTCTGCGGTGACAGTCAAGGGACGGGGGCTTCGTGAGCACGACCCGGATCGAAAGTACGGCGTACGGCGCGGCTGCGCTGGAGCGCCTGCAGGCCGTCGTGGCGCGGCTGAAGGCCGATGATCCGATGGCCCCTGTCACCTTGTTGCTGCCCAACAACCTGGCCGGCGTGGTCGCCCGCCGACAGCTCGCGACGACCGGGATCGCGGGGCTGTTCCTGGCCACCCTCGAGCGGCTGGCCGAGCAGCTTGCCGCGGGAGTGTTGTCCCCACGCCGACCGGCCACGCGCCCGATCGTCGCCGCGACCTGGCGGACCGCATTGTCCAAGGCACCGGGCATTTTCGAGGATGTCGCCGAGCACCCGTCGACCATCCAAGCGCTTGCCTCAGCCCATCGTGAGCTGCGCGACCTGTCCGAGCCCGCGTTGGACAAGGTTGCCGGGGCGTCGGTGCTCGGTCCGGATCTCGTGCGGTTGCATCGCCAGATCGGGTCCGATCTCGGCGCCGATTGGTACGACGAAACCGATCTGCTGCGAGCCGCCACTGCCCGCGTCGACGCCGAGCCGGCGATTGTCCGTGAGCTCGGTGCGCTCGTGCTCTACCTGCCGCAGGAGCTCACCCAGGCCGAGGCGGCCTTCGTCGAGGCGCTCGGGGCCGCCGCGGCCGATCTGACGGTGATCGTGGGCTTCACCGATGTACGGCGGGCCGACCGCGCGGTCCGGCGTTCGTTGGAGCGGATCGGTCTCGACCTGCCGACCTCGATCTCGCGGAACTATCCGGTCGCGACCGAAATCCTGAATGCCTCCGATGCCGATGACGAGATCCGCAATGTCGTGCGGGACGTCGTCGCGTCGCTCAAGAAGACCCCCGCGCACCGGATCGCCGTGCTGTACTCCGCCATCACGCCGTACGCGAGATTGCTGCACGAGCACCTTGCCGCCGCTGGGATTGCTGTCAATGGTCCGGGGACCAGGCCGGTGCATGAGCGAGCCATCGCGCGGACACTGCTCGAGGTGCTCGCGCTGGTCGATCAGGATCTGCCGCGTGCCGATGTGTTCCGCGCGCTGGCGAATGCGCCGACCCGGGACTTCACCGGGGAGCGCATCCCGGTGCCCCAGTGGGAGCGGATGTCTCGGGCAGCCGGTGTGGTGCGTGGCGACGACTGGGACACGCGACTCGCGCGCTATGCGGAGTCGGAGCGCCGGACGGCCGATCAGGAGGAGGCTGCTGAGGATCCGCGCCCCGCTGCGATCCGTCGTGCGCGAGCCAACGCGGAGCGGGCCGAGCGGCTGCATGCCTTCGCCTCGGAGCTCCGGCGCCGACTGAAGACCATCGCTGGTCTGGAGAGCTGGTCAGCGTTGGCCGCGGGGGTTCTGGAGCTCTTCCAGGAGCTGCTCGGCGACTACGCAGCCTTGCCGATCGAGGAGCAGTACGCCGCGGCCGCTGTCGAGGGATCGCTGCGCGGGCTCTCCACGTTGGACGAGCTCGGGACACCGGCGAGCTTGGCAGTGTTGCGTGACGTGCTGGATCTGGAGTTGCAGCAGTCGCTGCCGAGGGTCGGCACCTTCGGGACCGGCGTACTGGTTGCACCGCTGTCGGCGAGTGTCGGGCTGGCAGCCGACATCGTGTACGTCGTTGGGCTGTCAGAGGATCT
Organism: Kribbella sp. NBC_01505; assembly: GCF_045040285.1. Taxonomy (NCBI): domain Bacteria; kingdom Bacillati; phylum Actinomycetota; class Actinomycetes; order Propionibacteriales; family Kribbellaceae; genus Kribbella; species Kribbella sp. NBC_01505. Next base: position 306,965 of record NZ_CP109425.1, read on the forward strand.
CTATCCGGGGCGCGTCCACGAGGACGCGTTGCTGCCGCATCGAGTGCGCGAGGCGGCAGCGCCGGAGCTGGCGTCGTTCCGGGATCGGCTGGACGAGAAGCAGCGGCACCTACTGGTCGCGTTCTCGGCCGGTGCGAAGAAGGTCGTCGCGTCGTTCCCACGCGGCGATCTGCGAAGGTCCTCACGCCGTTTACCGACGCGCTGGCTGCTCGGTTCGATGCGTGCACTCAGCGGCGACCACGCGCTGGCCGCGACCGCCTGGGACCAGGGCGCGTACGGCGATCGGCTCCGGACATCGGCGTCGTACGCGGGATCGTTGACAACGGCAACGATGCCGGCAAGTGAGCAGGAGTGGCAGGTGCGGTCCGCCGCGGCCGGTCTGTGGCTGAGTGACCGGGTGCTCGTGCGGGCTCGCGAGATGCTGCGGGGGCGCGGGTCCTTGGCGTTCACCCGGTTCGACGGCGACCTGTCCGGAGTCGCGGGGCTGCCGGAGTATGCGGTGGAGGATCGAGTCGCGTCGCCGACCTCACTGGAGGCGTATGCGACCTGCCCCCATGCGTACTTCGTCGAGCGGCTGCTTCAGGTGGAGCCGCTCGAGGCGCCGGAGGACCTACTCGTCATCTCACCGATCCAGGTCGGGAATCTGATCCACAACAGTCTTGATGCCTTCGTCTCCCGATTGGCCGGCTCGCTGCCGTCGTGGGGCGAGACATGGTCGGCCGAGCAGCGACGGGTGCTGCTGGCGATCGGAGCGGATCTGGCTGACCAGTTCCAGGCTGAGGGGCTGACCGGGCACCCACGGCTATGGCAGCGGGAGCGGCTGCGGATCCTGGGCGATCTGATGGTGCTGCTGGCCGATGACGAACGGTGGCGGGCCACCCATGACGCGTCGGTGGTCGCCAGTGAGCTGCGGTTCGGGTTCGACGGCGAGCCACCGGTGGAGATCCCGGTGCCGTCGGGGCGCGTGCTGCTGCGTGGTTCGGCCGACAAGGTGGACCTCGGCCGAGACGGGACGATCTACGTCACCGACGTGAAGACCGGCGGGTTCTCGCGCTACGAGGGCATCGAGAGCGACCCGGTGGCCGGTGGCACCAAACTCCAGCTGCCGGTCTATGCGTATGCGGCACGCGCCCGGCTGGGCGAGGCGGCCACCCCGGTCGAGGCGTCGTACTGGTTCGTCCGGCGCGGCGGCAAGCGGATCCCGGTCCCATTGACTCCCGAGGTCGAGGCCCGGTACGTCGAGACGCTCGACGTGATCGTGTCGTCGATCGCCGGTGGTCTGTTCCCACCGAAAGCACCCGAAATCCCGGACTTTCTCTGGGTGCAATGCCAGTACTGCAATCCCGATGGGCTCGGGCACAGCGAGGTCCGGGCGCGCTGGGACCGGAAGCGGCACGATCCGACGCTGGAGCGATTGGTGCGGCTGATCGATCCAGGCGTCTACGAGGAGGCCGGCGATGAGTGAGCAGCTGCTGGACGGGGCTGCCCGCGAGCGGATCCGGACTGATACCGACGCGACGTTGTTCGTGGAGGCCGGGGCCGGATCCGGTAAGACGCACGCGCTGGTCGACCGGGTGAGCACCTTGGTCCTGCGCGACGGCGTGCCGCTGCGGACGATCGCGGCGGTGACCTTCACCGAGAAGGCCGGAGCCGAGCTCCGGGACCGGCTGCGGGTCGAGTTCGAGAAGGCGCGGAAGGGGCCGGCCTGGCCGCTCGCGGACGAGGCGCTCGACGATCTGGATTCGGCGTCGATCGGGACGCTGCACGCGTTCGCGCAGCAGTTGCTGCTTGCGCATCCGATCGAGGCCGGGCTGCCGCCGCTGATCGACGTACTGGACGAGGTCGGGTCGTCGGTTGCTTTTGAGGAGCGTTGGGCCGAGCTGCAGCAGCAGTTGCTGGACGACGACTCGATCGCCGAGCCGCTGCTGCTCGCGATGGCGGTCGGGGTCGAGCTGAAGCACCTGCGGTCGCTGGCGCGGCTGTTCGGGAACGACTGGGACCTGATCGGCGAGCGCGTCCTGGTGGATCCGCCGGAGCTGGTCGCCATGCCAGACTTGACCGGGCTGATAGCTGCCGCCGCGCAGCTCGGCGCGGCCGCCGATTCCTGCCGGGATCCCGAGGACCGCCTGCTGCCGAAGGTGCATGCCATCCGTGAGCTCGGCATCACGTTGGAGGCGGCGACCGACCAGGAGTCGCAGCTCGCCTATCTACAGGCCTTGCGTGGGTTGAAGGTCGGCAAGATCGGCCGCAAGGAGAACTGGCCGGACGTCGCCAAACTCCGCTCGGACTGCGCCGAGGTCGTGGAGGTGGCCGGCTCGCTGGTCGAGCTGCTCCTCGATGCTTGCCTTCGACATCTTTCGCACTGGATCGCGGAGCGGGTGCTGGAGTCGGCCGAGGTACGGCGTGCGGAGGGGCGGCTCGAGTTCCACGATCTGCTGGTGCTTGCGCGCAACCTGCTCCGGCGGGACGCGTCGGTTCGTTCGGCGCTGCACGAGCGGTACGAGCGGCTGCTGCTGGACGAGTTCCAGGACACCGACCCGATTCAGATCGAGCTCGCGGTCCGGATCGCCGCCGGCGCGGAGGCCGACGCGGAGGACTGGCGTGACGTCGAGGTCCCGGACGGCCGGCTGTTCGTGGTCGGCGATCCGAAACAGTCGATCTACCGGTTCCGCCGGGCCAACATCGCGACGTACCTGACCGCTCAGGACCTGCTCGGCGAGACGGTCACGCTGACGACGAACTTCCGCACGGTGCCTCCGATCCTCGACTGGATCAACCATGTCTTCACGACGCTGATCCAGCCCCAGGAAGCCGCTCAGCCGACCTATCACGCGCTGACCCCGCATCGCACCACGACGCCGACCACAGCTCCGCCCCCGCTGCCCGGTCCGCTCCCGACCGACGTCACCTCGGCCCCGGACGACGAGCTCACCCTCTTCGATTTCCTGGACGACTCCCCCGCGGAGCCGGAGCCTGAGCTCGCCACGGTTCTCCAGTTCCGGCGCTCGGGCGACGACGAACCCGCGGCTGCCGAGCCCGCGCCGTACGACGACTCTGTTTCTGGTCCTGCTGTCACGGTCCTGGGCGCGGTTCCGCATGACGACTTGCCGCGTGCTCAGGCGTCCGTGCTCCGCGAGCGCGAAGCGACCGACGTGGCGGCGACCATCGAGCAGGCGCTCAGCAACGGCTGGCTCGTGTACGACGAACGCGCCTCGGCGTGGCGACCAGCCGCGGCCGGCGACATCGCCGTACTGGTTCCGGCGCGGACGTCGTTGCCGTTCCTCGAAGACGCCTTGGATCGGGCCGACATTCCGTACCGGGCTGAGGCCAGCTCGCTCGTCTATCAGACCGCCGAGGTTCGCGATCTGCTCGCCTGCGCGCGTGCTCTCGGGGATCCGAGCGATCAGCTCGCGCTCGTCACGACCTTGCGTTCGCCGCTCTTCGGGTGCGGTGACGACGACCTGTTCACCTGGAAGCGCTCCGGCGGTTCGTTCACGCTGACCGCGCCGGTGTCCGACGACCTGCTCACCCATCCCATCGGCGAGGCCATGGAGTGGCTGCGCCGCACGTATTACGCCTCCCGCTGGCTCACCCCGAGCGAGGTGCTCGCCAAGATCGTCGCCGACCGCCGGATGCTCGAGGTCGCCGCGATCGGGCCGCGCGCCCGCGACGCGTGGCGGCGGATCAGGTTCGTCGTCGATCAGGCCCGCGCCTGGTCCGAGGTCGAGCACGGCGGCCTCCGCTCGTATCTCGCCTGGGCTGCGCACCAGGGCGAGGAGGCGTCGCGGGTTGCCGAGGCGGTGCTGCCCGAGACCGACGCGGACGCCGTTCGGGTGATGACGATCCACGCCGCGAAGGGGCTCGAGTTCCCGATCGTCATCCTCTCCGGCATGACCGCCGCGCCGAACCGGCAACGCGGCGTACAGGTGCTTTGGCCGCCGGACGGCGGTTACGCGGTGAAGCTCAAGGCTTCGGTGCAGACCGAGGACTTCGATCTCGTCCAGCCGGTCGACGAGCAGATGGACGACTACGAACGCCGCCGCCTGCTGTATGTCGCGGCGACCCGTGCCCGCGACCATCTCGTCATTTCGCTGCATCGGTCGGGGACGCGTCGCCATTCCAGCAATGCGGAGCTATTTGCCTCCGCTGGTGCCGCGGAGCTGCCGGGGATCACGTTGTTCGACGGGCCACCGCCGGTTGATCGCGACCCACGATCGACGTCGGATGTGACTCCGCCGATGAGCCGCCGGGACTGGGACGAGCAGATCACCGCGGCCCGGCAGGCTAGCCGTCGCCCCTCCGCGCGCAGCGCCTCCGGCCTCGAAGGCACTGGCCCCGAAGCTGCCCTGACCGAAGCGCCTGTCGACCCCGGTACTGCCAAGGCGCCGCGCGATCTTGAGCTCCCACCGTGGTCGAAGGGCCGGTACGGAACCGCGATCGGGCGAGCGGTCCACGGCGTACTGCAGGTTGTCGATCTGTCCACGGGCAGCGGCCTCGAATCCGCCGTCTCGACCCAGTGCCTGGCCGAAGGCGTCCTTGAGTACGTCGACGTCGTGACCGCGCTGGTTCGTTCCGCCCTCGGCGCTGAGGTTGTGCAACGAGCGGCGGCGCGCGACCACTGGCGTGAGTCGTATGTCGGCACGGTTCAGCCCGATGGCACTGTGCTCGAAGGGTTCGTCGACCTCATCTACCGCGAGGACGACGGCCGGCTCACTGTCGTCGACTACAAGACCGACGCCGTACCGATGGCCGCACTGGACAGCCGAGTCGCCTATTACACCCCGCAACTGCAGGCGTATACGGAGATCCTGCCCAATACCGGTCCCCCGGTTCTGCTGTTCCTCAACCCGGCCGGCGCCGTGGCCAGCAAGTTGCCTTAGGCAATCACGGGTTTGGCGGCGTACGGTGATTGGGTACCCGCTGTGCACAAGACTCGGGGAGCAGGCCATGCGGATCGCGGACCGGTACGAGCTGGAGGCGATGGTCGGACGCGGCGGCATGGGTGAGGTCTGGCGCGCCACGGACGAGGTGCTGATGCGACCGGTTGCGATCAAGCTGCTCACCGACCACCAGGCGGGCGCCGGGGCACGGTTGCGGCGCGAGGCCCAGGCCGGTGCAATGATCCACAATCCGCACGTGGTCGACGTCCATGACTTCGGTGCGTACGACGACTCGCCCTATCTGGTGATGGAGTTCGTCGCCGGTACGACGGTCGCGGGCGAACTGCGGCGCGGCCGCCCGCTCCCGATTTCGGCAGTGGCGCACATCGTCGCGCAGACGGCCGAGGGTCTACTCGCGGCCCATCACGAAGGCGTCGTCCATCGCGATATCAAACCGGCCAATCTGCTGCTCGGCCGCGACGGCACGGTCAAGATCGCCGACTTCGGCATCGCGCGCTTCCTCGACGACGCCGCCGACTCCGACTCTGCCGAGCACATCGTCGGCACCAGCTTCTATGTGGCCCCTGAACGCGCCCGCGCGGCGCCCGCCGGTCCAGCCGCCGACATCTACTCGCTGGGTTGCGTCCTCTACCAACTGCTCACCGGCGCCCCGCCGTTCCTGGCGGATACCCCGACCGGGGTGCTCCGGTGCCACGTGAGCGGCGTACCGGTGGTGCCTTCAGGGGTTGAGGCCGGGGTCGGCCGCCAACTGCTGCGGATGCTCGCCAAGGACCCCGCAGACCGCCCAGACGCCCAGGAGGTCATCACCTGGTGCCACCAAGTCAGCTGGCCCGCAACGACACTCGCTTGCGAGCCAGCCGACTTTGGCGAAGTGACTCAGGCCATCGCCTAGGCGACCAGGCGGACCGCCAGCACCACGATCACCACGCTGGAGGCGAGCGCTGTCATGAGCCGCCCGAGGTTGCCGGTCAGCACGCGCCCCAGCAGGACGCCGCCGCCGGCTAGCAGGAGTTGCCAGCTGGCTGAGGCTAGGAACGCGGCCACGACGAAGACGGCCAGCTGTGGTGCGGATCCTCGTCCGGAGCCGCCGAGTACGAGCGCTGCGAAGTAGATCACCGTCATCGGGCTGAGCAGCGTCATGCCGAGCAACCCCAAGTAGGCCGTACGCGCGCGCACCGGCGTATCCCTGGTGATCCCGGTGAGCCGTCGCGCCCGATATCGGCGTACTCCGGTGATCGCGCCCAGGAGTGCGAGCCCGATCAGGACTACCGCGGATACCCAACGCAGCGGCACCACGACAGGCACCAGCAGCGGGGCCAACGCCGTACCGGCGACGGCTGCGACCAGCGCGTAAATGCCGTCGGCGGATGCGATTCCCAGCGCTGCGCAAGCGCCCACTCGTGCCGAGCTTCGTGCGCTCAGGCTGACTAGGTAGGTCCCCACGGGCCCAACAGGTATGGCGATTCCGTACCCTGCGAGCATCCCGGCGACCACCACCTCCATCACGACTGGAGGTCGCTAGACCTCCAGCATCGACCGGCCTGCTGCTGAACCCGAGCCGCCACGTCGGCAACCGGACTCGTCAGCAACACTCCATGGGTCGTAGTCATACCCTCATCATGCGAGCAGCGCGCGACCGCCTCAACTCATTTACCGGAGTTCCTGTGCAGATCGAAGACGTCACCGTTCATGGCAGCTCCGGTCCGCCGGTCCTGCTCCTCCCCGGCGGAGCCGAGTCCTGCAACGGATTCTTCCCCGGTCTGGTCGAAGGCCTGGTCACCGATCCCGGCTGCCGCGTCATCGTCCAAGACCGCCCCGGCACCGGTACGTCGACCACTCCAGGCACGCTGGCCGACGCGTCGGCGTACCTCAATGCTCTGGTCAACCGACTCGACCTCGGGCCGGTTGTCGTGGTCGGTCAGAGTCTCGGCGGCGCCGTCGCGCTCCTGCTCGCCCGCGACTACCCCGCCAGCGTCGCCGGCCTGGTCCTCATCGACCCGACCCCGATCAACGACCCGAAAAGCTGTGCGCAGATCGAGCGCATGACTCGTACGCTCGCCTCCGCGGCCACGCTCCCGGTCCTACGCACTCTGGTCGCCGCCGCCCTCCGCTCCACCATTGCCCGAAGCACCCGCAAGCAAGACCTCCGCCCCGACTGCGCAGCCGTCTTCGAGCGCACCGCCCACCTCGACCTGCCCAAACTGAACCGCGCCGTCCACGGCCTCGCCGAAGCCGCCTTCGACGAATCCACTCTCCCGCCAGTCCCCACCACCCTGATCACCGCCGACCGCAAACCCACCACCGCCATCGCCAAAGCCCACGCCCGCCTAGCAACCGCCCTCAACGCCAAAGTCGAAGCCTGGCCCCACGCCGACCACAACGCCCACCTAACCCACCCCGAACAAACCCTCACCGCCATCCGAACCCACATAACAACCACCTGAGGACCGCATGCCCACCCGCCAGATCCGCGCCCGCTACGACGACGACACCATCGCCGTCTACCAGGCCTACGCCCCAGAGATCGCCGTACCGGCCCTCGCTGCGCAAACCTTCGTCGCCCCCTTCGGCTTCTCGAGGATGACCTGGATCAAGCCGTCCTTCCTCTGGATGGCCTACCGCTCCGGCTGGGCCACCAAGCCCGGCCAGACCCGAGTCCTCCGCATCCACCTCAAACGCTCAGGCTTCGAGTGGGCGCTCGCCAACAGTTCGCTCTCGCACTACGACCGCACCCAGCACGCCGACAAAGCCGCCTGGCGTGCAGAGCTCGCCGCCGCGCCGGTCCGCATCCAATGGGACCCGGAGCAGACCCTCACCCTGACGCCCCAACCCGAAGTCCGCTCCCTGCAACTAGGCCTCTCTGGCCCAGCCGTCACCCACTACGTCAACGACTGGATCACCCGCATCGAAGACGCCACGCCCGAGATGCAGCACATCCACGCTCTCTCGAAGTCCGACCCAACCGCCGCCCAAGCAGCCCTCCCCCGCGAGATCCCCTACCCGATCTCCCCGGAGTTGGCCGCTCACATCGGCGCAGCTGACTAGATCGCGTTCAGGATGGCGGCTTCGACGGGGTAGGCGGTGTTTCGGTCCGTCAGCGCGAAGGGCTCCAAGAGGGCAACCCCTGGCTGGGTGATCATCCTCGGATTCGTACCGCGGTGCGGCCATGAGGCGCTGTGCACGAGGAACGGGTGGCACAGGTAGACGTCTCCCGCGGACCCGGTCGCCTCGACGACAGGACGGTCGGCGCTCGCCTCGACAATCAGCGGACCCGATTCACCCGGCGCGAACCCGTCATCGCCCGCCGGTGCCAGAACCCGCGCCGCATCGGCATGCGAGCCGACCCTGATCAGTGTCGGGGCGTCGTCGGGGCACACATCGGTGAGCAGGAAGAGCGAGAGCAGACCCCGTTCGCGGCTCCGCACGTTCGCCCGCCAATCGGTGCCGTTCCAGTAACTGGCCTCGATGTGCCAGCCGGCATCCCCCGGATCAGCGGAGTGCGGGAATCGAATTGGAATCGTGCCGCCCATTCCCTCGCGCTTCCACCACTTGTCCGGACCGATCAGCTGGTCGTACGCCTCCCACAGCACCCCCGCCGTACCCGCCTCGACAAACGCACCGTCCTCAGGACAAGCAATCCGCTCGACCGGCGTCTTCCAGGACTCAGGATCCCCCCGCCTGACCCCACGCTCCTCCAACTCCGCCCAAACCACATCCACACACCCGTCAACCACCGACCGAGGCACGGCCCCCCGAACCACCACGAACCCATCCCGCACAAACCCCGCAACCTCAGCACCCGTCAACATGCCAGCAGACTTCGCCATCCCCCTCCCCCGGTCAACCAGGTTTAGCGCCTCCCGAGCTTCATTCGATGACGGCAACCTCGATCCCGTACTGCTCCGCGAAATCCGCCGCCAGCTCCGCCCCGGCAACCCGAGGAACTCCGGCCTCCCACCACCCGCGCCCAGCCGGCCCGTCCACCTCGATCAGCAGCGCTCGGTACCGCTCGTCGACTTCTGCGATCTCGGCGCGTACCCACCCCATCTGCTCGAACCCCTGAAGCTCCGCGCTCCCCAGGAGCTTCTCGATCCGCCCGCGCACGGACAGGTCGTTGCGAAACTCGTAGATGTTGTCCGAATACCCCGCCTCCGCCTGATCGACAAAGCTCGTCCAGGCGGCGATCAGTCCGGTGGGCGTCCCCGAAGCGGCCTCCCGGAAGGCAGCCAGGAACTCACGGGTGTCTCCCGTCATGCGCGGCTCCGTTCGGTGGTGGGGGTGTTACTGAGAGTTTATGGAGAATCGGGGGTTTTGGCACGGATGATTACAGGTTGTGGATAACGGGAAGTGACCCAGGCGTGTGGGTGAGCGTGGGGTCGCCTACGATCTGCGGAAACGCTGTGAGGCAATCGCTCGGATGATGGCTCGTCTGCTGGCGGGTCTGCCACCAAGAGTGTGAGGGTGTGGCCATGAACATCGGTACTCGGAAGATCGTCGTCGACGAGGCGATCGCCCAGCTGCGGATCTATGCCGAGGGCAACGGCGCCGTGCTGCGGTACTACGACGGCCTGCCCGGGATGACGACTGTCGGCGGCACCGACCCGAGCCGGGTGACGCTCGAGGATCTGGCCCGCACGATGGTGATCGGTTCCGACCTCCGGGCGCTGGACATCCCCTGGCTGCTCGAGGTGGACGCCGACAAGGAGTTCGCCGCGGTGCCGGTCGACGCGCGGCTGGAGGACGCCGCGCCGGGCAGTGAGCTGTTCGAGGCGGCCATGGCGCTCGACGAGAAGTTCTCGGGGCACCGGGGCTTCGGGCAGGCGAAGAAGTCCAAGCTGCTGCACCTGAAGCGGCCTTTTCTCTTCCCCGTCAGCGACAGCTTCATCCGGATGACCTACACGAACGCCTCCGCCGGTGCGGAGCTTCTGGGCGCGGTGCACGCCGACCTGGTGAATCCGGCCAACGTGCGCGACTTCAAGCTGCTGCAGGTCCGTCTGATCGCCGAGCCGGCCACCTCCGCCGCCCGGCTGCTCGGCGAGGCTCCCACGCTGCGCCTGCTCGACATCCTCGCCTCAGTGCTCGGTGAGGCGAAGTAGTCCGCTACATCACGCCCAGCCGAGCCAGAGGCTCGACCAGCTCGCGCTCTTCGTAGGACAGGTGCGACAGCAGCGTGTCGTCCAACAGATCGACCGCTGCGCGCAGTCCGTCGATGTTGCCGGACCCATCGACCAGCGCGACCAGCGCCTTGTCCACACCCTCCAGTACGTCGTGGATGATCAGGTGCTCCGCCTGCAACCGGTCCACCACCGGCACCAGCGCCGGGTCCGCGCGCCGCAGCCGCGGGAACAGCGACGCGTCCTCGATCGAGTGATGCGTCGTGACGAGCCGGCAGTACGACTCGCAGTACGTGCCGAGCGTCCAGTTGTTCTGCCGCATGGTCATCGTGTTGATGTGTGAGCGCGCCTGACCGATCCCCATCGACCCAGCCGCGACCTGCTCGACCAGATCGTGGATCTGCTCGAGCTCTGCGCGCAGATGATCGTGCACCTCAATCAGATGCTGCCCAGACGACAGCTGGTACGGCGTATAGCTCCGCTCCGGATCCAGAGCCGGCCCAACCGGCCGCTCCGACTCGTCAAGCACCTGTACGGCGCTGCGCCGTACAGCAGGCGGCGGAGTCGGTACGACGGCGAACCCGGACGACTGCGGAACCACCTCGGCCGGGACCGGGGCCACGATCCCGTTCCGAGCAGCCTCCACGGCCTCTCGCACACCCGCGGCAACCTCGGCGAACCGCCGGATGTCGGTCGGGTCGTCAGAGCCCAGGATGTACGTGCTCATCCCCTCGTCCAGCGTCAGCTCGGTCAGCTGGTCGATCCATAGCTCCTCAGGCCCCTGCAGGAACCCGCCATTGCCCGCGAACTGCCCGGAGAGGTTGTAGAGCCGCCGTACCGACCCCGGGTCACGCCCTGCGTCGACAGCGGCCTCGTCGATGAGCTTGTTCATCGCAGCGAGCTGGTCGGGACCGGCGTACCCGCTGCTGGGGAGCCATCCGTCGGCAAGGCGGCCAGTGACCGCCAGCATGCGCGGCTTGTAGGCACCCAGCCAGATCTGCACGTCATGGGCAGGCTGCGGACCACGCTTGGCGCCAGAGACGGTGTAGTGCTTGCCAGGAAGCTTGATGCCACCACCGGTCGGCGACCAGACCTCCCGGATGATCGCGATGGCCTCTTCCAGCGCACTGATGCTCTGACCCGCTGTGAGGTGCGGTCCGGCGTTGGCCGCGACCGCCTCCAGGAAGCCGCCGGCTCCGAGGCCCAGCTCCACCCGACCGCCGGTGATCTGGTCAAGCGTGGCCACACTGCGCGCCAGCACGACCGGATGCCGCAGCGGCAGGTTCGCGACATTCGTAGCGACCTTGATGCGCTGGGTCTGCGCTGCGACGACCGACAGCAGCGTCCAGGCGTCCATCAGGCGCGGCTGGTAGGGGTGGTCCTGGAAGGTCACCAGGTCCAGCCCGACCTGTTCGGTCAGTTGTGCCAGCGCGATCACGCGCGCCGGGTCGTCGATCGCCGGGGTCAGGAAGGTCCCGAAGACCAGATCGTGGCCGTAGTCCATGCCCTCAAACTACTTCGCCTAGCCGATAATCTCAAACACAGAACATCTACTCGTAGAGCAGGTTGACTGCCTGACGAAGGGTGAGCGCACTGCCGCGGCTGTGCGCCTCCTCGTAGCCGGCGTCGCCAAGGGCGCTCCGCGCCGCCGCAACGGCCCGCTCGAGGTCGTCAACCTCGGTCGCAGCAACCAGATGCTGTTCGGCGGCCCGAGTGGCTGAGGCGGCGCCGAGGAGCTGCGCAGCGATGCTCTTGTCCTCGACGCAGGCGGCCATCCCCTCAAGCACCAGACACATGCTGCGGACCGAGCCATAGGCCTCTGAGACCTCGAACGACTCCTTGTAGAGGTCCAGCGCCGCAGCGGACTCGCCCCGCAGCTCCAGCACGACTCCGAGCTCAGCCAGCACCATCGACAGGTAGAGCACCGGCTCGCTCTGCGCCCGAGCCGCAGCGAGCAGAGTCCGCAGCCGGCGCTCGGCGTCGCCGAGGTCGCCGATCCGACGAGCCGCGAAGGCCAACACGATCTCCGCCAAGGCCTGCAGCGACCGCTGCCCTTGTTCGGTCGCCAGCCGCAGCGCACGCTCGCTGTGCGCCCAAGCGGCCGCGTACTCGCCCTGCCGGAGCTCGGTCCAGCCCAGCATGCCCAGCGCTCCAGCCACCTCCGGCCACAGCCCTAGTCCCTCAGCAATCTGCACGCACTCGTCGTGGAGACGAGCAGCCTCGTCGAAGTCACCCGCCAGCTCAGCAGCCGCACCTAGCCAACTGCTCGTCTGCAACGTGCCCCAGCTGTCACCCAGCGCTCTGAAGATCCGTGCGCTCTCCTCAGCGTCAGCTCGCAGCCCCTCAACGTCGGACCGCACGTGCGCGTACTTCGCCCGCGCCAGGTGCACCGCAGCGATGCCCCACTGGTCGTCCTCCGCCTCGAAGTTCTTCAGCGACCGCTCCAGCAACACCTGTCCGGCTGCCAGCTCACCGACATCACTACTGGCGAACCCGATCCACCACTGCCCACGGGAGTCCGCCGTCTCCAGCCACCGCTCCCGCTCAGCACCCGCGCGGCTGTCGGCCTGCAGATACAGGAATCCGGTCCGCCAGACGCCCGCCCGCGCTGACTCCGGTACGGCGTCCAGCGAGCGGATCGCCTCCGCCGTACGGCCGCGCAGGAACCAGAACCACGCCATAGCGTCGACCAGCCGCTCAGCCAGGCCGGACTGCCCGGTGGCGACGGCACGGTCGAGCGCGGTGCGCAGATTCGCCGCGTCCGCGTCCAGGAGCCTCAGCCAACTGCTCTGCTCGGGCCCGAAGAGCTGAGCCGATTCCGCCAACCCCAGGTAGTACTCGAGGTGCCGCTGCTGAGCTGACTCCAACTCGTCGGCCACCCGCAGCTTCTCGACGCAGTACGCGGCCACCGACTCCAGCAGCCGATACCGCGGACCATCCGCACCATGGACCGGCACAACGAGCGACCTGTCGACCAGTCGAACCAGAACCTCCAGTACGTCGATCTCCGGCTCGGCGCATACCTCAGCCGCAGCCTCCGCCGTACTGCCATCAGCGTGTACTGCGAGGCGTCGCAGTACGACCTGTTCATCGGGAGCAAGCAGCTCCCAGCTCCAGTCGATCATCGCCTGCAGAGTCTGCTGCCGTGGCGCAGCACCACGATGCCCAGTCGCCAACAACCGGAACCGGTCGTCCAGCCGAGCCACCAAGCCACGGATACCCAGCGCGCGCACGCGAGTAGCGGCCAGCTCCAGAGCGAGCGGAATGCCGTCCAGCCGCCGGCAGAGCACAGCGACGTCAGCAACGTTGTCTGCGGTCAAGGTGAAGTCCTGCGAGGCCGCGGCCGCGCGGGTGACGAACAGTTGGACCGCACTGCAGTCCGCCGCCGCAGCAGGCTCCAGGCCGGCAAGCGGCACGTCCAACGGCGGCACCGTCCAGACAACCTCGCCCGCAAGGCTGAGCGGCTCCCGGCTGGTCGCCAGCACGCGCAGGCCCGGTGCGGCCGCCAGCAGCTCATCCGCCAGGTCGGCCACCTCAGCGATCACCTGCTCGCAGTTGTCGAACAGCAGCAGCCGTGAGCCCATGACAGCGGCCAGACGCTCCACTGCGGTCTCCGTCGGACCACTACTGTCACGCAGGTCCAGCGCTGCCTGTACGGCGTCCGTGAGCGCATCTCGCACCGAGAGCGCAGCCGGTGTCACAGCGGCCAGCTCGACGAGAACAACGCCGTCCACGAACCGGTCCGTGACCGAGGCCGCCGTGGCCAGTGCCAGCCGAGTCTTACCCACTCCGCCCGGACCGGTGAGCGTCACCAGCCTTGAGGTCGCCAGCGCGGCGCTGACGTCACCGACCGCGTCGGAACGGCCGATCAAGTCACTCCGCTGGGCAGGCAGGTTGTTGCGAGCATGTGGGAGCTCCTGCGTCAGAATCGACTGCTGCAACGCGACCAGTGGCGGACTCGGGTCCAGCCCGAGCTCATCCGCCAACAGCCGCCGCAGCTCGTCAAAGCTCTCAAGAGCCTCACTCTGCCGACCAGCTCGGTACAGCGCGCGCATATGCGCCGCACGCAGCCCCTCCCGAAGCGGATGCTCAGCGACCAGAGCAGACAGCTCGCCCACCGAAACATCGGCACGCTCAAGCACGGTCAGCCGCTGCTCTGTCAGCCGAGCAATCGCAGTCTCGACAAACACCTCATCTGCGAAGTCCGCATAGGCAGGCCCACGCCACAGACCCAGTGCCTCGGCGAGCTCGCCCTTCTCGACCCGGTCCGCGAACGTGAACGCGTCGTACGACGACTTGTCGACCGCGATCGAGTAGCCGGCCGGTCCGGAGCGCACGAGGCTCCGACTGCCTGGCTCGGCGTCCTCGAACGCCCGGCGCAGCTGCGAGACCTTGGCGGACAGCGTCCCCGCGGGGTTGCCGGGGAGCTGCGTGCCCCAGAGGTCATCGATCAGCCGGTCGCCGGGCACCGGTCTGCCCTCGTGGACCAGCAGGTCCGCGAGCAGTGCGCGGACCTTGAGGCCCTGGATCGTCACGGGCTCCCCCGCGTCGGTCCAGGCCGTGACCGGTCCCAGGACGCCGAAACGCATGGCCGCACCCTATCTTTCCGGCGCCTCCCGCCCGCACCGGAAAGAAACCGTAAACGGTCTGCGGCAGAGTTTGGCTCAACAGAAGGGAGGCAGGAAATGCGACTCGCAGTCATCATCGGCAGCACGCGCCACGGGCGGTTCGGACCGACCGTCGCGCACTGGCTGGCAGAGCAGGCGGCCAAACAGTTCACGGTCGACCTGATCGATCTGGCAGTCGCCGACCTGCCCACCGCGCTGCTGGATACTGACGACCCGGTGCCGGCGGAGGTCGCCGTACTGGCTCCGCGGCTGACTGCGGCAGATGCCTTCGCAGTGGTCACTCCGGAGATCAACAGTAGCTTTCCGGCCGCTCTGAAGACCGCACTGGACTGGTACTACGAAGAGTGGCACGCCAAGCCGGTCGCGGTGGTCAGCTACGGGCGGGAGAGCGGTGGCTTGCTGGCCACCGCGCAGCTGCGGCAGGTCTTCGCCGAACTGCAGGCCGTCACCATCCGCAACACAGTCACACTCCCCTGCTACTGGGAGCAGTTCACCGCCGACGGCTCCTGGCCGCGGCCGGCCGCGGGCTACGAGGCCCAGGCCAAGCTCATGCTCGACCAGCTCGTCTGGTGGGCCCAAGCCCTCCGGGATGCGCGCACCAAGCACCCCTACAACCACTGAACTACCAACCACTGACCGTACCAACTCTTAAGGGGCACCATCATGCGCAAGATCATCGAGTCCACGTTCGTCACCCTGAACGGCGTCATCAGCAACCCGCAGGACTACTCCGGCCCGTACTGGGACGAGGAGCACTTCGGCTACTCCGGGGCGCTGATGGCCGAGACCGAGGCGCTGCTGCTCGGCCGGTTGACCTACGAGGGCTTCGCCGAGGCCTGGTCGCAGCGCGACGGCGAAATGGCGGACACCTTCAACAAGATGCCCAAGTACGTCGCCAGCCGGACCCTCACCGAGACGACCTGGAACGCCAAGCTGCTCGAAGGCGACACCGTCGAGGCGATCCGGGAACTCAAGCAGCAGGACGGCGGCAACCTGCTCAAGTTCGGTACGGGATCGCTCTCCAAGACGTTGCTGGAGAACAAGCTGGTCGACGAGTACCACTTCTGGGTCTTCCCGGTACTGGCCGACGGCGAAACGATGTTCGGCGGGCAGGGTCTGGACATCCACCACCTCGACCTGCTCGGCACGACCACCTTCAAGTCCGGCATCGTCGTGCACAAGCTCGCCCCGAAGGCCTGAACACCACCGGCGCTTTCGACCGGCTTTCGATAGCTGGCGGCAGACTGTGCGCATGGAGCGGCGGACAGCGTTGACAACACTCGGTGCGCTCGTGGCGGCGGCCGCTGTCGGATGCAGTAGCAACGACGCGGCACCCCCTGCGACCACCCCGAGCAGCACCGGACCAACGCCGTCCGCTGACCCATCGACTCCGGCAACCAGCCCACCGCCGGCGACGCCTTCAAGAACGCCTTCGGGAACGCCAGAGAGCGCTCACCCGGTTTCTCTCCCGGCGCTGATGGCGAAGAAGTACGACGGCCGCAACCTCCGGCTCGACCGCGTCCTGACCCGCAATGCCGCCTACACGCGCTACCACGTCACGTATGCGAGCAGCTCACTCAACATCTCCGGGATCCTCAACGTCCCGAGCACCCCGGGCCCACACCCGGCCCTTGTCCTGAACCACGGCTACATCGATCCGGCCGTCTACACCAACGGCCGTGGGCTGGCCCGTGAGCAGGACTACCTCGCCCGGCGCGGATACGTCGTACTGCACACCGACTACCGCAATCACGCGCAGTCGTCGAAGGACCCACGCTCCGAACTCAACCTGCGCCTCGGCTACACCGAGGACGCGATCAACGCCGTACTGGCGCTGCGCACCTCCCAGTACGTCGATCCCGACCGGATCGGCATGCTCGGCCGGTCGATGGGCGGCGGCGTCACGTTGAACGCTCTCGTCGCTCAGCCCGGGCTGGTGAAGGCCGGGATCATCTTCGCGTCCGTCAGCTCCAACACAGTCGAGAACTTCGAACGCTGGCGCCCCGGACCGGAAACCTCCGCGGCGATCCTGCGCGCGTACGGCGAACCCGCGCAGAACCCGGAGTTCTGGCGCAACGTGTCACCGGTGACGTTCTTCGACCGGGTCACCGAACCGGTCCTGATCCACCACGGCGAATCCGACACGACCTGCCCGATCGCCTGGTCCCGGAGAACGCTCTCTGCGCTCACCGCGGCCGGCAAGAAGGCGACGCTCTACACCTACCCCGGCGAGGAGCACGCCTTCGCCGGGGCCTGGCCGACCTCGATGACCCGAACCGTTGCCTTCCTCAAGCAACAGGGCCTCTAAACAGCAGGGGCTTTGACCGCGCACACGGCGTACATCGTCAGTGACATGTGGAAAGCGCCGCGGTCGGCAGCCTCGGTGATGCCCTTGGCAAACGCCTCGGCCTCCGCCGCCGTGATCGCACCGGCCTGCAGCGATCGGGTGTGCATCATCGACAGGAACCCCTTGCGCGCACCCTCCTGCGGCTCCAGCCACGTCGCCGCAGTCTCGCCGGTGATCTCGAGCCCCGCGTCGGCGAGCTGTCCCCGCAACTGACGACCGGAGTACGGATTCGCCGCCTGCGCCAGGAAGCTGGCAACCATTCGCTGCAGTACGTCGGGATCGGCCGGGTGAATGATCGCCGTCTGCCAATCCGTGTCGATGAGAACGATCCGACCGCCAGGACGCAGCACCCGAGCCATCTCCCGGACCGATCCGGCCGGGTCCTCGACATGCTGGAGAACGCGTTCACACCGCACGACATCGACCGATTCATCGTCGAAAGGCAGCTTGTCCGACAGCCCGTCCACGAACTCGGCCTTGCTGTCCGGCCCCCGCCGTACCGCCTCGTCCCGCAACCCCGCGCTCGGCTCGACACCGATCGCGCGCAGGCCGAGCTCGGCGAACGCGACCACGTCCTCGCCCGTCCCCGAGCCGACATCGACCGCCGTCTCCCCAGGCGCCGGAGCCAACTGCTCCAACGCCCAGGCTTTCAACGCCCGTACGGCGGGCCGTTCCGCCATCTGGTCGAGTACGAAGGCCATGCCCGCGGCATCGGTCTTCGCAGCGTCGGCAATCTTGAAACTGCCGACCTGGATATTCGCCCCAGGCTCGCCCGGCGCTCCCTTGTCATCCATTCTGCTATCCCCCTTTGAGCAGTTCGAGACTAACGCCGGACGAGCCGATCCTTGGGTACGTCGGCCCCTTAGGGCAGCGGTTGCCAGGCGTCGTCACGCAGTCGCAGGATCGCCCACCCCACCGCGGCGAACCCGACTGCCTGCAGACCCCAACCGACCAGATCCAGCGTGTGACTGACCAATACGACAGCCGCGACGAAATGGATCGGCTGCGAGATCGCCGTCGCCACCGCGGCCCAGCGCGGGACCATCCGAGAACGCCAGAGAGCGATCCCCAGCAGGATCGTGCCCAGCACGTGACCGACGACGAACACCACCCCAGCAATGTCCGCCGATCCGTGCGTGATCTCGGCCGCCCGGGTGATTGCCCCCGCATCCAGACCCGCCTGCCCGGCCGACCAGGTGAACACGTCACCGGACGAGGCCCACGGCAGCGACAGGTATCCCGGCACGAGGAGCAGCAGCGCGATCGCTGTCAGCCACGGCGCCCGCGCCCGGATCAACCGGCCGACGAAATACGCGCCGGGGACCAGCGTGAGGACCCCGATGTAGCCGAACCACAGAACGAGTGAACTGCGGCCCGGATCCGCGAGGATCTTGGTGGTGATCGTCGCCGGGTCATCGACCGTGTCGTACGGCAGGAAGTACCGCAGCAACGCGATCGCGGCCGGCCCGATCGGCAGGATCAGCGCCGCGAACCACCGGGACGCCGTACGGGCGTCGCTTCGTGGCGCTGCCGCAACTGCCTGGCTCATGATGCGTGGACCGGGGTGCGCGACGGCAGCAGCACCGCGACCACCCCGAAGATCGTCGCGGCGACGCCGACCCCGGCCGCTGCCACTGCGGCAGCCGGTACGTCGGACACGAAGAAGGCCGGCACCGCCAGCAGGGCGGACGCCAGTCGTAGGGCGATGAGTGGCGCAAGCACCCAGCGCTTTCCTTGCCAACCGAGCGCGACCAGGATCAGGCTGATCAGCCCGACCACGGCGGAGCCGATCGCGATCGTCATCGGCGGGTGTTCGCCGTCGGTCAGCAGCGGTGTGAGCAGGTCGCTCACCGATACCAGGCCGAGGACGACGAACCCGGCCTTGTTGATTCCAGACATCTCAGAACTCCTTCCAGTTCGTCTGGATCCACCGTCGCCGCACTCGCCGTACCGGCGCCTGAGAGCGCTGTCCCCCGAGCTCGGGCAGTTCCCCGGAACATCCGGGATCGTGATCCCGAGACGGCGGGACACAGTCGGGAGCACACTGCCGGTATGACGGAACGCTTGAGCGCGCGCTCTCGGCGCGGACTGGCCGGCGGCCTCGGCGCGCTGGTGGTCGTCGAGGTGGCGCTCGGACTCGTGTTCTCGGCGCTGGCCGGGTGGGGCTGGCAGCAGATGCTGGACGGCTTCGTGGTGACGAACGGCCTGATGGGGGTGACGTTCGGGCTGTGTGGCGCCGTGATCGCGTGGCATCGTCCGAGCAACCCGATCGGCTGGCTGTTCATTGCTGACGGCATCGGTCATGCGACAACCACCCTCGGCGGCCCGCTGGCGCCCGTACTGGCCGACGCAGGTGCCCCCGTCTCGGCCCAGCGCCTGGTCGTCACCATCGCGCTCCTGGCCTGGCCGTGGTCGATCGGGCTCTTCCTGCCGCTCGCGCTCCTGCTGTTCCCGACCGGGAGACCGCTCTCTCCGCGCTGGCGGTGGGTCTCGCTCGGCATCATCGTCACCGCACCGCTGTTCGTGATCGAGATGGGCGGCAGCGGCGAACCGATCAGCCCCGGCCTTCCCAACGGCTACCTGGCGATCCCGTCGTACGCCGATCTGCAGCCGCTGTGGACCGCGACCGAGATCCGCAATCTGGTCGCGATCCTGCTGGCCATCAGCTGTCTGGTGATCCGCTTCCGCCGTGCCGACGAGATCGGCCGCCGCCAGCTGCTCTGGTTGCTCTTGGCATCGGTCATCGCGTTGCTCTTCGTGACGCCGTGGGGCCTGATCGCCGGGACCCCGATCTTCGTCCTGCTGGCGATCCCGCTGATTCCGATCGCGGTTGCGGTTGCGGTCGTCCGGCATCAACTGCTCGACATCCGGCTGGTGGTGTCCCGCGCACTGACCTGGGGGCTGCTGACCTTGGTCGCCATCGGTTCCTACGCAGGGCTGGCGGCGATCCTGGGTTCGCTGATCCCGTCGCGGGTCGGCCGCCCGGCGGCGGTCACCGTTTTGGTGGCGCTCATCATCGCGCCGATCCTGCCGCGCCTTCAGCAACTCGTAGATCGCGCTCTCTACGGTGATCGCCACGATCCCGCCCGGATCGCGTCCCGCGTCGGCGAACAGCTGTCCGCCGGCCTCCCGGGCGTCGTCGCCGCGATCCGATCCGGCCTGCACTTCCCGTACACCGCTCTCACGATCGACGACGAGATCATCGCCTCCGACGGCATCCCACCGGAGAACGTCGTACCGCTGGAGCTTCAGTACGGCGGTACGTCGGTCGCCCAACTGCTGATCGGCGTACGGTCCGGCGAGTCCAGGTTGTCGACCATGGATCGCGACGTGCTCGCACTGGTCGCAGTACCGCTGGCGGTCGCGGTCCACGCAACGCGGCTGTCCAGCGAGCTGCAGTCATCCCGCGAGAAGCTGGTCGCGGCCCGCGAGGAGGAACGCCGCCGGATCCGCCGGGATCTGCACGACGGCCTCGGCCCGACACTGACCGGCGTCGCGTTCACCGCCGACGCCGCCGCGAATCTCATCGAGACCGACACCAACAAGGCCCGCGACCTGCTCTCGACGCTGCGAACCGACACTCGGACAGCCATCGCCGACGTACGACGGCTGGTCGACGACCTCCGTCCGCCGGCCCTGGACGAGCTGGGGCTGGTGGGAGCGCTGCAGCAGCGAGCGGATCAACTCGCATTCCGTGCAGACGGAGCAACGATCCAGGTCGAGGTTGCGGCGGACGGGTTGCCCGCATTGCCCGCGGCGCTGGAGGTCGCGGCGTACCGGATCGCCACGGAAGCGCTCACCAACGTGGTTCGGCACTCGCGGGCGACGTCAGCCGTACTAGCGTTGCGCTGTGGCAACGACTTCGAGGTCGAAGTGACCGACGACGGCCCGCCCAACGGTGCGTGGCGTCCCGGCGTCGGCCTGCACGCCATGCGCGAGCGCGCTGCCGAACTAGGCGGTGCCTTCGAAGCCGGCCCGACTCCCACCGGTGGTCTCGTCCGCGCACGATTCCCGCTGGGAAACCCAACAGAGAGCGCTCTCCGATGAGCGATCTCGTGATTCGGGTGGTGCTGGCGGACGACCATCCAGTGGTTCGGGCCGGGCTGGCGGCGCTGCTTACTTCGTTGCCCGGGATCGAGGTGGTCGGCGTCGCGGCGACCGGGCGCGAGGCGGTTCGCGAGGTGATCACACACCGGCCGGACGTCGCCGTACTCGATCTGCAGATGCCGGACCTGGACGGGTTCGCGGCGACCCGGGAGCTGGCCCGGTCCGCGCCGGAGGTCGCCGTACTGGTGCTGACGATGTTCGAGGACGACGACTCGGTGTTCGCCGCGATGCGAGCAGGGGCTCGCGGTTACCTCGTCAAGGGCGCCGAGCAGGAGGAGATCACCCGCGCGATCCGCGCGGTCGCGGCCGGGGAAGCGATCTTCGGCCCCGGCGTCGCGCGCCGCGTCCTCGGCTTCTTCGCCGCCCCCGCGCCCACGGCCGCGCCGTTCCCCGAGCTCACCAGCCGAGAGCGCGAGATCCTCGATCTCCTCGCGGCCGGCCTGTCCAACCCCGCGATCGGCGACCGCCTGCACCTCGCCTCGAAGACCGTCGCCAACAACGTCTCCGCGATCTTCACCAAACTCGGCATCGCCGACCGCGCCACCGCGATCATCCAGGCCCGGAACGCCGGCCTGGGCGGGGACACCAACTAAGGCGGGGACGCCCGCTAGGAGATCGCGCGGAGATAGCGCTCTCCGATGATCTTGAGATGCTCCACCAACCCGGCCGGCCCATCGACCCGGAAGTCGAGCCCCAGCATCCCGACGTACACGGCGATCATCTCCAGCGAGTCCGACCCGGTGACCAGGATGCAGGTCTGCTCGTCGACCGGCTCGACCACCCCGACCGCCGCGTGGATCCGGCTCAGCACCTCCTCCGCGGGCGCGAAAACCGTGATCCGCGCGTGCACCTTCCACCCGGTCGACGCGACATCACGCAGCACGAAATCGGTGTAGTCGTCATCCGGCATCGGCTGCGGCACGTACCGCATACCCGTTGCCATCCGCAACGACATCCAGTCGGCCCGGTACGTCCGCCACTCGTCATGATCGTCGCGGGCGACGACGTACCAGAACCTGTTCCAGCTGACCATCCGGTACGGCTGCACGAGCACCGGCAGGTTCGACGTACGGGCGGATCCGGCGTCGCGAGAGAGCGCTCCCTGCGGGATCTCGTAGTCGAACCGAAGGTAGTGCTCGTCGCGGATGCAGGCCGCGATCGTGCTCAGCAACGCCGGATCGATCTCCGGCGCCTCGACGTTCGTGCCGCTGTCCTCCGGCCCCTTCGACGTCGCACGATGGACCGCGTTGACCTGCCGCCGGAGCCGATGCGGGAGAACCTGCTCGAGCTTGGAGAGCGCTCGCTCGCTGCTCTCCCCCATCCCCGCGAGCCCCGCGCCGGTCCGCAGCCCGACCGCGACCGCAACCGCCTCCTCGTCGTCCAGCAGCAACGGCGGCAGCTTCGCGCCGACCCCGAGCTTGTAGTGCCCGGCCGGCCCCCGCGCCGCGTCCACCGGATACCCGAGCTCCCGCAGCCGGTCGATGTCGTTCCGGATCGTCCGCGTCGTCACAGCCAGCCGATCGGCCAGCTCGGCGCCCGTCCAAGCCGGCCGGGTCTGCAGCAGCGCCAGCAGTGAGAGCAACCGCGACGACGTCTCCAGCATCGGCCCAAACTCCTCGTTCAATTAGGAATCTAATGTTCCTATAAGGATCCTACGGTAAAGCCATGACCACGAACGAGAGCATCCGGACCTTCACCGTCGATATCGCCCAGCGCGACCTGGACGATCTGCACGCCCGCCTCGAGCGGACGCGGCTGCCCGAGCCGGCTCCCGGCGACGACTGGGACTACGGCACCCCGAACCACTACCTCCGGGACAGCGTCGACCACTGGCGCGACGGCTTCGACTGGCGCGCCCAGGAGGCGCGGATGAACGAGTTCCCGCACTACCTGACCGAGATCGACGACCAGACCGTCCACTTCATCCACGTCCCGTCGAAGGTCGAGGGCGCGACGCCGCTGCTCCTGATCCACACGTACCCGGGCTCGTTCGTCGACTTCCTCGACATGATCGGGCCGCTGACCGACCCGGCCGCGTACGGCGGTTCCGACGAGGACGCGTTCTCCGTGGTCGTCCCGTCGATCCCCGGCTTCGGATTCAGTACGCCGCTCGTCGATCGCGGCTGGACGATGGCCCGGGTCGCTCGCACCTTCGACACGTTGATGCGCCGGCTCGGCTACGACTCGTACGGTTCGCACGGATCCGATGGTGGTGCCATGATCTCGCGGGAACTCGGCGTACTGAATCCTGAAGGCTTCCTCGGCCTGCACGTCCTGCAGCTGTTCTCGTTCCCGTCGGGCGACCCGTCCGAGTTCGAGAAGTTCACGCCGGAGGACTACGCGGCCCTGGAGCACCTGCAGTGGTTCCAGTCGGTCGGCGGCTACAACGCCATCAACTCGACCCGCCCGCAGACCGTTGCCGTCGGCATCTCCGACTCCCCCGTCGGCCAGCTCGCCTGGAACGAACTCTTCAACAACTTCGGCAACGGCACCAGCCTGGTCACCCGCGACCAGATCCTCACCGAGGTCTCGCTCTACTGGTTCACCAACACCTCAGCCGCCGCCGGCCGCTACCACTACGAAGAGGCCAAGGCCGCCGCCGAACCCCAGCTCAACCACGCCCCCACCGGCGTCGCCGTCTTCGCCGACGACTTCAAAACCATCCGCCCGCTAGCGGACCGCGACAACCCCAACATCGTCCACTGGTCCAACTTCGCCGAAGGCGGCCACTTCGCCTCCCTCGAGCGCCCCGCGGACGTCGTCACCGACCTCCGCACCTTCTTCCGCAACCTGTAGAGACCCTCAGAAAGGGCCGGTCCACGGACCGGCCCTTCTCAGCGCCCGATTTCGATCATGCCGACCTCTTTCGGGCCGGCGCCGTCGAGCACGATGATCCCCTCGCGGTAGAAGTTGGTGGCGTACATCCGCCGGCCGTCCTTGCTGACAGCCAGGTCGACCGCGACTCCAAGATTGGCAGCCAGTGTCCCGACGACCTGGTGACTACTCACCTCGACCACCCGGATCGCGTCGTCCGAGCCCGAGTTGCCCACGACATAGAGATGCTTGCCATCAGCACCTACCACCGCGCTGGTCTCCCGCTGCGGCAGCGTGAACGGCGTCGGGCGCGAGGTCTTGACGTTGGTGTTGATGACGGCGTACGACGCCCGGCTGATGACGTAGATCAGCCCCTCCGGGCCAGGAGCCAAATCACTCGGGCCCGGTGGCACACCAGTCGGATCAGGTGCCAAATCGCTCTGGTCCGGGACGACCTTGATGGGACTGCGGGCGGGTTGGCGGGTTGGCGGGTCTTGGTGTCGATCACCGAGACAGTGCCCGCCTCGCGGTTGACGACGTACAGCCACTCGCCCTTCGCGTCGATCGCAAGGTCGGACGGACTCGACCCGGTGGCGAGCGGAGCGCCGACCGACTGCCTCGTCTCGGTGTCGATCTCGGTGATCGTCTCCGACCTCGTGCTGAGCATATAGAGCCGACGAGTAGCAGGGCTCAGCGACAGGCCGGTCGGACCGGGTGCGACAGCGATCGGCGCACCGACGACCTTCCAAGAGGCCACATCGACGACAGACACCGTCCCGGATTCCGAGTCGGAGACATAAAGCGTCGCGCCGTCGGGTGCCAGCAAGAAGCGGCCCGCCGTGCGACCGATTTTCAGAGCATCGCCGATCTGTTCGCGAGTCGTCGTGTCGAATTTCAAGACTCGACCATTGGAGTAGTCGAGGCCATAGAGCGTGCGGTCGTCGGTGCTGAGAGCAACCTCGGTCACGGTTGGAGCACTGGCTGCCTGTGGCACGACAGTGAACGCGACAGCCGCCAGTACGACGGGGGCCAGCAGCGGAGCCATCGTCAGGAGCCGGCGGACCGGGACACCGGCCGGGGGCGGCCGAACGATCGCTAGGACTCCGATGAGCAACCAGACCGCCAGCAGTACCAGCACCGCCGTCCATGGGTTGGCCAACCCATGGGGTCCGCTGAAAAGCCCAAGCCACACAGCGAATCCGCCAACCACCCCGCCGACGGTGAACGCGCGACCGAAGGTCAACAGCGGACCGATCAGCGCGAACTCGGCAGCGATCAGACCAACGACTACGGGATAGGTAAGGTGTGGCACCGCCCTGAACTGGTGTGGATCGCGGTAATCCTCAACCACCATGACGAGCACCATCGCCGCCGCGATCGCCGCCGGGATCAGTAGGCCCAACCGTAGCCTGGGCTTCGAAGGTCGCCAATTGAACAGGCCGACCACGGCTGCCACGATCCAAACGACGTGAGCCGCCCTGAGAAACCACGCGGGCGTGCTGGCCAGACTCAGAAACATCTGGCCCGTCAGGTCGCCCGCAACGACCGCCGTGCTCAGTACGGCCGGAGCGAGAAGGCCTGCGGCGAACGCCGACCCGACTGAACGGAACTGAACCATCATCGCGATCGCCAGGACCGCTGCCACCGCGATCAGGTACGGCGACGGGTCGAGCACGGCGGCTGTGATGGCGAGGCCCGCGGCGAGCGCGAACAAGAGGACAATCCACCAACTCGGTGCCGCAGCACGCACGGTCGCCGCCGGCCCGCGCAGTCGATGGTTCCATCGCCTCGCGCTGGCTCGCGCGGCGGCACCGAACGTGGGCCCGGCTGGCCGCCGTACCGGAGGCACGACCGCCGCCACCGGCTGCGAGCGCACAGGCGGCGGACGATCGAGATAGGCCCGAGCCGTGTCGGCGACCGCCCGGCTGTCGTTGTCCAGCAACTCCTCGAGCTTCGCCCGGGCGGTCCGCCGCACCCGAGCATTAGATGCCTCAAGCAACTGACCGAGCTCCCGCAGAGCAGCGTCCCGGTACGCCGGGCTCTCCAGATCCAGCATGATCCGCGCCGGCAGCTCCCAATGCGGGTTGGCGGCGATCACAGTCCGCCCCTGGACGTCCGCGATCTGCTTGGGCCGCTGGTTCGGCTGCTCGGCGACAACCGCTTCGTACGTGTACTGGTAAAGCTCGTCCGCCGTAATGTCACCGTCAGCATTGAGATCGGCCGCGCCACTGCGCAGCCCCTCCACGATGCAACGCGTAAAGACAGACTGCGAAGCCTGCCCGTGGACCTTCGTCCCCTCGAACGCGTACTGCGTGGACTCAGTAGCCGTCAGCACGATCCGGCCGCGACCACCCAACTCAGCCTTGGTGTCCACCGCCAAATCCGCCTTCGCGAACTGCTGAACGGCGTACGCGCCGCCATAACAACAATCCAGGATCAGCAACTTCTGCCGCGCCAAGCTCTCGTTGACGGCCTCGTCGACCAAGCGCGCCGGCAGGGCGGTGAAGCGCAGCCGCTCCCGCTTGGTGTTCTTCATGGCGAGGTACAGCCGACCGTTGTCGTCCTTCAACCCATGACCGCTGAAGTACAGCAGGGTCAGATCATCGCGCTCAGCACTCGCGTAAAACTCGTCGATCGCCTCACCCACCCGGCTCGAAGGCTCATTGATCAGAACCTGAACCTCATACCCCGCGATCGCAGGATCCTCGAGTACGGCGGCCAGCGCCTCCGCGTCCTGAGCCGGCGACACGAGTTGCCGCAACCCCGTGTCCTCGTACTCATAAGTTGCCACGAGCAATGCCCGCCGGCGCCCCACGTCTCAGCCCTCTTCGTGCCGACGCAGAAACGCTTCGAGCACCTGCTGTTGTTGCTGCGGAGACGCCGCCTCCAACTCGATCGTCTCGTCGCCGATCGTCATCCGCACCCGCTGCGGCGCAACCCGTCGACCAAGCCAGTCCCGCAAGATCGTGATCAGCACCGGCACCATCCCACCGGCCCCACCCAACGCGATCGCCACCGCGTTCACCGCGGCAACATCCCCCTTGCTCCGCGCCGGCGCAGTCGCCTCAACAGCCCGCGTCTCGATCTCGTGCTCCGCCAACCCGCGCCGCAGTTGCCTGATCGCCCGATCCGCCAGTTCCGAATCGTCGTCCAGCAACACGACGTCCACCCAATCCCCCACGAACACCCCTCCCAGGATCCCATTCCATGATCCCGGGATAGCCACCGTCCCGCAACGGTCCGTAGCCACCGCATTCGAGGGAGCCCGGAACGCCGAGCGCTCCGGGCTCCTTTGGGCTCCACCCAAATGGAGGGAGTTCCAGGCGGAGCTTCCTGCGACGAGTCACCCCGCCGTTAACCCACCACCGACGCTACGCCGCCCCGCACACCCTCACAACGTTCAAACGTTCCCTTGCAAGAACGCCTGAATCGCCTTCTTCTGCTCATCCACAGTCGCCCGCTGCACCTCGATCGAATCCGCCCCGATCGTCAGCACCACCCGCTCAGGACTCTTCCGCCGATGAATCCAGTCCCGCAGCACCCCAACCGCCGTAGAAGCCACCGCCTCCCCACCAGCCAACCCCACCGCAATCGCCTCCCCCGGCATCTCCTGAGTAGCCAGATCCTGCTCAGCCAACTCCTGCCGAAGCCCCTGCAACGCCTTCCCCTTCAACCCATCCCCCGCCCGAACCAACACCCAACGCCCTTCACCCATCCATCCTCCAACCCTGTGCGCCAACTCCACCCTGACACATCCCCAAGCCTGCATGGACTCACCCTCGCGCGATCCCAGGATCTCGACGCACCGTGTTCCCGCGAGGCCGTCAGCCCACTTGCCTACTCCACGGTAAGCGTCACAGATCGTGACAATTTGTGTCAGAGAGGCTGACATAGAGCGCCAATGTCAGTAACGTCTGGCGTCTACGGGCGGTCGGGGGGCGATCGCTCACAGTGGAGCCTGGCGAGGTGGCGCACGAAGCGATGGCTTGTGACGATGCGACTGCCTCTCGGACAGGCATGAGACTTGAGCATGATGGGGGTAGTTGATGGACGGCTGGACCGAGGACGTGCCGACCGAGGGTGCTATCGAGCTACCTCCCGATCCGCAGGCCCTTGAGGGGATCGGCCGAAACCACTCCCTGGAAACCGCACTCGCCGATCTCGTGGACAACTCGATTGATGCCGGGGCCACCAACGTTCTGATCCGCTTCGTGCGCTCTCGCGGACACCTCCGCTCGTTGTATGTCGTAGACGACGGGCGCGGCATGTCTCCCGACGCCATCGATGCCGCGATGACGGTCGGGGGACGTCGCTCGTACGGCGACGAGGATCTGGGGCACTTTGGCCTTGGTCTGAAGGCCGCCTCGTTCAGCCAAGCTCGCAGTTTGACCGTGATGTCCCGAGCGTCAGGTCAGCCTGCGGTGGGACGGCGCTGGCATCTCGATCGCGTCTCGACCGCCGGGTTCTCCTGCGAACTCGTTACCGGAGGATTCGCCACCGCCGAGCTCGACAGGTCGTGGCCGACCCCGCTCGGCGATCACGGCACAGTGGTGCGCTGGGATGACGTTGGAGCATTTCCAGCTAGTGACAACGCCGACCAGATCGAACGTTTCATTGAGTCCAAGGTTGCCAAGATCTGTCAACATCTCGGGCTGACCTTCCATCGGTTCCTCGAAAGAAGTCAGATCCGGGTCGACATCGATATCGAGGACGGGGATCTCGACCTCGTGAGCAGCGCCTCACCGGTGACCCCGCTAGACCCCTTCGCCTACACGGCTTCGGGACACCCTGACTACCCGAAGGTCCTCACAGCGGCAGTGGAGGGTCGGCGTCTATCATTCCGTTGCCATCTTTGGCCTGGGCGGTCCAACAAGCCGCAATTCAGGCTCGGTGGTGATGGCGCGAAGATGCAAGGGCTCTACTTCTATCGACGAGATCGCCTGCTCCAAGCCGGCGGTTGGGTCGGAGTTCATGCCGATCACCCCCGGCTGCAGCTGGCACGGGTCGAGGTCAACATCGACAACGAAACGGCCGGCGCCTTTCGGATGAACCCAGAGAAATCACGAGTGCTGGTGGGACCGGAGTTTGCGCTGCTGGCCGCCGCGGCGAGGGCCGAGGATGGATCGTCGCTATCGGACTACCTCACCATCGCTGAGGAGGTTTACCGAGCCTCTACCGCGCGCTCCGCGGAGCGCAAGCGGATGATCCATCCAGGCTCTGGGTTGCCTCCGCGGGTTCGGAAGACGATCGAGCAAGAGGTTCCCGCGTTGCAGGGAGAGGTTCCCATCGACATACGTTGGGATACCTTCCTCGACGACGCATTCTTCCGAGTCGATCGTGAGCACCGAACGCTGTGGCTCAACAAGCGCTACCGAACCATGCTGCTCGGGGGCAAGCACGGCGGTCTGAATGACCTGCCTCTGGTCAAGTCCCTGCTTTATCTCTTGGTGGAGAACATCTTCGAGGGTGACTACCTCGGATCTCGCGACAAGGACAACATTGACCTGTGGCAGACAATCTTGACAGCAGCGGTCCAGGCCGAGCGCCGATGAACGTGAATCGAAGCTCTGAGAGTCGTCATCGATCCCTCGAGACCCTCGAGCGCTACTTGACGAACCCCGCACCCGTCGCGCTACGGGTTCCCGGCTCGCCGGAGGTTCAGCTCTTCATCGAGCCGGCCGGGCATGAATTCGGTCTTCGCGTCGAGGTCTCTGCCGAGGTAGAAGCACCACGCATCAAGCTCCGCAATATCCTTTGTCGGGTCGCCGTACGTGATACGCGGACGTTCCTAGAGGTCGCGATCGTGACTCCCAGTCTGTTCCGGGACGCCTATCCGCTGTTGTGCGCGTTGGCAGACCGCATACAGCTCGATCAGTTGGCGCCCGGCGTCGCGCTCCGATCAACCCTGGAGTCCTTGGCCTCGCTCCTTAGCGGCGTGACCGCGATGCCAAGAGAACGCGAGATCGGACTCGTCGGTGAGCTACTTGTGGTTGATGGACTCATTGACCACCACGGACCAGCAGCGGCTGTCGAGGCTTGGCGCGGTGTCCTCGGCGAGGAGCATGATTTCGGCCTCGCGGACTTCGATCTTGAGGTGAAGACCACAACCGGAGAGCGACGCACACACTGGATCGAGTCTCTCACCCAGCTCGTTGCGACACGTGGACGTCCACTTTGGCTCCTTTCACACCAACTGACTATCGCTGGCACGGGCCACGGCACCACGCTGCCTGATCTCGTGGATCGAGTGACCGCGAAGGTCGAGAGTTCGCCGGTCGCATCAGAATTCGACGACGCTCTCTCCTCAGCCGGTTGGCAATCGGAACAACGTTCAGGGCTCACAACACGATGGGTGCTACGCGCCGCGAGCGCGGTCTTTCAAGTCGATGAAAACTTCCCGAGGCTCACTCCGGCTGCGCTCCGCTCCGCCAACATCGAGCTTGACCGCATCCCAGACGTTCGATACCGCGTCAACCTCGATGGTCTTGACGAACCCGTGAATGTTCCAGCGCCCCTGATTGCCCTGCGCGATTCCAAAGGATTGACATGACGCATCCTCTAGTCGAGGCGTACCGCGCCGCCCTGCGAGCCATCGAGCGCGGAACCCCGAAGTCGCTCCTCAAACGAGCAAACCTGGAGGCTGATGAACTCGATCCGACTCCTGACGTCTCGGAGTCAGCGCTTCGCGACTACGTAAAGATCGCTGACCCAAACGACGAGCTTATTATCAATCTGCACCTCGCCTTGGCTTGGTGGGATAACGCGTCGCCGGACCTCAACCCTTGGGCTGAAGACACCCCAGCCAACACCATTGCTCGGCGGGCGCTGGTCATCTCTTCTCTCGGCCTCGACCAATCGACGGGAAGCCTGTTCGCAGACAAGTTCCCAGTGGAGCTCGAGGGTGGGCCAATCGTCATCGCACCGGACTGGAACCCGTGGTACACACCCGAGGTCCAGCGGAAGAACGCCTTCTACTGGGATCACTACATGGGCTATTTGACCTCTGCGCGTGGGTGGAACCCAGCCGCAGTCGCGAGCCTCGACCGCGCCAGCACACGGGTCGTCGAGAGGTTGATGGATCCTTCGCGTCGAGAGTCAGGGCAGACCAAAGGTCTTGTTGTCGGATATGTCCAGAGCGGTAAGACTGCCAACTTCACCGGCGTCATCGCAAAAGCGATAGATGCCGGCTACCGGCTCGTCATCGTATTGACCGGGACTACCAACATGCTACGGCAGCAGACTCAGCGCCGAATTGATATGGAGCTAGTCGGCCGCGAAAACCTTTTGCGCGGGGCAGAAGACCAGTCCGAGTATGCGGACGATGATGACTGGAACAATGACCGGTTCGTCAAGCACGGAATACGACCTGCGGATGCAGGCAAGCCGGACATACGCCGAATGACCACCCGAATCATCGACTATCGGCGACTACAGCAGGGCCTTCCGGCGCTCGAGTTCGAGCGTTCAGATCGAAGCAAGAAACTCTGGCATCCTAACAATCTATTCACAAGCCATGCTCGCCTTATCATCATCAAGAAGAACTCATCGGTCCTCAACAACCTTCTCAAAGACCTAAAGAACAGCTCTGATGATCTAAACGACATCCCCACACTCATCATCGATGACGAGTCCGATCAAGCATCGATAAATACCACAAACCCAACGAAGTGGGAGCAGGAGAACAAGAAGAGGACGGCGATCAACCGCCATTTGTCGACCATGCTCTCCATCCTGCCGCGCGCTCAGTATATCGGCTACACCGCCACTCCATTCGCGAATGTGTTCGTCGACCCGTACGACGCCGAGGATATATTCCCGAGCGACTATCTCATCTCACTTGATCGCCCATACGGCTATATGGGCGTCGAAGACTTTCACGATCTAGATTTCTCCCTCCCGGAGTCTGCCAAAACCTTTAAGAATTCTAAAGAAAAGGCTCACATTCGCCTCCTGGCGTCGAAGAACGAGGGAGAAGAGGAAAGCGAACTCCAAGCAGCCCTGGATTCATTTGTCCTCTCTGGAGCGATCAAGCTTTATCGGGAGGCCAATGATTCGGGGCCATTCAAACACCACACGATGCTTGTTCACGAGACAATGCGAACAGCTGCCCAGAGTCAGCGCGCAGCTGACCTGCGAGACTTATGGGCGCGCGCGGGCTACACCAGCGGCAGCGCTCTACCCAGGCTGGAACAACTGTTCGGAAACGATTTCTATCCAGTCATGGATGGCCTTGACTTCGAATATCCGAGACCTGCCATTTTCGACGAAGTTAAGCAATATATTGGAGCTGCGGCGCGCAATATTGCGCCATCCGGCGATCCTGTAATCGTAGTTAACAGTGACAAGGACGCCGAGAGTGAGCAGTTGGATTTCGATAGCCGACCCGTGTGGCGAATCGTGGTTGGCGGAAACAAGCTTGCTCGTGGCTTCACGGTTGAAGGCCTGACTATCACTTACTACTCACGGAACGTCGGCCATGCCGAGGCTCTCATGCAAATGGGGCGCTGGTTCGGATTCAGGCCGGGGTACCGAGACCTAGTTCGCCTCTTCGTGACGCCAGATGTGCGCGACGCTTTTGAGGCGGCATGCCGAGACGAGCAGGAGTTCCGCAGCGAACTCAGGCAGTATGCCGTCATGTTCGACGGACGCCCCAACCTGAGACCGATCGACATCCAACCCCTGGTCACGCGGCACGGATTGCGACCAACGGCGGCGAACAAGATGTACAACGCTCGTCTCGCCGAACGCCGCACGCAATCGAAGGAGCCAAGCTCCGGCTACCCACCGCCGGATGCCTTTGAAATCCTTCGCGAGAACCTCAAGGTGTTCGCGCCGCTGCTGGGTGGGGTCTCGCGAGATGACACGGAGCTAGCGGCCACCTCGCCGACCGGGGGGCGGATCAGGTTCAGCGCACGGGTTGGCGAGTTTGACAACTCGGACGTGAAGAACGTCCTCCGACAGCTTGTCTGGGCCTCGCCTGACACGTTCGCTCCCGACCTCGCGTGGATCGAGGGCCTGACCGAGGATGTTCTCAAGACGTGGTCCGTGGTCTTCCCACAGGGCAAGAGCGATCGATACACGCTCGCCGGAGTACCAGGGTTCACGATCCATGGTCGCGTCGTTGATCCCCGGGGCAAGATCCGCGGGAACTCGGCATCACTCCACCGAGATGTGGTCGACGAGATGACGAGAGCCCGGCCACAAACAGCATCCCTGATCGTCTACCCAATCACTGATAGGCGACGCAAAATCGAAGCCACGGAAGAGGCCGTTCCCGTGATGGCAGTGCGACTTTGGCTGCCGAACGAAGCGATCCCGGCCGATCATCGCCCACTGGTCTACCGCGTCGTCTCACCCGACCTGCCCCACTACGCTGTCGTCGACCGCGCTGAGTAGGAGCTTCCGATACGACACGGCGCCGACCGTCCATGATGTCGTTTGGCATGCCTCATTCTTGAGATAGGGTTCGGTTATGTCGGATCATCTCCCGCCGACGCGGCGCACCTCTGTCGAGCTCTTCGCAGGTGGTGGCGGGCTAGCGATGGCAGTTCACCGAGCGGGTTTTCAGCCGCTCCTGCTCAACGAGTTCATGAAGTCGGCCTGCGACACACTCGAAGCCAACGGCGCGTCCGCTCGAGGTGAAGAGGAGATCATCCCTGGGCCTGGTGACCCTTGGCCCTTGGTTCGTGGCGACGTCCGCGATCTCAAGATGGGGTACCTCGAAGGCCAGGTAGATCTCTTGGCTGGCGGGCCGCCATGCCAGCCGTTCTCCTTGGGCGGTGTCGGCAAGGGCGATGAGGACAGACGGAACATGTTTCCGGAGATGTTCCGAGCTATTCGAGAGATCCAACCGAAGGCCGTCATATGCGAGAACGTGCGGGGGCTGCTACGCCCTTCGTTCCGACCGTACTTCGACTACATCCTGCGCGAGTTGGCTCGCCCCTTCGAGGAGCGTGACCCGAACGCCAAGTGGTACGAGCACGACGCGACATTGCGTGAGCGTGAAGGCAAGAATCAAGGCGAATCTCATGAGCGGTACAACGTCCACAGATTCGAGGTCAACGCAGCCGACTACGGGGTGCCACAGATCCGCAATCGCGTGATCGTCGTCGCGTTCCGAGCGGACCTAGATATCGACGAGGGCCTGCTTACCAACCTTGTGCGGCCGACTCACTCGGAAGAGTCGCTGATCAAGTCGCTCCGTGACGGCAGCTACTGGGAGCGTCACCCCACCGTTCCTAAGCACGTTCGCGCCTCAGCCGAGGCGAGGCTTCCGAACGAGCTGCCGATCAACCTGGAGGACGGGCTGCTCCCGTGGCGAACCCTCCGCGATGCGATCGCCGGCTTTGATGACCAAGGACCTTTGCCAAAGGTCCGGTGGGATCAACTCGATCGTGCGCAGTACGACTCAATGCCGACAGATCACATCGGATGGCCCGACGCTCGCATCTACGCCGGACACACTCCTAACGTCTTAGACAGGCCCGCGAAGACGGTCAAAGCCGGCGTGCATGGCGTGCCAGGTGGCGAGTCAGTCATGCTGACCGACTCCCTACTGCGCAGGATTGATCCCGTCACTGGTCAGCGCTACAGACACCGGTATATGACCGTTCGTGAGGCAGCCCGCGTAATGACGTTTCCCGATGACTGGAAACTCAGCGGCCCGCGCGGCGAGCAGATGCGTCAGCTCGGCAACGCTGTACCGGTCACCCTGGGTCATAGGTTCGCGCTCGCCGTCGCCAAGGTTCTGGACGCGGCCGAGTCGAAGGTATGACCGAGGCCTTGCCCTCCAACCGACGGCGTCCGAGGGCAGCAGTCGAGTCGGAACAGAATCGGTCGGCGGGTGGCCCACATCGGAGGCAGGTTCGTCTCCCCAATGGCGCTTCGGCTAAGGGAACAATCGTCCTCCACCGTTCCGCCCGACGGCCGGGCTTCATTGCTCATCTACGTTGGACATCGGACGGACGGTCGAGCTCTCGCTCGCTCGGAGTCATCCCGAAGACAAACCGGTTGGACTGTCTGTCAGCCGCCTGGGATCTCGCTAGGGACCGCGGCCTGGTCGATGATGAAGAGTTGCCGGGTTCGTCGTGGGCGTCGTCACCAAGCGTAAGAGCATCGATGCAAGGGAATCGAGCCCGCGATACCACTCCTGAGCTCCGCCTTCGAAGGTTGCTACACGCACGCGGCTTCCGGTACCGCGTGTCAACACGCCCACTTCCGGCGATCCGAAGAACCGCCGATATTCTGTTCACCAGAGTGAAGATAGCGGTCTTCATTGACGGGTGCTATTGGCACGGCTGCGAGCAGCACTACCGAGCATCCTCACGTAATTCCGCCTTCTGGCACGACAAGATCGCGAGCAACCAGCGTCGCGATGTCGAAACAAACAAGATTCTCAGTGATGCTGGCTGGACGGTGATTCGACACTGGGAGCATGAAAACGTTGAGGCGATAGCAAATGAAGTGGCAGCAGCTGTAAATCAGCGATCTCTTGGTCACGTCCACCCGAAGGTTGCCAGTGCCTGAAATTTCATTGCCTAAAGACATCCGCGACGACGTCCTGACCGTGCTCTACCGACACGTGGGCGCACTTCCCTGGATGACCATGACAGGAAGAATGAAGTCCCGCTACTACACCGAGTGGATCGAAGATCCAGCCATCGGGGGGCAGCTCGCGGACTACCAGACCGCCGACAACATGCGCGTTTGGCTGAAAGATGGTCCTCTCAAGGAGTACGCACGCGCGATCGAGGGCGTCGGATCCTATGCACGTTACACAACGAGACGACTGTCGACGCCCGACGAGTTTCTCCAGGAAATCCTCGGCAAGGAGTGGCAGGTCATCCCCGATAGCATTGGCGAGAAGCCGATGCATTGTCAGACGACAAATGGGCATACTGCTCGATACCTATGTTGGGGTGGCCAACGCACGTTCAAAGACCTGGTGTGGGCGGCCGTCAACCAGGCGGTGCGTCTGAAATCCCGACCGATCATCGTCGTCTACACCCTCGGCGATGAGGTGATTCCAGCGTCCCAACAAGAGCAACAGCATGCAATCGCAGAACATTGCGGAGTGGAGCTCAGATATGTTGAACGACGCTGGGAGAACCACACACCGCATTGAATGCTCAGGTTCACACATGAAGCGCAGCACTCTGTCAGCGCCCGCCGACCGAGCCACCTCGCGCTCCTGCAAGCAACGAAGCACCATCGCTCTGAGCCGCGAAACGAGTCGATCCCGGCCTAGGACCGCCAGACCGCGAGTACTTGAAGGTTGCGCCGCGAACTGGTCGCGGCCCGGTTCAGTACCAATGCCCCGACAGCTATGGAAGATCAAAGCCTCGCCAACCATGAGTGGATGCACATACGGTTGTGTGGTTCCCAACGACGAGCTGATAGTGAGGCGTTCAATGGCAAGGGTGCGATCCTTGAAGCCCGGAATGCAAGCGGTGCGAGTCCATCCGACGGAGGTTGACTGCTATTACCAGACCATCGTCGATCCGTCGGGCGAGCGGATCCTCCATCTGACGACGTTTGGGTCGGACGACAGACAGTCAGCCCCGAAGAGCAGTCAAACGATCCAACTGGGCACCGAGGCCGCCCAGACGCTTGTAAAGATCCTCATGGAGACCTTCAACATCAAGACATGATGTCCCATGTTCTTTGCACTTCGTCTCCGACCCTCAGCCGGTCCGTCTCCTCACCCCCCGGACCGCATCGCCAAATTGAGCGATGGGCGCGGGCTTGCTCGGCCGCACGCTGGTTTCAAGTGGCGCATCGATACCAGCCGGCGCCAAGCTACCGGAGCAGGTGGGCGTTGATCTGACGGGCGGCGTTTGCGAGGTCTTGGAGTTCCAGGACCTCTACGCCGGCGGCGGTTAGGAGCTCTGCACCTTCGCAGTCTACGAAGAGGAGTGGTTCTCGCCAGGCTAGGACTACTCGGGGGATGGTGGTGGCGAGGATTAGTTCCGTGCATGTTCGGGGGCGGGATGCTCGTTTGCTGCAGGGTTCGAGGCTTGTGTAGATCGTTGCGGTGGTGAGGCGGGGGTCGTGGGGGTCTAGCTTGGCGAGGGCGATCTCTTCGGCGTGGTCGTGGTGGTCTGTCTCCCGGGAATAGCCGCTCGAGATGACGTCGCCAGTCGGGCTGACGATGATGGCGCCGACGGAGAAGGCAGTCGTCGATGGTGGGCTGGAGCGGGACAGATCGATTGCCTGCCCCAGCCAGTAGCGGTCGTCGAGGTCAGCCATTGGTCGCGGCATTGGGGAGGTAGCGGAGGAGGACAACGTCGCCGATCTGCTGTACCTCGGCCAGGGCCATTCGGTTTGAGGGGTTTTGAGGGAAGGTGCCGTCGTTTACGAAGCGAGGCGCGGTGCTGTCGCCTACGAAGAATGGCGCGACCACGAGGTGTATCTCGTCCGCGAGGCCAGCCGATAGGAATTGCGTGTGCATCGTGCCACCGCCCTCGACCATCAGGCGGGCGACCCCTCGCTTTGCGAGATCCTGGAGGACCTGATCGAGCTGCACCGTTTCGCCGGCGTCGACGACCGTGCTGACCTGGCCGACCTGCTCGCTGGCCTTGGAGGCTGCAGAGGACGGGACATAGACGATCTTCTCTACGTCTCCAGTGCTGAAGAACTTCGATGAGGGGTCCAGATCACCGGTTCCGCTGATTGTGACTTTGATCGGGGACTCGGTCTCGCCTGCATCGAGACGTGCCTTGCGGCGGTCGTCCGAGCGGACGAGTAGGCGAGGGTTGTCACGCCGGATCGTATTGGCTCCGACCAGGATCGCATTGACGCCGGCGCGGACCTCGTCGACTCGATCAAAGTCCTCGTCGTTGGACAGGAGGAGACGCTGATCGGTGTTGTCGTCGATATAGCCGTCGAGTGATGCCGCCACGGACAGCAGGACGTAGGGACGATCAGACACGTGGTTCTCCTCGGTCGGTGTGTACGACGTTGTCGAGCAGCTCGACGAAATCGTCCGTCATCTGCTCTATGTCCATTGTGCTTGCCCCGGAATCCAAGCTGGAGCAGCTGTCCAGTGTCGCGAGCTGGTCACTCGGAATCCACGAAGTCAGGGGCGGGTGACGTCGTACCTGTTGGAACATGGCTCGAGCCGTCCCGCCGCTGGCACCATACGGCAGGACGCGCTTGCCCAGCGCGATGGCAAGGTCAGCTTCGGCTCTCGTACCCGATCCACCTCCGACCACTACGACGTACTCGGCGTCGGCGATGACGTTTCGGCGCCCGAAGATCGCGACCGCACCGCGGAGACCGGGTGGCTGGTAGTGGTCGGCGATGTGGGTCATGACCTCGATGCCTACTCCGATAGGTCCATGATTGACTCGCAGTCGGCGGACCATGACAAGACGGGCCAGCGCGCGGACGGCGGCGTCGACGACTGAGTCGTGGACGCCCGACACACGACTCCCACAAATCGCGATCCGGGTGCTACCAGGCTCAGAACCATCCAATCGGCGACGCTCCTGATCGGCCGGCACTCTGGCAGAATCCGCCATTTCGCGCTCATCCCGGATTGACGACATCAGCGCGTCGGCAGGGGCGAGGCCCATCAGCATCCGAGCAGTGTCAGGCAGACGAAGTCCTTCAGCAATGCGTGTCAGCACGCCGATGTCCGACACCTGGCCGTGCCGTGCTCCGCGAACCCAGTTCGACACGTCGGATCGGTCATGTTCGGTCAGCAAGGCGAGTTGAGTCTGGGTGCATTCGTCGAAGGCCGTCAGATAGCTTCGAAAAAGTGCTCCGATGTCGCGTCGGGCCAAAGCGGTCTGCACGTCGTTCCCGCGCCAGAAAGAGATCGGCACCGCGTTCGGATCGAACACCTTGCGGCGGGTCACGCAGTCTCCTCCCTCGCCAATGACACACCGAGCGTAGCGGGATGGAACCAACCTGTGGACTGGGACCACGGGTTCAGTCGATTTCGCTCCGTAGTCACGAGGCCAAGTATGAGGTATCCGATTGCTGACTTGGAGTGACTGAGATGGCGACTGTTTCCTGGCCGGTCCGAGGCCGTGCTCTTCGTCCGCTGGCGACCGATCGTCGGGTCTGTGTGTGGTTCGGTGAGCACCTCATCCTCGACTACGTCGCTGACCTCGAGTCAGCTGCCGCCTACGAGACAGCGATGCGACAGCGCTTCTCCAGCCTGCGGGTGACCAACGAGCCGGCCAAGCCCGCCAATGAACATAACCCGGCCCTGAGCGCGGCTGAACGCACGGCCCGGCGAGGTCAGTGCGTCCCGGCGTCACCCACGCGGACATTCGCATCAGACCAAGGAGGAGCGAAGCGAGATGTCTGAGACCGAGCCAAGTCTGCGCTCTCTCATGAACCAATCACCCCGGAACGCTCGCAGTCCACTGATCCAGCGGGCAGGCGTACTGATCCCTGCGTCTGCGTCTGCCTGCTGTTCCAAGCAGATCGGAGTTTATGACTGGAAGGAGTTGTTGTCTGGTATGCGGCGAGAGGTTGTCAAGCCGTTCTCAATTTTGCGTTGGCTGGGTGGTCCAGGCTGGGTCTGGAAGGTGTATCGCGGGATCGAGCCGCACGAGCGGCAGCGTCGCGAGTCCGAGGCGGTGCTGATCGCCGCTGGGTGGGGAATCGCTGTTCCGACAGTGCTCGCGACAGGCCTTCACGAAGATGGGCCATGGAGCGTCTTCAGCGTCGTGCCAGGGACAAGACGTCCCCTGCGGAGTGAGCACGATGTCCGCCAGCATCTACAGGATGTGCGCGGGCTGACTGAGACGCTCGGCGCGAACTCCATCGGTCTTGCGCCAGGTGACGGCTGGGCCGAGTCCTCTAGCGAGGGGCCAACGGGACATCGACAGTTTCTACTTGAGCAACTGTCTGAACGGTGCCGGGCGTATGAGTGGTGGGGCGATCTCTGTGGAAGTCTGCTGGTCGTCGACTCGGAGCGCACCGTTTATCTTCACGGCGATCTGAAGGCGGAGCACTTTCTGATCGCTGAGGATGCAATCCACGTTGTCGATTGGGAGGCGTGTGGTCGGGGGCCCGTGGCCTGTGACCAAGCCGATGTTGTCTTTCACGTGCTTCGGGATTTGGTTCACGATGGGGTTGCGGTTCCGCCGACCGTGGTCGCCTTGCTTGGCGAGCTCGGAACTCCTGGAGCCGTCCTGGCCTGGCGACTGGTTCGATGGCTGGATCGACGCCGGCCCGAGGACCTTCTTCTCGTGTCACCCCGAGAGCTCACTGAACTCGCCGTTGAATCCGACGCGGCGATTGCCTGTCACAAGCTCTTGCAAGTCATGACCGCTCTTCGCGCCAAGGGTGTCCCCCGCTGACGATGTACGGCGGCCGTTCACCTATCGCTTCGACTCTGAGATTGGAACTGCTATGCCAAGAACCAGTACTGCAATCGGGCCGGGCCGTCTCGTTATCGACACCGGCATGTCCCGACCGGACTCGACAGCAATCGTTGAGCGCAAAGGTCTCGGACACCCAGACACCCTTGCTGATCATCTCGCAGAACGCCTGTCGCGCGCCTACAGCTCTTACACGCTGGATCATTTCGGGGCGGTCCTGCACCACAACTTCGACAAGCTTGCGCTCCTGGGCGGTGCGTGCGAGGTCCGCTATGGCGGCGGCCGCATGACCTCTCCAGTACGAGTCCTCGTGAACGGTCGAGCGGCGCGCGTGTGTGGCGACGAGGTCATTCCGGTCGCGGAGCTTGTGGACGCCGAAGTCCGGAGCTTCTTCGCCGAACGACTTCCTGAGCTGACGGACCATCTCGACATCGTTTACAACATCACCAGCAACTCCAGCCCAGGAGCGGTGATCACCGGCGACTCTGTCCCAGAGCGCATCCGGTGGTTCAATCCGCGCTCGATCGATGATCTTCGTGAGCGTCGGGTTCGCTTGTCGAACGACACGTCACTGGGGACTGGCTGGGCACCGGAGAACGCCTTCGAATCGTTCGTGCGGGAACTCGTCAACCGCTTCTCGGGGCGATCTGAGTTCACACTCGCCAACCCCTGGTGCGGCTCGGATGTGAAGCTCATGGGCTACTGGGATGAAGACCTCGCCGATGTCGTCCTCTGCGTGCCGCAGAAGTCGCGGTTCGTCGGCAGCCGCGGAGAGTACGTGCGAAACCTCGAGGTCGTTCTCGAGGAGTGCTACCGGCTCGCCGACGCCAGGTTGCCGGGCACCAATGTGCGATTCCGGCTCAATGCCCGGGACGTGCCCGATCGGGACGAGCTGTACCTGACCCATACCGGCAGTTCGATCGAGTCCGGGGACGAAGGAGTCGTTGGCCGAGGCAACCGGGTCAACGGGCTTATCACCCCGCTTCGACCGATGAACCTGGAAGGTGCCAACGGCAAGAATCCCGTCTATCACGTGGGCAAGCTCTACAACATCGTCGCTCAGCGGCTGGCGGAACGCCTGTCCGACGAGACCGGGGACCATGCAGAGGTCCATCTCGTCAGCTTGACGGGGCAGCGTCTTGATCAGCCTTGGCGTGTTCTGGTGCGTCTGTCAGACGGCGATGCCGATGTCGACAAAGTCCAGGCATTGGTCGCCGATGCACTGGCAGAGTTCCCGGCTTTGACCGACGAACTGGTCACGGAAGGGATCGTGTTGAGCTGATGGCTCTTGGCGAGGTCTCAGCGGACTGCCGGCGGCGACTGGTCGGCCACTACGGAGCCACGGCCACCGCCTGGATCGCTCAGGCGCCCTCATTGTTGGACGTCGCGGCGGTGCGTTGGGGCCTCTCGCTGGTGGGGTATCACGACGTCGGACATGCGTCCGTTGTGGTGACAGCCGTCAGCCGGCAAGGCCGAGCGCTGGCCCTTAAGGCATGGACCGACCCCATGCGGTACCGCCACGAGGTCGCAGCCTTAAGACATTGGGCAGACGGGCCGGCCGTAGAGGTGGTTGACAGCGCCGACGATCTGGCTGTGGCAGCGTTGGAGATGGTTGGCGGACAGCCGGGAGGAAGCAATCGTCCGGTCGGCGAGCTCGCAGAGGTGGCGGAGGCTCTCAACGCGCTACATGCCCTCGGCCGCCGCCGGACTCCCGCTGGCTTCCCGCTGCTTGCCGACTACCTGCGGGAGGAGCTGACACCACGAGTTTTGGCGCGGCTGCGAGGCCGTGATCTCGGACGCTGGCGGCCGGTCGCACGCACTGGTCTCCGTGCTCTGGCAGACGTCCTGAGGGAGTCGCGGGGTGACGGCGGCCATCAAACGATGCTTCACGGAGATCTCTACCGAGAGAACGTGCTGTTCTCCGAAGCCCAGCGTCCGGTCTTCGTGGATCCGTTGCCCATGGTCGGATCCGCAGCGTTCGACTGGGCCTTCTGGACTGTGTACTACGAGGTCGGTCATCGGCTCGAAGATCGGATGGCGCTCGCGGTACAGATCTCAGGCTTGCCGGATCTAGATATCCGCCGTTGGTGCGCGGCCTTGCTCCTCGACGGCCTTCTGTACTACCGCGAGACCGACGATCCGCGAACGTCACGGTTTGGAGATACGGCCGTCGCGTTTGCCCTGGACGAGGAAGGGCGCAGGTCGTGAACAGTCTGATCTACCGCCACGGCCAGACGGACTACAGCATGCAACACCGCGTCAATGGTGACCCCGCATATCCGATCCTGCTGAACCGTGCAGGGCACCGGGCCTGCGGGCGGGCCCGCGCTTCGATGCCGTCATCTGACACGCGGACCTGGATCACCAGCGAATTCCCACGAGCGCGTCAAACCACGATGCTGCTCATGGGCTCATCCACGGCCGAGCCGCTGGTTGATCCACAGCTAAACGAACTGGACTACGGGATGTTCGAGGGCACTCCGTTCCTGTCGTACGGCGAATGGCTCGATCGAAACGGTGCGGATGAGCGCCCCGAGGGGGCAGCCGAGTCCCAGCGAGAGGGCATCGTACGAATGCTCAGGGGTTTGAGCGTCGTACCCACATATCCGGGCGATCGCGTGATCGTCGGACACGGCCTGCTGACATCCGTGTTG
Organism: Kribbella sp. NBC_01505; assembly: GCF_045040285.1. NCBI lineage: Bacteria > Bacillati > Actinomycetota > Actinomycetes > Propionibacteriales > Kribbellaceae > Kribbella > Kribbella sp. NBC_01505. The sequence continues at coordinate 349,870 of NZ_CP109425.1, forward strand.
ACCTGGGGACTCAACAGCCCACGACACGAGATCCTTCCTCTCCTCCTCCCTGAGGCGCCATACGTCGAGCCTCTTGTCCTTCCCGACGACGAACTGACTGGCCTGGTAGCGACCCTGCTCGAGCGGATTGCGCCGTCCGAGGTCGGTCAATGATGTCCGCGCATGGCGACCGCGGCCTGGCTGCTAACTTCGACGGCACCTGTCCACAGCTGGAAATGAAGGAATCTCGCCATGCATGATGCTCGTGTTCTCATCGAGATGGGTCCGGAAGCGGTACGTAAGTTGGCTCGTCGGGGCTACAGCCTGGACCTGTCTGCGCTACAGGATCTGCAGTCTCGGCGGAACCGGAGTATCCATTCGATCGACGAACTACGGGCCAAGTCGAAGCGGGTTGCCAGCGAGGTCCAGCAAACGGCACGTCAGGGTGGAGACATCTCTGCTCTGAAGGAGACCGCGCGCAAACTCAAGGACCAGATTCGCGAGATCGAGGTCGAGCAGGAAGCTGCGCAGAACGAGCTCACCAGTCTTCTTCTGAGCATTCCGAACCTGCCGGACGACCGAACGCCCGAAGGCGACTCTGACGAGTTCGCGACCGAGGTCCGGCGCGTCGGCGCCCAGCCCGCTTTCGCGTTCACTCCGAAGGACCATGTCGACCTCGGGGAGGCGACGGGAATTCTCGACTTCGCTCGGGCCACCAAGCTGTCCGGACCGCGTTTCGCAGTCACCCGCGGAGCAGGCGCAGCACTGGAACGCGCTCTGTCAACGCTCTTCCTCGACCTACACACCAGGCGCCACGGCTACCTCGAGCACTCGGTCCCCTACTTGGTCAGCCGAAAGACCATGACCGGCACCGGGCAACTGCCGAAGTTCGAAGCAGACCTGTTCAAGACCGGAGTCGCCGATCGCGATCTGTTCCTGATCCCGACAGCCGAGGTCCCGCTGACCAACCTATACGCCGACGAGATCATCCCGGCCGCAGACCTGCCGGTAGCCATGACAGCAAGTACTCCGTGCTTTAGGTCCGAGGCTGGGTCATACGGCCGCGACACCCGCGGATTGATCCGCCAACACCAGTTCACGAAAGTCGAGATCGTCCGGATCGTCGATGCCGAGCAAGCCGACACCGAACTGGAGAGCATGGTCGGCCACGCCGAAGCATGTTTGAAGGAGCTCGGCCTCGCGTACCGGGTCGTGATGCTCGCCGCAGGCGATACCGGCTTCTCAGCACAACTCACCTACGACATCGAGGTCTGGTTCCCAAGCCAGAACACGTATCGCGAGATCTCGTCGGTCTCCAGCTTCGGCACGTTCCAGGCCCGCCGCGCGAACATCCGCACCCGCGGTGACGACGGCAAGCCGAAGTTAGTCGCCACACTCAACGGCTCGGGGCTTCCCGTCGGTCGGACCATGGCCGCCGTACTCGAGCAGCACCAGCAGGAGGACGGCTCGATCGTACTCCCCCAATCGCTCGTCCCATATCTCGGCTTCCGTCGCATCGCGGCGGACGGAACACCGGAGGAATAGTGCTTGTCGGCGTCTGCGACTTCCCAAGTGACTACCCGTTTCCGCCCGCTGCCTACGGCGGCATAGAGCGGTGGCTCTGGGCAGTCGCTGTTGGAGCTCGAGCCGCAGGCGCCGACGTACACCTTCTCGGACCAGGCTGGATCTCGGAACTCGACCAAGACTGGACCCGCAAGCCGATCCGCCTGGAAGACGTCGCCGCCGGCTCGTTGGCAGAACGAGAGCTGCGCAGCTCGGCGTACGACCTGCTTATCGTCGGTCACGAGTACCCCTCGCAGCCTGACTGGGTCCGCACGTGGGATCGGATGGACTGCGACGTCGCCACGTTTCAGCACTCGCCGACCTTCAGACACTCCGAAGACGCGTTTGACGGCAAGCGATCACGCCTCTACTGCTACTCGCCCGAGATGATCGAACGCTACGAAGATCACCAACCGATAGCCGAACTAGCAGTCCACCTCGGCATCAATGAGCACGAACCTCAAGCCACCGCGGGCGATGACCTGGTCTGGCTTGGGAGAATCGACAGCGACAAGGCCCCACACCTCGCTGTCAGGGCCGCCCAGATCCTCGGCCGACGTATTCGCATCGTCGGTCCGATATTTGACGAGTCGTATGTCCGGGCACATGAACGCCTGTTCGGCGCCGAGCATGTCGACCTGACCGGTGAACTCGGTGGGCCTGCCAAGATAGCGGCGCTCCAGGCTGGCTCCGTCTTCGTCTACACCTACGCCCGAACGTACGTCGAGGCAGGCGCCGCCGTTTTTGGAGAGACGCTGCGCGCCGGAACGCCAGTAGCCGCACTGACGTGGCGAGGAGGCACCTGCGCCGACGCGGCCACTTGCGATCAAACCGGTGCCGTTGCAGTAGCCGATCCCGCCGAGGGCGATGAGGCGGCGGCTCGCCGGCTGGCAGAGGCCATCATCCAAGCCGAGGAACTCGATCATTCGACCGTCCAGGCGATCGGACAGCAGCGATTCGATCCTGCGCGTCATTTCGCAGCGATGACCACGAGGCGGTGCTGATCCGAGAGTCGGTGGGGTGGGTTCTTGATTCGCTCCACCGGACGCTCGGGCCGAGTTGGGATACACGTGTCGAAGGCGATCTCCTGACGGTCTTGCACCACGATCGCTCCGAGCACTACTTGCCGCCACGACGATCCCTGTCCTTCAGCGATCTACTCGACGTACTCGAGCGCAGCTTCGCGGCGCATGATGTTCCCCGCGCACGACCTCTGCCGCTTCGCTGGGGTCGCGACACCGACCTAACCGTATCCGCAGTCCAGGCGCTCGACCCGCTCATCAAAGATGGTCAGGACTGGGTCTATCGGTCCGGATTCCTCCCTCAGCCCGTCGTACGCCTGACCGGCCAGCGCGACGGCCATGGTGACCTGCGCGACGGGTTCCTCACCTCGTTCGTCAACATCTCCCACATCCAGCCGATCAAGCGCCACGACGAGTTCTCGGAGGTAATCGACATCTGGCTATCGGTTCTCTCAGATCTTGGCCTGCACGCCAAACACCTCAGTCTGTTCGGGCGGCTGAAGACGTGGCGGCGCGACTCGGTTCAGGGCATAACGCTGCGCTTTGGGCACCTGGATCTGACGCTGGGAGACGTAAATCTCCTGTGGAACGCAGATCAACCCGACCGAATGGCGGTGGACCTTGGCAGCGGCCTGGAGCGTTTGGCTTGGGCTAGATCCCGGACCGATTGGAAGGATCTCGTCTTCGGGCCTTTCGCAGATGCCGCGCCACCAGCAACGCTGGACGCCATCCGCACCGCGACACTCCTGCTAGGTCACGGCATCCGCCCAGGCGGCAGGGGTGCGGGAGGTACTACCCGGCGAATGATCAACACGATCGCACCCGAGTCGGCGCCCCTCGGCGTAGACGCCATGGTCCGCTTCTCACATCGCTACTGGCATCCAATCGCCCCGCTCCACCTTGAATGGCCAGCCATCGCCTCGGCGATCGAAGAGGAGCAATCGCGACGACTAAGAAGTTCTTGCCAGACAGCTCCGGCACCTTCTTGACGTGATGCGACTGACCGCGTCAATTTGCGCTCATGCGGTCCCGGCAAGGCGGTGTCCTGATCGGGCGGCATGCCCCCGAATCTGTCCGTCGGCCCAACTACTGTCGAGCTACCGTCATGTCCCCGAACCCGACTTCGCGAAGGAATCAATGAGCACCATCAGTTACTCGCCTGAGGTTCTGCGCGCGGCCATGGTGGACAGAATCCGCGGAGTCGGCCATGCCAGCACTCCAGCTGTCGACGCGGCGATGCGCACCGTCCCGCGGCACGAGTTCGTCCCCGAGGCCAGCACCGAAGATGCTTACGCCGACATTGCCGTAGTCACGAAGCGCACTGACGATGGCACCGCGCTCAGTTGCGCCTCCGTGCCCGCCATCGTCGCCATGATGCTCGACCAACTCCAGGTGCAACCCGGCGACCGCATCCTTGAAATCGGCGCAGGCACCGGCTACAACGCCGCGTTGCTAGCGCAGCTCACCGGGCCTGGCGGCTCAGTCACGACCGTCGATATCGACGCTGACGTCACCGCCGGTGCACGCCGAGGACTGGACGCAACTGGCAACGAACAGGTGCACGTCGTCACCCGGGATGGATCGCTTGGAGCTTCCGAGAACGCGCCGTACGACCGCATCATCTTCACCGTCGGCGCTTGGGACCTGACGCCGGCGTTCTGGGAGCAGTTGGCTCCCGGCGGCCGCCTGGTCGTTCCGCTCCGCTGGCGCGGCCAGACCCGAAGCATCGCATTCGTCCGAGACGGCGAAGCCCTCGTGTCAGACTCGATGGAGCTCTGCGGCTTCGTCCCGATGATCGGGCAAGAAGGCGAGCGCACCGGCGCCATCGACACCGATGGCCTGGTGACTCTGTACTGGGACGTCGACCAGACGATCGATCCTACGAAACTGAGCGGCGTCCTCGATCAGCCTAAGGAAACCGTGTGGTCCAAGGTCCTCGTTGGATCACAGGATCCCTTCGACGGTGTCTGGCTGCGGATGACTGGCCACGACGGCCGCGTCTGTCGCATCTCCGCTGATCCCGTCGCCGTCAACGCTGGCCTCTGCACTCCTGCCATCCCCATCCGTAGCCCAGCTCTGGTCGAAGACGACAGCCTGGGCTACCTCGCCTTCAGGAAACTTGGAGAGGGCAGGTTCGAGCTCGGCGCCATCGGGCATGGGCCGCACGGCGGGCATCTCGCCGGACAGCTCTGTAATGAGATCGAGGTCTGGAATCAAGACCGCAACGCCCGGCCAACCGTGCGCGCATATCTGACCGATGCGCCCAGGTCGGCGATCTCACTCGACCACGCGCTGAGCAATGAGGCGATCGAGAAGGCTGCATCGCGGCTGGTCGTCAGCGTGTCCCGAAGATCGGCCCGCCATGCGTCTACCTAGTCGTCTAGTTCGGGTCGGCGGTGCAAGTTAGCACCGCAGACCCGAACTGTGGCTTCAGTGATGACCGATGAAGCACAGGAACGGCTGACTGCCGGTGATCGGTCAGTGTCCCAATCATGGCCTGGCGGTTGGGCCGAGCTGGAGCTAAAGATCCCGGCGGCCGGTGGGATGACATCAGCAACCGTGAGTGCAATCAGGGCAGACAGCAGCATCGAGCACGGCTGCGGCGAGATCAGGCACAGCTCCTTCCTTGGCACCCGTCGCGGTCTGGCCAGATCGTCCGGATCGGAGAAACCCCAGCAGGTCGATACCGAACTGCGGAGCACGCTTCGGCCAGGCCGAAGCATGCCTGAAGGAGCGCGGCCGTCTACCGGATCGTGAAGCTCGCCGCCGGCAAGTGCCGGATTCTCAGCACAACGGCGCCGCCCACTGGCTCTACCTGTCGTGCACCAATCTGCTGGACCCAACCGCAGACACGCCCTCCCGTGATCGGTCCGCCAGGTCTAGCCTAAGGCTCCGGGGCAGGAGGGGACGAAATGGACGCTACCGGGATCTTTTTGAAGGTTGGGGACGCGCTGACCTTGTTAGCGGAGACACCGTACGACTCCGAAGACGTTTTGCAGGAGGCTCTGGCGAAGTTTCCGGAGGTGCTGGCCGGGCCAACGACGGATGGCAGCGGCGACGCCCGGCTGATGCTGGTCAGTCGTGAGATGGGCGTGCCTTCGACTGAGCAGGGGGCGGCCAACTTCAGCCTCGATCACTTGTTCATAGACCACGAGTGCATCCCTGTGCTGGTCGAGGTTAAGCGCGCGTCCGACACTCGGATTCGCCGCGAGGTGGTCGGGCAGATGCTCGACTACGCGGCGAACGCGGTGAAGCATTGGCCGCTTGCGCTGATCAGGCAGGCGCTGGAGCGTCGAGCAACCGAAGAGGGCACTGCGGTCGAGGCACTGCTGGGCGAGCTCCGGCCTGGGCGGGACCCCGAAGAGTTCTGGAGCACCGTCGAGTCCAATCTGATCGCAGGCCGCGTGCGAATGATCTTTGTCGCTGATGCACTCCCACCGGAGTTGGTGCGAGTGATCGAGTTTTTGAATGAGCAGATGAGTCCCGCCGAGGTGCTAGGGGTTGAACTGCGTCAGTTCGTATCGGCCGCATCCGTCGCCTACGTCCCACGGGTGGTCGGCAGGACGTCTGCTGCGATCGGCGCCAAGAGTTCGAGTGGCAATCAGTGGACGCGCGAGACTTTCCTCGCAACCACCAAGGCACGCTGCGGTCAACAGGAGTTTCTGCTGGTGGAGAAGCTGCTGGCCGATGTCGAGTCGCGCGGGGTCAGGCTGTCGTGGGGCCGTGGAGCGACTCCAGGCGTCGGCGGTTGGTACAACGTCGAAGGTCGTCCGACGGCGGTCTGGGTGCTGAACGCCAATACCGACAGTCCGACGACCAAGGCATACCTGGTCTTCTACCTCGGCGACATCATCGAGCGGACGGGACCTGGCCGGATCGAAACAGCGACCGCGAAGCTCGAACAGGTCGAATCCCTGCGACCCAAGATCGTCGAGGCGCGCGCCAGCGGGTGGCGCCGGTATCCGTCGATTCGCCTGGCCGAGATTGTCGACGATCCTCGCGCGGAGGCAATCGTGTTCCAGGCGATCACAGACCTGATAGACGACTGAGTCAGGCTGTCTGCCTCACGTCGTCAGGTGGTTGGTGTAGCCGGCGGCGGTTAGGCGTTCGTAGGCGGCTAGTACGTCGGGCGGGACCTCTTGTTTGATGGCGAAGCCGCGGGCGGGGTAGGTGGTGATGCGTTCGAGGTCGCCGACCAGCATGCTGAGGACGAGGTTGGGGTCGCCGATGGTGGCGATGTAGCTGATCAGGTCGATTGGGTCGGAGGCGCAGGTCGCTTCTACGTCCGGCCATTGCTTTTGGCAGGTGGCGAAGGCTCGGCGTTGCATGTAGGGCTTGGAGATCAGGAGGACTGACTTCACATCGGTGCCGGCCAGGAGGTCACGGGTGAAGGTGATGTTTTCGCCGGTGTTGGTGGCTCGGGGTTCGATCAGGATGTTGGACGCGGGTACGCCGAGTTCTATGGCGTGGTCTCGGTGGTGGATTGCTTCGCCTCGGGGGAAGCGGGCGGTGGTGCTTGGGCTGTTGGCGCCGGTGAAGATGAGGGTCGGGAACAGGCCTTGGTGGAAGAGGTCGGCTGCGAAGGTTGCGACGCCTAGGTCGTGGCTGCCGAGACCGATGCCGATATCGGCGGGACGCAGGGCGTGGTTCATCTGGTGGTAGGCCCAGATGAGTTGGGCGTCGGCCAGGACCTCGTCAGATGGCAGGGTCAGTTTGTCGATCATGGGGCTGGCTGCCGGGCGAGGTCGATGAGGGCGTCGATTGATTCGGCGACGAGGGCTGGGTCGTCGTTCTGGATGCTGTGGCCGCCGTACCGGGCGACCCTGTGGGTGGCCTGGAGGTCAGCTGCTAGCGACTGTTGGTGACGCTGCCAGCGGTCGTCGAGCTCGGCGGGAGTGAAGGGTTGCCAGCGGGTGAAGTCGTCGAGTTCGAGCCAGTGGCCTACGCGACTGGCGATGACGACAGTCGGTACGCCGAGGGGGCGTCGGCTGGCCGTGATCTCATCCACGCTGCCTGCGACGTCGTACGAGAGGTGGCCCTCTCTGTCGCCATCGGCGGCTATCAGGATTTTTGTGTCGATGTCCCGATAGAGGTGGATGTCAGAGGCGTCGACGAGGATTAGGCCGGCGAGAGCTTCGGGCCATCGGGCAGCGAAGGTCAGGGCGATCAGTCCGCCGAAGGAGTGGCCTACCAGGATGATCGGGCCTGGGAGGTTGGTCGCGGAAAGCAGGCGGTGCAGCTCCGCCGCGGAGTCGCCGAACGTGCGGGTCGCTGAGTCTGGCGGGACCTCGCTGTCGCCGATCCCGGCGCGGTCGTAAGTCAGGAGTGTTGTCGAGGAGCGCAGAGTCGCGATGGTCACGTCCCAGGAATCCTTACCGCTTCCGGAGCCGGAGATGAAGACCACCGTTGGCGTGCCCTCCCCCGAGATATCAGCTGCGAGCTTGTAGCCGCCAACGTCGAGATTGGTGGTCGCCATGCCGACGAGACTAAGACCTCGGCTCGACCGCGACGTGCACCGCGGCGCGCCGTACAGGTCCACTGGCCGTCGGAAGAGACTTAGAACGTGTGGTGATTGGACTGAGTGGATTCTCCTGTTGGACAGGTTGCGTGTCGGGGAGGAGGTTGGGAGGTATGGAATTCACTCATCTTGGCCGGACCGGCCTTACTGTCAGCCGTATCTGCCTGGGCACGATGAACTTTGGGCCGCACACGAGCGTGGACGACTCGCACGCGATCATGGATGCGGCTCATGAGAAGGGCATCAACTTTTTTGACACCGCCAATGGGTACGGGCGGTCGATCTATCCGGGGCGTACTGAGGAGATCGTTGGCGAGTGGTTTGCCAAGGATCCCCAGAACCGGGAGAAGACTGTTCTCGCGACGAAGGTCTACGGGGACATGGGGTCGGACTGGCCCAACACGAACAAGCTGTCGGCGCTGAACATCCGGCGCTCGCTCGACGCGAGTTTGAAGCGGCTGCAGACGGACTATGTCGACCTGTACCAGTTCCACCACATCGACCGCGCTACGCCGTGGGACGAGATCTGGCAGGCGATCGAGGTCGCCGTACAGCAGGGCAAGATCCTGTACGCCGGGAGCAGCAACTTCGCTGGCTGGCACATCGCACAGGCGCAGGCTGCCGCGGCGAAGCGGAGCTTCAACGGGCTGGTCAGTGAGCAGTCGATCTACAACCTGATCGTGCGTGACGTTGAGCGCGAGGTACTGCCTGCGGCGCAGGAGTATGGGCTTGGCGTGATCCCGTGGTCGCCGTTGCAGGGTGGGCTGCTGGGTGGCGTGATCCGCAAGGAAAACGAGGGTGTACGTCGTACCGAGGGGCGCGCGAAGGAAGCGCTCGAGAGGTTGCGGCCGCAGATCGAGCAGTACGAGGCGTTTGCGGATGAGCTCGGGCATGAGCCGGGCGACGTCGCGCTGGCGTGGCTGCTGCACCAGCCGGCGGTCACGGGTCCGATCGTGGGGCCGCGGACGATGGAGCAGCTGGAGTCCGCCGTACGCGCGGTCGACGTGAAGCTCGACGACAAGGCCCTGGCCAAGCTCGACGAGATCTTCCCCGGCTACAAGACCTCCCCCGAGGACTACGCCTGGTGACCTGAGTTGTTCAACGAACCGCCTGTACGCCGAGCGTCGGCGTACAGGCGGTTTGCCGTGTACTAGGTCTTGCTGGGCCAGGTGCGCAACGCGGCTCGCGCGAAAATCGCACCGTGCGGTGTCGGGATGTCAGACCGGCCGTACATGCCTCGCTCGTCAACGAGTGCTCCGATTCGGTGGAGTACGACGCTGGTGTCCCAGGTCGCCTCAATCGCCATCGATGGAGTAACAGGACCTCGATCGCTGGCCTGCCAACCGATCGCGGTGAGCAGGTCAGCGACAGTCCGGTTCACGGAATCGGTCGATTGCGCGGCGAGAGCGGCCAAGGTGATCAATCCCGCTTGGTTCGCGTAGGGATCTTTGGAGGTCGCCGGCAGCTGTTCCGCCAGATGCCACCACAAGGCAAGGGGATCCTGGCGAACGGTACGTCCGCGCGGAGTGAGCACGAGCGATCCCTTGTACTTGCGTAGCAAGCCCAATGCCTGTGCGGTGTCTCGCAGGGTCAGTACGGGCGGGGTCATGTCTTCGCGATTGCCCTTGCCGATCCACTCGTCGCCGAGTCCGAGCTCGGTGAAGGCGGCCTCCACGTGCACTGGCGGCATGTAGCCGGCGCTGGTCAGCTTGAGACCCTCCACACCGACACGGTTCAGCAGCCAGGTGTACGGCGCGACCATCTGAGCTGCCGTCTCGGCATCGATGTCGATCGGCGCATCCAGCCCCGCGTCGGCGATCAATTGGTCGAACTGCTCTTGATGATCTGGCGAACGGATCGCGTCGCCGAGTGCTTTGAGCGGTTCGGGGAGCTCCACTTTGTTGCTGAGCGCAACCAGTCGCCTGTTGACGCTCTCGGCATCGAACAGGGTCGGAGCGTAGTACCTGGGGTCGGCCTCAGCGCCGTACCGGCTGGTGTATTCGGCGACCGCTGCCGCATGATCCGGGTGATCGGGATCGACGGCCGCGCGAATCAGCTCGTAGCCGCCCACTCCGCCGCAGTCCTCGCTCGGCCCTGGCTGCTGGCCGTCGATGCAGACTGCTCGAGGAGCTGACTCGTCGCGCGGCTGAACGGATTCGAGCTCGATGACGTGAATCCAGTCGTCGCCGAAGTCGTACAGGTAGAGCAGTTTGTCGCCCTGATCCACCAAGACCTCGTCTAGGCGTACTTCGTTCTCCGGTACGCCGGTTCCGCCGTCCTCGACCGAGAAGGGGCAGAGGTAGTGCTCGCTCGTGTTGTCGTAGTACGCCTCCCCCGACGCGAACTCGTGCAGGTGGCTGTCGGTCCAGCCGAACGCGATCTGGATGACGTCGTGGACCTCGTTCAGGAGCATGTCGGAGGCGAGCTCCAGTCGCCGCCATAGCCGCGGCTCGGTCTCCTCGAGCTCGACGCGCACCTGGTAGGTGACGACGTCGTCGCGGCGTGGCCTGCGGCGCGACGGGCGCGGCTGGTCGCGGTTCATGTACCGCTCCATCAGAGCAGTGGTGATGGGCGAGACCGGCTGAGGATCATGATCACGCGTCACGCCCGCAACTGTAGCGCCGGTACGCCGAACGCCCGGCGTACCGGCCCCGATGCCGTGGCGCTAGGCCGGGCTCAGCCAGGTGCTTAGGGCGGCTTTGGCGAACAGCACCCCTTGCGGCGTCGGGATGTCGTCCCAGCGGTGGATACCCGGCTCGTTCGTGAAGCCGCGGAGTCGTCGCAGTACGAAACTGGTTTCTGCCGCCGCCAGGCGGGCCATCGCCGGCGTCATTCGCGTTCCGTCAATGTCCGTCCAACCGATCGCGTCGAGAATCCGGGCGACCGCGGGATAGGGGTCATCCGCCGAACCCCCGGCAAGGGCGACCAGGAGCAGGAGACCGGCATGGGTTTCGCAGAAGTCCTCTGAGTCCAGCGGCATTTGTTCGGCAAGCAGCCACCACAAGGCGAGAGGATCGTCGCGGAGTTCACGGCCGAGCTCGCTGAGTACGAGTGCTCCGCGACCCATGTGCAGCAGGCCCATCGCCTGTGCCGACTCCCGCAGGTGCAGGACGGGAAGGGTCTGGTTCTCGCGGTTCCCCTTGCCGATCCATTCGTCACCAAACCCGAGCTCGGCCAGGGCAGCCTCGACGTGGGCGGGCGGCAGGTAACCTGCGCCGGTCAACTTGATGCCGTCGGTCCCGACCCGATTCAGCAGCCAGGTATAGGGCGCGACCATCTGGGCGGCCGTGTCGGCGTCGATGTCGATCGGCGCGTCCAGGTCAGCGCTGGCAACCATCTGCTGGAAGTACTGTCGGTCAGCCATCGAATCGATCGCGTTGGCAAGTGCTTCCAGCACTCCGGAGGATTCTGCAATCTTGTAGCTGAGCATCGCATTGATGTTCGCGAGATCGAACGGGGTCGGGGCGAAATCCTCGAGCTCGGAGTCATCGCCGAACATACGGGCGTAGTCAGCGACAGCGGCAGCGCTGTCTGGGTGCTCCATGGCCGCACAGGCCACCTCGTAGCCCCAGACGCCGCCACAGTCTTCGCTCGGACCAGGACGCTCACCGTCGAGGCAAACGGCTCGAGGAGCGGACTCGTCCCGCGGCTTCACAGCCTCGACCTTGATGACGTGCATCCAGTCATCGCCGAAGTCATACAGATAAAACAGCTTGCTGCCCCGCTTGGCCAGGACCTCGTCAAGGCGCACGTCCTCTTCCGGTACGCCGGTTGCGCGTTGCTCGACCTGGACCGGACAGAGGTAATGCTCGCTGGTGCGGCTGTGGTAACTCGGACCGGCAGCAAACTCGTGCAGGTGGCTGTCAGTCCAGCCGAACGCGGTCTGAATGATGTCGTGAACCTCATTCAGGAAGAGGTCGGAGGCAATCTCCAGTCGACGCCACACCGGGGGCCGGGTTCCCTCAAGCTCGACCCGCACTTGGTATGTCACATCGGTCTTGCGGCGCGGACCTCTTCGGGACGGGTGGGTCTGTTGTAGCTGACCAGACGGACGCGCGCTGAGCAGGCCCGCAATCCGCGCTCTCCGCTCGTCTGGGTTCAGTCCGGACATGCTTGCGTGGAGTTGCACTAGCAAGTCAGCAGTATCGGCGAGCGGGTCGTGTTTGCGTGCCATGCAGGCAAACACTACTGGGGTCTCGCGGGCTAGTTGTGGACTGCGCTCGTGGGGAGCATGCCGAGAAGGGCGTCGGCGGCTAGGGAGGCGGCGGTGCCGGTGGGGACGGCTACGGAGACCTGCCACTCGGAGGCGCTGCCGGGGGTGAGCGGGACGGTGATGTGGTCGCCGCGTTTGGCGGCGATGCGCTCTGGGACCAGGGCTACGCCTAGGTTGTGGGCGACCAGGGCTAGGAGAGTGTGTACGTCGTTCACTTCGATCGTGACGGGGTGCGCGACGCCGGCTGTGGTGAAGGCGCGGTCGGAGATGGTGCGAGCGCCCCAGGTCGGGTCGAAGTCGACGAAGGACTCGCCTGCGAGGTCGTCCAGGGAGACTGGCCGGCCGGCGGACAGGCGGTGGTCGGGGGCGCAGACGAGGACCATGGGTTCGCGGGAGAGCGGGCGGAGGTCGAGGCCGTCGATCGGGTCGCCGGCGGTCGCGACGAAGGCGACGTCCAGGCGGCCGGAGGCTAGTTCGTCGAGCATCGGGGTGGAGCCGCCTTGGCGGACCTCGATCTCTACGCCGGGGTAGGCGGAGCGGAATTTGGCGAGGACGGCGGGTACGTCGACTACGCCGAGGCACTGCTCCAGGCCGACCGTGAGGTGGCCGCGGAGGAGGCCTTGGACTGCGGCTACTGCGTCCTTGGCGGCTTCGGCGGCGGCGAGGGTACGGCGGCCTTCGCAGAGGAGGGCGCGGCCCGCTTCGGTGAGCTCGACGCTGCGGGTGTTGCGGACGAAGAGGGACGCTCGGAGTTCACGTTCGAGCGCGCGGATCGACGCGGACAGACCGGACTGGGAGATGGACATCGCCTCGGCCGCCCGCGTGAAGTGCTTCTGCTCGGCGACGGCCACGAAGTGTTCCAAGTGCCTGAGCTCCATGACTAAGAACTCTAGTCGATCGAAGCAAGGCCATTCTGCTGTGTGAAATGTTGCCGGGTTATCCACAGGTGGGCGGATTGGGCATCGCCGGGTGGCACCTCCTCCGTTTACGATCAGTGATGACTACGGAGAGGTGAACTCGGTGACAATCCGCAACAAACCGGCCTTCCTGACTGCCACGTGTCTCAGCGCACTCCTCCTCAGCGCCTGCGGCCCCGGCAGCCCCGAAGCCGGCCGCCCCAACACCGCACCGCCGCCGACCGCCGCTCCCACTGCCCCCGGCAGCAGCTCGACGCCGACGGCAACCCCCAGCGGTCCGCCTGAGCGCCCCGCGGCTGCCAACGGCCTGACCCTGCCCGCCGCCGACGCGTTCTACAGGTACTACATCGACCTCAGGAACTACGCGGCCAGGACCGGTGACACTGCACCACTGGTCGCCGAGAGCGAGGCCGGATGCGAAGGCTGCAAGGAATACGTCAACTACATCAAGAAGGTGAATGTTGCCAACGGCGGGATGTCTGGAGATTTCGACGAGAAGGTGAAGGACGTCTACCAACTTGCCCGTGGCAGCACCGGCCGAGTCGGCGGCAAAGCCCTGCTTGCAGTTGGTAAGTACACCGTCAAGGAATCGCCCTCGGAGAAGCCTGCGATCGTCCAGCCTGCGGAGTACATCGACTCGATCGCACTCTCCGCGAGCGGCGAGAACTGGGTGATGTACGAAACGGACCTGGCGGAACAATGAGTCCGTGGCGTGTGGGTTCCGTGGCCCTACTGACCTTGGCAGCACTCTCGTGGCCGATCGGTGCTGTCGCAACGCCACAAACGCGGCGGGACAACCCTGCTCTCCTGCTACCGGCCGCCCGCACTTCGAACCCGCCTGTCATCACTGTCGAAAAGGGGAAAGAGGGCGCCATGGCGACCGGAAAACAGGTGAAACGAGGTCGCCTGACCGAGGGAACGACGACTCCGAAGCAAAAGCCCAGGCGCCATAAGAAGCCGACCGCCAATCTGAAGAGTCCACGGAGCCAGGATGGTAAGAGGCCGCCGAGCACCCGCCTCAAGCAGGGCGTGCGGTTGAACGTGGGCTTGTGTGGGCGGGTGCAGCCGGATGGGTCTGTGCCGGGGCCGGATTGGTGTCAGCCTGTGGAGCCGGGGCGGCCTGGTGGGCCGGTGGGGACTACGCCGCAGCCGGTGGTGCGGCCTCGGCCGGAGGATGTTAGTTGGGATCAGGTGTTTAGTGAGTCTAAGAATGTGTTGTTCAGGAAGCTGACGGTGCATGTGCAGCCGAAGGACAAGACTCTTGTCAATCTGGACACGATCGTTTACACGGACAAGACCGGTGTTCTCACCTATCAGGTGACGATTCTTGGGTTTCCGGTGGTGGTGAAGGCGACTCCGTCGAAGTATGTCTGGAGCTTTGGCGATCGCACCTCCAAGAGCACCTACTCCCCCGGCGCGCCGTACCCGTCGAAGGAGATCACGCATAAGTACTTGAAGCGCGGGGACGTCAACCTCTCGGTCACCGTTGAGTACGCCGCTAGCTTCCAGGTCGCTGGTGGACCTATTCAGTACGTCGGTCCGGTTCCGATCACTGGGCCCTCGACACCACTGGTGATCCGCGAGGCCGTGCCAGTCCTGGTCGATCCGCCGCGCTGAGTGCCCACCGTGTGAGGCTCTTCTGCCCTATCCCGGTGGGTGGTGCGGCCGTGACACCGGCCTGTTCCCCCTTTGGCAGGTCAGTTGCGGGGGGTGTGGACAAGAAATAGGGGCCGTGAACACGGCATAACTTGTTCAAGGCCCCCGCAGAGTGTGCGCACCCCCGGGATGCGTCCCATAGACCTCTGGGGCGGACCTGCGCCACTGCCCAACCTCCCGCAGGGGCGCTCGGGCCGGTGACGCTGAGCGTGAACTGCCCGAGCCGCACCGAGTTAGTCAGTGCTGGCGGTCCGCCCGGCTCATGCCGCAGTCCCGCGGCGGCGAGCTCGCGCACAGGCGTTGCTCCAGAGCGGACTGCGGCCGCTCGACACCGAGGTGGTGGCAGATCACCTGGCCGAGCGCCGGGAGGGAAGCCGGAGCCTTGGCACCCGAGAGGTGGTTATCCACAGTTGGGAAAGTGGCGGCTTCGCGGGGGGTCAATCTCAATATGTTCCAGGTATGAATGACTTACTGACGGACGACTTCGACTGTTACGACGACGAAGACCCGCTGACGGACGATGCCTCTGCTGCTGCGGACCGCTGGGCGGCAGCGTGGGCGCACGAGCTGCGGGGTGAGTGCATGGAAGCGCTGATCTTGTACTCACAGGGGTTCAACGCGCTGACCGAGGATGAGAAGTGTTGCTCGGGGTGGGCACAAGTGATGCTGAATGGCCGGCGGCGGATGAAGTGGGCGCTGGGCGTCAAGCTGGACGGCCTCGAGGTGCTGGCTGATGTTGGGGCGGTCGAGAGAACCAACATCTACTTGGATGTGCTTGACCTGTTGCGAGAGCCGCGGATCAGTCACGGGGAGGTTCACGTCTGGAGTCGGTCCGAGCTCGTTGGGACCCACGAGGACTGGCCTGTGCGCATCAGCCTCGACAGCATCGTCGACTATTACCACGAGGTCGAGCGTGGATTGCGCCGGCTCAACGAGCCGGTACTTGTCATGCACCGGACTGCCGCGTTCTTCTTCGAGCGCATCGATGAGGCTCAGCCGCTGCTGAGGGAATCTGGACAGGTCCTCACCGCGATCAAGTGGCCTCGGGACGATGTCGTGGGGGTTGCGTGGCCGCCGGGGCGCAATCAGTCGTGCTGGTGTGGGTCCGGAGTGAAGTACAAAAGGTGCTGCGGTGCGGCGGCGTTGCAGGGCAACGGCGACGTCGCGTGGGGTCCTACCCGGTTGCGCGGCGGGGCGGGGTTGGCTGTCTGTAGGGTGTGAGCATGGCGGATGAGTTTCGGGTTGAGGTTGTGCTCGGCAATGAGGAGCATGGGCTGACGTTCTGGGATCGGGTGCGGGCGCTGGATCTGGATGACGATGCGCGGAAGCGGCTCGGTAGTCAGGTCACGGTGACGCGGGACGGGAACAGGATGCTGCTGTACACGCAGACTCTTGAGGATGCGTTGGAGGCGGAGCGGACCGTCAAGGAGCTTGTTGCGGGCGACAACCTTACGGCGGAGTACACGGTGACTCGGTGGAATGCGGCCGAGCAGGAGTGGACTGATCCGAGCGTGCCGGTTGGTGAGCACGACGCGGCTAGTGACGAGGCCAAGAACGCTGGCATGGAGGTGCCGGATCCGCGGTACGTCGTGCTGCAGGCGTACAAGCCGGAGTTCCTGCGCGACCTCGGGCTCTAGGCCGGGACGTAGCCTGTCCGCTGCCGCATTTCGTCGGCGGCGGACTGGTGTACGGCGGCCTGTTCGGGGTGGCCGAGGGTTCGGTAGCAGTCGGCTAGCAATGCGTTGACGTGGTACTGGCCGACTGCGTATTCGACGGCCTCGACCTCGGCCAGTGCGGTGCGGCCTAACTCGAGCGCGCTCGAAGGGTCGCCGGCGCGGTAGAGGCAGAGGGCCTGCCAGCCGTGGGTGTCCGCGAGCATCGTGCCGTAGCCGGCCTCGCGAGCCATCAGTTCGGCTTGCGCGAGGTGCACCTGGGCGGCGGGTAGATCGCCGGCTGCCAGGTTGATCTCGCCGAGGACGAGCCGGCTGAAGCACTCGTGGTACGGCGACGTGATCTCGAGGCTGAGCCTGAGCGCCTCGGTGGCATGCGCCAGCGCGGCCGGGTAGTTGCGTCGGGAGCGATCGACCTCGGCGAGCGAGTTGCGCCAGCTGATCACGTCCAGGCGATTGTCACCCGGCGGCAGTGCCATGTCGGCCTCGGCTTTGTCGTACTCCCCCAGATCCGTGTACGCCGCCGCCCGGTTCACCCGAGCGACCCAGCCCTGATCGGTCAGCCCCAGCTCCAGGCTCTCCGTCGCACACTCGATGCACTCGTAGAACTTGCCGAGATGCAGGTAGTTGAGCGACTGGTTCAGCAGCGCGACCGGCAGTCGATCGAGTTCGCCCAGCGAACGGAAGAGCGCGATCCCGGCCGCGAGCAGCTCGGACGACTTCCGGAGCTGCCCCCGGTCGTTGTAGGAGAGCCCGAGATTGCACAAGAGCGCGGCCTCCCCCACTGAGAAGCCGCTCTCGCGGTACAGCGCGATGGCTCGGGTGCTGTGTTCCGTCGCGCTGACCGCGTCGCCGGTGATCCGCGCGAGCACGCCGCGGGCATGCTCGATCGCACCACACCCTCGGGTGTCCGGAGCGGCTGCAGCGCCGAGTTCGACCAGATTGCGCCAGATGCTGATCAGGCTGTGGTGGTAGAGATACGGCCGGACGATGTCCGCGAGCAGCCAGACGACCTCGGCCGGACCGATCCGGAGTGCCTCGGTGGCGACCGCTTCGAGGTTGGCCAGCTCCGCCTCCAGCCAGGTCTCCGCGTCGCCGACGACCACGCCGTCGTACGCCGTGATCGGCAGCCGGACCGCGTTCGGGAACAACCCGCTGATCGCGGCATCCGCCGTACCGACATACCAGCTGCACAAGGCGTTCCAGGCGTCGAGGTCGGGCGCGTCGAGCAGGCCGGCGTACTCCTTGACGAGGTCGTGCATCAGGTAGCGGCCCTCGCCGACCGGCTCCAGGAAGCTGGCGGCTTCGAGGCTCCCAAGGACGAGGGAATGGTCTACGCCGATCAGTGCGGCGGCCGCATCCGCACCGAATTCGGCACCAGGGAATTGGGACAGCAGCCGGAAACCCCGCTGGACAAAGGGTTCAAGAAGCTCGTACGACGTCTGGAACGCGGCACTGACCGCGATGTCGTCGTCAATGGCGAGCATCGGCAATGCACCGGCAGAACGCAGACGAGCGACGTACTCGGAGACTGAACCGCGAGCGGCGTTCGCGCCGGCGATCCGTAGCGCCAGCGGCAGACCGGAGCAGGCAGCTGCCAACTCTCGAACAGCAGCACCGGAATCAGTTGCATCGAGCAACAAACTGATCAGCGAGGCACTGTCATCGTCGGTCAATGTCGAGACCCGCACGCCGATCGCCCCATCGAGCGCCACCAGGCCGCCCAGCGCGCTGCGGCTCGTCACGATCACCGCGCTCCCGGCTCGCCCCGGCAGCAGCGGCCGAACCTGCGCCGCATCCCGCGCGTCATCGAGTACTAGAAGCACACTGCGATCCGCGAGGCGAGCCCGGAACATCGCCGCCCGATCATCCAGTTCGTCGGGAATCACCGAAGGATCGACGCCCGAAGAACGCAACAGCTCAGCCAGTACGTCGCCCGCGCGCCGCGGCTGACCCGATGCGCCTCGGAGCCGGACGAACCATTGACCGTCCGGGAACTGCTCGACCAGCTGATGCGCGACGCGAACGCAGAGAGCGCTCTTTCCGACTCCCGGAGCACCGGAGAGCACCACAACCGGTACGCCGTCAGTCGTGGAGACCAGCTTCGCAACCTCCGCGACGAGACCGTCTCGCCCGACGAGTTGCCGGATATCGAGCGGGAGCTGATTCTGCCGATTCCAATCCTCCGAGGGGGAGGCGGGAGCCGCTTCCAAGGCCGAGGTGAGGATTGCCTGTCGAAGCCGGCGCAGTTCGTCGCCTGGATCTAGCCCGAACTCCTCCGCAAGCCGCGCAGCGATCGCGTCGTACGCCGAAAGTGCCTCGGCCTGGCGTCCGCAGCGATAGAGCGCGATCATCAGCAGCCCGCCGAGCCGTTCCCGCAAGGGTTCCTGGGCGGACAGGGTTTGAAGCTCGGGCAGTACGTCCGCGTGATCGCCGCGAGCCAGCCGAGCGTCGTAGTACTGCTCAACAGCGGCCAGCCGCTCCTCGTTCAGCCCAACAGCAACGTAGGGATCAACAGAGAGCGCTTCCCCACGCCACTGATCGAGGGCCTTCCGCAGATGCTCGACCTGCCGGACAGGGGCAGCGGCGGCCTCGGCCACGCCTGCGCGGAACGCGACGAGATCGGTCGGTTCGGCCGCCAGCAGGTAGCCCTGGCCGCGGGTCAGCAGTAGATCGGCGCCGACGATCTCGCGCAGGCGCCGTACATAGGTGTGCAGTGAGGCTTTGGGATTTGCCGGCTGGGTGTCCTCGGGCCAGAGCCGATCGATGAGTTCGTCGACCGAGACGACCCGGTGCGGGCGCAGGAGCAGCGTCGCGAGCAGCGTCTGCAGGCGCGGCGCGAGCGCCGGGATCGTTCGTCCGTCGACGACGATCTCGAGCGGGCCGAGGACGCGGAACTCCATCGGCCCAGTCTGGCAGGGCCGGAGTTCGCGAGGGTGCTTGACAACGGTTCGGTGACGGGAGAGCGCGATCCCGCGACGCTGAATCCCCCGGACACTAGTCTCGGCGGGTCGCTGCGCGCTCACTCGGCGTGGTTCTGCAACTCTTGAAGGTGCTCGAGGGAGAGGGGAATCATGTCTCGTCGACATGGTCTGGTAGCTGGTGCCGTCGTTACGTCGTTCGTCCTGGTCGGCTGTTCGGATGTGGCCGCCAGCGAGACGAGCTCCCCACCGCCCGGGAAGACGACCGCCAGTACGCCGACGCCCAGCGCCCCGGCGGCCAGCACACCGACGGCAACGCCCACCGCGAAGCCCACAGCCACGCCCACCGTCAAGCCGACGAAGAAGCCGAAGAACCCGCACAAACCGCAGTACTACGCGCTGAAGGTCGAGCAGAAGCTGGCGAAGCTCGGCTACCCGGTCGGCGACGCCGACGGCGACATCACCGTGCGCGGCCGGCAGGCGTTGTGCGCCTGGCGTGAGACGAACGGCATGCCGATCAGCCGCAAGGGCCTGAGCCTGGACGAGGCGTACTCGGTGATCAACGCGACCGCGAAGCCGACGCCGACCCGCCCGGACGGCATCTACGTCAACAAGACCTGCCAGGTGCTGTACCAGATCGTCAACAAGCAGTACAAGCGGATCGTCTGGATCTCGACCGGCGCTCCCGGGTACGACACCCCGAACCGGACCGGCAAGGTCTGGCGCAAGTGGGCCGGCGCGCACGAGAGCAGCCTGTACGAGGACGCCTACATGTACGACTCGCTCTACTTCCTCAAAGATCGCCCGGGAATCGCTCTCCACGGATCTCGCGTCAACTCGCTGATCAAGCCGTACCCGGCCAGCCACCGCTGCGTCCGCGTCCTGCGCCCGGAAATCCATCACATCTTCGCCGACACCCCGATCGGTACGACGGTCTCCGTCTACGGGAAGTATCAGTGGAGCTGAACAGCCTACGAACGCCCAGCCGTCCGATGTAAGGCTGCTGAGTTGGGTTGCCAGGTGGTCAGTAGGTGTTGGGCGAACAGGTTGTCCAGGGCGAGTGAGCAGCTGGCGCCGAAGAGTACGTCGCCGATCGCGGACGGGTGCTCGCGGACATAGTTGCCGCACAGGTCGTGAGCGGCGATCTGTTCGTGGACTGCGTCCGCTTCGACGTGTTCGGTGAAGTAGCGGGCCTGTGCGTCCGTTGCGCCGAGCCGGAGCGCGCCGGCGGCGTACTGGCGGTTCGGGAGGGTCGAGGTCATCTCGAGTGCGGCCAGGTGGCCGAGCAGGGCGGGCGTCCAGCGCTGATGCATCGCGAACAGCGACATCACGTTGGAGATCGCCAGCGTGACCGCGGGGACCTCCGGCACATAGTGGCCGTAGGCATCGTTCAGACCGAGCCATCCCATCGTGGTCCGGAACAGCTCCGCATGCATGCGTTCGGCACGGCCGGCGCCGTACTCGTCGGACTGGATCTCTACCAGCGCGGCCTTCGCGGCGCCGTCGAGCCGCGGGATGCCGAAGCTGTGCGGATCGGCCTCCTTCAGCTGGTACACGGACCGATTCAGGACGAACTCGCGGAACTCCTCGAGAGTCGCGTGCCGGCGCAGATAGGCCGACAGCTTCGGCCCGTCGTCGGCATCGATCAACGCACGCAACTGCTCCGCGACTGGTACGTCGCCCGGTACGTCGCTCGGCAGCGTCCGGCAGTTCGCCTCCAGCCACGCCGTCCACGGCTGCTCCAACTGGGTGCGGAAGGCAATGATCTCCGGATGCCACTGGCCGTCGACCACCGCGTCCTCGAAGCCCCGATAGTGCAACTCGTACGCGATCCACAGCGCGAGCTGCAGATCGTCGTCCGCCCACGGCTCACTCGATCCGTAGACAGTAACTTCCTCGGTACGGCGCCCCGCCAGCCGGCTGATCAGCCAACCGCTGAGTGGTCCCCGTGGGGGTGGTACCTGCATTCGCGTCTCCTCGTTCCATCAAAGCTGCGCACCGGTACCCCGAGCAGAAACCGTGTGACCGATGGGTACTGCACAGGTATGACGACGAACGCCGAGGACCCCGCCACCGTGATCCGCGCCTATCCCGACGGCCCGATCCTGGTCCGCGGTGACTTCGAACTCCTCGACGAAGACGGCAACCCGGTCCCGACCGAGCGCCGTACCATCGCTCTCTGCCGCTGCGGCCGCTCAGCCATAGCCCCGCTCTGCGATGGCACGCACGCCGTGCTCACCCGCCACAACCGCGACTGAGCAGCCCGGGCAAAGATGTGTACGTCGGGGGTACCGGGTGCGGTCAGCATCTCTCAGGAGGAACCGCATGCCCCCGAAACGCAAAGCTTCCAGCGCTCCTCGTCGATCGAGCGCGGCGCCCGCAGCACCCGCGCGCCGTACGGAGGACCGTCCGGTGGAGGCAGCTGAGGGCAGGCTCCAGACCAGCTCGCTGCTCACCACCGCGCAGGGCGTCCGGCTCCCGGACACCGACCATTCGCTGAAGGCGGGGTCGCGCGGCCCGACGCTGATGGACGACTTCCATCTTCGCGAGAAGATCACCCACTTCGACCACGAACGGATCCCGGAGCGCGTCGTGCACGCACGGGGAGCGGCTGCACACGGAACGTTCACGTCGTACGGGAATGCGGCAACGGTCACTCAGGCCGGCTTCCTGCAGCGCGGCCGGCAGACGCCGGTCTTCGCCCGGTTCTCGACCGTGCTGGGCTCGCGGGGGTCGGCCGACACCGTTCGCGACGTCCGGGGCTTCGCAGTGAAGTTCTACACCGACGAAGGGAACTTCGACCTGGTCGGCAACAACATGCCGGTCTTCTTCATCCAGGACGGGATCAAGTTCCCCGACATCATTCACGCCGGCAAGCCGCATCCCGACCGGGAGATCCCGCAGGCCCAGTCCGCGCACGACACGTTCTGGGACTTCGTCTCGCTGCACACCGAGGCGACCCACCACGTCATGTGGGCGATGTCCGACCGCGGCATTCCGCGCTCCTACCGGACGATGGAAGGCTTCGGGGTCCATACCTTCCGGCTGGTGAACGCGAAGGGTGAGACCAGCCTGGTCAAGTTCCACTGGAAGCCGGTCGCCGGGGTCCACTCGCTGGTCTGGGAAGAGGCGCAGCTCGCCGCCGGGACCGATCCTGACTTCCACCGCCGCGACCTGGCGGACGGCATCGACGCCGGAGCGCCGCTGGAGTTCGAGCTCGGCCTGCAGATCATGCCGGACACCGCGGAGCAGACCTTCGAGGGCATCGACCTGCTCGACCCGACGAAGCTGGTCCCCGAGGAGCTGTGTGAGGTCCAGCTGGTCGGCAAGCTCAGCCTCGACCGCAATCCCACGAACTACTTCGCCGAGACCGAGCAGGTCGCGTTCCACACCGGCAACCTCGTCCCGGGCATCGAGGTCACCGACGACCCGCTGATGCAGGCCCGGCTGTTCTCCTACCTCGACACCCAGCTGACGCGGCTCGGCGGGCCTAATTTCACCCAGTTGCCGATCAACTGCCCGCACGCCGCGGTGAACGACAACCTCCGCGACGGGATGCACCAGACCGCGGTCCCTCGCGGCATCGCGCCGTACCTGCCCAACAGTCTCGGCGCCGAAGGCGAACCCGTACCCGCCGAGGTGAGCGAGGGCGCCTTCGTCCACGTCCCCCGCGAGATCACCGGCGCCAAGGTGCGGGAGAACCCGGCCTCGTTCGCCGACCACTTCTCACAGGCCTCGTTGTTCTGGGCAAGTATGACCGAGGTCGAGCGGGCCCACATCGTCGAGTCGTTCACCTTCGAGCTCGGTAAGTGCTACGAGCAACCGATCCGCGAACGCATGCTCGGCGTCCTCGCCAATGTCGACGCCGAGCTCTGCGCGGCCGTCGCCGCCGGTCTCGGTCTGCCGGCACCGGACGGCGCGCCCGCCACCGGTGTCGTTCCCTCCCCCGCGCTCTCCCAGATCATCGTCGAACCCGGACCGATCACGGGACGGGTGATCGGCGTGATCGGTGCCGATGGCGCCGACCTGGCCGGCATCACCAAACTCCGGCGCGCGGTCGAGGCCCAAGGCGCCGTACTGAGGCTGGTGGCTCCCGTAGGCGGCGAGGTCAAGCGGGCCAGGACGCGACAGACTGTCGAGCGGACCTTCCTGACCACGCGATCGATCGAGTACGACGCCGTGATCGTTGCCGCCGGCATCCCGTCGCTGACGGACGCCAAACTGACCGTCCTGCTCGGCGAACTGTTCCGCCACTGCAAGGTGATCGGCGCCTGGGGCGACGGCGTCGAGGTCCTCACCGCGGCCGGTATCGACGTCACCGCACCCGGCATCGTGCTCGGTGAAACGATCGCGAAGCCCTACACCACAGAGCTCTTCGCAGCCGTCGGCCTGCACCGATCCTGGGACCGCGTCTAACTGTGACGGCCGGGGCTTTCCAGCGGAAGGGATGTCATGCAGCAGTCGAAATCGGGGGTAGCCCTGGTCACCGGGGTGACCGGCTATATCGGCGGGAGGCTGGTTCCGGAGCTCTTGCGGGCCGGGTACGACGTCCGGGCGATGGCTCGCAACCCGCGACGCCTCCGTGATCGCCCCTGGTACGGCGAGGTCGAGGTCGCGGAGGCCGACGCGGGTGACGCCGAGCAGCTTCGCGCCGCGATGGCGGGCGTCGACGTCGCGTACTACCTCATCCATTCACTGGGAACCGGGCGCCGATTCGAGGCCACGGACCGGCACAACGCGCTGACGTTCGCGACCGCTGCGCGGGAAGCCGGCGTACGACGCATCGTCTATCTCGGCGGTCTTTATCCGGAAGGTGAGGAGCTCTCGCCGCATCTGGACTCGCGCCGCGAGGTCGGTGAGATCCTGCTGGCGTCCGGCGTACCGGTCACCGTGCTGCGAGCCGCCGTCATCCTCGGCTCGGGTTCCGCGTCCTTCGAGATGCTGCGGCACCTCACCGACCGGCTGCCGGTGATGGTCACGCCGCGCTGGCTGAGCACCAGGATCCAGCCGATCGCCGTCCGCGACGTCCTGCACTATCTGGTGGGCAGCGCCGCGATGCCCGCGGATGTGAGCAGGGGCTTCGACATCGGCGGTCCGGACGTCCTCACCTACCGCGACATGATGCAGCGGTACGCGAAGGTTGCCGGACTCAACCAACGTCGTATCGTCACACTCCCCCTGCTGACGGTTTCGCTGTCCAGCCATTGGGTCGGACTGGTCACTCCTGTACCCAGCAGCATCGCGCGTCCGCTTGTCGACAGCCTGATTCATGAGGTCGTCTGCAAGGAACACGACATCGCCAAGTACGTCGCCGATCCCGAACCGGGCCTGACCGGGTTCGACCGCGCGGTGGAGCTGGCGCTGAAGAAAGTCCAGGAGCTCGACGTCACCACGACATGGGCGTCCGCAGCGACACCCGGCACACCGAGCGACCCACTACCGAGCGATCCGGATTGGTCCGGAGGTTCGCTGTACGTCGACGAGCGTTCAAGCGTCGTACCGGCCAGCCCCGAGCGACTCTGGACCGTGATCGAAGGCATCGGCGGCGGCAACGGCTGGTACTCGTGGCGACTGGGCTGGTGGGCGCGGGGTCTGCTCGACCGTCTGTTCGGTGGTCCGGGTCTGCGTCGCGGCAGACGCAATCCACGGGACCTCTCAGTTGGTGATCCCCTTGACTGGTGGCGCGTCGAGGACGTCGAACACCTCAAACTGCTGCGCCTGCGCGCGGAGATGCGGCTTCCCGGCCTGGCCTGGTTGGAGCTCGTTGTCGATCACGACGAGGCCGGCAACACGATCTTCCGGCAGCGTGCGCTGTTCCATCCTCACGGTCTCCCCGGTCACCTGTACTGGTGGGCCATCAAACCGTTTCACGGCGTCGTGTTCGGCGGCATGCAACGCAACATCGCCGAGGCGGCCGCCGGTAGTTCGCGGCCGCAGGCGTAGAGGTCTCCGGTGGTTGGGTTCGCGGCCAGTTGGGGGGCGTTGTGCCACTCGCTGGCCAGGCCGGTGAGGATCTCCGTGGTGGACAGGTCTGCTTCCACTTGCAGGATTGCGTCTTCCGTGGCGAGGTAAAGGCGATCGTCGACCTCGATCAGTCGGCCGGGCTCGGCACAGTCGATGTGTCCGAGCGCGACGAGCTGCGGCGTTTCGGGGGCGGCAGCGAACAGGCGGCCGTCGCGGGTGACGCCGTACAGGAGGTTGCGGTGCCAGGCCAGGCTTGTGTACTGCGTGACCTCGGCCAGCGGGCGCCAGGTCCAGCGGAGCCGTCGTTCGAGCAGGTCGAATCCGGCGAGGAGCGCGTTGGCAGTCGCTGGCTCCAGCCCGTCCGCAATCGTTTCGCTGCCGATGATCACGGTGCCGCCGCCGAGCGCGAGAGCGGAGAGAGCGTGATCTTCGAGGAGATCGTCGTACCGTTCGATGGTGCCTGTCGCCGCGGTGATGACGGCGAGCGCGCCACCGCGATGGCCGTATTGGTTGCGGGTGGCAACCAGGACCAGGTCGAGTTCGGGTGACCAGGCGATGTCGCGCGGGCGATTCGAGAGGCCGCCGATCTTTCCGATCTGGCTGATCGTCTCGGTCTGAGGCTCGTAGCGGCAGATTCCGGCGCCGGGGTACAGCGCGAGGTAAGCGGCATCGCCGGTCGACACCATTGCCTTGGGTTCGCCGTCGACGACGTACCGGCGCATGCTCGGCTCGGTCGGCCGGTGGACGCAGAGGCCGAAATTGCCGCCTACTAAGACCTCATCTCCCAGTGTGCAAACGGATTGCGGCGGTTCGACGTGGGCGGGAAGCCCTCGTTGGCCGAGGTCGATGACGGTCGTGGTCTGGCCTGACCAGCGCCAGGATTGGCCGCCGCCGGAGATGCCGGAAACGCCGTCTGCGTCCACGGCGAGACTTCGGGTTTCTTGGCCGGGCAGCGGTGTACAGACCCGATCGAGTTGGCCGGTCGCGGTGTCGTAGCGGAAGAGCGAACCGCTCGGTCTCCCGGTGCACCAGACAATCCGACCGTCGATGGCGATCGTGTCGATGGTTCGTTCGTGGGTTTCGATCACCTGGTACGGCGTTCCGCGGTCGAGGACGATCAGCAGGCCGCCGGGTTCGGTGCCGCAGGCAACGAGATCCCCGGCGATTGCGAGGGCGTAGACGAAGTCTTCACCGGCCAGTTCGAGGATCGGTAGCTCTTGCGTCGCCCCTGTGGCTGGGTCGAGCGTCAGAAGGCGTGCCGGGCAACCGGTCCCGACGTGGATCAGAGAGCGGTCCGGGTCAGCAGCGAGAGCGCGAACGTAGGTTGCTGCAGGCAAGGGAGAGCCGAGGTCGCGGACCATTCCGGACGCGTCGTCGAGCTCGTACACCTTTCCACCGGGATAGGTTCCCGCGTAGAGCCGGTGGCCGAGAGCCAGCGCGAAGACGTACTCTTCCTCACCTAGTCGGCCGAAGCTGGTGACCGCGCCGGAGCGCAGATCCCAGCGGTGCACGTTCGCCGTTGGATAGGTGCCCACGAACACTGCCTCGTCGGAGAGCGCGATCCCCCAGCCGCCGTGACCGTTCGGCAGGCTCACTCGTCGCCGCACGCGGGGACCGATCTCCGCCACGGCGCATGGCGCGAGGCCCCGGGTGACGACGTACCCGCTATTGGCACCGGTGAGCGGCGTACCGGTGACGGCTGGGCCGAGCGCCGTGATGACGCGGCCGACCGGCTCGAAATGGTAGAGGTCCATATCAGGGGCGGGGCATTGCCGCGGCGTCCTGGTGGTCGACCATGGGGATCCCCTGGCTGCGGATCCGGGTCGATCCCCAGCTGCCGAGCGGTGCGAGGGCGGCGTTGAGCGAGCGGCCGTCGTCGGTGAGCGAATACTCCACCCGCGGCGGGACCTCGGCGTACACGGTCCTGATGACGAGGCCGTCATGCTCCATCTCGCGCAGGTGCTGGGTCAGCATCTTCTCGCTGACGCCGGGGAGTCCGCGGCGCAGCTCCGCGAAGCGGCGGATGCCGTGGGCGTCGAGCTCCCAGAGGATGAGGCCCTTCCACTTGCCGCTGACGACGTCGAGCGCCGCGTCGATACCGCAGATGTACGGGCCTTGCCGCGCCGATTTGGTCACGCGAACCCCACTAACCAAAAAGTAAGTACCCCAGAAAATAGTGCGTACTTCCGAGATCTTAGGCGACAGCTGAGCATGGAGGCGACCGACCGAACAACCAAGGAGCCTCATGCCCCGCACTCCCGTCACGCTCATCGGCCTCGGCCCGATGGGACAGGCGATGACCCGAACCCTGCTCGCGGCCGGAAACCCGGTGACCGTCTGGAACCGGACCCCCGCTCGCGCCGCCGGGGTCGTTGCCGACGGCGCGCTTCTCGCCTCGAGCCCGGCAACCGCTCTCGGGGCCAGCGATCTCGTGATTCTCAGCCTCACCGATTACCAGGCCATGTACGACGTACTCGGGCCGGCCGTCGATTCGCTGGCCGGCCGCACCCTGGTCAACCTCAGCTCCGATACTCCTGATCGCACCCGGTCGGCCGCGGAGTGGGCAGCCGAGCACGGGGCGACGTTTCTGACCGGCGGGGTGATGATCCCCGCGCCAATGGTCGGGACCGATCAGGCTTACGTCTACTACAGCGGCCCACGTGCTGTTTTCGAGCAACACGAGATCGCGCTCTCTCTGATCGGAGCACCGCGGTATCTGGGCGAGGATCCGGGCCTGGCGCAACTGATGTACCAGGCTCAGCTCGACGTCTTCCTGACGACGCTTTCCTCGCTGATGCACGCGACGGCACTACTCGGTACGGCGGGAGTGACCGCGGCCGAGGCTTTGCCGGAGCTACTCCAGACGGTCCGCGGTATCCCGGAGATGCTGGAGGCGGGCGCTGAGAACTTTGGTGCGGACGTCGACGCAGGCAAGCATCCTGGGGACCTGAGCACGATCACCATGATGAGCGCGACCGCCGATCACATCGTCGGCGCGAGCGCGGCGGCCGGTATCGACCTCGCGCTCCCGCGGGCGGTGCAGGCGCACTACCTCCGTGCGATCGAGGACGGGCACGGGGGCGACAACTGGACCCGCATCATCGACGGGATCCGTAGTCCGCGCACCTGAGCTCTGCTGCTTAGGAGATGTGGAACGGCTGGCCGTAGACGTGCCAGTCGAGCGGCGTGTTCAGGTTGAGGTTCCCGTTGTTGAGGAAGACGCGCTGGGCGGTGTCGATCCGACTGGTGTCTTCGTGCGCCGGCTCCTGCTTCATCGCCCACACCCGCTCGTCCAGGAAGGCGTGCAGGTAGGTGGTCTCGTCCCCACCATCGGCAGGGGTCGCCGCGCGGGCCTTCGCGCGGTTGCGAATCGAGCTGAACGCAGTGGGGTCGCTCCCATCGCCGTGCACCACCAGCGCGTCGTAGTAGATGAACTGGCCGAGCGTGCCGACGCCGTCCGAGTTGCCCTGCTGCACGGCCGGGTTGAAGTACACGCGATCCCGTTCCTCGTTCTGGGCCTGCTGGAACGCCTGGTCCTGCGCCGCCTCCTCCCACGCCTGCGGATAGCCGTCGAGCCCCTCGAGCGAATCGCTGCCGTTCACCGCACGTAGCGCGGGGAGATAGCTGGCCAGCGGGTTGTTGGGCTTGCGATTCGTGTAGAGCTCGACGAGCTCCAGCATGTCGCCGGTCCCCGAAGTGAAGCCGATGATCCCGCCGGTGTAGCCGCGGCCGTCGTGGATGTCCTCGATGTACTTGTACTGCGCTCGCCAGTCCAGGGACGAGTTCTCCGCGCTGGACACGAGTTGCATCGCAATGTCCTTCTTGGCCGGGTCGTCCAGGCCGGCAAGGGCCGCGGCACCGTTCGCCGAGGTGGCCGAAGTGGGCGAGGTGGGCGGTGAGCTGGGCTTGAGGGCGTCGGCGGCGGTCAGGCCGGTGGCGAGCAGAGCGAGGGCAGCGAAGGCTGCGGACACGGGGCGGGTACGCACTGGAGGACTCCCGATGAGAGCGGTTACATCATCTGATAGGAAAGTTTCCTATCAGATGAACGCCAGTGCTGACCAGAGCTCGATCGGCAGCGAGTGCGATCAGAAGCCGGTCGGCCAGGGGCGTCGCGCTGGGAGAGCGCTATCCAAATATTCAGCCAGCGCCAGGGCTGTGGTGTCTTGATGATGCGGTACGGCGAGCTGCGCGCCGATGGGGAGGCCGGTGCTGGACCAGCCCGCGTTGAGGGTGGTGGCGGGGTGGGCGGACATGTTGTAGGGGACCGTGAAGGCGATGTGTTCGAACGGCTTGGCCGGGTCATCGGTGGGGTAGGCGAGCTCGGCCGGGAACGCTGTGATCGGGGCGACCGGTGACAGGATCACGTCGTACGAGGTGAAGATCGCGGTGACGGCGGCTGCCATCGCACCCATCTGGCTGTAGCCGTGGAAGACGTCGGACCCGGTGAGCTCACCGGCTGTGGAGACCCAGTCGCGGATCTGTGGGAGAACCTTTGCCCGGCGTTCTTCGGGGAGTGCGGCGATGTCGGTAGCGGATCGGATCCGCCAGAACCGGTCGAGGCCGTCGAGCATCTCGCGAGTGATGATCGGGGCGATCGGTTCGATGATCGCGCCGGCCTTCTCCAGGACGGCGGCGGCTGCGGAGACCGCTGCGGTGACCTCAGGGTCGACCGGGAGGCCGAGCCCGGCATCCAGGAGGAGAGCAACGCGGAGACCGCTCTCTGGTGATCTTGGCCCGTTCTCGGGAGTTGCCGGGTACGACGTGTGGTCGCGCGGGTCGTAGCCCGACATGACCGAGAGCGCCAGCGCCGCGTCGGCCGCCGTACGGGTGAGTGGGCCGATTGCCCTGCCTGGGTAGGGGTTTCCGACGGCGATCCGGCCGTGAGTGGGTTTGAGGCCCACCAGTCCGCACCATCCGGCCGGCAGTCGGATCGAGCCGCCAATGTCGGTGCCGATGTGGATCGGACCGTACCCGGCCGCCGCGGCAGCCGCGGCTCCAGCACTCGACCCGCCTGCCGTCTTCGAGACATCCCAAGGGTTGCGGGTCAGATGGTGGAAGGTGGAGACCCCGGACGAGAGCATCCCGTACTCCGGCATCGTGGTCTTGCTGAAGATCACCGCACCAGCCTCGCGAAGGCGGGCGGCAGCTGGCGCGTCCTCGGTGGCGGGGATGAGTTCGGTGGCGGCCGTCCCTTGTGGGACTGGAGTTCCGCGGGTGGCGATGTTCTCTTTAACAGTGACCGGTACGCCGTCCAGCGGGCCGGCGGTGTTGTCGCGCCAGCGGGACTCGGAGTCGCGGGCTGCGGCGCGGGCGCCGTCTGGATCGAGGGCGTAGGTCGCGCAGAGGTGTGGTTCGAGTTCGTTGACCCGGGTGAGTACGTCCTCGATCACCTCGACGGGCGACAGAGAGCGCTCTCGGTAGCGCTCGAGGAGTTCGGTCGCGGTCAGATCGGCGAGACTCATACACGCTCCTGGCGAATCGGGGGTTGTGCTCGGGATCGGGCCGCGTTGCTAGTTCGGCGGGTCGAAACGGCCGTCCATCGCGGTCCAGCCGCCGTCGACGGCGAGGACGCTGCCGGTGACGAAGCTCGCGGCGTCGGAGGCCAGGTAGACGACTGCGCCGGCGAGTTCGCTCGGCTGGGCCCAGCGAGAGAGCGCTCCCTTCTGCGCGTACGCGTCGTACCAGGCGGGGTTGGCCTTGATCTGTGCGGTGAGCGGGGTTTCGACCACACCCGGGGCGATCGCGTTGGCGCGGACGCCGGAGGAGCCGAGCTCGGCGGCGGCGGTTCGGAGGAGCTGTACGAGACCGGCCTTGGTGGCCGCGTAGACCGATTGCCCGGGCTCGACCGTGGTACCGCGGATCGAGCTGAAGCCGATGATGCTGCCACTCCCCCGCTCGGCCATGTCCTTGCCGAAGGCACGGATCAGCTGGAAGGACGCCCGCAGGTTGAGTGAGACGACGCGGTCGAACTCTTCCATCGTGTAATCGAGAATCCGCTTTCGGACGTTGGTCGCGGCGGTGAACACGAGGACGTCGACGGGATCGAGTTCCGCGACGGCTCGAGTGATCGCGTCGTCGTCGAGGACATCCAGCTGGTACGCCGAGATGTCGGGCGTGCCGAGTTCGCCGGCGACCGTGAGGTCTCGGGTCGACGCAGTCGATTCGGCCGCTGCGAGATCGCGGTCCGCGCACGTGACCTGGGCACCGTGGGCGGAGAGGGCGAGAGCGCTTTCTCGGCCGATGCCGCTGCCGGCGCCGATCACCAGGGCGTGCTTGCCATCGAGGCGGAAGAGGTTCGCGTAGTCCGTCACAGCCGGTACACCCTCTCAGGGACGGGGGCGGATGATTGCCATCCGGGTGGTGGTCAGTTCCTCGATCGCGAAGCGTGGGCCCTCGCGGCCGATCCCGGAGTCCTTGACGCCGCCGTACGGCATCACGTCGGAGCGGAAACCGGGGACCTCGTTGATCACGACTCCCCCGACGTCGAGTTGGTCGATAGCCGTGAAGGCCGTGTCTAGCGAGGCCGTGAAGACGCTGGCGTGCAGGCCGTAGCGCGAAGCGTTCACGGTCGCGAAAGCGCTCTCCAGGTCGGGAACGGAACGCACCGCGATCACCGGGCCGAAGATTTCCTCGTCCCAGGCCGGCTGGCCGGACGGTACGTCGGTCAGCACGATCGGGCCGAGGATGTCGCCTTCGGCGCGGTACACGATGGTCGCACCGGCGTGGACGGCATCGTCGACCCATTCGAGGACACGAGCGGTCGAGCGGGGATCGATGAGCGCGGACACTCGGGTCGCCGGGTCACGTGGGTCGCCGACGACAACGGTTGGTAGCCGGGCGCCGAGTTTCTCCAGCAGGGGTTCGCGAATCGACTCGACAGCAAGGACTCGCTGGACCGAGATGCAGGCTTGGCCGGACGCGTAGTACCCGCCGCGGATGATCGCGTCGGCGGCGGCGTCCAGATCGGCGTCTTCGGCTACGACCAGGGCTGAGTTCGAACCGAGTTCGAGGAGGACCTTGGTTGGCGCCGCATCACGAGCGATCTGGTGACCGACGGCGGCCGAGCCGGTGAATGAGACGGCGCCGATGCGGTGGTCGGTAGTGAGGGTCGCGCCGACGTCAGCGCCGCCGGTGAGCAACTGGAGAGCGCTCTCTGGCGCTCCCGCCTCGAGCAGCGCGGAGCGCATGAGGTGAACGAGCCAAAGGGTCGCGAGCGGGGTCTGCGGGGCCGGCTTCACGATGATCGGGCAGCCGGCTGCGAAGGCCGGAGCGATCTTGTGCGCGGCGAGAAGCAACGGGTAGTTGAAGCCGGTGATGCCGACGACGACACCGATCGACTTGCGGACCCAGAAGCCGAGCAGGCCTTCGCCGCTCGGAAGGAGGTCGAGCGGAACTGTCTCGCCGTGGAGGCGGGCGACTTCCTCGGCCGCTGTCTCGAGGGTGAGCAGCGTCCGGTCGATCTCCACCCGACAGTCGACGAGGGGTTTGCCGGTCTCGAGGACGAGGAGATCGACGAAGGCATCGCGCTCGGCCCGCACCGCGGCATGCGTTGCCTGCAAGACATTTCGGCGCACGTACGACGGGAGGCGGCCGACCGTTTCCCGGACGACGACCGCGTGATCCAGGGCTTGGCGGGCGAGGTCGGTGTCCCCGACGGGCGCCTCGGTGACGGTGGAACCGTCGTACGGGAAGGTCACCGGGGCGGTCGTGGGTGCTGCGATCCAGGATTCGCCGATCGGTAGGCCGGACGGGAACTTCACGCGGATTCTCCCTTCGCTAGCAGGTCGGCCGTGGTCGCGCCGGAGAGCGCTCTTTCGAGCGTGGGGATCGCGGCGACCAGGCGCTGGGTGTAGGGATGCTGGGGAGCGGCGTACACGTCGGCGGTGGGGCCGGTCTCGACGATCTCGCCGGCGTGCATGACGGCGACGCGGTCGCAGACGTGTTTGACCACGGAGAGGTCGTGGGAGACGAAGATCAGCGTGAGGTCGAGTTCGTCGACGAGATCGGAGATCACGTTGAGGACCTGGGCGCGGACGGAGACGTCGAGAGCGCTCACCGGTTCGTCGGCGACCAGGATGCGTGGGCGCGGGGCCAGGGCTCGCGCGATCGAGATCCGCTGACGCTGACCGCCGGAGAACTGATGCGGATAGCGATCGCCCGCGTCCGCGGACAGGCCGACCGCGTCCAGCAACTCGCGAACGCGCTCTCCCGAGGCGGGATGACCTTGTACGACAAGGGGTTCGGCGATGATGTCGCGGACGCGCATGCGCGGGTCGAGGGAGCTCATCGGGTCCTGGAAGACGAGCTGGAGGTTCTCGCGGAGGAACCGCAGCCGACGTTCGGGGAGGCTGGTGATATCGGTGCCTTCGACAACGATCTGGCCGGAGGTCGGGCGGTCGAGGGCGGCGATCAGGCGGAGCAGTGTCGACTTGCCGCAGCCGGATTCACCGACGATGCCGAAGCGCTCGCCCTGCTTGACCTCCAGGCTCACCCCGCGCAGTGCGTGAACGACCGGGGCTGGGCGCAGGAGCGACGTACGGGGTCGGGGGTAGTCGCGGACCACGTCGATCACCTGAATGGCGGGTGTGTCAGGCATGAGGCGCTCCGGCGGGGTGGTGGCAGGCGTAGCCGGTGGCGGGGGTGCCGGACCAGGCGGGGGTGGTCGCGCAGCGGTCGGTGGCGTGCGGGCAGCGGTTGCGGAAGACGCAGCCAGAGGGGAAGTGGCCGGCGGAAGGCACGCTGCCGGGAATGGTGGTGAGGCGGCCGCGAGCGTCGGCTGTCTCCAGGTTGGAAGCAGCTATGAGGCCTTGGGTGTAGCGATGGCGGGGGTTGGTGAAGACTTCGCGGACAGGGCCGGATTCGACGACGCGGCCGCCGTACATGACCAGGACTCGTTCGCAGACGGTGGCGACGACGGCCAGGTCGTGGGTGATGAACAACAACGCCGACGAGCGGGCCAGCACGCCTTGCAGGATCAGATCGAGGACAAGGGCTTGGACGGTGACGTCGAGGGCGGTGGTGGGTTCGTCGCAGATCAGGAGCGCCGGGTCGTTGGCCAGCGCGATCGCGAGGACGATGCGTTGACGTTGACCGCCGGACAGTTGGTGCGGGTAGGCGCGGAGCAGATCGGCCGGGAGCTGGACCCGTTCGAGGAGGTCAGCGGCGACTGCGCGGGCGGCGCTTCTGTTAGGGCGGGTGTGGTGGATCAGCATGGACTCGGCGATCTGGTCGCCGATCCGCATGGTGGGGTTGAGCGCGGTCATCGGTTCCTGGAAGACCATGGCGAGATCGCGGCCCCGGATCCGAGATAGCGCTCTCTCGTCGGCGCCGATCAGGTCGTGGGCAACACCGGTCAGGTGGACCGAGCCGGTGGCGGTCACTTCGTCGGGGAGCAGACCGAGGATGCTGAGCGCGGTGAGCGACTTGCCCGAACCGGACTCGCCGATCAACCCGACCCGCTCCCCCGGACCGACCGTCAGATCGACATCGGAGACGAGGCTGGTGTCGCCAACGGAAACGTTGAGCCCTTGGACTGTCAGTACGTCGGTCGTCATCGGCGATCTTCTAGCTTGGGGTCGAAGCGGTCACGAAGGCCGTCACCGAGGAGATTGAAGCCCAGTACGGCGATGGCGATGGCGATCCCCGGGAAGACGGCCAGCCGCGGCGCGCTGAACAGGAACTCCTGACTCTCCTGGAGCATGCGGCCCCAGGACGGCGTCGGAGGCGGAGTGCCATAGCCGAGGAAAGAGAGCGCTGCCTCGGCCAGAACGGCGATCGCGAACGACACTGAGGCCTGCACTGTCACCAGGCTACTCACGTTCGGCAGGACGTGCCGGGCGGCGATCGGGAACGGCTTTCGGCCGGCTGCGCGCGCGGCCAGCACGTACTCGGTCCGCATCACCTGCAGCGCTCCACTCCGGATCACTCGCGCGAAGCTCGGCACCGAAGCGATGCCGATGGCAACCATCGCGGTCAGCGTGCTCGCTCCGAAGACCGCGCCGAACATGATCGCCAGCAACAGCGCCGGGAACGCCAGCAGCAGGTCGTTGGTCCGCATGATCAACTCACTCGGCCAGCGCGGAGTCATCGCGGCCAGTACCCCAAGCGGTACGCCGATCACCGCGGCCACGCCTACCGCGACCACTCCGACGAACAGCGTGGTCCGCGACCCGACCATGATCTGGCTGAACACGTCCCGCCCGAACTTGTCCGTCCCGAACCAGTGCTCCCACGACGGGTGCGCCAGCCGCTCCAACGGGCTGACGAGCGTCGCGTCGTACGGGGTCCAGACGAAGGACAGCAGCGCCATAGCGACGATGACTCCGACAATCACGCCGCCCGCGACCAGGCTCGGGTTCAGTCGCCTCATCGCGACCCCGTCCGCAGTCGCGGGTCCAGGGCGACGTACAGGAGGTCGACCAGGAAGTTCACCAGCAGTACGGCGACCACCAGCACCATGACTACGTCCTGCACCAGAATGAGGTCTCGCTGCGACACACCATCCAGGAGCAGGCTGCCCAGGCCTGGGATGACGAAAACGCGTTCCACGACCACTGCGCCGATCAGCAGCGTTGCGAGCTGCAGACCGAGCACAGTCACCACCGGTACGGCGGCATTGCGCAGACCGTGCCGCCACAACGCTGGAAACGGTCGCAGCCCCTTCGCGCGCGCCGTACGCAGGTAGTCCTCCCGCAACACGTCCAGCACCGCACTGCGCACGTACCGCGTCAGTACGGCGCCCTGTACCAATCCGAGCGACAACGCTGGCAGTACGAGCTGACGGAGGAACTGTGCTGGGTCTTCAGCCGGTGGGGTCCACCCGTTCGCCGGAAGCCAGCCGAGCTTCACCGCGAACACCATGATCAGCAGGATGCCCGCAAGGAACGCCGGTACGGCGACGCCCACCTGGGAGAGCGCAGAGAGCGCTACCCCGGACAGTCGCCGGTGTCGCGCCGCCATCACCGTCCCGGCCGGTACGGCGAGCACCAGCGCGATGAGCATCCCCGCCAGCACCAGTAGCAGTGTCACCTGGAGCCGATCGAACACCTGCGGTCCGATCGCGGCCTTCGACACGTACGACGTACCGAGGTCGCCCCGAAGCAGTCCGCCGAGCCAATCGACGTACTGGGCTGGCAGCGACCGGTCCAGCCCGAACTGGCGACGCAGCTCGGCCACTGCCTCGTCGGACGCGTTCACGCCCAGTGCGACCCGGGCGGGGTCACCCGGGAGCACAGCCATGAACCCGAAGACCAGCACCGAGCTGACTCCAAGACTGATCAAGAGCACAGCTGTGCGCTCGATCAGGCGAAGAATCACGGCGTCACGACCGGGCGAGGCGGGACAGGTCGAAGTTCTCGGTGATCGCGTTCTGCGGCAGTCCGGTCAGGTTCTTGTCCGCGACGATCAGGTTCGGCAGCAGGAACAGCCAGTCCCCCGCCGCCTGGTCGGACAGCCGCCTGCCCGCCTTCTTCATGTTGTCGAGCTGCGCGGCCTCGTCGCCCGAGTCCGCCGCGGCCAGGAGCTTCTGCAGCTCAGGGTCGTTGTAGCGGGTGTAGTACGTCGGGCTGAACACCGCACCGAGGTCACGCGGCTCGACGTGCGCGATGATCGACATGTCGTAGTCGACATTCTTGAAGACCGTGCTCAGCCAGGCCGCCGGGAACTCCAGGTTGTCGATCTTCACCTTCAGCCCGACCTGCTCCAGCTGGCTCTTCACCACCTGACCGCAGGAGATCGCATACGGCAGAGTGGGCAGCCGCAACCGCAGCGTGGCGCCGGCCGCGCCAGATGCCTGCAGCAATGCCTTCGCCTTGGTCACGTCGTACGGCGCCACGTTGGTCAGGTCCTCGTACCACGGGTCGGTCGGCGGGACCATGGAACCGATCAGCTTGCCGCGGCCGGCGAAACACGTGTCCAGCAAAGCCTTGTGGTCGATCGCCTGCCGGATCGCCTGCCGCGTGCGGATGTCGCGGAAGACCGGCTGGGAGTTGTTGAACGACAGCAGCACCTCGCCGTTCGTGGTCCCCTCGATCACCTGGTACTTCGAGTTGCCGGTGAACTGGCTGAGCGCTTCCGGCGCCTGGACCGTGGTGATCACGTTGATCGTGCCGGTGAGCAGCGCGTTGTTCAGCGCGGTCGGGTCCTTGAAGTACTTCAGCGTGATCTGCTGGAAGTAAGGCTTGGTCCCCCAGTAGGCGTCGTTGCGCTGCAGCACGATCGAGTCGCCGCGGTTCCACTTCGAGAACTTGTACGGCCCGGTGCCGACCGGTGCGGTGGCCAGCGCGCTGACACCGGTCTCGGAGAACATCGCACCGATCCGGGTCGTCATCCGGAACAGCCAGCCGTTGCTCGGCTTGGCCAGCGTCACCTGCAGCTGCGTCGGCGACAGCGCCTTGGCCTCTTGGACGACGTCCATCGCGGTCTTGAGCGAGGTTGTCCAGGCGGTCTTCACGCGGTTGATGCTGAAGACGGCGTCGGCCGCGGTGAACGGCTTGTCGTTGGTGAACTTCGCGTTGTCGACCAGGTCGAACGTGTAGGTCTTGCGGTCCGGCGACACCGTCCACGACTTCGCCAGCGAGGGCACGATCTTGCCGGACTCGTCCTGCTTGACCAGGCTCTCGTAGAGGTTGCCGAGCAGCGCCTGCGGGATCGCCGCGCCGTCGGTGGTGGTGAAGTCGAGGCTGGCCGGCTCCGCGACCAGGCCGAGCGACAGTGACTGGTCACCGCCGGTCGTCGCGCCGCCCGACGTACTCGAACCGGCCGAACAGGCGGTCAGGGCGAGCAATGCGGCGGAGGCGACGAACGCGACCGCTCGAGTGGTGTACGACTTCACGCGAACTCCTCCAGATCACCGGACTCTCGCCGCATTCTGCCGACCCGGCCCACCGCGGTCGGCAGCGGGCACGCAGTACGGCGGGGTTCGCCGTCCAGCTGTGACTGGTCCGACCAGTGGACT
Source organism: Kribbella sp. NBC_01505 (assembly GCF_045040285.1). Taxonomy (NCBI): domain Bacteria; kingdom Bacillati; phylum Actinomycetota; class Actinomycetes; order Propionibacteriales; family Kribbellaceae; genus Kribbella; species Kribbella sp. NBC_01505. Next base: position 388,248 of record NZ_CP109425.1, read on the forward strand.
AGGTGTCAGTGGGGCACTAGGTTTGTCGCTACCGACAGGTCTGTCAAGGTGAAATGAGGGTCCGGAATGGCCGAGCGTCCGCGGTTCCAGCCGGTCCAGCCCGTGCGCGCGTACCAGCGGATCGTCGAACAGGTCGAGGAAGCGCTCGTCCGGGGCGACCTCGCGCCCGGTCAGCGGCTGCCGAGTGAGCGGGAGCTGGTCAGCCAGTTCGCCGTCAGCAGGTCCACGGTCCGCGAGGCGTTGCGGGTGCTGGAGAGCAACGGCGTCGTACGGTCGCGGCCCGGCGACCCGAACGGTCCGGAGATCCTGCCGTTCTCGTCGATCGCGTTGCGCAAGCAGCTGGTCCGGCTGACGCGGGTGGACGAGCTGACCCTGGCCGAGCTGATCGGGTTCCGGATGATCATGGACGGCGCCGCGATCCAGGTCGCGTCCCAGCTGCGCACGGCGGAGCAGCTCGCCGAGCTCGAGGACACGCTGATCGCGATGCGGACCGCGATCGACGTCGACTTCGCGGCGTTCAGCGAGGCCGATTTGACCTTCCATGACGTGATCGCGCGGATCGCCCGCAACTCGTTGATCCAGACCTGCAACGAAGTGGTGCGAGGCGTCGTACTGACTCTGATCTCGGACAAGATCGCGCACGCGCCGAACAGCCGCGCGCTGATGCTGGAGTCGTTGCAGCACCACGCCGACGTGGTCGAGGCGATTCGCTCCGGCGACGGTCACGCGGCCGCACGGATCGCCCGTCAGAACATGTATGACTACTACGCGGGCTATGTGCCCGAAGGCGAACGTGACGCGCTCCGGGCACTCACCGGTTAGTTGTCGTGCTCGAGAATTCTTACCCTCGGGACCTTGAGGAGTTTGCGGGCCTTGGTGGCCCAGTCGGAGCAGAGGTAGCTGGCCGCGGTTTCCGGCCAGGCGACCACCACGACCTCCTGGCCGCCGCTGCGCATCACCAGCGTTTTCAGGGCGAGCAGCACCTCGCCGTGGGTGATGGAGACGTGCACCGGATATCTGCTGGCTCCGCGGAGCTGGCGTGCGCTGTGTTCGATGACCGAGGCCATGTCGAGGTCCGGATCGGCGAGTGTGGCCATAGCCGTTCCCGCAGGGGCGCTCCCCGGTGGACCGATCATGCCGGCCACATCGGCGAACGTCGTTCCCAGTAAGGCCATCGGACCACCGAATCCGCGCTCCGGATGACTGGAGACCAGTAGGTGGTAGTTGACGGCTTCTTCGTGCCTTGCGTGCAGGGCGGCAACGCGGCGCGCGTCGCCCTCACTCATCTCCCGCTCGATGAGCACCACCACGTCGTAGGTCATGCGTGGCTCCCTTCGCAGTCACTTCCCGTTGTACTCCTGTGGCCGACCAGTCCGAAGCATCTGGCGCGCCACCGTCACGGAATTGTCAAACTGTTCTCAGGGTCCTCACAGGTTGACCGGAGCGTGCGCCCTGCTGTCCGGAGCCAAAGCACTCAGCAGCCACGACGCGTCGACCAGCGACAGCGCGGTGGCGTCGAGCAGGCGTGGGTGCAGCGCGTAGACCTCCGTGCCGGCCCGTGGGGTGAGGTCTCCGCTCAGCACCCCGACGAAATCGGACCGGGATGCCGCATCCTCGTCCCACACGCGGTCCGGCTCGAGTCTGGCGATCAGTCGCCGGGCGAACGTCGCCACGTCCTCGGCGGGATCACGCAGGTAGCCGACGACCGATCCGTCATCACACCGGACGGCGATCTCGTCGGTGCGGGCCGCGGCATGCCAGCAGCAGATCTCCCACAGACTGACCCGATCACCCGAGCCGTACACGTCCTCCAGCGCAGCTGACATCAGCGCCAGGTGGCCGCCGTACCGGGCGACGTTGTGACCGTAACCGGCGGCGCTGAGGTTGATGTCGTACCAGCGCAGCTCCTTGGTGTGCAGGTCGATGCCGAACGGGAGCAGGATCTTGGCCGGGCCGGACAGGTCGAACCGCTCCTCGACCGCGGCCGGATCGAACAGTCCGACCGGCTGCCGCATCACTCCGACGAAACCACGCTCGAGCTGGTCGAACGGGACGTTGTTGTAGCTGAACACGACCGGCAGCACATACCGCCCGCCGACTCGGCGCAGCTGACGCAGGTCGAGATCCACGAACTCCGTTGAGCCGCCCGGCCCTGGAGCGGACGTGAGATCGCCCGAGTGCACCAACGCCTCCTGGTCGAAGCGCAGGAGCGTGTAGTCGCAGAGCCCGACGAAGTCCCACTCCTCTCCGAACACAGCGACCGACAGGTCCAGATCGACCCGCTGCTCGGGCGGCTCGACCCAGTGCAGGAACAGCCGCAGCGAATCCTCCGGTGGGATCGCTACCGCGCTCCCCCGAGTCATCCGGCGCAGCGACGCAGACGAACCGCGCTCCGAGCCCGGTGCGGCCAGCCTGACGAGCTCCTCATCCAGGAACGCGCGCCGCCACCGCGGCAGGTCAGTGGCTCGGCGCAACATCTCACCGACCAGTACGCCGGCCAGCGCGGCCGCAAGCTGGGATGGCAGCGGCTCTCTGCTGTCGACGGTCGTCCAGACCCGAGTGCTGCCGCCGCGAGGGAAGAACAACCGCAGGTCGCCCGGCGGGGTACGCACCTGTCCGAGTGCGGCAGTGATGACGACCGGCGACACGTCCGAGACCGCAGTGGCCACTGCGGTCACCAGATCGCCGTGCTGGTCGGCTGGTAGCTCGCGGGCGAGCTGCACCAGTCTCCGCAGCAGCTCTCCCGGCCGCTGCCGCAGCAGATCGAGCGCGAGCCCAGGACGGCCGTCCACGAACGCGCCCTCGACGCGCGCGGCGAAGGTGCGCATGAGCAGTCGCCCGCCCTCGAACCGCACGAACGGATGGTTGGCCGCCTCGGCCAGCAGCGCCCGCCCGGTCCCGGTATCCACCTCGAGATCGGTACGGCGCAGTACGGCGAAGGCGAGCGCCGCGCGTGGATGCTTGGTCGCGAACTCGAAGGGGTGCAGCACCTCGCCCATCCGCTTCCAGGCGCGCTCGTGCCGCAGCATGTCCTCGATCAGCGCCTCGGCCGGCAGTCTGTCCAGGCGAGCCAGCACCAGACGCCTCGTCGCGCGGGACAGCGACTTGCGGCGGACCGGCGGAGTCCGCAGACCTGGGTCCGCGTCCATCAGCGCGTAGAGCAGTCGCAGCAGGTCGGTCGCCGTACTGGCTCGGTCGATCACGGTGGGCTCGTCGGCCAGGAAGTGTGCGAGCACCACGGCTCGGGTCTCGCGGACCGGGATGTCAGCCGGCAGCCAGGACACGTCTGCCACCTGGAGCAGCACCTGCAGGTCGGCACGATCGACGGCAGCCGGCGGAGTACGTCGTACTAGCAGGGAATCGACGGTGGTGCGGATTGCGTCCGGACCGGCCAGCGACAGCAGGCGAAGCCGATCGGAGCGGACCTGGCCTTCCGGCACTCCGTCGAACGACGGCTCCAGGAACGGGTCGCTCGGATCGATCCGGCGCAGACACAGCGGGCAGGCGCTCAGGTCTGCGCCGTCCCAGCACGTGTGGCAGACCAGGTGTGCGCAGGGCGAGACCGGATGCACCGACTTGGCGTCGCCACAGAGCACGCAGGGCTGCTGGGGCTCTTGGAGCAGCCGGGCGAAGACCCGGTTGATGTAGAAGGCTTCGGTGTCGGCCGGGACCGTGTCCGGGAAGCCACGGAACAGTAGGACGTGGTCGGTGTCGTGACCGGACTCTGCGTCGAGCAGGTCGAGCAGTGCGCCGCCCAGACCAGCCAGAGCGGGAGCAGACAGGCCGGCGCAGTGCCGGTAGAGGCCGACCGAGAGCAGGAAGCCGCGCTGGATGAGGTCGGCCTGCAACGCGGACATGCCGGCCTGGATCGTCAGCGGACGCCGCAGCCACTGCCAGGCAGAGCTCCGCACCGGCGGAGTCAGCGCGACCGCGTCGACCAGTCGCCGGCGCCGCAACAGAACGGCAGCAGCCTCCCGCATCGCGTCCTCCCCGCAAGACGTCATGAGTGAATGACGCCAGGGGCGGAGAGTGGCCGCGCTACTTGGCCTGGTGAAGGAGAAGGAAGCACGTCCAGGAGCCGCCCCTGGCAAGAAGAACGCTACCGGGCGCCACCGACAGTTTTTGCGGCCCGGCTCGGGCGGCTGCTCAGAGAGCCGCCCGGACAAAGAGAAGTCCGGCACCAGGGTCGGGGCCGCCCCGCCCAGACCCCGGTACCGGAACATCTACAGAATAGAACCTTTGATCAAACCTCACGTCACTGGGTAGCCGTTTTGGACATGAGATGGCACTGATGCGCCGCCAGCAAACCTTTGAACCACACCGGATCCGTGCCCGAAACCCCGACTCGTCACGGACGGGAAGTGTGGGCCTACGGACAGTGGATCGACTCCAGGCGTCCGCGGCACTGAATCCGTAGCAGGCCGGCTCCGACAACTGGCACTGATGCGCCAGGCCTTCCCGTGGCGGCGGGCGCGCCTGGTCGCGCGCCCGCCGCCCGGGAGGAATTCGCCTCGCCTGATTTCCCGCTGAACCGCTTCGGCGGGCCGCCCGGAGAATTCCGGGAATTATCTCCGGGTGGCACTCCGTAAAGTATTTGTAAAGAATTCCAAGAAGGTTCCGTGGATCACCATTCGTTGCCGTTGGTGAACCACTCGTTGCCGCCTCCGGCCGGCCGGTGCAGCCACTCGTTGCCACCCTCCGTGAACGCCGCGTTCCCGCCGTGGAACCACTCGTTCCCGCCGTGCAGCCACTCGTTTCCGCCGCCTGCCAAGCGCCCGCTGGAGCCGCGGAACCACTCGTTGCCGGTGCCGATCCTGTACATGGTGGGATCCTTCCTTCACCATCCGCCAGATGGAATAACGCGCGGTCCGGGATGACCTCGCGTGAACAGGCAGTTACTATTCAGGAATAACCGTTCAGGTCTATCCGTGTGAGGCCACATGATTCTGATCGGTCGGAGCAAGTGGGTGCCACCCCGCCAATGGACGCTCTGGTCGTTGCCACGCCCGGCGCTGAGCTATGTCCTGGGTGTGGAGGCTGTCGCAGTCACGATCACCGCCTTGGCTGTGGCCTCGACGATCTTCGGCGCCAAAGCCGGCGTCAGGCCCTCCGAGTGGATCGCGTTCGCAGTGCTCGCGACCGCCTCGATCCTGCATCTGGAGTCCGCCCGCGGAATCGAGCGGCGACGCGAGATGGCGGCCAACAGCTCGCCGTACACGAACTTGAAGAGCCTCTGGGTCTTCGCCGGCCTCCTGCTGCTGCCACTCAGCTTGGTGATCGCTCTGATCGCCGTCTCGTACGGGTACTCGTGGATCCGCGTCTACGGACGGACAGTCGCGCACCGCAAGGTGTTCTCCGCGAGCACGTTCATCCTGGCCAGCGCTGCGGCCACCGCCGTACTGCGTGGTGGTGGGCTGGTCACTGAGCCGCGGGTGCCGACCGGTCCGTTCTCGCTGATCGTCGTGCTGGGTGCTGCGGCCACCTGGTGGCTGGTGAACTTCGCGCTGGTGATCGGCGCGATCCTGATGTCGTCCCCTGATGCCACTGCACGTGGTGCGCTGGGTGACCTGTCCGATCAGCTGGTGGTGGTCGCCGGCCTGGGCCTCGGGGTGGCAGTCGGTGCGCTCCAGGCGTCGTACCCCTGGGTTGTGCCGATCCTGATGGTGACGGTGCTGGCGCTGCACCGCGATCTGCTGCTACCGCAGTTCCAGCGTGCGGCCGGGACTGATGTGAAGACCGGTCTGGCGACCCCGGCGTACTGGGCGAACGCAGTGCCGGTTGAGCTGGCGCGGGCGGAGACTCTGCGCAGCACGGTTGGCTTGCTGATGCTGGACCTGGACAGGTTCAAGGAGATCAACGACACCTACGGTCACCCGGCTGGGGACCAGGCCCTGAAGGCTGTCGGTCAGAGCATCCGTGCGGAGGTCAGGCAGGGCGATCTGGTCGCGCGGGTCGGTGGCGACGAACTGGCAGTGCTGCTGCCCGGTGCTTCGGAGACTGAGCTGCTGGAGGTCGCGGAGCGAATTCGCGACCGCCTGAGCACGCTGACCGTGTCCGTCGACACTGCGGCCGAGGAGACGGCAGTGCTCAGCGGTGTGCCGGCCTCGATCGGAGCTGCTGTCTATCCGGACGTCGCGAAGACCATGGATCAGCTGGTGCTGGCTGCCGACAACGCATTGCTCTCCGCCAAGCGAGACGGCCGGAACCGCATCGTCGCGGCCCAGCCGAACCCACCTGCTGTCACTGACCACGCCGACCAGCCGGTCGACTGAGGTTCAGCGCACTCGAATCAAGGCCTTCCCGAGCAGTGCGCGCTGCTCGAGGGCCGTGTGCGCGTCTGCCACGTGGTCCAGGTCAAAGACTCGGTCGACCACCGGCACCAGGTCGCCAGCGGCGGCCCGCTGCAACACCTCCTCGTTGGTCACCGGCGTCGAGACGAGGTCGACCCGCAGGTCTGCGATCCCCTTCACGATGATCCCCCGGCGCTCCGCGTCGGCTGGGTCGTAGGGCGCGAAGGTTCCGCTCGGTGCACCGTGCGCGGAGAACCAGCCACCGTCTTTGACCACACCGAACGCTGTCGCCCCCAGCTCACCGCCGGCACCTTCGAAGACCAGGTCGGCGCCGCGGCCGCCGGTCGCTTCGAGGACAGCCTTCTCCCAGCCCGGCTGTGAGTAGTCGATCACCACGTCTGCGCCCTGTGCCTTGCTCAGGTCGAGTTTGGCCTGTCCACGCGCCGCAGCAATGACATGCGCGCCAGCACGGTGGGCGAGCTGGATCAGCAACAGCCCCATGCCGCCTGCCGACGCAGTGATCAGTACGTCCTTGCCCTGTAGATCCGGTGCCAGCCGCTCGAGCAGCAGCGTGGTGAAACCGTCGCCGGTCACGGCGACCACGGTCTCCAGGTTCAGACCGGCAGGTACCTCGGACAGGGTGTCGACGGCCGCGACTACCAGCTCGGCGTGCGCGCCGAAGTCCACACCGCGCCCGACGACGGTCTTACCGATCCAGGAGTCCGGTACGCCGGGGCCGGTCGACCGCACTCGTCCACCGAACCGGGTGCCCGGCACGTACGGCGGCTGTACGTCGAAGAACCCTCCATGCTGGCCACGGCGGATCGCCGTGTCGACGAAGATCATGTCGGCCACCTCGACCTCGACCAGCACCTGTCCCGCGCCCGGAACCGGGTCAGGCCACTCCTCGGTCCGGATCACCGAAGGGTCGCCGTACTGGGTCACCACTGCTGCATGCATTCCTGCTCCTTGGTCGTCGAGTAGCCCCCAGACTCGTCCCTGAACCTTGGTTGAGGTCAAGCCGCCTCGAAGTTGTCCACAGGCCTGCTCCGGCGATGAGAAAGTTGTCGGTCGTCCGGCGTACTGTGCAGGGCATGTTCGACGCCGTCTTCGTGCCAGCCGACCCGCCCCGAGCGGGCCGTTTGGCGTTGTACGGCGAGGTCGACGCGACCGACTCGACCGTCAACCTCGTGCTCCCACAGGGATCGCAGGTCCGGAGGACGTCGGTCTCGGCGAGACTGCTGACCATCCCGCAAGCGCTTGAGCTGGCGGCGACACCGCTGCAGGGCAACGCAAGTTGGGAGGCGTGGCGAGCAGCGGCCTTGGCCGGGCTCGGGCTGATCGCGCGCGGCCGGCTGGTGCCAGACCTCACCCCGAGTGGGTGGGGCGGCTGGCGGGTCGCTCCGCTGGATCCGCTAGACCGCGGCTGGCTGAAGCAGCTGGCCGCCGCGATGCCGCCGTACGGGCATGCGTTGCCGATCGAGGGCTCGCGGCCGGTGCGGTTGGTCGATCCGGAGCAGCTCATTCGGGCGTTCTGGGATGCGATCGCGGACACGCTCGTGCGGAGTCCAGCAGCTGCGGTTTCAGTGGATGCCGGAGCGGCGCCGTTCGCGGCTATCGAGCCGGTGGCGGTGACCGGGCCGACGGCGTGGTTGGCCGAGAGCGCGCAGAGCGAGGACGCGGGAGCGCGGCTGGTGCTGCGGATCGAGCCACCGTCTGTGGAGCTCTCTGACTTTCAAGCCGTCCTGCAGCTTCGGAGTGAGCTGGATCCGAGTCTGCTGGTCGATGTGGCCGACGTCTGGACCGCACCAGCGGCGGTGCTTGCCGCGCTGGGCGAGCGAGCGGAGACCGATCTGCTGCTGGCTTTGCGTCGCGGAGCGCGGGTGTGGCCGCCGCTGTCGGCCGCGCTACAGGACGCGGCACCGGCGGCGGTCGACATCGATGACGAGGCATTGGAGGAGCTGGCCGAGGGCAGTACGGCGCTGGAGGGCGCAGGTATCGAGGTGCTCTGGCCAGCTGAGCTATTCGGAAGCGGGCTTGCCGTTCGCGGGACGGTCGGGACTCCGACTCCCGGAGCCGTGACCGGGCCTGACTTCAGTTTGAGCGATCTGGTCGCGTTCCGGTGGCGGCCGATGCTGGACGGGGAGGAGCTGACCGAGCAGGAGGTCGCCGCGCTCGCGGAGGCGAAGCGGCCGATGATCCGGATGCGCGGGCGTTGGGTGCGTGTCGATCACGACCTGGTCCGGAAGCTGCGCCGCGCCGGCGCGCACAAGCTGACCGGTGCGGAGGCCCTCGGGGCTGCTCTGACCGGGACGATCGCGATCGATGGTGAGCTGGTCGCGTTCGACGCCGACGGGTCGCTGGCGGAGATGCTGGCCCGGCTGCGGTCGGGTGACGAGAATGCTCCGTTCGTTGAGCCTGCCGGGCTACAGGCCACGCTTCGCGACTACCAGCGCCGCGGAGTCGCGTGGATGGCGCAACTGGCCGATCTCGGGCTCGGTGGTTGTCTGGCCGATGACATGGGCCTGGGGAAGACGATCCAGGTCATCGCGCTGCACCTGCTGCGGCGTGGTCGCGGGCCGACTTTGGTGGTCTGCCCATCGACGCTGCTCGGCACGTGGGAGCGGGAGTTCGCCCGGTTCGCGCCTGACGTTCCGACGCGGCGATTCCATGGGGCGGGGCGATCGTTGAGCGATCTCGCGCCGGACGAGGTGGTGCTGACGACTTACGGCGTTGTTCGGCAGGATCATCGGGTGCTCGGCGAAGTGCAGTGGGAGCTGGCTGTCGCCGACGAGGCACAGCACGCGAAGAACCCGTTGTCCCGGACGGCCCGCGCACTGAGGACGTTGCCGTCGGCAACCAGGATCGCGCTGACCGGGACACCGGTGGAGAACCGGTTGTCCGAGCTCTGGTCCATCCTGGACTGGGCCGCCCCCGGGTTGCTCGGCACGTTGGACCGGTTCCGGCAGGACATCGCCGTGCCGGTCGAGCGGTATCACGACGAAGAGGCGACGTCCCGGCTGGCGCGGATCACCCGCCCGTTCCTGTTGCGGCGGCGCAAGATCGATCCGGGGATCGCGCCGGAGCTGCCACCGAAGACCGAGCAGGACGTTGTCGTGCCGCTGACCGGGGAGCAGGCGACGCTGTACCAAGCGGTCGCGAAGGAGACGCTCGCGGAGATCGAGGCCGCCGAAGGGATCGCGCGACGTGGGCTGGTGCTCAGTCTGCTGACTCAGCTCAAACAGATCTGCAACCATCCGGCCCAGTTCCTGCATCAGCCGGGGCCGTTGGAGCGGCGGTCCGGCAAGCTGGCCGCGCTCGACGAATTGCTCGATGTGATCCTGGCCGAAGGCGAATCAGTCCTCATCTTCAGCCAGTACGTCGAGATGTGCCGACTGATCGAGGCTCACCTGGCGACGCGTGGCGTGCCGACACTGTTCCTGCACGGCGGGATCGGGGTGCGGAAGCGGGAGCAGATGGTGGCACAGTTCCAGGCCGGCGAGTCGCCCGTCTTCCTGCTCTCGCTCAAGGCTGGTGGTGTCGGGCTGACGCTGACGCAGGCGACCCATGTCGTGCACTACGACCGCTGGTGGAATCCGGCGGTCGAGGATCAGGCGACCGACCGCGCGTACCGGATCGGCCAGGATCGGCCGGTGCAGGTGCATCGCCTCGTCACGGAGAACACTCTGGAAGACCGAATCTCGGCGGTCATCGCGGCCAAGCGCGAGCTGGCCGATGCGGTGATCGGCTCGGGTGAGGCGTGGCTCAGTGAGCTGTCCAACGCGGAGCTGTCCGAGCTTGTCGAGCTGTCGACCGGGCCGGCTCGTTCGGGGTCGGCGAGTGGGTACAACCCTTCTGCTGTTGGGAAGGCGCGGCCATGAGCGACCGGACGCCATGGCAGGGCTGGCGCGACAAGGGCGAGAACGCGGGGCTTCCCGCGGCACGAGGTCCGGGCAGCCGGCGGCCCTTCGGCGCGACCTGGTGGGGACGCGCCTGGCTGGAGGCGTTGGAGCAACGGGCCCGACTCGATCCGAACCGGTTGGCGCGTGGGCGTTCCTATGCGCGGCGCGGCAGCGTGCTGGAGCTGACGGTCACGCCCGGCGAGGTCGAAGCCGTTGTGCAGGGCAGCCGGGTGAATCCGTATCAGGTGACGGTGCGGATCCGCGCGTTCTCGGGTGCCGAGTGGGATGCCGTGCTCGACGTCGTGTCTGCGCAGATCGGGCGCGTGGCGGCGTTGCTGGATGGGGAGCTGCCGCCCGAGGTGGTTGATGATGTCCGAGCCGCTGGGCTGGATCTCTTGCCTGGCGCGGGTGAGATCCTGACGAACTGCAACTGCCCCGACTTCGCCGTGCCGTGCAAACACTCGGCGGCCGTCTGCTACGTGATCACCGACGCGCTCGACAGCGATCCATTCGCGTTGCTGCTGCTTCGGGGTCGTTCCAAAGACGACCTGCTGGCGGCTCTCCGCGCGCGTCGCGGGACGTCCGAAACCGCGCCTGTAGTCAAGGCCGCTCCCCCGGGCATCCCCGCCCGCGCTGCCTATGCGGCTCGGATCGGTGTCCTGCCGGTGGTCCCGCGGCCCTTGCGGACGGCGCGGACGCCGGCCGCTGTGCAGGCGCTGGATCCACCTCGATCGTCGGAGATCGACGTACGGGATCTGGTGGCGTTGGCTACCGACGCTGCACAGCGCGCATGGGAGTTGGCGTCCGGTGACGGCGCTTCCGTGCTGACCTTCGAGCAGGATCTCGCGCGCCGCGCTGCACTCCTGACCGGTACGGCGGAATTGGCCGAGCTGGCGCATCGCTCCGGCGTACCGGCTCGTCAACTGACCAGCTGGGCGGCCGCCTGGCGCCTAGGCGGCCCGGGCGGCCTGTCAGCAGCCGTGGATTCGCCGACCGACCTGGACCCGGAGGCCCTCGCCGAAGCCGCGACCCTGATGCCGAAAGCATCCGTCGAAGCCAACCGCATCACCGCCGGCAAACGCCAACTCCGCCTAGGCCCCGACAACCTCTGGTACCGCTTCGACCAACACTTCGGCGACTGGACCCTCAGCCGCCCACCATCCCCTTACCCACAAGAGCTCCTGGACTCCTGAAGGTTGGCTAGCTGGACGGCAGCTGCCCCAGCCATAGGCCACGAGATCCCTGGTCGCCGACCGCGCCATCCCCTTGGCCATCTGATCAGCCCGCCCGAAGGCGTCACCCGCTCGCCTCGGTGGCCGAGCTGCTTACCGGTGGACCTTTGCGTGGCTCTACTGCCTCGGAGCGGCAGCAGATCCCCGCAAACCCCAACGTCCGAAGAACCGTAGACCCGCGCTCCGATCTTTCGGACGTCAGCGCGGCGGCCGGCCGTTCGACGCCGTCCCCAGCCGTGCCGCACGCGTCGATGCATGCCCTCAGTGTCGGGAACGACATGTAGTGGTCGACCTGCAGACGGCGGCTCGCGCCTGCGGACGCGCGGCCGGATCGCCTCGTGGAGTACTACAACGTGTCCTTGCCGACGGCGAGCCGGATGCCGGGCCGCCCCTCCGAAGGACAGGACGTATAGCTCTACCGACCGCGATCATCACGCTCACCGTCGGCGGCCCAAGGATCCAGCAGACGTATACGTCCTGTTCCTCGGACGATCCGTCGGGAACGACATGTAATGGTCGACCTGCGGACGGCGGCGCACGCCTGCGAACGGGCGGCCGGATCGGTTGGTGGGTACTACTACGTGTGCTTACCGACGGGAGTGAAGGGCATGGGGGCTGGTTGGGGGGTGCGGTTCCAGGGTTCGGTGAGGGGGGTGGGGCGCCAGCGCCAGGTTGGTGGGGTGGGGGTGTTGGGGATTTGGGTTCGGCCGGTTAGCCAGCGGAGGTTGAGCCAGGGGTCGTCGGTGGGGTGGGGTTCGTGGGGGAAGGCTCTGGCCAGGAGGCGGGTACAGAGGTCGGCGGGTGGGGTGAGGGGGGCCGCGAGGGTCACCGTGAGGTCGTGGCCGTGGATGAGGGACTCGGTGCAGGCCATGGCGGTGAAGCCTTCGGGGTCGCCGATGCCCCAGGGGTGGAAGGCGCGGACAGTTGGTGGAGTCGATCGGACCACCAGGGCGAGGATGCGGCCGGCGGCTTCGAGGAAGTCGAGGACGCCGGCGGGTGGTGCCAGCTCTTGGGCGCTGGCTGACCAGCGGACGTACTGCGTGGGGGCAGCGACGGCCAGCTGGGTCGCCCAGTGGAGGTGCGCCTGGGCGATGTGTTCGGCGGTGGTGCGGCAGGTCCAGTCGAGGGAGCCTGCGAGTACGGACCAGTCCTGGTCGGCGGCTGGGCGTAGAGCATCGACGACGCAGGTGACTGCCGTGTCGAGGTCGTCCGCGGTGATCAAGGGTTCTCCTCCCGTTGCGGCGTCTCCGAGTGTGGGCCGCCGGGAGAAAAAGAAACAGTCTGTTTCTTGGTGCTCGATTCTGTGTTAAATAGAGGGAAGGCGCAGCGACGTCGCCGCCTCCAGCGCCGGGATCAGCTGGTCCGCGATCTTCCGATGACCGGCGACCGACGGGTGGATGTTGTCGGTGCAGTCGTCTTCGGTGATCCAGCCAGTGGAATCGATCAGTACGACGTTCTCGTCGTCGAGTGACTTCACGGCGGAAGCGATCACGTCCGCGTGCTTGCCGTTGAACGGCGTGAGCGCGACCACCGTCGTCGATGGGTACGCCGATCGCACGCGGCCGACGTACTCGCCGTAGTGCTCCGCTGTCAGCGTCTCGTCGTTCACCCCGAGGTTGACGATCACCACGTCGGGCGCCTCGATCCGCTCGGCGGGCGAGCCGGCGAAGTTCCAGCCGAAGGACTCCAGCCCCGACGGCACCTCGCCGTTCCCTGGCTTCACGATGCCTTGGCTGCCGAAACCGACCTGGTACGACGTCGCTCCGAAGGCGCGGGCGGTCAGGTACGCGTAGGACACCGCACCGTCCACTCCCTCCGACTCGATCTCCGGGCCGATCGCCCGCACGCCCTGCGTGATCGAGTCGCCGTAGAACTCGAGCCGCGGTCCACCTGGGCGGCCCCTGAGCCGCAGGCGGGAGTTCACGTCGAGCACCAGACCGGCGAACACGACCGCGCTCTCGAACGGCGGGTTCCACCGGTTGGCGTGCTCGTTGACGTCCTTGACGACCACCTCGACCGTGTGGCGACCGGTAGGCAGGGACAGGTCGACGACCGACTCCTCGATCACGTGCAGCGCAGGTTCACCGTCGTTGAGCGTGATCCACAGGTGCGGAGCGACCGTCAGACCGGTGATGTCGAAGAGCAGCTGGACCCGCTCCCCCGCGAAGGAGAACGTGAGCCGCGACCCGGAGTTCACCGTGATCGCGACGCCGGGCTGGTGACCCCACTGCCCCTCCAGCACGATCCGCGGGTCTGACGGGGCGACAACCTCGCCCGGCTCGAACGGCACGTTCCGACTCCTTGTCCTTGGGGAAGCGCCATTCTTTCACCACCCGCTCTTGTGGGCCCGCGCCTCGAACAGCAGGATCCCGGCGGACAGCGCGACATTGAGCGAGTCCGCCTGGCCCAGCATCGGGATCGAGACCCCGTTGAAGCCCTGTGCGTGCCACTCGGCCGACAGCCCCGAGCCCTCCGAGCCGACCACGAACGCGGTCGGTCCGTCGTACGGCGTCTCGCGGTAGCTCCCCTGAGCCGCTGGATCGGCCAGATGCACGGCGAAACCGTTCGAGCGCAACCAGTCCGCGGCGGTCGCGATCTCGTCGAACTCCAGCACCGGCGTCGACAGGACCGTGCCGCGGCTGGCGGAGTACACGGCCGGATGGCTCGGCCTGGCCCGCCTGCTGGTGAGGATCAGACAGTCGGCGTCGGCTGCGTCGACTGTCCGAATCAGGGTGCCGAGATTGCCGGCGTACTCGACTCCGTCCGCGACGAGGACCAGCGACGAGCTGGTGAAGCGGAGCTCGCTCGGCTCCCAGACCGGGAGGCGCGCGATCGAGAGCAGACCGTCGGAGCGGGTCTTGCGGGACAACCGGTCGAGCAGCTTGGCCGAGATCCGGTAGACCCCGGTCGCACGCTCGGCGATCCGGTCGACCGGGTACGTCGTACCGGCTTCGGGGCACCAGAAGAAGGCTTCGAGCTGAGTGTCGGTGGCGAGGAGGCGGTCGTGTTCCCACGCGCCTTCGACCAGAATCCGGCCGGGAGCGGCGTCCTTGCGGACGGTGAGCAGGTCGCGGACGGCCGGGTGCTGAGCGCCAATGGCCGGCGCAGCAGGATGCACAGTCATGTGCGGGACTCCGTACTGGAGAACTGAGCAGCGCACCGGGGACCCTGTCGCGGGTCGCGCACCGGTGTGTGAACGCCCTGACCGAGGTCAGTGGGGCGTTGTGGTCCTGACGCGGTCTACCTGGACCGCGTCAGCCACGCTGAGGCTGCTTCATAATCGCGATGGTAGGCAGCGCCGGCCACGCTCGTCACCAGGTTTTCCACAGGCTCGGCGGGCCCGGTTTTGGTCTGTCGGGGTCGATGGCTAGAGTCCTTTTCCTGGTCGCCGCTCGCTCGCGGGAGCGGCACCACACGGGAGGAGTACGCATGGACGCGACATTGCTGGACGCCGAGGCCGAAGCGGCCGTGCTGCGCGTCTACCGGCAGGTGTTCGCCGTGCTCGCCCGTGAGGCCGGGGCGATGATCGTCGATCCGGAGCTGCTGGACGCCGATCAGGCCATCCTCGACGCGTTCGCCGAGGCCGGGAGCGACGGGTTGACCGTCGAGCAGGCGACGCTGGCCTGCCGCGCCTATCCGCACGACGTGATCGTCCGCCGGTTCGAGGTGCTCCGGCAGTACGGCGCGATCACCAAGCTGGTCGACCGTCCGAACGAGTTGCGCCACCGGGCCGCCTTCGCGCCGTACGTGATGCTGATGTTCCTGCGGCGGATGTCGGTGCAGGGCGGTCAGGGTGAGCTGCACCAACTGTTGACCCTCGAGGCACACAGCGTCAGCGACCCGAGCGCGACCGAGGACCAAGGGTTCGCCTCGATCCAGCGGCTGACCAAGGTCTTCCGGCTCCTGGGGAACGAGTTGGCCATTCTCGTCTCGACCAGCACGACCGCTCAGCTCCGGGAGAACGCCCAGCTCGCCTGGGGCAACGAGCGGCTGATCGAGCAGGCCGAGAAGGTGCACCGGATCGTCCTCGAGCGCTGGCCGACGCTGCATCGCGCCTGCACCTCGCTGCGGATGTCACTCGCGGCGTACGCCGATGCTGTGCAGCTCGCGGCGGGGCGCTTGGTGGAACGAGCCGGTACGACGCGTGCGCTCGGGCTGCTGCCGATGGAGACCTGGGTGACGTTCACCCGGGGCAGTGAGCCGGATGTGCTGGCCGCGGTCCTGGACGGACTGATCTTCGACGCGGCCGCGCCGGACTTCTCACCGCAGACGATGGTCGAGGCGGTCGAGACCGGTCGCCGATCCGGTACGGCGCGGATGGCGCCACCCCGGCCGACAGCGGATGTGGATGCTCCGGAGTCGGCTGCTGCGACGGATCGCGAAGAGCTGCGGTCGGAGGCTGAGCGGGTGCTGGCCGGGCGGCCGTCCGTGGACATTGTCGAGGTCATCGATGATGCGGGCGACTGGGTCACCGCACGACGGGTGCTGGCCGAGCTGACCGCGGCGCACCTGCATGACGAGCTGGACTACGAGCTGGTCTGGTCGGACGGGATGCGAATCGATCCCGAAGCCGGGACGCCGTGGGCGACCGAAGGCGTGTTTCGGAAGGTGGCCCGATGAGCACGCCGTCCGAGGCCGTCGAGCGACGGCTCTACAACGCGCTGTGGTGGGCGAAGGTGCAGTCCGGCGGTCCGATCGCGGTCGATCCGGATACCCCAGCCGTGGCTGGGCTGACGCGCGCGGCTGAGCCGGACGGTTCCACGGTCTGGCTGGTGCCGACGATGCCCTCGGGCGCGGGCCACGCCGTACTGGATGAGCTTGGTACTCCCCCGGTCGCTGTCGAGCAGCCGAACGAGACAGCGCGGGTGCTGGCGATCGTGGTCGCCTGCTGCTGGACCGACCGCAGCGGCTCGGCCTGGCCGGGCGCGATCGGCACCCTCACCCAGGTTCGAGCCGTGTACGCCGGGATGCGTGGGCGGGCCGAGCAGTCGAGTGACCTGACTCTGATCATCGGCAGTCTGCGCCGCCTGCACGCTACTCACTGGATCCGTTGGGACGAGAAGGCGGCTGAAGTGCGTCTCGGACCCCGCGTCATCAACTGGAGCCCCGCCGACCAAGCCACCCTCCGCGATCTCTGCCGCCACCTTCCAGACCCACCCCCAGCGGTCCTCATCACCACCCCCGACGTCCCCGAGTCCGATCCGCTTCCCGCGAGCGACGGCGTACCGGAGGTTGGGGATGAGTGAGTTGCAGCATGCGTTGTTCGATCCGCTCTTGCAGGATTTGAGCGACCGGGCGCGGGACGAGGTGCTGGCTGCCTTTAGTGCGGTGCAGTATGCGGCGCATCCGGTGGCCGAGGTGCAGTTGGCCGGCTTGCGGGATGTGACGCTGCGGCGGCAGGTGCAGAAGATGCTGAAGCTGATCGGGCGCGTGCTCGTTCAGGTTGACGGCACGCATTGGACGTCCGGGTACGCCGATGACATCGCCGAAGCGCTCACCGCGCAGGGGTGGCAACCGTTGTCGGTCGTCGACCGCGCTGTCCTGGTGCTGGTGCTCATCCATTCGGTCGCGATTCCGCGCAGCGAAGGCATCCTCACCGGCGACAGCTGGAAGTCGGCGCGGCCCACCACCGTGGACGAGCTCCGGACCACCAGGATCAGTGGTGAAGAGCGACGGCTCGCCCTGCAACGACTGCGCGCGGCCGGGCTGATCCAACTCTCCGGTGATCACTCCGGTGGACCCAGCTACATCCCGGGCCCACAACTGCAGCGGCTGACTCCAGCGGCGCGAAGAAGGCTGCAGGACCAACTCATCCTGGCCGCGGCCCCGGCCAGTCCGATCGCCGAAGCCATCCGGGCCCGCAACGGGACGGCGACCGCGCTGGACGACGCATCAAGTAGTGCAGAACAAGAAGAAGGAGTCGCATGAGCAGCACGGTGGAGGACGGTCCGTTCGACATCCTCGGGTCGAAGGTGCTGCTCGGTGTCCAGGTCGTCGACCTGTCCCGGCTGTCCACGCACCCGATTCCGATGGTCGGCCAGGGTCTCGTCACAGTCGCGGGCCAAGGCCCGACCGACTCGAACGGTGCCGGCAAGTCGTCCTGGATCGCAGCGCTCAGTCTTCTGCACGCGGACGACCAGTGGCGGCTCACCAGTGGCGCGCCCGGTGCGGCCGAGCTCCTGTTCACCGCCGAAGCGGCCGGCCAGGAGGGCAACTGGTCGAACGTCGACCGCGGCTACATCGTCGGTGTCTTCTCCGATCCCGATCTGACCGAGCTCGAAGAGATCGAGGCGGCCGCGATCACCGTCTGGATCCGCATCAACCGCAAGGCGTCGTACCTCGATCTGCGCTGGAAGAACGGACTCCACGTCCCGTACGGCGTCACCGAGGCCGAGCGGGCCGCCGGAGCCGACGCGTTGTGGGCCGCGCTCCCGCACTCCAACGGCCGCACCGATTTCCACGCCAACAAACTGTCGAGCGTCCTGTACGGCGGCCAGGTCCGCTGCGTCTCGTTCCTGTCGACCTCGGTGCGCTCAAGCCCAACCGCGAACCTGCTCGCCGAACCGCTGAATGAGCTGGGCCCGGCCCGGATCTTCAACGCCATCGCGACCCTGACCGGGCTCGATCACGAGCTCGAGCAGGAGCAGGCACACCGCTCGGCCGAGCACACGCAGCGCGAGGCGACCAAGCAGGCGACCGCCGACCTGCAGCGCTGGGAGCAGGAGATGGCCGCGGTCGAGGCCGGCATCCTGCAGCGCGGCGCGGCCCGCGACGCGCTGGCTGCGGCCAAGGAGTCCTGGCAGGCCAGGTGCGCGCGGCACCTGATCGATGGCGATGCGCGCAACGCCGAAATCCTGCATGAGCTCGGCGAGCTTGCGGAACGAGTCGCCGAGCAGGAGGCTCGCCGGGAAGCCGTCGACGCGGCAATCGATGCCTTTGGCAACGAAGAGGTCTTGCTACGCGACGTCCAGCTGACCCGGCAGGAGCGGGACAAGCTGGATGCCCGCGACCGCGATCTCGACCTGGCCCAGCGCTCGGTGCGCGAGCAGCTGGAGCGGCTCGGCCAGGAGCACCGGCGGTTGTTGGACGCGGGCCGTTCTGCGGACGGCCGCGACCTGGCCGCAGCGGGTGCGGAGCAGACCGAAGCACGCGAAGCGCTTGAGGAGCACATCGGTCGCGACCACGCGGCCCGGTCAGCGGTCGACTTCGCGTCCGCCGAGCTGCGTGAGGCCGAGAGCGGTCAGACGGTTTCCGCTGCTCAGCAGCAGGTGCTGGAGAACGCCGGGCTCGAGTGCGGCGCGCTTACCGACATCACCGACCTGCCTGCCTCGGCTCGATCCGAGTGGGAGCCGCGGCTGGCGCCGTACCGGGAAGCCGTTGTCATCGATGCGGGTGACGCGGCCGTTGCTTCGGCGGCGCTGGCTGACGCCGGGTACGCCGGATTCCTTCTGGTGCTGGCGAATCGGCCCGGTGCCAAGCGCGCCAAGGGTGTTCCGGCCTCTGCCGACAAACGCTTCGCGCTCGATGCCTTCTTCACCACGCTCGCCGAGCGCGCGACCAAGGAGAACATCGACGACGTCGCCGGCGTTGTCGCGGTCGGCCAGTTCGACGAGCCGCTGACCGGTCGGACGGCGCGCATCGAAGCGGCGCGCCGCCGGGTCGAGGCCGCCGCCGAAGCCCGCGCCGCAGCATCAACCGCGCTGGAGCAGGCCCGGGCACGCGTCGACCAGGCCGAGCGCCGGACGGCGGCCGCCCGCGCGCTGGCCGACGCCGAGTCGGTCCAGGAGCAGATCCTCGCGCTCCGTGAAACGATCGACCGACACGAGAACGATCGCGACTCGCTCGCCCCGCAACTCCAAGCAGCCAAGGAATCCGCCGAGGCCGCGGCCGGTCAGCAGCTCGTCCGGGACGAGCGGCTGAAGAACCTCGAATCCACCCGCCGCGACCACGATCGGGTCCTCGACGATCTGACCGGCCGGCGGCTGCGGCTGCTTGAGGAGCAGACCGCTCTCGACCTGACCAGCCGGATCACCGCCTGGGGCACGACTCCGGCCGAGGCCGAGGAGTTCCTGCTCGGGCTGCCCGACGACGCCCAGCGCCGGACGACAGCCGACTGGAACCACCAGGCCTGCACGCAGCTCGACGACGTGATCCGCCGCTGCTTCCCGAACGCCCGCTCCCGCGAGGAGATCCCGGCCGAGCTCTGGGAGATTCTCAACGGTCCGGACGGCTGGTCCAACGGGACTCTCGGCGCGCGCGTCGGCCTGGTCCCCGCGCTGCACCGGACACTCAGCAGCCACCTCGCGCAGCACGAGACCTTCGACAGCCTGCAGCAACAGCAGATCGCCAACCAGCGCGCCGAGCGCAACGCCGCGCTGGAGCGGGCCCGCGAAGGTCTCGGCGAGGCCGAGAGCACGGCCCGCGCCCACCGCGCATCTCTTGCCGACGGCATCAAAGCCCGGCTTCGCCTGGTGTCGCAGGAGTTCGACCGGCTCGACCAGCAGTACGGCGGGTATGGCGCGAAGCTCGAATTCCCCGAGCCCGACCCGCCCGCCGAGCCGGACAAGCCGTGGCGCTGGACAGTCACTCCGAAGTGGCGACGTTCGGAGGGCGGCCCGTTCTCGGCGTTCAACGTCAAGGGCAACACCGCACAGATGGACGAGAAGGCGGTGAAGCTCGTGTGTGCCGCCGCACTCGCCGGCGGATCCGACCGGCCACTGCTGCTGATCCTGGACGAGCTCGGCCGCAACCTGGGTTCGCAGCACCGCCGAGAGGCCGTGGCGCTCTTCGAGCAGATCGGCCGCGACCGCAACATCACGGTCATCGGCGCGCTGCAGGACGACATGGAGCGCTACGCCCTCGCGTCGTCGCGGCTGTACGTCAAGCTGCGGCGCAGCTCGGACACCATGGCCTACAACCAGGCACCGGTCGTCAAGGGCAACGAGGAGTACGCCGCTCGGGTGGAGCTGCTGCGGTCGTGGCTCGAGTCGTATCGAGGCAAGACGCCGACGCTCGAGATGGTGTCGCCTACTCTCACGTAGACAAACCCAAACCCAGACAACACTTTCCGACAGAAACAATCATCCAGAGTCTTGATTTAGTCGGTCCGGTCTTCATACTGACGGGTGAGAGCGCTCTCTCCTACCGCCCCAGGGAGACTACAGATGACCTCCGGCCTGCTCCGTCATGCCTCCGTACGGCTCACTCTGCTGATCGTTCTCGCGATCCTCAGCAGTGCGCTGGTCTCAGCGCCGGCCGAGGCCTTCGCCCCGAAGCCGCCACCCCTGACCACCCCCTGGACCAACCAGGTCTCGGTCACGAACCCGCTCCCCGAATATCCCCGGCCGCAGCTGACCCGGACGGACTGGCAGAGCCTCAACGGCGTCTGGCAGTTCGCCCCGACCAGCAACCTCAACAACCCACCGATCGGTGGCACCTTGGCCGAGGAGGTGCTGGTCCCGTACCCGATCGAGTCGGCCTTGTCCGGCATCCAGCGGCACGAGAACCGCATGTACTACAAGCGGAACTTCGCCGTCCCGGCCGGCTGGTCCGGGCGGCACGTGCAGCTGAACTTCGGCGCGGTCATGTGGCAGTCCAAGATCTGGGTGAACGGCGTACTACTCGGCACCCACGAGGGCGGGTACGACGCGTTCTCGTACGACATCACGTCGGCGCTCCGGGCCGGAAGCAACGAGATCATCGTCGGCGTCTGGGCGCCGGTCGACGCCGAGGACATCCCGTCGGGCAAGCAGCGCCTCAACCGCGGCGGCATCTGGTACACCCCGTCGTCCGGTATCTGGCAGACCGTCTGGCTCGAACCGACCGAGGCCACCTGGATCAAGCGCCTCGACACCGTTCCGAACGTCGCCGCCGGCGGACTCGATCTGAACGTCCAAGCCTCATCCGCCGGGCAACCGGTTCGCGCACAGGTGCTGTCCGGCGGCCAGGTCGTCGGTGAAGCGACCGGTGTCAGCGGTACGTCGTTCCGCGTCCCGGTCCCGAACGCGCGGCTCTGGTCCCCCGACGACCCGTTCCTCTACGACCTCAAGGTCACCCTCGGCAGCGATGCGGTCGGTGGGTACTTCGGGATGCGCTCGGTCGGCAAGGCGATGATCGGCGGCTTCATGCGCCCGACGCTGAACGGCAAGTTCGTCTTCCAGCTCGGCACGCTCGACCAGGGCTACTGGCCCGACGGCCTCTACACCGCACCCACCGACACGGCACTCCGCTTCGATCTCGAACAGCAGAAGTCGCTCGGCTTCAACATGGTCCGCAAACACATCAAGGTCGAGTCGGCGCGCTGGTTCTACTGGGCCGACAAACTCGGGCTGATGGTGTGGCAGGACATGCCGTCGCTGGTGGCCGGCCGCAACGCGTCCGCGACCGGTGAAGCGCGGTACGAGTCCGAGCTGCGCCGGATGATCGACAACCACAAGCAGATCACGTCGATCGTGCAGTGGATCCCGTTCAACGAGGGCTGGGGTGAGTTCCAGGCCGGCCGGATCGCCGATCTGGTGAAGAGCCTCGACCCGAGCCGGCTGGTCAACCACAACTCCGGGTCGAACTGCTGCGACTCCGATCCGGATCCCGGTAACGGCGACATCATCGACGACCACATGTACGTCGGTCCCGGGATCGCGCGAGCGCCATCGGCAACCCGGGTGCTGCAGCTCGGCGAGTACGGCGGGCTCGGCCTGCACGTCCCCGGCCACGAATGGCCGAGCGGCAACAGCTTCGCCTACGAGATGCTACCGACCAGTGAGGCACTGACGAATCGGTACATCCAGATCACCAGTCAGCTGCCGGATCTGATCAACGGCTCCGGGTTGTCCGGCTCGGTCTACACCGAGCCGACGGACGTGGAAGACGAGATCAACGGCTTCTTCACCTATGACCGGCAGGTGCAGAAGATGGACTTCGCCCGGGTGCGTGCCGTCCATCAACAGGTGCTGGCCGCCGCGAACGGTACGGCGTTGCCGACCGGGAAGCTGGTGTCTTTCCGCGTCACGACGCCCAACTACACCAACCGCTACCTCCGCCATACCAATGGAGTCGCGAACACCGAGGTGGTCGACGCCGGGAGCAGTCAGGGTTTGAAGCAGGACGCGACGTTCTGGGTTCGGTCTGGCTTGTCGAACGGCAGCTGCTTCTCCTTCGAGTCCCGCAACTTCCCCGGGCAGTATCTGCGTCAGCGTGATCAGCGGGTCTACAAGGAGGCCAACACCGGCGGCACCTTCGCGGCTGATGCCACCTTCTGTGCCCGTCCCGGTCTCAGCGGCGGCGGTACGTCACTGGAGTCCGCTGCACGACCCGGCCAGTACCTGCGGCACCGGAACTCCGAGGTGTGGGTGGACGGCGACACTGGTGGTTCCTTCCGCGATGACTCCACCTGGAACCTCATACCGGCCTGGTGGAAGAGCGGTGCGGATCTGAGTGTCGGTCAGGCCCGTACCTTCCGCGTGACCACCTCCGGCTACACCAACCGGGTGCTGCGACACCGGGAGAGCCTGGCCCGGACTGACATCGTGGACGCGGGCTCCGCGCTGGCTGACCGGCAGGACTCCACCTTCGTCGTACGGGCGGGTCTGGCAGAGAGCACCTGCTACTCGTTGGAGTCGGTGAACTTCCCTGGTCAGTACCTGCGGCACAGCAACTACCGGCTGCAGAAGGCGACCAGCGACGGCAGCGATACCTTCCGCAGAGATGCGACGTTCTGCGCACAGCCTCCGCTGGCTGGTGGAGCAGGGAACGTGTCCCTGCAGTCGATCAACTACCCCACCTACTACGTCCGCCACTCCAGTGAGCTGGTGTACATCGCTACGGCGAGCGGGGCGAACGCGTGGGACGGTGGCAGCAGCTACAACGCCGACGCGACCTGGAACAACCAGTCTGGGCTGGGAGGCTGACATGCGCCCGCTGATCATCGCACTGGCGTTGCTGAGCTCGACACTCGTCGTACCGACATTTGCGCAGGCGCGGCAGGTTCCGCTGGCTCAGGTCTGTTCGGTGTCGTGCGACACGCTCGACCCGTCGCGGGCGCAGGAGGAGACCTTCCCAGTGCCGGAGAAGGTGATCAACGGACGCCGCGTCGTACTGCATGTGTCCGACAAGGACTCGATGGCCTGGGGAAGCATCGACAACGGCGTCACCAACGACGCGGTCTGGCTCGACCGCAGCTGGGACGGCGGTGCGACGTGGGAGGGGTTGCTCGGCAAGGCCTCGATCCCCAACGGCTGGACCGGCACTCGGACGCTGATGTACAACCTCGCCGACCCAGCCGGACACCGGCGCGGGATGATCCGAGCCTGTGGCGACGCTGCTGGAGTGGATTGCACCGCGTGGGCCTATCCGACTGTCTGTGCCGCGGCCTGTGATGGCAGCGACGGTCCGTCCGGCGACAACCAGCCGGTCCCCTCGGCGGCTCTGGCCGGTCGCCGGATCGCGCTGCACATCGACAACCGCGGGATGGCCTGGGGCACGATCGACACCGGCCGTGCCGGCGACGAGGTCTGGCTCGACCGCTCCTGGAACGAAGGCGCCTCCTGGCCCGGCGGCTCCTCCCTCGGCCGCGTCTCCGTTGGCGCGGGCGCCACCACGGTGAAGACAAAGCTCTTCGCCAGCGTCGACCCACGCTCCAAGCTGTACGGCGGCGCCGTCCGTGCCTGCGGCCGAGCTGTCGAAGGCCAAAACGGAGCCTGTACGACGTGGGCGCGGCCGGCCGCGGATCGGACATCGGCCGCGGCTGATGCGTTGATGTACTCGTACCAACCGTCTACCGCGTGGTGGCTGTCGAGTTGGTGGAACTCCGCGGTCGCGCTCACCACGGTGATGGACTACCAGCAGCGGACCCGGCGTACCGATCTGCGCTGGATGGTCAACGAGATGTTCGACAAGAACAAGGGCGTCTTCCCGGCCGGGGTGAAGAGCGGCGACGCGCTGGAGGGCAACTTCATCAGCCGGGCGATCGATGACACCGAGTGGTGGGCGATCGCGTGGATCCAGGCCTATGACTTGACGGGTGA
The DNA here is from genome assembly GCF_045040285.1 of Kribbella sp. NBC_01505. Taxonomy (NCBI): domain Bacteria; kingdom Bacillati; phylum Actinomycetota; class Actinomycetes; order Propionibacteriales; family Kribbellaceae; genus Kribbella; species Kribbella sp. NBC_01505. Next base: position 412,694 of record NZ_CP109425.1, read on the forward strand.
GCGGAAGTACCTGGACATGGCGGTGACGATCGCGAACTACGTCCAGGGCTACTGGGACACCGGCTCGTGTGGCGGTGGCGTGTGGTGGGATCGCGAGCGGACCTACAAGAACGCGATCACGAACGGGCTGTATGTCCGGATGACCGCCGCACTGCACAACCGGCTGCCCGGTGACTCAGTGTGGCTGCAGCGAGCGACGACCGGCTGGAACTGGTTCAAGAACAGCGGCATGATCAACTCGGCCGGCCTGGTGAACGACGGCATCAACGGCTCGTGCACCAACAACGGTCAGACGGTGTGGACCTACAACCAGGGTCTCGCGATCGGCGGCGCGCTCGAACTATGGCGAGCAACCGGGGACAGCGCCGTACTGGCCAAGGCTCGGCAACTGGGTGATGCGGCGATGTCGTCGATGCTGCTCAGTCCGGGCGGGATCCTGACGGAGTCGTGTGATGCCGCGGGCAACTGCGATGACAACCAGAAGCAGTTCAAGGGCATCTTCATGCGATACCTGATGGATCTGGCCGACAGCACCGGCGACGCGTCGTACAAGACCTATGCGCAGCGGCAGGCGGACTCGATCTGGCTGAGCGATCGCGACTCGCTCAACCGGCTCGGCCAGCGCTGGGCTGCCGGGGGCGTCCGGGACTGGCGGACACAGGCCAGTGCGCTCGGTGGACTGCTGGCGGCGACGCCGAAGAGCTGAGGTACTTCGGACGCTTATTTTACTAAAACCGGACCCCGGTGGTCGCCTCCGACCCATCGGTGTCGCAGACTGGTCAGGTGGAACTTCCAGAGAACCGCACGGGCTCTTCACGCCGAGTAGGCGGAACTCTGGCCAACCATCCGGCCACCGGCGTACCGTCTGCTGCGCGGGATCGGCCGGCTCACGATCGGAGGGCGTGATGGCATCATGGCTGCTGCGCGCCCAGTGGGCTCACCGTGACGAGACCGTAGAGCACCGCGCGCTGCGGGTGGATCGCACGCTGACAGCGGTTGCGGTCGCGTTTCCCGATGTCCACGCGTGGACTCAGGACGAACGCTGGGGGTACCACGTTCTGGAAGCGGATGGCTCGATTCCGCTCGAGGAGATGGTCGAGGCGACCACGAAGGTGCTCGCCAACGGCTCCAGCACTACTCGGTTGCACCTTCAGAGCACTGGAGAGCTGCCGTGGCTCTTCGATCTGTCGATGGGCGGGACGCTCACGACTGTGTCGGACCAGGTGACGCTGCACTGGAGCGACGACGACGCGCTCGCGCAGCCTGAACGCTTCGCGCAGGTCTTGCGGGCAGTGGTGTCCATCTGGGAGCCGGAGTGGGCGAGCATCGCCGACACCGAGCTTGCCGCGGCCGCTGGGGTATTCCGTCGAGGGATTCCGATGATGGGATGGCTCACCTATGTGCGTGGCATGGTGACCGGCGCGCATGGCATCGACATCCAACTGACGCCGTTCGAGCGGGGAACCCTGCTCCAGGCTCCGGTTTCGCCGGCAGACCTTACTCCGGTCCACATCTGTGCCGCGGCCGCTCTGGTGGGCATCGCTCCGGAAGCCTGATCGGCCTCCTGGAAATAACAAAAGCCCAGACAGGTTCTGTCTGGCCTGACTTCGGTCATTTGGGTTAGTGCCTGAGTCGGCAACCGGTGACAGCAGGTCGACGCGCGGCCGCCCGTGCGCCCGGCGAGTGTGAGAAGTGTGCGCTCCCGCCCTGGGTCGCGCCCCTAGGGGTCTCTGCTGGGCACGGTCGCGGGTGCTGGGGAGCAAAACCGCCCGATTCAGGGGGCCAGGACTCCCCGAACCGGTTTAGGAACAGCGATCGGGTCCGGCCCGGACGCTCCCTAAACCGTTTGGGGAGCACAACCAACCGATTCTGGTTCACTACCTTCCCCAAACCAGACACGCCCTCCGATCGTTCGGGCGTTACGCGCGGCGGCTCGCGGTACCCCAGGACCGGACCTACGTCTCCCGGCACAAGAGCGGTATCCGATCTCGTTAGTGCCTGAACTCGCCCGCTCGGACAGGCATCCTCGCAGGTCAGCGCCATGCGGTGCTTCCAGTCCGGCGAGGCTGACCGAAGTCAGGAGCCCAGACAGGTTCTGTCTGGGCTTCGGTGTTCTGGGGGAAATGTTAAGGGCCACCCCTAGTGGGGTGGCCCTTAACAGTGTGAATGTCCGGCGGTGTCCTACTCTCCCACGACCTACCGGTCGCAGTACCATCGGCGCTGAAGGGCTTAACTTCCAGGTTCGGAATGGAGACTGGGTGTTTCCCCTACGCTATGACCACCGAAACTCTATCAAAATATCAACAACCAACCCTGCAAATCACAACCCCGTAGCGTGATGCCTGGGGGTTGGTGCTGGGGGTCCTGTTCATATTCTGGGAACCGTACAGCGGACGCGAACATCGTTACCTGTAGCACAGCAAGTCATGTTGCCTCATCAATGATGAGTGTGTGACAAGCCCTCGGCCTATTAGTACCAGTCAGCTCCACACCTTACGGTGCTTCCACTTCTGGCCTATCAACCCAGTGGTCTACTGGGGGCCTTACCCGGTTAACCCGGTGGGAGACCTCATCTTGAAGCGTGCTTCCCGCTTAGATGCTTTCAGCGGTTATCACTCCCGAACGTAGCCAACCAGCCGTGCTCCTGGCGGAACAACTGGCACACCAGAGGTTCGTCCACCCCGGTCCTCTCGTACTAGGGGCAGCCCTTCTCAAGTCTCCTGCGCGCGCAGCGGATAGGGACCGAACTGTCTCACGACGTTCTAAACCCAGCTCGCGTGCCGCTTTAATGGGCGAACAGCCCAACCCTTGGGACCTACTCCAGCCCCAGGATGCGACGAGCCGACATCGAGGTGCCAAACCATCCCGTCGATATGGACTCTTGGGGAAGATCAGCCTGTTATCCCCGGGGTACCTTTTATCCGTTGAGCGACGGTGCTCCCACATGCCACCGCCGGATCACTAGTTCCGACTTTCGTCCCTGCTCGACATGTCTGTCTCACAGTCAAGCTCCCTTGTGCACTTACACTCGACACCTGATTGCCAACCAGGCTGAGGGAACCTTTGAGCGCCTCCGTTACCTTTTAGGAGGCGACCGCCCCAGTCAAACTACCCACCAGGCACTGTCCCTGATCCAGATAATGGACCTAAGTTAGACAGCCAGAACAACCAGAGTGGTATTTCAACGATGACTCCACCCGAACTGGCGTCCGAGCTTCACAGTCTCCCACCTATCCTACACAAGTTGTACCGACCACCAATACCAAGTTGTAGTAAAGGTCCCGGGGTCTTTCCGTCCTGCTGCGCGTAACGAGCATCTTTACTCGTAATGCAATTTCGCCGAGTCCACGGTTGAGACAGCGCCCAAGTCGTTACGCCATTCGTGCAGGTCGGAACTTACCCGACAAGGAATTTCGCTACCTTAGGATGGTTATAGTTACCACCGCCGTTTACTGGCGCTTAAGTTCAAAGCTTCGCCGGCCTAAACCAGCTAACCTGTCCCCTTAACGTTCCAGCACCGGGCAGGCGTCAGTCCGTATACATCGAATTACTTCTTCGCACGGACCTGTGTTTTTAGTAAACAGTCGCTTGGGCCTGGTCTCTGCGGCCATCAACGCTTCCACCCGAGAAGGATGTAACGCATCCGGCCCCCCTTCTCCCGAAGTTACGGGGGCATTTTGCCGAGTTCCTTAACCATGGTTCACTCGATCGCCTTGGTATTCTCTACCTGATCACCTGTGTCGGTTTGGGGTACGGGCGGCTCTAACACTCACTACGAAGTTTTTCTCGGCAGCATGGGATCATCCACTTCCCCTTAACGGGTCCGCCTCGGCTCTCAGGCTACATGAGACACGGATTTGCCTATGCCTCGCCCTACCACCTTGCCCGCGGATCAGCTTACGCCTACCATCGCCGCGGTTGGACTACCCTCCTGCGTCACTCCTCAGTGCACCTAATACCAAATCGGGTCGAGATCCTCACCACTTGGCCCGAAGGCCGCCTAGCTCAGAGCTCTTAGCATTTCTGGGTTCGGTCTTGTCGTGTTAATGCCGGTACGGGAATATCAACCCGTTGTCCATCGACTACGCCTGTCGGCCTCGCCTTAGGTCCCGACTTACCCAGGGCAGATTAGCTTGACCCTGGAACCCTTGATCATCCGGCGGACGGGTTTCTCACCCGTCATTCGCTACTCATGCCTGCATTCTCACTCGTGCAGCATCCACAACTCCATCACTAGGCTGCTTCACACGCTGCACGACGCTCCCCTACCCATCCACACACCTGGACCCAAATCAAGTCTGGGCCGAGTAATAGTGTAAATGCCACAGCTTCGGCGGATTGCTTGAGCCCCGCTACATTGTCGGCGCGGAATCACTTGACCAGTGAGCTATTACGCACTCTTTCAAGGGTGGCTGCTTCTAAGCCAACCTCCTGGTTGTCTGGGCAACTCCACATCCTTTTCCACTTAGCAATCGCTTAGGGGCCTTAGCTGGTGATCTGGGCTGTTTCCCTCTCGACTACGGAGCTTATCCCCCGCAGTCTCACTGCCGCGCTCTCACTTACCGGCATTCGGAGTTTGGCTGATTTCGGTAAGCCGGTAAGCCCCCTAGACCATCCAGTGCTCTACCTCCGGTAAGAAACACGCGACGCTGCACCTATATGCATTTCGGGGAGAACCAGCTATCACGGAGTTTGATTGGCCTTTCACCCCTATCCACAGGTCATCCCCCAGGTTTTCAACCCTGGTGGGTTCGGTCCTCCACGCGGTCTTACCCGCGCTTCAACCTGCCCATGGATAGATCACTCCGCTTCGGGTCTAGAGCATGCGACTAAAGCGCCCTATTCAGACTCGCTTTCGCTACGGCTACCCCACACGGGTTAACCTCGCCACACACCACTAACTCGCAGGCTCATTCTTCAAAAGGCACGCCGTCACACATTCCAAAGAACATGCTCCGACGGATTGTAGGCAATCGGTTTCAGGTACTATTTCACTCCCCTCCCGGGGTACTTTTCATCTTTCCCTCACGGTACTAGTCCGCTATCGGTCACCAAGAAGTATTTAGGCTTAGCGGGTGGTCCCGCCAGATTCACACGGGATTTCAAGAGTCCCGTGCTACTTGGGAAAACACTCGGAAGTCACTGTCTTACGCCTACAGGGCTATAACCCACTACGGCTCAACATTCCAGAAGATTCGACTTCAACAGTGATTTATAACTCCCCGGTCCAATGGCGTTAAGACCTGAATGCTCCCACAACCCCACATGCGCAACACACGCCAGTTATCACACGCACATGGTTTAGCCTCATCCGCTTTCGCTCGCCACTACTCACGGAATCACTATTGTTTTCTCTTCCTGCGGGTACTGAGATGTTTCACTTCCCCGCGTTCCCTCCAGAACCCTATGTGTTCAGGCACTGGTAACTGGCTTTAGAATGCCAGCTGGGTTTCCCCATTCGGACACCCCCGGATCACAGCTCGGTTGCCAACTCCCCGGGGCTTATCGCAGGCTCCAACGTCCTTCATCGGCTCTTGGTGCCAAGACATCCACCGATTGCCCTTAGTAGCTTGTCAAAAAACAACAAAAAATACATTCGCTACAAAGATGCTCGCGTCCACTATACAGTTCTCAAAATACGACCAGGCACACCAGCCCATGTCCACCACTTTCCTCGGGAGACAGACCAGAAGGGAAACAAAACACCCTCAAATCCGCCACCACCAGAAGTTTGGTGAGAGCCGGCCCCAGCCACCCAAGACACCAACGATTCGCAAGAATCCAGTGTCTCCGTGACCCAGAAGAAAAAGTCCCAACCCCCGAACCCGTAGGTCCGTTGGCTGGGCCCGATTCCTCAGGACCCAACAGCGCGCCTCGATGATCCACTCGACGTCGTTCGCTTTCCACGCTCACACCCACAAGTGGATGCTCGCAGTACTAACTCACTCGGTTCTGCTTGCTCATCTAATGGTCAATGTTCCACATTCCGAAGCACCGTCGCCCTGGAACGGATGTCCAGGAAACGACGAGTAGACAGGCACCCCTTGCGGGCTTGCCTGCCAATGCTCCTTAGAAAGGAGGTGATCCAGCCGCACCTTCCGGTACGGCTACCTTGTTACGACTTCGTCCTAATCGCCAGCCCCACCTTCGACGGCTCCCTCCACAAGGGTTAGGCCACCGGCTTCGGGTGTTGCCGACTTTCATGACGTGACGGGCGGTGTGTACAAGGCCCGGGAACGTATTCACCGCAGCGTTGCTGATCTGCGATTACTAGCGACTCCGACTTCATGGGGTCGAGTTGCAGACCCCAATCCGAACTGAGACCGGCTTTTTGGGATTCGCTCCACCTTGCGGTATCGCAGCCCTTTGTACCGGCCATTGTAGCATGCGTGAAGCCCTGGACATAAGGGGCATGATGACTTGACGTCATCCCCACCTTCCTCCGAGTTGACCCCGGCAGTCTCCTATGAGTCCCCACCATAACGTGCTGGCAACATAGGACGAGGGTTGCGCTCGTTGCGGGACTTAACCCAACATCTCACGACACGAGCTGACGACAGCCATGCACCACCTGTATAGGACCCTTACGGACCCCCCATCTCTGGAGGATTTCCCTATATGTCAAACCCAGGTAAGGTTCTTCGCGTTGCATCGAATTAATCCGCATGCTCCGCCGCTTGTGCGGGCCCCCGTCAATTCCTTTGAGTTTTAGCCTTGCGGCCGTACTCCCCAGGCGGGGCGCTTAATGCGTTAGCTGCGGCACGGAGGACGTGGAATGTCCCCCACACCTAGCGCCCAACGTTTACGGCGTGGACTACCAGGGTATCTAATCCTGTTCGCTACCCACGCTTTCGCTCCTCAGCGTCAGGTAAGGCCCAGAGAGCCGCCTTCGCCACCGGTGTTCTTCCTGATATCTGCGCATTCCACCGCTACACCAGGAGTTCCGCTCTCCCCTGCCTACCTCTAGTCTGCCCGTATCGGAAGCAGGCTCGGAGTTAAGCTCCGAGTTTTCACTCCCGACGTGACGAACCGCCTACGAGCCCTTTACGCCCAATAATTCCGGACAACGCTCGGACCCTACGTATTACCGCGGCTGCTGGCACGTAGTTGGCCGGTCCTTCTTCTGCAGGTACCGTCACTTTCGCTTCGTCCCTGCTGAAAGAGGTTTACAACCCGAAGGCCGTCATCCCTCACGCGGCGTTGCTGCGTCAGACTTTCGTCCATTGCGCAATATTCCCCACTGCTGCCTCCCGTAGGAGTCTGGGCCGTGTCTCAGTCCCAGTGTGGCCGGTCGCCCTCTCAGGCCGGCTACCCGTCGACGCCTTGGTAGGCCATTACCCCACCAACAAGCTGATAGGCCGCGAGCCCATCCCCAACCGCCAGAACTTTCAACCCTCCGCCATGAAGCAGAAGATGATATCCGGTATTAGACCCCGTTTCCGAGGCTTATCCCGAAGTTGAGGGTAGGTTGCTCACGTGTTACTCACCCGTTCGCCGCTCGTGTACCCCCGAAGGGGCCTTACCGCTCGACTTGCATGTGTTAAGCACGCCGCCAGCGTTCGTCCTGAGCCAGGATCAAACTCTCCGTTGAAAAATATAGACAAACCGCAAACCCGAAGGCTCCCGGACAGTCAACAACTTCGAACTGACCCTTTGAACATCAGAGACAATCAAACTGACTGAATCCATAAATTACATTCAAAGGAATCCGAACACAGACAAAACAAAACCCCCACCCGCATCCGAATAGACCGGGTGAAAGAATCGCCGATGCCCATGTACGGGGTTAATGCTAAATTTCGGCATTGACTTTCGGCACGCTGTTGAGTTCTCAAGAATCGGACGCACACCGCAGCCGAACCTTTCGATTCAAGCTCCCGGGGCAACCCGCCAAACATTACTGTTTCGAACCCAGCCGGTCAAATCGGCCACTTTCGTCCCAGTCACCCGTGTTTCAGCGGCCGAACCGTATCCGAAGACACGCTTCAGCAACACTTACTTAGAGGATGGTCAGGAGGTCCGGCCGCTTCCGCGTCCTGCACTCGCTCCCAACAAGAAGAACAATACTGATGTTCACCCGCTAGATGCAAATCGGGGTCTGGCAGCTTGCTCCAGCCCTTATATCGCCGTACTGATGCCGCCCGGCAGACGCCTCTCGGCGAGTGGCCGCTCGTAGCGGCGAAGGTTGAGGCCCGGGGGTCTTGTACCGGGCGGCACCAGATGTAACCGGGCCGGTCGGCCGGCTATTCCCGCACACAGTCGAGCTCGAAGCCGGCCTGCTCGAAGACCAGTCGACCGTCCCGAAGCTCCAGCTGCGCCTGCGTGGCCGACGCCATGAATCGAGCGTCCGACAGCGGGATGAACCGCAACGGCGGTTGCCCCTCGAACGTGACCATCAGGCCACTCCCCCATGGCTGAACAGCAAGCCGCGTCCTGTCTCCGAGCCTGTAGTCGCCGGCGAGCTCGGTCAGTACCTCTGGCGCAGGCAGGTCGAACAGCTCGTCCACCGGCCGATAGTTCTCCCACCCGTACGCCGACGCTGCCGCCGCGAAGGCTCGGAGGGAAAGCCGGTTGCCGCCGTCCGAGTTCGTCATGACTACCGCGCCGTACCCGGTCATCCGATCGGTGAGCAGATTGCAGCGGAACCCGAGGTTCCCACCGCTGTGCCCGAACAACTGACCCGACGCGTTCAGGAACGGGCCGATGCCGACGTGGGTCAGGCCGGCGATCGGTGGATCCAGCCGGATCAGTGGCGTGAGCATCTGCCGCGCCAGCTCTGGGGACAGGAGCGCACCGTGGGCGCCGGCGTACGACTGGTGGACTCCGATCGCGAATCTGGCCAGATCGGTCGGGGTGGTCCACAGCCCAGCTGCGGCCAGCTCCGGGTACACGTGCCAGCCGCCGTCGACCGGTTCGCCCTTCTCGCTGTGACCGGTGGCGGCTCGTGAGGCCAGGTCCGGTGGTAGCGGCTGGGCGTAGGCGCTGTCAGTCATCCCCAGCGGATCGAGCACCAGCTCACGCATCAGATCGCGGAACGGTGTGCTGGTCACGTCTTCGAGCAGCTGCTGGATAACCGTCGTACCGCCACCTGAGTACGCGAACTGCACGCCCGGGATTCGCTCCACGCGCGGACCGACGGTGTTGCTCGGCGCCGCACCGGTCAGGATCTCGACAGTTGTCGGCAACGGAGCACCTGTGCGGTAGCCCGGGAACCCGGGCGTAGTCATCCCTGCGCTGTGGCTCGCCAATTGCCGCAATGTGACGACAGGCTGCCAAGCCCGGGTTGGTGGCACCTGCCATGACTTGAGGCGGTTGTTGACGTCCTCGTCCAGGTCGAGCATGCCTCGATCCACCAACCGCAGCATCGCGAGCGCTGCGACCGGCTTACTGATCGAAGCGGCCTGGAACAGCGTGTCAGGCTCAACCGCCGCCGAGGTATCCGCCGTCCGGACCCCGGCCGTCCCGGTGTGGGTGATCTCGCCGTTCTCGATCACCGCCCAGCTGACGCCGGGCACCCGCAGCTCCTCGCGATCCGCTTCGATCCCGTCCCGCAGTACGTCCACGTTCCCCTCCTCGACGACCTACCGGGAACGCTACGCCACGTCGGATCGCGGGCTACTTCGACGGCTGGGGCGCGGTGCAGTCGATCTTGGGGTTGGCCCCGATGTAGTTCAACGGGCCGGCCACCACGGTGACGAGAGTCGTGCCGACCTTGGCACAGGTCGCGTCGGAGCCGGAGAAGTAGCTCCGCTGGGCGGCCGCGGCCAGACCGATCAGCAACCAGACGACCACGATGATCGCGAGCGTCCGCGAACCTGTCCTCGATGCAGTGCGAGTACGCATGTCCCCTCCTGGGCTTGGGCGAACCCCCGTGTGGAACGTCTATCCAGTGCCCGCCCGCAAACGCTCTCAGTGCGTAGGCGACTCCTGCGGGTCGGCTGGTTGCAGGCGTGCCAGGACGCGCGCGAGGTCCCCGATCGCGGTGTTGAGCTGTGTCAACGAATCCTGGTCGATCGGAACCGGCTGATCGAGGCCGAGGTTGGCGGCGAACCGGAGTCTGGCGTCAGGCGCGGCATTCCGCAGCGAGGTGTCGAGCGCCTCCTGCAGCGGTGGGCTCGGCACCATCTCCGGTCTCTCCCGCCACTTCGTGACCGTGCGTGGCGAGATCCCGAGGTACTCGGCGAAGGCCTCGTTGGTCAGCCGCAATGCCGCCCGCAAGGCATTCGCATGCCGGCCGGTCCATTCGTCGATGACTGTCATCGCTCTCACTCTCCTGGGCGTTGGTCACTCCTTGCAATCAGAGTACGGCGATCGGGTGACCGTCGGAGTGCCTAATTTGTGCCCTGTGGATACCGGTTGAGTTCCTGGTGAGGACGGGGTCCGGCCCGTTGACTTGGGCCATGGACGAGATCAGCGGTAGGACCGCGACGCTGCCGCGAAGATCTTCGCGACGACGTCATCTGGAGGTCGCGAGCGAGGCAGGACCGCGCTGCTTCCAGCTCGTGCGGCACGTCGACGTCTCCGGCATCAGCGGTACGGGCGTCGTCGCCGAAGGAGTCGAGTGGGCCGACGGGTCGGTCGCGCTGCACTGGGGCGGCCGCTACCCGACCACCACGGTCTGGGCCGACGGCATCGAGGCGCTCCTGACCATCCACGGCCACAACGGCTCGACCACCATCCGCTGGCTGGACGAGTGAGCGCGCATCGACCCCGGTGCGGCGGGTCAACCCTGCACAGCGCCCGCCGCGCCGGCTTACTCCGAATAGAACTGCTCGCGATACTCACCGTTGGATTCTTCGGCGGGCTGCGCTCCATTGCGCTTCGCCGGGCCCTCAACCTCTCGCGGCGTGGTGCGTGGTGGTCGCTTCGGCTCCGGCCGATCGGCATCGACCAGGTCGTCGACCGCGCTGGTGAAGTCCAGTTCGGCACGGGTCGGTTTCGGCTGCGCGATCGCCTCGGCCGACGTACGCCGTACCGGCAGGTCGTTGGCTGCCGCGGAAAGCTCGGCGAGGGTGTCCAGCAGGCCCAGCGCGTTCTCGACGTCGCCGGGATGATTGGCCAGCCACCAGACGGCGGCCGATCCCGGCGTGGCAAACACGTCGTCCTTGAGATAGGCGCGCTTGTCCTGCTCCATCCGGCGTTCGATCAAGGTCGTCTGCTCAAGGCGGTGCAGGGCGGCCAGGTGCTGAAGATGCTTGTGATCCGCATCAGGCAACCGCAACCGCACTTCAGTAGCCCAGCAACGCACCTGCCCTTTGTCATCCAGCGCAGGCTCCCCAAGGATCGCCGCGAGATGCTGCTGGTTCAGCGCCTCCTCGGTCACCTGCAGTCCCACCGCCAGCGCACGCGCGCGCTTCAGCAACGCATCGACCGCTACGGCGCCAAGATCCGCATGCCGCGACCCCGACAACACCGTCGACCACTGCACGATCGCCGAGAAGCTGAACTGGAAGTCAGCCGAGGCAGACGGCAACCGCACATCCACCACAGTCCTCGTCGGCGGCCCTGTGAACACAGGATCCGGCAGTACGACGGGCGCCGGTGCAGCCTGCACCTTCTGCACCACGGGCTTCGGCGCATCGGGCTGCTTCCACACCACCGCCAGCAACACCAGCAGCACGACGCTGAGCACCACCGCCGCCCACGCCGGCAACCCAACCACCAACGACACGACATACAGCACCACAACAATCGCGGCAGCCGTCAGAAGGCTGTTCCGGTGCAGCTTCATGGTGGTGTTCCTTCACCGCGTCGGGCGGACGTCAGCAGGGCGACCCATGCGTACCGAACGGCTCCCCGTTCGCACGCCGTCCAGGTCACCGGCAACCCAGACCACAGGCTCACCTCACGACAAGCCCCCCAAAAGTTTCACACGCCCAACCCACCACAGCCGCCCCAAGCGTGTCGGTGTCCCGTCACCACCCCGGCCAAACTCAAGACCTACGGCCGCCATCCATCGCCCGGAGCAGCCGGAGGCGAGTCCGGCTGCTCCGAGGCACTACCCAACAGAACGACTCGCCCTGGCGCCGCCCTCCGCGTCGGCAGCCGACGCCGGTGTGGCATCAGCGATCGGGCGCAGCGTCGGCAAGTTGTACTTCTCGCGGAGAGCCAGCGCGACTGCCGGCACACCGGCCTGGTCGAAGGCCTCCGCCAGATTGTGTGCCGCTGGTCTGCGAGCGGACTGGCCGAGCTTCTCGATCGCATCGATCAACTGCTGGCTGTCGACCGCGGAACCGTCCGATTCGTTACCACCGTTCGCCAACTGGGACAGCTTGGTGAGGACCTCGGCGAGGTCGACCGCCCGCTCGACCGAGCCGTCATGCTGCGCGAGCCACCACACGACCGCCGAAGCCGGCGTCCGCAAGGCGTCGTCACGCAGGTAGGTGCGTCTGCGGTTCTCGTTGACGGCGCTGACCTCCCACAAGAGGCCGTGCCGATGTGCCTCGTCCATTTTCGCGAGGTGCTGCTCGACAGCTTCGGGAAGCACCAGGCGGAGATCTGTCGCCCAGACCTCCAGTTCGCCGGTGTCCAGGGTCGAGGGACGACCGACCTTGGCAGCGAGCTCGTGTTGAGCCAGCGAATGCTGCGCCGGACGCCACTTGCCGGTCACCTCCCGCGCCTGCTGGAGGATGAACTCGCGCGCCAGGTCAGCGTGATAGCTCTCGGCCTTGACTGCTTGCCAGTGCACGGTCGCCGAGACGGCGAGGAAGACGGTCTCGTCGGCAGTTGGCAGCCCGCTGGTGGACAGCTCCGACGACGCGGAGGTCGTGGTGCCGGCGAACAGCTGTGCACCCGCCCGGCGATAGACCGCAAGACACCCGATGGCCAGCACCGCGGCCAGCAGGATTCCGAGCCAGTCAAGCTCGACGATCAGCCAGACGGCGACGGCCACCAGCGGAACGACGGCTACTGCGATGGACAGCGATTTGCGATGGATGGTCATTGCCCGGCCTCCGACAAGCTAGTTGCCCCAGATCGCCGGCCACGCCGGACGACCTGTTCGATGATCTGTGCGGTCTGCAGGCGGAACGGATCGTCGCTGCGCGCTTCGAGCCAGTCGAGCATCGTGTTGAACAGGCCGTCGAGCAGCTCGTGCTGGTGTGCGCAGACCATCGCCAGCACCTGCTGCACGCCGTGCGCATCGTTCGGCCGGTCATCCTCCAGCGCTTCGGTATGTGCTGTGAGCCAACGCCGGAACAGTGGATCGCGGTACAACGGATCGGTCTCCTGGAACGCACGCTGCCAGCCGGTGACGAGCCGTTCGAGAGCTTCGGTCCCGAGGAACAGAGGCAGCCCAGCCGGTGCCGCGACCGCAGCGAAGTTGGCCGCGTTGAACCGCGACCGGTCCAGCACGAGGTCGATCACCTCCAGCCGACGATCCGGATCCTGGACCAGCTCCCCGAGTCCCTCACGCGCGGCGAGGCGAACGCCGTACTCGGCATGCTCGGCGAGCCAGGACAGCCGCACCACCGCCTGATCGAGATAGCGATCGGCGAGCATGTTGACGCAGGCCGCGACGACCATCGCGACTCGGCCGTCCGGCAGATGCGTGTCGCGTGTCCAGTTGTAGACCTTCTGCCGAGCCGCCGACGCGGTCCCGTCGTCGTCGAGAAGATCCTCGAGCAGGGTGTAGGCCGCCGACCGCTGCGACTGGTATCTGTCGCCGGACCACTCCTCCACCAGCCGCAGCGCCAAGTCGGTGTCCCGGGTCCGGCGGCATTGCGCACCGAACCGACGGGCGAGAGTGGCCATGTCGAACCGGTCGAGCGACCCGGTCCCCGACCCGACCAGCTCAGCGACCCAATCGGCCAAGCGGGCCCGCAGCCACGGCATGTCGTCCCAGAAGTGCCGTAGAACCTCGGCCGGCAGCTCCTGATCCGCGAAATGCAACCGCTGTCCAGGCTCGGGTGTGACGGACAGATCCAGCCCCAGCGTGGCCAGCGCCTCCGCCACACCCGCCACCTCCAGAACGTGATCTCCGTCGTCGTCCGCACCCCGGAGTAGCTCAAGCAGGCGCTCCTGTCCGCGGAAGACGGTGTGCGTGGACAAACCGTGCAGCAGCGCCGCGGCGATCAGGAGGGCTCGGGGCCGCGCGCCGTCGGCCGATTGCACGACCTTGGCGATCTTCTGTTCACGCTTCTCGGCGGAGTTGAGAATCTCGGCGAGCAAGGCATCGATCGCAGCTCCTGGACGTTCCAGCCAGGCTTCGCGCACCTGGTAGACCACCCGGACCAGGCCGTCCATGCTCGACGAGGCGAAGCTCTCACGGTACGCGGACAAGTCCGTGGCAGGCATCCCCTCGGCCGCAAGGCGACGCTGCAGTACCTGGAAGCTGTCCGGGCGGCGGATCTCGACCATGAACGACAGCAGGTCGACCTTCAGCTGCTCGCCATGCAGATGCGGCAGGATCGCGACGAGCTTGGCCCCGCGCTCTCGCAGGGCCGGCTGCAACGCGTGCAGGTAGTCCTGGAGCTCACCGAACGATTCGCCGTCGGCCTCGGACAGGTCGAGCACCAGCCGGTCGTTCTCGCGAACATCCGTTCCTTCGAAGATCCGGCGCTCGGCCTCGACCGCCGACTTCTCCAGGTCGGCCGCCACAAATCGAACCACCGTGTCCGGTGCGATGTCGGCGTACAGGAGCATGAGCCCCGCCGTACTGCGGCCGGTGCCGACTGCTCCGCTCAGGATCACCAGGCCGTCCGGTGCGGCCAGAACGCGTGCCGCGCGGTCGAAGCCCGCCGGCGGCACGAAGCTCGACCAGAGCTGTCGCAGGGTGTGCTGAGTGATGTCTCTGGTTCGGGGTTTCCGAGACCGGTTCAGATACAACCGGATGTCGTTCAGCTGGTTGCCCGTGCCGGTGTGCACCGGTCCGCTGCTGTCGTTGACCTCCGTCCGAGGAGGCTCCACGTCAGGCTGCCGCACCGCAGGTTGCGCCAGGTCAGGCTGGGCAACTGCGACCGCCTCGGTCATCGGTCGCGCCCTTGATGGAGCGTGTTGTTCTGCGTCCCGCTGCCCGTGTACACAGGCCCGCTGGCGCCGTTGATCTGAACGCCGAACCCACCGGACGGCGGGCTTGGCGGAGGTGGCGTCGCCCCGTTCCCCGACGAACCAGGCTCGGGACCGCTGTCAGGCTTCAGAAATCCTTGGACGAGCAGCTGCCCGGACGGCTTGGGGACGCGGAGGTAGGCCTGGCCTTGATAGGTCTTCACCTCGGCGCCGGCGACGACGTACAGGGTTGGTGGGTCGTCGGCGAAGCGGGCCTCGACTGCGTCTTCGTACACACGGCGCGAGATGATGGCGGCGACCTGCGTGACCTCGGGATCGGAGCCGGTGAGCAGGTGGCGAACGGGGCTGCTGTCGAGAAGGCGGTGCAGGACGACGCGTTCGGCGCCGCTGCCGTCGCCGATCTCGTTGTCGCCGGAGTCCGAGATCGGGCCGACATTGACGCTCACCCGGAAGCGGATCGGGCCGTTCCAGGTGTGGGGACGGTTCCGGTTGCGGACTTCGAGTTCCTCCTGCAGGGCGGCCAGGTAGGGGTTCAGCAGGTGCGGGAGTAGCTCGGGTGGCAGCACGATGGCATAGCCGTCGCCGGTGCCGTTGTGGGCGGTCTTGCGGTCCCAGATCCATCCCAGACCCACCCGCTCGAAGGCCGCTTGCATGATCTCTGGGATCAGTTTGGTCAGCTCGGTCTGGTAGCGGCCGGCGTTGCCGCTGTAGTCCTTCATGTCGACGACCAGCAGTGCTCGGTAGGGCGGGAGTGCGGAAACGCCGGTGTAGCGCGGGTCCATCGGTGTGCTCATCGTGGCCTCCTCGTGGACGGGTCGGTCCACTCAGAGTCGGCGAGATCGGCCGAGCGGATTGTCCGGAATCGGACAGCCGCGAGGTGATGCAGGACTCAGACGCGAAAGGCCTCGGCCAGCTTGCCGAGGTCGGCGACGACCAACTGCGGTCCCCGGGTCAGCGCACCCGAAGCGCGGAGGGTCGTCAGCTGGTCGGCGACCGTGCTGCGAGCAAGACCGAGCGAGCCGGCCAGCTCCTCCTGGGTGAACGGAACCCGCTGCGGGTTGGCCGCGGTGGCGGGAGCGAGAACGACTGTGTCGTGCAGCAGCCGGGCGATCCGGCGGAGTGCGGAGCGATGCGCCAGGTCGACCTGCCGAGAGACGGCCTGATCGAACTTCCCGGTCACGTAGCGATGGAACTCCTGGGTCAAGCCGTGCTTGGCCAGGAAACGATCGAACTGCGCCGTCGAAAGGTAGTGCGCCGTACACCGGTCCAATGCCTCGACAGTCGCCGTACGGCGGCCTTCCGCGCCGGCCAGTTCGCCGAGGAGCTGTCCGGCGCCGCGGATAGTGAGGAGGAGCTGAGCGCCGTCCTCGGCGGAGGCGAGGAGTTTGACCCGGCCGTGGTCGAGTGCGAGCAGAAAGCCGCCGGGATCGGCCTGGCGGAGGATCGTTTGGCCTGGGCGATAGCTGCGCAGGTTCCCTTCGGCCAGCAGGAGTTGCCAGGCTGACGGGCCGATCAGGTCCTGGAACGTCTGCGGCGAAACCAAGCTGAACCACCCCCGCGTCCCCGCTGCCAGACCCACAGAAAGTTTCACACGGGTGACGGACGGTGGTGCTGACGCTGCGTGTCGGTCAGCCGGTGAGGGAGCGGAGGGCTCGGCGGGAGGGGGTGAGGAGGACCGGTTTGTAGGGGCAGCGGGCGTCGGTGAGCGTTTCGTAGGCGCTGATGGCTCGGTTGGCGGCGTCCCAGCCTTGCTCGGCGGGGGTGCGGCCCAGGCCGCGGTTGCGGACCAGGGCGCCGTAGAAGGCGGAGCAGAAGACGGTGGCTTCGTACCAGCCGACGACGGTGCTGGTGCCGATGTAGGTGATGTCGTCCTGGAGGCAGTCGCGGATGGCGCGCTGCCATTTGCCGATGCCGGTCTTGCAGCCGTCGGCGATGACGACGCCGCTGGAGATTCCCCATTGGCGGTCGAGGAACCAGTCGGCCAGGGAGCGCAGGGAGACCTGGGTGCGGCCGTCGGTGGAGAGGAAGGACGGCTCCTCGCTGTGGTCACCGTGTGCCATCACGTGCAGGACGGTGGAGGGGGTGGTGAGGGCGGAGAAGGCGGTCTCGTGGTCGCGGGTGCGGACGAAGTTGACGTCGATGACCGGCTCGTCCCAGCCGGCGTTGATATTGCCCGTGATGCCCTGGACGAACGTCATCGAGGCGTCGAACGAGCTGTCCAGTCCGAGGTCCACCAGAGTGATCAGCCGATTGCGCATTCGCCCACCCTCCAACGCGTTTCGTTCCCCGCCGGATCCCATCATGCACCTCGGCTCCGACAATTTGCGCGCCGGATACGGAGGCTGAGACACCGACCCGGCCGTACGGCGTACGGCGGGATCCGGCCCGGGTCCCACCATGGGAGCAGAGGGTGTTCGGCGTACCGTGTCGGGACAGTCCCTGCCGAGGAGGAGCACGATGAACCAGGTCCCGACGGTCACTTTGAGTCACGGAACGGCGATGCCGAGGATCGGTCTGGGAACGTCGCCGATGAACGACGCGGATGCCGAACGCGCCGTAGTCCAGGCCCTCGAGGTCGGCTACCGGCTGATCGACACGGCCGAGAACTACCGCAACGAGACCGGCGTCGGCCGGGCGCTGCGGCAGGTGCCGCGCGACGAGCTGTTCGTGACCTCGAAGTTCAACAAGCGGTGGCACAGCGTCGACGGCGTCCGGACCGCGTTCGAGGCGAGTGCGGAGAAGCTCGGCGTCGAGTACCTCGACCTGCTGCTGATCCACTGGCCGAATCCGGACCAGGACCAGTACGTCGACGCGTGGCAGGGGCTAGTCGCGCTGCGTGAGGCCGGGCTGGTCAAAGCCATCGGTACGTCGAACTTCAAGCCGACCCATCTCCAGCGGCTGATCGACGAGACCGGCGTCGCCCCGGAGGTCAACCAGATCCAGCTGAGCCCGGTCTGGGCGAAGTCGGCCGAGCGCGAGTTCCACGCCGAGCACGGGATCGTGACCGAGGCCTGGAGCCCGCTGGGCAAGGGCACCGATCTGCTGGACAACCCGGTCCTGCAGGAGATCGCGAAGGAGCACGGCCGGACGCCGGGCCAGGTCGTCCTGCGCTGGGAGTCGCAGCAGGACGTCGTACCGATTCCGAAGTCCGCTGACCGGGACCGGCTGGCCCAGAACCTCGCTATCTTCGACTTCGACCTGACTCCCGAGCAGCTCGCCGCCCTGACCGCCCTCGACGGCACTGCCAAGGCAGCGGCAGATTCGGACCGCTTCGGCCACTAGGAGTTCGCCATGACGAGGACCACTCCTCCTCGCCCGGTCGACGTCGCTGCCGTGTTCCCGGAGCTTGCTCCGCTGGCACGGCAGGCCGCGAGCACAGCATCGCGCCGGGCTGGAAGGTCGGCGGCTGGGGCCCCTGGAGTTTCAACGATCCGTTTCCGATGAACTGCGAGACCTGCGGTACGCCGTACCGGCCACTGCTGACCATCGCTTCGGGCGAAGCGGTTGCGAGTGACGACAGCTGGACGCCCGTTGAGGATCGCGACCGGTGGGCCTCCGGCGTCCGGGCAATCCACCGATGGTGGTGGTCGGCCGCGGCTACAACCTGCAGGTCTACGTCTGCCCCACCTCGCCCGAGCACCCGCATCTGACCAACATGCAGTAACGCGTTGAAAGCGCTCCCAGCTGTCGTCCTATGATCTGCGTTCCGATCACGACGACTGGGAGCCGCCCCATGTCCTTCTCCGTCAGACGCGCTGCAGCCGGGCTCGCCACCGGATTGCTGGCCACCTCATTGCTGACCGTTGCGCCCGCATACGCGAACACGCCGGCGAACTGCTACCACCATCCATCCAAGGAGCTGGCCAACTCCCGGCTCAGTGCTGCCATCTACTGCACCGACGGCGAGTGGCTGGGCGTGCACGACGACCAGGCCGACGGCTACAGCGCACGGGCAGCGATTCAGCTCTACCAGAGCCAGGTCGGCTTCTGGTACGACGCGCACGAGTGCTTCGACGACACCTCAGTGGCCGACTACCAGGGCTGGTCGTTCTGCAACTTCTCGGTGCCCGACGGCACCCTGGTCCGCATCCGCCTCTGGTCCTCGCGCAACGGCGTCGAGTCCTACCCCGTCGTGACCGGATCCTTCACCACCTGAGGTCTATTGACCTTACGCCCGGCCCGTCCAGCCGAGTGAGCCGAGCGTGCCTCCGGTGATGTCGGCGCCACTGCGGTCGGTCGCGGTGGCGTCGAAGTACGCCGAAGCCGCGCCGGCCGGGGTGATGCCGAGCAGCGGTCGACCGGTCGGGTGGTTCTGGCAGTAGCCGGTACTGAGGCTGCCGAAGGTGCTGAAACCGGTCGTCTTCAGGACCGTCGACGTGATGCTGGTCGGGGTCGCCCGGTTGCCGCGCCATTCCTTGAGCTCGCCGTTGCTCTTGGTGCCGACCAGGACGTCAGCGGCCGCGGCACCCGTCCCCTCGGTGCGCTCGAAGGTGAAGGTCTTCACGCCGTCCCAACTGGTCGCCGCGAGCTGCACCGGCGCGGACACCACCCACGTGCCATTGGAGTAGCTGACTTCGTGCAGGTAGAGCGACGTACCGGCGACGCGGTCCAGGTGCGGGTAGCCGTAGGCGAGGACGCGGGTACCGGCTTAGCCCGACGTGAGCCGAATGGTCTCGTTGCGGACCATCTTCCAGACTCCATCGGTCCGCTCACCACGGCGCTCCAGCGCATAGATGTAGCCGTCGGTCGGATGGGTGACGAGCTCACTGCTGATGAACAGGTCGGTGTCCCCAGCACCGCCGAGCTGCTGCTGAGCGGTCGGAACCCATGGCAGTGTGTCCCCCGGATAGGACACAACCTGGGTCTGCTGGTTGGTGTAGCCGTAAGAAACTCGCTGTCCGGACGCCGTGTCATCCGGACGCACCGCGGCCCCCGGGGGAAGTGGGAAGTTCCCGGGGGCCGGAGTGCTTACAGTGCTGGTCAGCTGCAGCCGGAGGTGCTGCCGCAGCCTTCGCAAACGTAGCAGGAACCGCTGGGGCGCATCTTCGTGCCGCAGGTGAAGCAGAGCGGCGCGTCGACCGAGGTGCCCGTGATGAGCTCGAACATCTCGGCGGTGGTGCGGACCGCGCTGGTGTCGACCGGCTTGGCCGCGGCTGCCTCGGCGGGCTTGTCCGTGACCTCGGCGATCGGCTCGACCGACTTCAGGGACTCGGCCTCGGAGACCTCGACCGGGGCCGGTTCGTAGGAGCCGGTGTCGAGTTGGCGGGAGCGCTCGTCGGCGGAGTAGATGCCGAGGGCCGCGCGCTCGTCGAAGGGCAGGTAATCCAGAGCAAGCCGACGAAAGATGTAGTCCATGATCGACTGCGCCATCCGGACGTCCGGGTCGTCGGTCAGACCGGCGGGCTCGAACTTCAGGTTGGTGAACTTCTGGACGTAGGTCTCCAGCGGGACACCGTGCTGGAGGGCGATCGAGATCGCGATCGAGAAGGCGTCCATGACGCCGGCGAGGGTCGAACCCTGCTTGCCCATCTTGAGGAAGACCTCGCCGAGGCCGTCGTCGGGGTAGGAACCCGCCGTCATGTAGCCCTCGGCGCCACCGACCGCGAACGACGTGGTCCGCGACGGCCGCGACTTCGGCAGGCGCTTCCGGGTCGGGCGGTACTCGATGATCTTTTCGACGACGGGCTCAGCGGTCGGCGCTTCCGTCGTCGTCGCCGCCTTCGAGCCGGACAGAGGCTGTCCGACCTTGCAGTTGTCGCGATAGACCGCGAGCGCTTTGAGGCCGAGCTTCCAGCCCTGGAAGTAGATGTCCTGGATCTCCTCGACCGTTGCGGTCTCAGGAACGTTGCAGGTCTTCGATATGGCGCCGGAAAGGAACGGCTGGGCCGCTGCCATCATCCGGACGTGGCCCATCGGCTTGATGGCGCGCTCACCCATCGCGGTGTCGAAGATCGAGTAGTGCTCGGTCTTCAGGCCGGGTGCGTCGACGACGTGGCCGTTCTCCGAGATGTACTCGACGATCGCCTCGATCGTCTCCTCGGTGTAGCCGTACTGCCGCAGCGCCCGCGGGACCGTCTGGTTGACGATCTGCATCGAACCGCCGCCGACCAGCTTCTTGAACTTGACCAGCGAGAAGTCCGGCTCGATCCCGGTCGTGTCGCAGTCCATCATGAAGCCGATGGTGCCGGTCGGCGCGAGCACCGAGGCCTGCGCGTTCCGCCAGCCGTTCTTGGCGCCGATCTTCAGCACGCCTTCCCAGGCGGCGGTGGCGTGCTTCTGCACGTCCGCGTCGATCTCGTGCACGGTCCGGATCGCGTCGTTGGCCGCGGCGTGCTTGCGCATCACCCGGGTGTGGGCGTCCTTGTTCCGCTCGAAGCCGTCGTACGCGCCGACGATGCCGGCCAGCTCCGCCGAGCGCTTGTACGACGTCCCCGTCATCAGCGAGGTGATAGCGCCCGCCAGCGCGCGACCACCGTCGGAGTCGTAGGCGTGCCCGGTCGCCATCAGCAGCGCGCCGAGGTTGGCGTAGCCGATGCCCAGCTGCCGGTACGCGCGGGTGGTGTCGCCGATCGCCTCGGTCGGGAAGTCGGCGAAGCAGATCGAGATGTCCATCGCGGTGATGATCAGCTCGACGGACTTGACGAAGTTGACCGAGTCGAACTTGTCGTCGTCGGTGAGGAACTTCATCAGGTTCAGCGAGGCCAGGTTGCAGGACGAGTTGTCCAGGTGCATGTACTCCGAGCACGGGTTGGACGCGGTGATCCGGCCCGTCTCCGGGGTGGTGTGCCAGTCGTTGATCGTGTCGTCGTACTGGATGCCCGGGTCGGCGCAGGCCCAGGCGGCGTGGCTGATCTTGTCGAACAGCTCACGGGCGTCGACGGTCTCGATGATCGAGTTGTCGATCCGCGCCCGCAGGCCGAACTCGCCCTTCTCCTCGACCGCGCGCATGAACTCGTCGGTGACCCGGACCGAGTTGTTGGCGTTCTGGTACTGCACCGAGGTGATGTCGCGGCCGCCGAGGTCCATGTCGTACCCGGCGTCGCGGAGGACGCGGATCTTGTCCTCCTCGCGCATCTTGGTCTCGACGAACTCCTCGATGTCAGGGTGGTCGACGTCCAGCACGACCATCTTGGCCGCCCGCCGGGTGGCGCCACCGGACTTGATCGTCCCGGCGCTCGCGTCGGCACCGCGCATGAAGGAGACCGGGCCGGAGGCGGTGCCGCCGGAGGACTGCAGCAGCTCCTTGGAGGAACGGATCCGGGACAGGTTCAGGCCGGCGCCGGAGCCGCCCTTGAAGATCAGCCCCTCTTCCTTGTACCAGTTCAGGATCGAGTCCATCGAGTCGTCGACGGCGAGGATGAAACAGGCCGAGACCTGCTGCGGCGACGTCGTCCCGACGTTGAACCAGACCGGCGAGTTGAAGCTGAAGTACTGGTGCAGGAGCATCCAGGTGAGCTCGTGCTCGAAGACCTCGGCGTCGGCCGGGGTGGTGAAGTAGCCGTGGTCCTCGCCGGCCTTGCGGTAGGTCTTGACGACCCGGTCCAGCAGCTGGCGCAGGCTCCACTCGCGGTTGTCGTGCCCGACCGCTCCACGGAAGTACTTGGTGGTGACGATGGTGGACGCGTTCACGCTCCAGTAGTCGGGGAACTCCACCCCGCGCTGCTCGAAGACCGTCTCACCCGTCTTCCAGTTCTGCTGTACGACGTCGCGGCGCTCCCACGTCACCTCGTCGTACGGGTGTACGCCTTCGGTGGTGAAAATGCGCTCGATGGTGAGTCCCGCCGGCGCGTTCTTCCGCCCGCGGAACCCGGCCGGCGACCTCTTGGTCGACCCCGAGTGGCCGGTCACCGTCTCTGTCATTTCTGCTCCTCGCAATTAGCCCTGCCGCGGCCTGCCCGGGACCGCCCCGTTGGTACTGCGTCAACGCCGTACCGGCCGTTGGTGTTACTGGTACTGCGAATCCCCGATTTATGTCTGCTGGGTCGGCGTCAGCGGCGGCGGTTCGGTGCCCTCGGGCTCCTTCTCCGCGCGCAGCAGGGCGATCTCGGTCTCGAAATCGTCCGCCGACTCGAACTGCCGGTACACACTGGCGAACCGCAGGTAAGCGACCTCGTCCAGCTCCCGCAGCGGCCCGAGGATGGCTAGACCGACCTCGTGCGCGGGAACCTCCGGCGAACCGCTCGCCTTCAGGGCGTCCTCGACCTTCTGCCCCAGCCGGGACAGCGCATCCACACCGACGGGCCGGCCCTTGCAGGCCTTGCTCACGCCGTTGACGACCTTCTCCCGGCTGAACGGCTCGGTCGCGCCGGAGCGCTTCACGACCGTCAGCTGCATCTGCTCGACGGTGGTGAACCGCTTCTCGCAGACCGGGCACTGGCGCCGGCGGCGGATCGCTCCGCCGTCCTCGGCCACCCTGCTGTCGACCACACGGGAATCGGTGTGCCGGCAATACGGACAGTGCACGGCGAATCACTCCTCCCGTAGGCCGCCTCAGGGGCGGGTTCTGAACTCCGGCTGTGGATGGATCTGGGGACAACCTGTGTATGGCCTGTGCGTAACCAACCACTACCTGTGGAAAATTACACCCGTGTAACCACTACATCTAGGGATCCTAGATCGCTGCTCCGACAGTTTGCAAGAACGGCCGGATCTCGCGCGCGTCGCTTCGGAGTCGGTCTGACCCGCACCTGATTCCAACACTCGCGCGGGCCCGTGTAGTCCCGCGTGGCGCCACCGAATGGACCCCGATCGGGAGGACACTTCGGCCCTCCCCCGCCCGCTCGACGGCTTGGCCGATAGGTGAGGATGGGGACATGAAACCGGTGATCCTGGACGTCGACACCGGGCTGGACGATGCTTGCGCGCTGCTCCTCGCCGCCCGTCACCCCGAGCTCGATCTCCGGGCCGTCACCTGCGTCGGCGGGAACGTCGGTCTCGACGACGTCGTGATCAACACGCTGACCGTCCTGGAGGCCGCCGGGCGGACCGACATACCGGTCGGGCGCGGCGCTGCGCTCCCGCTGCTGCAGCCGATGCGCACCGCGCCCCACGTGCATGGCGTGGACGGGCTCGGCGATCTCGACTGGCCACGATCCAGCCGCTCCCCCAGTACGACGCCGGCTCTCGAACTGCTCCGCGACGTCCTACTGGATGGCGCGGCGAAGGGCGAGCCGGTGACGCTGATCCCGCTCGCACCGATGACGAACATCGCCCTGCTGCTCCGCACGTATCCCGAAGCCGCGGCCGGATTGCGCGAGATCGTGTTCATGGGTGGAGCCGCCGGGATCGGGAATGCGACGGCGTCGGCCGAGTTCAACATCTGGACCGACCCGGAAGCGGCGGCGATCGTTCTCGCGGCCGCCGGGGAGCTCGACGTACCGGTGACGATGTATGGGCTGGATGTCTTCTACGACGTGGTCGTGACGCTCGAACAGGCCCGGGCATTGTCTGGTTCGCCATCGGCCGACCTGGCGCGGAAGCTGATCGAGCGGCGCAGCGAGCTGTACGGCCGCGACGGCGCGAGCATCGGTGATGGCGGCGCGGTGTGCGCGGTGATCGATCCAGATGGGCTGACCACCCAGCGATTCCCGCTCCGGGTGGAGTTGGCCGGGAGCTGGTCGCGCGGGCGGACGATTGTGGACACCCGGGATTGGTCGTCGGATCGGTCGAGCGATCCGCACGGTATTTCGCCGACCGTGGTGGACGTGGCGACGGCCGTGGAGGGCTCGCGGTACGCCGAACTGTGGCTGGACGCGGTCAGGTAGTCAGCTCGAGCAGGCGGGCCCTGAGCCCGGCCAGGAAGATGTCCAGGCCGTCGGCGAAGAGCTCGGTCGTGACTGTCGATTGGGCGACCACGGCGGCCAGGCTCCAGCGCGCGGCCACTTCGAAGAGGTGGCGCGCCTGCGGCTCGGGGACACCGAGCCGTACGAGCGACTCGATCTGCACCCGGACCAGGAGCGCGCGCGAACCGGCGCCCTGATCCCGATCCGGAGTCGCCTTCGCCTGCATCAGCGCGGCCAGCCCCGGGTGGTCGGCATAGAAGGCGCGGAATTCCAGCGAACCGGTCCGAGTGAGCTCGATCCACTCGTCGATGCTGCGGAGCTCGTCGTACGCCGCCTCGTCCTCCTCGAACTCGTCGAAGGCATTGCGCGCGACCAGGTCGAGGAGGTCGGCCTTGTTGTGCACGTGGTGATAGAGGGAGGGCGCCCGAACCCCCAGGCGCTCAGCCACTCCACGCATGGTGAGCCCGTCGACGCCCACGGCCCGGATGATCGCCAGCGCGGCATCGGCGATCGCCGAGACCGTGATCCCGGCCGCCGCATGTGACGAAGGCGGACGGCCGCTCGACTCACTGGAATCAGGCACGGAAACCTCATTGGCGGGCTCGGTCGGAGGAGCTACTGTCTAATGCTGTTAGACAGACTACTCGTGAGGACGGCGTCGTGACCGGATTGCACCCGACCTATCCACTGCGGACCGAGCGGCTGGACCTGCGCGCGCATCGGCGGGAGGACCTCGACGACCTGCTCGCGTTCCACTCGATCCCGGATGTCGTGCGGTACGTGCCATGGCCGGTGCGGGACCGGGAACTGACCCGGGTGGCCCTGGAGGCGAAGCTCACGCAGGATCGGCTGACCGAGGAAGGTCAGTGGCTGGTGCTGGCGATCGAACTCCGCGAGACCGGGACCGTGATCGGTGAGGTCCTGCTGAAATGGGCCAGCGAGGGCGATCAGTTGGGCGAGCTGGGCTACGCCTTGCACCCGGACTACCAGGGCAAGGGGCTGGCCTCGGAGGCCGCGCGGGAAATGCTGCGGCTGGGATTCGAAGAGCTCGGGCTACATCGGATCGTCGCGCTGCTGGACGATCGGAACTCGGCGTCCGCGCAACTGCTGGAACGACTCGGCATGCGCCGCGAGGCCCATCACCTACAGGCTCTGTGGTTCAAGGACGAGTGGTGCAACGAGTACGTCTACGCATTGCTCAAGGCCGAATGGCTCAGCGGGCGATCGGGATCTGCAGCGTCTGGCCAGGCATGAGGTCCGCGGGGCCGGTCAGCTTGTTGAGCTCCGCGATCTTCTCGATGACGACGGCCGGGTCCTGACCCGGATTCGTCTCCTGGGCGATCGACCACAGGCTCTGGCCCGGCGTGACCTGCACCGGGACGGTGCTGCTGAAGTCGGGACCGGAGTCGAGGACACCGGCGATGCGCAACCCGAGCACCGCGATGGCGGAGCCGAAGACCAGCACCGACACGAAGGAGACCAGCATCCGGCCGCGCCGCGTCAGGCGCAGGGCCGGAGCCTCGAGCTCGTGCGGGCGCCGCAGCTCCTCGCGGCGTGCGACCTGCCGCAGAGCGGCCGGCTCGGCCACGTGGCGACCGAGGACCTCGCCGGCGCAGCCGCGGATCGGGAGCGGCTCTGTCGTGGCGCCGGGGATCCGGCGACGGCGCGGGGCCCCCTGGGGAGCGGGCGCAACCTCGGGTGCCAGGCGCCCAGCCACTGCATCCGGTGCGAGTGCCGCTGTGCTCATCAGATCCTCCAGACCACGTCGTTCGCTGTGATTCCTTGTCTACCGGCAGCCTCCGACAGTTTTCATGGAGACCATCAGACGAACACCTGTTCGATCGAACGTCTGTACGAATGATTAACCCATCACCCCTGCGGACGCAACTACTTCCAACAGCGACACGCCAGGAGAATTCCCGCCCTATAACCTGACACACGAACAAACGTGCGAACCGACACGCCTTCGAACAAATGTTTGAAGAATCTCAGGATTCGGTCTACGGTCATCTCAGTCGAGCCTGTCCGAGGCGGTGGGGTGGAGCTCGAACTGACGACAGCCTGGCCGGTGCGTTTTCGCCGGCCCGACCAGAGGAGCGGATCACCGATGGCCAGGACGCCGAGCGGTTCCAGCAAGAACGAGGACCGCGCCGCGAACGCGACCGGCGCGGCGAACCGGAGCGTGAGCGAGCTGCCCGACGGGCCGGCCGACGCGACCGGACTGACGCCGCGGCAGCGCCGGGTGCTGGACGTCATCCGTGATTCGGTGGACAGCCGCGGCTACCCGCCCTCGATGCGCGAGATCGGCGAGAAGGTCGGACTGACCAGCTCGTCGTCGGTGTCGCACCAGCTGCGGGTGCTCGAGCAGAAGGGCCTGCTCCGCCGCGACCCGAACCGGCCGCGTGCCATCGAGGTCCGCTACCCCGGCGAGGTCGACGCGGCCGCGCGGCGCAACGCGCTCGGTTCGGTGCGACAGACGGCGTACGACGAGACCGGCGCCGGCGACGCGCACCCGGACGCGGTCTACGTGCCGGTGGTCGGCCAGATCGCGGCCGGTAACCCGATCCTCGCCGAGCAGGAGGTCGAAGAGGTCTTCCCGTTGCCCAAGGCAATGGTCGGTGAGGGCACGCTGTTCATGCTGAAGGTCAAGGGTGAGTCGATGATCGACATCGCCATCTGCGACGGCGACTGGGTGGTCGTCCGGCAGGAGCAGACCGCGGAGAACGGTGACATCGTCGCTGCCATGATCGACGGCGAGGCGACCGTGAAGACGTTCAAGAAGACCAAGTCGGAGATCTGGCTGATGCCGCACAACCCAGCGTTCGAGCCGATCGACGGCAAGGACGCGGTGATCCTCGGAAAGGTCGTAACAGTTCTGCGGCGAGTCTGACATCTCAGACGGCGAGCGAAGTCGGGCGCGGCGTGTCAGCATTGTTCTCATGACGACTGTCTACGACTTCAGCGCGCGCCGGATCGAAGGCAATGAACAGTCTCTTGCCGATTTCCGCGACCAGGTGCTCCTGGTGGTGAACACGGCCTCGCAGTGCTCCCAGACCCCGCAGTACGCGGGACTGCAGAAGCTCTACAAGACCTACCGTCGGCAGGGCTTCTCGGTACTGGGCTTCCCCTGCGACCAGTTCAACCACCAGGAGCCCGGTGACGAGAACGAGATCGCGAACTTCTGCTCGACGATCTACCACGTGACGTTCCCGATGTTCGCCAAGATCGACGTGAACGGATCGCGGACGATTCCCTTGTACAACTGGCTGAAACGCGAGGCGGGCGGCCTGCTCGGCGGCCGGGTCAAATGGAACTTCACCAAGTTCCTGATCGGCCGCGACGGCGCGGTGATCGCGCGCTACGCGCCGACCAACACGCCGGAGAAGCTGTCCGACAAGATCGAGGCGGCGCTGGCGTTACCGGCCACCTCGCGGGAATCGAACGACTGACCCAAGAACGGGCACCCTCGGCGATCGATGCCGAGCGCAACGACTTCGTCACCCAGTGGCTGCAACACCTGAACATCCGGCGTCGCAGCGCAGCGCAAATCCGACCGTATTCCGGACATTTGTCTCATGAATCGGCGCGCCGTGATTCAGGACGAGAGCAGTACGTCGCCGGGGTCGATGTCGAGACGGAGACCACGCCAGACCGGATGCCGGAGGCGGCCGTCGGCCGCCCAGCCGGAGAAGGTGACCTCGGCCACAAGCACTGGATCCAGCCAGTGCGCGCGGCGGCGATCGGGGCCCGGAATCGTGGCCGGGTCGAAGGCCGGCCGGTCGACCTCCAGACCAGCCAGCTCGGCGCCGAGCATGTCGAGGGTCGCGAAGTCGAGCCCCGAGCCGACCTTGCCGATCAGAAGCAGTTCGCCGCCGGCTTCGGCGTACGCGGCGCAGTAGAAGGAACCGATCTTGCCTTCCCGGTTCCCCTCCCCCGGATGCCAGCCGCAGAGGATGACGTCGCGGGTCTGGACCGGCTTGACCTTGATCCAGTCGGCGCTGCGTCGGCCAGGCAGGTAACGGGAACGACGCCGTTTCGCTACCACGCCTTCGAGCCCGGTGGTCATGGCGAGCTCGAGAGCTTCGGCGCCATCGGTGTACGCGGCGGGCGTCTCGTAGAACGGATCCCCGAGCTCCAGCGACTCGAGCAGACCGCGGCGATCGTCGTACGTTGCCTCAAGCAACCACTTGCCGTCGAAGCGGAGCAGGTCGAACAGCCGCACCGAGACCGGTACTTCGGTGATCAGGTGCCGCAACTGCCGCGGATCCCGCACGTGCATCCGCCGTTGCAGCAGCCCGAACGACGGCGCACCGTGCTCGTCGAGGGTGACGATCTCCCCGTCCAGTACGGCGGGGAGCCGGAGACCGGGCGCTTCGGCCAGACCGATCAGCTCGGGATAGCCGCCGGAGACATCACGGCTGTTGCGTGACCACAATCGGCAGACACCGTCGTCGACCTCGACGACGACGCGGATGCCGTCCCACTTGAGCTCGTACGACCAGTCCGCCCCGGACGGCATCTCCCCCAGCGCAGCCATCATCGGCAGCACCGGCGGACCGCCCGACGGGCTCATACCGTCTGGAGTCTCTTCAAGGCGCCGAGCACCTTCTCACGATCCGCCGTCGGCCACATCGGAGGCAAGGAGGCGCGCAGGAAACCGCCGTACCGCTGGGTGACGATGCGGGGGTCGAGGATCGCGACCACGCCGCGGTCGGAGCTGCGGCGGATCAGACGGCCGGTGCCCTGGGCAAGCAACAGCGCGGCGTGCGTCGCGGCGACGGCCATGAAGCCGTTGCCGCCGGCCTCGTCGACGGCTCGCTGGCGGGCCGCCATCAGCGGCTCGTCGGGACGCGGGAACGGGACGCGGTCGATGATGACGAGGTTGCAGGTCGAGCCCGGTACGTCGATGCCCTGCCAGAGCGAGAGAGTCCCGAACAGGGAGGTCTCGGGGTTGTCGACGAACTCCTTGGCCAGCTCGCCCAGCTGCGCATCGCCTTGGCAGAGGATGGTCAGATCGGTCGCCTCACGAACTGCCGCGGTCGCCGCCTCGGCAGCACGGCGCGACGAGAACAGGCCGAGCGTCCTGCCACCGGCCGCGGTGATCAGGTCGATGATCTCGTCGAACTGCTTCTGCCCGAGCCCGTCGCGATGCGGCGGCGGGAGGTGCTTGGCGACGTACAGAATGCCTTGTTTCTCGTACTCGAACGGGGAACCGACGTCGAGGCCGCGCCACGGCAGCGGCCCGGTCTCGTTGCTGTCGTCGAGCTCCGGCATCTCGTCGCCGTCCTCGAGTTTGTCGGCCGGGCGCAGGCCGACCTGGCGCGCGATCGAATCGAAGTCTCCGCCGAGCGAGAGAGTCGCGGAGGTCAGGATCGCTGTCCGGTCCTTGAGGACGAGCTCGCGGAGCAGGCCGGCGACGGTGAGCGGGGCGATCCGCAGCTCACGGCCGAAGCGCTCGCGGTCGACCATCCAGACGACGTCGAGATCGTTCAGCGCCGCGACCCGCTCGGCGACGTCGAACATCTCCTTCACCGCACCCTTGGCCTGGCGCTTGGCGCCGTCCGGGTCGTCGTCCTTGTCGTCGGACTTCTTGTTCAGGTCGGAATACAGCCCGCGGGCGGCGTCGCGGACCAGGCCGGCCGCCTCGAGGACAGGCGCGTTCGACGGCTCGATCCGGCCCTCGCGGGTGCCTTCGAGGGCTGCGCGGAGAGCGTCCGAGGCGTCGATCAGGTCGTCGGCCTTGTCGTCGTCCACGAATCGGCGGGCACGCTTGGCCGCGCGCTCGATCATCTGGGGCGAGAGCTCGTCGCCGGCCGCTCCGGTGACGCGGGCCGGCAGCTCGTGGGCCTCGTCGACGATGATCACGTCGTGCTCGGGGAGGACCGTGCGATTCTCGAAGGCGTCGATCGAGAGCAGTGCGTGGTTCGTGATGACGATGTCGGCCTTGCGGGCCTGCTCCTTGGCCTTCTCCGCGAAGCACTCGTCGCCGTACGGGCATTTCTGCGCGCCGAGGCACTCCCGGGCCGCGATCGCGACCTGCTGCCAGGCTTGGTACTGATGGGACGGCGCGTGGTCGCGGTCGCCGGCCTCGCCGTCGAGCAACTGCTGCTCGGCCCAGTCGCGCAGCTCCAGGACCTGCTGGCCGACCGGGCCGGCCGGCGGCATGTCGATCAGCATGCCGTCCTCGTCCGGCGCACCCTCGCGGATCCGATGCAGGCAGGCGTAGTTGTTGCGGCCCTTCTGGATCGCGTACTTCGGGCGGCGCGGAAGGAGCTTCTCGGTCGCGTCGAGCAGCGCCGGGACATCGCGGTCGACGAGCTGCGACTGGAGCGCCAGGGTGGCGGTCGAGACGACGACCCGGCGGTCCTCGATCGCGTGCAGCAGGGCGGGCACGAGATACCCGAGCGACTTGCCCGTCCCGGTGCCGGCCTGGACCAGCAGGTGCGAGCCTTCATGGATCGCGGTGCTGACGGCCTCGGCCATCTCCACCTGACCAGGTCGTGTCTGCCCGGCGATCCCAGAGACAGCGGCTTCCAGCAGTTCGCGTACGTCTACACCCACCGCCACACCCTAGCCCGCCCCACCGACACTTTCCGCCTCGCCGATTCCGCCTGTGGATAACCACCGGCGATGGTCGTTCACGGCGATCGCCGGGCTCGATCCGGTGACGCACCGCTCGCCGAGGGCGGGGACCCGGTTTGCGGGGCTGGAGCTCGCCTTTGCGCGGATCTGCTGTCGCTGGGTGGCAGTAGATCCCCGCAAAGCCGGAATTCGACTCGCCGGGACGCGGCCCGAGGGGTGGGTGCGGGGTACTCGCCGCTGCGGCCGATAAACCGAGAAGCAGGTCGCTAGCCAGGCCTGTGACTGAGAGCGCCCTTGCCGTCTGGAAAACGAGGGGATCTCCCCTCAATATTCGACCAGAGAAGGGCCATTTGACCGGATATCCGGTCAAATACAACGAGCCAGCAGACCACCGGAACATAGCCCTTCGCCACCGCGACGGGAAGCCATCAAGCCTCCTCATTGTCGGGAGCAACCACAGCCCGTCAGCCACAAGCAACGGAACCGTGGTCACCGACCGCACCATCCCCCTCAGCCGAAGACCACCCCAGCCACACCGCTTCAGTCACATCGGCCGCAGCGGCGACCAGCCACCGCCTACCCCACCGGCCGAATCCGAGCGGCCGGACAGGACGAGCACATTCGGGACGGCGGGGTTCCTGCCCAGACAAAGTGCCCAGCCACCACATACCCCGCCCGCATCCCAGCGGCGGGACAACCGGCGAAGCGCCACAACACGTGGGCGTGAACAAGAACCGGTGGGCCTGAACAAGGAATTACCTGTTCACAGCCCCCACCGGGTATGCCGACCCACGGGATGTGGGCGAGACAGCAGAGGCAGTGCATAGGCGGACGGCGGAAGGCGGGCAGCGCGCGGGGGCGGATGGCGGGCAGCGGGCGGGGGCGGCGGATGGCGGGCGGGGGCGGCGGGCAGCGGGCGCGGCGGCGGGCAGCGAGCAGCGGGCGCGGCGGCGGGCAGCGGGCAACGGGCGCGGCGGCGGGCAGCGGGCAACGGCGGCGGGCAGCGGGCAACGGGCGCGGCGGCGGGCAGCGGGCAACGGCGGCGGGCAGCGGGCAACGGGCGCGGCGGCGGGCAGCGGGCAACGGCGGCGGGCAGCGGGCAACGGGCGCGGCGGCGGGCAGCGGGCAACGGCGGCGGGCAGCGGGCAGTACCGCGCTGGGTCCAGCTGGGACGCACCTGTGCGGTGCCGAGACGGTCCGGGGAGGATTTCGGACCGAATCGGGGGGTGAACGCTCCCCAGATCGCTGTGTGGGAGGGCTATCGCTCCCCAAAACGGTTTGGGGAGCGATAGCAACAGGCGGTGGGAGGCGGTACCACCCCGTAAAGGGCCACCGGTTCGCCGTAAAGGGCCACCGGTTCGGCGTAAAGGGGCACCGGTTCGGCGGGAGATGGGGTGGCGGTGGATGGGTTAGGCGAGGTGGGTGGTTACGGCGGTTAGCCAGGGAGTGGGGGACTTGGTGTGGATGCGGTGGCCGGCGGGGATTTCGGTGAGGGTGGCTGCGGGGAGGGCGGCAGTGACCAGGGGGAAGCGGGATTGGTCCAGGTGGCTGGTGGGGCCGCCGGCCAGGAGGAGGGTGGGGGCGGGGACCCTGGGGAGGCCTTCCCACCAAGTCGGATTGGGCCGGCGGAGGGCGATGACTACGTCGTGGAGGAGACGGTGGTCGCAGCCACGCATCAGGAGGCCTAGGGTCCTGAGGACAAGAGCGGGGGTTGGTATCCGGACGGGGCCGTTGTCGTCGGGAGTTCGGGGCGGGACGGGGAGTTCTTCGAGGACCAGGCGGGTAACCCGGGTCGGCTGCTCGATGGCGATGGCGGAGGCGACGAATGCGCCCAGGGAGTTGCCGACCAAGGCGAAGTCGTCCAGGTGGTCGAGTTGCGAGAGGACGTCGTCGCGGAAGGCGTCCAGCGCATAGGTACGGCGGCGTTCGGCGCCCGCGTGGCCGAGAAGAGTCGGGGTGTGGACTCGGTAGCCGAGTTCGGTCAGGGGAGGAGTGAGGGCGTCCCAGGTGGCGGGGCTGCTGGTGCCGGCGTGCAGGAGGACGAGGTCTTTCATGGGAATCCCTTCAGGTGCTCACGAGTACGACGCCGGCGACGACCGCTGCTAGTCCGGCCAGGCGGGCGCGGGTGACGCGTTCATGGAGTACGACGAAGCCGACGAGGGCACCGATGACGACGTTCAGGGAGCGGCCGACGGCGACCGTGCTGACGGAGGCGAAGGAGAGGGCCAGGAGGACCAGGCCGTAGCTGGCCGGGGTGAGGACGGCGATCGGGAGCGCTCGCCGCCACTCCCCCAACGCTGCGCGGTGACCGCGGACCAACACCGAGAGCACGGCAACCTGGGCGAGGTTGCCGACGGCCAGGTAGGTCAGCAGGTCGGCGTGGAGTGTGGTGATCGCATAGGCGTCCCACAGCGTGTACGCCGCTGTGCAGATCGCGACGACGAGCCCGAGCGTGATGCCGCGAGCCTGCAACTGCAGGCGGTCCATGACCAGGACACCGCAGAGCACCAGAGCAGCGCCCGCGTAGACGTGCCAGTTCGACGTCTCCGCAAGGAGAGCGACGAGCACCGGCGCGGAGCCTCGGCTCACCGGGTAGACGGTGGCGAAGTCAGCGACGGCGTACGCCTTCTGGAGGGTGACGGCGTACAGCGTGTGCAGGGCCATGCTGATGAGCGCCGGCCACCAGGTGATGGACGACGCGCGCAGAAGCAGCACGACGGAGACCGGGAGCGTGACGACGCCGCAGACCCAGACGAAGGCAGGGCCTTTGGTGCTGACGGATTTCATCAGCAGGTTCCACGTTGCATGGCAGCACGCGGAGGCCGTCAGCAAGGCGAGAGCGATCACGTAGACAGTGTCTACACCACGAGCGTAGACACTGTCTATTCATCGGATCAGACGACGGCTCCGCGGTCAGGGGCGGCGTCCCGATCGACCTGGGCCCGCTTCGGGCGGGGCGGCGGGGCCGGGTAGCGGCGTTCGAGCTCGAGGAGCAGCGGCGCAGCGGTCAGGTTGGACGAGTAGGTGCCGACCAGGATGCCGAGCAGCAGCGCCAGCGAGAAGTCGCCCAGCGAGTCGCCGCCCAGGATCAGCAGGGCGGACAGGATGAACAGCGTCGAGATACCGGTGTTCACGGTCCGTGGCAGCACGTTGACGATCGCGGTGTCGATGACCGGTCCGAGGTTCTCGGTGGCTCGCGCGCTCCGGGTCTCGCGGATCCGGTCGAAGACGACGACCGAGTCGTTCACCGTGTAGCCGATGATGGTCAGGATCGCGGCGAGGAAGATGCCGTCGACCGGCTTCCCGGTCCAGGCGAAGACGCCGACCACGACCGCGACGTTCTGAACCAGCGCCAGCACCGCGCCCGCGCCGAACGTCCATCGGAAGCGTGCAGCCAGGTAGGCCAGCTGGGCGAGCAGCGCGATCCCGAGCGCGATCAGGCCCTTGTTGCGCAGCTCTTCACCGAGCGACGGACCGATGCTCTCGTTGCGAACCAGCTCGGCACTTCCACCGATCCGCGAGATCGACTCGCGAACCTTCTCCGCCTCGTCGTCCGAGATCGTCCCGGTCCGCACGGTGACGTTGTCGTTGTCGGTCGCCTGCACGATGGCGGTCGGATACCCGGCCTCGCCGACCGCGGCGCGCGCCTGGTCCGGCGTGATCCGCTGCGCCGTGCTGACCTCCAGCAACCGCCCGCCGGTGAACTCGATCCCAAGATTCAGACCCCGTACGACGACGCCCGCGACACCGACCGCGATCACGACGACGCTGATCAGCAGCCAACGCCGACTGTGACTCATCAGAGCCGGCCGACGATTCTCCAGCCAGATGCGCACTCGACCATGACCGTTGATGCCGCTCAGGCCGGGACGCTTCAGCACGAACTTCCGAGACACGAAGAACTCGGCCAGCACGCGAGTCACGACCAGCGCGGACAACAGCGACGCCAGCACACCGATGCTCAGCGTGACACCGAATCCACGCACCGGCCCGGCCGCCAGGAAGAACAACAGCCCGGCCGCGAGCAGGGTGGTGATGTTGGAGTCCGCGATCGCGGAGAACGCGTTCTGGAAGCCGCTGCGCAGCGAACGACGCAGGCCGTCCGTCCGCCCGCCTATGTGGTCTTCCCGGGCTCTCTCGAAGACCAGGACGTTCGCGTCGACCGCCATCCCGATCGCGAGCACGAAACCGGCCAGACCGGGCAGCGTCAGCGTCGCACCGAGCACGGTCAACGCGGCATACGACATCCCGGCGTACCCGATCAGGCCGAGCACGGCCATCAGGCCGACCAGCCGGTACACGAAGATGATGAAGATCGCGGTCAGTCCGAGGCCGATGATCGCCGCCTCGGCGCTGGCCCGGATGGCGTCCTTGCCGAGCGACGGGCCGACCGAGCGCTGGTCGATGATCTCGACCGGGACCGGCAGCGAGCCGCCCTCGATCAGCGCGGCCAGATCCTTGGCCTCGGCCTCGGTGAAGGAGCCGCTGATCGTGCTGGTGCCGCCGGCGATCCCCCTGCCACACAGCTGGTTCCCGCCGTCCGGGTCGACCTGCGGCGCACTGATCACCTCGTTGTCGAGGACGATCGCGACCTGCCGTTTGGGGGTGTTCACCGGCTCACAGGCGGCCTTGCCGGTGATGTCGGCCCAGATCTTGCCGCCGTCGCCCTTGAACTTCATCTGGACGAACCAGCCCTGGCCGACCTGCTGCGGGTCGATCATCCCGTCGGCGCCGCTGACGAGCTCACCCGTCATCGCCGGTTTGGCCAGCTGGAGGACACCTCCGCCGACGTCGCTGGGCAGCCAGAGCTCACCCTTGGCGGTCTTGGCCGGCTTCTCGGCGACCTGGTTCAGCACCTCGTGGAAGGTCAGCTGGGCGGTCTTGCCGACCACCTTCGCCGCCTCGCGCGGGTCCTGGACGCCGGGGAGCTCGACGATGATCCGGTTCTCGCCCTGGCGCGTCACGTTCGGCTCGGCGACGCCGAGGGCGTCGACGCGGCGGTGCAGCACCTGGGTGACCTTGTCGGTGATCTCCTTGGAGACCTTCACCTCCGGCGTGTCCTTGGCCTCCAGCACGATCTGCGTACCGCCGCGCAGGTCGAGCCCGAGCTCCGGCTTCGCGGTCAGGACGACGAACGTCGACAGGGCCAGTACGGCGAACGCGAGGACTCCGCGCACGAGGGACGACCGGTTCACTACAGCCTCCGGGGATGGGCACCCGCAGTACGGGTGTCGTGACACAGAGCAGTCACGGCAAGCGTGGACGCTCAGTGTACGGACACGGTTCAAGCCTTGGCGGAACAATCTCACAAGCGACCGCGTCGCGACTAGCACCGCTCTGGGGGTGAACAAACGGCCACCCCACGGCAGCGCTGTGCCATGACATCAGCGCACCCCAGAACTGATTGACGCGTCAGGTGAGCACGGCCTAACTTCTCCCCCACCCCGGTCCGTGATCGACTCCGGACCGACGGTGATCACCCCTCCGCCCCGGTGGGTGATGAGTTCCTGAGGAGGAACCCGTGCGTCGTACCGTCTCGCTGATTCTCGCCGTGGGCCTGGCCCCGGCCCTCGCCCTCGCCACTGCCGGTACCGCCGGCGCCGCCACTCCCGCCCCGGACCGGATCATCGTCCAGGTCGCCCCGGCGGAGCCCGGTGTCTCGGCCATCAAGGACACCTACATCGTCGAGCTGAAGAAGGGCATGAAGCTGAAGAGCGGTCTGGGGATCGCTCCGCAGCGTCAGTTCAGCACCGCCGTCAACGGCTTCAGCGCCAAGCTCACCGCCGCCCAGCTGAGCGCACTGCAGAAGAACCCTGACGTGGTCGCGATCTCGCAGGACGTGCGGATCGAGAACGCGGTCGACGCCACCCAGGCCAACCCGACCTGGGGCCTGGACCGGATCGACCAGCGCAACCTTCCGCTGTCGGCCTCCTACACCTACACCCGGACCGGCCAGGGCGTGCACGCCTACATCATCGACACCGGGGTCACCCCGTCACACCCGGACTTCGGTGGCCGCGCCACGTTCGACTTCAACGGCATCGACACCAACAACACCGACTGCATGGGCCACGGCACCCACGTCGCCGGCACCATCGGATCCAACACCTACGGCGTGGCGAAGGGTGTCCGTCTGCACGGCGTCAAGTGGCTGGACTGCAGCGGTGGCGGCACGGCGTCCTCCGCGATCGCCGCGGTGGACTGGGTGACCCGGAACGCGGTCAAGCCCGCCGTGGCCAACGCCTCGTGGAACTTCAGCGCGAACACCACACTGGAGAACTCGCTGCGCGCCATGATCAACTCCGGTGTCTTCCTGGCCGCCTCGGCGGGCAACACCGGCGGGAACTCCTGTGACCGGCTGCCCCGCAAGATCGAGACCGCGCTGGTCGTCGCGGCGTCGGAGCGCAACGACGCGCGGGCGTCGTACTCGAGCACCGGCGCGTGCGTCGATGTGTACGCCCCGGGCACGGACATCATCTCGACCCTGCGCACCGGCGGTACCGGCCCGATGAGCGGGACCTCGATGGCGACGCCGCACACCGCCGGTGTCGCGGCCCTCTACCTGCAGAGCAACACCACGGCCTCCCCGGCGACGGTGAAGTCGTACATCGAGACCAACGCGACCCCGAACAAGGTCACCGGTGGTGCGACCGGCGGTACGGTCAACCGCCTGCTGTTCACGAACGGCCTGTAAGCCAGCCCGGCGGCGTCCCCGAGGACTACTCGGGGGCGTCGATCCCGTGTTCGATCGCGTAGCGGACCAGCTCGGCCCGGTTGTGCAGCTGCAGCTTCCGTAGTGTGTTCTGCACGTGGTTCTCCACGGTGCGGTGCGACAGCACCAGCCGGGTCGCGATCTGGCGAGCAGTCAGCCCACGTGCGACCAGCCGGAGTACTTCGGTCTCCCGCTCAGTCAGATGCGGTACTTCGGGACCCGCCCCGAGCCGCCGGTACTCCCCCAGCAACAGTCCGGCCAGCCCAGCGCTGAAAACCGCGTCCCCTTCGGCAGTACGCCGTACTGCGTCGTCGAACTCGTCCAGCGACGCCGACTTCACCAGATACCCCGACGCACCGTTCTTCACAGCAGCCAGTACGTCGTTCTGTTCCGCACTGGCCGATAAAACGAGCACACGGGTGTCGGGCAGCGCCGCTGTGATCTCCCGCGTCGCATCAACCCCGGACCCATCCCCCAGCTGCAGGTCCATCACCACGACATCCGGCCGGGTCGCCAGTGCGATCTTCACCGCACTATCAACGTCCTGAGCGGTCGCGCAGACGTCGTACCCACGACTGCCGAGGTCTCGCGCCACCCCTTCGCGCCACATCGGATGGTCGTCGACGATCATCACTCGGGTCATGCTCGGTCCACCTTCAGCTCCCACTCGGTTCCTTCGCCTGGCGCGGTACGGACGGTGGCGGTGCCACCCAGGTCGGTGATGCGGCCGCGGATCGACTCGCTCACACCGAGGCGTCCGTCGACTCGGGCCTGCTCCAGCTGGGCGACCGTCGTACCGATGCCATCGTCGCGGATCGACACCAGCACTGCGTCGTCGAGGTCCTCGACGACCACCCAGCTGCGTGCCTCGCCCGCGTGCTTCGCAACGTTGCTGAGGGCCTCCTTCACCGCGGCGACCAGTTCGTCGGCCGCAGCGGACGGTAGGAGGACGGGTACGGCCGGTACCACCACATCGACCTTAGTGGTTGCCAACGGCAACAACTGACTGCACAGGTCTGTCCGGCCGCCCTCTACTGCCACTGGACGAGCGGCCATCAAGCTGCGCAGCGCAACCTCCTGCTCAGCGGCCATCCGGGCCAGCTCCACCGCCTCACCACCGATGTCGTTGCCACGGCGCTGAACCTGGGCCAGCACCTGCATGACTCCGTCGTGAATCGACCGACTGAGCCGCAGCCGCTCAGCGGTAGCGCTCTCGGCCGCGATCGCCTCCCGCAGCCGGTCCCCGGCTCGCCGCATCGTGGAGGCGGCGTACCCGACGACCAGTCCGGCGACGAGCAGCAGCTGGACGTTGCTGAGGACGTTTGCCGCATGGTCGACCCCCCGTAGCGACAGCAGCACCAGGCTGATGGCCGCTGCGCCCAGCAGACCTCCGTCTCGACCACGTGAGATCGCCAGCGCCAGCACCGGGCCGGCTACCCAGACCGAGGTCAGTACGGAGGCACCACCGCGGATGTGGATCAGCGGCTGCGCGAGGAGCGTGGCGTACATACAGGCGGCCGTGATGATCAGGTCGGCAAAGGCCAGCCGGGTGTTCCGGCGTCCCCAGCGCCGGCTGTAGCCGATCGACGAGACGATCGTCCAGACCCCCATGATCACCAGCTGCAGGATGGCACCGGACGGCCGGACGATCCCGTCCCAGCGGATCCAGACACCGAAACAGGCGAAGCCGAAGGTGATCAGCCGGAACACGACCAGCGCACGCCACAGCGGCTGCAGCAGGTCGACCGAATCGCGTTCCACCGGCACAGTCTGTCAACAAGCCGGTCCGGTGCGACCGAGGCGTCGTACTCGGCTGTTTGAGTAAGACCACTCATGGTGCAGGTTTCCCCGCACGTTTACCGGTTTTTTCCGCCATCTGCTTCCGAAGGCCCCGGATTTCACCGTACTCTCGCGCAAAACACGCTCGGGGGAGCTACGAACACGTCGCGTCACCATCGCGACGGAGTCGAGAAAGCTATGGAGGGGAATCGTGCGCAAGCTACCCGCTGGGCTGTTCAGCCTGGCCTTAGCGGCGACCGCCGGGCTCGGATGGGCCCAGGCCGGAAACGCCGTGACACCGCCTACCAGCGCGACCGCGCCGACCGCCAGTGAGGTCGCGCCGGGTCCGGACGAGCTGTCCAACCCGCTCGAGGAGAAGCGCCGTGAGCTGCGCCAGGAGGCGCTCACCAGCGTGCTGAGCGGCAAGGCCACACCGGAGCTGCGCAACGGCAGCAAGGTCGTGAAGGTCGGCACCAAGGCCGCCGGCGTCAAGGGCGTCAAGAACAAGTCCGGCAAGGTCGACCAGTACGTCGAGCTGAGCCGGGAGAAGAGCGACAAGATCTTCGTCGTGCTCGCCGAGTTCGGCAACGAGCGGCACCCGAGCTTCCCCGACGTCGACACCTCGCCGAACTTCCCCGGCCCGGCGACCTGGGACGGGCCGCTGCACAACGCGATCCCGGAGCCGGACCGCGCGGTGGACAACAGCACCGTCTGGCAGGCCGACTACAGCCAGAAGTACTTCCAGAACCTGTACTTCGGCAAGGGCAACTCGGTCAAGAAGTACTACGAGAAGCAGTCCTCAGGCCGGTACTCGGTGGACGGCATGGTCACGGACTGGGTGAAGGTCAAGTACAACGAGGCCCGCTACGGCCGCTCGAACGGCAACCCCTGCAACGCCAACAACTGCAACAACGTGTGGGCGCTGATCTCGGACTCGGTCAACCAGTGGGTCGCGGACCAGAAGGCCAAGGGCCGGACGACCGCGCAGATCAAGGCCGACCTGAAGTCGTTCGACGTCTGGGACCGCTACGACTTCGACGGTGACGGCAACTTCAACGAGCCGGACGGCTACATCGACCACTTCCAGATCGTGCACGCCGGTGGCGACCAGGCCGACGGCGACCCGTGGCAGGGCGAGGACGCCGTCTGGTCGCACCGCTGGTCGGTGCAGTACCCGGGCGGTCCGACGGCCAACCCGCGCGGTGGCTCGCAGATCGGTGACACCGGCCTGTGGGTCTCCGACTACACGATCCAGCCGGAGAACGGCGGGGTCAGTGTCTTCGCGCACGAGTACGGTCACGACCTGGGGCTGCCGGACCACTACGACACCTCCGGTGCCGCTGTCGAGAACAGCGTGAACTGGTGGACGATCATGGCGCAGAGCCGGGTCGGCAAGCCGACCGACGGCGGCATCGGCGAGCAGGCGGCCGACATGGGCGCCTGGGACAAGCTGCAGCTGGGCTGGCTGGACTACGAGATCGTGGCCGCCGGTCAGAACCGGACGCTGGAGCTCGGTCCGCACGAGTACAACTCCAAGAAGGCCCAGGGCCTGGTCGTGACGCTGCCGAAGAAGCAGGTCACGCATGACCTGGTGGCTCCGGCCGCCGGCGCCAAGTCGTGGTGGAGTGGTCAGGGCAACGCGTTCACCCACACGATGAACCGTCAGGTCACCCTCCCGGCCGGTGCGGCCGCGAGCCTCACCTTCCAGGCCAACTGGGACATCGAGGACTGTGGACCCGACCCGTGTGACTACGCCTACGTCGAGGTGAACGACGGCACCGGCTACAAGCCGATCGCCGGCAGCATCACCAAGGCCGCCGAAGGCAACGGCATCGACGGCACCAGCACCGGCTGGGTCCCCGCCACGTTCGACCTGTCGGCGTACGCCGGCAAGACGGTCGGACTGCAGTTCCGCTACGCCACTGACCCGGCCGCGGGCGGCAAGGGCTTCTTCGCCGACGACATCAAGGTCACCTCGGGTACCACCGCGGTGGTCAGCTCCGGTGCGGAGACCACGCCGGACGGCTGGGCCCTCAACGGCTTCAGCACGGTCGGTGCGACGTACACGAGCCAGCACGACAACTACTACCTCGCGTCGCACATCAACTACGTGGACTACGACGCGAACCTGAAGACCGGCCCGTACAACTACGGCTTCGGCAACACGGCGCCGGACAAGGTCGAGCACTTCCCGTACCAGGACGGGCTGCTCGTCTGGTACTGGGACACCTCGCAGGAGGACAACAACACCAACGAGCACCCCGGTGCGGGTCTGGTGCTGCCGGTAGACAGCCACCCGGTCCCGATCAACCGCCTCGACGGCCAGCTCTGGCGGCCGCGGGTCGGCGGGTACGACGCTCCGTTCGGCCTCGAGAAGGCGGACAACGTCACCCTGCACATCAACGGCTCCGCCAGCTACATCCGTGGCCAGGACGCCGTACCGACGTTCAACGACTCCAAGCCGTACTGGTTCGCCGAGCAGCCGATGGCCGGCGTCAAGGTCCCGAACAACGGCGTCAACATCAAGGTCGTCTCGCGCACCGGCACCTCCATCAAGGTGCAGGTCTCGAAGCGGAAGTAGTCACCTGACCTGAGACAAGAACAACCCCCGAGGAGCTGATCCTCGGGGGTTGTTTCTTGTGGTCTGTCAGGCCACCGCGTACGGCGTCAGGTCGCCGGCCAGGGCCGGGTGGACCCGGGCGGTGACCCGGGTGCCGTCGGCGGTGTGCTCGAGTTGCTCGACGGAACCTTCGGAGTGGATGCGGGACACCAGGTCGCCGCGGTCGTAGGGCAGCAGCAGATCCAGTGAGATGTGCGGCTGCGGCAGCGCGCCTTCGAGGATGTCGCGGAGCTTGTCCATGCCTTCGCCGGTCTTGGCCGACACCACGACCGCGCGTGGCTCGCGGGTCAGGATGGTGGCCAGGACGAGCGGGTCGGCGGCGTCAGCCTTGTTGATCACGATGATCTCGGGGACGTCGAGGGCGTTGATCTCGCCCAGGACCTCCCGGACCGCGTGGATCTGCGACAGCGGATCCGGGTGCGACCCGTCGACGACGTGCAGCATCAGGTCGGCGTCCCCGACCTCCTCCAGCGTCGAGCGGAAGGCCTCGACGATGTCGTGCGGCAGGTGCCGGACGAAACCGACCGTGTCGGTCAGGGTGTAGACGCGGCCGTCGGCCGTCGTGGTCCGCCGGGTGGTCGGGTCCAGGGTCGCGAACAGCGCGTCCTCGACTAGTACGCCGGCGCCCGTGATCCGGTTGAGCAGCGACGACTTGCCCGCGTTGGTGTAGCCCGCGATCGCGACCGACGGGATCAGGTTGCGGCGACGCTCCTGACGCATGGTCGAGCGGGTGCTCTTCAGGTCCTTGAGCATTCGGCGCAGCTTGGCGATCTTGGTGTTGATCCGGCGCCGGTCGGTCTCGATCTTGGTTTCACCAGGACCACGACCACCGATACCGCCACCGGCCGCACCGACGCGGCCACCGGCCTGGCGGGACAGATTGCCACCCCAACCACGCAGGCGCTGCTTCATGTACTGCAGCTGGGCCAGCTCGACCTGAGCCTTGCCTTCCTTGCTCTTCGCGTGCTGCGCGAAGATGTCCAGGATCAGCGCGGTCCGGTCGACCACCTTGACCTTGAGCTTGTCTTCGAGGTTACGCAGCTGCGCGGGGGCCAGCTCACCGTCGGCGATCACCGTGTCCGCACCGGTGGACGCGACCAGGTTGCGCAGGTCGGCCACCTTGCCGGAACCGATGAAGGTCGCGGCATCCGGCTTCTTCCGGCGCTGGATCACTCCGTCCAGCACCTCGGAACCGGCGGTCTCGGCGAGCAGCTTCAGCTCGGCCAGCGAGTTCTCGGCGTCCTCGGCACTGCCTTCGGTCCAGACGCCGACCAGCAGCACCCGCTCCAGCAGCAGCTTGCGGTACTCGACCTCGCTGATGTCGGTCAGCTCGGTCGACATCCCGACCACGCGGCGGAGCGCCTGGCGCTCCTCGAGCTCAAGGCCCTCGGTAGTGCCCTCGCGGTCGTCGTCGTAGTCGTCGTGACCCGTCAACGAAGCGCCGGAGTCATCGCCCTGAATCAGGTCGGTTTCGACGTCGGAGGTCTCTTCGTATGCGTTCGATTGGGTCGTCATATACCTTCCATGTTGGCACGGGCCCCCAGTACAGGCGACCCGTTTACCGACGTCAACGCCTCAGCGGCTGCCTGAATTCCCGTTCAGCCACGAGCGGTCGAAGTCTCCACGAGCGTGCAGAACCGCCGGACCGGTCAGTTCCAGGTGGTTGTCGGCCCGCCAAGTCACCGTCACCTCACCACCCGGTACGCCGACGAGGTAGGTGACTGGGAGCGCCTGACCGGCCTGTTTCGCCGCTGCCACGGTCACTGCGCAGGTCCCCGTCCCACAGGACCGGGTCTCCCCCGAACCACGTTCATGGACGCGCATGTCCACGTCATGCGGACCACGCCGTACGACGAACTCCAGGTTGACGCCGTGCGGGAACGCCTCTTCCGGGGACCAGCTCGGCTGGTCGCACAGGTTGCCGGGCTCGCTCAGGTTGTCGATAAAGGCCACTGCGTGCGGATTGCCCATGTCGACGTGCAGAGCCGGCCACTGGTGGCCGTTGGCGGCTACGACCACTCCGGCCGGGCCAGGCAGCGTGGGCTCGCCCATGTCGACAGTGAGCGTGCCGTCGTCGTTCTGGGTGACCTCTTTGACGCCTGCGCGCGTACCGACGCGGACCGGCTTGTCGTCGATCAGTCCGGCGTCGGCGAGGTAGCGGACGAACACCCGGACGCCGTTGCCGCACATCTCGGCGATCGACCCGTCGGCGTTGCGGTAGTCCATGAACCAGTCGCCGCCG
The DNA here is from genome assembly GCF_045040285.1 of Kribbella sp. NBC_01505. Lineage (NCBI taxonomy): Bacteria > Bacillati > Actinomycetota > Actinomycetes > Propionibacteriales > Kribbellaceae > Kribbella > Kribbella sp. NBC_01505. The sequence continues at coordinate 457,417 of NZ_CP109425.1, forward strand.
TCCTCGACGTACGGCTGGCTGGTGCCTTTGAGGACCCGCAGCACGCCATCTGCGCCAAGACCCGCGTGGCGGTCGCAGAGGAACCGCACCAGCTCCGCATCCAGCTCCCCGTGGACGGTGCCATCGGGGTCGGGAAGGATCACGAAGTCGTTCTCCGTGCCGTGGCCCTTCAGCCAGGGGAACGTGGTGCCGGTCATGAGGTCCCCTTTCTGGACTGAGGAGCGGAGGGAGCGAAGCGACTGGAGTGACGAGGGAAGAAAGGGAACTAGACCTCAGGACCTGCCGCGCGGAGCGTGGCAATGGATACTGTCATGACGTCATCGTACGGTGTGGGGTTATGGAGCTGATCGCCTACTTCTGGGAGCAGGAGGACGCCGAGTCGGTGGCCGCGCAGCTGGACGGCACCGTACGGCGGGAGCGGTTCCAGGGAGAGGATGACGACGAAGACCACCCGTGGGTCGTCGTACTGGGGGCGGTGGACCGCGAGGCACTGGACGCACTGCTGGCCGAGTACGACGGTTGGCTGGAGACTGCGGTCGCCGAGCCGGTAGCTGCTCCCCCACCGCCCCTGCCCAGTGGGCCTAAGCGGTTCAAGAAGGGTGTGAACCCTTCAGCAGGCGCTTGGCGTGGTCCTGCTATGCAGACCACACCTCTTCGCTGGGAAGCCGATGTAGTGATCGTCGGGGGCGCTGTCGGCGGTGCCAGTACGGCGCATGCGCTGGCCACGCTCGGAGTGTCCTCCATCGTGCTGGAGCGGACCGCAACCTTCCCGGAGCTCAACCGCGGGGACATCCTGCAGCCACTGTCGCTGGGACTACTTGAGAAGTGGGGCGTACTGCCTCATGTGAAGGCTATGGGCGGCTATGACGTCGTTGCCTCGGGCTTCTACCACCGTGTGCACGGATTCCTCGGCGAGTGGGGTTTCGCCGACCTCGACATGCCGCATCCGCATCAGACCGTCTTGCGGCATACAAACCTGCACCGCGCCCTGTACGCCGCTTTCGCATCGCACGGTGAGCTGGTGTCGGTGCAACGCGGTGCGCAGGTCTCTTCGCTGCTCTTCGATGACAGTGGCATGCGGGCGCGCGGAGTGGCCGGCAGAATCGGCGGCGTACCGTTCGAGGCCGTCGGAAAGGTCGTAGTGGCAGCCGATGGCCCTGCCTCGCGGATACGCAAGGCAATCGGCATCGGGTACGACCAGCGCCACACGTACGACCACGCGTACCTGATGCCCACGTGCCCGCGTCCGAACGTGCCAGAGCTCGAGCATCGCAACATGCGGTACGTCGGTGCGGACGGACTCACCATGCTGATTCCGTTGGACGGCGGTCGCGAGGTGCGGGTGCCGTTCCAGATCCCACTGGCCGAGGAGACGTACTGGCGCGCACTGGAACCACAGGAGCTGTGGCAGCGCATGGTGGAGCGCGCACCGGTCCTGGGTAGCGTGCCGGGCCTGATCGAGGGTGGCATGCACATCTACCGCATCCACCTCGGTCATGCGGAGCGTTATGTGAAGGCCAACGTCTGTCTGGTCGGTGATGCGGCACATGTGGTTCCGCCGACGCTGGGCCAGGGGATGTTCATGGCCATGCTGGACGCCGACATCCTGGCGGCTGTCATCCGGCGCGGCCTCGACGACGGTGACCTCGTCGGTGGGCTTCAGCTGTACGACGAGCTGCGGCGCCCGGCCAACGAGATCGTGCTGGCGGCCTCACACGAGCAGACGCTGGTTCAGACCGCCATTGGGCCCGAGGTGGATGCGCATGTACTGCGTGACTTCGCCTGGCTGTCCGATCCGGTGCAGCGTCGTGCTGCCGCCGAGCGCATCTCCGGGATGCTCAACAAGACGGCTGAGCAGCTCGGGATCCTCTCGGGCGGTGTGCGTCAGTGACCACCGTCGAACTCCGCAGCGCAGAGATCGCAGCGCGCATCGACCGGTTGCCGGCGTCCAGACTGGTCGTCCGGGCCCGGCTGATCATCGGTGCGGTCACGTTCTTCGACGGCTTCGACCAGCTGCTGATCGCCTATGCACTGCCTGCCTTGCGGACTCAGTACCACCTGGACACCGCAGCGACGACGTTCACCATCACTGTTGGCGCTGTGGGCATGCTGATCGGTGCGTTGCTCACCGGTGGGCTGGCGGACCGGTTCGGTCGGGTGCGGGTCGTCATGTGCTGCCTGGTGCTGTATTCGTTGAGCAGTCTGCTCGCCGCGTTCGCACCGGGGATCGGATGGCTGCAGGGGGCCAGATTCCTGCAGGGCATCGGGATCGGCGGCGAAGTACTGGTGGCGGCGACCTACATCAGCGAGATCATCGGTCCGAAGGCCAGGGGCAAGTTCGTGCTGCTGTACGAGCTGGCGTTCGTCGGTGGGCTTGCTATGGCTTCGCTGGTGTCGGCCTGGGTGGTACCGGCGTTCGGCTGGCGCATTCTGTTCACAGTGGGCGCTCTGCCGTTGGTGCTCGTGGTTCTGCTCCGGACCGTGCCGGAATCGCCGCGGTGGTTAGCTACGCGCGGCCGGCTGGACCAGGCCGATGAGGTGGTGAGTCGATTCGAGACTGCGGCGCATCAACAGTTCGGTCCGCTGCCGGAGGTGGCGCCGATCGCGTCCACACTTACTGCGGGGCGGGCGAGCGTGTGGGATCTGTTCCGCGGCCGCTACCTGCGCCGTACCGTCGTGGTCTCGGTGCTGTGGTTCACCTCGTTCCTGGTGAACTACGGACTGGCCTCCTGGCTGCCGACGATCTACACGAAGGTCTTCCACCTCGATGTGAGTACGGCGCTGGTCTACAGCATGGTCACTACGGTCGCTGGGTTGATCGGTGCGATCGTGATCGCCACAACGGTCGACCGCTACGGCCGCCGTACCGGACTGGTCGTGGGACTACTCGGTGGAGCGGTGATCCTTGGAGCGGCGGCACTGGTCGCGCCGGCGACCGCTCTGGGCGTCATGGTGTTCGTATCGGCGGCCGCGCTCTTCATCTACGCGGTCAACCTGGCGCTGAACCTCTACGGCCCCGAGCTGTACCCGACGCGATCCCGCGCGGCCGGTGCGAGCATCGGTGGCGTGTTCGCCCGGCTCGGTGTGATTGTCGGGCCGATCGTGACCGGAGTAGCGGTCGGCGCCAACGGCGGGATCGCCCCGGTCTTCGGCGTACTGGCGGTGGCGAGCATCATCGGCTGCCTCACCGTCGCGCTCTTCGGGATCGAGACCGCTCGCCGCTCATTGGAAGACGTGTCACCGTGATCAGGCTCGCAGCTCGGAGCTGACGACCGTGTTCTGGGCGATGAAGTCGGTGTCGACCTCGTGACCCAGACCTGCGGTCGTCGGGACCTGTACGACGCCTTGCGTGGCGACGACGGGTGGCGTGATGACGTCCTGGGCGTAGTACTTGGCGGAGGCCGAGACGTCGGACGGGAGTGAGAAACCGGGCAGGCTGGAGAGCGCTACATTCGCGGCCCGGCCGATCCCGAATTCGTGCATGCCACCGCACCAGACCGGGATCCCCGCCTCGTGCGCGAGGTCGTGCGCGGCCCGGGCCGCGGTGAGGCCGCCCATCCGGGAAACCTTGATGTTGAGAACGCGGATCGCTTGCAGAGAGAGCGCTATCTCGAGATCTTCGAGGGTCTCGACGCTCTCGTCCAGGCAGATCGGGGTCGCGATCTCGCGCTGCAGCTTCGCGTGGGCGAGCAGGTCCCGCGGGGCGAACGGCTGCTCGATCATCGTCAGGCCGAACTCGTCGAGCGCCCTGAGCTGATCCGACTGGTCCGCGGTATAGATGCCGTTGGCATCGACATGGAGATCCAGGTCGGGGTGTGCGGAGCGGACCGCGCGGACCGGTTCGACGTCCCAGCCCGGGGCGATCTTCAGCTTCACACGCGGGTAGCCGGCGGCGAGATGGCGGCCGACCTCGGTGAGCAGGGCGTCGATGCTCGGCTCGATACCGAGCGAGACGCCGGCCACGACCTCGCTCCGGGTCCCGCCGAGGGCGGTGGCCAGCGGGGTGCCGTTGATGGTTGCCCAGAGCACCCATCCGGCCGTGTCCAGGCCGGACTTGGCGAACTGGTTGCCGCGCACCTTCGCCCACAGCCGCGGCAGCTCCTCAGGCCGATCCCATTCCTTGCCGAGGATCGCGGGCACGAGATAGCGCTCTGCGATGTGCCAGCAGGACTCGACGGTCTCGGGTGCGTAGAACGGATCGGACGGCGAAGCGATCTCGCCCCAGCCCACCGCGCCCGAGGCATCGATCAGCTCGACCAGGATGTGGTCGAGCATGCTCTTGCCGTGCGAGCTGGTGCGGAACTCGTGCACCAACGGCAACCGCACCCGGTGCAGACGGGCGGCGACGATCTTCATTGGAGTCCTCTCAACTGACATACAGACCGAGCTCGGTATTCAGGCGATCGCGCTCTCCGAGGCGACGCCGGGCGCCCTTGGCGCTGGCCGTGGTGAGCGTCGCGAGCACGTGCAGGACGGCGGCGATCACGGTCGGCGAGTCGACGTACGACGCACTCCCCGTCGCGACGTAGATGCACTGGTCCGCGACCGCGGCCAAGGGAGCGTCCTCGAAGTCGGTGACCACGACGAGTTCGCCGCCGGCCGCCTTGAACGAGCGCGCGATCTCGACCGTGTCGCGGCGGTAGCGGCGCAGCGAGAACGCGACCATCAGGTCGTTCGCCCGGACATCGGACAGTACGTCGACCGCCCGCACCACCGTCCCGTCGACGAGCGTCACCTGGGACAGGCCCGCGCTCAGGTCGAAGGCGAGCAGCGACGCGTAGGAGAACGATTTCGCCGACCCGACCACGAACCGCCGCCGTGCCGCCACGATCCGGGCCGCCGCCAGCGCGATCGAGTCGTCGGCCAGGATCTTGTCGAGCGCCTCCTCGATCGACGCCCGCTCCTGCTCGATCACCCGGCGCTGCAGCATGGTCGACGACCGCCGTTGCAGCCGGGCGTCGTACCGGTCCTGGGGGCTGGAGAGTTCGCGGTTGCGCTGTTCGTCGCCGGTCATGCAGGAGATCCAAACAGGTATGACGCGGTGCCGTCACCGGTACGGCGGATCCCGGTCGCGACCAGCCCCTTGGCGAACAGCTCGGCGAACTCCTCGCGCACCCGAGTGATCACGAGCTCGGTGACGGAAGCGCGATCCGCGGGGATCTCGATCCGGGCGACGGGAACGCGGTCCACAGCTGGTACGGCGGCCTGGCCGGGCGCGAGGTCCCATTCGACGACCAGGCGATCGGTGCCGGGGCCGTAGAGGTCGGGGGTGTACCAGCGGGCGCGGGCGCCGAGGACGTTGAGGTTGAAGTGGGCGTTGCGGAGCTGGAAGGGGTCGTAGGTCCAGCGCATCCGGGTCATGCCGTGGGCGAGGGCGACGTCGCGCTGGGCGTACTTGAGCATCCGGCCGAGGCCGCGGCCCTGGAGGTCGGCGGCCACGACGGCTGATTGGGAATAGTGGTAGAGAGCGCTCTCTGATGTTCCCGGGAAGCCATAGGCGAAGGCGACCAGGCGGTCGATCGCGTCCAGGATGCCGACCACGGATCCGCCGTTCCCGGCCAGGGCGGCGAGCAGGCGAGGGTTCACGCCGTGGTCCGGCTGCTGGTAGCCGAACACTTCGCGGTAGAGCGCGGCAGCGTCGGCGTACTGCGCCGGAGTGTCCAGCGAAACCGCTCGGAAGTCGTCGGCCACGATGCGCTCCTCTCGAAGATACGGAACGGATCATGTCCGCAGTACGAGTAAAACTCCTCGCGATCAAGCTAGTCAATCCTCGATCGAATGATGATACGTTCCCTATCCATGACCCTCCCGCTCATGATCGATCGCCTCCGCAGCTATGTCGAGGACGAGACGCCGACCGGTGACGCCGCGGCGCTGAACGCGTTCGCCGACCGCCTCGTCCAGCGGTACGCCGACCTCGGTGGCACCGCCCGCCGGGTCGCGGCCGCCACCGGTGACCACGTGGTCGCCGACTTCCCCGGCCGGGGAGCGCTCTCTGATGCCGCCCCGGTGCTCTTCCTGGCGCACCACGACACCGTGTGGCCGGTCGGGCAGCTCGCCGGCGCGATGCCGTGGCGCATCGAGGACGGGATCATCCACGGGCCCGGCGTGTTCGACATGAAGGGCGGGCTGGTGATCCTGGAGAGCGCTCTCGAGGCTGTGTCCGGATCAGATCATCGGCCGGTCCGGGTAGTCGTGGTCGCGGACGAGGAGGTCGGGTCGCCGACCGCGCGGGAGCTCGTGACGGCGCAGTCGACCGGGGTGGTCGCGGCATTCGGGTTCGAGCCGCCGCATCCGAACGGCGACCTGAAGACCTCGCGGTGGGGCAGCACGCGGATCCGGATCACGATCACCGGCCGCGAAGCGCACGCGGGACTGGACCCGGAGAGCGGTATCTCGGCGATCGACGAGCTCGTCGATCAGCTGATCGCGGTGCGTTCGGTCGTGGCCGGGAACAAGCAGGTCCTCTGCAACGTGGGCACGATCGAGGGCGGCGGCCGGACGAACGTGGTCGCCGGTTCCGCGTGGGCGGATGTCGGGTTCCGGTTCCTCGACCCCGAGACCGAGAGCGCCGTACTGGAGGCGGTGCAGGCCCTGCCCGCTATCCGGGCAGGCGCCGTCGTCGACGTACAGGTGATGTCGAACCGCCCGGCCTGGCAACCGTCCCCCGCCACAGCCGAGCTGCTCGCCAAGGTGATCGCGACCGGAGAGTCGATCGGTCAGCAGGTTGGTGGTGCGGCCGCCTCAGGCGCCGCAGACACCAACCTGACCGGCTGGCTGGGCGTCCCCACCCTCGACGGCCTGGGCCCGATCGGCAAAGGCGCCCACGCCGTCCACGAACAAGCAGTAGCCACCACCCTCACCGACCGAGCAACCCTCGTAGCAGCCATCATCACCACGATCTGACAGGCGTTAGTTCGTCGGCCAGAGTTGGAAGACCGTGCCGGCGGAGCCGCCGCCTCGGCGGGCGGGTTCGGCGGCGGCCAGGTAGCCGCCGTTGGGGAGGAACTCCAGGGCGGCCACGGCGCCGATCTCGGCGGCCGAGGTGAGGGCGTCGCCGGATGGGACGAGCGTGTGCCCGAAGGGCTTGAGGGCGGTGCCGTAGGCGTCGATGAACGGGGGCTCGGCGCTGACGGTGGCGGTGTTGCGTTGCGAGGCGCGCGGTGCGGCTACTGCTTCGGGCAGCGTCATGCCGCGGTCGACGCGGTTCGTCAGGGTCTGCAGGACGGTGGTGATGATCGTCGAGCCACCGGGTGAACCCAGCGCCAGGAACGGCTTGCCGTTGCGCAGCACGATGGTCGGCGACATCGACGAGCGCGGACGCTTGCCCGGCTGGATCCGGTTCGGGTCGGCGGCGTCGTACACGGCGGAGAAGTCGGTGAGCTCGTTGTTCAGCAGGAATCCACGACCCGGGACGATGATGCCGCTGCCACCGGTCTGCTCGATCGTCAGCGTGTAGGAAACCACGTTGCCCCACTTGTCCGCGGCGACCAGGTGCGTGGTGGACAACCCTTCGGTGTCCGGGCCTTCCTTGGTCGCCGTCGTCCCGCCGCAGGCGCCGTACTTGCCGTCCGGCACACCCGGCTTGAGCGGCTTGACCGAGGCCTTGGCCGGGTCGATCAGACAGGAGCGCTCAGCACCGAAGCCGTCCGACAGGAGCTCCTTCGTCGGTACGTCGATGTACGCCGGATCGCCGACGTACGCGCCACGGTCAGCGAACGCGAGCGCCGAAGCCTCGAGGTACGTGTGCAGCGCCTGCGGGGTCTGCATCCGACCTAGGTGCAGCGGCTCGAGGATGTTCAGCGCCTCGCCGACCGTCGTACCGCCGGAGGACGACGGCGCCATCCCGTACACGTCCAGGCCCTCGTACCGGACCTTGGTCGGCGCGCGGTCGATCACCTTGTACTTCGCAAGGTCGGCCGTGGTCAGGTAGCCCGGCATCACCGGCAGGGTCGCGCCCGGCGTCTTCGGCGGGTTCTTGACCGCCGCCTCGATCTCGGCGGCCAGCTTGCCGCTGTAGAAGGCCGGGAGGCCCTTCGCGCCGAGCAACCGGTAGGTGTCGGCCAGCTCCGGGTTCTTGAACACAGTCCCGACCTGCGGCGCGTCACCACCGGGCAGGTACAGCTTCGCGGTCGGCGCGATCGCGGAGAACCGCGCCTTGTTGTCCAGCGTCTGGCTGCGGAACGTCGAGTCGACGACGAAGCCGTGCTGGGCCAGATCGGCGGCCGGCTTCAGGGCCTTGCCCAACGACAGCGTGCCCCACTGGCGCAGCGCCCGGTCCCAGGTCGCCGGCGTCCCCGGAATACCGACCGAGACCCCAGACGTGACCAGCTCCGGGAAGAACCGGTACGGCGCGCCTGTCGCCGGGTCGATGAACGCGTTCGACGGCATCGTGGCCGGTGCGGTCTCGCGGCCGTCGATCGTCATGACCTTGCGCTGCTTGGCGTTGTAGTACACGAAGTAACCACCACCACCGACGCCGGCCGAGTACGGCTCGGTGACACCGAGGGCCGCGGCGGTCGCCACTGCCGCGTCGACCGCGTTGCCCCCACGGCGCAGTACGTCGAGGCCGATCTTCGTGGCGTTCTCGTCGACCGAGGCGACCGCGCCGCCGTACCCGATCGCAGTCGGGTACTTGGTCCGGGCCTGCGCCGAATCGTGGCTCAGCTCCGGCGCGGTGGGCTTCGGTGGACTCGCGGACGCGCCGCTCAGACCGAATCCGGACAGGACGAGCGCACTCGCGGACAGGGACGCGACCAGCTTCTTCATCGGGTCTCCAGGAGCTCAGGCGGCAGGGAACTGCCCCCTGCCTACCCCGAACTCGCCCCGGCCGCCAGTCAAAACGCGCGTTCGAGCGCTACTTCACCGTGCAGGACGCCAGGAAGCGCCGTACTGTCTCGTCCGTCCAGGCCCCGTTCCCGGCCGGAGTCTCGACCAGCAGCCAGGTGTCGGCCAGCTTCACCTGACCGGCCAGCCGACCGTCCAGCGTCCCGATGTGAAGCGTCTTGCCGGCCGTGGTGGTCACCTGAAGCCCTGCCAGCGTCTGAGCGGTGTCCCGGCGCTCCAGCACGACCTTCGCGGCGACCTCCGCCGTCCGCATCTCCGGCTGCGCCAGCACGACGCGGTTCGTCGCGATCGGCTTCTCCGGGGCCCAGCCGACCGGCGCGAGTGTGCAGCCGATCGTGTTCCAGGTCTGCTGGTTGGCCACCAGCTCGACACCGCTGGAGTACGTCGAGATCGTGCCTTCGCTGTCCTTCGCGCTCGGCGCGGTCGATCCGGCCGGAACTCCGCTCGCCGAGACGGAGGCCTCGTTCTCCCCGCCGGCAGCGACCGGTGGATTGCCGTTGCTCCCCCACCACTTCACCTGATTGCCGAACGCGAGCACCGCGGCCGACGCCGCGGCTACACAGAGCACCCCGGTCACCCGGCGGCGCCGCTTGATCCGGCGCAGTGCCCGTCGCCCCCGCGCGACGTCCGCGTCGATATCCGCCGCGGGCAGCCCCTCGGCAGCCTCCTCGGCGAACCCCTCCAGCAACTTCTTGAGCTCGTCCACTACTCCGTCCCTCTCCCGGCCCACTGCTCGCGCGGGATGTCAGCCACTCCCCGTCGCCTGATCCGACTGCTCGTCGGTCATCAGGTCCTTCAAACGCTTGAGAGCCTTGGCGGTCTGGCTCTTCACCGTGCCCTCGGTGCACTCCAGGATCCGTGCGCAGGTCGCGACGTCGAGATCCTGGAAGTAGCGCAGTACCAGGACCGCGCGCTGGCGGGGCGCCAGCTCCAGCAGCGCCCGCCGGACCGCGATCGTGTCCACCGGATCCGTCTCGTCGGCCAGCCTCGGCTCGAGCGTGTCGGCGGTCACCACCTCAGGGTGGCGGCCGGCCCGGCGGCGCTCGTCCAGGAACGCGTTCACCAGAATGCGGTGCGCGTACGGCCCGGCGCCCTCGTGCCGGATCCGGTGCCAGTGCACGTAGACCCGAGTACAGGCGGTCTGGACCAGATCCTCCGCGGTGTGCGAATCCCCCGCGGTCAGCAACAGCGCCGTTCTCATCAGTCGGGTGCGATCCGCGAGTAGGTACTCACGGAACTCCGCCTCACGGTCACCCCCTCGCATCGACAGGCCCCCTGGGTGCGGGGCCGGTTTCTACCCCGACTACGCCGCCGGCCCCGGTTCGGTTGCCTGCAGCCAGCACATCGAGTGCCTTGTCCAGCAAGGCGGAATCGTCGTACGGCAGCCAGGTGATCCGCGGATCCTTGCGGAACCACGAATCCTGCCGCCGCGCGAACCGGCGGGTCGACTGCGCGGTCCGCTCCCGGGCCTCGGTCTCGTCGATCTCGCCGTTCAGCAAGGCGATCACCTGCGAGTACCCGAGGGCGCGGTTCGCCGTCCGGCCTTCGAGCAGACCGTGCTTCAGGAGCTCGCGGACCTCGTCGACGAAACCGGAGTCGAACATCCGGTCCACCCGCCGCCCGATCCGCTCGTCGAGCTCGGGCCGCGGGACGTCGAGACCGATCTGTACGGCGCCCGGGTAGACGTAGCGATGATCCGGAAGTGTCGCGCTGTACGGCGCGCCGGTGATCTCGACGACCTCCAGGGCCCGGACGATCCGGCGGCCGTTGCTGGGCAGGATCTGGTCAGCCGCTTTGGGATCGACGGCTGCCAACTGCTGATGAAGCGCTCCGGACCCGACAGCTTCCAGCTCGGCCTCGAGACGCTCCCGTACGGCGGGGTCGGTGCCGGGGAAGGTGAAGTCGTCGAGGATCGCGCGGACGTAGAGCGCGGACCCTCCGGCCAGGACCGGAACCACCTGACGGGTCGCACAGTCGTCGATCGCGGCCCGCGCCAGCTGCTGGAACTCGGCGACGGTCGCGGTCTCGGTCACGTCGAGAATGTCGAGCAGATGATGCCGTACGCCGCTCTGCTCGGCCGGCGTGATCTTCGCCGTACCGATGTCCATGCCGCGGTAGACCTGCATGGCGTCGGCGTTCACGACCTCGCCGCCCAGGCGTTTGCACAGGGCAACGGACAGGTCGGACTTGCCGGCCGCCGTGGGGCCGACGACCGCGACGAGGAGGGGTTCGGCCATCGCTCCAGTGTGACAGTTTTGCCCTTCGGCCCGCTGCACCGGCCCCGTCCCCCGCCGTACCGGGTCGTCAAGTCTCCACAAAGAGGCCGGGGGCGGCCTTGTGGATGACCCCGTGCGACGGGTAGACACGACGGCAGTTCGCAACATCGGATTACGGGAGGAATGTAGCTGTGACGAATCCGTTCGAGGGAGAGTCCGACGCGGCACGCGACGCGTTGGGCCTGGGGGACGACGAGCTGGACGCTGCCAAGCGCAGCGGCGGTGACGTCGAGCTCAAGCACAGTGGTGGCGACGTGGAGTTCAGCGGTGGCGGTGAAGAGTCCGGCGGCGACGTGGAGTCGGGTGGCGACGTCGAGTCCGGCGGCGGCAGCCAGGACTCCGGCGGCGACGTCGAGTAACACTGTCTGAATTCCTGTCCGACAGCTCGCGGCGGTCCTAGGCGTTCGGGGCCGGTAGGTGCAATCATCTGACCGCTAGCTGTCAGTAAGCAGTTCACTACGCAGGAATGGGAGCCCCTGAGATGGGCATCTTCGACAAGTTCAAGGACAAGGCCGAGGACCTGAAGGACAAGGCCGGCGACCTGGTCGACCAGCATGGCGACAAGGTCGGCGCGGGTCTGGACAAGGCCGGTGACTTCGTCGACGAGAAGACCGGCGGCAAGTACGGCGACAAGATCGACCAGGGTGTCGGCAAGGCCAAGGACGGCCTCGATGGCCTCGACGGCCAGAACGACGACATCCCGGACGCCGACAAGCCCGCCTGAACGCGATCCCGAAGGGCCGCGAGCACCCGCTCGCGGCCCTTTCGCTATGTCACCGCCCCGGTAGGCTGCCTGGCCTATGAGGTCCAGCCGGTTGATGACGTCGCTGTTCCTGGTACGCCGAGATCGGGTGCTGCTGCTGTATCGGCGCGGCTCCCGTGCGATCACCGACTCGTGGGTGGGGATCGGCGGTCACCTCGAGCCTGCGGAGATGGATGATCCGGCGGCTGGGGTTGTTCGTGAGGTGGAAGAGGAGATCGGCGTGGTCGCCGATCAGATCTCGGGGCTGGCGCTGCGCTACGTCGCGTTGCGCGACACCGGCGACGAGCTCCGGCACACGTACTACTTCACGGCTGTGCTGCGGGACGACGTACTGGTTCCTTCGTCGTGTGCCGAAGGCGACTTGAAGTGGTTCGACCTGACGCTGGATCCGGCGGCGTTGGAGATGCCGCCGACGGCGGCTGTCGCGCTTGCCCATTGGTTGACGGTCGGGCGCCACGACGATTCGCTGCGGTTCCTCACCATCGATGCTGGTGGGCAGCTAGTCGGGCCGGGGTGAGAGGTGACCGGCTGCTGCCAGGTGGGTGAAGAGGGCCTGGTTGTAGGGGTTCATGGCGGGTAGGGCTTGTGGAGCGAAGAAGTTGAGGGCGGTGGTTTCTTCGTTGGCTGGGTCCAGGGTGCCGGTCCAGGATTCGGCTCGGTAGGTCAGGGAGATGACTTGGACCTGGTCGCCGTTGGGGTAGGTGATGAAGCAGTCGGGGCCGGAGCGGGCTGAGAGCAGGGTGAGGTCGGCGGCTTGGAGGCCGGTCTCCTCTTGAAGTTCGCGGCGGGCTGCGTCTTCCAGGTGCTCGCCGGGCTCTACTCCACCGCCGGGGATGCACCAGGTGTGGTCGTCCGAGCGTTGTTGCAGGAGGACTCGGCCCTGGTCGTCCCAGACCAGGACACCTACGCCGGCGCCCGTCAGTGGTTCGTGGCCTACCAGGCGCCGCATGCGTTGGATGTACGACTCGGTCATCGCCGCAGGATAGGTCAGCTGAGGCGACGGGCTACTGCGGGGACGATGATCACGGCGGCGATCAGGTGGGTCGTCATCAGGAGGGCCTTGGTGGTGGGGGCGGCGTCCGAGAGCAGGTCGGGGACGAAGGACAGGGCGGTCAGTACGACGGTCGTGCGGAGCCAGGCGGTGCGCGGGCGGGCGGTGAACCGGCGGAGGCCCAGGGCGATCAGCAGGCCGACAGTCGCGAAGATCGCGGTCATGACGGCGAAGCCGACCACTGGGATCGGGGCGCCCGAGACGTTGAGGCTGATGCCGGCGGCCTGACCGGCGCCGGCCACGGCTGCGGTGGCGACAGCTGCGAGGACGCTGGCCACGACGCCGTCACGGAGCAGGCGTCCGACCGACGGGGCGTTGGTCGTGGCGGTGGAGACGGTGGAGAGGGTGGCAGCCATCGTGACCTCCGGGGCAGTGGACCGGCCCGCTGCCGGTCTCTTGCCTATGTGTCGAAGCAGGCCCCCGGGAATTGACACGTGCCCTCAAGGTTTCTCAAAAAAGTTTTGTCGGTGCGGGTGGCTAGGGTCACGGCATGGATCGGTTTCGGGTGGTGCCGGCGGCTTATGTGGTGTTGCGGCGTGGGGACGAGGTGTTGATGATGTTGCGGGCCAACACCGGTTACATGGATGGGCACTGGGCGGTCCCGGCCGGTCACGTCGAGGCTGAGGAGTCCGTGATCGAGGCCGCGGTGCGGGAGGTTCGCGAGGAGGTCGGGGTGGAGATCGACCCGCGCGATCTGGTCCCGCTGACAGCGATGCATCGGACGGGCGGGAACGGCGATCCGATCGACGAGCGGGTGGACTTCTTCTTCACCACGTCGCGCTGGGCGGGCGAACCGGAGTTGATGGAGCCGGGGAAGGCAGCGAGCCTGGAGTGGTTCGCGCTCGACAAGTTGCCCGAGCCGACGGTGCCGCACGAGGCGCGGGTGCTGGCGGGGCTCGACGGTGGGCTTCCCGCGGTGATCGTCCAGGGTTTCGGCTGAGTTCACCGTGACTTCGGTTGCTGCGCTCTAATGTTCGCTGCGGTGTCAGGCAGCGACGTGGAGGCAGCTCATGGATCAGCAGTACGACGGGACGAGCCGGCGCAGGCTCTTGCAGGCAGGAGCGCTCGGGGCGGGAGCCGTGGTGGCGGGCGGCGTGCTGGATGGTGGAGCTGCGGCCGCCACGACCTCGTCGTACGGGGGGCGCGTTGACACCGAGCACCCGCGGTTCACGGTGGCCGTCGTACCGGACACGCAGTATCAGTTCGATCATGATCGAGGCGACCCGGCGCCGCTGACAGCGACCTTCGAGTATCTGGTCGAGCAGCGGTCGGCGGAGAACCTGGTGTTCGTGGCGCACCTCGGCGACGTGGTGGAGAACGCGCAGGCGTCGGAGTTCGCGCAGGCGGATCCGGTGTTCAAGGTGCTGGACCGCGCGCGGATGCCGTACTCGGTGCTGGCCGGCAACCACGACATCGACGGTTCCAAGGACGACAGTCGCGGCGACACGCCGTACCTGCGGACGTTCGGGCCGCAGCGGTTCCGGCGGATGACGACGTACGGCGGGTCAACGGCGAACGGGTACAACTCGTACCACGTGTTCCGCGCGGCCGGGCGGCAGTGGTTGCTGCTGGCAATGGACTGGCGGCCGTCGGACGCAAGCTTCGCATGGGCGCGGGCTGTCATCGCGGCGCATCCGAAGCTGCCGGTGATCCTGACCACGCACGAGCTCGTGTACGCCGACGGCGGGGTGGCCGAGCTGAGCGACCACGGGAACCGGGTCTGGGACCAGCTGGTGAAGGAGAACGACCAGATCTTCCTCACGCTGAACGGGCACTTCTGGCCGTCCGGCCGGCTCACGCGGCAGAACGCGGCCGGGCATGACGTGCACCTGCACCTGGCCAACTACCAGGACCGGTACTACGGCGGGTCCGGGATGGTTCGGCTGTACCACTTCGACCTGGCCCGGAACACGATCGACGTCGAGACGATCGCCCCGTGGATCCTCGGGCAGGATCCGGCTCGGCGCAACGAGCTTGCCGAGGGCGAGATCGAGCTGACCGACGACGTCAATCGGTTCAGTGTTCCGGTCGACTTCGCGGCGCGGTTCGCGGGGTTCGCACCGGTGGCCGTGCGGCCCGCGCGGCCGGCGAAGCAGTTGGTGATTCCGGGGACGGCGGCGTACTGGCGGTTCGATGGGCCGGTCGGCGGTCAGGTGCTCGACCAGTCGGGGCAGGGGAACCATCTGACCCGCGTGCAGCTCGGCGGCGATGCACCAAGCGCTTCAGGTGAATTCCACCCCGAGCAGCCTGGGCATGCGAGCTGGCTGTTCCCGGGTGGGAAGAATCCGGCGCGCGGTGGGTATTTGAAGACGGCGGACAACGCGCCGCTCAACAAGGCGACCTTCCGTGGCGGGTACACGATCGAGGCGTTCGTGAAGCTGGCCGACGATGGGCAGGACCATTCGTGGGAAGGCCTGATCTCGCGGCTCGGCACTGGGCGGGACGCGGGCAAGACGGGGAGCGATCCGGACGAGCCGGTGGTGAAGCTCGGGTTCTCCGGTGGACGGCAGGTGCAGTGGGCGGTGTACCCGTTGGACCAGAACGACACGTTCACCAACTGGGGTCACGAGCAGGTGGCCGGGCGGTGGTTCCATCTCGCGATCGTCAACGACGGACGGCACAGCACCGTGTACGTCGACTCGTCGGAGCTGCTGCGCAATCCGGCCACGGCGTCGAACGGGCTGGCGACGGCGGGGAAGGCGTGGCTCGTTGGTGCTGGGCACTACGCGAATGAGGTCGACCAAGGATTCGCGGGGCACATCGGTGAGGTGCGGATCGTGAGCCGCGCGCTGAAGCCGTCGCAATTCCTGAATGCTTGACGGTAAGGACACGTAGTGGTGCTCGCTGCGGCTGTGGTTCAGCCGTGGCGGGCGCTTCGGACCGTGCACGGCCCAGGCCGAGTCGACAGTCGGGGGCTTGAACAGGAACTGGTGGGGGTGGACAGGTCATAACTTGTTCAAGCCCACCCTGCGGTGTCGACGCCCCCGACGGCTGGCGACTAGTACGTGTCGCTACCGACGGAGATGGCCGCGGATGAGGGCTTCTTGCGCGGGGAGGAGTGCCTTCTCGGCGGGGGTCAGGGTGATGTTGTTGCCGCGGGCATCTAATGCGGCGGCGAGGCCGGGACTGGGGTCGATCGAGTTGGCCAGGTAGGCGGCCAGGGCTTCGCGGAGGAGTGGGGACAGATCGGCCCAGGCGGGGTCAAGGGCGACCTGGGCGAAGATGACCGCGGTCATCGCGATGTCGAACTCGGCGGTGCCTTCTTCGGCGTTGCGCCAGTCGATCACGATCGGGCCGGCGGCGGTGGCGATCACGTTCTCGGGGTGCAGGTCGCCGTGGACGACGACGAGGCCCGGCGTACCGCTCGGTGCGGGGATCGCGTGCAGGCGACGATGCAGGTCGGCGTGCAGCTCCCCCAGCCGCACCGCGTCGAGGTCACCCGCGACGGCGGCCTCGGCGAGGGTCGGTCCGGTGAGGCGCTCGATCACCATGTCGGCGCCGTCGACCTCCCGTACGGCGGGCACCGGGTAACCGAACTTCGCCACATGCCGCATGAAGTCGGCCTCGTCCCGCACCGGATACCCGTTCCGGTACCGCCGCAACACCCACCGCTCATCCAGCGCATAGACCTCCGCGTCCCGTCCCGCCGCGAACGGCTCAGCGCCCTCCGGGAGCAACTTCCCCGCCCCCGCCAAGTCGGTGCAGGAGGCGGCCGGGCCTGGCGCCGCCTTGCCAGGCACCTCCGCGTCGGGTGGGGTCACGCGATCGAGCAGCCGCCGACGGCCGGCTCCAGGGGCTTGGCGCCCAGGGTGGGCATGCCGAGCATGACGCCGGGGGCCGATGACGGCGGGGCGTCCTGGAGGCGTTCCCAGGCGTCGCCGGCTCGGGAGCGGCGGATCGAGCCGAAGGTGTCGGCTACCAGGTGGTGGGGAGCCGCGTAGGTGATCTCGACGGTGGCGAGGTCGCCGGGGCGGGGGGCTTCGATGCCTTCGGGGAGGGCGAAGTGGACCAGGCGGTTGTCGCGGGCGCGGCCGCTGAGGCGGTGGGTGGCGGCGTCCTTGCGGCCTTCGCCTTCGGCGACGAGCACCTCAAGGGAGCGGCCTACGGTCAGCTTGTTCTCGGCCCAGGCCATGTCGTCCTGCAGGGCGACCAGACGCTCGTAGCGCTCCTGGACGACCGCGCGCGGGACCTGGTCCTCCATCGACTCCGCCGGGGTTCCGGGGCGCTTGGAGTACTGGAAGGTGAACGCGCCGGCGAAGCGGGCCTGGCGGACGACGTCGAGCGTGCCCTCGAAGTCCTCCTCGGTCTCACCGGGGAAGCCGACGATGATGTCGGTGGTGATCGCCGCGTCCGGCATCGCGGCGCGCACGTCCTCGATGATCTTGAGGTAGCGGTCCCGCCGGTACGAACGGCGCATCGCCTTCAGCACCCGGTCCGAACCGGACTGCAGCGGCATGTGCAGCGAGGGCATCACGTTCGGCGTCTCGGCCATCGCCTCGATCACGTCGGCGGTGAAGTCGCGTGGGTGCGGCGAGGTGAAGCGGACCCGCTCCAGCCCGTCGATCTCCCCGCACGCGCGGAGCAGCTTCGAGAACGCGTACCGGTCGCCGAACTCGACGCCGTACGAGTTGACGTTCTGGCCGAGCAGCGTCACCTCGAGCACGCCCTCGGCGACCAGCGCCTCGACCTCGGCGAGCACGTCACCCGGGCGGCGGTCCTTCTCACGGCCGCGCAGCGCCGGGACGATGCAGAACGTGCAGGTGTTGTTGCAGCCGACGCTGACCGAGACCCAGGCCGAGTACGCCGATTCGCGCCGCGTCGGCAGGGTGGACGGGAACACGTCGAGCGACTCGAGGATCTCGACCTGCGACTCCTCGGCGATCCGGGCCCGCTCCAGCAGCACCGGCAGCGAGCCGATGTTGTGGGTCCCGAACACGACGTCGACCCAGGGCGCCTTCTTGGTGATGGTCGCCTTGTCCTTCTGCGCCAGGCAGCCGCCGACCGCGATCTGCATCCCGGGCCGCTTCGCCTTCACCGGCGCCAGGTGGCCGAGGTTGCCGTAGAGCTTGTTGTCGGCGTTCTCCCGGACCGCGCACGTGTTGAAGACCACGACATCGGCCTGGTCGCCCTCGGGCGCGCGCTGGTAGCCGGCGTCCTCCATCAGGCCGCGCAGCCGCTCGGAGTCGTGGACATTCATCTGGCACCCGTAGGTGCGGACCTCGTAAGTACGCATAACAGTCACCAAGAGTACGGCGCGAAGTAGACAAATCCCTACCGGGGACCGACGGGGCTGCACCCCTGACGACGAGCGCGGCGCAGACAATAGTGATGGGCATGAACAGTTCTCGTCGTCAGTTCCTCGCCCGTACCGCCGCCGGAGCCGCTGTCATCGCCGGCGGATCGTTCACCACCGCAGGCCCGGCGCTCGGCTCACCACGCGCCCTGACCGCGCTGACCGGCGCCACCGTGATCGACGTCGTGACCGGTCAGCGCCGAAACCACCAGACCGTGCTGATCGCCGGTGACCGGATCGTCGGGGTCGGCCGATTGCCGGTCCCCCGCGGTGCGACGGTCATCGACGCGTCCGGCAAGTACGTCGTACCGGCTCGCGGACATGCATGTCCACAGCCTCGGTGACGAGCACGTCTCTCCCCCGCTCTACCTGGCCAACGGGCTGACCACCGTCCGTGAGATGGCCGCGACGAACCCGATCGTCTACGACTGGCGGGACCGGATCGACGCCGGCACGTTGCTCGGTCCGCGGATGGTCGTGGCCAGTCAGATCATCGACGGCGACCCGACTCTCTGGGACCCGAACCTCCTGCACGTCCTGACCGTCGACACCGCCGCCGAGGCACGCGCCGCCGTCCGCCAGGTCAAGGCCGAGGGCGCCGACTTCGTCAAGGTCTACTCGCGGCTGAACCGGGCGGCGTACTTCGCGATCATCGACGAGGCCCACAAACTCGGTCTGACCGTGCACGGCCACGGGCCGGACGAGATCACCACCAAGGACGTCAGCAACGCCGGCCAGCGCAGCATCGAGCACATCCACTCGCTCGGCCTGTCCGTCTCGACGCGCGAGGCCGACGTACGGCGGATGATCAGCGAGATCAAGGTGCGGGCCGGCGACTACAACGCGTGGTTCCGCCAGATGCACCCGATCGAGTGGATCGCCGCGAACACCTACAGCAAGACCCGCGCCGCCGACGTCTTCGGCACGCTGCGCCGCAACAACACCCGCGTGACCCCGACGCTCACCATGCACAACGTGCTCGACCAGATCGACTACACCCGCCTCGACCCGAACCTGGCCAAGTACCTCGGCCCCGACGCGATCGGCACCTACGACTACGTCATCGAGAACCTGTACGGCGCCAACCGGACTGCCGAGGAGATCTCGCACCAGCGCGAGATGTGGGTCTGGCACCAGCAGTTCGTCAAAGAACTGTTCGCCCACGACGTCCCGATCCTGGCCGGCACCGACACCGGAACGCCGTACAGCGTCCCCGGCTTCGCCTTGCACGACGAACTCGAACACCTCGTCGCCGCCGGCGCCACTCCACGCCAGGCCCTGTACGCCGCCACCGCCGAACCTGCTCGGTTCCTCGGACTCGCGCGCGACCTGGGCACCGTCGAAGCCGGCAAGATCGCGGACCTCGTCGTACTGGACGCCGATCCGTTGACCGACATCCGCAACACCCGGAGGATCCACACGGTCATCACACGCGGACGGGTGATCGGTCCGGCCGCGCGGGCGAAGATGCTGGCAGATGTGGAGGCCGCCGTACAGGGCCCGGCGTCGGCGTCAGCACTTCCTGCGGGTGGTTGTTGCGGCACGGCAGGTTCCGGACACTGACGCGCAGCATCATGCTCAGCGTGAGCGGGCCGTCACGATACGCGCCGGTTCATCGCAGATCGTTACCACCACGGAACCGACCGGCGATGCGACCGCCCCCCGGCCTCCGCTAGGTTCTGGCACATGAGCGATTCCGGCACCTTGACGCAAACGGGTCTGGTGGCCCTGACCGGCGTCAACAAACATTTCGGCGAACTGCACGTCCTGAAGGACATCAACCTGTCCATCGCCAAGGGCGAGGTCGTCGTGGTGATCGGTCCCTCCGGGTCCGGCAAGTCGACGCTCTGCCGCGCGATCAACCGGCTCGAGACGATCGACTCGGGCACCATCGAGCTGGACGGCCAGCCGCTGCCGAGCGAGGGCAAGTCCCTGGCCACGCTGCGCGCCGACGTCGGCATGGTGTTCCAGTCGTTCAACCTGTTCGCGCACAAGACGATCCTGCAGAACGTCACCCTCGGCCCGCTGAAGGTCCGCAAGACGGACCCGAAGCAGGCCGAGAAGCGGGCCCTGGAGCTGCTGGAACGAGTGGGGGTGGCCAGCCAGGCGTCGAAGTACCCGGCGCAGCTGTCCGGCGGCCAGCAGCAGCGCGTCGCGATCGCCCGCGCGCTGGCGATGGACCCGAAGGTGATCCTCTTCGACGAGCCCACCTCGGCGCTCGACCCGGAGATGATCCAGGAGGTCCTGGAGGTGATGATCGACCTCGCCAAGCAGCAGATGACGATGGTCGTGGTCACCCACGAGATGGGCTTCGCCCGGAGCGCGGCGAACCGGGTGGTCTTCATGGCCGACGGCGAGATCGTCGAGCAGGCCGACCCGGAGACCTTCTTCACCAGCCCGACCTCCCGGCGCGCCCAGGACTTCCTCGGGAAGATCCTGAAGCACTGATCTCCGCCCGCGGCCGTACCAGCACACACATCACAAAGGGGAACCTGAACATGAGAATGCGTCACCTCGTCGCCGGTCTCGGCGTCGCGGCGCTCGCGCTGACTGCGACTGCCTGCGGTAAAGAAGAGCCTGCGGCCGGCGGAGGCGGCGGCGACAAGCCCGCCGCGTCCGACTCCTGCGGCACGCTGCACAAGTTCACCACCGCGTCCGCCGTCGACATCGCCGGCAGCCCCGCCTTCACCAAGGCCAAGACCCGCGGCAGCCTGATCGTCGGCGTGAAGGCCGATCAGCCGAACCTCGGCTACAAGGACGCCGACGGCAAGCGCTGCGGCTTCGACATCGAGGTCGCCCGCATGGTCTCGGCCGGTCTCGGCCTGGACCCGGACAAGATCCAGTACAAGGAGATCCCGTCCGCGAACCGCGAGACGGCGATCGCCGGTGGCGAGATCGACTACTACGTCGGTACCTACTCGATCACCGACAAGCGCAAGACCCAGGTCTCGTTCGCCGGCCCGTACTTCATCGCCGGGCAGGACCTTCTGGTCCGCAAGGACGACACCTCCCTGGACGGCGGCAAGACCGCGCTCAAGGGCAAGAAGGTCTGCTCGGCGACCGGATCGACCCCGATCCAGCGGGTCAAGGACGAGCAGCTCACCGAGGCCAGCAACATCTCCGAGTACAAAACCTACTCCGAGTGCGTCTCGCAGCTGCTCGACAAGAAGACCGACGCCGTCACCACCGACGACGCGATCCTCAAGGGCTACGCCGCCACCGCACCCGACCAGCTCCGGGTCGTCGGCAAGCCGTTCAGCACCGAGAAGTACGGCATCGGCCTGCCCAAGGACGACAAGGCCCTGCGCGACCAGGTGAACACCATCCTGGAGAAGTCGGCCACCGACGGCACCTGGAAGTCGATCTACGACGAGACGCTCGGCAAGTCCGGCTCGCCGGGCACCCCGCCGCCGCTCGAGAAGTACTGATCAACACCCCGGCCGCGGCGTCCTCACCGGCGCCGCGGCCGGGCTCTGTACGAGGCTTAGTACGAGGAAGGTCGCGATGCTCTCGGTTCTCACCGACAACTGGGATCTGTTCCGGGACGGATTCTGGCTGACGATCAGGTTGTTCCTGGTCTCCGCCGTGCTCAGCATGGTGCTCGGCACCATCCTGGCCGCGTTCCGCGTCTCCCCGGTCCCGGCGCTGCGCGCCGTCGGCACCGGCTACGTGAACACCCTGCGGAACACCCCGTTGACGCTGGTCTTCGCCTTCCTGTTCTTCGGCGCGGCCAAGATGGACCTGGCGCTGCCGTCGCCGTACTGGGCGGGCGTCGGGGCCTTGACGATCTACACCTCGGCGTTCGTCTGCGAGGTGGTCCGGTCCGGGGTCAACACGGTCTCCCCCGGCCAGTCCGAGGCCGCCCGGGCGGTCGGTATGACGTTCTTCCAGGTGCTGACGCTGATCGTGCTGCCGCAGGCGTTCCGGGCCATCGTCCCGCCGCTGTCCAGCGTGTTCATCGCGCTGCTGAAGAACACCACGATCGCGGCCGGCTTCTCGCTCGCCGAGGCCGGTGCGATCTCCTTCGCGATGTCCGAGCGCGGCGAGAACCAGCTGCTCACGCTGACCTGGATCGCGATCGGCTTCCTGATTCTCATTGTCCCGCTGATGTTCCTGCAGCGGTGGGCCGAACGACGGACGGCGGTGGCCTGATGAGCTCGGTGCTGTACGAGGTCCCCGGTCGCCGGGGCAAGCTCCGCAACCGGATCGCCAACGTCGTCGTCGTGATCGTGGTGGCCGGCGTCGCCGCCTGGCTGATCAACCGGCTCTACGTCAACGGCCAGTTCGAGGGCCGGCTGTGGCGCCAGTTCCAGTACACCGCGATCCAGGAGCAGTTGCTCCACGGTCTGCTCAACACGCTGCGCGCGGCCGGGACGGCCGCCGTCCTCGCGATCCTGTTCGGGGCGGTCTTCGCCGCGGCGCGGATCAGTGACCACAAGTGGGTCCGGGTTCCGGCGACGTACCTCGTCGAGCTGTTCCGCGCGATCCCGCTGCTGATCATGATGATCTTCTTCTACTTCGCGAACATTCAGTTCCAGTGGGGCCTGGGCCCGTTCTGGGCGGTCGTGCTCGGTCTGACGCTGTACAACGGCTCGGTGCTCGCGGAGATCTTCCGGGCCGGGATCGCCGCCGTACCGAAGGGTCAGCGCGAAGCGTCCTACGCCATCGGTCTGCGCAAGAACCAGGTCGTCCGGCTGGTCCTGCTCCCGCAGGCGGTCAGCGCGATGCTGCCCGCGATCGTCTCCCAGCTCGTCGTCCTGCTGAAGGACACCGCGCTCGGTTTCGTCATCACCTACAGCGAACTGCTGTACGTCGGCAAGCAGATGGGCGGCCGGCTCCAGTACGGCTTCCCCTACATCCCGACGTACATCGTCATCGCGGTCATCTACATCGGCCTGTGCTCACTGCTGTCGATCCTGGCCAAGTACCTCGAGGGCCGCTCCCGGCGCCGCCGCAAGATCACCGGCGCCCCGCCGCCCCTGCCGCTGTCCAACGATCCCGGCGCCGGAGTCGGCCCGATCTGACCCACGACGAAGACCCCGTTCACGGCGGTTCACAGGGTCGTCGCAACACCTCGATGTGAGGAGTTGCGGCGGCCCTGTCGTTGGTGGCGGTGTGGTAACGCATTGGTAGTCCTCGGGTAGGCGACACCTGGTCAACTGCGGCGAACGACAGTCGCGCCGAACCAGCGATCGTCACGGATCGACGAGGAGACCACATGAAGATCTTCACCATTGCGGCGGGCCTGGTGGTTGCGGCCGCTGCAACGCTCGGAACCCTACCGGCTGCGTCAGCGGCCGCGACGCCTGCCGGCTGGCCCGACGCCTGCCGGTACTACACCGCCAGCGACGGCTCCGGATGGGCCATCTGCGATGCCGGTTCGGGCTACCACCGGGTCGTCATCAACTGCAAGGACCGTGACACCGGAAAGGTCACCTTCTACACCGGCGTGAGCTGGAAGACGCGCGGCCAGTGGTCCATCCGGTACTGCCCGCAAGCGACCGAGAAGCTCCAGTACGCCGGGATCGAACTGAAGTCCAGCTGAGCGTCCGGCCAACCGTTCACGGATACCTGAAAGGGGTCTTGTCATGTCATCTGTACGACGAACCGCCGCCATCGCCATCCTCACGATCGCTGCCGGCCTGAGTGGAGTCAGTGCCGCACAGGCGAGTCCGGCACCGGCCGCGGCCCAGACTGTCGCGGCACCGGCCAGCTACCCGGACAATTGCGTCTACCAAGAGACCTATCCGGGGACCGAGCCGGCCAGCGCCTTTGCGCTCTGTACGACCGGCACCGGCGCCTACCAGGTGATCGTCAACTGCAGGAGCCTCCGCACGGGCGACACCGACTTCTTCTACGGCAAATGGGTCTACAAGGGCACGAAATCGATTCGCTACTGCCCGCCGGCGCACATCCTCCGGTACGTCGGCATCAACCTGCGGAGCTACTGATGCCGAGGGGCCGAACAGCACTGGCGACAACCCTCGCCTGTACGGCGTTGCTGACCGGTGTTATGAACGCCGCACCAGCGACCGCCACTCCGGTCCCCGGTACCCAGGCGGTGTCAGCCTGGCCCGAGGACTGCAGTTACGACATCATCGCTCCGCGCGGTGGATGGGCATACTGTGCCAGTGGTGGCGGGTTCTACCAGGTGGTGGTTGCCTGCTACAACATCTACGCCGGCCGGAAGTACTTCTACGGCAAGGCGGTCAAGCCCGGCTTCTACTCGACAAAGGACTGCCCGGCCGACTACACCCGTAGCTATGTCGGCATCAACATGAGCGCCAGCTGACGGACCGCTGGAGTCGGCTCGCCGCCCCTGAGGCGACCGACTCCAGCAACTTCCGGCATTGGTGGGCACTCCGCGAATCACCCGCGGCCAGCGCCTCGGCAACCGCGGCCGTCAGCAGCACGCCGGCCTCGTCGTCACGACCGCGAGCGATCGACAACTCCGCCTCCGCCAGCCGGACCTCCGACAAGGACGAGACATCGTCGATCGCGAGGAAGTACTGGGCGGCGGAGTCCAGCAGCACCCTGGCCAGGGTGAAGTCCTGGCTCCGGACAGCCCGCCGAGCGTCCACGATGTCGATGTACGCCGTTCCGAACGTGTCACCGAGCCCGTCGAAGATCAGGCGAGCCTCCACGATCGGTGCCTCCGACTCGGTCGCGCGGTCCGCATCGACCAGTGCCATCGCGAGATCGAACAAGATCGTCGCCCGCCATCGGGTCGGGGACCGATCCAGCTCGAGCGCAGCCCGAAGGGTGTCGACCGCCCGGACGGAATCTCCGGCCAGGCGGGCCGTGTCGCCGAGACCGGACAGCGCCTTTCCGCGGTGCAGTTCAAGGCTCGGGTCGGATTCGACCAGCCTGAGTGCCGCCTCGTACGCCTCGGCCGCCCGGGTGAACTCGGAGGCTTCGATGGCGGCGTACCCGACCTGCCAGTACGCCGCCATCTGCAGCAGCGGTGAGCCGCTGCTGCGCGCCAGCTGCAACGAGCGGTCGGCGAGCGGTGCCAGCTCATCGATCCGATCGCCGTGTTGCGCGATGGTAGTGAAGGACGACTGCAGGAGGCGGGCCTCGAGTCCGGGCAGGTGCAGGTCATCGGCCTCGACGGCGCCGATCGCCTCGTGCAGCACGTCGTGGGCCCGTTCGCTGTCGTCCTGCAAGGTCAAGTGGCCACGCAGGCGGAGCGCGAGAACGGCCGCGGTCGCCGCATCGCCGCGGCGAACCGCGTGCTGTACGCCTACGTGGACACCAGTGGCTTCGGCGGCCAGCCAGGCGTCGGGCGCGGCGCGGATCGCCGCCTCGGTGAGCGGCAGAATCGGTTCGTCCGGAACGGCCAGGCCTTCCACCTGGACAAACCCGTGATCGATGCCCGTATCGGCGAGCGAGACCATCCGGACGAGCGCCGTCAGGTAACGGCCGGTTGCTTGGGTGACACCGGTAACAGCAGGGCGCAGTACGCCGGTCGAGCTCGCCGACGACTCCGCAACATACGCGCGGACCATGTCGTGGATTCCGAAGCGGCGCGGTTGCTCCGAACGCAGCTGAACCAGCCCGAGCGCCAGCAACCGATCCAGCTCCCGCTCGGCCATCGCCTCATCACCATCCAGCAACGGCGCAGCGACCCAGGCGGCGAAATCGTCGAGCCGCAACTCGACAAGCATGGTCAGGAGCTTCGCTGTGCTGGCCTCCGCCATCCGGAGGGTGAGGTCAAGACTGGCGCGCACCGCGCGATCGTCGATCGCCAAGGTATCCAACCGACGACCGCTGTCCGCCAGCGCCGCAGCGACCTCGGCGACGGTTGTCCTGGTCAGTGGGCCGAGTCGGGCGCCGACGACGCGGAGCGCAAGCGGGAGGCCCGCGCAGCCCGCCACGATCTCCGCCAGCTCCCCGGTCTGCCGGGAATCGAACTCGCGTCCCGAGACCGCCCGCAGGAGCTCAAGGCTCGCGTCGGCGCCGAGGGCAGGCAGTTCACAGCACATGACGTCACGGCTGCGGATCGCCACCGCCGCACGCGACGTCGCGATCACCGCGCAGCGCGGTCCGAGCTGAAGGAACGGTGCCACCTGCGACATCTGCCCGACGTCGTCCGCGACGACCAGGACCGCCTTGTCCGCGGTGTTTTCGCGCAGTACCGCCACGCGCCCCGCCAGCGAGTCGGGGACGTCGTCGAGTGACACTCCCAGACCACGGAGGACCCAGCCCACGGCATCTCGGGCGGACAGCTCAGCACCGGCCGGATCAGCCGGCCTGAGGAAGAACTGACCGTCCGGAAAGGCGTGGCTGACACGATGCGCCAGCCGGATCGCGGTAGCGGACTTGCCGATGCCAGTTCCGCCGTACAGACAGAGCACGCCCGGGGCAGTCCGCCGGCCGGAGCCGATGAGGTGATGCTCACCTCGAGCCACGAGCAGGCTGCGGTCAACCAGCAGTCCCACGTCCGGGGGAAGCTGGCGAGCCTGATTCATGCAGGGGGTGGGCGCCTGGTTCGCCGGATTCTGACCACCACCCGCTATCGTCTCGGCAAGGCTGCGGAGCTCGGGGCTCGGATCGATGCCGAGGTCCTCGTTGAGGCCGGCGGTCAGATCACGGTAGGCGCCGAGCGCCTCGCCCCTGCGGCCGGTGCGCGACAACGCGGTCATCAACACTCTGACGAATCGCTCTCTGCCAGGGAGCTCGGCAACGAGCGCCCGCCCCTCGACAACGACCTTTTCGTACCGGCCCGCCGCCAGTTCGGCTTCGAGCCGCAACTCGAGGCCGAGCCGATGTGTCTCGACCAAGGATGCACCGAGCCGCTCGCCCAACTCGGGCGAGACAACCGCACCCAGCGGTCTGCCACGCCACAGCTCCCGGGCCGATTCGAGCAGTCTGATCCGCTCCAACGGATCGGCGATCGAGCGTGCCCGGTCCACCAGGTCGACCAACCGGTGGGCGTCGACGGAGGACGGGTCGTACTCCAGGACGTAGCCGTCACCACTCCGCAGCAGCACCGGAGCCTTGTCCACCTCGTCCGCGGCAGTCAGGGCACGACGCAAACGGGAGGAGTAGACGGCGAGTGTCCGCGCCGGCCGATCGGGCATCCTGTCCGGCCACAGCACTGCGCACACGCGATCTGTGGGCACCACCTTGTTGATCTCCAGCAGCAGCACGGCCAGGAGCAGTTTCTGCTGCCGCCGGCCGAGGTCGACCGACCGGCCCCGACTGAATCCGGCTACGTCTCCCAACAGCTGGAATTCCATGGCGCCGAGACTAGGCCGCGGCCGGCCGCTGGTCAGTAGATCCGCGTTGCCATTAGCGGCAATCCCTACCGACCGAAGGCGGCCGTCCGGCGGCAGATATCAGCGCAGGTTGTTTCGGCCCAAGTTGTTTCAGCGCAGGGTGTTGAAGGAGTCGCGGAGGATCTCGAGGGCTTCGGTGGTCTCGTCCTCGGTGAGCGTCATCGGCGGCGCCATCCGGAGGACGTTGCCGTAGAGGCCGCCCTTGCCGATCAGCAGACCGCGGTTCTTGGTCTCCTGCTGGAGCTTCGCCGTCGTCGCCGCGTCGGGGGTGTTGTCGGCGGGGTTGACGATCTCGGTGGCCAGCATCAGGCCCTTGCCGCGGACGTCGCCGAGCTCGGGGAACTCCTCGGCGATGCCGCGCAGGCCGTCGGCGAGCTGGGCGCCGCGCTTGGCGGCGTTGGCCTGCAGGTCGTGGTCGAGCAGGTAGTCGATGGTCGCCTTGGCGGCGCTGGTCGAGATCGGGTTGCCGCCGAAGGTGGACAGGGAGTTCGCGGTCAGGCTGTCCATCAGGTCGGGGCGGGCGACCATGCCGCCTATCGCGAAGCCGTTGCCGAGGCCCTTCGCGAACGTCATCGCGTCCGGTACGACGCCGTGCGCCTGGATGCCCCAGAAGTGCTCACCCGTGCGACCCCAGCCGGTCTGGACCTCGTCCGAGATGAACAGGATCCCGTACTCGTCGAGCACCTCCTTGAAGGCGCCGTACAGGCCGTCGGGTGGGGAGGCGAAGCCGCCGACGCCCTGGATCGGCTCAGCGATCAGGCAGGCGACGTCACCGGCGGTGGTGGTCTCGATGACGTTGCGCAGGTCGTCGACGCAGACCTTGATGTAGTCGGCGTCCGACAGGTTCCTGAACGGGCTGCGGTAGTGGTACGCGCCCTGCAGGTACTGGACGTTGACCGGCGACAGGCTGCTCGCGGACCAGCCGCGGTTGCCGGTGATCGCGACGGTGCCGAAGGCGCGGCCGTGGTACGAGTTCCGCATCGCCAGGACCTGGTTGGAACGGCGGTTCTGGGTGGCGAGCAGCAGGGCGGCCTCGTTCGCCTCGGTGCCGGAGTTGGCGAAGAAGACCTTCGCGTTCTCGATCCCGGACAGCTTGGCGATCTGCTCGGCCAGCTCGATCTGCTTGCGGATCAGGTACACCGTGGAGGTGTGCGCGATCCCGGTGCTCAGCTGCTCGCGCACCGCGTCGGAGATCTCCGCGATGTCGTAGCCGATCGCGTTGGTCAGGATGCCGGCGAAGAAGTCGAGATAACTCTTGCCCTCACCGTCGGTGACCCGACGGCCGGACCCCTGCACGATCTCGATCGGCTCTTCGTAGTACAACGACAGCCAGTCCGGCATGACGGCCTTGTGACGCTCCCAGAGCTCCGCATGTGTCATGTCCTAAGCATTACCTCAAAGCGCGGCCTGCTGATAGAGGGCTCCTCTGAGGATTAGGGTGCTCTGCGTGACATTGCCCAGCATCCCGCACGTGGACATCGAGTCCCTGACCCATTTCGACAGCGTCGTGGCCGCCGGTGCGACCACCATGGCCGGGTGGCGGGTGCAGTCCGTGGACCTGACCTCCCGTACGGCGGCGCTGCTCGGGCTGAGCCCGCTCGGCGCGCTGTTCCTGGGCTGTCTGCTGGAGGAGAAGGCGGACCGCTGGATCCGGGACGGAGGCGGGCTGGTGTTCCCTGCGATCCCGGAGCTGCCGTTCGACGCCTACCGCGGCACCCTGTACGACGCAGAGGAGCTGTACGCCGGTCTGGACAGCGGGTACGACGCCACTCCGGATGCACGCATCTACGCCTGGTCCCGGCAGCACGACGAGCGCGGTGACACCAGCCGCACGCTGGCCGCCGCACTGCACGACCATGCGATCGCGGACGCGCTGCACGAGCTGCCCGACACCGGTCCCTGGGTCGGCGTGATGGGCGGACATGGCATCGCCCGGGGCAGTACGACGTACCGGTCCGCTGTTCTGCTCGGACGGGGACTGTCACGGGCCGGTCTGACTGTCGTGACCGGTGGTGGACCTGGTGCGATGGAGGCAGCGAACCTGGGCGCCTCACTGGCCTCGTACGACGATGTCGCGGTGGAACGCGCACTGGACGCGCTGACCGCCGTACCGTCGTTCCGGCCGTCGATCGCGGACTGGGCCTCCGCCGGACTCGACGTACGGCGGGAGTTCCCGGGGAACGGCGGAGTCTCGATTCCGACCTGGTTCTACGGCCATGAGCCGCCGAACGTGTTTGCGTCCTCGATCGCCAAGTACTTCTCGAATGCGCAGCGTGAGGACGTGCTGCTGTCCCAGGCACGCGGCGGCATCATCTACCTCCCCGGTGCGGCCGGCACCGTGCAGGAGGTCTTCCAGGCGGTCACCCCGAACTACTACGGCGACCACGCCACCCAGATCCCCCTCATCCTGGTCGGCGTCTCGCATTGGACCGTGGATCTGCCGGTCTGGCCGCTCCTGCAGTCCCTGGCCGCGGACCGCCCGATGGTGTCATCGATTCAGCTGGTCGACACCATCGATGAGGCGGCCTCGCTCGTCAGCTGACTTGCCGCGGCTTGAACTGCATCTGGGGGTTGGCGTAGGCCTCCTGCGACTCCACGAGCTGCAGCTCACGCTCACCCGACTGGTGGGTGTTGGTGAGCAGGTCGAAGACGCTGGAGGTGGTGCGGGCCAGGGCGTCGGCCAGGTCGCCGGTGCGGCGGTAGTGGGCGGTGAAGAGGGCAGCGGTGACGTCGCCGGAGCCGTTGGCCTTCATGGGGATGTAGGGCGTCTGGACGAGCCAGGCGCCGCTGTCATCGACGGCGAGCATCTCGATCGTGCCCTCTTCGCGGTCCGGTCGCTCGACGCTGGTGACGAGGACGGTGCGCGGTCCGGTAGCGCGGACGAGCTCCACGGACGCCAGCGTGGATTCCAGGGTGTCTGGCTCGGTGTCGGTCAGGAAGCCCAGCTCGAACTGGTTGGGCGTGATGATGTCGGCGGCCGGGACCACGCGCTCTTTGAGGAGCACCGGGATCGCCGGGGCGACGAAGCAGCCGGACTTCGCGTTGCCCATCACCGGGTCGCAGGAGTAGACCGCTGCGGGGTTCGCCGCCTTCACCCGCTGCACCGTCTCCAGGATGACGTCAGCGATCCCCTCACCGCCCTGGTAGCCCGAGAGGACCGCATCGATCTGCGGGAAGGCTCCCCGCTCCTCGATCCCCAGCAGCACCTCACGCACGTCGTCCGGGCTGATCAGCGGCCCGCGCCAGGCGCCGTACCCGGTGTGGTTGGAGAAGTTCACCGTGTAGACCGGCAGCACCTCCACTCCGATGCGCTGGAGCGGGAAAACGGCGGCCGAGTTGCCCACATGCCCGTAGGCGACCGCGGACTGGATGGAGAGGATCTTCACCCGGCCAGCCTAAGCTTCCGCAGAACTAATCGATCAACCGCGTTAGCTTCACATCCTCCTCGGCAAACCCGAGACTGCGGTAGAACTCGCGTGCGCCTGTGTTGGCGGCACCGGTGTCGAGGGTGATGGCGGAGACGCCGAGCTCGGCGGCGTGCTGGGTGACGGCGTCAATGAGCGCACGGCCGACGCCTTCGCGTTCGCGGGACACGGCGAGCTCGCCGACGTACACCTCCCGCTGGCCGGCCCAGTGCGTCCGCTCCTGGCCCGACACGAACCCAACCACCTCGCCGTCGACCTCGGCGACGTACAGGAACCGGTCGGGTTCACCTGCCCGTTCCACGGCCTCGGCCACCCACCCGATCACGGCTGCGCGCACTGCGGCGGGCGGACGCCAGCGCGCCACCCCTTCGGTCAGCCTGGGCGCCAAGTCGAGCACTGCTTGCCGGTCCCGCTCCACATACCGCCGTACTGTGCCGCGCATGGCCTCCAGTCTGCAGCTAGCTTGTCGCGCGTGCTTGGAGGGCTGCGCCATAGCGGGCGAAGTCGGCCGCGAGCTGATCTAGGTCTGGTACTACCTCGGCTGCCCCGGGACCGTAGAACTCTTCGGTGTCGGTGAGTTCGGTGGTGCCATCGGCGAGGGTTTTGAGGGTGAACGAGTGCCTGCCGAGGACGGCGTCGAGTGATCCACCCTCCCAGGTCAGCTGCGTCGGGGCGGCCACAGTGAGGACCTTGAGGATGACGTGCTGGTCAGGCGCGTCAGGGCTGGAGACGCGGGCGGGAAGCTCGGCTCCCGGTACGGCGTGCTCCGGCTTCGCGTCGAGCGCGAGGATCGGGTGCCAGTCGGCGTACTGGTCGAACGCCACCAGCACCCGCCAGACGTCCTCGATCGGCGCAGCAATTCTCGTGACGGCAGTCGCTGCGGGGGCAGCGGTCACGGGACGAGGAGGATACGGCCGCGCTGGCCGCCCTGGGCGAGCAGGGCGTGGGCTTCGGCCGCCTGCTCGAGTGGGAAGGTCTGCGCAACCCGCGGGGTCAGCAGGCCGACCTCGGCGAGCGCGGAGAGGTACGAGAGGCGCGTCGGTTCCGGGCCAGCTGTGGTGAGCCGCACCACCACACCGCGCTCCGACTGCGGCAGCACATCGGCCCGCACACTCACGTAGACGCCACCGTCGCGCACGGCGGCCATGGCAGGCGCACCGAGTGCCGCCGCATCGAGCACGCCGTCCACACCGTCCGGTGCGAACCGGCGCACCGCCTCATTCAGGTCCTCGTCGCGCGACACGAACGAGGCGGCGCCACGGTCGCGGAGGAACTGCTCGTCCCCGGACCGCCCTTGAGCAATGATCCGTACACCGCGCGTCCGCGCCAGCTCGACTGCGAAGCCACCAACGGCTCCGGCGGCGCCCGTGACCAGCAGGGTGTCGCGCGGGTGCAACGGGAAGTAGTCCAGCGCCAGCGAGGCGGTCATCGTATTGAGCGGGATGGTCGCCGCGAGCGTCAGATCCATCCCCACCGGGGCGAGCGCGATGGAGTTGAGGTCGGTCACCCGATACTCGGCCTGGGTCTTCGTGGCATTCAGAACACCCGAATCGAACACGATGACCGGGGTTCCGATCGGCAGGGCAACGCCTGGCCCGACGGCGTCGACCGTCCCCGCACCATCCAGACCGAGGCCGATGTATTCGACCCCTTCGGCCGGGCGGAAGACGCCGGCCCACACCGCCCGGTCCGCGGGGTTGAGCGCCGCGGCCGCGATCTTGATCCGGAGCTGGAACGGACCCGGCTCCGGGAGGGGAACCTCCAGAACCTCGACCGCTTCGGGTCCACCAGCTTTTCTGACAACTGCTGCACGCATGTCGTACTTCTCCTCGCGGCTTCGAGTGCCTGAACACTACGAACGCTAGGTGAGTTACGATCGATTAGTAAGTAGGCACTAAAAAGTGCGTTACGCCCCCTGGCTGCTAACTGACCTTGGCCGCGTCGAACAGTTCGCGCGCGGCATCGACCTCGTCGGCCTTGTCCGCAGCCCAGTCGCGTACGTGCGAGAGCACGCCGTACAGGCCCTGTCCGAGCGGGGTCAGCTCGTAGTCGACCCGCACCGGCACGGTGGGTGTGACTGTGCGCTCGACCATGCCGTCACGCTCAAGCATGCGCAGCGTCTGCGTCAGCATCTTCTGACTGACCCCCGGGATCTCGCGGCTGATGTGGCTGTAGCGCATCGGCGTGCCGGTCATTCCGAGCGTGCACACCGTCAGACTGACCCAGCGGTTGCTGATCGTCGACAGCAGCGCCACGGCTGGACAGTCATGCATGTACGCCTCGTACGACCCGGGCTCGACCCGTCGCGCCGACTTCGCCGTACCGGTCATTCCATCGCTCCCGCCTGGTGCGCAACGCGCCGAAGGACTCCTACTTACGAATCGATCGTAACGGGAGCTACGCAGTCGGGTCGGCGCCCAGAGCCAGATCCAGGAGCTCACCCAGTTGGTCGAGTTGGGCGGGTGACAGGTCGTGGAACGAGGACTCGACGACGGCGTCCACGGCGTCTTGGCCGGCGGCGCGAAGGCGGGCGCCCTCCTCGGTGAGTTGGTGGCGTACGGCGCGGCCGGGGCCGGCGACGCGTTCGATCAGACCGCGGTCGGCCATCCGGGTGGCCAGGGAGCCGAAGGACTGGTCGGTCTGGAAGGTCAGGACCGCCAGGTCGTGCAGTGAGGCGTCCGGCTTGCGGTGCAGGTGGTGCAGCGTGTCCCACTGCACGAGCGAGAGCCCGAGTGGCGCCAGCGCCTGGCTAAGCGCTCGGTGGTGGCGGTACTGCAGCCGCTTGACGGCCAGTCCGACCTCAGCCGGTCGATATGTCATATCCCCAGCTTAGACCAGCTTGCTTATATCAGGAAGCTGATCTAAGGTTCCTTATATATACCTTCCTGAACGTGAGGACAGCACGATGACGACACTCCCCCAGGCCGGATCGCTTCGGCCGGTTCACACCGAGACCCACACGCTTGCCGGTCAGGTCGAGGTGACCGTCCAGGACCGCGACCGCACCCGGCCGTTCCTGCTGCTGCACGGCGGCGGCGGCGTGGCGACGATGGCCGGCTTCGCCGACCTGCTCGCGGAGCGCATCCACTCCCGAGTGCTCCTGCCCACCCACCCCGGTTTCGGGGGCACGCCGAAGCCCGAAGGACTGAACAGCGTCACCGAGCTGGCTCGCCTGTACGTCGCTCTGCTGGACGAGCTCGATCTCACCGACGTGACCGTGGTCGGCAACTCCTTCGGTGGCTGGCTGGCCGCGGAGATCGCTCTGCAGCACAGCCCGCGGGTCAGCGGCGCGGTGATCGTCGACGGGATCGGCATCGAGGTCGAGGGCCACCCGATCACCGATGTCAGCGGCCTATCCGTCGCCGAGCTCCGGGCGTTCTCCTTCCACGACCCGAGCAAGGCACCCGTGCCACCGGCCGGCACCACCGGCCCGAGCCCCGACGTCAAGGCGCTCATCGGCTACACCGGCCCGGCGATGCTCGACCCGACGCTGGTCAAGCGGCTCGGTGACGTCGACATCCCGGTCCACGTCCTGTGGGGCGAAAGCGACGGCATCGCCGGACCGGAGTACGGGCGGGCCTTCGCCGCCGCGATCCCGCTGTCGACCTTCACGCTGCTCCCCCGCACCGGCCACCTGCCGCAGCTCGAGACGCCCGAAGAACTCCTCGGCGCCCTGCTCGACCTTGGAGCGTCGGCATGAGTGCGCCGTTGACCGTGACCCTCCCAGCCGGCGAGCGACCGATGATCGCCGTCGTCCACGCGGTCCCCGGTCACGAGGAGCAGCTCGCCGCCGCCATCGCGACGCTGACCACCGCCGTACGACGGGAGCCGGGCTGCGTGGAGTTCCGTTCCTTCCGGGAGGTGGCGAATCCCAGGGTGTTCCAGCTGTACGAGATCTACTCTGACACCGACGGCTTCCGCACCCACCGCCCTGACCCAGCTCGCCGAACTGCCTAGCGCCGCAGCCCAGCCGGTTCGGCCTTGGGCACCCATCAACCATTTCTCGTCCCGGAACATGGTTGAACCGTGCTCAAGGTCGACAAGACTCCCTAGTCCCCGACCAAGCGAGCCAGTTGTTCGAGAGCCCTCGGAGCGTGTCGGGGGCTAGAAACCGCGGAGCAGCTTCTCGGCTGAGTCGAGGAAGACGTCCACTTCGTCGACTGAGTAGCCGTGGGTCAGGCGGACCGGTGTGAAGCTCACCTCGCGGATCTCGTCAGCAGTCACCGGCTGCTCGACGTACCGGCCCTCGACGGTCGCCAGCAGGCGTTCGAGGAAGGCGTCGACCTCGGCCATGTCGTACCCCTCACGCCAGCGCACGCGGGTGAAGAGGGGCTGGTCCACCTCAGGCCTGGTTGGCGGCGGCGAGCTGGCCGCAGGCGCCGTCGATCTCCTGGCCGCGGGTGTCGCGAACGGTGGTGGAGATCCCGCCGGCCTGCAGGCGGCGGACGAACTCGCGCTCGTCGGCCGGGTCCGAAGCGGTCCACTTCGAGCCGGGGGTCGGGTTCAGCGGGATCAGGTTGACGTGCACCCAGCCCCAGTCGCCGCGGGCGCGGAGCTTCTCGGCCAGCAGGTCGGCGCGCCAGGCGTGGTCGTTCATGTCCCGGATCATCGCGTACTCGATGGAGACCCGGCGCTTGGTCTTCTCGGCGTAGCCCCAGGCCGCGTCGAGAACCTCGTCGACCTTCCAGCGGTTGTTGATCGGGACCAGCTCGTCGCGCAGCTCGTCGTCCGGCGCGTGCAATGACACGGCGAGCGTGACCGGGATGCCCTCGTCGGCGAGCTGGTTGATCCGCGGCACCAGACCGACGGTCGACACGGTCACGCCGCGGGCGGAGATCCCGAGCCCCTCGGGCGACGGGTCGGTGAAGCGGCGGACGGCACCGATGACGGCCTTGTAGTTGGCCATCGGCTCGCCCATGCCCATGAAGACGATGTTGTTGACCCGCCCCGGACCGCCGGCGATCTCACCGCGGGACAGCGCGCGGGCGCCGTCGACGACCTGCTCGACGATCTCCGCGGTGGTCATGTTCCGGGTCAGGCCGGCCTGGCCGGTCGCGCAGAACGGGCAGGCCATCCCGCAACCGGCCTGCGACGAGACGCACATCGTGGTGCGGTCCTTGTAGCGCATCAGCACGGACTCGACCAGCGAGCCGTCGAGCAGCTTCCACAGCGACTTCCGCGTGGTCCCGTTGTCGCACTCCATGTCGCGAACCTTGGTCAGCAGCGGCGGCATCAGCGCACCGACCAGCTTGTCGCGGCTCGCGGCCGGCAGATCGGTCATCTCGGCCGGGTCGGACGTCAGCCGGGAGAAGTAGTGGTTCGACAGCTGCTTGGCCCGGAACGCGGGCTCCCCCAGCGCGGCGACCGCCTCCCGGCGCTCCTCCCCGGACAGGTCGGCCAGATGCCGCGGCGGCTTCTTGGCACGGCGCGGCTCATCGAAAACGAGAGGCAGGGAGGTAGTCATAACCGATCCATTGTCGCTTGCCGCCCCAACCATTCACAAATTCACATCCCCAACGTGCCCAGGATCACCCCGAGTCCCCGACAAAGGCGCTGAGCGCCCGGCGAACAGCCGCCGACGACGCCACGCCCCATGCCGTACCACTGCCATCAATCGTCAAAGCCTCGGACGGGCAGTCTGTTGCCTCGACGGCGACTTCACCGATCTTCCGGCGACCGCGCACCTCGTACACGCTGACGTGCTCGGTTTTCCCCTGCAGACGAAGATCCTTGGGTGACGGAAGATCGAAGTGGCACATGTGCTCGGTTACGCGACCGTCGGTCGACGTCCCGTAGCAGGCGACCAGCTGAACATCCGCCGGCTTCGGATCCCAGGCTGCGGACCCTTGTTTCCCGCTCGCCAGCGACGGAGCGCCGCCGCCGAAGAGCATGATCGGGTGCGGCACAGGTCCCTCGTACGGCGGCGCGTTCGGGATCAGGGTCCGACTGAGCGGCTTGCACAGCTCCGCCAGACTCTCGTCCGAAGCCTTCGTCTCATAGGGGTCGCAGGCCGCCAGGTAGACGATTGCCCCCACCGACGCGACGAACGCGGCACCACCCACCGTCCCCTTGAGGATCGTGCGCACGCTCGGCATCCGTAGAGGGTCTCAGCAAACCGGGTCCGGGCGAGCCAACCGGCCACTACCTGCCACCGCGGAGTCGCCTCAGGTCTCCTTGCGGTCGGAGTGACCGAGCTGACGGTCCGGGGCGATCCGGTCGCGGACCATCTGCTTCAGGAGCGGGAGCTCGACGAAGCCACCCTCGGCCTTGCGCGACCACAGCATCTCGCCATCGAGCGAGATGTCGAAGATCCCGCCGGTCGACGGCACCAGCGCGACCTCGCCCAGCTCCTTGGGGAAGGTCGTCAGCAGCTCCTGCGCGGTCCATGCCGCGCGCATCAACCACCGGCACTGCGTGCAGTAAACGATCTCCAACCGCGGCTCTGTGCTCACGTCCTTAAACTACATTTCCACCTCATGGAGCATTTCTGGGTCCACGGTGTGGGCGTCCTCGAAGACGAAGCCACCGAGCGTCTGACAAAACGGCACCCCGGTTGGCGCTTCACCGACGGCACACCACCGGCGGATGCCGCGTACGACGTACTGGTCGCTCGCTCCCCCACGCGTGAACTCGTTGCCGCCAGCCCGCACCTGCGGACGCTGATTGTCCCGTTCGCTGGAGTCCGCCAGGAGGTCCGCGACCTGCTCAAGGAGTTCCCTGCCGTGCGACTGCGGACTGTGCATCACAACGCCGGTCCGACCGCCGAGCTCGCCGTCGCACTGGTCCTCGCCGCAGCGCGGGCGATCATCCCGGCCGACCAGGGCATGCGATCCGGAGACTGGACCGCCCGCTACGTTCCGCCGAATCCGACCATGATCCTCGGCGGACATCCCGCACTGGTCATCGGGTACGGCGAAGTCGGGCGCCGGATTGCCCGTGCACTGCACGGGCTGGGCATGGCGGTTCAGGTCGTCCGTTCGACCGAGCAAACGGGTACGGACGGCGACATCCGCATCCACCCGCGCTCCGAGCTGCCCGAACTCGTGAGCCGATCGCGGGTCGTCGTACTGGCGATTCCTGGGTCACCTGCGACGGACGGTCTGTTCGGAGCCGACCTGATAGCTCGGCTGCCGGAGCCCAGCGTCCTGGTGAACGTCGCCCGGGCGACTGTGGTCGACGAACGTGCCCTGTACGAGCGTCTGCGCGCCGGAGGGGTCGCCGCTGGGCTGGATGTCTGGTGGGAGGAGGCCCGGGCGGCCGATGCGGTGACCGGAGTCACCGCATCGACGTACCCGTTCCATGAGCTGCCGAATGTCGTGCTCAGCCCACACCGTGGTGGCGCGTTCAGCTTGCGAGAGGTTCGCGACCTGCGCCTGGAGCACGTGGACGCCATCCTCACCGAGCTGGCTCAGGCGGAGTAGCCCTTCGGGGGGATCAGGGTCGCGAGCTGGTTGAAGGTGAGCCAGTACGTCGGGGTCGGGGCGAAGCCGGCCGGGTCCGCGATCAGTACGGTCATGTTGCCGGAGTCGTACCCGATCACCGTGAAGTAGTGGTAGATCGTGTAGTTCGGGTAGCCCGGCGGGTGGTTGCTGGCCGGAGCGACGATGTTGGCCACGATCGGGTAGTTGTTGTCGATGTCGAGGACGATGTCGCGCCACAGCAGGTCACGCTGCGACTGCGTCGGCGGGTCGTTCGGCATCTCCTTGGTCTCGTACCAGCCGGTGCCGACGTGGTTGTTGAGCACCCGGGTGACCTGCCCGATCCAGTCGGTGCCGTCCTCGTCGGTGGGCAGCTCGTTGGCCAGCTGCTGCTGGCTCGGCGGCGAGATCCGGGCCGACAGCGCGATCCGGGTCGAGGCCGGGCCACACCAGTAGCCGGTCTGCTGGTACTGGAAATCGACGTTCAGCGTCTTGACGGTCTGGGGCGCATAGCCGGACTTGGCCAGCTTGGCGATCGCGGCCGCCTTGGCGGAGACCGCGGTCGCCGGCGCCGGCGCGGGCCCGGCGAT
Organism: Kribbella sp. NBC_01505; assembly: GCF_045040285.1. Lineage (NCBI taxonomy): Bacteria > Bacillati > Actinomycetota > Actinomycetes > Propionibacteriales > Kribbellaceae > Kribbella > Kribbella sp. NBC_01505. Next base: position 496,361 of record NZ_CP109425.1, read on the forward strand.
GGCGGGGGTGGACGCCATCGGCAGTGCGGTCGCGGCGACCAGAGCCAGACCGCAGAGCGCGGCCTTGAGTTTCGGCGGGGTGTGTCTCATGTCAACTCCCTCAGCCTCACGAAGTGACCCGGGGTGGTCGCTCCAGCACCGAGTGCAGTCCCATCTCGGGAGAATGTAAACCCCTGCCCATTCTGGGCAAACACGCCGTTGAATACTTACATTCGCGTGTTTCCGCAGGTCAGCGGCCTGCGGCAGGCCGTCGGCAGGGCTCGCAGAAGGTTCTGATCTTTTCGATCTTGCTCGAAGAGTGCGGGGAATGAGGTGCTCGCGGCCGCCGTTGGCCTTAGGTATGGGCCTGTTGTCAGGAGTGCCGTTGTCGGTTCTGGACCGCTCGCGGAGACGCGTCGGCGAGTCAGAGGCGGAGACGCTGCGTGCGACCGTCGACCTGGCGCAGGAGGTCGAGAAGCTCGGCTACAAGCGTTTCTGGGTGTCTGAACACCACAGCGTGCCTGGCGTGATCGGATCCGCGCCGACAGTGCTGGCAGCAGCCGTTGCGGCGCGCACCGAAACCATCCGCGTCGGCACCGGCGGAGTGATGCTGCCGAACCACCAGCCGCTCGTGGTGGCTGAGCAGTTCGGCGCGCTGGAGTCGCTGTACCCCGGCCGGATCGACATGGGCCTCGGCCGCTCGGTCGGCTTCACCAACGGGATCCGTCGCGCGCTGGGCGTCGAGAAGGACGCGGCCGAGGACTTCGCGGACCAACTCAAGGAACTCCTCGGGTACTTCGACGGAACCCAGCAGGCACACCCGCAGGTACACGCCCGCCCTGGCGAAGGACTCCGCATCCCGGCCTTCATCCTGGCGATCGGCGAAGGCGCCGGGCTCGCCGCGTCATTCGGGCTGCCCTTGGTGATCGCCGGCATCAAAGGCGAGGCAGACCTGCTGAAGCTCATCGAGCGGTACCGCGCCGAGTTCCGCCCCTCCGCGTCGAACGAGCGCCCGTACGTCGTACTGGCGGCGACCGCGGCGGTCGCACCGACGACCGAGCAGGCCAGGCAACTGTTGCTGCCGGAAGCGTGGGCGACCGCCTACACGCGGACGCGCGGGGTGTTCCCGCCGCTGGAGTCCTCTCCCCCGGCCGAGATGACCGCGAAGGAGCGGGAGATCTTCGACAACGCGTTGACCGGCCAGCTCTACGGAACCCCGGCCGAGATCGACGCCACGCTCGGCGGGCTGGTACGCCGTACTGGCGCCGACGAGGTCCTGGTCACCACGAACACGTATGACCGAGGTGACCTGGTCGCGTCCTACACCGCGTTGGCGGAGCTCACTAGCGGTTGATCCGCTCCTCGAGGCGCTTGCGCACCTCAGGCCACTCGTCGGCCAGGATCGAGAACACGACGGTGTCGCGGAAGGAGCCATCGCTCTGCAGCATGTGCCGCCGCAGGACACCTTCACGCGTCGCACCGAGCTTCGCGATCGCCGCCTGGGAGCGCGTGTTCTTCAGGCCGGTCTGGATCTTGACCCGGCCGAAACCGCAGTCCTCGAAGGCGTGCTGGAGCAGCAACAGCTTCGCGGACGGGTTCACCGCTGTGCCCCAGACTGCGGGCGCGTAGCCGGTGAAGCCGAGGTGGATGCGCTCGTTGCGCTGGTCGACGTCGGCGAGACTCGACGTACCGACCAAGGTGCCGGCCGTTCCAAGCGGGCTGTCGGCAACCAAACGGACGCCGTACGCGAACTGCCTGGCAGCCACCGGCGTCCAGGTCGCCCGCATCTCCGCCGCACTCTTCGGCATCAGGCCGCCGCCGAAGCCACCGGCATACACCTGCTCGTTGCCGATCGCGGCGTACAGCTCGTCGTAGTCGTTGTCCTGCAGGCGATCCAGCCGGATTACCGCTCCCACCAGCGAACGTCCGTCCGGTGCGATCGTCATGCCCTCACCCCTTCACCAGAAGATGCAGTAGCAGCCACACCGCCGGCGCCGTCGCCAGCAGTGAGTCCAGCCGGTCCATCACTCCGCCGTGACCGGGCAGCAGGTTCGACATGTCCTTGATACCCAGGTCGCGCTTGATCATCGACTCGCCGAGGTCGCCGACGGTCGCGGTCACGACCGCCACCACGCCGACGATCGCACCGACCCACCAGTGCCCGTCGAGCAGGAAGACCACGGAGGCGATACCGGCGCCGACACAGAACACCGTCGAACCGGCGAAACCCTCCCAGGACTTCTTCGGGCTGATCGTCGGCGCCATCGGGTGCTTCCCGAACAGGACCCCGGCCACGTAACCGCCGACATCGCTGGCAACGACCACCAGGAAGAAGGTCAGGACCCGTAGCGCACCGTCCTCGTCGGGCTGGACCAGCAGGATCGCGAAACCGGCCAGCAGCGGGACGTAACCGATCAGGAAGACGCCGGCGCTGGTGTCCCGGACGAAACCGACCGAGCCACCCGGCATCCGCCAGAAGATCGTGGCCAGCACCGTGCCCGCCATCGCCGTCAGCAGCGCCATCGGCCCGCCGAAGTAGGCGGCGACCATCATCGCGACCGTACCGACGACCACGGGGACGCGCGGGATCACCGCACCGCCGGTCCGCAGCGACTTGATCATCTCGTCGACGGCCAGCAGCACCGCAGCCAGGACGACGAAGATGAACAGGAACTTGTACCAGAACAGTGATCCGATGATCACGATCCCGAGGCCGACACCGACCCCGATCGCCGCAGGCAGATTCCGCCCCGCGCGACCAGGATCCGAAGCCGGCTTCGGACTCGGTGGGGGCGTGCTCTCGACGCCCATCACACCTCGAGCAGTTCGGCTTCCTTGTGCTTGAGCAGCTGGTCGATCGAGTCGACGTACTTCTTCGTCATCCCGTCCAGCCGCTTCTCAGCACTCTTGCCCTCGTCCTCGCCCGCTTCGCCGTCCTTGACCGACTTGCCGATCGAGTCCATGGCGTGCCGGCGGATACTGCGCACCGAGATCTTGGCGTCCTCGCCCTTGGTCTTGGCGACCTTGATGTACTCCTTGCGGCGCTCCTCGGTGAGCTGCGGCATGGTGACCCGGATGACGACACCGTCGTTGCCCGGATTCACGCCCAGCTCGGACTCGCGGATCGCCTTCTCGATCGCCGGCATCGCACCCTTGTCGTACGGCGAGATCAGCACGGTGCGCGGGTCCGGGACCTGGAAACCGGCCAGCTGCTGCAGCGGCGTCGGGGAACCGTAGTAGTCCGCCACGATGTTCGAGAACATCGACGGGTGCGCGCGGCCGGTCCGGATCGCGGCGAAATCGTCCTTGGCGACCTCCACGGCCTTCGCCATCTTCTGCTCGGCTTCGCGGAGTGCTTCGTCGATCACGACATTCCTCGCTTCCTCAGGACCGCGTCCCTGCGGCCCGTTTGCAACGATCCTAGTGGTACGGCGGCCCCGAATCGGGGACTACCCCGGTGCGACGACCGTGCCGATCTTGTCCCCGTGCACGACGCGGGCGATGTTGCCCTCCTCGAGACCGAAGATCACGATCGGCAGCGCGTTGTCACGGGCCAGGCTGATCGCGGTCGCGTCGGCGACCCGCAGACCGCGGGCCAGGAAGTCGTCGTACGAGAGCTGGTCGAACTTGACCGCGTCCGGGTTGGTCTTCGGGTCGGAGTCGTAGACCCCGTCCACGCCCTGCTTGCCCATCAGCAGCGCCTCGGCACCGACCTCGAGCGCGCGCTGCGCGGCCACCGTGTCGGTGGAGAAGTACGGCATCCCGGACCCGGCGCCGAAGATGACCACACGGCCCTTCTCGAGGTGCCGCTCGGCCTTGCGCGGGATGTACGGCTCGGCGACCTGACCCATCGTGATGGCGGTCTGGACCCGGGTCTCGACGCCCAGCTTCTCCAGGAAGTCCTGCAGCGCCAGGCAGTTCATCACCGTGCCGAGCATGCCCATGTAGTCGGCGCGGTTGCGCTCCATCCCGCGCTGCTGCAGCTCGGCACCGCGGAAGAAGTTGCCGCCACCGACGACGATGGCAACCTGTACGCCGGCCCGGACCACCTCGGCGATCTGCTTGGCGATCGAGTTCACCACGTCGGGGTCGACGCCGAGCTTGCCGCCGCCGAACACCTCACCCGACAGTTTCAGCAGCACCCGCCGATAGGCGGGCGAATACGGCGAAGAGGCCGGATTCGTCTCGGTACCCAGGGTTTCCGTCACGATTCCGGCCTCTCCTCGTTGCGTGCTGTGTGTGGTCGGTCCTTCAGGCCTCAGGCGCCGACCTCGAAGCGGGCGAACCGCTTCACGGTCACGCCGGCCGCGTCCAGGACTGCCTTCACGGTCTTCTTGTTCTCCGTGACCGACGGCTGCTCGAGCAGCACGACCTCCTTGTAGAAGCCGTTCACCCGGCCTTCGACGATCTTCGGCAGGGCGCCCTCGGGCTTGCCCTCCTCGCGGGCGGTCGCCTCGGCGATCCGCTGCTCGTTCGCGACCGTGTCGGCCGGAACCTCGTCGCGGGTGGTGTAGAGCGGACGCATCGCGGCGGCCTGCATGGCGGCGCCACGGGCGGCCTCGACGTCGTCACCCTCGAACTCGACCAGCACGCCGACCTGGGCCGGCAGGTCAGCGGCGCGCTTGTGCATGTACGCCGTCACCTTGCCGTCGAACACGGCGACCTTGCCGAGCTCGAGCTTCTCGCCGATCACCGCGGCCAGGGCCTCGATGTTCTCGGCGACCGACTTGCCGTCGGACAGCTTCTCGCTGAGCAGGCCCTCGACGTCGCCGACCTTGCTGGCCGACGCGTGCGCGACGATGTCCGCCGCGAGCTGCTGGAACTGCTCGTTCTTGGCGACGAAGTCGGTCTCGCAGTTCAGCTGGACCAGGGCGTTCTCCGCCGCGGCCACCAGGCCGTTGCTGGCGGAGCGCTCGGCGCCCCGCTTCTGCGCCTTGGCCGCGCCGTGGATGCGCAGCTCCTCGATCGCCTTCTCGAAGTCACCGTCGGTGGCCTCGAGCGCCTTCTTCGCGTCCATCATGCCCGCACCGGTGGTGTCGCGGAGCCTCTTGACGTCAGCGGCGGTGTAGTTCGCCATTCCTCGTTCTCTCGTCTGTTCGATGCGGCTGGATGGGCGGAGCGGTCCGATGCCCTGCCGCCCGCGAGGCGGGCGGCAGGGATCAGCGGATCTCAGGCCTCGTCGGCCTTCGGGGCCTCGGCGGCCGGGGTCTCCTCGGCAACCGGAGCCTCTTCGGCCGGAGCCTCGGCAACCGGAGCCTCGGCGACGGGCGCGTCTTCGGCGGCCGGAGCAGCCTCGGCGACCGGTGCCTCTTCGGCCGGGGCCTCAGTGGCGACAGCCTCGGTGGCCGGCGTCTCGGTCACTGCGGCGGCCGGGGCCTCCGCAGCGCCGTTCTGGCTCTCCAGCAGCTCACGCTCCCAGGCGGCCATCGGCTCCTCGGCGCCCAGCTCCTCGCCGGCCGCGGCAGCGCCCTGGCCACCACGCGACATCAGACCGTCGGCGACGGCGTCGGCGACCACGCGGGTCAGCAGGCCGACCGAGCGGATGGCGTCGTCGTTGCCCGGGATCGGGAAGTCGACCTCGTCCGGGTCGCAGTTGGTGTCCAGGATGCCGATGATCGGCAGCTTCAGCTTGCGCGCCTCGTCGACCGCGAGGTGCTCCTTCTTGGTGTCCACGATCCACACGGCGGCCGGGACCCGGGCCATGTCGCGGATACCGCCGAGGGTCTTGAGCAGCTTGTCGTGCTCGCGACGCTTCTGCAGCAGCTCCTTCTTGGTGACGCCGGAGGCGGCGACATCCTCGAAGTCGATCAGCTCCAGCTCCTTCAGGCGCTGCAGCCGCTTGTTGACGGTCTGGAAGTTGGTGAGCATGCCGCCCAGCCAGCGCTGGTTCACGTAGGGCATGCCGACCCGGGTCGCCTGCTCGGCGATCGCTTCCTGGGCCTGCTTCTTGGTACCGACGAACAGGATCGCGCCGCCGGCCGCAACGGTGCTGCGGACGAACTCGTAGGCGCGGTCGATGTAGGACAGCGACTGCTGCAGGTCGATGATGTAGATGCCGTTGCGCTCGGTGAGGATGAATCGCTTCATCTTCGGGTTCCAGCGCCGGGTCTGGTGCCCGAAGTGGACACCGCTCTCGAGCATCTGCTTCATGGTCACGACGGCCATGAGGTGTTCCTCCTGTCGCGCCCCCAGGTATCGCCCCGGGCAACGCACTCTCGGTTCTTTCACGACGGACCGGGCGGTCCGTCGTGCCTGATGCCCGTCGTCCGGCCCCATCCGGGCGTTGAAGCCTGGACCGAGGGGGCCGCACAGTGGTGCGGGCATGCGTAGTCGCCCCACGCGAGGTGGGACGCCACCGGAAGTCTACGGGACCGACCCCGCCGGAAGCGAACCGGGCACAGGTTGTCCACAGGCGGCAACTCGACGGCCGGAATCGGCGGTTCCGACGGCATTCTTCCAGGTATGAATCTTCGCTGCCTGATCCTCGCCCTGCCGACCGTCCTCGGACCGGCTCCCAGCACCCCGTCGGCCGCCTGGCCGCTCGCTCCCCGCCCGGCCGTCGTCCACGGCTTCGAGAACCCCGCCGAGCCATGGCTGCCAGGCCATCGCGGGCTGGATCTCGCCGGCTCCCCCGGCCAGCCCGTCCTCGCTGCCACCGCCGGAACCGTCGCGTACGCCGGTTCGGTCGCCGGGGTCGGGGTGGTCACGATCGCCACCGGCCCACGCCGTACGACGTACCAGCCCGTCGTGCCGTCCGTCCGGGCCGGGACGGTGGTGACGGTCGGCACGGCCATCGGGCATCTGTCAGCGGCCGGTTCGCACTGTGCGCCCGCGACCTGCCTGCACTGGGGTCTGCTGGAGGGCGAGCGTTATCTCGATCCGCTGAGCCTGCTCCCGGAGCGACCGGTCCGGCTGCTGCCGCTGTCAGCTACCGGGGACGCGAGCCTGCCAGGCGTCGTCGTCCTTCGAGCGGCGCTCGACCCCGGCGGGAAGTTTGTTCTTGGCCAGGTCGATCAGCGTGGTGTGCTCGAGGACATCGCGCAGGCTGGCCCGCGCGGCGATCCAGACCCGCTGCAGGACGACCGCGCGGTCGTTGTAGGCGACGCTCTCCGGCCGGACGCCGGAGATGCTCACGATCGGGCCGTCGACGGCCCGCATCACGTCCGCGACCGAGATCTCGTTGGGATCCACCGCGAGCTTCCAGCCGCCGGACTGCCCGCGCTGGCTGGCCAGGATGCCGGCCCGCCGCAGGTCGGCCAGGATGCCCTGCAGGAAGCCGTGCGGGATGGCCTGCGCACGACTGAGCTCCTCGGCCGACACAACCGAGGGGTCGTTGGCCACCCATCGTTGGGTGATCTCGATCAGCGCCCGCAACGCATAGTCAGACTTCGCCGAAACCCGCATGGTCCGCAGTCTGCCGTATCCGGGTCGGACGTCGCCGCATCCGGTGCCCAGACACACCTGGCGGCAGGCTCCGATTCAGGCGCGGGGATGGGCCTGTTCGTAGGCCTTGCGGAGCCGGTCGGTCGAGACATGCGTGTAGATCTGCGTGGTCGCCAACGATGCGTGACCGAGCAACTCCTGCACGCTACGAAGGTCTGCTCCACCCTCCAGCAGATGCGTCGCCGCTGTGTGCCGCAGGCCGTGTGGCGACAGGTCCGGTGCCTCGACGACCGCGATCCGCTCATGCACCAGCCGCCGTACGGCGCGCTGATCGATCCGGCCGCCTCGGGCACCGAGGAAGACCGCCGGCCCACTGCCGGAGCGCGCCAACTGCGGGCGCGCCTCGGCCAGCCAGCGATCGAGGGCCTGCGAGGCCGGCACGCCGTAGGGGACCGAGCGTTCCTTGCGGCCCTTGCCGAAGACGCGGACCACCCGGCGAGAGGTGTCGATGTCGTCGATGTCCAGGGCGCAGAGCTCGCCGACCCGGATACCGGTTGCGTAGAGCAACTCCATGATCGCGAGATCGCGCAATCCGACCGGGCTGCCGTCGTCGGCGCCGACCGCGGCGGCATCGAGCACGGCTCGGGTGTCGGTCAGGTTGAGCACGCCCGGCAGGCTCTTGTGCGGGCGGGGGCTGGCCAGCAGGGCGCCCGGGTCGGTCGTGATCCGCCCGGTCCGGTTCGCCCAGGCGGTGAAGACGCGCGCGGCGGTCGCCCGGCGAGCCATCGTGCTGCGCGACTTGCCGAGGCTCTGCTGCTTGGCCAGCCACGACCGCAGGCCGCGGATGTCGAGCGTCTCGAGCTCGTTGTGACCAAGCCGAATCAAATGATCGAGTAAATCCGCGATGTCACCGAGGTAGGCTCTGACAGAGTGTTTGCTGAGGTCTCTTTCCGCCGTCAGATGCCGTTCGTAGTCGGTCAGTAACACCGTGAAACCTTCAGGCCGGGTTGGGTTTTCCCGTCCGGCCGCGGTGTTCGCGCTGACTTCGCCCGGCGTCATGCCTCGACCATGCGGGAGCGGGACCGGCATCGCAAGCCACCGCGCGGACGTCGGGAAGAGGAGGTCTGGTCGATAGACCGACGGTCGACTACTGTTCGGCCCGATTGCCCTAGTAGCAACGGAGGCACCCCTGACCATGGCCCCCTCAGCGAACGGACAGACCGTAGGCCGGCGCCTGCCGGTCGAGTCGGCGTTCACTCGAGTCGAGGATGCACGGCACCGTCTGCCGCGCCTGTTCGGTCGTCGCGACCTGGTCGTTCTCGGCCTGGGCGTGATGATCGGGTCCGGCATTTTCAGTATCAGCGGCAACCAGGCGGCACTGACCGCCGGTCCTGCCGTCATCCTGTCGTTCGTCATCGCGGCGATCGTGTGCCTGCTGGCCGCGGCCTGTTATGCCGAGCTGTCCTCGACGATCCCGGTCTCGGGAAGCGCCTACACCTTCAGTTACGTGACCTTCGGCGAGATGTGGGCCTGGCTGGTCGGCTGGGCCCTCGTGCTCGAGCTCGTCACCGCCGCCGCGATCGTCGCCCGGGTCTGGTCGGCGTATTTCCTCGCCACCCTGGACGGGTTCGGGCTGACGCTGCCCGACAACGTCGCGAAGTACTTCGGCCCGGAGGCCAAGGTCAACCTGGTCGCGCCGCTGCTGCTGCTTCTGCTCACCGCGATGGTCGTCACCGGGACGAAGCTGTCCGCCCGGGTGCTGACCGTGGTCGTGGTCGCGAAGGTCGCCGTGATCCTGCTCGTGATCGTGGTCGGCGCGACGCACATCAACTGGGACAACTACACGCCGTTCGTGCCGATCTCCCGGGCCGCGCCGGCGACAGCCAGTCCGACGTTGCTCAGCTGGATACTCGATTCGTCGTTCGGCACCTTCGGGACGATGGGCATCTTCACCGCCGCGAGCACGATCGTGTTCGCCTACATCGGGTTCGACCTGATCGCGACGGCGTCCGAGGACGCGAAGAACCCCCGCAAGACGGTCCCGCAGGGCATGCTGCTCGGTGTCGGCGCCGTCACGATCCTCTACATCGCGATGGCCGTGGTCCTGGTCGGCATGCGGCCGTACGGTCAGCTCGGCGGCAGCGCACCGGTCTCCAGCGCCTTGTCGGCGGTCGGGGTCGGCTGGGCCGCGAAGGTGGTCAATCTGGGCGCTCTGCTGGCGCTGATGACCGTCATCATGGTGGTCCTGATCGCGCAGAGCCGAGTGCTGTTCAACATGGGCCGCGACGGCCTCCTGCCGAAGAGCCTCGGCCGGGTCAGCCGGGTCTACTCCTCCCCCGCGCGGGCCGCGGGCGTGGCCGGGTTGGCCGCGGTGGCCCTGACGCTGTATCCGAGCGTGCTGGGGCTCGAGGAGCTGCTCGTCATCGGAGCCCTGTTCTGCTTCGCGTTCTGTGCGGTCGGCGTGCTCAGACTGCGCCGGACGGAACCGGATCTCGAGCGTGGGTTCCGGGTGCCGATGGTGCCGCTGATCCCGCTCGTCTCGCTGGCCGCGACGGTCTGGCTGATGCTCAACCTGAAGACCAGCACCTGGGCCAAGTTCGGCATCTGGATGGCGGTCGGGCTGGCGATCTACGGGCTCTACGGCCGTTGGCACAGCCGACTGGCCAACGAGGACAGCTGGGACTTCGACATCGGCGACACCGACCCCGGGACGGGCGGCCTGCAGGCCATTCGTCCCGAGACGGAGCGCACCGGTGAGCTGAAGGCGATCCGGACCCCAGGGCAGAACCAGAACCCGACCAAGCCCACCCGCGGCAAACACATGCGCAACTGACACCAGCACTGGCTCAGCCTGCAATGCTCGACCTTCGCCGTCTGTGGTTTTCCACAGGCGGCGAAGTCGTCCCGAAATCGAGGCCCGATCCCGGCATCTTCTCTGTCGGAGGTGGTCAGCGATGCGGACCAAGAACGCCGTCGGGCGATTCGGCGAGGATCTCGCCAGCAGGTATCTCACGACCCAGGGGCTCGTCGTCCTCGAGCGCAACTGGCGCTGCGACATCGGCGAGATCGACATCGTCGCGCGGGAGGGTGACACCCTCGTCATCTGCGAGGTGAAGACCCGGCGCGGCCTGGGCTACGGATCCCCGTTGGAGTCGATCACCTACCGCAAGCTGACCACGCTGCGGAAGCTGGCCGGTGCCTGGCTACGGAGCCACCAGGTCCGACCGGCCGGGGTCCGGATCGACATCGTCTCCGTGCTGATCGATCAGGGCGCTCCACCCCAGGTCGACCATCTGCGAGGGGCGGCCTGATGACGCTCGCGCAGATGTGGTCGGTTGCACTCGTCGGCCTCGAAGGGCACCTGGTCGAGGTCGAGGCGGACATCGCCCAGGGCCTGCCGAAGACCACGCTGATCGGTCTGCCGGACACATCGCTGTCGGAGGCCCGGGACCGAGTCCGGGCAGCCGTGGTCAACAGTGGCGAGAAGTTCCCCGACCGCAAGGTCACCATCGGCCTCTCGCCCGCGACCCTGCCGAAGACCGGCTCCCATTACGACGTGGCCATCGCCTGTGCCCTGCTCGCGGCCGCAGGGGTGGTCGAGGCCGTGCCGTCGCGGCGGACGGCGATCATCGGTGAGCTCGGGCTGGACGGCCGGATCCGGGAGGTTCGGGGTGCGCTCGCGATGACGCTCGCCGTGGCCCGGTCCGGGTTCGAGCGCATCGTCGTCCCGGAGCTGAATGCGGGCGAGGCCCGGCTGGTGCCAGGAATCGAGGTCTATGGCGTGCGGTCCCTGCGGCAGGTGCTGGCGTTGCTGCGGGGGGTCGAGATTCCGGACGAGGCTCCACCGCTGGCCGAGCCGCGGCTGCTGTCGGAGTCACTGACCAGAGTGCCCGAGGTCGATCTGCACGATGTGATCGGGCAGCACGAGGGCCGCCGGGCGATCGAGGCAGCGGCCGCAGGCGGTCATCACCTGTTCCTCCACGGTCCGCCCGGGTCCGGCAAGACGATGCTGGCGGAGCGGCTGGCCGGGTTGATGCCCAATCTCAGCACCGACGAGTCGCTCGAGGTCTCCGCGGTGCATTCGCTGGCCGGCATGCTGACCGGCGACGCCGAGCTGGTGTCGCGGCCGCCGTTCATCGCGCCACACCACACCGCCTCGTTGTCGAGTTTGGTCGGTGGCGGCTCGGGTGTCCCGCGACCGGGGGCGATCAGCTGTGCGCATCGCGGGATCCTGTTCATCGACGAGGCGCCGGAGATGCATCCGCTCACTCTCGACACCTTGCGGCAACCATTGGAGTCAGGATTCGTCGAGGTGCATCGATCGGCGGCCGTCGCGAAGTTTCCGGCCCGCTTCATGCTCGTGCTGGCGGCGAATCCCTGTCCCTGCGGGATGTCCGGTGTTCGGCATGCCGTCTGCAGCTGCACACCTCAGGCGCTCGCCCGGTATCGGCAGCGCATCAGCGGGCCGATCAAGGATCGCCTCGACATCCAGCGCCAGATCCTTCCGGCCGGCCGCGGCGGGAGCGAGGCCGAATCCTCCGAGCCGACCGCTGCCGTCGCCGCGCGCGTCCAGGCGGCGCGAGATCGCCAGTCCGCCCGCTATCGCGACAGTCCGTGGCTCCTCAACAGCCAAGTTCCTGGTGCGGTCCTGCGCCGGGACTTCCCCCTCGACTCCAAAGCCCAGCAGCTGCTGGAAGACCACTACTCGACCGGCCGGCTGACGGGCCGTGGCTTCGACCGCGTGGTTCGCCTGGCCTGGACGCTCGCCGACCTTCGTGGCCACGCCCAACCAACTCTCGAGCTGACCCACGAAGCCTTCCAGCTCCGGACCGGCGAGCCCCTCACCCCTCTGTCCGACACCCGCCCCCTCAAAGGACGTGCCTCATGACCCCGACTCTCGCCGACGACAGCACCCCGCTGGTCGGCTCTGCACCGCCCGCCACCAGCACCGACGGTTCGGGCGGAGCAGTCAGCAGCACAGCCGCCGCTATCGGCGAAGGCGGCGAAACCGAGCGGTTGGCTCGGGTGGGGTTGGGACGCGTGATCGAGCCGGGTGATCTGGCGGCCTTGAAGGTCTTCGAGGGGGTCGGCGTGGTGGAGATGTGGCAGCGCTTGCGCCGGAGCGAAGCGGGGACCGAGCGATGGGCGACGCGGATGGCGGCGGTCGAGCCCGCGCGAGATCTGGAGCGCGCCGCGGCGATCGGTGCCCGGTTTGTGATTCCGGGAGATGACGAGTGGCCGGAGCAGGTGGAGGTGCTAGCAGAGGCCGGACAACTGACTCGGCGCGCTGGGGTGCCATTCGGGATGTGGGTGCGCGGGCCGGCGCACCTGCGGAAGGTCCTCGAGCGGTCGGTGGCGATAGTCGGCGCGCGGGCCTGCTCGTCATACGGGTCGCATGTCGCTGGGGAGCTTGCCGCGGGGCTGTCGAGTGATGGGTACACCGTGGTCTCAGGCGGGGCGTACGGGATCGACGCGGCGGCGCATCGTGGGGCGCTCGCGGTCGCGGGGACAACCGTCGCCGTGCTGGCGTGCGGGGTGGACAAAAGCTATCCACAGAGCAACTCGGCGTTGTTCAGCAGGATCGTCGAGCAGGGGCTGGTGGTCAGCGAGTTGTCACCGGGCTGCTCACCGAGCAAGCTGCGATTCCTCGCGCGCAACCGCCTCATCGCCGCCGCGAGTCAAGGCACCCTAGTCGTCGAGGCAGCCGTCCGCAGCGGCGCACTCAACAGCGCCGGCTGGGCCGAGCAATGCGGCCGCCCGGTGATGGCCGTCCCCGGGCCCATCACCTCCCGCATGTCCGAAGGCAGCCACATGCTGATCCGCGAGCGAGACGCCGTACTGGTCACCGACGTCCCCGAGATCATCGAGGCCGTGTCACCCCTGGGCAGCGGCCTCACCTCCTACCGCCACTCCCCCAGATCCCCCATCGACGACCTCCCCCACGACCTCCGCCGCACCCTCGACGCCGTCCCCGTCCGCACTCCGGTCCCCACCGAACGCATAGCCGTCACCGCCGGCCTGGACCTCCCCACCACCCAAGCCGCACTGGAAGCCTTGGCCGCCCTCCACCTCGTCCACCCAAGCCCCACCGGCTGGTGCCTCACCCTCCCCACCACCGACTAAGCCGCCGCCCAGCGCCCCAGACACAATCCGGTGTGCACGAACAAGAACCGGTAGCCGTGAACACGAACCAGTGGCCGTGAACACGAACCGGTGGGCACGAACACGAACCGGTGGCCGTGAACAGGAACCGGTGGGCACGAACACGGTACGACCTGTTCACACCCACCGCCTGGGGTACGCACCCCCACGTTGTGGCCTGATCCCTTGGGCACCCCGCACCACGCGGCGCCTGAGGCAGCCGTAGCCCGGGAGCGAGGTCGCAACAGGTGTTCGGTCGCGGTGGCTGGGCACTTCGGCTGGCCAGGAACCCCGCCGTCCCGAATGTGCTCGTCTCGTCCGCCGCTCGGATTCGGCCGGTGGAGTACGCAGTGGCTGGTCGCCGCTGCGGCCGGTATTAGCTGAAGCGGTGTGGCTGGGGTGGTCTGTGGCTGAGGGGGATGGTGCGGTCGGCGATCGAGGTTCCTGTTGCCTGAGGTTCCGGGCTTCGGGTGCCGCCAGTGACGAGGAGGCCTGTCAGGTGGCCCGTCTGCGGTGGCTATTCGCCGGTCTGCGGGGATCTACTGCCTCTGAGCGGCAGCAGGTCCCCGCAAAGGCGCGATCAACAGCCGAGGGGGGGTCAGGGTTTGGGGAGGCCGGGGAGGAGGTCGGTGATGATCTGGTGGACGGTGGTGCGGCCCTTGGGGCCGCCGAGTTTGTCGTAGAGGACGGTGACGTCGATCATCACGCGGCCGACGCGGACGAAGCCGGAGCCGCCTTCGGCGACGTTGCCCAGGTCGGCCTGGTCGCCGAGGCCGGGCCAGTTCTGGTCGGAGGCCAGTTGGGCCGAGGCGTTGGCGACGGTGTCGAAGGCGTAGACGTTGAGGACGATGGCGCGCTTCTCGTTGACGACCGCGGCGCAGCGGGAGCCGGAGACGGCGGTCTTCGCCATCGAGGCGTCCAGGGTGAAGTCGGCCCAGTCCTTGCTCTTCGGTGTCTTCTTCTCTTCCCGCGCGACCCACTTCTGGGCGCCGGCGGCCTTGATGAAGCGGACCTTTCCGAGGTACTTGCACGGCGTCGCGAGGATCGGGTAGGCGCTCAGCGGACGCGTGTCGGCAGACGGGGTCGGCTTCGGCGTCGTGCTCGGGGCCGTGCTCGGGGCGGACGTGGCTGTCACGGGAGTCGCCGAGACCTCCACCGAGGTCGGTGGGGTCGAGGGCGCCGGCGGGGTCGACGCCTTCTCGGAGGAGCCGGAGCAGGCCGTTGCCGACACGGCCAGGAGCACGGCAGCCGCAGCCGCCAACGTGGACTTCATGACTGAAGGCTAGGGCCGCGGAGGGTCCGGCAGAAACCGAGGCGTCAGCGGCCGAAGTCGGAGTCCTTCGGGACTTCCAGGTCGGACTTCGCCAGTTCTTCGATGTTGACGTCGCGGAAGGTGACGACCTTGGCGTTCTTGACGAAGCGGGCGGAACGGTAGACGTCCCAGACCCAGGCGTCGGCCATCGTCACCTCGAAGTAGACGTCGCCGCCTTCGGTGCGGACTTTGAGGTCCACGGCGTTGCACAGGTAGAAGCGGCGTTCGGTCTCTACGACGTACTTGAAGATCCCGACGACGTCCTTGTACTCCCGATAGAGCTGCAGCTCCATATCGGTTTCGTACTTCTCGAGATCATCTGCACTCACGCCTCCACCTCGCTAGCGCTCGGCTCCGTCATGAGCGCAGGGTGCACTGTTCCTTTTGTTCGCTCGCTACGCTCGCTCATCTACCGCTCTCCACTCCGGTGGGACTGGTGACATTCTGTCCCATATCGGGCCGCAGACTGCGGCGGACATTCTCGAACCGCCGTCGATGTTGTGGGCACGGGCCGTATTCGTCCAGTGCCGCCTGGTGTTCGGGGGTGTTGTAGCCCTTGTGGACGGCGAAGCCGTACTGCGGGTACTCCAGGTCCCACTGTTGCATCACCCGGTCGCGGGTGACCTTGGCGATCACGGACGCGGCGGCGATACAAGCCGCCACGCGGTCGCCCTTCCAGATCGCGAGGCCGGGGACGCCGAGGCCGTCGACGCCGAAGCCGTCGGTCAGCACGTACGACGGGCGCAGGTCGAGGCGGAACAGGGCCCGGCGGAGCGCCTGCAGGTTCGCCACGTGCATCCCGAGGCGGTCGCACTCCGCGGCCTCGATCGAGACCACGGACCAGGCCAGGGCGCGGTTGCGGATCTCCTCGTAACAGCGGTCGCGGGCCTTGGCGGTGAGCAGCTTGGAATCGGCCAGCTCGGGGATCTGGCCGCGTTTGCCCTCCGGCAGGATCACCGCGGCCGCGACCAGCGGACCGGCACACGGCCCGCGCCCGGCCTCGTCGACGCCGGCGATCGGCTCCAGGCCGACGCGCCGCAAGGCCCGCTCGTACCCGTACAACCCGGCGTCACGGCGCACCGTGCTCCCCCGGGGCAACACGCTCATCCAACCCTCCGCATCACACGAACCACCCTAGGCACTTCCACCGACGAACACCGCACCCGGTCGGCGCGGTGCCGCCGGGACTACTTGGGTGGTGGTGTCAGCGAGATCAGGGGCTTCGCGGGCGGCGGACCAGCCGCGGCCGGCACGTCCTTGAAGGTGTCCGGTACGCCGAGTTTGGCCCAGCGACCGGCCGGCCAGACGACCAGGATCGCGCGGCCGGTGACCTTGTCCAGCGGGACGAAGGCCGCGTCACCGGGGTTGCCGCCCTCGGCGTCGACGTCCTGCAGGTGCACGCGGGAGTCGCCGGAGGCGGACCGGTGGTCACCCATCACGAAGATCCGGCCGGCCGGGACCGTCACCTGGAACTCCAGCTGCGACGGGGCGTCACCGGGGTACAGGTAGGGGGTCTCCTCGAGGGGCTTGCCGTTCACCAGCAGGCGGCCCTTGGTGTCGCAGCACTCGATCTTGTCGCCCGGCATCCCGATCAGGCGCTTGATCAGGTGACCGTGGCTGGAGTCCGGCAGCAGGCCGACGACCTCGAAGAACCGGCCGACCGAGCCGCGCTTCTGGCCGCTCTCCTCGGCGCCGAGCCAGCCGCCCGGATCCTCGAAGACGACCACGTCGCCACGCTTGACGTCGGTGATCTTCTCGACGACGACGCGGTCACCGATCAGCAGCGTGTTCTCCATCGACTCGCTCGGGATGATGAACATCTGGCCGACGAAGGCCCGCAGGATCGAGGAGACGATCAGCGCTCCGACGACGATCAGCACGAACTCGCGGGCGGCGGCCGCGAAGCCCGAGCGATGGACTGGTTTGGCGGGTTTGGCGTCGTCCGTCTTCGTCGGTGTATCGGTCACTTCTTCAGCCCCGGCTTCTTGAAGGTTTCCGGAGGACGCAGCATCGTCATCCGGTCAGACGGCCAGATTACGCAACAGGCCCGGCCAACCACGTTCTCGATCGGGACGAACCCGCCACCGGGGCCGCCCATATGGGCACGCGAGTCCGCCGATTGGGCCCGATTGTCGCCCATCACCCACAGATGTCCGGCGGGCACGACGACACTGAACGGCATGTCGGAGGGGTGGGCGTCCTTGAGCAGGTACTCCCGCTCGTCCAGCGCGATCCCGTTCACCGTGACGAGGCCGTTGCGGTCACAGCAGATCACCTTGTCGCCGGGCAGCCCGATCACCCGTTTCACCAGGTGACCCTCACCGCTGCGCGGCAGGATGCCGACGAACTCACCGACCCGCCGGAACGGGCCAGGGGTCTTCGGCGCCTCGTTCAGCCAGTTGGCCGGGTCCTTGAAGACGATGATGTCGCCACGCTCGACGTCACGATGCAGATAGCTGACCTTCTCCGCGAGGATCCGGTCGTCCTTGGTGAGCGTGTCGTACATCGACTCCGACGGCACGTAGAAGGCCTCGGCGACGAACAGCCGGAGGACCACCGTGATGACGAGTGCGAGCACCGTCACGGTGGTCATCTCGGTCAGCAGGCTGAGCAGCGGGTTCCGCTGCTTCAGCCTGCGATGGCGCCCCTTGCTGCGCCGTGCCCCTCGCGGTACCGAGCGAGGGCGAGCGCGAGTCGCAGTGCTCGGCGCCATCGGAGACCGTCGTCGTTACAGGTTGCTCAGGAGGCCGGGATGTTGTCCCGCTTCTCCTTGATCTTGGCTGCCTTGCCGCGCAGCTCGCGCAGGTAGTACAGCTTCGCGCGGCGGACGTCGCCACGGGTGACGACCTCGACCTTCTCGACGATCGGGGTGTGCATCGGGAAGGTGCGCTCGACGCCGACGCCGAAGCTGACCTTGCGGACCGTGAAGGTCTCCTGCAGGCCACCACCGTGGCGGCGGATCACGACACCCTTGAACACCTGGACGCGGGACCGGTTGCCTTCGACGACCTTCACGTGCACGTTCACGGTGTCACCGGCGCGGAAGGCCGGGATGTCGTCGCGCTTGCTCGCGTTGTCGAGCTCGTTCAGGATCTTGCTCATCAGGTGTCTCTTCTCTCGCGCGTGCCACAGGTCACCCACGAAGGTGGTTGGTGAAGTTTCATCGAAAAGCTGCCGATCGGTGGTCACCCCCTGTGGCAGGAGCACCGAAAGAGCAGCAGCAGACAATCTTGCCACACGCCCCGCACCGTAACGAAATCAGCCTATCGCCGCAGCACAGAGTGACAGTCACTACTTCTTGCGGCGGCGCTTGGCGAGGTGGACCAGGTCGACCTTCGGGGTCTGCGCCTCCCGCCGTACCTCGCGGTAGCCGGCCTTCCGGTACATGGCCAGATTCCGCTCGCTGCGACCGCCGGTGTTCAGTTCGTAGGTGGTGACCTCGGTCGGCGCGAGCTTCTCGACGGTCCGCAGCAGCCGGGTGCCGAGACCGCGGCCCTGCCAGTCCGGAGCGACGATGATCCGCCCGATGTAGCCGACCGACCCGTCGACGGTCAGCTGGACCGATCCGACGATCCGGGTGCCCGCGACCGCCTTGAGCACGATCCCCTCCTGCAGCCGCTCGATGGCGGCTTCGGCGGTCTCCAGCAGCGGCGGGATGGCGTACTCGTCGTACAGCTGTCCCTCGGAGAGAAAGGCTGCCAGCTGGAGCGTGTGGATCTCTCCGGCGTCACCAGCGGCGGCCGGGAGGATGCGGACGGCGTCAGCCTCGTCCTTGCCTGCCAGTACGGCGCCCCACGCGGCCAGCAGGTCCGGGCGGCGCTCCGCGGTGCGGCTGATGGACTGTTCGTGTCGCCACTCGGCGATCTTGCCGTGGTTCCCCGACAGCAGGATCTCCGGTACGTCGTGCCCTCGCCAGCTCACGGGCTTCGTGTAGACCGGGTACTCGAGCAGCCCGTCACCCGAGTGCGACTCCTCGGCCAGCGACTCCGGGTTGCCGATCACACCAGGCAGCAGCCGGGCCACCGCCTCGACCATGACCAGTACGGCGACCTCCCCGCCGTTCAGCACGTAGTCGCCGATCGACACCTCGTCGACGCGCATCCGCTCGCCCGCGTACGCCGCGACCCGCGCGTCGATGCCCTCGTACCGCCCGCACGCGAACGCCAGCCAGGGCTCCTCGGCCAGCTCGTAGGCGAGTGCCTGGGTGAACGGCCGCCCGGCGGGCGTCGGCACGATCAGCCGTGGCTGCTCCGCAGCACCAGGAGGCGCGACCCCGTCCAGCGCCTCACCCCAGGGCTCCGGCTTCATCACCATGCCCGCGCCACCGCCGTACGGGGTGTCGTCGACGGTGCGGTGCCGGTCGTAGGTCCACTGCCGCAGGTCGTGCAGATGGACGTCCAGCAGACCGCTCTGGGCCGCCTTGCCGACCAGCGAGACGTCCAGCGCGGCCAGGTACTCCGGGAAGATCGTGAGGACGTCCAGCCTCATCGGGCCGCGTCCCCCGGCTCCGACGGAACCACCTCGGCGCCCTCAGGGTCGAGCAGACCAGGCCGGTCCGCCACAGTCACGTACTCCGCGGCCAGGTCGATCTCAGGGACCAGCTCCTCCACCAACGGCACCAGTACGGCGTTGCCCGCCGGCCGCCGGATTTCCAGCAGATCCTGCGAGGGGAGGTGGATCACGTCGATCACCTCACCGGCCTCTTCGCCAGTGGTGGTGCGGACCTTCAGACCGATCAGCTCGCGGTCGTAGTACTCCTCGGGGTCCTCGGGCCGCTCGTCCTCGCCGATCTCGGCCTGGACCTCCAGGTTGCGCAGGCCCTCCGCGGCGGTCCGGTCCGGGGACTCGACGAACTTCACCAGCAGCCGTCCGCTGTGCCAGCGGCTGGATTCCACGGTGAGGGTCCGGGGCGGGTTGGAGGTCGTGACGAGCTTCGCGCCGTCAGCGAAGCGCAGGTCGGGGTCGTCCGTGCGGACGATCATCCCGATATCGCCCTTGATCCCGTGCGCCCGGCCGATTCGGCCGACAATCACCAGCACCGCAGTTCCTCTCAACGCCATGACACCAACGCCACAGTGTCTCAGGCGCTGCCGCTCCAAGGCGCAGGGGTAAGCACCCAGACCAGCTCGGCCGACTCGGTCGGGCTGGAGTTGACCCAGGTGTGCGGCTCCCCACCGGGGAACGTCAGCGCGTCACCGGCCGCCAGCTGGACCCTGCGATCGGTGAACAGCATCTCGATGCTCCCGGCGATCACGTACACCACTTCGTACTCGCAGTTGATCGTGTAGAAGTCCGAACCGCCGGTGCCGCCCGGCTCCGCATCCGTGTGCACCACCTGGACCCTGGACTGCCCGCGCGGGGTCATCAGCCGCTCGTCGACACCAGCTCCACCCAGGTTGATCGCCGGCGCCCCATCCCGCCGTACCAGCGCGACATCCGGCACCGTGAACAGCGAGCCGACATCCAGGCTCATCACCTCGCACAGGGTGATCAGCGACGCGACGCTCAGCGAGGTCTCGTCGCGCTCCACCCGGCTGAGGAAGCCCTTGGTCAGCCCGGCGGCCGAAGCGAGCTGGTCGAGGGTGTACCCGTGCGCCTGCCGGGCAGCCCGTAGCCGGGAGCCGATCCGGATCTCGTTGTTCGAGGGCGACACCGGCAACGGACGCATCGACGTTCCTTCCAGCAGGCGGATCAAACCAGACAGATCAAAACCAGGGCGGATCACCAAAACAACCGCGGCGACTCCTTGACACCCCATCATGCCGCCCCCGATGCTCATACGACAACCTTTGTTGCCTGTCATGAAACATTCTCGAAACATCGGCCCGACCGTCCGGGAGAACCCACCATGCGGATTCCACGCTTCGCCCTTGTCGCCGCAGCCGCCGCGGCCCTGCTCGCAACGTCGTGTGCGGCGCCCGACGCGGTCGAATCCCCGACCGGGGGAAGCACGACTCCGGCACTGGCCAAGGACGACGCCGCGGCCGCCCTGCTGCCCGACGCGATCAAGTCGGCCGGCAAGGTCCGGGTCGCCTCCGGGGTGAGCTTCCCGCCGATGGAGTTCTTTGCCGCTGACAACAAAACGGTGCTCGGCTTCGACGCCGACCTGGGCGCCGCGCTCGGTCAGGTGCTCGGTGTCCCGTTCGAGTTCGAGAACACCAACTTCGACGGCATCATCGGCGGCCTGAACGCCGGCCGGTACGACCTGGCCCTGACCAGCATGATCGACAAGAAGTCCCGCCAGGAGACGGTGGACTTCGTCGACTACCTGAGCTCCGGTGTCAGCTTCTTGGTTGTCAAGGGCAACAAGAACGGGCTGAAGGAGAAGCTGGATCTCTGCGGTCGCAAGGTCGCGGTCGAGAAGAGCGCGACCGGCGATCTGACCGCCGAGGAGATCAACAAGGAGTGCAAGACTCCGCTGACCAAGCTGCCGTTCCCCGACCAGGCGAGCGCCGTCCAGGCCCTGCAGTCCGGCCGCGCGGACGCCGTACTGGCGCTCGACCTCACGCTGGCCTACAACGTCAAGCAGTCGCCGGACGCCTTCGAGATCGCGAGCAAGCCGTTCGGCACGCTGCCCGTCGGCATCCCGGTGCCGAAGAGCAATCCGAAGCTGCGCGACGCCGTACAGGCCGCGTTGAAGAAGGTCATCGAGAGCGGCACGTACGACGCTCTGCTGGCGAAGTGGAACCTCACCGATCAGGCGCTGAAAGACGCGCCGATCAACCAGGGCAAGTAGTTATGAGCACCGCAGACGAGCCGATCGTCCGGCTCCGGCATCCTGGCCGCTGGGTCGCGGCCGCCGTGATCGTCTTCCTGCTGGTCGTGTTCGTGCACTTCGTCGCCACCGCGCCGAAGCTGCGGCTCGACCTGGTGATCGGCTACCTGTTCGAGAAGTCGATCATGCTCGGCCTGGTCAAGACCCTGCAGCTGACCGTGATCGCGATGCTGGTCGGTGCCGTGCTCGGCACGATCCTCGCGGTGATGCGGCTGTCCGAGAACCCGGTCCTGCGAGCCGTCGCCGGCGGCTACGTCTGGCTGTTCCGCGGTACGCCGATCCTCGTGCAACTGCTGTTCTGGTTCTTCCTCGGCACCGTCCTGCCGCAGATCAGCATCGGACTGCCGTTCGGCGGACCCGACCTCGTCAGCTGGCCGACGAACACCGTGATCACCCAGTTCACGGCCGCGATCCTCGGGCTCGGACTGAACGAGGCGGCGTACATGGCCGAGATCGTCCGGGCCGGGATCGGCTCGGTCGACTCCGGCCAGCGCGAGGCGGCGGAGGCGTTGAGCATGAGCCCGTGGATCACCTACCGGCGCGTGATCCTGCCGCAGGCGGCCCGGCTGATCGTGCCGCCGACGGCGAACCAGACGATCTCGATGCTCAAGCTGACCTCGCTCGTGCTGGTGATCGGCCTGCCCGAGCTCACCACGACCGCCCAGCTGATCTACGGCCGCAACTTCCAGCAGATCCCGCTGCTGATCGTGGCCAGCCTCTGGTACCTCGTGCTGACCACGATCCTGACCATCATCCAGAACCGGTTGGAGAACCGCATGAGCCGGGGAGTACGCCGATGATGGTCGAAGCGATCAACGTGCGGAAGTCGTTCGGCGATGTCGAGGTACTGAAGGGCATCGACCTCACTGTCCAGGCCGGCGAGGTCGTCTCGCTGCTGGGGCCGTCCGGTTCGGGCAAGAGCACGTTCCTGCGCTGCATCAACCACCTCGAGCGGATCGACGGCGGAGAGATCAGTGTGAACGGCGAACTGGTCGGATACCGACGCCATGGCGGCCGTAAGTACGAGCTGCGCCCGCGGGAGACCGCTGCGGCCAGACGGCATGTCGGAATGGTGTTCCAGCGCTTCAACCTGTTCCCGCACCGCACTGCCGTCGAGAACGTCATGGAGGCACCGCTCTTCGTCAAACGCGAGACACGTGCCGCAGCTCGTAGTCAGGCACTCGCACTGCTCGACCGGGTCGGCCTTGCGGACAAGGCAGCGGCGTACCCGGCCCAGCTGTCCGGCGGCCAGCAGCAGCGGGTGGCGATCGCCCGGGCACTGGCCATGCGCCCGACGCTGATGCTGTTCGACGAACCGACCTCCGCCCTCGACCCTGAGCTGGTGGGCGAGGTGCTCGAGGTGATGAAGGGCCTGGCCGCCGAGGGGATGACGATGATCGTGGTCACGCACGAGATCGGCTTCGCCCGCGAGGTCTGCCATCGGGTGGCCTTCATGGACGGCGGGGTCGTCGTCGAGGCCGGCCCGCCGCAGCAGGTGCTCACCAACCCCAGTCACGCCCGGACCCGGGCCTTCCTGCAGAAAGTGCTCTGAGATGACCAACTCGCCCAGGGGCCCTGTCGACGCGACCAAGATCCCCCGGTACGGCGGTCCGCCCACCTTCGCGCGGTTGCCGCGGATCGACGAGGTGACTCGGGCAGATGTCGCAGTGATCGGCGTACCGTTCGATTCCGGCGTCAGCTACCGGCCTGGCGCGCGCTTCGGACCCGGACACGTCAGGGCGTCGTCCAAGCTGCTGCGGCCGTACAACCCGGTGCAGGACGTGGAGCCGTTCGCGCTGCAGCAGGTAGCTGATGCTGGTGACATCGCCTGCAACCCGTTCGACATTCTCGAGGCGGTCCAGCAGATCGACGCTGGTGTGCGCGAGGTGGTCGGCTTTGGCGCCAAGCCGCTGACTATCGGCGGTGACCACACCATTGCGCTGCCACTGCTGCGGGTGATGCATGAGGCGCACGGACCGATCGCAGTGGTGCATTTCGACGCGCATCTGGACACATGGGACACGTACTTCGGTGCACCGATCACGCATGGGACGCCGTTCCGCCGCGCCTCCGAGGAGGGGCTGATCGACCAGACCGGTTCGCTGCATGTGGGGATCCGCGGCTCGCTGTACTCGCGGGAGGACCTGACCGATGACCAGGTGCTCGGCTTCCAGGTGATCGGTGCACACCAGTTCGACGACCACGGGTGGCGTGGGGCGGTAGACCGGATCAAAGCACGGGTCGGCGACCGGCCGACGTACGTGTCGCTGGACATCGACGTACTGGACCCGGCCTTCGCACCGGGGACCGGGACACCAGAGGCCGGTGGGCTGACGAGTAGGGAGTTGCTGCAGATGCTGCGGGCGTTCGCCGAGCTGAATCTGGTCGGTGCGGACATTGTCGAGGTGGCACCGGCGTACGACCACGCCGAGGTGACTGGGATCGCGGCCGCGCATGCGGCGTACGAGCTGATCAGTGCGATGGCGCCCCGAGACTCCAATGGCTGACGCGGTCACGGGCGGCGCGGCCGTCGTGGACAGCTTGGCGGCCAACGGCGTACGGCATGTCTTCGGCATTCCGGGAACGCACAACCTGGAGCTCTACCGGTATCTGCCTGCCTCGGGGATCCGGCACATTGTCACACGGCACGAGCAAGGCGCCGGGTACGCCGCCGACGGGTACGCGCGGGTGACGGGTGGCCCGGGCGTGCTGATCACTACTTCGGGACCAGGGATCACAAACGCGATCACTGCTCTCGCAACCTCGTACGCCGACTCGGTGCCGACGCTCGCGATCTCGCCCGGCCCACCGCGTGGCACGGTCGGCAAGGACCTCGGCTGGCTGCACGAGCTCAAGAATCAGCAGGGTGCCTTGGATGCGGTCTGCGACCGGAGCATCCGGGTGGAGAGCGCCGACGAGCTGCCCGAGGTGATCGCGGACATCTTCCTCGGGTTCACCACCAGGCGTCCGCGGCCGGTCCATCTGGAGGTGCCGGTCGATGTGCTCGAAGGCGAGTGGGTACGGCGTTCCGTGGTCGCCGCCCGGCGCTACGAGCCGGCCAGCGTCGACTCGTCGGCGATCGCCGAGGCATTCGAGCAGGCCGAGCGGCCGCTAATTGTCGCGGGCGGCGGCGCCCGCGGCGCGGCAGCGGAGATCCGTGCGCTGGCGGCGAACGGCGTACCAGTGCTGACGACGGTGAACGGCAAGGGGATCGTCGACGAGCACGATCCGGTCGCGCTCGGCGCCTCGATCCGGCTCCCGGCCGCGCATCGGGTGATCGCGGCGGCCGACCTGGTGGTTGCCGTCGGCACCGAACTCGGCGACTCGGATCTGTGGGGTGGGGTCGCGCAGGCCGCCAAGGTGATCCGCATCGACGTCGACCCGGATCAGCTGGACAAGAACCTGCACGCCGACCTCGGCATCGTCGCCGACGCTCGGCAGGCACTCCAGCTCACCACCAAGAGCTTCGATACCGCACACGTGACCGAGTGGCAGCAGGCGATCCGCACCGATGCCGCTGCGGACGCCGGGCCGTGGGCAGCGATCCAGGAGTCGCTGGCCACGGCACTACCGGCCGACACGGTGGTCGCAGGCGACAGCTCGCAGGTCACTTACTACGGCACCGTCCACCACTGGCCGTTCACGACCATCAACCGGCTGCTCTACCCGACCGGCTACGCGACGCTCGGCTACGGCCTGCCCGCCGCGATCGGGGCGAAGATCGCGCAGCCGGACCGACCGGTGATCGGATTGTTCGGTGATGGCGCGGCCATGTTCACGATTCAGGAGCTGGTCACCGCGACCGAGCTCCGGCTGCCGCTGCCGATCGTCGTGATCAACAACGGCGGGTACGCCGAGATCCGCGAGCAGATGGTCGATCGCGGCATCACCCCGCAAGCGGTCGACCTCTACCAGCCCGATCTGCCGGCCATGGCGCGCGCAATCGGCGCCTACGGCGTGCAGGCCGAGTCGATCGCCGTACTGGGTGAGCTCGCCGCCGAGGCACTCACCGCGGACCGGCCGACCCTGATTCAGCTCACCATCGACGGGAGTAGCGCGTGACCACGCTGACCAACGTGATCGGCGGCAAGGCCAGTGCGGCCGCGGAGTCGATGGAGTTCGTCGATCCCGCCACCGCACAGGCCCTCGGTACGGCGCCTCGCTCGCGGGAGGCCGAGGTGGACGCAGCTGTCGGTGCAGCGGCCGAGGCCTTCACCGGTTGGCGACGTACGACGCCTGCCCAGCGACAGCAGGCGATCCTCGCGCTGGCCGACCTGGTCGCCGAGCATGCGGACGAGCTGATCGAGTGCGAGGTCCGCAACACCGGCAAACCGCGGGCGGCGACGCGGGAGCTCGAGCTACTCCCCTGCGTCGATCAGCTGCGCTTCTTCGCCGGTGCGGCCCGGGTGCTCACCGGGATCGCGCAGGCTGAGTACGAGGCCGGCTTCACCTCCTCGGTACGACGGGAGCCGGTCGGCGTGATCGCGCAGATCACGCCGTGGAACTACCCATTGATGATGGCGATCTGGAAGATCGCGCCCGCACTCGCGGCCGGGAACACCGTCGTACTGAAGCCGGCCGACACCACGCCGTGGAGCACGGTCCGACTGGCCGAGCTGGCGCAGGAGGTGCTGCCGCCCGGCGTACTCAACGTGGTCTGCGGGGATCGGGACACCGGACGGCTGCTGGTCACGCACCGGCGGCCGGACATGGTCGCGATCACCGGCAGCACGCGAGCCGGGGCCGAGGTGATGGCCGCGGCGGCGCCGACGCTCAAGAACGTCCATCTCGAGCTTGGCGGGAAGGCGCCGGCGGTCGTGTTCGCCGACACCGATCTGCGGCGTACGGCGGAGCAGATCGCGTTCACCGGCTTCTTCAACGCCGGCCAGGACTGCACTGCCGCGACAAGGGTGCTGGTCGAGCAATCGGCGTACGACGAGTTCGTCAGCGAACTGGGTGCCGCGGCGCGGGCCAGCCGGGCGGGCGCACCGGACGAGGCGGACGTCGCGTTCGGGCCGCTGAACAGCGCGGATCAGAAGGGCCGGGTGGAGGAGTTCCTGACCGGGCTGCCGGATCATGCCGAGATCGTGGCTGGTGGCTCGGGCCGGGGGCCGGGGTACTTCCTGGACGCGACCGTGATCGCGGGAGCGCGGCAGGACGACGACGTGGTCCAGCGGGAGATCTTCGGGCCGGTGCTCACCGTGCAGCCGTTCGCGGACGAGGCCGAGGCGATCCGGCTGGCGAACGGCGTCGACCTCGCGCTGGCCTCCAGCGTCTGGACGACCGACCACGGCCGCGCCACCCGACTGGCCGCCGAACTCGACTTCGGCACCGTCTGGATCAACTGCCACCAGCTCCTGCCGGCCGAACTACCGCACGGCGGCTTCAAGCAGTCCGGCACCGGCAAGGACCTCTCCGTCTTCGGCGTCGAGGACTACACCCGCCTCAAGCACGTGATGAGCGCCTGGTCCTAGGGATGCGTGAAGGCCGCGCCCCCAGTGGGGACGCGGCCTTCAGCGGAGCTCGTTTAGCGGCGGGGCCGCTTGTTGAACTCGTCGACGAAGTCGATGCGCAGCGACTGCTCGGCGCTGAGCGCTCCGACGACCGTGCGGATCGCGGTGGCGGTCCGGCCGTTACGGCCGATCACCTTGCCGATGTCGTCCTGGTGCACGTGCACCTCGAGCGTCCGGCCGCGTCGCAGGTTGCGGGCCCGGACACTCACGTCGTCCGGGTTGTCCACGATGCCTCGGACCAGGTGCTCCAGCGCCTCGGTCTCCATCACCGTCAGGCCTTGGCGTCGTCGGCGGCCGGGGCCTCGACAGCAGCCTCGTCAGCCTTCGGGGCCTCGTCGGCCTTGGGAGCCTCGTCAGCCTTGGCCTCGACGGCCTCCGCCTTCGGGGTCTCGTCCTTGGCAGTGGCCTTCTTCGCCGTCTTCTTGGCGGTGACGGCCTCGGTCTTCAGCGTGCCGTGGGCCTCGGCCAGCGCCTCGTTGAAGATCTCCTGCTTGTCACGCTTCGGCTCCTTGACCCGCAGCGGCGGCGGCGCGTCCAGGCCCTTGAACTGCTGCCAGTCACCGGAGGCCTTGAAGATGGCCTCGACGGCCTCGGTCGGCTGCGCGCCGACGCTCAGCCAGTACTGCGCCCGGTCCGACTCGACGTGGATGAACGACGGCTCGGCCTTCGGGTTGTACTTACCGATCTCCTCGATGGCGCGGCCGTCACGCTTGTTGCGGGCGTCCATCACGACGATGCGGTAGTGCGGCGCACGCTTCTTGCCGATGCGCTTCAAACGGATCTTGACTGCCACGTTTGCGGGAACTCCCTTGGGATTACATGTCTGGGTGAGCAGCACGCCGTCGTGGGGACAACGAGTGACAGCTCGAATGGGCCGGACCCAGGCAGTGGAGTTAGAGGGCTGCACAGACCTGGACGGACTCAGCCATCCATTCTGCCAGATCCAACCCCCGGAAGCCCAATCCACCCCCACCCCACCCCGCCGTACCAGCCCCTCCCACCCCACCCCGCACCCCGCCGTACCGACCCCTCCCCACCTCGCGCCCAAAGGTGGGTCCGCTTCTCTTCGTGCCCAGACCCCATCTTTGGGACTCCACCAACCACTTCCGGGTCCCGAAAACGGTTGGTGGCTACCCAAAGACGCGCATCGTGCACAAAGAGCAGCCGACCCACCTTTGGGTGGATTTCGGCGGGGGTGGATTTCGGCGGGGCGGATTTCGGCGGGGGCGGGGGCTAGCGGCGGAGGTAGGTGAGGTCGGGGAGGTGGGTGGTGTAGGCGTCGAGGAGGTGGCCGGCGGCGGTGACGGAGTCGATCAGGGGGTGCCAGGCGAAGGCCCGCAGGGCGGCGGAGCGGGAACCAGCGGTGGCGGCTTCGATGGTGGAGCGCTCGACGGCCTTGACCGCGGTGACCAGGCCGGCCTGGTGGTCGGTGAGCTGGGAGACGGCGATCGGGCGGGCGCCGTTGGCGTCGACGGTGCACGGGATCTCGACCACCGCGTCGTCGTCCAGGTGGTGCAGGATGCCGCGGTTGCGGACGTTGAGGATCAGCGAGGCACGCTCGTTGTGGGCGATCGCGCGCATCAGGGACAGCGCGACCTGCTCGTACCCGCCGGCCGCCATGTCGCGTGCGTCGCGCTCACCGGCGTCGGCGATCTCACGGCTTTCGACCATGTACGTCGATTCCCGCTCGGCGCGGGTCTTCTGCCAGAGCTCCAGCGCCTGGTCGGGGTGCTGCGCCGTCTCGGCGTAGAACGCGGACTGCTGCTCCAGGAGGAACGTCCCGCGGGTCTGCTCCACAGCCTGTACGGCGGCCAGCGTCTCGCGCGCGAAGTAGTAGTAGTGCAGGTACTCGTTCGGAATCGAGCCGAGTGAGCGCAACCAGTCCACCCCGAACAGCCGCCCCTCCTCGAACGAGGTGAGCTCCTCGGTGGACGTCAGCAGCTCAGGCAGTCGGTCGACTCCACCCGACCGCAGCCCACGCAGCCAGCCGAGGTGGTTCAGCCCGGCGTAGTCGTAGAACGCGGTCGCCGGATCCACCCCGAGCGCCAACGCAGCCCGTCGACCGAGGCCCGAGGGTGAGTCGCAGATCCCGATCACCCGGTCGCCCAGGTACGGAATCATCGCCTCGGTGACCATCCCCGCCGGGTTGGTGAAGTTGATCGTCCAGGCCTCAGGCGCCAACGCAGCGATCCGCTGAGCAATCGCAGTCGCGACAGGAATCGTCCGCAGCCCATAAGCGATCCCACCGGCGCCGACCGTCTCCTGCCCCAGCACCCCGAGATCGAGCGCCACCCGCTCGTCGACAGTCCGCCCCTCGAGCCCACCCACCCGGATCGCCGAGAAGATGAAGTCCGCTCCCCGAATCGCCTCATCCAGGTCAGTCGTCTCCGTCACCACCGGCGCTTCTCTCACAACGTCCGAAGATCCGGAGACGGGCGCCGGCGTGTCTTCGGACGTTAGCGAATGGGCTTGTTGGCGGAGGACGGCGGCTATGGAGGAGAGGCGGGTTCGGTCGGTGTCGTAGAGGGTTACTTCGGTGATGCGGCCTGGGCCGCGGTCGCCCAGGAGGGCGTGGTAGACGAGCGGCACCCGGAATCCGCCGCCGCCGAGAATCGTCAGTCTCACTCGAAACCCACCTGTCCAATCTCCCTGTCAACACGCGGACCACGCACTGCGCCGCCGAGGACGCACGGGGTCATGTGAGCACTACCTGGACGCCGGCTTCGGTCAGCTGGGCCCGGGTCCCGGGGTCGGCGGCGGGCTCGGTCACCAGCATGTGAAGCTCGCTCGGCTCGCAGACGCGGGCGACGCCGTGGCCGGGGAACTTGGTCGCGTCGGCGAGCAGGACGACGCGGTCGGCGGCCTGGATCATCGCGCGTTTGACCGGGACCTCGATCATCGTGCTGTCCATCACGCGCCCGTCGGGCCGGACCCCGCTCGTCCCCAGGAACAGCCAGTCGACGTGGATCTGCCGCAGACTCTCCTCGGTCAGATACCCCACCAGGGAGCGGTAGCTGCGCCGTACGAAACCGCCGAGGATGATCAGCTCGATCGACTCGTCGTTCTGCAGCTCCTCGAGGACAGCAAGGTTGCTGGTGACAACGGTCAGCGACCGCCCGTGCAGGTGCTGGGCGACCCGCAGCGCGGTGGTCCCGATGTCGAGCAGGACCGACTCGCCGTCCTGAACCAGCTCAGCGGCCCGCCGCGCGATCCGATCCTTCTCCGCCGCATGTACGGCGTTCACATCGGCGAACGGCTCGTCGCCGCCATCCACGGCCAGCGCGCCGCCGTACACCCGGGTCAGCCGGCCTTCGTCGTGCAGCTGCTCGAGGTCGCGGCGGATCGTCGCCTCGCTGACCCTCAGGCGGGCAGCCAGCATCTTCACGCCCCCGGCCCCGTCGACCCGGAGTGCGCGCACGATCTCGTCCTGACGCTGCTTCGGCAACACATCACGACCGTATCACGCAAACTCTGTCATTTTCAGTCAGAGCTATGCTGTTTTGGTCGGTTCGATGATGGGGTATTGCGGAATCTGGCGAATAGTCTCAAGATTCACGCAAGAGTTTGATCAAACCTGCAGGAGTGTGGGCAGCTCATGGAAGAGCTTGACGTGGTGGTGTCCGGCCTGGTGTTCCAGGACCTGGTGCTCGGCCTGCCCACGCCCCCGCGCCCCGGCACCGAGGTCTGGGCGACTGACTCGCACGAGAGCCCCGGCGGCATCGCCAACTTCGCCGTCGCGCTGGCGAGGCTCGGACTCCGCACCGGCATGGCCGCGGCCTTCGGCGCCGACGACCTCGGCGACCGGCTCTGGGATCACCTCACGACCGACGAGGGCATCGACCTGGAGCTCTCCTGCAAGCTCGCAGGCTGGCCGACCCCGCTCACCGTAGCCCTTGCCTATGACAACGATCGTGCCCTGGTCACCCGCGGCACCACTCCCCCGTTGTCGGCCGACGACCTGATCACCACTCCCCCCAAGGCCAAAGCCGTCGCCGCCCACCTCGGCCCCTGGCCGAACGAATGGCTCGCCAAGGCGAAGTCCGCCGGCAGCCTGGTCTTCGCCGACGTCGGCTGGGACCCGACCGAGCAGTGGGACCCAACAGTCCTCGACCAACTGGAGCACTGCGACGTCTTCCTGCCGAACGCCGGCGAAGCAATGGCCTACACCCGTACGACGTCGCCCGCGGCCGCGCTCGAGTCACTCGGCGCGTTGGTCCCGGTGGTCGTGGTGTCGAACGGCACGCACGGGGCCGAGGCGATCGACGGCCGCACCGGCGAGCGCATCGCCGTACCGGCCTTCCCTGTCCCGGCGGCGGACACCACCGGGGCGGGTGATGTGTTCGCCGCCGGCTTCATCGCTGCCACGTTGTGGGACCTGCCGCTCGCGCAGCGGGTCCGTTTCGCCGCCCTCACCGCGGCTCTGTCCGTCACCAAACTCGGCGGCGCCGACGCGGCGCCCCGCTGGGCGGACCTGGCCAGGTGGCAGCAGGAACACCCCGAAGACCGGCACCTCCACGCGCTGATCAGCGCACACTCAGGAAGGTAAGACCATGGACCTGTCACGTCGGACGCTGCTTGCTGGGGGCCTCGCAGCCGTGCTCGGCGGCACAGTCGTCGCCTGTTCGTCCGGAATGGACACCGGCTCGACCAAGAAGAACGCAGGAGGCAACCTCGCACTGTGGTGCTGGCCGGGCGGTCTGGGCAAGTCGGTGCTGGACGACACCATCGCGCACTTTCCCGACCAGCACATCAAGTACTCCGAGGTCGGCGGCGACTTCAAGCAGAAGCTGCTGACCACGTTCAGCGGCGGTACGTCGATCCCCGACATCACCGGGATCAAGGGCGAGGACATCGCGTCGCTGCTGCCGCAGGCCAGCCGGTTCGTGGACCTGAAGACGATCGGCGCCGACGACGCCTTCCTCGGCCAGTACCTGGAGTGGAAGGTCAAGCAGGCCACGACACTGGACGGCAAGGTGCTCGGCATCCCGATCGACATCGGCCCGACCGCGCTGTTCTACCGCGAGGACATCTTCACCGCCGGCGGGCTGCCGGGCGATCCGGCGAAGGTCGGTGAGCAGATGAAGAGCTGGGACGACTTCCTGCAGGCCGGTGTCGAGCTGAAGGCGAAGAACCCGAAGGCGTTCATCGTCGCGGATGCGGTCGACATGTACGGCACGATCGTCAACCAGGGCACATCGCGCTATATCGACAAGGACAACAAGTTCATCGGCGACCAGGACCACATCCGCAAGGCGTGGGACACCGCGGTCAAGGCGATCACGCTCAAGGTCGACGGCAAGACCCTCGGCGGATCGACGGACTGGAACGCCGGCCTCGACCAGGGCACGGTGCCGACCGTCGTCGGCGCGGCCTGGGTCGCGCTGGACATCAAGGCGGCCGCGAAGACGAGCGTCGGCAAGTGGCGGGTCGCGCCGACCCCGGGTGGCCCGGCGAACTTCGGCGGCTCGTTCCTGGCGATCACCAAGAACGCCGCGGACCCGAAGGCCGCGTTCGAGGTGATCAAGTACATGCTCAGCCCGGACAACGAGGCGAAGGCGTTCGCGGACGCGCAGATCTTCCCGGCGACGCCGGCGGCGTACGACAAGCCGCAGTTGAAGGCGGCGGACCCGTTCTTCGGTGGGCAGGTGCCGATCGAGGTGTTCGGGCCGGCCGCCAAGGACATCCCGATCGCGTACGAGGCCCCGCTGGACGCGGCGATCGCCGTACCGTTCACCGACGCGCTCAAGCTGGTGCAGGCCGGCAAGAAGACCTCCGACGCCGGCTGGGCCGAGGCCGTCGAGAAGGCCAAGCAGATCGGCAAACGTCAGGGCGTTCAGTGACACTGACCGCGACAACTCACGCGAAGGCGCCTCGTACGACGAGACGCCGGCGCGGCATCGCGTCGTACTGGCGCTACTACCTGGCGCTGTCGCCGTTCTACGTGCTGTTCCTGGTCTTCGGGCTGTATCCGATGGCGTCCACGATCCTGCTCGCGTTCCAGAAGTGGGACGGCTTCAGTCCCCGGGAGAACGTCGGCCTGCAGAACTTCTCGTTCCTGCTCCAGGACAGCACGTTCTGGCTGGCGCTGAAGAACACGATCGAGCTGTTCTTCCTGTCCACCGTGCCGACGCTGGCGATCGCGCTCGTGCTGGCGGTGATGCTGAACTCGGCCGTCCGCTTCTCGAGCTTCTACCGGATCGCGTACTTCATCCCGAACATCACCTCGCTGGTCGCGGCCGCGATCTTCTTCGCGGCCGTCTTCAGCACGAACTTCGGGCTGATCAACTCCGGTCTGCGGGCCCTCGGCATCGAGACGCAGGACTGGCTCGGGCAGCCGTGGGGGATCAAGATCGCGGTCTCCACGATGATCGTGTGGCAATGGGCCGGGTACAACACGATCATCTATCTGGCCGGTCTGCAGGCCATTCCGCGCGAGCAGTACGAGGCCGCGAAGGTGGACGGCGCCGGCCCGGTCCGGACGCTGTTCTCGATCACGCTGCCGCAGCTGCGGCCGGTGATCCTGTTCACCGTCGTCACCTCGACGATCGGCGGTTTGCAGACCTTCACCGAACCGCAGGTGATCGCCGGTAACAGCGGCGGTGTCGGGCAGAGCGGTCTGACCATCGTCATGTACTTCTACAGCCAGGCGTTCCTGAACAACGACTACGGGTACGCCGCGGCCATTGCCATGAGCATCTTCTTCCTCGTGCTGCTGTTCACCGCGATCAACTGGAAGCTCGTCGGCGGAAGGGGCAAACAGTGAAGTGGCACCCCCGGGGCGTCGCCCTGCACGTCGTCCTCGCGATCGCCGGGATCGCCAGCCTGTTCCCGTTCTACTGGACGCTGGTGATGGCGACCAACACCACCGCCGACATCTACCGGTTCCCACCGAAGTTCACGTTCGGGTCGCAGTTCGACGACAACGTCCGCGAGGTGCTGCACAACGTCGCGTTCTTCCAGTCGATGGGCAACACCCTGGTGGTCGCGGTCTCGACCACGGTGCTGGTGCTGTTCTTCGACTCGCTGGCCGCGTTCACCTTCGCGAAGATGCGCTTCCCCGGGCGGAACGCGTTGTTCGTGATCCTGCTGGCGACGATGCTGCTGCCCGCACAGCTGGGCGCGATCCCGCAGTTCCAGACCATGGCGGCGTTCGGCTGGGTCGGGTCCTTGAAGGCACTGATCATTCCGGCCGCGGCGAACGCCTTCGGAATCTTCTGGCTCCGGCAGTACTTCCAGAGCTCGATCCATGACGAGCTGGTCGAGGCGGCCACGCTGGACGGCTGCGGCTTCCTCGGTGTCTACCGGCACGTGGCGCTGCCATCGGCCCGGCCGGCGCTCGCCTTCCTCGGCATCTTCACCTTCGTCGGCTCCTGGAACGACTACTTCTGGCCGCTGATCGTGCTGACCAACCCCGACCACCTGACCTTGCAGGTAGCGCTCTCGAGCCTCAACCGGTCGCACGGCGTGGACTACAGCATGCTGATGACCGGGGCATTGATGGCGATGATCCCGCTGATCGTGATCTTCCTGGTCTTCGCGCGCCAGTTCATCAAGGGCGCCACCGAGGGGGCGGTCAGAGGCTAAACTCCGGAACCGGAAGCAGCAGCGGTACGTCGGAGGGGCGTCATGGTTGGCAAGCGGGGACGCGTGATCGGGCGGATCGCACCAGGAATCGTCGGCGAAGTGATGCTGCCGGTCCGTGGTGCCACCGAAGCCTTCTACGCTTACCCCGCGGTCGACGAAGAGATCGAGGTCGGCGCGCAGATCGTGGTCGTGGACTACGACCCGCCGCGGACCGTCTACGTCGCCCGCGCCTTGTAGCTCACGCTGTAGCTTCTGGTTCCCTGGAGGGGAAATGCTCTGGACGTACGTGATCGGTGGCGCCATCGCCCTGGTCGTACTACTGCTCTTGTTCCGGATGGTTTGGCGGGTCGCCGAGCCCAACGAGGCACTCATCATCTCCGGCCTCGGCGCACACTCGAGCTCGGAGCAGGTCAACGAGACCCTCGGCTTCAAGATCGTGGTCGGTCGTGGCACCGCGGTTCTCCCCGGTTTCCAGACGGTACGGCGGTTGCCGCTGGACATCCGGGCCACTCCGCTGACCGTGACCTGTGTTTCCAGCCAGGGGATTCCGCTGCACATCAAGGGCGTCACGGCGTACAAGGTCGGTGACGACTACGGCTCGATCGCGAACGCGGCGCGGCGCTTCCTGGAGCAGAGCGACGAGCAGGTGATGAGCACGATCCACGAGCTGTTCGCCGGTCACCTGCGTGCGATCGTCGGCTCGACCACGGTCGAGGAGATGCTGCACGACCGGGAGACCCTGACCACGAACATCCGTGGCTCGCTGGCCGGTGACATGGAGAAGCTCGGCCTGGTGGTCGACTCGCTGCAGATCCAGGAGATCGACGACGAGTCCGGCTACATCCGCAACCTCGGCCGTCCGCAGGCCGCCGCCGTCGAGGCCGCGGCCCGGATCGCGCAGGCCGAGCGGGACAAGGAAGCCACCGAGCGCGAGCAGGTCGCCGCGGCGGCCAAGGCGGCCGCCGTCCGGCAGAGCTCGATCGCCCAGGCCGGCTACCAGGCCGAGGTCGACCAGGCGCGGTCGAAGGCGCAGCAGTCCGGCCCGCTGGCCGAGGCGCTGGCCCGCCAGCAGGTTGTGGTCGCCGAGACCGAGACCGCCAAGCTGAACGCGTCGCTGGCCGAGAAGCAGCTGGAGTCGTCGGTGCTGAAGCCGGCCGACGCCGAGGCGTACAAGCAGCGCACGCTGGCCAACGCGTCCCGCGACGCGCAGATCGCCTCCGCCGAGGCGAACGCCCGCGAGGTGACGCTGCGCGGTGAGGCCCAGGCGAAGGCGACCGAGCTGAACGGTAAGGCCGAGGCGGCCGCTGTACAGGCGAAGGCGATGGCTGAGGCGGCCGGTATCAAGGCCCGCGCCGAGGCGCTCGCCACCAACACTGACGCGGTCGTCGCCCAGCAGCTGGCCGAGGCCTACCCGGAGATCGTCCGCGCCGCGGCAAGCTCGTTCGAGAAGGTCGGCAACATGGTCGTCCTGAACGGTGCCCAGGGCATCGAGGACACCCTGGTCAGGACGATCACCATGGGTGGTTCGGGATTCGCGCTGGCCAAGCAGCTGATCGAGTCGCTGAGCACCAAGAGCGAAGACGCCAAGCCCTTACCGCAGAGCACGACAGAAGCGCTCTGACATTTAGTAACTACTCTGGGTCTTGCGTGGTTTGTTGTTCACCACGACACTGCAAAAATGCCGCCCAGAAAATTCTTAGCAGTTCTCGCCGCGCTCCTGCTCGGTGCCGCCACCCTGGTGGCCGCACCGCTGCAGGCGCAGGCCGCGCCGAACTTCAAGGCCCCGTTCCCCTGTGGCCAACGCTGGACCTACAGCCACCACTCCGGTGAGGTCCGCCGCGCACTCGACTTCATCCGCTCCGACGGAGGCACCACTGGCGGTACGCCGGTGCTCGCTTCCGCGGGCGGTACGGCGTACCGGTTCTCCCAGCCCAGTGGCGCCGGTAACTACATCGCCATCGAGCACGGCGGTGGCTGGAAGACGTACTACTTCCACCTGTCCGCGTACTCGGTGGCCAACGGGCAAGTCGTTTCCCAAGGCCAGCAGATCGGAGTGACCGGTACGACCGGCGCTTCGACCGGACCGCACATCCACTACGAGCAACTGCTCAACGGTGTCGGCCAGAACATCGTCATCAACGGCAGCGGGCTCGCCTACCCGGGCTCCTACGGCAGCTACCACCTGACCAGTGACAACGGTTGCGGTGGGCCCGGAAAGCCCTTCATGACCTGGGGTTCCGACGTCGCCGTCCGCACCGACGCCAAACTGAGCGCCGGCCTGGTCACACGACTGGCCGGTCCGACCTCGGTGCGGGTGCTCTGCCAGAAGCAGGGCGACACCGTGACCGCCGAGGGCTACACGAACAACTGGTGGGCCAAGCTGGCCTCACCAGCCGGCTTCATGACCAACATCTACATCGACGATCCGAACGCGAAGCTCCCCGGCGTACCGGATTGCTGAGCACAGGTGGCCCGGATCCCCTCTTGCGCGGGGAATCCGGGCCACCTGTCTCGTTAGGCCGTGTGCAGCGTCAGACCGTAGGCCTGAAGGATCTCGTTGACCGGCTGGAACCAGGTCTCACCGCCACCGCTGCAGTCTCCCCAGCCGCCGGACGTGACGCCCTGCGCCTGGTCACCGGTGATGAACGACCCGCCCGAGTCGCCGCCCTCGGCGCAGACACTGGTCTTGGTTGCTCCGTAGAACAGTTGACCGTTGCCGTAGTTCACTGTCTCGTTCTTGCCCGTCACATTGCCGCAATGCCAGTGTGAGGTCGAACCGCTGCGACAGACTGACGATCCGATCGGCGCTTCCCACGATCCGCGGACGAGCGAGTCACTTGTCTGGCCCCAGCCGATGACGACGGGGACGGTCCACCAGCCGTAGCCGGTTGCGACCCAGGCATAGTCGTTGCCGGGGAACGACCAGGCCCGGAAGTCACCCTGGTCCGAGTTGTCCCAGCCGCGAACCCTTCCGCTCCGGCCACAGTGGCCGGCGGTGACATAACCGCCGTACACGGAGAAGCCGATCGAGCAGCGGATGTTGCTGACGTAGTACGGGTCGCCGCCGACCGTGCCGGCCGCGAACGTCCGCGGCGCCTGGGCCGCGACCTCCCGGACCGTCACGGTGCCGGACTTGGCGACGTTGGCCACGAACGCGTCGACGGCCTGGGATCGCTTACCTGCTTGGACATTGATCGCCACACTGCCGGTCTTGGGGTCGGCCGACCAGCCGCTGACCTCAGCAGGCACAGCTTTGCCGGCCAGCTTGTCGACGGCACTCTTCTGCTTGTCCAGCACAGCGGCGGTCTTCGGTACGGCGACCGTCCCGACACCGGTCGCCTGTACGGCGGCGGTCCGGGTCGAACCGGCAAGCCCGACGACCAGCTTCTGCTGGGCGGCGTCGTACCAGGCACCGCCGAACTCCGCACCGGCAGCCTTCTGGGCGGCCGGCAACAGTTTGGCGGCATCGGTCTCGGACTTGAGCCGCTCGTTCATCTGCTGCTCGGTCAGTCCGAAGTCCCGCTGCATCGCGGCGGCCTGACCGGAAACGGTCAACGGCTTGTCGATGCCGGAGGCAACAGCTTGGCCGGCGAACTGTCCGGGAACGCCGATCGCGCTCACGGCCAGTACGGCGGCAACGAAAATCTTCATGGATCTCTCCCTCACCTAGGGGCGGTTTCGGTGGGTGTGAGAGCGCTCTCTGGACTGAGAGTGGCGTACGTCGCACGGATCGTCAAGACCGCATGCGTCAGAGTCCCAAGTAGGCCAGAACCGCCAGCACACGGCGATGTCCGGAATCGGACGGCGGCAGGTCCAGTTTGAGGAAAACGTTTCCAACGTGTTTGTGCACGGCACCTTCGGAGACGATGAGCTTCTCCGCGATCGCGGTGTTGCCGAGACCTCCGGCCATCAGCGCGAGGACTTCACGCTCGCGCGGGGTGAGGCGATCGAGCGGATTGCTCTTCTTCACCATCAGCTGGCTGACCACTTCGGGGTCGAGCACCGTGCCGCCGGCCGCGACCCGGCGTACCGCCTCGAGGAACTCGTCGACGCGGGAGACGCGGTCCTTCAGGAGATAGCCGACGCCCTCACTGCCGGCCGCGAGCAGTTCAGCCGCGTAGATTTCCTCGACGTACTGCGAAAAAACCAGCACCGGAAGGCCGGGGCGGACCCTGCGCGCCTCGATCGCGGCGCGCAGGCCCTCGTCGGTGAAGGTGGGCGGGAGGCGTACGTCGACGATCGCGATGTCCACCTCGTGCGCGGCCAGCTTCTGCGCGAAGGCGTCGGCATCGGCGGCGACCGCCGCCACCTCGAACCCCGAATTGCTCAGCAGCAGACCGAGCCCCTCGGCCAGGATCGGATTGTCCTCGAGGATGATCACTCGCACGGAAGGATGACCTCGATCATAGTGGGTCCGCCGATCGGGCTGGTCAGCTCCAGGTGACCGTCGATCGCTTGCACACGATGGAGCATGCCATGCAGGCCACTCCCCCGTCCCAGCAGGTCGGACTGCTCGTTGATGCGCGCGCCACCGATCCCGTCGTCGGTGATCTCCAGGTAGAGCTCCGGACCGCGCCGTTCCAGCACCACGTCGACCCGTCCGGCCGCAGAGTGCTTCGTGATGTTCGTGAGCGACTCAGCGACGACGAAGTACGCAGCGGCCTCGACCGGGGCCGGGACCTGCCCGAGCTCACCCATGCGCAGTTCGACCGGTAGTGGACACCGAGCGCACAGTGCGGCGACCGCACCGGCCAGACCACGGTCCTGAAGGATCGGCGGGTACATGGTGCGCAGTACGCCGCGGAGCTCGTGCATGGCTTGTTCGGCGCCGTCCCGAGCATCGTCAAGCAATTTGGCGGCCTTCTCCGGGTCATCCGCCATGACCTGCTTGGCGATCCCGATGCGCACCGCGAGTGACACCAACTGGGCCTGAGTACCGTCGTGCAGGTCCCGCTCGATCCTGCGGAGCTCAGCGCCGTGGGAGTCCACTGCACCCGCCCGGGTCCGAGTGAGCTCGTCTACCCGCTGATTGAGCCGCACGGTCTCCAGTTGCTCTGCACTAGGCGCAAGGAGGTTGTTGACCGCGTTGGCATGCCCACGTGCCACCGCCGGCGCGACCCAGGCCAGCGTCCCCAGCCCCAGCGCGGCCTGCAACGGCACCAGCCACGCGACGTCCCACCAGCTGTCGATGCCGAGGCCCATGATGCTGAAATTGCCAGGGTCGATCGGCCACAGGACTCCGGACAGCACCGCACTCGGTGCGGCGAAGATGGCGAACACCGCGATGAACAGCTCCGGCACCATCGCGAGCACGCCCAGGTAGAGCCTGAGGCTCCGCTTGAACGACTTGTCCCGGAACAGCGTCACCAGATCGCCGGAAGCCCGCTCTGCGGCCGCCGGAAGCTGGGGCGCCTCAGACTGGCCCAAGAACTTGCCGGCCCGGTCCAGCTCACTGTTCGCCAGCCGCACCAGACCGGCCGTCACACCGGGAAGCAGCCAGCCGAACAGGACACTGATCGGCGTCGCCGCCATGAGCACGACAGCCTTCAGGTACCGGATCGTCAGGTACCCACACGCCGATACCCCGCGGGACAGCCTCTTCGTCAACATGGCTCAAGCCTCCTCCACCACAGGCGTCCCAGTCGGTACAGCAGGCTCTACTCTTCACCCACCCCCACACTGGATCGTAACCACGCGCCAGCGCTCGTAGCGTCACTTGGATGACGACGACAGCTCAACCCCGCCTGCACCGCCCACCCCGAGCCGACCTGCCCATCTACCTCGCACTCGCCTTCGGCGGGATCTGGCTGGCCATGTCGCCGCTGCTGCTCAGCGGCTTCCAGCGCACAGGCAACAGACCTGCCATGGGCACGTTCGAGACGGTCTGCATCTTCGCCGCCATGCTGACCCCGGCCCTGGCTGCGGTGTTCGTACTGCGCTATGTCGTGAAGGTGCCCGACCTCCGGGCCGCACTGGGCCTCGTCTTGCCCAGGCCGTGGCGCAAGGGCCTCGCGGACTGCGCGCTAGCGATCGCCGTGCCGCTGGGACTCACCGTGGCGTCACTGGTGGTCGCCTGGCTGGCGGGTGGGTACGAGTTCGACCTCAGCAGGCTGTTCGAGCTTCAGATGCTCGGCTGGGTCGGCGCTGCTGCGTTCCAGGTAGTGATCGGCTTGCCGTTCTTCTACGGCGAGGAGCTGGGCTGGCAGGGGTACCTGCTGCCGCGGATGCGGCGGTACGGGCTACTACCGGCGTACGTGCGGACCGGGGTCATCATGGCGCTGTGGCACCTGCCGACGCTGCTGATGGGTGGGCAGTACCCGGGACACTCCATGCTCGCCTCGGTGGGGAGCTTCGTGGTCGCCTGCCTGCTGGTGCTGCCGATCTTCAGCTGGCTGCGGCTCCGCTCGGGTTCCGTGCTGCCCGCCGTACTGGCGCATGCGGTGGTCAGCAACGTGAGCACTCGCCTGGTGTGGCAACTCAGCGCGCCCGGCCAGGACCTGGACCCGATGACTGTGGGTCTGCAGGGCTGGCCGGGCTGGCTGGTGATGGGAGTCCTCGTCAGCTGGCTGGCGTGGACGAAACGGCTGTGACTGCTAGCACACCGGGACCCCAGGGAGCTTCGGGTTCGGGTCGGAGATGTAGATGTTGGTCATGTAGCCGCCCTGGTCGCGGAGCTTGGCCCACCAGTTGTTGGTGGTGCCCTCCGCCGTGACGGAGTCGCCCTGGACCTGGCAGGTGACGAAGACCTGCGTCGGGCCGGGGAGCTCGGTGACGATGGTGCCGTTCAGGCGGGGCGTCGCGCGGACGCGGACACCGCTGCCGTAGGTGGTGAAGTTGTACGTCGGCGGGTTCGGGTTGCCGCCGTTCACCAGCTGCATGTAGTAGGTCCAGTTCCAGTTCGGACCCGGGTCGGTGTGCGTCTGGTTCGGGAACTCGCTGTGACCCTTGATGTGGGCCCGGTCCTTCGGGATACCCCGCCGGTCGGCGATGTTGCGGACCAGTGCCGCGGACGCCTTGTACATCGCATCGGTGAACCAGGACGGCTGGTCGACGAAGCCTTCGTGCTCGATGCCGACCGTGTAGCCGTTCTCGGTGCCGACGTGCCAGGCCTTGTCCTTCTCGGCCACCATCTGGGTGACCTGGCCGTCGCTCGACCGGATCACGTAGTGCGCGCTGACCTGGGCCGACGGGTTCTTGAACCAGCTGATGGTGCCGGCATACGAGCCCTGGGTCACGTGGATGGTGATCGCGGTGATCGCCTTGGTCCGGCCGACGGTGTAGTTGCTGGTGCTGGCCGCGTTCCAGATCGCGCCCGGGTAGTCGACCGCCTGGACCGACGACGCACTCCTGGTGCCCAGCGGGGCCACCTTCGTGTACGCGCCGAGCTGCGGGGTGACCTTCTTCGGCGCGACCGTGACACCTTCGGCCTGCACACCGGATCCGATGATCCGGTAGACCTCGTCGGTGTACAGGCGGGCGGTCGGTCCGTCGGCGGAGTGCGAGTACTTCGCGACGACCTCGTACCAGCGACCCGAGTCCTTGCGGGCGTCGCCGGCCAGTCCGGCGGCATCGGCGTACGAGTCGAGGACCGCGGCGGCGCCGTCGATGTTCGAGGGCGTGTCCTTGGCCAACTGCTCGACCGGCAGACCGGTCAGCTTGGCGGCCTCGGACATGGTCGGGTTCTTGTTGTTGCTGACCAGGTGCATGACGCCGTAGCCGTTGGCCTGGCTCGGCTTGCCGTCATGGCCGTCCAGGTGCGACTCCGCGTACCCGACGGCGACGAGCACCTCACGCGGTACGTCGTACTTCGCGGACGCGTTGGTGAACGCGGTCGAGATGTCGACCGGGCCGGCGGGCTCGGACGGCTGCGCGGCGTTGCTCGGCAGTGCGCTCAGCGCGAGCGCGCCGGCGGCCGCCGCGGCCAGCAGGGCGGAGAGTCTGGGCACGGGTACTCGGGCGATTTTCCCCATGGGCGGTTCCTTCCCTTGGTCGGTCCACCGAGGGGCGGTCGGTGGTCCCGAATGCAAGCTAGCCGTCACGCTAGGCGAAAACCTTCCGTCATGACCAGTAGTTGAGTGAACTTTTTCCCGTCACGGCGTGAATTCGCCTCGTCACGCGATTCTGCCACGCAGGACGATCACCTTCGGGGACGACAGGACGGCCGAGTTCAGCCGCGGATCCTCCTCGTAGACGACCAGATCGGCCGGATCGCCCGGCTGCAGCGTGCTCGGCACCCCGAGCCACTCGCGCGCCGCCCAGGAGCCGGCCGCCAGCGCCTGCTCCCCCGACATACCGATCCCGGTCAGCGCCTGGATCTCGCTCGCGATCAGGCCGTGCCCGAGTACACCGCCCGCATCGGTCCCGGCATACACCGGCACCCCGGCCTCGAACGCATCCCGGAGCCGATGCAGCCGACGCTCGTACAGGTCGGTCATGTGCGCCGAATAGACCGGAAACTTGGCCGCTGCCTGCTCGGCATACTCCGGGAAGTTCTCCAGCTGGATCAGAGTCGGTACGACGGCCACCTGGCGCTCGGCCATCAGCGCCAGCATGTCCGGCTCGACACCGGTGCCGTGCTCGATGCAGTCGATCCCGGCAGCGAGCAGATCGGGCAGGGCGTGCTCACCGAAGACGTGCGCGGTGACCCGGGCTCCGAGCTCGTGCGCGCGGGCGATGGCCGCGTTCAGCGCCTCGGCCGGCCAGCAGGGGGTCAGGTCGCCGGCCCCGCGATCGATCCAGTCGCCGACCAGCTTCACCCAGCCGTCGCTGCGGAGGGCCTCCTGCTCGACGTACGCGACCAGCTCGTCGGGCTCGATCTCCCAGCCGTAGTTGCGGATGTAGCGCTTCGAGCGGGCGATGTGCCGGCCCGCCCGGATGATCTTCGGCAGATCCGGCCGGTCGTCGATCCAGCGGGTGTCGGTCGGCGAACCGGCATCGCGGACCAGCAACGCACCCGCGTCCCGGTCGGCGATCGCCTGCAGCTCCGCGGTCGCCTCGTCGACACCACCATGGGTGTCGAGGCCGATGTGACAGTGCGCGTCGACGAGGCCGGGGATGATCCAGCCACCGGTGTGCACGGTGGTGACATCAGCAGTGGCGGGCCGGTCGACGACCAGCCCGCCACTCAGATACAGCTCCTGTCGCTCACCGGACGGCAGCACCGTGCCGACGAGCTTGAGTACGCCGGACGACCGGGGCGGTGGGGTGGGGAAGGAATCCGGCACAGTCATGGACTGACCGTATCCGGCGTGGGATCACCCGTGCGAGCCGCCGCCCGGCGTACACGTCGGGGTGGTCGGGTCCGCCGTACACGGCGTGCCGCTCGGGGTCTCCGACGGCGTCGGCGTGGGAGTCGGCGTCGGGGTCGGAGTGGGGGTCGGCGTCGGCGTGGGAGTCGGCGTCGGGGTCGGCGTCGGCTTCTGGGTCGGCGGCTTGGTCGGCTTGTGCGTCGGCGGCTTCGTCGGCTGCTCCACCGGGTCCGGCGTCGTCGTCGGCACCGTTGTCGGCGGCTTGGCCGTCGGGGTCGGCGTCGGCGTCTTGGTGTCGTCCGGCACGTCCGGGACCTCGCGCGGGTCGGTCTTGCGCTCGGCGTTACCGGCCGGCTTCGGG
The DNA here is from genome assembly GCF_045040285.1 of Kribbella sp. NBC_01505. NCBI lineage: Bacteria > Bacillati > Actinomycetota > Actinomycetes > Propionibacteriales > Kribbellaceae > Kribbella > Kribbella sp. NBC_01505. The sequence goes on from NZ_CP109425.1 coordinate 540,657, forward strand.
ACCGACAGCTGACCCTTCTCGTTCGGGATCAGGACCGCGTTCTTGCTGTAGACGCGCATCCACTTCAGCACCGTGGCGACGAAGTCCTTGGAGTGCTGGTACCGCAGCAGTGACTCCACCAGGTCGCGCGGGCGCTTCAGGTCATCACCCTCGGCGCACAGGTAGACGGCCACCGTGGTGACCGCGTCGTACACGTTGTTGGGGTTGCGGAAACCGTCTCCGTTGCCGTCGGCGCCGAAGTCGGCCCACACCTGCGGGATGATCTGCATCGGGCCGACGGCCCGGTCCCAGGTCAGGTCGCTGTCGAACTTGCCCTTGTCGCTGTCCGGGATCTTGCCGTTGCCGCCCTTGCCGTTCAGCATCGGGCCGAAGATCTTGCCGCGGGTGGTGCCGGCCACGTCGACCCGGCCCCCGCTGGCGTGGTCGGACTCGACCTTGCCGATCCCGGCCAGCAACGGCCAGGTGAGACCACAGTTCGGCCGGACCACGGCGAGATTCGCGGTGGCGCGGCGGTAGGCGGGGAAGACCCCGCGCGGGATGCCGTTGACGGCCCCCGGACGCCCGGGACGGACCACCGAGCGGCCGTCGGTGGCCCCCTGGACGGGCACGTCGGCACGGGCAGGCTTGTCGGATCCGAGCCGGCCGTCCACTCCGGGACGCTGCGGCACGATCATCGTCAGTTCGTCGAACTCACCGCTGTTCAGTCCGGCTCCAGGCTGTGGAGCAACCGGACTGTCCGTCGCGAGCTGGCCGGAGGCACCGGCCCCACCCGAAGCCACTGTCACGATTGCCCCGACCAGGAGCGGGACCGTACACAGTGACGCGATGATTATTTTGACCCGACGGTTTCCACTACGGGTTAGGCGCATAGTCGGCTCAACGACCGATGCGCCAAAAAGTTACATCAAGTCGATGCAAAGTTACCCGGCCCACCCTTGACCCGCGCGAACGGGCAGTGCAACGGCACGAAATCGTGCAGAACAAGGGGTTTTCGGCGCGGTCAGTTACCCGGCTGGGGTGCCACCTGCTGCGTCGATCCGGCCGGGGTCGGGTTCGGCGTCGTACACGGCGACGGGGTGGTCGTCGGGTCGTCGGCCTGTGCCTTCGCCTGCTGACCTGTCGCGTCGCCACCGCTCGGCGTACCTGCCGGGGTGTCCGGGTCCGACGGGGTCGGAGTCGGGGATGTCGGCGGGGTGGTGGGCGGCGTCGTGGGCGGCGTCGGCGTGCAGACCGGCGGCGTCGGCGTCGGGGTGGTCGGCGGCTTGGGGGTCGACGGCGGCGGCGTGTACGGCGGCTTCGGCGACTTGGTGGACGTCGGCGGCGTGCTCGGCTTCGTCGGCCAGGTCGGCCTCGGGGTCGGCTTCGGCGTGGTCGGCTTCGGGGTCGGTGTCGGCGTGACCGTCGGAGTCGGGGTCGGCGTCGGGCCGGTGGTGTCGTTCCGCGTCGGGTTGTCCACGTTGCCGTTGGTGTCCGGCGGGGTGATCACGCCGTCCGTGTTCGGAACCGTCACGGTCTGCTTGGAGTAGGACTGCATCCAGCGCAGCACGGTGGAGACGTAGTCCATCGAGTGGTTGTAGCGCAGGACCGACTGGACCAGCCCCTGGGCGTCGGCCAGGTTGGACCCACCGGAGCAGAGGTAGTCACCGGCCGCCCGCGCCGCGTCGTACACGTTGTGCGGGTTCTTGACGCCGTCGCCGTTGCCGTCCGCGCCGAAGGACTTCCAGGTGCCCGGGATGAACTGCATCGGGCCGACCGCGCGGTCCCACTGCTTGTCGTCGTCGAACTGGCCCTGGTCGGTGTCGGAGATCGCCGCCATGCCCGGGCCGCCGTTCAGCACCGGGCCGAGGATCTTGCCGCGGGTGTCGCCGTTCGCCTCGACCTTGCCGCCGTTGGCGTGGTCGGACTCGACCTTGCCGATACCGGCCAGCAGCGGCCAGGTGATGTGACAGTTCGGCTTCGCGAGGGCGAGGTCACTCGCGACCTTCTGGTACGCCGCCAGCACGGTGCTGGGGATGCCGGAGGTGTCGCCGGTGATACCGGGGATCGGCTGGGGGGTGCCGTCGGTGCTGCCCGTGACCGGGACGGTGACCGTCGACTTCTCCTGGGTCGGCAGACTGCCGTCCACGCCGGGCTGGCTCGGGACGTTGTTGACCAGGTCGTCGAAGACCGCGTCCGGGCGCTGGGTGGCCAGGGCGTGCGCGTCGACGATGAACGTGTTCGACGTGACACCGCCGACGACGAACACCGCGACCATCGCGGTCGGCGGAGCCAAGCACACCCAGGTAGCGGTGAGCTTCCCCCGCCACGTGTCCAGGTTCTTGAACTGCTGCCTCATCCGATCCGTCCTTCGACGTTTCCGCAGTACTGGCTTTCTCCGGGCGTAGGGACGATCTTAGCGGCCCCAGGTTCATGGACAACCGGTAACGGGGTGTCACTTCGTGCAGTGACCGGTTGTCCGATCGGGCAGGTGCGGTGCCCGATCACTGCCCGCTACTGACCGCCGAGCATCTTCTTGAGGTCGTCCGGCAGCTCGAAATCGCCGCCGTTCTGGCCGCCACCGCCGAACGCGGCCGGCAGCTGGCCCGGCTGCGGCTCCTGCGGCTGGGGCGCGCCACCGGCCCGCTTGGCCGGGTTGCCCGAACCGCGCTTCTTCCCCTTGGCCAGCTTCTGCTGCTTCGCCTTGCGGCCGCCCGCGGCGCCGGCGCCGGGCATCCCCGGCATTCCGGGCATCCCCGGGATGCCCTTGCCGGAGGCCATCGCGGACATCATCTTGCGAGCCTCGAAGAACCGCTCGACCAGGCCGCTGACGGTGGCGACCTCGGTCCCCGAACCCTTCGCGATCCGGGCCCGGCGGGAGCCGTTGATGATGTTCGGGTCGGTGCGCTCGGCCGGGGTCATCGAGTGGATGACCGCCTCGATGCGGTCGATCTCGCGCTCGTCGAAGTTCTCCAGCTGGTCCTTGAACTGGCTGGCGCCGGGCAGCATGCCGAAGATCTTGGTCAGCGGGCCCATCTTGCGCACCGACTGCATCTGGGCGAGGAAGTCGTCCAGGGTGAAGTCCTTGCCGCCCTTCTTCTGCAGCTTGGCGGCGGTCTTGGCCGCCGCGTCCGCGTCGAAGGTGCGCTCGGCCTGCTCGATCAGGCTCATCACGTCACCCATGCCGAGGATGCGCGACGCCATCCGGTCGGGGTGGAAGACGTCGAAGTCCTCGAGCTTCTCGCCGTTGCTGGCGAACATCACCTGGCGGCCGGTCACCTGCGCGATCGAGAGCGCCGCACCACCGCGGGCGTCACCGTCCAGCTTGGACAGCACCACGCCGTCGAAGCCGACCCCGTCGAGGAAGGCCTGCGCGGTGACCACCGCGTCCTGACCGATCATCGCGTCGACGACGAACAGGATCTCGTCCGGGTTCACCGCGTCGCGGATGTCGGCGGCCTGCTTCATCAGCTCCTCGTCGACACCCAGCCGGCCGGCCGTGTCGACGATCACCACGCTGTGCTGCTTGGCCCGCGCCTCGTCCATCGCCTTCCGGGCCACGTCCACCGGATCGCCGACACCGTTGCCCGGCTCGGGCGCGAACACCGGCACCCCGGCCCGCTCACCGACCACCTGGAGCTGGGTGACCGCGTTCGGACGCTGCAGGTCGGCCGCGACCAGGATCGGCGTCTGGTGCTTGGTCTCCTTCAGCCACTTGGCCAGCTTGCCCGCGAGGGTCGTCTTACCGGCACCCTGCAGACCCGCCAGCATGATGACCGTCGGCGGCCGCTTCGCCATCCGCAGCTCACGGGTCTCCCCGCCGAGGATGCCGACCAGCTCCTCGTTCACGATCTTGATCACCTGCTGCGCCGGGTTCAGCCCCCCGCGCACCTCGGCCCCGCTGGCCCGCTCCCGGATCTTCGCGATGAACTCGCGGACCACCGGCAGCGCGACGTCCGCCTCCAGCAGCGCGATCCGGATCTCCCGCGTCGTCGCCTCGATATCGGCGTCGGTCAGCTTGCCCTTGCCGCGCAGATTCTTGAACGCAGCGGACAACCGATCGGAAAGCGTGTCGAACACGGGAAAGTCCATCCTCTAGCGAGCACCGAACAACTCCACGAGTCTACCGGCCACCCACGCCCCGCCCCGCCTTGAGCACGGTTCAGTCATCCAGACCGCCCCCCAGATGGTCGATGGGAGCTCAAAGCACGCCACCAGCGGCCCCTTGAGCACGGTTCGACCATCCGCAGGGCAGATGCGTGGTTGATGCGTGCTCAAGGCGATTGACGTCGTTGGTTGACAGGGGTGGACGGGGATTGGAGGATTAACCACTCTTGCGTTGATTAGCGGTTAGGGGCATGCGAGTGGGGCGTAGTCGGGTCGTGCTGGACGGGCCATCCAACTTGGGGTTGCGGCCACCGATGGAGGGGACGGTGCCGGGGTGCTACAAGCTCGCGGGGGCGCTGCGGGATCAGGGCATCATCGAGCGCATCGGGGCCGCCGATGCGGGATGCGTGGTGCCGCCTCGGTATGACCGTGGGGACTGGAAGCCCGGGGACGGCGTGTTCAACGCGGGCCCGATGGCGTCGTACAGCGTGCGGCTGGCGGATCGAATCGGCACGCTCGTCGACGACGGCAAGTTCGTCGTACTGCTGGGTGGTGAGTGCAGCAACCTGCTCGGGCCGACCTTGGCTCTGAAGCGGCGCGGCCGGTACGGCGTGGTGTACCTCGACGGGCATTCGGACATGCGGACCGTCGACAACGATGAGTACGTCGGCGCTGCGGGCGGGGAAGCATTGGCGCTGGTGACCGGGCGCGGGCAGGACGACCTGACCGATCTGGAAGGCCTGAAGCCGTACGTGCGCGACACCGACGCCGTCATGCTCGGATACCGCGAAGACGAGTCCTACCTGGAGACGCTCAACGAAGCAGGGATCCCGCACTGGTCAGCCCTGGACGTCATCGCGGACCCATCCGGCGCCGCGACCGGAGTGCTCGACCACCTGGCCGAGCTGGACGGCTTCTGGGTGCACCTCGACGTCGACATCCTGGACGCCGCGATCATGCCGGCCGTGGACAGCCCCGACCCGGGCGGCATCGACCACGACCAACTGCGACAGCTACTGCACCCACTGCTCACGGCGGAGAAATGCATCGGGATCGATATCGGCATCTACGACCCCGACCTCGATCCCGAGCAGGTTTACGCAGCAGAACTTACCGACACCCTGGTCGCAGCACTCAGCTGAACGACACCGGGATGTAGACATCACCGGTGCGGTCGCTCGCCGCGAAGTGGTCGCGGCGGGAGACGATCGCGCAGGTGATGTCGGGGTCGCTGCAGTCGAGGCCCGGGTTGACCTCGGCGATCCGGATCTGGGCGGTGAAGGTCCCGTTGGAGGCGATCGGGTACGACGCGCTGCCGCCGAGGGGGTTGTTGGTCACCCATGCGGACGGGCCGACCGTCGTACCGCCCTGACCGTCGCCGCCTGCGCACGGGCTGGGCTTGGTGCCGTAGCTGTAGTCCGACGGGACCGCGCACAGCGCGACGTAGTAGCCCTGCGCCGGGTTGTAGCCGCTACCGGTGACGGTGATGGTCTCACCAGCCTTGGCCAGGCCGGTGGCGTTCGAGGCGTTCAGGGTCTTGCCGAGATTCGAGGCGCTGCCAGGCGCAGCGGAAGCCGGGGCGACGACGCCGACGGTCAGGGCGACGGCAGCGGTGAGAGTCAGAACGATACGACGCATCATCTGAGCGGGAACTCCCTTGAGATAGGTAAGCCTTACCTAACTTAGGCTAGTCGTTCCTCGACCTCGAAGGGAAGCTCCCAGACCATCCCCTGGCCGTGAGGATCGGCACGTCCGAGCACCCGGCGGACGCCACCCGGCCAGGTCTGCAGCTCGACCAGGAACTCGTCTCCCCACTCACCCGGCGGCTCGAGCCGCAGCCGGGCCAACGGCGTCGACTCCCCCGCCCGCGCCCCGAGCTCAGCCAGCGCCGCGTCCACCGCCGCCTGGTCCTCCGGCGGCAGATAGCCCCACATGATCGAGTGCCACAGCACAGTCACGTGCCCCTCGGACAGCTCCAGCCCGCGGACGAACGACACCGCGTCCTCACGCCGCAGGTCGACCGGCACCTCCTGCGCGATCGCCAGTGCGCCCCGCAACCGCGCCAGCCGCTCCACCTGGTCCGCCCACACGTACGAGGTCAGCGTGCGCGCACCCTCCGCGGTCAGCGGGTTCACCGGTGCCACATCACTACCCACGCGCTCTGCGATCCGCAGCGCCGGCCGCGGCACCTCCCGGCCCGACCACGCCGCCTCGATGACCACCGGGCTGTCCACTGCCCCGTACGACGTTCCGTCCGCCAGGTTGAAGCGGAAGTGGTCAGCACGCAGGTTCAGCCCGGCACTCGAACCGATCTCGCACAGTCGCACCGGCAGCGGGATCTCGTCCACTAGCTGCAGCAGACCGCCGTACAGGGCGACCGAGCGGCGGACCTCGTTGGTCTGCGGCGGCTGCAGCAGTACGGCGCGCAGCTCAGCAGCACGTGACTGCAGCACCTGCTCGAACGCCTCCCAGCCGAGGACCGGGTCCCACTCGCCACCAACGCTCGGATAGAAGCCCGCAAGCTCCGGCGCCTCCCCGGCTAGCACCAGCCGGTGCACTGCGCCCAGCAACGGCAGGACGATGTCCTCGTCGTGGGGATGACCCTCGTAGCTTGCGAGTACGCCGGTGGACGCGCCACCGAGTTCGTAGTCGTCCACCATCCGCCGAATCAGTTCGGCGTACATCGTGGACCCGAGTGCCTCGCACTCGATCGCTTGCTGCTGCAGACCCGCTACGACGCCCATAGCGACGAGATTAGAAGGTCAGGCGATCCAGCACGGTCTTGGCGGTGGTCCGCGCGTCCTCCTCTTCCAGCGGCGAGCCATGGCGATCAGTGAGGTAGAAAACGTCCACACACTCGGCTCCGAGCGTGCTGACGTGTGCAGAGCGGATGTCAGCACCAGTCGCCGCTATGGCCGCGGCGACGTCGTACATGAGTCCTGGCCGGTCGTGAGCACGTACCTGCAGCACAGTCGCGGTCTCCGATGCCCCTGGCAACAGATCGACCCGACTCGCCACCCGGGGAGCGGACGAGTCGCGCGCGGCCAAGCGCCGTACCAGGTCAGTGTTGTCGCGCAGTGCGACCGCAAGCCGGTCCCGCAACCGCACTGGGTCCGGTGCGGAGCCAGCCACCGTCCACTGCGAGATGCCAAGCCCATCAACCGAGCTCACGACCGCAGCACGCACAGACAACCGCTCAACAGCCAGTACGGCGGCCACTGTCGCCAGCGTGCCCACCTGGTCCGGTACGGCGACGCTGACGCGCAAGTCACCATGATGTTCGGTCACGGCCACCCCGAGCTGGCCGATACCGACGATCTGCTGCAGTTCGGGGATCGGAATCGGCGGAGTGTCCGTCCACATCCCTTCACCACCGCCCGACAGCTCACCGCGAACCCGACGACACAGCTCGCCCACCAGCCGCATCCGCCACGGCGACGACGCCGCAGGACCGGCCGCACGAGCATCGGCGTAGGTGAGAGCCTCCAGCAGGTCCAGCGTCTCGGTGTCCCGGACGATCCCCGACACCAGCTCGACCGTCATCGGGTCGTCCAGATCGCGCCGAGTGGCGACCTGCGCCAGCATCAGGTGCTGCCGGACCAACAGGGTGATCGTGTCGGAGTCCGTCTCGTTGAAGCCGATCCGACGTGCGATCCGCGCAGCAATCACCGCACCGGTGACACTGTGGTCGCCGTCGACCGCCTTACCGAGGTCGTGCAGCAGTGCGGCGATCAGGAGCAGGTCAGGTCGCCGTACGTCCCGCACCATCTTGGACGCCTCGACACACGTCTCCAGCAGGTGCCGGTCGACAGTGAAGCGGTGGATCGCCGACTGCGGTGGCCGGAAGCGCACGGTGTCCCACTCCGGCAGGATCCGCGTGATGTAGCCGGCCTGGTCGAGCGCCTCCCACACCTCCAGCAGTCCCTCGCCCGCGCCCAGCAATGCACACAGCAACCGCCGTGCCTCACCAGGCCACGGCTCCGGCAACGCCAGCGCCTTCGCAGCCAGCCGCGTGCACACAGCAGGAGACAGCCCGAGCTCACGATCCGCAGCAACCGCCGCAGCCCGCAGACCCAGTACGGCGTCCCGCTCCGGCCGCGCATCCGGCATCAGCACGACTTCACCTTCGTGCTGGCCGACACCCTCATCAAGTGCCAGCAGCAACGGCCCACCAGTCCGTTGGAACCGCCGGGACCGCGGTGGCCGAGTCAACAGACTCTCCACCCGCCGCCACGACATGTCGCACACATAGGCGAGCGTCCGGCCAGTCGCGTACACGTGTCGCAGCAGCTCGTCCCGACCGTCCAGACCAAGCCCCGCCGCGACCTCACCGGCGACATCGGCAACCAACCGGTCGGTTGCCCGGCCGGCGACCGCATGCAACTCGTCGCGCACATCCAGCAGGTCGCGCCGCACCCGCTCCACCACGGGATGCGGTACGTCGATCAACCACGACGCCACCAACGCACGCAGTACGACGGCATCCCGCAGACCGCCGTACGCTTCCTTCAAGTCCGGCTCGGCCAGATGCGCCAGCTCGCCGACCGACGAGGCCCGGTCACGGCACGCCTGCGCCAACTCGGGCAGTCTGGTCTTCGCCGTACGACGCCAGTCCGCCATCAGCACGGACCGCAGCTCCAGCGTCAGATGCGAGTCCCCCGCGACGTGCCGCGCGTCCAGCAGCCCCAGCGCGACCCGCACGTCGTCGGCCGCCGACGTCCTCGCCTGTGCGACAGTCCGCACGCTGTGGTCCAGCTTGGTCCGCGAGTCCCACAACGGATACCAGATCTGGGCCGCCAACTCGTCCAGCCGCGGGTATCCATCGACATGCAGGAGCATCACGTCGAGATCGCTGTACGGCGAGAGCTCCTCCCGGCCGTAGCCGCCGACAGCGACCAGGGCAACGCCCTCGGTGGGCACACCGAGGGCGTCACAAGCCTTGGAGAGGAGCAGGTACAGCAGCGCGTCGGCCTCCTCGGCCCGGGCGCGCCGCTGTTCTGCCCTGTCAACCATCTAGAGGGCGTCTCCGTCCAGCTCACCTGTGCGGACGCGCACGATCGTCTCGACCGAGGTCACCCAGACCTTGCCGTCGCCGATCTTGCCGGTCTGCGCGGCCTTCACGATCACGTCGACCACGTCGGCGCCGTCACCGTCCTCGACGACCACCTCGAGCCGCACCTTCGGGACCAGGTCCACCTCGTACTCGGCACCCCGGTAGACCTCGGTGTGACCCTTCTGCCGGCCGTAGCCGCTGGCCTCGGAGACCGTCATACCGGTGACGCCGAACGTCTCCAGCGCGTTCCGGACGTCGTCCAGCTTGTGCGGCTTGATCACCGCGGTGATCAGCTTCATGCGTTCGCACCTTCCTTCTCCGAAGTCTCGGTGGACCCATTGTCCGTGCTCGCCGCCACCGGCGCCGGGCGGGCCGACAGCGCGCCCCGCAGACCGGTCGCACTGAGGAAGTCGTACGCCGTCTCCGCGTGCTCGACCTGGTCGACACCGGTGACCTCGTCGTCCTCGGTGAGCCGGAACCCGATCGTCTTGTCGATGATCTTGGCCAGGAGGAACGCGACCACGAAGGAGTAGACGCCGACCACCACGTTCGCCAGTGCCTGCCGGCCGAGCTGACTCGCACCGCCACCGTAGAACAGACCGTCGACCGCCGACGGCGCCGCCGCGGTGCCGAGCAGGCCGATCGCCAGCGAACCGAACAGACCGCCGACCAGGTGCACACCGACCACGTCGAGCGAGTCGTCGAAGCCGAGCTTGTACTTCAGCGAGACCGCGAAGGCGCAGATCGCACCGGCGAACACACCGAGGATGAGCGCGCCGATCGGGCTGACCGCGCCACAGGACGGGGTGATCGCGACCAGACCGGCCACCGCACCCGACGCCAGACCCAGCGTGGTCGCCTTGCCGTGCACGATCCGCTCCACGATCAGCCAGCCGATCACCGCGGCAGCGGTGGCGACCTGCGTGTTCACGAAGGTGACTGCGGCGGTGGTGCCCGCGCTCAGCGCCGAACCGGCGTTGAACCCGAACCAGCCGAACCACAGCAGACCGGCGCCGAGCAGGACCAGCGGCAGGCTGTGCGGCCGCATCGGGTCCTTCTTCCAGCCGATCCGCTTGCCCAGCACGATCGCAAGGGCCAGCGCGGCCGCACCGGCGTTCACGTGCACCGCCGTACCACCGGCGAAGTCGATCGCCTTCAGCTTGTCGCCGATCCAGCCGCCGGCGCCGTCGTCCAGGAACCAGACCGAGTGCGCGACCGGGAAGTAGACCAGGCAGGTCCAGCCGACCACGAACGCGATCCAGCCGCGGAACGTCACCCGGTCGGCGATGGCACCTGAGATCAGCGCCGGGGTGATGATCGCGAACATCAGCTGGAAGGCGACGAAGGCGAGCTCGGGGGTGGTACCGCTGATCGCCTCGGGCGCCATCAGGCCCTTCAGCCCCACCTCGGAGAAGTTCCCGATCACGTGCCCGTTGTCACCGCCGAACGTCAGCGAGTAACCGACCACCACCCACAAAACGGTGACGACCGCGATGGTGATGAAGCTCATCATCATCATGTTCAGCACGCTCTTCACGCGCACCATGCCGCCGTAGAAGAAAGCCAGGCCCGGTGTCATCAGCATCACCAGGGCGGCACTTGCCAAGACCCAGGCGGTATCGCCGGCGTTGATCTCCATCAACGTCATCCCTTCCATGTCATCAGGGGGTGGCCGGCGTCCTCGATCGGGAGAACTCCACAACTCCGGGGAGCCCGCGCCCAGCCACATCGCACACGGTGCCGACACGCGGTTTCAGCCGATCGGTCCGTTTGTTTCCGGCATGTGACAAAGCGGCCGCCCAGGTGACATCGGCGTGACATAGGGGCCTGAGGCCCTCGGTATGGCACTCTGGCCTGGACCACACGGGGCCGCAGCCGCGCCACTGCTCCCGTCCGAAGTAGGGAACGAAATGGAGATCGATCACGGGGTGACGCCGCGCCGCGGCAGACCACGGGACCCGGACGCGGAGCCGAGGATCCGCCAGTACGCCGTGCAGCTGCTGCTGGAACGTGGGTTCGACGGAATGACGGTGGACGACGTCGCGGAGGCCGCGGGAGTCGGCAAAGCGACGATCTACCGGCGGTGGGCGAGCAAAGAGGAGCTCGCCAACGACGCGATGGCCGGCCTGTTCGACATCGAGATTCCCGATGCCGACACGGGCTCACTGGCCGGAGACCTGCGAGAGGTCTACGGCAACGCACTGGCCTTCGTGAACAACCCGGCCGGGGTCGCTCTGATGCGGCTCGGGATCAGTGAGGCGAACCGCGACGAGCGGTCCGCGAAGATCTACCGGCAGTTGATCGATCGCCGGATCGCGCTCACAAAGGCTGCCCTGGAACGCGCCTGGGCCCGCGGTGAGCCGATCAGACGCTCGGCCGATCCGGTCATGATGGTGCAGTGGCTGTCCGGGGTGTTCGTGCTCCGGATCCTGCTGAACGAGCAGATGCCGAAGGTCGAGGACGCCGACCACCTGGTCGAGATCACCTTGCGAGTGATCAGACAACCATCGGCTCAGAACCAGCCGTAGGCGAAGGCCACTGCGACGACCAGCGCGATCCCGACCGCCAGCACCATTCCGACAAGCGCCGTACGGCGTCGGCGGCGTTTGAGGATCACGCCGGTCGTCCAGGCCTTGTCTGCCAGGTTCACATCCGGCAGCTGCTCAGCAACCTGGCCGAGCAGCGGTCCGACGTCCTCGCGCCTCATCTGCTCTCCCCTGCTGTGAGCGCCCTCCGCAGGCGCTCGAACGCGGACAGTCCCTGGGCGTGCACAGCAGTGTGCGACATGGCCAGTACGTCGGCCACCTCGAACTCGGTGAGCTCTTCCAGGTGCAGTAGCACCAGAATGGCTCGCTGGGTCGGTGTGAGGTCGGCCAGAGCCTGTTCGACCGGGTTTTCGCTGTCCGGGAACGGCCGCAGCCGGCTCCAGCGAGTCAGCGCGGGCTGGTAAAGCAAACGCTGGACGAAGACGTCCGGATCGTCCACCTTGGGCCAGTGCAGTGACAGCTGGGTGAAGGCGCGCAACAGAGCGTGCTCGGCCCGTTCCAGCTCTCCGTACACAAGGTACGCAGTACGAAGCCATCTCCCCTGTCGCGCGTCAACGTACGAGGCGAACTCGGGGTCGACCGTGTCCAGCATCCACCCTCCCGAGGCTCTTCTAATACCTTCCCCACCCCACCACCCCGGTCATTCAACCTCTCAACTACCTCGCACGGCGAGAGCCAAACGCGTCTCTTCTGCAATCAGATCCCCGTTGATCGCAGCACCGGCCCGCAACCCCGCACCAGCCGCGTGCAGCACCTGTGCCATCGGGTCGGTCACATTGCCCGCCGCAAAGACTCCCGGGACCACCGTCTCGCCCTTGGCGTCCACCTCAATCGCATCGCCGAACACTGCGCCGAACGCCTCCTGCACAGTCGTCTTGAGACCCAGGTCGACCAGGAAGTCAGCCTTCGCCCGGAGAGTGGTCTGAACCGTGAGAGCCTCGCGCGGGATGACCTTGCCGCTCTCAAGCCGCACACCGGTGAGTTTGCCGGCCACCGCCTCCACAGCCTCGACTTTCCCTTGTACGACGGCGATCTGGCGGGCCGCGAGCTCTTCCCACTGCTGGTCGGTCAGCTCGGGTCCGGTGTGCAGGAACAGCGTGACGTCGTCACTCAGCTGCCGGAACATCTGCGCCTGGTGGACAGCCATCGGGCTGGTAGCCAGCACACCGATCGCCTGGTCCCGTACCTCCCAGCCGTGGCAGTACGGGCAGTGCAGCACGTCCTTGCCCCAGTGCTCAGCCAGACCGGCCACCTCAGGCAGTACGTCGGTCAGACCGCTCGTGACGAGGATCCGTCGCCCCTGGTACGTCGTACCGTCCGCCAGCTCGACTGTGAACACGTCACCCGGGCGGACCGCAGTCACCGTGCCATCGGCGAACTGACCGCCGTACCCGGCGACCTCTTCCCGGCCGATCGCGTAGATCTCGCTCGGCGGTGTGCCGTCGCGGGTCAGGAAGTTCTGCACATGTCCCGCCGGGGCGTTCCGCGGCCGGCCGTCGTCGATCACCAGCACCGACCGGCGCGACCGCACCAGCGCGAGCGCCCCACTCAGCCCGGCCGCGCCGCCACCGATCACGATCACGTCATACATAGTCAAAGCTCCTCTCGTTACCCAAAGCATCCGCAGCCTTCTCGTTTTCGACAACAATCTTTGCCAGAATGGCAAGATGGAAGCCTTCGAGGATGTCCTGGAAGCAGTGGGCCCACGGTTGAAGACGCTGCGGGTCGAGCGCGGTACGACGCTGGCGCAGTTGTCGGAGTCGACCGGGATCTCGATCAGCACGCTGTCGCGGCTGGAGTCCGGGCAGCGCAAGCCGACGCTGGAGTTGTTGTTGCCGTTGGCACGGGCTCACCAGGTGCAGCTGGACGAGCTGGTGGACGCACCCACCACCGGCGACCCACGCGTCCACTTCAAGCCGGTCAAGCACCATGGCGGCGCGACCATCATTCCGCTCAGCAAGCGGCCCGGCGGCCTCCAGGCGTACAAGCAGATCGTGCCGGAAGGCTGGCCGGGCGGAGAGGTCGCACAGAAGACGCATGAGGGCTACGACTGGGTCTATGTGCTGTCCGGGAAGCTCCGGATCGTGCTCGGCGACAACGACTTCATCCTGGCCGCCGGAGAGGTCGCCGAGTTCGACACCCGAGTGCCGCACTGGTTCGGCAACGCCGCATCCGGACCGACCGAGCTGCTGTGTCTCTACGGCCCGCAGGGGGAACGGATGCACGTGAGGGCACGCACCCGCTAATCTTCGGCGGTCGGTCCGGACTGTTGAGGAGCTGGTAGTGAGCGTCGCGTTGTTCACCTTGGGCGGCACCATCGCGATGGCCGGTAGCCACCGCCTGACCGGAGCGGATCTGACGGCGGCTGTGCCCGGGCTGTCCGAGCTGGGGCAGCCAGTAGAGATCCAGGACATCGAGAAGGTCCCCAGCGCCAACCTGACCGCAGCGAAGATGCTTGAGGTTGTGGACGCCGCATCGAAGGCAGTCGCCGCCGGTGCGACCGGTGTGGTCGTCACTCAAGGCACGGACACGCTCGAGGAGACATCCTTCCTGGTGGACCAGGTGTGGCCGCACTCGCAGCCGTTCGTACTGACCGGAGCCATGCGCAACCCAACCCTCGCCGGACCGGACGGACCAGCCAACATACTGGCCGCATGCCGAGTTGCCTGCTCCCCCGCAGCCCGTGACCTCGGCGCACTCGTGGTGTTCAAGGAAGAGATCCACGCGGCACGGTGGGTGCGCAAGACCCACAGCACCAGTACGGCGACCTTCGTGTCGCCCAACGTCGGTCCGATCGGCCACGTGGTCGAGGACCAGGTCCGCATCCTCGCCCGCCCCGCTCGACTCGACGGTGTCCAGGGCAGCGCCGAGCCCGCCGGCTTGGACGCCAACCAGGTAGCGCTCTACACGCTGACCATGGACGACGACGGCCTGCTGCTGAAGGGACTGGCCGACACTCACCAGGGTCTGGTGGTGGCTGGGTTCGGCGCGGGACATGTCCCCGCCGTACTCGCTCCGGTGCTCGGTGAGCTCGCTGCGGCGATGCCCGTCGTACTGACATCGCGCACTGGTGGTGGGTCGATCGTGCGGAACACCTACAACGCCGCGGGCTCGGAGATCGACCTGCTGCAGCGCGGTCTGATCGACGGTGGCTTCCTCGACCCCTACAAGGCGCGGGTGCTCCTACGGTTGCTGCTGGCAACCGATGAGGACATCAGTGCGGCGTTTGCCCAGTACCAGTGAGCGCAGCGGCCTTCTTCAGCAGATAGTCGCGCTCAGGCAGGCTCGTCGTACCGCGGGCTGCTTCCCGGAAGTACTCCGCCGCAGTGTCGTGGTCGCCGCGCATCTCGTGGAGATGCCCGCGCGTCGCGTCCAGCCGGTGGTTGCCGCTCAGCTCGTCGTCCAGCGGCTCCAACAGCTTGAGCCCTTCATCGGGGCCGCTGACCATGGCGACCGCGATGGCACGGTTGAGCTTCACCATCGGGTTGCCGGACAGGTCCTCGAGTAGTCCGTAGAGGGCGAAGATCTGCGGCCAGTCGGTGTCGTCAGCGTGCGCAACCTCGTCATGGAGCGCAGCGATCGCGGCCTGCAGCTGGTACTCACCCAGTGGTGGAGTGTGGAACGCCTTGACCGCCAGCTCGACGCCTTCGGTGATGTAGTCGGCGTTCCAGAGCATCCGGTCCTGGTCGGCGAGTGGAATGAGCTCTCCGCCGCTACCGGTCCGTGCTGCTCGCCGGGCGTCGGTCAACAGCATCAGTGCCAGCAGACCGGTGACCTGACCGTCCTCCAGCTGTGCGTGCACTGCACGAGTCAACCGGATCGCCTCGCTGGCCAGGTCGCTCCGCTGCAGCTCTGCACCGCTACTGCTCGCATAGCCCTCGTTGAACATCAGATAGAGCACATGCAGCACGTTGCGCAGCCGATCCGCATCGGCGGTCAGCTCGAAGGTCGCACCCTTGAGCTTGCTCTTCGCCCGGCTGATCCGCTGCGCCATCGTTGCCTCAGGCACCAAGTACGCCGTGGCGATCTCGGCCGTGGTGAGCCCACCGACCGCCCGCAGCGTGAGCGCGATGGCCGAGGCCGGCGTCAGCCCCGGGTGGCAGCACAGAAACAGCAGCCGGAGCGTGTCGTCGTACTCCTCGACCTCCTCCGGCGGAAGCTCCCGCAGCGCCGCGTGCTCTTCCCGGCGCCGCCGAGCCTGAGCCTGCCGGATCTCGTCGATAAACCGTCTCGACGCCGTCTGGATCAGCCAGGCCTTCGGATTGTCCGGCTGCCCGTCCCGCGGCCACGTGGTCGCGGCCGCAAGCAAAGCCTCCTGTACGGCGTCCTCAGCCGCCGCGAAGTCGCCCGACCGCCGAACGACCGCCCCGAGGACCTGCGGCGTCAGCTCACGCAGCAGGTCCTCGAGGTGGTGGTCAGATGTCCCAGAAGTCTGCATCCGAACCCATCAGTCGGCGAACCTCGATCGGCTGCTCGATCGGCACACCGCCAGGCCCAGGCGCACTGGACTGCTCAGCGGCAATCTCGAGCGCCCGCTCCTCCGACTCGACGTCGATCAACGTGTACCCGGCCAGGATCTCCTTGGCCTCGGCATACGGCCCATCCGTGATCACCGGCGCACTGACACTCGCGGCCCGCACCACCTTGGCGTGCTTCGGCCACGTCAGCCCCTGCACCTCCACCAGCTCACCACGCTCCCGGAGCCGATCCAGAGTCGCGTTCAGGTGATCCAGGTGAGCCTGCCGGTCCGCCTCGTCCCACTCGTGCATCGTTGTCTCAGCCGTGCCGCCGTCATGGTTCATCAGCAACAAAAACTTCGTCATCTCAAGTCCTCCTAGTTTCGCTTCTTTCCCGGAAGACGAAGCCAAACCCCGACCCTCGACATGCTACGCACCCCAACCCTCCCCCACCCCCCACCCCCAAAGACCAGCCCCCCGTTCCTCACCACCCCCGCCGCCGTTTGCACACCCCCTCATCCGTGGGCCCCCACCACCCAGATCCGGCCCGCAGAAGTGGTCGGTGGGTACCCAAAGCCCGACCTCGCACCCAAAGAGCAGCCCACCCACCTTTGAGCGCCGAGCGCATCCTTGGGCGCAAAGCGCATCCTTGGGCACAGAGCCCATCTTTGTGCACCCACCAACCAAATCCGGACCACAGAAATGATCGGTGGATACACAAAGATCGACCTCGCGCCCAAAGAGAAGCCCACCCACCTTTGAGCACCGAGCGCATCCTTGGGCGCGGGGGCATCTTTGGGTATCCACCAACCGGATTTGGGGCGCGGAAGTGGTTGGTGGGTTCACAAAGATGGAACTCGCGCCCAAAGAGAAGGCGACCTACCTTTGGGGGAGGGAGGGAGGGGGGAGGCGGGCGGTGTTGGGGGCGCGCGATTGTTTGGGGGGCGGCTCGGGTCAGTCGAGGAGGGCGTCTACGAACTGTTCCGGGTCGAAGGGGGCCAGGTCGTCGGCACCTTCGCCGAGGCCGACGAGCTTGACCGGTACGCCGAGTTCGCGCTGGACCGCGATCACGATGCCGCCCTTCGCCGTACCGTCCAGTTTGGTCAGCACGAGCCCGGTCACATTGATGACGTCGGCGAAGACGCGGGCCTGGGTGAGGCCGTTCTGGCCGGTGGTGGCGTCGATGACGAGCAGGACCTCGTCGACCTCGGCCGACTTCTCGATCACGCGCTTCACCTTGCCGAGCTCGTCCATCAAGCCGGTCTTGGTGTGCAGCCGCCCGGCCGTGTCGATCAGGACGACGTCCGCTTCCTCAGCGATGCCTTGCTTGACCGCGTCGAACGCGATGCTGGCCGGGTCGCCTCCCTCCGGCCCGCGCACGGTCCGCGCGCCGACCCGCTCACCCCAGGTCTGCAGCTGGTCCGCAGCCGCGGCGCGGAACGTGTCCGCAGCACCCAGTACGACGTGCTTGTCCTCAGCGACCAACACCCGGGCGAGCCGACCGACAGTCGTGGTCTTGCCAGTGCCGTTGACGCCGACAACCAGGACGACGGCCGGCTGGGTCTCCTTGCGCGTCACCGCGAGCGAACGGTCCATCGCCGGGTTCACCAGCGCGATCAGCTCCTCGCGGAGGATCTCGCGCGCCTGCGCCGGACCGACGCCCTCGACCCGCATCCGCGTCCGCAGCTTCTCCACCA
Organism: Kribbella sp. NBC_01505; assembly: GCF_045040285.1. NCBI lineage: Bacteria > Bacillati > Actinomycetota > Actinomycetes > Propionibacteriales > Kribbellaceae > Kribbella > Kribbella sp. NBC_01505. The sequence goes on from NZ_CP109425.1 coordinate 558,493, forward strand.
ACTCCTGGGTGGGCGTCACGCCGACGTCAGCGGTGATGAGGGTGGTCTCGATGTCCTCCCACGCCTCCTCGTCGAGCTTGTCGCGCGACAGCAGCGCAAGCAGCCCCTTACCGAGGGAACCCTGCGAGCGAGCCAACCGGGCCCGCAGCCGAACCAACCGCCCCTGCGCCGACTCGGGCTTCTCCAACTCCTGAGCCGGGGCCTCGGCCGGCAGCTCAGTGTCCTCGAGCGTGCGCGTCGGCGTATCCCGCGGCGTCTCGGCGTCCTCACCAACCTTCGGCTCCGCCGTCTCCAGCGGCGCCGGGCGATCCGCCTGGGGCAACGCGGAGCGACGACGCCGGGTCACGACGAGTCCGGCCGCGCCGCCCAGCACCACCACCGCGACAACGATGATCGCGATCAAGACCTGGTCAGTCAGCAAGGTGACAAGCTCTGGGGTCAACACGGTTACTCATCTTGGCAGACACCCGGCCCGCCCCCCGCATCAATCACGCCAACACCCGCCCGATGCGCCATCCATCACGCCACACGCACGACACTCCCCGCGCATTGCTCGCCACAGAGAGCGCATCTCCCGTCGCGTTCCGTGAGCGGACGCCGTAGCTCGCGTTGGCTGATGCAGCGGCCGCCCGCCTGGAGCACAGCAGATGGAGCCAAAGCCGTGAGCGAAGCACTCGGGCTCGTCGCCAAGCAGTCGCGACGGGTCAGCCATCAGGCCACCTCGTCGTCGGGAGCAACCACCCTCGTCAGCCACAGGCGAGGGGACCCGCGGTCACCGACCGAACCACCCCGCCCAGCCGCGGCTAATGCGTCTTTGCGGCGATCCGCTGCCACTGGGTGACAGCAGATCCCCGCAAAGGCGGCCGGTGTGCCCCCGATTCGCGCCGCACCGGACAGGCCGGACACGAACGCGGTGGCTGGTCGCCGCAGCGGCCGATTTACTGAAGTACTAGGTGGGCGTCGCCTGTGGCTGAGGGGGGATGGCGAGGCCGGCGATCGCGTGCCCGCCGCCTGAGCTTCCGGGCTCCGGTTGCGGCCAACGAGTTGAGGTCGTCTGAAGGTGCCGGTTGCGAGATTCACGGAGTCCTACTGCCGCTCCGTGACAGTAGAAACTCCGTGAACCTGCTGATGGACCCGCGAATCGCGCCTCTGCGGGGATCTACTGCCGCTCAGAGGCAGCAGATCCCCGCAAACCGCGAAAACCACCGCAAACGAGCCACTCAACAGGCCTCCTGATCGCCGACGGCAACCGAAGCTCAGAAGCTCAGGCAACGGGAAGCTCGATCACCGGCCGCACCATCCGGCCCAGCCAGAGACTGCCCCAGCCACCCGTCTCTGTAAAACCGGCCGCAGCGGCGAGCAACCACCGCGTACGCCGCCGGCCGAATCCGAGCGGTCGGATGGGACGAGCGCATTCGGGGAGGCGGGGTTCCTGGCTAGGCGAAGCGCTCAGCCACCCCGCGACGGATCACCCACCAGACCCCACCACTAGCCCGTGGCGGTTAGCGTCCGAAAACACGCCGACCACGCACTCGACCACGTCCTCGGATCCTTCGGACGTTAGTGCGGGCGGCCAGCGGGGCGGCGCTTAGGGGAGGTGGACGGCTTGGCGGCGGGCGTGGGCGGGGGCTAGGTCGGGCCGGTGCGTCAGTAGGACGACTGTCCGCTTGCCTGCGGCTTCGAAGAGGTCGGTCAGCAGGGCCCGGCCGGTCTCCTCGTCGAGGTGCTCAGTGGGCTCGTCCAGCACGAGTACGTCGCGGTCCGCGAGCAGCAGACGCGCGAACGCGAGCCGCTGCCGCTCACCCCCGGACAGTCGAGCCCCGTGCTCGCCGACCATCGTGTCCAGCCCGTCCGGTAGGCCCTCGACGAACACCCCGAGGCGAGCGAGGTACAGCGCGCGCCACAGCCGCAGGTCGCTCGCACCAGGCTGAGCGAGCAGCAGGTTCTCCCGGATGGTCGTGTCGAACACGTGGCTCTCCTGCGTCAGCAGCCCGACGACCGACCGCACCTGATCACCCTCGATGCTCGCCAGATCCACACCGTCCATCAGGACCTCACCACCGCGAGGCTCCAGGAAGCGAAGCAGCACCGCCGCCAGCGTGCTCTTCCCCGATCCACTCGGCCCGGTGATCACCACCCGGCTCCCGGCCGGCAGCTCCAGACTGAGCCCATCCAGTACGTCGTCGCCGTCGTACCCGACGCGCAAGTGCTTCACCTCCAAATCACGCCCCCGCGGGAACGGCAGCGCGACCGAGGGTTCGCGCACCGGCTCTGGCGCATCAACCAACTCCTGGACTCGACCCAGCGCTGCCCGGACCCGGATCGCGAGCTGCGCGGCGGCCGGGATTCCGCCGAGGACGTCGGCCAGGGCGAGCGGAGTAAGGACGAGTACGGCGAACACCGCGCCGGTGATATTCGCCGTACTGCCCAGCACCAGCCCCGCAACACTCGCGCCACCCACGCACAGCACCAGGAGCGCACCGCCGAGCCCAGCACTCCAGGCCGAACGGCGCTCCGCCGCCGCCAGCCGGTCATCGCTCGCACTGAACGCAGCCATCACCTCGTCGACCGCGTTGAACGCGACGATGTCGCCTGCAGTCAACAGAGTCTCAGTGGCTGCAGCAGCCACGTCACCACGCTCTCCGGTCAACCTGCGCTCCGCCCGCGCGGCCGTCTTCGCCGTCAGCCAGGGAACGAGAGTGCAGGCGATCAACACCGCAGCTGCGACGGCTGCACCGGCTACCGGGAGCAGCAGCACCAACAAAGCAACAGTCGCAGTGGCGGTCACCATGGCGACCGCCGCTGGCAGCAGCACGCGCAACCACAGGTCGAGCACCGCATCCACGTCCAGCACCAGCCGGGCCAGCAGGTCACCCTGCCGACGGCCGCTCAATCCACCTGGCGCGATCCGCTCCAGCCGACCGGTGATCCGAGCCCGGGTCTCCCCCAACACCCGGTACGCCGCGTCGTGGCCAGCGAGCCGCTCGACGTACCGGAAAACGCCACGACCAACACCGAATGCGCGCACCGCCACGATCGGCACCAACAGGATCAGCACCGGCGGCTGAGCCGCGGCCGTGGTGATCAGCCAAGCCGAGGTCGCCAGCAACGCCACCGCAGACCCCGACGCCGCCACCCCCGCGACCAGCGCAAGCACCAACCGCCACCACACCCGCCGCTCCGGCCGCACCAACCCCCAGCTACTCATCCCAACCCCACCTCTCGGCTCCCACCACACAAGCGACCAGACCCACCGCAGTCACGCTCATCCCCCACACCAACCCTCGGCCCCCACCAGGCAGGCGATCAGACCGCACGGCTATGGCGCTCATGCGGGCACCAGCTCTCGGTCTGCGACTACGACGGTTCGGTCGGCGGCCGCGATCAGGGCGGGGCGGTGCGCGACCATCAGGACGGTCCGGCCCGTTGCCCGTAGGCCGGCGACAATCGCTGCCTCGGCCTCGGCGTCTAGGCCGGCGGTCGGCTCGTCGAGTAGCAGCACCGGCGCGTCTGTCAGTAGTGCGCGCGCCAGGGCGACCCGCCGCTGCTGGCCGCCTGACAGCAGTTGGCCACGCTCGCCCACTGCCTTGTCCAGCTCCAACTCACTGGCACCCGCAGACAGCAGCGCCAGCCGCACGTCGTCGTCGGAGGCCGCCGGCCGCCCGAGCCGGACGTTGTCCGCGATAGTCCCCATCCGCAGCCCCGGCCGCTGTGGCACCCAGGCGAACTGCCGCCGCCATTCGCTCGGCTCGAACTCGTCGGCCGCACTCCCACCGACCACCACCACACCCCGCTCCGGCACGACGAACCCGAGCAACACCGCAAGCACTGTCGACTTCCCAGCACCGCTGGCTCCGGTAAGCGCGACCACCTCGCCCGGCCGGACCTCCAGATCGAATCCGTCGAGCACCGGCTCCGGACGTCCCGCATACCGCACGGTCACGTCATACAGCTGGAGTGTCGTCGTCCGCAGATCCGGTACGTCGGTCCGCTCGCCCCGCCCCGGCAGCGGCGTCTCGAGCACCCGGAACACCTCCTCGCTGGCAGCAACGCCATCCGCACTCGCGTGGAACTGCATGCCGACCTGCCGCAGCGGCAAGTACGCCTCGGGCGCGAGGATCAACACCATCAACGCGGTCTCCAGCCCGAGGTGCCCCTCGATCAGCCGGAGCCCAACCCCGACCGCCACCAGCGCGACCGAGATGCTGGCCAGCAACTCCAGCGCGAACGACGACAGGAACGCGACCCGCAGGCTGCTCATCGACGCGACCCGGTGCCGATCGGTGACTCGCCGTACGGCGTCCTGCTGGGCCTTCGCGCGGCCGAACAGCTTGAGTGTCGGCAGACCGGTCACCACATCCGTGAAGTGATGCGCGAGCACCCCCAACGCCCGCTGGCGCCGCTTGCTGTGCGCCTGAGTCGCCCAGCCGATCAGCGCCATGAAGATCGGGATCAGCGGCAGCGTGACCACCACGGTCCCGGCAGCGATCAGGTCACCTGTCGCCATCCAACCGATCACACCGGCCGGGACTGTTGCCGCGAGCACCAATTGCGGCAGGTACCGCGCGAAGTACGGGTCGAGGTCGTCGAGCCCCTTGGTCAGCAGCGTGGTCAGCGCACTGCTGCGCTCACCGCTCAGCCAGACCGGTCCGAGCTTCAGCGAGTGCTCGAGCACCTGCCGCCGCAGAGTGGACTTCACAGCAGCCGCAGCCCGCTGTGCGACCACCTCCTGCAGCCACAGCAGCCCGGCCCGCCCCGCAACAACCGCAGCCAACGCCCAGGCAACCCCAGTGACGTCCTCACCGCGCAGCACCACGCCAGCGATACCGCGGGCGAGCAGGACTGCTTGGACGACGATCAGCACCCCACTGGCGATGCCGATCAGCACCGACGCCACCAGGAAGGCCCGGGCCGCCTTGGCCCGGCGCAGCAACCGTGGATCGAGGGGCTTCATGCCACCACGACCCGCTTGCGGAAGACCCAGTACGTCCACCCTTGGTAGAGCAGCACCAGCGGCGTGAAGATGGCCGCGATGATCGTCAGGATCTTCAACGTGTACGCCGTCGACGCCGCCTCGACCGCGGTCAGTGTCGACTGAGGATCCAGCGTGGACGGGATCACCACCGGGAAGAGCGCGGCGAACAACGACACCACGGCCAGCCCGGTAGCAACTGCCGTCCCGGTGAAGGCCCAGCCCTCCCGGCCGAAGCGGTTGGCCACCAGACCGCTGACGAAGGCCAGCGCCGCGGCAGCGGCCACGATCGCCGAGCCGGTGTCTCCACGCAGCGCCTGCGCCCACCAGAGGAAGGCGATGGCGAGCGCTGCCGTCACAATCCCGAGCCGCGCGGCCAACCGGTTCGCCCGCTCTCGCAGCACGCCGTCGGTCCGCAGCGCGAGGAAGATCGCGCCATGGGTGACGAACACCGCCACGAAGGTCACCCCGCCCAACAACGCGAACGGCCCGAACAGATCCCCCAGACTCCCCACGAACTCATGCGAGCTATCCAGCGGTACGCCGCGGACCAGGTTGGCGAAGGTGATCCCCCAAAGGAACGCCGGCACCACCGAGCCGACGGTGATCAGCGTGTCCATCCGCCCGCGCCACTCCAGATCCGCACGCTTCCCGCGGTACTCCAGGGCGACCCCGCGCAGGATCAGCGCGACCAGGATCGCGAACAGTGGCAGGTAGAACCCGCTGAACAGCGTCGCGTACCACTCCGGGAACGCAGCGAAGGTGGCCGCACCGGCCATCACCAGCCAGACCTCGTTGCCGTCCCAGACCGGACCGATCGTGGTGATCGCGGCCCGGCGCTCGGGCTCGTCCCGGCCGATCACCCGCAGCAGCGCGCCGACCCCGAAGTCGAAACCCTCCAGCACGAAGTAGCCCGTCCACAGCCCCGCGATCACGAGGAACCAGACAGTCGTGAGCTCCATCAGTCAGCCCTTCAGTACGCGAACGAGAGCGGTTCGGCGGCCGGTTCGGAGTCGTCCGGCGCCGCGCCTGGCGTCGGGCTGTCGGTCCCGGCCAGGCCACCCCGGATGGTGCGCAGCATCAACTTCACCTCGACCACCGCGAGCACGCCGTACAGGACGGTGAAGCCGACCAGCGAGGTGATCACCTCAGCCGCGGTAGTGCCTGGTGAGACTCCCGAGGCCGTCGGCAGCAGCCCGAAAACCAGCCACGGTTGCCGGCCTGTCTCGGTGAAGATCCAGCCGAAGCAGTTCGCCACGAGTGGCAGCAGGGGCAGCGGGGCGACCACCCAGATCAGCCACTTCGCCGGAGCCCGGCCCTTCCTAGTTGCCCAGAGCAACCACAACGCGATCGCCCCGGCGGCCATCCCGACCCCGATCATCAGCCGGAAGGTCCAGTAGGCGAGCGGCACGTTCGGGCTGTAGGAGCCCGGTCCGTAGAGCGTCTCGTACGCCTGCTGCAACGAGTTGATCCCCTTCACCTCGCCGTCGAGATGACCGGTGCCGAGGAACGAGAGCAGATACGGCACCTTGATCGAGAAGATCTCCTTCGAGCCGTCCAGCGTGCCGATCGTGAAGACCGAGAACGAGGCCGGCTTCTCGGTCTCGTACAGCGCCTCCGCGGCCGCCATCTTCATCGGCTGCACCTCGGTCATCACCTTGCCCTGCTGGTCGCCGCTGATCGCGACACCGGCACTGGCCGCGAGCACGATCACCGCGCCGATCTTCAGCGCCGTCCGGAACACCTCGCGGTCGACCGACGGCCGCCGCAGCAGGTGCCACAGCGCGACCGCGGCGACGAACGCCCCGCCGACCATGAACGCGGCGAAGATCGTGTGTGGATAGGTGACGAGCACGACCTTGTTGGTGAGCACCGCCCACAGGTCGGTCAGCTCGGCCCGGCCGCGCTCGGCGTTGTAGCGGAAACCGACCGGGTTCTGCATCCAGGAGTTGGCGGCGAGGATGAAGTACGCCGAGAGCTGGGTGCCGAGCACGACCATCCAGATGCAGCCGAGGTGCACCAGCTTCGGCAGCCGCTCCCAGCCGAACATCCACAACCCGATGAAGGTCGACTCGAGGAAGAACGCGAGCAGCCCCTCCAGCGCCAGCGGCGCGCCGAACACGTCGCCGACGAAGCGCGAGTAGTCGCTCCAGTTCATCCCGAACTGGAACTCCTGGACGAGGCCGGTGACGACGCCCATCGCGATGTTGATCAGGAACAGCTTCCCGTAGAACTTGGTCAGCCGCAGGTACTTCTCCTTGCCGGTCCGATACCACGCGGTCTGCAGGCCGGCGGTGATCGCGACCAGCGAGATCGTCACCGGCACGAAGAAGAAGTGGTACACGGTGGTGACGGCGAACTGCCACCGGGCCAGATCCAGGGTGTCCACGAGACCCTCCAGAACACATCTACGACGTTACGTAGTAGATCGTAGCGCGGATCTACTACAACGCGTAGTTATACTGGTCACGTGACCAGTGAGGAGAAGGCCCCGCGACCGCTCGGCGACCTCGAGCGGATCGTCATGGAGCAGCTCTGGGCGGCGCCGGATGCGCTCACCGTCCGCAAGGTGTACGAGCAGGTCTCCACCACTCGCGATCTGGCCTACACGACCGTGATGACGGTGCTCGACCGGTTGCAGAAGAAGAATCTGACCGAGCGCGAGCGCGACGGAAAAGCCTGGCGCTACAAGGCCGCGGCGCCTCGCGAGGAGATGGCCGCCGACCTGATGCGGGACGCATTGGATCGCGCCGGCGACCGCCGCGAGGCTCTGGTCCGGTTCGTCGACCAGGTCAGTGACGAGGAAGCCGCGCTGCTGCGAGAGGCGCTGGCCAAGTTGGAGGAGAGGGAGGGGTGATCACCCCGGTTCTGCTCGCCGCACTGGCCCTGGTGCTCACCGGACCGGCGCCGGCCCTGCTGGCACGTTCCTCCTGGCCCTACCGCATCCCCCGCGCCGCGGTCGCGCTCTGGCAGGCGATCGCGCTGGCCGCCGTACTGGCTGCCATTGGCGCGGGCATTGCGCTGTCCTACTCCACAGCGGGTCAGCCGGGGAAGCCACGCTTCGACCCGTCGTCGCCACGCGACCTCCTGGCCGCAGCGATCCTCGCCATGACCGCACTGGTTGTGCTGCGGCTGCTGTGGGCGACCGGGAAGGTCGCGGTCGGCACCCGGACCCGACGAAAACGGCACCGCGACCTGGTCGATGTGCTGGCCACACCGGACGGCCTGATCCCCGGACTGCGTGTCCTGGCTGAAGAAACGCCGCTCGCCTACTGCCTACCTGCCATCAGCGGGCACCGCGTGGTCGTCTCGGTCGGTGCACTCGACCGACTCGACGACACCGAGCTCAAGGCAGTCCTCGCTCATGAGCAAGCACATCTGCGCGCACGGCACGATCTGGTCCTGGAAGCCTTCACCGCACTGCACGCTGCCTTCCCGCGCTGGGTTCGCAGCGAGGTAGCGCTCGACCAGGCCCGGACCCTCGTCGAGCTCCTGGCCGACGACGACGCCCGCCGCCGCAACGGTCCACGTCCACTGGCCAGAGCCCTGGTCGCACTGGCCGGCTCCCCGGCACCCGAAGCCGCTCTGGCTGCGGCCAAATCGTCCACCGTGCTGCGCGTGCAACGCCTCGCCGACCCGGAGCCCGGCAGCACAGCTCTCGCCGTCGGCACCTACACCGTCGCCGCGCTACTCCTGGTCGTCCCCACCATCACCGTCGCCGCCCCGATCGTGAAGGCCATCGTCAACGCCGTCAGCTAACCGCACGGCACGGCGCAGGTCGTCGCCACTAGGCGACGCTCTTGATCGGCATCACCAGGAAGGCGGCCGCCAGCCCGGCGAAGAACGACGCCAGGAACAGGGTCGGGAAGCCGAACGAGTTGATCAGCCACCCACCGGCCCCGGCCGCGAAGACGTAAGGCAGCGAGTTCGCGATCTGGATGACGCCAAGATCCTTGCCGCGGTCCTCAGCGTGCGGCAGCACCTGGGTGACCAGGGCCTGGTCGACCGACAGATAAGCGCCGTAGCCGAGCCCCAGGATCGCAGCGCCGACAATCGCCGCCGGCATCTGCGGCACGAAAGCGAACAGCAACGCCGCAGAACCCTGAAGGACCGAGGCGACAACCACCATCCGCTTGCGCTTGCCCGACCGGTCGGAGCGACGACCCGACGGCACTGCGATGACGACCACGGCAACCGTGTAGATCAAGATCAGGATCAACGTGCCGTTGTCGGGATCGGTGTGTACCTCATCCTTGAGGTACTGGTACAGGAAGATCTGCGCCAGCGCATTCGACAGCTGGATCATGAACCGTTGCCCGAAGGCCCAGGCGAAGTCCGCGTGCTTGAGCGGCGCGACGACACCGACCACGATCGCCTTGAGATCGAACGGCGGCCGCTCGCGGCGCTCGAGCGGAATCCCCCGCGTGTACAAGGCGAACGGAAGCACCAGCACAAACATCAGCACCGCGAGACCGACGTACGCGTCGAGGATCCCGGTCAGCAGCAACGTCAGCACTACAACGCCCGCGACCGGTCCGACCGATTGCGCGACCCCTTGGTAGCCGGAGATGGTCGCCCGCTGATTCACCGGCACCTCATCCGGTACGGCGGTCTGCAGCGCGACGCTGACCGCGGCGTACCCGACCTGGAACACAGCCCAGCCGAGGACGATGCCCAGTACGCCGTGCTGCAGCCCCTGGAAGACGAACGCGACCGCGGCCAGCGCCGTACCGTAGAGCACCCACGGCTGACGCCGTCCGCGGCGATTGAGCGTCCGGTCCGAGAAGGCACCGGCCAGGATCGAGACGACGACCGTGACCAGCGCCGCCACGAGGTTGGCCAGGCTCTGCGCGGAGACCGCGGCCGAGCTGACATTGTCGGTGACCTCGTTGGTATGGCGCGGCAGCAGCACCTGCTGAGTGGCGAAGTACGCCATGAAGATGCCGAAGTTCGCCAGCGTCCAGTACCGAGCCCAGTACGCCGGCACCCGGGCAACCGGTTCAGCCAGCGCCGAGGTCCGGGGCTGGTTCGGCCCGATGTCGGTGTCCGCCATCCCATGAGGGTGCGGCAACCAACCCCACAAGGGAAACACCCAATCCGGTATTGCCTACAACCAATACGTTGTCAGTGGCACCGCCACTGACTGTTTCTCTCCCGGTGATGAGCTGCCTACGATGTGGCATGGACACCGTGGCACTCGACCAAGCGATCGGCGACGTGACCGAGGCCAAGGACCGGTGGGCCACGCTGCCGATCGCCGGCCGGCTCGACTACCTGAACCGGATCCGGACCCTCGTGGCCGGACGGGCGGACGCCTGGATCGCGCTGGCAGCGCAGGCCAAGGGGCTGCGCCAGGACTCTCCACTGCTCAACGAGGAGTGGCTGGGTGGCCCGTACGCCGTACTGACCTGGATCAACGCGGTCACCGAGACGCTGCAGGCCCTCGACGCCGGCACCGACCCGCTGCGTGGATCCAAGGTGAGCGAGCGCGCTGACGGACAGACCGTGGTCCGGGTCGCACCGCACGACTTCAACGAGTGGCTGCTGCTGAACGGCTTCAGCACCGAGGTGTGGATGCAGCCAGGCGTCACGCCCGCCAACGTCCGCGACAGCCTCGGAAGCACGTACCGCGGACCGCGGTCAGCCGGCCAGGTCGCGCTGGTGCTCGGCGCCGGGAACGTCTCCTCGATCGCGCCGCTCGACCTGCTGTACAAGCTGTACGCCGACAACGAGGTCGTCGTCTGCAAGCTGAACCCGGTCAACGACTACCTCGGACCGACGTTCGAGGAGATCTTCGCGCCGCTGATCGAGGACGGGTACGTCCGGTTCGTGAACGGCGGCGCCGACGTCGGCGAGTACCTCTGCACGCACGCGGGCGTCGACACGATCCACGTGACCGGCAGCGAGCGCACCCACGACGCGATCGTGTACGGCGTCGGTCCGGAGGCCGCGGCCCGTCGCGAACGGGACGAACGCGTCAACCCGAAGCCTGTCTCCGCGGAGCTCGGCGGTGTCGGGCCGACGATCGTCGTACCGGGTCCGTGGTCGCCCGCCGACATCGCCTTCCAGGCCGAGCACATCGCGACGCAGAAGCTGCAGAACAGCGGCTTCAACTGCATCGCCGCTCAGGTCCTGGTGCTCCCTGAGGGCTGGGAGCACACCGAGGCCCTGATCGCGGCTGTCCGGAGTGCACTCGAGCGCGCCGAGGAGCGACCGGCCTACTACCCCGGTGCCGACGACCGCAGGCAGGGTGCCACCGACGCCTACCCGCAGGCGGAAGCACTCGCCGGCAACCGCACGCTGGTGACCGGTGTCGACGCCACGGATCCGAAGGCCTATGCGTTCACGAACGAGTTCTTCGCGCCGGTGCTCGCGACCACAACACTGCCCGCCGAGTCGGCTGCTGCGTTCCTGGAGCTGGCGGTGACGTTCGCGAACGAGCAGCTGCACGGCACGCTCGGGGCCAACATCCTCATCCACCCGCGGACCATCCGCGAGCTCGGTCCGAAGCTCGACGACGCGGTCGCCGCGCTGCGGTACGGCACGATCGCGATCAACGCCTGGACCGGTGTCGGGTACCTCAGCCCACGCGCGACCTGGGGCGCGTTCCCCGGTCACACGCCGGACGACGTGCAGAGCGGGATCGGCGTCGTACACAACGCACTGCTCTTCGACCGGCCGCAGAAGACCGTCGTCCGCGCGCCGTTCACGCCCTTCCCCCGCTCGATCACCGCAGGCGAGCTGGCGATGTCACCGCGGCCGCCGTGGTTCGTCAGCAACAAGACCGCGCTGACCACGGCCGAGCGGCTCACTCGCTTCGCCGCGGACGGCAAGCTGGGCAGGCTCCCCGGCATCCTGGCGTCGGCGATGCGCGGCTGAGGTCTACACGAACGGTTGCTCGATCCGGGCAACCAGTTCGGTCTCGCGGTCCCGCACCTCGGCGGCGACCTGCAGAAAGTGATCGACCAGTACGCCGCGCTCCGCGACCCGCCAGCCCAGCGCGACCGCCGTACCGGTGATGTCGTCGATCGGGATGACGCGGACGCCGCTGTGCGGGGTGTAGCGCGCCGCCGCCGCGGCGGTCACGGTCACCGCCAGACCGGCCGCGACGATCTCCAGCTCCTCGGTGTGGGTGTTGGTGCTGCGGACCCGGGTCACGGGCTTTCCGGCCCGGTAGTCCTCGAGCGACCAGAACCGGCGGTACACGCCGTCGGTCGAGCGGCCCATCGCGATCGGCTCGTCGAGCACCTCGCCGACCGACACCACCGATCGCTGCGCCAGCCGGTGGTTCGCCGAGACCCCGATGCATCGCGGCTCCACGAACAGCTCGCTGAACTCGAGCCCGTCGTCGACCATCGGCGGCCGCACGATCGCGACATCCGCCCAGCCGTCGACGAGCCCCGCGGACGGATCGGAGAGCGGGTACTCGCGCAGGTCGAGCTCGATGCCCGGGTAGCGCCGGCCGAACTCCTCGACGATCGGCGCCGTCAGCTCCAGCGCGGCGCCCACTCCGAAGCCGACCCGCAACGTACCGGTCTCGATCCGCGTCGCCCGGCGCACGTCCTCGACGACACCGTCGAAGATCGCCAGGATCTTGCGGGCCGCCACCAGGAACTCCTCGCCCGCGGCCGTCAGCGCGACCCGCCGGGTGCTCCGCGTCAGCAGCGGCGCGCCGACCTCCCGCTCGAGCTCCTGGAGCTGTTTGGACAGCGCCTGTTGCGCGATGAAGAGCCGGGCGGCCGCACGGCTGAAGTGCAGTTCCTCGGCGAGTACGACGAAGTAGCGGAGTTTCCGCGTCTGGACATCCACAACCCGGTCAGTGTAGATCCGACCGGGCGGGCGGTCACCGCCCGATCGGTGCGAGCTCCATCCGGTGCGCGAGCTGCTGCGGGGTCAGCGCCGTACCGTGGCTGGTCCGCGGCGCCACCGGCCGCGTGTCGGCCGCACCGGCCGGGGCCCCGGAGAGCACGTTGTAGATGATGCTCGCGATGCCCTCCATGCCTTCCTCGAACGGGTGGTACGAGACCGCCTGCAGAAGATTGGTGTACTGGCCGTTGACCCAGGCCGCATCACCGGCGCAGGCATCGTGACCGAGCGACGGTGCGTAGGTGTCGACGTACGTCGCGCCCTTCGCCTTCGCAGCCTTGGACAGCGCGGCGTTCAGGGCCCGCTCGACCTGATCGAGGTAGCGATAGTCGCCGTCGGCGAACGGCATCACGCTCGGACAGTAGCCGGTCGGCGGCAGCAGGCGCGGGTAGCCGATCACCAGGATCTTGGCCCCCGGGGAACGCTTGCGCGCGCCCGCGACCACGCGCTCGACGTTCTTCTCCGTCTGGGCGACCGCGGCCAGCAGGGTGTCGACGCCGTTCACGGTGTAGTGCTTCTTGCACGGCGCCCCGGTCGGGTCCGAGCTCCGGTACGTCGGGCAGTCGTACACGAGATGGCCGAAGACGCCGGCGTCGTTGCCGCCGATGCCGATCGTGACGAGGTCGGTGTCCAGGGTCAGCGCATCGAACTGCGGTGGCTCGGTGGTGAGCGGGATCGAGGCGTCCGGCACGGTCTGCGGCTGAGTCATGTGGGCCGTGGTGGCCGATGAGCAGCTGACGTCCTCGAAGGCACCCGAGGTGTAGTAGATCCCCAGCTTGGTCGCGAGCCACGACGGGTAGTTGTTGTTCGAGCGGAAGCACCAACTGGCCGACTGCCACGGGATCAGCGGACCGGCCGTGAAGGAATCACCCAACGCCACATAGTGGTTGACGACGGGGACCTTCGCTGGGGGTGCCGCCTCGGCCGGCACCGTCGTGAAAGCCAGCAGGGTCAGGACAGTCGCAGCGAGCGCGGGCAGGCGGCGCGATTTCGGACTGGGCATCAAGGTGGCCTCTCGTCGGCGTTCTTTCGACGCTAAGCCCAAGCTCCGGTCCGGAATAAACACCTGTCTTCGCCCTGACCCACAACACATTTGTTGTGAGCGTCCAGCGCTCCGGTCTGCGAGTCTGGCGGCATGACCGAGGGCCTGACACTGATCACATACAACATCCTGCAACTCCCGCTGTTCGGCTCCCCGCGCCGAGCGACGTTGGCCGCGCAGGTCCTCGACGACGCCGACGCCGATGTCGTCGTACTCAACGAAGCCTTCAACCGGCCGGCCAGGCAGCTGGTCCAGGGGCTCAGCAGTCGTGGGTACGCCGTCACGCCGGAGGTCGGGCGCACTCATCGGGACTGGACGAGTTCCTCCGGCCGGGACCGGCGTTGGGACACGCTGACCGGCGGCGGCATCTATGTCGCCAGTCGGTTCCCCGTCCTCGAGCAACACCAGCACCGCTACCGCGCCCGCAAGCCACTGACCTCGGACGCCCTGTCGAAGAAAGGCGCCGCTCTGGTCGCCCTGCAGACGCCGGTGGGCCGGCTCTGGGTTGCTGCGACCCATCTGCAGGCTGATGAACGTGGCTCCCACCACGCCGTACGAATGCAGCAGCTGGACGAGCTACGCCACTTCGTCGCCAGTACGGCGGGAGCCGGTGAACCGGTGCTCGTCGTCGGCGACCTCAATGTCGAGTACTACGCGGACGGCCGTCCCAGCCCGGAACTCGCCGAAGCCGAACGCACCCTCGGCGGCACGATCATCGCCGGCCCCATCCACGAGCCCACCTTCGACGGAAGCCTCAACCGGGTGCTCCCCAACCGCTACCGCTCCTATCGCAACGTCCTGGACTACATCGGCAGCATCGGTCCGAGCCTGCAGATCGCCACGCGAACCCGCACCGACGAGAAGGCCCGCGACGCATCCGACCACTTCCCGGTGCAAGCGACCGTGACGATCAGATAGCCGGCCGGTAGCGCATCAGTACGCCGTTGCCCGCCCAGGGGCGTGCCTCGATCAGCTCGAGTGCCAGCTGCTGATCGGGAAAGACAGGCCGGCCCGCACCGATCAGGACCGGGCAGACGCGCAGCTGGATCTCGTCGACCAGTCCGGCAGCGAGGAGCGAGTGGAAGAGCGAGATGCTCCCCCACAGCACGATGTCCTTGCCGTCCTCCGCCTTCAGCGCGCGGATGGCATCGAGGTCACGCACCACGGTCGCTGGCTCGTGCGGTCCCCACGGGGCCTCCGCAAGGGTCGTCGAAACGACCACCTTGCGGAGCGCGTTCAGCAAAGGCGCGATCGGCTCCTCGGCCGCGGACGCCGTCGGCCAGAAGCCGATGAACAGCTTGTACGTCGCGGCTCCGAGCACCATCGTGTCGACCCGCTCGAACGTCGCCCGGTCGTCGGCCTCGTGCTCACCGACTGTCGTGAAGAACGGCGTCTCGCCGGCCGCGTCGGCGGCGTACCCGTCGAGTGTGACGTACTCCTGAAAGATGAGTTGTCTCATCTCAGGCAGGCTAGCGCTACCCGAAGTGTTTGCCCTCACCTCGCGCGACCGCGAGCAGGACCAGACCGGCCAGCACCAGCAGAACAACCATGGTTACAACGAACGTCAGCACTTCTCTCCCCGACTTCCCCACAAGATCCCCAGCATCTACCGAGTGGACGATCTCAGCCGCGCAAAAGTTCCCCGAAGGCCTTGGTGATCTCGGCCACTGACCACTGCAGGGTGTGCGGGGTGACGACCAGTTCGGTCCACGACCAACCGGGGACGTCGGCCGGCTGCCAGCCCCAGCAGATCGACTCGCGGGTCCGCTCCATCCGATCGACCGAGGCGACCTCGATGGCCTCGGTATCGCGCGGTGCGTAGAGCTGGAACGAGTTGGTGTGCGGAGTCTCCGGCACGATCCGGTAGCCCTCGCCCTGCAGCCCCTTCGCGATTTCTCCCGCTCGCTCGTACAGGTCGTCCATCAGCGGCAGGACTGTCCGCAGCCCCTCGCGCGCGGCAACGGCGTACGGGAGCATCGTGTAGAGGTTGCCGCCGAGGCGTCGCTGCCAGCGCCGGGTCTCGGCGATCACGTCCTCCGGCCCGGCCAGGACCGCACCGGCCAATCCACCGAGCACCTTGTAGAACGACACGTACACCGAAGTGGCCAGCGCGGAGATCTCCGCCAGACTGTGTCCCAGGTACGGCGTGCTCTCCCACAGCCGCGCGCCGTCCAGATGCAGCGGTACGCCGCGCTCGGCGCAAGCCGCCGCGAACACCACCAGCTCGTCCCAGGTCGGAAGCAGGTAGCCGGGCTCGCGCAGCGGCAGTTCCAGCGTCACTGCGGCGAGTTTGCCCGGGATCGCGGCCAGCTCGTCCGGCCGGGGCTGCCGTGGGTCAGAGGTCAGCCGCTCGATCCGGAGCTGGTGCACCTCCTCCAGAGCGTTCAGCTCGTGCACCAGGAGGTGGGACTGGCCATGGACTGCGACCCGCTTACTGCCGGAGCGATCGGCGTACACGCGGAGGACGCTCTGCTGCGCCATGATGCCGGTCGGCATGAACACCGCGGCCGGCTTGCCCAGCAGCTCGGCGACCTCCTGCTCCACGGCCTCGATGTCGCCACCGTGACCGTAGCTGTCGTACTGCTCCTCAGTGGCCGCCTCCGCCAATCGCCGCAGTCGCTCCGGCGCCGGAACCCAGGCCTGGGAGAGCCAGCGATCACAGTTCGCGCCGGCGGACTTGCGACGGTCTTGGAGGTCGTCTGCGGAGGTAGTCACTGCTCCATCCTCTCGTGACGCCGCAAGCAGATTTCAGATCGTGGTGGTCACGACATGGTCGCCCTGCACGGTCTTGATCTCCACCGACTGCACCTGGTCCGGTCGCACCAGCACGCCACCGCCGAAGCGGCTTCCGTCCTGCGCAGCCTTGTCCGAGACCAGCCAGCTTCCCGCGGTCCACGCCTTACCGG
Organism: Kribbella sp. NBC_01505; assembly: GCF_045040285.1. Classification (NCBI taxonomy): domain Bacteria; kingdom Bacillati; phylum Actinomycetota; class Actinomycetes; order Propionibacteriales; family Kribbellaceae; genus Kribbella; species Kribbella sp. NBC_01505. The sequence continues at coordinate 575,279 of NZ_CP109425.1, forward strand.
CCTTGTCGGTCACGATCATCACGCACTCCGCACCAGGCTTCAGACCCGCGATCTGCACCCGCACCCACGTCCAGCCCTCGCGAGGCTCAACAGTGGTCGTCATCGTCGTACCGGTCGCCGCATCTGCCGCCGTGACCTGCTTGGAGCCCGGAACAGGCGCATCGGCCTGGTCAACAGTCTGCCGACCGATCAGTACGCCGCCACCCAGCACACCGGCCACCACGACGACCGCGGCCGCCACCAGCAACCATGTCTTCCGCTTCTTCGGCGCCTGCACCTCGGGCTGCGGTTGCCGCACCGCACGGAGGGTGCGCTGCAGCAGCAGGTCCCCGTCCTCGGGCGGTCCGTCCAGGAACGCCTCCGGCGGCACCTCGCCGAGGAACTCCTTCATCTCCTCGAGCTCTGTCAGCTCCGCCCGGCACTCGGCACAGGTGGCCAGGTGCTCGTCCACCTCCTGGCTCTCGGCAGGATCCAGCGCACCCAGGGCATAGGCACCCAGCTGCGACTGGTCGTGCTCACTCATCGGGCCACCTCCCCGTTGTTCCCGGCCATCACCGCGCGCAGAGCTCGGAGGGCGTAGTACGTTCTCGATTTCACGGTACCCGGCGGGACGCCGAGCTCTTTGGCCGCCTCGGCTACCGAACGGCCCCGGTAGTACAGCTCGACCAGCACTTCACGATGCTCGGGCGAGACCTGGTCCAACGCGCCCAGCACCACCATGGTGTTCACCACCGAGTCGGAGTGGTCCCGCTCCACCGGAGGCTGGTCGACCACGTCGGCAACCTCGATAGGCCGGGCTGCTCGCGCTCTGGCCCGGTCGGTGACGATGTTGCGCGCCACTGTCAGCAGCCAGCCCCGCACCGAGCCTTTGGTCTGGTCCAGATCATCAGCATGCTTCCACGCCCGGACCAGCGTTTCCTGTACGACGTCCTCCGCCGCGGCCCGGTCGCCCGTCAACCGGGTCGCATACGCGAGCACGCTCCGGCCGTGTTCGGCGTACAGGAAACGGACGAACGTCTCGGCCGCATCCTGACCCTGGTAGGCACCCACCGTCGGAACGATAGCGGGTGCCCAGCCGGGGAAATACTCAGTAGCCGGAATTGCCATCGCTCGACGGCTGAGTGGTGATCTTCTTGCCGTCCGGACCGACGACCCACCAGACCCCGCCGACTGCCTGGCCCTTGGTGTCTCCGGCCTTGGCGTCATTGGCGAACAGGTAGACCGGCAGTCCGCCGACCGCCAACTGCTTGCTGCCGTCGGAGCGGGTGATCGTGGAGACCTCCACCCCGTCCAGCTTCGGAGTGCTGTCACCGGCCGCCACCACCGGCCACTTGGCCAGACAGTCCGTCTCACAGTTGGACTTGCCGGTCGTGTCCTTGTCGAACACGTACACCGTCCGACCATTGCCGTCGACAAGGATCTTGCCGAGGCCGCTGTCCGCGGTCTTCAGCTCGCCGGCCGCCTGCGTCGTACTGCCACTGGTACTGCCGCTCGTGCTGCCGCTCGCGTTGCTGTCCGCGCCTTTGTCGTCACCACAAGCAGTCAACGCACCGAGCCCCAGCACGATCGCTCCCACTACACCGGCCACACGCCTCATCAGGTCCTCCTCGTCATGTCCCTTGAACACCTGCCATACGTGCCGATGCCGCAGGTGGTTCAACGGCTATCGTCGGCAGCATGAGCCAAGAGATTCCGGCCGCGGTCCAGCGTGCGCTCACCGCGATCGACGAGCAGGACAACGCTGCTTTCGTGGCAGCCTTCGCCACCGACGGGTACGTGGACGACTGGGGCCGCCAGTTCCGTGGACCCGACCAGATCCGGTCCTGGAGCACCAACGAGCTGATCGGCAAGCGGGCCACGTTCACCGACACTCAGGTCTCCACACCGGGCAATCCGATCACCCTGGTCACCCAGGTGGGTGGCGACGGGTTCAACGGCCCGTCGCACTTCACCTTCGATGTGCTGGGCGATCAGATCGCCTCGATGACCATCACGGCCTGAGCAGAACCTTGCCCTTCCGCCCCGGCTGCTGGGAGTGCTCCACAGCCTTGGCGTACTCCGCCACCGGGTAGACCGCTTCCACTCGGTGCTGCAGCACCCGGTCCACGGTCAGCTGGGCCAGAGCGTCGTACGTCTGCTGGATCTCGCTGACCGGAGCCTGCTCCAGCCAGTTCGGGATCCACAGACCGCGCAGCTGGAGCTGACGGTAGATGTGGTCGCCAAGGCCAACTGCGGGCGTCTGGCCGGTCACGGACGAGTAGCTGACCACAGTGCCGCCGAACGTGGCCCACTGGGCCAGTGCGCCGACTGTTGCGTCCCCTGCTCCGTCGAGCACCAGCTCGAAGCGGTCCGTCCCCAGTGCGGACCGGATGCGGCCCGACAGGTCATCCCCATCGACCAGTACGACGTCGGCCTGCAGTCCCTCCGCCGCCTCCGGCCGCCGTACGACGGCCAGGGTCTTGTAGCCGGCGTGCTTGGCCAGTGCGATGACGTACTGACCCACTGCGGAGTTTCCGAGGTTCAGCCCGACCCAGTCCCCCGGCTTCAGGTCGACGAACTTCGTCAGCGCCAGGTGCGCGGTCAGCGGGTTCGTGCCGAGCATCGCCAGCTGCAGCGGGTCACCCTCATCGGTGATCGGTACGACGTTCGCCGCCTTCACGACGACCTCGTCGGCCCACGTGCCCTGCTCGTAGTTCGGCTTGATCAGCACGCGGCGTCCGTGCAGACTCGCGTCGGCCGCGCTGCCCACCTGCGTCACCCGACCGATCCCCTCGGTACCGAGGTCGAACGGCGTCTCGATCTGGTAGCCATAGTTGCCGCTGGCAAGCATCGAGTCGACCGGGTTGATCGTGGCCACCTCGATCGCCACCACCACGTCGTCCGGGCCGAGGGTGCCGGCTCCGGTCTCCAGGACCGCGTTGTCGAGCAGCTCGCCCCGTGCCTTCAGTACTACCTTCATCGTGCTGCTCCTGTCGTGAGAACCATCCGGAACCGGGCCGCGCCGGACATCATCCGGTCGTAGGCGCCGGCGGCCTGCTCGAGCGGGACCCGCTCGACCATCGGCCGGACATCGTGGGCGAGGGCGAACGCCAGGTTCTCCTCGTTCTCGCTCGGGGTGCCGGTCAGCGACCCCTCGATCGACCGGCCGCCGAAGATCAGCGAACCGGTGGTGACCTCGATCGGGTCGGCGGCCGCACCGACGACGATCAACTTGCCGCGCAGGCCGAGTCCGTCGACCAGCGGTGTCATCGACGCGCCGCTGGCCGCGGTCGCGACGATCACCTGGGCGCCGCCGAGCTCCTGCAATGCCTTGCCCGGGTCCACCACCGAGCTGTCGATGTAGTCGGTCGCACCCAGCTTCAGTGCCAGCTCGCGCTTGTCCTCGCCACGAGCGATCGCAACCACGCGCAGACCCAGCTTGGCGGCGTACTGGATAGCGAGGTGGCCAAGACCACCGATGCCCTGGACGGCCACCAGGCCACCCGGCCGAGCCGCACCCTTGCGCAGCCCGTTGAAGACGGTGATGCCGGCGCAGAGCAGCGGCGCAGCCTCGGCCGCATCCCACTCATCCGGTACGGCGACCAGTCCGCTCGCCGGGGCGGTCAGGTACTCGGCGTACCCGCCGTCGATGGTGTCGCCGGTGACCGGCTGGTTCGTGCAGTAGACGAACTCGCCCTGCCGGCAGTTCTCGCAGACACCGCAGTGCCCGGCGAGGAAGCCGACGCCGACCCGCTGGCCGACGGCCCAGGTCTCGACCCCGGTGCCGACCTCGTCGATCCACCCGACCACCTCGTGGCCCGGGACGATCGGCGTACCGGCGGAGCGGCTGCCGTTCAGGTTGTGCACACCCAGGACGTCGCTGTGACAGACGCCGCAGGCCTCCACCCGGATCCGGACCTGACCGGCGCCGGGCGCTGACAACTCGCGCTCTACCTGCGTGAAGGCTCCGTCGAGAGCCTCGATCGCGCGATAGGTAGTCATGATTCTCCTCTAAGACGGTCGGTCATCTTGGAATGGTCAAAACAAAACCGTCCCCGTGCGAGGACGGCTGAAATCAGGCCAGCAACGCGTCGAACGTGACCGCGAAGAAGACCTCGAAGGCCTCGGGCGACTTGTCCGCCCGGGCCCGCAGCAACGTGCCTTCCCAGGCGCTCGTCAGGTAGTACGCCGCCTGATGCGGATCGAGCGCCGTACGGATCGAGCCCTCGGCCTGGCCCTGCGCGATCGCCTCGGTCAGCACGTCCGCCCAGTAGTCCCAGTTGCCCTTGACCCGCTTCCGCAGCGGCTCACTGTGGTCGACGACCTCGGCCCCGAAGTTCCCGAACATGCACCCCTTGGTGAACTCCGGCAGCTCGTCCCGCAGAAACTCGAAGTGCCGGCGCATCCGCTCCACCGGCGGCACCGAGCGATCGCCCAGCTCCCCCATCCGCCGAGTGTCGCCGTACCGCTCCAACGCCACCTCGGCCAGCGCTTCCTTGCTCTCGAAGTGGTTGTAGAACGACCCCTTCGGCACCCCCGCCCGGTCGGTGATGTCCTTCACCGCCGCCGCATTGAACCCCCGCTCCAGGAACAGCTCAACCCCTGCCCCCAGAATCTCTTCCCGCATACTCCGCCTGGCCATGTCCCCAATATGACCGGTCGTCTCAGAAATTGCAAGCCCATCACACCGACTTGACGACCAGCAGCCCTTCCAGCCCCCGGAAATCAGCCGGATTGCGGGTGTAGAGCGGGAGATCCCGACTGGATGCGATGGCAGCGACCATCAGATCCATCCGCCGCGGGCGTGGATCCCGTCCGGCGGCGATCACGAGCGACACCAGACTCCCGTACCTCGCGGCAGCGTCTCCATCGAAAGGCAACGGATCGAACTCAGCCACCGCCGCTCCGAGCACCTCGGTCCGAGCCGCCCTGCTGAAGGGATCCTTCGCCATCGCGACGCCCTGATGCAGCTCGGCGAGCGTGACCGCGGTCAGCTCCGGATACTCCGGAAGATCACTCAGCTCCAACACCGGGAGGTCGATATAGGTACAGGTGTCGAGTACGCCGGCGGCCCGCCGCTCGGTCACTCCTGCTCCCACGGATCGTCATCCCCCACGCGATCCTCGGACCCGAAGAACTCGTCCGCCTCTTTCCGCATCGCGGCAGCGTCGACCCGAGGGAGGCGCCGATGCCTCGCCAGCAGTTCCTCGGTGGTGGGCTGACGCCGCTTGGTGAGCGGGCGCAACTCGGCGACCTCCGTACCGTTCCTGGTGATGTGATAGGTCTCGCCGGCCTCGACGGCATCCATCACCGCCGCCGACTGATTGCGGAACTCGCGCTGAGTGATGATCTTCATAGCCCCAAGCGTAGCCCTATGAGACACAGCGCGCTACGGGCCTACGGGTGTCGACCGACGTCGAATGGCCTAGAACGATTCGTTGCCGCCCGGCGGAAGGCGTGCCTGAATGTTGCCCGTCGACGGCCGCTGAGCGGCCATCGTTGCTGCGCAACCGAAAGGACACCTCGTGCCCCTCCCCAGAACAATTCGCCAGGTACTCGCGATGGCTGTCGCCGCGGTCGCCGCGGTGGTCATCGCCGTCACCCCGGCCTCCGCCGCGGGCTCGACCTTCCTGATCGTCAATCAAGGCTCCGGCAACGGATGCCTCGACCTGACCTCGTACGACTACGGAACAGCTGTGCTCGCACGATGCGACGGCAATGTCCGCAGCCAGTACTGGTACCTGACGAACATCGGGCAGATTGCCAACGGCGGAGGCAACAATGTCTGTCTGTCTCTCGAAAGCGCCTCGTACGAAAACGGCACCAAGGCGATAGTGACCCCCTGTGACGGCCGGCAAAGCCAGATCTGGGACATCGAGCGCACTGGCACGATCCGCAATGTCCACAGCATCAACGGCTGCATCCAGTTCGCTGGATACACCAACCGCACGCCCGCCACCCTGACCAGATGCGCCCTTGGCGACAACCACCAGCAGTGGCGGCTCTCGTAGGTCGACGCCAGAGAGGCTGAGGTACGGCGGGCCTGGACCGGCGTCGGCTAGGCCGGTTCGGGTTCGCGGATGCGTTGGGAGATGACGGCGGAGACGCCGTCGCCGCGCATGGTGACGCCGTAGAGGGCGTCGGCTACCTCCATGGTGCGCTTCTGGTGGGTGATGACCAGGAGCTGGCTGTTCTCGCGGAGCTCTTCGTAGAGCTCCAGGAGGCGGCCGAGGTTGGTGTCGTCGAGGGCCGCTTCGACCTCGTCGAGGATGTAGAAGGGCGAGGGGCGGGCCTTGAAGAGGGCGACCAGGAAGGCGACCGCGATCAGGGAGCGCTCGCCGCCCGACAGCAGCGACAGGCGCTTGACCTTCTTGCCGGGCGGACGGGCCTCGACGTCGATGCCGGTCGCGAGCATGTCGTTGGGGTCGGTCAGGATCAGGCGGCCTTCACCACCGGGGAAGAGCCGGCTGAAGACGTGCTGGAAGGCGATCTCGACGTCGCGGTAGGCCTCGGTGAAGACCTGCTCGACGCGGTCGTCGACCTCCTTGACGATGTCCATCAGGTCGCGGCGGGACTTGCGCAGGTCCTCGAGCTGCTCGGCGAGGAAGCGGTGCCGCTCCTCCATCGCGTCGAACTCCTCGAGCGCGAGCGGGTTGATCCGGCCCAGCTGGTTCAGCGAGCGCTCGGCGGAGCGGAGCCGCTTCTCGACCTTCGCGCGGTCGAACGGCTCGCCCTCGAGCTCCAGCGTGCCGTCGTCGCCGTCCTTGGGCAGCGGCGGGACCAGCTTGTCCGGGCCGTAGTCGTTGACGAGCGTCTCGACCGCGATGCCCAGCTCACCGAGCGCCTTCTCGTACAGCTGCTCGAGCCGCATCTTCTGCTCGGCCCGGGCCAGCGCGTCACGGTGGACGGTGTTCGTCAGCTGCTCCAGCTCGGAGCTCAGGTTGCGGCTGGCGGACCGCGCCTGCGAGAGCGCCTGCTCCCGGTCGGCCCGCTGGGCCTGGATCGCGGAACGCTCGGACGCCGCCAGCTGCAGCGAGGTCTCCAAGCGAGCCAGCACGTGACCGGTCGCGAGGTGCACGGCCTGTGCGGCCTCGGACTGCCGAGCCCGGCGAGCAGCACGGGCGATCGCACGGGCGCGCGCCTCGCGCTCCTGCCGCGCGGAACGCTCCAGCTGGTCGGCGCGACCGGACAGGGCCCGGGCCCGCTCCTCGGTCGTGCGCAGCGCGAGCCGCGCCTCCATCTCAGCCGCCCGGCCGGCCTTGGCCGCCTCGGCGAGCTGGTCGCGCGTCGACGTGTCAGGCTCGTCGCCGTCCTCGTCGAACATCTCGGCATCGTTCAGCCGCTCTTCGAGCTCGGCCAGACCGGACAGGTTCTTGTCGCGCTCGGCCTCGGCCGCGGCGATCGCCTCGGCCATCCGCTGCGCCTCGCCCCGGGACGCCTTCGCCAGCGATCCGAAGTGCGCGAGCTGCTCGGCCACCGCCGCCATCGCGGCGTCCGACTCGTGCAGCCGGGCCAGCGTGATCTCAACGGACTCCTTCTGCCGGGACCGCTCGTCCTCCATGCCGGCCAGCTCGAACCGCAGCCGCTCACTGCGCGCCGTCGCCTCGATCAGCTTCTCCGCGGCCTCATCGACCGCCGACTGCACCTCGATCAGGCTCGGAGCCGCGTCAGATCCGCCGTACGCGAAATGCGCCCCCAGTACGTCGCCCGCTCGCGTCGAGCAGGTGATATCGGGGAGGCTGCGGACCAGCGACTGGGCCGCCGGCACGTCATCGACGACCGCGACCTTGCGGAGCAGCCGGCGCAGTCCGGGGCGCAGGTTCTGCGGGCACTCGACGACATCCACGGCATACGTCGCGCCGTACGGAAGGCTCGGCCAGGTCGCGTAGTCGTCGGCCGGGGCGTCGCCCAGCAGCATCCCGGCGCGGCCGAGGTCGTGCTCCTTCAGGTGACCGACCGCGGCCAGCGCGGCCTCGGCGTGCGTCACGGCGACCGCGTCGGCGGCCTCACCGAGCGCGGCGGCGATGGCCGTCTCGTACCCGGAGCGGACGCTCAGCAGCGCCGCGACCGAACCCATCAGACCGGCGACCTGCTCAGAAGCGGCCAGCAGCGCGCCAGCGCCGTCCTTACGGTTCAGGCCGAGCTCGAGCGCCTCCTTGCGGGCGCTCAGACCGGTCCGCTCCCGCTCGGCGTCGCGCTCCTCGGCGCGCAGCTTGGCCAGCCGCTCGTCCAGCTCGTCCAGAACCGACTGAGCCGCCTCGTACTGATCGTCGAGACCGCGCTCACCGGCATCCAGCCCGGCGACCTGGGTCTCCAGGGCAGTGAAGTCGTGCTGCGCCTTGGCGGCGCGCGCCTCGGCCTCGTTCATGTTGGTGGCGAGCCGGCCGATCTCGGACTCGGCGGCGGCCGCGCGGCTCTTCAGCGCGTTCACCTGGCCGGTCAGCCGGGCCAGGCCCTCGCGACGGTCGGAGGCGGCCCGGATCAGCGCCGAGATCCGGCGGTCTTCCTCGGCCTCTTGGTTCTCCAGCACCTGGCGGCGCTCGATGGACTCGGCGAGCAGCTCGGAGTGCGCCTCGACCTCGGCCTCGATCTGGGCCTCGGTCTCGCGGACCCGGGCGGCCTCCAGCTCGAGCTCGTCGGGGTCCCGCCCGGAGCGCGGGCCGTCGTCGGCCTCGTCGTTCAGCGAACGGATCCGGTCGGCGGCGATCCGGGCGGTGCCCTTGATCTTCTCGCCGAACCCGGACAGCTGGTACCAGGTGTCCTGCGCGGCCTGCAGCGCGGGCGCGTCCTCGCGCAACGCCTCCTCGAGCTCGGCCTCCAGGTCGCGCGCCTCGCGCAACTTGGCCTCGATCTCGGTCCGGCGCTCGGTCATCCGGGCCTCGTCGGCCAGCTCGGCCTCGAGCGCGGACTGGGCCTGGACGATGTCGTCGGCGAGCAGCCGGGCGCGGCCGTCGCGGACCTCGGCCTGGATCGTCACGGCCCGGCGCGCCACCTCCGCCTGGCGTCCGAGCGGCTTCAACTGACGGCTGATCTCGGCGATCAGGTCACCGAGCCGGTGCAGGTTGCCTTCGGTGGCCTCCAGCTTCCGGATCGCCTTTTCCTTGCGCTTGCGGTGCTTCAGAACGCCGGCGGCCTCCTCGACGAAGCCGCGCCGGCCCTCCGGGGTCGCGCGCAGGATCGAGTCGAGCTGGCCCTGGCCGACGATGACGTGCATCTCGCGGCCGATACCGGAGTCGCTCAGCAGCTCCTGGACATCCAGGAGGCGGCAGCTCTGGCCGTTGATCTGGTAGTCCGAGCCGCCGTTGCGGAACATCGTCCGGCTGATCGTCACCTCGGCGTACTCGATCGGGAGCGCGCCGTCGGCGTTGTCGATGGTGAGCACCACCTCGGCGCGGCCCAGCGGCGAACGGCCGGAGGTGCCGGCGAAGATGACGTCCTCCATCTTGCCGCCGCGCAGCGACTTGGCGCCCTGCTCACCCATCACCCAGGCGAGCGCGTCGACGACGTTGGACTTGCCGGAACCGTTGGGGCCGACGATGCAGGTGATACCCGGTTCGAAGTTCATCGTCGTGGCCGACGCGAACGACTTGAAGCCGCGGAGCGTCATGCTCTTGAGATACAAAGCGATGCTCTCCAACCCGTGAAAGGACAGACGATACCGAAGGAACCGTCGCAACTCGTAACGCTGTCGCTACCCGGGGAAGTAGTTCCGCCGCCCAGTCTACAAAGGGCCGCGCGCGAAACCGTGGAGGGCCTGCCGGTCGGAGCGGCAGGCGGAGAAGTGGGAGCTCAACAGTGGGAACGTGCACAACCGGCGGAGGCCCGGACGGGGGCCACCGCCGTCAACGTGCGGTCGGTCGTGGGTGCGACTGAGGCGTCGCGGCTTGGGTCGTCAGACCGAAGCGGGAGTGCGCAGGGCCTCGTCGACAGTGAGTAGCTGGCCCTCATGGACCGCTGCGACGAGATGGTCGTTCTCTGCCTGCAAGCGCATCACGTGCGCCTCCAGATCGGCGACACGCCGGTTGAGCAGACGAACCTGCTCGAGCATGCGCGGGTCAGTGCCTCCAAGGTGCCCTAAAAGAGCCTTGGCCATTGTGCTGTCCTCCGGAAGGGTTCTGGCCGGGTGCGCGCCCACTCGAGTCACGGTAGGGTGCGCCGAGAATGTGTACCGTCTTTCAGGGTGACACCGGCAGGGCCGACGGTCAACCTGGGCCACACTTATTAACAATACCTCGCCTACCAGCGGGCCAGCCGCGGAACCGGCTGACAACGAGGGCACCGGTACGACGAACGGTTCATGAACGGCTCCCGGCGAATCGGACGGCCGTCGCGGGGGCACGGTGAACCCTCCTGACCGTAGACGTTCAGACCCCGTTCGAAATAGCCGGATTCCCCGTTCACGTTGACGTACAGGGCATCGAAGCTGGTGCCGCCGACGTCCAGCGCCGCGGCCATCACCTCATGGGCATGGCGGAGAATTTCCCTTGCCTGTAAGGGTTTCAGCGAATCCGTGGCGCGCGCGTAGTGCAGCTTCGCCCGCCACAACGCCTCGTCGGCATAGATGTTCCCGATCCCGCTGACCACGGTCTGATCCAGCAACGCCCGTTTGAGACCGGTCTTGCGGCGCCGCAGCGCGGCGGCCGCGGCCTCGGCGTCGAACAGCGGATCGAACGGGTCCCGGGCGATGTGAGCGATCTCGCCCGGCAGCTCCGAGCCGCCCTCGGAATACGACAGACCACCGAACATCCGCTGGTCCACAAACCGGACCTCTCCGCCGTCGTCGGCGAAGCGGAACCGGACCCGCAGATGGGCCTCGTCGGGCGCGCCGACCGGCTGGACCCGGAACTGGCCACTCATCCCGAGGTGGGTGAGAACCGCGTCACCCGAGGTGAGCGGCAGCCAGAGGTATTTCCCGCGCCTGGCCGGCTCCGCGAACACCTGCCCCTTGAGCCTGGCCACGAAATCGTCCGGGCCCGCGAGATGCCGGCGTACCGGGCGGGGGTGCAGGACCTCGACCGCGTCGATCGTCCGGCCGGTGGTGAAGTCCGCCAGACCGCGACGGACCACCTCTACCTCTGGGAGCTCAGGCACAATCCACTAAGGCTGCTGGGAAGGGTCCGTGCTGTCGGGATGCGCGGCGCGCAGGGCCTTCCAGGCGGTCTCGGCGGCCTGCTGCTCGGCTTCCTTCTTGCTGCGGCCGATGCCGTGGCCGTAGGTGTCCGCACCGATCCGCACCCGCGCCTCGAACGTCTTGGCGTGGTCGGGACCGGACTCGGCGATCACATACTCCGGGACGCCGACACCGAGCTGGGCGACCAGCTCCTGCAGCGACGTCTTCCAGTCCAGGCCGGCACCGAGCCGGGCCGAGGACTCCATCAGGTCGTCGAACAGCCGGTGCACGACCAGGCCCGCGGTCTCGAACCCGCGGTCCAGGTACACGGCACCGATCAGCGCCTCGACGCAGTCGGCCAGGATCGACGACTTGTCACGGCCGCCGGTGGCTTCCTCCCCGCGGCCGAGCCGCAGGTACTTACCCAGTTTGAGTTCCCGGGCGACACCCGCGAGGGCGCGCATGTTGACCACGGCGGCACGCAGCTTGGCCAGCCGTCCCTCGGAGAGGTCCGGATGGTTGCGGAACAGCGACTCCGTGACGATGACTCCGAGCACCGAGTCCCCCAGGAACTCCAGCCGCTCGTTGGTCGGCAACCCACCGTTCTCGTAAGCGAACGAGCGGTGGGTGAAGGCGTGCTCCAGCAAATTGTCAGCCAGCGCTACGCCGAGCCGCACGTTCAGCTCGGCGTAGGGCCCCCCATGCGCCGGGTCAGGCCCGGCGTCGACTGATGAATTCACTGATAGGTGCCGTTTAGCTCTCGACGACCTGGCGACGCTCGCCCTTCGCGCCGTACTGGCCGCAGGTGGGGCAAACGGTGTGCTGCAGGTGCTTGGCGCGGCAGGCGGGGTTCACGCAGGTCACCAGCGACGGGGCAGTGGTCTTCCACTGAGCCCGGCGGTTGCGGGTGTTGCTGCGCGACATCTTCCGCTTCGGAACGGCCACGGTTATGACTCCTCGGTTCGGCCGGGGGCTGGTTGACCCGGCCGGCTGGTGTGCGTGTGTTCGTTGTTCAGTTGTCTTGCTGGTCGTTCTGCAGCAGTCCGCCCAGGGCGGCCCACCGCGGGTCACTCGAGTCCTCGTGCTTGTGTCCGGGCTCCTCGACCAGGCGCACCCCGCACTCGGGGCACAGTCCCGGACAGTCGTCCGTGCACAACGGCTGGAACGGTAGCGCGAGCACCACCTGATCCCGCAATGCCGGCTCGAGGTCGATCAGATCGCCCTCCATCCGGCTGGCCTCGTCCGGCTCGGCCTCGCTCTCCGGGTAGACGTACAGCTCCTGGACGTCGGCGAGGAACTCGTCCTCGACATCGACCAGGCACCGCGCGCACTCCCCGACCAACCGGCCACTGGCCGATCCGGTCACGAGAACCCCTTCGACCACCGCTTCCAGCCGTAGATCGAACTGGATCGGGTCGCCCTCGGGGACGCCGATCACATCGATACCGAGATCCGCCGGTGCTGCGGCCGTGAAGGAGACTTCGCGCTGGGACCCGGCGCGGCGTGACAGCTCGTGGGTTTCGATCACGAGTGGGGACCGCGGATCCAAGACGCTCAGGACATCCCTTTCAGGCGTGGGCAGGCATAAATCTCGGTCTCAACGAGACCGGTAGACCACATTATCAACTACCCGGCCCGACACCCAATTCGGGGGCTATCTGTGTTTCGCCAGTAACCGTGCGTGAACACTCGCTGTCACGAACGAGGACACCTCGCCACCGAGCTTCGCGATCTCCTTGACCCAGCTCGAGGAGATGAACCCGTGCTCGGGCGCGCTCGGCAGGAAGACCGTGTCGACCCCGGTCATCCGCCGGTTCAGATGGGCCATCTGCAGCTCGTAGTCGTAGTCCGCGGCGGTCCGCAGGCCCTTCACGATCACGCTCGCGCCCTGCTCGGTGCAGAAGTCGACCAGCAGACCGTCGAAGGTGGCGATCCGCACGTTCGCGAACGGCTCGACGAGCTCGGTCAGCATCTCGACCCGCTCCGCGTCGCTGAACAGCCGGTTCTTCGACTGGTTCACGCCGGCTGCGACGATCAGCTCCTCGAAGGCACCGGCCGCCCGGGCGATGACGTCCAGGTGGCCGATCGTGGGTGGGTCGAACGAGCCTGGAAACACAGCCTTAGCCATGGCGGTGACCGTACCAAAGACGGGCCTCGCCGTACTTGCGGTCGCGCACCGCGGCGAACCCCTCCGGCCACTCCCACGGCTCCCGCTTCCCGCGCTCGACGACCACGAAGGCGTCCGCCGCCAGCCAGCCGTTGGCCGCCAGGGCGACCAGGGCGTCCTGCAGCTCGGCCGTCTCCAGCTTGTACGGCGGGTCGGCGTACAGCAGGTCGAATTCCGCCAGGGGCTCCCCCGCGGCGAGCTTCTCGACCGGCCGGTTCAGCACCTGGACCCCGGGCAGCCCGACGACCTTGATGTTCGCCGCGATCACCTCGGTGGCTTTGCGGTCCGACTCGACCAGCACCACCTTGGCCGCGCCCCGGGACAGCGCCTCCAGGCCGATCGCCCCGGAACCGGCGTACAGATCGAGGACCGAGACGCCGTCGAAGCTGCCGAACTCGGCCTCCAGCGACGAGAACAGCGCCTCCCGGGTCCGGTCCGTCGTCGGCCGCGTCCCGTCCCCCGGCGGTACGGCGATTCGCCTGCCGCCGGCGGCTCCTCCGATCACCCGTGTCATGTTTTCTCCAGGTATTCGGTTGATTCGGTCTCCAGCGCACTGCGCACGAACGCTCGCAGCGCCGGGTAGTCGGCCAGCTCGGCGTCGATCGAGACCAACGACTGTGCCACGTGGCGGGCGGTGAAGATCAGGTCCTCGTCCCGCAGCACGCTCAAAAGCTTCAGGCTGCTCCGCTTGCCCGACTGCGCGACGCCCAGCACGTCACCCTCGCGGCGGGTCTCCAGGTCGATCCGGGACAGCTCGAACCCGTCCGTCGTCGACGCCACCGCGGCCAGCCGCCCGTACGACTTCGTGCCGTCCCACAGGTCGGTGACCAGCAGGCACAGCCCCGGCACCTTGCCCCGGCCGACCCGCCCACGCAGCTGGTGCAGCTGCGAGATCCCGAACCGGTCCGCGTCCATGATCACCATCGTCGAGGCGTTCGGTACGTCGACGCCGACCTCGATCACGGTGGTCGCGATCAGTACGTCGATCTCCCCGGCGGCGAACCGGGTCATCACCGCGTCCTTCTCCTCGGCGGGCAAGCGGCCATGCAGGATCGCGACCCGCAGGTCTCCGAGGATCTCGCCGAGCGCCTCGGCCACCTGCATCACCGAGATCGGCGGCCGCGCCTGCGTCTTCTCGCTGCGCTCGTCCAACGCGTCGTCGCCGTCGGCCAGGTCGCCTTCCTCGTCGGCCGCGTTCTTCACGTCGTCGCCGATCCGCGGGCAGACGACGTACGCCTGGTGGCCCTTGCCGACCTCCTCGCGGACCCGCTCCCAGGCCCGCCCCAGCCAGTCGGGCCGTTGCTTGGCCGGCACCACCGACGACTGGATCGGCGAGCGCCCGGCCGGCAGCTCGGTCAGCGTCGACACCGAGAGATCGCCGAACACGGTCATCGCGACCGTCCGCGGGATCGGGGTCGCCGTCATCACCAGCACGTGCGGGGTGTTCTCCCCCGACTTCGCGCTCAGCGCGGCCCGCTGCTCGACCCCGAACCGGTGCTGCTCGTCGACCACGACGAGACCGAGATCGGCGAACTGCACCTTGTCCTCGAGCAACGCATGCGTGCCGACCACGATCCCGGCGGCGCCACTCGCGGCGTCCAACATCGCCGTACGGCGTGCTGCCGCGTTCAGCGAACCGGTCAGCAGGCCCACCTTCGTGGCGTGCTCCGCGCCGCCCAGCATGCCTTGCTCGGCCAGGTCACCGAGCATCCTGATAAGCGTTTTGTGGTGCTGAGTGGCGAGCACCTCGGTCGGCGCCAGCAGGACCGCCTGGCCGCCGTTGTCGACCACGGACAGCATCGCCCGCAGCGCCACCACGGTCTTGCCGGAGCCGACCTCACCCTGCAGCAACCGGTGCATCGGATGCGGCCGCTCGAGGTCGGCGAAGATCTCCTCGCCCACCTCGGCCTGACCGGCGGTGAGCGAGAACGGGAGCCGCTTGTCGAACTCGTCGAGCAGCCCGCCGGACATCCGCGGCCGCGCGGCCGCCTTCAGCGCGTCGGTGACCGCACGACGCTGCGCCAGGATCGTCTGCATCACCAGCGCCTCCTCGAACCGGAACCGGTTCTGGGCCTCGCTGATGTCCTTCTCGGTGTCCGGCAGATGCACCTTCTGCAGCGCCTCGACCAGGCCGAGCAGCTTCTCCTTGCGCCGGATCAGCTCCGGCACCGGGTCGTCGAGCTCCTCGCCCAGGTTGTCCAGAACGATCTTGATGCTGCGCTCGATCGTTGCTGTCGGCAACTTAGCGGTCGCCGGATAGAGCGGGCGGAACGGGCGGGCCCGGCGTTCGATCTCGGCCTCGGTCAGGTCCTCGTCGTCGAGGATCTCGGTGCCCGGCGCCTTGAGCTGCATGATGTCGCGGAACATCGTCACCTCGCCCCAGAACAGCGCCGCCGTACCGGGGGTCAGCTTGGTGGCCAGCCAGGGCTGGTTGAAGAACGCGAGCTCCAGGTCGTGCCGGCCGTCGGTGACCACGACCTTGGTCAGCGTCTTGCGCCGGGTCCACTTCTGGACGTCGGTGAGCGGGATCTCGGCCTTGGTGTCGAGCGAGCGGACGGTGACCTTCTTGACCCGGCCGTTGACCGTCGCCTGGTCGCCGACCTCGAGCTCGTCGAAGGGGGTCAGCTCGCCCTTCTTCAGATACCGCCGCGGGTAGTGGCGCAGCAGCTCGCCGACGGTCTCGATGGCGAGCACGTCCGCGAAAGTCTTGGCCGTCTTGGCTCCGACGAAGTCGCGGAGCTTGCGGTCCATGTCGGCCATTTGATTGACCACTGTCATTCCACCCCGATCAACAACGGGTACCTGTCCTGCCCTCCGTCGTACACCACGACATCGACATCTTTGCGTTGCTTGCGCACGTGCCGCTCGATCGCGGCGGCCAGTTCCGGGTCCGCGTCGCGGCCGGCGACGAGCGTCAGCAGCTCGCCACCACCGCCCAGCAGCCGATCGACGACACCGATGGCGGCCTCGGTCAGGTCGTCGGTGATGAGGGCGAAATCACCATCGATCACGCCCAACGCGTCACCCACCCGACAGCGGCCGGCCATCGTCCAAGCATCCTTCACCGCGATCGTGACAGCTCCGTGCCGGGTCTGTCCGGCAGCGGCGGACTGGTGCACGACGTCGTCGTCGAAGCTGGCCGCAGCATCATGTACGGCGATCGCGGCCAGCCCCTGGACTTGCGCGCGGGTGGGGATCACGGCAACCCGCAGACCGTCCTGGCGAGCCGCTGTGGCCGCGGCCTCGGCGACCGCGATGGAGTCCTTGTCGTTCGGCAGCAGCACGATCTCGGTCGCCTGCGACTTCTCGATCGCGGACAACAGCTCGCCGGTCGAGCAGCGCCGGCCAGGTCCGCCGACCACGACCTTGGCGCCGGCCTCGGTGAACAGCCCGGCCAGCCCTTCGCCGGCCACGACCGCGATCACGGCTCGACCCGGGGGTGGTTCGTGATGCGGTTGGTCCGCGAAGTGGGTCACACGGATTCGGTGCGGGCGGCCGATGGCGATGCCCAGCTCAATCGCCGTACCGACGTCGTCCGCATGCACGTGGACGTTCCAGAGGCCGTCTCCGCCGACCACGACGACCGAGTCACCCAGGTCCGCCAGCTGCCGCCGGAAGGCCGCGATGGTGTCGTCAGCGGCGTCCAGCAGGTACATCACCTCGTACGCCGGACCTTCGGGGCTCAGGTCTCCCCCGGCAACCTCCTGCGGTTCGACCCGCGCCGGTACGTCGATCGTGACGGTCCGTCCGGTGAGCACAGACTCCATCGCGCCGAGGATCACGACCAGGCCCGCTCCCCCGGCGTCGACCACTCCGGCCCGCCGGAGGACGTCGAGCTGCTCGGTCGTCTTGGTGAGCGCCTGCCGCGCGGACGCGACCGCAGCCAGACACACGTCAGCCAGGCTCTTGCCGTCGTTGGCCGCAGCCATCGCCCCGTTGGCGGCCTGCCGGGCGACGGTGAGCATGGTCCCCTCGACCGGTTCCGCGACCGCGCCGTACGCGGCATCGGCGGCGTACGTGAGCGCGTCGGCGAACGCGGCCGCCTCACTCATCCGCGGATCCGCCAGTACGCCGTCCGTCTGCTGATCCCGCGGCAGGTTCTCGGCCAGCCGCATCCCGCACGCCCTCACCAGTTGCGAGGTGATCACACCCGAGTTCCCGCGCGCCCCCAACAGCGCACCCCGCCCGAACGCCTGCACCGCCTCCGCGAACGTCAGCTCCCCCTTCGGCAGCGCCTCACACGCGGCCTCCCAGGTCAGGTAGAGGTTCGTCCCGGTGTCACCATCCGGTACCGGATAAACGTTCAGCTCGTCGATCCCGCTCCGCACCCGCCCCAGCTCCACCAGCGCAGTCCGAGCCCAAGCCCGCAGCACCCCGACCGTCAGTTCCTCCACGCCCGGAACATTAACGCCCCCACGCCATCACCACGTCCCCCACCTCAAGCCCCCACCAACCACCTCCACATCCCACCAATGGCCGGCCCATGCCCAAGCCCCCGCGCCGTCGACACCTTGAGCACCCACCAACCACTTCCCCGGCCCCGAAATGGTCGACCGGTGCCCAAGGCTGGGAGCGGGGCGCCTTGAGCACCCACCAACCATCCGAACGCCCCGCAAATGGTCGACCCGTGCCCAAGGCCGGCACGGCACGCCTTGAGCACCCACCAACCACCTCCCCGGCCCCGAAATGGTCGAACGGTGCCCAAGGCTGGGAGCGGGGCGCCTTGAGTCCCCATCAACCATCCGAAAGGCCCGTGGATGGTTGATGCGTGCTCAAGGCTGGGGGGCGGGGGTGCCTTGGGCACGGGTTTGATCGTTTGGGGGCGGGGTGGTTGGGGGTGTTCAAGGTTCGGTACGCCTGGGTGTGGGGGCGCGGTACGGTCGCTGGGTGAATGTGTTGTTCTCGGTTGCGGGTGACAGTTACGAGTGGGCTGTGCGGGAGATCCGTGCCGAGTTCGGGAAGGTGCCGTTCCAGCGGGTCGGTGCGGATATCGGGCGGGTGACCGGGCCGGCGGTGCATGAGCTGGCGGAGGCTTGTGATGCGGGGCGGATCATGTTCGTGCGGCATCTGACGCAGGAGATCGCCAGCCTGGACGAGCTGCCGCCTGGTTATGAGCTGGCCGAGCTGATCTTGAGCGAGCTGCCGGAGTATCCGAAGGCGCTCGCGGTGCAGGCGTGGACGGATCGGGCGGGGACGGGCGGCTCGTACTACCACCGGATCGAGGAGGCGCTGGCCGAGCGCGGGGTGGGGGTCACTCGCTCGGAGCAGAAGTGGGTCGTCTCGTGTTTCGAGAGTCCGCGCGCGATCCTGCTCGGGATCAATCGGCTGGCCGACAGCTTGTCGGACTGGCCGGGTGGGCGGATGCGGCTGGCCCGGGGCGAGGAGCGGGTCTCGCGGTCGGAGTTCAAGCTGGAGGAGGCGATCGCCACCTTCGGGCTGGAGCTGCCGAACGGCGGGAAGGCGGTCGACCTCGGCGCCTCACCGGGTGGATGGACGCGGATCCTGCGGTTGCACGGGCAGCAGGTGTGGGCGGTCGACCCCGGCTACCTGGACGAGCGGCTGCACGGGGACCGCGGGATCCATCACGCGGCAACGACCGCCGGCCGGTTCTTCGCGGAGAACCGGACCAGGTTCGACGTCGTGGTGAACGACATGCGGATGGACCAGGTGATGAGCGCGCGGATGATGCTCGACGCGGCCGAACACCTCAAGCGCGGCGGTCTGGCCGTGGTCACCCTGAAGGGCGGCGGGAAGAACCCGCTCGACGGCGCCCGTCGCGGGCTCGACATCCTGAGCGCGGAGTACGACGTACTGCACGCCCGCCAGCTCCACCACAACCGCAACGAGATCACCGTCGTCGCCGAGCGACGCTGAGCACGACAAAGCGCCCCGGGTCGAAACCCGAGGCGCCTAGGTCAGCCCTACACGGAAGGGGGTGCGGGTGGCGAAGCCCCCGCCGGCGGCAAGCGAAGCGCAGCCGCACAACACGACGAGGAGCCAGGGCGAAGCGCTACAGCGCGAGCACGCCTAGCCAGCTCCGAATCCGGTCAGCCGACTACGCGCTGGACCTTGCCGGCCTTGATGCAGGACGTGCAGACCTTCATGCGGGTCGGGGTTCCCTTGATGATCGCCCGGACCGGCTGAATGTTGGGGTTGAAGCGACGGGGCGTACGCGCCTTGACCCGCCGGATCATCGCGCCCTTACCCAGACGGGCAACGCTCTTGCCAAACATCGGCTGCTTGCCGCAGACATCGCAAATCTTAGACATGATTCTCCGTGTTCAGGGTCTTGACACCGACAGACCATGTTACATGGGTGTCAGGGCTCGACCAATTCGGTCAACCTACGCTCGTCACGCAGTGAGGTACGCCACTTCTTCGTCGCTCAGCGACACTGTCAGACCAGGTGTCGAGGTCCGCGTCTCACTGATGTGCCGAGGCCCGATCAACGGGAACACCGGGTACGGCTGGTGAAGCAACCAGGCCAGTGCGATCGCGGTCGGCTCGACTCCCTTGGCGGTCGCGAGCTCCCGGGCCCGGTCCAGTCTACGGAAATTGTCGTCGGAGTAGAAACAGCGGACCAGTTCCTCGTCCGACCGGTCCTCCGGCTTGGCCCGTCCGGTGAAGAATCCGCGCGCCTGACTCGACCACGGGAACAGCGCCACCTGCCGGTCTCGCAGCCACGCCTGTGACTCGTCGTCCGACACGTGCCGACAGCCGGCCCACGGTACGTCGTACGCCCGCGCCAGGCTCAGGTGGTTGCTGAGCAGCGTGAACGGCTGCTTGCCGTGAGCCTCGGCATAGGCGTTCGCCTCGTCGAACCGCGCGAGCGACCAGTTGGAGCCGCCGTACGCCTTGATCCGCCCGGCCTTGAAGTGCTCATCCAGTACGTCGACGAACTCGCCGACCGGAATCTCCTCGTTGTCCCGGTGCATCAGGTACAGGTCGACGTGGTCGGTCTGCAGCCGCCCGAGGCTCTCCTCCAACTGCCGAGTGATCGACGAAGGGTCACAGTGCGGCGTGTGCGCACCCTTGCCGATGACAACCACCTCGTCGCGGTTGCCGCGGGTCTTCATCCACTGGCCGAGCAGCTTCTCGCCGTACCCGCCGCTGTAGATGTAGGCCGTGTCGAACGTCGTACCGCCGCGCTCGACGAAGTCGTCGAAGACCGTGGCCCCGTGAGTCAGGCTGTGCTGGTTGTCGACCCCCATGACGAGCCGCGACACCTGCTTGTCCAGGCCGGCCACGGTTCCGTACGTCATCGGCGCATCGGCCCGCTTGGTCAGCGGCCGTCCACTGGCGGTCGGGATCGCGGCGTCGTCGCGCTCGATCGCGTACTGCTGACCGATCGCAGCCCGCCACGCGTCCTGGACGGTCAGATTGCCGAGGGTATCGGCCCAGTTCATCTCCGGCGCCTGCCGCTCCGAGATGGCAGCGGCGACCGCTTCGGCCTCGGCCGCGTAGATGAGCGCAGGCTCGGCCGAGATGTCGCGGGCGTCCTCGCCAACCCTGTGCAGGGTGACGTGGGTCGGCTTGCCATCGCACCCGAACCACGGGTCCTCGATGATCAGATAGCCCTTGCTGCCGACGATCCGGACCTGGTTCTGGTCGCCGAGCCGGACGCCGGTGGTGACGTGCGCGGTGACGCCGCCGTCGAAGAACAGCGTCGCGGCCGTCCATTCGTCGGCGCCGGTCTCCCCGACCGTCCCGACCGCGTTCACGGCGGCAGGTTCGGCGTACGGGAGTCCGGTGGCGGCGCCGGCGATCAGGCGGGCGTACGAGACCGGGTAGCCGCCGACGTCCAGGATGCCGCCGCCGGCGAGCTCGTCGGCGTAGATGCGGCTGGTCGGGTTGAAGGAGGCGTTGAAGGCGAACGTCGCCTCGATCTGGTGCACCTTGCCGAGCTCACCATCGCGGACCAGCTGGGCGACAAGCTTCGTCTGCGGGAGGCAGCGGTACATGTACGCCTCCATCAGGAAGACGTCGTTGCGGACGGCGGCCTCGATGATCGCCTCGGCCCAGGCCTTGTTGATCGCGAGCGGCTTCTCGCACAGCACGTGCTTGCCGGCGTCGGCGGCCTTGATCGCCCATTCGGGGTGCATCGGGTGCGGGGTCGCGACATAGATCGCGTCCACGGTCTCGTCGGCGAGCAGGGCGTCGTACGAGCCGTGCCGGTTGGGGATGTTGAAGCGGGCACCGAACTCGTCGGCCGAGGCCTGCGAGCGGCTACCGACCGCGACCACGGAGTTGGCCGGCGAGGTCGGCACCTGATCGGCGAACCGGGACGCGATGTTGCCGGTCCCGAGAATGCCCCAGCGGAGTTTGCTGTCAGTCAAAGGAGATCCCTAGTCAGAGTGGTGGGGTTATGCCATGTACTTGATTAGGACTTCATCGCGCCGGCGGCGAGGTCGGCGATGAACGAACGGGCGCCGATCAGGAACACCCCGATCAACGGAATCACACTCATCAACGCGCCCGCCATCACCATCGAGTAGTCGGTGTTGTACAGGCCGTTCAGCTGGTCGAGGGCGACCTGCAGGGTGAGCCGGTTGGGGTCCGTCATCACGATCAACGGCCACAGGTAGTCGTTCCAGACGTTGATGAAGGTGAAGATGC
Source organism: Kribbella sp. NBC_01505 (assembly GCF_045040285.1). NCBI lineage: Bacteria > Bacillati > Actinomycetota > Actinomycetes > Propionibacteriales > Kribbellaceae > Kribbella > Kribbella sp. NBC_01505. The sequence continues at coordinate 597,151 of NZ_CP109425.1, forward strand.
CGAGGAAGGCCAGTCCGGGCCGCAGCACCGGCAGGCCGACACTCAGGTACTGCCGGAAAAACCCGGCGCCGTCGACCTTGGCGGCCGAGATCAGTTCGTCCGGGATCGCGCCGGCGGCGTACTGGCGCATCCAGAAGATGCCGAACGCGTTCGCGGCACCGGGGATGACGAGGGCCTTCAGCGAGCCGATCCAGCCGAACTGCGCCAGCGTCACGAACTGCGGCACCAGCGACAGCTGGGCCGGGATCATGAACGTTGCCAGCAGCAACCCGAACAGCACCTTCCGGCCGGGGAACTCGTACTTCGCGAACGCGAACGCCGCCAGCGAGTCGAAGAACAGCACCAGCACGGTCACCGAGACCGAGGCGATCAGCGTGAGCAGCATCGACCCGAAGAAGTCGACGTTGTCGAGCACCTTGCCCATGTTCTCGAACAGGTGCGAACCGATCAGCAGCTTCGGCGGGTAGGCGAAGATGTCGGGTGTGGTGTTGGAGGCCATCACGACCATCCAGTAGAACGGGAACAGCGAGACCGCGACGCCGAGCATCAGCACGACGTGCCCGACGGTGGTGCGCAGGCGCTCAGCGGGCGTCATCTGCGGCCTCCTTCTGTACGGCGGACTTCTGTACGGCGGACTTCTGGGCGGCGATCTTCCGGTCCGCCCGGCGTTTGGCCCGGCTCGTCACGCGTTCGTCGTCGCTGCCGCCGATCAGCCGCCAGTTGATGACGCTGAACAGCACGATCAGGATGAACAGCGCCCAGCCGATCGCGGCGCCGTACCCGAACTGGTTCTTGATGAACGCGCTCTGGTAGAGGTACGAGACGATCGTCATGCCCGCGTCGCCCGGACCGCCGATGTTGTTGGTGTCACCGAACAGCACCCGGGACTCGGTGAAGATCTGCAGCCCACCGATCGTCGAGGTGACCGCGGTGAACAGGATGACCGGCCGCAGCATCGGCACGGTGATCCGCCAGAACGTCTGCCGCGGGCTCGCGCCGTCGATCTTGGCGGCCTCGTAGACGTCGGCCGAGATGGCCTGCAGCCCGGCCAGGTAGATGATCGCGTTGTAGCCGACCCAGCGCCAGGTGACGATGGTCGCGATCGCGACCTTGATCCCCCACGGCGTGGTCAGCCAGTCGATCTTGCCGAGCCCGATCGACTGCAGGAACGCGTTCAGCAGACCGAAGTTGTTGCTGAAGATCGACCCGAAGACCAGCGTGACGGCGACCACCGAGGTGACGTTCGGGATGAAGTAAGCGATCCGGTAGAAGGTGCGGAACCGGGTCGCGTTGTGCAGCGCGTTCGCGATCACCAGCGCGAGCAGCAGCATCGGGACCGTCGACAGCACCCAGATGATCATCGTGTTGCCGATGGCTTTCCAGAACGTCGGATCGCTGAGCAGGTAGCTGTACTGCTCGAGCCCGACCCACTTCATCTGGCCGATGCCGTCCCACGAATGGAACGAGATCCACATCGAGAACAGGATCGGGAACGCGCCGAACACCGCGAACAGGATGAAGAACGGCGAGATCGCGGCGTACTGCGGGAACGCCTGCCGGAACTTGCTCGGCGGCTTCTCCTCGCTCTCCTGCGTCGCGTGCACACTCACCGGAAGCGCTTTGCTGACAGCCATCTCAGATCGCCCCCGCCCGGGTCAGCTCGCGCTCGATCTGCCGCTGCGCGTCGTTCCAGGCCTGATCCGGTGACTTGCCGCCGGTCTCGACGTTGACCAGCTCGGAGCTGAGTGGCGAGCCGATGATCGAGTCGTACGGCGAGAAGAACGCGCCCGGGTACTTCTTCGCGGACTCGGCGAACACGTCCACGATCCGCTGGCCGCCGAAGAACTCGTCCGGCGCGCTCAGCCGGGAGTCGGTGTAGGAGGCCGGCGTGGACGGGAACAGCACCGGGTCGAGGAAGGCCTGCGCCTGGTTCTTCGCCGACTCCAGCCAGCTGATGAGGGCGAAGGCGGCGGCCGGGTTCTTGCAGTACTTCGTGATCGCGAGGAACGAGCCACCGCGGTTGCCGGGTCCACCAGGAGCCGCCGTCACCCGCCACAGGCCCTTCGTCTTCGGGGCCGCGTTCTTCGGTCCGAGCTGCGCCCACCAGACCGCAGCGTTGAACGCGACGAGCTTGCCGTTGCTGATGATGGCCTTGGCGTCGGTCGACCCGTCCTGAGCGTTGGCCGACAGACCTTCCTTCACCACCCGTACGGCGAGATCGAACGCCTCCCGCACGTGGTCCTGGTCGCCGATGTACCGACCGTCGGGGCTCATGTACCGCTTCGGCGCCTGCGCCATCCGGTACGCGAAGATGCTGTTCACGTTGTCGGTGATCGCCGAGCCGGGGACGGCCTGCTGGATCTTCTTGCCGAGGGCGATGTAGGTGTCCCAGTCGGGCGCCTGCTGCGCGATCGCGGCCGGATCGACGTCGACTCCGGCCTTCTCGAGGATGTCGCTGCGGTAGAACAGCGCGGTCGGTCCGGTGTCCATCGGATAGGCCATCATCTTGTTCTGCGGCGTGACCCCGAGCTTCCACTTCCAGGGCAGGAAGTCGGGCTCCCGTTCCTTCGCGCCGAGCTCGTACAGGTCGTGGAACTGGTCGGCGTTCGGGAAGTACGTCGCCACGTCGTCGTTGATCGCGACGATGTCCGGGACGAGCGACTTGCCGGCCAGCGCGGTCAGCACCTTGGTCTTGTAGTTGCTGCCGATCCGGGTCATCGACAGCTTGAGCGCGTCGTACCCGGGGATCGCCTTCTCGGCCTGGCCGATCAGGTCGTCGTTCACGGACCCGACCCAGGTCCACATACTCAGCTCGTTCGCGGTGCCCAGCGAACTGCGGGAACCACACCCGGTCAGCCCGGTCACTCCGGCGGCAGCGGCAGCAGTGCCCAACCCGCCTGCGAGGAACGTCCTTCTGCTCAGCGGCATACGCCTCACCTGGCGCTTTCTGTTGGATTTCGCCGGAAGGTGTCCAACTATGTTTACGTAGCCATTAGGTAAGCGCATACCGCCTGAACCGGTCAAGAGCCCGGGCTGAGAGGATGGTTGTCCATGACGCCCGTGATCACCACTGTCCTCTTCGACGCCGATGGCGTCATCCAGCGTGGAACCCACGATTGGGTCGGCCGGCTGCACGGCATGGTCGACGGTGACGGCGAGGCGTTCGTCAACGACCTGATGCTGGCCGAGCGCCCGGCGATCGCCGGCAAGGGCGACTTCCCGGACGCGCTGGCCGCCGTACTGCGCCGGTGGAACGTCACGGCCACCCTCGAGGAGGCCATCGAGCCGTGGGCCTGGTTCGCGGCGGAGCCGGTCGTGGTCGAGCTCGTCCAGGACCTTCGGCAGGCCGGCATCAAGTGTCACCTGGCCACCAACCAGCACGCCTACCGGCGAGCCATCATGAACGACGAGCGCGGGTACGCCGCCTTGTTCGACCACTCGTTCTACTCGTGCGACCTGGGCCTGGCCAAGCCCGACCCGGCCTACTTCCGCGCCATCCTCGCGGCAACCGGCGCCCCCGCATCATCGGTCCTCTTCATCGACGACCTCGCGACAAACGTAGAAGGCGCCCGCTCCGCCGGCCTGAACGCCGAGGTCTACGACCTGGCCACCGGGACAAACACGCTCACCGAGCTGCTTCGGAGTTACCAGCTGCCGGTTTGAGGCGGACCGCCCCCACTCACCAACCTCGCCATCCGATGGCCCGCCAGGCTCAATCGAGCGGTGGCCGAGCGCCTGCCATCGAATTGATGAGTGGCGCAGGTCCGGAACTCCGGCTGAGGGCGAAGAGGGTCAGCAGGAGTGGGATGGTGATGAGGTAGGCGAGGCGGAGGTCCATCAGGCGGGCCAGGGCGGCCAGGGCTGCTGGGGTGATGAGGATGGCGGTGCCGGAGGCTAGTGCGCCTAGGGCAGCCAGGCGGGTGGGGCTGAGTCCGGGCATGGCTACCAAAGCGGCCAGCGTCACCGGGTAAAGCGGGGCAACGCCGATGCCCGCGATAACCAAGCCGACGGCGATCACGACTGGGGCGTTCAGCAGGCTGACGAGCAGGGTGCCGACGATCGCGAGGCTGCCGCCGATCACGACCGGCGGGACGCTTCGCCAGTGGACTGGGCCGATGGCCCGGCCGATCGCCATACCGATCGGGAAGCTGCTGCCGAGCAGGGCCGCTACCGCGAGAGTCAGGCCGGAGTCGACGAGGCGGGCGACTGCCCAGACGACGAAGCAGAACTCGACACCCACGGCCAGTACGACGCGGAGCCAGCCGAGCGCGACCGTCCGCCCGACCGCATGACCGGAGGGGGCTTCGGCCAGGTCCGGCAGCACGGTATCCGGGCCTTTGACGAAGGCCAGGATGAGCAGGGGCGGTACGGCGACCAGCATGGCGACTCTGCCGGTGACTCCGAGCGCGTCGATCAGCCCGATGGTCAGTGGCGCGAGGATGCCGGCCGCACTGGACACTGCGTTGACCCGACTGAGGCGTGCGGCAGCAGTGGGGCCATGAAGCATCAGAGGGGCGACCAGCACGAGCAGTGCGCCGCCCAGCCCGACACACAGTCCGCCGACGACCACGACGGCGTACACAGGCGCTAGTGCGAGCAATGCGCCACCGAAGGCGCAGATGAGCGAGCCGACGCGCAGTACGACGCCGATCGACCAGGCGCGCAGGAGCCGCGGGCCTACCGCCGCGACGATGACCAGGCCGACGGCGAAGGCGGACGAGAGCAGAGCCAGGCGACCGGTCGGCTCGTCGAGGTCACGGGCGAGGATGGCGATGCACGCACCGAGTCCAGCGAGCAGGTAGCCGAGCGAGGAGAGGCTGATCCCGATCTGGACCCCGTCGGAGCGGGCGGTCATTCGGTGAACAGCTGAACGAGGCGGTGCAGGTCAGGGAGCCGGATGTCGGCCGGGATGCCCTTCAAGCCGGCGGTGGTCGCGCCGGACGCACGCCCAGCGGCCAGTCCGATCGGGGTGTCCTCGACGACCAGGCAGTGCTCGATCTTCACTCCGACCAGCGAGGCCGCGCGCAGGTAGCCCTCAGGGTCCGGTTTGCCGTGGGCGACATCGTCGATGGTGACGAGGATCGAGGGCGAGATACCGGCCGCCTCCAGCCGGACCTTGGCCAGCAGACCCGGTGCACTGGTGTAGATCGCCCAGGGCACGCCGAGTCGATCGAGGGTCGCGATCAGCTCGTGCGCACCCGGCTTCGGGACGACATCGGAGACGTCCTCGAGCTCAAGCTGGAGGACGCGGGCACCCGCCACCGCACGCTCGGAGTCGGAGAGGTCGGGCAGGAACTGCGCGACAGTGGCCGCCCCGGGATTGCCGTGGGCGACCGCCAGCACCTCGGCCGGGACCAGGCCGTACTCGGTCGCCCAGGCGCTCCAGCTGCGGTCGACGGCTGCGTCGGAGTCGACCAGCGTCCCGTCCATGTCGAACAACACGGCCGAGATGTCCTGGATGTTCACTACCCCTCCAATTAAACTCGTACTCCGAGTATAAGATGGGACAATGTTATGACCAGTGGCCGCCGGGGACAATGGCAAACCGCAGCGGAGATCCTGACCCGGGTGAGCCGGGAGCCGGGTCTCACGCGTGCTGCTGTCGCGCATGAGCTCGGGTTGAGCAGCAGTTCGGCCACTGAGGTCACCGCGAAGCTCCGTGAGCTGCAGTTGCTCGCCGAGATCCCCGCCCCGAGCCGTGGACGTGGGCGGCCGACCACGCTGCTGCAGGCGCACCCGGCTGGTCCACTGGCGCTCGTACTCGACCTGCGGCAGAGCAACTGGCGCAGTGCGGTCGTCGCACTGGACGGAACGTTCCTGAACCAGGACGACCGTCGGCACCGCACTCGTCGGGCTGCTGTGGTGGTCGGGCACCTGCAGGGCGCCGTACTGGAGGCACAGGAGCTGTATGGCGACCGGCTGCAGGCTGTGGGGTTGGCTGTGCCCGGGACGCTGCGCGACAAGTACATGCTGCAGGCTTCAGCGCCGGAGTGGTTCGAGATGGACCTCGAGTCGATCACCGCTGGTACGGAGGTGCCGTTGCTGGTCGGCAACGACGCGACGCTCAGTGGAGTCGCGGAAGCACGTGGCGGAGCTGCCGTCGGAGCCGGTACGGCGCTGCATCTGATCATCGAGGCGGGTATCGGCGGCACGCTGCTGATCGACGGCGTACCTATCCAGGGCGCGTCCGGTGCGGGTGGCGAGTTCGGACACACGCCCTTCGGTGATCGCAGTCGGGTGTGTTCGTGTGGAGCGCGCGGATGCTGGAACTTGGAGATCGATGGTCGCGCCCTGGCCCGTCATCTGCAGGACCCCGAGCCCGACGACCCGCATGCCTACACCCACGAGATCCTGCGCCGCACTGACGGTACGGCGGTCCGCGCGGTCGAGCAGGTGGTCACGGCGATCGCCGCCGGCATCGCCGGGCTCGTGAACGCCCACGACCCGGACGTCGTCACGTTGGGCGGACTAGCAGTCCCGCTCCGAGCAGCCGCCGAAGACGCCTTCCAGGACGCCTACCTGGCCGGACTGATGAGCTTCCGCCGTACCGCTCCCCCACCGGTCCTCACCGCCGCCCACCAAACCGACGGCCCCCTGCGAGGCGCCGCCGCCCTAGCCCTAGACCACCTGACCGCCGAGTCCACAATCGCCAACTGGGCCACCACCCACTAGCAACAGCCCTCAGTCAGTACGTGCCACCGGCTCCTCGGCGGCGACCTCTTCGGTACCGTCCGGCGTCTCCCCCTCGCCCTCGACCTCGGCGGTCTCCTCGACCACGACGGGCTTGGGCTTGGGGATGATGGGGGGCTCTAGCTTGGCGAGGATGCTCACGATGTCGTGGCGGTGGTGCTGGATCTCGTGGGCTGTGTGCCGGATGACCCAGCTCAGGGAGCGGGGCATCCGGACCGGGTAGTTGTAGAGCCCCAGCTTGCCCAGCTGCGGTGGTGTCAGCACGCGCGCGGCTGCGCCGAAGTCCTTGGCGAAGCGCACCAGTGCGGCCGCCACCTCCATCGGGTCCTGGTTCTCGTACTTCTCCTGCTTCACGCGCCCGGTGCGGTCCATCGGCGCGTACACCGGACGGTCTTCGGCCAGGCACTGGGCAATCCGGAAGCGCTGCACTTCCAGTACGTCGCGGACGTGGCAGGCGTATTCGATCGCCGACCACACCTCGGGCTCCGGCCGTAGCCGTACGACGTTGCTGTCCGGACCTGCGGCGGCCTTGATCAGCGCCATGCTGCAGTCGGCGGCTTGGCGAACGAGCAGGGTCACTGTGCCCTGCAGGTCACCGGTGTCGTAGTTGAAGCCACACTGCTCGCAGTACCCGTCGACCGGGGGCTGCTTCGTCAACTGCCACTCCCTCGAAATCTCCACGCGTGATCGACCGGTCCGATGCCACCACCGAGTGCGAACCCGGCCTGGATCGCACCGGTCACGTACTCCTTCGCCGCACCGACCGCACTCTCGACGTCGTACCCACGAGCCAGGTACGACGCGATCGCGCTGGCCAACGTACATCCGGTGCCATGGGTGTGCCGATTGTCGGCCCGAACCGCACTGTAAGCCCGCCGAACCCCTGCACCGTGCAACACGTCAACCGACGCGTTGCCCACATCATGCCCGCCCTTGACGAGCACCCAGGACGCACCGGCCTCCAGCAGGATCTTCGCAGCCAGATCGCGATCCTCAACGGTCTCCAGCGTCACACCGGCGACCGGGCCCAGCTCAGTCAGGTTGGGCGTCAGCACAGTCGCCAGTGGCACGATCTCCGACCGCATCGCTTCCATGGCGTCCGCAGCAAGCAGGGCGTCCCCGTGCTTCGACACAGACACCGGATCGACCACCACCGGCACCGACGGCGGCAGTGTCCGCAGCAGCGACGCGACCACACGCACCATCGAGGTAGACGCCAGCATGCCGGTCTTCACCGCGTCCACACCGATGTCGTCAACCACACTGTGGAACTGCGCGCGCACCTGTTCCTCAGGCAGCTCCCACGCTCCCTGCACACCCAGACTGTTCTGGGCGGTGATCGCGGTCAGCACGCTCATCCCGTGCACGCCGTTGGCCAGCATCGTCTTCAGGTCGGCCTGGATCCCGGCGCCGCCGCCCGAGTCCGAGCCGGCGATCGTGAGCACCCGTGGCGGTCGGTTCATCTCAGCTCCTGAAGTGGGCGTGGCCGGACTCGGCAGCGTACGGCGCTCCGTCGACGGTGACCGTGCCGGCCGGGCGCTCCTCATTGCCTTCGGCAACCGAGCCGATGACGGTCCATCCCTCCGGCACGTCGGCCGGCTCGAAGGTGCCGACCAGTGCGTGGTCATCGCCCCCGGTCAGCACGAACATCAGCGCATCCACCCCAGTAGCGGCGGCCACAGCCTGCAGCGGCTCCGGCACAGCCAGAGCCTTCGCACGCACGTCGATGATGACGTGACTCGCCACGGCGATGTGACCGAGGTCGGCGAGCAGTCCGTCGCTCACGTCACACATCGACGACGCACCAGCGCGTGCTGCCCGCGGACCTTCGGCGTACGGCGGTTGAGGGCGTCGGTGCGCATCGACAACAGTCCGCGGTGAGCGGAAGCCCCTGGTCAGCACAGTGACGCCGGCCTCGGCCCAGCCCAGCCGGCCCACGACAGCCACCTCATCACCTGGCCGGGCGCCGGAGCGCAGTACCGGCGGACGTCCGTCCAGTGAGCCAAAGGCTGTCACCGACACGACGATCTTGTCGGACTGCACGGTGTCGCCACCGACTATGGCCGCGGAAACGAGCTCACACTCGTCCACCAGTCCTTGGTAGAGCTCCTGGACCCAGGTGACCGGCAGGTCGGTCGGTCCACCGAATCCGATCACGAGTGACGTCGGCCGGGCCCCCATCGCCACGACGTCGGCCAGGTTCTGCGCGGCGGCCTTGCGGCCCACGTCGTACGCGGAAGACCAGTCCTGGCGGAAGTGCCGGCCTTCGACCAGCAGGTCGGTGGTGATCACCATCCGCCCGTCCGGCGCGGCGACTACCGCAGCGTCGTCCCCAGGACCGACCAAGACGTCCTCAGTGGTGGACAGCCCCTTGGTGAGGGCCTCGATGAGACCGAACTCACCCGTGCTCCCCAACGTCTCTGTCACGTCAGCAGACCTCCCATGTACCGGAACGGAGTCTAGGCGGTACCGTGACCGGGCAACGAAGAGTACGCCCGGCCCTGTTTCAGTACACAAGTGCAGTACCGTGGCCGGAGCCCAGCTGAGGACGACTGAGTGGAGAACGACGTGGTGGTCCAGGCCTACATCCTGATCCAGACCGAGGTCGGCAAGGCCGCCGACGTCGCAGCGCAGATCGCCGAGGTCCAGGGCGTCACCCTGGCCGAGGACGTCACCGGTCCGTACGACGTGATCGTCCGCGCGGAGGCCCGCAACGTCGACGAACTGGGCAAACTGGTGGTTGCCCGCGTTCAGAACGTGCCCGGGATCACCCGCACGCTGACCTGCCCCGTCGTTCACATCTGATCGGAAGCGTCTCCACGTCCTTCCGTCATGCCCAAGTTCCTGCTCGCTGCACTCGGCCTGCTCGTGCTCGCCGGGTGCAGCCCGGGCCCCACGCCGGTCCCCGTGCCGTCCCCGGCGCCGGAGGTCGCGGCGGCCTGTGACCCGCTGATCAAGGCCCTGCCGGCCAAGGTGCTCGACGGCGAGCGCCGCAAGGCCGAGCCGCCCAGCCCCCTCACCACCGCGTACGGCGATCCGCCGATCGAGGTCACGTGTGGGGTCGCACCGCCGGCCGGGATGGCCGAGGCGCAGTCGCAGTGTTTCGAGGTGAACGGCGTCGGCTGGTTCGCCAAAGAGGTCACCAACGGCTTCATCTTCACCACGATCGGCCGCGCGCTCTACCTGGAGATCGCCGTCCCGTCGAAGTACAGCCCCGAGGCGAACGCGCTCACCGACGTCTCCGACGCGGTCAAGCAGCACAACAAGCTCATCACCCCCTGCACCTGAAGGCAGCGGGAGCTCGTGCCTCAGCGCAACCCGGTCGGCCGGGTCATCGCGAGGGTGAGCAGCCGGTCGACCAGCGCCGGGTAGTCGAGCCCGGACGCGTTCCACAGCAGCGGGAACATGCTCTTGGGCGTGAACCCGGGCATCGTGTTGATCTCGTTGATCACGATCCGCCCGTCCGGCTCGAGGAAGAAGTCGACCCGGGCCAGCCCCTCCCCCTCGATCGCCTCGAACGCGGTCACCGACTGCGCGCGGATCCGCGCCGCGACCTCGTCCGGCAGGTTCGCCGGGATCGACAACGCGGCGAAGTCGTCACCCTCGGGCAGGTACTTCGTCTCGAAGTCGTAGAACTCGTGCCCACCACCGGAGACCGTGATCTCGCCGCAGACGCTCGCGTCCGGCCGGTCGCCGTTCAGGCCTTGCAGTACGGCGACCTCGATCTCGCGCGGGTCCGTCGCCGCGGCCTCGATCAGCACCTTCGGATCGTGCACCCGCGCCGCGGCGATCGCGTCGTCGAGGTCGTCAGGCCCGTCCACCCTGCTGATGCCGAGGCTCGAACCACCACGGGCAGGCTTCACGAACACCGGGTAGCCGAGCGCGTCCACCGCCGCCCGATCCACCTGGTCGCCGCGGACGACGACGTACGGGGTGATCTGCAGACCGGCGGCCTGCAGGACGATCTTCATGAAGTGCTTGTCCATGCCGACCGCGCTGGCCAGTACGCCGGAGCCGACGTACCGGATGTCGGTCATCTCGAGCAGTCCCTGGAGGGTGCCGTCCTCACCCCAGGGACCGTGCAGTAGCGGGAAGACCACGTCCACCTCGCCGAGCGTGGTCGGCACCGAGCCGGGGTCGTTGACGACGAGCTCGCGGTTCGACCCGAACAGCACCGGCAACGCGGTGACGTCGACCTCCGGCAGCTTGCCGTCGCTGATCGACAGGTGTTCGGTGTCGCCGCTCTCCAGCACCCAATGGCCACTGGTGCTGATGCCGATCGGGATCACTTCGTACTTGTCCCGGTCGATCGCCTGCAGGACGTTGGCGGCCGTCACGCACGAGATGGCATGCTCGCTCGAGCGGCCGCCGAAGACCACAGCGACCCGGATTTTGGGTTCTGAGCTCACCGGATCGACTCTAACGGTCCCTACCAGGTGACCGGCAACGCCTGTACGCCGTACACCAGGGTGTTGTTCTTGAACTGGATCTCCTCGAACGGGACAGCCAGCCGCAGGGTCGGGATCCGCGCGTAGAGGCGGGTGAAGACCTCCTGCAGCTCGACGCGCGCCAGTTGCTGACCGAGGCACTGGTGCGGGCCGAAGCCGAAGGCCACGTGCGCCGGACCGCTCCGGGTCACGTCCAGCTCGTCCGGGTTCTCGAAGACCGAGGCGTCCCGGTTGGCCGCCGACAGCGCCGCCACCAGGAAGTCGCCCGCCTCGATCGTGGCGGGATCAGCCGGGATGTCGTCGGTCACGTGCCGGAAGACGCCGAAGTGGACGACCGACAGGTAGCGGAGCAGCTCCTCGACCGCGGTGGCCGCGAGCTCCGGCTTCTCGCGCAGAGCCTCGAGCTGGCCGGGTTCGCGAAGCAGCGCGAGAGTGCTGAGCGCGATCATGTTCGCGGTCGTCTCGTGGCCGGCGATCAGCAACGTGAAGCCGATCGACACCAGCTCCTCGATGGTGAGGTCCTCGCCCAGCTCCTCGCCGCGGGTGATGACGCGCGACAGCAGGTCGTCGTCCCGCTTGACCTGCTTGGCCTGCACGAGCGCGACCATGAACCGCTGCAGACCCTCCATGGCCGTCATCGTTTCCTCGGGCTCGGCGTCGATCGCCACCAGCACCGAACTGCGGTGCTGGAACTCGGCCCGGTCCTCGTACGGCACCCCGAGCAGCTCGCAGATCACCAGGGACGGGATCGGCAGCGCGAACGCCTCGACCAGATCCAGCGGGCCGCCGGCGGCGAGCATCGCGTCGATGTGCTCGTCGATCAGCTTCGCGACCCGCGGCCGGTACGCCTCCATCCGCTTCACCGCGAACTCCGTCGCGAGCAACCGCCGCAGCCGCCGGTGCGCCTGGCCGTCGTTCTGCAGGATCGAGCCGGACTCGACCTCCCGCTCCAGGTCGGCGCCCACCATGACGTGCTCGGACGGCGCGTACCGCGAGCTGAGCCGGGGATCGCGCAGCACCGTGCGGACCTCGTCGTACCGGGTGAAGACCCAGGCGTCGACGCCCAGCGGTGTGGAGACCTTCGAGGGCGCCTCCCGCTCACGGAGCGCGGCGTACCCGCTGGCCGGATCGAACGGGCAGCCGGACGGCCGGTCGAGCGGAAAGGCCGGACGGGTGGAGTTCTCGGTCATGCGTGCCCTTTCGGTCGATTATGACAGTGACTACCATATGACTGTACTTGCCGTTCGGCAGCAGCTGCCGGTGAGTCGCCGACCCGGTACTCTGCCCGCGGAGGTTGAGATGGGACTGCGGGAACTCAAACGGGAACGAACTCGGCGGCTGATCGCCGACAAGGCCTTCGAGCTGTTCTCCGATCACGGCTTCGGCCGGACCACGGTCGAGCAGATCGCGGCCGCCGCCGAGGTCGGTCCGAGCACGCTCTACCGCTACTTCCCGACCAAGGAGACGCTCGTCCTCGAGTTCGTCGAGGACTGCCTGATGGACGCCGTCGCCTGGTTCCGCGAGCAACCCCCGGTGGATCTGCCGGACGGCCTGCAGGCGGTGATCGAGCGCGTGCTGGAGGAGCTCGAGCGCAACCCGGACCGGGTCCGCGCGGTCTTCGAGATGGCCGGCCAGACGCCCTCGGTGAGCGCCCACCTGCAGGAGCTGATCTGGCGCTTCCGCGAAGAACTGACCGAAGAGCTGGTACGCCGCCTGTCCGGCCCGGACCCGCAGTTGGTCGAGTTCACCGCGGCGCTTTCGGCAGGCAGTGCGATGAACATCATCGAGACCGTGGTCCGGATGTGGGTGGAGAACCCCGGCGGCATGGCGGTGAAGGAGCTGGCCCGGCGCGCGATGAGCCTGCTGCGCGGTGGCGGCATCCCCCTGCCCGCACCGCCCAGCGACAATGCTGTGCATGGCCCCTGATCTCGATCCGTCCACTGTCGTTGTCCACGCCGGTCGCCCGGAACGCGTGCCCAACGCACCGGTCGGCGATTCGCCGGTGTTCAGTTCCACGTACGTCGCGGGCGGCGACCGCGGGTACGGGCGGTTCGGGAACGATGCGTGGACGGCGTTCGAGGAGACGCTCGGCGCGCTCGAAGGTGGTCGCGGACTGACCTTCGCGTCCGGGATGGCCGCGGCTGCGGCCGTTTGCGATCTGGTCCCGGTCGGCGGGCGCGTGGTGGCGCCGATCCACGCGTACTCCGGCGTGCTCGCACTCCTCGACCAGCAGGCGGCAACTGGCCGGCTGCACGTCGACCGGGTCGATGTCGCGGACACCGAGGCGGTCTCGCGAGCCGTGGTCGGCGCGGACATGCTGTGGGTCGAGTCGCCGACCAACCCGGCGATGGAGGTCGCGGATCTACCCGCGATCTCGGCGGCCGGTCGTGCGGCCGGCGCGACCGTGGTGGTGGACAACACGTTCGCGACCCCGCTGCTGCAGCAGCCGCTGCGGATGGGCGCGGACATCGTCATGCACTCGGCGACCAAGTTCATCGCCGGCCACTCGGACGTCGTACTCGGCGCGGTCATCACTGCCGACGACGAGCTGTGGTCGGCCCTCGAACTCCGCCGCCGCAGCCTGGGCGCGATCCCGGGGCCGATGGAGACCTGGCTCGGGCTGCGCGGTCTCCGCACGCTTGCGCTGAGGCTGGAGCGATCCCAAGCCACCGCAGCCTTCTTGGCGCAACGACTGTTGGAGCATCCGCGCGTCAGCCGGGTGCGGTACCCCGGTCTGCCGGATGACGCCGGTCACGCCCGCGCGGCGGCGCAGATGTCCGGGTTCGGCGCGATCCTGTCGTTCGAGGTCGGCGGCGATGCTGAGTTCGCGCAGCGGATCTGTGAGAGCACCAAGCTGTGGCTGCACGCGACCAGCCTGGGCGGCGTCGAGTCGCTGCTGGAACGTCGCCGCCGCTGGGCGATCGAGGTGCCGACCATCCCCGACGACCTGATCAGGTTGTCGGTCGGGATCGAGCACCCCGATGACCTGTGGGCCGATCTGGAGCAGGCGTTCACTTCCGCTGTTTGAGCACCGGCCCGCTGAAGAACGTCAGCACGCACAGCACCAGCGGCAGGATGAACGCGAGATTCAGCGGCATGAAGTGCGCGAGTCCGCCGATCAACGCCGGGCCGGCGAGCAGGCCGACGTACCCGAGTCCGACCACACGTGCCATCAACGCACCGGCGGCGCGGGGGTCGAGGTTGCCGGCGGCGGTGAACAACTGCGGTACGCCGCCGGCCAGGCCGAGGCCGAACAGCGCCCACCCGACCAGGCCGAGCGCGACCCATGGGCTGATGATGACGATCGCCATCCCGACCGCCGCGAGGGCCGCGCCCCAGCGCACGATCGCGGCCGGGCCGACCTTGGCCGCGACTCGGTCGGTGAGGAAGCGGCCGACGGTCATCGCCACGGCGAACGCGCCGTACGCGTAGGCCGCCGTACTGACTGAAGTGCCGAGGACGTCGCGGAACTGCAGTGCCGCCCAGTCGTTGGCCACACCCTCGGCCAGCATCAGGCCGAAGGCCAGCGCGCCGAGCGCCCAGACCAGCTTGGCCGGCGGCTTGGCGCGGTCCTCGGCCTGCTCCTCCTCGGCCGATTCAGTTGCCTCCAGCAAGAATCGGCCGGCGCCGAGGGCGACGACGATGCAGACGACCCCAGCCACGCTCAGCGTGGTCTGAGTCGGTACGCCGGCGCGCAGCGTGGCCGCGCCGATCAGCGCGGCGATCGCACCGCCGATCGACCAGACGGCATGGAACGACGCCATGATCGGCCGCGGGTAACCGCGTTCGACCACCACGGCCTGCGCGTTCATCCCGACGTCGATCGAGCCGTTGCAGAAGCCGAGGACGACCAGGGCGATCCCGAGACTCCACCAGTTGGTCGCGAGCCCCGGACCGAACAGCGCGATCCCGAGCAGCACACCCGCGGCAGGGACGAGCTTGCGCTGGCCCAGGCGGTCGACAAGCGGACCGGCCAGCTGCATGCCCGCGAAGGCCGCGCCACCGAGCGCCAGCAGGAGCAGGCCGAGCGTGCTGTGGGTGATGCCGGTCGCGTGTTCGATGCTGGGGATGTGGACGACCCACATCCCGACGGCGAAGCCGTTCAGGCCGAAGTACAGCCAGGTGGCGACGCGAGCGGCTCGCGGCGGGGCGGTCGCGGAAATAGTCGCAGTCATACGGTGGCCTCCGGGTCCGCCACCTCGACGAGCGTGCCGCGCTGCGTGAGCAGGGTGCGCTGGTCCTCAGGGGCGGACGGGTCGGTGATGATCAGGTCAGGTCGTTCGGCCGGGCAGACATAGGCGAAGGCGGCGCGATCCCACTTGGCGCCGTCGGCGAGCACGATCGACCGCGCCGCGACGCTCAGCGCCGTCTGCTTCAGCTCGGCGTCACCGAGGTCGAACGCGGTCAGACCGGCCTCGAGGCTGTACGCACATGGGCTCAGTACGGCGGCATCGAACCGCAGCGCCCGCAGGGAGGCGACCGCGAGCGGGCCGATCAGGGACAGCTCCCCCTTGCGCACCTCGCCGCCGGGCATCAGCAACCGCACGCGCGGCGCATCGGCCAACTCCTGCGCGACATGCAGCGACAACGGCATCACCGTGACCGCGCGATGATGCAGCAACCGCGCCACCTCGAGCGCCGACGTACCGCTGTCCAGAACGATCGTCTCGCCATCGGCGATGTGCGCGACCGCGGCCCGCGCGATCGCCTGCTTGGCGGCGACCGCGGCCTGGGCGCGCAGCGAGTGCGGCGGCTCGACACCCGACGGCATCGCCGGTACGGCGCCGCCGTGGACCCGCTTGAGCACCCCCTGGGCGGCGAGGAAGTCGAGATCGCGGCGGATCGTCATCTCCGACGACGCCGTCGCCTCGACCAGGTCCTGGACGGAGACTCGGTTTCCGCCCTGCAGTCGATCTACGATCGTTTGATGCCGTTCTGCACTTCTCACGCGCAGAAATCTACCATCCATGTGATCGTTCGACCAGTTAGGGTGTTTGTTTGTGGCTGAGAACACTCAACTGATCAAGCGCTCGCGGTATGCGATCGCCGCCGTCTTCTGCGTCCACGGGTCGGTGACCGGCTCGTTCGCGACCCGGGTTCCGTGGATCCAGGACCACGCCGGCCTCTCCCCCGGACAGCTCGGCCTGGCGCTGGCGTTCCCGGCGATCGGGGCCGCGCTGATGATGCCGCTGGCCGCCCGCGTCAGCCACCGCTTCGGCACCCGGACCGCACTGCGCGGCCTGCTCGCGCTCTGGACGCTCGCGCTGATCCTGCCCTCGTTCGCGCCGGGCTTGCTGACGCTCTGCGCGGCCTTACTCGTGTACGGCGGTACGTCGGGGATGGCCGATGTCGCGATGAACGCGCTCGGGGTCGAGGTGGAGCATCGGCTGAAGAAGTCGATCATGTCCGGCCTGCACGGGATGTGGAGTCTGGGCGCTTTGATCGGATCGGCGGTCGGCACGGTCGCGGCCCATGCGAATCTGAGCGCGCAGGTTCACCACGTGATCGCGGCTCTGGTGCTGACGGTGCTCGGGCTGGTGGTCTGCCAGTTCGTGCTGAACATCCATCCCGAGGAGGACGACGAGCCGCCGGCGCGGTTCGCGCTGCCGCCACGGTCGGCGTTGCTGATCGGCGCGGTCGGATTCTGCGCGGTCTTCGCCGAGGGTGCGAGCCTGGACTGGTCGGCCGTGTACTTGCGCGACATCCTGGGCAGCTCGGCCGGAGTCGCCGCGGGTGCGACGACCGGGTTCGCGCTGACCATGGCCGTCGCCCGGTTGACCGGGGATGCGGTCGTGGACCGGTTCGGCGCCGTACGGACGGTTCGGTTGAGCGGCCTGATCGCGGTGATCGGCGGGGTCCTGGTGGTCCTCGCACCGAACGCGGTTGCCGCGATGATCGGCTTCGGACTGATCGGCATCGGCGTCGCGGTCGTCGTACCGCTGGCATTCGTGGCTGCGGCCCGGAGCGGCTCGAACGCATCCCAGGCCATCGCGGGCGTCGCCACCATCACCTACGCCTCCGGCCTGGTCGCACCGTCGATCATCGGCGGCATCGCCCAGGCCAGCAACCTGACCGTCTCGTTCATCGTCGTGACCGCCCTGACCGTCGCCCTCGCCCTCTTCGCCCCCGTCCTCCGAACCCGCCCGTCCACCCGAACGACCGCCTGAGCTACCTGCGGATGAGTCGCATTAGAGTGGGCGACATGGACTCCGACTGGGATCCGGCCTAGGCAGTGTCTGCTGCCCGCCGCGTCGCGCTGCTCACGGCGACCGTCTTCCTCGTAGCCCTCTGTCTGCGTCCGGCGCTGACCGCGGTCGGCCCGGTGCTGCCCCGGATCGGGGCTGACGAAGGGCTTGGCGAGGCGGCGCAGGGGTTGCTGGCCGCGTTGCCGCTGCTCGCGTTCGCGGGTGCATCGCCTTTGGTGCATCTGGCGTCCCGGCGGTTCGGGATGGAGCGCACGGTGCTGATCTCGCTGGTGGTGCTGGCGGTCAGCAGCGTGGCCCGGTCGTACACCGGCGCGGTCGGGCTGTGGATCGGTACGGTCGTCATCGGCGCATCGATTGCCGTGGGCAACGTTCTGGTCCCGGTCATCCTGAAACGGGACTACGCCGCGCACGTCTCCCGCGCGACCGGCGTGTACACGGCATTCATCACCGGTGGCGCCGCCCTGGCCTCGGTCGTCGCCGTACCGATCGCGGACGCCGCCGACTGGCGTCTGTCCCTCGCGGTCTGGGGAGGCCTGGCGATGCTGGTCGCGCTGATCTGGATCCCCCGGTCGATCGCCTCCGAACCACCCGCGCGGATCGTCGCGGACGCCGTACCGCTGGTCAGTGTCTGGCGGCAACCGACGGCCTGGCTGGTGACCGGGTTCATGGGCCTGCAGTCGACCAGCTTCTACCTACTCGTGAACTGGCTCCCCACCATCGAGATCTCCACCGGCATCTCGGAACGAACAGCCGGCGTCCACGTCTTCCTCTTCCAAGGCTTCGGCCTCATCGGCGGCCTCACCATCCCCCGCCTGATGAAGAACCCCGTCAGCCAACGAGCCGGCGCAATCACCGCCAGCGTCCCCATCCTGCTCGCCCTCCTAGGCCTACTCCTGGCACCCGGCCTGGCCGTCCTCTGGGCCATCATCGCCGGCCTAGGCCAAGGCGCCGCCCTGGTAGCCGCCCTCACCCTCATCAGCCTCCGCGGCCGCACCCACCACGAAACCGCCCAACTCTCCGGCATGGCCCAATCAGTCGGCTACCTCCTAGCCGCCACCGGCCCCGTCCTAGCCGGCACCCTCACCGAACACACCGGCACCTGGACCGCCGCCCTGATCGTCTTCGCGTGCCTGTCCGCCGTACAACTAGGCCTAGGCGCAGCCGCCGGCCGCCCCCGCCCCACCTGACAGCTTCCCCACGCCCACCGCCAGGCCGGAACCTGAACCAGCCAGATGGGTTCCCCCCACCAGCTTGTGGGTTCTGCACCCGCGAGAGTCCAGAACCCGCCACCTCATGGGTGAACCCACCAAATGGGGAACGGTCGGGCTGGCGAGGCCAGCCGACCGAAACGCACAGCGAGCAGAGCGCATGGCTGAGCCGGATGCCGAGCCCAGCGACCGCGAGCCCATCGCCTACGGCTGACGGGCTGAGGCGCGCGGGGTGGCGCTATCCGGTGGATCTTGGGTGCCCGGCGACGAAAATCCACCGGATAGCGCGCCGGGCGGGGCGTCGTACCGGCTTGGGGATCGTAATGACGACAGGAGGTGCGGCGGGCGGGCGGGCGCAGTGGACGTATATGTCCTGTAGTTGGGAGGTTCAGAGGAGGGTGTTGAGGACTTCGGTGGCTTCGTAGTAGCCGGCGTCGCTGATGCGCTGGAGTTCGCGGAGGTCCTTGGCGGCGGCGGCTCGACGGGTGAGGTGTTCGCCGGCTCGGTCGTTGCCCTCGTCGAGGAGGTCGTTGAGGGTCTGCAGGTCCGACTCGTCGTCGGCGAGGTCGGCGAGTTTGTCGGCTGCCTTCTCGTTGCCGTCGTCGGCCAGCGCCCGGAGAGTCTCGAAGTCCGTCATGGACCGAGTATGACCCTCCGGGCCTGCACCGAAACAGGCCGCAGCGACTACTTGTCGGTGGCGAAGGCGGCGTCGAAGGCGGCGGTGGGCTTGTCGAAGGCGAGGGCGCGGATGACGTTGACGGCCTCGGCCGCGCCGACCTTGCGCTCCATGCCGGCGTCTTCCCACTCGACCGAGATCGGGCCGGTGTAGCCGATCGAGTTCAGGACGCGGAAGCAGTCTTCCCACTGCACGTCACCGTGGCCGGTGGAGTAGAAGTCCCAGCCGCGGCGCGGGTCGCCCCAGGGCAGGTGGGAGCCGAGGCGGCCGTTGCGGCCGCCGCCGACGCGCATCCGGGTGTCCTTGCAGTCCACGTGGTAGATGCGGTCCTTGAAGTCCCACAGGAACGCGACCGGGTCGATGTCCTGCCACACCATGTGCGACGGGTCCCAGTTCAGACCGAAGGCCGGGCGGTGGTTGATCGCCTCGAGTGCCAGCGTCGTGGTCCAGTAGTCGTAGGCGATCTCCGACGGGTGCACCTCGTGCGCGAAGCGAACACCTTCGGTGTCGAACACGTCGAGGATCGGGTTCCACCGGTCGGCGAAGTCCTGGTACCCGGCGTCGATCGTCTCGGCCGGCACCGGCGGGAACATCGCGACGTACTGCCAGATCGAGGAGCCGGTGAAGCCGATCACCGTGTCGACGCCGAGCTTGGCCGCGGCCCGGGCGGTGTTCTTCAGGTCCTCGGCCGCGCGCTGCCGGACACCCTCGCCGTCACCGTCGCCCCAGATCCGCGACGGCACGATCGCCTGGTGCCGGAAGTCGATCGGGTTGTCGCAGACCGCCTGACCCACCAGGTGGTTGGAGATCGCGTAGACGCTCAGGTTGTACTTCGCCAGGATGTCCTTGCGGCCCTGCACGTACGAGTCGTCGTCAATAGCCTGCTGTACGTCGAAGTGGTCGCCGGAGCAGGCGATCTCCACCCCGTCGTACCCGGCCTCGGACGCGAACTGGCAGACCTCCTCGAAGGGCAGGTCGGCCCACTGACCGGTGAACAGCGTGATCGGGCGTGGCATTGTCAGGCTCCTTAGACGGTGATCCAGCTGCTGTCCGCAGCAGCTGAGCGCAGTACGGCGTCGATCAGCTGAGCGGACCGCGCACCGGCGGCGAAATCGGGCAGACCGTCCGGGCGATCACCCAGTACGGCGGCGTAGCTGTCCGCGACGAACGAGTCGAACGCGTCCTGGTAGCCCTGGGCGTGGCCGGCCGGCAGCCGGTTCACCCGGGCCGCACCGGGGCTCAGCGTCTCGGGGTCGCGGGTCAGGATCTGGGAGGCGGTCCGGCGGCCGGCCCACAGCCGGTCGGGGTCCTCCTGGTCGAAACCGAAGCTCCCCTCGGTCCCGGACACCTCCAGGTAGAGGCGGTTCTTGCGACCGGCCGCGACCTGGCTGACGACGATCGTGCCGACCACTCCGGCCTCAGTGCGGAACTGTGCGGTGGCCAGGTCCTCAGTGCGCACCTCCACACCACCACGCTGCGACCGGACCGTCCGCAGCTGTGCGCTGATGGCAGCAATCCGGTC
Source organism: Kribbella sp. NBC_01505 (assembly GCF_045040285.1). Taxonomy (NCBI): domain Bacteria; kingdom Bacillati; phylum Actinomycetota; class Actinomycetes; order Propionibacteriales; family Kribbellaceae; genus Kribbella; species Kribbella sp. NBC_01505. The sequence goes on from NZ_CP109425.1 coordinate 617,901, forward strand.
GCCGGTCACGAACTCGGTCAGGTCACACCAGTGCGAGCCGATGTCAGCGAAGGTGCGCGACGGTCCGCCAGTGGAGTCGTCCACTCGCCAGTTCTGATCGTCCGCCCCTGCCAGCCAGTCCTGCAGGTACGAACCGTGCAGGCTGGTGATCTCACCGGCCTCCCCCGCCACCAGCCGGGCGCGCAGCTCGCGCACCATCGGGTGGTAGCGATAGACGAACGGTACGGCGCCAACCAGGCCGGCCTCGTGCGCTGCGGCCTCCAGCCCGGTCGCATCGGCCACAGACGTCGCCAGCGGCTTCTCACAGATCACGTGCTTGCCCGCGGCGATCGCCTGCAGGGTGACCTCGCGGTGCGTGTTGTTCGGCGTACAGACGTGGATCACGTCGACGTCGGCCGCGAGCAGGTCAGACAGCGTCTCGTACCCACGCTCGGCGCCGGACGCTTCAGCCGCTGCCTCAGCGCGTGCTGGGCTGGATCCGACCGCACCGACGACCTGTGCGCCGGAGACCAGCGCCGATCTACCGTGCACCCGGCCCATGAACCCGCCGCCGACGATTCCGACCCTGAGCTTCTTGGTGGACACGTAGATGGACGCTATGTGACACTTTTGAACCCTGTCAAGCAAAAGTCCAGCGCCCCGAGGTCAACTGCGTCGATTGGAGTGGCATGAGCGAGCCCGACGCGGTCCTGCGATTGCTGCTCGACGGCCGCGCACGGACCCGGGCCGAGCTGATCGACTCCAGCGGCCTGGCCCGCTCCACAGTGACCGGGCGGATCGAGACCCTGCTGGCCTCCGGCCTCGTCGTACCGTCCGGTGAGGCCGCCTCAACGGGTGGACGCCCACCAGCCCGCTTCCGGCTCAACCCAGCAGCTCGGCTGATCCTCGCGGCCGATGTCGGCGCCAGCCACTTGTCGGTCGCGCTGACCGACCTGACCGGCGAAATCCTCTCCCGCTCGACGGTTCCGCTGGACATCGCCGAAGGACCGGAAGTCGTGCTGGCCGAGGTCGTCCGTACCGGCCTGTCGCTGTTGAAGGCCGCGGGCCGATCGCGCCGAGACTTGGTCGGCACCGGAGTCGGCCTACCGGGTCCCGTCGAACACTCCACCGGCCGACCGAACCATCCGCCGATCATGCCCGGCTGGGACTCGTACGACGTCGCCGGCCGGCTGAGCCGTGAGCTCCCCGGACCCGTGCTGGTCGACAACGACGTGAACATCATGGCGCTCGGCGAACACGCGACCGAGTACGCCGACGTCGAGCACCTGCTGTTCGTGAAGGTCGCCACCGGCATCGGTGCGGGCGTGATCAGCGGCGGTCGCCTGCATCGCGGCGCGCAGGGCGCGGCCGGGGACATCGGCCATGTCCAGACACCAGGTCACACCGAGCTCTGCCGCTGCGGGAACACGGGCTGCCTGGAAGCGGTCGCTTCAGCTGCCGCCCTGGCCGAACGTCTCGGTGTCCGCGGCAGCCACGACATCGTCGAGCTCGTCCGCGCCGGCAACACCGCGGCCACCACCGCCGTCCGCCAGGCCGGCCGCGAGATCGGCACCGTCCTCGCCGCCGCGGTCAGCCTGCTGAACCCGTCCGTGATCGTGGTCGGCGGTTCCCTGTCCCAGGCCGGCGACCAGCTCCTGGCCGGCATCCGCGAAACGATCTACGCCCGGTCGTTGCCCTTGGCCACGACCGGCCTCCGCGTCACCACGACGAGATCCCCGTACGACGCCGCCCTCCGCGGCGCCGCGGTGCTCGTCCAGCAGCACGTCCTCGTCACACCCAGTTGATCGCCAGCTCGTCGATCATCTGCACGGCCGGATCACGCTCGATGTCTCCACGCCGGACCGCTCCAACGCCATACCGCCGCACCCAGTACGCCGTTCGCACCATCTCGAGCTGAATCCACCGGCGTACGTGCACCAGGTCGAGCTCCGCCGCTTCGCAGTAGGCCGCGAGCTCCCGTTCCATCCCCGCGAGCAGGTCGCCCTTCATCAAGACCAACGTCCGAGCCTTCAGGAACGTCACCGCGTCGTACGCCGGATCGCCGATCAGCCCCTTGGGATCGATCGCCAGCCAGGGTTCCCGGTCCGCGCTCAGGATGTTCCGATGATGCAGATCGCCATGGATCAGTACGTCGGGCTGCTTCCGCACCAGCTCGTCGATCACCCCGAACGCCCGAGCGACCACCGCATCAGGCAGCACACCCGGAAACTCAGCGACGTCCCTCTGCAGTTCCTCGGCCCACTCGTCAGCCCGATCCTGCAGGCGAGGAAGTCCATCCGGTGCAGGGATCGTGAGGAGGCGACTCATCTGCCCGCCGACCGCGGCCACGTCCGCGCCTGAATCGCGCAGCGTCGTGGGGTGGGCTCGTTCCAGCAGCATGGCGTAGTACTCGTCGGCGCGTTCGTGGAGGTGGACCGCACCGCGTCCCGCCCAGGCTGTGTACGCGTCTGGCTCATGAACATTGCCGGGATGCGTGAACGACACCTTCAGCATCAACGGTTCACCGGCGCGCTGGACCGGGACGATCACACCGACCTCGCCGTGCATCCAGTCGCCGTCCGGCTTACAGTCCCAGCGGTCAACCAGTTCGTCGACGATCCCGGGCAGGGTCGCGAGCCACGCCGTACCCTTCTCGCCCTCGCGGTTCGTAGTGGCGGCTGCGAACGCTTCGGGGATCACCAGCGCTCCGCCTTCGCCGAGCGGGAGACCAGACTGAACAGCATGTCCTTCGGAGTCATCTCTCCGGAAACAACTTTGGTCACTGCTTCAGCAATAGGCATCTCGACATCATGCCTGTGCGCAAGCTCAGTGATCGACGAGCAGGACTTCACGCCCTCGGCCACCTGCCGGGTCGCGCCGGCGATCTCGGCCACTGTCATCCCCTGCCCGAGCTTCTCGCCGAACGTCCGGTTCCGCGACAGCGGCGACGAACACGTAGCCACCAAGTCACCAAGCCCCGCCAGACCAGAGAACGTGTGCTCGTCAGCCCCCAACGCCGCACCCAACCGAGCCGTCTCCGCGAGACCACGCGTAATCACCGACGCCCGCGCGTTGTCCCCGAAGCCGAAACCGACGGCCATCCCAACCGCCAGTGCGATCACGTTCTTCGTCGCGCCACCAAGCTCACACCCGACAACATCCGTGTTCGTGTACGGCCGGAACGCTCCCGAGTGACACAGCTTCTGCAGCCGGTTCGCCGTACCCTCGTCCGCACACGCAACCACTGCGGCGGCAGGCTGCCCCTCGGCGATCTCGCGCGCCAGGTTCGGCCCCGACACGACCGCGATCCGCTCCGGCCCGGCGCCGGTCAGCTCCGCGATCACCTCGGACATGCGCAACGTCGTACCGACCTCGACGCCCTTCATCAAACTCACCAACGGTACGGCGTCCGGCAGCACCCCGGCCCAGTCCCGCAGATTCTCCCGCAGTGACTGACTGGGCACCGACAGTACGACGGCCTCCGCGCCCTCGGCGGCCTCCGCCGGATCGTGAGTCGCAGTGATCGCTTCGGACAACCGGATCCCCGGCAGGTAGTCCGGGTTCTCGTGCTGGGTGTTGATCACGTCGCACACCGACTGCCGCCGGGCCCACAACGAGACCTGGTTCCCCGCCCCCGCCAGCACCGTGGCGAACGCGGTACCCCACGAGCCAGCACCGAACACTGCAACCTTGGTCATTCCTTCTCCTCACGCTCCGCGGCACGGGACTTGCGCAGATCGAACAACTCCTTGGGCGGGGTCTCACCGCGCAGCTCGCCCAGCGTCTCCGCGAGGGCGGTCATGATCACCTCGGTTGCCTCGTGCAACAGCTGGTTGGTGATCGGCTTGCCCTGGAACGCGCTCAGGTCGACCGGCTTCCCCGCCCGCGCCATCACGGTCTTCCGCGGCAGCAACCGGATCCGGATGCGCCCGGTATAGGACTGCAGAATCTCCTGCGCACCCCAGTTCGCGATCGGAATCACCGGGGCGCCGGTCATCAACGCAATGCGCGCCGCGCCGGTCTTACCGGTCATCGGCCACAACTCCGGATCGCGGGTGATGGTGCCTTCGGGATAAACACCGACACACTCACCGCGTTCGACCGCTGCCACCGCGTCGCGGAACGCATCCGCGGCCTGGGTGGAATCCCGGTGCACGGGAATCTGCCCGGCACTGGTGATGATCCGGCCGAGGATCGGCAGTTTGAACAACGACGCCTTCCCGAGCAGCCGCGGGATCCGTCGGCATTCCCAGATGAAGAAGCCGAGCACCAACGGGTCGAAATGCGAGATGTGATTCGGGACGAACACCACACCACCGTGCCGGGGCATGTTCTCGCGGCCGCTGAACACCGGCTTGGTCCAGGTCAGCATGAACGGCTTGACGAGCACGACGATCACGCCGAACCAAAAGCCCCGGCGTGGCCTGGGGTCGCGCTGCCGGCCGTCCACTACTGCCTCCTGGTGCTGGTCACTGCTCTCCGCCATGGGAGAATCCTGCCTGATGGCAGACCTACAGGTCGTTCCCTGGATCCTGGCGATCCCGGTGAAGCGTACGGCGATCGCGAAGAGCCGGCTGGCTGCGGCCTACCCGCAGCACCGTCCGGAGCTCGCGCGCGCCTTCGCTGTCGACACTACTGCGGCAGCGCTGGCTTCGGGCCTGGTGCGGGCGGTTCTGGTGGTCACCGACGACCCGGTGGTGGCCGCGGACATGACCGCGCTCGGCGCCCACGTCGTACCGGATCTCGCCGGCGATGGCCTCAACGGCGCGCTCCGGCACGGCGCCTCGGTCGCAGCGGCGGAGTTCCCAGGACATGGTGTGGCCGCGTTGTCGGCCGACCTGCCCGCGCTGCGTCCGGCCGAGCTGACCGCCGTCCTCGCGGCCTGTGTGGCGGCAAGATCGTTCGTCATCGACGAGCCCGGCACCGGTACGACGATGCTCGCGGCCGCGCCTGGTATCGAGCTGGATCCGCGCTTCGGTGTCGGCTCCGCCCTGGCCCATCAGGCGTCCGGGGCAGTTCCGATCGAGCTGTCCGGCATCGACTCGGTACGGCGTGACGTGGACACCGCGGCCGACCTGGCGCACGCCGTACAGCTCGGTGTCGGTCCGGCAACCGCCGACGTGATGTCGCTCGTCCTAGGTGCCGCAACAGGATCCGAAGGCATCGCCTGCTAGCCATATTCCTTCCCCACCCCACCGCCCCGGTCGGAGTACGGTGAGCCTATGCAAGCCACCGTGAGCCGCTATGACGGCGAGAACTTCTCCGGAACGGTTCTGACCGACACCGGGATCGAGCTCCCCTTCACCGTGCATGCGATCGCGAACACTCCGGTCCGGCTGCTGCGCATCGGCCAACGTGTGCGGATCGAGACCACCGGCTCCGGTGCGAGCCTCGCGATCACCAAGGTGGACTTCGCGACCGTTCTCTGAAAGGTTGCTGTAGACAAGCGAAGGCCGGTCGCTCCTGGAGGGAGTGACCGGCCTTCAGCCGTACCGCTACTTACTTGTTCAGCGTGCTGCGCGCTTGGCCGGAGCCTTCTTCGCGGCGACCTTCTTGGCGGGGGCCTTCTTGGCCGGCGCCTTCTTCGCTACTGCCTTGACCGGAGCGGCCTTCTTCGCCGGCGCCTTCTTGGCGGCGGCCTTGACCGGAGCGGCCTTCTTGGCGGCAGCCTTGACCGGAGCAGCCTTCTTGGCAACGGCCTTGGCCGGGGCCTTCTTGGCTACGGTCTTGGTCGCGGCGGCCTTGGCCGGCGCGGCCTTCTTGGCCGGAGCGGCCGCCTTGGTGGCGGTCGCGGTGGCCTTCGGGGCGACGAGCTTCGGCAGCTTCTTCGCACCGGAGACAACGGCCTTGAGCTCCGCACCCGCGCGGAACTTCGGCACTACGGTCTTCTTCGCCTTCAGGACCTGGTTCGTCCGCGGGTTGCGGACCAGGCGGGCCGGACGATCGATGGCTTCGAAGGCACCGAAACCGGTGATGGCGACCTTGCCACCCTTTTTGGTCAGCTCGCGCTGGATGGTGTCGATGATCGACTCCAGTGCGTGCTGAGCCTGGCGGCGGTTTCCGTCGAAGTGCACTGCGAGCGCTTCGACCAACTGGCTCTTGTTCACTGTCTTCCCTCCGTGAACTAGGTGTCGAGCACAGCGCTCGATCTCACAGGAACGTTATGGACTGAACAGGCCATTGCCAAACACCAACGCGGCAATTCGGCTTGTTTTTAGGCGATTCTTGGCCCAAACAGCCCCGATCGGGTGTTCCTGTGAGGTTTTGGCGGGTTTTCGGCCGCCGTCAGAGCCAACCGCGACGCTTGAAGATCCGGTGCAGACCGACACACACCAAGGCCATCAGACCGATCGCGAACGGGTATCCGAGCTGCCAGTGCAGCTCCGGCATGTTGTCGAAGTTCATCCCGTAGACCGTGCCGATCAAGGTCGGCGCGAACAGGATCGCGGCCCATGCGGAGATCCGCTTCACCTCTTCGTTCTGCTCGCTGCTGGCGATGGTGAGACTCTTCATCTCCTCGTTCTGCTGCTGGGCCACCAGCGTCGCGTTCACCGTCAGGATGTCGCGCAGCAGTTCGCGGAATCCGTCCACCTTCTCGACCACCTCGGTGACGTGGTCGGCGACATCGCGCAGATAACGCTGCAGTTCCTCGTCGACGCCGTACTTGTCGAAGCCGCCGCGCAACGCCTCGAGGATGCCGGCCAGCGGCCGGGTCGCGCGCTGGAACTCGATCACCTCACGGGACAACTCGTAGATGCGCCGCGACACCTTCGGGTCACCGCGGAACACCTCGGTCTCGATCTCGTCGATGTCGTTCTCGAGACCGGCCACCACCGGTGCGTAGCCGTCGACGACCTTGTCGAGGATCGCGTAGAGAACGGCCTCGGTGCCGAGGTTGAGCAGATCGGGATCGTGCTCGACCCGGCGCCGCACCGCAGCCAGGTTGGGCGCTTCGGCATGCCGGACCGTCACCACGAAGTCCGGGCCCACGAACACGTGCACCTCGCCGAACTCGACCTCCTCGGTCGCGTCCCGGTACCGCGCGGCCTTCAGGACGACGAACAACGTGTCGCCGTACCGCTCGAGCTTCGGCCGCTGGTGGGCCTGGATGGCGTCCTCGACGGCCAGCTCGTGCAGGTCGAACTCCTGGGCCAGCGAGTTGAGCTCGCGCTGGTCCGGGCGGTACAGGCCGATCCAGGCCAGGCCCCGCGGCGCCTTGTGCAGCACGCGATAGGTCTCGGCCAGGGATTCGGGCGAGGCGATCCGGCGGCCGTCGCAGTAGATCGCGCTGTCGACGACACTGTGGCCCTTGGGCAACGACTTCTCGCGCGGCTTCTCGACGACCGGCTCGATCACGGGAGCGGGTGCGGCGTGCTTACGCGCGGTGCCACGCAGTGACGGCGTACGGCCGAAGCGGCGAAAAGTGCGCAGGCGAAGGTCGGACATGAGTCCTCCAGGTGCGGTGGTACGGGTGAGAGACGGCACACGTCTGCCCGACCGCACTGCAGAGGAGAGAGAAAGTCAGCCCTACAAGGATCGAGCGAGACCCATAGGTCTGGAGGGTTCGCTGCTGTTCATCAGCGCCTCACCTCCTAGGTCTCGCAAGCCTTGTTCTGACAACCACGCAAGGGTAACACCCGAGTTATCGCCCCCATACACCAAAGCGTTACAGCATCATTGGCAACGCCTTCGGCGGCGGGGGCGACAGCTCTGCCCGTTCAGGCCTTGGCAGGCAGGGTGGCCGGCTTGAAGGCCGGACGGGTCGCCTCGTACGCCGAGATGTCGGCCTCGTGGGACAAGGTGATGCCGACGTCGTCCAGGCCGTTGAGCAGCCGGTAGCGCGTGTAGTCGTCGATCTCGAAGGGCGCGGAGAGCTCGCCGGCCGAGATCGTCTTGTTCTCCAGGTCCACGGTCACCTTGGTGCCTGGGTCGTTCTCGATCGTCGACCACAGCTGCTCGACGACGTCCTGCGCGACGAGCGCCGCGAGCAGCCCGGCCTTGCCCGAGTTGCCGCGGAAGATGTCACCGAACCGCGAGCAGACGACGACGCGGAAGCCGTAGTCGAGCAGGGCCCAGACCGCGTGCTCACGCGAGGATCCGGTGCCGAAGTCCGGCCCGGCCACGAGCACCGAGACGCCGTCGTACTGCGGCTGGTTCAGGACGAACTCGGGATCGTTGCGCCAGGCAGCGAACAGCCCGTCCTCGAAGCCGGTCCGGGTGACCCGCTTCAGGTACTCGGCCGGGATGATCTGGTCGGTGTCGACGTTGCTGCGGCGCAGCGGGGCCGCCGTACCGATGTGCTGGGTGAAGGCATCCATGATTTCTGTGCTCCTCAGACGTTCTCGGGGACGGCTACGTCCAGCGGCTGCAGGTCGGCGGGAGCGGCGAGCGTCCCGGTGACTGCGGTGGCGGCGGCGACCAGCGGCGAGACCAGGTGGGTGCGGCCGCCCTTGCCCTGACGGCCTTCGAAGTTGCGGTTCGAGGTGGAGGCGCTGCGCTCTCCGGGAGCCAACGTGTCCGGGTTCATCCCCAGGCACATCGAGCAGCCCGCGCCACGCCATTCGGCGCCGGCGTCCTTGAAGATCCGGTCCAGACCTTCGGACTCGGCCTGCAGCCGGACCCGGCCCGATCCCGGTACGACGAGCATCCGGGTGCCGTCGGCAACCTTCCGCCCGGCGAGCACTCCGGCCGCGGCGCGCAGGTCCTCGATCCGGCCGTTGGTGCAGGAACCCAGGAAGACCGTGTCCACCTGCACCTCGCGCAGCGGCGTACCGGCCGTCAGGCCCATGTACTCCAGCGCGCGCTCGGCGGCGATCTTGTCGTTCTCGTTGTCGAAGTCGTCCGGCGACGGCACGTTGGCCGACAGCGGCACGCCCTGGCCCGGGTTGGTGCCCCAGGTGACGAACGGTGCGACGTCCTCGGCGCGCAGCTCGATCTCGCGGTCGAACGTCGCGTCGTCGTCGGTGGCCAGGCTGTTCCAGTACTCGACCGCGGCTTCCCAGTCGAGGCCCTGCGGCGCGTGCGGCTTGTCCTTCAGATACGCGTACGTCGTCTCGTCCGGCGCGATCATGCCGGCCTTGGCGCCCCACTCGATCGACATGTTGCAGATCGTCATCCGCGCTTCCATGCTGAGCGCGCGGATCGCCTCACCGCGGTACTCGACGATGTAGCCCTGGCCGCCACCGGTGCCGACCTGCGCGATCAGCGCGAGCACCAGGTCCTTGGCCGAGACACCGTCGGGCAGTACGCCGTCGACCGTGACCGCCATCGTCTTCGGGCGGGCCTGCATCAGCGTCTGGGTCGCCAGCACGTGCTCGACCTCGCTCGTACCGATGCCGAAGGCAATCGCACCGAACGCGCCGTGCGTAGAGGTGTGGCTGTCACCGCAGACCACCGTCATGGCGGGCTGGGTCAGGCCGAGCTGCGGGCCGATCACGTGCACGACGCCCTGGTCGGGGTCGCCGAGCGTGTGGATCCGGACGCCGAACTCCTTGGCGTTCTTGCGCAGCGTGTCCACCTGGGTGCGCGACACCAGGTCGGCGATCGGCTTGTCCACGTCCAGCGTCGGGACGTTGTGGTCCTCGGTCGCGATCGTCAGATCCGGGCGCCGGACCTGCCGCCCGGCCAGGCGCAGACCGTCGAAGGCCTGCGGACTGGTCACCTCGTGCACCAGGTGGAGGTCGATGTAAAGGAGGTCGGGCTCTCCGTCTGCATGGCGCACAACATGCGCGTCCCAGACCTTTTCCGACAACGTCCTACCCATCAGACTCGCTCCCTTAGATACTTGTCCCACCCCGCCGCCCCGGTCGGTTCGGCTTCCTCTTGGTGAGGTGCTTTCGCTCACAGTGCTCTCGATCGAGGCCCCGAAGCGACTTGCGTTCCACGATTCGAGACGGCAGTATCGTCTCATGGACAACTCTAGCGGAGTCGGCGTGCTCGACAAAGCAGCTCTCGTTCTGTCCGCACTCGAGTCCGGGCCGGCGACCCTGGCCGGACTCGTAGCGGCCACGGGGCTGGCCCGGCCGACGGCACACCGGCTGGCGGTGGCTCTCGAGCACCACCGGCTGGTCGGCCGGGACATGCAGGGACGCTTCGTGCTCGGCCCGCGACTCAGCGAGTTGGCCTCCGCCGCCGGTGAGGACCGCCTCCTCGCGACCGCCGGTCCGGTGCTGGCCCGTCTGCGTGACATCACTGGTGAATCCGCCCAGTTGTTCCGTCGCCAGGGCGAGTACCGCGTCTGTGTCGCGGCGGCCGAGCGCCCGTCCGGTCTGCGCGACACCGTGCCGGTCGGCAGCCAGCTGACCATGGCAGCCGGCTCAGCTGCTCAGATTCTGCTTGCCTGGGAGGACCCGGAGCGCATGCACCGCGGCCTCCACAACGCGACCTTCAACGCGGCCGCACTGGCCGGCGTGCGGCGTCGCGGCTGGGCGCACTCGGTCGGCGAGCGTGAGCAGGGTGTGGCTTCAGTGTCCGCACCGGTCCGCTCCCCCAGCGGCAAAGTGATTGCTTCCGTCTCCGTATCGGGCCCGATCGAGCGCCTGTCCCGTCAGCCCGGCCGCATGCACGCCCCGGCCGTCATGGCCGCAGCCGAGCGCCTCTCCGAAGCTCTGCGCCGCGCCTCGGAATAGCTAGCAGCCGCAGGAAGTGCGCGGTACCAGCTCATAGTCCAGGACCACTCTGGCCGCCTCCCGATCGGAGGCGGCCAGTAGTACGTCTACGGCCCGCCGCGCGATCTCGTCGACCGGCTGACGCACACTGGCCAGCGGTGGAATCGTCACCGCACACTCATCGGTGCCGTCGACCCCCATCACCGCGACGTCCTCCGGCACCTGCAGTCCGGCTTCCCAGGCAGCGAACAGCACCCCGAACGCCTGCTCATCGGTAGCGCAGTAGACAGCCCGAGGCGGCCGCTTCTGCTGAAACCAAGCCTGTACGGCGTCCCGCGCCGCGAACCGCGACACCGGGCCAGCGGCGTACCGCACTGTCGTCTTGGGGTGCTTTTCCAGCGCCCGCTCCACACCGGCCCGGTGCTGCGCCGTACCGGGTGAGTCTTCTGGCCCTGTTAATACAGCCAACGTTTTGTAGCCATGGGCCAGCAAGTGATCCACCGCAGCCTCAGCCGCAGCCACGTAGTCGATAGACAGCGTGGAGACCGTCACACCATCTGGCACCGGATGCAGCGCAACCACCGGCACACCGGCCGAGTGGAACCGCCGGATCGCCGGCTCCGCCAGCAACGACACCAGTACGACGCCATCCACCTTCCGCTCGATGAACGAGCCGATGTGCGCGGACTCCTGAGCCGGATCGCCCGCCGAGTCACCGATCAGCAGCAGGTGGCCGTGTGCTCGGGCCACGATCTCCAGATGCTCGGTCAGCGTGGCGAAGAACGGGTTGCGGACCTGCGGAATCAACAGCCCTAAAGAGAAGGTGCGACCAGCACTCAGCGCACGGGCTACCGCGTTCGGCTTGTAGTCGAGCTCGGCCGCAGCCTCCAGCACCCGCTGCCGGGTGGTCGCGGCTACTGGCCGCGGGCCGTTGTTGAAGACATAGCTGACCACCGCGGTGGACGTACCGGCCCGCTCGGCGACATCACGAGCCGTCGCCATCGGTCTCCCCACTCGCGGCCACGATGCGCGCGGTGATCTCCTCGGCAGCGGCGGCAGTGTCGAGCTCGGTCACGATGCGCACGGTACCTGTCGGATCCGGTGCGAACGTACTGAGACCGTCGTCCGCGATGGTGATCCGACCACGCGGCGACAGGGTGAACAGATCCGGCCGGGACAGGGTCAGCACCGCGATCGGGTCGTGCGGAACGTTCCACGTCTCCTTCCAGTACGCCCACCACTGCTCGATGTCCGCACCCAGCGCAGCACCGAGCGCCCCGGCGGCGCGGATCCGCTGCAGCAGGTCGGCACCGATCGTGACCTGCTGAGTGATCTCGATCGCGGTGATCGTGGTCGGGATGCCGGCGGTGAGGACCGTCCTCGCGGCCACGTGGTCGCTCTTGAAGTTGTGCTCCGGCTTGGCGTCCGCACCGAAGTGGCCGCCCATCACCCAGAGGTGGCGGATCCACTGCGCGACCTGCGGCTCCAGCTCGAGTGCGGCGGCCAGATTGGTCAGTGGGCCGATCGCAACGACATCAAGCTCACCAGGGTTGGCTTGCAGCCGTGCGACCAGGTCCTCGGGCGCACTGCCCGGTGCGAACGTTTCTGACTCCAGATCGTCGTGCAGCGTGCCCTCGTGCCCGGGCCACCACACTTCGCGGCCCGACAACGGTTCCGCCGTACCGGCCACGACAGTGAGGTCGCGGCCGGCCAGAGCGCCGTACCGGCGGGCCAACCGCGCGCGCAGCCGGGTGTCGCCGTACACGGTGTGGGTCGCGACCAGCTCCAGGCTGGGGGTGCCGAGGATGAGGGCCAGTGCCATCGCGTCGTCGACGTCCGAGCCGATGTCGGTGTCCAGGATCAGTTGCCTTGTGGAAAACATGGTCCCCCTACTTGAGTCCGCTGCTGGAGACGGACTGGACGAAGTACCGCTGGAAACCCGCGATCACAGCAAGCGGGATGATCGTGAGGACGACGGCACCGGCGAACACCAGGCCGTAGTCGGTGAAGTTCTGCCCCTGCAGATTGGCGAGGGCTACCGGTCCGACGATGTGCTTGGCGTCAGTACCTATTAACAGGGGCCAGACGTAGGACTGCCACTGGAAGAGGAACAGCATCAGCCCGGCGCCGATCAGCGCGGGCTTGGACAGCGGCAGATAGATCCACCGGAACACCCCGAACCAGCTGAGTCCGTCCAGCCGGCCGGCCTCGACCAGCTCGGTCGGGATACCGAGGAAGAACTGGCGGAGCAGGAAGATCGCCATCCCGTTGCCGATCCCGGGCAGGATCAGTCCGGTGAAGGTGTTGGTCAGGTTCCAGTCCCGGAACATCGTCGAGAGCGGGATCGCGATCGCGTCGAACGGCACCAGGAAGCTCAGTACGACGATGCCGAACGCGAGCCCGCGGCCGCGGTACTGGAACGCCGCCAGGCCGAAGGCGGCCGAGGCACAGACCGCGAGACCGAGCAGCACGGTGGCTGCGCTGACCAGGATCGAGTTGAGCGTCGCGCGACCGATCTCGCCGCCGAACAGGTCGCGGTAGTTGAGCAGTGTCGGGCGCAGTTCGAAGAACGACTCCCAGGTCAATGGGCTCAGGTGGGCGAACGTCTCCGCGCCGGGGCGCAGCGAGTTCGTGACGACCCACAGCAGCGGGATGAAGAAGAGCAGACCGATCACGGCACCGAGCGCCGACAGGCTTATCCGTCTGGTCACTGGTCACCTCGCAGCAGCCGGAACTGCCCGGCCACGATCGCGAGGGTGAGCGCGACGAGCAGGACGACCTCGGCCTGGGCGACGTGGATGTCGCCGAGTGCGTAGGCGCGGGTATAGACGTCGTACATCAGCAGGTTGCTGAAACCGTTCGGTCCGCCTTTGGTGAGGATCTGCACGGGCGCGAAGACGAGCAGGTTCGACACGGTGTCGGCGACGAGCACGAACGCGAGCGGCCGCCGTACCAGCGGGAGCGTCACGGAGATCATCCGGCGCCAGGCACCGGCGCCGTCGAGCAGCGCGGCCTCGCGGATCTCGTCGGGGATGTCCTGGATGCCTGCGATCAGGAAGAGCATCCAGTAGCCGACACCGATCCAGGACAGCAGCACGATCAGGGCCGGGAGCACCTGACTCGCCGAGGTCAGGAACGGCTGATCCGGCAGACCGAGCCGGGCCAGGAAGCTGTTCGCGATTCCGTCCGGCCGGTAGATCACGCTCCAGATCACCGCCGAGACCGCTGGCGGTGTGGCGATCGGCAAGATGACGAGCGTCCGCCACAGTCGGGCGCCGGGGGCGCGTTGGGTGAAGAGCACGGCGAGCAGGAACGACGCGACGACCTGGATCGGATTCACCAGCACCGTGAACAGCAGGGTGACGCCGACGGATTGCCGGAAGTCCTTGTTCGCCAGCAGATCCGTGTAGTTGCTCAGGCCGACGAAAACTCGGCCGCCGCGGAGCAGGCTCTCGGCATAGAAGCTCTCGAAGAGGGCGTAGATCGCCGGGCCGATCCGCAGGACAGCGAGGCTGATCAACGCCGGCGCCAGGAACGCGAGCGCGATCAGCCCTTGCCGCTGCTTCTTCACCTGATCGCCCCACTCACCGTATGGACCGCCAGGCCTCCGTCAGCTGACGGGTTGCTTCGGCCAAGCGGGCGTCGGGTTCGCTGCCGTTGCGGATGTCGGCGAACGCCTTACCCATCACTTCCTCGAACTGGATGTAGCCGACGCTCACCGGCCGCGAGGTCGCCGTACTGGCTGCCTCGTACGCCGTGATCGCGGACGCGCCCGCGGTATGCGCACCGGAGTAGGCGTCCATCGCCGGCAGGTACTGCTTCTGCGCCTCGAGGTTGGCCGGGATGATCGTGGTCGTCTTCGTGGTGGCGAGGTTGCCGGCCGCGTCGAGCGTCGCGAACTCGGCGAACTTCCGCGCCATCTCCTGCTGCTTGGACGCCGGGTTGATCCCGAGCGACCAGGACCCGGTCGGCGTGGCCGGTTTGCCACCGGCGAAGTACGGCATCGGCGCGACACCCCAGTCGAACTTGGCGCTGCCGAAGATCTTCAGATCCCACGGACCACCGACGAAGAACGCCGCGTTGCCCGTGCTGAACACGGGCCCGGTCTGGAAGCCACCGATCCCCCGCGGTGACAGTCCGCTCTTGTACGTCGCGCCGTACCACTGCATGGCCTTCTTCCAGCCGTCGGTCTCGACGGCCGGGGTGAGCGCGTCGGCACCGGTGATGCCGGAGCCACCGCCGAGCGACTCGGCCAGCGGCTGCAACTGGTAGTAAGCCTCAGGCTGCTCGACGAACAGGCCGTACTTGGTCCCCGCCTGCTGTGCCTTGCGCCCGGCCGCCTCGACCTGCTCCCAGGTCCAGCGCCTGGCCGGATCCGCGGTCGGCGGGGTGACCTGCGCCTTGGCGAGCGCGGCCTTGTTGTAGAAGAGGAACTGGGTCGAGTTCCACATCGGCAGCGACCACAGCTTGTCGCGGAAGTGATTGACCTTGTACGCCGTCTCGCCGAACGAGGTCTTCGCTCTGGCGTCCAGCTCGGTGAGATCGACCAGGAAACCCTTGGCCGCGAGCTGCGACACCCGCGGCTCGTCCACCGTGTAGACGTCGATCCCGGCATCCTTCGCGCTCAGCCGCTGCTGCATCGTCGCGTTGAACTGGTCGAACGGGATCTGCGTGTACGTGACCTTGATCCCCGGGTTCTTCGCCTCGAACGCCGCGATCACCGGCTGGTACGTCGCCGCGTTGTCCGTCCCGGTGAACGTGATCGTCCCCGTCGCCGGCCCCGCGTCCCCGCCGGCCGGCTTGTCTCCCGATCCCCCACACCCAGCCACCAGCAACGCCACCACCACCGCGAGCACCACACTCCGCTTCATGGGCACCTCTCAAGACACACGAGCCGAGGAATCTAAGCGGTTAGACTAAGCGCTTAGATCCACCGATGTCCAGGCCCCCGCAGGCCAACCTCCCCAAACCAGTTTGGGGAGCAGAACCCACCGATTCCGGTTCACAGCGCTCCCCGAACCAGACAGGCAGCAACCCGCCGATGCGTCCGGGCCTGGGACCGATCTGCCGCCGGCAACCACCGCGATGGTTCGGCAGGGAATGCAAAGCGCCCCTCATCGATGATGAGAGGCGCTTGTCTCTGGTAGCCCCGACGGGATTCGAACCCGCGCTACCGCCTTGAGAGGGCGGCGTGCTAGGCCGCTACACAACGGGGCCAGAGTTTTGTCAGCCGGTCCTTGCGGACCGGGCAACGAGGTTGAACTTTACCGATTTTCATCGGTGCGGTCCAATCCGCTGGGGTACTAGGACTCGAACCTAGACTAACTGAACCAGAATCAGACGGGCTGCCAATTACCCCATACCCCAAAGGCATTTTCATTCAAAAAAAGACCACTGCGCTGGCTTGGAGAGTTTGTTTCCGCCCTCACCAACCCGGCTCGGAGAGCTTACCCGAGCCACCCGCCGGACACCAAAACGAGGTCCCGTGGGCGGGTTGTCACTCCCGTCACACCAGTCGCGGCATCGGCGTCAGCGGCAGGTCCGACTCGGTCTCGAGCTTCGTCCGGCGACCGATCCAGAGCGCGATCGCGCCGAACAGGACGAACTTCGCGATGTCGATGAGAACGACTGACCACGGTGCGTCCTTCGCCCCGAGGCTGGCGCTCACGCTGTCGGTCAGAGCGGCGTACACGAAGGCCACGATGTTGTTGGCGGCGTGGGCTGCGATGCCTGCCTCGAGTCCGCCGGTGCGGATCGCTAGCAGTGCCGCGACGAGCCCGAAGACGAAGCGATCCAGGAACAGCGCCGGGCTCTGCCAGGGCAGCACGTTGTGGGCCATCGTGAAGAGAACCGTGGTGACGAGGACTGCGACCACCGGATTGCGCATCAGGGCACCGCAGGCCTGCAGCAGGTAGCCGCGGTAGTAGTACTCCTCCCCCGCCGACTGGATCGTCGAGGTCAGCAGCACGACCACGATCAGAGCCGCCGCATCCGGCGCCGGGCGGTCACCTCTGCCGACCAGATCGATGTCGAGGGTCCTGATCGCGAGCAGCGACAGCAGCTCCACCAGCACGGCAGCCCCGGCGAACCAGGCCAGCGGCCGCCAGCGGATGCGGCCGAGCACCGAGGACAACAGGCCCGGTGTCTGCCGATTGAGCCGCTGGGCGACGATGAAACTCAGCGGGATGAACGCGGCCAGCGACAGGTTGTTGGCGAGCAGCGTGACCCACGACGTGGTGCCCTCGGGATCCGCATGGATGGCTCGGGCGGTGCTGATGAACAGGATCGACACCACTGCCCAGCCGGCCCAGATGGCCAGTGCGCCGAGGACGACGTACCCGGCGGGGCTCTGCTCGTTCTTCAACAGCCGTTGGTACGTCGGGCCCATCAGTGCTCCACCTTCACGCGCGCCTGCTCGATGCGCCGGAGTGAAACCTCCCGGCCGAGCAGCTCCATCGATTCGAACAGCGGCGGCGAGACGCGGCGGCCGGAGATGGCCACCCGAACTGGGCCGAACGCCTTCTTCGGCTTCAGGCCGAGACCGTCGACCAGCGACGACCGCAGCGCGGCCTCGATCGCCTCGGTGGTCCACTCGACGTCCGCGAGCGCCTTGGCCGACGCCTCCAGCACCGTCCCGGCGTCACCGGCCAGCACCTTCGCCGCAGCGTCCGGCTCGATCGCGAAGTGCCGTTGGCCAGGCTCCGCCAGGCGGGGTTCGCCGGCGAACAGGAACCCGAGCAACTCGACCGACTCGGCCAGCGCATCCATCCGCTCCTGCACCAACGGTACGGCGGCGCGCAGTACCGCGAGTTGATCGTCGCTCGGTACGGCGGGCAGGTATCCGGCCTTGACCAGGAACGGGACCGTACGGGCGGCGAACTCGTCCTGCGGCAGCATCCGCATGTGCGCGGCGTTGATCGCCTCACACTTCTTCTGGTCGAAGCGGGCCGCGTTCGAGTTCACCTTGCGGATGTCGAAGGCCTCGATCATCTCCGCCATCGTGAAGACGTCGCGGTCGTCGGCGATCGACCAGCCGAGCAGGGCCAGGTAGTTCAGCAGGCCCTCGGGCAGGAAGCCCTGGGTGCGGTACTCGTCCAGGCCGGCGCCGAGGTCGCGCTTGGACAGCTTCTTGTTGCCCTCGGAACCCATCACCATCGGGAGATGCCCGAAGCGGGGAGTCCGGCCGCTGCCGATCCCGATCTCGGCCAGCGCCTCGTACAACGCGATCTGGCGCGGTGTCGAGGACAGCAGGTCCTCGCCGCGCAGCACGTGGGTGATGTTCATCAGGGCGTCGTCGACCGGGTTGACCAGCGGGTAGAGCGGGTAGCCGTTCGCCCGGACCAGGACGTAGTCGCCGAGGTTCTCCGGGAGGAAGGTGATCTCGCCGCGGACCAGGTCGTCGAACACGATCGGCCGGTCCGGCATCCGGAGCCGGACGACCGGCCGGCGGCCCTCGTCGAGGAAGACCTTCCGCTGCTCGTCGGTCAGTGCCCGGCAGTGGCCGTCGTACCCGCTGGGCTGTCCGGCCGAGCGAGCGGTCTCGCGGCGGTCGTCGAGCTCCTCCTGCGAGCAGTAGCAGTGATACGCCTTGCCGGCCGTCATCAGCT
This sequence comes from Kribbella sp. NBC_01505, assembly GCF_045040285.1. Classification (NCBI taxonomy): domain Bacteria; kingdom Bacillati; phylum Actinomycetota; class Actinomycetes; order Propionibacteriales; family Kribbellaceae; genus Kribbella; species Kribbella sp. NBC_01505. The sequence goes on from NZ_CP109425.1 coordinate 636,094, forward strand.
TGGCGACGATGTCGGCGTAGACGTCCATCCGCTCGGACTGCAGGTACGGACCGAGGTCGCCGCCGACGCCAGGGCCTTCGTCCCAGGTCAGGCCCAGCCACTGCAGGGCGTCGAGCGTGTACTCGAGCGCCTCCGGCGTGTTGCGGCTGCGGTCGGTGTCCTCGATCCGGAGCACGAGCTTGCCGCCGTAGTGCCGGGCGAAGGCCCAGTTGAACAAGGCGCTGCGGATGTTGCCGACCGTGAGCAGGCCGGTCGGGGACGGTGGGAACCGGACCCGGACCTCGGCCGGAGCAAGGCCGCCCAGGACGTCGGAGTCGTCGCGAGCGGGCCGATCAGTCACGCACGATCACCCTGTTCGTCAGCGTTCCGAGGCCCTCGACGGTGACCGAGACGGAGTCTCCGGGCAACATCGGGCCGACGCCGGCCGGCGTACCGGTCAGCACCACGTCGCCGGGCAGCAGCGTGGTGAACGAGGTGATGTAGGCCAGCACGGTCGGGATGTCGAAGATGAACTGCGACGTCCGCCCGTCCTGCTTGGTCTCGCCGTTCAGGGTCGTGGTCACCCGCAGATCCGCCACGTCGAGGTCGGTCTGGATCCACGGGCCGAGCGGGCAGAACGTGTCGTAGCCCTTGGCGCGGGCCCACTGCCCGTCGGACTTCTGCAGGTCCCGAGCGGTCACGTCGTTGGCGATCGTGTACCCGAAGATCACCTCTTCGGCGCGCTCCTTGGGCAGATCGCGGCAGATCCGGCCGATCACGATCGCCAGCTCACCCTCGAACTGGAGGTCGTTGGTCTGCTCGGGGTAGACGATGCCGTCCAGCGGACCGACCACCGAGGTGTTCGGCTTCAGGAAGATCATCGGCTCCTTCGGCACCTCGTTGCCCAGCTCCGCGGCGTGCGCGGCGTAGTTGCGGCCGACGCAGACCACCTTGCTGCGCGGGATCACCGGCGCCAGCAGCCGGACGTCGGCCAGCTGCAGCGTCTCCCCGGTGAGCTGGACCGGCCGGTAGAGCGGGTCGGAGTCGAGGAGGGCGACGGTACCGACGAGCCCCTCGGGGTCATCGGTCTCGACGATGCCGTACTTGGGTTCGTCGTCGACGGAAAATCTGGCGATACGCACGGGCTGAGCCTACCGTCGCTGGAGAATGAGACAGTGGTGCGGTGACAACCGAGATCCGCCAGGCCCTTCCGGAGGAGTACGACGAGGTCGGCGAACTGACCGTGGCGGCGTACTCGCACGACGGCTTCGTCCGCGGTGAGTACGCGATGACGCTGCGTGCTGCGGCGGACCGGGCCGCCAAGGCCGAGCTGTGGGTCGCGGCGGACGCGACCGGCCTGCTCGGCACTGTCACCTACTGCCCGCCAGGCTCGGTGTACCGCGAGATCGGGCGGGACGACGAGGGCGAGTTCCGGATGCTCGGAGTCGCCGGTCGCGCGCGTGGACTGGGGATCGGGACCACACTGACCGAGCACTGCATCGAGCGGACGCGTGAGCTCGGCCTGCCCCGCATCGTGCTCAGCTCGGCTGTATATATGCAGACTGCGCACCGGATCTACGAACGCCTGGGCTTCACCCGCCTGCCCGAGCGTGACTGGTCGCCGATCCCCGGCCTCGACCTCTACGCGTTCGCTCTCGAGCTGTGACTACGACAACGCTGCCTCGCACCCTGGCGCGCGCCGACTGGGAGCCGCTCGAGCGCGCCCACACCGAGCGTGCCGATGCGCTGATGGCCGGTCATCTCGCCCGCAAGCAGCGCCGCGAACCGCACCCGGTCGAGGACTTCCTCTTCACCTATTACCCCGTGCGGCCGAAGCAGCTCCGCATCTGGCACCCCGGCCCGGGCGTCCAGCTGCTCGACGCCCCGTCGTACGAGGGACGCAAGGGTTACCGGTACGTCGATGGCGCGGCCGGATTGGACCCTGCCGAGATCGAGCGGCGGAGGGAGAGCATTACCTGGATCCGTGCTCTGCTCGGAGCCACGCTGGATCGCCAACCGCAGTTCGGGTGTTTCGGGCTGCACGAATGGGCCATGGTGTACCGCGCGGACGCCGTACGGCATGAGAAGTGGCCGCTGCGATTGGGGGCCGAGGGCACCGATCAGGTGGTGGAGTCGCACAAGATCGGCTGCTCGCACTTCGATGCCTTCCGGTTCTTCACCGACGAGGCCCGCCCGCTGAACCTTCTGCAGCCGACCCGCGAGTCGCAGCCCGCGCTCGAGCAGGGCGGTTGTCTGCACGCGAACATGGACCTCTACAAGTGGGCCACCAAGCTCGCGCCGTTCACTCCGAGCGCGCTCGTGCTCGACTGTTTCGAGCTGGCCCGGGACATCCGCACGCTCGACATGCGCGCCTCGCCGTACGACCTGGCCGCACTCGGGTACGACGCGGTCCGGATCGAAACGCCGGCCGGGAAGGCCGAGTACGCCGCCGCCCAGCGCACCTTCGCCGGCCGGGCCCGCCCGCTCCGCGAGCAACTCGTTGCCCTCTGCGACGATCTTCTCGGCTAACCTCCGCCCATGGGAAAGATTGTCTCCATCGCTTTCGGCGTGCTGCTGACCGTGCTCGGCGTTGTCTGGGCACTGCAGGGGCTCGGCTATCTCAAGGGCAGCTCGATGACGGGCAGCTCACTGTGGGCCATCGTCGGACCGATCGTCGCCGCCTTCGGCGTCTCGCTGCTGTACGTGGCGATCCGCGGGCCGCGCCAAAAACGCTGACCGTCCGGAGGTTGCGCCGTACCCGTGGTTCAATTTTGGCGTGACGAGCCAGACCACAGGGGCACGGACCCCGGCCAAGGCCGCTTTGCTGATCGGCGCCCTCGGCGTCGTCTTCGGTGACATCGGGACCAGTCCGATCTACACCATCCAGACGATCTTCAACCCGAGTGACCCGCACCCGGTGCCGGTGTCCACCGAGAACGTGTACGGGATCATCTCGCTGATCTTCTGGTCGGTGACGATCATCGTCACGCTCAAGTACGTGCTGCTGGTGCTGCGCGCCGACAACCACGGCGAGGGCGGCATCCTGGCGATGATCACGCTGATCCAGAACATCCCCCGGTCGAGCGGCCGCCGGACGACGGTGATCCTGGCCGGGCTCGGCATCTTCGGCGCCTCGCTGTTCTTCGGCGACTCGATGATCACGCCGGCCATCTCGGTCCTGTCCGCGGTCGAGGGCATGAAGGTGATCGAGCCGGGGCTGGACGTCTGGGTGGTACCGATCACCGCGGTCATCATCATCGGGCTGTTCAGCGTGCAGAAGCACGGCAGCGGCCGGATCGGCCGTTCGTTCGGACCGATCATGATCGTGTGGTTCACCGTCCTCGCCGTCGCCGGGATCGGCGGCATCGTCGACCACCCGAGCATCCTCAAGGCGCTCCTGCCGACCTACGCGATCGGCTTCCTGACCGGTCACTTCGGGATCGCCTTCTTCGCGCTGGCAGCCGTCGTACTGGCGATCACCGGCGCCGAGGCCCTGTACGCCGACCTCGGCCACTTCGGCCGGCAGCCGATCACGCGGGCCTGGCTGTTCATGGTCTTCCCGGCCTGCATCCTGAGCTACCTCGGCCAGGGCGCCCTGGTACTCGAGGACCCGAACGGGTTCACGAGCCCGTTCTTCCTGCTGGTGCCCGAGTGGGCCCGGATCCCGATGGTGGTCCTGGCCACCGCCGCGACCGTGATCGCGTCCCAGGCCGTCATCACCGGCGCGTTCTCCGTCGCGCACCAGGCCGTCCAGCTCGGCTACCTGCCGCGGCTGCGGATCCAGTACACCTCGACCGAGACCGCCGGGCAGATCTACGTCCCCTGGGTGAACTGGGCGCTGATGATCGCCGTACTCACCCTGGTCTTCGCCTTCGAGACCTCGGCCGCACTGGCCTTCGCGTTCGGTATGGCGGTCACCGGGACCATCGTCATCAACTCGCTGCTGTTCTTCTACATCGTCCGTAAGCAGTGGCAGAAGCCGTTGTGGATGGTCGTCATCGGTGCGGCCTTCTTCCTGTCGGTCGAGCTGCTGTTCCTGGGCGCGAACCTGACGAAGTTCGTGCACGGCGCCTGGCTGCCGCTGCTGATCGCGGTCACCGTCTTCATCGTGCTCACCACCTGGCAGCAGGGCCGCCAGCTCGTCACCGCCAAGCGCGAACGCGAAGAAGGCGAGCTCCGCGAGTTCATCGACACCCTGCACGAACGCCCGATCACCCGCGTCGACGGTACGGCGGTCTTCCTGAACCGGGGCAATACCACGGTCCCGCTCGCGATGCGGGCCAACGTCGAGCACAACCACGTCCTGCACAAGAACGTGGTCATCCTCTCCATCGAGACCCTCACGGTCCCACACGTCCCCGACGACGAGCGCGTCGTGGTCGACTCCCTCGGCTACACCGACGACGGCATCATCCACGTCACCGCCCGCCTGGGCTACGTCGAGAACGCCAACGTCCCCGCCATCCTCGAACAAGCCGCCGCCCACAGCACCGAACTCACCGTCGACCCCGACGACACCTCCTACTTCCTCTCCGCCATCGAACTGAAACTGGGCGACGCTCCCGGCATGCCCCGCTGGCGCAAACACATCTTCCTGGCCACCACAGCCATCACCGCCGACGCCGCCGAGTACTTCCACCTCCCCCGCGAACAAGTAGTAATCGTCGGCTCCCAAATCACCGTCTGACCACCCACCCACCTTGCTGCCCGACCCTCAACTTTGTGCACGACCGGCATCTTTGAGAACCCACCAACCACCCCGACCCCGCAAAAACGGTTGCTGGGCGCCCAAAGATGGGCTGCCGGCCCAAAGTGGAGCCCCCCGCCCAAAGACACGCCCACCCACCCTTGTGCACGACCCGCAACTTTGAGAACCCACCAACCACCCCGACCCCGCAAAAACGGTTGCTGGGCGCCCAAAGATGGGCTGCCGGCCCAAAGTGGAGCCACGCGCCCAAAGAGACGCCGACCCACCCTTGGGCGCGATGGATGACTTTGGGGGCGCCCCGACCGTTTTCGCGGGGTCGGAGTGGTTGGTGGGTGCACAAAGATGCGGTACGGCGTGCTGGTGGGCGCGGGCGTTAGGGTGGCGCGGTGGACTTCGAGGGGATCGAGCGGCTGCGCGACAGGCATCCTGCCTGGCGGTTGCTGCGAGCGGGGAACGCTCCCCTGACGCTGTCGTTCCTGGGGCGGTTCTTCGTGGAGGAGAACCACGGGGCGACGGCTGCTACCGCGCTGGTGTCGGCGCTCGACGACGACCTGTACGCGTTGAACTCGGCCGATGCCGAGCAGCCTCGGTATCCTCGCCGCGCTGTGGACTACCTCGAGGACTGGGCGGCCACGGAGTCGGGCTGGCTGCGCCGCTTCTACCCGTTGGGCTCGGACGAGGTTCACTACGACGCCACCCCTGCCTTCGAGAAGGCCTATTCATGGGTCGCTGGTCTGCAGGTCAGAACGTTCGTCGGTACCGAGTCCCGGCTGCACACCGTCGTCGACCTGTTGCGCCAGATCGTGCACGGCACCGAAACCGATCCGGAGGTACGGCTGGCCGAGCTTCGATCACGTCGCGCCGCGATCGACCGGGAGATCGCCGAGGTCGAGGCCGGCACCATCACCGTTCTCGACCGGGCCGCGCTGCGGGATCGCTACCAGCAGTTCGCGGGCACCGCCCGAGAACTGCTTTCGGACTTCCGGGAGGTGGAGGAGAACTTCCGCGGTCTCGACCGGGCCGCTCGGGAGCGGATCGCTGCCTGGGAAGGCAGCAAGGGCGAACTCCTCGCCGAACTGGTCGGCAACCGCGCCGATATCGACGGATCGGACCAGGGCCGCAGCTTCCAGGCCTTCTACGACCTGTTGCTGTCCGACGCCCGCCAGGACGAACTGTCGGCGCTGCTCGCACAGGTCCAAGCGCTCGATCAGATCGATTCCGACCAGCGCCTGCGGACGATCCATCACGACTGGTCCGAAGCGGCCGAACGCACTCAGCGCACCGTACGGCAGATCTCGGAGCAGCTCCGGCGTTTCCTCGACGACCAGGTCTGGCTGGAGAACCGGCGGGTGGTCGATCTGGTCCGGCTGGTCGAGACCGCTGCCTTGGCCAGCCGTACGGCGCCGCCCCAGATCGGACTGGAGATCGACGAGCCCGGTATCGCGGTCGCCCTGCCCTTCGAGCGCCCGCTGTATGATGCGACTCCGGCAGCCAGGGTGGACAGCCTGCTCTCCCCCGTTGACGACGCGACGGTGGACGTCGCGACTCTGCTCGACCAGAGTTTCGTCGACCAGGTCCGGCTCGCCGCCAACATCCGATCCGTCGTACCGCCGCGAAGCTCCGCCTTGCTCAGCGACATCGTCGCACTGTTCCCGCTCGAGCACGGGGCAGCCGAAATCATCGGCTACCTCGCGCTGACCGACGACGACCTGGAGGTGGCGATGGACGAGGCCGACGAGACCTTGATCGAGTACGCCGAAGGTGACGTCGTACGGCGGGCCCGCCTGCCGAAGGTGACGGTGACGCGGCAGTGAGGACTCCTGAGGAACACGCCATCGCCGCCGCCATCATTCGATTGATGCGCGGTGTCACCTATCGGGAGACCGACGAGGAGACCTGGTCGGCGCTGCAGCGGCACGGCTCGGCTGTTCGCGACCACTTCACCACCATCGGCGTCGACGTGGTCGTCGACGACACGGAGGGATACGCATACCTTCGCAGCCAGGACGACGACGAGGGCGACGATCCGCTACCCCGGCTGGTGATCCGGCGCAGCCTGACCTACAACGTGAGCCTGCTGCTCGTCCTCCTGCGCAAGCGGCTCGTGGAGTTCGAGACCACGGACGGCGAAGGCAAGCTGGTACTGAGCCGGGACGAGATCGTCGAGCTGTTACGCCTGTTCCTCACCGACTCGACCAACGAGGCGCGGATGATCGACCAGGCTGAGACGACGATCAAGAAGGCCGCGGAGCTCGGCTTCCTGCGTCAACTCCGTGGCGACACCGGTCAATGGGAGGTCCGGCGCATTCTGAAGGCGTACGTCGATGCGCAGACGCTGTCGGACTTCGCCGGCAAACTCCAGGAGTATGCGGCCACCATGACAGGCGGCGGCGATGAGTGACGGCCTGTTCTCCCAGGTCGAGCTCCAGACGGACAGTCGCGCCGGCTATCGCCTCCACCATCTGGAGGTCTTCAACTGGGGCACCTTCGATCAGCGAGTCTGGGTGCTCACCCCAGGCAGTGAGACGGCGTTGCTGACCGGCGACATCGGTAGCGGCAAGTCGACACTCGTCGATGCGGTGACCACTCTCCTGCTGCCTGCCAACAAGATCTCGTACAACAAGGCCGCCGGCGCCGAGGCCAAGGAACGCACACTGCGCAGCTACGTCGAGGGGCACTACAAGTCCGAGCGGATCGAGTCGTCCGGCGCGTCGAAGCCGATCGGCCTGCGCAACCACACGGCGTACTCGGTGCTGCTCGGAGTCTTCGTCAACGAAGGCTACGGCGAGACCGTGACACTGGCGCAGGTCTTCCACCAGAAGGACAAGGCCGGTCAGCCGGACCGCTTCTTCGTCACCTCCGCCAAGGAGTTGTCGATCGAGGCGGAGTTCACCGGCTTCGGATCCGACCTCAACGACCTGCGGCGACGCCTGCGCGGCCTCGGTGCGCGGATCGACACCGTCTTCCCCGAGTACGCCCGGCACGCCCGCCGGCTGCTGGGGATCAGGTCCGAGCAGGCGATGGAACTCTTTCATCAGACGGTGTCGATGAAGTCGGTCGGCAATCTGAACGAGTTCGTCCGCAACCACATGCTGGAACCCGCCGACGCCGCCGACAAGGTCAAGGGAATCGTCGCGCACTTCGAGGACCTGACCAAAGCACACGACGCGGTACGGCGTGCTCGCGATCAGCTCGAGGCCCTGCGCCCATTGGTTGCCACGAGCGACAAGTACGACGACGCGCTGCGCCGCCGGGAGAGCGCCGAACGGCAACGCAACGCCGTCCGGAGGTTCTTCGCCGAGCTCCGGATCCGCTTGCTCGGCGAGGAGATCGAGGCGAACGGGACGGAACGCTCCCGGCTGGATCAGCAGGTCGTCGCCGGGCAGCGTTCGTACCAGGAGCTGGGCCAGGCCCGGGAACAGCTCATCGCCGACCGCTCGCGAGCCGGTGGCGACCGCGTGAGCCAGCTGGAGTCCGAAGCTGCCACGGCTCGCACTCAGGCGACCGAGCGGAAGGAACGGCGGGACGGCTTCGACCTTCGGGTCCGGGCCGCGGGCCTGGACGCCGTCGCCGAGGCCGACGGTTTCGCCGCTCTGGCCCGTCGGACCGCTGGGCTGCGCGACGAGGTCGAAGCCAAGCAGCGCAGGCTGGACGAGGAGTTCGGCGAGTGCGTCGGACGGCGCACCGAACTGCGCCGGCAGGGCGAAGAGACGCGTGCGGAGCTGACCAGCCTGGCCGGCCGCACGAGCAACCTGCCGAGTAGTCAGCTCGACGTACGCTCGCAGCTGTGTCAGGAACTCGGGATCGAGGAGAGCGAACTGCCGTTCGCCGGTGAGCTGATCGACGTCGGCGAGGAGTTCGCCGAGTGGCGTGGCGCGGCCGAACGCGTCCTGCGCGGATTCGCGCTGTCCCTGCTCGTGCCCCAGCAGCACTACAGCGACGTTGCCACCTGGGTCAACGATCATCGGCTGACCTACCGCCGCAACGACGGCAAGGTATCCGGTAGCCGTTTGGTCTACGAGCGGGTCGCGGCCCGCCGGGTCCCGTTGCGGCCGGGCGAGTCCTCCCGATCGTTGCTTCTGGCCCATACCTTGGACCTCGCCGACGGCCCCTTCCAGGACTATCTGCGCGACGAACTCGTTCGACGCGCGGACTATCGGTGTGTCGATTCCATCGAGCGGTTGCGCGACGAGAACCGGGCCGTCACCCGCGAAGGACAGGTCCGCTCGGGCGCGCGGCACGAGAAGGACGACCGGTCCAGGGTCGATGATCCGCGGACGTGGGTGCTTGGCTGGGTCAACGAGCGCAAGATCGCGGCCCTCACCGCGCAACTCGTCGAGCAGCAGGAGCAACTGCTCGCCGTCGACCAACGCCACGAGGCGCTCGCCACGGAACGCGGCGATGTCAGCGGCATCTTGACGGCCCTCGCGAATCTCGACGTCTACACGTCCTGGACCGATCTCGACTGGACCGAGGCGGCCGCGCGGGCCGAGGCCGCGGATGCCGAGCGGGAACGGCTGCTCTCCGGCTCCTCCGCGCTCGCCGAGATCGAAGCACGGCTGATGACGAACGCCGAGGCCGCCAAGGAACTGCAAGCCGGACTGACGAAGCTGACCGGCGATGTCCGCGTGCTCGAGGACCGGATCAGCCGCGCGGAGTCGGCCCGGCAGGCCGATGAGCGCTTCGTCGCCGAGCAGACTCCCGCGGCGGCCACCAACGCCAGAGCGTCGTACGGCGAGCTGGACGCCAGGCTCGGCGCTTCCGTGCCGCGCGAGTCGGCCGCGTGTGCTGGCGCAGCGGAGACGGTCACCGCGGACCTGCAGGCCGCGATCGACAAGATCGGGCGCGAGATCGGCGGCTACACCCAGAGCATCCTGCAGTACATGCACGAGGTACGGCGGCGCTGGCCGGAGGCGACGACGGAGATGGACGCGAGCGTCGAGGCCCGGAAGGAGTTCCGGGACTTCCACGACCGGGTCGCCGGCGACGATCTGCCCCGGTTCGAGGCGGAGTTCAAGCGCCAGCTGAACACCAACACGATCCGCGAGCTGGCGCAGTTCAACAACTGGCTGCGGCGGCAGTCCGACGAGATCCACACGCGGGTCGCCCGGATCAACGAGGCTCTCGGAGCCATCGACTACAGCCCCGGGCGCTACATCACGCTGGTCGCCGAGCGAACGGTGAACCAGGAGGTCCAGACCTTCCGCAGCGACCTGCGCGCGGCGACGGACGACACCCTGGCACCGGCGGACGACCAGTACTCGGAGCAGCGCTTCCTGGATGTGCAGCGGATCATCGGCCGGTTCCGGGGCCGTGACAACCACGCCGACGCCGACAAGGCCTGGACCCGCCGGGTCACCGACGTCCGTAACTGGTTCACGTTCTCGGCGTCGGAGCGCGATCGGGAGACCGACCAGGAGTGGGAGCACTACCGCGACTCCGACGGCAAGTCCGGCGGCCAGAAAGAGAAGCTCGCCTACACGATCCTCGCGGCCTCGCTGGCCTATCAGTTCGGCCTCGAGTGGGGCGCCGACAAGTCGCGTGACTTCCGGTTCGCCGTCATCGACGAGGCGTTCGGCCGGGGTTCGGACGCTTCGACGCGCTATGCGCTGGAGCTGTTCGCGAAGCTCGGTCTGCAGCTTCTCATCGTCACGCCGCTGCAGAAGGTCCACGTGATCGAGCCCTATGTGAAGGCGATCGGCTTCGTCGACAATCCGGCCGGCAACAACTCCCGGCTGCAGACGCTGACGATCGAGGAGTTCCAGGCGCGACGGGCAGGCGGCCGCGCTTGACCGGCTGGACGACCGTGGCCGACATCCGGGCCCGTGTCCGGCGCCGTTGGGACGACGGCAGTCTGCTGCGCGCACTGGCCGATGGGGACCAGTTCCCTGCTGTCGAGGTCGCCCTCCGCGGTCCGCGAGCCGCCCAGATCGGCGACGATCTCGGCGCGGTCCGGACCTGGATCTCAGCACTGGACACCGGTCGCCGCGGTGACACGCACTACAGCCTCGACTACGCCGCGATCGGTGGCCGGCTGATCGGCCGCAACGAGTTGCCCACTCGCGCACGGATCACGACGTACAGCCAGGCGTGGGCGCTGCTCGGCGTGAGCAGCGAGGTCCGGGCCTATACGGAGGTTCTGGCCCTCACGACCGACGAGCCGGCCATCCGGTCCTGGGTGGCTCGCCAGCCGCTGCGAACCCTCGCCCTCGGCCCGGTGTGGCCACAACTGCTGACGGCCTGTCGCTGGCTCACGGAGGCGCGTGGCTCGGCGCGCTACCTGCGCGAGATCAGCGCACCAGGCGTCGACACGAAGTTCGTCGAACAGCATCGGGCGGTGATCGCCCAGCTCCTCGGAGTCCCCTCGTCGGCGCCGAACTTCCTTGCTGCGCTGGGGCTGCAGGCCAAACCTGAGACCGTTCGGTTGCGGCCTGACCCCAGCCTCGGGCTGCTGGACGGATTCTCCGAAGCGACCGTGCGGCTGGCGGAGCTGGCGCTGCTCGAGCTCGACGTGCGGACGGCTGTGATCGTCGAGAACGAGATCACGTTCCTGAGCGTTCCGGTCCCAGCCGGTGGCATCGTCTTGTGGGGCAAGGGCTTCGAGGTGAACCGCCCCGGGTCGCTGCCCTGGCTCCGGGACGCGGACGTGCGTTACTGGGGTGATCTCGACACTCACGGATTCGCGATCCTGAACCAGGTCAGGGCCTGGCTGCCGCAGGCCCGATCGTTCCTGATGGACCGCGACACGCTGCTCGCGCACCGTGAGCGTTGGGGACACGAGAGCTCGCCCACCGCGGCCAACCTCGAACGGCTCAGCCCGGACGAGGCGGAGCTCTACGCAGATCTGGTCGCGGACCGGTTCGGTGACCGCATCCGTCTCGAACAGGAACGCATCGATTGGGCCTGGGCCACGGAGCGTTTCGGCTACTGATGTGCTGGGCGTCATCGGCGCCGCCTCTCACGTTGACTTCGGGGTCCCGATCGAGTTCAATTCGAACACATGTTCGATTGGAAAGGAAATCTCGATGCCTGAGCCGTTCGACTGGGAGATCTTGCATCGGCCGTCGGCGATGGCGATGGTGCGGGGGCAGCTGGGGTTCAGTTGGATGGTGTTGTCGGGGCGGTTGGCGCAGCTCACCGATGAGGAGTACTTCTGGCAGCCACGAGGTACGGCGTTGAGTGTGGTGCGGCGGCATCAGCCCGGCCACTACCGGTCACTGGGGTCCGGTGAGTGGGTGGCGCAGTGGCCGGACGAGCCGGATCATCGGGGGCCGCGGACGATTGCCTGGTTGATCGCGCATCTGACCGAGACGTTCTTCGAGCGGTGGGAGTGGACGTTCGGGCCGCGGCAGCAGAGCCGGGCCGACATCACCTTGCACGGGAACGCGCGGGACGCGGTGGCCTGGCTGACGCATTGGGTCGAGGCCTGGCAGGACGGGATCGCGTCGTTGCCGGAGGACCAGGTGACGACGGTGGGGCTCAGCCAGGCGACCGAGCTGGACGCCGGGGAGCCGTTCGGACACGTCGTGTTACGTCTCAATCGCGAGCTGATTCATCACGGATCAGAGATCATGACGTTACAGGATTTGTATGGCGTGGCCGCGTGAGGACCACAACATGTGCTCCGACGGCGTGTCGCTTACCACTAGATCTAGCGACTGCCCTAAAGTCTGTCGAGCTGGTGAACAGGGGAATCCGGTGCGACTCCGGAGCTGCCCCGCAACGGTGAGCGGGCGCCACGTAGTAGTGGCGTCTCCGCGAGTCCGGATACCTGACACCGGCGCGTGCACCGCCGGTGCACGCGGTCCGAGACCTCGAGGGTGGGTCGCAGGGCGAGACGACAGCTTTCCCGGCCGGTGCTGTCCGTCCCGTCATGCACGCACGCCTTCTCAGGTCGCGGTCCTCCGTACGCGCAGAAAGAGTTGAGCTTCTGTGACCATCGCTTCCACATCCCGATCGGCGGCCGACGAGGCCGGTCAAGGGACCCAGCTGACCGTCGTCCGCCGCGATGGAAGTAACACCGACTTCGACGCGACCAAGATCTCGGTCGCCGTCACCAAGGCGTTCCTGGCCGTCGAGGGCAACGACGCCGGCGCCACCCACCGGGTCCGTGACCTGGTGACCGACCTGACCGGCCGGGTCGTCGAGGCGCTGACCAGTCGTGGCGACGCCCGCCGTACCGTCCAGGTCGAGGACATCCAGGACCAGGTCGAGCTGGCACTGATGCGCGCGGGAGAGCATCAGGTCGCCCGTGCCTACGTCCTGTACCGCGAGGAGCGGACGAAGGCCCGCACCCCCGCGGACCCGGCCGAGCTGGCCACCACCAAGCCGGTCGTGTCGGTCCGCCAGGCCGACGGGACCCGTGCCCCGCTCGACGTCGAGCGGCTGCGCGTGATCGTCGCCGAGGCCGCCGCCGGGCTGGACTCCGTCGACCCCGAGCAGATCCTGAACGAGACCATCGGCTCCTGTTACGACGGGATCGCCCAGCACGAGGTCGAGCTGGCCCTCGTGATGGCCGCCCGGTCCTACGTCGAGACCGAGCCGCAGTACAGCTACGCCGCCTCCCGCCTGCTGCTGGACCAGATCCGCCGCGAGGCGCTCGGTCGCGTGCACGGTGAGCCCCGGCAGGCCAGCCAGGCCGACATGGCCACGGCGTACGCCGAATACTTCCCGCGCTACATCGCGACCGGGATCGAGGCCGGCCTGCTCGACCCCGAGCTGGCGAACTTCGACCTCGACCGGCTGTCCGCGGCGATCCGGCCCGAGCGCGACCTGGATTTCGCCTTCCTCGGTCTGCAGACGCTCTACGACCGCTACCTGCTGCACATCGACAAGACCCGGTTCGAGCTGCCGCAGGCGTTCTTCCTGCGCGTCGCGATGGGGATGTCGCTGCGCGAGGACGACCGCGAGGGCCGCGCGATCCAGTTCTACGAGCTGCTCAGCTCGTTCCGCTTCATGTCGTCGACGCCGACCCTGTTCAACTCCGGTACGACGCGTCCGCAGCTCTCGTCCTGCTTCCTCACCACCGTGGCCGACGACCTGTCCGGCATCTTCGGCGGGATCCGCAACAACGCCATGCTCGCCAAGTACTCCGGCGGCCTCGGCAACGACTGGACCCCGGTCCGCGGCATCGGCGCCAAGATCCGCGGCACCAACGGTGAGTCCCAGGGCGTCGTACCGTTCCTGAAGATCGCCAACGACACGGCGGTCGCGGTCAACCAGGGCGGCAAGCGCAAGGGCGCGGTCTGCGCGTACCTCGAGACCTGGCACATGGACATCGAGGAGTTCCTCGACCTCCGCAAGAACACCGGTGACGAGCGTCGCCGCACGCACGACATGAACACGGCCAACTGGGTGCCGGACCTGTTCCTGCAGCGGGTCGAGGCCGACGGTCAGTGGACGCTGTTCTCGCCCGACGAGGTGCCGGACCTGCACGACCTGTTCGGTGAGGCGTTCCAGACGGCGTACGAGAAGTACGAGGCGGCCGCCGACCGCGGCGAGATCCGGGTCTTCCGCCGGGTCCGCGCCGTCGACCTGTGGCGCCGGATGCTGACCGTGCTGTTCGAGACCGGTCACCCGTGGATCACCTTCAAGGACCCGTGCAACCTGCGTTCGCCGCAGCAGCACAACGGTGTCGTGCACTCGTCGAACCTGTGCACCGAGATCACGCTGAACACGACGGTCGACGAGACCGCGGTCTGCAACCTGGGCTCGGTCAACCTGATCGCGCACCTGACCGAGACCGGCCTGGACGGCGACCTGCTCCGCGACACGGTCAAGACCGCGGTCCGGATGCTCGACAACGTCATCGATGTGAACTTCTACACGACGCCCGAGTCGGAGCGCGCCAACCAGCGGCACCGTCCGGTCGGCCTCGGCCTGATGGGCTTCGCGGACGCGCTGTTCTCGCTGCGGATCCCCTACTCGTCGGAGGCGGCCATCGCCTTCGCCGACAGCTCGATGGAGGCGATCAGCTACCACGCGATCGAGGCCTCGAGTGACCTCGCCGCCGAGCGGGGCGCGTACTCGACGCACGAGGGCTCGCTGTGGAGCCAGGGCGTGCTGCCGATCGACTCGCTCGAGATCCTGCGCTCGGCCCGCAAGGGTGACGTGATCCTGGACGACGCGAAGTCGCTCGACTGGGACACCCTGCGCGCCAAGGTGCTGCGCGACGGCATGCGGAACTCCAACGTGATGGCGATCGCGCCGACGGCGACGATCTCCAACATCTGCGGGGTCAGCCAGTCGATCGAGCCGGCGTACTCCAACCTGTTCGTGAAGTCGAACATGTCCGGTGAGTTCACGGTCGCGAACCCGTACCTGGTCAACGACCTGAAGGCGCGCGGGCTGTGGGACCAGGTGATGGTCTCCGACCTCAAGTACCACGACGGCATCCTGGAGAACATCGACCGGATCCCGGCCGACATCCGCGAGCTGTACGCGACCGCGTTCGAGATCGACCCGCTGTGGCTGATCAAGGCCGCGTCGCGCCGGCAGAAGTGGATCGACCAGGCGCAGTCGCTCAACCTGTACATGGCTTCGCCGTCCGGCAAGGCGCTCGACGAGCTCTACCGGAACGCGTGGCGCTACGGCCTGAAGACGACGTACTACCTGCGTTCGCAGTCGAAGACCCACGTGGAGAAGTCGACGCTGAAGGGCACCGACGGCAAGCTGAACGCCGTCTCGGCCACCATCGCGACCGCGGTCCCGGCCGCTGTGCCGGCGGTTGTGCCGGTCACCAAGCCGTCGACCATCGACGACGCTCCGCTGCCCGAACCGACCGGAGCGATCTGCTCGCTCGAAGACCCTGACTGCGAGGCCTGCCAGTGACGACCACCGACAACGCCACGGGCCTCGGCTCGATCACCGTCGGCGCTTCCCGCATCGACGTCTCCGACAAGGCGATGATCAATGCCCGCGCCGACGTCAACCAACTGCTCCCGCTGAAGTACAAGTGGGCCTGGGAGAAGTATCTGGCCGGCTGCAACAACCACTGGATGCCGACCGAGGTCTCGATGCAGGCCGACATCTCGCTCTGGAAGAGCAAGGACGGCCTGACCGACGACGAGCGCCTGATGCTGAAGCGCAACCTCGGCTTCTTCGCCACCGCGGAGTCCCTGGTCGCGAACAACATCGTGCTCGCCGTCTACCGCCAGCTCACCAACCCCGAATGCCGGCAGTACCTGCTGCGCCAGGCCTTCGAGGAGGCCGTGCACACGCACACCTTCCAGTACATCTGTACGTCGCTCGGTCTGGACGAGGGCGAGCTGTTCAACATGTACCGCGAGGTGCCGTCGATCTCCGACAAGGATGCCTGGGCGCTGAAGTACACCCAGCACCTGGAGGACCCGGACTTCAAGACCGGTACGCCGGAGTCGGACACCGCGTTCCTGCGTGACCTGATCGCGTTCTACGTGGTCTTCGAGGGCATGTGGTTCTACACCGGCTTCGCGCAGATCCTGTCGCTCGGCCGCCGGAACAAGATGGTCGGCATCGCCGAGCAGTACCAGTACATCCTGCGCGACGAGTCGATCCACCTGAACTTCGGCATCGACTGCATCAACCAGATCAAGCAGGAGAACCCGCACCTGTGGACCGAGGCCTTCCAGGCCGAGGTCCGCCAGATGCTCACCGAGGCCTGCGAGCTCGAGGTCGCCTACGGCCGCTCCACCATGCCGAACGGCATGCTCGGCCTGACCGCCGACCTCTGCGAGCAGTACATGCACTTCATCACCGACCGCCGCGCCGAGCAGATCGGCATCGCCCCCATCTTCGGCGAGACCCGCAACCCGTTCGGCTGGATGTCCGAAGTCATGGACCTCAAGAAGGAAAAGAACTTCTTCGAGACCCGAGTCATCGAATACCAGTCGTCCTCCGGCCTCAGCTGGGACTGACCACCACGCAGTACGACGGGAGCCGGGCAGCCACGATGGTTGCCCGGCTCCTGCCGTTGCACAGGGCAACAGAGCCGGCCGCGCGGCCACCCACAACCGCTCGAACTCTTCGGCGGTGATCTCCTCCGCCCCCGGCTCACCTAGCTACCCATCCAGCGTCCTTTCACCCCAGTACGCCGTACAACTGCTCGTACCGCTGCATCGCCCCAACTTTGTGAACCCACCAACCATCCGAAGCCCCGAAGAATGGTCGGTGGCTACCCAAAGAACCGCCCCGCGCCCAAAGAGCCGCCAACCCACTCCGAACACGGCCGCCCACCCTTGGGCACGAACCGCGTCTTTGTGCACGAGCGGCGTCTTTGGGTACCCACCAACCATCCGGAGCGCCCGGAAACGGTTGGTGGGTTCACAAAGTCGAGCCCTGTGCACAAAGAGCCGCCGACCCACTCCGAACACGGCCGCCCACCTTTGGGCACGAACAGCATCTTTGGGCACCCACCAACCATTCGGAGTGCCCGGAAACGGTTGGTGGGTTCACAAAGTTGGGGGTCGTGCACAAAGAGCCGCCGACCCACCTTTGGGCGGAGGGTGGGGCGGGTGGGGCGGGTGGGGACTGGTGGGGTCAGGGGGTTTGGTTGGGGGTTCCGGTATGACGGGAGCCGTTGCTTAGGGCAAGCGGTTGAGTATGTCGGCTGTGGTGCCGGTTTCGGCTAGGCGGGGGAAGATGGCGGTGACGGCGCGGTCGTGGAGGTCGGGGTTGCTGTCGGTGACGGCGTCGGTGGGGATGGTGACGTGGTAGCCGTGTTCGTGGGCTGCGCGGGCGGTGGATTCGACGCCGGCGCTGGTGGCTACGCCGGTGATGACGACCTGGGTGATGCCCCGGCGGCGGAGCTGGATGTCGAGGTCGGTGCCGTGGAAGGCGCCCCAGTTGCGTTTGGTGACGATGATGTCTTCGGGGTGGCCGGCGAGTTCGTCGATGATCTGGTCGGCGCCTTCCGGGGCGTCGGCGAGGGACATCCGGCGGGCTTCGTCGGTGCGGCCGGGGACCCAGTCGGCGCCGTCGGGGCGGATGCTGACGCGGACCAGTACGACGGGGAGCCCGCGCTTGCGGAAGCCTTCGGCGAGCTCGGCCGAGCGGGCGATGACGTCGGCCAAGGGGTACGGCGTACCAGGGAAGGCTTTGAGGGCGTTCTGCAGGTCGATGACGACGAGGGCGGTTTTCGGGTCGAGCGTGGTGACGGGCACGGTGGTCCTTTCAGACAAGGGATCGATCGGCAAGGGTGACGGCGGTGAGCAGCGAGGCGATGATGAGCAGGAACCAGGCGAGCTCATGCAGACCTGGCGTCGTGGCTCCGCCGGCGAAGAAGTGCGCGTTGGCGGCGGCTGCGATCAGCGCACCGAGGTAGGTGCAGGTTCGGAGCAGGCCCGCGGCGGACCCGATCCGGGCCGGATCGGCTTGGCGGTAGAGCGCGTTCTGGTTGGCCAAGCCGTTCAGGCCTTGCGGGATACCGGCCACGACACCGATCAGCACGAGGAACCACAGCCCGGTCCGGCCGTCGATGAACAGCGGCAACGCACCGGCAACCAGCAGAAGGATGCTGCCGGCAACCAACTTCCCCCGAACCCGAGGATTGCGGCCGGTGAGGGCGGTGATCAGTACGGCGGCAGCCGACAGCGGCAGCATCAGCAGACCCGTGGTGGCCGCACTCAGCGCATGGCCTTCCTCGAGCCATTGCGCGAAGCCGTAAAGGAACGAGTAGCTGATCACGTAGGCCAGAACCTGCCGGGCGTACGTCGCGATCAGTGGCCGGTTGCCGCCGAGCACTCGCAGGTTGATGAACGGTTCCACCACTCGCAGCTCGACCAGGACGAACGCCACTCCACAAGCGATGCCGAGGACCGGCAGATACCAATGCGACGCGCGCGGTTCGGTCAGGAACAGCATGATGGCCACGAGGGAGCCGGCGAAGAGAAGGATGCCCGCGTAGTCGAGCTGTAGCTTCAAGCGGGTGCGCGGCGTCTTCGGCAGCCGCAGTGAGCCGAGAACCAAGCAGGCCAACGAGAGCGGCACGTTGATCGTGAAGATCAGGTGCCAACCGCCGAGCCCGATCAGCAGCCCGCCGAGCGTCGGCCCGATCACTGCGATCACCTGGTTGGAGATCGAGAGGATGGTGAGGATGCCGGCCGGGGTCTCCAATCCGGTCCGGTCGGCCTCGCTGCGGATCAACGACATGGAGGCCGGGTACGCCGCCGAGGTTCCGAACCCGAGGAGCACCCGGGACACGACCAGTACGCCGAGGGTGGGGGCGAGCGCGCCGAGCAGTCCGGCCACCCCGACTGTCGCCGTACCGATCAAGTAGAGCGGGCGCGGTCCGAAGAGATCGACCAGGCGACCCACGACCGGCTGCCCGACGGCGGTCGCCAGATACAGCCCGGTGATCAGCCAAGCGGTCTGCGCCGGTCCGACACTGAACGCGACCCCGATCGGGATCAGCGCGACCGCGAGCATCGACGAGTTGATCGGGTTCAGGATCGACCCGACCACCATCGGTGCGATCAACCGCCGGTCGAACCGGCCCTCGCCTGCGGTCACCGGGAGGTCGCCTCCGGGGAGGTTGCTTCGAGGACCCGGTCGAGAATGGCCAGCGCCTCGAGGATCGTCTGGCGTTCGGCCTCGGTGCACTCGGCCTCGAGCGTGGCGGACAACCACTCCTGCCGAGCCCGCCGGTCCCCCTGCAACCGGCGGCGCGCGGCGGAGGTCAGCGAGACCACCTGGCGCCGACCATCGAGCGGATCGGGATGCCGCTGGATCAGATCGAGCTCGCGCAGCGAGGCAAGGATCGCCGCCATCGACTGCGGGCGAACCCGCTCGACCGCGGCCAGCTCACTGGCCGAGGCCGGACCGCCCTTGTCGATCCGGCGCAGCACGGAGGTCTGCGACGGCGTGAGGTCGTCTTCCGTCTGCTCCTTGAGCCGCCGGCGCACCCGGCCGAACACGACCCGCACTTCACTGGCCGCCTGCACCGCCGACGCGGACACCTCATCAGTCATATAGCCAGCCTAAACTGCACAGTCCAAACTGTCTACTTCACCATCTGCTATCTTTGAATGAACGTTCATTCGGAGGAAGAGAAGTGACATGAGCTGGACAACAGATGCCATGCCGGATCAGCAGGGACGCACGGCCGTGGTCACCGGCGCGAACGGCGGGCTCGGCCTGGTGACCGCCACCGCATTGGCCGCGAAAGGCGCGCACGTCCTGATGGCAGTCCGCAACCAGGAGAAGGCCGCCGCAGCCGTCGAGCAGATCCGCGCGACCGTTCCGAACGCCGCCCTCACGCTGATCCCGCTCGACCTCTCCTCGCAGGAGTCCGTCAAGCAAGCGGCGGACCAAATCCGGAGCAGCGTCGACGCGCTCGACCTGCTGATCAACAACGCCGGCGTGATGGCGATCTCCGAAGCACGGACCGTCGACGGCTTCGAGATGCAGTTCGGCGTCGACCACCTCGGCCACTGGACGCTGACCGCACTACTGCTCCCCGCCATGCTGAGCCAGCCCGGATCGCGCGTGGTGACCGTGACCAGCACCGCCCACCACCTGGGCCGCCCGGTGGACGAGTCCAACCCGCATCTGGACGGCCGGTACGGAGCATGGCGCGCCTATGGCCAGGCGAAGCTGGCCAACTTCCACTTCGGCCTCGGGCTGGACCAGCAACTGAAACGCGCAGGCGCCCGTACGGCGAGTCTGATCGCGCACCCCGGTCTGTCCGACACTGACCTGCAATCGGTCAGCGTGGCCGGCTCGGACGGCGGCATCACCCAGCGGATGGCCCACGGCCTGACCAGACTGACCGGAATGTCCGCCGAGAACGGCGCCCTGCCGCAACTGCGCGCCGCAACGGACCTGACCGCCAAGGGCGGCGAGTTCTACGGACCCCTGTTCGTCAACAACGGCCAACCGGTCCGCAAGCCGATCCTGCGCCGGTACGGCATGGACCGAGCCATCGCTAAGCTCTGGGCCGTGTCCGAGCGCGAGACCGGCGTAGCGATCAAGACAAATGGCAACTGATCGAGCAGTCGCCGTTCGAACGGCGCTACGCACTCTCGTGGCCCGCAACGGGTTCCACGGCGCTTCGATGAGCGCAGTCGCCCGCGAGGCCGGGGTCGCGACCGGTACGGCGTACACGTACTACGCGTCCAAGGACGACGTGGTGCTGGCCGCGTACCGCGAGACGAAGGCGGAGCTCGGCGAAGCCGCAGTGGCCGAGCTGGACAAGACCCTCCCGCCCGAGCAGCGGTTCCGCGCCCTCTGGCTCGCCTGCTACCGGCATCTGCGCGCGAACCCGACCCACGCCCAGTTCCTCCTGCAGGTGGAGCACTCGCCGTACCGGGGCCCTGCGCACGAGGCCGCGCTCAGCAATCCCGACGACCCGTTCCTGGCCCAGGTCGCCCAGCCGGACCTCGCCGCGCGACTGCGCCCGTTCCCGGTCGACGTGCTCTACGAGCTCGCGCTCAGCCCGGCCATCCGGCTCGCCGCCGGTGACCTCGAACTGACCGCGACCCAGCTCGACGAGATCGCCGACGCCTGCTGGCGGGCGATCAGCTGACCGTGACCTCCAGTACGCCGATGACCTTCTCCAGGCGGGCGGCGACCCGGCCGGCGTCGAAACCGGCGCCGGCGACCACGATCCGCAGGGTGTTCGCCTCGAGGCAGAGCGAGAGGTGCCGCACGTCGTACGGGTTCAGCATGACGGCGATCCGCGCGAACATGCCCTCGGTCTCCACGATGGACGCGGTGAAGACGGTGCTGGTGGCAACGACTGCGGCGGGAGCTTCGAGGACGGTGGTCATCGCGCAACCTCCTTGTGACGAAGGAGGCCGAAGGTGAAGCCGTCGACGAGGGCCTCCCAGGATGCCTCGACGATGTTGTGGCCGACGCCGACCGTGACCCAGGAGCCTTCCCCGTCCGCGGTCTGGATGAGGACCCTGATCACGGCGTCCGTGCCGTGCCCCTGGTCGAGGATGCGGACCTTGTAGTCGACGAGCTCGAACTTGTTCACGACCGGGTAGGCACGCTCGATCGCCGTCCGCAGCGCGTGGTCGAGGGCGTTGACCGGGCCGTTGCCTTCACCGGTGACGATCTCGCGCTCTCCCCCGGCGACCAGCTTGACCGTCGACTCCGAGACCGCTTCGCCGTCGGCGCGGGATTCGGTGATCACGCGCCAGGACTCGACGTCGAAGTACGACGCACGCTTCCCGTCGATCTCTTCGGTGAGCAGCAGCGAGAACGACGCGTCGGCGGCCTCGAAGGTGTAGCCGCAGGCCTCCATCTCCTTGACCCGATCGGCCACCCGGCTGACCAGCTCGCGGTCGTTGCCGAGGTCGAAGCCGAGCTCGCGGCCCTTGAGCTCGATGCTGGCCCGGCCGGCCATCTCCGAGACGAGCATCCGCATGTCGTTGCCGACCAAGGCAGGATCCGTGTGCTGGTAGAGATCCGGGTCGACCTTGATCGCGCTGGCGTGCAGCCCCGCCTTGTGGGCGAAGGCGGACAGGCCGACGTACGGCTGCCGGGTCGACGGCGGCACGTTCGTCACTTCGGCGATCGCGTGCGCGATCCGGAACGAGTCGGCCAGGTTGCCGGCCGGCAGCAGCTCCATCCCGCGCTTGAGTTCGAGGTTGGCCACGACCGCGAGCAGGTCGGCGTTCCCGGTGCGTTCGCCGTACCCGTTGATCGTGCCCTGGACGTGCGTGACGCCGGCCTCGACGGCGGCGATCGAGTTCGCCACCGCGCAGCCGCCGTCGTTGTGGGCGTGGATCCCGAGCCGGGCCCCGGTGCTTTCCAGTACGTCGCGGACGATGTCCTGCAGTTCGCGCGGAAGCGTTCCACCGTTGGTGTCGCAGAGCGCGACCACGTCCGCGCCGGCCTCGGCCGACACCCGGACCACTTCGAGCGCGTACGCACGGTTCGCGCGGTAGCCGTCGAAGAAGTGCTCGGTGTCGAGGAAGACCCGCTGCCCGTTCTCCCGCAGGTGCCGGATTGTGTCGGCGACCATCCGCAGGTTCTCGTCGAGCGTGGTCCGCAACGCGCGCTCCACGTGCGCATCGTGGCTCTTGGCAACGAGTGTGACGACCCCGGCGCCGGACTCGCGCAGCGCCGCGACCTGTGGGTCGTCGGCCGCGGCGGTGTGCGGCTTGCAGGTCGCGCCGAACGCAGCGAAGGTCGCGGTCCGCAGGTCCAGCTCGGTCCGGGCCCGCTGGAAGAACTCGGTGTCCTTCGGTACGGCGCCCGGCCAGCCACCCTCGATGAATCCGACACCCAGGTCGTCCAGGTGCTGCGCGATGGCAATCTTGTCCGCCACGGACAGCGCGAGCCCCTCCTGCTGCGCACCGTCGCGCAGGGTCGTGTCGTAGACGTGGAACTCGTCGGAGATGCTCATGATCGAGGCCTTCCGGTGGGGCTGGCGAGTCGGGCTGTGGAGTGCTGTGGCATCGGAATCGGGCAAACAAAAAACCTCCCGCAAGGTGCGAGAGGTCCGCGCGCTCAGGTACTGCTGCTGAGCGCGCCTAGGTAATAATCACCCGGTGGTTGTTCATGACAATTCGCAGTCTGCCACACAAAGTCCGCCCGATGGCGGCGCTGTCTCGCATCACGAACATCCGGTACGCCGTTCAGTACTGCCGGGTAGCTGTCAGTTCAGGTAGCTGTCCGTTCAGGCGGTGAGTGCGCCCAGCGACCAGCCCGGCTCGTCCCAGGCGGCGTAGAAATCCTCCCGCGACAGCTCGCGCAGTCCCCAGGACTCCCGATCGAGCGCCTTGTCGGTGAGCATGCCCTCGTCGTCCTCGATCCGCTGCCACCAGTACTGCGTGATCTCGCCGTCCTCGCGGACTCCGAGCTGCCGCACGACGACCCACTCCCGCTCGTGCCAGACCGCCTCGTACAGCCAGTCCGTCCCGTCGTCGGCCGCGACCGCGCCGTACGTCCGCGGTGCCGTCCCGCGGTCCAGCTCCCGGATCAGGTCCACGGTCGTCCGCACCGCGACGACAGTCTCGTACGACCAGTCGCGCCGCTGAGCGAGGTCCGAGTAGTAGGCCTGGACGTCGTCAGGAAGGCTGCTCATACAAGTTGACTTTATCGGGCCGATCGCGGCCGATTGGCCACTTCGGCCTGAGAAGATCCTGTGAAGTACCAACATCACAGGGAGTTTCCGATGAGTGACGAAGTGCAACGTGAGGCGTTCGAGGACGAGGTCCGTACGGCGCTCTTCGAACCGGCCGGTGAGCTCCGCCGGCGCCAGTACCGCACGATGCTGTTCGCCACGGCGACGACGCTCCTCGCGCTGCTCGCCCCGACCTGGTACGTCGTGACCTCGGACGACCCGATGCCACACCTGGTCGACGCGCACAGCGGGATCTCGCTGTTCGCCGGCGCCGGGGACGCGATCACCCGCGGCGCGCTCGGGCCCTTCCCGGTGCTCGTCTACATCCTGCTCGCCGGCGCGCTCATGCTCGTCCGGGCCGGGACCGTGACCGGCATCCTGCTCTCACTCGCCGGTGCGGTGACGTCCTTCGTGATCGTGGTCAGCCGGCCGGAGTCCAAGGGCAGCACCGAGGTCGAGTGGACCGGAGCACCCGTCGTGGTCATCGCCCTCTGGTTGTTGGCGGCAGCCGTTTGCGGCGCCGCGAGCTCCACGAAACGCCACTGAACACCGCCCCTTCCCGCCCCGAGAGGCCAACCATGAAGACCCTCCTCAGCACCGCATTGGTGCTCGCGGCAACCGCCATCGCCGTCCCACCGGCGTACGCGGCGAACGTCGAACTCACCCCGGCGAGCGTGACTGCGAGCACCAGCGACGCCAACGTCGCGACCAACGCCATCGACAACAACTACGCGACCCGCTGGTCAGGTGACGGTGACGGAGCTTCGCTGACCCTCGACCTCGGCGCCACCAAGACGGTCAGCCACCTGAAGGTCGCCGTCTACAAGGGTGACGAGCGCAAGAACGACTTCGAGCTGCAGGTCCTCAACGGTTCCACCTGGACCACCGTCTTCGACGGCCTCAGCAGCGGCACCAGCACGGCCCTGCAGACCTTCGACTTCACCGACCAGGAGGCCTCGAAGATCCGGTACGTCGGCCACGGCTACCAACTGAACTCCGGTGGCACGGGGAGCTGGAGCAGCGTCACCGAGATCGAGGTCTGGGGCAGCGGTGGTTCCGAACCAGGTCCGCAGGTGCCGGCTGACGTGCTCGATCTGACCAACTGGAAGGTCACGTTGCCGATCGGGTCCAGCGGAAGCCCGACGGAGGTCAAGCAGCCCGCGCTCGACAGCTACTCCAACGACCCGTTCTTCAAGGTCGTCGGGGACGGCGTCCAGTTCCGGGCCCCCGTCAACGGTGTCACCACGAGCGGTTCGAGCTATCCACGTTCGGAGCTCCGCGAGATGAACGGCAGCAGCAACGCGAGCTGGTCGTCGACCTCCGGAACGCACACCCTCGTCGTACGGGAGTCGTTCGATCATCTGCCGGCGGAGAAGCCGCAGTTGGTGGGTGCGCAGATCCACGACGCGGATGACGACGTCTCCGTGTTCCGGCTCGAGGGCAGCAGCCTCTACATCACCAACGGCGACACCACGCATCACAAGCTGGTGACCAGCTCGTACGTCCTCGGGACCGTC
Organism: Kribbella sp. NBC_01505; assembly: GCF_045040285.1. NCBI lineage: Bacteria > Bacillati > Actinomycetota > Actinomycetes > Propionibacteriales > Kribbellaceae > Kribbella > Kribbella sp. NBC_01505. The sequence continues at coordinate 661,349 of NZ_CP109425.1, forward strand.
TTCGAGGCCAAGTTCGCGGTCGGCGGCGGCCAGGTGAAGGCCTACTACAACGGCACCCTGCAGACCACGATCAGCAAGAACTTCTCCGGCGCCTACTTCAAAGCCGGCGCCTACACCCAGGCCAACTGCACCAACTCGTCGCCCTGCGCCGCCACCAACTACGGCCAGACCACCCTCACATCCGTCACCGTCACGCACTCCTGAAGGGAATTCATGAGCGAGGAGAACAAGCAGCTCAAGCACCGCTTGATGGGTTTCACCCTCTCCGTGGTGCTGCTCGGGCTGCTCGGCACGCCTTGGCTGCCTCCCGAGTCCGGCTTCTCGACCGGAGCCGGGCTGCTGAACGACCGGAGTGACGGGGTTTCGATCCTGGCGCTGGCCTACCTGGCGATGGCCGTGCTGATCCTGGTCCGCACCACGATGGGCACCACCTTCTTCGGCGGCATCGTCGGACTACTGGCGACCTTTCTGATCCTGACCGCCGACGACGGCTGGACCGGTGCGCCACGCATTGCCCTCGGCCTGTGGGCAGTGGTCATTCTGATCGGCGTCCGGATCTGGAAGGACGCCCGCTAGAAACAGAACCGGTCCGGTGCCGAAGCACCGGACCGGACCGATTCGATCGTGGTCAGCAGACCTTGGTCATCCAGTTGTGCGGGTCCGCGGTGCGGCCGTACTGGAGATCCAGGAGTGCGGTGCGGACGGCCGCGGTCACGGGACCGCCCTGGCCGTCGGCGACCTGGACCTCGCCGTCCTTCCACTTCAGGGAGGCGACCGGCGTGATCACCGCGGCGGTGCCGCAGGCGAAGACCTCGCGGATCCGGCCGGAGGCGGCGCCGTCGCGCCACTCGTCGACCGAGATCTTGCGCTCGGCAACGGAGTGGCCGAGGTCGGTGACGAGCTTCAGGATCGAGTCCCGGGTGACGCCCTCGAGGATCGTGCCGGACAGCTCCGGCGTGACGACCGAGTTGTCGTCGAGGACGAAGTACAGATTCATCCCGCCGAGCTCTTCGACCCACTTCTTCTCGATCGCGTCCAGGAAGGCGACCTGGTCACAGCCGTTCTCGGTCGCCTCGGCCTGGGCCAGCAGCGACGCGGCGTAGTTGCCACCGGTCTTGGCCGCGCCGGTGCCACCTGGGGCCGCCCGGGTGTACTCCTCGCTCAGCCAGATCCGGACCGGCTTCACGCCGCCACTGAAGTACGAACCGGCCGGGGACGCGATCGCGCAGTACGTCACCTGGGCGGACGGGCGGACACCGAGGAACGGGTCCGAACCGAACATGAACGGGCGCAGGTACAGCGAGGTCTCACCACCGGTGGGCACCCAGGCCTGGTCCAGCTCGACGAGCGCCTTGATCGAGTCCAGGAACGCGGACTCGGGCAGCTCCGGCAGCGCGAGCCGGCGGGCCGACTTCGCGAACCGGGCCGCGTTGGCCTCGGGGCGGAACATGTGGATCGAGTCGTCGGGATGACGGTAGGCCTTCATCCCCTCGAAGATGGTCTGGGCGTAGTGGAACACCGAGGTCGCCGGAGACAGCTCCAGCGGTCCGAAGGCGGTGATCCGTGCGTCGTGCCAGCCCTGGTCCTTCGTCCACGTGGCGATCGCCATGTGATCGGAGAAGTACTGCCCGAAGCCTGGGTTCGCCAGGATCTGGGCACGCTGGTCGTCGCTGGCCGGTTGGGTGTTGGGCTCAACGGTGAACTGCAGGTCGCTGCTCATAGCCGCACCGTACCTGTTGGTCGACTGGTCATGCGAGGGCCACCTTTCAGCCGGCTGCGCGCTTGGTGATCGCGTCGCCGATCTCCGCGGTGGTCCGGACACTGCCCGTGCGCTCCTCGATATCGGCCGTGACGGCCGCCTCGATCGCGGCCGCCGCCTCGGGCAGGCCGAGGTGGTCGAGCAGCAGCGCCGCGGACAGGATCGCCGCGGTCGGGTCGGCCTTCTGCTGGCCGGCGATGTCCGGGGCGGAGCCGTGCACCGGCTCGAACATGCTCGGCGCGGTCCGGTCCGGGTTGATGTTGCCGCTCGCGGCCAGCCCGATCCCGCCGGTGATCGCCGCGGCCAGGTCGGTGAGGATGTCGCCGAACAGGTTGTCGGTGACGATCACGTCGAACCGGGCCGGGTCGGTGACCAGGAAGATGGTCGCCGCGTCCACGTGCAGGTAGTCGACCGCGATCTCGGGGAAGTCGGCCTTGACCTTGTCCACCGTCCGCGTCCACAGGTGGCCGGCGTGCACGAGCACGTTGTTCTTGTGCACCAGCGTGAGCTTCTTGCGCGGCCGCGCCTGGGCCCGGGCGAACGCGTCCCGGACGACCCGCTCCACCCCGTACGCCGTGTTGACGGAGACCTCGGTGGCGATCTCGGCCGGTGTCCCGACCCGCAGCGCGCCGCCGTTACCGACGTACGGGCCCTCGGTGCCCTCGCGGACGACGACGAAGTCGACCTCGCCCGGGTTCGCCAGCGGGGAGCCGACGGAGGGGTAGATCTTCGAGGGGCGCAGGTTCACGTAGTGGTCGAGCGTGAAGCGCAGCTTGAGCAGCAGACCGCGCTCGAGGACGCCGGACGGGACGCTCGGGTCGCCGACGGCACCGAGCAGGATCGCGTCGTGCTTGCGAATCTCCTCGAGCTCGGCGTCCGGGAGGGTCTCACCGGTGGCGTGCCAGCGCTTGGCGCCGAGGTCGTACTCGGTCCGCTCGAACGTCACGCCGTGCTGGGCGGCCACCGCGTCGAGCACCTTGAGTGCCTCGGTGGTGACCTCCGGTCCGATCCCGTCTCCGGGAACGACGGCCAGCGTGAAGTTCTTGTTGTCGCTCACTTCTTGGGTTCTCCCCCGTTGTCGCGGCGGTTCATGGCCTCTTGGACAGCCTTGACCTCGTCGCTCGCCGGGCGGGCCGGCTTGCGGCGCCGGGCCGCCTTCCGCTCCCGGGCGTCGATCGCGGGCCAGTTGGCTGGATACATGTCGTACATGCTGCACTCTCCCCGGTTGGTCATGGGCGGCAGGATGGGTCCGAATTTACTCTGACATGCGACTATCTCGCCACAATGCGGGCATTCGATCCCAATATGTGAGATCCCGGTGCAGGGACTGGACCGCAGCTGTGCAACTCTCAACCGGTGAGTGCTCCTCCAGAACTGCCGCCGCTGGTTTCCGCGGCCCTCAGCCTGTCCGGACGGCGTGGTTTCGTCAGCTCGACCCGGAACGAGACCGGCCGGCTGCTGGCCAGCCTGGCCGCGTCCAAGACCGGCCTGCTCGGCGAGCTCGGCACCGGTTGCGGTGTCGGTTCGGCCTGGCTGCGCAGCGGCGCCGGCGAGGGCACCAAGATCGTCACCGCGGAGAGCGACCCGCAGCTGGCCCAGGTCGTGGCGGAGCTGTTCGCCGACGACGAGCGGATCGAGGTCGTCTCGGCCGACTGGACCGCGCTGATCGAGCGCGGCCCGTTCGCGCTGCTCTTCGTCGACGCCCGCGAGGCCAAGCTCTCGGCCCGCGACGTGATCGCCGACGTGATCGAGCCCGGCGGCTTCGTCGTCCTCGACGACTTCACCCCGTCCGGCGTCTGGCCCCCGATGTACGAGGGCCGCGTCGACACGCTGCGCCAGGAATGGCTGATGGACCCGCGCTTCACCACCGTCGAGGTGATGGTCGCCGCGGACGCCGCCGTACTGCTCGCAACCAGGCACTAGACATAGGTCGGGCCCGGACACTTGGGTCCGGGCCCTCACCAGCCACCATGCGCCTGCGGGTGGCTGGCTACCTACCAGTAAAACAGCCGTTCGGGTAAACCTAGGCGTCGAGGTCCACAGTGCGGGCAGTGTCGGCCTGGACGACGGAGGCGATGTCGTCCAGGACCGTGGGCGCCACGGCCGAGTCGACCGACAGCGCGACCAAGGCCTTGCCACCCTTGCGGTCCCGGCTGACCTGCATGCCGGCGATGTTCACGTCGGCCTCGCCGAGGATCCGGCCGATCTGGCCGACGATGCCCGGGCGGTCCTCGTAGGTGAAGAAGGCCAGGTGCGCGGCCAGCTCGACCTCGACGTCGAAGCCGTCGACCTCGACCAGGCGCTCCGACTGCCGGACGCCGACCAGCGTGCCGCTGACCGAGACCTGCGCGCCGTCGGCGAGCGTGCCGCGCAGCGTGATCAGGTTGCGGTGCTCCGGGCTCTCGTGGTCGGTGACGAGCCGGACCTCGAGGCCCCGCTCGGCCGCGAGCAGCGGCGCGTTCACGTAGGAGACGTTGTCCTCGACGACGTCGGCGAAGACGCCCTTGAGCGCGGCGAGCTCGAGCACCTTGACGTCGTACTGCGTGATCTCGCCACGGACCTCGACGTCGAGCTGCTGTGCGACGCCACCGGCGAGCGCGGTGAAGATCCGGCCGAGCTTCTCGGTCAGACCGATCCCCGGCCGGACGTCCTCGGCGATCACGCCGCCCTGGACGTTGACCGCGTCCGGAACCAGCTCACCCGACAGGGCCAGGCGGACCGACTTGGCGACCGCGATACCGGCCTTCTCCTGCGCCTCTTCGGTCGACGCGCCCAGGTGCGGGGTGGCGACCACGTTCTCGAACTCGAACAGCGGGGAGTCGGTGCACGGCTCCTTGGCGAACACGTCGAGCCCGGCCGCGGCGACCCGGCCCTCCTTGAGCGCCGAGTACAGCGCGGTCTCGTCGACGATGCCGCCGCGGGCCGCGTTCACGATGATGACCTCGGGCTTGACCTTGTGCAGCTGCTCGTCGCCGATCAGGCCGATGGTCTCCGGGGTCTTCGGCAGGTGTACCGAGATGAAGTCCGACGCGGCCAGCAGCTCGTCCAGCGAGGCGAGCCGGACGCCCATCTGCGCGGCCCGGCCGGCCTGTACGTACGGGTCGTAGGCGATCACGTTCATGCCGAAGGCGGCCAGCCGCTGCGCGACCAGGACGCCGATCTTGCCCAGGCCGACGATGCCGACGGTCTTCTCGAACAGCTCGACACCGGAGAACTTCGACCGCTTCCACTCGCCGTTCTTCAGCGAGAGGTCGGCGGCCGGGACCCGGCGGGCGGCGGCCAGCAGCAGCGCGACCGCGAGCTCGGCGGCGCTGACGATGTTGGAGGTCGGCGCGTTCACGACCATCACACCGGCCTGGGTGGCGGCCTTCACGTCGACGTTGTCCAGGCCGACCCCGGCCCGGGCGACGACCTTCAGCTTCTTCGCCGCGGCCAGGGCCTCGGCGTCCACCTTGGTGGCGCTGCGGATCAGGATGGCGTCGACGTCGGCGATCGCCGGGATCAGCTCGGCGCGGTCGGCGCCGTTCGCGTGCCGGATCTCGAAATCGGGACCGAGGGCCTCGACGGTGGCCGGGCTCAGCTCTTCGGCGATCAGGACGACGGGACGAGTCACATCAGTCATGGGAGATATCTCCTGCGAAAGCGGTAGGGGCTCATGTTGAACAGAGCACCGCGCTGTGCCCGCTGACTCGATCGTACCTCAGGTGTTGTCGCAGGGGACGGCCGCTACCACCTGGGCGGTGCTGTCGACCACGAGTGATTTGCCGGCCGGGATCAGCCGGAAGCGCTGGTCCCGGCGGGCGCAGTTCTGACCGGCCGCGCCATCGGCGTTCGACGAGAAGAGCGTCAGGTAGTTGATCCGGACGTTCACCGCCCCCTCCGACTGGGTGACCTCGGTGATGGTCGCACCGAAGAAGTACGTCGTCAGGTGGTTCTGCCGGTCCTTCGCCGCGGTCAGCGCCCCGTTCAGGCGGGCCGAATAGAACTTCCGGACCCCGACGAAGTCGTGCCGGTTCTGCAGGGTCAGGTAGTTGGTCAGCGTGCGCTGGGCCTGCACCGCGAGCGGGGTCGCCGAGACCTGCAGGGCCGGCGTGAGCGTGCTCTGCGGGCCGCGCGACTCCGTGCACGTTCCGCCGGAGTGCGACGTCAGGCCCTGAGCACCCCGTACGGCGAAGGGCCGCAGAGTGGAGACCGGGATGATCTTGGCGGCGGGCAAGCTGTCGCCGGTGACCATGCCGACCACCTCACCGGACTTGGCGAGCACCGGGCCGCCGAGCTTGGCCGCGTTCATCACCTCACTGAGCGCGCGTGGGCGGTGCACCGATCCGACCGTCTGCGAAGTCAGAGTGCCTGCCGCGGTGTAGCCGAGAATCGCTCGGCCTGCCTCCGGATCCGGAGCATCAGCGGCGAGCTTGAGCGGCGGCACGGTCATCCTGCCGACAACCTGCAGCACGGCGATCCCGTCGGGGCCCGTTCCGAGGAGGTTCGCGCGCCGGACCACACCGTCCCGGGTGACGACCGCCACCGCGAGCGGCTCCAGTACGGCGATCTCCGCGGTCAGGACCAGGTTGTCGCCGACGTACACGCCGGTGCCTTCCCCATTCCCGGCGCACGCGGTCGAGAGCACGCGGACAACGCTCGAGCCGGCGTCGGTCAGCACCTTGTCCGCGTCGATCGACGTCCGGTCCTGGCGGATGAACCAGCCGGCCGTGGCACCGCCGGCGACCACGAGCAGGAAGACCATCACACCGGCCAGGAAGCGGCCGTAGAGCCACGGGCGACGCTCGGGCGGCGGGCCACGCCGTACCGGCGGTTGCAGCTGGGTCAGCGGAGGCGCACCCGCGGGGATCCGCCGGGGCGGTCGCGGCGGCGCCGGTCTGCCGTCGTGCACCACCGAATCGTCCTCCTCGTCAGCCGCACGCACCGATGCCGATGATTCTGCCAGTTCGAGCGGGCTCCGCGGGGAGAAATGACGGGGCCCGAACCATCCACCTGAATGGTCCGGGCCCGGTCAGCTAGCGGGTCAGCGCGCGGCGCTGCCCTCGACGTAGTCGTCGTCGTGCGACTTGACCCACGCCATCAGGCCGCGCAGTTCCTTGCCCACGGCCTCGATCGGGTGCTCCTGGCTCTTCTTGCGGAACTCCGCGAACTCCGGCGCGCCGGCGTCCTGGTCGGCGATGAAGCGGGCCGCGAAGGTGCCGTCGGTGATGTCACCGAGGACCTCCTTCATCCGCTCCTTCACCGAGGCGTCGATGATCCGCGGGCCCGACACGTAGTCGCCGTACTCGGCGGTGTCGGAGACCGACCAGCGCTGCTTGGCGATGCCGCCTTCGTAGATCAGGTCGACGATCAGCTTGAGCTCGTGCAGGCACTCGAAGTACGCGACCTCGGGCTGGTAGCCGGCCTCGGTCAGCACCTCGAAGCCGGACTGGATCAGCGCCGACACGCCACCGCAGAGGACGGCCTGCTCACCGAACAGGTCGGTCTCGGTCTCCTCGGTGAAGGTGGTCTTGATCCCGCCGGCGCGGAGGCCGCCGATGCCCTTGGCGTAGGACAGCGCGAGGTCCCAGGCCTTGCCGGACGCGTCCTGCTCCACGGCGACGAGCACCGGGACGCCACGGCCCTCGGTGTACTCACGGCGTACCAGGTGTCCCGGGCCCTTCGGGGCGACCATGAAGACGTCGACACCGGCCGGGGGCTTGATGTAGCCGAAGCGGATGTTGAAGCCGTGCCCGAAGACGAGCGCGTCGCCGTCGGCCAGGTTCGGCTCGATCGCCTCGGCGTACAGCTTGCGCTGCGCGGGGTCCGGCGCCAGTACGACGATGACGTTGGCCTCTTCGACGGCCTCGGCCGGGGTGACGACGCGCAGGCCCTCGGCCTCGGCCTTGGCGCGGCTCTTCGAGCCCTCGAGCAGGCCGACGCGGACGTCGACGCCGGAGTCGCGCAGCGAGAGCGCGTGCGCGTGGCCCTGCGAGCCGTAGCCGAGGACGGCCACGCTCTTGCCCTGGATCACCGACAGGTCGGCGTTGTCGTCGTAGAACATTTCTGCTGCCACTTGGAGCGTTCTCCTCTGTGATTTCTTGGGGGTCCGGTACGGCGCTCAGCCTTGACGGGCCGGGGCCACGGGGCGGCCCGGCGGCGGCGCCGGCACCGGGTGCGGAGTCGATGAGGTATGGCGTTCTGGGGGCTGTGCCTGGATCGTCGGGGTCCCCGACTGGACGTACGGCGGCGGCACCGGGACCGGCCGGAGCGTGCGGTCGGAGATGGAGCGGCTGCCCCGTCCGATCGCCACCATGCCGGACTGCACCAGCTCGCGGACGCCGAAGGGTTCCAGCATCCGGAGCATGGCCTCGAGCTTCTCGGGATTGCCGGTCGCCTCGATCGTGATCGCGTCCGGTGCCACGTCGACCACCTTCGCACGGAACAGCTGGACGGTCTCCAGCACGTGCCCCCTGGTCAGGGTGTCCGCCTTCACCTTCACCAGCAGCAGTTCGCGCTGAACCGTCTGCGTGGGCTCGAGTTCGACGATCTTGATCACGTTCACCAGCTTGTTCAGCTGCTTGGTGATCTGCTCCAAAGGCTGCTCGTCCACGCTGACCGCGATGGTCATCCGGGACACCTCGGGGTGCTCGGTCGGGCCGACCGCGAGGGAGTCGATGTTGAACCCGCGGCGCGAGATGAGCGCGGCCACCCGGGCCAGCACACCGTGCTTGTTCTCAACCAGAATCGACAATGTGTGCTTCGACATCATCGTCCTCGCTTCGCTGCGGGCGCCGATGTCGCTTGGACGCTGTGCTTAATTTTTCCTTCGCTTCGCTCAGTCATCAGAGTTCCTCCGAGTCCCACTGGGGCGCCATGTCGCGGGCGATCTGGATCTCGTCGTTGCTGACGCCGGCCGCGACCATCGGCCAGACCATCGCGTCGCGGTGCACGACGAAGTCGACCACGACCGGCTGGTCGGTCACCGACATCGCCTTGTCGATCGTCGCGTCCACCGAGGCCTTGTCGGCGCAGCGCAGCCCGACGCCGCCCATCGCCTCGGCCAGCTTGGCGAAGTCCGGAATGCGGTTCGAGTGCAGGTCGGTGCTCGAGTACCGCTTGTCGTAGAACAGCGTCTGCCATTGCCGGACCATGCCCAGCGACTGGTTGTTGATCACGGCAACCTTGATCGGGATGCCCTCCAGCGCACAGGTGACGAGCTCCTGGTTGGTCATCTGGAAACAGCCGTCGCCGTCGATCGCCCAGACCGTCTTGTCCGGCCGGGCCACCTTGGCGCCCATCGCGGCCGGCACCGAGTAGCCCATGGTGCCGAGGCCGCCGGAGTTCAGCCAGTGCCGCGGCTTCTCGAACGGCAGGTAGTGCGCGGACCACATCTGGTGCTGACCGACACCCGCGGTGTAGATCGTGTCCGGGCCGGCGATCTGGCCGATCCGCTGGATCACGTACTGCGGGGACAGGCTGCCGTCCTCGGGCTCGTCGTACCCGAGCGGGTAGTTCTTCCGAACTGTCTCCAGCTGAGTCCGCCAGGTGTCGTACGACGGGGTCCGGCCGCTGCTCGCGATCTCGGTGCGCAGGGCTGCGATCAGGTCGGTGATGACCTCCTTGCAGTCACCCACGATCGGTACGTCGGCGGCGCGGTTCTTGCCGATCTCGGCCGGGTCGATGTCGGCGTGGATGACCTTCGCCTCGGGGGCGAACGAGTCCAGCTTGCCGGTCACCCGGTCGTCGAAGCGCGCGCCGAGCGTGATCAGCAGGTCCGAACGCTGCAGGGCGCCGACCGCGGAGACCGAGCCGTGCATGCCGGGCATCCCGAAGTGCAGCGCGTGGGTGTCGGGCAGCGCGCCGCGGGCCATCAGCGTGGTCACGACCGGGATGCCGAGCAGCTCGGCGAGCTCCTTCAGCTCCACCTCGGCCTGCGCGCGGATCACGCCACCACCGACGTACAGGACCGGCTTCTCGGCCGCCGTGATCAGGCGGGCCGCCTCGCGCACCTGCTTGGGGTGCGGGCGGGTGACCGGACGGTACCCCGGCAGCGAGAGCTCGGTCGGCCACTGGAAGTCGACCTTGGCCTGCATCGCGTCCTTGGTCACGTCCACCAGGACCGGACCGGGCCGGCCGGTGGAGGCGATGTGGAACGCCTCGGCGATCGTGGTTGCGATGTCGTTCGGGTCGTTGACCAGGAAGTTGTGCTTGGTGATCGGCATCGTGATGCCGCGGATGTCGGCCTCCTGGAAGGCGTCCGTCCCGATCGCGGCACTGGCCACCTGACCGGTGATCGCGACCAGCGGGACCGAGTCCATGTAGGCGTCCGCGATCGGCGTGACCAGGTTGGTCGCGCCCGGGCCGGAGGTCGCCATACAGACTCCGACCTTGCCGGACGCCGAGGCGTACCCCTGGGCGGCGTGACCGGCGCCCTGCTCGTGGCGTACCAGGATGTGGCGGATCTGGGTCGAGTCGAGCATCGGGTCGTACGCCGGGAGGATCGCGCCGCCCGGGATGCCGAAGACGGTGTCCACTCCGGCATGTTCCAGTGCGCGGATCAGAGCCTGTGCCCCGGTCAGCTGCTCGCTCATGAGTGCCTTCCCTTAATCCTGATCACGGTGCCTTGCTTGGCTGTTACGCGATCGATCCATCCTCGCTGGTGTTCGTTCCCCTGACGCTACTGGGTCTCAGATAGTCGCCCTGGCAACAAAAAACCCCTTCCGCCGGTTGGCTGAAGGGGCGCGCTCGACTCAGAGGTCGCGTCAGTCGGCGCGCCGCACAAGTACGAGGAGAATCGATCGCATGTAGGCATTATTCGCCCGCCGACAAGGTCCAGGTCAAGTTCGGGCATCCTGCGTCTCACCTGTTGGGACGAGCGTCTCAGTGGCGGATGTCATCGAAATGTCAGCGGCACCGGCGATTCTGAGCGGAACAGCCCCGCCCCGAAGGGACCATTCGATGCCTGTTCTTCGCTCCATCGCACTCGCCGCTGTAACTCTCGTCACCGGGTCACTGCTGGCCTGCACGACGGCCGCCGCCCAGCAGGTCGATCCCGGCTTCGTCGTCCGGACCAACGTTCCGGGCAAGGCCATCAACTGCGAGTCCGGCCACTTCTGCGTCAACATCAACGGCCGGACCTACGACTACTACCGCTGTGGCATCTACCCGGTCAGCGGCTGGGTCGGCCCCGGGTACGGCTGGAACCACCAGACCGGCAATGTCTGGGCCGCGGTGCTCATGCAGGACCGGAAAACGGTCTGGAGGTGGTTCCCGCCGAACGCGCAGGGCTACGAGGACATGACGCCGGTCTACTTCGTGCAACCCTGCTGACGGTCAGCCGCAGGTTGCGCCTTGGGAGGCTGAGCCGACGAGGCGGACGTATTTGCCGAGGACGCCCTTGGTGATCGCGGGCTGCTTGGGCGTCCAGCCTTCCGTACGGCGGGTCAGTTCGTCCGCGTCGACGTGGAGCTCCAGCGTGCGGTTCGCCACGTCCAAGGTGATTCGATCACCGTCGCGGACGAACGCGATCGGCCCGCCGTCCACGGCTTCCGGTGCGACATGGCCGACGCAGAGCCCCGTCGTACCGCCGGAGAAGCGGCCGTCGGTGAGCAGCAGCACGTCCTTGCCGAGGCCGGCGCCCTTGATCGCCCCGGTGACCGCGAGCATCTCGCGCATCCCCGGGCCACCCTTGGGACCTTCGTAGCGGATCACGACGACATCGCCCGGATTCAACTCCGCCACGGCATCCATCGCTGCGCGCTCGCCGTCGAACACGCGCGCCGTACCTTCGAAGACGTCGGAGTCGAACCCCGCGCTCTTCACCACCGCGCCTTCCGGAGCGAGCGTGCCGTGCAGGATGGTGATGCCGCCGGTGTGGTGGATCGGCTTGTCCAGCGCGCGGATGATCGTGCCGTCGACATCCGGCGGGGCGATGTCGGCCAGGTTCTCGGCCATCGTCTTGCCGGTCACCGTCAGGCAGTCGCCGTGCAGCAGACCGGCGTCCAGCAGCGCGCGCATGATCACCGGGATACCGCCGACCCGGTCCACGTCCGTCATCACGTACTGGCCGAACGGCTTCAGATCCCCGAGGTGCGGGACCTTGTCGCCGACCCGGTTGAAGTCGTCCAGCGTCAGGTCGACCTCGGCCTCACGAGCGATCGCGAGCAGGTGCAGCACGGCGTTCGTCGAACCACCCAGCGCCATCACCACGGCGATCGCGTTCTCGAACGCCTCCTTGGTGAGGATCTGTCGCGCGGTGATCCCCTTCTGCAGCAGGCCGACCACGGCCTCACCGGACTTCCGCGCATACCCGTCGCGACGCCGATCCACCGCGGGCGGCGCCGCCGACCCGGGCAGCGACATCCCGAGCGCCTCGGCGGACGCGGCCATCGTGTTGGCCGTGTACATACCGCCGCAAGCACCTTCACCCGGGCAGATCGCGCGCTCGACGGCGTCGACCTCCTCGCGGGTGATCAGGCCGCGAACGCAGGCACCGACCGCCTCGAAGGCATCGATGATCGTGACGTCCTTGTCGCCCAACCGCCCAGGCATGATCGAACCGGCATACAGGAACACACTCGCCAGATCGAGCCGCGCGGCCGCCATCAGCATGCCGGGCAGGGACTTGTCGCAACCGGCCAGCAGAACCGAGCCGTCGAGGCGCTCGGCCTCCATCACGGTCTCGACCGAGTCGGCGATGATCTCGCGGCTGACCAGCGAGTAGTGCATCCCGACGTGACCCATCGAGATGCCGTCGGAGACGCTGATCGTGCCGAACTCCAGCGGATACCCACCGGCCGCGTGCACGCCCTCCTTGACCGCCTTCGCGAGCCGGTCCAGCGAGAGGTTGCAGGGGGTGATCTCGTTCCAGCTCGAGGCCACCCCGATCTGCGGCTTCACCCAGTCGTCATCGCCCATGCCGACCGCTCTGAGCATCCCTCGGCTCGCGGTGGCTTCGAGACCGTCGGTGACAGTGCGGCTGCGGGGCTTCACATCGACCATGGGGTCACTCTAAACACTTTGCTTCGGCGTTCCAGGCTCTCTAGCGTTCGCGAGGTGGATCCTTTTGGTGACGAGAACCTGGTCGAGCTGTACGACCTCGACAATGCTCCCGGCGACGATCACGCGTACTTCCGCGCTCTCGCCGACTCCCTCGATGCCCGAAAGGTCCTCGATCTCGGGTGCGGCACCGGGCTGCTGACCCGCGCGCTGGCGACGCCCGGCCGGGAGGTGATCGGCATCGATCCCAGTCCGACGATGCTCAACTACGCCCGCCGTACGCCGAGCTCGGTCACCTGGATCTCCGGTGACGCCGGCGCGATCGCGCCGACCGGCGACGTCGATTTCGCGCTGTCCACCGGAAACGCGGTCATGTACATCGCCGACCTGCCCGCGACATTGACCGCGTTGGCAGCCGCGCTCCGCACCGGCGGCGTACTGGCCTTCGAGTCGCGCAACCCCGCGGCGCGGGCCTGGGAGTCGTGGACGCGCGAGGCGACGTACGGGGATCGTGACACGCCCGTCGGGCACCTCACCGAGTGGCTCGACCTGATCGAGGTCAGCGACGGCCGCGTCGTCTTCGACGCCCACAACCTGTACGACGACGGTCGCGACGACGTCTACCGCAACGAGCTCTACTTCCGTTCGGCGACCGAGATCACCGCGGCCCTGGAGGCGGCCGGGTTCACCGTGCAGGTGACCGCCGGCTGGCACGGCGAGGAGTTCGTGCCGGAGTCCCGGCTGATGGTCTTCCGCGCCGAGAAGGTCTAGTCCATCTGTCGCTTGAGTGCCTCACCGAAGCCGGCCACGCCGCCGACATAGCCCCACGGCACGCTCTCGATCCGGCCCTCGGTGCGGCACGCATGCTCCATCGCCTCGGGTTTCGCGTTCGCCCACTTGAGCGCGAACGCCATCGCCCCGTTGGCCGCGACGTCCGCGGGGTCCGGCGTACGGGCGTCGTTCCACTTGGCGCGGGCGGTGAGCAAGTCGGTACGGCGGGCCGTGACTCTGCTCGCGTAGCGCTTCATCCGGTCGTCCCGCGGCAGGTCCTTGTCGGAGGCGATCTCCAGCCAGACCTCGTTGAACACGTTGGCCGCGATGCTGCACAGAACGCTGCCCGATCGGGCCCTCGAAACGACACCGTCACCGAAGTCGATCAACTGCTCGACTCCGAGCCCGGACCACTTGTTCGCCAGCACCTGAACGCGACCGGTGTGCGCCGCGTAGCTGCCCGGGTGGCGGACCAGTGCGGCATGGAAGATCTCGGCCTTGTCCTCCAGCTCCGCCTGCAATCCCAGCGCGGCCCACTGCAGCACCTCCCACGGCACCGAGTCGTCCGCCGCCGAGACGATCGCGCCCTGCAGCACCTCGGCCGCCGTCCGCAGAATGTCGTGGAACATCGCGAACCGCTGCGCTGACACATCCTTCGCCCACTGCCCGGTCCGCACGCCCCACGCCTCGAGCACCAGCGTCTGACCGAACCACAACAGCAGATCGGGGTCCTTGGGGTAGGCCTCCAGCCGCATCTCCAGCTGCTCGCTCCGCCCGACCGCGGCCTTGGCCAACCCGGTCGCCCGGATCGACCGCAGGTTCGTGTTGGCCGGTGTCACCTTCAGCAACGCCAGCCCGGTCGACAGGTCGCCTTGGCGGACCGCCGAGTACGCGGCGTCGAGGTCGTCGTCCAGCCAGGCCTGATCCAGCCTGAACCCGGACACATCGACTTCCGACGCCTCCTTTCGCGAGAAGAACCCCATTCGCGGATGGTAAGACTCCTCGGACCTCTCTGGACCCGAATTGCACGTTCCTGCAATAGGCTCTGCCCTACCGCGACTGGCGAGGGTGGATCACCACCGGGGAGCGGACCCTATCTGGCGTCGTCCGCCTGGGCGCCTCCTTGCGGAGGTCTGCTCATGCGTTATGGGATGAATCCACATCAGACGGCGGCGCTGACGGTCGTCGGACCGCGGGCACCGTTCACGGTCGTCGCGGGCGAACCGTCGTACATCAATGTGCTGGACGCGCTGACCGGTTGGCAGCTCGTGCGGGAGGCCGGTGCGACCTTCGGGCAGCCGGCGGCGGCGTCGTACAAGCATGTCTCCCCAGCTGGTGCCGCACTCGGTACGTCGGTCGCGGACGCCTACCGACGCGCCCGGGACGCTGACCCCAAGTCGTCGTACGGCGATTTCGTGGCGGTCTCGGAGCCGGTGGATCTTGAGCTCGCCGACGTGCTGCGGCGCGTGGTCAGTGATGGGATCATCGCGCCTGGGTACGCGCCGGGTGTGGTGGAGGTGTTGGCGGCCAAGAAGCGTGGCACGTACCTGGTGCTGGAGGCGGATCCGCTGTTCGAACCGCCCTGCGAGGAGGTGCGTGAGCTGTACGGCGTTCGGTTGACGCAGAGCCGCGACGACGTGCCGCTGACTCGCGACCTCCTGGCACCTTCGGTTCCTGAGGACGCGGCTCGTGACCTCCTGCTCGGCCTGATCGTCGTCCGCTACACCCAGTCCAACACCGTCGCCCTCCTCAAAGACGGCATGGCCATCGGCATCGGCGCCGGCCAGCAATCCCGAGTCGACTGCACCCACCTGGCCGGAGCAAAGGCCGCCCTCTGGTGGTCCCGCCACTCCGCTGCCCCGCTCACCGGCGTCGCCATGGTCTCCGACGGCGCCCTCCCCTTCGCCGACAACATCGAAGCAGCCGCCACCTACGGCGTAACCCACATCGCCGAACCAGCCGGCTCCATCCGCTCCCCCGAAGTAGCCGCCGCCTGCACCACCCACAACATCACCTGGTCCCCCACCAACCTCCGCCTCTTCCGCCACTGAGTCCCCCGGCGCATCCCCGTCCCCCGTCCCCCGTCCGCATCCCGCCTCCCGCCTCCCGCCCAAAGGTGGGCCGGCTGCTCTTTGTGCACGGGGCTCGACTTTGTGAACCCACCAACCGTTTCCGGGCGCTCCGAATGGTTGGTGGGTTCCCAAAGACGTCGCTCGTGCCCAAAGACGCGGTTCGTGCCCAAGGGTGGGCGGCCGTGTTCGGAGTGGGCCGGCTGCTCTTTGTGCACGACCCCCAACTTTGTGAACCCACCAACCGTTTCCAGGCACTCCGAATGGTTGGTGGGCGCCCAAAGACGCCGCTCGTGCCCAAAGACGCGGTTCGTGCCCAAGGGTGGGCGGCCGTGTTCGGAGTGGGCCGGCGGCTCTTTGTGCACGATCCCCAACTTTGTGAACCCACCAACCGTTTCCAGGCACTCCGAATGGTCGGTAGGTACCCAAAGACGCCGCTCGTGCCCAAAGACGCGGTTCGTGCCCAAGGGTGGGCGGCCGTGTTCGGAGTGGGCCGGCGGCTCTTTGTGCACGACCCCCAACTTTGTGAACCCACCAACCGTTTCCAGGCACTCCGAATGGTTGGTGGGCGCCCAAAGACGCCGCTCGTGCCCAAAGACGCGGTTCGTGCCCAAGGGTGGGCGGCCGTGTTCGGAGTGGGCCGGCGGCTCTTTGTGCACGATCCCCAACTTTGTGAACCCACCAACCGTTTCCAGGCACTCCGAATGGTCGGTAGGTACCCAAAGACGCCGCTCGTGCCCAAAGACGCGGTTCGTGCCCAAGGGTGGGCGGCCGTGTTCGGAGTGGGCCGGCTGCTCTTTGTGCATCGAGCGGATCTTTGGGTATCCACCAACCGTTTTCGGGCAGCTCGGATGGTCGGTGGGTACCCAAAGTCGCGCTTCGTGCACGGAGTACACCGACCAGGGCGGCGGATTGGAGGAGGCGGCGCGCACCGGCCGGCACCGGCCACCGGCCACCGGCCACCGGCCACCGGCTGAGCGTCGGTAACGACACGTAGTGGTGCCTCGAGCTGGCGTCTGGCGGCCGCTGCCAGGCGTGCGGGAGGTCGCGGCCACCGACCACTACGTGTCCTTCGCGACACGAATCGCGAGTTAGCGGAGGTGGTGGGTGCCGGCGGCGAGCGCTTGGCGGACGGCGTCTGCGGTGGCGAGCGGCGTCTGGTTGGTGGTGTCGAGGGCGTGGTGCTCCAGCGGGCCGAGGTCGGCGAAGGATTCGTGCAGACCGGTGATCGCCTGCTCGTCGCGCAGCGCCCCGGAACCACGCGCCTGCGCCCGGCTGAGCGTCGTACCGAGCGTTGGGCGCAGTACGACGTACGAGATCGCCAGACCGTCCCGCGCCGCGGCCGCGC
Organism: Kribbella sp. NBC_01505; assembly: GCF_045040285.1. NCBI lineage: Bacteria > Bacillati > Actinomycetota > Actinomycetes > Propionibacteriales > Kribbellaceae > Kribbella > Kribbella sp. NBC_01505. Next base: position 678,276 of record NZ_CP109425.1, read on the forward strand.
GGAACGGCGGCAGATACCAGGGGCCGACCACACCGTCCACGACGACGTCGTACCCACCGCGCGCGTACGTCGCCGCCGCGGCCACGTAGGCGTCGACCACAACGTCGTTCTGTGACTCGGACTCCAGCAAGTACGGCGGGATGAAGCCGGTCCGGATCGCCTCGAAGAACTGGTCCGTGATCAGGTGCACAGTCGGCCGCTCGGCCTCCGCAGCAACCAACCCGGCGACCGTCGTCTTACCAGCCCCCGGCGACCCCGTCACCACGATCACTTCACCCGTCACGCCCCGAAACTACGGCACCAACGACAGGAGGTCTCCGCTCTGAAGGCCCCTGGGCCAGGCGCGCAGAGACCGGTCCTGCCCAACTACCACCTGTCGTTCGTGCCGAGCGACTCCGCGTTGGCGCATGAAAACATCGGCGGATGGATTTGTTGGAGGCGTACATCGACGGCTGGCGTCGGCATGACGTTCAGGCGGTGCTCGACACGCTGGCTGACGACTGCGTGGTGATCGAGGCCTACGGGCCGACGTACCGCGGGAAGGCTCGGGTCGCGCAGTGGATGAGCCAGTGGTTCGCCGCGGGCGGAAGTGTTGACCGGTGGGAGCTGACCAGCCAGGCGTCCGCCGGGAGCACTCTGGTCGCCGAGTGGCAGTTCGAATGCACCTGGCTCGGCAAGTCTGGGGCCTTCGACGGTGCGACCGTCGCACGTGTGACGGACGGTCGCATCGACTACCTGCGGGAGTACTCCACCAGCGCGGAGCTCTATGACTGGACCGGCATCTGGCGTTAGGTCAGCCGCCGGCGACGCTGGGGAGGATGAGGAGTTCGGCGCCTTCGGGGAGCGGGGTGTCGGGGCCGGACAGGTCGCGGATGTTGTCGGAGCCCAGGTAGATGTTGACGTGGCGGCGGACCGCGCCTTGTTCGTCGGTGAGGCGGCGGCGGAGGGCCGGCTGGGTGGCCGCGAGGGCTGCTCCGACTGTGTCGGCGTCAACCTCGACCGCCTCCGCTCCGCCCGCGAACGGACGGAGCACGGGTGGGAGCCGGAGGGTGATCACGTCAGATCACCGCGGCGCGCAGGGTCAGTACGTCGGGGAGGTGGCGGGCGACCTCCGTCCAGGTGTCACCCGCGTCCGCGCTCGCGTAGACACAGCCGTCCCGGGTGCCGACGTACACACCGGCCGAGTCGGCACTGTCGGTGGTCAGGGCGTCGCGAAGCACCGGCACGTAGGAGACATCGGGGAGACCGTTGGTCAGCGGTTCCCAGGTCGCGCCCGCGTCGCGCGAGCGGTAGACGCGGCAGGTCGCGTCGGTGGGGATTCGGTTGCCATCGGCCACCAACGGGAAGACGTACACCGTGTCGGGCTCGTGCGGATGCACCGCGATCGGGAAGCCGAAGTCCGAAGGCAGCCCGTCCGCGATCGACTTCCAGATCTCGCCACCGTCGTCGGACCGGTAGACACCATGATGGTTCTGCGCGAAAAGACGTTCCGGTACGTCGGGATGCGCCGCCAGCTTGTGCACGCACTGACCGAACTCGGGATCGGGATCCGGCAGGAAGTACGCCTTGATCCCGTGATTGGCGGGCGACCACGTCGTACCGCCGTCGGACGTCTGGTAGACCCCGCCGGTCGACATCGCAACACTGACTCGCGCCGGATCCGCCGGATGCGGCAGCACGGTGTGGACAGCCTGACCGCCGAAACCCGCGCCCCACTGCTCCCGATGCGGGTGGTCCCACAACCCGCGGACCAGCTCGAACGTCACTCCCCCATCGGTCGACTTCCACAGCGCGGACGGCTGACTCCCGGCGTACACGACTCCCGGCTGACTGGCCGGCGCCGGCTGGATCTGCCACACCCGCTCCAGCGACGCATCCGTCCCGGCCGGGAACCCGATCGCGCCTTCCGGCGGCTCGTCCCACGTCTGCCCGAGGTCGTCGGAGTGGAAGACCGCCGGCCCCCAGTGCTCACTCGTCCCACCGGCGAACAGTCGCGGTCGCTCACCGCGCGTGTCGATGCCCACGGCGTACACGCCCTGCATCTCGAACGCGGGCCCGTCCAGCCTCCACTCACGGCGCGCAGCGTCGCTGCGGCCGATCCAGAGCCCCTTCTTGGTCCCGATCAGCAGTACGGCCTCGGACATCGCCGTCCTCCTAGCATGGTAGGTCTCCTAGCGCGGTGGGCCTGCCACCACATTGACGAGTGCTTCGCCGCGGGCGAACCGCTCCAGTTGCGCGCGCACCAGCCGGGCGACCCGCGGCTCGAACGCCGTCGAGGCACCCCCGCGATGCGGGTTGATCAGCACGTTCGGAGCAGACCACAACGGATGACCGGACGGCAACGGCTCGGGGTCGGTGACGTCGAGCGCGGCGGAGATGCGGCCGCTCCCGAGCTCGGCGATCAGAGCGTCGGTGTTGACGATGACGCCGCGGGCGACGTTCACGAGGAGTACGCCGTCCTTCAGCTGGCTGAGGAACTTCGCGTCGACCATGCCGCGCGTCTCGTCGGTCGCGGGAGTCAGCAGTACGACGACGTCCGCCCGCGGCAGCAGGTCCGGGAGCTCGCTCACCGGGTGCACGCCGTCCCGCGGCCGCCGCGCGACCCGAACCACCTCGCACTCGAACCCGGTCAGCCGCCGCTCCAGCGCCTCACCGATCGACCCGTACCCGACGATCAGCACGGTCCGATCCGCCAGCGAATCATCCATGTCCACGTAGTCGGTCGGCCACACCCCGAGCTCCTGGTTGCGCACCGCCCGCGGCAACCGCCGGTACGACGCCAGGATCAGCCCGACCGCCAACTCGGCCGTTGACGCGTCGTGGACCCCGCGCGCATTGCACAGGGTCACGCCTTCCGGGAGATGCGGCAGCACGCCCTCGTACCCGGCGGTCTGCAGCTGCACCACCTTCAACTCCGGCATCGCCGCAAACGCCTCCGGCAGGTCCACGCCCTCCATGTACCCCGGCACAAAGAGCTCAGCACCATCAGGCCCGCCCTGCGCCACCACCCCGTCTGGCACCCCACCGAGCACCCGCTCCGAGTCCTCCCACGGCAGCCACGCCCTCACCAGTTCACCCATACAGCTGAACCTACTAGTGCTCACCAGTAGTCGAGGTAGGAGCCCACGCTGATCAGTTGCCCATCCATCTCCATCGTCCGGTCCTCCAAACTGATCGCGCGACTGGTATGCGCGGCCCGGCTCCAGTAGACATCCGGACTGATCGGCCGCTCCACCGTGCCGGTGAACTGTTGACGGCCGAAGTCCCACAGGTCCAGGGCCGCGGCCAGGTACGTCTCGTCGCGGATCAGGTGGAACGCGAGCAGGTGGCGCGACGGCGCGCAGAACAAGATCCCGAACGGCGGCGTCGTCGGAGCGCCCGCCAAGCGCGCGAGATCGCCGGGGATCAGCACTTTGCTCGCGATGAACATCGAGGTACCGCCGACGAGGTGCACCGTGGCACCCGACTTCGTCGTGATCTCCTCGTGAGTCTCGATCTGCTCGGATCGCAGTCCGGCCCGGGCTGCGACGTCGAGGTCCAAGTCGCTCAACCGTGCGAAGGTCGATTCGGTAGGCGTGGACACATGGTCCGGTTCCTCCACCGTCGCCACCTTCGTCAGGCCCGGAGCAATCGTCACGACCTTGGCCTCTATCCACGGCTCGACCGGGTGCCGGTCGGAGTACAGCTGCCAGCGGAGTTTCGGCAGCAGCGCACGGTCCTCCGCTGTCTGTGGCGCTGTCTGTGGCGCTCCCTCCAGCTCCCCGTCCGGCTCCGGCGGCCGCGACTCTGCCACCGCCGTCCCTGAAACCTCTGGCACCACTGCTGCGGGCCGCTCGCGGTCCGCAGCGACCGCTTCGGCCAGATAGCTCTCGACGAAAGCCGGCCACTCCGATGCGTCCAGCTCGGAGCACCGGACGGCCAGCGAGTTCAGTGGGTAGATGCGGCCGTCGCCGGCCAGATGCGTCGGCTCGATCGTCACGGTGACGCCGTGCCGACCCAGCGCGTCGCGGGCCAGTTCACGAAGGCGTTGCGCTTGCGTCACGGTCATGAACCGGAATGTCCGGTCCGGTCGTTCGTCCTCTTGCATCGTTCGTCCGTCTCCTGCCGGGACCGCACTGCCGGTCGTAAGACTCAGTCCAGCGGTCCGGAGCGGTGCCCGGTACGGCGTGGCCTCAACCGGTCAACAGGCGTGACAGAAGTCCCATGCGGTGCCCGAGTCAGCGTCGTACTCTGATTAGGTGCCTTCGACATCGGATGCGGCCGCAACGCTCGCGCACGATCAGGCGGTAGGCCGGCTGCGGGCGTCGTACGAACGCATCGGAGTCGGCGAGCCCGTGCGGCTGGCGAAACGTAGCTCGAACCTGTTCCGCCCGCGCACCGAGCTCAGCACACCGGGGCTGGACGTATCCGGGCTGACCGGGGTGATCAGCGTCGATCCGGTCGCGCGGACGGCCGACGTACAGGGCATGTGCACGTACGAGGACCTGGTCGCGGCGACCCTGCCGCACGGACTGACGCCGATGGTCGTCCCGCAGCTCAAGACGATCACGCTCGGCGGCGCGGTGACCGGCCTCGGCATCGAGTCCTCATCGTTCCGCGCCGGGCTGCCGCACGAGTCCGTGCTGGAGATGGACATCCTCACCGGCGCCGGGGAGGTCTACACCGCACGGCCCTCGGGTCGGCATGCGCTGCTCTTCCGGGTGTTTCCGAACTCCTACGGCACCCTCGGGTACGCGACCCGCCTGCGGATCTCCCTGGACCGCATCTCCCCGTACGTCGCCCTGCGGCACGTGCGGTTGTCGCTCGACGAGCTGGCTCCGGCCATCGACGAGATCGTTGCCTCGGGCTCCTATCGCGACGAGCCGGTGCACTTCGTGGACGGGGTCGCGTTCGATCCTTCCGAGGCTTATCTGACGCTCGGCCGCAACAGCGACGCGGCTGTGCGCACGAGCGACTACACCGGGCAGCAGATCTACTATCGCTCGATCCAGCAGCGACAGACCGACTTCCTCACCGCGCACGACTACCTGTGGCGCTGGGACACCGACTGGTTCTGGTGCTCGGCCGCTTTCGGTGCACAGAAGCCATTGGTACGGCGGTTGTGGCCGCGGCGATGGCGGCGCAGCGACGTGTTCCACAAGCTCGTCGGATTCGAGAACCGTCATCACGTCGCCGCCCGTCTGAACGCACGCCGGGGCGGTGCGCCGCGGGAGCGCGTCGTACAGGATGTTGAGATCCCGGTGGCTTCGTTGGCCGCGTTCCTGCGCTGGTTCGATGTTGAGGTCGGCATGCGGCCGGTGTGGTTGTGCCCGCTCCGGCTCCGTGGATCGGACTCGTGGCCGCTCTATCCGCTCGAGCCAGGGGCGACGTACGTGAATGTCGGCTTCTGGGGCACCGTCCCGATCGCTCCCGGCGCGGCCGACGGTGACGTGAACCGCTCGATCGAGGACGCGGTAGCCCGCTTCGGCGGCCACAAGTCGCTCTACTCCGACGCCTACTACGACAGAGACACCTTCGACCGGCTCTACAACGTCCCGGCCCTGACTGAGGTGAAACAACGCTACGACCCGGACGCCCGGCTCACCGGGCTCTACGAAAAGGCGGTGACGCGCCGATGACGACGCTCGCAACACAGGTATCCATCGCAGAAGCCCTGACCACCGTGACCCCGGACGGCCTCCCGTTCCGCTTCACGGCGTACGACGGCAGTGCGACTGGCCCCGCGGACTCCCCGATCCACATGCACCTGGCCACCGAACGCGGCCTCTCCTACGTCCTGACAGCCCCCGGCGACCTCGGCCTCGTCCGCGCCTACGTCATGGGCGACCTTGAGATCACCGGCGCACACCCGGCCAACCCCTACGACCTGATGCGCATGCTCCTCAACCAGGTCCACTTCGAACGCCCCACCCCCACCGAAGCCCTCCGCATCGTCCGAGGCCTCGGCTGGAGTCACCTGAAGCCACCCCCGCCGCCGCCTCAGGAACACCTCCCCAAGTGGCGCCGTACCTTCGAAGGGTTGAGGCATTCGAGGACGCGCGACAAGGCCGCGATCCACCACCACTACGACGTCTCCAACACGTTCTACGAGTGGGTCCTCGGCCCCTCCATGACCTACACCTGCGCCGTCTATCCGTCTGTGGATGCCACCTTGGAAGAGGCGCAGTACGAGAAGTACGACCTGGTGGCTCGCAAACTCGACCTCCGCGCCGGCATGCGCCTGCTCGACGTCGGCTGTGGCTGGGGCGGCATGGTTCGCCACGCAGCCCGCGAGTACGGCGTACAGGCCCTAGGCGTCACGCTCTCCGCCGAACAAGCTCACTGGGCCAACGAAGCCATCAAACGCGAAGGCCTCGAATCCCTGGCCGAAGTCCGCTTCCTCGACTACCGAGACGTCCCCGAACGCGACTTCGACGCCATCAGCTCCATCGGCCTCACCGAACACATCGGCGTCCGCAACTACCCGACCTACTTCGGCTTCTTGTTAGACCGGTTGCGCCCCGGCGGCCGGCTCCTCAACCACTCCATCACCCGCCCCGACAACCACTACCGCTCCACCGGCGCCTTCATCGACCGCTACATCTTCCCCGACGGCGAACTCATCGGCTCCGGCCGCATCATCGCCGAAGCCCAAGACGCCGGCTTCGAAGTCCGCCACTCAGAGAACCTCCGCGAACACTACGCCCTGACCCTAGGCGCCTGGTCCCAAAACCTCCTCGCCCACTGGGACGAAGCAGTAGCCGAAGTAGGCCCCGCCACCGCCAAAATCTGGGGCCTCTACCTAGCCGCCTGCCGAGTCGGCTTCGAACGCAACAACACCCAACTACACCAATTCCTAGCCGTAAAACTGGACTCTGGGGCGGACGCCCACTTCCCCCTCCGCCCCACCTGGCTCAGCTGACGATCAGGACCCGACGATGATCACGACCGGATCCATGGTGTGGCTCTGGGTGCCGGCCCGGTCGTAGGACCATGCCCTGATCGACGTCGGACCGGCGCTGTCGAGGGTCACCTTGGCCCGACCGGCACGAGCCGAAACGAACTTGGTGGGTTCGGAGGTCATGATCGTGTAGCCGTACTTCGTGACGTCGGTCGAACCCGCGTTGCCGAAGGTCAGGGTGATGGTCTGGCCGACCTTGTACGGCCCAGGACTGATCGAGAGGTCAGGGATCGCGGGGCGGACCGTGTCGACCGAAAGCTCGCACCCCCTCGACCAGGGTGACGCTTCGCCCGCCTCGTCGATGAAACGTGCCTGCCAGGAGTAGGTGGTGTCATTGGCGAGCGTCGGCTTGGTCTCGCTCTCGACCCAGTTCCCGACGGGGCGCTGAGGGCTCACGCCGGTGAAGATCACTTGTCCGTCGGCCAGATTCTTGACCCGGAACTCGACGTTCCCCTGGCTCCAGTCCGACTCATCGGCCGCCGGAATGAACGCGTTGAGACGCGGCGTGGTCTGGTTCACGAACGGCCGCTTCGCTCCGCGAACGCAGCTGGTCCCCGGGTCGATGGTCTTCAGGTTCTCGTCAGTGATCCGCGCCGGCGCGGCCTGAGCCGTCGTCGGGACAACAGCCGAGGCGGCGAGAACCAACAGTGCAACGGCAGACAGGTGTGTACGCATGCAACTTCCTTGCTATGAGTGGGCGCCCCGAGCTGCTCGAGACTACGGCGCGCAAGCACCTGCCCTCAATGTCAATAGCTGCAATCGGGCTGGGGTCGGCAACATCCAAGCGGGCGGACGCTTGCCAGACATCCTCCATCAGCACACACCGTCTCCAACGGCGCCGGCCGCGACAACCGCGTCAGCACCTAGGGAGAGATGGTCGGCGCGCTTCACGCGCCGCCATCTCTCCGTATGCCAGACGCCTTAATTCAAGAAGCCTCAATGGTCCGAATATGCACGCCAAACATATTCATGAAGTCGCCGACGAGCTCCTCCCCGGCTTCCTTGAGCACCCCGCGCTTCCACCACGGGGCGTCCGAATCGCCAATTTCAAGGCCATCCTGCAAGAGTCTTGAAAACTCTCCGTCAATTTCCTCGATATCAGCGTTGAATTCTCTGAATGCGACCGTCCGCCGCATGCGTTCATCGTCGAGCAAGAGCTGAATCTCAGTCCTTACTGAAAGGTCGTTCTCGTATTCGTAGATACTCATCGAATAGCCATCGCGGCATTCCCTGACGAATGACCTCCATGCCTGCACGAAGTCCTTAGCCGAGCTAAACCTGGCCCAGCCACTGGAGGCCGTCATCTCGGCAACGACGAAATCGATATCCAACATTGAGCGTTCCGATCTAGAAATTGCCAGGCACGAGACCCGCGATGCCTCTGTAGTAGTCCTCGCCTCCAGCGGGCCGGAAGAAAGTGCGAACTATTCCTTCGCTTGTCTTCACACCAAACGCTCCAGTACCGGTGTCAAACCTGAGCGTGTCCGTTCCTCGAGTGCCTTCCAATACGCCGGGCCCAGCCTCTCCGCCGAGGAGGTCACGGGCTCCCGCGACATAGTCCTGCTTATCGAGAAACTCCGGCATATCTGCACCTCCATCCTTCGATGTCCCGTTCTTCAGTACTCCAAGCACATGCTTGTTGTAGTGAATGTCGTCTTCGCCAGGCCTGAAGGTCAGCTCGCCAGTACCACAGTTGTGAACCAGGACCGGTGTAGAGCCCGCGAGTACATAGTAGGTATGCAGCGCGCCGATCGTCAGGTTGTAGACGCGTGCCATGCGGGTGTAGCTCTGGCGGGCGATCACTGCGACGGACTCTTCGGAGTTCTGGCTGGTCAAGCGATCGCCGGGCACGAGCTTGTCGGCGTCGACCCAGCGCCCCAGACTGCGCACGTAGAACGGATGCCGCGAAGTTGCCGTGATCGTCTCTGAGCTTTGCCGAGCACCGTCCTTGACGGTGCTGACTGCGATATCGACGAGGTCTTTACTACCTTGACCAACAATGGTGCGGACGACGGGCTGTGCAGAGGTTGCGCCGGTCTTGGCGTCCGTCGCCAGGACCGAGTCACCCAGCTTCAGCTCTTCGATCGGTTTTTCCGACCCATCGGCCATGAGAACACGTGTCCCCGGCACGAACGAGTTGCCGATCTCGCATTTCAGGGCCTTGCTGGAGCCAACCCATTCCTTGACCGCGCCGCCGGCCTTCTCGACGAGGCTCCAGATGTTGCCGAGGAGCTTGCCGAACTTGCCGAGTTTGAAAATGTACTTCGTGGCGAGTTTTGCGGCGATTCCACCGACGAAGGAGCTGAGAACGGTGACACCCGTAGCGATGCAGCCGCCGATGTCGCCTTCGGTGAAGCAGTTCAGGGCGTCGGTGATGCCTAGCTCGTCGGCGGCGATCTTGACGAGCGCCTTGACGACCTCCTTGATGACCTTCTTGGCCTTCTCCTGCTTTTCCCAGTGCTCGGTGATCCTGTTCGCAACTTCGATCTGCTTCTGACGCGTCTCCGGGTCGACCTGGGTCTGCGGCCGGACTCGGGGGGCGTGGACGCCGTCGTCGTAGGGGTCGTCGTCGTAGAAGGCCTTGAGGCCGTCGGGGTCACTGAACGTCGCCGGGGCGTTGTTGCCGTAGGCGTAGGCGTTCATCGTCATCGGGTCGGTGAGGTCGATGAGCGGGTCGACGCTGATGAAGCGGCCCAGCTTCGGGTCGTACTCGCGGGCTCCCAGGTGGGTGAGGCCTGTCGACGCGTCGTTGACGCCGTTGACGAAGCCTCGGGAGGTTGATTCCCAGGTTGGGGACTGGGTGCCTCGGGGGTTGCCGTAGGGGTCGGTGAGGCGCCGGGAGATGGTGTTGGTTACGCCGTCGAAGGAGACCGAGGCGGTTCCTTGCGAGTCGGGCATGAGGTACTCGACAGCGGCGGAGGTGGTCCGCATGGCGATGGTCTTGCCGTTGAAGTCGTAGTAGCGGGTGGAGCCTACGGACTGGTTCGGGCCCTTGTCCCAGCGGATTTCGGCTGAGGCCAGGAAGAGACTGGCGCCCTTCGGGTCGTGGCGGATGAGGCGGGTGCCTTCGGCGTCGTAGACGAAGGTGGTGTCGCCCGCGGGTCCGGCGACCTTGGAGAGGTGTCCTTCGGCGTCCCAGGTGAAGTTGTCGGTGTCACCGCCGACCACGCGAGTCGCCATGTTGCCGGAGGCGTCGTAGCCGTAGGAGTCGGCGGAGGTGCCGCCAGGGCCGGCGGAGGTGACGTCCGTGACCGCGTGCGGTCGGGGTGCGGTCGAGGTCGGGTAGGCGTACGTCGACTTGGTGTCGCCGTTCGTCTTGTGGTCGGTGAGCGTACGGCGGTTGCCGGCCACGTCGTAGGTGTACGACTGCCAGTACGGCGCGGGCCCGCCGAGCGTCGTCGCGGAGCGCGGGTCGGAGCAGTTCGTGCCCGGTGTCCATGCTTCCGTCGTACGGCGGAGGTAGTCGGTCGTGAAGCACTGCAGGTCGACGGTGGCGCCGTACTTGTGCGAGATCGACTTGACGTTCGCCGAGTCGTCGTAGGTGTAGCTGAAGGTGTCGTCCGGCTGGCCGATGCCTTCGCGCGAGACCTGCATCTCGGTCAGGCGGCGGGTACCGCGCTCGTACGTGAACTGCTGGTACGCCGTCCGTCCGGTCTCCTGGCCGACGTGGTTCAGCACCGGCGTGCCGTAGACGTCGTAGGTGACCCCGCTGACGTACGCCTGCCAGCCGCCCATCTGGTCGAGGTTGCCGTTGGCGTCGTAGTGCAGCCCGATGGTCTCGTCCGGCAGGCCCGGGACCTTCGGCAGGTCGGCGGTGTTGATGCTGCCGTCGGGGTTGTACGTCGTCGCGGTCGTGTAGGTGCCCTTGAGCTCGCCTTCCGACGCCGGGATGACCGTCTTGCTACCGGTCGGACGACCCATCGAGTCGTAACCGGTGACCGCGGAGACGTAATCGTTGCCGTTGACCGTGCGGGTCGACGACGTCAGCATCCCCTTGCCCAACGTGTCGTAGATCCAGCTCGTGACAACCGGCCCATCAGCAGCCCCGGAACGCACCGCGGTCTTCCGGTCCAACTCGTCGTACGAGAAGAACAGCTGCTGACCACGAGCGTCCTTGCTCGAGGTGAGGCGGTCCACCGCGTCGTACGTCGACGTCGTGGTCCCCTTGTCCGGGTCGTCCGCGCGCACCTGGCGGCCGCGGATGTCGTAGCCGAAGCTCCAGACGCTGCCGGCCGCGTTCGTGACCGTTTCGACCTGGTCGTCGTCGGTGTAGGTGTACTTCGTCGCGTCGTAGTCACCCGTTGCCGCGCGCCCCTTGTACTGCCGGAGCTCGGTCGTCTTGCCGCGTGCGTCGACCAGGGTCGTCGTGGTCGTCGAGCCTTCGGGCGGTACGACGGTGGTCGCGCCACCGCTGTACATGGTGGTCGTGCGGGTCTTCTCGGCGTTGTCGACCAGGAACTGCGACAGGGTGGCCCGGTTGGCGCCGTCGTACGTCGTCTTGGTCCGTGCCGGGATGTTCTCCTGAGCAGGGACGAAGAGGACGTTGTTCGGCTGCGAGTTGCTGTCGTGGTAGGGCCCGTCCTTGAAGACTACGTTGCCGCGCTCGTCGTACTTCGTGTCGGCGAGGATGCGGCCGACCGCTGTGGCCGACGGTGTCTGGACCTGCCGGGGACGGAGGAATCCGTCGAGCAGGGTCCGGCTCGCCTTGTAGGTGCCGTCCGGCTTCAGCTGCTGGGTCGTGACAACGTTCGGTGCGTTGTTGGGCACGGAGTAGCTGAAGATCATCGACGCCGTCGTCGCCCCGGTCCCGGACCGCGGACGGTCCGGCAACCACACCGAGGTGAGGCGTCCGAGGCCGTCGTACGCCAGATCGGTACGTCGTTGGTTCGCGTCGATCTCGACCGTGGAGGCGCCCCACTCGGGCGCGATCACGGAGATGTTGACGAAGCCCTTCGCGTCCGTGGTCTTGGTCTGGGTGACCGGGCCCGTGGTCGTGGGGGTGAACTCGACCTTGCTGGTACGGCGGTTGAGCGCGTCGTACGTCTCGATCACACGACCGACCGAGTCGTACGCCGTGCGGACGCGCTGCTCGTAGACCGGTCCGGTCGTCCAGCGGCTCATCGTGTCGACCTTGGTCAGCAGACCGCGGGTCGGCGCATCGGTGAGGCTGTCGGCGCCGTCGTAGTAGCTGCGCTCGTCGGAGATCACCTCCGCGGGCCGGGTCGGCGTCGCCGTACAAGCGACCGAGACCTTCTCCTCACGGCTCACCGAGCCCAACAGCCAGAGTGCGTCGTTCGCGTTGTAGGTGTACCGCGTGCACCGGTCGTCGGAGGTCGTGGCGATGTCGCCACGGTCGTCCGACTCCAGCGTCCGGCCGCGTCCGTCGAAGGTGGTGAGTGCCTCGGTACGGCGATAGCTGCCAGGACTCGTCCGGGTCTTCGTCTCGGTCTTCTGCGTCCGCAGCAGGAGCGCGGTGTAGCCGCCCGCCGAGCCGGTAGAGCTGGTCCACGGGGTGGAGATGGTCCCGTTCAGGTCCTCCCCGCCGGAGCCGTTGTACGTGATCTGCTCGCGGACGAAGCCGTTGAAGCGCTCGCTGTCCGGGTACGTCCCGTTCTCGCTGTCGGTGACGGCGACGTTCCGGCGGGACGTTCCCTCACGGTTCAGGTAGTCGTCGTCCATACCGCGGAAGTAGGTGGACTGCGTCTGCGTCTGGGCACCCGGCGCACCGGTCCGGACGTTGACCTTCCCGTAGCCGCGCCACTCACCCCAGGTGCGCTGCTTGGGGATCGTGAACTGGCTGTTGTCGAAGTGCCAGGCCGGCGTCCCGAGGTACTCGTAGTACGTCGGCATGTCGGGCCCGTCGGTCACTCGGTCCTCGAGCGTCACCGAGTTGACCACGTACTTGTGGAACCAGTGCACCGTCGGGTCTTCCCCGCCCTCGATGGTCCAGTACACCGGGAAGCACCGTCGGGTGTTCGCCGCGGCGTCGGCCGGCTTCGAGGTCGGCGTGCAGTCCGGATCGCTGTAGTTGACGTTGGTCGTCTGGCCGGACTCGGAGTTGATCTTGGTCACGCGGTACTTGTTCATCGCCGGCGCACCGTCGCCCGTGGCGTCGACGCGGTTCGGCTTCGGCGAACCGATGAAGGTCACGCTCGGGTTGGCGATCGGCGTACCGGCCATGCCCTTGTGCGTGATCGAGGCCAGCCAGAGCGCCGGGGTGTCGGCGTTCGGGAACTGCTGGACCAGCGTCCAGCTGTCGACCGGCGAGTAGCGGTTGCTGCTGTTCAGTACGCCGGTGTTGATCGTGGCCAGGCGCTTGCGGGTGAAGAACGACGGCGAGGTGCGGTTCGGGCACGTGGTCGCCGACGTACAGATCTGGTCGAACGGCGTGTCCGGCCACTTGGAGGCGTTCGCCTCGGTCAGCTGAGCCGGGTCACAGGTCACGGCACCGGAGGGAACACAGCGCTCGGCCACCTCGAAGGTGACCTGGGCCGGCGCTGCCTTCGTCGTCTCGGTCGCGTCGGCGACCTTGCCGTAGTCGATCTTCTCCGGGTAGCCGGCCCGCTGGTACAGCGACGAGCCCTCGTTGTTGTTGCGCCCGTAGTAGTTGGTCTCCTGGATGTACCGGTAGGTCATCAGGTTCTTGCTCAGGTCAACGACCTTGTCGACGCTCCACCGCCAGGCCTGCTGGCAGTACGACGTCTTGTACGCCGTCTCGTAACACGGGTCGCCCTCGTGGTTGCCGAAGACCGGGACCGTGCTGACCGAGTCGGACTTCTGGCCGTTGGTCAGGCTCGGGTTCAACCCGAAGAAGTACTTCGTACCGTCGGCCGTGGTGACCTCCCAGTACTCGCCCTTCTTCGAGTCGTCCTTGCTGCCCACGGCACCGTTCGCGGCGCCGTACTTGCGCTGGATCAGCGAGCCGTCGTCGTTCTTCAACCGGAACGTGTCGACGTTGCCCACGGAGCTGAGCTTGAACAGCTCACCGGAGTGCGCACCCAGCGAGAGGAACGCGTTGTCGGACTTCCAGCACAGGTCACCGGTCTTGGTCTTGTTGTTGCTCTGCGGCGTCATGTCGTCCGAGCACGAAACGTACTTCCGCTCGATGTACCCGGCCTCGAGGCTGTGCCCCTGACCGATCCACGACGCCTGGTTGTTGGTCGAAGCGATCTGACCGTCGACCGAGCCCGAGCTGTACCCGATGGACAGCTCCGGCCGGGGACCGTTGGTGCCCGGCGGAACCCTGAACGGGTAGTTCCAGCTGAAGTCGCCGGTCTGCGTCCCGACGTTCCAGGACGACGACGGCGACAGGGTGGTGGCGGCGTACGACCCGGTCGATCCGGAGGCCGCCGCGGTCACCGCGAGCGTCGTGAACTGCGTGGACGCCTGCTTCGCTCGCGCAGGTGAGACCGCAGCCAGATCGAGCTCACCGCTGACCACCTTCGCGGTCGTGTCATTGCTGTTGGCAACCAGCGGCTTCTCCGCACACTTCCCGTCCGCGGCGCAGCCGAGCTCGACCACCCGGAGCCGGGACGACCAGTCTCCGCCGTACGCCGCCGCGAACTTCGAGTAGTCGACCGAAACCTTCGCCTTGGCCGCTGTGGCCTGGGCATCGGTGCGGGAGACCCGCAGGACGACGCCGGCGACACCGAGCCGTTTGCTCTCGTCCTGACCGAGGACCTCGACGGTGGCGCCGGCCGGCTGCGCCGACTTCCCCTTCGAGACGAAGCTCAAGGAGACCGGTGAGTCGCCGCCGGCCGCTTTCAGACCGGCCGCCGACCCGCCGGCCGCCGTCACGGTCGGCGCCGGCCAGACGGGATCGGCAGGTGCATAAGGCGGCATGGCCGTCTGCTCAGCCGGTGCCGGTACGATGTTCTTGCCCGGAGTGGATTTCTCCGGCTGGACGACCGGGGCCGGAGCCTTCGGCCCCTTCGCCTGGGCCTCCGGAACGTACGACGCGACACCAGCCACGAGGCTGACACCGAGGAGGGTGACCAGAGCCGCGGTCCTCGGACGGGATTTGTGCAGGCGCATTGCTGTCCTCAGATCAGTTGGTGGGCGAGCTGTTGAGGTCGTCCTGGAAGACCGCGTCGTCGTCGATCGGCCCCGGGTAGACGCGGACGTCGTCGATCTGTCCGTCCATCGGGTACGACGTACCGGCGACCGCACCGGAACCGAGCCGGACCGCACCCGCGCTGTCGACGGGCGTCGCGGCGGCGGTCGCGGAGAACGGCGAGTCCACCTGGTCGGCGATGACGTTCAGCGTCATCGAGCGATCACGGTCGTTGTACCGGCCGACCAGGTACACCCAGTCCCCGCCGATGTACGGCAGCGGGTCGGAGCGCACGATCGACCGCTCCACGCCGTTCGCGTCCGGGATCGAGAAGCCCCAGACGGCGGTCGGGTTGTCGGGGTCGGTCAGGTCCTGGCTCAGGACGCCGAGTGTGAAGGCACTCGATCCTGTCCGGTTCTCACTGAACGCGATCTGCCGGCCGGCCTTGTTGGACAACTTCACCCGCGCGCTCACGGTGAAGCTCTTGTTGGTGTTGAGGATGTCGGTCGCCGCGGAGGTCGCCGAGCCGGTCGGCGGGAGCAGGACCGACCAGTCCTTCTTCACCACTTCGTCGTCCCAGCGGTCGCCGTGCTCCCACGCCGCCGCACCGCCGAGCGTCAGTGGCCGGTTCTTCGTACTCGAGTCGGCCAACGTCGTACCCGTGCCTTCGTCCATCTTCCAGATACCGGCGGCATCACCGGTCTTCACCGTCACCTCGAGATCGGCGTACCCGCTCTGGTTACCGACACGGTCGTACGCCCAGGCCCGGAACACCGCCGGACCGGTCCGGCCGAAGGTGTACCTGAAGGACGCTTCGCCGTTCTCGATCGGGAGATTCACGCTGGTCGGCTCGTCGCCGTCGACCGTGTAGCGGAAGTAGTTCTGGTCGGAGCGGGTCTGCTTGATGTGGACGTCGACGCGGTCGTTCAGCGTGTAGACGGGGTCCTCGCCGCTCCCGGGGATCTCGACGGCGGGCGGCGGCGGAGCGTCGATGTCGACGATGAACCAGCACATCCCCGAGAAGGCGGACCAGGCGACACCGTCGAAGGCGCGGCCGCGCCAGCCGACCACCTCGTTGGTCCGGACCGGGTTCATCCGCGGGTTCGGCGTGTAGTCGGTGGTGCTGGTGGCGACCTTCGTACTGCTGTTGACGGTCTGGCTGGGCTGGTCCTTGCCGTTCCGCCAGATCTCGAACTGGATGTACGACGACTGCTTGTCGGGGTCGACGATCTTCAGGTGCAGGACCGGCTGGGTGCTGTTGATCCGGGACGGGCTCGCCGCGTTCGTCGAGCACCCCGAGGTCGGCTCGGTGAAGCGGGCGCTGGCCAGCTTCGGCGGGTTGTTGTAGATGACCTCGAGCTTGACGTCCTTGCGGAATCGCTTCCAGGCCATGTCATCGGACTCACTCGCCGCGCGCAGGCCGAGGTACACGTAGGACTTGGCCGCCGCGACCTCTTCCGCCACCGCGGTCCGGACGTCGAACTCGAGCCACTTACCGGCCGGCGTGCACTCGGCCCGTCCGACCGCGTCGACCACCGAGGACAGCTTGCGCTTCCAGACGCCGGCCGCCGTGCCGTTGCTCCAGTTCACACCGGTACCGACCGGTGTCGTCTGCCAGGCCTGGACTTCCTTCGGCGTGCAGCTCGCGGCCCACGTCTCGTAGGCGCTGAAGGTGGCCTTGGAGATCTGCGCACTACCGAGCGCGCCGAGCCGCATCTTGTAGATCAGCCGCTTGCGGCTCCACGGCTCGAAGGACTGGTACCCCACGCCTTCGGGGCCCTCCCAGTTCCAGGAGGGGGTGGTCGCGTAGCGCTCGTTGAGCATCGCCCGGCCCTCCTGCGCGAAGCTGAGCGACGGGTCGATCTGGAGCGGGTACTTGTTCGCCGGGTCGCTGAGCAGCGCGGGAGCCGGACTGATCGTCAACGCCTTCTGGGAGACGGCAAGCCCCAGCTGCGAGACCTTGTCGCCCTCGAGCGGTGCCTCCGTCCGGTCCTGGTCGGTCGGAGCCTGCGCCCGGCCGCGCGAGTCCCACGCCACCGGCGCCGGCCCGGTGAAGATCAGCGCACCGAGAGTGTCGCGCGCCTCGATCACGCCACCGGCGGCCTTGGCCACCTTCAGCTTGCCCGCGTCCACCGCGAGCTCGAGCTTCCGCAACTGCGGCAGCCGCGCCGCCGCCGGCGTCTTGACGACCAGCACCTCGCTGTACGACTCGGCAGACGCCGTGACCTTGAGGTCCACGTCAGGGAAGACATTGGGGTACGTCGCGCTGTCGCCGCTCAGCACCGGCGCCGGAAGCGCACCCGGCCAACTCAGCTTCAGCTCGTGCCCCTCGGCCTTCACCGCGATCAACGGCGCCGTACCGCCACCCGAGAAGGCCATCTCCAGGGCCGTCGCGCGCGGGCGCACCTGTCCGTCGGCGCCGCGCTCCAGCGTGGTGTCGACATCGACCCACCCGCTCGGGCGCTGCACCCGCACCGGGACGCTGTGCTGCTCGAGCGTGAACGTGCCGTCCGGGTTGGCGAAGGTCTGCGACGTCTCCGACCGCTTCTCCATCACCTCGACCCGCTGACCGCGCGCCTTCGCCTGCTTCGACGGCGAATCCTGCTGCGCCACCGTCGTCGTACTCGACGACGCCTGAGCCTGCGCCGGCTCAACCACCAGCGCCCCGCCAAGTCCCACCGCCAGCGCACACAACCCCACGAGTGCACGTCGATTCCGCTGCTTTTTGGGCAGACTCCAGCCGTTCATGTGTCCCACCGCTCCTAGACTCCCCCGAGCCACAGATGCGAAGGCGGTCCTGCTCGAACGCGGACCGCGGTTACCACAGACATCCCGTACAAACGCCATGTGACGTGATGCTCATTCGCGCCCCGGGTGACACCCGACTGTGGGCAGCAGCAACCGAGCGCAGGCAGGCGCAAGCGCGTGCACTGCTCTCAGAGGATGGGGCGGTATGAGTCGACAGACTTCAAACGAGAGCAGCGTACGTGCCCCCACCCCCTCATCTCAATGTCAATTGGTGCAATTGGCTGGGACGGGGGCGATAGCTTGGGGGGACCTGCTAGCTGAGGAGACGGCGTGGTTGGACGGGTTGTGGCGACGGTGGCTGCGTTGGCTTTTGTGGCGGGGTGTTCGGAGGGCGGGGCGGCTCCGGCGCCGGCCAGGTCGAGTACGGCGGCCGGCGGTGGTCAGGTCAAGCTGACGGTGGCGTCGACTGTGGTGAGCGGGATTCAGGTTCCGTGGGGGCTGGCGTTCTTGCCGGACAAGAGTGCGTTGGTGGCTGAGCGCGACTCCGGGAAGGTGAAGCGGGTTGTCGACGGGAAGGCGACCGAGGTCGGGACCGTGGACGGGGTCGACCCCTCGTCGGAGGGCGGGCTGCTGGGACTCGCGGTCGACCCGAAGGCGCCGTACGTGTATGCGTATTTCTCGGCGAGCGGCGACAACCGGATCGCGCGCCTGGCGTACAAGGACGGGCGGCTGTCGGAGCAGACCACGATCCTGCAGGGGATTCCGCAGGCAGCCATCCACAACGGCGGGCGGTTGCGGTTCGGCCCGGACGGATTCCTGTACGTCGGGACCGGCGACGGCGGAGACCGGCCGAACTCGCAGAACGACGACTCGCTGGGCGGGAAGGTGCTGCGGATCACGACCGAGGGGAAGGCCGCGCCGGGGAACCCGGGTGGCCGGTTGTGGATCACCAAGGGGCATCGCAATGTGCAGGGACTCACATTCGACGGGAGTCAGCTGTACGCCGCTGAGTTCGGGCAGAACACGTGGGACGAGCTGAACGCGATCACGCCCGGCTCGAACTACGGCTGGCCGGCCGCGGAGGGGATCGAGGGGCTGGACGGGATGGTGGACCCGATCGCCCAGTGGAAGACGAGTGACGCTTCGCCGAGCGGGGCGGCGTTCGCCAAAGGCCACGTCTTCATGGCGTCGTTGCGCGGTGAACGGTTGTGGGCGATTCCGGTGGCGGGCGGGAAGCGGGTCGGTGAACCGCAGGCGTTCTTCAAGGGTGAGTACGGGCGGTTGCGGACGGTCGAGGTCGCGCCGGACGGTTCGTTGTGGGTGACGACGTCGAACACCGACGGCCGCGGTGAGACCCGAGAGGGCGACGATCGGATCCTGCGGGTGACGATCGGGTGATGCGCCACCGAAGGAAAGTTGTTGTATGACTGACATCTGAGTCGTCAACCGTTTGAGGATTTCGGCCGTCTGGTACTAGTGGGGAAGGATCCCCTTACGCAGAAGCCCTTTTGCACAGGTAACAGTTTCAAGGAGTTGGTATGGTGCCCGACCAGGCGTCCGTCGTCCCCAGCAGTGTTGTCGCTTCGGTGAGCAGCTTCGAGGATGCTCAACAGACAGTCGGCTTTCTGCGCAGTTTCGGGATGGACTCACGGAGCCTGGAGGTGGTCGGCGCCGAGCTGCGGCTGTCGCGCAGACAGGCGGCGGTGCCGGTGGTGCGCCGGACTCTGATGAGTGCTGGTGCGGGCGCGCTGCTCGGAGTGCTCAGCGGAGTGTTCGTGACGCTGGTCGCGGAGACGACGCTGACCGCGTTCTCGGTGTTGCTGTGGGGATTCGTGTACGGCGTACTGGTCGGAGCGCTCTGGGGTCTGTTCCAGGGACTCGTGCGGAACCGGCCGGATGCGCCGGCGGTCGAGGTGATCACCCCGTCGTACTACGAGGTGCGGTGCGCGCTGGACGATGCGTCGGTGGCGCTCCGCCTGCTGGGCACCGAGCCCGAGCCGCAGCGCCTGGTCGAGCCTGAGCGCAAACCCGAGCCCGAGCCTGAGCCCGTGGTTGAGCCCGAGCCGCAGCCGGTGGCGAAGTCGAAGCTCCTCGTCGAGCCGCCCCCGCGCCGAACCGAGCCGGTCACGAAGCCGGTGGCTGAGCCGGTGACCGAGCAAGAGCCGCCCGTACGCCGCCAGCCCGCGCAGACCACCCGGAAGACCCGCGCGAAGAAGAAGACAGCGCGCACGAACGCAGCCTGACCACGCATGGACCACTCCGAGTTTCGGCGTACGACGGTCGCTCCTGTCCTGACCGCCTACGCCGGAACGCCCGGGGTGGATGCCGTCATGCTCGGCGGATCCACCGCTCGGGGTGACGCCGACCGCTGGTCGGACGTAGAAATCGGCGTCTTCTGGGCGCGACCGCCGACCACAGCCGAGCGCCTGGCACCAGCACCGAGCGTTCGCCCGGGCACACCGGAGGACGACGGCTCCCCCTGGCACGACTATCTGTCGCTCGAGGACTTGGCGATCGACGTCGAGCACGCCTTATCGAGCACCGTCGACGTGACTCTCGATCTCGTGCTCGACGAGTTCGTCCCAGATCCGGACGGCCTGACCCTGCTCAAGGGACTCGTCGACGGCCGAGAGATCAGCGGGCCGCGCCCCGAGCTGGTCCACAGATGGCAGCGGCGAGCGTCGACCTACCCGCGCGGACTCGCGATCGCGATCGTCGAGCAGGACGGGCCGATCGACAAGTTCTGGCGCTGCCAGATGCTGGCCGAGCGGGACAACCCCGTGCTGCTGGCACGCGAGTACCTGCGCATGATCAACCAGATGCTCGCCGTACTGCACGCTGTGAACGGTCTCTACAGCGGCCACGTCCTCGCGTTCAAACGCCTGGACGCGATGGAGGCCGAGCTCACCCACACACCACGCCAGCTGGCAGCGCGGTTGCGAGCAGTCTTCACCGCTCCCCCACCACAAGCTGCCGAGATTCTCCGCCAGAAGTCGACGGCCTGTTCGCCTCCTGGGAACAACCGGTCAGTTGATCGAAGAAACCTACGACGTGATCGAGGCGCACCTACCCGAGGTAGACGTCGCCCGCCTGCGAACCCGCTTCCGCGCAGCTCGCAAACCTGTGGTGGGGCGCAAGACCCCACCACAGATCGGACTAGATACCTAGCTTGGCGTTCAGGAGCTCGCGGACCTTCGCCGCGTCAGCCTGGCCGCGCATGTCCTTCATGACCGCGCCGATGAGCGCGCCGGCTGCTGCCGGCTTGCCGGAGTTGACCTTCTCGACCACGTCCGGGTTGGCTGCGATCGCCCGCTCGATGGCCTCGATCAGGGGGCCGTCGTCGGAGACCAGGGCCAGGCCGCGCTTCTCGATGACCTCGGCCGGAGTGCCTTCGCCCGCGAGCAGGCCCTCGAAGACCTGGCGAGCGAGCTTGTCGTTGAGGGTCCCCTCGTCGACAAGCTTCTGGACCTGGGCCACCTCGGCCGGACCGACCGGCAGCGCGTCGAGGTCGGTACCGGACTCGTTGGCGAAACGCGCCAGCTCACCCAGCCACCACTTCTTGGCAGCCGGAGCGGCAACGCCGAGCTCGACAGTGGCGACGATCGACTCCAGCGCACCGCTGTTGATGACGTCGCGCATCTCGAGGTCCGTGAAACCCCAGTCCGTCTGCAGCCGGGCGCGGCGCAGCGACGGGGCCTCGGGCAGGGTCGCCCGCAGCTCCTCGACCCATTCGCGCGACGGCGCGACCGGGACCAGGTCGGGCTCGGGGAAGTAGCGGTAGTCGTCGGCGTCCGACTTCTCCCGTCCCGAGGTGGTGACCCCGGTGTCCTCGTGCCAGTGCCGCGTCTCCTGCAGGATCTTGCCGCCCGCGTTCAGTACGGCGGCCTGCCGGGTGATCTCGTAGGTGATGGCGCGCTCGACCGAGCGGAACGAGTTCACGTTCTTGGTCTCGGTCCGCGTCCCCAACGCCGTCGTACCGGAAGGCTTGAGCGACACGTTGGCGTCACACCGCAGCGAACCCTGATCCATCCGGACGTCCGAGACATCCAGCGCGAGCAGCAGATCGCGCAACTGGCTGACGAACGCGCGAGCGACCGCGGCGGCCTTGGCCGGCGGCACCTCGATCGTCTTGGTGACGATCTCGATCAGCGGGATGCCGGCCCGGTTGTAGTCGACCAGCGAGTGCGACGCGCCCTGGATGCGACCGGTCGCCCCACCCACGTGGGTGGACTTGCCGGTGTCCTCCTCCATGTGGGCGCGCTCGATCTCGATCCGGTACGTCTCACCGTCGACGACGACCTCGGACCACCCGTTGAAGGCGATCGGCTCGTCGTACTGCGAGGTCTGGAAGTTCTTCGGCATGTCCGGGTAGAAGTAGTTCTTCCGGGCGAACCGGCACCACTCGGCGATCTCGCAGTTCAGCGCGAGGCCGATCTTGATCGCGGACTCGACGCCGCGCCGGTTCACCACCGGCAGCGCGCCCGGCAGACCGAGGCAGACCGGGCAGGTCTGCGTGTTCGGCGGGGCGCCGAACTCGGTCGGGCAGCCGCAGAACATCTTCGACTTGGTGTTCAGCTCGACGTGGACCTCGAGACCCATGACCGGGTCGTACTGCGCGAGGGCATCGTCGATGGCGACAACATCCGCGGTCATCGGGTCACCTCCAGCTCCGGAGCCTTCGACATCAGTACGCCGCCCCACTGCTCGGCCAGCGCGGACTCGAGCGCGGCACCGACTGTGTACAGCAGGTCGTCGCGCATCACCGGCGCCATCACGTGGAAGCCGACCGGCAGCCCGTCCTCGTCGGCCAGGCCGCACGGGAAGGAGGCCGCCGCGTTGCCCGCCAGGTTCGACGGGATCGTGCAGAGGTCGTTCTTGTACATGGCGATCGGGTCGTTGATCCGGTCGCCGATCGCGAACGCCGTCGTCGGCGTGGCCGGCGAGACCAGTACGTCGACCTGCTCGTAGGCCTTGATGAAGTCGCGGGCGATCAGCGTCCGCACCTTCTGCGCCTGGCCGTAGTACGCGTCGTAGTAACCGCTCGACAGCGCGTGCGTACCGAGGATGATGCGGCGCTTGACCTCGTCACCGAAGCCGGCCTCGCGGCTCAGACCCGTCACCGTCTCCGCACTGTTCGTGCCGTCGTCGCCGACGCGCAGTCCGTAACGCATCGCGTCGAACTTGGCCAGGTTGGACGAGGCCTCGCTCGGCAGGATCAAGTAGTACGCCGGGAGCGCGTACTCGAAGTGCGGGCAGGAGACCTCGACGACCTCGGCACCGAGCTTGGTGAGCAGCTCGACCGCCTCGTGGAAGCGCGCCTCCACACCCGGCTGGTAGCCCTCGCCACCGAGCTCCTTGACGACGCCGATCCGCAGACCGGACACGTCACCGTTGCGCGCGGCCGCGACCACCGGCGGCACGTCCTGGTTGATCGAGGTGGAGTCCATCGGGTCCCACCCGGCGATCGCCTCGTGCAGCAGTGCCGCATCCAGCGTCGTCCGGGCGCACGGGCCCGGGGTGTCGAGCGAGGACGCCAGCGCGATCAGGCCGTACCGCGACGTTCCGCCGTACGTCGGCTTCACACCGACCGTCCCGGTGAACGCACCCGGCTGCCGGATCGAACCACCGGTGTCGGTGCCGATCGCGAGCGGTGCCTCCCACGCCGAGATGGCCGCGGACGAACCACCACCGGAACCACCGGGGATCCGGGCCAGGTCCCACGGGTTGTGGGTCGTCCCGTACGCCGAGTTCTCGGTGGAGGAGCCCATCGCGAACTCGTCCATGTTGGTCTTGCCGAGGATGACGATGCCGGCCGCCTTCAGCCGCTTCACGACCGTCGAGTCGTACGGCGGCTTCCAGCCCTCGAGGATCTTCGAGCCGGCGGTGGTCGGCACGCCCTCCTGGGTCAGCACGTCCTTGAGCGCCAGCGGAACCCCGGCCAGCGGACCGAGCTCGTCACCGGCCGCACGCCTGGCGTCCACGGCGGCGGCCTGGGCCAGCGCACCCTCGGTGTCCACGTGCAGGAACGCGTGCACGGCGCCGTCGACGGCGCCGATCCGGTCCAGGTGGGCCTGCGTCACCTCGACAGAGCTGACCTGCTTCGAAGCCATCAGCTCCGAGAGCTCGGCCGCGGTCTTCCTGGTGAGGTCGCTCATATCAGTCCTCCTCCAGGATCCGCGGCACCCGGAATCGCTGCGCCTCGGCTGCCGGGGCGCCGGACAGCGCCTGCTCCGGGGTGAGGCACGGGACGTTCTCGTCCTCGCGCATCACGTTCGTCAGCGGCAGGGCGTGCGAGGTCGGCGGAATGTCGTCCGCCGCGACCTGGCTGACCTGCCCGACCAGGGTGATGATCTGGTCGAGCTGTGGCGCGAGGTGATCGAGCTCGGCGTCGCTGAGCTCGATCCGCGCCAGTCGCGCCAGGTGCGCAACCTCTTCGCGGGTAATCGATGGCATGAACCGATCCAATGTGTCTGCAGTTGCTGGAGATAACACGTAAGACCCTTACGCGTTACCCGGGCCATCTTAGGGGGCGGCTGTGACAGGTTTATTTCCTCGTCCCCCCGCCGTCCGCACAGGACGCTTCGAGAGGGCCCGGGCGTGTTGCGGGCTCCGCTCTGTAACATGGGCGGCGACAGGGCGTTATGTGCAAGGTGATCGGCTGGGAGATGATCGTTCGGTGTTCCTGCTGCGATTGATCATCCCGGACCGGCCTGGTTCCCTCGGCACCGTGGCCACCGCCCTCGGTGAGGTGAACGCCGACATCCACGCCATCGAGATCGTCGAGCACCGCCGTGAGAACGGGACGGCCGTCGACGACATCGTGGTCGACCTGCCCCCCGGCGTGCTGCCGGACCGCCTCGTCTCGGCCTGCAACAGCGTGGACGACGTCGAGGTGATCTGGTTCTCCCGGTACGGCGCCGGCGGCGGACTGCACATGGACCTCGAAGCCGTCGAGCAGATGACCTCGGCCCCGGCGGACGCGATCGACCTTCTGATCGAGCAGACCCCGGCCGTGCTGCACGCCGACTGGGCCGTCCTGCTCGACGGGACGGGTTCAGAGGTGAAGGTCGTGCTGGAGACCAGCGCCACTCCGGAGTTCGGTGACGTGGCCTCGGCCTGGCTGCCGCTGGAGAAGGCCACCACGCTGGAAGCGCCACTCGGCCACAAGGGGCTCGCGGAGTCCGTGCTGGTCGCGGCGCCGTTGGAGTCCGAGCGCCGGATCATCCTGGTCGGCCGCCGTGGCGGGCCGGAGTTCCTCGGCTCGGAGGTCGCTCGACTGAGCTACCTCGCCTCACTCGCAGTCACCATCCGCGCCACTGCCTGAGCCGGCGCAAGCAATCTGAGGCTTCCAGCTATCCGAGCTGGAAGTAGGTCAGGGTCCACAGGCCCGCGAGGACCAGCAGCACCAGGACGCCGACCAGCGACACGATCCAGATCGACTGGCTGTTGCTGCCGCTGCGCTCCGGGAGGTCGAACTGGGTGGGGCCCCAGGCCCCGCCCCCCTCGACACGCTGCACGGCCTCAGGCGGTGGTGTCACCACCGCCTGTTCGTCCCGCTTCTCCCGGGGCAGCTTCATCAGGTCTCCGCCGATCGTCTCAGACGTAATACGACTCAGCGTCGATGCTAATCGTCCGGGACAAATAGTCGTCCCGGTCGTTGTTGCGGACCTCGACCCGCCAGCCACCGACGTAGGCCGCCACGGGCTTGCCGTCACTGTGCTTGGCGATGAACTCCTTCAGCGCCGCGGAGTCCGAGCCCTTGAGCGTGCCGAAGGCATCGTCCACGACCGCCGGCCAGGCCTTCTCTGCGTCGTTCTTGCGCGCGGAGACGCTGATCTCCAGCTTCTTGATGCCACCGCCGGAGGTCCCGAAGCCGTAGATCCGCTGCGTCCCGAAGTCACCGATCTTCTTGGAGCAGATGGTCTTGCAGTCGTAGGCCTTCGCCTTCAGCCCGGCCAGCAGCTGCGCCTCGGTGGTCTGCCAGGTCTTCTCCGGCAGCTTGAACGAGTCCTCACCGGACTTGCGCCCGGACAGGGTCAGCGAGCTGTCGTTGCCAAGCCGGAACTCGCCCCACGACGTACCGACCCGATCCGACTTCTGACCGGTCTTGACCGCGTCCTGGATCTTCTTCACCTCGCTGCCGCCGAAGGTGTCGTTGCCGAGCGCCTGCAGCGCGGCGTCGAAGCTGACCGCGGCGTTGTTCCGGTTGTCGTCGTCACGCGAGGTCAGCTGGGTGCTGATGATCGTCCCGTCCTTGGCGAACTGGAAGATCGCGTCGACCTGGGTCGGGCCGTCGTACTTGAAGCAGCCGCGGTGCGCACCGGCGTCGGTGTTGAACAGGTCGGTGCACTGGAAGCCGATACCGCTGAGCTTCTGCGTCACGTTCTCCGCCTGGCCGGACGCCTTCCCGGCGTCGCCACCGTTGGTCGGCTGCGAGACACCCGGGTCGTTGGCGGCCGGCGTATCGTCGCCGCCGAGTCCGCGCACGATGAGAAAGATGATCAGGCCGATCAGCAGGATGCCGACGACACCGCCACCGATCACCAGCGGCATCTTGTCCTTGCTCAGACCGCCCGGGCCCTTGGAACCGCCGGGGCCCTGCTGCCACGGCTGCTGGCCGGGCTGACCACCCTGCTGCTGGTGCCAACCGCCCTGCTGCTGGTTGCCCTGCTGGCCCCAGGCCTGCTGCTGGTACGGCTGCTCACCCTGCTGCGGCGCACGCTGGCCCCAGCCCTGGGCAGGCTGACCCTGCTGCGGCTGACCCTGCTGAGGGGGTTGACCCTGCGGGGGCTGGCCCTGCGGCTGACCGGGCTGCGGCCGTCCAGGCTGCTGACCCCAACCGCCACCACCCTGCTGCGGCTGGCCCTGCTGAGGGGGCTGGCCCTGCTGCGGAGGCTGGCCCTGAGGCTGCTGGGGCTGTTGCGGGTTCTGCCCCCAACCGCCCTGGGCAGGAGGCTGTTGTCCCCAGCCACCCTGACCTCCTTGATCCCCCTGCTGTCCGCCCGGCTGGCCCCCCGGCTGCCCGGAACCCCACGGTCCCTGTGGCGGCGTCGTCATATTCGCTCCCTTTGACCCATGCGTGGACGTGCAAAGCTAACAGTCCGACGGCTCAGCCCAGCCGCCGGATCCGATCAGTCGGCTGGTTCTTGCTCCGGAGTTGTCGCAACCGCGCTCGCTGCCTCGGCGCCTTCGTCCAGCAGCACCTGGAATCCCGCCGCGTCCAGGACCGGTACGCCGAGCTGGACCGCCTTGTCGTACTTCGATCCCGGCGAGTCGCCGACCACGACGAACGAGGTCTTCTTCGACACCGACCCGGCAACCTTGCCGCCGCGGGAGACGATCGCCTCGGTGGCTTCGTCGCGGCTGAACCCCTCGACCGTCCCGGTGACCACGACCGACACCCCGGTCAGCGTCTGCTCGACGGTCGGCCCGCTGCGCTCCTGCCGCAGCACCACGCCCGCGGCCTTCCACTTGTCCACGATCGCCTGGTGCCAGTCGACCTCGAACCACTCGATCATCGCCTGCGCGATGGTCGGGCCGACGCCTTCGATCTCGGCCAGTTGCTCCTCGGTCGCGGCACGGATGTCCTCGATGTCGTCGTACACCTCGGTCAGCGCCTCCGCCGCCGTCGGGCCGACATGCCGGATCGACAGCGCGACCAGACCGCGGTTGAGCGGTTTGGTCTTGGCGTCCTGCAGATTCGCGACCAGTTTGCGGGCATTGGCCGACAACGCACCGGCCTTGGTGGTGAAGAACGAGCTCGCGGCCAGTTGCTCCTCGGTGAGCGCGAACAGGTCGCCCTCGTCGGCGATCAGGCCGTCGCGGATCAACGCGTCCGCCGCCTTGAACCCGAGTCCTTCGATATCGAACGCCGACCGTCCGGCGAGGTAGAACAGCCGCTCCCGGATCTGCCCCTCACAGAACTGCGCGTTGGGACAGCGGATGTCGACGTCGGACTCCTTGGCCGGTGCCAGCCGGGTGTCGCACCACGGGCAGCGCGTCGGCATCACCCAGGCCGGCAGGTCCTTCGGCCGCAGCTCGACGACCGGACCGAGGATCTCCGGAATCACGTCGCCCGCCTTACGCAGTACGACGGTGTCGC
Source organism: Kribbella sp. NBC_01505 (assembly GCF_045040285.1). Lineage (NCBI taxonomy): Bacteria > Bacillati > Actinomycetota > Actinomycetes > Propionibacteriales > Kribbellaceae > Kribbella > Kribbella sp. NBC_01505. The sequence goes on from NZ_CP109425.1 coordinate 706,119, forward strand.
CCGGGCGGACGTCCTTGCGGGCGACCTCCTTGGCGTTGTGGAGTGTCGAGTACTCGACCGTCGACCCGGCGACGCGGACCGGCTCCATGTGACCGAACGGCGTGACCCGGCCGGTGCGGCCGACGTTCACCTCGATGTCGACGAGCTTGGTGGTGACTTCCTCCGGCGGATACTTGAACGCGATCGCCCAGCGCGGCGCGCTCGACGTGGAACCGAGCGCCCGCTGCAGGTCGATCTCGTCGATCTTCACCACGACGCCGTCGATCTCGTGGTCGACCGAATGCCGGTTCTCGCCGTAGTAGGCGATGAACTCGTTGACCTCGGCCAGCGTCTCGACCCGGCGCGCACGGTCGCTCACCGGCAGGCCCCAGGCCTTCAGTTGCTCGTACGCCGAGGAGAGCCGCCCGAGCCGGTGTCCCTCGACCTTGCCCAGGCCGTGCACCACGAACCGCAGCGGGCGATTCGCCGACACCCCCGAATCCTTCTGCCGCAGCGATCCGGCCGCGCTGTTGCGGGGGTTGGAGAAGACGTCCTTGCCGGCCTCGGCCAGCTGCGCGTTCAGCTCGGTGAAGTCCTCCACCCGGAAGTAGACCTCGCCCCGGACCTCGAGAAACGCCGGTACGTCGTCGCCCCGCAACTGCTCCGGGATGGTCTTGATCGTCCGCACGTTGGCCGTCACGTCCTCGCCGGTCCGGCCGTCGCCGCGGGTCCCGCCGCTGACGAGACGACCGTTCTCGTAGACGAGATCGAGGGCAAGGCCGTCGACCTTCAGCTCACACAGGAATCCCGAGTCGTGGATCTGCTGGACCGTGACCTCACGCTCGAGCCGCTTCGCCCAGGCCTCCATCTGCTCCGGCGAGAACGCGTTGGCCAGACTCTCCATCCGCATCGGATGCTCGATCGGCGCGAACAGCGTCGAGATCGGCACACCGACCTTCTGCGTCGGCGAGTCCGGCGTACGAAGCTCGTTGTACTGCTCCTCGATCGCCTGCAGCTCATGCATCAACGCGTCGAAGTCGGCATCGGAGATGACCGAGCTGCCCAGGTAGTACCTCGCCCGGTGCTCCTCGATCTCGTTGCTCAAGGCAGCATGCCGCTCACGCACGTCAACCGGTGCCCCCGGAATCTCCTCGCTCATAAGCAAAACCTACCGCCGCCCCCCGACAAAACCGCCGCTCGACCACCCACCACGCCCTTGAGCACCGTTCAGTCACGGATCCCCTCGAAAAACGGTCGATGGGTGCTCAAGGCGGCGCGACCGCGAGGCCTTGAGCACGGTCCAACCATTTCAAGCGGCGTTCCATGGTTGATGCGTGCCCAAGGCCCGGACCTCCACCTGCGGGACTCCCCAAACCTGCATCCGCGCGGCGACTCGCCCACCACCACCGCGCGCAGCCCCGCATCGCCGGCGGAGCTCGGACCTGCCCACTTTGTGGAACATCGTGGTCGCTGGGTGCACATTTGTTTCCACAAAGGCGGATTCGCCCGCCTCCGGCGGCCACTGAAGCCTTCGGGCGCGGCACGGCGGTGGCTGAGGAGATGGTGCGGTCGGCGATCGCGTTCACCTTGCCTGGGGCTGACGGGCTATGGCCGGGGCCGCAGCACCGTCCGCGATCAAGGTTCCCGTTGCTGGTGATCGTGGGCTGCGGGCGGCTGGGGGTTGGTGGTGCGAGCTGGGCCGGGGAGTCCTACTGGTCGTTTTCGGGCGGTTTCGCTCCCCAGCCCGACAATGGGTTCACTCGCCACGGCCACAAGTTGGGGGTGTGAACACTCAGCGGAGGGCGTGGACAGGTCATACCTTTGTTCAAGGCCACTGGTTCTTGTTCAAGCCCCCGGATTGTGGCCGGGATCGGTCGCCGGGTGCTGCCGGCGGGCAGCGGTGGACCGGGGGCGCAGGCAGCAACCACCGCGACGGGTCAGGTACCAAGCCTCCTGATCGTCGGCAGCAACCACAACCCAGAAGCCCAACCTCGGCCACCGGCCGCATCCCTACAGCACAACGTCCGAAAGACACGCGGGCCACGTACTGCGGGGTTTCGGACGTTAGGGGATTTCAGGCGTCGGCGGCTTCGCCTACTGTGTCGACGATTTTGCGGAGGAGGGCCAGGCGGGCTTGGGCGTCTCGGGGGGACGGGGAGGCGGCGAGGCCGCAGGCGGGGGTGATGACGACCTTCTTCATCAGCTCCGGGTCCAGGCCGAGCTCTCGCCAGCGGCGGATGAGCGGTGCGGCGGCCTGCGCCTGGTTCGGCAGGGCTCCGGTCGTGGGGACGAGTCCGGCGTAGATGGTCGAGCCGGCCTCGGTCGCGATCGCCAACTGCTCCCAACCGGGCTCGTTGAGCAGTGAGATGTCCACAGCGATGCCAGACGCACCGGATCGCGTGAATACCTCGATCGGCGGCCGCGCAGCGCAGCAGTGCACCACTGTGGGTCCGAAGCCGGTGAACAAGCTCAGAAGCTCAACCGCACCCGGACCGTCGATCGACCGGTGCTTTCCCCAGCCAGAGGCAGTCGGGATAGCTCCAGCCAGTACGGCGGGCAGTGCGGGCTCATCAACCTGCAGTACGACGTCGGCTCCGGGCAGACGCTTGCGGACCTCAGCCAGGTGTAGCTCCACGCCGTATGCCAAGGCCTGCGCGAGATCACGGCGAGCGCCATGGTCGGCCAGGATCTTGTCACCGCGCGGCCGCTCGACTGTCGCGGCCAGCGTCCACGGACCGGTGACCTGCACCTTCAGCGGACCCACATAGCCGTCCGCGTACTCCTCCAGCACGTCCAGGTCTTCGCGCAGCAGTGCGCGCGCCCGACGCTGATCCAGACTCGCCGTCGCGTCCCCGCCACCTGTGAGCCGCCACCCGGCCGGCTGCAGGTCCGCAGCGAGCTCGGTCACCAGAGCGATCGCTCGGCTCAGCATGTCGCCGTACGGGCGGGCCGGCAGCTCAGGCAGGAAAGGGATGTCGACTGCTTCGAGCAGGACCTTGGTCCACTCGCGCATGTCGTCGCCCGGCAGCGAGCCGAGCCCTGTGGTCCTCACGCGTGCTGCGCGGCGACGCGCGCGACCGCGTCGATGGTGGCGGACCCGATGACGCGGGTGCCGTCGTACAGGACTACGGCCTGTCCGGGTGCGACTGCGGAGGCGGGCTCGTCGAAGTCGACCAGAACCTGGTCTCCCTCGAGGCGTGCGGTCACTGCGATCTCCTCGCCGTGCGCACGGAGCTGTGCGGTCACCTGCAGCTCGGACGTCGGCACCGGGCCGCACCAGCGCGGCTTCGACGCGGTCAGGCCGGTCACGGCGAGCTCCGCACGCGATCCGACCGTGACGGTGCGGTCCACCGGGCTGATGTCAAGCACGAACCGCGGCTTGCCATCGGCGGCCGGCGTACCAATCCGCAGGCCCTTGCGCTGGCCGACGGTGAAGGCGTGGGTACCGCTGTGGTCGCCGAGCTTGTTGCCCTGTGCGTCGACGATGTCCCCCGGCGCCTCCCCCAGGTGCTGGCTGAGGAAGCCCGCGGTGTTGCCGTCGGCAATGAAGCAGATGTCGTGGCTGTCCGGCTTGTCCGCCACGGCCAGCCCGCGGCGGGCGGCCTCCTCGCGGATCTCGGTCTTGACCGTGTCACCGAGCGGGAATAACGCGTGCGCCAGCTGCTCCTGCGTGAGGACACCCAGCACATACGACTGGTCCTTGGCCGGGTCCACTGCGCGGTGCAGCTCGCGCCCCGCCGGAGTGTCGACGATGCGCGCGTAGTGGCCGGTCACGACCGCGTCGAAGTCCAGTGCGAGCGCTCGCTCGAGTACGGCGCTGAACTTGACCTTCTCGTTGCAGCGCAGGCACGGGTTCGGGGTGCGGCCCGCCGCGTACTCGGCGACGAAGTCCTCGACCACGTCGGCGTGGAAGCGCTCGGCCAGGTCCCAGATGTAGAACGGGATGCCGATGACGTCGGCGGCCCGGCGCGCGTCGCGGGAGTCCTCGATGGTGCAGCATCCGCGCGCACCGGTCCGGTACGACTGCGGGTTGCGGCTCAGCGCCAGGTGCACTCCGACCACGTCGTGCCCGGCCTCGACCATCCGCGCCGCCGCGACGGCGGAGTCGACTCCGCCGGACATGGCTGCGAGTACCCGCATCAGGTGTTCCTTCCCACGTTCTGCAGACCGGCGGACTGCGCCCGCTCCACCACCGGTCCGATGTTCTCCAGTACGGCGTCGATGTCGGACTGACTCGACGTGTGTCCCAGGGTGAAGCGCAGCGACCCGCGTGCCCGCTGGTCGTCGTACCCCATCGCCAGCAGCACGTGACTCGGCTCGGCGACCCCGGCGTTGCACGCGGACCCGGTGGAGACCTCGATCCCGCGCGCATCGAGCAGCAGCAAGAGCGAGTCGCCCTCACAGCCGCTGAAGGACAAGTGTGCGTTACCCGGCAAGCGGCCGGCTGGGTCCCCCGACAGTTGCGCGCCGTCGACGGTCTCGAGCACGCCCTTGATCAGCGTGTCCCGCAGATTGGTCAGCCGGGCCGCCTCCAGCGGCTGGTCCGCGATCGAGTGCTCCACAGCGACTGCGAATCCTGCAATGGCCGGCGCATCCAGCGTGCCGGAGCGTACGTCGCGCTCCTGGCCGCCACCGTGCTGCACAGGGGTCAGCTTGGTCTCCTTGTGGACGATCAGCGCGCCCACGCCGTACGGCCCGCCCAGCTTGTGCGCAGAGACTGTGAGCGCGTCGACACCCAGCGCAGCGAAGTCCACCGGCACCTGCCCGATCGCCTGGACGGCGTCGGTGTGCACGGGGATCCCCCACTCGGCGGCCAGCGCGGCGACGTCCTGGATGGGCTGCAGGGTGCCGACCTCGTTGTTGGCCATCATCACCGTGATGAAGGACACCGTCTCGGGCGCGGTCTCGATCGCCCGGCGGACGTCCTCCGGCCGGACGCGGCCGAGCTCGTCGACCGGCAGCCACTCGATCTCGGCGCCCTCGTGCTGAGCCAGCCAGACGGCCGGGTCCAGCACTGCGTGGTGCTCGATGCCGCTGAGCAGGATGCGGCGGCGGCGCGGGTCCTCGGACAGGCGCGCCCACCACAGCCCCTTCAGGGCCAGGTTGTCGGCCTCGGTGCCACCGGAGGTGAAGACGACCTCGCTCGGCTGCGCTCCCAGCGCCGCGGCGATGGTCTCCCGGGACTCCTCGACCGTCCGGCGCGCGGCCCGGCCGGCGCCGTGCAGCGACGAGGCATTTCCGGTGCGCCCCAGGTGCGCAGCCATCGCCTCGATCGCCGCGGGGAGCATCGGAGTCGTCGCAGCGTGATCGAGGTAGACCGCACGAGGGCGCAAAGAGGTCATAACACCTTCAAGAGTAAGTCCTGCCGGGATGTTCCCGATCCAGCACCGCGATTGCCCGTTTGTCGGACTGGACGAACACAGCGTGATCACTTGTCGGATCCGACAAGTCCAGAGGCGGTACGGCGACCTAGCATCGCATCAGGTAGCTGCCCGCTTCTGAGGAGGACTTCGTGACCCGACGTCTGCGCATCGATGACTTGGCCGAGCTCGCGGTCCCGGAGGAGCCCACGCTGTCACCCGACGGCAGCCAGATCGCTTACGTCCTGCGCACCACCGACCTGAAGGCCGACCGCGACCTGCGGAGCCTCTGGCGAGTCCCGGCGGCAGGTGGCGAGCCACGACAGCTGACCAGATCCGACGGCGACAGATCCCCGACCTGGTCACCAGATGGCAGTCAGCTCGCCTTCCTGCGCGCCAAAGACGGGCCTGCGCAGCTCTGGGTGCTCCCCAGCGACGGTGGCGAGCCAGAGCAGCTCACCACACTCCCGCTGGGCGCAGGTGCACCGAAGTGGAGTCCAGACGGGACCCGGATCGCCTTCAGCGCTCCCGTCGACACCGCCTCCAGCGCTAAAGACGCACCGATCGCTACCAAGCGGCTGGACTACCAGGCTGACGGCGTCGGCTGGCTGCGGACGGTCCGCAAGCACGTTCACGTACTGGAAGTCGCGTCAAAAGCGACCCGGCAAGCCACTGAGGGTGACTGGCACGCAGGAGACCCGGCCTGGTCGCCTGACGGCACCAAGCTCGCGTTCGGCGCCGCTACCTCGACCGATGCCGATCTCACCGCGAAGGCGCCCGCCTACGTACTGGATGCGACCAACGACAAGGCCGCGCCTCAGCTGGTCGGTCTGGCTGACGGACAGGTCGCCGCGTCCGGCTGGACAGCCGACGGCAGGTCGCTGCTGCTGGTCGGCACCCAGCACGAGCCAGTGGGTCACAGCCGGCTGCTGCGGCTGGACCTGAGCTCTGGCGCGGTGACCGATCTGACCGAGTCGCTCGACCGCAACGTGATGGTCGGCGGCCCGGCGTACCCGGGCGGTCACCCGCTGCTGGTCGACGACGGCACCACCGTGCTGTTCTGCACCCGGGACCGCGGCTGCACCCACCTGTACTCCGTACCGGTAGCCGGTGGCACTCCGCAGCGAGTGTTCGGCCAGGCCGGCCACAACATCTCCGGACTCAGCGCAGTCGGCGGCGTAGCCACCACAACGCTGCTCACGGAGACGTCGTACGGCGAAGTTGTCACCGTCGAACTGGCGACCGGCGCGAGCACCACGCGGACGTCGTACGGCGAGAAGCTGGCCGAGGTGGAGCACTTCGCCCGAGTCGAGCGTGAGTTCACGATCTCGGACGGGACTGTCGTCGCGGCGTGGCTGATCCGCGACCCGGAAGCCACTGGCGCACAGCCGCTGCTCCTGGACATCCATGGTGGTCCGCATGGCGCGTGGAGCGCCGGCGCCGATGAGGTGCACGGCTACCACCAGGAGCTGGTCGCCCGTGGCTGGAACGTGCTGCTGGTGAATCCCCGGGGCAGCGACGGGTACGGCGAGGACTTCTTCACCGGTGTGATCAGCGGTTGGGGCACCTCCGATGGCAAGGACTTCCTCGAGCCGATCGACCAGTTGGTTGCCGAAGGCATCGCTGATCCGGATCGCCTCGCGGTCGCCGGCTACAGCTACGGCGGCTTCATGACGTGCTACCTGACCAGCAGGGACAACAGATTCGCCGCAGCTGTGACCGGCGGCGTGATCAGCGACCTGACCAGCATGACGGGCACCTCTGACCTCGGGCACTATCTGACGGCCTTCGAGTTGACCGGTGGTGACCTCAAAGCGATGTCACCGATGACGCAGATCGACAGCGTGCAGACGCCGACCCTGGTCATCCATGGCGACGCAGACCGCCGCTGTCCGCTCGGCCAGGCCCAGCAATGGCACACCGCGCTGAGAGAACGCGGTGTCCCCACAGAGCTGGTGCTCTACCCAGAGGCAGACCACCTCTTCATCCTGCAGGGCAAGCCGTCGCACCGCCTGGACTTCAACCGCCGCATCCTCGATTGGGTCGACCAGTACGCCGGTAGCGCGACCGGACCGAGCCGTCCGCGGATCGATGCGGCGCACTGGCAGCGCAGACTGACCACTCTGGCCGCCAAGCACGGTGTCACCGGTGCCACGCTCGGCATCCGCCGTGGAGACGAACTGGTGCAGGCAGCCACCGGCGTACTGAACAAGAACACCGGCGTCGAGGTCACCACCGACTCGCTGTTCCAGATCGGGTCCATCACCAAGGTGTGGACGACCACTCTGGTGATGCAGCTCGTGGACGAGGGTCTGCTCGAGCTGGACGCACCACTGGCCGCCGTACTGCCGGAGCTGCAGTTGAGTGATCCGGATGTGGCCAAGCAGGTCACTATGCGGCACCTGCTCACGCACACCAGCGGTATCGACGGTGACGTGTTCGAGGACACCGGACGCGGTGACGACTGTCTGGAGAAGTACGTCGACGTACTCGCCACTGTCGGTCAGAGCCATCCGCTGGGCGCGACTTGGTCCTACTGCAACTCCGGCTTCTCGCTGGCCGGTCGCGTGATCGAGAAGCTCACCGGCAAGATGTGGGACCAGGTGCTGCGGGAGCGGATCATCGAGCCGCTCGGGCTCGAGCACACAGTGACCCTGCCGGAAGAAGCCCTCATGCACCGGGCCGCGGTCGGCCATCTGCCCGGGGACAAGCTCGCCCCGGTCTGGGGCCTGCAGCGGTCAGCCGGTCCGGCGGGGCTCATCTCCTCAACGGTTGCCGACGTACTGGCGTTCGCTCGATTGCATCTGGACGGCGGACTGGCTCCGAGCGGCAAGCGACTGCTCCCGGAAGCAGCAGTGACCGAGATGGCCGCGAAGCACGCCGATGTACCCGCCAAGTCGGTCGCCGACTCGTGGGGACTCGGCTGGATGCGGTTCGAGTGGGACGGGCAGCAGTTGATCGGCCATGACGGCGGCACGATCGGCCAGGTGTCGATGCTGCGGATTCTGCCTACCGAAGGCTTGGCAGTCGCCCTGCTCACCAATGGCGGCAGCCCCGGTGACCTGTACGACGAGCTGTACCGGGAGGTCTTCACGGAGCTCGCCGACATCACTCTGCCGGCTCTCGTGACCCCGCCGACCGAACCGCCCACTGTGGATCTCGAACGGCACACCGGCCGCTACGAGCGAGCTGGCACAACGCATGAGGTGCTGGTCCGCGACGGCCAGGCCGTACTGCGCACCACAGTCACCGGACCGCTTGCCGCACTGGTGCCTGAGGCAACGCAAGAGCGCGCGCTGCTCCCGGTCGACGACAGTGGCGATCTGTTCGCCGTCCGACCGGACGGCGTGCTGGCTTGGAGCGCAGTGACGTTCTACGCACTGCCTACCGGCGAGAAGTACCTGCATCTAGGCTCCCGCGCCACACCGAAGGTGGACTGATGGATCTACTCAAAGACATCGAGACCCTGGTGACCTGTGAGTCGCCCTCAGTGGACAAGGAGGCGGTGGCTGCCAGCGCGGACGTCGTTGCCCAACTGGGGACCGAGCGACTCGGCAAAGCACCGGCGTACGTCGTCGTCGACGGCTGGACGCACCTGCGCTGGAAGTTCGGTGACGGGCCGACGCAGGTGCTCGTGGTCGGCCACCACGACACCGTCTGGCCGCTGGGCTCACTCGCGACCCACCCGTTCCAGATCGAGGACGGCGTGCTCCGGGGACCGGGCTGCTTCGACATGAAGACCGGAGTGGTGATGGCGTTCCACGCTATTGCCGCGCTGCCGGATCCCAGCGGCATCACGCTACTGGTGACTGGTGATGAGGAGCTGGGTTCACCGTCGTCCCGGGCACTGATCGAGTCCGAGGCGGCTGGCTGTGTTGCCGCACTCGTGCTGGAAGCGTCGGCAGACGGAGCCCTCAAGCTAGAACGCAAGGGCGTCTCCAACTACGAGCTCCGGATCACCGGACGCGCCTCCCACGCCGGACTGGAGCCAGAGCTCGGTGTGAACGCCAGCATCGAGGCAGCGCACCAGATCCTCGCGATCAACGAGCTGGGCGATCCGACCCTCGGTACGACGGTCACGCCGACCAGGCTGGTCTCCGGGACCGTGCGCAACACGGTGCCGGCCGCTGCGAGCTTCCTGGTCGACGTGCGGTCGCGGACTGTCGCTGAGCAGCTCCGAGTAGACAAAGAGATGCGGGCACTCACGCCCGTGCTCCCGGAAGCAAAGCTGGAGCTGATCGGTGGTCCGAACCGGCCGCCGTTCGAACGCAAGATGGCCGAAGACCTCTACGAGCGGGCGTCTCAACTGGCCGCCGAGCTCGGCCAGCCCCCGCTGCGCCAGGTCTCCGTAGGTGGTGCGTCCGATGGCAACTTCACCGCCGGCATCGGTACGCCGACCCTCGACGGGCTCGGTGCGGTTGGTGGTGGCGCGCATGCCGATGACGAGCACGTCATCGTCGACGAGATCGCGCCACGCACCACTCTGCTCACCACGCTGATCGCCGACCTACTGGGCCGACGATGACCGAGACAGCAACTGACGTACAGGTACGTGAGCTGACTGCACTGGCCGATCTGGAAGCGGTCTACCAGCTGTTCGACACCATCTGGCGCCCGGACCCGCACAACCCGCCTGTGACCACTGAGCTGTTACGTGCGATGTCCAAGGCGGGCAGCTACGTCGGCGGCGCGTACGACGGCGGCGAACTGGTCGGAGCGTGTGTCGGATTCTTCGGTGCACCCGCTGAGCGCACGTTGCACAGTCACGTGGCCGGTGTGTCGCAGAAGGCCCGCGGCCGGAACGTCGGATTCGCTCTCAAGCTGCACCAGCGGCAGTGGGCACTGGAGCGTGGTCTCACCGCGATCGAGTGGACCTTCGACCCACTGATCCGGCGCAACGCCCACTTCAACCTCATCAAGCTCGGTGCGCGCCCGACGCAGTACCTGACCAACTTCTACGGCCAGATGCGCGACGAGATCAACGGCGAGGACGAGAGCGATCGGCTGCTGGTGCGCTGGCAACTCGACGAGCCGGTCGGAGGCCCTGAGTCCTCCGGGGCAGCGATCGCGTTGGGTCGAGACGAGGACGGTCGGCCGGTCCGCGTCGACCTGCCGACCGCAGGTCCCGTGCTGGTCGCCGTACCGGCTGATGTGGAGGCGTTGCGGGCAACAGACTTCGCTGCGGCGCAGGAGTGGCGACTGGCGGTGCGTGAGGTGCTCGGTGGCTTGCTGGCCGACGGTGCCCGCGTGACCGGCTTCGATCGGACCGGATGGTACGTAGTCGAACGAGAGGGACTGGCATGAAGCTGACCGGAGTCGAGTTGCGGCGGGTGTCACTCCCGCTGGTGTCGCCGTTCCGGACGTCGTTCGGGACCGAGGTCACCCGGGACGCACTGCTGGTCCGGGCTGTCGGTACTGAGGCCGAGGGCTGGGGTGAGTGCGTCGCAATGGCCGCACCGCTGTACTCCGAGGAGTACGTCGACGGTGCGATCGACGTACTGCGCCGGTACTTCGTGCCTGCCGTGGCTGGGGTCTCCGAAGCCACGCAGGTCGCACCTACGCTGGCGAAGTTCCACGGGCACCGGATGGCCAAGGCAGCGCTGGAGACCGCCGTACTGGATGCCGAGCTGCGGACCGAGGGCCGATCGCTGGCGCGCGAACTGGGCGCTGTGCACGATCGGGTGCCGTGTGGCGTGTCGGTCGGGATCATGGACTCGATCGACGAGCTACTGACCGCAGTAGGTGGCTATCTGGACGAGGGCTACCTGCGGATCAAGCTGAAGATCCAACCTGGCTGGGACATTGCGCCGGTCGCCGCAGTCCGGGAGCGGTACGGCGATGTGCTGCTGCAGGTCGACGCCAACACGGCCTACGCCGTCTCGGATGCTCGGCACCTGGCTCAGCTCGATGCCTTCGACCTGCTGCTGATCGAACAGCCGCTGGACGAGGAGGACATCCTCGGACACGCAGAGCTGGCGAAGCAGGTGACGACACCGATCTGTCTGGACGAGTCGATCACTTCAGCCCGTGCGGCCGCGGCGGCAATCAGTCTGGGCGCGTGCTCGATCATCAACGTCAAGCCCGGCCGGGTCGGCGGCTATCTGGAGTCCCGGCGGATCCATGACGTCTGTGTGGCCAATGGCATCCCGGTCTGGTGCGGCGGCATGCTCGAAACCGGACTCGGCCGCGCAGCGAATGTCGCACTGGCCGCACTGCCTGGTTTCACGCTGCCCGGCGACACCTCCGGCTCGTCGCGCTACTACAAGACCGACATCACTGCGCCGTTCACCCTGGCCGACGGTCACCTCGCCGTACCGACCGGGCCTGGCATCGGCGTTGACCCGCTGCCCGACGAACTGGATGCGGTCACCATCTCGACCGAGTGGCTGCCGCTGTAGGAATCGACGAATCCTGGGGTCGGATCTGTCCGGATGCACAATGGCGGAGTGACACAACGACCTCGGGCCAGCCTCGGCCGCGTACTGGACGACCTCGGCGCGACCCTGCTCGAGCTCGTGGCCGGGGACCCGGACCGCCCCGACGACATCGGCGGTGTGGTCATCCACGACCCGCTCGACGACCCGGTGCTCCCCCAGCATGCGCTCGTCCTCGGGGTCGGTCTCCACGACCCCGAGGCGATCATCCAAGTCCTGCATGACCTCGGCCGTCAGAACGCAGCCGGGCTGGTACTGCGTAGTCCGGTCGCAGCCGGTATCGCGGCGGCAGCGACCGAGTCCGGCGTGGCTGTGCTCGCACTGACTCGAGGGGCCACCTGGGACCAGCTCGGCATCCTCCTGCGCTCGGTGCTCGACGTCGGCGTCGCAGAGTCGGAGACGCTCGGCGGTATGCCGTCCGGTGACCTGTTCGCACTGGCGAACGCGACTGCGGCACTGCTGGACGCACCGGTCACCATCGAGGACCGCAGCTCCCGGGTGCTCGCGTTCTCCGGACGGCAGGACGAAGCCGACACCGCTCGCGTCGAGACCGTCCTCGGCCGACAGGTCCCCGAACGCTACTCCCGACTGCTCTCCGAGCGCGGTGTCTTCCGAGAGCTCTACCGGACCGACCAGCCGGTCTATGTGGCGCCGATGCCGGCCACTGGACCCGAGGTCGCGATTCCACGAGTCGCTGTCGCAGTGCGCGCTGGCGACGAGGTGTTGGGCTCTATCTGGGTCGCTGTGCATGAGCCGTTGAGCAGCGAGCGTTCTGAGGCTCTGCGCGACGCCGCCAAGGTTGTTGCCCTGCACATGCTGCGCATCCGCGCCGACGCCGATGTCGAACGCCGGCTACGCGCCGACCTGGTCAGTACGGCGCTCAACGGTGGAGCCGGTGCCCGCGAGGCACTCGACCGACTCGGCCTGGCGGACCGGGCGCTCGTCGTACTGGCGCTTGCTGCACCTAAAGACGGACTGACGGCTGAGCGGCAGCGATTGGCAGATGCGTTCGCGATGCACCTGGGTGCGGTCTTTCCACGATCGGCGGCGGCTTTGGTGGGTGATGTGGCCTACGGGCTGGTGTCGGTGGACAGCGAGGAGCGCGCCAGCCGAGTCGCGCAGGACTTCCTGGACCGGGTCGGCAGTCGCTCCGGAGCGATCATCGGGGTCGCCACGGCCGCACGGTTGCCCCAGGCGCGTGCCAGCGCCGACCGGGCGCTCCGGGTACTACGGACCAGTCGGAGTGCACAGCGGGTGGCCCGGCTGGCCGACGTACAGGTTGAGGCGCTGTTGCTGGAACTGCGCGACCTCGTCGAGGCACGTGGTGAACAGCTGACCGGACCGATCGCTCGACTGCTCGCCTACGACCAGGTCCACAACGCCAAGCTGGTCGAGACACTGCGAGCGTGGCTGGACGCCTTCGGTGACGTGACGGCTGCGGCTGCTGCGGTCTACGTGCACCCGAACACCTTCCGGTACCGGCTGCGGCGGCTCGCGGAGATCGGCAACCTGGACCTGGCAGACCCCGAAGCACGGTTCGCCGCCATGCTCCAGTTGCGAGTGCTTGCAACTGACACGGTGTCAGACGATTCGCTGGACGAACCATGTTGAGTATCGGAGACCTCGCCCGGCACACCCGCATCTCAGTGCGGATGCTGCGGCACTACGACGCGCTAGGGCTGGTTGTGCCCGAGCGCGTCGACCCACACACCGGACACCGGTTCTACGCACTGTCACAGATCTGGCGTGTCGACAGTCTGATCGCACTGAAGGAGCTGGGCTTCACGCTGGAGCAGTGCGGCGCACTCCTCGACGAACAGCTACCTGTCGACGAACTGCGCGGCATGCTGCGACTGCGGCACGCCCAGCTCGAGCAGCGGATGACTGCGGACGCGGACCGGCTGACGGAGGTCGAGCGGCGGCTCCGATCGATCGAAAGAGGACTGACCATGACCAACCGCACCCTGCAGCTCGGACCGCTCCCCGCCATCCGCCTGCTGCACCTGCGCACCGACGTCAACGACGAGTCCGAAATCGGCGGCGCCGTGATGGCACTGTCCGAACGGCTGTCCGGCCGACGAGTTAGCGCAGTCGCGCCGGCCACGGGTGACCGGGGTGCAGGTGGTCGACCATGTCGGCCAGCCAGACCCGCTGGTCATCCGACAGCAGTGGGAGGGCGGCGTTGAAGTCCAGCTCGTCCTTCGGCCGAGCGAGCTTCGCCTTGTAGGCAAGGGCCATCTCAGGGTTGAGGTAGCGGACACCGTCGGGCGCTCGCCAGGTGATGTCCTCGAGCGCGAAGTCGAGCGCCGGATCGCGCCGGAACACCCACCGGCCGGCGCGGTCCGGGTTCACCACCACGTCGTACTCCCACGGTGCCAGCGCATGCTTGCGCAACCAGATCTGGTCCGCGTCCTCCGGGTGTTCGGGCGCCTGGTCGGTCAGCGGCCGGAACCGCCCACCGGCGTTCGACCACAGGTCGTACCTCCCCCGCAGATGCAGCCGCAGCTTCTCGACATCGCGCCGCCACAACGACAGATCGACATCCTCGTGTGCCCGGTGCACTCCGGTGAACGCATCGATGGCCCATCCCCCGGCGATCCACCAGTCCCCGTCGTACCGGCTCATCATCGCCAGCGCATCAGCCGGCGTCGACCGCTTCCACGGCCCGTGCAGCCGCTGGAACGCCAGCTCTTCCGGATCCAGCCCGTCCTCGTACCAGTACCGCTCCTCGTCAGCCACCTGCCGATCTTCACACAGCAGGAGCAGCACCGGCAGGCGGTACGGGTTAGAGAGCGGTGGCAACGATCCGGAGGTACTGCGAGCCGGCCAGCAGGGTCCCGTCGATAGCTCGGTTCGCACGCTCGTACGCGCCCTCAGCCGCCGCTGCCATGGCGGACTGCCCTTTTGGGTCCAATCGGTCGAACAGCATCCGCCAGGGCGGCAGGTGCGTCAGCATGGCCGCAACCTGTGCCTGCGCCGATTCAGCAAAGGTGTCCTGTGTCAGTACGTCGGCACTGGTCACCGCGATGCGATCACCGAACAGCTCCTTGTAGTGCTGCTCAGTCCCCCACCGATGTGGCGACGGCACACCGGGTGGCGGTGGCGGCAGTACGGCGCCCAGCGCGCTCTGCAAGTCCGCCATCAATCCAGTCAGGCACCAGCTCACCAGTCCGATCCGGCCACCCGGCCGGCAGACCCGCAGCAACTCATCGGCAGCACGCTGCTGGTCCGGCGCGTACATGACTCCGAACGTCGACAGCACGACATCGAAGCTCCCATCCTCGAACGGCAACTGCTGCGCATCGGCCACCTCGGTGTCGATCGTCACGCCCTCCGCCGCAGCCCGTCGTACCGCACGCTCCAGACCGACCGGGCTGAAGTCCGTCGCGGTCACCACCGCGCCACGCCGAGCCGCGGCCAGCGCGGTGTTCCCAGTCCCAGCGGCAACATCCAGCACGCGGTCACCCCACCGGACCGCGGCTGCCTGCACCTGTAGCTCGCTCGTCAGCACGGACTGCTGTGCCAACGGCTGGTAGTCGACCTCAGCGTTCCAGGCCGCCCGGACCCGCTCGGTCACTACCTCGAATGGTGTTGTCATCTCGTCCCCCAGAGACACTCCGTAATTCGCTAGCCTTTGCGGCTAGTCAATTACCGACTACCGTAGCGGGGTGCCCGACAATGTCAACCCCCGTCGCTATGACTCGCCCGTTCGGGAACGCCGCGCACAGCAGACGCGAGCCGCCGTACTGGATGCGGCCGAACGGATGTTCACCACCCGCGGCTTCGTCCGTACGACGTTGCCCGCGGTCGCCGAGGAGGCCGCGGTGTCACTGGCCACGGTGAAACTGGCCTTCGGCACCAAGACCGAGCTACTGCTCAACGTCTGGCACCGCACGCTCGCCGGTGGAGTGGACGATCAGGTGCCGGTGGTCGAGCGGGACTGGTACAAACAGCAGTTCGAGATCGCGGATCCGGTCCAGCGGATCGCCTTCGCGACAGGCAACGGGCTGATGATCAGGCAGCGGATCGCCGGACTGATCGCGGTCATCGAGGCCGGCGCCACGGTGGACGACACGCTGGCCGCACTGCGAGACCGCGTGTTCGAGGAGCACTGGCACGTCACCCGGAACTTTGCCCAGCGCTTGGCGGACGACGGCCACCTGCGCGACGGACTGACGGTCGAGCGGGCCACCGACGAGCTCTGGCTACTCAACCACGTGAGCAACTACCGGCATTTGACAGAGACGCGCGGCTGGTCCGCGGCGGAATACGAAGCGTGGCTGACCAGATCGGTCAGCCACGCCCTACTGAAACCTGAGTTGTACTAGTCAGGACTTGCGCTTGGTGACCTCTTCGGTGGCGGCCGGGAGGACCTTGTGCAGGTCGCCGACGACACCGAAGTCGACCAACTCGAAGATCGGCGCCTCGTTGTCCTTGTTGATGGCAACGATCGTCTTCGAGGTCTGCATGCCGGCGCGGTGCTGGATCGCGCCGGAGATCCCGGCGGCGACGTACAGCTGCGGCGACACGGTCTTGCCGGTCTGGCCGACCTGGTAGGCGTGCGGGTACCAGCCCGAGTCGACCGCGGCGCGCGAGGCACCGACAGCCGCACCGAGGGAGTCGGCGAAGGCCTCGACCGGACCGAAGTCACCGCCGGTACCGCGGCCACCCGAAACGATGATCGCGGCCTCGGTGAGCTCCGGACGGCCCGTCGCCGCGCGCGGCTTCGAGTCGGTGATACGGGCCGTCTTGGCCGCGTCCGAGATCGTGACGTCGAACTCCTCGACCTCCGGCGACGTCTCCGACGCCTCGGGGGTCGCCGCGTTCGGCTTCACCGTGATGATCGCGATGCCCTTGGTGATCTTCGACTTGACCGTGAAGTTGCCCGCGAACACCGACTGCGTGGTGACCGGGCCCTCCTGGACGTCAACGGCATCGGTGATCAGGCCGGACTCGAGCTTGACCGCGAGCCGGGCCGCGATCTCCTTGCCCTCGGCGTTCGACGAGATCAGGATCGCCGACGGCTCGATCTTGGCCGCGACCTGCTGCAGCGCCTCGGCCTTCGGGGACACCAGGTATTGCGAGAGCTCCGGGTTGGTCAGCGCGATCACCTTGGTGGCGCCGTACTGGCCGAGGGCCGGAAGGGCTTCCTGCACGCCGTCGCCGATGAAGACCGCGACGGGCTCGCCGAGGCGGCGGGCGATGGTCAGGAGCTCGGCGGTCGTCTTGCGCACGACGCCCGCGGTGTGGTCAACGAGAACCAGAACGTTCGACATAAGACTGCTCGCCCCTCAGAGGAACTTGTTGGTGGACAGGAACTCGACGAGCCGGCCCGCACCGGAGCCGTCCTCATCGGTCACGATCGTGCCCGCCGTACGAGCCGGACGCGCGGTCACCTCGACCACCTCGGTCCAGGAACCGACCTGGTCCGGGCTGATCTCGAGGTCGGCCAGCGACCAGGTCTCGACCGGCTTCTTCTTCGCGGCCATGATGCCCTTGAACGACGGGTACCGCGGCTCGTTGGCCTGGTCGGAGACGCTCAGCACCAGCGGCAGCGTGCCCTCGACGGTGTCGCTCGCGGTGTCACCGTCGCGACGGATCTTCACGCTCGTGCCGTCGATGGTGACCTCGGAGCCCAGCGTGACGGCCGGCAGGCCGAGACGCTCCGACACCATCGCGGGGACGACGCCCATGCCGCCGTCGGTCGAGCTCATCCCGAAGACGACCAGGTCGGCCTCGAGCTTGGCCAGCGCCTTCGACAGCACCAGCGAGGTGGCGACCGCGTCGGAGCCGTGGATGGCGTCGTCGAGGACGTGAACGCCGGCGTCGGCGCCCATCTGCAGGCCCTTCTTCACCGCGTCCGCAGCCTGCTCCGGGCCGACAGTGAGGATGGTCACCTCGGCATCGCCGGCTTCCTTCACGGTGAGCGCGGTCTCGACGGCGTACTCGTCCAGCTCGGACAGCAGCCCGTCCACACCGGCACGATCCACGGTGTTGTCCTCCGGGCGGAAGCGGCGGTCCGCCGTGGCATCCGGCACGAACTTCGCGCAGACGACGATCTTCATAGCGTGTTGGACCCCTTCTGGTTTTCGGTCTCTCCCAGCCTGCCACGGATGTTACTCGCGAGAAACATATGCCACGTGCGAGCCCCATCACACCGCCGGCGCCCGCCCAGGCTATCCCCTCGCTTCACCGGCGGTCAGCGGTGGCGACCGAGGCGTCCGCCACACCTCGACCGCCCGCTATCCGAACACGTGCGGTAATCGAGTGTTTGCCCATCGTGAGGTCGGGCACCGGTTCGTCGTTCGTTGCTCAGCGCAAACAACAACACGGGGTTGATGAGAATGACCATGCAGGGAATCGAGCAAGTCGTGGGCGAGACGGCGTACGACGCGACCGGCGACAAGGTCGGGTCGGTCGGCAATCTCTACGCCTCCGACAGCACCGGCCAGCCGGAATGGGTGACCGTCAACACGGGCCTGTTCGGTACGAAGCACACCTTCGTACCGCTCGACGGTGCGCACGTCGAGAAGGACGGGCTGCATCTGGCGACGTCCAAGTCGAAGATCAAGGACGCGCCGCGGATCGACGCCAACGGCCATCTGTCCGACGGCGAGGCGACCGACCTGTACCGCTACTACGGCATGCGAATGCCGCAGACCGGCCGCATGACAGACCTCAAGACAGGTGACCGTACGGCGGACGCTCAGGCCGACGGGTCGATGGTTCGGCACGAGGAGCGGCTGCACGCCGGGACCGAGACGGTCGAGACCGGCCGGGTCACGCTGCACAAGCACGTGGTGACCGAGGAGCAGCAGATCACGGTGCCGGTGAGCCACGAGGAAGTGCGCGTGGTCCGCGAGCCGGTGGCCGACGGCGAGCGCCGCGGCCGGGCCGGCGAGATGGGCGACGAGGACCACGAGGTCGTGCTGCACGAGGAGCGCCCGGTGATCGGCAAGGAGACTGTCGCCGTCGAGCGGGTCGGCCTCGAGACCGAGACCGTCCGTGGCGAGGAGCAGATCACCGAGAGCGTCCGCAAGGAGCAGATCGACGTGGACGGCCTCGATGACGACGGCACCGGTAAGCACACCAAGCGGTAACTGATCCAACAGCGGCGGTGTTCGGGCTGGGCGGGCCCGGGCACCGCTGCTGTGTTTAAGCTGACCCGGTGACCGAGACCTTGGCCCTCACCGGCGAACGAACGGCCCCCGGCATCTGGCACGAGAACTACTGGTTCGCGCGCCACGAGGCGGCGTACCGGTGGATCGTGGCGGAACTGCTGCCGACGGCCGGGCGCGTGCTCGAGGCCGGCTGCGGCGAGGGGTACGGCGCGGAGCTGCTCCGCACGGCCGGCTCGGAGCCGGTCTTCGGGCTGGACTACGAGGACCTGACCTTGCAGCACGTACGGCGGGTGTATCCGCAGGTGCAGGTGATTCGGGGCAACCTCGTCCAGACCGCCTTCGCGGATGCGAGTTTCGGACTGCTCACGTCGTTGCAGACGATCGAGCACCTGTGGGAGCAGCCGCGGTTCATCACCGAGTGCGCGCGGATTCTCGCGCCCGGCGGGACCGCCGTACTGAGCACTCCGAATCGACTGACCTTCCCGAGCGGGAACTGGTACCACACGCGTGAGCTGACGATGGCCGAGTTCACCGAGCTCGTCGAGCCGGAGTTCGAGATCACCCACACGCTCGGACTGCATCACGGCGAGCGGTTGCAGGAGTGGGAAGCCGCCAACGGCTCCTGCGTCGATGCTCAACTGGCCGGTCCGCACGACGAGTGGCCCGCGGAACTCCGCGAGCTGGTGACGGGCACGACGTACCAGGACTTCTTTATCAAACCCAGCGAGATCAGGCCGGGCGACCTTGACGCGTCGCTCGACCTGATCCTGGTCGCCGTGAAGCCTACGGACGGATGAAGCGTTCGAGGATCTTGCCGGCGATCAGGTAGACCAGCGCCGCGATCCCCCAGTTCACCAGCAGGGTGTTCTTCGCGGTCTCGAGCCGGAACAGGTCCTTGAACGGGCCCACCAGGTCGTGCCCGCGCTCCAGCACCCAGCGCACGATCTCGTTGCTCTGGTTGGTCTGGTCGAGCGCCGTGAAGAGCGCGCCCAGCGCCAGCAGCGCAGCCGCGAGCACGGCGACGAGCCAGATCACCGAGGCGAGCAGATTCCGTAGTTGCCGAACGCCGCTGCCGACCGAACTCAACGCCTGCTTGCCGCCCTTGCTGGGCGCCGCGGTCGGCTTGGCCGCCGCCGCGGGCGTCACCCGGCTGACCGGTTTGGTCACCGCGGTGTCGTCCGGCTTGGGCTCCGGCGTGGAGGCGGCCGACGCAGCGGCCTCCTCGCGAGCCTTCTGCTCGGCGACGATCTCGGCCGCCGTCCGCGGCTTGGCCGTCTTGGTCGCGGTCGCACCAGCTGGGGTCTCCTCAGCAGCCGCCTTGTCGGTCGCGGCCGCCTTCGCTGTGTCGTCCTTGCCCACGTCACCCATCTCCTCAGCCGGGTTCGGTACCTCACCTGCGCCCGGAACCGGTGCCGCCGACTTCCGCCGTCGACTGACCGGGACCGGCCGTGGCGACAACCTGCGCCGGGCCCCGGCGATCGGGGCCGGCGCGGCGGTCGTTGTCACGTCCTCAGTGCCTTCACGTGCTGGCGTTCCCAGCGCTGATTCCAACGTAGCGCGCGGGGGAACGACGGCCGGGCCATCGGTGCGCGCGTGCTCAGCCACGCTGTGTCTCCTCTCCGACGGCCATCCGGTCGTGCGGGACATAGTGCCCGACTGGTGAGTAACTTGAGAACCCCTCGACACGTTCTTTGTCGCCGCCGGCAGTCGGTGTCACGGTGACCTCGGGTGTCGCGAGCTGGCCATCTTTCGATGAAACAGATACAGCTTTGGATGAAACGGCTTCCGGTGGAACGGACGAGCGCAGCTGGGCGGCGGTGGCTGCGTTCACCTCGGCGAGGCCGGCCAAATAGGCACGGCGCGGCGCGTCGGCGGCATAACGGGTGGTGCGGTCGGCGACCACGACCGCCGGAACCCCGGCGGCCACGGCGTACGCAGGAATGTTGCCACGGGCAACGCTGTTGGCGCCGATCACCACGCCGCGACCGAGGTCGGTTCCGCGGGTGACGGTGACCTTGGTGGCCAGCCAGCAGTCCGGGCCGATCCGGACCGGCGACTTCACCAGCCCCTGGTCCTTGATCGGCAGGCCGAGATCGTCGGTCTTGTGGTCGAAGTCGCAGATGTAGGTCCAGTCCGCGATCAGGGTGGACGCGCCGATCTCGATGTCCAGGTAGCAGTTCACCGTGACGTCGCGGGCGAAGACGACCTTGTCGCCGATCCGCAGCGTGCCCTCGTGCGCGCGCAGCCGGGTCTCGTCACCGAGGTGCACCCACTTGCCGAGGACGATCCGGCCGTGCCCGGGCCGGGACACGATCTCCAGATGCTTGCCCAGGAAGACGAAACCCTCGGTGATCACATGGCGGTGCCGCAGCTTGAACCAGGCGAACCGCCAGTAGCGCTTGAGGTAGTACGGCGTCCACGCCCGATGGCGCACCACCCACCGCAAATTCGCTACTGACAGCAACCGCATCTACTTACCCTACTGCGCTACTCCGGTGATGGAGACGTTGTAGTACAGCTCGTCAGGGACAACGTTCGAAAGAACCTTGTCCACCTTGGACAACTGCAGCCACGACTTGTAGGCGAACATCCGCCAGCCGAATCCGAGCTTCTGCTCCGGTACGGCGGCCTCGAACGTTCTGATCGGCCAACCCAGCCAGGCGGCGGTCAGCTCCTCCGTCACGGTCTTCACCTCGACCGCACCGGCGCGAGTGGCCGTCCGGCCCAGGGTGTCCGGGTCGAAGGTGTGCAGGTCGACGACGGCCTCCAGAGCGGCGGCTCGGGAGGACTCGTCGAGCTCGGCCTGCGGGCGTCGCCAGTCCGACAACGCGGGCAGCTTGGTGACGTTCGTGGTCGCCCACCAGGTCAAGCGGGACAACCGGCGGGCGATGAAGTCGCCGTACCGGGTGGGTTCGCCGCAGATGACGAAACGGCCGCCGGGCTTGAGCACCCGGAGCATCTCGCGGAAGGCGAGCTCCACATCCGGGATGTGGTGGATGACGGCGTGCCCGATGACGAGGTCGAACGTGTCGTCGTCGTACGGGAGCTTCTCGGCGTCCGCGACGCGACCCTCGACCGCGAAGCCGAGCGTCTTCGCGTTCTTCTTGGCGGCCTCGACCATGCCCGGGGACAGGTCGGTGACATGCGCCTCGTCCATCACGCCGGCCAGCTTGAGGTTCAGCGTGAAGAAGCCGGTCCCGGCGCCGATCTCGAGCGACTTCCCGTACGGCCAGCCCTGGTCACCGGCGATCGCGGTGAACCGGTCCCGCGCGTAGGTGACGCAGCGTTCGTCGTACGAGATCGACCACTTCTCGTCGTACGTCGAGGCTTCCCAGTCGTGGTAGAGCACCTGGGCCAGCTTGTTGTCGTTCCAGGCCGCCTCGACCTGTTCGGCGGTCGCAGCGGGCTTCTCGGCAGAGGTGGTCATCAGATTCCCTTGCTCTATCTACCTGTGAAGGCGGCCTTGCCCGGGCCATTTTCGACGAAAGACTTCATTCCGATGGTGCGGTCCTCAGTGGCGAAGAGAGCCGCGAACTGCTGGCGCTCGATCTCCAGGCCGGTGTTCAGGTCGACCCCAAGTCCGGCGTCGATCGCCTCCTTGGCTGCCCGGAGAGCAAGCGCGGCGCCCTTGGCGAACTGCGCGGCCCAGGCGACCGCGGCGTCGTACACCTCGGCGGCCGGGACGACCCTGTCCACCAGGCCGATCTGCAGCGCCTCGTCGGCGGCCACGAAACGGCCGGTGTAGATCAGGTCCTTGGCCTTCGACGGGCCGACCAGCCGCGCGAGCCGCTGGGTGCCGCCGGCGCCCGGGATGACGCCGAGCAGGATCTCCGGCTGGCCGAGCTTGGCGTCCTCGGCGGCGATCCGGTAGTCGGTGCACAGCGCGAGCTCACAGCCACCACCGAGTGCGTACCCGGTGATGGCTGCGACTGTCGGCTTCGGGATCGTGGCCACGGCGGACAGGGCGGCCTGCAGCGGACCGGAGCGCTTGACCATGTCGGCGTACGACATGTCGGCCATCTCCTTGATGTCCGCGCCGGCGGCGAAGACCCGCTCGCCGCCGTACACGACCACGGCGCGGACGTCGTCGTTGGCCGCGGCCTCCTCGGCCGCGGCCCGGATCTCGTCCTGCACCTGCACGTTCAGGGCGTTCATCTTGGGTCGATCCAGCCGGATCGTTCCAACACCATCACTCACGGTCAGGTTGACGAACTCACCCATTGCGGTCGCTCCCTTGGTCACCTACCCACCGGTCACATCACCGGGAACCGTACTACAGGTCCACGGGCTGACCGGAAACGGCAGATCGCCGGGCAGCGTCCACGATCTGCAGCGTGCGCAGGCCTACAGCGCCGTCCGGCTGCGGTACGACGGCAGGCTCCTTACCGGGGATCGGTGCGCCCGACTCACGGACCGCATTCAGGAAGGTACCGAGCAACGACTCGTCGAGATTGCCGCCGAATGCCAGGAAGACCTCGCCTTCGGAGTCCGTCCCAGCGACATGCGGCAGGAAGGGCTCGATCTCCACCGATCCGTTGGTCCCCGTGACCCGCAGCGAGACGCCACCCCAGGTCGGACCGTTGTCCGGAACGCTCCACGAGCAGTCGATCGTTGCCAGTAGCCCGTTGTCGTAGGTGATGGTGACCAGTCCGCCGGTCTCGACCTCCACACCCTTGTCCTGGTGCAGCACGTGATTCGCGGCGGCGTAGACGCGAGCAGCCGAGGCTCCACCGGTCAGACCGTCGATCAGATCCGCACAGTGCACGGTGTGGTCGACCAGCGCACCACCACCGGCCAGTGCGGCATCCGTGAACCACTGGCGAGCGTCGTACGGGATCTTGCCGTTGTTGGTACCCACTACGGCGTAGACGTCGCCGAGCCGGCCCGCCTCGACCATGGCCCGAAGTCGCAGGTACGACGGCGCGAAGCGCACCGGGTACGCGATCATCAGGATCGAACCGGCTTCGGCGCAGGCGTCCAGCATGGCTTGGCCATCCGCGACCTCAGTGGCCAGCGGCTTCTCACACAGCACGTGTGCGCCCGCTGCCGCGGCCCGCTCGACCAGTGCGCGGTGGCCGGCGTTCTCCGACGTCACCACGACAGCATCCGGGCCCCACGCGAACAGCTCGTCGTACGAGTCCACGTAGGGGATGCCGAGCTTCTCGGCGAACGCAGCGCCGCGCGGACCGGCGTCCGGAGCCGCAGCGCCGTCCGGGTCGGCGGACAGCACCTCGACATCGGGCATCCGGCCCAGCAGGTGCGCGTACGACGCTGCGTGGGTGTGAGCGAAGGAAGCGATCGCAACCTTGAGAGTCATGCCACTGCTCCCGACGAGGTGAAGGACTTCATGTCGATGGTCTTGCCGGACTCCATGGAGGCGCGGGCCGCCTCGGCGAGGTAGACCGCCGATGCACCGTCGGCACCGACGACGCGTGGCTCCGGACCACCGCGCAGCGCGATCGCCAGCTCCCGCAGCTGTGTCAGATAAGGACTCTCCCCGCGGGCGCCCTCCGGAATCAGCACGTCCCCGCCCACCGCGTCGTCCCGCAGTTCGTCGACGAATCCGGTGTCGGTCCCCGCCGCATACTTCAGTACGCCGGACGCGCCGGCGACGTGGAATCCAGTCCGGAACGGAGCTCCGGGCACACCCCAGGTCGCGCGGCAGAACGAGATTGCACCGGACTCATGGGTCAGCGTCACATGTGCCGCGACGCACACCGGGCTGATGCCATCCACGTTCGGAGGGCTCTGGACGGCGTACACGCTGATGACCGGGCCACACATCCACTGGGCCTGGTCGAGGTCGTGAACCATCAGGTCCATGATCACGCCACCGGAGTGCCTCACGTCGCGGTACCACTCCACACCGGCCGGCGAGGAGCCCTGGCGGTAGAAGCGCGCGACGGCGACCGCACCGATCCGGCCGTCCTGCACTGCGTCGTAGGCAGCCTTGTACTCGGGGAAGAAGCGCACCACATGCGCCGGGTAGACCTTGACGCCCGCAGCCTCGGCCGATGCCATCACGTCGTGCGAGTCGGCCGCGGTGAGCGTCAGCGGCTTCTCACAGATCACACCCCGGCCCGCTGCGATCGCGGCGAGCGTCAGCTCCTTGTGCGTCGGCGACGGGGTGACGATGTCGACGAACTCGACCTCGGCGAGCAGCCCGTCCAGTGTCGGCGCCACCTCCAGGCCGTACTGCTCGGCCAGCGACTCCGCGCCCTCGGCCGAGTGGACGAGGATGCGTGCGCCGAGTGCTTTCCACGCCGCGACGTGGACGTGGGAAATGTTGCCTGCGCCGATCAGACCGACAGTCAGACCGGCCAGCTGTTCCGCCATGAGACCCTCACATGAGTCTGGAAGTATGTCGTAACTTAGTAACGGTCCTTGCCTATCATTGCGCAGAGACGTTCACAACCACCGTCTCACGATCACAAGCCGTTCTTTTGAGGCCGACGCACCCCACCCTCCGACGACTTTGAGAGGACTTGTGCAGAATGTGCCGGTGACTGAAGCGACCGCCGACCCGACGATCACCGGCCCCGGTCCGCGGTTGGGAGCAGTGGTCCAGACCGATGGGACGACCTTCACGCTCTGGGCCCCGGCGGCCGAGCGGGTCGAGCTCGCCCTGGTCGCGGCGGACGGCAGCCAGCGCAACCTCGACCTGGCGCACACGGGTGAGTTCTGGACCGGATTCGTCGCGGGCGTCGGTCCGGGCCAGCGGTACGGGTACCGCGTGCACGGTCCGTTCGACCCGTCGCACGGACTCCGCTTCAACCCGTCCAAGCTGCTGCTCGACCCGTATGCGCGGGCTGTCGACGGTGAGCTGGATTTCGCCAGCCCGCTGATCTATGACTCGTCGGACGGCGACTCGGCCGGACATGTCCCGGTCAGTGTCGTGGTCGGGGACTCGGAGCCCCCACCGCCGATCTGCAAGCCGGTGCACTGGGGCGAGACGGTCGTGTACGAGCTGCACACCAAGGGCTTTACCAAGCTGCATCCCGACGTACCGGAGCACCAGCGCGGGACGTACGCCGGTCTGGCGCATCCGTCGGTGATCAGCTATCTGCTCGAACTCGGTGTCACCTCGGTCGAGTTGTTGCCGATCCACCAGTTCCTGACCGAGCCTGCGATCGCAGCACGCGGCCTGCCGAACTACTGGGGCTACAACACCCTCGGGTACTTCGCACCGCACGGGGCGTACTCGTCATCGGGGACCCGTGGCGAGCAGGTGGCCGAGTTCAAGGCCATGGTGGCCGCATTCCATGCCGCGGGCATCGAAGTGATCCTGGACGTCGTCTACAACCACACCGCCGAGGGCGGGTTCGACGGGCCGACATTGAGCTTCCGGGGCATCGACAATCGCGCGTACTACCGGCTCGGCCAGGGCGGCACCATGTACGACGTCACTGGTACCGGCAACTCGGTCGACACCTCGCACCCGCAGGTCCGGCGGCTGCTGATGGACTCGCTGCGGTACTGGGTCGAGGAGATGGGGATCGACGGGTTCCGGTTCGATCTTGCGGTAACGCTGATCCGGAACGAGCGTCACGAGGTTGACCTGGTCGACCACCCGTTCCTCTCCGAGGTCGCGGCCGACCCGGTGCTCGGCCGGGTGAAGCTGATCTCCGAGCCGTGGGACGTCGGCAACTTCGGCTACCAGGTCGGCAACTTCGGTACGCCGTGGTCGGAGTGGAACGGCAAGTTCCGCGACAGCGTGCGCGACGTGTGGCGCAACGCCTCCGGCGGCGTGCAGGACCTGGCCTACCGCCTCTCCGGCTCCAGCGACCTGTACGGCGACGACGGCCGCTACCCGTACGCGTCGATCAACTTCGTCACCGCGCACGACGGCTTCACCCTGCGCGACCTCGTCAGCTACAACCACAAGCACAACGAGGACAACCACGAGGACAACCGGGACGGCACCGACGACAACCGGTCCTGGAACTGCGGCGTCGAGGGCGAGACCGACGACCCCGCAGTAGTTGCCTTGCGCAAGCGTCAGATGGCGAACCTGATGTCCACCCTGATCCTGTCCACCGGCGTACCGATGATCACCATGGGCGACGAGTGCGGGCGGACGCAGGGCGGCAACAACAACGCCTACTGCCAGGACAACGACATCTCATGGTTCGACTGGACGCTGCCCGGCCAGTGGGCCGACCACCTCGCACTGACCAAGAAGCTGATCGCACTGCGGTCGACCCACCCCACTCTGCGGCAGTGGCACTACTTCTCCGGACAGCCCGTCGTACCGGGCGGCCGTAAGGACCTGTCCTGGATCGCACCGCACGGCGGTGAGATGAACGAGTCCGACTGGCACGACGGGAACCTGCGCACGATCGGCATGTTCCTGGCCGGGGATGCGCTGCGGGCGACCGATGCGGAAGGCACTGCGCTGACGGACAGCTCGTTCCTGCTCGCGCTGAACGCCACGTCCGAGACCCGGCAGGTCGTCGTACCGGATGCGTCGTGGGCGCCGGCGTACGAGGTCGTATTGGACACCAGCTACAGCATGGTGACCGAGGTCGAGGCCGGTGCGACCGTACCGCTCCCCCCACTCTGTTTGGTGCTGCTCCGCGCGCTCTGACCGGGGCGGTGGGGTGGGGAAGGTATCTGGCTAGTTTGTTAACCTTCGGGCTGTACGTTCATTGGTCACCTGCTGTTCATGTTTGGGGGGACCAATGTTCTTTCGGCAACGAACCACGCCCATCGGCGCTTTGCATCGAGCAATTATGGGCTGGGGCCAGGCCGAGAGAACCAGTTCCCGGCTGGCCGTGCAGCGCTGGCTCGACGGTGTCGCCTACGTCGACGTACAGGCACGCAATTATGCCGACTACTGGACCCAGCACAACTCTCAAGCGCTAGACGGCGACGGACCACTATGGGTCGTCCTAGGCGACTCAACAGCCCAGGGTCTCGGCGCATCCAGCCCACTACACGGGTACGTCGGTCAGGTGCTCAATGCACTCCGCCGCACCGGGACCCCGTGGCGAGTGCTCAACCTGTCCCGTTCTGGTGCGCAGACGCGGCACGTCCTCGACGACCAACTCCCGCTGCTCGAGGGACTGCAACCTGCGCTGGTGACCTGCGGCATCGGCAGTAACGACATCCTTGCCACGCCACCGAAGCGCTTCCGCGACCACCTCAAGCAGGTGATCGGCCGGCTGCCCTCAACCTCTGTAGTGATGGATCTGACCGTCCCCGACCGGCTATGGCGCGTCGGTGGTGCAGTCAGTCCGTATGTCTCCGGTATCAATCAGCACATCAGCACCACGGCCGCTGATCGCGGCCTCCCGGTGGCCGAGGTGTCCAGGTATGCACGGCCGCCCTGGCGAGGCATGCTCGCACCGGACAACTTCCACCCGAACAACCTCGGCTACCGGCGGCACGCCGATGCCCTACTCATGGCGCTTCAGGCCTCTGGAGTCTGCGCGCCGTCGGCGAGCAGCAGGTAGAGCGAGCGGCGGGCGTCGGCCAGGATCTTGGCGGCCGCGGTGCGCTGCTCCTCGGAGCCACTGCGACCGACCTGCCGAGCAGCGATGTGCAGCTCTTCCAGCAGTCCGCGCAGGTCAGTGGCAGGCTCGGCCTGCGCAAAGGCTGCGAACGGGTCGACCGCCGCCTCCTGACGCCCGGCGACGTACTCACGGCCGGCGTCGGTCAGGGTGACGAGCTTGCGGCCCGCATCCGCGGTGACGACGACCAGGCCCTCGTCCTCTAGTTGATTGATGGTCGGGTAGATCGCGCCCGGGCTGGGCGTCCAGCGTCCAGAACTCCGGTCGGCGATCGCCTGCATCAACTGGTAGCCGTGCATCGGCTGCTCGGTGAGCAGCATCAGAACGGCCGTTCGGACATCGCCGCGCGGGGCTCGGCCACGGCCTGAGCCGCGTCCCGGACCCCGACCACCGCGTCCGCGGTGCATCGGCATGCCTTCACCCATCCGCGGTCCACCGCGATGGGGATGGTGGTGAC
The DNA here is from genome assembly GCF_045040285.1 of Kribbella sp. NBC_01505. Lineage (NCBI taxonomy): Bacteria > Bacillati > Actinomycetota > Actinomycetes > Propionibacteriales > Kribbellaceae > Kribbella > Kribbella sp. NBC_01505. The sequence continues at coordinate 734,982 of NZ_CP109425.1, forward strand.
CGCGTCGGCGGCCACGGGTTTCGTTGGGGGTGTTCATGTCTTCCTCCTCGTATGGATTCATGACACTAACGATATATCGTTACCGTCACAAACACAAGAGGCCTTTACTCTCCCCCTGGGGAAGAGCGTTGGATGGTCACGTGTTGACGATCAGCGAGTTCGGGCGGCGAGCAGGGCTTTCCCAGAAGGCCCTGCGCCTGTACGACGTCTCCGGGCTGCTCGCGCCGGCCCGGATCGACCCGGCCAACGGCTACCGCCTGTACGACGAGGAGCAGTTGGAACGCGCCCGGCGGATCAGCGTGCTGCGCCAGCTCGACATGCCACTGGCCACCATCGCCGACGTACTGGCTGGATCGGATGCGGACGCCGTCGTACGGCTCGATCGTTGGTGGGCGGCCGAAGAGGCGACGACCGCGGCCCGTCGCGCCACCCTCGACTACCTCCGCAGCCGGTTGACCCACACCGGCAGCAGCGGCCTGGCACCCCGGCCAGTGCTGGTGCGCGACGTACCGGCGACGAAGATCGCGACGATCCGGACCGATACCGACCAGCAGTATCTGGTCGGCGTGATCGTGTCCCGGACAAGCGAGATCGCGTCGTACCTGCGATCGGTGGGCGCCGAGCTCACCGGTGAGTCCTGGGTGCTCTACCACAGCGCGGTCACGCCGGAGGCGGAAGGAACCGTCGAGATCTGCCTGCCGTTCACCGGCCTGGTGGATCCGGCCGGCGAGATCGCGATCCGGGTCGAGCCGGCCCACCATGAGGCGTACACGACGCTCACGATGGACGAGTGCGCGTTCCCACGGGTGATGCTCGCATACGACCTCGTCATCGACTGGGCTCGCGCCGGCGGCACCCCCGAGGCGGGGTCGCCCCGCGAGATCTACCGCCCCGACTGCCACCTGCTCCCGCGCGACGAGCCGGCCGTCGACATCGCTCTGCCCATTCTGGTGAGGCCACCCATCTCCGAAAGGCAAGCTTGATGGACTACGCGAAGCAGACGCCGTACAGCGATCCCGGTGAGTATGCGCACCTGTTCGATGCACTCCCGGACGACATCCCCGCGATCGGCGCCGTCGTCCGCAACCTGCTCATCCACTACCGCGGCGGCGGGATCGAGTTCACCGGCGACCGGCTGGCCGAGATCGACAACCGCTGGGTCTCCGCGATCCTGGCCACCGACCAACGCCGCAACGGTACGGCGCTCGCCGTGCCGCGCGAGGCCGTCGACCATGTCGTCGGCTGCTGTCGCGACTACACCCTGCTGTTCGTGTCCGCCCTGCGCCACAAGGGCATCCCGGCCCGCAGCCGGATCGGTTTCGCGGTCTACTTCGGCGAGGGCTTCAACTTCGACCACGTCGTCGCCGAGTACTGGAACGGCGACCGCTGGGTGATGACCGACGCCCAACTCGACCCCGCCGACGGCCACCCGTTCAACACCCTCGACATGCCACCCGGCCCCTTCGTCTCCGCCGCCGAGGTCTGGCGCGACGCCCGCGCGGGCCGCATCGACCCCGATCTGTACGGCGTACAGCCCGGCCTGGCGATCACCGGCGACGAGCTCGACACCAGCCGGCCCGGCAGTGTCGCCCTCGGCGGCCTGTGGTTCATCCGCACCTACGTCCACCACCAACTCGCCCACCTGATGGGCGACGAACTCCTCCTCTGGGAAGGCTGGGGCACCATGGCCCCCACCTACACCGAGGCCGACGCCGCCGAGACCGACGAGCTGGCCGCCCTCTTGATTGCCGCCGATACCGGCGACACCACCGCCACCCAAGCCCTGACCGACCGCTACCCCGCCCTGGCCCCCAACGGCCGCACCCTCCTCACCTCCCCCTCCGGCCACCCCCACAAGTGGGTAGACCTAACCCACCCTCTCAGCGAGTGAACCCGCCGTGCGACTGAGGCTTCCGTGCCGTCGAGTGTGCGGAGTATGTCGCCAGAAATCGATATCCAACGACACGGTCCCCACGCTCGACCGCCGATCGCACACTGGCGCCACTCGCGGTCCCCGCGCGCTGGTATACGGCCGGCGGGGCACGCGGTGGTTGCCCGCCGCGGCCGGCGCCAACGAGCAGGTGGCTGACCGACCTTGTGGCCGACCCTGTGGCCGAGGTGGATGGCGAGGTCGGCACCCCGGGGTGCCCGTCGCCTGAGCTTCCGGGCTGCGGTTGCGGTTGCGGTTGCGGTTGCGGTTGCGGTTGCGGTTGCGGTTGCGGTTGCGGTTGCGGTGCAGAAAACGAGGGGATCTCCCCGCAAGTTGACCCTTCTCCCCTCAAATTTTGAGCAGAGAAGGGTCAACCTGAACGGATATCCAGCGAAATTCCGCAGGCCAGGCACACAACCCGAACCGCAGTGCTCCACCACCGCCATGGATCGCCTGCAGCGACCTCGCCCCCAAACCACAACAGGCACATACCGGCAGTAATCCTCCGTGAACCGCACACGACCGCACCGACCACCTGCGCTCCGGCAGTCAGGTGCGGGCGAAGGCACGGATTGTTTTGGATAGGTCGGTCCAAAACCGTGTTATGGTCGTTGCATGGTCAGGCCGCGGATGTTCGACGAGGAGCAGGCAGTCGATGCTGCGATGCGGGTTTTCTGGACGTCGGGTTACGAGGCGACGTCTACGCAGGACCTGTGCGTGGCGACCGGGCTCGGGCGTAGCAGCATCTACAACACGTTCACCAGCAAGCGGGCGTTGTTCGATCTCGCGCTGCTGCGCTACATGGAGCAGACGTCGTCGGTTCAGCTCGAGCTGATCCAGCGCGCCGATCTACCGATCCGCGAACGCGTCCGCCGGATCCTGTGGAACGCCGTCGAACCCAACCCGGGCGATCCGCCCGGCTGCCTGGCCGTCAACACCGCGGTCGAGCTCGGCCCGACCGACCCCGAGCTCGTCGAGCTGCTCGACCGCGACCACGCTCCCAAACTCGCCGCCCTCGCCGAGGAGATCCGGTCCGCGCAGGCCGCGGGTGACGTGGACGCCGGTCGCGACCCGGCCGCGCTCGCCAACTACGTGTACGTCGTACTCGGCGGTCTGCGCGTGGCCGCACGCCGGGGCGCCCAGCGCGGCACTCAAGAATCCGTCATCGAGGCCGCGCTCCAGGCCTTCTGAACCTAGAGGAACCCATGTCCGCCCAAGGCAGACCCATGCCCTTTGCCATTTACCTACTCGGTGCCGCGATCTTCGCCCAGGGGACGTCCGAGCTCATGCTCGCCGGTCTCCTCCCCGAGATCTCCGGCGACCTGCACGTCTCCATCCCGGCCGCGGGCCTGCTGATCTCGGCGTTCGCGATCGGCATGCTGGTCGGCGCTCCGGTGCTTGCCGTCGTCACGCTGCGCTGGTCCCGGCGCGCCGCGATGCTCGCGTTCCTGGTCATCTTCGCCCTCACCCACGTCGCCGGTGCCCTCACTTCGGACTACGGCTTCCTCCTCGCGACGCGCGTCGCAGGCGCCTTCGTGTACGCCGGATTCTGGGCCGTCGCCTCCGTCACCGCGATCGAACTCGCGGGACCGCAATCACGTGCCAAGGCGATGAGCGTTCTGGCCGGTGGGCTGACCATCGCGTCCATCGTCGGCCTGCCCGCCGGTACGGCGCTCGGCCAGCACCTCGGCTGGCAGTCCGCCTTCTGGGCGGTCGCCGCGATGTCCGCGCTCGCCATGGTCGGAGTCGTCTTCACCATCCCGGGCGGACGGTCCGAAACCACACCCGAGCTTCGCCAGGAGTTCCGCGCGATGCGCAACCCCGGACTCTGGCTCGCCTACGGCACAACCGCCCTGTCCACCGCGGCGATCCTGGCGATCTTCTCGTACCTCGCCCCGCTCCTCACCGAAACCACCGGCCTGTCCGGCGGCTGGATCCCCGTAGTCCTCGCCGTGTACGGCGTCGGCGCGCTGATCGGCATCACCAGCGCCGGCCGAACCGCGGACCGCCGCCCCTTCACCACCCTCACAGTCGCGCTCACCGGGCTCATCGTCGCCGCCGTCGCCCTCGCGCTCGGCGCCGGTACCCCGTGGCTCGCCGTACCCGCCATCGTCTTGGTCGGCGCCTTCGGCTTCGCGAACAACCCCGCCGTCAACGGCCGCGTCTTCAGCCTCGCCGGATCCGCCCCCACCCTCGCCGCCGCCTTCAACGTCTCAGCCTTCAACGTCGGCATCACCATCGGCCCCTGGCTGGCAGGCCTCACCCTCGACGCCGGCGCCGGCTACCCCGCCGTCGGCTGGGTAGGAGCCCTCTTCGGAATCCTTGCCCTAGGCACCGTCCTCCTAGCCACCCGCCTCCCCGCCGCCCGCACCCCCGAACCCCAACCAGCAACCTCCGCACGCTAGCGGCCGTAGAGTAGCTGACATGCCAGCAAGAGAAGTGCTGATCCAGCTACTTGCTCCGGCCCTTGCCGGTCGGGCAAGTGACGGCACCAAGGTGCTGCACACCGGCCTGTGGCTGAACCCTGATCGGAACCACCTGTTCATCGGTCTGCTCGCGGAAGGTCCAGCAGCGGATCGGCCCAGGCGGCCGTCGATCTCGATCAGCGACGGCGATGGCCCGGCGATCAACAGCTTCTCCTACACCGTCGGCTCGGGACCGGGCGATGGCCACACCTGGTTGCTGCAGGCCCGGGTCAGCGCCGAGCAGGCCTCGCATCTCGCCGGCGCAACATTCACCATGGACTACGGGGATCTCGCAGTGGAGTACACCGCTCGTCTCACGAAGAACCTCGAGCCGTAGCACCGACCTGCTGCTCACCGGCCACGGATCGGCACCAGCGGCAGGACCTGCAGTCCTTCGTGCGGCTCAGAGCCGAATTGCCCAGCACTGCACTGACTTAGCGGTCTATGCTCGACCGTCTTGTTCCTCTAGGAAGGCTGGCTGTTGTGGTTGACGAGCGGGCGGTTGCGTTGGCCGCAATGGAGAGCTTTCCGGTTGAGGTGCGGCGGGTTACCCGGGCTGCTCAGTCGTTCAACACGATTTATCGGGTCGAGACGGCGGGGCCGAGTTATGCGCTTCGGGTCGGGCCGACGCTGCAGATCCATGCTGCGGGGACGGCTGCCGCCGAGGCCGAGTGGCAGCGTGCGCTGGTGGCTGAGGGGTTCGCGGTGCCCGACGTCGTACTGACTTCTTCTGGCGAGCCGATGGTTCTGGTCGACGACGCGGATGGCCGGGCGCGGACGTGTGTTTTGTTCAGCTGGATTCACGGTCGGTCGATGCGGACGCGGCTTGGTCCGGCGCGGGCTCGTTTGCTGGGGCGGTTGATGGCGCTTTTGCACGATCACCCGGTACGGCGCGATGTCGACGTACTGCATGCCGACAAGGTGCTCTACTGGCTGCTGCCCGATCGGTTGGGAGATGTGCCTGAGCACGGGAAGGTGCTCACCGAGGCTCGGGACAGTGTGCAAGCGCTGATCGACGAGGTGTGGGCCGGTCACGAACCGCAGCTCATCCACGGCGACCTCACCGCGGCCAACGTCATCGAGGTACCCGGCGTCGGCCCGGTGCCGATCGACTTCCAGGACCTGGTGATCGGCTTCCCCGAGCAGGACATCTCGTTCACCCTCGCCTCGTTCGGCCGCCGCGACGACCGCGAGGAGATGATCCAGGCCTTCCGTGCCGGCTACACGGAGCTCCGCACCTGGCCGGACGTCTCGGAGAAGACGATGCGAGGCCTGATCGTCGCCCGCGGCCTGCACCAACTGAACCTCTCCCTGGCCACCGCCGAAGGCCCCCTCCCCCAGGACTACCTCGACTACCACGGAGCCAAAGCCACAGCCTGGCTCCAGGGATAAGAAGCTCAGTCGGATGCCTGGTTGACCCACTGGCACCAGATGTCGGCCGTGTCCTCGTCACCCATCTCGGCAGGCTCAGGAATGAGCTCGAGCGCGGTGGCGGGGATCTCAACACCGAACGTCGTCTCGACCCACTGGCGGTAAGGGACGTTCGCGACCTGGTGTCCAGGCTCGGGCTCCGGTGGTTGCGCCCACTCCTCGTTCCAGCAGACTTCCGGGTAGCCGATGGCGAGCAGACGAAGGAAGTCAACGGGCTCCGCGCCCAGCACGCAGGTGAGTAGCGATCCGCTGCCCGAGCCCAGGTGGACGATCAGATCCCGTCCGTCGGGGGCGTGCCACAAAGCAGCCGTCGAACCGTCACCACCGGTTCTGCAGAACGGCCACAAGATCGGCAGCCCGTCGCGCACTGGGCCGAACCACGCATCTACCTGGTAGGCCACCTCATCACTGGTACAACCGCGCAGCAGGATCTCCGTCCCCGGCGCAGGAGACCGGGGTTCTGCCAGCGAACCATAGAGCTCACCGTCGTGCGCCAGCTCCACGAACCCGTTGCTGTCCACCCACTCGAACAGCATCCGCAACGGATCCGGTACGACGATCGCCGGTGGAACCCTGGACAGCGTCACATCCGCGAACTCAGCCATGCCCGAGACCGTACGACACCGAACCACCAGCCCATCACAACTGCCCCCAGCGGCTGCAGGTTTGACCGGTTCACGCGGATTTACTGCCGCTGGGTGACTGTAGATCCCCGCAATGGTGGTCGGTGTGCCCCGATTCGCGCCGCACCGGACAGGCCGGACACGTACCCGGTGGCTGGTCGCCGCGGCGGCCGATTTGCTGAAGTGCTAGGCGGGCGTTGCCTGTGGTTGAGGGGGATGGCGAGGCCGGTGACCGCGTGCCGGTCGTTTGAGCTTCCGGGCTTGGGTTGCGGTCCCGGAAAACGAGGGGATCTCCCCGCAAGTTGCTGGTTCTCCCCTCAATATTTGAGTAGAGAAGGGCCCATTTGAACGGATATCCAGCCAAATGCCGCACGCTGGCAGGCAGCCGACCCGGACCGCAGTGGTCGACCGCGGCGGCGGGTCAGCTGACAGGCGACCCGAACCGCAGCGGTTGACCGCGGCGGCGGGTCAGCTGACAGGCCTCCTCATCGCTGGCCGCAACCACAGCCCGTCAGCCACAAGCAACGGGGAACCTCGGTCACCGACCGCACCATCCCCCTCAGCCGAAGACCACCCCAGCCACCCGCTTCAGGTAATACCGGCCGCAGCGGCGACCAGCCACCGCGTACGCCCCCGGCCGAATCCGAGCGGCCGGACGGGACGAGCACCTTCGGGGAGGAGGGGTTCCTGCCCAGGCAAAGACCCCAGCCACAGCGACCGACCACGTACCGCGATATCGCTCCCCAAACCGATTCGGGGACAGGTCCGCCCTCCCGGAGAGCGAACCGGGGAGCATTACCCCCCCCGAATCCGTCTCAAATCCTCCCCGAACCGGTTTGGGGAGGATGCCGCCTGCCAATGCGCAACAGGCTCCCAGCGACAGCAGGACTCCGCAAAGACCGCGGTTCGGCTTGCCTTTGTGGAACATCGCGGCCGCTGAGCGCCTATTTGGTTCCACAAAGACGGTTTCGCCCGCCTCCGGCGGCCACTGAAGCGCCCAGTACGGCGAGTCAGTGGCCGACGGGCGGCGAACAACCACAAGCAGACCTCACCGGCCGCATCGGAGCGCACCCGCGCCACCCCGCCGTACAACGTCCGAAAAACACGCCGACCACGTACTGCGGTTTTTCGGACGTCAGCGGGGGAAGAAAAACCCCGCCTGGTGAGGCAGGCGGGGTTGGGGGTTAGAACTCGGAGCCGGCTGGTAGGTCGGGGGCGCTGGGGTCGTCCGGGTCAGAAGGGCCGGCGGCCAGGCCTAGTTCGGCTGGGCTCGCAAGGGCCTTGTGGTTGGGGACGACTCGGACCGTGTAGCCGAAGGGGCCGGTGCGGTCGAGTTTGAGTTCGCCTTCGTAGCGGTGGCGGTTGCCTTCGTAGGTTTCGGCGAGCGACAACGAGGCGCGGACGGGGTCCGTGAGGTCGTCGTTGGCGTCGACGCGACCGTGCAGAACCTCGACGCAGATGTCGCCGGGCTCGAGGTCGCCGAGGGCGGCGAAGGCGCGGACGCCGACGGTGGTGCCGAGCTGCGGTACGTCGCCGAGACCCTGCAGTTCCACGTGGTCGACGCGGATCTGCGGCCAGGCGGCGCGGACCTTCTTCTTCCAGGCGGCCAGGTCGCGGGCGCCGTCGTACGTGGCGTTGAGTGCACGCGAGGACAGCGCGGCCGGCACGTAGAGCTGCTCGACGTAGTCGCGGACCATCCGGGTGGCGAGCACCTTCGGGCCGAGCTCCTTGATGGTGTGCCGGAGCATCTCGATCCAGCGGCCGGGGACCTCACCGTCGTAGAAGCGCGGGGCGACCTGCTTCTCGATCAGGTCGTAGAGCGCGTGCGCCTCGAGGTCGTCGCGGCGGTCGGTGTCCTCGATGCCTTCGGCCGACGGAATCGCCCAGCCGAACTCGTCGTCGTACCACTCGTCCCACCACCCGTCGCGGATGGACAGGTTCAGCGCACCGTTCAGCGCCGCCTTCATGCCGGACGTGCCGCACGCCTCGTACGGACGCAGCGGGTTGTTCAGCCAGACGTCGCAGCCCGGATACATCGGCTGCGCCAGCGCGATGTCGTAGTCGGGCACGAAGACGATGCGGTGCCGGACCTCGGGGTCGTCGGCGAAGCGGACCATCTCCTGGATCAGCTTCTTGCCACCCTCGTCGTGCGGGTGGGACTTGCCGGCGATCACGATCTGCACCGGCCGCTGCGGGTGCAGCAGCATCGCCTTCAGGCGCGCGGGGTCGCGCAGCATCAGCGTCAGCCGCTTGTACGACGGGACGCGCCGCGCGAAGCCCATCGTCAGTACGCCGGGGTCCAGGATCTCGTCGACCCAGCCGAGCTCGGCGTCGCTGGCACCGCGGTTGATCCACGACTGCCGGACCCGCGCCCGGGTGTCGTCGATGAACCGCTGCCGCAGGATCCGCTTGGTCTCCCAGATCTGCGCGTCGGTGGTCTTGTCGAGACCCTCGAAGATGTCGTCGCCACCGGCCGACGCGGGCGTCGTGTCGGTCGCCGCGAAGGTCAGGTCGTTGATCTCGCGCGCCACCCAGGTCGGCGCGTGGACGCCGTTGGTGATCGACGTGATCGGTACGTCGGTGGAGTCGAAGCTCGGCCACAGTCCGGCGAACATGCCCCGGCTGACGACGCCGTGCAGCTTGGAGACGCCGTTCGCGCGCTGCGCGAGGCGCAGACCCATGATCGCCATGTTGAAGACGCCCGGGTCACCGCCCTCGAAGTCCTCGGCGCCGAGCTCGAGGATCCGGTCGATCGGCACGCCCTCGCCCAAGGCGTCCGGCGAGAAGTGCTGCTGGATCAGCTCGACCGGGAACCGGTCGATACCGGCCGGGACCGGCGTGTGGGTGGTGAAGACGGTGCCGCCGCGGTTGACCTCGAGCGCGGTGTCGAAGTCGAGGCCCTTGTCGGTGGCGAGCTCGCGGATCCGCTCGATGCCGAGGAATCCGGCGTGCCCCTCGTTGGTGTGGAACACCTCCGGCGCGACATGCCCGGTGATCCGGCAGAACTCGCGGACCGCACGGACACCACCGACACCGAGCAGGAGCTCCTGCAGCAACCGGTGCTCCGTGGTCCCGCCGTACAGACGGTCGGTGACCTCGCGCTCGGCGGGCTCGTTCTCCTCGATGTCGGAGTCGAGCATCAGCAACGGCACGCGGCCGACCTGCGCGACCCAGATCTGGGCGCGCAGTTCACGCTCGTCCGGCAGCGTCAGCGTGATGATGGCCGGGGCGTCTCCGTCGCGGAGCAGGCTGATCGGCAGCCCGTCCGGGTCGACGAGCGGGTAGCGCTCCTGCTGCCAGCCCTCGCGGTTCAGCGACTGCGTGAAGTAGCCGTGCCGGTACAGCAGGCCGACACCGATCAGCGGTACGCCGAGGTCGCTGGCCGCCTTCAGGTGGTCACCGGCGAGGATGCCGAGACCGCCCGAGTACTGCGGGAGCACGTGGGTGATGCCGAACTCCGGGGAGAAGTAGGCCACCCCGCTGACGGGAGAACCGGCGTCCGCCTGGAACCAGCGGGCGTCGGTGACATACCCGTTCAGGTCGGAGACGGCCAGCTCGAGCCGGCGCAGGAACGCCGAGTCGCTGGCCAGCTCGTCAAGGCGGGCCGCGGGGACCTCGCCGAGCAGCCGGACCGGGTCACCACCGGTGCTGCGCCACAGCTGGGGATCCACGGCCTCGAAGACATCCTGCGTCTCCGGGTGCCAGGCCCAGCGGAGGTTGTTCACCAGGGTGCCGAGGCCGGTCAGGGGCTCGGGCAGGACAGGGCGGACGGAGAATCGTCGTATCGCTCGCACCGGGACACCGTACCGGCCATCAGCGTTCTGAACACCCTCGGCATGCATCTTTTTTGCAACGCGAGCAAGACTTTGCAGAGGCCTGGCCCATGAACTGCCCGGTGACCGGTCCTGGTTCTGTTCCAAAATTTATAGAGAACATTCCAAACCGTGGACCGAACCGTGACCCCCGCTTGCGAGGTGTGGACGGTGGGAACCGATACGGTCAGGGTTGTAGTTCAACGATCACAGACTTCTTCCCCACCCGCCGCACCGCTGAACACGGAAAGCGAAGGTCTCTCCAGCCATGACTGGGCGCATCCCGATCACCGAGGTCACCCCGACCGTCGACGCCGGCGCGTATCCGGCCAAGGCCGCGGTCGGCGAGACCTTCACCATCGCGGCCACGGTGTTCCGCGAAGGCCACGACGCGGTGAACGCGAACGTCGTACTGACGTCGCCGACGGGACAGACCAGACGGATGCTGATGGCACCTGGTGCCAACGGCACCGATCGCTGGAGTGTCGACGTCACCCTGCAGGAGCAGGGCGCGTGGACGTTCGCGGTCGAGGGCTGGAGTGACCCGTACGGCACCTGGCGGCACAACGCCGAGATCAAGATCCCGGCCGGTATCGACGTCGAGCTGATGTTCGCCGAGGGGGCCGCCTTCTTCGATCGCGCGGCCGCCGGCGTACCGCCCGCCGTACGGGCCGATCGCGCGACGCTGGGCGATGCCGCGCAGGCGCTGTCCAACAGCGCACTGCCGCCGGAGGCCCGGCTGGCCGCGGGCATCTCGCCGCAGGTGCGGGCCGCGCTCGGACGCTACCCGGTGCGCGAGCTGATCACGTCGTCGGAGACCTACCCGGTGTGGGTCGACCGCCTGCGCGCGCTCTACGGCAGCTGGTACGAATTCTTCCCGCGCTCCGAAGGCGCCGTGTACGACGAGGCCGCCGGCGAGTGGAAGTCCGGTACGTTCCGGACCGCGGCCGACCGGCTCGAGGCCGTCGCCAAGATGGGCTTCGACATCCTCTACGTGCCGCCGATCCACCCGATCGGCAAGGCCTACCGCAAGGGCCCGAACAACACGCTCGACCCGAAGGAAGGCGACCCGGGGTCGCCGTGGGCGATCGGTTCGGAGGAGGGTGGCCACGACGCCATCCACCCCGAGCTCGGCACCTTCGAGGACTTCGCGTACTTCGTCGGCCGCGCCCGCGAGGTCGGTCTCGAGGTCGCGATCGACCTGGCCCTGCAGGTCTCGCCGGACCACCCGTGGGTCAAGGAGCACCCGAAGTGGTTCTCGGTCCGCGCCGACGGTTCGATCGCGTACGCCGAGAACCCGCCGAAGAAGTACCAGGACATCTACCCGATCAACTTCGACAACGACCCCGAAGGCATCTACGCCGAGGTACTGCGGGTCGTGAAGCTGTGGATCGACAAGGGCGTCACGGTGTTCCGGGTGGACAACCCGCACACCAAGCCGGTGAACTTCTGGGAGTACCTGCTCGGCGAGATCCGGAAGTCCGACCCGGACGTGGTGTTCCTGTCCGAGGCGTTCACCCGGCGGCCGATGATGCGGGAGCTGGCCAAGGTCGGCTTCCACCAGTCGTACACCTACTTCACCTGGCGCAACGAGAAGTGGGAGCTCGAGGAGTACCTGGAGGAGCTCACCCAGGAGAGCGGCCACTACCTGCGGCCGAACTTCTTCGTGAACACCCCGGACATCCTGACCGCCTACCTCCAGTACGGCGGACCGGGCGCGTTCAAGATCCGCGCCGCGATCGCCGCGACCGCGTCACCGTCGTGGGGCGTCTACGCCGGCTACGAGCTGTACGAGCACGTCGCACTGCGCCCGGGCTCGGAGGAGTACCTCGACACCGAGAAGTTCCAGCTCCGCCCCCGCGACTGGGCGGCCGCGGACGCCGAGGGTCGCACGCTCGCGCCGTACATCACCTTGCTGAACACGGTCCGCCGCCGCCACCCGGCGCTGCAGCAGCTGCGCAACCTCTCGCTGCACACGACCGACGACGAAGCGATCATGTGCTTCTCCAAGCGCACCACCGCCCCCGACGGCCACAGCGACACCGTGATCGTCGTCGTCAACACCGACCCGCACGCGGTCCGCGAGACGGTCGTCCACCTGGACATGGCCGCCCTCGGCATGCGCCCCGAGGACACCTTCACCGTGTACGACGAGATCACCGGCGCCACGTGGCGTTGGGGTCAGCAGAACTACGTGAAGCTCGACCCGAACGGCGAGCCCTGCCACATCCTCGCCGTACGCCGCGGTCAGGCCTGACGGACAACCTGGTAGCGCAGGTGGGTGACACCGCTGCCTGCTTCGACGACTCGGGTGCGGTCCAGCGCGATCGGACCGCCACCGAGGAGGTCGAAGAGACGCACGCCACCGCCGAGCAGTACGGGTACGAGGTGCACGTGGATCTCGTCGAGAAGTCCAGCAGCTAGTGCCTGCTGGGGTGCGGTGGCGCCGTGCAGGCCGACGGTCTTGTCGCCCGCGACGGCCTTGGCCTGCTTGACGGCGCTCTCGATACCGTCGGTGACGAAGGTGAAGACGTCCGGTGCTTCGGCGGGCGGATTGTGGGTGAGCACGAAGCACGGAACCTGTCCGGCCGGTCCGCCGTCACCCCAGCCGCCGTCTCCGACGCTGATGTCGTAGGAGCGGCGTCCCATCAGGATCGCGCCGGCTCCGTCGCCCATCTCCTGGAGGACGGCCTGGTCCGCGGCGGTGGCCGTCGGGCCGAGCCAGTCGTGCAGGACCATACCGCCTTCGCCGAGCGGGTTCTTCCGGCTGACGTGCGGTCCGGTGACGTATCCGTCCAGCGACATCGACATGGCCGAAGCGACGATTCCCACGATTCCTCCTAAGGCTTGCTGTTGATGTCTCCAGCTTGTCGGGCGGGCGGCCGCACGTGATCCGTGGTCACCACTGAATCGTCCGCTCGAAGTCCGCGTCGATGCGCTCCCACTGCGCGACGGCCTGGTCGAACAGCTCCCGGTCGCCGGTATAGCGGGCCTTCGCCCGGGTCAGGCAGGCGGCGGCCCAGGCGTTCTCAGCCGCGGCCGGCTCGGCGGCGAGCAGGTAGTCGGCCGCGTCAGGCAGGCCGGCGACCACAGCGAGCTCGGCACCGGCAGCGTGCGCGTACGGGAGCCACCACTTCTCCGGGAACGGCTGGAGCGCGGCATCGACCAGTCGGCGCGCGTCGTCGTACCGATGGGTGTGTACGGCGATCCGCGCGTCCACGAAGGCGGCGGCCGCGGCCAGGGCGGGCGAGTCGGCAGCGTCGCCGACGTGCGCGATGCGGCGGGCGCGCGAACGCCACTCCTCGTATGCCGGTACGTCGCCGCGCAGGCCGTGCACCATGGCAACGATCGCCGCGGCGGACGACGGCCAGTCGCCGCGGAGTGAGGAGAGCTCGGGCTCCACGCCCACTGTGGTCGCGTAGAGCCAGCCGTCCCAGAGGATGCCGGCCTGCTCCAACGCCTCGTCGAATCGGCCGGTCAGCCCGTACAGGCGGATCAACCTCGGGGCGATGATCGCCGGATGAGTCCGGACCGAGCCGTCCTGGACCGCGATACTCGCCGCGGCCGGCAGATCCCCGGCCGCGACGGCGGAGGTCGATGCCACGTGGAAGAGGTCGACCAGCTCGGCCGCGACCGCGGGCTCGTACGGCGATGCGGTGGCCGCCAACCGCAGACGCTCGTCCGACAACCGGTGTGCCTGCCGAATGCGCCCGGCGTTGGCGAGCGCCGTACCCAACGCGTCCAGCGCACCGAGCACCAACGCCGGATCGCCCGTCCGCCGAGCCGTCTCCACCGCAGTCCGCGACAACTCCAGCTCCGGCGTCTGTCCCGAAGCCCACGCCCGGGCCGCAGCCAGTACGGCGACGCACCGGGCGTCTGCAGTGTCCGCAGACGCTGATGCCTCGGCCAGCAACTCGACCAACCGCTCCCGGGCGACCGGCTCCTCGAACGACATCGAGAACCGCGCCGCCGCGACCACAGCCGACCCGAGCGCCACCGCCCGCCCGGCCCCGTCCCCGGCCCGATCGCTTGCCTCCAGCAACAACTCGAAGGCGGTCGCCCCATCGGACCAGGTCAACGCAACCGAAGCAGCCAACCCGAGGTCAGCGGCAGCCTCGCTCGGCGCCAGGGCGGCGGCGCGGACGTATTGATCCCGGGCCGCGACCGCCAGTCCGCGCGCGAAGCTCAAGCGGGCCAGGGATTTCGCCAGCCGGTAGCTGTCCGGCGTCGTGTGGGTGAGGGCGTTCCGGAGGTCGTCGGCCACCGCGTCGAACTCGACGGGCACCAGCTGATCGAGGTGGGATTCGAGCTGCCCAGCGGTGTCCGCCGCCCAGCGAACGTAGCGCGAGGTGATGTCTTCGCCGCTCGACTGGAGTTCGTGCAGGGCAACCGCGCGGACTGTTTCGAGCAGGGACCAGCGAGTGGTGGTGCCCGCGCGCCGGTGGACGACGAGGCTGCGGTCGACCAGGCGGCCGATCAGGTCGGCGACGGCACCGACGCTGAGGTCCGGGGTGACGGCGGCCACGGCGGACAGGTCGAAGCCACCGACGAAGACGCCCAGGTTGCGGAAGACCAGGCGCTCCTCGTCGTCCAGCAGATCCAGGCTCCAGCCAAGGACGTCGCGCAGTGAGTGGTGACGCTGGTCCGGGCCGCGGCCGCCGGAGATCAGGCGGAGCAGGTCGTCCAGTGCTGCTTCGACTCCGTCGACTCCGAGGGAAGCGGAGCGGGCGGCGACCAGTTCGATGGCCAGAGGCATTCCGTCGAGGGCGGCGCAGAGGCGTTCGACGACCGATGGGTCCGCGACGATGCCGGGGTCGGTGGCTCGGGCGCGCTCGACGAACAGCCGGGGCGCCTCGGCTCCGAGTGACTGCACCTCGATCAGGCGCTCGCCGGGGACGGCGAGGCGTTCTCGGCTGGTGGCGAGGATCCGCATCTGCGGGCAGCGGCGGAGGATGCGGGCGACCAGCTCACTCGCCTCGGCGATGACGTGCTCGCAGTTGTCCAGCACCAGCAGCGCCCGTTCCGACCGGAGCCGGTCGATCACCGCGTCGGCCGGCGTACCGGGTGGTCGCTCGACGACGCCGAGCACCTGAGCGACCGCCTGGCCGACTCCCCCGGCGCGTACCGGAACCAGGTCGACGAAGAACGTGTCCTGCCCCGCGGCCGCCTCGACGGCCAGCCGGGTCTTGCCCATGCCGCCGGCCCCGACCAGGCTCACCAGCCGCGCAGCACCGAGCGCGGCGACGACCGCCGTACGCTCCTCCGAACGTCCAACGAAAGACGTCGGGAACACGGGCAGACCCGACACCGGCTCGTCCGCGAGCGCTGCCAGCGAACGACGATCCGGTACGCCGGCCTTGCGCAGCAGCGACGCGACGTGACTCTCGACCGTGCGGATGGACAGGTGCAGCTGAGCCGCGATCTGCGCGTTCGACTGGTGCGCGCGAATCGCGGCGAGCACCTCCGCCTCACGCGCCGACACCAGCTCCATCCACTCCACGTCGGCACTTTAACCTCGGTGGTGGCCACGGATGCCGGAACTTCGGCCCGCGCCGAAGCTGGGGGCATGACACCCGAAGACACCGCGCGGCGCATCATCGACGCCAACAACTACCTGACGCTCGCCACCGCGGACCGCGACGGCCACCCGTGGGCCTCACCGGTCTGCTTCACGCCCGACGGCAGCGACTTCTACTGGGTGTCCCGCCCGGACACCCGGCACTCCCGCAACCTGGCGGAGCGGCCCGAGGTCGGCATCGTCATCTTCGACTCCCAGGTAGCCCTGTTCGCCGGCGAGGCCGTCTATCTCACCGCGCACGCCGAACAGGTCGCCGGACCGGATCTCGAAGCCGGTACGGCGATCTACAACAGCCGGCATCCCGAGCTGGCCGCGTTCGGACCCGGCGAGCTCAGGCTCTACCGCGCACGCGCCACCGAAGCCTCCGCCCTCATCAACGACGGCGGCCCCGACATCCGCGTCCCCATCACCCTCTGACCCCGCGCCATCTCATGGGTTCCCCCATGAGATGAGGGCGGGAGGGTCAGCCGGCTCGGAGGGAGGTGATGGCGGGGTGCTGGTGGTCGGTGAGGCGGAAGCCGGTTCCTCGTACGGCGTCGATGGTGACCGTCGTACCGAGGTCGTCGAGTTTTCGGCGCAGCCGTTTCACCACCGAGTGGACGTCCGCGGTACCGCGCAGTTCGCGGGTGCCCCAGACGGCTTGGTGCAGGGCGTCGTACGTCCAGACCCGGACGGGCGCCGACATCAGCCGGGCCAGCAGGTCGTGTTCGAGCTCGGTCAGCGGGACCTCGCGGCCACGCCATTGGGCGACTGAGCGAACCCGGTCGATGGTGAGCACCTCGGACTCTGTCAGGTCGGTGGACTCCTCGGGTTCGGGGGGCTCCGGATGTTCGGTCGGCGGTGGTTGCCGGCCGGGAACCAAGAGCTTGCGCAGTTCGTCGAGACTGGAGACGAGCAGCAACGGCGCCACGTCGTCGATGAGCTCGGCGAGGCGCACGCGTTGTTCGGGTGAGGCTGCTACCGCGATGAGCAGCGGGAACGGATGGGCGTCGGTCGTGGTCAGATCGACGTCCGCTGGGGCGGGGACACGGGCGGTGACCATCCCGTCACGATGTCAACCTCTGCCTTAGATCGTCAACGGATTGCCAATCTTTGACCATTTTGCCTTGGTTGCCTAGATTCGAGGCGACGGTTAGTCACATCTTGCTCACCAACTGTGCTTGTGACCCGGTTCAGATGACACATAGGGTCCTCGACAGGCTCGCCGTGTCACATGCGGCGACCTGGGGGGCACGGAGCGCGTTCGCTCACACCGGTTCACCGCCCGGACGAACCGCTGCACCCTCTGCGCACCACATGACTCGGGGGAGTCAACTCGGGGTCGTCACAGTGAGGGGCTGCGAAGAATGTCAGACAGCAGACGTAGGGGGCTCGCCAGAACTCTGGTCGGCGCCCTGGCGACGGTGGCCGTCGTCGCGACCGGGTTAGGCGCAACCGGCGCCGCCCTGGCCGCACCGCCTACCAAGCCGACCGGCACGGATCCGGCGAGCAAGATCAAGCCGGACCTGATGGACAAGCTCAACGGCAAGGACGCCAAAGCGGCGGCCGACTACTGGGTCTACTTCGGCCAGAAGGCCGACCTGTCCGCCGCGAGCAAGATCAGCGACTGGACCGCGCGCGGAACCGCGGTGGCCGAGAAGCTGCGCGAGACCGCGACCGCGACCCAGAAGAACGTCAAGGCCGAGCTCGACGCCAAGGGCGTCAAGTACAAGTCCTTCTGGGCCACGAACGCGATCCGGATCAACGGTGGATCGTTCGACCTGGCCAAGCAACTGGCCGCCCACACCGAGGTCGCCGGGCTCTACAACCCGATGCAGGTCGAGGTCCCGAAGATCACCGAGGGCACCCCGCAGAACGAGGTCAACGCGGTCGAGTGGGGCGTCGCCAACATCAAGGCGAACCAGGTGTGGAGCCAGTTCGGCGACACCGGCGCCGGCATCGTCATCGCCAACATCGACACCGGTGTGCAGTTCGACCACCCGGCGCTGGTGAAGCAGTACCGCGGAAACCTCGGCAACGGGACGTTCGACCACAACTACAACTGGTTCGACGCGGCCGGTACGTCGCCGAACCAGCCCGCCGACGGCAACGGTCACGGCACCCACACGATGGGCACGATGGTCGGTGACGACGGCGCCGGGAACCAGATCGGCGTCGCGCCGGGCGTCAAGTGGATCGCCGCGAACGGGTGCTGCCCGACCGACGAGGCACTGATCGCCTCCGGTCAGTGGATGCTGCAGCCGACCAACCTGGCCGGGGCCAACCCCGACGCCAGCAAGCGGCCCAACGTCATCAACAACTCGTGGGGCTCGCAGCTGCCGTCGAACGACCCGTTCATGGAAGACGTCACCCTGGCCTGGACCGCGTCCGGGATCTTCGGTGCGTTCTCGAACGGCAACAGCGGCCCGAGCTGCGCCACCTCCGGCTCACCGGGCAGCTCGACGAGCAACTACTCCGTCGGTGCCTACGACATCAACAACGCGATCGCCAGCTTCTCCGGCCGCGGTGCGGGCCAGAACGGCACGATCAAGCCGAACATCGCCGCTCCGGGTGTGAACGTCCGGTCGAGCCTGCCGGGCAACACCTACGGCGCGTACAACGGTACGTCGATGGCCTCGCCGCACATGGCGGGCGCGATCGCGCTGCTGTGGTCCGCTTCGCCGACGCTGAAGGGTGACGTCGCCGCCACGCGCGCGCTACTGAACCAGACCGCGATCGACACCCCCGCCACCCAGTGTGGTGGCACCACCGAGAACAACAACGTGTTCGGTCAGGGCCGCCTCGACGCGCTCGCCCTGGTGAGCGCTGCTCCGGTGGGCAACACCGGCACGCTGTCCGGCAAGGTCACCGCTGCCACTGGCGGCGCTGCGCTGGCCGGCGCCACTGTCACGGTCAAGTCCGCTGGTCAGCCCGACAAGGTCCTGACCACGAACAGCACCGGCACGTTCTCGAGCGTGCTGCCGGCCGCGACGTACGACCTCACGGTCGCTTCGTTCGGCTACAAGTCGCAGACCTCGACCGCGGTCGTCACGACCGGTCAGACCACGACGAAGAACTTCGCGCTGGCGAGCTCGCCGCAGGTCAGCATCGGCGGCACCATCACCGACGGCTCCGGCCACGGCTGGCCGCTGTACTCGAAGGTCAGCGTCGAGGGTCCGGGCGGAGTGTTCGACTACACCACCCCGAGCAACGGCCGGTACAGCTTCAAGGTTCCGGGCGGCGCGGCGTACAAGCTGAACGTCCAGACCCAGCTTCCGGGCTACCAGACGATCAGCGTGCCGGTCACGGTCGGCACCGGCAACGTCACGAAGAACATCGCGGTTCCGGTGCGTGACGACGCCTGTCTGACCGCTCCGGGCTACAAGGAGAGCACCGAAGGCGCCACCCAGTCGTTCGACGGCACCACTGCCCCGGCCGGCTGGACTGTCGTGGACGGTAAGGGCAACAGCCAGGTCTGGGCCTTCGACGACCCGGGCAAGCGCGGCAACCTCACCGGTGGCACCGGCGGTTTCGCGACCATCGACAGCGACAAGTTCGGCTCCGGCCAGAACCAGGACACGTCCCTGGTCAGCCCGGTCGTGGACCTGAGCGGGGTCGACTCCCCGAAGCTCCGGTTCAACCAGGACCTGCGCTACCTCAGTGGTGAGAAGGCCGACGTCGATGTGACCGTCGACGGCGGTGCGACGTGGATCAACGTGCTGCGGCAGACCGCCCAGGCGCGTGGTCCGGTCGTCAAGGACGTGGCGCTCCCGCAGGCCGCGAACAAGTCGGCCGTCCAGGTCCGCTTCCGGTACTACGACGCGTCGTACGACTGGTGGTGGCAGGTCGACAACGTGATGATCGGCAAGATCTTCTGCGAGCCGACCGGCGGCGGTCTGGTCGTCGGCAACGTCAAGGACGCCAACACCGGCGGTGCCGTCAACGGCGCGGTCGTCACTCGTGACGGCTCCACCGAGTCCGGTACCACTGTCGCCACGCCGGAGGACACCGGTCTGGCCGACGGCTTCTACTGGCTGTACTCCTCGGCCGACGGCGACCAGGGCTTCACCGCCAAGGCCGGCAACTACGTCAGCGCGCAGTCGACCGTCTCGGTCGAGGCGGACTGGGTGACCAGTGCCGACTACACGCTGGACGCGGGTCAGCTCAGTGTCACCCCGGGTGACATCGGTGCGACCCTGCCGATCGGTGGCAAGACCAGCAAGAACGTCACCGTCACCAACACCGGCGGTGCGCCGGTCAAGGTGAAGTTCGGTGAGAAGGACGGCGGGTTCGTCCTGGAGAACGCCAACGGTTCCAAGACCACCAAGGCGCAGGTGCTGACCGGCAAGGGCGCGCCGCTGCAGCGACTCAACATCGAGACGTCGTTCGCTCAGCAGCTGTCCGGCAAGTCGAGCCCGGCCCCGGACACCAACGCTCCGGCGGCGGCTCCGTGGACCGGGATCGCGAACTACCCGTCGGTCGTCATGGACAACCGCGTCGTGACCGTCGACGGTACGGTCTACTCGGTTGCCGGTGGCAACGGAACTGCCTCGACCGGGAACAGCTACAAGTACGACGCGGCCGCCAAGGCCTGGACCGCGATCGCACCGCTCCCGGGTGCTCGTAACGCCGTCACGCTCGGTGTGGTGAACGGCAAGATCATCGCCAGCTCCGGCTGGGGTGCGTCCGGTCCGGACGCGGCGACCTGGTCCTACGACCCGGCTGCCAACGCCTGGTCCGCACTGGCCGCCAACCCGGCCCCGCGGGCCGGAGCCGGTCAGGCTGTCGCCGGAGGCAAGCTGTACGCCGTCGGTGGCTGCACGACCGCGGACTGCCTGCCGATGAGCAACACGGTGGTCAGCTACGACCCGGGCAGCAACACCTGGGCCACGCTGGCCAGCTACCCGAAGTCGGCCGCGTTCATCTCCTGTGGCGCGATCGACGGCAAGGTGTACTGCGCCGGCGGTAACGACGGCACCAACTCACTGAAGAACGCGTACGTCTACGACCCGGGTGCCAACTCCTGGACCGCGGTCGCCGACGCTCCGGCCGACCACTGGGCCGGTTCGTACGCGGTCGCCGGTGGCAAGCTGCTCGTTGTCGGTGGTGTCCAGGCGGGCGCCGTCACCAACGCCGGCTTCGCCTACGACCCGGCCAGCAACACCTGGGCAGCCCTGCCGAACGCCAACCAGGCCCGCTACCGCGGTGGTGCGGCCTGTGGCTTCTACAAGGTCGGTGGCTCGTCCGGTGGCTTCACCGCCACCGCGGACTCGGAGAACCTGCCGGGTCTCGAGGACTGCTCGGAATCCACGGCCGACGTGAGCTGGCTGTCGCTCGACAAGACCGAGGCCGAGCTGGCCCCGGGCGAGTCGACGACCGTCAAGGTCAGCCTCAACGCGAACGTCGACCAGCCGGGTACCTACACCGGTGCGGTCACGATCGGTGAGGACACGCCGTACTCGGTCAACCCGGTCGACATCAAGCTGACCGTCACGCCGCCGTCGACCTGGGCCAAGATCCAGGGCACGGTGACCGGTGTCAGCAAGACCGGAGCGACCGCGGCACTGCCCGGCGCGACTGTCGAGGTGGACTCGTGGGCGCAGTCCTACACCTTCACCACCGACGCTGCCGGCCAGTACGCGTACTGGCTCGACATCCGCAACAACCCGCTCACACTGATCGCGGCCAAGGATGGTTACAAGCCGCAGACCCGGACGACCGAGCTCGAGTCCGGATCGCCGATCACGGAGGACTTCGCACTGAAGGCCACCAAGTAACACTCACAACTGAAAAGCGAGGCCCCGGACCACTGTGGTCCGGGGCCTCGCCCTTTCTGTTCAGTACTACGTCGTCGGCAGCAGGTGCCTAGGTAGTCAGTAGGTGGAAGCCGACGCCGCGGACCGCGTGGATGGTGACGGTGGCGCCCAGGTTGGTCAGCTTCTGGCGCAGGCGCTTCACCACCGAGTGGATGTGCGAGCCGTGACCCAGGTGCTCGTTGCCCCAGACCGCGTGGTGCAGGCGCTGGTAGGTCCAGACCTGACCGGGCTCCTCGACCAGACAGTGCAGGAAGTCGTGCTCCAGCCGGGTCAGCGGCACCTCACGATCCTCCCAACGCACCACGCGACGTTCCATGTCGAGCAGTAGCTCCGGCTCCAACCGGACCGGTGGCGCCTCGAGCAGTGGCACGACCGACGGTGTCACCACGACCGGTGCGGCCGGTGACATCGACTCGGTGAGCTCCAGGAACGCACGGGCCTGTTCGGCACTGGACACCAGCAGCAGCGCGTCGGCGTCACCGAGCAATCGGGCCAGCTGGACCCGCTCCGCCGTCGACGTGGCGACGCCGATGATCAACGACGAATCAGATGTCCTCTCCATCCGAGCCCCTCCCCTTGTACGCGCCGCCGGGCGGATGCGACGTAAACGCACGCACAAGTACGGTTTATGACCAGAACTAAGTCAAGGGATTCCCTCCGCAGCGGGCTGGCACATATGCGACCTGTCCGAGACAGGACAGATCTGACCGGATCTGGTCAGCCGACACGCTGTACCGATTTGCCTGACCGGCGTGCATGCCGTGTGCGCGGCGGAGTAGTCTCCTCGCGCACGGTCACTTCGGCCCGCACCCGTCGGAGGACCGCTTCTGACGGAGGAAGAGTGTCCCGACTCGCTCGGCGGCCGGTCGTCTGGCTGCTCGCGGCCCTTGCCGTACCCGTGATATTGACCGCTGTGCTGATCCCGATCCGCGCCGACGCCATCGAGGACGACCTGCGGTCCGAGGCGACCGCAGCCCTCACCGCGCACGGCATCAACGGTGCGACCGTCGTGATGGACGGCCGCGAGGCGTCGGTCCAGGTCGCCACCGATGTGGACGCCGCCCAGATCCGCGAGATCGTCGGCGGGGTCGAAGGCGTTCGCACCGTGACCGTCGCGTCCGGTCCGGCTGTGCAACCGCCCGCCACGCCGGGTCCTGAGGAGCCGACGACAGCCGGATTCGAGATCGGCCGGACCGATCGCACCATCCGGGTGCAGGCGGTCGTGCGCAGCGAGCTGGCCAAGGACGCGATCAAGACCGAGGTAGAGAAGGTCCTCGGGCCCGATCGTGAGTACGACCAGCGCGTGACGGTCGACGCCGCGAACGGGATCGAGGATGCCGGCAGCCTGTCCGGGCTGCTGAACGCGATAGCGATCGGCACCGGGGACGCCTCGGTCCGGTACGACGGAACGACCGTCACGCTGACCGGCGCCGTACCGGACCAGGCGACGAAGGCGATGGCGGCGCGGGCCGCGGCCAAGGCCGTGCCCGGTGCGGTGATCGCCAACCAGCTCGAGGTGCCGATCGACAAGCCGGTCGTGAGCGAGGCGTGCCGGACGTTCAAGAGCCGGATCGCGGAGTACAGCCGGCAGAACAGGATCAACTTCCTGTCCGGGACCGCGATCGTCAACGACGCCTCGAAGGAGACAGTCGCCCGGGCCGCCGCGCTGCTCAAGACCTGCCCGACCGCCCGGATCGAGGTCGCCGGGCACACCGACAACCTCGGCTCCCCCGCCACCAGCCTGCCGCTGTCCGAACAACGCGCCGCCACCGTCAAGGCCGAGCTCGTCGAGCTCGGCGTCACCGGCGACCGCATCCTCGCGCACGGCTACGGCCAGGCCTTCCCGATCGCCCCCAACACCACCGCCGCCGGCCGGGTCGCCAACCGCCGGGCCGAGATCAGAGCACTGCAGGAGAACTGAATGAACCGGCTCGTCCTCGACATCTGGGTGCTGCTCCTGATCGCCTTCCTGCTGGGCAGCGCGATCGCCTGGTTCGTCTACCACACCACGAAGGGTGCCCGTCGATGAGCTGGCTCCTGCGCAACAACTGGCCCTGGCCCCTACTCGCCTTCCTGCTGGGCGCGGTCATCACCTGGATCCTCCTGGACCGCCGCACCAAGCCCCCCACCGAACAACCAGCCGAGGCTGAAGCCGAAGCCAAGGAAGAAGCCCTGGTAGGCGCCGCAACCGCGACAGCACGCCAGGCCCAACCCGCTGCCCGGGCCAAGCCCACCAAGCCAAAGCCGGAGCCCGCCGTCCCAGCTGAGGCAGCACAGCCAGCCCCCGAGCCCACGGCACCAGCTGAACCCGCCGCCCGCGAAGCCGCGGTTCCGGACGAAGCCGCCGTACCGAGTGAGCCCGCGGCGCCAGCCGAACTCGTGGCCCGCGAAACCCCACTCCCGGCTGAGCCCACTGCCCCGGCCGCGGACGAGGCCGTCGTACCGGCTTCTGGTGAGGCGAAGTTGGCTGCTGCGCCGGAGTTTTCTCGGTTGATGGATGTGGGGGCGTCGGCTGAGCCGACGTTGTTCGACGAGGTGGCGGCGGGCGATGACGAGCCGGCGGCCGGGCGGTTCGGGCCGGGGTCGGCGGACGCCGTACCGCATCAGGGTCCGCCGGACGGATTCACCATCAAGGGCAACGCGCAGTCGATGCTGTTCCACACTCCGGACTCGCCGTACTACGGCCGCACCAAGGCCGAGGTGTGGTTCCGGACCGAGGCCGACGCCGAGCGCGCGGGCTTCACCAAGTACCTCCGCAAGCCCCGCAAGTCGGCAGCGCCGAACGCGACAGACCAGTAGGGCATTGGTTTTACTCTGCGGGATGTTCGCGGGTTGGTTTGCTTGTACTGGCAAACGGCCGTCAGACTAAGTGCAACGCACTCGCGGAACCGTCACTCGCGCGGCGTCACCACATCACCGGGCTCGATTGATCCTGTGCACAGCTCCTTTTGATCGGCCCTGGTTCGGGGTACGGGGAGGTGCGGGCACGGACGGGTCCCCCACAACACTCCCGATGGAGGTGAGCGTGACCGACATGCTGCCGGAGCAGCACCACGGATTGACGAAGAAGGATCCGCTGTGGTTCAAGCGGGCCGTCTTCTACGAAGTCCTGGTGCGGTCGTTCAAGGATTCGAACGCCGACGGCATCGGCGACCTGCAGGGCCTGACCGAGAAGCTGGACTATCTCGAATGGCTCGGCGTGGACTGCCTTTGGCTGCCGCCGTTCTATCCGTCACCGCTGCGCGACGGCGGTTACGACATCTCCGACTACACCGGCGTGATGCCGGAGGTCGGCACGATCCAGGACTTCGCCGCGTTCATGGAAGCGGCGCACTCCCGCGGCATGCGCGTGATCGTCGACTTCGTGATGAACCACACCTCGGACGCGCACCCCTGGTTCCAGGAGTCGCGGACGAACCCGGACGGCCCGTACGGCGACTTCTACGTCTGGTCGGACACCGACGAGCCGTACGGCGACGCCCGGATCATCTTCGTGGACTCGGAGAGTTCGAACTGGACCTGGGACCCGGTCCGGGGCCAGTACTTCTGGCACCGGTTCTACTCCAGCCAGCCCGACCTCAACTTCGAGAACCCGGCCGTCGGCGACGCGATGATCGAGGCGCTGAAGTTCTGGCTCGACATGGGCATCGACGGTTTCCGGCTCGACGCGGTGCCGTATCTGTTCGAGGAGAACGGCACCAACTGCGAGAACCTGCCGCGCACCCACGAGTTCCTCAAGCGGGTCCGCAAAGAGGTCGACGCGAACTACGAGGACCGGATCCTGCTCTGCGAGGCGAACCAGTGGCCGGCCGACGTGGTCGACTACTTCGGTGACCGCGACTCCGGTGGCGACGAGTGCCAGATGGCGTTCCACTTCCCGGTGATGCCGCGCATCTTCATGGGAGTACGACGCGAGTCGCGCTTCCCGATCTCGGAGATCCTGGCGCAGACACCGGCCATCCCGGACACCTGTCAGTGGGGCATCTTCCTGCGCAACCACGACGAGCTGACGCTCGAGATGGTCACCGACGAGGACCGCGACTACATGTGGTCGGAGTACGCTCAGGACCCGCGGATGAAGGCGAACATCGGCATCCGCCGTCGGCTCGCCCCGCTGCTGGACAACGACACCAACAAGATGGAGTTGTTCACGGCGATGCTGCTGTCGTTGCCGGGATCACCGATCCTGTACTACGGCGACGAGATCGGCATGGGCGACAACATCTGGCTGGGTGACCGCGACGGCGTCCGGACCCCGATGCAGTGGTCCCCGGACCGCAACGCGTCGTTCTCGACCGCTACCCCGGGCAAGCTCAGCCTGCCGGTCATCATGGACCCGGTCTACGGCTACCAGGCAGTGAACGTCGAGGCCGAGATGGAGAACGCCTCCTCGCTGCTGCACTGGACCCGGCGGATGATCCAGACCCGCAAGCAGCACCCCTGCTTCGGGATGGGGACCTTCACCGACCTGGGCGGCTCGAACCCGAGCGTCCTGTCGTACATCCGCGAGTTCGGCGACGACGTCGTGCTGTGTGTGAACAACCTGTCGCGCTTCCCGCAGCCGATCGAGCTGGACCTGCGGCAGTGGGAGGGTGTGGAGCCGGTCGAGCTGCTCGGCGGGGTGCACTTCCCAGCGATCGGTGAGTTGCCCTACCTTTTGACGCTCGGCGCGCACGGTTTCTACTGGTTCCGGCTGCCCAAGCCGGCCGACCACGAGGAGAGCATTTCGTGACTTCCCATCTGGACCAGGTCCAGTCCTTCTGTGCGAGCCAGCGATGGTTCGGGGAGAAGGGACACGACGTCGTCGTCGACGCGATGGCCACCTCGGTGTGGCTGTCCGACGACGGCGTCTGGCCTGCGGTCCGGATCGGGTTCGTCTACTGTTCGGGTCCGCCCGGATCGGATATCCCGATCCGGGTGTACCAGTTGCCGCTCAGCTACCATCGGGCCCCGGCCGAGAATCTCGGCCACGCCCTGATCGGTGACTGGGAGGAGCAGGACCTCGACGACACCCGCGTGTGGGTGTACGACGCCTTGCACGACAAGGAAGCGACGCCGTACTGGCTGGAGGGCCTCACCGCGGGCCGCCGGCTGGACGGGCTCGAGTTCCACCCGGTGCACGCACCGGAGGGGACGACCGAGGTGCCGGAGGACGCGCAGTCCCTGGTGCTGACCGTCGAGCAGTCCAACACCTCGCTGGTGTACGGCGATGTCGCGCTGCTGAAGGTGTTCCGCCGGCTCGAGCCCGGGAGCAATCCGGGCGTCGAGATCGAGTCGGCGCTCACCGAGTCCGGGTCCGAGCTGGTCCCGGAGGTGCTCGGGTCGGCGCGCGGCAGCTGGCCGCGGGCCGGCGGCGGCACCGACAGCGGTGAGCTGGCGATGATGACGGCCTTCCAGAAGAACGCCACCGACGGCTGGTCGTTCGCGACCTCGTCGGTGCGTGACCTGTACGCCGAGGCCGATCTGCACGCGGCCGAGGTCGGCGGCGACTTCGCCGGCGAATCGCACCGGCTCGGTGCCAGCACCGCCCAGGTGCACGCCGAGCTCGCGAAGGCGCTCGGCACGGATGTGTGGGAGCAGTCGAAGCTGGTCGAGCACGCGGCCTCGATGCACCGCCGGTTGGCGGCCGCCACGGCCGCCGTTCCCGAGCTCGCGCCGTACGCCGAAGGTCTGGGCCGCGCGTTCGACAACCTGGCGGCGGCCGACCAGCCGGTGCTGGTGCAGCGGATCCACGGTGACTTCCACCTCGGTCAGGTGCTGCGCACCATCCACGGCTGGAAGCTGATCGACTTCGAGGGTGAGCCGGCCAAGTCGCTCGTCGAGCGGCGCGCGCTGGACACCCCGGTGAAGGACATCGCGGGCATGCTCCGCTCGTTCGACTACGCGGCGCGGTCGCTGCTGCTCACCGACCACGAGGGTGATCTGCAGATCGCCTACCGG
This sequence comes from Kribbella sp. NBC_01505, assembly GCF_045040285.1. NCBI lineage: Bacteria > Bacillati > Actinomycetota > Actinomycetes > Propionibacteriales > Kribbellaceae > Kribbella > Kribbella sp. NBC_01505. The sequence goes on from NZ_CP109425.1 coordinate 762,556, forward strand.
GCGTCGGAGTGGGCCAGCCGCAACCAGCAGGCGTTCTGCGACGGCTATGCCGAGGTTGCGGAGAGCGATCCTCGTGAGCACTCGGCGTTGCTGGACGCGTTCCTCGCCGACAAGCTGATCTACGAGGTGCTGTACGAAGCACGCAACCGGCCGACCTGGCTGCGCATCCCGCTGGCCGCTGCCGCACAGCTCGCCGGAGTCGAACAGTCAGCGATGTAACCTTAAAAGAACGTCAAGTACCCCAAATCTCAGCCAAGTAATCCTCCCTGAGGTGAGAATTACAGAGCGTGGGGGCGCGGTCGCTGTAATACTTGCGGGTATGCCCCCCGCTCCGCCGCTAGAGGTGCTCGTGCTCGGGCCGCTGGCTGTCCGGCTCGGGGGCAGGGCGGTGGCTGTCGACCGGCCGCTGGAGCGGGCATTGCTGGTCCGGCTCGCGCTCGCCGGTGGCATGTCGGTCCCCGATCATCGGCTCGCTGCTGACCTCTGGGGTGACGTCGATCTGGCGCGTCCGACCGAGCGCCTGCGGGTGCTGGCGTCCCGGCTCCGGGCCGCGATCGACTCCCCCGACTCACTGACCCGGGTCAACGGCGGCTACGCGCTGGCCGCCGACCTGAGCGACCTGACCGAGGCCCGGGCCGCCGCCGAGCGGATGCACACCGCCGTACGGGCTGGTGATCGGCTCGCTGTCCGGACGGCCGCGCAGGAGGCGCTCGATCTGTGGCGCGGCCCGTCGCTCGCCGATCTGCGCACGATCCCGTACGCCGTTGCCGAGGGCGAGCAACTGGATGCGTGGAAGCTGACTCTGCAGGTGGAGTTGCTCGATGCGGAGTTGTCACTGGGTCATGCGGCCGAGGCGGCCCGCGAGCTCGAGGCCCTGGCCACTGAGAACCCACTGCACGAACGGCTCTGGTGCCTGCTGGCGCTCGCTCTTTATCGGACCGGCCGCCAGGCCGACGCGCTCAGCCGGATGGCGCGACTGCGCAACCGGCTGTCCGACGAGCTCGGTGTGGACCCGGCGCCGGACACCGCGGCGATGGAGTTGCGGCTGCTCCGGCAGGACCCAACTTTGTTGCCAACGGCATCCGAATCTCCCGCGCCCGAATCGCTGGCAGCGAGCAGTGCCACCCGAAGCACCGCGGCGCCGGCTGGCGCGGTCGCGGACCTACCCTCGCCGCTGACCAGCTTCGTCGGTCGGCAGGAGGAGTTGGCCTGGCTGACCAAGCGCGTCACCCAGCCGGGCGTGATCACGCTGACCGGCGGTCCCGGCAGCGGCAAGTCCCGCTTGTCGTTCGAGGCAGTCCGGGCCGTCACTGATCGCCCGGTCCGGCTGGTCGAGCTGGCTCCGCTGCAGCGCGAAGCCGCCGTACTGGAAGCGATCGCGGGCGAAGACGCCAGCGGTAGCGATCCGATCGGAGCTGCTGCGGCGGCGCTCGACGGTTCGGTGCTGGTGATCGACAACGCCGAGCATGTGGTCGAGCAGGTCGCCGATATCGTCGCCGCCCTGGTACGACGCGCGCCCGGTCTGACTGTCCTGGTGACCTCACAGCGACCGTTGCAGCTGGAGACCGAAGAGGTCCGGCCGATGCGGCCGCTGGATGCGCTAGCGGCCGCGCAGCTGTTCACGGAACGCTGTGCGATCGATGCCCAGGGCGCCGAGCCTGAACAGGTCGCCGCGATCTGTACGGCGGTTGACCGGTTCCCGCTCGGGATCGAGCTGGCTGCCGGTCTGACGCGGACTCTGACTGTTCCGCAGCTCGCGAAACGACTCACGGACCGGATGCGGCTGCTTGTGTCGGGCGGTCGGGATTCGCAGGCCCGCCATACCAGTCTGGTCGCGGCACTGGACTGGAGTCACCAGCTGCTCGGTGATTCGGAGCGTGCGGTGCTGCGCCGGGTCGCGGTCTTCGCCGGTGGCTTCACGTTGGAGGCGGCCGAACAGGTCGCACTCGATCCGCGTGATGTGGCGCCGGCGCTTACTGAGTTGGCAGACCGGAGTCTGCTGACGGTTGAGGCCGTCAACGGGCGTCGCTTCCGGCTGCTGGAGACCGTGCGGGACTATGCGCTGAGCAAGCTCGAAGACGCCGGTGAGACCGAGACTGTGCGCGCTGCCGAGCTGGAGTGGGGTCTTGGCTACGTCCAGGCCGCCGGTCAGAACAGTGACGACTTCGTCAACGCCGATGCGGTCAACGAGGTCTTCACCGAGTGGCCGAATCTGCTCGACGTACTCGATCGTGCGGCTGGGACGGACCGGGCGGCCGGTGGCCTGCGGCTCGCGCTCGCGCTGCACACTCCGTGGCTCATCCGCGGCTGGTTCGCCGAGGCCGCGCGACACTTCGACGCGTTGACCGATGCGCAGGGCGCGACGACGTCCGAGCGGCTGACCGCGTTGTGCAACCACGGTTTCGTGCTGACGATGCGCGGACAGTTCGACCGGGCGGCCGAGTTGCTGTCCGAGGCCGAGCGGCTCGCACCGCTGCAGGACGACGACACCCTGACGCTGACCGCCCTGTACTACCGCAGCATCGTCGAGATCGAGCGCGGCCGGCTGCTGGATGCGTTTACACCGCTACTGACTGGCCAAGCACTCGCCCGGTCATCCTCGGAGCACGAGCGACGGCTGTCCGCATTCACCGACGCGCTCGGCACGCTCTACGTGTACGCCGGTCAGTCCGAGCGCGCGTTGGAGTGCTACGAAACGTGCATCGTGGCGGACCGTGAGTTCGGTGACGAGCACGGCCTGTCCCGCGGGCTGAGCAATCTCGCCGGTGCGCTGGTCGGCCTGGATCGCTGGGACGAGGCCGTCAAGGCAGCAGCCGAATCCGACCACTACGCGCGCCGTCTCGACGACCGGCAGATCCTTCCGCTCAACGACGTCATCCGCGGCCTGGCCGCCGCCGCCCGCGACGACCTGGACGAAGCCGAGAAGCACTTGCGCTCCGCCGTCGAGTACGCCCTGGCCGACGACAGCGGCGTCAGCCACGCCTACATCGACCTCGCCGACGTCCTGGTCCGCCAAGGCGAGCTCTCCGAAGCCGCAGCCCTCCTCGACGCCGTCTTCGCCGAAGCCCCCGCGCACAGCACGTCCTGGCTGGCAGCCCGCGCCGTAGCCGCCGCCCTGGCCCTCGCCCAAGGCGATCACTCCCGCGCCGCCGACCTCGTCACCGAAACCTCCACCGCCTACACCCGCACCGGCTTCGGCTGGCCCCGGTACGCCGCCCGCCTGGCCGAAGTCCGGGCGGCCCTGCAACTACTGCAGTAGCCCGATCACGAGCGCCATAGCGAGGAACAGCACCAACTGGTAGCTGCTGTTGATGAGCGTCAGCTTCGGCGGTTTCAGCTCGAACGCATTGTGCTGCAGCAGCGTGCTGGCTGAGAACGTCAACCACGCCACCAGGCCGACCAGCAACGCCAACCCCAGCGAGTGATTCTCGGTGGCCTCCGACACAGCCGCGATGCCGGCTGCCAGCCCGACTGCCGTCACGCTGTTCGCGACGAGGAGCTGGGTCAGGTTCCGCGGGCTGGCCTGCTTGGACTGCTCCGGCGTGATGCCGGTCAGCTTCCACCAGACCAGCCCGAAACCAACCTTGCTGTACCAAACCATCGCCACCACCATCCCGGCGACCAGCGCGAGCACAGCAGCAACCCAGTCGATCTCCACGGCAAAACTCCGTTCGTTGCCCGACCAGCCTTTGGTTGATAAAATCAACCCCGATGGACAAAGTCAAGCACGTCTCGAGTCGCTCCTACGGACAGTTCTGCGGAGTTGCCCGCGCCCTGGACGTCGTCGGCGACCGCTGGAACCTGCTGATCGTCCGCGACCTCCTGTGCGGACCGATGCGCTACAACGAGCTGAAGACCTCCCTCGCCGGGATCGCGACCAACCTCCTGGCCGACCGACTGCGAAGCCTGGAAACGAACGGGATCGTCGAGCGCCAACTAGGCGACGCTGGAGTCCTCTACGCGCTCACTTCCTGGGGCGCGGGCTTGCGCGAGCCGATGGAAGCCCTAGGCACCTGGGGCGCACCGCTCCTGGAGCGAGGACGCGAGGGCGACGCGTTCCAACCGCGTTGGCTGGCAAACGCCCTACCCGCTCTCCTCCGAGGCCGCACCGCCACTCCCCCACTCGAGATCGGCTTCGAGATCGAAGGCGCCCTCATCGTCGTACACCTCGACAAGTCCGGCCCCCGAGCAGACCTCAACCCCACCCACCGCCCCACCACCATCCTGACCGCCGACCCAGACACGGTCGTAGGCCTGGCCACCGGCACCCTCACCGCCGACCAAGCCCTCGCCACCAACCCCCTCCAAGGCGACCCCAACACCCTCCGCAAAGCCTTCCCCCACAAGCATCCACCACCCCAGTGACCGAAGGGCGCGCCTTTGCGTGGCTCTACTGCCTCCCAGCGGCAGCAGATCCACGCTGATCGTGACGATCTCCGCTGAGCGACGCTCGGGGGACTGGGGAGCAAAGCCGCCCGATTCGGGGGGCCAGCACTCCCCGAACCGGTTTAGGACCAGCGAATACTCCCCAAACCGCTTTGGGGAGCACAACGAACCGATTCCGGTTCACTGCGCTCCCCGAACCGGACAATCGCCCGTTCGCGCGCGAGACCGAGACTTCACAACGTCAGGTGCGCTTCTATCGCCTCGCGAACCAGCGTCGCGAGTGTGATTCCGCGGCTGGCGGCTTCGTGGCGGAGCTTGGCGTCCAGCTCGTCGGGGAGCGTCATGGTGGTCTGCTTCATGGTGTTCCAGCATGCCAGGAAGAAACTTCTTGTGTAGTACGCGGCTTGTCGGGTACGGGGTGCGGTGAATGTGGTGGCGATCGGGCAGGATGGGGTGCATGGGATCGAGTGAGAGCGAAGCCATGGAGCAGCCGGTGGTTCCGGCCGAGGAGCCTGTGGTGACTGCGGTTTCGGTGGACCGGACGGTTCTGGAGCGGGTGGTCGGTGGGACGTTCCACGATCCTCATCAGGTGCTCGGGCCGCACCTCGGCGATCACGGGGTGACCGTGCGCGTGCTGCGGCCGTTCGCCAGCTCGGTGACGGTGTTGTACGGCGGGAAGAAGTTGCCGCTGCGGCACGAGTTCGACGGCATCTGGGTCGGCGTGCTGGACATCGACGCGGTGCCGGACTACCGGCTCGAGGTCGGTTACACCGATGGTCCCGCGGTCGAGGTCGACGATCCGTACCGGTATCTCCCGTCACTCGGCGAGGTCGACCTGCATCTGATCGGCGAGGGCCGGCACGAGCAGCTGTGGACCGTTCTCGGCGCGCACGTCCGCCGGTACGACGGTCCTACGGGTGCGGTGACCGGGACGTCGTTCGCGGTCTGGGCCCCGAACGCGCAAGGCGTTCGGCTGACTGCCGACTTCAACTTCTGGGACGGCCGCGCGCATCCGCTGCGCTCACTGGGTTCGTCGGGTGTGTGGGAGCTGTTCGTGCCGGGCATCGGCCCGGGCACGCGGTACAAGTTCGACATCTGCGGCCGCGACGGCGTCTGGCGGCAGAAGGCCGACCCGATGGCGAATCTGGCCGAGGTTCCGCCGGCCAACGCGTCGGTCGTGCACGAGTCGAGGTACGAATGGGAGGACGCCGCCTGGCTGGAGCGCCGGGCCGCCTCGCAGTCCTACGCCGAGCCGATGAGCGTCTACGAGGTACACCTCGGGTCGTGGCGCAAGGGCAAGACCTACCGCGAGCTCGCCGACGAACTCGTTGCCTACGTCAACGACATGGGCTTCACCCACGTCGAGCTCATGCCGGTGATGGAGCACCCGTTCGGCGGCTCCTGGGGCTACCAGGTCACCTCGTACTTCGCTCCGACCTCGCGGTTCGGCGACCCCGACGACTTCCGGTTCCTGGTCGACAAGCTGCACCAGGCCGGCATCGGCGTACTGGTCGACTGGGTTCCCGCGCACTTCCCGAAGGACGCGTGGGCGCTGGCCCGCTTCGACGGCACTCCGCTGTACGAGCACCCGGATCCGCGGCGCGGCGAGCAGCCCGACTGGGGCACGCTGGTCTTCGACTTCGGCCGTCCGCAGGTGCGCAACTTCCTGGTCGCGAACGCGATCTACTGGGCCGAGGAGTTCCACATCGACGGCCTGCGCGTGGACGCGGTCGCCTCGATGCTCTACCTGGACTACTCGCGCCAGGAGGGCCAGTGGGTCCCCAACCAGTACGGCGGCCGCGAGAACCTGGAGGCGGTGTCGTTCCTCCAGGAGATGAACGCGACGCTCTACAAGCGCGTGCCCGGCGTGATCACGGTCGCCGAGGAGTCGACGTCCTGGCCGGGCGTCACCCGTGACACCCACCTCGGCGGTCTCGGCTTCGGCTTCAAGTGGAACATGGGCTGGATGAACGACTCGCTCCGCTACCTGGAGCACGAGCCGGTGCACCGCCAGTACCACCATCACGAGCTGACGTTCTCGATGATGTACGCCTACTCGGAGAACTTCGTCCTCCCGCTGTCGCACGACGAGGTGGTGCACGGCAAGGGCTCCCTGCTGCGCAAGATGCCGGGCGACCGCTGGCAGCAGCTGGCGAACCTGCGCGCGTATCTGGCGATGATGTGGGCGCACCCGGGCAAGCAGCTGCTGTTCATGGGCTGCGAGTTCGGCCAGGAGTCGGAGTGGTCCGAGAAGGGCGAGCTCGACTGGTGGCTGCTGGACCACGAGAACCACCGCGGTCTGCAGCAGCTGGTCCGCGACCTGAACGGCGTCTACACCGGCACCGCGGCCTTGTGGCGGACCGACCACGCGGCCGAGAAGTTCAGCTGGATCGACGCCAACGATGCCGCCAACAACGTGTTCTCGTTCGTCCGCTTCGGCGACGAGGGCGAGTCGACGGTCGCCTGCATCGCGAACTTCTCCGCTGTACCGCATCACGGCTACCGCCTCGGCCTCCCGTACGCCGGGACCTGGTCCGAGGTGATCAACACCGACGCCGCGCACTACGGCGGCTCCGGGGTCGGCAACTTCGGCGCGGTCGAGGCCGACGGCCCGGAGTGGCACGGGATGACGACCAGCACCGAGCTGTCCGTACCGCCCCTCGCCACCGTGTTCCTGCGGTACGACGGGTAGCGTTCGTGGAGTGACCGCCGTACAACCGCTGACCGACGACGAACTGACGCTGCATCTGTCCGCCCAGGACGAGCAGGTGGTCACCTTCGACGTCACCCGGACCGACGTCCCCGAGGGGGGCGCGATCTCGATCGGGACAGTGGAGGTACGGCGGACCACGCCCGGCGCCGGTTTGGTCGTGTGGGCGGCGGAAGGCGGTATCGGAGTCGCCACCCGCGCAGTCCGGCTGATGGCTGAGCACGCCTTGAGCGAGCTCGGCTTCGATCGCCTGCAGATCGACGTGGATCCCGAGCTACCCGCGTCGATGCGAGTAGCGATCCGCTCCGGTTTCCGCCGCGAAGGCGTCCTGCGCGGCGCGGCCCTCGTCGAGGGTGAACGCCGTGACGTGATCGTGTACGGCATGCGCAGCGGCGACCCGCGGCCGGACTCCGTGCTCGGCTGGACCACCCTGATGGACTCGACCCTGCCGAAGAAGCGCGTCATCGCGCACGTCGTCGTACGGGACACGACCGGCCGGGTCCTGCTCTGCCAGGTCAGCTACAAGCAGGACCTCGAACTCCCCGGCGGCGTCGTCGAGCCCGACGAAGACCCCGCCACCGGCGCCTCCCGCGAAATGGAGGAGGAGCTCGGCATCGCGCTCCCGCTCCTCGGCGTACTGGCGATCGACTGGCTGCCCCGCTGGGAAGGCTGGGGCGACGCCGTCGAGATCCTGTACGACGGCGGCGTCCACGACCCGTCGTTGCTGGAGACCCTGCAGCCCGACGGCATGGAGATCCTCGCCCTGTCGTGGCACTCCCCCGATGCGCTCGAAGGCCTGGTCTCGCCCCTGAACGCCCGCCGCCTCCCGCTCGTTCTCGGCAAGCCCGACGAGCTCCACAACCTGAGCAACGGCAAGCCCATCTAGCCGCTGGCCGATTGTTGCCAACGCCCCGCTGCCTCGTGCCGCCGCTGCCACGCTGGGCGGCATGCGGAAAGCGATGGCGTTGGTCTGTGGTGTGGTGATGCTTGCGGGATGCGGGGCAGCTCAGCAGGCTGCGCCCTCTCCCGCGCCGACTCCCACCTCGCCGATCAAGGTCACGCCGGCCGAGCTCGCGGCCGCGGACCCCTGCGGCCTGGTCGAAGCGCAGGGGTTCGGGAAGGGCGCCAAGGTCGAACCGGGACAAGAGTTCGTCCAGTGCGATGTGACGGTCGGCAAGATGACCGCCGAGGTCGGTCTACTGGCGGCGCTGTCGAACGGAACCAGAGAGCTGCCCGCGGTCTCCGGTGTGCCGATCAGAGCCGCCCAGGAGAACAACCAGATCTGTCAGCGCCAGATCGCAGTCGCCGAGGCCGTGGTTCAGGTGCAGACGACAATGACGAACTACGAGCTGAGTACGACGGCGGCGCTGTGCAAGCTGTCGGACCGCGCCGTCGTGCAAGTGATCGGCAGGCTCCTGCGCGGCAACCTCGCCCCGGCGAAGCAGCCCGCGTCCTCGCTGGCCCACAAGGACGCCTGTGCCCTCGTCGACGAAGCAGCGCTCAGCAGGTTCTCGGACATCGACCACACTGTCCGCGACCGCGGTTTCAACGGCCAGTACTGCCTCTGGGGTGTGCGCAACAGCGACCCAGGCGGGGAGATGCCCCTGTTCTCGATCGAGTTCGTCCGCGGCTCGTACCCACACCCCGCCAACACCCGGGACGAGTTCATCTCCATCGGCGGCCGCATTGTCAACCGCTGGTGGTTGCTCCCCGGAATGAAGGACATCCCTGGCTGCCGGGTCGACATACCGCAGCGAACGAACGAGATTGTCTTCGTTCGACTCGTGACCGCCAAAGTCAGCCGCCGCAATGCCTGCGAGCCACTGACTCCGATCGCCACTCAGGTGATCAAGAACCTCACCTAGGCAGGCGGTTGAGGTCGGCGACGCACCAGGCATAGTGGCCGTCACCGGCTTCCGGGTCGTAGATGGTCGCTGTGAGGATCGCGTAGGCCTGGCGATACAGATGCATCCGCGCGCGATCGTGACCGAGTGCCTCGAACCGATCGAGCAGGACGAGATCGCGTTGCCTGGCATCGGCGCCGTACATGTCGAAGAAGCCGGGAGCGAGGGCGGCGTCGAAGGTGTTGTCACCGGCCATCGATACGAACCCCCAGTCGAGGAGCGCGGTGGGGCGCGGGCCGTCCATCAGCACGTTGTCCGGGCAGATGTCACCGTGCACGATGCTCAATCGCTCCAGCTCGATGGACGCGAGCCGGCGGGTGACCTGGTCGAGCAGGTCCGAGAAGGCCGGTACGTCGCGCTCCAGGTGCCGGCGTGATTCGTCCGCGCGACGCCGTACCAGGGCGGCCAGCGCCTCGCCCCACGAGAGGTCGTCTCGCCAGAACGGTTCGTTGAGCACGGGAAGGGCCTTGCTCCCCGGACCGGCGGTCGTTGCCCGCAGCGCCTCGACCACAGTCACGAACGCTTCTGGATCACTCCTGTCGAAGGGAGTTCCCGTCAACAGGTCCTCGTCGCTGACGGCAAGCCCGTTGTCCGCCGCGCCGATCGACCGGATCCGCGGCGTCCGGAACGGAAGCTCAGGGATTTCATCAAGGAATGCTTGCAACGGACGTACGTCGTCGGGCCGCCGATCGAACCAGACCTTGCGAACCAGCCCGTCACCGAGGTCGTAGACGACCCCTTCCATCCCCTGCCCGATCAGCTCCACGTCACCATCCTGCCAAGACACCGCACGGAATGCCGCTAAGGACAGACATTGTGCACCCAGCTCATCTTTGGGAACCCACCAACCACTTCGAGCCCACGAAAATGGTTGGTGGATACCCAAAGATGGATCCTGCGCACAAAGATAAGGCGACCCATCGCCAGACGCGCTGGCTGCATCGAGCGTCCCGGGGAGATGCACAAGGACAGGTAGTAGTCGTCTACGTATATGCCGTCCCACGCTCATATCGCTACCGAGTCCGCCATCTCGGGGTACACCACCTGTCGTTAGCGACACATACAACCGCCCGGCCCATCATCCGTTGCCAGTGACCAAGGCTGTCGAAGCGATGACGGCTCCGGCGGCGGCGACACCGAGGCTGATGCCGACCTGGCGGCCGGTGGAGACCATGGAGGCGGCGAGGCCGGCCATGTCGGTGGGCATTTCGGAGACGGCGGTGTTGACCAAGGGCGGGTTGATCATGCCGACGAAGATGCCGAAGACCAGGTAGATGGCGAGCAGCACCGGCAGCGGGGTGGCCGCGCCGATCGTGAACGACGCGGCCACGCTGAGGACGAAAGCAGCGCCCGCGATCAGCAGCGGCAGGCGTGGACCGCGAGCGGCGACCAGGCGTCCGGCGTACGGGGCAACCAGGAGGATGGCGGCGCCGACCGGCAGCAGCGTCAGGCCGGCGGCGAAGGCGGAGACTCCGCGGACGTTCTGCAGATAGAGCGTGGTGACGAAGAAGTAGGCGCCGAACCCGACATAGGCGAGCAGGGCGATCACCAGTGCCGAACTGAAGCGCACGCTGCGGAAGAGGCGCAGTTCGAGCAGCGGTTCGGTACGGCGGCGTTCGTACGCGATCAAGGCGGTCGTAGCCAGTGCTGTGCAGACCAGCAGCCACGGAGCGGACTCGATGATCGCGGCGACCAGCGAACCAAGGGTGAGCATGAGCAGGAGCTGACCGATCGGGTCGAAGCGGCGGGCGTGGTCGGCGCGACTCTCGGGGACGAACAGGTGGGTGCAGATGACGGCGATCACGATGATCGGCAGGTTGACCCAGAAGATCGAGCGCCAGCCCCAGGTGTCAACGAGGGCGCCGCCGAGGATCGGGCCGAGCGCGAGCGCCAGCCCGGACATCGAGCCGAAGACGCCGATCGCCTTCGCGCGGTCGGTGCGGTCGGGGAAGGTGGTGACGACGATCGCCATCGCGACCGGGTTCAGCATCGTGCCGCCGACCGCCTGCAGCGCGCGGGCCGCGATCAGCCAGCCGATCCCGGGCGCCAGGCTGCAGGCCAGTGAGCCGAGCCCGAAGACGACCAGGCCGAGCTGGAAGATCCGCCGCCGGCCGATCCGGTCCGCCGTCGAGCCCGCGAGCGGAAGCAGGACCGCCAGCACCAGCGTGTAGGCGTCGACGGTCCACTGCAGCCCGCTCACCGACGTACCGAGGTCGGCGTGGATGGACGGCAACGCCACGTTGACGATGGACACATCCATCAGCGAAACGATGATGCTCGCGCAGCAGATGGCCAGGACCAGCCGCCGCCTCGTTGAAACTCTCATAGCTCGAACCTAGGATTTAGAGCGTGCTCGAAGTCAAGCTCTCCTCCCAACCCCTCCCCGAAGCCGGGGTGAGCATCGCCGAGGCCGCCGAGCGGACCGGCGTCAGCGTCCACACCCTCCGGTACTACGAACGCGCGGGTCTGGTCATCACCGACGTCGACCGGACCAGCGGTGGCCGGCGCCGGTACCACGACCTCGATCTCAGGTGGATCGGAATGTGTACCCGCCTGCGAGCGACCGGGATGCCGATCCGCGTCATCCGCGAGTACGCCGACATGGTTGTGGCCGGCGCCGGCAACGAGAAGGAGCGGCTCGCCCTGCTCGAATCCCACCGCGCCGAGGTCCTCACCAAACTCGCCGAACTGCAGGAGAACCTCCAGCTCATCGACCACAAGATCGACGTGTACCGCGGCCGCCTCCAGGCCGGGACCGCCGACACCCTCTGGTTCCCCGGGCCTACCGGCTGAGTACGGGGAGCGGCCGCTCCCCGTACCGGCTACTTCAGGCCGTAGGCCTTGGTGATGTGTTGCTGCAGCCGGCCGCCCGCGGCGTCGGTGATGTCGAGCGCCAGGTCGATCGTGCCGCCCTGCTGGTGGGTGACGAGGGCTTGGTAGGTGTTCGCCGACGTCTTCTTGAGCGGTACGGCGATCCAGGTGCGGCCGTCGTACGACATCCGCAGGCTGACCTTGCTGATCGCCGCCTGCGGAGCGCCCGTCTGGTGGCGCAGCGCCAGGGTGATCGGCGTCGGCGTACCGATCGGGACCCGGTTGAGGTCGTCGGCCTTCGGGAGGCCGACGTCGGCCAGGATCATCGGCATCACCTCGGACTTGCCGGCGCGCGAGCGGAAGTCCCAGATCGAGCTGACCTTGGTCGAGTACTTCCACCACGGCGCGGTCCGCTGCGCGTCCAGCGTCAGCCGGTAGTTGCCTGGGGCAACCGGAACCGGTCCGTTGATGACCAGTTCCTCCGCCTTGACCAGCGTCTTGCCGTCGCGCTCCAACGCCAGTGCGTACGTGTCCTCGGGCGCGAAGCCCGGCTCCTCGTAGTGTGCGCTGCCCTGCTGGAACGCGGCGAGCCCGATCACCAGATGATCACCGGTCCGGACGACACCGGTCTCCGTCGGCCAGTTCGGCGGCTTGGCCGGCAGACCCGAGGTCACCACCGGCCCGCCCCAGGCGATCCGCTGCCGCTCACCGACGCGGTAGCGATGGGCGCTCGAGTAGGCGACATGATCCGACGTACCGGTCACGACGCGCTGGTCCCACTCGCCCGGCGAGACGAACCCGACCCGGTTGACCGGACCGGTGGACAGCGTGCGCGGGGACGTCCCGTGCACCTCGCCCAGAGGCGTGTACCCCAACCGCGTCTCCCATAGCTGGGTCGTCGCGGTGTGCGCGGCGTACGACTCCTGGGTCCGCGCGAGCTGCGCGGCCCGGTACTGGTACGTCGGACGCACCGGAATCCGGCCGGGCCAGGCCTTCAGCAGGTCGTACACCACCGGTGAGGTGGTGACGCCGTCGATCCGGACCGTCTTCTTCGGCAGGTCCGCGGCGGATTCGCGCGAGGTCATCAGCACCGGGATCTTGAGCGCCGGATCACCCAGGCTCGGCCGGTCGGTGCCCAGCCCGGGAGCGAGCGGATCGTAGAACAGCACCCCCGCGACCTTGGCCCGCTGCGCCGCCAGGGCAACGTCCGCCGGCGCCATGTCGGGGTCGAAGGCAACGACCGCGAGCTTGCCGGCAGCAACCTTCAGCTCGGCGTCCTGACCGGTGCCTGCGGCAACAGCCTCCAGCTGCCTGGTCCCGGCGAACCGCGGTCCGTCCACCAGTTCGAGGGCCTTGAGCTCCTTCTTCCCGGCCCACAGCCGGTACGCCGGTGTCTCGAGCCGGGTTCCGGCGCTGAACTCCATCTTGCCGACGGTCACCCCCGACGTCGGTACGGCGAACAGCTGGGCGGGCGCGTCGTCGACAGCGACCTCCTCAAAGCCGGCCACCTTGCCGGCCGTGTCCTTGCGGAAGTAGGCCATCGAGGTGGTCCCGGCCGACAGACCGTGCTTCCCGGCCAGCGAGACGCCGACAGGGACGGCCTTGCGGGCGTCGAGGGTGAACTCGGTGGTCTTCTTGATCGAGATCTGCGGCTGCGCGGCGATCGTGTAGGTCTCCGGCCGCGTGGCCGTGGCCGGCTGCCAGAACGTCGCCGAGATCGAGTAGACCCCCGGAACGATCCGCATGGTCGCGACACCGTCGATCATCTCCGGGCCGCCCTGCCCGTCGAACGTGTCGACCGGGCCGCCGTCGGGGCGGGTGACGAACAGCCAGGAATCGGCCGGCGAGCCGTCCGGCAGCACGCCATGCACGGTCACGTCGTACATCTCCGGCTCCAGGAACCAGCCGTACGTCGTCACGAGCGGATCGCCGGTCGCCGGCTTCGCGATCACCCGGCCGGTGTGGCGGCCGAGCTTGTCGGTCCCCGGATCGGCCGTGACCGTGACGGAGGCCTTGCCACCGGCCGGTACGACGAGTTGGCTCGCACTGAGCTTCGGCGCCGTACCGTTGTCGTCGGCATCGAGTGGCGCGGTCAGCGACAGGGTCACCGGAGCCTTGCCCGGGTTCTGGTAGGTCACTATCCGGCTGACGGGCTTCGGTGCCGGATGCGGCCAGAGGATCGTGCCGAACTCCAGCTCGGCGGTGTCGACGCCGACGCTGTTGTCCGTGGCCTGGTCGGCATCGACCCGCCCGGCACCGGCCGCGTCGAGCGAGGTCTTCGGCATCGGGTCCGCGGTGGAGATCAGTCGGGCCTTGAGCTGGGCCGCCTTCCAGTCCTGGTGCTGCTGAGCGAGCAGGACCGCGGATCCGGCCACGTGCGGCGCGGCCATCGACGTACCGGTCAGTGTCGTGTAGTACTTGCCGACCGGATCGCCGATGTCGGAACCCGCGGCCCGCGGCGCCACGATGTCCGTACCCGGTGCGGCGATGTCAGGCTTCGTGGCCCGGTCGTTGCGAGGACCCTGGCAGGAGGTCTCGTTGACGGCACCACTGCGCTGGAGATTGGCGACGGTGAGCGCCTGCGCGGCGGATCCCGGCGCACCGATGAAGTCCTTGAAGTCGCAGTTGCCCGCGGAGACCACGAAGAGCGCGCCGGACGACGTGGTCAGCTTGTCGATGGCTCGCGACATGGGATCGGTGCCGTCGCTGGCCTGACTCGACCCGATGCTGATGTTGACGACCTTGGCGCCCTGGGCAACGGCCCACTCCGCCCCCGCGATGATCGACGAGTCGGTCCCTGATCCCTCGTCGTCGAGCACCTTGCCGTTGAGCAGAGTGGCGTCCGGAGCGACCCCGACGTACTTGCCGTTCGAGGCTGCACCGGTACCGGCGATGGTCCCGGCGACATGGGTGCCATGGCCGGCGTGGTCGGTCACGTCCGCGGTCGACGTGAAGTTCTTCGCCGCCGCGACCCGTCCCTTCAGGTCCGGATGGGTCGCGTCGATGCCGGTGTCGAGGACGGCGACCTTGATGCCCTTGCCGCTCAGACCGCGCTTGCGGGCGGCCGGTACGCCGATCTGCGGCACACTCCAGTCGAGCGCCGCTGTGACCTTGCGGTCCAGCCAGACCTTGCGGATGGCGGCTGCCCGAAGATGGGTGCCGCGCTGGTTGCTGCGCTGGTTGCTGGGAGCACCGATCGAGGACCAGAAAGCACCGGCCCGGTCGCGGTGGACGGTCGCGGCCCGGCCGCCGATCGAGGCCAGGATCGTGCCCGCGTCGCTGCCCGGAAGGGCCTGCTCGGCGCGCGCCGCCGCCTCGCCCGGTTGACCGGCGTACTCGACGATGACCGGGATGGACGTCGACCTGCTGTCGTCACCGAGTTCGGCGAGCAGCGTGGTGACGTCGAACAGACTCCGGTCGAGCTGACCGGCCGCGAGCTGCGGACGAGCCACGGACGGTACGACGTACGTGTGCCCACCTGCCTGCGAGATCGTCGCCCCGGACGACCGGTGCTCCGGCCCGGGACGGAAGGTGACGCGGTCGGGCGCGCCCTTGCGTTGCTCGATATCCACCCGGTCGCCGGTGATCAGCGTCAGCTGCCGGTGCGTGCCACCGGTCGTCCATCCAGCGGCCAGTGCGGCCGCCGTACTGGCGGTGTCTCTGTCCGGCCGGTCGGTGCCCGCAGTCGCGGCCACGGCCGCTCCGGTGATCAATGACGCCGCACCGAGCAGCGCCACCAAAGATCTGGTCAATCGCATGTCTGTCCCCCGAGGTCAGTCAGTAGATGTGTACCTACTGACTGACCGACGTCAGGGAGCCGACTTTGGTTGGAACACGGCCTAGACCACTCAAACCGATTCCTTTGCGCGGGTTCGCCGGTCTTTATCGATGACCTGTTGATCGAGAAGGGACGGCACCATGGCAAGCAAGCAGTCCGAGGCAGTACGACGGCATTGGGCCGCGGCACGGACGGCCGGCGAACAGACCGACCGGGAGCTCGGCGATCATCGGTGGGCCGAGCTGACGACCGAGCCCGCGGGAGTGGACTATCTCAGCGTGCGCGACCGGTCCGCTGTCTGGATCGTGCCGACGGACGCGGCACCGGACCGCGTTCTGCTGTGCATGCACGGCGGGGGCTTCGTCAGCGGATCGCGGACCTCGCACCGCAAGCTGTTCGGCCATCTGGCCGCCGCTGTCGGCGCGCGAGCCCTGCTCTTCGACTGCCCGCTCGCCCCGGAGCACGTTCATCCCGCCCAGGTCGACACGGCCATCGATACCTACCGCTGGCTGCTGGATCAGGGCATCGCGCCAGAACACGTCGCGTTCACGGGTGACTCCGCGGGCGGTGGGCTGACGATCACCGCCCAACTCCGGGCCCGCTCCCTCGGGCTGCCGCTCCCGGCCGCCGCGATGGCGATCTCGCCCTGGGTGGACCTCGAAGCCAACGGCGCGTCGTACGACACCAACCGCGATACCGACGCGTTCTTCCACCGGGACCTCGTCCGCGGACTCGCGCGCGTCTTCCTGGGACCGGACGGTTCTCCGCGGGATCCGCTGGCGAACCCGTTGTACGGCGACTTGACCGGTCTCGGACCGATCTACGTCCAGGTCGGCGGAGACGAAGTGCTGGTCGACGACGCGCACCTGCTCGCGGAACGCGCCGAGCAGGCCGGGGTCGAGGTCCGGATCGATGTGTTCCCGCAGATGCAGCACACCTTCCAGATGGCGGCCGGCCGCGCGCCTGAGGCAGACGATGCGATCCGGCGGCTGGCAAGCTGGGTGCGGCCACTACTCGGGCTGGTGGACTGATGACTGAAGGAGCTCTGATGACGGGCGACACGGAGTTTGTTCGCAGTACCGAGCCGTACCGCAGAGAGTTGCTGGCGCACTGCTATCGCATGCTCGCTTCGGTCGACGAAGCCGAGGACCTCGTCCAGGAGACCTACTTGCGGGCGTGGCGCTCCTACTCGGCCTTCGAGGGCAGGTCGTCGCTCCGGCTCTGGCTCTACCGGATCGCCACCAACGCATGTCTGACCGCGCTGGAGCAGCGCGGCCGGCGGGCACTCCCGTCCGGCATCGCCGCGCCGGCGACCGACCTGGCTCCCGGGTCGGCACCCCGTGGAGTCGCATTCCTGGAGCCGATCGCAGACTCGTTGGTACTGCCGGAGTCCAGCGATCCGGCCGTCATCGTGGCGGCGCGAGAGAGCTTGCGGCTCGCACTGATCGCCGCGTTGCAACACCTCGCCCCGAAGCAGCGCGCCATACTGATTCTTCGCGAGGTCCTGGCGTTTCCGGCGGCCGAGGTCGCGACCATGCTCGACACGTCGGTCGCGGCGGTGAAGAGCAGCCTGCAACGAGCGCGTGCGCGGCTCGAGGAGGCTGCTCCCGTGCAGGGCGAGGTCTACGAGCCGTCCGATCCACGGGCACAGGCGTTGCTGGCCGACTACATCACCGGCTTCGAGGACGCCGACACCGCTGCCCTCGAACGTGCGCTCCGTGCGGATGCCGCACTCGAAATGGTCGGCACGAGCACGTGGTTCGACGGCCGGGTGATGTGTCTGCGCCTGCTGGCCGAGGCGGTCGGAGCACCTGGCGACTGGCGGATGATCCCGTTCACCGCCAACGGCCAACCTGCGGTCGGCGCCTATGTCCGCGGGCCTGGCGGGGACCACGAGCCGTACGGCGTCGCCGTCCTCACCCCGACTCCGTCCGGGCTGTCGCACATCCACGTGTTCGGTACGGCGGGCTTTGTCACCCGCGCCGGGTTGCCGGCGACCCTGCCGCCTCCGTGACCGCGGTGCGCCGCCGTACCAGGAAGCGGCGTTCGGCCTCGTTGCCGGTCAGTGTCATCGCCTCCTCGTAGGCGGCGGCCGCTTCGGGTGAACGACCCAGGCGGGCCAGTACGTCGGCCCGCGCGGCCGGCAGGTACGGGTAGGAGCGCAGCGCCGGTTCGTTGCCGAGGGCATCCAGTTCGGCGAGGACCTGGGTCAGGTCGGCGCCGGGGAGCAGGCTGCGGGCGGCTGCCCGGTTGAGCGCGACGATCGGCGTCGGCCAGCTGATCATCATCGCGTCGTACATCCGCACGACCTGCCGCCAGTCGGTGCGGTCCCAGGACGGCGCGGTCACGTGGAGGCCCGCCACGGCCGCCTGCAAGGCGAAGCGGCCCTGGCCGCTCAGGAGCGCGGCGGTCGCCCGCGACACTCCCTCGGCCAGCATCTTCACGTCCCAGCGCGACCGGTCCTGATCCGCGAGCAGGACCAGTTCGCCGTCCGCGCTCATCCGGGTATCGCCACGGGCCTCGATCATCAGGAGGAGGCCGAGCAGCGCCTCGGGCTCGGTCTCGGTCGGCATCAGGCGGACGAGCAACCTGGCTAGCTCCACCGCGCGGCCGGTCAGATCGGTCCGGGTCAGCTCCGGACCGGCCGCGACGTGGCCGGCCGTGTAGACCAGGTGCACCACGGTCAGGACCGCGTCCAGCCGAGCCGGGAGCTCGTCGTCGGCGGGGATCCGGTACGGGATTCCGGCGGCCGCGATCTTCTTCTTCGCCCGGGTGATGCGGGCCGCAGCTGTCGGCTCGCTGATCAACAGACAGGCTGCGACCTCGCGAGTGGTCAGGCCGCAGATCAGCCGCAGAGTCAGCGCCACCTGGGATTCCTGCGCCAGCGCCGGGTGGCAGCAGGTGAACACCAGCCGGAGCGGATCGGTCGGCTGCTCGATCTCACCCGGCTCTTCGATGAGCAGCGGGAGTTTGCGCCGCAGCGTGGTCTCGCGCCGCAGCCGATCCAGGGCCAGCCGCCGCGCGACCGTGGTCAGCCAGCCGCCCGGGTTGGCCGGGATCTCGTCCGGCCAGGTCCTTAGCGCCTGGACGAAGGCATCCTGCGTGCAGTCCTCGGCCAGGTCGAGGTCCCGGGTCAGCCGCACGACCGAGGCGAGCACGGTCGACCAGCTCTCCCGGTGCGCCCGCTCAACGGCCGCAACGACCGCCCGCGGGTGTACTCCCGCGGGTGGTCGGTGCGAATCGGCTGGCACTCTCGCTCAGGCCGAGGGCGCGGCTTCCGCGGAGGTGTCCATCACCGGACGGACCTCGACGTTGCCGGACGGGCAGAGCTTGGCCAGCTCGAGCGCCTGGTCCAGGTCGCGGGCCTCGACGAGGTAGAAGCCGCCGAGGGCCTCCTTCGTCTCGATGAACGGGCCGTCGGTGACCAGCGGCTCCGCGCCTTCCCGCTGCTTGACGGTGCTCGCCGTACTGGACCGCTCCAGCGCCGCACCGCCGAGGATGCTGGCGCCGGCCGCCTCCACTGCCTCCGCGAACGCGGTGTGCAGCTTCATCGTCGAGTGCCAGTCCTCCGCGGTGATGTTGTCGTACCACTCCTCGCTGTCGAAGAGCAGGAACATGTACTGCGCCATCTCGGGCTCCCTTGGTGTCGGGCTTGCTACTGAACATCTTGCTGACGATCGGCCCGGAACGGAATCGACAGCACCGCGGCACGAGTTTTCGCGGTACTGTTGAGTGGATACTCAACAAGCCTTCCGCCCCAGGAGGAATGTATGGAGCCCGAACATATGGAACACCGCGACGTCCTGATCGTCGGCGCCGGCCTGTCCGGGATCGGTGCGGCCTACCGGCTGCAGACCCAGAGCCCGGACCGGTCCTACGCGATCCTCGAGGCCCGGGACGCGATCGGCGGGACGTGGGACCTGTTCCGCTATCCGGGGATCCGGTCGGACTCGGACATGTTCACGCTCGGGTTCCCCTTCCACTCGTGGGACGGGAAGGCGATCGCGGACGGCACCGACATCCGGGAGTACGTGAACGACACGGCGTCGACGTACGGGATCGACAAGCAGATCCGGTTCGGGCAGCGGGTGCTGCGCGCCTCCTGGTCGTCGGAGACCGCGCAGTGGACGGTCGAGACGGACGACTCGACGTACACGTGCTCGTTCCTCTACACCTGCAGCGGCTACTACGACTACGACCAGGGGTACGTCGTTGACTTCCCGGGGCAGGACGAGTTCAAGGGCCAGGTGGTGCATCCGCAGCACTGGCCGGCGGACTTGGACTACTCGGGCAAGCGCGTGGTGATCATCGGCAGCGGAGCGACCGCGGTCACGCTCGTCCCGGCGATGGCCGACACCGCGGCCCACGTGACGATGCTGCAGCGCACACCGAGCTACGTCGCCTCCCGGCCGGCTGCTGACGCATTCGCCAACCGCGTGCGCGGCGTACTGCCGGACAAGCTCGCGCATCGGGTGATCCGGACGAAGAACATCGCGATGAGCACGCTGACCTACAACGCGTTGCGCAAGTTCCCCGCCCATGCCGCGTGGATGCTCAATCGGATGGCTGCGCGGCAGTTGCCGGATTCGATCCCCGCTGACCCGCACTTCACGCCGACGTACAAGCCGTGGGACCAGCGGCTCTGCCTCGTCCCTGACTCCGATCTGTTCCGGGCGCTGCGCAAGGGGACCGCTTCGGTGGTGACCGACGAGATCTCGCGTTTCACTCCGACCGGGCTGCTGCTGAAGTCCGGCGAGTCGTTGGAGGCCGATCTGGTGGTCACGGCGACCGGCCTGAGGATGGTTGCCCTGGGCAAGATCCAGCTCACCGTCGACGGCCGGCCGGTCCCTGTCAGCGAGACCTTCGTCTACCGGGGGTTGATGCTGAGCGGCGTACCGAACCTGGCCTGGTGCGTCGGTTACACCAACAACTCCTGGACGCTCCGCTCCGACCTGAGCTCGCAGTTCGTCACCCGGCTGCTCAACCACCTGCGCGCCACCGGCACCGACATCTGCCTGCCGGAGATCGACGCCGCCGAGTACGACGCTCCGCGGCGGCCGGTCGTCGACCTCTCGTCGGGGTACATCCAGCGGGCCGCGGGCATCCTGCCCCGCCAGGGTCCGAACGGTCCCTGGCGGTTGCGGCAGAACTATCCCCGGGACCTGGTCAGTTTCCGGTTCGGCGCGATCGAGGACGGCGTACTGAAGTTCACTCGACGGGCGCCGGCGGCGGCGGACCGACGTACTGCGCACTCGGGCGGATGATCTTCGGGTCGGCCGCCTGCTCGAGGATGTTGGCCGACCAGCCGATCACCCGGCTGACGGCGAAGGTCGGGGTGAACATGGCGCGCGGGATACCGCAGAGCTCCATCAGGACACCGGCGTAGAACTCGACGTTCGCGTAGAGGTTGCGGCCGGGCTTGAGCTCGGCCAGTACGTCGACGATGCGCTGCTCGACCGTGGTGGCGAAGTCGACGAGGGCTTGACCTTCGCTGTGGCCTTGGCCTTGGCCTTGGCCTTGGCCTTGGCCTTGGCCTTGGCTGAGCGGGCCGCGGGCGATGTCGCGGAGCATGAGTGAGCGGGGGTCCTCGGTCCGGTAGACGGCGTGGCCGAAGCCCATGATGCGGTCGCCGGCCTCGATCTTCGCGCGGACCCAGGCGTCGATGCGGTCCGGCGTACCGATCTCGTCGAGGCTGGCCAGCGCGCGGTCAGGCGCACCGCCGTGCAGCGGGCCGGAGAACGCGCCGATCGCGCCGGCGATGGCCGCCACCAGGTCGGCACCGGTCGACGCGATGACGCGGGCGGTGAAGGTCGAGGCGTTGAAGCCGTGGTCGACGGTGGAGATCAGGTAGTGCTCGATCGCCGTGGCCTCGACGTCGGTCGGCAGCTTGCCGGTGACGAGGTAGAGCCAGTTGGCGGCGGCGGTCAGGTCAGGGCGGGGTTCGAGCGGCTCCTGACCTTCGCGGAGCCGGTAGAGCGCGGCGAGGATGGTCGGGGTGACCGCGCAGACCAGCATGGCGTCGGCTTGGCGGCGGGCTGGGTCGGCGTCCCACAAGGGCGGCAGGTTATTGACCGCCGCCAGCACCGAGAGCGCGGTCCGGAGGCCTGCTAGCGGATTGAACTTCGGTCCCGCGTTGGCGATGGCTGGCAGGACCGCGCGGACCTCCGCCGGCAGGATCCGCAGCGGCGCGAGCTCGGCGATGAACCGGTCGCGCTCGGGGGCGCTCGGAAGCCGGCCCTCGAAGAGCAGGTACCAGACGTCTTCGAGCGTTTTCAACTTGGCGAGGTCGACCGCCGAGTACTGCCGGTAGTGATAGAACCCTTCGTCTCCCCGGACATCGCCGATGGTCGTCTCGGTGACGACGACGTTGCGGAGACCGGGCGGAACATTGATCGTCATTGACATGACTTCAGGGTTGATAGCCAATCAAGTATTGTCAATGTTGATCCAGTCAACATGAGAGTGTGATGGAGCGGGAATGACAGCAGAAGGTGATGCGGATTACCTGACGACGGCGCAGGTGGCGCGACGGCTGCGCGTGAAGCCGGAGACGGTCTACGCGTACGTGAGCCGCGGTCTCCTGACCAGCGTCCGGGCCCGAGGCCGCCGCGGCAGCCTGTTCGCCGTCGCCGACGTGGAGCAACTCGCGAGTCGATCGGTGGAGCACTCCGGAGTCGTCGAGGAGATCGAGTCCGCGCTCACACTGCAGTCCGGTGATGAGCTCTACTACCGCGGCCGCTCGGTCCCCGAGCTGGCCAGGACCTCAACACTCGAGTCAGTCGCCCACCTCCTCTGGACCGGCGAGCTGACCGAGCAACCCCCGTTCCCCGTCCACCGCGATTCGGTCAACCTGGCGCGAGCTGCCATGGCCGTCCTGCCACCCACCGCGCGGCTCACCGACCAACTCCGGGTAGCGGTGGCCGCCCTGGGCGCCGCAGACCCGCTGCGCTTCGACCTCGAGCCCACCTCCATCACCACCGCAGCCCGAACGCTCCTGGGCACCCTCATCACCGCCCTCCCCGGCCCCACGGCCTCCCCCAACACCTCGCCCGGCACGCGCCTCTGGCTAAAACTCCGAGCCACCCCTGGCACCCCTGGCACCCCTGGCACCCCTGGCACCCCGCCCCAGCAAGCACGTCCGGAGCTACTCGACGCGGCGCTCATCCTGCTGGCCGACCACGGCCTCGCCGTCTCCACCGTCGCCGCCCGAGTAGCGGCAAGCGCCCGAGCAAACCTGTACGCCGTCGTCTCGGCCGGTCTGGGCGCGCTGGACGGCCAGTACCACGGCACGGCCCCGACCCTCGCCTACGAGTTCCTGGACCGAGCGAAGCACGACCCCCTGGGCGCGCTGTCCGACCGCCTCCGCACCGGCGCCCCCATCCCCGGCTTCGGCCACAAGATCTACCGAACCCGAGACCCCCGAGCCGAAGTCCTCTTCACCCTGCTCGGCGACGCCCCGATCCTCCAGGTGATCCAGACGATCGCCGACCACACCAAGTCCTTCCCCAACAGCGACCTGGCCATCGCCGCCCTCATGCACGCCCACAACCTCCGCCCCGACGCCGGCGAAACCCTCTTCGCCCTGGCCCGCATCACCGGCTGGACCGCCCACGCCCTGGAGGAGTACGCCGCCCCGCCCCTCCGCTTCCGAGCCCCCGGCATCTACACCGGCACCCGCCACGACCTTGAGCACGCTTCAGCCACCTGACCACGCAAAAAGTGGTTGAAGCGCACTTAAGGCCGACCGGCCCAGCCGCCCATCGCCTTAGCCGGAACTTTTTCGCCAAATACCGCCCACGAATGACCGATCAACACGACGAGCGACCCGCCCCATCCGCCGCGCCCGATCGGGGCAGCTCAGCTGGTTCGCGCGTTATCCGGTCGATTTTCGTCGCCGAGCACCCCAAATCCACCGGATAGCGCGAGATCCCGCTCCTCAGGCCCAGGCAACGGGATCGCGGTCGCCGGGCTCGCCATCGCCCTCAGCCATCCGCTCTGCTCGCCGTGCGCTTCAGTCGGCTGTTCTTGGCGGACGGGCGGGGTACAGACCGAAAGGCCTCGGCCGGGCACGTCGGTTTGTGGTTGATCGCCGCGACCGGCCGACCTGAAAGACAGCACGGCTGGCCGCCGCCGTGGCTGAGCCGGACGGCGAGCCCAGTGACCACACTCCCGTCGCCTAGGGCTGACGAGCTCCGGTTGCGGTCCGAAAGAGGAGGCCGCTTCCCGCGTTTCCGTCGCCTGAGCTTCCGAGCTTCGGTTGCGGTCCAGGAAAGGCGCCGGTTCCCGAGCTCCCGTTGCCTAGGGCTGACGGGCTCTGGTTGCGGTTCCGGCAAGACGCCGACACAATTTCCCGTCGCCTGAGCTTCCGGGCCTCGGTTGCGGTCCGGCAAGCGAGGCCGGTGACCACCCTCCCGTCGCCTGAGCTTCCGGGCTTCGGTTGCGGTCCAAGAACCGGCCGCCAGCTCCCGCCCGTCTCACCCAGCTCCATCTCATGGGTTCCCCCACCAGGCAGACCCAGCCCCGACCGGTCCCCATTTGATGGGTCCACCCATCCGGTTGCGGGAGGGGCAACCGCATGCGGCTAGCCAACCCACAATTTGCCTGGCCCACCCACCAAATCGGGTCCCCGCGCGCCCGTCGTACCGGGCTGGAGTGGATCGTTTGGTGGGTTCCCCCACCCGGTTGCGGGTTCTGCACTCGCATGCGGGTCCAGAACCCACCACCCCACGGGTCCACCCAGCAGACGCCAGCCCGACCGTTCCCCATTTTGATGGGTCCACCCACCCTGTTGCGGGAGGGCCAACCGCATGCGGTCAGCCAACCCACGAATTGCCTGGCCCACCCACCAAATCGGGTCCCCGCGCACCCGCCGTACCGGGCTGGCGTGGTTCGTTTGGTGGGTGCGGTCATCTATTGGGGGGTGGCAGGGCGCACGGGGGGCTTGAACAGGTGGTGACCTGTTGCGGACCCCCGGTTCCTGTTCGAACCCACGGCTGGTGGCTCGATCGGGGTCGATCAGCGCGGACGGCAGGCCGAGGAGACAGGGTGGCTGGGCTGCTGCGGTGGCTGGGGTTGCGGGCTTGGTCGGGGGCGGGTCAGGTGCGTTTGCGGTGGGTGGATACGGCGTCGGCGGTGGCGTCGAAGGCTTGGGAGGCCAGGGGGTAGTCGCGTTGGGCTACGCCTAGGTAGAGGGCGTCCAGGACGATCATCTGGGCGTGGCGGCCGGCCAGGGCGCCGGAGCGGAAGGTGATGTCGCGGGCGGCGGTGACCAGGACGATGTCGGCGGCCTGGGCCAGGGGTGAGCGGGGGTAGTTGGTGAGGGCGACCGTGGTGGCGCCTTGGGCGGCGGCGCGGGTCAGCGGTTCCAGGACCTCGATGGTTTCGCCGCTGTGCGAGATGCCGACCGCGACGTCCCCTGGTCCGAGCAGGGCGGCGCTGGTGAGGGCGTTGTGGACGTCGCTCCAGCTGTTCGCGCCGCGGCCGATGCGGTGCAGGCGGAGGCGCAGTTCGTCGGCGACCGCGGCTGAGCCGGAGACGGCGTACAGGTCGATTCGGCGGGCGTCGGAGATTGCCTGGACCGCGCGACCCAGGGCCGGTACGTCGAGCGCGGCGACGGTGTCTTCGAGGGCTCGGGTGTCGGCGCGGAGCAGGGTGTGCAGGACGTCGTCGAGGGTGTCGTCGGGGCCGACCTCGGCGCCGGTACCGCGTTCCCAGCTGAGGCTGCTGCGGCCGGTCTCGGCGGCGAGCCCGAGCCGGAGTTCGGCGTACCCTGACAGGCCGAGGGCGATACAGAACCGGGTCACGCTCGGCAGCGACGTACCGCAGCGGGCCGCGAGCTGACCGATCGTCGACGACGCGACCCCGCTCGGATCGCGCAGTACCTCGGTCGCGATTCGCGTCTGAGCCGGACTGAGCACGGGCAGCAGCCCCCGGATCCGCGCCTCGAGACTGGGCGGCGGTGGGACAGCGGCAAGGCTCATGTGAATTATTCTCAGACCAGAGCGCAGTACATTGCAAGAGTTCACAGGACGCTTCGGCGGAGATCGCAAGGCTCGACGCGGCCGTCTCCAGCCAGCATGGTCAGCTCATGCAGCCACGCCGTCTCGTCATCGCCCTGGCGACCGTCGCCGCCCTCGCACAGCCCGCCGCTTTCCTGCAGCCCCAAGCTAAGGCGGCCCCACCAAAGGCGCAGGCGGGCCTGCCCTACCCCGCGCGCGACGCGTACCGGATCAAGTCGCTCCAGCCCGACTTCTGGGCGAACCCGCAGGAGATCGCCGGCAACAACACCGGCGGTGTCGCGATGAACATGGTCTGGGCCGCCTGGGAGCCGACCAGCAAAGCTGCGCCATGTTCCGCCACCGAGCAGGAGTACGACGGCCGCTGCTTCGCTGTGGACGCGCAGACCGACGCAGCGATCAAGGACTGGACCGACCGCGGCCTGATCGTCACCTCGGTCGTCTACGGCACCCCCGCCTGGGCCCGGTCCGGCAAGCCCTGCTCCCCGGCCGCACCAGGCATGGAGATCTTCTGTACGCCGAACAACCCCGCCGACTACGCGCGGTTCGCCGGGATGATCGCGCAACGGTACGACGGCCTGCACGGCCACGGCCGGATCGCGGACTTCGTGATCAACAACGAGGTCAACACCAACGCCTGGTTCGACATCGGCTGCGGCGAGGGCACACCGTGCGACAAGAACCGGTGGCTGGACGAGATCGCTGCCAACTACAACGCGGCGTACGACAAGATCGTCGCGGCGCAGTCGGAGGCGAAGGTGCTGGTCTCGATCGACCAGCAGTTCGGCATCGAGCTCGAACGCCCGGCCGCGCAGGACGCCACGCTGGCCGGCCAGACAGTACTGCGTGGGCTCGCCAGCCGCGTCGGCTCTCGGACCTGGCGAGTCGCGGCGCACCCGTACGCTCATCCGCTGAGCAGCGACGTGATCAGTGCGGACGACTATCCCTTCCTGACTCACGGCAACGTCGGCGTACTGCTCGGCTGGCTGCAGCAGAACTTCCCCAACACCCCGGCCGCGACCGACGTCCAGCTCACCGAGAGCGGCGTGGTCTCGACGTCGCCGTCGACGCCCGCGCGGCAAGCGGCCGGAGTCTGCACCATCTTCCGCAACGTCCTCGGTACGCCGGGGATCACGAACTTCGTCTATCACCGGATGGTCGACCACCCCGAGGAAGGCATCGGCCTCGGGCTGCGGAATGCCGGCAAGACGGCCAAGACGGCCTGGACGACCTGGGCGCTGGCCAACCGCAGCGACCTGAACCCGCCCCAACTGAGCTGCGGCTTCGAGAAGTTGCCCTACACAACACTCACCCGCGGCTACAACGCGAACCGCGGCCACTGGGCCTCGTCCCGTCTGCTCCCCACCGGGTTCACCGCCGAGCGCACCTGGCGCCTGCTCCGTGAGCAGGCGCCCGACACCGTGCCGCTCTACGAATGCCAGGTCGGCGGCCACAACCTCCTCACTCGCGATTCCGGCTGCGAAGGCCTGCGCCCACTAGGCCCGGTCGGCTACGCGCGAACCTCAGCGGCCGCCGGCAGCATCCCCATCTACCGCTGCTACCTCCCCGGCAACGGCGACCACTTCGTCTCCCCCGACCCCAACTGCGAAGGTCAGCGGACAGAACAACTGCTGGGCTACTCGGCTGCTTAGAACCGTCGGATCGTGAAGTGTTTCGAGGAGCCACCGGCTAGCAGGATGTCGACACTGCCGCTGAGCACGTAGGTTCCGTCCGGGGTGACGGCGGCGGTGGTCGGGGCGGCGACCAGCCACGCCTCGGACGACTGGACCCGGGCGCTGCGGAAGGCGTCCGTACTGGTCAGCACGGTGACCTCCTCGAGGCCGGGCGCCCCGAGCTTGTTGGTGACGGCGATCAGGCGGCGGTCCCGCGTCATCGCCAGACCGTCGCCGCCAACCAAGTGCTTGCCTACGGCAACCTCAGAGATCCGTCCGGCGGGCGTGATCCGCAGCAGGACGCCGGTGTCGTAGCGGACCGTCAGCAGGAATCCGGCCGGGTCCCAGACGATGCCGTTCGCGCCGATCGAATCACTCCGCAGCCGGGCATCGCGCACCAGCACCGAGGCGTGCCCAGCGCGGTCAACCTTGTAGATCGCGTCCCCCGCCGGGTCGGTCACATATGCGTTGCCCGCGGCATCGATCGCGAGATCGTTCGCCCCGTGCTTCCCGCCGGCCGGGTTCAGCCGCGCGGTATTGAGGTCGATCCGGCGCAGCAACCGCCCGGTCCGCAGGTCATACACAGCCACACCAGACTGCTTGTACGCCGTCGCCTCGGACGACCGCTCACCCGACCCGATATCGGCGTACGTGACCAGCACGCGGTTCCGCCGGGCGTCGACATGCAGCCCGAAGGTGGAGACGCCCGGCGCGACGCCGAACGGATGCGGCACGCCATCGCGGCCGACGACGGAGATCCGGCCGGTGGCGATCGAGCCGATCAGGAAGGCGTGCCGAGTCGGATCCCAGGCGATCCCCTCCGGATAGCGATCGGAGGTGTCGCCCGTGATCACCACCGGGGCCGGAGCCGCGACCGCGGGCGCGGCCACCGGCGAGGTGAAAGCAAGCAAAGCGGCGAGAGCCACCGTGAAGCGCAACATCAGAGAGCCCCTCTCGAGCGGATAAGAACACAGAGACTAATCAGACCTCTGATGCTAGTCAATGCACATATGCCGAAAAGAGTTCGTACGATGGGTGGTATGCGGATGTCCTTCGACCAACGGCTCGGCAGTCACCTGAAGCGGGTCGAGCAAGACCTGCAGGCCGCCAAGGCGGCCGCGGTGAAACCGGCAGGCCTGACAGTGCCGCAGTACGCCGCTCTGTTCGTGCTGGACGAGCAGCCGGGGATCTCGGCCGCCGAGCTGGCCCGCCGATGCCTGGTGACGCCGCAGACGATGACGACGATCCTGCGCAACCTGGAGGCGGCCGAGCTGATCGAGCGCACGCCGCACCCGCTGCACCGGCATGTGATCGAGACCCGCCCGACCGCAGCCGGCCGCAAGGCGCTGGATCAGGCGGACGAGCGGGCCACCGGCGTCGAGCGCCGGCTGGCCGCTGCCTTCACGGACGAGGAGCTCGACGTACTGCGCTCGCTCCTCGCCCGGGTTTCCGAAACACTGACTACTGATCCCATCTTGACCAAATAGGCACAGACTGGATCGCTAAGAACTCAGAACAGCGCCGCCATCAGCCGGCGCCGGGCCTTGCCGACGCGCTCGTCCTCGGGGCCCACGACCTCGAACAGCTCCAGCAGGTGCAGGCGAACGGTGTTGCGCTCGTCCCCCGCGGTCGTCTGGATCACGCTGATCAACCGGCTGAACGCGTCCTCGATGTGGCCGCCCATCAGGTCGACATCGGCGACCAGCAACTGCGCCTCGATGTCGCCCGGGTTGTCGGCCGCGCGGGTGCGGATGTCGGCCGGCGCCTCCTGGGTCCGCTTCACCAGCTGGACCCGAGCGAGACCGGACTTCGCCTCGGCGTCGTTCGGCGTCTCCTTGATGAGCTCCTCGTACGCCGCGATCGCGCCCTCGAGGTCGCCCGCGCCGACCGCGTCCTCCGCCTTCGCGTAGCGCGGGTTCGGGGCGTCCTCCTCCTCGACCGGAGCCTCGGCGGCCGGTCCGACCGGCTCGGCCCGACCGGAGACACCGTTCGCCACGGCGAGCGTCATCAACTGGTCGAGGTACTGCCGGATCTCGGCCTCGCCGAGCGCGCCCTGGAACAGCGGGACGACCTGTCCACGCAGTACGGCGATCACCAGCGGCACGGACTGCACGCCGACTGCCTGCGCCAGCTGCGGGTTCGCGTCGATGTCGACCCGGGCCAGCAGGAACTTGCCGGCGTACTCGGTCGACAGCTTGGCCAGCGCCTCGCCGAGCTGAGCCGCCCCCTGCGCCCGCGGCGACCAGAACTCGACCACCACCGGGACCTGCAGGGACCGCTCGATCACATCGTTCTGGAACGTCGGCTCGCTGACGTTCAGCACGTACGGCCCCGCGGCACCGCCACCCGCCGTACCGGCACTCGCACCCGGCGCACCAGCGCCGCCAGCGCCTGCACCGGGCCCAGGGGCACCGGCAGGACGGCGCAGAGCCGACAGATCGATCGCCCCGGGACGGGAGAAGTTGGACTGACTCACCACTGCCCTCGCATTCCGCTCGCGCCCATCGGGCGCCCACCGCGTACGTTCACAGGTCTATCCTCTCCGACGCTACTCAAGCGTTGGGTGCCCGGGTGGCCAGGAGTAGTCGCGCCAGGCCGCTCCGCGTCCCGGCGACCGCGATCCGGTCGCCTCCACGCAGCGGCCGGTCGTACGCCGGGGTCCAGTCCCAGGGCTCGGTCTCGCGCTTGTGAGCGAGCACCCGGAGCCCACCGGCCTCGTCCAGCTCACCGAGCCGCAGACCGACCGAAACCGAGCTAGGCTCGACCGCTACCTCAGTCAGCAGCAGAACGCGCCGCCCGGCCGGCACAGTGACCTGGCTGCGCCGGTTGGCCGCCGCAGCGGCGATGGCCGGGGCAACCAGCATCGACACCGAGCGACTGTGCCCAAGGCCGAGCCGCCGCTCGACCCGCTGCGCCAGGTCATGGTCGAACATTCGCATCGTGATCCGGGCATCCGGATTGAGGTCCCGGACCACCATGGCCGACTCAAGGTTCGTGATGTCGCCGTTGGTCAGTGCCAGCACGGACTGCGCCCGCTGGACTCCAGCCTGGCGCAGCGTCTCCTCATTACTGCTGTCACCGATCACTACCGGGATCCGCAACCGGTGCGCAGTCTGTACGCCGGGGGCGTCCTCGTCATGCTCGATGCCGACGACTGCGACCCCACGCTCGGCCAGGATCTCCAGCACGCGCGCACCGACCGTACCGAGGCCGCAGACGACCACGTGGTTCCGCGGCCGGCCGCGGACGCCGCCGATCACCCGGGACAGTCGCGCACCGATCAGCGAGTCGACGATCACCGCGGTCAGCAGTGCCACCAGCACGATGCCGGTCAGCTGGACGACCACTCCGGCGACCTTGGCCCACGGCGCGGCCTCGGAGAACTTGTCGTCCTCGATTCCGGCCGAGGTCACCGCTCCGGCCACCAGGTAGAGCGCCCGCAGCCAGTCGATCCTGGCGATGTAGTGCGTCAGCACGGTCCCGACGATGACCAGCATGGCCATCACCGCCGCGATCCGCCGGACCCGACGATCCAGCACGTCGCTGAGGGCCATCAGCCACCCAGCACGCCGTACGTCGCGAGTCCTCCAGACCGTGCGAATTCCAGTCCCGAGGACGATGTCGCCACTCGGATCGGCACTCGCCTCCGGCAGCAGCACCGGGGTCGCGGACGAGGTGGTGTCGGCCAGCACGGTCAGATGCGGCTCACGGATCAGATCGGCCTGCCCAGCAACCAGCCGCCGGTCACCGATCTCGAGCCAGGTCAGCTCGTCGTCCTCCAGTGCATCCGCCACGAAGGCAGGCGCAGCGAGCGACGGACCGGAGATGACCACGCAGTCGCCGAGCAGGCTGTACATCTGTTTGCCCAGCCGCGGGTTGACCATCTGGACGATGATGCGCAGCCCCGGGTCCATGTCCCGCGCAGTCAGTGCGGTGTGCACGTTGTGGACGTCGTCGGTGTCCAGCAGCACCAGCGCCCGCGCAGTCGACGCCTGCCCGTCCTTCGCATCGATACCAGCGCGGCGCAGCAACGACTCACTGATCACCCGGACGCCCATCACCTGGGCACCCAGCTCGCTGATCCGGTCGTAGTGCCGCGAGGCCGGGTTGACGACCGCGACCACCCGCTCGCCCGAGCTCACCAGCTCGGTGACGACTCGCAGCATCGTGCGGTCCGAACCACACACCACGACGGCCCGTCCATCGGGTGGACCGGCCGCCGCCTGCACGCGCGCCGAAGCTGTGGGCTCTGCCGGTCCGTCCTCAGAAGCGGGCGGGCTCTCGGTATTCGCCCCACTCGTCCCGAAGAACGTGACAGATTTCCCCCATCGTGGCCTCCGCACGCGCCGCCTCCAGCATGGGCTCGATCAGGTTGCCAGTCCCCCTGGCCGCTTCGACAAGAGCCGCCAGCGTACGCCGTACCAGGTCCTCGTCGCGTTGGGACTTGCGCGTCGCCAGCACCCGGCACTGCTCGACCTCGACCTCGTGGCTGACCCGGAGGATCTCCAGCCCGCCCGAGACGGTGTCGGTCAGCGTGTTCACGCCGACGATCTTCTTCTCGCCCTTCTCGAGCTTCTGCTGGTACTCGAAGGCGGCGTCGGCGATCTCGGCCATGAACCAGCCGTCCTCGATCCCGCGCAGGATGCCGCCGGTCATCGTGCCGTCCGGGCTCATCTCCTTGATCCGCGCGAAGATCTCCTCGGCCTCGGCCTCGATCTTGTCGGTGAGGGCCTCCACGTACCAGGAGCCGCCGAGCGGGTCGGCGACGTTGGTGACGCCGATCTCCTCCATCAGCACCGACTGCGTGCGGAGCGCGATCTCGGCCGACTGGTCGGTCGGCAGCGCGAGCGTCTCGTCGAGCGCATTGGTGTGCAGCGAGTTCGTGCCGCCGAGAACAGCCGCAAGAGCCTCCACAGCAGTCCGTACGACGTTCAGCGTGGGCTGCTGCGCGGTCAGCGAGACGCCTGCGGTCTGGGTGTGGAACCGCAGCCACTGGGCCTTGTCTGTCTTGGCGCCGTAGACGTCACGCATCCAGCGCGCCCAGATCCGGCGGCTGGCGCGGAACTTCGCGATCTCCTCGAAGAAGTCCAGATGACTGTCGAAGAAGAACGACAGACCGGGCGCGAAGACATCCACGTCGAGACCACGGTCGAGGCCGAGCTCGACGTACCCGAAGCCGTCGGCGAGCGTGTAGGCAAGCTCCTGGCCGGCCGTCGATCCGGCCTCCCGGATGTGATAGCCGGAGACACTCAACGGCTTGTACGCCGGGATCGTGGCGGCGCAGTACTCCATCAGGTCACCGATCAGGCGCAGGTGCGGTTCCGGCGGGAACAGCCACTCCTTCTGCGCGATGTACTCCTTGAAGATGTCGGTCTGCAGCGTGCCGTTGAGCTTGGAGATGTCGGCGCCCTGCCGCTCGGCGGCGACCAGATACATCACGAAGGCCGGTACGGCGGGGCCGGAGATCGTCATCGAGGTCGTGACGTCCTGCAGCGGGATGCCGTCGAACAGCCGGTCCATGTCGGCCGCCGAGTCGATCGCGACACCGCAGTGGCCGACCTCGCCGAGCGACTTCGGCTCGTCGGAGTCACGACCCATCAGCGTCGGCATGTCGAAGGCGACGGACAGCCCGCCGCCACCGCCGTTCAGGATCATCTTGTAGCGCGCGTTGGTCTGCTCGGCGCTGCCGAAGCCGGCGAACTGCCGGATCGTCCACGGCTTGCCACGGAAGCCGGTCGCGTGCAGACCACGGGTGAACGGGAACTCGCCCGGCCAGCCGATCCGCTCCATCCGCGGGTCGGCGGTGCCTTCCGGCGGGCCGTAGACGGGCTCGACCTCGGTGCCGGAGAGCGTGGTGAAATCCGCCTCCCGCTTGCGCGCTGCGTCGTACCGCTGCTGCCACCGGCTGCGTCCGGCCGCGATCTCCTCGGCGTCCATGCTCTCAAAATACTTGGACGTCCAACTAATTCCAAGAGTTAGCTGAAGTCGCCGGCGCTCTGCCGCAGCGGCTCGAGCACCGACCACAGCATCTTGAGCTGCTCGTCGGACAGACCCTTCAGAGCGAAGTCGGCCTCGACCAGATCGGCGGTCGCACGCTCGACGAGCTCACGGCCTTCCTGGGTGATCTCGCACAGTACGGCGCGGCCGTCGTCCGGATGCGGAATCCGCAGTACCAGGCCCGCCGCCTCCAGCCGCCGCACGATCGACGTCACCGAGGTCGGGTGCACCTGCAGCCGCTCGCCCATCTTGCCCAGCGGCAGCGACCCGCGCCGGGAGAACGTCAGCAGCACCAGCGCCTCGAACCGCGCGAAGGTGAGGCCGTGCTTGCGGAGGATGTCGTCGAGCTCGCCGATCACGATCTGCTGGGCCCGCATCAGTGAGGTGACCGCGCGCATCTGCTCGACCGCGCCCCACCGCTGACCCCACTGCCGCGACGCCTCGTCGATCGGATCGAACGGCAACGCCCGTCTCCTCGCCATGAACCGAAGAGTAACTGTCGGCGGCCTGTGGGAGGGTCTCGGACATGGGATTGTCAGCGGAGTACTACCTTGAACAGCTCACCGCCGAGGCCGCCCGGCTGCGTGAGGTCGCCCAGCTCGGCCTCGATGCGCCGGTGCCGAGTTGCCCGGGCTGGACGGTCGAGACCATCGTCCGGCATGTCGCGCAGGTCTACCTGCACAAGATCGAGGTGCTGCGGCTCGGCGCGCTGCCGGAGCCATGGCCGCCCGCAGGAGTCGACGACCGCGACGCCTTCGAGCTGTTCGACGAGTCATTGGCCGCTCTGCTGGTGGCGCTCCGGAAGGCCGGCACATCGCAGCAGACCTGGACCTTCAGCCCCGCGGACAGTACGACGGGATTCTGGTTCCGGCGGATGGCGATGGAGACCGTCGTGCACCGGATCGACGTCGAGCTGGCGTACGACGTGGTCACGCCGATCGCGGCCGAGCTCGCCCTGGACGGCATCGACGAGGTGCTGTACCCGAGCCTCGGCGGACCGTGGTGGGAGGAGAACTGGACCAAGCACCCGATCGACGCAACAGTCCGGCTCACCGCCGAGGGCCGGTCCTGGACGGTCGGCGCCGACGCCACCAGCGTCACCGTGACCCAAGGCGCCGAGGGCGAGGTGGCCGCGGAGATCTTCGGTGATGCGGGCGCGGTCTACCTCTGGATGTGGGGCCGGACGAGCGACGACGCCATCCAGGTCGCCGGCCCGGAGGACGTAGTCCAGGCATTCCGTGGCCGCCTGAGCGAAG
This sequence comes from Kribbella sp. NBC_01505, assembly GCF_045040285.1. Classification (NCBI taxonomy): domain Bacteria; kingdom Bacillati; phylum Actinomycetota; class Actinomycetes; order Propionibacteriales; family Kribbellaceae; genus Kribbella; species Kribbella sp. NBC_01505. The sequence goes on from NZ_CP109425.1 coordinate 797,087, forward strand.
CGACACAGTAGAGATGTCCTGATGGCGAGGTGCTGTTCGTTCCTTCCCCGAGGGACCAGAGTGGTCCTGACCGAAGGAGACGCACCATGACGCAGTACCTCGCACTCACCTACACCGCCGACGTCGACTGGTGGGCACCGGAGCAGGCCGCCGAGCTCGCGGAGTATCGGCAGTTCGCGATCGAGAACGCCGGGCAGATCAAGGCCAGTGCCGTCCTGCACCCGACGACGACCGCGACCGTGGTCCGCGTCGAGGGCGCCCGCGGCGGCCAGGTCGTCACCACCGACGGCCCGTACGCCGAGACCAAGGAAGCGCTCACCGGCTACTACCTGATCGAGGCCGACGACCTGGAAGCGGCGGTCGCCATCGCCGTCCAGCTCCCGGCCGCGTGGAACGGCGCGGTCGAGGTCCGCCCGGTCATCATCGCCAAGTAGCCCATGGCTGTACAGATCTCCTATGGCGCGATCGCCGAGACGATCCGGATCGAGGGCACGCGGATTCTCGCCACCCTGATCCGGACGGTCGGCGACGTCCAGCTCGCCGAGGACGCCGTCCAGGAGGCAACCCTGGCGGCCCTCGGCGCCTGGCCGGTCACCGGCGTACCGCCCGAGCCGCGCGCCTGGCTGACCGTCACCGCCCGCCGGAAGGCGATCGACATCCTGCGGCGCGAGCGTGCCCGCGGGGACAAGGAACGAGCCGGAGCCGAGCTCCTCGAGCTGACCCGCCCCGCGGGAACCTGGCCGCCGGCAACCCAGGAGGATGCCGATCCGGCCGCCTCCGATGACGATCTGCTGCGGCTGATCTTCACGTGTTGCCACCCCACGCTCTCGCCGCCGACCCGCGTCGCCCTCGCGCTGCGCACACTGTGCGGGCTCTCCCCCGCCGCGATCGCCGCGGTCATGCTCACCACCGAGGCCGCGACCGCCAAGCGCCTCACCCGGGCCCGGCAGAAGATCGCCGCCGCCGGCATCCCGTACCGCGTCCCGCCCGCGACCGAACTCCCGGACCGGCTGCCCGCCGTCTGCGCCGTCATCCACGGCCTCTACACGTCCGGGCATGCACCGGCCGCGGGCGAAACGGCGTACGACATCGATCTCTGCACCGAGGCAATCCGGCTAGCCGAACTGCTCCACTCACTACTCCCCGAGCAGCCGATGCCGACCGCCGTACTGGCCCTGCTCCTGCTCACCGAAGCTCGTCGTCCAGCCCGGCTCGACGCCGCCGGTGAGGTAGTCACTCTCGACCTGCAGGACCGCACGCTGTGGGACGCCGCAGCAATCAGCCGCGGCATCGCGCTGCTCAACGATTCTCTGGAGCGCTCTGCCAGGCAGGCCGATCCCTACCAGCTGCAGGCTGCGATCGCGGCCGAGCATGCCCGCGCATCGGCGTACGCGATCACCGACTGGCGCGAGATCGTCCGCCTCTACGACCTACTGCTCTCCGTCGCGCCGACACCCGCCGCCCAGCTCGCACACGCGGTCGCGACTGCCGAGGCCGATGGGCCGGAAGCTGGGCTGGCGCTGCTGGAGCACCAGGAGGGCTCACGGACACACGCGGTCCGCGCCGAGTTGCTTGCTCGGCTGCAGCGCTATCCCGAGGCGATCGAAGAGCTGACCCGAGCCGAGCCCGCGACGACCGCCGAACGGCGGCATCAGGAGCGACGGCTCGAGGACTTCAGTCGTCGGTCCAGTTTCCCCGGTCGCTGTTGAAGATCGACTTCGAGGCGGGCGCGGAGGTCGGCGCCGGGCGCGAGTGATGCGCCGGGGCCGCGGTCGTCGTGGTGACCTCCTGCGCGGAGTCCATGCCGATCGGGCCGGTGCCGTCGTCGTCGGAATCCTCGTCGCTCTGTACGACGTCGACGCTGGCCGAGGCGCGCAGACCGGTGCGCTGGATGACGCGCTGGATAGTCAGGTCTCGGTCGTCGGGCCGGCTGACCCACTTGATCTCGCGGAAACCCTGGTCCTGCGCGGCGGACTCGAAGATGAAGTGGCCGTAGCCGAGCATCCGGCCGATGATCGGCTTCTGCAGCGTGATGTCCAGGACCCGCGCGATCGGGGTGGTCGCGACGGTCTGGGAGAAGACGCCGCGGATCCGCATCACGCGCATGTTCGTGACCACGAAGCGGTCGCGGTGATGGGTCAGGAAGTTCCAGAAGGCGTGCGTGAGCAGCACCAGGCAGATCGCCAGCAGCACCGGCTGGCCACCGATCGGCGTGGTCACCATCGCGACCAGCAACGCGGCCGCGAGCAGGACCTCCAGCATCGGGACCGTGAACACGACCCAGTGCTGCCGAACCTCGTCGATGACGACTTCGCCCTCGTCCGAGATCAGATGGCGCCGTACCTTCGGATCGAACATCCGGAAGAGGCCAATTCCGGCCATCCGCTCACTCCCCTGTCACGCGTCTGTGTGACCCCGTATGGCAAGTGTCCCGCACGATCGCTCGTCACGGGACACTTGATTACGTCAGATCAGTTGAACAGCGCGGTCAGGAACGTGATCACGCTCCCGAACAAATCGCCGACGCCGGAGAAGGCGCCTCCCACCGCGTCGGCGGCGTTCGTCGGCTGCGTGAACAGATAGAAGCCGGCAAAGGCGATGAGAGCCCAGATCAACAGCTTCTTCGGCATGTCACCACTCCTCGTTGCAACCACGGGGTCGACTGTGTTGTGAGTTTGTATCACGGACCGTCACGAATTGTCACTGACTGAACACAGCCCACCGCACAATGCTCACCAGCTACAAGCTCCATTGTGTAACGGATCCAGGGGCATGGCACCTATCGGCGCGCCGCTGTGAGACGCGGATCGCACACAGTGACCGAATAGTGGCACATCTGCCCGAATACGGGACAGTAGCGCCAGCTTCGGGGTCCGATTACACGGTGTGACAAAGCATGACGGACTGTCGCATTGAGGAGACCTAAATCACAGCATTGAATTCACAGGGCGGCGATCAGCTCGTCGGCCGCGCTGTACGGATCGGTGTTCCCTTCGGCGACCTTGGCGGCCAGTACGTCGAGCCGCGCGTCGCCATGCAGATGCGCGAACCGGGCCCGCAGCGTGGTCATCGCGATCGACTCGATCTCGTCCCGGGCCCGGGAGCGTCGCCGTTCGTCCAGGACACCGTTGCCGCGCATCCAGGTCAGCCGGTCCTCGATCGCCGTCACGACCTCGTCGATGCCCTCGTTGCGCGAGGCCACCGTCTTCAGGATCGGCGGCGACCACGCACCCTCGGCCCGCTCGGCCAGCGCCAGCATGTGCCGCAGGTCGCGGGTGACGTTCTGGACGCCGTCCCGGTCGGCCTTGTTCACGACGTAGAGGTCGCCGACCTCGAGGATCCCGGCCTTCGCCGCCTGGATCCCGTCGCCCATCCCGGGCGCGAGCAGCACGATCGTGGTGTCGGCCATCCCGGCGATCTCCACCTCGGACTGCCCGACGCCGACCGTCTCCACGAACACCACGTCGAACCCAGCCGCGTCCAGCACCCGCAGCGCCTGCGGGGTCGACCACGACAGCCCGCCCAGGTGCCCACGGGAAGCCATCGACCGGATGTAGACGCCCTTGTCCAGGGCGTGGTCCTGCATTCGCACCCGGTCGCCCAGCAACGCGCCGCCCGAGAACGGCGACGACGGGTCGACCGCCAGAACGGCCACCCGCTTACCGGTCCCCCGATAGGCCGTCACCAACGCAGAGGTCGAGGTGGACTTGCCGACACCCGGTGAGCCGGTGATCCCGACGATGTGCGCGTGACCGGCGTACGGGGAGAGCGCCGCCATCACCTCACGCAACAGCGGCGACTCGTCCTCGACCAGCGAGATCAGCCGGGCGACGGCCCGGGAGTCTCCGTCCCGGGCGCGGTCGACCAGCTCACTGACAGGCGGGTTGCGGCGTGGCATTACTTCTTCGGCACACGAACGATCAGGGCGTCGCCCTGACCGCCGCCACCACAGAGTGCGGCCGCGCCGACACCGCCGCCACGACGACCGAGCTCGAGCGCGAGGTGCAGCACCAGGCGAGCGCCCGACATACCGATCGGGTGGCCGACGGCGATCGCGCCGCCGTTCACGTTGACCTTGTCGGCGTCGACCCCGAGCTCACGGGTGGAGGCGATACCGACGGAGGCGAAGGCCTCGTTGATCTCGATCAGGTCGAGCGCGGCCGGCTCGATGCCTTCCTTGCTGCAGGCCTTCGCGATCGCGTTCGCGGGCTGGCTCTGCAGCGTCGAGTCCGGACCGGCGACCGAGCTGTGCGCACCGATCTCGGCGATCCAGGACAGCCCGAGCTCCTCGGCCTTGGCCTTGCTCATCACGACGACCGCGCAGCCACCGTCGGAGATCGGCGAGGAAGAACCGGCCGTGATCGTGCCATCCTTGCCGAACGCGGGCCGCAGCTTGGCCAGCACCTCGGCCGAGGTGTCCGCCCGGACGCCCTCGTCGGCGCTGACCACGATCGGGTCGCCCTTGCGCTGCGGGACCTCGACCGGAACGACCTCGTCGACGTACAGGCCGTTCTTCCAGGCGGCCGCGGCGCGCTCGTGCGACCGGACGGCGAACGCGTCCTGCTCCTCGCGGGTCAGCTTCAGGCCGGAGTTGTTGGCCTGGTCGGTGAGCGCACCCATCGGCTGGTCGGTGAACGCGTCCCAGAGACCGTCGAACTCCATCGAGTCCTTGAGCGCGACCTGGCCGTACTTGAAGCCCTCGCGGGACTTCGGCAGCAGGTGCGGCGCGTTCGTCATCGACTCCATGCCGCCGGCCACGACCACGTCGTACTCGCCGGCGCGGATCAGCTGGTCGGCCAGCGCGATCGCGTTCAGGCCGGACAGACAGACCTTGTTGATCGTGATCGCCGGGACGTTCATCGGGATACCGCCCTTGGCCGCCGCCTGGCGAGCGGTGATCTGACCGCCGCCGGCCTGCAGGACCTGGCCCATGATCACGTACTCGACCTGCTCCGGCGCGACGCCGGCCTTCTCCAGTGCGCCCTTGATCGCGAACCCACCGAGCTCGGCTCCGGTGAAGCCCTTGAGACCGCCCAGCAGCTTCCCGATCGGGGTACGCGCGCCGGCCACGATGACGCTTTGGTTCCGCGTGTCAGACATATCGTCACGATACCTGCGGGAGCACTGGTACGTGTCTGTCGAACGGGTCACACGAACGGCCTATTGCCCAGCAGGGCTTCTAAGGTGAAGGACTATGGACGAGCTCTTCGAGGCAATCGATCACGTCGGCATCGCCGTCCCCGACTTCGACGCGGCGGTGCGGCACTACGCCGAGGTCTTCGGGATGACGGTCTCGCACGAGGAGATCAACGAGGAGCAGGGCGTCCGCGAGGCGATGCTGTCGGTCGGCACCTCCGGCTCGTCGATCCAGCTGCTCGCGCCGCTGTCGGACGCGTCGCCGATCGCCAAGTTCCTGGACAAGCGCGGACCGGGGATCCAGCAGCTGGCCTACCGGGTCCGCGACATCGACCAGGTCTCCGCCGTACTGCGGGAGCGCGGCGCCGAACTCCTGTACGCCGAACCGCGCCGTGGTACCGCCGGATCCCGGGTGAACTTCATCCACCCCAAGTCGGCCGGCGGCGTCCTGGTCGAGCTCGTCGAGCCCGCCTAGTGTTACGGGTCTCCAACAGGCTGTGACGGCACGCTCCAACCCCTTCAGAGTTGGAATTCGGGGACTACGCTGTTCGGGTGCTGAAGGACAGCGCCACCGACTCTCTGGACGGTGCGCCGACGGGATTCCAGCACGAAGCCTTCGTCTACTTCGACGACGAGGAGTTCGTGCGTCAGTCGGGGCCGTTCGTTCACGACGGCCTGGCGACGGATGCGGCGATCGTGGCGGTACTCCCGCCGGACCGGATCGCCCTGCTCCGCGGGGCGCTCGGACCAGCGGCCGCACAGGTGCGTTTTATCGATATCACCACCGTGGGCCGCAATCCCGCCCGACTAATCCCCTTCTGGCGGGATGTGGTGGAGCAGGCCGGCGACCGACCGGTGTACGGCCTCAGCGAGTCCGTCTATCCGGGGCGCACCCAGGCCGAGTACGACGAGGCTCTGCTGCACGAGGGGCTCCTGGAGTTCGCGTTCGCCGGGGACACCGGCTTCCGCCTCTGCTGCCCGTTCGCGGCTTCCACCGGGATCGATCCGACCGCGTTCCACACCGGCGCGGATGCATCGGCCGAGAAGACCTTCCGGACGCCGCTGAGCGACGTACCGGATCGGGCTGAGCGCTGGGAGTTCGGGCTGGCCGACCTGGGCCAGGTCCGGCAGTGGGTGAACGGGCAGGCGTCGTCGCACGGGGTGTCGCGGGACCGGATGGACGACCTCGGGCTGGCACTGCACGAGATCTGCACGAACAGCATCCGCTTCGGCGGCGGCCGGGGCACGCTGTCGGTCTGGATCGAGAACGGTTCGCTGATCTGCGACGTGGCCGACCAGGGCCGGATCGACGACCTGCTGGTCGGGCGTGTGATGCCGCCGCTCGACGGGCTCGGCGGCCGGGGCGTCTGGCTGGCCAACCAGCTCTGCGATCTTGCCCAGCTCCGATCGGGCGACGACTTCACCCAGGTCCGGCTGCACACCCGCCTGCGCTGAGCCGTCCGGGGCGGCGCATAAGACCACTGACAACGGTGGACTGGAAAAGTGACGGTGGTCTCACCGGTCCCGAACTGTGTCACAACGCACAGCCGGACAGGCATACTCAACGGTAACGTCCGCTCACCAGTCCGCTCCTTGCAGGAGGTACGACGTGAAGCAGATCCTCGATGCGATCCTCGCCGGCGACAGCGCGGCGGTCGGTGCCCTCGACGTACCGGACCACTACCGCGGCATCACCGTGCATGCCGACGAGGCCGACATGTTCGAGGGGCTGGACGCGAAGGAGAAGGACCCGCGCAAGAGCCTGCACCTGGACGACGTCCCGACCCCCGAGCTCGGCCCGGGTGAGGCGCTGGTCGCGGTGATGGCGAGCGCGATCAACTACAACACCGTCTGGACGTCGATCTTCGAGCCGGTCTCGACCTTCTCGTTCCTCAAGCGGTACGGGAAGCTGTCGCCGCTGACCGCCCGCCACGACCTGCCGTACCACGTGGTCGGCTCGGACCTGGCCGGCGTCGTACTGCGGACCGGCCCGGGCGTGAACGCCTGGAAGCCCGGCGACGAGGTCGTCGCGCACTGCCTGTCGGTCGAGCTGGAATCGCCGGACGGGCACAACGACACGATGATGGACTCCGAGCAGCGGATCTGGGGTTTCGAGACCAACTTCGGCGGCCTCGCCGAGATCGCGCTGGTGAAGTCGAACCAGCTGATGCCGAAGCCTGCCCACCTCACCTGGGAAGAAGCGGCATCCCCCGGCCTGGTGAACAGCACGGCGTACCGGCAGCTCGTCTCGCCCAACGGCGCGAACATGAAGCAGGGCGACGTCGTACTGATCTGGGGCGCGTCCGGTGGGCTCGGCTCGTACGCGACGCAGTTCGCGCTGAACGGCGGCGCGATCCCGGTCTGCGTGGTGTCGTCGCCGGAGAAGGCGGAGATCTGCCGCGCGATGGGCGCGGAGCTGATCATCGACCGGTCCGCCGAGGGCTACAAGTTCTGGAAGGACGAGACCACCCAGGACCAGAAGGAGTGGAAGCGGTTCGGCGGCCGGATCCGCGAGCTGACCGGTGGCGACGACCCGGACATCGTCTTCGAGCACCCGGGCCGCGAAACCTTCGGCGCCTCCGTGTACGTCGCCCGCCGCGGCGGCACGATCGTCACCTGCGCCTCGACCTCGGGCTTCATGCACGAGTACGACAACCGGTACCTGTGGATGAACCTCAAGCGGATCATCGGCTCGCACTTCGCCAACTACCGCGAGGCGTGGGAGGCCAACCGCCTGATCGCGAAGGGCATGGTGCACCCGACCGTCAGCCGGGTCTACCCCCTCGAGGAGACGGCTCAGGCGGCGTACGACGTCCATCGCAACCTGCACCAGGGCAAAGTCGGCGTACTGACGCTGGCGCCGGCCGAGGGTCTCGGCGTCCGCGACCCCGAGCTCCGGGCCAAGCACCAGCAGGCGATCGATCGCTTCCGCAACAGGTAAGGCTTTGGCAACGGCCCGGGCTTGAGGACCGGGGCCGATTGGCTGGTCGGGGGGTGGGTCTGACAGGCTTAAGGTGGGGGATTCAGCTTGCGCCGCCTGAAGGGAAACTCCGGAATGCCTGACGAGTCGAGCCTGCCGTTCTTCGACCGCACTGCTACTGCGGCCGGAGGTTTCCCGGTCAGTCGGAAGGGCTACGACAAGCAGGCCGTGGACGACTACGTCCGCGCCCTGGAGATGCAGCTCGTGGAGGTCCGCGGCCGGGCCGACGAGCTGCAGGGCAGCGTCGCGCCGATGCAGCGGCAGCTCGACGAGACCCGCCGCCAGCTCGAAGCCAGTGCCAACCCGTCGTACGCCGGTCTCGGGGACCGGGCCGCCCAGATCCTGCGGCTCGCCCAGGACCAGGCGGCCGAGGCGCTCGAGGAGGCCCGCCGCGAGGCAGAGGAGCTGCGCACCACCGCCACCAAGGAGGCCGCCGCACAGCGCGCCACCGGCGAGCGCGAGGCCGAGGACATCCGGACGGTCGCGCTCAACGAGTCCGACAGCATCCGTCGTACGGCAGAGGGCGATGCCGCCGAGTTGCGCCGTACGGCGGAGACCGAGGGCTCCGAGGTGCTCGCGGCCGCTCGCCGGAAGGCCGAGCAGCTGACGCTCACCGCGGAGTCGCAGGCCAGCACGCTCAAGAACGGCGCGCTGCACGAAGCCGAGAAGATCCGCACCGCGATCCAGCGCGAGTCGGCCGCCCTGCGCGCCCGGCTGGCCGACGAGCGGGAGCAGCAGGCCAAGGAGCTGGCCGACAAGCACCACCAGATCGCCGCCGACACCGAGAACCTGACGACCCAGATGAAGGAGGCCGCCGAGGCCTCCGAGCGCCGGGTGGCCGAGGCGACCGAGCAGGCCCGCAAGATCCGCGCCGAGGCCGAGGAGTCGGCCGAGCGGACCCTGAGCCGGACCCGCCGCGAAGCCGAGCAGGTGCTGAGCACCGCCCGGACCCGCGCCGAGGCCGAGCTGGCCAACGCCGCCGACGAGGCCGAGCGTTCGCGCACGATCGTGGCCCGCGAGACCGAGCGCCTGGCCAAGCGCCGCGACGGCATCCTGACCCAGATCGCCGGTCTGAACGAGATCGCCAGCAACATCGCCCGCCAGGCGGCCGAACTCGACTCCGAGACGGCCCCGGCGACGCCGTACGTGAACCCGTTCAGCCGTCCGGAGGCTGACAGCTCACCGTCCGCGCTGTCCTCGTCGGCGCCGTCTCCGTCAGCACTGTCTCCGTCTGGGCTGTCCCCGTCCGCGGGTGGGCCTGGTACGGCGGGGTCGACCGACAGCCCGTTCGCTGCGTCGAACGGTTCGTCGGAGGTTGGTAGCTCGTTCGGCTCTACCGGCGTGACGGAGTCGACGGGTGACAGCCCGTTCGCCCCGAAGCCGGTCGCTGACGACCATGCCTTCGGTGCGGGTACTGCTGGTTCTGCCACTGGCTCCGATGACTCTGCTGCTGACTCGCCGCTTGCCGGTGACGGGCCGTTCACCGGTTCGAGCCCGTTCGTCGGGTCGGACGCCGGCGAGGCCCGGGTCGACGAGACGCGGATCGACTCCGGTCTGCGCGTGGACCCGGCGACCGCCGAGCAGCTGACCAGCAAGTCCGCCGGCGGAGTCGCCGGCAAGGCAGCCGACAAGGACGGCGACGACGAGCCGGCCGACTCGACGAGGATCGACGAGTTCCGGCTGGGTGACCTCGGGACCGGCAAGACTTCGGGGCAGGACGAGAAGACCGACTCGCGATCCCCGAAGGACACGATGTGACGCCATCCGGCGACGACAACTCCACAGCGACCCCGCCGGACCCGGCAGACTCCGATCTCGCCGCGGCGACCCAGAAGGCCGAAACGGCCGCCGCGGAGGCCGCGGCTTCGGCGACGAAGGCCGCTGCCTCAGCCGAGAAGGCCGAAGACATCGAAGAAGACCTCACCGACGGACTCCTGATCGACGAGCGGCATCCCGACGAGGGCATGGGGATGCCCGGCCCGCCGATCCGCCGGTCGAACCCGTTCGTCTTCGGGTTCTTCGCGGCCCTCGGCGTACTGGTCGCCTGGGGTCTGTGGAACGCGCTCGGGCACGCCCGTTCGGTGCTGATCCTGCTGCTGGTCTCGATGTTCATCGCGGTCGGCCTGAACCCGCTGGTCGAGTGGTTCATGCGCCGCGGCCTGAAGCGCGGCCTGTCGGTCGCGGTCGTCTTCCTGCTGATGATCCTCGCCGTCTCCGGCGTCGGCTTCGCGATCGTCCCGGTCGTCACCGACCAGATCGACAGCCTGATCAAGAACGCGCCCGAGTGGCTGGACCTGCTGACGAAGTCGAAGACGCTCAACGAACTCGACGACCGCTACCACTTCATCCAGAAGGCCCAGGAGTACATCCAGGACCCGGCCCTGGCGCAACGCGCCTTCGGCGGCATCCTCGGCGTCGGCAAGGTCGTCGCCGGTGCCCTGTTCAACACCTTCACGATCCTGATCCTCACCCTGTACTTCCTGGCCTCACTCCCGTCCGTGAAGCGCGCGGCCTACAGCCTCGTCCCCCGCACCCGCCGCAACCGCGTCTCGATCCTCGGCGACGAGGTCCTGACCCGCGTCGGCGGCTACGTCAGCGGCCAGTTCACCGTCGCCCTCTGCGCCGGCGTCTTCATGTTCATCTTCCTGGAGATCGTCGGCCTCCGTGAGTACGCCGTCGCGCTCGCGATCGTCGTCATGTTCACCGCCTTCATCCCGATGGTCGGTGGCCTGATCGGCGTCGTCGTCGTAGCCCTGATCGGCTTCACCGACGGCCTCTGGGTAGGCGTCGCCTGCCTCATCTACGGCATCGTCTACCAGCAGATCGAGAACTACGTCGTAGCCCCCCGCATCATGCGCCGAGCCGTAGACATCCCCGGCGCCGTCACCGTCATCGCCGCCCTCCTCGGCGGTGCCCTCCTCGGCGTAGTAGGCGCCCTCCTGGCCATCCCCTCAGCAGCCGCAATCCTCCTGATCATCCGCGAAGTCTGGGTCCGCAAAGCCGACGCCTCGTAGTCCTTCCGGTGCGTGGGGTACGAAGCCCCACGCACCGACAGGTCGGGCTCTGCGAACCGCCTGATCTTCACGTCTTCTCCTGTTCGTATAACACCACCTCGGCAATGCGAAGCAGTCAACCAGCTTCGCCATGGATCAAGAGGCCGGACCGGTGCACACCTCAGGCCGCGGCACGAGCCAGGAATGGCATGTAGGCCCGGGCCAGGAACGGCATGCGGCCCGGGCCGGCATGTGGCCCGGGCCGCGTCGGTGCCCAGCAGGCTCGTCGGCAGCAGCGTCCTGGCGGGGCGCCCGGCTCGTCGTTCGCCAGCACCCTCACCCGCAACCGCTAGAACGGCGGTGGATCCAAGGAGGTCTCTCGGACGGCCGATTCCGGCTGCCCTCGGCCGCCTTCCATCGAACCGCGGGGCTGAATCGGACCTCGGGCAGGTGGAACCGTGGTGTAGCGATAGCCGGTGGGCGTAGTCAGGGTGACCGAACCGTCCGGATGGTTGTCAGTGCGCCAGCCCCATTCGGGTGTGTCCTTGATGACGTGGTGATACTCGCAGTACGGCGCGAGCCCGGCCAAGCTCGTCGTACCGGAGTCCGCGAACCGGGTGCCGTGGTCACGATCGCATTCGCGCGACGCACGGTTGCACCCCGGCCAGGCGCAGACCGGATGCCGGGCGAGCAGGGTCTCGCTCACCAGGGAACCGGGATCGTGCCGAGTCGTCGAGGCTTCCAGGACCGCCCCATTCATGGGGTCGGTGAGGAGGCGCCTCCAGGTGCCATCCATGGCGATCCGGCGGCCCATCTCGGCAGAGATCGGGCCGTAGCCGGACAGCTCGCAAGGGTCATCGTCCAAGCCGAGCAGTGTGCTCGCCGGGATGACTACCTCGATATGCGGACGTCTCCGATGCTGGTCAGGTAGTCGTCGTCCCAGCCAGTCGAGTCCGTTGTGCAGCATGTACTCGAAGACATCGGCCATCACGTCGGCTCGCCGCTGCTCGGCGGTGCGCTCGTCCCGCGAAGGTCGCTGGTCGGAAGAACCGTCCGCCGGCCCGGTCGATCCGCTCGCCTCTCTCACGCCGTTGGCATCAGTACGAGCTTCCGCATCGGCGCTGGCATAGGTCGCGGCCTCGGTCTCGGCGGTGGACTCGCGGTTGGTGTCGGTGCCGGCGGTGGACTCGCGGTTGGTGTCGGTGCCGGTGGCGGACTCGCGGTTGGTGTCGGTGCCGGTGGCGGACTCGCGGTTGGTGTCGGTGCCGGTGGCGGACTCGCGGTTGGTGTCGGTGCCGGTGGCGGACTCGCGGTTGGTGTCGGTGCCGGTGGCGGACTCGGGGACGGGGCCGGGCTCGGCGCTGTTGGCGCTGGCTGCGGGCTCAGCATCTGAGCCTGTGCCGGAGGTTCCGCCTGCATCGGTGCTCACGCGCGTGGTCGCGTCGGCACCGGCTCCACCTGCGCTTCCACCGGTATCGACATCGGCAGTCCTGCTTCTGGGCATGTGAGCGCCGGAACTATCGGCATCGGCGTTTGTGTCTACGTGCGTGCTGGTGGGGCGCTTGGCGAGATCGGCCATGCCCTGGATGGTGACCCACATCTGCTGGATCTTGTCGGCGGTGTGGACGACCCAGAGGCCCGCCATACCGCCTGCCAGCGGGACGATCTTGCAGGTGCGCTCGCGCACGGCGTCACGGTGCTCGTCCGCCTCAGTCTTGGCCGCATGTTTGGCCACCTGCTGACGCAGGGATCGGCGGAGGTTGGCGTGCGTCTGGGATGCCGCGCGGCGCAGTACGTGGGCCTCGACCGCCTGCGCCGACTCGTCGGACAGCGCTTTGGTCGATTCGGAGATCGACAAGGCCTTGGACCAGGTCAAGGCACCGGATCGCAGAGCCGTGAGGGTCGCCGACAGCGGGCCGGCTAAGCGCAGAGAGGTCTCGATGTGCCGGGTGGCAGTGTCGGCGGACAGGTGCAGCGCGGCTCCGACCTCGGCGGCCCACGAACGCTCCGGATCCACCGGGCGCCCGGACGAATCGGCCTCGGCGGGTCGCGGCATCTCGTCGTACTGGGACCTGCGCTGACAGAAGAACGAGGCCATCGCGGCAGCCTTGATCGACTCCGCCCAGGAGACCATCCGGGTAGCTGCCTTCATCAACTCGATCAGCGCGATCGGCGTCTCCGCCTGCGGACGCACCGGCTCCAGCGCCGCCGCGAGATCGCCGCCAGGCGGCAGGAAGACCCAGGGTGGTGCGCATCGCCGCAGCATCTCCCGCTCTGCTTCGTCCTGATCGACCCCGGCCCACAACTCCCACTCGAGAGCGTCGACCTTGTTCATCTGGTACGGGACGTCGAACAGATCCTCTGCGCTGAAGACCGTCGGCACACCTGGATCGTCCGGGTCGTAGAGGTCCTCCGGCGGCAGGGAGTCGGGCGCGTCGGGCCACTGCTCAGGTGGGGGATTCAGATCGGGCTGCCCGGCGAGATAGCCAGCGAGCAGCTCCTCGTCGGAGATGCAGATCGATCGGGTTTCCATGGAGCAACATTAGAACATTTGTTCGATTGATCCAAATCGGGGATACCCGCCGGCAGGTTATGTCTCAGGACATAGGTGGCAGTTCTGGATCAGGACATCAGTGACACTCGATGTGTCAGGACATCGATAACGCTCCAGCAGTCTTGGCGTGGGCCGCGGGGTGGCCGTCGGCGACGTAGGTCACTCCGGGTGCAGCTCAGCCAGGGACAGTTCGGGCCCGTCGTTGCCGGGCACTGGTCGACGGTCATCGGTGCTGACGATTCTCGGATGATCAATCGCGCCGACTCTGCTATCAACAGACGATGACCATCGATGACGCGCCAGGGCTCTGGCGCGTTCAACTGGGACTGGAGTGCAAGGCATTCGACGGCGGTAGCCGGTTAGCGCCAGTTCCCTGTACAGACCCCGACCCCCTGCCCACCGGCTACGCGGTGCGGTATCACAACGGCTCGACTGAGCTCGCGTTCGCCGCGGCCGCGCCCGCATGGTTCGTGGACCGGATTGGCCGGCACAGCACCGACGAGCTGATCGATCAACCGGAGGCGCTGGCGAAGCAACTCCAGACCGACGGCCACACCATCGACTTGAGTCATTTCCACACCTACCGCTTCGACGGCACCGCGGCCGTCGAGCAGCAAGCGATCATCCGCGACGGCCCAGAGGCATATTCAATCGTCATGGACGGGCAACCCGTTGCCGCTGCATCGTCGAGCCGCAGCAATGACTCGGCTGCGGAGCTATGGATCGAGACAGACCCCGCCCACCGACGCCACGGATACGCGGCAGTCCTCGCCCAGGCGTGGGCAACCGACGTCCAGCAAAACGCAAAGATCGCCTTCTACAGCCACCTCCACGAGAACGCGGCTTCCGCAGCCTTGGCAAGACACCTCGGGGTGTTGCCGCTGTTCGAGATCATCGCCATCGACCTCAAGTAATCGGGCCACCACTCCGCCCGGCGTTCTTATGGGGCTGGGAGTTTGGTGAGTTCTGGGGTGGGGGGTGAGTAGAAGGCGGCGGCTCGGGGGTAGCCGGCCAGGCAGCCTCGGGTGGTCAGGAGGGCTGTGTAGTAGTCGATGTGGCGGAAGCCGTGTTCGCCGCGGGCGAAGGGCTGGTGGCGGATGGCGGAGATCCAGCGGTAGAAGGCTTCGTCGGGGATGGGGACGTAGAGGGTGGGGTGGAAGCCGTCCATGTCCTCCCAGTTCTCGGTGTGGAGGAGGGTGCGGGTGGTGTGGCGGGGGAGGTTGGCGAGCGGTTGGAGGTGGGGTGGGTCGGCGGCGTCCAGGGGGAGGTCGGCCAGGTAGCGGGCGCGGGTGGTGAGGTGGGCGGCGCGTTCGTGGTCCTGGTGGCGGCTGTGGCGCCAGTGGGTGACGAGGGTGTCGGGTTGCTGGTCGCGGATGATGGTGGCGAGTTCGGCGGCGGCCTCGTCGGTGTCGGGGAGGAAGCCGTCACTGTGGCCGAGGACCATGAAGTCGGCACCGATGGCGGTGGCGAACGCTTCGCCTTCGGCGATCTTCTGCTTCTTGTACTCCGTGGGCGCGAGCCGGGGGTGACTGCGTTCGCCAGGGGTGAGGGCGACCATGGTGACGTTGGCGCCGTCGAGGATCAGCTTGGCCAGGGTCGGACCGGCGGTCAGGTCCATGTCGCCGATGTGGGCGCCGATAGCGAGCACGGTTCTGGTCATGGGTGACTCCCGTCAGACATTGGCACGCAGGATGGTGAAGGTGCGAGTGATGGTGAAACCGGCACTCAGGTAGAGGCGCCCGGCGGCGGACTGCGCGTCAGCCCAGAGGAACCACGCGGTGTGCGCGCCGAGGCCCGCCATGCGCGTCAGCACGAGGTGCAGCAGCAGCTTGCCGAGTCCGGTACCGCGGCATTCCGGCAGTACACCGAACGGCCCGAACCGCTCGATCACACCCTCGTACGTCGCGTGCTGGGCCCACCCGAGAATCCGTCCGTCAGGGTCACGCGCCACCACGATTCGGTCCAGCGGCATCCCGGACACGACGGCCTCGCGGATCGCCCGGGCCCAGTCCGGAGCGAAGTCACCCGCCATGCGGATCAACGCGGTCAGCTCGTCACCGCTCGGCGTACCGAAGCTGTAGCCCTCCCCCAACAACTCGTCGAGCCGCTTGCCCATCTCGGCAGGCATCGCGTACCCGACCAAACTCCGGTCCATCGCGACCGCGTCGTACCGGGGCTCGAAGCCCAGGCTCGCCAGCAGCCGAGCCGCGGCGGGGTAGCGGGCGCGATCAAGGCCCGGCAGGAAGTAGTTCGGCGTGTACGACGAGAAATGGACCTCGGTGCATCCGCATGAGCGCAACCAGTCGAGGGCGGCGGTCAGCAGCTCGCGACCCAGATCGATCCGGCGCGCGTCGGGATGGACGAAGAAGAACGGGATCCAACCAGTGCCCGGCTCCAGGTCCGTGCCGATCAGCGGGGTCAGCCGACGGACGGCGTACGCAGCGCCGACGATCCGACCGTTGCGCACGGCAACCTTCAGCCCGGCGGGGTCGAAGTTCCGGTCGAGCAGGAAGAGGTCGCGGAACCGCGGGTAATCGATCGGGTCGGCCGGCGCCGCGGCGGTCCAGACGGCGGCCAGCTCGGGGCCGTCCCCCACCGCGAACGAACGGATCATCAACACCCCCGACGAGCGAGTCGTGTTGAAAACTTACCGCCGCACGAATGATCCAGTCAACGCCTTACGACCAGGCGACGATCAGCGAGAGATCAGGGCAGGAACGGCGTGAGCGCGGCGAGGAAGTCGTCGAGACGTTCGGCGTGCACCCAGTGGCCGGCCTCCGGGACCTCGGCGTACTGGACCCGCGGGAAGTAGGCCGCGATCGTGTCCCGGTGGTCCTGCTGGACGTAGTCCGACTTCCCGCCGTAGATGAACAGCGTCGGCCCGTCGTAGTGCCGGCCCTCGAGGCCTGCCGGCCAGCCGGAGATCTGCGGCAGCGCGGCCTCGATCACCGGCAGATTCGGCCGCCAGCGCGCGCCTGTGTCGTCGAGGATCAGGTTCTGCAGCAGGAAGGCCCGGGTGCCAGGCGTCGGTACGGCGTCGGCCAGCTGAGCGTCGACGTCGGCCCGGCGCTGCACGGACGAGAGGTCGGCGTTCCGCATCGCCTGCGCATACTCGACGAATGCGGGCGGGTAGGTCACGGGTGCCGCGTCGACGACGACCAGCCGCTCGACCACCGACGGGTAGAGCAGCGCGGTCAGCATCGCGGTCTTGCCGCCCATCGAGTGGCCGACCAGAGTGACCGGGCCGGTGCCGAGGCTCTCGATCGTCTCGCGGACGTCGTCGGCCATCTCCGGGTAGCTCATCGTGTCCACATGCGGCGAGGAGCCGTGGTTGCGCAGGTCGAGGGCGAAGACGCGGTGCTGCCCGGCGAGCCGGCGGGCGGCCGTCATCCAGTTCCGGCCCGAACCGAACAGGCCGTGCATGACCACGACCGGCGTACCAGTTTCGCCGTACGACGTGACCGGGAGCTTCATGTGGAGGACCTTTCAGCGCCGACGACCCCAGCACGCGGTGTGCCAGTGGCGTCGTTCGTCGAGGGACTGGGCGCCACCGAGCGCGCCGAGCAGGCTGGGGTTGTCCGGCCAGACCACGACGTGCGGCGTGGCCGGCGGGATCAGCTGGTCGCAGCCGGGGCAGCGGTAGGACTTGCCGGACGCGGAGCCCGACACGCGCCGGACGTTCCACTCACCGTCGGCGCGATCCTCCCGCGCCTGGGAACCGCCCAGTAGCGGCCGGTCGCTGACGGGCCGCTGCCACTTCGACGGTTTCCTGCTCCGGGGCGACATAGCCCTCCCAGGCTAGCCGTATGAGCCATGTCACCCCGGTGCAGGCAGTGCAACTAGAGACGTGCGGTCGCGTACGCCGCGGTGCCGATCAGCTCCATCGAGACCTGGAGACGTTCCAGGCTGACGTTCTTTGCGATGGTGTCCTCCGGCGAGTGGTACGGCGGTTCGAGGTGAGCCGGTGAGATCTCACCACGCCAGGAGAAGTTCGCCGACGCGATGCCGACCTCCTGGAACGACTGGTGATCGGACGCACCACGCAGTACTGGACCGACCATCTGCGGGGCGTACCCGAGCCGCTGACCGGAGGACCGGACCGCGTCGGTCGCGGTGTTCGCCAGGCCGGTGAACGACAGGATCCAGTACGTGACCGCTGGGTCCCAGCTCGTCGCGACCATGTCGTTCTGGAACACAGCCTTGTACCGGTCGCGCTGGTCCTGCGGCAGCTGTGCGACGTGGTACCGCGATCCGATCAGACCCTGCTCCTCCGAGCCCCAGAGGGCGAACCGCAGCGTCGCATTGGTGTTGAGGCGGCTCATCACCCGGGCGATCTCCATAGTGAGCACGGTCCCGGAGCCGTCGTCGTTCGCACCCGGTGCGCCGATGACCGAGTCGTAGTGACCGCTCACCATGACGATCGGACCGTTGGAACCGCTCCGACCACGCCGCTCACCGATCACGTTGTTGGACGTCAGCCCGCGGTGAGCCTCGGTGCTGATCCGCAGCGGCAGCGAATTCACCACTGCGAGTGCCTCGCGGATCAGACGCTTCTGCACCTGCGCCACTCCGATCACCGGGATCGGCGCATCGGTCAGACCGGCCGGTGAGAACGCCGACGCCCGACGTGGGAACACCAGATCGGCAGGCAACAGGATGACTGCGACAGCACCCCGCGCCGCGGCCTCCGCGACTAAGGCCGGACGCGCTGCTGCCGTGTCGTCCGCGATCACGATCGAGCCGGCCACATCGGCCGGCCAGACGGGTGCGGTGGCCGGGCCGATGTCCCGGACCGGCCCCTCCACGCTCACGCCGAGCTTGCCGCCGGGCGCTGCCCCGGCCTGCCAGCAGAGATCGTTCGGCAGGATGTCGCGGACGTCCTCGATCTGGGCGAGGAACTTGTCCGCCACCGGGAACGGCTCCAGCTTGGTCCGGTACCCGAACCGGTCGAGCTGGCCGGCGATGTAGTCGGCCGCCCGCTTCTCGCTGGTGGTGCCGCCGATCCGCGGGCCGATGTGCTCGGACAGGACCTGCAGGTGCCGCAACGCCCGCTCCGAGGACAGCTCGGAGACGATCTGGCGGTCGTACTTGTCGAGCTTCGGGTGGCTGAGTGCGCCGGGCCGCTGGTCGTCCGCAGCCCAGGCGGGGGCGGCGGGGATCGCGGTCGCGGCGGTGACACCGGCGACCGCGCCCAACAGCCCGCGGCGGCTCAAACCGGACGTTTCGGTCATGCAGGTCTCCTCACAAGGTGGGCGGCCCCGAGAGAAGTGAAGGTAATCGAGCAATCTCAGTAAGAGAAGGAGTTTTCAGTGCGAGAAGGTCTTTTCGTCCCGGAGTTCCTGACCGACCTCGTGCATGTGCTGCAGACCCATTCGGTACGAATGAATCAGCCCGGTGCTCAGGTACGGCAGTCCGGCCTTCTCGCAGTAGGCCTGGACGATCGGCTGCGCGAGCCGCAGGTTCGCCCGCGGCATGCTCGGGAAGAGGTGGTGCTCGATCTGGTAGTTCAGCCCGCCCATCATCCAGTCCGTCACGACGCCGCCCTGGATGTTGCGTGACGTCAGGACCTGCTTCTCCAGGTGACCCCAATCGCTGTCCTCGCCGGGCATCTCCATCCCCTTGTGCCCCGGTGCGAAGACGCTGCCCAGGTGCAGCCCGAAGATCATGTGGTGCAGCAGCGCGAACACGATCGCCTGCGCCGGCGACAGCAGCACGAACAGCGCGGTGAAGTACAGCACCAGGTGCGCGGCCATCAGCCCGAGCTCGACCTTCTCGGTACGGCGGCGTTGCAGGAGGAAGCGGATCCCGGAGTACTTGAGGTTGAAGCCTTCGAGGGTGAGCAGCGGGAAGAAGATCCGGGCCTGGTTGCGGCTCAGCCAGCCCTCCAGACCCGCACGTCCTTCGGCCTGCTCCCGCGTCCAGACCAGGATGCCCTCGCCGACGTCCGGATCCTTGTCGGTGTGGTTCGGGTTGGCGTGGTGCCGGTTGTGCTTGTCGTTCCACCACGCATAGCTCATCCCGAGCAGTAGGTCGGCGTGCAGCATGCCGATCCAGTCGTGCAGTTTGCGCGAGCTGGCGATCTGCTGATGGCCGGCGTCGTGCCCGACGAACGCCGCCCGGGTGGTCAGGATCGCCAGCGGGAGCGTCAGCAGCAGCACCCACCACGAGCTGCCGACCGCGGCGATCGCGATCCACGTGAGTGCCATCAGCGCCACGTTGACGCCGATGGAGATCGCGTACGCCGCCGTCCGGCGCTCGAGGAGTCCGGCGGCCCTGATCTCGCGCAGCAACGGCGCGAATCCACTCCCGCGGGTGTCTGGGGTCGTCCCTGGGGTCGTCGCTGTGGTCGTCATGCGTCAAGCCTCGCCGCCGCGGGCCGGTGACACACTGTGGCTATCCCCCGAATCGGCCGGGGGTTAACGCCCCCGCAGTTGGGGGGTTAGCACCACTGGCCGCGGCCTCACTCTCGGTCATGATGGAGCCATGAGCACTCTTGCCCCCGTAGCGCCACCGATGCGCTATCCCAAACTCGCACAGCCGTGGATCGCGCTCGCCCTGGCCATCCTGGCGGAGATCGGGATCGCCTTCTTCGTGCTCAACGTGGTGGCCGTGCCGCTGATCGCCGTCTGGGTCGGTATCCCGCTGCTGCTCGCGTTCGTCCCGGCCACCCGCTGGTTCGCGAACTGTCACCGCACGATGCTGGCCGGCTTCATCGGCGAGCCGATCCCGCGGCCGTACAAGAAGCCGCCGCTGCCGGGCATCCTGATGTGGCTGCGGACGACGCTGACCGATCCCGCCACCTGGCGTGACATCATCTGGCTGCTGGTGAACGCGGTCGTCGGCTTCACGCTGTGCCTGGTGAGCGCCGTGCTGTTCCTGAGCACGCTCTTCTACGGGGTCTATCCGTTGCTGGTCGGGGTCACTCCGGAGGGCGTCTTCACCGAGCCGTTCGGTGGGCTGCTCACGGTCAACTTCTGGACGAGCTTCCTGGTGATGCCGGTCGCGCTGATCGGCTTCATGATCTGGCAGGCCGCCGGTGAGCGGCTGCTGAAGGCGAACGCCTACATCGCCCGCTCGCTGCTCGGCCCGACCGAGAGCGCCAAGCTGGCCCTGCGGGTCCACGAGCTGGCCACCTCCCGGGCCGAGACCGTCGACACCCAGGCGGCCGAGCTGCGCCGGATCGAGCGCGACCTGCACGACGGCGCCCAGGCCCGCCTGGCCGCCCTGAGCATGAACCTCGGCATGGCCGAGGAGATGGTGGCTCGCGACCCGGCCCAGGCCGCCGCGCTGCTCACTGAGGCCCGGCTGTCAGCCAGTACGGCGCTGTCCGAGCTGCGCGACCTGGTTCGGGGCATCCACCCGCCGGTGCTCGCCGACCGCGGGCTGGAAGGCGCAGTCAAGGCACTCGCGATGTCCTGCCCGTTCAAGGTCGACGTCACCTTCGACGTGCCGGGCCGGCCGCCCGCGCCGGTCGAGTCCGCGGCGTACTTCGCGGTGGCCGAGTGCCTGGCGAACGCGGTGAAGTACTCGGCCGCGACCACCGCCTGGATCCAGGTCACGCACGAGCACGAGCGGCTGCACATGATCGTCGGCGACGACGGTGTGGGAGGCGCGGTGGTCCGGCCCGGTGGCGGTCTGTACGGTATCGAGCGGCGGCTGGCCGCCTTCGACGGTACGTTGACCGTGGCGAGCCCGAGCGCCGGGCCGACCACCGTGATCATGGAGCTGCCTTGCGAGTCCTCATCGCTGAAGACCATGCCCTCCTCCGGGACGGCCTGATCCGTCTCCTGGAGGCGCACGACTTCGAGGTCGTCGAGGCAGTCGACAACGGTCCCCGGCTGGTGCCCGCCCTGGTGGAGCACCGGCCGGATGTGGCCGTTGTGGACGTCCGGCTGCCACCGACGTTCACCGACGAGGGCCTGCGGGCCGCGATCGAGGCCCGCAAACAGGTCCCCGGTCTGCCGATCCTGGTCCTCTCCCAGTACGTCGAGCAGTTGTACGCGCGCGAACTGCTCACCGGCGGCGGCGCGGTCGGCTACCTGCTGAAGGACCGCGTCTCCAACGTCGCCGACTTCCTGGATTCGGTACGCCGGGTCGCGGGCGGCGGTACGGCGATGGACCCGGACGTGATCGGTCAGCTGCTGGCCCGCAACACCCGCGACGAACCGATCGGCCGGCTCACCCCGCGCGAGTCCGAGGTGCTCGGCCTGATGGCCGAGGGTCGTTCGAACGCCGCGATCGCCGGCGCGCTCTTCGTCACCGAGAAGGCAGTGTCGAAGCACACCAACAACATCTTCGCCAAGCTGGATCTGCCGCCGTCCGAGGACGACAACCGCCGCGTGATGGCAGTCCTGCAGTATCTGGCAGCCCGCTAGCCCGCAGTACAGCTAACCCGCGGTACAGCTAAGCGGTGCGGATCCGGCTCAGGAACTCGCGCGTCCGGGGCTCTTGCGGGTTGTCGAGGACCTGAGCCGGTGGGCCGACCTCGAGCGGGCGGCCTTGGTGCAGGAAGCAAACTCGGTCGGCGACGTCCCGGGCGAAGGCCATCTCGTGCGTGCAGACGAGCATGGTCATGCCCTCGTCCTTCAGCTCACGCAGCAGGTCGAGGACCTCGCCGACGAGCTCGGGGTCGAGTGCTGAGGTGACCTCGTCGAGCAGCAGGAGCTGGGGCGAGTTCACCATGGCGCGGGCGATGGCTGCCCGCTGTTGCTGGCCGCCGGAGAGCTCATCCGGTTTGGCACTCGCCTTGGCTGACAGCCCCACGCGTTCCAGCATTTCGAGGGCACGGGTTCGCGCAACCTCTCTGGCGACGCCGTGGACGCGGATCGGGGCGAGGGTGATGTTGTCGAGCACGGTCAGGTGCGGGAACAGGTTGTAGGACTGGAAGACGAACCCGATCCCCGAGCGCACCCTGTCCGCGTTCACCCTCGGGTCGGTGATATCGGCGCCAGCCAGCTCGATCACGCCGTCGTCGACTACCTCCAGGAGATTGACGCAGCGCAACAGCGTGGACTTGCCTGATCCCGAGGCGCCGATCAGGACGACGCACTCGCCCTCATCGATTTCCAGGTCGAACTGGTCGAGGACCACGTTCGCCCCGTACGACTTACGCACTCCACTCAGCGTCAACAGGTTCATACCGGACCCCCTCCCCCGCCGTACCAGCCTTGTCTGCGGGCGACGTAGTCGGTCAGCCGGGTCAACGGGATGGTCAGGGCGACGAACAGTAGCCCCGCGACGACGTACGGGGTGAAGTTGAAGTCGATCGCGGTCTCGAGCTGCGCCGCGCGGATGGCGTCGATCACGCCGAGGACCGCGATCAGGCCGGAGTCCTTCTGCAGGCTGACGAAGTCGTTCAGGAGCGGTGGGAGGACTCGGCGGACGGCCTGCGGCAGTACGACGAAGCGCAGCGTCTGCCGGTAGGTGAGTCCGAGCGAGCGGGCCGCGGCTCGTTGGGACGGGTGCACCGACTCGATGCCGGCCCGGAAGACCTCGGCGACGTACGACGAGTAGGTCAGCACGAGCGCGGCGCCGCCCCAGATCACCGCGTCGTTGGGGAGGCCGCGGAGCTGGAGTGCCGGCACGCCGAAGCCGAGCAGGAAGATCACCAGTAGCAACGGCAGTCCGCGAAAGACGTCCGTGTACGCCGCGGCGAAGATGCGGAGCGGGAAGAAGATCGGCCCGCGGAGTGTCCGCATGATCGCCAGGGTCATCCCGATGATGACGATCAGTACGGCGCAGATCAGCATCACCCGGATGTTCAGCCAGAGGCCCTCGGCAACGGTCGGCAGCGCCTCCCAGGCCCGGTCGACGTTGAAGAACGTCTCCCGGACCCGCGGCCAGCCCGGTGTCGACCCGATGCCGACGGCAACCAGCAGCAGCAGAACGACCGAGCTGCCCGCTGCGATCAGCGTCGACCGGCGCGCCTGCCGACGGCGGAAGGCGGTTCGCTCCTGCTGGAGCGCCGAGGGTTCCCAGGTCACGAGAGTTCGGGCGCGCCTTCCTCGGTCAGGTACTGCTTCTGGAGCTTGGCCAGCGTGCCGTCGGTCCGCAACGCCACGATCGCCTCGGACACGCAGCCCCTCAGCTTCGAGCCCTTCTCCATCACGAACCCGAACTGCTCAGGAGTGCCCGAGGCCGGCAGCTGGCCGACGATCTTGCCGTTGTCGAGCTGCGCCGCGGTCATGTAGAAGGCGGTCGGCAGATCGACCACGATGCCGTCGAGCTGCTTGTTCTTCAGCGCCTGGACCGCGAGGTCGTTGTTGTCGTACGGCGCGACCTTCTGCTTCGGCTTGATCTGGTCCGTGGCGGCCGTGTAGCTGGTGGTCCCGACCTGTGCGCCGAGCTTGGCATCCACCAGCCCTGCCACCGACGTGACGCCGGCGATCTTGCTGCCCGCGGTGGTGATCACGGTCTGCCGGACGTCGTAGTACCCGAAGGAGAAGTCGACGGCCTTGCGGCGCGCGTCCGAGATCGACACCTGGTTCACGTCGAGGTCGAACTTCTTCGGCCCGGGCGCGAACGCGGCGTTGAACTGCACGGTCTGCCACTTCACGTCGGTCCGGGCGAAGCCGAGCTTCTCGGCCACCGCATAGGTGACGGCCGACTCGTACCCCTGCCCGTTCGCCGGGTCGTCCTTGCTGAACCACGGCTCGTACGCCGGCTTGTCCGTCGCGACGGCCAGCGTCCCGGCCGTCTTCAGCGCGAGCTTGTCCTTGCCACAGTCAACGGCCCCGGTCGGCGCCGGCGCACCGCTCGTCTCGTCCTCCGGAGCACAAGCAACCAGCCCCACCATCAAAACAGCCGCCATGCTGGCCCGAATCGTCTTGGCCCGAATCGTCTTGGCACGCGAAGTCATGCCGAGAAGCGTACGACCAGCCCACGGAGACTCAGCAGGATCCCCACCCCACACTGCTGGTGAGCCACCAACCGTGGGCTTGAACAGGAACCGGTGGGTCAGCACAGGTCATTACTTGTTCAAGCCCACCGTTTACCCTCCACAGCCACGAGAACTGGCCTTGGCCACGGCGGCGCGGTGTGGGTCAGCGGCGGCGGTAGGTGGTGGGGCTGGTGCCGGTGTGGAGGCGGAAGCGGGTGGAGAAGTAGAGGGGGTCGGTGAAGCCGACTTCGGCGGCTACTGACGCGATCGAGCGGGTGGTGAGGGTGAGGAGGCGGGCGGCGGCGTCGAGGCGGCGGCGTTCCACGAACTGCTGCGGACTGACGCCAAGCTGCTCACGGAAGAGGTGCGCGAAGCGGGAGACCGAGAGGTTGGCCGCGCGGGCCAGCGCCGGGAGATCGAGCGGCGTCTTGAGGTCCTGGTCGATCAGCTCGACGACTCGGAGCAGGCGGTCGTCGATGCGGGCGGCTTTGGGGTTGTGGGTGTCGCACCACAGCAGGGCGGCCTCAAGCGAGTTCACGCTGAGCTGTTCACCTTGCGGCAGCGGGAAGCGTTGGTACCTGGCAGCGTCGAGGAGATAGTCGGCAATCTTCTCCACCCTCGTGAGCTGCAGACACAAGATGCCGGGGGCAACCTCCGGCCAGTCCAGGAAGGGCAACCACTCCGGTTTGGGATGCAGGTGGGCATACCTGAAGTGCCACCGCTCCCCCACCGTCCCGTAGTCGTGCGGCGTGCCCGGACGAACCAGTACGACGGTGCCGCGCTCGACGACGATCTCGCTGAAGTGTCCGGAGCCGTGCAGGGTCAGGACGAGCAGCCAGTCGGTGGTGCCGCGGCTGCGATAGGTCGAGTACTCCGGTCCCTCGTCGAACTCGCCGGCCACCAGCCGACGCACCTCGGGTGTCGGAGACTCAGCAGGATCTCCAATATTCATAGCTCGATAGACTATCGTGCGCGCGCTCATGGCGACGCATCCTTGATTCATGACAGTCACCGAGATCTACGCCACCGAAGGGATCGTTCAGGTCCCTCAGCTTCTGGATTCCCACGAGGTCGAGGAGATCCGGAACGCCTTTATGAAACAGGTCGAAACCGATCGGTCGATGGACTTCGACGACGGACTCCCGGACGAGGACCCGCTGACCAGGTATCCGCGCTTCGTGCATCCGCACCGCCGGACCGACGTGGCGGCCGGGCGGCTAGCGCGGGAGTTGATGCTCGACAGCCGGATCCTCGATGTGGTCACAGCCCTGATCGGGCCACCGCTCGCCGCCCAGTCGATGTTCTACTTCAAGCCGCCGGGCGCGCGTGGCCAGGCGCTGCATCAGGACAACATGTTCCTGCGCGCCGATCCGGAGACTTGTCTGGCGGCCTGGATCGCGATCGACGACGTGGACGCGGAGAACGGCGGGCTGGCAGTCGTCCCCGGTTCCCACCGGACCGAGCTGGTCTGCCCGGAGCCCGCCGACCTGACCGAGTCCTTCACGAACGCCGAGGTGCCGATCCCCGACGGCCTGCAGAAGATCCAGACCAAGATGCAAGCTGGAGACGTGCTGTTCTTCCATGGCAGCGTCGTGCACGGTTCCCGACCCAACAGCAGTGCCGACCGCTTCCGCCGCTCGCTGATCTTCCACTACGTCCCCGAGGCGAGCACCGAGATCGCGGCCTTCTACAACCCGCTGATACGGCCGGACCACCAGCCCACCACACTGCCTGAGGCGATCGGCGGTGGACCATGCGGCGACTACGGCGATCAGGAGCCGTAGATCGACACCGCGGCGAAACAACCGAGCCAGGTCAGCCCGAGCAGGCCGGCGGAGAAGCCGAGCAGCCGAAGCAACATGCGGCCGTACGACCGATCCTCACGGATGGCGCGGAAGGACAGGCCCGGCCTGGGCTGGTTGACACCGGCGTACTGCCCCCAGTCCTCGGTGACATGCCGCGGGATCGTCAGCCGGTCCAGGACTTGCAGCCCGCGGGTCAACGAGTCCGTCAGCGGACCGTCGTCGCACAGGGCCAGCACTGTGCCGTCGATGGCGAGACCGATCGGCCGGGCGTCTGGGGCGCTGAGCTAGGCGCGGTTAGCTTGCGTAGTCGCGGAAGCCCCTGGCTGTTTTGCGGCCGAGGTAGCCGGCGGTGACGAGGTGTTCGAGGAGGGGCGCGGGGGCGAAGCCGGGTTCGCGGAACTCCAGATAGAGGGTGCGCTGGATGGCGAGCGAGACATCGAGGCCGACCACGTCGAGCAGTTCGAACGGGCCCATCGGGAGGCGGCAGCCGAGCTTCATGGCGGCGTCGATCTCGTCGACGCCGGCGTAGTGCGCCTCGAGCATCCGGACCGCGTCGTTCAGGTACGGGAAGAGCAGCGCGTTCACGATGAAGCCGGCCCGGTCGCCGCAGCGGACGGGGTGCTTGCCTGCGGCAACTGCCAGGGCTGCGACGGTGTCTGCGACGTCCGGGGCGGTGCTGACCGTGCTGACGATCTCGACCAGCTTCATCACCGGGGCCGGGTTGAAGAAGTGCAGGCCGACCACGGCGGCCGGCCGCTTGGTCGCCATCGCCAGATCGATCACCGGCAGGGACGAGGTCGTGGTGGCCAGGATCGCGGTCGGCTTGCAGATCTCGTCGAAGGTCTCGAAGAGGGCCTGCTTGACGCTCAACTCCTCGACCACGGCCTCGATCACCAGGTCGGCGTTGGCCAGATCGTCGAGTCGGGCGGTTCCGGTGATCCGGCGCAGCGCGGCGTCCCGGTCGTCGGAGGAGAGCTTGCCGCGCTGGACGCCCTTCTCGAGCGAGCGCTCCAGTCCGGCGCGCACCTTGTCGACCTTCTCGGTGCCGCGGGCGACGTACAGGACGTCGTAGCCGGCCTTGGCGCAGACCTCGATGATGCCGACCGCCATCGTGCCGGAGCCGACCACGCCGACCTGCTGGATCGGGCGGATCACGGTCTCCGCGCCGTTCGGCCGGGGGGTCTGCTCGTCGTCGATGACGACCGGCGAGTCCGGAGACTCGTAGGTGTAGAAGCCGCGGCCGGTCTTGCGGCCGAGCAAGCCGGCGGTGACCATCTGCTTGAGGATCGGGGCCGGCGCGTGCAGCCGGTTCCGGCCCTGCTTGTACATCGTGTCGAGGATCTCGTAGGCCGTGTCGAGACCGATCAGATCGAGCAGCGCGAGCGGGCCCATCGGGTAGCCGCAGCCGAGCCGCATGGCGGCGTCGACGTCCTCGCGGGTCGCGTAGTGCGACTCGACCATGGAGACGGCGTGGTTCAGGTAGCCGAAGAGCAGAGCGTTGGCGATGAAGCCGGCCCGGTCGGCCGCGACGACCGGGACCTTGTCGAGGCGGCGGGCCAGCGCCTGCACGTCCTCGACCACGTCCGGCTCGGTGACGACGGTCTTGATGACCTCGACGAACTCCTGCACCGGAGCCGGGTTGAAGAAGTGCATGCCGACCACGCGGCGCGGGCGCTGGGTGGCGACCGAGATCTCGGTGACCGACAACGACGAGGTGTTGGTGGCGAGGATCGCGTCCTCGCGGACGACCTTGTCGAGCGCCGAGAAGATCTCGCGCTTCAGCTCGAGCCGCTCGATGACGGCTTCAATCACCAGGTCGCAGTCCGCCAGCGCCTCGATCGAGGTGGCGAAGGTGACCCGGTCGAACAGCGCCTGCTGGTCCTCGACCGACAGCTTGCCGCGCTTCACCGCCCGGTCCGTCGAGTGCTGGATGTGACCGCGGCCGCGCTCGACGGCCTCGTCGTCGCGCTCCACCCCGACCACAGTCAGGCCGTGCCGCGCGAACACCTCCGCGATACCGGCACCCATCGTGCCGAGACCGACCACACCGACGACCTGCAGTTCCCGAGCCATGCTGGCACTATGCCAGTCCGCGACTGGTCAGCCCATGAGCTGAGTCACCCTGCCTCGTCGAAAACCGCCGGTGTGTCCAACCACTCGTTCGCCAGCGCTGCAGGATCCGGTACGGCGGCCAGCGCGGCACCGATCGGTTTCGGCTTCAGCTCGCCGTACCGGGCGGGCGGCAGCCACATCGCCCGGTAGCTGCCCGCCTCGGAATCGACCGGACTATCCATCTCCGGGCCGTCGCCGGTGCCGAACTGACCACCGATCGCCTCGGCGAGGAAGTAGTGCTGCGTCTGATGCCCGAAGTGCACAACCGCCACCAGCCCGTGGATCTTCACCTGCACCCCGAGCTCCTCGACGGACTCCCGGCGCGCGGCCTCAGCCGTGCTCTCCCCTGCTTCCAGCTGACCGCCGGGAAGCGTGTAGTACGTCGTACCTGCGCGAACCCGCTCGATCACGGCGATGCCGTCGGCCGAGAACAGCAGGACGCCACCGCGCATCATGAGCGAACCGCCGAGACGTTGAGCCAGGTACGGCGCGGCGTGGGGGTGCGGATCAGTTGGCGGACTGTCCAGCCGGTGGTGGTGAGCAGGTCGCGCAGGGGCTGTTCCTGCCACATGACGAAGTGGCGAGGGAGGTCGAGGTAGCGGTTCGACCACTCTTCACCGGAGCCTTCGATGGTGCTGAAGATGAGCACGGGGGCTGCGCGGGCGGCCTTGTACAGGACTCCGGCCAGCTGGCTGCGCTTGAAGTGCAGGAAGACCGCGTCGGCGAAGACTGCGTCGTACGGTCCGCCGAAGTCGTCGGCGAGCGCTTCGAGCCGCGTGGCGTCGTGACCGTCGGTGCGCATCATCTCCAGGAAGGCTTCGGTCGCATCTGTCCGCCGCACCGCGTAGCCGCGGCGTTCGAGCTCGATGGCGTCGCGGCCGGTCCCACTGCCCAGCTCCAGCACCCGCGCGCCGGCCGGAACGAGCTCTGCCAGCTGGTCGATGAGCTCGTGGTTCGGCTCCTTCGGGATCGACTCCC
Organism: Kribbella sp. NBC_01505; assembly: GCF_045040285.1. Classification (NCBI taxonomy): domain Bacteria; kingdom Bacillati; phylum Actinomycetota; class Actinomycetes; order Propionibacteriales; family Kribbellaceae; genus Kribbella; species Kribbella sp. NBC_01505. The sequence goes on from NZ_CP109425.1 coordinate 826,524, forward strand.
GGAACGCTTCCGCCGCCTGCTCGTAGGTTGCCAGCGTTCGCTCGTTGTCCGTCTGAACGCGGATCCAGCCGTCGCCGGTGTGCTCGACGACCGCGGGCAGTTTGAGGCCGAGGTCCACTCCGAGGACGACGACGGTCTCACCGCGATGCTGGTCCGCGATCGACTGCAGCTCCGCGTCAGGCCGCCGTACCAGGTCTGGCACGACGGTCAGCTGCACCCCGAGCCGATCCGCCAAGCGCGAGCCGGCGGCCGCGTCGAACGTCGCCGCGTAGACCTGCGCGATCCGCTCGCCCACAGCCGCGTCCTGGACGTCGCCCGGCAGCAGCAGGATCCGCGCGGGACACATCAGGTTCATGCGAACCACCTTCGCACGGACCGCCGACAGTGGTCGACGTGCTGTAGCGTCACGACGTGCGCTTGGTGATTGCAACGTGTTCTGTGGACTACTCCGGCCGTCTGACCGCCCATCTGCCGATGGCGCCGCGGTTGCTGATGGTGAAGGCGGATGGCTCTGTGCTGATCCACGCCGACGGTGGTTCGTACAAACCGCTCAACTGGATGTCCCCGCCCTGCAAGCTGGTCGTGGAGGACGACGTCTGGAGCGTCACGAACAAGGCCGGCGAGGAGCTGCGCATCACCCTCAAGGAGGTGCACAGCGACACGGCGTACGAGCTCGGAACCGACCCCGGCCTGATCAAGGACGGCGTCGAGGCGCACCTCCAGGAGTTGCTGGCCGAGCACGTCCAGACCTTCGGTGAGGGCTTCACGCTGGTACGGCGCGAGTACCCGACCGCGATCGGACCGGTCGACCTCTTGTGCCGGGACGCCGACGGCAAGCACGTGGCCGTGGAGATCAAGCGGCGCGGCGAGATCGACGGGGTCGAGCAGCTGACCCGGTACGTCGAGCTCCTGAACCGCGACCCGCTACTGGCGCCGGTGCGCGGAATCTTCGCCGCCCAGCTGATCAAGCCGCAGGCCCAGTTCCTCGCCACCGACCGCGGCCTGGAGTGTGTGACGGTCGACTACGACCTCCTCCGCGGCATGGAATCGGACGTTCTGCGCCTTTTCTAGACTACTGAGGCCTGTTCTAGGTTGACGGATCAGCATTTTTGCCCGATTTCGGGCAGATTCTTTGTATTGGACCCTGAAACGCTGCAGAGTTGTCGGGTGATCAGTGAGGCGGCGGCAGCCCCGGTGGACGAACTGGCCGAGCAGGTCAGCCGGACGACGGGACTGTCCGCGGATGACGCGCGACGAGTGGTCGCGGACGTGCTGGCGTTCTTCACGGAGACCGCCGAGGAGTACGTGCGGCGGCGGCACCGTGAGTTGCAGACCTACGGCGCCCGCAACGACGAGATCTTCGCGCGCGTGGGCTCCGAGCTCCGGCACTGGCCGGTGCGCTCGCCCGAACTGTCCGCGCGTCAGCTCCGACGGATCGTCTACGGCTGACGGCTGCTACCCAAGACCTACGAAAGGCACCAACACATGTGCGGAATCGTCGGGTACGTCGGCACCAAGCCGGCCACGCCCATCCTGGTGGACGGCCTGGCCCGGCTGGAGTACCGCGGGTACGACTCGGCAGGTGTCGCCGTCCTCGGCACCAGTGAGCTGAAGGTGCACAAGGACGCCGGGCGCGTCCGTGAGCTGGAGGCCTCGCTGCCGAAGCGGTTCGGCGGCAAGCTCGGCATCGGCCACACCCGCTGGGCGACCCACGGCGGCCCGAGCAAGGACAACGCGCACCCGCACGCCAGCGGCAACGAGCGGATCGCGGTCGTCCACAACGGCATCTTCGACAACGCCGGCGTGCTCCGCGCCCAGCTCGAGGAGGCCGGCGTCAAGCTGCGCTCCGAGACCGACACCGAGGTCCTCGCGCACCTGATCGAGCAGTCCGACGGCGCCACCCTCGAGGAGAAGGTGATGGCCGCGCTGCGCCGGATCGAGGGCACCTACGGCATCGCCGTGATCGACCTCGACTTCCCGGACCGGATCGTGGTCGCCCGTAACGGCAGCCCGCTGATCCTCGGCATCGGCGACGGCGAGATGCACATCGCCTCCGACGCCGCCGCGCTGATCCGCTACACCCGCCAGGTCGTCTACTTGGACGACGGCGAGATGGCGACCGTCAAGGCCGACGGCTACCGCACCTTCACCCAGGACGCGGCGCCGACCACGAAGACCGCGAAGACGGTCGACTGGGAGGCCGACGAGTACGAGCGCGGCCTGCACGAGCACTTCATGATGAAGGAGATCCACGAGCAGCCGGACGCGGTCGGCCGGGCGCTGCGCGGCCGTCTCGACGAGCGCTTCCACACCGTCCACCTGGGCGGCCTGAACATGGACGCCCGCGAGGCCCGCGAGATCAAGCGGGTCAAGATCCTCGGCTGCGGCTCGGCGTACTACGCCGGTCAGATGGGCGCGCAGTTCATCGAGGAGGTCGCCCGGATCCCCGCCGACGCCGAGCCGGCGTCGGAGTTCCGCTACCGCAACCCGGTGGTCGAGCGCGACACGCTGTACATCGCGGTCAGCCAGTCCGGCGAGACGCTGGACACGCTGGTCGCCGTCCAGGAGCTCAAGCGCAAGGGTGGCCGGGTGATCGGCCTGGTGAACGCGGTCGGTTCCAGCATCGCCCGCGCCGTCGACGGCGGTGTCTACCTGCACGCCGGCCCGGAGGTCTCGGTCGCCTCGACCAAGGCGCTGACCAACATGGCCGTCGCGTTCGCGATGCTCGGCATCCACCTCGGCCGGATCCGCGACGTCTCCCCCGCCGACGGGCGCCGGCTGATCGACGGACTCAAGAAGCTCCCCGAGCACATCCAGTCGATCGTCGACCAGGAGGAGGAGCTGGCCAAGATCGCCGGCCGCCTCGCCCAGCACGAGAGCCTGTTCTTCGTCGGCCGCACCCGCGGCTACCCGGTCGCCCGGGAAGGCGCGCAGAAGCTGAAGGAGATCTCCTACCGGCACGCCGAGGCGTACCAGACCTCCGAGCTCAAGCACGGCCCGCTGGCCCTGATCTCGCCGGATGTCCCGAGTGTCGCGATCGTCCCGCAGGACGAGCTGCTCGACCGCAACATCGGCGCCCTGCACGAGATCGCCGCCCGCTCCGGTCCCCTGTACGTCGTCACCCACCCGGGCGTCGACGTACCGGACGGGGTCGCCGCGAAGATCGTGGTCCCGAAGAACGAGCCGGAGCTGGACCCGATCCTGCTCACGATCCCGCTGCAGATCCTCGCGTACTACGCGGCCGTCGCCCTCGGCCACGACGTCGACAAGCCGCGCAACCTGGCGAAGTCCGTCACCGTCGAGTAGTTCATTCGACGTTCGCGACGATGGCCCTCAGTACGGCGACGTGCGTGCTGAGGGCCTTCCGGCCGGTGCTGGTGATGGAGATCCAGGTGGTACGCCGGCCGAGGTGGCTGCCTTTGCGGCTCCGCACGTAGCCGACCTCGGCCAGGGCCGCGACATGTTTGGACAGGACCGAGTCGCTGACGTCGAGCTGCTCGCGCAGGGTGGCGAACTCCAACTCGGTGACGGTCACCAGCAGACTCATCAGTTTGAGGCGAGCCGGTGCTTGCAGGTGCACATCCAGGTCAGCCATCAGCGGCTGCCGACGAGCAGGATCGAACCGGCCACCACGAGCCCGATGACGGCAGCAACCCACCAGGCCATCTCGCCGCCGCGTCCGTTGAGCTGCGGTTCGGCCCGATACTGCCGCATCCAGCGCATTCCGCCGGCGACGTAACCGGCACCGCCGGCCACTGCGCAGAGCGCAGCCAACCACCAGTTGCCGGAGTACCCCGCCCACACCGCGCCGGCCAGCGCCGCGGCATAGGTGACCGACGACAGCGTCCCCTTCCCCAGGACGACCTGGCTGACCATGCTCCCCACCAACGCGCCGTTGAGCCTGCGAAAGCGCAGGACCTGGATGCCGGCGACGACCGCGAAGACGACCAGTCCCGCGAGCAGAAGCAGTGGCACCTGTTCGGTGCCGCCTGCCAGACCGCGGGCGAACAGGAAGATCGTCGCGCTGATCGCGAGTCCGATCGTGACATAGAAGCCGGACGGCAGCCGCAGCCCGGCCGCCAGCTTGCTCTGTGAGCGCTGCAGGTCGTCCAGCGCCGCGGCCGCCTCAGCGGGATTGGGTCTCTCATTACTTTCCATGTTGGAAAGTATGCGTCGAACTTTCCAAGTTGGCAAGTAAGGGTCTTGGTACCTTTCGGGAATCATGTTCTCGCTGGACCAGCTGACCGCGTTCGTGGCGGTCGCCGAGGAACTGCACTTCGGCCGGGCCGAGCGGCTCGACATGACTCTGGCATCGCGACTCGGCCAATCCGGTGCTGCATCGAGTGCGAGCGATGCCCTGAGAGCATCAATGGATCCAAAAACAACCTTGGACAGGTATCCATCGACGTTCCTAGGCTGGCGGGTGTGACTCCTCTTGAACTCGCCGCCCAGCTGAAGTCCGGTCTGCTCTCGTTTCCCGTGACGCACTTCCGCCCCGATCTGAGCTTCGACGAACCGGCGTACCGCGAGCACCTGTCCTGGTTGAGCCAGTACGACGTCGCCGGGCTGTTCGCGGCGGGTGGAACCGGGGAAGGGTTCTCGCTGACGCCGGCCGAGATCGACACCGTCGTCCGGGCGGCTGTCTCGGAGGTGGCTGGGCGGGTGCCGGTGATCGCGCCGGCGACCGGTGGGACGTTTGCCGCGATCGCGCAGGCGCAGGCGGCTGAGGCCGCGGGTGCGGATGGGCTGTTGCTGCTGCCTCCGTACCTGACCGAGGCGGGTCAGCGGGGGCTGGTCGAGCACGTGTCGGCGGTCTGCCGTAGTACGCAGCTCGGTGTGACCGTCTACAGCCGGGCGAACGCGATTCTGACCGATGTGTCGGTCGCGGAGCTTGCCGAGCGCAACGACAACCTGGTCTGTCTGAAGGACGGCGTCGGCAATGTCGAGATGATGACGCGGACCTACGCGCGGGTCGGCGACCGGCTCACCTACATCGGCGGGCTGCCGACCGCCGAGACCTTCGCGCTGCCGTTGCTGCAGCTCGGGGTCAGCACCTACTCGTCGGCGATCTTCAACTTCGTGCCCGAGTTCGCGCTCGGCTTCTACGCCGATGTGCTCGCGCAGGATCGCGACGCGGTCTACCGCAAGCTGAACGACTTCGTCATCCCGTACCTCGACGTCCGTGATCGCACCAAGGGGTACGCCGTCTCGATCGTCAAGGCCGGCGTGAAAGCGATCGGCCGGTCGGCGGGGCCGGTTCGACCACCGCTGCAGGACCTGAGTGAGGATGAACTGGCTGAGCTCACTGGGTTGATCGGGCGCGTGAAGTGACGCCGACCGTCACGTCCGTCGAGGTCGTCCCGGTCGCGGGCCACGACAGCATGCTGCTCAATCTGAGCGGCGCGCACGGGCCGTTCTTCACTCGCAACGTGGTGATCGTGACGGACAGCTCGGGGAACACCGGGCTCGGCGAAGTTCCGGGTGGGGGCAAGATCGCCAGCACTATCACCGAGGCGGCCGAGTTGCTGGTCGGTCAGGAGATCGCCCACTACCGACGTCTGCTTCGTTCTGTCGCAGCTACCTTCGCGGATCGGGATGCCGGTGGGCGCGGGTTGCAGACGTTCGACCTCCGTACGACGGTTCATGCGGTGACCGGGCTCGAGTCAGCACTCCTCGACCTCTTCGGACAGCATCTCGGCGTACCGGTGGCTGAGTTGCTCGGTGAAGGACAGCAGCGAAGCCAGGTGCCGGTGCTGGGTTATCTCTTCTATGTTGGCGATTCGGAGCGCACCGATCTGCCCTATCTGAACGACGCTGGTGACGACCGCTGGTCGCAGCTGCGTCGGCAGGCCGCGTTGACGCCTGATGATGTGGTTGCTTTGGCTGAGGCTGCGCAGGAGCGGTACGGGTTCGCCGACTTCAAGTTGAAGGGCGGAGTGTTCGAGGGCTCGGCTGAGATCGCCGCTGTTCGTGCTTTGGCGGAGCGATTCCCCAGCGCGCGGATAACCATCGATCCCAACGGCGCCTGGCCGGTGCGGGAAGCCATTGCCTTGTGCAACGGTCTGCACGACGTGCTCGCGTACGCCGAGGATCCGTGTGGAGCTGAGGCCGGGTTCTCCGGGCGCGAGACGATGGCCGAGTTCCGCCGTACGACGGGATTGCGGACGGCCACGAACATGATCGCGACCGACTGGCGTGAGCTGGCGCAGGCGGTACGGATGGATGCCGTCGACATCCCGCTCGCGGATCCGCATTTCTGGACGATGGCCGGGTCGGTGCGGGTGGCGCAGCTCTGCAACGACTTCGGGTTGACCTGGGGTTCGCATTCCAACAACCACTTCGACATCTCGCTGGCGATGTTCACCCATGTCGGAGCGGCGGCTCCGGGCGAGATTGCGGCGCTCGACACCCACTGGATCTGGCAGGACGGGCAGGCTCTGACCACTGCTCCGCTGCAGATCGTCGACGGGCAGATCGCCGTACCGACTGCGCCTGGGCTCGGGGTCAGTCTGGACCGGGAGGCCTTGCAGGCAGCCCACGAGTTGTATCTGAAGCATGGACTCGGTGCGCGCGACGATGCGGTCGCCATGCAGTATGTGATCAAGGACTGGGCGTTCGATCCGAAGCGACCCTGTCTGGTGCGCTGATGTTCATCCTTCGTTGATCGAGGAGTCTGGAATGCGTTGGCAGAAGCCGCTCGCCGCTGCTGTTGTACTCACTGCACTTGCCACCCCGCTCACTGCTGTAGCTCATCCGCCGGTTGGCGGCGCATGCTCGCCTGACGCCCGGTTCCTCGGGTTCAGCGACGCGCTGAACAAGACGACGTACGACGGGCAACTCGTCGCCGGACTGTCCGCCCTGAACGTGACCGGACCGCACAGTGCGGTCGCGCTGGTCGACAACGTGCTCACGTCGCCTGCGCGGGTCTTCAGCTTGAAGGTCAGCGGCAAGCCGACGGTCAGCGTCGACGGGATGACGATCCTCAAGCGGCCGGACGGTACGCCGTACAACGGACAGGACTTCGACGGCGAGGGACTGGTCGTCGAGCGTGGGAATCGGACCATCCTCGCGACGTCGGAGCGCGAGCCGTCGATCCGGCGCTTCCGGCTCTCCGACGGTCTGCAGATCGGGTCGCTGCCGGTGCCGACGCGTTTCCAGGTCGCTCCGGCCGGCGAGGCGGTCTCGAACGGAACCTTCGAGTCGCTGGCGGCCAGCCGGGACGGGCGGTCGGTGTTCGCGGGTATGGAGGAGCCGCTGGCTCCGGACGGACGGGACGCCGACGGCCGTGGCCGGAACCGGATCCTGCACTACACCGGCCGCTCCGGACATGACTACCGCGTCGCTTCGCAGTACGCGTACAAGACCGACCCTGGTCTCTCGCTGGTCGAGCTGGCCTGGGTGAGCCCGACCGAACTGGTCTCGATGGAGCGGACGTTCGTCCCGGGCATCGGGAACACGATCCGGGTCTTCACGGTGTCGTTGCGGCACGCAAGTGATGTCAGCAAGTGGGCGTCGCTGGCTGACGCCTCCGACAAGGTCTTCGTGCAGAAGAAGCTGCTGTTCGATCTGGTGAACTGCCCGCCGTCCGGTGCGACCGCCGAGCAGCCGCAGCCGAACCCGTTGCTGGACAACGTCGAAGCGCTGGCGCTGGGCGGCTACCTGCCAGGTGGACGGCGGCAGCTGTACCTGATGTCGGACGACAACTACGGCCCCAAGCAGACCACCCGCTTCTACTCGTTGGCGGTTGACCTCTACTAAGCAACACTGTGCGTATGCGCGTGATTGTGGTGGGTGCCGGTGTCATCGGACTGACGTGTGCCGTCCGGTTGGCCGAGAATGGCTACGAGGTGGCGGTCCTTGCTCGCGACCTGCCGCTGGAGACGACGTCTTCAGTGGCAGGGGCGGTCTGGGGTCCGTACCTGGCCGAGCCCGCCGACCGGGTGACCGCGTGGGCGAGGACGTCGTACGACGAGTTCACCAAGCTGGCCGAGCACGAGCCGTCGGTGCAGCTGCGGCACGGGCGTGAGCTGCGGGTGGAGCGGACACCGGATCCGGAGTGGGCCGACGTACTGCCGGATCTGACGCGGGTGGCGTCGCCGCCGGTCGGGTTCGCGGACGGGTGGGCGTTCACCGCGCCGGTGGTGGAGATGCCTCAGTACCTGCCGTCGCTGGTGAAGCGGCTCGAGAACGCCGGCGGCACGCTGACCCGCGCGGCCCTGTCCGGCTTGCCTAGTACGGCGGACCTCGTGGTCAACTGCACCGGCCTCGGAGCTCGGTTGACTGCGACCGATCCGACTGTGACGCCGGTGCGTGGGCAGGTGCTGAGTGTTGCGCAGTGTGGGATCTCAGAGTGGCTGATCGCGGATCGTGATGATGCTTCAACTGTCGTCATCCCGCGCTCCAACGACGTGATCGTCGGCGGGACGAGTGAACCGGGCGACTGGAACATGGCCGTCGATCCCTTGGTGAGCACGGCGATTCTGGAGCGTGCCGCCGAGCTGGTGCCGCAGTTGCGCAAGGCAACGATTCTGCGCGCGCGGGTCGGGCTGCGTCCGGCCCGGCCTGCGGTTCGGTGCGAGCGGGTGGACAACGTCATCCACTGCTACGGCCACGGCGGCTCGGGCGTCACGCTCTCTTGGGGCTGCGCCGACGAGGTTCTGGCGTTGACCAGTGCGCTCTGAGCCAGTGCACTCTTCTGAGAAGACAATCATCCTCGACGGCGGCCTGTCGAACGCGCTCGAGGACCGCGGTCATGACCTGTCCGACGCCCTGTGGTCGGCTCGCCTGCTGAAGGACGCCCCTGCGGAGATCGCCTCCGTCCACCGCGCGTACTTCGAGGCCGGTGCGATGGTTGCGACCACCGCCAGCTACCAAGCGAGCGTCCCCGGCTTCGCGCAGGCCGGGGTAACGGCCGGAGAGGCCGAACGGCTGATCGCTTCCAGCGTGCGCATCGCCCGGGAGGTCCGCGACGAGTTCGGTGGCGACCGTCTGGTCGCCGCGTCGGTCGGTCCGTACGGCGCGTTCCTTGCCGACGGCTCCGAATACCGAGGGCGGTACGGCGTCAGTGCTTCGGCCCTGCGCGACTTCCACGGTCCGCGGCTCGAGTTGCTGATCGGCGCGGGCCCCGATCTGCTCGCTGTCGAGACGATCCCCGATCTCGACGAGGCCGAGGTCCTGGTCCAGCTGTTGCAGGAGCTCGACTTTCCGGCTTGGCTCTCCTACAGCGCCGCGGACGGCCGGACCCGGGCCGGACAACCACTGGCCGACGCGTTCGCGCTCGCCGCTCTCGACCAGGTGGTTGCCGTCGGCCTCAACTGTTGCGCGCCGGAGGAGGTCGGTCCGGCCGTCCCTCTCGCGGTCACACATCGACCGGCCGTGGTCTATCCCAACAGCGGTGAGATCTGGGACGCGGCTGCCCGCAGCTGGACCGGCTCATCGGAGACTCTCACCGAGCTCGCCCCGGCGTGGGCCGCTGCCGGCGCCAGGTATATCGGCGGCTGCTGCCGCGTCGGCCCGGCCGGTATCCGCGCTTTGGCCGCCGCGATCTCAGACGCCTAGGACTTGGCAGAGCAGGTCGAGGGCGCCCGGGTAGGCGTGATCCGGTGGGGTGCCGTAGCCGACGATGACGGCTTGGCGGGTCGCCGGGGTCGGGGCGAAGTGGTAGGTGCTCATGCTGGCCAGGCCGAGACCTTGGCGGGCCGCGCGTTCGACCATGTCCTCGGCATCACCCGGTACGTCGATCAGGACGTGCATGCCGGCTGCGATTCCGGCGACCTGGACGTTCGGGGCGCGCTCCGCGAGCAGTTCGACGAGGCGGTCGCGGCGACGGCGGTAGTGCAGGCGCGAACGCCGTACATGCCGGTCGTAGTGGCCGGAGGCAATGAACTCGGCGAGGACCAACTGCTCGAGCGTCGCGGTCTGGTAGTCGGCCACCCGCTTGGCCGCGATCACCGGCTCGAGCAGATGTTGCGGGAGGACCATCCAGGCGAGGCGGACGCCCGGGGCGAGGCTCTTGCTGGCAGTGCCGGTGTAGACGACTCGCTCCGGATCCAACGCCTGCAGGGCTCCGACGGCCTGCCGGTCGTAGCGGAACTCACCGTCGTAGTCGTCCTCGATCAGCACCCCGCCTGATTCGGCAGCCCACTCGACAGCCGCCGTACGGCGCTCTGGGGAGAGCGGAACGCCGGTCGGCATCTGGTGGGCCGGGGTGAGCAGTGCGGCTTGGCCGGTCAGGTACGACGTGTCTGCGCCGTACTGGTCGAGTGGGAGCGGGACAGGTTCGAGACCGCGGGCGCGGATGACGTCGCGGTGCAGGCTGTAGCCGAACTCCTCGGTGGCGACCGTCGTACCGCCTTGGTTCCGGACTGCCTCGCAGAGCAGGCTGAGGGCCTGGACGTAGCCGGAGCAGATCAGCATGCGTTCCGGATCGGCGCGGACGCCGCGGGCGCGGGCCAGGTAGTCGGCCAGGGTACGGCGGAGCTCGATCCGGCCGCGGGGGTCGCCGAGGCCGAACGCCTCGTTCGGGGCGGCCGGCCAGGCCTTGCGGGCGGCCGCGAGCCACTCACCGCGCGGGAATGTCGAGACGTCGGGTGAGCCGGGGGTCAGGTCGTAGCGGAAGGAGCGGACCGGCGGCACCGTCGCGCCGGGCGGCGGGGTCGTGTTGGCCCGGCTGGCGACAACGGTGCCGGAGCCTTGGCGGGCGGTCAGCCAGCCCTCGGCGACGAGTTGGCCGTAGGCGTCGGCGACTGTGTTCCGGGCGATGCCGAGGTCCTTGGCCAGTGAACGCGAGGACGGCAGGCGGGTGCCGGCCGGGAGGCGGCCGCTGCGGATGGAGGCGTGCAGCGCCTGGACCAGGTCGTTGCGGCCGCGCGATGCGGCCAGGTCGAGATGCAGATCAGCCCCAGCGATTGCTCCGGAATTGGCCCCTGGATCTTCCATGGAAGTGGACCATACACCTGGGCCGATCCCGGCCTAGGTTGGAGACATGAGCACAACGACTACTCGACGAGTGAAGCTGGCCAGCGTGGCCCCCGACTTCTACCAGGCCCTGATCGCGCTCGACGCGACCGCGGGCGTCGGTCTGGACGCGAACTTCGCGAACCTGATCCGGGCGCGCGCCTCCCAGGTGAACGGCTGCGCGTACTGCACCGACATGCACAGCCTCGACTACCTGCACGGCGAAGGCCCGCAGCAGAAGCTGAACGTGCTGCCGGTCTGGCGCGAGTCGCGCAACCTGTTCACCGAGCAGGAGCAGGCCGCGCTGGAGCTGACCGAGGCGATCACGCTGGTCAGCGACGGCCACGTGCCGGACTCGGTCTACCAGCTCGCGGCCGAGCACTTCGACGAGAAGGAGCTCGCCCAGCTGATCGCGCTGATCATCATGATCAACGCGTGGAACCGGGTCGGGATCACCGGCAAGATGGCACCGGGCCACTACAAGCCATGACCGCAGCAGCCTTCCGGGCCCGCCACCACGCGGGCCCACCGCTGGTCCTGCCGAACGCATGGGACCCGGTCAGCGCCCAGATCATCGCCGCGGGTGGCGCACCGGCGATCGCCACCAGCAGTGGCGCGATGGCACGAGTCCTCGGGTACGACGACGGCCAGCTCACCCCGCCCGCCGAGATGCTGAGCGCGGTTGCCCGGATGGTGCGGGCGGTCGACGTACCGGTGACCGCGGATATGGAGGCCGGGTACGGTCTGTCGGCCAAGGAATTCGCTGAGCGGTTGCTGGAGACCGGTGCGGTCGGCTGCAACCTCGAGGACTCGTTGGACGGCGGACTGGTCGACCCTGCTCTCTTCGCCGACTACCTGGCCGAGGTGCGCGCGACCGCCGGTGCCGACCTGGTCATCAACGCCCGAGTCGACACGTTCCTCATGCAGGGCACCCCCGCCGACGCAGTCGCCCGCGGACGCCTCTACCGCCGGGCCGGTGCGGACTGCATCTACCCGATCTTCGCCCCACTCGACGTACTCCCCGAGCTGGTCGCCGAGATCGGCGGTCCGATCAACGCCCACGCCAAACCCACCGGCCCCACCGCCGCCGACCTCATCACGGCCGGCGCCCACCGCATCACCTACGGCACCAGCGTCCACCAGCACCTGATGGACTCCCTCCAAACCCTCCTACCAACCCTCCACCCCTAACGTCCGAAGAACCCGCACACCCACCCTCCGGATCCTCGGACGTTAGCCACAGCCCTTCCACAACGTCCGAAGGACCCGCAGGCATGGTCTCCGGATCTTCGGACGTTGCGTGCGGTTGCTCCGGTTGGTGCGGGTTTGCGGGGATCTGCTGTCGCTGGGCGGCAGTAGGCCCCCGCAGAGGTCGTTGGTGTGCCCCCGATTCGCGCCGCACCGGACAGGCCGGACACGTAGGCGGTGGCTGGTCGCCGCGGCGGACGATTTACTGAAGCGCTGGTGGGCGTGGTCTGGGGCTGAGGGGGATGGCGAGGTCGGTGACCACGGTTTCGGTTGCTTGAGGTTCCGGGCTATGGCTGGGCTAGGCGGGGTGACGGTAGTCGGTAACTTCAGGTCGCTGTCCGGGAAAAGTTCCCCCGCGAGTGAAGCCAGTGTGCGATCAGCACTCGAGTGTGGGAAGTGTGTCGCTGGATATCGATTTCCGGCGACACACTTCCCACACTCGACGCCCCAGGAGCTCACACTCGCACGGTGGCTTCACTCGCGGGGAGCACCACCTCAGCCAGCACACACTCGACGACCCAGCCCTCGCACTCACCCCCAGCCAGCTGATCTGGCGGCACCAACCACCGCAACGGGTCAGCCAGCAAGCCTCCTGATCGTCGGCGGCAACCACAGCCCGTCAACCACAGGCGACGGGGAACCGCGGTCACCGACCGAACCATCCCCCTCAACCGAAGACCACCCCGCCACACCGCTTCAGGTAATACCGGCCGCAGCGGCGACCAGCCACCGCCTACCCCACCGGCCGAATCCGAGCGGCCGGACGGGACGAGCACATTCGGGACGGCGGGGTTCCTGCCCAGCCAAAGATCCCAGCCACCGCGACCGATCACCTCTCGCGACATCGCTCCCCAAACCGGTTCGGGGAGCCTCCGACCCTCCCGCAACGCGATCTGGGGAGGATTCACCCCCCGAATCGGTCTCAAACCCTCCCCGAACCGGTTTAGCGAGGACGCCGCCTGCCGAATCGCAACAGGCACTGGGTGGCCGTAGAGCCCCGCAAAGCCGAGCATTCGCTCGCTGCGATGCGGCCAGTGAGGTCAGCAGTGGCTGTCCGCCGCTTGGGTTAGCCGAGTAGGCCTAGGCGTTGGGCTGCGGCGCCGGCGGCGAAGCGGGTGGGGGCGTCTACGAAGTCCATGATTGCGGCGATGTGGCGGCGTACGGTGCGGACGCTGAGTCGGAGGTGGCGTGCGATTGCGTCGTCCTTGAGACCGTGGACCAGTAGCCGGAGCACCTCGCGCTCGGTGCCCCCGAGGCCGGTGGTTTGCGCTTGGTTGACGGGAGTGGCGCTCTCCCATAGCTGGTCGTAGTACTGCGTTAGTGCTGCGACCAGCTCGGACGAGCGGACGAGCAGTGCGCCGGTGCTGCCGCCTGCGGCGAGGCCGATCAGGGCGAAGTGGTCGTCGACGATGACCATCCGGGTCGGTAGGTCGCGGAGTGTGCGGACCTCCATCCCGGCGTCCAGTGCGGTCTGCATACCGCGTTCGGCCAGGTACTCCGGCGTACAGAGCTCGCGGTAGCGCATGGTGTCGCACTGGCCGTTGATCGGCGCCGGCAACACCGGTGCGACGCCTTCACCGGTGACGATCGAGCGGTAGCTGCACTGCACGGTCTGGATGGAGGTCGTCCAGCGCGCAGTGAGTTCGTCGGGGTCGCTGATGACCTGCGCGAGCACTGACGGGACATGGTCGGACCGGCGGTCGTGCAGCTGGAGCTGGTGCATCTCGGCGGCCGCGACGTACCCCTGGAGGAGTCTGCCGTGCTGCTTGGTCAGCTCGTGGTGCACCTGCGTCAGCAGTCCGGTCACCGCGATGAGCGGATCGACGGCCCGGATCAGCGGTGCGTCGAGACCGGGCTGCACATAGGCGAGCTGCCGGTTCAGCAGCTCCTGGTCGACCGGGTCCGCGATCTGCGTGACCCGTGCGCCGGTGTGTGTCAGCTCGAGGTAGGCCTCGGCCACATCGACGGGTAGTAGTTCGCGGACGAGTTTCTCGTGTTCGGACAGGCTCTGCGGCTGCCGGCTGAAGCCGGCGGTGACGTTGGCAACCACGCGACAATCCCCCACCAGGATCTCGGCCACCAGGGCGGGTGGCGTCGGCGTGAAGTTACCATTGGAAGCCCCGGCTTTGGTAGGTATCTTTCCTAAACTGCCGGTGATTTCTCGCTTCGATGTGGTGCTCTTAACACTTTCCATCGTTATAAGGCAGTTGATAGTTGCAGGGCATAGACGAGTGCCCAGTCCTGGTCGTTGGCGAGCGGGTCGGCGACGTGCGCCGGCTGGCCGTTCACGCAGCTCGGGTAGACGAACGCACAGGTCGCCGTACCGTCTCCGGCGAAGCTGACCAGGTTCGCGCGCAGGATGGCATCCGCTGCGGTGTCCAGCCAGGCCGCCTGCTCCTGGTTGACGAGCTCACGCGGCCAAGCGGCGTACACGGCCGCACTGAGGACAGACCAGTAGTGCGGGAAGACGTCACCCCACAGTCGCAGCCGTCCGAACCAGTAGCCGTCCCAGTGCCGGATCGGCACGTGCCGCAGCCGCGCGTCGGGCTGGTCCGCCGCGAACGCGGTCAGCCACGGCAGTCTGCGGCTCAGCTCCGCGCCGTCGATCTGGCCCGGTGCAATCCGGTACGCCGCCACCAGCAGCTCCAGCAGCGGCGCCACCATCGACTGCTCGTAGTTGACCTCATGCGGCGGCAGCTCATCGCCGTACTCGAGGAACATCCGCGCATGCCGGACCAGATGCTCATGCAGTCCCAGCTCGGTCAGCAGCGGACCGAGGTCGAAGGCGAGGAAGTGGTCGCCGCCTAGCTCGTAGTAGCGATTGAGGACGCGGACCGCGCCGTCACGGTCGCCCTGCGCCAGCAGGAACCGTGCGAACCACGGGAAGTTGTAGAGCCGGATGTGCTCCTGCTCCACGCTGTCCTCGTGGACCGTGCCATCCGCGTCGACCAGATAGTCGCGGACGAAGCGCTCGTACCCGGCCAGTGCCTCATCCAGCTCGGTCCGGTCGCCCCAACCGCGGTCACGGACCTCCTGCAGCAGACGGGCCATCCCGACGCGCTCACGGCCGTCCGACCAGTCTCGCCAGCCCTCGGACTGCACGGTGAGTCCACTGTCGTTGTCGTAAGGCACGAAGGCGTAGCGGCGGCTGTCCGCGAGCTCCGGACGGCGCTGGTGGTCGAGGATGAAGCGCACCCGCCGTTCGGCGAGCACTCGCAGCGGTTCGTGGAAGAGCAGGGCGATCCGCGCACTGTCGGCCTCCACGTACTGCAGTCCGGGCTCGACGCCCGTGACCGGGCCATGGCCGCGCACCTCGATCGTCTCCCCCACTTCGGCGGCCAATCGGTCCGCAGCGAGCCGTGGCTGCCGATCCGCGTGGAAGGCGGCCAGGTCGTCGTACCAGCCAAGCTGCCAGGTCCACCGGTACGACGCTCCCGGGGCGAGCGTGATTGGCGGCTGACCGCCCATGGCGTGCGGTGCGCGAGCGTGGTCGGTGACGTGCAGATAGATGTGCCCGCGGACGTTGCTGCCGCTGTCTGCGTCGCGGCCCTCGACGGAGTAGGCCCAGAGCTCGCCTTCCTTGAGCTGCAGCCCCAGACCGGGTCCACTGCCATCCATTGGGACCGCCCACGCCCAGGCGTCCGCACCACCCGTCCAGACATGCGCATGGACGGCACCGGTGAGGCTCTCGCGACTAGAGCGGTAGATGTCGCGGTACGGCGTACTGATGGCGAGCGAACCGACCTCTACCGGCGCTGCGGTCGGATTGCGGAGTTCGTAAGTCTCCGTCCAGTGCTCGCCGAAGCGGCGGCCGACGCGAAGCTCCAGGTCTCCCAGCTGGTGCAGGAGGTCGAGGCCGGTACTTCGCCAGCGCACCAGCGCCGGATGGTCGAAGCGGTAGCTGCCGCGGTCGGTGATGATGAAGCCGTTGCCCCAAACCTGCTGGAGCACCTCGCGGCCGTCAGGGTGCAGCACCTGCGCGACCGCGCCGTCGTCGGCGACCTGGACCGTCCCGGGACCGAATCCGAAAGATTCCACAATTCCCCAACCTATCGATGTCGAGGACCGGGCACCGGCTCCGTCTCCCTGATGAGAACACCCACCGGAAGGAACCGAAATGACCCCCGAAGAGATCGCCACCGTCCTGGCCAAGCCCTACTCCCAGGCGCTGCTGTACGGCTCCGAGCCGGCCCGGATGGCCTACAACGGCGTCGACGGCGACCCGCGCTGCATCCCGATCGGCTTCTGGATGGAGGGCGACCAGCTCCTGATCGCAACCGTCCCGAAGGCGGCCAAGGTCGCCGCGCTGAAGAAGGACCCCAAGGTCGCCTTCACCATCGACACGGCCGCTTACCCGCCGAAGGTCCTGCTGCTTCGCGGTACCGCGGAGGTCGAGCTCGTCCAGGGTGTTCCGCAGGGCTACGTCGACGGCGGCCACAAGGTGATGACAGCGGAGCAACACGTCGACTGGGAGGCCGGCGTCCGCGGCCTGTACTCCGAGATGGTGGTCATCACCGTCACCCTGACCTGGGCCAAGCTGCTCGACTTCGAGACCACCATCCCGAAGGCCGTCGAGGACCTGATCGTCGAGCAGCAGAACGCCTAGGTGATCGCCAAGCTGAAGGCCAGCAGACCGGTACCGGTGGCGTTGGTGATCCACGGTCCCGCTTTCAGGTGACCCTGGTAGACGAGTGCCGTCGCACCGGTCGGCGTACCGGACAGGGAAAGCTTGAGTGAGCCATCGGCTTGGTAGACCACCGAGCTGACCGTGACAGTGGAGCCGACCAGCCGGAAATCGGCGCCCACTCCGGAGTCCACCGTCAGTGGATCGGCCGACCGCAGCTTCACCGTGAGGCTCGTGCCGCTCTTGGTCACGCTGGACGGGTTCGGCGGCGCAACACCGACCGACGGACCGCCGTACAGGTCTCTAGCTATTACTGCGAAGGTGTGGTCGCCCATCTCGCGATAGCCGCCGGCGTAGGCGTAGTGGCAGCCGTCGTGGCCGGACAGTCCCGTGGTCGACAGTATGGTGACGCCCTGCGTGTCGCCGAGTTTGCGCTGTGCCTCGCGGAGGTTGACGTTCGTGGTGTTGCCGCAGGGAGACGTGCGCACCTGGTAGCCGAAGTACTTCGCAGTACTCATCTCGGTTCGCCAGTCCGCCAGCAGGGACGTGAAGCCGGCGATGTGCACTGCTGCGTTGTCGCTCTCCGCCTCGCCCTGGTACCAGAGCACGCCCTTGACCTTGCTGAGCACCCCCGACGCCTGCAGTCGGCTCCGCAGGCGTCCGTAGTTCGTCGCGAGGTCGTTCGGGGTGGTGTCGTTGCGCTGGAAGAAGCTGACCGGCTGCCCACCATGCGAGCCGTTGAACAACGCGACGGGGACGCCGTAGGTGTCCACGATCCGGCGGCCCATCCGGATCGCCCACTGACCGGCCGAGCCGGACTGCTGAGTCACATCCCCGGTCGCGTAGTGCCAGACCCGGTCGGCGCCGGAGATCGTCTTGTCGGCATTCGAGGTTCCGAAACTGCGCAGGTACGGCGATTCCTCGACGTTCGCGTCACCGGAGCGCTTGGCTGCTTCGGCATTGGACTGGCCTTGTACTACGTACACGTCGCCGGACACGATGCCGGTGCGTCTGGCCACAACCCGGTCGATGCCGGACCCGACGGCTTTCAGCTCGAAGGTGTAGTCCCATCGACCGGCCTGGATGCGTGGTGTGAACCGGAACGGCGCCGAGGCGGGAGCGGTGAAGGTCTGCGTCTCGCCGTTTCCGGTGACGCGCAGTTCCACGTGATCCACTCCGGTCGCTGTGACCTCACCGGCCACCGCGGGGCTCGCACCGTTCTCGCTGTCGCGCGGGACCAGCTTCAGGTCCTGGGGCATCTCGGTCAGCTTCACCAGCGAGGGGCGAGCGTAGACGGTCAGCTTGCGCTGCGTGTACGTCGCCGCGTTGTCGGTCAGCGTCCAGTCGGGCGCTCCGGCGGTGTTCGTGCCGATGCCGAGGGCCAGAGTCTTGGCGGTCGTCTCGGCGAACCTGTTGACGGAGAGCACCGGCTTGGCCGGCACAGTCGATGGCTTGGTGGCACCGATCTGGTGGATCTGGAACGAGCCATGGCCGAGAACCGTCGTCGGGCTGTCATCGGCGTCGTACGTGCTCGCCGAGGCATTGGCGACCTGACCGCTGGCGGACCCGCTGTACTGGTTCGGCCACATCTCGATGTAGCCGGTCTGCCCGGTCCCGGTCGTCACACCGGCCACGTTGGAAGCCACCTCGAGGTCGGTGACCTGCTGCCGGAAGATCTGACCGGCGAAGGTCTGCAGGCCCAGCCGCTTGGCGTCACTGGTGAACGGCTCCATCGCCGTCCACACCCACTGAACCCCCTTCGGGCCGTTCAGCTCGAGGCAGTAGCCGACCCGATCGAAGTTGGAGCCGATCGCCGCCGTGTTGTTCACGGTGTACGGCGGTGTCTTGTTCAGCCAGGTCGCCGACGTGGGCAGGTTGATCTGCAGGGCCGTGGTGTATCCGGCCGCGGCCGCATCGCAGCCGGCAGCCTGGGTGTCAGCAGACGCGGGACTGCCGACGGCTCCGAGGGTTGCGATGGTGGCGAGGATCGTGGACACGATGGCAGGGGCGTACCGACGCATGGGGCGGGACCTCCGGGAGATGGTGGACCTCAACGTCCGAGGTCAAAAAACTACCATCGCCGCCATCGGGCTAAAGCTTATTGGCGTGGCGGATGACGTCGACCATGTCGGACATCATTCCGGTCAGGTCGTAGTCCTTCGGCGTGTAGACCGCCGCCACACCGGAGGCCAGCAAGGCCTTGGCGTCGGCGTCGGGGACGATGCCGCCGACGACCACCGGCACGTCTTCGAGGCCGGCCTCGCGCAGGCCGGCCACGACGGCCGGGACCAGCTCCATGTGCGAGCCGGACAGGATCGACAGCCCGACACAGTGCACGTCCTCCGCGACCGCGGCCGCGACGATCTGCTCAGGTGTCAGCCGGATGCCCTGGTAGATCACCTCGAAGCCGACGTCGCGAGCCCGGACGGCGACCTGCTCGGCGCCGTTCGAGTGTCCGTCCAGCCCGGGCTTGCCGACCAGGAACCGCAGTCGGCCGCCCAGCTCGTTCGAAGTCTCGGTGACCTTCTCGCGGACCGCAGCGATCGCCTCACCGCCGGCGGACACACCCACCGAGCCGGACACTCCGGTCGGTGCGCGGTACTCGCCGAACATCTCCCGCAGTACGCCGGACCACTCGCCCGTGGTCACGCCGGCCCGGACACACTCGAGCGTTGCGGGCATCAGGTTGTCGGTGCCCTTCGCAGTCTCGCGCAGCTTTGCCAGTGCAATCTCAGCGGCCTTCTGGTCCCGCTGCGCCCGCCACTCGCGCAGTGAGTTCAGTGCGGCCTGTTCGGCAGCAGGATCGACAGTCTGGATCGCAGCGTCCAGGTCAGCGGTCAGCGGCGACGGCTCCGTGTTCTGGAACTTGTTGACGCCGACGACGACCTGCTCACCGGACTCGATCCGCTGCCAGCGCTCCGCGTGCGAACCGACCAGAGCGCCCTTCAGATAGCCGCTCTCCACGGCCACGACCGCACCACCCATCGCCTGCACGCGGTCGATCTCGTCGCGCGCACCGGCGACCAGCTCCTCCACCTTCGCTGCGATGACATGCGAGCCGTCGAAGATGTCGTCGTACTCGAGCAGGTCGGACTCATAGGCGAGCACCTGCTGCATTCTGAGCGACCACTGCTGGTCCCACGGCCGGGGGAGGCCGAGTGCTTCGTTCCACGCCGGTAACTGCACCGCACGCGCCCGTGCGCTCTTGGAGAGCGTCACTCCGAGCATCTCCAGGACGATCCGCTGCACGTTGTTCTCGGGCTGCGCCTCGGTCAGTCCCAGCGAGTTCACCTGGACGCCGTACCGCAATCGCCTGGCCTTGGGGTCCGTGACGCCGTACCGCTCCAGTGTCAGCTCGTCCCAGAGCCGGACGAACGCGCGCATCTTGCACATCTCCTCGATGAACCGCACTCCGGAGTTCACGAAGAAGGAGATCCGCTGTACGACGTCGCCGAACCGCTCCGGGTCCACCTGTCCGCCGTCACGCACCCGATCCAGTACGGCGATCGCCGTGGAGAGCGCGAACGCCAGCTCCTGAACCGGAGTGGCTCCGGCCTCCTGAAGGTGGTAGCTGCAGATGTTGATCGGGTTCCACTTGGGGACATTCGCGACCGTGTACGCGATCAGGTCAGTAGTCAGTCGCAGCGACGCATCCGGCGGGAAAGCATAGGTGCCGCGGGACAGGTACTCCTTGACGATGTCGTTCTGCGTCGTACCGGTCAGCTCGGACGGCAACGCGCCCTGCTCCTGCGCAGCCACCTGATAGAGCGCCAGCAACCACATGGCCGGCGCGTTGATCGTCATCGACGTGTTCATCTGCGCCAGCGG
Source organism: Kribbella sp. NBC_01505 (assembly GCF_045040285.1). Classification (NCBI taxonomy): domain Bacteria; kingdom Bacillati; phylum Actinomycetota; class Actinomycetes; order Propionibacteriales; family Kribbellaceae; genus Kribbella; species Kribbella sp. NBC_01505. The sequence continues at coordinate 847,180 of NZ_CP109425.1, forward strand.
GATCTGGTCGAACAGCGCCCGCACATCACCCAGATGCGCCACCGGTACGCCGACCTTGCCCACCTCGCCCTTGGCCAGCGGATGGTCGGCGTCGTACCCGGTCTGGGTCGGCAGGTCGAACGCGACCGACAGCCCGGTCTGTCCCTTTTCCAGATTCCGCCGGAACAGGGCGTTGGACTCCGCCGCGGAGGAGTGCCCCGCGTAGGTCCGCATGACCCACGGCCGGTCCCGCTCACCAGTCGCCATGTACCCGAGAGTAGGACTGTGTGACCTTGTGAGTCGCCCCCTCGTGACTCGTGTCACGAGGCGGCTACGTCACATTAGGCAGTCATCGGTAACGGGATCCGTTCGACATGGAGGATGCGGTGCAGGCGGGTGACCGCGAGGATCCGCACCACGGACGGGAGCGGATGCCAGAGGACGAGTTGACGGCCCAGAAGCTGGGTACGGCGGTGGGTCGCCACCAGGAGACCCAGGCCGGCCGCGTCGACCGCATCAACGTCTTCCAGGTCGACGATCACGTCGCCGGAGGAGGTGTCGATCAGGTGGTTGAGAGTCTGCCGAACGTCGCCCACACAGCGGACGTCCAGGATGCCGGTCAGATGTACGACGTTGTCGTGGGTCGGTGCGTGCATGTCCGTGCCCTCCGCTCGTCCGGCGGCCCCCGAGTGATCGGCCGCTGTGCAGCGTTGTGTTCGTAAAGACTCCCCGGAGACACGGATGGTTGCCAAGACCGCACGAGATTTTGTTTCGGGACAGAATGGGGTATGTGTTCGCCGAGCGGTACTTCCTGTTCCCCGTCGTCGCCCTGGCGTTCGCCGGGCTGATGGTGCTGCTCTGCCGCTGGGCCTTCTCCAAGGCCAAGCGCGGCTCCCTGGTCCGCCGGGTGGACGACCGCCCGGCCGAGCGGGACGCCTTCGGCCTGCTGATCGACGTACGGACCGAGCACAGTCACAACGCCGCCCGGGTCACCGTGTCGAAACTGAAGGACTTCGGGATCAAGGCCACCACCGCCCGTACCAAGGACGGCTGGACGGTCTACGTCTGGCCGAAGGATGAGGCCGCCGCGCGCGGTCTGCTCGACACCCACTGACGCGCCCCATAGCGCCCCCAGCGCGTCGGACGCAACGGCCTGGCGCGTGGGGCAATAGACCTTTCGACCATGGCGCAGCTGCTGTCGGGGTGCTGGGAAATCGGTTTCTATCCCCCCATGGTCATTCAGCATTCCCCGAACTGCTGCCGTTGCGACAAGTGCACCTGCGGCGCCACCGACGTTCGCCGCCGTACCTTTCTGGCCGCATCGGCGCTCGGTGTCGCCGGTGCGATGCTGCCGTCGACCACAGCGCTCGCCAGCCCGGCTGGGCCACTCGTCCCGGCGTCCCTGCAGGAGCTGGCCGATCGTGGGGTCCCAACCGAGTACAGCGGTGCCGCACTGGCCAGAATCGGGATGCCGGTCGGTGGGATCACCTGTGGGCAGGTCTACCTGTCCGGCGACGGCCGCCTCTGGGTCTGGGACATCTTCAACCAGAACGGGTTCCCGCCCGGCGGAAACGACTGCGGCGGCAGCCACTACGTCGCACCCATGACCCCCGCCTCTAACGCGGCTGCCACGCCGTTCAGGAGCGGGTTCGTACTGCGGACCGAGGCAGCGGGCGCCGTACGGACGAGGGCACTGGACTCCACCGGCTTCAGTGATGTGAAGTTCGTCGGCCGCTACCCGATCGGCACGGTCGCCTTCAAGGCCGCCGATTCGCCGGTCGAGGTCACGCTCGACGCTTTCAGCCCGTTCGTCCCGCTCGCGACCGACGACTCCAGTTATCCGGCGACGATCATGGCCTACACACTCAAGAACACCTCCGCGAGCACCGTGAAGGCCACGGTCGCCGGCTTCAGCGAGAACCCGGTCTGTCACTTCACCGCGAACCAGCAGATCACCCGGCTTCGTAGCGCCGCGGTCAGTCAGGCGCAGGTCCGGTACGTCGACTTCACCGCGGCTGATCAGCCCGCGCCCAGACCGGACATCGTCTTCGAGGACTGGGAACGCGACACCTACGCACCCTGGACCACAACCGGCGATGCCTTCGGCAGCGGACCCGTGCTGTCGGCCTCGGTGCCGGACTACATGAAGCGGTACGACGGCCCCGCGCAGCACCACCTGAACTCCACCGGCACCCGCCTCGTCACCTCGCACAACTTCCGCCTGACCGGGGATCCCGACAACAGAACCGGCACTCTGGTCAGCCCCGCGTTCACCATCAGCCGCAGGTTCGTCACGATCTCGCTCGGCGGCGGCAACCACCCTGGCACCACCTGCGCCCGGGTGGTGGTGGACGGGCAGATCGTCGCGACCGTCACGGGCTCCGACGACGAGCGGGTACTGGCGCGCACTCTCGATGTCAGCGCCCACGAGGGCAAGTCCGCGCGGATCGAGATCGTCGATCAGCTGGGCGGCCACTGGGCCCATGTCACCGTCGATCTGATCGTCTTCAGCGACCGCGACGAGGTGGTGTTCGAAGACTGGGACCAGACCGACTTCACCGGCTGGACAGTCACCGGTACGGCGTTCGGCCCGGGGCCGGTCGGTGAGGCCGACGTGGCAGCCGCGCCGACAGGATTCCGCCGGTACGGCGATCTCAACGTCACCGGCAATCGCTTCGTCACGTCGTACAACTGGCGTGCGGGCGGCGACCTCGACAGTCACACCGGATCGTTGACCAGCGCAACCTTCCGGCTGGCCCGTAGGTTCGTCTCGGTGTCGGTCAGCGGTGGCGATCATCCGGGCCAGACCTGCGTGGACGTGCTGGTCGACGGCGTGGTCGTTGCCTCGGTCACCGGCCGGAACAGTGAGCCGCTGGAGGTGACGACGCTCGACGTTGGCGCCTGGGAGGGCCGCAACGCGCAGGTCAGGATCAGCGACCTGCTGGGCGGGCACTGGGGCCACTTCAGCGCCGGTGCGATCCACTTCACCGACGCACCCGAGATCCTCTTCGAGGACTGGGAGCGGACCGCCTTCGCGCCGTGGACCGTCAGCGGTACCGCGTTTGGACCGGGCCCGGTGACACCGGCCGAACTACCGCCGTTCTACCGGCGCCCGTTCGGGGAGATCACCGAGCTGAACGTCTCCGGCACGCGCTACGTCACGTCGTACGCCTTCCGGGGCGGGGACGCGGATGCGCCGACCGGATCGCTGACGAGCCCGGAGTTCACGATCAGCAGACGCTTCGTGACCGCGTGGATCGGTGGCGGCGGGCACCCGGACAAGACCGCGGTCCAGGTCCTGGTGGACGGACAAGTGGTTGCCTCATGCAACGGTCAGGAGATCGAGCCGTTGCAGGCCGTGTCGATGAACGTCGGCCGCTTCCTCGGCCGCAAGGCGCGGATCCGGGTGATCGACGATCACGCCGGCTCCTGGGGCCACGTGAGCTGCGACCGGATCATCTTCTCCAACCGGCCGGTGCGTTCGAACAAGATCATCGACCGGTACGACGGCGGCGGGTTCGCGCTGGCCGCCCTGGATCCGGCCGCGGTGGTCCGCCCGTCGATCGCCGACTGGTCGTCGCCGGCAGCCGTGCTCGATTCCGCCGCCAGGACCGCGGAGGTCGAAGGTACGGCCATGGCCGGAGCCGTCAGCTCGACTGTGACGCTCGCCCCCGGCGAGTCCGCGACGCTGCGGTTCGCACTCGGCTGGTTCTTCACCAAGGTGGCCCCGATCGTCGGCGACCGGTTGACGGACCGATGGACCTTGCGGCGGCACTACTCGACCCGGTTCGCCAACGCGCGCGCCGTGATCGAGTCACTGGCCTCGAACGCTGGGCGACTGGAGGCTCAGACCAGGTCGTGGGTGCAGGCGTTCTACGCGGACTCGACGCTGCCGCACTGGTTCTGTGAGCGCACGCTGGCGAATGCGTCGACTCTCGCCACCAGCACCTGCTGGCGATTCGACAACGGCCGGTTCTACGCTTTCGAAGGCGTCTATACGGCGATCGGCACCTGCCAGCACGTCTGGAACTACGCGCAGAGCGCGGCCCGGCTCTTCCCTGTCCTGGAGCGGGACACCCGCGAGCGGATCGACCTCGGCCTGGCCCTGCGCCCGAACGGTGAGATGCGCAACCGGGGCGAGCTGGAGGACTCCTTCATCGACGGGCAGTGCGGCACGGTCCTGCGCATCTACCGTGAGCACCAGATGACCAGTGACAGTTCGTTCCTGACCCGGGTCTGGCCGAAGGTGCGGCTGGCTGTCGAGTTCCTGGTGAACAACCGCGACGTCGACTCCGACGGGGTGATCGAGGGCAGCCAGCACAACACGCTCGACTCCGAATGGTTCGGCGAGGTGCCCTGGATCTCCGGCCTGTACGTCGCCGCGCTGCGGGCCGCCGCGGCGATGGCGACCGAGACCGGCGATACGACGGCCGCCCAGCGCTACGCCGTACTGGCTGATCGTGGTACTGCCTTCCTCGACAGCACCTTGTGGAACGGCACCTACGGCTACTACGTGCACCGGGTGGACCCCAACCGGCCCACCACCATGAACTCCAACCGGGGCGTCTACATCGACCAGATGTTCGGCCAGACGTATGCCGCGCAGCTCGGACTGCCGCGAGTGTTCGCGGCCGACAAGGCGAAGATCGCCCTCGGCAGCATCTACCGCAACAACTTCCTCCCCGACTCGGCGAACTACACCCGGATCTCGGGCATCCCCGGTGGACGGGTGTACTCCGTGGCCGGCGAGCCCGGCGTGGTGATGTGCACCTGGAAGAACGGCGGCGTGAACGAGCGCGGCACGGAGGGTGTTCAGTACTACTTCAACGAGGTCTGGAGCGGCCAGGAGTACCAGCTCGCCGCGCACCTGATGTCGGAGGGCATGACCGCCGAGAGCCTGGCGATCACCCGCGCGGTGAACGACCGGTACTCCGCGACCAAGCGCAATCCGTACAGCGAGATCGAGTGCGGCGATCACTACACCCGCGCGATGATGAGCCACGCGGTGTTCCTGGCGGCCTGCGGGTACGAGTACCACGGGCCGAAGGCACATCTTGGCTTCGCGCCGCAACTGACCCCCGAGGACTTCGCAGCAGCCTTCACCGCCGCCGAAGGCTGGGGCTCCTACCGGCAGAAGCGGACCGCCGCGAGCCAGACCGCCGCTGTCGAGGTCCGCTACGGCCAGGTGAAGATCGCCACCTTCAGCCAGCGCACCGCCGTACCGGCCCGATCGGTAGTCGTGAAGGTCGGCACCACGACGATGCCCGCCACCCTCACCGTGCAGGGCGACCGCGCCCTGATCACCCTCGATTCGGCGACAGTGCTGCAAACCGGCCAGACCCTGGAGGTAGCCCTCGCCTGGTAACTGCGGGCTTCGAATCGAAGTCGGCCCTCCGGAGGTGTCCTCCGGAGGGCCTTCTCGTGCGTCTATCTCCCGGCGCGCCCAGCGGCTGGGCAGGTGTGACGGGGGTCACGAGAAGGGGTCTGGGGACATCGGGCAAGAACAGGGCGAGCCGATCGGCGACCCAGCAGACGTGAGGAGTTCGATGACGCCCGACGTGGCCTTGGCGGCCATCGCGCTGCCAAGCCGGATGAATTCGGCGGGCCGGGTGCAGGCTGCCCAGAGCCCGGCGGCGGATGAGGACAGTCTCATCCTGGAGGCGTCTGTGCGGGAGCCGGACCGGTTCACGCACATCTTCGACCAGTACTTCGGACAGGTGCACTCGTACGTCGCACGCCGGCTCGGCACGGATCTCGCCGACGATCTGGCCGCGGAGACGTTTCTGATCGCGTTCCGGCAGCGGGAGCGGTTCAACAGCCGCAACGGCGTGGTCCGGGCCTGGCTGTACGGCATCGCGACCAATCTGATCCGGCGGCACCGCCGCAACGAGGTGCGGGCCTGGCGGGCGACCAGCAAGCTGCCGCTCCCGGAGCCGACCAGTGGTCACGAGGAGCGCGTCGCTGCGCAGGTGACCGCACAGGGCGTCAGCCGCGAGCTCGCTGCAGCGCTGGCCAAGGTCTCCGCCAAGGACCGTGAGGTCCTGCTGCTGGTCGCACTCGGTCAGCTCACGTACGACGAAGTCGCCACCGCACTCGGGATCGCGTACGGCACGGTGTGCTCGCGCCTGTCCAGGGCCCGGCGCATCATCCGCGAATCTCTTGGCCCCACCGATCCGACGGGAGCTGACTCCTGATGAACGAACTCGAGTCGATCCGCAACGCCTTCCCCGAGGACGACGGGCCCAGCCCGGAGGCATCGGCCGCCGCACGCCGGCAGCTGCAGGCCCTCATCCACGAGGAGAAGCGCCGCAGCCGCACCAGACTGGCCTGGATCGGCGGTGCGGTGACCGCGACCACGGCTGTGGTCACAGTGGTCGCTCTCGGCGTACCGCTACTGCAGGGGCCCAGCTCCGGAGATGTCGGAGTGGCACCTGCGACCCTGACACCGCCGCGACTGGCGAGTGCCAGCGAGGTGCTGATCGCTGCGGCAGTCCAGCAGGAGGCGGACGAGAAGGTGTCCGGTAAGTACTTCCGGGTCCGCACTCTGCACGTGGACACCGGCACCCGCGTCGGTAACCCGAAGTACACGCTGAAGCGGCAGAGCATCGACGAGCGGTGGATGCCGATGAAGCCAGGCGTGGAGTCCTGGTTCGGCTGGGTCGAACTCGGCTACAAGCCGGCCACCCCGGGCGACGAGGCAAAGTGGCGCGCCCAGGGCGCACCGACGTCCTGGGTGCAGAGCGAGCTGGTCAACCCGATCACCCTGGCGCCGACCAAGCCAGTGGTCAACAAGATGTCCTTCGAGGACGTGCCGGTCGGCTACTACCTGACCGGCACGAAGCCCCTCAGCGCGCAGCAGATCGCTGCCCTGCCTACGGATCCGGTGAAGCTGCGCGAGTTCCTGGCCCAGGGAGCGGATCCGGCGAACGCGGAGGCACAGAACTACACCGTGTACTCCGCGGCCGGCCGACTGTTGTTCGAGGCCCCGTCGCCGCCGAAGCTGCGCGGCGCGGTGCTGCGGGTGCTGTCGACGATCCCAGGCGTGACGATCGAGCAGAACGTCAAGGATCCACTGGGCCGCGTCGGCACCAAGATCTCGCTGAAGACCGACTTCGGCCGGATCAAGCCCGGCGCCGCCCCGTCCCTGTACAGCGGCAGCCAGCTCGACTACATCATCGACCCGGTGCACGGGCGCCTGCTCGCCCAGCAGATGTTCGGCCCCAACAAGGGCGCGGACGTCGTCCTCGAGTCCGGCTGGACGAACGACAAGCCCACCCCGCCCTCCACCGCACTGCGCTGACCCCCTAAACCCCTCCGGTACGGCTCTGTCTGAGCCGCACCGCGCTTCACCCTGCCCGGAATCGCCCTTCCTCCCGAGGTGAACCCCTTGCCAAAAACCCGAAAAGCCGCAGCGACGGCAACAGTCATCGCACTCGTCGTACTGGCTTCGACCGTCCCACCTGCTGTTGGAGCTGAGCAGTCCACTGCTCAGGCCTCCACTACCGCAACCAGCAACTCACTGACCTTCACTCTGGTGACCGGCGACAAGGTGTTCGCCCGTAGTACCAGCACCGGTGTTGTGCCGATCGACGTCCGCCCTGGTCCTGGGCGAGACCGGATGGCCTTCCACAAGGTTGCCTTCGGCAAGAAGCAGCTGGTGGTCCCGCTGGACGCCATGCCGCTGGTGAACTCCGGTGTGGTCGACGAGCGCCTGTTCGACGTCGCACTGCTCGGAGAACTCGGCCTGGACGACCAGTCCGCGCCAAAGCTGCCACTACTGGTCCAGTACGCCGCCAGTGGGGCAGCGCGTGCAGTCCGGAGCGCGTTACCGGAAGGCACCGAGGTCAAACGCGAGCTGCCGATCATCGACGCGGTCGCGATCGGCCAGCAACGCAGTCAGGCCGGAGACCTGTGGTGGAGCTGGCTGAACAGCCCGCAGGCCAAGCGCCGTACCGGACTGGCCGGCACTGTGAAGAAGGTCTGGCTGGACGGCGGTGTGACGCCGAACCTGGACCGCAGTGTCCCGCAGATCGGCGCACCGGCCGCGTGGAAGGCCGGGCTCACCGGTAAGGGCGTCAAGGTCGCCGTACTGGACAGCGGGTACGACGCCACCCACCCGGACCTGAAGGGTCGCGTGATTGCGACCAAGGGTTTCACCAGCGAGGACGACAAAGACGTGCTCGACATCATCGGGCACGGCACCCACACCGCTTCGACGGTGGCCGGTACCGGAGCCGCATCGGCCGGCAAGTACCGCGGTGTGGCGCCGGACGCGGACCTGATGATCGGCAAGGTCTGCGGCGGCCGCAACTGCGAGACCTCGGCGATCATCGCCGGAATGGAGTGGGCCGCGAACTCCGGTGCCCGCGTCGTCAACATGAGCATCGGCGGCGGTCCGTCCGACGGCACGGACATCCTCTCCGAGACGCTCAACCGGCTGACCGCGAGTACCGGCACGCTCTTCGTCGTCTCCGCGGGCAACTTCGGTGCTGCGGAAACGGTGTCCGAACCGGCTGCCGCGGATGCCGCGCTGGCAGTCGCCTCGGTGACCAAGTCCGACGGACACAGCGACTTCTCCAGCCAGGGACCACGTCTGGGCGACCTGTCGGTGAAGCCCGACATCTCCGCACCGGGCAGCCGAATCGTCGCTGCGCGCGCTGCGAACACTCCCCTGGACCCGTTCGCGATCAACTCCTCGTACGCCGAACTGTCGGGCACGTCGATGGCCGCACCGCATGTGGCCGGGGCTGCTGCTCTGTTGGCGCAGGCGCACCCGGACTGGAAGGCAGACCAGCTGAAGTCGGCCCTGATGGGCTCGTCGCTCGGACTGCGCGACCAGAGCATCTACACCCAGGGTGCTGGCCGCGTGGACGTCGCAGCGGCGCTCAAGCAACCAGTGCTGGCCATGCCGAGCAGTCTGAACCTGGGACTGCAGGCAGCACCGCACAACGACGACAAGCCGGTCACGAAGCCCATGACCTACTTCAACGACAGTGCGCAGCCGGTGCGGCTGTCTCTGAAGCTCAACGGCGCCAAGGTGTTCAAACTCAGCACCTCCTCGGTTGTGGTCCCAGCCAAGGGCAGTGCGACCGTCGACGTGACAGCAGACGTCCCTGACTCAGCGGCCGAGGGTGCGTACGGCGCCTGGCTAGTTGCCAGCGGCAACGGCATGACGGTGCGCAGCACGGTCGGTGTGGGCAAGGAGATCACCACCTACGACCACAAGGTGGTCATGACCGACCGGACCGGCGCACCGGCCGGCAACGACGATGAGCACGTCTCCGGGACCTACCTGATCGATGTGGACCGGCTGGCGATGTACTCCGTCGCGTCCGGCGACTCAGTGCAGCTGCCCGCGGGTCACTACATCGTCGACGGCTACACCGCGACGATCAACCCCGAGGGCGTCGGCTTCGGCGAGGTCACCTACTTCACCGAGCCCGATCTGGTGCTCGGAGCGGCCGGACCGATCAACCTCGACGGCAGCAAGGCCCGCCAGATCGCAGCCCGGCCGCCGGTCACCGACGCATCGGCCGCGACCGGTGGTGTCGGTGCGGCTCGTACCCTCGCCGATGGCACCTACACGAGCGGCGTGGGCGTCGCCAACGGCGGTACGGCGAGCTTCGTACCCGCCATGTACGTCGTCCCGAACCGGACGCACGCGCCGAACAAGTACACGGCCTTCGCACACGTTGCCTGGGCGGGCATGCCGGACGGACAGGACCCTGGCGGCGAGCTCTACCTGGACAGCCCGTACTTCTACCACGATGCGGCTGTGTGGCCGGGACAGGTTCCAGCCAACCCGTCGGTCATCACCAATCCGCGTGACTACGCGCATCTGGACGCCTCGTACGCCGGAGAACCCGGCTACCGCGCCACCAACTACAGCTTCGCGTCCCTGCCCCAGCTCGACCCGAGTGGTCATGCGGTGCCGGCCTTCGTCTTCACTCCGGCGATCGGGATGAACCTGCCGTTCCGCCGCGACGAGTACTACTCCACGAAGAACGTGGTGTGGTCGTTCAGCAACGAGGTCTACCGGTACACACCCGACAACGGCTACGAGTACCTGACCCTGCTCGACTCCGCGCCGACGGCGTACCCGGCCGGACGGACGACGAAGGTCGACTGGCAACGCGGAGTCTTCGGGCCGAGCCTGCCGGACCCGCGGATCGGCAACCCGGGCCGCGACGCACTGCCCTGGTCGTCTCGGGACGGTGACAGCCTGAGCATCTACGTGCCGTCCTTCGCCGACGGAACACCGAACCGGTTGGGCGACGCCGGACTCAAGTCGGAGCACACCACGGTGATCCGGGACGGTCGAGAGATCGGTGCGTCCGATTCACTCGCCCTCCAGACGTTCGCGGTCCCTGCGGACGAGGCGACGTACCAGCTCACCAAGGTGACCAAGCGGGCCGACGACTGGACCAAGCTGTCACCGGAGATCTCGTCGCGGTGGACGTTCCGCTCCAAGCGGACTCCGGATGGTGTGGACACCGCACTGCCGTTGCTGAACGTGCGGTACACCCCACAGCTGGACGAGCGGAACCGCGCAGCACAAGGGCGGTTCGAGTTCCCGGTGACTGTGCAGACCGCGTTCAAGGCGCCCGCACGGCCGATCGTGGCGCTGCAGTTGTCGGCGTCCTCCGACGACGGCAAGACCTGGCACCCGGTGTCGGTACGGCGTACCGGTGCGGCCACCTGGAAGGCGTCGCTCGACCAGACGGCCGGCTTCGTCACGCTCCGGGCTCAGGCGCGGGACGCAGCCGGCAATCAGGTCGATCAGACGATCACCCGGGCCTACGAGGTCAAGTAGCCCAGATCTCCTGGCGGCTCACGGTTGAGGGGCTGTGAGCCGCCAGGGTCCCTCCTGGGTCAGCAGCCCTTGAATCGCTTGTCGGCAGCCCACCCAGTGTTCGCCCAGCTGTCGGCAGCGGCGGGGGTGAACCCGGGTGGGACCGTTGCGAGTTCGCCGACCAGCCAGTTGGCGAAGCGGGCAGCGCCCTGTGGGCAGGTATGAATGCCGTCGGCACTGCGGTCGGCCTTCCCGTCCTTCTGCTGCTGGTAGGTGGTTCCCCAAACCGCTGCGGCGTCGAGCACCTGCGCCTGGCCGGCGGATTCCGCTGCCACCTCGCGCGCCACTGCCGTCGTACGAGCGAGCTCTGCCAGGTGCGGTCGGTAGAAGTCGTCGGCCTTGATCGGCGGGGCGGTGACGAAGACGAGCTTCGCGCCGGTCGCGGTGACCGCCGCGAGCAGCTTCTGGTACGCCGCCTTCTGCTCCGCGTGCGTGCCCCAGTCGTACGTCGTGACCTGGTAGACGACTGTGGTCGGCCGGGCGGCGGTGATGTCGGCAGGGAGCTTCTTCCAGTTCTCGGCGGCGAACGGTCCGACCACGTTGCCGCCTCCGGCCGCGGCCAGCGAGTGGAAGCCGACTCCGCCGGCTTTCAGAGCCGCATCCAGCGCCAGTGCCTCGCCCTCCGCGATCGAGTCACCGAGCAGCAGCACCTTGGCGCTGCCGGCCTTGGCGGAGGTCGTTGGCTGCTCTGCCCCAGCGGTCGTGGAGCAGGCGGCGATCGACAGCAGGCCCAGCAGGCCCAGAGCAAGGTTTCGCATCTTCGTCATGCGTTGAAGCCTGCCGACGCCATGTCCTGGTCCGTCCGCCGCAATGTCGCGGTTGTGTCGCAGGAGCCCGCGGTGCGCACCGATCGCTGCTGACACTGCCCATACTGGCGAGGTGCCGGCCATCTTGCTGATCGAGGACGACCCGCTGGTACGCCGTGGGCTCGAGCTCGCGTTGAGCCGGCACGGCCACGCCATCCGGACTGCTGAGACCGGCGAGGACGGCCTACGGGAGTTCGGCTCGGACGCACCCGATCTGGTGGTCCTCGACCTGATGCTGCCAGGTGTCGGCGGCCTCCAGGTGTGCCGCCGGATCCGGGCGGCCGGTGCGGTGCCGGTCATCATCCTGACCGCGCGCGGTGACGACTTCGACGTGGTCGAAGGGCTCGCGGCGGGCGCGGACGACTACGTGATCAAACCGGTCCAGCCGACCGTTCTCGACGCCCGGATCCGCGCCGTACTGCGACGCAGCGACAGCGCTCCGGACGGTGTCCGCCGCCACGGCGAACTGCGCATCGACACTGCGGCTCTCACGGTGACGGTGCGGGACACTCCCGTACCGCTGACGCCGACCGAACTGCGGTTGCTGCTCACGCTGTCGCAGTCAGCGGGGCGGGTGTTCAGCAGGCAGCAGCTACTCGAGGCCGTTTGGGAGCACGACTACCTAGGTGACTCACGCCTGGTCGACAACTGTGTGCAGCGACTGCGGGCGAAGATCGAGACCGACCCGGCTGCCCCACGGTACGTCCAGACCGTTCGAGGCTTCGGGTACCGCTTCGGACCGCTATGACCTGGACCTTCCTGCCGAGGGGCCTGCGGGCGCGGCTGGTCGTCGCGTTCGTGCTGGTGACGGTGGCCGGCGCCACCGCTGCGGCGTGGTCGAGCGCCAGCTCAGCAAGCGATGCACTGGTCACCTCGACCCAGCAGCGCCTGGCGGAGTCCACCGCGGCACAACTCGCCGCGATCGCTCCAGAACTCACCTACCCGCCTGACCAGGCCGCCCTCGACCGGATCCGGGTCGCCGTGGGAGAGAACACCCTGGTCACCTATCGCAGTCTGCGCTCCACCGACGGCGCCACCGCGTTGATCACCGACGCCCTGCGCGGCGCCGTACGGGAACAGCACCGCCTGGTGGCACAGCGGGTGAGTGCCGACGGGAGGTCCTGGCTACTGATCGGGACACCGATCATGACGACCGCACCGGCCGGGACCCGGACGCCGTCCGGGATCGAGGTGTATTCGGTCCGCGACCTCACCGGTGTGGAGCAGCAGATCGACAGCCTCACCAGAACCGCGATCGGTACGTCGGCACTCGCGCTGCTGCCGGCAGTTCTCCTCGCGCTGTTCGCGGCGCGAGGAGTACTCCGCCCAGTCCGCGACCTGCGGGACACCGCCCGCCTGCTCGCCGCGGGCGACCTGTCGGCGCGAACAGCGCCGCAAGGCGCGGACGAGCTCGCAGACCTCACGGTCACGGTGAACGAGATGGCGGCGTCGTTGCAGGAGTCGATGCTGACGATGCATCGGATGCAGGCCGATGCGCGCCGCTTCGCGGCCGATGTCGCCCACGAGCTCCGCACTCCGCTGAGCACACTCACAGCAGTCGTCGAGGTGCTCGCGGACACGACGGCCGGGATGGAGCCCGACGCCAGGGAATCCGCGGAGCTTGCCATCACCGAGACCGAGCGGCTCGTCCGGCTGGTCGAGGACCTGATGGAGGTCTCCAGATTCGATGCAGGCACTGCCGGACTGCGGCTGGAGGAGACGGACCTCGCCAGTGCGGTCCGCGATTGCCTGCGCGCCAGGGGTTGGCTCGACCGGGTCAGCCTAGTTGCCCCGGACGGTGCGGTACTGCGGTGTGATCGCCGGCGGCTGGACGTGATCGTGGCCAACCTGGTCGGCAATGCGTTGCGGCACGGCGCACCGCCGGTCCTGGTGCGGGCCGGCGTCGACCAGGACGAGGCAGTCGTCGAAGTGACCGACAACGGTCCAGGGCTTTCCCCGGAGGTACTCCCGCGGGTGTTCGACCGCTTCTACAAAGCCGATGCGGCACGGACCCGTACGCCGGGCAGCGGGCTCGGGCTCGCTATCGCGCTCGAGAACGCCCGGCTGCACGGCGGTGACCTCACCGCGTCCAACGACGCGAACGGCGGCGCCCGATTCACCCTGCGGCTGCCCCGCGGTCCGGAGCAGCCGTGAGACCGCTCCTGGCCCTGCTGGCCGCGATCACGTTGGCCGGCTGCGGGATCCAGCCGTCCGGCGTGGTGGATGGTGGCGAAGCCCCAACCGGTCTGGCCACAGGTCCGACGCTGTACTTCGTCAATGCGTCCCAGCACCTCGTCGCCGAGCCACGGCAGGCCGCTCGGCTGGGCACCATCGCCGACGCGGTCGCCTTGCTCCTGGCCGGCCCAGGCGTGTCCGGCAACCTGCACACGGAGATCACCCCTGACGGGGGCGCCCGGGTCGACGTGGCGATCACTCCGGACGTCATCGACCTACGTCTACCGCTGACGATCGACGACGTCACTCCACTGGGCATCGACCAGCTCGTCTGCACCGCTCTGGCCGTCTACGTCCAGAGTGGTGGGTCGAGAAGCCTGAAGGTGCGTTTGGGGTTCACCCTCACCACACCGGAGTCGGACCGCCTGCGAACCTGTCCGCTGATCAGCTGAGATCGGTGATGTCGATCAGAGTCGGATCCGGAGTGGGCAGAAGCAACCACAGAGCGGCCAGTCCGATCATCACAGCGACGAACGCGACCAGTCCGCTCCGGCCCTTGGCCCAGCTCGCCCGGAATCGCACCGGATCCTCGACCAGATACTTCGACAGGGTCGCCAGACCGATCGACAGTGCGCAGACGACGCTGGTCCGGAGCCAGCCGTTGAGGTGGTCCGGCAGCAGCACGATGACGGGCCAGTGCCACAGATAGAGGCTGTAGGAGATCTGTCCCAGTCCGCGCAACGGTCGCCATCCCAGTCCCTTGGCCAGCAGCGAGTCCTGGTCCTGCGTGCACAAGACGATCAGCAGGGCCGCTGCCAGCGAATGCGCGAACAGCCCACCGGTGAACAGCCACTGCGAATCCACTCCGTTGACCAGGGCCCACGCCGTACCGAGTCCAGCTGCCAGCAGGACCGCTGCGGTTCCGGCCCGGCGGCCGACAATGCGGGCCAGCGCAGTGCGGACTGGGTGGGTTGCGACCAGAGCGCCTAGCAGTAAGGAGAACGCCCTGGTGTCCGTGCCGGTGTAGACGCGAGTTGGGTCCGCTGGGCTCACCAGCACGATCATCAACACCAGCGAGGCCACCGATCCGGCCGCCGCGACCACGGCGACTCGCTTGTGCACCTGCCGCGAGAGCCGTGCGATGGCCAGGACTACCAACGGCCACAGCAGGTAGAACTGCTCCTCGACCGCGATGCTCCACAGATGCTCGAAGACTCGCGCCGATCCGAACCGCTCCCAGTAGCTCGCCGACTCGGCCAGCAGATGCCAGTTGATCAAGTTGGCCTGGACCCACGGCCCGTCGGCGAGCGTTGTGCGTACCAGGTCCGGTGAACCGACGAGCCACACCAACACGGTCGCTCCGGCGAGCATCGTGGCCAGCGCGGGGAGCAGGCGCCGGATCCGTCGGCCCCAGAATCCGACCAGCGACACCGCTCCGGTCCGTTCGACCTCGCGAAGCAGGAGGTCCGTGATCAGGTAGCCCGACAGCGCGAAGAAGAGATCGACTCCGAGGAACCCACCGGCCAGATGTCCGGTGTGGAACAGGAGGACCCCGGCGATCGCCACACCGCGCAGTCCATCCAGGGCGGGCAGGTGCGCCTTGCGGGGGGTCGTCACGGGTTCGGACAGTTCTGCTTGCGTCATACCTCCGACGATCGCCCGGGCGGATGGCGAGGGCGTCCGGGGACTGTCGCAAACCGGTCGCAGCCTGACCCGGCGGCTTGAAGATGCGGTCTAGGGTCGGGGTATGAGCCTTCTCTTGGAGCTGGACCTGACCCGGGGTGTGCTCGAAACGCCGCCCGCCTCGCCGGTGGCCGCGTTCCGTGCGCGGCACCTGCCGACGCTGCGTGAGCTGGTTGCGGCGTTACGCAAGGCGGCGCGGGACGAGTCTGTGGCCGGTTTGGTCGCACACCTGGGCGGAGCCAGGCTGTCGCTGTCCCAGGTTCAGGACCTGCGCGACGCGTTGGACGACTTCCGGACGTCGGGGAAGCCCGCTGTGGCGTGGACCGAGTCGTTCGGTGAGACCGGCGGCGGGACCGTGCCCTACTACCTCGCTACTGCGTTCGATGAGATCTGGGTGCAGCCGTCGGGTGAGCTCGGCATCACCGGTGTCAGCATGCAGGCGGTGTTCATCCGCGGTGCGCTGGACAAGGCCGGGGTGATTCCGCAGTTCGGGAAGCGGCGTGAGTACAAGACCGCGGTCGACACCTTCACCGAGAAGCAGATGACCGGTCCGGGCCGCGAGATGGCCTCGCGGCTGGCCGAGTCGGCGTACGAGCAGATCGTTGACGGAATCGCCGTACGGCGGCGGCTGTCACCGGAGCGGGTTCGTGAGCTGGTGGATAGTGCGCCACTGCCTGCTCAGACAGCTCTGGACGCCGGACTGGTCGATCGACTCGGCTATCGCGCGGATGTGTACGACGAGCTGGAGAAGACGCTCGGTGAGACCGAGCGGCTGCTGGCCGAGCGCTATGTACGGCGTGGGCCGCGCACTCTGGCCGAGTTGCAGCGACGACTCCCCTGGCCGGAGAAGCCGCTGGTTGCGGTCGTGCGGGTCTCTGGTGGCATCACCGTCGGCCGGAACGCGAACAGTCCGCTCGGCGGACCTGGCTCTGGTTCAGACACGATCGGCGCGGCGCTGCGGGCAGTTGCGGAGAACGACAAGGTCAAAGCCGTCGTACTGCGAGTGGACAGCCCAGGCGGCTCGTACGTCGCCTCTGACGCGATCCGGAACGAGGTCCTGCGACTGCGGTCGACGGGGAAGCCGGTGATCGCTTCGATGGGCAGTGTGGCCGCATCCGGCGGGTACTTCGTCGCAATGCCGGCCGATGTGGTCGTCGCCCAGCCGGGAACCATCACCGGTTCGATCGGCGTGTTCAGCGGCAAGGGCGTCGTACGGGATGCGTTGTCGCGGTTCGGGATCTCGCAGCAGGCGGTGTCGGAGGGCGAGAACGCGCGGATGTTCTCCGCGCAGGAGGAGTTCAGCGACGACCAGTGGGACCAACTGGAGGAGACGCTCGACCGGATCTACCAGGACTTCGTCGCCAAGGCGGCGCTGGACCGCGGACTGCCTGAGGAGCAGCTAGAGGCGCTTGCGCGCGGCCGAGTCTGGACAGGCGCCGACGCCTTCGACCGCAAGCTGGTCGACGAGCTCGGCGGCTTCCAGCACGCACTGACGCTGGCATGCAACCGCGCTGGGCTCGACCGCGACCACATCCAGGTCGCGACCGTGCCGCACCGCAACCTGCTCGACCAGCTCCGGGCACCGACCACTACGGACGATCTGGCCGTCACAGCGCAACCACTGTCGCTGGACGGCCTCGCCAGTGGGCTCTACAGCGCGCTGGGGCTTCCGCCGGCCGGACTGCTCCGGATGCCGCTCAACTGGCAGCTGGTCTAAGCCAACCGTCTAGTTAACTCTGTCGTTCTCCGCCTGGCACCCAGAGGACGTCGCCGCCGGAGGACAGGTTGGCGACGCGGCCCAGGATGAAGAGCAGGTCGGAGAGCCGGTTCAGGTAGGTGATGGCGAGCAGGTTCACCGTCGGGCCGTGCTCCTCGACCGCGGCCCAGGCCGTGCGCTCGGACCGGCGGACCACCGTGCGGGCCACGTTCAGGTAGGCGGCACCGACAGCGCCACCCGGCAGGATGAACGAGCGCAGCTTGGTGAGGCGGCCGTTGTACTCGTCGCACCAGCCTTCCAGCCGGTCGATGTACTCCTGGGTGATCCGGAGCGGTTCGTACGCCGGGTTCGGCGTGATCGGGTTGCACAGGTCCGCGCCGACGTCGAACAGGTCGTTCTGGATCCTGGTCAACAGCAACACCAGGGTGCTGTTCAGGTGCCCGGCCGCGATGGCGACCCCGATCGCCGAGTTCGCTTCGTCCACGTCGCCGTACGCCGCCAGTCGCGGGTCCGTCTTCGAGGTGGTCGAGTTGTCGCCCAGGCGGGTCTCGCCTGCGTCACCGGTGCGGGTGTAGATCCGCGTCAAGTTCACAGCCATGGCAGGGACTCTACGCAAAGGTGCATCCGTCTAAACGCTACAGTCGACCAGTGGAACGGTTTCGGATCGCGGGTGAGGCACGGCTCGAGGGAGCTGTGGAGGTGGCTGGGGCGAAGAACAGCGTGCTCAAGCTGATGGCGGCGGCATTGCTGGCGGAGGGGACGACGACGCTGCGGCAGGTGCCGGGCATCCTGGACGTCACCTTCATGGCGCAACTGCTGGACACCCTGGGCTGTTCGGTCACCGTGGATGCGGAGGCCGGGCTGGCGACGATCGCCGTACCGGCTGAGATCGGTTACCAGTGCGACTACGACCTGGTGCGCAAGCTCCGGGCCTCCATCTCGGTGCTGGGACCGCTGCTGGGCCGCTGCGGCCGGGCCGAGGTCGCTCTGCCGGGTGGGGACAACATCGGCTCGCGCGGGCTGAACATGCACGTCGCCGGACTGGAGGCGATGGGCGCGAAGGTGCATATCGAGCACGGCTTCGTGATCGCCGAGGCTCCGCAGGGGCTGCACGGCGCCGAGGTCTGGCTGGACTTCCCGAGCGTCGGGGCGACCGAAACGATCATGATGGCAGCCGTGCTGGCCCGTGGGACGACGGTGATCGAGAACGCCGCCCGCGAGCCGGAGATCCAGGACATCGCAGCACTGCTGGTGTCGATGGGTGCTCAGATCGACGGCGCCGGGTCGCCGCGGATCGAGGTCACCGGTGTCAGTGGTCTGCTGAAGCCGGTCGAGCACGTCGTCGTACCGGACCGGATCGTCAGCGGGAGCTGGGCATTCGCGGCCGCGATCACCAAGGGCGACATCACGATCACGAACGGTCACGCCGAGCACCTCGAGCTGCCGTTGGACAAGCTGCACAAGGCCGGCGCCGAGATCGAGGTGCTGAACCCCGGCTTCCGGGTCGTGATGAACGACCGGCCGAAGCCCGTCGATGTGGTCACGCTGCCCTACCCGGGCTTCGCGACGGACCTGCAGGCCTTCGTGATCGCGATGAACGCGCTCAGCGACGGTGCCGCGATGGTCACCGAGAACCTGTTCGAGGGCCGGTTCACGTTCGCCCAGGAGCTCACCCGGCTCGGGGCGCAGATCCAGACCGACGGTCACCACGCGGTCGTCCGCGGCGTACCGAGGCTTTCCGGCGCACCGGTCGTCGCCTCGGACATCCGCGCCGGTGCGGCGCTCGTCCTGGCCGGCCTGGCCGCCGAGGGCGAGACCCTGGTCTCGGCCGCTCACCACGTGCACCGCGGGTACACCGACTTCGCCGGCAACCTGCGCCGCCTCGGCGCCGACGTCACCGTCGAGCCCGACGACGCGGACGTGTACTGGAACTGAGCAGCTCGCGGTTCGCGGTGATCTGCTCATACGACTTCGGCCTCGCAGATCGCCGTACGACGTGTGCTCCATTGGGACCGCCCACCGGGCGTTCGGGCGCGTAGATCCAGGCTCGGAACAGGGAGTCCAGGTCCTGACCGGCGATCTCTTCGGCCAAGGTGCTGAACTGCGCGGTGGTCGGTGCTTCGTCGGTCTTCTGCCGGCGGATGACCAGGTCGGCGCCGGCGGGGACAGCCGTCTTCGGCGCCACCGTCAGCGTGCCGTCCTTGGAGGTGTACTCGGCGGGCTCGTTGTTCACGGTCACCGAGGAAACCGCGAGCAGGAACTGCAGGTTGAACGCGGGCAGCTTCCGGCTGGCGGTGGCGAGGATCGTCGTCACCCCGGACAGGACCTCCGGCGTGAGCTGGTAGCGGATGTTGACCGCATAGTGACTGACTTCGAGGCCGTCGGTCACCGCTGCGATCGCGGTCGGAGCGTTGCCGACCCTGCTGCCGGCGAGCGTCATGACTGTGACCAGCGAGAAGGTCCTTCGGGAGATCCGCATGGACCGAGCATCGCCAGCGGGCAGTGAAGGATCGATGAAGATCGGGTTAGGGTCTGGGCATGAGTGAGCGCGTGGTCAAGCCAGTAGGCCGAGGTTTCCTGTTCCTGGACTCGCATCCGGCCGGATGTGTCCAGGTGGTCAGAAACCTGGCTGCCGCCGTTGAACCCCGTACGGCGCCCCGCCGGGTGGCGCT
Source organism: Kribbella sp. NBC_01505 (assembly GCF_045040285.1). Taxonomy (NCBI): domain Bacteria; kingdom Bacillati; phylum Actinomycetota; class Actinomycetes; order Propionibacteriales; family Kribbellaceae; genus Kribbella; species Kribbella sp. NBC_01505. The sequence continues at coordinate 867,064 of NZ_CP109425.1, forward strand.
GGTGATCGGATCCAGCTCGGGCTACGGGCTGGCGACGACGATCGCCGGGCTCTCGGCGTTCGGGATCGACGGGATCGGGATCGCGTTCGAGAAGGACGCGAACGCCCGCCGGACGGCGTCCGCGGGGTGGTACCGCACGGCGGAGACCGCCGTACTGGCGCAGGAGCTCGGGCGCGACTTCAGCTTCGTGAACGCCGACGCCTTCGCCGACACCACGAAGACCGAGGTGCTCGACCTGATCGCGGAGCGGTTCGGCAAGATCGACCACCTCGTCTACAGCGTCGCGGCACCGCGCCGTACCGACCCGCGCACCGGCGAGACCTACCAGTCCGCGCTGAAGACGATCGGCGAGTCGTACACGACCAAGTCCCTCGCGTACGACGGCGCCGAGCCGCAGCTGACCGAGGTCACGGTCGACCCCGCGACCGATGACGACCTCGCCCAGACCGTGAAGGTCATGGGCGGCGAGGACTGGGCGCGCTGGATCACGGCGCTGCAGGAGCGCGACCTGCTGAACGAAGGCTTCAACACCGTCGCCCTCACCTACATCGGCTCCGACATCACCGGACCCATCTACCGCCAGGGCTCGATCGGCACCGCCAAGGCCGACCTGGAGCAGACCGCCCTCACCCTCGCCAAGGACGGCGTCCGCGCCTACACCTCGGTCAACGGCGCCGCCGTCACCCAGGCCTCCTCCGCCATCCCCGGCATCGGCCTCTACACCAGCCTCCTGCACAAGACCCTCGGCGACGCGATGCAGTCCCCCATCGAGCAGTCGATCAACCTCTGGAGCCAGCTCACCGGCGCCACTCCCCCGGACCTGGACGACGAGAACCGCATCCGCCTGGACCGCTGGGAGCTCACCCCTGAGACCCAGACCGCAGTCCACGCCGCCTGGCAGTCCGTCACGCCGGACACCATCGCCGACCTCGCCGACCACGAGTGGTTCCTCGCCGAAATCCGCCGCCTCTACGGCTTCGACGTACCAGGCGTCGACTACGAAGCCGAGGTAGAGGTCGACGTGAAATGGCCGGGGACAGACGGTTCCGAAGGCCCGTAACCGGTGCCCGCTGCGGCGGGCCCTGAACCGTGTCAGCGAAATGTCATCGCGCTCTTGGATTCTCTTGGTACGCCGCTCCATCGCCCCAGGAGGAACCATGAAGGAAATCCATTCGCTGACGCCGACCGTTGCCGGGACGCCGCCCGATCATCGGCTTTCGCGCCGCGCGCTGATGATCTGGGCGGCCGCCGTCGCCGGGCTGGGCTCAATGGTCGTGGCGCTTCCCGCCGAGGCACAAAGTACGACTGTGGAGTGCCTGGCCGATCTCATGGTGTCCTGATGGCGGTTCCCTGGCTCATCGACGTACTGCGAGGCGCCGGCGTACAGGTCGTGGAGGAGGGCAACTGGCGAGGTCGCGGGGTGAGCGGCTCCTTCGCCCCCATCGGCGTGCTGTGGCACCACACCGCCGCGACCTCGAGCCCGTCGAACCCCGCCCCCGCGCTGAACGTCTGCATCAACGGCCGGCCGGATCTGCAAGGTCCGCTCTGCCACGCGCTGGTGGACTACAACGGGGTCTTCCATCTGATCTCCGCCAACCGCGCCAATCACGCCGGCCGCAGTGGCGGCAGCGGCCCCATCCCCGTAGGCGACGGCAACACGATGCTGATCGGCTGGGAGATCGACTACAACGGCGTGAATCAGCAGATGACCGCCGCGCAGTACAACGCCTCGGTCGCGGCCACAGCCGCGGTGCTGAAGCAGCTCGGCCGCGACGCGAGCTACGCCCGCGGACACCGCGAGACCAGCACCACCGGGAAGATCGATCCTTCGTTCATCAACCTGGACACGATGCGTGCGGACGTGGCCCGTCGGATGCAGGGCGGCGGGTTGTCGAACCTGGCGGTGTATCGGGGTTCGAACAGCCGGTTCTACATCCGGAAGGTGGACGGCTCCGGTCTGCTGACCGAGGTCCCGTTCGGCGGGCCGGGCGATCTGCCCGCGACCGGGCGGCACGAGAACCTGTCCATCGACAACCTGGCCGTCTATCGGTCGTCGACCGCGACGTTCTCCATCCGCCGGGCGGACGGGACCACCCTGACCATTCCCTTCGGTGAACCTGGCGACCTCCCTGCCTCGGGACACTACGAGGACGGCCCGCTCGACAACCTGGCGGTCTTCCGGCCGTCGGACAGCACGTTCTACATCCGGCGTGGGGACAACTCACAGCTCGCTGTCCCGTTTCCTGGCGCGCAAGCGGGCGACGTGCCGGCGATCGGGCGGTACCAGGCGATCGCGTACGACAACCTGGCCCTGTACAGACCGTCCGAAGGCGCCTTCTACATCCGCTGGGCCGACGGGCAGGTGGCCAGGATCCCCTTCGGCAATCCGAACGACCTGCCCGCTCCGGGGTATTTCGAGACGACCACGCTGACCAATCTGGCGGTCTATCGCCGGGCGACCAGCACGTTCTACATCCGGCGCGCGGACAACTCGATCAGTGCTGTCCCCTTCGGAGACGCAACCGTGGGCGACGTACCGGCTGTCGGGAAGCACCAATGAACACCCGGATGATCCCAGCCGCTGTCGCGACCGCGCTGCTGGCTTCCACGCTGGTCGCAGCACCGGCACAAGCCCTCGTCGCGCTGCCGTGCGATCCCAAGGGCGTACCGACCTCCGACGGCTGGAACGCCGGTCAGGTGGCACCGGGACTGAACGGCAACATGCGAGGCAGCCTCACGGCGTACCGGATGTCGTGCGCTCGCGTCGTCACCGAGACGATCCGGGCGCGCGGGTTCTCGGCCCGGGCCGCGGAGATCGCCATGGCGACGATCATCGTCGAGGCCCGGATGGACAATCTCGACGGCGGTGACGGCAGCAGTGTCGGGCTCTTCCAGCAGACGAAGTCGTCATACCCGAACATCAACCGCAACGATCCGGTCGCCGCCACCAACGCCTTCCTGGACGAGATGCTGCGGGTCTATCGGGACGGGAGCTGGCAGACCCGGCCGATCGGTGAGGTCTGTCAGGGCATCCAGCGCTCGGCCTTCCCGGCCCGTTACCAGCCACAGGCGGCGGACGGGATCCGGATCGCGGCAGCGGTCTGGGACCGATCGCCGTCGAACCTGGCGGTCTACCGGCCCACGAACAACACGTTCTACATCCGCAAACTGGACGGCACCCTGCTGACCCAGGTGCCGTTCGGCGTCGCGGGCGACCTTCCGGCCGTCGGCCAGTACGAGAACAGCAACTACGACAACCTGGCCGTCTACCGGCCGAGTGCCGGCGCCTTCGTGATCCGGTGGGCCGACGGCCGGAGCGCCACGATCCCCTTCGGCCAGAACGGCGACCTTCCGGCCAGCGGGCACTACGAGAACAACCGGCTCGACAACCTGGCCGTCTACCGTCCCAGCGACAGCACCTTCTACATCCGCCGGGCCGACGGGAGCCTGCTCAAGGTGCCGTTCGGGCAGACCGGCGACGTACCGGCGATCGGTCACTACGAGAACAGTCCCTACGACAACTTGGCCGTCTACCGGCGCTCCGAGGGTGCCTTCTACATCCGTTGGGCCAACGGAACCGTCGGCCGCATCCCCTTCGGCGTCGCCAACAGCCTTCCCGCCGCCGGCCATTTCCAGGTCGGCGCTCTCACCAATCTCAACGTCTACAGCCAGTCCGACAGTGCTTTCTCCATCCGGATGGCCGACAACTCCGTCGTTCGCGTCCCCTTCGGCGACGGCAGCCAAGGCGACGTACCGGCCGTCGGCAAGTTCGAGTAAGCGGTACCGCTCGAGGTCAAGCGCGGGATGGGCCTGCCAGCTCGTCCCGCGCGGCCATCAGAGCGAACCCCAGCAGGTTGAGTCCTCGCCAGCGGGCTGGGGTCGACGCTGCCTCGTCGTTCGCCGCCAGGCCGATCCCCCAGACCCGGTCGAGCGGGCTGGCCTCGACGAGGACGCGTGATCCGGTGCCGAGCAGGTAGTCGCGCAGCTCCGGGTGGGCGCTGAACTTGTGGATCGAACCGTCGACCACCAACTGCACCCGGTGCTGCTGCCAAGTCTCCTCGTCGAAGTTCCGTACCGCGCGACCAGCAGCCTTCGCAGCACCGGAGTTCCGAGCGCCGAGCACCGCGTCGAGTGCGGCGTCGTCACCGAACAGCCGCGCCTTCCCCGCCATCATCCAGTGCTCGGCGGTCGGATACGCGACCCCGTCAACCGTGAACGGCGCCGGAAACCACTGGCTGAAACAGCTCGCGTCGGCAACTCCCGGACGCCGCGGCCGATGCCCCCAGAACCACACATAGCGATACCGGCGACCCCGCGCGATCCCGTCGAGCAGATCCGCGACGGACCGCGGAACCTCGATCGACCCGGCCGGCTTCATGCCGCCCAGTATCAAGTCCCCACCACCACAAGGGAAACGATTTGCATGCTGCCCCGGGGTGGTTGGGGCGGCCTCGGCTCTGTGTATTGCTGGATCCGCCCGCACGAACAACAGCAGGTCGTTGTCCGGTGCGCTGCCCCCGCACCCTGCGCAGACCTGCCGACCGGTGTACGTCGTTGACTACGTGCTGTCGTTCGTGCAGGACCGGGTGTAGGGACGGGGCACGTGGGCGGACTACGTGGTGTCGTTCGTGGGCTGCTGCAAGGGGGCGCGGTGAGGAGGGCGCGGGCCAACGGGCCACGGGCGGGTCGGAGTGAGGGGCGGCACGAAGCACAGGTGGAGGGCGGTGTCGGGGGAACCCAGAGCAGCTCGTACGGCGTGAACGGGGCTCGGCGTGGTGCGCACGTGCTGTCCTTCGTGCGCATCTGGATCGCGTTGATCGGCAGGGCCGGTCGAGGGGGCGCGGCGGCCGGGGCGGGCTTGGGCGGACGGCCCGGGTGGTGGTGCCTTCGGCCGCCGCATGCGGGGCTGGGTTGTCGTCCGCCGCGTATTCGCGAGGTTATCGGTTCAAATTTCGGCCGACTGGGGCACCCTCATGATGGTCGATGGAAGGGACCCCGCTGAACTACAGCGCCTTGAAGGAGACCAGCTCCAGGACGAGGTCGCCGGCTTCGTCGGAGGCGGCCAGGTCGACCGAGGCCGAGATCCGCCAGTCGTGGTTGCCGTCGGGGTCGTCGATGATCTGCTGGACCTCCCAGTAGCCCGGGTGCTCCTCAACCATGAAGAGCGCGGGTCCACGGGCGGCCGGGCCGGTGTTCAACACGTCGTGCTCCGCGTAGTACGCCGTACCGGCTTCGGCCCAGCGGCCGGCGTCCCAGCCTGCGTCGGTGTCGAGCTGACCCAGCTCGGCCCAGCGGTGCCGGGCGACGAGCTCGACGCGGCGGAACATCGCGTTGCGGACCAGGACGCGGAAGGCCCGGGTGTTGAGGGTGATGCGGCGCGGGCCGACCGGGGTGACCTCGACCTCCGCGGTGACCGGGTTGGTGAGCTCCTCCCACTCGTCGAGCAGGCTGGAGTCGGTCTGGCGGACCACTTCGCCGAGCCACTCGATCAGGTCGGTGAGGTCCTCGTTCGCCTTGTCCGGCGGGACGGTCTGGCGCAGCGCCTTGTACGCGTCGCTCAGGTAGCGCAGGACGATGCCTTCGGAGCGCGCGAGGCCGTAGTACTGGATGTATTCGCCGAACGTCATCGCCCGCTCGAACATGTCCCGGATCACCGACTTCGGCGACAGCCCGGCCTCGGCGATCCACGGGTGCGTCTGCCGGTAGATGTCCAAGGTTGCCTCAAGCAACTCTTCGAGCGGCTTCGGCCAGCTGATCTCCTCGAGCAGCTCCATCCGTTCGTCGTACTCGATGCCGTCGGCCTTCATCCCCTGCACGGCCTCGCCCTTGGCGTGGTGCAGCTGCGCCATCAGGATCGCGCGCGGGTCCTCCAGCGTCGCCTCGACCACCGACACCACGTCCAGCGCGTACAGCGGGTCCTCGGGGTCGAGCAGGTCAAGAGCGGCCAGCGCGAAGGTCGACAGCGGCTGGTTGAGGCTGAAGTCCTTCTGCAGATCGACGGTCAGCCGCAGCCACCGGCCGAATTCGTCCGGCTCCGGCAGCCGCTCGACCACGCCGGCGGTCAGCAGGGTGCGGTAGATCTGGATCGCGCGAGTGATCAGCCGCCGCTGCGACTTGGAGTCCTCGTGGTTGTCCTGCAGCAGGTGCCGCATGCTGGCGAACGCGTCGCCGTCGCGGGCGATCACGTTCAGCAGCATCGCGTGGTTGACCCGCATCCGCGACTGCAGCGGCTCGGGCTCAGCGACGACGAGCCGGTCGAAGGTGTCCTCGCCCCAGGTGACGAAACCCTCCGGCGGCTTCTTCTTCTGAACCCGCCGCTGCTTCTTCGGGTCGTCGCCGGCCTTGGCCATCAGCCGGACGTTCTCCACCACATGGTCCGGCGCCTGTACGACGACTGTGCCGGAAGTGTCGTATCCGGCCCGCCCGGCCCGCCCAGCGATCTGGTGGAACTCGCGGGCCTTGAGGATCCGCTGCCGGCGACCGTCGTACTTGCTCAATGCGGTCAGCAGGACCGTGCGGATCGGCACGTTGATGCCGACGCCGAGCGTGTCCGTGCCGCAGATGACCTTCAGCAGCCCGGCCTGCGCGAGCTGCTCGACCAGCCGCCGGTACTTCGGGAGCATGCCGGCGTGGTGGACGCCGATGCCGTGCATGATGAGGCGCTGCAGTGTCTTGCCGAAGCCGGAGCTGAACCGGAAATGCCCGATCAGCTCCTTGATCTTGTCCTTCTCTTCCTTCGTGCAGACGTTGATGCTGGTCAGCGCCTGGGCGCGTTCCAGGGCCGACGCCTGGGTGAAGTGGACGACGTACACCGGGGCCTGGTTCGTCACCAGGAGCTCTTGCAGCGTCTCGTGCAGCGGCGTCGTGACGTACTTGTAGACCAGCGGGACCGGGCGCTCGCCCGACGAGATGATCGCGGTCGGCTTGCCGGTCCGGCGGGAGAGGTCGATCTTGAACCGCTCGACGTCACCGAGCGTCGCCGACATCAGCACGAACTGCGCGTGCGGCAGCTCCAGCAACGGCACCTGCCAGGCCCAGCCGCGGTCCGGCTCGGAGTAGAAGTGGAACTCGTCCATCACCACCTGGCCGACATCGGCCGTCGATCCCTCACGCAACGCGACGTTCGCCAGGACCTCCGCCGTACAGCAGATGATCGGCGCGCCCGCGTTCACCGAGGCGTCACCGGTCAGCATGCCGACCTTCTCCGCGCCGAAGATGTCGCACAGTGCGAAGAACTTCTCCGACACCAGTGCCTTGATCGGAGCGGTGTAGAAGGTCCGCACCCCGTGGGCGAGCGCCGCGAAGTGCGCACCGGTCGCCACCAGGCTCTTTCCGGACCCGGTCGGGGTGGACAGGATCACGTTCGACCCCGTCATCACCTCGATGACCGCCTCCTCCTGCGCCGGGTACAGCGAGATCCCCTGCTCCCCCACCCAGGTGGCGAACGCGTCGTACAGCGCGTCGGGCTCAGCGGTCTCCGGCAACTTCTCGGTCAGCGTCATCACTGCCCATTGTCCCTCACCCGCCCCAGCGCCTCAGGCGGCACTCCGCAGCGACGGCACAGCACGAAAGCCGCGTCCTCGTGGTGACCGCGGTCACAGCGGCCTGCAACTTCAATCCAGTCCGACGATGCGCGGATGCTGCCCGGCGACGCTGAGGTCGTAGGCCTCGTGCACGGTCCAGTCCGGGCTGAGCAGGGCGGTCTGCTCTTGGCTCAGCAACGCGACTACGAGTCCGTCCGGCGCCAGCACTCGCCGCCAGGCGCGCAGGTACGGCATGAAGTCGCCGACCCCGAGTCGGACGCCCCAGGGCGGATTGGTGAGGATGCGATCCGCCGTACCGATCAAGCGAGCCGCATCGCCGACCCGGAACCGCAGGGCCGAGTTTGCTCGGGCTGCTGCGACTGCCTCGGGTCGGCGGTCGATTCCGAGGTACTGCGCGTCCGGTGCGATCGCCTGTGCCTCGACCAGTAGCGTTCCGGCACCACAGAACGGGTCCACGACTCGCATCCCGGCGTCGATCCGGGCCAGCTTCGCCATAGCGGCCGCTACTGGCGGATGCAGGCTGCCGACGACAGTCCGCTGCCGCCACGCGCGCCGATGGAGAGGTGCTTCGTACGGGCGTTCGGCGATCCACATCGTCTTTCCGTCCAGCACGACTCGCCATTCGGAGCGTTGCGCCGGCGGCCGAGCTCCGTCGCGGCGCGAGTGGTAGACGCCGCCGAGGGCTGCGCCTACCTGGTCCTCGACGTCGTACCGGTTGAAGTTCCGCTCGCCGACGAACGACGCCGACACCGCGAACGGACCCGCTGCCTGCGCGGACAGTGCTACCGACTGCAGACCGGCCTTCGTCCGCCCCGGATCCGGTACGGCGTCGCGCACCACGAACAGGTCGTCCGCCAACCGCGGCGGTCTGCTCAGCAACTCGTCCGAAGCCTCGACCACCAACTGCCTCTTCGACACATCGACCACGCGATGTCCCGCGGCGGCGATCTCCTCAGCCGCCAGACCTTCCAACCCCGACACAGTGCGCACAAGCACCAAGGGCATGCGTTTTCTCCCGGTGAGCAATCGGGAGCGACCAGTTGGTCAGTCCCGCATCACCGGCTCAGGGCCGAAGCCTCAACCGAACCGGCGGCTGGTCAGGCCGCCGGGAAGAAGAACGCGTACATGCCTTGCATCCTCACACGCCAGTCCACCGATTTTCGCGCCTGTCGATCCTGCCCGGTAGGTGTTTGCGGGGATCCGCTGCCGCTGGGTGGCAGTAGATCACCACAAAGGCGGCGGTTTTCCGCCGACCGAGGTGAGGACGTGCCGGCGTCAGTCGTCCGTGAACTTGTCGGCGAGGCCTTTGTCCAGGTAGTCGGCGGGGAGGTCTTCGATCAGGAGTTCCGGCGCTGAGCGATCGCGGTGCAGTTGCCAGTAGGCTTCCGCGATCGCGTCGGGCTGTGAGGTGGGGGCGCCTTGGCCGATAAAGGCGGCGATCGCCACGTGCGCGGCGTACACGCCTGTTCCCGCCAGGGCCGCGTGCAGGTTGAGCAGGTAGTTCCGTAGCCCGGCGGTGGCGACCTGGATGTTCGCTACGTGTGGGGCGATCAGCGGGCCGGAGCCCGCGCCGCTGGTCACCAGGATGGTCCCCGTGCCGCGATCCAGCATGCCGGGCAGCACGTGCTGGATCGCCGCGACGCCGCCCAGCAGGAACAGGTCGAGCTGGGCCAGGACCGCGTCGACAGTCAGGTCGAGGGCGCCGACGATCGGCGCCGCGCTCAGGTCGGTCGGGGTCGGCGCCGGTGAGTACTCGAGGACGTCGATCGGCCCGAGGCGTTGCTCGACCTCGGTCAGCGCCGCGAGCAGGGCGGTCCGGTCGGTGATGTCAGCCGGAAAGACCTCCACCCTGGTGCCTTCGGCCGCGAGTTGGTCCGCGACCTTCTCCAGCGTCGACCGGGTCCGGGCGATCAGCGCCACGTCGAACCCTTCGGCCGCGAAGCGGCGGCCGACCGCGTACCCGAGCTGCGGGCCCGCACCGACGACAACAATCGTGCTCAACGTCATCTCCTCCAACGGGTTGCATGCAGTGCGTAGTGAGGGTCCATCAACCGACCGAGGTGAGGCCTGCGGCGCGCGGGGCCGGTGAGCGGAAGGTTCCGGTGCTGGCGTGGAGGTCGGCCGCGGCCAGGGTCGGGGAGGCTGCGGTCGTGGCGAGGCGGTGTGCCAGTTGGTGCGCATCCCAGGCGGTGTGGTGGCCGACGGCAAGCAGGTCCCGGAGAGCGTCCGCCACGTCGTCCGGCACCTTGTGGCCGCGGCGGGCCAGCTGTCTGACGGCGAGGGCGGTCAGGCGTAGCTCGGCCAGGGTCTGGGCGTAGTGGGTTGCGACCGTGGTCCGGCCCAGTCCGCGCCGGCCGGACAGAATGACGTTCGCCTGCTTGCCCAAGCCTTTGTAACCCCTCACTTGACGCTGTAGCCGCCCCAGGCGTTCACACCGGTGTGCTCGATCTGGAGGTAGCCGTTGGTGAGCTCCTTCAGGGCGACCTCGGCCGCGTTCAGGCTGGCCGGCATCCGCTGCGCCGCCTGGTCCCACTGCTGCTTCGCGCCGTCGTACTGCATTCGGGCGTCGCCGCTCCAGTCCTGCATGACCTTGAGCACGTTGGCGTTCATGGTCTCGAGCTCGGCCAGCAACTGCCTGGTGACGATGGCCATCACGTCGCGGGTGGAGTCGGCCATCGTGGGGTTGAACGAATAGGTAGCCACGAGTTAGCCCTTCGGGACGAAGATGCCGGGACCGGTCGGGATCTTCGTCGCGACCTGCGTGTTCTGGGACTCGCCCTGGGTGATGACCTGGCGGTTGCCGTGCAGGACCTCCTGCATCTCGCGCAGCTTGTTGATGATCATCTGGCAGTCGTCCTGCCACGCCTTCATCGAGCTGTCGAAGGTGCCCGACGCGTCGCCCGTCCAGCTGGCCCGCAGCTGACCGAGGATGTCGTTCACGCTGTTGAGACCGTTCGTCGCCACGCCTTCGGTGGTCGCCAGGTGGCCTGCGGCCTGGGCCATTCCTGGGGTGGTTGTGGACACCTCCATGAGGACATCTCCCTTACCTGATAGACCAGGGTCACCGGCGAACAGTTTCTGCGCGTCCACTCCAGGCGGCAGGGACGGTGCGATCACGTCGGCGGCGGCTCGGCTCGCCTGCTGCTGGGCGTCCGTGATCGTCTTCAGTACGGCGCTCGCCAGCTCGGCCGGGGCCATCCGCTTGTAGGTGCCGTTCGGGAACTTGATCTCCTGCACGACTCCGCCATGACCCGCCGTCACGACGACCTCCTGCCGGGGCGCGGTCGCCGTACAGGAGATCTCGCGCAGCCGCCGCTGGGTCTCGTGCAGCTCGGCGAACTGCCTGCGGTACTGCTCCTCGAGGAATCCGACCTCGTCCGAATGCTGAGCCGCCATGGTCAGCGATGCTGTCACCGGACCCCGGCGGCCGACCTGGGATCGGCGCGAAAGCTGCCCGGGTTGACATCGCGGCTGCCTTGATTCGCCCTCTTCGCGAGCGATTGAACCCGCCGGGGGGACATTCGCGTGGTCTTGGCGTAAGACCCCTGATCCGGGCCCGATTGCCCGGTCGAACATCACAGCTGCCCGAAGACACCAATTCGGGCTCAACCAAAGCGGCGTACCGGGACATCTGATTCCGAGACCCACCGGACACGACGACGGAGACAAGGATGGCTGACGCGGAGACCGGGCTGCGGATCCAGGTCCTCGGACCGGTCCGGGCCTGGCGTGGCGCGGACGAGCTCGAGCTCGGTTCGGCGCACCGGCGCGCGGTGCTCACCGTGCTGGCGCTGTCGGCCGGGCATCCGGTCTCCCGGCACGAGCTGATCGACGCGGTCTGGGGCGAGGCGCCGCCGGCGAGTGCGAACGGCAGCATCTACACCTACGTCTCCGGCCTGCGCCGGGTCCTCGATCCCGAGCTGGCTCCCCGGTCAGGTGACGGGGTGCTCGCGTCGACCGGGCCCGGGTACACGCTGCGACTCCCCCGTGATCACGTCGACGTCCACGAGTTCGACGTACGGCGGTCATCCGCGGCTCAGCACCGAGCCACGGGAGACCTGCCGGCGGCGATCGCCGAGCTCGACGCGGCGCTGGCGCTGTCTCAAGGTGTGCCGTTAGATGGAATTCCTGGGCCGTATGCGCAGACGCACCGGGCCCGGCTGGCCGAGCTGCGGCTGACCGTCGTGGAGAACCGGGCGGAGCTCCTGCTCGAGCTCGGTCGGCACGCTGAACTCGTCGACGAACTGTGCGCGCTCTGCCGGGAGCATCCCTTGCGCGAGAAACTGCCCGCGCTGCTGATGCGCGCGCTGCACGACAGCGGGCGGACCACCGAGGCGCTCGGGGTGTACGAGACCACCGAGGCGAGTCTCGGCGAGCTCTCCGGGATCGATCCGGGTCCGGAGCTGCGCAGGCTGCACGAGCAACTGCTCGGCGCGCGCCAGACCTCGGTACGGCGGCCCGCGCGGCCGGAGCTCTTCGTTGGACGCGAAGCCGAGCTGAAGCAGCTCCGGTCGGCCGTGGACGGGGTGCTCGCCGGCCGAGGTGGCACGGTCTGGATCGAAGGTGCACCAGGAATCGGCAAATCCGCACTACTCGCCGAGGCCCTCAACTCCGAGCCCCTACCCAAGACACAGGTGCGGTGGGCGGTGGCTGACGAGCTGGACAGTCAGATTCCGATGCGGCTGATCAACGCTTGCCTCAACGACACACTGTCCGCCGAGCAGGTCCGGACGGTGGTGACCCGGCTCTGCGGCCAAGGTCCACTGATTGTTGCCGCGGACAACTTTCATTGGGCGGACGCGACCACGGTCTGGGTCTGGCAGAGTCTCGCCAGACTGGCCGAACACCTGCCGTTGCTTCTGATCGCCGCGGGCCGGCCGATGCAGAGCGAGCTGCAGCGTGGCCTGGTCATCGGCCTCGAGCCGTTGACGCCGGACGACTCCGCTTTGCTGGCAGCACGACGGCTGGGCGCACCGCTGTCGGTTCGGCAGCGGCAGGCGGTCGAGGCCGGCGCCGGCCACCCCGGTTATCTGCACGCGATCGCCACCGACCTCGCCGGGCCGGGGCAGGACCAGCATCCGTCCCAGCAGTTGACCGCATCGATCAACGACCAGCTCTTCTTCCTGTCCGAACCCACGCACGCGATGCTGCAACGCGCTGCCCTGCTCGGAACCACGTTCAGCAAGGAAGAACTCGCTGCGACGGATGCGGAACCACTGATCGAGGAAGCCCAGAGTCTGGGCGTGCTCCGAAGGGCCGGGGAGACACTGCGCTTCCGGCAGCCGGTGGTGCGGACCGCGTTGTACGAACACACTCCGCAGGCGATGCGCGTCGCACTGCACCACGAGCTCGCGGACAACCTGGTTCGCTCCGGAGCATCCGCCGTACGGGTTGCTGAGCAGTTGGCTGCAGCGCTGCCAACTGTGGCGCCGTGGGCTCAGGACTGGGTGCGAGACCACATCGGTGCGGTGGCGGCCGAGCAGCCCAAGGTTGCGATCGACCTGCTGCGATCCGGTTCGGTGCGTCCCGACATCTCACTGACTGCCATGCTGGCCAGACTGCTGTTCTGGCAGGGGTGGGACCCGCGGCCGGAGGCCTCCTCGGTGCTGGCTCGGACGGCCGACCCTGACCTGGCCGCGGAGATGCGGTGGGTCCTGGCCTACGTGAACCACCGGCTCGGCCGGATCGACGAGGCATTGGGACAGGTCACCGAAACCTTGAGTGACGAGCGCGTCGAGGAGCGGTGGCTCAGTCGGCACGAGCGGCTGCTCGACAGACTGGCCGACGAACCGCGGGCGTGGCACCTCACCCAGGCGCTCGCGTGGGGAGACGTCCGGCCGCGGTCCGAGGCACCTGCGATCGCCGGGTTCCAGTTCCTGGACGACAAGACGGCGGCCGAGCTCGGTACGCCGGACTTCCTGGACGCGAGTGAGGTCTGGCGGATGGCGCCGTACCGGGCGATGCCTGGTGACCTGCACCGGCTGCTCTCGGGACAGCACTACTGGGCCGGCGACTGGGCCGGTGCGATCGCCGAGGCGGAGGTGCTGCTGGACTCGGACGCTGCTCGACCGTCATACCTGTCGCCGGACAGCCCCGGCTTCAGCCACGCCAGCATCGCTCTGATCGACACGCACCGCGGTGAGTGGGACGCCGCCACAGCGCATGAAGCGGTCGCAGCCGGCACCTATGCGCGGTACGGCGACTCGCACCAGGTGCTGTTGATGACGCAGTCGATGCGGGCCGAGCGGGCGGGCCAACTGCAGCAGGCGATCGACCTCCTGTGGCCAGCGGTGAGCGGGAGTCCGTGGTCGCGCTGGCTCCCCCGCGTCATCGCACTCGCCTCGTCGAGTGAGGATGCCGCACAACTCGACCGAGTGCGACACCTCCTTGATTCACTACCAGCTGCGGACCTGTCCCCCGGCCAGCTGGCTGTCCGCGAGTACTGCCTCGGTCTGGTCGCAGCCGATCCCGAGCGCGTCCGCGCGGCCACAGTGCGGTTCGAGACAGTGCAAGGGCTGACGCTCCTGGCCATCCACGCCACAGCGGACCTGGCGTGGCTACTTGGCAAGCAAGGGCAGGCTGCGGAAGCGCGCCAAGCCTTCTACGACGCAGTACGGCGGTATCGCGCGATCGGCGCGGTCACCGACGTCTGGCGACTCAATGCGCGCATGCAGGCGCTCACCAGTAAGGGAACGGAGTGCGACCGTGCCGAGCGGCAGTGACGAGCTGAGTGTCAATGTGCTGGGTCCGGTGCACGCTACGCGCGACGGCAGTGGTCTGAAGCTCGGACCGACTCGGCAGCGTGCAGTGTTCGCAGTGCTGGCGCTGAACGCCGGCCGGCTGGTGACGCTGGACGAACTGATGGCTGCAGTGTGGGGTGCCGCGCCGCCAGCGAGTGCACGGGGCAACGTGCACACGTATGTCTCCGGACTGCGGCGAGCCCTGGAACCACAGCGCGAGCTGCTGGCCCGGCGACCGAACGGCTACAGCCTGGGGATCAAACCTGAGCTAGTGGACGCCATCCGGCTCGATCAACTGATCGGCCAGGCGCAGAACCTACCCGACCGGAAGGAGCGCGTCGCCGTACTGGGGGAAGCGCTCGAGCTGTGGCACGGCGATCCGCTGTCCGGCGTACCGGGTCCTTATGCGGAGCAGGAACGCATCCGGCTGAGTGAACTGCGGCTGCTCGCGCATGAGCTGCGCGCGGAGGCGTTACTGGAGCTCGGTGCGGATGCATGGCTGGGTGCTGAGCTCGGTGTGCTGGCTCAGGAGTACCCACTGCGTGAGCGGTTCCGCGAGCTGCAGATGCTCGCGCTGTACCGGGCCGGTCAGCATGCGGCTGCACTGGAGGTGTTCCGGGACACCAGAGCCCGGCTGGTTGACGAGCTCGGCATCGAGCCGGGCGCTGAGCTGCAGCGGCTCCAGACGCAGATCCTTACCCAGGACCCGGAGCTCAACTGCACAGCAGCTGAGCCGCTGCGGAGACTGCCCGAGTGGGTCACCGAACGGCTGGGGCAGGAGACAGTGTTCGTCGCCCGGCAGCATGAGCTCGAGCAACTGCGCGGTCTGATCGACAAGCTGCGCGCTGGTCAGGGCGGCACCGCCTGGATCGAGGGCTTCACCCTGGGCAAGTCGGAGCTGCTGCTCCAAGCGCTCAAGGATGCGGACTGTCAGATCGGCTGGGCGGAGGGGGTTGAGGGATCCAAGCCGTTCCAGCTGCTGACCGACTGCCTGGGTAGCGAGGCCCGCACCACTGAGCAGTTGCTGGCGCGAGTCGACGAACTGTGTGCACAAGGCCCACTGGTTCTGGTGGCTGACAACATGCAGTGGGCGGACGAGGCCAGCGTGCTGGTGTGGCACCGGCTGATCACAGCGACGCGGCAACTGCCGCTGCTACTGATCGCCGCCGCCCGACCGGTGCCACGCACACCCCACCTCACCCGGCTGCGCAAAACAGTCGCGGCGACCGGCGGTCTCGTCGCCGACCTGCCACCGCTGAACGGCGAACAGCGAGTCGAGCTGGTACGGCGCTTGCTGGGCGCCGAGCCGGGACCCGGGCTGCGCGAGGCGCTGGCCGCCACCAACGGGAACCCGTTCGGCATCACCGAGTACATCCAGGTGCTGGTCCGAACGAAGTCTCTGCAGACGGTCTCCGGCACCACGGATCTCACCGCCGAGTCCGAGGCGGCGACGGAGACCGCGATCCTCGAGATGGTGCTGCGCAATCTTCGGGTCCTCACTCCCGGCACGCGCGAGCTGCTGGAATGGGCGGCGCTACTGGGGACAGAGTTCACCGTCACCGACATTGCGGCCGTGCTTGGCCAGCCGCCGTCGGAGCTGGTCGCGCCGCTCGAGGAGGCGGTCACAGCGACCGTGCTCGTCGACAACCGGACCCACCTGACCTTCCTGTTTCCCCTGCTGGTCAAGGGCCTCTACGAGGGCATCCCCGTCGACGAGCGCGCCGGACGGCACCGTCGGACGGCAGCGGCGCTCGCTGCGGTGGGCGCCTCGGTAAACCGAGTGGCCGAGCAGCTCGCGGCGGCCGGCGTACCGGACGCCTGGGTGGTGCAGTGGCTGGTCGACAACAGCGAGGCGATCGCCAATCGGGCGCCTGTGCTGGCCGCCGACCTGCTGGCGAGAGCACTGGAGGTCTGCCCCGGCAACGAGACACTGGCCGTGACTCTGGCCCGGGTGCTGTTCCGGCTGGACCGACGGCCGGTCGCTGAGGTGCAGACTGCCCTCCACCTCGCCAAGGACCCGTCGAACGTCGCCGAGCTGCGGCAGCTGCTCGCCGTACTGCGGTATCGGGCTGGTGACACCGAGACCGCGTCCCGGATCCTCGCGGACGGTGTCGCCGATCCCGACGTACCAGACGCGTGGCGGCAGCGGCTCCAGTACGTGCTGGCGAATTTCGGCAGCGGGCGCCTCAACGATCTCGACGGCGCGGAAGCGACCGCACGGCAGGCGCTGGCCGCGGGCGGCGGGCGCTACCTGACCGCGCACGCGCACCAGACCCTGTGGCGGATCGCCTGCATCCGGCGCGATCACACCATGGCACTGCAGGAGATCAACGAGGCGATCCAGATCGTCGGCAGCGCTCACCACCTCGTCGAGCTGCGCCTGGACCTGCTCGACAACCGGCTGTTCACACTGCAGAACCTGGATCGGATGGCCGAGGCCGACGACACCTTGCGCCTCGCCCGGGAGATCGCGACAAACCGGGCCATCGGCAACCAATTGCAGATCCCGGCAGCGGTGCACTACTACTGGACCGGCCGGTGGACCGAGGCGCTCGTCGAGCTCGACACGATCTTCGAGAAGGCCGCCGAGCTGACCTTGCCCGGTCGCCGCGAGGCCCCGGCGGCGACGTTGCTCCTGCACGGCATCGCGGCGTACCTCGCCGGTCGGCGCGGCGACCGGCTCCGCGTCGCGGGCATTCTCGACGCCGTGGCGGATCAGCTTCCGCGTACTGACGAAGAGCGCGAGAACGTCGACTTCCTGCTGGTCGCCCGAGCGCAGATGTTCGAGCAGCGCGGTGCAGGTGCGCGGGCGCTCGCCGTACTGCAGCCGCTACTCGATCCGAAGTTCGCACCGCTGATGCTGCGGCACCAGTGGCTGCCGATGGTGGTGCGGCTCGCGCTCGACGTCGGCGCGGACGACGACGTACAACGGGCACTGGCGCTGTCGGCTGCTGAGGCGGCCAAGGAGCGACCGGCTGCGCGCGCCGTGGCCGCGGACCAGTGGTGCCGGGGCCTCGCGGCTCAGGATCCGGCGCTTGTCCTCGCCGCAGCCGATCACTTCCGCCAGGTCGGCCGGGTCGTCGAGCTCGCCACCGCTCTGGAAGATGCCGCAGTACTGCTGGCGCACAGTGGTGACCTCGAGGCGGCCCGGCTGGCGTTCAGCGAGTGCAGCCGCCAGTACGTCGACCTGTCCGCGAACTGGGACCTCGAACGGGCCACTCGCCGGTTGGCCGGGTACGGCGTCTACCGAGACAGCTCGGTGCCGCGGCGGGACGCCCTGTCGTCGCAGGAGGCGGACATCGCGCGGCGCGTTGCCGCCGGCCACTCGAATCTCGCGATCGCCGAGCAGCTCGGCCTCCCCCGCCGTACCGTCCAGGCCCATGTCGCCCGGTTGCTCGGCAAGCTCGGCGCGACCTCCCGCGAACAGGTCGCCGGTCGCCTAGAGAGTTCCTGAAGGTCCACCGTCGACGATGGGTCCGCTAGCCTTCCCAACGGGTCCAGGAACGCCAATGAACCGAACCATAGAATTCCCAGCCGGTGCGCGGACCTCCGCTACCGCTGAGGAATTCGCTGATTTCGTGGACGGCCGGTTCACGGCGCTGCGGCAGTTCGGCTATCTGTTGACCGGTGACTGGCAGCTGGCCGAGCGCCTGGCGCACGCCGTACTGACCAAGGTCTGGTTCCGTCGCAGTGCGCTCAAGTCAGAGGCGCTGGACAGCTACACGTTGGCCGCCATGGTGACCGCCGGCACGCGTTGGTGGCGGCGCACACCTCGCGCGCCGAAGACTCCGCAGCCGGCTCTCCTGCAGGCACTCGCCACGCTGCCCCGCCGTACCCGCGCCATCGTCGTACTGCGCTATCTCGAAGACCTACCGGACGCAGAGATCGCGCAGATCATGAGGTGCTCGGTCGACGCCGTACAAGCCCGCCTCAGCCGCGGAGTGGTCGTGCTAGAGAGTTCGTGAAGGGCCGCCGACCACCATGAAGGCAGTAGCTAGGTGAGGCATCGTCGGAGGGCATCATGAAACAGCTCAGAGTCTCGGTCTACGCCACCGACCCCTTCACGCTGACCGGGGTGAAGGTGGTGCTCCGACCGTTGCCGCAGATCGTCGTGGTGAACGCCGCGGACCCCGGTCCGGTCGACGTCGTGATCGTGGCGGTCGAGCGGCTGGCCGGTGAAGCACAGCAGCTGTTGCGGGCGGCCGCCGACACCGTGCGGGCGCCGATCGTGCTGATCACCAACGAGATCGACGAAGCACAGCTGCTGCCGGCGCTGAAGTGCCGGGTGGCCGCGATCGTGTCCCGCGCGGCGGCCGACGAGAACGAACTCCTCCGCGCGATCATCGCCGCCGCGAGCGGCGCGTCCGACCTCCGGCCGCAGAACGACGTCGAGCGGCTGCAGCGCGAGGTGCTGGAGAACCGTGGCGCCGCGGCGTCCGGGCTGTCGGTCCGCGAGGTCGACGTGCTGCGGCTGATGGCCGAGGGTCTGGACACGCACCAGATCGGCAAGGAGCTCGGGTACTCCGAGCGCACGATCAAGAACATCATCTACGCCTTCACAACCCGGGTCCGGTTGCGGAACCGGTCGCACGCGGTCTCCTACGCGATGCGGACGGGCGTGATCTAGCCGTGGACAGCTTCCTGAACCGGCGGCGCTCGTCGATGACGGCCGCCGAGTCGATGACCGTCGCCGTCCATGCTTCCGACGCGGTCACCGCGCGCGGCGCCGATCACCTGCTGCGTGCGGACTCCCGGTTGACGGTGCTCGCCGAGCCCGAGCTGGCCTATGCCGCCGTGATCGTGGTCATCGGGGAGTCGATCAGCGATCGCGCGCTGGCCTTCCTGAGCAAGGCGCGCGCCACCTCCCGGCTCGAATCGCCACCGCGGTGCGTCATCATCGGCGACCAGTTCCGGCTCGACGGGCTGTCGGTCCTCCAGTACGGCGTCGCCGCCGTACTGCAGCGGAATCGGACGACTGGTGAGCAGCTGGTGCAGACCGTGTTGGCCGTCGGCCGGGGCGAGGCCTACCTGCCCTCCTGGCTGCAGGGGAGCCTGCTTGCCCAGTTCGAACGGGTGCAGCGCGACGTACTGGAACCCAACGGGCTCACGATGTCCGGACTGTCCGCCCGGGAGCGCGACATCCTCCGGTTGCTCGCCGAGGGCGACAGCACCGAGGAGATCGCGGTCAAGCTTGAGTACTCCGAACGCACGGTGAAGAACGTGCTGCAGGTGCTGATGCGACGGCACCGGCTGAACAACCGCGCGCATGCGGTCGCGTTCGCCTGGCGCACCGGGGTGATCTCCGACCTAGGTGCCGGGCTGCGGATCGCGGAGGAGGCCGGATGACCTCGGCTCCGGCGCTAGCGGTCGCACCGGTCGATTGGCAGCACCACGTCGGCAGCCAGAACAGTCCGACGGTCGCACTGACCCCGCGCTACACCCTGCACCAGGCACCGGACGCCCGCTCGCTCCGCTACGCCCGGGAGCGTTTCGGGATGCTTCTGGAGTCTCTAGAGATCGGTGGGTTCATCGTCGGCTCGCCTGCGGTTTCCGACGACAGTGGCTGGTACCTGTGCGTCGACGACGGGACGGGGACGCAGCACTGGGTCCGCGGCCGCGGACTGTCGTCACTGGTGGGCCGGACGTTCACTGAGGTCGCTGTGTTCTCAGGACTGTCGCTGGGCGGGACAGGCAGCCTGCGGTCCGCAGGCCTCGCGTTGCCGGGCCCTGCGCTCGCTGCGGACGCCCGACTGTCGACGTACGAGACCACCATGAGTGCCGCGCTCGCAGGGTTCGCGGGGGCGTTCCGGCGGACGCCGAAGCTTGCACAGCCGGTGCTGCATTGGGATCTGCCGCCGCTGCACTACCTGCTCGCCCAGCTCGACGAACGCGGTCGCCCACGGCTGCCCCACACGACCTGGATGCAGTGGCAGACAGCCGTCCACGAACGGGCCGCGATGGTACGGCGGTTGTTGTACGAACGCAGTCGGTCCGTCGGACTGAACGCCCTGTTCGTCCGGGCGCTGACCGGACTGGCCGATACCGCGCACGGACGGACGCCGGGTCGGGCGCCTGGTGAGGCGTTGCAGATTCTGGCCCGCGAGGACCCAGCGTGGGCAGCAGCCGCCTCGGTACGCACGGTGGAGTCCTATGCGGAGCTGACGCGGCTGGCCTACTCGGTCGAGTCGCTGCGCGCAGGCAGCCCGGATCTGCACCACCGGCACGGGCGGCTCGCGCTGATGATCGAGGACCCCGCTGAGGAAGGCATCCTCGCCGAGGCCCGTGCCATCGCGAACGACGCCGGACTGAGCTTCGCCGCGGTCGGTCTCTACCCGTTGCCCCGGCTGCTACCGAGCACCGGCGGCAGTCTCTACGCCTGCGGCTTCTGAAACAGTGCGCTGATCAGTTCCTTCGGGTCGCGGGATGACGGCCAGTCGCTGACCTGGCCGTCGCCCAACTCGACCACGCGCCAGGCGCCGTCCAAACGCCGTACCAGATCGACTGTGACGAACGGCAGCGCGAGATCCGCCACCAGTGGCTCCACCTCGATCAGGTCCACGCGCTCCGGCAGCTCGTCCGGGGTGTCCGGATGCGGTGTCACCAGCACGCAGCGGCCACCAACCCACCACGTCCGCGCTTCGGCCCCGACGAACTCCTCGAAGCGCCGTACGACGAACCCACCGGCGAATGCGTCGTCCCGCAGCTCGAGGAACCGGCCGCCGATCCGCTCCACCGCGGCTGTGTCGGCGACGTCCGGGATGTAGGCGGCCTCGTCCCAGTAGTGCTTCATCGACTTCACGTAGTCCCGGAGGACGGCCGGTCCCTCGGCGAGCTGTTTGCTCACGGCAACCAAATCGCGCAGCTCGCCCCCGGTCGTCCACACCGACTCGGGCGTCACCGACTGGAGAGCGCCGTACCAGCCTGGAAACTCGTGCGCGGCTCCATAGCTCTCCGGGCCGGTGCGCAGCGCGACGCCCCGCTCCCCCAGCGCGCCCGCGAATCCGCCGTACTGGGCCGTGGTCATCATCCAGCCGCGATAGACGGCGTCCGCCGCGGCCGGCACCCCGTCGACCGTCAACGCGTCGTGGTCGATCCGTGCCACCGCGACCCCGAGCTCCCGCGCGGCCGCCGCCTGCGCCGCGAAGTGCGGATCGACCCGCCGCGCGTTCAAAGGATCCCCAGGCACCAGCAACATGCCTCCATCCTCCCTAAATCTCGGCCGCCATACCCGACAGAGGGTGTCGCGATTCGGTGAGAGGCTGGTCGAGTGCCACCTGACCTCACCGAACTCCGCCGGCTGCTGACCGCGGACCGCGAGCACACCCGCGAGCTGATCACCTCGCTGACCGAGAACGTCAGCACGATCG
Source organism: Kribbella sp. NBC_01505 (assembly GCF_045040285.1). Classification (NCBI taxonomy): domain Bacteria; kingdom Bacillati; phylum Actinomycetota; class Actinomycetes; order Propionibacteriales; family Kribbellaceae; genus Kribbella; species Kribbella sp. NBC_01505. The sequence continues at coordinate 888,715 of NZ_CP109425.1, forward strand.
TCGAGGCAAGCCGGCTCACCGCAACCGACGACGAGCACGACCCCGAAGGATCAACCATTGCGTTCGAGCGCTCCCAGACCAGTGCGCTCCTCGCGGCAGCCACTGCGCACCTGGCTGACGTAGACCTGGCGCTGGAGCGCCTGACCAGCGACACTTACGGCCGCTGCGAGCATTGCGGTGCACCCATCTCGCCCGAGCGCCTGCTCGTCCGCCCCGCAGCCCGCACCTGCATCACCTGCGCGTCCTAACGTCCCCTCGCAACGTCCGAAGGATCGCAGTACGTCGTCAGCGTGTCTTTCGGACGTTAGCCGCGGTGACTGCAGGTTTGCCCGGGATCGCGGGAGGTGATCGGTCGCGGGGGTCGGGGGCTGTGGCTAGCCAGGAACCCCGCCTTCCCGGATGTGCTCGTCCCATCCCGCCGCTCGCATTCGGCCGGTGAGGTAGTCGGTGGCCGGTCGCCGCTGCGGCTGGATTTACGGAGACGGGTGGCTGGGGTGGTCTTCGGCTGAGGGGGATGGTGCGGTCGGTGACCACGGTTGCGGTTGCTTGAGCTTCCGGGCGGTGGTTGCTCCCGATGATCGGCAGGCCTGTCAGCTGACTCGCCGCCGTGGTTGCTCCCGACGATCAGGAGGCTTCGCAACTGCCCCGCCGCGGTGGTTGCTCCCGACGATCAGGAGGCCTGCCAGGTGACCCGCCGCCGTGGTTGACCACTGCGGTTCGGGTTGCCTGCCTCGCCTGCCTGGCCTGCGGAAATTTGGCTGGATATCCGTTCAAGTTGACCCTTCTCTGCTCAAAATTTGAGGGAAGAACCAGCAACTTGCGGGGAGATCCCCTCGTTTTCCGGGACCGCAACCGAAGCCCGGAAGCTCAAACAACCGGGCACGCGGTCACCGGCCTCGCCATCCCCCTCAGCCCCAGACCACGCCCGCCTAGCACTTCAGCAAATCGGCCGCCGCGGCGACCAGCCACCGGGTACGTGTCCGGCCTGTCCGGTGCGGCGCGAATCGGGGAACACCAACCCCTTTGCGGTGATCTACTGCCGCTGGGTGACAGTAGGACTCCGCAAACCGGCATCCACTCGCCTTTGTGGAACATTGAGGCCGCTGGGCGCCTATTTGGTTCCACAAAGGCGGTTTCGCTCGCCGCCACGGCGGGCAGCGTCCTAAAACACGCCGACCACGCCCTCGGATTCTTCGGACGTCAGCGGTTGGAACAGGCCGTCAGCGGGGGCTGGCCACGCTGCACGGTCAGAGGTAGGTCTGGGTGCTCGGGGGTGCGGATTCCATCCAGGCGAGGACGCCGGTGAGGGCCTCTTCGGTCATCGCGAAATGGACGGTGCGGTCGCGGAGGTCGGCGTCGACGATGACGTGGCCGGCATACGTGACCAGGGGTTCGTTGCCCATCGGGCGGCGGGTCTTGATGCCTTCGAGCTGGCGGCGGTTGACGACCAGCTTGGGCCACCAGGCGAGGCTGAAGACGCGAAACCACTGCAGGTCGTCACCGACGTAGCGGGCCAGGCCGAGGGCCCAGCCGCGGCCGTGGTCCTTCTCGGCCAGCTGGAGGCTGCAATCGAAGGTGCCGCCGTCCCTGGTCAACCAGCGACGACGGCACGCGAAAGCGATGATCAGCAGTACGGCGGCAGCCAGACAGACCCCGACGACATCGAGGACTGTTCTCATACCTTGCCGACCCCATTTCCGGTGCCCACTCGTCCCGGCACCGCCGGAGAAACCGTACTGTCAGTGACGTTCTTCGATTATGACAGGTGGGGTGGAGCCGTGATCGGCCCCACCCCACCCGCGGTACTTCAGGATGCTGTCTCGGCGGCCCGGACCCGGGCCTCGGCGGCGCGGACCTCGTCCGCGTCGGACTCACTGGCGGTGCCGGCCGCGAGCGCCTGCTCGAGCTCGCGACGGGCGTCTTCCAGATCGATGTCGTGACCCAGCTCGGCGTTCTCGGCCAGGATCGAGACCCGGTCGTTCGCCACCGAGATGAAGCCGTCCGGAGCGGCCGCGACGAGGAACTCCCCGTCGACGGTCCGCACCTGGACGGTGCCACCCTGCAGCAGACCCAGCAACGGGGCGTGCCCCGGGAGGATACCGACGTCGCCGTCGGTGGTGCGGGCGATGACGATCGTCGCCTGCCCCTCCCAGACCACCCGCTCGGCCGCGACCAGCGCGACCTCGAGGTGCTTGCCGGTGTCTTCAGCCATTTACAGCTCCTTCTGGAGCTCGGCCCAACGCCGCTCGACGTCGTCGAGCGAACCGACGTTGAAGAAGGCCTGCTCGGCGATGTGGTCGCACTCGCCGTCCGCGATCTTCTTGAACGACTCGATGGTGTCCTTCAGCGGCACCGTCGAACCCGGCGTCTGGGTGAACTTCTCCGCCATGTAGGTGTTCTGCGAGAGGAACTGCTCGATCCGGCGCGCGCGGGCGACGGTGATCTTGTCCTCTTCGGAGAGCTCGTCGACACCGAGGATGGCGATGATGTCCTGCAGTTCCTTGTTCTTCTGCAGGATCTGCTTCACCCGGACGGCCACGTCGTAGTGCTCCTGGCCGATGTACTGCGGGTCGAGGATCCGCGACGTGGAGGTCAGCGGGTCGACGGCCGGGTACAGACCACGCGACGCGATGACTCGCGAGAGCTCGGTGGTCGCGTCCAGGTGCGCGAACGTGGTGGCCGGCGCCGGGTCGGTGTAGTCGTCGGCGGGCACGTAGATCGCCTGCATCGAGGTGATCGAGTGACCACGCGTCGAGGTGATCCGCTCCTGCAGAACACCCATCTCGTCGGCCAGGTTCGGCTGGTAACCCACGGCGCTGGGCATCCGGCCGAGCAGCGTGGAGACCTCGGAACCGGCCTGCGTGAACCGGAAGATGTTGTCGATGAAGAGCAGAACGTCCTGCTCCTTCACGTCCCGGAAGTACTCCGCCATCGTCAGGGCCGACAGCGCGACGCGAAGACGCGTGCCCGGCGGCTCGTCCATCTGGCCGAAGACGAGCGCGGTGTCCTTGAACACGCCCGCGTCTTCCATCTCGTGGATCAGGTCGTTGCCCTCACGGGTGCGCTCACCGACACCGGCGAACACCGAGGTGCCACCGAAGTTGTGGGCGATCCGGTAGATCATCTCCTGGATCATGACGGTCTTGCCGACACCCGCACCGCCGAACAGGCCGATCTTGCCGCCCTGGACGTACGGGGTGAGCAGGTCGAGGACCTTGATCCCGGTCTCGAGCATCTCGGTCTTGGACTCGAGCTGGTCGAAGGCCGGCGCCTTGCGGTGGATCGGCCAGCGCTCGGTGATCTCGAACTCGGACTCGTCCTGGTTCAGGCACTTGCCGGTCACGGACCACACGCGGCCCTTGGTGACGTCGCCGACCGGGACGGAGATCGCGGCACCGGTGTCGCGCACCTCGGCGCCCCGGACCAGACCGTCGGTGGGCTTCATCGAGATCGCCCGGACGATGTTGTCGCCGACGTGCAGCGCAACCTCGAGGGTGATCGTGGTGGTGACCTCGGCCAAGGTGATGTCCACCTCGAGCGCGTTGTACATCTCCGGCATCGCGTCCGCGGGGAACTCGATGTCGACGACCGGGCCGATGACCCGGGCAACCCGGCCCACGGCACCAGCCGCGCCGCTGTTGTCTTTCTCGGTAACCGTCGCTGTCATCTCTCTCACTCGCTCCCGGCGTTGGCGTCAGCCAGCGCGTTGGCGCCACCGACGATCTCGCTGATTTCCTGGGTAATGGCCGACTGCCGCACCTGGTTGTACTCGCGGGTCAGTCGTTCGATCAGATCCTGCGCGTTGTCGGTCGCCGACTTCATCGCGCGCTGCCGGCTGGCCAGCTCGGAGGCCGCCGCCTGCAGCATGCAGTAGTGGATCCGGCTGGCGACGTACTTGGGCAGCAGCCCGTCGAGCACGTCCTCGGCGGACGGCTCGAACTCGTACAGCGGCAGGACGTCCTCGGCGGCCGGTGCCTCTTCGCCCTCGACGACCTCCAGCGGCAGCAGCCGGATGACGTCCGGCTTCTGCGTCAGCATCGAGACGAACCGGGTGAAGACGATGTGGATCTCGTCCACGCCGCCTTCCTCGGTCGGCTTGAGGAAGGACTCGATCAGGGCGTCGGCGATCTCCCGGGCCCGGGCGAACGACGGCGCGTCGGAATCGCCGCTCCACGACTGCGCGACCTCGCGCTGCCGGAAGGCGTAGTACGCGATCCCCTTGCGGCCGCTGAGGTACGGCACGATCTCTTTCTCGTCCTCGCGGAGCAGCTGGTTCAGCCGCTCCCCCTCACGGATGACCGAGGACGAGTAGGCGCCGGCCTGGCCGCGGTCCGAGGTGATCAACAGCACCGCGGCACGCTTCGGGTTCGGCTTCTCCGTGGTCAGCGGGTGGTCGACGTTCGAGAACGTCGCCACCGCCGACACGGCACGGGTGAGCTCACGCGCGTACGGACCGGCCGCCTGGGCGCGTTGCTGCGCCTTGACGATCCGGGACGCCGCGATGAGCTCCATCGCACGGGTGAGCTTCTTGATCGTCGTGACCGAGTCACGACGATCCTTCAGCTCGCGTTGGGTTGCCGGCATGGACGATCAGCCCCGCTTCTGCCGGACGATCTGCTCCTGCTCGACATCCTCTTCGGCCATCGCCTGGGTCTCCTCGCGACCCACGAGCAGCTGCCCGTCGGAGGTCTGGAAGGTCGGCTTGAACGCGGCCAGCGCGTCCGTCACGGCCTGCTGGGCGTCCTCGGGGAAGAGGTTCGACTCACGGATGCCGTCGAGCACCTTGCCGTCACGGCGCAGGTACTCGAGGAACTCGCGCTCGAAGCGCAGCACGTCGGCCACCGGTACGTCGTCGAACTTGCCGGTGGTACCGGACCAGATCGAGACGACCTGGTCCTCGACCGGGTACGGCGAGTACTGCGGCTGACGGAGCAGCTCGACCAGACGCTGACCACGGTCCAGCTGGCGGCGCGAGGTGGCGTCGAGGTCGGAGGCGAACATCGCGAACGCCTCCATCGCGCGGAACTGCGCGAGGTCGAGCTTCAGCGTGCCGGAGACGTTCTTCATCGCCTTGACCTGCGCGGCGCCACCGACTCGCGACACCGAGATACCGACGTCGATGGCCGGGCGGATGTTGGCGTTGAACAGGTCCGACTGCAGGAAGATCTGGCCGTCGGTGATCGAGATGACGTTGGTCGGGATGAACGCCGAGACGTCGTTCGCCTTGGTCTCGATGACCGGCAGACCCGTCATCGAACCGGCGCCGAGCTCGTCGCTCAGCTTCGCGCAGCGCTCGAGCAGACGGCTGTGCAGGTAGAAGACGTCACCCGGGTAGGCCTCACGGCCCGGCGGGCGGCGCAGCAGCAGCGACATCGAGCGGTAGGCCTCGGCCTGCTTGCTCAGGTCGTCGAACACGATCAGGACGTGCTTGCCCTGGTACATCCAGTGCTGGCCGATGGCCGAGCCGGTGTAGGGGGCGACGTACTTGTAGCCGGCCGGGTCGGACGCCGGGGAGGCGACGATGGTGGTGTACTCCATCGCGCCGGCCTCTTCGAGCGCGCCGCGGACGGCGGCGATCGTCGAGCCCTTCTGGCCGATGGCGACGTAGATGCAGCGAACCTGCTTCTTCGGGTCGCCGGACGCCCAGTTGGCCTTCTGGTTGATGATCGTGTCGATCGCGATCGCCGTCTTACCGGTCTTGCGGTCGCCGATGATCAGCTGCCGCTGGCCGCGGCCGATCGGGATCATGCCGTCGATCGCCTTGATGCCGGTCTGCATCGGCTCGCGGACTTCCTGGCGGTCCATCACGCCGGCGGCCTGGAGCTCCAGGGCGCGGGTGCCGTCGATGCCGTCGATCTCGCCGAGGCCGTCGATCGGGGCACCCAGCGGGTCCACGACGCGGCCGAGGTAGCCGTCACCGACCGGGACGGACAGGACCTGGCCGGTACGACGTACCTGCTGGCCCTCTTCGATGCCGCCGAACTCACCGAGGACCGCGACACCGATGTCACGGACATCGAGGTTCAGGGCGATGCCCTTGGTGCCGTCCTCGAACTCGAGCAGCTCGTTGGTCATCGCCGAGGGCAGGCCCTCGACGTGCGCGATGCCGTCGCCGGCGTCGATGACAGTGCCGACCTCTTCGCGGGCCGCTTCGGCCGGCTGGTAGTCGGTGACGAACCGATCCAGGGCGTCCCGGATCTCCTCCGGCCTGATCGTGAGCTCAGCCATTTCGTGTTTCCTGCTTCCTTGACCCTTGCTGGCCTGTTGTGGCTCTAAAGGTTTGCCGCCCTTAGCGCCGCTGTTCTGTCGTTAAGGGGGCGATCAGCCCGCGATGCGCCGTTGCGCCTCGTCGAGCCTGGCCGCGATGGTTGCGTCGATCACTTCGTCACCGATGTCCACCCGCACGCCGCCGACGACCTTCGGGTCGACGATCACGTTCAGCTGGATGTCCCGGCCGTACTGGCGTCCGAGCACCGCGGAGAGCCGCGTCCGCTCCGCCTCGGACAGGTCGGTGGCGACCCGGACCGTGGCGATGCTGGCGGAGCGCCGGGCAGCGGCCGACACCTGGTAGGAGCGCAGGGACGCCGCGAAGCTGCGTCCACGGCCGTCGACGGCCCGCTCGGCGAGCCGCACCGTGACCGGGTCGGCCTTGCCACGCAGCAGTCCGGCCAGCAGCTCCTGCCGGGCGGTGACCGGGATGTTGCGGTCGCTGAGCTTGTCGCTCAGTCCCCGCTCGGCCACGACGATCCGCTCCAGCCGGAACAGCTCGTCCTCGACGTCGTCCAGCTTGCGGTTGCTGTCGGCGAAGGCCACCTCGGCCTCGACGCTCAGCTCGTCCAGTGCGTTGCCGAGGTCGCGGCCGCTGACCCAGCGACCGGCCACGGCGATGGTCAGGATCTCCTGCGCCTGGGCGGAGATCTTGCCGCCGAACAGCTGCTGGACGAGCGACACCCGCTGGTCCTGCGAACGGGCCGGGTCGGTCAGCGCGCGGCGCAGTGCACCGGTGCTGTCCAGCAGCCGGGCCACCGAGAACAACTCGGCGCCCAGCCCCTCGGTCACCGCACCACTCGCCAGGGCCTCCTGGGCCTTGGCGAGCGACTGGTTCGATGCCCCGCGCATCAGCCGTCCGTTCCGACGGCCGCGCGCGCCGACTCCGATGCCTCGAGCTCGGACAGGAAGCGCTCGACGGTCCGGCGCTGCCGGGCCTCGTCCTCCAGCGACTCCCCGACGATGCGACCGGCCAGCGTGGTCGCCATCGTCCCGACCTCGCTGCGCAGCGAAGCAACAGCCTGCGTCCGCTCGGCGTCGATCTGGGTCCGGGCGTGCGTCACGATCCGCTCGGCCTCGACCTGCGCCTGCTCACGCATCTCCGCCATGATCTGCGCACCCTGCTCACGCGCGTCCTCGCGGATCTTCGCAGCCTCCGAGCGGGCCTCGGCCAGCTGCGCGTTGTACTTCTCCAAAGCCGCCTTCGCCTCGGCCTGGGCCTGCTTGGCCTCGTTCATCCCGCCTTCGATCGCCGCGGTCCGATCGGCGTACGCCTTCTCGAACTTCGGTACGACGACCTTGGCGAAGGCGATGGCCAGCAGGACCAGGAAGACGAAGCCGAAGATGATCTCGGCGTTGTGCGGCAGCAGCGGGTTGACACTCTCGCCCGCCTCGGCCAGCGGTAGCACCATCGTCGTCATATCTGTGTCCTGTCAGTCAGAGTGGAGAAGGTCAGCCCTGGAACTTGAACACGAAGGCGAGCGCGATACCGATGATCGCGAGCACCTCGGTCACGCCGAAGCCGATCCACGCGATCGACTGGAGCTTGTTCTGAGCCTCCGGCTGACGCGCGGTGCCGTTGATGACGGCGGCGAAGATCAGGCCGACGCCAACACCCGGGCCGATCGCTGCCAGGCCGTAGCCCAGAACGGCGATGTCACCGGTGATTTCGAGAGCCATGCTCATTTCGGTGTTTCCTTTCGGTACGGATAGGGGCTATCCGGGTTTCCGTCAACTACGGGTCTGGGGTACTGCGGTACTGCGGCCTTGCGAACTGGGGGATCAGTGCTCGTCGGCGATGGCGCTGCCGATGTACTGCGCGGTCAGGACCACGAAGATGTAGGCCTGGATGCACTGGACGAACAGCTCCAGCCCGGCGATCGCGAGGCCCATCAGGAAGGTGATGATGCCGACGCCGCCCAGCGCGATGCTGCCGGACTCGAACACCATGTACTCGCCGCCGAGAACGAAGACCAGCAGCAGGATGTGACCCGCGAACATGTTCGCGAAGAGTCGCAGGCTCAGCGAGATCGGCCGGACCAGGATGTTCGAGATGAACTCGATCGGGATCATCAGCGGCATCAGCCAGGCCGGCACGCCGGCGGGCATCGTCTGGTGCTTGAAGTAGCCCCAGAGGCCCTTCTTCTTGATGCCGACCGCGTTGAAGATGACCCAGCTCATGATCGCGGCCACGTACGCCCAGCCGATGTGGCTGAAGGTCGGGAACTGGATCAACGGGATCGTCGCGGCCACGTTGTTCAGCAGGATGAAGTAGAACAGGCCGCACAGGTACGGCACGTACTTCATGTAGTCCTGGCTGCCGATCGCGTCGCGCGCGATCGAGTTGCGGACGAAGTTGTAGCCCAGCTCGCCGGCGAACTGCAGCTTGCCCGGGACCACGGCGGCCTTCCGGGACGCCCCCCAGAAGAACCAGACGATGACGACGACGGTCAGCGCGGCCACCAGGACCGGCTTGGTGAACCAGTCGACGCCGTGAATGATCGGCGGGGTGTCGAAATTCTGTGGACCGGGCGGGGTGAACTCGGTCGGAACGCCGGCAATCACCGGGTCTCCTCTCGCGTCGTGCTCAAGTCGGACGCCTTGTGGCTAAGGGCAGGGCGGCTCAGGGCATGGCGGTCAACAACGTCAGACCCGGTGCGGATCGGACTGTTCCCCGAAGGGATCAGGACCGCGACCCGTACCGGTAGTGCAACAGCAGGATGGTGAGCCCGGCACCGAGCACGATGCCCACCAGTACTAGAAACTGGGTGCCGAACAAGCGATCCAGCCCGAACCCGATGCCCCCGTAGATCAGGACACCGCCGATCAAGTAGGACAGGACCCGCCAGCCGTCGCCCGAATTCGGGGGTGATGGCTTCGGATCCTTGTGCTCGCTCATTGGCACCCGAAAGGTACCAGCCCGCGACACGCCGGGTCACATCGGCACCCGCGACCTCAGTCACACCATGAAAAGCGTTACGGAGGGTGGTCACGGGTTCACCTCGTTGTCGAGGTCGTAGATCGGCACCCGCAGCCGCGACCAGGCCCACATCTCGCCGACCATCCAGCCCAGTACGACGACCATGGCGACAATCCCGAGCACGGTCAGATTCACGTGTCTGGCAAGGCTGTCCGAGTTGATCGCGAGGATCAGCAGACCACCGAAGACCGCGATCCGTCCCGTGTACGACGCCATCGCCATCGCGAGCTGCATCGTCGGCGAGGTGTGCCGCGAAAGGTGCAATGCGAACAGCCCCAGGCCGGAGAAGACGATCACCATCAGCATCCCCAGCAGCGCGCCCCACAGGCCCTTCAGCCCGGCCGCGACAGCTGACACCGCGGCGGCGTTGACGCCGACCACGAGGGCCGCGACCAATGCGCCGCGCAGCATCGCCAGCGCCGGGTGCCTGGTAACTTGGCCGGCGCCTTTCTCGTTGTGAGCCGCTGGGCTGTTAGCCGAGGAAGCCATCTGGTGGTTCCGTCCTGCGGGCGATGTGGTCTCGCGGCCAGATCGTCGGGTGGGCGGGGTCAGGGGTGTCAAAGTTCTTTGCTGGTGCTTGTGAAAACTAGCACAAAGTCTGCACCGTCAGCAAAACGAGTCCCCTGCCGCTGTACAACGACACCCTATCGCTAGCCCACCCACCCCAGTGGTCTGGTCCCCGATCCACCCAGAGGTGGGCCGCCTTCTCTTTGTGAACGCAGCGCGTCTTTGTGCACCCACCACCCACCGGAAGGCCTCGAAAACGGTTGGTGGATGCACAAAGACGCCGTTCGTGCCCAAAGTGCGTGGACGGCGTCCGGGAGTCGGACAGGGGACCTCTCCCGGACGCCGTCGACCCGCCTCGGGGAGGGTGATACTTCCGAGCGCGGGTACGGCACGACCCTCGCAGCGCAGCACGGCGGCCAACAGGTACAACCCATACAAAGTGCGGAGGTTGCCACTACGTGCAACGGGGCTGGATCAGACTTTGCTGAGGGGTTTCGCGGCGGCTCGGCGGCGCGGGAGGCCGGTGGTGAGCACGACCGCGATGACGGCGATGGTGAGGACGATGAGGGCTGTCCACCAGGTGAGGACGAGGCCGAGGACCACGACGCCGAAGGCGATCAGGATGGTCCACAGGTACATCAGGAGCACGGCTCGGCGGTGCGAGTGGCCGCGCTGCATGAGGCGGTGGTGCAGGTGCAGCTTGTCGGCGGCGAAGGGTGAGCGGCCGGCTTTGGTACGGCGGATGTAGGCCATCGTCAGGTCCAGGGCGGGGATCGCCAGGACCGCGATCGGGAGGACCAGTGGCAGCAACGCCGGGAGCAGGCTGGAACCGCCTACCTCGTAGGGAACGGCGTACGGGTCCATCTGGCCGGTGAGGCTGATGGTCGACGCGGCCAGCATCAGGCCGATCAGGAGGGCACCGGAGTCGCCCATGAAAACCCTGGCTGGGAAGAAGTTGTGCGGCAGGAAGCCCAGGCAGGCGCCGGCCAGGGCGACCGTGATGAGGGTCGAGGTGGTGGCGCGGTCGAGGTCCTGCTCGACGTTCAGCAGGTACGAGTAGGTGAAGAACGCGAGCGCGCCGATCGCGGTGACGCCTGCCGCTAGGCCGTCGAGGCCGTCGACGAAGTTCACCGCGTTGCAGGAGACGAGCAGGATGCCTGCGGTCAGTACGGCGAGGAGGGCGGCGGACGGTGAGACCACGCCGCCGGGGAGCGGCAGCCAGTACAACTGGATGCCTTGGACAACCATCACGCCGACGGCGAGGACCTCACCGGCGAGTTTGGTGATGGCGTCGAGCTCGTACAGGTCGTCGATCACGCCGACGGCGCAGATGACCGCGCCGCCGATCAGGATCGCGCGGCCGTCGTGCGCCACCTGCAGGCTGTCGCCGAGGAACGGCAGGCTGGAGGCGACGGCGAAGGCGGCGATCAGGCCGCCGAGGATGGAGACGCCGCCGAAGTACGGGATCGGGACCTTGTGCACATCACGCGCCCGGACCTTGGCCACGGCGCCGTACCGAAGAGCGATCTGCCGGGCCACGCCGGTCAGCAGGAAGGTCGTGGCCATCGCCACGAACAGGACCAGCAGGTACTCGCGCACTAGTCCGCAGGCCTCACATCAGGATCGGAAGGCTTCTCAACCTGCTTGGACGCCCCAACAACAGGTTCGGTTGGCTTCTCGTCAACAGCCGGTACGGCGGGAACATCCTCCACCTGCTCGTCGTCGGCCGGCTTCTCGTCCACGGGGGCGTCGACCGGCTTGTCCTCGGCAACAACCTCGGCGGGCTTCTCGTCGGCCACGCCCTCGGCGGGCTTCTCGTCGGTGGGCGCTTCAGCGGGGGCGTCTTCGGCGGTTACTTCGGGGACTACTTCGCGGAGTTGGGCCAGGGAGAGGGCGCCGAGGCGGATCACGCGGGGGGTCTCGGTGGTGATGTCGACGATGGTGGACGGCTCGCCGCCGGTCACCTCGCCGCCGTCGAGGTAGACCGCGACGGAGTCGCCGAGCTGCTCCTCGGCGTCGTACACGTCCATCGCAGCGGGCTGGCCGCTCTTGTTGGCGGAGCTGACTGCGAGCGGGCCGGTGCGGGAGAGCAGTTCGCGGGTGTTCTCGTGGTCCGGCACGCGGAGTGCGACGGTGCCCTGGGTCTCGCCCAGGTCCCACATCAGCGAACCCTGGGCGTGGCAGATCACCGTCAGCGGCCCGGGCCAGAACTTCTCGCACAGTTTGCGGCCGGCGTCCGGGATGTCGGTGGCGAGCGCGTCCAGCGACTCGACCACCGAGATCAGCACCGGCGGCGGCATGTCGCGACCGCGGCCCTTGGCGTCCAGCAGCCGCTGCACGGCGTCGGATTTGAAGGCGTCCGCGGCCAGGCCGTAGACGGTGTCGGTCGGCAGGACGACCAGGTCGCCGGCCTCGATGGCGTCCACGGCCGCGCGGTACGCCGGAGCCAGTTCGTCACCTGTGAAATCGAAGCGCTCACTCACGCACCGAATCGTGCCACTCACGCACCTGTCCGCCTAAACCGCCCCACATCGCAGGCAAACCTGACAGTCAGATGTTAATTTTCCAGCAGGCGCGACCCAAACTCCCTAGGATCCCGGCCATGACTGTGACGCGTGAGTTCCTCGAAGGGCTGCCGAAGGCCGAACTGCATGTCCACCACGTCGGTTCCGCCTCACCGCGGATCGTCGCCGAGCTCGCCGCCCGGCATCCCGGATCGCCGGTGCCGGCCGATGCGGCCGCGCTGACCGACTACTTCCGCTTCACCGACTTCGCGCACTTCATCGAGATCTACCTGACCGTCGTCGACCTGATCAAGACGCCGGAGGACGTCCGGCTGCTGACCTACGAGATCGCCCGCGAGATGGCCGGGCAGAACATCCGGTACTCCGAGCTCACCGTCACGCCGTACTCCTCGGTCAAGCGTGGCATGGCCGCCGAGGCGTTCTGCGAGGCGATCGAGGACGCCCGGACCGCGGCGGAGAAGGAGCTCGGCGTCACCCTGCGCTGGATCTTCGACATCCCCGGCGAGTCGGGGCTGCCCGCGGCCGAAGAGACCCTGCGGATCGCGACCAAGATCCGCCCGGACGGGCTGATCGGCTTCGGCCTCGGTGGCCCGGAGATCGGCGTACCGCGGCCGCAGTTCAAGCCGTACTTCGACGCCGCCATCGCCGCCGGCCTGCACAGCCTGCCGCACGCCGGCGAGACGACCGGCCCAGAGACGGTCTGGGACGCCCTGCGGGTGCTGCGCGCCGAGCGGATCGGCCACGGTACGTCGTCCATGCAGGACCCGGCCCTCGTCGACTACCTGGGTGAGCACCGCATCCCGCTCGAGGTGAGCCCCACCTCCAACCTCGCCACCCAAGCAGTCGCCTCGTACGACGTGCACCCGCTGAAGGCGATGGTCGAGGCCGGACTGGTCGTCACGATCAACTCCGACGACCCGCCGATGTTCGGCACCACTCTCACCAACGAGTACGCCGTCGCCGCCGACCTGCTCGGCCTCGACAACGCGGGTATCGGCGAGCTCGCCAAGACCGCCGTCCAGGTGTCCTTCGCCGACGACTCGGTGAAGGACACCCTGACGGCCGAGATCGACGCGTACGTCGCTGCGCAGGCCTAGGCCGGGTCGAAGTACCAGCGTTGGCAGGCGCCGCCGTGGAACGGCCAGATGATCACGTCGGCTCCTGCTGCTGGGCTGCAGCCCGCAACGTCGAGTGACTTGCCGCTGCCGACACCCAGGACCTGCCAGGCACCGTTGGAGAGCGCACTGATCCGCCACTGCTGACAGGTGTTGGCGGAGCTGGGCGCGAGCTGCACTGGCTTGGCATCCGTGGTCACACAGCCGCTGACCTCGACCGCGTTGCCGGTGTTGCTGTCGACGATCTTGTAGATGTTGCCGTTCACCGCTGTGACCTGCCAGCGCTGGCAGGGGCTGCCCGCCACGCGGTCCCACATCCGGATGTCGGTGCCCTGGCAGTTGATGACGTCCAGGTCTTTACCGAGCTCGCTGCGGACGTGGTAGGTGCCGTTGGCCAGGTTCACCGGCCGGAGCTGGAACTGCTGGGTGGCAGCACCAGTGAACGGCTGCTGCTCGAGCGCTGCTGGGTGTGCACCCGCATCTGTCATGGCTAGACCGGTCAAGGTGTTGATGATGCCGTAGACGTCACCACCGAGTGGGTGCAGTGTCCAGCGCATGCCGTCCTGGCCGGCGCAGTTGTACTGCAGCACCTTCGTACCCGGCGTCGTACCGCTGAAGGCACTGTCCGCGCACTTGCCACTGTTGACGTTCTGCAGCTGCCAGCCGGTCTCGTACAGGAACCGCCACTGCTGGCTGGTCGCACCGCTCCGCGGACGGTGGCTCAGGTACGCCAGGTTGTCGACCGAGCCGTTCACGATGTCGATCGCCTCACCGCTGGACGGACTGACGAACTCGTAGGCCTGTCCGTGCCGTGGGCCGGGCCGCGGGTCCGGAGTGGCGCTCTTGATCAGCCAGTCGCTGTTGGCGAGGTTCCAGTGCGTGGCGAGGTAGCTGCCGGCCGGCGGGTTGGTGTTGAAGTAGTCGTCCTTGTTGCAGTCCAGCAGCCGGTCGTTGTCCTTGTCGGCGCACACCACGCGGGTGTCCGAGCCGTAGCACATCAGGTCGTACTCGTCGTTGCAGTGACCGTTGTAGTGCGGAGCAGACGACTGTACGGCGCCCAGGTTGTGCCCGAGCTCGTGAGCAGCGGCATTGAAGCCCCAGCAGTTGGCTGACGCGTCCACGCGGGCGTAGCCGGTGTTGTTGTTGTTCGCGTTGTCCAGGCCCGGACGGTCGTCGCCGTACAGGGTGCCGACGCCACAGACCTTCTGAGCGTCCGCATAGACCAGGTACTTGCGGGTGTTGTCCTTGTAGCCGAGGTTCTGCAGGGCGGTGACCATCGAGTCCCAGGTCGCCAGCCCACCGGTCGGTACGACGGCTTCCTTGACGTTGACCTGGCAGCCACCGGACACCGCGTCCGTGACGTACCGGATGTGCCGGCTGGCGCCGGTCTGGAACGCACTGTCGTTGTAGGCGGCGTCGATCTCGTGCGACCACGCACGGAACGACGGCAGGAACAGCTGCAACCGGCTCGCCTGCTGCGACTCCCGCGCGTACAGGACCTGCACTCGCTTGCCTGCGGTGCCGTTGCCGTCGCAGACGATCGCATTGGCAGCCATGGTGGCGTCTGCGACCGCCTTCGGCAGCGGCTTCGCCTTCTCGCTCAGGTCAGCGTTCGGCAGCACCTCAGGACCACGCGTGCACTGGTCCGTGCCGGGCAGCACCAGCCGCTGCATGCCCGCGCACAGCTCGCTCTCGGTCTTCGGCTTGGGGCTCGGTGGCGCAGCTTGCGCCGGGGTCAGGAGCGGCGTACTGATCGCCAACGCGACCGTCGCGGCCACAACCCCCAGCCTGACTCGCCACTTCGACTGCAGGACAGACATCGGTCGATCACTCCTCACCCGTGGCCGGTCCGACTGTCTGCAGGCTGTCGACAGTGGGCGACGAACCAACCACGATCCCGCGCCATCCTGCGCCAAGACCCGTCCAAGAGCGAGACTTTCGACCGTGATGACAACGTTCGCCTTCGCCAACGTCGCCGGAGGACGCTTCGTGGACGCCACCGGCCAGTACGTCGACGCTGACCGGACAGCGGCTTTCGCCGACGCACTGGCCCGCTCCCGCCCGGACATCCTCGTGGTGACCGAGCTCGACCCCGACGGCGACCAGCTCGACCGCCTCGCCCCGGCACTCCCCCACCGCCTGCAGCACGCCTTCTCCGCCTCCCACATCCCCGGTGTACGGCGATTGGGCGTCGGCATCGCTTCGGCGTACCCGATCGTCGATCTCGGCCGAATCGACCTCCCGCAGCCGCCGTTCCCGTTCCTGCACTGGAGGACGGGCGCGGTCCTCGATCCGCACCCGAAAGGCTTTCTGGCGGTCCGCACCGGTGGTTTCGATCTCGTCGGCGGCCAGGTGTGTCCCGTGCACATGGCGCGCGACGCGGACGGCAAGCCCTACACCTACACAGCGGGTGCCGGGCGTGAGTTCGGCCAGGCGACGACGGCATTCCTCCAGCGGGAGCTGCACCAGCGCGGCGTCCAGGAACTGGTGCTCGGCGGCGACCTCAACATGCCCAACCCGCGTGACCTGTTCGGCCCGCTCGGGCTGCTGGACGTGTTCCCGGATCCGCCACCGGCGACCACGCCCGACGGCCGCTCGATCGATCGCGTCTTCACCTCGTCCGGCCTCAGGGTCGACGAGGTGCGCGTCGTGGAGCTGCCGGGCGCAGATCACTTTCCGGTCACCTGCCGGATCGAGCAGGTTTAGCCGGGGGCGAGAGGGTTACATGTCTTCGCGGGTGTAAGACAGACGCCCGCCGCCTCGTTTCCAGAAGGCAGTATTCGATGACCAGTGGTTTGTACGACGCCGTCGACCGTGTCCGAGCGTTCTGGATGGTGAAGGGATCCCGGGCCGAGCTGGTGCTCGCGGGAATCCTGTTGGTCCTCGCAGCGGCCGCGTTCGGATCGAACGCGGTTCTCTAGACTCTCCGGCCGGTCGCGAACCTGTTGCGGCCGGCCAGGTCCTTCTGGTCACGCACCTCGGTGAAGTCACCCATGGCGGCGAAGACGCCCGGAGCAGACTCACCCTGAACATCCGCGTGCTCGCACGCGAACCAGCCACCAGGCTTCAGCAATCGAGCGGCAGTCACCGCGACGACCTTGATCTCGTCGAGCCCGTCGTCGCCGGACCAGAGCGCCAGCGCGGGGTCGTGATCGCGAACCTCGGCAGTGACCGACTCCCAAGCCGTCAGCGGGATGTACGGCGGGTTGCTGATCACGGCGTCGACCGTGCCATCAAGCTCAGGCAGGCAGCCGTCGATATCGCCCTCATGCAGGGTCGCACCGGTGCCCGCCAGGTTGCGCCGGGCCCAGACACACGCCTCGGCCGACAACTCGACCGCGTGGACAATCGCGTCCGGCCGCTCCGTCGCCACCGCACCCGCGATCGCGCCGGAACCCGAGCAGAGGTCGACCACGAGCGGGGACTTCACGTCGGCGATCCGATCGAGGATCCAGCCGACCATCACCTCGGTCTCGGGCCGCGGCACGAACACGCCCGGTCCCACGAACAACTCGCGGTACCGGAAGGCCGCCGTACCGGTCAGGTGCTGCAACGGCTCGCGGGCCGCCCGGCGGGCGACCAACTCGTCATAGGTACGGCGCTCGGCGTCGGAAGGCGCGCGCAGATTCAGCCGGCTCGAACCGGTCACGAAGGCGAGCAGCTCGGCCGCGTCGAACTCGGGCGACGCGACCCCAGCCTCACGCAGCTGATCCGCGGCCGCGGCGATCAGAGCCTTCACTTGGAGTCGACAGCCTCGAGACGCGCGGTCAGGTCAGCCTCGGTCAGCGCCTGGATGACCGGCGCGAGCTCGCCGCCGAGCACCTGGTCCAGGTTGTGCGCCTTGTAGCCGACCCGGTGGTCGGAGAAGCGGTTCTCCGGGAAGTTGTAGGTGCGGACGCGCTCGGACCGGTCGACGGTCCGGATCTGCGACCGGCGGGCGTCGGACGCCTCCTGGTCGGCAGCCTCCTGCGCCGCGGCCAGCAGCCGGGACCGGAGCACGCGCATGGCCTGCTCGCGGTTCTGCAGCTGGGACTTCTCGTTCTGCATCGAGACCACGATGCCGGTCGGCAGGTGGGTGATCCGGACGGCGGAGTCGGTCGTGTTCACGCTCTGACCACCGGGACCGGACGAACGGAACACGTCGATCCGCAGGTCGTTCACATCGATCTCGACATCGACGTCCTCGGCCTCGGGCAGCACCAGGACACCGGCCGCGGAGGTATGGATCCGGCCCTGCGACTCGGTCACCGGCACCCGCTGCACGCGGTGCACGCCACCCTCGAACTTCAGCTTCGCGTACGGCGCCTCGCCCGGCTCGGGCGTGCCCTTGGCCTTCACCGCGACCGTGATCGACTTGTACCCGCCGAGGTCGGAGTCGGCCGCGTCGATGATCTCGGTCTTCCAGTTCTGCGACTCGGCGTACTTCAGGTACATCTTCAGCAGGTCCCCGGCGAACAGCGCCGACTCGTCGCCGCCCTCACCGGCCTTGATCTCGAGGATCGCGTCCTTGTCGTCGCTCGGGTCGCGCGGGACCAGCAGCATCTGCAGCTTCTCGGCCAGCTCGTCGCGCCGGTGCGCCAGCTTGACGGCCTCCTCGGCGAACGCGGGGTCCTCCGCCGCGAGCTCCTTGGCGGCCTCGATGTCGTCTGCCGTCTGCAGCCACTCGTCATACGTCCGTACGACGGGCGCCAGGCCGGCGTACCGCTTGCCGACCCGACGCGCGTTCGCCTGGTCGGAGTGCAGCTCCGGATCGGACATCTGCCGTTCCAGCTCGGCGTACTCCGCCTTGAGCGTCTGAACCGCCTCGAACATGTGCGCACTCCTCCTCTCGGGAACCCTGGACATACAAACCGCGCGCCGGTCCACCCATGAGGGCGAACCGGCGCGCGGTAGGAAAGCTACTTCTTGGCGTAGCGCTTCTCGAAGCGCGCGACCCGGCCGCCGGTGTCGAGGATCTTCTGCTTGCCGGTGTAGAACGGGTGGCACTGCGAGCACACGTCGGAGTGGATGGAGCCACTCTCGGCGGTGGAGCGCGTCGTGAACGATGCGCCGCAGGAACAGGTCACCTTGGTGTCCACGTACGTCGGGTGGATGTCGCTCTTCAAGACAATCTCCTAGGAATCAGATGTCCCGGGTCGTCCACGGATGTGAACGTGAACCGGAACCGACGTCCCAGTTTGCCACTTTGCAGTGGCAAACTGGTAATCAGGGGGTACTCAGTCGCCGTTCGTGGTGCTGTGCGTGCTCCCGGCCGACGGGGTGGTCTTGTTGACCTGCATCAGGAACTCGATGTTCGACTTGCTCTCCTTGAGCTTGCCGATCAGCAGCTCCAGGGCGGCCTGGCCGTCGAGGGCGGACAGCACCCGGCGCAGCTTCCAGACGACCTGGGTCTCTTCCTTGCTCATCAGCAGCTCCTCGCGGCGGGTGCCGGAGGCGACGACGTCGATGGCCGGGAAGATCCGGCGGTCGGCGAACTCGCGGCGCAGCCGGAGCTCCATGTTGCCGGTGCCCTTGAACTCCTCGAAGATCACCTCGTCCATCTTCGAGCCGGTCTCGATCAGCGCGGTCGCGAGGATGGTCAGCGAGCCGCCGTCCTCGATGTTGCGGGCCGCACCGAAGAACCGCTTCGGCGGGTAGAGCGCCGAGGAGTCGACGCCGCCGGACAGGATCCGGCCGCTGGCCGGGGCCGCGATGTTGTACGCGCGGCCGAGCCGGGTGATCGAGTCGAGCAGTACGACGACGTCGTGGCCGAGCTCGACCAGCCGCTTGGCGCGCTCGATGGCCAGCTCGGCGACCGTGGTGTGGTCGTCGGCCGGGCGGTCGAAGGTGGAGGCGATGACCTCACCCTTGACCGTGCGCTGCATGTCGGTGACCTCTTCGGGCCGCTCGTCCACCAGCACCACCATCAGGTGCACTTCGGGGTTGTTCGTGGTGATCGCGTTCGCGAGCGCCTGCAGCACCATCGTCTTGCCGGCCTTCGGCGGCGAGACGATCAGGCCGCGCTGGCCCTTGCCGATCGGGCTGACGATGTCGACGATCCGGGTGGTCAGGATGCCCGGCTCGGTCTCCAGGCGGAGCCGCTCGGTCGCGTACAGCGGGGTCAGCTTGTTGAAGTCCTGACGCTGCTTGGCGATCTCCGGGTCCGACCCGTTCACGGTGTCGATCCGGACCAGCGGGTTGAACTTCTCCTTGCGCTCACCCTCCTGCGGCTGCTTCACCGCACCGGTGATCGCGTCACCCTTGCGCAGGCCGTAGCGCTTGACCATCGACAGGGCGACGTACACGTCGTTCGGGCCGGGCAGGTAGCCGCTGGTCCGGACGAAGGCGTAGTTGTCCAGTACGTCGAGGATGCCGGCCGCCGGGACGAGCACGTCGTCCTCGCTGATCGTCGGCTCCGGGTCGAACCGCTCGCCACGACCGCGGTTGCGGGTCGAGTCGCGGCCACTGTCACGGCCGGAGTCCCGGCCCGACTCGCGCCCGGACGTGACCGGCTGGCCCTCGCGGGTGCGGTCCCGGTCGCGGCCCCGGCGACGGCGGCGACGGCCGTCGCCCTCCTCGCCACCCTGGTCCTGCTGGCGGTTGTCCTGCTGCCGGTTGTCGCGGCCGGCGTCGCGGTTCTGCTCGCGGTTCGCGTCCCGGTTGCCGTCACGGTTCGCGTCGCGGTTCTGGGCGGTGCGGTCGCGGTCGTTGTTCCGGTCGCGGCCGTTCTCGCGGCCGGCGTCGCGGTTCTGGTTCTCCCGGGCCTGGGTGTCACGGCTGGCGTCGCGGTTGTTCTCGCGGTTGCGGCCGTCGCGGTTGCGGTCCCGGCCCTCGCGGTTCTGCTCACGGTCGGCCGCCTGCTCGGTGGCCGCGCCGTTCTGCGCGGCGACCGCCACGGCGGGAGCCTCGGCCGGGGCGCTCTCGACGGCCGGAGCCGCCTCCTTCACGACCGGCTGACGAGCTGCCGTCTTCGGCGCCTCGACCGCCGGAGTCTCTTCGGCGGTGGCCGCGGCGGCGGCGCGGGACCGGCGGCTGCCGCCCTCACGCTTCACCGGGGTCTTCGCCACAGGCGCCTCGACCGCCTCATCCAGGGTCGGCTGGCTCGCCTTCGCCCGGGATCCGCTGGTGGAACCACCCGCGGAGCCGCCCGTCTGAGCGGCCTTGATCGCCTCGATCAGCTGGCCCTTGCGCAGCGCGCCGGTGCCCTTGATGCCGAGCGTCCCGGCGAGCTGCTTGAGCTCGGGGAGCAGCATGCCCTCGAGGCCGCCACCAGCCTTGCGGCGACGCGTCGTACCGGCGTCGGAGCTGGTGGCTTCAACAGTTTCTGTCACGTGAGGTCCTTCCCACACGGATCGTCGAGGTGCGGACAGCACCATCGACCGTTTCATCGCCCACGACCGAACGAATTGGCACGTGGGGGGGTTCAAGAGGCTCTCGCTCGATCTGAGTCCCCCCGGACATCCCCGGCGCAGGCGGCGCAAGATCACGTTCACAGGGGGTCGCCACACAACACAGGGTGCCGGGAGCACAGCCCGGATCGTGACGAGAGTTCGCCGATCACCTGGAGGGGATCGGGTGAGTCCGAGACTAGCACCCCGAGGGGTCGTACGCCTGGCTCGGTTAGTTCAACGCGTGTCAGCTTCCCGCTATTCCGCGCCTCACCCGGCCTCCATCGACCAGACCTGTACGCCCACTGGATCGATACGCAGGTCGAGCCGTTCCCACCCGTCCGGAGGCGGCGGACAGGTCCGGTCAGGGCCGCCCACCACGAGCACCGTGGGCCCCGCCCCGCTGATGATCCCGGCCAGCCCACTCCCCCGCAGCTTGTGCACGAGCGCCAGGCTCTCCGGCATCGCCGGCTCGCGGAACTCCTGGTGCAGCCGATCCTCGGTCGCCGTCAGCAGCAGATCCGGCCGCTGCGTCATCGCCACCACCAGCAGCGCGGCCTTGCCTGCATTCGCCGCCGCATCACCATGCGGTACGGCGTTCGGCAGCAGACCGCGCGCTTCCTTCGTCAGGACTTTGTTCGCCGGGACGTAGGCGACCGCGCCAAGACCGTCCGAAGGGTCCAGCCGAACTGCCCGTCCGTCCTCTCCATCGAGCCAGGCAACGGTGAAGCCGCCGTACACCGCGGCGGCCACGTTGTCCGGGTGGCCTTCGAGCTCGTTCGCCAAGCGGAGCAGGCGCTCCCGATCCACCGGCTCACCGGCCAGGCCGAACGCCGCGGCCAGCCCGCCGACGATCGCAGCCGAGGACGACCCGAGGCCACGGCCGTGCGGAATCCGGTTCTCGCACCGCAGGGTGAACCCGGGAACCGGCACCCCGAGCGCCTCGAGACCGGCCCGGATCGACCGGACCACGAGGTGCGACTCGTCCCTCGGTACGTCGTCCGCGCCGTACCCGGAGACCTCGACGGTCACCCCGGAACCGCCCGGGGTGACGACCAACTCGTCGTACAGGGTCAGGGCGAGACCGAAGGCGTCGAAGCCGGGGCCGAGATTCGCGCTCGTCGCGGGGACGCGGACCCGGACCTGGTCACACGGACGGCCACCCTCACCCATGTCAGACCAGACCGGCAACGCGGGCGACCGCGTCCGTGTCGGCCGGGGTCACCGGCGATTCGTTCACCTTGGCGTGGTCGAGCGCGGTGTCGATGTCCTTCAGGCCATGGCCTGTGACCGTAATCACGACGGTCGAGCCGCCGGGCAGCCAGCCCTGGGCCTTCGCGTGCAGCAGACCGGCCGCTCCGGCCGCCGACGCGGGCTCGACGAAGACGCCTTCGTTGGCCGCGAGCGCGCCCTGCGCAGCAAGGATCTGCTGGTCGGTGAGCATCTCGATCCGGCCGCCCGACTCGTCCCGGGCCGCCTCGGCCAGCGTCCAGGACGCCGGGTTGCCCACGCGGATCGCGGTCGCCACAGTGTCCGGCTTCTCGACGATGGCACCGCGCACGATCGGCGCCGCACCCTCGGCCTGGAAACCCCACATCTGCGGCTTCTTCGAGGCCAGCTTGTCCTTCGCGTACTCCTGATAGCCCTTCCAGTACGCCGCGATGTTGCCCGCGTTGCCCACCGGGAGCAGGTGCAGATCCGGCGCGTCGCCGAGCGCGTCGCAGACCTCGAAGGCAGCGGTCTTCTGCCCCTCGAGGCGGACCGGGTTCACCGAGTTCACCAGGGCGACCGGGTAGTGCTTGCCGAGCTCGCGGACGATCCGCAGGCAGTCGTCGAAGCTGCCGTCGATCGAGACCAGCTTGGCCCCGTGCACGACCGCCTGGGCGAGCTTGCCCTTGGCGATCCGGCCGGCCGGGATCAGCACCAGCGGCAGCATCCCCGCGCGGACGGCGTACGCCGCGGCCGAGGCGGAGGTGTTGCCGGTCGAGGCGCAGACGACCGCCTTGTCACCGGCCTGCGCGGCCAGCGAGATCGCCACCGTCATGCCACGGTCCTTGAACGAGCCGGTCGGGTTGTTCCCCTCGACCTTCAGCCAGACCTCACACGCGGTCTGCTCGCTCAGCCACTGCGCGGCCACCAGCGGCGTACCGCCCTCGCCGAGCGTGACCACCGGAGTGTCCGTCGAGACCGGAAGCCGGTCGCGGTATTCCTCGATCACGCCACGCCACTGGTGAACCATTGTTAGTCGCCTTCCACCCGCATCACACTGCTGACTTCACGAACGATGTCCATGTCGCGCAGGGCCTCCACGGTCGCGGACAACGCGGCGTCGGTCGCGCGGTGCGTGACGACCACCAGCTCGGCGTCACTGCCCCGGCCTTCCTGGCGGACGGTCTGGATCGACACACCGTGCTCCGCGAAGGCCTGGGCCACTGCCGCGAGGACACCGGCCTTGTCGGCCACGTCCAGGGACACGTGGTAGCGGGTCACCGCCTCGCCCACCGGGCGGACGGCCCGCTGGGTGTACGACGACTCGCCGACCCCCGGCACACCCTTGAGCCGGTTGCGCGCGGCGGACACGAGATCCCCGAGGACAGCGCTGGCCGTCGGGGCGCCGCCGGCACCACGACCATAGAACATCAGCTCGCCGGCCGCTTTCGATTCCACGAAAACGGCGTTGTACGCATCGCGAACACTGGCCAACGGGTGGGTGAGCGGAATCATCGCCGGGTAGACCCGGGCGCTGACCGAATCGGTCGCCTCGTCCAGCTCGCAGATCGCCAGCGACTTCACCACACAGCCCATCTCACGGGCCGAGGCGATGTCGGTCGCGGTCACCTCGGTGATGCCCTCGCGGTGCACGTCGGCGATCGAAACCCTGGTGTGGAAGGCCAAACTCGCCAGCAGGGCCGCCTTCGCGGCCGCGTCGAAGCCCTCGATGTCGGCGGTCGGGTCGGCCTCGGCATACCCGAGGGCCTGGGCCTCCTCGAGCGCCTCGTCGAACCCGGCCCCGGTGGACTCCATCTTGTCCAGGATGAAGTTCGTGGTGCCGTTGACGATGCCCATCACCCGGGTCACGTCGTCACCGGCCAGCGACTCGCGCAGCGGCCGCAGGATCGGGATCGCACCGGCCACGGCGGCCTCGAAGTACAGGTCGCGCTCGTACTTCTCGGCCGCGGCGAAGAGCGTCGGGCCGTCCTCGGCCAGCAGCGCCTTGTTCGCCGTGACGACCGAGGCGCCGTTCTCCAGGGCGGTCAGGATCAGGGTGCGGGCCGGCTCGAGGCCGCCGATCACCTCGATCACCAGATCCAGGTCGCCGCTCGACACCAGCGCCTGCGCGTCGGTCGTGATCAGGGACGGGTCGACGGCGATGTCACGCTCGCGCCCGGCCCGCCGTACGGCGATGCCCGCGATCTCCAGCGGGGCACCGACGCGAGCCGCGAGATCGTCCGCCCGCTCGGTCAGGATCCGCACCACCTCGGTACCGACCACACCACAACCGAGCAGACCCACCTTCAGTGGTTTCTGGCTCATCCTTCGACTCCCATGTCCAGCAGGAACAGGTCGTCCTCGGTCTCCCGGCGTACGACGACTCTCGTCTGACCGTCCTTGACCGCGATCACCGGTGGCCGCGGTACGTGGTTGTAGTTGCTCGCCATCGACCGGCAGTACGCGCCTGTCCCCGGCACGGCGACCAGGTCGCCAGGGCCGACGTCGCCCGGGAGGAACTCGTCCTTCACGACGATGTCACCGGACTCGCAGTGCTTGCCGACGACGCGGGCCAGGGTCGGCGGGGCGTCCGAGTACCGATTGGCCAGCGTGCAGGAGTAGTCCGCGTCGTACAGGGCGGCGCGGATGTTGTCGCTCATGCCGCCGTCGACCGACACGTAGGTGCGGGCCGCGCCGTTGTCGAGGGCAACTTCCTTGACCGTGCCGACCGAGTAGACCGTGCACATCGCCGGGCCGACGATCGCGCGGCCGGGCTCGATCGAGACCTTGGGGACGTCGACGCCGGAGGCACGGCATTCGTGCTCGACGATCTTGCCCATCTCGGTCGCCAGCTGCGCGGGATCGGACGGGTCGTCCTGGGTGGTGTAGGCGATACCGAAACCACCACCGAGGTCGAGCTCCGGCATGTCGACGCCGAGCTCCTCGGAAACCCTTGCGTGCAAGGCGATCACGCGCTTCGCGGCCACCTCGAACCCGGACGAGTCGAAGATCTGCGAGCCGATGTGCGAGTGCAGGCCGAGCAGCTCCAGCTCGGGCGCTTCGTTGACCCGGGCAACGGCTTCGTACGCCGCGCCGGAGGTGATCGAGAAGCCGAACTTCTGGTCCTCGTGCGCGGTCGCG
The DNA here is from genome assembly GCF_045040285.1 of Kribbella sp. NBC_01505. Taxonomy (NCBI): domain Bacteria; kingdom Bacillati; phylum Actinomycetota; class Actinomycetes; order Propionibacteriales; family Kribbellaceae; genus Kribbella; species Kribbella sp. NBC_01505. The sequence goes on from NZ_CP109425.1 coordinate 913,826, forward strand.
ATGTACTCGTGCGTGTGCGCCTCGACGCCCGCGGTCACCCGGACCATCACCGGCGCGACGATGCCGCGCTCCCGCGACAGCGCGATCAGCCGGTCGATCTCGTACAGCGAGTCGGCGATGATCCGGCCGACCCCTGCGTCCAGCGCGCGGGCCAGCTCGGCCTCGGACTTGTTGTTGCCGTGGAAACCCAGCCGCTTCGGATCCGCTCCGGCCTTGAGCGCGACGGCGAGCTCTCCGCCGCTACACACGTCGAGGTTGAGCCCTTCCTCCATCACCCAGCGGACAATCGTCGTACTGAGGAAGGCCTTGCCTGCGTAGTAGACGTCGAAATCCTTGAACGCGCTCTTGAACGCGCGGGCGCGATTGCGGAAGTCGTCCTCGTCCAGCACGTACGCCGGGCTGCCGTGCTCGGCGATGAGCTCGCGGACCTCGACCCCTCCGACGACCAGTGCGCCCTCGGCCGTCTTCTTCGCCGTACCGGACCAGAGCTGCGGGACCAGGTCGTTGACATCACGCGGAGCGCTGAGCCAGGGCGGCGCGCGGTGACCGGCCTGGGCGTGCAGCGCGCCCGCCTCGTGGGCCCTCACATCCGCTCCGGCGCGGAGACACCGAGCAGGTCGAGCCCGTTGGCGAGCACTGTCCGGGTCGCGGACACCAGGGTCAGGCGAGCCTTGTGCACCGGCTCCACCTCCTCGTCGCCGCGGGGCAGCACCCGGCAGCTGTCGTAGAACTTGTGGAACGCCGAGGCGGTGTCCTCGAGGTAGCGCGCGACCCGGTGCGGCTCCCGCAGCTCGGCCGACGTCGCGACGATCCGCGGGAACTCGGCCAGCGCGCGCAGCAGGTCGCCCTCGCGCTCGTGGCTGAGCAGACCGGGCTCGAACTCGTCCAGCTTGATACCCAGCTCGTCGGCGTTGCGCAGGATTGAGGCCAGCCGGGCGTGCGCGTACTGCACGTAGTAAACCGGGTTCTCGCTGACCTGCTTGGTCATCTCCTCGATGTCCAGCGTCAGCGGCGAGTCGACCGGGTAGCGGCAGAGCGTGTAGCGCAGCGGGTCGACGCCACTCTCCTCGACCAGCTCGGCGAGCGTGACGATCGTGCCCGCCCGCTTCGACAGCTTCATCTCCTCGCCGTTCTTGAGGATCTTCACCAGCTGGCCGATCAGGATCTCGATGTTGTGCTCGGGGTCGTCGCCGGCGCAGGCCGCGATCGCCTTCAGGCGGTTCACGTAACCGTGGTGGTCGGCGCCGAGCAGGTAGATGCAGACCTCGAAACCACGGTCGCGCTTGTTCACGTAGTACGCGGCGTCCGAGGCGAAGTAGGTCGGCTCACCGTTGGTCCGGATCAGGACCCGGTCCTTGTCGTCGGTGAAGTCCGTCGTCCGCATCCAGAGCGCGTCATCGGCCTCGAAGAGGTGGCCCTGCTCGCGGAGTTTCTCGATCGCGTGGCCGACACCGTCCTGCTCGTGCAGGCTGCGCTCCGACATCCACACGTCGAACTTGGTCCGGAAGTGGTCCAGCTGGTCCTGCTGCTCCTTGAGCTGCCGCTCGTACCCCGCCTCGCGGAACGCGACGGACTGCTCCTCGACGGGCAGCTCCAGGATCGCGGGCACCTCGGTGACGATCCGCTGGGCCAGCTCACCGATGTACTCACCGTGGTAGCCGTCCTCGGGGATCGGCTCGCCGTGCGCCGCCGCCATCAGGCTCGCGCCGAACTTGTCCATCTGGTTGCCGCGGTCGTTCACGTAGAACTCGCGCGTCACCTTCGCCCCGGCCGCGATCAGCACCCGCGCCAGCGCGTCACCCACCGCCGCCCACCGGGTGTGCCCCAGGTGCAGCGGACCGGTCGGGTTCGCCGAGATGAACTCCAGGTTCACCGCGAGGCCGTGCAGGGTGTCGCTCGACCCGTACGCCGGGCCCGCGTCCACGATCGACTGCGCGATCTTGCCCTGGGCATCGGCCGCGACCCGCAGATTCAGGAAGCCCGGCCCGGCGATCGACACCTCGGTGATCGCCTCGTCGTCCTGCAGCCTCGTGGCCAGCAGCTCCGCGAAGGCCCGCGGATTCATCCCCGCGCGCTTGCCCAGCTGCATCGCGACGTTCGTCGCATAGTCCCCGTGCTCGGGGTTCTTGGGTCGCTCGACCTTCAGCTCGGCGGGCAGCCCACCCTCGACGACGATGGTGCCGTCGGCGGCGAGCGCGGCCAGGGCCTGCAGGATCTTCTCAGCGAGCTGTTCCGGAGTCACCGCCCCAGCCTAATGGCGAACCGTCCGTTCCCTGGAACCACCATCCACAGCCCGGTACAGGGTCAGCGCTCGGCACTCACTGTGATCTTCGCCCCACCGCTGAACGGGACGTCCCACGGCGCCGGCTGACCGTCGACGGTGATCTTCAGGTCACGGCAGGCGTCGGCGAGGCATTTTTCGTCGTACTTGAGGCCCCAGAGGGTGAAGAACTGGGCCAGCGTCGGCTTCTCGCCGGTGGTTTTGGCCTCCACGTAGATGAGGCCGTCGGTGTTGTGAGTGTGTACGGCGGCCTGTTCGGCGCGGACGCGGTCGACGCCGATCCCGGCCGGGACCTGGACGGGGTTGCCGTCCAGGGTGACCTTCAGACGGAGCGTGTACGGCGCCGGGCCGGAGAAGTCGAGGGGAAGTCGCTCGAAACCGGCCTTGTCGATGTAGGAGACCGCGTCCCGCGGCGCGTCCCAGGGTGGGGCGGTGGTGCGGAGCTCGGCCGCGGCCGGCTTGGCAGGGCCTACCCCGCAACCGGCCGCGGCACTGCTCAACAGGAGACTCACCAGGAGCAGAGCGGCCGTCTTCACACCTGCTCTCATGGTGAGTCAGATTAGTACTTCTCTGCCGGCACCATGATCCAGAGGGCGATGTAGATGAGGATCTGCGGACCGGGCAGCAGGCAACTGATCACGAAGATCAAGCGCATCGTGTTGGCGGACATGCCGAACCTGCGGGCCAGTCCGGCGCAAACACCGCCGATCCAGCGACCGTGCGACGGGCGAACCAGAGAGCTAGCCATGAGAACCGACGTCCTTTCGTGGTGGGGCTTACAACCACTATGACGCCACCCGCCCCCACTCCGATCCCGCAACACCGCTCTTCCAGGGTCCCGTCAGGGTCACCCCCAACCGCCGCCCCGGCCAAGCACCCACCCCGCCCTTTGTGCACCCACCAACCATTCCGCGACCACCGAAACGGTTGAACCGTGCCCAAGGCCGCCAACCGCGACCACCTTGAGCACCCATCGACCACATTCTCGGGCAGGAAATGGTTGAACCGTGCTCAAGGCCGGGGCGGATCTGCATCACCCAGTAAGTCGTCTGCCGACCGCTCACGCAGCACGTGCTGAGCGTGAATCACACCGGCCGCGCGCAGTTACTGGGTGCTGGCGGTCCGAACCACCTAGCGCTGGAAGCGGTAGGTCTTGCTGTCGGTGGTGATGCACAGGCTCGGGGACAGCACGATCACCCGCAGGGTCCCGTCCTGCTCGAAGTAGTCGATGCCCTCGACCTCGAAGTTGCCCGTGCAACCGCTCTTGAGCGGCAGCTGCCCGAGCGACGTCACATGCCCAGTCACATCGGCCGAGCCGACCGGTCCGGACAGATCCACCTGCAGCAGCGGCTTCGTCGTACCGAACAACGTCCCGGCCGGGTCGTCGGACGCACAGAGCAGTTGAGTAGCCGTCACGAAGTCACAGCCCTGTACGTCGCGCACCTGGTGGTCCAGGTTGATTCGCGAAGCCAGCGGCAGGTTCTTGGCCGGGTTCGTCGCACCCACACCCGGCATCGGGAAGACGAGCAGGCGATCCATCGTGCCCCACTCACCATTCACCATCCACTGTGTGTCCGGCGACACCGCCGACCAACTGTTGTTCGTCGCCTCCCACGACTCGAGCGCGTGCTTGTAGTTCGACCAGACACCCGACGGCGACTGCACCCGGAACAACTTCCCGCCGCGGTCGTCCCGCTGGTACGGCTCGACGTACCAGCCCTGTGCCGCACCCGGGTCACCCACGTGATTCCAGCCGGCCAGCAACAGGTCCAACGGGATGGTCGTGTTCCCCGTATACCGGTACTGCGTCGTGCCGCCACGAGTCACCGTGGCAAGCCCCTGACCCTCGTCGAGCGGACGGGCGTTGTCCGACCCCACCAACCGCCAACCGTCCACAGCATGAGCCTGTGCCGGCCACATCACGGCGACAAGCATGACCACCAGAGCGATCCCCAGTTTGCGCATGGCCGAGTTCTACCCCACCGCACATCCCCCAATTCGGAGATGGCATGAACATGCTGCTAATGTTCACCTCGTTCCTGAGCCCCCGTAGCTCAGGGGATAGAGCACCGCCCTCCGGAGGCGGGTGCGCAGGTTCGAATCCTGCCGGGGGCGCGCGATCGATCTGGGCGGTTCATGTTGGCGGAGTGCGCCAACTTGGATCGCCCGCCGTGTTTTCTGGGGGCGGGGCCCCCAGACCCCACCCCGGAGGGGCTGCGCCCCCCGGACCCCCCGCTGTGCCTGGCTGAGGTTGCGCCCGGCCCTCCGGAGCCTGGCTGAGGTTGGCGGATTGGCTCGGGTTTGCTTGTGGGTCGGCTCGGGTTGCTTGTGCCGATGGACTGTTGGTGGGCAACCAATGCCACCTACCTCCGGGGGCGCCTTTCTGTTGGTCGCCGCGTCTGCTACCGGCAGTCGGGCCGCACGCCGCCGACGCTCCGGGCGGCACTGGCTCCTGTCTGACCCGTAACGTCCGACGATTCGGAGGGTCTGGTCTCCGGATCTTCGGACATTACGTGCGGTTGCTCCGGTTGTGGCCGGTTGGCGGGTGTTTGCGGGGATCTGCTGTCTCTGAGAGGCAGTAGGTCCCCGCAGAGCGGGTTGGCGCCCCCGATTCGCGCCGCACCGGACAGGCCGGACACGTAGCCGCTGGTTGGTCGCCGCAGCGGCCGATTTACTGAAGCGCTAGGCGGGCGTGGTCTCTGGCTGAGGGGGATGGCGAGGCCGGTGACCACAGTTTCGGCTGCTTGAGCTTCCGGGCTTGGGTTGCGGTCGCGGAAACGAGGGGATCTCCCCGCAAGTTGCTGGTTCTCCCCTCAAACTTTGAGCAGAGAAGGGCCAACTTGAACGGATATCCAGCCAAATTTCCGCAGGCCAGGCAGGCGAGGCAGGCGACCCGAACCGCAGTGGCCAACCACGGCGGCGAATCAGCTGACAGGCCTCGTGATCATCGGGAGCAACCACAGCCCGGAAGCTCAAGCAACCGCAACCGCGGTCACCGACCCGCACCATCCCCCTCAGCCGAAGACCACCCCAGCCACCCGTCTCAGTCAATCCGGCCGCAGCGGCGACCAGCCACCGACCACCCCACCGGCCGAATCCGAGCGGCGGGATGGGACGAGCACATCCGGGAAGGCGGAGTTCCTGGCCAGCCAAAGACCCCAACCCCCGCGACCGATCACCTGCCGCGATCCCGCAACAGGCACCCGGCGGCAGAAGGACTCCGCAAAGGTTATCGGTACGCCGTCGGTGCGGAAGGGGTCATCGGAACCTGCAAGTACACGCCGTTCGGGGGTGGCACGGAGTACACGGTTTCGCAGCAGAGCGCGAAGTACGACTACCGCGTGTACGAAGCGCGAACGGGGAAGCAACTGGGGACCTTCACGCTGAAGGCCGTGAGTTCCAGCTGTGCGGACCTCAGAACGGTGTACGCCGGAGCGACCGGCACCGAGGTGACGGCCGACCCCTACGAGAAGGACCTGCAGGCCAAGCTGCAGCCCTTCGTCACGGCGAAGCTGCCTGGCTGATCGTCAGGCGACTCCGGCGTCGAGGAGTTGGTTCCAGATCTCGGACTGGTCGACGACCTCGACCTCCAGTTTTTCGGCTTTGGTGATCTTGGCGGCGCCTACGTCGGCGCCGGTGATCAGGTAGTCGGTGCTGGCGGAGACCGAGGAGGCGATGGTGGCTCCGGCGCGCTCGCACATGCGTTGGAAGGCTGGGCGGGCGACCTTCTCGCCGGTCCGCGGGTCGGAGATGGAGCCGGTGACCACGACGGTTTTGCCGGCCAGGGGTGCGCCGGCCGCTACTACTGGCGGGAGGTCCTCGTCGCGGACGTCGAGGGAGACGCCGGCGGCGCGGAGGCGTTCCAGCTCGGGTTGCAGGCGGCTCAGGTGGGCGATGAGGGAGGCGGCGACCTTGGCGCCGATGTCGTCGACGGCGACCAGGCCTTCTTCGCCTGCTTCGATGACGGCTTCCAGCGACGGGAAGCCGGCTCGGCACAACCGCGCCGCAGTGCCTTCGGAGGCCATCGGGATGGCCAGGCCGATCAGGGCCCGGCGGAGGCCGACCTGCTTGCTGGTTTCGATGGAGTCGATCATGCGGGTGGCGGAGACCTCGCCGACCCGGTCGAACTCGAGCAGGCGTTCCTTGGTGAGGCCGTAGAAGTCCGAGGGGTTCTCGAGGATGCCGGCCTCGGCCAGGCGCTCGATCCAGACGCCGCCGATGGCGTCGATGTCGGCGGCCGCACGGGACGCCCAGTGGATCAGGCGGCGCACGGTCTGGGCCGGGCAGGAGACGTTGGTGCAGAACAGCTCACGGCTGTTGCCCTGCTCGGTCAGCGGCTGCTCACACGACGGGCAGTGCGTCGGCGGCACGATGTCGACCTCAGCACCGGTACGGCGGGACTCGTCGAGCACGCCGGCCACGAACGGGATCACGTCACCGGCTCGTCGGACCAGGACCGTGTCACCGATCTTGATGCCGCGGGCCTTGATCACCTCCTGGTTGGCCAGCGTGGCGCGGGTGACCGTCGTACCGCCGACGAAGACCGGCTCGAGCCAGGCGACCGGGGCGATCTTGCCGGTCTTGCCGACGTCCCACTTGACCTCAAGCAGGATCGTGGTCTTCTCTTCGGCCGCGAACTTGAACGCCAGCGCACCACGCGGCGAGCTCGACCGCGTCCCGGCCGCGGCGAACGCGTCCCGATCGGCAAGCCGCAGTACGGCGCCGTCGAGGTCGTAGTCGAGCTCGTTGCGCTGCTGCTCGATCCCGGTGATCACCTCCTGCGCCGCGGCCGCATCGTCGCAGTGCCGCATGTCGGCGGCAGTGAACCCGAGTGTCTTGAGCCCGCGCTCCAGATCGGTCTCCGCGCTGTCCGCATCGGTCTGCAGGTCGAACGCGAGGAACTGCAGCCGCCGCTCGGACACCGTGGCCGGGTCCTTCGCCCGCAGCGTGCCGGCCGCGGCGTTGCGCGGGTTGATCAGCGGCTTGTCCGGATGGGCTTGGTTGTACGCCGCGAACGTCGACCGCAGCATGACCGCCTCGCCCCGCACCTCCACGCGACCCGGTGCGTCGAGCTGATGCGGTACGCCGTCGGTCAGGGCTCGCACCAACGGGGTCACATCGTCACCGGTGGTGCCGTCGCCCCGGGTGATCGCCCGGGCGAACCGGCCGTCCTCGTAGACCAGCGCCAGCGACAGCCCGTCCAGCTTCGGCATCACCACGACCGGCTGTCCGGGGAACCTGCTGAAGAACGCCTCGACCTGCTCGGGCTTGGTCGCCTTCTCCAGCGACAGCATCGGGCGCGAGTGCCGGATCGGGGCGTGCAGCACGGTCGGCGCGCCCACCTGGTCCAGCGGGTTCGGCTCCGGGGTCAGCTCCGGGTGCTCGGCGATCAGGCCGCGCAGCTCGTCCTCGACCGCGTCGTACTCCGCGTCCGCGACCACCGGGGATCCCTGGTAGTACGCGTCGCGCAGCTCGACGATCCGGCCGGCCAGCTCCTGAATGCGTTCTTCGACGTTCACGAGACCGGACGTTACCGGGCCCTGGGGACAATGCCGGACAATTGGCTGGGGTTGCGGATGCGACCCAGCAGCGACGGGAGAATCGGTGAAGTACGAAGAGGTCGCCAAGGACGTTTTCTTCGTCCAGGGCTCGGCAGTGAACTGGGTACTGCTCCGCGACGGCTCCGGTCTGACGCTGATCGACGGCGGGTACCCCGGCGACATCGACGCGGTCGAGGCCTCGATCCGGGCGATCGGGCACCAGCCCCAGGACGTGCGAGCCGTGCTGCTGACACATGCGCACGTCGACCACATGGGTGCGGTGAACCCGTTTCACAGTCGCTACGGCATTCCGACGTACGCCGATCCGGCCGAAGTGAGCCATGCCCACCGGGACTACCTGGACCAGCTCGCACCGGCCAAGCTGATCAGCAACCTGTGGCGACCCGGCGTACTGCCGTGGGCGGTTGGCATCATCCGGAACGGCGCTCTGCAGGACGTGGCGGCTCCGCACGTTCAGGCGTTCCCAGGCGACGGCACTCTCGACCTGCCCGGCCAGCCGGTGCCAGTGCCGACTCACGGTCACACTGCGGGCCATTCTGCGTACTACGTCCCGGCTGCGGGCGTGGTGATCACTGGAGACGCCCTGGTCACCGGGCACAAGATCGTGTCAGCCACTGGCCCGCAGCTGATCCCACCACTGTTCCAGCACGGGGATCCGATGGATCTACTCGCCGCACTGAAGCCTCTGGTGGATCTGGACGCGGACCTCGTGCTGCCCGGCCACGGCGGACTGCACCGCGGTCCGATCCGCGAGGCAGTGGCCGCCGTACAGGGGTAGTGCTTAGGGCTTGGGCGTGTGGTCGCGCCACTCGCGCTCGAACGGCAACCGCCAGGCACGCGGTGCGATCAGCTGGTGAATGGCGTTCGGGCCCCAGGTGCCGGGCTGGTACGTCTTGACCGGCGGCGGGTCCTCCAGCAGGTGCGCCGACCGCTCCCAGAGCGACTCGATGCCCTCGGCCGTGGTGAAGAGCGTGTGGTCGCCGCGCATGGCGTCCAGGATCAGCCGCTCGTAGGCCTCCAGTACGTCGCCTGCGCTCTTGGTCTCCTGCGTCGAGAACTGCATCGACAGCTTCTCCAGCCGCATCCCCGGCCCGGGGCGCTTGCCGTAGAACGACAGGGAGACCCGGGAGGAGTCAGCCAGGTCGAAGGTCAGGTGGTCCGGCCCCTCCGCCCCGAACCCGGTCGGGAACATCGTCTTCGGCGCTTCCTTGAAGGCGATCGAGATGATCCGCTGGCCCTGCGCCATCCGCTTGCCGGTGCGCAGGAAGAACGGCACGCCGGCCCAACGCCAGTTGTCGATCTCAACCTTCAGCGCGATGAACGTCTCGGTGTCGGAGTCCGGCGCCACGCCCTCTTCGTTGCGGTACCCGGAGTACTGACCGCGGACCACGTCGGTCGCCTGGATCGGCAGCATCGACCGGAAGACCTTGTTCTTCTCCTCCGAGATCGCCCGCGGCTCCAGGGCGGTCGGCGGCTCCATCGCGACGAACGACATCACCTGCATCAGGTGCGTGACGACCATGTCCTTGAACGCGCCGGTCGGCTCGTAGAACGTGGCGCGCTGGTCGAGGCCGAGCTCCTCGGGGATGTCGATCTGCACGTGGTCGATGTGGTTGCGGTTCCAGATCGGCTCGAACAGGCCGTTGGCGAACCGGAAGGCGAGGATGTTCAGCGCCGCTTCCTTGCCCAGGAAGTGGTCGATCCGGAAGACCTGCGACTCGTCGAAGGTCTCGTGGACGAAGTCGTTGAGCTTGATGGCGCTGGCCAGGTCGTCGCCGAACGGCTTCTCCATCACCACTCGGGCCCGGTCGACCAGTCCGGCGTCGCGGAGCATCGCGATGACCGCCTGGGCAGCCTTCGGCGGCACCGACAGGTAGTGCAGGCGGCGGGCGTCCGGACCCAGCAGGTCCTCGGCCTTGTGCACCGCCTCGGCCAGCGGGCCCGGACCGGCCGACACCGGCACGTAGTCGAGGCGGCCCGCGAACTGCGCCCACTCCGCGTCGCTCATCTTGTGGGTCCCGTACGTCTCCACCGCCTGGCGGGCGCGCTCCCGGAACTCGTCCACGGTCAGGTCCTCGGTGGCCGACCCGATGATCCGTACGTCGGGGGCGAACTTGGACTGCTGCAGATACGCCAGACCGGGGAGCAGCTTGCGTTTGGCCAGGTCACCGGTGGCGCCGAACAGCACGATGACGTGCGGTGCCAGCGGCTCCTCGTCCCGTCGTGACGGCCGCGATCCGGGTGCCGGGTACGCGATGGTCTGGGTACGGTCAGGCATAGACGCAGTGTAGGTCGTGTCTGTTTCCGATCAGGGCATTCGTCGGTGAACTGTTAGAGGCACGGAGAACTCGGAGGACGACTGTGAAGTACCTGCTGATGATCGCCGGTGGCGAGGACGCCGAGGCGCATGCCAACGACGGCTGTGGCGGCTGGTCGGAGGAGATGGAGGCCAGGGGCGTCGTGGCGGGAGGTGCTGGGCTGCGGCCGCCGTCCGAGGCCACCACGGTGCGGGTCCGCGACAACGAGCTGTTGCTGACCGACGGTCCGTTCGCGGAGACCAAGGAGCAGATCGGCGGCTTCGTGCTGATCGACTGCGCCGACCTGGACGAGGCTATCGAGATCGCTGCCAAGCACCCGGCCGCCGGCTACGGGACGATCGAGATCCGTCCGGTGTTGTGACCTATGCCGAGGTCTTCCGGGCGGAGTGGGGCCAGGTGGTCGCCACGCTGATCCGGATGACCGGGGACTGGGAGCTGGCCGAGGAGTGCGCCCAAGAGGCGTGCGCTGCGGCACTCGAGCGCTGGCCGCGCGACGGCGTACCAGACAAGCCCGGTGCTTGGCTGACGACCACTGCGCGCAACCGGGCGATCGACTGGCTCCGGCGCGAGGCAGTCGGGGCTACCAAGCTTCAGGAGGTCGCTGCGATGACATACGAGCCTTCCGAGACGTACGACGTACCGGACGACCGACTGCGGTTGATGTTCACCTGTTGCCACCCGGCGTTGGCGATGGAGGCGCGGGTCGCGTTGACGTTACGGACGCTGGCCGGACTCAGTACGGCGGAGATCGCGCGAGCGTTCCTGGTCGGCGAGACGACCATGTCGAAGCGGCTCACCAGGGCCAAGCAGAAGATCCAGCACGCCGGGATCCCGTACCGCGTTCCGCCGGCGCATCTGCTCCCCGAGCGGACTCCCGCCGTACTGGCGGTGCTCTATCTGCTCTTCAACGAGGGGTACTCCGATGTCGCCCGGAGCACTCTGAGCCAGGAGGGCATTCGGCTTGCCAGACTGCTCGTCCAGCTGATGCCGGAGGAACCAGAGGCCGCTGGACTGCTCGCACTGATGCTCTTTCACGACTCTCGCCGCCAGACGCGCCTCTCCCCCGACGGTGTCCTCGTGACGCTCGACGAGCAGGACCGTACGCGTTGGGACGGCGAGCTGATCACGGAGGCCGAGGAGCTGCTGGACCTGACCCTCCAGCGGCGCACTCCGGGGCCATACCAGGTGCAGGCCGCGATTGCCGCGTGCCATGCGATCGCCCGGACCGCAGCCGACACGGACTGGCCGCAGATCGCCGGGCTCTACGGACAGCTCCCCCAGACCCCGGTCGTCGCGCTCAACCGCGCCGTAGCCATCGGTATGGCCGACGGACCGGCGGTCGGGCTCGCACTGGTCGAGCAACTGGCCGCTGGATCGCTGGTCGGCTACCACCTGCTACCGGCAGCCCGGGCGGACTTCCTTCGCCGGCTGGATCGCCGTACCGAAGCAGTTGCCGCCTACAAGGAGGCGGTTGAGCTGGCCGCGACGAACGCCGACCGGGAGTACCTGCAGAAAAGATTGGCCGAAGTGTCTGTACGGCGCTGAGCTGTCCGTCGGTGGGGTATGACGGAGATTCGAGAGCTCGTTGCGGCGGAACGGACCGATCTGGTCGAGGTCCTGAGCGGACTGACCGCCGAGGAGTGGGACCAGCCGAGTCTGTGTACCGGCTGGCGGGTGCGCGAGGTCGTTGCCCACATCACCATGGCGTACCGGTACTCGATGCCCCGCGTGCTGTTCGGGATCGCGAAGTCGGGTGGCTTCAACCGCTTCTCCGAGCGCGCAGCACGTGCGGACACTGCGGCGCTGAGCAATGCGGAGCTGCTCAGCTGCCTGCGCGACAACATCCACCACCCGTGGCAGCCGCCGGGCGGTGGCTACGAGGGTGCGTTGTCACATGACGTGATTCACGGGCTCGACATGACCGTTGCGCTGGGCATCGATCGCCGGGTGCCGCTGGATCGGTTGCGCGTGGTTCTGGACGGCCTGGGGCCCAAGCACCTGAAGTACTTCGGCGTGGATCTGTCCGGCATCGAACTGCGCGCAACCGACCTGGACTGGTCCTACGGTGCCGGTGAGGTCGTCACCGGCACCGCTCAGGACTTCGTCGGGCTGGTCAGCGGGCGGGAGTCGTCAGTTCGGCGAGGCTCTTGACCTGACGGCCCGCCGTGGTGCGAGCTGCACCTGTCTGCCGGCGGAACAGGCGGCCGCCGTACCGGAGGAAGGCGGGTCTGCCGTCGGGCCCCGGGATGAAGTTGGCGCGGGTGGAGTCGGGTGTGCCGTCCAGGCCGAGCGACAGCACGTAGTCGCGCTTGTAGAAGCCGAAGCGGAGCGCGGGCTGGCCCTCGGCCGAACCGAGCAGCTGTCCATTGTCGGCCGTCAGGTCGATGCCGAACGAGCTCTCCACTCCGTCGAGGCCGACCTGGCTGGCGACGTAACTGCCCTCGTACGACGCCAACTGCTTCGGCGGCAGCGGACGCACTACCGCGGGCAGGTTGTGGACGCCGGCCAGCTCAGCCAGCGCCCAGTCGTCGGCGAACAGCTCTGCTGTCAGACCCGGACCGCTCTCCGAGTTCGTGAGCACCGTGAGGGCGAAGTCGCGCTTCGGCACCATCAGGAAGCCGGAGTGCTGACCGCTCCAGTCACCGCCGTGCTGGATCACCTTCACGCCCTCTGCGGTCGGACGGATCATCCAGCCGACACCGACACCGTCCAGCTCGACGAACAGCGTGCCGCCCGGCCCAGGGTTGGACTGCATGGCCACACGGGTCCGGTCCCGCAGGAGCCGCGGATACCCGTGGTGGCCGAGCTGGAAGCGCGCATAGCGCAACTGGTCCTGCGCACTGGAGATCAGCCCGCCGAACGAGTGCAGGCTGCGTGGCATCGCCTCGAAGGACGGCTCGACGACCGGCTTCCCGTTGACGATGTTGTGGGACGCAGCGACGCTGAAGCCACCCAGCTCACTGCGGAAGAACCGGCTGTGCGCCAGTCCGAGCGGGTCGATCAGCATCTGCCGAGCAGCGGTCTCATACGGCTTGCCGGTGACCGCCTCGACGATCCGCCCAGCCACACCGATGGCTGCGTTGTTGTACGAGAACACCTTGCCCAGCGGGGTCAGCTGCGGCGCCTGCGCCAGCGCGGCGACGTACCGGGCGAGTGCATCGTCGCCGTCGCCGGTGTCGACGAAGGTGTCACCCCGCCAGCCGGCGGAGTGGTTCAGCAACTGCCGGACTGTGACGCGTGGGCCGACTGTGGGGTCGGCGGTGGCGAAATCGGGCAGGTACGTGCGGACCGGGCGGTCCAGGTGCACGAGCCCACGTTCAACCAGCTGCATGATCACAGTGGCGGTGAAGGTCTTCGTGGTGGAGCCGATGCGGAAGACGGTGTCCGCGGTCACCGGTGTCGGGTTGTCGACGTTCGTGACGCCGAAGCCGCGCACGTACTCGCGGCCGCGGTACCAGACACCCAGACCGACACCAGGGATCGCGTACTTCGCCATCCCGGACTCGACCTTGTCGAACAGCCGTCCGACCGCGGCGGGCGTCGTACCGGCTGGTTTGGTGGCAATGGGAGCCGGAGCGGCGGTGGCGCCGGTGGCGGACAGAGCGCTGACGGGTACGGCGACGGCTGCGGCGGCGAGCACAGTGCGTCGCGAGAGACCTGCGCTTTTCGGGCTATCGGGCTGCTGGTGGAGCGACACGGCAGTCTCCTGTCGAAGGCGATTGGTTCCACTAAGAGTATTATTTCCATACTTGGAATCAATAGGGGCAAACCATGACTGAACCCTCAGGGTCGCCGGCCACCCCGCTGGCCGACCTCCTGCTGCACCCGATCCGCTGGCGCATCATCCAGCGGGTGCTGGGCCGGGAGGTGACCACCACCGACCTGCGGCAGGACCTGCCCGACGTCCCGGCGACCACGCTCTACCGGCACGTCGCGGCGCTGATCGACGGCGGTGTGCTGACGGTCGTCCGGGAGCGGCGGGTCCGCGGCGCCGTCGAGCGCACACTGACACTCGACCAGTCCACCGATGTCGCTCACATCGAGGAGGACGAGGCCCGCGCGATGACGCCGGACCAGCACCGGCGCGCCCTCCTGCTGATGCTCACCCAGCTCACTGCCGACTACGACCGGATCGTGGAGCGCGGACATCTCGACAGCCGGCGCGAGCAGTTCGGCTACAACCAGGTGTCGCTCTACGTCGACACCGACGACCTGGACACCCTCCGCCGGGGGTTGCAGGCCCTGGTCGAGCCCTACCTCCGCGCCGCGCCCGGCAAGGACCGCATCACCTTGTCGACGGTCTCCCTGCCGGACGACTGAGGCTGAATGGTTGACCGGGGCGGTGGGGCGGGGAAGGCATTAGTACTGTGTCGCCGTGAGTAAGACTAGGAACCCGGACCGCTTGATCCTGTTCACGGATGCCGTCGTGGCGATCGCACTGACGCTGCTGATCCTGCCGCTGGTCGAGGTGGTCGCCGAGTACAAGACCGAGCACCACACCGCGCTCGAGGTGATCACCGACCACAAGCCGGAGATCTACTCGTTCCTGCTGACCTTCGTGGTGATCGGGAACTTCTGGCTGGGGCATCACCAGGTCTTCGAGCATGTGCGCGCCTACACGAACGGCATGATGCGGCTCAACCTGCTCTGGCTGCTGTTCATCGTGGTCCTGCCGTTCCCGACCGAGATCGTCGGTAGCTTCGAGAGCTCGCAGTTCACCGCCGGCTTCTACAGCGGAACGATCCTCGCCCTCAGCGCGAGCCAGACGGCACTCACCTGGATGATCAAGGGACACGCCGAGATCGAGAACCCGGACGACCCGGTCAGCAGCCGGGAGCTCAAGAACTCCTTCGTGCTGACCGGGCTGACGGCGCTCGCCTTCATCCTGGCGGCGTTCGTTCCGGGCGTCCGTTTCTACGCCCTGCTGCTCCTGCTTCTCTCACCGCTCGTGATGCGCGGGACGGACCTGCTGCGCAACCGCGCTAGCTGAGGCCGGCCCAGAAGGCGCAGTGGTGTTCGGTGCTGAGGTTGACCGGGTGGATGCCGGACTGGTCCGTCGGCGCCAGTGAGAGTCCCTTGACCTCTTGCCGACCGGTCGGCGACCAGTGCGGGCGGTCCTGCCCGTTCGGGTTGCCGGTGCGGACGAACGCTGTCCAGTAGTCGATCATCTGGTTCGACAACTGCTGCTGTGTCGCCGTCAGCGGGAAGTCGATGCCGCCCGGCCGGAACAGGTACACCAGTTCGGCAGCGTGTGCGGCGCCCAGACCGGGCTGGGCGAGCGGCGAGTGCTTGTCGGCGAACTCATAGGCGTACACCGGGACCTTGCGGGCAGCCTGCTGATCACTGGCAACCTGTGTGCACGACCAGATCCGGTCGGTGGTCACAGCGGTCCACGCGGCAGCTGGTGACTCGTAGCGGCTCAGCGGGTACTCCCGCAGCACCTTGGCTGCCTGCTTCGCGCCGACCATGTCGGTCACGAGCTTCGGGTAGTCCTTGATCTCTCCGAATGCGGACAGCCAAGCAGCGGCTTCGTCATGGTTGTTACCGGAGATGATCGGCACCCGGTGGAACAGACCGGCCTGCAACGCCTTGGCCGGGCTCAGCGGCAGTACGGCGCTCCCGCCGTACCCGAGCTGGGTGAATTGGAAGGTGTCCGCCAGCAGCTCGTCCGAGTCGATGCCGCGGAGGCAGTCGATGGTGGACTGACCGGGCTTGCACTGCAGATCGGGCTTCTTGTCTTCCGCCCAGTCCTTGCCGTTCGCCTCGACGTCACGGACCGGGTGCCACGGCGAATCCGCGGTCTGCTTGGGGTACTGGCTGTTGTCGGCCCAGTTGAAGGCACAGGAGCCGCTCTGCATGATCGCCTTGCTGAACAGACCTGCCGAGGTGGGGGACGTGAGCTCAGCGCACACACTCATGCCGCCGGCAGACTCGCCGGCGATGGTCACGTTGCGCGGGTCGCCACCGAAGGTCCGTGCGTTGCGCTGCACCCAGCGCAGGGCCGCCTGCTGGTCCTGCAGCCCGAACGTGCCAGAGCCGGGCAGACCGGGATAGCCGAAGAAGCCGTAGATGCCCAGCCGATAGTTGACCGTCACCACGACCACATCACCGCGGGCGGCGAGCTTCGAGGCCTCATAGCTGTTGCCTGCGCCCTCGAAGAACCCGCCACCAGGAATCCACACCATGACGGCTCGCGGCTTCGTGGACGGCTTTGCCGGGGTGGTGACGTTCAGATAGAGGCAGTCCTCGGCGGAGGAGCCCTTCGGTACTTCGGAGTTCGCCTGCTGCGGGCAGGGGTTCCCGAGCTTCGACTCGCGGACCCCGTCCCACGGCTGCACCGGCTGGGGTGCTTTCCACCGGAGTGCGCCGACCGGTGGTGCGGCGTACGGGATGCCGTCGAAGACGCGAGCCTCTCCGACTGTCTTACTCTGAACGAGTCCTGCGTCTGTCCGTACGACGTCGGACGCGGCCGCCGCCGTACTGGGCATGACCAGTGGGACCAGGGCCAGCAGTGCCAAGAGTTTCTTCGTCATGTGTTGCAGCGTCCAATGGAGCGCGCGCCTGTCGCTTCGGCCGGACGACCAGGGCACCACCACCTTTGGTCTAGGGGCGGCGCAGCAGGTAGGTGTCCATGATCCAGCCCTTGCGCTCCCGGGCCTCGGCGCGCACCTTCTCGATCTCCGCTGCGACCTCTCGGACCGGACCCGCGATCAGCAGCTCGTCCGGCGTACCGAGGTAGGCGCCCCAGTAGATGGTCGCGTCCTGGTCGAGGTGCGCAGTGAAGGCGGTGTGCGCGTCGAGCATCACCACCACGTCGTCCACGCCCTCCGGCCACTCCTTGGCCAGCCGCCGACCTGTGGTGATCTGCACCGGACGCCCCACCTGGTTGAGCGGAACGCGGTGCCGCGCGGCCAGTGTGGAGACACTGCTGATGCCCGGGATCACCTCGATCTCGAAGGACAGCGCACCGCGGTCCTGGATGTCGTCGAGGATCGCCAGGGTGCTGTCGTAGAGGGACGGGTCGCCCCAGACCAGGAATGCGCCCACCTGATCCGCACCGAGGTTCGCTGCGATCAGCTCCGCGCACACATCGGCCCGGCGGCGTCGCCAGTCGTCCACAGCCTCGACGTACGCCGCAGTGGACCGGTCCCGCTCGGGGTCGCGGCCGACGACGACCTGGTACTCCTTGGTGGTCGCATGCCGCTGCAGAATCTCGGTGCGCAGGTCGACGAGCTCCTGCTTGACGTCGCCCTTGTCCAGCACGAAGAACACGTCGACCCGGTTCAGCGCTGCCACGGCCTGCAGCGTGAGCTGCTCCGGATCGCCTGCCCCGATACCGATGACCACGATCTGCATGCGGGCAGACTAAGCCATCCACGCCGCGTGACCGTCGCCTGACGCCGGGTGCAGCATTGCCCAATCGCGAACGGGGCGTGGCCCTGGCGACGGCCTGCGCGCGACTGTTGCCGGGAGCACCTGTTTTCCACAATCGACCCATGGACCTGAAGAGCAGAGCACAACGAGTGGGGAAGTCGCGGGCAGTAGCCGCGGCACTGGGGGCAGCGGTGGCGCTCGGTGGCAGCAGCGTGCTGGTCGCCTCGGCGTCCGAGCCGGCGCCGGTCACGATCAGCGCATGCGTCGACCGGAGCTTCGGCGACGTCCGGATCATCGACCCGGCCAAGGGCGGCGCATGCCGCTTCTACGAGACGCCGACCTCGTGGAACCAGCAGGGCCCGAAGGGCGACCTCGGCCCGGCCGGACCTGCCGGACCTGCCGGAGCGGCCGGAGCGGCCGGACCGCAGGGTGCAGCTGGAGCCCAGGGTGTCCCCGGACCGGCGGGTCCGGCAGGACCGCAGGGGCCGAAGGGTGACGCGGCCGGCTTCGTCGTCAACCCGCCCATCACCGTTCGGAAGGACATCCAGGACGGCGAATCGGCGGAGTGGCGAGCCGACTGCCCCAGCGGCCAGGTGGCCGTGAACGGCGGCTTCGGCGGTCAGACCAACTCGGGCCGGGGACTCGACTATTTCCAGTCCGAGCCGAGCTACGACGGACGCAGCTGGTACTTCGGAGCGCGCTACGTCAAGGCGAACGGCGGCTTCGGTGACACCACCCAGGCCTACGGCTTCGTGGTCTGCGCGCCGGGTCGCAGCAACGGCTGACCAGCCTGCGTCAGCTCGTCCGCTGCCTTCCGCGGCGGACGGGCTGTGCGACGGCCGGAATGGCCAGCGGGCCGTCGACCAAGGCCTGCAGGGACTCGAGGAACGGCGTACGGCGGTCTGCGGCCAGCACTGCCAGGGTCTCGCGGTGCACGCGGTCGACGATCGCCTGGCCTTCCTGCGCGATCTTGGCGCCGGCTTCGGTGACTGCGACGATCCGGGCCCGACGGTCGGTGGCCGACGCCTTGCGCTCGGCGTAGCCGGCCTTCTCTAGGGCGTCGACCGTGGCCACCATCGTGGTCTTGTCCAGGTAGGCCAGCTCGGCGAGCTGGATCTGCGTCCGCTCGCCCTCCAGCGCATGCGCCAGCACGCCTTGCATCCGCGTCGTCAGACCGAGCTCGGACAGCGCCGCATGGAGCTGTGTCTCGAGCACATGACCGGCGCGGTTCAGATAGCCGGTGAGATCGGGGACGGTGCGAGCCATCTTTCGACTCTAGCTCGGGATGATCTCTTGGCAGATGATCCCGCTGCGGATCACTCGCCCTTCGCGCCGTCGATCAGCTCCCGCAGGATGTCCAGGTGGCCGAGGTGGCGCGCGGACTCCTGCAGGACGTCGGCCACGAACCGCTCGATCCGGATCGGGCCGTGATACCCCTCCACGAACGCCGACCAGTCGACCTTCGCGAGCGTCTGCTGCGACAGCTCCCACTCCGCGTCGTACGCCGCGATGACCCCCGCGACCGTCTCGTCCGGACCGATCCGGAACTCGTAGTCGTGGTCATCGGACCGCCAGAGCGAGGGCAGGTCCTGACCGCCGATGGTGCGCTGCAGGTGCTGCCGCTGGACCGCGGTCAGGTGTTTGACCAGGCCGAGCGGATTCATCACCGGTGACGTCGGGAGCGGGGTCGCCCGCGCCTGCTCCTCGGTGAGCCCGTCCAGTTTGTTCACCACAGTGGAGTGGACGAACTGGAAATACCCGATCACGGACTCCTGCAAGGTCAGGTCGTCAGCGGGCCAGGGCCGATCTCTGAGTGCCATGCACCAACCCTGCCAGCCGGCACCGACAATCACTGCGCCAGCGGAAAAACGACGTCCACCGTCACGCCGACCGCGCTGTCGCAAACCCGCCGGTGCTGGCGGCCGGCGGCCGGTTGGCTGGACGGCATGACCATCGAACTGACACGTACGCCGACGACGCATCGGCTCGGTGTGGCCGCGGTGACCCTGGGCATCTTCACCATCGTCACCACTGAGATCCTGCCGGTTGGTCTACTCACCCCGATCGGCGCCGACTTCGGCCTGTCGCCGGGACGGACGGGACTGCTGATGACCATGCCCGGGCTGGTCGCGGCGATCGCCGCCCCGGTGATCACCGTGACCACCGCGCGGCTCGACCGTCGGCTGATGTTGTGCGCACTGATGGGGGTGCTGGCCGTGGCCGGCTTCCTGGCTGCCGCAGCACCCTCGTACGAGCTCGAACTGCTGGCTCGCTTCCTCGTGGGCCTCACCATCGGCGGCTTCTGGTCGATCGGCGCTGGACTCGCCGGGCGACTCGTCCCTGCGCGGTGGACAGCCCGAGCGACGGCGGTGATCTTCTCCGCAGTCCCGCTCGGGACGGTGCTCGGCGTACCGGGCGGCACTCTGCTCGGTGAGCTGCTCGGGTGGCGCGCGTCGTTCGCAGCCCTCGGCGGGCTGTCGTTGCTCGTGCTGGTCGCCCTCTTCGCGACGGTGCCTCCGCTACCGCCGCTAGAGGTCACCCGGCTGTCCGTCCTGCGTAGTGCCCTCCGGAGCAGCAACCGAGCGCTGCTTGCTACCTGTCTGGTCGTCATCGGTCACTTCGCCGCGTACACCTATCTGACTCCGTTCCTGCGGCCCTTCGTACCGCCCGAGCTGATCGGCTTGCTGCTTCTCGTGTACGGCGGTGCGGGACTGGTCGGGAACCTGGTCGCGGGAACGGCGGTCGCTCGGCACCCGCGACTGACCTTCGCCACCTGCGCAGGTCTGATGGCTACCGCGATGCTGCTCCTCCCCTTGGCCGGACAGACGACACCGGCTGCGGTCGCGCTGCTGGTGGTGTGGGGACTGGGATACGGCGGCGTACCGGTCTGCACCATGAGCATGTTCGCCGCTGCAGCTCCGCAGTCCCGAGAAGCGGCGACTGTCCTGTTCACCTCGTCGTTCCAGGCAGTGCTGTCCATGGGCGCGTTGCTGGGCGGCCTGATGGTGGATGCCCTGTCGGTGTCCACCGCGATGGTCGCGGGTGGTATCTGCGTCGCTCTGACCGTGGGAGTTGTGACGTGGTCCAGGACACAAGTGGCTGGGACGTAGCATCGCGGTGTGGTGAGGACTTCTACGGACAGGTGCCCGGGTGTGCTGGCAGTGCACCAGGCGGCTGACGGCGGTCTGGCTCGGATCCGCGTGCCTGGTGGGTTGCTGAGCGTTACCCAGCTCGACGTACTGCGGTCGGCGTCGTTGGATCTCGGTGACGGGCGGCTCGAGCTCACCTCTCGGGGGAATCTGCAGATCCGTGCGCTGCGACCGGATGGGCCCCAGGAGCTGTCTGATCGGCTCTACCGAGCCGGACTGCTCCCCTCACTCACTCACGAGCGCGTCCGCAACATCCTCGTCTCCCCGCTGTCCGGTTTGGATGGCCGGTACGACGTACTGCCGCTGGCTGCTGCGTTGGACCGAGCTCTGTGTGCGCATCCCGGGTTGGCTGACCTGCCGGGACGGTTCCTGTTCGCACTGGATGATGGGCGCGGTGATCTGGTCGCCTCCGGGGCCGATGTGCTGGTCCAGGCGGTTGACTCCCGTGAGGCCCTGCTGAGCCTTGGTACGCACGGTGTCCGCCTCAGCTGGGGTGAGGTGGTCGAGGTGATGATCGCGGCCGCGGGTGCGTTCCTGGAGGTGCGGGATGGCGCGGAGTGGCGGATCGCTGAGGTCATTGACGGCTCCAGGCGCATCTTGGAGCGGCTCGGCCTGGAAGCGACCGGTGAGCTACCCGTGGCGGGTGCGCCTACTGAGGCCGGCGAGCATGGGTCTGCGCTGGTCGCCACCGTTCCGCTCGGCAGTCTGACGCAGGAGCAGGCCGTAGTGCTTACAGAGGTCGCAGAGTGGGTGCGGGTGACGCCCTGGCGATCGGTGGTGCTCCCTGCTGTGGCCAGTGCGCCACTGGAGGCAGTCGGGTTGGTCACAACACCCGACTCGGTGTGGAGCGGTGTGACAGCGTGTGCGGGTCGCCCTGGATGTGCGAAGTCCTTGGCGGATGTTCGCGGTGATGCCCGACGGGTCGTGCCACAGCTGGCGCGGGACGGACGGCGGGTGCACTGGTCCGGGTGTGAACGCCGGTGCGGAAAACCGGCAGGTGTCTTTGTCGACATACTTGCCGTTGGCAACGGGTACTTGGTCGACGGCGAGTTGAAGGAGACGTGGTGAGCGGGTTCGAGTACGTGCGGGACGGCGCGGAGATCTACCGGCGGTCGTTCGCGACGATCCGGTCCGAGGCCGCGCTCGACCACTTGCCGGCCGACGTGGCCCAGGTCGCGGTCCGGATGATTCACGCCTGCGGCATGACCGATCTGGTCGCTGACCTGGCCTGGTCGCCGAACGTGGTCAAGAACGCGCGCACCGCGCTTCAGAACGGCGCACCGATCCTATGTGACGCGCAGATGGTCGCTGCCGGTATCACTCGGCGGCGGCTGCCTGCCGACAACGAGGTGATCTGCACGCTGAGCTCGCCGGGTGTCCCTGAGCTGGCCGCTGCATTGCAGACGACGCGCAGCGCGGCCGCCGTGGACCTGTGGGCCGAGCACCTGGCCGGTGCGGTCGTTGCGGTCGGGAACGCGCCGACCACCTTGTTCCGACTGCTCGAGGTGATCGCAGCGGGCGGTCCGCGGCCGGCCGCCGTACTCGGGATTCCGGTGGGATTCATCGGTGCCGCCGAGTCCAAAGAGGCTCTGGCAGCAAACACGCTTGGTCTGGAGTATCTGGTGGTGCGGGGCCGCCGTGGCGGCAGTGCGATCACCGCTGCGGCCATCAACGCGATTGCGAGCGAAGAAGAGTGACCGGACAGCTGTGGGGCGTAGGACTGGGGCCGGGTGACCCTGAGCTCGTCACGGTCAAGGCTGCCCGCTTGATCGGTGCGGCGGACGTGATCGCGTTCCACAGCGCGCGGCACGGGCGAAGCATCGCGCGCTCGGTGGCCGCGCCGTACCTGCGTGACGGGCAGATCGAGGAACACCTGGTCTATCCGCTCACCACCGAGACCACTGATCATCCCGGTGGCTATCAGGGCGCCATGGACGAGTTCTACGCCGAGTGCGCCGAACGGCTCGCTGCGCATCTCGACGCGGGCCGGGACGTCGTCGTACTGGCTGAAGGGGATCCGTTGTTCTACGGGTCCTACATGCACATGCACAAGCGGTTGGCCGACCGGTACCCGTGTGAGGTGGTTCCTGGGGTGACGTCGGTGAGCGCCGCGGCCGCCGTACTCGGGCGGCCGTTGTGTGAGCGCGACGAGGTGCTGACTGTGCTGCCGGGGACGCTGCCGCCGGATGTGCTCGCGGAGCGGTTGCGGAACACGGACGCTGCCGCAGTGATGAAGCTGGGACGCACTTTTGGCAACGTCCGCGAGGCTTTTGAGCTGGCCGGGCGTGCTGACGAGGCCTGGTACGTCGAACGCGCCACCACCTCGGAGCAGCGCATCGCACCGCTGTCAGAGGTCGATCCGGACGCGGTTCCGTACTTCTCGCTCGCACTGTTACCCAGCCCGATCAACAACAGCTTCAGTGCACCTGCAGTGCGGACTGCGCGCGAAGGCTCGGTGACAGTCGTCGGGCTGGGGCCTGCTGGACCGGAGTGGATGACACCTGAGGTGCGGGCGGTAATCGCCGGAGCGGACGACCTGATCGGCTACGGCCCGTACGTCGATCGACTGCCGGACCGCGCGCGGCAACGCAAGCATGGCTCGGACAACAAGGTGGAGTCGGAGCGGGCTGCCTTCGCGCTGGACCTTGCTCGTAAGGGATCTGCGGTGGTTGTGGTGTCGTCCGGTGACCCGGGTGTGTTCGCCATGGCCAGTGCGGTCACCGAGGTCGCGTCGGAACCGGAGTACGCGGACATCGCCGTACAGGTGTTGCCTGGGATGACTGCGGCGCAGGCCGTGGCCAGCCGGGTCGGTGCGCCGCTGGGACACGACTTCTGCGTGCTGTCGCTGTCTGACCGGCTCAAGCCGTGGGAGGTGATCGCCCAGCGGCTGTCTGCTGCTGCGGCGGCAGATCTCGCGATCGCTATCTACAACCCAGCTTCGAAGACCCGCACTTGGCAGGTCGGTGCGACGCGCGACCTGCTGCTGGAACACCGGTCCGCCGACACTCCGGTTGTTGTGGGTCGTGACGTCGGTGGTGCGGCCGAAACCGTCACCGTCACTACGTTGGGTGAGCTGGACCCCGAGACTGTCGACATGCGGTGTCTGCTGCTCATCGGCTCGTCCCAAACCCGGACTGTCGATCGGCCGGCCGGACCGCTGGTGTTCACGCCACGTCGCTATCCCGGTTAAATCCGTCGCCGGACCGGTGTCAGCCTGCGATCAGAGGGGTACTGGTCGCAGGCAAGCTCACTGTGAGGAGAACGGACGATGAGCAACGTGACGACCGCCCCGGACCGACCCCTGGTCGCACCGGATCGCGCACCCGCCGCCGATGCGGCACTGCTGGTCTATCGGGGATTCAAGTTCGGCGCAGCCTTCTTCGGCTGGCTGGTTGCGATCGCCATGTCGGTCCTGCTGTCCGCCGCGGTCTCCGCGGTGGCCTTGCTGACCGCCGAGATCCTGGACTACAGCCGCACCGACGCCGAAGCCGCACCCGCGGCCGCAGGCCTGACTGCCTCGGTCATGGCGATCGTGGTGATCGCAGTGGCCTTCTACAGCGGCGGGTACGTCGCCGGTCGGCTGGCACGCTTCGACGGCGCCCGCAACGGGTTCGGGGTCTGGATGGTGACGGTGCTCGTGACCGTCCTCGCCGCCGGCGCCGGAGCCCTGCTGAACAGCCAGTACGACTGGCTGAGCGACGTACAGCGTCCTGACATCGCCCTGTCCGACGGAGCGCTCGCCACCGGCGGAGTGATCGGCGCAGTAGCCGTGATCGTCGTGACCCTGCTCGCCGCACTCATCGGCGGCAAGGCCGGCCAGCGCTACCACGAAAAGATCGACCGCCTCATCGAAGCGGACTGACAGCACGACGCGGACCCGGCGGCGGGAAGATGTGCCGCCGGGTCCGCGTTGTGGGTGGTGTGCTTCAGGTTGTGGTGATCGGTGCGGGTCAGGCGGGGTTGTCGGCTGCCTACCACCTCGTGCGGCTGGGATTCACGCCGTACGACGAGGTCGTCGTACTGGACCGGAATCCGGAGCCGGGCGGTGCGTGGCAGCACCGATGGGACTCGCTGACCATGCGCGACGTCCATGGGATCGCCAACCTGCCCGGTGCGCCGGTGCCTGCGAGTGCTGGCGGTGAGCGGGCGAACGAGTTCGTGCCGTCGTACTTCGCGTCGTACGAGAAGCGCTTCGGGTTGCCGGTGGTGCGGCCGGTGCTGGTGGACAGCGTGGAGCGGATCGATGGTGGGTTCGAGGTGCGGACGGACCAGTCGACGTACCGGACTGCGGCTCTGGTGAACGCAACCGGCACGTGGAATCGGCCGTTCATCCCTTGGTATGCGGGGATTGAGACCTTCCAGGGCCGCCAGCTGCATACTGCCGAATACCGCGGTGCGGCGGAGCTGGCCGGTCAGCAGGTGCTTGTGGTCGGTGGTGGAGCCTCCGCCGTACAGCTGCTCGCAGAGATCTCCGAAGTCGCCACCACCACCTGGGTGACCCGCCGCCCGCCGGAGTGGCGCACCGGTGAGGAGTTCGGCCCCGAGCTGGGCCGCCAAGTCGTCGCCAAGGTCGAAGAACGCGTCCGCGCCGGCCTCCCACCGCGCAGCGTCGTCAGCGTCACCGGACTGCACCTACGTCCCCAGGAACAACCCGCCTGGGACCGCGGCGTCTACACCCGCCTCCCCATGTTCGACCGCCTCACCCCCGACGGCCCCACCTGGCCCGACGGCCACCACCAACACATCGACACCATCCTCTGGGCCACCGGCTTCCGCGCCGACCTGGCCCACCTCTCCCCCCTCCACCTCCGCGAGCCCTCCGGCGGCATCCGCATGGAAGGCACCCAAGCCACCCTCGACCCCCACATCCACCTCGTCGGCTACGGCCCCTCCGCCAGCACCATAGGCGCCAACCGAGCCGGCTTCACCGCAGCCCGAGCCCTCCGAAACCTCCTCAAGCCCAACGCATAACCCTCGCGGCCCGACCCACAGTTCGCGCATTGCCGGACCCCCTGGCTGGCCGCCCACGACCTCTGGCGAGACGCCGCGTGAATCATTCGCCACCTGCGGGACTTGTCGATCAGCGTGGATCTACTGCCTCTGAGGGACAGCAGATCCACACAAAGAGTCGACGCCGACCTTGAACCGTCGCTGGGCGCTGTCGGTACGGCGGGATGGCT
The DNA here is from genome assembly GCF_045040285.1 of Kribbella sp. NBC_01505. Classification (NCBI taxonomy): domain Bacteria; kingdom Bacillati; phylum Actinomycetota; class Actinomycetes; order Propionibacteriales; family Kribbellaceae; genus Kribbella; species Kribbella sp. NBC_01505. Next base: position 939,689 of record NZ_CP109425.1, read on the forward strand.
GAGGTTCGCTGGTCTGCAGCCGGTTCGTCGGTCCCGGGCACCCGCCGCAGCGGCCGATTCACAGTGTCGGGTGGCCGGCCGGGTGCGTGGCTGAGGGGTTGCCCACGGACCTGAGGGGTTGCCCACTCGACCTACCAAGGGGCAACCCCCCACACCGGCAGGCAACCCCCACCTTCCGAAAGGCAACCCCCCACCCCAAGGGATGCCCACCGACCTGAGGGGTTGCCCACTCGACGTACCAAGGGGCAACCCCCTACAGCGGTGGGCAACCTCCGGGACTGTAAGTCACCGCAGGGCAAACACCCCACGGCCGTTGCATGGCTCAGGAGCCGGTCCACCGGAGGGCTGACCGACCGGCCTCCGGGTCAGGTGAGGAAGGTGGTGATTCGGTGGGTCCAGGTTTGTACGTCGGTGGCGGTGGTGGAGATGTGGAGTTCGGAGTTGGGTAGTAGGTGGTGGAGGTGCTGGGCGGTTGAGGTGGGGTGGAGGGGGTCGGTGTCCCAGGCGAGGATGAGGACCGGGTGGGTGATGGTGGCGATCTCGTTCTCGGGTGGGAGGTTGGAGCGGCTGATGCCTGCGAAGACTGCGGCCAGGAGCTCGTCGGGGATGGCTGGGGTGAGGTCGAAGCGGGGGTGGTCCGCGAAGATGGGCAGTGGGTCGGAGGTTGCCCATTGCCGCCGCCACGCGTCCGGTCCGTCCGACTCGATGGTGGCCGCGATCCCGGCGTACAGGCTTTGGGCCGGTGCCGCGTCGGCCCAGGCGGCCGGCGGGATCATCACGACGAGCCGCCGGAAGCGTTGTGGTGCTGCGATCGCGGCGCGGAGTGCGGTGTCCGCACCTAGCGACGAGCCGGTGAAGTCGATCGGCTCGTCGAGCTCGAGGGTATCGAGGAGTGCGAGCAGGTCGCTCGTGAAGTTGCCGAAGGTGTAGTCGTCGGCGACCGGGCGGCCGGTGGATTCGCCGTGGCCGCGCGTCGTACGTGAGCAGGCGCCGGCCGACGGCGAGGGCATCGAGGTCGAGAAGGCCCAGGCGGCGTACTGCTGCGCGACTCAGCGGTACGCCGTGGGCGTAGGCAAGTGGCGAGCCGTCGCCGGTGAACTGGTAGGCGATGGTTGCGCCGTCACGGTCGAGATAGCTGTCGGTCTCCATCCGGCCAATATACCCATAGGGGGTATATTGGCCGGACACTGGATCAGGCGGTCGGGAGTTGGGTCAGCAGGCGTTGGAGAGTGGTGATTTCGCGGGACTGATCGGATTGGATCTTGCCGGCCAGGGCTACTGCTTCGGGATTCTTGCCGGTGGACTGTTCGGTCTTGGCCATGACTAAGGCGCCTTGGTGGTGCTCGATCATGAGTTGGGTCCACTGGCGGTCGAACTGTGCGCCTTTGGCGTTGCCGAGGTTGGACATGTCGTCTTCGGTCATCATGCCGGGCATCTCGTGGGCGCCGTGTTCACCGTGGACTGGTGTGGGGACTGGTTTACCCCAGGTGACGAGCCAGGTGGAGAGGGTCTTGATCTCGGGATCCTGGGCAGCCTTGATGGCGGTAGCCAGCTTCTTCACTTCGGCGCTGGTGGCGCTGTAGCCGGCCATGCTCGCCATCTGCACGGCCTGCTGGTGGTGCGGGATCATCTGGGTCGCGAAGGTGACATCGGCGTCGTTGAAGTCAGCAGCCGGCGCAGCCTGGTCATTACTGCAGGCGGTCAGTACGCCGAGCAGAATCAGGGCAGGGGTAATCCATAGACGGTGTCGCATGAGTTGAGTCCTTTGTCGTAGCTGTGGATTGGCCTGGAGACAGAGCTCGGCCTAGGTCCTCAGCACGCAGAGTTTCGACAGACTCGGCTCCCGCCACGGCGGTGACGGCTCCGCGACAACCACACGCACCACGGCACCCGCGGGTGATATCGGGTGCGCCGGTGCGAAGCTCCGTCGTACCAGCGTCACCACCAGCGCGAGCAGCAGCGCCGCTAGCACTGCTAGACACACCTCGCCCATCGCATGCAGATGCCCGTCGTCGGTGGGCTCCGCGATGGGCAGGTCACTGACCACCATCGAGTGCGCCGCCGGCATCTGGTCAGCCATGGCGGGATTGTGATTGCCAGTCAGGGCATGCATGGCGAAGACACCGGCCAGCAGCAGTACGGCGACCAGGAGCCGCGCGGGCCCTCGCCGTACCAGTGCATGCCAGTTCGTCATCCCCACAGCCTAAATGGTTAAGCAACTACTTGACTTTCTTGAGGTCGGGGCCAATAGTAAAGAACATGCTTAACCATTCCGGGTTCGACGCGGTCGGTCGCGTGTTCCACGCGCTCGCCGACCCGTCCCGGCGGGCGATCGTCGAACGGCTGGTCCGCGGACCGGCGCCGGTGAAGGAGCTGGCTGAGCCGCTCGCGATGTCGCTGCCCGCGGTGATGCAGCACCTCAAGGTGCTGGAGGACGCCGGCGTGATCGTCACCGAGAAGGTCGGTCGCGTGCGCAGCTGCCGGATCGAACCGCAGACCCTGCGGGACGCGGAGCACTGGCTGTCCGGGCAACGCACGGAATGGGAACGGCGTCTCGATCTGCTCGACGACTATCTGAAGGGAAACTGATCATGGGCGTAACGCACTCGACCTACACCCTCGAACGCCGCTACCCGGCCCCGGTCGCGCGGGTCTTCGAGGCCTGGGCGAATCCCGAGGCACGCAAACGCTGGATGGCTCAAGGCGCCGAGCACTCGCAGGACTTCGTTGTCGGCGGCCTCGAGACAGTCAAAGGATTCGACGGTGAGGGCCGGCCGCTGACCTTCGAAGCGCAGTACGTCGACATCGTGCCGAACGAGCACATCCTCACCACGTCCACGATGCGCACCGGCGACGTACTGTCGACCACCTCCGTCACCAGCGTCGAGTTCCAGGCCGACGGCAACGAGACCCTGCTGGTGGTGACCGAACACGGCATGTACCTCCCCGGCCAGGAGCAGCCCGAATGGCGCGAGCAAGGCGTCGCCCAACAACTCGACACCCTCACCAACGAGTTCAAGGAGATCTGACCATGGCGCACGTCGAGCACGTCCTGGCAGTCGTCGCAGTGAGCGACATCAAGGCGAGCACTTCCTGGTACACCAAGCTTTTCGGCCGCGAACCCGACAACAACCCGATGCCGAACCTGGTCGAATGGCAGGTCACCGGCAACGGCTGGGTACAGGTCACCGAGGCCCCCGAACACGCCGGCCACAGTTTCCTCAACCTCGCCGTGTCAGATCTCGACGAAGGCGTCCGCGAGGTCCGCGAACTAGGTGTCGAGACCGGCGAGATCATCGAAGCCAACAAGGGCGTCCGACTCTGTCCGATCACCGACCCCGACAACAACCAACTCAACCTCGTCGGCAACTTCCGAGTGAACTACTAGGCATCCCCCGGCGGAGCCTCCCAGCCGGTCTCCTGCGCCCACTCGTCGGCCTGCCGAATGGCGTCCCAAATCCAGGGGCTCTTCGCGTCGGTGTACGCGGCACGGTCGCCGGCAAGTTTGTCCGCTAGCTCGCGCTTCAGCGTCGCGTATTCGAGTGCGGCGTCGGGGTGCGTGCGGAGGTAGTCCCGAAACAGCAGCGGAATCTGCTGTGAGAAGCTGCCCAGCTTGCGCACGTGAATGTGTGTGCGGCGAGTGCCCGGAGGCTCGCGGAAGTACCGCTTGGTCCGCTCCGTGTTGTCAGCCTGATACACGAAACCCAAGCCCTCCAAGGGCTCCCGGAACGGCGTCACCGGCTCCAGCGCCGCCACTGAGATCTGTACGTCGATCACCGGCTTGGCCGCCAGCCCGGGTACCGCCGTGGAGCCGATGTGATCGATGCGCAGGGCAACATCACCGAGCGCTGCCCGCAGCCGCGCGCCCAACTCGGCGAACTCCCCCGGCCAGACATCGTCGTAAGGCGTGATGTGGATCAGCATCTAACTCACATCCCTTCAGGAGCTGAGGATACGCGCACTGAACCACCGCGCACCGAGAGGCAGCCCGCGATCAGCATGAACGACAGGAGGTGTTCCGCGCACCCGCTGCACAGCACGCCTGAGTGCAGCACGGGCGACCCCGATCCCGCGACTACCTCCTGTCGCTAGTGCGATCAGGTTGCCCGCGCCGGACGCGACCCGTACTCGGGCGGGCTATCTGAGGATGAGGGTTAGGAGGTGGGGGCCTAGGGATTGGAGGGTGGCTTCGTTGAGGTGGTAGGTGACGAAGCGGCCTTGGCGTTCGGCGGTTACCAGGTCGGCTCTGGTGAGGGCTTTGAGGTGGCGGGTTACCTGGGTGGGGTGGAGGTTCCAGAGGGCGGCGATTTCGCCGGCGGTGCGGGGTTCGCTGGCTACGGCTCGGCAGACCTGCAGGCGGTCGGGGGCGGCTAGGGCATCGAGGCGGGCTTTGACTTGCTGAGCCGTCGGTACGGCGGGACCGCGGCCGGTGGCTGGGTAGATGACGGTGAGGGGCTCGCCGGGGATCTCGCCGAGGAAGAGGTGTGGGGCGATGTGGTTGCTGGGGATGAGCAGGAGCGAGCGGTCGGACAGGTCGATGCGTTTGTTCTGCACCTTCTGCACGACCGCACTGTCCTCATCCCGGATGCTGACTGAGCTGTCCAACGACTGCAGCATCGTCAGTACGCCGTCGCGCACCGCGAGGTCGCGGTCCTGGCGTCCACGCGCGGCCAACGCATCACGCGACGACTCCCACACCTCGTGGAACCACGTGGACCAGCAAGCATCCAGCAGGTCGAGGAACCGTCGTACCGGCTCCGCAGGTGAGTCCAGCAAGGCTTCCACGAGCGTAGCGACCGCAGGACCGCGACTGCGAGACCAGTGCCGTACGGCGTCGATGTCAACCTCGCGACTGTTCAGCGGACGACCGCGCAACGGCCGCACCAGCTCAGCGGCCAGCGACTCTGGCGGACGCGCACGCAACGCGGCCAGCTCGTCCGCCCACGACGGCACTCCGGTCGACGTAGACGTGGCAAAGAAGCGCGCGCGCACCGCTCGCACAGTCCACGTCCACTGCAAGAGCTCAGAGCGCAGCTCAGAAGACAGCGGTACGTCGGCCGCCCACTCCACGCGACTGTGATGCCGGGGCTCGGCCAGCACGTGCAGTGCGCAGCCGAGCTCGATCAGGGGTGAGGCGACATGCCGGATGCGTTCCGGAGCGAGTCGCCCGACGCCCGCAAGGACAGTGGGCACTACTTGAGCTTGAACTGCAGCTCGGTGTCCCAGTCCGCCATGTCCGGCACCTCACGCGGGTCGGACAGGTAGATCTCCAACCGAGACACCCACTTGTCACCGTAGGCGTCCCACTCGACACCCTCAGCCTCGCCCCACTTCAGCAGGTCGCTCGTGGCGTCCATCAGGCCGTCCGGGTGACCATGGTGCGACACAGTGGCGTACCGCCCGGCCGGGAGCACCCCAGTGACGATCTCACCCTCACCGGCATGCAGATCGTCGACCGGGAAGCCGATCTCCATCACGAGCCCGGCCTCCATGTCGACCACCTCGTACCGGAAGAACGGTGCGTCGTTCGGCGCGATCTCCCGCGCCACGAGCCAGCCGATCACCTCGTGCAGCCGGTCCGCGAACGCACTGATCCCGTCCATCTGCACGGTGCCCCGCAGCGCGACGTACGGGCGCTCGGCCAGCTCGACAATCTCCGGCATCACACAGACCTCTCACTCGGCAACGTGATCAGCCTCAACCTAACGCCTGCAGGATGGCATGCGTGTTCTGATACTCCCGCCAGCCCGCGATGCGCCCGTCCCGAACCCGCAGTACGCCGACGAATCGCGCCGCGGCACGTTCGCCGGTCGCCGGATGCGGGCCTGCCAGCTCGTACTCGACGACGGCCACCTCGGGGTCGGTCGTCTCGTGCATGGTCAGGACCGTGAACTGATCGAGCCGCACCGGAAACCCCGCCCGCGCCGGCACCGCATACGCGAGCCACGCCTCGCGCCCGTCCCAGCGCGCCGGACCGCCGGCCGCGAAGGGCGACTCGACCACCACATCCTCGGCCAGCAGGTCGTCCATCGCTCCCGGATCACCGGTCCAGCCCTTCCCGAGACTCTCGATCATCGTCCGCAGCTCAGACATCACAACCCCCAAAGATGAGTGGCGACTCAGGTTGATCCGACTATAGTGAGTCTCCACTCATCTTTCAATCGAAGACGGAGGCCGAATGGCACTGCGGGCCGACGCGGCACGGAACCGGGCCGCGATCCTGGCCGCCGCCTCCGAAGCCTTCGCCGAACACGGCCTGAAGGCGACCACCGAGCAGGTGGCACAGCAGGCCGGAGTGGCGATCGGGACCGTCTTCCGGCACTTCCCGACCAAGAACGACCTCCTGGTCGCGATCATGAAGGAGTCGCTGGAGCGACTGGTGACCCTCGCCGACCAATCGACCCTGGCCGAGTTCTTCGGCGCGGTCGTCGACGAAGCCGTCCGGACCAGGATGGTCGTGACGGCACTGGGCGAGCCGAGCCTGGACATCGGCGACGCACTGCGCGGTCTCACCGACAGCGTCACCCGCCTGCTCGAGCGGGCGAAAACGGCCGGCGAGGCGCGCCCCGCCGTACAGGTGGACGAGGTGATGGCACTGCTCACCGCAGCGACGTACGCCGCCCAGCAGGCGTCCTGGACGGCGGACCTTCGTCAACGCACGCTCGCCGTGATCCTCCGCGGCCTCAGATAGTGAACTACTGAGCCCACGGGGGCTGGACGGTAGTGCCGTCAGCCATGGTGCCGGTGAAGCCGGCGGTGATCGCCACCTGCAGCTCGGCGGGACCCGAGCCCAGGTTGGTCAGGCTGATGGGCTCCCCCGCCGCCACGATCACCGCATCGCCGGCCTCGAGCTTGTCCCCGTCCGGTGTGACCTGGACGGTGCCGCTCAGCACCGTGAAGATCTCATCGCGGTCTAGGGTGTGCGGCGCGTCGCCACGGACGCCGGGATCGACGGTGAGCCGCCACGTGCACAGACCGGCCGAGCCCAGGCTGGGCGCCGCCAGCACGGTGAACTCGATGCCCGGCAACTGGAATCGCGGCGCCTCGGCCGCGCGAATGACTCGCATGGTGTCCCCTCCGAAATTTAGTCAAGTCAGCTTGACCAAGCTGACTTGACTATCATGAGGGATATGACGGTTCCGGGCAAGCTAGATTTCGGCGTCCTCCTACTGCTGGCCGACCAGGAGTTCGTGCGCGGCCTGCGCGCGGCGACGGCGGAGCAGGGCTTCACCGACCAAGGCAGGTCGGACGGCTTCGTCCTGCGCACACTCGGCGACGGACCGGCGACGATCAGCCGGATGGCGGAGCGGCTGGAGATCACCAAGCAGGGCGCCAGCCAGCTCGCCGACGACATGGAGCGTCGCGGGTACGTCGAACGCCGCCCCGACCCGTCCGACGCCAGAGTCCGGTTGCTGCACCTGACCGACCGCGGCCAGTCGGCCCTCAAGGCTGCCCGGAAGTACCACCAGGCCTACGAGCGCCGGCTACGCACCCGGTTCGGCGATGAGGCCCTCGACGGGTTCCGCGACGTACTGACGGCCATGGCGGGTGAGGCCGAGATCAGTACGCCGCATTTCCGCGCTCTGATGTTCTAGTTGAAGTACTGCGGGAACAGGTCGTGCGTCGGCCACGAGGTGACCCCACCGGCCGCGGTCCACATGGCTGCGTCGATGTCGCCGTACGACTTGCCGGACGGGTCGTCGCGCCGGTTGAACAGCACTGCCCAGCTCATGCCGTGGTACGTGCGGACCAGCAGGGTGGACGTGCCAGGCATGCTGCCGGTGTGCCACGTGTTGCGGCCGGTGCCACCTGTCGTGACCGGACGCACCTGCCACCCGAGGCCGTAGTACCAGCCAGTGGGATCGATGCCGGTCTCCGGCTTGGCCCAGACGCGCCCCAGCGACGTACTGTTCAGCACTGCGCCCGGTGCGTCGAACATCTTCGCCCAGCGGACCAGATCCGGCGCACTGGCGATCCAGCCGCCGTTGGCGTCCTGGATGCGCATACTGAACGACCCGTACGGCGATGCGACCGTCGCACCGGAGTTGTCGAGCACAGTCCGCCCGGTGAACTGCGATTCGTACGACGTCTCGCCAGTGTGCTTGGCAATGCTCCAGCCGAGCGCCATGCGCTTGATCTTCAACGGTGCAAGCAGCTTCTGCTGCACATAGGCCTCGTAGCTCAGCCCGGACAGCTTCTCGATCACCCGGCCGGCCAACAGGTAGCCGAAGTTCGAGTAGGCGTACTTGGTGCCCGGAGCGACGTCCAGCTTCTGCCCGGTCATGTACTTGATGACATCCGCGTGCTGCAGCTCCATCGGGACGCCGAGGGCCTGTGCGATCGCCGCGTCCTTGAAGTTCGGGTCACCGGAGACATCGCGATTCCAGCCGCCCAGATGCTGCAGCAGCCGCCACATGGTGATGTTCGACCAGCGCGGATCGACAGGTGCGGTGATGCCGAGCAGGTCGACGACCTTCGAGGACAGGGCCAGCTTGCCGTCCTGCTCGAGCTTCAGGATGGCAGCGGCTGTGAACGACTTCGACAGACTGGCGATCCGGAACAGCGACGTCGGCTGCACGTCCAGCGCACTACCGCTGTAGCCACGCGCCAGCACCAGACGGCCCTTGTACGTGACGGCCAACTGCCCACCGGTCACCCCACGAGCCTGCATGAACGTCTTCATCTGGTTGTCGAACCCGGCCAGCGCCGGTACGGCGGTCCCCGTCACCTTCCAGGTCGCAGCATCGGCCGCGGCGCCCACCGCGACCCCGATCCCGGCGGCGGCTCCGGTAGCGACGGCGAGCTTTCCCAGGTTCCGGCGGGACAGTTCCACGAACAACTCCTTCAATGGCAGGCGGATGCCATCGAACCCTATAAACCCGTCGGTCCATTAGCGTGGCAAGGGTGAAGAAGACAGCAGCCGCGGTCCTCGCCCTCGCTCTACTCACCGGCGTGCAGCCCGCCCAAGCCGGTACGCCGGACGCCGGCCTGGCCCGCGATTCGGTGCGGACCGGACTGTCCGGGGTGCCGTTCTACATGGTGATGATCGACCGGTTCGCGAACGGCGATCCGGGCAACGACCGCGGCGGCGTACCGGGTGATCGGCTCGTCAACGGCTACGACCCGACGGACAAGCAGTTCTTCCACGGCGGCGATCTGACCGGCTTGACCGGCAAGGTCGACTACTTGGCCGGGCTCGGCGTCAAGGCGGTCTGGGTGAATCCGCCGTTCCGCAACCGCTGGGTCGTCGACTTCGGCGCGGGCGGCGCCTTCGCGGCGTACCACGGGTATGCGATCACCGACTTCACCGCCTTCGATCCACACTTCGGTACGGCGGCGCAGATGCGGACGTTCGTCGGCCAGGCGCACGCGCGCGGGATCAAGGTCTTCTTCGACATCACCGCGGGGTACACCGCCGACGTGATCACGTTCGACGGTGCGCATCCGTACCAGACGCTGGCGGAGACGCCGTACCAGGACGCCGCTGGCAAACCCTTCGATATCAAGGCGGTCGCAGGCCGGCCGGACTTCCCGCAACTCTCGGCCGAAACGTCCTTCCCCTACAAGCCGATCGTGAACGACCCGACGCTGAAGAAGCCGGACTGGCTGAACGATCCGACGCTGTACCACAACCGCGGTGAGGCGGCCGTGTTCGAAGGCGAGCAGCTCGAGTACGGCGACTTCTTCGGACTGGACGACCTGATGACGGAGCACCCGCGCGTGGTCGCCGGGATGGAGCAGATCTACTCGTCCTGGATCGACACGATGAACATCGACGGGTATCGCGTCGACACCACCAAGCATGTGAACGACGAGTTCTGGCAGGCGTTCGCACCGGCGATCCAGCGGCATGCCGTTGCCAAGGGCAAGAAAGACTTCTTCGTGTTCGGTGAGGTCTACAGCGGCGACCCGCTCCTCACCTCGCACTACACGACGGATGCGAAGATGCCCGCCGTACTGGATTTCCCGTTCCAGGGTGCGGCGCGATCGTTCCTCGCCGGGAAGGGTGCGGCGGGGCTCGCCGGGGTTGCGGACGCGGATGATCTCTACACCGATGCCGACTCGAACGCGTACTCGCTGACCACGTTCGTGGGCAACCACGACATGGGCCGGCTCTCCACGATGCTGAAGCAGGATCGGCCCGGGATGACCGAGCAGGAGTGGCTCGCACGGGTGAAGCTCGGGAACGAACTGCTCTACCTGTGGCGCGGGAATCCGGTCGTGTACTACGGCGACGAGCAAGGGTTCGCCGGTGTCGCGGGCGACGCGGAGGCGCGGCAGGACATGTTCCCGTCGAAGGTGCCGGACTTCGTCAACCAGGACCAGGTCGGGACGGACCGGACCCCGGGTGACGACAACTTCGACCCGAATCACCCGCTGTACAAGCAGTTGGCGGACCTGTCGGCCTTCACCGCGAGCGACCCGGTCTGGAAACGCGGCAACCAGGTGATGCGGTTGGCCGACGGTGATGTGGTCGCCTTCAGCCGCATCGACCGCACAACAGGCCGCGAGTACGTCGTCGCCGCGAATGCATCCACAGTCGCGAAGACCGTCGACGTACCGGTGGGTGCGTCCGGACGCTACGACCGCATCCGACCACAAGGACCGGCCACCACCGCGCAAGGAACCATCCGCGTGACCGTGCCGCCGTTGAGCGCCGCCGTCTACCGCAGCAGCAAGCCGCTGCCACCCGCAGCAACCGCTCCCCGCCCAACGCTGAAACTCGGCACCCCCACCACCGACGGCCGCACCGAGCTAGTGGCCGCCGTCCCCAACCAGCCCTACGCCCAGGCCACCTTCGCAGCGCGCATAGACGGCCACTGGCAAATCCTCGGCACGGACGACGCAGCGCCGTACCGCATCTACACCAAGGCCAAGGCCACCGAGTTCCGGGTGGTGGTCAAGGATCGCCAGGGCCGGATCGGCTCGGCGACCCTCTAGGCCTCGTCCACGACCGTGGCGTAGGCGATGACGCCGCGGCGGATCTGTTCGATGACCTGGCGGGCTGTGTGGCGCAGTGCGGAGTTGTCGCCTGCTGCGTCCGCGATCTGCTCGGTGAGGTCGATCAGCTGCTTGGTCCAGCGGACGAAGTCGCCGGCCGCCAGGTCGGACTCGTAGAGGACCTCGGCCAGCGAGGCACCGGAGGACCAGCGGAAGGCCGGCCAGCAGAAACCGAGGTCCATCGAGCGCAGGAAGTCGACGCGCATGTCGCGCTCGAGGGCCGACAGCTCGCGCCAGATCTTGCCCATCTTCTCCAGGGCATCGCGTACGTCGCCGCGCGGCAACCGCGGTGAGGTCGGCTCGTCCTTCGAGCGCGACTCGTAGACGAGCGCGGCCAGCGCAGCCGCCAGCTCGGGCACCGTGAGGTCGTCGAACACGCCCTGCCGCAGGCATTCGGCCGCGACCAGGTCGAGCTCGGTGTAGATCCGCGCCAGCCGGTCGCCGGCCTCGGTGGTCTTGTCGCCCTCGAGATAGTGCAGCGCGTCCAGCACCTGGCAGACCCGGTCGAACTGGCGGGCGATCGTGTTCGTCCGCTGCTCGATCTTGCGCTGGACGTCCCGGTTCTCCCGGTCGAGCCGGAAGTACCGCTCCGCCCAGCGGGCGTGGTCCTCGCGGTCCGAGCAGCCGTGGCACGGGTGCGCGCGCAGCTCCGCCCGCATCTCCTGCAGCTCCGGGTCGTCCGCGTGGCTGATGACATCGCGGCCGCGGGTCCGCGACGGCGGGCCCTCCTCGCCGAGCATGTCCGTCCGGACCCGCAGCACCTGCGCGAGCTCGCGCCGCTGCTGGGGGTTGCGGGCGTTGAACTTCTTCGGGATCCGCAGCGTGCTGATCGCCTCGACCGGGGCCGGGAAGTCGATCATCGACAGCTTCCGCACCTGCCGGTCCAGCGTCAGCACGGTCGGCCGCGGCCCCTCGCGCTCCGAGCGCATCCCGCCGTCCAGCACCAACGCCCAGCCGGCGCTCCGGCCGGCCGGGATCCGGATCACGTCGCCCATCCGCAGCTTCTCGACCGACTCCTGCGCCTCGACCCGGCGGTCCTGCTTGCGCGCCTTCGACCCCGAGGATTCCCGGTCGCCGATCCGGCGGCGCAGCGCGGCGTACTCGAGGAAATCGCCGAGGTGGCAGTCGATCGACTCCTTGTACCCCTCGAGCGCCTCGGTGTTGCGCTGCACCTGTCGCGCGAGCCCGACCACGGCCTGGTCGGACTGGAACTGCGCGAACGACAGCTCGAGCATGTCGCGGGCCCGTGTCCGCCCGACCTGGCGGACCAGGTTGACGGCCATGTTGTACGACGGGGAGAACGACGAGCGCAGCGGATACGTCCGGGTAGAGGCCAGCCCGGCCACCGCCCGCGGGTCGAACCCGGGCTGCCAGAGCACGACCGCGTGCCCCTCGACGTCGATCCCGCGCCGCCCGGCGCGCCCGGTGAGCTGGGTGTACTCCCCCGGGGTGATGTCGACGTGCGCCTCACCGTTCCACTTGGACAACTTCTCCAGTACGACGGTGCGCGCGGGCATGTTGATGCCCAGGGCAAGCGTCTCGGTCGCGAACACGACCTTGATCAGGCCGCGCGCGAACAGCTCCTCGACGACCTCCTTGAACGCGGCCAGCATGCCCGCGTGGTGCGCCGCGATGCCGCGGCTGAGCGCCTCGGCGAAGTCGTGGTACCCCAGCACGCCGAGGTCTTCGTCCGGCAGGTCGACGGTCCGCTCGGCCAGCACCCGCTTGATCTCGTCGCGCTCCGTCGGCTTGGTCAGCCGCAGGCCGGAGCGCAGGCACTGCAGCATCGCGTCCTCGCAGCCCTTCCGCGAGAAGATGAAGAAGATCGCCGGCAGCAGCGCGCCCGCGTCCAGCTCCTCCACCACATCCGACCGGAACGGCGTGAAGTGCGACCGCGTCGGGCGTCCCTTCGGCAGGTCGCGACGGCGGCGCGGTTTGCGCGAGTCGTCGCGGAAGACCCGGTTGTCGTCGCGGGCGATCTTGACCAGCTGCGGGTTCACCATGTCGCGCAGGTCGGGGGCGGAGCTCTGCGCCGCCGCCTTGGCCGGATTCCCCGAGCGGACCGGCGGGCGACCGGCCGACGGACCGAACTGCGCCTGCGCACCGCCGCTCGCCGTCGGGGTCTCCCCGGCGAACAGGTCGTGCAGCCGCTTGCCGACCATCACGTGCTGGAACAGCGGCACCGGCCGCTTCTCCTCCAGCACGACGACCGTGTTCCCGCGGACCGTGGCCAGCCAGTCGCCGAACTCCTCGGCGTTGCTGACCGTGGCCGACAGCGACACCACTGCCACCGAATCCGGCAGGTGGATGATCACTTCCTCCCAGACCGCGCCCCGCGCCCGGTCCGCCAGGTAGTGCACCTCGTCCATCACGACATACGACAGGCCGAGCAGGGTGCGCGAGCCGGCGTACAGCATGTTTCGCAGGACCTCGGTCGTCATGACGACGATCGGGGCCTCGGAGTTGATCGAGTTGTCGCCGGTGAGCAGCCCGACCTGGTCAGCGCCGTACCGGCTGACGAGATCGGCGTACTTCTGGTTGCTCAGGGCCTTGATCGGTGTCGTGTAGAAGCACTTCTGCCCGCGCTGCAGCGCCAGGTGCACCGCGAACTCGCCGACCAGCGTCTTGCCGGAGCCGGTCGGCGCGGCCACCAGCACCTGGTGACCGTCCTCCAGCGCCGCGCAGGCGCGCAACTGGAACTCGTCCAGGGCGAAGTCGTACAGCCCGCGGAACTCCTTGACCGCAGGGTGCTCCTGGTCCGAGCGAAAGGTTGCGTACTTCTCGGACGGGGTGCTCATGATCGTCCTCGCTTCGCTGCGGGCGCCCATGAGCAAGGCTCACTCTGTTTAATTATGGCCTCGCTCCGCTCACCCATGGCTACAGACTATTCGAGCCCACCCCCAAAAACCCACGCAGTTACCCCGCCAGGCGGGCCTTCAGGAAGGCCGCGGCGTGATCCAGTGCCTCGTCGGCCTCGGGCAGCATTCCGGCGAAGTACTGGAAGACATGCGGTGCGCCGGCAACGACATCCAGGCTCACATCGACCTCTGCCGCAGCAGCCCGGGCCACGAGCCGCAGCGAATCGTCCAGCAGGATCTCGGCGCTCCCGACCTGCACCAGCAGCGGCGGCAGACCGGTCAGGTCCGCCAGCAACGGACTGGCCAGCTCGTCTCGCGGGTCCGCATCACCGAGGTACTGCGCAGCCGGCTCGGCCAGGTGCGCCCTGGTGAACAGCGGATCGTTCTCGGCATCCATGCTGGCGCCACTCAGCGTCAGGTCGGTCCACGGCGAGAACAGCACCACTCCGGCTGGCAGCTGCACCCCTGCGCGCCGAGCGGCCAGCAGAGTCGCCAGCGCGAGCCCGCCGCCAGCCGAATCCCCAGCCAGTACGACGTTCTGTCCGCTCGCCACCAGTTCCCGGTACGCCGCTAGCGCGTCATCCACTGCGGCTGGGAAGGGGTGCTCCGGTGCCAGCCGATACTCCAGCGACACCGCCGGTACGCCGACCCGCCGGGCCAGCGGTGCGGCCAGATTCGCACCGGTCCGTGCGGTCCCGACGGCATACGCGCCACCGTGCAGGTACAGAATCACGCCGTCGCCCGTAGCGCCGTCTACATCCACATCCAGGCCGGGCACTCCCGCGAGCGTGCACGGCGTGAGGGTGACGTCGTCCCCCAGCGGCAGCGCTTCGAAACGCCCGTTGAAGTCCGCCCGCAGCTCCTCTGCCGGCTGGCCGACTTTGCCCCGCTCCAGCAACCCACGGGCCATTGCCCGATCTTCACGACTCATGCGGCCATCTGACCATAGGACCCTTCAGAACGTCTCTAAGAGGGCGTCTGGGAACTCCGCGCCGTAGCGAGCATGTGCTCGGTGCGGTGGCTCGGTGCGCTGGGGCGGAGGCATCGATGTTTTTCCATCGTTGCCTTTGCACCAGTGCGGCGAGGTGCCGTGCCGAGTGCAGCGCAGTAGGTGTGGGGTTCCCAGACGCCCTCTAAGGTCCGGAAAACACAGTCGGGCCCCACCAGGTGGTGTGGGGCCCGGCCATGTTGCTGAGGGCGGTCAGCCGATGTGGTAGCTGTCGCCGTAGACCTTCCAGTCGAGCGGAGTGTTGAGGTCGAGGTTGCCGTTGCGGAGCCAGACGCGCTGCGCGGTGTCCACGCGGCTGGTGTCGCTGTGCGCCTCTTCCTGCTTCATCGCCCAGACACGGGCGTCCAGGAAGGCGTTCAGCCAGGTGGTCTCGTTGCCACCCTGAGCCGGCGGCTTGGCCTTGCCCAGCGCACGCTTGCGGATACCGCCGAAGCTGGTGCCGTCGTCGCCGTCACCGTGCATGACGATGGCGTCGTAGTAGGCGAACTGACCGAGGGCGCGGACGCCGTCGGACTTGCCGCGGGAGACGGCCGGGTTGAAGTAGACCCGGTCCCGCTCGTCGTTCTGGCACTGCTGGAAGACGGTGTCCTTGGCGGCCGTCGCCCAGTCCTTGGTGTAGTTCGGGTCGAGCCCGGAGTGCGAGTCGCTGCCGTCCACCCGGCGCAGCGCCGGCAGGTACTTGGCCAGGACGTTGCCGGACTTGCGGTTCGTGTAGAGCTCGACCAGCTCGAGCATGTCGTGCGTGCCCGAGCAGAACCCGATGATGCCCGCGGTGTAGCCGCGGCCGTCGTCGATGTCCTCGATGTACTTGTAGTAGTTCTTCCAGTTCAGCGAGGAGTTCTCCGCGCTGCAGACGATCTTCATCGCGATCTCCTTCTTCGCGGGATCGTCGAGGTTGACGGCCTGGACGGCGGCGCCGGCGTTCGGGGCGAAACGGGTGCCGAGAGCTGCGGCAGCCGGGACGGCGGCGAGGCCGAGACCGAGCAGGAGCGCACTCCTGCGGGTGGGACGGTTCTGCATGATATGTGTACCTCCGTGGGGCGTCCGAAGGACTGCAACTGATAGGAAGCTTTACTATCAGATGAACGCCACAACTGAGAACACTTCAGGAACAAATGTTTTTGGTTCAGGCTCAGAATCGTCGGGCGAGGACGGATCGTCAGGCGAAGACGGTCAGCGCGCCGGGCTCGATGCCGATGTCCAGGGGCAGCGGGCCGAGCGGCTCGCCGTCGCCGTACGCGGTGATGCCGGGTGATTCGATCCGCACCGAGCGCCCACGGAACGTGCGCACCGCCGGATGCCCGAGATGCGTACCCTTGGCGAGCTTGGGGAACATCTGCAGCAGCGTCAGCCGGGAGACCGGGTCGATGATCGTGATGTCGAGCAGCCCGTCGGCGATGTCCGCCCCGGAGCAGATCTGCAGTCCCCCGCCGTACGTCGGGCCGGTGCCGACCGCGACCAGCATCGCCGGCCCCTCGATCACCTGCTCGTCGATCGTGACGACGTACTGGAGTGGGGAGAAGGTGCGCAGCTCGGCGAGGGTGGCGACCGTGTAGCGCGCGTTGCCCTTGGGCCACGACATCGCGTTGGCACGCCGGTTCACCAGCGAGTCGAAGCCGCCGCAGACGACCGTGGTGATGAACTCACCGTGTGCCACCGCGAGATCGATCGTGCGGGTGGTGCCGGCCACGATCAGGTCGGCCGCCGCAGCCGGGTCGTTCAGCGGTACGCCGAGGCCGCGGGCGAAGTCGTTGCCGGTCCCGGCCGGGATCACGCCGAACGGCATCCCGGACCTGGCCAGCACCTGGGCACCGAGGTGGATCGTGCCGTCGCCGCCGATCAGGGTGACCGCGTCCGCACCGGATTCGATCACCTCGGCGGAGATCCGGCCGACGTCCTCGGCGCAGGTGGTCTCGTAGGTGTCGACGGTCAGCCCGGCCGACTGCAGCCGCGCCTGGACGACCGGAGCCACCCGAGCACCCAGGCCGCGTCCGCTGGTGGGGTTCACCACCAGCGCGATCTTGCGGGACATCAGGCTTCCAGCAGTTCGTCGTTCTTGCGTCGCCGCCGGCGGTCGTTCAGCCGGGCGACGATCTCGGCGCCGAAGAACAACAGGCACATCGGGATGGCGAGGAACATCAGCGAGAACGGGTCACCGGACGGGGTCGCGACCGCGCCGAAGATGAAGATCGCCAGGATGATGTACGGCCGGAACTTCGCCAGAGCGGACGCCGGGACGATGCCCAGGATGTTCAGCAGCACCACGACCAGTGGCAGCAGGAACGCGATCCCGAACACCAGCATCGTGCGCAGCACGAAGTCCAGATACTCCGGCAGGGTGATCAGGTTCTGCGCGAAGCTCGGGGTGAAGCCGATCAGGATCTCGATGCCCTTGGGCAGCGTCCAGTAGGCGACCCAGATGCCGGCCGCGAACAGCGGGGTGGCGATCGCCGCGAACAGGTACGCCCATTTCTTCTCGCTGCGGTGCAGCCCGGGCGCGATGAACGCCCACAGCTGGTACAGCCAGACCGGGCTGGACAGGATCAGGCCGAACACCAGCGAGATCTTGATCTGGAAGGTGAACGGCGAGGTCACCGAGTTGAAGGTGAGCTCGGGCCGCTTACCACCGTTGTTGCTGGCGATGAGGTCGGCGACGCCCTCGTCGAAGGGCTTCTTCAGGAACGCCAGCGCGTGGTCGTAGAAGATGTAGCCGAGGACCGACATCACCACGATCGCGAGCACCGCGATGGCGAGCCGGTTGCGCAGCTCGGTGATGTGCTCGCGCAGGGTCATCCGACCCTCTTCGTCCTTCGGGTGGCGCTCCTTCTTGTCCTTGCGCCGCCCGAACCTCACCATCGACAAGACGTACTTCTCGGGCTCAGTTGGCGGTCTGCGTCGGCGGCTGGCCGTCGCCGGGCACCTGGCCGTTGGCCTGGGTCGGCTGAGCCTGCGCCTGCGGGGCCGCCTGCTGCACGGGAGCCTGGGCCGGCGGCGTGCTCGCCTGCTCGCTCAGCTCCGCGTCCTTCTTGCGGGGGCCGACCTCTTCCTCCCAGATCTTCTTCGACTTGCCCAGCTGGCGGACCAGCGCGGGCAGCTTGGTCGATCCGAAGAGCAGGACGACGATCGCGAGGACGACCAGCCACTCTGCGCCCGAGGGCATGTTGATGAGCGGGTACATGTCGGTCTCCCTTTCACAGAACTTCTACTCGTGGCTCGCGCCGGAGATTCGAGTCGGATACTACGCCCGGACCCGGTCCTCCGACATCGCAGCGTCCAGCTTGGACTGGGCGGCGCCCAACTCTCGCAGCAGCGCCTTGGACTTGCCCCACAGCTTCTTCGCGAGCAGAGCGAGGACCAGAAGCCACACCGCCACCACCGCGAGGAAGAGCATGAGCCAGTACATACCAGGGAGCCTAGCCGGTTCCTTGTCCCCATCCACGCCCGGCGGGGCGTCCCGAGCGGCAACGGTGTCGGAACGTGATGGTAAAACCAGGTGTCCGGCGAGGCGGCGAAGGGGCGGAATGCAGCAGATCGGGGTCGAGGAGCGGCGGGCGCGGATCGGGCGCCGACACCGGCTGGCAGCGTCGAGCCAGGCGGAGGACGCGGCTGCGGCGGCAGCAGCCATGGTCGCCCTGCACGCCACGGACCCGGCCACCGTGCACCTGTCCGTGGCCGCTCGCGTACCAGGCAGTGACGTCGCCGCTACAGAGCGTGCCCTGTACGACGAGCGATCGCTGATCCGGATGCTCGGGATGCGACGCACAGTGTTCGTCGTGCCGACCGCATTCGGGCCGGTCGTCCAGGCCGCCTGCGCGGACGACATCGCGGTCAAACAGCGCAAGCTGCTGGTCAAACACCTGACCGAGGCCGGAGTGGCCGACGACGCCGAGTCGTGCGGGACGTGGTTGCAGGCGGTCGAGGAGTCCACTGCGACCGCACTGGCGCTCCGCGGCTCGGCCACCGCTCAGGAGCTGTCAGCGGATGAGCCCCGGCTGCGGACGCGGCTCAACATGGCAGAAGGCAAGGCGTATGCGGCCGCGCCGTACGTGACCAGCCGGGTGTTGTTCCAGCTGGCTGTCGAGGGCCGGATCGTCCGCGGCCGCCCGCTCGGGACCTGGCTGAGCAGTCAGCACCAGTGGTCTCCTGCAGAGGGCTGGCTGGCCGGCGGTCCGGGTGCGAAGCCGGTGGCTGAGGAGGCGCGGGTGACGCTGGCCCGAGCCTGGCTGGCGTCGTTCGGGCCAGGGACCGCTGCTGACCTGCAGTGGTGGGCCGGCTGGACAGGCGGTCAGACGAAGAAGGCACTGGCCGCGGTCGAGGCAGTGGCGGTCGATCTGGATGGTCAGGTCGGATATGTGCTGCCTGGTGACGAGGAGCCGGAGGTGCCGGTCGAGCCGTGGGTGGCCTTCCTGCCTGCGCTCGACCCGACGCCGATGGGCTGGAAGGACCGCAGCTGGTATCTAGGCGCGCACAAGGCCAAGCTCTTCGACAACACCGGCAACATCGGCCCGACGGTCTGGGCAGACGGCCGGATCATCGGTGGCTGGGGCCAGCCGGAGTCCGGTGAGGTGCGCTTCCAGCTCCTTGAGGACGTCGGTCGCGAGACTCAGACCGCGGTCGAGGCAGAGGCTGCGCGCTGGACCACTTGGCTGGCCGGTGTCCGCGTGACGCCGCGCTTCCGGGTCCCGCTGGAGCGACAGCTCAGCCAGGGCTAGAAGTCGTACGCCGACAGCGCCTCGCGGGCTGTGTCGGCGATCTGGCTGCTCAGGTCGGGCGGATCGAGCACGGTGGCCGCACCGCCGAGGCGGAGGACCAGACGCTGCAGCCAGGAGATGTCTGCGACCCGGAGCTTGACGACGAGCGAGCCCTCGGGCCCCTCCTCGACCGACTCATTCGGGTAGTACTCCGCGACCCAGCGGGCCGGGGGCGCGAGCTGGATGGTGGCCAGCAGGTCACGCTCGGACGGCTGGAACATGCCGTTCGACAGGTCGCGCGGAGTCGCGTCCGGTGGCGGCTCGCTCGGCAGATCGAGCAGCTTGACCGCAGCGATCCGATCCAGCCGGAACAGCCGGACGTCCTCGGCCAGCCGGCACCACGCCTCCAGGTAGCTGCGCCCATCGGAGACAACCAGCCGCATCGGGTCCACGTCCCGCTCAGTGGTCTCGTCCCGCGACGGTACGTCGTACGTCAGGTGCAGGCGCCGTTTGCCAGCGAGTGCTCGGTTGACCGTCTCAGCGATCTCCGGTCTGGTCGGCTCAACGTGCACATGAGCCGCAGAACCCTCGTGGGCCGCGGCAGCCTCGCCAGCTGCCTGCTCCAGCTTGGCGATCGCCCGGTCGACCGCGTCCCGGTCGTGACCGGCGGTCACCTCGCGCAGCGTCCGCAGCGCGGTCAGCAGCGCGAGCGCTTCATCAGCAGCCAGTCGCAGCGGCCGGGCCAGGTAGTCGGCGTTGTTGATGTGGATGACGCCTTCGCCCTCGGCGGACTCGATGTCGATCTCGATCAGATCGCCCATCTGAGCGCCGGGCAGACCGCAGAACCACAGCACCTTCAGGTCCGCGAGGATCTGCTTCGGCCGGACGCCGAACTCCTTCGCGACGTCGTCGACGCGGGCTCCGTCGTTCTCCCGCAGGTACGGCACCAGTGCGAGCAGCCGCTGCACCTGGTCACGCGCGTTAGACACCGGCCACCGTCCGGAGTCTCCACAGCACACCGTCCAGCACGTCACCGGGGCCTTCGACCACCGCATCCGGCCCGTACGACGCGATCTCCTCGGCCAGCACGGCAGAGTCGGCGTACGGGACGTGGAGCAGGTCCCAGCCCTCCTCGTACGGCTCGATGGCGTTGGCGCGGCGGCGCAGGCTGACGCAGGAGCCGGTGCGCGCCCGGACCTTCGCTTCCGAGGTCGGACGCGGCGGAGCCAGCTCCGAGACCAGGGAACGCAGGTCTGTGCCCTCGGGGACGGTGAATGCACCCGCCTCGCCGACTGTCTTCACATCGGCGCCGACACGGGACAGCCGGAACATGCGGGTCGCCTCGCGATCACGGTCGCGGCCAACGACGTACCAGCGGCCGTGCCAGGACACTATGCCCCACGGCTCCAGCGTCCGCGTCATGGGCTCAGTAGCGCCGCTGCGCAGGAACTGGAAGCGCACCGCGGTCCGGCTGACCACTGCCGACCAGACTGTGTCGAAGGCAGGCTCCGACGCACCGACATGCGGCTCGATAGCGCTCAGCGCGGACTGGTCGGTCTGAATGCCGGCCGCCTTCAGCTTGAGCACTGCCGACGTCGTGGCCTCGGACAGCCCGGCGTGCTGCCAGACGCGAGCGGCGACGCCCAGCACGGCGGCCTCGTCCGGCTCCAGGTGCACTTCCGGCAGCTCGAAGACGTCCCGGCGGATCCGGTAGCCGACATCATCGGAGAAGAACTTGTCGATGGTGCCCATCTCGATCGGGATGCCGAGGTCGCGCAGCTCGTCCTTGTCGCGCTCGAACATCTTCTCGAAGGCATCGTCGGTCTGGCCCGCGTACCCCTCGACGACCTCGCGGATACGCTCTTTCGTCACGTAGGTGCGCGCGACCAGGAGGCAGATGACCACGTTGAGCAGTCGCTCACTCTTCCGCGCCGACACCCGACCACCTTACGGCCTCCTCCGGCCAAAACCCTCCTCCCGCACCGAACAGGTGTTCGGACGGGCCATGCCCTAGGGTCCTGATGTGATTCGGTGGCGTGATGGTTTGGTGTCGCAGGTGGGTCGGAGCTGGGCCGGAGCGGTCGAGCTGACCGTCCAGGTCGGTGAGCAGCCGGTGCGTGCACTCGCCTACCCAGAGCTCGTCGGTACGCCGGTCGTGGGTGACCGCGTGCTGCTGAACGTCGGAGCGCTCGACAAGGGCCTCGGGACCGGCGGCTACGCGCTGGTGGTGGCGCTGCCCGACCGTCTGCCGGAGGACCCGCCAGAGGGCGGACATCTGGTGAAGGCGCGGTACACACCGTTGCAGACGATGGTGATGGGCGCGGACGACCAGGAGTCACCGGACCACGACGCACTGCGCGACGCCGACGACCTCTTCGGTACGCCGGTGGTCGTGGCTGACCTGCACTCCGCGCTACCCGCCGTACTGGCTGGGGTCTATGAGGCTCGGCCGAACACTCGGGTCGTCTACGTGATGACTGATGGCGGGGCATTGCCGCTCGCCTTCTCCCGGACTGTGGCGGCGCTGCGCGAGAGCAGCTGGTTGTTCGGGACAGTGACGGTCGGCCAGGCGTACGGGGGTGATCGGGAGGCCGTGACGGTCCACACCGGGCTGTTGACCGCAGTGCACGTGCTGGCGGCGGAGCTCGTCGTACTGACTCAGGGGCCGGGCAATCTGGGTACTGGCACTCGCTGGGGATTCAGCGGCGTGCAGTCCGGTGAGGCGGTCAATGCGGTCGAGACGCTCGGTGGCCGGGCTGTCGCGTCGCTGCGCATCTCCGAGGCCGATCCGCGACCACGCCACCGCGGGATCTCGCACCACAGCCTCACGGCGTACGGCCGGGTCGCACTGCAGTCGGCGGATGTCGTCGTACCGGACCTGGCCGGTGACTTCGGCGATGCGGTCCGTGACGCGGCCGAACCGCTCAAGGCGCGGCACCGCGTCGTACGGGTTGGTGTGGACGGTCTGTATGACGCGATGCAGGCGGCTCCGGTGAAGCTGTCCACCATGGGCCGCTCGCTCGACGAGGACCGCGCGTACTTCGAGGCCGCGGCCGCTGCGGGCCGTCATGCGGCGCGGCTAGTCGACGTACCGAAATAACAGAGGCCGAAGTAGAGGTACCACCACCGAGAGTGTGGTCGCAGTACTCCTGAGCGCGATGCCGTACTGGGTCACGCTGGGAGCATGACAGTTCTAGCTCCTCCCAAGCACCGCTGACCGCGCGGTGGGCCACCATGCTGTGGCTACTCGCCGTCGGAACCGGCGTCGCGGAATCAGTGGTCGGAGTCGTCGGCGCGGTCGGTGACAACGCCCCTATGGCGGGTATCGCGGCCCAGATCGCCATCCGCACCCTCATCTACGGCGGCCTGTTCGTCGTCATCGACCGCTACTTCCGCTACGGCGTCAACTGGTCCCGCTACCTCCTGGCCGGCCTGCTCGGCACCGTCGGCATCGCATCCCTCGTCGTCGGCCCGATCGGTTGGCTACTCGACCACGACCTCGGCAGTCTCGACCTGACTCCGCAGTTCCTGCTGACCGCCGTACTGCGCAGCGTGCACGTCACCGCCGTACTCACCGCGCTCCTGCTCACCTTCCAGCCCGAAACCAACCGATGGTTCCGGCACAACGCAAAGGCCGCTTGACCACGGCTGTGGTCAAGCGGCCTTCGGAGTGAGCTACTGGCCGGCCGGCTGCTTCGGGGCCGGGAAGGAGTTCAGGACGTCGATCACGGCGAAGGCGTTGACGGCCTTGCCCTTGGCGTCCTTGGTCGCGGGGAGCTCAACGAGCACCCGGCTACCGACCGGAACTCCGGCGAGACCGTCGAGGGCTCCGGCCTGGCCGTCCGGGCCGGGGCCGACCTGAAGCTGGTCGGTCGGCGCACCCGGCTGAGCCGGTGCGGTCTGGCTGGCGGGCTGGCCGTCCCAGGTGCTGGCCTGCTTCTTGCCGGTGTAGTCGAAGACGACGTAGCGGCCGATCAGCTGGCTGCCCTTCTCGATCGGCTTGCCCTTGCCGAGCGCGACGACGATCGGCTTGCCCGGCTTCGCCGGCGGCTTGGTGCCGGCCGGGACGGTGACCTTGGGCTCGGCGTTCAGCTCACCGGTCACCTTGATCGGACTGTTCGCAGAGGTCGCCGGCTCGGCGTCGAGCTTGGTGTCGTTGGCCGCCGCGCCGACCAGGTCGACGACGAAGATCAGCGTGTCTTCCTTGGTGATACCGGCCTTCTCGTTGCCGCCCTGCGGACCGTAGCCCTTGTCGGCCGGGATGGAGAGCATGACGCGGCTGCCGATCTTCTTGCCGACCAGACCCTCGTCCCAACCGCCGATGACGCCGCCGATACCGATCGGGAACGACGACGGCGCGCCGCGGTCGTAGGAGTTGTCGAAGACCTTGCCGTCGCGCCAGATCTGGCCGAGGTAGTTCGCGGTGAGCAGCTCACCCTTCTTCACCTCGGGACCGTCGCCCTCCTTGAGGACCTCGGTCACCAGAGCCTTGTCCGGCTCACCGTCGCGGTGCGTGATGGTCGGCTTCGCTCCGAAGTCCGACGCCACCTTGACCCCACCGGCTCCGAACTCGCTCTTCTTCTCGGAACCGCAGGCCACCACCGTGGATCCCAGGGCCACGACTACGACCAGACTCAGCAACTTGCGCACGAACCAGCACCTCGAAACATCCCGGCGCGGTCTGCGCCATTCGATCGACGGGCAACAACGCGGACCACCCTAGCCTGCACACGCAACCTCGCCAGCGGCCACCTGCGTCACCATTGGGTCACACCACGTACGGTGACGCCGTTCAGAAGGCCATGGCGTTGTGCGGAGCGCGGTCCGGTCGCAACAGTGCGTCAAGCCGGGACACCGCACCAACGGTGTGCTCTACAAGCCGTCCGGCGTCGCGGAACTCAGTGGCCCGGACTCCGCCCAGATACAGCGATCCCAGTTCGTTAACGGTCAGACTGACGTCCGCGGCCGCCCCGGGCGCCGCCGTACAGGCTGCTCCGTCCGGTGCGGCCTCCAGACGCCAGCTCACACCGTCGACCTCCAGGACCATTACGTCGGTCGCTGCGTAGGTGCGTGCTTCCAGAGCTCGTTGTACGTCGAGGATGTTCAGCCAGAGGTTGTCACGCGTTCGGGCAAGCCGGAGTGCCCGCGGATTCGCCAGCATCCAACGCAGTGGCTCGTCCACCGGTCGCCGTGCCGCGACTACGCGCTTGGTGAGGTCGAAATCGAGCAGTAGACCCCACAGTGCGCGATACGCGTCGACGGTGCGCGCCTCGAAGGCTCCAACCGCCAGTACGCCGGCATCGGCTGCGTCGGGCGCCCACGGCAACCGGAAGATCGCGGCACCGTCTACCTCACCAGCTGCGTCGCGGTGCACCAGGTGATGCGCCGGTCCGGAGCCGTCGGCCGGTAGTCCGCCCGCAGCGAAGCCGCTCCACCTGCCAGGCAGCGGACTGATCTCTCCGACGCGCTCTGCCCGCACCTGCTCGTGCAGAACCGGCCAAATCTCCGCAGCGGTGGCACCGTCCACCAGGTCCAGCCTGCCGGGGTCGGTGAACGGCGTACGGAACGCAGCGTCGGTACGCCGAACCTCCCACCGGTGCTGGAAGGTCGCCGGACCGAACCCGTAGCGGCCGTAGATCGTGCCCTCACTCGCGCTGAGGCCGGCCAGGAACTCACCACGCTCGCGGCAGTCGTCCAGCATCGCGCCCATCATCTGCCGCAGCAGTCCGCGCCGCCGGTACGTCGGGAGCACCGCCGTCCAGGTGACTCCGCCCATCGGGACCCGCCGACCGCCGGGCAGCGTCAACTCGATCGACACGATCGCAGAGCCACCGGCGAGCTTGCCGTCCACGAACGCGGCCTGCGGACGGAACCAATCGGTCAGTAGCCCAGCACAGTGCTGCTCCAACTGATCAGCTGTGGGCTGCCGCAGCGACGGGTAGGCAGCCCGACCGGTGTACCAGGCGACCGGCTCCGGCTCTTCCTGCGGGAAGCCACTCACCCACGGCGTCAGCCGCATGTACTCCACGGCCTCGTCCTGAGTGATCGGCCGGATCTCGATCGTCATCTCACCTTTATAGGTGCCCGAGACCGGCCTGCCACTCGATCTGCCCCTTCGGGCTACCTATTCGTCAGAAGCCCACTGCGTTGTGTGGGGCACGGTCCGGTCGCAACAGTGCGTCAAGCCGGGACACCGCACCAACCGTGTGCTCTACAAGCCGTCCGGCGTCACGGAACTCAGTAGCCCGGACTCCACCGAGGTACAGCGATCCCAGTTCGTTGACGGTCAGGCTGATATCGGCGGCCGCCCCGGGCGCCGCCGTACAGGCTGCTCCGTCCGGTGCGGCCTCCAGACGCCAACTGACACCGGCGACCTCCAGAACGAGCACATCGGTTGCTGCGTAGGTACGGGCCTCGAGTGCACGTTGTACGTCGAGGATGTTCAGCCAGAGGTTGTCACGCGTTCGGGCAAGCTTGAGCGCTCGCGGGTTCGTCAGCATCCAACGCAGCGGCTCGTCCACCGGTCGCCGTGCCGCGACCACTCGCTTGGTGAGGTCAAAATCGAGCAGTAGTCCCCAGAGCGCTCGGTAGGCATCGTGGTTGAGCGCTTCGAAGGCCTCAACCTGCAGCTCGCCCGCATAGTCGGGGTCCGGCGACCATGGCAGCCGGAAGATCGCTGCGCCGTCCACCTCGCCCGCAGCGCTGCGGTGAATCAGGTGGTGCGCCGGACCGGTGCCATCTGCAGGCAGTGTGGCGTCGGTAAGACCACTCCACTTCCCTGGCAGCGGACTGACCTCACCGACGCGCACCGCCCGGATCTGCTCGTGCAGAACCGGCCACACGACCGCCGCCTCAGCACCGTCGACCAACTCCAACTGTCCGGGGTCGGTGAAGGGAGTCCGGAATGCGACGTCGGTACGCCGAACCTCCCACCGGTGCTGGAAGGTCGCGGGAGCGAACCCGTAGCGGCCGTAGATCGTCGCCTCGCTGGCACTCAGCCCGGCCAGGAACTCACCGCGTTCCCGGCAGTCGTCCAGCATCGCGGCCATGATCTTCCGGAGCAGTCCACGCCGCCGGTACGTCGGGAGCACGCCCGTCGAGGTGACTCCGCCCATCGGGACCTGCCGGCCACCGGGAAGGGTGATCTCGACCGACACGATCGCGGAACCACCGGCGATCCGGCCGTCCACGAAGGCGGCCTGCGGACGGAACCACTCGGTCAGCAGCTCATCGGCGTACCGGTCCAGCTGCTCGGGCGTCGCCTTGTGTTGCGGCGGGTTGGCCGCGCGACCGGCGTACCAGGCCGAGGGCTCGGGCTCCTCCTGCGGGAAGCCGTTCGCCCACGGCATGACCCGCAGATAGTCCGTGGCCTCGGCGCGAGTGATCGGCCGGATCTCGATCGTCATGCGGTCTTTCTAGGCGATCCAGATCGGCCGGGTCACTTCATTTAGACGTCACCTACATGCTGCGTCGTTCACATACTGGCGATGAGCTTCTCTACGCGCTCGTCGTGGGACTTGAACGGGTCCTTGCACAGCACCGTGCGCTGGGCCTGGTCGTTCAGCTTCAGGTGCACCCAGTCGACGGTGAAGTCACGGCGGCGCTCCTGGGCCCGCTTGATGAACTCACCGCGCAGCCGGGCGCGCGTGGTCTGCGGCGGCACCGACTTGGCCTCGAAGACCCGGAGGTCGTCGACGACGCGGGTGACCGCGCCCTTGCGCTCGAGCAGGTAGTAGAGCCCTCGCGGCCGGTGGATGTCGTGGTACGCCAGGTCGAGCTGGGCGACCCGCGGGCTGGCCAGGCCGAGGTTGTTCTGCTGGCGGTAGCGCTCGATCAACCGATACTTGATCACCCAGTCGATCTCGCGCTCGATGCCCGAAAGGTCACCGGAATCGATCGCCTTGAGCGTGCGCTCCCACAGGTTGAGCGCGCGCTCCACGGTCGGCGTGCCGAGCTCGCGGCGGTCGACGAAGTCGCGCGCCTTGCTCAGATACTCACCCTGGATGTCGAGGGCGCTGGCCTCGCGACCGTTCGCCAGCCGGACCTCGCGGCGACCGGTCATGTCGTGGCTGATCTCGCGGATCGCCCGGATCGGGTTGTCCAGGGTCAGGTCGCGCATCACGACGCCGGCCTCGATCATCCGCAGGACCAGATCGGTGCTGGCCACCTTGAGCAGCATCGTGGTCTCGGACATGTTCGAGTCGCCGACGATCACGTGCAACCGGCGGAACCGCTCGGCGTCCGCATGCGGCTCGTCACGGGTGTTGATGATCGGCCGTGACCGCGTGGTCGCGCTCGAGACACCTTCCCAGATGTGCTCGGCCCGCTGGCTCACGCTGTAGACCGCACCGCGCGGCGTCTGCAGCACCTTGCCGGCCCCGCAGATCAGCTGCCGGGTGACCAGGAACGGGATCAGCACGTCGGCCAGCTTGGCGAAGTCGCCGTGCCGGCTGACGCAGTAGTTCTCGTGGCAGCCGTAGCTGTTGCCGGCCGAGTCGGTGTTGTTCTTGAACAGGTAGACGTCGCCGAAGATGCCCTCGTCGTGCAGCCGCTTCTGGGCGTCGACGAGCAGACCTTCGAGGATCCGCTCCCCTGCCTTGTCGTGCGCGATCAGGTCGGTGACCGAATCGCACTCGCCGGTCGCGTACTCCGGGTGGGAGCCCACGTCGAGATAGAGGCGTGCCCCGTTGCGGAGGAAGACGTTACTGCTCCGCCCCCAGGACACAACCCGCCGAAACAGGTACCGCGCCACCTCGTCGGGGGTCAGTCGGCGCTGACCGCGAAAGGTACACGTGACGCCGTACTCGTTCTCCAGTCCGAAGATTCGCCGGTTCACATCCACCACACTACGTCCCGCCTCCGACAACCGTGCGCTGTCTCAGGCGCGCCGTACCCCGGCGTTATCCCTTTGTGGTCTCCCGCATGGTCTGTTCAGAACCGTTCGGCGGACTCCCGTCGTACCGCCGAACATGGTGTCCATCCTGATTGCTACTTACCCGCTGGCCGGACATGTCGGCCCCCTGCGGCCGATCGCGCGCGAGCTGGTCGCACGTGGCCACGACGTGCGCTGGTACACCGGACTGCGCTTCGCTGACACTGTCCGGGCGACCGGCGCGGAGTTCGTTGCCATGGCTCCGGAACTGGACCGGGCCGAGCTCCCGCTCGACGAGGAGTTCCCGGAGCGCGCCCAGCTGAAGGGCCACCGAGCAACCCAACTAGCTGTCGACTACGGCCGCCACGACACGCGCACTTTGGCCGCCGACGCCATCGAACAGCTGACACGACCCGTGGGTGTGAACAGGAAATGGGGGGCTTGAACAGGGCATAACTTGTTCAAGGCCCCCACGGGGAGTGCGCACCCCCGAGACGCGGTCTCAGAGGCCGACGATGTCGAGGAGCTGGCCTAGCTCCTTGGAGTCCAGTTCGCGGAGTTCGCCGGTGTGCAGGTTGCCGCGGCGGACCGGGCCGATGGCGGTGCGGGTGAGGCGCTTGACCGGGTGACCGATCGCGTCGAACATGCGGCGGACGATCCGGTTCCGGCCCTCGTGCAGGGTGATCTGGACCAGGGTCCGGCCGCGGATGCTGGAGATCTCCTTGACGGTGTCGGCCTGCGCGGGGCCGTCTTCCAGGGTGACACCGTCGAGCAGCCGGCGGAGGGTGCCGAGCTTCACGTTGCCTTCGACCTCGGCGACGTAGGTCTTGGAGACCTCGTACGACGGGTGCGCGAGCCGGTGTGCGAACTCACCGTGATTGGTGAGCAGCAGCAGGCCCTCGGTGTCGGTGTCGAGGCGGCCGATGTGGAACAGGCGCTCCGGGCGGTCCTGCACGTAGTCGGCGATGCACTCGCGGCCCTCTGGATCGGCCATCGTTGTCACGACGCCGCGGGGCTTGTTCAGCACGAGGTAGGCGTGCGCACTGGTCGGCGGGATCCGCTCACCGTCCACCCGGATGACCGAGACCGCCGGGTCCACCCGCGTCCCGAACTCCCTGACGACAGCGCCGTCGACCTCGACGCGCCCCTGCTCGATCATGATCTCGGCATTCCGCCGACTCGCGACCCCGGCCTGCGCCAACGCCTTCTGCAGCCGAATACCCTCGTCCTCACTCACCTCGCTCACGCAACTCTCCATCACCGTTCGGTACTTCGGCCGCGGAGTCGATCTCCTCGGCAGTCTGGTCATACGGATACCACCGACTAGCCGCATCCCCGGAACCCACAGGCACCGAGCCGTCCTCCTCGGAGGTCGGAGCCGCGAAGTCGTCCTCGGAGCCTGCGGTGACCTGGTCGGCGGCGGTCTCTGCAGCCTCGGAATCCGAGGTGCCGTCCACCACGGCCGTGTCGCCCGAGCCAGCTTCCTCGAACGCGGTCGCGCCGTACTCGGACTCGTCGTCCTCGGAGTCGTCTTCGTCGTCGTCGTCGTCGGAGCCTGCGGTGGCCTGGTCGTCGGTCTCTGCAGCCTCGGGATCCGGGGTGCGGTCCACGGAGGCGGACTCGCCGGAGCCGGCTTCGTCGTACGCCGTGGCGCCGTACTCCGACTCGTCGCCCTCGTCGTCGTCCTCGGGGGTCGGGGCGACTGGGGCCGGCTCGTCGTCGTCCGAGTCGTCGTCGTCCGAGTCGTCGTCGTCCGAGCTGTCGGGGGTGACGGCGGGTGGGGCTAGGTCGTTTTCGAGGGGGGCGTGGTCGTCGGGCTCGGCGGGGGGCGTGCCTTCGGGTGCTGGTTCTTCGGTGGCTGGTTCTTCGGTGGCTGGGGGGAGGGACTGGGCGGCCAGTTCGTCCTCGATGTCGTCCATGTCGGGGAGGTACGGCGCGAGCTCCGGGAGGTCGTCGAGGGACTGCATGCCCATCCGCTCCAGGAAGTACGACGTGGTGCGGTAGAGCGTCGCCTGCGAGTCGGTGTCTGCGCCGGCCTCCTCGACGAGACCGCGGGCGATGAGCGTACGCATGACGCCGTCCACGTTCACGCCGCGGATGGCGGAGACGCGAGCCCGGCTGACCGGTTGCTTGTACGCAACCACCGAGAGCGTCTCCAGCGCCGCCTGCGTCAGCCGCGCCTGCTGTCCGTCGAGCACGAACCGCTCAACGAACGCGGCAGCCTCCGGGCGCGTGTAGTACCGCCACCCACCACCGATCTCCCGCAGGTCGAACCCACGCTTCTGCTCGGTGTACTCAGCGGACAGCTCAGTCATGGCAGCAGCCACATCACCCGTCGGCCGCCCCACCGCCCGAGCCAACGTCAGCACCGGCAACGGCTCGTCGGTCACCATCAGAATCGCCTCGAGCGCCCGCCGCATGGTGTCGTCATCGATCACCACCTCTTCGCCGACCGGCACCTCGGTCTGCCCCGGCGGCAAATGATCCTCATCCCCCGGTACGCCGTCCCCGTCGGCCGGTACGTCGCCATCCGCCGGTACGCCGTCCCCGTCGGCTCGCACGTCGCCATCCGCCGGTACGCCGTCCCCGTCGGCTCGCACGTCGGCATCCGCCGGTACGCCGTCCCCGGGCTCCACGTCTTCGCCCAGAGCAGCGTCACCCGCCGTACCGGACTCCAGCTCCACGCCCTCGTCCAGAGCGGCATCATCCGCCGTACCGGACTCCGGGTCAGCGTGCTCGTCCAGAGCAGCGCCATCCGCCGTACCGGTCTCCAGCTCCACGTCTTCGTCCGGGGCGGAGGCGTCCGCCGTACCGGGGTCCGTCTCCTCGGCTCCGGCGTCGACGGCCGAGGAGGTGTCGACCTCGGAGTTCGGGTCGAGGTCGCCGGCGTCGGACGGGGGCGCTACGGCCTCCGGGGACTCTGTGGAGGGGGTTGGGTGTTCGGTCACTGGGGCACCGTCTCGTGGGGTGGTTCGGGCTGGGCGGGAGCCTCAGGGGTGGTGTCTTCGGTGAGGGAGTCGCCGGGCTCGAGGAACGAGTCCTCGTCGGTGACCACGGGAGCTTCGCCGTCCTCGGAAGGCGGAAGATCTTCTTCGTCGAACTCGTCACTGACCGCGACCTCGCCGTCGTCCGGCCCGGTCCAGCGGATCGTCAGCTCACCGAGCGGAGTGACCTGGTCGAACGACACATCGGCAGACCGGAACAGCTCCAGCAGCGCCAGAAACCGGCAGACCGTCGTCACCGTGTCCGGCGAATCCGAGACCAGCATCCGGAACGTGGTCGTCCGCTGGCGACGCAGCCGGTCGACAATGACGAGCGCCTGCTCGCGAACCGTGACCGCAGGCGCGTGCAGGTGAGCCAGCGACACGCCTTCGGGGATGATGTCCTTGCGGGCCAGCGCCTTCTGCGCGAGCAGCATCAACCCGTTCGGGTCGATCCCGAGCAGCACCTCGGGCAGCAGCTCGGCGAGGCGGGGTTCGAGACCGACCGCCCGCGGGAAGCTCTTCGCCTGCGTCGCCATCCGGTCCTGCACCAACGCGGCGATCTGCTTGAAGGCGCGATACTGCAGCAACCGCGCGAACAACAGATCACGAGCCTCGAGCAGCTCAAGGTCCTCGTTGTCCTCGACCTCGCCCTTCGGCAGCAGCCGAGCGGCCTTGAGATCCAGCAGAGTCGCCGCGATCAGCAGGAACTCGGACGTCTGATCGAGGTCCCACTCCGACCCGAGCGCCTTGATGTGCGCGATGAAGTCGTCGGTGATCACCGAGAGGGCGATCTCGGTGATGTCCAGCTTGTGCTTGCTGATCAGCTGCAGCAGCAGGTCGAACGGCCCGTCGAAGTTCACCAGGTGAACCTCGAAACTCTTGCTCTCGGCAACAACCGGCACGGCGTCGTCGCCGGCCATGTCCAAGGGCAGGGAGTCGGCCACAGTCACTCCGAGGCCTTGAGCCGCCGTACCAGCACCGAGTCCGGTCCGTGGTCGACGAAGTCGGCCAGCAGGACGTCGATCGCCTCGCGGACGATCCGGCCGCGGTCCGCGCTGAGGCCGTGTTCGGCTCGCAGCGCCAGCCGCACCTGTTCCAATCCGAGCAGCTCTTCCTCCGTCACGTACACGGTGATCTTCGTGTCGTGACGGATTCGTCCACTGGACTTCCGGTCGTCGGCGACCGCCGTACGCGAACGTACGGAGCTCGACGCCGGCCCGTCAGTGGTGGTGCGCTTCTCGGGTCTGGTCTGCTGCGGTGCCGCACCCCCGAAGAGTTCACTGGCACCTGGCAGGCTCACCCGGCGGGACAACGCGCGAGCACCTCCTTGGCAAGGTCGCGGTACTGCGTGGCCGCTTGGGACGAGGGCGCGTACGTCGTGATCGGTTCGCCGACGACCGTGGTCTCGGGGAACTTCACGGTGCGCCGGATGACAGTGTGGAAGACCCGCTCGTCGAAGGCCTGGACGACGCGGTCGAGCACCTCACGCGCGTGCGTGGTGCGCCCGTCGAACATGGTGCCGAGGATGCCGACGATCTCCAGCTTCGGGTTCAGCCGGTCCTGCACCTTGCCGATCGTGTCGGTCAGCATGGCC
Source organism: Kribbella sp. NBC_01505 (assembly GCF_045040285.1). Lineage (NCBI taxonomy): Bacteria > Bacillati > Actinomycetota > Actinomycetes > Propionibacteriales > Kribbellaceae > Kribbella > Kribbella sp. NBC_01505. The sequence goes on from NZ_CP109425.1 coordinate 972,698, forward strand.
AGGCCACGGAGCGCGAAGAACTCGCACTCCAGCGGGACGACGATGCCGTTCGACGCGGTCAGCGCGTTCACCGTCAGCAGACCGAGCGACGGTGCGCAGTCGATCAGGATGACGTCGTAGTTCGGGATGATCGGCTCGAGGACGCGCTGCAGCGTGTACTCCCGGGCGACCTCCTGGACCAGCTGGACCTCGGCCGCGGACAGGTCGATGTTGGCCGGCAGCAGGTCGAGGTTCTCGACCCGGGTGTGCTGGATGACCTCGGCGGGGGTGATGTCGCGCTGCATCAGCAGGTTGTAGACCGACAGCTCCAGGTCGTGCGGCTGCACGCCGAGCCCGATCGAGGCCGAGCCCTGCGGATCGAAGTCGATCAGCAGCACCTTGCGGCCGGTCTCGGCGATCGCGGCGCCGAGGTTGATCGTGGTCGTGGTCTTACCCACGCCACCCTTCTGGTTGCACATCGCGATCACCTGCGCCGGACCGGTCTTGGTCGGCGGCAGGGGAACCGGCAGGTCCGGCATCGGACGGCCGGTCGGCCCGATCTTGCGCGGGCCGCTGGGATCGCTCACAGGTGCAAGGTCCTCCGCGGTGAGCTTGGCCGTCGGCCTCGGCATCGCCGCATAGTTCTCGGGTGGGGTCAGGGTGCGCTGGGGCGGCGCGGTCGGTTCTTCGGCAGGCGACGCCGGCTCAGGGTTCGTGCCGTTGCCGTACTGCTCGAAGGCGTGCTGCTCGGTGCCCGGGATCGACTCGTTCATGACTCGCCAAACCTTTCAACCGATACGGGCGACGCCTGCGACTGTAAGCGTGCATTCAAGCACTCTCAAGCGGCCACTCCGCACCCGGGTCGAGCGGTTTCCGGTTGGCATTCCACAGCAGACCGATCACCCCGTGAAGGTGACCGACCGTGAGCAGATCATCGCACACCGTTCCGATCCGCCGTGCACCGGCCCTACCTTTTCACGAGCTGGTTGTACGACGCGAACCAGGCCAGTACGGCGTACGCGGCCAGGGCGAGCAGCCAGCCGGGCACATGTCCTCCGAACACGCCACCAGCAACCGCCACCAGCACGCACGGGAGCACCCAGGCGAGGAACCACTTCAGCGGCGACTTCCCGGCGATCCCGGCGAACACACTGGTCAGCAGGTACATCAGGATCCCGCCGAACAGGTACCAGCGGTCCTGCGCGTGCACGTGCTCGGTGGCCTCCGGTACCAGCGCTCCCAGCCCAGTAGCGATCGACACCATCGCCGCGGTCACTCCGAGGTGTGCAGGCAGCGCCTGCCACGGCTCCAGCGGTTTCGCGTTCACCGGAGCCGGTGTGAACCCGTAGAGCGTCGTGAGCTGCCACAGCTGCACCAGGATGAAGAATCCGGCCAAGGAGGCCACAACGACTCCCCTGGTCCACTCCAAGTCGGTGTTGGCGGCCACCACCTGCGCCAGCGCCTCACCGAGCACGATGATCACGAACAGCCCGAGCCGCTCGTTCAGGTGCCCCTGCTCGACCTGCGCGACCGACACCAGCGTCGGCTTCGGGTTCGGGAGCTGCTCCGGTGCCACGCCGCGGCGGATCAGCTCCGAGAGCCGACTGGCCTGCCGCTCGTTGTCCCGCTCCTGCCGTGCCCGGGCCCGGGCGGTCTCCTGCTCGACCCAGCGTGGGCTGCGCGCGCCGAACATCGAGAAGAGCAGGTCGATGGCGATCGCGAGGCCCCACAGCGCGTAGTTCCAGGGCTCGGGCACGAGCAGCGACACGAGCCACGGTGTCGCGGCGATACTCTGCGTGGCCGGCCAGAACGCGACCACCTGACCATCGCGGGCAGCCGACCGCGACGCGACCGCCCGGCACAGGATGAATGCGACCACGAACACCTTGGTCCGGCTGTCCGGTCCGTGGTGCTCACCGAGCTCCGGAAACACCCCTGGTACAGCGGCCGCCATGATCGCGATCCCGAGCATGGTCCGCAGTACGGCGCGCCGCCGGGTCTTCTCGCCGGCCACGTTCGCGTAGACGCTGGTAGTGGTCCAGACACTCCAGATGGCGTAGTACATCGCCGCACACGCTGCGATCTGCCCAACACTCTGCGCGCCGTGCAGCCGATGCGAGATCTGCGCCGCCGCTGCGACCACTGTCAGGTCGAAGAAGAGCTCGAGCCAGCTCGCATGCCGCTCTTCGGTCTTGTCTGCCACGGACCGCAGCCTATGACGACAGCGCCCGCGGATGTGACGTTGCGTAGACCTCGCGCAGTTTGTCGACGGTGACGAGTGTGTAGACCTGTGTCGTGGTGACTGATGCGTGGCCGAGCAGCTCCTGCACCACCCGTACGTCGGCGCCGCCGTCCAGCAGGTGTGTCGCGAACGAGTGCCGCAGCGTGTGCGGGGAGATCTCCTTGGCGATCCCAGCGCGTTCCGCCGCACGCCGCAGTACTGTCCAAGCACTCTGCCGTGAGAGCCGACCGCCTCGCGCATTGAGGAACAGTGCGTGCGTACCGCGGCCCCGGGCGACCAGATCGGGCCGGCCGCGGACCTGGTACGCCGAGATCGCCTGGAGCGCGTAGGTGCCGACCGGAACGACCCGCTCCTTGCTGCCCTTGCCGCGTAGCAGCACTGCGCCGACCTCCATGTCGATGTCGTCCACATCCAGACCGACTGCTTCGGAGATGCGCGCACCGGTCCCATAGAGGAACTCGAGCAGCGCAGCATCCCTCGTCGCCAGGACGGCGGGCTCTGCCTCCGCACCGGCCGCGGCAGCGAGGATGCGCGTCACCTCGTCAACGGACAGCGCCTTCGGCAACCGCTGTGGCGGAGCCGGCGGCTTGACCGCAGCAGCTGGGTCCACCGCGGCCAGACCTTCGCGCAGACAGAACTTGTGGAAACCGCGCACTGCGACGACTGTGCGGCCGGCACTGGAGGCGGTGAGCGGTTGATGGTCCTCATCGCCCTCACGCAACCGCATCAGGAAATCACTCACCACAGCCTCGGTGACTCGACCGAGCTCAGAGATCCCGGTCGAGGCGAGGTAGCCGTCGTACCGGCGCAGATCACGCCGGTACGACGCCAGGGTGTTCGCGGCCAGGCCGCGTTCGACCGTCAAATGGTCGAGGTAAGCACCAACCGCCCGGCTGATGCTCAGACCAGGACCTCGTCCAGCTTGAGCTGGTCCAGGTCGTGTGCGTCGGCGACCGGGCCGTAGGTGATGCGGCCGTCGTAGGTGTTCAGGCCGAGCGCCAGGCTGTGGTCCTGCTTCAGCGCCTCGCGCCAACCCAGGTTGGCCAGCTCGATCGCGTACGGCAGCGTCACGTTGGTGAGCGCGTACGTCGACGTGTTCGGCACGGCGCCAGGCATATTGGCGACGCAGTAGAACAGCGAGTTGTGCACCTGGTAGACCGGGTCCGCGTGGGTGGTCGGACGCGAGTCCTCGAAGCAGCCGCCCTGGTCGATCGCGATGTCGACGAGCACGCTGCCCGGCTTCATCTTGCTGACCAGTTCGTTGCTGATCAGCTTCGGCGCCTTCGCACCGGGCACCAGCACCGCGCCGATGACGAGGTCGGCCTCCAGGGCCGCACGCTCGATCTCGTAGGCGTTGGAGGCGATCGTCAGCAGGTGACCCTGGTAGATCTGGTCGGCCTGGCGGAGCCGTGCGATGTTGCGGTCGAACAGCTGGACCTGCGCCTGCATCCCGAGCGCGATCGCGGCCGCGTTCATACCGGAGACTCCGGCTCCCAGGATGACCACGCGGGCCGGGTGCGTGCCGGAGACACCGCCGAGCAGCACACCACGCCCACCACCGCTGCGCATCAGGTGGTAGGCACCGGACTGCGGCGCGAGCCGGCCGGCGACCTCGCTCATCGGGGCCAGCAGCGGCAGCGAGCCGTCCGGCAGCTGGACCGTCTCGTAGGCGATGCCGGTGACACCGGCGGTCAGCAGGGCGTCGGTGCACTCCTGGCTGGCAGCGAGGTGCAGGTACGTGAACAGCACCTGGCCCTTGCGCATCCGGTGGTACTCCTCGGCGACCGGCTCCTTGACCTTCAGAACCAGGTCCGCTTCGCCCCACACCTCGTCCGCGGTGGGCACGATCCGCGCCCCGGCCGTGACGAACTCCTCGTCGGGGATCAGCGATCCGCTGCCCGCGTTCTGCTCGATCAGAACCTCGTGCCCGTGGCGCACGAACTCGTGCACACCGGACGGCGTGATGGCCACCCGGTACTCGTGGTTCTTGACTTCCTTCGGAACTCCGACCTTCACTGCTTGCCCTTCTTTCCTTCCAGGAGGACGGCGCACATCGTTGTGACCGCGGCCCGGCGGTGAGCGGATGATGCCAGGTCGCTGCCGAGTGTATGCCTGCCAAGGCCATACCACCGGACGGGTTGGTCTGATGGACAGGTAACTCACAAGTAGGGTGCCCGAATGGACAGCGAGGAGCTTCTTCCGGGCGGCAACGTGGGCGGTGCGGTCCGCGTCGGCGACACCGTCCGCCGCGCCACCGGACCGTGGACTCCGGCTGTGCACGCCCTGCTGGAACACCTCGCCGGCACCGAACTGACCGGCCTACCGCGGGTGCATGGCTTCGACGACCAGGGCCGCGAGGTCCTCGATTTTCTTCCGGGTACGGCGTACGGCCAGGAGGTCCCGGACGACGCGCTGGCCGAGGCGATGCGCTGGCTCGCGCAGTACCACCGCGTGGTCGCGTCGTACCGGCCGGTCGGTGAGGTGGTGTGGCGAGCCGGTACGGCGGAGCTCGCGGCCGGCCAGATCATCTGCATGCACGACTACGGGTACTACAACTGGATCGGCACTCCTGCGGGATTCAGTGGAGTGATCGACTGGGACCTGGCCGGTCCGGGTGTTCCGCTCGACGACCTCGGCTTCACAGCGTGGAACACGGCTCCGCTCGTAGTTCCGCTGGATCCGGCGTACCTGGCTGCTCGGCTGCGGCTGATGGCCGACGCGTACGGCGGCGGCGTCACACCGCTGCAGATTCTGGAGCAGGCGCCGCTCAGCGCGCAGCGGTCCGCGCGGGTGATGCGGTTCGGTCAAGCGGCCGGTGACCCCGGGATGCTGAACCTCGCGAAGGTCGGTGAACCGGAGCGCACGGACGTGGGGGTGCGGGATCTGTTCGCACGACTTCCGGAGATCGCAAGGCTCCTTTGACGTGACAACCATCATTGACGGGACCGCCGTCCCATCGGGGATGCTTGTCCTGCCCGCCGCCCTGGGTTGCGCCTGACAGTAGGACGACGAGAGGGGTACGACGTGGCGATCGAACTGGGACGCTTCGGGGTCTGGCACGGTGCGCAGCACTGGGGTCCGGAGCTCGCAGCCGGGCTGGAGCAAGCCGGGTACGGCGCGCTGTGGCTGGGCGCGTCCCCGGGAGCCGGTCTGCGCGACGCGGAAGTGTTGCTGGCCGCAACGAGTTCTGTTGCCGTCGGCACCAGCGTGGTGAACATGTGGAAGTCTTCGGCGGCCGAGGTCGGTGCGTCGTACCACCGGCTCGAGGAGTTCGCACCGGGGCGTTTCCTGCTCGGGGTCGGCATCGGGCACCGCGAGCAGAGCGCGGAGTACAAGTCGCCGTACGAGACGATCGTGTCCTATCTCGACGAGCTGGACGACGCGAAGGTACCGGCCGAGCGGCGTGCGCTGGCAGCACTCGGTCCGAAGGTGCTGCAGCTGTCCGGGAGCCGCACCGCCGGCGCACTGCCGTATCTGACCACTCCTGAGCACACTCGGGAGGCACGTCGCAGTCTGGGCGGCGGAGTGCTCCTCGCACCCGAGCAGAAGGTCGTGCTCGAGACCGATGTGGACATCGCCCGCACCACAGCTCGCGACTACCTGGCGACGTACCTCGCACTGGGCAACTACGTCACGAACCTGAAGCGCCTCGGGTTCACCGACGACGACATCGCCGACGGCGGTAGTGATCGGCTGATCGACGCTCTGGTCCTGCACGGATCCGCAGTCGAGGTCGCCGAGGGTCTCCAGGCACATCTGGAGGCCGGCGCCGACCATGTCGCCGTACAGCAGCTTGGTCGCGAGGGAATCGACCTGTTGCCTGGTTACGAAGCCCTCGCGACCGTTCTCACCTAAGAGCTACATGGTGAAGTGTTCTACATAGTGAAGTCTGCGAAGTCGAAGCCGGGCGACACCACGCACGACACCAGTACTGCTTGATCCCCGGCCGGCCGGGCTGCTTGCCATGCGCCGGCCGGGATCACCACCTGCGGCTGCTGTCCGGCCGCCACATCCACCCCCAGCGTGAACGCCTGCGCCTGCTCCGGGCTCTTGCCGTACTCAAGAGTCAACGGGCCACCGGAGTGCCACAACCACATCTCCGCTGACCGCACCCTGTGCCACACCGACTCCTCCCCCGGAGCCAGCAGGAAGTAGATGGCTGTCGCACTGGCGCGCTCGCCGTCGTACCCCTCCGGCTGGAAGGTCACGTCGGACCGCCAGGTCTCGCGGTACCAGCCACCCTCGGGGTGGGCCTCGAGATCCAGCAGCTCTGCGAGCTCGGGTCGTTTCACGTCATCGGTCGCCATACCCAGAACGGTAGCCAGTGCCTTCGACCAGCCGGCGGGGCAGGGCGCCGGATTCGATGCTGAGGTCGGCCTTGAACGCGTACGACGACATCGCGAGCGCGGACCACGGCAAGAGGTCGCGCAACGTGTCCGGAGTGGCAACCGGCCGCTGCCGCAGCATCTGAGCGAGCTCCTGGCCGAACTGCTCCCCGTCGTGCTCGGCGATCGCCCGGAGCAGCGGTGGTGCATCGGCGTCCAACGGCTCGCCGGAGGTGATCGCCAGGTAACCGCGGATCTCCGCAGTCAGGTCGTCAACCGGGAAGCTGTCGGTGAACTCGACCAGCCGGAGCATCAGCTCGTTGTCGCGCAGGATCACCGCAAGCTCGAAGGCCTTCGTCCAGTCCTCCAGCCGCAGCTCCTCATCGTTGTGCTGCTCGATCCCGAAGCCCACACCGAGGTACTCGACCCAGCAGTCCACCACATCCCCGGCCGGCGTCCAGCACGCATCCAGATAGCGCACCGCAAGCTCGGCCGCGGTCCGCAGCGCGATCCACGTCTCCCGCTGCTCGAAACGCCGATCGACGGTGATCGACCGCGCGCTCACGTAGTCCAGGAGCTTCTCAGCGGCGGCCTTGATCCGCAGCGGTCCCCCACTGCCGGCCCGCGCGACGAACTCACCGAACACAGGCCGGAACCCGGCCACACACTCCGCCGCTGCTGCCCCCAGCCTCGGATTCCACTCCAGCCCCATGCGCGCGACGGTAGCGCCAGATCCCGGTCCCGGAATTGCGGTGGCCTGTTGCGGCCATACCGAGGCAGACTGCGGCGCATGACCGAGCTTCCGTCGCAGTACCACCGCAACCTCCCGTACGGCGAACGTATGTCGGCCGACGAGCTGATCGGCGACTCGCTGTTCCCGTTCGAGGGCGACCTACAGGTCGTGCCACTGGCCGATCCGGAGCTACCGGAGCCGCTGCGCGCCGGTGAGCCGGGCGGCAAGCCGTGCTACACCTGCACGGATCCGGACAAGTTCGTGATCTGGCGCGACGACCAGTGGCATCTGAAAGCGTTCGAGAACCACGGGCTGCCGTTCGTCGCAGTTCTCGAGCCCCGCGAGCACTACCGGCTCGACAACCTGCCGCCGGAGCTCACCGCGACGCTCGGAGTGATGATCCAGCGAGTGGCCGGAGCGATCGGCCGGATCGACGCGGTCGGGCGGACGCACTTCAGCCGGTGGGGCGACGGAAGCGAGCATTTCCACCTGTGGTTCCTCGCGCGGCCGCTCGGGCAGATGCAACTGCGCGGCGCGATGCTCGCGCTGTGGGACGACCTGCTGCCGAACGTCCCGTCCGAGCAGCACCAGGAGCACGTGCGCCTGGTCGCCGCCGCCCTGGCTGAGGACGGCGGCGAGGCGGTCGACCTACCAGCTACCGAGTGAGCGGGCGATCAGGATGTCGGTCTTGCGGACGGGCGGACCGTCGAGGTTGTCCGGGTTGTCGGCGCTGACCACGGTGCCACCAGCGGCGACCTTGTCCAGGGTCTTGAGGCCGGTGCGGTCCACCGTGCCGAAGACCGTGTAGTTGGGCCGCAGCCGCGAGTCGGCGAACACCAGGAAGAACTGGCTGCCGTTCGTGTCCGGTCCGGCGTTCGCCATGGCCAGCACTCCGCGGGCGTAGACCTTGCTCGCGCCCGTGGGGTCGGTCGGCCAGTTCGGCAGGTCGGTCGGCAGCTCGTCCTTGTAGGAGTAGCCCGGACCGCCCTCACCGGTACCGCTCGGGTCACCGCACTGCAGCACCTTGAGCGTCGAGTACAGCGTCAGCCGGTGACAGGTGGTGAAGTCGTAGAAGCGGCTCTTGGCCAGGTGCAGGAAGCTCTGCACCGTGCACGGCGCCTTGGCGCGGTCCAGGGACAGCAGCATCGGGCCCTGGTTCGTCGCGACGACCACCTTCACGATGCCCTTGTCGGGCGTCCGCTTCGGGTCCGGCGGCAGCGCGACCGGTCGGGCCGGCGGCTCGTCCGGAGTCTTCGTATAGCCGCACGGACCCTTGGTACCGGTCGGTGGTGCAGCCTGCGCCGGAGTGGCGACCAGCATCGTGGCCACCATCAGCGTCGCACCTGCGATCACAGCCGAAACCTTCATCAATTTCCTCCCACTGCCACAGTGAAGATCCGCAGGTCGCGGTTCTTCGGAAGCGTGATGCTGACCGGCGTGCTGGTCAAGGTCACGGGTGCTGTCGCGAAGATGTGTGTAGTCACGTTGTCACGTCCGCCACCGGACTCGTTCCGGTACGGCGTGGTCGCGACGATGACGTTGCCGTAGTGCAGGGTGTCGCCTCCGCCACCCAGAGTCCAGTCGCTGAAGGACAGGTCGACCGGCTGGGTCGTGCCGTCGCTGAAGTTCAGCACGGCCGTGGTCTGCTGGTTCCCGTTCACCGCGCTGCCGATGAACGACAGCTTCGTCGTACCGGCCGGCAGGTTCAGGTTGAGCAACTGCCCGTCGGCAGGCACGTTGTCAGGGTCGCCAACCGGCACGTCAGGCCAGGTGAACGTCAGTCCCTGCACAGTCCCGGCGCCGCCCGGGGCCAGACCGGCTGCGGCCAGCGCCTGCCGGGAGTAGCTCACTCCCCCGCCGTCATAGTCGGCCTCAGTGTGGTCACCGGCGTCATCAGAGGCCGCCGTCCCCTCACGCAGCACGAAGAACGAGTTCGGCAGTCCTACCACCACTGTGAAGCCCACCTGCGGCAACACGGTGCCATCCGCTGCCTTGACGGTCACAGTGACCGGGTAACGGCCGTCCGGCGTACCGGGCGCGGCGGTGATTGCCACCGGCGCACTGCCGTCTTTCTCCACGCGGAACGAACCAGTGGCCGGGCTGGCGGTCAGACCGGCCGGCGTCTTGACCATGTAGGTGACGTTCTGCGGCGTACCACTCAACCGGTGCGCCTTGATCGCCACCGGGGCACTCGTCGTACCCGGTGCGACCACTACGCGACTCTGATCGGTCGACGTCTGGAACGGGATCTCACCGGTACGCCACGACGGCGGTGCGTCGGACGGCTTCGAGCCCCACGCCACGTTGGCCGTCGTACCGAGCTTGAAGTCCAGAGTGCCGCCGTACCGGACGAAGTTCTCCGGCAGCCACGGCTTGGTCGACGTACGTCCATTCACCTTCAGGGACTGCACATACGGCGCGTCTGCACCCGGAGCGTTGATGCGGATCGTGCGGCCGCCGTCGCGGTGGATGACCGCGCGCGGGAACAGCGGTGCGGCCACCTGGAGCTCGGAGCGGCTCGGTACGTCGGGGTAGAGCCCGAGCGCGGTCCACACGTACCAGGACGACATGGCGCCCAGGTCGTCATTGCCCGGGATGCCACCAGTGCTGGTGTTCCACAGCTGGGTCATGGCCTGCCGCAGCGTCTCCTGCGTCTGGTACGGCTTGCCGATGTAGTTGTAGATCCACGGGGTGTTGATCGACGGCTCGTTGTCCATCTCGGCGTGCAGCTCACCGGCACGGGTGAGCGCCCAGGTGCCGTCCGGGTTCTTGAAGAACGCATCCAGCCGCTGGTTCGTCTGCTCGACTCCACCGATCGCATCGACCAGTCCGGCGCGGTTGTGCGGAACCATCCACGTGTACTGCGCACTGCTGCCCTCAGCGAACCCGTCACCCGTCGACGGCGTGAAGCCCGGCCAGGCGCCGTTCTCGTCGCGGTTCTGGACGTAGCCGCCGTTCTCCGGGTTGAACACGTTCTGCCAGTACTGCGACCTGTTCAGGAACTGCTTGTACGTCGACTTGTCGCCGGTCCGCTGTGCCAGCTGCGCGAGTGCGAAGTCAGCAGTCACGTCCTCGAGCGTTTCGACCGCACCGCCCCAGGCGTTGGACTTGGTCGGGATGTAGTGCAGTGCGAGGTACTTGTCGAGCGACGGCCGCTGTCCGATCGACATGACCGGCTTACCAGCCGAGCTGAGGTCCTTCTCGGTCGGAACCGTCGCCGCCTTCACTAGCGACTTCAGTGCACTCCGTACGTCGAAGTTCGTGCCACCGAACGCGTAGATGCCAGCCACTGCAGGAGCAGCCGGGTCACCGGTCATGACCGCCGTACTGCCTGAGGCGTGGGTCCAGCGGTCCCAGATGCCATCGTTCTGATCGGCCTGGTTGAGCAGCGACTGTGCGATGTCACCTGCCTTCTCCGGCTCCAGCAACGCCAGCAACTGCACCTGCGACCGGTAGACATCCCAACCGGAGAACGTCGCGTACTGCGCCTTCTGACCGCGGGCAACGCGATGCACCTTCTGGTCGAAACCCCAGTACTGCCCGTTGACGTCGCTGAACACGTTCGGGTGCAGCAGTGCGTGGTACAGCGCGGTGTAGAAAGTAGTGCGCTGCTCCGTGCTCCCACCGCCGATCTCGATCCGGTTGAGCTGCTTTCGCCAGTCCTGCTTGGCCTTTGCGGCAGTGGCGGTCACCGAGGTACCACGTGGGTTCTCAGCACGCAGGTTGGCCAGTGCGTTGGCCTTGCTCACGTAGGAGATGCCGATCCGCATGTTCACCGTGCTGCTGTCGAACCCGACGTACCCGCCGGAGCCCTTGTTCGGCGGCATCCACCCGTCGGTCCCGTACGTCGTACCGCCGTGGGAGCTGGTGCTGCCAGGGGCGACTGTGCTGTCGGTCCAGGTGCCGGTGTTCTTGAAGGGCTGGTCGAACTCGGCGACGAAGTGCAGCTTGTAGTAGCTACGGCGACCGACGCTGGCCAGATAGCCGCAGAAGTTGCCGCTGGTCACGTCACCGGAGACAGTGCGCGTCTTCGGGTCAATGGTGAGCTGCGCATCGCTCGAGCCGACCTCAGAGTTCGACGTCCGGAACAACAGCGACTTCGCCTTGTCCGCCGGGAACGTGAACGCGGCCGATCCGGTGCGCGGTGTCGCACTCAGCTCAGCAGTCGCACCGGAGTCCAGTCCGACCTTGTAGTAGCCGGCTTTGGCCACCTCGTTGGCGTGGTCGAACGTGCTGGCGTAGACCTCGTCCTTCGCGTCGCTCTGCGGCGAGCTGGTCACGTCACCGACGTACGGGAAGATCGGAATGTCACCCGACCCACCGGCACACCCGGTGCCGCTCATGTGCGTCAAGCTGAAGCCGCGGATCTTGTTGGCCGAGTACAGGTACCCCGCGGGCGCAGCCGTCCGGTACGCATTCCCCCGGCTGGTCTCCGGACTGAACGAAAACATCCCGAACGGCGTCACCGCCCCGGGAAACACATCCCCCAGGTTCGACGTCCCGATCAACGGATCCACATGCTCAGTCGGATCGGCCGACGTACCGGCAATCCGGCTAGCTCCAACAGCCTCCACTCCACGCAACCCCGCCACCATCGGATCAGCAGGCGGAGCCGTCGTCGGCCATGCCCCTCCCGACGGCAGTCCGGGCGTCGGCGCCGCCTGAGCGGTGACGCTCAACGCGAGACCAACAGACAACAAACTGGCAAGCACAGCAGAACTGCGCAGGGCGGTGCGCGGCATAGGGTTTCCCCACCTCAGACGTCGGAACAGGGCGGTGCATCCACACGACAGGTGACATCGTTGTCAGCTAGGAATACCCTCACGCACCGTACGAGGTCAAGCACTCAACAGAGTTTGACCACCGAGCGCTCGCAGCGCGTCTACCAATTGGTTCGGCGGACGAGCGCAGACGCAGGGATCAGTACGCCCGCCCACCGGCTCATGAGGACGGTCCGCTTGCGGTCAGCGCCCGCGCGCCGGTCTCGCGCTCGAGGCGCCGAGACTTGGTCTCGCCGCCTCCCACCGCACTCAGATGGGCTTGCGTCAGCACCAAGACGGCGGGAATCTCCCTCCGCTTGACCATCCTGACGAGTGCGTCGAACGCAACCGGATCCGTAGCGAGTTGCTCGACGAAGACCTTACGCAGGACGAAGCCCCGCCGGCCGGCGAAGACCGCGAGCTGCTCGGCTGCCTGATCGAACTGCGCGCAGGTCATCGACGGGTACCGCCGCAGGTAGCCGACCGCTGGCGTGAACTGAACGGGACTGTCGGTCATGACGCTGAATATTCCAGTTTTAAAGTGGAATATCAACCTCCAGGAAGCAGGTTCTGGAGTTGATATTCCATATCTGATGGCATCGGAGTAACCTTTCACCGTCGTCGCCCCTCGATCGAAGGAGAACGTTCGATGTCTCAGTTACGACGGATCGCAGGAGATTGCCCGGACAACAAGACCTGTCCGGCAGCCTGGACGACGGACGCCGATCCTGACTCGGTGTATGTCGTCGGCTCGATCGTCGAGGACGATCAGGACCTACTCGCGAAGGCCGGACCGGGTGAGACCGTTGTCCGCTTTCCTCGAAGCCTGTGGGAGCGCCGTTGATGTTGCCCGAGGAGCAGGTTGACACAATCTTCGAGGGGTTCCGGCACAGCGCATTCCGCCTCGAGACTCTCGACTACTACCACGTCGGGTCGGACGGCGGCGACGTCGCGCGCTACCTCGCCGGTGAGCCCGAACCAGATCCAGACCGCAAAGGACCGTGGCTGACGCAGCTCCGCCACGAACGGGAGGCCGGCAAGCTCAGACACCGCGTACACGTCTTGCGGACGCCGTTGACCGACTACCTTCGCTACGAATGCGAATGGGGGTACCTGCCGAACGCCGCAGCCGGGGAAGAGATCCACATCCTCGATCTCTCCGAGCACAGACTGCCGGCCGAGGTCGAGCCGCTCGAGGACTTCTGGCTCATGGACGATGAAACGGTCCTGCGCATGCACTACGACGAGCGGGGCGTGTACGTCGGCGCGAGCCTCGCCGAGGACGTCGTACCGTATCGTCGGAGCCGCGATGCGGCCCTCACGGCAAGTACCAGCTTCGGTGCCTGGTGGAACAGGCATCCCGAGTACTGGCGAGCCAACCAACAAGAATCGGAGAAGCCCTCCCCCGCATGACTGGCGCGGACGACACCTCGGGTGCTCTTGATCTGGCCACGGTGCTCCGTGAGTTTCGGCGCCGTGCCGGTCTCGGCGGTCTCGAAGCCGCCCACCGCGCCGGCGTCAGCCAGTCGAAGATCTCCAAGCTCGAGAACGGGCTGCTGCGCGCGAGTCCCGACGATGTCCGCGCACTGTGCGACGTCTACGGCGTACCAGCGAACGAGCGCGAGGCCCTGGTCGGACTGGCTTCCGAGTTGAAGTCGTCGAGCCGCCTGTCGAGAGTCGTCATGACTCGAGGCGCTGCCCGGCTCCAGCATCACATTGGTCAACTGGAGTCGAAGGCGACGCTCCTGCGCAGCTTTCAACCAGCGATGGTGCCTGGGCTCCTGCAGACGCACTCCTATGCACAGCTCGTCTTCGGTGCCGGACTCGCCGATGAGGAGCGCGACGCGGCCGTCGACGCCCGCTCGCGCCGGAGCGGCGCCCTGGACAACGAGACGAAGCAGTTCAGGCTCGTTCTCACCGAGGGCGCACTGCGATGGCAGGCCGGCAATCCACAGGTGATGGTTGATCAGCTCGACGCCATCATCACCGCGTCACGCCGCCCGAACGTGCATCTGGGCGTGATCCCCTGGACGACACCCGTCGAGGTCTTCTGCACGCACGCCTTCCACATCTACGATTCCGCGGCCGTGCTCATCGGGACGGAGGTCGCCTCCGCGATCCTCGATACAAGCGACGACGTGAACGTGTACGACGAACTCTTCGATCGACTCGGCCAAGCCTCATCCACCGGCGATGACGCACGACGAGAACTGCTGCGGATCCGCAGCGACTACCAACTGCTCAGTCGATGAGCCACAGGAGTCTCCGTGGGTGACCGCACTCTGCTTCTGGTGACCTGTGGAGCGCCGCTTGCCGCCCGGCTGGCGGACGGCGTACAAACCGCCCGCGACCTGGGCTGGGCTCCGTACGTCATCCCTACCGACGCGGCCATGCCCTGGCTGGCGGAGCTCGATCTATCAGATGTGCCGATCGTCGTGGGCAACCGCAAGCCTCATGAGCCGCGGCGCACGCCGACTGCGGATGCTGTGCTTGTGGTCCCCGCAACGTTCCACACGCTCAATGCTTGGGCCGGCGGGATTGCAAGCTCCTACCCCTTGACCACGCTCTGCGCGGCCGTCGGCACGCGTACACCGACAGTTGCCGTGCCCTACGCCAGTGCCGAGCTGACCAATCATCCTGCCTGGACGGCGTCGGTTGCGGTGCTTCGCCAAGCAGGTGTGCAGATCGTCGATCCGCAGAGCGGCTCGACCGAGTCACTGAACCCCGTCGAGTCCGGAACCCGTGGACGCATCGTCAGGGAGTTCCGTTGGCACTGGGCGTTCGACTGTCTTGCACCGGAATGAGAGTCGTTGATGTTGCCCAGACGTCATCGGTGTGGTGAGGGCGGAACTGTGCCACTCACCAACCTTCCTGCGGGGGCTCACGCGGGTGCTGCTGAGCGTGAACTATGAGAGCCGCAAAGACTTGGCAAGTGGGAGCGGTCCGCGGCGCCTTCGAGGGCTGGGCTCAGTACTCGTAGGCGGTGGCTGAGCAGAGCTTGCCATCCGTGCCCCAGGTCGAGCCGCTGGGCGCACCGGGGATCGGGACCGTGGACTCGATGGCAGTGGCGGCGTACTCGGCGGCGGTAGCGTCGGGCTGCGTCGAACGCGGCCGCGGCGCCAGGTACGGCGAAGAATGCGAGAGCGCCGGCGGAGGCCAGCAGCCCGGCGGCGCGAGGGCATATGACCTCTGCACGCATTGAGTCCTCCTCATGACGGTCAGTTGATCTGTCGAGCGTCACAAGAGGAGGTCCAGAAGCGATCCAGACGGCGTACTGGCCTCTGGCCGGCGAGCGATAGCACCTGCCCGGCCTCTACTGTCGGTAGATGATCAACGGCGCGCACGTCATCATCTACAGCCAGGATGCCGAAGCCGATCGGGCGTTCCTGAAGGACGTCCTCGGATATCCGCACGTCGACGCCGGCCATGGCTGGTTGATCTTCAAGCTGCCACCGGCCGAGGTCGCGGTTCACCCGACCAGCGGGGCCGAGTCACACGAGCTCTACCTGATGTGCGACGACCTCGAGCAGATAGTCGCGGAACTAACCGCACGTGGCGTCGAGTTTGTCCGCCCGACCGACGACCAACGCTGGGGCATCCTGACCTCGATCCGCCTCCCGGGCGGCGGCGAACTCGGCCTCTACCAGCCCCGGCACCCACCGGCATACAACCTCTGACCACAGCCTGGGATGAGAGACAGGTTAGTACGGCGGATTGCGCAGCAGACCACCGACAACCGGACGCGAATGTCGGCGCCACGCAGGGGACGGACCTGCGCCACTCACCAACCTTCCGCCGGGTGGCTCGCACAGGGGGTGCTGAGCGTGAGGTACGTGAGCCGCGCAGGCTTGGTGAGTGGCGGCGGTCCGGCAGCACCTACAGGTCTTTTGCGGGCCAGGGGGAGTCGGCTGGGCGGAGGGACTCGAAGCCGGGGCCGTTGAGGGCGGTCCAGGCGGCGAGGGAGCCCATGACGAGGATGGGGTTCTGGAGGTGGCCGGCCAGGACGGCGCCTACTACCTCGACGAGGGGAGCCCAGACGGTTTCCATGTCTGCTTCCTCGTGGAGGCGGGTGTAGGCCTCGTCTGCGGGTGAGAGGTCGCGGGCGAGGAAGATGCGGATGGCCTCGGTGGTCATGCCGGGTGAGGTGAAGGCGTCGACCAGGATGCGCCAGTCGGCGGCCTTGGTGCCGGTCTCCTCCCAGAGCTCGCGTTCGCCGCCGAGGCGGTACTGCTCGCCCTGGACGTCGAGGAGGCCGGCCGGTGGCTCGAGGAGCCGGTAGCCGACCGGATGCCGGTACTGGCGGACCAGCAGCATCCGGTTCCGCTCGTCGAGGGCGACCACGCCGACCGC
The DNA here is from genome assembly GCF_045040285.1 of Kribbella sp. NBC_01505. Lineage (NCBI taxonomy): Bacteria > Bacillati > Actinomycetota > Actinomycetes > Propionibacteriales > Kribbellaceae > Kribbella > Kribbella sp. NBC_01505. Next base: position 989,087 of record NZ_CP109425.1, read on the forward strand.
GCCCGGGTGTACGACGATGTCGCGGACGAACGGGTCGCCGTCCGCGGGGGCGATGGTGTCCCGGCGGACCGAGATGACCCGGCCCGTCGAGTGCACCGTCTCCGAGGCCGAGACCGGCCAGTGCTCCGGTACGTCGGCCAGTCCGGCGCCGAAGCGCAGTTCGGGGTGGTCCATCAGGCCTTGACCGTCTCGGCCTTGGCCTTGGTGGCCGGCTTCTTCGAAGAAGCAGCCGGCTCCTCGACCGGGAGGCGGGACTCGCGCTGGCGGACCAGAGCGGCCGCGACCAGGCCGGCGAACAGCGGGTGCGGCTTGGTCGGCCGCGAGCGCAGCTCCGGGTGCGCCTGGGTGGCGACGAAGTACGGGTGCTGGGCCCGGTCCAGCTCGATGAACTCGACCAGCTCGTGGTCCGGCGACAGACCGCTGAAGACGAGACCGGCGGCCTCGAGCTTGTCGCGGTAGGCGTTGTTCACCTCGTAGCGGTGCCGGTGCCGCTCCTGGATGGTGGCCGAGCCGTACAGGCCGCGGACGATCGAGCCCTCGGCCAGGTTCGCCGGGTAGAGGCCGAGGCGCATCGTGCCGCCCAGGTCCCCGCCACCGGCGACGATGTCCTTCTGCTCCTCCATGGTCGCGATCACCGGCTGCTCGGCGTCCGGGTCGAACTCGGTCGAGTTCGCGTCCGTCAGCCCGGCCAGGTCGCGGGCGACCTCGACCACCATGCACTGCAAGCCGAGACACAGCCCGAGGATCGGTACGCCGTTCTCGCGGGCGAACCGGATCGCGCCGATCTTGCCCTCGATCCCGCGGACGCCGAACCCACCGGGGATGCAGATGGCATCCACGTCACCGAGCAGCTTCGCGGCACCCTCGGGGGTGGCGCACTCGTCGGAGGCGATCCAGCGCAGGTTGACCTTGGCGTCGTTGCCGAAACCGCCGGCCCGCAGCGCCTCGGCGACCGACAGGTACGCGTCCGGGAGGTCGACGTACTTGCCGACCAGCGCGACCGTGACCTCGTCCTTCGGGTGGTGCACGACCTTCAGCAGCTCGTCCCAGCGCGTCCAGTCGACATCACGGAACGGCAGGTTGAGGCGCCGTACGACGAAGGCGTCGAGCCCCTCGGCGTGCAGCACCTTCGGGATGTCGTAGATGCTCGGCGCGTCGGCGGCCGCCACCACGGCGTCCACGTCGACGTCGCACATCAGCGAGATCTTGCGCTTCACGCCGTCCGGGATCGGCCGGTCGGCACGGCAGACGATCGCATCCGGCTGGATACCGATCGAGCGCAGCGCGGCCACCGAGTGCTGGGTCGGCTTGGTCTTCAGCTCACCGGCGGGAGCCATGTAGGGCACCAGCGAGATGTGCAGGAAGAACACGTTGTCGCGGCCGACGTCGTGCCGGACCTGCCGCGCCGCCTCGAGGAACGGCAGCGACTCGATGTCACCGACCGTGCCGCCGATCTCGTGCAGGACGACGTCCACGTCGGGGCCCGCCATCGCGAGCATCCGTTCCTTGATCTCGTTGGTGATGTGCGGGATCACCTGGACGGTGTCGCCCAGGTACTCACCGCGGCGTTCCTTGGCGATCACACTGGAGTAGACCTGCCCGGTCGTCACGTTCGCGACCTGGGACAGATCCCGGTCCAGGAACCGCTCGTAGTGACCGATGTCGAGATCGGTCTCGGCCCCGTCGTTGGTGATGAACACCTCGCCGTGCTGGAAGGGGTTCATCGTGCCTGGATCGACGTTGAGATACGGATCCAGCTTCTGCATGGTCACCCGGATGCCGCGCGCCGTCAGCAGACTGCCGAGGCTTGACGCCGTCAGCCCCTTGCCGAGACTGGAGGCCACGCCACCGGTGACGAAAACGTGCTTGGTCTGCTGCGAGCTCGAAACCCTGTCCACGGGCCTTCAGCCTACCTGCTGTCAAGGGGTGGTCGCGACGAGACCCGCGTAGATGTCGAGCAGATTCTTCGCCGCACCGTCCTCGTCCGGCCATCTGGCGGCCAATTCACGGCCACGCGTCCGCATAGCGTTCGCGGTAGCGGGTTCGGCGAGAATCCCCCGGACCCCGTCGGCCAGCCCGTCCGCGTCCCCGGGAAACGCCAGTACGGCGCAGTCCTCGACCAGCTCGGGGATGCCGCCGGTCGCGGTCGCCACCACCGGTACGCCGACCTGCATCGCCTCCTGCACGACCAGCGCCCGCGCCTCCCAGTGCGAGGTGAGCAGGAACACGTCGGCCGCGCCCAGCAGGTTCGCCACGTCGCTGCGGTGTCCCAGCAACCGCACCGGCAGCTGCTCGGCGTCGATCCGGGCCTGCAGGTTGTCCCGCAGCGGACCGTCGCCAACCACCACGAAGACCGCGTCCGGAGTGGACTCGTGCACCCGGGCGGCCACGGACAGCAGCGTCGGGTAGTCCTTCTGCGGAGCCAGCCGGCCGACGGTCAGGATGAGGGGCTGGTCGGTCAGACCGAGCTCCTGCCTGATGTCTGCCGCCGAAACGGTTGGCTGCGTCATGGTGGGCGCAGCGACCGGTGCCAGCCGCGCGTCACGCGCTCCGAGGCTCTTGGCGAGCTCTACAAGGTCGCTGGAGGCTCCCAGCGTCACGTCCGCACCCTTGGCGACCAGTCGCTGCCCCAGACGCATGACAAGGCCCTTGGGGCCCGGAGCGATCACTGCGTTGTGCCAGGTGACGACCAGCGGGCGCAGCTTGGACCTGTCCCGCAGCGCTGCCATCCCCGCGCGGTAGCCGTGCGCGTGGACCACATCCGAGCCGCGGAGCGCTGGTGCTTGCGTGACCACAGTCGCGGCGCCGAAGTTGAAGTGCTCTGCGGTACCGGGCGGTGCGCAGACGACCACCTCGTGGCCAGCGCTCAAGAACCGCGGTACCAAGGAAGCGACGTGCTGCCCGATCCCGCCACGCGACTCCGCGAGCAGCAGCCCGATCCTCATGCCACAACCTTTCGACGGAGCAACGCGCGGGTGTCCGCGCGATCCAGTACGACGGCGACCACGGCGTACACGATGACGACGGCCAGGCCGGACAGCACCGAGAACAGGACTGCACTGCCCACTCCGGCGTCACCGGCCGGCAACGCGACCACCCAGCCCGCAGCACCGGCCAGTACGGCGCCGACGACCGCAGCGAGGGTGGCACGGGTCAGCCCCGCCAGTACGGCGCCGCCTGCATCCCGACGCAGCACCACGACCAGAGTGACAGCTCCGAGGACCATGCCGATCGACATGGCTGCCGCCAGCGCAGGTACTGCATCCCACTGCGCCGTCAGCACGACAGCCGATACAGCAACAAGCGCCCAGGCAGCTGACGTGACGATCGCGACCTGCCGACCGGAGTGCCGTGCGTAGAGCACCCGACCGACATGCATGAGCACAGCAAACCCAATGGCCGCCGGAGCGAACGCAATCAGCCCATTGCCGAGTGACGTCGCCTGAGCCTCCCGTACGGCGCCGTCGTCGTACGCGAAGATCCGCGCGACCGGTACGGCGGTCCCGACGAGCAACGCGGCACCAGCACCCCCGGCCAGCATGACCGCTCGGGTCGAGGCGGCGGCGTACAGGTCGAACTGCTCCCCTGCCTCGTACGCCGCGGCCAGGCGCGGGAACACCGCAGTCGTGATCGGTACGGCGAGAACGGCGTACGGGAGCAGGTAGACCGCGTTGGCCCAGGTATAGACGGCGATACTGCCCGCGACGCCGCGGTGATTGGCCAGGTACGTCGTGACAACGAAGGTGAGCTGCTGAGCGATCAGCACGGCCAGCCCGGCCAGTGCGAGCTTCCGCAGTACCGGTCCGACGCCAGGGTCGAGTCGGAGCGTCAGTCTGATCGGTAGGCGCAGCAGAAGCATCGGGACGAGCACAGTGAGCGCAAGTGCTGCCACGCCTGCGGTAGTCCCCCAGGCGAGCAGGTCATTCGCACCACGCGATGCACCGTCCGCATCCGGAGCCATGGCTGCGAACACAAAGTAGGTCCCGACGACCACCAAGCTGGAGACCAGTGGCGCCCACGCGCCGGCCCCGAACCTCTTGTGGGACTGGAGAACCGCAGTGGCGATGACAGCCAACGCGTAGCCGAACACCTGCGGGACGAAGATGACGAGCATCCGAGTGGCTGTTGCTCCCGATCCCGCACAGTCCGCACCCGGATCGAGGAGCGCGTCGGTGTAGCTCGACGCCAGCAGCCACGACAAGACCGCGAACGGTGCGAGCAGCAGGAACGACCACGACAACAGCGCACCGACGATCCGCCCCTGCGCTCCCCGGTCCCCACGAGCCACCGGGCCCGCCAGCACCGGAATCACCGCACCGGCGAGCGCACCACCGGCCACGATCTCGAACAAGATGTTCGGCAGTTGGTTGGCCGTTGTGTAGGCCTCAGCCAAACACCCGGCACCGACAGTCTTCGAGAAGACGAGCCACCGCCCGAACCCCACGACCCGAGCAAGGACGGTGACACCGGCCACCAGCAAGGCGGCCTGCGCAAGGCGCGATCTCACCGGGGGCGTCGGCCCCACTGGTCGATCTTGTCGAGCGCCGGGGTCTCCGCGATGAACTTGGTGAAGCTGACCTTCTCACTCGCCAGATTCAGCGCGACCACCGCGGCCAGGACGAGGGTCTTCAGAGGACGCGGCAGCGACGCGGCCAGTGCGGTGCCGGTGATGGCTCCTAGCCCGTTGGCTCCGCAGTCACCGAGCATGGAGCGCTCGCCCAGGTCAGAGGGGGCCGAAGCCACCGCTGCGCCGACCACTGCGCCAGCTGGGCCGTTGACCACGGCCAGCGGTGCGTTGATGGCGGCAACCGCCTTCAACGCGCGGCCGGGGCGGAGGTCGAGCAGATTGGTCAGGTTCGCCGTACCAGCGATCAGTGCACCGTCGGCGACCACTCCGACCAGTGCCTTCACACCGGTCGACTTGCGCGGCAGGATCGCGGCAGCGGCCAGACCGGCCGCACCGACGCCGAGGATCTTCACTGCGCCGCTAGTCACCTCACCGCGCTTCAACGCGGACAGGTGACCCCGGAAACCCTTGGCCTGCGTCGTTCCGCGCAGGTCGTCGTACGCGCCGACTGCACCCGACACCGAACCGGCCAGCAGCGCAGCCGCCTTCACCTTGCCCGGAGTGGAGGGCGCCGCGACGACACCAGCGAGTGCGCCGAGGACTGCGACCGGTCCCTCCAGCAACGTCACCGGCTCGCCCCGGTGGTTGGTCCGCTCGAACGGCTGCCGATTCTCCTTGGGCAGCTTCTCGGCGGCCTTCTCCAGTGCGGCAGTCGCAGCCGCTGCAACGACAGCGCTCAGAAATCCCACGTCAGTTGTCCTTCACCTGTACGGCGGCCGGCGCGATGCCGTCCTTCGCGTCGAAGGCGCCGTACTGGCCCGCCTTGCCGGTCAACTGCTCGACCAGCGCGAAGACGACGGTCATCTGCCCGGCGGGCAGATCGGCCACGTCCACCGAGGAAACGATCTTGGTGGCGTCGGAGTCACTCCGCAAGGCCTTCACGAGCCCGCCGTCCTTCGCGGTGTCCGGCGTCCCCGCCACGACCACACCGGCGCTGCCCTCGTCGAGACCCTCGACCAGGTCCACCGCGTCGGTGAACGTCGTGTTGGCCGCCGGCGGCGTCGCCGGCTTCCCGGCCACCACCACGATCAGCGTGGCCCGGTCCTTGATCGTCGACGGCTTGAGCGAGACCAGCCCCGAGCCGGTCAGCCCGCTGATGATCTTGGTCGCGTCGGCATCGACCGTGCGGCTGGGCTCCTTGGCCGCGATCGCCCGGGCCAGAATCATCCCGGCCCGCTCGTACGTCGTGGAGTCCTGCGCGAAGTTGACGTCCGGGGTGACGAGCTGGGTGATCAGCGGCTCGACCAGCTGACGCTGACCGGGGTCGAGCAGCTTGGCGTTCAGCGCGACCCGGACGGTCACCTGGGCACCGGCCTTCTGCAGCTCGTCGTTGACCGAGTTGACCAGGTCGCCGTCGGCGTTCGGCATCTGCACGATCGCGACCTTGCGGTCGGTCAGCTTGCCGTCGGCCAGCCCGGCCGTCACCTTGGCTTCGTAGTCCTGGTGGTACTTGTTCAGCGCGTCGAGCTGCATGATCTGGGCGCGGGCGGCGACGAGGTTGTCCCGGTCGACCTTCGCCTGGTTCTGGATGATGTCGCTGCCGGTGCCCTTCAGCGGGCCGGCGCCGAGCACCACCCCGGCGCCGAGGGCGAAGAAGATCGCCACGATCGAGACGATGTGGTAGCGAAAGTCGATCACGTGAACAGCTCCCGGATCCAGTAGACGAAGTCGTTCCAGCGCGCCCGCAGGATCGACCACAGCACTTCGTCGGCGTCGATGGCGACCATCGCCATCCCGAGGGCGAACAGGCCGGCCGCGACCAGCGAGACGATCTGGAACGTCGACACCCGGCTGCGGTACAGCCGGCCGACGCCCTTCGCGTCCACCAGCTTGGCGCCGACACGCAAGCGGGTGATGAAGGTGCTGGCCATTCCGGAGCGCCCCTTGTCGAGGAACTCCACCAGCGAGTTGTGGGTGCCGACCGCGACGATCAGCGAGGCACCCTTGGAATCGGCCAGCAGCATCGCGACGTCCTCGCTGGTCCCGGTGGCCGGGAACTCGATCGAGTCCACGCCGAGCCGCTCCAGCCGCTCCGAGCCCGGCGCGCGGCCGTCCCGGTACGCGTGCACGACCACCTCGGCACCGCTCTTGAGCGTCGCGTCACTGACCGAATCCATGTCGCCGACGATCAGGTCCGGCGCGTAGCCGTTCTCCACCAGCGCGTCCGCGCCGCCGTCGACACCGATCAGGACCGGCCGGTACTCACGGATGTAGGGCCGCAGCGCGACCAGATCCTCGCGGTAGTCGTAGCCGCGCACGACGATCAGCACGTGCTTGCCGTCCATCGGCGTGTGGACCTCAGGTACGCCGATGCCGTCGAGCAGCAGGTCGCGCTCGCGACGGAGGTAGTCCAACGTGTTCGCGGTGAAGGCCTCGAGCTGGGTCGAGAGCCCGGCGCGGGCGTCGTCCATCAGCTCCGCGACCGACTGGCTGTCCTGTGCGACACCCTTCGCGATCACCTCGTCACCGCGGTAGAGCGTGCCGTCGTGCAGCCGCACGTGCTCGCCCTCGTGCAGGACCGAGAAGACCTCGCGGCCGATCCCGTCCACCAGCGGGATCCCGGCGGCGACCAGGATCTCCGGGCCGAGGTTCGGATAGCGGCCGCTGATCGAATCCGCGACGTTCACCACCGCGGAGACCTTGCAGTTCACCAAGGCCTCGGCACTGACCCGGTCCAGGTCGACATGGTCGATGACCGCGATCTCGCCCGGCTTCAGCCGTTTGGTGAGATTCTTGGTACGCCGATCGAGCCGGACCACACCGGTGGATCCGGGCAGTTCAGTCGGGCGTGCTCTCCGCAGGCTGGGCAGTTTCATCGCGCTCTCATCCTGCCACGTCGTCGGCCCCCTTCCGGCTCACGACCCCGCCGGTACCCGGTTTCATCCTTTGGAACGAGCGTTTGCCGTACACTTCGTTTCATGTCGCAACGAAATGACCGGGAGCGGCTGGCCCTCGCGGTGATGGATCTGATCGAGACCGGGCAGCGCCGGATCGCCCGGAAACTCGACCTGACCAGGCTCCGGATCCTTGCCACGGTGGCCGATCACGGCCCGGTCCGCCCGCGCGAACTGGCCACCGAGCTGGCTCTGAACGCGTCCGCGGTCAGCCGGCACCTTGCCGCGCTGGAAGACGCGGGCGAGGTCGGCATCACTCCTGATCCGGCGGACGCCCGGACCTTCCTGGTCACCGCAACGAAAGCCGGACGCCGCGCGCTGAGTGCAGCTACAGACGCCGGTACGGCGGCCTTCGTGTCGGTCGTGGCGGACTGGACCGACGCCCAGGTCGCTGAAGCACTACGCGGAGTGGACCGGCTCAACGAGGTCTGGGCCGAGCACCACCGGCGGACTGATCCCCCACCACCGAATCGCTCGGCCAGAAGACGGAGCACACCATGAAGGTGCCGCGTTTCCTACTACTGCTCATCGCCCTTACCCACCTGGCGATCCCGGCGGTGATGCTGGTGCGATCGGATTCACTGCGGGCGGAGGTCGCTACGCAGCACCCGGACTTCCCGGCGAGCGAGGTGGACGCCTCGGTGCGCGTCGCACTGACGTCCGCGACGGTCTTCCATCTCCTACTGGCCGTGCTGTGCGTCGTGCTGGCGTGGAAGCTCGACGGCACCCGCCGCTGGGCATCCCGATTGACCGTTGTGTCGCAGGCACTGTCGATCGTGTTCAGCCTGGTGTCGTGGTCGACCTCCACGATGTTCCACGCGGTCATCCCAGTGGTCGTGCTGCTCCAGCTCGCCACGATCGTGCTGGTGCTGCGCGCCCGCCGTACTTAACGCTTCTTTTTCTTGGGCTTGTTGTGCCGCTCGGCCGCCAGCGCGAGCAGCTCCTCGGCGTGCGCCTGCGCGGCGTCGGAGTTCTCCAGGCCGGCCATCATCCGGGACAGTTCCTTCAGCCGGGCGTCGTCGTCCAGCGCGACCAGGCCGCTTGTGGTCACCGAGCCGTCGTCACTCTTCAGTACGACGGCGTGCCGGTCCGCGAACGCGGCCACTTGCGGCAGGTGGGTCACCACGATCACCTGGGCCTTCTCGGCCAGCCGGGCGAGCCGCTTGCCGACCTCGACCGCGGCGCGGCCACCGATCCCGGCATCGATCTCGTCGAAGACCAGCGTCGGCACCTTGTGCGTGTCGGACAGGATCACCTCGAGCGCCAGCATCACGCGGGAGAGCTCACCACCGGACGCCGACTTCTGCAGCGGGCGGGCCGGGCTGCCCGGGTTCGCCGCGAAACAGAACTCGATCTCGTCGATCCCGTACGGTCCGGCCGACGTCTCGTGCACCTCGACCGACAGTGTCGCGTGCGGCATCGCCAGCCCGGTCAGCTCCTCCGACACGAGCACTCCGAGCCGCTCGGCCGCCTCGAGTCGGGCCTCGCGGACCTGCCTGCCCAGCTCGGCCAGTGTGGCGTCCAGCTCGGCCAGCTCCGCGGTCAGCAGCTCGACGCGCTCGTCACTGCCATCCAGCTCGGCCAGTCGCTCGGCGGACCGCTTGGCCCAGTCGAGCACCTCGTCCACAGTCCCCTGCTCACCGCCGTACTTGCGGATCAGGGTGGTCAGCAGCGACCGCCGCTCGCTCACCACGGACAGCCGGGCTGGATCGGTGTCCACGTCCGCGGCGTACGAGGAGAGCTCGCCGGCCAGGTCCGCGGCCAGATACCCGAGCTCGCCGGCCCGGTCCGCCAGCTCGGCCAGCTTGGCGTCGTGCTCGCGTTCACCGTCCAGTAGCTGCTTGGCCAGGGCCAGCAGACCCAGTACGTCGCTCGGCCGCGTCGACTCGAGGTCCTCGGAGGCGAGTGCCTCGGCCGCGTTCGTCGCAGCGGTCCGCAGACCGTCGGCGTACGCGAGACGCCCCTCCTCGGTCGCCAGCTCGGTGTCCTCACCGGGCAGCGGCTCTGCTTTGGCGACCTCTTCCAGACCGAACCGCAACCGGTCCGCCTCGGCGAGCCGATCGCGTTGCCTGGTGGTCAGCTCGGTCAGCTCGGCCTCGATCTCACGATGCCGCTTGTACGACGACGCGTACTCCTGCAGGGGCACCAGAACCGGCTTGCCGGCGAAGGTGTCCAGCGTCTCGCGCTGCCGGGCCGGCTGCAGCAACCGCCACTGATCGGCCTGCCCATGGATCGCGACCAGGTCGCCCGACACCTCGGCCAGCACCGACACCGGCACCGACGCCCCGCCGAGGAACGCCCGCGAGCGTCCCTCCGACGAGAGCTCACGCGCGATCAGCAGCTCCTCGTCGTCCAGCTCGCCGCCCCGGTCCTCGGCCTGCTGCACGATCGACTTCGGCACGTTGGTCGCCCGGCCCTCGACCCGCGCCCGCCGCACCCCGTGCCGCACCAGCCCACTGTCGGCGCGGCCGCCCAGCAGCATGTTCACGCCGGTCACGACCATCGTCTTACCCGCACCGGTCTCGCCGGTCACGGCCGTGAACCCGGGGTCGAGGTCCAGTGTCGCGTCCTCGATCACACCCAGGCCGGTGATGCGGATTTCCGAAAGCATCAGGTCTCCTGTTGACCGTTGGGATTGCGTTTGCGCTCGGCGGCACCGCGCCAGCCGAGCACCGGGAGATCGAACTTGGCGACCAGCCGGTCGGTGAACGGCGCCTTGTGCGCCCGGGCCAGCCGGACCGGCCGGGCTCCGCGCCGGACCACGATCTCGGCGCCGGGCGGCACCTCGACCATCCGGCGGCCGTCGCACCACAGCACACCACGCCCGTTCCAGGTCCGCACCAGCTCGATCGACAGCCGGGACGACGGCGCCACCACGATCGGCCGCGAGAACAGCGCGTGGGCGCTGACCGGGACCAGCACGATCGCCTCGACCTCGGGCCAGACGATCGGTCCACCCGCCGAGAACGCGTACGCCGTACTGCCGGTGGGCGTCGCGACCACGACACCGTCGCAGCCCCAGCGGGACAGCGGGCGGTTGTCGACCTCGACCAGCACCTCGAGCATCTTCTCGCGGGCGGCCTTCTCGATGCTTGCCTCGTTCAGTGCCCAGGTGTCGAAGATCAGCTCGCCGTCGAGGCGGACGTCGACGGCAAGCGTCATCCGCTCCTCGACCGTGTAGCTGCGGTCCACCACGACCTGGACGATCCGCTCCAGGTCGTCGACGTCGGCCTCGGCCAGGAACCCGACATGGCCGAGATTGACGCCGAGCACCGGCGTACCGTGCGGGCGGGCCAGCTCCGTGGCGCGCAGGATCGATCCGTCGCCGCCGAGCACGATGATCAGCTCGACATCGAGCGCCGCGTTCGCCGGATTGTCGGCGATCTCGACCGGATCGAGCTTGAGGTCGTCGGCCTCGTTGGCGAGCAGCCGGACCAGCAGACCGGCATCCGTCAGCAGCCGGTGCACGTCACGCGCCACCTCGACCGCCTCGTCCCGGCCGGTGTGCGTCACCACCAGCACCCGCCGCGGCTCAGCCACTTCTACGCTCCATTCATACTTTCCCCGCCCCACCAACCCCGGTCATTGCGGTCCACGCTCAATCGCGTCCTGCAGCATCGTCTCATCCAGCGGCGGCGCCGAACGCCGTATCCACAGGAAGTACTCGACATTTCCGGACGGTCCGGGCAGCGGACTGGCCGCTACTCCCGCGATGCCCCAGCCGAGCTGCTGTGCCTTGAAGGCCACCTGCCGGACAGCATCCGCGCGCAACTCGGGCTCCCGGACCACTCCGCCCTTGCCGAGCCGCTCCTTGCCCACCTCGAACTGCGGCTTCACCATCAGCATCAGCTCGCCGTCCGGTTTCACCACCTGCAGCAGCGCGGGCAGCACCAGCGTGAGCGAGATGAAGCTCAGGTCACTGACCACGAGATCAACCGGTTCACCACCGATCTGCTCGAGCGTGAGCGTCCGGACGTTGGTCCGGTCCATCACGGTGACCCGGTCGTCGGTCTGCAGCGCCCAGACCAGCTGTCCGTAGCCGACATCGACTGCGAACACCCGCTGCGCCTTGTTGCGGAGCAGTACGTCGGTGAACCCACCCGTGGAGGCACCTGCGTCGAGCGCGACCCGGCCCTGCACCTGGACCTCGGGGAACGCCTCCAGCGCACCGATCAGCTTGTGCGCACCACGGCTCGCATAGCCGGGGTCGTCGGTCTCGGACGTGTCCACCACGATCGGTGCGTCGGTGCCGACCCCGGTCGCGGGTTTGGTCGCGACAGTGCCGGACACCTTCACCTTGCCGGCCGCGATCAGCTCACTCGCCTGCTCACGCGATCGAGCCAGGTTGCGTCGTACCAGCTCCGCGTCCAGCCGCGTGCGCTTGACTCCCTTGGCCACTTACCTGCTGTCGCCTTGGTCTGAGTCCGCCTCGACCAGTGCGGTCTGCAGGCGCTCGTGCAGGTCGGCATACACGTCGGCGTGCTCACCGACCGGCTTGTCCCGCAGGTCGTGCAGCCGGCCCATGACCTCTTCGACCAGCGGGTGCCCCGACTCGTCCTCCAGCTCCGCGGACTCGGCGGTGAACGGCTGCTCGTGCTGCGCACCGGGATCGCGGGCGAACTCCGGCCCGAACTCCACCTCGGCCGGATCCAGCTGCTGCTCCTGCTGCTCCTCGCCGTCGTACTCGCCGTACTGGTCGTTCTGGGAGCCGGGCTCGGAGTCGTAGTCCGGTTGCGCAGGGGTCTGCTCGTCGTGCTCCGGCGCGTAGTCCGGTTCCACGTCGGGGTCGACGGCCGGGGGGAACTGCTCGCCAGGGTGTTCGGTCACGTCAGGCCTTCTTCGCTGCCGTCTTCTTGGCCGGCGCCTTCACTGCTGCCTTTTTTCCGGCGACTGCCTTCTTGGCCGGGGCAGCCTTCTTGGCCGGAGCTGCCTTCTTCGCGACGGCCTTCTTCGCCGGGGCCTTCTTGGCCGGAGCCTTCTTCACCGGCACCGGTGCTGCCACCGGAGCAGGCGCCGCCGCGTCGGCCTGGGCCTCGGCGAGCTCGGTCTCCAGCTGCTGCACCCGACGGGTCAGCGCCGCGACCTCCTCGGAGCGGACGAACCCGAGCCGCGCCACTGCGCCCTCGACCTCGTTCGTCACGATCGCCTGCAACAGCTGACGGTTGCTCTTGCTGGTGGCAACGATTTCGTCGGCCAGGTCGCCCACCTTCGTGGTCAGCCCGGACGTCAGCGCCTCCGCACCGGTCTGCTGCAGCAGCGCCTTGGCCGCTGCCTCGGCCTTCTGCTTGCTGACCTCGGCCAGGCCGTTCGCCAGCTGTACGTAGCCGCGCAGTGCGTCCATCACCATGACTGCCTCCTCGCTTCGTTCCAGCAACGGTAGCGCCTCGGCCCGGCATTACCTGCCAGGCCTGCCCTACCAGTTAGAGATGGCCTCACTTCTCGAGGCCGATGCGATGCAGAGCGGCGTCGACGGCGATCGTTCCGAGCGCCGGTGCGGGCTTCGGCAACGGTCGGCGGCTACTGCGGGTCGCCGACTTCGCAGTCTTCGCAGGAGCTTTCGGCTCATCGGTAGCGGTCCAGACCGCGGACAGAATCGCGCGGAGGCCGTCGTACGGCTCCCCCTCGCCCTTGATCGCCACAGCGCCGTTCACAACCTCGGCTGTCCAGCCCACGCAGGTGTGCTTGCTGCCGTCGACGGTCACACCAGGCTGCTTCTGCGCGAGCGCTGCGAGATCAGGTGCGATGTACGTCGGCCGCTCGTTCTTGGGTGCCCGGGCCAGGTCATGTGCGTCGTGTACGCCGGTTGCCACCCACAGGCTGGCGATTCCGACCGCATGTGCGCCGGCGATGTCGGAGTCCAGCCGGTCACCGATCATCAGCGGCTTCTTGGCCTTCAGCCGCTCAATGCTCGTCTCCAGCAACGGCGGTGCCGGCTTGCCGGCGATGACCGGGTCCACCTCGACCGCGGCCCGGACTGCCTGCACCAGCGTGCCGTTGCCGGGCGCCATGCCCCCTGCGGTCGGAATAGTCAGGTCAAGGTTGGTCGCGAACCACTTCGCGCCCTCGTTGATCGCATGCGCGCCATCGGCGAGCATCACCCAGTTCACATCCGGGTGGAAGCCTTGTACGACGGCCACCGGGCGCGCGTCGCTGCTGCGCACCGGCGTCAGCCCGTACTCCTCCAACGCCGCGTACAGACCCTCGCCACCGATGACGAGCACCGGCGAGCCCTTGGGGTACTCACTCGCGATGAGCTTCGCTGCGGCCTGGGCGGAGGTCACCACGTCGTCAGCGATCACATCCAGCCCGAACGACGCCAGGTGCTCGGCCACGACCCGTGCCGGCCGACTGGCGTTGTTGGTGATGTAGCCGATCCGCATGCCTTCCTTGGCCGCCTTGCGCAGGTGGTCAGGTGCCTCCGGGACCGGGTCCGGGCCGACGTACACGACGCCGTCCAGATCCAGCAGCGCGACGTCGTACCGGCTCGCGAGCGGTTCATCACACTCGGACAGTGGCGCGGGCGCTTCGCCATGCGTGCTCATGCGGACCGTCCTACGATGCGAGACATGCTGGATTCAAGGGGGAGCGTGCTGCGACTGGACCCGCTGCGCGCCTGGCGGTTCGTCGCGGGGATGGTGAGCGGCCTCGGGGCCGTCACATCGCCGCCGTACGACGTGCTGGAACCCGCGCTGGTCCGGCGGCTGACTGCGTCTGATCTGCACAACATGGTGAGGCTCATCCTTCCACGCGACCCCAACCTGGGTCCGAGCCGGTACGACGAGCCCGCTCGTCGACTCGCCACCTGGCAAGAGGCCGGTGTGGTCATCCAGGACCCGCGGCCCGCTCTGTACGTCTACGAGCAGCGACTGGGCGACGCCGTACTGTGCGGTCTGGTCGGTGCGCTGGCGTTGGACCCGCTGCGGCAGGTAGTGCTTCCGCACGAGAACGTGATGCCGCACTGGGTCGACGACCGGCTCGAACTGATGGAAGCGACCGATGCGGACCTGGAGCCCATCCTGCTCGCGTACGGCGACGGTGGCGCGGCCAGCGACGCGGTGGACGCGGCCCGGACCGGAGTGCCGTGGGTGGAGGCCGAGACCGAGAACGGCGCTGAACACCGCATCTGGCGCATCGAAGACCCAGAAACGCTCGCTGTGATCGCGGCGGAGATCGGCAGACACGAGGCGCTGATCGCCGACGGCCACCACCGCTACGCGGCGTACCTCGAACGCCGCCGCCGCGAACCGGACCGTCCGAGCACCGAGGTCGGTCTGGCGATGCTGGTCGACTACAACCGCCACCCGCTGACTCTCGACCCCATCCACCGAGTGGTGCCCGGTCTGACCCTCGACATGATTCGCTCTCGCACACCGGCCGGTTGGAACGTCCTACCGGGCCGATTGGAGAACATCCCGGACCGCATGGCGGTGACAGACGGCACCACCTGGCTGACGGTCCGTCCGGCCAACGGCCAGACCGTTCCGATCGTGTCGTCCCTCCATGAGCACCTCATCCCCGCATGGGGTGCTCCGGCCGAGGACATCACCTTCCACCACACCTGGTCCGACGCTCTGGCGATGGCCGGCCCCGATCAGGCCTCCATCGAGCTCACGGCACCCCATCTGGACCAGGTGCTCGGCTCAGCGATCCAGGGCGTCATCCTGCCCCAGAAGGCGACCTCGTTCGGCCCCAAGCCTCGGGTGGGCCTGCTGTTCAGAGTGCTTTAGCATCGACCTCACTACGGGTGGGAGCTGTTGCCGGGCCGCTGCGGGTGACTGCGATAGCTGCAGCGATGTTGGCACGACGTGCTGCCTCCAGTACGTCGGTGCCGCGAAGCAGCTCGGCGGCAAACCATCCGCAGTGCGCGTCACCTGCACCGTTGGTGTCCAGAACTTCCACGGAGATGCTCGGCACTACCTGCACTGTGCCGTTCTGAGCGACGACACAACCGCCCGCACCAGTCCGCACCACCACGACCGCTGCCGCAGGCACCGTCTCAGCCAGGGCGCTTGCCGCAGCTTGTGGATCGGACTGGCCAGTCAGTAGCTGAGCCTCGCGGTCGTTGCAGCTCAGCACCGCGGTGCGAGCGAGAGTGCGGGCCCAGATGTCGGGGGCGATGTCGGCTACCAGCGGACCGGGATCAACGAGCAGTGTGCCGCCCTGCATCGCCAGCACCTGCTCGGCTTTCTCCGGGACCACCAGGCTGTAGCCAGACACGTAGCCGATGTCGGATGCATCCAGCTCCGGCAACGGATCGCCGACTGCGGTCTCAGCACCGCTACCGGTGACGAACGTGCGCTCACCAGTGTTGTCGAGCAGCACTACGCAGACCCCAGTGTCTATCGAGGCTGTGGCGGGCTGAGAGATCGTCACACCCTCCGCAGCAAGCTCAGCGCGCACGCGATCACCACGTGCGCCGGTGCCATGCCCACCGGCGTAGACAACCGTCGCCCCGGCTCGCGCCGCGGCGGCCATCACGTTGAAGCCACCGCCGACGTACTCGACTGTGGAGAGCGCCAGCACGTCACCGCCGACCGGCGGCAAGGCGGGCACCTGCATGACCAGGTCGATCACCACCTGCCCGGTGTGCACGAGCCGCCCAGTCACTCGACCACCTCCAGCGGTACGCCGTCCACCGGACGAGCACCACCGAGTACGGCGTACAGGCCGGCTCCGACGACGAACGTGATCACCCAGGCCAGTCCGTTCTCGCCGAACCAGGTCCCAGCGAGCGGTCCGGTGAACCATGGGTCCGCTGCGGGTCCGAGAGTGGCGAACAGGTAGCCGACGACGATCGCCAACGCCCAGGCCCCGAACGCTCGCCAGGCGACACCACCGCGGTACCAGTAGGCGCTCGTCCGACCTGTGTTCAGTAGCGCCTCCGGGTCGTAGTGATGGCGGCGGAGCATGTCGACTGCGAACACTCCGACCCAGGCGGTGATCGGCACGGCCAGTGCGCTGATGAAGGCGATGAACGGACCGTAGAAGCCGTCAGCGATCAGCAGGAAGTAGATGGCCCCGGCGAAGGTGACTGTCACGTCGACCACTACCGCGTACACCCGCCGGACGCGGACGCCCAAGGTCAGTGTGGTGAGTCCGGCTGAGTAGACGGAGAGGTGGTTGGACAGCAGCAGTCCACCGAACGCTGCGACCAGGTACGGGACAGCCATCCAGGTGGGCAGCATGGCGCGGATAGCAGCGACCGGGTCACCCGCATCGGCCAACGTGGGGTCGCCCGCAGCGAGCAGGCTGCCCAGCGAAATCAGCAGCACCAACGGAATGCCAGCACCGGCCGCAGCGGACAGCACCAGCGAACCGGCGCGCACTGCTGGGGCCTGGTAGCGGGACATGTCGGCCGATGCGTTCGCCCAGCCGATTCCGGTGCCTGCTGCGATCACACCGACCCCGGCCACGAGTACGCCGACCGGTGCGGGCGTGGCTGCACCGACAGCCGACCAGTCGATGGTCGCCACCAGGAACGCACCGACCACGAGGTTGAGGGCGCCGAACACCCAGGTCGCCCAGCGCTGCACCGCAACGAGGAAGGCGTGACCGAGTCCGGCGACCAGTACGGTCAGCAGCTCGAACACCGCGATCGCGACGACCGTGAGTACCGGGTGATCCTTGGCCGCCGGACTGGTGCCGAACAGGATCGTCGCCAGCGACAGGAGCGCGAACGCCGCGGTCGTGGTGTTCACGGTCTCCCAGCCCAGCCTGGACAGCAGCGACACGAGAGTCGGACCGATGTTGCCGCGGGCACCGAATGTCGCACGGGAGAGCGTCAGACCGGGCGCACCACCGCGACGCCCGGCGATCGAGATCGCACCGACGATGGCGAACGAGCCGACCGCGCCGACCACCGCCGCGATGACGGCCTGCCAGACCGTCATCCCCATCGCGACCAGGGTCGCCCCCAAGGGCAGACCGAGGATGGAGATGTTGGCCGCGAACCAGACCCAGAACAGCTGGCCGGGCCGACCGGTCCGCTCCCCGACGGGTACGGGTTCGATGCCCCGATTCTCTAGTGTGGACTCGCTTTTCACAGAGACGGCGGAGTCAGACGTGTCGGTGGCCATGCTGGCCTCCTTCAGTAGCGCGTAACGCGAGCAGACCGTCGACGGTGGCGTCGAGGTCGAGGTGGTTGACCTGGCGGACCTGGTCGAGCAGATCGCTCGGCAGTCCGGACATGCCATGGTGCGCGCCGAGGACGGCGCCACAGATCGCAGCGATCGTGTCAGTGTCGCCACCGAGCGAGGCGGCCGTGGTGAGGGCAGCACGGACGTCCGTACCGAGCACCTCAACCAGCGCGAACGCTGCGATGACGGACTCGTTGGCCGCGACCGACGTACCGACGACTGCGTCAATGGCTGGCACGAGGTCGTCGGGCTTAAGGTCCTGAGCCCAGCCACGGACCCAGCGCAGTCGGGCAGCGATGCTGCCGCCCGCGACCCAGTGACCGAGCTGGCCGCCAGCAGACGCAGCGTCCTCAGCCGCAGCCACTGCGGCGGACAGGTCAGCCCCATCCACTCCAGCCGAGACAGCTGCTGCCACCGCGGCCGCGGCCG
The DNA here is from genome assembly GCF_045040285.1 of Kribbella sp. NBC_01505. Taxonomy (NCBI): domain Bacteria; kingdom Bacillati; phylum Actinomycetota; class Actinomycetes; order Propionibacteriales; family Kribbellaceae; genus Kribbella; species Kribbella sp. NBC_01505. The sequence goes on from NZ_CP109425.1 coordinate 1,007,173, forward strand.
CAATACCTAGGCCGGTGTTGTGCGTGACCCGGCAGGACTCGAGTACGGCGTCCAGCAAGCCGCTGCCGTCGTACGCGATGCCGACTGGCGCTACCCGCATTGCACCGCCGTTCGTCGTACCGTCCCGGCCGGTCTGCTCAGCGGGCTCACCAGCAGCGAGCCGATCCAGCGCACGCTTCGTCGACGGACCGAGCAGGTCAAGGGAGCCACGGCGGATCATGTCCTGCTCCCAGGACTGCAGCGCCTCGGCAAACTTGTGCGGATCCACTCGGCCGTGTCCTGCCACCAGCAGGTCCGCCAGCAGCAGGGCCTGCTCGGTGTCGTCGGTGATCGTGCCGGCCGGCATGTTCGGTGCGATGGGCTGGTCCGGAGCACCGGGCAGGAATCGGTCGACAACGCCGTACCGGGTGGTGATGTCGGCGCGGGACATCGACTGGGTGGGCATCCCCAGTGCGTCACCGATCGCCAGCCCGTATAGAGCGCCCAGCGCCCGGTCCCGGGTGCTCATCGGGCCGCCGGGAAGCTCAGGTGGAACCGGAACCGCTGCGGATCCAGCAGGCTCACCACATGCTCGACCAGAGCGCCGTCCCGGTCCAGAGTGACCCGGACTGCTCGCAGGAACAGCTCACCGGCCGTCCGATCGAGCAGTGCGGCGTCAGTGGCGTCCAGCGGCTCGACCGAGATCCACTGCTCGCCGCCAGTACCTTCACGCCCGGCAGACCGGAGCGTTGCGGTGATCGAGTCGTCGACCAGGCCCGCAGCGGGCAGGTCCGCCAGCGCACCAACAGCTGGTAGCGCGGAGACCTCGATCGACACCGGCTGACCCTCTGAGCGGCGCAATCGCCGTACCGTCACGACCGGTCCGTAGCGCTCTTCTACCGCCGGGTCGCCGCCCCGCACGATCCCCAGCAGCTCAGTACCGACGTCGGCACCGCCTTCGGCCAGCGCACGCGCCCACCCGACCTGCTGGTCCAGCGGCTTCCCGTCGAACGTCACGAACGAACCGACACCGGACTCGGTCGTGATCAGCTCACGCCGCTGCAGCTCGGCCAGCGCACTGCGCACCGTGCCGCGGGAGACCTGGTAGCGGGTGGCGAGCTGATTCTCCCCCGGCAACCGCTCACCGTGGGCCAGCCGACCGGCGCGGATGTCCGTGGTGAGCTCGGCGACCAGCTGGGATCGCTTCGAACGACCTACCTGTTCAGACATGTACATACATGTACAACCAGGAGGTCACGAAGTCAAGAGTCGCTTCGCTCAGGAGCGGTGGTACAGACCGAGAAACTCTTCCCGCAGCGGTTTGCGGGCCGCCCGGTGCCGTTCCACCAGCCGTCCGAGGGTGAATGCCAGCTTCGGCTCAGCGTCCGACACAAGGGCCGTCAGCGCTTCTGCGGCCGCGCACTGATCCTGATGCTGCCCGAGCAGCTCCTGATACCTGGCAGCCTGTACGGCGGTCGCCTTCGCCTCGGCCCCGAGCACAGTCGCGCAGGTGTTCGCGGCGTACCGCATCCGCTTCGCAAGCAACCGCACCTCATGCCAGTCGTCGTCCTGCGTCCACGGCTGCAGCTTGTCGGCCTCTCCAACAAACTTCTGTACGGCGCTGTCCAGCAGCTCGGGCAGCACCTCGCCACAGGGCTCGGCTGCCTTCCGCTTCAACTGTGGGGAGGCCGCCATCGTCTCCAAAGCCCGCACCAACGCGGCCGTGCGCTCACCCGCCACCACCTCAGCCGCCCGCGCCGAAGCGACCTGCAACCCAGCCGTCAGCGTCTGCACAATCTGCTCGACGTGCGCCGGTTCGTCCTCACTGTTCGCCGTCTCCCGGACCAGCGCCGCGATCACCTCCAGATCCCGCGCCTCGCCACAAGCATTCGCCAACGCCGAAAGCTCAGTCCTCAGCTCACCAGCAACCAGCAAACCCTTGAAGAGCTTCAGATCGCTCCGCAGCCGCCGACAAGCAACCCGCACCTGGTGAATCCCATCCTCCTCCCCCTCCCCCACCATCACCATCGCCCTCCGCAGCCGCCGCCCTCCCTTGGCCACCGCCTCCCCCACCAACACCCCAACCGCATCCTCCGCCAACACCCTCAAACCCATCCCCCCATTCTCCCGGCCGCCCCACCCCCAAGCCCCACCCCGCGAGTCGCCCCAGCAGTCGGCCGGAACCGCACACACCAACTGGGGACCTAAGCCGCCCGACCACCTGTCCCAGATCCCCACTAGATGTCCGCAGCAGGCCAGTCAGGATGCCGACCGCAACTGCAGCCCGGAACTATCTTTACGGAGATCTGTTGTCACCCAGTGCCTGTTGCGATTTGGTGGCTGGGCACTTGCTTGGTCAGTAGCCCCGCCTTCCCGAATGCGCTCGTCCGGTCCGGGCGCTCGGATTCGGCCGGTGGCGTTGGCGGTGGCTGGTCGCCGCTGCGGCCGGTTTGACTGAGACGGGTGGCTGGGGTGGTCTTCGGCTGGGCGGGATGGTTCGGTCGGTGACCGCGGTTTCCCGTTGTCTGTGGCTGACGGGCTGTGGTTGCTCCCGACGATGGGGAGGCCTGTCAGCTGACTCGCCGCCGTGGTTGATCACTGTGGTTCGGGTTGTCTGCTGCCTGCGGAATTTGGCTGGTTATCCGTTGAGATTGACCGTTCTCTGCTCATATTTTGAGGGGAGAACGGTCAATTTGCGAGGAGGTCCCCTCGTTTTCTGCACGGCAACCGAAGCCCGGAAGTTCAGGCAGCGGGTACCTGGGCGCTGGCCTCGCCAGCCACCTCAGCCACGGGAGCGGCCGGCCACTCTGCTTGTTGGCGCTGGCCGCTGCGGCGGGCAGCCACCGGGTACGCTGCCGGCCGCGTCACGGCGCGCGGAAAGGTGGTTTTGCGGGGATCTACTGTCACCCAGCGGCAGTAGATCACCGCAAAGGTGCGTTTTGGGACCGGGCGGGAGATCTACGGAGTCCTGCTGTCATCCAGCAGCAGTAGAACTCCGCAGAGCGGGCGCGCCCCGGTCATCCATCGGCCGGGGAACGCAAAAGAGCCGCCGGGGGATCCCGGCGGCTCTTTCGGTGCGCGTTTGTTCTACTGCTCGGACTTCTCCGGCTTGTCCTCGGCCGCGACCTCGTCGACGACCTCGTCCGGCTCGGCGTCGCCCTGGTCGTCCTGGTCGGCGTTGTCTTCGTCGGCCTGGGCGTCTTCGTCGACGTTGCTGAAGTTGTCTTCGTTGTCGACTTCGTCGACCTCTAGGACGGTGGCGGTGTCGTCGGGCTTGGCGGGCTCGTCGAACTCCTCCTCATCCTCGACTTCCTCGTCCAGGTCGGTGAACTCGAGGCCTTCGAGCTCGGCGGCACGCTCAGCGGCGCCGGTGGAGCCGTCGGCGTCAGCGCCGGCTGCGCGGTGGAACCAGACCAGCGCCTCCTCGGTGCGGTCAGCGGCCGCGAGCGCGTCGGCGTACGCGTAACGCAGTCGCGGCAGCCACTCCGCGCGGGTGCGCTTGGTCAGCTCCGGCACCTCGAGCACCTGGATCGCGGCCGCGACCTGACCCATGTCCCGCCGGGCGCCGGCCGTCACGATCAACAGTTCCATCTGCGTCGGCTCGGACAGGTCCCGAACGTGCTTGTCCTGCGCCAGTGCGAGCGCCTTCTCCGGCCGACGGAGCGCACGCTCGCAGTCGGCCATCATCGCGAGCACTTCGTGGTTGCCCGTCATCCGCCGTACGGCGCGGAACTCGGTCAGTGCCTCGTCGTAGTGCTCGGCCAGGTACGCCGTGATGGCGACGGCCTCGCGAACCCCGCCCAGCCGGGCAGCGAGCCGCCGAGCTGTCCGGGCGTGCAGGTATGCCAGGTCCGGGTCGTCGTCCAGGAACTGCCCGGACGCCACCAGGTGCTGTGCCACCAGATCGGCGAGGCTGCGCGGCAACGACCGCAGCTCGGCCTTCACACCGCGATCGAGCTCCGCCCCGGTGATCCCCTCGGGAATCACCGGATCGTCGCGACGCGGACCGACCTTCTCCTCGTCGTCCCGCCGCGGTCCACCGCGCCGGTCGTCACGTCCGCCGCGCGCGCCGCGCGCATCCCGGTCGTCCCGCTTGAAGGCTCCGCGCTCACCGCGCGCCGGCCCCGCACTGCGAGCACCGCCACGTACGCCGCCGCGGTCGCCCCCGGCAGCCCGCTGATCGCGCCGGCCTTCGCCACGCTCATCCCGCCGGAACCCACCAGGCGCACTCGATCGGTCATCCCGAGCCGGACGCTCACTACGCGCCGCACCCCGGTCGTCCCGAGCGGGCCGCGCATCCCGGCTGTATCCGCTGCGATCATCCCGCGCCGGCCGCTCGCCGCCACGGAACCCACCAGCCGAACCCGACCGGTCGTCCCGGTTGTAGCCGCCCCGGTCATCGCGCGCCGGACGCTCAGTACGCCCCGCACCGCGGTCATCCCGAGCCGGACGCGTGTCTCGGTTGTACCCACCGCGGTCATCCCGCGCCGGACGCTCGCCGCCAGAGCGGGCATCGCGGTTGTAGCCGCCACCACTCGAGCGGTCATCGCGGTTGTAACCACCGCGGTCACCACCGGTGGAACGGTTGTCCCTGTTGTAGCCGCCACCACTGGGGCGGTCATCGCGGTTATAACCACCCCGGTCACCACCGGTAGAGCGGTTGTCCTTGTTGTAGCCGCCGCCGGAACGGTCGTCGCGGTTGTAACCACCGCGGTCGCCGCCGGTAGAGCGGCTGTCCTTGTTGTAGCCGCCACCACTGGGGCGGTCGTCGCGGTTATAGCCACCGCGGTCACCACTGGCAGGACGGGCCGGGCGGTCGTCGCGGCTGTAGCCACCGCGGTCGCCACCGCCGGAACGGTCATCGCGGCGGTAGCCGCCGGAGCGGTTGTCGCCACCACGGTTGTCGCCACCGCGGTCTTCACGACCGCCGGCCAGCTGACCACCGAACGGATCGCGGCGACCCTTGTCGTCACCGCGGGAGCCGGCGAATCCACGCCGGTTCTCGGTACGCGGCTCGTCCCGGTCACCACTACGCGGCGCACTGCGCGGAGCGCCGGTCCGCGGGGTGTCCCCACGGCTCGAGGCGCCCCGATATCCACCGGAGCTCCGCTGACCACTCCCACCGGAACCGCCACCGGACCGGTTGCCGCCATACCCGGAGCCGCTGCTCGAACCGCCCGAGCCACCTGAACCCGAGCCGGAACGGTTGCCGCTGTACCCCGAGCCGCCACCGGAACCGCCGCTCGAACCCGAACGGCCGCCGAAGCTCGAACCACCACCGGAACCGGACCGCTTGGCGCCGGAGCCGGCGCCACCGGAATTGGGACGTCCCCCGCTGCTACGGTCGGGACGGCCACCGCCCCCGGAGGAACCGCGACGGTCCCCCGAGCCGGATCGGGGATTGCGAGGTGGCGTAGCCACAGTGACTCCTAAGGATGCTGAAGTGCGGGGTAACCGCACTAACTTACCGCCCCGTGCCCCGGAGCCCCTCATCGAGAGGCCTGGCGCCCACCTGGCGAGCATCGCTCGGAGGTTCGGTGCAGCGAAAAAAGTAGCCAGACAAATGTTAAGGGCCACCCCTAGTGGGGTGGCCCTTAACAGTGTGAATGTCCGGCGGTGTCCTACTCTCCCACGACCTACCGGTCGCAGTACCATCGGCGCTGAAGGGCTTAACTTCCAGGTTCGGAATGGAGACTGGGTGTTTCCCCTACGCTATGACCACCGAAACTCTATCAAAATATCAACAACCAACCCTGCAAATCACAACCCTCACCATGGTGGCTGGGGGTTGGTGCTGGGGGTCCTGTTCATATTCTGGGAACCGTACAGCGGACGCGAACATCGTTACCTGTAGCACAGCAAGTCATGTTGCCCAACCAATGGTTGGTGTGTGACAAGCCCTCGGCCTATTAGTACCAGTCAGCTCCACACCTTACGGTGCTTCCACTTCTGGCCTATCAACCCAGTGGTCTACTGGGGGCCTTACCCGGTTAACCCGGTGGGAGACCTCATCTTGAAGCGTGCTTCCCGCTTAGATGCTTTCAGCGGTTATCACTCCCGAACGTAGCCAACCAGCCGTGCTCCTGGCGGAACAACTGGCACACCAGAGGTTCGTCCACCCCGGTCCTCTCGTACTAGGGGCAGCCCTTCTCAAGTCTCCTGCGCGCGCAGCGGATAGGGACCGAACTGTCTCACGACGTTCTAAACCCAGCTCGCGTGCCGCTTTAATGGGCGAACAGCCCAACCCTTGGGACCTACTCCAGCCCCAGGATGCGACGAGCCGACATCGAGGTGCCAAACCATCCCGTCGATATGGACTCTTGGGGAAGATCAGCCTGTTATCCCCGGGGTACCTTTTATCCGTTGAGCGACGGTGCTCCCACATGCCACCGCCGGATCACTAGTTCCGACTTTCGTCCCTGCTCGACATGTCTGTCTCACAGTCAAGCTCCCTTGTGCACTTACACTCGACACCTGATTGCCAACCAGGCTGAGGGAACCTTTGAGCGCCTCCGTTACCTTTTAGGAGGCGACCGCCCCAGTCAAACTACCCACCAGGCACTGTCCCTGATCCAGATAATGGACCTAAGTTAGACAGCCAGAACAACCAGAGTGGTATTTCAACGATGACTCCACCCGAACTGGCGTCCGAGCTTCACAGTCTCCCACCTATCCTACACAAGTTGTACCGACCACCAATACCAAGTTGTAGTAAAGGTCCCGGGGTCTTTCCGTCCTGCTGCGCGTAACGAGCATCTTTACTCGTAATGCAATTTCGCCGAGTCCACGGTTGAGACAGCGCCCAAGTCGTTACGCCATTCGTGCAGGTCGGAACTTACCCGACAAGGAATTTCGCTACCTTAGGATGGTTATAGTTACCACCGCCGTTTACTGGCGCTTAAGTTCAAAGCTTCGCCGGCCTAAACCAGCTAACCTGTCCCCTTAACGTTCCAGCACCGGGCAGGCGTCAGTCCGTATACATCGAATTACTTCTTCGCACGGACCTGTGTTTTTAGTAAACAGTCGCTTGGGCCTGGTCTCTGCGGCCATCAACGCTTCCACCCGAGAAGGATGTAACGCATCCGGCCCCCCTTCTCCCGAAGTTACGGGGGCATTTTGCCGAGTTCCTTAACCATGGTTCACTCGATCGCCTTGGTATTCTCTACCTGATCACCTGTGTCGGTTTGGGGTACGGGCGGCTCTAACACTCACTACGAAGTTTTTCTCGGCAGCATGGGATCATCCACTTCCCCTTAACGGGTCCGCCTCGGCTCTCAGGCTATGTGAGACACGGATTTGCCTATGCCTCGCCCTACCACCTTGCCCGCGGATCAGCTTACGCCTACCATCGCCGCGGTTGGACTACCCTCCTGCGTCACTCCTCAGTGCACCTAATACCAAATCGGGTCGAGATCCTCACCACTTGGCCCGAAGGCCGCCTAGCTCAGAGCTCTTAGCATTTCTGGGTTCGGTCTTGTCGTGTTAATGCCGGTACGGGAATATCAACCCGTTGTCCATCGACTACGCCTGTCGGCCTCGCCTTAGGTCCCGACTTACCCAGGGCAGATTAGCTTGACCCTGGAACCCTTGATCATCCGGCGGACGGGTTTCTCACCCGTCATTCGCTACTCATGCCTGCATTCTCACTCGTGCAGCATCCACAACTCCATCACTAGGCTGCTTCACACGCTGCACGACGCTCCCCTACCCATCCACACACCTGGACCCAAATCAAGTCTGGGCCGAGTAATAGTGTAAATGCCACAGCTTCGGCGGATTGCTTGAGCCCCGCTACATTGTCGGCGCGGAATCACTTGACCAGTGAGCTATTACGCACTCTTTCAAGGGTGGCTGCTTCTAAGCCAACCTCCTGGTTGTCTGGGCAACTCCACATCCTTTTCCACTTAGCAATCGCTTAGGGGCCTTAGCTGGTGATCTGGGCTGTTTCCCTCTCGACTACGGAGCTTATCCCCCGCAGTCTCACTGCCGCGCTCTCACTTACCGGCATTCGGAGTTTGGCTGATTTCGGTAAGCCGGTAAGCCCCCTAGACCATCCAGTGCTCTACCTCCGGTAAGAAACACGCGACGCTGCACCTATATGCATTTCGGGGAGAACCAGCTATCACGGAGTTTGATTGGCCTTTCACCCCTATCCACAGGTCATCCCCCAGGTTTTCAACCCTGGTGGGTTCGGTCCTCCACGCGGTCTTACCCGCGCTTCAACCTGCCCATGGATAGATCACTCCGCTTCGGGTCTAGAGCATGCGACTAAAGCGCCCTATTCAGACTCGCTTTCGCTACGGCTACCCCACACGGGTTAACCTCGCCACACACCACTAACTCGCAGGCTCATTCTTCAAAAGGCACGCCGTCACACATTCCAAAGAACATGCTCCGACGGATTGTAGGCAATCGGTTTCAGGTACTATTTCACTCCCCTCCCGGGGTACTTTTCATCTTTCCCTCACGGTACTAGTCCGCTATCGGTCACCAAGAAGTATTTAGGCTTAGCGGGTGGTCCCGCCAGATTCACACGGGATTTCAAGAGTCCCGTGCTACTTGGGAAAACACTCGGAAGTCACTGTCTTACGCCTACAGGGCTATAACCCACTACGGCTCAACATTCCAGAAGATTCGACTTCAACAGTGATTTATAACTCCCCGGTCCAATGGCGTTAAGACCTGAATGCTCCCACAACCCCACATGCGCAACACACGCCAGTTATCACACGCACATGGTTTAGCCTCATCCGCTTTCGCTCGCCACTACTCACGGAATCACTATTGTTTTCTCTTCCTGCGGGTACTGAGATGTTTCACTTCCCCGCGTTCCCTCCAGAACCCTATGTGTTCAGGCACTGGTAACTGGCTTTAGAATGCCAGCTGGGTTTCCCCATTCGGACACCCCCGGATCACAGCTCGGTTGCCAACTCCCCGGGGCTTATCGCAGGCTCCAACGTCCTTCATCGGCTCTTGGTGCCAAGACATCCACCGATTGCCCTTAGTAGCTTGTCAAAAAACAACAAAAAATACATTCGCTACAAAGATGCTCGCGTCCACTATACAGTTCTCAAAATACGACCAGGCACACCAGCCCCTTATCATCACCTACTGAGTCAGCGTCGATCTCCAGGGAAACAAAACACCCGAACATCCACACTCACACCAACGGTTTGATGAGAGCCGGCCCCAGCCACCAGACACACACGATCCGCAAAGATCAGTGTGAAAGTGACCCAGAAGAAAAAGTCCCAACCACCAGAGAATCACTCCCCTGGCAGTCAGGCCCGATTCCTCAGGACCCAACAGCGCGCCTCGATGATCCACTCGACGTCGTTCGTGTTCCACGCTCACACCCACAAGTGGATGCTCGCAGTACTAACTCACTCGGTTCTGCTTGCTCATCTAATGGTCAATGTTCCACATTCCGAAGCACCGTCGCCCTGGAACGGATGTCCAGGAAACGACGAGTAGACAGGCACCGCCTCGAGGGCTCGATCGCCGAATGCTCCTTAGAAAGGAGGTGATCCAGCCGCACCTTCCGGTACGGCTACCTTGTTACGACTTCGTCCTAATCGCCAGCCCCACCTTCGACGGCTCCCTCCACAAGGGTTAGGCCACCGGCTTCGGGTGTTGCCGACTTTCATGACGTGACGGGCGGTGTGTACAAGGCCCGGGAACGTATTCACCGCAGCGTTGCTGATCTGCGATTACTAGCGACTCCGACTTCATGGGGTCGAGTTGCAGACCCCAATCCGAACTGAGACCGGCTTTTTGGGATTCGCTCCACCTTGCGGTATCGCAGCCCTTTGTACCGGCCATTGTAGCATGCGTGAAGCCCTGGACATAAGGGGCATGATGACTTGACGTCATCCCCACCTTCCTCCGAGTTGACCCCGGCAGTCTCCTATGAGTCCCCACCATAACGTGCTGGCAACATAGGACGAGGGTTGCGCTCGTTGCGGGACTTAACCCAACATCTCACGACACGAGCTGACGACAGCCATGCACCACCTGTATAGGACCCTTACGGACCCCCCATCTCTGGAGGATTTCCCTATATGTCAAACCCAGGTAAGGTTCTTCGCGTTGCATCGAATTAATCCGCATGCTCCGCCGCTTGTGCGGGCCCCCGTCAATTCCTTTGAGTTTTAGCCTTGCGGCCGTACTCCCCAGGCGGGGCGCTTAATGCGTTAGCTGCGGCACGGAGGACGTGGAATGTCCCCCACACCTAGCGCCCAACGTTTACGGCGTGGACTACCAGGGTATCTAATCCTGTTCGCTACCCACGCTTTCGCTCCTCAGCGTCAGGTAAGGCCCAGAGAGCCGCCTTCGCCACCGGTGTTCTTCCTGATATCTGCGCATTCCACCGCTACACCAGGAGTTCCGCTCTCCCCTGCCTACCTCTAGTCTGCCCGTATCGGAAGCAGGCTCGGAGTTAAGCTCCGAGTTTTCACTCCCGACGTGACGAACCGCCTACGAGCCCTTTACGCCCAATAATTCCGGACAACGCTCGGACCCTACGTATTACCGCGGCTGCTGGCACGTAGTTGGCCGGTCCTTCTTCTGCAGGTACCGTCACTTTCGCTTCGTCCCTGCTGAAAGAGGTTTACAACCCGAAGGCCGTCATCCCTCACGCGGCGTTGCTGCGTCAGACTTTCGTCCATTGCGCAATATTCCCCACTGCTGCCTCCCGTAGGAGTCTGGGCCGTGTCTCAGTCCCAGTGTGGCCGGTCGCCCTCTCAGGCCGGCTACCCGTCGACGCCTTGGTAGGCCATTACCCCACCAACAAGCTGATAGGCCGCGAGCCCATCCCCAACCGCCGGAACTTTCAACCCTCCGCCATGAAGCAGAAGATGATATCCGGTATTAGACCCCGTTTCCGAGGCTTATCCCGAAGTTGAGGGTAGGTTGCTCACGTGTTACTCACCCGTTCGCCGCTCGTGTACCCCCGAAGGGGCCTTACCGCTCGACTTGCATGTGTTAAGCACGCCGCCAGCGTTCGTCCTGAGCCAGGATCAAACTCTCCGTTGAAAAATATAGACAAACCGCAAACCCGAAGGCTCCCGGACAGTCAACAACTTCGAACTGACCCTTTGAACATCAGAGACAATCAAACTGACTGAATCCATAAATTACATTCAAAGGAATCCGAACACAGACAAAACAAAACCCCCACCCACATCCGAATAGACCGGGTGAAAGAATCGCCGATGCCCATGCACGGGGTTAATGCTAAATCTCGGCATTGACTTTCGGCACGCTGTTGAGTTCTCAAGAATCGGACGCACACCGCAGCTGAACTTTGCAGTCCAGGCTTCCGGGGCAACCTGCAGTACTTTACCCGAGTGGAGCGACCAAGTCAAGACTTGATTTTTCCGACTCTAGGCCCCGCGTGGAGGCTGCTGACCCGAGTCCGTAGACGCGTTTCAGCTGCGCTAGCTTTGGGGGGTTAGGAGGTCCGGCCGCTTCCGCGTCCTGCACTCGCTCCCAACAAGAAGAACAATACTGATGTTCACCCGCCGGATGCAAATCGGTTTCCGGTGCCCTGAATCACAGGGCTGTAATTTGCCTCCGGCAACCTAGATGTGCGAGTGAAGCACGCCTGCGAACGACCGCTTCCCACGGCGCAGCACGAGGACGCCACCAGGCAGCAGATCGTCGGCGCCCGGCACGTACTCGGCGTCCTTCACCTTCTCGTTGTTCAGGTACCCACCGCCCTCGGCCACCGTGCGCCGCGCGGCCGACTTGCTGGCGACCAGACCGGACTTCACCAACAGATCGCCGTACGTCGGCATCGGTTCGCCGGCGCCCAGTTCGACGTGCGGTGCTTCGCGGAGCGCGGCTCGCAAGGTGTCGCCGTCCAACGCGGCAAGCTCCCCCTGGCCGAAGAGCGCCTTCGACGCCTCCTGCACAGCGCGGGTCTCCCCCTCACCGTGCACCAGCGTTGTGACGTCCTCTGCGAGCACTCGCTGCGCTTCCCTCGCATGCGGCCGCTCTGCAGTCGCCTGCTCGAGCTCCGCGATCTCCTCCGCCGTACGGAACGTGTAGTACCGCACCAGCTGCATCACGTCGCGGTCGTCGGTGTTGAACCAGAACTGGTAGAAGGCGTACGGCGAAGTCAGCTCACGGTCCAGCCACACCGACCCGGACTCCGTCTTCCCGAACTTGGTGCCGTCGGCCTTGGTCACCAGCGGGGTGGCCAGTGCGTGCGCCTTGCCTGCGTCGGAACGCCGGATCAACTCCACGCCGGCGGTGAGGTTCCCCCACTGGTCACTACCGCCGGTCTGCAATGTGCAGCCGTGCCGGCGGTACAGCTCCAGGTAGTCGAGCGACTGCAGCAGGACGTAGCTGAACTCGGTGTAGCTGATCCCCTGCTCCAGCCGCGCCTTCACGACCTCGCGGCCGAGCATGCGGTTCACCGGGAAGTGCTTGCCGACGTCACGGAGGAAGTCGAGGGTGTTGAGGTCTTTGGTCCAGTCGTAGTTGTTCACGATCCGGGCCGGGTTCGGCAGCGACTCGTCGAAGTCGATGAACTTCTCCACCTGGCTACGGACGCGCTCGACCCACTGGTGCACGAGGTCCTTCGGGTTCAGCACCCGCTCGGAGCTCTCCTTCGGGTCACCGATCAGTCCGGTGGCACCGCCGACCAGACCGATCGGGTTGTGACCGGCCAGCTGGAGCCGGCGCAGCGTCAGCAACTGCAGCAGGTTGCCCATGTGCAGGCTGGGCGCTGTGGGGTCGAAGCCGACATACGAGGTGATCGGACCCTCCGCCATGGAGCTGCGAAGCGCCTCCGGATCGGTGGAGTGCGCGATCAGGCCGCGGCTCTCCAGGTCATCCAGCACCTGGGTACGCAGCTGGATACCTTCCCCGCCCCGCCGCCCCGAACTTGCAGTCCCGCTGTCCGTCACTTGTTCTCCTCGAGTACGTCGGTACACACCCAGTGTCCTGTACGACGAGGAGCTGGGGCTAACTGGGCTCAGGCCGCGCGAGGATGTCGCGCAGCTGCGGCCGGAGCGCATGACCGTCCGGGCCCTGCACCGTTGCAGCCGTCGGCCGGTGCGGATCGTGGGCGCCTGGGTCCTGGTTCGGCACCGGCAGACCGTGGGACAGCACCTGCTCAGCAGGAGTCAGCTGGCGGATGCCGATGGCCCGCACGTGATCCGGGTGCGACTGCGCGAAGTCGCCGTACAGCTGGGGGTCGTGCTGTCCGTCGTCGCCGACCAGCACCCAGCGGACATTCGGGAACTCGCGAGCCAGCCGGCGCAGCGCTGTCCGCTTGTGTTCCTGACCGCTGCGGAACCAGCCAGTGTTGGTCGGTCCCCAGTCCGTCATCAGCAACGGTCCCACCGGGTAGCCGTGCCGGGCGAGGAAGCGGGTCAGGGTCGGTGCCGTGTTCCAGGCGCCGGTGGAGAGGTAGAAGATCGGCGCCCCCGGGTGGTCGGCCAGAAGCTCCTGGTACATCTCCGCCATCCCCGGAACGACGCGACGCGCCTGCTCCTCACGGACGAACGTGTTCCAGGCCGCGATCATCGGACGCGGCAGCATCGTCAGGATGACGGTGTCGTCGATATCGCTCAGCAGGCCGAACTTCGCGTCCGGATCCGGGACGAAGATGCTCGCTCTGGCCTGCCGCTCGCCGTGCACGCCCAGATTGATCTCGTGCCATCCCGGCGGCAGCACCACCGGCACGGTGAGGTCGACGAAGCCACCCCGGTCGGTGATGGCTTCGAACGTCTGCCCGTTGACCGTCACGCTGACTGCGACCTTGACTGCCGGCGCGGTGACGAACACCCGCCAGCCACGCACCACGTGGTCCTCGTCGAACCGCGGCTGGCTGCGCGGGTCCCGGCCCAGTACGACGCGGGCCAGCACCCGAACGAACTCCGTGGTGCCGTAGCCGACCTGCGGGATGATCCGCTCGCGCCACCCCCGGCGCCGCAGAATCGCCTGCACCCCGATGTTGAACCAGTCCTCGAGTCGGGACGCATAGTGCGGACGGGCCATAACCGAAACCTACCCGCAGCCAGGGCCGCTACGCGCACCCGAGCTGACGCCTGGACAGACCTTTACCGAACTGTCGGTGCCGACCTCTACCGTCGTGGCATGACTCAGACCCCTGCTGCTGTCGGGATGTGCTTCCCGCGGACCTTCCCCGCCGCCCTGGTGACCGACGTCGCCCGCAGGCTCGAGGCCGGTGGTGCCGACGACCTGTGGATCATCGAGGACTGCTTCTACACCTCCGGCCCGTCGCTGGTCGCCGCCGCGCTGGCGTCGACCGAGCGCCTGACGGTCGGGCTCGGCATCGTGCCCGCAGTGGCTCGTACGGCGGCGGTGACGGCGATGGAGTTCGCGACACTGGATGCGTTGGCGCCGGGACGGTTCCTGCCGGGCATCGGGCACGGTGTGCAGGAGTGGATGGGGCAGATGGGCGTGCGGCCGAAGTCGCCGCTCACTGCGCTCGACGAGGTGACAACTGCGGTCACTCGGTTGCTGGCCGGGGAGAGCGTCACGTTCGACGGCCAGACCGTGCAACTGCAGGACGTGAAGCTCGAAGCACCGCCGGCGACCGCACCGCCCATCCTGCTCGGCGTGCAGGGTCCGAAGTCGATGGCGCTCGCCGGGCGGGTGGCCGGCGGGCTGGTGCTCGCCGAGCCCGCGACCGCGCCGTACGTGCGTCAATCGCTGGCGCAGGCCGGATCACCCGACGGGTTCGTGATCGCCGCGTTCGCTGCGATGTGCATCCGCGAGGACCGGAAGGCGGCGTACGAGTGGACTGCACCCTGGCTGGGGTGGCAGCTCGACGGCAAGAACAAGGGGCTGACCGCGCTGCCGTTCTACGACGACCTGCAGAAGCTGTACGCCGAGTCCGGTGTGGCCGGCCTGGTCGGGATGCCGAACGAGTGGTGGACGGCGATCGGCGCGATCGGGACCGTTGAGGACGCGGCCGCGCACATTGAGACGCTCGAGGCCGCTGGGGTGCACCACATCGGGCTGTTCCCGGATCCGGAGGTTGAGCACGGGTTGCCGCAGCTGGAGTTCGTGCTGGAGCTGGCGAACCGCTAGGCGCGCCGCTTGGGGACGTGCGGGCGGTACGGCGAGACGGTCGGGTCGTCGGGGATCCAGAAGCGCCACGGCCAGTCGGGCGCTTCGCGGAGACCCACGCGCGGGCCGGTGGCGGCCGTGCCGTCAAACCCGGGTCCGTCGACCAGCCGGACCGGGGAGTCCTTCGCCAGCAGGTCCACTGCGTTCTGCTCCCGGTTGATGCCCAGAGCAACACACAACCGCGCCGGCCCCCGCGCGAGGTCGCGATCCTTGACCTCTCCTCGACGGGTGCGTGCCAGTTCCACTCCCTCGATGACCTCGCCTGCTCGGAGCAGGACAGCTGAAGGGGTGCCGGGTGGGCCGGTTACTACGTTCATGCAGAAGTGCATGCCGTAGGTGAAGTAGACGTAGAGGAAACCTGCTGGGCCGAACATCACCGCGTTGCGTGGGGTTTCGCCGCGGTAGGCGTGGGAGCCGGGGTCGTTGGGGCCGTCGTAGGCCTCGACCTCGGTGATGCGGACCGCGACGGTGCCTTCGGCTGTGGTGTGGCGGAAGACTGCGCCGAGCAGTTGCGGGGCCACGTCGAGGACGGGCCCCGCCAGCTGCTTGCGGCTGCCTCTCATGCGAAGCATGTGAAATCGCGGAGTTAAGCGAGGCGGGCGGTGTATTGGGCGGCGCGGGCGTGCAGTTCGGCCAGTTGGTGCGTGACCTGGTCGACCGACGTACCTCCGCGAGTGTTGCGGGAGGCGAGCGAGCCTTCGACGGTCAGCACCGTGCGGACATCCGGTGTGAGTGACGGGGAGATAGCCGCCAGGTCCTCGTCGGTGAGGTCCCACAGCTCGATACCGCGCTTCTCGCACTCCTGGACACACGCACCTGCGACCTCATGCGCGACCCGGAACGGGACCTGCTGCCGGACCAGCCACTCGGCGATGTCGGTCGCGAGCGAGAAGCCCTGCGGGGCCAGCTCCTCCAAGCGCTCGGTGTTGAAGCGCAGCGTCCGGATCATCCCGGTGAACGCGGGCAGCAGCACCTCGAGGGTGTCGATGGAGTCGAAGACCGGCTCCTTGTCCTCCTGCAGGTCGCGGTTGTAGGCCAGCGGCTGCGCCTTCAGCGTCGCGAGCAGACCGCTCAGGTTGCCGATCAGGCGACCGGCCTTACCGCGGGCGAGCTCGGCGATATCCGGGTTCTTCTTCTGCGGCATGATGCTCGACCCGGTCGAGAACGCGTCGTCCAGCTCGACGAAACCGAACTCCTTCGTCGCCCAGATGATCACCTCCTCGGCCTGCCGGGACAGGTCGATCCCGATCTGGGCCGTGACGAAGGCGAACTCCGCGACGAAGTCCCGGGACGCCGTACCGTCGATCGAGTTCGCCGAGGAGTTGGTGAAGCCGAGCTCGGTCGCGACGTACTGCGGGTCCAGCCCGAGCGAGCTGCCGGCCAGGGCACCCGACCCGTACGGCGAGTCGGCGGCGACGCGGGCGTCCCAGTCTGCGAGCCGATCCAGGTCGCGGACCAGCGGCCAGGCGTGCGCGAGCAGATGGTGCGAGAGCAGGACCGGCTGGGCGTGCTGCAGATGCGTCCGACCGGGCATCGCCACACCGAGGTGCTTCTCGGCCTGGTCGGCCAGCGTGTGCACCTGGTCCAGGACCAGGCGGGCGATGACGCGGCCGTGCTCACGCAGGTAGCTCTTGAACAGCGTCGCCACCTGGTCGTTGCGGGAACGCCCGGCACGCAGCCGACCGCCCAACTCAGCCCCGAGGCGATCCAGCAGGCCACGCTCCAGCGCGGTGTGCACGTCCTCGTCGTTCTCGGCCGGCAGGAACGCACCGCTGAGGACGTCGGCCAGCAGGCTGTCCAGCCCTGCGAGCATCGCGTCCAGATCCGGGTCGGTCAGCAGACCGGCTCGGTGCAGCACCTTGGCGTGGGCCTTGGAGCCGGCGATGTCGTACGGCGCCAGCCGCCAGTCGAAATGGGTCGACTTGCTCAACGCCGCCAACGCATCGGCCGGCCCACCCGCGAACCGTCCGCCCCACAGGGCCGCACTCTCACCTGAACTCACCGAACCATCCTCTCAGTCATCTACTCAGGACCTTCCGCCAGGTAGCAGCGGTCGCCTCGTCGTACGTCCGGCTGAACCCGCAGCCCCAGGCGTGGGGTGGGATCAACGGCTCGGTCACTCCCGTGTCCGTCCGGCCGGAGATCAGCAGCCGATCGCCGATCTCGTAGCTCTCGTGCTCGCTCACCTGCACTTGGCCGCCCGGTCCCGCCCAGAGCAGTGCCTTCGTCTCCGTGCCGCCGGTGGACGGACGGAACCACTCGTGCACCGTGAAGGTGACCGTCCAGGTGCGCGGGTTCGGCTCTCGGTACGGGTTGGGGACGGCGGAGACGACGGTGCCGTCGAAGGCGATGTCCGCCTTGGCCAGCTGGGCCGGGCCATAGGCGTACGCGCAGGAATTGGCGGTGTTCTCCCCAGGGCCGAGAGGCTTCCCGGTGGTGGGAGCAGGCGTCGGCTGCGTGGCCGTGGGCGTGGTCGGCGCAGTGGTGGTCGGGCTAACGCCCGGGTTCGCCGTCGGAGTACCGGACTGCTGGAGTGCGACCACGCCGATCACGGCAGCCGTGGCGGTGGCAGCGAGGAACGGCACCAGGACGCGCTGGCGCACAGTGTTCCGGCGGCTGCTGCGGGCCGCGGCTTCCTCAACGCGCTGGGTGGCGTGGGCGAGCACCTCGGGTGAGGGCGGCGGGACCTTGCCCGCGGACTGCAGGGTGGTCCAGTTGTCGTCGTTCATCGGTCGGCCTCCTGTCGGGTGGTTTCGTCCACTACTTGGGGCGAACCGGAGAGGCGTTCGTCCATGCGTTGTCTGGCGCGGTGGAGGCGGGAGCGGGCGGTGCCGGCGGGGATGCCGAGGACCTGAGCGGCTTCGGTGGGGCTGAGGTTCTCCCAGGCCACCAGGAGGAGCAGGTCACGTTCGGCGCGCGGCAACGCGCGGAGGCCTTCGCGGAGTTGGGGTGCCAGGGCTGCTGCGTCGAGGCGGGCGTCTATCGCGGCTGTTTCGTCGACTGGGCGGTCGATACCGATGGCGCGCGCCATGGTGCTGCGGAGGCGGTGCTTGCGGTAGTAGCCGTGCAGCACGTGCCGAGCGACGCCGAACAGCCATGCCCGCGGCGCACCGAGATCCGGGTCGAATCCGGAGCGCCCGCCGTACGCGGCGACCCACACGTCACCCAGCAGGTCGTCAGCGACCCCGTCGGCCGTCCGGCGACTCAGGTAGGCATGGATATCCGGTCCATGCCGTTCCACCTGTGCCGCGAACCAGTCGTCCATCCCGTATCCCCCTCCGCCGGTCTACCGTCGCCTCGTACTTGGCGCGAACCGGCGGGAGCGTTCGCTGAGCTATCTGGATTCGCGGGCGGCCAGGGACAGGAGGCGGGCCGCCAGGGCGTCTCCTCCGGTCGGATTCCGGCTGACGAGCATCACGGTGTCGTCGCCGGCGATGGTGCCGAGAACGTCGTCCAGTCCCACGTGGTCGATCGCCGACGCGAGGTACTGAGCCGCTCCCGGCGGGGTTCGCAGGATGACCAGGTTGGCGCTGCCCTCGGCCGAGACCAGCAGCTCGGACGCGACCCGGGCCAGCCGGGCCTCGAACGCGGCCGCCTCACCGGCGCGCGGCGTGCGGTCGCCGCCCTCCCCCGGTACGGCGTACACCTGCTGGCCGGACGAATCCCGGACCTTGACCGCGCCGATCTCGACCAGGTCGCGGGACAGTGTCGCCTGGCCGACGACCAGCCCGGAGGCCGACAGCAGGTCGGCCAGCTCGGTCTGCGACCGCACCGGCTGCCGCCCGAGGAGGTCGACGATCCGCTGCTGCCGCGCGGTCTTGGTGGTCGGAACGCCACTACTGTGCTTGACGAGATGGTCGACCTGCTCGGTCATGCTTCGAAGCTCCTCGCCAGCAGCCACGACAGCAGCGCCTTCTGCGCGTGCAACCGGTTCTCTGCTTCGTCCCATACGACCGATTGTGGCCCGTCGAGGACCGCGGCCTCGATCTCTTTACCCCGGTACGCCGGGAGGCAGTGCAGCACGATCGCGTCGTCCTTGGCCTTCGCGACCAGCTGTTCGGTCACCGCGTACGGCACGAACGGGGCTTCCCGATCGGACGCTTCGGCCTCCTGCCCCATCGACACCCAGGTGTCGGTGGCGATCACGTCCGCAGCTTCGACTGCGGTCCACGGGTCGTCGGTCCACGCTGCCGAGCCACCTGTCTCGGCTGCGATCTCGACGGCCCGGGCCAGGATGGCCGGGTCGGGCTGGAAGTCCGTGGGTGAGGCGATCACCACGTGCATGCCGGCGGTCGCACCGCCGAGCAGATACGAGTGGGCCATGTTGTTGGCGCCGTCCCCGAAGTACACCAGCTTCAGCCCTGCTGTCTGCCCCTTGTGCTGCCGGACGGTGAGCAGGTCGGCCAGGATCTGGCAGGGGTGGAACTCGTCGGTCAGTGCGTTGACCACCGGCACCTGTGACGCTCCGGCCATCTCTTCGATGCGCGTCTGCCCAGCAGTCCGCCACACGATCGCTGCGA
This sequence comes from Kribbella sp. NBC_01505, assembly GCF_045040285.1. Taxonomy (NCBI): domain Bacteria; kingdom Bacillati; phylum Actinomycetota; class Actinomycetes; order Propionibacteriales; family Kribbellaceae; genus Kribbella; species Kribbella sp. NBC_01505. The sequence continues at coordinate 1,026,780 of NZ_CP109425.1, forward strand.
CCTGGCGGTCCAGCACTCGCGCGGTGTCGGCGATCGGCTCGCCACGGCCCATCTGCGAGGACTGCGCGTCGATGATCAGCGAGGCGCCACCGAGCTCGGCGATCCCGACCGCGAACGAGATCCGCGTCCGGGTGGAGGCCTTGTCGAAGATCACCGCGACCGACTTCGGCCCGGCCAGCGGCTGGTGGCCGTAGCGGTCCGCGGTGAGCTGCTGCGCCAGCGTCAGGACCTCGTCCTGCTCGACCGGGCTGAGGTCGTCGTCCCGCAGAAAATGCCGGACCGTCATGGGATCACCACCTGGTCGAGGAGGCCGGGCAACGCGGCCACGAAGCTGTCGGCATCTGCCTTGCTGAGAATGTACGGCGGCGCGAGCCGCAGCGCGTCCGGGATCGGGTTGTTGATCACGAACCCGGCCTCCAGCGCGAGCGCCGCGACCTGGTCCGACACCGGCTGGGTCAGCTCGATCGCGAGCAGCAGCCCACGACCACGGACCCCCGCGATCAACGGGTGGTCGAGCGCGATCAGCGACGACGCGAGATGATTGCCGACGGCATTGACCTGCGCGAGCAGGCCGTCCCGCTCGATCACGGTCAGCACCGCGAGCCCGGCGATCGCCGCGACCGGGTTGCCGCCGAACGTCGTACCGTGGTTCCCCGGCTGCAGCAGATCCGCGGCCGCGCCGAGCCCGACACAGGCACCGATCGGGATCCCGGCGCCGAGCCCCTTGGCCAGCGTCACGATGTCCGGTGTGATGCCCTCGGTCTGGTACGCGAACCACGTCCCGGTCCGGCCGACGCCGGTCTGGATCTCGTCGAGCCACAGCAGCGCGCCGTGCGCGGAGGTGATCCGCCGCGCCGCCTGCAGATAACCGTCCGGCGGTACGACGACGCCGTTCTCGCCCTGGATCGGCTCGAGCACGACAGCCGCCGTCTCGTCGTCGACCGCGGCCGCGAGCGCCTCGGCGTCGCCGTACGGGACGAAGGTGACGTCACCCGGCAGCGGCGCGAAGGTCTCCCGGTACGCCGGCTTCCAGGTCACCGCGAGCGCGCCCATCGTCCGGCCGTGGAAGGCGCCGACCGTGGAGACGATCTTGGTCCGGCCGGTCCGCCGGGTGATCTTGAACGCGGCTTCGTTCGCCTCGGTGCCGGAGTTCGTGAAGAAGACCTTGCCCGGGGCCTCGAAGAGACCGAGCAGCTTCTCGGCCAGCGCGATCTGCGGCGCGGAGGCGAAGAAGTTCGAGACGTGGCCGAGGGTCGCCAGCTGCGAGGTGACGGCGGAGACCACGAACGGGTGCGCGTGGCCGAGGCAGTTCACCGCGAGACCACCGAGCAGGTCGAGATATTTGTTGCCGTCGGCATCCCACAGGTAGGCGCCCTCGCCCCGGATCAGCACCCGCTTCGGCGCACCGAAGGTGTTCATCAGCGCACCGGTGTAGCGCTCGGTCAGGGCAGCCTGGGTGCCATCGACGGTCAGCAACTCTGTCATGAGGGAATCACCTGGGTTCCACTTCCGGCGTCGGTGAAGATCTCGAGCAGTAGCGAGTGTGGGACGCGCCCGTCGATCACGGTGGCCCGGGAGACCCCGTCCTGGACCGCGCGCAGACAGGCCTCCATCTTCGGGACCATGCCGGACGACAGCGACGGCAGCAGCTCGGCCAGCTCGGCGGTGTCGATCTGCGTGATGATCTCTTCGCTGTCCGGCCAGTTGCGGTAGAGGCCGGCCACATCGGTCAGTACGACGAGCTTCTCGGCCCCGAGGGCGGCAGCCAGCGCGGCGGCCGCGGTGTCGGCGTTCACGTTGTGGGCCTGGCCGTCCTCGTCCGGTGCGATGGTCGAGACGACCGGGATCCGGCCGGCGTCGATCAGGTCGATCACGGCCTCCGGGCGGACGTTGACGACATCGCCGACCAGGCCGATGTCGACCGACTCGCCGTCGATCATCGCGCCCCGCCGCTCGGCGGTGAACAGTCCGGCGTCCTCACCGGACATGCCGACCGCGAACGGGCCGTGGGCGTTCAGCAGCCCGACGAGCTCACGGCCGACCTTACCGACCAGGACCATGCCGACGACGTCCATGGCCTCGGGCGTGGTGACCCGCAGCCCGCCGCGGAACTCGCTGTCGATGCCGAGCCGGCCGAGCATCTCGCTGATCTGCGGCCCGCCGCCGTGGACGACGACGACCCGGACCCCGGCGTACCGGAGGAAGACGATGTCCTCGGCGAACGCCTGTTTGAGCTTGTCGTCGACCATCGCGTTCCCGCCGTACTTCACCACCAGCGTCTTACCGTGGAACTCCTTCAGCCACGGCAACGCTTCGGTCAGTACGGCGGCCTTCTCGACCGCGGCTGCATGAGTCGTCGTCATGAGGAGTAGGCCGAGTTCTCTTCGACGTACGCGTGCGAGAGGTCGGTGGTGAGGACGGTCGCGGACGCGGGGCCTGCGTGCAGGTCGATCACGACGTCGATCTCGAGGCCGCTGATGTCGGCCTCGGAGCGGTCGACGCCCTTGCCGCCGGCGATGCAGATCGCGGCGCCGTTCAGCGTGATGTCGAGCAGCGCCGGGTCGAACGCGGTGGGTGCGTTGCCGACGGCCATCGCGATCCGGCCCCAGTTCGGGTCGGAGGCGAAGAAGGCGGTCTTGCAGAGGTTGTCCTCGGCCACGATCTTCGCGGCGGCCAGCGCCTCGGCCTCGGTCGCCGCGTTCTGCACGGTGATGCTGACGTGCTTCGTGACGCCCTCGGCATCCGCCTGCAGCTGCTTCACCAGGTCTGCCGCCAGGGCGGTCAACGCGGCCTCGAACTCATCCGGGCTGACCGTCACCCCGGAGGCGCCCGAACTCAACAGCAGCACGGTGTCGTTGGTCGACGTACCGCCGTCGACGTCGAGGCGGTTGAAGGTCTTGCCGACCGCGTTTCGCAGGGCGTGGTCGAGGTGCGGCTGATCCAGTACGGCGTCGGTCGTGATCACGCTGAGCATGGTGGCCATGTTGGGCGCGCACATCCCGGCGCCCTTGGCGAACCCGCCGATGCTCCAGCCGCCCGGGTGCGTCAGCGCGGCCTGCTTCGGCACGTTGTCGGTGGTCATGACGGCCGTGGCAGCGTCGAGGCCGGCATCCGGGCCATGGGCCAGCGCAGCCACTGCCTGATCGATGCCGGAGAGCACCTTCTCCATCGGAAGCCGCTCACCGATCAGACCGGTCGAGCAGACGCCGATCTCGGCCGCACCGACGCTCAGAACCTCAGCCAGCTTCTCTGCGGTCTTGTGCGTGTCCTGGAAACCTTCCGGGCCAGTGCAGGCGTTCGCACCGCCGGAGTTGAGCACTACTGCTTTGAGCTTGCCGGCGCTGAGCACCTGCTGCGACCACAGCACCGGTGCGGCCTTCACCTTGTTGGTGGTGAAGACGCCGGCGGCGACGTCGTGTGGGCCGTCGTTGACGACGAGGGTCAGGTCGGGTTTGCCTGCTGGTTTGATCCCGGCGATCACCCCGGCCGCGCGGAAGCCGGCCGGCGCGGTCACTCCGGCGCTCCGATCGACTTGGGTGGCGGGAGTGACTGCGAGGGTCACGGTGCTACTCCTACGAGGGGAAGGGCCACGGTCTCGTCGAGACCGAGAGCCAGATTCATGCACTGCACGGCTGCGCCGGCGGTGCCCTTGGTGAGGTTGTCCATCGCGGCCACCACGACGACGCGGCCGATGCGCTGGTCGATCGTGACCTGCAGCTGCACGGTGTTCGCACCGAGGGTGGCCTGGGTCTGCGGCCACTGTCCCTCGGGCAGGAGATGAATGAATGGTTCGTCGGCATACGCGTCCACGTACGCCTGCCGCAGCGTCGCCAGGTCGGCGCCTTCGGCCACCGGTGCGCTGCAGGTCGCGAGGATTCCACGCGACATCGGCACCAGGACGGGAGTGAAGGAAACACTCACCGGCCCCTCGGCGGCATACGGCGTGAGGTTCTGCTCGATCTCGGGGGTGTGCCGGTGCACGCCACCAACGCCGTACGCGGAGGCGGAGCCCATCACCTCGGCACCGAGCAGGTGCGCCTTCGGTGCCTTGCCGGCTCCGGACGTCCCGCTGACCGCGACCACGACGAGCTGCGTCGGGTCGACCAGGCCACGCTGAACGGCGGGCAGCAGCGCGAGGGTGGAGACAGTCGGGTAGCAACCCGGCACGGCGACCCGGTGCGAACCGCGGAGCTTGTCCCGCTGACCGGGCAGCTCCGGGAGCCCGTACGGCCACGAGCCTGCATGCTCACCGCCGTAGAACTCCACCCACGTCTCGGCCTCGGTCAGCCGGAAGTCCGCGCCGCAGTCGATCACGGTGACGTCCTCGCCGAGCTGCTCGGCGAGTCCGGCGGACTGTCCGTGCGGAAGGGCCAGGAACACCACGTCGTGACCGGCGAGTTGCTCCGCCGTGGTCTCGACCAGGATGCGCCCGGCCAGCGGCACGAGATGCGGGTGATGCGCTCCGAGCGCCGTCCCGGCGTTCCCGCCGGCGGTGAGTGCGCCGATCTCGACCCCAGGATGCGAACTCAGCAGCCGAAGCAGCTCGCCTCCCGCGTAACCACTGGCCCCGGCCACCGCCACCTTCGCGCTCATGTGAATGAGTATGCCATGAGGTGGAAAAATATCCAACCTCTACTCAGGCACTTCAGGTAGAAGCACTCACGCACCCAGGGTGCCACGGACCCGAGGCTGAGAGGCATGAAGATCGCCTATCTGACCTACTTCGGCTGGACTGTGCTCGGCGTCCTGGCGGTGATCGCGCTCGGGGTCGGCGAGCGGCCGGGAGCGAAGGGCGGCTCGTCGAATCCGATCATGTTCGCCGCGGTCGTCTTCGCCCCCAGCCTGATCCTGGGCTGGCTCGCCGGGCTCGGCCTGGTCGCCCTGTTCCAGTACGGCGGCGGTCCGCACCCCGTACTCACCGGCAGCCTCGCCTCGGGCGGAGCGCTGGTCGCGGCCGCCGCGCTGGTCGCCGTACAGGTGAGGTTCTCCTGATGAGCACCAGCTATCTCTGGTACCTCGGCTGGCTCGCCACTACCGCCGTGGGGGCGGTCGCGGTCGCAATGGCGGCGCCCCACCTCAGCGGGACGATGATCATCCTCGGAATCGGCCTCTCACCGGTGATCGGGTTGGCGTCGGTGATCGGGCTCGGCCTGGTGCGATTCGTCGAGCGCAGCTACGACCTGCGCCCGGCCGTCGCCGGGACCGTGGCGTATGTCGCTACCGCCGCAGCAGTCGCTGCCGTCATCGTGTGGGTCTTGAAGATCCAGTGACTCCGATGTCACAAGTGGCGGGGCTGCCGTGTCGGAGTGGTAGGACATAGGTGTGTCGAGAGGTGGGTGGCATGACGGACGAGCAGCTGGCGCGGGAGTTCGATGAGCATCGGGCCGTGCTGCTGGGGGCGGCGTACCGGGTGGTCGGGAGCGCCGGCGACGCGGAAGACGTCGTACAGGAGGCGTGGCTGCGGTGGGCCGGGGTGGCGCACGACGAGGTGCGGGACGTTCGGGCCTACCTGATCCGGATCACGACGCGGCTCGCACTGAACCGGTTGCGCCAGCAGAAGGCGCGGCGCGAGCAGTACGTCGGGCCATGGCTCCCCGAACCGATCGTGCGCTGCGAAGCGCCGGACGCCGACCCCGCGGCCGCGGTTGAGCTGGCGGACTCGGTCAGTATGGCGATGCTCGTCGTACTGGAGACGCTCTCACCGCTCGAACGCGCGACCTTCGTCCTGCGTGAGGTCTTCGACCTGCCGTACGACGAGATCGCCGAAACGCTCGGACGCTCCGAAGCTGCGGTCCGGCAGCTCGCGCACCGCGCCCGTGAGCACGTCCACGCCCGGCAGCCGCGGCACCGGGTCGACAAGGCCCGGCACACCGAGCTCACCATGCAGTTCATGGCCGCGGCGGGCTCAGGCGATTTCGCTCAGGTGGTTGCGCTGCTCGCACCGGACGCGGTGCTGATCAGCGACGGCGGCGGGAAGAAGTCCGCGGCGCTGAGGCCGATCCATGGTCCCGAGAAGATCGCGCGCTGGCTGTTCGGGGTGATGAGCTCCAACCCGGGCTTCGAGCTCCAGCCGGCTGCCCTGAACGGCGAGGTCGCGCTTGTCGTGTACTTCGGCGACGAGGCGGACACGGTCGCTTTCGTGCAGACCTCCGGGGAGCTGATCACCGAGCTCTACCTGATCCGGAACCCCGACAAGCTCACCACGGTTCCGGCGCGGCACGCCTTAGAGTAGGTGCAACTTAGTCGCACTTGGAGGTGTCGTGAAGTACGTCGTGGTGGAACCGGATGAAGCACTCGATCCGGCGTTGCGGGCCGACCTGCTGGACACATGGGTCGCGGCGACCGACGCAGGTGGCGCGGTCGGCTTCACGGCACCGGCTCCGGTGGAGCAGGTCGCGCAGACCCTCGACGAAGCACTCGGCCGGGTCGCGGCTGGGTCCGACCTGCTCGGTGTGCTGCACGACGGGGAGCGGTACGTCGGTATGGGTCTGCTGGTCAGCCGCGCCGGCACTCTGCACTCGCACTGGCGCACGGTCCTGCGCGTGATGGTTCACCCGAAACACCAGGGCAGTGGCGCCGGCCGCATCCTGATGGAAGGCCTCCGCGGGTCAGCCACCGATCTGGGGCTCGAGCAGCTCCAACTCACCATCCGCGACGGCCAGGGCCTGGAGACCTTCTACCACCCCCTCGGCTACCGCACCGTCGGCCGCCACCCCCGCGCCATCCGCGTCACCCCCACCGACTACCGAGACGAAGTAATGCTCGTCCGCGACCTGTAGTCCTGCATCTACTGCGCTACCCCGATACCGGTTGCCGCCGGCACGCACTGCCTCTGCTGTCTCGCCCACATCCCGAGGGTGCGCATACCCGGTGGAGGCTGTGAACAGGTAATTCCTTGTTCGAGCCCACCAGTTGTTGTTCACGCCCCCTGGATGTGGTCTGCCGCTGGGATCTGGGCGGTGGGGTACGGGGGTGGCTGGGCACTTTGTCTGGACAGGAACCCCGCCGTCCCGAAGGTGCTCGTCCTATCCGGCCGCTCGGATCCGGCCGGTGGGGTAGGCGGTGGCTGGTCGCCGCTGCGGCCGGTGTGACTGAAGCGGGTGGCTGGGGTGGTCTTTGGCTGGGCGGGGTGGTGCGGTCGGTGACCGCGGTTGCCCGTTGCTTGTGGCTGACGGGCTGTGCTTGCTCCCGACGACGAGGAGGCTTGACGGCTTCCCGTCGCGGTGGTGAAGGGCTGTGTTCCGGTGGTCTGCTGGCCTTGTGGCATTTGACCGGATATCCGGTCAAATGGGCCCTTCTCTGGTCGAATATTGAGGGGAGAACCAGCAAGTTGAGGGGAGGTCCCCTCGTTTCCAGACAGTAAGGGCGCCGCACCCACCCCTCGGGCCGCCTGCGTGCTGAAACTCGGCTTTGCGTGGATCTACTGCCCCCTGGCGACAGCAGATCCCCGCAGAGGTGCTGGGCTAGCGGCGGGGGCGGGTTAGGGCTAGGAGGGTGGCGCCTAGGAGGGTCAGGAGGGTGGCTAGGGCTGGGAGGAGGGGTGGCAGACCGCCGGTTTCGGGGAGGGGCGTGTAGGCGACGGGCCGCAGGGTGGGGGTAGCGGCGATGGTTACGCGGACAGGGGCGGTTACGGGTGGGGCTGTGCCGGTGGCGGGGAGTTCGTAGGTGAGTTCGGTGGTGCCGGTGAAGCCTTTGGCGGGGGTGAGGCGGATGGTGCCGTCGGAGGTGACGGTCCAGGTGCCTGCGGAGGTGGTTGCGCTGCGGCTGCAGGTGGCGGCGTCTACGCGGAGGCAGAGTGCCTGCGGGCTGGCGGCGGTGTCGTTGAGTGACGGGTTGACCGCGACTGTTCCGCCCGGGGTGCCGGTTGCGCTGTCTGCGGTGGCTTGGGCTGGGCGGGGTGGGTCCACGGTGACGTCGAGCAGGGCGCTTCCCGTCGTACCGTTCTCGTCGGTGACGCGGTAGGCGAGTGATCGGGTCGAGCCGATGAAGTCCTTGACCGGCGTGAACGTGATGAGTCCGTCCGCACCGACCGCGAAGACACCCTCGTCTGCCACGGTGACCGTCTTCTTGTCCTTGCCGTCGGCCGGATCACGCAGTACGACGCTCGCCGGGGTCAGCGGCGCCGACGCGTCACCGGGCTGGTCGTTGCTCAGTACGGCGATGCCGACCGCCGTACCGTAGGCCGTCCGCGCACTGTCGTCGCGAACCACCGGCAGCACCGGTGTCACCGTCACGCCCAGCGTCGCGCGCGCCCGGTTCTCGTTGCTGTCCTTCACCTCGTACGCGACCGGCCGCGTGCTCCCGGTGAACCGCGCCTCCGGGCTGAACGTGACCTTGCCGTCGGCAACGACGTACTCGCCCTGCCCGGCCACTGTGACCTGCTTGACCAGCGCAGCGTCCGGACCGACCAGCAGCAGGGTGTCCGGATCGAGTTTCGCGCCCGGCCCCGGTACGTCGTTCGCCAGCGGATCGATCACCACTGCCAGATGCTGCTTGGTGCGCGCGTGGTCCGGGTTCGCGACCGGACGGGCCTGGACCGAGATCGTCAGTGTCGCCGTACCGATCGTGCCGTTGCCATCTGTCACCTGGTAGCCGACCGCAACCGTCGTACCGACAAAGCCGGCGGCCGGTGCGAACCGAACCCCACCCTTCGGCTGCACGGTGAACAGCCCCTGCCCCTCGACCTCCAGCACCGGCAGCGCATCACCCGACGCCGGATCGATGAGCTGCACAGCACCCAGCGGCGCCGACGGATCACCCGGCTTGTCGTTCGCCAGCACCGGCACTGTCAGGACAGTGTCGTACGGCGTAGTCACCACATCGTCCTGAGCGACCGGAGTCACCGGTGTCACCGTCACGACCATCGTCGAGGTCGCGCGATTGCCACTGGAGTCCTTGACCCGGTAGGCGATCGACAGCACGCCACGGAATGCCGGTACGGGGTCCACTGCCACCCGACCGGTCTTCTCGTTAACCGTTACGACCCCCTGGCCGGGCAGCGTCGCGGTCCGGACCCAGGTCCGCGTCGACACGGAGTGCACCTCGACCGAGCTCTTCTCCAGCTCCGCACCGGTCCCGGGGCTGTCGTTGTCGAGCGGCTCCACCGTCAGAGTGACGTTCTGCTTGGTCGACGCCACATCAGCCACGGCCTCTGGTCCCTTGCCGACCGTCAGGACCAGCAGGCCCTCCGCTGTGGTCCCGTTGTCGTCAGCGACCCGGTACGTCGCCGGTGTCGTCACTCCCTGGAAGTCCTTGACCGGCGTGAACGTGATCGACCCGTCTGCGGTGACCGCGTACGTACCCTCACCGGCCTGAGTGAACGTCTTCCCGAACCCGTCCGCCGTCTTCAGCACCACCGAAGACGGCACCAGCGGCGCAGTCGGATCACCCGGCTTGTCATTGGCCAGTACGTCGACTGTGGTCGGCTGGTTGAACGGAGTGATCGCCGAGTCGTCCAGAGCGGTCGGCCAGATCGGGGTGACCGTCATAGTCAGCGTCGACGTACCGATGGTGCCGTTGGAGTCCGCAACGCGATAGGTGATCGGGGAAGCCGGACCGTGGAAGGTCGGCACCGGATCGAAGACGATCATCCCGGTCGGCTGCACGGTGTACGTGCCCTGCTTGGCGACCGTCACCGTCTTCGCGTAGTCGTTCAGACCCTCCGCGCGAGCCTCCGGCCCGAGCAGCTCGACCGTCGACGGGTCGAGCTTCGCATCGGTGCCCGGGCTGTCGTTGGACAGCACGTTCACGCTGACCGTGAGGTCCTGCAGAGTCGACGCGCGGTCCGCGACGGCGACCGGCGGGAAGCCGACCGTGATCGTCAGCTTGGCGGTCGTGAGCGTGCCGTTGTTGTCGCCGACCTGGTAGACCAGCGGCGTTCCCGGACCGCGGAACGTCGCGCCCGGATCGAAGCTGACCGCTCCCCCGGCAGCGGTGTAGACGCCCTCGTTCGGGATGCTGACCGTTGCCTTCAGCAACCCATCGGCCGGGTCGGTGAGCAGCAGCGACGTCGGCAGCAGCGGCGCGGTCGGATCGCCCGGCTTGTCGTTCGCCAGCACCCGCACTGTGACCGGCTTGTCGAACGGCGTCCGCCCGGTGTCGTCCACCGCCACCGGCGTGATCGGCGTGACCGAGACCGCGATCGTCGACCGCGTGACCTGGTCGAACCAGTCCATCACGCGGTAGGTCAGCGCAGTCGCCGTACCGGTGAAGCCCGGCAGCGGATCGACGGTGATCGTGCCATCCGGATTCACCTGGTAGGCAGCCTGGCCCGGAACCTTGACCAGCTTCTTCATCGACCCGTCCGCCGGATCGAGCACCGCGAGACTGAGCGGATCGAGCCCGGTGCCCCGACCCGCGGTGTCGTTCGCAAGCGGGTCCAGGTCGAACGAGACGTTCTGCTTGCCGGTCGCGGTGTCGGGCTTCGCAGTCGGTGCGGGTGGTTTCGCGACGGTCACGGTCAGCTTCGCGCTGGCCGTCGTACCGTTCACGTCCGCGACGCGATAGCTGAGCCCTGCCGTCACTCCGACGTACGTCGGCAGCGGGTCGACTGTGATCTCGCCGTCCGGGGTCACCGTGTACGTCGCCTCGCCGTCGACGACGACTGTGGTCTTCGGCTCATGTGTCTTCGGGTCAAGCACTCGGACACTGCTCGGCACCAGCGGGACTGCCGGGTCGCCGGCTGCGTCGTTCGACAGCACGCGGACCGTAGCGATCGTGTCGTACGGCGTCGCCGCGGTGTCGTCCGACGCATCGGGCTGCACCTTCGTCACGCGCATGCTCAGCTTCGCCTGCCCGATCGCACCGTTCGCATCGGCGACCTGATAGCTGACCGGCGTTGCCGCACCGCTGAAAGCTGGGACCGGCTCGAACAGCACCTTGCCGTCCGCCCGCGCGGTGTACTTGCCCTGACCAGGCACGACCAGCGTGGTCCCCGGCTCCGCACGGGTCGGCGGCACCAGCCGGAGCGTGTCCGGCCGCAGTACGGCGCCGGTCGGTCCGGGCTTGTCGTTGTCGAGAACCGCAGCCACCACGGAACTGCCTTGCAGGCTGGTGATCGTGTCTGGGTTCGCCACCGGCGGCCCTGGTGCGTCCACTGCGACAGTGAGTACGGCCCGCGCCGCAGTCCCGTTCTTGTCGAGCACCTGGTAGGTGAGCGCCGTACCGACACCTTGGAAACCGTGGACCGGCTGGAAGGCGATCTTGCCGCCGGCCACGAGGTACGTGCCCTGGTGTGCAATCGCAACGGTGTCGACGAGCGTGTTCTTGACCGGGTCGACCAGCTTCAGGGTGGCGGGGTCGAGTGGTGCATCCGGTGAGCCAGGCAGGTCGTTGTCCAGCACCGGTACGACGGCGTCGGTGTCGAAGGCGGTCGACGCGGAGTCCCCATTGGCCACTGGCTGTACGGCGGTCACGGTCACCGTGAGAGCGGACTCGGCTGTCTGAGCGGTCGTGTCGGTGACGCGGTACCCGATGGACGTTCCGACCCCGGTGAATTGCCGGACCGGTACGAAGTCGACCGCACCGGTCGGTTTCGCGGTGTACTGGCCCTCCCCCGGAACCACCACGGTCTTCTTGAACTTTGTGTCGGCCGGATCGCGCAGGACAACCGACCCCGGTACCAGCGTCACGCCGGGAGCCGGCTTGTCGTTGCTCAGCGGCCGGAACGCGACGCTGACGTTCTGCGGTGTCGTTGCAGTGTCGGGGTTCGCCACCGGAGCTGCCGGCAGCGCGACAGTGACCGTGAGCTTGGCGGTGGCGGTGATTCCGTTGCTGTCGGCCACCCGATAACTGACCGGCTTGCCGACCCCGAAGAAACCGGGCACCGGCTCCACAGCGACAGTGCCGTCCGACTTGGCGACGTACTTGGCCTGTCCGACCACACTGAGCAGTTCGCCGCACTTTTCGCCGTCGAGCAGGCAGAGCGTGTTCGGCTCGAGCGGTGCGGCAGGGTCACCGGGCTGGTCGTTGCTGAGCACCTTGACCGTCGCACCGGTGTTGAACGCAGTCGTGGCGAGGTCGTCGTGCAGAACCGGCGGGGGCGGCGGAGTGACCTGCAACTGGTAGTCCTCGACCTCACCTGCATCCGAGGCACCAGTCGGCTTCGCTGCGGCGTCGTCGTACCCGATGCGGACTCGCGCGTACGTCGCTCCGGCGGTCGGCTTGGTGAACTTGGGCCAGCTGAGCTTCACCGAGGTCTGCCCAGCAGCGAAGGCATCACACGCCTGCTCGTCGGGCTGGAACGCGCCATCGCGGTCCAGGTCGATCCATCCGCACACTCGGCCCGGCTTCGAAGCACCGGTGAGTTTGGCCTCGACGCCGTACGACGTGGTGTTGGTCCGGAGCGGCTGGAAGCTCACCCCGTCGTCAGCGGCATCGGGTGCGGTCGGACCGGTCGTCGCGTTGGCAACAGTGGTGTTGTCCTCGGTCGCGTCCTTGCCGAGCCGCACATCGCTCAGCACCGACCAGGCCGCGCCGTACGTCGCCGGTGCGTCACCGAAGTCCTCGCCGGCCGAGGCCAGCACGGAGAACGCGTCGCCGGAGGACGTGGTGTTGAAGGCGGGCAGCTTGGCGTGCTTGGTGAAGTACGTCGTGACGTTGAAGCGGACGGTGGTCACGACACCGTTCACTCGCACCGAACCGCAGGCCGCGGTCGCACCGGCGTCCGGACCGGTACCGGTCTTGTTGTTGATGCAGTTCGGGCCAGTGTCGTGGTTGGCGGCGGTGATGGTGTCGCTGGTGACCGCCAGGTTGTTGCCCTGTCCCGCTTTGCTCAGGCTGAGGCCCGGAGTGGTCAGTCGCAGCACGGAGTGCAGCTCGGACTGCGCAGATGGCTTCCCGTTGACGGTCTCGGTGACTGCACCGCCCAGTCCAGCCAGATGTAGCACCGGATTGCGCACGGGCCGACTGAACGCGACCGTCACCGTGCCGCGCTCGCCGCAGCTCCCGACGGACGCACACTCGCCAGTGTTGACGAGCAGGTCCTGCGCCGGAGTGGTCAGCGCGATCGGCGGACTGTACGTCGTCGGTCCGGTCCCCCGGACCCCTGCGGTCGTCTCGTCGAGCAGCTCGGTCGCACCGGTCACGGTGATCGTCTGCCCCAGCCCGGAGCCCGGCATGGTCGCAGTCGCCGATTCACCTTGGCTGAACGGCTCGACCGGCACCTGATAGGCGAATGTCTCCACGCCCGTCATCGACAGCACCACCGCCGTCAGCAGAACCAACGCCGCCGGTCGTGTCGCCCGCATGGTGCCGCCCTCCCGAGCAATCACGTCTCCGCATGCATCGGCACCGGGGCGGGCGGGCCTTGCGTAGACGTAACGGCCTACGCGAACTCCATGTTACGGGGCAATCACTGTCCGAGGTCGTAGATGGTGAACTTGCCGTCGCTGTGTCGCACGAACGAGGCTCCGGACACTAGACGCGGGCGTTGATGCGTCCGACGAGTTCCCGGCGGCTGCGGACGCCGACTTTGGTGAAGATCGATTTCAGGTGGCTCTGAACGGTGTGCGGCGAGACGAAGAGTTGAGCTGCGATCTCGGCGGTGCCGCAACCTCGAAGGAGCAGTTCGGTCAGTTCTCGCTCGCGCTTGGTCAAGCCGTATGCCGCGGAGATCAGCGGCGCGATCGAAGGCACCGAGGCCGCTTGGACGACGATCGCGACCCGCTGCTCCCAGAGTTCGCTGCGCGTCGCCGGCGCGGCATGGATCTCGATCCAGCGGTCCGATTCGCCCAGCACGCGAGCACTGGCTTCCTGGCCGGTGATGCGGACCCGTTCGGCGAGCGTCAGCAGCTCGTACGGCAGTTGGTCGCGATCCGGTAGACCCTCGAACCCGAACTCCCGCAGCCAGTCCCGGGTCGCCGGAGTGTACGACTCGACCTTCCGGTTGCCGTCGAGAACCAGTACACCGGGCCAGAGTTCGGCGCCCGGAGCGGTCGGGCGAGCATGGACGCCGGCTGCTCGGAAGGCCCGTCCGAGCAGCGGGGACAGGTGATGGGCGAAGTCCCGCTCCGCCGGGGTGAAATCACCCGAGCCGATGCGCAGCAAGGAGAAGCAACCCCACGACACCCCATCGACGACGAACGCGGCCCGCAGCTCGCCCTCGACGTTCCAGGGTTGCAGAAGCTCCCGATAGCGTCGGCTGCGGTGGACATCGCCGCCGGTCTGTTCGCTGAGGATGCCGCTGTGGCGCCTGCCCTGGGCGAGTTCGACAAAGGTGTTGTAGTCGTCCGGCAGGTAGGCCACCTCGGCGACCAATTGGTCCGGCCCGCCGAGGTTCTCGTCATAGCGACTCGTCTCGACCAACGACACCGGATCCATCGCATGCCAGCAACTGCCATCGCGCGGAAGGGCGCGGTCCAGGAGACGCGCGGTTTCGGAGAACAGGTCTGCCAACGGCAGCCTCGCCTCACCCAGCAGCGCCACCCGGTCGTACGCACGGACCCGCGTGGCATGGCTCATCTCTCGATGGTCACACGGGACCGGAACTCCCAGAACCCCCACAACGTGGGATTGGCGACCTGGTGCCCGATCGCTAGCGTCGTTGCGACAACTACCACGGGGGTTCGACATGCCTGATGTACAAGAAGTGTTCCGATTGGTCGACACGCAGGATCTGGACGGGTTGGCGGCGCTGTTCGCCCCGGACGCCAGGTTCGTCATGGGTAACGCCGAGCCTTTGATCGGGCCGGACGCGATCGTGGCCGGCAGCGCGGCGTTCGGTGCGATGGTGCAGGGGTTCCGGCACGTTCCGGTGCGCGATTGGGCAGTCGGTCCGGTCACCATCATCGAGCTCGAGGTCACCTACACCCGGCTCGACGGCAAGGAGGTCACCGTCCCGGCAGTGACCATCTGGGAGGTCGATGACGGTGACCTGATCATCGACTATCGGGTCTTCGTGGACTCGGGCCCGGTCTGGGTGCCCTGAGTCGGTCCGCTCGTTGTCAGTTCCCGAGGTCGTAGATTTTGACGTTGCCGTTGCTGTGTCGCAATGGCACCAGGGCGGCGAGATTCGGGGAGACGGTTCCGGCGCGGGCGTCGGCGTACAGCCAGCGGACGCCGTACTCGTCGTGGAGGCGATTCAATAGGGCCGGGGTCGGGTTGGCGAAGGTCTGGGTGACCAGTGCGACGCGGTCGGGCCAGGGGGACGGCTGCTCGGTGTACCGGCGGCCGGTGACCTCGGCCATCGACTCGTTGGTGTAGGCCCAGCCTTCGATCAGCGTCCGGCGTCCGGCCAGTCCGCTGACGAGGTACCCCCGCGCGTCGCAGCCTGGCGCATCCACCGGGCGGCACCAGGTGTTGGTGGCAACCACATCGGTCGGCGCACTGTTCTCCGCGAGCCAGGCCGCGCTCGCCTGCTCATCGGGATAGACCCACTGCTGTGCGGACCGGTAGACCGGCCCGGCCTCGGTGTCGCCCGTGATCGCGTTCTCGAGGAAGCTCTTGACCGGTGAGACGAACAGCAGGACCAGTACGACGATCAACCAGCGGCGCCGGGCGTTCGTAGCTACCCAGCCGGCGGCAGCGAGGCTGAAGGGAGTGGCCGTGTAGAGGAAGTACGACTCGCTCACCCCTGGGTGGTCGATGAAGAGGTAGCCGAGCCAGCCGACCACCATCGCCCCGACCAGGAACCACGCGACCGGATCACGCCGTACGACGAGGAAGCCGGCCAGCGACGCGGCTTCGATAAGCAAGACGCTCAGGAGCATCAACACCGTGCCGAGGACAGCGCCGTGGACCAGCGACGGAACAACCAGTCCACCGATGCCAGCGGGTGTCTGGTCGCCGGTGAGGGTCGAATAGCCGGGGCTGGTCTTCAAAATTGCCAGAAACTGGATGTGCGAGCCGCTGGTGCTTCCGGCAACGGTGAGAAGAGTGAGCACTCCGACAACGACCAGTACGAAGCCAGCAACGACGGTGCGCAACTTGAACTTGTAGAGGGCGGCCAGCCCGACCGCACCGACCAGTACCGGCAGCACTGTCGGCTTCGAACCGCCGCCTAGCACGGCCAACGCGACAACGAGCACCCACAAACGGGCTGGCCCGTTGCGGAAGAGCAGCTCGATCAACAAGACCCCAACCGCAGCACAGACAATCAAACCGAAGGTCTGTGACGGACTGAGGAAGCTCACCGGCGGATTCAGATTGATGCTGGTGTCCACGAGCAGGTAGAGCTGTGGCGCGGTCAGAGCGGCAGCCGCGAGCACTCCGGTCCACCACGTCCGACTGACTGTCCGAGCGAGCGTGGCGCACACCAGCAACGCAACCACGAGCCAGGGCAGCACCCACAGCCGAAACAGCACCAGGATCGGGCTGAGCCGAGTGACGTCGACAGCCGCCGCCATGTCGGCGTTCGCGAACCAGTGGTACTCCAGCCGCTCCCCCGCGACCTGCGGCAGCTCCGGCGGCACAGCGCGCGTCAGCTCACTCACCATCGACAGGTGGTACAGCAGGTCCTGGTAGTACGACGTCCCGTCCGGTGGCATCACGTGGTACGCCATGACTCCGCGGATGGTGGCTGCGAGCATCAAAGCTGAAGCAATCGCGAGCCCCCAAGCCCAGCGCACCGGCAGCGGCTCTGGCTGAGCGATGCGCCAGTGCGAGCGCAGCCGCGGCAGAGCGAAGACCGCGAGCGTCAACAGCGGCCAGACGATCAGCCAGCGCTGCCAACCGACCGCGGTGAACAGCGCCCACCCCGCCAGCATCCAAGCGGCTCCGACGATCGCACCGAGGCCGAGGTCCTCAGCCCAGCTGCCGACGCTGCGCCAGACAGCCCGCAGCAACAGCGTTCCGGGCAGAGCGATCGCCAGCGTGAAGTAAGCGGCGTACCGGAGGACGTCTAGGGAGTGCAGACCGACGACGGCGACCAGAAGTGGGAGGAGCCAGGGCAGCGCCCGCCTCACCGGGTGGTTACCGGCGAGGCTCGCTTCTGGTCTTCGAGACTGTCGTAGCCGACCAGGAACTGCGGCCGGCGCTGGCTCGACTGGAACAGCCGCGCCACATACTCACCGAGCAACCCCAGGCAGAGCAGCTGGATCGCGCCGATCACACTGATCGCAAGCACGGTCGACGTCCAGCCGGGAACGCCACGGCCGGTCAGCTTGATCACCAGCGCACCGACCACGAACAGCGCCGACATTAGGCCACCGAGCAGCCCGAGCCAGGTCGCCAGCCGCAGCGGCGCGGCCGAGAACGCGGTGACGCTGTCGAACGCCAGCCGCGTCATCTTGGTCAGGTTGTACTTCGTCGACCCGGCAGCTCGCTGCGCGCGGACGTAGGTCACCTCCGCGCTCGGGAAGCCGAGCCACGGGATCACCAGCCGAAACACCCGGCCGTCCTCGGGCAGCGCGTTCACCGCATCCACCACCCGGCGGGACACCATCCGGAAGTCACCCGCGTCGAACGGGATCTGCTTCCCGACCAGTCGGCACATGAGTCGGTAGTACAGCCGCGCGGTCGTCCGCTTCGGCCACGAATCACTCGAGCGGTCCGCGCGAACGCCGTACACGACGTCGAGATCGCGCTCGCGCAGCACGTGCAGAAACTCGGCGATCGTCTCCGGCGGATCCTGCAGGTCGGCGTCGATGGTGACCACGTACTGACCGCGCGCACTGCGGAAGCCGGCGGACTGCGCAGCCTGGTGACCGCTGTTGCGCAGCAACCGGATGATGCGGAGCTGCGGCCAGTCCTTGGCCGCCTCCATCAGCAGCGCGGCCGTGTTGTCCCGGCTGCCGTCGTCGACGACCAGCAGCTCGTACGGCAGGCCGAGCCCGTCCAGCAGCGGATGCATCCGCGCGAAGAACATCGGCAGCACGTCTTCTTCGTCGTACATCGGCACCACGACGGTGAGCTCGGGGTCGATGTCCACATCTGTGTAACGAACGGAAGCGGTGTCTGTTAGACCGGGGCGGTGGGGTGGGGAAGGTATTAGGACTGTGGCGAGATAGCGACCGCACCGGTACGACGTGGGTCGCCGACTGCGATGAGCCCTTCGGCCGGGTCCCAGAACGCGGCCGCGACACCACCGAAGTACATCGAGTGCGGCGGCATCGGCCGAGCCGGAAGGTTCGTCGTACCGGCCAAGGGCAGGTCGTCCTCGTAGTCGACGATGACATCATCGCGGACCCGGACGTGCAGCCGCGGGTGCTCGACAGCCTCCGCCAGCGGCAGCCCCCCATGCGTGTACAGCGCGTAGACCTGGGCCAACGCGGTCGGAATCCGGTCCGAACCCGGCGAGCTGATCGCCAGCACGGCACCATCGCTGTCCCGACGCGCCACGCTCGGCGCCATGTTCGAGGTCAGGCGAGTGCCCGGCTCCAGGCTGTGCGGGCCGCCGTGCAGCAGCTCCTGCTCACCAAGCGCGTTGTTCAGCCAGATGCCGGTGCCCGGCGTCAGCACGCCGGAGCCATAACCGGACGAGACCGTGATCGCGCACGCGTCACCCTCGTCGTCCACCACGGACACTGTCGCCGTACTCGGCGAGGTCAGCGCGCGCAGATCGCCCGCCGACGCGAGGTCGAGCAGCTTCTGCCCTTCCAACTGCCGAATATCTTCCGCATCCAGCTCCGCCAGCCGCCGTCCAAGAACCGCATGCTGCACGTCGACCAACCGCTCCAGCTCGGTCGGATTCCAGCTGCCGTTGGCCGGGACGCCGTCCAGCAGGGCGAGCATCGCGGCGACCGCGACTCCCCCGACGGCCGGCGGCGGGTTGGTGGCCAGCCGCCACCCGTTCTGCCGGACCATCAGCGCCGGGCGGACGATCGCCTCGTACGCGGCCAGGTCCTCGGCGTTGAGGATGCCTTCGTTCTCGGCCATGTCGTTGATCAGCAACTGCGCGAGCTCACCCGTGTAGAGCGTCTCGGCACCGTCGCGAGCGATCAGCTGCAGCGCCTCGGCCAGCTCCGGGATGATCACCGTGCTGCCGGCCTTGATGACCGTGCCGTCTTCGTCGTGCACGACCCGGTGACTCGGCTGATGCCAGCCGAAGATGATCTCGTGCGTGAAGCCGAGGTAGTAGCCGGACGTGCGGCTGAGCGCGAACCCGTCGCGAGCGACCTCGATCGCGGGTTGGACGACCTCACGCCAGGGCGCCTTGCCGGAACGCTTGTGCGCCAGATCGAGCGCCTTCAGACCACCGGGTGTCGCGACCGACCCGTGTCCCACGGTGGTCGTCGTACCGCCGCCGTAGTCGGTGGTGATGTCCCAGACACCGCGACCGAACGACTCCGGCGGCAGACCACGGCCGGGCATCTCCACCCAGCCGTCGATCGTGACCGCCTCCGACCCCGCGACCTGCAGGGTCACGAAACCGCCGGAGGCCGGTGAGACGACGCCGATCTCGTTCACCATCGTGACGAGCGTGGCTGCGATCGCCGCGTCGACCGCGTTGCCGCCCTCGGCAGCAACGCGAACGCCCGCCTCCGCGGCCGCCGCGTTCGGCGCGGCAACCGCGACGCGAGGATGAGAGCCGCTCACAGTGCCGCCTCCCGTGCGCGAGCGCCACCCATCCCCGTGGAGGTGGTCATGCCGTCAGCCGACTCGCTGGACGGCGCCGAAGCGTTCGACCGCTACCTGGACAGCGGCTTGGCGGGCTTCCGCCACCTCGGTGTCCTTCAGCGTCCGGTCCGCGGCGCGGAAGCGGAGTGCGAAGGCGAGCGACTTCTTGCCTTCGCCGATCTGCTCACCGGTGTACAGGTCGAAGAGCCGCACGGACTCCAGCAGCTCCCCCGCCCCCTCGGTCAGCGCCGCCTGCACGTCGGTCGCGGCGATGTCGGCCGCGACGATCAGCGCCACGTCCTCCTTGGCCACCGGGTACGACGAGAACGGCGCTGCGGCAACGGTCTCCGGAGCGGCCGCGATCAGCGCGTCCAAGTCGAGCTCGACTGCGCTCGACCGGGTCGGCAGCCCGAACGCCTGGCAGACCTTCGGGTGCAGCTCGCCCGCGTGACCGACCACCTTGCCGTCGACCGAGAACTCCGCGCAGCGACCCGGGTGCCAGGGCGCGAGCTCGACGTTCTTCACGACGAGCTCGACGCCGACCGCGGACGCGATCAGGCGTGCGATCTGGACCGCGTCGGCCCAGCCGGCCGGACGGCCCTTGCCCCACCAACCGGTCGGGGTCAGCGCACCGGTCAGCACCACACCGATGTGCAGCGGCTGCTCGGGCAAGGCGTCGTACAGGGACTGGATGTCGGCGTCGCTCGGCCGGCCCTCGACCGACAACAGCGGCGCGGCCTTCACGTCGGCCTTGGGCTTGAAGACCAGGCCGGTCTGGAAGATCGCCAGGTCGGTCTGACCGCGGCCGGTGTTGCGCTCGGCCACCCGCAGCAGGGTCGCGAGCAGAGTCGTCTGCATCGACGGCTCTTCGTCGGAGAGCGGGTTGACCAGCTTGACCGTCGCCCGGCGGACGTCGTCGGCCGGCAGGCCCATCGCGTCGAAGTCGGCAGCACCGGTGAACGGGTACGACACGACCTCGGTCAGGCCGGCGCCGACCAGCGCGGTCGAGACCCGGCGGCGGCGCCGCTGCGACACCGTCAGCCCCTGCCCACCCGGCGCCGGCGGCAGCACCGACGGCACGTTGTCGAACCCGAACAGCCGAATCGCTTCCTCGGCGAAGTCGTTGGGGTCCCGCAGGTCCGGACGCCAGGACGGCGGCGTCACCGCGAACAGGTTGTCGCCGTTGTACCGCAGGCAGCTGGCGTTCTCCGCGTCCTCGCCCGCGAGCGGGAAGTCGAGCGCCGGCTCGTGGATCCCGACCGCGAGCGGTGCGGGCACCGCACCGTCCGCGGCTGCCTCGACCTCACAGCCGACGGCGCGCAGGAACGCCATCGCGTCCTCGACGGCGATCGGAGCCCCCGAGACCCGGGCCGAGTGATCGCCACGGATGACGACCGGGGCCGGCAGCGGGTGGGTGTCGACGACGGTCTCGTCGGCGAGGATCGTGCCGCCGGCGAGCTCGGCCAGCAGGTCGGCCACGCGCTGAGCGGCATACCGCGGCAGCTGCGGGTCGACCTCGCGCTCGAACCGCCGCGACGCCTCGGACGACAGCTTGTGCCGGCGGGACGCGCGCGCGATCACGATCGGGTCGAAGTGCGCGGCCTCGATCACCACGTCGGTGGTCGCGTCGGAGATCTCGGTGGAGGCACCACCCATCACGCCGGCGATACCGATCGGGCCGGAGTCGTCGGTGATCAGCAGGTCCTCGGCGTCCAGCTCACGGGTCTGGTCGTCGAGCGTCACCAGCTTCTCGCCGGAGGTCGCACGCCGTACGACGATCTCGCCGCTCAGCCGGTTCTTGTCGTAGCCGTGGATCGGCTGACCGAGCTCGAGCATCACGTAGTTCGTCACGTCGACACCGATCGAGATCGGCCGCATCCCGGACGCGAGCAGCCGCTTCTGCAGCCACCGCGGGGACAGCGCCTTCGCGTCGATCCCGGTCACGGTCCGGGTCACGAACGTCGTACAGGCCTCGGCGTCGTCGACGCGCACCGGGTAACCGCCCGCGCCCGAGCCGGTCAGTGTCAAAGCAGCCGGGTCCTTCAGGGGAAGCCCGTACGCCGTGGCTGCCTCGCGGGCGACGCCACGGATGGACAGGCAGTAGCCGCGGTCCGGTGTGACGGCGATGTCGAGCACGTCGTCGCTGAGCGACAGCAGCTCGATCGCGTCATCACCAGGCGTGCCTTCACCCGGCTCCAGTACGACGATGCCGTCGGTACCGTCGTCGCCCAGACCGAGCTCGGTGCTGGAGCAGATCATGCCGTTCGACACGTGTCCGTAGGTCTTGCGCGCGGAGATCGCGAAGCCGCCCGGCAGCACCGCGCCCGGGAGCACGACCACGACCAGGTCGCCGACCTCGAAGTTGTGCGCGCCGCAGACGACCCACTGCGGCTCGTCCTTGCCGATGTCGAGCGAGCACCAGCGGATGGTCTTGCCGTTCTTCTGCGGCTCGTTCTCGTACGTCAGCACCTTGCCGAGCACCAGCGGCCCGGTCAGGTCGGACTGCTCGACGGTCTCCACCTCGAGCCCGGCCCGGACCAGCTGCTCACCGAGGTCACGACCGGTGACCCCGGCCGGCAGCTCGACGTACTCGCGAAGCCACGACAGTGGGACCCGCATCAGATCTCCATCCCGAACTGGCGGCTGAACCGCACGTCACCCTCGACCATGTCCCGCATGTCCTCGACACCGTTGCGGAACATCAGCCCGCGCTCCAGCCCCATCCCGAAGGCGAAACCGGAGTACACCTCGGTGTCGATGCCGCAGGCCCGCAGGACGCGCGGGTTGACCACGCCGCAGCCGCCCCACTCGATCCAGCCCTCGCTGCCACAGGTGCGGCAGGGGCGGTCCGGGTTGCCGACGGACGCGCCGCGGCAGACGAAGCACTTCAGGTCGATCTCGGCCGACGGCTCGGTGAACGGGAAGAAGTTCGGCCGCAGGCGGGCCTCCAGGCCCTCGCCGAACATCGACACGACGAAGTGGTCGAGCGTGCCCTTGAGGTGCGCGAGCGTGATGCCCTTGTCCACGACCAGGCCCTCGACCTGGTAGAAGACCGGCGTGTGGGTCGCGTCCAGCTCGTCGGTGCGGAACACCCGGCCCGGGCAGATCACGTAGATCGGCGGCTTGCGGGTCAGCATCGAGCGCGCCTGGACCGGCGAGGTGTGCGTGCGCAGCACCTTGCCGGAGCCGACCGGCTCGACGAAGAAGGTGTCCTGCATCTGCCGCGCCGGGTGGTCGGGCTGGAAGTTCAGCGCGTCGAAGTTCAGCCACTCGGCCTCGATCTCCGGACCCTCGGCGACGTCCCAGCCGAGCGCGGTGAAGACATCGGCGACCTGCTCGGAGATCAGCGACAGCGGGTGCCGCGCGCCGAGCTCCGGCGTGTGCCACGGCAGCGTCACGTCGACCCGCTCGGTGGCCAGCATCCGCTCCTCGTGCTCCGCCTCGAGCACCGCGAGCCGGGCGGCGAACGCCTCGGTGATCGCCTTGCGCGCGGAACCGATCCGCTGCCCGGCCTCCTTGCGTCCCTGCGGCGGCAGCGCCCCGATCTCCCGGTTCGCCAGCGCGATCGGCGACTTCTCGCCCAGATGCGCCGCCTTGGCCTCCTGCAGGGCAGCCAGATCGGCCGCCTCGGTAAACGCCTTCAGCGCCTCGTCGCGGCTCCGCTCCAGCGCCTCGGCGTGCAACGGCGTCACTTCGACCGGGTCGTACTGCGTGTTGGGACCGGACATGGCTCGCTCTCGGTTCGGAACTTTCTGCGGACAGCAGTCTAGGAACCCGGACCCCCAGAGCGTGAATCGGCCGTCCACAGTGGACACGGTGACAGCTTCCGGCCAGCCACGGTGACAGCGCGCTCCGGCCGGTTTACTGCCCGCATGCGGACCCTGTTGATCAGTACGGCGATCGCCCTCACCCTGACCGCTGGATCGCTGGTACCGGCGACCGCGGCCACGCCTGACTGGAGCGCCTGCCCGGCGACCGAAACCATGCCCGAACCGCCCGAGCGGCTGCAGTGCACGATGGTGACCGTGCCGCTGGACTACAAGCATCCGGACGCCGGCACCCTGCAGATCGCCGTCTCCCGGCTGAAGGCGACCGACCCCGCCAAGCGTCGTGGCGCACTGCTGCTGAACTTCGGCGGACCGGGAGTCTGGGGGCTCGACGCCCCACTGGACATCGAGCATGACGCTCAGGCGAACAACCAGGCGGCGCTGCTGGCCGGCTACGACCTGATCGGGTTCGACCCGCGGGGTGTCCAGCTGAGCTCACCGATCACCTGCGGCCTGGAGGGCGAGCAGACCGACGACGTCGCCGTCATGTACCCCGAGCCGAACGGCGACATCTCGGCCGACATCCGGATCAGTCGGGAGATCGCGGCGCAGTGTGAGAAGTACAGCGGCAAGGTGATCCCACACATCACCACGGAGAACACAGCCCGGGACATGGACCGCATCCGGGTCGCTCTCGGCGAGCAGAAGATCTCGTACTACGGGGCGTCGGCCGGAACCTATCTCGGGGCGGTCTACTCCACGCTGTTCCCGCAGCACACCGACCGCTTCGTCCTGGACAGCGTGGTGGACCCGAACATCCTCTGGCGCGGGACGCAGCTGGCCTGGGAGAAGTCCACCGAGGTGCGGTTCGCGGACTTCGGCAAGTGGGCGGCCGCCCGGAACACGACGTACGGGCTGGGCGCGACACCGGCCGCCGTACGGGCGACGTACCTCGGACTGCTCAAGAAGCTGGACGCCCAACCGGCTGAGACGCCGGAGGGGCCGATGAACGGCAACACACTGCGCGAGCGGACCCGTGGGCCTGGCCTCTACGGCTACGACAGCAAGCGGTTCCCCGCGCTGGCTGAGCTCTACAAGGCGATCAAGAACGGTGTCACGACCCAGAAGCGCGCAGCGGCTGCCGACGAGATCTCGCTCTACCAGTCGTTCAACGCGGTGCTGATCTCGATCATGTGTGGCGAATCGACCTGGCCGAAGTCTCCGGCGTACTACCAGGCGGATGTGAAGCGCTCGATGAAGCTCTACCCGCTGACCGGGGGCATGCCGGCCAACATCTTCCCGTGTTCGTTCTGGCCCAACAAGCCGGTCACGCGGGTGCCGTTGGCCAACCACGGTCCCGAGAACATCCTGCTGCTGCAGAACCTGCGGGACCCGGCGACGCCGTACCAGGGCGCACTGGCCATGCGGCGAGCGCTCGGCTGGGACCGGACCAAGATGATCACTGTCGACGCCGGCGGGCACGGTAGTTGGCTGTTGACGCCGTCCAGTTGCTCGAACGACGCCACCAGCAACTTCCTGCTAGGCGCTGACCTCCCCGCTGACACTCGCTGCAGTGTCGACGCCGGAGTCGCTCCCCGGACCAGTCTTCGAGCGGCCAGGTAGCACCACCAGCGCAACGACCGCACCGGCGAGTGCACCGACCAGTCCGACGGTCATGGCGATGGTCATCGCTTCGGTGAACGCCTCTCGCGCCGCAGCGGCGAAGTCGGAGCCCAGAGCGAGCGTGCCCGCGATCGAATCGCGGGCCGCCTCGGGAACCGCATCTGGGAGGTTGGCCGAGTACGCAGCGGCCAGCACACTGCCCAGTACGGCGACCGACAGCGCGCCGCCGGTCTGCTGAACGGTGTCGTTCATCGCGGAACCGACGCCACGGTGCTCGGCCGGGACCGCCTGCATCAACAACGTGTACGCCGCTGGGCCGGCCAGGCCCCCGCCGATCCCCATCACCATCAGACCGGCGATCAGCAGTCCGTAGCCGGAATCGCCGGAGATCTGGGACAGGATCGCGAACGCGCCGGCGATGACCGCCAGGCCAATGGCGATCAGGGTGCGGTCGGCCAGCTTCTTACCCAACGTCGCTCCGAGGACGTTGAACACGGTCGCGGCGACGGCGTACGGGATCAGTGCCAGACCGGCCTTCAGCGGGCTGTAGCCGAGCACGAACTGCAGATACTGCGTCAGTGCGAGCATCAGACCGCCCGCGGTGAACGAGAGCAGCACGATCGAGAAGCTGGTGCCGCTGAAGCGACGGTCCTTGAAGAGCTCGAGCGGAACCATCGGGTGCGCACTGCGCTTCTCCCACAGCGCGAACGCCGTCAGCGCGGCCACACCGACGGCCAGGCCGACGAGCACCTCGGCCGAGCCGAACCCGTTGGTGGGAATGGCGATGATCGCCCAGACGACCGATGCCATCCCGATCACGGTCAGTACGGCGCCGAGCGGGTCGACGTTCCGCGCCGGGCCGCGGGATTCCGGGATCAGGGCGATCGCGCCGATGATCGCGACCACGGCGATCGGGACGTTCAGCAGGAAGATCGAACCCCACCAGAAGTGGTTCAGCAGCACGCCGCCCACGGTCGGGCCGGCGATCACGCCGACCATCGCGACCATCGACCAGCCGGCCATCGCCTTGCGCTGCTCTTCCGGCGGGAAGACGGTGAAGAGCAGGGAGAGCGTGCTCGGCATCAGCAGCGAACCGCCGACGCCCATCAGCCCGCGGCACAGGATCAGCTGCCACGGCGTCTCGGCCAGCGTGGCCAGCAGCGACGCAGCCCCGAACAGGACCAGGCCGATCAGCAGCATCTTTCGCCGGCCGAAGCGGTCGGACAGGCTGCCCGCGGTCAGCAGGAGGCCCGCGAAGGCCAGGATGTAGGCGTCGATCACCCATTGGATGTCGGCCGGAGTGGCGCCCAGATCGCGCATCAGCGACGGGATGGCCAGGTTGAGCACGGTGTTGTCGACGACGAGCACCATCAGGCTCAGACAGAGGATCAGCAGGATCCACCAGCGGCGTGGGTGCCCGGTCCCCTCAGCAGGAGACACAGCGGAAGACTCGAACGGTGTACTAGTCACTCGCACACTGTACGACAGACTCGTACGGTGTTCCAGTGGGTTGTTAGGATGACTGTCGTGAACGAATCGATCTGGACCCGGCAGCCCAAGGCCACCCCGGCACGCGAGACGCTCACCCGGGAGCAGATCGTCCGGGCGGCGATGGAAGCCCTGGACGCCGACGGCCTGACCGGGCTGAGCATGCGCAAGCTCGCCGCCAAGCTCGGGTCCGGCGCGACCAGCCTCTACTGGCACGTCCCGACCAAGGACGACCTGATCGACCTGCTCATCGACGAGGCCTGGGGCGAGATCGACATCCCGGAGCCGGAGCTGGCCGGATGGCGTAGCGGTCTGCTGCTGTTCGCGCACAGCATGCGCTCGACGATCACGCGTCACCCCTGGCTGCCCGAGGTGATGTACACCCGCCCGAGCATGGGCCCGAACGCGATGGCCATGGGCACCCGCGGCCTGGCCCTGATCGCCGCCGCCGGCATCACCGGCCGGAACGCCGACTTCGCCCTCGGCACCCTGATGTCCTTCGTTCTCGGCAGCACCGGCGGCGAGGTCGCCACCCGCGAGATGGCCCGCCGTGGCGGTCAGTCCGTCGACCAGCTCGCCGGCGAGGTCCTCGAACGCACCGAAAGCATCGGCGACCCGATCATGCGCGAATCCGCCCGCCGCCGTACCACCGGCGACATCGACTCGATGTTCTACGACTCCTTCACGTACGGCCTGGAACTCGTCCTCGAAGGCATCGCATCCCGCCTCCCTCACCCGGAGTAGCCGATCCGTCAAGCCCTTCAGCGACGACAGAAAGCCACCGTCGGTGACCCGCAGTGTTCGTGATCCTGTCCGGACCTACCCGAGACGAAGGAGCGAACATGAGCATCAAGCGCTGGGGAACCGTCGCCGCGGCACTCGTACTGGGCATCACCGGATCCGGGATCGCCGCGACCCAGGCCTGGGCGAGCAACGCGAGCAGCAACCGCTGCATCTCGGTATTCGTGGAGTATGTGACGCAGGGCGACGGCAGCAAGTACGTGTACTGGGCCGAGTCACGCAACATCTGCGGCGCGTTCGCCGGCCACTTCCAGACGGCCGGTGTCAATGGGGCGGATACCAACCCGATCCAGACCCATCGGGTGAACTTCAATCGCGTGCTCCCCCGCGGCAGCTGCATCCAGGGCATCGCCTGGAAGAACAACGGCGGCCAGTGGAGCGATGTCGGCAACACCTGCACCCTGATCGCCTGATCCGCGGAGTCCGGCGCCGGTAGTTGCCGGCGCCGGACACTCGGCTCAGTGGCGTTGGGCGCGGGCGGAGGCGTAGAGGCAGATGGCGGCGGCGGTCGCGAGGTTGAGGGACTCGGCGCGGCCGTAGATGGGGACCTTGACGGAGTGGTCGACGAAGGCGTCGAAGCCGTCGGGCAGGCCGTGGGCCTCGTTGCCGAAGAGCCAGACCGTGGGTTTGGCGAGGGTGCCGTCGTCGATGCAGGTGTCGAGGTCGGTGGTGCCGTAGCCGTCGGCGGCCAGGACCTGGAGGCCCTGGGCGCGCCAGGCGGTGGCGGCCGCGGCGAGGTCGGCGTCGACGGTGATCGGCAGGTGGAAGATGCTGCCGACGCTGGCCCGGACGGCCTTCGGATTGTGCGGGTCCACCGACTCCGTGGACAGTACGACGGCGTCCGCGCCGGCCGCGTCCGCCGTCCGGATCAGGGTCCCGACGTTGCCGGGATCCCTTACCTGGAAGCCCGCTGCCACCAGGCGCGCCGTACCGGAGACCGCAGCCTCCAGTGACACGTCGACGAGTGCGCAGACCGCGACGACACCTTGTGAGGTGACCGTCTCGCTGAGCGCCTCGACGCCGGCCCGGTCGACGTCGAACCACGGTACGTCGGCTGCGGCGGCCAGGTCGCGCAGATCGCGATGCCGCGTGGCCACGGAAGGTTCGGCGTACACCTCGACGACGAGCTCGCGATGCTCGAGGGCTTCGCGGACGGCCTGGGGGCCTTCGGCCAGGAACCGGCCGGTCTTGCGGCGGAACGCACGAGTGGCGAGCCGCCGGGCCTGCTTGATCCGCACGGATTGCGCGGTCAGCAGACCAGGGCTCGCCACTCGATCGCTGTTCAGGAAACCGGTAGTACTCAGGCCGAGGCGGCCGGCGCGTTGACGTCGGCCGGCAGCGCGGCCTTGGCCAGCTGCACGATCGCGGAGAACGCGGCCGGGTCGTTGACGGCGAGGTCGGCGAGGATCTTGCGGTCCACCTCGATCTCGGCCAGGTGCAGACCCTGGATGAAGCGGTTGTACGTCAGGTCCTCGGCGCGGACCGCGGCGTTGATGCGCTGGATCCACAGCTTGCGGAAGTCGCCCTTGCGCGCCTTGCGGTCACGGTAGGCGTAGACGAGCGAGTGGGTGACCTGCTCCTTGGCCTTGCGGTACAGCCGCGAGCGCTGGCCGCGGTAACCGCTGGCCTGCTCGAGTACGACCCGGCGCTTCTTGTGGGCGTTGACTGCCCGCTTCACGCGTGCCATGAGGTGTTACTCCTTGGTTCTGCGCCGCGACCGGCCGGGCCGGTACGACGGGATGTTCGGGGGAAGGGCCACGAGGCCCCGCGAGGCGGGAGCCTCAGATGCCGAGAAGCTTCTTGGCCTTCTTGGCGAACGACGGCGCGACCTCGACCGTGCCGCTCAGCCGGCGCTTGCGCTTCGAGGACTTCGCCTCGGCGAGGTGGCGGACACCGGTCTGCTCGCGGCGCAGCTTGCCCGAGCCCGTGACGCGGACGCGCTTCTTCATCCCCGAGTGGGTCTTCATCTTCGGCATGGCTAATGAACTCCTGAATTGTTCTTTCGTTGACTCGAACTCGGTGTGTGGTGCTCCGGCTGCTACCGCGGCCGGAGCGGTCCGTCACTCCGGGTCGAGGTTGTCTGCCGGACCCTTCGGCTTCTTCGTGGCGCCGGCGGCGATCTCGGCCTCGTGCGCCGCCACCTGCTCGGCGCGCTCGATCCGCTCGGCCTCGACCTCGGCCTCACGCTCGGCGACCTTCTTGGCCTTCTCGGCGTCCACGTCCACGCGCGCCTCGGACTTCTTCTTGTGCGGTCCGAGAACCATGATCATGTTCCGGCCGTCCTGGCGGGCGTTCGACTCCACGAAGCCGAGCTCGCTGACGTCCTCGGCCAGCCGCTGCAGGAGCCGGAAGCCGAGCTCCGGGCGCGACTGCTCGCGACCACGGAACATGATGGTGATCTTCACCTTGTCACCGGCACGGAGGAAGCGGACGACGTGACCCTTCTTGGTCTCGTAGTCGTGCGGGTCGATCTTCGGCCGCAGCTTCATCTCTTTGATGACGGTGTTGGTCTGGTTCCGGCGGGACTCGCGCGCCTTCTGCGCGGTCTCGTACTTGTACTTGCCGAAATCCATCAGCTTGCAGACCGGCGGGCGTGCCGTGGCCGCAACCTCGACCAGGTCGAGATCGGCTTCCTGTGCCAACCGCAGTGCGTCTTCGATCCGGACGATGCCTACCTGCTCACCGTTCGGTCCGACCAGCCGCACCTCGGGAACGCGGATGCGCTCGTTGACGCGCAGTTCAATGGTGATGGGTCCTCCTGGGTTGTTCTGATTCGGTACCACCTCTTCGCCGCTCGAGGTCTCCTCAAGAAACGACGAAGGCCTCCGTGCGACTAACACACGAAGGCCCAAATCCCACAAACGCTGTCCCTGATCAACAACTCACCAACCACAACTACCGCTGGTACGCCGTACGATCGCCGGGACCGGAGTCTCGGCGTGACCGGGACCCGCCGACTGCTCATCGGCTGGGTGGGAGGTGGCCCTCCGCTTGGATCCAACCACCGGAGCTCCGTGAGCATTCCACCCATGGGGCACCGCCGGACCGGATCGGTCGCTGTGTAACAGTAACACCATGACCGACGACATCTCCACTCCGCCGCTTGCGACCCCCTCCCGCGACATCGCGGAGGTCCCCAGCGTGGAGATCATCTCGACCGCCGCACTGCACCTGCTGAGCGCGGCCGCCGTCAACCTCGGCCTGGCCGAGGACCTCCCCGATCACAAGGACCTGGACGAGGCCCGCTCCCTGATCGACGCTCTCGCCGGACTGCTCGACGCCGCCGCCCCCTCCCTCGGTCACCACCACGCCGCCCCGCTGCGCGACGGCCTCCGCTCCCTGCAGCTCGCCTTCAAGGAAGCCTCGTCCATCCCCGACGAGCCCGGCCAAGGCCCCGGCGAGAAGTACACCGGCGCCGTCTACCCGGCCGCTGCCCGCTAGACCCGCTCCCATTTGGTGGGCTGATCTGGGTCGGCGTCACAGATGCCGGGTGGCGAGGCCGGTGCGGAGGAGGAGACTGACCAGCTCCAGCGCACCGGCCTCGGGGAGTTCGAGGGTGCGGCCCGTCCAGGGGTTTGAGGAGTCGGCGGAGAGGAGCTCGGCGACTACTCGGGCGGGGGCGTCCTCGAACTCGACTATGGAGTCGCCGAGGTGGACTCGGAGCCGGCCGGTGGGCGTCCAGTCGACGCCGGCGGCCGATTCGGCGACCGTGCGGACCTGCGTGTCCAGGGTCGGCGCGGGCAGGAAGTTGTCCATCGGGTGCCGTGACGACTCCAGGGAGAAGCGGCGGTAGTTGTCCGCCAGCTCGGAGTTGTCGGCCGGCTGCTCGGACAGGGTGCTGAAGTGCTCGGCCAGCAGCTTGGTCGTGGCGGCCAGCGCTTCGGCGCGCAGGTCGGCGGAGCGACCGAAGCCCCATGGCAGCTCGGCGCGGAAGGCACGCTCCGAGCCGAGTGCCCGGATCAGCTCGCCGGCCAGCCAGTACGGCGTCAGCGTGGGGAACGAGAAGCTGACATGTAGCGAGTGGTCGTCGGTGGCGAACCCGTTGTGGATCCAGCCGCGCGGAATCCACAGACTGTCTCCGGGCTCGAGCGTCACCTCGAGGTACGGCGTACCGGTGCGGAGGCGGTCCCACTCGGTGTCGGTGACCTTGGAGCCGTCCCAGGGCTGGTGCTCCAGCGGGTCGTTGTAGACCGGCGCGTGCAGCTGCCAGGTCTTGCTGCCGGCCGTCTGGACGATCAGCACCGAGTGGGTGTCGTAGTGGTGCGCGAAGCCCTGGCTGCCGGACGGAGTGAGGTAGGCGTTCGCGCTGATCGGCAGTCCGGTCTCGTGGCTGAGCCGACGGCACAGATCACCGATCGGCTTCCACGTGCGGTGCAGTGATTCCAGCACAGTGGTCGCACCAGCGCCGATGTACGCCGACACCTTCGTCGTCCGCACGACCTCGGCGAACCCGGGCTGAATCGGCTGACCCGCCCACGTGTACGCCGCGGGTGCGACCCGCTGACCGTCCTTGACCATGCTGACCATCTGGCGTTGGAGCGAGCCGTGGTCGATCAGCTCACCCACTGCGGCCAGACCGAAGTCGAGCGACGAGGAACCGCGCCAGGCGACCGCCTCGGTCGGCGGCTGGTCCAGGAAGTCGGCAGCATCGGGAATCAGGCTGGAAAGAGCTTCGGTACGCATGGCAGGTCTCCTCACACCACGAGCGAACGGGATGCCACCGGTTCCGGCGACAGTTGGGCCCGGACCGGCCGGGCCAGAGTGAACAGGACGGCACCGGCCAGCAGTGCGGCCATGACGCCGTACGCCGGGCCTGGCCCGTGGTACTGCAGGAGCCAGCCCATGGCGATCGTGCTGACCGGGTAGAACAGCGAGCCGACCAGAGTCATGGTGCTCTGGGCCCGCGCCATCATCGAGTCGTCGATGACGTCGTAGACCTGCGCAGTCATCGCGATGATCAGCACCGGTGCGGTCGCTCCGAGCAGTGCGAGCGCGGCCACCACGACAGGCATCGACGGTACGACGGCGACCGCGGTGACGACGCCGGCAACCACCAGACCGCCAGCCACCACGGCTCGGAACGGTCCGGTCGCCACCAGCTTCGGTGCGACGAGTGATCCGAGCAGTGCGCCCGCAGCGACGACCGCCGACATCGCACCGATCACCTCGGCCGGTGTCTTCAGGCTGACCAGCATCGGAACCATCCCGAAGAACGCCGCGGCCGTAGCGAAGTTCAGCACTGCGGACCAGATCGTCAGCGTGCGCAGGAAGGGCTGCGTGAACACGTACCGCAGTCCCGACCACATGTCCGTGGTGAGCCGCTCCTGCGATGCGTTCCGACCACCGAGGCCGGCAGAGATCCGGAACACCAGGTAGGTGCACAGCATGAACGTGACCGCGTTGATCGCGAACGGGATCCAATGCGCGATGGCGTACAGGCCACCACCGACCGCAGGTCCGAGCAAGCTGGCGGCGTACGAGCGGGACTCGTTGAGTGACACCGCTTTGGTGATGTCGTCCGGGCGAACCAGATGCCGCAGCGCCGCAGCCAGGGACGGGTTGTAGATCGAGCTGACCAGTCCGTCGACCACTCCGACGATCACCAGCGGCCACACTGACCCGGCGCCGGCAAACACCACCACTGCGAGCACCGCCCACAGCACTGCACGGATCAGGTCGACAAGGATCATCACTCGGCGCCGATCCCATCGGTCCGCCAGCGCACCGGCTGGCAGCCGAGCGACGTTCAACACGATCAGCCGGACCGTCAGCAACGCACCGGCCCACAGAGCCGAACCGGTCAGGTCGAGCACCAGCAGCGGAATGCACACGTCACTGACGCGAGCGCCCAGCGCAGTCAGCGCCTGTCCCCACCAGAACCGACTGAAGTCCCGGTTGTCGCGCAGCAACTCGGTCCGGCTACTCATGCTGCTGCTACCAAGTTCCGCCACTGCGCAGCGATCACCGCAGCGGTTCGTACCGGGGCCGGCATCGCCTTACTGGGCTCGAATTCGCCACTCCACAGCGTCAATACTTCGGTGTCTTCCGGCGACACCACGACGACGTCCTGCTCGCGTAGTGCGCGGACTGCCTGCTGCGTGGTGCGCGCCTGCCACATCCGCGGGTTCATGTGCGGGAACACGATCCGCGGTGCCGGAGTGGCCAGCATCGCGGTCAGTGCGGGCGACGACGCCAGTCCGAGCGCGGCCGAGACCAGGAAGTTCGCAGAGCACGGTGCGACCACGAAAAGCCTGGCCCGGTTGGCGAACGCGACCGGGTTCACCACAGGTCCGTGCGGTTCGATCACCTCATCGGCGATCAACGCGACCGCCGACGGCTGCACGAACGTCAGTGCGGAGTGGGTGAGCATCACCGACAGCGGTCCGCCCACCTCACGTCGCCAGTGCGCCAAGTGCGCGGGCAGATCGAGCGCGGCACTCGCACCGGTGCACACAACGGCCAACCGATCACCTGACATGGCTCAACACTCCCGCCGGCCGCCCGAACCGTACGTCGAGCGTCTCGCCACCGTTCTGCAACCGGTGCAGGGTCATCGCGACACCAGCGCTGCCGGAGGCGACGTCGCAGCTCTGCCGCATCAACCCGTCACCCGGGAAGCCGGTCCCCGACGCGTCCTCACAGCGCAGTGCGGTGATTTGGTCGACCAGTCGGCCGATCGTCTCGTCGAGAGCGGCCGCATCGTCCGGCAACGCCGCCTTGGCCTCGAGCAGGAACTCGATCAGCCCACTCATCCCAGCGAAGTACCCCGGGTTCACCGTGAACGGCATCCCGACACCCCGCACGATCGACCAGAGCGGATCGACCAGCGTCTCGTCCCCGGTCAGCCGCAGGTGGTGAGCGACGGCGAGACCCACACCGGAGCCGCCGCGCACGACGTACGGCTCAAACGGCGAGCTGCCGGTGTACGCACCGAATCCGATGCCCCCGTTGAATCGCGGCCTGCCCTGCGCCAGGTCGAAACCCAGTGCGCGGCGACCCATCTTCACCAGGAACGAGTCCCCCTGCGCGATTCCCAACTCAGTCAGGTACGTCGCGACGCCAGAGGAACCGTGCAGCAGTCCGAGCGGATGCGGATCCGCCTGCTGCCACCACAGACCAGTCCCGTCGTCGGAGGCTCGGTCGATCAACCGGTCTGCGATCGCCTGAGCGTGGTCGAGGTGACTCTGCTCTCCGGTGAGCCGGTGCGCGTACAGCTGCGCAACGCCGACACCGGCCAGCCCAGTCGCCAGACCGCCGCGCTTGTCACCACTCAGCGCCTCACTAGTCGCTCCGGCGAGCAGACCGCGATCGTCCAACCCCAGTTCCAGCAGTGCGAGACCGATGCCCGCACGACCGACGTACAGGCCCATCGGTAGCGGACGGTTCTCATCCAACCGCGCCAGCAGCCAGTCCGTGCACGCTGCATCCACTGAACCGTCCAGCAGGTGCAGCGCTCGCAGCACCCCGGCCGCGCCGTACGCGAGCGAGAGTGTGTTGCTCTGGAACTGCTCCGGGTGCCCCGGGAACAACCTGTCCCGCCGCTCCGGCGTAGCCGCGTTCCGCAACCCCCGCACCACGTCCGCCAAAACGCTAACGTCCGAAGAACCGGAGGGCGTGGTCGGCGTGTTTTCGGACGCTATGGGGAGGGCGAGGCGTTCCTGCAGGCCGTTGAGGGGGAGGTCCAGCTGGCGGGCAGTGACCGCGAGCGCTCGGCTGAACACCTCAGGGCGGAAGGCGAGCAGAGCGTTGCGGGGCATGACCGTGGCAGCTTCGATCGCATCGACGCCGTATGCGATGTAGGCAGCGTCACTCCCCCAAGCCGCCGTACCGGGCTCGGGGGCGAAACCACTGGTGCGTGGGTACTGCGCGGGGTCCGATCCGACCGGGCGGCAGGCTTCGAAGTCGACCAGCCGCACGGTGTCGTCATCGTCGATCATGATGTTCGTGAGCGACGTGTCGGAGTAGACGATGCCGTGCTCCAGGCAGGTCGTCAGTGCGGTCCGGATCTGCTCCAGAATCGCCTGCGCCCGCGCCGGGTACGACGGGTCCGGTTTCCCCGTGGCAAACGGGTGATTGCGAGAAAGCCAGACCTGCATGGTGATTCCGGGCACCTTGGACTGCACCAGGAAGGTGTGCTCCCAGACTGTCACCACCTCCACGCCATCTGGCGCAATGCCGGTGCCGTCGAGCTTCTTGAGGTAGTCGTACTCCCGCCACAACCGCTCCGGCGCATCCGAGCCATCCGGGGCAAAGGCCGTGTGCGGACGCGCCTCTTTCAGCACGTACTCGGCCCCGTCCGGACCAGTCGCCAGATAGACGCCGCCGGCCGGCGAATGCCGCAGTACAGACTTGATCTGGTATCGCTTGAGCAGACCGGTCGCGTCAGCCGTCGGAGCGTCCGCCTCAGCCGGTACGGCGAAGGGGTGGTCCGCTACCCAGGACGGCAGGGTGAATGTGGGCGTGCGAGCGTCGTTCCACGGCTTGCCGTCCGGACCGGTGATCACGGAGATCGGATAGCCGTCGTCGTCGACGCCCGGGGGCTTGCGGAAGGTGCCGTAGCGGTACTGCACCACGTCACTGCCCGGGTACCGGCGGTCGGTCAGAACGTGCGCACCGTGCAGGTCACTGGTCCGCTTGCTCAGGCGGTCGGCCAGCTCGCGGGCGTGCTCCTCGGACAGAGGGTAGACGGTCACCGCCTTGCCGGCACCGCCACGCGACCACCAGCGCGCCAGCTGGGCCAGTCCGAGCTCCGGAGAGCGGATGACCTTGAAGCTGAACGGGTCGACCAGGTACTCGTCGATCACCGCGTGCATCAGCGTGGCCAGGTCATCCGGCCGCGCCGCGAGGTGCAGCTTCCAGCCGTACTCCGGCAGCTCGGTGAGCGGCCGGTCCAGGCAGCGGGCCCAGATACCGACGCCATCGAGGACGGCGGCCTTGTCGCCGACCCGCTCGCGCAGAAGCTCCAGGAACGCGCCCGGCTCGGAGGACCGCTCCACGCGGTCGTAGTACTGCGGGTCACTGATCGTGTAGGCCCGGAACGAGTCGATCATCGGCACTGCACCCCTCTCAGGACAGACGAAGGGGGGCCTGGGCCATTTCGGCACAGGCCCCCTGGGTCGCGAAGATCAGCAGTTGTAGCTGACGCCCGAGCCGTCGGTGTGGAGCACCGGGCTGGTGGTGTTCTCCTCGGACAGGATCTGCAGGTCGAGAACCTCAGCCATGATTTTCTCCTTCGGTCAGGAACCGTTCCCGGTTCCTTGGGGCGGTCGGCCGGTTGGCCTTCCCGATAGCCAGAAGTCAACCGCTTCTCACAGATCCCCACATGGGTCCCCACCACCCAGATTCCCGACCCCCCTACGCACCCACCCCCCGCCCCCGGAATATGGGTAGGTGCTCCCCATTTACGGCCAGTTGATGCTCAGGTACTGGGTTTCCTGGTACTCGCGGAGGCCGTCGCGGGCGCCTTCGCGACCGAGGCCGCTTTGTTTGACGCCACCGAAGGGAGCGGCGGGGTCGGAGACCAAGCCGCGGTTCACGCCGACCATGCCGACGTCGAGCGCTTCGCTGATCCGGATCGCGCGGCCCAGCTCACCGGCGTACACGTAGCCGGCCAGTCCGTACTCGGAATCGTTGACCCGGGCAATGAGTTCGGCATCGTCCGACCAGGTGGCGATCGACGCGACCGGGCCGAAGATCTCCTCGGTGAACAACGTCGAGTCATCCGGTACGTCGCGCAGCACGGAAGGCGGGTAGAAGTGACCAGCAGCAGCCGGTACGGCGGCCTGGTGGGTGACGCGAGCACCGGCCGCGACGGCCGACTCGACCACCGAGGTCACCCGCTGAACCGCGGCGTCCGAAATCAATGGCCCGATCTGGGCCCCCTGCGAATAGGGGCCAACGGCAAGCTTCTCCACTTCGCGACCGAACAGTTCGGTGAACCGGTCGGCCACCGCCTCGTGCACGTAGAACCGGTTGGCCGCCGTACAGGCCTGGCCTCCGTTGCGGAACTTCGCGATCATCGCGCCCGCGACCGCCTGCTCGAGGTCGGCGTCCTCGGTCACCACGAACGGCGCGTTCCCGCCGAGCTCCATCGCGGTCACGACCACCCGGTCGGCCGCCTGCCGCAGCAGCGTCTTCCCCACCGCGGTCGAACCGGTGAACGAGATCACCCGCACCCGCTGGTCGGCCAACCACGCGGACACCACTCCAGCCGCGTCGGTAGTCGGCACCACATTGAGAACCCCAGCCGGTACGCCGGCCTCCGTCAGCAGCTCGGCGATCGCGAGCGCGGTCAACGGGGTCTCGGCCGCGGGCTTCAGCACCGCCGTACAGCCTGCGGCCAGCGCCGGGGCGATCTTCCGAGTGGCCATCGCGGCCGGGAAGTTCCACGGCGTCACGAGGGCCGCGACCCCGATCGGTTTGGCCGTGACAATCGTCCGGACGCCGCCGGCCGGGGCCGAGCCGTAGTCACCACCCGGACGAACCGCCTCCTCGGCGTACCAACGGAAGAACTCCGCCGCGTAGCCCACCTCGGCCAATGCGTCGGCCTGGGACTTGCCGTTCTCCAAGCTGATCAACTCGGCCAGCTTCGCGCGGTCGCGCAGCATCAGCTCGAAGGTCCGGTGCAGGACCTCGGACCGGGCGCGCGGTGCCGTGCGAGCCCAACCAGGGAAGGCTTTCGCGGCCGCATCGACTGCCGCCACAGCGTCGGCGACCGTGCCGTCCGGAACCTCGCCGACAACGCTGAGGTCGGCCGGATTCAGTACCGTGATCACGAGATCTCCCGCAGCGCCGCGACGACGATCTCCAGGGCCTCGACCAGCAGGTCGTCGCTGATCGTCAGCGGCGGCAGGAAGCGCAGGACATTGCCGTAGGTGCCACAGGTCAGCACGACGATTCCTTGCTGATGGCAAGCAGTTGCCACCGCCTTGGCCAGCTCCGGCGCGGGCTCGGAGGTCCCCGACTGCACCAGTTCGACCGCGATCATCGCGCCCCGGCCGCGGACGTCACCGATCCGGTCGTCCTCCTTCTGGGCCAGCAGCAGGCGCGGCTTGATCAACTCCTCGATCTGTCGGGCCCGCGCCACCAGTCCGTCGGCCTCGATCGTCTCGATCGCTGCCAGCGCGGCCGCACACGCCAGCGGATTCCCGCCGTACGTGCCGCCCAGCCCGCCGACCTGCGGCGCGTCCATGATCTCGGCCCGGCCGGTCACCGCCGACAGCGGCAGACCGCCCGCGATCCCCTTCGCGGTCGCCACCAGATCCGGTACGACGCCCTCGTGGTTGCTGGCGAACATGTCACCGGTCCGGGCGAACCCGCTCTGTACCTCGTCGGCCACAAAGACCGCGCCGTTCGCTCGACACCACTCGGCCAGGGCCGGCAGGAATCCGGGCGCCGGCTCGACGAAGCCGCCCTCGCCCTGGATCGGCTCGATCACCACGGCCGCGACCTCGGTCCCGCCGACCTGCTTCTCGATCACGTCGAGCGCGCGGGCCGCAGCAGTGGCGCCGTCGAGGCCGCCATCGCGGTACGGGTAGGAAACCGGCGCGCGGTAGACCTCCGCCGCGAACGGGCCGAAGCCGCGCTTGTACGGCTGGTTCTTCGCCGTCATCGCCAGGGTCAGGTTGGTCCGGCCGTGGTAGGCGTGGTCGAAGACGACGACAGCCTGGCGGCCGGTGTAGGCACGCGCGATCTTGACCGCGTTCTCGACCGCTTCGG
Source organism: Kribbella sp. NBC_01505 (assembly GCF_045040285.1). Lineage (NCBI taxonomy): Bacteria > Bacillati > Actinomycetota > Actinomycetes > Propionibacteriales > Kribbellaceae > Kribbella > Kribbella sp. NBC_01505. Next base: position 1,065,671 of record NZ_CP109425.1, read on the forward strand.
CCCCGGAGTTGAACAGCGCGGTCCGCTTCTCGTGGTCACCTGGCGTCAACCGATTCAACGCTTCAGCCACGGCGACATAGCCCTCGTACGGCGTGATCATGAAGCAGGTATGGGTGAACGCGTCCACCTGCGCTTTGACCGCCTCGACCACGCGCGGCGCCCGGGCGCCGACGGTGGTGACCGCGATCCCGGACCCGAGATCGATCAACTGGTTGCCGTCGGCATCGACCACGACCCCGCCGTCCGCGGCGACCGCGAACACCGGCAGCGTCGTGCCGACCCCCGCCGCGACCGCACCCTGCTTGCGGGCCATCAGCCCGGCCGAGACCGGTCCTGGAATCGCTGTCTTCAGAATGCGTCGCTGTTCGATCGTCATCCTCCCAGTCTTCGGTCGGCGATCTATGCTGTCCAATACTTGTTTCGCACGATCTGCATGCTTGGGAGGCATGGAAATGGAGCTGCGAACCCTGCAGTACTTCGTCCAGACGGTCGACGCCGGGACTGTCACCGCTGCAGCCGATCGTTTGCACATCACTCAGCCCGGTCTGTCCCGGCAGCTCCGCCAGCTCGAGCAGGAGCTCGGCGTCGAGCTCTTCCACCGCACCGGCGGCCGCCTGACCCCCACCCGGGCCGGCCAGGCCCTGCTGCCGCTCGCCCAGGAGGTCCTGGAGCGGGCCGACGCCCTCCGGGTCGCCGCGACCTACCAGGCGCAGGGCCGCCTGGACCGGATCACCATCGGCGCTCCCCTGACCACCCTGCGGGATGTGATCGCCCCGTTCATCGCCACCCTGGACGCTGATGATCCGACCCCTGAGGTCTTCCAAGCCGACGGTCAGACCGCAGCCGAGGTGCTGGGACGCGGTGCAGACCTGGCAATGACCAGTACGCCGGCCAGAGCGCCGTACGAGACAAAGACGCTCGCTGTCCTGCCGGTCTGGGCCTGCGTCCCGAGCAACCACCCCTGGGCTCGCCGCAAACGCATCCAGCTGACGGAGTTGGCCGACGTGCCGCTGATCCTGCCGCCGCCGTCCTTCACCTCCCGAATCTCCCTCGAGGCCGCACTACGACGGGACGGACTCTCGTACGGCGCCGCCGTGGAAGCCGCCGACGGCACAGTCGCCCAAGCACTAGCCGCAGCCGGCCGAGGCGTAGCCGTCGTCTCCGACGACCCTCAGTTCGACCTGCACCCGCTCCCGATCCGCACCGACGACGGTGACCTCTCCGTCCGCCTGATCAGCGCCTGGGACTCCCGCCACCCCGCCCGAACCGACCTCGCCGACATCGCGACCCGCCTCAGCCAGTTCGTCACCACCCGCTACCCCTAGCCGGCACCGCCGCACGCCCTGATACCAGCGGAAATGGCTGATCGGTGCTCAAGGCGGCGATCCGGTGCCAGGGGGCGGCGTGCCACGGAACCGCGAGTTCCGGGAGAGCAGCACGGCGAGGCGAGGCGGGGTCGCGAAGGTGAGGGCGGTGTGCTGCGCCGCGTGACGCGGAGCGGATGATCGCCGCGGACCAGGACGCGTCGCGTCAGGGCCGGGGCGGAGACTTCGTCGCGCGATGGCGAGGGTGGGCGGCGCCCTGCGCACCGAACAGGCGGCGTGCGGTCGCGATCAGCTTCGACCGCGTCTGTGCCGCCTGTTCGGCCCGTTTCACCATGGGCGAGGCTAGCCCTTGACGGCGCCTTCCTCGACACCCTTGAAGAAGAACCGCTGACAGACGGCGAACACGATCACAATCGGGATGAACGCGATCATCGTGCCGGCCGCGATCAGCCGTGGGTTGTTGCTGAACGTCCCGGACAGGTACTGCAGACCGACGGTCAGCGTGTACTTGTCCGGATCGGTGAGCACGATCAGCGGCCAGAGGAAGTCGTCCCAGGCGCCGATGAACGCGAAGATCGCGACCACGCTGATGGTGCCGCGCACCGACGGCAGACCGATGAACACGAACCGCTGCCACGCGTTCGCGCCGTCCACGATCGCGGCCTGGTCGACCTCGATCGGCAGTGAGCGGAACGCGTTGTACATCAGCAGCACGTTGAGCGCCCCGATCATGCCTGGCAGCGCGACCCCGAAGAGGGTGTTCGCCAGCCCGAACTCCCGGACCGTCACGTACTGCGAAATGATCGTGACCTCGCCCGGCAGGACCAGCGTGGCCAGGAACAGCCCGAGCACCAGCTTGCGGCCCTTGAACTGCAGCCGCGAGATCGCGAAGCCGGCCAGGGACGCGCCGATGATGTTGCCGCCGACAACCAGTACGGCGACCACCAGCGAGTTCCGGGCGTAGTCCCAGACCGGGATCGTGTCGGCGACCGCCTTGTAGTGGTCGAACGTCGGCTGCGACGGAAGCAGCCGCGGGATCCGGGTGTAGATGTCCTCCCCGGAACCCTTCAGCGACGTCGACAGCTGCCAGAGGAACGGCCCGATCGTGATCAGCAGCACGAACGCGAGCAGGATGTACCGGACCACCTTCTCGCGCGGTGACACGGTGTTGAACCCGAACGTCCCGCTCCTGCCGCGCTTCTTCGGCTGGTCCGGCAGCGCGATCGGCCGCGCGGGATCGGTGACGGTGGTCATGAGGCCCCCTTACTGGACTGAGGAGCGGAGGGAGCGCAGCGACTGGAGTGACGAGGGAAGGAAGGGAACCAGGCCTCAGGACCTGCCGCGCGGAGCGTGGCATTCAATAGAGTCATGCCTCGGCTCCTCGGCGGTTGAGACGGGCCAGGACGAGCATCGGTACGACGGTGACGAAGAACAGCACGATCGACAGGGCCGAGGCGTAGCCGAGGTTGCCCTCGAAGCCCTGGCTGTACTGCTGGATCAGCATCACGACCGAGTTGTCGCGGCCGCCGGGACCGCCCTTGCCACCACTGAGGATGAACAGCTCGGAGAAGACCCGCAGCGCCGACACCGAGATCAGGATCGAGATCAGGATCATGGTGCCGCGGACACCCGGGATCGTGATGTGGATGAAGCGCCGGATCGGGCTGGCGCCGTCGACCGCCGCCGCCTCGTGCAGTTCACGGCCGACGTTCCCGAGGGCGGCCAGGTAGATGATCATGTAGTACCCCAGCCCCTTCCAGATCGTCAGGCTGATCGCACTCAGCAGCAGCAACCACTGGTCGGACAGGAACGGCAGCGGTCCGGAGATCACACCGAGCTTCTCGGCCAGACCGTTGACCAGACCGCGGTCGTCCAGGATCCACTGCCAGATCAGCGCCACCACGACGGCCGACGCGACCACCGGGGTGTAGAACGCGGTCCGGAAGAAGGTGATCCCGGGCAGCTTCTTCTCCACCAGTACGGCGAGCAGCAGCGGGAAGATGGTCAGGAACGGCAGGCAGACCACCATGTAGATGACGCTGTTCAGCAGCGCCCACCGCAACTGCTCGTCGTGCAGCAGGGTCTCGAAGTTCTTCAGCCCGACGTACGTGCCGCCGCCCAGTGGCTTGGCGTTGGTGAACGACAGGATCACCGTGTTGATCGACGGCCACAGGTTGAACACGAGCAACCACGTGAGTGCCGGAATCACCAGCACCCACGGAGTGAACCAACGTTGGTAGCGCATTACGTCCTTAAGTTGAGCAGAGTCCTACTGTGTCAGGAGCTGGTTGGCCTTGTTGACGGCCGCGTCCAGGGCTGCCTGCGAGGTGATCTTGCCGGAGATCGCGAGCGAGATCTGCTGGCCGATGAAGTCGTTCGTCGCACCGCTGATGATCGCCGGCGTCAGCGACTTCGCCTTGGCCAGCGACTCGAACGCGAGCACCTTCGCGTCGGACTCCGGCGTACCGTCGCTCTTCGAGAAGTACGGGTCCGAGGCCGAGGCCTTGGTGGACGGGAAGATGTTCACGATCTTCGCGAACGCGGCCTGGTTCTCGGCGTTGGTGACGAAGCGGGCCAGCGCGATCGCGGCCGCCTGGTTCTTGGTCTTGGCCGAGACCGACAGCCCCTGCACGTACAGCGGCGGGGTGTCCAGCGCGGGCGACGGGACGACCTTGCCCTTCAGCGACGGGTTGTCCTTGGTGAAGTCAGCGATCGCGTTGCCGCCACCGGTGGTCCAGGCGACCTTGGACTGGGTGAAGAGCTTGGAGTTGCCCAGGTACTCCTGGGTCAGGATGTCGCGCGGCAGGTAGCCGGCCTTGTAGGCCTCGCGGTACTTGTCCAGCAGCGCGGCGGCCTCGGGGGTGTTGAAGGTGAACTTCTTGCCGTCGTCGGACAGGATCTTCACGCCCGCGTTGGTCAGGTCACCGATGCCGGGCAGCCGGCTCATCAGGTATTCCTTGCCACCGGTCTTGTCGTGCATGACCTTGGCGGCCGCGAGCAGCTCGTCGAAGGTCTTCGGCGGGTTCTTCGCGTCCAGACCGGCCGCGGCGAACTTGTCCGAGTTCCAGTAGTCGATGTCGGTGTTCAGGTACCACGGGTAGCCGAACGTGCCGTTCAGGCCCTGGTACTGGTACGCCTGGACGCCGCCCTCGACGTACTCGTCCTTGATCTTCGGGTCGGCCGCGGCGACGTCGAGCAGCAGGTTCTGCTTGGCCAGCGGCAGCGCGAAGTCCGGCGGCAGGTTGACCACGTCGGGCAGGTCGCCGGCCGAGGCCTGGCTGAGCACCTTCTTGTCGTAACCGTCACCAGGCTGGTCCAGCCAGGTCACCTTGGTGCCCGGGTACTTCGCCTCGAAGGCCTTGATCACGCCTTCGACGTACGTGGTGAACTTCGGCTTCAGGGCCCAGGTCTGCAGCGAGACCGCACCGGTCACCTGGGCATCCGCGCCGACGGTCGGCTTGGCGCCGCCGCTGCCGGATTCGTCGGACGAGCCGAGGCCGCAGCCGGCCAGAGTGAGAGCCGAGGCGGCCAGCAGGGCCACCAACGCCGAACGGCGTCTACGCATGGGATTCTCCAGGGTTTGATAAACCGGTATAGCTCCCGAACTATTCACATCGTAGAATCCGCTGTCAAGGGTAGGTGTCGCGTTGGTGCTGAGGCTCGAATGCTGGCGGTGTCCAGGTGCGTGCATCGCAAGGCGGAGTGCGGCGCTCGGAGTGGTGTTCTCCGTGCGTCGTGCTCCAACGCCGCGAGGTGCGTGCCTGGGCGCCGTCAGCGTCGAGCATCAGGACCAACGCGACACATAAGGGAGGTACCGTGGCCAGACCGACGATTGCCGACATCGCACAGCGCGCGGGTGTGTCCAAGGGTGCTGTCTCGTTTGCGCTGAACGGGCGACCCGGGGTCAGTGAGGCGACGCGGGAGCGGATTCTGCGGATCGCGGAGCAGATGGCGTGGCGGCCGCACAGCGCCGCGCGGGCGCTGGGGGCGTCCCGGGTGGACTCGGTGGGCATGGTGATCGCCCGGCCGGCCCGCACGCTCGGGGTCGAGCCGTTCTTCGCGCATCTGCTGTCCGGCGTGCAGTCGGGGCTGTCGGCGGAGTCGATCTCGTTGCAGTTGCTGATCGTCGAGGACACCGAGGCCGAGGTCGAGGTGTACAAGCGCTGGGCCTCCGAGCACCGCGTCGACGGGGTGATCCTGGTCGACCTGACCGTGCGCGACCCGCGAATCGACGCGCTGAAGGCGCTCGAGCTACCCGCGGTGGTGATCGGCGGCCGCGGCGGCAAGGGCCAGCTCGCCTCCGTCTGGGCGGACGACCGGGACGCCATGCTGACGATCGTGGAGTATCTGGCCGCGCTCGGTCACCGCCGGATCGCACACGTCGCCGGTACGCCGGTCTTCCAGCACACGCAGCGCCGGATCCGCGCCGTACGTGACGCCGCACCGCGACTCGGCCTGCTGGACGCGCCGTCCCTGACCACCGACTTCAGCGACGCCGAGGGCGCCGCGACCACCCGCCGGCTGCTGGCGCAGGCGGATCGCCCGACCGCGATCGTCTACGACAGCGACGTGATGGCCGTGGCCGGGCTCGGCGTGGCGATGGAGATGGGCGTCTCGGTCCCCGGCGACCTGTCGATCGTGGCCTTCGACGACTCGATCCTCACCCAGCTCATGCACCCGGCGCTGACAGCGATGTCCCGTGACACCTTCGACTTCGGCCGCCAGGCCGCCGAGGTCCTCCTCGAAGTCATCGCCGACCCCACCGCGGTCGTCAACCGCCGCACCGCCGACCCCGTCCTCACCGTCCGCGAGTCCACCGCACCCCCCGCCTGATGTTTGCTCCTGGTCCCTAAACCGATTTAGCATCGTCGGCATGGCCTCGGATCCCCGCTTCGGCGCGAACTACGTTCCTTCGAGCGGCTGGTTCTACAGCTGGCTCGACTACGACGGCGACGCCGTACGGCGGGACTTCGCGGATCTGGCCGGACTGGGCCTGGACCACGTCCGGGTCTTCCCGGTCTGGCCGTGGATCCAGCCGAACCGGGCCATCCTCCGCTCCAAGGCGATCGAGGATCTGCTGGACACGATCGATGCCGCCGCCGAACACGGGCTGTCGGTCGCGGTCGACCTGATCCAGGGCCACCTGTCCAGCTTCGACTTCCTGCCCTCGTGGGTGCTCACCTGGCACAAGAGCAGCCTGTTCGAGGACTCCACGGTCCGCGACGGACTGACCGCGTACGTCGACACGGTGGCGCGCGCGGTCGCCGAGAAGCCGAACCTGTTCGCGATCACCCTCGGGAACGAGGTCAACAACCTCTGGCCGGACAGCCCGACCACCTTCGGGGCGTCGACCGCCTGGGCCACGGAGCTGCTGGACACCGTGCGGAAGGCCGCGCCCGACGTACTGGCGCTGCATTCGGTGTTCGACGATGCCTGGTACAAGGCCGACCATCCGTTCCGGCCGACGGACGCGGTGGATCTCGGCGACCTGAGTACGGTCCACTCCTGGGTGTTCAACGGGGTCTCACGAGTGGATGGGCCGATGGGTCCGGCGACGCTCAGCCACGCCGACTATCTGGTCGAGCTGGCGGCTGCGACGTCGCTGGATCCGTCCCGGCCCGTATGGCTGCAGGAGGTCGGCGTGCCCGGACCGGACATCCCGGTCGACCTGCAGGCCGAGTTCACCCGGCGGACGGTCGAGCACGTGCTGCCGAACCCGGCCTTGTACGGCGTGACGTGGTGGTCGTCGCACGACATCGACCGGCGGCTGCTGGACTTCCCGGACCGCGAGTACGACCTGGGCCTGTTCACCGTCGACCACGAACGCAAGCCGGCCGCGCAGGCACTGGCCGACGTGATCGAGTCGGTGCGGGCGAACGGCGTACCGGAGTCTCCTGCCGTCGCCACCCTCACCGCGCCGGTCAACCTCCGCACGTCGCCGGAGCGCCGACCGGAAGTTGCCCCCGGCAGCGACTTCCACCTCCAGTGGGTAGCCGCCCGCACCCAAGGCCCCGTCCGCATCGCCCTCCCCTGATTCGTAACGTCCGAAGGACCGGAGAGCGTGGTCTCCGGATCGTCGGACGTTAGCGATCAGTCAGAGCTTGGATGCCGTCCAGGGTGCGGGTGAGGCCGAATTCGAGGTCGTCGTCGAGGCCGTCGTTGTATTCGGCGTTGGTGTAGAGGGCGACCAGCATCGGGTAGTTGTTTTCGATGAGGCGCGGGACGAGGAAGGCGCCGACCTGTTCGGCTTGGACCGGTACGTCGTCGTTCGCGCCGAGCTGGCGAGCGAGGTTCGCGTAGTTGCGGGCGAACCCGTCGAGCAGCAGCAGGCAGCCGAGTGCGTCGTGCTGGCTCAACGGGGTCTCGGCGAAGGCCTGCAGCATCACCTCGGCCCAGCGCATCACGTTCGGCGTGATGGGCGCGCCACGGATCGGTACGTCGAGCAGCCACGGGCGCTCGGCGTACCGGTCGACCAGCGCGTGCACCCACGCGGTCGCTGCCGCACGCCAGCCGGCGGGTAGCTCCGGCGGCGACCCGAGCGCCTTGTCGTGGACCAGCACGATCAGCTCGTCCTTGGAGCGCACGTAGCGGTACATCGCGTTCGTGGTGACGCCGAGCTGGGCCGCGATCTTCTGCAGCGAGATCGCCTCGAACCCGGCCGTGTCGCCGAACTCGATGCCGGTCGCCACGATCTGCTCGACCGACAGCCCCGGCTTCGGCCCACGCCGCTGCACGGGCTGGACTCCCCAGGCCAGCGCCAGTCCGGGTGGCAGCTCTGCGCTCATTCCCCCATCTTCGCGCACTTCCACCCCTGGGCAGAGGGGGGCTATCACCACCTCCGAAAGGCGGTCCTGCCCCCTGGGGCATGAAACTGTTCAACCCCTACGCTATTTCACAGTTCACCTCAACTCCTCGAAAGCGTGGGTGCCTCTCATGAACACTGTTCTCGATCCGCTGTTGCTGCCCGACCAGGTCGCTCTGACCGAGGCCGACCGCCGCTCCGCAGTCGCCAAACTGGACAGCGCCGTACGGCGTGGCGCGCTGACCCCGCCGGCTGCCAGCGACCGGCAGGCGCTGCTGCTGTACGCCCAGAACCGTGGTGACCTGCGGCAGGTCCTGGCCGATCTCCCCAACGCGACTCCGCCGCGGGCGCTGACTGTCGCGCTGCGGGCGTTCACCGGGGTGTGGCTGGTCGCCTGTGTCGTGCAGTTCATCGTCTGGGTCGCTCTGGCCGTCTTCGGACACTTCGACGGGCCGTGGTGGCTCTGGTCCGACCTCGGGCTGGGCATGGTGGTCGCAATCCTCTGGTGGACGCACGAGTCCTACCACCGGAAGACCGACGTACAGGTGGGCGTGTGAGCGCCCCGGTCCAGCTCACGGACGTCCGGAAGGTCTATGGCACCGGTCCCGGCGCGGTGACCGCGCTGGGCGGTGTCACCCACGGATTCGCGGAGGGCTCCTTCACTGCGGTGATGGGGCCGTCCGGGTCCGGTAAGAGCACGCTGCTGCACTGTGCGGCCGGTCTGGACTCACCGTCGTCCGGTTCGGTTCACCTGGCCGGGCAGTCGCTGGCTGGGCTCGACGAGACCGCACTGACCGAGCTGCGGCGTGAACACGTCGCCTTCGTCTTCCAGTCGTTCAACTTGATGCCTGCGCTGACTGTGCGGCAGAACGTCGTACTGCCGCTGACGCTGGCCGGAAAGGCACCGGATGAGGCGTGGGTCAGCTCGGTGATCGCACGGGTCGGCCTGGCCGAGCGTGTCGGGCACCGGCCCAGTGAACTGTCCGGCGGTCAGCAGCAACGAGTGGCGATCGCTCGTGCGCTGGCTGGCCGGGCAGCGATCACCTTCGCCGACGAACCGACCGGTGCGCTGGACACCGTGACCGCACTGGAGGTCCTGGCGCTGCTGCGGGACCAGTCGCGAGCACTGGGCCAGACCATTGTCATGGTCACCCACGACCCGGTCGCCGCCTCCTATGCCGACCGCGTCGTCTTCCTGGTCGACGGCCACCTCGTGTCCGAGTCCGACCACCCCACCGCCGAATCCGTTGCCGCCGAACTGGCTCACCTCAGCCTCTCCTCGGCAACGACCTGAGCCCACCGGAGACCCGAATCATGTTTCGCCTCGCGCTCACCACCCTGCGCCACCGCACCGCGGCCTTCCTGGCGATCTTCGTCGCCGTCCTGCTCGGCAGCGCCCTGCTCGCTGCCGCCGGCGGCCTCCTCGAGACCGGCCTCCGCCTGAACGCCCCACCTCAGCGCCTGGCCGCAGCTCCCGTCGTCATCAGCGGCGACCCCGCCTATCACCCGCCGAACGGCTCAGGTTCGGCTGCCTTCGCCGAGCGCCACCGCGTCGACGCGGACTTGGTTGCCAAGCTCGCCGGTACGGCGGGAGTCGCGAAGGTGATCGCCGACCGGTCGTTCCCGGCCGTGGTGACGCCCGCCGCGGGCGGCGAGGTGCTGATCGGGCATGGCTGGGCCTCCGCCCCGCTCACGCCGTACGCGCTGACCGCGGGACAGGCGCCCCAGACCGGACAGGTCGTGCTCGATGCGCGGCTCGCCGGATCCGCCAAGCCTGGCGACCAGATCACGGTGACTGTTCGCGGGGTGCCCCAGCCGTTCACAGTGGCTGGAATCGCCTCGGCTCAGCGGACTGTCGACGTACCGGCGGTGTTCTTTGCGGACTCGGAGGCTGAGCGGCTCGCTCCGGCGCCGGACTCCATCGGCGTGTTCCCCGCGGCCGGGGTCTCGGCGAAGGACCTGGCCAAGAGGCTCGAACTTCCCGTCGGAGCGAAGGCATTCACCGGTGATGAGCGTGGGGTCGCGGAGTACCGCGGGATCGCGACGAGTCTGCCGTTGATCATCATGTCCGGCGTCTTCGGTGGGATGGTGGCTGTGGTGATGGCGCTGGTCGTGTCGGCGACGATCGGGTTGTCGGTCCGGCAGCGGCGGCGGGAGCTCGCGCTGCTCCGAGCGAGCGGAGCGACGCCGCGGCAGGTGGCGAAGATGGTGATCGCCGAGACGATGGTGGTCGGGCTTCTCGGGCTGGTGATCGGGCTGCTGTGCGGACGCGTCGCCGGGGACTGGATCTTCGGCCTGTTGGTGAGTGGCGGGATCGTCCCGGCACAACTGCGGTTCGACCAGGGGCCGCTGCCCTTCGCGGGCGCCGTGCTGCTGACCTTCGCCGTACTGCGGGTGACCGTCGGTATCGCCGCCGGCCGGGCTGCCCAGATCCGTCCGATCCAGGCGCTCGCGGAGGCTGCCGTACCGCCGGTCGCTCTGGGCCGGGTGCGGATCCTGATCGGTCTGGTCTTCGCCGGCGTGACGGTGTCGATCGCGGTCTCCACGCTGTTCATGAGTCCGACCAACGCAGCCGCGATCGGTGGACCGGCCGGGCTGACCGGTTCGATCGCCGTCGCGATCCTGGCTCCGCTGGTGATCCAGCGGGCGCTGGTCCCGCGGCTGACGGCGCTGGTCGAGAAGCGTGGCACGAGCGGTGTGCTCGCGGTGATCAACCTGCGGGTCCGGGCGGTGCAGTTCGCCGCGATCCTGATCCCGATCACGATCGCCACGACGATTGCTCTGGGCAACATCTACGCCCAGACGACCCAGCAGAAGGCGGCCATCGAGGCGGCGACCGGCGATCTGGCCGCGGACGTCGTCGTCACCAGCACCACCGGTGGTATCCCGGCCGGACTGACCGAGAACGTTCGCTCGCAGCCAGGTGTCACAGCGGTGTCCGAGCTGGTCCGGAGCAAAGGCTGGATCGAGGCGCCGTACGACAGCTCGCATACCAGCGACGCCTGGCCGCTGCTCGGCGTGAACGGCCCTGTCTACAAGGGGAAAGTCACCAAGGGCTCGCTGGCTGACCTGCAGGGGTCGACGATCGCGCTGCCGCCCGGTACGGCGAAGAAGCTGAAGGTCGATGTGGGTTCGGAGCTCGGCGTGCGGCTGGGCGACAACGCGCTGGTCAAGGTGAAGGTGGTCGCGCTGGCCGAAGGCCCGTCCGGCTACGAGCCGCTGCTGCTGCCGTCGAAGTTGCTGGCCGAACACACCACAACCGGGTTGCCGAGCCTGCTGCTGATCAAGACCTCGGACAAGAAGGCGATCAACCTTTCGCAGTGGCCGGGAATGTCGGCCGGCGGCCGGGAGTTGCTCGGCGAGGGGTACGACGCCGGGCTCGGGGTCGATGCCTACATCGCCTATCTGCTGGCCGGGATCGCGGTCGCCTACACGGCCATCGCCTCGGTGAACACGATCGCGGTCGCGGTGCTCGACCGACGCCGGGAGTTCGGCCTGCAACGGCTGACCGGAGCGACTCGGAAGCAGGTCTCTCGCATGCTCGCCCTCGAGAGCCTGGTGATCGCAGGACTCGGGCTGGTGATCGGGCTGATCGCGGCCGCGTTCACCGTACTCCCGATCGCGGTCGCGAGCCGCGGCTGGCCGATCCCGTCCGGCCCCGCGTGGATCCTGCTCGCCTGGGTGGGCGTCGTCCTGCTCCTGGTCCTGCCCACCACCGCCATCACCGGCCGGATCGCGATGCGCGCCAAGCCGATGGACGCCCTCGGCTCAGCCGTCGGCTGAGGCAGGCTCGATCCAGCCGTAGCCGCCGTCTTCCAGGCGAACCACCTGGAGGCCGGCGGCCAGTCGGCGGACGTCGTCCTCCTCGATCACCCCGGCGGCCGGGCCCGCGATGTCCAGGACGATCGCGGCCGCCCCCTCCTGTACGGCGGCGGTGGCCACCAACTGGGTCTGAGCGGGCATCGGCCGGGCCTCGGCGCTCCAGCGGGCCAGCGACTCGGTCCCGGTGAAGGCCAGCAGCGCGTTCCGGCCGTCCTGGCCCTGCAGCAGCGCGACCGCCATGTCCGAGGTCTTGTCGTGCGCGAGGCCCTTCTCGTCGTACTCGACCTCGCCGAGCATCGCGACCACCGGCACCAGCAACCGCGCCCGGGTCAGCGCGGCGAGCATCGCCCCGTGGTCCCCGGCCGCCAGCGCCGCCGCCAGCGCCGCGTCCGCCGTACCGGCGTCGTCGTCGAAGCCGGTGAATGCCAAACGCCGCTCTCCTGGTTGCACCGGCCCATTGTCCCCGGAGTGCGGTTTCAGGGTGGCGTCAGGGCTGTTCCCCCCTTGGATCGCGGCCTGACTGTGCGAGCCTGGGTATGTGCCTGACTTCAACGATTTGACGCTGCTGCCGTTCTGCGTGGGCCTCACGCTGCTCGGCCTGATCGGTTCCTGGGCCGCCTGGCGGCGCCGCGGTGCCGCGGCCGGTGTGCGCGGAGTGGCCTGGTCGCTGCTGCCGGTCTCGCTCTACCTGACCGGCCTGCTCGAGCTGGTGTGGGACGTCGTGCGGTCGGCGGTGAGCTGGGTCACCCACCTGATCTTCTCGCCGACCGTGTGGGCCGGAGTCGCGCTCTTCGGCGTCTCGGTGGTCCTGTACGTCGTCGCCGGCGTCGCGCGGTCCCGCAGCCCGAAGGAGCCGAAGCCCGCGAAGACCCCGAAGGCCGCGAAGCCCGCCGGTGAACTGACCAGCACCGGGCCGGCCCCCGCGTCGGCCGCCCCTGCCAAAGCTGCCAGCCCCAAGGCCAAGAGCAAGGCCAAGGGTGGTCAGCAGGATTCGTCGGAGTTCGACGAGATCGAGGACATCCTGAAGCGCCATGGAATCAACTGAGAACCCCCTGACCCTGGACTCCCTGCTCGACCACGTCCAGGCCGCGCCCCCGCGGCTGGGCCGGACCCGGCTGATCTCCATCGACGGCCCGGCCGGTTCCGGCAAGTCCACCCTCGCCGACCGCTTCGAGGCCCGCGCCAAGGCCCGTGGCCTGAACACGTTCGTCATCCACATGGACGACCTGTACGACGGCTGGGCCGGTGCCGAGCGTGGATTCGCGCTACTGCGCGACCACGTCCTGCAGCGGATGGCCGACGGCCGTGAGGGCCGCTACCGCCGCTACGACTGGCACACCGGCGCCTACGCCGAACTGCACGTCGTGCCGGTCACGGTCGACCTCCTGATCGTCGAAGGCGTCACCTCCGGCGACCGCGAGGCCGACGGCTGGCAGTCGCTGCGCCTGTGGATCGAGACCACCAACGAGGTCCGCCTCGACCGCGGCATCGAACGCGACGGCGAGGCGCTGCGCGACCACTGGCTCGAGTGGATGCGCTGGGAGCGCGACCACTTCGCCGACCAGAACACTCGCGACCGGGCCCAGGTGGTCGTCGACGGCAACCCGGCCGTCCCCCACGACCCGGCCCTCGAGCTGGTCGCCAAAGCAGTAGCCCTACCTCACGACTCAGCGGCCTCCTGAAGCCCGTCCCACGACCACCTGGGGATGCTCATTCCCTTCGGTACCTGGTCTTTCGCGCCGTGGTACCGAGCCATCGACACGGACGTCGCCCAGGCGAAGTAGTCGTGCAGCACCGACTTCAAGGGTGTGGGCAGTCCGACGTCGTTCAGCGCTTCGTCGAAACACTCGATGGCCCGCCGATCCATCTCAAGGTGCTCGCCGTTCCCGCTGTGCATCCAGACGACGGTGGTCTCGCCCCCATCGGCCCAAGCGGGTCCACCGAGCGCCTCGGCCCAGTACGCCGCCAGCCGCTGGGTGTGGTCCGGATGAAACCCATGACTGAACGCGTGGCTCACCAGCTCATCCGCCAGCACCCGCTCGTGCCACGCATGCGCGAGCCGAACCATTCCGTCCATTCCGCCGGCGGCGTCGTACAAGCTGTCCATGGCGCCAGGCTGACACTCGGCCCAGACCGTGACAAGCCGTCGGGCTACCCGACGATGTGACCGGCGCGCGCCTCGCGGCCTGTGGCGACCAGGAGCAGGTCCTGGAGCGGGCCGCGCAGCTCCTTGGCCCCTTGACCGGCCGACCAGTCGGCGTCGGTCGCGATCAAGCGGGTGCCACGGAAGCGTTTGCGAGCGCCGTAGAACGGGCTCTTGAGGACGTGGCCGAGGGCGGCTTCGGCCAGGTCGAGGGGCATTGTGCGCTCGCGGCCCAGCGGGACCGCGATGTCTTGACCGTGGACGAGCGCGTCGTTGAGGGTGTCGAGCGGCTTCGCGCCAGGCGAGCGCCGCGTCGAACCGGCAGTCTCACGGAACTGCGCGATCAGCTCGGCCGGGGTGAAGCGGGCCGCCCGCTCGGTCGCCGCGTCGGCCTCCATCCGCTCCCAGTCGCCGCGGGCCCGAATCGCACCCCGCAGTACGTCGGGCAGCGTGGTCCGCGTGGAGAGCGTGAGGTGCGCGACGACCTGGTGGACGGTCCAGGCGGGGCAGAGCGAGGTGACTGCCCAGTCGGGCTCGGTGAGCGTGTCGAGGAAGTCGGCGAGGTCGAGGCGTTCGGCTTCGATCCAGGGGTAGTAGTCCATCAGATGTCCTCAAGAGTGAGCGCTGTGAGGCGAGCGCGGATGTGGGTGCGTTCAGGGTCGGAGCCGGCCAGCTCGAGGGCCCGCCCGTAGGCTTCCGCGGCTTCGGGGCGCCGGTTCAGGCGGTGCAGAAGGTCGGCTCGCGCCAGCGCGTAGGGGTGGTAATCGCGGAGGCGGGGTTCGTCCGCCAGGGAGTCGAGCAGGGTGAGGGCGGCGTCGGGGCCGTCGCGGAAGGCGATCGCGGCGGCGCGGTTGAGGGCGATCACCGGCGATGCGTCCAGGACGGACAGGACGTCGTACAGGGCGACGATCTGCGGCCAGTCGGTGCTCGCGAAGGTGCGGGCCTCGTCGTGGACGGCGGCGATCGCGGCCTGCACGGCGTACGGGCCGGCGGGTCCACCGGTGAGGGATCGCACGACCAGGGCGCGGCCCTCGGTGATCTGGTCGCGGTCCCAGCGGGTGCGGTCCTGGTCTTCGAGAAGGATCAGCTCGCCGTCGGGGCCGGTGCGGGCGTCGCGGCGGGCGTGCACGAGCAGCATCAGCGCGAGCAGTCCGGCGACTTCGCGCTCGGCCGGCAGCAGTCCGTGCAGGATGCGTGCCAGCCGGATCGCTTCCTCGGCGAGGTCGAGGCGCTGCAGATACGGGCCGGAGCTGGCCGAGTATCCCTCGGTGAAGACGGAGTAGATCACCTGCAGTACGCCGGGCAACCGCTCCGGCAGCTCTTCTTGTGAAGGAACCCGGAAGGGGATGCGGGCGTCACGGATCTTCGCCTTCGCGCGGACGATTCGTTTCGCCATCGTCGCGGCCGGGACGAGGAACGCTCGCGCGACTTCCGGCGTACTGAGTCCGGCCAGGCAGCGCAGAGTGAGCGCCCCGCGGTCCTCCGGGGCCAGCGCCGGGTGGGCGCAGGTGAAGAACAGCTCCAGCCGATCGTCCGGGAACTCGCCCCCGGGCCGCGGCGCTTCGGCCCGGTCCGCATCCACCTGCAGGATCGCGAGTTTGGCGGCGTACACCTGATCCCGGCGGAGCCGGTCGACCGCCTTGCGCCGGGCGGTCGTCATCAACCAGCCGCCCGGGTTCGCCGGTACGCCGTCGATCGGCCACCGCACGAGCGCGGTCTCGATCGCCTCGGCCGTGACCTCCTCGGCCAGGTCGAGGTCGCCGAACCGCCGGGCCAGCGCGGCCAGCAACCGGCCGCGCTCCTCCCGGAAGACCGCCTCGACCTGGTCCATCGTCATGCCCCCGGGAACTCAGCCACCGGGCGGACGACGACCGAGCCGCCGGCCCGCGACCCCGGGCACTTGGCGGCCCAGTCGAGCGCGATGTCCAGGTCCGGCACATCGATCACGTAGAACCCGCCGAGCACCTCGCGGGTCTCGGCGAACGGCCCGTCCGTCACGGTCCGCTTGCCGTCGTTGTCCACCTGCACCCGGGTCTGGGTGACCAGGTCCGCCAGCGACTCCGACGCCACGACCACTCCGGAGTCGGTGATCTCCTTGTCGAACCGCATCCAGTCCTCCGGCTCGCACCCGACCGCTCCCCCGGACACGTCGAGTTCGCCGGCATTGATCAGCAGCAAATACTTCACGGTGTTACCTCCTGTTGGCGTGTCTACAGCATCACCACGAACGGGTCCCCGCCAAATGGACAGGCCGTCGGTAAGAACATGGAGATGTGGTGTTCGTCAGCCGTCGGCACGCCTGGCGGGGTGCCAGCGGCTGGACATCTACGTGTCGTTGCCGACGGGATTTGTGAGGATGGGGGCATGAGCGTGCTGCCTTCGGGCGATCAGTGGACGATTAGCGGCGGCGGGTACGCCGGGACCGTGGTGAGCGTGGGCGGTGGGCTGCGCGGACTCACGTACGTCGGTCGCGAGGTCCTGCTCGGGTTTCCCGCGGACCGGCCGGCGCATGCGGGGATCGGTCAGCACCTGTTCCCGTGGCCGAACCGGATCACCGACGGGAAGTACAGCTTCGGCGGGGTCGACCAGCAGCTGTATCTGACCGAACCGGCCCGGCGGAACGCGATCCACGGCCTCACGCGCTGGGCAAACTGGAACCGCCTCGACGACGGCTCCGACCCGTCGTACCTGGCGGCCGGTCACCTGCTGCACGGCCAGCCTGGATACCCGCATCAGCTCGAGCTGCGGCTGCAGTACCGCCTCGATGAGCAGCTGACTGTGACCGCGACGGCGGTGAACGTCGGCACCACGGCAGCGCCGTACGGGTATGGGGCGCATCCGTATCTGAGCGTGGGCCGGCCGATCGATGAGTGCGTGCTGGAGTTCCGTGCCTCGGAGTGGTTGGAGGTGTCGCCGGACCGACTGTCACCGATCGGGCTGGCGCCGGTGGACGGATCGCCGTACGACTTCTCGACCGGGCGGGTGCTCGGCGAGCTCGACATCGACAACGCGTTCACCGGGCTCGGCGGCGGCTGGTCGGTCAGCCTGTCGGATCCGGGCTCCGGGGCGCGGGCGACCCTCATCGGCGACACGCCTTGGATGCAGCTCTACACCGGGAGCGCCATCGGCCGTACGGCGTTGGCCGTCGAACCGATGACGTGTCCGCCGGACGCGTTCGTGACCGGGCAGGACCTGGTGGTCCTGGAGCCCGGTCAGTCACACGAGACTAGCTTTCAGGTATCCGCTGGCTAGGTCCAGCGCCGTGCGCCCGGGCGATGGCCGCCAGCTCCTTCGCGGCCGTGCTCGCCCGCCGACCCTCAGACGCCTGGATCGCGAGCACGCCGATCCGGTTGCCTTCGGCATCGAACAGCTGGAGCCAGGCATCACCTGAGGTGAACCGCAGCGCGGTCACCTCCGCCCAGGGCAGCATGTACGACTTGAAGACGTTGCGGATCCGGAGCCCGTCGGCGTACGCCGAGACCCGGACCGTGGCCATCCGGAACAGCAGCAACAGGATGGCGCCGAAGAACGCCAGCAGCGTCAGCCGCTGGAACCAGCTGAACGTCTGCTTCGTGAAGTCGTCGAACTGGCTCCAGATCACCCCGAACAGGGCGATCAGCGAGAACCCCATGACCGAGGCCATGATCGCCACGCTCCGCGGATGGAACGTGAACAGGCGCTCGCTCATCGAGACCTCAGATCCGGCAGGCGTGAATGTCCGTGGTGAGGATGGCACGGGCTCCCACCTCCCAGAGCTGATCCATGATCCGCTGCGCCTCGGCCCGCTGGACCATCACCCGGACGGCGACCCAGCCCGCGCGGTGCAGCGGGGAGACCGTCGGCGACTCCAGACCGGCCGCGACCTCGGTGGCCGCGTCGATCTGGTCGGCCGGGATGTCGTAGTCCATCATCACGTAGTTGCGCGCGATCAGGACGCCTTCGAGTCGCCGGGCCAGCTGGTGCAGGCCGGGCGGTGGGGTGTCCACACCGTGCCGCTTGATCACGACCGCCTCGGACTGCAGGATCGGCTCGCCGAACACCTCGAGCCCTGCCTGGCGGAGCGTCGTACCGGTCTCGACGACGTCGGCGATCACGTCCGCGACGCCCAGGGCGATGGCCGACTCGACCGCGCCGTCGAGGCGGACCACGCTGGCCTCGACACCGTTCTCGGCCAGGTGATCGGCCAGGACACCGGCGTACGAGGTGGCGATCCGTTTGCCGGACAGGTCCTTCACCGAGGTCGCGACCCCGGGCGGCGCGGCGAACCGGAAGGTGGAGGAGCCGAAGCCGAGCCCCATGATCACGTCGGCGTCGGCGTGTGAGTCGAGCACCAGGTCACGCCCGGAGATGCCGACATCCAGGGTGCCCTCGCCGACGTACACGGCGATGTCGCGCGGGCGGAGGTAGTAGAACTCCACCTCGTTCGCGACGTCGGTCAGGCTGAGTTCTTTGGTGGACCGGCGCTGTTTGTAGCCGGCCTCGGTGAGGATCTCGATCGCGGACTCGCTCAGGGAGCCCTTGTTCGGTACTGCGACGCGCAGCATGGCACTGCCCAATCTGTCGAAACTGAACCGGTGGGTCTGTCAGGTTGTGGGGAACCCCTACAGATGTCGGTAGACGTCTTCGAGCTTCAGATCGAGCGCGATCATCATGACCTGCGCGTGGTACAGCAGCTGGGACAGCTCTTCGGCGGCCCGCTCCTTGCCCTCGTGCTCGGCGGCCATCCAGGACTCGGCGGCCTCCTCGACCAGCTTCTTGCCGATCGTGTGCACGCCGGCATCCAGCTCCGCCACCGTCCCGGATCCCTCCGGACGCGTGCGTGCCTTGTCGCCCAGCTCGGCGAACAGCTCCTCGAAACTCTTCATCGCGGCCCCAGCCTACGGGGCACCGTCCGCCTCCGACCCCCCAGGTCCGCTGGACGGACTTTCGTAGAGGGTGGTCAGAGTCCGGCCGAGGGCTGCGAGCTCGGTGCGGAGTTCTGGGGGCTGGAGGACTTCCAGACCGGCTCCGAAGCGGCAGAGGGCGGCGGCCGCGTTGGGGATCGACTCGATCGGCAGGGTGACGACGACGGTGCCGTCTGGCTCCGGGGGCGTCTGGGCGACCGCGGCCACGAGCTGCGGGAAGGAGACGTCGTACATGCGTCTGGCCAGACTGGCCGAGACCCGTACGACGGCCTGGTCGGTGAACCGGGACTGGTCGAAGTACTGGAGGTGGTCCTGCCAGAACTGGGGCAGGTCGAAGTCGCCGGTCCGGGTGAACTGCTCGTCGGTCGGGGTGAGTTCGAGGATGTTGGAGACGCGGTACGTGCGCATGCCGGTTTCGGTGGCGGCTATCACGTACCAGCTCCCGCTCTTGAGGACGAGACCGTACGGTTCCAGCAACCGGTCGACCTCGCGGGGGGCTTCCCAGCGGCGGTAGCGGACTTTGATGCGGCGATCGTGCAGTACGGCGTCAGCCACGGCGGACAGGTGCGGCGAGCTCTCGGCGTCGGCGTACCAGGCGGGCATGTCGAGGTGAAAGCGGTTCTTCAGCCGTCCGGCGCGGTCACGCTGGTCCGGCGCCAGTGCGGCGAGCAGCTTGAGCTCTGCGGCGTTTGTCTGGGCAGTCAAGCCCAGTGCGGCCGCTGGGCCCGGCATGCCGACCAGGAACAGCGCAGCGGCCTCCTGCTCGGTCAGACCGGTCAGGCGAGTGCGGTAGCCCTCGACGAGGCGGTATCCGCCGGCCCGGCCCTGGTCGGCGTACACGGGGACTCCAGCAGCGGCGAGGGCCTCGACGTCGCGGTAGATGGTCCGCAGCGACACCTCGAGCTCCTCGGCGAGCTCGCGCGCGGTCAGCTGCCTGCGGGTCTGCAGCAACAGCAGGATCGACAAGAGCCGGCTCGAACGCATCTTTGGAGAGTAGCCGTAAACACTGCCACGCCTTGTCAGGTTTCACCGCGAGGCTGTCGGTATGACGACATGGACCAAGGCGACCGGCGACTTCGACTTCTTCTCCGGCGACTTCGACGTACGGCACCGCAGGCTGAACAAGATCTTCGCCGGGTGCGACGAATGGAACGAGTTCGACGGCACCACCACCGCTCACACGTACTTCGACGGCTCGATCTGCATCGACGAAACGCGTTTCCCGACCACCGGCTCCTACGGCATGTCGGTCCGGCTGTTCGACCCGGTCGAGCGGGAGTGGCAGATCTGGTGGATCAACAGCACGGAGATGCGCCTGTTCCCACCGGTGCGCGGACGCTGGTCCGAGGACGGCTCGAGCTGCCGGCTGGTCGGCGAGGACGAGCACGAGGGGCAGCCGATCCTGTGCAGCTACGAGTGGCGCGACATCACCGACCGGACCGCCCACTGGGAACAGGCCTACTCCGCCGACGGCGGGGAGACCTGGGAACTCAACTGGACGATGGACTTCACCCGCCGAACGACGCCCGCACCGGCCCTCGACGTACCGAAGGTGACCGGCGATTTCGACTTCCTCGTCGGCGACTGGCAGACGACCAACCACCGCCGGCGCCCGATGCTCGGCGATCCGCACGAGTGGTACGAGGTCGAGTCAGAGATGCGGGTGACGACCTACTTCGACGGTGCCATCAGCTTCGACGAGGGCTGGTACCCGACCGAGGGCTTCCGCGGTGCCACCTTCCGGATCTTCGACCCCGCCACGAAAACCTGGTCGATCCACTGGATCAACAGCCTCCGCGGCCAGCTCGAAACCCCGGTCATCGGCTCCTTCGGCGACGACGGGGTCGGCATCTTCGAGGGCCCGGACACCTGGGAAGGCCGCCCGGTCGACGTCCGCTTCACCTGGACCCCCGGCACCGACAAAGCCACCTGGCAACAGGAGTTCTCCGAAGACGGCGGTAAGACCTGGATCCCCAACTGGTACATGGAACACACCCGCATCGGGTGAGGATCCAAGAAGCTCATCGTGATCCACCGCGCAGCCGGCAGCCGCCCTGAACCGGCTGCGCGTCGTCGTTCGCTAGCCGACCTTCAACTGCCCGTCGCCGAAGTCGGCAACCAGGTGGAGTGTCCCTCCGAGCGCACCGACATAGCGGTCGAGGACCTCCCGCGTGGACACGTCGCCCTTCTCGATCTGGGAGACCCGGGAAACAGAGATACCCATCCGACGCGCAACTTCGGCCTGGGTCAGCCGACGACGCTTCCGCAACTCGGCGAGCTTCCAGCCCCGCGCCTCGTCACGCATCCGCCCCACCTCACGGTCGAATGCCTCCGGCCCACCGGCCGTCTCGACAGCGCGGTCGAGGTGATCGGTGTCTCGCCACTTCCGGTAGCCGCTCATCGCCCCAGCTCCTTCCGGCACGTCACCTCTCGCCAAGAGTTACTTTAGAAAATTCTAAAGTCTCGGCAACTGACCAATACAAGTCTTGTCTTCTACAACGCTCATCTTGTATTCTCGGGTGCGTGGAGTACGCGATCTATGTCCTCGACCACTGTCAGAAGTGGCTGAATTCGTTGCCGGACAAGGACTTCGAAGCGATTGCCGGCCGGATCGACCTACTGGCCGAACAAGGGCCGGCTACCTCGCGCCCAGTGGCGGACACGATCACCGGCTCGCGTCACTCCAACATGAAGGAGCTGCGGAGCGGCAAGCTCCGCATATTGTTCGCATTCGACCCTCAGACCCATGCGGTGCTGCTGATCGGCGGCAGCAAGGAGAACCGCTGGACAGAGTGGTACGAGGAGAACATCCCAGTCGCGGACGACCTGTTCGACGACTGGTTGGCACACCTCGAACGCAACCCTGACTGGGCCGATGACCCGGATTGACTGGAGGCACGACAACGCACTCTGCAGGGACTCTCACACCTGGCAAAGGAGACAGAAGATGACACACCGCTCATGGGAGAGCACACGGTCGGAACGGATTACCACCCCGGAGGCCGAGGCACGCGTTGCGCAGCATCGCGCGAAGGCTCGCGCCGAGCAGCGCGCGTACCGGCTCAAGGAAGTCCGGCTGCACCAGGGCCTCACACAAGTCCAACTGGCCGACTCGATGCACATCAGCCAGGCGGCAGTGTCGTCGATCGAGCGCGGGGAACTCAGCCGATCCGAGCTGAGCACGATCCAGAAGTATGTCGAGGCGCTTGGTGGCCAGATCGAGATCATCGCGAACTTCGGCGACGAGCGCCTGGTTCTCGGCTGAGCAATGGGCCGCTCGTTCGGGGCAGCCCATTGCCTGGCCGCGCGGGCGCAGAAGCGCGCGCTTGCGGTCTACAGCGCCCGCACCGCCACCAGGGTCGACAGGGCGGCTTGGGTGGCTTCGTAGCCTTTGTCTTCTCGGCTGTCGGGGAGGCCCGCTCGGTCGAGGGCTTGGGGGTCGTTGTCGCAGGTGAGGACGCCGAAGCCGATGGGGACTCCGGTGGTGACGCCTACATGCATGAGGCCGTCGGTGGTGGCTTGGCAGACGTATTCGAAGTGCGGGGTGTCGCCGCGGATGACTACGCCGAGCGCGATCACGGCGTCGTACCCGGCCTTGGCGGCGTGGAGTGCGGCGACGGGGAGCTCGAAGGAGCCGGGGACGCGGATGACCTTGTAGTCGGTGACTCCGGAGTCGTCCAGCGCGCGGAGAGCTCCGGCGACGAGGGAGTCGGTGACCTTCGGGTGCCATTGCGCGGCGACGATGGCGACGCGGGCGCCTTCGGCTCGGGGGGCTTCCAGGGTTGGTGCTCCACTACCCGACATCAGCCGGCTCCTTGCTCGTCAGTTGAGAGGCTGCCCGGGAGGTGGTGGCCCATGCGGTCGCGCTTGGTGCGCAGGTAGCGCAGGTTGTGTTCGGTGGGGTCGATCGAGATGCCGCGGCGCTCGACCACGTCGATGCCGTAGCCCTGAACGCCGGAGACCTTGTCCGGGTTGTTCGTCAGCAGCCGCACCTCGGTCACGCCGAGGTCCGCCAGAATCTGGGCGCCAGCAGCGTAATCACGAGCATCGGCAGGCAGTCCGAGGTCGAGGTTCGCCTCGATGGTGTCCCGCCCGGCGTCCTGCAGTTCGTACGCCTGGAGCTTGTGCAGCAGCCCGATCCCGCGACCCTCGTGACCGCGCAGGTAGACCACCACACCACCCTCCGCCGCGACCTGCCGCATCGCCTCATCGAGCTGCGGACCGCAGTCGCACCGCAGCGATCCGAACACGTCACCCGTCAGGCATTCGGAGTGCAGCCGGACCAGCGCCGGCCCGTCCTTCAGATCGCCACGAACCAACGCGAGCTGCTCCGACCCGTCCACCGTGTTTCGGTAGCCGTGGGCAACAAAATCGCCGTACCGGGTCGGCAGGGTCGTGGTCGCGACGCGCTCGATCTGCGTCTCGGTGCGGCGCCGGTACCGGATCAGGTCGTCGATCGAGACCAGCACGAGCCCGTGCTCGTCCGCGAACGTCCGCAGATCCTGCCCGCGCTTCATCGTCCCGTCGTCGTTCACCAGCTCGGAGATCACCGCCGCCGTGTTCAGCCCGGCAAGCCGCGCCAGATCAACGGAGGCCTCGGTGTGACCCGGCCGAGCCAGTACGCCGCCTTCGCGCGCCCGCAGCGGGAAGATGTGGCCCGGCTGCACGAGGTCGTACGACTCCGACGCCGAATCCGCCAGCACCTTGATGGTCCGCGCCCGGTCCGCCGCCGAGATACCCGTCGTGATCCCGTCCCGCGCATCGACAGAGATCGTGTACGCCGTCCGCATCCGCTCCCGGTTGTGCGGGGTCATCAGCGGAATGCCGAGCCGGTCGAGCTCAGCTCCTTCCATCGGCACACACACGACACCCGAGCTGTACCGGATCAGGAACGCGAGCAGCTCCGGCGTCGCCTTCGACGCGGCGAAGATCAGGTCGCCCTCGTTCTCCCGGTCCTCGTCGTCGACCACGACGACCGGGCGCCCGGCCCGGATCTCGTCGATCGCATGCTCGATCGTGTCGAGCTTCAGCACGTCACCCATCTAACCCACCACCACAGCTTCCGGCGGAGTGACCCGCTCCCGATTCTGAATCTTCCACCACGACGCGAACCCGATCACGCAGAACAGGCCGTAGATCACGTACATCGCGGCCGACGGATAGAACTTCGCCTGCACCAGCAGCGGTACGCCAACCACGTCGACCGCGATCCAGATCAGCCAGAACTCGACGAACCCGCGCGCCATCCCGTACGTCGCCAGGATCGACCCGGTCAGGATCCACGCGTCCCACTGCGGACCCCAGGAACCGAGCGCGCGCAGTACGAAGAAGCCGATCGCGTAGAGCACCACGCCGATCCCCAGCAGCTCGAGCCGCTCCCGGCCGGTCGCCCAGCGCGGGGTCACCGCCTTCGCAGACCCGCGGTGGCGGGTCTGATACCACTGGTACCACCCGTAGACGCTGAGGATGAAGAAGAAGACCTGCCGCCCGGCCTGACCCCAGAGGTCCTTGTCCTGCGGCGTGTCGAAGATGCCGCCCACGAAGACCGTGAACAGCAGGATGTTGCCGATGATGCCTACCGGCCAGGCCGAGACCAGGCGGCGCATCCCGAACAGGGCGCTCGCCAGCCCGAACACGTTCCCGACGATCTCCCGGACCAGCACCGGCGAACCGGCGATCGTCACCTGCGCGTGCAGCAACCAGTCAACAGCGTTCACTTGGTGCCTCCAGCAACCAGTAGGCGCTCGACGTACTTGGCGATCACGTCTACTTCAAGATTCACGGTGTCGCCGACCTTGTTGGTCCCGAGGACGGTCAGCTCGAGCGTCGTCGGGATCAGGCTGATCCCGAACGTCCCGGTCGCGTCGTCCACGTCGGTGACGGTCAGCGAGACCCCGTCGACCGCGATGGAGCCCTTCTCCGCGATGTACTTGAGGATCTCCGGACCAGCAGCGATCCGGACGTCCTCCCAGTGCTCGGACGGGGTCCGGCTCGCAATCGTGCCGACGCCGTCCACGTGGCCCTGCACGATGTGGCCGCCGAGCCGGGCGTGGGCGGTGACCGCGCGCTCCAGGTTGACCTTGGAGCCCTTCTCGATCCCGCCGAGGCTGGTCCGCTTGAGCGTCTCGCGCATCACGTCGGCGGTGAACAGGCCGTCGCCGTACTCGACCACTGTCAGACAGCAGCCGTTGACCGAGATCGAGTCGCCGTGGCCGGCGTCCTCGGTCACCTTGGGGCCGCGGATGGTGAGCCGCGCCGCGTCGCCGTCGAGCAGGTCGAGCGCCTCGACGGTGCCGAGTTCCTCGATGATTCCGGTGAACATCTACTTTCCTCCCAGAGGGGACAGCGTCAGCCGGACGTCGTCGCCGAGACGCGTCACGTCTGTCAGGGTGAACCGCCGCAGGTGGTCGATCGATTCCGCACCGAGGTCGCCGATCGCGGCGAACCCGGAGCCGAGGAGGGCCGGGGCGACGTACGCGACGATCTGGTCGACCAGACCGGCGCGCAGGAACGCGGCGGCCAGCGTCGGGCCGCCTTCGAGCCAGAGGTGCCGGATCTGGTGATCGTCCAGCTGCCGCAGCACCTCGGCGGGGTCGTGAGTGGGCAGCAGCAACGTCTGCGCCCGGTCGTTGCGAACCTTCGCGGTGACCGGGATCTCCCGGTCGCCGACCACGACGCGCAGCGGCTGCCGCGGCGCGGGAACATCATCGGTGTCCCGGACCGTGAGCTCGGGATCGTCGGAGAGCACGGTCTGCGTCCCGACCGCGATCGCGTCACACTCGGCCCGCTGACGGTGTACGTCGGCGCGCGCGGCCGGCCCGGTGATCCACTTGCTGCTGCGATCCGGGGCGGCCGAGCGACCGTCCAGCGTGGCCGCGAACTTCCAGGTCACGAACGGCCGCCCGGTCCGCACGCTGTGCAGCCAGATGTGGTTGCCGGCCTCGGCCTCATCCTGCAGCAGGCCCTGCTCGACCTGGATGTTCTTGTTGCGCAGCTTCTCGCCGCCGCCGGAGGCCTGCCGGTTCGGATCCGGTACGGCGTACACCACGCGGGCGACGCCGGCCTCGATCAGCGCATCGGCACACGGCCCGGTCCGGCCGGTGTGGTTACACGGCTCCAGCGTCACGTACGCCGTACCGCCGCGTGCTCGTCGTCCCGCCATCCGCAACGCCTCGACCTCGGCATGCGGTCCACCGGCCTTGGCGTGGAACCCTTCACCGGCCGGGTTGCCGTCGGCCGCGGTGATCACACAGCCCACCACCGGATTCGGGTGGGTGCTGCCGATGCCGCGGGCGGCCAGCTCGATCGCGCGCCGCATCCAGGCGACGTCGATCGGCGATGCGTTCGTCACTTACGGTCCCTCGTCGTCACGGACGCACACCGGGGCCGTTGACGACCGACGCAAGAACCTCCAGGCGCCCGCTCCCCCGTCACGCAGGCCGAGGCCCAGGCAACGTCATCGCGAACGTCGGAGCTCTCCCGCCGATCGCGTGCTGCCTCCCATCCGGACTTTCACCGTCGGTCCCGGAATTCCACCAGGTCAACCGGCCGCCGAACTGCAACGACCGGGTCGCGGACTATCACCGCCGGCTCGGAATTTCACCGACCCCGGAGCACGCGAGTGGGTTCACTCGTGACTCCAGTATGCACTGAACGACAACCCGGGCCAGGACGCAGGTCACATGCTGATCGGAGTCAGTCGAACATTCCCAAGGCTGCGGACAGCCCCGAATTGATCGCTCGCATCGCGGCAGGCGACAGGGCGCCGGCAGCGCCGACGACCTCGTTCGCATAGATCTCCACGATGTCGTCACACACCGCCCGGCCGACGAAGGCCTCCGGGTGAACCAGCTCGACGATGCTGGGGATCCGCGGCTTGGCCGTCGTCGTCAGGCGCACCGCCAACACCTGCTGCAGATGCTGATTGCGGCGATTGTTCGACACGACGACGAACAGCTTCGCCTCGCCGAGACCGAGATCTGCCCGAACCACCTGACCGCGGAGGAGGGGCCAGCTCACTCGTCAGCCCACGACGGCCGCCGACGCCGAGCCTCGGCCTGCCGGTCCTCCGGCACGACCTCGAGGGCAATCCGTGCATACCCCTCGGCCTCCACCAGGTCCGCGACCACCTTCAGGCCGGCTTCCAGAACAGTCTGCAAAAGAACCGCCTCACTCGTCGTTTCACTGACCTGCACCTGGGTGAGCTTCGCCAGCGCGGCGCGGTGAGCCTCAGAGCCACGCAGCACAGCGAGATCACGCAGGTCCCGCTCGGACAAAGGCAGCGACTTTCGCGTGACCGGCGATCGATCGACTGTTTCCATGCAGCACATTCTGCAGCATGATCTGCAGCTATTCAAGCCGCAGTGGATGCATCACCGCCCCGATATACCACGGATCTGGTGGACATTGCGGCGGCGTCTCAGTGGGTGTCGATGGGGAATGGGGGGCTGGGTGGTGGTGTTGGCTTCTCAGCGGCGGGGTGGTTCGCCCTGCGTACCAGTTGAACGTATTGAGGAGACACCCGTGCGCGCCTTCAGCGCTCCTTTCCGCCGGATCGCCGCTGCCGGAGTCGTGACCGCGCTGGCCCTGGCGATGGTTGCCTGCGGCAGCGATGACGACCCGGCCGCGAGCGGCCCGGACCTCGGCCTGCTCAAGGCCGGCACGCTGCGGATCGGGACGCTCACCGACGCGCCGCCGAACGTGTACGTCAAGGACGGCAAGTTCACCGGGTTCGACAACGACCTGATCACCGCGGTCGCGGCGAAGCTGAACCTGAAGCCGGAGTTCGTCGGGACCGACTTCTCCGCGCTGCTGTCACAGGTGAACAGCGGCCAGTACGACCTCGGCAGCTCGTCGATCACGATCACCGAGGCCCGCAAGAAGACGGTTGCCTTCAGCAATGGCTACGACTTCGGCTACCTGGGCCTGAACACCACCAAGACCTCCGGTATCACCAAGTTCGACCAGCTCGCCGGGAAGCGCGTCGTGGTGGTCCAGGGCACCGTCCAGGACGACTACGCGACGAGCAAGAACCTCGACCCGGTCCGGGTGCCGAACTACAACGCCGCCGTCGGCCAGCTCAAGGCCGGTACGGCGGACGCGTGGATCTCGCCGGCCGAGATCGGCGAGAAGATGGCGAAGGAGCAGGGCGGTGGCGTGGTGATCCTGGCCGCGAAGGAGCTGAGCTCCGCGCCGACGGCGTACGCGGTGGCCAAGAGCAACGACAAGCTGCGTGAGGCTGTGAACAAGGCCCTCGACGAGGTCATCGCCGACGGCACCTGGACCAAGCTGGTCGAGCAGTACTACCCGGGCCGCGCCGTACCGGCGTCGTTCAAGCCGGGTAGCGGCACGGTCAAGTTCACGGCCCCCAAAGTCTGATGGACGTCTGGTCCACTCTGAACGACACCTTCCTCGACTGGGAGTCGATGAAGGCGGTCCTGCCCGAGATGCTCAAGGTGGGACTGGTCAACACCCTGATCCTGGCGGCCGCCTCGGTCGTGCTGGGCACTGTGCTCGGCATGATCGTGGCGGTCCTCGCCCTGTCGAAGAAGCGCTGGCTGCGCTGGCCGGCCAAGATCTACACCGACATCTTCCGCGGCCTGCCGGCGATCCTGACCATCCTGCTGATCGGCCAGGGCCTGTCCCCGATCACCCGGCACTGGTGGGGCCCGAACCCGTACCCGCTGGGGATTCTCGCGCTGTCGCTGATCGCGTCGGCGTACATCGGTGAGATCTTCCGCTCCGGGATCCAGAGCGTGGAGAAGGGGCAGCTGGAGGCCGCACGTGCGCTCGGCTTCAGCTACACCAACGGGATGCGGCTGGTCGTCATCCCCCAGGGTGTACGGCGGGTGCTGCCCGCGCTGGTCAACCAGTTCATCGCGCTGGTGAAGGAGTCCAGCCTGGTGTACTTCCTCGGCCTGCTCGCCAGTCAGCGCGAGCTGTTCCGGATCGGGCAGGACTCGGCGGCCACCGACGGCAACCTGTCGCCGTTGCTGCTGGCCGGAATCTTCTACCTGATCATCACGATCCCCCTGACGCACCTGGTGAACTACTTCGACAAGCGGTTGCGCGAAGGCCGACCGGCCGACGCGGCACCCGACGTACTGGAGGAGGCGGCATATGCCGGCCACCGTTGAGACGCCTGTCGTTGATGTGGCAGCGAGCCTCGAGGTCCGTGGGGTCGAGCTCGCGTTCGGCACCAACAAGGTGCTGCGCGGTGTCGACCTCGCCGTCCCGGCCGGGCGGACGGCGTGCGTGATCGGGCCGTCCGGGTCCGGGAAGTCCACGCTGCTGCGGACGATCAACCGGCTGCTCGAGCCGGCGGCCGGCGACGTGCTGCTCGGCGGGGAGTCGGTCCTGGCCGGGAGCCCCGACGTACTGCGGCGCCGGATCGGGATGGTCTTCCAGCACTTCAACCTGTTCCCGCACAAGACCGTCGTCGAGAACATCACGCTCCCCCTGCGCAAGCTCAAGAAGCTCGACGCCCCGCAGGCCCGGGCCGCCGCGCTCGAGCAGCTGGAGCTCGTCGGCCTGTCGGAGAAGGCAGACGCCCGGCCCGGCAACCTGTCCGGCGGTCAGCAGCAGCGGGTCGCGATCGCGCGGGCCCTGGCGATGAAGCCCGAGGTCATGCTCTTCGACGAGGCCACCTCGGCCCTCGACCCGGAGCTGGTCAAGGGCGTCCTCGGTCTGATGGCCGACCTCGCACAGTCCGGTATGACGATGGTCGTCGTCACCCACGAGATGGGGTTCGCCCGCGAGGTCGCCGACCAGGTCGCGTTCATGGACCGCGGGGTCGTGGTCGAGTCCGGGGCCCCCGACCAGATCTTCACCGCCGCCGAGTCCCCTCGCCTCCAGCAGTTCCTCTCCCAGGTCCTCTGACACCCCGGACCTCCGCCACTCACCAATTCCGCGCCCGGCACCCTCGTCACGCTCAGCACCGGGCCGCCGACGGGCATTTGAGGCGGTTGGTCAGTGGTGGCGGTCCGCGTCCGATATGCGGGGTTATTGACGGGGAAGCGGCGTGGCGGCCGGGATCTGGGGTCCGGCGGGTGAGGGTGAGCGGGTGGAGTGAGGCCCACCCGCCCAGGGGGACGCATGGAGACACGACTGACGCGGACCGGTCAGCGGTTGACCGGGCTGGCGATGCTCGTCGCCGTCAGTGCGGTGATCGGGACGATCGTGGTGGCCGCCGCGCGCCCGCATGCGCAGCCACCTCCGGTGCAACCGCCTGCCGCGGCTGCGCCGGTGACGACGCCGCTGCCCACGAAGTACGTCGTACTGACCTTCGACGACGGGCCGGATCCGGCGTACACGCCGAAGGTGCTCGAGGTGCTGGCGAAGTACGACGTGAAGGCGACGTTCTTCGAGGTCGGGAAGAACGTGGCGAAGCACCCGGAGCTGACCAAGGCGATCCACTCGGCCGGGCACAGCATCCAGAACCACACCTGGGCGCACGCCGACCTGCGGCACCAGACCGCGGCCGGATTCCAGAAGCAGGTCGGCGACACCGATCAGGCGATCCGATCAGCGGCTGGGATTACCCCGACCTGCCTGCGGCCGCCGTACGGCGGAGTCAGCGCGACCGTCCGCCAGCGAGCGAAGGCACTCGGCAAGGACCTGGTCCTGTGGACGATCGACTCGCGCGACTGGTCCAAGCCCGGGACGCCGGAGATCGAGAAGCGGGTACTCGGTGCCGTGAAGAGCGGCTCGGTGATCCTCATGCACGACGGCGGCGGGAACCGCAGTCAGACCATCGCCGCCCTCCCCAGCATCCTGGAGAAGCTCAAAGCCCAGGGCTACGGCTTCCGCACGCTCTCCTGCTGAGTCGTCAGGCCAGTACGGTCGGCCGCGAACGCCAGAAGGTCGGTCCACTCGGCGGCGATCGCCCCAGCGGGTCGCCCGGGTCCATGACCCGTCTTGGTCTCGACCCGCAGCAGGATCGCCTCGTCTCCGGCCTGCGCATGTTGCAACGCCGCGGCGAACTTGTAGCTGTGCAGTGGTACGACGACCTCGTCGTGGTCGCTGGTCATGACCAGCACCGCCGGGTACGTCGTACCGGGCTTGACGTTGTGCAGTGGCGACCAGGCGAGCAGATCGGCGAACTGTGCGGGGTCCTCGGGCAGCCCGATCTCCGGGGCCCAGGCCCGTCCGATCGTGAAGAGATGGAAGCGCAGCATGTCCAGCACTCCGGCGGTCGGTACCGCCGCGGCGAACAGGTCCGGCCGCTGGGTGAGGACGGCACCGACGAGCATGCCGCCGCCGCTGTGCCCGTTGATCACCAACTGCTCCCGCGTGGTGATGCCGGTCTGCTGCAGATGCTCGGCGACGGCGATGAAGTCGTCGTAGGTGTTCTGCTTGCGGCTCAACCTGCCGGCGTCGTGCCAATCGGCTCCGAACTCCCCACCGCCGCGAAGGTTGGCGATGCCCAGTACGCCGCCCGCCTCCAGCCACGCTTCCCGGCCCGGGCGGTGGTCGGCCAGTTGCGGTGACCGGAAGCCGCCGTACCCGTAGAGCATGGTCGGTCTCGGCCGCAGGTGATCCAGGTCGGCGCGGCTGATCAGGAAGTACGGCACACCGCGATCCGGTTCGATCCGGCGGAGTACTCGATGGGGTCGGGTGTCGCCACCCTTGAGCAGGGTCGTCCGGGCGGTCGCGGCGTCGAGCAGGGTCAGCTGGTTCGGCGTCGAGGTCGTGGAGAGGCCGATGATGATCTCGTCGGCGGCTTCGTGAGCGGCGATGCCCACGACCGCGCCACCCTGGAGGTCGACGGGTGTTGTCCTGCCGTCGAGGCCGACTAGCTGAAAGTGCGGTTGTGCGTCCCGCAGAACGACGGTGAGAAGCCCATCGCCCGCAGGGTGGACCGCGGTGAGGGTGTCGGCGGTCTCGGGGACGAGGTCGACGAAGGTGGGATCGTCGACGGTGCAGGTCACCACTCGGCCGCGGGGCGCCTCGAGATCCGTCCAGAGCACCAACCGCTCGCCGGCCACCCGGACCAAGCAGGTCGCGGCCACCGGCTCGTCGATCAGCTTGATCGGACCGGTCAAGTCTGGCAGCTCATACAACCAGAGTCTGGTCCGCTGGTCGGTCCCCTCGTTCAGCTGGACCGCCAGGTACCCGGCCGACACCCTGGTCTCGCTCACGCTGCCCGGCGGCAGATCGAGCACCACGCGGTCGAGCGACTGCACGTCACCGAGCTGGTGCACCTTGAGCTGGCCACCGATCGCGCCGCTGTCCGCCGGTGCATGGACATAGACGAACGAGCGGGAGTCCGGCAGCCAAGTGGCCCGGCAGTACTTGCCGTCCTCGAGGAGATCGTCCAACCGCAGTCCGGTGTCGAGATCCGCGACCCCGAAGCTGAGTCGCGGATTGCCCTCGGAGCGCGTGGCATAGGCGACGTACCGGCCGTCGGGGCTGACGCTGAAGCTGTCGATCGCGGTCGTGTCATCGGTGAACTCGACGAGGACCTGCGGTTCGGCGTCGAGGTCGACCGCCACGCACAGGACGTTCTGCGGCCGGCTGCCGTCGTTGTACTCGAGGACGTAGCGGCCGGAGCTGAAGACGGGTACGCCGGTCCGCGGCCGGGCGAGGATGTCGCGCAGCCGGTCCGCGAAGTACGAGCGTCCAGGAAGGTCTGCGAGATACCGTTCGGTGGCTGCGTTCTGCTGGTCGATCCAGTCGCCGGGTTCGTCCTCGAGCCACCGGTACGGGTCTGCGATCGACCGACCGTGCAGCACCTCGACGACATCGTCACGCCGGCTGTGCGGCACATCCCTCATGGCGACCGACGGTAGCCGCTCGTCATCGCGACCGGAGCCGATTCGCCTGTCAGCAGACGGCGGGGTCAGCTCAGCTCAGTGACGCGATCAGCGGGACGACGTCGGCGATGGACTCGACGATTCGGGTCGGGCGGTACGGGAAGCGGTCGACCTCGTGTTCGCCGGTCGAGCCGGACAGGACGAGCACGCTGCGCAGGCCGGCCTCGAGGCCGCTGATGATGTCGGTGTCCATCCGGTCGCCGATCATCACCGCCGTCTCGGAGTGCGCTTCGATCCGGTTCAGGGCGCTGCGCATCATCAGCGGGTTCGGCTTGCCGACGAAGTACGGCGCGACGCCGGTCGCGCGGGTGATGAGCGCCGCCACCGAGCCGGTCGCCGGGAGCGGTCCCTCCTGCGACGGGCCGGTCGGATCTGGGTTCGTGGCCAGGAACCGCGCACCGTCGGCGATCAGGCGGATCGCCCGGGTGATCGCCTCGAACGAATACGTGCGAGTCTCCCCCAGTACGACGTAGTCCGGCGCGCGCTCGGTCAGCACGTACCCGATCTCGTGCAGGGCCGTGGTCAGACCCGCCTCACCGATCACGTACGCCGTACCGCCGGGGCGCTGGTCGTCCAGGAACTGTGCCGTGGCCAGTGCGCTGGTCCAGATCGCGTCCTCGGGGATATCGATGCCCGCGGCAAGCAATCGGGCGCGGAGATCGCGCGGCGTGAAGATGGAGTTGTTGGTCAGCACCAGGAACTTCTTGCCCGACTTCTGCAAGGTCGCGATGAACTCGGCCGCGCCCGGGATCGCGCGCTCCTCGTGCACCAGCACGCCGTCCATGTCGGTCAGCCAGCTCTCGACCGGCTTGTGCTCACTCATCGTGCTGCTCCTTCGGCGAGACCACGAAGCTTCTCGACCATCGCGTTCGGATCGTCCGCGGCGTACACCGCCGAGCCTGCCACGAACACGTCGGCGCCGGCCTCCGCGCACCGCTCGATCGTCTCGGCCGACACCCCGCCGTCGATCTCGATCCACAGGTCCAGGCCGTGCTTGACCAGCAGTTCCTTCGTCCGGCGGATCTTCGGCACGCACACGTCGAGGAACTTCTGCCCGCCGAACCCGGGCTCCACGGTCATGATCAGGATCATGTCCAGCTCGGACAGCATGTCCTCGTAGGGCTCGATCGGCGTCGCCGGCTTCAGCGCCATCGCCGCCCGCGCCCCCTTGGCCCGGATCTCCCGCGCCGTCCGGATCGGCGCGCGGCACGCCTCCGCGTGGAACGTCACACTCGACGCCCCGGCCTCGACGTACCCGGGTGCCCACCGATCGGGGTCCTCGATCATCAGGTGCAGATCCAGCGGCGTGTCCGTCGCCTTCGCGAGCGACTCCACGATCGGCAGCCCCAGCGTCAGGTTCGGCACGAAGTGGTTGTCCATCACATCGATATGCAGCCAGTCGGCGTTCGACACGGCCGCCGCTTCGTCGGCCAGCCGCGCGAAATCCGCGGCCAGAATGCTCGGCGCGATCTGAATCCCCATGGCGCCAATCTATCCCCACCGCCACCGTCTGCCGGTAGCAGACCTGGAACGTCGGCCCCGGGTCTGCCGTTGAGCGAATATGGTCAACCTCACCAGTGCCTATGAAGTGCTCGCAGACGCCTACAACGGCGGCGCCGACCCCGATGGCGCCGGCTTGAACGATCCGACCTTCGACGCGTTGGTCGGCGACCTGCACGGTCTGCGCGTGGCCTCGGTCGCCTGCGGTCAGGGTCGCGACACCCGCCGGCTGGCCGACCTCGGCGCCGAGGTCGTCGGCATCGACGCCTCGGAGTCGTTGCTGGCGCACGCCCGCAGCTTCGAGCAGGAGACACCACGCGGGATCGAGTACCTCCACGACGACGCCCAGACGCTCGGCCGAATCCCCGACGCGTCGTTCGACGCGGCCGTGTGCCACATGGCCCTGATGGACATCCCCGAGCTCGAGCCGACGGTGCGGGCGATCGCACGGATCCTCAAGCCTGGCGGGTGGTTCGTCGCGTCGATCGTGCATCCCTGTTACAAGACACCGGCCGACGGCGAGTTGATCGACCACGTCGACGGCTCGACGCGACGCATCGTCGGTCGCTACTTCGACGAGGGTCCCTTCAACAGCGTCACGCGGTTGGAGATCCTGCCGCGGGTCGCCTACCACCGGATGCTGTCGACGTACGTGAACACGTTCGCGGCGGCTGGACTGCCCATCCTTCGGATGGAGGAGCCGGTCGGCGAACGCCCGGTCTGGCAGACCGTCCCGGGGCTGCTCTACTTCCGCAGCCAGCTGGCCGCGGCAGCCACGGTCTCCACCACCGGTACGCCGTTGGGCGCAGCTGGGCGCTGAATGAGGACTACCGGTAGGTGAAGCTCACGGGCAGCAGTGAGCTTGGCCTGCGTTTGCTGGCCACCACTGTCCTTCGTGACGACCACGTCGATGGCGTGCTGACGCAGGAGCGCGAGCTCGGCGTCAACGGCGTACGGGCCGCGGTCGAGCAGCAGAGTGCACCAGGTCGGTGGTGGCTCGGGTGGGTCGACGCAGCGCGCCAGCGTCCAGAGGCCGGTGCCGGCGAACGCATCGATGCCCTGGCGGCCGATGGTGAGAAACACTCGCTGGCCTAAGGTGGGGAGGAGAGTGGCAGCATCCGCCGCGCTGTTCACCCAGTGCCAGTCGTCTCCTGGTCCTGCACCCCACCCAGGCCGACGCAGAACCAGCAGCGGTACGCCGGCCGCGCGGGCTGCTGCCACCGCGTGCTCGGTCATCGTTGCGGCGAACGGGTGGGTCGCATCGACCACCGCATCGACTGCGTTGTCGCGCAGCCAGTCGGTCAGACCAGCCACGCCGCCGAAGCCGCCGACCCGGACCGCACCGTCCGGTAACCGCAGGTCCTTGGTGCGGCCCGCCAGCGACGACACCACGTCGATGTCGGTCAGCTGCGCCGCCAGCTCCCGGGCTTCGCCCGTACCGCCGAGCAGGAGGACCTTCATCGCGCACGCGTCGTCGAATACAGATGGCTGTCGCGGAACTCGGTTGCCGCCAGCACCTTCCCGACCACGATGACAGCCGTACGGCGAATGCCCGCCGCCTGCACCTGCTGCGCGATATCGGCCAGTGTCCCCCGCAGCACCTCCTCGTCGTCCCGTGACGCGCGTGCCACCACTGCGACCGGGCAGTCCGCGCCGTAGCTCGGCAGAAGCTCGTCGACCACGCGGTCGATCTGCTGCACGGCCAGATGCAGCACCAGCGTTGCCTGGCTCGCGCCTAGCGTCGCTAGGTCTTCACCTGTCGGCATTGCCGATGCTCGGCCGCCGATCCGGGTCAGGATGACGGTCTGACCGACCTCTGGCACGGTCAGCTCCCGGTTGAGGGTCGCTGCGGCCGCTGCGTACGCCGGTACGCCGGGTGTGACGTCGTACGGGATGTTGAGCGCGTCGAGCCGGCGCATCTGCTCAGCCATCGCGCTGAACACCGAGGGGTCCCCGGAGTGCAGTCTCGCCACGTCGAGTCCGTTGCTGTGCGCGGCCGCGAGCTCCGCGATGATCTGGTCCAGGTCGAGGTTGGCGGTGTCTACCTTGTGCGCCCCGACCGGGCAGTGCTCTAGGAGCTCGACCGGTACCAGCGCTCCGGCGTACAGGCAGACCGGTGCCGCGGCAATCAGGTCCCGCCCGCGCACCGTGATCAGGTCTGCAGCGCCCGGTCCGGCTCCGATGAAGTGCACAGTCACTTCGTCACACTCCAAATCGTCACCGGCATCGCAGGACGCCAGCCAGTCATCCCACCGACCGGCGAGGCCCTCTGCACATCCAGCCGGACCAGATCGCCACCCAGCTCCTGGTACCACCGCGCAATCAGCACCTCTGTCTCCAGAGTCACCCCGTTGACCACCAGTCGCCCACCCGGCCGCACTGCGTCCCAGCAGGCCTCGATCATCCCGGGGGCGGTCGCACCACCGCCCACGAACACCGCATCCGGTTGCTCGAGCTCACCGAGCATCGCCGGGGCCGCTCCGTGCACCACAGCCACGTTGCCCCCGAGCGCCGCGACGTTCCGCTCCAAGCGCCGTACCCGCTCCTCGTCACGCTCGACCGCGATCGCACGGCAGGTCGGGTGATGCCGCGCCCACTCGATCGCGATGCTGCCCGCTCCCCCGCCCACATCCCACAGCAGCTGCCCCGGCACCGGTGCGAGCCGGGACAGCGTCACCGCACGCACCTCACGCTTCGTCAGCTGGCCATCACTCTCGTACGCCGAGTCCGGCAGCCCTGGAGCCGTCGACAGCACCGGTCCGTCTGCACACAGCACTCCGATCACGTTGAGCGGGTCAACCGCACCAGCCCAGTCAGCGGCCGTCGTACGGGTCACGCGCTCACTCGGTCCGCCCAACTGCTCCAGCACGGTGAACTCACTCGCCCCGTAGCCCCGGGCCACCAGCAGAGCGGCCACTTCACCCGGAGTCTGCGCGCCCCAGCTCAGCACAACCAGCCTGCGCCCCGGCTGCACCTGCGGATGCACCAGCTCAGTCGGATGCCCCACCAGGCTCACCACCTGCACCTGCTCCTGCGCCCACCCCAACCGAGCACACGCCAGCGAAACACTCGACGGATGCGGAATCACCCGTACGGCGCTTGCCCCCAGCAACCGTGTCAGCGTCGTACCGATCCCGTGGAACGTCGGATCCCCACTGGCGAGCACACACACCTTCTGGCCCCGATACTCGGCCAGCAACCCCGGCAACGCCTCCGACAACGGCGACGGCCAGGCCCGGCGCTCCGCCGTACCGGCTGGAACCATTCCGAGCTGCCGCGTACTCCCCAGCAGCACATCAGCCTTGGCGATCGCCTCCTGAGCAGCAGGCGAGAGTCCAGCCCAGCCATCGGCCCCGATGCCGACGACAACAACCTCAGCCACCATTGCCGAGCACCTTCGTCACAGTGATCTCGATGACGACCCGCTGCGGATTCACCCGCGGTTCCTTGTACCGCCGCGCATACCGCCGCTCCGCGTCCCGCACCTGCTCCGGCTCGTCCACCACCACCGCACGCCCCTCCAGCGTGCTCCACCGCCGCCCATCCACCTGCGTAACCGCCACCGCAGCCTCCCCCAGCCGCCGTACCAGTCGAGCCTTGTACGAAGACCCCGAGCAGATCACCCGAGCCACGCCCGCCCCGGCATCCACCGTCACCCCCACCGGCGTCACATGCACGGACCCGTCTCCCCGCACAGTGCTCAGCACCCCCAGATGCCGCTCACTCCAGAACTCCACCAACCGCTCGCTCCACAACACCCACCGATCGTAAACAGCAAGGCCCGCCCAGTCGGTGACCGGGCGGGCCTTGCGGCGCTGGACCCCTCAGACCAGCGCCGTTCGGTGTCAGCCGATGTCGCGGTGGCGGAAGGCGGTTAGGCCTAGGGCTAGGAGGGCTGCGGCTATGGCGGTCAGGGAGAGGACGGGGAGGGTGGTGAAGGTGCCGCCGGGGAGGCGGGGGGTGTGGCCGTAGGGGCTCAGGTTGATGACTGAGCGGGGGAGGTTGAAGAGGGCGCCGAACTGGCCTAGGAGGAGGAAGAGGCCGTAGAGGGCCCAGGCGGCGGTGATGAGTTTGGGGGCCAGGCCGAAGAGGGCTACTACCAGGGCGGTGACCAGCCAGATGGCTGGGAGCTGGACGGCGGCTGCGGCGAGCATGCGGGGGACTTGGCGGCCTACGTTGCCCAGGGAGGCGCCGCTGGAGAGGCCGGAGCCGAGGCCGGCGATCATGATGAGGGCGCCGGTGCCCAGGAGGGCCATGAGGACGTGGCTGGCCAGCCAGCGGGTTCGGGTGACGCCGGTGGCCAGGAGGGGTTCGGCGCGGAGGGCTGTCTCTTCGGAGCGCAGGCGGAGGGCGGCTTGGATGCCGTACGCCGAGGCCAGCAGCCCGACCATGCCCATCTCAGTGGAGAGGAACGCGTCGGTGATCGCCTGGACGCCGCCGAGCTTCTGCACCATTTCGCGCGCACTGTCGCTGGTGACGAAGCCGTCGACGTTGCTGGCGATGTTGCCGACCAGGAGGCCGAGGAGAAGGAACGCGAAACCCCAGCCGTACAAGGAGCCTCGGTGCAGTCGCCAGGCCAGGGCCAGTGGTGAGCGTAGGGACGGTGCGGCGACCGCCGGGCCTGGGCGTGGGCGGACGAGGCCGGCACCGACGTCGCGCCGGCGGATGAGGGCCAGCGCTCCGGCGACCAGTGCGGCCAACAACACCAGTGGCAGGAGTACGACGACGTACCGGTCGCCTGCGAAGGCGCGGATCTGCTGGGACCAGCCGATGGGCGACAGCCAGGACACCCACTCGGACTTGCCGTCGGCCGAGGAGTCACCGATCGCGCGCAGTACGTAGGAGACGCCGAGGGCGATGGCGGTGAAGCCGTTGGCGGTCCGGGCGCCTTCGGTCAGCTGGGCGACCAGTGCGCCGATACCCGCGAAGGACAACCCCGCCGATGTCCACACGAGTCCGAAGGCGAATGAGCCGGCCACTGGCAGACCGAGGCCGATGAGGGCCAGTGCGGTCAGCAAACCCAGCACCACAACGGTTCCGATCGATACGAGCAGTGCCGCGGCCAGAGCGGCGTACCGGCCGAGGACTCCGGCGCTGAGCAGCTCCAGACGACCGGACTCCTCTTCTGCGCGTGTATGGCGGACTACGAGGATCGACGCGAGCAGCCCGACCAGTACGGCGCCGAACGCGGTCAGCTTGAACAGCGAGAGCTCCCCGAGCGAGGTCTCGTCGAAAATGCGACCGTAGAGCGACACCAGGGCCGGGGACGCGTTCGTCGTCCGGGCGGCTTCTACGCGGGATGGGAGATCGGTGTAGAGGTCCATCGTGGCCTGGGCCGAGCCTGCGGCCATCACGACGAACACCGCGATCCAGGTCGGGATCAGCACCCGGTCACGCCGCAGCGCGAGCCGGACCAGGGTCCCAGTACCTACGAAGTCCTTCATGAGACGGCCGCCGAGTCGTCCTCGTAGTGACGCAGGAACAGCTCCTCCAGGGTCGGCGGCTGCGCGACCAGGCTCTTGATACCGCTTGCGGCGAGCTCCCGCATCACTGCGTCGAGCTGGGCGGTGTCGACCTCGCAGTGGACCCGGTTGCCCTCGACATCGAGTGAATGCACGCCAGGCAACGCGGACAGTCCTTGCGGGGCAGCGGACAGCTCCGCCTGGATCGACGTACGGGTCAGGTGCCGCAGGTCGGCCAGAGTGCCGGTCTCGACCACCTTGCCGCGCCGGATGATGCTGATCCGGTCACACAGCGCCTCGACCTCGGAGAGGATGTGGCTGGACAGCAGGACGGTACGGTCGCGCTGCCGCTCCTCCTCGATGCACTGCCGGAACACCTCCTCCATCAGCGGGTCCAGTCCGGACGTCGGCTCATCCAGAATGAGCAGCTCGACGTCAGAGGCGAGTGCCGCGACCAGTGCGACCTTCTGACGGTTGCCCTTGGAGTACGTACGGCCCTTCTTGGTCGGGTCCAGGTCGAAGCGGCGCAGCAGGTCGTCGCGTTTCTTCGGATCCAGCCCGCCGCGGAGCCGGCCGAGCAGATCGATCACTTCACCGCCGGTCAGGTTCGGCCAGAGGTTGACGTCACCGGGGACGTAGGCCAGCCGGCGGTGCAGCTGGGCCGCGTCGTGCCACGGGTCGCCGCCGAGCAGCGACACGTCGCCCTCGTCACCGCGGAGCAGTCCGAGCAGGACCCGGATGGTGGTGGACTTCCCGGCGCCGTTCGGGCCCAGGAATCCGTGCACCTCGCCGGTGGCGACCTCGAGGTCGAGACCGTCGAGGGCGTGCGTCGCGCCGTACGACTTGTGTAGTCCGGAGACCACGATGGCTGCTGTCATGATTCATAACGTACACTTCATTCAGAAGTTTGTGAATCTTCCAAACAAGAGCGTCGGGAAGGGATGATGGGCCGGTGAGTGCACAACGCGATGACGAGGCCGTCCGCCGGTACGCCGAGCAGTTCGGGAACCTGCTGGCCGACACCGGCTGGCCGCGGATGGCCGGCCGATGCTTCTCCGCGATCCTGGCCAGCGAGGACGGCCGGCTGACCGCGGCCGAGCTCGCCGAGCAGCTCCAAGCCAGCCCCGCCGCCGTCTCCGGCGCGGTCAACTACCTGCTCCAGCTCCGCCTGGCCACCCGCGAACGCGAGCCCGGCAGCCGCCGCGACGTGTACGTCGTCCAGGACGACTCCTGGTACCAGACCATGATGACCGAGGACGCGTCCCTGCTCCGCTGGTCCGCCTCCCTCCACAAGGTCCTCGATGCCGCCGGCGAAGGCACCCCCGCCCACCGCCGCATCCGCGTCTCCCTGGCCTTCATCGACTTCATCAGCGGCGAAGTCAAAGGCCTCAGCGAACGCTGGGTAGCCCACAAAGCCAAACTGGACGCCGAAATCGACGCGGACTACACCGCCTGACCCGCGCCACCACTGATGGCCGGAGACAGGAAACGATTGCGGGAGACCTGATGCAATAGGTCTCCGGCCCTCACTGCCTGTCTCCGGGTTATCCACAGACCGCCAAATAGGGCGGCGGCAGCGCACCAAGGACGGGCATGTTCAGAGTCATGAACAACATGCTCAGGAGAATATGCACAGCACGGGGTGGTTGGTTCTCCCGGCAGGATGCACTCACGGCCGGGTACAGCCCGAGCGAGCTGCAGCTGCGCGTTCGGCGAAAGCGCTGGCTGCGGCTGTCGCGCGATGTGTACGTCGAGCCCGCGGATTGGCCGACCGACGAGACGCCCTGGGACCGGGCCCGGCGGACACACCTGCTGGCGATCCGCGCGGTGACAGCGCGACTCGGCCCGGACGTCGTCGTCAGCCATCAGTCGGCCGCCGTACTGCACGGGCTACCGCTGTGGGGACTCGACCTGTCCAGAGTGCATGTCACCCGGACATCGAGGCGCACACGATCCGAGCACACCGTCATCGTTCACCGATCGGCGCTTGAAGACGAGGAGACCGTCGTGATCGACGGCGTACGCGCCACGACCGTCGCGCGCGCGGTGGCCGAGACCGCGGCAGCGTCGTCGTACGAGGTTGGCGTCGTCCTCGGCGACGCAGCATTGCACCAGCGCCTGGTGTCCGCCGACGACCTCATCGCGACCGCAGATCGGTTTCCGCAGTGGGCCGGCTCGCCGGCCGCCCGTGCTGCCGCGCGGTTCGCCGATGGTCTCAGCGAGTCGGTCGGCGAGTCCCGCCTGCGCGTGCTGATAGTGAACGCAGGCATGCCGAAGCCGAGGCTCCAGGTGGTGATCCTGGACGAGAACGGCATCGTCGTCGCTCGAGTCGACATCTTCGTCGGCGAAGAACTCGCCGTCGAGTTCGACGGCGAGCACAAGTACGGCGGCAGCCCCGATGCCGTGCTCGCGGAGAAGTGGCGCGAGGACCGCATCCGCGCTCGCGGATTCGGGGTCGCCCGGGTCGGCTGGTCTGATTTGGATGAGCCGACCCGCACTGCGAACCGCCTCTGGTCTGCCCTCGGTAGCGGCCGGAGACGTGCAACGAGCGCGTGAGACCTGTTGCCACAGGTCTCACGCGACCACATCATGTCTCCGGCCACCAGTGGTGGCCGGAGACCTTCAGTTATCGGAGGGTGCCGGCGGCGATTGTGTCCAGGGCTTGTTGGAGGAGGGGGTTCACCTGGTGCGAGCCGGACTTGGAGCGGGGTAGGTGTACGGCGTTGCCGTTCACTGGGCCGTTGACGGGGTAGACGGAGAGTTCGGCGGGTAGTGGGGTGGTGCCGCAGACCTTGTCGCGGGCGGGGAGTTCGCCGGTGAAGACGAAGGTGTCGCCGATGGCTTCGGCGCAGGAGGAGGCGGAGCCTACGTACTGGCCGTGCTGGCC
This sequence comes from Kribbella sp. NBC_01505, assembly GCF_045040285.1. Classification (NCBI taxonomy): domain Bacteria; kingdom Bacillati; phylum Actinomycetota; class Actinomycetes; order Propionibacteriales; family Kribbellaceae; genus Kribbella; species Kribbella sp. NBC_01505. The sequence goes on from NZ_CP109425.1 coordinate 1,108,330, forward strand.
CTCGTCGTCGATGGCGACGAAGCGGGTGGCCTTGGCGGTGTCCTGGTGGGTGCGCAGGGAGCCCTCGTACGCCGTCGCCGGGTCGAGCTCGCCCTGGATGATCAGGAGTCGCGGGGAGCCGGTCAGGTCCAGCTTGCGGTCCTGCGGCTTGTACTTCCAGAAGGCGCACATCGGTACGCCGTTCATGTAGCCGAAGAAGTTGTACTTCTTGGCCATCTTGTCGGCCTCGGCGGTGTAGAAGCGCGGGTCCTTGTTCCAGGCGGTGTCGTTGCAGCGGACCGTGGTGCCGACGGCACCGAGGTTCACCACCGCGTCGCTGGCGGGAGCCTTGACAGCGGCCGCGCGAGCGTCGGCCAGGATCGAGCGGGCCGAGTCCGTGCTGACCGCGGCGGCCGCGGCGGACGTTGCGGCCGGAGTCACGCCGTACCGGGCGCGCATGGCGGCGAGGGTGTCGAAGGCCTGCAACTCAGGCGCGATCCGGGCCCACGCCTTGTCCACGTGCCGCAGCTCGATCTGGCCGGACGCCGACGGGTCCTTCGTGTACTCGTCGAACACGAGGATGTCGACAGTGCCCCGGATGAACCGGACGTTGCCGTAGATGACGCTGTAGATGGTGCCGTCCAGATCGTCACCACGCACGGTCGACGTACCGGCCTTGACCAGCTTCACCAGCTTGGCGCGGATCTTGTCGTACGACGCGGTGACCGCGCGCGGGGTTGATCCGAGCCCCTGGATCTGGTCGGCGTGCCGGGCGATCCACGGGAACAGCTGGGTGTCGCGGCGGCGCTGACCGGAGAACGGGTCGAAGTTCACGTTGTCCCACTGGGTGTGGGTCCAGTCCATGTTCGAGTCGATCACGAACCGGCCGACGCGCTGCGGGTAGGTGTCGGCGTACCAGCCACCGAGCCAGGTGCCGTAGCTGTACCCGATGAAGTTCAGCTGCCGGGCCTTGAACAGCGCGCGCAGGAAGTCCATGTCGTACACGGTCTGCTGGCTGCTGACGAACTGGCCGAACTCCGTCGCGGAGCACGCCTCGGCGTACAGCGCAGCCTCGGCCGCCTCGACCTTGTGCGTCTGCCGCGTGCGCTCCTTGTAGTCCGGAGTCGTCGGCAACGCGGCCAGCTTCTCGTTCGTGGTGAGGCACTGCAACGGTGTACTCGCTCCGAACCCCCGCGGGTCGAAGCCGAGCTGGTCGAAGTCGGTGAACAGCTGGGTCTTCTCTGCGGCCAGTGCGGCCGACAGACTGAGGCCCGCACCACCAGGGCCACCGGGGTTCGTGGTCATCAGACCCTTCGACTTACCGGTGGCCTTGCTGTAGGCAATAGCGACCTGTACGTCGGGATGCGCGTCAGGGTGCGCCCAGTCCATCGGGACGTTCACCTTGGCACAGTTGGTGGTCGGCGCCTGCGGGTACAAACGCTTGACCGCGGCATCGAACGAGCAGACCGACCAGGTGATCGGCTGGTCCAGGTAGCGCTGCGGGATGGACGGCACCGGCGGGTCCACTGGACCCCTGGCCGGGCGAGCCGCCGTGGCTGAGCTGACGGCCAGCTGTGGCACGAAAAGCGCCACTGCCAAGGCCATTGCGATCTTCTGCGGTTTACGCACTACGACTCCTGTGGTCCGGGCGGCGTTGCAGGAAAGGAGCAACGTATGCCGGACGCAGGTGCCATGACCAGGTACTAATGCCAGTACAAGGGCATTCCCTAGAGGTCGTACACGGTGAAGATCGTGCAGTACATCGGCGGAGACTCCAGACCGGGGTAGTACAAACGCCCGGCATCATCAGTAATTTTGAAGTACGCCGTGGACGCGCCGACCTGGGACGGGGCCTGCAACTGCATCGTCACGACGACCACCTCCCCCGGACCGGCATCCGGAACCCGCTCACGCACCGGAGACCGCAGCCAGCCCGGAGTGCCCGGAGCACCCTGCCGGGTGAGCCACCGGTCGAGCCATGGCCGCTCACCGCTGTTGCGGATCTGCCAGGTCTTCTCGAACGACTCCTCCCGGCGCACCTGGGTCCCGTCCGGCACCGTCTCCCCCACCAGCTCGGCCCGGTCCTCCGGATGGTGGTCAGCCGGCACGGACCCACCGAGTGACACCGGCTGGACGTGCCGCCGGATGTCCCGCTGCGACATGTCCCGGCCGGCCCGTACGGCGGCGTCCAGCTCCATCAGCTGGTTGACCAGAGCCTGCCCCGCGCCGAACGAGGCGTCGTACCACTCGATCAACTCACGGCTCGGTTTGGTGTGTCCGCGCTCCACCCGGGACAGATGCCCCTTGTCCCAGCCGGACATCCCGGCGGCACGGGTCAGCGGCACACCGGCGGCCTCCCGGAGCTCTCGCATCCGGCACCCGATCACAAAGCGAGCCTGCGCTGGCCTCACGACGCCACCCTGCCCTAGAGGTTAAAAACCTACTTACATCATAAGATGATGGTTTTCATTTTACGGTTGCCTACTGCGACAACACGGTCACGCCCTGATTCTCTTCGGGTAGCAGCGAATTCGCCAGCCACTTCGCCCCTCCCATCGCAGCGAAAGGCCATCATCATGAGATCTTTCCTCGTTCGCGCCGCTACCACGACCGCCACGGCCCTCCTCGGCGGCGCCATGCTGCTCGGCATCGGCCTGCCGGCCCACGCCGCGCCGGCGCCCGCACCGACCACGGCAGCGGTCGACACTGCCGCCACACCGCAGGCGCGAGCCGACAACGCCATCGCCTGGTTCTCGTCCCGCAACGGCTCGACGGCCTACCAGGGCTACTGCGAGAAGGCCGTCGAGAACTCCTACGGCCGGACCGGCATCTACGCGTCGGCCATCGCCAACTGGAACGACGCCGTACGGCGGGGTGCCGCACACCGCGGTGACCTGAACCCGCCGAAGGGCGCACTGGTCTTCTGGAACATCAGTAGCTACGGCCACGTCGGCCTGGCGACCGGTGACGGCAACTTCTGGGCCACCAGCGTGAACGGGCGGATCGGCAAGGCCCGACTGCCCTACTTCGCGAACTACCTGGGCTGGGCCCAGCCGAACTTCTAGGGCCGAACTTCTGAGCCGCGGACGGGTCGCTCGGGGAGCCGGGCGACCCGTTGCCCACTGCGACAACAGCGCCACCCTTTGATTCCCTGCGAGTGAAGCACTCTTCCAGAAGGGAACACCCTCATGCGGACCGCCCTAATCCGTACCGTCTCCCGCATCACGACCACCGCCCTCCTCGGCGGCGCCGCCATCACCGGCGTCGCAGTACTGCCCGCCCACGCAGCCACTGGCACTGTCGTCACCGACAGCGGCTCCGGCGTGACGATCCGATCCGGCAACGCCACCAACTTCGGCTCCGTCGGCACCCAGCCCAACGGCGCGGTCGAGATCGACTGCCAGATCTACGGCGAGCCTGTGACCGGCAAGTTCGGCCGCAGCCTGGTCTGGGACCACATCCCCGGCAAGGGCTTCATCTCCGACTCCTACGTCAACACCGGCAGCACCGGCCTGGTCGCACCGCTCTGCACGAGCAACCCGCGCGCCGACAACGCCATCGCCTGGTACGCCGCTCGCAACGGCTCGACCGCCTTCCAGGGGTACTGCGAGATGGCGGCGGAGAACTCGTACGGCAAGACCGGCATCTGGGCCTCGGCCAAAGCGGACTGGAACGACGCCGTCGCCCGTGGAGTCGCACACCGCGGCGACCTCAACCCACCGAAGGGCGCTCTGATCTTCTGGGACCTCGCAGCGCCGTACGGACACGTCGGCGTCGCCCGCGGCGACGGCTACTTCTGGGCCACCAGCGTGAACGGCAAGATCGGCCTGGCGAAGCTCCCCTACTTCAACAGCTACCTCGGCTGGGCCTGGCCCAACTTCTAGTGGTGTGTCGCATCTAAAACTTGAGTGCTGGCGGTGTCCAGGTGGGTGCATCGCAAGGCGGAGGGAAGGGCTCGATGTTTTTCCATCGTGCCCTTTCCTCCAACGCAGCGAGGTGCCCGCCTGGGCGCCGCCAGTGCCAAGTTTTAGATGCGACGCGCCACTAGGGCCTGACAGACCCCTTGGATGCGCGCACCGCCCCGCGCGCCTGCAAGGCGTTACTCCATCCGATCGAGCCAGTCGGCGACCAGTGCGTGGTAGAGCGCTGGTCGCCGTACTGGTAGGTCGTGGTCTTCCTGATCCAGTACGGCGTACGTCGCGGTCGGGTAATCGTCGAGCAGACCCCACGCATCGGCGTACCCGGTCATCGTGTCCTGCCGACCGGTCACGATCAGAGTCGGTCGCTCGAACCGCAGAGTCGGCTCCTCGTGCAACCCGTAGGTCCGCGGATCGGCCTGAATGCGTCCGAGGAACTCGAGATCAGCCGTCTGCTCAGCCGCGTCGTAGTAGTTGTCCTGCTTGGTCTGCCAGGCAGGCGTCCGCTGCAGATATTGATCGGTCGGCAGGGTGCGGAGAGTGCGGTCCACGACGACGGCCGGGACGCGGAGCATCAGGCCGAGCACCCGGTCCGGGTCGCGCTTGATCAGGCCGCGCGCATGCAAACCACCTGCTGAGGTGCCTGCGACGGCGTACTGATCACTTCCCAGCACCTCTGTGATGGTGTCCGCGATGGCGTCGAGCATTCCGTCCTGATCGGTGATGAACGGATCGCCGGGGCGGTTGTTGGTGCCGGGCGGGTCTACGTAGATGCGGCGCCAACCGGGGCGATCGGCGAAGACTGGTTCGTGAGCGGCCTGGGTCTCGCCGTTGTTGCCGCCCCAACCGGGGAGGAAGACGATCGGGCGACCGGTGCCGATGGATTCGTAGTACACGCCCCGACAGTAACCAGCGCAGGGTCCGGTCAGCGTCCCTTTCTCTTCGCAGCAGACGGCGGGCGCTCCCCTGATCCGCGCTGGATCAGCGCGCACGGCAGGACGATGCGCTGCGGCGGACGGCGGTCGGTCCCGGCGGCGCGGTCCAGCAACAGCCGGGCGGCGCTGCGGCCGAGCTCGGCGATGTCGGAGGCGACGACCGTGACCGGGGTCGGCAGCATGTCGGCGAGGCGGAAGTCGTCGAAGCCGACGACGGCAGGCTCGCGGCGGAGCTCACCGAGCGCGCGCAGCACGCCTTCGGTGAGGAAGTTGGTGGACGCGAAGATCGCGGTCGGCGGGTCGGGGCGCAGCATCAACTCGCGCGTCGCCTTCTCCGCGGACTCCGCGTTACCCTCGGGCAGCTGCACCACGAGCGACTCGTCGACCTCGATGCCGGCGGCTCGGTGCGCCCGCCGGTAGCCACGGAGTCGCCGGCCGGTCGTGTAGTACGACGGCGCCAGCAGGATCGCGACCCGCTCGTGTCCCTGGGACAGCAGGTGCTCGGTCGCGAGCCGCCCGCCGCCCTCGTTGTCGACCATCACGATGTCGGCGTCGATCCCGGTCGCGGGCCGGTCCACGAACACCACCGGCACGCCCGCGCTCGCCAGGAACGCGTGGTCGCCCTGGTCCGGCACGATCATCAGCCCGGCGACCTGGCGGCTCACCAGCTCCTGGATCGCCCGCTTCTCACCCTCCGGATCCTCGTCGACACTGCCCAGTACGACGGCGAAGCCGGACTGCCCGGCCACCTCGAGCGAGGCCTTGGCGATGGTCGCGTAGAACGGGTTCGTCAGGTCGCCGAGCACCAGCGCGAGGCTGGACGACTTCTTCCCCGGACGCAGCGCGCGAGCCACCTCGTTGCGCTGGAATCCGAGCGCGTCGATCGCGGTCCGGACCCGCTCGGCGGTCTCGTCCCGGACACCGTGCCCGCCGTTCACCACCCGGGAGACAGTGCCGAGCCCCACCCCGGCCCGCCGGGCCACATCGATCATCGTGGGCTGCCGAGCGGACCCGGAGTTGGTGGGAAACGTTTCGGACACAGGGTTGACTTCCTTTTCCCGACACGGCATCGTCACTCCACAGTAGAACTTGGAAACGTTTCCGTCCAGGAGGCCGGATGAAAGAATCCCGCCGTCGCGCCCGGGGCGGCTCGAGCCGTGGCGCCGGCTCCGACACATTGGCGGCGTACCTGTTCATCGCACCGGCGATCATCGGGTTCACCGTGTTCGTCGGATACCCGCTGATCCGCTCGTTCTATCTGGCTCTGACGAAGTACAACGGGCTGTCCGATCCGGTCTTCGTGGGCCTCGGCAACTTCCGCCGGCTCTTCACGACCGACCCGGCCTTCTGGCCGGCCCTGCGCGCGACCGGGTACCTGGTGGTCCTGTACGTGCCGCTCTCACTGATCCTCGGACTCGCGCTGGCGATGTTCTGCAACCAGCGTTTCCGGGGTGTCCGGTTCGTCCGGACGCTCGCCTATCTGCCCGTCGTCCTGCCCGCGGTCGCCACCATCACGCTCTGGAAGTTCATCCTGAACCCCCAGGTCGGCCTGCTCAACACGGTCCTGGACCGCCTCGGCCTGCCGACCAGCCTGTGGCTGCAGAGCCCGACGATGGCGATGCCCTCCGTCGTACTGATGATGTTGTGGGGCGTCGGCGGCACGATGATCATCTTCCTGGCCGCGCTGCAGGCCGTCCCGGCCGAGCTCTACGAGGCGGCCAAGGTGGACGGCGCCGGTCCGTGGTCGGCGTTCTTCCGGATCACGGTGCCGACGATCAGCCCGATCATCCTGCTGCAGGTGATCCTGCAGACCACCGCGGCGCTGCAGACGTTCAACCAGCCCAAGATCCTGACCAACGGCGGTCCGGGCTTCAGCACCAACGTGCTGATGCTGTCGATCTATAACAACGGCTTCCCCAACCTCGGACGGATCCCGCAGCTCGGCTACGCGTCGGCGCAGGTCTGGGTGCTGTTCATCGTCATCATCGCCGTGATCGCCCTGGCCGCGAAGTTCACCTCCCTTTGGACCTACAGTGACAACACTCCCGACTGAGCGCCCGAAGACACGGCCGCCGCGTCGTCTCATCGGTACGACGGCGTGGTACGTGACGGCGTTGTTCGTGGCCGCGGTGATGATCGTGCCGCTGCTCTGGATGATCACCATCGGCCTGAAGAGCGGGTCGGCGGTCTTCGAGATCCCACCGCGGTTGCTGCCGCGCGAGTGGACCTGGCGGAACTTCATCGACGGGCCGAACGCGATCCATTTCCCGCGGCTGCTGCTGAACTCGACCGTGATCACCGCGCTCAGCGTGCTCGGCGGCGTGATGACCGCGATGATGACCGGCTATGCGCTGGCCCGGCTGCGGTTCCCCGGCCGGAAGGTCTGGTTCTACCTGTTCGTCGGCAGCATGCTGCTGCCCGGCGTGGTCGGGCTGATCCCGCTCTTCCAGCTGTACAAGAGCATCGGCTGGTACGACACCTGGCTGCCGCTGATCGTCCCGGCCTTCCTCGGCGGGAACCCGCTGTTCATCTTCCTCGCCCGCCAGTACTTCCTGGCCATCCCGTACTCGATCGACGAGGCGGCCAAGATCGACGGCGCCGGGCACCTGCGGATCTTCACCCAGGTGATGCTGCCGCTGACCCGGCCGGCCTGGATCACGATGGCGATCCTCGCCTTCCAGGCGTCCTGGAACGACTACCTGAACCCGCTGGTCTACCTCTACTCCTCGGGCAAGTGGCCGTTGTCGGTCGGGATGGCGGCGTTCATCTCGCCGTTCGCCGGCAAGACGCCGGACTGGAGCTACTACATGGCCACCAACCTGCTCTACATGCTGCCGCCGCTGATCCTCTTCTTCGTCGCGCAGCGCTATTTCATCCAGGGCCTCGGCTCGCTCGGCAGCACCACCCAGAAATGAGGGCACCTCTGTGAAGACCAAGCTCATCGGCGTCGCGGCGCTGGCCTGCGCCGGGTTGCTGACGGCAACCGCCTGTAGCGGTTCGGACTCCGGCGCGAGTGACGGCCCGGTCACCGTGACCGTGATGACCTGGGAGTCGACCCAGACCAACGCCGCGATCAAGAAGGCCCTGACCGAGTTCAAGGACGACAACATCAAGGTCGAGCTGCTCGACACCCCGAGCGGCCAGTACGGCGACAAGCTGTCGTCGCTGACCCAGGCGAAGAAGCTGCCGGACCTGTTCTGGTGCGGGAACGACACCGAGCAGCAGTACACCCAGCAGGGCCTGTTGGTGGACTGGACTTCGAAGCTCAAGGGTGGCTCCGAATTCGGGGCGGACAAGTTCGTCCCGTCGTCGATCACCAACTGGACCACCGCGGACGGCCAGATGGGTGGTCTCCCGTCGCTCATGAACGCCTACGGCATCTGGTACAACGCCGATGCGTTCACAGCGGCCGGGCTGACAATCCCGAAGGCCGGCTGGACCTGGGACGAGATGTACGCCGCCGCCGTCAAACTCACCGGCAAGAGCGGAGCGAAGTACGGGCTGGTCGCCGATCAGCTCACCGGACCGGACGGACCGTTCACGATGAGCGTGTACGCGCTCTCGGCCGGTGGCGCGCCGTTCACCGACGACGTGAACCACCCGACCAAGGCCGAGGCGGACGCGAAGTACACCGAGGGTGTGCAGAAGCTGACCGACGCGGTCAAGAACGGCTCGGTCGCACCTCCCGGGTACGACGCCTCGAACGCCCAGTCGCTGTTCGCGGCCGGCAAGGTGCCCATGATGCTCGGCGGGCAGTGGCTCGCGGCCGGCTTCCAGGTGGACAAGCCGAAGGTGAAGTACGGGTTCGCACCGTTCCCGCAGGTGACGACGCCGGCCACGCTGTACGACTCGGTCGGTATCTGCACGCCGCAGTACACGAAGAACCAGGACGCCACCTTCAAGGTGCTCGAGTACCTGAACACGAAGGTGTGGGACGCCGTGCTGCCGGCCTCGCCGGTCGCTCCCCCGGCCTACACGCCGGCCCAGGCGAGCTACTTCGACGCGCTGACCAAGGCCGAGCAGAGCACGGTCGTCGACACGGTCAAGGCCGACCTCGGCGCGGAGAAGACGGCCGGAGTCCGCTTCACCACGCAGTGGGCCCAGCAGGTCGGTGACCTGACCACGGCCGAGTACCAGCCGATCCTGAGCGGCAAGAAGCCGATCGGCAACCTCCCGGCCTATGTCGAGAAGATCAACGGTCTGATCAAGTCCGGCGGCTGACATAGCCGGTAGCCACGCTAGCGTCCGAACGATCAGAGCACGTGGTCCGCGTGTCATGTCTCAGGACATCGGTAACAGTTGATGTCTCAGGACATGGGTGACAGTTTTGGGGCCGGGTGGGTGGTTGGTAGCGGCGGTTCGGTCGCGGGCGAGGATCGCGGCGTGGTGTGCGTTTTCTTGGGATGTTTGGGTGCATGGCGGCAGGCGGCGGTCGGATGGTTCGGGTGTGGACGACGGGGATTGCCGGCTGACCGGCCCGGTCGGGCAGCACAGGTGGGCGGGTGAAATCCGTTGGGGCGCGGGCCGCTGTGGCCGGGAGTTCGGGCCGGAGACATGAAGTGGTGGCTTGGGACATGGTGTGCGCTGTCTCCGCCCACTAGTTCCTGTCTCCGGCCATCACTTTGTGGCGCCTGCCGGCCACTGACCACCGCGAACGGGTCAGCTACCAGACCTCGTCAGCACCTTGAGCACCCACCATCCACGCGGCACCCGCCGAAACGGTTGACCCGTGCTCAAGGCTTCCCAGTCGGTCGGCTTTGAGCGCCTATCAACCATTTTCCGGCCGGATAGGTGACTGACCGGTGCTCAAGGCCGTGCTGGATTCGCGCGGAAGCGTCTGGCCGGCCTGGGGCGCTGCAGGGAGCCGAGGTGGCCGCCATAGACTGTGGTGCTCACTGGAATCTCGGGAACTGCAGGAGAGATGGCTCGCTACGCACTACTGATTCTGCCGTCGACCAATCGGGTGTACGCCGAGTCGTCCACCGCACTGACGATGGCCGAGCTGCGGTTGTTCGGGCAGACGACGCTCACGGCGGACGTGTCCGACATCGGCGAGACCCGGATCGGCGGGGTTCCGTACGTGACGTTCGAGGCCGGCGAACTGCCGTCCGACGACGCCGCGAAGCTGTCGAACATGGCGTCGGTCTACGCGCTGTTCCGAGTGGACGGGAAGCTTCTCGAGCCGGTCGAGCTCAACGCGCTGGACAAGCTCGACAGCGACCTGATCACGATCCAGAAGTACCAGGGCAAGACCAATGAGCTGTTCACCAAGCTCCTGCTGAACGTGACCATGCTGTCGTCGGCCTTCGGTGATCAGCTGCTGAAGCGCAAGTTCAGCGTCATCGATCCGCTCTGCGGGCGGGGGACGACGCTGAACCAGGCGCTGATGTACGGCTTCGACGCCGCCGGGGTCGACGTGGACCGCAAGGACTTCGACGCGTATGCGACGTTCCTGCAGACCTGGCTCAAGCGCAAGCGGCTCAAACACGACGCCGAGGTGGTCCGGGTCCGCCGTGAGCACCAGGTCGTGGCGCACCGCTTCCAGGCCTCCTTCGGGCTTACGAAAGAGGACTGGAAGGCGGGCGAGAAGTTCAACCTGTCGTACGTGAACGCCGACACCACCAAGGCGCTGGAGTTCTATCGTCCCGGGAGCTTCGACCTCGTCGTCACGGACGCGCCCTACGGCGTGCAGCACGGCAGCCGGACGGCCGAGAGCGGACTGCACCGCAGCCCGATCGACCTGCTCAAGGCGGCCGCTCCGGTCTGGGCCGGGCTGCTGCGCTCCGGTGGCGCGCTGGGTATCGCTTGGAACACGAACGTCGCCCGCCGCCCGGCCGCCGCGGAGATTCTTGCCGCGGCGGGCCTGGAGCCGCTGGACGAGCCGCCGTACCAGGACTTTGTGCATCGGGTGGATCAGGCGATCGTGCGGGACATCCTGGTCGCGCGTAAGCCCTAGGCGGCTTGCCAGAGGGAGAGTGCGAAGCGGGCTTCACTGTCGGTCCACCAGCCGGCTTGGGTGAAGCCGCCGGTCGCGAGCTCGGCGGCGACGCCCTCGGGGCGGAACTTGGCGGAGATCTCGGTGTGCAGCTCTTCGCCTTCGGCGAAGTCGATCTCGAGGTGGACCTCGGGGATCAGGACCCGTTGCGCGCTGGTCGCGCGGAGCCGCATCTCGATCCACTCGTTCTCGGCGTCCCAGCGGGCGACGTGCTCGAACGCGTCGACGTCGAAGTCCGCGCCGAGCTGCCGGTTGATCACCCGCAGGACGTTGCGGTTGAACTCCGCGGTCACGCCCTGCGCGTCGTCGTACGCCGCGACCAGGGTGGCCGGGTCCTTGACCAGGTCGGTGCCGAGGAGCAGCCACTCGCCCGGCTCGAGGACGTCGCGGATCGAGCGGTAGAAGGCGGCGCGGTCGGCCGGGAGCAGGTTCCCGATCGTGCCGCCGAGGAAGGCGACCAGGCGGGGCGAGTCGCCGGGCAGCTTGTCGAGGTGCGCGGTGAAGTCGCCGACGACACCGTGTACGTCGATGGTCGGGTAGTCGGCGTTGATCGCGTCCGACGCTTCGCGCAGCGCGGACTCGGAGACGTCGAGCGGGACGAACGTCGTCAGCGTGCCGTGATCGCGCCGGCCGTCGGGTATTAGGCCGTCGAGCAGCAGCCGGGTCTTCTCCGACGAGCCGGACCCGAGCTCGACGAGCGTGTGGGCCTTGGTCAGGGCCGCGATCTCGCCGCTGCGCGCCTGCAGGATCTCGCGCTCGGCGCGGGTCGGGTAGTACTCGGGCAGGCGGGTGATCTCCTCGAACAGTTCGCTGCCGCGCGCGTCGTAGAACCATTTCGGCGGCAACGACTTCGCGTCGGCGGTGAGTCCGGCGCGGACGTCCTCGCGGAGGGTTCGAGCGGCATAGTCCGGCGTGAGGTGTACGTCGATCTGGGTCACTGCGGTCCTTCCATCGGGGTGATGCTCACGGTGGTAGCGGTAGCCACGAGCAGAGAGCGGTCGGGGACCTCGTCCCAGTGTCCGGCGCCGAACGGTTCCGAACCGACGGTGGTCGAGTCGGAGGTCCGTCGCACCCAGAGCGAATGCGTCCACGTGGTGGCGATCAGCTGCTCGCCGTCGGTCAGCAGCACGTTCAGCCGCGAACCTGGCGCTGCCTCTTCCACCTCGTGCACAACGGACGCGACCGCTTCGGCCGCATCCTGTCCGTCGTTGAGCCGATGCACGATCAGTGCGAACAACAACGCGGAATCAACCGGTGCGCCGAGCGTCAACAGGTCAGCCACCGGCAGCTCCTCGGCAAGCTTCGCCGTCGCCCCCGGCCAGCCCGGAATCCTGCCGTTATGACTGAACAACCACTTCCCGTTGCGGAACGGCGCCACCGCGGCCTCGTCATGCGGCATCCGATCCGTCCCGTTCCGTACGGCGGCAATCACCGCCCCGGACGTGATTCCGGCGGCCAGGTCCCCCAGGTTGTCATCAGTCCAGATCGGCACATTCCGCCGATAGCGGGCAGCTCGGTCGTCGGTGTACCAGCCGAGGCCGAAGCCGTCGGCGTTGACGGTGCCGCCGCCGCGCATGTCGTTCGGGGCCCAGGACTGTTCGTAGAGGGAGTGCTCGGGGTCCAGGACTAGGGCGGCGAGGGTGAGGGGTGGGCCTAGGTAGGCGAGGTGGCGGCACATCAGGGGCGCAGCTCCTCGGGACGCGGGTCGCGGGCGCAGCGGAAGCCGGCGAAGATCTGCCGGCGGATCGGGTAGTCCCAGTTGCGGAAGGTGGTGCGGGCGACCACCTCGTCGGTGGCGAACGAACCACCCCGCAGGATCTTGTAGTCCGGCCCGAAGAAGACCAGCGAGTACTCGTCGTACGGGAAGGCACGGAAGCCCGGGTACGGCGTGAGGTCGCTGGAGGTCCACTCCCAGAGATCGCCGATCAGCTGCTCGACGCCGAGCGGGGACGCGCCGGCCGGATAGGCACCGATCGGCGCCGGGCCGAGGTGGCGCTGGCCGAGGTTCGCGTGCTGCGAGCCGGGGCTCTCGTCGCCCCACGGGAAGCGCCGCGTCCGCCCGGTCGCCGGGTCGAAGCGGGCTGCGAACTCCCACTCCTCCTCGGTCGGCAGCCGCTTGCCGGCCCACTTCGCATAGGCCTCGGCCTCGTAGAAGCAGACATGCATCACCGGCTCGTCCAGCGGCAGCAGCTCGCTCTTCCCGAACCGCAGCTGCCGATACTCCCCGTCCACGACCTCCCAGGACCGCGGCCCGGTCAGCGAACCCTTCTGGACATGCGCCCAACCTGCCTCGGACCACCACTGCGGATCCTGATACCCACCACCGGTCACGAACCGCAGGTAGTCCGCATTGCTCACCGGCGCGGTGTCGATCACATACGGCGCGACCCGGACCGCATGCGCCGGCCGCTCGTTGTCCAGCGCCCACGGCTCAACCGACGTACCCATCTCGAAGACTCCACCGGGCACCAGCACCTCCGGAGCCGCCAACCGGCGACCAGCTGGCGGCGCCGGCGCATCCAGCACCGGCACGCCGCGGCGCAGCTGATGCGTCGCCAGCATCGTCTCGTCGTGCTGCTGCTCGTGCTGCACGATCATCCCGAACGCGAACCCGTTGTCGACCAGCTCCCGGCCGCCGTCGAACTTCACGTGGTCGAGCACGTCGAGCACCTTGTCCCGGACCTCTTCGACATAGGCGCGCGTCTCCACCGGCCCGAGCAACGGTAGCGTCGGCCGATCCGCGCGCGGGTGCATGAACGCGTCGTACAGCTCGTCGATGTCCTGCCGCAGCGGCTCGCGGCCGCCCACGTCGCGCACCAGCCACAGCTCTTCCTGGTTGCCGATGTGCGCGTAGTCCCAGATCAGCGGCGACATCAGCTTCGAGTGCTGCTTGATCAGGTCGTCGAGGTCGACCGCATCGGCCAGGTGCGCGGTCCGGCGCCGGGATCTGTCCAGCTGCTCGGCCACGAAGGTCCGAAGCCCCTCATCGGTCAGATCCGAGAGTTGGTGCTCACTCATGACGCTCGCCTTCCGTGGGTGTCGTCGACGATGCGCTGCAGCCGGGTTGCGCCCGCAGCACAGAGCTCGGGGGTGACGCCGGTCCGGTCCAGCAGCTCGATGCCCAGGTCAACAACCGCCGTCGCCGCCTTCGCGACCGGCTTGTCGTCGAGCCCGTCGCGGGCCGCCTGCAACCAGCGCCCGGCGGCAGGCTCAGCCGCGGCCAGCACCTGGTCCAGCCGCTCCGGATCGGACATCAGCGCACTGATCAGCAGAGTCGGGGCGATCCACCCGTCCCCTGGCTGGGTATCGAGGTAGCGAACCTCCAGGTAGCCACGCGGCCGCACCGGCGGGAACAGCGTGGACAGGTGATACTCCAAGTCGTCGTACGTCGGCCTGTCGCCAGGCAACCGGCCATCCGCCCAGTCGCCGAAGGTCAGTCCGTCCGGTGCGTCCCAGCTGTCGCCACGTCGCAGGCACAGCACGGGCGCCTCCATCGCAGTCCGGGCCCACACCTCGGCCGGGTCCGCATCCAGCGGCGGTGGCTCGGTGAACGGCGCACAGGTCCCGAACGTCGCCTCCGTCCGCGCGGACGCCCACCCGGTGTCCGCACCGGCCCGTCGGCGCGAGTTAGCAAACAGAGCAATGAGCGCCGGCCCCAGGTCGTGCAGTGCACGCCAGCGCAGTGCGGTCTGGTCCGCTTCGCCCGCATCCAGGCAGACCTGCAGTCCCGCCGTACTGCACATCATCCGTGGGCCGTGCGGCCCGATCCGCTCGAAGGCCTGCGCCATCGCCGCGTAGCGCGGGACGGTGAGAATGCGGCGCGGACTGCGGAACGCGTCCAGGCCGTGCTCGCCGAGGACGAGACCCTCGGACTCCAACAGCGCGGCCAGCTCGGCCGCATCGGCGGCGGTGTCGTCGACCAGCTGCTGGATCGACGCGGAAGCGGGGCCGGAAACCTCCACCTGACCACCCGGCTCCACCGTGACCAGAGCACCCCGGCCCAACGGCAGCTGTGGGCTGCCGGGAACCAGGGTGGGGGGCGCATGCACGCCCAACGCCTTGCGCAACCGACCGGCGTCGAGCGGCCGGCGCGGATCATCCGCGTGGTGCACGGTCCACTCCAGCTCGACGCCGTGCAGCTGCGGAGGGCCGTGCTTGAAACAGACCATCGCGACATAGCCCTCAGCCTCGGCCCGGGAGCCGATCGGGGTCGTCGCCGGAGAACCGCCGGACGAGGTCACGTCAGCGACCGTAGCTCTCGTTCCGGACCTGAACAACCAAGATCTGATTACTCGTCGATGACGCCTGCGGGATGTGAGACATGCCCACATCCTGCTAGACGCCATCGACAATTTTCGTTGCAGACAAGAACTTCCTGGTGGAAGCGCTTCAATCAGCGATCACGACGTCGGGTACTTCACGCTCCCGCCCCAGTCGTTGTAATGCCAGCCGTTGTTCGGGTCACCGGGGACCCACCACCAGTGCGCCAGGGTGTTCGTCTTGCTCTGGGCGAAGTACTGGTGCTGGTTCTCGTAGGCGAAGCCGACCGGGTCGGAGTACACCTCACCGCCGCGGTCTTCCCACTGCACGACGCCCAGGCCCTGGTCCCACCACCAGTGGTAGAGGGTGTTGTTCGGACCGCGCGCCACCACGTGCTGCTGGGTCGCAGTCTTGAACGAGGACGGCGCCCCCACGAACTTGCCCGGCGCACCGCCCCACTTGACCAGGTTCAGACCGCTACCCGCGTCCCAGAACCAGTGGAACAGCTGACCGTCAGCCGCCTGGGTGTACACGTGCTGCTGTCCGTTCCAGACGAACGACGTCGGGTCGGAATAGGCCTCACCACCCCAGTCGGCGAAGTGCGGCTCGAACTCACCCGTCACCCACCACCAGTGGTACAGGTGGTTGTTCGCGCCTCTGGCGACCACATGCAGCTGGTTGCCCCACACGTACGTCGACGGTGTGCCGACGATCGGCCCCGGAGCACCACCCCACTTGTCGATACGGAGCTCGCTGTCCGCCGGGTCCCACCACCAATGCGTGAGGTCACCGGAGGACGACCGAGCGAAAATATGCTGCTGCCCGGCCCACACCACCGCGGTCGGGTCGCCCGCAGCGTCACCGCCCCAGTCCGCGGTGTGTGGTGCGGTCTCCCCCTCGATCCACCACCAGTGCAGCAGCTTCCCCGTCGTACTGCGGGCCACTGCGTGCTGCTGGTTGTACCAGGCGTACCCGCTGGTCTTCCCGGCGATCGGACCGCCACCCCAGTCGGCGGTCTTGAGCCCGGCCGCACCGGACCAGTCCCACCTCGACATCGTGCCGGTAGTGGAGGGCCCGAAGATCACCTGATGCCCTGCGCCGCCTGCTTCGTTCCACCGGTACGCCGTAGCGCCCGGTACCACGTCTGCTCCGCCCGGGCCTGCTCCGTAGACCTCGATGTCGTCCACGAACTCGACAGTGCCCTTGGCCGTACCGGTCTTGCCGAAGGTGACCCGGACGAACCGTGCCGTCACCGGCGCGAAGCCCACGTCGTACCAGATGCGTGAAGCACCGTTGACGAAGCTCAGCAGACCACGGTCGGTGTAGTTCACGCCGTCCATGCTGGTGGCGACAGTGATCATGTCCGGCCGATAGTCCGGGTACTCCTGGTAGGCGTGGAGCCGGACGGTGCCGACGGACTGCGGGTAACCGAGATCGATGGGCACGACGGGTGCGATGTACTTCCCGTTCCCCACTGTGTAGCCGAACGTCCGTCCGTCACCGAACTCGTCGCCCAGCACACCATCGGTCGCTTCCCGCCCGCTGTCGGGGTAGGCGCCCGACGGTGCGGTGGCACCGACGTACGACTTGCCGCCCGCAAGGTTCTGCTGCAGCAACAGGTCACCCGCGACTTCGAGATCGAGCAGCTGGTACGGCGTCGCGCCGCCGCTGGAGCTGGTCGCCTCGACGCGGACGTATCTCGCCTTGGCGTTCAGGCCCGAGAAGTCGTCCCCGCCGTTACCGGTGACGTTGGCCGCCTCCGCCCAGTTCGTGCCGTTGAAGGAGGTGAGCACGCGGTACTTGTTCGCGTACGTCGAGCCCCAGCGCAGGTGCACGCCGCTGATCTGGGCCTGCCGGCCGAGGTCGACCTGGGCCCAGTTCGTACCGCTACCGGCCGTCGGCTGCCAGCTGGTCGAGCTGTTGCCGTCCACGGCCTTGGTCGCGTCGCCACTGGACGCCGTCGCCTTCTTCAGGTTCGCGAGGTCCTTGGCCACGATCGGCTTACCCGCCGCGGCATCCAGCGCCATCGCCCGAACCTGCTGCATGAAGGTGACGTCCGGGGAGTACCTGTCGCTACGCTCGACCACACTGGTCGCGAGGTCCTTCGCCAGGCCGGGATCGGTCTTGCCCAGCTTGTTGAGGACTTCCCAGTCCTCCATCCCGTCGCGCAACGACTCGTAGCGAGGTGTGCTCTCCAAGGTGTTGCGCGCGACGTCCGGGCGGACGATGTAACCGTCGCCCTTCACGTCCTGGCCTCGTATCCCGTTCTCCGCGTTCATGGTGTACTGCCAGTTGCCATAAGCCCAATGCAGGTAGCCCGTGGCACCGCGGCCGTAGGCCAGCCACATCGTCTGCCGCTGGCTCCACTGCGGCTGATCGATCATCCGGTTCAGGTGGTTGCCGACCGGGATGTTGCAGTTGTAGAACCACAACTCCTTGCCCTTGGCAAGCTCCGCGTCGAAGGGTGCGGGGTTGTCCGTGTAGGTGTGCAGGTTCGGGATCGCGAAGTCGGAGTTCTGCACCACCTCCGCGGCCGTGGCGTTCACCGCCGGGTCCGCCACCTTGACGCCAGGGAAGTACTGGCGAAGCTTGGCGATGATCTTGAACCAGGCGTCGCCGCCGAGATCCCGGTCCGGTTCGTCACCCACGTGCATCCAGTACTTGTCGGTCCAGCCCTTGGAGTCCAAGTGGGCCTTCAGCGCCGGATAGAACTGGGCGTACCAACTGGCTGCCTCAGGGTCGTTGTAGAAGAGGTAGTCAGGCTTCTGGGAACCGGTCTGCTTCGGAGTGACCTCGATCAGCCACTCGGGGTAACGCGGCAGCCCCTTCCGGCCCTGGTGCCCGGCGCCGGTGAATCCCTCGATCCGCTTCACCACACCCTTGTCCATGAACCGCTGGACAACCTGGTCGAACCGGCTGAAGTTGAACGTGTACTTGCCCTGGGCATCGACCGAACTGCCGCCGTCGGTCAGCAGGTTGATCAACGGCAGCTGCAGGTCGTTCTGCCGGTACTTCTTCATCGTGTCGGCCCAGTTGTCGATCAGCTCCCACCACTTCGGCGAGTACCGGTCGTGCCCGTAGAACAGCTTGACCGTGTCACCCTTCTGCATGTCGTACGACGTGAGACCGAGGAAGTTCGTCCACATCACGTTGGTGAACTCGCTCTGGTCCGCCTGCGGAATCAGCACGTCGCGCACGTTCACCGAGATCGGCACACTCAGGTCACCGGCCGTCGTCCGCACCGTCGCGCGACCGCTGTAGACGCCACCCGCGGCCGCGCCCGGAACATGCACCCGGACCCAGATCGACTGCGTCTGGTTGGCCGGTACGGCGATGCCCGGATCATTGAGCAACCGGTCCGGGTAGTCGCCCGCCCCGTGGCGCAACTCGGGATAGATCGGTTGCCCGGCGAAGTTCGAGTTCGCCTCCAGGTACTGGTAGCCGACCGGGTTGTAGGTGATCTCGCTCGCGGGGATCTGGCCGGCCGGCCCGGCCAGATCGGTGAACGCAAGGCTGTTGACGGTGAACGCCTGTGGGCCGCGCAGGACGATCTGGGCGCCTTCGTAGTCGTTCCTGGCCGTGTCCAGCTTGATGGAGTCGGCGCCCTCGGGCGACCGGACACTGTCTTTGAAGATCGAGTTGTACGCCGTCTCGGTCCACATCCCCGGAAGCACACCGGCCGCCTCCCGTGCCTGTGCCACCGGCGCCGGGGCTGCCGCTGTCACCAGGAGTACGCCTGCTATCACTGTTCGCATCCACCGCATGCCAGACAGCCTCAGGGCCGGCCGGCGGCGCGGCAATCCTTTGGACGCTGTTGGTATAGACCATTCGGCAGAGGCTGAAATCACGTCATCCGCCTGCCCTGGCGCCGTACGCCTCGATCTCGTCGATGAACAGCGCGCTCTGGTTGCCGTTCTGCATGGTCTTGTCGAACACGACCTTCACCCACCGGGCGGTCGCCGGCGCGAAGCCTACGTCGTACCAGACATTGGACGCGCCGTTCACGGTGCCGAGGCGTCCGCGTTCGGTGAAGTTGACGTTGTCGGTGCTGGTGTAGACGGTGATCTGGTCCGGCCGGTAGTCCGGATAGTCCTCGTAGGCGTGCACCCGGACGGTGCCGACCTTCTGCGGGCGCCCGAGGTCGAGGTTCACGACCGGATGCACGCTGCTGCCGACGGCCGGGAGCTCGTAGCCGAAGCTCTTGCCGTCACCCCAGTTGTCACCGATCACACCGTCGGTCGCCTCGGTCTTGGCCGCGTCGGGGAACCGGCCCCACGGATCGGTCCGCTCGTAGTCCTTCCCAGCGGCGATGTTCTGCCGCGCCAGCGGGGTGCCGGACACTTCGAGATCCGTCAGCTCGTACGGCGTCGCCCCGCCACTGGACGCGGTGGCCTCGATCCGGATGTACCGGGCCTTCGCGTTGATACCGATCAGATCGTCCCCACCGGGCTTGGCCAGGTCGTCCTGACTCGCCGGAACGTCGGTGCGGGCACCGGCCTCGGCCCACTTCGTCCCGTCGAAGGAAACCAGCACCCGGTACTTACTTGCCCACGTGCTGCCCCAGTGCAGCCGAACCGCGTCGACCTGCGCCTGCTGGCCCAGATCAACCTGGGTCCAGTTCGTACCGGTGCCGGACGCCGGCTGCCAGGCGGTGGACCTCTTGCCGTCCACTGCCTTCCTCGCGTCACCGCTGGACGCGGTGGCGGTCTTGGCCCGGGCGAGGTCCTTGGCTGTCACCGGACGGCCGGCGGCCGCATCCAGCGCGATCCGCCGGATCCGCTGCATGTAGTCCACGTCAGGTGAGTACATGTCGCTCTGCTGGACCACACTGGTGGCCAGGTCGTGCGCCAGACCGGGGTTGGTCTTCCCCAGCAGGTTGAGCACCTCCCAGTCCTCCAGCCCGTCCCGGAGCGACTCGTACCGTGGCGAGGACTCGATCGTGTGGTGTGCCTTGTCGGGGCGGACGATGTACCCGTCGCCCTTGACCTCCTGATCGTTCATCGCGTATTGCCAGTTCCCGTAGGCCCAGTGCAGATAGCCGGTCGCACCCTTGCCATAGGCGAACCACATCGTCTGCCGCTGACTCCACTCCGGCTGGTCGACGAACCTGTTCAGATGGTTCCCGACCGGGATGTTGCAGTTGTAGAACCACAGCTCCTTGTGATTCTTGCGCCGCTCGTTGTCGTAGGTCGCGTTGTCGTACGTGTAGAAGTACGTGTTCGGGATCACGATGTCGGACCGCTGGGCGACGAACGGTCCGGAGCCGCCCGCTGAGGTGTCACCGAGTTTCACACCGGGGAAGTACTTGCGGAGCTGGTCGCTGATCCCCAGCCAGGCCTTCTCGGCGGCCGCGCCGTTGGCCTCGTCACCGACGTGCATCCAGTACATCGGGGTCCAGCCCTTGGCGTCCAGGTGTGCCTTCAGAGCCGGGTAGAACTGCGAGTACCAGGTCTGCGCCTGCGCGGAGTCCCACGGCAGGTAGTCGGGGATCTGTGAACCGGTCTCCTTCGGAGTGACCTCGATCAACCAGTTCGGCCAGTCCGGGTTCCGCTCCTTGGTCTGCTCCCCGGCACCGGTGAAGCCCTCGAGCCGGTTCACCACGCCCTTGTCCAGGAAGCGCTGGACGACCTGGTCGAACCTGCTGAAGTTGAACGTGTAGTTGCCGGCCGCATCGACACTGCTGCCGCCGTCGGTCAGCAGGTTGATCAACGGCAGTTGCAGGTTGTTCTGCCGGTTCTGCTTCATCATGTCGGCCCAGTTGTCGATCAGCTGCCACCAGTCCGGCGAGTACCGGTCGTAGCCGTAGAACAGCTTGACCGTGTCACCGGCCTGCGGGTCCCAGGAGGTCAGCCCGAGGAAGTTCGTCCACATCGTCTGGGTGAATTCGCTCTGCTCGGCCGGCGGGATCACGACGTTGCGCGCGTCCAGCGTGATCGGCACCCGGAGGTCGCCGTTGCTGGTCCGCACGGTCGCCAGGCCGAGGTAGCGCCCGCCCTTCGCCTTGGCCGGTACGTGCACGCGGACCCAGATCGACTGGGTCTGGTCGGCCGGTACGGCGATCGTCTTCTCGTTCAGCAACCGGTCCGGGAAGTCGCCCGGGGCGGTCCGGGTCACCGGGTAGACGGGCTGATGGCTGCCGTAGGTGTCGAAGATCGAATTCTTGTTCAGGTACTCGTAACCGACCGGGTTGTACGTGATCTCGGCGGCCGGGATCACGTCGGAGGCGCCGACGAGCGGGGTGAAGTCGACCGACTTCACCGTGAAGGCAGCCGGGCCGCGCAGCACGATCTGCGCACTCTCGTAGTCGTTCTTGGCTGTGTCGAGCTGGATGTAGTCACGGGCCTCGGGTGATCGCCCGCTGTCCTTGAAGACCGAGTTGTACGCCGTCTCGGTCCACATACCCGGTCTCGCACCAGCTGCCTGCCGTGCCTGTGCCATCGGCACCGGGGCGACCGCTGTCACCAGGAGCGCGCCTGCTGTCACTACTCGCATCCACCGCATGCCAGACAGCCTCAAGGCCAGTCAGCGACCCGGCAATGCATCAGATGCTGTTGGTATAGACCATTCAGCGGAATCTGGGACAAGTCGTGCAGGCGTTGACGTTCGGCAACACGTAGAAGTAGCAGCACGACGTCCGCAGCTTCTGCTCCAGCGAAACTCCGAAGGCCGCAGCCGCTTCATCGGCGTACGGCGCCTGTGCTGGCAGGCGAAGGGCGGACCGCACCTCGTCGTCGACCGCTCCGAACCGTTGCAAGGAGCTGATCTTCACACCGGGCCGGAACGAGTCCAGGAACGCCTTGGCGTGGTCCTTGAGCTGCACAGCAGTGGTCTCAACCGGTACGACGCGGTCGGACAGCAGCGCGACCTCGACCGGGTAATGCGCTTTCGGGTGTACCCGAAACGCCAATGCCGCAGGTGAAACCTCCGGCGTGACGCCGACGGCTGCACCGAGCACTCCGGCCACCAGCGCGGGCACCTGGACGTACCACATCAGCGTAAACATCGCGGCGACCTGGACCGGTGGATCAATGGCGTGCTCACGCGCATAGTCGGCCGCCACCCGGCTACGCCAGCCGAGAGTCGGATCACCACCGGCCTGCTGCTCAGCGATGACCTGTTCGCAGGAGATCCATTCCGGACCCGGTACGGCGTCCGCAGTCCGCACGGACAACCAGTCGACCGAGTCGGCCAGGGTGTCCACGAGGGAGCGAACGGAGGGGGTCACCCAGCAAGCCTACGATCCGGCACCACCACAGGTGCGCCACCGACCTCCACCACCGTGGCCTGAAGCCCGAACACCTCGTCCAGAAGCGCCTCGGTCAGTACGGCGGCCGGACGTCCCTCGGCGGCGATCGCACCGGCGCCCATCACCACCAGGTGGTCGGCGTACTGGGCTGCCAGCGTCAGATCGTGCAGCACGACCACCACTGTGCGGCCGGAGAGATGCGCAGCGGCGTGGACCACGTTCATCACGTCCACTGCGTGCGCGAGATCGAGGTACGTCGTGGGCTCGTCCAGCAGCAGGTGCGCAGTCCCCTGGGCCAGCACCATGGCGATCCAGACCCGCTGCCGCTGCCCGCCGGACAGCTGATCGACCGGACGGTCCCGCAGTTCGGTCAGCTCCACCGCAGCCAGCGCCTGGTCAATCGCTGCGTCGTCCTCGGACGTCAGCCGCCCGAACAGACCGCGGTGCGGATGCCGACCACGCGAAACAAGCTCAGCCGCAGTGATGCCCTCCGGAGTGACCGGCCCCTGCGGCAGTACGCCGAGTTTGCGCGCCAGCTCGCGAGCAGGCAGCTTGTGGATGTCCTCCCCGTCCAGCAACACCTGACCACTCTGCGGGGGCAGCAGTCTGCTCATCCCGCGCAACAGCGTCGACTTGCCAGAGCCATTCGGCCCGACGATCGCTGTCAACCGCCCAGCCGGCACTTCCAGCGTCAATCCGGACACCACCGGCGCATCCGCGCCGTACGCCAGAGTGAGGTTCTCGACGTGCATATCAACGCCCCTTCTGCTGGCGACCGATCAAGTGAAGCAGGTACGGCGCTCCGGCCGCGGCGGTGATCACGCCGACGGGCAACTCGTAGGGACCGAAGTGGAGCCAGCCCAGGCCGTTGCGCGCAATCAGATCAGCCAGTACGACGAACACTGCGCCCAGCAGGGCTGACGTCACCAGCGGCGGGCGCTCCATCCGGGTCAGCCGCAGTGCGACCTGCGGAGCGACCAGAGCAACGAAAGCGATCGGACCGGCGCCGGCAGTCGCCATAGCGGCCAGTACCGTCGCCACGATCAGCAGGAGCAGGCGAATGCGGGCTACGCGCACGCCCAGCGAGGAGGCGACATCGTCGCCGAGCACCATGGCGGACAGGTCCCGGTTGAACATGATTGCTACCGGCAACAGCGCCACCACCGCGATCAGCACCGGGATGGCGTCACTCCAGGCGCGTGCGTTGAGTGAACCGGCCAGCCAGGCCGCAGCCCGGCCCGCGTCGTTCACATCGCCGATCACCAGCATCCAAGCGACCAGCGAGTTCGCTGCGGCCGCAATACCGACACCGATCAGCACTACCCGCCCACCGTCGACCTGACCGCGCTGGACCGACAACGCACCCACGATCAGTGTCGCGAGTAGTCCGCCGAGGATGGCAGCCAGTGGGATCCCCACCTTGCCCGCGAAGCCCGAGATGTTGCCGCCGCCGGAGCCGGCCAGCACGATCACTGCGACCGCCCCGGCCGACGCACCCGAGTTCACCCCGACGATGTCCGGACTGGCCAACGCGTTGCGGGACAGGGTTTGCAGTAGTGCACCAGAGACCGCGAACGCGATCCCGACGAGCAGTCCGGTGGCGACGCGCGGCAACCGCAGCTCCAGCACGATCAGCCGTTGCCCACGGCGCCCACCACCGAGCAGTACGTCGATCACGTCGGCGACCGGCACCTTCGACGTACCGATGCTTAACGACAGCAGGGCAACGACAATGGCCAGCACCGCGAAGAGCAGGCTCAGCACGACAGTGCGCGATTTCACAGCACCACCGCCCGGCGACGTACCACCAGCACGAACAGGGGCGCACCGACGATGCCGAGCACCACACCGGCCTGCACCTCGCCCGCACCGCCGATCAGCCGGCCGACCAGGTCTGCGAGCACCATGGCGCTCGCACCGACCAGCCCGGCGCCTGGAATCAACCAGGTGTTGCGAGAGCCGAAGATCTGCCGAGCAACGTGACCGGATAGCAAGCCCAGGAAGCCGATCGGGCCACACGCGGCCACTCCGGCCGCAGTGAGCAAGCCGATCGCGCCCAGCCCGATCAGACGAGCTCTGGGGATCGACAGCCCGAGTCCTGCAGCTACATCGTCGCCCAGAGCGAGCAGGTCGAGGTCACGCGCGTTGAACGCGGCTAGCGCCAGACCGATCACCGCGAACGGCAGCACCTGACCAGCAACGTCCAGGCCGCGCCCTGCCACCGATCCGACCGCCCAGAAGCGGTATCCGTCCAGGGTGTTGCTGTCCAGCAACACGATCGCCGACGTCATCGCACCGAGCATCGCGGCGACCGCAGCACCCGTCAGCGCCAGCCCGACCGGAGTCGCACCACTCCCCCGCGACGCGAGCCGCTGAACGCCGTACGTCGCAACCAGCGCGCCCGCAAGCGCCACCCACACGGTGGACCCGACCGACTCGACCACTCCGGTCTGTAACCCCAGGACTACTGCAAACGCAGCGCCGGAGCTCACCCCGAAGATGCCCGGCTCCGCGAGCGCATTGCGAGTGTGGCCTTGCATCAGCGCCCCGGCGACGCCAAGGCACAGACCGATGAGGATGGCAACGATCGTCCGCGGCGCCCGCAGGCTACGGACGATCACGTCGGCGTCGGAGCCGTTGTTGGCCGTCATCGCGTGCCACAGCGCGCCTGGACCGAGCCAGCGGGAGCCGAAAGCCAGGCTGGCCACGAAGACCAGCACGAGGACGACCGCCAGCACCACAAGGGATGCGGCGCGCCGAGCCGAGGGCGACATAGGTTAGGGTTGCCTTACTAGTCAGAGGTCGTCAGACACCCTACCTGGAGTAACCCGTGCTTGCGCCGATACCTTCCCCGCCCCACCGCCCCGGCCTGCGTCGCATCACCGCCCTGTTCGCTGTCGCGGCGCTGGCCCTGGCCGGCTGCGGCTCGTCGGACGACGGGAAGGCTCCGGAGGCCTCGGGTTCGACCGGCGCCGGCTTCCCGCGGACCGTCGAGCACGCCATGGGCAAGACCGAGATCCCGGCCAAGCCGAAGCGGGTCGTCGCCCTGGACGCGAGCTTCGTCGACGCGACGCTGATCCTGGACACCCCGGTCGTCGGCTACACCGACTACCGCAGCATCAAGGACAAGCTGCCGGACTACCTCGGCACCGACCGCGACACGCTCGGCAAGGACGCCCAGGCCGTCGGCACGCTCGCCGAGCCGAACCTGGAGAAGATCGCGGACCTCGACCCGGACCTGATCATCACCGCCAAGGTCCGGCACGAGAAGCTCTACGACCAGCTCTCCAAGATCGCGCCGACGATCATGTCGGAGACCACCGGGCCGACCTGGAAGGACAACATCCGGCTCGAGGGCAAGGCGCTCGGCGAGGAGTCCCTGGCCGACAAGGAGATCGCGTCGTACGAGGCCGCGGCCAAGACCGTCGGCGCCGCGATCAACGCGAAGGCGAAGAACCCGACCGTCTCGGTGGTCCGCTTCCTCGACGGCCCGACCCGGCTGTACCAGAAGGCGACCTACTCCGGCATCGTACTGAAGGACGCCGGCATCGCCCGGCCGAAGTCGCAGGACGTCGACGGGTTCGCGCTCGAGATCGGCCCGGAGCGGATCAAGGACGCCGACGCGGACGCGATCTTCGTCACCACCTACTCCGACGACAAGGGCCTGGGCGCGAAGACCGCCGCCGAGTTCAAGGCCAACCCGCTCTGGAAGCCGCTCGCCCCGAAGGTGCACGAGGTCCCGGACCTGACCTGGATGACCGCGGTCGGCCTGCAGGGCGCCTGGTCCATCCTCACCGACCTCGCCAAGACCTTTGGTGTGGATGCACCCGCCAAGCCTTAGGGTCGTAGGGTGACTGTTCTGACTCGGTGGCATGTCGGGCCGTGGACCACTCGGGGGACACTGCCGGGCATGCCACTCGAGCCGGGACGGAAGCGCACTCCTGACGAGCTGAATTTCGACGTCGTCGGACTGGCGCGCATTCTGGGCCGGCGGTTGTCCGGTCGCGACGAACTGCAGGTCCGGTTGTGGCAGAACGAGCTGCGCCCGACCCACACCCGGCAGTGCGGTGTGCACACGCTCGCTGACCCGGCGCTTCTCCAGCAGACAGCCGCCGAAGCCCTGTCCTGGCTCGCGGAACGCGCTCCGGCCGGCTATGAGTTCGTGCTGACGGATGCGGTCGAGCTCCGGCCGCTGCTTGACCTCACTGCGCCGGTTGTCGCGGTTGAGGCGGTCATCGAGCTCGCGACCACCACACTTCCCGCTGGTCGACTCGCAGCGGCGCATGTGCGGCGTACAAGCTCGGGCTGGTACGCCGGGGATGCGGTCTGCAACTGGTCGGGTCCGCATGACACGGCCGAGGCCGCAGCGGGCGTCGTACAGGCTGCTCGGGGCGAGCTGGTCGAGCAGCTGCGCGCAGCGGGCCGAGACGATCTCGCCGCCACCGCAGAGCGCTGGCCGGACGTACCGGTCGAGTCACTTGCTCCAGCGGCGTAGGTAGGACTCGAGCTCAGCGGCGTCATCGGTGAGCGACGCGAGGTAGCCGTCCGGCCGGATCAGCGCATAGGCACGCTTCGGGTAGCTGCGGCGGATGTTGCCGTCGACATCGATCAGATCCCGTCCGACGACGAACCCGCGCACTGGACCGGGCAGCACCGGTACGTCGACCCCGAACGCCAGCACGGTGAATCCGGGGTGCCGGAACAGCTCGAACAGCCGCACCTTCTCCCCAGCCGCGGTCAGACCGACTCCATCCGGCGCACTGCCACCTGCACCCGGAACAGTCAGTGGAGATGTCGGGTACGACGGATGGTCCGTGCGACCGCGCCTGTTCAGCCGGACCAGGAACGGCTTGACCAGGAAGCGCAGGAAGGGCTGCAGGATCCGCGGCGGCGCAGTGGCTGACGAGAACCGACGGTCGCTCTCTTCGAGGACCTGCCGGCCCACTGGCAGGCGCTCGGCTTCGTACGTGTCCAGCAGCTCCTCACCGGCCCCTTGCAGTACCAGTGCGAGCTTCCAGGCCAGATTGTTCGCGTCCTGCACACCCGTGTTCATGCCGAACGCACCGAACGGGCTGTGGACGTGCGCGGCATCGCCTGCGAGAAACACTCGTCCGACGCGGTACCGGTCGGCTATCCGCAGGCTGTAGCGCCAGACCGAGGTCCAGCGCAGATTGCTCACCCGGAGATCCTGGATGCCGGTCCGCTCGACCACCGTCTGCTGCAACCACTCCAGCGACGGCTCAGCTTCATCTCCCAGCGAGGCGACCGCCTGCCAGGGCTCGCCCTCCCGATACGGCCGGAGCACGAGCATCTGCTGGTCAGAAGCCCACAGGTGGACGGCGTGGTCGGCGAGCCCGGTCACATCGACGTCTGCCAGCATGGCTCGCGCGGTGTCGCTGCTACCCGCGAAGCCGATCCCGAGCTGCTTGCGGACCGTGCTGCGGCCACCGTCACAGCCGACCAGGTACGCCGTACTGGCGCGCGAGCCGTCCGCGAACTCCACGCTGACCGACGACCCGTGATCGGTGAAGCTCGCCAGCGTCACGCCGTACTCCACCTCGACGCCCTGCGCGGCCAGACCGGCCCGGAGGATCTCCACAGTCCGCCACTGTGGCAGCGCCACGTAGTTCGGGAACGGCCGAGCCGGAGCCGGTGCGTCCTGCTTGGTCGTGAAGTCTGTCAGCAGGGCCTGACCGAGATACACCTTCGTCCGGTGCGCGGTTCCGTCGGCGGCGAGGAACTGATCGGCCAGCCCGAGGGCGTCGAACACCTCCAGCGTCCGCGGCTTGATCCCGAACCCGCGGCCGCCCTGCTGCGGACCGTCCGCCTGGTCGACCACCCGCACCGCCAGACCCCAGCGACTCAGCTGCAGGGCGAGCGTCAATCCGGTCGGCCCTGCTCCCACTACCAGCACATCCACCATGGGATCCACAGTGCGTCGTACGGTGGATTAGTGTCAAGCTGTACAGGTCAGTCAGTACATATGTCATGGTACGGTCCGTTCATGTCGTTGCGTCACGGACTGCTCGGGCTGCTGGACCAGGAACCCGCCACGGGCTACGAGCTGACCAAGGCGTTCGAGCAGCTGAGCCAGTTCGCCTGGCACGCCTCGCACAGCCACATCTATCCGGAGCTACGAAAGATGACCGAGGCCGGCCTGATCGAGGTCGTCGGCGAGGCCTCCCGCGGCCGGAAGACCTACGGCATCACCGAGACCGGCCGGGTCGAGCTGCGGCGCTGGATCCTGGAGCCGGAGGACGAGCTCATCCGCAGCGCGGCCGCCCTGCGGTTGTTCATGGTCGGATCACTCGAGCCGGCCGAGGCGCGCGTGTTCCTGCAGCAGTACGCCGATCAGGCGCGCCGACGACTTGCCGGCATCGAAGCGCAGGTCGCCCTGGCGGGGCCGGAGTGGCATGACAACCCGCTCTCCTTCGGCCGCCTCGCCGCGGAGCGCGGCCGCCGGACCCTGCCCGCACTGCTCGACTGGACCGAGTGGGGCCTCGCCCAACTCGACGACGACGTCATCAAGTGAACGACGCCACGAAGTAGCCGACACCGTACGGCGCAGCGTCGTACAGCAGCTGGCCTTGCAGGCCACCGAGCGCGCCCGCGAGCACCTGCCAGGGCGCACGCCCGGCCGCCTGGAGCTCAGCCGCCAGATCCGGATCGAGCGCAGCCAGTACGTCGGCATCCGCCGCCGCGAGGGCTCGCGCCACCGTGCTGTCGAAGATCTCCGCGCGCGGATGCAGATGCACCGGCGAGTGCTCACTGCGCCGAGGAGCGCCGTCGCCCAGCACCAGCAACCCGACCCGATCGTTGCCCTGAGCAATGGATCGACCAAGGTCCACGCAGGCCGCAGGCGGCGTCGCCGGGTCGATCGCCCGATAGCTCCGCGGTACGCCGGCAGCCTTGGACTGCTCGAGCAGCCAGCCACCGATCGCCAGCGACAGCGGCAGCACCGCAGGCCCATCGCCGAACCGAACCGACGCAGCGCCGTACGCGCCGAACCCACCACCAACTGAACCCTCGTAGGTTCGTTCAACCCCGGAACCCACGACGACCACCTGGTCGGCGGTCGCCAGCTGATCCACCGCGGTTAGACAGGCGGCGCGGAGGGTGTCCAGGTCAGCGGCAGCACCGGTGGCTACCTCGGGAACGAGCAGGGGCGGGTGCGGGCAGACGGCGGCAAAAACCACGGGCACGTCAGGACTCCCGGAGGTAGCGGAAGAAGAGGTAGTCGTCGGAGGCGACGACAGTAGTGGCGAGTTTCAGCCGGCGGGTCAGCGTGGTGGGCGGGCCGGCGGTGACGCGGCCGGAGCCGGGGCCGGCCAGGAGGGGCGCCAGGGCCAGGCAGAATTCGTCGACCAGGTCGGCGGCAGCGAGGCTGCCCAGCAGGTGCGGGCCGCCTTCGCTGAGGATCTGCGGCTTACCGCGATCGGCGAACTCCTGGACAAGCGCGGGCAGATCGACCTCGGCATCACCGAGCACCAACAGGTCGGCGACCTCGGCGAGCGCTTCGCGGCGGTCCGGCGGGGAGGCTTCATGGGTGATGACGATCGGGCGTTCGGCTGATCGGAAGATGGGGTTCACCGGGCTCAGCTCGAGCCGCGACGAGACGACCGCCAGAGTCGGGTTCTCGGCCAGGCCGTTCGCCGTCCGCCATTCGCGGCTGGCCTTCGACAGCCGCAGCGGGGTGTAGCCCTCGTCGCGGATGGTTCCGGCGCCGACCAGGACGATGTCGGCCAGCCGACGGACCATGCTGAAGACGCGACTGTCGGAGTCACTCGACAACGCCTTGGACTGGCCGTCGATCTCGACCGCGCCATCCAGGCTGCTGACGAAGTTCGCCCGCAGATGCGGGACCGAACGGTCGTCGACCCGGTAGACCTCGATCAGTTCGTCGTCCGAGAGTTCGTCCAGTTGGCGCATCAAGCCAGGCTCCTTCGGGTTCCAGCGGGCTGGGCAGTGCCGCGCAGTACAGCGACCAGGTCGAGCGCCTGACGTGCGGCCGGTACGTCGTGTACCCGGAACACGCGGGCACCAAGCCAGGCCGAGACAGTCAACGCGGCCAGCGTCCCGTTCCCGCGCTGTCCTGGGGGCAGCTCGAGCGTCTCGCCGATGAAGTCCTTGTTCGACACGGCCACGAGCACCGGCCAACCGGTCGCGGCCAACTCGTCCAGGCGACGGGTGAGCTCGAGCGACTGCAGGGTGTTCTTGCCGAAGTCGTGCGTCGGGTCGATCAGGATTCCGTCCGGCCGCACCCCGGCCGCGACCGCGCGCTCGGCCAGCCCGGTCGTCGTCCGGATCACGTCGGCCACCACGTCGTCGTACGCCATCCGGTGTGGGTCGGTGCGCGGCGAGAGGCCGCCGACGTGGCTGCAGACGAGCCCAGCGCCGAACTCGGCCGCGGCATAGACGAGATCAGGATCAGACCCCGCCCAGGTGTCGTTGAGCAGGTCGGCCCCGGCCTCCACGACCCGCCGGGCGACGCCACTGCGATAGGTGTCCACGCTGATCACCAGCGACGGGTGCCGGTCGCGGATCCCGGCCACGAAATCGACCGTCCGCCGCAGCTCCTCATCCTCGCTGACCGGTTCGCCGTACCCGGCCTTCACACCACCGATGTCGACCAGATCGGCACCGTCCGCGACCGCCTGGTCGATCGCCTGGTACGCCGCGTCCGTGGCGAAGGTCGCGCCCCGGTCGAAGAACGAGTCCGGAGTCCGATTGACGATCGCCATCACGGCGAACTCACCGGCCCCGAAAGTGCGTCGGCCCAGGCGCAGCGCGGTCATGGGGCGACTGTAGCGGTCCACCCCCTGCCGAAGGTGCCACATATCCTATAGGATTCGTCGGACAGACCGCCCTCCGCACCAGATCGGGTCACTCCATGGCACGTTTCACCGAGTTAGAGACGTACGACGTCCGCTTCCCCACCTCGCTGGACCTCGACGGATCCGACGCGATGAACCCCGACCCCGACTACTCGGCCGCGTACCTGATCCTGCGTACCGATGCCGGTGACGGGCTCGAGGGGCACGGGTTCGCGTTCACGATCGGCCGCGGCAACGAGGTCCAGACCGCCGCGATCCACGCGCTGCGCGACCACGTGGTCGGGCTCGACCTGGACGCGACGCTGAACGACCTCGGCGCCTTCTGGAAGTCGCTCGTGCACGACTCGCAGCTGCGCTGGCTGGGCCCGGAGAAGGGCGTCATGCACATGGCGATCGGCGCGGTCGTCAACGCGGTGTGGGACCTGGCCGCCAAGCGCGCCGGCGTCCCGCTCTGGAAGCTGCTGTCCGATCTGACTCCCGAGCAGATCGTCGACCTGATCGACTTCCGCTACCTGACCGACGCGCTCACTCCGGACGAGGCGCTGGAGATTCTGCGCAAGGCCCAGACCGGGCGGGGCGAGCGCGAGGCACTCCTGCGGGAGCGCGGCTACCCGGCGTACACGACGACACCGGGCTGGCTCGGGTACGACGACGCGAAACTCGTCCGGCTGTGCCACGAGGCGGTCGCCGACGGGTTCACCCAGATCAAGCTGAAGGTCGGCGCGAACCTCGACGACGACATCCGCCGGATGCGGCTGGCCCGCGAGGCCGTCGGCCCGGACATCCGGATCGCGATCGACGCCAACCAGCGCTGGGATGTGGGCCCCGCCATCCAGTGGATCGAGGCCCTCGCCCCGTACGACGTCTGGTGGGTCGAGGAGCCGACCAGCCCGGACGACATCCTCGGCCACGCGACCATCGCGAAGGCGATCGCCCCGACCCGGGTCGCGACCGGTGAGCACGTGCAGAACCGGGTGGTCTTCAAGCAGATGCTGCAGGCCGGTTCGCTGGCCGTGCTGCAGCTCGACAGTGCCCGCGTCGCCGGGGTGAACGAGAACATCGCGATCCTCCTGCTGGCCGCGAAGTTCGGCGTACCGGTGTGTCCGCACGCGGGTGGGGTAGGACTGTGTGAGCTGGTCCAGCACCTGTCGATGTTCGACTACGTGGCGGTCAGCGGGTCGGTCGAGGATCGCGTGATCGAGTACGTCGACCACCTGCACGAGCACTTCCTGGACCCGGTCGTGATCCGGGACGGGCACTACGTGGCACCGGTGAAGCCGGGCTTCGGCGCCGAGATGGATGCCGAGACGCTGACCGACTTCCGGTACCCGGGTGGCAAGATCTGGAACGACCTCACTAAGGAGAACCAGTGACTGGCCCGCAAGACAACACTTTCGCCGGCCTCAAGGCTGTGGTGACCGGTGGTGCGTCGGGCCTCGGGCTCGCGGCCGCCACCCTGCTGGCCGCTCGCGGCGCGCGGGTGGTCGTGTTCGACCTGAAACCCGATGTCCCCGAGCCGCTGACCGGGATCGCCGCCGACGTCACCGACGACGGCTCGGTGCGCTCCGCGGTCGCCGCGGCCGCGCTGCAGCTCGGCGGGATCGACATCGTGGTGAACAACGCCGGGATCGGCGCCCAGGGCAACGTCTCGGCGAACGACGACGACGAGTGGCACCGCGTCCTCGACGTCAACGTGGTCGGGATCGCCCGCGTCACCCGCGCCGCCCTGCCGTACCTGCGCAAGTCGACCGCGGCCGCGATCGTCAACACCTGCTCGATCGCCGCCACCGCCGGCCTGCCGAACCGCGCGCTGTACTCCGCCAGCAAGGGTGCTGTCCTGGCCCTCACGATGGCGATGGCCGCGGACCACGTCCGCGAAGGCATCCGGGTGAACTGCGTGAATCCGGGCACCGCGGACACCCCGTGGGTCGGCCGCCTGCTCGACGCTGCGGCTGACCCCGAGGCTGAGCGGGCCGCCCTCGAGGCGCGGCAGCCGATGGGCCGGCTGGTGTCGGCCGATGAGGTCGCCCAGGCGATCGCGTACCTGGCCAGTCCGCTGGCCGGATCAACCACCGGTACGGCGATCGCCGTCGACGGCGGCATGCAGAACCTGCGCCTCCCGGCGGCGCGCTCATGAGTGTGAACATCTTCGGTGACCTGAAGATCGGCCTAGGTGGAGCACCGCTGGCTGGTCTGCGGACCGAGGTCACCGAAGCCGACGCGGTCGCTACCGTGAACGCGGCCTGGGACGCGGGCTGGCGCTTCTTCGACACCGCGCCGCACTACGGCCTCGGGCTGGCCGAAGAGCGGCTCGGTCGCGGCCTGGCCGGCAAGCCGCGCGACGAGTACGTGCTGTCCTCGAAGGTCGGCCGGATCATCTACGAGGCCGACACGGAGGCACCGGACACCGACGGCTTCGCAGTTGTCTCGAAGCGTCGCCGCCGCTTCGACTACAGCCGGGACGGCGTCCTGCGCAGCATCGAGGACTCGCTGCGCCGGATCGGCACCGACCGCCTGGACATCGTCTTCGTGCACGACCCGGACGACCACTACGACGAGGCCGTGGCGACCGCCTTCCCGACGCTGATCGAGCTGCGCGACCAAGGCGTCATCGGCGCGATCGGCTCCGGCATGAACCAGACCGCGATGCTCACCCGGTTCGTCACCGAGATCGACATCGACGTGATCATGCTGGCCGGTCGCTACTCGTTGATCGACCCGGACGGCCTGGACGACGTACTGCCCGCCTGCCTCGCGAACGACGTACAGGTGATTGCCGTCGGCGTCTTCAACTCCGGCCTGCTCTCGCAGCCGCGGCCCGCTCAGGACACCACCTTCAACTACGCGCCAGCCGATGCGGCGTTGATCGCGAAGGCAAATGAGTTGGCGGACGTCTGTGAGTCGCACGGGGTGACGCTGCCCCAGGCCGCGTTGGCCTTCCCGCGCTTCCACCCGGCCGTCGCCGGCATCGCGGTCGGCTGCCGGAACGCTGAAGAGGTCCAGATCAACGCGGCGCTGGATCAGGCGGAGCTCCCGGCCTCCTTGTGGTCCGATCTCAAGTCGACCGGCCTGTTGCGCGCCGACGC
The DNA here is from genome assembly GCF_045040285.1 of Kribbella sp. NBC_01505. Lineage (NCBI taxonomy): Bacteria > Bacillati > Actinomycetota > Actinomycetes > Propionibacteriales > Kribbellaceae > Kribbella > Kribbella sp. NBC_01505. The sequence goes on from NZ_CP109425.1 coordinate 1,142,582, forward strand.
TCCGACCAGCTGAACCCACCACCGTCGCGCCGCCGAGGCACCCGACCGGCGGCGCTTCGGTACGTCGCGGAACGGCTGCTCGGGCCGGCCGTCCATCGAGTCCCGGATATCGTCGGCGAGTTGTTTCGTCACGATCATCACGCTCAGAGCTTCCACTGTTCTTCTCCCGCTCGGAGCCTTCGGCGAAGGCCTGCACCCGACACGTCGGAGCCGGTCGCCGGTTCATGACATCGGATAGGTTGCCGGGCATGGAACTGAGCGTGGACGCTGACCTGGCCGCCCGGCGGATCGCGGTGATCCAGGAGCACATGGACACCGAAGTCACCCAGGAGTTCGACCTGACGCTGGCGACCTTCGACGGGCATCCGCTGTACGAGATCGTGCCGACCGGACAGACCTTCGACGGCGCCGAGCAGGTGATGGCGTACTACACGCTCACCCGGACGGCGTTCCCGGACCAGCGGCACGAGAACGCCCGGTTCCACGCGGCCGCGGATTCGGTGATCGTCGAGTTCGACCTGCTGGGGACGAACCTGGGTGAGTTCTACGGGCTGCCGCCGACGGGGAAGGCGTTCCGGGTGCCGGTGATCGCGGTGTTCTTCTTCACCGGGGACCGGATCACGCTCGAGCGGGTCTACTTCGACACCGCCTCGCTGGTGCTGCAGATCGGCCGGCCCGAACTACTGACCGCACCGCGCTGATGCGCGTCCACCATCTCAACTGCGGTTCGCTCCGCTTCCCCGGCGCGCCGCTGATCTGCCATGTGCTGCTGATCGAGTCGGACCGTGGGTTGGTGCTCGTCGACTCGGGATTCGGGCTGGCGGACATCGCCGATCCTTCCCGGCTCGGTCCGGTACGGCGGTTGATCCGGCCGGCGCTCGATCCGGCCGAGACCGCGATCCGCCAGATCGAGCGGTTGGGGTTCGCGGCGAACGACGTACGGGATGTGGTGCTGACGCATTTCGACCTTGATCATGTCGGTGGATTGGACGACTTCCCGGCGGCCGCCGTACATGTGAGTGCGGCTGAGGCGCGGGGTGCGGTGCACTCGCCTTCGTGGAAGGAGCGGAAGCGGTACCGGGCGGTGCAGTGGGCGCACGGACCGCGGCTGGTCGAGCATCCGGCGGACGGCGAACCGTGGCACGGATTCGCTGCCGCCCGCGAGGTGCTGCCGGGGGTGGTGCTGATTCCGCTGGTCGGTCACACCCGCGGCCACGCAGCCGTTGCCGTCCACAACGATCGCGAGTGGCTGGTGCACGCCGGCGACGCCTTCTACCACCACGGAACGCTCGACGGCGGACCGGTCCCGCTACCGCTGCGCATCAACGAACGCCTGGTCGCCTTCAACCCCGCCCAGGTCCGAGCCAACCACGCCCACCTCGCCGCCCTCCACCAATCCGGCCCCCTCACCATCTTCTCCGCCCACGACCCCACCCAACTAGCCGCCCTGTCCCACTAACCGGTGGATTTTCGTCACGGGGCACCCACAATCCACCGGCTAACGGGGTATCGCCCGTTCGGTTTCGTTAGCCGGTGGATTTTCGTCACGGGGAGGCTGTTGCAGAATCGGCGTGGCGTTGGTGCCTGCAATCCGGTGACTGGTCGGGGTTGGAGCGGGTTCACGGATGATTGCTGCCGGTATTTGGCAGTAGGTCTCCGTGGATCTGTGGCTGGGCGGGGTTTCCACGTGTTTGCGGGGATCTGCTGTCTCTGGGTGGCAGCAGATCCCCGCAGAGGTGGTTGGTGTGCCCCCGATTCGCGCCGCACCGGACAGGCCGGACACGTACCCGGTGGCTGGTCGCCGCGGCGGCCGATTTACTGAAGTGCTAGGTGGGCGTGGTCTGTGGTTGAGGGGGATGGCGAGGCCGGTGACCGCGTGCCGGCTGTTTGAGCTTCCGGGCTTCGGTTGCGGTCCCAGGAGAACGAGGGGATCTCCCCGCAAGTTGCTGGTTCTCCCCTCACATTTTGAGCAGAGAAGGGCCCATTTGAACGGATATCCAGTGAAATTCCGCACGCTGGCAGCCGACCCGAACCGCACTGGACAACCACGGCGGCGAATCACCTGACAGGCCTCCTCATCGCTGGCCGCAACCACAGCCCGTCAACCACAAGCAACGGGGAACCGCGGTCACCGACCGCACCATCCCCCTCAGCCGAAGACCGCCCAAGCCACACTGCTTCAGTAAATCCGGCCGCCGCGGCGACCAGCCACCGCGTACGTCGCCGGCCGAATCCGAGCGGACGGACCGGACGAGCACCTTCGGGGAGGAGGGGTTCCTGTCCAGGCAAAGCCCTCAGCCCACCGCGACCGACCACCTGCCGCGATCTCGCTCCCCGAACCGGTTTGGGGAGCAACAGCCGTCAAAACGCAACAGGCACCCACCACCCAAAATCCACCGGCTAACGGGGTATCGGCCGTCTGGTTTCGTTAGCCGGTGGATTTTCGTCACGGGGCACCCACAATCCACCGGATAGCGCGAGATCCTGCACCTCAGCCACAGGCCGGTTCGGCTCAGGGAGCGGGATCGCGGTCGCCGGCCTCGCAATTCGGCTCAGCCATCCGCTCAGCTCGCCGTGCGCTTCAGTCGACCGCCTTCGGCGGTCGGGCGGGGTACAGACCGAAAGGCCTCAGCCGGGGACGTCGGTTTGTGGTTCCTCGCCGCGACCGGCCGATCTGAAGACAACATGGCCGGCCGCCGCAGTAGCTGGGGTGGATGGCGAGCCTGGTTCCCGCGTCCCCGTTGCCTACGGCTGACGGGCGTCGCTTGCCGTCCGACAAGCGACGCCGGTTCCCGCGTTCCCGTTGCTTGTGGTTGCCGGGCACTGGCTGCCGTCCGGGAAGAGGCACCCCCCTGCCTCACCTCCCCAAAGCACTGCTCGCCCACCCCATTCCGCCGTACCGGCCCCTGCGCCGGCGCATCTCATGGGTCCACCCACGAGATTGTCAGTTCTGGACCCGCATGCGAGTCCAGAACCCACAACCTGATGGGGGAACCCATCAGGTGGCAGCACGGCCAGCCGAGTGACCGCGGCCGACCCAGCACTTGGCGCGCGGATGGGGGCTAGGGGGCGGGGTGGGTTTGGGGGGTGAGGTTCAGGCGGCGGAGTAGTTGGGCGTTGAGGGCTACGACGATGGTGGAGATGGACATCAGGAGGGCGCCTACTGCTGGGGAGACGAGGATGCCGGCGAAGGCCAGGACGCCGGCGGCCAGCGGGACGGTGATGAGGTTGTAGCCGGTGGCCCAGACCAGGTTCTGCCACATTTTGCGGTAGCTGGCTCGGGAGAGGTCGATGACCGAGAGGACGGCTCGGGGGTCGTCGGTGGCCAGGACTACGCCGGCGGATTCGATGGCTACGTCGGTGCCTGCGCCGATCGCGATGCCTACTTCGGCTCGGGCCAGTGCGGGGGCGTCGTTCACGCCGTCGCCTACCATGGCGACCTTCAGGCCGCGGGCTTGCAGTTCGCTGACCTTGGCGTCCTTGTCACCGGGCAGGACCTCCGCGAAGACCTCGTCGATCCCCAGTTCGGTCGCCACGGCCTCGGCTACCTGGTGAGCGTCGCCGGTGATCATCGCGACCCGGACACCCCTTTGGTGTAACGCATCCACGGCCTGCCGGGACTCCTCGCGCACCGCGTCCGCCAGTGCGATCGCGCCGACGACCTGCCGATCCCGCAGTACCTGCAGAACGGCCGCGCCCTGAGCTTTCCATTCCGCGACCCGCGGCTCAAGCTCGGCCGGTTCCGGTACGTCGTACTCGCGCAGCAAGGCCGGTCCGCCGACTGCCACTTCGTTGCCGCCGACAACAGCCTGTACGCCGCGGCCGGTGAGGGAGGTGAATTCCGTTGCCACCAAGGTTGGGACGTGAGCCTTCTGCGTACGGACGATGGCCCGCGCCAACGGGTGCTCGCTGTCCGCCTCGACCGCGGCCGCCAGCTCCAGCAGCTCGTCCTCGGTCACGCCGTTCACCGGCGCGACGCCGATCACGGTGGGCTCGCCCTTGGTCAGGGTGCCGGTCTTGTCGAACAGGACGACGTCGACGGTACGCATCCGCTCCAGCGCCAGCCGGTTCTTGACCAGTACGCCGGCCTTCGCGGCCCGCTCGGTGGAGATCGCGATCACGAGCGGAATCGCCAGGCCGAGCGCGTGCGGGCAAGCGATCACGAGCACGGTCACGGTCCGAGCGACGGCCTGATCGAGCTCGCCCAGCAGCGACCACACGATGAACGTGATCAGCCCGGAGATCGAGGCGAAGTAAAACAGGAAGGCGGCCGCCCGGTCAGCCAGCGCCTGCGCTCGGGACGAGGACGCCTGCGCCTCCGCCACCAACCGCTGGATCCCGGCCAGCGCGGTGTCGTCGCCGACCGCGGTGATCTCTATGCGGAGTGCGTTGTCGGTGGCAACGGTCCCGGCGACCACCGAGTCACCGACGGCTCGCGAAACCGGTCGCGACTCCCCGGTGATCATCGACTCGTCAACCTCGGCCTGCCCCTCGACGACCGTCCCGTCCGCCGGCACCCGCCCACCAGAACGAACCAGTACGACGTCGCCCGCCGCCAGCTCGTGGAGCGCCACCGCGACCACCCCGTCGGCGGTCACCTTCTCCGCCTCGTCCGGCAGGAGTGCGGCCAGCGCATCGAGCGCTCCGGAGGCTGCGCCGAGCGCGCGCATCTCGAGCCAGTGGCCGAGCAGCATGATCACGATCAGCAGCGCGAGCTCCCACCAGAAGTCGAGGTCGAAGCCGCCGATGCCGAGCGTGGTGATCCACGAGGCCACGAACGCGACCGTGATCGCCATCGAGATCAGGAGCATCATCCCGGGCCGGCGTGACTTCAGTTCGCCCCAGCCACCGGTCAGGAACGGGCGCCCGCCGTACACGAAGATCGCCGTACCGAGGATCGGTGCGATCCAGCTCGCGCCCACGAAGTCCGGCCGCGTGTACCCCAGCAGGTCGGCGAACATCGCACTGAAGAACACCACCGGAACCGACAGCGCCAGGCTGATCCAGAACCGGTCCTTGAACTGCGCCGCATGATCCCCGTGCCCGGAATGCCCACCGTGCCCGGAATGGTCGGCATGTCCGCCGTGCCCCGAGTGATCCATGGCCTCCGAGTGCCCGGCATGACTTGCCTGCTCCACGTGCCCCGCGTGCTCATCCATGCTCTGACCATACCCCCCTGGGGTATTGATCGCAAAGGTGACCTCCGCAACACGCACGAACGACCTGCCACCCGAAGGCGGCAGGTCGTCGGCTTACCGAGTTGGCGCTTTACAGCGGCTCGATCGTCTCCAGCGACTCCGGAGTGAGCTCGAGCCAGCGGGTGATGCCGATGTCGCGGAGGAACGGCAGGTCGTGGCTCGCGATCATCAGAGCACCCTGGTACGACGCGAGGGCGTCCTTGAGTTGCGCGACGCTGGCGAGGTCCAGATTGTTGGTCGGCTCGTCGAGCATCAGCAACTGAGGTGGCGGCTCGGCCAGGAGCAGGGCCGCCAGTGTCGCCCGGAAGCGTTCGCCGCCGGACAACGTGCTGACCAGCTGATCCGCCGACCGGCCGCGGAACAGGAACCTGGCCAGTCGCGACCGTCGTTCCTGGTTCTCGATGCCGGGGGCAAGCAATCCGACGTTGTCCACGATCGACAGGTCGTCGCGGAGCAGGTCGAGCCGCTGCGGCAGGTAGCGGAACGGAACCACCGGCAGCGAACCGCTGGTGATCGAATGCAGCAGCGTCGTCTTGCCCGCGCCGTTCGGCCCGGTCAAGGCGATCCGCTCCGGTCCCCGGATCTCCAGGTCCACCAGCGCGCCGGTCCGCAGCTCGTGTTGCTCGAGCCGCAGTACGACGCGACCGGCCGGTACGGCGGTCTTCGGCAGATCGACCCGGATGGCGTCGTCGTCGTGGACCTTCGCCTCCGCGTCGGCCAGCGCGTCCTGCGCCGACTCCAGCCGGTCGGAGTGCATCCCGATGTGCTTCGCCGCCGACACCTGCGCGTTGCGCTTCAGGTTGCCGGCCACGATCTTCGGGATGCCGCCCTTCTCGAAGGCACGTTGCCCCCGAGCCTGGCGCTGGTCCGTCTTCATCCGGGCCTCGATCAGGTCCTTCTTCTGCTTGCGCAGATCGGACTCGGCCGCCCGCACCATCCGCTCGGCCGCCTCCTGCTCGATCGCGATCGACTCCTCGTACGCCGACAGGTTGCCGCCGTACCAGGTGATGTCGCCCTTGCGCAGGTCACCGATCTGGTCGACCCGGTCGAGCAGTTCGCGGTCGTGGCTGACGATCAGCAACGCACCACGGAACTGGTCGACAGCGTCGTACAGGTGCTGTCGCGCCCGGAGGTCGAGGTTGTTGGTCGGTTCGTCGAGCAGCAGTACGTCGGGTCGCCGCAGCAGCTCGGCGGCCAGGCCGAGCAGGATCGTCTCGCCACCGGACAGCTCACCGACCGACCGGTCGAGGCCGATCGAGCCGAGACCGAGCTTGCCGAGCAACGCCTCGGAACGCTCGTCGGCGTCCCAGTCGTCGCCGACGATCGCGAAGTTCTCCTCCGAGGCATCGCCGGACTCGATCGCGGTGATCGCACGCCGGATCGCGTCGATGCCGAGCGCCTCGTCGACGCGCAGCGAGGTGTCCAGCGTGAGGTCCTGCGGCAGGTAGCCGAGTTCACCCTGGACGCGGATCGTCCCGCGCTGCGGGTTGAGCCGGCCGGCGATCAGCCGGAGCAGGGTGGACTTGCCGGTGCCGTTGCGCCCGACCAGCCCGGACCGGACCGGTCCCGCGACGAAGCTGAGCCCGTCGAACAGCACGTCGCCGTCCGGCCACGCGAAAAAGAGGTCCGTACAGGACAAGGAATGACTCATCAGGTGCTCCAAAAGAGGTCTTCGAGGAGACCGCACCATCCCGAGAGCCGGGCAGCGGTCATCAACAGCGGAAGAAAGACCTCAGTTGCGCAACCTGCACCCCTGTCGTCGGGAATGTGACGGCACCTACTCTAGGGCGACCTCCCGGACCCATCAACTCTTTTACCGGGCTTGTCGTCAGGGAGCTTGGCGGAGCCAGGTCTCGACACCGGCGATGTGGGCGGTCATCCAGGCCCGGGCCGCCTCGGCGTCGCCGAGCTCGATGGCGTCCAGGATGGCACTGTGCTCGGCGAGCGTGCGTTCGACCGCGCCGGCCTGGGTGACGCCGCGCCAGATGCGGGCGCGCTGGGTCGCGCCGGAGATTCCGTCGAGCAGTGAGCAGACGACCTGGTTCCCAGTCGCCTCGGCGATGCCGCGGTGGAAGCGCAGGTCGTTCGCCACCAGGTCCTCGACGCCCGCGTCCGGCGGCAGATCCGCGCACAACTGCCGCAGCGCCGCGAGCTGCTCGGCCCCGATCCGCGCCGCCGCCAAGGCAGCCACGCCGGGCTCCAGCAAGCGCCGTACCTCGAAGAACTGCAGCACCGAGTCGTCGCGGTGCAGGTCGACCATGAAGTTCAGCGCGTCCAGCAGGTGCGCGGAGTCCAGGCTGGTCACGTAGGTGCCGTCACCGTGCCGGACGTCGAGCACGTTCACCAGCGTCAGCGCCTTGACCGCCTCCCGCAGCGAGTTCCGCGACAACCCCAGCCGCGCGGCCAGATCCGCCTCTTTCGGCAACCGGTCCCCCGGCCCGAGCTCCCCCGAGGTGATCATCCCTTTGATCTTGACGATCGCCTCGTCCGTCAGCGCCATTGCGTCAGTATGCCGGTACGACGACGCCTGGGGGTACGGCGCTCGCGATCGGGCCGAGCGGCAGGTCGGCTAAGACCAGAGGATGGCAACTGGACTGATGCGCGGGGTGAGCTTCACCACATCTTCACAATTGTTCACACTTGACCTACCGCACCGGGATGGTTGCATACAGTGGCCATTCACGCTCAGCGACGTCACCCGAAGTGACCGTCGTGGCGGCCGGAATCCCACCTGTACAACGAGTCCCGCAGTTGATCACAGCATCGGTCCGGCCGTCCAGGGCAACCGGAGTGACGATGCCGCTGAAACACCTGCCCGCGGGGTGTTCCAGGCTTCGGGCGACCGCGGCATCAACTCCCGACCACTTGGCACACTGGTCCGGTGATCCCGGGCTGTGGAACTTACCGCCGTGCTATTAGCCTTGCCCTCGGGAACCAACCCATCACTGCACAAGTCATAACCCGCGGTATCTGACCCGAGATCGGAAGAGGCGAACTGCCCAGTGGCCACCGAGCCATCAGACTCAAATCCCCTTGCAGCCTTCGGTGCGAACGAATGGCTGGTCGACGAGCTGTACGAGAAGTACCTGCAGGACCCGAACTCGGTGGATCCGGCGTGGCTCGACTTCTTCAAGACGTACAAGCCTGAGGCAGATGCGAAGCCGGTGACGACCGCCCCGGCCGACGCTCCCCGGCCCGATGCCGTGTCGGACAACAAAACTCCTGAGGCTCCGAGCCGCGGCAGCGCGCCGTCCGTGCCCGCCTCGAACCAGCCCGCGGCAGCGGCTGCCCAGGCCTCCGCGCCGGGAGCCAAGCCGGCCACGCAGCCCGCGCCGGCAGCGGCCGCGCCGGCCGCCCCCACCGGAGGAACGGTGAACCAGCCGCAGAAGGCGCCGATCAAGCCTGCGCCCGCCACCATCGCCGACACCGAGCGGAAGATCCTCCGTGGTGCTCCGGCGCGGACCGCGCAGAACATGGAGACCAGCCTCACGGTCCCCACCGCGACCAGCGTCCGCCAGGTGCCGGTCAAGCTGCTGATCGACAACCGCATCGTCATCAACAACCACCTCAAGCGCGCGCGGGGCGGCAAGATCTCCTTCACCCACCTGATCGGGTGGGCGCTGGTGAAGGCGCTCAAGACGCTGCCGGAGATGAACGCGTCGTACGACGAGACCGAGGGCAAGCCGACGCACGTCCAGCCGGCCCACATCAACCTGGGTCTGGCCATCGACATGTCGAAGCCGGACGGCACCCGGCAGCTGCTGGTGCCGTCGATCAAGGCGACCGAGGACATGACGTTCGCGGACTTCTGGATGGCCTACGAGGACATCGTCCGGCGGGCCCGCGACAACAAGCTCGCGCTGCCGGACTTCCAGGGCACCACGATCAGCCTGACCAACCCGGGCACCATCGGCACCCAGCACTCGGTGCCGCGGCTGATGACCGGCCAGGGCTGCATCATCGGCGTCGGCGCGATGGAGTACCCGACCGAGTACCAGGGTGCGGCCGAGGAGACGATGGCAAAGCTCGCGGTGAGCAAGGTCATGACGCTCACCTCGACCTACGACCACCGGATCATCCAGGGCGCCCAGTCGGGTGAGTTCCTGCGCCGGATCCACCAGCTGCTGCTCGGCCAGGAGGGTTTCTACGACGAGATCTTCCAGAGCCTGCGGATCCCGTACGAGCCGATCCGCTGGGCCACGGACCTCCCGCACAGCCACGAGGAGGACATCAACAAGCAGGCCCGGATCCTCGAGCTGATCCACGCCTTCCGGGTACGCGGCCACATCATGGCCGACACCGACCCGCTGGAGTACAAGCAGCGCAGCCACCCCGACCTCGACGTGGCCACCCACGGCCTGACGCTGTGGGACCTGGACCGCGAGTTCGCGACCGGCTCGTTCGGCGGCGACCGGCGGTTCATGAAGCTGCGCGAGATCCTCGGCATCCTGCGCGACTCGTACTGCCGCACCACCGGTATCGAGTACATGCACATCCAGGACCCCGAGCAGCGCAAGTGGCTGCAGACCCGGGTCGAGCGGCCGCACACCAAGCCGCCGCGCGAGGAGCAGCTCCGGATCCTGGCCAAGCTGAACGAGGCCGAGGCGTTCGAGACCTTCCTGCAGACCAAGTACGTCGGCCAGAAGCGCTTCTCGCTCGAGGGCGGCGAGACCACGATCCCGCTGCTCGACGAGCTCTGCGAGGAGGCGGCCGGGGCCGGTCTGGACGAGGTCGTCATCGGGATGGCGCACCGCGGCCGGCTGAACGTGCTGGCCAACATCGTCGGCAAGTCCTACGGGCAGATCTTCCGTGAGTTCGACGGCAACATCGACCCGCGGACCGTGCAGGGCTCCGGCGACGTCAAGTACCACCTGGGCGCCGAGGGCGAGTTCGTCTCGGAGTTCGGCGACAAGATCAAGGTGTCGGTGGCGGCCAACCCGTCGCACCTGGAGACCGTCGACCCGGTGCTCGAGGGCATCGTCCGGGCCAAGCAGGACATCCTCGACCGCGGCGCGGCCTTCCCGGTCCTCCCGGTCCTGGTCCACGGTGACGCGGCGTTCGCCGGTCAGGGCGTGGTGGCCGAGACGCTGAACCTGTCCCAGCTGCGCGGCTACCGCACCGGTGGCACCGTGCACGTGATCGTCAACAACCAGGTCGGCTTCACCACCTCGCCGGCCTCGTCGCGCTCGTCGATGTACTGCACCGACGTCGCGCGGATGGTCCAGGCGCCGATCTTCCACGTGAACGGCGACGACCCCGAGGCCTGTGTCCGGGTCGCCGACCTGGCCTTCGAGTACCGGCAGGCGTTCAACAAGGACGTCGTCATCGACCTGGTCTGCTACCGCCGCCGCGGTCACAACGAGGGTGACGACCCGTCGTTCACCCAGCCGCTGATGTACGACCTGATCGAGCAGAAGCGCTCGGTCCGCAAGCTCTACACCGAGGCCCTGATCGGCCGTGGCGACATCACGGTCGAAGAGGCCGAGCAGGCGATGCGGGACTTCCAGCAGCGGCTGGAGCGCGTCTTCACCGAGGTCCGTGAGGCGAAGAGCCAGCCGGACACCCCCGCGCCGTACGTCACCGTCCCGGTCTACCCGGACAAGCCGGAGGGCCCGGACGCGACCGCGACCACGCCGGAGGTGCTGAAGAAGATCGCCGACGCGTACACCACGCTGCCGGAGGGCTTCACCGTGCACCCGAAGGTGCTGCCGCAGCTGCAGCGCCGGGCCGCCGCGATCACCCAGGGCCCGATCGACTGGGCCTCGGCGGAGATGACGGCACTCGGGTCGCTGCTGCTGGACGGTCGCCCGGTCCGGCTCGCCGGTCAGGACAGCCGTCGTGGCACGTTCGTCCAGCGGTTCGCCGCGATCATCGACCGGGTCAACGGCCAGGACTACGTCCCGCTGCAGAACCTGGACGAGGCGCAGGGCAACTTCTACGTCTACGACTCGCTGCTCAGCGAGTACGCCGCGCTCGGCTTCGAGTACGGGTACTCCGTGGCGCGGCCGGAGGCGCTGACGCTCTGGGAAGCGCAGTTCGGTGACTTCGTGAACGGCGCCCAGTCGATCATCGACGAGTACATCTCGGCCGGTGAGGCGAAGTGGGGCCAGAAGTCGGGTGTCGTGCTGCTGCTGCCGCACGGCTACGAGGGCCAGGGCCCGGACCACTCGTCCGCACGGATCGAGCGGTTCCTGGCACTGTGCGCCGAGAACGCGATGACCGTCGCGCAGCCGTCGACCCCGGCGTCGTACTTCCACCTCCTCCGCCGGCACACGCTCGGCGAGGAGCACAACCCGATGATCGTCTTCACGCCGAAGCAGCTGCTGCGGCGCAAGGAGGCGGTGTCGCAGCCGGAGGAGCTCACCCACGGCACCTTCCGGCCGATCCTGGGCGACGCCGAGGCGGAGGCCACCAAGGCCACCGTCGAGCGCGTCATCCTCGCCTCGGGCCGGATCAGCTACGACCTGCTGGCCGAGCGCAAGAAGGTCGAGCCGGACAAGATCAGTACGGCGATCGTCCGGGTCGAGCAGCTCTACCCGCTGCCCGCCGAGGAGATCGCGGCCGAGCTGGCGAAGTACCCGAACGTCACCGAGATCCGCTGGGTCCAGGACGAGCCCGCGAACCAGGGCCCGTGGCCGTTCATGGCGCTGAACCTGACCGAGCACCTCGGCGGCAAGCCGTTCTACCGGGTCTCCCGGCCGGCCATGTCGGCGACCTCGGTCGGCTCGATGGGTGCGCACACGGCGGAGCAGCAGACGCTGCTGAAGCAGGCCTTCAGCTGACGTGTACTTCACCGACCGAGGGATCGAGGAGCTCGAGGGCCGGCGAGGCGAGGAAGACGTCTCGCTGGCCTGGGTCGCCGAGCGGCTGCGTGAGTTCGTCGATCTGAACCCGGAGTTCGAGACCCCGATGGAGCGCTTCGCCACCTGGCTCGCGCGCCTGGACGACGAGGACGACTGACGTTTCTGTCGGTTGCCCTTGCTAGCTTGACCGAATGCCCTTCGCCACTCATCCCGTACGCCGGGTTGCCGCCGCGGAGGGCATTCGTCCGTCCGGCGCCTGGCCGCACACGATTCCCGCCGTACGGCAACTGCTGACCGACGGCCTGGACCTGAACCCCGGCGTCACGTTCCTGGTCGGCGAGAACGGCGCCGGCAAATCCACCCTGGTCGAAGCGATCGCCGTCGCCTACGGGCTGTCCCCCGAGGGCGGCTCCACCGGTGCCCGCCTGACCACTCGCGCCACCGAGTCGTCCCTGTCCGACGAGCTACGCCTCACCCGCGGAGTGGGCAGTAAACGCGCCGGCTTCTTCCTCCGCGCCGAAACCATGCACGGCTTCTACACCTACCTGGAGCAGAACCCGAGCTCGTATCGCCAGGACCCGCGCTTCCACGAGATGAGCCACGGTGAAAGCTTCCTCACCCTCATCGAGGACCGCTTCACCCGCCACGGCTTCTACTGCCTCGACGAACCCGAGTCGGCCCTCTCGTTCTCCAGCAGCCTCGCGGTCGTCGGCGTCCTCGACCAACTGGCCCGGTCCGGCTCCCAGGTCCTCTGCGCCACCCACTCCCCCGTCATCGCCGCCCTCCCCGGCGCGACAATTCTCGAAGTAGGTGACTGGGGCATCCGCCCCACGACCTGGGAAGACCTCCAACTCGTCCAGAACTGGAAGTCCTACCTCCAGGACCCGACCCGCTACCTCCGCCACATCATTGCGAGTGAACCGCCCCAGCCTTGAGCGCCGTCTCGCTGTTGACACTCGTGAGCTGCACTTTCCGGTCACGACATACGACCCGGCTGGCAACGACAGCTCAGCCACCTTGGTCATCGTCCCGGTCAGGTGCAGCGAGTCCCGCGCCTGGAAGTACGTCGTACTGAGCCCTGCCGGTCCTGCATCCCCCCTCGGACCGGCAGGGCTCCTCTCACCCCAGGTCATGGCGAGCTCGTTGGAGCGGCACTTCTCGCCGGACTGGACGACGCGGAGGGCCCCCTAGTTGAGTGCGTCGACCTTGATGGCAGAGAGCCGAGAGTTCGCGGCCAGGCCGCTCTGCATCTCGCAATGCATCGTGACCAGATGGCCGTCGGGGCCGACCCGGACCGCTCCCTGCACGCTGACGGTCGTTCGGGCCGAGCCTTCGAGCCGGACGTTGGATTCGTCGCCGGGGTAGATCGCGCAGGTTGCGTTCTGGGGGGCGGAGTCGTAGTTCTGCAGGTCGACCTTCGCGAACAGCAGCCACAGCCCCTCGGGCAACGTGACCGAAACGATCGGCGTGACACCACCTCTGAGCTCGATGTGGGTCGTCTGCTGGATGTATCCGTGGCTCGACCCCGCCGGCCCTACGTCTCCCTTGGGCCCGGCGACACCCTGCGGTCCGGCATTGCCTTTCGGCCCGGCAACGCCCTGCGGCCCCGGGACCCCCTGCGCACCGGCAAAGCCTTGGGGACCTGCCGGACCCTTCTGGTTCCAGGTCATGGCGAGCTCGTTGGAGCGGCACTTCTCGCCGGACTGGACGACGCGGAGCGCGCCCTTGTCCTGGAGAAAACCGCCCTTGTTGTAGCAGCCGTGGACCGTACCCGCCGGATCCGGAATGGCGGCGTACGCGACGCTTCCTGCCCCGATCAGACCGACCGCCGCGGCGATCCCTGTGATGCGTGCTTTGTTCATGCACCCGATCGTGCGACCGGCACTTCACAGAACCTTCAGACCAGCTTCAGACCGGGTCAGTCGGTGTGTGGGGGCCTGGTGCGGCGGGGTGGGTCGGGGGCGAGGGAGCCGTCGGGGGCGATGTGCTCGAAGATCTGGTCGACGAGGTTGAGGACGTGCGGGTCGTCGACGGTGTAGATGTGGCGGCGGCCCTCGCGGCGGGCCGTGATGATGCCGGCCAGGCGGAGTTTGCCGAGGTGCTGGCTGGCGGTGGCGATGCTGACTCCGACCCGGTCGGCGAGGGTGCCGACGTCGTACTCGCCCTGGGCGGCGAGGGCGACCAGGTGCAGGCGCACCGGGGCGGACAGCATCGCGAAGGTGCCGGCGGCGGATTCCAGCTGGGCCTTCGTGGGTTCGGGGTACGTCGTCATCGCGCAGTCATTGTGACCGCTGAACGGGCCGTTCAGTAGGCCGCCGGGCCGAGGTGAGGACGGTCTCACACTTTCGCAATTGCGAAAGTATCAAAACGGTGGCACGCTGGAGACATGGTCAGAGCGCTTCGCCCAGTGCTGTTGCTGCTGCTGGTGGCGGTTCCCGCCGTCGCACTGCGGCTGGCCGGCACCCATCCGCCGGCCCTCGTCTCGATCCTGGTCTTCGGGCTCGCGGTCGTGGCCGCGTCGTTCGTGCTGGCCTGGGCGGCCGAGGCCGCGGAGGTCGACATCTCCGGCGGCCTGGCGATCGCGCTGCTCGCTGTGATCGCGGTCCTGCCGGAGTATGCGGTGGACCTCTACTTCGCGCACACGGCCGGCAGCAACCCCGACTACGTGCAGTACGCCGCCGCCAACATGACCGGGTCGAATCGGCTGCTCCTCGGCCTCGGCTGGTCCAGCGTCGTGCTGATCAGCCTGTATGTCGCCTCGCGGCGCAGCGGCCAGACCGTCAAGACGCTCGTCCTGGAGTCGGGCTACCGCCGCGAGCTCGGTTTCCTCGCGATCGCCGGCGTGGTCGCGTTCGTGATCCCGGTGACCGGCGAGATCCACCTGGTCCTCGGGATCGCGCTGCTCGCCTTCTTCGCCTACTACCTGTATCGCGCCGCCGTCTCCGGGCACGACGACGAGCCCGACCTGATCGGCCCGGCCGCGCGGATCGGCGGCCTGCCGACCGTGCCGCGGCGGATCGTGGTGATCGGGATGTTCGTGGTCTCGGCCGCGGTGATCCTGGCCTCGGCAGAGCCGTTCGCCGACTCGCTGGTGCAGGGCGGCCGGACGCTGGGGATCGACCAGTTCCTGCTCGTCCAGTGGCTGGCCCCGCTGGCCTCGGAGGCGCCGGAGTTCATCATCGCGATCCTGTTCGCCTGGCGCGGCAAGGGCGCGGCGGCCCTCGGCCTGCTGATCTCGGCCAAGGTGAACCAGTGGACCCTGCTGATCGGCAGCCTCCCGATCGCCTACGGCATCGGCGGCGGCCCGGCCGCGCTGCACCTGGACGGCCGGCAGATCGAGGAGTTCCTGCTCACCGCCACCCAGACCCTGCTCGGTATCGCGGTGCTGCTCAGCCTCCGCTTCCCCCGCTGGGCGGCCTGGACGCTACTCGGCCTGTTCGCGATCCAGTTCGCCGTACCGGGTCAGACCGGCCGCTACATCCTGAGCGCGATCTACCTGGTGCTCGCGATCATCGCCGTCATCCGCAACCGCCACCACCTGCTCGCCACCCTCCGGGCCCCCTTCCGCAAACCCGCCGTACCAGCCGAGGAAACCCGCGAGCTCGTCGACGCCTGACTCTTCCCGTTTGGTGGGTGACCCACCCGCGTTGGAGGTTCCCCCACCGAATTCCTGGGTGGAAACCTCCTACCTGGTGGGTGCACCCACCAAATGCGGCTCGGAGGGGCGTGGGTCAGCTGGCCTGCTGCTCTTCTACGGTGGCTATGCGGGTACGGCGTTCCTGGGGGCCGGGGCGACCGCGGCGACGGCCGGAGAGGAACTTCTCCCCGGCGGCGGTGCCGGTGAACTTGGTCCGGCGGGCCCATTCGCGGCACTCCTCGAGCACCGGGCAGGAGGTCAGGCAGATCGCCTGCGCCTTGCGCTGCTCCCACTGGCTGGCGCTCTCGTCGTACGACGGGGCCTGGCCGACGCACGCGGCGCGGCTCATCCAGTTGTCGGCGGGGTCGACGATCACCGTCAAAAGCGGCCTCATGGGCACTCCTGCTCCCTCATCGATCGGGCGGATCGAGTACGTCGGGGGTTTCCCGGCGGTAGGACCAGCGTGCGTCACGTGCGTTGCCTCGGTGCGACGCGAATGTTTCCGGGAGGAAACGTCACGTCCGGACGAGCCGGATCTCCCACAGGTCGAAGAACTCGTCGTGCAGCCGCTCACCGTCCGCCACGAAGCCCTGCCGTGCGTAGAACCCGAGCGCCCGCTCGTTGTTCTCGAACACCCACAGGTACGCCGGATCCTTGCCGACGGCAACGTCCAGGAGCCGGGTCCCGAGCCCGGTCCCCCACCACGCCTGCCGGGTGTAGATCGCCTGCAGCTCGAGCGGCACCGGCGAATCCTCGTCCCGCCCCGGACTGCTGATCGAGAATCCGGCCACCCGGTCCCGTACGTCGGCCTCCTCGGCCGGGTTGATCGCCAGCCAGCGGACGCTCCCGGCAGACAGAGCCTGCGTCCAGCGCTCGATCCGCTGCGGCACGTTCGCGGTGCGCTGGGCGAGGAGATCGGCCGGCGCGAGACCGGCGTACGCCTCCTGCCAGCACTGCAGGTGGCACCAGGCGGCTGCCTCGGCGTCCTCGACCGTCGCCTGGCGGATCTCCGGAGTCATGTCAGACAGTGAAGACGATCTTCCCGAACACGTCACCCGAATTCAGCTTCGCGAATCCCTCCCGCGCCTGCGCCAGCGGCAGGACGGTGTCGATATGCGGCTCGATCCCGGCGTTCGCCATGAACTGCACCACCTCGGCCAGCTCGTTCCGGGTCCCCATCGTGGAGCCCTGCACCCGGAGCTGCAGGAAGAAGATCCGGTTCAGCTCCGCGGACTTCGGCGCCTGGCCGCTGGTCGCGCCGGAGATCACCAGCGTCCCGCCCTGCTTGAGGGACTTCATCGAGTGCGACCAGGTGGCCTGTCCGACCGTCTCCATCACGGCGTCCACCCGCTCAGGCAGCCGCGCCCCGGACTCGAACACGTCGTGCGCACCGATCTCCAGCGCCTTGGCCCGCTTCGCCTCGTCGCGGCTGGTCGCCCAGACCCGGATCCCGGCCGCCCGCGCCAGCGTGATCAGCGAGGTCGCGACCCCACCGCCCGCGCCCTGCACGAGCACGGTGTCGCCCGGCTTCAACGGCGACTGCGTGAACAGCATCCGGTACGCCGTCAGCCACGCGGTCGGCAGACACGCAGCCTGCTCGAAGCTCAACCCAGCAGGCTTCGGTACGACGTTGCGCGCCGGCACCGAGATCTTCTCCGCCAGCGTCCCGTCGTAGATCTCACTGAGCAGCGACCGCTTCGGGTCCATCGTCTCGTCGCCCCGCCACTCCGGGTCCGAGATCACCGCATGTACGACGACCTCGTTGCCGTCGGGATCGACACCGGCGGCGTCGCAGCCAAGGATCATCGGCAGGTTCTTCTCAAGCAGTCCCACGCCCTTGAGCGACCACAGGTCGTGGTGGTTGAGCGCCGACGCCTTCACGTCGATCGTCACCCACCCGTCCCGCGCCTCCGGCTCCGGCCGCTCCCCCACCTCGAGAGCCCCCACCGGATCCTCGGCATCGAACCGCGCAGCATAAGCAGCAAGCATGCAAACCACCCTAGGCTCTCGTTCCCCCACAGTCCCCAACCCCGCCCAACCGCCCCCACCCCCCACCCCCCACTTGGATGGGCAACCCCCACTTCTGATGGGCAACCCCCCGATCTGGTGGATATCCCTCGCAATGGGGTGTTGCCCACTCAGATTCTCGACAGGCAACCCCTCAATGCAGTGGATAACCCCTCCGCTCGGGGGTTGCCTCTCTGAAGTGGGGGGTTGCCCACCACCGTGGGGGGTTGCCCATCCAAGTGGGGGGTTGCCCGTCCGGATTCGGAGGGGGCAACCCCCCTGCTCGGGGGTTAACCCCTTGGCTGAGGGGTTGCCCGCTGCGGTTGGGGGTTGCCTATCCAAGTGGGGGGTTGCCCATCGAAGTGGGGGTTGGCCAGTGGGGTGGAGCGGGGTGGGTTAGGGGCGGGCTACGTGGTCGGTTTGGGCGGCGGCGGCTACGGCGGCGGCTACGGCGGGGGCGACTCGGGGGTCGAACGGCGACGGGATGATGTAGTCGGGACGCAGGTCGCCGGGAGTGATCAGGCCGGCCAGGGCGTTCGCGGCCGCGAGCTTCATGCCCTCGGTGATCCGGGAGGCGTTCGCGTCGAAGGCGCCGCGGAAGATGCCGGGGAACGCGAGCACGTTGTTGATCTGGTTCGGGAAGTCCGAGCGACCGGTCGCGACGACGGCGGCGTGCCGGTGCGCGATGTCCGGGTGCACCTCGGGGTTCGGGTTGGCGAGGGCGAAGATCATCGCGTCCGGCGCCATCCGGGCGATCGCTTCCTCGGGAACCGTTCCGCCGGAGACACCGATGAACACGTCGGCGCCGTCCAGAGCGTCCACCAACCGGCCGGACAGACCGCCGGTGTTGGTGTCCCGCGCCAGCGACAGCTTCACCGGGTTCAGATCCGCCCGGTCCTCGTGCAGCACGCCCTTCGAATCCACGACCGCCAGATCCCCGACCCCGGCCTGCAGCAGGATCCGCGCACACGCGACCCCGGCCGCACCGGCCCCCGAGATCACCACTCGGATCGCGGAGATCGACTTGCCGGTCACCCGGAGGGCGTTCTGCAACGCGGCCAGTACGACGACCGCCGTACCGTGCTGGTCGTCGTGGAAGACCGGGATGTCCAGCCGCTCCTTCAGCCGGCGCTCGATCTCGAAGCAGCGCGGCGCCGAGATGTCCTCGAGGTTGATCCCGCCGAACGACGGCGCCATCCGCACGACCGTCTCGACGAACTCGTCCACGTCGGTGCAGTCCAGCGCGATCGGCACCGAGTCGACGCCGCCGAACTCCTTGAACAGCAGCGCCTTGCCCTCCATCACCGGCAACGACGCGGCCGGGCCGATGTCACCGAGGCCCAGTACGGCGGTCCCGTCCGTGATGACGGCGACCACGTTCGACCGCCACGTGTAGCGGCGGGCCAGCGACGGGTCCTCGGCGATCGCCGTACAGACCCGGGCGACGCCGGGCGTGTAGGCCATCGACAGCTCGTCGGCGTTCGTGACGTGCACCGACGACGTCACCTCGATCTTGCCGCCGCGGTGCAGCTCGAAGACCGGATCGCCTTCGTAGGGATCGGTGAGATCAACAGAAACAGGTTGGGCGACCATGCCAAAGCCCCTCGGGGAGAGATGTGTACAGAGCTGAGCGCGCCAGACTTTGATGCGTCGAACGGCGCTGGTTCCAGGGGGTCACCCGTGCTCATCGAGTAAACCACAGCGTCCACTGGTCTGCTGTGAGCGGCCCCACACACATAACGATCCCGGCGATGTCCGGTCCAGGAACTGCCTGCTGTGCCAGGATGCGGAATTCAGACCCCTGTCGAGGAGTAATCGCGATGAACATCGTCCGCACTCTCCGTACGCATCGCCGGACCACAGCGGCCGTCGCCGCAGCGGCCCTCGCACTCTCCCTGGCCGCCTGCGGCAATGGCTCGGGCAGCGGAGGGTCCGACGACAAGGCGAAGGCCGCCGGGATCGAGCTGGTGAAGTCCGGCACCCTGACGATCTGCACCCACCTGTCCTACAAGCCGTTCGAGTTCAAGGACGGCACCAAGGTCGTCGGCTTCGACGTCGACCTGCTGACCCTGCTGGCCGACGACCTCGGCCTGAAGGTCGACGTGCTCAGCATCGAATGGGCGCAGATCACCTCGGGCGCCGCCTTCCAGGCGAAGAAGTGCGACATCGGCATGGGCGCGATGACGATCACCCCGGAGCGTCAGGCCGCGATCAGCATCTCCGACCCGTACATGGACGCCACCCAGGTGCTGATGGTCAAGAAGGACTCCGGCATCAAGGGGCTGGCCGATCTGCGCGGCAAGGTGCTCGGCGCCCAGTCCGACACCACCGGCAAGACCTACGCCGACAAGTACAAGGACGCCAACGGCTACAAGGTGATCCCGTTCAACGACATCTCCCTGCAGGAGAACAACGTCAAGTCCGGCCGGGTGGCCGCGGCGATCAACGACAACGGCGCGCTCTACAACTTCGTCAAGGACAACCCGGACATGGAGATCGTGGCCGAGTTCGACACCAAGGAGCAGTACGGCTTCGCCGCGCTGAAGGACGGCACCGGCCCGAAGATCATCGCGAAGTACAACGAGCTGCTGGCCAAGGCGAAGACCGACGGCAAGTACAACGAGATCTACAAGACGTGGTTCGGGGTTGAGCCGAAGAAGTGAGCACCCAGACCGAAATCGTCGTCCGCAGGGGGCTGAGTCCGCGGCAGCGGGCCCGGCGCTCCCGCCTGGTCCAGTACGCCGTCCTCGTGGTGCTCGTCCTGCTCGCGCTCGTCTTCGCGGACTGGAAGCAGATCGGCTCGGTGTTCTTCCGGCCGGAGTTCATCAGCTCGACGATCCGGGACGGCGTTCTCCAGGCGCTGATCAAGACCGTCGAGTACACCGCCGGCGCCTTCGTGATCGGCCTGGCCGGTGGCACGTTGCTGGCGCTGATGCGGCTCAGCAGCGTCGGCCCGTACCGGTGGATCGCGACCGCCTACATCGAGTTCTTCCGCGGCCTGCCGGCGATCGTGGTGTTCATCGCGTTCAGCCTGCTGCCGCTGGCCTTCCCGGGCATGACGATCCCCCTCGACCCGTACGGCGTGGTCTGGCTCGCGCTCGGAATCGTCGCGGCGGCGTACATGGCCGAGGTGATCCGGGCCGGGATCCAGGCGGTGCCGAAGGGCCAGATCGAGGCGGCCCGCTCACTCGGCATGCCGCCCGGGCTGGCGCTGCGCAAGATCGTGCTGCCGCAGGCCTTCCGGATCGTGCTGCCGCCGTTGACCAACGACCTGATCCTGCTGGTCAAGGACTCGTCGCTGGTCTTCATCATCGGCGTCACCATCGACGGTTTCGAGCTGACCGGCTTCGGTCGCGACCTGGCCAACACGACCTCGAACCTGACCCCGATCGTGGTCTGCGGCTTCTGCTATCTGATCATCACCCTCCCGCTCGGCATCCTCGTCCGCCGGCTCGAGGCCCGTGCAGAGAAGAGCCGCTGACATGGCACTCGTCGAGATCAACAACCTGCACAAGTCCTTCGGCAGCAACCACGTCCTGCGCGGGATCGACTTCACCGTCGAGCAGGGCGAGGTCGTCTGCGTGATCGGCCCGTCCGGCTCGGGCAAGTCGACGCTGCTCCGCTGCGTCAACCTGCTCGAGGTGCCGCAGGAGGGTCAGGTGATCGTCCGCGGTGAGGACATCACCGACCCGGACTGCCACCTGGACGCCGCCCGCGCGAGCATCGGCATGGTGTTCCAGCAGTTCAACCTGTTCCCGCACCTCAACGTGTTGCGGAACTGCACCGTCGCCCAGACCACCGTCCTGGGACGCAAGCCCGACGAAGCCGAGCGCGTTGCCCGGGGCAACCTCGACCGGGTCGGCCTCAACGACAAGGTCCACGCCTTCCCGGCCCAGCTCTCCGGCGGCCAGCAGCAACGCGTCGCCATCGCCCGGGCGCTCTCGATGGACCCGGCCCTGATGCTCTTCGACGAGCCCACCTCGGCCCTCGACCCCGAGCTCGTCGGCGACGTCCTGACCGTGATGCGCAAACTCGCCCTCGAAGGCATGACCATGCTCGTGGTCACCCACGAGATGGCCTTCGCCCGCGAGGTCGCCGACCGCGTCGTCTTCATGGACGGCGGCGTCATCGTCGAGCAGGGCGCACCCGCCGACGTCATCGGCAACCCCCAGGAAGAGCGCACCAAGCTCTTCCTCAAGCGGGTCCTCGACCCCACTCACGTCCAGGATTCGTGACGCTGTGTGCCCGGGTGGTCGACGGGCCGCACGCATCGACTACGAATAGGTCTCCATTCCGGAGATGACGCTGCGTTCGGGGTAGCGCTCTGTGTCAAGATGCGGACCACACGGCGCCGGAAATCGGCCGGCGCCCGGTCTTGGAGGACCTAGATGTCTGTCCTGCGGAGGACGCTCGTACTGTCGGGTGTCTTGGTTCTGGCTGCGGCCGGCTGTGGCTCGAACTCGCTCGAGAACAACGGTTCCGGCGCCGGCCCGACCGCGCCCGCGAGCGGGCCGGCGTCCGTCGATCCGGCGCTGGTCGCCGCGCTGCCGCCGAAGATCGCGGCCGCCAAGAAGATCGTCGTCGGCACGGACGCGACGTACCGGCCGAACGAGTTCCTGGAGGGCGGCACGAAGGTCGTCGGGATGGACGTGGACCTGTTCACCGCGGTCGCGGCCAAGTTCGGCCTGACCGTTGAATGGAAGCCGGCGACGTTCAACACGATCATCACCGGTGTCCAGGGCGGTAAGTACGACATGGGCATCTCGTCGTTCACGATCAACGACAAGCGCAAGCAGCAGGTCAACATGGTCAGCTACTTCAGCGCGGGCACGCTCTGGGCGACCGCCAAGGGCAACCCCAAGGGCGTGAACGCCGACACCGCCTGCGGCAAGACGATCAGTGTGCAGACCGGTACGACGCAGCAGCTCGACGACCTCCCGGTCCGGCAGAAGAAGTGTAAGGACTCCGGCCAGCCGCCGATCAAGGAGCTGCCGCGGGACAAGCAGGACCAGGCCACCTCGGACCTCGTCTCGGGCAAGTCCGACGCGATGCTCGCCGACTCCCCGGTCGTGCTGGACGCGATCAAGCAGACCAACGGGTCGATCGAGAAGCTCGGTGAGATCTACGACGCGGCGCCGTACGGCTACGTGGTCCCGAAGGACCAGGCCGACTTCGCCAAGGCGATCGCCGAGGCCCTGAAGGCCCTGAACACCGACGGCACCTACAAGTCCGTGCTGCAGAAGTGGAACAACGACTCGGGTGCGATCACCGACTTCGCGGTCAACCCCTGATGAGTGCGGACACCACCCCGGCCGGTACGACGGAAGACCGGCCGGGCGCGATCCACGCCGTACCGGTCCGGCATCCCGGGCGCTGGGTGGCGATCGCCGCGATCGCCGTCCTGGCCGCGATGCTGATCCACCTGCTGGTGACCAACAAGGCCTTCGACTGGAAGTTCGTCTTCGAGGCGATGAACCAGCAGCCGGTGATCAACGGGCTGCTCAAGGGCACGCTGCTGGTCACCGCGCTGTCGATGGTGGTCGGGGTCGGCGGCGGCGTCCTGCTGGCCGTGATGCGGCTGTCGGACAACCCGATCCTGTCGGGGGTGTCCTGGGCGTTCACCTGGTTCTTCCGGAGCGTCCCGCGGTACATCCTGCTGTTCACGATGGGCACGCTCGGGATCCTGTTCCCGGACGGCCTGGCGTTCGGGATCCCGTTCGACTGGAAGCTGATGGAATGGCTGGGGATGACCGGCGACTGGCGGTTCCTCACCCTGGACGCCAACCAGGTGTTCACGGGTCTGGTCGCGGGTGTGATCGGGCTCGGGCTGTCCGAGGCGGCCTACATGGCCGAGATCGCCCGGGCCGGCATCATGTCGGTGGACAAGGGCCAGGCCGAGGCCGCCGAGGCGCTCGGCATGAGCAAGGGCAAGGCGATGCGCCGGGTCGTGCTGCCGCAGGCGATGCGCGTCATCGTGCCGCCTACCGGCAACGAGACGATCGCGATGCTGAAGGACACCTCGCTGCTGGTCGCCGTCCCGGTGATCGGTGAGCTGTTCTACCAGTTGCAGTCGATCGGAACGACGTACTACAAGACCTTTCCGATCGCCGTCGCGGCCAGTCTGTACTACCTGGCCGCGACCAGTGTGCTGATGGTCGGGCAGTACTTCCTCGAACGGCACTTCGGCAAAGGCTTCGGTACGACGGCGCCGCGGGCTGCTCGTCCGGCCGGGGCAGGGGGTGCGTGATGGCTGACAGTCCGCTGGTCCATGCGGTCAACGTGACCAAGTCGTTCCACCACAACGAGGTGCTGAAGGGCATCGACCTCGATGTCGACGCCGGCCAGGTGGTCTGCCTGCTCGGGCCGTCGGGTTCGGGCAAGACGACGTTCCTGCGCTGCATCAACCAGCTCGAGACGATCGACGGCGGCCGGATCTGGGTCGACTGCGACCTGATGGGGTACGCCGAACGTGGGGACAAGCTGTATCGGCTGAAGGACAAGGAGATCGCGGCCCAGCGGCGCGAGATCGGGATGGTCTTCCAGCGGTTCAACCTGTTCCCGCACATGACCGCGATCGAGAACGTGGCCGAGGCGCCGGTCCAGGTCAAGGGCGAGTCGAAGAAGGTCGCCCGCGAGCGCGCGCAGTCGCTGCTCGACCGGGTCGGCCTCGGCGACCGCTGCGCGGCGTACCCGGCGCAGCTGTCCGGTGGCCAGCAGCAACGAGTTGCCATCGCGCGGGCCCTGGCGATGCAGCCGAAGCTGATGCTCTTCGACGAGCCGACCTCCGCGCTCGACCCCGAGCTGGTCGGCGAGGTGCTGTCGGTGATGCGCGAGCTCGCCGCCGACGGGATGACGATGATCGTGGTCACCCACGAGATGTCGTTCGCCCGTGAGGTGGCCGACACCGTCGTCTTCATGGACGCCGGCGTGGTCGTCGAGGCCGGTCCCCCGGCCGACGTGATCGGCAACCCGCAACACCAACGCACCAAGACCTTTCTGACGCGATTGAGGTCTGAACACTCCTGAGGGTTGGCGCCGTGCTTCAAATGCGGTGAGAGTGGTAGAAGTACGGCGTCAAGCCAATGTCAGAGGAGACGAAGTGAGCAGCACGGGGAAATCGGCCGAGGTCCGCCTGAGCATTCCGGCGGACGGTGCGTACATCGCCGTACCGCGGTCCGTGGTGGGGAACCTTGCGGCCCGCAACGACTTCACCGTCGACGCCATCGACGATCTGCGGATCGCTGTCGACGAGGCGTGCTCCTTGCTGCTCCCGCAGGCCACGGACGGCGTCCTGGACTGCGTTTTCGAGATCGCTCCGCCGCAACTGACGGTCCGCACGAGCGCCGTCGTACCGGCCGGCTGGACGCCGGACACCACGTCGTTCGGCTGGACCGTGCTGACCGCCCTGGTCGAGACCGCTGCCGTCGAGACGATCGACGGCCGGCTCACCATCACCGTGACGGCCACCGCCGTGACGACGGAGAAACTGTGAGCGAGGCTTCCCAGCATCCTGACCTACGTACCCGGACTGCCACCTTCTTCTCGGCGATGCACGCCGCGGGAGCCGGTACGCCGGAGCACAACGCTGCCCGGGACGGCCTGGTCTCGTTGCACATGCCGCTCGTCGAGCACCTGGCCCGCCGCTTCCGGAACCGCGGCGAACCGTACGACGATCTGGTCCAGGTCGCGACGATCGGGCTGATCAAGGCGATCGACCGGTTCGACTCCGACCGCGGGGTGGAGTTCTCGACGTACGCGACCCCGACGATTCTCGGTGAGATCAAGCGCTACTTCCGGGACAAGGGCTGGGCGATCCGGGTGCCGAGGCGCCTGCAGGAGCTGCGGTTGTCGCTGACCGCGGCGACCGCGGAGCTGACGCAGGAGCTCGGTCGTGCGCCCACTGTGGCCGAGTTGTCGGTGCGGCTCAGCCTGCCGACCGATCTGGTGATCGAGGGGCTCGAGTCCGCGAACGCCTACAACACGTTGTCGCTGGACGCACCGGACCAGAACGAGTCCGACGCGACCACGGTCCTGGACGGGCTGGGTGGCGAGGACGAGGCGCTGGAGAGCGTGGAGTACCGCGAGTCACTCAAACCCTTGCTGGCGCAGCTCGACCACCGCGAGAAGCGAATCCTGACACTGCGATTCTTCCGGGGTATGACGCAGTCCCAGATCGCGGAGGAGATCGGCATCTCGCAGATGCATGTCTCCCGGTTGCTGGCCCGCACGCTGACCGAACTGCGGGCCGGACTGCTCAAGGAATAACCGGAATTACAGAACCGGGTGGTCTTTTTCCGGGTTGTCGACGAGGGCCGCGGTGGATTCCTTACGGAACGCCCCGATCATCACGCCAATTGATGCCACCGCGAGGGCGAACGCGACCCCGCGGGTGCCGCTACCCCAGAAGCTGTAGGCGATCGCGAGCTGGATCAGCTGGCTGAACACCGCTGGTCCACGGCTCCAGGTCGACGCCCGGAACAGGCCGCGGGCGACCACGCCCAGACCGACGCCGTACAGGATGAAGAACACCGTGGTGGTCAGTCCGAGGATCAGGCGGGAGCCGTGAATCGTAAATGCTTCGGCAATTCCGAGGACTACGAGCACAAGCCCTTCCGCTGCGACCACCGCCGCGGCTAACTTGAGCGATCTCGGTACAACGGCAGCTGGGGAGTCGGTCGGCACTCCGTCAGCTTAGGGTGTGCCGGCTGGTCTTGTGCAGTCGCGAGCAGGTGCTCGGTGGTGTAGCTCGGTGTGCTGGAGCGAAGGATTCGATGCGGAGCATCGTGGCCTTTGCGCCAGTGCAGCGAGGTGCGCCGCCGAGTGCCGCGCAGCACGCACAAGACCAGCCGGGACACCCTGAATGCGCGTTGTGCGGTGAACTCGGGCGCACGGGACGACAACCACCTCTTTCCGCGCCCCGGCCGGGTGTGCGGAACCCCAGCCCCACAGGGATTCGAGGTTGTGCGTAACCAAAGCGTTGTTCCATCGGTTACTTGCAGTGAACGGGTGATTGCGATCGAGCGCCTCAGTCCGGTTAACGGACGCTGGGCACCGTCACGCACCGGTTCGTAGTGTTAAGGAAGTGTTGTGATCTGATCGACAACTCCAGAACCCTTGTTTCACACGCCTGAGATTGGGAACATGGAGTCGTTCGTGAAAGCGTTCACAACTAGCCACGAACATTCAGACCCTCGCAGGACGGACCCCTCCGTCGCGAGAAGTACGACGAGTACAGCACCCGCTGATCGGGCACAGACCTAACCGACAGCGTACTTCCACTACTGAGAGAGATGGGATTCGCCATGGATTGGCGCCACCGGGCCATTTGCCTCGATGAGGACCCGGAACTGTTCTTCCCCATCGGCAACACCGGGCCCGCGATCATGCAGATCGAGGAGGCCAAGCAGGTGTGCCGCCGGTGTGACGTGCGTGAGCAGTGCCTCGCGTGGGCACTGGAAGCCGGCCAGGACCACGGTGTCTGGGGCGGCCTGAGCGAGGACGAGCGACGTGCGCTGAAGCGCCGTAACGCCCGCCAGCGCATCCGCACCGCCTGAGAGAACTTTTCGTCGAGGCCCCGCGGGATCCGCGGGGCCTTTGCTGTTCAACACAGCACTGTTTCTCGAGCCCTACTACTTGTTACTCGGCGACCGGAAAGTCCACTGTGACTTGGGTTCCGCTCTTCCCGTCATGGCGAGGGCCGAACTCCAGCGTGCCGTCGAGCTCCCCGAGCACCAGAGTGCGAACGATCGACAGCCCCAGGTTTCCGGACAGCTCGGAATCGAAGTTCGCGGGCAGTCCCTGACCGTCGTCGACGACGGTCACATGCAATCGGCCGACCGACCGGTTACCGGTCAGCTCGATGACACCTGAGGATTCCTCGCCGTCGCGGGTGCCGAACGCGTGCTCCACCGAGTTCTGCATCAGCTCGGTCAGGACCATCGCCAACGGCGTGGCCTGATCGGAGTCCAGGACACCGAAGCTCCCGCTGCGCCGGATCTCCACAGCGGTGGCAACGGTCGAAACATCGGCCACCATGGCGGCGACACGATCCGCGACGTCGTCGAAATCCACATGCTCGTCGAACGATTCGGAGAGTGTCTCGTGCACGATCGCGATCGAACCGACCCGGCGGACCGCTTCGGCCAACGCCTCCTGGGCTTCCGGCACGGCCATCCGCCGGCCCTGCATCCGCAGTAACGCGGCCACGGTCTGCAAGTTGTTCTTGACGCGATGATGAATCTCCCGGATGGTCGCCTCTTTGGTGACCAGCTCCCGTTCCCGGCTGCGCAGCTCCGTCACGTCCCGGAGCAGGATCAGCGCTCCCACGTGCTGGCCGTCGGCCCGCAACGGGATCGCCCGCAGGAACAAGGTCGCGTCGGCGTTCTCGATCTCGATCTCTTTGGCCGCACGTCCGGTCAGCACGGTCGCGAGCACGTCGTCGACCTTGGTCCCGGTGTGCAGCAGGTCCGCGGTGATGTCCTTGAGCCGGCTGCCGACGAGATCCGTGACGAGTCCCATCCGCCGGTACGCCGACAACGCGTTCGGGCTGGCGAACGTCACCATCGCGTGCCGATCGACCCTGATGCACCCGTCCCCGACTCGGGGCGACGTGGACAGCAGCCGCTCCCCGCCGTACGGGAAGATGCCGTCGGTGATCATCCGGGCCAGATCGGTGGCGCTTTGCAGGTAGGCGATCTCGAGCCGGGACGGGGTCCGGACGCCGAGCAGGTTGGTGTTGCGGGCGATCACCGCGATCACCCGGGAGCCACGCCGTACTGGGATCGTCTCGACCCGGACCGGTACGTCGTCGCGCCACTCCGGGTCGCCTTCGCGGCAGATCCGGCCACCGTCGTAGGCCTGGTCCAGCAGGTGCCGGCGACCGCGCGGGATGAAGCTGCCGACGATGTCGTCCAGGTAGGCCGTCGGTCCGGTGGTCGGACGCATCTGCGCGCCCGCCCAGAAGCCGAGGCCTTCGGTGTCGGGCAGCCAGAGGACCAGATCGGCGAACGACAGGTCCGCCAGCATCTGCCAGTCCGAGACGAGCAGCTGCAGGCGATCCAGGTCGGCCTGGTCGAGGGTCGTGTGGTTTCGCGCCACATCGCTCAAGGACGGCACAGGCCTGATGGTACTTACTCTGGTCAGCTCGACAATTAGGTGTAGACAGGTGTTTGATCTCAGACGAACGGAAGGAAGCTTTGGTGGAGTCGACGTACTGGCAGGACGTGATGGCCGCGGACTACGCGGTTCCCCACGACCGTGCGCTGAACGACCTCACCGAAGAGCTGGTCCGCGGTCTCGCGTCGACCAACCCGCAGGTCCGGGACGCACTGGCCTATCCCACTTTGGCGACCTGGCTCGAGCGCGGTGTCTACGACGACCTGCTGCCCGGCTTCGGTGACGGCCTCTGTGCCGGGCTGTCCTACGGACTGGGCGAGGAAGGTACCGACAGTGTCTTCCGGCGCTCCTTCACCGCACTGACGCTCGCTGAGGTCATCCACCGCGACAACGCCGAGTTCCTCGTCCACGACGAGGTGGTGATGCGCTGGGGCGACCGGCTCGCCACCTGGCTGCTGCGTGAGCGCGACCTGCGCGGCTTCGTGCCGGACTGCGGCTGGGCGCATGCCGTTGCGCACGGTGCCGACGCGATCGGCGCTCTGGCCCGCTCCCGGCACTGCGACGTCGGAGTGCTCCGCGCACTGCTCGACGTGCTGGCGGACCGGATCGTCAAGGACACGCAGTATCGCTGGGTGCATGAGGAGCACGACCGGGTCTCGCACGCGGTCATGACGATCCTGCACCGCAACATGCTGACCAGTGACGAGCTGGAGCGCTGGCTGAAGCCGATTGCGGCGACTGCGGCCCAGCAGCCGCTGATGCACGAGACTCTGCCGGAGTGGCCGACCCCTCCGGTCTTCAACGCCCGTGGCGTGCTGCATGTGCTGCTGAGCCAGCTGGCGATCGGTGTGAAGGGCTTCCCGATCCCTGGTGACGACGAGCTGTTCGGACGGCCGATCGAGGCCCGTGCTGATCTGCTGTTGATGCTCACCGAGGCAGTGCAGGGTTCACAGCCCTACATCTACCGGCCGGCTGCTAATCCCTCGTAGCCGGTCGGCCAACTGGCGCACGTGATCCCGCAGCTCGGCCGGCCGCTCAATCACAAACGGCCGGTCTAGTCCGGCGAGCAGGGCGGGGACCCAGTCGAGGCGCTCGGCTCTTAGCTCCACGCGCACTTCGTTGTCCAGTGGGGTGAGCACAGCCAGGCCAGGTGGGAGCCGACGCTGCACCTCCTCCACTGTGGCCTGCACCCGGACCGAGACCTCATGGGTCCATGGAGTAGTCGCCAGAGACTCCAGGACTGCCCGAGCCGGGTCGACACCCGACACTCGGGCTGCCCCTCGCTCGGAGGCCGTGGCCTTTGGCAACGATGCCGCACCGATGCGGTCCAGCCGAAAGGTGCGGTCGGCGGTGGCGACGTACCAGCGCTCGCCGTGCCGGACGACGCCGTACGGCTTGATGCTCCGGGTCGTGGTCTGCCCCTGGCGATCTGTGTAGGTGATCTCGACTGCCCGCTGGTCCCGTGCGGCCTCGGCGATCGTGAGGAGGACTCCGGTGTCGGTGGGGAGCGTCGACCGCGGCGTCGCGGTGAACGACGAGGTGCTTAGTAAGGCGTCGAGGCGGTCCGCCAGCCGAGTGGGCAGCACCCGGCGGACCTTCGACAGTGCTGTGTCCGCGGCGGTGGAGTCCGGCCCGGCGCGGAGGGCTAGCGCGACGGCGACCGCCTCGTCGTCGGTGAGCATCAGCGGGGGCATCCGGAAGCCCGGTGCGAGCCGATAGCCGCCGTACCGGCCGCGGACCGACCGGACCGGGATGTCCAGTTCAGTCAGGTGCTCGGCGTACCGCCGGACCGTGCGCTCGTCGACGCCGAGCCGGTCGGCGAGGTCCGCGACGCGGCGGGTGCCGCCGCCCTGGAGAAGCTCTAGCAGCGCTAGGACCCTTGCGGTGGACATTGGGCCAGAATACCGGGCGGAAGTTGTCCGGTATTGGTTCTACGGTCGAGGTATGACAACAACCTTCGCCTCGACCCGCATCGTGACCGACGACCTGGACGGTCTGGTGGCTTTCTACGAGCACGTCACCGGTCTCACCGCGAGCCGGCCGGCTCCGGTGTTCGCCGAGTTCCGGACGGCCGCGGGCACCTTCGCGATCTCGAGCAGCCAACTAACCAACCGGTTGTATGGCCCCGACGTCGTACGGGCAGCCGCCAACCAGACGGCGTTCCTGGAGTTCCAGGTGCCCGACACCGACGCGGAGTTCGCCCGGCTGTCCGACCTGGAGTTCGTTCAGGAGCCGACCACGATGCCGTGGGGCAACCGCTCGGCGCTGCTCCGCGACCCGGACGGCAATCTGGTGAACCTGTTCACTACCCCTTAGGTACGGCGACCGTCGCGACGACCGCGAGGTGATCGGTCCCCTCGACCTCGTACGTCGCGAACCGCAGCGGCTGGATCGTCCGGGTGGCCAGCACATGGTCGATCTGGGTCCGGGCGATCGCCGGCTGGTCAGCCGGCCAGGTGCCCTTCAGACCGCCACCGACGGACGGCCCGACGCTGCGACAGTTCGACGCGAGCGCCCAGCGGAAGTCCGAGTGATCCACGGTCGCGTTGAAGTCACCGGCAACGATGGTCGGCGGATCCTGCGCGCACCAGCGCCGTACCTGGGTCAGGTCGTGCTTCCACGGCGGCACGTCATCGGGTAGCGGCGGGAAGCCGTGGTACGCGACCAGCCGCAGCTGGCCCAGATTGCCACCCGTGATCATCAGGTTGCCGAAGGTGGTCGGCAGGTCCGCCTTCACCTGCACCGCTCCCAGAGAGGCCGATACGAGCGCGCTGGTGGCGCTCTCCACCGCGTTCGTGGGCTGTTCGGTGTAACCGGTGTACTCGAGGTCGTGGAGCTGCGCACGAATCTGCTCGCGAACGTCGACCTGTGCCTCCGGCAACGACACCAGGTCCGGCTTGTGCTCCCGGATGAGCTCCGCGACCGCACCGGCGTTCGCGCCGCCGCCCAGCACGTTGGCGACCATGATCGTCAGCACCCGGGTATCCGCCGCCGGAGTCTTCGGATCACTCGTCACCCGCGGCAGAGTCAGCCCAGCACCGATCAGAGTCAGTACGGCGACCAGTCCAGCCGCTATCCGCCAGCCCCGGCGGATGAGCATCAGCAGGGCCACCACGAACACCAGAATCAGCCCCTGCGGCCGGAAAGCGGCCAGCTGGGTGAACGGCGTCACCTCGTCCAGACCGTAGAGCTCCGGATACAGCGGGACGGCAACGATCAGCAGAAACAGCACCGACAGCACGATCCGCCGTACGAACCATGCCTTTTCGTTATCCACGGACCACCCCGAAGCTCTAGTCGCTTGTCCGAAGGAAAAGGTAGCGTGCTCCGTTGCGCCCGCACTGTCCCGAGGAGGTTCGCAGTGTCCCGATTGTCCGCGGTGAAACCCGCGTACTGGATTGCCGGTGTCCTACTGGCGGTCACGGTTCTCGCACCGCTCATCGTGTCGAGCTATGCCAAGGCAGAGCCCCGGCTGTGGGGATTCCCGTTCTTCTACTGGTACCAGCTGCTGTGGGTCGTGCTGTCGGTGTTCACGGTCGGCATCGCGTACAAGCTGGTCATGGGCGAGGAGCGCAAACGGCGGGCTGCCCAGGGTCTCGGTGACCCGGACAAGCCGGCGAAGGGGGCAGAGCAGTGAACCACTCAGTCGACTGGGTGCAGTTGATCGTCGTCGTGGTGATCTTCGTCGCCGTCACGGTGATGGGCTTCATGGCGTCCCGCTGGCGGGCCTCGGGCTCGATGGACAACCTCGACGAGTGGGGTCTGGGCGGCCGCGGCTTCGGCACCTTCATCACCTGGTTCCTGCTCGGCGGTGACCTCTACACGGCGTACACGTTCATCGCCGTACCGGCCGCGATGTATGCCACCGGAGCCGTCACCGGCTTCTTCGCGGTGCCGTACACGATCGTGGTCTACCCGCTGATCTTCGTCTTCATGGCGCGGCTCTGGTCGGTCTCGCACCGGCACGGCTACGTGACGCCGGCCGACTTCGTCCGCGGCCGCTACGGCAGCCGCTGGCTGTCGCTGGCCGTCGCGCTGACCGGCATCCTGGCCACCATGCCGTACATCGCGCTGCAGCTCGTGGGCATGCAGGCGGTCTTCGAGACGATGGGCCTGGGCGGCGACAGCCTGCTCGCCAAGGACCTTCCCCTGCTGATCGCGTTCGCCGTGCTCGCGGCGTACACGTACTCCTCGGGTCTGCGCGCGCCGGCGATGATCGCGTTCGTCAAGGACGGACTGATCTACCTGGTGATCGGTGTCGCGATCGTCTATCTGCCGCACGCACTCGGCGGCTGGGACGCGATCTTCGGCGCCGCGGAGAAGAAGCTGACCACCCCGAGCCCGACCACGGGCAAGCCGGTCGGCAACTTCATCCCCGGCCTGACCGGGCAATCGGCGTACTGG
The DNA here is from genome assembly GCF_045040285.1 of Kribbella sp. NBC_01505. NCBI lineage: Bacteria > Bacillati > Actinomycetota > Actinomycetes > Propionibacteriales > Kribbellaceae > Kribbella > Kribbella sp. NBC_01505. The sequence goes on from NZ_CP109425.1 coordinate 1,175,746, forward strand.
ACGCTGGCACTCGGATCGGCGCTCGCCCTGTTCATGTACCCGCACTCGGTGACGGCGGTGCTGTCCACCAAGAACCGGAACGTCGTACGGCGGAACGCGGCGATCCTGCCGGCCTACTCGCTGCTGCTCGGCCTGCTCGCCCTGCTCGGCTTCATGGCTATCAAGGCGAACGTCAACATCACCGGCCTGGACGGTCTGCCGAACCCGCAGCTGGCGATCCCGCGGCTGTTCGACCAGGAGTTCCCGTCCTGGTTCGCGGGGATCGCGTTCGCGGCGATCGCGGTCGGCGCGCTCGTGCCGGCCGCCATCATGTCGATCGCGGCGGCGAACCTGTTCACCCGCAACATCTACAAGGACTTCCTGAAGAAGGACGCGTCGCCGGCCCAGGAGGCCAAGGTCTCCAAGCTGGCCTCGCTGCTGGTGAAGTTCGGGGCACTGATCTTCGTGCTCGGGATGGACAAGACGATCTCGCTCAACCTGCAACTGCTGGGCGGCATCTGGATCCTGCAGACGTTCCCGGCGATCGTGGTCGGCCTGTTCACCCAGTGGTTCCACAAGTGGGCGCTGATGGCGGGCTGGGCGGTCGCGATGGTCTACGGCACCGTCGAGGCCTACAACGTGGTGAACCCGGCGACCAAGAAGCACTTCGGCGGATCGGTCACGAACATCCCGTTCACCGACACCCAGGCCTACATCGGCCTGATCGCGTTCACCCTGAACCTGGTGATCGTGATCGTGCTGACGCTGGTGTTCCGGGCGCTGAAGGTGGCACCGGGCGTGGACGTCACGCACCCGTCGGACTACACCGCCGACAAGGGCGACCCGGGCGTTCACGAGCTGCCCGACCTGCTCGACGAGGGCGGCGCGGCTGCGGCCAAGTCCTAGCTCTTCCGGTGGCCCTGGGGATTTCCCTGGGGCCGCCTTTCTTTGTGCTGACGTTACGTTTTGCCACCATTTCGACACGCTGCGCAATCAGCTTGCCCGAATTCGGGCTGTCGGAACGGCAGAATCGCGAGCGTGTTGCTGGTCCTCCTCGTCATGGCGCTCGCCGCCCTCGCGGCGCTCGCCACGGGCGGACGCCTGGACCGCCTTGCCGACAACACCTTGACCGGCCTGCACTGGCTCGCCGCGGCCGCCATCGGCCAGCTCCTCGGCTCCCTCTTCGGCGGTACGGCGTATCCCGTCGGCCTGATCGGCTCCGCCGTCTGCATCGCCGTCTTCCTCCGCGAGAACCTCCGTCAGCCCGGAGTCGGCCTGCTCGCCCTCGGCTTCTTCTCCAACGCCGCAGTCGTCGCCCTGAACGGCGCCATGCCCGTCTCAGCGGCCGCTCTGGCCCGCGCGGGCCTCTCCCCGGTCGTCGTGGTGGACCAGCGCCACGAACTCACCACAGCCGCCACCACGTGGCCCTGGCTGGGCGACGTCGTACCGGTCGCTCTCCCTGGCCTCGGCCAAGCGGTCAGCCCCGGCGACGTCCTGATCGCCGCCGGCGCCGGGCTCCTCCTGTACGTCGGCATGGGCGCCTCCGGCCGGGTCCCTGCTCACACCGCCCCGGCCTGGGACGACCTCAGAACCTGAAGCCGCGCCCGATCACTCTTCTGAGCGAGTCGACCACCACCGGGTCGTACTCCGCCCCGATCCCCAGCCCGATCGACTCCATCGCCTTGTCCGGCGACTGCCCGCTGCTCTCCCCCACCAACTGCTCGTAGGCCAGAGCCACGTTCACGATCCCGCTCTCCACCGGAATCTCGGCATTGTTCGCCCGCCCCTGCCGATAAGGATCATTGGAGTGCCGCACGATCTCCGCCACATGATCCAGCACCCCCGACCGCTCAATAACCGAAGCCCCGATCTCCGCCGCCCGCTGCCGCTCCTCCCTCGTCCTGAGCAAACTCGCCCCACCCGGACTAGGATCCGCCAACGCCAACTGCCCAACCCCAGACAACAGCGCCGCATACTCCAAGGCTTCGATGCGGGCCGGAGTCAGACCAAGGTCGTAGCCCATCGCAACCGCAAGCTGCGACGTACGACCGTTCTGCCCGGGACTGCTGAACCCCGCGATCTCCGTACTGCGCGCCATCGAACGTACGGTAGTCCGGTACGTCCTCTGAGCGGATGCATAGCGCCGGAACGCGAACTGGGTGAGCAGCAGCGGTACGACGACGAGCGGCGGGCCCCACAGGCCCAGCAATGACGTGCTGATCGCCAATAGCATGCCGCTGATCGCCATCGCCATCCCGATCCGGGCCGCGATCACCAATTCGTCTCGCAACGCTGCAGGGAAGGGCTGATTGAACTTCTCGGTCGCCTGTCCCGCCCCGACCAGAGCGTCCATGGCGGCGGCTGTCAGAACCGCCAGCAGCATCGATCCGGTCAGAGCGATCGCAGCCACCCATCTGCCATCCCAGTACAGGTCGGACGGGGTAACTGCGGTGAAGACCGCAGCGGCAGCGGCCACCGACAGCATCCGTCGTGACGACACCACCAGATCCCATCGAAGGCCCGCCAGCATCCTCGGAAGGATTCCCACCAGAGTTGCGACACCAGCGACCGCAATGATCTGGGCGAGGTCGGGCGGAATGGACACCTCTGGCGGCCGGAGCAGGACGTACCCCAGCGCGGCACTCGTCGCGATCGGCGCCCGGTTCCGATTCCGGTCCACCCGGAACTGCACCATCTCACCGACCGCGATCAACAAGGCGAAGGTCAGCGCGTACTGCCATTCGGTGATTCCGTTGCGGACGGTCAGCCCGAGAGCTGTCACACCCACCACGCCGCCCGCGACGACAATGACGGCACCACTGCCCAGCCGACGCATCTCGATTCGCTCCGAGCTGACCATCTAGGCCTCTGGTCCGGCCGCGGAACCGGTGGCGCCGCCACCGCTCCCGAGGCTCAGGTCGTCGTGATCGATCGCTGCCTGGACAGTCTCGTCCGGCGCCGGCTGATCAGCGGCAGCAGCCTTCCAGCCATCTCGACGGATGACCTCGACGAACGCGTCGACGAGCTCAGGGTCGAAGTGGGTGTAGCGATCCTGCAGCAGGATCTGCAGGGTCTCCTCGACACTCCGCGCCGGCCGATAGGAGCGGGTGGAGGTGAGACAGTCGAAGGCGTCGACGATGCCGATGATCCGGGCGAAGTACGGGATGTTCGTCGCGCTCAGTCCGGCGGGGTAGCCGGAACCGTCGTATTTCTCATGGTGGTGAAGAACTGCCGACTTCACCTCTTCCAGGAAAGGAATGTTCCCGATCAACTCCACCCCACGGGCTGGGTGCAAACGGATCGCGTCCATCTCGGAATCGTCGAGACGGCCCGGCTTCTGAATGATCCTGGTCGGTACGCCGACTTTGCCGACATCATGCAGTAGACCGGCGTGCTCGAGTGCGAGCTGCCGATCCTCGTTGAGCTGGAGATGCCTGCCGAGCATGCCGACGCCTTCGCTGACCCGCTCCGAATGCCCGCGGGTGTAGAGGTCTTTGGTCTCGATGACCTGGATGAAGGCACGCATCGTCGCGGCTTGAGCGTTGCGCTCCGCCTCGTACAGCGACAGCGCCCACCGAGCGACAACCAGAGGGACGACGACCAGCAGAACCGCGATCGGGCCGAGGCCTCCGATCCAAACCACCGCGAGCAGGATGCCCAGCAGACCGTAGCCGGTCATCGGCACTGCGGTCGCGCCGGCGACCTTGCGGAGGAAGACGAGCGGCGACGGGCCACTGCCGTCGAGCCACAGCACCAGACACATCAACGCGGCGTTCACAGCCAGCCAGGACACAATCGCGGCGAAGCCGGAAACCGTTGCCTGCCCTGGTGCGTCCAACACGGCGTCACCACGGACGCCCCCCGTCGTGACGTACACGAATCCGGCAGCGGTGGCGCACAGAACAGCCTGCGCGCCATTGAAAACCCGCCGCATCAAGGGCAAACGACGATCCTGTGTCAACGGCAACAGAACAGCGACAACGACGGTCGCTGCCGGTCCCGACAACAGCAGCAGCGCAATACAGACCACGTGATCGAGGACGGCCCGGACCGGCCCCATCCGCGAGCGCAGCACGACGCTCATCAGCAACAGCAGACCCAGCGTCACGGTCGGCACGTCGATACGGGTCTGGAACAACGCAACCACAACGACCAAAGCGGCGACAGCTGTGCACATCGCCACCGTCAGGCGAAGGGGCCAGCGGCTGCTCACCGATGAACTCTAACCTTCACCACTCCCAACCGCTATTACTCAACATGACACGTCACCTCCGATCAGCGGTCGCAGTCTTGTCCCCATCGACGATGGGGACAGGGGGGCTAGACAGCACATCGCTGACTCGACTGAATTTTGCTCGCAGGGGCTGCGCCGAAACACTGTAAGCCAGACCGTGACCCCCGGCCCGACACGAGCAACTGTGCGTGGTATGAGAGACTGTGACTCTTTGCAGTTGTTTCTAGGAGGCTTTGAAATGGGCAAGACCGGCCGCAAGCGTCGTGCGCGCAAGAAGAAGGGCGCGAACCACGGTAAGCGCCCCAACGCCTGAACGCAGGCGACTACGCAAAGCGAGGACCCCGGCCGAAAGCCGGGGTCTTTGCAATTTGGTCACAACGCACGCCAGACCACCTTTCCCAGAGGTCCTGTATTCGGAGCGTCTCCACCCGCATACTGAATGCGATCTTCAAACGCCTGTTGGGTATTGTCTTGCACGAAATCGTGCGGAAACGTGAAGCGTCTCAGCAGACCCTCGGACGGCCGCCAGCGACCCCGGGGTGGATAACTCCAGCGAACCGTCGGTGGAGACTCCTATTGTTAGCCCCGGACCACCCGCCCTGGCCGTCACCCAGGAGTGGGCTGATTGCAGGAGGGAGGTGGGTCAGCTGACCGAAGAGAGCCTGAGCGATCTGCTGCGCAGGTACCGCGGCCGCGCAGGGCTGACCCAGGCCGCCCTTGCGGCCAAGGCCGGATTGAGCGACCAAGCCATCAGCCTCCTGGAACGCGGCACCCGCACCCGGCCACGCATCGATACCATCCGCACCCTCATCCAGGTGCTGGATCTGAACGAGGATGAAGCCGACCAGTTCATTGCCGTTGCACGAGGCAAGAGCCTCCCCGCCGATGAGCCGGAACGCGGCGCAGGTCCGGGTGCCAACATTTTGCCGAGGCCCTGGCAGCTGCCACCGGCCGTGCCTGACTTCACCGGCCGGATTGCTCAGATCGAGACAATTCTGGATGCGCTGCGAATTACCGACGGAACGCCACGTACGTCAGTGGGTCTGGTGGCCGTGACCGGGATGGGCGGGATCGGCAAGACCACTCTTGCGGTCCAGGCCGCCCGCAAACTGGTCGACAGCTACCCGGACGGCCACCTCTACCTCAATCTCCGCGGATACGGACCCGGACGATCTGTCTCGACCGCGGAGGCAGTGCGTCAGCTCCTGCGATCCCTGGGGACGCATCAGCGGCTCGTTCCGGACGACATCGACGAAGCCGCCGGCCTGCTGCGGTCCCAACTGGCTGGCCGACGTGTCCTTCTCTTCCTCGACAACGCCGCGGACGTGGCCCATGTCATGCCGCTGCTACCAGGCAGCCCGAGTTCCGCTGCGATCATCACCAGCCGCGGCTCCCTGACCAATCTGGCGGGCGCCCGGCAGATCCGGCTCGAGGTGCTGTCGCAGTCGGAATCAGTCGAACTGTTGTCCGGCGTTGTCGGCAATGCGCGTATCACGGCCGAGCCGGCAGCAGCCGAAGCCCTTGCATCCTTCACCGACCGGCTTCCGCTCGCGGTTCGGCTGATCGGCGGACGCCTTGCCGCCCGCCCCAACTGGCCCGTACAGCACCTCGTCGATCTCCTCGCAAACGAGGACCGCAAACTCGACACTCTAGGCTCCGACGAATCCGGCGTCCGCGCCAACATCGCCGGCTCTGTCGAGTTCCTCCGAACCAGTGACCGCGCGCTCGACCGCAAAGCCGCCCAAGCCCTGCCCCTGCTGAGCATCCCAGACGGCCCTGACCTGCTCACCGTCGTCGCGGCCGCCGTACTCGACATGCCCCTGCGTGCGGCCAACAGCATCCTTGAACGTCTCGCCGACCTCAATTTGATGGAATCCATCAGCCCCGAGCGCTACCGCTTCCACGACCTAATCCGCTTCTACGGCCGCGAGCTCGCCGAGGAGGCGCTCACCGCATCCGATCGGCACGCCGCTCTGGAGCGGCTGCTGCGCTTTTACATCGGCTGCGGCTGGCAATGCCAGGCACAGACGCACCCGGGCAATCCCCGGCTAGCACTCGGCACTGTCCAGCACCAGACCATGCCGGCGTTGAGTGAACGGTCTTCCGCACTCCAGTGGTTCGATGCCGAGCAACGCAACCTGATGGATCGCTTTGCCCAGGCCATGGCGCTGCTCCCGGGCTCGGCGCTCCTGCCGGAACTGGCCCTCGCGATGTTCGCGTACCACGTGCTGCGCGACCGCTGGATAGAGATGCAGGAGATGGCGCGCAGCACCCTCGAGGTGGCCAGGGCTCACGATCTCTCCTTGACCACAGCATGGCTGCAGCACGATCAGGCGATTCCTATCGTCGAGAACGGGCATCTCGAGGCGGCAGTGCCGTACCTGACCAGAGCCCTCGCCATCTTCCGGGACGTGAGTGACCTCAGTGGCCAGGCGCGGTGCTGCTCCACGCTGACCTACGTGCTCTCGAGCCTCGAACGCACGGACGAGGCTCTACAGTTCGGTGAGCAGTCCTTGGAACTCAGCGAGAAGCTCGGCGACGTCGTTCTGGAAGGTGTCGCACACTCTGCACTAGGAGTGCTCTCCAACGATTCCGGCGACTTTGCTCGCGCGACGGCAGAGTTCGATTGCGCCATCCAGCTGGCCGAGTCGAAAGGGCAGTGGCACTCGGCGTTCCAGCGCCGCCTCAGCGCCTGCGCTTCGCATCTGAGGGTCGGCAGGTATGACGACGTCCTGGCCTACCTGGCCGACACGGACTCAGACGACGTAACTGATCGAGTCGACCGTCATCTCAACCTTGCACTCGCCTACGCGGGCCTGGGCGACTACGCCAGGACGGTGCAACATCTCGAGGGCGGATTGCTGCATGCCCACCGAAGTGGCAACGACAGGCGCGAGGGAGACTTTCTGTTCCATCTAGCCGAGCTCAAGGCTGTCTCAGGCGACTGGGAGGACGCTACAGCGAACGCCGAAGCAGCCGTCGCTGCGCTTGCCCGGATCTCACCATATCGCGCCGGGTTGGCCCACCAACTCCTCGATCATCTGCGAGCGAGACGGCCCTACGCCTACGCTGCCATTCCCTATCCGGACTTCCTACACCGGAGTGGACCACGACGAGCGGGAGGGCGGTGAGTCGGCTGACCGACGAGAGTTTGAGTGACCTCTTGCGTAAGTACCGGGGACGGGCCGACCTGACCCAAGCCGCACTAGCAGCCAAGGCCGGGTTGAGCGACCAGGCCATCAGCGTGCTGGAGCGCGGGACCCGTCGGCGGCCCCGTATCGATACCATCCGGGCCCTCATCAAGGTTCTTCGGCTGGACAAGACCGAGGCCGCCGAGTTCCTTGCCGTTGCAAGGGGCAAGAGTCAGCCGGCCGAGGCTGATGCGGAGCCGATTCCGGCGGGTGAGCTGTTGCCGATGCCCTGGCAGTTGCCGCCGACGGTCTCCGACTTCACTGGGCGGAATGCCCAGATCGAGGCGATTCTCGATGTTTTGCGACTTCCGGAGAGCGCCCCCAGTGCGGCGGTCGGGCTGGTTGCGGTGACTGGGATGGGGGGCATCGGCAAGACGACGCTGGCTGTGCACGCTGCGCACAAACTGGTCACCACCTATCCGGACGGCCACCTCTATGTGAATCTGCGCGGATACGGACCGGGTAAGCCGATGTCGACGACGGATGCGTTGCGGAATCTGCTTCGCTCCCTCGGTGTGGAGCTGCAACTCATCCCCGACGAGGTCGAGGAGGCCTCGGCGCTGTTGCGGTCGCAGCTGACCGGCCGCCGATTCCTGCTGTTCCTGGACAACGCTGCCGACGTACAGCACGTCATACCGTTGCTTCCGGGCAGCCCCGGGAGTGCTGCGATCATCACCAGCCGTGGGTCGCTGGCGAACCTTCCCGGCGCGCGGCAGGTACGCCTCGACGCCCTGTCGGAGTCGGAGTCGTTAGCGTTGCTTGCCGGCGTCGTCGGGCCGGGCCGGGTCGCCGCCGAGCCCAAGGCGGCCGAGGTACTGGCGGCGTTTACCGGGCGGCTGCCGCTCGCGGTCCGGCTGATCGGGGGCCGGCTGGCCGCGCGGCCGAACTGGCCGATCCAGCACCTGGTCGATCTCCTCGAGGACGAAGACCGTCGGCTGGACAGCCTGGGTTCGGATGAGACCGGGGTCCGGGCCAACATCGCCAGTTCGTTCGACTTCCTCGAGACCAGCGACCGGCCCCTCGACCGCGAGGCCGTGCGCGCGCTCCCACTGCTGAGCATCCCCGACGGCTCGGATCTGCGCACCCCGGTCGTGGCCCGGCTCCTCGACGTACCGGTTCGCAAGGCGGATGCGCTGCTGGAGCGGCTTGCCGACCTCAACCTGCTGGAATCCCTTGCACCCGAGCGATATCGCCTGCACGACCTGATACGCGCCTATGCCCGCGAGCTCGCCGAGGAGACACTGACCGCTGCCCAGCGGGATGCCGGGCTCGAGCGCGTCCTGCGCTTCTACATCGGTTTTTCCTGGGCATGCCAGGCATTGACCCATCGCACCAGCCCGCGCCTGGGGTTCGCCACCATCGCGCACACACCGCCGCCGACGGTCATCGACGTGGCGAAGTCGCTGAACTGGCTCGACGCCGAGCATCAGAACGTGATGGATCGCTGGCAGCAGGCCCTCGGGTCGACGCTGGCCGATTCACCGTTGATCCCGGAACTCGTGCTGTCACTGTTCGGGTACCACGAATCCCGGTCCCGCTGGGTCGAGATGCGTGACATGCACCGCGGTGTCGCCGAGCTCGCCGAGAAGAACGGGCTGGCCCCGATGGCGGCCTGGCTGGCACATGACACCGCGATCCCAGAGGTGGAGAACGGCAGCCTCGACGAGGGAGCCACGCTGCTGCTCAAAGCTCTCGACATGTTCCGGGCGGTCGGCGATCTGCGCGGACAGGCTCGGTGCGCCAGCTCGGTAACCCATGTCCTCGGTCGCCTCGGTCGCACCGACCAGGCTCTGGAGCTCGGCAACGAGGCCCTCCGACTCAGTCAGGACATCGGTGACACAACGGTCGAGGGAGTCACGTACGTCGCACTCGGCGGGCTCTACGACCGGCGCGGAGATTACGCGCGGGCCGACGAGTCGTTCCAGCACGGTGTCCAGCTCGCCCAGCGGATCGGCGATCTCCGCTCGATCGGCAAGCGGTACCTCAACACCGGCTTCTCACACCTTCTGGTCGGCCGCCTCGATGATGCGGTCGCGCCACTGCTCAAGTGCATCGAAGCCGGCAAGCAACTGGGCAACGACGACGTCGAGTCGCAGGGCTGGCAGTGCCTCGCCGCCGTCTACGCTGCCCAGGGCCGGTATCGGGAGGCTCACGAGAGCATCGACGCCGGCATGGCACTCATCCGCAGGCATCGGCTGCGCGAAGGCGGCTTCCTGCTGGAGCACGGCAAGGTCAGCGCAGCCGCAGGCGACTACCCTGCGGCCGTCACGTACCTGCGCGCCGCACTGCCCATCCTGCAAGGAATCTCACCACGACTCGAGGCGACCGCGCAGGAGCTTCTGCAGCTCGCGCACCGCGGCAGCCCCTACGCCTATGCCGTCGACAACAACCAACTCAGCTGACGCGAACGTCAGTCCGTGGTGATGATGGTGGTTTCTACCTGGACCTGGGTCAGGCGGAGGAGGATTTTCTGGCGGAGGGCGTCGGGGGCGTGGTCGGAGCCGCAGGAGCGGTGGACCAGCTTCTTGATGCAGCGTTCGAGGTCGTACTCGTCGAGGCAGGGGGCGCATTCCTCGAGGTGCTGGCGGATCTGTTCGGTGCTCGCGCCTTCGAGCTCGTTGTCGATGAAGACGTAGACCCGCTGGAGGATCTCGTTGCAGTCGACGTCGTGGTCCTCGCCGCAGCTCACGACTCCTCCTTCTTCGCGGTCGCGTCGTCGTCCGAGGCGGCGATCAGGCCGCGGTCGCGAGCGTAGTCGGCCAGCAGTTCGCGCAGCTGGCGCCGGCCACGGTGCAACCGTGACATCACGGTGCCGACCGGCGTACCCATGATGTCGGCGATCTCCTTGTAGGCAAAGCCCTCGACATCGGCCAGATACACGGCCAGGCGGAAGTCTTCGGGGATCGACTGGAGCGCCGACTTCACGTCGGAGTCGGGCAGGTGCTCGAGAGCGACCGCCTCGGCCGACTTCAGGCCGCCCGGGGTGTGGGACTCGGCGGCGGTGAGCTGCCAGTCCTCGATCTCCTCGGTCGGTGACTGCGTGGGCTGGCGCTGACGCTTGCGGTAGCCGTTGATGAACGTGTTGGTCAGGATCCGGTACAGCCACGCCTTCAGGTTGGTCCCGGGCGTGAACTGGTGGAACGAGCTGTACGCCTTCGCGAAGGTGTCCTGGACCAGGTCCTCGGCGTCGGACGGATTACGCGTCATCCGCATCGCCGCGGCGTACATCTGGTCGAGGAACGGCAGCGCCTCGCGCTCGAAGCGCGCGGTCCGCTGCTCGGGTGTCTCTGTGGTCGTCGGTGTCGGCATCGTGATCGAGAATACCGGGCTCCGCCCAGTGTTCCGCGCCGGAGCCAGACTCGTTGCCGTCATGCTCATCACAACAAGCCCCGGTACGGCGTAATTCCCGTCGCGGCGGGGTCAGCCGGTGACCACTATCCGGACACTTCCCGGACGACCCACTCGAACACAGCTTCGACCAGGAGCTCGTACGACTCGTCCTGGGTCAGCTCGGCCTTCTTCGGCACCTTGAACGAATGGTCGGCATCCGGGACCACCGCCATCTCGGTCAGCGGCGGGAACTCCTCGGGCGTCCCGAAGGTGTCCCGCTCCCCCTGAACGACAAACGTCGGCAACCCGGCACCCTGCAACTCGGCCACCCGCGACTTCTCCGGCTTGCCCGGCGCGTGCAGCGGAAAAGCAAGAGCCAGTACACCGGACGCTCCCAAACTGCTCGCAGTCCGGCAAGCCACCCGAGCGCCCGCACTCCGGCCCCCGATCACCAGCGGCGTACGGATCCGCAGCTGGCCGACGATCGCGATCCACGCCTCGTCGAGAACCTTCGGCGCCGGCGCGAGTTTCTTACCCGCCCGCTTCCACGGCTGCTCGATCAGAAAAACGTTGATGTCCTGCTTCGGCAGCCGGGCCGCCAGCGCGGCCAAGTCCGGAGCCTCGATCCCCCCGCCGGCCCCATGACCGAGCGCCAGCGTCGCCACCGGCCGCCGAGCCCGGTGCGCCACGATCCGCGCCTCCCCGTGCGGGGTCCCCACAATCCGTTCATCGGTCACCCGCCCCATCCTGTCATCCCCCGTGGGCGCACAGCACCGGCCGCGGAGCCGTGTTGACATCGAGTCTTCATAGTCACATGATTACTAATCATATTATGACTATCAAGCTTCACGCTCGGAGGAGAGCCACATGACAGACGACGTACACGTGCCGGTCCTGGTCGTCGGCGGTGGGCTGGTGGGCCTGGCCACGACGTTGTTCCTGGCCCATCACGGGGTCCGGACGCTCCTGGTCGACCGCCACTCGGGTCTGTCGATCCAGGGCCGGGCCCGGGGCATCAACCAGCGCACCATGGAGATCTACCGCGCACTCGGACTCGAGGCCGCCATCCGCGAGGCGGGTAGGCCGTTCGAGGACGATTGGGGCGTCGCCCGCTGCGAAACCCTGGCGAGCGGCTGGCACTGGCTGTTCGACGACGACGCGCCCCGGAGCTGGCCGAGCCTGAGTCCGGGCGAGTTCTGCCAGGCCGATCAGAGTGCCGTCGAGCCCATCCTGATCGACGCTGCCCGCGGACTCGGCGCTCAGCACCGGTTCGGCACCGAGCTCGTCTCGCTCGACGCCGGTGCCGACGGCGCGACCGCCGTACTGCGTGATCTCGCGACCGGCTCGGAGCAGACCGTGTACGCCGATTATGTCGTCGCCGCGGACGGGCATCGCAGCCCGATCCGGCAGCAGCTCGGCATCGAGCGCACCGGTCCCGGCGTGGTCCAGCACTCGGTGAGCATCGTCTTCCGCGCCGACCTCGCGGAGTTCGTGCCGAGGCCGGCGCTGTTCTGGATCATCGTCAACGAGCACGTCGGAGCCGGTCTGGTGACCACGTCCGAGCCCGACCGGTGGGGCCTGAGCGTCGGCTACGACCCAGCGGCCGGGCAGTCGATCGACGACTTCACCACCGAACGCTGCATCGCGGACATCCGGGCCGCGGTCGGCAGGGACGACCTCCGGGTCGAGATCGAGCACGTGGCGCCGTGGGAACAAGCCATCGGGTTGGCCGATCAGTACCGCAGCGGCCGGGTCTTCCTGGCCGGAGACGCCGCGCACGTGTGGCCGCCGGCCGGCGCGATGGGCGCGAATACCGGCGTACAGGACGGCTACAACCTGGCTTGGAAGCTCGCCGGTGTGGTGCACGGCTGGGCAGGACCGGAACTCCTCGACAGCTATCACACCGAACGGCACACCCTCGCGGTCGAGCTGGCCGACCTCGTGGTGAACCGGCAGCTCAAGCGCAACAGTCAGGAGGCGGAGGACGACACCACCGACGACCAGCTGTGGACTCTCGGCCAGCGCTACTGGTCTGCCGCGATCATCGGTGCCGAGCACGACACCGTGTTCGGCGGCGGCCTGGCCAAGGTGGCCGAGCCGGGCAGCCGCGCTCCGCACCTGTGGGTGGAGCAAGGCGGTCTGCGGATCTCGACCCACGACCTCTTCGGCCGCGGGTTCGTCCTGTTCACCGGCTCGGAGGGCGCGGGCTGGCGGGAGGCAGCCGAGAAGGCGGCAGCCTCGCTCGGCGTTCCGATCAAGGCTTACCTGATCGGCGCCGACGCCGAGCTGCGCGACGTCGAGAACGTGTGGGAGTCCCGCTACGGAATCGGTGCCGGTGGCGCCGCCTTGATCCGGCCCGACGGGTACGTCGCCTGGCTGAGCGATGCCACCGAGCAGACAACGGAGGCGTTGACCGGTGCGTTGCGTCGCATCCTTTGCTGAGCAGCGTTGATGACTACGATGACCTGATGACTGGGCAGCTGGAGGACGACCGGACGGCCGTCCGCCGGTCCCCCCTGGCGATGGCTGTCCTGCTTCTGCTGGCTGCCGAACCCCTGCATCCGTACGGGCTGCGGCAGCGCCTGGTGGAGTGGGACAAGGACCGCGTGGTCAACGTCAGCCAGCCCAACGCGATCTACCAGACCATCCAACGACTCCAGCGCAGCGGCCTGATCGAGGTCCACGAGACCGTCAGGCACGACAAGCGCCCGGAACGTACGACGTTCCGTACGACCGAGCGTGGCGTGCAGCTGTCCACGGCCTGGGTGCGCGAGATGCTGCGCACCCCGGCCGGGGAGTATCCGGAGTTCCCGGCGGCACTGTCGTTCCTGGCTGCGATCCCCCGCGCTGACGCTGTGGAGGCGTTGCGGGAGAGGCTCGCCACCAGCGAGCAGAACCTTGCCGCGTTCGTCGCGGAGACCGACGCCCGGGTCGCTGCACTTGAGGACCCGCTGGACCCGGTCCACCTGATCGATACCGACTATCAGCAGACCATGGCGACAGCCGAGATCGCTTGGCTCCGCCGGCAGCTGGCAGCGTTGGAGCCCCGCGGCTAGAACAGCGTCGTACCGTCTTCGCCGCCTACTGGCGGGGAGCCGTCCGGCGGGAGCGGGTCGAGCAGGTGGGGGCCGTTGTTGCGGACCGAGCCGACGGCCGTGGAGACGGCGTAGGCCTCGAGGCGGCCCGGGGCTGCTGGGACCAGGAGGCTGAGGAGGTCGTCGGGGTCCGAGGACAGTGGGTCGAGCCAGGCGTCGTACCGGTCGCGCTCGACGAGGAGCGGCATCCGGTCGTGGATGCGGCCGAGGTCGTCGGTGGCCGTGGTGGTGAGGACCGTGCAGGTCCAGAGCCAGGCCTCGTCGGACTCGGCGTCGGCGACCGTCTTGTCGCGCCAGATCTCGTAGAGGCCGGCCATCGCGAGGATGCCGCCGTCGGCCGGATGGATGAAGTACGGCTGCTTGACCGGCTTGCCGTCCTTCTTCTCCTCGGCCGTGTACCACTCGTAGTAGCCGTCCGCGGGCAGGATGCACCGCCGTACGGCGAAGGCTTTCTTGAAGGCCGGTTTCTCGGCGACCGTCTCCATCCGCGCGTTGATCAGCCGCGAACCGATCGAGGTGTCCTTGGCCCAGGACGGCACCAGCCCCCACTTGACCGTGGTGAGCTTGCGGATGGTCTCGTCGGGGACCTCGCGGTTCTTCCGCTCGACGACCGCGATCACCTCGTTGGTCGGGGCGACGTTGTAGTTCTCCCCGAGCTCCTCGACCGACTCGCGGACGTTGCCCGCCTGGATCTCGAACTCCTCGACGAGATCGGACGGATTCCGTGATGACGCATACCTGCCGCACATACGAACAGCCTAGACAGCTCCCCCGACAAAACAGCGAAGCAACAAGCGACAGTGGATCGCCCACCCCGTGATGGGCGATCCACTGCCGGCCTGATGCGTCCCGGCGCCCCCCTGTCGGCGCCGGGACGCGGGTTCTAGGGGCGCGCCAGTTCGTCGAGCACCCGCTCGGCCATGGCGTCCGAACCGGGGAGTCCCTCGATCCAGACGCGGGCCAGCTGCGGTACGTCGGTGTCCAGCCGCCACTGGGTGATCAGGGCTCGTACCGTCTCGACCTGTTCCGGCAGGTTCGGGTCGCGGCCGACGAGCGCCGCCGCGCGGCGTGAGCCGACGCGGCCCAGTACGTCACCGCCGCAGAAGACGATCCGCAGGCACTCCGCGACGTCGACGAGGCGGAGTTCGCGCTCGAACGGCGACGTGCCCGGGGGATTGAGCGGCTCGACAACCACCAGTGCGTGGGTCTGCGGTACGGAAGTTCCACGGAACTCCGCCTCTCGGTAGAGCTCTCCCAGGCGGGACCGCAGGTGCGCCAGGCTGGACAGCCCGGTCAGCGGGTCCTCGCAGGACAGCGTGTGGAGGTAGATCAGCGAGGCCTCGGCCCAGCTGGAACTGAGTGCGCGTACCGCGGCGAAAGCCGGCTCGCCCCCGGCGATCGAGCGGTACAGCGCACCCAGCCCATCGAGTGCCTCGAGCAGTGAGACTCCGTCGGCCGCCAATCGGCGGCCGACCTCGTCACTCGCAGGCACGACGTCGGCACCGTCCTGTAACGCCTCGGCAATCGCGAGATAGGCGCTGTGATCGGTACCCAAGCCCCCGTGATGTGGTGCATTTCCCCCGTGCGGTTGTGCCCCGTGCAGGTCCCTCCTCCCGCGCGGTTCACCTGATGACCCCAGATCAGGGGACGACGCCTCCGGCGTACTCCGGGCGGGCGACCCCGCCAGGTTGAGGGACTTCGGCGGGCGCAGGTCGAACCGTCGGCGGATGTCCGCGAACAGTGACATGGCCCTCCTCAAGGCGTCCCTTCAGTCTCCCGACCGGGTGGCCGGAAGCGTCGTTCCAGGGATGAGACAGCCGGGGCCGGGGTTCATGACGCGGATTCCCAAAAGTTTTTTCGCGTAACTTCCGGCCTGGTCATCTCGTCAGGAAAGAGGCACAGTCCGCGTCAGAAAGAGGTGCGTCGCGCCGTCTCTCGTGGGAGCCTTGTCTCCGGCAACGATGTGACAGACGGTGACAACGTCGGCCAGTACAGTGAACGAGAGCACGGGGGAAACATGGAGACGCCGGAAGGGCCGAGCGACGCGGAGCTGATAGCGCGCGTTCGCAACGGCGACCTGGAGGCGTACGGCGAGCTGTTCGGCCGGCACCACCACGCGGCCGAGCGGATGGCTCGCCAGCTCGTTCCGGCCGGGGACGCCGACGACCTGGCCAGTGACGCCTTCGCCAAGGTCCTGGACGCCCTGCGCGGCGGCGGTGGCCCGGACATCTCCTTCCGCGCCTACCTGCTCACGACGGTACGGCGAGTGCACGTGGACCGGATCCGGTCCGGTAAGAAGGTGCAGACCACCGACGACATCGCGGCGTACGAGCGTGAACCGGAGACCTTCGACGACCCGACTGTCACCGGCTTCGAGAGTGGTGCGGCGGCCAAGGCGTTCGCAAGCCTGCCGGAGCGCTGGCAGGCAGTGCTGTGGCACACCGAGGTCGAGGGTGAGAAGCCGGCCGCTATCGCTCCCCTGCTCGGGCTGACCGCCAACGGCGTCTCCGCACTGGCCTACCGGGCTCGTGAGGGCCTACGGCAGGCGTATCTGCAGCAGCACCTGGCCGATGTGGCCGGTGACCGCTGCCGCTGGACTACTGAGCGCCTGGGCGCCTACGTCCGCGGCGGTCTGACCAAGCGGGAGAACCGCAACGTCCGCGAGCACCTCGACGACTGCGCCAAGTGCACCGCGGTCTACCTCGAGCTGGTCGAGGTCAACAGCGCGCTGCCGGCACTGCTCGCTCCGGCCCTCCTCGGTACGGCGGGTCTCGGCTACCTGGCCGCGGCGTCCGGCACGAAGATCGGGCTGGCCGGTGTCTTCATCACCCTGTGGCGCAAGGCCACGGAGAACAGCACCCGGACCGCTGTCGGCGCCGGTGCGGTCGTGGTCGTCGCAGTAGCCGCCGTAGTCGCTGCCATGGCGCTGACCGGCAACGACTCTCCCCCGGCCGCGATCGACAAGCCGTCCGTACCGGCCCCGACCCAGCCTCCGGCGAAGCCGCCGACAGTGCCCCCGGTCAAGCCTCCGACGCAGCCGCCGGTGAAGCCGACGACCGCACCGACCAAACCTCCCACGACGGCGCCGACCACAGCTCCGACCACGCAGCCGACGACCCCCACACCGACCACTCCGACTCCGCCCGTGCCGACGACGCCTGTACTGGACGAGGGCCTGCTGACGATCAGCATCCCGCCGGCCAAG
This sequence comes from Kribbella sp. NBC_01505, assembly GCF_045040285.1. Classification (NCBI taxonomy): domain Bacteria; kingdom Bacillati; phylum Actinomycetota; class Actinomycetes; order Propionibacteriales; family Kribbellaceae; genus Kribbella; species Kribbella sp. NBC_01505. Next base: position 1,192,780 of record NZ_CP109425.1, read on the forward strand.
CGGATCGCCGGTGGTGGCAGCGCCCCCGTGGCCATGGCCGAGGCGGCCGGTGGGATGAGCTTCGTGATCACCATCAAGACTCCGGCCGGCAACCTGGAGCCAGTGGTGATCGGGCTCAAGTACGGCAAGTCCTTGGCCTGGCCGCTCAGTGGCAACCCGCGCGGCTGGACCTGTGACAAGGCCGCCGGCGAATGTACGGCGACCAACTCCGCCAAGCCGGAGCCGATGACGGTGTCGTTCGCGACACCGACCAGTGGGTCGGTGCCGGACCGCACGTTCACCGTGTCCGCCAAGACCGGCCGGTTCTACGACGACGACTCGCGCACGCTGGAAGCCCCGCCGCGCACCGACGAGAACCTGCTCAAGATCCTCAACGGCCCCGCCGACGCAGACGTCCACCACCGGGTGCTGACCGTGGCTCCGGGCCTGGAGCGCACCGCCGTGACGCTCAAGATCAGCTATGGCTCCAGCCTGAGCTGGCCGATCGCCAAGAGCCCGCTGGGCTGGAAGTGCTCGTCCGCTACCAAGACCTGTACGTCGCTCACTCCCCTGAAGCCGCTACCGCTGCCCGCCACGTTCAACGTGCCTGAGGGTGGTTCGGCGACCGCTCGCACGTTCACTGTGAGCGCCACGGCCGGGCTGGTCAGTGACGTGGACTCCGAGACCCTCACCGGAGTGCGCAACGACGAGTCGCTGCTGCAGATCCTCACTCCGACGCCGCACGACGATCCGAACCCGTTCGTCTACAACCGCTTCCTCAAGGTCAACGGCGTCACGGATCGCCGCGTCGTCCTCGACATCTCCTGGGGCAGGAACCTGTTGTTCCTGAACGCCCAGGAGTCCGGCTGGACGTGCTCCCGCTCGACCGACGTGCGGAAGGCGACCTGCTGGACCGACAACTACCGCAAGCCGTTCAACTCCGAGTGGACGGCCTGGCCGGGCAAGGGCACCCCGAACACGATCACCGTCCACGCCCGCGTCGGCGGCCGCGAAGACACCGATGCCGTCCAGATCCCACCGTCATCCGGCAGCCGCTGAAATCTGGTTGCCCGGTGCCCTATTCTGGAAATTGTTCGCGCTGACGGAACCGAGTAGCGCCGTACGCCACGTCCGAGAGAGTCGCCGGTAGCTGTGAAGGCGGCACGTGGAGCGGTCGTGAAGACACTCCTGAGCGAATGAACGGCAAGAGGCCGGGTCGATCCGATCCGGTGAAGGTGTGGTGGCACCGCGAGATTCCCCTTCGCCCACACCTCCGGGGTTCGAGTACAGACCTGGAGGTGAAACAGTGATGCGAATTCTCAACCAAGAGATCCCCTCAGCAGTAGGCCAGACCGTGACGGTGGCCGGCTGGGTGCACCGAAGACGACGGCTGGCGGCCGTCAGTTTCCTGATCCTGCGCGACCGGTCCGGCCTCAGCCAGATCGTCGTGAAGGCACCGGAAACCCAAGCCCAGCTGGACCAAGTCGGCGAGGAGACAGTGGTTCAGGTGACCGGTACGGTCGCCGCGAACCCACAGGCACCCGGTGGTGCGGAGCTGGTCGACCCGGTGATCGAGCCGCTCACCGAACCGGCCGCGACACCACCGATCGAGCTCTGGCGACCCACCGTCGGAGCCGGACTGCCCGTCGTACTGGACAACGCACCGATCGCACTGCGGCATCCTGCGGTGCGAGCTGGCTGGGAGATCGCTGCGGCGGCGCTGCACGGTTTCCGCGCGGCTCTGGACAGTCAGGGCTTCACAGAGATCCAGACGCCCAAGATCGTCGGTACGGCGACCGAGTCCGGCGCCAACGTGTTTGCGCTGGACTACTTCGGCGGACCGGCGTATCTGGCGCAGTCGCCGCAGTTCTACAAGCAGACGATGGTTGGAGTGTTCGAGCGGGTCTACGAGGTCGGTCCGGTCTTCCGGGCCGAGCCACACGACACTGTGCGGCACCTGGCTGAGTACGTGTCGCTCGACGCGGAGTTCGGGTTCATCCAGGACCACCGCGACGTTCTCGCCGTACTGCGTTCTGTCCTGTCCACCATGCTGTCGACGGTGGGCGAGCGAGCGTCTGCTGCGCTGGAGCGGCTCGGAGTGGAGCTACCGGAGATTCCGGAGGACGTCCCCGTCCTGCACTTCACCGAGGCACTCAAGCTGGCCGGTGCGAACCCGGAGGAGCCGGACCTTGCACCAGCCGACGAGCGTGCGATCGGTGAGTGGGCACTGCGCGAGCATGGCAGCGCATTCGTTGCTGTAGAGGGCTATCCGATGGTGAAGCGGCCGTTCTACACCCACTCGCAGCCGTCGGACCCACGCTGGTCCAACTCGTTCGACCTGCTGTTCCGGGGCGTCGAGCTGGTCACTGGTGGCCAGCGCCTGCACCGGTACAGCGAGTACGCCGCCGCACTGGCCGCTCGTGGCGAGTCGGCGGACGCACCGGCGTACAGCTCGTATCTGCAGGCGTTCAAACACGGCATGCCCCCGCACGGCGGTTTCGCGATCGGTCTCGAGCGCTTCGTGGCGCGCCTGACCGGGGCCGAGAACGTCCGCGAGGTCACGCTGTTCCCCCGCGACCTGCACCGATTGACGCCGTAAACGACATGGACACCACCGAGTCGGTCGTCGCCGAGCTGAACGTTGCCCTAGGCACCGATTATCAGCTCGTGCGACGGCTGACCGGTGGTCTCCAGTCCGGCGCCTTCGAGCTGACCGACGGCGTCGTACTGAAGTGGACGGACAGACCGGACTGGGCGCCCAGGGTCCGGCAGGCGGCCGAACTAGTCCGCCGTGCCCGGGCCGTCGGCTACCCCACTCCGGAGTGGCTGGCCGTCGGCACGACCGCGGCCGGATCGCCTTACCAGCTTCAGGAATTCGTGGCCGGTACGCCGGTCCGCGGCGGATCGCTGGTCGACGAGCCGCTCGCGCGCCAGCTGATCGCGATCTGCGAGCTGCAGCGCGATCTCGTGCCCGAGGACCGCGTGAACTGGTCAGGCTATGCCCATGGTGTCGTCTTCGACGGCTGGGACGGAGTGCACGAGCGCGTGCACGCGTACGGCGGTGAGGTGACCGAGCTCGTCGATCGGTATGACGCACTCTGCCGGCGGTACCGCGACGCCGTACTGCCGAGTGATGACCTCGTGCACGGCGATCTGAACCTCGGCAATCTGCTCGTCGCGGACGGACAGGTCACGGGGATCATCGACATCGAGTCGGCCGGGGCAGGGTCGCGGGCCTACGATCTCGTCTCCCTCGCCACCTCGGCCGCGCGAGACGGAGCGCCGCCAGGGATCGACGAGCTGTTCCTGGAGGCCGCGTTGCTAGCGGGTGGCCGGGCGACAGTCGCTATCTGCGCGGCCACGGCGTACGTGACCATCGCTGAGTTCGCCGCGACTCTCTACCCAGGCTCGGAGGAGCTGGTGGCCGTGGGCGCGCGGCGCGTGCTCGAATTGCTCGATGCATGATGAGCGCATGCTGAGTGAGGTTGAGCAGAGCGTCCTGGCCGCTGTTGACGACGAGCGAGTGGTCGCGGAGCTGCGCGAGCTGGTGCAGATCCCGAGTGTGGACGGCACTCCGGCCGAGGGCGACGTACAGGCTTGGTGTGCCGAGCGGCTCGGGGCACTGGGGCTGGCGGTTGACCACTGGGAGGTGGACCTGCCTGCGCTGACCGCTGATGCGGCGTTTCCGGGCTGGGAGGTCGAGCGGGAGCGTGCCTGGGGCTGCGTTGGCGTCCTGGGCGGCGACGGTACGCCGGGACTCATCCTGAACGGCCACATCGACGTCGTACCGCCGGGTGACCTTGCGCAGTGGCCCAACCGCGATCCGTTCTCGGCCCTGGTTGAGAACGGCGTGATGTGGGGCCGTGGCACGTGTGACATGAAGGGCGGCGTCGCGGCGATCCTCGGTGCGGTGGCGGCGATCGCTGCGGCCGGTGTGGAGCTGCGGAAGCCGCTGGCGGTGCACACCGTGTTCGGTGAGGAGGACGGTGGCGCCGGTGCGTTCGCAACCCTGCAGCGAGGGCACACCGGTGAGGCCTGCCTGATTGCCGAGCCGACCGCGGGTGCAGTCATTCCTGCGAACGCCGGCTCGCTCACCTTCCGGCTGGAGGTCCCCGGCCTCGCCACGCACGGCTCAACGCGCACTCGCGGCGTGAGCGCGATCGAGAAGTTCACCGTGCTCCAGACCGCCCTGCAGGCGCTGGAAGCGGAGCGCAACCGTGATCCGCACCCGCTACTCGCCCACCTCGACCTAGCCAACCCACTGTCCGTCGGCACCATCCAGTCCGGCGACTGGGCGAGCACCGTCCCCGACCTACTGATCGCCGAGGGCCGGTACGGCGTCCGCCTCGGCGAGTCCGTCGACGCAGCCCGGAGCGCGTTCGAGGCCACCGTCGCGGAAGCCTGCGCCAAGGACGACTGGCTCCGCGACCACCCGGTCATCGTCAGTTGGCCCGGCGGCGAGTTCGCCTCCGGTCTGCTCCCCGACAACGACCCTCTGCTCCCAGACACCCTCCGAGCAGCCACCGACGCCGGCACCGCAACTCCACCGGTCAACGGTGCCCCCTACGGATCCGACCTGCGCCAGTACTCGGCCGCAGGCATCCCCACCCTCCAGTACGGCCCCGGCGACGTCCGCTACGCCCACGCCTCCGACGAACACGTCCGCCTCACCGAAGTCCTGCACGCCACCCGCACCTACGCCCTCCTAGCCCTCCGCCGCTGCCTCTAACCGCTCCTTTGAGCAGAGGGGTGGTAGAAACGCACCATGGAGCCGTTGCGCGGGCGTTCGGAGGAGCTCGGGCGGCTGATTGAGGCGTTGCGGGCAGCTGAGGCCGGTACGGCGTCGCTGGCGGTTGTGACCGGTGAGCCGGGGCTGGGGAAGTCGGCGCTGGTTGCTGCGGCGGTCGAGCAGGCCGAGCGGCAGGGTTTTCTGGTTGCGCTGGCTACGGCGCAGCAGACGGATGACATCAGTCCGCTCTCGTCGCTGGCGCCGGCGTTGCGGGCTGGGCGCGAGCCGCTGATCGACACTGAGCACTTCATGGAGCTGGCGACGCTCAACGCCCAGCCGTTGTGGCTGGCTGAGCGGCTGGCTGACTTTGTGGGGCGTCGGCTGGACGGGACGAAGGCACTGATCGTGCTGGACGACGCGCAGTGGTCGGACCCGCTGAGCGCCTTCGCGCTGCGGGTCATGATCGCTCGGCTCTCCGGACACCAACTGTTGTGGCTGGTCGCCACGAGGCCCGCTCCCGGCGGAGTGGCCGACCAGCTGGTCAACGCGGTTCGCACCCAGGTCCCGGTGCAGCTCATCGAGCTGGGACCGCTCAGCGCGGAGGCGATCCAGGACATAGCCAAGGACCGGCTCGGTGGTCCGGTAGCGGCCGATCTCGCTAGCCAGCTGGCCGACGTTCAGGGCAGTCCGTTTCTGGCCGAGCAGCTGATCGCCGGCCTCTATCTGAACGCCGCCGCCAACGCCGAGCCAGCCAGTGGTGGTGGCCCAGTCGGCCCGCTGCTCGCCGTGGGCCTTCCCACCGGTCCACTGGCACCAGGACTCATCGAGGGCGTCCGACGACGTAGTGCTGGGCTGTCAGAGGTCGCCCGGACGCTGGTGCGGACGGCTGCGGTCTTCGGTAGCGAGTTCCGGCTCGAGGATACGGCTGCGCTTCTGGCCGAGCCGGTGGCCAAGCTGGCGGCCCCACTGGACGAGGCGATCCAGGCTGGGCTGCTGATGGACGCCGGGGCCACGCTGCGGTTCCGGCACGAACTACTGCGGTCGGCAACGCTGGCCGACGTGCCGCTGTCGGCTCAGCGTGCGCTGCACGGTGCCATCGCCACTCAGCTGATCGCTGCTGGTCGCGGCGCGGCCGCCGCCGCACCGCATGTGCTGGCCGTCGCGCAGCAGGGCGACACGAAGGCCGTCGCCGTTCTGCGTCAGGCTGCGCACGAACTGCTGCCCTCCATGTCGACCACCGCTGCCGAGGTCATCCAGCATGCGTTCGACCTGACCGCTGTAGACGACCCGCTGCGCGCCGAGGTTGGCATCGACGTGGTCACCGTCCTGGTCGCCGCGTTCCAGTACGACCGGGCCAAGGCCTTCGCCGATGACCTGCTGGGCGGTACGGCGCTCTACCACGGACCGGTCACTCCGGACCTGCGTGCGTCGATCCGTCTACTGCTGGCACCGCGGCAGTGGATCACCGGCAGTCTGGAGCGGCAGGACCTCTTCGCACCGGGCGCAGCCGCACACCTGACCGAGCGCCTCACGGCCTACCGAACTCTGCTCGCCCCGGAGGAGGTCGCACCGACAGACCTGCTCCACCGCCTGACCGACCCGGTCGCCCGGGCGGTCGTCCTAGTAGCTGCCGCCATCACTGCTCGGGACGAGGGCCGCTATGCCACGGCTCGCGACTACTACGTCGGGGCTCGCGAAACAGCCACAGACCTTGGCAGCCTCTCCGACACCCTGCTGGAGGTAGGCGAGCTCTACTGCCGTGCCGAGACCGACGAGCTCCCCAGCGCGCTAAAGCGTAGCCGCGAGCTGATGACCGCCGGTGACTGGCAGTCCGCTGCCCACCTGAGTGTTCTGCACGCCCGGCTCGAGTACGCGGCCGGCGACCTCGACGCAGCCGAGGAGGAGGCCAGAAACGGCGTGCGGTGGATGAAGGACCTCCACGAGACCACTCTGGTTCCGGTCGCGCAGCAGGTGCTTGCACTGATCGCACTGCTGCGGAACCACCCCACCAAGGCCCGGGAGCACGCCGGCACCGACCCGACCGTCAACGCTCTGCTCGCAATGACCGACGGCGATGCAAAAGCGCGCACCCGGCTCCGCGACGTACCGCATGGGTTTCCAGAACGGATCAGCATCCTGGTGCAAGCCGACGCTGAGGACCTGCTGGCAGCACAGGTTGCAGCGAGTCCTTGCGAGGCCGCTCTCGGTGCACGTGAGCTGGTGGCGGCCGGTACTGATCTGAAGCGGCTAGCCACGGCGGCCGAGCAGCTGCGTGGCGTGGACCGACCGCTGCTGTCCGCTCAGGCCGACGACCGCTACGGCCGAGCCGAGCTGGAGTACGGCGACCGCGCGACCGGCGTCGCCGTACTGGAGCAGGTGCTGGAAACGCTCACCACCCTCGGAGCAACCGCACCGGCCGCGCGGATCCAGGCGGTGCTTCAGTCGGCCGGAGTACGGCGGCGGCGGTGGGCCGCCGTACCGGCTCGTGCTGAGGCTGGGTGGGAGGCGCTCACCCCGATGGAGCGCCGCGTCGCTCTGCTGGTGGCGGAGGGGCACACCAACCGGTCTGCCGCGGAAGAGCTGGTCGTCTCGGCCAGCACGGTCGGTACGCATCTGCGGTCGGTCTTCAGCAAGCTCGAGGTCAATTCGCGGGTCCAACTGACCCGTCTGGTCCTGGAGCGGTTCGCCCCTCCCCCGAACACATGAGTTTTGGGTGCAGTGTTACCCGAAAGCATTAGGTCGACCCTCCGAAGTTCAGTTGATCGGTTGATCCGCCGGACCACCCGCACACGGCAACCTTCAGTCATCACCTACTGAAGGAGTACGAGACAGATGACCGACAAGACCCCCACCGTCGTCCTGGTGCACGGAGCGTTCGCCGAGAACTCGTCCTGGACCGGCGTGATCGCCGAGCTCACCAGCCGCGGCATCCCGGCGGTGGCGCTGTCCAACGAGCTGCACGGCCCCCAGTACGACGGGAGCCGGATCGCTGCTCAGGTCCGGGAGATCGACGGCCCGGTCGTCCTGGTCGGGCACTCGTACGGCGGCGCGGTGATCACCAACGTCGCGAACGCGGCCGACAACGTGACCGCCCTCGTCTACGTCTCGGCCTTCATCCCGGATGAGGGCGAAAGCCTGCAGGACCTGCTCGGCAGCTTCCCCGCCAACGACTTCGGCACCGGACTGGTGCCGCACCAGCTGCCGACCGGCGACGGTGGCGAGGAGACCTTCCTCAGCATCGACCCGGCCAAGTTCCAGCACCTCTTCGCGGCCGACGTCGCCGAGTACGACCTGCTGGCCCGCACGCAGCGGCCGATCGCCGCCGCGGCGTTCGAGGAGAAGTCCGGTCCGGCGAGCTGGACGCGGCTGCCGGTCTACCAGCTGATCGGCAGTGCCGACGAGGCCATCCACCCCGAGGGCCAGCGCACCATGGGAGCTCGTGCCAAGGCCACGACGATCGAGGTCGACGGCTCGCACGCCGTCGCCGTCTCACAGCCCAAGGCCGTTGCGGCCTTCATTGCGACCGCAGTCGAGGGTGGTGCGAAGTAATGCGCATCCGTAGCCTCACCGCAGCCGTCGCCACTGTCCTGCTGACCGTCACCGGGGCCACCTCAGCCGCCGCGACACACCAGCCGAAGCCCAAGCCCACCATCGTCCTCGTTCACGGTGCGTTCGCCGACGCGAACAGCTGGTCCGAGGTCACCAAGAAGCTGCAGCGGGACGGGTACACCGTCGTCTCACCCGCCGTACCGCTGCGAACCATCGCCACTGACACCTCCTACCTCGAGGGCGTCCTGGCCGGCATCCCCGGCCCGAAGGTGCTGGTCGGACACTCGTACGGCGGCGCTCTGATCACCGAGCTCGCCGGAACAGCCGATGTGAAGTCGCTGGTCTACGTCGCTGCGTTCATCCCGCAGGCCGGTGAGACCATCGGCGCGCTGAACTCGCAGTTCCCCGGTAGCGAGATCGGTCCGGACACCACGAGCACCATCAGCTACCCAGGTGGCGTGGACCTGGTCATGAAGCCGGATGCGTTCCGCTGGGTCTTCGCCGCCGACCTGCCCAGCCGCCAGGCCGCCGTACTGGCCTCGTCGCAGCGACCGGTCTCGGCAGGGGTCTTCACCGAGACCGTCCTGAAGAGCGCACCGGCCGGACTGCCGAAGTACGCCGTCCTTCCGGGCAAGGACCGGGCCATCGCCCCGGCGGCCGAGCAGTTCATGGCCAAGCGGGCCGGAGCGAAGATCGTCCAGGCGCCTGGAGCCTCGCACCTGGTGATGCTGTCGGAGCCGTCGCTGGTCACCCACACCATCGAGCAAGCCGCTCGCTGAAGTCACCTGTCGGCCGGTCCACCCCTCACTGGGTGGGCCGGCCGACGACGCGTTGCATAGCCAGCTCTCCCGCGGCCCGCCAGGTCGGCTTCCCACCGGGCAGGCCCTTGTCTCCCGCGACTGCCATAGCCAGCACGAACAGCGCCTTCATCGCAGCGTGGCCTCTGGCCCGCCGGAAGGTCGCGTCATCCATCGGATAGGCCGCGAAGAACCGCTTGGCGGCAGCATCCGGCAACAGCACCCACGCTGCGGAGAGGTCGATGGCCGGGTCACCGCTCCCCAGGTCCTCGAAGTCGATCACCCCAGCCAGCCGACCCCCTGCGACCACGATGTTCGCCGGGTGCAGATCCGTGTGCACCACGACCGGCGGCCCGTCCCAAGCCGACGCTGCCACGGCGTCTGCCCAGATCTCGCGTACGGCGTCGCCGGGTGCCACGGTGTCGAAGAAGTGGTCGATGTCGCTCAGCTGCAGCGGTCCGGTCCGATTGCTCGCCGGTACGTCGGCCGGCGCGGGCTGGTGCAGTGCGAGCAGGAACTGCGCCAGCGTGGTGCCCGACTCGTCCGCCGTGATGAACTCCCGGTCTGCCGGTTCACCGGGCACCCACTGGGTGATCAGCCACGGGTTCGGGAACCGCTCCGATGGCGCACCTCGCCGTACCGGGGTCGGTACTGGTAGTGGGAGCCGTTCAGCCAGAGTCGGGAGCCACCGGTACTCGACTTCCTGCAGCTCCGACGCACGCTGCTGACGGGGCATCCGGACGGCCAACTCCTCCCCGAGGCGCCACATCTGATTGCCCCAGCCGCCGATGACCTCGCGCAGCTCCAGCTCGGCCAGGTCCGGGTGCTGGTCGCGGAGCAGGTGCCGGACGAGGTCTTCAGTGATCTCCATGCGGCGTCAGACGCGTCACACGGGGAATGGGTTCGGACCAGGACAGGTTCTCCGAGGTATGCGTATTGATGTCTGGTCCGATGTCGTGTGTCCGTGGTGCTACATCGGCAAGCGGCGCCTGGAAGAGGCGCTGGCGACGAGTGGCGACCGGGCCGAGATTGTCTGGCACAGCTTCCAGCTGGACCCGTCCTCCACGAATGACGACCCGCGGGACCTGCCGACGCGGCTGGGCGAGAAGTACGGCCGTGACCGTGCCTGGGGCGTGCAGGCCAACGAGCACGTGACGGAGGTGGCCGCGGAGCTCGGTCTGGAGTACCACCTGGACCAGGCGAAGTCGGTCAACACCGTGGATGCGCACCGGCTGCTGCACCTGGCTCTCGAGTACGGCTTGGACATCCAGAGCCGGCTGAAGGAACGGTTGCTGAAGGCATACTTCACCGACGGTCTCCCCGTCGGTGACCACACCACTCTGACCGCCCTGGCAACAGAGGTCGGCCTCCCCGCCGACCGGGTGGCCGAGGTGCTGGCCGGGACCGAGTACGCCGACGACGTGGCCGCCGACCAGGCACAAGCCCTCGCGTACGGCGCGAACGGCGTGCCGTTCTTCGTCATCGACGAGAAGTACGGCGTGAGCGGCGCTCAGCCGGCAGAGGTCTTCGGAGAAGCCCTGCGGCGGGCGAACGCGGACCGCAAGCCGGTGACGCTCATCACTGCACCCGGTGCTGCCGCCGACGATGCCACCTGCGGTCCGGACGGCTGCCCGATCTGACGGTTGGGCCTGGGTACCGGGAACACCTCAACACGTGGTGTATGAAGGAGGCATGACTGTCGTGCGTGCACTGGCCAGGCCGTTGCTGTCCGTCATTTTCGTCGTCCAGGGTGCGAACTCGGTCCGCAACCCCGAGCCGTTGGTGTCGAAGGCGCAGCCCGTGACCGACCGGCTGGTGCCGGTGCTGAAGAAGGCCGCACCGGCCCAGATCGGCGACCGGATCCCGGAGACGACCGTCAACCTGATCCGGCTGAACGGCGCCGCCCAGGTGCTCGGCGGCCTCGCACTGGCCACCGGCAAGGGCCGTCGGCTCGGCGCGACGCTGCTGGCGGCGACGCTGGTGCCGACCACGCTGGCCGGGCACGCGTTCTGGCAGGAGGACGACAAGTCTGCCAAGGCCCAGCAGCGGATCCAGTTCATGAAGAACCTGGGCCTGATGGGCGGTCTGCTGCTCGCCGCCGTCGACACCGAGGGCAAGCCGGGCGTCGCCTGGCGGGCCGGCCACGGCGCCAAGGCTGCCAAGCGGGAGACCAAGCGTGGCGCCAAGGCGGCCAAGCGCGAGGCCCGCCAGCTGGCCCGCGACGCGAAGGCCGCGGCGCGACTCGCGCGGGCCGAGCTACACCTCGGCTGACCTGACTCGGCCCTACGCTGGAGGCCGTGCCCACTTACAGTGACGACGGCAAGTGGTGGTGGGACGGGCGCGCCTGGCAGCCCGTGACGCAGCAGCCACCTGCGCCGCCGCAGCAACAGCCGTACCCCGGTCCGCAGGCCCAGCAGCAGCCGGGCCAACCGATGCCGCAGCCGGGACAGCCGCCGTACGGCGGTCCGCAGCAGCAGCCCTACCCGCCGCAACAGCAGTACCCCGGCGGGCAACCGTCGTACCCGAGCGGGCCGCAGGGCTTCTACCAGCAGCAGCCACCGCCGAAGAAGAGCCGCACGCTGCTCCTGCTCGTCGCGGGAGCCGTGGCGCTCCTGCTGGTGCTCGGCATCGGCGGCGTGGTGATCTGGAAGAACACCGGCTCCGACGACGGCGGCACTGCGAAAGGTGCACCGCCCAAGGACGCCAAGATCATCGAGCCCGGTCAGCCGGTCACGGCGCAGGCGCTGAGCGAGGTGAACCCGCAGGCGTTCCACGAGAGCGTCATGAAGCGCCAGATGACCACTCCGATCGGCCGGCTCAAAACCTCGGTGTTCGGCGACCCGCAGAAGTTCGCCACGGGTGAGCCGCTCTGGTCGATCACGGACATGGCGGTCGACCGGCAGACCAAGAAGTACTACTACGCCCAAACCATCCTCGACGGCCGGGCAGACCAGAAGCCGACGAACAGCGTCTGCACCGGCGACCCGAAGCCGATGGTCTGGTCGAACTACAGCAAGGACTGGCAGCGGAGCACGTTCGACGATCTCGCCTGCCAGAAGATGCCCTACCAGGGCGGCGGTGACGGCATCGTGTCCACCGGGCTGAGCGCCGAGCAGGCGGACAAGGTGATCGCCTACCTCCGGGACAGCAAGGGCTTCGTGAACCCCGCGCAGCCGACGCTGCTGACCGCGGGCGGGAAGACCTTCGTCCGCCAGGTCGTCGACTTCAAGCCGATCACGCGGGCCGACGACAACTACTACGGCTCGGCGATCCTGATGTGGGCGCTGCGCGAGGCCGGCGCCGATCCGGTGGAGTGGAAGTGGTCGAACCCGTTCAACCTGACCGAGGGCATCCACATGGTCTACTACCTGGACCCTGCCACCCTGCTGCCGGTCGCCGCGTTCGAGAGCGGGATCGACACCCCCGCACAGAACGGTGAGCCGGCGATGAAGCGGGACACCATCCAGGTGGTCAACTACAGCTACCCGACCACGCTGCCGGTGCCGAAGTTCGGCAACAGCCCGAACACGCTCACCATCACCCTCCCGGAAGGCTGGAAGGCCCAGTAAGCGCGATGCCCTAGGCTCAAGGGGTCGGAAACGAGCGTAGGGAGTGGGATGAGTCAGGAGCAGGGCTGGGCGGCACCGCGGGCCGAAGGGCCGGTCAGCGGCCGGATCACGGTGCCGGGGTCGAAGTCGATCAGCAACCGCGCACTCATCCTCGCAGCGATCGCGGACGGCCCGTCACACCTGACGGGCCTGCTCGCCGCGCGTGACACCACTTTGATGCGGACGGCGCTCACGTCACTGGGCGTCGGCATCGCCGACAACGGCTCCACCGTCACCGTCACTCCCGGCTCGCTCAAGGGCCCGGCGAGTGTGGACTGTGGCCTGGCCGGCACGGTGATGCGCTTCGTCCCGCCGGTGGCCGCGCTGGCTGACGGTGTGGTCGAGTTCGACGGCGACGAGTACGCCCGGGAGCGCCCGATGGGTGTGATCCTCGATGCGCTGCGCGCCCTGGGCGTGCAGATCGAGGACGGTGGCACCGGCCGGATGCCGTACTCCGTGTCCGGCACCGGATCGGTCCGTGGCGGCACGGTCACGCTGGATGCCTCCGGGTCGAGCCAGTTCGTCTCCGCACTGCTGCTGGCCGGCGCCCGGTACGACGAGGGCGTGGACATCCGTCACGACGGCAAGCCGGTGCCGTCGCAGCCGCACCTGGACATGTCGGTGGCGATGCTGCGCGAGCGCGGCGTCCAGGTCGACGACTCCGAGCCGAACCGCTGGGTGGTTGCCCCCGGCCCCATTCGCGCGCTGGACACCGCGATCGAGCCCGACCTGTCGAACGCAGCGCCGTTCCTGGCCGCGGCCGTGCTGACCGGCGGCGAGGTGACCGTGACCGGCTGGCCGGAGCACACCACGCAGCCCGGTGGTCAGCTGCCCGACATCTTCACCCGCTTCGGCGCAGAGGTCACTCAGACCGCGGACGGGCTCACAGTGCGCGGCACTGGTCGCGTCAACGGCTGTGACCTCGACCTGAGCGCGGTAGGCGAGCTCAGCCCAGTCATCGCGGCAGTCGCCGCCTTCGCGGACGGACCGTCGTGGCTGCGGGGTATCGCGCACCTGCGCAACCACGAGACCGACCGGCTGGCCGCACTGGAGCACGAGTTCAACGCACTGGGCGGTGACGTCACCCAGACGGCGGACGGGCTGGAGATCCGCCCGAAGCCGTTGCAGGGCGGGCTGTTCGCGACGTACCACGACCACCGGATGGCGCACGCGGCCGCTGTGGTCGGGCTGCTCGTCGACGGGCTGCTGATCGAGAACATCGGGACCACGGCGAAGACCTTGCCGGAGTTCCCCGAGCTCTGGTCGGGGCTCGTCAGCTGATGTCGCGGTACGACGAGGAGGCCAAGTACGACCGGCCCAAGCGCCGGACCCGGCCGCGGACCAAGGACCGTCCCGCGTACGACGACGCCGTGATCGGCTTCGTGACCACGCGGGACCGTGGCCGCTACACGTGCTGGGTCGACGGTCGGCAGGTCACCGCGATGAAGGCCCGCCAGCTCGGCCGGACCGGAGTGATCGTCGGCGACCAGGTGAAGCTCGACGGCAACGCCACCGGTGACGAAGGCACACTGGCCCGCATCGTCGAGGTAGTCCCCCGTACGACGCTCCTGCGCCGCTCGGCCGATGACGACGACCCGGTGGAGCGCCCGCTGGTCGCGAACGCGGACCAACTGGTCATCGTGGTCGCCGTAGCGAACCCGGAGCCCCGCACCGGCCTGATCGACCGCTTCCTGGTCGCCGCGTACGACGCCGGCATGCGACCGCTGCTCTGTCTCACCAAGACCGACCTGGCCGACCCCACACCGCTGCTGGACATCTACCGCCCACTCGGGGTCGAGTCCGTCGCCACCCAGCAAGGTGGCGACCTGGACGCACTCCGCGAGCAGCTGGACGACCGCACCAGCGTTCTGGTCGGTCACTCCGGCGTCGGCAAGTCCACTCTGGTCAACGGGCTCATCGAAGGGGCGAACAGGGCCATCGGTGTCGTCAACGACGTCACCGGCCGCGGTCGGCACACCTCCACGAACACCGTCGTACTGCGGCTGCCCGAAGGCGGCTGGATCATCGACACGCCTGGCATCCGCTCGTTCGGACTGGCCCATGTCTCGCCGGAGAAGCTCATCAACGCCTTCCCGGACCTGGCCGACATCACCGTGGACTGCCCGCGCGGCTGCACGCACACCGAGTTGGCGCCGGACTGCGCGCTGGACGAAGCGGTCGCCGAAGGCCGCGCCGACGCCGACCGCGTCACGTCGTTCCGCCGCCTCTTCGCCAGCCGGGAAGGGCGCGAGCAGAAGGACCCCGAAGCTACTTAGGCAGCTGCCCGTCCCAGACCGCCTTCGCGCCGGCGTCACCGGTGCGGATGGTCTGGTAGATCACCAGTACGCCGATCACCACCACCGCGGCGCTGGTCACCAGCTCGAGTGGGCGACCGCGTCCCTCTTTGGCGCCCTTGCCGCTGGCCAGCGCAGACGGACCGCTGAGCAGCACGAACGCGGCTACCGCGACCACGGCGAAGATCAGGCAGAACCAGAAGAGCAGATCGCCACGCTCCTGGTGCACCTCGACCGCCTTCTGCAGAGTCGGCACTGCGGCAACGAAAGCCTCACCGCTCTCCTTGGCGACATACGCCAGCACCAGTGAGCCCAGCCCGAGCAGCAGCACCGGCCAGCGCAGCAGCCACCGCCAGCGCGGTACGAGGGCGAAGACAATCGCGATCAGGGCGGACACCGGGAGCACCAACACCGCGGCATGGATCACCAGCACGTGGAGCGGTAGATCCCCGAAGCGCTCGAACATGTGACGCCTCCAAAGGCAGTCGTACGGTTCTGTACCACTCCACACGATCTGAACCCGTATTCGGTTCAACCTCGCCGCAAGACCGGGGCGGTGGGGCGGGGAAGGTATTCGGCTAGCCTTCCGGCTATGCCCTCGCACACGGATGACCTGCGGCTCGCCCACATCCTGGCCGACGATGCTGATTCGACCACGATGGACCGCTACAAGGCACTCGACCTGCACGTGGCGACCAAGCCTGATCTGACGCCGGTGAGCGAGTCGGACAAGAAGGTCGAGGATGTGATGCGCAAGACGCTCTCCCGGGCGCGTCCGCGGGACGCGTTCGTCGGTGAGGAGGAGGGCACCAGCGGTTGGGGTGCGCGCCGCTGGGTCGTCGACCCGATCGACGGCACCAAGAACTACATCCGGGGCGTCCCCGTCTGGGCCACACTGATCAGTCTGATGATCGAGGACCAGGTCGTCGTCGGAGTGGTCTCCGCTCCGTCACTCGGCCGGCGCTGGTGGGCGTCGTACGGCGACGGCGCCTGGACCGGCCGCTCGCTGCACTCCTCACAGCCATGCCGGGTCAGCGACGTGAGCCGGATCGAGGACGCCTCGCTGTCCTACTCCTCGGTCAAGGGCTGGGACAAGCTCGACAAGAAAGACCAGTGGACCAGCCTGATGGATGACTGCTGGCGGACCCGCGCGTACGGCGACTTCTGGTCGTACATGCTGGTCGCCGAGGGCGCGGTCGACATCGCCGCCGAGCCCGAGCTGAACCTGTGGGACATGGCCGCGCTGTCGATCGTCGTCGAGGAGGCCGGGGGCAAGTTCACCTCGGTCGACGGCACTCCGGGCCCGAACGGCCCGAACGCGCTGGCCACGAACGGCCGACTGCACGATGAGGTACTGAAGCGCCTAGCGTGACCACGTAGGGTGGCCGCATGCCCTTGAACTACCCCCTTGCTGAGCAGACGCTCGACAACGGCCTGCGGGTCGTGGTCAGTTCCGACCGCGCCGTTCCGATCGTCGCGGTCAACCTTTGGTACGACGTGGGTTCGCGTCACGAACCACCCGGTCTGACCGGGTTCGCGCACCTGTTCGAGCACCTGATGTTCCAGGGGTCGCGCAACGTCCAGTCCGGCCAGCACTTCAGCCTGCTGGAGACGGTGGGCGGCAGCCTGAACGCGAGCACCTTCTTCGACCGCACCAACTACTTCGAGTCGCTGCCGAGCGGCGGCCTGGATCTGGCCCTGTGGCTGGAGGCCGACCGGATGGGCTATCTGCTCGACGCGCTCACCCTCGAGAACCTGGACAACCAGCGCGACGTGGTGAAGGAGGAGAAGCGGCAGAGCTACGACAACCGCCCGTACGGCGACTCGTACGAGCGACTGGTCCGGCTGCTCTTCCCCGAGAACCACCCGTACGCGCACATGACGATCGGCTCGATGGCCGACCTGGACGCGGCCTCGCTGGAGGACGTGCACGCGTTCTTCCGCAAGTACTACGGCCCGAACAACGCGGTCCTGACGATCGTCGGTGACGTGTCCGTCGAGGACGCCTTCGACGCCGCCAAGCGGTACTTCGGCCACCTGCAGGCGATCCCGACCCCGCCGCCCGCCCCGGACGGCACGATCGGGCCGCTCACCGAGGTGCTGCGCGACGACGTACGGGAAGACGTGCCGTCCGACCTGATCACGATGATGTTCCGGCTGCCTCCGGACGGGACTCCGGAGCTCGATGCGGCCGGGCTGGCACTCGACGTACTGGCTGCGGGTCAGAGCGGCAGGCTGAACCGGCGACTGGTTCGGGATGAGCAGATCGCCCAGTCCGTCTCCGGTGGCGCGCTGCCGCTGGTCGGTGGCGTCTCCTTCGGCACGCTGACCGGGATCGCGTCGGATGGCGTGGAGCTGCAGCTGGTCGAGGACGCACTGCTCGAAGAGGTCGAGAAGCTGGCCGAGAGCGGCATCACCGCCGACGAGCTGGCCACCGTCCAGGCTCAGGCCGAGCGGGACTGGCTGGAGCAGCTGTCGACCTGCGCGGGCCGCGCTGACGAGATCTCGCACCATGCACTCCTGTTCGGCGACCCGAACCGGATCAACACCCGGATCGACCAGGTCCGCGCGGTCACGGCCGAGCAGGTCCAGGCGGCGGCGCGCGAGTGGATCCGCGCAGCCGGTCGCGCCCAGGTCACCTACCGCCGTACGGAGGAGGAAGCATGAACCAGATCTTGACCACTCCCCCGCCGGTCAGCCCGCCGGGCCCGTGGAAGTTCCCCGAGTCGACGGCCACGACGACCAGCGCCGGGACACCGGTGCACATCTTCGACCGCCCGGGCCAGTACGTCGCTACTGTCCGCGTCACCATCGCCATGCCGCTGTTCTCGGAGCCGCGTGAGCTCGAGGGTGTCGCGACGATCATGTCCCGCACCCTCGACGAAGGCACCGAGCTGCACTCGGCCAACGACTTCGCAGCGGCTCTCGAGCGGCACGGCGCGGCGTACGGCGTCGACGTCAGCTCGGACGCGTTGCACGTCGAGATCTCGGTCCCGGTCTCGCACCTCGCACCGGCCGTGAAGCTGCTGGCCGAGGCGGTCACCCGGCCCGCGTTCAACGTCGCCGACGTCGGGCGGCACGTGACGATCCGGCTCGGCGAGATCAACCAGGAGAAGGCGAATGCCGGCTACCGGGCCCGCGAGGCCTTCGCCGCGCACCTGTTCGACGCGTCGACGCGCCGGTCCCGGCCGACCGCGGGGACGCCGGACACCATCCGCCCGCTGACGAACGTCCAGGTCGCCGAGTTCTACCGCAGCAACATCGGTCCGGCGCGGGCGCAGATCCTGTTCGCCGGCGACGCGACCGGTGTGGACGTGGCCGCGATCGTCGACGACGCGTTCGGCGACTGGCGGGCCGAGGTCGGCCCCGCACTGGAGACTCCGGAGCCGCTGTACCTGCCGGGCGACCGCCTGGTGCTGGTCGACCGCCCGGGTTCGGTGCAGAGCCAGCTGGTGATCGGCTGCGCCGGTCCGGACAGGCGCAGCGCTGCCTGGGGCCCTGCAGCCGTGGCGAACCACGTGGTCGGTGGCACGATCACCTCCCGCGTGGACACTGTGCTGCGCGAGGAGAAGGGCTACACCTACGGCACGCGCAGTAGCTTCTCGGCACCGCGCAAGGGCGGCACGTTCACTCTGGGCGGCGCTGTCCGCACCGAGGTGACCGGTGCGGCGATCGGTGACGCACTGCGGATCCTGCGCGACGCCCGCGACGGGCTGACCGAGCAGGAGGTCCAGGAGGCCAAAGACAGCCTCACTCTGACCGCACCGCTGCGCTACGAGCAGGCGGACTCGATCATCCAGCAGGTCGGCAGCAACATCGCCAACGGCGTCCCGATCGACTTCGCCGACACCTACATGCAGCGGATCGCCGCGACCACGGCCGAGCGGGCCACCGCGGCGTACCGGGAGTTCGTGGGAACCAACGGGCTGCTCGTCGTCGTCGTAGGGGAAGCCAAGGAAGTCCGGCCGCAGCTCACCGAGCTCGGGCTGGGGGACCTGATCGACCTGACCTGAGGAGCCACGGATGTCGTACACCGACGCCACCGACCGGACGCACACCTTCTACCCGGTCCAGCCCGGCTCCCCGCAGCAGCCGGCGTACGGCATCCTTCAGGAAAACTCCCAGGCGACCGTCGCGGTCGTCCTGGGAGCGATCGCCCTCTGCACCGGGCTGCTCTTCCTGTCGCCGGTCGTCTGGTGGCTCGGCAGCCAGTCGCTGGCCGAGATCGACGCGGCGCCCGGCGTCTACAGCAACCGCGGCATGGCGCAGGCCGGCCGCATCCTCGGCATCATCGGTACGGCGCTGATCGCCGCCGGCCTGCTCTTCCTCGTACTCATGCTGACCATGTTCGTGGCAGTCTGAGCTACTTGGTCGGGACCACCAGGCAGCTCGCGTGCCGGTCGAAGCTCCAACTGCTCTCGACCGGCGACAGCAGGAAGATGCTGGACGACTCGTCCAGCTTCCGGTTCAAGGCGTCCCACCGAGTGGTGCACTCCTTCTCGACGGCGTCCTGAACCGCCGGCAGCCCCGGCCACTTCCCGGCCGGAAGCTCGAACGCGGCATACACCTCGCCGCCGTTCGGTCCGCTGCAGGGCACCAGCTTCATGCCCCGGACCTCCTTGTCCTCCTGAACGCTCTCGACGCAGTCGCCCACCTTCAGCTTGGTCGGCTCCACGTTCGTCGTCGCGGTCACCTGTCCGGAAGCGTCCCGATCCGGCTCGTCGTCGCTCAGGATCGCCGCCACCACGCCCACACCCAACAGCAGGAGCCAGCACCCGGACAGCACCAGACCGGCGATCGCGAGTCCCCTGCCGCCTTGGTTGCGCTTCTTGATCTGGCTCAGCGCGACGAAACCGAAGATCGCGCCGAGCAGCACCCCGCCGATGATGCCGAAGATCAGCGACGCGATCGCGAACCCGTTGGTGCCCTGCGGCGGCCCCTGGTACTGCGCCGGAGGCACGGTTTGGATCGGCGGCATCCCGTACGGCGCCGGCCCCGGTGGCGGTGCGCCGTACTGAGGCTGGCTTCCGTACTGGGGCTGACCCCCGTACGGCGGCTGTCCTCCGTACTGCGGTTGTCCGGGCTGGGGTTGTCCGGGCTGGGGCGGCTGCCCGCCGGGAGGACCGGCCGGGGGTGGAGTCTCACTCATGCTCGGACTGTAAACCCCCGGACCGACGTTCTCCGGAACTATCGCCTGACCGGTATTAACTGGAGATGTAGTTGGACAGCTGCTCCGCGCTCACCACCACCGCGCCGGCTGAGCTACTTGCTCGGGATCAGCAGGCAGCTCGCGCCACGGTCGCCGCGCCGCCAACTGGCCTCGACCGGGCCCAGCACGAAGAGGTCGGAGGGCTTGTCCACCGTCCGGTTCAGCGCGTCCCACCGGGCGCTGCACTCCTTCCCGACGGTGTCCTGGACCGCCGGCATGCCCGGCCACGCGCCGGCCGGCAACTCGAACGCCGCGTAGACCTCGCCGCCGTTCGGCCCGCTGCACGGCACCAGCTTCATGCCCCGGACCTCGACGTTGTCCTGGACGCTCTCGACACAGTCGCCCACCTTCAGCTTGGACGGCCTCACGTTCGTCGTCGTGGTCACCTGCCCCGAGGAGTCCCGCTCCGGCTCGCCGTCGGCGACGATCCCGATCGCGATCGCGATGCCGAACAGCGCGAGCCACGCTCCCGAGAGCACGAGACCGGCGGTCGCGAGCCCCTTGCCGCCCTCGTTGCGGGTCTTGATCTGGTTCAGCGCGACGAAGCCGAAGATGGCGCTGAGCGGCACCCCGCCGACGATGCCGAAGAGCAGCGACGCGATCGCCAACCCGTTGGTGCCCCGCGGCGACCCCTGATACCCGGCCGGGACCGGCCGCATCGGCGGCATCCCGTACGCCGCCGGCCCCGGTGCGCCGTACGGCGGTTGTCCTCCGTACGGCGGTTGGCCGCCGTACCGCGGCTGGCCGGGCTGGGGCGGTTGCCCGCCGGGGGGCCCGGCCGGGGGCGGAGTCTCACTCATGCTCGGGACTGTAAACCCCCGGACCGACGTTTCTCCCCGATGCCGGCTGACCGGTATTAACTGGAGATGTAGTTGGACAGCTGTTCCTTCTCGAACTCCAGCTCGCCGATCCGCGACTTGACCACGTCACCGATGCTGACCAGGCCGGTCAGGGCACCGTCGACGACGATCGGCACGTGCCGGATCCGGCGGTCGGTCATCAGCCGCATCATGTTGTCGATCAGGTCCTCCGGCGTACCGGTGTGGACCTCGGCGGTCATGATCGCGCTGACCCGGACGTCGCCGGCGTCCGGCGTGCCGTTCCAGAGCCGGACGATGTCACGCTCGGAGACGATGCCGTCCACCGCGGAACCGTCCGCGCTCACCACTACCGCGCCGATGTTGTGCTCGGCCAGCAGGGCAAGGAGTTCGGTGACGGTGGCCTGCGGCGAGATGGTGACGACCTCGTTACCCTTGCCGCGCAGTACGTCGTTGATCTTCACGGAGCCTCCTGCAGATCGAGGGGGGACCAATACCCCAAGGTAGCGAAAAGACCACTGACGCGGCAGGTCTCATCTCAGAAACACTGGGTGACGACGATGTCACCCGCTGTTGTGAACTTCTTCACGAGGTGCCGACGGCAACGATCCGCCGATAATCCAGAGGCGTTTCGATCGATACATCCCTAAGATCGTGAAGTTTGGTACCGGCGAGGGGAGATCGATGGGCTTGCGGCAGGACCTCGGCGTACTGAGGCATCGGGATGTACGGCTCTTCATCTCCGCACGGTTCGTGTCCATGCTCGGCTCGGCGATCGCGCCGGTGGCCCTCGCGTTCGCGGTGCTGGACATCTCGCACTCGGCGAGCGCGGTCGGCACGGTGCTCGCGGCCCGGAGCATCCCGAACATCATCTTCCTGCTGGTCGGCGGCGTGATCTCCGACCGCCTGCCCCGCCACCTCGTCATCCTCGTGGCCAACACACTCAGCGGCCTGACCCAGGCTCTGGCGGCCGTGCTGGTGCTGTCCGGTCACGCGAGCATCTGGCAGCTGGCCGCGATCGAGGCGGTCAACGGCGCTGCCGCCGCCTTCGTGACGCCGGCGATGACCGGCGTCCTCCCCTCGATCATCGACAAGGCCGACCTCCCGCAGGCAACCGCGATCTCCGGCTTCGCGCGCTCGGCAGCGCTGATCGGCGGCGGTGCGGTCGCCGGCGTCATCGTCGGACTGACCGGTCCAGGCGTCGGGCTGGCCGTCGACGCCGCGACCTTCCTGCTCGGCGGAGCGTTGATCTCGCGGCTGAAGCTGCCACCGGTCCCGCGCCGGACGTCCTCGATGTTCACCGACCTTCGCGAGGGCTGGAGCGAGTTCGCCTCGCGGCAGTGGGTGTGGGTCGTCGTGCTCGCGTTCGGCCTGCTCAACGTCATCTTCACCGCCTGCTACACAACCCTCGGCCCGGTGATCGCCGACAACACCTTCGGCCGCACCGCCTGGGGCGTCGTGAGCGCCTGCTTCGGTGCCGGCCTGGTCGCCGGCGGGCTCCTGATGCTCCGCCTCAAACCGCGCTACCCACTCCGCGCCGGCATGGCCGGAATGTTGCTCGGGGCACCGATCATCCTCTGCCTGGCGCTCTTCCCGCAGGCGATCACGGTGGCGGTCGCGGCATTCGTGATGGGCCTCGGCTTCGAGATCTTCGGCATCGGCTGGGAGACCGCGCTCGGCCAGCACGTCCCCCTCGACAAGCTGTCCCGCGTCTCGTCGTACGACATGCTCGGCTCGTTCATCGCCCTCCCGATCGGCCAGCTGACCGTCGGCTACCTCGCCGCCGCCCTCTCCGTAAAGGCCGTCGAGCTGTACGGCGTGACGCTGTACGTGCTGATCATCGTCGGCACCCTCGTCGTACCGTCGATCTGGAAGCTGCGCCGGCTGGACCACGCACCAGTAGGCTGACCCGCGTGAGTTCAATCGTGCCGGGTCCGCAGAAGAAGCTCGAACAAGAGATCGACGCCGCTCGTTCGGGCGCCAAACCACTGTCCGCGAGCGACCTCAACCCGTCCGCGCCGCAGCACTCGGGCCTGGCCGGCCTCGACGACTGGCCGGACGCCCTGCGCTCCACGGTCGAAGCCGACTACGAACGCACCACAGCGCTCACCACCAACCGCCGCAAGACAGCCGACAACTTCGTCCCGGCCCTCCTCAGAGGACTGACGGAGCTCGTCGACCAGATCGAGACCCACCTCCAGTCGACCAAGCCCGGCCTCTTCGGCAAGAGCACCCCGACCGAGCCGCCGTCCACCGACCTGGCCGACCTCCTAGGCCTACCCACCGACGCCGTCTCCGCCACCCCCGGCCGCTCCGAACACAAAGAAGCCGCCCGCACCCTGAAGACGATCCGCGACCAGATCAAGTCCCAAGAAATCATCCACGACCCCCTGGGCCGCGACACCCCCATCGACCACAACAAACTCACCCGCCTGGTCACCTTCGTAGTCCGCCTGGCCCTGATCCTCACCCAAGCCCCCGAGGCCGCCCCCCTCATCCCCGCCGCCCTGGAAGCCTTCGCCGAAGGCACCCCAGACCCCCAGGTAGAAGAACCCTTCGCCGAAAAACTGGAGTTCTGGCAAGAAACCTACGAAGACCTGAGCACCGACTGACCCTCCACCCCAGCAAGGCACTTTGGTGGCGGTGAGTCCACTCGGCCAACGTCCGAACGATCGCAGTACGACGTCGGCGTGTTTTCGGACGTTAGCCGCGATGCCCACAGGTTGTCCGGTTCACGGAGTTTCTACTGCCACCTGGAGCCTGTTGCAGAATCGGCGTGGCGTTGGTGCCTGCAATCCGGTCACTGGTCGGGGTTGGAGCGGGTTCACGGATGATTGCTGCCGGTATTTGGCAGTAGGTCTCCGTGGATCTGTGGCTGGTCGGGGTTTGTGCGTGTTTGCGGGGAGCTGCTGTCGCTGGGTGGCAGCAGATCCCCGCAAAGCGGGGTTGGTGTGGCCCCGATTCGCGCCGCACCGGACAGGCCGGACACGTAGCCGGTGGCTGGTCGCCGCGGCGGCCGATTTACTGAAGCGCTAGGCGGGCGTCGCCTGGGGTTGAGGGGATGGCGAGGCCGGCGACCACAGTTTCGGCTGCTTGAGCTTCCGGGCTTCGGTTGCAGTCGCGGAAAACGAGGGGATCTCCCCGCAAGTTGCTGGTTCTCCCCTCAAATTTTGAGCAGAGAAGGGCCCATTTGAACGGATATCCAGCGAAATGCCGCACGCTGGCAGCCGACTCGAACCGTAGTGGACAACCACGGCGGTGAATCACCTGACAGGCCTCCTGATCGGCGGCGGAAGCCACAGCCCGCCAGCCACAGGCGACCCCAACCTCGGTCGCCGACCGCACCATCCCCCTCAGCCGAAGACCGCACCAGCCACCCGCATCAGGAGAACCGGCCGCAGCGGCGACCAGCCACCGCGCACATCGCCGGCCGAATCCGAGCGGCCGGACGGGACGAGCACATTCGGGAAGGCGGAGTTCCTGGCCGGCCAAAGTCCTCAACCACCGCGACCGATCACCTGCGGCGAAATCGCAACAGGCACTGGGTGACAGTAGAACTCCGCAAACCTGCATCCACGAGACGACTTGCCCCCTGGACGGCGGCCGAACCACCACGCAGACCCCCGAATCACCGGCAGAGCGCGGATCCGCTCGCCTTTGTGGAATCCTGCGGCCGCTGGGCGCACATTTGTTACCACAAAGGCGCGATTCGCGTCCTTTAGCTGTTGGCAGGTGGCGGGTTGGCTGCGTAGCGGGCTTCGGTGGTGAGCTTCGCGGTCTGCCACCAGGAGCGGTTTTCGCGGTACCAGGTGATGGTGTTGGCCAGGCCGGATTCGAAGTCGTCGTACTGCGGGGTCCAGCCGAGGTCGGTGCGGAGTTTGTGGGAGTTGGTGGCGTAGCGGAGGTCGTGGCCGGGGCGGTCGGGGACCAGGTCGTAGGCGTCGGGTGGTTGGTGCAGGAGGCGGAGGATGGTCTCGGTGACCTGCTTGTTGGAGCGCTCCTGGCCGGAGCCGATCAGGTAGGTGTCGCCCAGGCGGCCGTTCTGCAGGATGAGTTGTACGGCGGCGTTGTGGTCGTCGACGTGGGTCCACTCGCGGACGTTGGCGCCGGCGCCGTAGACCTTCGGACGGATACCCGTGAGCACGCTGGTGATGTGGCGCGGGATGAGCTTCTCGACATGCTGGTACGGGCCGTAGTTGTTGGCGCAGTTGGAGATCGTCGCCGCGATCCCGTACGAGCGGGTCCACGCGCGCACCAGGTGATCCGAGCTCGCCTTGGTGGCCGAGTACGGACTCGACGGGTCGTAGCGCGTCTCTTCGGTGAAGCGGGTGTCGGTGTCGAGGGACAGCGCGCCGAACACCTCGTCGGTCGAGATGTGGTGCAGGCGGACGTCGTACCGGCGTACGGCCTCGAGGAGGTTGAACGTGCCGACGACATTCGTCCGGATGAACGGCGCGGGATCACCGATCGAGTTGTCCACGTGGGACTCGGCCGCGAAATGGACGACCGTGTCGGACTGCTTGACCAGCCGGTCGACCAGCTCAGGGTCGGCGACATCGCCTTCCACGAACTCGATGTCATCAGCCACCGGTGACAGGTTCCGCCGATCGCCGGCGTACGTGAGCGCGTCCAGGACCGTGATGCGTTGATGCGGCAACCGCCGTACCGACGACTGCACGAAGTTGGCGCCGATGAAGCCGGCACCTCCGGTCACCAGGATCCGGTCCATCTACACCACCGCGCTGGTCCGGGGCTGTTTCAGCAAGGCCAACAGATACTCGCCGTAGCCCGAGCTGCGCAGCGGTTCGGCGAGCAGGCGGAGGTCGTCATCGCTGATGAACCCCTGCCGCCACGCGGCCTCCTCGACACAGCCGACCTTGAGCCCGGTGCGATTCTCCAGCACCCGCACAAAATCGGACGCATCCGCCAGCGACTCGATCGTCCCGGTGTCCAACCAGACCGAACCTCGATCCAGCTTCTGCACCTGCAACTTGCCGCGCCGGAGGTACTCCCGATTCACATCGGTGACCTCGAGCTCCCCGCGCGCACTCGGCCGCAGCGACCGCGCGATCTCCACCACGTCGTTGTCGTAGAAGTACAGCCCGACCACCGCGAAGTTCGACCGCGGCTCGCCCGGCTTCTCCTCGATCCCGCGCGCCCGGCCGTCCGCGTCGAACTCCACTACGCCGTACCGCCGCGGATCCGCCACCGTGTAAGCGAAAACCACCCCACCATCAGGATCCGCCTGAGCCTGCAGCTCAGCCCCGAACCCGTCCCCGTAGAACAGGTTGTCCCCGAGAATCAGCGCCACCGCACCGTCCCCGATGAACTCCTCCCCCACCAGAAACGCCTCAGCGATCCCGTTCGGCCGCGCCTGCTCCGCATAACTGAACGAGCAGCCGAACTGCGCCCCGTCCCCCAGCAACCGCACGAACCCCGCCCGGTCCTCCGGGGTGGTGATGATCAGGATCTCGTCGATCCCCGCACTCATCAACGTGGCCAACGGGTAGTACACCATCGGCTTGTCGTAGATCGGCATCAGATGCTTGGAGATCCCCCGAGCCATCGGGTACAACCGCGTCCCCGACCCACCAGCCAGCACGATCCCCTTCATCAAGCCTCCTCCCCCGCACCCTAAGTCGACCCGTTGCCCCCCGCAATCACCCCGGCGCGCCGCCAACCACCACGCCCCCTCCCGCCAAGCCACCAACCCAGGGCTTGAACAAGAACCAGTGGCCCAGCACAGGTCATTACCTGTTCAAGCCCCCCGCGCGCCCTCCCAACCCCCGCTGCGCGGCGGCTTGCTGGAACGACTAGCCCTTGATTGCTCCGCCGAGGGCGAAGGCGCCGCCTAGTTTCTTGCTGAGGAGCAGGTACAGGAGCAGGACGGGCATGGTGTAGATGAGCGAGTACGCCGCCAGTTGGCCGTAGTTGGGTTCGCCGTACTGGCCGAAGAAGGTGAAGATGCTGACGGAGGCCGGGAGGCGTTCCGGGGAGAGCAGCAGCATGAAGGGGACGAAGAAGTTTCCCCACATGCCGATGAAGGTGAAGATCAGCACCACGGCGATCCCCGGCCACATCAGTGGCAGCACGATGCTTTTCAGCGCTCGCATGTTGGTGGCGCCGTCAACCCACGCCGCTTCTTCCAGCGAGATCGGTACCCCGTCCATGAACGTCTTGGTCAGCCAGATCGCGAACGGCAGCGAACTCGTCGCCATGAACATGATCGTGCCACCGAGCGTGTCCACGAGGTTCAGCTGCACGAACAGCCCGTACACCGGCACCATCACCGCGGTGATCGGCAACCCCGTACAGAACAGCACCGTCAGCAGGAACGGCCGGTTGAACCGCGACTTGAACCGCGACAGCGGGTACGCCGCCAGCACCGCACACACCATGGTGAGCAACGCCGCCCCACCACACAGCACCAGACCGTTCAGAACCGGCCGGTACGTCGTGTCGGTGTTCAGCACCGCCTTGAAGTTCCCGAGCGTGGGATGCGTCGGAAACTCCACCCGCAGCCCCGCCGTCCGGTTGACCGAGGCGAACAGCACCCAGAGCAGCGGAAGGACGAACAAGATGCCGATGGCAAGCAGCACCAGGTTCGATGCCAGCTTGCTCAGCCGGTCCCGGGCAATCACGCTGCCTCCGAGTTGAGTCCACGCAGGTAGATCAGCGAGAAGACCGCGCCGATCGCCAGCATCACCAGGGCGATCGCCGTACCGTAGCCGATCTGGGAGAAGCTGAACGCCTGCTCGTACATGTACAGCGGCAGCGTCTGGGACTTCGTCCCGGGTCCACCGCGGGTCATCGCGTAGATCAGACCGAACACGCTCAGCGTCTGCAGCGTGATCAGCATCAGGTTGGTCATGATCGCCCGGCTGATCATCGGCAGCGTCACGTACACGAGCCGCCGCCAGCCACCGGCACCGTCCATCTCGGCCGACTCCTCGATCTCCTTCGGCACCTCACTGAGCGCGGCCGAGTAGACCAGCATCGAGAACGCCGTACCGCGCCAGATGTTGGCCAGCGAGACCGCGATGATCGGCGCCGCGTACAGCCAGTCCTGGCCGGGCAGGCCGACCGCGTGCAGCATCACGTTCAGCGTGCCGTCGTCGTTGAAGAACGCGGACAGCAGGTACGCCGCCACCACCTCGGGCAGCACCCACGCACCGATGACCGCCGTACCGACGAAGTTGCGGACCACCTTGGTGGACTTGCGCATCAGCAGCGACAGCCCGAGCCCGAGCGTGTTCTGGCCGACGATCGCGGAGAGCAGGGTGAAGATCAGGGTCAGCCAGATCGCGTTCGTGAACGCGCCGCTGCCGAAGGCCTTGCGGAAGTTGTCCAGGCCGACGAACGTCACGTTCGCGGCACCGGTGCCGGTGAGCGCCATGTTCGTGAACGCGGCGTAGACGCAGTACAGGATCGGGCCGGCCAGGAAGACCAGCATGAGTCCGATGGCCGGGGTGAGCGGCAGCATCTTGAACAGGTTCGCGGCCCGCGGCTTCCCGTTGCGCCCAGGCTTGGACGCAACGGGAGTCGGAGCGACAGTCGTCGTCACAGGGTCGATTCCTTCGCCGGGAGGCTACTGACCGGAGGTCGTCTTGTCCTTGCCGACAATGCCTTCGACTGCTTCGTCGTAGTTCTTCGCGGCTTCGTCCACCGAGGACTGTCCGGTCATCACCGCCTCCATCGCGGTGATGATCTCGTTCGAGACCTTCGGGTACTCCGCGTAGGCCGGCCGGTACACCGTGACGGAGACCAGGTCGGTGAAGAACTGCGTGCTCTTCGACGAGCTCTTGTAGCCCTCGTCCGCGGCGACATCCTTCCGTACGGCGATCTGCGCGCCGTCGGTCGCGTACTTGGCCGCGTTCTTCGGGGTCTGCAGCGTCTTGATCAGGTTCCAGGCCGCGTCGGGGTTCTTCGACTTGGCCGGGATCGCCCAGGTCCAGCCACCGGAGAGGCTGACCTTGCCCTTGCCGCTGCCGTCCTGGGTCGGCATCGCGGTCTGGCCCATCACGTCGGTCCACTGCGGCCACGGCTTGGCGCCGGTCTTCTGCCAGTTGCCGTAGATCCACGAGCCGTCCAGGGCGATGCCGAGCTTGCCACCAGGCAACAGCTCGGTGCCGACCTTGGAGCCCATGTTCGGGTCGAGCGCCTGCTTCGGCGACGGGCCGACGCCGTCAGCGCCGTACACGGTCTTGATGAAGTTCAGCGAGTCCTTGAAGCCCTGGCTTCCGACGACCCACTTCTGCTGCTCGTTGTTGTAGAGCGTGTCCTTCGTGCCGTACAGGAGCATCTCGAAGCCCTGCATGGCCGAGCCCTCACCCATCGGCTTGCCCGAGTAGATGTTGAACGGGGTGACACCGGGGACCTTCGCCTTGATGGTCCGGGCCGCGCTCAGGACGTCGTCCCACGTCTTCGGCTGCCAGTCGGCCGGCAGCCCGGCCTTGGCGAAGATCTCCTTGTTGTACCAAAGGGCTCGGGTGTCCGTGCCGTCCGGTACGCCGTAGGTCTTGCCGTCGAGCGCCTTGGCCGCACCCTTGGCGGAGTCCTGGAACTGGCTCCACTGGTCCCACTTCGAGATGTACTCGTCGAGCGGCCGCAGGTAGCCCGCGGTGATGTCGGAGTTGATCAGGAAGGTGTCCTCGTAGACCACATCCGGTGCGGTGTTCGGCGACCGCATCATCAGCTGCAGCTTGGTGTAGTAGTCGTTCTCACTAGCCACGATCGGCAGGATCTCGACGGTCGAGCCGGGGTTGGCCGCCTCGTACTCGGACTTCACGCCGCCGAGGAAGTTCTTCATGGTCGTGCCCGGGCCCCATTGCTGGTAGGCGATCTTGATGTTCGCCGGGCCACTGCTCTGACCACCGGATTCCGGCTGCTTGGTCGACGACCCCTGACTACAGGCCGAGACCGCCAGCAGCAGCGCCGACACGGTCAGCGCGCCGACCGCCTTGAAACGTTTCCTTGTCACCATCAGGTCCACCTTCGGGCAATCGTTGTCATCCCGGTACCGCGGCCCGAACAGAGCGGGCTTTTGGCGAACTTAGGAGGCTGGAGCCTGCGAAGTCAATGGGTGACAGACAACGTTGTCGCGGTCGCAAGGCGGTAACGCGGTGACCATGTCATAACAATCAGGTCACCGCGCCGGAACCTGGTTCAGACAGTAACGGGCGTTTCCTCGTGACGGCCATGGACGAAGCGTTGCGACCGCATCGCGCCCAGACCACAGAGGAACAGCCCGAGCGCGAGCCACGCACTCAGTACGACGAACGCTGACCCCGCCCCGGCACCGTCGAAGAAGCTCACGGAGCGCAACGCCGTACCGCCTGCTCCGGGCGGAAGGAGCTGACCGAACGCGCCCCACCCGCTCGGCAGCATCTCCGGTGCGGTCGCCAGCCCGGACAGCGGATTGCCGAGCAGGATCATCACCGCGGCGCCGGCGCCGAGCCCGATCGTCCCGAACAACCACTCCAGCCCGAGCAACGTCAGACTGATCGCCGCGATCGAGAGCGCGATGACACCGGAGTTCGCGAAGTAGTTCCCCTCGAAGGATCCGAGCCAGAACTGCAGGATCGCGCCGAGCGCCAGCCCACCAGTCACCGCGAGACCGGCCGCGCCGATCATCCGGCGCTTACCGGACCTGATCTGCATAGTCAGTACGGCGGCAGTCATGATCCCGCCGATCACCAGCGGGAGTGCACCCGCGGCCAGCCCGGCACCTCGCGGGTCATCAGCCGGCAGCGGTACGACGTCGGTCACCTTCGCCGGGTGTTCCGGGGACAACCGCGTCGCCAGCTGAGCCAGCAGTTGGGCGATCGCCGGTCCGCCGGCCGAGGCGGTCAGCACCTCGGGCTGCGCCGGGTCGAGCACGATCGCGCCGTACACGTCCCGGTTCTCGATCTGCTCCGTAGCAGCGGCCCGATCGGCCACCGCGGTGACCTCGAACCCGCCCGGCATCGCCTTCTCCAGCCCGGCCTTGACCTGATCGACGACCTGACTCGAACCGACCACCGCGATCGGTACGTCGCGGGGCGCGGAACGGGCCGACGGCCAGGCGAACGCGATCAGCAGCACGCTCAGCACCGCGGTGAGCAGCAGCACGACGGCAATCAGGGATGGCTGGCGGTGCTCGGCCTGCGCCTCAGCACTCATGAGGGGGACTCCTTCTCGAGCCAAACAGAATGGTTGTTCTTTATTAGCTCCGAGCGTGCCGCACGGGTCGTCGCCTTGTCAAGAACGGACATTCGTTTTATGTTCGCGGTATGCCCAAGGTCACCGAGGAACACCGTGTCGCCCGCCGCGCCCAGATCGTGGCGGCGGCCCGGACCTGCGTGGCCGAGGAGGGATTCCACAAGACGACGATGGCCGACGTCATCCAGACCTCCGGCCTGTCCGCGGGCGCCGTCTACGGCTACTTCAAGAGCAAGGAAGACATCGTCGAGGCGATCGCCGAGGAGGCGCTCAGCAGCGTCGACGAGCTGTTCGCGAACGTCCTGGTCACCGACGATCCGCTCAGCCCACTACTGGTCCTCGAGCGCGTTCTGAACCACATCGTCTCGGTCGCCGAGCGGCCGGGCGGCGACGTCACCCGGATCGCCCTGCAGGCGTGGGCCGAATCCCTGCGCAACCCGGCAGTGAAGACGATCGCCGAGGGCAAGTACCGGATGCTCCGCGGCCGCTTCGCCGAGGTTGCCCGCCGCGCCCAGGCCGACGGCACCATCGACGCGGACGTCGATCCCGAGCACGTCGCCCAGGTCCTGTTCGGCTTCGTCCCCGGATTCATCCTGCAGCGCCTGCTGATCGGCGACATCAGCGCCGGGACCTACACCGCCGGCCTCCGCGCGCTGCTACGCAACTGAGCCGGGTCAACTCAAGTCATCTGATGTCCCGAAACTGAGAGTCCGTACCACTTGTCCCGTCCCGCCAGGAATTCATCAAGCAGCTCTTGAGTAGCGCGACCTACCCGGTTAAGTTGTCCGAGCACTTCATTCAGGACTTGAAGAAAGCCGAGTCAGCCAACGACCTCTGGGGAGTCGACGGGTGCGCGGACGAATCACCACACAGACACGCTCGGACGCTGATCCGACGTGGTACTGGAGCAGTCAGACGGCGAGCTTCGTCGGTGACCGGCTGACCGGATTCGCCTTGCCGAGTATCGCGATCCTGACGCTGAACGCCTCCAGTGCCGAGGTCGGTGTGCTGTCCGCGCTGGGCTGGTTCGCCTACCCTGCCTTCGGTCTGGTCGCCGGCGCGGCCCTCCCCCACATCCCGCGCCGCCGCGTGATGATCACCGGCGAGGTCGTCCGGTTCGCCGCCTTCGCGACGATCCCGCTGGCCGCGGCGTTCGGTGGCGCTGGGATCGGCCAGCTCTTCGTCGTGGTCGCGGTCGCCGGAGTCGCGATGGTGTTCGTCGACGTCGCCGGCCAGTCCTACTTGGCGGCCCTCGTCGAGCCGCAGAACCTCGTTGGTGCCAACGCGAAACTGCAGAGCTCCGACAGCGGCTCCAAGCTCGTTGGTCCCGCACTCGCCGGTCTGCTGCTGCGGACCACCGGTTCCACCATTGGCATGCTGCTGAGCGCACTGCCGTTCCTGGCCTCGGCGTACGGGCGGACTCGGATCACTGCGATCGAGCCGCCGGTCGAGGCAACCCAAGAGCCCATCCTGCAACGGATCCACACCGGCTTCGATTTTGTACGACGCCACCCCGTCCTGCGCAGACAGGTCGGTGCAGCCGCGGTGCGCAGCTTCGGCTCCGGCATGGTCGACGCCGTCCTGCTGCTGTTCGCGTACCGCGTTCTCGGGCTCTCCAGCCTCACCGGCGGCCTGTTGATCGCAGCAGGCTCAGTCGGCGGCCTGCTCGGTGCATTCGTCGCCAACCGCCTCGCCAGCAAGCTCGGCACCCGCAGAGTGCTACTGATGACGAGCATAGAAGCCCTGTGCTGGTTGGCGATTCCACTCTGCCTCGTCACCACACCTGCGATCACGCTGGTACTGATCCGCGTCCTAGCCGGCGGCTGGCTGCCGGTGTGGAACGTCGTGACGACCAGTGTCCGTCAGCAAGTCACTCCGGCCGCACTGCAGAGCACAGTGCACGCGACCGCCCGCACGCTCACCTCGTCCACCGTCCCGCTCGGCGCACTCACCGGCGGATTCGCCGGCGGCGTACTGAGCTCTCAGCTCGGGGCCGCGACCGGCCTCGTGCTCGTCCTCGCGACAGGAGGTGTGATCGCCGGAAGCAGTGCCTTACTCGTCGCCACCGAACCACGGGAGGTCTGATGCGCCCCACAACGACCCGCACCCTGAACAACAAAGAGTTCGCCGACATCCTGCACACCGTCTCGATCCGGTCCAAGGCTCGCAAGAACCTGCTGATCGACCCCGAGTACGCCGCTCCGCTGCCGCAGGAGGTCAGTCTGCAACTGACCTACCGTTGCAACCTGCGCTGCACCCACTGCTACCAGTGGAACGAGCAGGGCTTCTTCCGCGACTTCAGCTCCGAGCGCCAGCGCACCGAGCTGGACCTGTCCGTCATCGAGGACGTGCTGCGGACGACCGCCGAGGTCCGCTCCAAGATGTTCCTGTGGGGTGGCGAACCCCTGATGCACACCAAGTTCGACGAGGTCGCGAAGCTGCTCGAGAAGTACCCGCGGACCGTCAACATGTGCACCAATGGGCTGCTGTTCAAGCGCAAGCTGGACGACCTGCTCCGGATCGGCGAGAACCTCAACCTGCTGGTCAGTCTGGACGGTCTGGGCGAGGACCACGAGGCACTCCGCGGCCGCGGCACGTTCAAGCGCACCATGGAGAACATCCAGATGATGCTGGACCTCAAGCGCGACGGGAAGTGGGACGGCGAGCTGTCCCTGTCCTGCATGGTCTCGCACGTCACCGTGCACAAGATGTACGAGTTCATGGAGTGGGCCGAGGAG
Source organism: Kribbella sp. NBC_01505 (assembly GCF_045040285.1). Lineage (NCBI taxonomy): Bacteria > Bacillati > Actinomycetota > Actinomycetes > Propionibacteriales > Kribbellaceae > Kribbella > Kribbella sp. NBC_01505. Next base: position 1,226,701 of record NZ_CP109425.1, read on the forward strand.
CTCGGCGTCAACACCGTCTACTTCCAGTTCCCCTGGTACATCAGCCCGCAGGTCGCCGAGGCGATGGACCGCCTGTACGAGCAGTCGTTCGCGTGGCTGGAGCCGAACACCGACACCAAGAAGCCGACCTGGCACTCGTACACGTACCAGCTGCCGGAAGAGGAGCTGCCCGCGCTGCGCGAGTCGATGGCCCGGCTGGCGTCCCGCGCCTGGAACGTCCGGCTGCGCTACCAGCCGCAGCTCGAGGACGACGAGGTCACCGACTTCATCCTCGGTACGTCGCGGCCCGCCCAGCACCGCAGCAAGTGCCTCGCGGTCTCGAACCGGATGGAGGTGCACGCGGACGGCGCGGTCAGCTCCTGCAAGTTCTTCCCGGAGTTCGTGGTCGGCAACCTCTACGAGCAGTCGGTGAACGACCTGTGGCAGAGCCAGTCGTTCCGTGAGGTCCGCCGGATCATGTCCGAGAACGGAATGATGCCGGTCTGCTCGAAGTGCATTCTTCTCTACCTGAACGGGGTGTGATGACCGATGGAGATCGAGAACAGGGTCAAGGTCGTGCTCGCCAAGGTGCTCGACAACGGCACCACGCCCGAGGAGATCGGCCCCGGCGCGGACCTGGTCGAGGAGTACGGCCTGGACTCGCTGCAGACGATCACCTTCCTGCTGGCGATCGAGGACGAGTTCGACCTCGAGCTCGACTATCCCAACCTGCAGCTGGATGATCTGCGATCGGTGCGGCAGTTCAGCACCTTTGTGGAACGGCTGGCGGCACCCGTGCAATGACGGTTCGATTTGGCACCTTCGACGCGGAGACCTGGTGGCGGCCTGACGACCTGGCCGAGCTGCCATCGGTCGGCTTCGGCGACCCTTCCGTCGACGCGATGGACGAGCTGCTGCTGGGTTTCTGTGCGCCGGGCGACCTGCTCATCACCAGGTACCCGATGCACCCAGATCTCCTGGCTGGGCACGCGGTTCGCCACTTGGCGGTGGACAACCCGGGCCCCGGTCCGGTCGAGCGGTACTTCGGACCCGAGCTGGTTCGCGATGAGCCAGTCGCGCCGTACGCCGTACTTCCGGACACGTCACGGCTGGTCGGCGGGAGCCTGCCGCCGAGCGAGGTCGTTGCCCTGGTCAACTCCAAGACCTGGTCCAACGAGCTGGTGATCGAACTCGGCCTGCCCGGCGCGGGCCGAGTCGTTCACTCGGCCGACGAACTGGTGGAGGCCGTCACCGCGCTCGACTTCCGAGCCCTGGTGAAGGATCCGTACGGCGTCTCGGGCCGCGCGCTGCTCGAGATCTCCACCCCGGGCATCCTGCGGGCGATCGAGCGGGTCCTCCGCAGGCAGGATCGCCGGGTCGAGCTGCTCGTCCAGGAGAAGCTGCCGAAGCTGCACGACTTCTCCGGTCATCTACTGCTCGACCAGGACGGTACGGCGGAGTTCCTCGGTCTGCAGCAGATGACCAACAAGGGCTTTCGCCATCTCGGCTCGCACCGCCCACCGGCGGCGCTCGTCGACGAAGGCTGGTACGCCGACTCGCTGGCCGGCGTGACCGACGCGCTCACGAAGGCCGGCTACTGGGGACCGGTCGGGGTGGACGCGATGCTGCTCACCGACGGCAGCATCGTCCCGGTGCTCGAAATCAACGCCCGCCAGTCCCTGGGTCTGCTGACCCTGCACCTGGACCGGCGGACCGACCTGACCGCGCACCTGTGGCAGGTCGAACTGAATGTTGCTCCAGGCAAGGGAATTGCCGACGTGCTGACCGCCTTCGACGGTCTGCTCAGCACCGGCGACGGGCCCGGCGTACAGGTGCTGAACGGAAGCACCCTCGCCGCGCCCGGTGGCCGGGTGTACCTAGCGATCTTCTGCCGTCCGGACGACCTCGGCCAGTGGCAACGCCGCTTGGTGACCGCGGTCGACTCCGCCGGCCTGACACCACGAGGGATGACCACCGATGCCGCTTGAGATAGGGCTGATCGGAGCCACCGGGATCGCTGCCCGCACCATGCTGGCCCCGGCCACCACGGCGAACGCCCATGTCCGCGCGGTCGCCGCCAGCGACGCCGTACGGGCCAAGGAGTTCGCCAACCAGCACGGGATCGAGGTCGTCCACGAGAACTACGCCGCGCTCCTCGCCGACCCGTCGGTCGACGCGGTGTACATCTCGCTGCACAACTCTGCCCATCACCGCTGGGCGGTCCGGGCGGCGGTAGCCGGCAAACACGTGATCGTCGAGAAACCTCTCTGTTTGACGGCCGAGGAGGTCGCCGAGCTCGAGTTCGCCGCCGACGGCGTCGTCCAGGTGACCGAGGCGGTCGCGACGGCCAACCACGAGTGGCAGCAGGTCGTCCGCTCCTTCATCGACGACGGCCGGTACGGCGTGCTGCGCGCCGTCCAGACGCGGATGACCTTCGCCGAGCCGCAGCCCGGTGGCTATCGCGACCGGCCCGAGCTGGGCGGTGGCATCTTCTACGACTGCGCGAGCTACTGGCTTCAGGCGATCCAGGCGACGGTCGGTCTGGATTCGGAGACCGACGCGGTCGAGGTGACCGGTGAGTCCGCGTTCGACGGTCCCAACGGCGTGGACAGGTCCTTCCAGGCGACGCTGTCCTGGCCAGAAACCACGGCCACGCTGGAGTGCACCACCGGCCCGACTCACGTCAGCGAACACGTCTTCGAGTTCGAGAAGGCCACGGTCAAGCTCCGCAACTTCCTCCGCCCGGTGCTGGGCGCCGTACCCCTCAATCTGGTGGTCACCCCCACGGACGGCAACCGTGAGGTGATCAGCTTCGCCCCGGTCGCCTACTACGAACGCCAGCTGACGAACTTCGTCGACGGTGGTTCGGGCCTGGCCGATGCCATCCCCCGGATCGAACTGATGGGTGCCATCTACGCCGACGCCCGCCGCCGAAAGGCCACCCTGTGAACCCCAAAGAGCTGCTGGTCGCCGCCGGCCGCAATCCGGACGATCTGACCGCGGTCACCGAGCTTGCCGACGGCACGTACAACACAGTCCATCGGCTTGAGCTGACTAGCGGCGACCTGGTCCTCAAGGTCGCGCCAACGGGTCCAGGGCTCACCTACGAACAGGACCTCATCCAGACCGAAGCTGCGTTCTACCAAGCGGCGTTGGGCAAAGCGCCGGTTCCCGAGGTGGTCCACTCCGGTCCGGACTTCCTCCTGATGACCGCACTCCCCGGTGTAACTCTCCACAGCGTCTCCGCCGATCGAGCGCAGTACCAGCGTGAGCTCGGCGCCATCGTCTCGAGCCTGCACGAGGTCACCGGCACCGAAGGCTTCGGCTACCCGCAGCGTGGTCTCAAGAGTTCGTGGAGCGCGGCCTTCCTCGGCATGTTCGACGACCTGCTCGCCGACGCCGACCGGTACGACGTCGCGCTCCCGGCCAAGGTGTCCCGGCAGCTCGTGACCGACCGCACCGCCCTGCTCGACTCCGTCGCCGTACCGAGGCTGATCCACTTCGACCTGTGGGACGGCAACATCCTGGTCGAGGACGGCCGGGTGACTGGGCTGATCGACGGTGAGCGCGCGTTCTGGGGCGATCCCGTGGCGGAGTTCGCGTCCTTGGCTCAGTTCCGCGATGTCGACGCGGACCTGATCGCCGGGTACGGCGCGGATGTCGACCGCGAGCGACTAGCCCTGTACCGCGTCTACCTCTACCTGATCATGCTGATCGAGGGGACACCGCGCGGTTCCGAAGGTGCGTGGCACGCCAGTCTGGTCAAGCTGGTCGAGCAGCACCTGGCCCGAGACCTGGCGACGCTGTGATCGAGATCCTGACCTCCGGCGTCGCACTGGGCGTTCACGTTCCCGGTCTGCTGCTGGCGGACCGCATCCGTGAGCAGGGCGGCCAAGTCTCCGTCTCGGTTCTAGAGCGGCTCATGCCTGCCAAAACTCTGGAGACCACAGCCCAGTCCAAGCTGGCGTTCCACCGCGACTTCCGTGTCGCCATGGCCGGTCAGAAGCTCGCCGGAAACGCCTCCCGCGCAGCGGACCCCGCAGCGGTCGCCGCACTCTACGCAGGTTGGGAGGAACGCGGGGTGACGCGCTTCATCGTCTTCTCCGGGTTCTGGCTCACCCTGCTCACCGAGTACGTCGAACAGCACGGACCGGTCGAAGTAGACATCTGCCACGTGGACTCGGTCGTCTCACCGTCCTTCCAGAAGGTCGGTACGCCGCCGTACCCGGTCCGGCACGTCAAGCTGGCGGATGCGGACGCCGGCACGATTCCCTGCAGCATCCCGGTCAGCCGGGACGCACCGATCCCCTGGGCCAACCGAGACCGCCGACTGCTCGTGCACGGTGGCGGCTGGGGTATGGGCACCTACCGCGAGTACGCCGCGGAGCTCAGCACCGTCGGGTTCGCTCTGGACGTGGTCGCGTACGAGAAGCAGGACCTGACCTCAGACGGCGTCCGGTACTTCATGATCGACCCGGACTGGCACCCGTGGCTCGACGACGGCTATCCCCCGTTCGGACTCGCTGGTGAGGCGTTCGAACAGCGCACTGGCCACCATGGCTCGTTCGACCTGTGTCGCCAAGCACTGGCCGCCGTCAGCAAGCCCGGCGGCGGCACTCTGCTGGACTCGCTGTGGTCGGCAACCCCACTCGTGCTGCTGGAACCATTCGGCGCCCACGAGCAGCGCAACGCGGACCTGTGGATCTCACTCGGCTATGGCATCGCCTTCGAGGACTGGGCCCGCAAGGACTTCGCAGTCGAGGTGCTGGAGGACCTGCACGAGGCACTGCTCAAGGCGGAGGTGCCTGACTATTCGGAGGCGCTGCTGTGATCCTTCCGACCTCGCTGTGGCAGACCTTCGCACTCCACCTCGATTCACAACGACCTGGGTTCGCCCGCGGTCCGTGGTTCACCATGAACGCCGTACTCGAGCTGGATGGCGCTCTGGACCACAGCGCGCTCGCGACTGCTTTCGACGAGCTGCAGCGGCGGCACGACGTACTGCGCACTGAAATCACTGACGGCCAGCTGGTCCATCCGCAGCCAACGGCTGAGCTGGAGCTGGTCGATGCGGTCGAGACGCATGCCGAGGTACCACTCGCAGCACCAGTCCGGCTGCGGCTTGCGGGTAACCGGCTCGCACTACACCTGCACCACATGATCGCCGACCCGGTGACCCTCTGGACCACGCTGGACGAGCTGGCCAGGCTCTACTCCGACCCTGACACACCGCCACCGGCAGCGCAGTACGCCGACTACACGCTCAACGAAGCCGCACTAGTCGAGCAGCAACGCGGTCCGGCCAGCGACTGGTGGCAGGCCCGGATCGCCAACGCCAAACCCTGCCCGCAACCCCCGGCCCAGCCAGCCAAGCAGTTTGCCTACCGCGAACAGCTACTCAGCTCTACCGAGCTGGCTGCGGTAGACCAGCGAACCCTGCGACAGCGCAGTACGCCGCTCGTCACGTTGCTGGCCGCATTGGCCACCGGAATGACGCCGTACGTCGGCACCGGAGACACCCTGGTGTTCAACACCCTGTTCAGCAAGCGGGACCGACCACAGTGGCAGCGGGTCCTGGGCCCGTGCATAGTGCCGTCTGCACTCGCCATCCCGCTCGAGGCCGACATCCCCGCAGTCCGGGACGCAGTGGTCGGCTGCAGCCGCTATGCGCGCTTCCCCGTCCTCGAAGCCCAGGTCCCGGCCAGGTCGCCGTTCTTCGAGTACGTCCCCCAAGCCTGGCCGTCCGGCTATGACTTCGGCCCAGTACGCGCTGAGGTCGCCGCCGTGGCCGGCCCCAAGGACACCGGCCTGGCCGACATCCTTGGGATCCGCCTCCGCCCCACGATGGACAACGCCCTCACCGGACACTTCAGCGGCGACGGGACGGACTGGACCGAGCCCCTGGTCTCGCAATTGTGTGCAGGCGTCCGCAACCACCTACTGGCCGAGTGAGAAGTTCCCGACCAGTACGCCGCTCGGGTCCAGCTGCTGCTTGATCTCCCGCAGCCGGAGGAGATCCGACTCGCCAAAAGCATCCGCCAACGAGTCGTCCGTGCCCAGCATCGACGGCACAGTCCCACCCGACCGCCACGGACCGACCGCGTCGATCAGCGCCCCGAGCGCCTCCCGCGCCGGCTGCTCGAACTCCGGGAAGGGCAGGATCGACAGGGCGGTCAGGACGTACTGTCCGGCGGGGTCTGCCGACGCGACACCTGGCCGGGTTGCCGCGGTAGCGCCCCGCAGATGCCGGAGCTGCACCTGGAAGATCGGTGACGGCTGCCCGGCGTGCTTGAGCAACACACCGATCAACTCGGGCGTCAGCTCCTCGAAGCTGGCCCCGTTGACCACGACCGCAGTGGGCTGCACCGGCTCCTGGGTGATGTCGGCCATCGACCCGGCAGTCTGCGGTCCGACCGAGTCGACAACCGCCGTACCGGCTGCACGGATCGGAGCGAGCGCCGCCTGCAGCGCGTCCGCGCCGTACGGGACCGCGCCGTCGATCATGCAGAACGACTGGCCCCGGATCGGCTCCGGCATGAACGGTGCGTCCGGGAAGTGCACCAGATAGGCCCACAGCGTCACCTGTTCGGCCGCCGCCTCAGTGGCCTGCTGGTACGCCGCCAGTACGGCCTCAGCCTGCCCGATCGGGAACATGAGTCGGCCACCCGTGAGTTCTTCGGCGGGGAACAGGTCGACCTCGACCGAGGTGACAACGGCGAAGTTGCCACCGCCCCCGCGCAGCGCCCACATCAGGTCCGGGTCGGTGGAGTCATCGATCCAGCGCCGCGCACCGGTCGCGTCCACGACCTCAGCGGCCCGCAGGCTGTTCGCACCCATGCCGTACGGACGGGTGAACCAGGACATGCCGCCACCGGTGCAGAAGCCGACGACCGAGACGTCACCGGTCGAGCCGAGCAGCCCGGTCAGCCCCGTTCCGTCCAGCGCCGACTGCAAGGCACCCCACCGCACCCCTGCACCGACCCGGGCGATCCGAGCGTGCGAGTCGACCCACACCTCGGTCAGCGCGTTCGTCCGCAGCACGATCGTGCCGTTCAGAGCACCGGTCGCGCCGTGCCCACCCGCCTGCGCCGCGACCTTCAGACCGTGCGCGGCGGCGAACGCCACGGTCAGTTCCACATCACTTGCTCCAGCAGCCTCGACAACAGCCACCGGCTGCTGGTCGACGGCCAGGTTCCACGCCGTTCGCACGGCCTCCCAGTCCGCCTCGCCGGGAACAACGACCCGGCCGGTCAGGACCTCGCGCAATGGTTCGATCATGTCACCAAGCGTCACCCGGGTGCCTGTCCGTCCACCACCCCAACTTTCTGGGGTTCTTGTTGCCGCAGGCATCTGCCCATACTGGAGGGGTGAAGACGTATCACGCCGAGTCCGCGCGCGCCGGGCTCGAAGCGGCTGCGGATGCCGGGCTGTCGTGGGAAGAGTTCTGCTACGCCGCGATCGAGCTGCTCGAACGGGCGATCCCCTTCGACTCGATCTGCGTCGGGACGGCCGACCCCGCGACCAACCTGCTCAGCGGCCGGGTGATGCTCAACCTGCAGCACTCCGACGAACACACGTTCGTGGAGTACGAGTACGAGATCGCCGACTTCAACCACTTCGCCGATCTGGCCCGCCGCGACGTCGCGGTCGGCATCCTCGACGACGCCACCGAAGGCAACACCCTGCACAGCCCGCGTCAGCGCGACTACCTGCCGAGCGTCGGCATCGAGCACGAACTCCGCAGCGCGATGCGGAGCGGCGGCCGGATGTGGGGGGTCTGCTCGCTCTACCGCTCCGCCGGCCGCGTCGGGTTCTCACCCGCCGAGAGCCAGTTCATGCATCGGATCGAGACCAGCATGACGCTGGGGTTGCGGCGCGGGCTGCTGGTGTCCGGCACCGAGCAGGCGACCAGCGATCCCTCGGCGGGCGTGGTGATCTTCGACGACCGGAACCAGGTCGTCTCGGCCACCGGCACGGCCGAACAGCGGATCGCCGACCTCGGCGGCGACCTCTGGCAGCGCCTGCCGTCGTCGGTCACCACCGTCGCCGCGGCGGCCCGCGCGGTCGCAGCCGGATCCACCACCTACGTGCCGAGCCTGCGGATGCGGGCCCGCTCCGGCGAGTGGCTGTCCCTGCACGGTACGCCGATCCGCGACCGCGACGGGCTCACCGGTCAGATCGCGGTGACGATCGAGAGTGCCGGAGCCGCGAAGGTGATTCCGCTGATCGTCGCCGCGTACGGACTGACCGACCGCGAGCAGGACGTCGTACAGCAGGTCCTGCTCGGCGACAGTACGAACCAGATCGCCGCCGCGCTGCACCTGTCGCCGTACACGGTGCAGGACTATCTGAAGGTCATCTTCGACAAGGTCGGCGTCTCGAGCCGGCGCGAGCTGACGTCGAAGATCTTCTTCAGCCAGTACGCCGGCCGCTTCGGCCGCAGTCTCGGCACCGACGGCTTCTTCGCCGAGTAGCGGTGTAGGTGGGGTTTCCACCACCATCGCCGACGACCCAGCACCCTGGGGCGCGGCGCCGCCGATCCGTAGCGTCCTGAGCATGACGAAGAAGCGGCACGAAGCCGTGCTCCCGAGCGAGCATTCGGTGGTTCTCTCCGACGTACGACGGGTCTACGGTCGTGGCGGCAATTCCGTGACCGCGCTCGACGGGGTCAGCATCGGTTTCGGACGCGGCACGTTCACCGCGGTGATGGGGCCGTCCGGTTCCGGCAAGAGCACCTTCCTGCACTGCGCGGCCGGGCTCGACCAGCCCACCTCGGGCTCGGTCATGATCGACGGCCTACCGCTGGCCGGGATGAAGGAGCGCCAGCTCACCGAGCTCCGCCGCGAGCGGATCGGCTTCGTGTTCCAGTCCTTCAACCTGCTGCCCGCGCTGACCGTCTGGCAGAACGTCGTACTCCCGCAGGAGCTCGACGGCCGCCGGCCGAACAAGACCGCGGTCCGCGACGTCCTCGAGCGCGTCGGCCTCAGTGACAAGCAGAAGAACCGCCCCGGCGAACTCTCCGGCGGCCAGCAGCAGCGCGTCGCGATCGCCCGCGCACTGGTCGCACGCCCGGCGGTGATCTTCGCCGACGAGCCCACCGGCGCCCTCGACACCCAGACCGCGGCCGACGTCCTCGAGCTGCTGCGCGAGCCGGTCCGCACCCAGGGGCAGACCGTCGTGATGGTCACCCACGATCCGGTCGCCGCGTCGTACGCCGACCAGGTCGTGTTCCTCGCCGACGGCCGCCTCGCCGGCAGCCTGATCGCCCCGACCGCCGAACAGGTCGCCGACCGGATGACCCACCTCGGCGCGCGCGGCAAGCTGGCGGTGGCCGGATGATGCGCCTCGCCATCCGTACCCTGCGCTTCCGCAAGGGCGGGTTCATCGCCACTTTCGTCGCGGTCGTCTTCGGTACGGCGATCGTGATGGCCTGCGGCGGTCTGATGGAGACCGGGATCCGCTCGAACGTGGCTCCCGAACGATTTGCCGCTGCTCCGATCGTGGTCAGCGGGCCGCAGTCGCACAAGCCGGCGGGGGCCGACGAGGACCTCGACGCGTTTCCGCTGACCGAGGTCGCCGGTGTACCGGCCGACCTGCTCACCAAGATTCGTGCGGTCGAGGGTGTCACCGGGGTGATCGGCGACCGCAGTTTCCCGGCACCGATCGTCACGCCATCCGGACCAGTTGTTGCCGAAGGCCACAATTGGGCGAGCGTCGCGTTGGCGCCGTACCAGCTGATGAGCGGTCGGGCGCCTGGCGTCGGCGAGGTCGTCAGCGCTGGCGCCAAGGTCGGTTCTAAAGTGAGCGTCCTGGTGCACGGCGTACCGCAGAGCTTCACCGTCAGCGGGACCGCAACCGGCCCAGCCGGTCACACCTTCTTCAGTGAGCGCGACGCAACCCGGCTCGCCCCGAAGGCCGATCGGTACGCCGCGATCGGCGTACTGGTTGCTCCGGGCACCGACCTCGACGCGGTCGGCGAGCGGATCGAGGCGCTCGGGGATCTGACCGTCCGCACCGGGATCGACCGCGGGCTGGCCGAGCACCCCGGCACCGGGATCCAGCGGACCGCGCTGATCTCGATCGCGGGCTCGTTCGGCGGGATCGCGGTGATGACGATGATGTTCGTCGTCGCGTCCACGCTGGCACTGTCCGCCCAGCACCGCGAGCGCGAGTTCGCCCTGCTGCGTGGGATCGGGACCACCCCCGGTCAGGTACGGCGGATGATCCTCGGCGAAGGCATGCTCGTCGCCCTGCCGGCCGTTGCCTTCGGCATCCTGCCCGGAATGCTGCTCGGCCGGTTCCTGTTCGACCAGCTCGCGGAACACGGCGTCGCCTCGCCGCTGATCACCTTCTACCAAGGCCTGATTCCGTTCGCGGCCGGTGCCGGCGGGGCTGTGCTCGCGGTGATCGGTGCGGCACTGATCGCGGCTCGCAAGTCGGCGAAGATCAAGCCGGTGCAGGCGCTGATGGAGTCGTCGCTGCAGCGGAAGTGGTTCAGCTGGGTGCGGCTGATCGCCGGGCTGCTGTTCCTCGGCGGCGGTATGGCCCTGCTGATCGTCACCGCAACCGTCATGGTCGGCCCGCTGGCCGGCGCGACCGCCGGTCCGTCCGTACTTTGCTGGGCAATCGGGGTCGCGCTGCTCGGCCCGTTCTGGACCAAGCTCGCGCTCGCACTGTGGCGCTGGCCGGTCCAGCTGCTGAGCCGTGTCAACGGCCGGCTGGCGATCCGGAACGTCTCCGTCCGCTCGGTCGCGATGTCGGCCGCGGTGATGCCGGTGATGCTTGCCGTCGGCATCTCGACCGCGAACCTCTACATGCAGACCACCCAGGTCGACGCCTCCGCCAAAGCCTTCACCCGCGACCTCAACGCCGACATCGTCCTGACCTCGACCGTCGGTATGGCGCCTCAGCTGGTCGAGCAGGTCCGTTCAGTCCCCGGTGTGGCCGGTGCGTCGGCGTACGTCCGCAGTACCGGCGTCATCGACGAACCCCAAGGCGCACCCCTCGACGACGACGGCGCCCCACTGATCGGCATCGACGCCCAAGGCCCGAACGGTACGGCGCCGGTCCGTCTCACCGCGGGATCCCTGTCCGGCTTGACCGGATCGACCGTCGCACTCCCCGAGTACATCGCCCAGAAGATCAACCGCGGCGTCGGCTCGACGATCACCATGACGCTGGGCGACGGCACATCGGAAACCCTCCGCGTGGTCGCGATCTTCGCCGCCGAACGCGGCTACGAAAGCATCGTCCTCCCGTCAGCCCTGGTCACCGCCCACACCACCGACGGTCTGATCCGCCAGATCCTGGTCCGCACCACCCCCGGAGCCCAGGTCACTCCAGCGCTGACCAAACTCGCCGCCACGCACCCCGGCGTACAGGTCGCTGATCGTGAAGCCCTCGTCTCCGCCAACGCCGAAGACCAGAAAACCCAAGCCTGGGTCAACTACATGCTCGTCGGCATGCTCATCGCCTACACCGCGGTCTCGGTCGTCAACACCCTCGTCTCCACCACCCTCCGCCGGCGCCGCGAATTCGCCCTCCAACGCCTCACCGGCTCCACCCGCAACCAGGTCCTCCGCATGCTCACCGCCGAAAGCACCCTCATCACCCTCTCCGGCATCACCCTAGGCACCCTGGTAGCCCTGGCCTCCCTCCTCCCCTACGCCTCCAAAGTCGCCAACTCCCTCCCCACCGGCCCCCTCTGGATCTACCTCCTCATCATCACCGCCGCCACCACCCTCACCTTCACCTCAACCCTCCTCCCAGCCGCCCTCACCCTCCGCCACTCCCCCACCCAACCCACCCACGCCGACTAGTTATCCACAACCCCTCCTGCAGCAGTACGCCGCTTGCCCCATGCTGGGGTGGATGGACTGGTGGTGGCACCGACAACTAACCGAACAAGGAATCCAGGCGGTGATCCGGAGCCAGCACCAGATCGTGTCGCGGGTCCAGTTGCTCGCTGCGGGCTGGACCACCGACCGCATCAGGCACCGGATCCGCAACCGTCGCTGGCAGACCATCCACCCCGGCGTCTACTCCACTCACAGCGGCCCCCTCGGGTACGACGAACGCCTCATCGCCGCCCTCTTGCACGCCGGCCCCGACGCCGCCTGGAGTCACTACACCGCAGCCGAACAACTCGGGCTCCTCAAGCCTTCCCCGGATCGGCCCGTCCACGTGGCCGTCCCCGACCACCGCAACCTGAGCCGACGCCCCGGCCTCGTCATCCACCGCGACATCCACTGGGCCGACCGACTCGCGCGCTCCACGCCACCCCGCCGTACTGCGGCCCACGCGGTACTCGACATCGTCGGCATCAGCCGAACGCTCGACCAGGCAGCCGCGATCATCGCCGAAGCCTGCCAATCCGGCCGAGTACACCCCGGCGACATCGCCACCGCCCTGACCACCCGAGGCCGACTCCGCCACGGTCGCCTGCTCCGACCGATCCTCACCGACGTCGCCGCCGGCACGCACTCCTTGCTCGAACTCCGCTACCTCCACAACGTCGAACGCCGCCACGGCCTCCCCACCGGCCACCGCCAACGGGCCATCGACCGCGAGTTCACCGACGTGTACTACGAAGGCTTCGGCCTGGACGTAGAACTGGACGGCCGCCTCCACCTCGTCCCCAACCAACGCTGGCGAGACCTCGACCGCGACAACCGAGCCACCCTCCGAGCCGAAACCACCCTCCGCTACGGCTGGCTCGACATCACCGCCCGCCCCTGCGCAGCCGCCGTACAAATCCTCAAGATCCTCCGCCGCACCAACCCCCACCTACCCGCCCACCCCTGCAGCCCCACCTGCCCAGTCCGCTAACCGGTGGATTTTCGTCGCGGAGCACCCAAAATCCACCGGATAGCGCGAGATCCTGCACCTCGGCCACAGCCCGGTCAGGCTCAGGCATCGGGATCGCGGTCGCCGGGCTCGCCAGTCGGCTCAGCCATGCGCTCTGCTCGCCGTGCTGGGTTGTCGGCTGCTCTTGGCGGTTGGGCGGGGTGAGACCGAAATGGCCTCGGCCGGGGGCGTGGGTTTGTGGTTGCTCGCCGCGACCGGCCGATCTGAAAGACAGCATGGCTGGGCGCCGCGGTGGCTGGGGTGGATGGCGAGGCCGGTTCCCGCGTTTCCGTTGCCTGGGGTTGACGGGCGTTGGTTGCGGATCAAGAGGTGCGCCGACCAGTAGCTGCTCCGACCTCGCCGCGCGCTGTCGCAGGCCCGCGTTCGTTAACCGGTGGATTTTCGTCACAGGACACCCAAAATCCACCGAATAGCGCGGGATCGCCTGCCTGGTTTCGTTAGCCGGTGGATTTTCGTCGCGGAGCACCCACAATCCACCGGATAGCGCGAGATCCTGCACCTCAGCCACAGCCCGGTCAGGCTCAGGCATCGGGAATCGCGGTCGCCGGCCTCGGCATTCGGCTCAGCCATGCGCTCTGCTCGCCGTGCTGGGTTGTCGGCTGGCCTTGGCGGTCGGGCGGGGTACAGACCGAAAGGGCCTCGGCCGGGGGCGTGGGTTTGTGGTTGCTCGCCGCGACCGGCCGACCTGAAAAGACAGCATGGCTGGGCGCCGCAGTCGCTGGGGTGGATGGCGAGGCCGGTTCCCGCGTTCGCGTTGCCTGGGGCTGGCGGGCTTTGGTTGCGGGCGGGAAAGACGCCGGCGACCACGTTCCCGTCGCCTTTCGGTTGCTGTCCGGTGCGGGCGATTTCGGGGGTTATCCGTTCAGGTTGCTCCTTCTCCGGGCGCAGGCAGGCGGGAGAAGGGGCAAATTCCGGGGTTATCCGTTCAAATTACGCGCGGGGGTGGGTGCCTGGTTTCGTTAGCCGGTGGATTTTCGTCGCGGGGCACCCACAATCCACCGGATAGCGCGGGATCGCCTGCCTGGTTTCCCTTCTGGCTAGGGGTTTTGGGCTTGGCAGGTTAGGAGTAAGGGGATGGGGTCGCCGGGGAGGCGCCAGAGGTGGTCGGGGGTTTGGGTCATGGTGGGGCGGCGTTGGCGGAGGTCTACCGGGAGTTCGTTGAGGCGGGTGATTTGGAGGCCGGCGGTGATGAGGGCGTTGACGAGGCCGCTGATGGTCCAGGGCCAGGTGGTTTGGGTGTGGGGTTCGATTGGTTGGCCGGTGTAGCTGGTGGTGACTTGGGTTTCGCGAGGCGCGGTGCGGAAGTAGGAGGACGTGACGCGGAGGTCGTCGTCGACCTGGCCTTGCTGGGGGTGGAATTCGGCGACGAAGAGTGTGCCGCCCGGTCGCAGGAGGCGCGCTACGACGCGCGCCCATTCGTCGAGGTCTGGCAACCACACCAGTACGCCGTACGTCGCGATCACGATGTCGTACTGCTCATCCAGTACATCCGCCGCGTCGTACACGTCCGCCTGCACGAATCGGGCGGGCAACCCGACCTCGGTTGCCAGCCGCCGGGCCGCCGCGATGGCTTCGCCGGAGAAGTCCAGGCCGGTGACCTCGGCGCCGAGTCGGGCCCAGGACAACGTGTCGAGGCCGAAGTGGCACATCAGGTGGAGTAGTCGCTTGCCCTGTACGTCGCCCAGCGCCTCGAGCTCGAACGGCCGCAGCGAACTGCCGCCCGCGCGGAAGCCGTCCACGTCGTACAGGCTCGCGCCGTTCGAATGGGCCTCGGCTCGGAGGTCCCAGCCGGCCCGGTTCTGTTCCACGCGCTCATCCATGCCGCCACGGTAGATCCCGCCTCGATCACCCGCGACCAGGTTGCCCCAAAGGGCCTTCGGCCTCGATGGAATTGGTTGCCCACAATCAGCTGCGGCCCGAGAGTCGAAGGCATGAAGACACTGGGGAAACTGGCCCTTGCCGCCGCTGCGTTGACGACCATGGCGCTGCCCGCGTCCGCTGCCGCACCGCCTCCGCATCTGACCGTGCACTGCAAGGTGTTCGGCGAGGTGGTGTCCGGCCCCTACGGCGTCAGCAACATCTGGTACTTCGTCACCGACAACAACACCCACAGGCAGAGCTACGTGAGCGACGCCTACCTGGACCTCGACGAGAGCAAATACCCCAACTGCTAGTGCGCCGGTGTGGGTTCGGCGACGGGCTGCAGGGCGATCGTGGTGGCCTGGATGATGCCGGCGTTGGCGCGCAGCCAACTAGCCAGCACGACCTGCAGGTCTTCGAGGTCACGCTCTTCCAGGATCACGCCAGGCACCGGCACGCTCGCGCCGAGCTCAGCCAGCACCGGCCGCAGGTGCTGATCCGCGAGCAGTTTGTGGCTCGGCGCAGCAGACACAGTGACCGGTACGACGACCGCGCCGGCCAGCGCGCGAGCCGGCAGCACGTCCAGGAAGCTCTTGAGCAGCCCGGTGTAACTCCCCTTGTAGACGGGAGTCGCGATCACGATCACCGACGCCGAAGCCGCCAGCTCGATCGCGCTCTCCAATGCGATCCGGTCTGCCTCCGAAGCCGCGTCGCCCTGGAAGATCGCCGGGGCGATCGTCACCAGGTCGACGAGCTCGTCGATCCGGTACGGCGTTCCGAGCTCGGAGGCGAGTAGTTCCGCGACCGAGGCCGCCGCGGCCGCCGTCCGGGAACCGGCCTTCGGGTTGCCGACCACGGTGACCACCGACTGCGGCCACACCGGCGGATCCGGGACGACCTGCGGTTCGAACGCGATTGAGGGCATCTGACCCAGCTCCTGACATCGGCAAGTGAAGCAAGTGATGGGTCGAGCGTAATCAAAGTCCAGCCCGCTACTTGACTTTCTCAGATGCTGAGCTGCGCGCCCGAAGCTTGACAACGACGAACCAGGTGACCGCGGCGACGGCACCGGCCACCACGACCCACTGGAAGACGCCGACATACGACTCGACCACGTGCCAGCGCTCGCCCAACTGGTACCCGGTCACGATCAGCAACGTGTTCCAGATCCCACTCCCGACCGTGGTCAGCAGCAGGAAGAGCGGCACCGACAGCCGCTCCACCCCGGCCGGCACCGAGATCAGGCTGCGGACCACGGGCACCAGCCGCCCGATCAGCACCGCCTTCGCGCCGTGCCGGTTGAACCAGTCCTCGGCCTTGTCCACGTCCTCGACCTTCACCAGCGGCAGTTTCCCGGCGAGCGCGCGGGTCCGCTCCCGGCCGAGGCCCGCGCCCACGCCGTACAGGGCGAGGGCGCCGACCACCGAGCCGAGCGTGGTGAAGATGATCGCGGCGGCCAGGCCGAGGTCGCCGCGACTGGCCGCGAACCCGGCCAGCGGCAGGATCACTTCACTGGGCAACGGTGGAAAAAGGTTCTCCAGAGCGACGGCCAGTCCGGCGCCGGGCGCACCGAGCTTCTCCATCAGATCGGTGGCCCACCCGGCCAGACCGGTCGGTTCCTGGGTCGCTTGGAGGAGAGTCATTTCCACAAAGTACCCATCAGGGACAACCCTGAGTCGCTCTCACATAGCGCTGTGGTGAGCCACGATCCGACCAGCCGTCAGTTCTTTGGTGTACACGGCCACTTTGCCGACCGCGCCCTGGAAACAGGACAGGAAATCGCGCGTCCCAACGCGGAACGGCGCCGTACCGTCGCTCGGCACGATGACCGTGCCCGAGATGCTCAGGTCGTCGGTGTCCCGCAGGACGCCGTCCCGGTCGACAACAACGACACCACGGCGATCACAGCAACTGCGATTCGGAAGCGGAAGGATCAGTCGGAACGCGACCGCGGTGCGGCCGTCGAGTGCCGGCGGACGACCGTGGCTTTGACGCCCACGGATTCGTCCAGCGGCACGCCAAACTCCGGGCCCGACCCCGCGTCCGGTCCCGAACCGCCGAGGAGCCGTGAGATCGCGAGCTGCCCGACCCGGGCGCTCTGCCCGGCGATCGTGGTGAGCCCGGGATGCACGAGCTCGGAGAGGATGTCGTCGTGCCCGGTCACGCTGACGTCCTCAGGCACTGACTTGCCACGCCGCCGCAGCCCTTCGACCAGACCAGCAGCCAGTACGTCGTCGAACGCCAGCACCGCGGTGATCCCCAGCTCGATCACCTGATCCGCAGCCAGTACGCCGTCCGCGTGCGTACCGTCCGTCGGATCGAGCCGGACCAGCTCGATCTCGTGCGTCCGGGCTCGGTCGGCCACTGTCCGGGCGCGCTGCTTGTTCGACCAGGAACCCGCCGGACCCGGCAGGTAGCCGACGCACTGATGCCCGAGCTCGACCAGCTCGTCCAGCAGCTCGCGGAGCGCCGCCCGGGAATCGGTGTAGACGCTCGGGATGCCTTCGACGACCCGGTTGACCAGGACCAGCGGCACGATCCCGCTCAGCTCGCGGATGTGTGAGGCGGTCATCCGGGGCGCGCACAGGATCACGCCGCGGCTCTGCTGGGCGAACTGCTCGCAGACCTCGCGTTCGATATCCGCGTTGTCGTCGGTGTCCGCGACGAAAATGCCGGTCTGGTGACCGCGGGACACCTTCTGGGCCGCCTTGAGCAGCGTGGTCATGTACGGGTTCGTGATGTCCGGGACGACCAGCCCGATGTTGGGCGACGTACCGGTGATCAGCGAGCGGGCCATCACGTTCGGCGTGAAGCGCAGCTTGTGGGCGATCTCGCGGACCCGGTCGGAGGTCTCCGGCGAGATGCGGCCCGGGCTGGAGAACACCCGGGACACCGTCGAGATCGAGACCCCGGCAGCCAGCGCGACGTCTTTCAGCGTTGCCGGCTTGGTCCTTGCAGTCATCTCGTTGCCTCCCGGTCCACGGGATCGACCGGCCGACGGGACCAGCCGGATCCCAGCTCGGCGAAGAGGCTACCAGCGTCGACGACCCCGATCGCTGAGGTCCGAGATACCCGGCAGGCAACGCACTCCGTCGCGCAGGCTGCCAGGAATGCGTACCGGTTCACCTCGACCGCCTGGTTCACCAAAGCAACGAACGGTCGCACCGCGTCCAGGTCGATCAGCGGATCCGCACCCGCTATGTCGACAAGTCGCCGCGTCTCCGCGTCGAAGGTCAGGTCGACCAACGCCGCCGTACCGACCAGTGCGACCGTCGGCGTACTCATCCCTTCAGCGCTCCCTCGGTCAACCCACGGAAGACCTGCTTCTGCATGACGAAGCACGTCAATCTGTGCAAACCTTTGACATGAGGGTGGGCTGAAGGCCCGCACCGCCGAGCGCCGCCCCCGCTGCCGCCGAGTGTTCAGCCGTGCACGCCACCCTCGACGTACTGTGATAGCCGCCAACCAAGGAGAAGTTGCATGACCGTCGGCATCGACCATGCCCCGCAGATCAGCACCCACCCGACCCGCCCCGCGCTCGGGCAGGCTGCCGCGACCTGGGCCGCGGAGCGCATCCGGCAGGCGATCGAGTGGACCTCCGGCGCGCGCGTCATGCTGGCCGCGGCGCCGAGCCAGGCCGAAACCCTCAAAGCTCTCGCAGCAGCCCCGGGCCTCGACTGGAGCCGCGTCGAGTTCTTCCACATGGACGAGTACGTCGGCCTCCCCGCAGCAGCTCCACAAGCGTTCGGCACCTGGCTGCACCGGACCTTCCTCAACCAGGTGCCGCAAGCAACCTTCCACCCCGTTGCCCCCGGCACCGATCCGGAAGCCGCCGCCCGACACTACGAGCAGCTCATGGGCGACGCCCCGTTCGACGTGGTCCTGCTCGGGCTCGGCGTCAACGGACACCTCGCCTTCAACGACCCGCCCGCGGACCTCGACGACCCGCGCGCCGCCAAGGTCGTCGCCCTGGACGACACCAGCCGCCGCCAGCAGGTCGACGAAGGCAACTTCGCCCACCCGTCCGACGTACCGACGCACGCCGTCACCGTCACCATCCCGCGCCTGCTGAACACCCGCGACGTGATCGCCTCCGTCCCCGGCGCCCCGAAACGTCAAGCCGTCCACGACACGCTCACCCGCCCGATCGGCCCCGACCACCCCGGTACGGCGCTCCGCACGCACGCGAGGGTCCGCCTCTTCCTCGACACCGAATCGGACCCGCGTTGACCATCCTGACCGGAGCCACCCTCGTGCTCGACGACACGCTCGTCGAGGACAGCGCGCTGGTCATCCGCGACGGCAGGATCGAAGCGATCATCCCGGCGTCCGACGTACCGGCCTCCGCGCAAGCGCACGACCTGACCGGCCACACGATCGTCCCCGGCCTGATCGACCTGCACGTCCATGGCGGCGGCGGACACTCCTTCGACGACGCCGACCCGGCCGCTCACCAGCAGGTGCTCGACTTCCACGCCCGCCACGGCGTCACCACCCTGCAGGCGTCTCTCGTCTCGGCCCTCCCCGCTGACCTCGACCGCCAACTCGACGCCCTCGCCGCAACGAAGAGCACCAACCCAGCCTTGTACGGCGTACATCTCGAGGGCCCGTATCTCGCCGTCTCCCAATGTGGCGCCCACGACCCAGCCGCCCTCCGCCCGCCCACCGCGGACGAAGCCGACCAAATCCTGGCCCGCAACGACCTGATCACCATGGTCACCGTCGCTCCCGAGCTCCCCGGCATCCCCGAGTTCACCCGCCGCCTCACCTCAGCCGGCGTGGTCGTTGCCGCCGGCCACAGCGAAGCCCGCGCCCCCGAGCTCACCGCCGCGGTCGACAACGGCCTCACCCATCTGACCCATCTGTGGAGCTGCCAGTCCACGCTGATCCGAGATGGCCCCTGGCGGCTCCCCGGTCTCATCGAAGAGTCCCTGGCCTCCACCCACCTGATCGGCGAAATCATTGCCGACGGCCACCATCTTCCGGCGACCCTGATCGAGATCGCTCGCCGCTGCCTAGGCGACCGCCTGGTCATCGTCTCCGACGCCACGGCCGGCGCGGGCATGCCCGAGGGCTACCGCTATCGCCTCGGCGTCATCGACTGCGAGGTCGCCTCCGGCGTCGGCATGGTCGTCGGCGCCAGCGCCTTCGGCGGCAGCACCACCCCGCTCGACGGCATGCTCACCCACCTCCACCACACCCTCAACTGGCCGCTCCCCGAAGCCGTCGCCGCCACCAGCACCCGCCCCGCGCGAGTCCTCAACCTCGCCCACCGCAAAGGCCGCCTCACGCCTGGCTACGACGCCGACCTAGCCATCCTGGCCCCCGACCTAACAGTCCAAGCCACCATGCGAGCAGGCACATGGACGCACCATGCCCTCCCCTGACGAGCCCATCGCGTCCTTGACCGACCAGTACGCCGCTCGCCTGACTACCGCGATCACCAACCTGGCCCGCGACGAGGCCGGTGCCATCAACCGCTCGAAAATCCCCCCAGCTCTGAGGGCGAACCCGTGAGAGGCTCGGGACCTTCACACGAAGGAATGGGGCCATGAAACACATCTACCTCGTCACGCATCCCGAGTCACAACACCACATCGACGGCCTGGTCGGCGGCTGGTACGACTCGGAACTGACACCCCGCGGCCACCAGCAGGCCGAATGCATCGCCGACGCGTTGGTGAGCAAGATCGGCGACCAGCCGGTCGAGGTCCACTCCTCCGATCTCAGCCGAGCCAGCCAGGCGGCAGCGCGAATCGCGCGCAGATTCGGCGTCGACGTACAGCTCGATCCCCGCCTTCGCGAGCGATCCAACGGCGAAGCCGACGGCCGCCCGCAAGCCTGGCTGTCCGAGCGCCGCATCCCGATGCCCGAGTACGGCGATCGCCTCGGCCATCACGACGGCCCGGCCGGCGCCGAAACCCGGCTGACCATGCTCGAGCGCCTCTACCCCGCCCTCGAGGACATCGTCCGCCGACCGGCCGAGACCCAGATCGTGGTGTCCCACGGCTCCGCCTCGAGCTACCTGATCACCGCCTGGCTGGGGATGCCGTTGGCCTCGGCCGACCGGGGCTACTTCACTCTGACCTCCGGCGGCATCACCACGTTCCGCCGCAACGACTCGCACCACAGCCACCAGGTCCTCGCCGTCAACGAGACCGCCCACCTGCAGAACTGCGACTGAGATCCAGTATCGAGACACCGTGTCTCGAATCTGTTAGGGTTGCTTGCACGAGGCACAGTGCCTCGCGAGGAGGACCACATGTGCCGAGCCTGCGGCTCGACCGACCACCAGCCGGAACCCGCCCAGGTGCCACGCTTCGCCGCACTCCGGAACCGGAACTCCAGGCCGTACCTGTTCGGCACCGGCCTGGCGATGATGGGCGACAACATCGAGCACGTCATCACGTACTGGGTGCTGTGGCGCGAGTTCCATTCACCGGCGCTGGCCGGGTTCCAGGTGATCAGTCACTGGCTGCCGTTCCTGCTCTTCTCCGTGCTGTCCGGTTCACTGGCCGACCGGTACGACTGTCGCCGCATCATCCAGTCCGCGCAGGCGTTGTTCATGTTCGTCTCGCTCTGCTGGGGACTGCTCTTCCTGACCGACTCGCTCCAGATCTGGCACGCCTGCGTCCTACTCGTGCTGCACGGTTGCGCCGGCGCACTGTGGGGTCCCGCGGAGCAGATGATGCTGCACGACTTCGTCGGCCGCGATGATCTCCCCAGCGCCGTCCGCCTGAACGCGACCTTCCGCAGTCTCGGCGTACTGTGCGGTCCGGTCGTCGGATCCCTGTTCCTGCTCCTGCTCGGACCGACCGGTGGCATCTTCGCCAACATCGCGGTCTACCTACCGCTGACGATCTTCCTGTTCCGCACCCGCTTCACCGGCCACGTCCGCGAAGGCGTCACCTCCCGAGCACGAACCGGCCCGATCGCCGCCCTCCGCGCCGCCCGCGGCGCCTCGATCGGCCCCACCATCGGCGGCATGATCATCCTGGCCGGCCTGGGCTCCTTCTTCGTCGGCGCCTCCATCCAAACCGCGATGCCAGAGTTCGCCGAACAACTCGGCGCCGGATCGGCCGGCATCACGTACGGCGCTCTGCTGTTCGCCGCGGGCTTCGGCGGAGTCGTCGGCGGCCTGGTCATCGAAGCCACCGGCTGGCTCCGCCCGACCGTCCGAACCGCAGTCGTCGGAACCGTCCTCTACGGCCTGAGCATCGTCGTCTTCGCCCTCACCAGCAACTACGTCCTGGCCCTCATCGTCCTGATGATCAGCGGCGTGACGAACTTCGTCGCCATGTCCGTCACCCAAACAGTCGTCCAACTAGAAGCCCCACCCGCCGACCGAGGCCGAATCATCGGCCTCTACAACACCTCCTCCGGCGGCCTCCGCATCGGCAGCGGCCTCACCGTAGGCCTCACCGGCGCCGCCATCGGCATCAAATGGTCCCTAAGCCTCAGCGCCGCCGCCCTAACCCTCGCCGCCCTCACCACCGGCGCCTACACCCTCCTAAAACGCACCCCCCACCCCCTCCCCTAGCCCCGCCCCCGGCCGAGGCCTTTCGGTCTGCACCACGTCTCAACCACCAAAGACGGCCACCAAAGAAGCCGTGGGGGCCAGGTCGGCGCTGAGCTGAATGGCCGCGGCGGACCTGCGCCACTGACCAACTCACTCCGACGAGGGTTTTCGGGCGTCGGTTGAGCGTGGCGAGGTGGACCCGGCGGAGGTTGGTCAGTGGTGGCGGTCCGCGAGACGGCTGGACCAGGGGCCACCCGGCGTCGTTTCGGGTGGTTGCGCCGGTGCAGGCGCAGAGCGCCGCGCTATCCGGTGGATTTTGGGGCCCCGGCGACGAAAATCCACCGGCTAACGAACACGGGCAAGCAAAAGCGCGCAGGGAGATCGGGGCAGCTCCCGGTGGCCTGCGCTCTTGAACCGCAACCAAAGTCCGGAAGCCCAGGCGACGGGATCGCGGTCGCGGCCTCGCCACCCACCTCAGCCACTGCGGCGGCCGGCCATGCTGTCTTTCAGATCGGCCGGTCGCGGCGATCAACCACAAACCCACGCCCCTGGCCGAGGCTTTTCGGTCTGCACCCGCCCGACCGCCAACACCGGCCGACTGAAACACGCAGCGAGCAGAGCGCATGGCTGAGCCGGATGCCGAACCCAGCGACCGCGATCCCGTCGCCTGCGGCTGACAGGCTAGGGCTGAGGTGGGTGATTGGCGGCAGTGGCTCCGCGGACTCGCGGCTGCCCCAAGAGCAGCCCCCGCACCCTTGTGCACGAAGCGCATCTTTGTGCACGCACCAGTCATCAGCAGGCCCCGGAAACGGTTGGTGGGTGCCCAAAGATGACGTTCGCGCACAAAGAGCAGCCGACCCACCTTTGGCGCGACGGCAGCGATCTACCGCAAAGCGGGGGCGAGGGCGGCTAGTGTCCGCGAACACGCCGACGGTGTACTGCGGTTGTTCGGACGTTAGTGGGATTGGGGAGGATTGGGGGATGGAGAGGCCGCAGTGGATCACTGCAGACCAGCTTGCCGGGGCGCTTACCGAATCTGGAGTGCCGGTTGGGGGGATCGTGATGGTGCACAGTCGGTTGTCGGCGTTGCCTTGGGTTGTTGGCGGGGTCGAGGGGGTACTGCGAGCGCTCCTCACCGCAACGCAAGGAACGATCGCCGCGTACGCCGGTTGGGAGGACAACCCGTTCCACCTGGCCGAATGGCCCGAGCAGCGGCAGGCGGCGTATCGGGCTGGTCTGCCGCCCTTCGACTCCGCGATCTCCGAGGCACGCCGCAGTCACGGTCGGCTGCCCGAACGCATCCGCACCTGGCCCGGCGCCTACCGCAGCGCACACCCGGAGATGAACCTCGTTGCCGTCGGCCCCCAAGCCGGCTGGCTCACCGAGAGCCGGTACGCCGATGATCCGTGGGGACCCGGATCGCCCCTCGCCCGGCTGGTCGAGGCAGACGCGACCGTGCTCATGCTCGGCGCACCGCTGGACAGCATCACGCTCATCCATCACGCCGAACGCATCGCAACCGCCGAACCCAAACGCTGGGCCACCTACGAGATGCCGGTCAGCACCGACCACGGCACCGTCTGGCAGCAGTTCCGTGAGATCGACACTTCAGCCGGCGCCTACGACTACGCCGAATCGAACTACCTCGAGGCGATCGCCCAGTCAGCACTGGCCGCCGGGATCGGTCGCCAAGCAGACGTCTTCGGTGCCGACTGCCACCTCTTCCCCGCCCGTCCGCTCGTCGACCACGCAACAACGTGGATCGACGAGCGGTTCTGATCAGGCCTTGTGTTCGGCGAGGTCGAAGACGTTGCCCTCGGGGTCGGCGAGGGTGATCCAGTGCGTGCCGTACTCGTTGTGCTCGTCGACGCGCTTGGCGCCGAGGGCGATCAGGCGATCGAGCTCGGTGGACCAGTCGGCGGTGGCGAGGTCGAGGTGCAGGCGGTTCTTGACCGTGCGGGCTTCGGGGACCTGCAGGAACATCAGCGTGGGCCCGTCGGCGGCGCGGTTCACGGTGGCGAAGAACTCGTTGCCTTCAGCATCTACGTCGACCGACAGGACGCCGGCCCAGAAGGCGGCCAGGGTGGCTGCGTCGGCGCAGTCGAAGGCGATGTTCTCGAGAGTGATGGACATGGTTCAAACCTTTCAGGGCAGGGGAATCTGCTGGATCGGCCAGCAGACCTCGGTACGGTAGGAGGACTCGTCGGGAGTGTCTCCCGGCGAGACGACGTACAGCTCGCGGATCGGCCCGGGCGCGACCGAGCAATGCTCAGCAACGTGTGAACCAAGAGCGCCGTACGTGCGATCGAAGTCGGCCATCGCGCCGACATGCACAGTGATAGCGAAGTACCCACCCGGCAGGTCGACCAGCGAGAAGCCATCAGCCGGCTCCTGCGTCGGCGCGACCGGCAGGAACGCGACCACCTCACCCGCGTCCTCGGTGAAGAAGTCGTCGCTGTACGTCGCCCCCGCCGTCGCCCGGATCTCGTGGGCCGAGGCCAACGCATCCAGCCGACCGAAGGCATCGACACACCACGGACCGATCTCCGGCCGCTCGACGTGACCACGCACTCCGTACGCCCGGAACGGAGGAATGTACCGATACTCGACCTGCATCGGCTCCGGCGACGACGTCAGCAGAGTGCGGAGCGAGGTGACGACGTCGCGGGTGACCGCGAGCTCTCGCTCCATGCGGTCGAGATGCGCGCGCAGGGTTTCCTCACGAGCAGCCTCGTCGGTCGACGATACCAACGCCTGTACGTCGGGGATCGGCATCCGCAGGTCGCGCAGCCGCCGGATCAGCAGCGCGGTGGCGACCTGCGACGTGCTGTAACGCCGGTAACCGGACGACGAGTCCACGGCGACCGGCGCGAGCAGTCCGATCTCGTGGTAGTGGTGCAAGGTCTTCACACTCAAATGAGTTAGCCGCGAGAACTCGCCGACCGTCACTGTCGCCGTCATGTCGCAAGCTTGCACCCTCCGGTAGCCGGAGGGTCAACTACCAAGGCCCGCCCGGGGGCGGCCGGGCGGGCAAATGGCAGGACGAGCAGGAAGAGACTGCTAGCTCAGGAGATGGTCCACTTCTGGTTGGCGCCGCCGCCACAGGTCCAGAGCTGGAGTGGCGTCGCGTTGGCCGAGTTGTTCCCGGTCACGTCCAGACACTTCCCAGCCTGTGGATTCACCAGATCGTTGTTCGAGTAGGTCCACTGTTGATTGGGACTCCCGGCAACACATGTCCACAGCTGAACTCGCGTGCCGTCAGCAGTACCGCCGGCGGAGACATCCAGGCACTTACCCAGCGCCTGGAGAGTGTTACCGGAGCGGGTCCACTGCTGCGCCGTCGACCCGTTGCAGTCGTACAGCTGAACCGCCGTACCGTCTGCTGGGTTCGCTCCGGCGATGTCGATGCACTTGCCGGCCAGACCGGTGATCTGACCACCGGTGCCACCGCCGCCCTGCGTGCCACTCCAGACAAAGGTCGCCGAGGTCTTCGTGGGCAGCGTGTAGGTGAAGGACTGGCTACCCCAGTTCACCCGCACCGACTGCGATCCACCGGTCGTGTTGAACGCGATCAGCGCCTTCGACCCGTCCGGGTTCTTCCACGCCACGTTCTTCACCGACGCGTTCGCGGTCGAGTCGATCCGCAGCGCGCCCGGCCGCACGAACTTGGTCAGGTGTCCCATCGTGTAGTACTCGACGGTCTTGTCCACCTGCCCCGCACGACTGCCACCACGCTGCACCGTCACCAAGCCGGTACACACGTTGCACCCCGCACCGACGTACGGGAGGTGGTTCTGGTCGAGTGCGAGACCCCACTTGATCCACGACTTGTCCCAGTTGCGGGTGTAGTCGATCAGGTTGTTCATGTCCTCGACCTGCTGGTTCCCGATCCACGTGCCGCCCGAGTGCTCGGTCATGTAGGCGTTGACCGCCGGGTACTGGTTGTGGATCTGCGTCTGCAGGTTCACGTCACCGCCGTACCCGTGCCAGGCGATTCCGCCGAACAGCGGGTCGTTGCGCAGACCGGCGTCAGCCAGTGGGACCGAGCCGAGGTCGTTGTAGTTGCCCCAGTTGTAGTCCAGCACCATCACCTTGGTGCTGATCCCGGCCGCCCGGAACGCCGGGAACAGGTGATTCTTGGTGAAGTTCAGCAGGCCGGCGCCGTTCCAGTTCATCGACGCGTAGCCGGTGTCGTCGGTACCGCAACAGGTCGGCTCGTTCTGGACCGTCACGTAGTCGATGTGGTTGCCCTGGGCCTCGTTCTGCTGGACGTACTTGACGAAGTACTGCGCGTACATCGGGTAGTACTCGGCCTTCAGCCAACCGCGGTTGGTGAACTTGTTGTTGTCCTTCATCCAGGCCGGCGCGCTCCACGGCGAGCCCATCACCTTGAGGTTGGGGTTCAGCTGCTTGGCCTGCTTGGTCAGCGGGACCACGTCCGCCAGGTCGTGATTGATGCTGAAGTCGTTCAGGTCGCAGCACGTGTCGTCGTAGGAGTAGTTGAACCGGGCCAGGTCCGAGGCGCCCATCGGGTTCCGGGTGAAGGAGAGCCCGATCCCGTTGACGGGGTCGAACAGATCCTTCATCACCTGGTTGCGGGTCGCGGCCGAGATCGTGTTGCTGCTGTTCAGCAGCCACGCGGAGCTGTCGGCGAAGGACGCGCCGCCACCCTCCCAGGACTGGTACGTCGTGTTCTCGTTGACCGTGACCGTCTGGTTCGCCGAACCGCCGGCGGGGCCGAAGTTGATCGGGGTCTGCTGCTGCAGTCCGCGGGTCACGTTCTGGCCGGCCGAGTCGTTGGTGGTGGTCAGGTAGACGTTGACCTGCTCACCGGCGGCCTGGGCCGCGGGTGCGGTCGCCGTACCGATTCCGAGGCCGGCAGCGACCACGCTGAGCGCGGCCACGGCGACCGGCAGGACGCGGCGTCTGCGGGCATGACGATGAAACCCGTTCGCGGGCATGGGCGGTCTCCCTTGTGAGCAAGGAAATACAGACAGGGGGCGTGTTGTGGCGTCTGCCCGCGCCGCAACGGTGTGTCAGCACGAGGGAACCATCGGTGGTCACCGGTGTCAACGCCACAGCCCGGACTTTTTTCAGGTCTTTTATTTAGTCCCGGCCTTGACCTGAGAGCGTTCTCACGCCAAGCTCCCGGACCAATCCCTGTCTCGTTCCTGCTCCGCCCCCGTGAACTCCGCCCCCTTGAAAGAGTGAGGCACGCATGAGACTCCAGCGTTCCCGCGTCGCGGCGATCGTCGCGATCGGTGCCGCGATCGTCGGCACCAGCCTTCTGCAAGCACCCGCGCAAGCCAAGCAACAGGCCCCGCAGGCCGCCGACGCCGTACTGGCGACGACCTTCGAGGACAACTTCGACGGACCGGCCGGCCAGGCGCCGGACTCCAGCAAGTGGCGCTACGACATCGGCGGCTCCGGCTGGGGCAACGACGAGCGCCAGTACTACACCAACAGCACCCGCAACTCCGCCAAGGACGGCGCCGGCAACCTGGTGATCACGGCCCGCCAGGAGAACGGCGGCTTCCAGTGCCACTACGGCCCGTGCCAGTACACGTCGGCCCGGCTGCTGACCGCCCAGACCTTCAGCCAGACCTACGGCCGCTTCGAGGCCCGGATCAAGATCCCGGGCACCCAGGGTGTGTGGCCGGCGTTCTGGATGCTCGGCGCCCAAGGTGGCGGCTGGCCGAACAACGGCGAGATCGACATCATGGAGAACATCGGCCGGGAGCCGAACACCGTGCACGGCACCATCCACGGCCCGGGCTACTCCGGCGCCGAGGGCATCGGCGCGGCGTACAACTCACCGAACGGCCAGCCCTTCCGCAACGACTTCCACACCTACCGGGTCGACTGGGCGCCGAACTCGATCACCTGGTTCGTCGACGGCGTGCAGTACCAGCGCCGGACGCCCGCTGACCTGGGCGGCGACCAGTGGGTCTTCAACCACCCGTTCTTCATGATCATGAACGTCGCGGTCGGCGGCTACTGGCCGGGCTACCCCGACGGCTCCACCCAGATGCCGCAGACGATGACGATCGACTACGTCCGCGTCTCCACCCTGGAAAGCAGCGGCGGCACCGGCCAGATCACCGGTCTGGCCGGCAAGTGCCTGGACATCGCCGGCGCCAACCCCGCCGACGGTACGACGGTGCAGCTCTACGACTGCAACGGCTCGGGAGCCCAGCAGTGGTCCCGTCCGGGCGACGGCACGATCCGTGCCCTCGGCAAGTGCCTCGACGTGGCGAACGCCGGTACGGCGGACGGCACCCGGGTCCAGATAGCGACCTGTAACGGCAACGCAGCTCAGCAATGGTCCTACGGCAACAACGACATCGTGAACCGCGGCAAGTGCCTCGATGTCACCGGCAACAATGCGGCGAACGCCACCCCGACGCAGATCTGGACCTGCGGCGGCGGCGCCAACCAGAAGTGGAATATCGCCTAGTGGGTAGGCACGCGGGACGACGGTAGTGCGCCGCCGTTCCGCAGCAAGCGCAGGATCGGAAGGGTCGCGGCGCCGAGTGCGACGGCGTCGCGGCCCAACTCGCACAGCACGATCGAGACCTGGGAATACGGCTGGCGGAGTGCGTGCCTGCCGACCTCCTCGCGCAAGCGCGGCAGGTAGCGCTCCCCCAGCAACAGTCCGGCCCAGCCGCCCAGGACGATCCGCTCCGGGTTGACCAGGTTGACCAGATTCGCGAAGCCGGCCGCGAGATAGCCGATCGTGTCCGCCACGATCGTTGCCGCGACCTCCGAATTCTCCGCGGCCTCGAGCAGTTCGGCGAACGCCGCCTCCTCGTCCTCGGCCGACAGCTCCCCGCCCGCCTGGCGATAGCGGTCGAGCACGTCCTCGGCCCCGACGTACGCCTCGAGGCATCCCTCGGCGCCACACCGGCACCCGCGGCCGCCGTACATGATCGTGGTGTGTCCCCACTCGCCCGCGCTGCTGCGGGTGCCGCGGTAGCTGGATCCACCGGTGACAAGGGCTGCGCCGACACCTGAGCCGACCAGCGCGACCACCGCGTCCGTCGCGCCGCGGCCGGCGCCGAACCACATCTCGGCCTGGCCGAGCGTGTTCGCGCCGTTGTCCACGAGGATCGGAATATCGGTGCCCTCGGCAAGCATTTGCCCGAACGGTACGGCGTCCCAGCCGAGCGTCTGGGCATGGACGACGGCCGCCGCGTCGACGATTCCGAAGACCGCGACGCCGACTCCGAGCACCAGCGACGGCTGTACGCCGGAGGTGCTGATCACGGTCGTCAGCCCTTCCAGCACGTGCTTCACGACGACTTCAGGCTCCGGCGCGTCGATCGGATGATCGACCGTGGCGAGCACGTTCAGCGCCAGGTCGAACAACTCGACCCGGACCCGGGTTTCACCGACCTCGGCGCCGACGACGTACCGGAATTCACGCGCGACCCGCAGCAGCACCCGGGGGCGTCCACCCTCGGACTCGACCGAGCCGGCCTCCTCCACGACGCCTTCGGCGATCAGCTCGGTGACGAGGTTGCTGACGCTGGCCGCACTGAGCGACGTACGGACACTCAGCTCTTGCCGGCTGAGCGGTCCGTCGCGGTAGATGCCGGTCAGAATCACCGATCGGTTGGACCGGCGCATGTCCCGCACCGTCGTCCGCCGATACTCCATTGCCCCAGCCCCTGCCTGCTCCGGCCTCCGGTCGGCCGCTGGACCCGAGTCCATCACGCCGAACCTCCGGCCCGGAAGGGGTGACTTTCTCCAAGTCGTGAATTAAGTCCTGATTCGTTACCGCACCGTGATTGACGAGACCTGGGTCACTCGGCTTCACTCTACGGAACCGCTTCCGAAACCGGTTCCGCAACGGGAGCGCAACAAGCCGGCAACATCCGCCACCCCACCGCCCGAGGGGAGATTCCGCGTGTCCATCACCATCGCCGACGTCGCAGCACGTGCCGGCGTCAGCAAGACGACCGTGTCGCGCGTCCTGAACGGCAAGGGTGAGCTCGACCTGCGCACCGCCGAGCGGGTCCGCGCCGTGATCGCCGAGCTGGGCTACGTGCCGAGTGCTCGTGCGGTCGGTCTGGCCCGTGGCCGGACCCGGGTCGTCGGGATGCTGGTTCCGTCGCTCACCTGGCCCTGGATGGGCGAGGTGCTGCAGGGCGCGGTCGACGTGGTCGAGAGTGAGGGCTACGGCCTGCTGCTGTTCACCTTCAACCGCGGCGCGGAATCCATGCACCAGTTCGCCTCCCAGGTGTCGGCGCAGTCGTTCGACGGCCTGCTGGTGATCGAGCCCGAGGGCACGCTCACCTACATCGAGCAGCTGCATGCCCGCGGCCTGCCCGTCGTACTGATCGACGACCGCGACCACCGCCCCCAGTTCCCGTCCGTCGCCACCACCAACTACGCCGGCGGGCAGTCCGCCGCCCGGCACCTGCTCGAACTCGGCCGGCACCGGCCGCTGGTGATCACCGGTGTCGAACGGTTCGGCTGTACCCACGAACGCCTGGACGGCTTCCGCGACACCTACGCCGAAGCCGGCATCGAGCTCGACCCGAGACTCGTGTACGAGGGCGACTTCACCCACGAGAGCGGACGCCACGGCGTCCAGCAGGCGCTCGACCAGCGTCTGGACTTCGACGCGGTCTTCGCGCACAACGACCTGTCCGCCGGCGGCGCCATCCAGGCCGTCCGGGAGACCGGGCGGAACGTGCCGAACGACGTGTCGGTCGTCGGTTTCGACGACATCCCGTACGCGCAACACACCGAACCGCCGCTGACCACGGTGCATCAGCCGATGCGCCAGATGGGTCAGGCCGCGGCCCGGATGCTGATGGGCTACTTCGGCGGCACCCCGCTGCCCGAGCAACCCCAAGTGCTGCCCACGACGCTGATCGTCCGCAGCTCAACCGCTCCCAAGTCCACCCCGAGGACCAGCGCGCCCGCCCCAGCCGCTAGTGCCCTGACGCAGAGCACCAGGTCCCACCACTGAGGCTCCGGCGGCGGGGCAGCTGCCCCTGCTCCGCCGCCGGTGAACACCTCGATACCGATCCGTTAAGGCGTCCGCTCTTCCGATGAGAGCGCTTTCACGCCACGATGCACTGGCCCACCCAGGCTCAGGGGTGGACCATCCGCCAAACACAGATTCACAGGAGGAACCGATGCGAGCACGACGGAGCGTCGCGCTGGCCCTGACGGGCTTGCTCGCGGCAGCCACGCTGGCTGCCTGCAACAACGGGGACGGAAAGACCAACGGGAGCGGTTCCGGCGCTGCCGCGACCGTGCTCAACGTCGGCATGCCGAACGGGCCGCAGACCGACAACAACAACCCGTTCCTCGGCTCCTCCGCGGGTGCCTCGCTCGGGTACCGGTGGATGATCTTCGAGCCACTGGTGATGATCAACGGCATCAAGCCGGCCGAGCCGGGCAAGCCCTGGCTGGCGACCGAGTGGAAGTGGGACGCCAACTTCACCAAGCTGTCGTTCACCATCCGCGACGGCGTGAAGTGGTCCGACGGTACGCCGATGACCGCGGCCGACGTGGCCTACACGTTCCAGCTGCGCAAGGACCACGAGGCGCTGAACACGGACGCCATCCCGTACGGCACCATCACGCAGACCGGCAACAAGGTCGACCTGACCTTCACCCGGTCGCAGTTCACCAACCAGAACAAGGTCCTGACCGTCTTCGTGGCCCAGAAGGCACAGTGGTCGGCGATCAAGGACCCGACCCAGGACGCCCTGAAGAACCCGGTCGGCACCGGCCCGTACAAGATCAAGTCGTTCACCCCGCAGACCACCACGCTGGAGCTGCGCGACTCGTACTGGCAGGACCTCCCGAAGGTCAAGGAGCTGCGGTACACGTCCTACAACGACAACAACGCGCAGACCACCGCGCTGGCCAACGGCGCCTCGGAGTGGAGCTTCGTCTTCGTCCCGAACGTGAAGGCCGTCTACCAGGACAAGGACCCGAAGAACCACAAGCTGTACTTCCCGGCGAACCTGGGCATCCACGGTCTGTGGATCAACACCACCAAGAAGCCGTTCGACGACCCGGCGCTGCGCCGCGCGATGGACAAGGTCATCAACCGCGACGACATCTTCATGCAGGGTGAGGCCGGGTACTTCTACCCGAAGGTCGAGTCGATCACGGGTATCCCGACCCCGGCCGGTGAGTCGTTCATCGCCCCGGAGTTCAAGGACAAGAAGCACTCCGTCGACGTCGAGGGTGCCAAGAGCGACCTGGCCGCGGCCGGCTACAAGCTTGAGGGCGACGTCCTGAAGGACAAGACCGGCAAGCCGGTCACGATCACACTGACCAACCCGGCCGGCTGGTCGGACTACGTCACCGACCTCGAGATCATCAAGGACAACCTGTCCACGATCGGCATCAAGGCGACCGTCGACAAGGCCAACCAGGACGCCTGGACGAAGAACATCGACCAGGGCAACTTCGACGCCGCGATGCACTGGACGAACGGCGGCGCGACGCCGTACGACATCTACCAGAACATCATGGACGGCAAGATCCTGAAGCCGATCGGCAAGGGTGGATCGAGCGGTAACTACGGGCGCTTCAACTCGCCCGAGGCGACCAAGGCGCTGGACGAGTACGCCAACGCGACCGACGACGCCACCCGCACCACGGCGCTGAACACGCTGCAGAAGATCATGGTCGAGCAGATGCCCGTCATCCCGACCTCGGCCTCCAACGTCGGTGGCCTCTACAGCACGAAGAACTGGATCGGCTGGCCGGACGAGCAGAACTCGTACGCGCCGGGGCAGCCCACCCAGCAGAACGCGCTGCAGATCGTCCTGAACCTGAAGCCTGCCGGCTCTCAGTGAGGCGGACCGCGGGCCGGGAGCCTCTGGCGCTCCCGGCCCGCGGTGCCACGATGCGAGGAGTCTTTCGATCATGACGGTGACCGACCCGGTGGCCCCAGCGGTGGTCCCTGAAGTTGTTCTCGAGGCCGAAGGCCTCACCAAGCATTTCCCGGTCCGGCGCGGTCTGCGTGACCTGTTCACCCGCGAGCGCAAGGCCGTCCACGCGGTCGACGACCTCAACCTGACGCTCCGCCGCGGCCGAGTGACCGCCCTGGTGGGCGAGTCCGGTTCCGGCAAGTCAACGGTGGCCCGGCTGCTCGCGCAGCTCTACAAGCGCACCGACGGCGACATCCGCCTGCGCGGCGAGTCCGTCAAGGTCCACGGCGGCCGCGCCTTCCGCGCGTACTGCCGCCGGGTGCAGATGATCTTCCAGGACCCGTTCGCGTCGCTGAACCCGACGCACACGATCCGGTACCACCTGACCCGCGCGCTCAAGATCCACGGCCGGGCGGGCAAGAACGCCGCCGAGCTCGAGGAGAACCTGCGCGACCTGCTGCTCCGCGTCCAGCTCGTGCCGCCGGAGCGGTACCTCGACAAGTTCCCGCACGAGCTGTCCGGTGGTCAGCGCCAGCGCGTCTCGATCGCCCGCGCCCTCGGCGCCGATCCCGAGGTGCTGCTGGCCGACGAGCCGGTCTCGATGCTCGACGTCTCGATCCGCCTCGGCGTCCTGAACCTGCTGCGTGACCTGAAGGAACGGCTGAACCTGGCCATCCTCTACATCACCCACGACATCGCCTCGGCCCGGTACTTCGCCGACGAGACGATGGTCATGTACGCCGGCCGCATGGTGGAAGGCGGCGACTCCGAGACCGTCACCCAGCACCCGGCGCACCCGTACACCCGGCTGCTCATCGAGAGCGCACCGGACCCGGACCGGCTGGACCGGGTCGGCGACCTGCGCGCCCCGGAGGACCAGGGCAGCGGTGAGCCGCCGAGCCTGATCGCACCGCCGAGCGGCTGCCGGTTCCACCCGCGCTGCGTGCACGCGATGCCGAAGTGCTCGACGGATCTGCCGCCGCGCTTCGAGCTGCCGATCCTTGACGACAGGCCCACCGACGGCCAGAACCACTGGGCCGCGTGCTGGCTCTACGAGGAAGGAGTGGCGAAGTGAAGTTCCTGCTTCAGCGCATCGCCTTCTACCTGTTCACCGCCTGGGCCGCGATGACGATCAACTTCTTCATCCCGCGGCTCATCCCCGGCGACCCGGTCACCGCTTTGATCGCCAAGAACCAGGGCCAGCTCAGCACCGAAGCGATCCACTCGCTCTACGTCCTGTTCGGCCTGGACAAGAACGCCAGTATGTGGAGCCAGTACGTCGACTACTGGGGCCAGATCTTCCACGGCGACCTGGGCATCTCGTTCAACTTCTTCCCGACCCCGGTCTTCGACATCCTGGAGCAGAGCCTGCCGTGGACGATCGCCCTGGTCGGTCTGACCACGCTGGCGAGTTTCGCGATCGGCACCGGCCTCGGCATCCTGGCCGGCTGGCGACGCGGTTCCTGGCTGGACGGTCTGTTGCCAGTGACAACGTTCCTGTCGTCGATCCCGTACTTCTGGCTCGGGCTGCTGGCGATCGCCGTACTGGCCGGTCCGGACAGCATCTTCCCGTCATCGGGTGGATACGAGCCCGGTCTGGTGCCGGGATGGGACCCCCAGTTCATGGGCAGTGCGATCCAGCACAGCTTGCTCCCGGCAATCACCATCCTGATCTCCTCGGTGAGTGGCTGGATCCTGAGCCAGCGCAACATGATGGTGACGGTCGCCTCCGAGGACTACATCACCGTCGCGCACGCCAAGGGCCTGCCGGAGAAGCGCGTGATGATGAGCTACGCCGCTCGCAACGCACTGCTGCCGAACGTCTCCGGTTTCGCGCTGTCGCTCGGCTTCATCGTCGGCGGCACGCTGCTGGTCGAGATCGTCTTCTCCTACCCCGGCATCGGCTACAACCTGTACCAGGCGGTCGGCGCCAAGGACTACCCGCTGATGCAGGGCGTCTTCCTGGTCATCACACTGTCCGTCCTGGTCGCGAACCTGATCGCCGACATCGCGTACCTGATGCTCGATCCCCGCACCCGGAAGGAGGGCTGAGATGTCCGCACCCACCAGCACCATCACCGCGATGACCCCGGACGGCCCCAAGGTCGCGGCCGCCCCGGCCAAACGGCGCCGGTTGCGGTTCGTCGCCAACCCGAAGGCCGCGACCGGCCTGGTCGTGCTCGCGTTCTTCTGCGTGATCGCGATCATCGGTCCGTGGATCGCGCCGTTCGACGCGGGAGCACGCAGCAACGACACGCTCCAGGGCCCGTCGGGCAAACACTGGTTCGGTACGACGCACCTCGGCCAGGACATCTTCAGCCAGATGCTCGTCGGCACCCGGGGCGTGATGTTCGTCGGCCTGCTGGCCGGCATCGTCGCGACCGCGCTGTCGGTCCTGATCGGTGTCAGCGCGGGCTTCCTCGGCGGCGCGGCCGACGAGGGTCTGTCCGCACTGTCGAACGTCTTCCTGGTCATCCCGGCGCTGCCGCTGATCATCATCGTCGCCTCGACCATCCCGAGCGCGGGTGACCTGATGGTTGCCCTGGTCATCGGTCTGACCTCGTGGGCCTGGGGTGCTCGAGTGCTCCGCGCCCAGACGCTGTCGCTGCGACGGCGCGACTACGTCGAGGCCGCGCGCGCGACCGGTGAGAGCACCTGGCGGATCATCACCGCCGAGATCATGCCGAACCTGACCGCGATCATCGCCTCCAGCTTCGTCGGTACCGTGATCTTCGCCGTCATGTCCGAGATCACCCTGGCCTTCATCGGCATCTCGACGATCTCCGAGTGGAACTGGGGCACCATCCTGTTCTGGGCGCAGAGCCAGCAGGCCCTCGCCCAGGGCGCATGGTGGTGGTTCGTCCCGGCGGGTCTCGCGATCGCGATCCTCGGTACGGCGCTGTCGCTGATCAACTTCGGGATCGACGAGTTCGTCAGCCCGCGGCTGCGGAGCGCCGGTCACACCCGGATCAAGACCAAGGACGGTCACTCGGTCCGGATGCGTGTCGGCTTCACCCCGGTACTCGGCAACAAGGCGGTTGCTCCGACTCCCGTCGTACGGAAGAAGGAGGATGCCGCGTGAACGAGCGCAGCGAGAGAACCAAAAGCACAGCGCCCCGCGCTCATGACGGAGCCGAGCGAAGCGAGGTGGAGGAGTGAACGCGAAAGAGCCTGTTCTGGAGATCAAGGACTTCAACGTCGACTACGGTCTGGGCGAGCAGGGCGTGCGGGCGGTTCGCGATGTCACTCTGACGCTGCACCGCGGTGAGGTGCTCGGGCTGGCCGGCGAGAGCGGCAGTGGCAAGTCCACCCTCGCGTACGGCGTCACCCGGCTGCTGCCGCCCCCCGGGGTGATCAGCGGTGGTTCGGTCATCTACCACCCGCCGGGCCGCGACCCGTACGACGTGATGGCGCTGACCGACCAGGAGTTGCGCGCGTTCCGCTGGGCCGAGACGTCGATCGTGTTCCAGGGCGCGATGAACTCGCTCAACCCGGTCCACAAGGTCTCCACCCAGATGCTCGACGTGATCAAGGCGCACGAGCCGGACCTTTCTCCGCAAGCACGGCTCGACCGGGCGAAGAAGATGCTCAAGCTTGTCGGCATCTCCGCGGACCGGATGGACGCCTACCCGCACCAGCTGTCCGGCGGGATGCGGCAGCGCGTGATGATCGGGATGGCGCTCGTACTGGAGCCGCAGGTCGTGATCATGGACGAGCCGACCACCGCGCTCGACGTGGTCATGCAGCGGCAGATCCTCGCCCAGCTGGTCGAACTGCGCGAGACGCTCGGCTTCTCGGTGCTGTTCATCACCCACGACCTGTCGCTGCTGGTCGAGTTCTCGGACCGGATCGCGATCATGTACGGCGGGCGGATCGTCGAGGAAGCCAAGTCCGCCGACCTGTACAAGGACTCGCTGCACCCCTACAGCGAAGGACTGCTCAAGTCCTTCCCGGCGCTGCGCGGCCCGCGCAAGGAGCTGGCCGGTATCCCCGGCTCGCCGCCCGACCTGCGCGGGATGCCGTCCGGCTGCTCTTTCCACCCGCGCTGCCCGCACGCGTTCGACCGTTGCTCCGACGAGATCCCGCTGCTCGGGATCCCCTCGGCCCGCAACGACCCCAGCCGGTCCGTGGCCTGCTGGCTCCCCGGCCGCGTTCCGGTCGGCTGACCAATCCTCCAACGTCCGAAGGAACGCAGTACGTGGTACTACGTTCCTTCGGACGTAACTGACATAGGAGCATTTTTATGAGCACAACGTCCGTCTCGGGGGCGGCTGATCTGATCGCGGGTCTGCCGACCGATTTCCGCTGGGGCGTCGCCACTTCGTCGTACCAGATCGAGGGTGCGATCGCCGAGGACGGCCGGACGCCGTCCATCTGGGACACCTTCTGCACGGTTCCGGGTGCGATCGACAACGGTGACATCGGCGACGTCGCCTGTGACCACTACCACCGGATGCCGGAGGACGTGGCGCTGATCAAGAGCCTCGGCTTCGACACCTACCGGTTCTCGGTGGCGTGGCCGCGGGTGCAGCCGCGCGGCAAGGGCCCGGTGAACCCGGCCGGTCTCGGCTTCTACGACAAGCTGGTCGACGAGCTGCTTGCCCAGGGCATCGACCCGTGGGTGACGCTCTACCACTGGGACCTGCCGCAGGAGCTCGAGGACGCGGGCGGCTGGCCGAACCGCGACACGGCGTACCGGTTCGCGGAGTACTCGATGCTCGTCTTCGAGGCGCTCAAGGACCGGGTCGACACCTGGACGACGCTGAACGAGCCGTGGTGCTCCGCGATGCTCGGGTACGCCTACGGTCTGCACGCGCCGGGCCGCAAGGAGTACCCGGCCGCGATCGCCGCCGTGCACCACCTGCTGCTCGGGCACGGCCTGGCCACCACCGCGATGCGGGAGGCCTCGCCACGCAAGCTCGACATCGGCATCACCCTCAACGTGGCCACCGCGTACCCGGCCACGGACGCCGAGCCGGACGTCGAGGCCGCCCGCCGCGCCGACGGCATGGGCCGCCGGATCTACCTGGATCCGATCGTGCACGGCCGCTACCCGGCCGACATCGTCGCGGACCTCGCGCTCGAGGGCGCCGAGATCCCCGTCCAGGACGGCGACCTCGAGCTGATCTCGGCGCCGATCGACGTACTGGGTGTGAACTACTACTTCAGCCAGAAGTTCAGCGGGTACGCCGAGGACGGCAGCACGGTCGACGAGAAGGGCCTGCCGATCAGCCGGACGGTTCCGCTCGGCCGGCCGAAGACCGCGATGGACTGGGAGATCGTCCCCGAGGGCTTCACCGACCTGCTGCTGAGCATCGCCCGCGACTACCCGAACCTGCCGATGGTGATCACCGAGAACGGCTCCGCGTTCGAGGACCACCCGGACGAGAACGGGTTCGTCGCCGACGAGGGCCGGACCGAGTACTTCACCACCCACCTGGCCGCGGTCGCCGACGCGATCAACCAGGGCGCCGACATCCGCGGCTACCTGGCCTGGTCACTGCTCGACAACTTCGAGTGGGCCTACGGCTACGTCAAGCGCTTCGGCATCGTCCGGGTCGACTACGACACCCAGGCCCGGATCCCGAAGCAGAGCGCCCTCTACCTGAAGGAACTCGTCGAACGCCACCGCGACAAGAGCTGACCCGCCGCGTCCTGGGGTGGATGTCCCGCCACCCCAGGACGATCAGTCAGCGATCCAGCGCCGGATCCGCCACCAGAGCAAGGATCTGCTCCTTGGTGATCGCATTCGGCGGCTTCTTCTTCCCCGGGTACAGAACACGCACCCGGGCCTGGTCGCCGTCCGGCTGCGTGAAGGCGGCCTGCATTTCGTACATCGGGCCGCCCTGGTAGGTGTGCGGGGCCTCGTAGAACTCCCCTTGACCGCCGTTCGGCAGCTTCACCGGGAGGCACTTCTTACCCGACGGAGCGTCGACGCACGGCATCGCCACGGGCGCGGCGTAGACACTGACCGACACCTCCGCGGTGGTGGAACCCCTGCTCCAGTTCTGGACGACCTCGATCATGGTCGGCAGGTCGTCCAACCGCTTGGAGACGTACTTGCCTGGTATCCGTTCAGCAGTCGCCAGCACGATCTGGTCCCGGGTGGGCGCGAAGTCCTTCAGCTTGTCCTCCTTCGCCTGGTCGCCGGCCGACAGCGGCGGAAGGTTGAGCCTGGGGTCGGTGGCCCAGGCGATCATCTGCTCGTCGGTGATGTCCAGCCTCTTCACCGGGATCGTCGTGTTGTTGCCGAACAGCGGATCGATCGACAGGAAGGCTGTCTCGCCGTCCGGCTGTACGTAGCTGAGCTGCGCCGCCTTGCCGTCGCGGCCGAACATCGCCTTCCGGCCGTTCGTCAGAGTGATCTGATGGCAGGTCACGACGGGCTGACCGTCGCCGCCGCACACGTCACCGCCCTTGGCGTACGGGAAGAGGCTGACGAACAGCATGCCCTGACCCTTGTCGCCGGCAACGTTCCAGCCGACCTTCCGTCCGGTCCCATGGGCGCCGATGTCGGAGCCAACGACGAACGGCCCGACGCTGAAGTCCAGGTGCTTCTTGGCCGGATCGAGGTGCTTGACCAGCAGGCTCTTCATCAGCGCGTCGAATCCCGAAGTGCGCGCCTTGACGATCGCGTCCTCGGCGCTCTGCGTGTTGACCGGCGCCTGCTGGGTGGCGACCGGCGGCTCCAGCTGCGCGGTGTCCTTCAGTACGCCGTTCACGCCGATCGTCGCGACGGCTACCGCACCGGCCGCGACCACCGCCGTACCGGCGACCAGGAAGCGGCGCCGGCGGAGGCGTCGGCGGCCGGCGTTCAGGTCGTCGGCCAGCGCGCGCGGCAGCAGGTCGTCCTGCGCGGCGGCGGCGTCGGTCAGTCGGTCCATGAGCTGCTGCTCGTCGATCATCGGTGTCCTCCTACAGCCCGAAACTGGGCAGTCAGCATGTCGTTCAGTCGAGCGAGGCCACGGGCGCTCTGGCTCTTCACCGTGCCGGTACCGCAGTTGAGGTCGGCGGCCGTCTCCTCGACCGACAGGCCGACGAAGTAGCGCAGGATCACCACCCGGCGTTGGCCGGGCGGCAATTCGGCCAGTGCCTCGAGCAGCACCCGGCGGTCCTCGACCGCGAGACCTTCCTCGGCGGCCGGATCCAGCCCGTCCAGCCCGGACTCCTCCCGGCGCCACGGCCGGCGGCTCTCGTCGATCCCCGAGTTCACCAGGATCCGCCGTACATAGGCGTCGATGTTGCCCTCGCGCCGCACCCGGTGCCAGGCGGCGTACAGCTTCATCAACGCCGTCTGGACCAGGTCCTCCGCCTTGTGCACGTCCCCACAGAGCAGGAAGGCGATCCGGCGCAGCTGAGTACGCCGCTGAGCGACGTACTCGCTGAACTCCTCATCCCGTGCCATCCACTGTCCCCTCACTCGTTCCGTCACCGATGAGTACGGAGCGTCCGGGGCAACGGTTGTCAGCCCTTTTGAAGCACTCTTGTGAGCGGTGCGGGCGTCAGGACCTTGTGGGCGCGCAGGTACGCCGCGAAGGTCTCGTGATCAGTGTCGGTGCGGACGGGGTCGCGGTAGTAGCTCTTGAACGCTGTGTAACCGTCGGCCCCGATCACCGTGTAGGCGAGCGCGGCGACACGATAGGTCTTGGCCGGATCCAGTGAGGCTCCGTTGATCTGGATGTCTTTGGGGTCGATCCGGTCACCCTCGGGGCGGCTCGCGTCGAAGCTGTAGCTGAC
The DNA here is from genome assembly GCF_045040285.1 of Kribbella sp. NBC_01505. Taxonomy (NCBI): domain Bacteria; kingdom Bacillati; phylum Actinomycetota; class Actinomycetes; order Propionibacteriales; family Kribbellaceae; genus Kribbella; species Kribbella sp. NBC_01505. The sequence continues at coordinate 1,267,570 of NZ_CP109425.1, forward strand.
GTTCTTGGAGACGGCGAGCGGGGCGAATTTGTTGCCCTGCCACTGCTGCTCCAGTACGGCGTCCAGCTCGGCGCCGGTGAGGCTCACGGTGAGCACGGGATTGCCGTACCCGTAGGCCTCCCACGATTCGCCGAGCAGCACCCGGCCGTCCGCGTCGCCCGGTTTATTGCTGTTGGCAACCATCAGGTCCTGACGGAGAGCGGTCGAGCCGATCGCCGGTTTGGCCGCGATCAGGCCGAGGTCGGCCTTTTTGGCTGTCCAGAGGTGTACGTCGGCCGCCAGATCCGCCAGTGTGCTCTCGCCGACTGCGTTGGCGGTCCTGGTGAAGTCGCCGGTGATGGTGGCGACCGGTTCGGCGTACTTGCGCTCGCCGGCGGCCGCCCAGTAGTCGACGATCTTCTGCAGCTTCGGATCCGGCGTGACGTCGCGCGTGACCGCATGATTGGTCGAAGTGGTCCGGTCCCGCAGGACCTCGCCGGTCCGGCGGTCGAGCTGCAGGTTGATCTCGCTGATCAAGCGTCCGTGGTTCGCCGCCTCGACGACCGGCCGCGGGTTGCCGTCCGGGTCGGGGATGCTGCAGTTGAAGGCCGCGTGCCAGTGCCCGGTCACGATCGCGTCGATCTGCGGAGTCACCTTGCGGGCCAGGTCGATCGCGGGGCCGGTCGGGTTGATGCAGTTGTCGTACGTCGCCGACGCGTCGGTGCCGCCGTCATGCATGTTCAGCACGATCGCCTTCACGCCTTTGCGCGTCAGCTCGGCGGCTGCCCGGTTCGCGGACTCGACCGGGTCGAGTGCCTTCAGATCCGGTTGGTACGACGTACTGCCGACAGGCGTGTCCGGCACGGTCAGCCCGATGAAGCCGACCGGGTAACTGCGGCCGTGATCGCGGACCCAACGGATCGTGTACGGCGCGACGATCGGCCGGCCCTTCGCGTCGACGATGTTCGCCGACTGGAACTCGAAGTCGGCCCCGTGGAAGCGGCGGCCGGTCGAGTCCTTGAAGCAGCTGTCCACGCCAGGCTTGCCGAAGCACTTCCCGCGCGTCATGTGGTCGACCAGGAAGCTCTTCGACACGTCCAGCTCATGGTTGCCGACGCTGGAGAACTCGATCCCGAGCGCGTTCAGCGCCTCGATCGTCGGCTCGTCCGCATGCGCGTCGACCTCGAACGGCCAGCCGGAGAAGTTGTCCCCGTCGGCGAACAGAATCGAGTTGCGATGCCCGGCCCGAATGCCCTGCAGATGCGTCGCCAGGTACGCCGCCCCACCGACCACCTGGGCCTTCCCGTCCGGCCCCGCAATCGTCCCGCCATCCGCTACCGACGGCGGCCGCAGATACCCATGGAAGTCGGTGATCGAAACCAGCTGAACCGGCACCGGATCGGGCGCCGCCACAGCCTGAGTGGGCGCCACCCCCACCACTGCAGTCGCCAGCAACGCGGTCAGTTTGCGCATTAATGCCTCCAAGGCGGTCTTGGCGAGCGTTTTCCGACAAAATGAGAGTGCCCGATCATGAACCAGATGTCACTACCAAACGGCCTGTCGGCGAATCCCGAAAGAATCCACCGTCTCCACCGCCCTCCCCACCGCCCGCCCCATCTGATCCAATAACCCCGTGGTGGCCGGTGGTCCCGCGAAGCCTCCGGCCATCACCCCGGCGCCCGTTCCCCTGCGGGACGCCGAATCACGAGGCACCTCATGTCGTTCGCGACGGGTTTCCGACAGTTCGGGGTTCGGTCTGTTCGGGCGGGGGCAGATCGGTCATCATGGCGGGCTCCGAGTGCACCGATCTGGGGACGGGTGACCATGCGCGGAATCGTTCGGGCGGCTCTGACCGCGGTACTGCTGATCGTGTCCACGGCCGTGAACCCGGCAACCGCCGTACCGGCTCCGGCGGGGCATGTGCGCGAACTGGTGAGTGGGTGGACCGCACCCCTGAGCACCCGGGGGCGGTGGATCGTCGACGCGGACGGGAACCGGTTCCGGTTGAAGTCCGGGAACTGGCACGGTGCTTCCGGGACCTGGAACGGATCCGGCGACCAGGCCGACAACGCCAACCACCACGCCGGTGAGAACAGCAACCGGATCCCACTCGGCCTCGACCGGGCCCCGATGGCCTCGATCATCTCCGGCTTCGCGGAGCTCGGTCTGAACAGCATCCGGCTCCAGTTCTCGAACGAGATGATCCACGACGCCGTCACGATCCCCGACGCCGCTGTCGCCGCGAACCCGGGCCTGCGCGGAAAGACTCCCCTGCAGGTGTACGACGTCGTCGTACAGGAGCTGACCGCGGCAGGCTTCGCGGTGATCCTGAACAACCACACCGCAACCACCAAGTGGTGCTGCGGCGTGGACGGGAACGAGCGCTGGAACACGAGCCAGTCAACCGCCACCTGGGAGACCGACTGGCTGTTCATGGTCAACCGCTACAAGACCAACCCCCGCGTCGTCGGCGCCGACCTCTACAACGAGGTACGCCGGAATGTCCTCGACGACCCGAACTGGGGCTGGGGCAACGACCACGACTGGTTCGCCGCCTCGCAACATCTCGGCGACCGGATCCTCACCGAGGCCAACCCGAACCTGCTGATCGTTGTCGAAGGCATCAACTGGACCGGCATCCCGGTCGACGGTTTCCCCCACGACCGGCCGACCCTAACTCCGACCCGCGGGCTCTCCCACACCTTGGTTGCCTCGAACAAGCTCGTGTACGCCGCTCACTTCTACGGCTACACGGGTCCCCGGCACAGCGGTGCAACGGGAACTGGTGAGACGAGCGATCCGCGGTACCAGGATCTGTCACCCACCGACCTGGTCAGTGAGCTGAACCGGCAGGCCTTCTTCGTCTCCGGCGAGGAGGGACACTTCACCGCGCCGGTGTGGATCAGCGAGTTCGGCGTCGGCGGCCGCGAGGAGACCGGTGCTCTGCCGCGCGCCTGGTTCGAACGCTTCGTCGACGAACTCATCCGCACCGACGCCGACTTCGCCTACTGGCCGCTCGTCGGCTGGCACACCAACCGCACCGGCAACGGCTGGGCCTTGCTGCACTGGGATTCCGCCGGCCAACGAATGGGCCTGTACGACGGCGACGACTGGCGCGCGTCTGCCTGGACCCGGTTGATGAACGCGCCTTCCCGCACCGGGCCGATCCCGTCGTCGACCGTCTGGAAGATGCTCAGCCCCGACCACGGCGACTTCATCCAATCCCTCCGGATGCGCGCCGCCGGTGACTGGGACAACGGCGCCCGCAAAACCGCCTGCCCCGACGGCCTCCGCCTGATCGGCATCTCCCACACCGCCAACCGCGGCCTCTGCACCTCCGGCACACCCGTTGCGTCCGGCCCCTACGAAGTCGTGTACGACGAACGCCACGTCACCACCGACTGGGCCTCCGGCTACACCAAGTACCAATGCGCCCCCGGCTACTACGTCACCGGCTACGCCGTCCGCCGCGCCAAGCTCTCCTCCATCCTCTGCACCGCCACCTCCCAATCCCTCGGCACCACCAACCGCACCCTCTGGTTCGACCGCTCCGACAGCCGCGGCACCGCCCACGGCGGCGATTTCGCCCCCTCCAACTACAAAGGCCAATGCGCCGACCACGAATACATCGCCGGCATAGCCTTCACCACCCGCCCCACCTCCCCCGGCACCCCCGACGCCCTGAACTGCCGCCCCCTCCCCTGACCACCCCTCAACCACCGCAGCGCCCAGCACCGCACACGTCCCCCGGCCGAGCCGAAAACCGGGGGCTGAACAGGAACTGGTGGGATCGAACAGGTCATTACTTGTTCAAACCCACCGTGCACCCTCCACGCCCCCGAGAACTGGCCACAACCACAGCCGGACCGCAACCGAAGCCCGGCGACCGCGCTCCCCGTCGCCTCAGCCTCCGGGCTATGGCCGAGGTGCAGGATCTCGCGCTATCCGGTGGATTGTGGGTGCCCCGCGACGAAAATCCACCGGCTAACGAAACCAGGCAGCCCCCCCCGCGCGTAATTTGAACGCATAACCCCCGGAAGTCGCCCCTTCTCCCGCCTGCCGGCGCCCGGAGAAGGAGCAACCTGAACGGATAACCCCCGAAATCGCCCGCACAGGACAGCAACCGAAGGCGACGGGAACGTGGTCGCCGGCGTCTTTCCCGGACCCCAACCAAAGCCCGCCAGCCACAGGCAACGCGAACGCGGGAACCGGCCTCGCCATCCACCCCAGCCACCGCGGCGCCCAGCCATGCTGTCTTTCAGATCGGCCGGTCGCGGCGAGCAACCACAAACCCACACCCCCGGCCGAGGCCATTTCGGTCTGCACCCCGCCCAACCGCCAAGGCCAGCCGACAACCCAGCACGGCGAGCAGAGCCGACGGCTGAGCCGAATGCCGAGGCCGGCGACCGCGATTCCCGATGCCTGAGCCTGACCGGGCTGTGGCCGAGGTGCAGGATCTCGCGCTATCCGGTGGATTTTGGGTGCTCCGCGACGAAAATCCACCGGCTAACGAAACCAGGCAGGCGATACCGCGCTATTCGGTGGATTGTGGGTGTCCTGTGCCTGTTGCGATATCGCCGCACGTGATCGGTCGCGGTGGCTGAGGACTTTGGCCGGCCAGGAACTCCGCCTCCCCGAATGTGCTCGTCCCATCCGGCCGCTCGGATCCGGCCGATTTCGTACGCGGTGGCTGGTCGCCGCTGCGGCCGGTATTACCTGATGCGGGTGGCTGGTGCGGTCTTCGGCTGAGGGGGATGGTGCGGTCGGTGACCGCGGTTGGGGTTGCCTGTGGCTGGCGGGCTGTGGCTTCCGCCGCCGATCAGGAGGCCTGTCAGGTGATTCGCCGCCGTGGTTGTCCAGTGCGGTTCGGGTCGGCTGCCAGCGTGTGAAATTTCGCTGGATATCCGTTCAAATGGGCCCTTCTCTGCTCAAAAAATGGGGGGAGAACCAGCAACTTGCGGGGAGATCCCCTCGTTTTCCGCGACCGCAACCCAAGCCCGGAAGCTCAAGCAGCCGAAACCGTGGTCACCGGGCTCACCATCCCCCTCAGCCCCAGGCGACGCCCGCCTAGCGCTTCAGTAAAATCGGCCGCCGCGGCGACCAGCCACCGGCTACGTGTCCGGCCTGTCCGGTGCGGCGCGAATCGGGGGCACACCAACCCCGCTTTGCGGGGATCTGCTGCCACCCAGCGACAGCAGCTCCCCGCAAACACGCACAAACCCCGCCCAGCCACAGGTCCACGGAGTTCTACTGCCAAATACCGGCAGCAATCATCCGTGAACCCGCTCCAACCCCGACCAGTCACCGGATTGCAGGCACCAACGCCACGCCGATTCTGCAACAGCCTCCCCATGACCAGAATCCACCGGCTAACGAACGCCCCCTCACACCTGCCCCAAGTCGTGCGAACCTGATGCACGGCACCAACCGCCCCGGCCCGACCTCGACGACCATCCTCAACCGCCGGAGGACGACATGATCCCCACCCCTACCTCGACCACACCTGGCGAGGGCACCTTCACCCTCACCGGCAGCACGCCCATCACCACCGGATCCTCCGAGCTGACCGCTGTCGCCGCCCAGTTCGTCGCGGATACAAGGCTCGATTCCCCGCACCTGCTGGCGTTCTCAGCCGCGACGGGCGCAGCCAAGGCAACCTCAGCGGCCGCTGCAGGCTCAGCGGCCGAAGCGGGCTCAGCCGAGGCGAGCTCAGCGAACCCGGCAGGCTCGGCCGAGGCGAGCCCAGCGACCGCAGCGGGCTCAGCTGAGGCGGGCTCGGCGGTCGAGGCGGCCTCGGGTGGGGTGCGGCTGGTATTCAGCTCGGACGGACTGGACGACGTACCGCAGACCGCTGGGGTTCGAGCGGACGGCGCCGAAGTGGACGAGCGGTACGGGCTCGACGTGACCCCCGACGGCATCCGCGTCTGGAGCGCGACCACGGAGGGCGTGTATCGCGGGCTCACCACGCTCCGCCAGCTCATCGCCGTACACGGCGAATCGATCCCCTGCCAGCGCATCGTCGACGGACCACGCTTCGCCTGGCGCGGGCTCTCGTTCGACGTGGTGCGCACGTTCCACCCGCCGGAGACGGTACGGCGGGTGATCGACATGTGCGCGCTCTACAAGCTGAACGTCCTGCACCTGCACCTCACTGACGACCAGGGTTGGCGGTTCGAGGTCGCCAGCCGGCCGGAGCTGGTCAAGTTCGGCTCACTCGGCGCGATGGCCGACCGCCCCGGCGGCTACTACACCTCGCTCGAGCTAGCCGACCTCAACCGGTACGCCGAGGAACGCTTCGTCACGCTGGTCCCGGAGATCGACTTCCCCGGCCACACCGGCGCCGTCTCCAAAGCATTCCCCGAACTCACCACCGAGCTCCCCGGCATCCCCCTGCCGAACGGCGCCACCCTCGAGTTCCACTCACTCGACCCCGCGGACCCCGAAGTCTGGACGTTCGTCGAGGACGTCGTCGACGCGGTCCTCCCGCAGTTCCCACGCAGCGCCTACCTGCACATCGGCGGCGACGAGGCCTGGGGCATGTCCGACGAGGCCCATGCCACCTTTGTACGGCGTGCCGCGGAGCTCGTCCGCGCGAAGGGGAAGCGGGTCGTCGGCTGGCAGGAGATCGCCCGCGCCGACGTCGACCCGGCCGACCTCACGCAGTACTGGCTGGACATCCAGGACATCGACGCGATCTCCGAGCGACCCGAGGTCCCGGCCTTCCTGATCGAACACCTGGCCAAGGCCCGGCACGACGTACCGAAAGCCCTGGAACGCGGCGGCAAACTGCTCGTCTCCGCCACCACCTACCTGTACTTCGACCGCCCGCACGCCGCCCCCTCGGCAGACCCCGCGCAGGAGGAGGACCGAGCCCGCGTCGGCCTCCGCGCGTACCCGCCGGCCACCATCCAGGACGGCGTCGCCTGGGACCCCGTCACCAACACCCCCGGCGTCACCTCCGACGACCAGCTCGCCGGCATCGAGGCCGCCGTCTGGTGCGAGACTGTCACCAGCCGCGACGACCTCGAGTTCCTGCTGCTCCCCCGCCTCCCCGGCGCCGCCGAGAAGGCCTGGTCCCACACCACCCCCACCAACTGGCCCACCTACGGAGCCGACCTGGCCCGGCAGGCACCCACCTGGCGCAACCGCGGCTGGACCTGGTTCCAGTCCTCCGAAGTCGACTGGACCTGACCATGAAGAGGGGCAAGCGTTGAGCTGCTGCGATGATCGGGTGGGTCAACCGGTGGAGGAATCACGGCTGTGTCGCAACGCTTCGTCGTCTTCGACGCCATGGGCGTCCTTTACCGCCATGGCAACGTCGTGCGCGGCGTGCTTCTCCCCTACCTCCGCGAGCACGGCTGCACTCGGACCGAATCCGAGATCCGCGAGGTCTACCGCCGCTGCACCCTGGGCGAGATCTCGACCAGTGAGCTCTGGGAAATCCTCGGCGTAGCGGCAACCGACGCCGACTATTGCCAGCGACACGAGTTGACGCCAGATGCGCCGGAGGTCTTGAGGAATCTCAAACGAGCCGGCCTCACCCCGCTGGTGCTGACCAACGACGCAGCACCCTGGTCCGAACAGTTGCGCCGGCGATTCGATCTCACGCCGTACGTCGAACAGTGGTTCGTCAGCTCCGAGATCGGTGCTCGCAAACCGGCGCCGGCCGCCTACCGGCCGGTGGTCGCCCACCCGGGGCTCGACCCGGCCCGGACGCGTTTCGTCGACGACCGCGCGACCAATCTGCTCGCGGCCCAGATAGCCGGATTCGAGCCGATCCTCTTCCACAGCGAGGACACGGACGCCCACCCCGAGCCCGGCTTCCAGCCGCACGTCGTGCACAGCATGCCCGAGCTGTGGACCCACCTGACCGACACACCCTGGCCTTGAGCACCCACCAACCATTTCGAGGCGCCGGGAATGACTGATCGGTGCTCAAGGCGCGGGCTTTCGGCGGCCTTGAGCACCCACCAACCATTCGCCGAGGCGAAATGTGGTTGATGGGTGCTCAAAGAGTTCAGCAGGTGGCGGTGGGGGCTGCCCAGTCGGCGCGGTCGTTGTAGCCGCCGTCGCCGGCGTCGCCGGCGTCGCCGACGATCAGGTCGAGGACGCGGACTCCTGTGAGGTCGACGTCGAACGGCTTCGGCGTGAAGCGGTCGACCGTGCCACTGTCGAAGAGAACCTTGCCGTCACCGACGACCTGGAAGGTGGACGTGCCACCGTCCGGCCCGACGTTGCCAACGACATCATCGATCCCGACGGTCCCGCTCAGCCGGGTGCATGACTTGCCCAGGTAGTACCGGACCAGCGAAGGCGAAGCGACACCGATCCCGGTCGGGTACGTCGTTCCCGTCAGCTTGATGGGGTTGCCTCCGCCGACGCTCTCGTCGATGGCCGGCGTCATCCAGCCGCTGGTCGCGGTGATCCACTGGTGGTGCGACAGCGCCACGGTCCCGTCCGGCGGCACCGGCGCAACCACGACCGGCGACAACACAGTCGTCAGTCGCTGACCGCCGTACCCAAGGGCCTCGTACGACGTCGCGGCCGTCAAGCTCGCTGTTCCAGGCGCGGCAGTGGCGGGCAGCTTGATCGCGAACGTGAAGGTCGCCTGCTTGCCCCCAGCAATCAAGATCGGAGCCTTGGTCAACGACTTCACCGTCCATCCGGTGCCGCCGGCAACAGTCACCGCAGGCTTCAACACCGGCAGCAGCCCGTCGTTCCGAACCGCAACCTGCACAGTCAGCTCGTCGCCACCGGCAACGACCGGTGCCGAACCCTCAGGCTGTACATCCGTTCCGACCTTGGTCACCTGCGGAATCCCAGCCGTCACATGCGATGCGCCCGGCAGACCATGAGCCGCCGAGACCCGGAAGAGCGCCGTACCGTGTGCAGGCACCGCAGCGCTGATCGTGCCCGCGCTCTCGGTCACCTTGTTCGTCCAAGCGTTCTTGACTGTGAACCGCGGCCCACGCAGCCCAACCGCGGCCGCAGTCGTGGTCAGCGTCTTGGCGCTGTCCCCACGATTCAGCAGCACCACCGCACGCGAACCGTCGGCCAACCGCTTGACCCACGTCTCCGTCGTACCAGCAGCACCGACGCGAACCGCTTGCACGGCAGCCTTGTCCTGGTTGATCGCCAGTACGTCGGGATCGGTCAGCATGGAAACCGTGGTGGCACTCAGCTTCCGCACGTCGCTACCGACCACCAGCGGCGCGGCGGCCACGGACCAGAGCGTGAGCTGGGAACGGAACTCCTCGTCCGACATCCCCAGCTCCGGGGCCAGGTAGTCCGGGTCGCTGAACGCACCGGGCTTCACGACCTCGGGGTGCCGCGCGTTCGCGTCGTAGTTCCGTAACACGTCCTTGAACTTGATGTCGCCCTGGAAGCCGACATCGGTGTAGGTCCGCCACGACTGCGCGATCCCCGGTGCGTACGACCACGAGTTGATCGACTGCTGCGACTCGGGGTAGTTGCCCCAGTCCGGCGAGGTCACCGGGTTGCAGAGGTTGAAGATCATCGGCCGGTGGCTCGCGTTGTTCCGCAGCGCCTGGGCGAATTCGGTGAACACCGTCTTCGGGTCCAGGTTCGCCGCGATCCCGCACAGGTAGTCGACCTTGACCGCGTCGAAACCCCAGGCCGCGAACTGGTCGGCGTCGCGCTGGTAGTAACCGCCGCTTCCCAGGCCACACTTGCCCGGGATGTACGGACCGGCATCGGTGTAGATACCGGCCTTGAGGCCCTTGCTGTGGATGTAGTCGACCAGCGGCTTGAGCCCGTTCGGGAACTTGGCCGGGTTGGCGACCAGGTCACCCGCCGCGCTCCGCGACTGGTCGGCCTGCCAACCGCCGTCCAGCCAGACGACGTCGTACCCGGCCTTGGCCAGCCCGCGGCTGACCAGCGAGTCGGCGACCGACTTGATCGTGTCCTCGGTGAAGTCGCCACCGAGCCCGTAGTAGGTGTTCCAGCCCATGTACGGCGTCGGGCTGAGTACCGGAGCTGTGGCCTGAGCCGCCACAGCTGAGGTCGTGGTGGTTGCGAGCGCGCCGACCACCAGGGCAGCCGCGATCACCCCATCCAAAAGTCGCTTCATGTCTCTTCCTTTGCTGCCGTTGAGCGGAACGGGGTCAGTCGAGAGCCTCGACGACCAGGCAGTGCGAGTCGGCGTCGTCGAACGCGACGCCGACCTGCAGCAGGTAGCTGCCCGGGAGGATCTCCGACCCCACCCGGTAGTTCTTCGCCGGGTCGAGCCCGGCCAATGGGACCCGCCGTGGCCGGGTCGGCAACGTGCCTCGGACGTTGCCGTCGCCGGTCTCCCACTGGAACACCACGGACCGGTCGGCACCGACGTACTGGACGCCGCCCTGTAGCCCGTAAACCTTGCCTTCGACGACCAGGTCGCGAATGTCCTTGTACTGCTCGATGTGCCGGGCGGCTGTCTTCAACTGGTCGTCGGTCCAGCGCGAGAGGTCCGCACCGATTCCCAGTACGCCGGCCATCGCGACATGGAAGCGGAAGTCGAGGGACCGTTCGCGCCCGTCATGGGTACCTTCGGCATCGGTTACCCACGAACTCATCAGGTGCGGCGCGAACCCGGTCCGGAAGCCCTGCTGGATCCTGAGCCGATCCAGCGGAGCCGTGTTGTCACTCGGCCAGAGTGTGTCGACCCGCTGAACCATCCCCAGGTCGACCCGGGCGCCACCGCCGGCGCATCCCTCGACGAGCACGTTCGGGTGTTCGTCGCGCAGCCGATCGAGTACGGCGTACAGGTTGGTGACGACCTTGCCGTCCAGATCGCGGCGCTGGTCGCCGCTGTCCAGGCGTGGCCGGTTCGCATCCCATTTCAGGTAGCTGATGTCATATGTTGACAACAGTTGATCAAGTGTTGATGTCACGAATGCAGTTACATCATCACGACTCAAGTCGAGTAACAACTGGTTCCGGACCAGGACGGGCTCCCGGTCGGGGGTGCGCAGGATCCACTCCGGGTGTTCCGCCGCCAGCCGCGACCGCGGGTTGACCGACTCGGGCTCCACCCACAGGCCGAAGTCGAGCCCGAGCTCCTTCAGCTGACCGATGAACCCGTCGAGCCCTTCGGGGAACTTGGCCGGGTCGACCTGCCAGTCGCCCAGCCCGCCGGCATCGTCCACGCGCCCGGTGAACCAGCCGTCGTCGACCACGAAGGTCTCGACGCCGATCCCGGCCGCCCGCCGCGCCAGTTCGAGCTGGTGCTCGGCACGGATGTCGAACTCGGTCGCGAACCACGAGTTGTAGAGCACCTTCGGCGTACGGCGTCGCGACCGCGCCCGCTCGTACTCGTGGAACACGCGCGCGAGCCCGTCCGCGCCTTCCGCACTACAAGCCCCGACAGCCTTCGGCGAAGTCCACGTTTCCCCCGGCCGCAGCTTCAGCCCCTGGCTCGACGAGATCCGACCAGCCTGGATCCGGACGGTCCCCGTGGTATCCGCGTCCGCGGTCATCTCCCAGGAACCACTCCAAGCCAGCTGTACGCCGTACGCGAGGTCGCCGTCGATCGCGAGGAACGGTGAATACGAGTGCCCGGTGATCCCCTGCGCGCTCCCCACGGTGAACCGCCCACGCTCAAGCGTGATCGCCGACTGCTGGAACTCACTGTTCCACTCGCCCCACAAGTACTTGACCGTGTTCCCACTAGGCACGGTGAACCCAGCCGAGTCATGCCGATGCAACGTGAGCGTCTCGCCCCCGTCGTTCCGCACAGCAACCCACCGCTCAACCACATCCCCCTCAACGCGGTAATGCAGAGAAAGCCGCACCCCGCGCACACCGTCAACAAACACCAACTCAAGACTGTCTTCTCCACCAACAACATCAGTGAAGACCGGTCGGAGTTCGTCGATCCCGTCCTCGCCGCTCACGACGAGGTCTACTGGCGCGGTGTAGCGGACGCCGCGGACGGCGTACTCGAGGGGCTCGACGTCGGCTCGTGGTAGGAAGTGCTCGGTGCCGGTGGGGGCGACGGTTGACGGGCCTTCGGCAACCGCATGTGGGCCCCAGGCAACGAGCTGGGCCCATTCACCATGCGCGGGTACACCGACGACGTACGACGTGGTTGCCCCGCGCAACGTCCAGGTCTTCACTTGACGGCTCCGATCGCCAATCCACCGACGAAGTGCTTCTGGAACCGCAGGAACACCGCCACGGTGGGGACGGCAGCGATCACGGTGCCAGCGGCAATGACGTTCCACGATGACACGAACAACCCCTGCAGGCCCAGCAACGCGGGCGTCACCGGCATCTTCTCGCCGGAGCGGATCACCGTGATCGACCACAGCAGGTCATTGAAGATCCAGGTGAACGACAGCGCACCCAGTGCCGCCATCGCCGGCCGCGTCAACGGCAAGATCACACTCGCGTAGATCTTCCCCGGCCCAGCGCCGTCGATCGTCGCCGCCTCCTGGATCTCCCGCGGCAGATCCCGCATGAACCCATGCAGCACGAACGTGTAGAACCCGAGCCCGAACCCGACATGCACGGCGATCAGTGCGAGCAGCGTGTCGTAGTACCCGATCAACTCCACGAACCGCGAGATCGGGATCAGCAGGATCTGCGGCGGCAGCAGGTTGCCCATCAGCATCAGCAACAACACAGTCCGCCGAAAAGGAATGTTGTACCGCGCCAGCCCGTACGCCGCGATCGACGCCAGCCCGAGACTCAGCAGCACCGCCGGAATCGTCACCAGCAGACTGTTGATCAGGGCCCGGAACTCGTCCGCGTCCTGCCAGGCCTGCTTGTACGTCGAGAACGTGAACGAATGCGGCAACGATCCGAGCCCGTTCGCCGCGACGTCGTCGAAGCTGCGGAACGAGATCACGATCACCCACAGGATCGGCGCGATCCACAGAAGCGACACCAACCCCATCGACAGGTGGTAGCCGCCCGTCTTCAGCCGATTCACGCTTCCTCCTTGAAGGCACGGATCAGGTAGCCGAGGATCACGGCCAGAGCGAGGATGAAGATCACCACGGCGATCGCGGAGGCGTAGCCGAGTTGGGTGGACTGGAACGCGGTCGAGTACATATAAGTACTGAGAAGCTCCGACGAGTGGTACGGACCGCCCTTGGTCATCGACCAGACGATGTCGAACGATCTCAGCGAGTCGATCACGATCACCGACAGCACGACCGAGTTGACCCCCTTCAACTGCGGGATCGTCACATACCGAGTCCGTTGCCAGGCCGACGCACCATCAACCTTCGCCGCCTCGTACAGCGCCGGATCAACAGCCTTCAGACCGGCCAGATACAGCACCATGACATACCCGATCTGCCGCCACAGCGCCGGCAGAATCACGGCGTACAAGGCGGTATCGGGATCAGCCAGCCACGGCCGGATGAAGTCGCCGAGGCCGATCCCGCGCAGGACGGAGTCGACCAGCCCGTCCGGCTGGTAGAACACCCGCCAGATCAGCGCAGTCACCACCAGCGAGAACACAACCGGCGTGAACAGCGCGGCCCGGTAGATCCCCACGCCACGACGCTCGCGCTGCAACAGCAACGCCATCCCGAATCCGCCGATGACGCTCAGCCCGCCGAACAGCACCAGCCAGATCGCCGTGTTCTTCAGCGCGGTCCGGAAGATCGGATCCGACACCATGTCCTTGAAGTTGCCGAAGCCAACGAACGTCGGCGCCGACAACCCGTCCCACTTGGTCAACGCCAGCCAGAACCCCTGCAACGCCGGCCAGAAAACCCACACCGCCTCGACCACGAACGGCACGAAGACGAACGCCAGGATGAGCGGCGAGACCTTCCACACCTTCTTGATACGGCGATCGCCGCCCCCGCCGGGCTGCTTAGCAGCTCGGTCGGAGGTGGTCACCGCTTCGGTCACAGTCACGCCTTGAAGACCTTCTCGGCTGCTGCCTGCCAGTCCTTGAGGATCTTGTCGATCTGGTCGGGCTTGTCGAGGAACTTGGTCAGCGCGGCATCGGCGGTGGGCTGCAGCGCGTCGCTGGAGTCGCGGTTGAAGAACTGGGTGAGCTCGGCGGCGCTTTCGATCATCGCCTTGCCCTTCTTCACCAGCGGCGTGTCCGCGGACTTACCGTCGGGGTTCGCCGGAATCGCCGTACCGGAGGAGCTCTGGACGTAGATCTCCTGCGCCTCGGCCGTGGCCAGCCAGGTCATGAACTTCTTCACGCCTTCGGGGTCCTTGGCCTTCTTGGAGGCGAAGTAGCCGTCGGTCGGCGCCTCTTCGGCGACCGGGACCGCGGGGTCGATGATCGGGAACTGGAAGAAGTCGATGTCGTCCAGCGCGTCCTTCGGCGCGGAGTCCGCGAAGAAGGTGCCGATCAGGAACATGCCGGTCTTGCCGCCGAGCAGCGCGGAGGTCGCCTCCTGGAAGGGGAACGACTTGCCCTTCGGGTCGAAGTACGGCAACGCCTCCTGCCACTTGGTGAAGACCGCCTTGACCTTCGGGTCGTCGAACCGACCGCGGCCGGCCAGCAGGTCGCGGTGGAACGGCGCACCGTTGATCCGGATGTTCAGGTAGTCGAACCAGGCCGACGCCACCCACGGGGTGTCGCCGAGACCGATGCCGATCGGCGGAACGCCCTTGCTCTGAATGGTCTTGCAGACCGCGAGGAACTCGTCCCAGGTCTTCGGCGGGGTCACGCCCCACTTGGCGAAGTTCGACTTGCGGTAGAACATGCCCCACCAGTAGTAGCTGGTCGGCACGAAGATCTTCTCGCCGGAGGTGCTGGTCGACAGCGACTGCATCGCCTTCGGGTAGTTGCCGAGGCCCTCCCACACGCTCGACACGTCGAGCAGCAGGCCCTTCTTCGCATACGAGTCGGCGACCGATCCGGCGTACCAGGTGTAGACGTCCGGCGGGTTGGCACTCGTCAGGTACGTCGGGAGCTGGGTCCGGTAGATCTCGGACGCGACCGTGTTGAGCTTGACCTGGGCGCCGCCGGTCTTGTTGTACGCGGCAACGAGTTTCTCCATCGCACCCTTGGCCTGGACGGCCGACAGGTTGGACTGCAGCGAGAGCTCACCAGTTGCCCCGCTGCTCGCGCCGCCGCTCCCCGGGCTCGATGCTGTGGTCGCACATCCGGGGACCAGGGCAGCCGCTCCGAGCAGCCCGAGACCCTTGAGGAAAGTACGCCGATCTGCTGCCAGACCCGTCATGCCTGAACTCCTGAGATCTGCTCGACCAGCGTGCCAGTCGAGTGAGTGGTGTGTTGCCGACGATCTTGCGGCGAGCGATCCCAGGTGTCAATATTAATTCGTAAATTACGAGGAAATAGCTTGACGTGATCGCCTGACCACGATCAACTGATGCCTCGTTCATCGTTGGAGGAGTCCCGCCCACGTGCTTGGGTAGAGCTGACTTCGGAGGAGGCACGCGCGTGCGGCTGGCTGGACGGGTGATCGTGGTGACCGGGGCCGCGTCGGGGATCGGCGCGGCGTGCGCGGAGCGTGCCCTGACCGAGGGCGCCAAGGTGGTGCGGGTCGACATCCACCCGTCCCCGGAGGTGCCGGGCCAGGCGCTCAGCGTGGTCGGTGACGTCACCTCGCCGGATACCTGGGCGGAGGTGGTGTCCCGCGGCCGCGACGAGCTCGGGCCGATCGACGGGTTCGTCAGCAACGCCTATGTCTCCGACGTCCGGCCGGCGCACGAGATGACGCCGGCCTCCTGGCAGCGGCAGCTCGATGTGAACCTGAGCGCCTCGTTCCTCGGCTTCCGCGCCCTGTACGACGATCTCGCGGCCCAGCAGGGATCCGTCGTACTGGTGTCGTCGGTGCACGCGCTCGCGGGGATCCCCGGGCACGCGGCCTACGCGGCGAGCAAGGGCGCGCTGGTCGCGCTCGCTCGGCAGTTGGGCGTCGAGTACGGCGGTTCGATCCGGGTGAACTCGGTGTTGCCCGGGCCGATCAAGACGGCAGCGTGGGATCGCTACGGTCCGGAGGATCTCGAGCGCAGCGCGCGGGCGACCGCGGCCGGGCGACTCGGAGCGCCGGACGAAGTGGCACAGGTGATTGCGTTCCTGCTGTCGGCGGAGGCGTCGTACGTCACCGCCGCGAGCATCGTGGTCGACGGCGGCTGGTCCGCTGCGAAGGATTCGGCATGAGGGAGAGCAGTGTGGCGGGGATACAGCGGGGACTGCACGGTCAGATCGTGGAGGTGATGGCGCAGCGCATTCTGTCCGGGACGATCCCGGAGGGGGCGACCATCAATGTGCCCGATCTGCAGGCCGACCTGGGGGTCAGCCTGACCGCGGTCCGGGAGGCGCTCAAGGTCCTGACAGCCAAGGGGCTCGTTGACGCGCGGCAGAAGCGCGGCACGTTCGTCCGGCCGCGCACGGACTGGAATCTGCTCGACCCGGACATGATCCGCTGGCACTTCAGCGACTCCGATGTCCGGCCCGAGCTGCTGGAGGAGCTGCACGAAGTACGCGGCATCGTCGAGCCCGCAGCGGCCCGGCTGGCCGCCGTACGGGCTCAGGACTCGCACTTGCTGGCGCTGGACACCGCGATGGCGGCGATGGAGTCGGCTACCGACGACCTCGCTGCCGTGGCCGCGGACCTCGCCTTCCACCGAGCGTTGCTCGCAGCAACGGGTAACGAACTGCTGACCAAGATGGAAGTGATCATGGAGACCGGCCTGGCCGATCGAGACCGCCTTGTGCACAAGGTGAAACCGTCGGATGATCCGGTGCCGAGCCACCGCCGGGTACTGGAAGCGATCCGTGCGCACGACCCGGTCGCGGCCGAGCTGGCGATGAGTGAATTGCTGGCCAAGGCCGCCGAGGACCTGCACGAGGTGCGCGGCGCATACGGTGCTGAATCGTGAAGGTTGAGCGCGTCGAAACCTTCCTCGTCCCGCCGCGCTGGTTGTTCTGCCGGATCGAGACCAGCGACGGCGTCGTCGGCTGGGGTGAGCCGGTGGTCGAGGGCCGCGCGGAGGTCGTCCGCACCGCGATCGACGTACTGTCCGAGTACCTGATCGGCCAGGACCCACTGCAGATCGAGCGGCACTGGCAGATCCTCACCAAGGGTGGCTTCTACCGTGGCGGCCCGGTGCTGTCGAGCGCGGTCGCCGGGCTTGACCACGCGCTGTGGGACATCGCCGGCAAGGTGTACGGCGCTCCGGTCTCGTCCCTGCTCGGTGGTCGCGTCCGCGATCGGGCGCGCGTCTACGCCTGGGTCGGCGGCGACGAGCCGTCAGCCGTGGCCGACCAGGTCACCGAACAGGTCGCGGCCGGGATGACCGCGGTCAAGATGAACGGCAGCGGGCGCATCTCGCCCTCGCCGTCCGTTGCCGAGATCAACGACATCGTCGCGCGGTTGGCCGCGGCCCGGTCCGCCTTGGGCGACACCCGGGACGTCGCGATCGACCTGCACGGCCGCGTCGGGGTCGCAGGCGCGCGCCGCATCCTGCACGCAGTCGAAGACCTGCAGCCCATGTTCGTCGAGGAGCCGGTGCTTCCCGAACACATGCTGCATCTGGCGGACGTCGTCAGCAGCTCCACCGTGCCGGTCGCGTTGGGCGAGCGCCTCTACAACCGCTCCGAGTTCGTCGGACCGTTGAACGCGGGCATCGCGGTCGTCCAGCCCGACGTCTCGCACGCCGGCGGCATCTCCGAGCTCCGCCGGATCGCCTCCCTCGCGGACACCCACGGCGCCATGCTCGCCCCGCACTGTCCGTTGGGCCCGATCTCGCTGGCGGCCAGCCTTCAGGTCTCGTTCGCAACACCAAACTTCCTGATCCAGGAACAGAGCCGCGGCATCCACTACAACGTGTCGAGCGACCTCACCTCGTACGTCGTGGACCCGACGCCCTTCACCTGGGTGAACGGTCACGCCGAGTACAACCCGTTACCTGGTCTCGGTATCACGGTCGACGAGGAAGCGGTCCGGGCCGCAGACAAGACGGGCCACGCGTGGCGCAACCCCGTCTGGACCCAAGAAGACGGCACCTTCGCCGAATGGTGACGATCGATGCTTCCGACGGCGGGCGCTGGACCTCACTCCGCCTCGCCGGACGGGAGTGGTTGTGGGCCGGTCCCGGTCTGGTCGACGGACCTCGCACCGGCCACACCATCTTCACCGACGCCGGCGGTCTCGACGAGTGCTTCCCGACCGTGCGCGGCGAGCCTGACCACGGCGGGCTGTGGAACCAGCCTTGGTCCGACTCGGTTGCCTACGACAACACTGTCCTGTCCCGTAGATTCAGCACCGAGGCCGACAGCGTCATGGTCGACTACCACCTGACCGCACCGCCCGGCTTCGAGTTCATCTGGGCGGCTCATGCGTTGCTCGACTGCGCTGTAGGCGCCACGATCTCGGCGCACCCCAGGGAATGCCGCCTTTACCCCGAGGCCGCGGCCGACGCGCCCTGGGTCGCCGCCGCTTGGCCGGCCCTTGGCCTCGACACCTACGGCGAGTCCGACGGTACGGCGATCGGCGCCGTCCTGGTCGATTGCCCGTCGGCGACCGTGCGCGACCGCGGGAGCGAGCTCACCACGACCCTCAGTTGCCCAGGGCAACCAGTCTCCACCGCCCTCTGGCGCAACCTCGGCGGCTTTCCGGTCGAGGCGCCGTACCGGAGCCTTGGCGTCGAGCCGATGCTCGGTCGCGTCTTCGACCTGGGCGAGGCGGGCCCCGGCGACGCGGCCGTCGTACCGGCGAGCGGTGAACTGGCCTGGCGGCTGACTCTCACCGCCAGGCCGGTCTGATGTCAGCCGAGCGGCAGATCCAGTACGACGTTCGGCACCGTCGTGCTGTTGCTCGTGCGGATGCTGCCGATCTCGGCCGCGGTCAGCGCCCGCTTGTAGAGCCGGACCTCGTCCATCGAGCCGTCGAAGTGATGAACGCCGTCGATCCGCTGCCCGACGAACATCTTGAACGGACGCCCCGGGCTGACCGAACCGTTGGGCGCGGCAACGGACGCGACCTCGGCCCCGTCGACCCAGATCGCCAGCGTCCCGGCCTTCCGCTGCAGGGCGACGTGGTGCCAGGCGTTGTCGTTGTAGGCCTTGGTCGTGGCCACCACCGCGGTGTTCCCGCCGGTGGTGATCAGCCCGCGGATCCGGCCGTCCGCCGGTTCGGCCCGCAGCCAGAACTGCGAGAACTCGTTGATGTTGTAGCCCCAGAAGATCGCCTGCGGACCCGTGCTGGCGCCGTACTTGATCCACGCCATCGCGGTGAAGTCACCGGCACCGACCGCCAGCGATTCGGCGAACGGCAGCTGGATCGCGTCATCGGTCCCGTCGAGGTCCCGGGCTTGGCCGAACTTTCCCGCGACCGACGTCGTACCGCCGCGCAGGTAGCTGTTGTTGCCGAGACCGGAGACGTCCGGGGTCGTCGTACCAAGCGGCGCGTCCGGGTGACCGATGTCGTTCTCGGTGAAGCGGGTGAACCGGATCTGATCCCGGGCATCGACCGGACCGCCTTCGTACAGCAAGCCGATCTCGCCGGTGTCGAGAACCGCCATGTCCGAGTAGCCCGACCAGTCGCTGGTGATGCGCGTGCCCTGGGCAACGGTTTGCCAGGTCTTGCCCTCGTCGAAGCTGGACCGGATCGTCATGTACCGGCGGCGTTCCGGATCGGCCGGTCCGGCGAACAGGATCCGGTTGTACTTGTCCCCGGCATCGACCGCCCGCAACCGCTGGACGGAGGTCTGCACGGTCGGCGTCGTCAGGCCGTCCACGGTCTTGTACGGCGCGGTGTAGGTCTCGCCACCATCGTTGCTGACCGCGGTCATCCGGCTCGAACCTGGGCCGCCGGCGTTGTTCCGCGCCATCGCGAGAATCCCGCCGTCGACCTTCTCGACCACGCTGATCTCCTGCGGGACCTGACCATCCGTCCGCAGATCCGTGGCGCCCTTGTGCCAGGTCTCGCCGCGGTCGTCGCTGTAGACGAGCTGCCCGGCATCCTTCCCGCCGATGTCGTAGTTGGTCCCGGCAACCATCCGGCCCGCATGCGCACCGCGCGTCAACTGGATGCCATGCATGGGTCCGGTCGCGTACCAGCCCCAGGCCGGGTCGTCGATCTGACTACCGATGTTCTTGGCCTTGCTCCAGGTCGCACCGTCGTCGTCACTGAACTGGACGTACGGCGTCCGCGGGTAGCTCGACGTACCGGGGTCCATCGTGGTCAGCAGCACGATCCGGCCGGTGTCCTGATCGACGATCGGCACCGGATTGCCGCGGGTCACCGGAGCGTTCGGGTCGGTGTCGCTGCCGGCCAGGACGGTCTTCGCGGCCGACCAGGTGCGACCGTCGTCGTCCGACCGCTTCAGCACCAGGTCGATCTCTTGCGAGTCGTCGCACCAGGTCCGCCGAGCTTCGGCGAAGGCGAGCAGCGCTCCCGTCTTGGTCTTGACAATGGCGGGGATGCGATAGCAGCCGTAACCGGCGTCCCCCTTGTTGAACAGCACGGTCTGCGTGATCGCAGCAGGCTGGTTGTCGGCTTCGGCGTACATCGGCACAGTCGGCAGCAGCAGACTGAGCGCGATGAGCAGTGGAAGGCGTTTGGGCATGGGCGGATGCCTCCAAGTGAACGGAAAGTAAACAACCTCACGGGTTGCTCTCGCAGTAATTTAGCTTCTTTCAGCGCTTCGAACCAGAGCACATCAGACGTCCTATGTCTTCAGGAGTCCTCATGGACCTGCTAGCCGAACTCCGCCGGCGCAAGATCCTCGCGATCATCCGGGCGGACTCGCCCGAACGCGCCGTCGCCTGCGTCAACACGCTCGTCGAGGCCGGCATCACCGCCCTCGAGATCTCCCTCACCACCCCCGGCGCCGCCGAAGCCATCGCCCAGGCCCGCTCCGACCACGACCCGACGATCCTGATCGGCGCCGGTACCGTCCTCACCCCCGCCCAGGCCGACGAGGTCGCCGCCGCCGGCGCCACCTTCGTGGTCACCCCCGCCATCACCCAAGGCGCACACCGAGCCGTCACGCTGGGCCTCCCGCTGCTGTGCGGAGCCCTCACCCCGACCGAAGTAGTAGCAGCCCTCGACCTGGGCGCCACCGCCATCAAGATCTTCCCCGCCAAAGTCCACGGCCCCTCCTACCTCCGCGAACTGGCCGCTCCCCTCCCCCACGCCCCGCTCATCGCAGTAGGCGGCGTAGACGCCGAGTCGGCCTCCCAATACCTAGCCGCCGGCGCCCTAGCAGTAGGCGTAGGTTCCCCCCTCCTAGGCAACGCCGGCGCCGGCGGCCCCCTCTCCGACCTAGCGACCCGAGCCCACACCTTCCGCACCACCCTCAACCTCTAATCCCCCGCACCTCGCGCTTCGCGCCCAAAGACACGCCCGCCCACCCTTGAGCACCAATCGCATCTTTGGGACCCCACCAACCACTTCCCCACCCCGAAAACGGTCGGTGGCTACCCAAAGACGCACCCCCCACCCAAAGACACGACAACCCACCTTCGGGCGCAAACCGCAACCTTGAGCACCAACCGCATCTTTGGGTACCCACCAACCATTTCCTCGGCCTGAAAACGGTTGGTGGGGTCCCAAAGATGCACCTCCCGCGCTCGGGCTAACCTCGGAGGACTGTGATGACCGACCTGCTTACCATCGGCGAGACGATGGTGTCCTTGCGGACGCCGCGGGCGATGCGGCTCGGCGGCGACGCGCATCTGTCGATCGCCGGCTCCGAGACGAACGTCGCGATCGGCCTCGCCCGCCTCGGCCACACCGCCGCCTGGTTAGGTGCTGTAGGCAACGATGAGCCCGGCCGGCTGATCGAGCGCACGCTCAGAGCCGAAGCCGTCGACACCAGCTGGATGCGCTTCTCCGACACGGACTTCACCGGCTTCATCGCGTTCGACCAGCCCTCGCACGACATCACCCGCGTGAGCTACCACCGCCGCGGCTCCGCCGGTTCCACGCTCACCCCAGCCGAGTGCATCACCGCTCTGGAAGCAGTCCGACCCCGATTCCTTCACGTCACCGGCATCACCCCCGCGCTCTGCGAGACCACCCGCGCCGCCACGTTGGCCGTCGTACAGGCAGCGGCGGAATCCGGCGTACAGGTCTCGTTGGATGTCAACTATCGCGCTCGCCTGTGGTCCCGCAAGGAAGCGACCGCCCTCCGCGAGCTCCTCCCCCACGTGCACACGGTCTTCGCCTCGGACGACGAGCTCGACCTACTCACCACCGCCGAAGACCCGATCACCGACCTTCTCCGCACCGCCACCGAGGTCGTCGTCACCGCCGGCAGCAAAGGCGCCTGGTCGCACAGCTCATCCGGCACCCTCCACAGCGCGGCCCTCCCCGTCACCGTCGTCGACAGCATCGGTGCCGGCGACGCCTTCGTCTCCGGCTACCTCTCCGCCACCCTCGACGACCTCCCCCCAGAAGACTGCCTGACCCGAGCCACCACCTCAGGCGCCTTCTGTGTCACCGCCCTCGGCGACTGGGAATCCCTCCCCACCCGCCAAGACCTCACCCTCCTCACCCACGCCCAAGGCACCGCCCTCCGCTAACGCCGCGCCCAGGTGTGGCGGTAGCGAACGAGCCCCACCAGCAACCACGAGGCCACGAACAGCCCGGGCAGATCCGCGAGGACATGCACGATCAGCGACCCAGTACCGAGCCCGGCATGCGCCTCCGGCCGCAACGGCACCCAGACAGCTCCGAGTCCGGTGATACCGAACAGCACCACCGCCGGCCAGAACGGCCAGTTGCGATTGCGATAGGCGCCGTACGCGATCAGCAGGTACAGGACCACCTCAACGGCGACGGCCACGAGCCCTTGCCGATACCCGTGTCCTTCCAACCGCCGCTGGATCTCCGCCGAGCTCAACCCATGCCGCTGCATCGCACCCACGTTCCGGTGCGGATTCTCCAGCCACAAAGCCAGCACAACGGTCAGCACACTGACCCACACCCCGTACGCCGCCACCGCGAACCGCTGCGGCCGAGTCCACGACGAGTCCTCCACCCGCGCGATCGTGTCAGCAACGAGCACGTCGAGGCGCAGTATGGACAGTTCCTGCCAAACGCGTCAGGCGGTGTGACCGGAGGCTGCGGCGGAAGGCCATGTCTCCACGGTATCCACGAACGCTGAGACCACCGCAGGCGACGGTGGCAGGACCTGCGTCATCAGGACGGCGCCGACGCCATCCCTCGAATACCAGAGCGTTCCCAGCCCACCGCCCCACCCGTACCGCGTTCCAACCACCTGTACGCCGTAGCCCCAGCCGCCGCCGTCGAGGAAGGTCTGCGCCGACGACCCGGAGCGCTGCTCGGCGGTCAGGTGGTCGGTCACCATCGCCGCAGCGAGGTCCGGGCGCAGCAGCTCGCCGTTGAGCAGCGCGGAGACGAAGCGCAGGTAGTCACCGGCCGTCGACACCAGACCACCGCCCGCATGCGGAAAGACTGGCGGCACCAACCAGTCACTCGTCGCCGCCGCATCAAACAAGTCGGAGCCCGCAAAGCTCTGCACCAACCGGTCCCGCGCATGCTCCGGTACGGCGAAGCCGGTGTCACTCATCCCCAACGGCTCCAGCAGCTCGCGCCGGAACAGCTCCGGCAACTCGACTCCGCTCGCCCGCGCCAACAGCACCCCGAGTACGGCGTACGCCAGCTCGTACCGCCAGTACCGGCCCGGCTGCTCCATCAACGGCAGCTCGCCGAACCGCGCGATCCACCGGTCCGGATCGAGCATCACCTCGGACGGCTTCGGCGGTCCGAGCCCCAGCCCAGCCTGAGCTGCCTCGGCAGCCACCGGACACGACTCCACCTCGAACGCGAAACCGAACCCGAGCCGCATCAGCAGCAGGTCCTCAACCGTCACCGCTTGCTCCGCGGGCACGGTGTCGTCCACCGGCCCGGCAAGCCGCCGTACGACGCGCTGTCCTGCCAGCTCCGGCAGCCACCGCTCAACGGGAGCCTGCAGATCCAACACCCCGCGCTCGACCAGCCGCAGGGTGAGCACAGCAGCCAGCGGCTTGGTCATCGAGCTGATCCGAAACACCGCATCGGTCGCCAGCGCCGTACCGCCCGGCCCATCGGCCCCGGCCGACCCCAGCCAGGTCTCCCGCCCGTCGGTCACTCCGACCACTGCCCCGGGCACCTCGCCAGCCGCAACCAGGCTGTCCGCCAACGCCTGCAGTTCCGCACCAGGAAGCCCCATGGGGTCACAGTAGCCAGCCACGCCGTTGGCCCCGCGACGCTTCGCCGTACGTCGATAGCCTTTGACAGTGGGGGTACTCCGGCAGAACGCGCTGTACACGCGCGCGATGAAACAGATGCGCCAGTACGAGGCCAAGGGCGACCGTGAGGCGCTCCAGCAAGCCACTGAGCTACTGCGCCGCGCGGTCGCGATTCGTGGCAGCGGCGAACCGCAGGCCGCACTGCTGGGGACCTATAGCCGCGCCCTGATCGAGCGGTTCCGGTTACGCCCGGACCTCACCGTGCTGGCAGAGGCGATCGAGACAGCACGCACGTCGATCGCGACTACCCCACCTGGCTCCCGCTACCGCACCGGCCGCCTCCTGGCGCTCTGCACGGCGGGACGGCTGTGGTTCGAGCAGACCAGCGACGTCGACGTCCTCGAAGAGGCCATCGCCGCCGGACTCCAGGCGGCCGAGCAGTCCACCGAGCACGAGGTTCCCATTGTCTGTAACAGCCTTGCCAATGCGATCCTCACGCTCTACCTGCACAACGGCGTACCGGAGGAGCTTCACCACGCGCTCGCGATCTGGCGTGAGGCTGTCGAGGAGACTCCGCTCGGGCATCCGTTCCGTGGTGCGTTGCTGAGCGGCTACAGCTCAGCCCTGTTCCATTCGTACCGGGCCGAAGGCGACCTGGACGTACTCGGCCAGGCGGAGGAGGTAGGCCGCCAGTCGATCGCCCTTCAGCCCGCCGGCTCGATCCCCTGGGCGATGGCCGTAGGCAACCTGGGCATCGTGCGCCGCAACGTCTTTCTGCGCACCGGGTATCTTCCGGCTCTCGTCGAAGCAGTGCAGCTCGGCCGCGACGCGCTGCAGGCCGGTGGCGGCCGTGAGGACAGCTTCCGGTTCCTGATGAACCTGCAGATCGCCCTGCTCACCCAGTACGCCCGTACGAACGAACTGGCGCTGATCGAGGAGGCGGTCGACGCGGGGATGGAGGCGCTCGACTCACTCGACACGAACCACTCCAACTGGTCCATGGTCGCTCTCAACGTCGTCATCACGTTGAAGGAGTACTCCGAGCGCGGCGCTGCCGAGGCCGCGTTGGCCGAGGCCGCCAGACTCGGCGAGCACGCGCTGGCCGTGCTCCCGGACAGTCATCCGGTCCAGGTACCGCTCCTGAACGCGTTGAGCCAGGTCCGCTTCGCGCAGTTCGAGCTCGGACATGGTGAGGAGCTGATGGGCGACGCGGTCCGGTACGGCGAACTGGCCGTCGCCGGAACGCCTGTCGAGCACCCACTGCGCCCCAGCCTGCTGATCATGCTCGCCCGCGTCCTGGAGATGCGCGGCCGGCTGCTCGACGACAGCGAGGCCACGCGGCGCTCTGTTGCCCTAGGCAAAGAAGCCGTCCAGCTCCTGCCGCCGGACCACCTGACACTTCCGGAGTCCCTGTGCGTCACTGCAGCCAGCCTGCTCAACCTTGGTACGGCGGCTGAGGCACAGCAACTGTTCGAGCAGGCGCTCGCGCTGCCGGCCATGGCGGTCACCCGACTGGGCGCCTATCGGGGGCTGGCGGCGTGCCATCTCACGCAGGGGCAGCCGGACCGGGCACTGGCCTGTTTCGAGCAAGCACTGGTCGCCGCTGCCACCCTGAGCCCGCGGCTACTGCTGCGTGCGGACCGGCAGTACCGCCAGTCGTTCCTCGACGGACTCGCGCAGGAGTCGGCCGCGTGCGCCGTACTGGCAGGCAGGCCTGAGCGAGCGGTTGAGCTGGCCGAACAGTTCCGCAGCATCCTTCAGGCGGAGGCGCTGCAGCAGCGCCAGGACCACCGCGCGGCACAGCGGGATGCCCCGGACCTGGCCGCTGAGGTTGCTCGGTTGCGTGACCGCCAGGCTGACCTGGAGTACGCACTGTGGGGCAATCAACTGGCTACCACGGACCCCGCTACGGCGGAGACAGCGACCGACCGACTGACCGCTGACCTCGCGACCGTCACCAGTCGGCTCACTGAGGTGACCACTCGGATCAGGCAGCTGCCTGGGCACGAGACCTACCTGCAACCGATGGTGTTCGCCAGGCTGCAACGGCAGTCCAGCGACGGGCCGATCGTCATGCTCTACAACACGGAGTGGCGCAGCGACGCGCTCATCATCACCCCGGACGGGGTGGAGGTCCTCCCGCTTCCCCTGCACGGCCGCCATACCGCAGTGATGTCCGGACTCAAGCTCGTCGAGGCCTGGGTCGCCGCAGCGACTACCTCAAGCAGTCCGGGTGAAACGCAGCAGGCCATGCGGGAGGTGCTGGAGTGGACCTGGGACAACGTCACCGGGCGCATCATGCAGTACCTGGGCTTCACGCAGTGTCCGGTGGATGAGCAACCGCGGATCTGGTGGTACGCGCTCGGCGGAATCGCCAGTCTGCCGCTACACGCATCCGGCCATCACCTTGAGCCCGGTCGGTCGGTGCTGGATCTGGCTGTCTCGTCGTACGTGACTACTGTGCGCGCACTGGAGTACGCCCGCCGGGCAAACACCGGTACGGCGAACACTGCGCTGGTGGTCGCGGTTCCGGATCTGCCCGGCCAACCCCGACTGCCACACAGCGTCCGCGAGGCCGACCGGATCGCCGCACTGATCCCCGGCTCGGAGCAGCTCGTCGCCGGCGACGCTACTTTTGCCCGTGTCCACGAAGGCTTGCCGCGGCACCGGATCGCGCACTTCGCATGCCACGGTGCATTCAGCGTCAGCGATCCGGGCGACAGTCTGCTGATGCTGTTCGATCACGAGACGAACCCACTGACAGCAGCGTCTATCGAGCAGTGGGAACTCCCTGCGGCCGAGCTGGCCTTCCTGTCTGCCTGTGTCACCGCACTGGCCACCGGAAGCCTCGCGGACCAAGGCGTTCACCTCGCCTCGGCCTTCCAGACCGCCGGCTACCGGCAGGTGATCGGTACCCTCTGGCCGGTGCCCGACGCGACCGCGCTAGTGATCGCCGATGCGTTCTACGACCGATTGACCAACAGCGGACGGGAGCAGCCGCGGGCAGCGGACGCAGCCCGCATTCTGGCGACCTCAGTGCAACAGCTTCGCGCTGCCAACCCAGAGGCGGTTTCCAGCTGGGCGGCGTACATCCATCTCGGTGCTTAAGGCGCTAGGACGTGAAAGGCTGACCGCTGTGGATGGACACTGGCTCGACCGGCAATTGCTGGCGGAGGTCCTGCATTGGCGGGTCGACGCGCACGCCTGGGGGCAGATCGAGCAGTTGCTGACCCTGATTGCCGGCAGCCTCGATCGCGCGGACCTGGTCGGCGTACGGCGTGATGTCACGGGTCTCGCCCTGCTTGGACCGTCGCGAGTCAGTACGCCGATCAACCCTGAGATCGCTGCGACCGATGAGACTCGGACAGTGCCTGAGGACGTCGCGGAGCTCCTCAACACTCTTGTCGACCGGCTCACTCCCGGTGAGTCCGGTGAGTGACGAGCCACTGCAGCCCGCGCTGCTGACGCACCTGTGGTTCGCAGTCGACGACGTCATCCGCAGCGGCGAGTTGCTGTCCCGCGCCTGGGCAGCGGTGGCCGCACTCGGTCTGGATCAGCCCGTGCCCGGTCTGCCGTCGGAGCTGCTCTCACCAACTCCTGAGCTGTTCCCGGAACGGCTGACTGTTCTCGGCGCACGGGCCTCAGCCGGCGAAGGCATCGAGCAGGCGATCGTGGTGCAGACCCACGACGTGATCATGGTCAGCGTCATGCTCGCTCCGCGCCCACCCTCCTCCTGGGCAGACCTGTCCGCGCGCTGGACGGCAGTAGCGGACACCGACGGCGTACTGGGTTCGGCGACGCTGTTCATCGGTCAGACGAAGCGTGCGCTGACCACGCCCAAGGCAGTTTCCGCCACAGCGCGCACCTACCGCCCGCTGTTGCCATCCGTCGCTGCTGGGGACTGGGACGAGCAGGCTGTCCGCCTCCATGACGGCATCTGCCTGTGGGAGCTGCCGCTGGACACCACCGCCACACACCGACGGTTGCTGGCGCTCTCACCCGTCGCTGGCGAGGCCAGTCTGGACGGGTGGCTGTGGAGTGGCCCAACGCCTGGACTGGTGCCGTTCACCCGCTACCTGCTGCACGCCTGCAAACTGCGCTACGAACAAGCAGTGCTCGTACGCGACCTTCCAGAGCTCCGATCACTGATCAGCGAAGCCGACGCCCTCTGTACGTCGCTCACCGCAGAGGTGGAACGCGGCAGCGTGCCACCGGAACGCCTGCGGGAGACCGTCCGCACTCTGACCGGCCTGCAGACGAGCGGCACTGGATTGCTCGTGGCCAACAGCAGACTGCAGGCACTGGACGGCACGGTACGAACAGCGCAGCGGAACATGACCCGAGCCATGGACTCGGCGCCGGTCACCGTTCCTCCGCCTGCCCTGAGTAGCGACCAGCAGCTGATCGACTGGACTCTGCAGCAGGCCGAGCTCGAACGCACTTACCTACAAGCAACGACCGACCGGGTCACGCATGTCCTCGCCCTGACCAAGGCTGCCGTCGACGACATGCGCCGCGCACGGCAGGAGGCCCTGACGCTGCTGCAGACCTCACTGCTGGGCAGCCTGGTCACCGCACTGGCAGTCATCCAAAGCCTGCAGTACAAGCCACCACTGGACCCTGACCTCTATCCGCCGGTGATCGTCTTCCTGACTGCACTAGCGCTGTGGCTGCCGGCCGCAGTGCTGTACTGGCCGCCGGGCTCCCGACCCTCCACTCGCTGGCGCGCCATGGACAGCCTGACCTCCGGACTGGTCGCAGCCAGCCTGGCCTGGTTGATCACCGAGATCTCAGCCACCCCACCACCCCTACTGGCGGCCGCCATCGCAATCGTCGCCGGAGCCATCACAGCGAGCGTGACCTGGGCTCTCGCCGTACGACGGACCAAGCGGTTGGCTAGCGATGCCGCAGTACCGCGTCGAGATCGCCTGCATCCGAGATAGCCGCGATGTACCCATCGGGCCGGATCAGCACCAGCGTGCGGTCGCCCGCGCCGTACAAGTCGCCGACCTGACTACCCGGATCGACCTGCAGTGTCCTGATACCAGCCTGGACTGGCGAGCCGAAGTTCAGCAGTGTGAACTGGCCACGTCCGGTGAGCTCGAAGAGACGTCGCACGCCGTCCGGCGTCACCAGACCGGTCGCATCGGGAGCACGGTCGCCGGCCCGGAGCCGATCGCTGTCAGCACGGTCGTCCCAGACCAGGGCGGTGCCGCGGTAGTTGAGGTTCAGCTGTTGCGTCTGCGCATCGCTGCGGACCGGAATCCCTTTGTCCGCAGCGGTCTGCGCCAGGCGCGCGTTCGACAACGCGAGGACGCCGGCCGCGATCGGCCGTCGCTCCTCCTCGTAGCTGTCGAGTAGTGCAGGTGCTGCGCCCTGCGCGACCGCCGCGAGCTTCCAGCCGAGGTTGTACGAGTCCTGGATGCCGGTGTTCATCCCTTGCCCACCAGCGGGTGAGTGGATGTGCGCCGCGTCGCCGGCCAGGAACACGCGCCCGTCGCGGTACCGCTCGACGAGCCGGATGTTCGCCCGCCACAGCGTCACCCACTGCGGTTCGTGCAGGCGGATGTCAGTGCGCCCGGTACGCCGTACCAGCGTCGCCTGCAGGTTGGTCAGCTCCAGACTGGGATCCTGCCCGGGACCGATGCTGGCCTGGTACTGGAAGAGGTCGGTCGACGGCAGCGGGCAAAGGGTGAGCAGGCCTTCCGCGTGCCGCCACATCTGCCACGCGTCCCGGTCCAGCCCGTCCACCTCGACATCGGCGACGATCATCCGCATCTCGTCCAGGGTCTCGCCGACGAACGCGATCCCGGCCTGCTTACGGACGATGCTGTGCCCACCGTCGCACCCGACCAGCCACCGCGCATCGACGGTCTCGGGCGCTCCGTCCTTGACGACGACCGCCGAGACCCCGTCGTCCGACTGTTCGAAACTGGTGAGCGCCGTACCGAACTCCACCGCGCCGCCGAGCTCCGCCAGCCGCAGCCGGAGCGCCTCCTCGGTCCGCCATTCGGGCGTGATCAGCGACGACTGATAGGGGGTGTCCGGGCGCTTCGCACGCGGCTCACCACCGCTCTCCTGAATACTCCCATCGAGCCCGGTCGACCGGATCAGCATCGCCAGGCGCCCGTTGGCCAGCACCCGATCGACGATCCCCAGATCCTCGAACACCTCGAGGGTGCGCGGCTGGATCCCCTTCCCCCGCGACCCGGCCTGCGGCCCCGCCGCCGCCTCGATCACCCGGACCGAAACTCCGCTCCGCGCCAGCACACAGGCCAACGTGAGCCCGGTCGGCCCCGCGCCGACGATCAGTACCTCGGTCATCCCGATCACCCCTCTAGATAGTTATTCCTTTCTACGCTCAGTTGCCAAGAAAGGCAAACCTTTCTACGGTGAGGTGTGACCCCACCCCGCCGCCGGTACGGCGCCGAGCTCGAAGCCGCCCTGCTCACGGCCGCGTGGGACGAGCTGATCGAGACCGGCTACGCGCGCCTGACCATGGAGTCGGTCGCCGTCCGTGCCCACACGAGCGAACCCGTGCTCTACCGCCGCTGGGCCAACAAGGACGAACTGGTCCTCGCCGCCTTCGAACGCCACCGCAAGGACAACCCGATCGCCGCCCCCGACACCGGCGCCCTACGCACCGACTTGCTCACCTACCTGGCGTCCGTAAGCCAAGCCCTCGCCGGCTTCTTCGCGATCGCCACGGCCGCCTCCTTCTCCGGCTTCCTGGCCGGCAGCGGCCTGACCCCCGGCGAGGTCCGCACCAAGGTCATGGACCCCGAGGCACTCACCCGGGTCCGCGCCATCTACCAACGCGCCCACGACCGAGGCGAACTCGACCTCACTCACATCCCCGACGCCGTCCTGGACCTACCCTTCGACCTGATCCGCCACGACCTCGTGATGCACCGGGAGCCCCCCACCCCAGCCCGCATCCGCACCATCGTCGACGACCTCTTCCTCCCGCTGGCTACACCTTCTCAGCCAGCAAAGCCGAGCCGGCGCGGTCGTAGTACGTGATCGTCCGCGCTTGGGTGTCGAACGTCCACTTCTCGACTCCGGCCTCGGCGAATGCGCGCGACATGTCGCCGTAGCCGACCGACTCTTCCTCGACCCGCTTGAGGTCGGCCAGGAACCGGTCCTTGTCGCTGGTCGCCGCTACCTCGAACACCTCATGTGCGGGTCCGGTCGACACCTCGTGCCCGTCCAGACCGAAGTACGTCGTGTGCCCGTCGGCCACGTACGAGTCGCTGGTGACCACCCCGATCTCCCGGAGCGCCTCCAGGAACGCGCCCAGCGTCGACGCATTCCCCAACCGGTCATGGATCTCGTCGACCTGCTCCAAGCTGAACATGCCCTGAGTCTCCTACACGACACGCCGCTCGGCCGGGACTGCGACGTACCGGCGCCAGCAGAGTAGATGGATGGGCAGCTCTCGGCGAGGCTTTCTGGGGATGGCCGTGGTCGCGGCCGCGGGTTCGCAAATGCTGACGGCCTCGGCGGCGGCAGACCGGTATCCGTCGAACACAGCCCTGTACGCCGACCCCGCGCTGACCGAAGGCGTCGACTACGCGCGTCGCTTCCGCAGGCATGAGTGGTTCGACGACGACCTGACGCAGCGGTACGGCGTGCAGCGGACGGTGATCCTGGCTCCGCATGGCGGTGGCATCGAGACCGGTACGTCGGAGCTCTGCCTGGCGATCGCGGGTTATCACCCCGCCGACCTGACACCCAGCAACCCGGTCCACGACTACTGGATGTTCGAGGGCCTCCGCGCGGCCAACAACGGCGAACTCCATGTCACCTCGGCGCACTGCGACGACCACGTCGCGCGTGCACTGGCCGCCGGCTCGCTCAACGCCATCGGCCTGCACGGCTGCAAGGAATCCCAGGCCGGACTGCCCGATGGTACGCAGGCCGTGCTCGTCGGCGGCCGCAACTCCGCCTTCAAGTCGCGGCTGATCACCAGGCTGACCACGGCCGGCATCCGAGCGATCGACGCCGCGAACGTCCCCGACCTGAACGGCGACGACCCAGCCAACATCGCCAACCGAACTCTCCGCGGCGCAGGCGCGCAACTCGAAATCACCACGCCACTGCGTCACGCAATGTTCGGCACCAACACCCGCGCCGGCCGCAAGAACACCACCCTGCCGATCTTCTGGGCCTTCACCACCGCAACCCGCGCAGCCATCGCGGACGTCGAGGCCACCCAGCCGATCACTTGACCGGCAACTCGAAGAGCAGCTCCAACCCGTCTTCGTCGTCCCACTGATCGCCCACCTGCACGAACCCGAACTTCGCCACCGTCGCCAGCGAGCCCACGTTGTCCGGACTGATCGACGCCCGCACAACCCGTACGGCAGGCTCGCCCGCGACTCGTTCGAGCATGGCCCCGAGCATCGCCGTCGCATAACCCCGTCGCTGGTACGCCGGATCAACCGTGTACCCGACCTCCACCATCCCGCGCTCATCCGGCCCGCCGTGGAACCCGGCGTACCCGACCACCACACCCTCCGGCTCAGCGACCACTACCCGCGCGATCCAGACCGCGTCCTCCGGGTGGTCTTCGAGCTGCTTCAGGCGGTAACCCCACAGCCACTTCGCCCGATCACCGACGAACAGCTCCCCCAGCTCGACCCCGGTCGACGCCCGAGCCGCCACCAGATCCCCAGCCAGCAACGACCCCATCGCCGCCGGCGACAACTCCACGAACCGAATCTCCTGAGTCGCCATCCCCCGATCATCCAGCCCAACCCACCGGCTGTCGACGCGATATCTCCCCTTGATTGTTGTCGCGACAACAGTTAGCTTGGGAGCCACGACCCCACCTGAGGAGCGGCATGTACACGATCGAAGCGGACAGCGTCATCACCGGCGACCTCTCCGACGCCTGGGCCATCACCTCCGACGTCGCAGGTTGGCCGAGCTGGGACCCGCACGAGCAGGACGCGCGACTGGACGGTCCTTTCGAGGCGGGCTCGATCGGCTGGTCGAAACCGCGATCCGGGCCGGGGACGGAGTGGACGATCACCGAGGTCGAGCCCGAGCACCGGTGGAGTTCCGAGTGCCGACTCCCCGGCGGGATGATGCGCGGCACGTCGACCTTCACGACCGCCGGCTCCGGGCAGATTCGTTGCCACAAGCTGATCACCGTCACCGGGCCCCTGGTCCCACTGTTCGCCCTGTACTTCGGGCGTCGCATCCGAGCCGACCTGACGCTCACGTGGTCCGCCCTCGAGCAGGAGATTGCTCGCCGACGCGTGCCGACGGCATGACAGATCGTCCTGATTCAGGGCCCACCGTCTCGACCGGCTTCTGGCTCCATCACGCCGCGCTCGCCTGGCGCGCACGGCTCAGCGAGGCGCTCAAGCCGCTCGGGCTGACCCACACCCAGTTCCTGTTGCTCGCCTCGGTCGGCTGGCTCGCGCACGTCGGCCCCGCGCCGACTCAGCAGGAGGTCGCCGCCGAGGCTGGGACCGACCGGATGATGACGTCCAAGGTCATCAGCACCCTCGAACAACGCGCTCTGCTCACGCGCGAGCGCGACCACACCGACGCCCGCATGCTGCGACTGCAGCTCACCACCGAGGGCCGCGACCTCGTCCGGCAAGCGACTCAACTCGCCCGCGACATCGATCGCGCCGTCTTCGGCGACGACTCGGGCGCCCTGCGCGCGACCTTGCGCCAGGTCGCCGACCACGGATAGGCGCGCGCCCTCGGAGCGCGCGCCGTACCGGGGTCAGGAGATCAGGTCGCCCTGGGCCTGGATCTCGGCTTCGGGGTCGATCGGGAGGACGATCTTGAACCAGGTCTCGCCGGGTTTGGACTCGACCCGCAGGTCACCGTGGTGCTTCTTGACGACGATGCGCCAGGAGATGTCCAGGCCGAGGCCGGTGCCTTCGCCGATCGGTTTGGTGGTGAAGAACGGTTCGAAGATGCGGGTCCGGATGTCGGCGGGGATGCCTGGCCCGGTGTCGCCGATCTCGACGACGGCGTACTGACCGTCGCGACGGGTCCGGATGGTCAGCGTCCCCGAGCCGTTCATGGCCTGGACCGCGTTGTCGATGATGTTCGTCCAGACCTGGTTGAGCTCGGCGGCGTACGCCGGGATCTGCGGCAGCTCGGGATCGAACTCCTTGACGAGCGTCAGCCCGTCGAGCTTGCCCGACATCATCACCAGCGTCGACTTCAGCAGCTCGCGCAGATCAACCACCTGGTACGGCGCTCGGTCGATCTGCGAGTACTGCTTGGCCGCCCCGACGAGCGTCGAGATCCGGGTCACCGAATCGTCGATCTCGTTCATCAGCGACTCGGTGTCGATCGTGTACATCAGCCAGCGGACAGCACCTTCGAGATACTCGTCGCCGACCGCTGCGCGCACGCCCTCCATCCAGTCGGCGTCGAGGCCGACCGCGGCGAGCACCGGCGCGACATCCCAGCTGTCACGGACGCCATGGTCGTCGAGCCAGTCCGACAGCTCGTCCTCGGCGTCGCTCTGCTCCATGACGGACATGTCGCGGGCCTTGGCGACGCGCTCGACCGCGTCCTCCTGGATCGCGACGATCTTGTGCAGCTTGGTCGCGTCGAGAGTCCCGTCGGCGAGCATCGCCAGCTTGTGCCGCATACCGGCCACCCGCTGCCGCAGCGTCGCCGCCGCCCGGACCGCGGCGGCGGCCGGGTTGTTCAGCTCGTGGGTCAGACCGGCCGACAGCGACCCGAGCGCCAGCAGCCGCTCACGCTGCCCGATGGTCTCGTTGCTGCGGCGCGTGCCCATCACGAAGCCCTCGATCAGGTGCATCGCCATCGGGAACCAGGTGCTGACCATGGCGGCCATCACCTTGGCGTCGATCACGTAGAAGTCCGACGGCTCCAGGACATACATCGAGGCGTTGTAGGTGTTGCTCTCGTTGTCGCCGAAGAAGGCGTTGAAAGCACCTGAGTAGACACCGCGCTGCGAGCTGCGGTTGGTCTCCACCTCTTCGCCCTGCAGGAGCTTGCACATCCTGAGCGTCCCGGAGAGCAGCATGAAGCAGCAGGTCGCCTCCGCGCCCTCCTGGAAGACCCGGCCCTCCTCGACATGGATGACGTAGCCCTCGCGGGCGATCCAGTCGAGCTGCTCGTTGTTCAGTGCCTCGAACAGGAACAGCGTGCGCAGCTCGTCCCGAGTCATCCGGCGGAGCTCGCCGGCCTCGGTATCGGCAGCAGTGTTGGGCACAGTCATCAGAGCATCTCCAGGTATCGGTGCACCAAGGTCACGGCCATCGCGCCGTCACCGACCGCCGAGGCGACCCGCTTGACGGACTCGGCCCGCACGTCCCCGGCCGCGAAGACGCCGGGCATGCTCGTCTCCAGGTGGTAGGGGTCGCGGTCCAGCGCCCAGCCCGGTGGTCGTCCCCGCAGGTCCGGTCCGGTCAGCACGAAGCCGCGCTCGTCGCGCAGCAGGTCGCCGGGCAGCCAGTCCGTCCGCGGGGCCGCTCCGATGAACACGAACATCCACTCCGTGTCCACCTCCCGGCTCTCCCCGGACGCGCTGTCGACCAGCGTCACGCGCTCCAAGTGTTCCGAACCCTTGCAGGAGACCACCTGCGTGCAGGTGTGCACCTCGATGTTGTCGATGCCGGCGATCTGATCGATCAGGTACGACGACATGGTCGCCTCGAGTGAGGGACCTCTTACCAGCATATGCACGCGCGAAGCGTGTTTCGAGAAATAGACCGCAGCCTGCCCCGCGGAGTTGGCTCCGCCGATGATGTAGACCTCCTGGCCGGCACAGCTCGGCCCCTCGGTCGTGGCCGCGCCGTAGTAGATGCCGCGGCCGGCCAGGTCTTCCATACCGGGTGCTGCGAGCTGCCGGTAGGCCACTCCGGTCGCGAGGATGACGGAGTGCGCGGAGATCTCGCTACCGTCGGAGAACGTGAGTCGCCGGGCCGAACCGATCGTCTCCAACCCCACCACCTGCCGGGCCGTCAGCAGCTCGGCCCCGAACCGGACGGCCTGCCGCCGGGCCCGGTCCGTGAGCTGCGCACCGGACACTCCGTCCGGGAAGCCCAGGTAGTTCTCGATCCGGCTCGACTGACCAGCCTGACCACCAGTGGCGACCTGCTCGACCAGAACGGTCCGCAGTCCCTCACTAGCCCCGTACACGGCTGCACCGAGACCGGCGGGACCACCGCCGACCACTACCAGGTCGTAGAACTCCTTGGCCGGGTTTGTCGCCAGACCGACCTTGTCTGCCAGCTCCGCCTCGGTCGGCGCGACCAGCACGGACCCGTCCGGCGTGATGACCACGGGCAGCGTCGCACCGTCGACACCGGCCGCTTCGAGCAGCCGCTTGCTCTCGTCGTCGTCCACACCGAGCCACTGGTACGGCACGGCGTTGCGGGCCAGAAAATCGCGGGCCGCGAACGACGGCGCGGACCAGCGGTGACCGATCACCCGGGTCTCGTCGGACGACACCGCCGGTGTCGACTTCCAGAGCTCCAGCATCGAGTCGACCACCGGGTAGAGCTTCTCCTCCGGCGGGTTCCACGGTTTGAGCAGGTAGTGGTCGAGGTCGACCACGTTGATCGCCTGGATCGCCGCGTCCGTGTCGGCATAGGCCGTCAGCAGGACCCGGCGGGCCAGCGGATACAGATCCATGGCGGCCTCGAGGAACTCGATGCCGGACATCTGGGGCATCCGGTAGTCGGCCAGCAGGAGCGCCACCGGCTCACCCCGGAGCTTGAGCTCCTTCAGGGCGTCCAGGGCCTGGCCCGGGGTCTCCGCCCGGACGATGCGGTTCTCCTCGGCATAGCGCCGGCGGAGGTCACGGGCGATCGACCGGGAAACGCCCGGGTCGTCGTCCACGGTGAGGATCACCGGGCGGGAAGTCGACGCTGTCATGCCTCATTGATACCAGCGAAAACCCACAAAAGGGGATGTCGCCTTGTCCTGTGCAGTCGCGAGCATGTGCTCGGGGGTGTAGCTCGGTGTGCTGGGGCGAAGGCCTCGATGCGGAGCATCGTGGTCTTTGCACCAGTGCAGCGAGGTGCGCCGTCGAGTGCAGCGCAGCACGCACAGGACGAGGCGACATCCCCTCAAGGGATCGGTTGTCCACAGGCCCCGGTTCGGTCCGCGGGGGCGGGGCGCGGACCGAACGTCGGGGTCTGTCGCCTCGACCCCGTTACGGCAGGGCCGCGAGGAACGGTGCGTGGCTGTTCCGGAACTCCCAGTTGTAGTACTTGTCCCAGTTGATCGACCACGTCATCAGCCCACGGAACGCCGGTGAGATGCCGCCGCGCAACGTGTAACCGCCGCAACTTTGGCCCTTGACCAGGCAGTTCACCGCCGTCTGCACGTCCGCCGGCGAGGTGTAGCCGTTCCCCGCACTGGTCGCGGCCGGTACGCCGAAGGCGATCTGATCCTCACGCAGCCCGGGGAACGTCTGTCCGGTGGTCCCGACCGGGAAGCCGGCCTTGACCATGTCGGTCATCGCGATGTGGAAGTCCGCTCCACCCATGGTGTGGTACTGGTTGTCCAGCCCCATCACCGGTCCGGAGTTGTAGTCCTGGACATGCAGCACGGTCAGTGCGTCCCGCATCGCGTGGATCACCGGCAGGTAGGAGCCCCGGCGGGCGTCACCGCCGTTCGTGCCCGGACCGTAGAACTGGTAGCCGATCTGGACGAAGAACGTCTCCGGCGCCATCGTGAGCACGAACTTCGTGCCGTACTTCGCCTTGAGCGACTTCAGCGCGGAGATCAGGTTCACCACGACCGGAGTGGTCGGGTTGCGGAAGTCGGTGTCGGTGGCGTTCAGATAGAGCGAGTGGCCCTCGAAGTCGACGTCCAGCCCGTCCAGACCCCAGCGGTCGATGATCGCGCTGACCGAGCTCACAAACGTGTCCCGGGCGCCGGCAGTGGTCAGCTGGACCAGTCCGTTCTGTCCGCCGATCGAGAGCAGGACCTTCTTACCCGCGGCCTGCTTGGCCTTGATAGCGGCCAGGAAGTCCGCATCGCTCTCCACACTCGGGCACTCGCTCACCGGGCAGCGGTTGAACCGGATGTCGCCGGACGTGGCCGACGTCGGCTCTCCGAAGGACAGGTTGATGATGTTCCACTCACTCGGCACGTCGGCCATCCGCACATACCCGGAGCCGTTGGCGAAACTCGCATGCAGGTAACCGATCAGCGCATGCTTCGGCAGCCCGGTGCTGGTGCACCCACTTGTTGTGGCAGAGGCAGCACCTGACTTGGGCGACTCGCCCACACTGTTGTACGCGGCAACGGTGTAGCTGTGACTGGTGCATGCGGCGAGACCACTGACAGTCGCCGTCGTCCCAGTCACCGTCTGTACGACGGTTGCGCCTTCGTACACCCGGTAGCCGGTGACTGCGCCGGCCGGGGCGGCCCAACTCAGTCCGATCGCGGCATTCGTCGTACTGGTCACGCTCGGCGTGCCGGGAGCACCCGGTGCACCTGGGTTGGAAGGCCCACCCGGCCCATCCAGGTTGATGTCATCGGCCTGGTACGCCGGTTGGCCGTACCAGCCGTGGACGTAGATCTGCGCCGACGTCTGACTCGCGCCAGTAGTGAAGGAGACGCTCAGCTGCGTGTAGCTCGCGGCCGACGGCGTCCAGGTGGAGGAGCCCCCGGTGACTCCCAGATAGACGTAGGACCCGCGCACCCAGCCGGACAGCGAATACGCCGTGTTGGGCAGCACCGTGACTGTTTGGCTGCACTGGGCGAAGTCGCCGCTCGACACTGCGCCGTTCAGCGCGAAGCCCCCGCTGCGCACCGGACTGCTGACGACTGAGCCGCCCGAACAGGTCCAGCCGCTCAGCGAACCGCTCTCGAAACCCGGATTGGTCAAGATGTTCGCCGCCTGCGCGGTCTGGGCCCCGCCGACGACTATCAACAGCAAACCGACGACGACAGCCAGGAACCGTGAACGCCAGGACCGCATGATGGACCTCCCGGGGGCGGTTGGGGTGCATTTAGTAGAGAGGCTTTATAACTCCGGGGTCAATGCTCCGGGCCTGTCGGCTTACCGCCGCTGTCCGATCACCGCCAGCGGCGGCGGGGACATTAGGGCCCGCAGCTGAGGCACGGCCACCCCTGACCGCACCGCAGGCACAGCCCGTCGAGGCCCGGCGCCGGCAGCCACACCACCGCCTGCGGCTGGTCGGCTCGGCTCGCCGGGCTCTGGGACCCGGGCGGTGCGGTGGCAACCCGCTCGATCGGCGCCGGAGACACCGCGTCGGACGACCAGTGCAGCAGCGTGCGCCCGTCCGTGGCGTGCACGGCGAGGAGCGCTTCGACGCGGTCCCAGGTGGAGGTGCTTGCCCAGGGCCCCCGCCACCGCAGCGCGACGGAGCCGTCGGACCACTCGACGCCCTCGGCCAGCGTGCCGGTCCCCCGCAGCCCGGACGCGTCGGCATGCCGCACCAGCCGGAAGAGCCGAGCCTGCCGCCGCATCGTGTTCATGCCCGTAAGAATTGCCCACCTGCGACCTGCCCCACCAGGTGTGAGCAGTGGGCTCCCCGAACAGCCCACACCCCAACAAAACAAGGCACCCACCAGCGGTCGGCTCCAGCACCACCGGTTTTGTCGGAGGGGCCTTGTAGGTTGCACGACACGCACCGCAACCACCAGGCGTAGCAGTGAGCGGGCCGGAGGGCCCGCACCACGAACGGGGGCGATCCTGTGACCGAGGCCCGAACCGAAACCGAATCCGTTCCATTCGGCGTGCAGTTGAGACAGTGCAGGCAGGCGGCCGGCTTGAGCCTGCGCCAACTCGCCGGCCGCCTCGGGTACGACCACAGCTACCTGTCCCAGATCGAGCGCGGCCAACGCCAGGGATCGGACGACCTGGCGCGTCGCTGCGACGGCGAGCTCGGCACCGGCGACCGGCTGGCCGAGACCTATCGCCGGACACCCGCCAAGGCCCGCACGGTCGCCGCCACCACCCGGCCGGATTCGCTGGACACCGCCTGGGCGCAACTGGCATCCGCGCTGCCGGGTGCGTTTGCGATCACCGGTCCGGAGAGCGATGAGAGCGAGCGGTTCGGTGGCCTGCAGAGCCTCCCCGCCGCGTGGCGGCTTCCGGAGCTGGTGCGCGAGCTGGGTGAACCGCAGACCGGCGATCGGGCCGCGCACGACACCCGGCAGGTAGAGCTCAGCCTGCTGGTCGCGGAGACCCTGACTGCCTGCGGGCGGGCCGTCGAGGCTCGGCGCTGGTGGTGGGCCGCTCGTCAGCTGGCCGACGCGCTCGGCGAGCCTGCGCTGCGCAGCAGCGTGCGCAGTCGCGGGGCGATCAGCAACCTTGCTGAAGGGCGCGCAGCACAGCCACTGCTGGAGTTGGCCGACGAAGCTCTGACACTCGCACTGCAGGAGCCGCGCAACCCGGGGCAGGTGCTCAGGGCACGCTCGGCGCGGGCACGCATCCTCGCCGAGCTCGGCCGAGTCGTCGAGGCTCACGAGCTGCTGCCGGAGGTGCTCAGCCACGCCAACGAGTTGCCCTGGGCAAGCACCGGCGGCGGACCGACGCCGTACGAGGTGCATGCGCTGGAAGGCAGTGTCTGCGCGAGCCTTGGCTATTGGACTGCGGGCTGTCTGATGTTCGCGCGGGCGCTGGAGCTCTGCCCTGATGACAGGTTGGACGAGCGGGCTTTGCTGGAGCTGGCCATGGCCGAGTGCTTCGCCCGGGACAGCCAAGGCGCGGCAGCGCTGGCCACCGCGCTGCGCGTGCTGATCGAGCTGCCGGATGAGTGGCACACGACGTATCTATATGCCGCAGCAGAGCGAGTGCTGGCCGGTGTGCGGCGATGCGAGCCAGGGCTGATCGGTCTGCACGACCTCGAGCGTCTGGTGGCGCGGCGCGCAGGCATCGGCCGCAGTGTGGGCAGCGGGTCGTCGTGGGGCCGCGGTCGGGAGTAGCGTGCCGGGGTGACTGCAGAAGCGACGGCAAGTGACGTGTGGGACTTCGCGGTGGAGCTGCGGAGTGATCCGGCCAGTGCTGAGGCGCGGGAGGCCATCCTGGCCAAGCCGACCTTCGGGCTGACGTTCACCGACCACATGGTGGTAGCAAACTGGACGGTCGACGGTGGCTGGCACGACCAGAAGGTGACTGCGTATGCACCGCTGCGCGTCAGCCCGGCCGCCGCCGTACTGCACTATTCACAGGAGATCTTCGAGGGCCTGAAGGCCTACCGGCATGCCGACGGATCGGTCTGGGCGTTCCGGCCGGAGCGCAACGCCGCCCGGTTCACTGCGAGCGCCCAGCGTCTCGCTCTGCCGCAGGTCCCCGAAGACGCGTTCATCGCCGCGCTGCGAGCGCTGGTGACAGTGGACGAGGTGTGGGTGCCGTCCGCCATGGACGGCGAGACGAGCCTGTACCTGCGGCCCTACATGATCGCCACCGAAGCCGCGCTGAGCGTTCGGCCCGCCCACGAGGTGCTGTTCGGTGTCATCGCGTCACCGGCCGGCCCGTACTTCGACACCGGCCCCCGGCCCGTCTCGATCTGGCTGACCACCTCCACCGTCCGTGCGACGCCAGGTGGGACCGGAGCGGCCAAGTGCGGCAGCAACTACGCCGCCAGCCTGGTCGGCCTCGCCGAGGCGACCGCCAACGGCTGTGAGCAGGTCGCGTTCGTCGAGGCCATCGAGCGCAAGTGGCTCGAGGAGATCGGCAGCATGAACATGTTCTTCGTGTACGCCGACGGCCGGATCGTCACCCCGGAGCTGTCCGGCTCGATCCTGGCCGGCGTCACCCGCGCCTCGGTTCTCGAGCTCGCCGCCGACCTCGGGCACGAGGTGGAGGAGCGCCAGATCTCCGCCGACGAGTGGAAGGACGGTGTCCGCAGCGGCGAGATCACCGAGGTCTTCGCCTCCGGCACCGCAGCCGTCATCACCCCGATCGGCCGGCTGGCCTGGCCCGACGGCGACCTCACCATCAGCGAGGACACCGGCCCGATCACCCAGAAGATCCGCACCGCGCTACTGGACGTTCAGTACGGGCGAGTGCCCGACACGCGCGGTTGGCTGACGCGACTGGCGTAGTACCTGCCGTTTGTCTGTGGTGGCGGTTAGGTTGATCGCATGGCCAAGGAGAAGACTCCGGCGATCGAGCTGGAGGTCGGCGAGCGGACGGTCCGGGTGTCGAATCCGGACCGGGTGTACTTCCCGGCGCGCGGCGAGACGAAGCTCGACCTGGTCAAGTACTACCTGTCGGTGGCCGACGGCATCGTTCGCGCGCTGCGGGAGCGGCCGTGCATGATGCACCGGTTCCCGTCCGGGGTCTCCGGCGACAAGGTGCATCAGAAGCGGCTGCCGAACGGCGCCCCGCCGTGGATGGAGACCGTGCAGGTCAAGTTCCCGCGGTACAACCGGACTGCCGACGAGCTGTGCGTCACCGAGATCGCCCACGTCGCCTGGGCGGTGCAGATGTCGACGGTCGAGTTCCACCCGTGGAACTCGCGCCGCGCGGACACCGAGAAGCCCGACGAGTGGCGGATCGACCTCGACCCGATGCCGGACTGCCAGTTCGACCGCGTCCGCAGCGTTGCCCACACCGTCCATGAGGTTCTCGACGAGCTCGGCATGACCGGCTACCCCAAGACCTCCGGCGGCTCCGGAATCCACATCTACGTGCGGGTCGAGCCCGAGTACGGATTCACCGACGTACGACGGGCTGCGCTCGCGTTCGCGCGCGAGGTCGAGCGGCGCGCGCCCGACGATGTCACGACCACCTGGTGGCGGAAGGACCGCGACCCCACCAAGCTGTTCGTGGACTACAACCAGAACGCCCGCGACCACACGATCGCCAGCGCCTACTCGGTCCGCGGCAACCCCGAAGGCACCGTCTCGACGCCCATCCACTGGGACGAGATCGACGCCGTCGACCCCAAGGCCTTCACCATCGCCACCGTCCCCGCCCGCTTCGCCGAGCTGGGCGACCTGCACGCCACCATCGACGACAAGGCCCACAACCTCGCCCCACTCCTGGAGTGGGCCGACCGAGACGACCGCGAAGGCGCCGAAGAGCCCCCTCCCCCGGAGGACTAGGGCGTGTCTCTAAAGCCTCATACGTCATCAACATGCCCTAGTTGTGGCCGGGGGCTTGAACAGGAACTGGTGGGGGTGGACAGGTCATAACTTGTTCAAGCCCACCCTGCGGTGTCGACGCCCCCGACGGCTGGCGGCGGAGACAGGTTCTCAGGGCCGGAGACCTGTGGTGCGGGGTCTCCGGCAACTGTTGCCTGTCTCCGGCCACCACTCCGGCCACCACTCCGGCCGCGGCGACTAACCCGCGAAGCCGTGGTGGAGGAGGTCGGTGAGGAGGTCGATGGCGACCTCCGGGTCGATG
This sequence comes from Kribbella sp. NBC_01505, assembly GCF_045040285.1. Classification (NCBI taxonomy): domain Bacteria; kingdom Bacillati; phylum Actinomycetota; class Actinomycetes; order Propionibacteriales; family Kribbellaceae; genus Kribbella; species Kribbella sp. NBC_01505. The sequence goes on from NZ_CP109425.1 coordinate 1,311,048, forward strand.
GTTTGGCCGTTGGCCGGGTTGACGACGAGCCAGGTGTAGGCGAAGCCCTCGAGCAGGGCGTTCATCGCGGTGATCGCGGCGGCTGGGTCGGCCGGCGGGTTCGGCAGGTGGGCCAGGTGGATGATCATGTGGGCGTCGTCGTCGGTCATGATCGCCTGCAGGCGGCGGCCGAGGTCCGGGTCGAGCATGGCCGCCTGTTTCACCGCGACCATCTCCGGCAGATGGTCCTGGTAGAACTGCCAGTACATCGCGACGTGCCAGCGGATCGCTGACCGTTTGCTGAAGTCCTCGTCGTGCCCGGAGAGATCCAGCACCTGCTGATCAGCAGCCGCGAGCATGTCCCTCAGGAGCGCCTCGAGCAGCTCTTCCTTACCGGCGAAGTGGTTGTAGAACGACCCCGTCGCCCGGCCGGCCGCCGCGGTGATGTCGGTGATCTTCGTGTTCAGGTATCCGCGCGCGGCGAACACCTCCCGGGCGGCCTGCTTCAGCGCCGCCTCGGTCCCCGCCGCGCGTTCCCGGCGGCTCGCGGTCTCCGTCACACCCACCTCCTCGACACCCGCTCCTTGACACCGAACCCTAACCAGGTTCATAGTGAATCCAGATTCAGTGAATCACAATTCACCCAAGGAGACCAGTATGACCGTACTCATCGCAGGCGCCGGCCCGACCGGACTGACCCTGGCGATCGACCTCGCCCGCCGCGGCCTCGCCGTCCGCATCATCGACAAGGCGACCGTGTTCTTCGAGGGATCCCGCGGCGACGGCCTGCAGCCGCGCACCCTCGAGGTGTTCGACGACCTCGGTGTCATCGACGAGGTCCTGCGCCAGAGCCTCGCCTTCGTGACCATGGACATCTACCTCGGCGGCACCAAGGTCGGCGAACGCCGGATGGCCGAGATCGAGGAGCCGACCCCCGCCGTCCCGTACCCGAACGGCAGGATGCTCGGCCAGTCCCGCACCGAGGGCATCCTCCGCGACAAGCTCGCCGAGTACGGCGTCAGCGTCGAACTGGACACCGCGATCGTCGGGTTCACCCAGGACGAGACCGGCGTCATCGCCGAACTCTCCACCGGCGAGACCGTCCACGCGGCGTACCTGGTCGGCGCGGACGGCGGCGCGAGCTTCGTCCGCAAGCACCTCGGGATCGCGTTCGAGGGGACCACCGACGACACCATCAAGGTGCTGATCGGCGATGTCGCGGCCGACGGTCTCGACCACGAGAAGGGCTACTGGTTCGCCACTCCGGAGAACCCGATGACTGGGATCGTGCTGACACCACTGTCCGGCGGCGACCAGTTCCAGCTCGCTTCACCGATCGTGGAGGAGCACCGGGAGCCGACTCTCGAGGTGCTCCAGGACCTGATGGACCAGTACGCCGGTCCTGGTGTCGCCAAGCTCCGCGACCTGACCTGGGTCACCGTCTGGCGCCCGAACGTCCGGCTCGCCGAACGCTTCCGCGTCGGCCGCGTGTTCATCGCCGGCGACGCCGCCCACGTACACCCGCCGACCGGTGGTCAGGGCCTGAACACCGGGATCCAGGACGCCTACAACCTCGGCTGGAAACTCGCCGACGGCCGCGAGGAGATCCTGGCCACCTACGAGACCGAACGCCGGACCAACGCGGCCCGCGTGCTCGGCATCAGCGGAGACCTGATGCAGAAGCACCTCGACGGCGACGAGTCCGCGCTCGACCGCGGCGAGAACACCCGGCAGCTCGACATCTCCTACCGCGACCGCGCCGACACCCGTCCGATCACCTCCGGCGACCGCGCCCCCGACGCCGTCCTGATCGATGCTGACGGCAACCACCTGCGCCTGTTCGACCTCTTCCGCGGCCCCCACGAGACCCTCCTCCGCTTCTCCCCCACCACCCCGTCCACCCACCCCCACACCGTGGATCTGAGCCCCGGCACCTCCCCCAGCGCCTTCGCCGCCTACCACGCAACCGACGGCGACGAAATCCTCATCCGCCCCGACGGCTACCTCGCCTGATCGCGTCGCTAAGGACATGAGGTGGTCCGCCAGATCGGCCGAGATCCGACCACCCCACGCCCGCTGACCTATGTACGCAGGCATCTACTACATGTCGTTAGCGTCAGCCGATGTGGGCGATCTGCTCCTGGATGGTGAACTGGAGGCCGTCGGCGGCGGCGAGGTAGACGTCCTGGTCGACGAGGTTGCCGTCGAGCCGCATCAGGCCGCGGGGACTGTCGTAGAAATGACCGCTGGGGAGCGCGGAGACCGATCCGATGTCGATCGAGCCCGCGACCTCCCCGAGGCGAGCCAGGAAGCGAATTGCCTCGTAGCAGGATTCGCCCACCGCGTTCAGCGCCGGCGCGAACGGTCCGAACCGGCCGTAGTAGGTCCGCGCGAACTCACCGCTCTCGACCGTGTGCGGCCCGTCGAAGTACGCCGCCGCCGCGAACAAACCGTCATTGGCACCAGCCCCGGCACCGAGGAGCGTGTTCTCCTCGATCGCCGGGCTGAGCCGGAGCATCCGCTCGCTCAAACCGGCCCGCGCGAACTGCCGGTTGAAGTGGACCGCGTCCTGCCCCATCAACAGCATGATCACGCCGTCGGCCGGCGTCGTTCGCAGCTCATCCAGTACGTCGCGGAAGTCCGACGTGCCGAGTGGGACGTAGGCCGAGTGAATGATCTCGGAACCCTTGTCCCGTAAGGCTTCCTGGGCCACCGCACCGGTCACGCGGGGATAGACATAATCGTTGCCCACGACAACCCAGCGGCGTGCGCCGTGATGCTCGCGCAACCAGGCTGCTGCCGGGAGCAACTGGTTCACCGGGCGCTCCCCCAGCAGGAACACTCCCGGCGTATCGTCACCGCCTTCGTGCATCGCAGCGAACGCATAGACGACCCGCCCACCGATCCGCCGCGCGAGCGCGACCCGGACCGCCGAGATGTGCCAGCCCGCGACCGCGTCGACCCGACCGCCGTCCACCAGCCGACCGACCTCGTCCGCAACCACCTCAGCGGGTCGGCCGGCATCGACGTACACGAGCTCGATCCGTCGTCCGGCGATGCCGTTGGCCGCGTTGAGTTGCTCGACGGCGAGCTGGCCGCAGGCGAGGCACGAGGGTCCGTAGAGGCCGGTCGGTCCTTGCTGCGGCACGACGAAGGCGATCGAGACGACGTCGGTACGTCGCACAGTCGCCTCCTCCGGCCGGGTCCGACCAGTGTCGCCGAATCGGAGGCGGATCTTCGAGGAGGAGGCTATATTTCCCACCAGGTAGACCGAGGGGGTGCCGTGCCGACCAGTCTGTTGCTGCAGCTCAAGCGCGCCGAGCGCCGGATCGAGCTCGGTCTGCAGGAGCTGCTCGACGAGTTCGAGCTGACCATCGAGCAGTGGCGGATCATGGCCGCGCTGCACGAAGAGCCGGGCCAGCCGATGTCCGTGCTGGCCGAGGCCGCCGTACTGCCGGCTGCCAGTCTGACGCGGCACGTGGACAAGCTCGTGGAGCGCGGAATGATCCTGCGCCGGGTGCATCCGGCCGACAAACGGCGGATCGTGGCGGCGCTGTCACCGGTCGGATCCACGGTCGCGACGCGGGTGAGCGCCGTCCAGCGGGAGCTCGAGGCCGACCTGGCGGATTACTTCCAGATGGAAATACACGAACGTAGCGGATCGGCAACACGGCGGTAACACGCGCTTCCTAGGTTCCTTCCATTCGGGTGCATCGCCCGCCGGCAGCGTCGCCGGCCCGCCGGAGCACCACTCGCCCGAAGGTGCCGCCAGGAGTTCCGCCATGTCTGTTGAACCCTCGCTCGACCATCGCAGCACCGCGGAACCGGCGCAGTCCGCCGCCACCCGCGAGACCCTCGAGGACTACACGCTCCGGTTCGCGCCGCGCAGCTACCGCCGCTGGTCGACCGGCGTCGTCGCCGTCTCGGCGCTCGGCGGGATCGCCTACCTGGCCGATTTCGCGATCGGCGCGAACATCGGCATCGCCTACGGGACCACCAACGCGTTGTGGGGGATCGGCATCTTCGCGGTGGTGATCTTCGCGTCCGGCCTGCCGCTCGCGTACTACGCCGCCCGGTACAACATCGACCTCGACCTGATCACCCGCGGCAGCGGCTTCGGGTACTACGGGTCGGTCGTCACGAACGTGATCTTCGCGTCGTTCACGTTCATCTTCTTCGCGCTCGAAGGCTCGATCATGGCGCAGGGGTTGCAGCTCGGGCTGGGGGTTCCACTGTGGCTCGGGTATGCCGTGTCCACGCTGGTGATCTTCCCGCTGGTGATCTACGGGATGAAGGTGCTGTCCACGCTGCAGGTCTGGACCACACCGCTCTGGCTGATCCTGATGGTGCTGCCGTTCGTCTATCTGGTGGTCTCACACCCGGATTCGGTCTCGACGTTCCTCGACTACGGTCCGGACGCGAACTTCGGTTCGATGCTCCTCGCGGCCGGGGTCTGCCTGTCGCTGATCGCCCAGATCGCTGAGCAGATCGACTACCTGCGCTTCATGCCGCCGAAGACGCCCGAGAACTCACGTCGCTGGTGGACCGCCATGCTGCTCGCTGGTCCGGGCTGGGTGATCTTCGGTGCGCTGAAGCAGGTCGTCGGTCTGTTCTTGGCGGTCTACGTCATCGCGCAGGTCGACGATGGGGCCGCGATCGCGAACCAGCCGGTGCACCAGTTCCTGGAGATCTACCGCGGGTTCCTGCCGGGGTGGCTCGCGATGACGCTGGCCGTCGTACTGGTCGTGATCAGCCAGGTGAAGATCAACGTGACGAACGCGTACTCGGGTTCGCTGGCCTGGACGAACTCGTACACGCGGCTGACCCGGCACTACCCCGGGCGGCTGGTGTTCCTGGCGGTCAACCTGTTGATCGCGCTGGTGCTGATGGAGGCGAACATGTTCGACTTCCTCAACACCATCCTCGGGTTCTACGCGAACTGCGGGATGGCGTGGATCGTGGTCGTTGCCTCTGACATCGTCTTCAACAAGTACCTGCTGAAGCTGTCGCCGCTGCACCCCGAGTTCCGCCGCGGCATGCTGTACGCCGTCAACCCGGTCGGCTTCGTGTCGATGGGGGTCGCGGCCGGGGTGTCGATCCTGGTGTTCTTCGGCGGACTCGGTGAGGGGATCCGGCCGTACTCGCCACTGGTCGCGATCGGGCTCGCGCTCGTTCTGCCGCCGGTGCTTGCTGTCGTGACCCGCGGGAAGTACTACCTGCGCCGTACCGACGACGGGCTTGACCTGCCGATGTACGACGAGCACGGCAACCCGTCAGGCGACGTACTGACGTGTCACGTGTGTCGCCAGGACTACGAGCGCCCCGACATGGCCGCCTGCCAGACCCACGACGCGGCAGTCTGCTCGCTGTGTTTGAGCACGGACAAGGTCGCCGACCACGTCCTGCCAGCTACGGTGCATTCGTGAACTTCAGTCCCTCCGATGTAGAGAAGCTGCTGCTCTCCGTGGCCGGCATGGTCGCTCGCGACCGGCTGGCCCGGGGAGTGCTGCTCAACCACCCCGAAGCGGTGGCGCTCCTGAGTACCTGGGTCATCGAACGAGCCCGCGAAGGCGCACTCGTCGCCGACCTCATGCATTCCGGCCGCGAGGTGCTCACCCGCGACCAGGTCATGCCCGGCGTCGCCGAGCTACTCCACGACGTCCAGATCGAAGCGACCTTCCCCGACGGCCGCAAACTCGTCACTATCCACAACCCCATCATTTAAGGCGGCCCCGATGGCAGAGCCGAGTAGACTTGGTCAGGAAGAGCAGGGGACGCACACAGCAGCCGCCGCCCCCGGCGATGCCGCTGCACCAGGGGCGATCCGCACCCAGCCGGGCACGATCGTGCTCAACGCCGATCGCACCCCCGAGGAGCGTTTGCGACTGGTGATCGTGAACACCGGCGACCGCCCGGTCCAGATCGGCTCGCACCTGCACCTCCCCGACGCCAACACCGCCCTAGCCTTCGACCGCGAGGCAGCCGCCGGCTTCCGCCTCGACATCCCCTCCGGTACGTCGCAACGCTTCGAACCCGGAGCCTCCCGAGAGGTAAACCTCGTAGCCCTCAAAGGCAACCGCCTCGTACCAGGCATCCAGGTGAAGCGCCATGGTTGAGATTTCTCGGGCGGCTTATGCGGCTTTGTACGGGCCTACGGTGGGGGATCAGGTTCGGTTGGCTGACACCGATCTCTGGATCGAGGTGGAGGAGGACCGGACTGTTGGGGGTGAGGAGGCTGTGTTCGGGGGCGGGAAGTCGATCCGTGAGTCGATGGCTCAGGGGACGGCTACTCGGGCGGATGGGGCGCCGGACACGGTGATCACCAACGTGGTGGTGCTGGACTGGTGGGGGATCGTTCGGGCCGATGTGGGGATTCGGGACGGGCGGATCGTCGCGTTGGGTCGGGCGGGGAATCCGGATATCGCGGATGGGGTGCACCCGGCGCTGCGGATCGGGCCGTCGACGGATGTGATCGCTGGCGAGGGGCGGATCCTGACCGCCGGCGCGATCGACTCCCACGTGCACCTGTTGTCGCCCTCGCAACTGCACGAGGCTCTCGCGACCGGGATCACGACCGTGGCGGGCGGTGGGACCGGGCCCAGCGAGGGTTCGAAGGCGACGACCGTGACGCCGGGCGCGTGGCATCTCGAGAAGATGCATCGGAGTCTGGATGCGTTCCCACTCAACATTCTCCTGCTGGGCAAGGGGAACACGGTCAGCGCGGAGGCGTTGGCCGAGCAGGCGTTGGCGGGCGCGGCCGGGTTCAAGGTTCATGAGGACTGGGGTTCGACACCGGCCGCGATCGACACCGCGTTGCGGGCGGCCGACGACTGGGGGTTGCAGGTTGCCCTGCACGCGGACAGTTTGAACGAGGCCGGGTTCGTCGAGTCGACGCTCGGCGCGATCGCGGGCCGGTCGATCCACGCGTTCCACGTCGAGGGCGCGGGCGGTGGACACGCGCCGGACATTCTGTCGATCGCGTCGTACCCGCATGTCATCCCGGGTTCGACCAACCCGACGCTCCCGCACACGGTGAACACGGTCGCCGAACACCTCGACATGCTGATGGTCTGCCATCACCTGAGTCCCGACGTACCGGAGGATCTCGCGTTCGCCGAGTCGCGGATCCGGGCGACCACGATCGCGGCCGAGGACATCCTGCACGACCTGGGCGCACTGTCGGTCACGTCGTCGGACGCGCAGGCGATGGGCCGGATCGGCGAGGTGATCGCGCGGACCTGGCAGGTCGCGCACGTGATGAAGCACCGGCGGGGTGCGCTCGACGGAGGCTTGCCGGCCGACAACGAACGGGCTCGGCGGTACATCGCGAAGTACACGATCAACCCGGCGATTGCCCACGGCATCGATCACGAGATCGGTTCGGTGGAGGTGGGGAAGCTGGCGGATCTGGTGCTGTGGGATCCCCAGTACTTCGGGGTCCGGCCGCGCCTGGTGATCAAGGGCGGCGCGATCGCGTGGGCGGCGCTGGGCGATCCGAACGCGTCGATTCCGACTCCGCAGCCGGTGCTGATGCGGCCGTCGTTCGGGGATGCGATCGGTGCGGACCTGTCCGTGACGTTCGTGTCGCCGGCCGCGTTGGACGACGGATTGGCCGGACGGCTCGGGTTGCGGCGGCGGCTGCTTGGCGTCCGGCCGACGCGAGCGATCGGGAAGGCCGACATGAAGAACAACTCGGCCCTTCCGACGATCGACATCGACCCCGAGACGTTCGCCATCGCCGTCAACGGCGAACCCATCGAGCCCTCCCCCGCCACCGTCCTCCCCCTCGCCCAGCTCTACGCGATGTTCTGATGTACACGCTTCACGTGCTCGCGTCAGCCGGTGTTTTTTGGGTGCTATCCGACGAAAAATCACCGGCTGACGAGCGATCCCTCGAATGGGTGGCAACCAGCCGCCGATTGGGGATCCTGCGCGAGAAGAGACGCTGGTACGGCGGGATCGGTCGGCCGACTCGCCTGCGCGGGCGCGCGTCGTGTGGACCGGCCGCAGATCACGGTCGGCGCGGCGCTCGGGTCGGCGAGTTCTGTCCCGGTCCGAGCGGAAGCATCCGCACAACGGAGGCGCGCGTGGGGCGGTCAGGCGCTGGCGGCGCGTCCGGTGGGATGCAGCAGCGCGTGAACCGGCCGAATGCCGGCCGTGCACTCCGCGGGGTGGTTGGGTGAGTTCGGCTGAGGTTGTTGCGTTGATGTTGGCGGATGGGCGGTTGCCGACTGGCGGGCATACGCAGTCGGCAGGGCTGGAGCCCGCCGTACGGGCCGGGTTGGGGGCCGAGGGCAAGCAGTTGGCGGAGGTCGGCGCGTATGCGCGTGATCGGCTGCGGACGGTGACCCGGATCGAGGCGGCGGTCGCCGTACTCGCTCGTCACTACGCGCACCCGGATCGCCAGGCCATCACATCTGACGATGCAGAGTCGCGGCAGTCGGCGGACAACGGGCCGAAGGCAATTGTGATGGCCCCCAGGTTCGTACAACTCGAGGCGGCGTGGGCCGCGCGCACGCCGAGCCGGGCGTTGCGGACCGCGTCACGACGCCAGGGGCGGGCGTATCTGCGGTTGGCCGAGCGGGTTTGGCCCGGCGTACTGCAGCACCTGCCAAGGGATGGCGAGATCGCGCGCCCGGTCGTGATCGGGGTGATCGGCGCGGTAACCGGCCTGTCCGCGGCACAGGTTGCGCGATTGGTCGCGTACGACGATGCGCAGACGGTGGTCGCCGCTTCGCTGAAGTTGCTGCCGGTCGATCCGGCGGAAGCGGTCACGTGGCTGGCGGCGTCGCACGACGACATCGAACGGCTCGTCAACGACGTCGCGCCGCTGACCGACCTCGAGAAGATTCCCGCCGGCGGCGCACCACTGATCGACCAGTTCGCCGAGCAGCACGCCATCGAGAGAATGAGGTTGTTCCATGCCTGAAACGACACAGCCTGACACCACGACACGGTCGTTCCGGCTCGGCGTCGCCGGACCGGTCGGTACGGGGAAGAGTTCGCTGATCGCGACGGTCTGCCGCGAGCTCGCCGCCGAACTCCGGCTCGGCGTGATCACCAACGACATCTACACCGACGAGGACGCCCGCCTGTTGCGTTCGGCCGGCGTCCTCGACCCGGAGCGGATCCGCGCCGTCGAGACCGGGGCCTGCCCGCACACCGCGATCCGCGACGACGTCACCCCGAACCTGATCGCCGTCGAGGATCTCGAACGCGACTTCGCCCCGCTCGACGTCGTACTGGTCGAGTCCGGCGGCGACAACCTGACCGCGACGTTCTCCCCCGCGCTGGTCGACGCACAGATCTTCGTCCTCGATGTGGCCGGCGGTGGCGACGTCGCTCGCAAGGGCGGGCCCGGCATCGCCCGCGCGGACCTGCTCGTCGTCAACAAGACCGACCTCGCCCAGTACGTCGGCGTCGACGTACCGCAGATGGTCAAGGATGCCGAGGCGGCGCGCAACGGTAAGCCGGTGCTCGCGCTCTCGCGGCACGACCCGGAGTCGGTGGCCGCGCTCAAGGACTGGGTGCTGGCGATGACCAAGATCGTCCGGGACGGCAACCACACCCCGGTCGACCCCGGCCCGATGGCACCGCATTCGCACCTCGACGAGAACGGCGTCATGATTTCGCACACCCATGCCCACTCGCATTGAGGTCGTCGCCGACCCGGTTCGCGACCGCTGTGTGCTGATCACCGACCACTTGTCGCCACGTCGGCTCCCCGGGTCGGCAGGCGTCGTACGGGTTGCCCTGGTGGCGGCCGGTGCATTGCTGCTGGCCGGGGATCAGGTGCGGATCGAGGTTGTGGTGTCCGGCCCGATCCGCCTTGAGATCGTCGAGACGGCGGGGACGGTCGCGTACGCCATGCGCGGCGGGTCGGCGCGGTGGGACGTGGCGATCGAGCTGACCGGTGGCGCGAGCCTGCAGTGGTACGGCGAACCGTTCGTGGTCGCCGCGGACGCGGATGTCACCCGCTCGACGACCGTGCGCCTGGAGTCGGGGTGCACGGCCGAGATCCGCGAGTCGCTCGTCCTCGGCCGGTACGGCGAGGTCGGCGGCACGTTGCGTACGCAGACCCGCGCGTGGATCGGGGCGGAGCTGTTGCTGGCCGAGGACCTCGACCTCAGCCCGGAGAACCGCACCGGCTGGGCGATCCTCGGGCAGAACCGCTGCGTCGACACCGTGACCGCCCTCGGCCATCGCCTCCCTGAAGCACCGCACACCCTGCAACTGGAGGAGTGCGGGTCCATCGCGCGCCGACTGGTCGATCAGCAGCACGAGAGCGACCTCGGGCGGACCCCAGCCACTCACTAACCCTGTCAGATACCTCTACGCCAGGCTCAGCTGAGCCTGGGAATCGCCCGGCCGAGCAGGTTGGTCAGTGTTGGCGGTCCGCTCCATGCGCAAAGCGGGCGGCTGCGAGCCAGGGCGTTCTAGGATCGGCGGGTGCGCACACTTGATTCGGATGCCGCGTTCGAGCTGGCGGTTGAGCTGGCGACCAGCGGTGAACGGCGGATCCTCGGGATCTGTGGAGCGCCGGCGGCCGGTAAGTCGACGTTCGCGGAGCAGCTCGCGGAGCGGCTGACCAAGGCGGGGCACCAGGTGGCGTTGGTGCCGATGGACGGGTACCACCTGGCGCAGTCCGTGCTGGAGGAGCTGGGGCTGGCGTCGGTGAAGGGTGCGCCGCACACGTTCGACGGTCTTGGGTTCGTTGCCTTGCTCAAGAGGTTGAAGGAGGCCCCTACCGAGCAGATCTGGGCGCCGCGTTTCGACCGCGGGCTGGAGGATTCGATTGCCGCGAGCATCGGAGTCGCGCCGGAGGTCAGCTTGGTCGTGACCGAGGGCAACTATCTGCTGCTCGATGAGATGCCGTGGGCAACAGTCCGGACCGTGCTCGATCAGTGCTGGTACGTCGAGGTGTCCGAGGAGCTGCGGCATCGGCGGCTCGAGGCGCGGCACATACAGTTCGGCCGCAGCCAGGAGGAGGCGCACGAGCGCACCTTCGGCAGCGACGAACGGAACGCGCAACTGATCGCCGCGACCGCCAAAGCCGCCGACGCGATCGTCGAGCTCAGCTGACTCGCTTGATGAAGGCGGCGACGCCGTCGAGGTAGAGCTGCAGACCGAAGTCGAAGTCCTGCTCGCTGCTCTGCTCGAAGTCGCCGACGTGGTCGAAGACCCCCGCGTCCAGCACCCGCGCCAGCGCCGGCAGTTGCCGCGGGTCGATCACCCGCGCCAGCGTCGCGCCGTACTGGCGGAAGGCATCCGGGTCGTTGGCGAACCCCGCGGCGAGCTCCAGCGACATCCGGATCTCGCCCTGGACGTACGTCATCAGGCCCATCACGATCCCGACCTTCACCTCCTCCCTGAGACCGGTGCCCGACATCGCACCGAGACCGGAGTCCAGCCAGGCGAGATTGTTCGGCCCGGCGGGCGGTCCGGAGATCGGGAGCCGCGCGTACCAGGGGTGTTTGCGGACGGCGGTCATCACGGCGGCGGCCCAGAGCGTCAGCCCGGTCCGCCAGTCGACGTCGGCCGGTAGCGGTTCGGGCCGCTCGAGCGCCGCGTCCGACATCAGCACGAGGAGCTCGTCCTTGCTCTTCACGTGCCGGTAGAGCGCCATCGTCGAGTTGCCCAGCCGCTCGGCGACCCGCGCCATCGAGACCGCGGCCAGGTCGTTCTCCTCGTCGGCGATCTCGATCGCGGCCCGGACGATGTCGTCGAGGGTCAGCGTCGGCTTCGGCCCGCGCCGCGGGGTCTCCCGCAGTCTCCACATCAGGGCCACGTCGGCCGGCAGTTCGTCCACCACCTCAGTCTAGGGCTTACCCACCACTACTGCGTATCTGCTACGCTAATTAGCGTATTCAATACGCAGTAAGGAGGAGATCATGATCATCGAGGCCACCGCGGTACGGAAGTCGTACGGCACGACCGAGGTACTGAACGGGATCGACCTGGGCGTGCCGGAGGGCTCCGTGCTCGCCCTGCTCGGCCCGAACGGCGCCGGCAAGACCACCATCGTGCGGATCCTGAGCACGCTGATCCGCCCCGACGCGGGCAGCGCGACCGTCGCCGGGTACGACGTCGTCCGGCAGGCGAGCGCGGTTCGCGGCGTGATCAGCCTGACCGGTCAGTACGCCGCAGTCGACGAGAACCAGACCGGCCGGGAGAACCTGGCCATGGTCGGCCGGCTGATGCACCTCGGCCGGAGCGGAGCACATCGCCGTACCAGCGAACTACTGGAGCAGTTCGGGCTCACGGACGCGATGGACCGGCGCGTGAAGACGTACTCCGGTGGCATGCGCCGGCGACTCGACCTCGCGATGAGTCTGGTCGCGCGGCCGCGGGTGATCTTCCTCGACGAGCCGACCACCGGACTCGACCCGGGCAGCCGCTCGACGATGTGGGACGCGATCGGAGAGCTGGTCCGGGACGGGACCACGATCCTGCTCACCACGCAGTACCTCGAAGAGGCCGACCGTCTGGCCGACCGGATCGTGCTGCTCGACCACGGCCGGATTGTCGCCGCGGGTACGGCCGATTCGCTGAAGGCACGGGTGGGAGGTGAGCGGATCGAGCTGCGGTTCGCCACTGAGCCGGAGCTACTGAAGGCGTCCGCCGTACTGAGCGCAGTGCACGCCGGTGCGGTGCTGAGCGTTCCGTCAGACGGCAGTGCGACGCACCTGCATCAACTGCTGGACCTGCTGCGCGACAACGGCCTCTCTCCGGAGCGCGTCTCTGCACACCGCCCGACACTCGACGACGTCTTCCTCGCACTGACCGCCTAGGAGTTCACATGTCACACCAAGGTGTCGCCGCCGCACTGTCGGACACGGCGACGATGATCGACCGCAGTGTGCGGCTGGCACGCCGCAACCTGGACACACTGTTCGCTGCGATCCTGCTCCCGCTGCTGATGATGGCGTTGTTCGTGTACGTGTTCGGCGGTGCGATCAGCACCGGCACGCAGTACGTGAACTACGTCGTACCGGGCATCCTCCTCCTCACCACCGGGTACGGCGCCGCGTCGACCGCGATGGCGGTCGCGGATGACATGAACAGCGGCATGATCGATCGCTTGCGCTCACTGCCGATCCGCAGCATCTCCGTGCTCACCGGCCACGTCGCAGCGAGCGTCGCGCGCAACGCGTTGTCGACAGCGATCGTCGTACTGGCCGCACTCGCCATGGGCTTCCGGCCGAACGCCAACGTCGGTGAGTGGCTCGCTGCGATCGGACTACTGCTTCTGTACGTCGTTGCGCTGTCATGGCTGGCCGCTGGACTCGGAGTGATCGCGCGGTCGGTGGAGTCCGCCAGCACGATGAGTTTCTTCATGCTGTTCCTGCCCTACCTCAGTAGTGCGTTCGTGCCGGCGGAGACGATGCCGACGTGGTTGCAGCCGATCAGCAAGCACCAGCCGATCACTCCGGTGATCGAAACGGTACGTGGGTTTCTGACCGGCGCACCGGTTGGAAACAACGGCATCCGCGCACTCGAATGGTGCTGTGGTCTCCTCGTGTTCTCGGTGCTGCTGGCCACTTCGCTGTACCGGAAGCGGACCCGCCGTTGAGCGCACGAAACGCACCGCTCAGCGGACAGTCTTTCGGCGGGAAGCGAAATAGTTCGGACATGACCCCGCGAGATTGTTAATGTCCAAGTCCCCCCAACGTGTGGAGGTCCCACTCCCCCCGGGACCCACACGGACAAGCGCCCCGGTCATTGACCGGGGCGCTTCGTTTTACCCAACCTTCACAGTCTTCAGCCAACCGGCACAGTCGTCAGCCGGTCTTCACCGGGAGGCCTGTCAGCCCACGAGTCCGGATGGTGTCGCGCCAGCGCAGCTCTGACCGCGGTACGGCGAGTGTCAGGTCCGGGGCGTGGTCGAGGAGTGCATCCAGCGCGATGGCTACCTCCAACCGAGCGAGTGGTGCGCCGAGACAGTAGTGGATGCCGTGACCGAGTCCGAGCTGTCCACCGGCCGCCCGGTCGAGGTCGAACCGGTCCGCGTCCGGGAAGCGCTCAGCGTCGCGGTTGGCCGAGGCGAGACCGAGCAGCACAGTCTCCCCGGCCGGGATGACCACGCCGCCGATGTCGAAGTCCTCGAGCGGGAAGCGACGAATGGCAAGCGGCACCGGGCCGTCGTACCGCATCACCTCGTCGATCGCGGCCGGGATGAGTGAGCGGTCCGCACGGACCTGCTCCCAGCGACTGCGGTCGTCCAGCAGCGTCAGCGTGGTGTTGCCGATCAGATGCACCACGTTCTCGTAGCCCGCGAACAGGATCAGGAAGATCAACGACGTCAGCTCGTCGTCGCTCAGTCGGTCCTCCTGGTCGCGTGCGGCGATCAGATCGCTGGTGAGGTCGTCACCGGGCGCGGAGCGCTTCGCTTCGAGCAGTCCGGCGAAGAACCGCAGCATGGCGCCGATAGCGGCTCGCGCTTCGTCCGGTCCGGGCGGTGCCAGCATGGTGTCGGTCCAGGACCGGAAGTCGGGCCGCACATCGACCGGTACGCCGAGCAGGTCGCAGATGACCGTGATCGGCAGCGGTGCGGCGTACTCGGGGATCAGGTCGGCCGCACCGTGCGCAGTGATCGGTTCCAGCAGCGCATCCGCCGTACGGCGAATGGGATCGCGCAGCGCGTCGACCCGGCCCGCTGTGAACGCCTTGGCGACCAGAGTCCGGATCCGGGTGTGGTCGGGCGGATCCATGTTGAGCAGGTTTGCGTCTAGCGCCGGCGGGAGGCTCAGACCGCGGTAGTTGCCGGGGAGAGCGTTGCGCTTGTCCACGGACAGCCGCGGGTCCGCGAGCGCGCGGCGAACGTCGTCGTACCGGGTGACGAGCCAGGACGGGCTTCCGTCCGGTCCCTCAATGCGGTGTACCGGTCCGGCGGTGCGGAGTGCGGCGTAGGCGGCGTACGGGTCGGAGGTGTCGATCGTCACCGTCCCCAAGCTACCGACCGCCCGGTGCGGCGGGGAGGAATTGCATGCTGGCGCAATGTCGAATTCGGCGTTCCTGATCCGACGTATCAGTAAGAGCAACCAGAGGAGAGGGTCAGGATGAACGCCACCACCACCATGATCATCACCATGCTGGCCGAGGGAAACCCGGTCTGGTTCGTCGCAGCGATGGTGAACATGCGCAGTCACGACGTCTACGAGATCGGCTGCGCAGCCGGCTACCCGGACAAGTCCAAGCTCCGGTGCGCACTGCTGGCGGCGCGGCGCGCAGCTTAGGCTGCCCATGTGGAGCCTGTGAGTGTTGTCGACTATCAAACCGCGGGAGAGCCTTTCCGCATCGTCACTGACGGCGGTCCGACTGTTCCGGGCGCCACTGTGGCCGAGCGACGACTGACAGCACAGTCCACGCCCGCGATCGACGCCGTACGGCAGTTGCTGGTGAATGAGCCGCGTGGGCATGCAGACATGTACGGGTGCTTCGTCGTACCGCCTGATGACGCGGGTGCGCATTTCGGAGTGCTGTTCTGGCACAAGGACGGCTACTCGACCGCCTGTGGCCACGGAACGATCGCACTGGGCGCGTGGGCAGTTGAGAGCGGCCTAGTCCCCGCAGCGCCGGATGGCGAGACCGATGTGGTCATCGACGTACCGTCCGGGCGAGTGGTGGCGCGCGTGACGTGCACCGGCGGCAGGGTCGTCGACGTGGCGTTCCAGAACGTGCCGTCGTTCGTGCTGGCTCGCTCTGTGCCGGTAGCGGGTGTCGTCGCGGACATCAGCTTCGGCGGCGCCTTCTATGCCTCACTGCCGGCAGCATCCGTCGGTCTGACCGTCACACCGGAGCACTACGCCGAGCTGATCGCGATCGGCCGCCAGATCAAGTGGGCCCTGAACGACGTCGCCGTCCATCCGACCGATCCGCGATTGAACGGCATCTACGGCACCATCCTGTACGACGACCTCGGCGCACTGCACCAGCGGAACGTTGCCGTCTTCGCCGACGGCCAGGTCGACCGCTCCCCCTGCGGCTCCGGCACGTCCGCCCGGCTCGCTCTCCTGCACGCGGACGGCCGCGTGTCGCCAGGCGAGTCGCTACTCCACGAGTCGATCGTCGGTACGACGTTCCGCGGCCGCATCGTGTCCGACGGTCCCGCGGGGATCCTGACCGAGGTCTCCGGTCTGGCGTACCGCACCGGTACCGCGACCTTCACGCTCGACCCGCACGACCCCCTCGGCACGGGCTTCACGCTGCGCTAACGTCAGTCCCATGATCTTCATCACCGCGAAGTTCCGTGTGAAGCCCGAGTTCGCCGAGGACTGGCCGTCCATCGCCGCCGAGTTCACCGCCGCCACCCGCGCCGAGCCCGGCTGCCTCTGGTACGACTGGTCCCGCTCGCTGGACGACTCGAACGAGTACGTCCTGGTCGAGGCCTTCGCCGACGACGAGGCCGCCACGGCCCACGTCACCTCGGACCACTTCAAGGCCGCACAGCGCGACCTGCCGCCGCACCTGGTCGAGACTCCGCGCATCGTCAACTTCAAGGTGCCGCAGGACGACTGGTCCGAGCTCGGCGAACTCGCCGTCAAGTAGCTCGTGTCGATCTCAGGCACCCAGAGCTACGCAGGAGCCGACGTCCCCGAGCTCGTCACCGCTGCAGTGAACCTCGCGGTCGAGCTCGGGTTCACTTCGTCCTGCCGCCTTGAGCAGGGGCGACTGCTGACCGCGCTGGCGTCCGGAGCGACCAATGTGATCGGTGAGACCGGCACTGGGTGCGGAGTCGGCCTTGCGTGGCTGGTGTGCGGTCGACGCCCCGGTGTGCGCATCGTCAGCATCGAACGCGACGCAGAACGGGCGGACCGGGTACGGCGGTTGTTCGCAGACATACCCGATGTCGAGGTGCTGACTGGCGACTGGACCCTGGTCACCGAGCAAGCGCCGTACGACCTGCTGGTGCTGGACGGCGGCGGAAGCCTGACGGACGACTCCGGCATCGATCCGTCCCTCCTGGTGCACCCCGGAGGCACCGTGGTGAACGACGACTTCACTCCGATCACCCAGTGGCCGCCGGTCCACGACGGTGCCGTCGACGCCGAACGGCTCGCCTGGCTGACCCACCCGGGCTTACTCGCAACTGAGATCCGCGTCGCGCCGGACCTGTCCACGATCGTCGCTACGCGCCGGCCTTAGCCGCGGCGTCCTCGATACGCGCGTAGTTGGCCTCCCACCAGGCCGCGTCGTGGTCGGGCAGGTTCGAGTTCCCCGGCAGCATGCCGGTGGCCCCGTCCAAGCCTTCCCGAAGGATGTCGGCGTGGCCTGCATGGCGGCTGGTCTCGGCAAGGACGTGGACGAGGATCGAGTGGAGAGTCACATCGGGGCTGCCCCACCAGGACACGTGCCCGGGCGCGTCGAGGCGTAGCGCGGCTATGGTCGCGTCAGCGTGGGCGCAGACGCGGTGGTAGCGATCCACGACCTCCGCACGGGACTCGTGTTCGGTGGCCCAACTGTCGTCGTTGGGCTCGGCCTCGTCGTCCCACCACGGCAGGTGCTCCGGGAACGGCCGGCCGAAGGTGTCACCGAAGTAGCGGGCCTCGACGATCGAGAGGTGCTTGATCAGCCCCAGCAGATTGGTGCCAGTGGGCGTCAGCGGCCGGCGGATCTGGTACTCCGTGAGCCCGTCGAGCTTCCACACCAACGCACCACGCGCTTCACGAAGGTACTCCTGCAGCATCGCCTTCGGATCAGTCATGCACACACGTTAGACACGGTGGAGGTAACCAGTGGTTCAGCTGACTGTCGCCTCGCTCAACACGCGCGGGATGCCGCTGCGCGGTTCGCGGCTTGGTGAGCGGTACGCCGCGATCGGCGGGGTGTTCGAGGCGTCGGAGGTGGACGTCGTGAACTTCCAGGAGGTGCTCACCTACTACCACCTCCGGCAGCTACTGCGCGCGATGCCGTCATACCGGTTCGTCAGCTTCCGCAGGTCACTGGCCGGGCCGGCGGGCGGACTGCTGACCCTGTCCCGTACGGCGATCGCCCGCACCGACTACGCGCGTTTCCCACTACCGGCCGTGGCGAGTGCGGTCGGATTGCCGCGGCTGTCACGGCGAAAGGCGCGGCTGAAGGGTGTGCTGGTCACGAGCCTCTCAGGCGTCGCGGTGGTCAACACCCACCTGCTGGCCAACTTCGACGGCGACTGGTCCGAGACCAACCGCTACTACCGGCTCCAGCACGAACAGCTGTCGACGCTCGGTCGCGTTGTAGCAGCCGTCACCGAGCCTGCCGTCATCTCCGGCGACTTCAACATCGCCCGCGACAGCCGCCTCTACCGGAACTTCCTCCGCGACACGGGCCTGCGCGACGCCTTCGGCAACGACTGCCCGCCCACCTTTCACGCGTTGTATCTCCATTCCAACCAGACAGCCCACTGCATCGACTTCATGCTCCTCTCCACCCCCGCAATCACCGTCAACTCCGCCCAACTGACCTTCACCGCCCAACTCCCCATGCCAGGCGGCCCCGACTACCTGACCGACCACTTAGGCCTGCAGGCGCGCGTCACGCTCTAGAGCTACGGTCGCGGGATGGATGTTGACTGGGGTGCCGAGGTAGTCGATCAGCTTGAGGCGCACTGGCGGGACCAGCTCCGGCCTCGGTTGGACGGACTCACCGATGACGAGTACTTCTGGCAGCCGGCCCCGGAGCCGGTGACCACCATTGCGTGGCGGCTCGCGCATGTGTGCGATGTGCTCGCCTCGACCAGCAGCATGCATTTCGGGCGTGCGGCAACCACGACGCCGACGTACCCGTATGCAGGTAGTGCCCAGGAAGCGCTGCGGCAGTTGGACGACGAGTACGCGCTGTGGATTGCCGGTGTGCGTGGGTTGGGGATGGCGGGGCTCTCCGAGCCGCAGGGTGCGCCGCCTGCGTTCGCGGAGGCGCCGGTCGCGAAGCTGATGCTCTACATCAACGTCGAGGTGATTCACCACGGGGCTGAGATCTGTCTGCTTCGGGACCTTTATCTGCAGAAGACGTGAAGGCGGGAGTGGCAGCCTAGGGTGATAGATCGGTAGCTGGTCGATCATGGAGAGTGGAGGGAATGTGCTCAGGACTGCTGTCACCCTTGCGAGTTGCTCGGCGGTTGTGGTTGCCGGAGCGACGCTGGGTGTGCCCGCGCGGAGTGAGGTGCGTACTGAGGAGACGCGGACCGTCCAGGTGTGGCTGAAGCCGGATCTGGCGGGCGCCGCGCGGTTCGCCTTGGCGGTGTCCACTCCGGGGAGTCCACAGTTCCATCGCTACTTGAGTCCGAACGAGTACACGGCTCGGTTCGGACCGTCCGCTGCGTCGGCCAAGGCAGTCGCTGACAACCTGAGCAGGAGCGGGCTGAGCGACGTACAGATCAGTAATGGCCGGGACCACGTGTCGGCAACCGCTCCGGTGGCGAAACTGCAGTCTGTGCTCAGCGAACGCGGGTCGGACGTTCTCGCGGTGACCGGATTGGGCAGCACCTCGCGCGTGATCGCCGCTTCGACGTCGAAGGCAAAAGCACCGACGTGTTCGCACTACTGGGCAGAGCACCTGCAGACCTTCAAGCCGTCGTACCGGGGACTGACCAAGGCGCCGCTGCCGATCTGCGGCTACTCCGCCAAGCAGCTGCGCACCGCGTACGGCGCTTCGCGAGCCTTCAGCGGCAAGGGGCAGACCGTGGCCCTGACCGAGCTCGGTTTCGGAACCTCGATGCAGAAGGCCATGCAGGAGTGGGCGAAGCGGAACGACCTGCCACCGCTGAAGCCCGGCCAGTACCGGGAGCAGACGGCGGGGCGCCCGTGCCCCACCGCGAGCACCCGCAGCGCGAATCGGTACGACGACGAGGCCGAGATGGACTCGCAGGCCGTCTACGCGATGGCGCCGGACGCGAAGCAGTTGGTGGTCGTCGGCAACGGTTGCGGTGAGGACGAAAGACTGCTGAACGCCGTGCACGGCGTACTGATGGGCGACGGCCACCGGCCGAGCGCCACGATCGTCTCCAACTCGTGGGGGATCCCGGGCGACGGTGACACGGGGAAGACTCTGCACGCGCTCACGCTTCGAGCCGCAGCCGAAGGGGTCGGCCTGTACTTCGCATCCGGCGACGCAGCCACTCTGGACGCGGTTGGGGAGCAGCCGTTCGCAACGGCCGTCGGCGGCACGACCCTCGGCCTCGGCGCGCGCAACGAGCGGGTGTTCGAAACCGGCTGGTCGAACAACACCATCTCGCTCGACGACGGCAAGTGGAACGACCTGGGTGCCGGCAGCGCGGCCGGCGGTGGGACCAGTCTCGACTTCGCACAGCCTGCTTACCAGAAGGGCGTCGTACCGGCCTCGATGTCGCACGTCCGGGTCCACGGCAAGACGCTGGTCAACCGCGCAGCGCCCGACATCTCGGCCCTCGCCGACCCCAGCACCGGCATGCTGGTCGGCCATCTGGACGACAACGGCCGCTACCAGACCCAGTCGTCCGCGGGCACCAGCCTGGCCACTCCGCTGATCGCAGGTCTCATCGCCGGCGCGCAGCAGGGGCGGCGAGTGCCCTTCGGCTTCATCAACCCCGTCCTCTATCGCCTGCACGGGACTCCGGCGATCCGCGACGTCCTTCCGCAGACAGCCAAGACACCGCAGCAGAACCGGGTCGCCTACACACCGGCCACCAGTGACTACACCCCGAGCCTGGAGTTCTTCGACTACCAGGGACCTGGCACGAATCTGGTCACCGCGAAGGGCTACGACACGATGACCGGCCTCGGTACGCCGAACGGCCTCTACTTCACCCTGGGGCTGCGCCTCGCCGCCAAGTGACCTGAGGTACGACGAAGGCCCGGACCCTGATGGTCCGGGCCTTCTGACGTCTCGGGGCTACGTCACTAGAGCTGGCTTTTAAGGTAAGGGTTACCTAATATTGCGCGAAGGTCCCTGCCTCGACGGAGCGCGGCCTGATCACCCCTGCAGAAGATCGGAAAGCACACCCATGAGCACGACACCCCTGAGCCGGCGCGGCGCAGCCCTGACCGCCGCGGTCCTGAGCCTCGCGCTCGTCCTCACGGCCTGCGGCGGCGGCGATGACAAGGCCGGCGGCACGACCGGCGACAAAGCCGCCGCGACCCGCACCGTCAAGGCCGGCAACGGCGACATCGCGGTCCCCACCAACCCGCAGCGGGTCGTCACGATCGGCAACACGGACCTGCCGTTCATCGACATGGGTGGCAAGCCGGTGGGCGTCACCGGGGTGGCCGACTCCGAGCTCAACCTGCTGCCGGAGGACCAGCGCGCCACGTTCAAGAACGCCACGAACCTCGGTGACGAGGTGGACCTCGAGAAGGTCGCCGGCCTCAAGCCGGACCTGATCCTGGTCCAGATTCCCGATGCCGAGTTCAAGAAGATGGAGAAGCAGCTCGCGACGATCGCCCCGACCGCCTTCTGGGGGCTCGACACCGAGTGGAAGGCACTCGCCGAGGGGCTCGCCGAGGCCGGCAACGTGAAGGATTCGCTCACCCGGCAGAAGGCGGACTTCGAGGGCAGCGTCGCCAAGCTGAAGCAGACGTACGCGGACCTCATCAAGACCACCAAGTTCGTCAATCTGGACCGCTACGCGAGCTCCGATCCCGGGACGTACGTCATCGGGGACATCGGGTGCGTCGAGATCGCCCAGGACGACGTCGGCCTGAACTTCCCCAAGGCGGCCGCCGGCAAGGACCCCTTGGCCTACGAGAACCTGCCTTTCGAGCAGCTCTCCAAGCTGTCCACGTACGACGTGATCACCTACCCCGCCGACGACAAGGGCCAGCCGACCGAGCTCTTCGCGCCGGTGGTCGAGACCAACACCTGGAAGGCGCTGCCGACCGTGACGTCGGGTCGTGCGCTCGGCGTCTTCTGCCCCGGCAACAACTCGTACGGCGCCGTCCTGCGGTACCTGGGCTCGCTCGACAAGGCGCTGGCGACCCTGCCACCCAAGAAGTGACAGCTCTCGACCTGCGACGACCCGCCGATCCGGGCACCGTAAAGGGGTCCGGATCGCGGCGTCGTCCGATCGGCCTGGTCATCGCGCTCGTGGTGCTCCTGGTGTTACTGGTGGCGAGCGTGCTGATCGGGTCGACCGCCATCTCGCCCGCCGTGGTGTGGAAGGCCCTGTTCCATCCGTCGAACGACATCGATCAGTTCGCGATCCGGGACTTCCGGCTGCCGCGCACCGTCGTCGGACTGGTCGTCGGTACGGCGCTGGGGGTCGGCGGCGCGTTGATCCAGGCGCTGACCCGCAATCCGCTGGCCGATCCGGGCATCCTCGGAGTAAACGCCGGTGCCTCCTTCGCGGTGACAGTCGCCGTCGGGCTGCTCGGAGTCCGCAACATTCAGGGCTACATGTGGTTCGCCTTCGGCGGCGCGCTGATCGTCACCCTGATGGTGCTCGCCCTCGGATCGACCCGGCGCGGCCAATCGCCGGTGATGATGGTTCTCGCCGGGGTCTGCGTCGGCGCGGTGCTCGGTGGTGCCGGCTCGGCACTCGAGCTGACCAACCCGGACGCGTTCGACGCGATGCGATCCTGGAACGCCGGTTCGATCGTGAGCCGCCCGCTCGACCTGGTGTGGCCGCTCCTGCCGTTCTTCGCGATCGCGCTCGTCCTGGCCTTCGCGGTGTCCGGCCCGCTCAACGCCATGGCGCTGGGTGACGAGCTGGCCGTCGCCCAAGGCGTCCGGCTGGTACGCACCAGGATCCTCGCGATCATCGCGCTGACCCTGCTCGCCGGCGGCGGTACGGCGATCGCCGGGCCGATCGGCTTCGTCGGGCTGATGGTCCCGCACGTCGCGCGCTGGATCGTCGGCCCGCACCAGCGCTGGATCTTCGCCTACAGCGTGGTGCTGGCCCCGAGTCTGCTGCTGGCCTCCGACATTCTCGGGCGGGTCGTGATGCGGCCCGGCGAGATCCCCGTCGGCATCGTCACCGCCTTCGTCGGCGCCCCCGTGCTCATCGCGCTGGTGCGGCAGAAGAAAGCGAGCGGGCTATGAGCGCGCCCAGCGGACTCGATCCGCACACTGATTCCTCCCGGACCGCCTGGTCGCCGGGGACACGTCGCGTGCACTTCGGGCGGCGGGTGCTGGTGCTGCGGCGTCGGAGAATCGCCGTACGGCTCGAGTGGCGCTCGGTCATCATCTGCTCGGTCCTCACCCTGGCGATCGCCTGCATGGCTGTGCTCGCTCTGATGACCGGCTCGTACCAACTCAGTCCAGGACAGGTGGTCTCCTCACTGACTGGTGGGACGACCGGGCTTGTCCACAACATCGTGGTCGAGTGGCGGCTGCCGCGCGTGGCAGCGGCGCTGGTGTTCGGCGCCGCGCTGGGAGTGAGCGGGGCGATCTTTCAGTCGACGCTGCGCAACCCGCTCGCGGACCCCGGCATCATCGGCTTCTCCCAGGGCTCCTACACCGGGGCCCTGATCGTGATCCTCGTCGTGAACGGCACCTACTGGCAGCTGGTCGGCGGAGCGCTGGTCGGCGGAATCGCCACAGCTATCGCCGTGTACCTGCTCGCCTACCGGCGAGGCGTGCAAGGGTTCCGCCTGATCATCGTCGGCATCGGCATCTCCGCGATGCTCGGCTCGATCAACACCTGGCTGATCCTCAAGGCCGACCTGGACCAGGCGATGGCCGCCGCGACGTGGGGTGCCGGAACGCTCAACGGCGTCGCCTGGCCCCAGGTCGCCGTCGGTGGCGCCTGCATCGCCGTACTCCTGCTGCTGGCGGCGATGTCGAGCCGGCCGATGCGGCAGCTGGAGCTGGGTGACGATGCGGCCGCCGCCCACGGAGTGCGGGTCTCAGCGGTTCGTCTCGCCCTGATCGTGCTGGGGGTCGCGTTGACGGCGACGGTCACCGCCGCGTCGGGCCCGATCGCGTTCATCTCCCTGGTCGCGCCGCAGATCGGACGCCGGCTCACCCGGAGCGCAGGGATCACCCTCGCTCCCGCCGCCCTGGTCGGCGCGCTGCTCTGTCTGGCAGCGGACTACCTCGCCCAGCACGTCGCACCAACCCCGTTGCCGGTCGGCATCATCACCGTCATGCTCGGCGGTGGCTACCTCGGCTGGCTGCTGATCACCGAAGCCAGGAGACGCCTGTGACCATCCACACCAGCACCAACGGTCTGACGGCAACGGGAGACGCACCCTCCCCCAGCGGCTCCCGACTCCATGTGGAGTCGGCGACGATCGGCTACGACAAGCGCGTCATCTCCCGGGAACTGTCGGTGGCGATCCCCGACCAGTCGTTCACAGTGATCGTGGGTCCGAACGCGTGCGGCAAGTCCACCCTGCTGCGCGGGCTGTCCCGGCTGTTGAAGCCGTCGGCCGGGCAGGTCGTTCTCGATGGCGCCGACATCAACTCCTTCAAGACCAAGGAGGTGGCCCGGCGGGTCGGACTGCTACCGCAGAGCTCCATCGCCCCCGACGGCATCACCGTGGCCGACCTGGTGGCCCGGGGCCGGTATCCGCATCAAGGGTTCGCCCGGCAGTGGACCGAGGCCGACGAGCAGGCCGTACTGCGGGCGATGGACCAAACGACGGTCACCGACCTGTCCGGCCGGCTGGTGGACGAGCTGTCGGGTGGTCAGCGCCAGCGGGTGTGGGTGGCCATGGCGCTCGCGCAGCACACCGACATCATGCTGCTCGACGAACCGACCACCTTCCTCGACATCACTCATCAGATCGAGCTGATGGAGCTGTTCACCGACCTGCACCACGTCGGCCACACTCTGGTCGCCGTGCTGCACGATCTGAACCATGCCGCCCGCTACGGCACCCACCTGATCGCCATGAAAGACGGCCATGTCGTCGCCGAAGGCCCGCCGGCCGAGATCGTGACCGCCGACCTCGTGCACGAGGTCTTCGGACTCCGCTGCCTCGTCGTGCCCGATCCGGTCGCCGGTACGCCGTCTGTCGTGCCTCTGGGCCGCGAACGCCCACGGGCGGCGCCCACCACCGACCCGAAATAACTCGAGAGAAGTGAGTGTGCGCGTGGAGTTGACGGCGAGCCAGCGAGGCAACTGGGTGGCACGGAGCCTTGCACCCGAGTCCTCGGTCTTCAGCGCAGGCCAACTGATCTGGCTGGACGGACAGATCGACCCGGCCGCATTCGCATCCTCAGTCAGTACTGCCTTCTCGGAAACCGATGCACTGCGGGTCCGCTTCGGCGACAACGACAGCATCCCTTTCCAGTACGTCGACAATGCCACCACACTGTCGACCCAGATCGTCGATGCGGGCCACGGCGACGATCAGATCCGCGGCGTCGCCCGCGAACAACTCGTCGCAGCCGCGGAACCGACCACATCGTCAACCCTGGTCCGTCGCGAGGACGGTACCTGGGCCTGGATCCTCGTCACTAACATCCTCCTCGTCGACGGCTACAGCATCTCTCTCTTCATCCGCCGCGTCGCCGAGCTCTACTCCGGCGATCCAGTCCCGGACCGCTGGTTCGGCAACCTGCAAAACCTCCTGAGCACCAACACCGAAGAAAACGACGACTCATACTGGAGCGGCATCCTCGGAATCGAGACCGCCGGCCACGCGGAGAACCTTTCCGAGGTCTTCGTCTCCTCAAGCCAACCAGTCGTTGTTCCGACACCTGACGACACCTATTCCAAGGTTCAGCAGTTCGCACGCACCGCAAGGGTTTCCTGGACCGACTCCCTGATCGCCCTCTGGGGCGTCTACACCGCTCTGGTCGACCGCCGCGACTACCTGGCAATCCGCGTCCCCCTCATGCTGCGCGACGACCGCGAAGCACTGAAAACACCCAGCGCGCTCTCAAGAGCGCTCCCGGTCGCCACCGAGATCAGCCCTTACCAGACCCTCGTGGATGTCATTAAGGTCGTCGCGGACCAGCTGAAGACTTCGCGACGTCACACCACCGTCGAAGACCACCAGATCGCGCGTTCCTGGCCGAGCGGCCAAGCGTCGTACCTCGCACTCCCCACCATCAACATCAGGCTCTTCGAATCAACGCCGCTCCTCGGCAACAGCGAAACGATCAGCACCGGCCCCGTCGGATCACTCGACCTCGCCATCTACCGCAGCCCGGAAACCGGACTCCGCCTAGAGCTCTCCGCAGGCTCCACCACCAACGACCCGAACCTGCACGCCCAGCAGTTCAGCCACTTCCTCAACACCGTCCTTGACGGGTCCCCCGCCCAGACCCTGCACGAGTTGAGTACGGGATTCACGCCCGATCCGTCATGGCTGCAAGGCGAGACGCTTGATGTTCCCGGCGCGACTGTTGATGAGCTAGTACGTCGGCAGGTGGCAGCCAGCCCGGATGTAGCCGCGGTCGCCGCCGACGACGGCACCGAACTCACCTACGGCCAGTTCGACGCACGAGTCAACGCCCTCGCCCACCTCCTCATCGAACAGGGCGTGCAGGTCGGCGACCGAGTCGCAGTCGCCATGACACGCTCGATCGACCTGGTGGTAGCACTTGCCGCAGTACTGCGGTCCGGCGCGGCCTACGTACCAATCGATCCGGCCTACCCCACCGAACGCATCAACCACATCCTCGGCGACGCCACACCCAGCGTGGTCATCACGGACCGATACATCACCGAAGTACAGGAACGCCTTGCCACCGGGGAGAAAACAGCCCCCGTTCTAGCGCGGCAGTTGAACGACCTCGACGCTGCCGTCGTGATCTTCACATCCGGTACGACGGGAAACCCGAAGGGCGTCGTCCTCACCCACCGCGCAGTCGCGAACCGCCTCGCCTGGGGACAACGAGTACTGGACTACAAACCAGGCGATGTAGCGCTGTCGAAAAGCGGCATCGGCTTCGTCGACGCCATGACCGAACTGTTCGGGCCGATGATCGCCGGCACCCGCATCGTGGTCGTGCCCACGGAAACCGCACAAGACCCGACCGGCCTGCTCGACACGATCGCCCGACATCGCGTCACCCATCTACTGACTGTCCCCAGCCTGGCCGACGTCCTCGTTCGGCACGACGACGCCGCAGCAACGCTGGCCTCGGTCCGGTACTGGATCTCTTCTGGTGAACCGCTAACCCAGAGCACGGCGAACACGATGCGAATCGCCGCACCACAAGCAGAACTGCTCAACTTCTACGGCTCTACCGAGGTCACCGGCGACGCAACCGCGGCCAGCATCACCGACACCAAGAACACCCCGATCGGTGCACCGGTGGCGAATACGACTGCGCGCGTTCTTGACGCGTGGCTGCGCCCAGTGCCGGCCGGAGCGACAGGAGAGCTCTACCTCGGCGGAGTACAACTCGCCGACGGGTACGTCGCACGCCCCGGCCTGACCGCCGACCGCTTCGTCGCCGACCCGTTCGGCGACGACGGCGCACGGCTGTATCGCACCGGCGACGTGGTGCGGCAGAACGCCCAAGGGCAATTGGAGTACCTCGGCCGCAGCGACGACCAAGTCAAAATCCGCGGCTACCGGATCGAACCCGGCGAAATCCGCGCAGTCCTCGAGCAGCATCCAGCGGTATCGGGTGCGGCAATCGCCGCTCTGGACCACCCGGCCGGCGGCAAATACCTCGCGGCCTACGTCACCACGACCAGCACCGAGGATCCGACGCTGTTCGACGTACTGCGCGAGCACCTCGTCAAGTCGCTGCCGGACTATATGGTCCCCACGACATTCACCCAGCTGGACCGATTCCCCGTGACAGCCAACGGGAAACTCGACCGCCGCGCTCTGCCGCAACCAGACCTGACCGCAGGCGCAACCGATGGCCGACCCCCCGAAACCGCCACCGAGATCGCCCTCGCCGCCATCTTCCGCGACGTACTGAACCTCGACAGCGACCTCGGCGTCGACAGCGACTTCTTCCACCTCGGCGGACACTCCTTACTGGCAACACGAGTCGTCGCACGCGCCAACGCACAAGTCGGCACCGTATTGACACTGCGCGATGTCTTCGACCACCCCCGCATCCATCAACTGGCTCACCTCGCCGACAACACCACCGCAACCACCGGGACCCGGGTCGGCGACCTACCGCGCCCCGACGTACTCCCCGTCTCCTACGGACAACAAGCACTCTGGCTGATCGATCAGTTGGGTGGGCCCGGTGGCCGGTATGTGGTGCCGGTCGTACTGCGTTTGTCCGGGGAGCTCGATCCCGACGCTCTGCTCATGGCGGTCCGGGATGTCGTTTCGCGTCACGAGGCACTGCGCACCCTCTTGGTGGAGAAAGACGGCACGCTCCGCCAGGTCGTCGTACAGGCCAAGGAAGCGGCCGACCGGCTCTCGCTTCTCGTTGAGGAGGTGGATGCGGCCGGCGTGGATGCGCGGGTGCGCGCGGTGGTGCAGGCCGGGTTCGATCTCGCCGTCGATCTCCCGATCCGGGTCGCGCTGCTCCGCGCTGACGACTGGGTGCTCGTTGTCGCGGTACATCACCACGCAGTGGATGAATGGTCGTTCCCGTCGCTGCTGGGCGACCTGTCGACCGCATATCAGGCGCGAGCCGCGGGGCAGGAGCCTGGCTGGCAGCCGTTGCGGGCGCAGTATGCGGACTACGCGATCTGGCAACGCGACGTCCTGGGTACGGCGTCGGATCCGGAGTCACTGCTTTCCCAGCATCTGGCCTATTGGCGTGACGTCCTCGCGGATGCGCCCGCGGAGTCCACGATCACTCCGGACCGGGCCCGACCGGTGGCGCCGACCCACCGCGGTGCGGATCTACGGTTCACCATCGATCCACAGGTGGCGACCGGCCTGCGACAGGCAGCCGATGAGCAGGGCGTGTCCATGTTCATGACGCTTCAGGCCGCTACCGCGTTGACCGTCTCGGCGCTGGGCGCCGGCGCGGACGTGGTGATCGGTTCACCGGTCGGCGGACGGACCGAGGACGGCCTGGAAGACCTGGTCGGATACTTCGTGAACACACTGCCGATCCGCCATCGGTTCCACGCCAGTGACTCGATCGCCGACGTACTGCAGAACACCAAACGAACGATCCTCGGCGGGTTCGAGCATCAGGCCGCGCCCTTCGAAGAGATCACCCGTGCGCTGGGCACCGAGCGATCCGTCGGCCGTAACCCCCTCTTCCAGCTGATGCTCACCCACCGCGTCATCGACAGCCGCCGCGGAGGCCTGCAGATCGGGAATGTCGAGACGACGGTGACTCCCGCGGCGGTCGGCGCGGTCAAGACCGATCTCGACCTCGACATCTTCGATTCGCTCACCGAGCTGAGCGGGAAACTCGCTTACGCGACCGACCTGTTCGAAAGCGTTACGGCTGAGCGGTTTATTGCCGTCTTCAAGTCGGTGCTGGAGGCAATCGCTGCTGGTCCGGAGGCGCGGGTCGGTGATCTGGACCTGTTGCTCGCACCGGAGTTGCAGCAACTCGATGCGTGGTCTTGTGGTGAGACGCTTGATGTTCCCGAGACGACGCTTGATGAACTCGTACGCCGGCAGGCGGCGGCGAGCCCGGACGTGGTCGCCGTCATCGCTGATGACGGCAGTGAACTGACCTACGGCGGCTTCGACGCGCGGGTCAACGCCCTCGCCCACCTCCTCGTTGCGGAGGGCGTGCAGGTCGGAGATCGGGTCGCGGTCGCACTGCCTCGCTCGGCCGACTTGGTGGTCGCCTTGGCCGCGGTGATCCGTGCCGGGGCGGCGTATGTGCCGATCGACCCCGACTATCCCGCTGAACGCGTCAAGCACATCCTCGCGGACGCCGAACCACGTGCGGTGATCGCAGACCGGCGTACCGCCGAGGTGCACGTGCTCACCGAGCATCCGGTACGCATCCTGCTCATCGACGACGAATTCGTGCAGCAACGCCTCGATGCCGGCGTGATCGAGCCACCGCAGTACTCCCGTCCGCTGCTTCCGACGGACGCGGCGTACGTGATCTTCACCTCCGGCACCACCGGACGTCCCAAAGGCGTGCAGATCAACCACCAGGCGATCGTCAATCGCCTGTGGTGGATGCGTGACGACTACCGGATCGGTGCAGCGGATCGGGTGCTGTTGAAGACCCCGTTCACGTTCGACGTGTCGGTGTGGGAGTTCTTCTTGCCGCTGGTGACCGGCGCAGCGGTGGTCGTGGCGCAGGACGGCGGCCACAAGGATCCCCAATATCTGCTCGAGGTGATTGACCGTCGCGCGGTGACGATCACCCACTTCGTGCCGTCGATGCTGCAGGCCTTCCTCACCTCGAACCCCGACCGGACGTCGGTGGCTTCGGTACGGCGTGTGTTCTGCTCCGGCGAGGCATTGCCCGTGGCACCGGCGGCCGGTGCCGTTGCGCTGTTCGGGAACGCCGAGCTGCACAACCTCTATGGGCCGACGGAAGCGGCCGTGGATGTGACCGCTCACCCGGTGGTTCAGGCCGAGCTTGTCGATGCGGCGGGAGTGCCGATCGGAGTGCCGGTGGCGAATACGACGACGCGTGTTCTTGATGCCTGGTTGCGTCCGGTGCCGGTCGGCGTGGCAGGTGAGCTCTATCTGGGCGGCGTGCAACTCGCAGATGGATATGTAGCTCGCGCGGGCCTGACCGCTAGCCGCTTTGTGGCCGATCCGTTCAGTGCCGCCGGCGCACGGTTGTATCGCACGGGTGATGTGGTGCAGTGGAACGCCCAGGGACAGTTGGAGTACCTCGGCCGTAGCGACGATCAGGTGAAGATCCGCGGCTACCGGATCGAGCTCGGCGAAATCCGCGCGGTCCTCGAGCAGCATCCAGACGTCTCGGGTGCGGCGGTCGTCACCTTGGACCACTCGGCCGGCGGACAGTACCTCGCGGCCTACGTCACCAGCACCGCGGACGCCGGGGACGCAGTGCTCTTCGACGCACTACGCGAGCACCTCGCACAGTCGCTGCCGGACTACATGGTGCCCGCCACGTTCATCCGTCTGGACCGATTCCCCGTTACGGCTAACGGGAAGCTGGATCGCCGCGCGTTGCCGCAACCGGACCTGGCGGCAGCTGCGGCCGACGGCCGGCCACCGGAAACCGACACCGAGATCGCCCTCGCCGGCATCTTCCGCGACGTCCTTCAGCTCGGCGGCGACACCGACCTCGGCGTGGACAGCGACTTCTTCCGCATCGGTGGCGACAGCATTTCCGCGGCACGACTCGTTGCCTACGGCCGTGAGCACGACCTGACGTTCAGACTGCCTGATGTGTTCGTGCAGCGCACTATCGGCGCCCTCGCTGCGCTGCTTGCGCCGTCGACGCCCGGCGCCAGTTCGGCCGAGCCGGTTCTTGTTCCGACCTCTGCTGCCCTCGAGCGCTTACGCGAGGCGGACACCGCACCCGACGAGTACGTCTTTACTGAGCTCATCAGCTTGCCCGCGCAGTCGACGAGCGAATCGGTCGTCTCGTCCTTCCGCTCACTCGTCGCCACCACGGACGCGCTTCGCCTATCAGTTGACGCCACCAGCCGACGGCTCTGGTTTACCTATCTCCTGCCGGCAGAGACAGTCCAGCCCCAGACTGTGGAGTTGACGGCCGAGACCAACCTCAGGTCGGCCGCCGTTGACCTCATTGACATCTCGGCCGGCCGCCCGGCTGCTCTCGCCTATACACAGACGGCTGCAGTGCTCGCCGTCCACGCGGGAACCGTCGACCGCGCCTCGCTGCATCGTCTGGCCGAGGCGCTGTCCGGCGGAGTAGAGGTGTCCCGCCTACCGCTCGTCCCTGCGCTCGAAGCCATCGAAGCAGCCGGCGACTCGGTCGCCACGGACAGCCTCGATCGCTGGAAGAACCTGCTCGCCCAAGCGCAGACGACCGACGAACCGACCTTTGCCTCTGGCAACGTCTCCAGGTTCCGCTGGGAGAGCTCCCTGACCGAGGACGTCGTCAGCAAGGCCATCCGCAGCGCGCTCCGCTCAACCGGAATCGCACGACTGATCGGCGGCGTGCTCGACGAGGAGGTCCCGCTGACTGCCGACACGATGGCAGTCGGCCCGTTGACCGCAACATCCGCCATCGCTCTCGACGAAGCTGAGCCGGCCAGAACCGCCGAGCTGGCGCTGCTGCGCTATCACAACAAGGCCGGACGCAGGGCCTTGCGGCGGGCGCCCTCCCCCGCGGTGATCCTCACGCGGATCTATGGGCCGGACGGCGGGTCGTCAGCCCCAGAAGGCACCGAGCAGCTGTATCGCGCGGTGATCCGATATCACCTTGCCCCGGACACGACGACCATCACGTTCCTCGGCTTCGCGGACAACGTGGTGACCGAGCTCCGAGAGGCTCTGACAGCCGAGCTTCGTTAGGTTAGGCAATGCTAAGGTTTTGACATGCCGCGCCGCGCCCGCCCCACCGTCGTACACAGCATTGTCCTGCGGGAGCTGGAGGTGGCGCGGGTTGTCGATGTCACTCCCGGGTTGCGCCGGGTGACGCTGACCGGTGATCAGCTGGGATCGTTCACCGACAGCGACGGTACTGCGTTCCCCGCGTTCGTCAGCCGCGGTTTCGACGACAGTGTCCGGTTGATCTTCCCGCACCCCGGCGAGAGCGAACCCGTGCTCCCGGTCTACAAGGACGGCAAGTACAGGTGGCCGTCCGACCCGCCGGCGCTGTGGCGGGTCTACACGGTGCGACGGTACGACGCGCAGGCTCGCGAGCTCGACATCGACTTCGTGAAGCATGGTGTGGGCGTCGCGACCACGTGGGCGTACCGGACGAATCCCGGCGATCGCCTCCACGTCGGGGGACCGTCGGTCTCGACCGGGTGGCCTGAGGGGTACGACCGGTATCTCATTGCCGGTGACGACACGGCCATCCCGGCGATCGACCGGTTGCTCGAGGAGCTGCCTGCCGAAGCACAGGCCGAGATCTACATCGAGGTGGCTGAGGAGTCGCACCGGATCGAGCTCCCGGAACGCCCCGGTGTCGAGGTGACCTGGGTCGTGCGGCAGGGACAAGCACCCGGTACGACGCCGTTGCTGCTGCAGGCAGTCCGCGAGGCCGGCCGGCCCGAGGGCTCGATGTTCGCCTGGCTCGCCGGGGAACAGGCCGTCGTCCGTGATCTGCGGCGGCACCTCATTGAAGAGCGCGGTGTCGACAAGTCCGACATCGACTTCACCGGCTACTGGCGGCGTGCAGAGGTGGTGGCGTCGGACGACGACCCCGCCATGCCGGACCTCGAGCGCAACGGCGAGGCCTTCGAGAAATTCCACGAGATGTCCGAGTTGCTTCCGCCGCTCGCCATTCGGGCGGCCGCGAATCTCGGGATCGCCGACTGCATCAGCCGCGGAGCGCGCACCCTCCCCGCGCTCGCCCAGCACACCGGCGCGAACGAACGCTCGCTGGCGAAGTTCTTGCGATACCTCCAGGCGCTCGCACTCCTGGAACAGGTTGGCGACGAATACAAGCTCAGCGAGACCGGCGAGTTTCTGACCGACGAGTCCGTGCTCGATCATCTGGTCTCCAGCGGGGTCGACTTCCGCATGACACAGGCCTTCTACGGCGTTGAAGCGGCGGTCCGCGACGATCGTCCGGTGCTGGAGTCGGTGACCGGCACAGATTGGGACGCCCTCCGCGGCGATGCGACCTTTGAGCACAAGCGTTTGGAGAACAAGTCCCGGTTCGCGCAGGTCCTCGCCGACCCGCTCGCGAAGGCACCCGTGCTCGAGGGCGTCGGCTCGGTAGTCCTCCACGCACCTGGTGCCGGGGTCCACGCCGACTACCTCACTGCGGCGCATCCGGAAGCGCGGGTGACCATCGTGGCGCTCCCGACCGCGGCGGACTGGTTCCGCCGGGACCTTCCGCTCAGCATCGCGGATGCGACGAGACGTGGCCGGATCCGGATCGTCGAGCAGTCGGTGTTCGAGAAGACCGAGCCTGCGGACGCCGTACTGATCCTCGACACGCTCGGGCAGCATCGGGACGCGGAGGCGAGGCTCATTCTTCAGCGGGCCGCAGCGAGCCTGAGCCCCGGTGGCCGGGTGCTGTTGGTGGAGGACACCTTCGATCCCGCCGAGCTGGACGAACACGACGCAGAGCGCGACATCCTGCAGTTGGCGCTTCATGGATCTGGGTACCGCACCGAGGACGAACTCCAGGCAGTCATTGCCGGCGCTGGATTGATCGTGATCGCGAAGTCACTCGTGGGGTGGGGCAATACGTTGCGAGTACTGGCACCCCTGACCTGACGACGCTGGTGTGTGGTGCGGTCTTCGACCGCACCACACACCTACCGCAGTGTCAGGAAGCCACTTCTTCACCGGCTTGCAGCTTCTCGATGACCTCGACCCAATGCCCGAGTCTCGAGTCCTCGGCCAGGGTGATGAAGTCGATCCGGTCCACTCCCGCGGTACGCCACCGCTCCACCAGATCCATCAGCCGCACCGAGTCCATCCCTTGGTCGCGAAGGCTCAGTTCGTAGTCGATCTCCGTGGGCTGGATGTACAGCACATCGGCGACATCGGCGATCAACTGCTCGGTGGTGAGACTCATCAGAACTCCTCGTTCATTGCTTGTTGATAGTTCCAGTTCGCTGTCAGACGCCTGCGATCAGCACTTCTTCGCCGCTGTACGGCCGTAGGCCGTCGGTCCGGTCCGCGAAGTAGCGATCGGCCAGGCCTGCTGCCGAGACGTACTCGGCGTCAGCGAAGCCTGCTTGCCGCACCAGTTCGCTGATCTGTTCCGGGGTGTAGAAGCTGATGAACGGCGTACCGGCCCGCCGGGCACCCTCTCGTGAGGCTCGCCGAATCTGTACGTCCTCGGGCAACAGATCCTCGAGGTGACGGAAGAACGTGAGAATCAGCGAGGAGCCGGCCGGCAGACTCGCCACCTGCTTGAGGGTCGCCGCCGTGGCCTCTTCGGTCAGGTACATGGTGACGCCCAGCCAGGACACCACCGCGGGGCGCGAGGTATCGAATCCCGCTGCCTGCAGTCGCTCCCACCAGTCGTCACTCGCTTCGAAATCGACCGGTACCAAGCGCAACCGCTCCGGGATGTCGAGGCCGAGCTCGAGCAACCGGCTCCGCTTCCAGGCCTGCGTCTCCGGCTGGTCGATCTCGAAAACGGTCACGGTGGAGCCCGCATCGCAATGACGCTGAGCGTACGAGTCCAAGCCCGCGCCCAGAATCACGTACTGATCCACGCCGCGGCTCGCGGCCTCGGCCACCAGGTCCTCGGTCAACCGCGCCCGCCCGACAACCGTGGCCCGCTTTCCGCGGGAGGCGTCCGGCACCATGTCTCCGCGCTCGCGCCAGCCGTCCTCGCCCGCCAGCCGAGCACCCACCTCGTCCTCGAGGACGTACGGCGGCTCGTCCACCTGTGTGTGCAAGGCGCGCCACAATGCGGTCCGTACCGCCGTGTTGTCCGGCGTTCCCGTCATGAGCCAGTCCTTCCTAGCTTGTTGTTCATGCTCCGTCCGGCCTCCCACGCTCGCCACAGCCCGCCGTACACGCCGCCGGCGGCGACCAGTTCGTCATGTGTTCCGCTCTCGATGATCCGGCCGTGCTCCATGACGACGACCCGGTCGCAGGTCGCGGCTTGGGAGAGGCGATGCGCGATCACCAACCCGGTGCGCCCACGCAAAGCAGCCTCGGCGGCGCTGTCCAGCAACCCCGCATGGGTGGAGCCCGCCTCGGCGGTCGCCTCGTCGAGGATCGCCAGTTCCGGGTCGGCGAGCAGTAGCCGGGCGAGGGCGAGCTGTTGAGCCTGTGCGTCGGTGAGCGAATGTCCGCCGGTGCCGATCATCGTGTTGAGACCGTCCGGCAGCAGGTCGAGCAGACCGGCTGCCCCGGTGGCGTCCAGCGCCGCGTGGATGTCGTCGTCGGTGGCGCTGGGGGCCGCAAGCGTGAGGTTGTCCCGCAGGGTGCCGGCGAACACGTGCGTCTCTTGGGTGATCAACGTCGTCCGGCCGGGCTGTGCCACCGTCCCGGCGTCGGGTAGATGGATGCCGGCGATAACGGCGGCCAGCGTCGTCTTTCCGGCCCCGGACGCACCGACCACAGCGATGCGCTGACCGATGGGAATGTCGAGAGTGAGGTTGTCGAACAGGCGAGGGCCGTCGCCGTAGCTGAATCCGACCTCGTGCAGCCGTACGGCGGTGTCCGTGCCCGCGGTCGCTGCCGGCTCGCCCGCTTCCTCCGGGATGGTGGCGACCCCGATCATGCGGCTGAGCGAGGCCAGGGCCGACTGCAGGTCGTCGACGACGAACACCAGCTGGTTGATCGGGCCGAGCAGACGCAGGACAAGCAGCATCGCGGCGGTGGCACCGCCGACAGTGGATGCGTCCGCCTCGATCAGGAAGAAGCCGACGACGAGGACGGTGGCCAGGCTCAGACATTCGCCGAGGTTCAGGCGGATGCTGAGCAAGACCTGCACGGCCCGCGCGCGAAGCGTCCACACCGCGACGCCCCAGGACGCAGCCATCACGGTGCGATGCCGCTGCTCGGTGAGTCCGAGCCCGAGGACGGTGGCGTAGCCGCGCTGGGACTCGAGGATCTGCTGCGCCCGGGCACTCATCGCCGCGCGTTCGGCGCCGTACACCCGCGGGCCGATCCGGAGGTACCAGCGCATGACGAGTACGTAGACCGGCAGTACGACGGCGAACGCGGCGGCGTACGGCCATTCCAGCGCAGCAAGCCCGCCCAGCGACACGACGATGGTGAACCCGGTGACGGTGAGCGCAGGTATCACCGCAGGGGCGGCATCAGCGACCGCAGTGACGTCGTCGCTGGTCCGGGAGATCAGGTCGCCGGTCCCGGCGCGTTCGACGAGATGCTGCGGAAGCGTCATGGCACGACCCACGAGCTGTTCGCGCAACGCGGCGAGGATGGTGTGGTAGACGCGAGTGGCAAGCACGATCGTCACCGCGGTGCCGGCCGCGCCGAGAGCTGCCGAGAGCGCCATGACGCCCGTGACCGTCAGGACGGTGCCGAGGTCGGCGGTGCCTGCCCGCACCCGGTCGACGAGGAATCCGACGATCAGCGGCGGGATCACATTGGCGCCGGTGCTGACGATTCCCAGTGCTCCGACCAGGGCGAGCCGGAGCCGATGCCCGCGACTGAAGCGCCATACCTCTCTGGCCGTCTCCCTGCCGCCCGCGACCGGCAGTGTTGTCCCGCTCACCGCGTTGTCCTTGCGGGCGCCAGTGCGTGCTCGACCAAGTCGACTACGCGGTCGCAGCTGGCCAGCAACGCGGGAGACGACGTGATCAGCAACGTCGAACGGCCCGTGCGGATATCGCGCAACCGCTCCGCGATCGTGTGCTCGGTGACCGAGTCGACCGCCGTGGTCGGGTCGTGCAATACGAGCACCGGCGCGTTGCTCGCCAGGGCGCGGGCAAGCGCAAGTCGCTGGAGCTGGCCGCCGGAGAGGCGATTGCCGTCCTCGCCGACCGGGAGGTCGAGATCGGCGGCGAAATCGCCGCATGCCGCAGCTCGCACCGCAGCTGTCACCAGCTCGGGTGAGCCGCCGGTGGCGATGAGATTGTCGCGGATCGTTCCGCTGAACAGCATGACCCGGTGCGGCGTGAAGGTGACCCGGGAGCGGTACTCCTGGGCAGTCAACTCCCCGGCAGCGATCCCGTTCAGTCGCACTGCGACCTCGCCGCCAGGCCCGCTCGGATCCAGCAGCGCGTCCGCGAGGCGGGCAGCAGTCAGGTCGTCGGCGCGCACTCCCACGAGCTCACCGGGCTCCACCCGGATCGTCGCGCTGGGCGTGGACACCTCCAGCACCGGTAGCTGCGGAATCTCCGGCCGGGTCGCTTCGTCAGGCTCGGGCGCCCCGGCGTTGTCGGTCTTCAGTACGTCGAGGACGCGCGCGGACGAGGCGCGAGCTCCGGCGAGGTTGGGGATGGAATCGTTCGCGATCGACTGGATCTGCGGCAGCAGCGCCTGAGCGAGACCGACGGCGGCAATCAGCTCGCCGATGCTCAGCTGCCCGTCAACGGCGAACCAGCCCGCCAGTCCCATCACCGCGGCAACGAAGATGCCGGTGACCACACCGGAGCCCATCAGAAACCTTCCCAGCAATCCCGCATTACGCTTGGCACCGACCAGCGTCTCTTGGCTTGCCTGCCGGTATCTTCTGGTCGCCTCGGTCTCAGCGCGGATCCCCTTGACCACCCGGTATCCGGCCACGACATCCGTGGCCAGTCCGACGGTGGTGGCCAGAAGCCCCTGGTACTTGCGGGTGTCCCGAGACAGCCGCTCGCTGAGCAGGCCCATCAACCACACCGCCAACGGTGCCCCCACCAACACCGCAAGCCCGAGCAGCCAGTGCGTCGTCAGCAGGGATACGGCGATGAAGCTGATGGTGACGATCCGCGCGATCGGCATGATCACGAGCTGAACCCCGTTGGCCAGGCGGCCGACGTCGTTGGTCATCACCGAGACGACGCCACCGTCCGGCGCGTGGGCGCCGCCGCCGACCGGATGCAGTACGACGGTCGAGAGGGTGCTCCGGATGCGGTGCTGCAGCAGTTGCACCGCATACGCGGTCAGTTGGGTGGCAAACTTCGCTGCCACGGTCAACCCGACGTACAAGGCCACTAGTGCGCCGATCCACAGCACCAACTGCCCCGCATCCCCGGTTGCCAACGCCCGGTCGATCGCGAGACCCATCACCACTGGAACCGCCGCCTCGCCCACCTGCCAGACGGTCGCTGCCAGCGCCGCAGGAACGGTGATCCGGCGTACGGAGAAGATCACGCGCAGCAGAAATCGACCGGCCGTAGTCCCCGCGCCGGCCTCGAACGGCTGGACGTCGGGTGGGTCGGAGTCCAGGCGGTTGGGTGAGATGGGCGGCGGCACGTTGCAAGGTTAGCCTAACCTTCATTAGTGTGGCTCGACTGGTCTCAAGAGAAGTGGGTGTGCCTCCGTTGACGGCTTTTGATCATGTGGAGTTGACTGCGAGCCAGCGGGGCAACTGGGTGGCACGGAGCCTTGCCCCCGAGTCCTCGGTGTTCTGCGCGGGCCAACTGATCTGGCTGGACGGCCCGATCGACCCAGCCGCCTTCGCATCCTCAGTCAGTGCCGCCTTCTCCGAAACCGATGCCCTACAGGTCCGTTTCGGCGACAACGACGGTGTCCCTTTCCAGTACGTCGACACCGCGATCACGCTGTCGACCGAGATCGTCGATGCGGGCCACGGCGACGATCAGATCCGCGGCATCGCCCGCGAACAACTCACCCCGGCCGCAGAACCGACCACATCGTCAACCCTGGTCCGTCGCGAGGACGGATCCTGGGCCTGGATCCTCGTCACCAACATTCTCCTGGTCGACGGCTACAGCATCTCCCTGTTCATTCGCCGCGTCGCCGAGCTCTACACGGCAACCCAGACAGGCGATCCGGTCCCGGAGCGTTGGTTCGGGAGCCTCCAAAACATCCTGGGCACCAACGCCGAAGAAGACGACACCTACTGGAGCGGCATCCTCGGGATCGAAAGCGCCGGCCACGAGAAGGTCGAAGACCTCTCCGAAGTCTTCGTCTCCTCAAGCCGACCAGTCGTGGTGCCGATACCCGACGACACGTACTCGAAGGTTCAGCAGTTCGCCCGCACCACAAGGGTTTCCTGGACCGACTCTCTGATCGCCTTGTGGGGCGTCTACACCGCTCTGATCGACAGTCGCGACTACGTAGCGGTCCGGGTCCCCTTGATGCTGCGGGACGACCGCGAATCGCTCACAACACCCAGCGCGCTCTCGCGAGCAATCCCGGTTGTCACCGAGATCAGCCCGTACCAAACCTTCGCGCATGTCCTTGCGGTCGTCGCGGACCAGTTGAAGACCTCGCGACGCCACACCACCGTCGAGGACCACCAGATCGCTCGTTCCTGGCCGAGCGGCCAAGCG
The DNA here is from genome assembly GCF_045040285.1 of Kribbella sp. NBC_01505. Lineage (NCBI taxonomy): Bacteria > Bacillati > Actinomycetota > Actinomycetes > Propionibacteriales > Kribbellaceae > Kribbella > Kribbella sp. NBC_01505. Next base: position 1,350,787 of record NZ_CP109425.1, read on the forward strand.
TCGTACCTGACACTCCCGACGATCAACATCAGGCTCTTCGAATCAACGCCGCGCCTGGGCGAGCTGGAAACGATCAGCACCGGCCCGGTCGGAGCGCTCGACCTCGCCGTCTACCGCAGCCCAGAATCCGGGCTCCGGCTCGAGCTCTCCGCAGGCTCCACCAGCAAAGATCCGCACCTGCACGCCGAACAGTTCAGCCGCTTCCTCACCGCTGCACTGGACGGGCAGACCCTGCACGAACTGAGTGCCGGATTCACCCCCGAGGCCTCGTCGCTGCAAGGTGAGACGCTCGATGTCCCCAGCGCGACTATTGACCAGCTATTACGCCGGCAGACCGCCGACACGATCGCACTCGTCTCCACTGACGGAACTGAACTCACCTACGACCAGTTCGATGCCCGAGTCAACGCCTTCGCCCACCACCTCATCGACCAGGGCGTGAAGGTTGGGGATCGGGTCGCCGTCACCATGACACGCTCGGTCGACCTGGTAGTGGCACTTGCCGGAGTCCTGCGGGCAGGCGCGGCCTACGTGCCCATCGATCCGGCCTACCCCGCAGAACGCATCAAACACATCCTCGACAACGCCGCACCCACCGTGGTGATCACCGAGGTGCAGCAACTGAAGGGTGCAAAAACCGCACCGGTTCTGGCGCGGCCGTTGAACGACCTCGACGCTGCCGTAGTGATCTTCACGTCGGGAACGACAGGTCACCCGAAGGGCGTCGTACTTTCGCATCGCGCGCTGGTGAACCGCCTCGCCTGGGGCCAACGCGTCCTGGACTACCGACCGGACAGCGTCGCGTTGTCGAAGAGCGGCGTGGGCTTTGTCGATGCTGCGACCGAGCTGTTCGGGCCGATGATCGCCGGAGCCCGGACCGTGGTCGTGCCCGCAGCGACCGCGCAAGACCCGGCCGCTCTGCTCGACACCATCGCCCGCTACCGCGTCACCCACTTGCTGACCGTGCCCAGCCTGGCCGACGTTCTCGTCCGCCACGACGACGCAGTCGCAGCGCTGGCCTCGGTCCGGTACTGGATCTCTTCCGGTGAAGCACTCAGTCAGAGCACTGCGAACACCATGCAAACCGCTGCACCACAAGCAGAACTGCACAACTTCTACGGCTCCACCGAAGTCACCGGCGACGGCACGACAGCTACCATCACCGACACCAAGAACACCCCGATCGGTGTCCCGGTAGCGAATACGACCGCGCGTGTTCTCGATGCCTGGTTGCGTCCGGTGCCGGTCGGTGTCGCAGGTGAGCTCTACCTCGGCGGGGCGCAACTCGCGGACGGGTACGTCGCTCGCGCGGGTCTGACTGCCGACCGCTTCGTCGCCGACCCGTTCAGCGACGATGGCGTACGGCTCTACCGCACCGGCGATGTCGTGCGGTGGAACGCCCAAGGCCAGCTGGACTACCTCGGCCGCAGCGACGACCAGATGAAAATCCGCGGATACCGGATCGAGCCCGCCGAAGTCCGCGCAGTTCTCGAACAACACCCGCGGGTCACGGGTGCAGCCATCGCCGCCTTCGATCACCCAGCCGGTGGAAAATACCTCGCCGCCTACATCACCACGGACGCCGAGGACGCCGCGTTGTTCGACGTACTGCGCGATCACCTCGCCCAGGCTTTGCCGGACTACATGGTCCCCACGACGTTCACACGTCTGGACCGATTCCCTGTTACAGCCAACGGGAAACTCGACCGCCGCGCGCTGCCGCAACTGGACCTGGCCGCAGACACAACCGATGGCCGTTCACCAGAAACCGACAGCGAAATCGCCCTCGCCGCCATCTTCCGCGACGTACTGAACCTCGACAGCGACCTCGGCGTCGACAGCGACTTCTTCCGTCTCGGTGGGCACTCACTACTCGCCGCACGAGTGGCCGCACGAGCCAATGCACAACTCGGCACCGCGCTGACACTGCGCGATGTCTTCGACCATCCCCGCATCAGCGAACTCGCCCACGTCGCCGACAACACCGCAAGCAGCACGCCGGCGTCACCCGCGACCCGAATCGGCGAGCTGCCACGCCCCGCCGTACTCCCCGTCTCCTATGGACAACAGGCACTCTGGTTCACCGAGCAGATCGCCGGGCGTCAGATCTATCGGACCGAAGTCGTGCTGCAAGCAGAGGCGCGGCTCGATCTGGATGCGTTGGCAACGGCGGTACGCCGGGTCGTCGCTCGCCATGAGATCTTGCGGACGATCCTCGTGCCGGACGAGGAGACCTCATCGCTGCGCCAGGTCATCTGTCCGGAACCCGACCAGGACGCCAAGGTGCTGACGGTCGAACACGTCGGTGCGGGCTCACTCGAGGACAAGATCGCCGAGGTTGCCGCACTACCCCTCGACTTCACTGTCGAGTTCGGGCTGAAGTTTCACCTGTTGCGCCATTTCGATGGCGATGTGCTGGTGGCGTACGGGCATCACATAGTGACCGATGCGGATTCCTTCGGGACCCTTATTCGTGAGCTGAACGAGTTCTATCTCGAAGCAGCCACTGGCACTGCCGCTGCGGTCGCTCCCCTGCCGACGCAGTACGCCGACTTCGCGGTCTGGCAGCGGCAGATGCTGGGCAGCCGGAAAGATCCAGGGTCCCGCTACCAATCGGATCTGCAGTACTGGCAGGACGTGCTGTCGGATCTCCCGACGGAAACCGTCCTCCCCCTCGACCAGCCACGCGACGGATCCGACGAACGAACCATCCGGCCTGCCACCACAGCCCTCACCAGTGCTGAGACGGCCGAGATCGACGAGCTCCTGGTCGTGCACAAGGCCACACCGCTGCAGGCGCTGATTGCGGCATTCTCCTTGGCGCTCTGGGATGAAGGGGCCGGTGGCACTGTCCCCATCGGCACGCCGGCGAGTTTGCGCGACCAGCCCGAGTTGCAGGACCTGATCGGCTACTTCGTGAACACCGTCGTGGTGCGCGCCGACATCGACGCCGAGGCCGGGTTCGCGCAGACGCTGCTGCGTTGCCGCAATCGCATGCTCGAAGCTGCCGACCACAAGCTCGTTCCGTTCGAGCAGGTCGTCGAGGCGGTGAACCCGCCGCGGCGGGTCGGGATCAGTCCGCTGTTCCAGGTGATGGCCGCCTACGTCGATCGCGGTGGAGATGCGGGTACGGCGCCGCCGCCGCTCACCAACTACACCTCGACGACTGCGGATGGCCCGCTGGCAGCTCAGCCTGCGCTGTTCGATCTCGTGTCGAGTATCGAAAGACTCGACAGCGGGGCGTTCGGAATGAATCTGAACGCGGCCCGCGAGTCGTTCTCGGCGGAGACCACTTCGCGCTTGTTGCGGAACACAGCGCGCTTCCTGGTGCTCGGTGCGCGGCACCAGGATCTCACGGTCAAGCAACTCGTCCAGATGGTCCGGGCCGGCGACGGGGCCGTCAACGTCCCCGACACTCGCCGCTTCCGTTTGCCGCTCGAGGGTTTCGACATCGGTGCGGCTCCGCTCTGGCGAGCGGCGATCGACCATGTAGGCCTCGCCCTGGGCTTGGCGATCCGCGACGACGGCGCCGGTGAACTGGTTGCCGAGACCAACAACCCTGAGCTGCTGGATGCGGTCCGGGACAAGCTCACCGAACTCGTCACCGCCTATCAGGCGAACATTCCGATGGTCGTCGTACCGTCCGCTCAGGCCACGGCTGAATACAGTGACGACGAATTGACGGCTGTCCTTGACGACTCGTTCTGGGAGGACTGGGTCGATCAGCTCGCTGGTGTCACGGCCGGAGAAGCGGCTTCCGCTGCAGACGAAACCTCCCTGCGGTCCGTTGTGCTGACGGCCGTGGCCAAAGCCTTGGGTGAGGTCGACCTGCTTGTGGAGCTCCACGAGTCCGACGGTCCCCTGTTGACGCGTAAGTTCCCGGTGTTGCTTCCTGGCACCGGACTGAGCCAGGAGCGGGCGGCCGAGTATGCCGCGCTGGCCGGACACCCCCGCTTCAGCCGCTTCTTCGATGATGTTCCCATTCCGACGATCCGCGTCGGCGTGTTCCGCAGCCAAGCGGAGTTGATCACCGAGCCGCCAACAGACGGACTGGACATCCATGTCCTCGTCGCGGGTAGCGCAGTCCGTGTCCGGGTGGAGTCGGCGCCGACTGTTGAGATCGACCCGAAGGCGCTGGCCGACGCCATCACCGAAGAGATCGGTGGAGCTGGAATCCCGGCCCCCGGCCACGAGCGTCGAGAGGCCTTCACCCTGCGTCGCGCCGACCGGGTCACCTTGACGGCCGCTGAAGAAGAATCCATCCGGGCCCGCTACGGGCACGACGCCCAGATCCTTCCGCTGGCCCCGCTGCAACGCGGATTGTTCTATCACCTGCTGCGGTCCCAGGAATCCGACGACCACAACACCTACGTCTCGCAGATCACCCGGCAGATCGCGGGAGATCTCGATCCCGAGCGGATGACGGCTTCGATCGCCAGTGCGATGGAGCGGCACCCCAACCTCACAGCGGCCTTCATCCCGCCCGGCGACGTACAGGTGATTCCGTCCGGCGTCGAAGTCCCGGTGCGGGTCATCCGATTGGACGAGTGGGACGGCCGCGGGATCGATGTGGAGCAGTTCCTGGCGGCCGAGCGAGGTGAGCCCTTCGACTTCCAGACCCCGCCGCTGATCCGATTCACACTGCTCGAACACGACCACCGGGCGTGGACGTTGGTCATGAGTTTCGAGCACATCCTGCTGGACGGCTGGTCCATCAACGCGATCCTCGCGGAGATCCTCAGCATCTACGCCGATGACGGGTACGTCGATCGGGTGCGGCCGGCGTCGTTCCGCTCCTACCTGGACTGGGTCGACGACCAGGATCCCGACGCCGCTTATCGCGCCTGGGACGGCTACCTCGCGGAACTGACCGGTCCGACGTTGCTGTGCCCGGACTTCGTCGACGCCGGGGACGCACAGGGCAAGACCGGTGAACTTCACCTCGACCTCAGCCCGGCAGAGGCAGCGATGGTGTTCGGCACCGCACGCGATGCCAAGGTCACCGTGGGCACCTTGCTGCAGGCCGCCTGGGGAATCGCGCTCAGCCGGCTCACCGGCAGCAACGACGTGGTCTTCGGCAACACCGTTTCCGGCCGGCCGCCGTTGTTGCCCGACGCCGACCGAATCATCGGGCTGCTGTTCAACACCGTGCCGATGCGGGTGCAACTGCCCCCGTTCGCAACGAATCGGCAGCTCCTGGCCAGGGTTCAGGCCGACCAGCTGCTCGTCATCGATCATCCGCAAGCCACGCTGACGCAGATCCAGACCAATGCCGGCGTACCGGTTCTGTTCGACACGTTGTTCGTGGTGCAGAACGTGCCACTCGGCAAGGCGGACGGGCCTGACACCACCGGGTTGCAGGTCGTGGGTGCCAAGGTCGATGACGCGACGCACTACCCGGTGACGTTCGCGATCGACCCCGAAGAACGCGACGGAGCGGCGACCGTGCACGTGCGCCTATCCTACCGTCAGGACGTTTTCGACGCCCCGGCCGCGGAGCTGTTGCTCAAGCGCTACGTCCAGGTGCTCGTTGCTCTCACCCGCCGGCTTGACGAGCCCGTTGGTCTGCTGTCCGCTCTGTTGCCGGACGAGACCACACCGCACACGGGGATCGCCGCTGATCTCGTCCGCGAGATCGAGCCGGTCACGGTCGCCGAGTTGCTGCACCGGCAGGTGCTGCTGTCCGGATCGGAGACGGCACTGGTCGCCGGCGACCGGCAGTTCACCTTCGCGGAGTTCTTTGCCGAAGTGAATCGGTACGCCCGCCTGCTCCTGGAAGCGGGCGTGCGCCCGGAGCATCGGGTCGCGCTGCTGCTGCCGCGCGACGAGCGCACGGTCATCGCGATGTTCGCCGTGTTCGCCATCGGAGCTGCCTACGTCCCGGTGGACAGTGAGTTGCCGGACGAACGCATCAACTACATGGTCGAGATCGCCGAACCGACCGTCACACTGTCGACCGACCGCGACGTGGATCGGCTCACCGGCGCCATCGGCCAGGTGATCAACCTGGACTCCGCAACGACGGTGGACCGCCTCGCGCAGCTTGCCACGGATCCGATCACGGCGGCGGAACGAGGCGGGCAGATCTCGCTCGACAACCTCGCCTACATCATCTTCACCTCGGGAACCACCGGACGGCCCAAGGGAGTCGCCGTCGGCTACCGCGGACTGACGAACATGTACGTCAACCACGTCGAGAAGATCTTCGATCGGGTGGTGGATCACCAGCGCGGGCGCCGGATGAAGATCGCCCACACGACGTCCTTCTCCTTCGATGCCTCCTGGGAGCAGCTGTTCTGGCTACTGAACGGGCACGAGGTCCACGTCATCGACGAGGAGATGCGCCGCGACCATCAGCGGCTGCTGGCTCACTACGACGAGATGTGTATGGACGGGTTCGACGTGACCCCGTCGTACGGGCAACTGCTGGTCGAAGAAGGGCTTCTGGAGCGGGACCGGCCAGCAGGTCGGTCCGTGGCATCCGATGCGGCCGGGGTCGTCTTCGTCTCCCTCGGCGGCGAGGCCGTCCCGGACCGGTTGTGGCAACAGTTGCGCGACGCACCCGGAGTTGAGTCGTACAACCTCTACGGACCGACCGAGTACACGATCAACGCCCTCGGTGCCGATCTGGCCGACAGCACCACCTCGAGTGTCGGTACGCCGATCTTCAACACGCGGGCCTACATCCTCGACGAGAACCTGCAACCTGCCCTTCCCGGTGTCGCGGGCGAGCTCTACCTCGCCGGTGAAGGAACCGCGCGCGGGTACTGGGGCCAGTCCGCGCTGACCGCCGAACGTTTCGTCGCCTGCCCGTGGGAGCCGGCCGAACGCATGTATCGCACCGGCGATCTCGCCCGGTGGAACGACGACGGGATGATCGGCTTCCTCGGTCGGGCCGACGAGCAGATCAAGATTCGCGGCTATCGCATCGAACCGGACGAGATCCGGGACGTCGTCCAGGAGTTCGCCGAGGTGACGCGCGCCGAAGTGGTCGCCTTCGAGCATTCCACGGGGCTGCAACTGGCTGCCTACTACAGCACCACCGCGGACCACGACATCAGTGAGTCGTTGCGCAACCATCTGGCCAAGTATCTGCCTGACTACATGGTCCCGGCAGCCCTGGTCGTGGTGGATTCCTTCCCCCTCACCCCGACCGGAAAGCTGGATCGCCGAGCGTTGCCGGCGGCCGACGTCGCCGCGTCCGGAGCCGCCACGGGCCGGGCCCTCGAGTCGGCCACGGAGTTGGCGTTGGCCGCGATCTTCCGTGAGGTGCTCGACCTCGGCGAGGAACTGGAGCTGGGTGCCGGGAACGACTTCTTCCGGCTGGGCGGGCATTCGCTCGCGGCCATGCGCCTTGCCTCGAAGATGAACCGCGCGTTCCCCGTGAACATCGCGATGCGGGACGTGATCACCGCTTCGACGATCGGTGAACTGAGCTCGGTGGTCGATCAGAAGACGCAGCAGGACGCAGATCCGGACCTCGGCATCGCCGCGATCGCGCACCGATTCGTGCAGTCCCTGAACGGCCGCAATCTGTTCTGCGCGCACGCGCAGTTCGGCGTCTCATCCGTGTACTCGGAACTGTCGAAGTACCTCCCGCACGGTGTCGGGCTGGTCGGAATCGACGATCCGGCGGTCGTCGGCCTGGACACCGAGTTCAAGGACCTGGAGGACCTCTCCTCGACCTACGCCGACGTCATCCAGGGGCTGCAGCCGACCGGACCGTACGAACTGCTGGGCTGGTCGTACGGCGCACACATCATGTTCGCCGTGGCGCGCCGGCTCGTCGCGCGCGGGGAGCGCGTCGAAACCCTTGTCTTCGTGGATGCGATGCCTGTCACGGAGAACGAACGGCAGACCTCGGACGAGTCGATCCGCGAAGACATGCTGAAAGCCTTCGGCGCGGAGGCGTTCAACGAGTTGGTTGCTGACGGCAAGCAACTGAAGGCTGTCGAGACGGCTGGACTTCGTTGTGATGTCATGATGTCCGCGCTGACGCGAGGCAGTCTCGACCTCAAGGCGCTCGTGATCGCGTCGGGCGCAACTCATGAGGCCCGAGTGGCGAGGCTGGGCCGTGAGGACGCACTGGGATGGGACAGCTGCCTGACCAGCACTTCGTACCTTGTTGCCGAAGACGAAGACCATCACTCCATCGTCAAGCCCCGTTCCGGTCTCTCGAAATGGGGCCCGCGACTGACGAACCTGTTGGCCAAGGAATCAGCTGCCGCTGAGGAGTAGCGAGGTTTCTGGCTCTTCTGACCTGTCCATGGGTGGCACGGCATGGCCGCGATGCCGGTCTGCTCCCCGTTCGCTGGGCCTGTTGGCCATCCTTCGGGTGGGCCCCCGACGCGACCTGGCGCGTCCGGCTCCCAATCGGGCGGGGCAGCCGTGTCCTTGCGCATCAGCCACGTCTTTGTGCACCCACCAACCACTCGGACCCCTCCGAAACAGTCGGTGGCTACCCAAAGACGTCCTACGCGCCCAAAGACACGCCAACCCACCTTTGGGCACTAACCACGACTTTGAGCACCGGCCGCGACTTTGTGCACCCACCAACCACTGGGACCCCTCCGAAACGGTTGGTGGGTGCACAAAGATGCGGCGCGTGCACAAGGCGTCGGCGGCTCACCTTTTGGCGTGGAGAGGGCCCACAGGCGTCCTCAGGTGATGGCGGCGGCGTCTTGGAGGCTGTCGAACAGGGCCGCGCGGCGCATGTAGGCGCGGGCCGTGTCGAGATTCTCGGCGGTGCGGCGCAAGGCATCGAAGTTCTGGCGCCGTACCTCGGGGTCGCGTTCCTCCAGCAGCCGTTTGTTGGCGATCGTCTGGGCCTGCACATAGTTCACGGCGGCATGGCGACGCTGGCGGCTGTAGAGGTCGAGCAGGTCGTCGCCTGCGGTACCGGCGATCACCTTCGTGAGCTTCTCCGTCAGGTTGATGGCGTCGTGGATGCCGCCGTTCATCCCCATGCCGCCGATCGGGTTGTTGACGTGCGCGCTGTCGCCGGCGAGCAGGATACGGCCCTTCCGGAAGGTCGCGGCCACCCGCTGATTGACGCCGTACACGTTGATGTATTCGACGTGGTACGGCCCGGTCTTCGGGAGGAACTTCTGCAGCCGCTGCTCGACCCGCGCCGGCGACAACGCGGTGGTGTCGTCCTCGTCGTGGCCGATCGGCAGGATCACCCGCCAGAGCCCCTCGGGCGATTCTCCGCGCACCTTGAAGACGTTCGCCCACTCATTGGGATCCGAGAAGTAGTTGCGGAACGACAGCTCCGGCTTGATGGTCCTGAGGTCGAAGCTGGTAGCGATCTTGATGAACCGCTCCTGATAGGTGAATCCCTCGAACTCGATCCCGGCGAACTTGCGCACCGTCGATCGGCCGCCGTCACAGCCGACGACATAGGCCGCCGACAGGCGTTCGGTGCCGCCCGGTGACGTGTACTCCACCTCGATGCCACTCGCGGTTTCGGTCAGACCGGTCAGCGTGTGCGAGAACCGTACGTCGAAGTCGGACTCGTTCGCGTACTCCGCAGCGATGGCAGCAGTCAGCTTGTACTGCTCGTACTGCAGGACGTACGGGAACCGGATTTCGTCCTCGAGCCGACCGAGATCGAACTCCGCCACCACCTCTCCGGTCGGCCGGTCGTGGAAGCGGTAGGTGCTCGAGGGCAGGCTGTGCGGCCGGATCTTCTCGGTGATGCCCAGCTCGTCGAGCATCTCGAGCGTGCTCGGATGGATGGTCGCCGCGCGCTGATCCCGCACCGGTGCCGGCTCCGACTCGAGAACGGTCACCGGAACACCTTGCCGGTTCAGCGCCAGCGCGCAGACCATTCCGACGGGGCCGGCGCCCACGATGACAACCCGGGTGTCCTCGGTCGACATGCGCCTAGCTCAGCTCGCGCTGCAGGCGCTTGCTGACCTTGCCGACCGCGGTGTACGGGAACTCGTCGACGACCTCCACGACATCGGGGAGTTTGAACGTGGCGAGGCCCTTGTCGCGCAGGAACTGGCGCAGCTTGCCCAAGGTCAGCTCGGTCGCGCTCTCCGGCGTCCGGGGAATCAGGTACGCCTTGACCCGTTCGCCGAGAACGTCGTCATCGATGCCGACGACGGAGACGTTGTGGACGCCGGCATGCGTGAGCAGCGCGTTCTCCAGCTCCTCGGGCGCGATCTTCTCGCCGCCGCGGTTGATCTGGTCCTTCGACCGGCCGACGACTCGCATGAACCCGCGCTCGTCCCGCTCGACGATGTCACCGGTGCGGTAGAAACCGTCGCTGGTGAACGCCAGCGCGTTCTGCTCAGGGTTGCGGTAGTAGCCGCGAATCACCGACGGTCCGCGCGTCAGCAGGTGACCGGGTGCGCCGGGTGGCACGTCGTTCCCCTCGTCATCGATGACCTGGCACTCGTCGGCCGCCGAGGCCGGCCGGCCCTGGTACCGCACGCTGGTGGCCCGATCGACGTCCGCAGGATTGCTGACGACCAGGCCCTCACCCATCCCGAAGCTCTGCGACAACTGCACGCCGAACTCCGGTTCGACCCGGCTCGCCACTGCTTCCACCAATTTCGCGCCGCCGCACATGAGGACCTTCAGGCTGGACAGGTCATAGGACTTGCGGAGCGAAGAGTTCAGCCAGGCCAGCAGGATCGGCGGGACCAGCGAAACGCGGGTGACCCCGTGCTTCTCGATCAGCGGGAACGCCGTATCGGGGCTGCCGTTCGGTGCGATCACGATGGTGGCGCCCACGCTGAACGCACCGAGGAATCCGGGCGAACGCGTCGACATGCTGTGGCAGATCGGGATCACCAGCAGATGCACGGTGCGCTCGGTGATGCCTCGTTCCCCCACGCTTCTCCGCAGCGCGTAGCCGTACGTCTGATGCGTATGCGGCATCAGCTTCGGAACACCCGTCGTACCGCCTGACATCTGCAACAACGCGACGTCCTGCGGGCTGCACCGGCGCGCGTGCTCGAGCGATCCCTTCGACTGCAACGCCTCGTACTCAGCACCGCCGCCGTCACGTTCGAGTACGACGGTGTGCTCCAGCTGAGGCCAGCGCTGCTTCAGCTCGGCAGCCATCGCCGCGAGATCGGTGCCACTGTCCGACGCGACCGTGATGTAGGCCCGCGCCTCGGCGATCTCGATGAAGTGCTCGATCTCGGCACGGCGGTGCGCGATGGGAGCGACGACGGGAACCGCCCCGAGCTCCCACAAGGCGAAGACGAAGACGATGTACTCGTAGATGTTGGGCAGATGGACGACCACCCGGTCGCCACGATTCAGCCCGAGGTCCTGCAGGCCGGCCGCGAGGCGCAGGACCTCGTCCGTGAGCTGCGCATAGCTCAACTCGGCCTTGCGGTCGATGACAGCGAGCTTGTCGGGAAAGCGCTCCGCGGTGGCGAACAGCAGCTCGGGAAGCGTCTGATCGCGCCAGTGTCCCTCGGCGAGGTACTTGGCTACCGTCTCCGGCGGAAACGGGACGACCCCGTCAAGAGCCAGCGGTTCGATGCTCATTTGTTTCCCTTTCGAGGGGTGAGTGCGTGCGGACCGCTCGGCGAGGAAGTCGAGGATCAACTGGTTGACCTTCTCCGGCTGCTCGAGGTAGCCGAAGTGGCCGGCGTCGGGAATCTCGACGTACTGCGCGCCCGGCACCGCATCGGCAACCTCACGGCACAGGTAGGCCGGGACCACCCGGTCGTCGGCGAAGCCCACAACGAGCAGTGGCCTCGCGATCGCGCCGTACGCCGCGAGCCGGTTCTCGAGCTGGGCGGACACCTCGAGCTGACCGCGCTCACCGGGATCCATCGGTCCCGCCGAGTAGGCCAGTACGTCGAGCCAGTCCCGCGCCTTGGCGGTATCGCTCAAGGTCGCGGGCGACAGGTTCACGATCGCGTCGATCGCGGCCTTGTACTCGGCCGGCAACGCCACGGATGCGTCGAACAGCTGTCGCTTGCCGGCGGTCAGGCGCCGGGTCACCTCGTCGAGGCGCCCGTGCCCCGCCATCGCCACTACTCGCCGCACGAGCTCCGGGCGACTCAGCGCCAACTCCTGTACGACGCGTGCGCCCAATGACGTTCCGACGACGTGCGCGGGTCCACCGAGGTGCTCGATCAGTTGCGCGACGTCGTCGACCAGCTCGTCCATCGTCAGCTGAGGAAAGTCAGTGCCCGCCTGCCGAGGCAGCGGGCTGATCCCGCGGGCGTCGAAGGTCACCACCCGGTATCCGGCGGCGACCAGCGCCGGGACCTGGCGCAAGGTCCACACGTTGCCCTTCGCGCCGGTGCCCATCACGAGTACGACGAGCTCGCCGACGCCGACCACGTCGTACCGCAGATCCAGGTCGCCGACCGCGAGTACAGGCATCAGCACTCTCTCTTCACAGCAGGCTGATGCCTGTCGTTGCTTCGGGTCAGCCCAGGTTCAGTACGGCTTCGAGGCCGACCGTCACTCCGGTGAGAGTCGGTACGGCGCGAAGCGAGGTGAGCACACCCGGCATCAGGGACTCGCGGGTGACCGAGTCGTAGCGCAGCCTGAGGATTTCGCCGTCGACACCGAACAGCACCTCTTGCGACGACATGAACCCGCGGACCCGGACCGCGTGCACACTGACTCCCTCGATCCGCCCGCCGCGCACCCCATGCGGGTCGAGGTAGGTGGCATCGGGTGACGGGGCGCAGCCCGCTTCGGCGCGAGCGCGACCGATCAGCTCGGCCGTGTGCTGCGCCGTTCCCGAGGGCGCGTCCACCTTGCCGGGGTGGTGCATCTCGATGATCTCGACGGACTCGAAGAACGGGGCGGCCTGGGTGGCGAACTTGGTCATCAGCACCGCACTGACCGAGAAGTTCGGCACGACGAACACGCTGACGTCGTCATGGTCGACCAGCGCGTCGCGGATCTGATCCACCGCCCGCTCGTCGAAGCCGGACGTCCCCACCACCACGTGAAGCCCTTGCTTGATGCACCACTGGACCTGCTCGTGGGCGACATCCGGCGGCGAGAACACGAGCACGACATCGGCGTTCTGGTCGACGATGTCCTGCACGTCGTCGTCGATGTCGATCTCGGCGACCACGGTCAGATCGGAGCTGGCCTCGATCGCGCGGACCGACGCCACACCCATGCGCCCGCGCGCCCCCACCACAGCAATTCGACTCATATGGATAGCCTAACCTAACTTCGTCGCCCGGTTCCAGTGTCCTGGATCTCACCAGGCCGGCTCAGGCCAGGCGCGAAGACAGCTGATCGTCCGCCCCGGGCACCGGCTCGGCGAGGTCGTTGCCCAAGGCAATAATGCGGTTGCGGCCGTCGACGTGGACGACCTTGGGCTCGTAGCCGACCAGTTCGGCGTCCTCGGCCAGCAGGAACGACATGATGATCACCAGGTCGCCGGGGTGGATCAGATGGGCCGCCGCACCGTTGATGCAGATCTCACCGCCGCCGGCGGGCCCGTTGATGATGTAGGTCTCGAGACGGGCCCCGTTGGTGATGTCGACAACCTGCACCTTCTCGCCCTCGATCAGGCCCGCGGCCCGCGCGAGATCTACATCGAGCGTCAGCGAACCCACGTAGTGCAGGTCCGCCTGGGTGACAGTGGCGCGGTGGATCTTTCCGCCCAGGACCTCGCGAAGCATGTCCGGCTCCTTAGATGTTGGATGGCGTGGGTGCTGCGGGATTCAGTTGTGCGTCTCGTACCGCGCGATGTGATCGCGGAGTGACTTCGGCCGGATATCGGTCCAGTGCCGGTCGATCCAGTCGAGCACTTCCTGGCGCGGCCTGCCGCCGGATTCGCCGTACGCGATGCTCCAACCGGCCGGGACCGGCTTGAACGTCGGCCACAACGAGTGCTGCTCCTCGCCATTGACCAGCGCGTAGAACGAACCGTTGTCGTCGTCGAACGGGTTCTGGGCCATCAGTACTGCTCCTCGCTGTTCCTGGATCCCCGCGGCGCGGACAGCAGGGACGATAGCACCAACTTAGGCAAGCCTCACTTAAGTCTCGGCGGGCCGATCGCCACTCAGGCGAGCGAGCCCGCGCGCCGCCCGATCACCATGCCCGCGGTCAGGCCGGCACCTGTCGGGTAGTTCCCGCTGAAGAGCCCGCCGAGCGTTTCACCGCACGCAAAAAGCCCAGGGATGAGCTCCCCCGACCGATCAAGCACCCGGCCGTCAACGTCACCGCGAAGACCACCGAAGGTGAAGCTGATGCCACAGGTCACCGGATACGCGTAGTACGGCGGCCCCTCGATCGCCGAGGCCCAGTTGCTCTTGACGGGATCCACCGACGCGCTGCGGCCGTCCTTGATCGTCGGATCGAGCGGACGACTGGTGTCGATCGAGGAGTTGAACTCCCGGACCGTCTGCACGAATCCATCGACGTCGACGCCCATGGCCGCGGCAAGCTCTTCGAGACTGTCGGCGACCAGCGGGATGATCCCGGGCATCTCGTACTCGTACGCCCCCAGCATCGAGCGCGACTTCGCATCGAAGACCTGGAACGCCACCGAACCCGGCTGTTCGAGGATCACCTTGCCGTACTTCGCGTACGTGTAGTTGCGAAAGTCCGCACCTTCGTCGAGGAAGCGTTCCCCCCGGCGATTGACCACGATGCCGAGCGGATACCCGTACCGGCTGAGCCGGTTCGTCAAGGCACGATTGCTCTCGTTCTCGGGAAACGACCCGTCCCACGGAACACTGTGGCAGGTCGACCAGTCGCCGCCACGATCCGCACCGATCTCCAGCGCCGCACTGATCAGGTCACCAGTGTTGTACGGCGTGCCACGCACCTTCGCGTGCTGCCAACCGTCTCCCAGGTAACGCTGACGCCATTCCGCATTCGCCTCGAACCCGCCACTGGCGATCACCACCGACTCCGCCGGCAGATCCTCGTTACCTATTCGAACGCCAACGACCGAACCACCTTCAGTCATCAGCCCAGTGACCGAGCAGTCGTAACGCACCTCGACTCCGAGTCGTGCCGCGACCTGCTCATGGACCGACATCAGCCCGGGCCCGCCATCGACGTTGCTCACATGCGATCCACCCCAGAACAAGAAGGTCCCATCGGGTCCCTCGTGAGCTTGCCGCTCGTACATCAACTGGAATCGCAGTCCCAAGGCATGCAGCCAACGGACAGCGTCACGAGAGCCTTCGACGACAGCCTCGGCAAGCTCCTTGTCACCGCGCCCTTCGGTGACCCGCTCCAGATCAGCCAGGAACTCGACCGCCGAGTACGGCGGGACCTCGGTCCGCGCGTGCCGCTCATCAGGCTCGAGCACCTCGATCAGGTCATCGAGCCCGTCGTGCACCATCCGAGTCGAACCCAGCGTGTAATAGCTGTTCCCACCGGCGTGCGCCCGCGGCGCCTTCTCCAGCAACACAACGCGCCGCCCACGCTCGGCCGCCGCATGGGCCGCGCAGTAACCAGCGTTCCCGCCGCCCACCACCACAACGTCCGGACCGCGCATGTCCACATCCCCCTCCAACACCCAACCGGCGACCCTTAGCTTAGCCTTGCCTAAATTGGAGGACGTGTTCTGGCCCACTGCCGCCACGGGGAAAAGACGAAAGCCCGGACCTGATGGTCCGGGCTTTCGTGAAAGTAGCGGGGGCAGGATTTGAACCTGCGACCTCTGGGTTATGAGCCCAGCGAGCTACCGAGCTGCTCCACCCCGCGCCGCTTCCTTACGTTCGTAAGTCTAGGCGATGCCCGGTGCGCAACCAAATCCGGTCCTGACGGCGATCCGAACGACGAAGCCCGTCATGAACCGCGCCTCATCAGGTCGGCTGCGAGGACATGTTTGCAAGGACCTCGACTGCCCTTGTGTTTGCCGTACCAGGGGCAGGTGCACCGGTCGCCGTCGGCCGTGCGGCGCACGACGTGCTCGGTGTCGCCGCTGCGAACGTAGGCGGTGTCGCCTTCGAGGCGTACGGCGCCCGCGTCGACCAAGGCGGTCGCATCGCGCAGGCGGGGGTGCATGGTGGCAAGGCGCTCCGCGTCATAGGGCAGTTCGCGGTGGAAGTAGGCGCCCTCGGCCGCGTCGTACCCGACTCTGCCGGCTGCGCCGAGGCGTCCGAGCGCGCGCGTGACGCGCTCCGCCGCGAGGCCCGATTCGGCGGAGAGTCGTGGAATGTCGATCCGTGGTTCGAAAGCCAGCATGGCCGAGACGAGGTCCGCATCGTCGGCCGATTGCTCGTCGGCCAGGTCCCAGAGCACTCCCCCTTCGCCGGAGAAGCCTCTGCTGGATTCGGGGCTGAGGGCGAGCACGAGTCGAGCGTCGTCGAGCTGGAGTTCCCAGACTCCGGTCGCGCCTTGCGGGTCGTGTGGAGCGGCGTACGCACGGAGGGATCGGGCGAACCTGAGCAGCGGTTCGAGTGGCTTGAGACGCTCGGGCCCTGACAGTGATACGGCGTCGGGTGCCGGGCGCGTGGTGATGCGCAGGCCGCGGCCCGCCGGGACCACCCAGACCGCCTTGCGGCTGCCGGCACTCGGCAGGCTTCGGATGAATCGTCTGGCTTCGGAGGCAGCGACGTCGAAGGCCGGGGTGACCGTGGCGACGGCGAGCTGAACCTCGGCGAAGCCCTTGAGCCAGCGCTCGGGAAGCGGGACCCTCTTCTCCACGACCTCTGCGTCGAGGGTGCGGACGATGACGTCCTCACCGACTTGGAGGTGGAGCGGTTCGAGGTCACCGACGCGGGCGAGTGCGTCGCGCATCGGCGGGTTGAAGTCGACGTTGGTCGTCCCGGTGTCGAGCAGCGCGCCGTCGAGGCTTCCTGGCAGCGCGTCGTACCGGGCGTAGACACCACAACACGCCGAGAAGCTCTCGAACCGGAGCCGATCGCCGTTGCTGGTGACGACCGGGTCAGCCGCTCGCAGGATCGCGGCGACCATCCCGGGTGGCGTGTAGAAGCGGGTGCGAGCGACCTTGGCCACCGCGAGCAACGCGGCTGCGGATTGCTCGGGGTGTCCGAGGAAGCCATCGAAGAAGACAGGGTGCGCGGCGTGGCCGGTTGCGGTGCGGCCCCCGCTGGTGGCGAGCATCATGTCGGCCCGTCCGTCACCGAAGGTCAGCGTCGAAGGGCGGACATAGCTGTACGTCTGCTCCTCGGTGGTTGCGGCCATGGTCGAAACCTATCCGAGCAGGAGCCGCGCGGTCTTGGCTGCAGCCGAACTCCCCGCGAAACCGCCGAGCCACTGCGCCAACGCCGGATCGGTAACCCGACGGTCCAGACGGATCAGTTCGTCCCGGAGCAGGTCGAGAAGCTTGTTGAGGCCGTGATGGTCGGCGGACAGATGCGGCAGGAGATGGGTCAGCAGGTCCACCGTCACGGCAGCGCCTCCGGGCGCCCGGGCCACAGATGCCAGAGACTCCACCCATCGGTTGGCCGGCCATGCCTCGGCGTAGCGCGCCATGACCGAGGCCACCTCATCAACTGGGATGCGACCGGACACCACCAGGTCGAGGAAGGCGTCGACGGCGTGGAGCCGGTGGTCTCGCTGTGTTGCCGAGATGCCGGCCGCGAGTGTGGCTGCTGCCAGCTCTCCCATGCGGCCGGAGTGTCGTGCCAGGGCATCGAGGGTTCGTGGCACGTCGTGGGTGGTCTCGGTCCAATTCGGGGACTCCAGGACGGGCAGGCAGGTAAGGGACAGAAAGTGTTCGGCGTCGTGAGGCCAGATGGCCGCCAGGGTCGGGATCCAGTCGCCGAGAAACCGGCCGGCGGCGCCGCCCCTCCGGTCGGAGGGTTGGGCCTTCAGCTCGGTCGGCTGGTCGTCGGTGGGCCGGTCGGTGTTTGCGGTGGTGATGGCGAACCTGGCGTACCAAGACCGGCGGTCGCGTCCGTTCTCCTGCCAGGTGTGCGTTTTGATCTCACCACTCAGTTGCGGAGCATCGGCGCGGTAGGGCATCCGAGAGCGTTCGGCGGCGATCCACCATGCTGCGGGTCCCTCCCGCCGGGTCGGTTCCACACCATCCAGTGCGAAGCGGACCGCGGCCGGCAGACTGCCGGCGGCGCGAGCGGCCGCTTCGCGTCCGTCGAGGGCGAGGCGGAGCAGCCCTGCGATGAGGTCATGGTGCCGCGGGTTGGGGTTCTGAGTCAGGCGTTCGACGAAAGCCATGGGCCTGACCCAGCCACCCGGAAGGTCGGGGGTAGCCAGCAACGGGGCGCCGGAGGTGCGGACTTCGGATATCCGTCGCGCGACGAATCGCTGGGCCGGGTGGTCCGGGACCGCGGGCGGGGCCGGGTCGCCAAGGACGTCCAGGACGAGTCGTGCCACTTGGCCGGGCAACCACGAGTCGCCGAGGTCTGTTCGTGGGCCTCGCGCGACGACGGCCTTGGCCCGCTTTCTCAAAGGTTCGAGTACGTCCTCGGCTCCGCCTGTGGCTAGGCAGGCCAGGACCGCTTCGAGTTCACCTGCGTCCGACGCATCCTCCAGCAGTGCAGCCGCACGCTCGGCCAAGTCGGTTGTCGAGACGGGCGCCGGTACTGGCGCCAGGCTCTGAGCATGTGGAACCTCGTTCTCCTGTCCGGCCTCGGCCTGCAGTCCGAGCTCGTGCCGCACACTTGGGGTGAGATCTTCCACGGCAGCCAGTACCCCGTCGGCTTCGCCGAGGTCGGCGAGGAGCTTGGCGGCTGCTCGCTGGACGTCAGAATGCGGGTGTCCAAGCGCAGCGCGCGCCACCACGCCAACCGAGCCGGAGAATTCGGCTCGTCCGACGCGGGCCAGTGCGAGGGCAGCAACCGCTGTCCCCTTGGCCTTCACAAGAGTGACGGGCGGTAGAGCCTCGAGGGTTGCCTCGATGTCGAGAAGGCCCGCCTTCTGGACTCGGGCCAGTTGCTTGAGGGCGAACGCGACTGTGGATGGAGCAGCGGAGCTGAGCAATCGACGCAGATCCGTCTGCGAGCCGGCAGTCTCCTCGGCGGTGGGCTCCAACGCCAGGTAAGTGGCCGAATACCAACTCGCCCGGTAGATGGCGAAGTCCCTGCCCAGGGCATGTAGACAGGCGGCGATGACTTGGGCACGGTCGAGAGTTCGGTCCGAGGTCAGCTCCAGAAAGGTCTTACGCCAGTCGTCTCTGCCGAAGCGATCGACGTTGGTCAGGCTGACTTCCCCGCCGCCTTCGACCTCGAAAACCCGCCACAGGGCGCGCTCGACCAGGTCAGGGTCGGCGCGCAGCTTGTCGGGCTTGTCTGAGCCGAGCCCGCTGACCATGGCCAGCACATAGGTCTCGTCCACATCGGGTTGGACCAGCCCGAGCCGCTCCAGCAGACGAACTCGCAGGAAGCGCTCGCGTGACCAGGACGTTGTGGATGCCTCGCGCAACTCTCGGGTGACCAGCCCATCCAGCCACCGCGGCTTCGAAGCGCCGGCGGCGCTGCTACCGGCGGCGACCGCCGCCAGCGCCCGGTCGATCACGTCGAGCAGCGCATGGTCCTTCTGCCAGGCGAACTCGTAGGTGGCATTCAGCGCCTCATCGGCGCCGGAGGCGAGCAGCCCGAAGAGCGTTGCCGGCGTCACGCCGACGAGCGAGGTGTACGGCGGCAGCTCGCCCATCGGTTCTCCTGACCTGGCGAAGCCCTCCCCCGCCGTGGCCTTGAGTATCCCGTGTCCCGACAAGCTCAAGCCACCGGCTCGAGCCGCCACGCATGACGAAGCCCCCGACCAGATCTTCATCTGATCGGGGGCTCCTTCTAGTAGCGGGGGCAGGATTTGAACCTGCGACCTCTGGGTTATGAGCCCAGCGAGCTACCGAGCTGCTCCACCCCGCGCCGCTTCCTTACAAGTAGAAGTCTAGGGGAAGGCCGGTGCGCAACCATCTCGGCCCCTGTCGAGACCTCATGGGATCCTTGCTGGTCGCCGAACTGTCTGGAGTGCACGTGAGCGAGCAGATGACTCCGTTGGCCGCTACCGAAGGTCGACGGAACCGCCCATCGGAGGTGAGTGGGTTTGCCGCGTTCTTCGGTGTGGTGACGGTTGTCAACTACCTCTATCTACCCGCCGCCGGGTTGCTGAGCGCCTGCTGCGCCCTGGTGGCCATCGTCGCCGGCCACCTCGGCCGCCGCCGGGCTCAACGCCTCGACGGCCGGGGCCGGTGGATGGCCTTGGCCGGGCTCGTCACCGGCTGGTTGATGCTTGTCGTCAACCTCCTCGCCGTCCTCGCGTACTTCGGCCTGGTCGTCGGGCTCACCCTGCTGATCGACAAGCTGAACTGAACCGGGCTTGCACCAGCAAATAGCCTTACGTCCGTAAGATCGCGGCTGGGCCCGATTCACGACAATTCGGAATGAGCTGAGGACGCAGTGACGGACGCACAACCTGCTGAGGCGCCTGGTAGGCAGAACGACATTCGGCTGCATCCGGTAACAGCAGCCGACCTCGCGCTCCTTGCGCGTCTGCACAACACCTGGCCCGCGACCGGCTCCGCCTTCGAATGGTTCGGGTTCACCGATCCCGCCCGGACCCAGCGCCAGTGGGCACAGGACGGACTGCTCAGCGCGGATTCGGGCAGGCTGATGGTCCTACGGGGCGAGGAGTCCGTAGGATTTGTCAGCTGGCGCTCGACACCCTTCGGCCCGCTGAACCGCGGCTGGAACATCGGCATCGGCCTGGCGCCCGAAGTACAGGGCATGGGGATCGGCACCCGCGCCCAGCGACTCCTGGTCGAGTACCTGTTCGACCATACCGAGGTGCATCGGATCGATGCTCAGACCAACATCCTGAACATCGCCGAGCAGCGCGCCCTGGAGAAAGCCGGGTTCGTCCGTGAAGGAATCCTCAGAGGCGCCCAGTTCCGCAGCGGCACTTACCACGACATGGTCTCGTACAGCATTCTTCGCAGCGACCTCCCGAACTGAACCTCGGGAAAGCAGAAGGCCCTCTCATCAGCACTTCCTGATGAGAGGGCCTTCGTGAAAGTAGCGGGGGCAGGATTTGAACCTGCGACCTCTGGGTTATGAGCCCAGCGAGCTACCGAGCTGCTCCACCCCGCGCCGCTTCCTTACAAGTAGAAGTCTAGGGGAAGGCCGGTGCGCAACCAAATCAGTTATTGGTTGCCCGAAAAGCCGTGTCGCGCGGGCGGCTGCTCGGCGTACCGTCCAGGCATGTACCGACTCGACATCCGACCGTTCGAAGCAACGGATCTGCAGGCAGCGGCAGGCCTCTTGGCGGAGCGGCATCGAGATCATCGCAAGCGGCAGCCCTTGCTGTCGGCGCGCTACGAGGATCCGCAGCGCGCGCTCGCCGAGGTGACGGCCATCTGGGAATCCGACGGCGCATCGGGCGCTGTGCTGCGTGACGGCGCCGAGGTGACCGGCTACCTGCTCGGGGCCCCGAAGAAGTCACCGGTGTGGGGGCCGAACATCTGGGTGGAGGCGGCCGGGCATGCGGTGCGGCAGGCTGAGCACATCAGAGACCTGTACGGCGCGGCCGCGACCAAGTGGGTCGAGGACGGACGGATCGCGCACTACACGCTCGTTCCGGACGACGCCGAACTGCTCGACGCGTGGTTCCGGCTCGCCTTCGGGTCGCAGCAGGCACACGCGATCCGGCCCGTTCCCGAGACACCGATTCCGGCGCCTTCCGGGTTGACCGTACGGCGTGCTGTTCGTGATGATCTCCCCGCTCTCGCGCGGCTGGAGCTCGCGTTGCCGCAGCATCAAGGTCTGTCGCCGGTGTTCTCCGCCGGCACGCTCCCGACACTGCAGGAGGCTCTGGACGAGTGGGAAGAGGACTTCGACGATCCGGACTACGTCACTTTTGTGGCCGAGAGCAACGGTCAGGTGATCGGATCGTCGGTGGGTACGTCGATCGAGAAGGGCAGCACGCACAGCGGTCTGTCGCAGCCGGACAACGCAGGCTTCCTCTCGTTCGCCTCGGTGTTTCCCGAGGCCCGCGGCCTGGGCGCCGGGCGGGCCTTGGGCGAAGCTGTGCTGAACTGGTCGGCCGAGGTCGGCTACGTGTCGGTCGTGACCGACTGGCGGGTGACGAACCTGCTGTCGTCGCGGGCCTGGCCGGCGCTCGGCTTCGAGCGGACCTTCCACCGTTTGCACCGCCTGATCGGGTACTGATCCCGCCGAGTTGTCCACAGATCTGGAATCGGCGGTCGCGATGGACCGCGAGCAGTGCATCTTCTTGGGCAAGAGGCGCCACGCGAAGGAGTGCGGCGCCGAGGTGACCCAGGAGGCAATCATGTTGCGATCGTCGGTTCGTTCCCGAGTCGTGCCACAGCTGAGCCGTATTGTGAGCGGGACTGCGGTGGTCCTCGCATCCTTGGGTGTCTGGACGACCGCCACCGCGGCGGCCGTCGGATCCTCGGCGCCGCACACCGCGGCCCCACCATCGATCGAGCAAAGGGCACGCACCGTGGACGGCTTCGTGATCGAGCATCTCCCCGGCGGCATCGGGACGCCGAGCGACTTCGAGTACGAGTGGGAGGACGTGGTCTTCCACAGCCGGGTCTGGGAGACCGGACCGGATCCCGAGGGCGCGTTCAAGGTCGACCTGACCGTCAAGACCCTGCGCGGTGCGAAGCTCACCGATCTCGAGGCGCTGAAGACCTTCCTCGTCGAGTACGAGGAGAAGGATCCAGTCGCCTGGGAGCTGCGGCCGGTCAAGATCGGCGAGTACGACGGCCTCGCCGCGGCGGACGAGGTGTTCTACTTCGTCTCCCCCGGGCTGGCCGCGGAGGTCTCGCTCGACCGCGCCCGGTTCACCGAGGACGACCTGATCGGGACGGCCACGGGCTTCCACCCGGAGAGCTGATCCGGCGCCTTGGGCAACGACGGATCGGTGTCGTAGGCAACTAAAAGGGCGGCGACCCCGGCCGTAGCCGGTGTCACCGCCCTCGTGAGCCTTACCGCGCGAAGGTCAGCCTGTGGGTGACGTCGGCGGACTGGTCGGTGTGCTCGACGGCGTTGCCGAGGGTGTCGGCGTCGGTGTCGGCGTCGGGGCAGAACCGGCGGCCGCGGCCCGGTCGACCGCTGCCTTCATCTTGTCGATCTCCCGCGCGTAGCCGGCCAGATCACCGGCCTTCAGCGCGGCCTGTGCGGCGGTGTACGCCGCCTGGGCCTCGGCCAGTGCCTGCTTGATCGTCTGGTTGGCCGGCGGCTGGTTCGTGGGCGGCTTGCCGCCCGGGTCCTCACCGGTGTCGACGGTGGTGTTGAACACCTTGGTCAGCGCCTCTTGCAGAGTCGATCCGTAGGCGACCCGATCACCGAAGGAGACCAGGACGTAGCGCAGTACCGGATAGCTACCCGGACCGCTGGTCCGCACCGAGTAGACGGGCTGCACGTAGAGCAGACCACCACCGAGCGGCAGCGTGAGCAGGTTTCCGAACTGTGCTCGCGCACCACTGTTCGGCTGGTTGAGCGGGAGCAGCGCCGTTCTGATCCCCTCGTCGGTCTGGAACTTGTTGAAGACCTGTCCAGGACCGGGGATCTGCACGTTGCCGGGCAATCGGAGGATCCGGAACTTTCCGTAGTCCTTCGAGGTCGCCTCGGCATCGACCGCCATGAACGCGGTGAGGTTCTCCCGCTCCGCGTTCGGCACGTACACCGATGTCAGCGAGAACTTCGGTTCCGGCTGGTCGGGCATCCGCAGCGACAGATAGAACGGAGGCTGGTTGCTTTGAACACTCGAGTCACTGCTCGTCGAGACCGCCGTCGGGTCCGCCGGGACGCGCCACAGGTCGCTGTTCTGGTACCAGGTGGTCGAGTCCGTCACGTGGTACTTGGCCAGCAGGTCGCGCTGGACCTTGAACATGTCCTCCGGGTAGCGCAGGTGGGACATCAGGTCCGGCGAGATGTCGGAGCGTGGCTTGACGGTGTTCGGGAAGGCCTTCATCCAGGTCTTCAGCACCGGGTCGCTCTCGTCCCAGGCATACAGCTCGACCGAGCCGTCGTAGGCGTTGACGACCGCCTTGACCGAGTTCCGGATGTAGTTGATGTCCTCGCTCGGCTGCTGCGCGATCGTGCCCCGGCCGGTGGTGGTGTCCCGGGTGCTGGCGTCGAGCGCCACCTTCTGCGCGTAGGGATAGTTCGCCGAGGTGGTGTAGCCGTCGACGATCCAGACGACCTGACCGTCGACGATCGCCGGGTACGGGTCACCGTCCGGCGTCAGCCACGGGGCAGCCTTCTCGACGCGCTGACGCGGCGTGCGGTCGTAGAGGATCTTCGAGTCGGGGTTCACCCGGCTGGACAGCAACAGGTTCGCGTCGCGGAACTTGGTGGCGTAGAGCAACCGGTTGCCGAAGCTGCCGATGCTGACGCCGCCCTTGCCCTCATACGTGTTCAGCGTCGGGTCGCCGCCGACCTTGCCTTCCGGCGTGTCCAGCTCGACCGCCTGACCGCCCTTCGGGCCACCGACGATCGAGTAGTCCGGCGACTGCTCGCCGAAGTAGATCCGCGGCTCGTAGTCACCGAGCTGACCGACCGGCGGCAGGTCCTTCTCCGACCAGACCGGCGTTCCGTCGGCGGCGCGCTGGTTGCCGTTGGCAGCCACCACGCCGTAGCCGTGGGTGTAGACGGTGTGGTCGTTGTTCCAGTTGCGCTGACCGGCGGGCAGCCGGTCGATCTGCACCTCGCGGACCGCGATCACGGTGTCGGCGGTCTTGTTGCCGATCTTGTAGCGGTCGACGTCCAGATCGGTCGGGAACGAGTAGAAACCACGCACCTGCTGCAACTGCTCGAAGGTCGGGCCGACAACACTCGGGTCGATCAGACGGATACCGGGCAGCACCTCGGCGTCCTGAGTCAGCTCCGACGGCGTCGCCGTCGTCTTCGCCTCGTAGTTGGTCACCTCGGTGCCCTCGAGGCCGTAGGCCTGCCGGGTCGCGGCGATGTTCTTGTCGATGTACTGCGCTTCCTTGACCGGCTCGCTCGGGCGGACGCGCAACTGCTGCAGCGCGGCCGGCCAGAGTGCACCGAGAAGGATCGCCGACAGGATCAGCACGACCGTGCCCACCCCGGGCAGCAGCCACGTCTTGCGGACGACGTTCGCGAAGAACAGGCCGGCGCACAGCACCGCTATGACGGCCAGGATCTCCTTACTGGGCAGGACTGCGTTGTCGCCGGTGTAGGAGATACCGGTGAACAGCCGGGTCTTGCCGGTGGTCAGGCCGTAGCGGTCGAGCCAGTAGCTGAAGGCCTTCAGCAGGACCAGCAGACCCAGCAAAACCGAGAACTGCACCTGCGCCGCACCCGAGGCCTTCTGGCCCTTCGCGGACGGGCGGAAGCCGCCGTACAGGTAGTGGGTGATGATGGCGGCGACCAGCGAGAGCAGCACGATCGAGTAGCCGAAGCCGAGCAGGACGCGCAGCCACGGGTAGTCGAAGACGAAGAACGCGATGTCCTTGTTGAAGTGCTGGTCGGTGACACCGAACGGGGTCCGGTTCCGCCAGGCCAGGAAGATTTTCCACTCACCCGAGGCGGCCGAACCGCCGAAGACCAGCATCAGCGCCGCGACCACTCCGATCGCGATCTTGCCGCGCTGCTGGAGCAGGTCGCCGTAGCGCTCGAAGCCGGGGCTCGGCGACGGTGCGAGCGCGACCCGCGGCCGGGTCCGGAACGCGACCACCACGTTCGCGACGACCGCGGCCGCCATCAGCACACCGACCGCGACGAACAGCAGCACACGGGTGCCCAGGACGGTGCTGAACACCGAACCGAGATCCACCGAGCGATACCACAGGCGGGTGGTCCAGACGTCGGTGAAGACGCTGAACAGGATCAGCAGCACGATCAGGGTCGCGATCGTCGGGAGCAACGCCCGGGGGCGCCGCCCCGGTGTTCGCGCCCGGCGCGGCTCGTCCGGCATGTCGTAGACGCCGTCGCTCATGGTCGATTCTCCTCGTCGTCACTGCTGCCGCCGACCCCAGGACCCGCGCCCGCGAAACCACCGGGAGAGGGTTCGAATGTCAATGACAGTACTTCGCACAGCGTGGGGACCAAGTCGGTGCCGGTCAGTACGGCGCTGTCCTCGTCGTGGGAGCGCAGCCGGACCGCGCCGAAGCGGTCGCCTTCGCGCAGGACGGCCGCGACCATCCGGACCTCGTGGCGGCGTGGATCACTGCCTGCCATCCGGGCGAGCTCGGCGTCGGCATCGGCGCTCGACAGTCCGGCCTCGGCGGCCGCCGGGAGAACGATGCGCTCGATCGCGAGCGCACAACCGCTGACGCCGTCGGGCCACTCGATCCGGGCCAGCGCGTCGGCCAGATGCTCGTCCTCGAGTGCACCGGGCAGCTCGCCCTGGGCCACCGGAGTCAGCGGCTGCGACATGTCGTCGGCCCCCAGCTCGGCGGCCAGCTGGGGCTCGGCCCGGAGCAGCTCCTCGGTGGGGACCAGCGCGAACAGCTGCGCGGGCTGGTCCCAGCCCGCGCCGCTCACGTGCTTCTCGATCTCGATCACCGCTCGGCTGAGCGCGTCAGAGGGCAGCATGCCTACGGATTCCATACCGCCAGATCTCTCCTTCGGCCGGCAGATTCTTCTCGATCACTCAGGACGTGCATCCGGGAGCATTGCCCTTCCCGCTGCTGACCGCCGTCAGGGCGGCGATCGCGTCGTCCAGCGTGCTGATCTTGACCAGCTGGATGCCCTTCACATCGGCATGCAGCGCGGCCGCACAGTTCGGCGCGGGCACCAGGAAGATCGTGGCGCCGTCCTCCTTGGCTCCGGCGATCTTCTGCTGGATGCCGCCGATCGCGCCGACCTGACCGACCGCGTCGATGGTGCCGGTGCCGGCGACGTGCTTGCCCGCCAGCAGCGGACCGGGGGTCAGCTTGTCGTAGATGGCCAGAGCGAAGGCCGTCCCCGCGCTGGGGCCGCCGATGTCCTGCCCGAGGTTGACGGTCACCTTGACCTGGGAGTCGACGCCGATGCTGATGCCCACCATCGGCCGGGTCTCTTCGCCCGGGGTGGCCGCGGTCTTCAGCTGGACGGTCTGTTCCTTCTTGTCCCGGCGGATCAGGAAGGTGACGGTCTCGCCGACCTTGTGCTTGCGGACGGCGTCGCCGACCTGCGGGATCTGGGTCATCGGCTGCCCGTCGACCTGCAGCACGACGTCGCCGGGCTTCAGCTTGCCGTCGGCCGGCGATCCCTTGGAGACCGTCGCGACCTTCGTGTGGAACGGCACCTTCGCGGCCTGCAACGCCGCGGCGACCGCGCTGTCCTGCGAGCCGGTCATCTCGGCGGTGTTCTGTTCCTCGACCTCGTCGGCGCTCTGGTCCGGCGGATAGATGATGTCGCGCGGGAACAGGTCGTTGTGCGGGTCGAGCCAGTTCCGCATCGCCTGCGGCAGCGTGAGCTCCCGGTTCGGCGAGGTGACCGAGACCGTGGTCAGGTCGAGCTGGCCGGTGGTCGGGAACGTCTCGTAGCCGGTGACCTCGACGACAGGCTTGTTCTTCGCCGTCCCCAGGGTGTCCTTGACCGGGCCCGGGCTGAAGGACACGAACGGCACGGGGAAGGCGGTCAGCAGTCCGAGCGAGATGACGAGCACGACGATCGAGGTGACCAGCGTTGCGGTACGACGTGTCACGAACCCTGCCCTGCGGT
Source organism: Kribbella sp. NBC_01505 (assembly GCF_045040285.1). Taxonomy (NCBI): domain Bacteria; kingdom Bacillati; phylum Actinomycetota; class Actinomycetes; order Propionibacteriales; family Kribbellaceae; genus Kribbella; species Kribbella sp. NBC_01505. The sequence goes on from NZ_CP109425.1 coordinate 1,378,323, forward strand.
CTTGGTGGAATCCAACGTCTCGGCCGAACCGAGCTTCTTGCCGACGTGCCCCTCTGCCGAGCTCAACGACCGTGCCGGACCAACCGTCCCCGCCGTGTCCGAAGCGTTGCCTCGCGCGTCGCGGCCCAGCAGCCGGGCCGCGAAGGAGCGGCGGCGCGGAGTGGCCTGCGGGCCGGGAGCGGCCAGGGCGTCACTGAAGCGGCGGAAGTCCTCGACCGAGGCGAAGGCCCCGCCGGAGCGGCGCGGACCACGGCTGCGCCCACGCCACGCGGCCCAGCCCATGGCCAGGACTGTGGCGGCCAGCGGGAACGCCAGCCACGCCAAAACCTTCATCCGGCCACCTTCATGCGCCCAGCGTACGGGTCAGTGTGCGCCGACCCACTCGCTGGCACCGTCGGCGAAGTGCTGGTGTTTCCAAATCGGGACCTCGGCCTTGAGCTCGTCGATCAGCTGCCGGCATGCGGCGAACGCGACGTCCCGGTGCGCGGCGGCGACCGCCACGACAACCGCGGCGTCCCCGATCTGCAGGTCGCCGATCCGATGAACGGCGGCCAGAGCTGTCACCGCCGGGTCCGCACAGATCCGCTCGGCCACCAGTCGCAGCTGCTTCAGCGCGTCCGGGTGGGCCTCGTAGCTGAGCCGATCCACGGGCTTGGACTGGTCGTGGTTGCGCACAGTCCCGATGAAGAGCGCCGTTCCGCCCGCTGTGGGGTCGGACACAGCGGCCAGTACCTCGTCGCTGGACAGCGCTTCCGCGCGGATGTCCAGGAGCCTGATCGGGTCGCTCATGTCCCTATTCTCCCTTGGTTCACCACACCTCTTCACCACACCCCGTTCGCCGGGGGCGGAACCGACCGGTGGAACCAGTACGTTGGAGTTGTACGCCGTACCCGCACAGGAAGGCCACTCCGATGAGCGACGAACCGGACAACCCGTTCAAGGGAACTCCGTTCGAGGCCATGTTCCAGCAGTTCTCCGGTGCGGCCGGCGCGGGCGGCACGCCGGACCTGAACGCGATCTTCGCGCAGGTCCAGCAGTTGCTGAGCGGTTCGACCGACGGCAGGCCGGTGAACTGGGACCTGGCCAAGGACATCGCCCGCAAGACTGTCTCGGCCGCCGGTGACCGGTCGATCACCTCGACCGACAGCGACCGGGTCGCCGACGCGGTCCGGCTGGCCGAGCACTGGCTGGACGAGGCGACCACGCTCCCCGAGGTCTCCACGACATCCGCGGCCTGGAGCCGCGCCGAGTGGGTCGAGAACACCCTGCCCGTGTGGCAGACGGTCGTCGACCCGGTCGCCGAGCACGTCGCCGGGGCGATGGGTGGCGCACTGCCGGCCGAGGCCCAGCAGCTCGCGGGGCCGATGGCGGGGATGCTGCGTCAGCTCGGTGGTTCGATCTTCGGTGCTCAGGTCGGTCAGGCGCTCGGCGAGCTGGCGGGTGAAGTGGTGAGCTCGTCCGACATCGGGCTGCCGCTCGGCCCGACGGGTCAGGCGGTTCTGCTGCCGGACAACATCGTGAAGTTCTCCGAGGGGCTCGAGCTCGCGGACGAGGACGTCCGGCTGTACCTCGCGCTGCGCGAGGTCGCGCACCAGCGGCTGTTCGCAGGTGTGCCGTGGTTGCGGCAGCACCTGTTCGCCGCGGTGGCGGACTATGCGGCCGGGATCGAGGTCGACCGGGGCAAGATCGAGCGTGCGATGGCCGACATCGACCCGCAGAACCCGGAAGCCATGCAAGAGGCGCTCGCCGGCGGGCTGTTCGAGCCCGAGGACTCCGAGCAGCAGAAGGTGGCACTCGCCCGGCTCGAGACCGCGCTCGCCCTCGTCGAAGGCTGGGTGGACGACGTCGTCCGGCAAGCGACCAAGGACCGGATGCCGGCCGCCATCCAGCTAGCCGAGACGGTACGCCGACGTCGCGCCGCCGGTGGTCCCGCGGAGCAGACGTTCGCCACGCTGGTCGGCCTGCAACTGCGCCCCCGCCGCCTCCGCGACGCCGCGAACCTCTGGGCCGCCGTCCGCGACGCTCGCGGCGTCGACGGCCGCGACAACCTCTGGTCGCACCCCGACCTCCTCCCCAGCACCGCCGACCTGGACGACCCCATCGGCTTCGCCCAGCACGCCGGCGAACTCTCCGACATCGACATCACCGACTTCCTGGACAACCCACCCCCCAACGACGAAGACACCCCCAACCCCAAATAAGCAACATCCCACCCCGATCCGCACACCGCTCAGGCGCGGGCACGGAGACGGGGCACGGGGCTCAGGCGCGGGCACGGGACGCGGGCACGGGGCACAGGCGCGGGCACGGGACGCGGGCACGGGGCACAGGCACGGGGCACAGGCATGGGGCACAGGCATGGGGCGCGGGCACGGGGCACAGGCATGGGGCGCGGGCACGGGGCACAGGCACGGGGCGCGGGCATGGGGCGCGGGCAAGCAGACTCCGCCCCCAACCCGCCGAGCGCCCCACTGCCCACGCCCGTTTCCGGTGCGGATCGCGCCCTCCGAACTCCTCGAGCGCTAGCCCCAGCAGCAACCGCGTCAACGTCCGAAAGAACCGCACACCTGGTCTCCGGATCATCGGACGTTAACTGCCCCACTCACACAACGTCCGAAAGAACCGCACACCTCGTCTCCGGATCATCGGACGTTAGCTGCGGCGCTCCGCGGCGCCGGGGCTTGCGTTGGGTGGGGATCTTTGGGGGCTGGGGGACGGGGATTCGGCGGTTGGCGGGGTGGGTTGGGAGACTGGGTGGGTGCTTCTTGAGGATGCGGTGCGGGTTTTGACGGGGTGGGATGCGCCGGATGGGGAGCAGGAGGAGTTGCGGCAGGCGTATTTGCGGCATCTGGGAGCACATGCGGATGGGATGTGGCGGAGTTGCCGGTCGGCGCATGTGACGGCTAGTGCGTTGGTGGTGGACGGGGCGGGTGAGCGGGTTCTGCTGACGTTGCATCGGACGATCGGGCTTTGGTTGCAGCTGGGCGGGCATTGCGAGCCGGACGACACCACGCTGGCAGGGGCTGCGCTTCGGGAGGCGAGTGAGGAGTCCGGGTTGACCGGGCTCTCGATCGCGCCGATGCCGGTGCGGCTTTCGCGGCACGAGATCCTGGCGGGTGGGTGTGCCGGCGTGTACCACCTGGACGTTCAGTTCCTGGTGACGGCGGCCGCGAGTACGGCGTACGTGGTGAGCGAGGAGTCGCACGACCTCGCGTGGTTCCCGGTGGACGAGCTGCCGGCGGGTCTGGACGACTCGGTCCGGCAGCTGGTCGCTAGCGGCGTGCGCTGAGGTTGTCCAGCATGAGGTTGATGGTGAAGTCGAACCGGTCGTGGCCCGAGCCGGAGGTCAGCTCGGCCGCGTAGCGCCGGGTGTTGGGGAACTGGTCCTCGGGGAGCGCGCTGAACCGGCCGATGATCTCCTCGCGGCTGAGCACCCATTCGTCGGACTGGTTCTGCTGGCGCTGCTGCACAAGAGCGCGTTCGAGCGCATAGGCGTTCACGTAGAGGGTCAGTGCATCGCGGACCCAGGCAGCCGTCTTCGCATCGATCCCACCGGCGAGCAGGATCGACAGAATCCCCTCGCCCACTCGTAGCGCCTCGAGGTGCGTAGAGACCGTGGCCAGCGCGGCCCGGGACAGTCCGGGGTACTTCAGGTACTCGTCGCGCAGCTGCGAGTACACCTCGATCAGCTGCTGACGCCATGCGTCCGGATCGGGTTCGGGCAGCACGATCGCGGCGTACAGGCGGGCGATCAGCAGGTCGTCGAGGTCTTCCTTGTTCACGATGTGCGCGTACAGCGAGGACGGGCCGGTGCCGAGCACCGCGGAGACCCGGCGGACGGTCAGGGCGTCGTAGCCCTCGGTGGCGATCACCTGCAAGGCGGCATCCGTGATCCGCTCCGCGGTGATCGGTGCCTTCCGCGGCTTGGCCGGTGCTGTGTCCGTGGCGGGCGGCGCGTGGCGGGCGGCGCGGCGCTGTCTGGGGTCGGCGGGCATGGTCATGACTATAGCTTGACACGAACTTAGTTCGAAGAGTAGAACATTGTTCGTGAGCACCGAACAAAGTTCGTCAAACCAGACCGAGACGCCGCCCGCAACGGTGGCGCCACTCCCCCTTCGCCAGGCGTGGCTCGTCCTCGTCGTCGTGGTCATCGCCGAACTGATGGACCTCATCGACACCAGCGTCGCCAACCTCGCCGGCCCGTCGATCCGCGCCGACCTCGGCGGTGGCCCGATGACCCTGCAGTGGGTCCTGTCGGCCTACACCGCCGCCTTCGCGCTCGGCCTGATCACCTCCGGCCGGCTCGGTGACCTGCTCGGCCGCCGCCGGCTGTTCCTGCTCGGCATGATCGGCTTCACGCTCGCGTCACTGGCCTGCGGCCTCGCGCCCAGCCCCGCGTTCCTCATCGTCGCCCGGGTCTTCCAGGGCCTGTTCGGATCGGTGATGATCCCGCAGGGCATCGCCCTGATCAAGATCGTCTTCCCGCCCCAGCACCTGCGTAAGGCGCTGATGCCGATGGGTCCGATCATGGGCCTGGCGACCGTCGCCGGCCCGATCCTGGCCGGCTGGCTGCTGCACCTCGACCTGTTCGGCAGCCAGTGGCGCTCGATCTTCCTGATCAACATCCCGTTCGGCATCCTGTCGCTGGCGATCGGCTGGCGCGTGCTGCCGCGCTACAGCGGCGAGGACCGCAGCACCCGGCTCGACCTCGTCGGCGTGGGTCTGCTGACCGCCGCTTCGGCGTTGCTGATCGTGCCGCTCATCCAGGGCCGCGACCTCGGCTGGCCCGCGTGGACCTACGCGATGCTCGCCGGTGCCGTCGTCGCCTTCGCGCTGTTCGTCGGCTCCGAGCGTCGCAGCCGCCATCCGGTCATCACGCCGTCGCTGTTCGGCAAGCGCAGCTTCGTCGTCGGCCTGCTGATCACCGGTGGTTTCTACGCCTCACTCAGCGCCTTCGTGCTGATCGTCAACCTGCTGCTGCAGTCCGGCATAGGCTGGACGCCGCTGCAGACCGGTTTCGCCTTGATTCCCTGGGCAGCCGGTACGGCGATCGCCACCTTGGTCTCGGGTGCGGTGCTGGCCGAGAAGCTCGGCCGCGCCAACCTCCAGCTCGGACTGGCCATCGCCGTGGTCGGCCTGCTCGGCCTCTGGTGGACCACCGCCCACCTCGGTGACTCGATCACCATCTGGAAGTTGACCCCGGCGCTGTTCCTGACCGGCGTCGGCGCGGGTCTGCTGTTCATCCCGCTGTTCGACTTCATCCTCGGCGATGCCACTCCGGCCGAGGTCGGTTCCGGCGCCGGTGTGCTCAACGCTGCCCAGCAGTTCGCCGGAGCTATCGGTGTCGCGGCCCTCGGCACGGTGTTCTTCAGCCGAGTCGGCCAGCCCTCCACGCACTCCTACTTCGCCGCCGCCCAACTAGTGATGGCCATCTGCGCCGCGCTCTACCTTCTCGCGCTGGCGCTCGTCTGGCTGCTGCCCAAGCAGTCCCAGCAAGCCGGCCACTGAACCGCTACTACGACCGATCGAAAGCAGATACCGCGATGACGAAGACCGCCCTGATCACCGGAACCAGTCGCCCGCGCGGACTCGGGTTCGCGGTCGCCCAGCTACTGGCCGAGCAGGGCTATCACGTTGTCCTCACGGCCCGCGATGTCACGCAGGCCGAACCGCTCGCCGCACAGCTCCGCGACGCCGGCTACGCGGCGACGGCACTCCGGCTGGATCTGACCACACCGGCCGACATGGCCGCTGCCGCCGAGCACCTCAAGCAGTCGTTCGGACAACTCGACGTACTGATCAACAATGCGAGCGCACCTGTCGACTTCACCGTGCTCTCCGCACTCGAGGCGGATATCGGCGCTGTCCGGTCGGCGCTGGATATCGACGTACTCGGGCCGTGGCAGTTGGTGCAGACGATGTTGCCGCTGCTGCTGGCGGCTCCCGCGGCTCGGATCGTCAACGTCTCCAGCCGTTCGGCGCTGCAGATCGCTACCGGCCTCGATCTGAAGGCCAGTCTGCGCGCGCCGGCCTACTCGTTCGCCAAGGACGTTCTGAACGTCCTGACCGAGGTCCTCGCGCATGCGCTGGCGGACACGCCGATCCTCGTGAACGCCGTCGATCCCGGCGAGACAGCCACGCACCCCGAACGCGGTGACGATGCTGACGACCGCTCCGCCGCCGAAAGTGCGCGAGGCGTCGTCTGGGCCGCGACCTTGCCGGCCGGCGGTCCGTCCGGCGCCTTCTTCCGGGACGGCGAACCCCTTACCTGACTGGGCTTCGGCGGCGCCGGGGTGAACACCTACCTGATGTGTTCACCCCGGCGTTGCGTCTGTGGTGCCTCACTACTGCCCCACAATCCCCCTGTCCCCCCTGTACTGCGTTCCCCCCGCTTCCCCCGTGCATCCCCGCTGTACCGCGTTCCCCCACTGGTACCGCGATCCCCGCCGTACTGCGTTTCCCCCGCTGTACTGCGTTCCCCGTGCGTACTGCGATTTCCCCGTGTACTGCGATCCCCCGTGGATCCCCCCGGTTGTTCCCCCGTGATTCCCCGTGTCCGGTGCGCCGTCGGCCGATCCAGGGCTGGCCTCAGGTGCGGGCCCGCTCCCCCGAGCGGGCCTGTCGCGGCGGGCTGCACCAGTTGCCGATCTCCGCCCCTGAACGGCATCGGCGGTCGGTGCAAGCTTCCCCCGAAGCTCCCGCTGCATGGTGAACGAGCCACCACGGCGAAGGTGACGGGTCAGGGACGACGAAGTAGAGATCTTGTCGCATCCCAGCCCTCGAGGCCGGGATCCAGTTGCGCTAGGTCAGCAGCCGATCGCAGCCGGTGCCAACCGGGGCCGACCGCAACAGCATGGCGGCGAGGCTTCACTGCTTCGAGTTCGGCGAGGCTGGTGTCGAAGGTCGGGGCGGTGTCCCGAACCCAGGAAGCGATCGGGAGATTCACGCCGATCGCAGCCAGCGAACCATCGGTCGCCGGCGTGACCGCGATGTCGGCCGAGCCGAGAGCGCGGAACAGCTTGCCGATCAGCAACCCCGGAAGGTCCGGTACGTCGTGGCTCACGGCCACAACTGCCGCTGCGGGGCCGGCGAGCTCGATCGCCTCGAGCACGGGATTCGCCGCCGAGACCGGATAGACCGGCGTACCGGGCCAGGTCAGGTCGCGGATCGCAGCCAGCGAAGACTCGTCAGCGCCCGCCACCCCAACAGCGACGTCTACCTGGGCCAGATCGGCCAGGAGTTCGTAGGTGTCTTCGGTGAGGGCGTGGTGCCACGCAGTGAGCGTGCGGCCGGGCGGTGCCCAGGTGGGAGTGGCGGGAACCACCAGTACGACGACGCGGCGGTCGTTGGACGAGGTGGAGCGGCCAGACGCCATGGAGGTAGAGCGTAACGGCTGCTCAGATCGCGTCGTACCGGTCCCGGGCGGCCTCGACCTTGGGCATGTTGGCCGACGCCCAGTCCTGGATCGCCTCCACGAGCGGGAGCAGGCTCGCACCGAGCGGAGTGAGCTCGTAGTCGACTCGCACCGGCACCGAGGGCGTGACGGTGCGAGTAATCAGGCCGTCACGCTCCAGACTGCGCAGCGTCTGGGTCAGCATCTTCTGACTGACCCCTGCGATCCGGCGGGACAGATCGGAGTACCGCTGCGGTCCACCAGCGAGGCCGAGCAGGATGAGCGACACCCACTTGTTCCCGATCCGGTCCAACAGATGCCGGGCCGGGCACTCCGCCATGAAGGCGTCGTAGTCGCGAGCAGCCGCCTCCCGAAGTTGAGCGGCAGTACGCGTCGGCATGGCTCTCCTCGTCGTGCGGTACGCACTCCGAAGTACGTACTTACCAAGAGAGAGTAACTCTCCGAAAGTGGAGCTACCAACAGACTCTGGACGAGGGAGAACATGAACATGCGCGCACTGGTGGCCCGGCGGCTCGAGGGACCGGACTCACTGGAGCTGATCGAGGCTCCGCTGCCCGAACCTGGCCATGGCCAGGTTCGGATCAAGGTGGCCGGAGCCGCGATCAATCCGATCGACCTGATCGTCGCCACGGGTGTGGCGGTGCAGGTCGGTCTGACTGCACCGCGGGAGCAGTTCGGCATCGGCTGGGACGTCGCTGGCGTCGTCGACGCGAGCGGACCAGGCGCTGACCTCGCAGTGGGTACGGCGGTGATCGGACTGGCCGATCGACTGGGCAGACCGCTCAAGACACACGCGGAGTACGTCGTACTGGATGTGACCGCGGTGACGCCCGCACCGAAGGACATGGAGCTCGTGCACGCGGCAACCATCCCCCTGAACGCCCTGACCGCGCTGCGAGCGATCACGCTGTTCCAGCTGTCTGCTGGAACAGTGCTGGTCACTGGCGCGGCCGGTGGCGTGGGCGGCTACGCGGTTGAGCTGGCGAAGCACTCCGGCCTGACGGTGATCGCCACCGCCGGTGAGCAGGACGAGGAGTACGTCCGGAGTCTCGGCGCCGACCACTTCGTCTCTCGAGCAGAGGACCTGATTACCGCTGTCCATGCGATCGCTCCGGCCGGAGTGGACGCTCTAGTGGATGCGGCCGACCTGGAGATAGCAGCACAGGAGGCCGTCCGCAGTGGCGGTCAGCACGCGCATTTCCACTCCGGTCCGACACCACCGCCGATGCGCGGGATCACGATGCACCAGATCCTCATCCAGGCCGATGGAGCCGAGCTCGCGCGGTTGGCCGAGCTGGCTGCGGCAGGGGTGATCTCGACCCGGGTGGCCGGCACCTATCCGCTGGCGGACGCAGCGACGGCGTACAAGCGGCTTGCGAAGGGCGGCGTGCGCGGGCGGCTGGTGCTCATCCCCTGACGGCCTGGTGGAGCTGGAGTGCGACCTGGAGGTTCAGGCTGCGCTCCGGCGACTGCCACTCAGCGCCAAGCAGGGCTCCGACTCGCTCCAGCCGCTGCTGCACGGTGTTGGGATGGATGTGGAGCTCGGTGGCTGCTCTGGTCGGACTCTGGCCGGCTGCGAAGTAGGCGTGCAGTGTTCCGACCAGATCGGTGCCCCGCTGCGCGTCGTACTCGATCACTGCCCCGAGAACGTGCTGAACATGAGCCTGTACGTCGATCTCCGACGCACCGACCAGCCCCGCTACACCCAGGTCGTCCGGCGTCGCGGATTCGTTGCACCGGCCGAGGCGCACCATCGTCGTCACCAGCCGAGTCGCTTGCCGGTGTGCATCCACGAGCGCCTCGCCCCACCGAGCGGGACCCACCACCGCGATGGTGACCGCGGCACGCTTGGCTACCTCGACCAGGTCCCGAGCCGCCGCAACCGCGTCGGTCCGAGCGAGCAGCAGCACCAGATCACCGGCGTACGAACCGGACAGCACCAGCTTGTCCGCGACCGGGGCTGACAGCCGAGCCCGTACGGCGCTGTGGTCGCCGCGGCAGACGGCCACCACGAAGTGGTCGTGGACTCGGCCAGGTGCCAGCAACCGGAGCCGCTCGGTCAGGGCAGGTACGTCACCGCTCCCACTAAGCACATCGGTCAGCAGATCAGCCTGTGCCCGTTGCGACTGCTCTGCGGCCTGACGGCGGAACAGCAGGACAAGTGCGGTGACAACAGCCGCACGCTCGACGATCCGCTGGTCTGCAGCGGACAGGTCGTCGACACCGCCAATGACCAACGCTCCAAGCCGTTCGCCCTTGGCTGTTACCGCGACGACCCAGCAATCACCAGCTCGGGCCAGCCGGCCGGACAACGACTCCCGCCACGGCACCGCCGTACCGGCGTGACAACCGGCTACGGCGAGTTCGTTGCCGACGGCATCGACCAGAACGACCCAGACGCCGAGCAGCTCGGCCAGCGCGGCAGCGACCGCGTCCACATCGCCACCCGAGAGCACGATGTCGGCGAACCGATCATGGGCAGCTGCAGCGTGCTCAACCCCCGCATGGGCCAGCGAGACCGCATCGAGCGCCGCTGCGGTCTCGGCAGCCGCACGGACCTGCACGATCGTGACGGCCGCCAGCGCTGCCAAGGAGCCGAGCAGCAGCACCTCCTCCCGGCTGAACGGGCGCGCGGTCCGGTTCGACGCGAACAGCACTCCGACAAAGGCCTCGTCCACGATCAGCGGCGTACCGCAGATGGCGACCAGCCCCTCGTCACCGACGGCATGGTCAATCGGACCGGTGTGATGGAAGCGCTGATCGGACGGATAGTCGGTCGTCCAGTACGGCCTGCGGGTTGACGCGACCAGTCCGCCCAGCCCGGCGCCCAGCGGCACTCTGAGCTGTTGAAACGCAGCCGACAGCGATCCGTCGGTTGCTCGCATGTACGTGTCACCACGAGCCTCGTCGTACAAGGTCAGGTAGGAGACGTCCGCACCGACCAGCGTGCGGGCCCTGTGCACGATGGTGTCCAGTACGCCGCTCGGGTCGCTCGCAGAGGCCAGCTCGCGAGCCACCTCGACCAGCGCGGTCAGCTCAGTCTCGCGCTTCTTGCTGGCGTCGATACCGGCCCGGATGCGCAGAGCGAGGTCCCGGGCGACCGCATCCTCACCTGCCACCCGGGCCAGCTCGCTACCGGACGCATCCTCGGCCAGTAGCCGCAGAAGCTCCCTCATCCTCGCGATGATGCCACCTACAGAGCTGTAAGGTCCCGCTCACGGGTTTCGGAGTACAAGGTGACCGCCAGGATCGAGATCACCGCACAGACCGCGACGTACACCGAGATCGCGTAGCCGGAGTCATAGGTCTTCAGGAGTGCGATCGCGATGAACGGCGCCAGACCGCCGGCGATGATCGACGCCAACTGGTAGCCGACGGACACACCTGAGTAGCGCACGCGGGTCCCGAAGAGTTCGGTGAAGAACGACGCCTGTGGTCCGTACATGGCACCGTGCAGCACCAGTCCGATCGTCACAGCGAGCGTGGCCAGGCCGAAGTTCTTCGTGTCCACCAGTGCGATGAAAACGAAGCCCCAGACGCCCACTCCGACCGCACCGATCAGATAGACGGGTTTGCGACCGATGCGGTCCGACAGCGCGCCCCAGAGCGGGATGGCACAGAAGTGGATGGCTGCGGCGATCAGAACGGCGTTCAGCGCGAAGGACTTGCCCAGACCGAGATGCTCCTTCGCATAGGTCGCGATGACGATGGTGAAGATGTAGTAGCTGACGTTCTCCGCCATCCGTGCACCCATCGCTGTGAGCACCTCACGCGGGTACTGGGTCAGCACCTCGACCAGCGGCATCCGGTCCGCCGGTTCGTGCCGTGCACGTGCGGAGACGAACACCGGAGACTCCTCGATCTTCAGCCGCACCCAGAGCCCAACCAGAACGAGCACTGCGGAGAGCAGGAACGGAATCCGCCAGCCCCACGAGTTGAACGCGGACTCCGACTGAAAAGCCGCCAGCCCGGCCAATACGCCGTTGGCGATCAGCTGTCCAGCAGGAGCACCCGCCTGCGGCCAGGACGCCCAGAAACCACGCCGTGCCGGATCACCATGCTCCGACACGATCAGTACGGCGCCGCCCCACTCACCGCCGAGCGCGAAGCCCTGGATGAGCCGCAGCACGGTCAGCAGGATCGGTGCGAGGGCTCCCACCTGTGCGTACGTCGGCAGCAGGCCGATGGCGAAGGTGGCGACCCCCATCATCAGCAGGGACAGCACCAGCAGGTTCTTGCGTCCCAACCGGTCGCCGAAGTGCCCGAAGACCACTCCGCCGATCGGACGCGCGAAGAAGCCCACTGCGAAGGTGGCGAAGCTCAGCAGGGTCCCGGTCAGCTGTTCACCCTTGGGAAAGAACAGATCGCCGAACACCACCGACGCGGCGACGCCGTACAGGAAGAAGTCGTACCACTCCACCGTCGTACCGACGAGGCTCGCACCGACGACGCGGACGATGGATGGACGAGTACGGACCGGGTCTGCTGCTGTCATGGGGCCCTCCAAGACCTAGTGGGCGGTCCAGCCGCCGTCGAGTACGAATGAGCTCCCCGTGATGGAGGCGGAGGCCGGTCCGCACAGCAGTGCGACCAACTCCGCGACCTCAGCCGGCTCGATCAGTCGTTTCACCGCGACTGGTTCGAGCATGACGTTGTTGAGCACCTCAGGCTCGGTCAGCCCGTGTGCCCTCGCCTGGTCCGCGAGCTGAGCCGTGACGAGCGGCGTACGGACGTAGGCAGGGTTGACGCAGTTGCTGGTCACACCGCGCGCCGCGCCTTCCAGTGCGACGACTTTGCTGAGTCCTTCGAGACCGTGCTTCGCAGCGACGTACGCCGACTTGTAGGCACTGGCCCGGAGCCCGTGGACCGAGCTGATGTTCACCACGCGTCCCCAGCCCGCGGCATACATGTGCGGAAGGGTCTGACGGATCAGGCGGAACGGTGCCTCGACCATGAGCCGCAGCAGATAGCTGAACCGCTCGGGCGGGAACTCCTCGATCGGTGCGACGTGCTGGACCCCGGCGTTGTTCACCAGGATGTCCACGTCGGTAGGCAACGCAGCCAGGCTGTCCAGGTCGGACAGGTCCGCTACTAGCGACTCCACGCCCGCGGAGGCGGGGACCGAGACACGGTCGACCGCCACCACCTGGACGCCGTCCGCGACGAGACGTTCGACACAGGCGGCACCGATGCCGGAGGCAGCTCCGGTGACGAGGGCGCGGCGGGTCTCCATGGCGGACGACTGTAGGAATCCCAGCCGTTCCGCACTATGGGATGCGAGCACACAGCCGAGGCTCGGAGCATGGTTTCCGGCGCCACTTGGGTACGAGTTCGGCTATCAATCCTGCCTGCGCTGATAGGTGGATCTATCGTGGAGACATGGTCGATATCGAGCAGCCGAAGAAAAAGGCCGCGGGAGTCCCCGCGGTGCTGTCGTCGTTCAAGTTCGGCTTCCGTGAGATGGGCCCGGCCCGGACCGGCAAGGTGTTCTTGAAGATGAACCAGGACGGCGGCTTCGACTGCCCGTCCTGCGCCTGGCCGGATCCCGACCACAAACGTAAGCACGCGGCCGAGTTCTGCGAGAACGGCGCCAAGGCGGTGGCCTGGGAGGCGACCCGCAAACGGGTGCCGCGGGCCTTCTTCGCGGAGAACTCGGTCGAGCAGATCCACGAGATCTCGGAGTTCGACCTGGGCAAGCTCGGCCGGATCACCGAGCCGATGCTGCTCCGGTCCGGCGCCACGCACTACGAGCCGGTCGGCTGGGACGAGGCGTTCCAGGTCGTCGCCCGGCACCTGAAGGCGCTGCCCGACCCCGACGACGCCGTCTTCTACACCTCCGGCCGGACCAGCAACGAGGCCGCGTTCCTCTACCAGTTGTTCGTCCGCGCCTACGGCACCAACAACCTGCCCGACTGCTCGAACATGTGCCACGAGTCGTCCGGTACGGCGCTCAACCGGGTGATCGGCAGCGGCAAGGGCGCGGTCACGCTGGAGATGCTCGAGGAGGCCGAGCTGATCGTGGTCGTCGGCCAGAACCCGGGCACCAACGCGCCCCGGATGCTCAGCCACCTCGAGATCGCCAAGCGCAACGGCGGCGACATCGTCTCGGTGAACCCGCTGCCCGAGCCCGGCCTGATGAACTTCAAGAACCCGCAGAAGGTGAGCGGCTGGATCGGCAAGGGGACGGCGCTCGCCGACCAGCACCTGCAGATCCGGATCGGCGGCGACCAGGCACTGTTCCTTGCCATCGGCCACCTCTTGCTCCAGGCCGAGGCGGACAACCCAGGCACCGTGCTGGACAAGTCCTTCGTCGAGACCTACACCAGCGGCTTCGAGCTCTACTCCAAGCACAACGCGGAGCTGGACTGGGACGCCGTCGAGCTCGCCACCGGCCTGCACCGGGCCGAGATCGAGGAGCTCGCCCAGCGGTTCCTCAAGTCCAAGGCGACTGTGATCTGCTGGGCGATGGGTCTGACCCAGCACCGCGAGGCGGTCGCGACGATCAGCGAGATCGTCAACGTGCTGCTCCTGCAGGGCAACATCGGCAAGCCGGGCGCCGGCCCGTGCCCGGTCCGCGGGCACTCCAACGTCCAGGGCGACCGCAGCATGGGCATCTGGGAGAAGATGCCGGACGCGTTCCTGGACAAGCTGGATGCCGAGTTCGCGTTCACGTCGCCGCGTGCGCACGGCATCGACGCGGCGGACACAGTGAAGCGGCTGCGCGACGGATCCGTCCGGGTCTTCTTCGCCATGGGCGGCAACTTCGCCTCGGCGACGCCCGACACCGAGGTCGTGCACCGCGGGCTGCGCGAGTGCGACCTGACCGTGCACGTCTCCACCAAGCTGAACCGCTCCCACACGGTCACCGGCCGCGAGGCGCTGATCCTGCCGACGCTCGGCCGGACCGACCACGATCGGACCGCGAACGGTCCGCAGTCGGTGACCGTCGAGGACTCACAGGGCGCCGTACACCTCTCCACCGGCAACCTGACTCCGCCCGGGCCCGAGATGAAGTCCGAGATCGGGATCGTCGCCGGGATCGCGCAAGCCGTCGTGGCGGATGTCGGGCAGATCCCGTGGGCGGACTTCGCCGACGACTACAGCCTGATCCGGCAGCGGATCGGCCGGGTCGCCGACGGGTACGAGGACTTCGAGGACCGGCTCCGGGCGAACGAGGGCGGCTTCCTGCTGGCCCATGCGGCACGGGACAAGCGCGAGTTCAAGACGTCGGACGCGAAGGCACAGTTCACCGCGAACGACCTGAGTTGGTTGCCGACGGCACCGGGCAAGCTGCTGCTGCAGACCTTGCGCAGCCACGACCAGTTCAACACCACCATCTACGGCCTCGAGGACCGCTACCGCGGCATCCACGGCGGCCGCGAGGTGATCTTCGTGAACCCGGAGGACCTCACCGAGCTCGGGCTGACCGACGGCGCGTACGTCGACATCGTCAGCGAGTTCCAAGGGGTCGAACGGCGTGCGTCCGGCTTCCGCCTGGTCTCGTACCCGACCGCCCGCGGCTGCGTCGCGGCGTACTACCCGGAGACGAATGTGCTGATGTCGGCCGACGACCTGGCCAAGGGCAGCAACACACCGGTGGCGAAGGGCCTGACGGTCAGGCTCGAGCCAGCCGCCTCCTGAGCAACGGCTGCGCGGCGGCCAGCGCCATGGCCGCCGCAGCGTTGACCAACCACAGTCCTTCGGGACCTGCGGTCTCCAGGAGGTGCGTCACGATCAGTGGCGCGACGGTGGTGGCCACACCCCAGCAGAGGCCGAAAACAGCGAGGTAGCGAGCGCGTCCGTCGTCTGGCGCGAGACCTGCGGCTTGCGTCAGGTAGCGGGTCTGCAGGAACGCCACCCCGACACTCCAGAACGCGGTGGCGAGCAAGAAGGCCGGCAGGCTGCTGGCGAACGCACAGACGACCAGACCGGCGGCCAGCAACACGTAGCCGGCGCGCATCGCTTGGAAGTCGTCGAGCTGCACCCGCAGGAGCCGCTGCGCGAGGATCATCGTCACCGCGGAGACCGCCAGGATGATGCCGACGTGCGAGGCCGGCAGGCCCTGCTCAAGCAGAGTGAGCGGTACGCCGACGATCAGCTGCATGTAGATCGTCGCGAACACGGTGCCACTGGCGAGCAACAGCAGCAACCGGTGATCGCGCCACGCCGAGACTCCACCAGCTCGCACCCGTTCCCGCCGTACGTCACGAGGGAGCGCGAGACCAACCAGAACCGCGCAGGCCACACAGGTGATCGCGTCGGCGACGAAGAGCCAGCGCAGGTCCCAGTGACTGACCGCCGCGGCCAGTAGTCCGGCCAGGACACCGGCGACTGCCATTGCCGAGCCATGCAGCCCGTACGCCGCTGGGCGGTCGGCAGGCTCGGTGACGTCAGCAATGGTCGCCTGGCTGGGCGGTTCGTAGATCTCGAACGCCAGGCCGAGTACGACGGCCGCCACCATCGCGGACCCGAGCGTCGTACTCGCGGCGATCCACAGCTGTGCCCCGGCGCAACCGATCAGGCCGAGGACAATCGTGCGCCGACGGCCGATCCGGTCGGCCAGCAGACCCCCGAGCAGGCGGGACGGGATCGTGGCGAGTCCGAAGAGCGCGACCACGAGGCCGGTCCGGCTCAGCGACGCGCCGAACTCGACGGTCAGCACGATCGCCAGGAACGACAGCGAGAACGCACCGATCCGGTTGACGGCGCGGGCAGCAACGAGCACCCAGACCGTGGTGGGCAGGCCGCGCCACGGAGCGATCAGGGTCCCGACAGCACTCATTACCGCCTCCATGACTGTCTAAGTGGTTATGATCGGTCACGCATGGTCGAGCGTACGGAGGAGAGTCGTGACTGGTCAAGTGTCTTTTGATAGTCATGCCCGGAGCGTGCTGGCGGCATCGGTCGAGTACGTGAACCGGCTGACCCCTGGCTTCTCCGGTGGTTCGCCGTACGCCGGTCCTGTCGACCAGGCACAGGCGGTCGCGGATTCGCTGGTGGCGATCGGCTACCCGCAGCCGCATGTGCGCCCGGAGGATGCGCGGCGCCTGACCGAGCTGGCCCGACGGATGCGCATCGTCTTCGAGGCGGCGCACACCGGCGACCTCGACCGGGCGGCGGACGAGATCAACGCGCTACTGGTCGACACGAACGCGCGCCCGAAGCTCGACCGCCGTGAGAAGGGCTGGGGCCTGCATTTCCACGGCCCCGACGACACCCTCGTCAACGGCTGGGCCGCCGGCTGCGCGGCCGGTCTCGCGCTCGCGGTCGGCAGTGATCTGGCCGGTCGCCTCGGCGTCTGCGCCGCACCGCAGTGCGACCGGGTCTTCGTCGACACCTCGAAGAACGGTCAGCGACGCTTCTGCTCGCCCCAATGCCAGAGCCGGGTGAAGGCCGCGGCCCACCGAGCCCGGCAGGCGACCTGATCGCCGCCTAAGTTCTGAGTCATGCCGACCACACTGCGCGCCTACGTTCCGGCCGATGCCGTCCCGACCTGGCGGGTCTACTACGCCGCAGTCCGGCGGACGGCCATTCGCGACTACACCGAGGAGCAGGTGCGCGCCTGGGCTCCGGACGAATCAGAGGTGGATGCCCAGGCCTGGGCGGATCGCCGGGCGGCCGCGCACACCTACGTGGTCTGCGTCGACGACGTCGTCGTCGGCTTCAGTGACTTCACCGACGACGGGCTGCTGGACATGCTCTTCGTGCACCCGGATCACTCAGGCCGAGGCATCGCCCGGCTGCTGGTCGAGAAGGTGCAGGACGAAGCAGGCAAGCGCGGTCTGACCCGGCTGATCACGCATGCGAGCCGCACCGCCCGCCCAGCCTTCGAGTCATTCGGATTCGTCGTCGACCGCGAGAACCCCACCAACCAGACCCGCAGCGGCGTGATCATCCCGAACTACGACATGCACTACGACCTGCCCTGACGCAGTACCGGGTGGTCGAAGTCCGTGTGGTCCACCACCACGTCCGCGAGCGACTGCGGCACCACCTGATCGACGTACAGGCGTTCACCGGGGATGTACCTGGTGCGGTAGCGCTCCGCCGCTGCAGCGGCGGACTCCATCCAGGCCTGGTCCCGCTCGGTCCCCCGGCGCAGTACGACGTCGAAGTCGACGTGCAGGTAGATGCGCAGGTCCCAATGGTCAACGAGCTCCGGTCGCATCGAGAAGCAGCCGTCAACGACAAGCACCGCATCGACGGCTGCTGTCTCGATGGCAGCTGCGAGTGCCGTCCGCGCATGCGTCGGCCGCATGCCCGAGACAAATCGGCGATCGCCACCTGGCCCGAGCGGCAGCAGCAGCTTCGAGAGAATCGCGTCGAGGTCCCACGTGTCGTAGTAGTAACTCTCCGGCGACTCGATCGGGTACGCGGTCCGCAGCGCCGGATCCTTCTTGAAGTAGTCGAGGCCGACCCGGATCACCTCCCGATCGGTCCGCTCCCCCAGTACGACGGCCAGCTCGTCGGCCAGCGTGGTCTTGCCGGCCGCAGACGGACCGTCGATCACCACCCGCACCGGATGCGGCCGCTCGACAGCGAGGACAAGGTCGGCAAGTTCGGACAGAAGCTCACTGGACGCCACCCCACCAGTGTGCCGCCCAGCAAGCGCTGTTGCCGGCGCCAGTTAACGTCCGAGGATCCGAAGGGCCTGGTCGGCGTGTTTTCGGACGTTAAGCGCCGGGAGCTCTCAACGGCCGATCCACGGAAGATGACTGCCGCTCCGTGACAGTAGAAAGTCCGTGAATCTCCTGCCCGCGCCGTTCGTGCGCCTCTGCGGGGATCTGCTGCCGCTGGGAACCTGTTGCGATCTGGCGGGCGGCGTCCTCCCCAAACTGGTTTGGGGAGGATTTGGGACCGATTCGGGGGGTGAATGCTCCCCGGTCCGCCCTCCGGGGGGAGGAGACTCTCGGCGGACCGATTTGGGGAGCGGGATCGCGACGGGTGATCGGTCGCTGTAGCTGAGGGCTTTGGCTGGCCAGGAACCCCGCCTTCCTGAATGTGCTCGTCCCGTCCGGCCGCTCGGATTCGGCCGGCGGCGTACACGGTGGCTGGTCGCCGCTGCGGCCGGATTGACTGAGACGGGTGGCTGGGCGGGTCTGTGGCTGGGCCGGATGGCGAGGCCGGTGACCGAGGTTCCCCGTCGCCTGTGGCTGACGGGCTGTGGTTGCTCCCGACGATCAGGAGGCCTGGTAGCTGGCCCGCCGCCGTGGTTGCTCCCGACGATCAGGAGGCCTGGTAGCTGCCCCGTCGCGGTGGTTGCTCCCGACGGTGAGGAGGCCTGCTAGCTGCCCCGTCGCGGTGGTTGCTCCCGACGATCAGGAGGCCTGTCAGCTGACTCGCCGCCGTGGTTGGCCACTGCGGTTGGGGTCGTCTGCCTCGCCTGCCTGGCGTGCGGAAATTTGGCTGGATATCCGTTCAAGTTGGCCCTTCTCTGCTCAAATATTGAGGGGAGAACCGTCAACTTGCGGGGAGATCCCCGCGTTTTCCGGGACCGCAACCGAAGCCCGGAAGCTCAGGCGACGGGCAGGCGGTCACCGGCCTCGCCATCCCCCTCAGCCACAGACCACGCCCACCTAGCGCTTCAGTAGATCGGCCGCCGCGGCGACCAACCACCGGCTACGTGTCCGGCCTGTCCGGTGCGGCGCGAATCGGGGGCACACCAACACCCCGCGAACACGCACTAACCGCGACCAGCCGCCTCGTTGCATCTTTGTGGAGTCCTACTGCCGCTGGGTGGCAGTAGCACTCCACAAAGGCGAGCTTCCGCGCGCTGCGATGCGGCCGGCTGGCTGACTCGGCACGGGCACTCGCCGCTGCGGCCGGATTTACTGAACGCAGGGTGGCTGGGATTGCTTGTGGCTGGGCGGCATGGTGCGGTCGGCGACCGAGGTGCACCTTGCCTGAGGGCGGACGGGATATGGCTTGAGGTGGGTGGAGTCCTATCGGCTGCGGACAGCTGCTGGGGAGCTGGAACACCTGACCAGGCGTCCCAGCTCCCACGTCCTGTACGCGGTCTGGCCCTTGGACAACCAGGGATCAGCCGACGGGGGTTAGTTCGCGCTCGGGCTCCGAGGCAGGCGGAGCGGCGTGTTTGGCGCGGGGGCGGAGCCAGCGCGGGGCCCACCAGTTGGCGTCGCCGAGCAGGATCATGATGCTCGGCAGGACGACCGCGCGGATGATCGTCGCGTCGATCAGGATCGCCACCGCGAGGCCGACGCCGAGCTGCTTCATGTCCAGGGTGCTGAGCGTTGCGAAGACTGCGAAGACCCCGATCATCACGGCTGCGGCACTGGTGACCACACCGGCCGAACCGGTGATGCCTTCGGCAACGGCCTGTTTGGTCGGCACCCCGCGCAGGACCGCTTCGCGGATCCGGCTGACCACGAACACGTGGTAGTCCATCGACAGCCCGAACAGCACCACGAAGAGGAACAGTGGCAGCCACGACACCACCGCGCCGTTCGACCGGAAGGCGAGAATCCCTTCTGCCCAGGTGTTCTGGAAGACCGCGGTGACCACCCCGTACGCCGCGCCCGCGCTCAGCAGGTTCAGTCCGATGGCGGTCACCGCGACCACCACCGACCGGAACGTCACCATCATCACGATCATCGTCAGCAGCAGCACGAACCCGATCACCAGCGGCAGTTTCGCCTTGGTGTGCGCGGCATAGTCGACATCGGCGGCCACGAAACCACCAACCGCATACTCCACCCCTGGCACCTTGCCGACCGTCTGCGGCATCAGCTCCTGACGCAGCTTGGTCAAGGAGTCACGCGCCTGCTGACTGCCACCCTCGAACGGTGCGGCGACCTCGAGCACCGTGACCGTGCCGTCCTTGGAGACTCGCGGCTCCTCCAGGCCGTCCTGCGCGAACAGCCGGTCGCTCTTCGTGCGCTGCACCAGATCGGCCAGCGCGGCCTTGACCGCGGGTGCCTGGTTGGCCGGTGCCTTGATCGCGACCTCATGGCTGGTCCCCGTGCTCGGGAACGCGGCCGTCAGCCGGTCGTACGCCTTCATCACCGGAGTCGTCCGCGGCAGGTCCTCGGTGCCGGGGAACTTCAGCGTCATCCCCAGCGCCGGCGACGCCACGGCGAGCAGCGCGGTCACCGCGACGAGCAGTGTGGCCACCGGGTGCTTCAGCGCCGGCTTGAGCACGGTCGGCCAGAACCGCGGCTGGGCCTTGTTAGCCGTCAACCGCCACAGCAGCGGGATCCGCGGCTTGTCCACCCAACGGCCGAGCTTCGCCAGCACGGCGGGCAGCACGGTGAGCGAACCGATGACGGCAACCGCCACTACCAGGATCGAGCCGACCGCGAACGACGAGAACACCGCGTCCCGCGCCAGGAACAACCCGGCCATCGAGATGATCACCGCCGTACCGGAGACGACGACTGCGTGCCCCGACGTCGCGGCGGCGATCTCGACCGCGTCGACGTGACCGCGGCCCTTCGCCCGCTCCTCACGCTCGCGGCGTAGGTAGAACAACGAGTAGTCGACGCCGACCGCCATCCCGATCAGCAGGATCACGCTGTTGGCCGCCTCGACCGCAGGCACCAGTTGCGAGGCCGCCGCGGAGAGCCCGATCGCTGCGATCACCGCCGACAGCGCCAGCACGAGCGGCACCGACGCGGCGATCAGGGCGCCGAAGGCGACCAGCAGGATCGCCAGTGTCACCGGCAGACTGAAGATCTCGGCGCGCTTGAAGTCCTTGCCGAGGGTCTCCTGCAACGCCTGCCCGATGGACAGACCGCCGACCTCCTCGATCCGGAGCTGTGGATACTGCTGCTGGATCTGCGCCGTGGTGTCGAGCAACGGTTTGACCCGCGTGTCGTCGTCGCCGTCCTTGAGCGTCACCCGGACGATCAGCGCGTCCTTGTTCGGCGAGGGCATCGGCTGCGAGACGTCCGCGACCCCACCGAGGGCGCGCATCCGCTGGGCCACCACGCCGGCCGCCTTCGCCGCCTCGGCCTGGTCGAGTGTTCCCGAGGGTGCCGTGATCAGCACGCTCTCCACGTCCGGATCGGCGAAGTTGCCGTCCTTGACGATCTGCTCGGACCGGCTCACCTCACCGATGTCGCCGTTCCCCTCGGCCTTCTTGGTGCCGGTCACCGAACCGATCGCGAAACAGGCGATCACCACCGCCACCCACATCGCGATCGCCCGCCACGGGTGGGTCGCGCTCCACCGCGCGGCCCGCACCGTGATCTGTCCCCTGGCCATACCGTCCTCACCCTCCGCGCCCCTCAGGCGCCCCCACGCAGCGCACCTGACGGGCGCCGGCTACGGGCTAAAGCCTGGTCGCTGGGGAGCCTCGGCGATATGCAGGTAGCCACCGAACCGACCCTGAGGA
Source organism: Kribbella sp. NBC_01505 (assembly GCF_045040285.1). Taxonomy (NCBI): domain Bacteria; kingdom Bacillati; phylum Actinomycetota; class Actinomycetes; order Propionibacteriales; family Kribbellaceae; genus Kribbella; species Kribbella sp. NBC_01505. The sequence continues at coordinate 1,400,090 of NZ_CP109425.1, forward strand.
AAACCCCACCTCGCCCCCTGGGGCTAACCCGAAGAGACGGATTTGACTACAGAGAGTGATTGGACGATTACAGCAAACAGCTCGCCGGTGACGCCGCTCAGAAGTCCTCGAGGTCGAGCGACGAGGCAGCGGAGACGCCTTCGAGATAGCCCTCGGCACGCTCGGCCTTGGGGTAGCGGTGCACCAGCTTCCAGAAGGCGGCATCGTGCGACGGCTCGATCAGATGGGCCAGCTCGTGGACCAGCACGTAGTCGACCACCCAGGCCGGCATCGACTGCAAACGGGTCGACAACCGGATCGATAGGTCGGCCGGCGTGCACGATCCCCATCGTCTGTTTTGGTTCGAAACCCACCTCACGGACGCAGGTTCGGGCACTTCGGGGAGGTGGCGACACGCGAGTTCGTGTGCTCTGGCCAACAATTTTTCGTCCGACACGCGGGACCGGCTGCGCTGCTTGTCGAGCCGCGCGAGCATGGTCTCCACCCAGCGCGCCTCCTCGACGGCGGAGAGCCGGTCCGGCATCAGCACGATCACCCGCTCGCCGTCCCGGTAGGCACTGACGGTCCGTTTGCGTCGCTTGCTGCGGCGGATGTCCACGAACGGCGGGATCGGACGCGGCGGGGAGTCGGCCATAGGTCAAAAGCTACCCGCAGATTCCGACAACTTTCTTCGGTCCACATCCTGTGCACAGACGTTTTCGCAGGTCAGACGCCTGTTGTGGGGACCACCGATGTCGGTTGTTCACACCTTGTTCCCCCACCCGTCCACAGCATCGGACGGCGCGTCCCACAGCTTGCTCACAGAGTTATCCACAGGGGTGGACAACGCGGGCTTGTCCTGACGGCGGGCATCTCCTAGCGTCGTCCTCAACAGGCTCCCGGACCTCCTCCGGAGCCGCCCGGAGGGGAAGCCGAGCGGTTTCGGAGGAGGACTCCCGGGGGCCTGTTCCGTATCCCCGAGAATCCCGGAAAGGGGTTTCCCAGGCGGCCCTGAGCGGGGCTCCGGCGGCGAAGTGGGCTTGAGCACGGCTCAGAAGGCCGTATGGTGAATCCCGATTGGGCCGAACGGCCTACGGCAGGAAGGTCTGCCGTTAGCATCCACGACCGGCTCGGTGACAACCCCGGGCTGATTTCAGAACCAAGGAGAGGGCCCTCATGGCAGAGACCTGGAGCGGCGAGTTCTACTGCGTCAAGTGCAAGGCCAAGCGCACCGCCGACGGCGAGGTCAAGGTCAACGACAAGGGCACGCGCATGGCGAAGGCCAAGTGCCCCGAGTGCGGTACGAACCTGAACCGGATCCTCGGCAAGGCCTGACGTACCACCTGCGGGGCGGTGACTGGCCGGACACGGTCCGTCACCGCCCCGACGCCGTTCGATGACGACCTGCAATCGTCCCGAGCGGCCCCGGGGGACCCGCGACTTGGGCGACCCGACAGAATGGGGGTGTGTCGGACCTCCCCCGCAAAGCGCTGAGCCGGACCGCGAAACTCGCCAGCCTTCCGCTGGGCGCCGCGGGCCGGGCCACGGTCGGCCTGGGCAAGCGGATCGGCGGTGCGCCGGCCGAGGCCGTGCTCGCCGAGTTCCAGCGCCGGACCGCCGAGCAACTGTTCTCCGTCCTGGGTGAGCTCAAGGGCGGCGCGATGAAGTTCGGGCAGATGCTGAGCCTGATGGAAGCGGCCATGCCCGAGGAGCTCGCGGCGCCGTACCGGGCGACGTTGACCAAGCTGCAGGACTCCGCTCCCCCGATGCCGATGTCGACCGTGGACACGATCCTGTCCCGCGAGCTCGGCAAACGCTGGCGCGATCGGTTCACGGAGTTCAACGACAAACCGGCCGCCGCCGCGTCGATCGGCCAGGTGCACCGGGGCACGCTGAAGGACGGCCGCGAGGTCGCGATCAAGCTGCAGTATCCGGGCGCCGCCGAGGCGCTGCGCGCCGACCTGAAGCAGCTCGGCCGCTTCGCCCGCACCTTCGGCACGCTGGTCCCCGGCATGGACATGAAGCCGTTGGTCGCGGAGCTGCAGGAGCGGATCGGCGAGGAGCTCGACTACGACCGCGAGTCCCAGGCCCAGCAGCAGTACGCCGATGCCTTCAAGGACCACGCCGAGTTCGTCGTACCGCGGGTCATCAAGCACTCCCCGACCGTCATCGTGTCGGAGTGGATCGAGGGCCGGCCGCTGTCGTCGTTCATCGCCGACGGCACCAAGCAGGAGCGCGACGAGATCGGGCTGAAGTACGCACGCTTCCTGTTCAGCGGCCCCAAGTACGCCGGTCTGCTGCACTCGGACCCGCATCCCGGCAACTTCCGGGTGCTGGCCGACGGACGGCTCGGCGTGGTCGACTTCGGGCTGTGTGCCCGCCTGCCCGAGGGACTGCCCCCGGCGATCGGGCGGTTGCTGCGGATCTCGCTGACCGGCGACGGGCCGGCGATCCATGACGGGCTCGTCGCCGAGGGCTTCATCAAGCCGCGGATGGAGATCGATCCCGAGCAGCTGATGGACTACCTGGCGCCGTTCGCGGAGCCGGCCCGAGAGGACAGCTTCCAGTTCAACCGGGCCTGGATGCGCGCGCAGGCGAACCGGACCAGCGACTTCCGCTCCCCCAACGCGACGCTGGCCTTCAAGCTCAACCTGCCGCCGTCGTACCTACTGATCCACCGGGTCTGGATCGGCGGCATGGCGGTGCTGTCCCAGCTGGAGGCGGAGGCACCGTTCCGTTCGGTCCTCGAGGAACTGCTGCCAGGCTTCACGGATCACCAGTAGACGGAGTCGAGCTTCCCCTCGATGCCGCGGACGTTCTCGCGGGCGCAGACCTCGCAGTACAGGAGTTGGCGGCCGTTCTCCATCGAGGTGGCCCAGGTCAGCGGGACGTCTTCGGAGTCGGCCTGCCGGCCGCAGAGCGCACAGGTAGCACTAGCCATGGCAGTAGTGTGCACCCCGTGCGCTGGCGGATCCACGAGGAACAAGAAGTCTGGGCCAATCCCTGGCTGAGCGTGCGGCGACTCGATGTGGAGCAGCCCGACGGACGCCGGGTCGACTACCACGCCGTCCGGCTCGCAGACGTCGCTGCGGCGGTGGTCACGGACGCCGAGGACCGGGTGCTGCTGATGTGGCGGCACCGCTTCCTCACCGACACCTGGGCCTGGGAACTCCCGATGGGCATCGTCGAGGCCGGTGAGGCGCCGATCGACGCCGCGGCCCGCGAGGTCGAGGAGGAGACCGGCTGGTGCCCCGGACCGCTCACCGACCTGATCCGCTCCCAGCCGGGCGCCGGGATCATGGACGCCGTCCACCACGTCTTCCGCGCGACCACGGCCACCCGGATCGGCGAGCCGACCGAGCGCAACGAGTCGGACCGGATCGAGTGGATCCCGCTGGCCGACGTACCGGCGATGATCGCGAACGGCGAGATCGTCAGCGGGATCAGCCTGGTCGGCCTGCAGCAGGCCCTGCTGCAGCGCCTGAACCACGCCTAGACGTGCCGGAGGGCGGCCCCCCGTCCGGGGTTGCCGCCCTCCGATCGTTCAGCTGGTCAGGCTGTGGTGCTGCCTGCCGAGCCGGTCCTCCCTACGGACCGGCCGGGCCGGCTTTCAGTGGTTGTGTTTCAGACGAGGCGAGCGAGTGCGAGGCGCGCGCGTGCGCTGGCCCTCTCAGCTCGCAGGCTGGCCCGCTCGGCAGTCTTCTGCGCCCGCTCGATCTTCTGAGCCAGGCGGAAGCGCCGGTTCTGCTCCGCGTCGTGCAGCGTCGACTGTTGATGAGCACGCGCGAGATCTTCGTGAAGTAAATGCATTTCAAGGCTCCTGTGCGAAATCTGGTTCTTCATGGTCTGGTTGTCTCGATTCGGATCTGGATCGGGTTGTCAGGCGGCGGTCGTGGTGTCGCTCTTGCGGGGACGTCCACGGGGCCGCTTGCGGGCAACCACCACACCCTGGACGAAGAGCTGGCCACCCCACACACCCCAAGGCTCGGAGCGCTCGAGCGCTCCGGCCAGGCACTCGGCCTGGAGCGGGCAGGTGGAACACAGCGACTTCGCGTACTCGACATCCGCCGGCGATTCGGCGAAGAAGAGTTCTGGCGCGTAGGACCGACAGGGCAGGTCCTGCGACGATGCCACCTCGTTGAACACGTCGAGGAAGCTCACGCTCATTCCGGTCACCTCCCAGTGACTTTCGGTGCTGATCTTTTGTCGTCGGAGACGGTCAGCGGGTGCTGGCCGCCAAACTTGGTTTCTCAATGACGCTCCTGGACAAACAAAAGGGCCGCGGGACCCTTTGGTGGGTTCCGCGGCCTGGAGGTGCCGGGTCTGACTCGTCTGTCAGACCGGTGGACTCCATGCTCGAGAACCCGACTCGCCGTACTTCACATCACCGACAGCTCCGCCCGTGATCTGGACATCGCTGACAGCCATCAGCACAACGGAGAGGCCGTGCATGCGCGGCGAGGCGCCCGGGATCAGGGCGCACGGCAGCGCGGCAGCGTTGCTGAACGGCTTCTTGTTGATGTTCGACATTTCCCAGACACCTCCTCTCGTTGCGCGAAGCGGGCGGTTGGCTCGATCGCTATGGTTGTTTGAAGTTTTCGGCCAGACTTCGACCGCAGAAAGAACAGTACGCTGTCGTCCTCGGAGCCCGCAAACTATTTATTGGCATGTTCGCGAAGTTGGCCGGAAGTTGCCGTTGCGGCGGCCGGATCCGGCTCCCGCGACAGGCTTCCTCCACGCTCCGGGGCGCCGAATGCACGCTCCGAGATCGTTGCCTCTGTCACCTATATGCCTCGGCTGCCAGCAGCAGACCGCGACATACAAGCTCAACCATGCGCCCCGGCGGACCAGCGTGGCAACACAATTCCGGCAGATTGCACGAACAGGCAATCAGCTGCCGAGGACCCCGCCCAGCCAGCGGGTCCGGGCCGACCGCGCCGCGACGGCGAGCGCCGCCGTCGGGAAGACCGCGTCGAATCCGTGGAATCCACCAGCCCACACGCGCAGTTCGGCCTGGCCGCCGGCCGCCCAGATCCGGCTCGCGTAGGCGACGTCCTCGTCCCGGAACACCTCGGCACTCCCGGCATCGACGTACGTCGTCGGTAGACCAGTAAGGTCCGCGGCCAACGCCGGGGACACGTACGCCGGGACGAGTTCAGCGGGCAGATCCCCCAGTACGGCGTTCCACGCGAACCGATTGGTCTCATGCGTCCAGATGCCGGGCTGACCGGCGTACTGGAGGCTCGAGGCCGTGTCGTTGCGATGGTCGAGCATCGGGCAGATCAGCAACTGGGCGGCGATCGCGGGCCCGCCGAGGTCGCGGGCCATCAGTGTCACGCCGGCCGCGAGGCCACCCCCGGCGGAGATTCCGGCCACGACGAGCCGGCCGGAATCGATGCCGAGCTCGGCGGCGTGCTCGGCGACCCAGAGCAGCCCCTGGTAGGCATCGTCAACCGGAGTCGTGCCGCTCACCTCGGGCGCGAGGCGGTAGTCGGCGGTGACCACGACAACCCCGAGGCTCTCCACCCACTCCAGCGGAATGTCGAGCTGGGAGAAGCGGTCGCCGAGGATCATCCCGCCGCCGTGCAGCCAGTAGACGCACGCGGCGCCAGGCACCGGATCCGCCGGACTGAGGACAGTCAGCGGGATCTCGGTCCCGTCGGACGCGGTAGCCGTCACCTCACGCCGGGAGATCGCGCGGCCGGCCAGCAGCGGCTCGACCGGCATCGCCGACTGCTCCCGCATGATCGGGAGCATCTCCGCCGTGACCTCGGTGACAAGCGGGAAGGCACTGAGGAGTTCTTGCAGTTCGGGATCGAGCATCGGAGTCACCTTTCAGTGCGTGAGGTCGGCTTTGCCGCCGCGCGGGACGAAGTCGGTGTACGGCGTCGCGTCCGCGGCCAGCGCCTGCGTCCGGGCAACGATCGCCTGGGCCGCGGGTCCGGCGAAGACCCGGTGATGGTCCTCTTCGGAGGTCCAGCCCTCGGCGACGTGGATCAGATCGGGGTTCGCCGCCGACTGCGAGATCAGGAAGGTCACGCAGTACTCGGTCGAGGCGGGGTAGCCCTCCTCGAGGGCACCCAGCAGCACCTTGACGAGCTCGTCGCCCAGTCCGGGCCTGGCCGTGACGGTGGAGGTGAAGCCGTAGTTCGCGATTGATGTCATGCTCTTATTCGATCGTCGAAACCTCGACATCCCTAGGGAGAATCTGCACATTCCTTGCACGATCCTCCAAACTGAGGTGGAATCGATGCATGGATGAGCTCCGGGCACTGCTCCGCCGCCATGTCCGGCCGGACGAGACGACCGCGATCGACGGTCTGCACATCGCGAAGATCGAGCGCTCGGGACCGCCGTCCCCGTCGATGTCCGGAGTGGTGCTGGCCGTGCTGGTCGAGGGCGCCAAACGGCTCACGGTCGGCGAACGCGTGCATCTGTACCGACCGGGCGACTATCTGGTGGCTTCGGTCGATCTGCCGGTCAGCGGCCACTTCGTCGACGCGACCATCCAGGAGCCGGCGCTCGGGATGGCGCTCGTTCTCGACCCGGCGCTGATCGCCGAGCTGCTCCTGCACGCCGGTCCGGGCGATCTCCCCCGCCCGCAGACCGGACCGGTGCCGGGTATCGCCGTCGGCAAGCTCACTGACGAACTGCTGGACAGCCTGATCCGGATCGTCCGCCTGATCGAGCGACCCCGGGACCAGGCGGTGCTGGCGCCGATGCTCAAGCGCGAGATCCACTGGCACCTCATCACTGGCGACCAGGGACCGGCTGTCCGGCAGCTCGGCCTGGCCGACAGCAGCATGAACCACATCACCCGGGCCGCGCGGTGGATCCGAGACAACTACTCCGAGCAGTTCCGGGTCGAGGACCTGGCCAAGCTCAGCGGGATGAGCCCGTCCGGTTTCTACCGGCACTTCCAGACCGTCACGGCGCTGAGCCCGATCCAGTTCCAGAAGCAGGTCCGCCTGCAGGAGGCGCGGCTGCTGCTCGCATCACATCCGCGCGACATCGCGACCGTCGCCCATCGCGTCGGCTACGACAGCGCCTCCCAGTTCAGCCGCGAGTACCGGCGCCAGTACGGCGTTCCGCCCAGCCAGGACGCCGTACTGGCCTAGTGTCCTGAGTCAGGACACTAGGTGCGGGTGCAGATGACCAGGATCTGCTCGCCGTACTTGGTGAGTTTGGTGTGGCCGATGCCGGGGATCTTGCGGAGGGCCAGCTCGTCGGAGGGACGGGTCTCGGCGATCGCGGTCAGGGTCGCGTCGGTGAGGATGACGAAGGCCGGCATCTTCTCGGACTCGGCCTGCTCCGTGCGCCAGGCGAACAGCGCGTCGTACAGGTCCTGGTCGATGTTGGACGGGCAGGTCTCGCAGCGACCGAGCTTGCGCGCGCCCGGGTCGATCAGACCGCGGCCGCAGACCCGGCACTTCGGGATCGGGCGTCCGGCCCGGGCGGCCCGCTCAGCACGCTCGGCCCGGTCGGTCGTCGGCTCCCAGGCGGGCTGCCGAGCCGTCCGCACGCCGATCGCATCCAGGAACCGGGTCGGACCACGGGTCCCCCGGCCACCGGGCGACCGCGAGGTCGACCAGCTGACGAACAGCTGCTGCTTGGCCCGCGTCACCCCGACGTAGAACAGCCGGCGCTCTTCCTCGATCTGCTTCGGCGTCTGGGCGTAGGTGATCGGCAGCGTCCCCTCGTGGGCGCCGACGATGAAGACGCACTCCCACTCCAGGCCCTTGGCGGCATGCAAGGTCGCCAGCGTGACGCCCTCGGCGACGGGCGCGTGCTGGATGGCAGCTCGCCGGTCCAGCTCGCCCATCAGCTCGTTCAGCCCGGCCTCCGGATTCGCCGCGGCGAAGTCGGACGCCATCGTGACCAGCGCGCTCAGTGACTCCCAGCGATCCCGAACCGCGCCCACTCCACTTGGCGCCTCGGGCGTCCACCCAGCTCCGCCCAGCACGCCGGTCACCGTCTCGAGCAGGTCGTCGGACAGGTCACCGGCCTTGGCCTGACCACGCAGCAGCACGGCTGCCTTCCGAATCTCCGGTCGCTCGAAGAACCGCTCCGCACCCTTCAGCACGGTCGGGATCTTCCGCTCCGCGAGCGCCTGCTCGAAGTTCTCCGACTGGGCGTTGGTCCGGAACAGTACGGCGATGTCCCGCAGCTGCACGCCCTCGTCCTTCAGCCGCGTCACCGCCCGCGCGACCGCATCCGCCTCGGCCACCTCGTCGGAGTACTCGCGGTAGACCGGCGCCGGACCAGGCTCGAGCTGGGACCGCAGGGTCACCCGCCCGGGCAGCCCGGCCGGACCGGCCGCGTCGAGGATCTTGTTCGCCACGTCGACGATCTGCGGGGTGGACCGATAGTCGCGGACCAGCTTGATCACCGTCGCGTTCGGATGCCGCGAGGCGAAGCGAACGAGGTTCTCCGGCTCGGCGCCGGCCCACGAGTAGATGGTCTGGGCCGGGTCGCCGACCACGCAGACGTCCTCGCGGCCACCGAGCCACAGGTCGAGCAGGCTCTGCTGCAGCGGGCTGACGTCCTGATACTCGTCGACCACGAAGGTCCGGTACTGCCGGCGGATCTCGGCCGCGACCCGCTCGTCCTCGGCGAGCAGGGCGACCGCGCAGAGCAGCACGTCCTCCAGGTCGATCCGCCCGCGCTCCAGCTTCACATCCTCGTACGACGCGAAGATCTTGCCGATCGTGGCCGGGTCGAAGGCAGCCAGCGCCCGGCCGGACTTCGGCGCCAGCCGCGCGTAGTCGTCGGGCCGCACGTTGCTGACCTTGGCCCACTCGACCTCACCGGCCAGGTCGCGCAGGGCCGGGGTGTCGACCCGGATCCGGCAGCGCGAGGCGGCCTCGGTCAGCAGCGGGAACTTCCGGTCCGCGATCGGAGGCAGCTCACCGCCGTACACCTTGGGCCAGAACCAGCGGGCCTGGCGCAGCGCCGCGGAGTGGAACGTCCGCGCCTGCACACCCTCGACCCCGAGCTGCGCGAGCCGGCCCCGCATCTCGCCGGCCGCCCGCTGGGTGAAGGTCACCGCGAGCACCCGGACCGGGTCGAACGTCCCCGTCCGCACTCCGTACGCGATCCGGTGGGTGACCGCCCGCGTCTTCCCGGTCCCCGCCCCGGCCAGCACCACGACCGGCCCGTGCAGGGTGGACGCGACCGCGCGCTGCTCCGGATCGAGCGCCGCCAGCAGGTCGTCTGCGTTTAATACTTTCCCCGCCCCGCCGCCCCGGACAGGCGGGCCGGAGCGTGTGAGGTCACTCACGGACTGGGTCATGTCGGGAACAGCACCGCCTACGGCGTGGTTGGGACAGTTCGAGAGCCACCCTAGACGGCTCTCCGGACAGATCTAGAAGGAGACGGCCGATGGCGGCAGTGACGATGTACTCGACACCCTGGTGTGGCTACTGCCATCGCCTCAAGGGCCAGCTGAAGCGGGCCGGGATCGAGTTCACCGAGGTCGACATCGAGCAGGTCCCGGAGGCCGCGAAGTTGGTCGAGAAGATCAACAAGGGGAACCAGACGGTCCCGACGGTGGTCTTCGCCGACGGCACCGCGCTGACCAACCCGTCGGTGGCCCAGGTCGCGGAGAAGCTCATCGTCTGACCTGGCCGTAGCCCGCACCCGCGGCGCCTGCCCTTTGGGGTAGGCGCCGCGGTCTGTTGTCGGCCCCTGCGGGCCGGATGTTCTCGAGCCATGGACTTACGGTCATGGCCGTTTTACCTTCGAGGGAACCACGCCGCAGGGAGATCCGCCATGATTCCGCGTCGTTCCTTCCGCCTTGCCCTCGTTTTAGCGGTCCTGGCCGTAATCAGCTGTTTGTTCACAGCCACGGCCACCGCCGCTCCACCACTACCCACCGGGAGACCGGATCCGTTCCCGTCCGAGGTAGGACCGGAACGCCCTGATGTCATCGGCCGCACCCTCACACCGGATCCGGTCACCGACCTCGGCGCTCCGATCAGCTCGCTCACCGTCATGGAGGGCACGGTCGGCCGCACTCCCGACGGTCGCGACGTCGTGTACGCCGTACCGGCCGGCGAGAACGCCAACCTGAACGTCGTCGACGTGCACAGCCGCCAGCTGCTGAACGCAGTCCCGCTACCGGGCGCGGCGGGAGCGTGGGGCATCGTCGTCGCGAGCGACGGCCGCCTGTACGTCGGCACCTACCCGAACGCACACCTCTATCGCTTCGACCCGGTGACGGCTGTGGTCACCGACCTCGGCCGGCCCATCGCCGGTGAGTCGTTCATCTACGGCCTCACCGCGGACCGCAACGGCAACGTCTACGGCGGTACCTATCCGAACACCCACGCCTTCAAGTACGACGCGGGCAGCGGGAAGGTCACCGACTACGGCTCGCTCGACCCGGTGGAGCAGTACGCGCGGTCGACTGTCTACGACCCCGACCACAACGCACTGTTCGTCGGCATCTCCACACCGGCCGGCAAGCTGCTCCGCATCGACCTGGCTACCGGAGCGGTCCGGAACGTCACTCCGCCGAGTCTGGTCGCGACGGAGATCATCGACCTCGACTATGCGGGCGGACGGGTGTTCGCCAACGCCAGCAGCAAGCTGGCCGTCGTCGACGCGGTCACTTTCGAGCAGGTCAAGTTCACTGACACCGCGACCGGCAGTCTCGTGCTGACCTATCCACTCGCCGCCCGTGGGGTCTCCGGAGCTGGTCCAGGTGGCGTGTACTTCACCACGACGACCACGCTCAATCTGATGCGCTACGACCTCGACGCCAACACCGTCAGCACCGTGACAACCCCGCCGACCCGGATGACTCGTGGTGCCGCGATCGGCTACGGCTGGGTGACTGAGAACGGCCAGCAGATCCTCTACGGCCTCACTGGCAACTACTCCGGTGGAACGTTCCGCTACGACCCAGTGGCCCGAACCCTCGCGCAGTGGACCTCGCCGTTCAAGCCCGTCCCCGTAGCGCTGCAACACGCGATCGCTGACCCAGCCACCGGCCGGGTGTATATCAACGCCTACCTCAACGGCTCCACGTCGTACTACGACCCCGCCACCGGCAAGTACACGGTCACCGCACGCCAGGGCCAGGTCGAGGGCTGGGCATGGGGCACCGGCAGCAAGATGTGGGTCGGCATCTACCCCTACGGCCGTCTACAGCTCTGGGACACCGCTCTGGCGGAGAGCCCGACCAATCCGAAGATCCTGTTCAGTCTGGTCGACAGCGACCTGCAGAACCGCCCGTTCGACGTCGTGCCATCAGGCAACAGCGTGTACGTCGGCACGACTCCCGGGTACGGCGAATACGGCGGTGCGATCACCGTGTACGACGTACCGTCCAACACGTTCAAGGTCTACCGGAACCTGGTGACCGACCAGTCGATCGCATCCCTGCTACCGATCGGCGGCAGTGTGTGGGCCGGATCGGCCATCGAAGGCGGTCAGGGCACCGAGCCCCGAGCGACTGAAGCGCACCTGGTCAAGGTCGACCCAGCCACGGGAACTGTCACAGCGGACGTCGTACCGGTGCCAGGCGCGGCCAGCATCAACGAGCTGACCATCGGACCGGACGGCAACATCTGGGGTCTGGCCGACGGCAACGTGTTCGTGGCCAACAAGACCACCGGTGCGATCCTTCGCACCTACCCTGTCTTCCCCGGACGCATCACCGGACACGACGGAGCGCTCTCCTGGCGCGACGGCTACCTGTACGGCGTCTCCGGCGGCCGACTGTTCGTCCTGGACAGTCTGAGCGGGACGTCGACCATCCTCCGCGACCACGGCCTCAACCGGCTCACGCAAGGACCGGACGGCACGTACTACTCGCTGCTGCGCCTGGACGGCTGGACCATTCCGACCAACCTGGCGTCGTACAAGCCGCCGGCCGACGCATGTCCCAAGTCGGACCTCCGCGCCAACGTGTGGACCGGCAACGTCAACAGCCACGTGGTGAACCGCAATCTGGAGTACGGCTGCACACTCACCGACGTACTGCCGAGTGCCAAGGCAGAGTGGCCGAACCACGCGGCCTACGTGCTCGCAGTGGACCGGAAGCTCCGGACACTCGAGCGCTCCGGCCAGGTGGAGTACTGGGAAGGCGTCCTGATCCGGGTCGCCGCCGCAGTCTCCAAGGTGGGCGGCCGGTGAGGCTCACCAGCTTCCGCTGAGCTCCTCGCCGTACCAGCCCTCGATCAGGCGACGGGAGATCGAGATGTTGCCAGGGAGGGCCATCGTGCCGGCTTCGACCAGCGCACGGAGGTCCTCCCGGGTGAACCACTTGGCATCCGAGATCTCGTCGCCGTCCACCTCGATCTCGGTGCCGATCGCCTTGGCGTAGAAGCCGAGCATCAGGCTCGACGGGAACGGCCATGGCTGGCTCCCGGCGTACAGGACCTCGGACCCGACGACCACACCGGACTCTTCGAAGACCTCACGCCGTACGGCGGCCTCCAGCGACTCGCCTGGCTCGACGAACCCGGCCAGTGTCGAGTACCGGCCCTCGGGCCAGGCGCCGTTGCGGCCGAGCAGGGCCCGGTCCTCGTCGTCGGTGACCAGAACGATGATGGCGGCATCGGTCCGCGGGAAGTGGTGCATGCCGCAGTTGGGGCAGTCGCGGACGTGTCCGGCCTCCACCACCACCGTGTGCTCACCACAGTTCGCGCAGTGTGTGTTCACGGCGTGCCAATGCGCCAGTCCGATCGCATGGACGGCGATACCGGCCTCACGGTCGCCCAGGACGAGGCCCAGCTCCCGCAGGCCGGCATACGACTCGTCTGCCTCCCCTGCGACCAGCACGGCGAACACTGCGCGGCCGTCGGCGGTCTGACCGGCTCCTGACTCGCGGTCGATCCCCATGAAGACCCGGATGCCCTCCGGGGCCTCGGCCGGGGTCACCAGCTGCAGTCCGCTCCGATCAGCGGTCGCCTGCAGCTTGTCGCCGACCGCTACGGCCACTTGCGTGTCCGGAGCGGCCCACGCCTTCTCCAGCCAGTCGTCATCGCGCCGCCGGTCGGCAGCGCGGTCGAGAACGGAGCGGGACAGGGTCAGCGAACCAGGAGCTATCGAGTAGGCCACGTAACTCAACATATCCCGGTCGCATGAGAGCATCCCGGCATGAGTATTCACATCGCCGCCGAACCCGGGCAGATCGCACCACGGGTGCTGTTCCCCGGTGATCCGCTCCGGGCCAAGTGGATCGCGGAGACCTACCTGTCCGACGTGACCTGCTACACCGAGGTCCGGAACATGTTCGGGTTCACCGGCACCTACAAGGGTGAGCGGATCTCCGTCCAGGGCTCCGGCATGGGCCAGGCGTCCGCCTCCATCTACGCGAACGAGCTGTTCGCGGAGTACGAAGTACAGACCCTGATCCGGGTCGGGACGTGCGGTGCGCTGACCGAGGACGTGCGGGTCCGGGACGTGATCATCGCGATGTCCGCCAGCACCGACTCGCAGATGAACCGCCTGCGCTTCCACGGCATCGACTACGCGCCGACCGCCGACTACAAGCTGCTGCGCGCCGCGGTGGACGCCGCCGAGGCGGCCGGGCTGAACGTGCACGTCGGCCAGGTGTTCTCCGGTGACCTGTTCTACAACGACCGTGCGGACCTGGTCTCGCGGACCGCGGAGTACGGCGTCCTGGGGATCGAGATGGAGGCCTCGGCCCTCTACACGCTGGCCGCCAAGTTCGGTCGCCGCGCGCTCGGCATCATGACGGTGTCGGACCACCTGATCACCAAGGAGGTCACGTCGGCCGAGGAGCGCCAGACGACGTTCTCCGAGATGATCACGATCGCCCTCGATGCTGCGATCGAGGTGCCGGTCTGAGCCGGATCAGGAGCGCCGCCACCGCCATGGCCGCTCTCCTGCTGCTCACCGCCTGCTCCTCGAACGAGCCCGCCAAGAGCCCGGGCAACCCGCCGTCCTCAAGCACCTCTTCATCGGCTCCAGAAGCGTTGACTCCGGTCACAGCGACCGCACTGGTCGCCGGACTGACCCAGGCCGGCTTCAAGTGCGGCACGGACGAGGCCTACGCCCTCTGTACGTCGGGTGCCGCGTCGGTGTCGATCCTGAACGGCGACCACCCCCGGCCACCGGTGGTGTCGGTGAACGCCAGCGGCCCGGCCGACACCGCGGCTGCCGCGATCGCCAAGGTCCTGCCCAAGGTGCTCGAGGTCGCCCACATCAGCCAGCCGCAGGACATCGCCTCCTGGTTCGACGCACAGAAGGGCAAGCCGGCGGCCGACATGACCGCAGGCGACTGGCTGGTGAACTACGCGGCCGAGTCGGACACCGAGGAGCCAGGTGTGCACCTGACCGTCACCGACAAGCTCTGCAAGACCGCCTGTCAGGCGGAGTAGTCACTACTGGATGAGCTTCGGCAGGACGCTCTGAACGCGTCCTGCCAAGCGCTCCGGCACACCGTCGGGGTCGTCGGCGTAGGCCACCACGGCCTGCTCGAAGAGACCGTCGACCAGCGCGTACGCCGTCGGCGGGTCGACTGAGACTTCGCCTCCGACCAGCTCGGCGTACCGGGTCAGGATCCGCCAGATCATCGCTTCCAGCAGCTGGTCGATCGCCACCACGTCCGGGCGCAGTTGCTCCTCGAACATGCTCTGGGCGCGCAGGTCGTACCAGAGGCGGTGCATCGGGGTCTCTTCGACCAGGGTCTGCGTCATCTTCGCCAGGAAGCCCACACCGAGCTCGTCGGCGGTGGTCGCGGTCTCCACGACCTCGTCGTACCGCTGGGCGCACTTGGTCTTGTAGTAGCGCACGCAGTAGCTGATCAGGTCGATCTTGTCGCGGAAGTAGTAGTGCACGACGCCGTGCGTGAACTCGGAGTTGTTCGCGATCTCGCGCAGGCTGGTGCGGGCGTAGCCGAGCTCACCGAGCGTCTTCAGCGCGGACTCGGCCAGCGCGATCCGGCGGCGCTCGATCTTGTCGATCCCGGAGACCCGGGCGGGCCGGTCCGAGGGCGTGACGTCTGTTGCCGAGCTCATCGCCACTCCTGTCGTCGCCGATGGTGATGCGTCAGCCTACCCGCCGCGGACCAGGCGCGACCCGCGGCGGGGAGACTTCTTGACAAGTGTCCAGCAAAGTCTTGACGAGTGTCAAAGAACGGGCCAGAGTTGTGCCCCAATCACCCTCCGCAGCCACTCGAGCAAAGGAGCTCCCCGATGGGCGGACTCGATCTCTCCGGGCGTAAGGCCCTTGTCACCGGCGGGGCCCAGGGACTGGGCGAAGGAATGGCCAAGGCACTCGCCGCGGCCGGCGCGAAGGTCGTCGTCGCCGACCTGCAGAAGGACGCCGGCGCCGCGGTCGCCGACGCGCTCGACGCCGAGTTCGGCGCCGGCAACGGGTTCGTCGCCCACGACGTCACCGACGAAGGCAGCTGGGAGAACGCCGTCGTCGCGGCCAACGACGTTCTCGGCGGCCTGGACATCCTGGTGAACAACGCCGGGATCGAGATCACCAGCCTGCTCACCGAGGTCACCGCGGACCAGATCCGCAAGATGCTCGACGTGAACATCCTCGGCACCGCGCTGGGCATCAAGTACGGCCTGCGCACGATGCGCCCCGACGGCCTGGCCGGGCAGGGCGGCGCGATCATCAACATCTCCTCGGTCGCCGCAACCATCGCCTTCCCCGGGATCGCGATCTACTCGGCCACCAAGTCCGCGGTCGACCGGCTCACCCGGGTCGCCGCGATGGAGTCCGGCAAGCTCGGGTACGGCGTCCGCGTGAACTGCATCTACCCCGGACTCGTCCCCACCGCGATGGGCGCCGGCCTGGCGAACGACGTCGCCGAGCTCGGACTGTTCGGCTCCCCGGAAGAGGCGGTCGGCGCGGTCATCGGGCTCACCCCGGCCGGACGGCTCGGTGAGGTCACCGACATGGCCGATGCGGTCGTCTTCCTGGCGTCGAACGAGGCCCGCTTCATCACCGGCATCGGTCTGCCGGTCGACGGCGGAATGGGGATGTGACCCATGACTGCGAAACCTGTCGTCGTCTACGGCGCTTCCGGCTACACCGGCCGGCTGGTCTGTGAGTACCTGCGCCAGTACAACGTCCCGTTCGTGGCCGCAGGCCGCAGCGAGGACAAGCTCAAGGCATCGATGAGCTCGAACGTGGCCGGCATCGAGACAGCCGACTACGAGATCGCCACTGTCGACCATGACGTGGCCGCACTGACCGATCTGTTCAAAGGCGCGTCCGTGGTGCTCAACACCGTCGGACCGTTCAGTGAGCTCGGGCCTGCGGCCGTAGAGGCGGCTCTCGCGGCAGGTGCGCACTACACCGACACCACCGGTGAGCAGGACTGGCTGATCACCTGCGACGAGAAGTACGGCGCTCAGTTCGCCGAGGCCGGTCTGCTGCTGGCCCCTGGCATCGCGCAGATGTACACGACCGGTGAGATCGCCGCACAGCTCTGTTTGGAGCAGCCAGGGCTCGACACCTTGGACATCGCGGTGTTCTGGGGCGGCAGCCCGACCATCGCCTCGACACGCACGATTCTGGTGAACGCTGCGACGTCGAAGGCACACTTCCTGGAGCAGAACCAGTACGTCGAGTTCCCCGAGCAGGGGCTGGTTTCACTCGTCGTACCGGGGCAGCACGAGCTGGCGCTGTCACTGCCGTGGGGTGGCACGTCACACCCGGTCTGGTTCAAGCGTGACCCACGGGTTGCCAACGTCAAGGCGCAGGGTGGCGTCTTCAACGCAGCGCTGATGAACGGCGTACCGCAGATTGTCGCGGCCGCACTGGAGGCCACGAAGGACATGGCTCCGGACGACCGCGATGCTGCGCTCACTGCGACCGCACGGCAGGTGATGGACTCGATGCCGCCGCGGGAGAACCCGCGCGTCAACAAGTCCCTCGACTCGGTGCACGCCTCCGGTCCGCTCGGCCGGGCGCATTGTGTGATCCACGGCAACAGCAACTACCAGCAGACCGGTCTTCTGCAGGCCTATGCGGCGTACTCACTGCTGCAGACGCCACCGAAGCGAGTCGGGTTCGCCAGTGCTTGTCAGGCCTTCGGTCACCGGGAGCTGCTCGGCGTACTGCGCAGCTTCGGCCTGGTCGCCGAGCCACAGCTGACCGTGGTGCATTGAGAGGAGCAGCCCGATGCGACTGGTCGACTACCTGGACAAAGGCGCCTCACTCGGACCGGACGGGCCCTGCCTGACCACTGACGGCGAGACGCTGACGTATGCCGATGTCCAGGACCTGTCGTACCGGATCGCGAGCGGCTTGGTGGCAACCGGCGTACGGCCCGGCGGCAAGGTGGCGATCCTGTCCGCCAACGACCCGATCGCGTTCAGTTGCGTGTTCGGGATCAGCCGGGCCGGTGCGGTCTGGTGCCCGATCAATCCGCGCAACGAGGCAGCCGAGAACCGGGAGCTGCTCGACCGGTTCGACTGTGAAGTACTGATCTACCAGTCGGCGTTCGCGCCACTGGTGGACCGGATCCGGGATGCGCTACCGAAGGTCCACACCTTCGTGTGCCTGGATTCCGGTCAATCCTCCGGCACCGGCCCCCACGGTGACCGGACCGTCGGCTGGGACACGTTCTGCGGGGGCGTGTCCCAGCCGGCCCCTGACTTCGCTGACCCAGAAGAGCTGGCGCTGATCGTCGGCACGGGTGGCACTACTGGTCAGCCCAAGGGGGTCATGCTCACCGACACCAATCTGGAGACCATGACGGCCCTCACGCTGATGGGCTACCCCTTTGGCGTCCGACCGGTCTATCTGGCGCTCGCACCGCTCACCCACGCCGCAGGTGTGCTCTGCTTCCCGGTGCTCGCGTCCGGTGGCGAAATCGTCATCATGCGCGCCCCCGACGTACATGCGTTTCTCAAGCTCATCCCACAGCACGGGGTGACCCACACGTTCCTGCCGCCGACACTGATCTACATGGTGCTCGCGGCCGAGGAGCTCGACAGCACGGACCTCTCCTCACTGCAGTGCTTCTGGTACGGCGCCGCACCGATGTCGGTATCCCGGCTCGAAGAGGCGCTGCGGCGGATCGGTCCCGTGATGGCGCAGCTGTTCGGTCAGACCGAGGCGCCGATGATGATCTCGATCCTGCCACCGGCCGACCATTTCGATGCCTCCGGCAACATCGCGCACGAGCGGCTGGCATCGGCCGGGCGGCCGTCCGCGCTGGTCACCACGGCGATCATGGCGCCGGACGGGCAGTTGCTTCCGGTCGGCGAGCGCGGCGAGATCGTGGTCCGGGGCTCGCTGGTGATGCGCGGCTACTACCGCGATGCCGAGGCGACGGCGACAGCATCGGCGTACGGGTGGCACCACACCGGCGACATCGGGTACCTCGACGCGGACAACTACCTGTACATCGTCGACCGGGCCAAGGACATGATCATCACCGGCGGCTTCAACGTGTACTCGACGGAGGTCGAGCAGGCGCTGATGGCGCACGACGCGGTCCAGGACTGCGCGGTGATCGGCCGCCCGGACGAGAAGTGGGGCGAACGCGTTGTCGCCGTCGTCCAGCTCCAGGCAGGTGCGACCGCCGATCCGGCCGAGCTGATCGCGTTCGCGAAGGCACGGATCGGCAGTGTCAAAGCACCCAAGGAAGTACTGATCTGGGCGGACCTGCCGCGCTCGAAGGTCGGCAAGGTCCTGAAGCCGGACATCAAGGCCCGCCTCCACTAGTCAGCTGCTGGACGCGCCACCAGCGGTCGCCGACACCACGATGGCTGCGGTGATGGCGGCCTGCATCTCAGCGACGGCCTTCTTCACCGCGGCCGCTGCCCAGTCGGAGTCCGCGATGACCTTCGCACGAGCCCGTAGCTGCCGCTTGTCGACCGCATCGGTGATCACCTTCGGTACGACGTCCAGCGCGCTCAGCAGGGCGATCAGGGCACCGGTCCGCTGGTCCGGCGTGGTGCCGACCTTCAACACGCTCTCCAGCGCGGCCCGCACCTCACCCTCGTGCTGCGCGTCCTTCGCCGGCCACCGGGTGACCGGGAACAGGCCGAGCACCTTGCCCTGGTCCGCCTCGAGGACGCCGCGCTCGGCCAGCCGGACCAGCAGCTGGTCGCGCACCTTCTTCGAGAGGCCGCTCAGGACGTCCTTCGGCTTCTTCCCGGCCTTGCCGACAACGTACGCGAGGCGGTCGTCCAGGATCGGGTCCCCGGTCGACGAGGTGTCCAGCACCTTCAGCCGCCCGGCCTTCTCACCGTCACCGCCGGTGGTGATGTCCACCTTCCCGAGCGTGGTCAGCTCGATCAGGAGCGCGCCACCGAGCGCGTAGTCCAGTTTCGGCGACCCGACGATCGGCTTACCGGTCTCGTCGTCGTACATCAGCAGCAGCAGGTCTTCGGCAATCAGCATGCTCTTAACGTAAGCAACCGGTTGGTTGGCCCACATCCGCCACGCGGACTACCCGCCAGGTCCACCTTCAGTAGTGGTGTCCGTTGACCACCACCGGCTCCCCCAGCGCGGCGGCGACCTCGGTCAGGAAGTCCGGCGAGGCCCCCGCAACGTCCGAAGACTCGCGGGCGCTCGTCGGCTGTCATGTCTCGGGACGTCGGTACCAATTGCTGTCTCCGGACATAGATGGCAGTTATGGCTGCGGTCGAGCCGGCCTGGCGGTGTTGGGCTGGCGGTGTTGGGCTGGCGGTTGTGAGCCTGTTGCGGAATGCGGGCGCCGGCCCCGGATCTGCGGGAGTTGTCGATCAGCGTGGTTCTGCTGCCTCTGAGAGGCAGCAGAACCACGCAAAGGCGCGCCGACGGGGTCGGTGCCCGTTGGCGGCCGAGCTTCCCGTTGCCTGGACCTCAGCAAATTTTGGTGGGCTATCCGTTCAAGTTGACCCTTCTCTGGTCAAAAAACGAGGGGAGAACCAGCAACTTGAGCGGAGATCCCCTCAACCTTCCCGTGCAGCAAATCGGCCGCAGCCGCGACCCCTGGCCATGAACCAAAACTCAAGCCTGCGAGCCGACCAAAGTGTCACCGATGTCCCGCGACACACCCATGAACTATCTGACGAGACTCAACAGCGGGCGCTCGTCGGCGATTCTTCGGACGCTACGGGGATGATCCGGATGATCAGGACGGTCTCACCCCAGAGGTCAGTGACCTCGGCGGTGTAGCGGTACGGCTTGGACGGGTCGAGGGTGTGCTCGATCGAGCCGTCCCGCATCTGCTCGGCACCGTCCTCGCTGAGCATCCCCATGATCTCGCTCTGCGCATCCGCGAGGCGACCGCGGCCACGATGCAGTGCGATTCCCCGGCTGGCCCGCGCCACCAGTGGCGGCCGGAGACAACAAGCCGGGGCCGGAGACCTATGGCAACAGGTCTCCAGCCGCCACAAGGTGTCTCACGCCACACCAGTGGTGGCGCGAGAACCCAGCCGCCTGCCGGACGATCCGAGTCCACTGACCTGAGCAACAGCGCGGAACCACACGCAACCTGCACCTCGGTCGCCGACGGCATTCCATCCACCTCAGCCATAGCCCGTCAGCCCCAGACAACGTGGAACCTCGGTCACCGACCGCACCATCCCGCCCAACCACAAGCAACCCCAGCCACTCATCCTTCAGTTCATCGGCCGCAGCAGCGACCAGCCGCCGACCTCACCGGCCGCAGCGCAGCGCGCGGGAACCGTGGTTCGCGGGTGACACCGAACGGTTTACAGCGCCATCAACCACCGCACGGCGTCGGCCGGCGCCGATGACCGCACCCCGATCGGCAGGTGTCGGGGGTTGGCACTCCTTGTGGGGGCCTTGAACAAGTTATGCCTTGTTCAAGGCCACGGTTTCCTGTTCACGCCCCGAACAGATGTGCGGGAGTCAGCCGTTCAGTAGGTCGATGAGTTCTTGTTTGTCGGGGAGGGATTCGGGGCGGATGATGTCGGCGGTTCGGACGTAGTAGAAGGCTGCTCCTACTGCGGCCAGGGGGATGTTCATCAGCTCTGACCAGGCGACTCGGTAGATGGCTAGCTGGAGGGGGTCGGCGGATTCGGAGCGGCTGGTCTTCCAGTCGACCACGTCGTAGCCGCGGGAGCCGTCGGGGCGGACCACCTGGTAGACGGCGTCGATGCGGCCGCGGATGGTGCGGCCGCCCAGGGCGAGGGCGAAGGGGGCTTCGATCTCGTAGGGGGAGGTTTCGCCGTAGGGGCCGGTGCGGAAGGCTTCCATCAGGTCGGTGAGGTCGGTGTCGTCGACGATGTCCTCGTCGGCCGCGCCGGGGAGGTCGTCGGGGTCGATCAGGAGTTGCTGGCCGAAGTAGGACTCGACCCAGGCGTGGAAGCGGGTGCCGAAGCGGGCGGCGCGGTTGGGTTTGCGTGGCATCGGGCGGGCGAGCTCGGAGGCGAGACCGTCGGGGTCCTTGGCCAGGCGCATCACCTGCGTCGCGGACAGCGCGGTCGGCAGCGTCACGTCGTACGCCTTGCGGCTCCGGCTTTCCCTTGCCTCTGACAACAATCTCTCGATCTCGGAATCCCAGCGCGCGACCAGCGCCTGCTCGTCGAGCAGCAGCGAATCCTCAGCGTCCTGCGACGGTCCCTCGGCCCGCGACAGTTGCACCAGCCCGGCCGCCTCCAGCCGCAGCCGATAGGCCTCGGCGTCGTACGCCGCCGGCCAGGCAGCTGTCGTCGCCTCGGCGAGCTCGGGGTTCTCTTCCTCGAGGTCCGGCTGCTCGGCCCAGGCGACCACGCGTTCGCCGGCGTGCTTCTTCAAGGTCTCCAGGTACGACGAGGGGCCGCGCGGGCGTTTCTGCGTGGGACCCCACCAGTGCCCGGTGGCGACCAGGATCTCCTTCGCCCGGGTGAACGCGACGTATCCGAGCCGGCGCTCCTCCAGCGAGTTCACCTGCTTGCACTCGTCCGCGAACGCCTTCAGCCCGGCGTTCGAGAGGTCGTGGAAAGTGGGCAGGGTGTCGGCGTCACCGCGCAACGGCCACGGGAGGACCTTCGCGTTCGTCGTCCATTTGTCGCGACCGCGATCGGAGGGGAACACCTTCTGCACCAGCGCCGGCACGAAGACGATCGGCCACTCCAGACCCTTGGACCGGTGCGTCGTGAGCAGCTTCACCGAGTCCGCTTCGCTCGGTACGGCGAGGTCCAGGCCGGCGGCGTACTCCTCCTCGGCGGCGAGGTAGGCGAGCAGACCGTCGAGCGAACCGTCCGACTCGGTCGAGACAAAGTTGCCGACGGCATCGAGGAACGCGGCCAGGTGGTCGCGGCGACCGGAGTCGACGTGATCCGGGGTCGCGGTCAGCTCGACGTCCAGGCCGATGGTGGCGATCACCCGGCGGACCAGGTCGAGCAACGGCTCTGCCCCGTGGGCCCGGAGCTCACGCAGCTCGGTCGACAGCTCCTTGAACCGGACCAGCGCCTCGGCCGAATACCCCCACGCCTCCGTCCCAGGATCGTCGACCGCTTCGGCGAGCGAGATGACCTCGGTCGAATCCATCCCGGCGACCGCCGCGTCGAGCGCGGCGACCAGGTCGTCGGCGGCCGGGCGCGCACCGGTGTCGGCGAGCGAGCGGGACCGATTCGCGAGCAGGGCAAGGTCGCGGTGCCCGATCCGATACCGCGGTCCGGTGAGGATGCGGAGCATGGCGGCGTTCGCCGTGAGGTCGTTGACGGCCTGCAGGGTGGCAACCACGTCAACGACCTCGGGCAGCGCCAGCAGACCGCCAAGGCCGACCACCTCGACCGGGACCTTGCGCGAGATCAAAGCCTCGTGAACGGCGCTCAGGTCGACGTTCGTCCGCATCAGGATGCCGATGTCTTTCCAGCGCCGGTTCGGCGTCCGGTGCGCGGCGACGATCGCATCGGCGACCCACTCGATCTCCTGCGAGCGAGTCTCGAACAGACCAACGGTGATCGCACCCTCGGGCGCATCGGCCGGGGCCTCGAGCGGGATGACACCAGGGTGCTGCTCATACAGCTCGGCGGCATGCTGGTTGGCCGCGGCGAGGATGCGGCTGCCGCAGCGGCGGTTCACACTCAGCACATACCGGTGGGCCGGCGTGCCGTCGCCGTTCGGGAAGTGTTCGGGGAACTCGTCCAGGTTCGCAACCGAGGCACCACGCCACCCATAGATCGCCTGGCAGGGATCGCCGACCGCGGTGACAGGGTGACCGCGGCCGCCCGGACCGGCGAACAGCGCGGTGAGCATCCGGCGCTGCGACACCGAGGTGTCCTGATACTCGTCGAGCAGGACGACCTTGTACCGCGCGCGTTCGGCGACGGCGACCTCCGGGCACTCCTCGGCCAGTCGTGCACCCAGCGCCATCTGATCGGCGAAGTCGACCACTCCACGTTCGCCCTTGTAGGCCTGGTACTCCTCGACCAGCTGCAGGATCTCGCCACGCTTCAACGCGGTCTCGGCAAGCTTCTTCACCTCGACCGTCTGCTTGCGCGCAGCCGCAACCTCCTGCCGAACAGCCTCGTCATGATCCCGTACGACGTCCGCGCGCAGCAGGTGATCGGCCAGCTCACCGTCGAGCGAGAGCAGGCTGTTGACCAGCGTCGGCACGTGATGCGAGGCGAACCGGATCGGCCCGGCGGACCGCCGGACAACCCGGCCCGCAAGCTGGAACCTGGTCGCGTCGGCGAGCACCCGGGCATCCGGCTCCAGCCCAAGCCGTAGCCCATGCTCAGCGATCAACGTGCCCGCGAACGCGTGGTACGTCGACACCACCGGCTCGCCCGGCTCCTCGGGCTCCCAGTTCGGCACGTTGCTGCGCAGGTGCGCGGCCAGAATCGGATGCTGATCCGGCGGCAGCGTCGACCCGAGCACGCCGGCCTTGGTCAGGTCGTCGCGGATCCGCACATCGAGCTCGTTGGCGGCCTTCTTCGTGAACGTCAGCCCCAGCACTTCCTCCGGCTTCACCTGCCCCGTGCAGATCAGCCAGACCACCCGGGCCGCCATCGCCGTCGTCTTCCCCGACCCGGCGCCCGCCACAATCACGCCGGGAGCAAGAGGCGCGGTGATCGCCGCCAGTTGCTGGTCGCTGAACGGGATCCCGAGCAGATCGCAGAGCTCAGCAGTCGTCTGCAGTTTCACGGCGGTCATCAGACGATCTCTCGGCCTTCGGGCTGGATGGGGCAGAGCGCGCGGGCTTCGCAGCGGCCGCAGCCGTCGTTGCGCTGAGCGGTGAAGTCTTCGGTGCGGACCATGGTCTCGGCATCCTCGACGGCTTCGTCGAGCCAGGTCTTGCCGTCGTCGCCAGGCTCGAGCGGACCTTGGTGCTGGACCTTGGGAAAGCCGCTGTCGTCGTGGCGAAGCTGGACGAGCTCGGCACCACCGGCAACCGCATCGTCGCCGGCCGCGGCGACCTGACGGGAGGCAATGGCACGTTGGTAGATGGCCAGCTGAACGTGGCGGGCCAGCGCAGGTTTGGTGGGAAGGTTGCGCCCGGTCTTGAGGTCGACGACCCGGATGGTCCCTTCGCCGTCCTTCTCCACGCGGTCCATCCGGCCTTTGACCCGTACGGCGGGTTGCTCCGGATCCGGCAGCAGGACATCGAACTCGACCTCCGTGCCGACGAGCGTCCGCTCCGGGCGACCTTGATGCCAGGCGACGAACCGGCGCAGGGCCTGCTCGGCCTCGACGCGCTCCCGATCGGAGATCCAGGCCGACTCGAAGTCGAGCTGCGTCCAGACCTTGTCGAGCCAGCCGTTCAGCTCGTCGATCGACGGCGGCAGCGTCCCGGTCGCGACCGCATCGGCCAGTGTGTGCAATACCTGACCGAACCCGATCGCCGACGTACTCGGTGTTTCACCACCGGCGCGCCGGGTCAGGAACCAGCGCAGCGGACAGTCCACGATCGTGGTCAGCGCGCTGCCCGACAACGGCACCGGCAGCTCCGGGTCGGCGATCGGGCGCTCCGACTTGGTCCGCTCGCGCACACCCCACCAGCGCCCCGGATCAGCCGTCGGCACCAACGCATACTCACGGTCGTCGACCGCGTCGGCCAACTGCGCGAGCCGATCCGCCGCCACCCGCTTCAACGCAGGGGACGATGCCGGATCAGCCAGCACACAACGCAGATCCGCGACCAGACCAGGCAGCGACAACGGCCGCCGCGGCCGCCCCGCCACCAGCTTCAAAGGAATGTCCAGCTCGGCCAGGAACCGCGACGGTTGATCCCCGTCTGCCTCCGGCGCCTGCACAGCGGTCACGATCAACCGCTCCCGCGCTCGCGTGATCGCGACGTAGAACAGCCTGCGTTCCTCAGCCAGCAACGCGCCGGCAGACAGCGGCTCCACCAGCCCGTCCCGCCCGAGCCGATCCGGCTGCAGCAACGAGCCGCGGCGACGCAGATCCGGCCACTGCCCCTCCTGCACACCCGCCACCACGACAAGCCGCCACTGCAGCCCCTTCGACCGGTGCGCGGTCATCAGCTGCACGCCGGCCTCGCGATACGTCCCGTCGAACCGGTTGTCCCCCGCGATGTCCAGCGACTCGAGCTCACTCAGGAACGCCGAGACGCCCTTGAACCCGATCTGCTCCTCGGCCCGCCCGGCCGCGTCGAACAGCGCGCACAACGAATCCAGATCCCGGTTCGCCGCCCGGGCGGTCTCGCCACCGGAGTGCGCCTGGCCGCGCAGCCGTCGCAGCCACGGCGACTCCGACCACAGCGACCACATCACCTCGTCCGGCGCCGCCCCGGCGTTCACAATATTTCTTGCCTTGAGCAACCTCTCGCCCAGCGCCGCGAACCGCGCCTCGGCCGGAGACGCCTGCTCGTCGAGCAGCAACGGATTCAGCAATGCGTCCCGCAGCAGCTCGTCCGACGATCGCGGCAACCGCTGACCATCCGCCGCCTCGCGATCGCGCTTCCGCAGCACCCGCGCCAGTCGTCGCAGCTGCCCCGCATCCATCGCACCCAACGGCGACAACGCCAGCGCCCGCACGACGTCGACCGTCAGCGTGACGGGGTCGGCAACTGCGCGCAGCGCCAGCAGCATCGGCCGAACAGCAGGCTCACGCGAGAGCGGAAGCTCGTCACCAGCCACATCAACCGGGATCCCGGCAGCGGCCAATGCCCGTCGCAGCGGTGGGATCGACCGGCTGCCGGACCGGACCAGCACCGCCATCTCATGCCACCCGACACCGTCCTGCACATGCGCCCGACGGAGCAGATCGGCGATGTGCTCCAGCTCGGCACCACTGGTCGAGTAGAGATTCGCCTCGACCTTCCCTGCGCCGTAGACACACGATGAAGCGTCTGGATTGCGGAACCGGTCGAACGTCTCGCGGTCCAGTGTCCCCGGCACACCGAGCCGGTTCACGACATTGCGCGACACCCGCTGCAGCGTCGTACCGAAACGGCGGGTGGTCGCGAGCGCGATCTGCGCCGCCTCCGCACCCGATGCCGTCGGGAACTCCTCGGTGAACCGCAGCAAGCCCCGCACCTCGGCACCGCGGAAGGTGTAGATCGACTGATCGGGATCTCCCACCACGACCAGGTCGCGTCCGCCGCCGGCGATCGCCTGCAACAACATCGTCTGGCCGGGATCGGTGTCCTGATACTCATCGACGAAGACCGCTTTGAACTCCGCACGCAGCTTGTCCTGGACCGCCGGCTGCTGCGCCAGAATCACCGCACGATGGATCAGCTCGGAGTAGTCGAGCACCTGCTCGTGGTCGAGGATCTGCAGATACTCCTCGAAGAAGTCTCCGACCGCGACCCACTCGGACCGCTCGGCCGCCCGCCCGATCGCGGTCAGGTCCTCCGGGTCGAGCCCGAGCTGCCGCGCCTTGCCGATCACGGCCTGCACCTCGTCGGTGAACCCACGCGTCTTCAGCGCCGGATGCAGACTGCGCGGCCAGTGCACCGCGCCGACCTCACGGCTCCCGGACAACGCCTCGCTCAACCGAAGCGACTGCTCCGGACCTGACGGCAACCGCAGCGGCACGTCGAACGCGTCGGCCGGCGTGAACCGGCGCAGTAACGCATAACAGAAGGAATGGAACGTCATCGACGGCATCACCCGAGTGGTCTTGCCGAGCCGCCCGGTGATCCGGTCCCGGAGCTCAGTGGCCGCCTTCCGCCCGAAGGTCAGCACGAGCACCTCGTCCGGACTCAGTCCACGGTTCCGCACCCGGTCGACGACGGCCTCCACCAAGGTGGTCGTCTTCCCGGTGCCCGGCCCGGCGAGCACCAGCAGCGGCCCACCCGGATGATCGACCACGGCCTGCTGGTCGGCGTCCAGGACCGGCGCCTGCGCAGCGCGTCCCTCGGCCCGAACGAGCCGATACCGGGAACCCTGTCTGCTGACCATCGCCCCATCCCACCAGACCCCACCGACAGTTCCCGTTCGGGCACCCCGATCCGCCGTTCGTTCCCCGAAAAGCGGACACCACAACTTTCCGGGTTACGGTCGCATCATCGTTGTGAACAACGGTTTCCGGACGCGGCCGGGCTGGTCACCCCAACGACTGGTCCGGCCGCCCGGCACCGGCGGCGCGCGCTCGGGGCGGAGCTGCGCGCCGCCGGTGTCACAGCTTCGGCTGCCAGCGGACGTCGCGCAGATTCACTCGCCCGTTCGTCACACGCACGCCATCGGACCGCAGGTTGTGCAACTGCTCGTCACCCACCTCATCAGCCGGTACGCCGGAGGCTCGGATCACCCGCCACCACGGCACACCGCCGCCGTACTCGCGCATGATCGCTCCGACCTGACGCGGTCCACCCTGGCCGACGTACTCGGCGATGTCTCCGTACGTCGCGACGCTGCCCGGCGGAATCGACTCCACCGCCCGCAGCACCGCCTCGACGTATTCCTCTCTGTCCACAGGCGTCAACCTAAGCCAGCGGGGCCAGGGCCTTCGCGAGCGGCTCGAGGACGGAAGGCGAGGCGTCGAGCGGCAGGTTCATCACCGCGAGGTCGACACCTGCTTCGGCGTACGCCGCCGCTGCGGCGACCGCGACGTCGAGTGGCTGGTCGGGATCGATCCGCACGTTGACCGAGCAGGTGATCTCGTTGACGTCCCGGCCGACCTCCTCGCAGCGCTGCACGAGGATCTCCTTGAGCGGCTTCCACTCCTCCGGATCCGCGACGATGACGTTCCAGTGCTGGGCCCACTTCGCCACGGCTCGCAGGGTGCGCTTCGGGCCCTTGCCGCCGATGGCGATCGGCGGGTGCGGCGTCTGCACGGCCTTCGGCTCGCAGTACGCGTCGGTGAGCTTGATGTACTGCCCGTCGAAGTTCGCCGACTTCTCGGTGAGCAGCGCGATGATCGCCTGCACGCCCTCGTCGAAGCGGTCGAACCGTTCCTTCAACGGATACAGCTCGATGCCGTAGGCGGCGGTCTCCATCTCGTTCCAGCCCGCGCCGATGCCGAGCTCGAGCCGGCCGCCGGAGATGATGTCGGTCGTGGCCGCCATGTTGGCCAGCACTGCCGGGTGCCGGTAGATCATGCCGGTGACCTGGCAGCCGACCCGGATCCGCGACGTTGCCTGCGCCAGCGCGGCCAGCGTCGTCCAGGCCTCGAGGTTCGGCCCGGCCATGTCGCCGCTGAGCGGGTAGAAGTGGTCCCAGTGCCACGCGGACTCGAAGATCTCCAACTGGTCCGCGGCGACCCACACATCACGCATCTGCTGCCACGTGGTGTGTTCCGGCCTGGTCTTGACAGCGAATCGCATGAGTGACCTTTCTTCGCGGTATGCGCCTTCCGGCAGGGACATTACTCCGCCGCGCCGACCAGCGGAGGCGACGCGTTCCAGGTCTCGCGACACTGAGTACAGGAACGGCAACGAAGAGGGGTCGGGGTGCTGGGGATCCGCCACGGGAACGCTCGAAGTCGCCGGGTCGGACGGGACCGCGGTGAGCAACGCGTTCGAGCAGTTCCTTCAGCATCCCGACCGGTGGCCGGTCCGAAGTAGTAGCCCTTAGTCGAGTCCGAGGCGTGCGCGCACCTCGGGCCGACGTAGCGGCGGCACCGTCTGCGGCGGGACGCGGCGGTCGGGCATCTCCGCCAGCAGCTCTTCGGTGATGCGGGCGACCTCGGTGGCCGCGCGCTCGATGGGCCCCCGCGTGGTCGCACTGAGCGAACCGACGCCGGTCACCTTGCGTACGTATTGCAGCGCGGCCGCGTAGATCTCCTCAGAGGTCGCGGCGGGCTCCAGTCCCCGGAGCACTGTGATATTTCGGCACATGCTCCGACACTACGTCGCGCCGGGGACAATCAGGCAGAAAAACTACGGGGTATTGACTTCCCTAATGGTATTCGGGTTTCCTCAAACCATGAGCACCACGGGACTGGACCGCCGGGCACGTCGCCGGCAGGAGACGATCGAAGAGATTCTCACGGCCGCCATCGAGCTGATGGAGGCCGAGGGCGTCGCCTCCCTCAGTCTGTCCGCGGTGGCGCGGAAGCTCGGCATCCAGCCACCGTCGATCTACCAGTACTTCCCATCCAAGATGGCGATCTACGACGCACTCTTCCACCGCGGGGCGGAGTTCTTCCGAAACTCCCGCCTGGAGGCGTGCGCGGCCGCGGACACCGACGACATCCGCGAGCTCGACCTGATCGCGGTGAAGGCGTTCAGCCGCTGGTGCCTGGAAAACCCGGTCTACTCGCAGTTGCTGTTCTGGCGGACCGTCCCGGGGTTCGAGCCGAGCCCGGAAGCGTTCGCCCCGGCACAGGATGCGCTCGACGACCTGCGGCAGCACCTGCAGAACGGCGTCGACCGGGGACAGCTACGGCCAGAGGCCGCGACCGAGGAGGGCCTCGCCCTCTACACGTCGATCACGGCCGGTCTGGTCTCGCAGCAGATGGCCAACGAGCCGGATGCCTCCTTCGAGGACGGCCGCTACGTGCGTCTGCTGCCCACAGTGCTCGACATGTTCTACCAGTACTACGCACCACCCAGGGGGTAGCCATGACTGCAGTACTAGCAACAGATATCGGCCGGGCCGACCGGAGCCGATGTGCACAGCACCGGGACTCCGAGCTCCAGGCCTGGCACGACCTGCTGGCGTCGATCGACGGGAGCGACTGGCAGCGCCGTACCGTCTGCGACGCGTGGGATGTCGCCGATATCGCCGGGCACCTGATCGGCCAGGCCGAGGACGTCATCCGGCCGCTGTCGTTCCCGCGGCGTTTCCGCAAGGGCAAGCGGGTCTACCCGACCGCCCCGAAGTTCGACGCACACATGATGGTGCAGGCCGACGAACACCGCGGCACGCCACCCGACCTACTGCGCAGCACCTTCGATCGGGTGTGGGGCAAGGCCACCCGCACGATCTCTCGCAACCCGGCACTGATCCGCCGGATCAGCATGGCGACGGACGAGTTCCCGGACTTCTCGCTGAACCTCGGCTACATCCAGGACATCCTGCTCCCGCGCGACCTCTGGATGCACCGCGACGACATCTGCCAGGCCCTCGGCCGGCCGTTCGACCCCGGCCCGTACGGCGCGGAGCTGATCGCGCAGGTGATGCGCGATCTGATCGACGGACCGTTCTGGGGCGATCGTCCGGCGGTCGACCTGGAACTCACCGGCCAGGGAGGTGGGACCTACCGACTGGGGAGGGGCGAGCCGGTCGGTCACGCCGCCGTCGACGCCGTCAGCTACATGCGCACACTGTCCGGCCGCGACGACGCGCCGGTGGTGTCCGGCGACCCGGCGGCTGTGGAAGCAGCCGCCGGGTGCCGTATGCCCTTTTAGTAGGCAGGCTGGCTCGGGTCGATCTGGTCGACCCAGGCCACCACGCCGCCGCCCACGTGGACGGCGTCGGAGAAGCCGGCGCCCTTCACGATGGCCAGCACCTCGGCGGAGCGGACGCCGGACTTGCAGTGGAAGACCAGCTGCTTGTCCTGCGGAAGCTTCTCGAGGGCGACACCGGTCTGGAAGTCGGCCTTCGGGATCAGCACCGAGCCCGGGATCCGGTTGATCTCGTACTCGTTCGGTTCGCGGACGTCGATCAGGACGAAGTCCTTCTCGCCGTTGTCCTTGAGCTTGATCCACTCGCTGAGCTGCTTGACCGAGATGGTCGAACCGACGGCTGCATCCGCAGCCTCTTCGGTGATCGCGCCGCAGAAGTTCTCGTAGTCGATCAGCTCGGTGACCGTCGGGTTCTCGCCGCAGATGGCGCAGTTCGGGTCCTTGCGGACCTTCAGGGCGCGCCAGTTCAGGTCGAGGGCCTCGTAGATGTTCAGCCGGCCGAGCGACGGGTCGCCGATCCCGGTGAGCAGCTTGATCGCCTCGGTGACCTGGGCCGCGCCGACGGATGCGCAGAGCACTCCCAGTACGCCGCCCTCGGCGCAGGACGGGACCATGCCGGGAGGCGGCGGCTCCGGGTAGAGGCAGCGGTAGCAGGGGCCGTGCTCGGCCCAGAAGACGCTGATCTGACCGTCGAAGCGGAAGATCGAGCCCCAGACGTACGGCTTGCCGAGCAGCACCGCGGCGTCGTTCACCAGGTACCGGGTGGCGAAGTTGTCGGTGCCGTCGACGATCAGGTCGTACTGCTCGAAGATCTCGAACACGTTGTCGTTGTCGAGACGCACCTCGTGCAGCACGACGTTGGTGTTCGGGTTGGTCTCGAGGATCGACTCCTTGGCCGACTGCGCCTTGGACTTACCGACGTCGGACTGGCCGTGGATGATCTGGCGCTGCAGGTTCGACTCGTCGACGGTGTCGAACTCGACGATGCCGAGCGTGCCGACGCCGGCCGCGGCCAGGTAGAGCAGCGCCGGGCTGCCCAGACCGCCGGCCCCGATGACCAGGACCTTGGCGTTCTTCAGCCGCTTCTGGCCGGCCATCCCGACCTCGGGAATGATCAGGTGCCGCGAGTACCGGCGGACCTCGTCGATGGTCAGCTCGGCGGCCGGTTCGACCAGCGGTGGCAGTGACACGTGTCGGCTCCTGGGGTGTGGGGATCCAATCAGGCTGTCAGCATTTCAACCATCAGCCTGCTCTCCATGTTCCCGCACAATGCCGGAGACCCCAGTCCTGGTCCGAATCCCGGGACTGGGGTCTCACCTGGTGGAGCAATCAGTCGTTGTCGGTGATCGTCCCGGTCACTGTGACCGGCAGCTTGATCTCACCGCCGTCGACCTGGTCGAAGACCGCCGAGAAGGTCTCGGTCGGCTCCTTCACCTTGTCGTCGACGATGTTCACGATCGCCGTCCCGGTGGTCTGGCCCGGCTCGACGGAGCCGTCGATCGTCCGCGAGCCGGGCTCCCACTCCTCGTAGGTGCTCACGAAGTCCTGCTTCAGCACCGCGGTGCCGTCCTTCAGCGAACCGGTCACACTGACGTACTTGTCGCTGGGCGCCGACAGCTTCAGTGGGAAGCCCGCCTCGCCGTTCTTCTCGGCGGTGGTCAGGTTGCCCACCGTCAGCGTCGGTGTCGGGTCGTCGTCGACGACCTCACCGTGGCCGAAGGACTTGTCCAGCAGCGCGTCCTGCGGCACCGACAGCACCAGGTCGAGCTTCAGGTCGTAGCTGTCCCGAGTGTTCGCCTCCACCGGCACACTGACTGTCCGCCTGACCTGTCCGGGCTTGAAGACGACCGTCGTTGCCACGTCACCCACAGTGGCCCCATGTTCACCACTGGTCTCGGCATACACCTTGACCGGCCGGGCGCTCGCCCGGTTCAACCGGACGACGAAGTTGAGGTTCTGCGTCCCCTTGTCGCCTTCCTTGACCTTGATGTCCGACGCCGACACCCGCACCAGTTTCACCGCCGGGGCGGAGACTCCGACGCCAGGCGACGAGAAGGCCAGGTCGCTCAGGTAGACCGTGCCCTTGGCGACCTTGTCGCTCCGCAGCTCGATCGCACGGACGTCCTTGAGGTTGAGCCCCTTCAGCGACGACAGCGGGATCTGGACGCTGCGCAGCAGGTTCTTCGGCAGACCGGACTCCTTCGGGCCAGGCATCCGCATCAGTGCGTCACTGACCTTCGACACCGCCACGGAGACCGTATGGCCCTTGCCGTCGATGACCCGGACGCTCAGATCGGTCGTCGGCGTACCAGCCGGGTCCGGAGCAGTCCGGAAGCCCAGCACGGCGTACTTGCTGACGTCGCGCTGTGCAGCCGGCAGGTTCAGGTGCAGTACGCCGGTCTTGTCCCGCCACGAGAACCGCGTTGCCGACAGAGTCGGCGTACGGGCGGCGAAGGCCGCAGGATCCCAGTGAGGTGCGTCACCAGAACCATCGGTCGTCAGACACGGCACAAACCCGGCAGCCCGGCCGGACGGCTGCCGACGCGCACCAGCGCAGACCACACTGGACGCCTTGCCGGACACTGCGCCCTCGGGCAGCGCCTGGTCGAAACGGTTCACGTCGCGGCGCGATGCCAGCGGCGCCTGCGCGACGACCCGCACCACAGCCCGGCCGGCCGACGCCGCACGGGCGTCAGAACCGTCGAACATCGGCAGGAACTGCTTCTCGTTGCCCAGGTGCAGCCGGAAGAAGCCGGACAGGTACGCCGTCCCGACGGCCTGCTGCTCCTTGGCCTTCAGCCGCCCGGCGTACTTCTCACCGCACGGGGAGGCCTTCGCGTCGCCGCCCCAGTCGTCGTTGGACGGCGCCTCGGACTGGCCCGGGGTCCACTCGGTGTTGAAGAAGTTGTGGTTCGCGCCGAGCACCGTCACCGTCGACCGCGTGGCTGCGTCCCCGGTGACCGAGTAGCGGGTGTCGTCGTAGAACTTCTGCCCCTGCAGGTCGGACACATCGCCGTCACAGGTCGGCAGGATGACGCTCATCGCGACTCCCGGCACCGTCGAACGAGCGAAGTCCACGGGAGCCAGCGGCAGCACCGCACGGATCCCGAACTGGCCGCCACGGTCGGCGTTCACAATGGCTGCGCGGGCGACACCCTCACCGCCGCGCGAGTGGCCCATCAGGCCCACGTTCTGCAGGTCGACCTTGCCGACGTACTTGGTGCCGAACGGCTCGCCGCCGGTCGTCGACCACTTCTTCCACAGCTCCAGGTGGTGCAGGACCAGCTCGGCCCGCGCCTGCGCACCGGCGTCGTACGCGTCGCCGTCGTACGCGTTGACCGCGTTCGAGCTGATCGAGACGACCTGGTAGCCGTTGCTCGCCAGCGCCTGCGCCGCGCCGTCGTACCCGCGGTAGCTCGGCACCGGCTTCTCGCCCTTGGCGCACGGCCAGGGCTTCTCCTGCGGCGTCGTCGCGTCGCCGTAGCAGTACTGATGGCGGCCGTGCAGGAAGAGCACGAACGGCCGCTTCCCCTTCGCACCGACCGGTGTGTAGACCTTGCCGACGACCTCGGACTTCTGCCCCAGTCCGGGCAGGAAGACCGCCTCGTCACCGAGGTTGTACTCCGACGTCTCGACCTTGAACTTGCCCGCCTTGGCCGGGTCGTCCTTGAGCAGCGCGCCCAACCGCGGCTTCAGCCAGTAGGCGTCGTTCGGGCCGCCCACGGCCTTGCCACGGGCCTCGGCCTTCTTGCCGTCCTGGTCGACGTCGCCGGACCAGACCAGCTTGACGTCCTTGGCCTTCAGAACGGACGGGTCGGTGGTGACCATGGTCAGCGTGCGCTGGTCAGGTGACTGCTTGGCCACCCCGACCGGCTCGCCGTCGACGGCCAGCAGCGGCAGTGCCGAACGCATCGGCGCCGGCGCTCCCAGCCGGAGCGTGACCTGGTAGCCGCCGGCCACCGCACGCACGTCCCAATTGTTGCCTTGAGCAATGGTTGGCTCCGGCGGCGCCGGTGGCGCGGCGGACGCGAACGGCGCCGTCGTCAACCCCAACCCCAGTAGTGCGACCATCCCCAGCGACAGGTGCCTCAATCTGCCGATCTCTCGCACAGTTGTCCTCTCGAATCGACGAAACAGACCACAACGAATGACTTCGTGGGCGCCAGGAAAGTTGACCCGACCAGCCGCTCGATCACATCTCAGTCCTGCGACAGCTTCGACTCAGTCGTTGCCTCAGTCGTTGTCGAGGATCGTCCCGGTCGCGGTGATCGGCAGCTTGATCCCGTCGATCCCGTCCACCGTGTCGATGTACGCGGTGAAGGTCTCGGTCGGTTCCTTGACCTTGTCGTCGGTCACCGTGACGGTCAGTTCGCCGTCGAGCTTCGCGACCTCGATACCACCGGTGAGGGTGTGCTCCGGCGGGTCGTACTGACCGTGGTAGTCCTTGCCGAGGACGGCCGTGCCGTCCTTCCAGAGGCCGCCGAAACCGATGTGTTTGTCACTGAGGGCCGACAGTCTCACCGGGAACGTGACCTCACCCTTGCCCTCGGCGGTGGTCAGATTGCCGACCGTGAACTTCGGTGACGGGTCGTCGTCGAGGACCACACCGTGCCCGAACGACTTGGTCAGCAACGCCTCGCGCGGCGCGGCCAACTCCACGTCGAACTTGATGTCGTAGCTGTCGCGGGTGTTCGCCTTGATCGGCACTCGGACCGTCTGCCGGACCTGTCCGGGCTTGAAGACCACCGCCTGCGCCACATCACCCACCGGCATCACCTCTGCGAACGGCAGGCTGGTCTCGGCGTACACGACGACCGTCCGGATGGTCGGCCGGGACAGCCGCACCACGAAGTTCGCGTACGTCGTCCCCTTGTCGCCTTCCTTGGTAGTGACGTCCGTCACCGACACCTTCGGCGCGGCCACCACCGGAGCCGAGACTCCGAGACCAGGTGACGAGAAGGACAGGTCACTGAGGTACGCCGAACCCTTGGCGACCCGATCCGTCCGCAGCTCGATCGCCCGCACGTCCCGCAGGTCGACGCCCTTGAGAGACGACAGTGGGATCCGCACAGTACGCAGCAGGTTCTTCGGCAGTCCGGACGACTTGTTGCCCGGCATCCGCACCAGCGCGTCGCTCACAGTCGACACCGGTACGGCGGCCGCCCGGCCCCGACCGTCGACGACGCGAACGGTCAGGTCGGTGGTCGGCGTACTGGCGGGGTTCGGAGCGGCCCGGAAGGACAGTGCGGCGTACTTGTGCACGTCACGCTGCACAGTCGGGAGGTTGAGCCGCAGCACTCCGGTCTTGTCGGTCCAGGACAGCTTGGTGACCGCAAGGGTCGGTGCATGCGAGGCGAACGCAGCTGGGTCCCAGTGCGGTGCGTCCCCCATGCCATCGGTGGTCAGACACGCACCCTTGCCCGTCTCACCGACACAGACTGCTGCGGTGGCCTTGCCGGTCACCGCACCCTTCGGCAGGGCCTTGTCGAAGGCAGCCACGTCACGCCGCGATGCCAGGGGCGCCTGGGCGACCACTCGCACGACAGCCTTGCCAGCAGTGGCAGCACGCGCGTCCGAACCATCGAACAGCGGCAGGAACTGCTTCTCGTGTCCCAGCTGCAACCGGAAGAACCCGGCCACGTACGCCGTACCGACCGCCTGCTGCTCCTTCGCCTTCAACCGGCCGGCGTACTTGGCGTCGCAAGGCGCACCGTTGCCCTCGCCACCCCAGTCGTCACTGGACGGCGCCACTGACAGCCCGGGGGTCCACTCGGTGTTGAAGAAGTTGTGGTTCGCGCCGAGCACCGTGACCGTGGAGCGAGCAGCGCCGTCACCAGTGATGGAGTTTCTGGTGTCGTCGTAGTACTTCTGGCCCTGCAGGTCGGAGACGTCACCGTCGCAGTACGGGAGCAGGACGCTCATCGCCACACCTGGGACCGCATTGCGGGTGAAGTCGACCGGAGCGAGCGGCAGTACGGCGCGGATGCCGTACTGGCCACCGCGGTCGGCGTTCACGACGGCTGCCCGCGTCACTCCCTCACCGCCACGGGAGTGCCCCATCAGACCGACGTTCTGTAGGTCGACCTTGCCGACGTACTTGGCTCCGAACGGTCCACCGCCGACGGTCGACCACTTCTTCCACAGGGCGAGGTGGTCGAGAACCAGCTCGGCCCGCGCCTGCGCACCGCCGTCGTACGCGTCGAAGTCGTAGGCGTTGATCGCGTTGGAGCTGATCGACACCACTTGGTAGCCACTGCTCGCGAGCGCCTTGGCCGGGCCGTCGTACCCGCGGTAGCTCGGGACCGACTTGGCTCCCTTCGGGCAGGGCCACGGCTTGTCGCCGACACCGTCGCCGTAGCAGGACTCGTGCCGGCCGTGCAGGAAGACCACCAGCGGACGCTTACCGACCGCTCCGACCGGTGCGTAGACCTTGCCGAGCAGCTCTGACTTCTGTCCGAGTCCGGGCAGCAGGACCGCTTCGTCACCGAGGTTGTACTCCGCTGTCTCGACCTTGTACTTGCCGGCCTTGCCGGGGTCGTCCTTGAGCAGTGGGCCCTTCCGGGCGTCCAGCCAATAGGCATCGGTCGGTCCGACGGCCGTTGCGCGAGCACTCGCGTTACCGAGGTCACCTGGCCAGACGAGCTGTACGTCGTGCGCGTCGGCAGCAGCCTTGTCGGTGGTGATCAGGGTCAGCGTCCGCCCGTCCGCCGACTGCTTGGCCACGCCCATCGGCGTCCCGTTCACGGCCAGCAGGGGCATTGACGCGCGTACCGGCACCGGCGCGTCCAGCCGCAGCGTGACGCGGTAGCCGGTAGGCACCGCGCGGACGTCCCACTGTTTGCCCTTCGCAACGGACGGGGCCTCAGGGATCGCCGCCTGTGCGGTCAGTGGAGCGACTGCCAGCAACGCTGCCATGCCCAGGGTGATTGTGCCCAGAACGCGCACGGTCTTCCTCTCGTCGACGAACCAGCTCTCCATGAGATAGCCCGTGCGGACGAAAGGTTGACTGATCTGGCGCATTCGGTTCGATTTCAACCGTGCTGCAGTTTCAGCACGCTCAGCTGATCAGGTCGCGGAAGGCCGCCGCCACCTGCTCCGGGTGCTCCATCTGGGCCACATGACCGGACTTCGGCAGGTACAGCAGCCGCGCATCCGGGAACGTACGCTGCGCCTTGGTCCGGATCCGAGCGTCGACCAGCCGGTCGCGGCCGCCGTACACCAGCAGGACAGGGCATTGCACGCTCGCGGCGTCTGCCCACAGCGACCGGCGCGGCGGTGTCAGTGACGAGCGCAGGATGCTCTTGGCGGCATCTGTGGTCGCCTGCATGTTCCACGGGTCGGTGTCCCGCCGGTGCAGCTCCGCCTCGTAGTTGGCGCGCACCTCGGCCGACAGTGCGCGTGGGTCTCCGAAGACCATCGCCAGCGACGCCTGGAAGCGGCGATCGAACGGGAGCCGCTGAGTGCGCTGCAGAACGACCGGTCCGAGTCTTGGCGTCGCCAGCGCCGCGAACCACAGTGCACTGGCCGACACTCTCGGATGCGGCAGTGCCGGGGACACCAGCGTGAGTGACGCCACCAGATCCGGCCGCTGGGCCGCCAGAGCCACGGCAGCAGCCCCGCCCATCGAGTTGCCGAAGACATGCGCCGGCTGGTCGTACGCACCCTCCAGCAGTGTCACCAGCACGTCCGCCTGCTCGGAGATGCCGGCCGGACCGGACAACGGCGTACGGCCGAAGCCGGGTAGGTCCGGTGCGATCCCGCGCACGGTGTCGTTCAGCAGCAGTCCGAGCGCGGTCCAGTTCAACGACGAGCCGCCCAGGCCGTGCACGTAGAGCGCGGGCGGAAGCTCCGCCGCCGCGTCCGGCACGTCTCTGACCAGCAGGTCCACGCCTGCGACCGGCACCTGTCGGGCCGGCCATTCCTGTGTCGCCAGCGGCACATCAGTGCCGGTTACTGCCCCGTAACTCTCCACGATTCCCATGGTAGGACCCTGTCGGCCGGAACACTTGCGACTTATGAAGCGCAGAGTCCCCAAACCGCTACTGATCGTCCTCCTCGTGGTGGTCCTCGCCTACCCGGCCTTCCAGGTGTTCCTCTTCGGCTACACCGGCATCCGGATGCTGATCGCAAGCCAGGAGACCCATGAGGTCGTCTACAAGGTCACCGGTACGGCGGACCTGCCGTCGATCAGCTACAACGGCGGCGACAAGGACCCCGTGGAGCTGAAGCACGCCTCGGTGCCCTGGGACAGCGGAACGCTCAAGATCAAGGGCAGGAACCAGCTGCTGTCGGTCAGCACGGACCCGCAGGTCGACGACAAGGGCTCGGTGCGGTGTGAGATCTGGGTGGACGGCAAGCTCATCGAAAGCAAGGAGTCCCTCTTCGCCGGCTTCGGCGCGCACTGCTCGCAATTCGCCTCGTGAAACTGCCCAAGCCGCTGGTTCTGGTGCTCGCGGTGATGCTGATCGGCTACGGGGCCGTCGGCATCGACCTCCTGCGCAGGTTCGGCGCCTACCTGAACACCCACGAGGTCGTCTACAAGCTCAGCGGCACGGCGAAGCAGATCAACATCGGCTACAACCAGGACGGTCACAAGGGCTTCGAGCTTCTGTGGGGCTCCCCGCAGCCATGGGCGAGCCCGCATCTCACCACCACCGGCAAAGACCAGGAGCTGTCGGTCCATGGCTTCCCCCTGGACGACGACCTCGGCGACGTCCGGTGTGAGATCTGGGTGGACGGCCACCTGGCCAAGAGCGAGGACTCCCTCCCGGGCCGCGGTCTGGGCGTCCAGTGCGAGTACCGCCCCTGAATAGGCGCCGGCTGGGTGGACACTGGGAGTTATGGCAGCAGCGTCGCAGCAGGTGACCACCGAGGTCGACGGGCAGACTTTGAAGCTCACGAACCTCGGCAAGGTGCTGTATCCGCAGACCGGCTTCACCAAGGCCGAGGTGATCGACTACTACCACCAGGTGGCCTCTCTCCTGCTGCCGCACCTGTCCGACCGCCCACTGACCCGGAAGCGGTGGCCGGACGGGACAGACGCGTCGTACTTCTTCGAAAAGAACGCACCACGCGGTACGCCGTCCTGGGTGCGGACCGAGACGCTACCGACCCCCGGGAGCTCGACCGGACGGGACGAGGCGGACTTCGTGGTCGCAGACGACGTCCAGACCGTGGTGTGGCTCGCGAACCTCGCCGCGCTCGAGCTGCACGTGCCGCAGTGGCGCATCGGGCTGTCGGAGCACGGCAGCGACCCACAGGCCGATCTGATCGTGTTCGACCTCGACCCTGGCCCCGGGGCGACCATCGTGGAGTGCTGCGATGTCGCACTGGCGCTGCGGGAGCTGCTCGGCCACTACGGGCTCGAGGGCTGGCCGAAGACCTCAGGCAACAAGGGCATGCACCTGTATGTGCCGATCGAGCCGGCGTCGTCGCGACGTACAAGTGCGTTCGCGAAGCAGCTGGCCGAGCAGCTGGCGGAGG
The DNA here is from genome assembly GCF_045040285.1 of Kribbella sp. NBC_01505. Taxonomy (NCBI): domain Bacteria; kingdom Bacillati; phylum Actinomycetota; class Actinomycetes; order Propionibacteriales; family Kribbellaceae; genus Kribbella; species Kribbella sp. NBC_01505. The sequence goes on from NZ_CP109425.1 coordinate 1,440,198, forward strand.
CTCTGCCGGAGGACGTGACGGCGAACATGACCAAGGCGCTCCGGCCGAACAAGGTCTTCATCGACTGGAGCCAGAACGCCAGCGCGAAGACCACGCTGGCGCCGTACTCGCTGCGCGGCTCCGACGAGCCCCGGGTCTCCACTCCGATCGACTGGGACGAGGTGGCCTCGACCACCAGACCGGAGGAGCTCAAGTTCCTCCCGCACGAGGTCCTGGCCCGGATCGAGGAGTACGGCGACGTCCTGGCCGAGCTGTACGACGACCCGCGCCCGCTGCCGTCCTGAAGGGTGCCATCGGGCAGGGAAGCTACTGGCTGGGAGCACCGGTGGGTAGGATTCGGCTACGACCCGGCGGCGCGACCTGCCGCCGGTGCCGCACCACCGAAGGAGCCGACGTGTCGACGACACCGGAGACCGCACCGAAACGCGGCAGCCGCCTGCCCCGGCTCGCGCGCCGCGCGCAACTGCTCGAGGCGGCCCAGGAGGTCTTCGTCGCGAACGGGTACCACGCCGCCGCGATGGACGACATCGCCGAGCGCGCCGGTGTCTCCAAGCCGGTCCTGTACCAGCACTTCCCCGGCAAGCTGGAGCTGTATCTGGCGCTGCTGGATACCTCCTGCGAAGCGATCGTGGCCTCGGTGCACGACGCACTGAAGTCGACGGACGACAACAAGCTCCGGGTCGCGGCGACCGTGCATGCGTTCTACGACTACGTGGCCAACGCGCAGGGCGCCTTCCGGCTCGTCTTCGAGTCGGACCTGACCAACGAGCCTGCCGTGCGCGAGCGGGTCGACCGCGTCACGCACGCCTGCGCCGAGGCGGTGTCCGAGGTGATCAGTGCGGACGCCGGTCTGAACCGTGAGCAGTCCATGGTGCTGGCCGTCAGCATGGTCGGCATGGCCCAGGTCAGTGCGCGCTACTGGCTGGCCTCGGCCGACCAGACGTTGCTCGGGCAGGAGCAGGCCGCCGACATGGTTGCCTCACTCGCCTGGCGCGGCATCCGCGGTTTCCCCAGAACTGACGGCTGAATCCGCGCCCACGCCGTACCGGCTCGAGGTTCTGCTCTGGGCGGACGGGTGAGAGCTCGGGGTCGGCAGCGGATAGGCTCGAAGTGTCACCGGCGAGAGCCGCCGGTCGGAGCGTGCCCGGAGGGTTTCGTGGAGGTCAAGATCGGCGTGCAACACGTCAATCGCGAGTTGGTGCTCGAGAGTGAGCAGAGCCCGGACGAGGTACAGGAGCAGGTGTCGAACGCGCTCAGCGGCAAGAGCAACCTGCTGGAGCTGACCGACGACAAGGGCCGGCGGATCCTGATCCCGGCCGACCGGCTGGCGTACGTCGAGATCGGTGAGGTCTCGATCCGTAAGGTCGGTTTCGGCGCGATCTGATCCCGTTCCGGACACGTCTCTGCGTGTCCGGGTTCCGGATTCCGGTTCGGTGGGCACCATGTGCGGTGAGACCTGCGTCGTAGTGGTCTGGTAGCTACGGGGCGCCGCCCAGACGCAGGTCCGTCACCCCTCACTAGGAGGAACCGTGGGTTACTGGATCTGGATGATCATCGTCAGCCTGCTCGCAGGCGTCATCTTCGGCCCGCTGGCGCGGCTCGTGCTTCCGGGCAAGCAGAACATCAGCCTCGGCTGGACCATCCTCGGCGGCGGTATCGGCGCCTTCATCGGTGGTCTGATCGCCTACTTCCTCGACATCAAGGACACCGACGGACCGGACATTCTCCAGTACGTGATCCAGATCGTCTGTGCCGCGATCGTCATCTACATCATCGCAGCCCGCAAACCGAAGTCAGCCTGACAATCTGACCTCAGCAGCATCACCCGACGGCCGCCACCCCACCCGGGGCAGGCGGCCGTTGTGATGCCAGGCCTTCGTAGAGCGCCAGCAGCTTCTCGGCGTGCTCACGCGGCGCCGGCCGGTACCGCGGCGCCCAGGGACGGGTGGCGTCCGGGGCGCGCAGGACCTGGCCGACCACCGCGGCCAACGCAGCCGGCTCAGCCGGGGCGAACGTCCGGGTCCGCTCGTGGCCGCGGAACAGCCACGGATCCACTACCACCAGCGGGCAACCGGCCGCCTCGGCCTCGTGCGCGACCAGGGACTGGGTCTCGGAAACCGAGGCGATCACCACGGCGTCCGCAGCTAGGTAGTAGCCGGCGAGCTCGGCCCGTGGCAGTACGCCGGCCATCCGCACCCGCGGGCCGATACCGAGCCCGTCCACCAGCTCGGTGACCCGGCGCCGATCGGCGTACCCGCCGACCATGACCAGGCAGGCGTCCGGCCGGATCCGCAGGAGCTCGGCGAACGACCGCAGCAGCAGCTCGTCGTTCTTCTCACCGCTCAACCGGCCGACCGACAGCACGATCGGGTCCTGTGCACCGAGGTCGAGCTGCTGCCGGATCTCCGCGGCGGACAGCGTCGGTGCGGGCATCGGGAGCGTCGGGCTCGGCAGCACCACTGTCGGCGCCTCACAGCCGAGGTCGTCCAGCTGCTGCTGCACCTTGGCTGTCGGCGCGACGACCAGGTCGACGGCCCGCAGCAGGTTCTGCACCTCGGTGCATTCGCGCTGGTAGCCGCGCGGTGCGCCGAGACCGACCCGCCACGCCTTGCCCGCGAGCCACATCGCCAGCCGGATCTCCGCGTAGTGCTCACGGTAGATCTCGAGGTCCGTGTGCCAGGTCAGAACGACCGGGAGCTGCCGGCGCCACGCGGAGTACAGGCCCGACACGCCGATCGGCCCGAGCGTGTGCACGTGGACCACGTCGTACTCCGGCTTGTTCCGGGTCGGCCGGAGCATGCCCAGGCGGTAGTCCCGGCCCCAGGTCTCGGTGCCCGGCACTGACCGGATCGGCAGCCTGCTCTGGTGGCTCTTCGCGCCGTACGGCGCGACCACCTCGAGCTGGACGCCGAGCTCACACAGGGCTCGGCCGGCGGCCTCCAGCGAGACGGCCACGCCGTCGGCCCGCGGAACCAGGGTGTCGGAGTAGATGCCCAGGCGGACCGGGCGGTAGGACAGTGTCATGCAGGCAGGCTCTCCGGCGTCGACCCCCGTCAACAACGAACGCCAGCCATCCAATCAGGCTTGCAGGCCGAGCGCAGTCATCCTTGCCGTGTGCGCCTCGGTCAGTCGGGTGAACATCCGGCCAATGGCAGCCAAATCGAGCCCGGGGCGGTCGACGCTGCCGGCCAGCAACGCCGCCAGTGAGTCCCGGTCGGCGGCGATCCGCTGTGCCTGGCTGAGCGCCTCACCGACCAGCCGGCGGCCCCAGAGAGCCAGCCGGCCGCCGAGCTTCGGGTCGACCTCGATCGCGGCCCGGACCCGGTCCACGATGAACTCGGCCTGCCCGGAGTCGGCGAACACCTCGAGCACCAGGGCCCGGGTCTCCGCGTCCACGAACGACGCGATCTCGCGGTAGAAGTCGTTGGCCAGGCCGTCCCCGACGTACGCCTTGACCAGACCTTCGAGCCAGTCCGACGGGGCGGTGTGGTCGTGGAAGGCGTCCAGCGGCGTGACGAACGGCTGCATCGCCGCCATCGGATCCACCTCGAGGATCACGAGGCGGTCGCGCAGCTGCTGGAAATGCCCGAACTCGGTGGTCGCCAGTGCGGCGAGCTCCGCCTTGTCGTTGAGGGTCGGGGCCAGCTTGGCGTCCTCGGCCATCCGCTCGAAGGCGGTCAGCTCGCCGTACGCGAGAACTCCCAGCAGGTCCACCGCCGCGGCCCGGTAGGCGGGATCGTCGAAGGCCGTCTGTTCCATGCCCGGCACCTTATCTGTGTTCGCGGGCCGCCAGAACGGCTGCCGGGGTCCGATGCGTGCCGTGGCACAAACCACACGGAACGGCGATGACGCAAGTTGCGGTTACACTGGTGAGCGATTCGCCGGTGACGCGCCCACATGGGCACGCTGGTGCGAGGTGCTTGCACAGTGTCCCCGCGCCTCTTCTGACGAGGCTTCACACGCCTCTGGCGCCCGGCCACTGTCCGTTCAAGCATGTGAGAGGCGATCAGCCTGACCACCTTCCGAGAGCTCGGCGTGCTGCCCGAGATCTGCGACGCGCTCGACCGCGTCAACATCGTGGAGCCGTTCCCGATCCAGGAAATGACGCTCCCCGTAGCCCTGATGGGCACCGACCTGATCGGCCAGGCCCGCACCGGGACCGGCAAGACGCTCGGCTTCGGTATTCCGTTGCTCCAGCGCACGATCTCCCCCGGCGAGGCCGACTACACCGAGCTCGCCGCCCCGGGCAAGCCGCAGGCCCTGGTCGTCACACCGACGCGTGAGCTGACCATCCAGGTCGCCAAGGACCTGGTCACCGCGTCCACCGTCCGCACGGTGCGGATCCTGACCATCTACGGCGGGGTGGCCTACGAGCCCCAGCTCGACGCGCTGAAGACCGGCGTCGACGTCGTCGTCGGTACGCCGGGACGCCTGCTGGACCTGGCCAACCGCGGTGTCCTGGACCTCAGCCACATCAAGGTCCTGGTGCTCGACGAGGCCGACGAGATGCTCGACCTCGGCTTCCTGCCCGACGTGGAACGCATTCTGCGCAAGACGCCCGAGCTGCGGCAGACAATGTTGTTCTCGGCAACGATGCCGTCGGCCGTGATCGGCCTGGCCCGCACCCACATGCGGCACCCGCTGAACATCCGGGCCGAGTCCCACGAGGACACCCAGATGGTCCCGACGACGGCGCAGTTCGTCTACCGGGCGCACGATCTGGACAAGCCCGAGGTGGTGGCCCGGATCCTGCAGGCCGACGACCGCGGCCGGGTGATGATCTTCTGCCGGACCAAGCGCGAGGCCGGCCGGCTGACCGACGACCTGATCGACCGCGGCTTCAAGGCCGCCGCGATCCACGGCGACCTGAACCAGCAGGCCCGCGAGCGGGCGCTGACCCGGTTCCGCGGCGACAAGATCGACGTGCTGATCTGCACCGACGTCGCCGCCCGCGGGATCGACGTCGAGGGCGTCACGCACGTCATCAACAACACCTGCCCCGAGGACGAGAAGGCCTACATCCACCGGATCGGCCGGACCGGCCGCGCCGGTGCGAGCGGGATCGCGGTGACGTTCGTCGACTGGGCGGACATCGTGCGCTGGAAGACGATCAACAAGGCCCTCGACCTGCCGTACGAGGACCCGCAGGAGATCTACTCGACGTCGCCCGAGCTCTTCCACGACCTCGGCATCCCGACCGAGGCGAAGGGCCGGATCAAGCCCGCCGCCGACCGCGAGGAGCGCGAGCCCCGTGCGGAGCGCCCGGCGCGCGACAAGCACCGCCGTACCGAGGACGGGGCCGAGTCCGGTCACGGCCACGGGCACGGGCGGGACCGCGACAAGGACCGGGACCGCAAGCGGAACCGGACGCGCAAGCGGACCCGTCAGGGTCAGCCGGTCGAGGAGAGCGCCGACGTCACCACCAAGACCCACGTCCCGGCGGCCGTCGAGGCCGGCGAGGCTCCGGCCGCGGCCGCGGCAGTGACGGCGACCTCGACCTCGACTTCGGGCTCGGGCTCGACCTCGACCGAGGTGCCGCGTGAGCGTAAGCGGAAGCGCAATCGCAACCGCAAGCGCCGCACGGATCGTCCGGTCGAGGGCACAGTAGCCACCGACGCAACTTCAGCTGGTACGGCGGCTGCTCCGGTCCAGGACGCTGCTCCGGCAGCTGCTGAGTCGGTGCAGGCGACTGCCCCGGCTGCTGCTTCGGGTGGCAATGCTGCTTCGGGCTCTGCTGCTTCGGTGGCGGATGGTGCTGAGCGGCCGTCGCGGCGGAAGCGTTCGCGTCGGTCGTCTGGTGGAGCACCGGTAGCCGAGGTTGCTGCGGCTGCGGCGCCTGAGGCTGCCAAGGCTCCGGCCGTTGCGGAGAAGGCGCCTGCTGTTGCCGAGAAGGCACCGGCCCAGAAGGCACCTGCTGAGAAGGCACCTGTGCAGAAGGCGCCGGCCAAGAAGGCTCCGCTGTTCCAGGCGCCTGCGGCGACCACCAAGGCACCCGCGAAGAAGGCTGCGGTCGAGGCTCCGGCCAAGAAGGTCGCGGCTGCTCCGGCACCGGCCAAGAAGGCTGCCGCCAAGAAGACCGCGGTCGCTCCGGCTCCGGCCAAGACCGCTGCTGCCAAGAAGACGGCTGCTCCGGTCAAGGCTGCTGCCAAGAAGGCCACTGCTGCGCCGGCTCCGGTGAAGAAGGCCACCGCCAAGAAGACCGCGGTGGTTGCGACGCCGGCCAAGAAGGCTCCGGTCAAGAAGGCCGCACCGGTCAAGGCTGCCGCTCCGGCCAAGAAGGTCGCTCCGGTCAAGGCTGTTGCGAAGAAGGCTGCACCGGCCAAGAAGGTTGCTGCTGGCAAGACTGCAGCTCCGGCTAAGAAGGCTGTCGCCAAGAAGGCCGCGCCTGTGAAGGCCGTTGCCAAGAAGGCTGCACCGGCCAAGAAGGTTGCTGCGAGCAAGACCGCGGCTCCGGCTAAGAAGGCTGTCGCCAAGAAGGCCGCGCCCGTGAAGGCCGTTGCCAAGAAGGCAGCGCCCGCCAAGGCCGTTGCCAAGAAGGCAGCACCGGCCAAGAAGGTTGCTGCTGGCAAGACTGCAGCTCCGGCTAAGAAGGCTGTCGCCAAGAAGGCCGCGCCCGCCAAGGCCGTTGCGAAGAAGGCTGCACCGACCAAGAAGGCGGCGCCGGCGAAGACGGTGGCGAAGAAGGCTCCGGCCAAGGCGGTTGCGAAGAAGGCACCGGCGAAGGCCGTGGCCAAGAAGGCACCTGCCAAGGCTGTTGCCAAGAAGGCACCCGCCAAGGTCGGTGCGAAGAAGGCACCCGCCAAGGCTGTCGCCAAGAAGGCACCCGCCAAGGTGGTCGCCAAGAAGGCACCCGCCAAGGTTGCGGCCAAGAAGACGCCGGCCAAGCGGGCGGCGAGGTAGTCCTCAGCTGGTGGAGTGACCTGACCGTCGCGTAAGCGTGGCCGAATGGTGACTTCGCGCTGCAACACCCAGCCCCTCGTGGTGCGTCCTTGGACGTAACCACACGAGAGGGGCTGGGTGATGAGGCGCAAGGGTGGGATAGCTGTGCTGGCCGCCGTTGGACTGGTGCTGCTGGCCGGTTGCGGCGCGAGCGGCAGTGACAGTGCGAGTGACGGCAGTGGCAGCAGGGGTGACACGGCGCAGCAGCCGGAGAGTGCCGTCGGCAACAGCGGCGGCAAAGCAGTAGGCGGTCAGGCGCAGCCGAAGGCTCCGGTCGCGGATCAGCCGACCGTGACACGCGCGATCATCAGGACCGGTTCACTGACTGTCGAGGCCGACGACGTCAACAAGCGTCGCCAGGAAGCCATCACGGTGATCACCGGCCTCAAGGGCCAGATCGCCTCGGAGAACACCGGCGACGACCCGAGCGGCCGGGTCAGTACGGCGAATCTCGTGCTGAAGGTGCCGAGTACGTCGTACGACACCGCTGTTGAGCGCCTTTCCGGCCTCGGGAAGCGGCTGCAGATCCACCAGGAGTCCACCGACGTCACCGAGCAGGTCGTCGACGTGGACAGCCGGATCCGTACCCAGCGCGCGAGCCTGGACCGGATGCGCGCACTGCTCGCCAAGGCGAACACCATCGGCGAGATCGTCTCGGTGGAGTCCGAGCTGACGCGCCGCGAGGCAGACCTCGAAGCACTGCTCGCGAAGCAGAAGAACCTCGCGCTCCAGACCGAGCTGGCCACTCTGAATCTGACGCTGACCAGCAAAGACACCCCACCGGTCGTGACCAACCCGGATCGCGGTTTCCTCGGCGGTCTCAAGGGCGGGTGGCACGCGTTCACCGCCACGTTCTCCGCGCTGGCGACCGCGCTGGGCGCCGTTCTCCCGTTCGCCATCCTGCTCGCGCTGATCGGCGTACCGATCCTGTGGTTCCGTCGCCGCCTCCGCCGCCCGGCAGCTCCCACCACCCCGCCCCCGGCCGACCCCAACCCCGCCTAGCCCCGGTTAGAGCAGGGAGGCGGCGAGGGCTCGGTAGGCCTTGGCGCCGGGGGAGGTCGGCGCGGTGGTGAGGATGGTCTCGCCGACCGCGGGCGCCTCGGCGAACCGGATCGACTTCGGGATCGCCGGGGCGAGCACGTCGAGCGAGTAGGTCTCGGCGATCGTGTCGAGGACCGCGCGGGCATGGGTCGTGCGGCCGTCGTACAGCGTCGGAAGCACGCCGAGCACCTGGAGTCCTGGGTTGGTCAACTGCTGGACATCGTGGATGGTGTCGAGCAGCTGGCCGACGCCACGATGCGCCAATGTCTCGCACTGCAAGGGAATCAGCACCTCGGTCGCCGCGGACAGCCCGTTCACCGTCAGCAGGCCGAGGGTCGGCGGGCAGTCCACGATGATCCAGTCGTACGACGAACGCATCGATCGCAAGGCCGTCCGCAGCACCTGCTCCGGGCCGCTCTCGCGGGCCAGCTGCACCTCGGCGGCAGCAAGCTCGATCGTCGCCGGCAACAAGTCCGGCCCTTCCTCGAACTCGATCAGCACATCGCGCGCCTGCACGCCGCCGAGCAGCACGTGGTGGATCGACTTGTCCAGGTCCTCGGGGTCGATGCCGATCGAGAACGTCAGGCACGCCTGCGGATCGAGGTCCACCAGCAGCACCCGCTGCCCGAGCTCGGTCAGGGCAGCACCGAGCGTGGCGACGGTGGTCGTCTTGGCCACGCCGCCTTTCTGGTTGGCAACCGCGAGAGTGCGAGGAGGCACCCGGCCATTGTGCCGCACCACGGAACGCCCGGTGCATTTGCCCGTGTCTGTCCGGACGAATACTGCGACGTTGAACGGCTACTCTCTTGACTTGTGAGTACGCCACGCACCATGACGCTGCCGGACGGGGTTCATCCAGCCACTCTGGAGACCGCCCGTGGCTCCTTCGCGACGCTGCGAGCAGAGCCCGAGATCGGTACGCCGCTCGGCACCGTACTGCTCGTCCCCGGGTGGACCGGCAGCAAGGAGGACTTCACTCCACTGCTCGACCACCTGGCGCGCTATGGCTGGATTGCGGTGGCTGTTGACCAGCGCGGTCAGTTCGAGACTCCCGGTCCGAGCGAGGCCTCGGCGTACACGCTTGAGGAGTTCGGCGCGGACGTAGTAGCCATGAGCGAGGCCCTCGGCGGCTACAGCCAACTGGTGGGGCACTCGTTCGGCGGACTGGTCGCACGGGAGGCGGTGCTCATCGATCCGTCGGTGTTCTCCACCCTCACGCTGCTCTGCACCGGACCGGCCGGTTTCACCAACGAGGAAACCGTGCAGGGGCTCCAGATGCTCGCGTTCGGCCTGGACAACCTGCCGATCGAGCAGGTCTACGACCTGAAGCTCGAGCACGACGCGAAGAACCCCGGGTACGTCGACCCGCCGGAAGAGATCGCGGCGTTCGTCCGCAAACGGTTCATCAGCAACACCCCCGCCGGCCTGGCCGCGATCACCCGCCACCTGACCACAGCAGTGGACAAAACCGACCAACTCGCGAAGTCCGGCGTCCGCACCCAACTCGTCTACGGCGAAACCGACGACGGCTGGCCGCTCCCCGTCCAGAACGACGTAGCCGAACGCCTAGGCATCCAGCCCCAAATGGTCCCTGACGCCGGCCACTCCCCCGCCATCGAACAACCAGCCACCACCGCCCGCCTCCTGGTCGACTTCTTCCACGACCAAGCCCAGTTCACCAACATGGTCTAAACCCGCGCCCCCTGCGCCGCAGTGCTGCTCAACAAAGGGGCGGGCGGAGCACGCGACGCAGGAGCGGGCGTGCCCCGGAGCGAGGGATCGGGCGGGAACGCGCCGCCCATCTCGCCGCCTCGGCTGGGCGCCAGGCACTCGCCACTGCGATGCACGATTCACGGATGATCACTGCCGCTCCGTGACAGTAGAACTCCGTGGACCTGCGGACGCGCCCCACATCGCGCCTTTGCGGGGTTGGAGTGCCCCGATTCGCGCCGTACCGGACAGGCCGGACACGCACACGGTGGCTGGCCGCCGCCGCGGCCGGATTTACTGAAGCGCTAAGCGGGCGTGGTCTGTGGCTGAGGGGGACGGCGAGGCCGGTGACCGCGCGCCCGCTGCTTGAGCTTCCGGGCTTCGGTTGCGGTCCGAAAAACGAGGGGATCTCCCCGCAAGTTGCTGGTTCTCCCCTCAAATTTTGAGCAGAGAAGGGCCAACTTGAACAGATATCCAGCCAAATTTCCGCAGGCCAGGCAGGCCAGGCAGGCGAGGCAGGTGACCCGAACCGCAGTGGTCAACCGCGGCGGCGAGTCAGCTGACAGGCCTCCTCATCGTCGGGAGCAACCACCCCGACGGGTCAGCTAGCAAGCCTCCTGATCGTCGGGAGCAACCACAACCCGTCAGCCACAGGCGACGGGGAACCTCGGTCACCGGCCGCACCATCCGGCCCAGCCACAGACCAGCCCAAGCCACCCGTCTCAGTAAATCCGGCCGCAGCGGCGACCAGCCACCGCGAACGCCGCCGGCCGAATCCGAGCGGCGGGACGGGACGAGCACATCCGGGACGGCGGGGTTCCTGGCCAGACAAAGCCCTCAGCTACAGCGACCGATCACCCGTCGCGATCCCGCTCCCCAAATCGGTTCGGGGAGAGTCTCCTCCTCCCGGAGAGCGGACCGGGGAGCATCCACCCCCCGAATCGGTCCCAAATCCTCCCCAAACCAGTTTGGGGAGGACGCCGCCGGCCAAATCGCAACAGGCTCCCAGCGGCAGCAGAACTCCGTAGACCTCCTACCCGGAGATACGGCAGCCGGTCGAGCTGCCGGAGCGTGTCCCACCCAACCGCGCCCTTCCCCACAGCGGCCGCCGCAGCAAGAGGGCGCGCCGCGGCGGCCGGCGCGACGACGTCGGTCGAATGGGCACGCCCGGAATCAGGTGTGGTCGGGCGGGAAGCAGCCGCTCCAGGAGATTGCCCGCGGACTCGGCCCGAGCCCGTCGTACCCGCCCGCCGACACCATCCGGCCGCGGTCGAGCAGGTGGCTGATGTTGCTCCACTCCGGCAGCTCGATGCGCGTGCCGTCCGCCTTGATGATCACGGATCCCTCGTTCAGCGACGGCTCGATCGCGACGTCGCCGTTCGCGTTGATCGAGTTCACCGGCCGCTCACGCGTCTCGACGGCCAGCGTGGCGAGATTCCACACCAGCCCGGTCCAGCTGCCGTCGGCGAGCTGCTCCTTGCCCCCGATCCAGTCACCGCGAACCTCCTGCACCCGGGTCGACTCGCCTTGCTTGACCGGCAATTCGCTTCCGGACAGCCGCCAGTCCTTCCAGACCCAACCGGCGTTCCCGGTCGGCGTCTGCACGTTGCCGACCACTACGCCCTTCTCGCTGATGTCGGTCACGACGGTCGACCACTTGGAATCCAGGCGGACAGGATCAGCACCCTTCGGCCAGACCACTCCGACGAAGCTGAACGTCACCGGGTCCCAGCCGTACCCGGCGATGTCGCCTCGGTTGTTGATCGCGCTGACAGTCAGGTCCTCCACACCGGCCGGTCCAGCAAGGTCCTTGTAGGAGCCGCCGGACCACGTCCAGGGGTGACTGCCACCGGTCGCGTCCCCGGTGTACCCGACCACCATGCCGTCGTTGTTGACGTCCACCGCCTGGCTGTGGAACTCGGGCTGCTTGTCGAGCCACTTCGGCACGCCGTCATCCCACAGGACCGGCCGCATCGCGGAGTGGTCCTTGAGCGTGCTTTCACCGAGCAGATAGCGCCCGGTGTCGTCGCCTGCGGTCACCCAGGCGGTTCCGTTGGCCGGTGTCTCCGGAGCAGGCTGCAAGACGTTCAGCGTGCAGCCTGTGGTCGCGGCGTGGGCCGGGACGGTCAGTGCGGACAGGGCTAATGCTGCCGCGGCGAGCTTCGCAATCACTGGTGGTCCTCTCAGTTGGCGGTGAGAACTTGGGCTTTCATGCCCGGATGCGGGCTGACGATGGTCCACCCGGTAGTTCCTTGCTCGAACCCGCCGTTGGTGACGGTGAGCCCGACGGCCTCGATCTCGTCGTACCCGACGTCGATCAGGTAGTCGCCGACGCCCTGCTGCTCGCACAACGCGAACTGCAGCACCACGGACGACTCCCCGCGGGCGAACTCGCTGACGTCGATCGCGCCCCAGTTGCCCTGGCCGTTCATCCACAGCTTCGGCGCCTCGGCCGCGTCGAGATTGCTGAGCAGCTTCTTGCCCTTCGACGTCACGATCGTCACCTGCTTCAGGTGGTAGCCCTTGAGGTCCGCCGACAGTCCGTCGTAGTCCCACCAGGAGATCTCGTACCGCGGCGCGTTCGGGTCGACGGCCATCCGCTGCTCGGCCCAGATACAGGCGCCCGTCCCGGTCGCCGTCCGCTCCGGCACGAACAGGCTGAGCCGGCCCTTGCCGTACATCGCGCTGTTGCGGATCGTCCCCACACCACCAGGCTGGTACGCCGTACCTGTCGTCGGCAGGTCACCCGGGATCGGCGTGGACGGGGTGGTCGGCACCGCAGGCCGCTGCTGGCCACCGAACGCGGCCGCGATCACGTCGTACACGTCCTTGGCTTGCTGCGGTGTGACCTTCTCGATCGCGCCGTAGATGACCGGGCTCTGCTGCTTGAACTGCCAGCCGCGGGTGGCCGGGTTCACGTCCTCGAAACCGAAGTTCGGCACTGTGAAGCCGGTCGGGACGAGACTGTCGAAGCCGACGTCGATCGGGAAGTTGGCCGCATTCTGGACGTAGAGCTTCAGGCTCAGCTTCGCGCTGGTCTTGCCGCGCAAGGCGGCGGTCAGGTCGACCGAGGCGGGCGCCCAGGTGAACCTGAACTCGTCGGCGACATCCGATCGCCAGACCACCTGGTCGTCGATCAGCACTTCCTTGTAGAGCTTGCCCGACTTCGCCGGCGTCCGGCTGATCTGGTCGTAGGTCGCAAAGCGCAAGCTATAGCTCGTCGCCGACGGATCGACGGTGACCTGCTGGTACGCCTCACTGAACCCACCAGGATCCGCGGTCGTGTAGTTGCCCTGGGCAAAGCTCAACCGCCCGTCACCCGTCTGGGCGAGGTTGTTCGAGGCAACGGTCTGCCGGCGGTCGTGGTTGACCGGGGCGCCATAGGCAACGATCCCGCCGATCCGCCCGTCCGCGGCATACGGCATCGCCTGCTTGAGCGACTCCGCGACGTACTCGGGGCTCGGTGGTAGCGCCGCATCCAGGAAGCGGTCGGTGTAGAGCAGCAGGATCAGGTCGAGGTGCCGCGGGTTCAGCTTCGCGATCAGTTCGTCCATCTGGGTGGCGACGAAGCGCGGATCCGTGGTGCTCTGGGCACCACCGAGATACGGGAACAGGACCCCGTCGATGTACGGCGCGAGTTTGTCCAGGTGCTCGTCGGTGTAGTCCCATCGGTACATCGTGGTCAGGAAGCCCAGGTTCGGGTTGATCGCGTCCTGGGTCGCCTTGATCTGCCCGAGGTACGCGGTCGTGAACAGCTTGCTGTTGTCACCGACCAGGAAGTCGTCGATCTGCCAGGCCTTGATGTTCGGGTACTGCAGCGAGAGCGTCGCGATGTTGCGCGCCCAAGCGATGAAGTCGAGCTTGAAAGGACGCGAGCAATAGCCCTCCAGATACGGACCCTCGGCGCGGTCCGCCTGGCACTCCGACGGCGGAACCAGGTCCACCCAGACGTCGATCCCGGCCGCCCGGGCGAGCGGCGCGAACTCGCTGCGCAGGTCGTCCCAGTCCGTCGGCGACTCCCAGATCCCGAACAGGTACGTGTTCACGTTCATCGCCTGCAGTCGCTGGATCAGCTTGGGCGAGTCGTAGTGGTACCGGCCGTCGGCGCGCGGCTTGGTCTCGCGAGTCTCCGCGTCGACGGTGTTCCCACCGGTCTTCGAGGTCAGTACGCCGCCGGGCGGGATGATGCCCTTCGTCCGGGTCTTCACATCCGGGAGCTGCAACCCCGGCTTAGCCATGGCCTGCTGCCCACCGACTGCGAGCGCGACCGCCGCGATCAGCGCCACCCAGCGCTTCACCCGACCTTCTCCAGCTTCCACTGCTGGCAGGCGCCTTGCCAGTACGGCCAAACCCGGACGTCAGCCCCGGCCGCGGTCGAGCAGGCATCCACCTCCAGCGTCTTGCCGCCGATCTTCGAGGTCACCTTGTAGTACCCGTTGCCGAGAGCATCGAAGTACCACTCCTGACAGTCACCACCCCAGTACGGCCACTGGATCACGTCGGCGTGGTTGGCGGCCGAGCACCCGGCGACGTCGAGCGCCTTCCCGCTGTGATTGGCGAGCACCTTGTACGACCCGTCGCCGTTGTAGCTGATCTTCCATTGCTGGCAGGCGGCGCCGCCGGCGGTCCAGACCTGCACGTTCGCCGCGTCGGCCGTCGAGCAGGAAGCGACCTCGAGCAGGTTCTGCGGGTTGTTCTTCGGCGACAGCTTGTAGGTGCCATCGGCAAGGATGTCGGCCCCCGGGTCGCCGCTCGGCAGGGTGACCGACTCCCACGCAGCCTTCGGTACGCCGAGCTGCGGTCGCCCGGCGGCGTCGTACGAGACCTTGCCGATCCGTACGGCGCGACCCGCGCTGCAACTGCCGACCGGCGAACCGTTCGAGCTGGTGACGCCGTGGTAGACGATCCAGGTCTCCTTGCCATCAGGCGAGGTGAAGAAGCCGTGGTGACCGGTGCCGAAGACCCAACCGGCGTCGTTGCGCTTGAAGACCGGGCCGGTCGACTTGGTCCACGAGGACTGACTGAGGACATCGGAGCCGGTCAGCTCCAGGGCGCCGAGCGAGTAGTCGGGCGACTCGCAGGCGCTCGCGGAGTAGTAGATGTAGACCTTGCCGTTGTGGATCAGCGAGACCGGGCCCTCGGTGACCTTGCGGCCGTTCTGCTCCCAGGACTGGTCCGGGGTCGTGAGCAACGCCGGCGGGCCGCTGATGGTCCACGGGTTGCTCATCGGGGCGATGTAGAGGTTCTGGCCGTTGGCGCGGCCGCTCGACCAGAGATGGAACAGGCGGCCGTCGGGCAGCTTCATGACGCTGCCGTCGATCGAGTGGAAGTCGCCGGTGTCCAGCTTGGCCTTGAACGTGTACGGTCCCATCGGATGATCGGCCTCGAGGACGAACATCCGGTGCTGGGAGTCGGTGCCGTTGTCGGCGGTGTAGTAGAGGTACCACTTGCCGTCGAGCTGATGGATCTCCGGCGCCCACAGGTTGCAGCAGGCCTGATCAGGCCGCGGCGGCGGCTGCCAGAGGGTCTGCTGGGCGGCGGTCGCAAGACCCGCGACCGACGGGGCCGAAACGCCGACCAGCTTGTCGCCGTGCGTGTAGAGCAGGTGGTAGTTGCCCTCGGCAAAGACCATCCAGGGGTCGGCGGCGTTCTCCCGGATCGGATTGCGGACCGTGTTCGGGCGGGCCGGCAGGACGTCGGCCGGCGCCTGGGCCCGCGACTGTGGCGTCGGCGCCGGAGCCGCGTCGCTGGTGATCGGCAAGAACGCCGAGAGCACCAGCGATGCCCCTACTACGAGCCCGGACAGCACTCTGGCCATGCGTCACCAACCTCACCCATCGTGTCGATGCGCACACGATGACACGGCGAGGACGGGCCCGTCCGGTGTTTCGATCCTGCTCGAAGACCACTTTCAGCAGGCCGTCAGGGGACGGGCTGCACGGCGGGCTCGATCCGCAGGTTCTCCAGGCCGACCGGGGCCAGCGCCGACTTCACCGAATCCGTGTAGACCAGTAGCCGGACGTTCTCGCTGGCACCGTCCATCTGCGTGTACGACGCGGTGATGCCGAGGTCGTTGCGGTTCATCAGGCCGGCCACCTTGGTGGAGAGCCGGTCGGCGTCCCCTTGGCTCAACCGGACCGGGGCCACGCAGAGGTTGCCGTCGTAGACCTGCTCGAACGCCGTCCGGAACGCCGCGCGGTCGCCGTGCGCGACTCCCACGAAGACGACGACCGGCTTGGTCCGGCCCTCGCCGTACGGGTGGTAGACGGCGGGACCGAAGGCCTGGTCACGGTGCTTGTCGAGGAACTGCGCGACCTTGGGGTCCTGCACATTGCTCGGCTTCGCCGGCCAACCGCCCTTCGGCGGCGGGCACGGGAGCGGCGGGGTCACGAGGTCGCGGTCCGGGATCGGCGCGGTCTGCACCTGAACGGCGATCGTCCGGCCGGTCCAGATGCCGGTGAGCGCGGCGCGGCCGGTCTGGACGCCGTGGATGGTCACGAGGTCGGTCAGGCGGCTCACGTCCACGCCCTTCAGCGTGACTTTGAGTCCCTCCGGACAAGTGGGGGCCGGGGCCTTGCCTGGCCGGTAGCCGATCATCGGGACCGGGCGTGACGGGCAGAAGACCGGCGCGGTGTTGGGCGCCGCGATCACCTCGCCGCTCACCCGCACCTTGCTGCCGTCGCGGACCAGCAGGTCGTCGCCCGAACCGGTGCGTTGGTTGCCGTCGGCAAACGACTGGGCGATCTCGGGGGTCGCTGCGGCTGCCGGAAGCGTCGCCGGGCCGGGTTGCGGAGCGGCGGCCGGTGCGTTGCCTTTGCCCGGGAGCACGGTCAGCGTGACCGCCGCCACCGCGACGATGCTGGCCGCGGCCAGCGCCGGCACCCAGCGCCGCGGCCGCGCGCCGGTGATCCGCTCCAGATCCGGCTCGGGTGCCGACGGCTGCTCGGAACGCCACTGCGCCCCGGACCGCACCAGCAGGTCGTCGACCTCGTCGATCGGATTCATTCGCTGACCTCCAGCAATGTGCGCAGGCGGGCCCGCGCATCGGACAACGTGGACTTCACGGTGCCCTCGGAACACCCCATGACCGCGGCCGTGTCGGCGACCGACAGATCCGCGAAGTAGAAACAGTCGACCGCCAGCCGCTGCCGCGCCGGCAACTCCGCCAGCGCCTGACCGACATCGATCCGCCCCTCGACATCAGGCCGCACCCCCGGCCCGTCGTACTCCTCGAGCACCCCGGCCGGCCGCACGCGCTTCGCGGCCTTCCGCGCCTGGTCAGCCGTGATCGCCAGCAACCACGCCGAGGCGGTCCCCCGGCTCCCGTCGTACTGGCCGCGCTTGGCCCAGGCTCGCGCCAAGGCCTCCTGCACGATGTCGTCCCGGTCGGCGCCCAGGCCCAACCGGCCCGCCAACCGAGCCATCGCCCCCACATGCGGCCGCACCCACTCGACAAAGCCGGGCCCATCCCCCGGCGGCCCCGCGGCCACCAAGGCTTCACCCGTCAACGTCGGCATACCTGTTCTACCCCTCGAATCCCACTTCGGTTGGGTCCCAACCCACATTTCAACGACACCGTCACCCCCAAGTCACCCGCACCCGACCCTTCGTAACCACCCCGAGTTATCCACAGATCCCGAATCCCACCCCACAGCCCCCGCCGAACTCCCTACCGTCGAAGGACGAACCGTTCGAGCCGAAGGGAAACGATGTCCGGGGTGAGGGATTTGCCGGAGCCGGCCGACCTGCATGCCTGGGTCAGCGCGGCCCATGGCCGACTCGACTGGGGCGACCGGATGCCGAGCAAGGCCGAGCTCGCAGCACAGTACGGCGAAGGAGCCGCGGCGGAGAGTCTGCGGCTGCTCGCCAAGGCGGCTGAGGCCGAACCACGGATCACCCGCGCCGTGCTCACCGCGATCGGGACCGAGGCAACGCCGTACCAGCTGAAGAACCGGCTGAAGTCGCCGCAGTCGCTGGCCCGCAAGCTCGTCAGGTACCACGACCTCTACCAGCGGACCGGCAGGTCTCCTGAGGACGTCCTTCGCTACACAGCTGCCGTCGCCCGACCCGATCAGCTCACGGCCGCGGCCGTCCGGACCATCGACCGGCTGAAGGCTCAGCAGGCCGAGGTAGCCGGCGCCCGGCACTCGTACGTCGATGGGAGCCGCTACAAGGGTCTGCACGCCTTCCTGCAGAGCTATGACCAGCGCTATGAGCTGCAGATGCATTCGGCCGAGTCGATCGACATCAAGGAGCAGACCACCTCGCTGTACGAGATCGAGCGGGACACCAGCCAACCTCCCGAGGTCCGCGCCGCCGCCCGGCGCGAATGCATCGAGCTGTCCAGCGCGATGACCCAGCCCACCGGGATCGGCGATCTCAGCGAGCTGGGCGGAGTCCCGGTCCGCGCCCTTGGTTACGGTGGGCAAGCCGCCCGGGCCGCGTGCGGCGAGCGCACGCCGACCAGCGACGCACCACGGCCGCGGCAGCCGAGCCTGCAGCGACAGGAAGGGATCACCCGATGACTCGCTTGTTCTTCATCAAGGACGGGGCGGACGTGCTGTGGGTGGGCGCGTTGGTGGATGAGGATGTCTGGACCTATGTCGGGAACACGGGGAAGTTTCATCGCAACGACGGGGCCCGGCACGACTACTTCTTCCTGAACGAGCTGCAGTACGTCGACATCGGGATCGCGGAGGCGGAGCGGGCGATCCGGAGCGGGGTGGGGCAGGTGGACGAGGTCGAGCTCGCGGACTCGCTCGCGCGCTGGCGCGCGGACGAGAGCGCGATGCACCCCGAGGTGGTGTTCGCCTCGCTGGTGGCCGACCTCGCCTGAGGTCAGGAGGTCGGGGTGTAGAGCTGGGTGATGATGGATTCGATCGTGGGTTCGGCGATGGTCAGGTCGGCCAGGGGGTAGTTGGCGGCCAGGTGAGCCACCAACGGAGCCGCGCTGGTTGTCGGGGGGAAGGTCAGGTGCTGGCGGGGGCCGTCGACCTTGGTGACGGTCGCGCCGGGGACCTCGATGGGTGGGAGAGAGGTGGCCAGGTCCACGACCAGGGTTCTGGGGGCGGACTGGCTGGCTCGGAGGGTCGGGAGGGTTCCGTCGAAGATCTGGCGGCCGTGGTCGATGACCATGACGCGGGTGCAGAGGGCCTCGATGTCATCCAGGTCGTGAGTGGTGAGGATGACGGTGATCTTGCGTTCCGCGTTGACCTCGGCAAGGAACTCGCGCAGACGAGCCTTGCTGATGACATCCAGCCCGATGGTGGGCTCGTCGAGATAGACGATCTCGGGGTCGTGCAGGAGCGCTGCCGCGATGTCGCCGCGCATGCGCTGGCCCAGTGAGAGCTGACGGACCGGTACGTCGAGCAGGTCGCCGAGGTCGAGCAGTTCCACGAAGGTGGCCAGGTTCTCGCGGTGCCGGGCGATCGGGACGCCGTACATCTTCTGCAGGACCGCGAAGGAGTCCTTCAGCGGGAGGTCCCACCACAATGTGGTGCGCTGGCCGAAGACGACGCCGATCCGCTTGGCCAGCTTGAGCCGATGCTTGGACGGGTCGACGCCGGCGACCCGGATCGCGCCGCTGCTCGGGACCAGGATGCCGGTGAGCATCTTGATCGTGGTGGACTTCCCGGCGCCGTTCGGGCCGATGTAGCCGACGACCTCGCCCGGCTCGACGCTGAACGACAGACCGTCGACCGCGCGCACCTCGCGCTTGGTCCGGCGCAATCCGTTCCGGGACGTGACGGTGAAGGCCCGCGACACGTCTTCTAGTTCGATGACTGGCACGATTCAGCTCCCTGTACTGCGATAGCGACGAAGACCGCCGCGCCAGCCGAGGGCCGCGAACGCGACCATCACCACAGCGGCGAGCGGGGACAGCAGACCGATCCACGAGGGCAGACCCAGCGGGGCCTGTTTGCCCAGCACATAGAGGACCGGATAGAAGTTGACGAAGGCAAGAGGTACGACGAACGTGACGGCCCGGACGATGTCCTTCCCGAAGGCGGTCAACGGGTACTGCGTCAGCGTCCGCCCGCCGTACGTGAACGAGTTGGCCAGCTCGGCGGAGTCGATCGCGATGAACTGGAAGGCCGCGCCGAGCACGAAGAACGAGCCGAAGATCAGCGCGCCGGAGAGCGTGCCCACGACCAGCATGATGCCTTTGGCAACATTCCAGTCGACGTCGATGTGAGCCAGCGCGATCACCAGCACGACCAGTGCCTGCAGCACCCGCCCGATCTTGTCCAGCCGGAACTCGTCGGCCGCCGTCTGGATGATCGCCGGCACCGGGCGCACCAGGTAGGAGTCCAGCGAACCGCTGCGGATCCGCCGCCCGACCTGCTCGGTCTTCCCGACGACCAGGTCGGCGATCCCCATCGTCAGCGAGGAAGTTGCGTAGAGCAACGCCATCTCCGCCAGCGAGAAGCCGCCGAAGGCGTTGATATGACTGAACATCAGCAGCACCGCGACGAAGTCCGTGATCGTGATCAGGATCCCGGTGACCATCATCAGCGCGAACGACGCCGGATAGGCGAGCGTCGACCGGATCCACATCACCGCGAGCATCCAGAACTGTCCCGGAGCCTGCATGATTCGCTCAACCACCCTGGACCACCACCTTGCGCATCGCCAACTGGGTGAGCAACTGGCCGGCCAGGAACAGCACCAGGATCCAGCCGAGCTGGAAGAGCAGCGCGCCGCCGATACCGTTCGGGTTCCGGCCGAGCCAGATGTCGATCGGCACCTGCAGCGTGCCGGCCCACGGCGTCGCCCGCGCCAGCTCTCCGAACCAGCCCGGGAACACGACCAGCGGCAGGATCGTGCCGGAGAAGAACAGCGACACCATCATCGCGGCCGCCTCCATCCCGCGGGAGTCGGTGATCCAGAACGCCGACAACGCGACCAGGTAGCGGATCCCGAAGCTGACCAGGATCGCGAACACGAGGCCGACGGCAACGGCCAGCCACGCCACCACGCCGGACGGAAAGCGCAGATCGAAGACCAGGGCCCCGACCAGCAACGGGAGCCCGCCCCGCACGATCAGCTGGAACATCGCCCGGCCGAGGTCCATCGACAACCACCACACCAGCAGATGGGTCGGCCGGTACAGATCGACCGCGATCTCGCCGCTCCGGACCCGTTCCCCGAGCTCGATCGTCGTACTCGCGCCGAAGATCCCGATCGGCAGCAGCAAACCCTGCTGGAGCCACACGAACGTCAGCGCGTCATTGACGTCGTACCCGCCGAGTCCGGGTCGTTCGTGCCACAACGTCAGATACACCCCGCAGAGGATGAATCCGAACACGGAATTGGTGAACGCGCCGGACACAGTCGCGATCCGGTACGTCGAGAAGCGTCGGAACGACCGGATGGCGATCGCCCAATAGACGCCCACGGCAACCTCCTCTCAAAACCTCAAGAGCGGTGTCCGACAGCCCCTGAATGTCACAGCAGCACGCAGAACTACCCCGGATCCGTCAGGACCCGGGGGTTCGGACACCACTGTGGCAGGCGTGGGTGATCCCACGCCATTTTGTCAAGGAAAGATGCCGACCGTACGACGGCCGCGGCGTGGGCGTCAACTGGGTTTGCGTCGGGAACGACACGGAGTGGTCCGGCCGGAATCGTTTCCGGTCGTCCCGGCACGGCGGATCGAGGCAGTAGTACGTGTTCTTACCGACGAACCGGGCCGGCCGGAGACCCCTCAGACTCCGGCCGGCCGGGGGATCAGTCGGACTCGAGGACGCGGGCGAGGAGGGTGGCGAACTGCTCGGGGTGCTCGATATATCCGGCGTGGTGGCCGGGGAAGGTGACGACGGGCCAGCCGAGGTCCTCGGCGATCTGCTGGATCGGGCGGGCCGGGAGGTGCTCGATCGACTCGGCGCCGGCGGCGGGGACGATGCGGGCGGCAACCGCCTTGAGCGCGACCAGGTCGGGCCGGTAGCGGGTGAACGGGAGCAGTTTGTGCTCGTAGAAGTTGGCCGCGTTGGCCTGGAAGCGCAGGAACATCTCCAGCACCTCCGGGAACAGGTCCTCCGGTTTCGGCGGCTCGTCCTCGTCGGTGCCGATGCCGCGGCTGAACAGGACGTCGGCGGCCTGGACGCCGTCGGTCCGGTAGGTGTCGTGGACCTGCTCGAAGAACGCCCGGTGGTCGGCCGCGTCGGGCAGCACCTCGACGGCCGGGGGTTCGTGCGCGATCAGCAGCCGCACCCGGTCGGGGTGCCGGGTGATCAGTTCGAGGCCGGTGATCGCACCCGAACTACTCCCGAACACGTACGCCGGTTCGGTCCCGCCGACTGCATCGATCAGGGCCAGCGCGTCCTCGGCTGACTGGTCAACTCGCTCGTCGGCCGCGCCGCCGTCGTACAAACTGCGCGAGCAACCCCGCGGGTCGTACGCGACGACCGTGTAGTCCGCGGCGAGCCGGCCGACGATCCCGTCGAAGATCCCGGCGTCCGTCCCACCACCGGCGATCAGCAACAGCACCGGCCCCGAACCAGTCACCTCGTAGTGCAGCGTCGCGCCCGGCACAGCCAGCTTGTTCACCGTCTTGGTACCCATCGCACCCAACCCCTCTCCGCTCGTTGCCCCCACCCTCCCCCCACCCGCTGGCACGCCACGCACACCCCGCTGGCACGCCCCAATCCCACAACGTCCGAACGATCGGCAAGCCCCGTCTCCGGATCTTCGGACGTTACGAAGACCCGCGGTTAACGTCCGAACGATCGGAAGGCTCCGTCTCCGGATCTTCGGACGTTGCGAAAGGGCGGGGAGGGCGGAGGGCTGGTACGGCGGGGTTAGTCGGGGTCTTCGGTGGGTGAGAGGTCTTCCAGGGCGGACCAGGGGTCTCGGGGTGGGGCTACTCGGCGGCCTTGGGGGCAGATGCGGGCGAAGTCGCACCAGCCGCAGAGGGGAGAGGGTTCGGGTGGGAAGGCTTCGTCGGCTTCGGCGGGGGTGAGGCCCTCGGCCCAGCGGGATTCGGCGGCGGAGGCGTCATCGACGATGGACTCGGCGCGGCGTTGGTGGCGGGCGAGGGAGTCTTCGTCGTGGTCGGCGGCGACGATGGTGTTGGTGGGGAGGTGGTGCAGCTCGACGCGGGTGCAGGGGCGGTGCAGGACGCGGCGGGCGCCGAGGACGTAGAGCGCCATGGCGAGGGACGAGCGGGCGTCGGTCGAGGTGAGGGGGCGGCGGCCGGTCTTGTAGTCGACGATGGCCAGCTCAGTCCCGTCGCCGGAACGGGCCGGGCGTTCGTCGATGCGGTCGATCCGGCCGCGCAGGGAGGCCCGCGAGGTGGTGAAGGCGACTGTGCGTTCCACGCCGCGTGGTTCGTAGTACGGGTCGGAGTCCCGCAGGTAGCCGAGCACCATCTCGGTCGCGCGATCACGCCACTCCAGCGACTGGGCCTCGTCCCGGAAACCCTCGTTCCGCCAGCCTTCCCGGATGCGGGTGACGACCTCGTCCGGCGTACGGCGGGCAGCCGGCCAGCGGCCGAAGAAGTCCGCGAGCACCTCGTGAACGATGCCGCCGACCGTGTTGTGCGCCCAGGGCGGACCCTTCGGCGGGCGCGGCCGCTCGAGATACGTGTAGCGGTATTTGCGTTTGCAGTCCGCGAACGTCATCAGCTTGGTCGGTGTCGCGGTGAACAACCGCGTCGGCATGTCCGGAAGCACGTCACCCGGCCTTGATGAAGTCGCTCACCGCGTCCGCGACCAACTGGACCGCGATCGCACTCAGCAGCAGACCGGCGATCCGCGTCACCAGCAGGACGCCGTTCTCACCGAGCAGGCGCATGATCAGCCCGGAGAACCGGAGCGTCAGCCACATGATCAGGTGGATCGCGATGATGCCGACCGAGATCGCGACCACATCCGGCAGCGCCCCGTCGGCGCGCTGCACGAACACCATGGTGGCGACGATCGCACCCGGGCCGGCCAGCAACGGCGTACCCAATGGGACGAAGGCGATGTTGACGTTCTTGGTCTGGACCGGGTCCTCGGCGGTGTCGGTCAGCAACTGCAACGCGATCAGCAGAAGCAGCAGACCGCCCGCGCACTGCAGGGCCGGGAGCGTGATCCCGAGGTGGTGCAGGATCTGCTGACCGAACGCCGCGAACACCACGATCACGCCGAACGCGACCAGCACCGCCTGCCAGGCAGCGCGTTTGCGCACCGCACGGGACTGCCCGGCGGTCAGCGAGATGAAGACCGGGACGGTACCCGGCGGGTCCATGATCACGAAGAGCGTGACCACGACCTCACTGAGCAGCCCGAAGTTGATGATGCTGCTCACGGCAGGAACGCCTCGGGAACCTGTACGCCGACCGCGGCGGCCGCATTCGCCTTCGCGACCTCGAGAAGCCGCTCGAACTGCTCGGGGTCGGTCGTGTTCACCCCGAGATCGTGGTCGATCTTCCCGGCGCCGTGGTGGTCGCTCGAACCGGTCCGGATGATGCCGAGGTCATCCGCGATCCGGGTCAGCGCGGCCCGGGACTGCGGCGAGTGGTCCTGGTGCTCGACCTCGATCCCGGCCAGGCCGTGCTCGCCGACCAGCCGCGCGATCATGTCCTCGGTCATCACCTTGTAGCTGGACCGGCCCCACGGATGCGCGATCACCGGCACCCCGCCGGCCTCACGGACCAGGTCGATCGCGTGCCCGGGCTCGATCGCGTAGTGCGAGACGTGACCGGCCCGGCCGTCGGCCAGGAACCGGTCGAAGGCCTCGGTCCGGTTCGCAACCGTGCCGTTGGCAACCAATGCGTCGGCGACGTGCGGCCGCCCGACCGACGGCGTACCGGTCGCTTGGGCGAGCACCTCGCCGACGGTCACCGCGACACCGATGCTGTTGAGCCGGGCAACAATCGCCGGGATCCTGTCGGTCCGGCCGCCGCGGACCGTCCGGAGCTCCGCGGCCAACTGCTCCGACGACGGATCCAGCAGGTAGCCGAGCAGATGCACGCTGATTCCGTCGAGCTTGCAGGAGATCTCGATCCCCGGCACGAACCCGACCCCGAGCCGCTCCGCCGCCAGCCGCCCCTCCGTCCAGCCGTCGGCGGTGTCGTGATCGGTGAGCGCGATCACATCGAGCCCCGCCTGCTGGGCATGGGTGATCAGGTCGTCCACCGGATCGGTACCGTCCGAGCGGTTCGAATGGGTGTGCAGATCGATGCGCACGAGCGGTTGGGATCCCTTCGACGTGCCTGACATGGACATCTGTCAGTAGGGATGCTATCCGCCGATCACCCCCGGATCTGCCGATTGTGGCTAACACCGCCTACTCTGCCTGCCATGGATCCGGACCGCATCGACTGTGTGGGAGCACTCGTGTACGACGAGCAACGCCGCCTGCTCGTCGTCCGCCGCGCCAACGAACCCGGCCGCGGCCTGTGGGCCCCGCCCGGCGGTCGCGTCGAACCGGGTGAGGACGATCCCACCGCGGTGGCTCGCGAGGTGGCCGAGGAGACCGGGCTCACGGTCGAGGTCGGCACGCTGGTCGGCGAGGTCGAACGCGCAGCCCCACAAGGCCGTCTCTACGTCATCCGCGACTACGAGGCCACACCCGTCGCCGGCACCCTCACCCCCGGCGACGACGCCACCGACGCGCGCTTCGTCACCCGCTCCGAACTCCTCGCCCTCCCCACCACCACCCTGCTCATTTCCACGTTGGACCAGTGGAACGCGCTTCCCAGCTGATCAGCAGGCGGTGACCGGGACCCGGCCCGCGGCGAAGGCAGTGGGCGTGACGCCCATCAGCGAGCGGAAATCCGCGATCAGATGCGACTGATCGGCGTACCCGGTCTCTGCCGCGGTGACGGACCAGGACGACCGCTGCCGCCCGATGACGTCCCGCACCCGGCTGATCCGGGCGAAGTGCTTGGGCGACACCCCGACCGCCTGCCGGAAGACTCGGCGCAGATAGCGCTCACTCACTCCGAGGTGATCCGCTGTCGCAGCGGTGCTGGTCCCACCAGCCAACTCCTGCACCGCGGCACCGACCAGCTCATACCTGGTCGGTAAGCGCTCCGGGAGTCTGGCGAGCAGATAGTCGCCCAGTACGTCGATGCCCCGCTGGGGTTCGTCCCGCAGCAGCCCGAGCCGCTCGCCGAGCCGATCCGCGGAGGGACCGATCAGGTCGGCCAGTGGGATCACCTGGTCAGCCAGCTCATCGGCAGCCACCCCCAGCAACGCGGTCGCGCGGCCGGGCCGGATCCGCAACCGCACGCAGACCGGGAGGGACTTGGGCGTCGGGTACGACGCTTTGGTCCGCGGACCGATCACCAGTACGTCGCTCGCCCCGGCTGCCGTCACTCGCCACAGCAGCGTGGTCGCCGGATCGGGCGGGAGCACTGTGACCGGTTCGTTGGTCTGCTGCCGGCTGATGCCGTCCAGCCAGGGCTCGAGGGTGCGCACCGGTCCAGCGTAGCCAGGTGATGACGGGCGGGCGTAGTACCGAAACTTCCTATCCCGGAGTACGGCGTACCGCGCAGGGTGAGCGCATGATCCTGATCTCGGGTGCCACCGGCACCATCGGAAGTGAGCTCGTCCGGCAACTGACTGCTCGGGGCGTACCGGTCCGGGCGATGACCCGGGATCCGGGCCGGATGCAACCAGTCGCCGGAGTCGACGTCGTACAAGGTGATTTCGAGGATGCCGACTCGTTGCGGAAGGCAACTGCTGGAGTGGATGCCGTCTTCCTGCTGAGCGCGCCGGGTGGGTCGGTGCCTGAGCATGATCTGGCCATGCTGCGGGCGATCGACGGCGTACGGAAGGTGGTCAAGCTGTCGGCGATCGGGGTCGGAGGTGCGGCCGCCGAGTGGCACCAGGCGGGTGAGGCGGCGGTTCGCGCGAGTGGGGTGGCGTGGACGCTGCTGCGGCCGACCGGGTTCGCATCGAACGCACTGCGGTGGGCGCCCATGATCCAGGCCGGTCAGCCGGTCCCGAACCTGACCGGATCCGGGCGGCATGCCTTCGTCGACCCGCGCGACGTCGCCGCGGTCGCGGCCGAGGCGTTGCTGTCTTCGGACCACGACGGGCAGGTCTATACCTTGTCCGGCCCGGAGTTCCTGAGTGTGCCGGACCAGGTGGCACAGCTGTCGGAGGTGATCGGGCGGACGGTCGCGGTGGTCGACGTACCGATCGAGGTTGCCGCGGAGCAGATGCGGGCGGCTGGTGTCGATGAGCTGATCGTCTCCACGATGGTGAACGGGTCGGAGCTGATTCGGTCCGGCGGGGAGCGGACCCTCACGACCGATGTCGAGCGGGTGCTCGGCCGGCCGGCCGGCAGCTTCCGCGGGTGGCTGGAAACCCATCGCGAATTGTTCTCCTGATCAAGCAGACTGGGCCGATGGACGTCGTACGAGCGATCGAGGAGAACCTCGCCGAACTGCTGATGACGATGGGCGCGGCCGGAGGCGGTTCGCAGCGCGACGACGCGACGGCCCGGTGGACGATCGGCGGGTCGCCGCTCGACTACCACAACGCGGTCGTCGCGGCCGGGGACCTGGACCGGGCGATCCCTGAATCAGTGGCCGAGCTCCGCCGGTACGGCGTGCCCGGCTGCTGGCACGTCGGGCCGTCCCTGCGAACCCCTGACCTCGGCGATCGTCTGCTCGCCGCCGGCTTCACCGACGGCGGCAGCGAACCCGGTATGGCGGTCGCCCGGACCGAGCTGGTCGCGCCAACCGCCGTACCGGGGTTGTCGCTCGAGCGGATCACCGACGACGCCGGACTGGCCGTCTGGGAGCACACCCTCGGTCGAGGCTTCGGCGAAGGCGAGAAGGAGGCCCGCTGGGTCGCCTCGGTCTACCGCACCCTCGGCTACGCCGACCCCTGGCGCCACTACCTGGCCACCCTCAACGGCACCCCGGTAGGCACGATCACCGTCTTCCTGGCCGCCTCCGTAGCCGGCGTCTACTTCGTCATGACCGTCCCCGAAGCCCGCCGCCGCGGCATCGGCGCCGCCCTCACCCACGAAGCCCTGACCCGCACCGACACCGAGTACGCCGTACTCGGCTCCTCTCCCGCCGGACTCTCCGTCTACACCTCCCTAGGCTTCCGCCCCCACTGCACCATCAACCTCTACGAGCTCGATCAGCGGGGATCTACTGCCTCTGACAGGCAGTAGATCCCCGCAAAGCAGTTATCCACAGGGCTTCTGACGCGGTGGGCGGAGATCGGTCAGGCTGGATGGGTGGACTGGTGGTGGGAACGGCAGCTTGCCGACGAAGGACTGGACGTGCTGATCCATGAGCAGGACCGGATCGTGTCGCGGGCGCAACTGTTCGCGGCGGGGTGGTCCGAGGCGCGGATCCGGCAGCCGCTGCGCGCACGGCGCTGGCAGGTCGTGCATCCCGCGGTCTACGTCGCCCATACCGGTCCCGTCGGGCATGACGGACTCCTGCTCGCGGCGTTGCTTTACGCGGGGCCGGCTGCTGCATGGAGTCACCACACGGCAGCGGAACAGCTCGGGCTGATCAAGCCGGCTGATGGCCGGCCCGTGCATGTGACGGTTCCGGAGCGCCAGCAGATCGCGTCGCGACCTGGGCTCGTGGTCCACCGGGACAGGCATTGGGCCGATCGCCTCGCGAGAGCAGTCCCACCTCGACGTACGGCGGCGCATGCTGTGCTCGATGTGGTGGGCAGCTCCCGAACGCTGGATCAGGCGGCCGCGATCATCGCCGAGGCGTGCCAGAGCGGACGGGTGACCGCCGCCGATCTACTGGTCGGCCTGGAGGACCGGCCGCGATTGCGCCATCGGCGGGAACTGCGGCCGATCATCGCGGACGTGGCGGCGGGTACGCATTCGTTACTGGAACTGCGCTATCTGAACAATGTCGAACGACGGCATCGACTGCCGACCGGGGTGCGACAGCGGGCGGTGGATGGCGAGTACACCGATGTGTTCTATGACGGGCTGAGCGTCGAGCTGGACGGGCGGTTACACCTGGTGCCGCAGCAGCGGTGGCGAGACCTGGATCGGGACAACCGGGCGACGATGCGGGGCGAAGCGACGCTGCGCTACGGCTGGTTCGACATCACGAGCAGGCCGTGCGCGGCCGCCGTCCAAGTCGTCCGGTCCCTACGCCACCGCACCCCGACCCTCAAGGCCCGCCCCTGCGGGCCCTCGTGCCCGGTCCGCTGAGCTTTGCGGGGACCTGCGGTCACGGAGAGACAGCAGAACCCCGCAAAGCTGCGGTTTCGGGGGTGGCGTGGGGTTCGCGGAGGAGGAGGGTGGCGTCGAAGAGCATTACGGCGGCGGTTAGGGCGTGGATCAGGAGGGCGGTGGCCAGGGAGCCGCCGTGGGTGGCTACGACGATGGCGTCGGTGATGGGGACGATGGCGATGACGGCCAGGATGATGCCCGTCGGGCGGCGCTGGCCTAGGGCGAAGAGGGCCAGGACCACGAGGCCCAGGGCGATGTCGCGGATGCCTTTGACCGGAAAGAAGCCGCCGGCGGCCGCGGTGATGCCGAAGCCTGCGGCGGCGCCGGTGCCGTCGAAGAGGAAGCGGGTGCCGAAGGTGAGCGGGAAGAGGCCGAGCAGGATGGTCAGGACGGTGGTGAAGCGGCGCATCGTGGTCTCCAGTTTCTAGCGTTGCTAACTTTCCTAGCGACGCTAACATTGCGGTTGCTAGATTGTCTAGCGCCGCTAGACTGTCTAGCATTGCTACGATGAGCCCATGCCAACCCAGGATCGTCGTGAACGGGCCCGTGCGGAGCGGGGTGCGCTGATCGTGCGCGCCGCGCGTGAGCTTGCCGAGGCCGACGGCTGGGACGCCGTCACCACGCGGCGGCTGTCCGAAGCGGTCGAGTACAGCCAGCCGGTGCTCTACAGCCACTTCACGAACATGCAGGCGATCGTCACGGCCGTGGCGCTCGACGGGATCGCCGAGCTGGCCGCCGTACTGCGAAAAGCCCGGGAGGCGGACGGATTGCGCGGGCTCGCCGAGGCCTATCTCGGGTACGCCGAAGCCCACCCGGCCGTCTATGCGGCGATCTTCACACGCCGGACCGACCTCGTCTTCGGCTCAGAGGAAAGCCCGGAGATCCTGAAGGCAACCTTCGGCGAACTGCGCGCCGCCGTGGAGCCCTACGCGGACGGCGACGCGGAGACGCGGACCGAGGTCTTCTGGAGCGCCCTGCACGGTCAAGCGACCCTCAACCAGGACCGCAGATTGCGGCCGGCGCAGCGTTCCGACCGCATCGCCCACCTCGTCCGCCTGGTGACGGGCTAGGACAGCGCCAGTACAGCTAGCCGGTCACCGAACGGACGAACTGCAGGACCGTCTTGATGTTGTCGACGTTCTCGACGACCCACTTGGCACTCTTGCCGACGCTGCGCGCGATCTCGTCCCACTCCCACTCCGGGCCGCTCTGGACGAAGGCCGCGGAATTGATCGGCTGCTGCACCTCGAACCAGATCCGCAGGCTCGCGGCGAGAAGCTCTGCGCAGGCGTCGGCATTCCGGCCGGCCAGCAACTCGGCCGACTCCGGATCCGGCAGCCGGAAAGCGAGCAGGACCTTGCGCGACGCGTCGGCCTTGTCGTCATAGGTGTAGAAGCCACCCAGCTGGAAGGCGAGATTCAGCCCGTTCCTGATCGCCGTCATGAACGTCGGCCGCGACTGGTCGAACTCGGCGACAAGTTGCTCCCGGCCCCGATCGGTCATCGGGCCGAAGATCAGCCGGCGGACGGGTTGCAGAGTCGTGCCGAAGCTCGTCGCGACCAAGCTGTGCTCCGGGATCCAGTACAGGACGCCGACCACGGAACCGCCGCCGACAGCGAACTCGTACTCGAGCTCGCTGTACCCCGCCAGCTCACGCCGCCGCAGCACTCCGACCTGGGCGAACTCCCCCGGCGCGGCCTGCGGCTGGAGGAAGAACCTCATCGCACCCGGCGTCTCGGGCTGGTACCCGGGATCGGCGAGCCAGTGTCCGGTCATCGCTGCCGCTACTGCGGCTTGAGACCGCGTCGCTCCAGCTCCGCGCCGATCTCCTGGTGGATGACCATCGCGTTGATCGCCCAGGCGAAGTGTTCGGCGTTCATCACCACCGGATTCTCCGGCGTCGCGAACTCCGCCTTGGCGTTCTGCTCGGCGACGAACGCGGTCCCACCGGCGGTCTCGGCGTACTCCCGCAGCAACCGATCGGTCGGCATCCCGGTCAGATTGCTGCCCTGCTTGATCTTGCGCGTGAAAAGGCCCATCTCGTTCCCCCCACAGGAAAGTGATCACGGGTGACCACAGGCTCAGAGTGACACACAGTGATATTGCTGGGAAGGGGTCGGAGCGGGGAGCCGGATCAGCTGTTCCAGTGCAGGATCGCGGGGGAACCGCGGTCCCAGCCGAGGGTCGAGACGGTGGCAGTGTCGAGCACGAAATGGCGGCCTTCGGTGACGTCCAGCTCCAGCCAGCGGGCGGTGAGGGCTCGCAGCGCGTGGGAGTGGCCGAATACGAGCGTGTCACCGTCGGTGGCGGCGATGCGGGCTACGACGTGGTCCAGACGGGTGGCGACCTGCGCGGCCGTTTCGCCATTGGGTACGGGGTTGGCCCAGACCGTCCAGCCAGGGACAGTTTTGCGGATGTCCGCGGTGGTGACGCCTTCGTAGTCGCCGTAGTTCCACTCGGCGAGGTCCTCGTCGACCTCGGCCTGCGGGAAGCCGGCAAGTTCGGCGGTACGGCGGGCGCGTTGGCGCGGTGAGGTGAGGACGAGGTCGAAGTCCTCTCCGGCCAACCGGTCCCGGAGCGAGGTGGCGATCCGTTCACCCTCGGGCGTCAGCGGGAGGTCGGTGACGGAGGTGTGCTTGCCGTTCTTGCTCCATTCGGTCTCTCCGTGCCGTACCAGGAAGAGCCGGTCCTTACGTTCCGCAGTGGTCACGTGTTCATCCTGCCAGACCGCCTCTGAGCCCTTGACCGTTTGAACGATCCACGGCAGGGTATCGAAACTGTAAGCGCTTCCACTGGAGGTTCCATGGCGACCGGCAGGCCCGCGACGATCTACGATGTCGCGGCGCTCGCGAAGCTGTCGATCGCGACGGTTTCGCGCGTGCTGCAAGGGACCGGACCGGTTTCGGAGAAGGCCCGGGACCAGGTGGGACGGGCCGCGGCCGAGCTCAACTACGTGCCGCTCCGGGCCGCGCGAAGTCTTGCGGTGCAACGACATGAGGCACACGGGCTGGTGCTGCCCGATCTCAGCGGTCCATTCTACGGTGATCTGCTGATGGGGTACGAGCGCTGGGCCGGCGAGCACGGCCAAAGCGTCGTACTGACCGTGACGCACGGCAACGCGGATCCGCGCCGGACAGTGCGGGACCTGGCCGGCCGGGTCGACGGGATCGTTGTCCACGGCAACGCTCTCGAGCTGCCCACGATCCAGCAGCTGCGCAAGGCCGGCGTACCGCTGGTGCTCGTCGCGCATCCGCCGGTGACCGGGTGCGATTCGGTCCGCACCGAGAGTGCGTCGAGCGCTCAAAAACTGACCACCAGATTGCTGGAGCACGGTCGCACAAGCCTCACCTTCGTCGGTGATCCGGCCAGCTCGTACGACGTTTCGGAGCGGTACGCCGGATTCGCGAAGGCGCACGAGGTTCGGGGCGAGGTGGCGCCGGAGCCGTTGCGCGTACCACTGACGGAAGAGGCCGGGCGCGAGGTCGCCGCGGGAGTGCTCAACCAGCCGCCGGACGGGCTGGTGTGCGCGAACGATGAGCTCGCGCTCGCGGTGCTGACCACCTTGCGGGCCGCCGGAATCGACGTACCAGGCGATGTTGTGGTGACGGGGTGGGACGACGTGATGGCGGCTCGGTATGTGTCGCCGGGGTTGAGCACCGTGCGGCAGCCGATGGCCGAGCTCGGGCGGTTGGCGGCGCAGCGGTTGCACGAGCGGGTGACCGGGGAGCGGACCCGCGCACGGAACGACGTACTGGCCACAGAGCTCGTCCTACGGGACAGCTGCGGCACCTCGGGGGCAATTCAGTAGTACCGAGTGAGGAGACAAATCCATGTTCACCCACAGCATTCGCCGCCGACTGGTGATCGGCTGCGCACTCGCGCTGACACTGGCCGCATGCGGGCGGTCGGCCGACACCCCTGAGGCGGGCGGTCAGGCGACCACGACCGTGAGCGACGGACCCGCCACCGGAGACCTGACCGTCTGGGCGATGGGCACCGAGGGCGAGAACCTGCCCAAGCTGATGGAGCAGTTCCAGCAGGCGAATCCCGGCGCCAAGGTGACGGTCACGCCGATCCCCTGGGACGCCGCGCACAACAAGTTCACCACCGCGATCACCGCGCAGAGCCTGCCGGATGCCGCGATGGTCGGGAGCACGTGGATGGGTGAGTTCGCCGATCTCGGCGCGCTCGATCCGACGCCGCAGGGCTTCGACAACTCGAAGTTCTTCGACGGTGCGCTCGACACCACCAAGGTCAAGAACGTCCAGTACGGCGTGCCCTGGTACGTCGAGACGCGGCTGGTCTACTACCGCAAGGACCTGGCCGCGAAGGCCGGGATCACCACGCCGCCGACCGACTGGGCCGGGCTGAAGGCGATGGCGAAGGCCATGCAGGACAAGGCCGGAGCGAAGTACGGGATCAATCTGCAGCCGGGCGGCACCGGGTCCTGGCAGACGGTGATGCCGTTCGCCTGGTCGGCCGGGGCCGAGATCACCGGGGACGACCAGAAGTCGTTCACGCTGGACACACCCGCCATGCAGGAGGGGCTGCAGTACTTCCAGAGCTTCTTCACCGACAAGATCGCCGGCACCGACCTGCCGCCGAACCAGACCGAGGCGCAGTTCGTGAACGGTACGGCGCCGATGTTCATCTCCGGACCGTGGATGGCGGGCTCGGTGGCGAAGGCCGGTGGTGCGGCGATCAAGCCCAACATCGGTGTCTTCGAGCTACCGAAGAACAAGACCTCCACCTCGTTCGTCGGTGGGTCGAACTTCGTGGTCTTCAAGAACTCGAAGAACAAGGACAGCGCCTGGAAGCTGGTCAAGTGGCTGTCCGAGGAGAAGACGCAGGCCTCCTGGTTCAAGATCTCCACCGATCTGCCGGCCGTGAAGAGCGCCTGGCAGGACCCGAGTATCGCGAACGACCCGCTGCTCCCCGTCTTCGGTAAGCAGCTCGAGGACGCCAAGGCCCCGCCCGCCATCGTCAACTGGGAGCAGGTCGCGGTCGCCTTCGACACCGAGGTCGAGAAGATGGTGAAGGCCAACCAGTCCCCCGCCGACACGGCCAAGGCCATCCAGACGAAGGCCAGCCAGATCGGCACCGGCGGTAGCTGATGCTGCGCAGGCAAACCGCAGCCGCCTGGGTGCTGGTGCTGCCCTTTGTGGTGCTGTTCCTGGCATTCACGGCAGGACCGGTGCTCGGGTCGCTCGGGATGAGCTTCACCGACATCCGGCAACGCGATCTCCGTACGCCGTTCGCGGTGGAAGGCGTTGGCTTCGGCAACTACCTGAAGGCCTTGCAGGACGAGACGTTCCGCAAGGCGGCGTTCAACACGGCGTACTTCGTGGTGATCGGGGTGCCGTTCACCCTGGTCGCCGCGCTGGCCGCCGCCGTCCTGCTGGATCGTGGGGTGAAGCGGTTCCAGGCGTTGTTCAAGGTCGGCTACTACCTGCCGGTGGTCACGTCGATCGTGGCGATCGCGGTCATCTGGCGGTTCGTCCTGGCGCCGGATGCGGGCTTGCTGAACACGGTCCTCGGGTGGTTCGGCATCGACGGCCCGAACTGGCTGGGCTCGAAGACCTGGGCGATGCCGTCACTGATCGCGATGGCGGTCTGGCGGAACTTCGGGTCGGCGATGATCATCTTCCTGGCCGGGCTGCAGGGGATTCCGCAGTCGGTCGAGGAGGCCGGTCAGCTCGATGGTGCGGGCTCGTGGCAACGGTTCCGGTACCTGATCATTCCGTTGCTCCGGCCAACCATCCTGTTCACCAGCGTGACCACCGGGATCGGCTATCTGCAGTTCTTCGAGGAGCCGTTCGTGATGACCCAGGGTGGTCCGCTGAACAGCACGATGTCGGTGTCCATGTACACGTACCAGCAGTTCGGCTTCGGCAACTACGGTCTCGCGACGTCGATGGCGTATCTCCTGTTCGTCGTCATCGCGGTGGTCACGTTCATCCAGTTCCGGCTGCTGAGGGAGAAGTGATGCGCCGTACCTGGTGGATCTACCTGATCGGCGTACTCGGGCTGATCGCGGTCGCGGCGCCGTTCCTGTGGATGGTGCTCGGCAGTTTCAAGACGCAGGGTGAACTGCTCCGCGTCCCACCGACCTGGTTGCCCGCGGACGCGACGACCGAGAACTACGAAGCCCTGTTCAGCAAGGCGCACTTCCCGCGCTACTTCCTGAACTCGGGCCTGGTCGCGCTGGTTGTGACGGCCGGCAACCTGACGTTCTGCTCGATGATCGGCTATGCGCTGGCCAAGCTGCGCTTCAAGGGCCGGAACGCGTTGTTCGTCCTGGTGATGGCGACGCTGATGGTCCCGGGCATGGTCACGTTCGTGCCGCTGTTCGTGCTCGTCACCAACGCCGGGCTGGCCAACAGCTATCCCGGTCTGATCCTGCCGTTCCTGGTCTCGCCGTTCGGCGTGTTCCTGATGCGGCAGTTCTTCCTCGGGCTGCCGGACGACCTGATGGATGCCGGGCGCGTGGACGGTGCCGGTGAGCTGGGGATCTTCACCCGGATCATGGTGCCGCTGACCCGGCCGGCGCTGGCCACGCTCGGCATCCTGACGTTCCTCGGTTCCTGGAACAACTTCCTCTGGCCGCTGGTGATCGCGCAGACCGAGGACAAGTACACCCTTCCCGTTGCCCTGGCGCTGTACTCGACCGGCCAGAACGCGCAGAACTTCGGCCTGCTGATGGCCGGCGCGGTCGTGGTCGTCGTACCGGTGCTGGTGATCTTCCTGGTCTTCCAGCGCCACGTCACCAAGGGCATCGCCATCACTGGACTCAAGTAGGAGGCAAGCTGATGACCGCCACCATCAACCGTCGCACGTTGCTGACCGCCGCCGGATCCGCCGCATTGCTCGGGAGTACTGCCCGAGCCTACGGAGGGGTGGGCGCCAACGGGGCTTCCCCTGCTGAGCTTCTGCGGGGCGGCTGGCGTCCGAGCCGGGCTGACAAGGCGCTTGTGGGGCGGTGGGCCCGGGATACTTGGCGCAGCATCGTGGCGATGACGGATGAGCGGACCGGGTTGCCTGCGGACAACATCGGGGCGTCGATCACCAGCCCGGTGCGGAGCAAGTACACGTCGCCTACCAACATCGGCGGCTACCTGTGGAGCACGGTGGTTGCCAGGCACCTCGGGATCATCTCGCCGCAGGAGTCGCTGCGCCGGATCACGCAGACCCTGACGACCATGAAGAACGTCGTCCATCACCAGCCCAGCGGCATGTTCTTCAACTGGTACGACGAGGCAACGGGCGAGGTCCTTCACGTCGACCCGGACGGCACGAAGCCGATCACGCCGTTCGTGTCGAGTGTCGACAACGGCTGGTTCGCCTGTGCGCTGATGGTCGTCCGGAACGCCGAGCCGCGCGCCCGGCGGCTTGCCGACGAACTGCTGGACAAGATGAATTTCGCCTATTACTACAACCCGGCAGCCCGCCCCGGCGGTCTCATGCGCGGCGGCTTCTTCGAGACCTCGCCTCCGGACGAGGAGACCGAGAAGGGCAACCACACCGGCAGCGGCCCGGACGTGTACTACCGCAAGTTCCACTACGACACCTGCAACACCGAGGCACGCATCGCCGGGTACGTCGGGTTCGCGCTCGGCCAGGTCCCGGCCACCCAGTACTTCGCGACGTACCGGACCTTCCCGGACTCGTGCGACTGGTCCTGGGTCGAGCAGAAGCCGAAGGGTGTCCACCGCACCTATCTCGGCCTCGACGTCTTCGAGGGCACCTACGAATACCGCGGGATGCGGCTCGTGCCGTCGTGGGGCGGCGACATGTTCGAGTCGCTGATGCCCGACCTGTTCGTGCCGGAGTCGACCTGGGCGCCGCGGAGCTGGGGCATCAACCACCCGCTCACGGTCCGCGCGCACATCGAGCACGGCCTGGACGAGGCGAAGTACGGGTACTGGGGCTTCTCCCCCGCCTCGAACCCCAAGGGCGGCTACTCCGTGTACGGCGTCGAGGCGATCGGCATGGATCCCGGCGGCTACCCGTCGGACCTCGAGGGGACGAACTTCGACGCGGGGTTCGAGGGCTGCCGCGAAGGCACCAACCCGACCCCGACGTACGGCGATGGTGTCGTGACCCCGCACGCCGCCTTCCTGGCGATGTCGTACGCCCCGCGGCAGGCGATCGAGAACCTGCACAAGATCGAGACGAAGCTACACGCGTACGGCGCCGGCGGCTTCTACGACGCGGTCGCGGTCAAGTCCGGGCTGATCGCCAAGCGCTACCTGTCCCTGGACCAGGCGATGGTGATGGGTGCCATTGGCAACGTCTTCGGCAACGACCTGATCCGCCGCAGCTTCGCCGACCGCCGCGCCGAACGCGGCATCCGCCCCGTCATCGGCCAGGAACGCTTCGAATCCGGCCTCGAATCATCCGAAAGCCGCTAACGTCCGAAGATCCGGAGACCACGCTCTTCGGTTCTTCGGACGTTACGAAGAGTGGGAGAGCTGATGCAGGACGACGTGAGAGCGGACTGGGACGCGCGGATCGCGGTGCGCAGCGACGAGGAGCGCGGGTTCGCCTTCCCCGACCTCGATCCGCCGAAGGAGGTGTCGGCGGCCGGCGGGGTGGGCCAGGTGACGATCGACTGGTCGCCCGTGGAGGGCGCGGTCGGCTACCTCATCCTCCGTTCCACCGGGGATCACGGACCGCCTGAGCCGGTGGATCATCACAGTGGTGACGTGCTGTCGGTTCCGGGTCCGCCATACGTCGACACCACCTGTACGCCGGGGACTCCGTATCACTATGCGGTTGCGAGCGCGCCGGAGGTGACCGTGCACGGCCGACCGAGTCACAGCGTCGGGGCCGTGCCGTTGGTTGCCGACGACACGGTTCCACGGGTCGAGGTGACGGTCGATACGGTTGCTGAGGGCATCGAGCTGCAGCGGCCGTGGGTACCGATGATCGGCAGCGAGCGGCTCAGCCAGCTGCTCTGCACCGACACCACCGGCGGTCACGAGATCGGCGTCGAGCTCGAGGACGCGCTGCGCCGGATGCACGACGAGCTCGGGGTCCGCACGGTCCGCGCCCATGCGATCTTCCACGACGACACGCACGTGATCGACGGGGCGTCGTACGACTTCTCCGTGGTCGACGCGATCTACGACAAGCTGCTCGCGATCGGGCTGCGGCCGGTGGTCGAGCTCGGCTTCATGCCGCGCGAACTCGCGAGCGACCCCACCAAAACCGTCTTCGAGTACGGCGCGATCATCTCGCCGCCGGCGTCGTACGAGCGCTGGTACGACCTGATCCACGCTCTCGTCGCGCACCTGGTCGACCGCTACGGCCTCGACGAGGTACTCGGCTGGGACTTCGAGGTGTGGAACGAGGCGAACCTCGAGGTCTTCTGGTCCGGCACCAAGGCCGAATGGCTCCACCTGTACGACGTCACCGCCGCGGCCGTGAAAGCAGTCGACGACCGGATCCAGGTCGGCGGCCCCTCATCGGCGGCCGCTGGTTGGGTGGACGACCTGCTGGCGCACGCCCGGGCCAACGGCACCCCGGTCGATTTCGTGTCGACGCACACCTACGGTTCGCCGCCGCTCGACGTACGGGCGTCACTCGAACGGCATGGGTACGGCGACGCGCGGATCCTCTGGACCGAGTGGGGCGTGACGCCGCGGCACTTCAACCCGGTCAACGACTCGGTGTTCGCCGGGGTGTTCTTGCTGCGTGGCATGCGGTCGGCAGCCGGGCGGGTGGATGCACTGGCCTACTGGGTCGCATCTGACCATTTCGAGGAGCTGGGCCGACCACCGCGCTTCCTGCACGGCGGATTCGGCCTGCGGACTGTCGGAGGCCTGCCGAAACCGCGCTACCACGCACTGAGCTTGCTGAGCCGGCTAGGCCCGGTCGAACTCCCCGTGACCCTGCGCGGTGATGGCGGAGGCAGTCTGATCGAGGCATGGGCCTCGCGGGACCGCGACAGGATCGCCGTACTGCTCTGGAACCTCACACTGGACCAGACCAAGGCGGACGGCGCCCCAGAACTGACCAGGACGGTCCACGTGGAGCTGCCCGGCGTGGATCCGTCCTGGCAGGTCACGGCGACCACTCTGGGTGTCGGCGCCGGCGATCTGGCCACTGCGACCGCCGAGCTCGGGATCACCGAGTGGCCGACGGACGCACAGCTGACCGACCTCGCCGAGCGCAGTCGGATGATCACTACGCCGCTGGAGCTGACCGGGTCCGCGGTCGAGGTGACGCTGCCGATGCCCTACGCCGTGCTGATCGAGCTCACCCCAACAGATCGGATCTTTAGGACTTAATGGTGTGAATTAATAACAAACTCTGGCGGGTCGCGGCCAAACGATCGACTATAGATCGGATGACCGCGACTTCCTGAGGAGCTTTGACATGCCCGATGGTCCACCCGCAGCCTCGATCGAGAGGTTCCGCGCCTGGCGGTTCGGCCTGTTCGTCCACTGGGGCCTGTACGCCCTGCCCGCCCGCCACGAGTGGGTGAAGAACCGGGAGCGGCTGACCGACGAGGACTACCAGCCGTACTTCGACCACTTCGAGCCCGACCTGTACGACCCGCGGAAGTGGGCCCGGGCGGCGCGCGAGGCCGGCATGCGGTACGCCGTACTGACGACCAAGCACCATGAGGGCTTCTGCCTGTGGGACTCGGCGGTGTCGGACTACACGGTCGCGCACACGGCCTGGGGCGCCGGGAAGGACCTGGTGAAGCAGTTCGTCGAGGCCTGCCGGGAGGAGGGGCTCGGGGTCGGTTTCTACCACTCGCTGATCGACTGGCATCACCCTGAGTTCCCGATCGACCTGATGCACCCGCAGCGGGACGACGAGGAGGCGATCGCGAAGGCGGCCGGCCGCGACGTCCAGGTGTACGCCGACTACCTGCACGCGCAGACCCGTGAGCTGCTGACGAACTACGGCGACATCGACCTGATGTGGTTCGACTTCTCCTACCCGGGCCGCGACTACGACGACGGCCGGGACGGTCACGGCAAGGGGCGCGACGACTGGCGTTCGGTCGAGCTGATGGCAATGGTCCGCGAGCTGCAGCCCGGCATCCTGATCAACGACCGCCTGGACATCCCTGGTGACTTCGTCACGCCGGAGCAGTACCAGCCGGACGGACCGATGGAGCGCGACGGCGTACCGGTGCTCTGGGAGGCCTGTCAGACTCTGAACGGCAGCTGGGGCTACGACCGCGACAACCTGGACTGGAAGTCACCGGAGCTCCTGGTGAAGATGCTGGTGGACTCCGTCTCCAAGGACGGCAACCTGCTGCTGAACGTCGGCCCCACCGCTCGTGGCGAGTTCGACCCGCGCGCACTGGCCACACTGGCGTCCATCGGTGAGTGGACCCGGCTGCACGAGCGCTCCTTCCGCGGTGCACGCCCGTCTGAGTACACGGCTCCGGCGGACTGCCGCTACACGCAGAACGGCGACCGCCTCTACCTGCACTTCTTCTCCTGGCCGATGGGCCATGTGCACCTCCCCGGCCTGTCCGGCAAGGTCAATTACGCCCAGCTGCTCAACGACGCCTCGGAAATCCCCCGCATCGTCCATGATCCAGCGCAGCAGGCTCAGAACACAACTATGGGTGGCACAGCCTCCGACGTCCTCACCCTCGACCTCCCCACCCAGAAGCCGGACGTTCTCGTCCCGGTGATCGAGCTCTTCCTCAACTGAAGCTGACAACGCCAAGGGGGCCGGTACGACGTACCGGCCCCCTGACGGGTCAGAGCGGGTTGAGCTTCCAGCGCTGACAGGGACCGTTCCAGTACCGCCAGGTGATCAGGCCGGCGTCCGCTGCAGTGCTGCAGCCGGCGACGTCCATGGAGAGACCGTTCGCCTCCCTGGTGATCGACCAGGTCCCGTTGACGGCCGGTTCGATCCGCCAGCGCTGACAGGTACTGTCGCTCTCCGGCATCGTCACGACTGTCTGCGCCAAGGCATCGGTACAGCCCGGCACATCGACCGCCTCGCCTGTGCTCGGCTCGATGATCTTGTACACGTCGTCACCGAGGGGCTTCAGCTGCCAGCCCTGGCACGGACTGGCAGCCACTACGTTCCACATCCGCATCCTGGCGTCCGGCAGGCAGTTCTCGACGTCCAGCACCAATGCGGTGTTCGACGCCTGGATGTGGTGCTTGCCTGTCGGCTGTGCCGGGTTGAAGCCGGCCCGCAGGATCCACTGCTGGCTGGCCTCCGCCGTACACGTGCGCTGGACGATCGTGGTGTCCTGCGTCGTGCTGCCCTGCGACGGCGACGCGCACTTCGCACTGTGCGCGAACTTCAGCCGGACCACTGTGTCGTAACTGCTCCCTTCGAGGTACTCGATCAGCAACTGCTGGTTCGACGTTCCCATGCACGGCCATTGCAGGACCTTGCGCTCGTCGTCCTGCAGCATGTTCTCGACGTCGAGACAGCGTGGGCGTCCGTCGTTGACGTTGCCCTGGAAGTGCGCCGTCCGGATCTCGAACTGGTCCGTGCCCGCGATCCGGGCCACCCGGAACCGCTGGTTGATTCCACCGTGACACTCGTGCTGGACCAGCCGCTCGGCATCGACCTGGCTGTTGTTCCAGACGTCCAGACACTGGCTGCTGTTGCGGTTCACCAGCTCGTACGTGCGTTCCTCGATGTCGAAGCTCGGTCCGGTGCTCGCACCGACCCGCGGCTCCTTCCAGCGGCCGACCGCCGGCCCGAACGACGTACCGGTCGACGCGAGCGTGTAGGTCTCCCGCCCACCGCCTTCGGTCGAGTAGAACAGTCCGACGTCCTCCTTGCCGTCACCGGTGAAGTCACCGATGGACAGCGCGGTCTTGGCCGGGTCGAACGCGGTGGCATCGCGCCACCATTCGGCCAGCGCGTACGCCGTACCGGTCGAACGGAACACCTTCAACGAAGCGTCCGTGCCGCTGTTCTCGTACAGCGCGACGATGTCGTCCTTGCCGTCACCGTTCACGTCCGCGACCTGCGGCTTGCTGCGCTCCCAGCAGTACCCACCGGCACCCGAGTCGTGCAGGGTGACCGGAGTCGCGCTGAACGCCGTACCGCTGGACTTGAAGTACCTCGTCACCGTGCGGCAACCGTTGAGGTTCTGCATGTCCACCAGGTCGGCCTTCTTGTCCCCGTCGACGTCGGCCAGCAGCGGAGCGCTGCCGGACCACTGACTGCCGGTCTGCAGCCACTCGACCGGAGTGCTGAGCGCGGGACCGAGGAAGGTCAGCGTGCGCCAACTTGTCCCCGATACGTTCAGCTGGGCGACGATGTCGCTCTTGCCGTCGCCGTTCACGTCTCCCGAGACGATCCGGGCCGTACTGAGCGGCCAGCCGTTCGCACCGCTGTACCAGACCGGTGCGGATTCGAAGTTGTACCGTTCACCGGCGGACAGGCCTCGGTACATGCCGATCCGGCGACCTGCTTCCTCACGGAACAGTACGGCGTCGGTCCGGCCGTCACCGTCGAAGTCACCACGGACCGGACGGGTCCGGTACATCGCAAAGCCGCCGTTGGCACCGGAGTCCCAGGCCATCTGGCCGGTGTGTGTCGATCCGTCCGGTTTGGTCACGACATTCCAGATCGCGGTCCGTCCGTCGCCCTGGTCGAGGACGGTGGACAGGTCGGCCCGGCCGTCGCCGTTCACATCGTTGCGGCTCTTGGCCGGCAACTCGTCGCGTTGCTCGGCACTGAGCTGCCAGACCGACGAGACGTCGCTGACGTTGTTCGCGCCGTCGACCGCCTTCACATAAAGGATCTTCGACTCCGGCTCCACGCCGGGAGCCTTCTGGAACACGCTCATCGGGATCTGCACCGACCCGTCGGCCCCGGCCTTGATCCGGCTGACCACGCGCTCCGGCTGGAAGCCGTACAGGTACTCGGCCACGTCGGTGTCACCCGCGGCCGGCTTCAGCGTGACGGTACCGACCGTCCGCGCCGGGACGCCGGCTTCACCGTCCGGGAAGTCGGTCGACGACAGCACCGCCTTCCCCGGCTTCTTCGCGTCGACCTTGAAGTAGCAGGGCGGGGTGGCCGCGCCGTACGCGACGTCGTCATCGGTGACGCCGTCATCGCTCTTGGCCGAGTAGTAGTAGGTCTGCCCGTCCTCGAACTTCGCCCGGTCGATCGCGGGCCACGCGAAGGCCGACCCGGAGGTCGTCGACGCGGAGTCCACCTGGTGCACCAAGGCGTTGTCCGACGCTCGGTTGATCGACAGCCGGGTGACCAGGTTGTCACCGTCCTTGTCGGTCGCCTTCGCCGAGAACGAGTAGCCCGACAACGGCCAGCTGACCACCGTCGGCCGCGCCGCCGTCCCACACGGCCGCTCCCGGCTGAAATTCACCCGCTCCGGTGCGTACGGCGCGTTGTTGTAAGAGACAACGATCCTCGCGGAGCCGCCGTGGAACCTCTTCCACTGCAAGGTGTCCCACTCGTTCGGCGCCCGCAGCCCGAAGGTGACCGTGCCGTCGTTGTTGTTCGCCGCGGTCTGGAACGGAGTGACCAGAGCCGCACCGTCCTTGGCGGCACCCGCCCAGTTCATCTGCATGTCCGGCTGGCCACCGTTGGTCCGGGCATTGCCGTACGCCGTCCCCAGGTACTGCCGCCAGTGGTTGGCGGTGTTGTCCCAGGTGACGTCCTGGTCCCGGTTGATGGGGTGCGTCCAGTACAGGTCGACCGGCTTCGCCTCGCCGGACGAGCTGTGGTCGAGCATGATCTCGAACCGGGCACTGGTGACCTTCGCACCGCGGATGTCGCCGGTGCCGAACTGGAAGAACGAGCGGTAGGTGATGACGTTGTCGTACGACCTGCCGACCTTGGCGCCCTCGGCCC
Organism: Kribbella sp. NBC_01505; assembly: GCF_045040285.1. NCBI lineage: Bacteria > Bacillati > Actinomycetota > Actinomycetes > Propionibacteriales > Kribbellaceae > Kribbella > Kribbella sp. NBC_01505. Next base: position 1,483,872 of record NZ_CP109425.1, read on the forward strand.
GGTCGTAGTCCCAGTAGGACTGCCCCGGATGCTCCAGGCTGACATGCGTCCACAGGTAGTTGTTGACCGCCCAGGACGGGTCGATCGTCACCGGGTAGCGCGTCGTGGCCGCCGTGAGCAGCTTCTGGTCCGGCGTGATCACCAGCTCGCTCCCCGACCGGGTGGTCGGGATACTGGCGTGCTGTGACCTCGGCTCGGCGCCTGCGGTCTTCGCGGTCGTCGGACTGTCCCACATCACCGCCTTGCCGGCCGTGAACAACGTCTTGCCGGTCGCGTCGGCCGCGACCGTCGTACCGTCGGCCTTGGTGGCCAGCTTCAGCCCGGTGCCGGTGACCGGGAACCGGAGCTGCTTGAGCGCCGGGTTGCTCGCGGCAGCCCGGTCCTTGACCACCAGCAGATGCTGGAACCCGGTGGCCTCGACCCGCACCCGCAGATCGACTCCGGGCAGCACCTCCGGGTAGGTCGCGGTGTCGCCGGCCAGCACCGGCTTCGGCAGCTTCCCCTTCCACCCCATCCGGACCTGTTTGTCGTCCTTGCCGAGGGCAACGAGCTGGTCGTCGCCACCGCCGGACAGCCGGAGGTCGGTGACGATCGCCCCCGGCTGGACCGAACCGTCCGGCCGGACGCTCAGCTTCGTGTCGATGGGCGCCCAGCCCGAGCCCTTCCGGGCCCGGACCGGGTACGCGAACTGTTCCATCGTGTGCAGGCCCGAGGGTTCCCGGAACACCTGCGTGGTCTCGTTCTTCAGGTGCTCGAGCTCCACCCGCTGCTGCGGCCCCGCCGGGGCGGGTACGGCGGAAACCGCCGTACCCGCACCAGCTACCGCAGTCAACGGCAACGCCAGCATCCCTGCCGACAAGGCAGCAGCCAGCCGCCGTGAACTCCGGTGTTTCGTCATCGCTCCGGTCACCGCCCCGGCGTGGCGTACTTGCACGCCTCCTGGGCGCCCGGCGTATGGCAGAGGTCCGAGCGCTCCTGGTAGGTCATTGGCGGCGGCTTGTAGGGGTCGCGCTTCAGACAGGAGTTCTTCGGCCCGTTGTAGCAGTTCCAGCCCAGCTGGTAGGCGGCCGTCGCACCAGCACCCGCGATGCCCGCGCCGACCGCGGCACCGACAGCACACGAGCCACCGGCGGTGAAGATGGCGCCGAGAACACAGATCCCGACTCCGACCGCGGCTCCACCGACGGCGTTCCACGCGATCTTGTCGATCGGATCGTCGTCCGGATCCTTCCCGCAGACCCCGCACTCCTTCCGGTTCGCCTGCTCGGCATCCTTGCGCTTCTGCTCGTCGGCGATGGCGGTGGCCTTCTGGATCGCGTCCAGACTCGCCTTCGCGCGCTCCGCGAGCTTGGCCGCGATGTCGGCCATCCCGTCGACCTGTTTGTCCATCGTGGACACGCTGTTGTCGGTCTGTTTGGCCAGCTTCAGCGCCTGTTCCAGCTCCGGGATGTAGACGCGTTTCGTGGTGACGATCCGGATGATTTCCGACGTGTGGTACCTGATCGTCTTGATCACTTCCTTGAAGTGGATCACCTGTACGGCCACCTCGGCGGTGAGCTGCCGAGCGAATTCGTGCATCCCGAAGGCGGTCGCGATCTTCGCGAAGAAGGTGAAGATCACGATCTTCGCGTAGATCGTGATGACCTCTTTCTGAATCTCCTTGATCCGTCTCACGTGCTCGCGGACAGTCCTCTTCGTCTCGCTGATCGTGATCGTCTGGACGCGGTAGCGCTTGCCGTCCGCGTCGACGAAACTCGCCGGGCTGTTGTTCGCGTACGCGTACCCGTTGAGCTGCTGTGGATCCGTGCCGTCGATGACCGGGTCCACCGAGACGAACCTGCCGGTCGTCGGGTCGTACTCACGCGCTCCCAGGTGCACCAGCCCGGTGGAGTCGTCCCGGGTGCCGCCGACGAAGTCCTTCTGCCCCGGCCACGCGGTCGGGATCGGTCCGCGGGCCTCGCCGTACGGCGTGATCCGCTTGCGCTGGAAGGCCTGCGTCTGCGCGTCGACCGTCAGCGTCGCCGAACCGTGGTGGTCCGAGCCGAGCCAGGTCAGCTTGGTGCCGACCCGGACGCCGATGGTCTGCTGGCCGAACTTGTAGTACCGCGTTCCGAGCTCGGAGCCGTCCGGCATCAGCAGCACCTCGGTGTCACCCAGGTACAGCGTGGTGCCGGTGTTGTCCTTGCGGAGCAAGCGGTTGCCGTCGGCATCGTAGATGTAGCCGGTCTCCTGGTTGCCCTTCTTGACCTTGGCCAGCTTGCCCTCGGTGTCCCAGGTGAAGGTCTCACCGACGCCCGCGACCTTGCGCGTCGTCTGGTTCCCGACCGCGTCGTAGCCGTACTCGTTGACCTTCGTCGTGCCGTCGGTGCCGGTCGTGGTGATCTTCTGCACGGCGTGCGGCCGGGCCTCACCCGCAGCCGGGTACTCGTAGGTGCTCGTCGTGGCCCCGGCAACGGTGTTGCGCTTCTCGGTCTTGCGGTTGCCGATCTGGTCGAACGTCCACTGGTGCCAGTACGGCGCCGGTCCGCCCAGCTGACTCGCACTGGTCGGCTGGGCCGCACAGTTCTCGTCCCCTGGGGTCCACGCCTGGGTCAGCCGGCGCGATTCGTCGTACCCGAAGCACTGCACGTCCTTCGGATCCGCGCTGCCACTCGCCGGGGAGTCGGTGATCTTGGTGACGTTCCCGGCGAGGTCGTAGTCGTAGCTCTGGTCCAGCACCCGCTGCGGACCGGTCGTCTGCCGCTGGCTGAACGCCCGCGTCAACCGGCGCGTCGAATCGTCGTACACGTAGTTGTGCCGCAGGTACTTCCCGCCGGTCGGCTTCACCTCCAGATATGTGAGGTCACCGAAGGAGTTGAACTGCGAGTCCGTGACGTAGGTCGAGGTGTCGCTGGACATCGTCTTCGGCAGGTCGTTGCTGTCGTACGTGGTGGTCAGCGTCTCCGCCGGCAGTCCGCCGACGCCCGGGACCTTGAGGGTCGCGAGCTGACCGCTGGCGGTGTAGGTGCTTTCCGTCGTGTACGTCCTGGCCAGGCCGCCTTCGGAAGCCGGCAGCGTGACCTTGGTCCCGAGTGCGTGTCCGGTGGAGTCGTAGCCGGTCACCTCGGTCTTGTAGGCCTCGCCGTTCACGTAGCGGGTCGCCGTACTGGGCGATCCGTTGACCAGGTTGTCGTAGGTCCGCTCGATGAGCAGCGGTCCGTCGGCCGCGCCCTCACGGACGGACGTCTGCCGGCCGATGGTGTCGTAGCTGTAGAACAGCGTCTTGCCGAGCGCGTCGGTCATCGTGGCGACCTGGTCCAGATCGGTGTGGGTGTAGGTCGTCACCCCGCGATCGGGTTCGACGGCCTTGGTCCGCCGGCCCCGCAGGTCGTACTCGTAACGCCACTGGTTGCCGGCCGCGTCCGTCATCGACGAGATCTGCCCGGCCTTGTTGTAGGTGTAGGTCGTCTTGTCGAAGCTCGTGCTGACACCCGGGGTGTTGTAGGTGCGCAGCTCGGTCATCCGGCCCTGTACGTCGCTGATCCGGGTCGAGGCCTGCTCACCGTTCGGCGGGTCCACGGTCTGCACACCGGGCTGGTGGCTGTGCGTGGTGACCCACTTCACCTCGTTCTTCGACCAGAGCGACTCGGTCATCGGACGCTCGAGCTGGTCGTACGCCGTCGCCTTCCGGGCCGGGATCTCCTCCTCCACCGCGTCGAAGACCTGCGGTCCGGGCGGAGCGTCGTTGTAGTAGGGGTTGTTCTGGATGATCTGCAGACCCGTGAGTCGTACTCGAAGTCCTCGATCACCCGGCCGATGCCGTCGGCCGACGCCCGCTGGACCTGCCGCTTGCGCTGCAGACCGTCGAGGATCTCGTAGCTGGTCGCCACTGTCCCGTCCGCCTGCAGGGACTTCGTCTGGACGACGCCCGGCTGGTCGATGCCCGCGGTGTAGACATGCTCGACGTTCGCGGTCTGGGTCTGCGCGCGGTCCGGCAGCCAGACCTTGCTGATGCGACCGAGCGGGTCCCGCTCGGAGGTCGTCGTCCGGCCACCGACATCGGTGACCTTGGTCGTCTGGCCCCACGCCGGGTCGAGCTCGGTGCTCGTGGTGTGACCGTTCGACAACGACACGGTCGTCTTGGTGACCGGACCGTCCGCCGGGAAGTAGCCGTACGTGGTGGAGTTGTTCTTCGGGTCGGTCTCGGTCTTCTTCCGGCCGTGGTCGTCGTAGGCCGTCGTCCCGACGGTCTGGTACGTCGGCTCACCGGCACTGTCGAATCCGCTCAGCCGCTGCACCGAGATCGGCTTGGCGTTCACCGGGGCCGCGCCACCGGCGTACGACTGCTTGGTGTCGGACAGGACGTCGTCCTTCGTCCACGGCTGGTCGCAGGCCTTGGCCACCGTCTGCGTCCGGACCGGCAGCTCGACGATGCCCTTGGCGGGGTTGCTCGCGTACTCGTACCGCACGCAGGTGTCGTCAGCCGTCGTGGCCAGGTCGTTGGCGTTCGACGCGGCCAGCAACACGCCGGTCGGCGAGTAGACGTGGCTGGCCCCGGACTGCCGGAACCCGCCGCCCTGCTTGGCCTCCCACTGCTTGGAAGCCCCCTGCTCGACCTTGAAGGCCTGGGTGGTGCCCCAGTCCCGGACTCGGGTCGAGGTGGCACCCGAAACCCAGGTGTCGTTGATCGTCCGCTCGACGATCGCACCGTTGACCAGCTTGCTGCTCTCCCGGACCTGACCGGACAGCGCGTTGACGTCCTCGGTCTGGGCGCCGGTCGAGTCGGTCAGCTTGACGTCCTTGACGGTGCCGTCGGCCAGCTTGTCGCCGTCCATGCCCTGGAAGTAGCGGCTCTCGGTCACCGACTGCGGACCGTCGGGGTGGCCCTTCGTGACAATGACCCGGTCGTAACCGCGCCACTGGGACCAGGTCTTGCGGCCGATCTCGACCAGACCGTCCTCGTCGTCGTGCCGCCAGGCCGGCTTGCCCGGGTAGCTGACGGTGGTCTGCACCGGGACCATGCCGCTGACGCGGTCGGACTCGGTGACGGCCGTGACGACGTACTTGTGGAACCAGTCCTCACGCTCGTTGACCTCACCAGGCGGAGTCCACTTCAGCGGGTGGCACCGGCGGTCGTTGCGGTCCACCGGCGGCACGTTGCCGGGCAGAGTGCAGTCCTTGGACGAGTACGTGACCGCCAGCTCGCCACCGGTGCCGTAGTGGATGCCGCGGATGCGGAACCACTGCAGCAACGGCCTCGCGCTGCCGTCGGCGACCCGGTTGTCGAGCTGCATCTTGTCGAAGTTGATCTCGGGGATGGACACCGAGCCCGGCCCGGCCTCGCCGGTGTGCACGATCGCTTCCAGCCACAGCCGGGCGCTCGTGTTGTCACCGGGGTTCGGGAACGAGTGCCGCAGGGTCCACGTGTCGACGGCGTCGAACGCCGTACCGCGCCAGACCTCCGTGCGGATCTTGCCGAGCTTCTTCTTGGTCCAGAAGCTCGGACCGGTCTGCTTGCAGCTCGCTGTGCCGCACTCCTGGTCGAGCGGAGTGTCGAAGTAGTCGGCCGGGGCACAGTTGATGCCCGCGTTGCAGCGCTCGAGCGTGTCGAAGTGGACGCGCGCCACCGGCTTCTCGGCGAAGACCTGGCCGTCGGTCTGGCCGTAGTCGATCCGCTTGATGTTGCTCGCGCGGTCGTAACTCTTCACCGTGGTCTCGGTGCCGTTGTAGGCGTAGTTGTTCTTCTCTACGTCGTAGAACAACGACATCGTGTTGCCGTGCGGGTCGACGACGTAGTCGAGCTGCCAGCGGTAGGCCTGCTGACAGAACGAGTCCGCGAAAGCGGCCTTGTTGCACTGCTCACCCGCGTGGTTACCGGCGACCGGGACCGTGAGCGCGGAGTTGGTCGTCTCGGTGGTCGCACCGGGGAGCTTGTTCAGGCCGAAGTGGTACTTGGTGCCGTCCTTGGTGGTGATGATCCAGTACTCGCCCTGCTCCTGCGGCTTGCCCGGAGTGCCCTCGTCACCGTTGGCGGCGCCGGACAGGCGCTCGACCTTGGTTCCGTCGTCGCCCTTCGGGCGCCACTGCCCGGTGGCGTCGTCCCGGACGAGCTCGCCGCCGGAGCCGTTCAGGCTGAAGGTCGCGTTGTCGGTCGCGAAGCAGAGGTCGCCGACCGGCCGGTTGCCGTTGTTCCCGGTCTTCTCGTTCTTCGACGAGCACGAGGCGTAGCGGCGTTCGATCGAACCACCAGGCGACAGTTCGAACCCTTCACCAGCCCACGAGGTCTGGTTGTTGGTGCCTGAGGTCCGTCCGTCGACGCTGCCGGACGAGTAGCCCAGGCTGATCTTCGGGGTCGGCCCACCGGTCCCTGGTGGCGCCCGGAACGGGTACTGCCAGTTGAAGTCGCCGGACGAGCCACCGACCGACCAGGACGCGGTCGGGGACAGCGAGGTGTTGCCGTAGTCACCGGCATTGCCCGCGGCCGCGGCCTCCATCGCGAACAGGCCGTTCGCGGGGACGTCGGCGCTGACCTTGCCCGCGCCGTCGTTGCTGGACTTGAGCGGCACGCCGGCACAGGTCGCCGACAGTGGCGCCTTCTCCGCACACGCGGGCAGCTGCACCAGTCGCAGCCGGGTCGCCCAGTCACCGCCGTACGCGTACCGGAAGGCCTGGTAGTCCAGCTCGAGCCGGACCTTGCCGTTCGACTTGGTCTTGCCGGTGTCGGTGAGCTTGACCAGGATGCGGGAGTCCCGCTTCCCGAGCAGATCGACCTTGACGTCGCTCGGAGCCGTGCCCGCGGCGGCCGCCGGTCCGATCGCGACCGGCAGCACACCGGCGGCCTTCTTCGGCAGTACGCCGGACATCTGCGCGGTCCAGCCGACAGCCGGCAGCGCCACGGCCGCCGACCCGGCGGTCGGCCACTGGACGGCCGGCGTCTTCACGAGGTCGACATCGAGATCCGGCGTCCTCGGCTTGACCTTGTAGTCGGCGCCGGGAACCGGCTTCAGCTTGGTTCCCTTGACCGTTCGCTCTTCTTTTTCCTGCTGCTCCGGTCCCGCGACCGCACCCGGCGGATGCAGACACGCGATCAGCGCTGCGCCGAGTATGACGGCCCAGGCGCGCCGAATGACCCCTGTGGACATCGAACCTCCCCTTAGTCGGAGGGATCACTGTCCGGGCGGGATCGATCGGCGACAACGTATTCGACCACAGCCGAAGTGGAATACGCATTCCAGCGCACTATTCAGCCGCCCTTGAAAGGGTTCACTTAGCGTGCGGACAGATGCTGTCGCTCTTCGGCTCAGTCGGGACCGGCTACTTCCCGGCGCGCTACGGTCATCGATTTACGAGGTGGGAACCGGGCGTCCCGGCTGCTCGCCGCCACGGGCCTCGAGGTAGGAGTTCTTCGGGACCATCACCTTGCGGCGGAACAGGCAGACGACGGTGCCGTCCTGCTTGTAGCCCTTCGTCTCCACGTAGACGACGCCGCGGTCGTCCTTGGACTTCGACTCCCACTTGTCCAGTACGACGGTCTCGCCGTAGATGGTGTCGCCGTGGAAGGTCGGGGCGACGTGCCGCAGGGACTCGATCTCGAGGTTGGCGATCGCCTTGCCGCTGACGTCGGGGACCGACATCCCGAGCAGGATCGAGTAGATGTAGTTGCCCACCACAACGTTCTGGCCGAACTGGGTGGACTCCGCGGCGTAGTGCGTGTCCAGGTGCAGCGGGTGGTGGTTCATGGTCAGCAGGCAGAACAGGTGGTCGTCGTACTCGGTCACCGTCTTGCCGGGCCAGTGCTTGTAGACCGCACCGACCTCGAACTCCTCGTAACTACGCCCGAACTGCATACCGGCTCCTCCTCGGGGTTGGACAACCCATGCTGGCGGATCGGACCACCGGCGGCCGTGGTCTGGCTCTCACCGGGCGGAGAGACCTGCGTCACTCCGCCCGGGACAGTGCTAGCTCTGCGGCGGCTGCTGGCCGGCCTGCTGGCTCGGCTGCTGCAGGGGGTGGTCGGGCAGCCGCGGGCTGACCTCACCCTTCAGCGCCAGCTTGGCCAGGTGGTTACGGGCCTCCTCGGCGAACTTGAAGTCGCACAGGACGTCGTACGTCGTCGCCACCACCGCGGTCCGCGAGGTGAAGTCGCGGCGGCCGGCCGACTGGGCGTAGCTCAGGCCACCGAACACCAGCCCGAAGAAGGCGCCCAGCACCACACCGGTGAGCAGGGCGGCCAGCCAGTTCGCATTCGTGACCGCACCCAGCAGGACACCGACGAACAGGCCGAACCAGGCACCGCTGGCCAGACCGGCGGTCAGCGCCCGTCCCCAGGTCAACCGGCCGGTGATCTTCTCCACCTGGCGCAGGTTGTTGCCGACGATGGTCGTGTGCTCGACCGGGAACTTCTCGTCCGAGAGGTAGTCGACAGCGCGCTGCGCCTCCCGGTAGGTGTCATACGTCCCGATCGTCAGACCGCTCGGCCGCGGGTCCGTCAAGGGCATGCCTTGCGTCATCGTCGTTCCTCTCCACGTGCTTCCACCCCCATCATTGCCGACGGCTGGTTACCGCGTCTTGATAGCCTCGCCGGTGATGGCCGGACGACGCTGGGACCTGGGCGCGACACGCCGGATGGGACAGCTGTTCGCCCGTCGGCCGATGGATGACGGGCCGATGCGTCCGGACCCGGTCGCCAGCGGCAAACTCGACGGCGCACTGGTCGACTGGGCCTTCTACCGCGACGGTCGGCGCGACCAGCGGATCAACTCCTACACGGAGGCGCTCGGGCGGGCCAAGCGCGGCCAGGGGTTCGTCTGGATCGGCCTGTTCCAGCCGACCGACCACCAGCTCGCGATCATCGGCCGCGAGTTCGGCCTGCACGCTCTGGCCCTCGAAGACGCGTCGGAGGCACACCAGCGGCCGAAGCTCGAGCGGTACGAGGACACTCTGTTCGCTGTGCTCAAGACAGTCAGCTACGTCCCGCACAAGGACCTGACCGCGACCAGTGAAGTGGTGGCGACCGGTGAGGTCATGGTGTTCTGCGGGCCGGGCTTCGTGGTCACCGTCCGGCACGGTGAGCACAGTGAGCTGACTGGTCTGCGACAGGAGCTGGAGGACCAGCCGGAGCGGCTGGCAGTCGGGCCGGGCGTCGTGCTGCACGCGATCGCCGACCACGTGGTCGACCGCTACCTGGAGGTCGCGGACGCCGTACAGGCCGATATGGACCTGATCGAGTCCGAGATGTTCACACCGCGCGGCTGGCGCAACATCGACCGGGTCTACCAGCTCAAGCGGGAAGTGCTGGAGCTGAAGCGGGCTGTGGCTCCGCTGACCGGCCCGATGCGCGCTCTCTCCACACTGCGGCATCCGTTGATCGCGGACGAGACGCGGAACTACTTCCGCGACGTCGACGACCACTTGATGCGGGTGAAGGAGCAGGTGGTCTCCTTCGACGAGCTGCTCAGCTCGATCCTGCAGGCCGGACTGGCCCAGGTGCAGGTGGCCGAGAACGAGGACATGCGGCGGATCTCGTCCTGGGTCGCGATCCTCGCCGTACCGACGATGATCGCCGGGATCTACGGGATGAACTTCGACTACATGCCGGAGCTGCGCCTCCGGTACGCCTACTTCGTGGTGCTCGGCGTGATGCTGGTGGCGTGCGTAGGTCTTCACCGATTGTTCAAGCGCAACCACTGGCTTTGATCAAATACCCCTAATACCACGATCCGGGCGGATCCGGCCAGAGATGGCAGGCTTCTGCCATGGCCGGGATTCACGGCCGGTTGGATGGATCAAACGGTTGTGCAGCGATTGGCGGTCTTGATTAACTGCCGTCATCGCGTTCGGTCGCCAGTTCGCCACAGCCTGCGACCGACGGCATCGGGGGATGTCGTGACGGTTTGCCGCTGGGAGGGCGTCGCAGTGCTCAGAATCCACTTCACGCCGCGCGATCTGACGCGCGTCACGGTCGCGACCCGACCGGCACCGTTGTGGGAGGTGCTCCTCAGCCTCCACATGCTCCAGCACTCCGACGGCCGGCTGATCTTCGAGGACTGGCGCCGGCACGTCCGGACGTCGGTCGCACCGGATCAGATGCGGCTGCTGCTGGAGCTCACCCCGCCGAAGGGGTACTCACCTGACTTCCTCACCCCGGCCGAGTCCGCACCGGACTTCGAAGGCGCGCTCGACATCGCGCTGTCGACTCCGAGTCAGCTGATCCGCGGCCAGCTCGACCTGCTCTCCAAGTACCGTCCGGCCTCGCCGTGGACCCGGGAGCTCGCCCAGGGCGACCGTGGGTCGCTGCACAAGCTCGGCCGGGCGCTGCGGACCTACCACGCGGCGGCGATCGCGCCGTACTGGAAGTCGATCGGGACGCACATCTCGGCCGACCACGCGCATCGTGGTGAGGCACTGGCCCGGCACGGGGTGGACCGGCTCCTCTCCTCGCTGCACCCACGGGTGCGCTGGGTCGCGCCGGTGCTGCAGGTGCTCGACATGAACGACCGCGACCTCTACCTGGACGGCCGTGGCATCGAGCTGCAGCCGTCGGCGTTCTGCTGGCAGGTGCCGACCAAGCTGCGCGACCCTGAGCTGAAGCCGATCCTGGTGTATCCGATCCAGCACGCGCCGGGCATCCTGCGGCAAGGCTCGCTGGACCAGAACGCCGCCAGCGACCCACTGGGCTCACTGCTCGGCTCGACCCGGGCTGCCGCTCTGGAGGCGGCAGTGGCGGGCTGCACGACGACCGAGCTGGCCAAGCGCTGCAAGATCTCTCCGGCCGCGGCCAGCCACCAGGCGACCGTGCTGCGTGAGGCAGGCCTGATCACCACCCGCCGTGCCGGTGCATCGGTGCGGCACGAGATCACCCAGCTGGGGATCTGGCTGCTGTCCGGCTACGGCTCCGGCAACACCCGGCACGCTCACCCGCAAGCAGTGCCCCGGCTGACCGCCTAGCCACCCACCGCCTGCCCGCGCCGCGCGCTGGGCCGACTGGCACCGCCCCGCCCGTCGACCCAGCGTGTGCCGCTGGTGCAGGCTTTTCTAGGGTGCCGGCTGCTGGACTGGTTCCAGCAGGTCGAAGATCCGGGTGCGGTCGTAGTGCTGGGACGGCCCCTGCCGGTCCGCCACAGTCAGCGCGAGCTGCCACGCCTCCCGAGCCTCCTCGTCGCGGCCGGCGGCCTGGTAGGCCTCCCCCAAGCTGATCAGCGTCGGCACCTCGGCCGCACCCAGCTCCAGCTCGCGGCACAGCCGCGCCGCCTCGGCGAGACAGTCGATCGCCTGCTCGTACTCACCGGCCCGCCGGTACGCGAGCCCGGCTGTGTCGAGGGCGTAGGCGACACCGCGCTGGTAGCCATCCCTGCGATGCCGTTCAACCGCTGCGAGCGCGCTCTCGATGGCTTCCGCATCCCGCCCGAGGTCGCTGAGCGTGTGGGACAGGTTGTTCAGGACCGCGCCGTACGAACGGTCCTCGTCGCTGCACTCCAGCGCCTGCTCGAGGTGCCGCAGCGCCAGCTCCAGCTCACCCATCCGGCGGTAGGTCATCCCGATGTTGCTGTGCAGCATGCTCATCCCGGACCGGTTCCCGACTGACTCCATCAGCTCGAGCGCGGGGAGGAACTGGGCCAACGAGTCGTCGATCCGGCCCAGCAGGCCGTAGCTGACCGCCAACTGGTTGCCCACCACCGCCTCCAGCAGGGGCTCGCCGACGGCTCGTGCGGAGCGCACTGCGATCTCGTGTGCGTACAGCAGTGCGGGTGTTGGTGAGCGCTGCTGCTCCAGGTAGTCCCACAGCTCGGTCGCCAGCACGGCCGCGAGCCAGTGGTGTCCGCGCTCGGCCCCCTGAACGACTCCGGCGACCAGAGTCCCCCACTGCCGACGGAACCAGGCCAACGCCTCGGCATCCGAGCCGAACGTGAGTGGCCGCACGCCATCCAGCGGTTTGCGCAGCAGGTGGAATCGCAGCCGGCCGCCCCGCGCCAGCTTGGCGGCCTGCGCGGTCTGAGCCAGCCAGTCCAGCAGCCGAGCCAGCGCCTGCTGGCTTTCGGCCGGCTCTTCGAGACCAGCGGCGTACAGCCTGACCAAGTCGTGCAGCTGGTACGACGAAGTGGACGCCTGCTCCAGGAGATTCGCCTCGACCAGTACGTCGAGCAGGTGGTCGACCTCCACCTCGTCGAGTCCGGCCAGCGCGGCCACCGCGGGTGGCTCGAAAACGGCTGTTGGATAGCCGCCGAGCATGCGGAACAGCCGAGCCGCGTCCGACGGCAACGCTTGGTACGACCAGGACAGCACAGCTCGCACACTGCTCAGCTCGTCGTCACCGATCTCCAGCGCGCTCAACCGATCACCGGCCTCGGCCAGCTGCTTGGTGATGTCAGCGCTCCGGCTACGGCTCGCCCGCTCCGCGCCGACCACCAGCGCCAGTGGCAACCGCCCGCAGAGCTCAGCGAAGCCGGCCAGCTGGGCGACGTCGTACGGGCGACCGGAGACGACGCGGGCCAGGAGCTCGGTGGACTCTGCCGAGCTCATCTGACCGAGGCTGAGGCGGCGAGCACCCTCACGCGCGACCAGACCGCGGAGCTGGTTGCGGCTGGTGACGATGACGAAGCCGCCGGCGCCGGGCAGCAATGGACGGACCTGAGCTGCGTTGCGCGCGTTGTCGAGAACGAGCAGCAACTGCTTCTCGGCGAGCTCCGTGCGCAGCATGGCCGACCGGGCCTCGAGAGCTCCGGGGATCTGGTCGTTCGGCACGCCGAGGCCGAGCAGGAGCGACTGCAGTGCGTCGAGCGGCTCGACCAGGCCTCCTGCGCTGTAGCCACGCAGGTTCACGTACAGCTGGCCGTCCGGGAAGTGTGTTCGGACCTGGTGGGACCAATGCACCGCCAGTGCGGTCTTTCCCGCGCCTCCGGTCCCGTCGATCGCGACGATGACCGCGGACTGCTCGGACCGGCCGGACGCCAAGACGTCGTCCAGGAAGGCCAATGAGCTTCGTCTGCCGGTGAAGGTCGGCAGATCTGCTGGGAGTTGGCGCGGCACCACGATGCGGGGCGGTTCGTCGGGCGTTCCTGGTGTTCCGGCGAGGAGGTCGGCGTACAGGGCCCGCAGCTCGGCTCCTGGATCCACACCGAGCTCGTCGGCGATCCTGACCCGGACGGACTCGTAGAGCTCAAGGGCCTCGGCTGTGCGGCCTGCTCTGGCCAGGAGCCGGAGCAGACGCGTCCAGAGCGACTCGCGCAGCGGATAGGCCGCCGTCAGCTCACGCAGGTGGGCCAGGACCTCGCCGTAGTGCCGGTCCTCGACACGTAGGTCGACCCGGCGCTCTACGGCGTTCAGATACTGCTCGGTGAGGCGCGGCGCCTCGGAGACCTCCAACCAGCCGGACCGGGCGCCATCGAACGGTCTGCCGCCCCAAAGCGCGAGCGCGGCCACAACAGCGTCGTACTCGGCGGTGGGGTCGTCGGTCTCGACCGCTCTGTGCAGCAGGCAGGTGAATCGGTGCACGTCGACCTGCTCGGCGTCCAGCAGCAGGCTGTAGCCGGCCGGACCGGTGGAGACCAGCTCGGCCCCGATCGCACGACGCAACCGGGTCATCAGCGTGTGCAGGCTCGGACCGATGTTGGCCGGCGGCTCGTCTCCCCAGATCCGATCGGCCAGAACCGGCGTGGTGACCGCCTCGCCCCGGGCCAGCGCCAGCACGGCCAGCAGCGCCCGGACCCGGTCACCGCCCAGCTCTACAGGCTGACCGGCGATCCGCACGGACACGCTGCCGAGCAGCCGGACCTCCACGCGAGCACGCTCAGTCATCTGCCTCCACCCCCAGGTGGTCAAACCGTACCGCCGGGAGGGGACAGTTCGCCTGCTGACAGGGTCGTGACAGGGGGCTCTCTGCACCATGAGGCGTTGTAGAGAGGGGAGGCGATCGCCTTGTTGCGCATTCACTTCACCGGACAGGACCTGGCGCGCACGACGCTCGCCGAGGAACCGGATCCGATGTGGGAGGTCCTGCTCAGCCTGCACCAGCTGCAGGGACGCGACGGCATGGCCCACTACGGCAACTGGCGGGAGCGTGCCCGCAGACTGCTACCGCGGTCCGCGGTCCGGCTGCTTCAACTGGCGCCTCCGCACGGCTACTCCCCCGACTTCCTGACCCCGGCCAAACAGACCTCCGACTTCGACACCGGTCTCGAGCGGGTCATGTCCACCTCACGGGCCCGTCTGCAGCAAGAGCTTGAGCTGCTCGCAGTACGCCGGCCCCGGACGCCCTGGACTCGGGACCTGGCATCCGGTCGCGCCGAGGTCGTGCATGGGCTCGGACAGGCGCTGCGGACCTACCACCAGCAGGCGATCGCGCCGTACTGGAGTTCGATCCGTGCACTGGTCCGAGCGGACCACCAGCGGCAGGCCAGTCAGATGTCGGGGGCCGGTGTGGATCAACTGCTGGGCCGTCTGCACCCGTCAGTGCGCTGGAACTCGCCAGTGCTGGAGATTCCGGGCTTCTCCGACAAGGACGTCTATCTGGACGGCCGCGGCCTGCGGCTGCAACCTGCGGTCTTCTGCTGGCTGACTCCGACCAAACTGCACGACCCAGAACTGCCACCGGTCCTCGTCTACCCGGTGCAGCACGCTCCTGGGCTCCTCCGCCGCATGTCCGCAGAGAACCGCTCCCAACCGCTGGCAGCCCTACTCGGTACGACGCGGGCTGCCGCACTGGAGGCGGTCGCGGGCGGCTGCACCACAACCGTGCTGGCCGAGCGCTGCCGGATCTCACTGGCCGGAGCGAGCCGTCAGGCCGCCATCCTGCGCGACGCCGGCCTGATCACCACCCGCCGGGCCGGACAGGCCGTCCAGCACGACCTGACCCTGCTCGGCAAGGCAGTCCTCACCGGCGGCTTCATCCAGGACCCGGAGCGTTTGAACTAAAGCTTGTAGTCCTCCAGGAGGCGGCGGCCGATGATCATCCGCTGGATGTCGGCCGTGCCCTCGCCGATCAGCAGCATCGGCGCCTCCCGGTAGAGCCGCTCGATCTCGTACTCCTTGGAGAAGCCATAGCCGCCGTGGATGCGGAAGGAGTCCTCCACCACCTGTGAGCAGTACTCACTGGCCAGATACTTCGCCACACCGGCCTCGAAGTCGTTGCGGGACCCACTGTCCTTCTTGCGGGCCGCCTTCACCATCAGCTCGTGCGCAGCCTCGACCTTGACCGCCATGTCGGCCAGCCGGAACAGCACGGCCTGGTGGTCGGCGATCTTCTTGCCGAATGTCTCCCGCTGCTGCGCGTAGGAGATGCCGAGCTCGAACGCCCGCCGGGCCACGCCACAGCCACGCGCGGCGACGTTCACGCGGCCTACCTCGACACCGTCCATCATCTGGTAGAAACCCTTACCAGGAACGCCGCCCAGGATCTGGTCCGCGCCGATGGAGTAGCCGTCGAAGATCAGCTCGGTCGTGTCGACGCCCTTGTAGCCCATCTTCTCGATCTTGCCCGGCACCGTCAGGCCCTTGTCGACCTCGCCGAAGCCCGGCTCCTTCTCGACCAGGAACGTGGTCATGTTCTTGTAGACCGATTCCTGACCCTCGTCGGTCTTCACCAGGACGGCGACGAGGTTGCTCGAGCCACCGTTGGTCAGCCACATCTTCTGGCCGTTGATCGTGTACAGGTCTCCGTCGCGGACGGCCTTGGTCTTGATCGCGGCCACATCGGAGCCGCAGCCCGGCTCGGACATCGAGAACGCGCCGCGCACGTCACCGGTGGCCATCCGCGGCAGGTACTTCTGCTTCTGCTCGTCGGTGCCGTGCTGGAGCAGCATGTACGCGACGATGAAGTGCGTGTTGACGATGCCGGACACGCTCATCCAGCCGCGGGCGATCTCCTCGACGCAGAGCGCGTAGGTGAGCAGCGATTCGCCCAGACCGCCGTACTCCTCGGGGATCATCAGCCCGAACAGGCCGAGCTCCTTGAGCCCCTCGACGATCTTGGTCGGGTACTCGTCCTTGTGCTCGAGCTCGGTGGCGACCGGGAGGATCTCCGACTCGACGAACGCGCGGACCGTCTTCAGGATCTCCTCCTGAATATCGGTCAGCCCCTCGGTCTGCTGCAGTCTGCTCATTGCGCCGGTTCTCCTCGGGTGCGGTTCAGCTCGCTACTCGTGAGTATTGCGGCTTTCAGCATCCCGGGACAGCGCCGACACCCGCTGTGACTCCGGCCACCCGATGAGGGTCGGTTACCTCACTCGTCGCCGTCGCCGTCCCCGCTGTCGCCGTTGTCGCCGCCGTCACCGGCCGGCATCGAGCGGTCGAGCTGGGCGAACCCCAGGTAGACCTCGGCGGTCGGCTGCCAGCGGTGCTCACGCTGGGCGTCGACCAGGCGCTGCTTGGCCTCGTTGTAGTTCTTCCGCGCCTCACCGGTCTCACCCTTGGCCAGCTGCGCCGCCGCCTGCTCCAGGTCGCGGGCCGCCAGCTTCGGCGCGTTGCTGCGCTGCTGGGGCTGACCGGGCCACTGCTGCTGGTTCTGACCGCTCTCGCGGACCTTGCCGGCCAGAGCCTTCAGCTGCGCGACCACCTGCGGGTACTGATCAGCGGGCTTCGACGGCTTCTTGGTCGGCGTCTTCGTCGGGGTCTTGGTGGGCTTCGGCGTCGGAGTGGGAGTCGGCGTCGCCTTCGGCTTGGGTGTCGTCTTCACCTTCGCTACCGGAGCAGACGGCGTCCCACCGGCCTGTGCGACCGGGTCACCCTTCACACCCTCCTTCAGCAACGCCACACCGACCGCAGCAGCCAGTACGACGGCCATGGCGGCAATGACCTTGGCGAACGGGAACGTACGGCGGGGTGCCTCGCGCTCCGGGGTGGCGACAGCCTCCTCTTCCTGCCGAGGAGGCATCTGCAGCACCTGCGTGGCGTTGCTGACCGGCGGGAGCGCGATTGCCTGAGTGCTCTCGTCTGCCGTGGAGCTGAGCAGAGCCGTGACCTCAGTAGCTGACGCTGGGCGGTCTGCGGGGTTCTTGGCGAGCAACCGCATCACCAGCGCCGACAGCGCCGGGGTGACGTCGTTGCGCATGATCGGGGCCGGCGCAGACTGCAGATGCTGGTGCATGACCGCTTCCACGGTCGCTCCGGTGAAGGGCGGCGTACCGGAGAGCAGTTCGTAGAGGACGCAGCCGAGCGAGTACCAGTCGCTGGCCGGCGTGGCTGCGCCGCCACGGACCTGCTCCGGCGACACGTAGGACGCCGTACCGAGCAGGACGCCCAGAGCGGTGGTCTCGTTGCCGGCGCGCTTGGCGATGCCGAAGTCGGTCATCTTCAGCGTGCCGTCCGGCGCCAGCAGCAGGTTGCCCGGCTTCACGTCGCGGTGCACGATGCCGGCTCCATGAGCCGCGTCCAGTGCCCGCGCGCCCTGAGTGGCGATGTCCTCGACCAGCTTGGCGCTCGGCAGCCCCGCCGTACGCATCAGCTGGGCCAGGTCCGGTCCGGAGACCAGCTCCATCACCAGGAAGACCCGATCGCCTTCGGCACCTACGTCGTACGTCGCGACGACGTTCGGATGCATCAACCGGGCAGCGGCCTGTGCCTCGGCCTGGAACCGGGCGACCGCGTCCATCGGGTCGCCGTCGAGGCTCCGGAGCAGTTTGACCGCCACCTGCCGGTCGAGCAGCAGGTCCTCGGCCTGCCAGACCTCACCCGCACCACCTCGCCCCAACAAGGTGAGCAATCGGTAGCGCCCTGCCAGTACCTCGCCGTTCACAAACAAACACCTTCCGCAGCGGACCGCCTTACCTTAGGCGGCCTGGGCGATCAGATCGAGTTCGGAGCCATTTCCTTGCAAACCTCTGCGCGGAGCGCACGTGGTATTACCGTGTGCCCATGAAGCGAACGTTTGCCGCTGTGATCGCGGCCACCCTGCTCGCCACGACGTTCACGACCGCCACCGCGTCCGCCGTACCGGTGCAGCGGCCGAAGCCGACTGTTCGGTGTGAGTTCACCCCGACGCCGGAGAACCCGGCCGCCAAGCCGGTCCGGGTCCCGTCCGCCACGGCCAAGGCGCACGGCACCGTCGACGTCGTCTTCTTCACCAACTATGGCTCGTTCGTGGTCCGGATGGACCGGGCGAACGCACCCTGCGGCGTCTCGAACTTCGTGCACCTGGTGCGGAGCCGGTTCTACGACTCCACACAGTGCTTCCGGCTGACGAACTCGGCCCGGCTCGGCGTCCTGCAGTGCGGTGACATCTACCGGCAGGAGGAGGGCGGACCGGGGTACAAGTTCCCGGACGAGGTCACCGGCAAGGAGACCTACCCGCGCGGAACCGTTGCCTACGGCAACCAGGGGCCCGGGACGAACGGCAGCGAGTTCTTCGTCGTGCACTCGTTCGCCAACATCCCGCCGAACTACACCGTCCTCGGCCACGTGATCGCCGGCATGTCCACCTTCGATCGGATGGTCAAGGCCGGCATCGCCGACCCCGACCAGGACGGCCCCCCGGTCCGCCCCATCCGCATCCTGAAGGTGCTGTCGCTGGGCTGATCCGCAGCGCGGTGGCCGTCGGTCAGTACTCCACGACGGCCATCCGCTCGGCCACTTGCACCGTGAAGTGGAACGTCTCCCGCGCACCCTCCAGAGCCACCAGGTAGCGCCCGTCCCCGGTCCGGTAGATGGTCCGGTACCGCGGACTGAACGGGTCGTCCGGGCTGAAGCTGCTAGCCAGTTCCTCTGCTGCCGCCTGTGCCTCCGGAAGGCTGCTGAACTCAACCGGCTGATCGGGAACGTAGAGTCCCCACCGACCCTCGTCGTTGCGCTCGACCAGAACCTCCCAGACTTGCTCCGGAACTGCGACGTCCTGGAGCCCGTCGCCGTGTTCTGCCAGGTACTCCTCGGGATCGGTGCCGTCCCAGTGCCCCTCGTACGCCGTCATGGCGGCAGCGTAGTCAGTCGGCAGGAGCTTGCCAGGGGTCGTTGCGGGTCATGCCGGCCGCGCGGCCCTTGGCGGAGATGACGAGGGCCATCTTGCGGGAGGCCTCGTCGATCATCTCGTCGCCGAGCATCACCGCGCCGCGGGCGCCGCCGGCGGCCGAGGTGAAGTGGTCGTAGGCGTCGAGGATGTTCTCGGAGTGGTCGTAGTCCTCCTGGCGCGGCGAGTAGACCTCGTTCGCGGCGGCGATCTGGTCCGGGTGCAGGACCCACTTGCCGTCGAAGCCGAGCGCGGCCGAGCGGCCGGCCACCCGGCGGAAGCCGTCGACGTCCTTGATCTGCAGGTACGGGCCATCGATCGCCTGCTTGCCGTAGGCGCGGGCCGCCATCAGGATCTGCATCAGGATGTAGTGGTAGGCGTCGCCGACGTCGTACCCGGGCGGCTGCTCGCCGACCACCAGCGACTTCATGTTGATCGACGCCATGAAGTCGGCGGGGCCGAAGATGATCGTCTCGACCCGCGGCGAGGCGGCCGCGATCGCGTTCACGTTCGTCAGGCCGAGGGCGTTCTCGATCTGCGCCTCGATACCGATCCGGCCCGGCTCGTAGCCGTGCACCTTCTCGATCTGGGTGATCAGCAGGTCCAGCGCGACCACCTGCTCGGCGGTCTGCACCTTCGGCAGCATGATGCAGTCCAGGTTCGCCCCGGCGCCGCCGACGACCTCGATCACGTCGCCGTAGGTCCACTCGGTGGTCCAGTCGTTCACCCGGACCACGCGGACCTTCTTGCCCCAGCCGCCCTCGTTCAGCGCCGCCACGACGTTCTTGCGGGCGTCCACCTTGGCGATCGGCGCGACCGAGTCCTCCAGGTCGAGGAACACCTGGTCGGCGTCCAGTCCCTTCGCCTTGGCCAGGAACCGCGGGTTCGACCCCGGGGTGGCCAGACACGACCTTCTGCTCCGCAAGACCTGCTCGGACATTTCGGGACCTCCGCGTCGGTTACTCACCGGTCACCGGCAGCGTACGGCGAAATCGCGTCCGCGTCCGGTGACCGGGCTCACGTCGCGGTGCGATGTGGCCGGACTCTCATCAGCCCGGCCGGTGGCTCTTGGTGAGCTGGGTGCGCAGACCGACCGGACGGTAGCCGAGGCGGCGGTTGGCGGTCAGCATCGGCTCGTTGACCAGGTTCATCACGGTGTAGGCCACCGTCACCCCCGCGTCCTTCGCAGCGGCGAGTGAGGCCGCCTTCACGGCACCGGCAAGCCCCCTGCCCCGATGACTGCGCACAGTCCCGGTCATGTCGGTCCACAGCTTGTTGTCCTCGCGGAAGGCGATGGTGAACGCGACAACCACGTCACGATCGACGATCGCGACGCTCAGTTCGCTGTCGAACAGAGGCCCGGCCCACACGTGCGCCTCGAACCAGTCGAACGCCGCGTCGACGGCTGAACCACCCGGGATGTCAGCAGCTGTCTCGCGGTACGCCGGGAAGACGTCCTGCGGCGTCAGTTGCGCGAGCGGGACGAGCGCGAGGCCGTCCGGGACCGTCATGGTCGGAACCGCGTCAGTGAGATCGACACCGGCGTAGGTGAGCTCCGCACCGACGGTGAAACCTGCCCGGAGCGCGAACGCGGTGCCGTGCTCGTCCGCGATGCTCTGCACGGACCAAGAGGGCAGTGCCCCGAGCCATTCGTCGCAGGCACGCAGCAGCTGCGTCCCGATGCCCTGGCGACGGTAGTCCGGGTGGACGATCACCTGTAGGGCATACGCATCGTCTGCGTTCAGCCAGGCGGCAGGGCGTAGCGCGCTCCAGCCGACCAGGTGCCCGTCGACCTCGGCCGCATAGCCGACGCCCTCGCCGTTGGTCGCGGCCTCGAGACCAGCGCGGACCCCGGTGCGCGCACCGACCGCGTACGGCCGGACAGCGGTGGTCAAAGCCACCAGCTGGTCGAAATCCTCGAGCCTGCCACCCCGAATGTCCACGACCGGAACGTACTCGTCTGCGGGTCCAGTTGTGACAGTCTTGGGCCGTGGACGCAGCAGCCGAGATCGCCGGGGTGATGAAGAAGGCCGGACTGGTCTGGATCTCGTGGGACGGCCACCGACCGGCACCGGCCTGGTTCGCCACGGTCGACGGCCAGTACGTCGTACTGGCGGATGCGGACGGTAGTGCGGAGCAGCCGCTGGCCGGTCTGGCCACGGCGGGGTCCGCGGAGGTCGTCGTACCGGCTAAGCCGGCCACCACGCGGCTGGCGAGCTGGAAGGCGACAGTACGGCGGTTGGCGCCGGGAACCGAGGAGTGGACGGCTGCTGCGCTCGTGCTGCGGACGGAGCGGCTCAACGCGGCCGGACTGGACACTCAGCTCGACCGGTGGCGGTCTGAGGCCGACATCCTGGTTCTGGAGCCGACTGGTGAGATCACCGGCTTCGACGGCGCATCGCCGTACGAGACACCTGCTGGGACACCGGCCACCACGCGAGGCCGGAAGCCGATCACGCTGCACCGGCGCGTCCGCCGCCGTCGCAAGTTGACCTGAGTGCCTGCGGGTTAGCCTTCGGTCATGAGTGGACCGACGCGCGTTTATGTCGCACGGCTGGCTGGTCTGCCTGTTTACGACCCCAACGGGGATCAGGTCGGCAAGGTGCGTGACGTGGTCGCGATGCTGCGGCAGGGGACGCAACCGCCGCGGGTGCTCGGGCTGGTGGTCGAGGTGTTCGCCCGGCGGCGCATCTTCGTGCCGATGACCCGCGTGACGTCGGTTGACGTCGGCCACGTCATCACGACCGGTCTGGTGAACATGCGGCGCTTCGAACAGCGCACGACCGAGATCCTGGTGCTGGGCGAGATGCTGGATCGCACTGTCACCGTTCGGGAGACCGAGACGACCGGTGTGGTCTTCGACATGGCCATGGAGCAGTGGCGAACCAAGGACTGGGTGCTGTCGAAGGTAGCCGTCCGCGAAGGCAGCAAGCGGTTCCGGCGCCGCGGTCAGTCCCATGTGCTCGACTGGGCTGACGTGAGCGGGTTCGCCCAGGTCGAGGAGGGCCAGGGCGCCACCCACATCCTGGCCGCGTTCGACTCGATGCGTGCAGCCGACCTGGCCGCCGTACTGCACGATCTGTCGCCCAAGCGACGCAAGGAGATCGCTGCGGCGCTGAACGACGAGCGTCTGGCCGATGTGCTCGAGGAACTGCCGGAAGACGACCAGGTGGAGATCCTGGCCGCTCTCGACACCGAGCGGGCTGCCGACGTACTGGAAGAGATGTCACCGGACGATGCGGCCGACCTGATCGCGGAGCTGCCGACCGAGACGGCGGAGCGGCTGCTGACGCTGATGGAGCCGGACGAGGCTGAGGACGTGCGCCGTCTGCTCACGTACGAGGAGCGCACTGCTGGTGGTCTGATGACGTCCGAGCCGGTCATCCTGCCCGTGGACGCGACCGTGGCCGATGCGCTCGCCCATGTCCGCAACGCCGAGCTCAGTCCGGCACTGGCCGCGATGATCTACGTCTGCCGACCGCCGCTGGAGACTCCGACCGGACGGTTCATCGGAGTCGGCCACATCCAGCGCCTGCTCCGCGAACCGCCGTCAGAGCTCGTGTCTGCCGCCTTGGACACCGACCTGGATGGCCTGCGGCCTGATGACAGCCTCACGGCGGTCAGCAAGTACCTGGCGACCTACAACCTGGTGGCGGCGCCAGTGCTCGACGACGAGGGCCGGTTGCTCGGCGCGGTCACCGTGGACGACGTACTGGACCATCTGCTGCCTGCCGACTGGCGCGAATCCGACCAACCGCAGGAGGTGGACCACGATGGCTCGTGACGACCGCAGTAGCGACGACCGGCGCTCACACAGCACCAACCGCCTGGACATCCCGCGCGAGCTGCGCCGGACCATCGCCATCCGGTCCGCGTACGACGCCGACGCGTTCGGGCGGCTCTCGGAGCGGATCGCCCGGTTCCTCGGGACCGGCAAGTTCCTGGTCTACATGACCGCGACGATCGTGTTCTGGGTGGTCTGGAACATCTTCGCGCCGGAGAGCGTCCGGTTCGACACGTACCCGTTCATCTTCCTCACCCTCGCGCTCAGCCTGCAGGCGTCGTACGCCGCTCCGCTGATCCTGCTCGCACAGAACCGGCAGGAGGCACGGGACCGCGTCCAGTACGAGCGGGACCGCGACATCGACACCCGGACCCGGGCGGACATGGAGTTCCTGGCCCGCGAGATGGCGTCGCTGCGGATGGCCGTCGGCGAGGTCGCCACCCGCGACTTCCTGCGCTCCGAGCTGAAGTCGCTGCTGGCCGAGCTGGATCGGGAGAGCCCTTTGGGGCCGCGCTAATCTCGGTGACAAGCAACGGAAGGAGGTCACGATGAAGAGCAGGTTCGCGCCCGATCGGGGACTGAACAGGCGGATGCTCGTGACGAGCTTCCTGCTGGGGCTGCTGTACGTCGGGTTCATCGCGGCGCTGATCGCGGTGACCAAGAGCGCGGTGCTCGCGATCGTGATCGCCGGCGGGGCGCTGTTCGTCCAGTACTTCTTCTCCGACAAGATCGCGCTCTACGCGATGGGCGGGCGCATCGTCACCCCGGAAGAGGCGCCACAGCTGCACGGCGCGATCGACCGGCTCTGCGCGCTGGCGGACATGCCGAAGCCGCGGATCGCGATCGCCGACGTCGACCTGCCGAACGCGTTCGCCACCGGACGGAACCCGAAGAACGCCGTCGTCTGCGTGACGACCGGGATCATGCGACGACTGGACGCCGACGAGCTCGAGGGCGTGCTCTCGCACGAGCTGTCGCACGTCGCGCACCGCGATGTGGCGGTGATGACGATCGCCTCGTTCCTCGGCGTACTGGCCGGCTTGATCACCCGCTTCGGGCTCTACAGCGGGCTCGGCGGACGGCGTGACCAGAACACGGCCGTCATCGTGCTGACCATCGTCGCGGTGTCGGCGGCGGTGTACGCGATCTCGTTCCTCCTGACGCGCGCGCTGTCGCGCTACCGGGAGCTGGCCGCGGACCGCGCCGGCGCGATGCTGACCGGCCGACCATCGGCGCTGGCGTCGGCGTTGACGAAGATCAGCGGGGACATCGCGCGAATACCCTCGCGCGACCTGCGCCAGGCGGAGGCGTTCAACGCGTTCTTCTTCGCCCCGGCCATCTCGGGCAAGGGCGTCTCGCTGTCGTCGCTGTTCTCCACCCACCCGCCGCTGGAGACACGCCTGGACCGGCTCGGTGTGCTGTCCCGCGAGCTGGGCGAGCAAGCTGGGTAGGTCTCGTGATTCCGCGCCGTAGCGAGCATGTGCTCGGTGCGGTAGCTCGGCGTGCTGGGGCGAAGGCCTCGATGCTTTTCCATCGTGGCCTTTGCACCAGTGCGGCGAGGTGCCGTGCCGAGTGCAGCGCAGTAGGCGTGGGATCACGAGACCTACCCTTGACCTATGGGTTTCCTCGATATCTTGCTTGGCCGCAGCAAGGCGGTCCCGCCGAACCTCGACCAGTTGTTCTCGCTGCCCTCGGCCGCGATCACGCTGGAGACTGCGGCCGACTACCGCCCGACCGGCAGCGGATCGGTCTGTTTCAAGGCCGCTGAGGGCGGCGGGTTCTCGGCCTTGCGGTCCGAGGTCGACAAGCTGCTCGCCCTCGACGACGGCAAGTTCACCAGTACGACGGACTCGTACGGCTTCACCTGGCTGGTCCGCGAGACCACCCCCGACAACGTCGAGGGCCTCGTCACCGACCTGCACGGCGTCAACACCTCACTGGTCGACGCAGGCTTCGGCCCGGCCCTGCTGTGCACCCTAGTGAACTTCACCAACGGCAGCAAGTCCCTCGGCCTGGTCTACCTCTACAAACGCGGCTCCTGGTATCCCTTCGCCCCGGTCGGCCCCGACCGCCGCGACAACGCCACCGAGCTCCAGATCAAGTCCCTGCTCGCGAACGACCTACGCCTCGAGCAGGACCTGGCCCGCTGGTTCCCGATCTACGGCGCTCCCGGTCTCTAGGCAGGTGTGAGAGCCCAGCGCTGGCTGGCTGACGCAGTGTCGGTCTGCTGGGTCACGGCGGTGCCATCGGTGGCGCCACCGGTCAGTGACAGACCGCTGTGTTTCGCTATCAGCTTGTAGGTGTTTCCGGAGGCCTGGACGAGCCAGGCCTGGTTGTCGGTGCCGGTGCAGGTCCACTGCACGACTGCGGCACCAGATGCTCCTGAGGAACCGGTGACGTCGGCACAGAGACCCGAGGCTCCGTTGACCAGCGTGTAGGCACCGTCCGGCCGCCGGCTCAGCGTCCAGCGCTGGTTCGGGCCACCGTGCGGAGCCCACACCTCCAGAGGCTTCCCGGGGTCCAGGGAGCTGGCTGGGTCGTCCAGAGCCTTCCCTGCCGCAGTGAGTTGGTAGGTGCCGGACAGCCCCTGCGGTGCGGCGCTGTAGACCTCGAACTCCCACAGTGACAGCCAGGTGGTCGCGCGCTCGTCGACCTTCAGCCGGATGTACCGGCCGGCTCCGGCGAGGCCGGTCAGGTCGTCCTTGGCGCCGTCACCGGTCGCGGTGGCGTAGATGGTGGTCCAGTTGCTCGCGTCGTCGGAGACCTGGATCTGGTACTTGCGGGCATAGGCCTGCTCCCACCTGATCGCCACCCGGCTGATCGGCAGCCGCTCCCCCAGATCGACCTGGATCCAGGACGGATCGGTGAGGCCACCCGACCAACGCGTGTTCGGGTCACCGTCCACCGCCAGCTGGCCCGGGAAGTCGGCCGTCTCGTTGGCGGAGACGGTGACCGGCCGGTGCAGCGCCCGGTTGCCCGGATCGCTCACCACCGGCCACCCCGGTGCGTGATTGATCGCCGCCGCGATCGGACTGAACTCGCCGTACGAGGAAGTGAGTTTCGGCGAGCCCCAGGTCTGCTGTGCGAGCACGCGCAGGTGCAGGAAGAGGCGGCCGGCGATCTGGTCCTCGGTCTCGGCGCCGGGGTTGTCGGCCCAGATGTGCATCTTGCTGCCGAGGTTGCGGGCCGGCGCCTTGATCAGGTTGTTGCCCTGGAACCAGTCCGGTGTCCAGTCCTGGTAGGTCCAGGTGCTGTCGGGCCTGAAGGCTCCGAGCGTGTAGTAGGTCGGAGTCAGCGACTCGTTCGAGATGGTGTGCCCGCGGTCGAGCAGTTGCTGCGGGGTGAGCCCGACGTTGATCCAGTACTCGACCATGATGTCGCTCGCCGGGTTGATGGTGCCGTCCCCCGCCTTGATGCCGTCGTTCCACATCCGCATCGTCTTGCCCTTGGAGCGGACCAGGCCGTTCGCCCAGTTGATGAAGCCGTAGTACGTGTCCTTCGCGGTCGCGTTCGGGCCGTACTTCGCCCGGGCATACGCGAGCAGCTGCGGATAGTCGCCGTAGTTCTCGATGTACTCGTCCGCACCGAGATGCCAGTACTTCGCGGGGAACAGCGGCAGGTACTCGTTGATCAGGTCGGACGCCAGCGTGTAGGCGCCTGGCTCGGACAGGTCCAGGTAGTAGGGGTTGCGGGAGCCGTCCGGCTTGTCGAGCTGGAGCTCGGGGTGATTGGCGAGCACCTGGTTCATGTGCCCGGGCATGTCGACCTCCGGGACGATCGTGACGTGGTGACGAGCACCCAGCGCGATCAGCTCGGCCAGCTGCGCCTTGGTGTAGTGATCGGGCGAGACAACCTCGGGGTGGCTACTGCTCTCCAGCCGGAAGCCGAACGTGTCCGACAGGTGCAGGTGGAAGTAGTTCAGCTTGAGGTAGCCAAGATCCTTGATGTGGTTCTTGATCCAGTCCACGGTGAAGAACTTGCGACCGGTGTCGATCATCAGGCCGCGTTCGGACTTGGTCGGCCAGTCCCGCGCCGTACCGGCCGGGATGGTGCCCGACTGACGCAGCACCTGCAGGATGCTGCGCGTTCCGTAGTACGCACCGGCGTCGGTCCGGGCCCTGATCTGTACGGCGGCGCCGACCGTCATCGTGTAGCCCTCGTCACCGAGTGCCGTGTCGGTGGAGCCGAGTCCGAGGAAGAGGTCGCCGGCGCGCAGGTTGGCGGCGGTGTCGCGGACGACCGGGACGGTGACGCCGGTCAGCGCGGCGAGATCCGCGGCGAAGGTCTCGCCCTCGTCGGCGAGCGCCGGCGCGGCCGGGTCGAGCACGATCCGGGCGGCTGCGCCGAAGGTGTACGCACCGGCCGCCGCGGTCCACTCCCTCAGCGCCGGGACGGTCTGCGGCCGAGCTGTTGCCCCCGGCAACCGGGTGACCTCGAAGCCGCCGAGCTGGAGCACCCGGTGGTTGTTGTCGTCGACCCCGAGACCGGTCGCGAGCACGCGGACCCGGTTGGTCTTGTCCTCGACATCCCAGGTGAACGAGACCGCCGTACCGGCCGAAGGCGCCGGGAAGCCGGCTCTGGTGACGCGGGTGACCCAGTCGCTGCCGTTCCAGACCTGGATCTGGAAGTCGCGCGGGAAACCGTACGGACCGTCGCCGCGGCTGATCAGGGTGACCTTGTTGAAGCGGGTCCGGGCCGGAAGGGCTACTTCGGCCCATTCGGTGTGGTCCGTGTCGCTCGGCGTACTGGAGTAGACGCTGGCCCGGTTGCCGTCGGTGAGATTGGAGGCCGGGAAATCCTGGTACGGCGAGCTCGCGCGGCCGGTCGCGCCGACGGCCAGGTCCGGGGTCTCGCGACCACGCAGCGATGCGATCGCGGCGACGGTCGCATCCCAGTACTGCGAGGGGTGCAGGGCACCGTCGTCCCCACGCCACGCTTCGGTGTGGTTCGGGTCGACCGCCGACGTGTCGGCCGTCCAGATCGCGCTGTCCTCGTTGTAGTCGTTGAAGGCCTGGATCATCACGATCCGCGGGCGGGGGTTGGTGAGCACCTTGTCCCAGTCGCTCTGGTAGCGGTTGCCGTTCGCCCGGGAGTACGTCGTACCGGGGCCGTTGCCGTTGTGGTTGTTCCAGCCGGGGCTGACCACCTCGACCTCGGGATGGAGCTGGGTGCCGTTCGGTGACTGCCAGCCGTACTGGCCAGGGCTGGACGCATCGGCACCACGAACCGTGAAGTGGTTCCCGTTGGTCTTGTCGCCGGTGTAGCCGGCCCACGCCTGCAACGGGTCACCACTGGCGAAGTCGTACAGGACGAGCAGGGGCTTGCCATCGACGGTGTAGTAGTCGTCGTCGTTCTGGGCGAAGTTGTTCCAGACCGAGCGGGCGTGGTTCTCCGCGCAGAGCCCCTTGGCGTCCTGACGGCCGGTTACCTCGTCCTTGCACGGAGCGGCGTGGATGCCGACAGCCATCGCGTACTTGAGCTTCCACGAGTGGCTGGTGTTCCAGGCACTGATTCGCTGGGCGACGAGCTTGGCGTTGTCCACGATCCAGCGGTTACCGGTGCCGTAGTTGGTCTCCGGGAAGCCGCCGTTCGTCTCGTCGAGCAGGACGAAGTCGATGCCGGCCTCGGCGAGCTCGGCCAGATAGAAGTCGACCTGGGCCGGGTTGCCGCTGTCCGGGATCGACGTCCCGCCGTTCTGATCGAGCGGGCGGTACTTGATCGGGAATCCCTTGCCGAAGTTGTCCGCCCACATGCTCGCGTTGTTGTAGGTGACGAACCAGGTGCCGACATCGGTCGCGTTGCCGTTGCCGTTGGTGCCGATCCGCGGCGACGCCGCGTGGACCGTGGTGACGGTCCCGGAAAGGGCCGCGACGACCGCCAGGAGGGTCGTCGCCGTACGACGTACTCGCTTGAAAGGTTTCATCGCACGCCTCTCCCGACCCGCCGACTGATTCGAGGGGATGCCCCGAATCGTTCCCCGGCCGGATCGGCACGGCCAGCCTTTCGGCCTGGATCGAACCGGGCGCGACTTAGGGTCGCCTTGCGGGGGCTACGTCACATGGACCGTGGTCGGGCGGATTCCGGTCAGCACGTAGCCTGGGGGGTATGGCTCCCACTGCTGATCAGGTGACCACAGCTCTCGGTGGTGTGCTCGACCCCGAGATCAAGAAACCGATCACCGAACTCGGGATGGTCGAGTCCGTCGTCGTGCGCGAGGACGGCGTGGTCGCGGTCCGGATTCTGCTGACCGTCGCGGGCTGTCCGATGAAGGACACGTTGCGGCGCGACACGACCGCCGCGGTGAGCAAACTCGACGGTGTGACCGGGGTCGAGATCGACCTCGGAGTGATGTCGGCCGAGCAGCGCAGCGCGTTGCAGACGCAGCTGCGCGGTGGCGTCGCCGAGAAGGAGATCCCGTTCTCGCGGGCGGACTCGCTGACCAAGGTGTTCGCGATCGCCTCCGGCAAGGGTGGCGTCGGCAAGTCCTCGGTGACGGTGAACCTGGCGGTCTCGATGGCCCGCCAAGGGCTGTCGGTCGGCGTCCTGGACGCGGACATCTACGGCCACTCGATCCCGGCCATGTTCGGGGTCGCCGACGAGCGGCCGACCGCGGTCGACGACATGATCATGCCGGTGCCCGCGCACGGCGTGAAGGTGATCTCGATCGGCATGCTGAAGCCGAAGCGCGACCAGGTGGTCGCCTGGCGCGGCCCGATCCTGGACCGCGCCCTCGTGCAGATGCTCGCCGACGTGTACTGGGGTGACCTCGACGTCCTGCTCCTCGACCTGCCGCCGGGCACCGGTGACATCGCGATCTCGGTCGGCCAGCGGCTGACCAGCGCCGAGGTCATCGTCGTGACCACCCCGCAGGAGGCCGCCGCCGAGGTGGCCGAGCGGGCCGGCACGATGGCCCAGATGGTGCACCAGCGCGTCGCGGGCGTCATCGAGAACATGTCCTACCTGCCCTGCCCGCACTGCGGCCCCGAGCACCGGATCGAGATCTTCGGCTCCGGCGGCGGCAGCCGCGTCGCGGAGACCCTGTCCGCACGCCTCGGCTACCCGATCCCGCTGCTCGGCGAGATCCCGCTGGACGAGCGCCTCCGTAGCGGCGGCGACCTCGGCCACCCCCTGGCCCTCGCCAACCCCGACACCCTCGCGGCCCAGATCCTCGAAGGCATCGCCGTCAAGCTGGGCGGCAAGCCCCGAGGCCTCCTCGGCCGCCAGCTGGGCCTCAGCCCCGCCGGTCGCTGACCCCGGCCGGAGTCCACCTGAACGATCAGGTGGACTCGGGGTCGAAGGGCGGCTTGGCGCCTGCGGGCAGGCGTTGTGGCGCTTCGGAGAAGTCCGTCGAGACGGGCTTGTCGTCGAAGTCGTCGGCACCTTCGAGGAGGTGCTTGCGGACGAAGTTACGCGGGTTCAGGTCCTGCAGGTCGAGATCGGCGAACTCGGGGCCGAGCTCACTGCGCAGGTCGTTCTGCGCGTTGCTGACCATCCGGCGGACCTGGCGCAGCAGGTTGCCCGCGGTGCGCGCGAACTCCGGCAGACGGTCCGGACCGAAGACAAGTACGGCGACGATCGCGATCACGACCAGCTCGAGCGGCCCGATGCCGAACATGCGTTCACCTCACTTCTCGTTCCCCGGCACAGCGTACCCGAGCGGTTGTCAGCCTTCTTGTGGGGCGAGCGTCACGGTCGCCTCGCGCGGGCGGCCACTGCGTTCGTAGACCAGACGGACGCTTTCGCCGGGCTGATGCGTGCGGATCGCCACGATCAGGCCCTCGGCCGTGTCCACCAACTGCTTGTTGATCTCGGTGACCACATCGCCGACCCGCAACCCGGCCCGCGCGGCCGGTGAGCCGGCGCTGACCTCGCTCACCCGGGCACCGCCCTCGAACCGCAGGTCGATGCTCGCGCCGATCACCGGGTACGTCGCTTTGCCGTTCGCGATCAACTGCTGCGCCGTCCGGCGGGCCTGGTCGATCGGGATCGCGAACCCGAGCCCGATGTTGCCGCTCTGGCCTTCCTGCGAACCGCGGACGGCGGCGATCGCGGAGTTGATCCCGATCACCCGCGCGTTCATGTCGACCAGCGGTCCACCCGAGTTGCCCGGGTTGATCGCCGCGTCGGTCTGCAGGGCGTTCATGTACGACGCCTGGTCCTCACCGTCGCCGGTCGTCACCGGGCGGTTCTTCGCCGAGATGATGCCCGAGGTGACCGTCCCGGCCAGTCCGAGCGGCGAACCGATCGCCACCACGTCCTGCCCGACGACGGCCGCGTCCGACTGGCCGAACTGGACCGCCGGCACCTTCAGCCCGACCACCTGCACGACAGCCAGGTCGTATGCCGGGGAGGTGCCGACCAGGCGAGCGGTCTGGGACTTGCCGTTCGTCGTGATGATCTGGATCGACCCGCCCTTGGCGGCACCGGCGACGACGTGGTTGTTGGTCAGGATGTGGCCGGACCCGTCGATGACGAACCCGGAACCGGTCGACTCGGAGTTGTCCGAACCGTCGACGCGGAGCTGGACCACACTCGGCAGCAGCGCGCTGGCGACGGCGGAGACCGATCCGGCCCGGAACTTCGGGTCCGGACCAGGACCGTTTCCGACCGGTACGTCCGGCTGCTCGGCGATCGGCCCGTTGCCGTCCAGCGCGACCACGGTCACGGCGGCACCGCCACCGGCCAGCAGACCGACGACGAGCGCCACGATCGCGGCGATCAGGATGACGCGGTTGTCAGGCTTCTTGGGCGGCTCACCCGGCGTGTACGCGCGGGCCTGCTGCTGATGCCAGTCCAGCGGCGGCGGAGGCACTGGCCCCTGGTAGCCGGGGCGCTCGGTCGGCCAGGCCTGGCCCGGATAGACCGGGCGGAAGGTCGGCTCCTGCGCGCCGAAGCTGCGCTGGGTCACCGACCGCACCGGACCACCGGGCGGTTGATTCAGCGGCGACTGGCTCAGCGGGGGCCGGCTCGGCATCGGCTGGTTGGGCGTCGGCGGCTGGAGCGGCTGCTGCGGCAGCGCGGGCTGCGGTGAGCTGGCCGTCTGCCGGTACGCCGAGTCGCTGCGCGGCGGGGTCAGCGGGGTGATCCCGGTCCCGGGCGCGGGCGGTGTCAGCCCGGTCAGCGGAGCGCCGCCGGTCGCCGGGGATGTCGGTTCGGCGTCGTTGGTGCTCATGTGATCGCCTCACTCGTGGTCGGGAACGTCGGCCGGTGCCACTCCCGAGAGTAGCCGGGAGTTCCATCCGCTTCCGATTATCCCAGCTTTGGTGACAGCGCACCCATCGGAGTGAGCCAGGTCGCGATTCGGGCCAGTCCGCTGCCGATCCGCTGGACCGCGCTGAGCTCCACCGGCTGCTCGTGCGGGAAGGAGTCGACCACCTTCCCGAGGGAGTCCGGTGGCAGGTCACCGATCAGCGTGTAGACGATCCCGCCCGACGACCAGACGACGTACGAGGGCATGCCGTAGCGGACGTAGACGCCGGGTGTGGAGGTCGGGCCGAAGCCGGCCACCGCCGCTGGATCGAGGGCACCGCGCTGCTCGAACAGTGAGGCGGTGAAGAGGCCGTCCGAATACGAGAACTGCAGCGACCCGTTGGTGGTGTCCTGATGGACGTCGTACAGCTTGAGGAGCGCGGGCAGCTCAGGCGCACACATCCAGCCCTTGGAGCGCAGGTCGTCGATCTTGCCGAGGCCGAGCGGCTCCACGCCGTTCGGCGTCATCGGCGGCAGGTGCCCGATGAAGTCCGAGTCCTCGATGACGAGCTCGGTGAACACGGTCGCCCGGACCATCGTCTTGCCGTCCACACTGAACAGCTGTCGCTGCAGCAGCAGTCCGGTGGCCTTGTCGATCCAGAAGCGCGCGGCGAGCGTCTGGTCGTCGCGCACCGCGTCGACCAGGACGGCCTCCCGGCCGATCAGGTCCGCGCAGCACTTGTAGACCAGCTTGTACGTCGCTTGCAGCAGTGAGAGCGGACCACCGTCGATCGAGGCGTCGGTGCTGGTAGCGCGCTGCACGAACGCCTTGGCGCCCGGAGAGGCCGAGGAACCGACCACGCTGATCTCGGAGCCCTGGGAAGCCGCGTGCACGATGTCGAGCATCGCCGAGCTCGCGCCCTGCGGTCCCCAGGCGGTGATGATCTGGGTGCCGTGGTACGAGATCTGGTTCGGCGCCGCGGCGGCGCGTTCGAGCCAGGTGACGGCCTGCGGAGAGTCTTCCCGGTCGATCGCCGGGACGGCGCTGGCAGGCAGGGGCAGGCCGATACCGATCAGGGCGGTGCTGACCAGGACGGCGAGCCGATTCAGGCTCACCGGTCAGCGCCCGGTCAGGGCCACCGGCTGCAGCGTCGAGCTGAACCCGAGGTATCCGGACCCGTTGTACGAGTTGAGCACGGCGACCGGATCCGCGAACGGCGTCCCGCCCGTGGTGCTCGCATGGTCGGACGAGAAGCTGGTCATCGGCGGCTGCAGCGCGGGCGGCTGCTCCGAGCGAGCCGGATCCCCGACGACGAACGCCGTACCCAAAAGGGAGGCGACGGCCGCTGCGGAGCCGGCTGCACCCAGCACTCCAGTACGGCGGCGCGAGCGCGTCGTCCGGGGTGCTCCCGGGCGACTGGCGCCGGTGCGGGCTGCTGGGAAGGCCGAGCGCTGCGGGAAGAGACCCGGAGCCGGTGTGAGCACCGGACGGACTTCTTCACGCGGCTCGGTGGCGAATGACGAGACGCCCATCAGGCGCTGCATCAGGTCGGTGGAGGGATCCGGCGCCTCGAGGGCAGCCATCCGGGCCTTCAGGCGACGCTGCGCGTCCACCTCGGCGCGGCAGGTGTCACAGCCGACCAGGTGACTCAGGACCTTGTCCCGCGAGTCATGGTCGAGTTGGCCGTCGACGACGGCACTGAGCTTGTCCATCGGATGCTGAAGGGTCACCGCCACTCACCTCCGGAACTCTCACCCAGCAGACCGTCCTTCGACGGACCGCTGATCCGGGTCTGGCCGGGCCGCGGGGCCCGGTGCTCCAGGTGCTTGCGCAGCATCGACCGGCCGCGGTGGATCCGGCTCCGGACCGTCCCGAGCTTCACGTCCAGCACGTCGGCGATCTCGTCGTACGTCATGCCCTCGATGTCGCAGAGCACCACCGCGGCGCGGAAGTCCTCCGGCAGCGAGTCCAGGGCGTCCTGCACGTCGTGGTCGAACAGCTCCGAGTTCAGCTTCTCGGCCGGGCCCTCGCCCTTGGAAGGCAGCCGGTCGTGCGCGTCGTCGGGCAGGCCGTCGAAGCGGATCCGCTGCTTGCGGCGGGCGCCGTCCAGGAACAGGTTCGTGGTGATCCGGTACAGCCAGCCCTCGAAGGTGCCGGGCGTGTAGGACGACAGCGACCGGAAGACCCGGACGAAGACCTCCTGGGTGAGGTCCTCCGCGTCGTGCTTGTTCCCGGTCAGGCGGTAGGCCAGCCGGTAGACCCGGGCGGAGTGTGTGCGGACGATCTCGTCCCACGAGGGGAGCGTCTCCGGCACCGGCTGACGCGTAGGCGCCACCGAGGTGTCGAGCGGCTTCACCGCAACGCCTCCCTGGGTCCTCTCGGCAATGAGCGTGAAGGCCATGGTGCCTCGGTCACCGTCCTCTGCGCACGTCGGGAACACCCGGGTTCGACCCTGAGATGCTGGTACGACGGCTCAACGCGGTGCTCCGGCCGGAAGTTCCCGGACAGTGCCTTCACCGAACATGACGCGCTGCGAGGCGTTTCGGTTGAGTCGGCGCCGCATCGCGTTCGTTTCGATCCTAGGCCCCGGTCGCCCGCGCCGGGGGTGGGGTTATCCCCCGCCGGGATTCGGGGGTTGGCCGGATATCGCCGGAGCGCCCGAATTCATAGCGTTCAGGTCATGAACTTCACCGCCTTCCTCGCCGGCGCCGTCCTGGCCGTCTCCCCCACTTTTCCCGCCGCTCAACTGCAGCAGATCGTCGATTCCGGCGGTGCCGCCACCGCCGTGCTGCGGGTCGGTTCCCAGGCGGGCGCTGCCGGACCGGTCGCTCCGAATGCCTACTTCCGGATCGGCAGTGTCACCAAGACCTTCGTCGCGACGGTGATCCTGCAACTCGTCGACGAGCGAAGGGTCCGGCTGGATGATCCGATCGCGCGTTACCTGCCCGGCGTCGTGCCGGACGGTGAGCGGATCACCGTCCGTCAGGTCCTCAACCACACCAGCGGGATCTACGACTACGCCCACGACGCCGGATGGTCCACCAACCGCTGGCGGGGCGACGAGCGCTTCCGCCACTACGAGCCCGAGCAGCTACTGGCCGTTGCTTTCAGCCACATTCCGTACTTCCCGCCCGGCGCCGACTGGCACTACTCGAACACCAACTACATCGTGGCCGGCCTGCTGATCGAGCGCGTCACCGGCCGCTCGTACGGCGCGGAGATCAACCGGCGGATCCTCAAACCGCTCCGCCTGACCCACACGAGCCTGCCCGGTGATCGCCCCGGTCTGCCGGATCCGCATGCTCCCGGCTACGCCTTGGTCGACGGCAAGCTGGTCGATGCGACGCTGATGAACCCCTCGCTGGACTGGGCGGCCGGCGAGATGATCTCCACCACGGCCGACCTCAACCGCTTCTTCGACGCGCTCTTCGCCGCCCGGATCACCAGCAGAGCCGCGCTCGCCGAGATGCGTCAGTACGTGCGGGCCGACAAGCAGTTCGAGTACGGGCTCGGCCTGCAGCGGTTCCGCCTGCCCTGCGGGACCACGGTCGAGGGACACAGCGGCGAGATCCTCGGCTACACGACGTACTCGACCCACTCCGGCTCCACCCACTCGACGCTGGCCTACACCCGGCTTCCGGGCGGTGACGCGTCGACTGCCGTGATCGGTCTGTTCACGGCAGTCCACTGCGAATGATCAGCTCAGAACGGGCAGGTCGAGCGGTACTCCTCGACAGTCGTGCTCGCACCCGGACCGGGGCAGATGAACTGCTCGTAGCGGGTGTCGTCGTCGATGAAGCGCTTCAGCCAGGAAATGCTGTACTTCGCGACCGTCGTGTTCGGTGAGGTCGGTGCGGAGTGGGTGGCGTTGTTCAACTCGAGGTACGCCTTGTCGAGGCCGGCCGGCAGGCTCGTGTAGAACGGCTCGGAGTGGCTGCTGACCGGGGCGACGGTGTCGTTCTCAGCTCCCACGACCAGGGTCGGCACGGAGACCTGCGACCAGTTCTTCGTGGTGTTGTAGCCGGCCAGCGGGACGATCGCCCGGAGTGCGGGCCGGTCCTTGGCGGCCTCGAGCGAGCCGCCACCGCCCATCGAGTGCCCCATCGCACCGAGCCGGCTCGCGTCGATCCGGG
Organism: Kribbella sp. NBC_01505; assembly: GCF_045040285.1. Lineage (NCBI taxonomy): Bacteria > Bacillati > Actinomycetota > Actinomycetes > Propionibacteriales > Kribbellaceae > Kribbella > Kribbella sp. NBC_01505. The sequence continues at coordinate 1,519,889 of NZ_CP109425.1, forward strand.
ACCGGACCGAGCTGCTGGTGGTGAGGTAGTCGAGCGCCGCCAGCAGTTGGTCACCGCGGCTGGCCGGTGAGTCGTAGCGCGACAGCGTGTCGATCGTGATGATCACGAAGCCCTGCGACGCCAGCCTTGGCCCCAGCCAGGCGACGCTCGACTGGGTCGCGGTGAAACCGGGCGAGATCGCCACCGCACCGAAAGTGCCTTCGCTCGTACTGGTCGGGTAGTAGATGGTCCCCCCACCGAAACCGCGCGCTCCAGAGGGTGGGACGGTGACCGTCGCAGTGGCGAAGGAGCCTTGCGGTGCTTCGATACTGGCGTTCGTCGGAGCCGGACCGCGCTCGTACGGATTGGCGGCCACCGGGGCGGCCTGGCCGGTGGCTGGGGTCAGCACGGCGGCGGCGAACAGCGTTGCGAGGAAGATCTGCAGCGGACGTCGGGCGAAAGCGCGCACGGCAACTCCTTCGGTGGAACGGGCGGGGCGAACCGCCTGTCCACCACCGGCCTACTCGGTGGTCCGGCGGCTCACGGCGCCAAAGTAGTCAACCGACTACCCTGCGTCAACGTCGGACCAAGAAGCAGGCCGCTCTCGTGCAGGATTCAGGGCAGGATGACCGAGCGGGTCAGGCTGCGCGGCTGGTCCGGGTTCAGGCCGAGGGCCAGGGCCTTGGCGACGGCGACGCGCTGCGCGACGACCAGCGAGGCCAGCGGGTCCAGCTCGGCGTGGTGGACGATCGTGGCGCCGGTGGCGGCGACATCGTCGAGCAGGCCGACCGGCGGCTCACCGAAGACCCAGACCCCGCGGCCGGGCTGCGCGATCGCGATCGGGCCGTGCCGGTAGTCCATCGCCGGGTAGGCCTCGGTCCACGCCGACGCGGCCTCGCGCTGCTTCAGCGCCGCCTCGTGCGCCAGTCCGACGGTCCAGCGGGTGCCGACGTACGTGACCTGCTCGAGCTTGGCCAGCTCGTCCACATCGATGCTCAGAGCGGTCTGCGCATCGACGGCGGCCTGCTCGAGATCCTGGCCGAGGGATGCGCGCAGGAGCGCCAGCACGGTGGTCGCGAAGCGGGTTTGAACAACCGACTGCTCATCGGCGAAGTCGAGCATGATCGTGTGATCGGCCAGCTCGACGATCGGCGACCCCGGGGTCGCGGTGATCGCGACGGTCGGCAGGTCGGTCGACCGGATCAGGTCGAGCACCTCGGTCGTCGTACCGGACCGGCTGATCACGACGACGACGTCGTACGCACGGTCCTTGGGGAACTCCGAGCCGGCGAACGCGTCCGTCTCGCCCTGACCGAGGTCTTCGCGCAAGGCGGCGTACGCCATCGCCATGAACCAGGAGGTGCCGCACCCGACGGCCGCGACACGCTGGCCGGCCTTGGGCAAGCCGTCACCGTACTGCGCGAAACCGGCGCCGACCTGACGCCACAGCTCCGGCTGGGTGGCGATCTCGGCGGTCACGAATGGGCTCTCATCGGGCGTCTGGGTCATGTCGTCTCCGCACTTCTCATGGTCGAAACTGCTCGAACGTGATCAAATTGCTCAAAGATGATCGAATGGTGCCAACCGGCCGCCATCCGGCTGACCGATTGTGTTCTGTGTTTTCTTATGTGGAGGAGCCCCGGGTGAAGCGTTATGAACGCCTCAACACCTTGCTCGAGTCGCTCGCCGAGAAGGGCGCCATCGACGTCGACGAGCTCGCCGAGCAGTTGCACGTCTCCGCAGCGACGATCCGGCGTGACCTGGACCACCTGGGCAAGCAGCAGCTCCTCACCCGGACCCGGGGTGGCGCCGTCGCCAACGCTGTGTCGTACGACCTGCCGCTGCGCTACAAGACTGCGCGTTTCGCGTCCGAGAAGCAGCGGATCGCGCAGGCGGCGGCCACGCTGGTGCGCCGCGGCATGGTGATCGGGATGAACGGCGGGACCACCATCTCCGAGGTGGCCCGCACGCTGGCGACCCGGCCGGAGCTGTCCGCCGAGCACGGCGAGCCGGCCTTCACCCTCGTCACCAACGCGCTGAACATCGCCAACGAGCTGATCGTCCGGCCGCACGTGAAGATGGTGCTGACCGGCGGCGTGGCCCGGCCGCAGTCCTACGAGATGATCGGGCCGCTGTCGCACCGGATCCTGGCCGATCTGTCCCTCGACATCGCCTTCATCGGTGTCGACGGGATCGACGAGACCGGCGCCACCGCCCACCACGAGGGCGAGGCGAACATCAACCAGCTGATCGTCAGCCGGGCCGCCAAGGTCGTCGTGGTCGCCGACTCCTCCAAGCTGGGCCAGCGGGCCTTCGCCCGGATCTGCGAACTGAGCGAGATCGACACCCTCGTCACCGACGCCCAGGCCGAGGAAGGTCAGCTGACCATCTTCAAGGAAGCCGGCATCGACGTCATCCGCTCCTAGCCGCAGCTTCGGTCGCATCTCGCCGTACCTCCCGTCCCTGGGTGAGCTCTGCCCTCGTATTACGATCATATCTGATTGCAGGCCGGTTGTAATGAGCAGGTTTGCGCAATCTCCGCGCGGGAGGCGGGGAAACGGGACCCGGTGCCGCTAGGCTTCTCGGCAGCATGAGCAGCGCAGCCGCAGAGAACCCTGCAGACCCACGGGAGGGCATCATCGCCACCGGCATCGACCCGAGCTCCTGGGCGTACGCCGAGGACTACATCGGTGAGGACGAAGTCGTCACCGGTGCCCGGGCGACCGCCGACGACTTCGGCGTGGCTGCGATCGGGCCCGGCGCGGCCGCCGCGCTCAGCCTGCTGGCCGCCACCGTCGGCGCCAAGGCCGTGGTCGAGATCGGCACCGGCACCGGCGTCTCCGGCCTGGCCCTGCTCCGCGGCATGCGCACCGACGGCACCCTGACCACGGTCGACCTGGACGCCGAGAACCAGCGCCTGGCCCGCAAGACCTACCTGGACGCCGGCATCACGTCGAACCGGTTCCGCCTGATCGCCGGCGCCGCCCTCGACGTCGTCACCCGGCTCACCGACGGCCACTACGACCTGGTCTTCTGCGACGCCGACCGCCGCGAGAACACCGCCTACCTGCACGAGGCCCTGCGCCTCCTGCGCCCCGGCGGCATCGTCGTGTTCGCCGGCCTGCTCACCGCCGGCCGCGTCCCCGACCCGGCCCACCGCGACCCCGAGACCACCGCCCTGCGCGACCTCCTGCGCGCGGTCCGCGAGGACGACGACCTCGTCTCCGCCCTCCTCCCCACCTCCGACGGCCTCCTCGCCGCCACCAAACGCCTCGCAAACTGACAAACGCGCCACAGGAAAGCCTGTGACGCGTCGGCAGCGCCGCTGCTGCTAAACGGGGCAGCTGAGGTGGGGTTCGAAGATGCCGGCAACTCGACTGGGCGGATCGCCCCAGAGCTGGCCGTAGTAGTAACCGCCGCCGGTGAAGTCGACCCAGATACCTTGGCCCGCGTCCACAACACCCGCCTGAACGCCGTTCACGTAGTACGGGGTGCGGTTGTACTTCACGTAGCAGGTGAAGCGGGTGGGCTGGTGCGCATCGGTCTCCACGGCCGCGGCCGGGACTGCGGTGAGGACGGCCGTGGCTGAGAGCGCCACCGCCGCAGTGGCAATGAGTCGTCGCATGCTGCCTCCTAGTTAAACGGACCCGTCCAGCATCGAGAGACCGCAGGTGCCGCTCCAACGATTCGACAAGTCTCGAAAAAGCGCTTCGCCCAGAGCCGAAACCGCAGGAGGTCAGACGCGGTCCACGAAGGTGACCTCGATGCCTACCCAGGGGTCGGGCTTGCGGCGGATCACGTACCAGGCTCGGGCCAGCCGGGCGAGCGGGGTTTTGCGAGCCATCAGACGGTAGGCGTACTTTGGCCTCGTCCCGGTCGAGCACTCGGGCCGTGCCTTCGAGGCTGTCCGCGTCGGCGGGGATCGTTCCGGCGGAGTTGCAGGGGGCGACGACGACGCGGGCGTCGTTACGGAGGCGCTTGAGTTTCCCGGTGTTCGAGTAGCTCAGGATGTAGAGCTTTCCATCGCTGACCACACCGCCGACCGGCGTCGCCACCGGCGTGCCGTTCTTGCGGAACGTCGTCAGGCTGACGTTGCTGCTCTTCGCGATTCGGTCGATTGCTGAAGTGATCATCTGCGCCCTGCCGGAAGGTTGAAGGGAATGCCGGTCAGCTCTTCGGACGCGACCCAGAGCTTCGCGGCAAGCTCCGGATCGGCGCTGATTCGCGGCGGTGCCGCGATGACCGGAGGCCCGAACGTGCCGTACTTCGGGCCGTAGTACTGACCACCGCGAGCCTGCGGATCGGTCGCGGCCCGAACGGCGGGCCATGCGCCGCGATCCTTGCCCTGAACAGGTGCGGTGAGCCGGATCCGCGCCGGCCGATTGACTCCCGGCCGGCGCGGACTGAAGGCGTCGACGCTGAGACCCGGATGGGCCGCGACAGCTCGGACGTTCATCCCGGCAGCGCGCAGCCGCCGGTCGAGCTCGGCAGCGAACAGCAGCACGGCATGCCGGGACTGGGCGTAGGCCTTCGACTGCGAGTAGGCGGCGCGCTCGAGCTGCAGATCCTCCGGATCGAAGCCGACCGCCTTCGCCATGATGCTGCCCACCGGAACCACCCGGCTCCCGGGCGTCGCCGCCAGGATCGGCATCGTCAGCACGGTGAGCGCGAAGTGCCCGAGATGATTGGTGCTGAAGGCAACTTCAAAGCCATGCCTGGTCCTACGGCGTTCCTTGCCGGCGTTGATACCGGCGTTGTGGATCAGCCCGTCGAGCCGGTCGAGTCCGGTCAACCGGCCTGCCGCAGTAGCAACCGAGTCGAGGTCAGCGAGATCCAGCGGCACGATCGCGGCCACCTCACGATCGACCTGACCGCGGATCGCGGCCGCAGCCGCCGCAGCTCGCTGAGCATTCCGAGCAAGCAGAACCACATCGGCGCCCGCGGCGGCGAGCTGCTCGGAGATGAAGTAGCCGATTCCGGCATTGCCGCCGGTCACGGCGTAGGTCCGGCCGGTCAGGTCGGGGAGCTTCATGGGGTGACCGTTCTCTGAAGGGTGCCGAGGAGCATCGTGTGGAAGGCGTCACGAACGGCCTCAGTGAAGGGCTGCTGGAGGGCGGTCAGCTCAGGCGGGATCCGGACGTCAGCCAGGAGTGATTCGGTGGCACGGGTCTGCGCCCAGAGCGCGCCGGTCAGCAGGGTTGCGCGGCTCGCGAACTGAGCGACGACCACCTCATCCTTGGTCGCGAGCTTCGGTACGGCGCGAGTCAGCAGGCCGGTGAGCCGGGCGAGATTCGTCAACGAGTCGCGCTTGAACGCCATCGCCGTCTCCGCGCTGATCTTCCGCTCGAGCACCACGGCCTGCGCACTGATCAACTCACAGAAGAGTGGGTGCGCAGCCAGGCTGCGGGCCCAGGCCTCAGCGGCAGCCTCGACCTGCCTATCGACACCGGCCCTGCCGTCAGGTGCCGGCAGCAACGGATCGAGCTCGTCGAGCCAGCCGGCGGTCTCCGTGTGGACGAGCTCGAGCAGGACGGCTTCGCGCGACTCGAAGTACCGCAGCACGTTGGAAGTGGCGAGACCGACCCGACGACCGAGGCCGTTGAGCGTGATCTCGGTGAGCGGCATCTCGGTCAGCATCTCCCGGGCCGCCGCCAGGATCTCCGCCTGCCGAGCCGTCCGCTGTTCCTCGGTGCGGGCCCGCTGGAAGTTCGTCATGCCCCCACTGTACCCGATAAGAGAGTGCTATTCTCTTATTAACAGAACAGCATTCTCTTATTTGGAGATCTCATGCACAACCTCACAACGGAGCAGGTCACCTTCGACTCCGCCGGCGAGACTCTGGCCGGCGTACTGCATCTCCCGGCGTCACCACGCGCCGATCGGTTGCCCGCGGTCGTCGTGGCCGGAGCCTGGGGCACGGTGAAGGAGCAGATGGCCACGGGCTACGCCCGGGAGATGGCAGCTCGCGGCTTCGCGGCGCTCGCGTTCGACTTTCGCAGCTGGGGCGAGAGCGGCGGCAGCCCCCGATCGATGGAGGACCCGCTGGCCAAGGCCGCGGACATCGCCGCGGCCGCCGCCTTCCTTGCCGACCGCAACGACATCGACCCCGACGCGATCGGCGGACTCGGCATCTGCGCCGGAAGCGCCTACCTGGCCACCGCTGCGACACACTCGGACCTGATCAAGTCCGTCGCACTCATCGCCCCGGCCCTGCCGAGCCGCGAGACGACCATGACGACCCTCGGCGGACAACCAGGCGTCGACGCACTGCTGGCGATGGCTCACGAGGCGGAAGCCGCCGGTGGAGAACAGCTGGTCCCGGCCGTCGAGCCCCCTGGCGGCGACTACTACGGCAACCCCGACCGCGGCCAGATTCCCGAGTGGGACAACACCTTCAACCCCATGTCCTGGCTGTCCTGGCTCGAGTACGACGCACAGGCGTCAGCAGCTCGCCTCACCCAGCCGCTGTCGATCGTCCACAGCACCAGTGCTGCCAGCCCGGAGAGCATCCCGGAGTTCATCGCCAAGGTCGCTGGCCCGGTCAAAGAGCTATGGCTCGACGACGTCACCCAGTTCGACTTCTACGACCAGCCTGCCCCGATGAAGATCGCATCGGACACGGCAGCTCACCATTTCGAGCGGACACTGCGGTGAGCCCCGACGTACCGGTTCTGTCCATGACGCGGGAGCCGGACGCGCCACTGGATCCGCCTCGCCAGTACGGCGGGTTCCGGCGGGAGGCGCCGATCACCCGGGTCTCGCTCGGGCCGGGTGCACCCACGGCCTGGCTGGTGACGCGGTGGGACGATGCGCGCGCCGTACTGGCGAATCCCAGCACCAGCACCGATCTGAGCCGTCCGGGCTACCCGACGCGGACTCCGATGACCATGCCGCCCGGGTTCTTCCTGTTTCAGGACAATCCGGTGCACGACCTGTTCCGCAAGGTGTTGACGCGCGAGTTCATGGTCAAACGGATCGAGGCGCTCAGAGAGCCGACGACGCGCATCTTCGCCGGGCTGATGGACGAGCTAATCGCGCACGGCCCGGTGGCGGACCTCGTCGACGCGATCGCGCTACCGCTGCCGTCGCTGGTGATCAGCGAGCTGCTGGGCGTGCCGTACGAGGATCATGTCTTCTTCCAGGAGCACTCCAAGGTGCTCATCGACACCACTGTCACAGGTGCACAGAAGGCAACAGCACAAGGCGCACTGGGCGACTACCTGGAGACGCTGGTCGAGCAGCGCCGCAAGGAACCGCGGGACGACCTCATCACCCGGCTGGGCGAGCAGGTCGACGCGGGCACGTTCTCGGCCCGAGACGCGGCAGACGTCGGCGCGTTCCTGTTGTTCGCCGGTCACGAGACCACCGCCAACATGATCGGACTCGGCGTACTCGCGCTTTTCGAGCACCCCGACCAACTCCCCCGCCTGTACGCCGGAAAGGCCGAGCTGGCGACCGCAGTCGAGGAGTTGCTGCGCTATCTGACCATCGCACAGACCGGTCTGGCCCGAGTGGCGACCGAGGACTTCGCTGTGGGCGACACGACCATCCGGGCCGGCGACGGGCTGATCATCATGCTCAACTCGGCCAACCGCGACGAGGCGATGTTCGCCGGCACGGCCGACGAGCTGGACCTGACCCGCTCCAACGCGCGTCAGCACGTGGCCTTCGGCTACGGCATCCACCAGTGCCTCGGTCAGTCGCTGGCCCGGATGGAGCTACAGGTCGTGCTGCCCGAGGTCTTCCGGCGGCTGCCGGGCCTCCGGATCGCGGACGGCCAGGAAGTGATCTACAAACCCCACGCGGCGGCGTACGGGCCGTCGTTCCTCCCCGTCACCTGGTAGAAGGGAACAGCAGATGCACGTCGAAGTAGATGTACCGAAGTGCGTGGCCTCCGGGCAGTGCGTCCAGATCGCCCCCGAGGTCTTCGATCAGCGCGACGAGGACGGCATCGTCGTCCTGCTGGACGACGCGCCGCCACCCGCCGAGCACGACGGCGTCCACGAGGCCGCCCGGGAGACCGGCGGCGCATTCAGTGGTTCGAGGTCAGTCGCCGGGGCAGGTGAGGTCTTGGCGTTGCATTTGCTCGATGGTGCCGCCACCGGGGTTGGTGGACGACCCCTGGGTCCACCCTTGGACGGCCGGATCATTGACGTAGAAGGTCTCACCCAAGAGCTTGACGGTCCAGAACTGGCCGCCTGCCCAACCGACCCGGGCGCCGTCCTTGTTCACAATGCACTTCACAGCCGTCGTCGTCGCGTACACCGGCGCCGTCGCGAGAACGCTGATGGCGAGCAGAGCCCCAGCGGCAGTGGCGATGATTCGTCGCATGGATCCTCCTTGTTGGAGCGGTCAGGCCAGTCTTCGGAGGGTGACCGTGTTGCTCCAGCCGTTCGACACCACTCAAATGGCCTAACCGAATCCGCCGGTGGAACTAGGTGGTCAGGCGGGCGAGTTCGGTGGTCAGGTCGTTGAAGGGGTCGGTCAGGGGGTCTATGAGTTCGTAGTGGCCGCAGTCGGGGACTCGGGTGAGGCGGGCGGTCGGGTGGGCGGTGAAGTAGGACTCAGAGAGCTGGATCGGAACCCGGGTGTCGTTGACTCCGTGCAGAATCGACACAGATGCGATCGGGGCCGGGAGGTGGACCGGGTCCAGGTCGTTGCGGACACCGCTGCCGATGAAGGCTTGTACGGCGCCGTCGTCGAGCATCTGCTGGTCGGCGAGCAGGAGGTCGGCCACCGGAGCCAGCGCGACCACACCGCGCAGGCGGACCGGGTTGTGCGTCGCAGCGGCCCACAGCGCTAGCTGTCCACCGGCAGAGTGACCGACCAGCACGTAGCCGCCCTGCACGTCGACCAGGTCCGGGAGCGCGTCAAGCGCCGTACGGATGTCTGTTGTGGTGGTGTCCGGCTCACCGGGGACCCGGCGGTACTCCAGGGAGGCGACCGGCCAGCCGAGGTCGGCCAGTGCGGCGCCGAGAGGGCGGGCGTGCATGCGGTCGTACTCCGGGCGCCAGAAGCCACCGTGGATGTAGACGACCAGGGGGCGCGGGTTCTTCGCCTGCCAGTAGTCGATCACGTGATCCGCGTGGTCGCCGTACCGGAGCTCCTGGTCGGGCTCACGGGCGGAGCGGGTCAAGACCGATCGGTCCTCGCTCATTCAGACCTCCCGAGACTGTGCTGACTTCCAAGAAAATGCAAAGCATTCGTAGACAACAGCTTCTGCTGCTGCTCCACGGTCAGGAAGCCGGCTTTCCGCACCACCTCCCCGACCGGTCGCTCACCCAGTGGATAGGGATAGTCACTGCCGACCAGTACCCGGTCTTCTCCCAAGGTATCGACAAGTAACCTTAAAGGCTCTGATTCGAACACCACCGTGTCGACGAAAAACCGATCCAGATAGTACGTGGGTGGATGCTCAGAGCAACCACGCACGATGTCGCCGCGCCGGTTCCAGGCGTTCTCGAGGCGGCCGAGCCAGAACGCGAAACTCCCACCACCGTGGGCGAAACAGATCCGCAGCGACTCCGGCAGGGCGTCGAACGCGCCACCCAGAATCATCGCGAGGATGGACAGATGGGTCTCGGCGGGCATCCCGGTCAGCCAGCGCGCCATCCAGCGATCCAGCCGCGGGCCGCCCGGCATGTCCCACGGGTGCACGAGAACCGGCGTACCGGTCTCGGCGCAGTGCTTGAGGAAGGCAACGATCCCGGCGTCGTCGAGATCCTTGTCGCCGACATGGTTACCGATCTCGACGCCGACGTGGCCGTTGCGGAGGCAGCGGTCCAGTTCTTCGCAGGCCGCGTCCGGATCCTGCAGCGGCACCTGGCAGAACGGCACGAACCGATCGTCACCGGCCAGCGTCTCGAGCATCCGGTCGTTGAAGATCTCCGCCAGCTTGACCGCCTGCTCGGCCGGGCGTTCGTAGCCGAAGAAGACCGGCGTCGGCGACACCACCTGCAGATCGATGCCGTCGGCATCCATATCTTCGCGCCGTACGGCGGTGTCCCAGGCCTGCGGGCCGACCGGGCGGAACTCGGTCTCGCCGACCATGATCATCGCGGCCCGCTCGGAGTCCACCCGCAACCACGGCCACCCGTCGCCCCCACAGGCGGCCGCGAGATCCGGCCAGCCCTTGGGAACCAGGTGGGTGTGGACGTCTACGGCCAACTCAGGCCTTGCCTGGGTGGACGGTCCCGCACTCGGGACACGTGCGTGCTTCGGTGCTTTCGTAGAAGGCGGCGAAGACCGGGGGCAGGTCGGCGACGATGTCGGTCACCTGGAGCTCGACCTCGTGCACGACCGCGCTGCACTCACCGCAGTACCAGCGGAACTTCTCCAGCGTCCCCTTCTCCCGGACCCGCTCGATCACCAAACCGATCGAGTCCGGACCACGCTGCGGCGAGTGCGGCATGTTGCGCGGCAGCACCCACATCTCCCCCGCGTTGACCTCGACGGTCGCCGGACCGTCCTCGGTCATCAGGTTGACCCGGAGCTCGCCCTTGATCTGGTAGAAGAACTCCTCGTACGGGTCGACGTGGAAGTCGGTGCGCTGGTTCGGCCCGCCGACCACCATCGTGATGAAGTCGTCCCCGGTCGGGAACATCTGCTTGTTGCCGACCGGCGGCTTCAGCAGATGCTTGTTCTCCTCGATCCACTCCGGAAAGTTCGTGGACTCCAGGTTCGCCATGTCATTCACTCCTTTGCGGGATCGCCGCTACGGCTTGAATCTCGATCAACAGCTGAGGATGTGGCAACTGATGGACAGCAACGGTTGTGCGCGCAGGACCGTTCTCGTCGAAGTACTCGCCGTAGACCTCGTTGTACCCACCGAAGTCGTTCATCGACACGAGGTAGGTCGTGACGCCGACCAGATCTTCCAGTCCGGCGCCGACCGCCGTCAGGATGTCCCGGATGTTCTCCAGTACGGCGCGCGTCTGCTCCCGAATGTCGAGCGTCGTCGTCCCCAGCTCGTCGACCGCCGCCCCCGCGATCGTGTTGTCGGGGCGCCGGCTCGACGTACCGGACACGAACGCGAAACCGCCCGCCACCTTCACATGCGGGAACCGCCCACGCGGCACCGCCTTGCCTGGCACGACTGTCATGTGAGCTCCACGCAGACGTTGGTCGGCTCGGAGTAGAAGTCGAAGGAATGCCGCCCGCCTTCACGTCCCACGCCCGAGAGCTTCATGCCGCCGAACGGCGTGCGCAGGTCGCGGACGAACCAGGTGTTGACCCAGACCAGGCCGACGTCCAGAGCCGCGCCGGCACGGTGGGCTCGGCCGACGTCGCGCGTCCAAACGGTTGCCGCCAGCCCGTAATCGCTGTCGTTGGCCAGGGCAAAGGCTTCGTCCTCGGTGTCGAACGGCGCGATGTGGCAGATCGGGCCGAACACTTCCTCGCGGTTGGTCCGGGCATCCGCAGCGAGCCCGGTCACCACTGTCGGTTGCACATAGCAACCACCATCGCGCGCGTCACCGAACGACGGTACGCCGCCACCCGCGAGGACGTCGGCACCTTCGGAGCGCGCGAGATCGTAGTACGAGAGGACTTTGTCGCGGTGCTGCTTGGAGATCAGCGGCATGTTCGCCGTGGCCTCGTCGGCCGGCCAGCCGTAGGCGAGTTCGTCGGCACGGGCCGCGAGCCGGGCGCAGAACTCGTCGTACACGGGACGTTCGACGTACAGGCGTTCGGTGCAGAGGCAGACCTGACCGCCGTTGGTGAAGGTCGAGCGGACCGAACCCTCGACGGCCGCGTCCAGATCGGCGTCGGCGAAGATCACGCCGGCGTTCTTGCCGCCGAGCTCGAACGAGACCGACTTGACCCGCTCCGCGGCCACCTTGGCGATCGCCGTCCCGGTCGCGGACTCGCCGGTGAAGGTGATCGCGTCGATGCCGGGGTGCCGGGTCAGGAACTCGCCGGCCGACGACGGACCGAGGCCGTGCACGAGATTGAAGACGCCATCCGGTACGCCGGCCGCCGCCATCACCTCGGCGAGCACGGTCGCCGAGGACGGGGTCTCCTCGGACGGCTTGACGATCACTGCGTTGCCGCAGGCAAGCGCCGGTGCGACCTTCCAGGTCAGCAGGAGGAGCGGGAGATTCCAGGGTACGACGATCGCTACGACACCGACCGGTTTGCGGACCGCGTAGTTGAGCGCGCGGCGTCCGTCAGCCAGCGTGGTCGTGTAGGACTCGGTTGCGATGGTGGTCGCGAAGTCCGCGAAGGTGCGGAAGTTGGCTGCACCGCGGGGGATGTCGAGCGTGCGCGCCTGGCTGATCGACTTGCCGGTGTCGCCGACCTCAGCGGCCACCAGGTCCTCGAACCGCCGCTCCAGCTCATCCGCTACGCGTCGGAGGACGTTCGCGCGCTCCTGCTCCCCCATCCGGCCCCAGGGGCCTTTGAGAGCGTTGCGAGCCGCTTCCACCGCCGCATCCACGGTGGACTCGTCTGCCTCGCACACCTCGAAGATCTGTTCGCCCGTCACCGGACTGACCTTGGCGAAGCGTCCTGGCGAGTCGACGAAGGAGCCGCCGACGTAGTGCTGCAGGAGCCCGACCTTCGTGGGCTGACCAGTTAGCAGCTCAGGCGTCCACAGCGTCATCGGCGTCTCCTCAACAACCTCAGTGCGACCAGTCCGATGCCGACGGCCGCCAGACCGACGTACTGGTGCTGGCGGTGCACCCGGCGCTGGACCTCGGCGTACGGCGTGGTGCTGAAGGACACCAGCTCGTAGCGGGAGACGTAGCGGCCCGGGAGGAGTCGCTCGAGGGCGTGCTCCACCCGCTTGGTCAACCGGAACACCGGCGAGGTGACCTTGTCGCGCATCTCGATGAAGTTGGTCAGAGCCATGTCTGCGATCGCTTCGGTGTTCTCGCGACGGCGTGCCTCGAAGAGCGGCAGTGCGCGGGCCCACGAACCACCTGTGTCGTCGAGGCAGCGGTCCAGCTCGACGACGTCCTCGAACGCACAGTTCGCGCCCTGGCCGTAGAACGGGACGATGGCGTGCGCTGCGTCGCCGATCAGGGCAGTCCGGCCGTGGGCCTGCCACGGCAGTGTGTGGACAGTGCCGAGCACGCCGACCGGGTTGTGCAGGTAGTCGTCGACCAGATCCGGCGCCAGCGGCAACACATCCGGGTAGTGCTCACCGAAGTACGCGATGATCGCGGCGTCCGTAGTGAGTGCGTCGAACGAGCCGGCCGGCCAGAACAGGGTGCAGGTGAACGAGCGGTCCGGGTTCGGGAGGGCGATCATCATCGACGTCCCCCGCGGCCAGATGTGCAGCGCGCCCGGGTCGAGCGCGAACTCACCGTCGGCCGCCGGAATCGACAGCTCCTTGTAGCCGTAGTCCAGGAAGTCGACGTCCTCGGCGACGATGCCTTCGGCAAGCAACTGCTCGCGTACGGCGGACCCGGCGCCATCTGCACCCAGAATCACGTCAGCTGTCGCGGAGACCTTCCCCGACGGCGTCTGGAACACCATCCGGCCGGCGGCCGAGTCCAGCTCGCACAACCGGTGCTCGAACTCCACCGACACGCCTTTGGCTGCAGAGGCCGCTGTCAGCAGTGCGTTGTTCAGTGTGCCGCGGCTGATCGAGTTGATCGCCCGGGCGCCACTGGCCGAGTACTGGTGGAAGTCGAGGTCTCCGGAGGCCGGATGGATCATCCGGCCCTTCATCGGCAACGCATCCGCCATCACCGTCGCATCCAGGCCGATCCGCCGCAGTGCGTCCAGACCGCGCTCGGAGATGGCCAGGTTGATCGACCGGCCGCGGTCCGCCGTCACCACGCGCGGATCCGCGCGACGCTCGTACAGGGTCACGGTCAGGCCGCGCCGAGCCAGGTAGCACGCGAGCAGACTGCCGGTCAGGCCGGCTCCGACGATCGCAACCTTCATCCCGCCATCACCTCGGCCAGCGCTGCCGCTGCGCGCCAGCAGTCGTGGTAGGTCGAATACAGCGGCACCGGCGCCAGTCGCAGTACATCTGGTTCGCGTGCGTCCGCGATCACGCCGTACTCGAACCGTAGCCGCTTGGACAGCTCACCCGCCGTCAGCGGGCCGCCGATCCGCAGTGAGAGCTGCGCACCGCGTCGTACCGGATCTGTTGGGGTGATCACCTGGAGCGGCACCTCCGCGAACAGCTTCTCCAGGTACGCCGTGAGTCGCAGACTGCGCTCGCGCAGCGTGCTGATGCCTATCCGGTCGAAGATCTCCAGCGACGTGCGGACCGGGCTCATCGAGAAGATCGGCGGGTTCGAAATCTGCCATGCATCCGCCGACGCGGGCGGACGGGACTCCGGCGCCATCTCGAACCGGGTGGATGCCTCAGTGCTCCACCAGCCCTCGAACCGCGGCCGGTCACCGCCCAGGTGCCGCTCGTGCACGAAGGCAGCGGCCAACGAACCAGGGCCGGAGTTGAGGTACTTGTACGAGCACCAGGCGGCAAAGTCCACGCCCCACTCGTGCAACTCGAGCGGCACGTTCCCCACTGCATGTGCGAGGTCCCAGCCGACTACTGCACCGGCTGCCTGACCGGCCTTGGTGATCGCGGGGATGTCCATCAGCTCGCCGGTCAGGTAGTTCACACCGCCCAGCAGGACCAGTGCGACCTCATCACCGAGCTGTTCGAGCACATCCGCCGTACGGAGGCAGTCTTCGCCCGGTCTGGGCTTCAGGCGGACGACAGCATCGTCGTACCCGTGGAAGCGTGCCTGGGACTGCACTGCGTAGCTGTCCGACGGGAAGGCCGAGTCCTCGATGAGGATGCGGTAGCGCGACGCCGTCGGCCGGTAGAACGACACCATCAGCAGATGCAGGTTGACCGTGAGCGAGTTCATCACCACGGTCTCGCTGGGCAGCGCACCGACGAGTCGGGCCGCCGGTCCGGTCAACAGCTCGTGATAGGGCAGCCAGGGCCGCTTGCCCTCGAGATGTCCCTCGACTCCCAGGGCAGCCCAGGAGTCGAGGTCCTCGAGCAGCTCGGACCGCGTGGCCTTCGGGCGCAGTCCGAGCGAGTTCCCGGCGAAGTACGCGACCTCCCGATAGCGACCCTCGGGTGCTGTCGGGATGTCGAACAGCTCGCGGTAGCCCGGGTCGGCGGCGTCCAGTGCGCGTGCCTCCGCCTCCGGGCTCATGCCTCGGCGACCTCGGGCTCCTCGACTGCCTTCACCGCGGGCGGGTCGACCACCTGCCCCTTGCCGAGCACCGTCACCCCGCCCTTGGACACGGTGAACCCGCGCTGCCGGTCGTAGTCGGGGTCGATCCCGATCTCGACCCCCGGCGGGATCACCACGTTCTTGTCCAGGATGACGTTCTTCAGCACCGCACCGGCGCCGATCGTGCAGTTGTCCATGATCACCGCGCGCTCCACCTGCGCACCGGCCCCGACCTTCACGTTGGAGCCGAGCACGGAGTGGTCGACGGTCGCACCGGACACGATCGAGCCCTGGCAGATGATCGACTCGCTGACGGTCGCGTTGTCGGTGAACTTCGCGCCGGGCAGCTGCGGGTGCGAGGTGAAGATCGGCCAGTCCGAGTTGTACAGGTTGAAGACCGGCTGGATCGAGACCAGGTCCATGTGGGCCTCGTGGTACGAGTCCAGCGAGCCGACGTCACGCCAGTACGAGCGGTCGCGGTCGAGCGCACCGGGCACGTCGTTGTCCTTGAAGTCGTAGACCCCGGCCTTGCCCTCGGCAACGAGCATCGGGACGATGTCGCCGCCCATGTCGTGCCGGGACGCCGGATTGGCGGCGTCCTTGCGCAGCGCCTCCACCAGGACATCGGCGCTGAACACGTAGTTGCCCATCGACGCGAAGGTCTCGTCCGGCGAGTCCGGCAGACCTGGCGGGTCCGCTGGCTTCTCCAGGAACTCCGCGATCGTGTGACCGTCGTCGGCGGTCTTGATCACGCCGAACTCCGACGCCTCGGACCGCGGCACCCGGATGCCCGCGACGGTGACTCCGTTGCCGCGGGCGATGTGGTCGGCCACCATCTGGGAGGCGTCCATCCGGTACACGTGGTCCGCGCCGAACACCACGATGATGTCGGGTTTGGCGTCGTTGATCAGGTTCATCGACTGGTAGATCGCATCCGCGCTGCCCTGGTACCACTGCGGGCCCAGCCGCTGCTGGGCCGGCACACAGGTGACGTAGTTGCCCAGGAAGGTGGACATCCGCCAGGTGATCGTGACGTGCCGGTCCAGCGAGTGCGACTTGTACTGCGTCAGCACACACAGGCTGCGGATGCCCGCGTTCACCAGGTTGGACAGCACGAAGTCGATCAAGCGGTAGCTGCCGCCGAAGGGCACAGCCGGTTTGGCCCGGTCCGCCGTCAGCGGCATCAGCCGCTTCCCCTCACCACCGGCCAGCACGATTCCGAGAATTTTGGGCGCCTTTGCCATGTCCGCACCTTAGCCTTGCGAACCGCGACGCATAAGCAGTTGCGAGTGTCGCGAGACTGGAAGCATGCCGACACTCACTCCGCCGACCGTTGCCGTTCACCACTCGTTCCTGACCGCTTGGGACGAGTTCGGCGCCGACAGTCGCTGGATGGGCGCCCGGTCGGTCGTGTCCGGCGTACCGGAGTGGACGCGGGAACAGGCCGCCGACCCTGCTGAATTTGCCCGGATGGTCGCGGCGATCGCGAGCGAGGCTTCTCCTGGGACCACGCTGGCTCCGGAGATGATCCCGCAAACGGTGCTCTGGTACGTCGACGGCGCGGAGTGGCTCGGCCGCCTCTCGATCCGGCACTGGCTCACCCCGGCCTTCGGTGAGGTCGCCGGACACATCACGTACGGCGTGCGGCCGTCGTACCGGCGTCGTGGGTACGCGACGGCGATGCTACGCGAGTCCCTGCCGGTCTCTGGGGCGCTCGGCATCGACCCTGCTCGGGTCACCTGCCTGGTGGCGAACGCGGGGTCGCGGAAGGCCATCGAGGCGGCTGGGGGCGTGCTGCAGGACGAGTACGAGGGCAAACTGCGCTACTGGGTGGCTACCGGCCGTGCGTAAGACTGGGAGGATGCCAACCCTCGTCGAACCCACTGTCGCCGTACACCGGTCGTTCCTGGCCGCCTGGGACGAGCTGCAGCCCGAGGAAGAGCGCTGGATGGGCGCGGAGACGTACGTCGGCGGCGAAGAGGAGAACTGGACCCGCGAGCAGGCAGCGGACCCAGGCGAGTTCGAGCGGCTCGTCGACGGTATCCGGGGCGCTGCCGACCCGGACTCCGTCCTGATGCCGGGCATCGTGCCCTACACGATCCTGTGGTTCGTCGACGGCGCGGAGTGGCTCGGCCGGTTGTCCATCCGGCACGTGCTGAGCCCGCAGCTGATGGAGATCGGTGGCCACATCGGCTACTGCGTCCGACCGTCCGTCCGCCGTCGGGGCTACGCGACCGAGATGCTCGTCCAGTCCCTGCCGATCTGTGCCGAGCTCGGGATCGACCCCGCGCTGGTCACCTGCGACGCGGAGAACGTGGCGTCGCGGAAGGTGATCCAGGCGGCCGGTGGCGAGTTGGAGGACGAGCGACACGGGAAGCTTCGGTTCTGGGTCGCGACTCATACGTCCTGATGACTTATCGTCGGAGCTTATGAAGGTCGCCATTCTGACGCGTGAGTTTCCTCCGGACGTGTACGGCGGGGCGGGGGTGCATGTCGACTTCCTGGTGCGCGAGTTGCGCCGGCTGCTCGACGTCGACGTGCACTGCATGGGTGAGCCACGGCTCGGCGCGACCGCCCACTCCGAGGACGACCCGCGGATCCCGCACGCGAACGCGGCCCTGCGGATCCTGTCCACCGACCTGACCATGACCGCGGCGGTCGGCGAAGCGCAGCTCGTGCACTCGCACACCTGGTACGCGAACATGGCCGGCCACTGGGCCAAGCTCCTGTACGGCGTCCCGCACGTGGTGACCGCCCATTCGCTGGAGCCACGGCGGCCGTGGAAGGCCGAGCAGCTCGGCGGTGGCTACCGGCTGTCGAGCTGGGCCGAGCAAACGGCGTACGAGGCAGCTGACGCGGTCGTGGCGGTCAGCCGTGGGATGCGCGACGACGTACTGGACTGCTACCCGTCGATCGACCCGGCCAAGGTGCACGTGATCTCGAACGGGATCGACGCCGACTTCTACCACCCGGACCCGGCGACTCATGTGCTGGAGCGGCTCGGTGTCGACCTCAGCCGGCCGTATGTGACGTTCGTCGGCCGCATCACCCGGCAGAAGGGTGTCCCGCACCTGCTCCGCGCCGGACTGCGGCTGGACCCGTCGGTGCAGCTGGTGCTGCTGGCCGGTGCGGCCGACACGGCCGAGCTGAAGGCGGAGACCGACGTACTGATCGATGAGCTGAAGGCGGCTCGTGACGGCGTGTTCGTGGTGTCGGAGATGCTGCCGCGCGAAGAGGTGCGGCAGGTGCTGACGCACGCGCTCGCGTTCTGCTGCCCGTCGATCTACGAGCCGCTCGGCATCGTCAACCTCGAAGCCATGGCGTGCGAGACGGCCGTGGTCGCGAGCGCGGTCGGCGGGATCCCCGAGGTCGTCGACGACGGCGTCACCGGGACCCTCGTCCGGTACGACGAGAACGACATCGACACGTTCGAGCGCGAACTCGCCGACGGCATCAACGAGCTGGTCGCCAACCCGGCCAAGGCCGAGGCGATGGGCAAGGCCGGTCGCTCTCGTGCGGTGACGGAGTTCGGTTGGGACGCGGTCGCCGAGCGCACGGTCGAGCTGTACAACAGCCTGCTGGGGTAGGGGTATCCCTACCCCCATTCGGGGGGTCTGCCTGATGGTGGCGGCCAGGTGTTCCCGGGTTGGCTGGAAGCATGACTTCACGAGCGATC
The DNA here is from genome assembly GCF_045040285.1 of Kribbella sp. NBC_01505. NCBI lineage: Bacteria > Bacillati > Actinomycetota > Actinomycetes > Propionibacteriales > Kribbellaceae > Kribbella > Kribbella sp. NBC_01505. Next base: position 1,538,696 of record NZ_CP109425.1, read on the forward strand.
CGGATCATCCCCACCGCCGTTGCCATCGGCGCATTGCTTGCCGCGCCGCTGTCCGCCTTCGCCATCAACCAACCGTCGCTGGCCGAGGCCGCTGTCGCCCAGGCGACCGTGCACGCGCCACGCGGCTCAGTCGTCTCCGCGGTCGAGATCGCCAAACACAAAGCCGCCGACCTCGACGCGCTCGGCGCTGACGCCGGCTTCGTCGGCGCCCCGCAGTCCCGGTACGACGTCACCGTCTACCGGCTCATCTACCGCACTGTCGACCCGACCGGGCGACCGACGACAGCCAGCGGCCTCGTCGTCCTGCCCGATGGCCGGAGGGGCGCACTGACCGTCGCCGAACATCTCCACGGGACGACCGCGACCAAGTCCTACGCCGCGTCCGTGGACGCCACGTCGACCGACCGGGTGATCACCGCCCTGTTCGCCGGCTCCGGCCTGGCCGCCGTCGCTCCCGACTACCTCGGCCTCGGGCTAGGACCCGGCAAGCACCCCTACATCGACACCAAGACCGAGACCAGCGCGTCGATCGACTTGTTGCTCGCGGCCCGTACCTTCGCCGCCCGGCACGGCGTCGCCCTGAAACCCGACGTACTGGTCACCGGCTTCTCGCAAGGCGGCCGCGCCACCCTGGGCGTCGGCCGAGCCCTCAGCCGCGGCGAGGCCGGCTCCTTCCGGCTGGGCGAGATCCGCGGCGTCGCCGGCCCCTACGACCTGCTCGGCACCGAGCTCCCCGCCGTCTTCACCGGCCAGGTCGAGCCCCACGTGGCCACCATGTACCTCGCCTACTTCACCACCGCCTGGGACCGCACCGTCGGCCTCTACAACAGCCCGCGCGAAGCCTTCCGCGCACCGTACGCCGACACCGTCGAGTCCCTTCTCGACGGCACCCACACCGAGGAAGAGATCGTCGCCGGCCTCCCCGACTCCCCGGCGAAGCTCTTCACCAAGCCCTTCCTCGAGCGCCTCAAGCACCCCACCGGCCGCTTCCGCCAAGCTCTCCAGGAAGCAGACCAGATCTGCCACAACTGGACCCCGCGCGTCCCCGTGCACTTCTACAGCGGCACCAAGGACACCGACGTGGTCCCCGCCAACTCAACCTCCTGCGCCACGTCCCTAACCACCCGAGGCGCCCACATAACCGTCCACTCCATGGGCCCCGTAAACCACTTCGGCACCGCCATGACCGCCTACCCAGAGATCATCCGCGCCTGGACCCCCTGACCCGCGGCCCCACTGCTGCCACCGCGCATCGCCGTACCGTCATCTCATGGGTTCACCCGTCCGCTTGTGGGTTCTGCACTCGCATGGGCGGGAACCCGCAACCTCATGGGGGAACCCATCAGATTGCATTGGCCGGGGATCGGCGGAGCGGTACGGGAAGGCGAGTGGGGTGGGGTGGGGTTAGGCGATGCCGGCGGTGGGGGTGGGGGTGGTCAGCCAGGTGGTGAGGAGGCGGGCGCCGGCGCCGGTGGCGCCGGCGGAGTATTCGTGGCGGTCGGCGGGGGACTCGGCGATGGAGGAGAGGTCCAGGTGGGCCCAGGGGGTGGTGCCGGTGAAGGCTTTGAGGAAGAGGGCGGCGGTGATGGAGCCGGGGCCCTTGGAGGAGTTGACGGCGTCGGCGATGGGGGTGGAGATGAGGTCCTGGTACTGCTCGGCCAGGGGCATCCGCCAGAGCTCTTCGCCGCTGACACGGCCGGCGTCGGTGAGGTTGTCTGCGAGGGCGTCGTCGGTGGCGAACAGGCCGCCGTACAGCATGGAGCCGAGCGAGACCTTGATCGCGCCGGTCAGGGTCGAGATGTCGACGACGACATCCGGCTTCAGCTCCTGGACGGCGTACGCGAGGCCGTCGGCCATCACCAGGCGGCCCTCGGCGTCGGTGTTCTTCACCTCGGTGGTGCGGCCGCCGAAGTGACGGATGACGTCGTCGGGCCGGTACGCCGAACCTGACGGCATGTTCTCGGCCGAGCAGATCAGGCCGGTGACGCGGACCTTCGCGCCCAGCTCGCGCAGCGCCGACAGGGTCGCGATCACCGAACCGCCGCCGGTCATGTCGCGCTTCATCGACACCATGCCCTCGCGCGGCTTCAGCGACAGGCCGCCGGTGTCGTAGGTGATGCCCTTGCCGACCAGTACGACGTACGGCGTCTTGTCGGTGGCGCCGTCCGGGACGTAGTCCATCCGGATGAGTCGGGGCGGGCGGGTCGAGCCCTGGCCGACCGCGAGGATGCCGCCGAACCCGTCGGCGGCCAGCTGCTTCTCGTCCCAGACCGTCACCTCGAGGCCGGTGGACGCGCCGAGCTCGGTGGCGCGGGCGGCCAGCCAGGCCGGGTCCTTCTCGTTCGAGGGGGTGATCGCGAACTGCCGGGCCAGCCAGCCCGTCCGCCCGATCACGATGCCGCGGTCGATGACGGCCTGCCGCTCGGCGGCGGAGCCGTCGGTGAGCGTCACCCGGGCGACCACCGGCTTGCCCTTGTCGACCGTCTTCAGGGTGTAGCTGAACGATCCGAGCACGACGCCCTCGGCGAAGGCCTGCAGCGCCTGGTCGTCGATGCCCTCGGCAACCACGGTGGTGAGCTCGTCCTTGCCGCGGCCGAACCGGGCGATCGCCGCGCCGGCGTGCCGCAGGTCCGTCGAGCCGGCGTCACCGGCGCCGACCAGCAGCACCTCGCTGACCTCGCCGGACAGCAGCGGGTAGGCCACCGTCGAACCGGCCGACGCACTGAAGCCGGCCTCCTGCTGCACCTCGAGCAACCGGTCCAGATCGACGCCGAGCCGCTCCCCCGCTTCCTTCGCCGCGGCGGGCAGACCATCAGCCCCGACCACGATCACCCAGGTCGGCGACCCGTGCACCGGCAAACCGGGCTGCCAGGCCACGGCCGGAATCGTCGGGTACGCGAAGGTGCTGGTGCGGCGAGCCACTGGTGGTTCCTCACTGGTCAAGTGTCAAAAGAAGTGCTGCCCAACCGTAACGACCCCGGCTGGTGCCGCAAAGGGCACCCACCGGGGTCGAAGGTCGAGAGGGAGTGCGGAAGAGGCACCCCGGAGAGTCGGTCAGCCGACGACGGCCTTCAGTGCGTTACCGAGATCGGTCGCCTCGTCGGCGTTGAGCTCGACCACGAGCCGGCCCCCGCCCTCGAGCGGAACCCGCATCACGATCCCGCGGCCCTCCTTGGTGACCTCGAGCGGACCATCGCCCGTCCGCGGCTTCATCGCCGCCATGCGCGCACCCCTTCCCAGTTCGGTGTTGAGCGACGACACCGCGCGGCAGACCGTCGCCGGCGCCGTGCGGTGATGCGCCGTCGGCGCGTATCGCAGTGTGTATCGCGACCCATTATCCCCGATCACAGGCCGAAGGCGCGCACCATACGGCAGACTCGGGTTTTGTGCACGCCCGTTCAGCCCTCTTCGACCTGTACGGCGACCACCTCCGCGCACGTGGAGCGCGGGCGCCGGTCGCCGCTTTGGTGCGGCTGCTCGCACCGCTGGGCGTCCATCCACCGGCCGTCCGGACCGCTGTGTCACGGATGGTCCGGCAGGCCTGGCTCGAGCCGGTCCGGATCGACGGCCAGCCCGGATACGCCTTGTCGACCCGGGCGCGCCGCCGGCTCGACGACGCGGCCGCCCGGATCTACCGGACCGGGGCCGACGGCACCGATCCGGACGGTGTTCCGGGCTGGGACCGGCACTGGCATCTCGGCATCCTGCACGAGGTCCCGAACGCCCGCCGCCGCGAGCAGCTGGCGAGCCAACTCGCCTTCCTGGGTTGGGCTCCGCTGTCCGACGGCGCCTGGGTCGGGCTGCGCAACGACGCCGAGGTGGACCAGATCCTCGAGGTCGAGGGGATCACCGCGGACCGCTTCCGGGCGCCGGTCGACGACGGCGCGATCGAGTTCGCCCGCCGGGTCTGGAAGCTCGACGAGCTCGGCGCGTCGTACGACGCCTGGCTGATCGAGGCCAAGGGTCTGGTCGACGCCGCCGGGGACGGCACCACCGACGAGCAGGCGTTCGCCGTCCGCTCCGAACTGGTGCACGAATGGCGCAAGTTCCTGTTCCTCGATCCGGGGCTGCCGGCCGAACTGCTGCCGGCCGGCTGGGCCGGTACCCGGGCCGCCGCATACTTCGATTTCCACGCGGAACGACTTGGCACCGCGGCCGGGCGTTTCGTCGACGACTGCCTGACACTGCACTGAATTTCCTCACCCACTGTCAAGGAGCTGACCACGATGAGTGACTCCGTCACGTACGGCGTGTCCGAAGGTGTCGCCACCATCACCCTGAACCGGCCGGACGCGATGAACGCGCTCGACATCGCCACCAAGGTGCTGCTGCGCGACACGGTCCAGGCCGCGGCCGAGGACGACGCCGTACGGGTCGTGGTGCTGACCGGAACCGGGCGGGCGTTCTGCGTAGGGCAGGACCTGAAGGAGCACATCGGGCTGCTCGAGGCGAACAACACCGAAGCGCTGTGGAGCACGGTGCCCGACCACTACGCGCCGATCGCGTTGGCGCTGGCCGAGATGCCGAAGCCGGTGATCGCCGCGGTGAACGGCGTCGCGGCCGGGGCCGGTGCGTCGATGGCGTTCGCGTGCGACTTCCGGATCCTGGCGGAGCCGGCCGGGTTCAACTTCGCGTTCACCGGGATCGCGCTGTCGTGTGACACCGGGATCTCCTGGACCCTCCCGCGGCTGATCGGTCAGGCGAAGGCCGTCGAGCTCCTGTACTTCCCGCGCACGATCAAATCGGCCGAGGCACTCGAGCTCGGGCTGGCGTCGTCCGTCGTACCGGCTGACGGCCTCGAGGCGGCCGCTGCCGAGCTCGCCGCCAAGCTCGCGGCGGGGCCGACGGTCGCCTACGCGTCGGTGCGGCAGTCGGTCGCGTACGCCGCGTCGCACACGCTGGCCGAGTCGCTTGCGTTCGAGGCGGCGAAGATGCAGCTGACCGGTGACACCGAGGACCACAAGAACGCGGTGGCGTCGTTCGTGGCCAAGGAAAAGCCGACCTTCACCGGTCGGTGAAGGTCGGCTTTCTCACGTTGGTGGACTCCCCGGCCACTTTCCGGTCGGGCGAGTCACGACCGGACAACCACCTGACGGACGGGGAGTCCGCTGAACACCACATCACGTTCCGTACCGGTAACACAACTCGTTCAGCCGTTTGTCTTTCAGTCAACGCGAATTGCACGATTTCGTGCGTTATGCACGTGCATTTGACCTCTGCAAACGCCCTGGTCAGCGGGCGATACAGGTGGCCAGATGGTCGTTCACAATGCCTGTTGCCTGCATCAATGCGTACGCCGTGGTCGGGCCGACGAAGACGAATCCGTTCTTCTTCAGCGCCTTCGACATCGCGACCGATTCCGGGGTTGTCGCGGGCACGTCGCCGAGCTTCTTCGGCACCTTCTGCTTGGGCGGCCGGAAGCTCCACAACAGGTTCGTGAGCTCGCCGTCGTCGAGCTCGAGCAGGGCTCGCGCGTTCGAGATCGTGGCGTTGATCTTCAGCCGGTTCCGGACGATCCCCGGGTCGGCCATCAGCCGGTCGAAGTCGTCGCTGCCGTACTTCGCGATCACCTCGGGGTCGAAGTGCGCGAACGCGGCCCGGAAGTTCTCCCGCTTGCGCAGGATCGTGATCCACGACAGGCCGGACTGGAAGGCCTCCAGCGTCAGCCGCTCGAACAGCCCGCGGTCGTCGCGGATCTCCTTGCCCCACTCGTTGTCGTGATACGCGATGTACTCCGGCGCCGAGGTCGCCCACTCACAGCGCGGCTGCCCGTCCTCGCCGACGACCGTCATACCGCGATCTCCTTCACCAGGCGCCGCAACGAGATCCGCATCATCAGCTCGAACGCCGGGCGGACGATCGGCCACGCCAGCCGCCCGAGCCTGCCGAACGGCGGGATCACGTCCTCGGACCAGGTGAACGCGCTGACGACCTTCGAGTCGGCCGGCGTGATCCCGCACCACACCCTCGGCTCGACGGCGAACGTGCCGGTACCCCGGACGATCTTCCCGAGGTGCTTCACCGTGCACTCGTTCGGCGGATCCCATTGCGTGATGACCATGTCGTCAGTGAACCCGATGCCACCGACAGAAGTTCGCGCCGCGACCCCGCCACCGACTCCGACGCCGTCCTGCCCGGTCGCCCAGACGCGCGTGAACAACATCCACCGCGACTGCCGCGACCAGTCCACCACGACATCCCAGGCGTCCTGCAGATCCAGCTCCAGCTCGACGGTCGCCTCGGCGTGACAGGTGTCGCCGGACGTCATCAGCTAGGACGCCGATAAGCCGGCTGCTCCGGCGGCGCACTGTGCCGCCCCTGAGCCCCACCATCCGCCGCAGGCGGCTCCCACGCCTCCCACCCCTCCTGCTCCTGCTCCGCACCCGGCCGCTGCACCCAATGCGGCACCGGAGCCGCCTGCTGCCCCGGTACGGCGGGCTGCTGGTACGGCGCGGGCTGGTCCGCGGACTGCTGAGTCGGCTGCTGCTGAGGAGCCACAGCCTGCTGGTACGGCGTCGGCTCGGCCGACTGCTGGTTCGGCGTCGGTTGGGCGGGCTGCTGATACGCCGCGGACTGCCCCTGCGACTGCTGGTAAGCCGACGGCTGCCCCTGCTGCTGATACGCGACAGACCCGGTCGGAGCCTGCCCCTCGAACTGCTCAGGAGCCGACGCGGCCTGCTGAGGTGCGGCGGGCTGCTGGAACGGGGCGGGCTCGGGCTCGAACTGGCCGGGTACCGGTGCTGGCTGCTCGGGGGGTGCGGAGGGCTGGTGCGCCGGGGACTCGTGGAACCAGGCGTCGGGTGCGGCTTGTTGCGCGGGCTGGGAGCTGAGGGCGTCAGGGGCTTGCGGGGCCGACTGCTCGGTGGGCTCGGTGGTGTGCTCGCTGGCCGGGCGGATGGTGGGCAGGCTGCCGGTGGTCGCCTCGAGGAGGGCGCGGGCCTCGGCCTGGGCGCGCTCGTAGTCGTTTGCGGCATCGGAGGCGGCGGTAGGCGGCGCGGGCTCCGTGGTGGCCGACTGCGGGTCGGCCTCAGCCACGGGCTCGTCTGTCGGCTGGGGCGCGGCCTCAGTTGTCGGGTGAGGTGCGGACTCGGCTGCCTGCTGGGATTCCGTTGCGGGCGGTTCCTGGGCTGCGGGAACCGCAACGGCCGGCATCGTGAACCCCGGAGCCGCAGCTACCGGGACCGCGGTGGGAGCCGTGGCCGAGCCCGGGCCGGAAGCCGTGCCGGAGCCTGGTGCGGGAGCCATGGCGGAGTCCGAAGCGGGGGCCGAAGCGGGGGCCGAGGCTGAGTCTGGGGCGGGAGCCGACGCGGAGGCCGTGGCTGAGTCCGGAGTGGCGGCCTCGTCCGCGGACGGGTCGGCGGTGTTGTCGGCCGGTGGGAAGTCGCCGCCGACGAGGATGGGCTGGTGGGAGCCGGTGTCGTCGAAGTCGGCGGCGGTGTAGCGGGCGCGGGAGGCGAAGCCGTCGCCGTCGGGGGAATCGAGGATGGGGGCGACGGCCCGCTCGAGGTCGGCGATCCGGCGGTCGCGTTCGGCGACCTCACGGGCGACGCGTTCGAGCAGGGTGTCGACCTCGTCCATCCGGTATCCGCGCAGGCCGACGGCGAACCGGACCGACTCGATCTCGGCGGAGGTCAGCGCCTGCCGCGCGGGGACGGTCATGTCGGGGCGATCGTCGTACGCCGGGCTCATGGCACCCCAACGTCCCGAGGCCACGACGGCGACAGCCCCGATCAACAACACCACGATCAACCCGAAGAACCACATCACGGGACCGATCGTGCCATGCCGATCCAGTCACCCGCACAATCGGCGGGTCCCGCAGTCTCGATCGGTGGGCAGCGACTCAGCTCCCGTCGGACCCGAGACGGCGCTCCTCGCGGCGTTCGCGGGCGGCCGGGTTCTCCGCCTCGGCGACCTGCTGGGCGGCGGTGGAGGCGGCTTCCTCGGCGGCCGCGTCGGCCAGCTCGGCGGCCTTGATGATGTAGCTCACGGCCTCGTCCACGGAGTCGGTGATCGTGAACATGTCGAGGTCGGCCGCCGAGATCTTGCCGTCGGCCAGCATGGTCTCGCGCAGCCAGTCGGCCAGCCCGCCCCAGTACGACGTACCGAAGAGGACCACCGGGAACGACGTGACCTTGCGGGTCTGCGCCAGCGTGAGCGCCTCGAACAGCTCGTCCAGCGTGCCGAACCCGCCCGGCATCACGACGAACCCCTGCGCGTACTTCACGAACATCGTCTTGCGGGTGAAGAAGTACCGGAAGTTCATCCCGATGTCGACCCACTCGTTCAGACCGTTCTCGAAGGGCAGCTCGATCCCGAGCCCGACCGAGACCCCACCGGCCTCGGACGCGCCCTTGTTCGCTGCCTCCATCACGCCAGGTCCACCACCGGTGATCACCGCGTACCCAGAGGCGACCAGCTTCCGCGCCAACTCCTCGGCGGCGAGGTACATCGGGTCGTCCGGCTTGGTCCGGGCCGATCCGAACACGCTGATCGCCGCACCGAGCTCGGCCAGCATGCCGAAGCCCTCGATGAACTCCGACTGGATCCGCAGCACCCGCCACGGGTCGGTGTGTACCCAGTCGGACGGCCCGCGGCTGTCCAGCAGCCGCTGCTCGGACGTGGACTGCTGCACCTGGTTCCGCCGCATGACGATCGGGCCGCGCTGCTGGTGACCGACCGCACGGTCGGGGTGGATCGAGGGTTGTTCTTCCATACCCCCAGATTAGGGCGTGGGGCGCCCAGAACCCCGCTTACGCCAGGTCGGTCAACCAACTCCTCAACCGCTGTTCACACAGCTCGATCTCGGCCTCCGGCACGAATTCATCCTGCTTGTGCGCGTACAGCGGGTCGCCCGGCCCGTAGTTCACCGCCGGTACGCCGAGCAGCGTGAACCGCGCGACATCCGTCCACCCGAACTTCGGCTTCGGCTCGCCACCGACCACCTGCAGGAACGCCGCAGCGGCCGGCCGCTCCAGCCCGGGCAGTCCGCCGGGTGCCGAGTCCGTGACGACGACGTCGTACCCGTCGAAGACCTCACGCAGGTGCGCCTCGGCCTCCGCCTCGGACCGGCTCGGTGCGAACCGGTAGTTGATCTCCACCGTGCACAGATCCGGTACGACGTTGCCGGCGACGCCTCCGGTGATCCCGACCGCGTTCAGCCCCTCGCGGTACTCCAGGCCGTCGATCGGCACCCGCCGCGGCTCGTACGCCGCCAACCGGGCCAGCACGCCCCCCGCCGCGTGGATCGCGTTGCGGCCCATCCACGACCGGGCCGAGTGCGCCCGCTCGCCGTGAGTGGTGACCTCGATCCGCATCGTCCCCTGGCAGCCCGCCTCGACGACGGCGTTCGACGGCTCCATCACCACCGCGAACACCCCCTCCAGCAGCTCAGGGTTCGACTGGGTCAGCTTGAACAGACCGTTGCGCTCCGAGTCGACCTCTTCGCAGTCGTAGAAGACGTAGGTCACGTCCCGGTTCGGCTCGGCCAGTGTGGCCGCGAGCCGCAGTCCGACGGCGACTCCGCCCTTCATGTCGCAGGCTCCGAGCCCGTGGATCAGCCCCTCGGCGCGCCGGGCCGGCAGGTTGTCGTTCAACGGCACCGTGTCGAGGTGTCCGGCGATCACGATCCGCTCCGCACGCCCGAGGTCGGTGCGCGCGACCACGGTGTTCCCATGCCGGAACACCTTCAGGTGCGAGTACGCCGCCAGCGCCGCCTCGACCTGGTCGGCCAGCGGCTCCTCGGTCCCACTGACCGACGAGATGTTGACCAGAGCCTCGGTGAGGTCCGGTCCGGAAACGGTCAGGTCAAGCTGAGTCATGGGGTCAATGCTGGACGAACACGCAGAACTCGTTGCCCTCGGGGTCGGCGCAGATGTGCCAGCCGATCTGGTCGTCCTTGGCCCGCAGCAGCGTCGCACCGGCGTCCAGGACCGGCTGCAGCGCTGGTGCGGTGATGTCCCAGTGCACGCGGTTCTTCTCGGTCTTCGACTCTGACACCGGGATGAACACCCAGTACGTGAACGGTAGGCCAGGCACGTTCTCCAGCCAGTACCACGGGTCGTTCGGCGAGCTCCCGAGCTCCCCACCGACCACTCCAGCCCACCACTCGGCCTGTGCCTTCGCATCGACCGAGTCGACGACCAGCTCCATCAGCCGGTACGCCGGGACGCGGTCACGCACGAATCCGCAGAACTGCCCGCCCTCGGGGTCCGTCAGCACGGTCCAGTGCGGATGCTCGGTCTGAACGGTCGCACCGGCCGCCACCAGCTCGTCGATCGAACCGGCGTGCACATCGAGGTGCACGCGGTTCTTCGCGGTTCGCACGTCGCCGACCGTGTTGATCCAGATCGTCTTCTCGGGGGCGTCCCCCAGCAGCACGGTCGGGTTGTCGGCAGGCACCGTCAGCCCGAGCACTCCGGCCCAGAACGTCACCATGGGGCTCGTCGCGTTCGCGTCGATACACAGGTCCTTGAACCGGGCCACCGTCATGACCTCAGGCTAGGGCTTGGCGTCTCCCAACCCTTGCGTCCGAACGACCGCACTGCGTGGTCGGCGTGTTCCCGGACGCAGCGCGAGACGTGGACGAACCTGCGGGCGGCCTTGATCTGACTTAGGGTCGTCAGCGTGACTGACCTGCGGACCCGCCTGCGCGCCGTACCGACTTTGACCGGTACTCCCCCGCAGTTCGATCCGGAGCAGGCCCCGGACTCGCCGCACGAGCTGTTCGTCGACTGGCTGATGACTGCGGTCGACCAGCACGTCCCCGAGCCGTTGGCTGCGACCGTGTCCACAGTCCGCGCGGACGGTCGGCCGAATGCCCGGGTGCTGATTCTGAAGGACGTCACCGTGGACGGGTGGCAGTTCGCCTCGTCGGCGGCCAGTCCGAAGGGCTCCGAGCTGGCAGCGACGCCGTACGCCGCTCTGACCTTCTACTGGATTCCGCTCGGCCGGCAGGTGCGCGTGCTCGGTCGGGTTCAGCCGGCCGACCCGGATGACTCGGCTCGCGACTTCTTGGCTCGTCCGACCCCGGCCCGGGCAGAGTCCCTTGCCGCGCGACAGAGCGACGTACTGGCTGATCCCACTGAGGTCGAGGCCGCGGTGGCAGCGCAGACCGAGCGGCTGACGGCCGACCCGGGGCTCGTCGCGCCGAACTGGACGCTGTACACGCTGCAACCAGACGAGGTGGAGTTCTGGCAGGCGGATCCGGACCGCCGTCACCTTCGCCTGCGGTACCGCCTGACCGACACCTGGACGAAGGAGCGCTTGTGGCCCTGATCGACGTGAAGACCGCCGCGGCCCGGCTGACCACGCTGGTGGACGGCCTGGACGAGTCCACCGCCCGCGGTGACTCAGTGCTGCCCGGCTGGTCCCGCGGCCACGTGATCACCCACATCGCCAACTTCTCCCGAGCCTTCACCCGTCAGGTCGAGTACGCCCTGCGCGACGAGCTCGTCGAGGTGTACGACGGCGGTCGCCCGGCTCGGGATGCCGCCATCGAGGCCGGTGCGGGCCGCCCGGCCGCAGTGCTCGTCGAAGACCTCAACGAAGCCGTCACCGGGCTCTTGGCCGCCTGGGACCGGGTCGGTCCCGAGGACTGGTCCCGACCGATCTCTCACCGCAACAGCACCCTCGCCCACGGCATCGACGCCACCTGGCGCGAGCTGGAGATCCACATCAGCGACCTGGGCCTCACCGCCACCCCCGACGAGTGGCCGCCCGCCTTCTGCGCCCACCTCCTCGACTTCCTCCGCCCACGCACCCCAGCCGGCGTCCACTTGGTGCTCCAGCCCTCAGACGGCCCGGTCTGGGAGAACGGCTCCGGCCAGGAACACGTCCTGACCGGCACCCTGACCGCCCTCACCGCCTGGTACGCCGGTCGTCCTGCCACGACCGCAGTCGAAGGACCCGCGCCGGAGCTTCTTCCCTACCCCTGACCATTGCGCATTAATGCACACATCTGAATGATGTAGGCATGACTGCGCAGTGGGAGTTCGTGCTTTGCGACGCCTTGGTGAAGGTGCATCCGGCCCGGGAGCCGCGTCCCGTGGCCGCCGCCACCCGGTTCCAGGCGTTCCTCGGGGAGCCGGCATCGTTCCAGGTCGCGTACCGAGCGCTCGACGCCGATCCGACCCCGCTCCGGGTGCGGGTCGAGGGTGCAGCGGCCGACCTGGTCACGGTGTGGGCGGTGGACCTGGTGCCGTGCCAGCTGCTCGCGTTCCCGGAGCATGACGACGGCTACGAGTTCGACGAGCCCGGGTTGTACCCGGACGTGATGCGACCGGTCCTGAACGGCGAGGCCCCAGTGCGGCCCGACGGTTGGGCCGCGCTCTGGTTCGACGTCCGCACGACCGATCCGGAGCGAGCAGGTGTCCACGAACTCACCGTCGTGATCGACCAGGCCGACGGGACCGAGCTGCACCGTACGTCGGTCACCGTCGAGCTCACGGGGATCCAGCTGCCGCCGCTGGACATCGTGTCGAGTCACTGGATGCATCTGGACGCGCTGGCCGATCACTACGGCGTAGCGGTGTTCAGCGAAGAGCACTGGGCCCTTGTCGAGCGGTTCATGGCATCAGCGGTGGAGATGGGTGCCACGTCACTGCTCGCACCGGTCTGGACGCCGCCGCTCGACACTGCGGTCGGGTCGTACCGGACCGTCGTACAGCTCATCGAGATCACTGCGACCGACGACGGCTACCAGTTCGGCTTCGACCGGCTACGGCGTTGGCTCGACCTGTGTCGCCGTACTGGGATCACTGGGGTCGAGGTCGCGCATCTCTTCACGCAGTGGGGCGCCCAGGCCACGCCCGGCATCGTGGTCAGCGAGCAGCGCGCCTTCGGCTGGGACGTCGCTGCGACCGACGCGCGGTACCGGGGTCTGATGGAAGCGCTGTTGCCAGCACTCCAGGCAGTGCTCGACGAGGAGTGGGACCGCGAGCACGTGGTCTTCCACATCTCCGACGAGCCGTCCGGGGAGGACGGTCTCGCCAGCTACCTCGCTGCGAAGGCTGTCGTCGCCGATCTGCTGAAAGGCTGGACCGTTGTCGACGCACTGAGCGAGCACTCGTTCTGGACGTCAGGAGCGGTCGAAGTCCCGGTTGTCGCGACTGACCACGTCGAACCGTTCCTGGCCGACCGGCCGGAGCGCCTCTGGGTGTACTACTGCGTCAGCCAGAACCGCGACGTCGCGAACCGCTTCATCGGGATGCCCGCGGCGCGCAACCGGGCGATCGGTCACCAGCTCTTCGCAGCCGGCGTGGATGGCTTCCTGCACTGGGGTTTCAACTTCTGGTACACCCAGTACTCCGTCCAGCGCGTGGATCCGTTCGCCGAAACCTCAGCCGGCGGCGCGTTCCCGTCTGGCGACCCCTTCATCGTCTACCCCGGCACGGACGGTACGCCGTGGCCGTCGATCCGCCACCGCGTCTTCGCCCAGGCGATCTGGGACCACCGTGCACTGCAAGCCATCCGCACCGCGCACGGAAACGAGGCAGCGCTGGATGTCATCGACCCGGACCGAGCACTGCGCTTCAACCGGCCAGTGCTCGACCCGGACCACTACTACCAAGCCCGCCAACGCATGGTGGCTCAGCTGACCGTGAAGTCGTCCATCTGAATCCACGTATCCACATTCGGTCCCGTGAACCCGGCGTACACAGTCAGCTCGTGCACACCGGGTGGGACCTTCACTGTGACCTCGTGGTGCTCGTAGCCCGCACCTGCCCCGAACACCACGCTGCCAAGGTCAACCGTGCCGTTGCGGACGCCGAAACGACCAGCGCCTGTCGGGAGGTTGGCGGACGCGTTGATCCAGGAGCCGAACATGTACGTCGTTCCTGGCGTCACCGGGACGGTTTGGTAGAGCGCGCTCCACCCGGTACAGGTGCAGCGGATCCAGCCGTTGTTCGCACCGGAGTGCGCGAACCCGAGACCGCGGTCCACCCCGTTGGCCGCCGTACCTTCGAAGAGCCAGGCCGGCTTGCCACCTCCGGTCCCTTCGAAACCACCGTCCGCCAACTGAGCGACATACCGGACTGCGAGCTCGGACACCGTGGTGTAGCTGCGCGTCCCACCAGGTAGGCCGATCACGCGAACCCCGTCGGTCTCCTGGACTGGGAACGTCAGTGTGTACGTCGTTTGCGCCCCGGCCGACGCATCGCCCGGATAGGCCGGCGCGACTGTCTGGGAGCCGACCTCGACCCAGGCACCGTCGCGCCGCACCTGAACGCGCGGTCTGCCGGTGAAGTAGCCGCCCTCGGCGGACACCGCACCAGAGGTCAACTCCACCCGGTTCACCCGCTGCTTAGCCGGCCAGGTGTAACCCCACCAGGATGTGCCCTTCACTTCATCGTCGAAGTCGGACTCGCTTCCGGTGGCCACGCCATCGTTCAGTAACGCCAGACTGCCGGACTGGGACGACTTGGAGATCGGCACTGCCCCCACTGCGAGGTTGCCTGCGCCGGGCAAGTTGTCAGCGGGCGCACTGGACGCAGGAGTGAGCACCAGCTTGCGCAGGTTGAAGTTGTAGACCGATGTCCCGATTCCACCACCACCGCACGGGCAGACGTTCGCCTGCAGGTACATGGTGTTTCCATCCGGCTGCACGAACTTGGATGGGATCGTGACGCCGTACCCGCCGTACTTCGAGGTCGACCACGGGTACCCGCCGAAGTCCTTGCTCAGGAAGTGCTTCCAGGGTCCCCAGGGAGTCGGGGACTCGTAGAACTCGAACGTGTACTCGGTCCACGACGTGTAGACATAGCGCTTCTGCTTGGCCAGGTACGTGACTCCGCCCTGGCTGATCACACTCAGGTTCGAGGCGTTCGTCCCGTATGTCTGCGCGTAGAGCCGACGCTGGTCAGTCAGTACCGGCTTGCGGTCCTTCAGGCGAGCTGACCAGCCGCTGCCGGTGTAGAACTTCCACGCGCTCCGGTCCTGCACCTTCCCCTTGGGCACTCGGGCCAGGAACACGCTCTGCGGATCCGCGGCCGTGTCGTCGAAGGAGTCCCGCCAGTTGCCGTCCAGACCATAGGCGTAGACGTAGCCGTCCGGGGCCAGCGCCCCGCCGCGACCGAAGTCCGCGAACCAGATCGTGGTGAAGACATGGTCGGCGAACATCGGCTTCCGCTTGTCCCACGTCCACGTCTTCCCGTGATCGGTGGACTTCAGGATCGTCGCCGCCGGTACGTCGTTGAAGTCGAGCGCGAGATCCTGCACCGCCAGATAGAGGGTGTCGCCGACACAGACCAGGCCGGTGGGCTTGCGGTTGTACCCGGCCCCGCTCCAGACCGGCCCGATCCCGCGAGAGATCGTTGCCCCAGACAACTTCCCCGGTACGCCGTTGATCTCGCTGACCGCGATGTCCGAGAAGTCCTGGTCGAGGCTGAAGCCCTTCCCGTCTCCGTTCGCGGCGTACAGCTTGTCGTTGCCGGCCCAGCAGGACGGCCACAGGTCACCGTCGCTCGGGCTCGGGATGCCCTTCGACTCGACCTGCACGGTGCCGATCGGAGTCGTGGTCGGCGGCGGCGCCGGCGGACCACCCCAGCCGACCACGGACGCCGTACCGAAGACCAAGGGCAGGACGGCGAGCAACAAGCCACGCTTCATGGCAGGACCTTCTACTTGAGGCCGGTCGTCTTCATCGCGTCGACCAGCCGGCGCTGGCCCGCGACGAACACCACGACCGTGGGGACGGCCGCGATTACGGCGGCCGCGAGGATGAGGTTCCAGGCCGAGGCGTACTGCCCCTGCATGCCGGAGACGCCGAGCTGGATGACGCGCAGGTCCGGGTTCCGGGTGATGGTCAGCGGCCAGAGGAACGCGTTCCAGTTGGCCAGGAAGAAGAGCACCGACAGGGAGGCGAGCACCGGACGGCTGAGCGGCAGGATGACGCTCCAGTACCGCCGCCAGTAGCCGCAGCCGTCGAGGTCGGCGGCCTCCTCCAGCTCGCGCGGGATGTTCAGGTAGTACTGGCGGAGCAGGAAGATGCCGAAGGCATGGAAGATGCTCGGCACGATCAGGCCGGCGTAGCTGTCCAGCAGGCCGAGCTGCTTGGCGACCAGGAACAGCGGCACCAGGATCACCGGCAGCGAGACGAGCAGCGTCGACATGATGCCGGAGAAGATGATCCCGCGGCCGGGGAACCGTAACCGGGCCAGCGCGTACGCCGCCATCGAGTGGAAGAACAACGCGATCACGGTCACGGTGACCGAGACGATCGCCGAGTTCAGCATGAACCGCGGCATCGGGATCTTCAGCAGCACGTACTGCAGGTTGTCGAGCGTCCAGGTGGACGGCCAGCCGAAGTCGAAGACGTCCGCGGCCGGTTTGAGAGCACTGATCACAATCCAGAGCAGTGGTAACACCGCGATGATCGCGAGCACGTGGGCGACGATCGGCAGGACCCTAGGGCGCGGCTTTCGATCCCGCGCCGTAGCGAGCAGGTGCTCGGTGCGGTGCATCGGCGTGCTGGAGCGGAGGTCTCGATGCGGAGCATCTTGGCCTTCGGGCCAGTGCGTCGAGGTGCCGTGCCGAGTGCCGCGCAGTAGGCGCGGGATCGGAAGCCGCGCCCTATTCCTCATCGAACCGGCCTCCTCGGGTGACGCCGAACATCAGGCCGGTACACAGCACGAGGATCGCGACGACCACAGTGGTCAGCGCGGCGGCGTACCCCATGTTGTTGAAGGTGAACGCCTGCTCGTAGATGTAGAGCACGACGGTGCTGGTCGCGCGGGCAGGGCCGCCCTTGGTGAGCACGAAGACCAGGTCGAAGGCCTGCAGACCGGTGACCGCGCCGATCGTCGAATTCACCACGACGAAGAAGCTGGTCGGGCGGAGCAGCGGCCAGATCACATACCTGAATCGTTGCCAGGAGCTGGCGCCGTCGATCTCCGCTGCATCCTCGAGCTCCTTGGGAACGTCCTTCAGACCGGCGAGGAAGACCAGCATCTGATAACCCATCAGGAACCAGACGCTGATCACGACATAGGTGCCGAGGGCAAGGGACGGCGTACCGAGGAAGGAGACGTCGCCAAGGCCGAGAGGTGCGAGCAGCTTGGAGAGAGCGCCGCGTTTGTCGACCAGCAGGAACTGCCAGATCAGACCGACCACCACCAGGCTGACCACGTTCGGCAGGAAGAACGCCGAGCGCACCCAGCCGATGCCCTTGAAGTGATTGCGGACCAGCATGGCCAGCGCGAAGCTGACCACGAACGCGATCGGCACGAAGGTGACCACATAGGTCCCGGTCACCTTCAGCGAGGCGAGCAACTGGTCGTCACCCGCCATCAACCGGTAGTTGGCCAGACCGACGTACTGGTAGTTGCCGAAGCCATCGACCTTGAAGAACGCGACCCCGAACGCGAGCACCATCGGGAGCGCGACGAAGATCAGCAGACCGAGCGTGTCCGGCGCGAGGAACGCGTACGCCGCCAGCGCCTCACGTCGCTTCCTCGACATGCCGGGCTTCCCCCGCGACTGCGCCCGCGCAACAGACTTGGCAGGTGGAGCTGTCGTAGTCACCATCAGCTGATCGGCGCGCCCTGATAGGTCTTCAGGAACGTGTCGATCCGGGCCGCCGCATCGGCCGCCGCCTTCGCCGGATCGGACGCATTCAGCTGGCAGGCCTGGATCGCATCGGCGATCGGCTGGTAGACCTCCGGTGGGAACCGCGGCTCCGGCTTCCCGGTCGGCGCGATCTCACTGACGAACTTCTTCAGAGCACCGTCGTCGAACGCGCCCTTGGCATCCGCCGCCGCCTGGACCGACTTGCGCGGCGGCACGTTCGTCTTCACAACCGTGTTCCACTGCCGCTGGCGCTCGACCCCGGCCGCGTCGGTCGAGCCGAGCGCCCAGGCGATGAACTTGGCCGCCGCCTCCGGGTTCTTCCCCTTGGAGTTCGCGACGAACGCCCATCCGCCGAGGTCGGTGGCCGCCTTCCCGCCGTTCGGCGTCGGGTGCGGAATGACGCCGTACTTGAAGTTCTTGGCCTTGGCGCGCATGTCGGCGACCGCCCAGATCCCGCTCTGCTGCATCGCGGCCGCGCCGGAGCCGAGGTTCGAGACGACGTCACCGCCGCCGTCGCCGAGGGCCTTGCGCGGGGCGACCTTGTTCTGAATGGTGTCCTGCCAGAACTTCAACGCCTGTACGGCGGCCGGCGAATCGAACGCGACCGTGCCGTCCTTGATCGGGGTGCCGTCACCCTGCCAGAGGAACGGGTACCAGGTGAAGTTCTGGTAGTAGCCGGGCAGGGTTTCGAACATCACGCCGTACCGGTCCTTGCCGGTGAGTTTCTCGGCGACCGCGAGCGTCTGGTCCCACGTCTTCGGTAGGTCGGCCTCGGACAGACCAGCCTTCTCGAACGCGGGTTCGCTGTAATACATGGCCAGCGGCTCGATCTCCATCGGCAGGCCGTAGACCTTGCCGTCCACACTGCGCGCCTCGAGCAGGCCGGGAAGGTAGTCGGCCTTGGACTCGGCTGACAGCACGGAGCCCAGGTCCTGCAGGACATTGCCGTTGTAGTAGCGCAGGAAGTCGCCCGGGCTGATCAGGAAGATGTCCGGGCCCTGTCCGGACTGGAACGCCGTCTGCAGAGTGGTCCCGTTCAGGTAGTCCTTGCCGGGGATGTAGCGCAGCTTGACCTTCACGTCGTTGTTCTTGTTCCACTCGTCGACCGTCGCCACGAACCACTTGCTCTGCGGGCTCTGGTCGTCGGACGGGCCGTAGAAGTTCCAGAACGACATCTCCTTGCCGTCCCCGCCGGACGAACCGCCACAGGCCGACAGCAGCGGTACGGCGGCCGCGCTCGCGGCGAAGGCGCCGAGCAGGGTACGGCGGCTGAGTTGTGCAGGGGAAGGTGTTGCAGCCATCAGATGCTCCAGGGGTGGTCTGGCCGACTGGTCTACCCGGATTGCGCTGTTCGGGCTTGTCAGGGCAATCGATTTCTCGCAATCTACGATCGAGGCCGAAGACGGTCAAGAGCGAGAGCGGTCTCGATGTGATCAAACCTGCGGATTTACGCCTGCAGGCAAGGGTTTCGACCTGGGTGCAGCCGTTGACACCCTCCGGGGCCACTGCCTACTCTGCGTCTACTTCCTGGAAATCGATTTCTCCCGTTTGTGAGGTCCGGATGCCAGTTGTGCCGAACCGTGCGACCGCCCAGCGCACGGCCGACGAGCTGTCCAGGGATCTGGTCGCTCGCGGTCTGCAGGCGGCGCGGACGGCGATCGAGACCGAGGCCGCGGCCGTGTCGGCACTGGCCGACCGCCTCGACGGCGTCTTTCTCGACGTACTGATCGCGGTCGCCGCGTGCGAGGGGCATCTCGTGGTGACCGGGCTCGGCAAGTCCGGACTGGTCGGCCGGAAGATCGCGGCCACCCTTGCGAGCACCGGCACGCCGGCCACCTTCATCCACTCCGGTGATGCGCTGCACGGCGACTCGGGCGCGGTCACGAACCGCGATCTGGTCCTGGCGCTGTCCGCGTCCGGGGAGACGGCCGAGGTCTGCGCGTTCGCCCGGATGCTTCGCGATCGGGAGATCCCGGTGATCGCAATGACCGGGAACGAGGCGTCGACGCTGGCCCGGCTTGCGACGTACACGCTGGACACGATGGTGCTGCGCGAGGCCGATCCACTGAACCTCGCGCCGACCGCATCCACCACGGCCTCGCTCGCGATGGGCGATGCACTCGCGTGCGCACTCGTCGTACTGCGGGAGTTCAGTCATCACGACTTCGCCCGGTTCCATCCATCCGGTGCCCTGGGCAAGCGTCTCGCCGGGGAGGACGCATGAGGTACGACGTGTGCGTGCTCGGGTCGTTCATGAAGGATCTGGTCGCGAGCGCGGAGCGGCGGCCGATGCCGGGCGAGACGCTGCACGGGACCGGGTTCGCCGAGTTCCTCGGTGGCAAGGGCGTGAACCAGGCGATCGCGGCGGCCCGAATGGGCGCGCGGACGGCGATCGTCGGGACGATCGGCAGCGACCGGTACGGCGAGGAGTTTCTCGAACTGCTCTCCGGCGACGGCGTCGACACCTCGTGGATCGTGCGGCACCCGTCGCTGGGGACCGGCGTCGGATTGCCGCTCGTACTGCCAGATGGTGGGAACTCGATCATCATCGTGTCGCGCGCCAACGCAGCGATCACGTCCGCGGATGTGGAAGCTGCCGCGGATGTGTTGACGGCCAGCCGGGTGCTCAGCGTTCAGCTGGAGTTGCCGGTTGCAGCCAGCCAAACGGCTTTGCGGATCGCGGCAGCGGCCGGGGTGACGACGATCCTCACACCGGCGCCAGTGGGGCCGATCGATCCGCGGCTGGTGGCGGACGTCGACATCCTGGTGCCGAACGAGGTCGAGGCGGCTGCACTGACCGGGCTGGACTGCGACGACGAGACGCAGGTACCCGTGATCGCCCGCAAGCTCGCGGATGAGTGGGACCTGCGCGGGTGCGTGGTGACGCTCGGTGCGCGGGGCGCCTTCGTCGTCGACCGCTCGTCGGGTGCCGAGGTCTGGATCGAACCGCACCTGGTGCCGACGGTCGACACCGTCGGGGCGGGCGACGCCTTCTGCGGCTCCCTCGCCGCCTCGCTGGCATCCGGTGCAGACCTGGTGGCCGCCGTACGACTGGCCAACGCAGCCGGTGCCCTCTCCACCACCGTCAGCGGCGCCGCCGCCTCCGCTCCGGCCCGCGCAGCCGCCCTCGCGCTACTGGACCCCGGCACGTCATGAGATCTTTTGGTCTGGATCGGGGTTAGGGTGCGATCCAGACGGCCAATCGATTTCCAGCAGGGGGCGGGTATGACGACGATCTACGACGTCGCGCGTAGATCCGGGGTTTCCCCCGCGACGGTGTCCCGGGTGCTCAGCGGACGACGCAACGTCGACCCGGAGCTGTCCGAGAAGGTCCGGACCGCGGTAGCCGAGCTCGGCTACCGTCCGAACGGCGTCGCGCGGAACCTGCGCAAGTCCCGGACGAACCTGTGGGCCGTGGTCATCTCCGACATCGAGAACCCGTTCTTCACGTCGCTCGTGCGAGGGCTCGAGGACGTCGCACAGACCGAGGGCTACCACGTGGTCCTGTGCAACTCCGACGAGGATCCGGCCAAGGAGGCGGCGTACGCGTCCGCCGTACTGACCGAGCAGATGGCCGGCGTGGTGATCTCGCCGACCTCGACCGCCGAGGGTGTCCAGCAGCTCGCCGACGCCAAGACCCCGATGGTCCTGATCGACCGCCGCGTCGAAGGCGTCGAGGCCGACACCGTCCTGGTCGACAACGAGCACGGCGCCCACGAAGGCGTCAAACACCTGATCGACGGCGGCTACCGGCGGATCGCCTGCATCACCGGCCCCCGCAAGGTCAGCACCGCCATGGACCGTCTCGCCGGCTACCGCTCCGCCCTCAAGGCCGCCGGCATCCGCTACGACAAGGACCTGGTCCGGTACGCCGACTTCCGCGAAGCCGGCGGCTACGCGGCGATGGAGTCCCTCCTCGCCCTCCCCGAACCCCCCGAAGCCCTCTTCGCCACCAATAACCTGATGACGGTCGGCGCCCTCGAGTACCTGGCCCAAAAAGGCCTCCGCGCCCCCCACGACATCGCCGTCGTCGGCTTCGACGACATCCCCTGGGCCGACCTGGTAGTCCCCAGCCTCACCACAGTCGCCCAACCCACCTACGAACTGGGCCGAACCGCCGGCACCCTCCTGAAAGACCGCATCGCCTCCCCCGGCCGCCCACCCTCCACAGTCACCCTCCGCACCGAACTCCACATCCGAGCCACCTCGGCCCCGAAGTAAAGGGACACCGCTCCGCGGCGGCTGCTTTTTGCGGACCTGCGCCACTCACCAACTGCCGAAAACGGCCGTTTCCAGCACGCCACTGAGCGTGGCGCCACACCTGCCACCCGAGTTGGTGAGTGGGGGCGGTCCGCAGGAACCACGGAGCATCACTTTGGCACCAGCAGGACGACGGCGATCACGACCCGTCCCCAGCACTGCGCCGGGACGGTTGGCGCCCGGGGTCCGCGGTCAGGGAAATTCTCGCCTTGGGCGCGGAAGTGTGCGATATTCGCACAGTGACCACAGAGGCGATCGAGACTCTTGCCGAGCTCGGGCAGCGAATCCGCGAGGCGCGGCTGGCGGCCGCCCTGAGTCAAGCAGATCTTGCCGGCCGGATCGGGCTGGAACGATCAGCACTGGTCAAGGTCGAGACGGGTGACCGGAAGGTCTCGGCGCTCGAGCTGCTGCGCATCAGCGACGCGCTCGGTCTGCCGTTGTCACATTTCGTGCACCGATCGCCTGCTGCGATGGTGTCCCGGCGCGAGAGCCTTTCCGACGATGCCGAAGCAGTTCAACGGACCAGGTACCGGATCGACGCCTTGCTGGAAGGGCACCTTCGTGACGCCGAGCAGTTGCGTGGCCTGGACGTGCTCGGCGACATCGGCCGCACACCACGGACGACGGTTCGCGATGCCGAGTCCGCTCGCACCTTCGCACGGTCGATCCGGGCCTTCGCCGGCGTACCAGCCGGTCCACTGCCATCCCTCGCGGACATCGCCGAGCGTGTCGGTCTCTACGTCCTCGTCGCCGACTTCGACGTCGACGGCTCGTCCCTGTCGCCCGAGCCAGGCTTCGGTGTCGCGGTCCTCGGCGGCCGGCCGCCGAGCGGCCGCCGTCGCTTCACGGCCGCACACGAGATCGGGCACCACATCCTCGGCGACGAGTACCAGAGCGATGTCGGGGTCGCCGCCAGCCGCGACGAACGCGAGAAACTGATTGACGTCTTCGCCGGTGAACTCCTCCTGCCGTCCGACGAACTCCTGTCCGAGTGGACCCGCCACGGCGGTGAGGACTCGTGGACTCGCCTGGTTCGGCTGTCGGCGACGTACCGGATTTCGTGGACCGCCGTCGTGCGCGCGGCCTGCCGGCTGCAGTTGATCGCCAAGGGCGAGACCCAGGCGATGTACGCCCGCACGCCTCAGCGCGGAGACTTCATGGCCATCTACGGCGAAGTCCCGCTCGAGGATCTACCGGTCGGTGACGTCGGCCCACGATGGAAGAAGGCCGTGCTGGCCGCGTACCGCCAGGCGCGGATCACCAAGGCCAGAGCCGTCGAGCTGCTCCATGGTGCACTGACCGAAGAAGAACTGCCGACCGTGGATGAGCCCCGGCCTTGAACCGAAGCATCGTCTGGGACGCATCACCTCTGATCCACGCCGGCAAGGTCGACCGACTGGACGTCTTGGGAGAACTCGCCAAAGGACCTGCAGAGGAACCTTGGCACAACCACACGACCGCCGCGGTCATCGAAGAACTCAGCGAGCACGGATGCGCTCAGCCGGAGTGGACGAAGGTTGTGCACGTCGACCACATCCAGGAACTGACCGCACTCGGGGCCTGGCTCGATCGAGTCGCCACCACGACACACAGCAAGGGCGAGGCCACTGTCTTCGCGTGGGCTGAGATCCACCAGGCCGTGGCGATTGTCGATGATGCCGAAGCACGCAGAGTGGCGCAGAGCTACGGACTAGAAGTCCACGGCTTACTGTGGGTCGTGGCGCTGGCTGTCCAGCAGGAGCGCTGGGGAGAGTCATCCGCGAGCGCCCTGGTTGGTCAACTGCTCGCATCGGGCGCTCGCTACCCCTTTGAGCCGGGCGGTTTCGGCGAGTGGGCACGCAAACGAGGTCTGCTTAGCTAGCAGGCGTTGCCGTTGGCTTGGTGAGGATCTCGGGGCCTGTTTCGGTGATGGCGATGGTGTGTTCGGTGTGGGCCGTGCGGGCGCCGGTGGCGCTGCGGAGGGTCCAGCCGTCGGGGTCGGTGATCAGGTCGGCGGTGTCTTGCATGACCCAGGGCTCCAGGGCGAGGAGGAGGCCGGGGCGGAGTTTGTAGCCTCGGCCGGGGCGGCCGGTGTTGGCTACGTGGGGGTCCTGGTGCATGGTCGAGCCGATGCCGTGGCCGCCGAAGTCGAGGTTGATGGGGTAGCCGGCGGCGGTGAGGACGGTGCCGATGGCGTGCGAGATGTCGCCGATGCGGGCGCCGGGGACGGCGGCGGCGATGCCGGCGGCGAGGGCGCGTTCGGTGGCGGCGATGAGGGCGAGGCTCTCGGGCGGCTGGGTGTCACCGACGACGAAGCTGATGGCGGCGTCGGCGGCCACTCCGTCGAGGAGTACGGCGAGGTCCAGGGTGAGCAGGTCACCGTCGACCAGGGTCTGGTTGGAGGGTTTGCCGTGCAGTACGGCGTCGTTGACGGCCGTGCAGATGTAGTGGCCGAAGGGGCCGCGGCCGAACGAGGCCTCGTAGTCGACGTAGCAGGACTGGGCACCGGCGTCGGCGATCATCGTCTTGGTCCACTGGTCGATGTCGAGCAGGTTGGTACCGACCGCGGTCCGGCTCTTCAGGGTCTGCAGGATGGTGCCGACCAGCGCGCCGGTCTTCCGGGCTCGGTCTACCTCGGCGGGGCTCAGGATCTCGATCATGCGGGGCGTCCCTCTCAAGCAACCAATAACAGTGCTGGTCAAACAATACCGGTCAAACTATACCGGTACTATAATCCCCACCATGGTAAGGCTGCCTCTCACCCCCACCGAGATCGAGCGCGGACGACGCCTCGGCGCACTGCTCCGCCGCGCGCGGGGTGACCGCTCCATCCTCGACACCGCCCTCGACGCCGGCGTCTCCCCCGAGACCCTCCGCAAGATCGAGTCCGGCCGCGTCGCCACCCCCGCCTTCCCCACGATCGCCGCGATCGCCGAAGTCCTCAGCCTCTCCCTCGACGAGGTCTGGACCGAGATCAACCCACCCGCGGCACCGGCCCCCCGCCGTACCCGCGAACGCCTCGCCTCCTGACGCAGTGCCCATCGACCCCTGGCTGATGGCTTGGTGCGAGCAGGAGCTCGGCGCCCGGCCGGTCGAGGTGTTGTTGGCAGCCTCGGTGATGAGCGAGGTCTGGGGACTACGGCTGGACGACGGGCGCGAGGTCGTGGTCAAGGCGCGCCCGGATGACGGTCGAGCAGCGACCTGCCTGGCCGTCCAGCAGGCAGCGGTCGAAGCCGGCCTTCCATGTGCACGCCCGCTCACCGGAGTCAGCGTGGTTGGCGATCGAGCCGTGCACGCGGAGGAGTGGCGACCTGGCGGCGAGGTTGCTGACGGCAACGATGCCGGTACGGCGACGCGCTCTGCTCGACTGTATGCCGACGTGATGCGGGTTACCGCGCACCTGGATCTCCCGCCACCACTGCCCAACCCGGAGTGGGTGCGCTGGGATCACGACGGACCTGGCCAGTGGCCACCGAACGTCGTACACGACAGCAAACCGGGTGCTGATTCGCTGCGCGCGGACCTGATCACGATCGCGGCCCGCGCCCGGCGACGACTGCTGAAAGCCCGCGAGACGCGACACGTGCTCGGTCACGCGGACTGGGAGGCGCAGAACCTGCGCTGGCACGGCCCCACGCCGTACGCCATCCATGACTGGGACAGCGTGGCGTGGTTGCCGGAGCCCGCGTTGGTCGGTGCGGCCGCGGGAGCGTTCGCGAGCAATGAGGTACCCACGCTCGCCCCGCTGGCCAGCTCCGAGGCTTTTCTCGTTGCCTATCAGGAGAAACGGGAGTTCGCACCGGACGAGCTGGAGGTCGCCTGGGCAGCCAGCCTCTGGCCGGCGCTCCACAACGCCCGCGCCGAGATCCTCTGGAACCAGCCACCAGTAGCCCTCACCGCCGTACTGAACCAAGCCGCAACCCGCCTAGCCCGAGCCGCCGCCTAATCCCCTCCCCCCTCTCCGCCCGTTCCCCCACCCCGCCCATCCGCCCATCCGGCGATCCGGCGATCCGGCGAACCCCCCAGTTGAGTGGGCGCCCACTCAACTGGGGGGTTGCCCACTCGAAATTTGAGGGGGCAACCCCCAGTGCGGTGGATAGCCCCTCAGGTGGGGGGTTGGCGTGGATCGCCTGTCGGGTGGAGGGGGCTAGTGGAGGAGCTCTAGTTGGGTTAGGGATGCGGGGGTGGTGAAGGTTAGGCGGTAGTGCTGGTGTTGCGCGGGGGTGGGGATCTGGAAGGGGCGGACCTGGTGGCGCCAGGTGAAGGTTTGGTCGCTCCGCTCGTCCAGGACCGACCAGGTGACGCCGTCGGAGGAGGCTTCGAGGCGCCAGCCACTCGGATCGGCACCCGACGAGGCCGCGGAGGTGAGGGTGTAGAAGGTTGCCGTCGCCGGTGAAGCGAGGGACCACTCGATGGTCGCGTCGACCTCAACCGAGGTGTCCGCGGTATTGTCGAAGAGCGGGTTGGCGACGTCCACAGGGATCAGGTCGACCAGCGGGGCGGGCACTCCCGAGGACAGCGACGGCGGGGCCTGCAGGGTCGCCCAGTCCGACGGTTCCGGGCCGAGGACGAACTCGACCTCCGAGGCTCCCTGCAGGGCAAGATCCGTGATCGATGCCGTCGACAACGACTTCCCGTCGACGCGGAGCTCCTGGACGTACGGGTGCGCAACACCCGAGGCCGTGATGACCAGCGGCGATCCGCCGAGCGGCGCGACCGTGACGCGCGGGAAGAGCGGCGACCCGATCGCGTACTCGGGTGCACCAACACGTAGCGGGTAAAGACCGAGCGCGGCGAAGAGGTACCAGGCGGACATCTCGCCGTTGTCCTCGTCGCCCGGATACCCCTGGCCGATCTGCTCGCCGACGTACAGGCGGTCGAGGACCTCGCGGGCGATGGCCTGCGTCTTGTGCGGGGCGCCGGCGTAGTTGTACATCCAGGCGATGTGATGCGCGGGCTGGTTACTGAAGCCGAACTGCCCCATCCGGACCGCCTGCGCCTCGAGCATCTCGTGGATGACGATGTCGTAGGTGCCCTTCTTGGCGGCGAGTTCCGGGGTCGCGAAGAACGCGTCCAGCTTCGCCTCCAGCCCGGCCGGACCGCCGTACAGACCAGCCAGCCCAGCCGGGTCGTGCGCGACGTGGAAGGCGAAGTTCCACCCGTCGGTCTCAGTGAAGTCCCCGCCCCATTCGCACGGGTCGAACGCCTCCGGCGTCTGGGCGAACTCCCCATCGGCCCGGCGCCCCTGGAAGAAGTTGATCGCCGGGTCGAACAGCAGGACGTAGTTCTGCGAACGCCGATACAGGTACGCCGATTCCTCGCGCAACCGCCCCCGACGCTCAGCCGGGACCGAGGGGTGATCCGCCAACCGAGCGGCCATCGCCGCGAGCCCGAAGTCGTTCAGGTAGGCCTCCAACGACCAGGAAACGCTCTCCTCGGTGTCGTTGCTGACATAGCCGTTGAAGAACCCGGTCGTGGCCCCCTTCCGCCCGACCTCGGTCTCTGTCGGTACGACGGTCGCGTTCCGCAGCCCGGCGTCGTACGTGGCCAGTGGGTCCGGCAGCTCGACCCCGCGCAGGTACGCGTCCGCGAACGACACGTCCGACGACGTACCGGTCATGCAGTCCGCATACCCCGGCGAGGACCAGCGCGCGATCCACCCGCCGTCGCGGTACTGCTGCACGAATCCATCCACCAACTCGGCGGTCAGCTTCGGGTACAGGAACGCGTACGCCGGCCACGCCGTCCGATACGTGTCCCAGAAGCCGCTGTTCACATACATCTTGCCCGTTTTCACTACTGCCTTGCCGTCAACGGGCGGAATGACGGGACTGGCGTAAACGTAGGACGGCTCCTCGGCAGTGCCCTCGTTCTCGAACTGCGAGTTCGGGTAGAGGTTGAGCCGGTAGAGGTTGCCGTAGACCGTGCGCAGCTGCGGTTCGGTCGCGCCCTCCGGCCGGATCACCGCGAGCCGCTCGTTCCAGACCTCGTTGGCGGCCTGCTGGATCTCGTCGAACGACCGGCCTTCCAACTCCAGATGCAGGTTGTTCCGCGCCTGGTCCTCGCTGATGAACGAGGTCGCGATCCGCAGCGTCACCTCGTCGACGTCGAACGTGCAACCCCGCGCGTTGTCCCGCCCGCCGTCGGCGGCACCGAAGATGAGCGGCTCCGGGTCGAAGACGCCGTAGCAGTACATCCGGGTCCGGCCGGTCTCCGCACCGTTCTCGACCCACCCGCCGAACTCCCCGCGCCCGTAGGCGAAGGAGCCGTTCTCGTCGATGGTGTCGAAGACGACGTGCCGCCCGGGCGCGTCCGCGGGGAAGGCGAACCGGAAGATCGCGCCGTGATCGGTCGGCGCCACCTCGGCGCGGAGGCCGTTCGTGAAGCTCACCGAGTACAGGTCCGGCCGCGCGATCTCGTCGTCGTGACTGAACGCCGCGGCCCGTGCGACCGGATCACCCAGCGGAGTCGCCGCCGCGACCGGCATGATCGTCAGCTGATCCCGGTCGCCCATCCACGGGCTCGGCTGGTGCGAGAACGTCAGCCCCTGCAGCTCGGTCAGGTTGTCGGCGTTGTTCAGCCGGTGGTACTCGTACGCCCACCGGTACGTCGACGCGTCCGTGACCGGCGTGATGAAGTTGAAGCCGTTCGGCCAGGCCGTGATCGGCAGCGTGTTCCCGCGGGAGAACGCGAAGCTCGCGTTGGTCCCGCGCCGGGTGTCGACGTACGCCGCCAGGTCGGACCCGTCGAGCCGCGGCGGGGCCGGCCCGATCTCCACGTCGTCGATCCAGCCCACGAAGGCCGTACCGGACGCGGGTGCGTCAACCGTCAGGACGACGTCCGCGACCGTCTTCCCCAGGCCTTTCGCCAAGTCGACCTGTACGTCGTTCCACTGGTTGGCATAGAGGACCTTCGCGACGCCCTGTCCAAAAGCGTGAAAGGCGTTCCCGTACTGATCCGTCGCCCCGAGCTCGGACAGTCGCGTCCCGTCGGTGAAGATCAGGTCCACCGCCACGTACGTCGCGTCGTACTCGAGGCGGTCGTCCAGCTCCGGATAGACCTTGTAGCGCAACCGTTCACCACGCTGGACCACCCCCGCGGCCACGCTCAGTGATGCTTCTTGCCGACCACCGGTCGTCCCGGCGTACTTGACCGCGTCGACACTGCTGAAGCCTGCCTGCGGGCTGGTCGGGCCGCCCGGCCCTCCACCTGTCTCAAGGATCACGGCGGCAATGTTATGACATTTTAATGCGGCGGGTCTGGCGGCGTGTTCCCGTCCTGGACCCAGGCCACGTAGTCGCGCGCGGTTTCCGCGTCCGGCCGCGGCCGGAACCCAGCCGCCAGCGCGCGGCTGTTGTCCAGCCGGAAGATCCCCTCGTCGTCCAGGTGGAAGCGATCGACAGCCGGCTCCCAGTCCATCGGCGCCGGATCCGGTACGACGGAACGCCACGCCGCCGCCAGCTCCGCCATCGACCGCGTCGGGCCGACCACGTTGAACGGACCGGACACCTCCAGCAGCAGGAAGTCGGCCAGATCGCGCGCATCGACGTACTGGATCGGTTGCCCGGCCCCGGCTGCACACTCCATTCGGGTGCCCTGGGCAAGCGCCGTACCCCAGTTGCCGAAGTCGGGGTTGTAAGGACCGACCACGAAACCCGACCGTACGGCGGAGGTCCGGTCCCCGAAGGTGGCTGTCAGCAACGACTCGCAGCGCACCTTCGCCGGGCCGTACAGGTCCATCGTGAACTCGTTGTCCGGGGCATCGACCGGCCACGGCACCAACGGCCCGAACTCGTCCTGCCCCGGTGTCGTCTTGTCCGCGTACACGGCGATCGACGACATGTATGTGTAGTGGCCGACCCGATCGCGCAGTAGCCCCGCGCTCAACCGCACATCGCGCACGAGGAACCCGGACATGTCGATCGCCCGGTCCCACTCCCCCACAGCCAGGGCCGACGGGTCTGCCCGGTCGCCGAGCAGTCGGCGTACCTCAGGGAACAACGACGGATTGGTCGTGCCGCGGTTGAACAGCGTCACCTCGTGCCCGTCCCGCAGCGCTGCTTCGACAACATGGCGACCGAGGTTCTTGGTACCGCCCAGAATCAGCAACCTCACGACAACTGGTCCACGAGATCCGCGAGCTCGGCCAGCAGCGGGTCGACCCACTCAGCCGATTCGGGGATCGTCTGCAGTCCCTCGGTGATCACGAAGTCGAGCGCCCGCAGGCAGAACGCGGCACCGCCGACCAGGATCTGACGGTCGACCAGGAAGGGATCGGCACCGGAGGATGCGACGTACTGGGCAACGATCGGCCCGCGATCGTGGCCGAGGGCAACTGCCTCGCGCACCAGCGTGTACAGATCGCTGAGATGCGGGGCGAGATGGGCCAGCGGCCAATCGACCGCCGTCCAGCGAACCCCGTCCGTGACCAGGTTCTTCGGGACGAAATCGCCATGCACCACTCGCGACGGGGCCTGCTCGTGCAACAGGGCGAGCGCCTCGGTCAACGGCGCCATGTCGAAGGTGATCCGGCCGATCCGAGCCGCCAGCTCCTTCACCCGCTCCGGCGGAAACTCACTCGGCCCGTCGACCGCCGCCGTACGGATCTCGGCGAGCAGCCCGGCCGTCGCGACAAAGCCTTCCGCGGTCGGCGCCTGCTCCAGCGTCACCCGGCCGACGTCCTCGAGCACCAGCACCTCACCCCCGGTGTACAAGACCTGAGGAGCCGGCAAGTTCAACGGAACCACGAACCGCTCGTACGCCGCGCCCTCGCCCGACTGCGTGTCCGTCCCGCGCTTCACGATCACGCTGCGCAGCCCGTACGACAACCGCCAGACCTCAGACGATGCCCACTGCCGCAGCAACTCCCCATGCAACGCCTCAAGCTCCGGCGCCTGGGTCAGATCAAGAACCGCCGGCGGGAGCCAAGAGGGAAGCATCCGACGAGTAGACCACGTCTCGCCCGACGCCTCCCACTGGACGGCCGGAGATCAGCCTCAGCTCAGGCCATCTGGGCGGAAGGATTGATAGAGCGCCGGCATCGCTTCGATCAAGGCCCGCTCGTACTCGAAGGGGTCGTCGCGAACGAAGACGGTCGTCCGGCCGTCTCCGCCCAGCTCGTACTCGTACAGTCCACTCGGAGTGGAGCGGACAATGCACGGGACCTGCTCGTTGCGGATCACGGCGTCCGCGGGCAGCACCTCGGCCGCCGGGATGATCGAGTGCGATCCATCGGTACGCCGTACCAGGACGCGACCGGAGACCTCCATCCAGACCGCGGTCTCCCAGACGGAGTGCGTGCGCTGGTAGATGTCGGCCATCACCTCGGCCGGGGCATCCTCCTCGAGCGCACGCAGGAAGTCGGGGCGCGACGACCGGCCGAGCGCGTAACCGAGGTAGCGCCGCAGCCACGGGTGCATGTCCTCGATCCACTTCAGATCCGGCAACCTCCAGAACGTGTTCTGGTTGCCGTATCCGTAGCAGCTGTGCTCGGCCACCCCGTCGTCGGCCGCGCACGGGTAGAGCGACAGCGGCAGACCGGAGTCGACGATCCGGATCATCGCCTGCGGGTCCTGGACGACGTTCCACTCCGGGTACGTCGGCGTCGTCGTACCGGCGGAAAGATGGATCCGGGCGACCTTCTCGTGGAAGACCTCCGGAGCGCGGTTGTAGGCGACCGCCATCGGCCGGGCCGACCCGAAAGACAGCAGGTGCACCGCTTCGGGGCCGGCCGCCAGGGTCTGGATGAGCAGTTCGATCCCCCGCTGCTGGGACGGCGGAGCATCGTCCATGGTGTCCAACGGGTCGCGCATCCGGGTGAACGGGCACCAGGCGAACGGGACGCCGCGGCCGAAGATCGCGTTCAGCTGGGTCACCGCGATGACCCCGGGATCGCGCGGACCGGCGTACCCGGGGACACCGCCGTCGATCAGCGACCGCTTCTCCTCCAGTACGTCGAGGATGACCGCGCGCAGGTCGATCTCGGGCAGGCCGTAGGCCATGATCAGGTCGACGTTGTCGCCCGGGTCCTCCGGCGGGTGGTAGAGATCGGTGATGCTGATGACGGGGACGGTCATCTCAGCCTCGCATTCCGGTGGTGGACAACGACTCTGTGTACTGCCGCTGGAAGAACAGCAGGAGAACCATCGGTACGACGCTCAGCACGAACGAACCGGCCAGGATCTGCCCGAGGTCGACGGAGTACAGGTTGCTCAGGTTGGCCAGGGCGATCGGCGCGAGCTGTCTGCTCGGAGAGGTGCCGATCAGCAACGGCCAGAGGTAGGCCTGCCACTGGGACAGGAACAGCATCAGCCCGGCGCCGATCAGCGCGGGTCTGGACAGCGGAAGGACGATCCGCAGCAACGTTCCGACCCGGCCCAGCCCGTCCACCTCGGCCGCGTCCAGCAACTCCTGCGGGACGCCGAGGAAGAACTGGCGCAGCACGAAGATCGCGAACCCGTTGGCCAGCGCGGGCAGGATCAGTCCGGCGTAGCTGTCGGTCAGCCGCCAGGTGGTGAACAGCCCCGACAACGGGATCGCGATGGCGTCGAACGGCACCATCGACACCAGGATCACGAAAGCGAAGACGAATCCGCGGCCCGGAAAGTCGAGGACCGCCAGCGCGTACGCCGCCGGCACCGCGACCGCGAGGCCGAGCGCGACCGTGGCCCCGGCGACGAGGAAGCTGTTCAGCAGCGCCCGGGTGAAGTCGCCGTTCAGCAGCACCTCGTAGTTGCCGAACGATCCACCGGCCGGCAGGAAGGCCTTCCAGGACAGCGGTGTCAGAAACTCCACGAAGGTGTTGCCCGGCCGCAACGACGACGCGAACACCCACCACAACGGCAGGAACACCAGTACGGCGGCGGCCGCGGCCGCGATCAGCGAACCGACGCGGGAAGTCAGTGATGCTCGCATCAGCGCTCCTCCCGCAGCACCCGGAACTGGACCGCGACGATGACGGCCATCAGCAGCATCAGCAGCACGACCTCCGCCTGCGCGACACCGAGGTCGCCGACCTGGTAGGCGTTCATGTAGACGTCGTACATGAGCAGGCTGGTCGAGCCCTCAGGACCACCCTTGGTGAGGATCTGGACCGGCGCGAAGGCGAGGAAGCTGCCGACCGTGCAGGCGACCAGCACGAACGCCATCGGCCGGCGCAGCAGCGGCAGCGTGATCGCGGTCAGCCGCCGCCACCAGCCGGCACCGTCGATCCGCGCGGCCTCGTAGACCGCGAGCGGGATGTCCTTCAGGCCGGCGATCACGAACAGCATCCAGTACCCGATCGCGCCCCAGGCGAGCATGACGCCGATCGACCCCAGTGCCTGACTGGGCGAGGTCAGGAACGGTTGGGCGGGAAGTCCCATCACCTTGAACAACGCGTTCAGCAGGCCGTCGGGTTGCATCGCCGTACTCCAGATCAGCGCGGTCACCGACCCCGGTACGGCGGCCGGCACGAACACCAGCGACCGCCAGACCCCGACCGCGGGCAGCTTCTGCGCCAGTAACAACGCCAGCACGGTGGACAGCAGCACGATCACCGGGTTGATGACCAGGTTGAACAGCAGCGTGGTCATCAGTACCTCATGGAACCGCGGGGATCCCAGCAGGTACGCGTAGTTGTCGAGCCCCACGAACTCCGTGATGCCGGTCCGCAATGAGAGGTGCCGGAAGCTCTCGCCGAACGCGGAGACCGCCGGCACCACGCGCAGTGCGACCATCGCGAGCACGGCCGGGGCCAGCAGCACGGCCGCCAGCCGCAGGTCCCGCCGTCGGCGCGCGCTCATCCCAGGCGTTTCAGCTGCTCGGCGATGGTCGCGTCAGCCTGCTTCGCGCGCGCGGCCGGCTCGGCGCCGTTGCGGACGTCGGCGAACAGCTTCTCCGCCTCGGCCTCGAAGACCGTGTACCCCGTGACGGATGGCCGGTGCACGGCCGTCGTACGGAGCTCGGATTCCATCAGCCCGGCCAGCCCGCTGGTCGCCGTACCACCGGCGCCTTCGAGCTGCTTGGCAAAGGTCTGGTACGCCGCCTTCTGGGTCGGTGTGATCTGCGCGACCTTGATCGACGCCGTGGCACCGGCCTCGGTCAGCGTCACGCACTCGACGAACTTCCTCGCCGCAGCCTGCCGGGGTGACTTCTGGCTGACGGCCATCGCCCACGAATCGGTCGAGGTGGCCGGCTTCCCGCCCTCGAAGACCGGCGCGGCCGCGACCCCGAACGGAAGCTTGCCCTTGACCGCGTTCGACACCGTCCACGGCCCGGACACGATGAAGCCGGCCTTGCCACTGGAGAAGATCGCGTTCGTCTTGTCGTTCGTGATCCCGCGCGGGGACAGCCCGTCCTTGAACAGCCCCTGGTAGAAGCCGAGCGCGGACTGCCAGCCGGCGTTCGTGAAGTCGGGTTTGTCCCCGGTCAGCCCGTTGCCGCCGCCGGCTGAGACGCCGAGCGGCTGCAGCTGGTAGTAGCTGTCGAACTGATCGAACATCAGCGGGTACTGCACCTTGCCCTTCAGCTGCGCGGCCGCGGCCCGGAGCTGCTGCCAGGTCCACCGCTCGGCCGGGTCCGCGGACGGCGGTGTGATCCCGGCGTTCCGCAGGACGTCGGCGTTGTAGTAGAGGAACTGCGAGGTCGTCCAGGGCGAGATCGCGAACAGCTTGCCGCCGACCTCGTTCGCCGTGACCATGTCCGCGCTCACAGCGTTGGCAACGGCCTTGGACTTCAGCTCCGAGAGGTCCGCCAGGAAACCTCGGTTGGTGTAGTCCTGGATCCACGCCGGGACGACGTTGAAGACGTCGAGGTCGGCGTTGCCTTGGCTGAGTCGCTGGGTGATCGTGCTGGTCAGCTGCGGATACGGGATGTTGAGCTGCTTGACCGTCAGCCCGGGAATCTCCCGCCGGCAGTGGTCGATGACGGGCTGCCAGGTCGCGGCAGGGTCGGCGTTCGCGAAGGTGATCGTGACCGGCCCGCCATCCTGCTGCTGGGCCGGTGTGGCCGACGGGCCGGACTGGCAGGCGGCGAGCGCGAGTACGGCGGGGACGAGTAGCCAGGGGAGTTTCACGGCCTTGCTCCTTCACAGGCGGCGAGAATCCGATCCACGATCCGCCGGGCGACCTGCCCGGTGTCGAGATCGGTGACGATCCGGTGCGGCCCGTCGCCGGGCGTGAACCGGGTGAAACCGGCCGGGTCGACGGCGATCCGGCCGGTGCCGAAGGTGAACAGCTCCGGGTCGGTCAGCGTCAGGACGGCCGCGGGATCGTGCGGCACGTTCGAGTCCTCGGCGGTGAACTTCCAGAACTGCCGCATCTCCGCGGCGAGAAGTTGCCCGAGCGGTCCGGCGGCCTCGACCGCCGCGACCACCGACCCACCGAGCCGCAACCGCGTGGTCTGGTCGAGCCCGATCACCGTCGCGGGCACACCGCTTCCGAACACCGCCGCGGCGGCGTCGACATCGCACTTGATGTTGTGTTCCGGCTCGGTGCGGCTGAAATCGCCACCCATGACGCACAGGTTGGCGATGGCATGGCCTTGGCGCTCGACGGCCTCGGCGACGTTGGTCAGTGGGCCGATCGCGACCACGGTCGGGGAGCTCGCGAGCAGCTCGATCGGATCGGCCTCGCTGTCGATCTCCTCCTGGTCCAGCCCGGCCAGCAGTGCGCCCTCGTGGCCCGGCCACCAGACCTCGCGGCCCGAGCGGGTCGCCGCCCGGCCCGGCACGATCGGTCCGGGTTCGCGACCGGCGGTCCCGGTGACCCGGCGGACCATCCTTGCCCTGAGCAACGTATCGCCGTACACGGTGGTGACGGCGGCCAGGTCGAGTTCGGGAGAACCGAAGATGGCGGCCAGCGCGAGGACGTCGTCGACGTCGCTGCCGATATCGGTGTCAAGGGTCAGAGAGGTTGCCATCAGCATCTTTCAGGTCAAGGGGGCGGTGGTCTGCCAGAGGGTGTACGACCAGAGCGAGTCGGGGTCGTAGCCGGCCGAGGTGTAGACGACGGTCAGCTCGGACTCGTTCGGGAGGGTGCCGAACGCCGTACGGAGGAAGCCCGGGTTGTGGGTCCGCGGCCTGCCGGTGCGGGCGCTGGTGATCGTGCTCTCGACCGTCCAGCTCGCGCCGGGCGTGCCCCAGAAGCCGGCACCGGAGATGCTCGCGATCTGCAGGTGATCGGAGATGTAGTTCGGCTGCGAGCCGCTCGGATACGGATGGCCTTCGCGGACCATGTAGAAGCGGTCGCGCGGCGGCGAGTAGACGAGGTCGAAGTTGTTCAGCCCGTCGTCCGGCGTGCCGTCCTGCTTCGTGAGCCCGGCCATCGGAAGGACACGCTCGGACTGCACGACCGGCGTACCGGACGCGAAGCTGATCTGGGCCGCCTTGCCGACGTTCCCGCTCGGCAGACCTTGGGTCCAGGCGAGAACGACGGTACCGCCGGCCGCGTTGACAGTCGTGGCGGTCGGCTGGCCGGCGCCCCACTCGGACATGCTGCTGCCGGGGAACCGGATGACGGGGTTCGGCAACTTCACCCACGGCCCGTCGAGGTTGTCGGCGACCGCGACGCCGATCGCGTTGTGTGCGGAGGCGTCGAGATCGTTGCCGAGGTAGAACAGCGCATAGCTGTAGGTGTGGCCGCTGAACGGCACGTTCACCCGTACGACGCTCGGATCGCAGTTGTGGAAGTGGTCCCAGCCGGAGCCGGATCCGGTCAGCACGGAGGTCGACGTACCGCCGACTTTGGTCAGGAAGATGTCGTCGCGGACGGTGTTCGAGGCTTTGCTGTGACAGGTGTAGAGGCGGGTCGGGCTGCCCGCGACGGCGCTGGGCGCATAGGCGTAACCACGGCCCTGGATGTCACTGGCGGCGTACAGCCTGATGGGGGTGGACCAGCCGCCGACCGTCGCGTGGGCAGCGGACAGTGGGAGCAGGACCAGCACGGTGAGTACGGCGGCGATTCGGCGGAACATCGGTGCCTCCTTCAAGAACATCCACAGGACCGGCGGACGACAAGCCCCACATCGAGAACGGCCTGCAAGGGTTGCGGATCGGGGTGGGTCAACTGCTGGACGGCGAGCTCGGCCATCTGCGCGATCGGCTGCTGGACGGTGGTCAAGGACGGCACCGCGTACGCCGACGCGGCCGAACCGTCGAAGGTCGCGATGGCGAGGTCATCGGGGACCGACAACCCCTTGTCGGCGGCCGCGCGCAAGAGGCCGATCGCCTGCCGATCGGAGGCGGTGAAGATGGCGCGCGGCCGTCGGGCGAGCAGTTCCAGCGCACCGGCGTACCCACCGTCGACCGTGAAGGGCTGGTGCACGAAGTCCACGTCATCGGCCGCGCCGAGCGAGGTGAGGGCGTGCAGCCAGCCGGCCCGGCGGGCCTCGGCGACCCCGTCCTGCGCGGGACCGCCGATCATCGCGACCGGCCCGTACCCGTGCCCGACCAGATGGATGGTCGCCGCCACCGCACCACCGAAGTTGTCGACCCCGATCGACGACTCCCCCGCAGCCGCGGCTCCCAGGAACACCCGCCGGGTCCCGGCCAGCTCCAACAGCCGCGCAGCCGTCACCGGAACCTTCGAGATGAGCACCACCCCGTCGATCCGCCGCTGCAGGAACGTCTCCAACAGCCCCAGTTCGGTCTCCGCATCCCCCTCGGAGTTCGCCAGCAGCACAGTCCGCTTGGCCGCCCGGGCCGCATGCTCAACCGCCCCCGCCAGCTCCGCGAAGAACTCGTTGGCGATGTCGGGAACGATCAGCCCCAGCGTCATGGTCGATCCCCCGACCAGCGCCCGAGCCACCCCGTCCGGCCGGTACCCCGTCTCCTGGATGGCCGCCAGCACCCGCAAGCGAGTCCCCTCAGCCACCGGCCGAGGCCCTCCGTTCACGACGTAACTGACCACAGCCATCGAGGTCCCCGCCGCCCGAGCCACATCAGCCTGCGTCACCCTGGCCACGGCGTTCCCCTATCTATACGTATAGATAAACTCTTCACCCGCTCGTCCGTCAACCCCGCCCCCCGAAAAGCCACCGCTCGAAGGACACCCCCAGCCACAGTCGGCGAGGAACCCTGGTTGCGGGCCCGGAGCGCCGGACCTCAGCCACTGATCAACCTCACCGAACGGCCAGTTGCAACCGCGCTCCAGGCGGCGGCCGCCGCCTCTGCCCTGGTTGGACAGTGGTGGCGGTCCGGTCTGAGCGGGGTAGGGGCCGTCTGGCAGGGTGGGGGTATGACGAACGTGACTCATGCCTGGGGCTTTGGCCTTGCGACTGTTACTGCTGGTGGGGCCGTGCTGGATGTTTGGTATCCGGCGCCGGAGCTGGGCGAGCAGCCGGACGGGGCGAAGGCACCGGCCGAGTTGGTGGCGGCTGAGGGGCATGACGAGTTGCGGGCGGTACGGCGTGAGGTCGTGAGCACGCAGATCGCGCTGGACGCGGCGCCGAGTGGGACTGCGGACGCGTACCTGCGACTGCACCTGCTGTCGCACCGGTTGGTGCGGCCGCACGGGGTCAACCTGGACGGGATTTTCGCCGCATTGCCGAACAATGCGTGGACCTCGGTCGGGCCGGTTCCGGTGGAGGAGATCGAGCACGTGCGGCTGCGGGCGCGGGCGGCCGGTCAGCATCTGAGTGTGACGA
Source organism: Kribbella sp. NBC_01505 (assembly GCF_045040285.1). NCBI lineage: Bacteria > Bacillati > Actinomycetota > Actinomycetes > Propionibacteriales > Kribbellaceae > Kribbella > Kribbella sp. NBC_01505. The sequence goes on from NZ_CP109425.1 coordinate 1,577,126, forward strand.
GCGTGGACAAGTTCCCGCGGATGACGGACTACGTCGTACCGAGTGGGGTGCGGATCGGTGACGCGGACCGGGTGCGGCTGGGTGCGCATCTGGCCGAGGGCACGACCGTCATGCACGAGGGATTCGTGAACTTCAACGCCGGCACGCTCGGTACGTCGATGGTCGAGGGCCGGATCGTCGCCGGTGTCGTGGTCGACGACGGCAGCGACATCGGGGCCGGCGCGTCGATCATGGGCACGCTGTCGGGTGGCGGGAAGCAGGTCATCTCGATCGGCAAGCGGTGCCTGCTCGGGGCGAACGGCGGGACCGGGATCTCGCTCGGCGACGACTGCGTGGTCGAGGCCGGACTGTACGTGACGGCCGGCACCAAGGTCACCCTGCCGGACGGCACCGTGGTGAAGGCGCGCGACCTGTCAGGTCAGCCGGGGCTGCTGTTCATCCGCAACTCGGTCACCGGCGCGGTCGAGGCCCGGCCCCGCAAGGGTGAGGGCATCACCCTCAACGAGGCCCTGCACGCTAACGCTTGATGCACGCGCCAACCGCTGGGCGGGTTCGAGCGTCAATCACATCGTGACCAAACGTGCGGAACCAGGCCGCCGCTCCCGCACGTTGGGAGCGGTATGCCGATGAAACGAGGCGTGCTCGTCGCCTTGGGGTCGATCGCGGCCCTCAGCGTGGTGATCGGCGGAGCTGTGGCCTGGATCGGCGGGAAGAGTCTCGGTCCGCTGCTGCCACCGCCGGAGCAGTGCGAGGCGACGGTCAGCGGCGCGAAGGTCGTGCTCGACCTGGAGCAGGCCGAGTCGGCCGCCATCATCGCGGGCGTCGCCGTACGGCGTGGGCTGCCGGCGCGGGCGGTGACGATCGCGCTCGCCACGGCCTACCAGGAGTCCGGCCTGCGCAACCTCGCCCACGGCGACCGGGATTCGCTGGGACTGTTCCAGCAGCGTCCGTCGCAGGGCTGGGGCACGGCCAAGCAGGTGCAGAACCCGCACTACGCCGCCGGGAAGTTCTACGACGCCCTGGTGAAGGTCAAGGGCTACCAGACACTCCCGGTCACGGTCGCGGCCGACCGGGTCCAGCGCAGCGCCTTCCCGAACGCGTACGCCGATCACGAGGCCGACGCCCGCGTGCTCGCCTCCGCGTTCACCGGCAACTCGAAGGCCGTCTTCAGCTGCACGGTCAACCCGGGCGACGTACCGGCCGAGACGATCGGCAAGAACGGGCTGACGCCGCGAGCGGACGCCGTACGGCGGGATCTGCTGGCAACGTTCGGGACGCTCTCGACCGGTGGTTATGCGCCGGGCGGGGTCCAGACCGGGCACATGGAGGGCTCCGCCCACTACGAGGGCCGGGCCGTCGACGTGTTCGTGCGGCCGATCTCCACTGCCAACACGACCAAGGGCTGGGCGATGGCGCAGTACCTGGTTGCCCGGGCGAACGTGCTCAACATCCGCACAGTCATCTTCAGCGACAAGATCTGGACGTCCGGCGGCCGCTCGGACAGCGGGTGGCGCGACTACACCCCACCGGAGCGCAGCGGTGACTCGAAGATCCTCCGGCACCTGGACCACGTTCACGTGGATGTCCTCGAGCAGTGACCTGAAGACTGTCTGAAGGTTCTTGCTCACCCTGAGTACATGGAAAATCAGGGGGTGCAACACCGGCCGAACGTCTTGTTCAACCTGGCCGGACTCGTGCTGATCGTGGCAGGCCTCGGCCTGCTCCTGTACGGCGTCGCGCGGGCCTTCATGGCCGTCGCTGGCGCCGGTCCCGGCTCGTCGACCAACGATCTGTTCCTCGTCGTCGACAACTTCCTGCTCGCGATCTGGGGCAGCCTGATCTTCACGTTCGGCCGCTACCTGTGGCGCGGGGCGCGCAGACGCGGCTTCCGGGACCGCTTCGGGCGGCTGCTGATCATCGTCGGCTACGGCCTGATCGGGATCGCCGTCACCGTCGGCTTCCACTCGGCGACGGACCTGTGGTTCACCGGCCCGGACGAGGACGCGCTCCACGCGGTGGTGATCCGCTCGATGGTGATCATCGCGGTGATCGGATTCCCCGGCTCGGCGCTGTGCGCCATCGGCTTCCGGCTCGCCCGTGAAGAGGCGCTGGCCCATTTCGAGGCCAAAGCCGGGTTCTGAGTCGGGTGGGGTGCCCTGCGGCACCCCACCCGGACGAACTCAGTGCTCTTCGTGAATCTGCAGGGGCAGGGCCGCGATGAACTGGTGGTCCTTGTCGATCTTGCCCATCTTGGACGCGCCACCCGGCGAGCCCAGGTCGGTGAAGAAGTCGACGTTCGCGGTGTAGTAGTCCTTCCACTGCTCCGGGGTGTCGTCCTCGTAGTAGATGGCTTCGACCGGGCAGACCGGCTCGCACGCTCCGCAGTCCACACATTCGTCGGGGTGGATGTAGAGCATCCGGTTGCCCTCGTAGATGCAGTCGACGGGGCACTCCTCGACACACGCGAGGTCCTTCAGGTCAACACACGGCTGCGCGATGACGTAGGTCACTGCTACTCCTCCTATGGCAGGCAAGCGCAGCGGCGGTCCTCTGGGTTGCTGCGATGCGGTGGTGCAAGAGTCTCTAGTGTCGTGTAAGTGGTGTAGTTCGAGCGATACCGGTGTCCAGGTGCGTGCATCGCGGTGCTTGGGCGGCGGCCTCGATGCGGATCCATCGTGGGTGCTGCGCAAGTGCCGCGAGGTGCGTGCCTGGGCGCCGGTAGCGCCGAGCTACATCGCTTACACGACACTAGTATCACGGTAATACTCTGCCCACTCTGCCAGGAGTCCGGATCGTGTCAGGCCTTGGTACTCGTGATATCGGACACCGTGTGGTCGTCCGGCACCGAATTAAGGGTGGCCTAACCGACGTCATCGGAGTCCTCGAGGGCTACCGGGAGGGCCGGCTGGTGGTTCGGCATGCCGACAGCAGCCGGCACGAGATCGAGCTGACCGCGGTCACCGCGGCCAAACCGATCCCCGAGATGCCGCTCCGTCCGGTCGACGTCGAGCAGCTCTTCCTGACCACCGCCCTCGGTCGCCCGGCGGCCGAAACGTCGTACCTGGGTGAGTGGTTGCTCCGGGCATCCGCAGGCTGGACCGGCCGCGGCAACTCGCTGCTCCCGACCGGCAGCCCGGGCATGCCCCTCCCCGAGGCCCTCGAGCGCGCTGAGGCCTTCTACGTCGAGCGCGGCCTGCCCCCGCAGGCCCACATCCGCCTCGGCAGCCCGGCCGAGGCCGAGCTGCGCGGGCTCGGCTGGGTCGAGGCGCACCCCGGCCGCTCGGACGTCCTGGTCATGCACACCACGCTCGACCACGTGAACGCCCTCCCGCCGTACGACGTCCAGCTCACCGAGCGCCCCGACCACGCCTGGTACGGCGTCGCCTTCGAGGGACCGGTTCCCTCCGCAGCGCGCGTGGTTCTGGAGGGAGCGCCCAAGGCGGTCTTCGCCTCGATCGCGGTCGACGGGCAGCCAGTGGCCGTCGGTCGGGCCTCGATGACCGGTCACTGGCTCGGAGTCGACGCTGTCCGGGTCGCGCCGGACCATCGGGGCAACGGGCTGGCCGCGGCCGTCGTACAGGCTCTGGCGCGCTGGGCGGGCCCTCAGGGCGGCCGCCGGACCTATCTGGAGGTCCTGGAGAGCAATCAGGCGGCTGTGACGGCGTACCGGCGGCTCGGCTACGTCGAGGCCTATCGCTACCGGTATCTGGTGAGTCCGTCCCAGTAGGCTCCGGGTATGGCGGATCACGTGGTGGAGCGCCCTGAGTACCCGGGCGATTTCGAAGGCACCGTGCAGGTCGAGTACACGCCGCATCCCGATGACGGGGTGGCGGATCCGGGCGAGGTCGTCTGGACCTGGGTGCCGTTCGAGGAGGACCACCACCGCGGCAAGGACCGGCCGGTGCTCGTCGTCGGATCGGACGGTCAGTACCTGCTCGCGCTGATCCTGACCAGCAAGGACCACGACCGGGACGCCGCCGACGAGGCGCGCTGGGGCCGGGTCTGGATGGACGTCGGCAAGGGCGACTGGGACCGCGAGGGCCGGAACAGCGAGGTGCGGCTGGACCGGATCCTACGGGTCGATCCCGCCCAGGTGCGGCGAGAGGGCGCGGTGATCGGCGAGGACCTGTTCAACCAGGTCGCTGCCGAGCTCCACACCCTCCATCGCAGCTGAGAGCGCTACCGATCAGCTCGGCTTGCGCGGCGGCGTGGTCTGGCCGTTCTGCGGCGGAACCACCGGGGTCTCGGTCCCGGGCTTCGGGCCGCAACGGATGTCGTCGGCCGCGTTGTAGTGCGTGGTGAACTGCTCGGTCTTCTGCTTGACGCCGTTCTTCGCGAAGTCCCGGAAGATCGTGATGTCGAAACCGGCGGTCGGCGCCTGCGGCCGGCAGCCCGCCTCCTGGCTGTAGACCAGTCCGGGCGCACGCGGGTTCGACTTGCCGGACGCGCGGGCGGTGATGTCCCAGACCTTGGTGCCCCAGATCTTCACCGTGAGCTCGCCCTGACTGCCGGCGGTCGACGCCCGGAAGATGGTCTGGATGTAGATCCCGTGGCCGGAGTCGTTCAGGAACTTCAGGTCCACCGACGGCCACGCCACGGTCGCCTCGCGGCCGATCGGGTAGCGGCTGATGTAGACGCTGTGCGCCTTGTGCTCGACATCCTTGAGCCCGGCGAAGAAGGCCGCGTTGAAGGTCGTCGTCGCCGACTGGGAGACACCGCCGCCGAGGTCCAGGACGAACTTGCCGCCGCTGATGATGTTGCCCTCGGTGAAGCCGTTCTCCTTGGTGCGCTCGCCGACCACCTTGTTCAGGCTGAAGGTCTCGTTCGGCTTCAGCAGCGTGCCGTTGATCTTGCGCGCCGCGGTGCCGATGTTGATGTTGCGGTACTCCGCGTCGGGGAAGTTGGTGGTGAACTGACCCATCACCTCCTTGATCCCGAGCGCCTCGACCTGCGCGGTCGTGACCTTGGCCTTGGTGTTCGCGAGGCCGACCGCGGCCTGGCGCTCACCGGCGGGCTTCGACAGCACCGAGAGGATCGCCGGGACGACCTTGGTGCGGTCGACGACCATGCCGTCGACGGCCGGGACCACCCGCGGCTTGCCGGCCGCGATCTCGAAGGTCGCGTCCTTGGGCAGCGTCTCGAGGGCCTTGAACCGCTTCTGGAACAGGGGCTCCAGCTTCTTGCCGCTCAGCGCCGGCTTGACCTCGCCGCCGTTCACCGTGAAGCTCAGCGCCGGCGCGAACTCGGCCGGGCTCAGCGAGACCGACTTGTCGCCGACGGTCAGCTTGATCGGCCCGGAGACCGCCGGCTCGGCGAAGTCGCTCATCGCCTTGGTGATCGCGTCCGACCCGGCCTGCGGCTCGGTCACCTGGACGGGCAGCTCCGCGACGGAACCGCCGTACGGGTAGGCCTTGAGGACGACGTCGGTGGCCTTCGCGGGATCGAGCGCGAGCCCTTGGGCCGGCTTGTGCGACACCGGCCGCACACCGTCGAAGGTGATCGTGCCCTCGGTGGCCGGGCGGTTCACCTGGGTGGCGAGCTTCTCGACCGCCGCCTTGAGCTTCGCCTCGTCCTTGTCGACGACGGGCTCGACCGCGGCACCGCCGGTCAGACCGCGCCAGATCCGCGCGGGGGCCAGACTGCGGCCTGCCCCGGCCTGGGCGACGGTCGCGTCGACGTCGAGGCTCAGCCCGGCCTCGGCCGGGTCCACCGAGTACGCCGTCGCCGAGTCGCCGGCCTTGAACTTGATCGGCTCCGCGAGCCGGTCCTTGAGCCCGGCCTCGAGCTTGGCCTTGGCGTCGCTCTGCGACAACCCGCCGAGCGAGATGCCGAGCACGGTGGTGTCACCCGGGATCTTGTCCCCGGCGAACGCGAAGGCGGCGCCGTACCCCACGACGAGCACACCCAGTCCTGCCGCGGCGATGATCCCCGCGAGCTGCTTCTTCCCCACCGGACGAAGTCCTCCTGCTCAAAGCCGTGGTCAGGCTTGTGTCCACCCGGAACACAAGGGCACAGCTTACGGGACGGGGCAGGCCTTCCCGACCCTTGGGGCAGGCCCCGCCTGCCCCAAAAGACCCCGGTACGGCGTGTCCGCCACGCTCAGCCTCCGGGCAACTCCCGGTAGTGACTGGCGTGATGGATCAGCGCACCCCGGCCGACGGGCTCGCCGTGGCCCAGGCTCAGCACCTCGCCGACCACGATCGTGTGGTCCCCACCCTCGTACGTCGCCCAGGTCCGGCACTCGATCCAGGACAGCGAACCGGCGATCACCGGGCAACCGGTCTTCGGGCCGGGCTCGGTCCCGACCCCGTCGAACTGGGTGCGCAGATCGCGCCCCGACCGCGCGAACCGGGCGGCCAGCTCCTGCTGATCCGCGGCCAGCACCGACACCGCCCAGTAGCCGCAGTCGAGGACAGCGTCATGCATCCGCACGCCCTTGTCCACGCAGACCAGGACCAGCGGCGGATCAAGCGACACCGAGGTGAACGCATTCGCGGTCATCGCGTGCGCGACGCCGTCCTGCAGCGTGCTCATGATCAGGATGCCCGCCGCGAACTGCCCGACCGCCGCCCGGAACTCCCCGGGCGGCACGATCCCACCGGTCTCGGGCGCAGGCACTTCCGCAGCCTATGCCCGAGCGCTGGTCGATGCTTGGCGTCCGCGTGTGGGGACGATCACGCCAGGCCGGCGAACAGGTCGTCCTCGACGCCCTTCGGGCCCGGCGCGGCGGTGCCCTTGACCAGGCGGTAGCCCTCGTCGCCGAAGATCGTGTTGCCGTTGTTGTTCGACAGGGCGAAGAACGGTCCGTCCACGGTGATCTGGGTGGCGTGCGCCTTCATCGCGTTCATCTTGCGGTCCAGCCACTGCGTCCCGTCGATGATCGCGTCGATGAGGTGGTCCGGAGTGATCAGCGGCGGCATCGGGCCTTCCGGGTCCATCCCCTCGAAGGTCGTGGTGTCACCGGCCGCCCGCAGCTGGCGCAGGCTCTCCCGCATCGCCGACTCGATCATGGCGGTCCAGTAGATCTTCGGGATGTCCCAGGCCTCGCCGAGATCCTGCCGGTACGAGCGGGCGCCGGCCAGCGCAGCGGCGTACATGGCGACGCGGTGTGCCTTGATGTGGTCCGGGTGACCGTAGTTCCCGTACTCGTCATAGGTGACCAGGACCTGCGGACGGATCTCGCGGATGATCGGGACCAGCTCGTTCGCCGCGGCCAGCAGGTCGGCCTGCCAGAAGCTGTCCGGGCGGGTGTCCGGCGGCGTGTCCGCGTTGCCCTCGTCGTTGTAGATCATCCCGGTGTCGCGGTACTTGCCGGGGCCGCCGAGGAAGCGGTGGTCGGTCACACCGAGCTCGGACATCGCCGCGGCGAGCTCGTCGATCCGGTGCGGGCCGAGCTGGTCGTCCCGGTCGGCGGCCAGATGGGCCAGGTCGGGGACGAGCACCTCCCCCTCTTCACCGAGGGTGCAGGTGACCAGCGTGACGTGGGCGCCTTCCTCCACGTACCGCGCCATCGTGGCGCCGTTGTTGATGGTCTCGTCGTCCGGGTGCGCGTGCACCAGGAGAAGCCTGTGGGTGGGGAGCTCAGCCATAACCAGAGATTACGTCGCTGATCCTTCAGATATTCCCTACGAGCGCCCCCGCGCCCCGACCGGAGCCCGAAATTCCGGTGGGCGCGGGTGCGCGTGACGGTCAGCCGAAGCGGCGGACCAGCAGGCAACCCGCCTGGAAGCGGGACTTGGCACCGAGCCCGACGACCAGCGCGCTGACCTCGGCCCGGACGGTCCGCAGCGACAGGCCCAGCTCACGAGCGATCGCGGCGTCCTTCGTCCCGGTGGACAGCATCCGGCCGATCGCGATCTGGCGGCTGGTCAGCTCCTTGATCGCGGCGGGCGACTGCCGCCGGGATCCCAGTTCGTAGATCTCGCAGACGTCCTCCGACGCGATGTCTTCCCTCCGGACGGATGGGACGACCTGATACACCGACATTCCTCACTCCTCCCCAGTAGCGTGCAGGAGGATTCTCGCCGTCGGAGTAGACCACTCACCAGGTACAACCCATACAAACGACCCATACAATTGCGGTAAGGGCCGTTTTCTGAGGGTGACCGTTGGTCACAGTTTGACCATCCCCCGGCACTGCTACTCCAAATGTGACTTCCGCCACTAGAGGAGTTCGCGCAGGACCCTGACGAACGGCCGGTCCGGGATCAGCCAGTCGTCCTCGACCAGTTCGGCGGCCGCGAACCACCGCAGTTCGGAGTGCTCGGTGCGCACCGGCTCGCCACTCACGACCGAGGCCCGGTAGACGTGCAGCCGGTACTTGTCGGAGATGTCCACCCCCGGGCCGAGCGAGTCCCCGATCTCGACCTCCAGCTCCAGTTCCTCCCGCAACTCCCGGACCGCCGCCTGCGCCTCGGACTCCCCCGGCTCGACCTTGCCACCTGGGAACTCCCAGCCCCCGTCAGGCCCCGGCCGGTACGCCGCCAGCACCCGATCGCCACGCACCACCGCGACACCCACCACAATCTGCACGGGGTCGACTCTGTCAGACGTATAACGAAAAACCGTCGGTGCCCTACGGCACGATGAGCCGTATGCCGTTGCAGAACAGGGTTCTTCCGACCCAGGAGATCGTGGCCGAGCCGGGCCGCGGCCTACTCATGGGCAACCGCGGCACATTGCACGGGCCGGGGCGTGCCCTCGGCACCACCCGCTGGCGCTCGAAGGCGTGGATCTGCTGCGTCCTTGACTGGAAGGGAGTTCAGCGCGATCCGATGCCGCCCGGCCGCTGGACCGCCTTGTTCTTCTTCGATGAAGCGGTCGCTCTCGCGGCCGGACACCGACCCTGTCATTACTGCCGGCGCAGGGACTTCCTGCGGTACGCCGGAGCTTGGGCACAAGGCAATGGCCTCGACGAGCGTCCACGCGCGCCCGCCATGGACGCCGTACTGCACAGCCAACGCGTCGAGCCACGCACTCGTCGGCAACGCACAACGGTGCGACCGTTGGCCGAGCTGCCGGACGGCGCAATGATCCGGTACGACGGCCGCCCGGCGCTGATGCTGGATGGGCAGGTGCTGCCGTGGTCCTGGCAGGGTTACGAAAAACCGCGCCGGCCACCCGGACTGTTCGAGGCCGAGGTGTTGACCCCACCGGCGAATCTCGTTGTCCTGAAGGCCAGATTCGCCCCATTACTCCACTCATCGGCCGTCGGCAACTGAGGCAACCCTAAGTAGAAACACGCCGTACCGAGAGGTCTTCCGTTGCATGCCTGAGCGCGGCAAAGTGTGCCCATACTGACAGCTACAACACCATCACTGGAGTCGGCATGGGTGCTGGAGAACATTCAGGGGCGAACGGCGCCGTCGCGCCCGTAGTCCGCGCGCTCGAAGCACTGCATGCGGCCGTCGGAAAGCTGAGCCAGGAGTACGGAGACACCCTCGGCGTTCGCCGGCTCGTGTCCGATGTGGCCAGGCTGAGCGACGATCTGGCCGAGCTAGGCCCTCCCGACCCACGGCACAGACCCGGACCGGTTCCGGAGGACCTCGAGGAGATTCCCGACGTGGAGTATGACGCGTCCATGTGGACAGACGCGGAGCATGAAGGCTTCGGCGCACCGGATCGGCGTGCACCCTGATGGCTCACGGAGTTGATTCGCCCGGGCGCGCACAGGTCGGGCTGAAGACGGCACGGACCGATCGGTGGTGGCTGGCGCCGCTGCGGATCGGAGTGATCCTGGGCTTCTTCATCGTCTACGCGACGATCCGCATCTTCATGAACAAGTGGTACTGGGTCGACGCCCATCACTACCTGACCCCGCTGTACTCGCCGTGTATCAACGACGGCTGTGTACCGGGCTCGAGTCACCTGGGCAGCTGGTTCCCGAAGTTCCCGGTCTTCATCCCGTACAGCATCATCACGTTCGCCGTACTGGCCGGCTTCCGCGGTACTTGCTACTACTACCGCAAGGCGGGCTGGCGTTCGCTGCTGCTCGCGCCCGGCGCCTGCGCCGTACCGGAGCCGCACAAGAAGTACACCGGTGAGAGCAGGTTCCCGCTCACCGGGCTCAACCTGCACCGCTACTTCTTCTACGGCGCGCTGGTCTTCGGTCTGCTGAACGTCTACGACGGCGTCCAGGCCTTCCACGGCAAGGACGGCGGCTTCGGCATCGGTCTGGGCACGTTGATCATCTGGGTCAACCTGGTGATGCTCTGGCTGTACACGCTGTCCTGCCACGCCTGCCGGCACATCGTCGGCGGCCGGCTGAAGAACTTCTCCAAGCACCCGCTGCGGTACCGGTACTGGACCTTCGTGTCCAAGCTGAACCCGAAGCACGGCACGTTCGCGATGGCGTCGCTGTTCACCGTGATCCTGACCGACTTCTACATCATGGCGCTGTCGGCCGGCTGGTTCTCCGACCTGCGCTTCTTGAACTGAGGATCTGCGAGATATGACTGAGCTGGAACGACACACCTACGACGTCGTCGTGATCGGGGCCGGCGGCGCCGGTCTGCGCGCGGCGATCGAGGCCCGCGAGCAGGGCAAGCGGACCGCGATCGTGTGCAAGTCGCTGTTCGGCAAGGCACACACCGTGATGGCCGAGGGCGGCTGCGCCGCCGCGATGGGCAACGCGAACGCGAACGACAACTGGAAGACCCACTACGTCGACACCATGCGTGGCGGCAAGTTCCTGAACAACTGGCGGATGGCCGAACTGCACGCGCAGGAAGCCCCCGACCGGGTCTGGGAGCTGGAGACCTACGGCGCCCTGTTCGACCGGACGCCGGACGGCAAGATCAGCCAGCGCAACTTCGGCGGTCACACCTACCCGCGGCTCGCCCACGTCGGCGACCGGACCGGGCTGGAGCTGATCCGCACCCTGCAGCAGAAGATCGTCTCGCTGCAGCAGGAGGACTTCGAGGCGACCGGCGACTACGAGGCCAACCTCAAGGTGTACGCCGAGTGCACGGTCACCGAACTGCTGAAAGACAACACAGGCGGCGACTCCGAAGCTATTTCAGGTGCCTTCGGCTACTGGCGCGAGTCCGGCCGGTTCATCCTGTTCGACGCCCCCGCGGTCATCCTGGCCACCGGCGGTGTCGGCAAGTCGTTCAAGGTCACCTCGAACTCGTGGGAGTACACCGGTGACGGTCACGCCCTCGCGATGCGGGCCGGTGCGACGCTGATCAACATGGAGTTCATCCAGTTCCACCCGACCGGCATGGTCTGGCCGCCGTCGGTGAAGGGGATCCTGGTCACGGAGTCGGTGCGCGGCGACGGCGGCGTACTGAAGAACTCCGAGGGCAAGCGGTTCATGTTCGACTACGTCCCCGACGTGTTCCGCGCGCAGTACGCGGAGACCGAGGAAGAGGCCGACCGCTGGTACAAGGACGCCGACAACAACCGGCGCCCACCGGAGCTGCTGCCCCGCGACGAGGTCGCCCGGGCGATCAACTCCGAGGTCAAGGCCGGGCGCGGTACGCCGCACGGTGGCGTCTTCCTGGACGTGTCCTCGCGGCTGCCCGCCGAGGAGATCCAGCGCCGGCTGCCGTCGATGTACCACCAGTTCAAGGAGCTGGCGGACGTCGACATCACCGCGGAGCCGATGGAGGTCGGCCCGACCTGTCACTACGTGATGGGTGGCGTCGAGGTCGAGCCGGACACCGCGCAGTCCTCGGTCAAGGGCCTGTACGCCGCCGGTGAAGTGGCCGGCGGGATGCACGGCTCGAACCGCCTCGGCGGCAACTCGCTGTCCGACCTGCTCGTCTTCGGCCGGCGCGCCGGAGCCGGTGCGGCGATGTACGTCGAGTCGCTCGGCGAGAACCGGCCGAAGATCTCCGAGGCCGACATCGACACCGCGGCGGCCGAGGCCCTCGCGCCGTTCGAGCTCGAAGGCGGGGAGAACCCGTACACGATCCACCAGGAACTCCAGCAGTCGATGAACGACCTGGTCGGCATCATCCGCAAGGCCGGCGAGATCGAGCAGGCGCTGTCGCGGCTGACCGAGTTCCGCGGCCGGATCGCGAAGATGACGGTCGAGGGTCACCGCCAGTTCAACCCGGGCTGGCACCTGGCCCTGGACCTGCGCAACATGCTGACCGTGTCGGAGTGCGTCGCCAAGGCCGCCCTGCTGCGCGAGGAGTCCCGCGGCGGTCACACCCGCGACGACTTCCCCGGCATGAACGCCGAGTGGCGCAAGCTGCTGCTGGTCTGCTCGCTGCAGAGCGACGGCGACGGGGTCACCGTGGTCAAGAAGGACCAGATCCCGATGCGCGAGGACCTGCTGGAGCTGTTCGAGCGCGACGAACTGGCGAAGTACCTCACCGAAGAGGAGCTGCCCGTATGAGTTACCAGGCGAAGTTCCGCGTTTGGCGTGGGGACGCCGACGGCGGCGAGCTGAAGGACTACGAGGTCGAGGTGAACGAGGGCGAGGTCGTCCTCGACGTCATCCACCGGCTGCAGGCCACCCAGACCCCCGACATGGCGGTCCGCTGGAACTGCAAGGCCGGCAAGTGCGGCTCCTGCAGCGCCGAGATCAACGGCATGCCGAAGCTGATGTGCATGTGCCGGATGAACACTTTCGAGGAAGGGGAGACCGTCACGGTCACCCCGATGCGGACCTTCCCGGTCATCAAGGACCTGGTCACGGACGTCTCGTTCAACTACCAGAAGGCCCGCGAGATCCCCGCCTTCAAGCCCCCGGCCGACCTGAAGCCCGGTGAGTACCGGATGCAGCAGGTCGACGTCGAGCGCTCGCAGGAGTTCCGCAAGTGCATCGAGTGCTTCCTGTGCCAGGACACCTGCCACGTCATCCGTGACCACGAGGAGAACAAGGAATCCTTCTCCGGTCCCCGCTTCCTGATGCGCATCGCCGAGCTGGACATGCACCCGCTCGACGCCGCCGACCGCCAGAAGGCGGCCCAGGAGGACCACGGCCTCGGCTTCTGCAACATCACCAAGTGCTGCACCGAGGTCTGCCCCGAACACATCAAGATCACCGACAACGCCCTCATCCCCATGAAGGAACGAGTCGCCGACCGCAAGTACGACCCCATCGTCTGGCTGGGCAACAAAATCCGCCGCCGCGTCTGACAAGTTCACACCAAGCGCCCGACCGCACCCGCGGCCGGGCGCTTGTTCTTTCTCCACCCGACAACCCAAGGACACCGCCTCCGGCGGCGACACCCTTTCGGCGCCTCCAGGGCTGAGGGTTGTGACCGCTTTGCGGGGGATTACTGCCTCCCTGAGGCAGTAGCTCCACGCAAAGCGCGCGGATCCGACCGGTCCGGTGCCCGCTGAGGGTCGACGCGCGGTGAGCGCGCACGACGTCTGGGCGGCGGCGCAGGCAGCAAGCCCACACACCGCAGGCATCGGAGAGTCGACGGCCGAGCCTTGAGCACGCATCGGTCACGGACGCAGGCACCAAGTGACTGGTGGGGGCTCAAAGCATGCGATCCGCCGCGCCTTGAGCACGGGTCAGTCACCGAAACGGCTACGGAATGACTGGTGGGGGCTCAGAGCAGGTGAGCGTGCCTGTAGTAGGTGCGGTTAGCGGAGGATTACTGCCTCCAGGAGCCTGTTGCGATTTGGCCGGCGGCGTCCTCCCCAAACTGGTTTGGGGAGGATTTGGGACCGATTCGGGGGGTGAATGCTCCCCGGTCCGCTCTCCGGGGGGAGGAGACTCTCCCCGAACCGATTTGGGAGCGGGATCGCGACGGGTGATCGGTCGCTGTGGCTGAGGGCTTTGTCTGGACAGGAACCCCTCCTTCCCGGATGTGCTCGTCCCGTCCGGCCGCTCGGATTCGGCCGGTGGCGTGGTCGGTGGCTGGTCGCCGCTGCGGCCGGATTGACTGAGACGGGTGGCTGGGCTGGTCTGTGGCTGGGCCGGATGGCGAGGCCGGTGACCGCGTGCCCGTTGCTTGGGGCTGACGGGTTGTGGTTGCTCCCGACGATCAGGAGGCCTGTCAGCTGACTCGCCGCGGTGGTTGCTCCCGACGGTGAGGAGGCTTGGTAGCTGGCCCGTCGCGGTGGTTGCTCCCGACGGTGAGGAGGCTTGGTAGCTGCCCCGTCGCGGTGGTTGCTCCCGACGACAAGGAGGCCTGTCAGGCGACCCGCCGCCGTGGTTGAGCACGGCGGTTCGGGTCGCCTGCCTCGTCTGCCTCGGCTGCGGAAATTTGGCTGGATATCCGTTCAAGTTGACCCTTCTCTGCTCAAAATATGAGGGGAGAACCAGCAACTTGCGGGGAGATCCCCTCGTTTTTCCGGGACCGCAACCGAAGCCCGGAAGCTCAAGCAGCCGAAACTGTGGTCGCCGGCCTGGCCATCCCCCTCAGCCACAGACGACGCCCGCCTAGCACTTCAGTAAATCGGCCGCCGCGGCGGCCAGCCACCGTGTACGTGTCCGGCCTGTCCGGTGCGGCGCGAATCGGGGGGACACGAACCGCTTTGCGGGGGTCTGCTGCCTCTCAGCGGCAGTAGATCCCCGCAAACACCCACAAACCCCGACCAGCCACAGATCCACGGAGTTCTACTGCCACGGGAGCGGCAGTAGCTCCACGCAAAGCGGCGGATACGCAAAGGTGGCGGGCGGCTCGCGGAAGCTCCTGGGGCGGTACGGGGTTCAATCACCCGTGTGGGTGAGCTCCGTGAACGCCGGGCGGGCCTAGGGTTCACACCATGGATGTTGTGGTGGCTGGGTTGTTCAGCCTGGTTGTGTTCATGGTGCTGTTTATTCCGGTGGCTCAGCGGTTGCTGGGGGTGCGGTTCGGGCTGGTGCGGTTGGGGTTGGCGGCGGCTTTGACGTTGTCGACGTTCAGTCCGATCGCGAACGCGCTGGTGGGGCAGGCGCCGTTCACCGGGTCGAATGCGGCGGCGGTCGCGTTCTTGGCGTTGACGACGTTGTGCGCGACGTTGTGCGGGCTGGTGTTCCTGGTGCTGGCGGAGGCGTTGGTGCCGACGGGGTCGTTGCCCAGGGCCCGGGATCTGCGGCGGGACCTGGCCGGTCGGATCGCGCGGACCCGGCGGTACCTGCAGATTCTGCGGATCGCGATCAAGCACGGGCTGGGGCCGTATCTGCGGGGCCGGCGTCGACCCGGTCGGGAGAATGCGGCTGGGCAGGCCGAGTTGGCGCGGTCGCTGCGGCTGGCGCTGGATGATGCCGGGGTCACGTTCGTGAAGCTGGGGCAGGTGTTGTCGACCCGCAGCGACATCATCCCGTTGTCGGTGGCCGACGAGCTCAGCCGCCTGCAGGATCAGGTCACTCCGGCGCCGTGGGCCGAGATCGAGCAGGTGCTCACCGAGGAGCTCGGCGCACCACCGACCCAGGTGTACGCCGACTTCGGCACCGAGCCGCTCGCCGCGGCCAGTGTCGCCCAGGTCTACACGGCGACCCTGCGGACTCCCGAGGCGCAGGACGTGGTGGTGAAGGTCCAGCGGCCCGGCATCGCGAGTGTGGTCGACCGCGACCTGGATATCGTCCGGCGCCTCGCGAAGCTGCTCGAGCGGAACACCGACTGGGGTCGCTCGATGGGGGTTCGCGCGCTGGCGGACGGCTTCGCCGAGGCGATGCGTGAGGAGCTCGACTTCACCGTCGAGGCGGGCAACATGGCAGCGGTCGCGGCCGGCCAGTCGGTTGCCGCCAGCAACGACATCGTCGTACCGGAGCTTCACCACAAATACAGCACCGGGCGCGTACTCACCATGCAGCGCCTGGACGGGATCGGCCTCGGCAACGCGGCACCGGCGATCGCCGAACGCGGCCTGGACGCCGTCCAGCTCGGGCGGACCTTGTTCGACTGCCTGCTCGGCCAGGTCGCGATCGACGGGGTCTTCCACGCCGATCCGCATCCGGGCAACTTCCTGCTGCTCACGGACGGCCGGATCGGGATGCTCGACCTCGGCTCGGTCGGCCGGCTCGACCCGGCCACGCGCGAGGCCCTGCAGCGGTTCCTGCTCGCGATCGACCACGGTGACCCGGTCGGCGCCACTGACGCACTGCTGGAGATCGTCGACCGGCCGGACGTGATCGACGAGCGCGGCCTCGAGCGCGCGGTCGGCCAGTTCATGACCCGGCATCTGACCGGTGCGCTGGCGATCGGGCCGGCCATGTTCAACGACCTGTTCAAGATCATCACCTCGCACGAGCTCGGCGTACCGCCGGAGGTCGCCGCGGTGTTCCGCGCGCTGGCCACGGTCGAGGGCACGATCAGCCGGATCTCCCCCAACTTCGATCTGGTCGCCGCCTCCCGCCAGTTCGCCTCGGCCCACGTCACCGACCGCCTGACCCCGGAGGCCTTGAAAAGAACGGCGACCGAGGAGCTGGCCTCGATCCTGCCGATGCTGCGTCGCCTCCCGCGGCGGATCGACCGAATCGCCGCCGCGGCCGAGAGCGGCCGACTCGGCCTGAACGTCCGCCTGCTCGCCGACGAACGCGACCGCAAACACCTGACCGGCCTACTGCACCAGGTCCTGCTCGCCGGCCTCGGCGCGACCGCGGGCCTGATGGCCGTGCTGCTGCTCGGCATCTCCGGCGGCCCCCGCGTCAGCGAGAACATCAGCCTCTACCAACTCTTCGCCTACAACCTCCTGGTCATCTGCGCGGTCCTCGTGCTCCGGGTCCTCGTCCTGATCTTCCGCATCCCCGACAAAACCGGGGTGCGGTAAAAGTTCAGCTGTGCGAAAATAACGGCATGAGTACTCCGACCTACGTCCTCGTCCACGGCTCGGGCAGCAACTCGTTCTTCTGGACGACGATCCAGCGTGAGTTCGCGCTCCGCGGCCTGCTCTCGTACGCCGCGGACCTGCCCGGCCACGGCCTCGACGCGCAGTACCCGGTCTCCTACCTGGCTCCCCAGGACCTCGACAGCTGGGCGACCGAGCCGTCCACCTTGGCCACGGTCACGCTGCAGGACAACGTCGACAGCCTCCTACCCGCCGTACGGCGTCTCGCCGAGCGCGGACCGGTCGTCCTGGTCGGCGCGAGCCTCGGCGGCGTGACGATCACCGCGCTGACCAACCAGGCACCGGAGCTTGTCGCGCACCTCGTCTACATCTCCGCCTGGGCGCCGGTCTCGCAACGGAACCCGATCGAGTACACCGGCCCCGAGTTCGACGAGAGCCTGCTGCCGCAGGTGGCCGGGCTGTCGATCGGCGACCCGGAGGTGGTCGGAGCCGGTCGGGCCAACTACCGAACCGCCGACAAGGGACTGCTCGAGACCCTGAAGGCTGCGGTCCTGGCCGACGTCACCGACGAACAGTTCCTTGCCTTCCTCAACCACATGCAGCCGGACGAGTCGCTGCAGGTGATGATGGGTGACGCCCGCGCCGACGCCGCCACCTGGGGCACGGTCCCGCGCACCTACGTCCGCCTCACCGCGGATCTCGCGATGCCGATCGCGGCCCAGGACATGCTGATCCGCGAGGGCGACGAGCTCACGCCGGACAACCCGTACACCGTCCACTCCCTCGACGTCAGCCACGCCGGCTTCATCTACCAGCCGGAGCGAACCGTCGACATCCTGGCCGGAATTGACCTCAAGTCCGCTTGAACCCCGAGGATGACGGGATGACCGCAGCCCCGTCGACGACCGTCCCCCGGCTCTTCAGCGGTCCGTACCTGCCGCTCGCGCTGGGGGTGATCGGCCTCGTCACCCTGAGCGCCCTCGAGAACCGAGCCGTCGGTACGGCGTTGCCCACGATGGTGCACGAGTTCGACGCGCTCGGTAGTTTCGGGCTGGCCAACGCGGCTCCGAACGCGAGCTTCGTGTTCGCACTGGCGATCGCCGGACTCTGGTCGGATCGGCACGGACCGCTCCAGGCGCTGCGGCTGGGTGCGATCACGTTCGGGCTGGCCCAGTTGCTGGTCGGGTTCGCGGTGGCGATGCCGATGGTGATCGCCGGCCGGGTGCTGAGCGGGATCTCCGAGGGCCTGATCGATATATCCCTGCTCGTGCTGGTGGCCCGCACCCTGCCCGTCGCCCTGCGACCGCGGATGATGTCGCTGATCTCGGCGATGTGGGTGCTGCCCTCGATCTTCGGACCACTGCTGACCGGAGTCGTCACCGAGCACTTCGGCTGGCGGTGGGTGTTCCTGGGCGCTGTGGTCTTGCTGATCCCGACGTGGCTCCTGCTGCAGCCGGCGATCCGGCAGGCGCAACAGACACCAGAGCCGGAGCGCACCGCCGAGCACCTCGCCGAACTGGCCGCTTGGCGTACGGCGCTGCCGTGGGCGGCCGCGATCTCGATCGCACTGTTCACGTTGACGCTGACCGGTGATCACCTGCGCGCACATCGGATCCTCGGCGGCTCGGTGATCGTCGTCGCGCTTGTCGTCCTGGCCGTTGCGGCCGTCCGAGTGCTGCCGCGTGGCGCGTTCTTTGCCCAGCGTGGCTTCCCAGCAGTGGTCACAGTGCGCGGGCTCGGTGGTGCCGCCTTCACTGGCGTCAGTGTCTACCTGCCGCTGCTGCTCACCCTGCAGCACCACTACAGCCCATCCAAAGCCGGTGTGAGCCTGTCAGTCACCGGAGTGTTCTGGGCGCTGGGTTCCTGGCTGCAGGGACGTGAACACAGCTTCCAACGCGTCACCGTGCTGCGCGCTGGACTCGCACTGATGACAGTGGGCATCGCAGTCACCTCACTGCTGGCCTGGACCGACGCATCCGTCTGGTTCGGACTGTCCGGCTGGGCACTCGCGGGAATCGGCATGGGACTCAGCTGGTCGAGCCTCTCCGTGCTGACGCTCGACCTATCCGACTCCGGTAACTCCGGCCGCAACGCCAGTGCGTCCCAGATGGCCGCAGTGATGAGCATCGCGACCACAGTCGCCGTCACCGGCACCCTGCTGGCTCTGAACGCCGAGAACCCGCAGCCGTGGGTATTCG
Organism: Kribbella sp. NBC_01505; assembly: GCF_045040285.1. Classification (NCBI taxonomy): domain Bacteria; kingdom Bacillati; phylum Actinomycetota; class Actinomycetes; order Propionibacteriales; family Kribbellaceae; genus Kribbella; species Kribbella sp. NBC_01505. The sequence continues at coordinate 1,596,004 of NZ_CP109425.1, forward strand.
GCGTGATCGTCAGCACAGGCGCCGTACTGGCAGCTCTCGCACTGCTGTGTGCCGGACGGGTGCGCCAGAAGGTCTAGAGTGACCCGCATGGCTGAGCTGCTCACGGACGACCAGATCGATCTCGCGCTCCGCGACCTGATCCCGCTGTGGAAGGCCGTGGACAAGACGCTGGTGCGGACCGTCGAGCGAGACACCTTCCTGGACGGGATCCGCCTGGTCGCCACCGTCGCGCAGTTGGCCGAGGCGACGAACCACCACCCGGACATCGACATCCGCTACACCAAGATCACCTTCCGGGTCACCAGCCACGACGCGGGCGGCATCACCGAGGACGACCTGGTGCTCGCGCACCACATCGACACCGCGGCCGAATAAAGTTCCACAAGAAATAGGCACTGCGTACATCGGTTACCGTTGCCGGGTGACTTCCGTCGACGAGTACCGCCTGCTGGGATTCTCCGAAGAGGACCGGGAGGACGCCGAGAAGTTCGCGGCTGATCCGGCCGCCGTCGAGGACCTCGTCACCCAACTGCGGGCCGGCGTCGGCCATCAGGGCACCGAGCCGCAACTGCGGATGCCCGAGGACACCCGCAACACCGTCGCGGCGTTACTGGAGACGGTCCCGGAGATCCGGAAGTACCACGCGGAGCGCGGGATCCCCGACGACATCAGCTGGGCGACCCTGGCCGATCTCGGGCTGCAGTTGCAGGTCAGCCGACGGACGCACGGCGTGTACGGACTCGCAACGCATTGGTGGCTGACAATCCACTGGGCCGGTCAGATCTACGCGCTCGGACGGCTGCAGTACATGCTCTACCAAGTCACCGAGGACAAGCCGGTGCCGGGGACCGAGCCGGGTGAGTGGGTGCTCGGCGTCCACATCCCCGAGTCCGGGCCGATCACGCCGGAGCTCGTCGACGCGAGCATCGCGCAGGCCCGCGAGTTCTTCGCGCGGTACTTCACGGAGTACCCGATCAAGACCCTGACGCTGAACTCCTGGCTGCTCGATCCGTACCTGCTCGACAACCTGCCGCCCGAGTCGAACATGGTCCGCTTCGGTCGCCGGTTCACGCCGTACGGGACACCGACCGACAGCCAGGACAGCGCGATCTTCTTCACCTTCCGCAGCCACGATCTCGGCCGGCTGGACGAGTTCCCGCAGGACACCAGCCTGCAGCGGCTCGTGGTCGGCCGGATCAAACAGGGCGGCACCTGGCAGAACGCCAGCGGCTACAGCAAGTTCTAAGGCCGGTACTTCGCCAACCAGCTGGCCAGCTCGACGTTGCTGACGCACCGGACGTCACGCTGCTTGCAGGTCTCGGTGACGAACGTCGTCAGCGCATCCGAGTAGACGCTGTTGTTCCAGCGGTTGAAGTGGTTGCCGAGGAACAGCGGCGGATTGCCCTTCGCCCGCGACCGCGCGAGCGCCTGCCGGTACGTCGCCAGCACCTGCTCGCGCAGTTGCCGCACCTTGGCGGCCGGCGCGGTCCGGGCCTTGGTCTGGGCGTACCAGAGGTTGTAGTCCATCGTCAGCGTCTTCTTGCTCGTCCCCGCGAGCGTGACGTCCTGCAGCGGGAAGTTCCACAGCCCGTCGACCTTCGTCGGCCACTTGATGTAGCCGGTGGCCGAGGCGTCGTACAGCATGCCGCGCGCGTTCATCGCCCGCCGGTACGCCGCTCTGTTGCCTTCCAGGCACGGTGTCCGCATGCCCTTGACCGTGGCAGGGTCGAACGGAGCATGGACCGTCGTGCCGGCCGCGAGCCCGGGGCCGGTGCGAACCATCTGGTCGAAAGCGTTCAGCTCGTCGGTCCACTGAGCAGTGGTCCAGTCGCCAACGCCCTTCGGACCGCAGAAGTGACCGTTGACGTGGGTGCCGATCTCGTGGCCCTCGGCGATCGCCTCGCGGAGGATCGTCGTCCGCGCCGCGACGTTGGACGGGGTGCTCCAGCCGATGTCGGACGCACCGGGATTGTGGAAGGGCGGCTTGTAGTCGGTGCGGTGATCCGCGGGATACAGGTAAGGGCCGGAGAGGAAGAACGTCATCCGGGCGTCGACCTGCTTGGCCACCGTCCGCCAGTGGTGCCAGAGCGCGAGATCCCCGGCACCGTCGAAGGAGACGACCAGGAACAGCGGCGGCTTGCCGTTGGACAGCTTCGCCGGGAAGGACCGCGTCACCGGAGCCGCGGCGATCCCGGGCGGACCAGATGGCGTCGGAGTGGGAGTCGGGGTCTGCGAAGGCGTTGGGGTCGGCGAAGGCGTTGCCGATGGCGTTCGCGAAGGAGTCTGCGTCGGCGTAGCGCTGGGAGTCGTGCCTGATTGGCTCGGGGCTGGTTGCCCGTTGGGGGCAACGTCCGCACACCCGACCACCACCGCCGCCACGACCACAGCGGCGGCAACGAGATTCACTGCAGGCCTCACCACACCTCTACTGACGCATGCCGGGCAGCAGAGGTTGGGACGGGACACGCAGTGCTGCGAAAACCCACCCGGCGATCGTTAATCCGCTGTGATATTCAGAAGTCCCATTCGCAGATCCGGCTCATCCGCCGTACCGGAGGAATGACTCCGACGAAGCGGAACGCCAGCCGGGCCCCGAGAGGCAGCCGGGCGATCACGTCCGGCGAAGCCCACTGCATAGCGTCCAGACTGGAGACGAGGCGCAGGCCATAGCGCTCCAGTTCGCGGGGGTCGTCGATGCCCCAGTGGAGTTTCGCGTTCGTCCGACGGACCACCAGATTGATCGCCTGGGCCTTGACCCCGAAGTTGCTGAAGATGTCGCAGACGAGCCGGCCGGACGGGAACCGCTCGGCCAGGCGTCGTACCAGCTCTCCGCCGGCCTCGGGCATCAGGTACATGGTGAGACCTTCGGCGACGACGAGCGTCGGGCGGTCGGCGGGAACCTGGTCCAACCAGTCGAAGTCGGTGACCGACGAGCCGATCATCGTGTAGCTCGGGCGGGCCGGATAGAGCCGCTCCCGCAGGGCGATCACTTCGGGATAGTCCACGTCGTACCAGGCAACCGTGGGCGGCGGGTCGAGCCTCGAGACCCGCGTGTCCATGCCACAGCCGAGGTGCAGGACGCAGGCATCCGGGTGGTCGACCAGCCAGGCCTTGGCCAGGTTGTCGATGGTCAGCGCCCGGATCGCCACCGAGGTGGCGCCGTCCTGGCCCAGGCCGAGCCGGCTGAAGTCGTAGTCGATGCGCCGCACGGCCTCGTCGGCCGCGGTGTCGCCCAGGATCGGATCGGCCCGCCGGGCGTCCAGGGCCCGGCCGTAGAGCGTGCCGAGCATGGTTTCTTTCTCTTGGGTGAAGTGCACCTGCTCCATGCGAGACCCCCAGGTCTACACAACTTTCAGAAGTTTATGAAAGTAGCGTAGCGTGGAAGTCAGCTCGCGGCGAGCTTGGCGGCGCGACGCCGGTTGCTGACCCGGCGGGACGTCTCGATCACCAGCCCGATCACGAAGGCGAGCCCGAGGCTGAAGGCGAGCGCCTTGAGCGAGTCGTGCTCGAACGCGTCACCGCCGAGGTAGCCGAGCAGAGCGACGTACGTATAGGCGATCGTGACGCCGGCGAAGGTGAAGACGACGAACTTCTTGAACGAGTACCGCGTCGCGCCGGCGGTCAGGGTGGCGACCATCCGGGCACCGGGGATGTAGCGGACCGTCATCAGGATCAGGCCGCCGCGGCTGTGCAGCGCGCCGGAGACCTTGTCGTAGAGCTGCTGCCGCCGCTCCTGCCGCTTCATCCAGCGGTGCAGCCGGGGGCCGGAACCGCGGCCCAGGAAGTAACAGGCGCTCTCGCCGATGACCGAACCGACCATCGCGACCACGATCACGAGCAGCAGGTTCTGGTGGCCGGCGGCCGCGGCCATGCCGGCCGTGACGACCATTCCCTCGCTCGGAACGATCGGGAAGACGGCGTCGATCGCGGCGGCCAGGAAGAGGATCAGCAGCAGCCAGTGCGAAGCCATGGCCACGCCCAGCAGATGCCTCGCCAGTTCCAGGATGTCGGTCACCCGGCCCAGGATGCCAGGTCTGGGCAAGGGACCCACAATCCCACCGCTGTCATTCGACGTCGGTTCATACGCTGTTCAACCGCAGCCACTGCCGGTGGTCACAACAGAACGGGCAGTGTCCGGATGCCGTTGAGCAGGAAGCCCGGCGGGCGATCCGGCTCCTCGTCCGGGTCGGCCAGCCGGAGGTTCGGGAAGCGGTCGAAGAGCATCTCCAGCGCGATCCGGCCCTCCAGCCGGGCCAGCGGAGCGCCGAGGCAGTGGTGGATGCCGTGACCGAAGGCGAGGTGCGCGGAGTCGGGCCGGGTGATGTCGAACTCGTCCGGCCGGTCGACCTTGCGGCCGTCGCGGTTGGCCGGCAGCAGCGCGAACACGAGCACCTCCCCCGCCTCGAGCCGCTCACCGGCGATCTCGATCGGCGCACCGACGAAGTACGGGACGGTCACCTGCAGCGGGCCGTCGTACCGGAGTGTCTCTTCCACTACCGCAGGCAGCCGCTCCGGCTCCGAGCGCAGCAGCGCGAGCTGGTCGGGGTGCTCGAGCAGGGCGTAGGTGCCGTTGGTGATCAGGTTGACCGTGGTCTCGTGACCGGCCGACATGAGCAGGAAGATCATCGAGGTGAGCTCTTCCTCGCTCAGCCGGTCGCCGTCCTCCCGGACCGCAACCAGAGCCGACAGAAGGTCGTCGGCCGGCTCCTTGGTCTTGATCGCGATCTGCTCCTGGATGAGCGCGACGATCTGCCCGCTGGCCTCGATGTACTCGTCCGGAGTGTGCATCGGCGCGTTGACCGCCACCGAGGACCAGGTCCGGAACGACTCGCGGTGCTCGACCGGGATGCCGACCAGCTCGCAGATCACCGTGACCGGCAGCGGGTAGCTGAACAGGTCGACCAGGTCCGCGCCATCACCGACGGCCTCGATCCCGTCCAGCAACTCGCCCGCGATCTCGCGGATCCGTGGCTCCAGTTCGTCGATGCGGCGCCGGGTGAACGCCGCGGTGACAAGCTTGCGCAGCCGGGTGTGGTCCGGCGGGTTCATCAGCAGCATGTGCCGGTCGGTCCACCGCACCTGCTCCTCGGTCAGGAAGTCACGATGCGGACCCTCCATGCTCGACCGGATCACGTCCGGATGCGCGAGCAGGGCCCGCGTCTCGGCGTACCCGGTCACGAGGACGACCGGTACGCCGGTGAACAGGGTCAGGCGGCTGATCGGGCCCTGAGCGGCGAGCTCGGCGAACCCCTGCTGGCGGGCAGATCCCTTGGGCAGAAGAAATGGCTGCGTCACCTGAACAAGCCTACGGTCTTGACAGAACACTTCACCATTTGGTGAAGTGTCGGAGTGCTGACAACGACCTTCGGAGCGCTCGCGGATCCGACCCGGCTGGCGATCGTCGGGCGGCTGAGCCGCGGCGACGCGACCATGGGCGAGTTGGCCGAGCCGCACCGGATCACGCCGCCGGCGATGACCAAGCACGTCGGGGTGCTCGTCGAGGCCGGCCTGGTGAGCCGGCGGCGGGTCGGGCGGACGATGGTCTGCACGCTGCGGCCCGAGGCGCTCTCCGAGATGGAGCGCTGGCTCGACGACCTGACGGCGTACTGGAACAGCACAGTCGATCGACTGGAAGAACTCTTGCGAGGGGACAATGATGGAGACTGAGATCCGGATCGAAAGGGTGCTGTCGGCGACGATCGGCAGGGTGTACGACGCCTGGACCCGGGCCGAGCTGTTGATGCAGTGGTACTGCCCCAATCCTCAGCTGGAGCTGAAGGTGCAGGCCGACGTGCAGGTCGGTGGCGAGTACGTCGTCGAGATGGGTCCACATGTTGTGCGCGGCAACTACCTGGAGGTCGAGCCGCCGCACCGCCTGGTCTTCAGCTGGACCTGGGACTCGGCCCCGGACGAGCCGACCCGCGTGCAGGTCGACCTGTCCGAGGTTGCCGACGGCACCCTGATGGTTCTCAGCCACACCGGCTTCGCCACCGCCGAGGACGCCGCCAACCACCAGCTCGGCTGGGACCCCGAGATCGAACGCCTCACTGCTCTACTCCTCCCCACGCCTTGAGCACCCCTCAACCATTCCAACAGCCCCCACGTGACTGAACGGTGCTCAAAGCGCGCGCCCCCAGCGGCCTTGAGCACGCATCAACCATTCCGGCGGACTCCACATGGTCGAACGGTGCTCAAGGCGGGGTTAGTGCTCTACCGCTCGACCCCGTAGCCGGTCGAGGGTGAAGACGACCAGGACGGTGGCGACGAGGAGGACGAGGGCTTCGGCTGCGGCGGTGAAGGTCTGGCCGCGGTCGGAGAGGGCGAAGATGCTGACCGGGACGGTGCGCCAGGAGGCTGGGTAGACCATGACCGTGGCGCCGACCTCGCCCATCGACAGCGCGACCGAGAGTCCGGCGGCGGAGGCGATGGCGGGGCGGAGCATCGGGAGACGGACCTGCCACAACACCCGCGCCGGGGCGGCGCCGAGCGAGGCGGCGACATCGGCGTACGAGGGATCGACGCGCTGCAAGGCGGCGGCGACCGTTCCGTAGCTGAAGGCAACCATCAGGACGAGGTGCGCGATCACCACGATCCACTTGGTGCCGTTGAGCAGGATCGGCTCGCGGGAGAACGCGACGAGCAGCCCGAGGCCGACGACCACCGACGGCACGGCGATCGGCAGGTGATGCAACGCATCCGCTACTCGCGCTAGCGGGCCGGGTGCGCCGTGAGCTGCGAGTGCGCCCCAGGTGCCGACCACCACGGCGAGGAGTCCGCCGAGGAACGCGGTCTGCAGGCTGACGGACAGCGACGCGAGCTCGTCACCGGACAGCGCTTCTTGCAGGTGACTGGCCGTCGGGTTCGACGGCAGTACGCCGTTCCACGTGCCCGCGAAGGCGGCAGCGATCACCACCACGAACGGCGCCAGCACGAGGACACCGAACACAACCGCGAATGCGATCCACGTGAGTGCCTTGCCGGGCTTAGTCCAGACGAGCACGACGACCTCCGAGAGCCTTGCGCAGGACTGCATACAGGCCAAGGGACAGAACGATCTGTACGACGGCGATCGCGCACGCGGCCGGATAGTCGAACATCACGATGCCCTTGGTGTGCACGAGCATCGGCAACGTGGTCGTGCCTTTCGCACCGAGGAACAGCACGATGCCGAACTCGTTCAGGGTGAGCAACAGCGTCAAGCTGCCACCGGCAACCATCGCCGGACGAACCTCGGGCAGCACGACCTGGCGCAGTACCCGCCAGGGCCCGGCGCCCAGGCTCGCGGCCACATCCAACTGGGCCCGCGGCAACCGACTCATTGCCGCCAGCAACGGCCGCATCACGAACGGCGTGTAGAAGGTGATCTCGGCCAGTACGACGGCCCACGGGGTGGTGAGGAATCCACCGGTCCGCAGGATCCCCGCCGTACCGTAGATGAAGGTGAAGGACAGCGCGACCAGGAACGACGGGAGCGCGAGCATCGTGTCCACCAGGCTGGCGACGAGCCGCGCCCCGCGGAACGGTACGAAGCTGATCACCACGGCGAGGAACGTCCCGACCAAGAGGCAGCCGATCGTGGAGCAGACGGCGACCTGCACGGTCCGCACCAGCGCATCGCGGAACTCGACCGACCCGAGTACGTCGCCCCAAGCCGGCGCCGACTCAACCGCGACCAGCACCAGTGGGTAGACAACGAGTACGGCGATCAGCAGCACCGGAGGGATCAGCCACAACCACCGGCGTTCGCCCCGCGGCTGGTTGCTGACGACAATCGTCGTACTGAGGGTTTCGACGGCCATCAGCGGCGGTCCGCGGGGACCAGGCTGCAGGCCTCGGCCGGCAGCACCATCGACACGTGCGCACCGAGCGCCGGGACCTGGCGGTCAGCCGGCAGATCGATCCGCACGGACACGTCGGGCAGACCGTCGACCGTACACGTCAGCTGGTTGGACGAGCCGCGCCATTGGGTCGCGATGACACGTACCGGAACGCCTTCAGCACCGAGCCGGATCGCATGGGGGCGAATACAGAGCAGCTCCTTGCCCGGTGTCGACCGCACGCCCGGCAACACATGGCCGGCCACTTTCACATCCTCGCCGGACGTTTCCACTGGCAACAGGTTTGCACCACCGAGGAACGATGCGGTGAAGGCGGTCGGCGGGGTGGCGTAGAGCTCGGCGGCCGGGGCGATGTCGACCAGGCGGGCGTCCCGCATCACCGCGATCCGGTCCGCGAGCGCGAGCGCCTCGGACTGGTCGTGCGTGACATAGACGATCGCCACGTCCGGCACCTCGCGCCGGAGCTTCTGTAGTTCGCCGAGCATGTCGGCGCGCAACTGTGCGTCCAGCGCGGCCAACGGTTCGTCGAGCAGCAGCACCTTCGGCTGGATCGCCAGCGCCCGCGCGATCGCGACCCGCTGCTGCTGCCCACCGGACAGCTCGCGCGGGAACCTCTTCGCGTACGACGTCATGCCGACCATCGCGAGCATGTCCGCCACCCGCTTCGCCACCTCGGCCTTCGGCTTCCGGGCGGCCCGCAGCCCGAAGGCCACGTTGTCCGCAACTCTTAAGTGCGGAAACAGCGCGTACTGCTGAACGACCACCCCGATCCCCCGCTTCGCCGGCGGGAGATCCGTGACGTCCTGCCCAGCAAGCCGAATCCGCCCACTGCTCGGCCGGACGAACCCAGCCACGGCCTTCAACGCGGTCGACTTCCCCGAGCCGGACGGCCCGAGCAGGGCGACCGTTTCACCGGCCGCCACTGTCAGACTCAGCCCTTCCAGCGCAAGCGTCCGGCCGAAGTGCACCGAGACGTCGTCCAGCTGGACAGTCATCCCTGAACAGCCTTCGTGTAGGCGGAGACATCCGCATCAAGGTCCGTCAGTACGGCGGTCCAGTCCGGCGACCACGCCTCGACGCCGGTCATCGACTGCTGCACAGCCTGGAAGTTGGCGTCGGTCGGCTTCACATCCGACCGGGCCGGCAGACCGAAGGCGTCACTGGCCAGCGTCTGCTGGGCTTCCGAGGTCAGAAGGTATTCCATCAACTGCTTGCCCCCATCAGAGTTCGGCGCACCGGTCGCCAGGCCCATCACGTACGGCAGCGACAGCGTGACCTTCTTGCCGTCCGGGCCGGCCGGGAAGAAGATGCCGAATGCTGATTTGTCGACAGAGATCGACGCGAGGTTCATCTGAACGTCGCCGTTGGCAACCAACAGCTCGCCCTTGCTGACCTTCGGCTGCAGCTTGCCGGTCGACGCGGACGGGCCGACGTTGTTGGCCTCGAGCTTGTGCAGGTAGTCGAATGCGCCCTGCTTGCCGAGCACGTGCTGCAGCAGAAGCAGGACAGCGGTTCCATCGCCCGCCTGCCCCGGAGTCGAGTACTGCAGCTTGCCCTTGAACTTCGGATCCAGCAGCTCGTCGAACGTCTTCGGCGTACCGGCCTGCTTGTTGGCGATGAAGCACAGGTAGTTGTCCGCGACCGCGACGTAGTCGTCGGCCTTGACGCTCTTGACCTGCTCACTCCCCGGTACGGCGTACTTCTGCAGCAGGCCGTCCTTGGACGCCTTCTGGATGAACGGCGGCAGGGTGACCACGACATCGGCCTGCGGATTCGACTTCTCCTTGGCCAGCCGGGAGACGACCTCGCCGGACCCGGCCTCGACGGTCTGGACCTTGATCCCGGTCTTCGCGGTGAACGCCTCGAAGCGGGTCTTGTACCAATCGGCCAGGCCGTCGGCGGTGTAGACGGTGACGGTCTTGGCACCTTGAGTTGAGGCAGCGCCGGTGCCACCGCATCCGGCGGCAACAGCAGTGATGAGAGCAGCGGCGAGCAGGGTCTTGAGCTTCACTGTTCCGACCTTCAGGAGAGGAGTAGGCCCGGTAGATCCCGGACCGACGGAAGAACGTGCGTCGCACCCGCGGCCTGGAACTGATCCTTGCCATGGGCACCGGTGAGGACGCCGGCGACGATCCCGGCACCGGCCGCGATCCCCGTCGTCATGTCATACGCGGTGTCGCCGACCACGGCGACGTTCGCCACCGCGTCAGCTTTCAGATCCAGGACGGCTTTCAGAACCATGTCCGGATACGGTCGGCCGCGGCCGGCCTGGGCCGGGCACAGAGTCAGGTCGGCCAGCTCACGCCAGCCGAGGGCGGACAGGATGCGTTGCTGCGTGGTCTGGGCGAACCCGGTGGTCAGGCAGACCTTGATCCCCGCGTCCCGCAGCTGCCGGATCGCGTCTTCCGCACCCTCGATCGGCGCGCAGTGACCGTCGTCGACGAGAGCGCCGTACGCGGTCTCGAAGGCCTTGTTCGCCTGCTGGGCCGCTTCCTCGTCCGTGAGCAGCGCGCGGAAGACGGTGATCTTCGACTCGCCCATGGTGGCGCGGACGTGGTCGAGCATCCGGTCGTACTCCGGGCTGCCGGATTCGATGCCCTGGGCACCGATCGCGGCGGTGAAGGCACGCTCCACCAGTCCGTCGTCGGCGACCGTCGTACCGGCCATGTCGAGAACTGCCAGCTGGATCATCGGTCGATCTCCTCGAAGCTCATCTCGGCGATCGCCGGGGACATGGTCATGCCGCGGCCACCGGGACCGGTGACGAGGTGGACGCCGGACGCGACCTCCCGCCGTACGACGATGCCGTCGCCGCTCGGATCGGTCGCCTGGGAGTAGACGCCGGCCCAGCGCCGGGTGATCTTCGGCATCGGGCGGCCGAGGATGTCCTCGACGGTCTGGGTCAGATACTCGTACGGGTCGGACTGAACGTCGAAGTTGAACGGCTCGGCGTATTCGTGGGTGTCGCCGATGGTCAGACCGCCGTGCGTGCGCTGGACCATCAGGAGCTGCATCGCGTGCTGCTGCGCGATAGTTGCCTGCGGCTCCAAAGCCTCGACCGCGGAACCGCCGTACGCCGGGTAGTACCGGAAGCTGTCCGCATCCGCGACCGCCGTGGTCAGTTGCACGCCGAGCGGTTCGGTCTGCATCATCTGCAGCCGGACGCGCCGTACCGGAAGGTCTTCGGTGAGCTCGCGGATCAGGCCGCTGTGCCAGGCGCCGGTGCAGAGGAAGATCAGGTCGGCGCTGTGCGTCTCGTGGTGGTCGTCGGTGATCTCGCCACTGTCGACGGTCCGCACCTCTCTCCCACCGAGGAACTGGTAGCGCCCGGACTTCTCGAGCTCTTGGCGGAGCGCCGGGAGCACCTCGCGGGGCTCGACGATCGCATCGCGCTCACACCACAACGCACCCAACAAGGCGCCGCGCAACGCGGGGTTGCGGTCGCGGGTCTGCTCCGCGTCCAGCACCTGAAAGCCACGCTCCGCCGCGTCGGGCCGAGCCGCAGCCTCCTTGGCGACGGCCAGCTCCTCCTCCGTCCGGCAGACCGTGAGCGAACCGCTCGGCCGGAAGCTGATCCCCGAGACCCCGGCCCACAGGTCACGAGCCCGCTGCGCGCACTTGATCTCGGCACCGTCGGACCGGCCGCTGACCCAGACGAGCCCGAAGTTCCGCACACTCGCACCCCGAGCCTCGGCCTCCCGCTCGATCTGCAGCACCTCGTGCCCCCGCCGTACCGCCTCGCGCGCATGCATCGTCCCCAGCACACCGCCACCCACCACAACCACTCGCACCAGCGTCTCCCTCGTCTCGACCTGCATCCAGATTGGTCCGGACCAATGAAGGGAGCGTACGTCGCAAGCAACCACCCGGTGAACCCCAACCAAACACTTCCCCCCACCCCGCCAGCGGGTGGCGCCAACTGCCGGGGGTTTGGACACCGGGTGGAGGGCTTGAACAAGTTATGACCTGTCCAAGGCCACCGATTCCTGTTCAAACCCCCTGAACCGCCCCAAACGGCGAGGTCTGCGGGGACCTACTGCCACGGAGCGACAGTAGATCCGCGCAAAGCGGTCGATCGCGGCGTCGGGGTTACGGGCGGAGGGTGGCGCGGAAGCCGACGCGGTCGCCTCGGTAGAGGGAGCGAACGACCTCGATGGTGTGACCGTCGGTGTCGCGGGTCTGGCGGTGCAGGAGGAGCATCGGCAGCTGCTGGGTCGCCTTGAGCAGGTCGGCTTCGCGCGGGCTCGCGATCACCGTCTCGACCAGCTCCTCGCCTTCGCCGAAGACCACGCCGAGCTGATCGGTCAGGCAGCGGTACAGCGAGCCGGTCGGATCGAGGACGTCACGCAAGGTCGGGAAACGCGCCACCGACAGGTACGTCGTCTCGAGCCCGATCGGCTGCCCGTCCGCGGACAGGACCCGCTCCAGCTCGAACACCGAATCCCCCGGAGCGACCGCCAGCTGCTCGGCCAGTACGTCGTCCGCCGGGATCTCGTCGAACTTGACCACCTCACGCGCCGGGGTGTGACCCTGCGCCCGCAGGGCCTCGGTGTAGCTCACCAGCGCCAGCGGCTGGATGATCTTCGGCGTCGCGACGAACGTGCCCTGCCCTTGCCGGGCCCGGAGCCGTCCGTCCGCGATCAGCTCCCGGATCGCCTGCCGCATCGTCCACCGCGACACCCCGAAGTCCTTGGCCAGCACCCGCTCCGGGGGCAGGCCGGCACCCTCCCCCAGCTCCTCGACCAACTCGATCAGCCGGGTCTTGACCACGTAATGCAGCGGGACACTCACCCGCCGAGGATAGCGATCCGCAGCGCCACCAGGCCGCCGTACCGGGCCGTGAACAGGCCCCGGAAAAGGGTCGAGCCCCGGGCGGCAACCCGGGGCTCCTTCGGATGGATGGACAGTTGGCGGATCTCAGCTGCCGGACTTGCGCCGGAACTGGCGCTTCTGCTTGTCGTTGTGGGCCTCGCCGACGCCCTCCTTGCGGTTCCCCGACCCGGGGTGTGCCGCATGGTTGGCGTTCTTCTTCTCCAACGCTTCCCGGAACTTCTTCTGCAGATCGTCCGCCGGCTTGCTGGTGCCTTCGCTCATAACCGTCTCCTTCAAACCGTCAGGCGTTACGGGGCCACGTTATCCGAGTCTGCGGACCGTGAGCGACCGGAATACCGTCAGGCGGTCACCGGACATCCCGGCTGACGCAATCGGCATCCTCCGCGACGGGCCCGTTCAGATCGTGCTCGTACGCGAAATGGAAGCAGTCCCAGTGCATGCGCTCGAAGATCTCGTAGTCGTCCCGGCTCCCCTCGACCGGTTTCCCGCACCGCATGCACTCCTGCTCACCCATCCCCGCAAGGTATCCCAGCAGGCGAAAATCCCCGCCACCCCCGCCCCGCCCGCTGATAAATTCCACAACGTCCGAAGACCTGAGGTACGTGGTCGGCGTGTCTTTCGGACGTTATCCGAGAGAGGAGCCGGTATGCCGGTGAGTGGTGAGGCGTTGCTGGGAATCGCGCTGGTGGAGCTCGGGCTGGTGGTGATGCCGGGGCCGAACATGATCTATCTGGTCTCGCGGTCGATCGCCCAGGGCCGCCGGGCCGGGCTGACGTCGTTGGCCGGGGTCGGAGTCGGATTCCTGGTGTACTTGCTGGCGGCAAGCGCCGGGCTCGCGACGCTGTTCGCGCTGGTCCCGGAGATCTACATCGTGCTGAAGTTCGCCGGTGCCGCCTACCTGCTCTGGCTCGCCTGGAACGCGCTCCGCCCGGGCGGCAGCTCGGTCTTCGCTACCCAGGAGCTGGAACCGGACAGCCCCCGCAAGCTCTTCGGCATGGGTCTGCTGACCTGTCTGCTGAACCCGAAGATCGCGATCCTCTACATCTCGCTGCTCCCGCAGTTCCTGGATCCGGGTCGCGGCCACCTCGGTCTGCAGAGCCTGATCCTGGGCCTGACGCAGCTCGTGGTCGGCGTCGCGATGAACGCGGTCTTCATCATCACCGCCGGCTCGATCGCGGTGTTCCTGACCCGGCGCCCGACCTGGATGCGGATCCACCGCTACCTGACCGGTACGGCGCTCGCCGTGTTCGCCGTCCGCCTCGCCACCGAGCGTGCTCGCCCGCTGGCCACCACCTGATGCACGCCGGCCAACTGGAGGTCACCGTCCCGCTCGTTGAGCGGTTGATCCGGGCGCAGTTCCCGGAGTGGTCCGAGTACGGCGTGCGCGCGGTTCCGTCGCATGGGACGGTGAACGCGCTGTTCCGGATCGGCGATCGGTACGTCGCGCGGTTCCCGCTCCAGCCCGGCGGGCCCACGCGGGTTCGCCGGGAGCTCGAGGACGAGGCGGAGGCGGCTCGCCGGTTGCACGCGATCTCGCCGTACCCGACTCCCCTGCCGATCGCGCTCGGCGAGCCGGGCGACGGCTACCCGCTGCCGTGGGCCGTCTACACCTGGCTGGACGGGACGACGGCGTACGACGCGGATGTTGCCGGGTCGATGTCTTTCGCTGCGGACCTGGCGCGGTTCGTGCTGGCGCTCCGTGCCGAACCAACGGAGGGGCGGGTGTTCACCGGCGCTTGGCGCGGTGGGCTGCTCGCCTCCCAGGACGAGTCCGTCGCCGATGGGCTGGAGCGTAGTCGCGATCTGATCGACGTCGAGGCGCTCGCCCGGCTATGGGCCTCGCTGCGAGAGACGCCGCGGACCGAGGCCGACGTCTGGACGCATCGCGACCTGATGCCGGGGAACCTGCTGGCCGCGGACGGCCGGCTGGCCGGCGTGATCGACGTCGGTACGTTCACCGTCTCCGACCCGGCGATGGACTTGCAGCCCGCCTGGAATCTGCTGGATCCGGTCGCACGAGAAGCATTCCGTACGGCGCTCGCCAGCGACGACGCGGAGTGGCGGCGCGGGATGGGCTGGGCGTTTGCCCAAGCGATCGGTTGTCTCTGGTACTACGTCGAGACGAACCCCGTCATGTCTCGCACCGCCCATCACACGCTGGCCGCCCTACTCACTGCCGTCTAGCGACAAACACGAACTCCGCGCCCGGCCGGTCCGGCGCGTCCCGCACTTCATCGACCACGAAGCCGTCCAGCGACACTTCGTCCCGCTCGCGGAACCACAGCGTCGAGTCCGAGGTGAGTACGGCGCCGTCGGAGCTGAAGGTGTATGTGCCGCGGAAGCTCACGTACGGCAACTCGACCCGGGTCAGCTCGCCCCAGTTCGCCACTGTCTCGCCGCTCGGGAGCACGATCTCCCGGTAGGTCGTCTCACGGGTCCACTCCGCCCATTGCTCCCAGGCCCGGTTTGCCGGGTCCCGGGTCTCGAAGACGAAGCGGCCGCCTGGCTTCAACGTCGCCCGGATACCGGCCACTGTTGCCGACCACTCATCGTCGGTGCGGAAGACCTGCGCCACGTTCCCGGTCATCACGGCCAGGTCGACCTGTAGTGGAGGCAGCGTGGTCGCGTCACCGTGGATCCAGCGCACCCGATCCGCGAACTCCTTGCCCTTGGCAACCTCTAGTGAGGCCGCTGCTGGGTCGACGCCGATCACGTCGATGCCTCGCCCGGCCAGCAGGCAGGCGAGCTCGCCGGTTCCGCAGCCGACGTCCAGGACGCGCTCGGCGCCGAACTCGGTCACCATCGCCGCGTACGGTTCCAGGTCGTCGCGGACCGCCGGCTCCAGGGCGTCGTACACCGCTGCCAGCCGGGGGACCGCGAACAAGTCGTCGGCCATGAGCGCGAGGCTAGCCGCTGCGTTACGAGGTCGCACCTGTATATCGCCGGAGCCCGGCGCGCCAGGCGAGGCCGGCCAGCCCGGCCGCGACCACCGCGATAAGCAACCAACCGGTTAGTTGTGCCAGTCCGGCGCCGTTGAGCAACGCCGACGACGGCACCGCAGCGATCAGCGCCAGTGGGAACACATATGTCAGTGCGAACCGAATCGGCTTGGCGAATACATCCGTCGGATAGCGGCCGAGCTGCCACGCAGAGTGGTAGAACACGTCGAGCTGCAGCTTCGGAGCCCAGAACGCCAGGCAGGCCAGTAGCACACTCAGCGCCCACGTGACCACGAGCGCAGCCGCGGTGAGCACCAGCCAGCTCAGCACGCCGTCCGCGGTCGGGTTCGCCGGCGCCGTACCGATGCCCCAGCCGAGCACCACCGCGCCGAGTGCACACTCGATCAGGGCCAGCGGCGACGACAGCGACAGGCTCGCGAGGAACAGACTCGGTGCGGGCTGCAGCAGGTACGAGTCCAGCTTGCCGTTGCGAATCCCGTTGTCCGGGAACCACGAGAGGTTCGGATCGATGAACGCGGCCCGGAGGCCGGTGATCAGTTCGTAGGTCCCGATCAGCACCAGGAACTCCGCCTTCGACCAGCCGCCGATGGTCTCGGTGCGGGTGAACACGATCAGGACGGCGGCGATCGTCGTACCGAGGCCTGTGAACGCGAGGATCACGTCGAAGACCAGGTTGATCCGGAACGCCACGCTCCGGCGCAGTGACATCGAGAAGCCCGCTCCCAGCAGGCGCAGCAGCTTCACGATCCCACCGCCGTGTACCGCCGGACGCCGGCTCGCCAAACTGCCGCGACCGCCACCACCAGAACCACCACCCAACCAAGTTGATAGCCGAGCGAACCGTCGTACCGGCTTCCCGCCGCGATCTCCGCCGGCAGCCCGTGCATGCCGTAGAAGGGCAGCGCCTCGGCGACCCGGGCCCAGCCGTCGGGCAGCAGCGCGATCGGAGCCGCCGTACCGCCGAGCAGGAAACCGAGTTGGCTGCCGAAGGCAACGACCGAGTGCACGCGGTCGGTCCAGAACGCGGTCAGCGAGAGCAGGAACGTGAAGAGGAAGATCAGTACGGCGGCCAACGCGATCCCCGGGATCGCCAGCAGCACGGATCGCCAGGAGAAGGTGGTGTGCAGGGCGAGCGCGGTCACCAGCACGATCGGTGCCCCGAGCAACGTCAGCCAGCCGCGGATCGCGAGGTTCTCGCCGATGATGCCGAGGACAACCGGTTGCGGACGAAGCAGTTCGTGGCTGAGCGTTCCGTCGTACACGCGGTTGGAGAAGGTGTGCTGCTCGAACGACTCGGTCATCAGCGTGACGAGGATGATCGCGACGTAGTACGTCTTGATGGACGGATCATCCGGGTAGACCGCGGACCAGATGAACAGGCCGATCAGCGGGGCGATGACGGCCTGGACGACGAGCGTGAGCAGGAACCACCAGGCGCCGGACCACTCCAGCACCTGTTGCCGGATGCGAAACGTGAGCAGGGTCAGCGTTCTCATCACACGCCTTCCCGGTAGGCCTGGTCGATGACCTTCTCCAGCGGCGGTTCCTCGACGGCCAGGTCGATGACATCACCGTTCTGGAGAAGCCTGGCCGTGGTCTGCGCGACCTCGTCCCGGCGCACGCGCAGGTCCTGTACGCCGTCCCGCGTGGTGATGCGGATCAGCTTGTACGGCGAGAGCCGGGCGGACAGTTCGGCGAGCGGACCGTCGTACCCGATCTTGCCCTGGTCGATCAGGATCAGCCGCGGGCAAAGGGACGCGACGTCGGCCATGTAGTGGCTGGTCAGCAGCACGGTGGCGCCGGTCGTCCGCACGTAATCGGCGACGAACTCGCGAATCTGGCTGCCCGCGGTCACGTCGAGACCGATCGACGGCTCGTCGAGGAACAGCACCTCGGGCCGGTAGATCAGCGCCATCGCGAGCCCGACCCGCATCCGTTCGCCGAGGCTGAGCGCGCGGAGTTGACGATCCAGTTGCAGGTCTAGGAGCTCCTGGAGCTCGTCGAGGGTACGGCGGAAGTCGGGGCGCGCGACGTCGTACAGGAGCCGTTGGTACTCGAGGCTGTCCATCACCGTCAGCTCCTGCGAACCGCCAACCGGCTGGCTGCCGCGCACAAATGCGATCCGTTTCAGGAATGTGGACCGCCGCTGCCACGGGGTGTCGCCGAGGACGGTGACCCGGCCGGCGGACGGGTGCAGGATGCCGGACAGGATTTTCATGGTGGTCGTCTTGCCGGCTCCGTTCGGCCCGATGAAGCCGACCACCTCACCTTTCTCGATCGTGAAGGACACCTGATCGAGGGCTTGCACGGTCTTGTACTCGCGGCGTACCAGCGAACCCAGCGCCGCCCGCAGGCCGCCTTTGCGCACCGGAGCGCGGTAGGACATGGCGAGCTCATCCACTTCGACAACAGTCATCCCGCGACCGTAGGGACAAAACATCCCAACTGATGTCTTATTTAGCTGGCATAGTTCGACCCATGCGCGCGGAACGGCTCCTCCGGCTCCTCCTCCAGCTGCAGACCCGCGGCCGCTGCACAGTCGCCGACCTGGCCGCCGCCCTCGACGTCTCGCACCGCACCGTCCAGCGCGACCTCGACGCCCTCAGCCTCGCCGGAGTCCCCGTCTACGCCACCCGCGGCCGCGGCGGCGGCTGGTCCCTGCTCCCCGACTACCGCAGCCGGCTCACCGGGCTCACACCGTCCGAAGTGATGTCCGTCTTCGTCGGCGCCACCGCCCACGTCCTCGCCGACCTCGGCCTCGACGCCTCGTCCGACCAGGCCGTCCTCAAACTGATCGCCACCCTCCCCGACGCCTCCCGCCGCGACGCCGAGTACGCCCGCCAACGCCTCCTCATCGACCACGCCGGCTGGGACGACCGCCGCGAAACCCCGCGCTGGCTCGACCTCTGCCGCGAAGCCGTCTGGCAGGAACGCAACCTGTCCATCACCTACGACATCGCATCCACCCACGCCGACGAGCCCTTCACCATCTCCCCACTAGGCCTCGTCGCCAAGAACCGCACCTGGTACCTGATCGCCGCCCGCACCGACGGCCGCCTCCGCACCTACCGCCTCAGCCGCCTGACCTCAGCCACCCTGACCCCCGACACCTTCACCCGCCCACCCGGCTTCGACCTCGCCACCCACTGGTCCCAGTCCCAACAAGCCTTCCGCGCCACCCGCCCCTCCTACCCCGTAGTCCTCCAAGTCCGCGAAGAAGCCCTCCGCCGCTTCCACCCCACCGCCCCACCCCTCCCCACCACCAACGGCTGGTGGATCCTCCACACCGACCTCGAAAACCCCACCGAAGCCACCGCCGCCGTCCTATCCCAAGCCGGCGCCGCCATAGCCCTCTCCCCACCCGCCCTGACAACCGCAGTAGCCAACGCCGCCCAGTCCCTCAAAAACCTGCACCAGTCGGCAAATCTGTAGCGCCGGGCGATGCGTACCGACCACGCTCCAACGGTTCGGCCCGGCAGCAACCAGAAGTTCCATCCGCGCCGTACCGCCCACTCCACAACCTTCAGTTGGCGTCGGAGTAGGCGAGGTGGGTGGCGCAGTGGAGGCATTCGAAGAGGTAGGCGGTGAGGTCGCCGTCGGGCGTCAGGTTGGTGAGCCGATCGTGGGCTTGGGCCTCGTCAACGCCGAACTCGCGGGCCTCCTGATAGAGGGACTCGAGGGCGGCGGGGTCGTGCTGGAGCTGGGTCCAGCCGATTCGGCCCAGGTAGGCGGCACCGTCGTTGCAGTGGAAGAGCCAGCGGGTGTCTTGCCAGGCGTAGTAGCTGGGGGTGCGTTGCTCGAGCTCTTCCAGTACGGCGAGGGGTACGCCGTCCGGTATGCCCCAGAGATCGGTCAACGCGCCCACTGCACCGCTGGCGATGCAGCCGAGGCACACGTCACCCGCCTTGCCGCCTACAACGGGGCCGACGTACCGGAAGCCTGTGCGTTCGATGCAAACGACACAGGCAGCGTCACTCGCCTCGGCGGAGCCGGTGGCGAACGGGTCCGGGTGGTAGCGGAAGAAAGGAATCGACGTCACGGCTCGATTCTCGGCGCCCTGTCAACCCGTTAGCCTCTGGGGATGCTGGAGATCGCTGGACTGTTCAAGGGCGAGCCGTTCGAGCCGCCGCCCGATGACGCGATGGTCGCGGGATCTACGCCATCGGCCGGACGCACGACTACAGCCTCTGCGGGAACACCAACAGCCAGTTCTGGCAGAGCGAATGGGGCTACCCCGATATCGGCGTGTACTTCGCAAACTGCCCGTCGGCCGGGCACGACATGATCGCCCTCGACTACCGCACCCCGGGCGAACCAAGCGTCGTCCATATCGATCAGGAAGTGGACTACAGAATCACCAAGCTGGCGCCCGACTTCGCGACCTTCATCGCCAACCTCAAGGACGAGTCCGAGTACGACGAGGAATGAGGTTCGCGCCCGCGCGGACCATGTCCCAGTTCGTGGTTGGAGCACCGGCCAGCGCGCGCGACAGCCAGGTGGCCCGGTCGGCCTGTTCGGTGTGCAGATAGGGAAAGTCGATGTCCACACCAGGCGGCGGGCCGGCAGCGACCTCGGCGATTCGGGCTTGCATGGCAGTCATCAGGTTCTGGTGGAACTCTTCGATAGCGCTCATGAACTCGGAGAAGCCGACCGTGACCTCACCCACCGGAGCTGAGGTGTAGAGACTCGGATCGGCGTCGAACCAGCTGATGCCGTCGCAAGGATCGGCGTCAGCACGACGGACGCTCCGACGCAAAGCTCGACCTATGAAGCCGACCACCGTGACGCCTCATCGCGCAGCCGCCTTCAGTCCGACCCGATGACCGTCCGGATCAAGCACGATCCCGAACCGCTGCCCCCACGGCATCTCCGCGGGCGCCTTGACGACCGTCGCCCCCATAGTCCCGAGTTCGGCAACGATCTCGTCGAGCCGCTGCGCCGATTCCACCTCGAAGTCCACCTGCGGGCCACCTGCCGACGGTTGCGGCCCGGATTCGTCCCACCAAGCGGCAAACGCAGTCGAATGCAACACGATGGTGACACCGGTATTCGTCGACACCCAAGCCTCAGCAGCCCCCTGCCCCTGCCGATTCCGAGCACTGAACGTCACCCCGAGCACCGCATAAAAAGCACGGCTCCGCTCGAGATCCCCCACGACAAGATTGACCTGAACCACAGCAACCATCCCCCCACCCTGCCACGCCCCAAGCTCCCGACCTCGCTCACGCGGGTCACCCCCTGAGCCGGCCAACTCCCGCCCAACCCCGGACCGCCCCCACTGACCAAGCCCCTGCCCGGACCATCCGCCACGCTGAATCAAGCGTCGACCGAACGCCCAGAGCCCAGTTGATCAGTGCCACAGGTCCGCCATACCAACCGAACGCCCACGCCATCACAATCGCCCGCCACCCATGACCCAAGGCGGGCAACCGGCGAAAGGAGCCAGTTGTGATGGGCCGGCGATCCGCCCTCATAGACGGAGCGCACACCAGCCGGCCCGGTGCGGCCTCGAGTGTGGTGGCTGTGCCGGGCTCAGTGGATGAGCTCACCCAGTGGCTTTCTGACGCCTTCGAAGGCGTCGTGGAAACGAGGCAGCTGGCTCTTCGCTATTCCGTTGCCGGTAGCAACACGTTGCCAGTCAGCGGTGGCGTCGAGCACGTCACGGATGATCTGCCGGGCATCAGCGGTGGTGACACGAAACGATCCGGCGTAGGTTATGAGACCGTCGAGCTCGTCCTCTCGCCGATGCGCTCCACCGATCCCGGTGACTCGTTGCGCGGCCCCGTCCGGATTTGGATTCACGTCGAAGATCGGGGAGATGCGCCAACCGGACGCTCCGTCCCGCAAGAAGCCGTGGTTGCGCAGATGATCGTCGGTGTTGTGAATCGCGATCGAGAAGACGATCCGACGCCATAGCTGGTGCAGGTCTTCACTGGTTCGCGAGCTGAACTCGGTCAGGGTCTCAGCTACCTCAAGATAGTCACCCGGGCTACCGTCCCGTCCTTCGACCATCGTCATGGCACTCATGTATCCAACGCGACGCCCTTGGTCTCTGTCGAAGCGCTCCAGGAGAAGGACTGTTCTGCCGTCGATCACGGCTGTCTCGCGATGTGGGGTGTCGATTCCGGCACGCTCAGCCAGGTCCAGGGCAGTCTTCTCCCACCCCATCACATCCCACTCATCGCTGTGGTGAGGAAACTTGGCAATGAGCAGTCGCCTGTCATCGCGGACCGAAGCCTTCGGACGCGCACCTCCCAGCGAGCCGGATCCGGCATCGAGAAGATCTTTGACGGCAGACAGGTCGTCGGCGTCTTGAGCCACGACATCTGCCGCTCGAAGCAGTCTCGGTAGCTCGATGAGCTTGGGGACGTTGAGACCCTGATGGAGGAAATCGCCATCAGCTTCCTGACGGAAGCGCAAAGCACCTTGGCGCGTCAGGTCGCTGACTCCCAAGAGGTAGTCGACGTCCCCCACCGAAGGAACCGTTCGCGCTTCGCGCAGCGCTTGGGCACGAATCGCCTTCGAGATAAGGTTCTTGCCCCATCTGTCAGGCGAGCAATCAGCGAAAGCACCTGGCAATCCAGCCGGCGCGTAGTTGCCCTTCAGGAGCGGCATCGCGGGATCGATCGCGTAGGCGCCCGGCCGCGCCAAGTACTCCTCGGCGTAGCGAAATGAGGTCGAGGTCACGCCTTGCCTGTACGTGAAGTATGCGGTCCCGACCTCGACTGTCCGGCCATCCAGTTCGACGCTCACGAGGACCGAGTCGCTCAAGGCCTGACCCTTTTCGGGAGGACCGTGTCGGCGCGGGCGCGGCCCACATCCGTCTCATAGGGGTCCAAGGCCTCGACAACGCGATCGAGGGTTCCCAGGACGCGAGCAACATTGAGGAACACGGCGATCCCCACAGTGGTCTCGCCCTTCTCCAGCCGACGCAGGGTATCTCTCGAGATCCCCGCTCGGTCCGCGACTTGCTCAGCCGTCAGACTCTGGAGCTTGCGCCAAGTGGTCAGGTGCGCACCAATACGCTCGGCACTGAGCCGAGTCCTGGCAGGCTCGGAGCGACTGGCCATGGGATACCTCATCACTTAATGCCGACTCTGTGCGTCACTATATCTCTTAATGACGACTGTGTCAGTCATTAAGGCAGGAGCGACCTAGGTCGGTAGCTACAGACCGAGCAGGCCCGAGTCGCAGAGACGGTCGGCGTTCAGGTCGTGCGCAGGCAGCGACCGGCGGCGCTCCGCCGGTCTTCGGCGGGGGCTGCGTTGCGTGCTTGCGCCGGAGGCGCCAATGGAACAGTCGCCGCCGGAGGCGGTGTCGTTTGGACGCCGGAGGGGGTTAGACGTTGAAGCGGAATTCGACTACGTCGCCGTCTTGCATGATGTAGTCCTTGCCTTCCATGCGGACCTTGCCTACGGCGCGGGTGGCTACGAGGGTGCCGGCGTCGAGGAGGTCCTGGTAGGAGACGATCTCGGCCTTGATGAAGCCGCGCTGGAAGTCGGTGTGGATGACGCCGGCGGCTTCGGGGGCGGTGGCTCCTACCTTGATGGTCCAGGCGCGGGCTTCTTTGGGGCCGGCGGTGAGGTAGGTCTGGAGGCCGAGGGTGTCGAAGCCGACGCGGGCCAGGACGTCGAGGCCTGGTTCGTCGATGCCCATCTCCTTGAGCATCTCGAGGGCTTCGGCCTCGTCGCCGAGCTCGACCAGCTCGGCCTCGAACTTGGCGTCGAGGAAGATCGCCTCGGCGGGGGCGACCAGGTCGCGCATCTGCTGCTTCAGCGGCTCGTCGGACAGTTCGTCGGCGTCGCAGTTGAAGACGAACAGGTAGGGCTTGGCGGTCATCAGCATCAGCTCGCGGATCGCGTCGCGATCGACGGTGGTGGCGATGATCGGCGTACCGGCCTCGAGGTGCTTCTGGGCCTCGCGGACGGCCTCGAGGGTGATGGCCGCCTCCTTCTTGAGGCGGGTCTCCTTCTCCAGCCGCGGGATCGCCTTCTCGACGGTCTGCAGGTCGGCGAGGATCAGCTCGGTCTGGATGGTGGAGATGTCGTCGGCCGGCGAGACCTTGCCGTCGACGTGGGTGACGTCGTCGTCGCGGAAGACCCGGGTGACCTGGCAGATCGCGTCGGACTCGCGGATGTGGCTGAGGAACTTGTTGCCCAGGCCCTCACCCTCCGACGCGCCGCGGACGATGCCGGCGATGTCGACGAACTGCACCGTGGCCGGGATCACCTTGGCGGAGTTGTAGAGCGCCGCGAGCTTGTCCAGCCGCGGGTCCGGTACGCCGACGACCCCGACGTTCGGCTCGATCGTCGCGAACGGGTAGTTCGCCGCGAGCACGTTGTTCTTGGTCAGCGCGTTGAAGAGCGTGGACTTGCCCGCATTGGGGAGCCCGACGATTCCGATGGTGAGTGCCACGGGCGTCAAGACTACGCGGGTCGGGCGTGATGACCCCAATTCAGATCAGGAACGACTCCAGCTCGGCGTCGTACCAGCGCGAAGTACGGCCCAGTGAACGCATCCCGAGCCGGCGGCAGACGGCGAGGGAGGCGCCGTTGTCCGGGCGCACGACCGCGTAGATCTGCGACAGCCCGGCCTTGAAACCGTGCCCGATCGCGCCGCGCGCGGCTTCGGTCGCCAGCCCGCGGCCCCAGGCGTCGGGGTGGAAGTGCCAGCCCACCTCGACCTCGCCGCGTCCGGCCGTACCGTCCGAGGGATCCGGCAGCGGGACGAGCAGCACGGTCCCCGCGACGGTCTCGGTCGCGCGCTCGTACACGGCCCAGATCCCGTACGTCGGATCCTGGTTCCGCTCGTTCCAGCGGTCGATCACCCGGTTCGCGCTGTCGCGGTCCGTCATCACCTTGGGGTCCGCGCCGAGCCAGCGCGCGACCTCCCAGCGCCGGTAGATGTCGAACACCCGGTCACCGTCGGCGGCCGCCCAGTCACGCACGAGCAAACGGTCCGTCTCGTAGACCACCTTCGGCTCCATCCCAATCCCCTTCCTTCCCCCTCGCCCCTTCCCTTCCGGATGATCTATCCGTCCGAACCAGGCAAGAGCAAGTAACGTCTCCACTCTGTGACCAGTTGGCGAAAGCTCGTCCCGAATCGTTCACGCTTCGTGTTCGGTTGCCTCCAGTTCCTGCGGTTCGGCCTGCTCGAACTGGTCTCCTGCCTGTTCCCGGCGTTCCTCTTCGCCGGCCTCGCGATCTCCAAGTACGTCGACCTCCCGATCGCCCGGTACGACGCGCTGCTGATCTACTGCCTCGCCCTGACGCTGCTGTTCTGGGCGGTGCGGCTGGAGACCTGGCGCGAGGTCGCGGTGATCTTCGGGTTCCACCTGGTCGGCCTCGGGCTGGAGATCTTCAAGGTCCGGATCGGCTCCTGGCAGTACCCGGGTGACGCGGTCACCAAGTTCGGCGGTGTACCGCTGTTCGCCGGCTTCATGTACGCCGCGGTCGGCAGCTACATCTGCCAGGCCTGGCGGCGGTTCGATCTACGGGTGAGCGGCTACCGCCCGGTCGCGACCACGATCCTCGCCGTACTGATCTATGCGAACTTCTTCACCCATCGCTGGATCCCCGACCTGCGGATCCCGATCGCCGTCGCACTGCTCTGGGTTCTGCGCAGGACCTGGGTCTTCTACACAGTCGGCGTACGGCGGTACCGGATGCCGCTCGCGGTGTCGTTCGGGCTGATCGGCTTCTTCCTGTGGATCGCCGAGAACTTCGGCACGTTCCTGGATGCCTGGAACTACCCGGACCAGGTGGACGTGTGGCGACTCGTGCACCCGGCGAAGTTCGGCGCGTGGGCCTTGCTGGTCAGCATGAGCTTCGTACTGGTCGCGAGTGTCAAGGCCCTTGAGGGCAGGCTGTATCACCGCGGTACCCCCGCGACAGTGGCGACACCGCGTGCGACCGAGGTCACACCAGCAGCCGATTACAGAGAACGTGAAGGCGCTGAGACCTCACCGCAACACGAAGATGCCAACCACACAAGGGGCTGACGCGTCTTCTGAGTGTGAGGCTCCTGAGGGGGAGCTGGGGATCATCCGCCTGCTAGAGAGGGAGCATCATGTCCCGAAAGTTCGCCGCATTCATCGCGACCGGGGTGGCGCTGGTCGTCGTCGCCGGTGCGTTGCTGGTCCTGGCGCTGGGACACGAACGCCAGCCACATCCGACCGCCGCCAGCTCGCAGCCGGCACCGCCGCCGTCGGCCGGGACGCCGTCGACGACGCCGTCGGGCGAGCCGACCGACACACCGAGCAACAACGCGCCGCCGTCGACCCCGCGCAATCCGGCCGCCGACCCGACCGCGAGCCTGGTCAAGGGCAAGAACAAGAAGGTCCTGTTCTTCAGCTTCGACGACGGACCCGATCCGTACTGGACGCCGAAGGTGCTCGAGACACTCGCCAAGCACAACGCGCACGCGACGTTCTTCGAGCTCGGGAACATGCAGGCCGCCCACCCGGGGCTGCGTGAGCAAGTACTTGCCTCAGGCAACGCTATCGGCAGCCACTCGATCTCGCACCCGCAGCTGACCGCGATCTCGGACGCCGAGCGGCACCGCCAGATCTTCGACGGACCGAAGTCGACCTGCTTCCGGCCGCCGTACGGCGCGAGCAACCCGAAGGTCCGCAAGGACATCAAGGACGCCGGGATGGTCCAGGTGCTCTGGGACGTCGACCCGCGCGACTGGGCCCGGCCGGGTGTCAACGCGATCGTCCAGAACATCATGAACAACGCCCGCAACCACAACATCATCCTGATGCACGACGGTGGTGGCGACCGCACGCAGACCGTGGCCGCGCTCGACAAGGCACTCACCCTGCTGGCGGCGAAGGGCTACTCCTTCCTCGCGATGGACTGCAAGCAGCCCTGATTCAAGGAGCTACACAACCGGCCGGCTCCCACAAAGGGGTCGGCCGGTTGTCGTTTGCCAACGGGTCAGCCGGCCTGAGGCGGGGCCAGCGGCGGGTGATGCGGTGCTTCGGACACCGGCCAGCGACGGATCGGCTCCTGGTCATCGGCAACAAGGAACTCCGGTGCCGTCAACGGCCGGACCGACGCCTCGATGGACTCCATCGCGGTGAGCTCGGCCTCGGTGACGTGCAGGTCGCGGAGCTTGCGCGCGGTGATGAAGACCCGCCGCTCGAACGACCCGACCGTCCCGTTGTACGCCTCGACCGCCGAGGTCAACGAACGCCCGACCCGGCCGAGATGGTCGCCCATCACGCTCAACCGGTCATACAGCTCGCGGCCGAGCTCGAAGACCTGCTGCGCCGACTCGGTCAGCGCCGACTGGTTCCACGCGTACGCCGCGGCCCGCAGCGTCGCGATCAACGTGGTCGGCGTCGCCAGGATCACCCGGCGCTCGGCCGCATACTCCAGCAGGGAAGGCTCGACGTCGAGCGCGGCCGACAGGAACGACTCCCCCGGCACGAACAGGATCACGAACTCCGGCGACGGCGACAACCGCGTCCAGTAAGCCTTCGCGGCCAGTTGGTCGACGTGGACACGCAGATGCCGGGCATGCGCCCGCAACCTGTCCTCCTGAAAATCCGGGTCGTCGGACTCGGCCGCCTCCAGGAACGCCGAAAGCGGCACCTTGGAGTCGACGACCAGATTCTTGCCCTCGGCCAGCCGCACGACGAGGTCGGGCCGGAGCAGCCCGTCCTCACCGGAACCGGACGTCGTGGTCTGCTCGGTGAAGTCGCAGTGCGCGACCATCCCCGCGAGCTCGACCGTCCGCCGCAGGTGCAGCTCACCCCAACGCCCGCGGACCTGGGGTTTTCGGAGTGCGGTCGACAAGGACGCCGTCTCCCGGCGCAGTGCCTCGCCGCTGATCCGAACCTCGTTGACCTGTTGGTGCAGCTCGCTCTGCCAGGCGGCCCGGCCGCGCTCCAACTGATTCAGCTGGGCGTGCAGCCGGTCGAGCGCCTCCTTGACCACGGCCTGGCCGCCCATCTGCTGGCCGACGGCCGTCCGCTCCTGGGTCAGGTCGACGACGCGATCCTCGGCCGCGTCCCGCTCGGCAGTGATCCGGGCGAGCGCGGCACCATCGCGACCGCGCGCCCAGAGCACTCCGAACCCCGCTCCCAGCAGCAGACCCACCACCAGGAACAACAGCACCAGTAATACCGTCGCGCCACTCATGTCACAGATGGTGC
The DNA here is from genome assembly GCF_045040285.1 of Kribbella sp. NBC_01505. Classification (NCBI taxonomy): domain Bacteria; kingdom Bacillati; phylum Actinomycetota; class Actinomycetes; order Propionibacteriales; family Kribbellaceae; genus Kribbella; species Kribbella sp. NBC_01505. Next base: position 1,623,798 of record NZ_CP109425.1, read on the forward strand.
CGGACGCCACCGACAGTTTCCGTACACCTACACGGTGTGCCCCCGCAGATCGCGGTGACTCACTTGTTCTGCTCGTTCCGGACCGCCATGTTCGTCAGGTCGGTGACGAGCGGCCGCAGCGTGCTGGCCGCGGCCGCCTGGCCGGCGTTCAGCGCCTCGATCTCGGTCTTGCCGGCCTCCCGCGCCGCGTCGTACGCGCTGTCGAAGGCCTGGTCGGCCCGCAGCCGCTCGTCGACGGTCTGGGCCTCGTACCGCTCGCCCCAGATCGCCTGCCGGCGGATCTCCTTGCGGGTCGCGTCGCCCTGGATCTTGATCTCTTTCAGCAACTCTTCGTACTGCCCCACAGTGAACAACTCCTTCGATGGTGTGCCGCCGGCGGCGAACAATGCGGTGGTGCTGATGCCCCCTGGATCCCCGTGGTCGTTCCCGGGAATGTGACTATGACCGTAGTGGCCGCCCCGGTTCAGCCAGATGGTCCGGCTGCGAGGTGACTCGGGCACGTTGTGGGGCGGGCTGGCGATGAATTTCGGGGGCGGCCCGGCGGGCCAGACGTCCTTGATTCCCCAGGACCGCACTGCGGCCATGAACGCGCGGAAGTTCTTTCCCGGTCTCCAGTACCCCGTGAACGGCGTGGCGGAGCGGCCGATCACCTCGATCTGGATACAGGCCTGGCCGACCCGGTTCGTCAGGGTCGAGCCGTCGTTGCGCAGCGCCCGGCCCCCGACGTTCAGCGGCAGGAACTGGCCCAGCCGATCGGTCAGCGGGTCGTAGAGCACCTGCGGTTCGGCGGACTTGTTCTTCAGGACCCGGATCATCGCGGTCCAGACGGACGACGTACCGGGGTCGGCCTCGGTGGTGTGCCAGACCACGCGGGGCGGTGCTTTCGAGGTGATGGTGCCACCGGGCGACGACGGTGTGATCCGTTCGGCGCCCGGAATCCAGATCGTGCCTGCCATTACTTTCCTTCCTCACTGAAAGATCTGGTCGACCCAAGGCCCGATGATCTCCTGCCCGCGGCGACATCGCATGTCGGGGAGCGGCGGATGGCGGAGGCCCGGGAACGACGCAGAGTGTTCGGCGGATCACACATAGCTATTGGATCAAGTTGGCGGGGATCCGACAACAGTGAGCTGTTGACAGCATGGGGTGAATTCACGGGACTATGAGAGCGCTCTCAAGCAGGACTCGTGATTGAGCACGGACGGCGCCCTCCCGTCCCTCGCCGCCCGTGTGCATCGCCTTCTCACCCTGGGACAGATCTGAGGAGGAACTTGTGCGCAAAAGACTCCATCTCCCGGCGATCGTCGCGGCTCTGGTGACCGCGGCCGGTCTGCTCACCGCCGGCAGCAGCACGCCGGCAGCGGCCGTTCCGGCCACCATTCCGCTGCAGATCAGCAACAAGTCGGGCCGTGGCGACGCCCTGTACATCTACAACCTGGGCACCAACCTGGCCACCGGCCAGCAGGGCTGGGCCGATGCGGCCGGCAATTTCCACGCCTGGCCGGCCGGCGGCAACCCACCGACCCCAGCACCCGACGCGTCCATCGCAGGCCCCGCCAACGGACAGTCCCTCACGATACGGATGCCCAAGTTCTCCGGGCGCGTGTATTTCTCTTACGGGCAGAAATTGGTGTTCAAACTGACCACCGGCGGCCTGGTGCAACCCGCCGTACAGAATCCGTCCGACCCGAACCGCAACATCCTGTTCAGCTGGTCGGAATACACACTGAACGACTCCGGCCTGTGGATCAACAGCACCCAGGTCGACATGTTCTCGGTCCCGTACGCCGTCGGCGTGCAGCCCACAGGTGGCACCACCAAGAGCACCGGGCATCTGAAGCCTGGCGGCTACAACGCCTTCTTCAACTCACTCCGCGGCCAGTCCGGCGGCTGGGGCGGCCTGATCCAGACAGCGCCCAACGGTGGCACCCTACGCGCCCTGTCTCCCTTGTACGGCGTGGAAACCGGCGGACTGCCCGCGAACGCGATGGACGACTACGTCAACCGGGTCTGGTCGAAGTACAGCTCGCAGACGCTCACCGTGACACCGTTCACCGACCAGCCGAACACCAAGTACTTCGGCCGCGTGTCCGGCAACACGATGAACTTCACCAACAGCGCGGGCCAGACCGTCACGTCGTTCCAGAAGCCTGACTCGGCCAGCATCTTCGGTTGCTTCAAGCTGCTCGACGCACCGAACGACCTGGTCCGCGGCCCGATCTCGCGGACCCTCTGCGCCGGCTACAACCGGTCGACCCTGCTGGTGAACCCGAACCAGCCGGACCCGAACAACGCCAACTTCTACAAGGACGGCATCACCAACCAGTACTCGAAGAAGGTGCACGAGCAGATGGTGGACGGCAAGGCGTACGGCTTCGCCTTCGACGACGTCGGCGCGCACGAGGCCCTCGTCCACGACGGCAACCCGGCCCAGGCGTACCTGACGCTGGATCCCTTCAACTGAAGCTGATCCACTGAACACATGCAGAAGCGGACGGTGGATGTACCGGTCGACCCCGAGCGGGCATCCACCGCTTTCGCGCAGTTCCTGCACTTCGAGGGTGCGGTCGGCGGCAGACTCAGAACTGCCGCCGGCGCCTGGCGCGGAACAGTCTCCGACTGGGACCCGGCCAAGTCGGTCAGCTTCACCTGGCACCCCGACCGGGACCCGCAGACCGCCGACCACGTGACCGTCACGTTCACTCCGGTCAGCGGCGGCACCCGCCTCGACCTCACCGCCACTGGTGACGACTGGCAGGACATGCTCGACCTGTACGCCGAAGAGGTCCAGCGCCGATAGTGGAGAGATGGTGAACGCGCCCGTCGATCCCCGCGCTCTGGAAGCCTCGCTGCGTCCGCACGGCGAGTCGGTCATGCTGCCGCAGGCCGCCTACACCGATCCTGCTGTCCTGGCTTGGGAACGCCGGCACTTCTTCGCCGGTAGCTGGACCTGCCTCGGCCGCGTAGCCGAGCTGTCCACCACCACGCACCAGCAGCTGACAGTCGGCGACGTGAACGTCCTACTGACGTTTGGCGATCAACCGCGGGCCTTCGCGAACACCTGCCGGCATCGCGGCCATGAGCTGCTGCAGCGAGGTGAGTCGAGTGACCGCCGAGCCGTGGTCTGCCCGTACCACGGCTGGTCGTACGAGCTGACCGGTGCGGTCAAGGCCGCGCCCCGGATGGGCGAGTCGTTCGACACAACGCCGTACGGGCTGGTCGAACTGCCCTCGGAGGTCTGGCAGGGCTGGCTGTTCGTGAACGCGACCGGTACGGCGACCGCGTTCGCGGAGCACGTCGGCGGGCTCACCGACCTCGTCGCGCCTTATGCACCGGAGGGTCTGGTTCTGAAGGCCAGACACCAGTACGACGTCGCGTCGAACTGGAAGACAGTCGTGGAGAACTACCACGAGTGCTACCACTGCCCGCTGATCCATCCCGAGCTGTGCAAGGTCTCCCCGCCGACCTCCGGCGACAACTGGAACCTGCCCGGCGCCTGGGTCGGCGGCCTGATGGACCTGCGCCCGGAGGCCGAGACCATGTCGCTCGACGGCCGCTCGTACGGCGTCCCGCTGCCCGGTGTGGATCCGCGCCGGGTGAACTACCTCGGACTGTTCCCGAACCTGCTCATCTCCCTGCATCCCGACTACGTGATGACGCACCGGATGGAACCGCGCTCGCCGGGCCTGACCGCGATCGAGTGCTCCTGGTACTTCCCGGCCGAGGTGCAGGACCCGTCGTACGCGGTGGAGTTCTGGGACGTCACGAATCGCGAGGACTGGGCCGCGTGCGAGTCGGTGCAGCGTGGCGCCGAGTCGCCGCACTTCCGTCCCGGACCGCTGGCACCCGCGGAGGACGCCGTCTACGAATGGGTGACGATGATCGCCCGCGGGTACCTGGGGAAGCCGCTGAGTCAGTAGCCGACGGTGAAACGCTGACGGCGGTTGGCCGGCTTCTCGACCTCGTCGATCAGTGCGACCGCGTAGTCCTCGGCCGAGATCTCGGAACCGACCGGCTCGTCCTGGCCGAGCCGGAAAGTGCCGGTGCGCTCGCCGGGCTGGATCACGTACGCCGGGTGCAGCATCGTCCAGTCGACGGTCTCGTCGGTGGCCCGCAGAGTATCCAGGACATTGGCGACGACGAGCGCCTCCGGCTTGTACTCGGCCGGGAAGTCGGGCCCGTCGACCACACGCTGTCCGCCAATGGTCAGACCGCCGGTGCCGCCGACGAAGAGCAGCCGCGTCTCCGTACCGCGAGCAGCCGCGAGCAGGTTGTCGACCGCGTCGACGTAGTCCTGGGGGTCGCCACCGGTCCGGCTCGGGCCGAGCGCCACGGCCACCACATCCGCGTCGCCGACGATCTCCTTGACCGAGGCGACGTCGTTCGCGCTGGCCTGAACAGCCTGGACACCGGCCGGGAAGTCGCCACCGGAGCGGGTCACACCGGTGACCTCGTGCCCGCGGCCGACCGCCTCGGCGACGATCCGGCTACCGACCATGCCACTCGCGCCATAGACCGCGATCTTCATAGCTAACCCCTTCAGAATGAATGAAAACTCAACTTGTCCCCAATGGTATCGATTGGTTACTGGCTACTTCAACGTGCTATAAGTACCTTGTGGTTACTAATGGAAAATACGAGCGGGGCGATCTCTTCGACCCGCAGTGCGGGACCCGAGTGGTTCTGGACCGCATCGGCGACAAGTGGACCGCTCTGGCGGTGCTGCTGCTGCAGCACGGGCCGCTGCGCTTCACAGAGCTGCGCGACGGCATCGGCCGCGTCGCACCGAAGGTCCTGACCCAGACTCTGCGCCGGCTGGAGCGCGACGGCCTGGTCACCCGCGAGGTCTTCGCCGAGGTCCCGCCGCGCGTGGTCTACGCCCTGACCCCGATGGGCCGCTCCCTGATCGACCCGCTGACCGCTGTCAGCGAGTGGGCCGAGCAGCACATCAACGCGATCAACGACGCCCAGGAGCAGTACGACGCCACCGTGTGACTGATACGGCTCTGAAAGGGCAGATTCCTACCTTTGGAGCGTTGACCGCACACGGTGGTCGGGGACGAAGGAGAGACCGTGGAGCTCGACTGGGGAATCGGCGAGTACGAATGGACCGCGAAGGATCTGGCGCAGGCCGCTCAGGTTCTCGTGACTGCGGCAGGTGTGGGTGCGCTGTCTGAGCACGTCGTCGACGTCGGCTGCGGGACCGGCAGCGTCGCACTGCTGGCCGCCGAGCAAGGGGTCCGCGTCACGGCTGTCGATCCGGCCGCCCGCCTGCGTGACGTCACCGCACGGACGGCCACAGCCAAGGGTCTCGAGATCACCGTGCTGGAAGGGACCGCGGCGGACCTCCCGTTGCCCGACGGCTCCGCCGACGTAGTCCTGTCGAACTTCGCCGTGATCATGGCCCCGGACCCGCGAGCCGCTGCCGATGAGCTGGCCCGGGTGACCGCGGCCGACGGCCGCATCCTGCTGACCGCCTGGTCGCCAGGAGGCCCGTTCGAGGAGATGCTCGGACGCCTGGGCCGGGCTGTCGCCAAGGCCACTGCCGGCGCGTCCGCCACCCCTCAGGCGCAGGTCTGGCACGACCCGGTCGCAGTCACCGACTTGCTCGGCCCGCACGGCTTCACAGTGACCGCGACCCGGCACCAATTGACCTTCCCGATCGGCTCACCAGCCGAGTACTGGACCACGCACCTCGACCTGCACCCGATGGGCGTGCAGACCGGCCCACTGCTTCGACAAGCCGGCCTGTACGACGCGGCGCGGGCGGACGTGATCGCGCTGCTCACCGAGTGGATGCCCGAGTTCGTCGTCGACTACATGCTGCTCGAGGCCCAGCGCTAGAGCGCATCCAGCGCGGCCAGCAGTGGCCGCATCCCCAGCCGTACGGCCGTCTCCCGGGCCGCGGCGATCAGCTCGGCCGAGGGCTGTAACCGGGCCAGGTGGTAACGGCTCCGCGCAGCGAACGGCTCGAACCCAGCCAGCTCGTTCGCGCGGACCGCCGCCCGCAGATGCTCAGCCGCGCGCTCCGCATCGGGAGCCGTCACACCGAGATAGTGCTGCACCGACCCGAGCACCAACGCGATCCCAGCACCAGTCGTCACGTGCAAGTCGGCATACGGCTCCAGTACGGCGTACGCATGCCGGCAACCGTCCTCGTCACCAAGCTCCGCCGCGACGCCACCTCGGACCGCCTCGAACAGCAGCCGCAGGAAGATCGGGGACTCCACCGTGCCGTTGGCCGGGAGCTCCCGGTAGCGGCGCTCGGCCTCGGCCGGGCGGCCGTGGGCGAGGTCCCAGGGCGCGAGGTGGATGAATAGGGATGCTGCGGCCATCGGGTGGTTCATGCCCGGGGGCACCACCGCGTCGAAGTCGAGTTCGAAGGCGTCGCCGGTGAGCGTGCTGAGCTGCATCGGGTGCTGCAACCACCGCCCCGCCGGAGCGACCTCACCCGACGGAACAGTGGCTCGGACTCGCTCGCCCAGCTCGCGGCCTTCGTCGAAACGACCGGAGGCGATGGTCAGGGCCGCCCGGGCTCGCGTGACATTCCACTCGAGGCCCACATCGCCAAGTCGCGCCAGGACCTTCGCCAACTCGTCCAGCTCGGTCCAGGCCTGCCCAGTCCGGCCGAGCTGCACCATGGCGTCCAACCGCCAGAGGCGTCCCCACGCCGTACCGTCCAGGTCAGCGGTGCGCCGGCCAAGAGCAACCATGCGATCTCCCAGCGTCCACCGCTCCCTCGCGCCTTCAGGAGCGGAGCATGCGATCTGGCGGGCGCGTAGTGCGAGCCGCAGCGCGTCGTCATCGGCCACTCGCTCCGCCATAGCCAGCGCTTGCGCACTCAACTCGAGCGGCTTGGCCGCATCCGGGCTGTTGACCTGGCTCAGCGCCAGCTGGGCTTGGACCTGCGCACGCAACGAACTGTCAGTGTCAGGCAGCCCAGCCAATGCCACCTCGCACCAGGACCGCACCAAAGGCAGCCAGCGGACATCCGGTGCCTCTGGCAGGGCCAGCGCGGCACGTGCCAGCCGCTCTGCGTCACCGGCGCGCTGGGCGAGCTGCGCGGCCTCGACACAGCGCTCGATCGCCCGATCCCGCTGACCACCCAAGAACCAGGCCCGCCCCGCACCGAGCAGCAACCGGCCGCGATCGGCCGCCGTCGGCTCAGCCAGTGCGATGGCCCGCTCGTACCAGGACGCCGCGTCCTCGGCCGCCAGACTCTGCACAGCGGCCACCGCCGCAGCCTCAGCAGCGGCGATCGCGGCCATGGGGTCGCCCAAGGGCAGGGCCGCCAGCCGGTGCCGCGCGATGTCGGAGACGCGATCCGGTGCGACGGCTTCCCGGTACTGCGCGATCCGCAGATGCAACGCCGCCCGCTCGACCAATGAGAGGTCGTCGGCCAGCACCTCGCGGAGCAGATCGTGCCGGAACTCGAAACGCGCACCGGCCCTGACGAGCACCTCGCACCCGAGCGCATCGTCGAGCTGACCGAGTACGTCGGCCGCCGGACGACCGGTGAGCGCGCTCGTCGTCGGTACGTCGATCACTCGCCCCACGACCGCGGCGGCACTCAGCGTCCGGCGGCAGTCCTCGGGAAGCGAGTGCAGGTGCTGCCGAACCGCGTCCCGAATCACCTCCGGCACACCCTCGGCCACTCTGAGCTCCTCGACGAACAACGGGTTCCCGCCGGTCCGTTCGATGACCGAGGCAACGATCTCCGGAGCGGCCGAGTGCAGCAGCTCGGCAACCGCGTCAGGGGGCAGGCCGGTCAGGGCGAGTTGGATGCCGTACCGGCCGATCAGCTGCTGGATCTCGGCCGCGCCCTCGCGCTCGGCGAACTCGGCGGTGCGGGCCGCGATCACGATCGTCACGCGCCCGGTGAGCCGGCGGCGGACCAGGTGCAGCAGGAGTGCGAGCGAGACGCCGTCCATCCACTGGGCGTCGTCGATCAGGATCGTCAGGCCGCCCACGGAGCCGAGGTACTCGGCGAACCGGTCGAAGAGGGCGAATCGGCGTTCCACGGCCAACGGCGTACCGGCGAGCTGTTCCGGCAGCAGGTCGGCGACCGAACCGTCGAGCTGCCGAACCACCTCCCGCCAGGTCCAGAACGGCTGCGTCCCCTCGACGACCCGCACCTCCACCACGCGTGTCGCGGCGCGGCCGACCTCCGAGAGCAAAGTCGACTTCCCGATCCCGGGCTCCCCCGTGACCAGCGCGAACCCTCCGGCGGGCAACAGCGCAGTCAGCTGAGCCAGCTCCGCAGTGCGGCCGACGAACGTGCTGGAGGCAACATCTGCCCGGTACGCCGTCGGCGTGGGCAGCAGGGTCGGGTCCTGACCGAGCATGCGGCGTTCCAGGTCGCGCAGTACCGGTCCGGGGTCGATACCGAGCTCGTCGGCCAGCAACTCGCGGATAGTGCGCAGCTCAGCCAGCGCGTCCGCTTGCCGGCCGCTCCGGTACAGGGCTGTGGCCAACAGCTCCCAGCGCCGCTCGCGATAGGGGGTCGCGGCAACGGCCTCTCGGAGCGCACCGACCGCGGCGGTGGTCGCACCGGCCGTCAGCTGGGCTGCGGCCGACTCCTCCACCGCTACTGCGTGCAGCTCGTCCAGCCGAGCCTGGAGGCCGGAGATCGCCGGCGACCCGTCCAGCTCGAACCACGGCCGGCCCCGCCACAACTCAAGGGCCGCCTGATACCGCCGTACGGCGACTGTGGCCTGGCCTGCGCTCAGAGCCGCGGCTGCGTCGTTGACCATGGCAACGAAGCGCACGTGGTCGAACGAGTCGGTCGGCAGCACCAGGTGGTAGCCGTGCTCAGTGCGGACGACGTGGTCCCGACCCCCCGGTCCCAGAGCGGTCCGCAGCCGGGAGACCACCACCCGGAGCGCACTGGCGATGTCGGCCGGCGGCTCGACACCCCAGACCAGCTCGGCGAGCTCGTCGTCCGGCAGCGGGCGATTGCTGGTGGTGAGTGCTGTGAGCAACCGCCTCGGGACCGCACCGGCGACCTCGACGGTGCGCCCGTCGATCTCGACCTCGACGGGTCCCAGCACGCGGCAGTACACGTCAGCGATGGTAGTCACCAGCGGCGTGAAGTGGGCACGAAACGCATTTGATATGCCCGAAGGGGAGCGTGGTGCAGGTACAGACAACTTGAAAGGTGTCCCACCATGAACCGCCTCACCTCTGCCGCCGCAGTCCTGGCCGCCGTCTCGGTCCTCGGCCTGGCCGGCTGCAAGAGCTCGGACGACAGCGCCGCCCCGGCTCCTGCGCCCACCCAGACGCAGACAACTCCCCCGGCCGGAGAGCCGAGCGAGGAGCCCAGTGCGCCGGCCGGTGGCGGTGGTGGACAGGTCTGTGACGACGAGCAGTTCGTCGTGGACCTGGTCAAGAGCGTGCGGGACGGCTCCCAGCCGGATGACCCGCAGGCCGCGGTGGCCCGGATGAACACGTGGATGGCCGAGATCCCCGCCGAGATCAAGAAGCCCGGCGAGGCGATGGCGTTCGTCGTCTCCGCACTGCGGCACCCCGGCAGCGAGGTGGTCAAGCGCCTGAGCACTCCGGAGATGAAAGCCGACCTGGACGCGCTCGACGCCTGGCACGCGAAGAGCTGCTGACGATGTCGATCCGACGGATCGCTGGACTCATTCTCGCGGCCGCAGCGGCAGGTGCCATCGCACCGGCCGCTCAGGCCGCTCCGACCGGTCTGGAGCTCACCGGCCAGGCCGACAAGGCGGTGTACGCGGTCGGCGAACCAGTCCGGCTGCACTTCCAGGTCACGAACCGTACGACGAGCACCTGCAACCTCGTGAGCAGCGGAGACGGCGCCCTGTCGTTTACCGCGGTAAACCGGGACGGTGCGACAACCACGTGGACCGCCCGGCCCACGTCGTACCGGTCTGGTTTCGCAGCCTTCCTGAGCCACCAGGAGCACCCGGTCGCGCCCGGACAGCAGGTGGACTTCACTATCGAGGGCACAACGCTGTCAACGGTCGGCCTGCTGCCTTCCGGTACGGCGCTCACCACGGACTGGGACGCCGGCAAGGCAGGGGTCTATCAGGTGCATGCCCTCTACCAGGTGCCCGCAGCGAGCAAGAACGACTGCGCAGGTCTGTCCGCACGGGCAGATGTCTCGTTCCGGATCGGTCAGTCCTCCACCGTGGCCAACGTGTCGCACCTGCTGTGGTGGATCGCGGTACCGGTCGCACTGGCCGTCGTACTGCTGCTCTTCCTGCTGGTGCGGCGCCGCAAGCGTCGGGTGGTCGCAGGTGCCCTGCTGATCGGGCTCCTGGTCGCGGCCGGCGGTCAGAGCCTCAGACCGGCCCCAGCCAGCGCCGACGGCGATTTCGGGGCCGCGGCCAGCGGCTGCCTCGACAAGTTCAACCAGCCCGGTGGTGATCCGGCGAACATCCTGGACGCCATCGACAAGGCACAGAAGGACGGCACGTTCGGTCTCTACCCGACCGACCAGTCCGAAGGAGACCGGACTGATCCGGACCCGCCGAAGCGGCCGCGCGAGGACGGCACCACGCCGCCGACCGGCGCCAAAGTCGGCTGGAACCCGAACGACAAGACAGCACTCAAGGACGATCCGGACATCCAGATCGACAACTGCGCCAACCTCTACCACGAACTGGTGCACGCCGCCGACTGGCTGAAAGGAACGCGGGACGACTCACCCTGCCAGTACGCCGGCAGTACGCCCGGTGGGCAGGCGTCGGTCGCGGAGTCGAAGGCGACGCTGTACGAGAACGCCTTCCGTGCGTCCCAGCACGACACCGGGTCGCGGACCAGTTACTCCGGTCTGCAGATCCCCCCGGTGACCGGCTCGGTCGCGGCGGCCATCGAGGGCTGCCATCCGAAACCGGAGCCGGACAAGGGCGAGACCGGCGACGATGACGACGGTGACGTGCTCGATGCGATCGCGCGCTGGTTCAGCGATCCGCATCTGGTCTCCTTCGACGGGCAGCGGTACGACTTCCAGGCGGTGGGTGAGTTCGTCGGCGCGAAGTCCGGTACGGATCTCGAGATCCAGGTCCGGCAGGCGCCGTACCCGGACGTGCCCGGACGGCAGGTCGCGATCACGTCGGCGATCGCGGTCCGGGTCGGCGCGGACCGGATCGAGTTCGACAGTGGTACGCCGCGGATCGCCGTACTGGTGAACGGGAAACCGGGCAAACTGCCGGCGAGCGTGGTCCGGCGGGATTCGGCGACGGTGCCGGGGCAGGATTCGTACCGGGTGACGTGGCCGGACAGGTCGGCGGCCGACATCGATTTCGTCGGCGTACCGGGGATGGGGCTGCGGATGGGCGTCAAGCCTGCGGCGGCGCGGAAAGGAACGTTCACCGGGTTGCTGGGCAACTTCGACGGTGCCGAAGCCAACGATGGTGCTCCGGGCAAGGGAGCGGCGACCGACAAGGTGCGGATCAGCCAGGCCGGCTCGCTGTTCACCTATGCGCCCTCGCAGAGTACGGCGACCTTCACCGACAAGTCCTACCCGGACAAGCCGATCCGGACCGCCGACCTGCCGCAGTGGCAGCAGGAGCAGGCCGCGATCGTCTGCAGTGCGGCGGGGGTCCGCGACCCGCGGACGATGACGGACTGCCAGCTCGATGTCGGGCTGACCGGTCGGAGCGGATTCGCGATCGACGCCGCGGCCGCGCAGCCGCCCGTCGCGAACACCCCGAGCACGACGCCGGCCCCGACGCAGACGCCGGGGCCGGCGGCCGGTGGGGTGATCAAGGACGGCCAGCTGGTCTCCGGGTCGATCGACAAGGCCGATCAGGAGATGTCGTTCCAGGTGGACCTGGCCGGCAGTACGCAGTTCGAGATCGTCGACGCGACCGACGGCGTGACCGTGTCGTTGGCCGAGGCAACCAACCGGGTACCGGCCCTGCTGCCGGGACCGCATCAGTTCGGGGTCGCGAAGACGGGAACGGTGAAGGTGTCGGTCGCGCTGCAGGCGAACGGTCAGCCGGCGACCGGGAAGTTTCAGTTCCGGGTCGTCACGCTCAAGGTCCGGAAGCTGACGGTTCCGGCCGGCGGAGCGGTCACCGGGCGGATCGACGTCCCGGGGCGGGTCGACATCTACACCTTCAAGCCGACCGGTTCCACGGTCAGCGTGAACAGCGACCAGCCCTGCGACGACCCGCTCAGCTACGGCTACGCGGATCCGGCCGAGCCGGAGATCCGGACTCCGGGGCAGCTGTGCTTCGACTACGACCAGGCGGTCGAGCCCGGCCAGGACAAGGCCGTCGTCATCTGGTCCGACGACACCAGCACCCACGACTACCGCTTCACGCTGAAGCAGGGCTGAAGCACGGGAGGAACGTCGTACCGGGTGAACTCAGATGTCGGTCTGGACTCACCCGGATCACGACTCAACCTTTCGGCACCGCCACCTCATCACGATGGAGGAACGAGATGAGAGGTGGGTTACGGGGATGGACCCAGGACGGGACCAGGAGTTCGCGGAGTTCGTGGACGGACGCTTCACGGCTCTGCAGCGCTTCGGGTATCTGCTGACCGGTGAGTGGCATCTGGCCGAGGATCTGGTGCAGACGGCATTGACCAAGGTGTGGTTCAACCGCCATTCGCTGCGCAGCGGCAACGCTCTGGAGAGCTACACCCGGACGGCGATGGTGAACACCAGCACCCAGTGGTGGCGCCGCAAGTGGAAGGGCGAGACTCCGACCGAGATCCTGCCCGAGCCCGCCGGTGAGTCCGAGTACGGCGTCGTCGACGACCGGGACCTGTTGCTCCGGGCGCTGTCCACGCTGCCGCGCCGTACCAGGGCGACGCTGGTCCTGCGGTACTTCGAGGATCTCCCGGAGGCGGAGATCGCGCAGATCATGGGGTGCTCGGTCGGCACCGTGAAGTCCAACGTCTCCAGGGGGCTCGCCAAACTCCGCGAGCACCGACTCGTCGCCGGCATCTCGGCACCCGAACGGCTGCCCACCGCAATGAAGGTGATCGAATCATGAACGACCTGCAGACGCTGTTCAAAGGCGTGGTCGCCGACCCACCGCCGCCGAGCCAGATCCCGAGCCAGGCGGTCTTCGCCCGGATCCGGAAGGTACGGCGGCGCCGGGCCGCGGGAGGCGCCGTACTGGCCACTGCGGCTGTCGCGGCCGTGCTCGGCATCGTCGGCAACCTCGGCGACAGCAACAGCCGGCCGCCAGTGCTCGGACCGCCGACGGCGGAGAAGCTTCCGGTCGGGACCGTGAGTATCGAGCTGGCGCCGACCGTCACCGGACAGGTCGGGAAGATCGCGGTCACCGTGCGCGGGACTGTGCTGGTGCCGAGGGCTGAAGGGGAGTATCTGCCGACCACGTCGTTCTTCGACCTGTCCACCGGCTTCACCGCGGACTGGGGTCAGGGCGAACCGGACGGCGGAGACAACGGCATGATCGACTGCACGGGATCGACGAAGCAGTTCACCGGCGCGGGGACCTACCACCTGGACCCGCATGCCTATCCGAAGGCCGGAACCTATACCGTCACTTTCGCGGTGAAGTTCTGCGACGCGAACGGGGAGCTCGTGACGAGCAAGAAGTCGGTGAATCTGGTGGTCGGCTGATGAGCGCTGAACGCGACCAGGAGTTCGCGGAGTTCGTGGACGGACGGTTCACGGCTCTGCAGCGCTTCGGGTATCTGCTCACCGGCGAGTGGCATCTGGCCGAGGATCTCGTCCAGACCGCGCTGACCAAGGTGTGGTTCCACCGCAACTCGCTGCGCAGCGCGAACGCCCTGGAGAGCTACACCCGGACCGCCATGGTGAACACCAGCACCCAGTGGTGGCGCCGCAAGTGGAAGGGCGAGACCCCCACCGAGGTGCTCCCGGAGCCGGCCGGCGACTCCCAGTACGGCGTCGTCGACGATCGCGACCTGCTGTTGCGGGCATTGGCTACGCTTCCCCGCCGGACCAGGGCAACCTTGGTGCTGCGGTACTTCGAAGACCTCCCCGAGGCCGAGATCGCCACCATCATGGGGTGCTCGATCGGCACGGTGAAGTCCAACGTGTCCCGCGGCCTGGCGAAACTCCGGGAACACCAGCTCGTTGTAGGCATCACCCAACCGGAACGGAAGGAGGTCGACCATGACTGACGATCTGCACGCGCGCATGCAGCGCCTCGTCGCCGATCCGCCGCCGCCGACCGCCGTCCCGAGTCAGGCCGTCTTCGCCCGGGTCCGGAAGGTACGCCGCCGGCGCGCGGCCGGGGTCGCCGTACTGGCCACCGCCGCCGTGGCCGCCGTGGTCGCCATCTCGGGCAACCTGAGCGAGATCGACAGCCAGCCGCCGGTGGTCGGACCGCCATCCGGCAGCACGCCGTCGTCGACACCGACCACGCCGTCGCCGTACGGCGTCAAGGTCACGCTGGAGCCGTACGTCACCGGCCGGACGGTGACGATGAACATCTCGATGAGCGGCACCGTGCTGCGCCCGATCGCGGACGGTGGCCTGGAGGTGCCCGACAACCACCTGGTAGCGCTCGGGCAGGGCACGGCGTACAGCTGGGGGGACGACAGCGACATCTTCAGCTCGTTCAGCAACGGCTCGGAGTGTGTGAAGGCGAAGACACCGTTCAAGGGGAGCGGGAAACCGATCGCGGAATCCCACACCTACCCGCGGCCCGGGACCTACACGTACACCTACCGGACCCGGTTCTGCGGCGTGAAGGTGGACGCCACGGCGAGCATCCCGGTCGTCATCAACTAGCGCTGCTAGAGCGTCCAGGCGTGGTCGGAGGTGCCAGTGGTCGGCCGTCCGGCCGCTTTCAGATCCGCCCGCAGGTCGCGCGGCAGCGCGAAGGTGAGGCTCTCCTCGGCGGTCGTGACCTCCTGGACATCGGCGTAGCCGCGCTCGGCCAGCCAGCGCAGGACGTCGCGGACCAGGATCTCCGGCACGCTCGCGCCGCTGCTCAGCCCGACCGACTCGACCCCGTCGAGCCACTTCTCGTCGATCTCGGCGGCGTAGTCGACCAGGTGGCCGTCCTTGGCGCCGTACTCGATCGCGACCTCGACCAGGCGGACCGAGTTCGAGGAGTTCGTCGAGCCGACCACGAGCATCAGGTCGACCTCGGGAGCCATCTTCTTCACCGCGACCTGGCGGTTCTGGGTGGCGTAGCAGATGTCGTCGCTCGGCGGGTCCTGGAGCAGCGGGAACTTCTCGCGCAGCCGCCGTACGGTCTCCATCGTCTCGTCGACCGACAGCGTCGTCTGGGACAGCCAGACGACCTTCTCCGGGTCCCGGACAGTGACATTGGGTACGTCGTCCGGTCCGTCCACGATCGTGGTGTGCTCCGGCGCCTCGCCGCTGGTCCCGACGACCTCCTCGTGACCCTCGTGCCCGATCAGCAGGATGTCGAAATCGGTCGCGGCGAACCGCTTCGCCTCGTGGTGCACCTTCGTCACCAGCGGGCAGGTCGCGTCGATCGTCTTCAGTTGCCGGGCCGCCGCCTCGGCGTGCACCACCGGCGAGACGCCGTGCGCGGAGAAAATCACGGTCTCGCCCTCGGGGACCTCGTCGGTCTCGTCGACGAAGATCGCGCCGCGGTTCGTCAGTGTCTCCACGACATACTTGTTGTGGACGATCTCCTTGCGCACGTAGACCGGGGCGCCGTACAGATCGAGAGCCTTCTCGACCGCCACGACCGCCCGGTCCACGCCGGCGCAGTACCCCCGAGGAGCAGCGAGCAGCACCCGCTTCGTCCGCACGGCGGTCGTCGTACCAGTGTCTTCAGGCTGGGCAGTCACACCCCCATCGTACGGGCCCGCCCCCGGGGCCTCATCAGCCGTCGCAGGTGGAAAAAAGCCAGCACGCAGGTGCAGATCGCGACTGCGAGCGCGGCATCGCCGAACGAAGTGAGCTCTGGACGCGGCTTACCGACCCCGGGCCTTGTGATCAGCATCACGGCGATCAGGCCCGACAGTACGGCGATCCCGGCCGGGACGCGCAGTCTCGTGGGCGGGCGGAAGCTCGCATGGGCGAGCAGCGCGATCAGTCCGGCCATCAGGACCGCGCCGATCGCCGCCGGACTCCCCGAGCCGCCACGGCCGGTCATCTCCCAGATGCTGCCGTACCTCTCGGCCGGCAGGATCGGCTGGAACGACAACACGATGCACGTCACGGCCAGCGGCGCATACCACCGCACATATCCCTCGTTCACGTCCACAGCATGAAGCCTGCAGGGGTCTTCGGTACCAGGAGCCGGACTCGAACCGGCGACCTCACCCTTATGAGGGGTGCGCGCTGACCACCTGCGCCACCCTGGCTAGTAGTTGCCAACAGCAACAGCAAACACGTCGAGGAGCCGTCCGCCCTGTCCGGACGGCTCCCCCGGGAGGTGTTCTTCCCCCCAAGAATGCCCCCCATCCCCCTTACCCGCAAAGGATTTTCCCCCCACCGACACCCAAAGGTGGGCCGCCGTGTCTTTGTGCACGCCTTGCATCTTTGTGCACCCACCAACCATCCTCCGCACCGGCAAACGACTGGTGCGCACCCAAAGACGCCCTCCCCGCCCAAAGGTGGGCCGCCGTGTCTTTGGGCGCGGGTCGTGTCTTTGGGCGCGGGTCGCGTCTTTGGGCATCTACCAACCACTTTTCCGCTGCCCAAGTGACTGGTGGGTGCTCAAAGATGGCCTTCGCGCACAAAGGTGGGTTGGCGTGTCTTTGGGCGACTGCCGCGACTTTGGGCGGGGGTCGCGACTTTGGGCGGGGGTCGCGACTTTGGGCGCGGGTCGCGACTTTGGGCATCTACCAACCACTTTTCCGCTGCCCAAGTGACTGGTGGGTGCTCAAAGATGGCCTTCGCGCACAAAGGTGGGTTGGCGTGTCTTTGGGCGCGGGTCGCGTCTTTGGGCGCGGGTCGCGACTTTGGGTATCTACCAACCACTTTTCCGCTGCCCAAGTGACTGGTGGGTGCTCAAAGATGGCCTTCGCGCACAAAGGTGGGTTGGCGTGTCTTTGGGCGCGGGTCGCGTCTTTGGGCGGGGGTCGCGTCTTTGGGCGGGGGTCGCGACTTTGGGCGGGGGTCGCGTCTTTGGGCATCTACCAACCACTTTTCCGCTGCCCAAGTGACTGGTGGGTGCTCAAAGATGACCTTCGCGCACAAAGGTGGCTTGGCGTGTCTTTGGGTGGGGGTGGGGGTGGGGGTTAGCCCTGGGGTTGCAGTAACGATGTGATCGCGGGGTTCGACACGCGTCGCAGATGTAGAGAAGTGCCTTGCCTGCAAGGGATTCTGGACTTGTCTAAGGTCCCAGAATTGTCCGAGCGGGAAGGCACTTCGTAGGTGCAGAATACAACGACGCGTCCGGTGGTCTGCGTGACGGCCGATGGGCGGGGTGTCGCGTCGCACGCAGGGTCGCGGCTGCTCGCGGATCTGGCCGATGTGACGGGGCTGTCCGAGGTGTTCGGTGAGGCGCTGGGTGGGTTGCGGCAGCGCCGTTCGCGGCATGATCCGGGCCGGGTGCTGGTCGATGTCGCGGTGATGCTGGCTGATGGCGGCGTAGCGATCTCGGACCTGGCCGTGCTGCGGGACCAGCCTGATCTGTTCGGTCCGGTGGCCTCGACCGCCACCGCGTGGCGGGTCCTGGACAGTATCGACGCAGGGGTGCTGGGCCGGTTGCGGCAGGCGCGTGCGGTCGCTCGCGAGCGTGCCTGGCTGGCCCGGGCCGAACTCGGCCGGGAGCTGCCGGCCGCGACGGCGGGTGGACGGGTACTGCCCGGTCTGGTGATCGATGTCGACGCGTCGCTGGTGACGTGTCACAGCGAGAAAGAATCGGCCGCTGCCACGTTCAAGGGCGGGTTCGGGTATCACCCGTTGCTGGCGTTTCTCGACAACACCGGTGAAGCACTCGCGGGATTGTTGCGCCCGGGCAACGCGGGCAGTAACACCGCGGCCGATCACATCACGGTGACCGATCTCGCGTTGGCCCAGATCCCCGACGCTGAGCGATATGGCTGCCCGATCCTGATCCGTGCCGATGGAGCCGGTGCCACCAGGGATTGGCTGAGGTATCTGCGCGGACTGCGCGACCAGAACCTGGACGTGGAGTTCTCGGTCGGGTTCACCATGACGCCTGCGGTCCAGGCCGCGATCGACGCACTGCCCAAAGCGGCGTGGACACCGGCGATCGAAGCCGACGGATCGGTGCGTGACGGCGCCGACGTCGCCGAGATCACCGGCTTCCTGAACGGGTTGACCGCAGCGGGGTGGCCGGACCGGATGCGGGTGATCGTGCGCCGCGAACGGCCTCATCCCGGCGCCCAACTGTCGCTGTTCGACCAACGCGACGGGCTGCGTTACCAGGCCTTCGCCACCGACACCCCGGCCGGTCAACTCGCCCATCTCGAGGCCAGACACCGCGCCCACGCACGCGTCGAGGACCGGATCCGGCAAGCTAAAGACACCGGCATCGGCCGGTTCCCCTCCCGGCTGTTCGCGCTCAACGCAGCCTGGCTAGAACTCGCGCTCACCGGCATCGATCTGATCGCCTGGACCCAGCACCTGCTCCTCGACGGCGACCTGGCCCGCTGCGAACCCAAAGCGCTTCGCTACCGGCTCCTGCACACAGCCGCGCGCATCACGCGCGGCCAACGCCGCACCAAGCTGCGGCTGGCCGAGCACTGGAAATGGGCCCGCGACCTGGCCACCGCGTTCCAGCGACTCGCCCAGATCCCGCACCCGCTACACACCTGAACCCCGAAACACACCCAACCCGCCCAACCAAAGGACAACGGAACAGCCGGCAAACCGGCCGATCCCTCACGCCCCAACAACCAGCCG
This sequence comes from Kribbella sp. NBC_01505, assembly GCF_045040285.1. Taxonomy (NCBI): domain Bacteria; kingdom Bacillati; phylum Actinomycetota; class Actinomycetes; order Propionibacteriales; family Kribbellaceae; genus Kribbella; species Kribbella sp. NBC_01505. The sequence continues at coordinate 1,642,582 of NZ_CP109425.1, forward strand.
CAACTCCCACCCCAGCCCCCGCCACGAATCAATGCCTTACTGAAAGACCGGGGTTAGGGCGAGGGGAGGGAGTGGGCCCAGGTTCGGAGTAGGGCGAAGTCGGGGGTGGTGAGGCCTTGGTTCGGCTCGACGCGATGGACGAGGTGGGGCGCGTGATGTGCGGTGTCGAGGTAGAAGCGGTCGTGGCGGTTGACCTCGTCGTCGACCCAGGCGAACGGTCGGGCCGCTGCCCATTCAGCGAGGTACGGCGTCTTCCACGAGCCGCGTCGTACCAGGGAGACGGATTCGCGCGGCGGCCAGGTGATTACGGGGAGCTCGGGTAGGCCCAGCAACGGGCCGAGGAGGCGGTTGGCACCGTGCTCCCAGCTGGTCGCCCACACCAGGTCGAACGTGTCGGCGAGCGCGTTCAGCTCCACGCCATGCTGCGGGTTGAGCCGCACGACCCAGGTCTTCTCGCCCTCCACGATCTCGTGGCGCACGTACCCCGGCGGTATTGCCTCGGCACGGAACGGGTTCAGCGGACCGTCGACATCCAGCAGGAGGAGGGGACGCATGCGATCAGGCCTTGCGGTAGGTGAGGACGGCGACGCCGCTCTCGTAGACCTGGTGGTCGGTGAGCTCGAGGCGGCGGACGGAGAACGTGTCTGTGCTGAACAACTTGATGCCCGCGCCGATCACGACCGGGTTGATCTTGATCACCAGGCGGTCGATCTCCGGCCACAGCGCCTCGGCCAGACCGCCGCCACCACACAGCCAGATGCCGAGGCCGTCCTCGTGCTTGAGCTCACGGACCCGCTCGACCGCATCGGTCGCGACGAACTCGACCGTCGGGTCCGGGCTCGCCCCGAGCGTGCGGGTGAAGACGAGGTTCCGGAGCCGCGGGTAGGCGTTGGTGTTGCCGTGCTCGACGCCCAGCTCCCAGGTCCGGCGTCCCATCAGGACCGTGTCGAAGACGCGGTTCGCGGCATCGAGCCCGAGCGCCTCCCGGATCGCGCCCGGCACAGTCTCGGGGTACGCCGTCAGCAGCGGGACCGAATGGTCACCCTGGGACAGGAAGAACCCGCCCGGGCTGAAGTCGGTCGGATCACCGCCACTCGGATCGGCGACGTACCCGTCGAGGCTGGAGGCGATGAAGTAGGTGAGTTCACGCATGGGTCCATCATCGGCCGACGCCCGGGCCAGGAGGGCGTGCGGGGTTTTGTCGGTGCGGGGCCGTAGGGTCTGGGGGTGGCTTTGGAGACCTCGCCGGATGCGCCTGCAGCCGTTCGCACGATTGCGAACGGCATTGCCAGCTGGATCAATCAGTTGGGTGCGGTGTGGGTCGAAGGACAGTTGACGGATGTGTCGATCGGGCGCGGGACGACCACCGTGTTCGGCACGCTGCGCGATACCGACGCCGACATCTCGTTGCGGTTCACGTGTAACCGCCGGGTGTTCGAGGCGGTCGATCCGCCGGTGACGGACGGGTCGCGGGTCGTCGTCAACGCCAAGCCGAACTTCTTCGCCCGCCGCGGGACACTCGCGCTGGCGGTCAGCGAGATCCGGCATGTCGGCATCGGTGAGTTGCTGGCGCGGATCGAGCGGCTCAAGCAGCTACTCGCGGCCGAGGGGCTGTTCGCGGCGCATCGCAAGAAGCGGTTGCCGTTCCTGCCGCACACGATCGGCCTGATCTGCGGGCGCGATTCGGCGGCCGAGCGCGACGTACTGGAGAACGCGAAGCGGCGTTGGCCGGCGGTCGCGTTCCGGGTCGAGTATGCGTCGGTGCAAGGGCCGGCCGCGGCCGGCGAGGTGATGCTCGCGCTGCGGAAGCTGGACGCCGACGAGTCGGTCGAGGTGATCGTGATCGCGCGCGGCGGCGGATCGCTGGAGGATCTGCTGCCGTTCTCGGACGAGGGGCTGATCCGCGCGGTCTCGCAGGCGAAGACCCCGATCGTGAGTGCGATCGGCCACGAGCCGGATTCCCCACTGCTCGACCTGGTCGCGGATCTGCGCGCCTCGACCCCGACGGACGCCGCGAAGCGGATCGTGCCGGATGTGCGCGAGGAGCTCGACGGCGTCCGCCTGCTGCGCGATCGCGGCCTGCGCGCGATCAGGACGTGGCTGGATCGCGAGGCGCACGCGCTGGCCGCGATCCGCAGCCGGCCGGCCCTGGCCGCGCCGGTCTCCGGTATCGAGCGACGTTCCGACGAGATCAACGCCCTGCTCGACCGCAGCCGCCGGACACTGACCCACCGTCTGGATCGCGCCGCCGACGACATCACCCACCGTCTGGCCAGCGTCCGAGCCCTGTCCCCCAAGGCGACCCTCGAGCGCGGCTACTCCGTCCTCCAGTTGGCCGACGGCACCGCCGTCCGCGAGCTGGCGCAGGTGGCGGCCGGCGACGTCCTGCAAGCACGAGTCACCGACGGCCGATTCGCCGTGGAAGTCCAGCCCGAGGAGAAGAAGTGACGAGCACGGAGCGACCTGAGATGTCCTACGAGGCGGCCCGCGAGGAGCTCGTCGAGGTCGTCCGCAAACTCGAAGCCGGCGGCACCACCCTCGAAGAGTCCCTCGCCCTCTGGGAGCGCGGCGAGTCCCTCGCCACCACTTGCCAGTCCTGGCTCGAAGGCGCCCGCGAGCGCCTCGCCAAAGCCCAGGAAGCCACGGCCGAGAAGACCAACTGAGCCAGTGCAGGTGCGAGTAGCCGAGCCCGGCGATCTGCTGGGCGCGGCTGAAGCTCGAGTGGCCAGCTGGCGGACGGCGTTCGCCGGCCTGGTCCCGCAGGACTTTCTGGACGCCATGGACGCGCAGGCGATCGCCGCCTCCTGGGCGAAGAGCATCGCCGCTGGCAGGTCGCGGATCCACGTAGCGGTCGTCGACGGGCAAGTCATCGGGTACGCCGGGGTCGGGCCCGAGCGAGATCCCCAGGCACCGGCGAACACGGGTGAGCTGTACGCGCTCTTCGTGCACCCGGACCATTGGGGCACCGGCGCCGGACGCGCATTGACGGACGCGGCATTGGCCGACCTACGCCGTACGGGATGTGTAGCCGTCTGGCTGTGGGTTCTGGAAGGCAACACCCGAGGCCGCCGGTTCTACGCGCGCTATGGCTTCACCGAGACCGCCGACCGGACACACTCGTCACTGGGCGACCTACCCGAGATCAGACTGTCAGCAAAGCTCTAGCTATCGCTTCCAGTCCGGTCTTCAGGCGGGGGAGGTCGAAGCCTCGGGTGCGGAGGGACTGGTGGAGGTCGGCTGCCAGGGGGGCCAGGAGGACGTGGGCTGTGTGGTCGGCGTCGAGGTCGGGGCGGGACTGTTCGACCAGGTGGGCCAGGTGGCGGTGCCAGAGGTTGTAGGAGCCGATGCGGTAGCGGGCGCCGTCGGAGGCGTTCTCGCTGTCCATGAAGAGCTCGACGTGACGGTCGAGGAGATCCAGGTACGCCGTCAGGAACGCGGCCACCCGGTCGACCGCCGGAGCGCCCGGGCCTAGCGGTGGTGGGCCGGTCAGGATCTTCGCTTGGAGCTCCTGTTCGCGCTCGTCCAGCAGCGCGACCGCCAGACCGGCACGGTCGCCGAACCGACGGAAGACCGTGCCTTTGCCGACACCTGCCTCGGCGGCGATCGCGTCGACCGAGACGTTCTTCACGCCGTGCTCGGTGAACAGCCGCTCCGCCGCCTCCAGGACACGGAGCCGGTTGCGCCGGGCATCGGCGCGTTCGGGACGTGGGCTGCCCACGACCGGCAGCTCCCGTTGTAAACCGGACTGCGGTCCGTTACTGTCGTCCATAAGACGGACTGTAGTCCGCTAGAGCCTCTGGAGGAAACCATGAGCACCGCGACCGCCCGGATCGCGATCGCGTACCACTCGGGGTACGGGCACACCGCGAAGCAGGCCGAGGCCGTCGCCGCCGGCGCGCTGTCGGTGCCGGGCACGACCGCCGAACTCGTCGCGCTCGACGAGCTGACCGACGACGTCTGGGCCATGCTCGCCGCGGCGGACGCGATCGTGTTCGGAGCACCGACGTACATGGGGAGTCCGAGCGCGGTCTTCAAGACGTTCGCCGAGGCGAGCGTTCGGGTCTGGAGCGCGAACCTCGGCTGGCGGGACAAGATCGCCGCCGGGTTCACCAACTCGAAGGCGATGTCCGGCGACAAGCTGAACAGCCTGGTCGACCTCGCGGTGTTCGCGGCGCAGCACGGGATGATCTGGGTCGGCCTGGACATCTACCCCGGCTGGGCCGAGAGCACCGCCAGCGTCGAGGACCTGAACCGCCTCGGCAGCTGGCTCGGCGCGATGGCGCAGTCCGACGCGGACCTGTCCGCGGAGAAGGCACCGCCGGCCACCGACCTGCGCACCGCACACGCCCTCGGCGCCCGCGTCGCGACCGTCACCCAGCGCCACCTGCGCGGAGCCCTGGCGGCCTGATGGCGTGGCTCGTACTCCTCGCGGCCGCCGCCTTCGAGATCGCCTTCGCCCTGAGCATGAAACCCAGCGAAGGTTTCACCCGCCTCTGGCCGACCCTCGGCGTCCTCGTCTTCGGCATCACCTCGGTCTACCTGCTCGGCCGAACCCTCGACCGCCTCCCGATCGGCACCGCCTACGCCATCTGGACCGGCCTCGGCTCCCTGGGCGTAGTCATCCTCAGCATCCTCTTCTTCAACGAGCAACCAACCCCCGCCCGCCTGGCCTGCATAGCCCTCATCGTCGCCGGCGTGATCGGCCTCCGCCTGACCACCGCTTGACCGAGTTACCTCCGGCGATGCGGACCGCCCCCACTCACCAACCCCACCAAATGGCCCTTCCGCAGCCGCCCCTGAGCGTGAGCCCGGCCGCCTTTCGCACATTGGACAGTGGGGGCGGTCCGCCTTCAGTGGGGGGAGCGGCGTCGGCGGCGGGGGTGGGTGGGGAGGGGGGTGTGCGGGGGTGGGCCGTCGAAGGCGGCGGGGGCGAAGGGGGTGTGGCCGGAGACTGTACGGCGGTAGTCGTCCCAGGTGCGGATCCGGGGCGGAATGTTGCCGATGGCATCTACCTGGGTGATCGGGTGCTGTCCGGTGAGCTGCCAGAGGTCGTCGTCGGAGCGGAGCTGCCCGAGGTCGCCGAAGACTTCGCGGGCGCACCAGACCGGGTGCCCGGGGCCGTCGTCGTACTGGCTGATGCCGAGTGGCGTGGCGGGGCCGGCCACCTCGGCGACCAGGGACCAGACGGCGGCCGAGGTGATGCCGGGCTGGTCGCCGACCAGGACGACGATCCCGTCGGTACGGCGATCGACTGCATCCAGAGCGGGGACGATCGACGAACTGCCGGTGTCGGCGTGCGGCGAATCGACAACCCGGACCCCGTCGAGGTCGACCCGGTCCCGGACCTGCTCGGACGCACTCCCCAGCGTCACGATCAGCTGGTCGAACCCGCACTCCCGCGCGGTCTCCAGCGTCGAACCGAGCAGAGTCTCCCCGTGGTAGGCCAGCAACTGCCACGGTACGCCGAGGTGCGGGGAACTCTCGGCGGCCAGCAGTACCCCCGTGACGAACATGGGCGGATCAACTCCGCAACCGGGGAACGGCGGACACGACCAGGGCGTGTCTCTTGAGTCCGCGCCGTAGCGAGCATGTGCTCGGTGCGGTGCATCGGTGCGCTGGAGGGGAGGCCTCGATGCTTTTCCATCGTGGTCTTGCCTCCAGTGCGGCGAGGTGCCGTGCCGAGTGCAGCGCAGTAGGCGGGGACTCAAGAGACACGCCTAGGCTCCTTCTCGCTGTCCCCGAGTGGCTAGCCGAAACCTCGATGGAACCCTGGCCCGAACGACCCTGTCAACGGGCGTCCGGAAACTGGTCAGTACCGTGTCAGCGCAGCGAAGAAGCAAACGTTTCGAGGGCCGGGTACCCGGCGTTCCCGGTGACGATCGTGGTGACTCCGGAGCCGACCAGCACCAGGGCCTGCTCGTCCTTGCGATCCAGCAGCACCTTGCGCTGCCACGTGACTCCGCCGACTGTCGCCGTACCGTCGTCGGACGTCCGGCCCAGCTCGTCGGACTGGAACTTCGTGCCCGCCACGTTGGACTGCTCGATCCCCACGTACTTCTTCGCATCCGTGACGACGCCGAGGTGCCACGTCATCGGCGCCTGCTCCGGTGCGCGGAACTCGACGCTCGTCGCCGCCCATCCGGCCGGCATCGGCGACGGGCCGCGGACCCACGGCGCGACCTTGCGGGCGTCCTGGAGTTGCGCGCTGTACTCGATCGCGCGGACCTTCTCCTCGTTCGGCCGCCAGGTGACGATCATCAGGAACGCGACCACGATGAAGCAGGCCAGCAGTGCCCAGACCATGTTGGGCAGCGTCCGCGCCTTCGCCCGGTCCTTCGCGTTCTGCTCGCGATAGGCGATCGCCTCCGCGCGCGCCCGGGCCTTCTCCCGCGCCGCCGCCTCACCCTGACCAGTCGCACTCATGACACGAGTGTCGCATCCTGGCTAAGAGGGCGAATCAGAGGTCCGATCACCTCGTTGGCTACGATCCGTGGCATGACCGACCCCTCTACCCCGCCTGCCCATTTGGAGGTCGAGGCGCATGCGCCTGACCGCAACCTCGCGCTCGAGCTGGTCCGGGTCACCGAAGCGGCCGCGATGGCGGCCGGTCGCTGGGTCGGTCGCGGCGACAAGAACGGGGCCGACGGCGCCGCGGTGAACGCGATGCGCACCCTGATCGGCACGGTCGGGATGAACGGCGTGGTGGTGATCGGCGAGGGCGAGAAGGACAACGCCCCGATGCTCTACAACGGCGAGCGCGTCGGCGGCGGCGACGGTCCCGAGTGCGATGTCGCGGTCGACCCGGTCGACGGTACGACGCTCGTCGCGAAGGGGATGAACAACGGTATCGCGGTGATGGCGGTCTCGCCCCGCAACTCGATGTACGACCCGTCCGCGGTGTTCTACATGGAGAAACTCGTCGTCGGCCCGGAGGCGGCCGACGTGGTCGACATCCGGCTCCCGGTCGCGGAGAACATCCGCCGGGTCGCGAAGGCGAAGGGTTCGACGGTCGACGACGTCACCGTCGTACTGCTGGACCGGCCGCGGCACGACGACCTGACCACGCAGATCCGGGCGACCGGTGCGCGGATCAAGTTCATCACCGACGGCGACGTGGCCGGTGCGCTCGAGGCGGCGCGACCGGACACCGGTCTGGACATGCTGCTCGGCATCGGCGGGACGCCGGAGGGCATCATCGCGGCCTGCGCGATGAAGTGCCTGGGCGGCAAGATCCAGGGCCGGCTCTGGCCGACCGATGACGACGAGCGCCAGAAGGCGATCGACGCCGGTCACGACCTCGAGCGGGTCCTCGACACCGACGATCTGGTCAGCGGTGACGACTGCTTCTTCGTCGCCACCGGAATCACCGACGGTGAGCTGCTGCGCGGTGTCCGTTACGGCCGCTCGACCGCCCGCACGCACTCGCTGGTGATGCGCTCGCGCAGCGGCACGATCCGCAGCATCGAGAGCGTTCACCAACTGGAGAAGCTCCGCGCCTACTCCGCCATCGACTTCGAGCACGCAAGATGAGCGCACCTACCCTCGTCATCGGCGAGGCGCTCGTGGACATCGTCAGCAGCGGGCCGAAGACCACGCGGAACGGCAACAACAAGCCGAAGGCCACGCCTGGCGGCTCCCCCGCGAATGTCGCGGTCGGTCTGGCCAGGCTCGGCGTACCGACCGAGCTCGTGACGCGGTTCGGCACCGACCCGTACGGCGATCAGCTCGGAGCGCACCTGTTCGGGAACGGCGTCCAACTGTCACCCGGATCGGTCGAGCCGGGCTTCCGGACCAGTACGGCGACTGCGACGCTCGACGCGGCCGGAGTCGCGTCGTACCAGTTCGACATCGCCTGGGAGCCACCGGCACTCTCGCTGTCGCGGGGTTGTCCCGCGGTTCACACCGGGTCGATCGCGACCGTGCTCGAGCCGGGCGCGACGGCGATCCGCGAGTTCCTGAAGTCGCTGGTGGGTCAGCCGGTCACAGTGACCCTGGACCCGAACGCGCGGCCGACGATCACTCCGGATCCGGTCGCCACCTGGGCCGCCGTACGGGAGCTGGCCGCGCTATCGGATCTGGTGAAGCTGAGTGATGAGGACTGCGAGTTCCTGCAGCCCGGGCAGTCGCCTGAGTCGATCGCGGTCGAGCTGCTGAGCGCGCCGCGGACTCAGTGCGTGGTGATCACTCGTGGCGGTGCAGGTGCGCTCGGGATCAGCCGGTACGGCCGGATCGACGTGGCCGCGCCGCGGATCGAGGTCGTCGACACGGTGGGCGCGGGCGACTCGTTCATGGCCGCGCTGATCGCCGGTCTGAACGGCCAGAACCTGCTCGGCGCGACCCGGTTGGCCGGGTTGACCTCGGAGAGCCTGGAGAGCGTGGTCGACTACGCCGTCAAGGCCGCCGCGATCACCTGCACCCGGCACGGCGCCGACCCGCCGACCGTCGCCGAGCACACCGCGACCTGGGGCGCCTGATGCCACCAGCCGACGCCTGGAACACTCAGCTGGAAGAGGCTGGCCAGGTCGTGTTCCCACCGCGCCGCGGCCGGCTGTACCTCCGGCTGACCGCATTCGGCCTGCTGATGATCGCCTCCGCGGCGACGAACATCGACCATCTGCGCACCGACGGCATCTCCGGGACCCTCGGCGTACTGCGGCTGACCGCACTGGCCGCGTTCGTCTACGGGACCGGCCTGACGATCTTCCAGCTGGTCGCCAACAAGCCGGTCGTAACGATCGATGCGGACGGCGTCGCCCGCGGCCGGCGGCTGCCCTGGTCCGGGATCGCACAGATCGACGAACCGACCGGCTTCACCGGTGCGCGGACCATCCAGGTTCGCCCGGTCGACCGGCGTACCAGGCCGTTGCGCATCTCGCTCGATAACGTCGAGGAGCTCGACGCGTTCGCGCACTGGCTGCGCTCGGTCCAGACCCGCTACATCAGCTAGGCGACGCTGCTGCGGACGGCCGTCAGGTGTTCGCGGCTGCGGGCGGCCGCGAGCTCCGGGTCGCGATCCCGTACGGCGTCCGCGATCGCGACGTGCGCGGCCTGGTCGTGGCGGTGCCGATGCTGGTCGTCGAGCTTCAGCATGTCGAGCATCGTGGTGCGGATCCGCGGCACGAACGCGTCGAACAGCTCGGACAGCACGGTGTTGTGGGCCGCGGTGACCAAGGCCCGATGGAAGGCGAGGTCGGCCTCGACGTACCAGTCGTCGGGTGATTTCACCGAGGCGTCGAGCCGGTCCTTCAACGTGTGGCGGAAGCTCTTCAGATCGGCCGGAGTACGGCGCTCCGCGGCGAGCCGGGCGGCCTCGGTCTCGATCGCGATCCGCCCTTCCAGTACGTCGGTGATGTCGGCCCGGCGGAGCACCTGGTCCCAGTCCTCCGCGGCCTGGTGGCCGATCACGAAGACGCCCGCACCCTGCCGGCTCTCCAGCACCCGGCGACCGGCCAGCTCGCGGACCGCCTCCCGGATCGTCGAGCGCCCGACGCCGAGCTGCGTGGCCAGCGTCGTCTCGCCCGGCAGCTTGGCGCCCAGAGGCCATTCACCGCTGCCGATCCGGCGCAGCAGCTCCTCGGCGGCCTGCTCGGCCAGGGGGTGACGGCGAATCATGCGGCTCAGTCTAGGGGGCGTCAACGTCGCAGCTATCACTTATCAGGTTATCAGCTTGTCTGAGGAGTTGGATCGGGTTAGCGTGCTCGGGTGATGCACTGGAACCGACAGCTGCCCTCCCCGATGCCGAGCCACCGCTACCGCGACATCTACGCCCGGGTGCCGGTCCCGGCGCCGGACCGCACCTGGCCGGACCGGCGGATCGACGCCGCCCCGCTCTGGGTCCCGGTCGACCTCCGGGACGGCAACCAGGCACTGGCCGAGCCGATGGACCCCGAGCGCAAACGCCGCTTCTTCGAGCTGATGGTTGCCATCGGCTACAAAGAGGTCGAGGTCGGCTACCCGTCCGCCTCACAGACCGACTTCGACTTCGTCCGGCTGCTCGCGACGACCGATCTGATCCCGCAAGACGTCACGATCGTCGTTTTCACGCCGGCCCGGCCGGACCTGATCGAGCGCACGATCGAGTCCATCCAGGGGATCCGCGGCGACGTCGTCGTCCACATGTACGCCGCCACCGCGCCGACCTGGCGAGACGTCGTACTGCGTCGGTCCCGGAACGAGCTGGCCGCGATGATCCAGGCCGGTGCCGAGCAGGTGCTGCGGCTGGGCGGGGAGTCGGTGCGGTTCCAGTTCTCGCCCGAGGTGTTCAACCTGACCGAGCCGGACTACATCCTGGAGCTCGCCGATCAGGTCACGAAGACCTGGGACGCTCGTCCGGAGCGGCCGGTGATCCTCAATCTGCCGGTGACGGTCGAGGCGGCGACACCCAATGTGTACGCCGACCAGATCGAGTACATGCACCAGAACCTTCCCCGCCGCGACGGCGTCATCCTGTCGGTCCACCCGCACAACGACCGCGGGACCGGGATCGCGTGCGCGGAGCTCGCCGTACTGGCCGGCGCGCAGCGGGTCGAGGGCTGCATCTTCGGCAACGGCGAACGCACCGGCAACGTGGACATCGCGACGCTGGCCCTGAACCTGCACGCGCAGGGCGTCGACCCGATGATCGACTTCTCGGCTATCGACGAGATCCGGGAGACGGTCGAGTACTGCACCCGGATGCCGATCCACCCGCGGCATCCGTATGTCGGCGAGCTCGTCTACACGGCGTTCTCCGGCACCCACCAGGACGCGATCCGGAAGGGGTTCGCCGTCCAGGGCGACGGGCTGTGGGAGGTACCGTATCTGCCGATCGACCCGGCCGATGTCGGGCGCGGGTACGAGGCCGTGGTGCGGGTGAACAGCCAGTCCGGCAAGGGCGGGATCGCGCATGTGCTCGAGACCTCGTGCGGCGTGCGGCTGTCGGCCGAGCAGCAGGTCGAGTTCGCTCGCCACGTACAACGCCGTACGGACGCGACCGGGCGGGAGGCGACCGCGGTGGAGCTGAAGGCGCTGTACGAGGAGGTTTACGGGTGCTCGAACTGAAGGACGTCGACTTCGTCCGGGACGGCAAGGTGCTGCTCGGTGAGGTGTCGCTGACCGTCGCCGAAGGTGAGCGGTGGGCGCTGCTCGGGCCGAACGGCGCCGGCAAGAGCACCCTGCTGAACCTGTGCGGCGCGCTGACGCACCCCACCCGCGGGACGGTCGAGATCCTCGGACGACGACTCGGTACGGTCGACATCCGGACGCTGCGGGAGTCGATCGGGCATGTGAATCCGCGGCATCCGTTGCGGTCGCCGCTGTCGATCACGGATATCGTGCTGACCGGTCTGACCGGGACCATCGAGCGGATGCCGCGCTGGGAACCGACCGCCGACCAGGTCTTCCGGGCTCGCGAGCTGATCGTGCTGCTGGGGATCGAGTCGCTGGCGGATTCGCCGTGGACCACGTTATCGCAGGGCGAACGTGGGCGGGCGCTGATCGCCCGGGCGCTGATCTCGGATCCGCGGTTGCTGCTGCTGGACGAGCCCACGACCGGTCTCGATGTCGCGGCTCGCGAGCAGCTGCTGGAGACGCTGGATCAGGTCCATGCTTCGCATCCGGAGTTGGCGTCGATTCTCGTGACGCATCACCTGGAGGAGCTGCCGACGTCGACAACCCACGCGGCGCTGCTGCGCGAGGGTCGCGTCGTGGCTGCGGGCCGGGCGGCCGACGTACTGACCACTGAGTTGGTGACGCAGACTTTTGCGTATCCGATCCAGATCCACCGGACCGCCGGTCGCTGGCTCGCCATCGCAGGCCGCTAGAGCCTTTCCTGCACTAGAGTTGAGCCTTCCTGGGGAGGGGTGGCGTACATGGCGACTGTCATGGGAGAAGTCCATGCCGATTCCGCCTAGTCTGATGGGGGAGCTCGGCGTCGAGGCTTGGGACGCTGAGTACCGGCGTATCGGGCGGGTGGTGTTCAGGCCTCGTCGGCGCGCTCTGCTCAGTCGGCAGATGATGCTGTCCTGGCTGGTCGTGGTTGTGCCATCGGTTGGCACCGTCGCGGACTGGGACTCGCGCGGCGTCTGGTTCTACGTCCGCGCCGCGATCATCCTGCTCCTGCTCGGCACCGCCGTCTCGAGCGTCGTCCGCATCCTGCGCGGCAAGCCCCTCCTCGTCGTCGACACCGAGGGCATCCGCCTGGGCAAGGGTTTCACCCCCTGGTCCGCCGTCGCCACCATCGGCCCCCCGGTCAAGGCCTTCACCTCGGACCACGTCCCGATCCGCCTCACCCAAGGCGACAGCTTCACCATCCCCCGCGACCACGTGGACGACCTCGCCGCCTTCACCACCTGGCTGACCCACCTCCACACCGAACGCCGCACCTAGGCGGCCGAGGTCCCCTCGTCGAAGCGGACGACCAAGCGAGCCTCGAAAGCTCGCGCGATCCGCTCGAGCAGAGCGAGGGTAGGAATCGTCCCGCCGGCTTCGAAGCGGGCTAGCGCGGACTGCGTCATCCCCGCCGCCTCCGCAAGCCGGGTCTGCGTCCAGCCGCGATCCTCACGCATCGCCCGCACCGACGCGCCCAGCTCGAACGCCCGGCGCGCAGCGTCATACGCCTCAGCGGCCCCAGGCTCCCCCAGCCGCCGCCCACGCACCTCATCCCAACCCGTCACGTCACTCCTCCTCCGTCGGCACTCCATGCGCCCGCTCGACGCACCGCCGATACGCTCTTCGCGCGCGGGCGATCTCCTGGGTGCGCGCGAAGAGTGCGGCCGACAGCGCTTCGAGCCAGTCACGCACTTCGGGCTCGAGTTCAACGGTACCCCAGGACATAGCACGAATGCTATATCGAATCCGTCACTCTCCGTCCTCGTTTATCCACAGGTGGGATCAGGCGAGGCCGAGGCGTCTGCTGAGGCGGGGGCCTCGTTTGATCTTGATCTCGCCGAGGATGGCGGTGCCGCGGATGTGGAAGGTTTTGGGGCGGGCCGGGGTGTTGGGGTCGGGGGCGGGGAGCAGGGTGGGGCCCTGGTCGGTGACGGAGCCGAGGATGGGGTTGGAGTCGAGGATGACGACGGCGTCGGCGGGGACGCGGATCTTGACGTCGGCCAGGATGCACTTCACGTCGACGTGGATCTCGTCGTACGGGAGGTGGGCCTCGGTGTAGTCGAGGGTGACGTCGCCGAGGACGGCGTTGACCTCCTGGCGCTGCGGGGGCTGCCAGTTGCCGAGACGTTTGGTGTCCGACAGGAAGACGTGGATCGGGTTCCCGGCCGGTACGACGGCGCCCGGCTGCTGCGGGGTCGCGGCGGGCTGCGGCAGGTCGTTGGGGAGGTCGGCGGTGAGCGGGACGAGCTCGCCGTACGTCTTGGAGGTGTACAGCGTCTCGAGGCGCTCCTCGAGCTCGGTGTAGGACAGCCGGCCCTCGCCCGCGGCGTCGCGCAGCACGTCGGCGACCTGCTCGCGTTCGGCGTCCGACACCCGTCGACGCAGCGCCGGATCCACCGGTGCCGGCGCGGCATCCTGCGGTCGATTGTCCTGGGGAACCTCATCCTGAGCCACGATCAAAACCTTACGCTCGCCGGAGTCCGTCCACCCTCCGAAACCTCCCCTAACGACCCCTGATCCGACCCCTGAGATTGTGCCCCGCGGGGCACTAAGCTTGATCAGTCCAGTCCACTGTCCATGGAGGTCTAGCGGTGTCCGCCGACTTCACGTACTCCGATCTGCTCCCGTTAGGTCCTGACGACACGGAGTACCGGCTGCTCACGACCGAAGGTGTCAGCACCTTCACGGCGGGCGACCGCACGTTCCTGCAGGTCGAGCCCGACGTCCTGCAGATGCTCACCGCGGAAGCGATGCACGACATCTCGCACTACCTGCGGACCGCGCACCTCGCGCAGCTGCGCCGCATCATCGACGACCCCGAGGCCTCCGGGAACGACCGGTTCGTCGCGCTCGACCTGCTGAAGAACGCGAACATCTCGGCCGGCGGCGTGCTGCCGATGTGCCAGGACACCGGTACGGCGATCGTCATGGGCAAGAAGTCCGAGGGCGTGCTGACCGGCGCGGTCGACGAGGAGTGGATCAGCCGGGGCGTGTACGACGCCTACACCAAGCTGAACCTGCGGTACTCGCAGATGGCCCCGCTGAACATGTGGGACGAGAAGAACACCGGCTCCAACCTGCCCGCGCAGATCGAGCTCTACTCGACTCCCGGTGCCGGCGATCCGGCGTACAAGTTCCTGTTCATGGCCAAGGGCGGCGGCTCGGCGAACAAGTCGTTCCTGTTCCAGGAGACGAAGGCCGTGCTGAACCCGGCCGGGATGATGAAGTTCCTGGACGAGAAGATCCGCTCCCTCGGTACGGCGGCCTGTCCGCCGTACCACCTGGCGATCGTGGTCGGCGGCACGTCGGCCGAGTTCGCTCTGAAGACCGCGAAGTACGCGTCGGCGCACTATCTGGACGCGTTGCCGACGACCGGGTCGCCGGTCGGGCACGGGTTCCGCGACGTGGAGCTGGAGGAGGAGGTCTTCAAGCTCACGCAGGACTTCGGGATCGGCGCGCAGTTCGGCGGCAAGTACTTCTGCCACGACGTGCGGGTGATCCGGCTGCCGCGGCACGGCGCGTCCTGCCCGGTCGCGATCGCCGTCTCCTGCTCGGCCGACCGCCAGGCGCGGGCGAAGATCACGCCGGAGGGCGTGTTCCTGGAGCAGCTCGAGCGTGACCCGGCCCGCTTCCTCCCGGACACGACCGACGAACACCTGTCGGACGAGAGCGACGTCGTACGGATCGATCTGAACCGGCCGATGGCGGAGATCCGGGCCGAGCTGTCGAAGCTGCCGGTGAAGACGCGGCTGTCGCTGTCCGGACCGCTGGTGGTCGCCCGCGACATCGCGCACGCCAAGATCAAGGAGCGCCTGGACGCCGGCGAGCCGATGCCGCAGTACCTGCGCGACCACGCCGTCTACTACGCCGGCCCCGCGAAGACCCCCGAGGGCTACGCCTCCGGCTCCTTCGGCCCCACCACCGCCGGCCGGATGGACGCGTACGTCGACCAGTTCCAGGCCGCCGGCGGCTCCTTCATCATGCTTGCCAAAGGCAACCGCTCGGCCCAGGTCACGAACGCCTGCAAGGCCCACGGCGGCTTCTACCTGGGCTCGATCGGCGGCCCCGCCGCCCGCCTCGCCCAGGACTGCATCAAGTCGGTCGACGTCATCGAGTACGCCGAACTCGGCATGGAAGCCGTCTGGAAGATCGAGGTCGAAGACTTCCCCGCCTTCGTCGTAGTAGACGACAAAGGCAACGACTTCTTCACCGATACCCGCAAACCGGTCCCCCTCACGACTCGGCCTCGGTAGGACCCGGACCGCCCCCACTCACCAACTTCTTCGAGCACCCGGCTCGCACGCTCAGCGTGGGGGTCGGGTGGGTCGTTTCTGGGGGTTGGTGAGTGGCTGGGGTCCGCTTCAGCTAGCTAGTTCATCGGCGAAGAGGGTGGGTCGGGGGGAGGCGGGGGCTGGGGGGAGGGGCCAGTCGGCTGGTGCGGTCCAGGATTGCCAGTCTTCGCTGAACGGGGTGGTCCAGGCTTGGATCTCGGCTACGGCCTGGTGGGCGGTGGCGGTGATGGCGTCGGCTTGGGCCTGGGTGAAGCGGCCGGCGGTGACGGCGCCTTCCAATTCGTCCTCGTCTTTCCAGTGGATCGCCCGGTCGGGGGTGATCCAGAGGTCGAGGACGTGGTCCTGGGTGGTGGTACGGCGGGCTGCGTAGTCGCGGGTGTGCGGATCCTCGAGATTCACGTACCAGCCGTTGAAGGTGCCGTCCTCGGACCAGAAGTACCAGACGGACCAAGGCTTCCCGGCCGGTGCGACCTTCAGGATGCCGGTGCCGTGCCAGATGTCGAGCTTCAGGACACGGGGTTCGGTGAACATGCCGACAGGCCCGGCGTGCCGGAGCTCCCGGCCGTCGGCGAGGACCGTCTTGAGGATGGGGGTCCGCGGGGCCAGCCAGGCGACCAGGCCATCGGCGTCATCGCGGACGACCGTCATCGGACGCACGGTGGGCTTGTCGGGATCGTTGGCGTAGACCCACTCGATGGTGGTCCCGGGTGTCCAGTAGGTCACGACTGCGCCGGCCTGGTCATCGACAGTACGTCGAGGGCCGCGTCGAGCTGCTCTTCGGTGAGATCGCCCTTCGCCACATGGCCGTTCTCGATGACGACCTCGCGGATCGTCTTGCCCTGCTTCAGCGCGCTCTTCGCGACGGCGGCCGCGTTCTCGTAGCCGATGTAGCGGTTCAGCGGCGTCACGATCGACGGCGACGACTCCGCCAGCGCCCGAGCATGGTCGACGTTCGCCGTGATGCCGTCGACGCAGCGCTCGGCGAGCAGCCGGGAAGCGTTGCTCAGCAGGGTGATCGACTCGAGCAGGTTGCGCGCGATCACCGGCAGCATCACGTTCAGCTCGAAGTTGCCGCCGGCACCGGCCACGGTGATCGTGGTGTCGTTGCCGATCACCTGGGCGGCGACCATCAGAGTGGCCTCGCAGATCACCGGGTTCACCTTGCCCGGCATGATGCTCGACCCCGGCTGCAGGTCCGGCAGCGAGATCTCGCCGAGCCCGGCGCGCGGCCCGGAACCCATCCAGCGCAGGTCGTTGCAGATCTTGGTCAGGCTGACCGCGATCGTCTTCAGCTGCCCGGACAGCTCAACCAGCCCGTCCCGCGCACCCTGAGCCTCGAAGTGGTCCTCGGCCTCGGTCAGCTCGAGACCGGTCCGCCGATTCAGCTCCACGATCACGGCCGCTGCGAACCCGGGCGGAGTGTTGATCCCGGTGCCCACCGCGGTCCCACCCAATGGGAGTTCGGAGACGCGCGACAGCGACGCCCGTACCCGATCGCTCCCCCGCCGGATCTGCTGCGCATACCCGTTGAACTCCTGGCCGAGCGTCACCGGAGTCGCGTCCATCAGGTGCGTCCGCCCCGACTTCACGACCTCGGCGAACTCAGTGCCCTTACGAGACAGCGACGACACCAGTACGTCGAGGGCCGGCAACAGCTCGTGGACGACGCCGGCCGTCGCGGCCACGTGGATCGCCGACGGGAAGGTATCGTTGCTCGACTGCGAGGCGTTGACGTGGTCGTTGGGGTGCACGTCCACACCCGCCTGGGTCGCCAGCGTCGCCAGGACCTCGTTCACGTTCATGTTGGTCGACGTACCGGAACCGGTCTGGAACACGTCGATCGGGAACTCCGCGTCGTACTCCCCCGCGGTGACCTGGTCGGCGGCGGCCACGATCGCAGCGGCCCGCTCCGCGTCCAGCACGCCGAGCTCGGCGTTCACGACGGCGGCCGAGGCCTTGATCTGCGCGAGCGCGTGCACCAGCTCCGGGGCCAGCGGCCGGCCGGAGATCGGGAAGTTCTCCACCGCGCGCTGGGTCTGTGCCCGCCACAACGCGTCCTTGGGGACCTTGACCTCGCCCATGGTGTCGTGCTCGATCCGGTATTCCACGTTCTCACCCATACCAGTCAGACTACGTCGCCCCTTGGTAGACGTAGTAGAGCTCCTCCCGCCCCTGCAACCGCACCGGGACCGGCGTCACCTGGCACGCTCCGAAGACCACCTCCACCGCCGCTGCCAGCGCGGGCGACTCCGACGACGACCACACCGTCAACACCCCACCCGCCCGCAACCGCTCCCGGCACACCGTCAGGAACGACGACTCGTAGATGGCCGAATTCTCGTTGTACACAAGGAAGTCCGGCCCGTTGTCCACATCCAGCAGAATCGCGTCGTACGACGCCATCCCAGCCGCCGCGATCACCGCCCGCACGTCCCCGACCTCGACCGCAACCCGCGGATCGTCCAGCACCGACGGCACCAGAGCACCCCGCATCCACCCCACCAGCTCCGGCTCGATCTCCGCCACCACCACCGCACCGAGACGAACATCACGCAACAACGCCCGCACGGTGTACCCGAGCCCCAGCCCACCCACCAGCACCCGCTCCGGCCGCCGTACCGCCCCCAACGCCACCGAAGCCAGCGCCTCCTCACTCGACGTCTCCACGTCATCCATCACAAAAACCCCATTGACCCGCAACTCCAGCGCCCCGTCCTCCTCCCGCCGCCGCAGCACCACTTCCCCCCGCCCACTAACCGCCCGCGCAATCTCCACCCCCACATCATCCCGAACGTCCGAAAGACCCGCAGGCGTGGTCTCCGGATCGTCGGACGTTAGCGACAGCTCCTCCGCAACGTCCGAAGGACCCGCAGGCGTGGTCTCCGGATCATCGGACGTTGGCGACAGGGTTATCCACAGATGGGAAAAGGCACGCACGACGGGGGGAGCGTTCACAGCATCTTCTTGCGGTGAGCGATATGACGAGATGTGTTGGGGCGGTGCGGTGTGGGCAGTGCGGAGAGTGTGAATGGAGATCGCGGCGGCGATGGTGGAGCCCTCGGGTGGCACAGCTCGCCTCGGCGCAGGAGGGTGTTGTCTCGCGCCTCCAATTGGCCGCGATCGGCGTGCCTCGGTGGCAGACCGTCGCCGAGCTGCGCGGAGAGCGGTGGGCCCGGCACGGATCACAGACCCTTGCGACCTACACCGGGCCACTGACCGCGCGGGCGGTGTGGTGGTCCGCGATCTTCGAGGTCGGCGGCGGCGCCGCGCTCGACGGCTCAACAGCGTTGAGCGCGGCAGGCTTGAGCGGATTCGACGACGTACTGCATGTCTCCGTGCCGAAGTCCTGGCACCCGCGCCGAGCACGCGGTGTGGTTGTCCACGAGACTCGCCGCCGGAAGCCGGACGACCTGGTCGAGACCGGGCTCCCCCGCACGCGGCCTCCGGTCGCGGCGGTGCGGGCGGCCCTGTGGGCACGTTCGGACCGGGAAGCGGCGACGATCTTGGCGATGTCCGTCCAGCAGGGTCTGACCACGGCCGAGGCGATCACGGAGGCGTTCGCCACCGTACGGCGAGATCGGCGGCGCAGGTTCATCGCGACGATCCTGCCCGATCTCGCGAAGGGCGCCCAGTCGATCGGCGAGCTCGACTTCGCCCGCCTCTGCCGGGAGTTCGGTCTCCCGGAACCGGATCGACAGACCCGCCGACGCGGACCGGACGGCACCTGGTACCTGGACAACCATTGGACGCCGTACGACGCAGTGGTCGAGATCGAGGGCGTCCACCACCTGGAGGCAGCGCAGGCGCTGGCCGACGCGAGCCGTCAGAACGAACTCACCATCGGCCACTCCCGCGTCCTCCGAATCCCAGTCATCGGCCTCCGGGTATCCCCCGCGCACTACATGTCCCAGGTTGCGCGCCTCCTCCGCTCCGCCGGCTGGCCCGGCTGATCACAACGTCCGAAAGAACCGCACACCGGGTCTCCGCATCGTCGGACGTTAGCGATGGCACTTCCGTAACGTCCGAAGGAACCGCACACCGGGTCTCCGGATCGTCGGACGTTAGGGATGGGGGTCCGCGTCGTGGGCCAGGAGGGCTAGTTGGACTCGGTTGGTCAGGTGGAGTTTGGTTAGGGCGTTGGCTAGGTGGGTTTTGATGGTGGCTATGCCTAGGTGGAGGGAATCGGCGATCTCGGCGTTGGATTTGCCTTCGGCGATGGCTTGTACGACGTCTCGTTCGCGGTCGGTGAGTTGGGCCAGGGCGGTGCGGGCGGCGGTACGGCGGGTGTCGGCGTCGGTGCGGGCGGCGTGGGTCATGAGTTGGCGGGTGGATTGCGGGGAGAGGACCGATTCGCCGGCGGCGACCTTGAGGATCGCGTCGAGGATCTCGGTGGGGGCGGCGTCCTTCAGCAGGTAGCCGGCGGCGCCGGCGCGGAGGGCGCCGAGGAGGTGGTCGTCGGAGCCGAAGGTGGTGAGGACGAGGACCTCGGGCGCGGCGGGATCACTACGGATGGCGGCGGTGGCGGCGACGCCGTCCAGGACCGGCATGCCGATGTCCATCAGGACGACGTCCGGATGCAGGTCGCGGACGGCCTCGACCGCCTCGCGGCCGTTGGCTGCCTCGCCGACGATCCGGACCGACGGGGTTCCGCCGAGCATGCTGGACAGACCGGCGCGGACGAGCGGGTCGTCGTCCACCAGGAGCAGCCGGACGGGAGAACTCACGGCGTCATCGTAGGGTCCACGGGAGCCAGGCCGCCAACCGGAAGTCCCCGTCGGCGGTCGGCCCGTACTCGATCCGCCCACCAGCCAGCGTCGCGCGCTCGGTAAGCCCGATCAGCCCGACCTGCGATCCCGGATCGCCCGCACCCGACTCAAGACGGTTCGCCAGATCGACCTGCAGTCCCTCCCCCGGCCCACCACTGAGGGTCACCCGAACGCCCTGGTGCGGCGCATGCTTGCGCGCATTGGTGAGCCCTTCCTGGACGATCCGATAAGCATGCCGCCCGATCCCCTCCGGCACGGCGGCCAGATCAACGCCGACGGTCAGATCCACCACCATCCCAGCCTGCCGCGATTCATCCACCAGCTCAGCGATCCCACGGCGCGGACCTTCCGAAACGTCCTGCGCCCGAAGTACGCCGACGATCTCGCGCAGGTCCTCGACACAATCGCGCGCGCTGCTCCGGATCACGCCGGCCGCCCGCGACAGCTCGTCGGTCGGCATGTCCGGGCGGAACTCCAACGCACCCGCATGCACGGTCAGCAAAGACAACCGATGCCCGAGCGCATCATGCATCTCCCGGGCGATCCGCTCCCGCTCCTGCCGCTGCCCCTGCTCGACCCGCAACGCCTGCTCGCTCTCGGCCCGAACCGCCCGCTCCGTCAGCGAAGCCAGCAACTCGCGCCGCGTCCGTACGACGATGCCCCAGGCAACGATCGCGAGACAGGCGAGCCCGGTCAGCGTGACCGCGATCGCGTAGCCGTTCGGGACGTTCGCCACCGGGTAGAGCCAGAACTGCACCAGACAGGACGCCACCGCGACCCCACCGAGCGACAGGCTGACCGCGGGCCGGCGATGAACGGCGACGCTGAACAACGCGATCCCGGCCGAGCCGCCCATCGACGGCACCGCCGTAGAGCCGACAATCATCAGCAGCATCAGCGCTACCGGCCAGCGCCGCCGCAGTAGCAGCGCGAGCGCTCCGGCGATCGCGAGACTCAGATCGAGCCAGCCCGGCAGCAAGCCGAAGCGTGGCGGCGGGCCGGTGGGAGCAGGGCCCCAGCCCGTGCCCCGGAGCGTGAACAGACTCAGCAGGAACCCGATCAGCACACACGCGACATCGACCACCCGGTCCCGCGGCGTCAATCGCCCGTACCCGGGCGCGGCCCGCGAGCCCGGCGCGATCAGCGCGGCAACCCACGTATTCTCCACGCGACCGACCGTATCCCCCGCAGAGACTTTCGGTGGAGATTGCGATCCACCGGCAGTCTCGGCAACGTGTCCTGCCGACGGATCCGCCGTACCGGGTGGTCGGGGCAGAGTTGGCGGCATGAAGCGGCTCGGGAAGTTCCTCCTGCGGTTTGTTGCCTTGGTCATCGTCCTGGTGCTGGCGTTCGTGGTGTCCTCGAAGATCTGGACCTGGCAGGACGATCGCAAGGCGGAGCTGACGACCACAGGCCCGTACACGGCCGAGCTGGAGTCGCTGAACAAGCACCCGCTGCCGAAGTGGTTCCAGGACGCGAAGTTCGGCGTGATGCTCCACTGGGGGCTCTATTCGGTGCCCGGGTTCGCGCCGAAGGGCAAGACGTTCCCGGAGCTGCTCGCCTCCGAGTACGGAGATGCGATGACGCACAACCCGTACGCCGAGGACTACGCGAACGCGCTGAAGGACCCGGAGTCCCCGACTGCCAAGTATCACCGCGAGCACTACGGCAATGCGCCGTACAGCGACTTCACCAAGCAGTTCGACGCCGGACTGGCCAACTGGGACCCGGACCGCTGGGCGAGCCAGTTCAAGGCGGCCGGAGCGTCGTACATCGTGGTGACCGCGAAGTACGCCGACGGGTACTCGATGTGGCCGACGCAGGTGCGCAACCCGCACGCACCGGACTTCCACGCCAAGCGTGACCTGATGGGCGAGCTGGCCACCGCGGTTCGCAAGCAGGGGCTCAAGTTCGGGGTGTACTACTCCGGCGGCGTCGACTGGACGTTCCAGAAGAAGACCGTGCAGACGCTCGGCGACTACACCTACCTGCACTACGGCGAGGACTACCGCCAGTACGCCGTCGCCCAGGTGCGCGAGCTGATCGCGAAGTACAAGCCGGACATCCTGTGGAACGACATCTCCTGGCCGACCGGCAGCAAGCGCATGTACTCGGTGATCGCGGACTACTACAACACCGTGCCGGAAGGTGTCGTCGACGATCGCCTCACCACCGCGTCGTTCGGCCGGCAGTTCATGAGCCCGAAGCCGATGCGCTGGGTCTTCGACCGGCTGCTGAGCGGACTGCTGAAGCTCCCGGACGTGGCCGACCGGATCAGCACGCCGAGGGAGGTCCCGCACAGCGACTTCAGAACACCCGAGTACGCCGGCTTCGACTCGATCCAGACCAAGTTCTGGCAGCAGGACCGCGGGATCGGCGGGTCGTTCGGCTACAACCGCGAGGAGACGGAGGCGGACTACACCAAGTCGCCCGAGCTGATCGGCGAACTGGCGAAGGCGAGCGCGAACAACGGCGCGTTCCTGCTGAACGTCGGCCCGAGCGGCGGCGCCGGTGAGATCGTCCCGGAGCAGCTCAGCCGGCTCACCGACATCGGCGCCTGGCTGAAGACCAACCGTGAGGCGTACGACGGTTCCCGGCCCTGGACGCAGTCGTCAGCCAGGACCGCGGCCGGCGACATCGTGACGTTCACGCGGAAGGGCGACGACCTCTATGCGACCGTCCTCGGTGCCCCGAAGGGCGACATCGTCATCCAGGGTGTGGCGCTCAAGGGCCCGGCCACGCGCCTCGGCGTACCGGCTGCTGTTCCGATGACCACAGCCGGGGGCAACACCACACTGAAAGGTGCAGACGGCTCCTACGCGCCCGTCTACAAGCTCAGAGCGGGTTAGTACCAGCCCTTGGCCTGGGAGTGGCTCCAGGCGGAGCACGGGGAGCCGTAGCGGTCCTCGATGTAGTCGAGGCCCCACTTGATCTGGACGACCGGGTTGGTCCGCCAGTCGGCGCCGTAGGCGGCCATCCGGTTACCCGGGAGGGCCTGGGCGATGCCGTAGGCCGAGGAGCTCGGGTTGTCGGCGCGGGGGTTCCAGCGCGACTCCTTGTTCCACAGCTTCTCCAGGCAGCTGAACTGGCTCTGGCTCCAGCCGTGGTCGGGCAGCAGGTTCATCGCGATCTGCTTGGGGGTGCCCTCGAACTTCTTCCGCTCGGCGTCCCGGCTGGCACGCTCCTCGCGGGAGTTCCGGTCGGTCTTCTGCAGCGCCTGGTAGCGCGCGAGGGCGGCGTTCTTGGCGACGCGGCGGCGCCAGGCGGCGTCCTGGGAGGCCTGCATCTCCTGCGCCTGGGCCTCGACCTGGTTGCGGATCCGGACCGCTTCTTCGGCCTGTTCCTGCTGGGTCAGGATCTTCTGGCTCGGCTGCTTCACCGCCTGGCCCTTCTCGCTGTTCACGACTGCGAGCTCGGCGCGACCGGACGCGGAACTACTTCCGGCGGAGCTGAAGAGGTCGATACCCGTTACCACGGTGACCACGGCGATCCCTGCCACAGAGAGAGCCGCGACGGAGCGCTTCGCTTTCATCTTTCCTTCCGAGAACCCGACCCCCGTCGGCAGCAACAGAACCATACTTTGGCCTAAACCGAGCGTGATCACAAGCAGGTCACGAGCCACGGCGCGGCCGCCGCAGGGGCGACCGCGCCGTGGCGGACGAAGTCTTACGCGTGCTTTACAGACAGTGATGAGCAAAGCTCATCATTACTCCTTACGCGTCAGTCAGATCTGCAGGTCGTCGAGCATCTCGGTGACCAGCGCAGCGATCGGCGAACGCTCCGACCTGGTCAGCGTGACGTGCGCGAAGAGCGGGTGGCCCTTGAGTTGCTCGACCACCGCCACCACGCCGTCGTGCCGGCCGACCCGGAGGTTGTCACGCTGGGCCACGTCGTGGGTCAGCACGACCCGCGAGTTCGCGCCGACGCGGGACAGCACGGTCAGGAGCACGTTGCGCTCCAGCGACTGCGCCTCGTCGACGATCACGAACGCGTCGTGCAGCGACCGGCCGCGGATGTGGGTCAGCGGCAGCACCTCGAGCATGCCGCGATCCATCACCTCTTCGATCACGTCGCCACCGGCCAGCGCGCCCAGCGTGTCGAAGACCGCCTGCGCCCAGGGCGCCATCTTCTCCGACTCGCTGCCCGGCAGATAGCCGAGCTCCTGGCCGCCGACCGCGAAGAGCGGCCGGAACACGACCACCTTCTTGTGCTGGCGGCGTTCCATCACCGCCTCCAGGCCGGCGCACAGCGCGAGCGCCGACTTCCCCGTACCGGCTCGGCCGCCGAGCGAGACGATCCCGACGTCCGGGTCGAGCAG
Organism: Kribbella sp. NBC_01505; assembly: GCF_045040285.1. NCBI lineage: Bacteria > Bacillati > Actinomycetota > Actinomycetes > Propionibacteriales > Kribbellaceae > Kribbella > Kribbella sp. NBC_01505. The sequence continues at coordinate 1,667,046 of NZ_CP109425.1, forward strand.
GAGGTCGAGCGCGACCCGCTGCTCGGCCGACCGGCCGCGGATCCCGAAGGCCTCGCGGTCGCCGCGGACCAGCCGGACCCGCTTGTCCGGCATCACCCGGCCGAGCGCACTGCCCCGGTCGGACAGCAGCACCAGCCCGGTGTGGGTCGGGAACTCGCCGGCCTGCTGAAGCTCCAGCACGCCTTCCTCGTAGAGGTCGTCGACCACCGCGGTCTCGACCTCGAGCTCGGCCATCCCGGTCCAGCCGGACTCGAAGGTGATCTCGGCCCGGTACTCCTCGGCCACCAGGCCGCAGGCCGAGGCCTTCACCCGCATCGGCAGGTCCTTGGAGACCAGCGTGACGTCGCGGCCCTCGGCCTTGAAGTTACAGGCCACGGCCAGGATCCGGCTGTCGTTGTCGCCGAGCCGGAAACCGGCCGGCAGGCTCTCTGGGTCGGTGTGGTTCAGTTCGACCCGCAGGCTTCCACCGTTCTCCCCCACTGGCAGGGGTGCGTCGAGACGTCCGTGCTGAATCCTGAGCTCGTCGAGCAGGCGTAGTGCGGTGCGAGCGAAGTAGCCGAGTTCAGGATGATGCCGTTTGGCCTCCAATTCGGTGACGACGACCACCGGGACGACCACCTCGTGCTCGTCGAACCGCAGCAGCGCATGCGGGTCCGACAGAAGCACCGAGGTGTCCAGCACAAAAGTGCGCTGGTCCGGTGTGGATGAGGTACTTGACGCCTTGGCGTGGGTGGCAGCCATGTCGCACGTCCTCTCGGGCCGCGGCGTGCACCACGCCCGGCCCACCAGTGTTAGGTGTTGGACCGGGAGTCGGGGATCAGCCGGATCGAGACAGAGCGTCTCGGGTACTCCGTTCTACCCCTGCAAGGGGCATCCGGCTGGCGAACGATTCTCAAGCTGATCGCACCTCCCGTAACAGCCGGCTTCCCCTCCGACCGTCAATGTCAGAGTAGGAGGGTCCCGCAAACCCCGCAGCCCGACACGCCCGTCCCCGGGGTTAACAGGGTGTTACACCTTCCCCCCACCCGGGGGAGGCGGTTCACCCGACGGGGTGATCCGGTACGCCGGGCCGCGGCCGAGGCTCGTGTCATGCGGAAGAACTGGCCGGTACCGGCGGGCTGCGCGACAGCCCTGTGGTCCTTTGTATACGGCGTTGCAGGCCTCTACTGGTCATTAGGAGGCGCCCACTACCCGTTCGCAACGGTCGAGGACGACCGGTCGACCGCCTCGGTACTGGAAGGCGCTCCAGTGGCCGTTGTCGGGCCAGCCATGGCCACCCTGGGATTCGGCGGCGCCGCACTGGCCGTGGTGATGACCAGAAGCCGGCCGCGCGGGTGGTTGCTGCAGACAATCGCCGCGGTGCTCGCGGTGGGTCTCGCTCTGGTGATCCCCGACTACACGCTGATCGCAGTGGTCGCGTTCTCCCCCGCCCTGGTGGTCTTCGCGTTCACCGGTGTCCCGGGTGCACAGGGCGGAGTCGGCGACATCCTGTACTGGCACCGAGTGAACCTGCTCATCGTGTTCATCGGCGGGGTGCTCTGGGCGGCGACCGCGATCGCCTACCACCGCCGCAGCCGGGACGCGTGCGTTTCCTGCGGTCGCGGCGACGGTCCGGCGCCTGCCTGGACCACACCGGAGTCCGCGCTGCGCTGGGGACGGATCGCCGTCACCGTGGCAGTCGTCGCGAACCTCCCGTACGAGGCCACCCGGATCGCCTGGTACTTCGGCTGGCCGGTCGGCATCAGCACCGACTTCCACCAGATGATGACCGACACCCCGGGCATGCTGGAGCTGGGTCTCGGGCTGGCCGTGATGGGGATTGGTGGCAGTGTCCTCACGCACGGTCTGGTGCACCGCTGGGGTGAGGTCTATCCGCGCTGGATCTGGTTCAAGGCCGGCCGCCGGATTCCGCCACGGCTGGCCATCATCCCGGCCGCCGTGGTGGCGGTCTGTCTGATCCCGGCCGGGCTGATGAACGCCCAACTGCCGCTGGACGGCGACAACTGGGCGCTCAACGCCCCTGGCATCCTCTGGATCGCCTGGGGTCTCGCACTCGGCACAGCGACGTACGCCTACTACCTCAGACGCCGTACGACGTGTCGCCGGTGCGGCCGCTCAACGGATCGGTTGGCCGTCCAGCCGGATGTTGTCGACCGCCCAGTACCAGTTGTTCCGCGCGTCGTAGATCCGGAATCGTAGTGTCACCGTGGTGGCGCCAGCCGGTACGGCGAGCTCCTTCCGGATCTCCTTGTTCTCCACATCGCCACCCGCGTTGTCATTGCCGGTCGCGTCGCTGCTGTAGCGGAGTAGCTCGACCGGAGCGCCGGTGTCGAAGGTGGCGGTGACCGCGACCTTCTGCGGCGCCTCCTGGCGGTAGTGCGAGTCGAAGACCAGGTACAACTTCGCCGTACCCGCGGGCAGCGTCACAGCAGGCGACACCAACGTGGAGTCGAACGCACCACGGCCGGAGGCGCCGTCCAGGTCGTCCCAGTCGTCAGGGTCCGCCACCGCAAGCACACCGAGCCCCAGCTTGAACAGGTCGCGGTCCTGACCACCGGTGCTGTGCATCCGCTTGGTCATGAACGTCCAGCCCTGCAGGTCCTTAGGCCCCTGCGGCATGGCCGGAGCGTTCACCACCGACCACCCGGTCGGCGGAGTCGGCGTCCACCCGAGCAGACCAGCCGGTGCGGGGCGCTGCGCGGCCGGCTGCAGCTTGTCGGCCAGCGACTCGAAGTCCTCGTCCAGCAGGTGCCCGGTCATCAGCGGAGCGACCAGTGGCGTGACAGACCCTTCGACGCTGAGCTGACGCCCATGCGCCTGCGCCCGTACGACGGCCTTCAGCGTCCGCGGGTCGTCGTTCGTCAGCCCGGCCGGTGTGGTCACCTCCCAGGACGCGGTCGCGACCTGTCCGGCCGTGACCGACGCTGGCGCCGCCGCGACCAGCTTGGCCGACCAGCCGGTCGGTACGACCAGCTCGGCCGACACTGCGGTGAGGTCGTCGGCCACCGCCAGCTTGGCGGTCACCACAGTTGCCTTGCCCGGCAGGATGATCGGGTCGTCGATCGTGGTCGACGCCTTGGCGACCTCCACCGCAGCCGTCAGCACCGGTGCGACCCGTGGGATCGCAGCTGCCTCAGCGACGGCCAACCGATCACCAGAGCGCCCTTGGAGCAGAACGCGGACCCGCCGCAGCTCCTTGTCCGTCGTACCGGCTGGTGCGGTCACCAGCCAGGTCGCAGTGGCCTTCTGACCGGCAGCCAGCGTGGCAGGCGCCGCATCGGCCACCTGCGCGTTCCAGCCAGTCGGTACGTCGAGGATGGCGTGCAGGCCGGTCACCTTCGCGTCGGCGACCAGGTGGGCGGTGAGCAGCGTCGGGCGGCCCGGCACGATGCTCAGCCGGTCGCCCGTGACCGGAGCCGGCAGAGTGATCCAGGTGAAGACCGGATCGGGCAGGCCGAGCGCAGGGTCGGTCTTTCCAGCGCGCAGCGACGGCAGTCGGCCCGCACGGCGGCGCAGGAAGTACGGATCACCTTCAGCGGTGACAGCGATGTCGTACCAGCCGTGTGAGCCAATGCGCACGAGCACCTCGCGGAACTGGCCGCCAGGCACGCGCACCTCGCGAATGCCTTGCCCATAAGCCAAATCGCCGACCTGGAAGGTCTGTGAGCGCCGGGTGCCGTTGACGACCTTGACCAGCAGTACTCCGCTCCGGGCGGCCAGCACCTCAGCGTTGAGGTCGCCGTCGCGACCACGCAGGTGCCAGAGCGCTCCAGCGGGACCATGCACCCGCAGGTCGAAACCACTCGCTCCGAACGACCACTGGTCGGTCAGCCGACCACGTGCACCCACGGTGTAGTTGCGCGGCGCGACACCGGGCTCCGGGTAGACGGAGAGCACTGCGGCCTGAGTGCCGTCGTTGCTGAACCCGAGCTCGACAGTGCCGCGACGGATCCGGCTACTGAGGTTGAGTGCGTACGGCAACGGCCGCAGCGTCTTGGTACCGCGCTTCTGCCGCGGAAGCACCTGCGGGCTCGGCACAGTCGGCGCGGGCCGACCAGCGGCGTCATCGCTCTTCTTGCGGTTCCCACTGGTGTCCGGAAGCTCAGGCCACGCCGGGTCCTCGCCGGAGAAGTCGAACGCCGACACCAGGTCGCCAGTGATCGCCCGGCGCCACGGACTGATGTTGGGCTCGTGGACTCCGAACCGGCGCTCCAGGAACTGGATGACCGAGGTGTGGTCGTAGACGGTCGAGTCGACCGCGCCACCGCGACTCCAGGGCGACACCACCAGCATCGGTACCCGGATCCCGAGACCCAGCGGCGTCGGACCAGCCACGCGGGTCTCACCAGCAGGCAGCGTGTCGGACCACGCGCCCTGCACCCGGTACTGACCACGCTGATTCACCAGCCGGTACGCCGTACCGCCCGTGCTCCGGACCTGGACGACCAGCTCGCCGTCGGTGCTGACCGTGCTCTTGCCGCGCCCGTTGGCCAGTGGCGGCACCGGCGGGAGGTCATGGTCGAAGAAGCCGCCGTGCTCGTCGTAGTTCAGGATGAACGCCGTCTTCGCCCAGACCGCCGGGTTGTCCGCCAGTGCGCTCAGCAGCTGGGCGGTCAGGTGCTCACCGTTCGGCGGTGTGTAGGCGGCGTGCTCGGACAGCGCAGCCGGAGCGACCAGCCAAGAGACCTGCGGCAGCTTGTCGGCCTGAACGTCCGCAGCGAACTCCTTGACCAGTGCAGCGCCCATAGCGAACGGGTCGCCCTGCTGACTGCCGTCGCCGACCATTCGCATCCCGCGCTCGTACAGTGACGAGCCCGGCTTCGCGTTCACGAACGGCGTGAACCAGGCCAGTGCGTTGTCGTCGAAGTTGTCCAGCGCCTGGTACGTCTTCCAGGTGATCCCGGCCGCTTCCAGACGCTCGGCGTACGTCGTCCACTCGTACCCGCCGGTGATCTCGGTGTTGTCGATGACCGGCAGGTCGCGGACCGTGCCACCACTGGTGCCGGTCATGAAGTGCTCGCGGTTCGGGTTGGTGCTGGTCTCGATCGAGCAGTGGTAGGCGTCGCAGACGGTGAAGGTCGAGGTCAGCGCGTCGTAGAACGGCATGTCGGCCGGCTCGTAGAAGCCCTGACCCATCCAGCCGCCGCTGCGGCGCGTCACGTAGCCATCGGCGATGCCTTCGGCCCGGGCGCCCATCGACGTGGTGTAGCCGAAGTCGGCCGCGCCCTGGCGGTAGGCGTTGGTGTGGGCGGCGTTCATGCTGAACGGCGCGAGCCAGCCCTCCGGGCGGGACGGGTCCGGCTGGAAGCCGACCGGCAGGCCGTTGACGCCGCGGACGGCGGCGCGGTCACCGAAACCGCGGACACCCGCGGCGGTCCCGAAGTAGTGGTCGAACGAGCGGTTCTCCTGCATGAAGATCACCACGTGCTCGATGTCCTCGAGCCGGCCGGGCCGGGCCGGTGCGGCCAGCGCCTCCTGCAGGCTCGGGGGAAGGGTGGCCAGAACTGCCGCTCCGACAGCGCTGCCGAGCACCGTACGGCGGGAAACGGTGGTCATCCGGGGGCTCCGATCTCAGGCGATGGACCGGATGTTGCGCAGCGCAGGCGAAAACCACGTGAACGGCAGACGTTCAGGCGCGCGAAATTGGTCCGGACAACAGATTAATTGGTCCGGACCAAATTGGCGGAGAGATGCGTGTCAGGTGCCGAAGCGACGCTCTCGCTGGGCATAACTTCGGACCGCACGCAGGAAGTCGACGTGCCGGAAGTCCGGCCAGAGGGCTTCACAGAAGTAGAACTCGCTCAGCGCGCTCTGCCAGAGCAGGAAGCCGCCCAGGCGCTGCTCGCCCGACGTGCGGATGACCAGATCCGGATCCGGCTGGCCCTTCGTGTAGAGGTGCCTGGCGATGTGCTCGACGTCGACCCGCTCGGCCAGCTCCTCGATCGAGATGCCCTGCGCGGCCTCCTCGAGCAACAACGAGCGGACGGCGTCGGCCAGCTCGCGGCGGCCGCCGTACCCGACTGCGACATTGACGAGCATGCCGTCGACGTCCTGGGTGGCGGTCTCGGCGCGTTTGAGCGTCTCGGCGGTCGCACTCGGCAGCAGATCCAGCGCGCCGACCGGGTGGATCCGCCAGCGGCCGATCGCGGTCAGCTCGTCGACCGCCTGCTCGATGATCCGCAGCAGCGGCTCGAGCTCGTCGGCCGGCCGGGTCAGGTTGTCCGTGGACAGCATCCAGACCGTGACGACCTTGACGCCGACGTCGTCGCACCAGTGCAGGAACTCGGTGATCTTGTTCGCCCCGGCCTCGTGGCCGTGCGACACCGGGTTGCCGGCCGAGCGGGCCCACCGCCGGTTGCCGTCGATGATGACGCCGATGTGCCGCGGAATCCGTTCCGGCGGCAGCGAACGCTGCACGCGGCGTTCATAGATCATCATGAGCGCGTCGCGCAGTTTCTGCTTGCCCGGTGTCTGCATGAGCAGGTCTTCGCCTCCAAGTCCTCAGCAATGAGGCTAGCCCAGATCAGGCTGGGAAAGGGACTCCGAACTTTTCACTTGTCCGCGGCATCGTAGACGCGGGAGAAGGTGCATGGTGGTGGTGACTTCGCCTACATTTCATCCTTCAGGAGGGTTGAACCTACGGTTCCGTAGGTTACGGTTGAGTAGGTAGGCTCTACGACCCACCGCCCAGCATCACGAAAGGACGGCGATGACCGCTTCCAGCGCCCAGCCCCAGGAAGTCGGCCACGGTCTGTCCGACCGGCTCAAACCGAAGCTGCGCGGCTGGCTGCACGCCGGCACCTTCCCGCTGGCGACCGCTGGCGGCATCGTGCTGATCTGCCTCGCGCCGCACGCGAACGCGCGCTGGGCCGCCGCGGTCTACACGGTCGGCGCGATGCTGCTGTTCGGCATCTCCGCGCTCTACCACCGCTTCTACTGGGGTGCGACCGGCGAGGCCATCCTGCGCCGGCTGGACCACAGCAACATCTTCCTGCTGATCGCCGGCACCTACACCCCGCTCGGCATGCTGCTGCTGAGCGGCAAGGACCGCGTCCTGATGCTCAGCCTGGTCTGGGGCGGCGCGACGCTGGGCATCCTGTTCCGGGTCTTCTGGGTCGGCGCACCCCGCTGGCTCTACACACCGATCTACCTGGCCATGGGCTGGGTCGCGGTGTTCTGGATGGGCGACATCTACCACCAGGGCGGCGCGGCAGTGGTCACGCTGATCGCCGTCGGCGGCCTGCTCTACTCGGTCGGCGCGGTCATCTACGGCACCAAGCGCCCGAATCCGTCGCCCCGCTGGTTCGGCTTCCACGAGATCTTCCACGCCCTGACGGTGGCCGCGTTCGCCTGCCACTACATCGCCGTCAGCATCGTGACGTACACAGCGCGTTGATCTGAAGGCTGGCTGAAGGGTCCGGCGCGACTCTGAGTCATGAGCATTCTGGACGCACTGACCGCCGACGAACTGACCGAACTGGGCCGGACCGTCGCCGGAGTACCCAACGCACGCATCGATGCCGTGCGGGTCGAGGTCGTGGACTACCCGATCGGCACACCGAGCACCGAGGGGCTCTACCGCGTCTTCGGTACGGCGGATGGTGTGGCCTGGTCGTGTTTCGTGAAGCAGCTGCAGTCCGCACGGCACTGGGCGCACATCGCGATGGTGCCGGACGGATTCCGGGAGGAGTTCATCCAGAACCTGCCCTGGGAGCTGGAGATCGCGGTCCACCGCAGTGGCATGGCGAAGTTGCTCCCGGACGGTATGCGTCTTCCCAAGCTCTACCGCGTCGACCTGTACGACGACGACCGCGGCACCCTGTGGATGGAGAACGTCATCCCGGAGCCAGGCCCGTGGCCGATCAGCCGGTTCGAGCGAGCGGCGTACCTGCTCGGTCGACTGTCAGCGCGCCGGCAGCCGCATCTGGTCGAACCGCTACTCCCCCGCGGCACGGTGACCACGCCGGGCATCGCACTGCGGTACTACACCGGTGGACGGGTGCTGATGAGCGCCGTACCGGCTCTTGCCAATCCTGAGACCTGGAAACACCCGCTGCTCGCGGAGGCGGTCAGCAACCTGGGCGATCACAAACTGCGGGACGATCTGCTGGCACTGAGCGCGCGGCTGCCTGCAGTGCTCGATGCACTCGACGCGTTGCCGCAGTGCTACCAGCATGGGGATGCGAGTCCGCAGAACCTCCTGGTGCCGCAGGGGTCGCCGGATGAGTTCGTGGTGATCGACTGGGGCTTTGACTGCCCGCAAGCGGTCGGCTTCGACCTGGGGCAACTGTTAGTCGGCCTGGCGCACGCTGGTGAGCTCTCGCCGGACGCACTGCCCGCGGTCCACAAGGTGATCCTGAAGGCGTTCCTGAGCGGCCTGGCCGAAGAGGGCATGCAGGTGACCGAGGAGCAGGTGCTCTACGGCTACCTGGGCTCCCTGTGCGCCAGAGCGACGTTCACCGCGCTACCGCTGGAGGAGATCACCAAACCGACCGACCCCATCACAGCGGCACTCTTCGAGCAGCGCGTACAGCTGACCCGCGCCCTCGTAGACCTGGTCTCCCCCGTCGTATAAGCCCCACCCGTGAACGCAGTTCGGGGCAGTGTGGTGCGGCTCCGGGCGGGCGTGCCGTGGCCTGCCCCGGGGACGGGCTCGGGCGAGTGACGCATGACCTGCCGGTGGACGTGCTCGGCGGGCAAGTACGCCGACAGTCCAGCGACCGGACTGAAGAGGCTCGGCATTCGGACATTCCGGCCCAAAACCGTCCAACCGCGAGCTTTGCGGTGACTTACTGCCACCCAGAGGCAGTACGTCTCCGCAAACCCACGCAACCGCAGCGCTCGGATGCGGCCGGCAGCGCACGCAGCGGTTGCCCGCCGCCACAACCGGCGCCAACAGGCAGGTGGCTGGCCAATCCCGTGGCTGAGGTGATGGCGAGGTCGACACCCCGGGTGCCCGCCACCTGAGCTTCCGCGCTTCGGTTGCGGTGCAGAAAACGAGGGGATCTCCCTGCAAGTTGCCCCTTCTCCCCTCAAAATTCGGGCAGAGAAGGGTCACCCTGAACGGATATCCCCCGAAATTCCGCAGGCCAGCCACCCGCGGCGAGCCATCCCACGACGCCGGGCGGGCGACGCCACCCGCACCACAGCGGAGCCGCACGGATGGGCCCAACCTCCTGCAGCACAGCCGGCGGTACAGGTGGGATTTGATCTCAGTCCTGTCTCGGCTGCAACGAATCGGGTGCGATCGGGTATCCCTGTTGTGTGAAGAACCTAGGGAGATACACAGCGCTCGCCGCCCTCGCTGGACTGGTTCTGAGCGGGTGCGGTGACGAGTCCAGTGCCGGTGGTCAGCCATCGGCAACACCTACACCCAGCGTGCCGACGGTGACCGAGTCGACGCCGGTCGGGGTCGGTTTGCCGATGACGGTGAGCCGGACCGGCGGTTTCGCCGGGTTCGACGACCAGATCCTCGTCGCGGCCGACGGTGTTGCCACGGTGAGTTCCCGTGGCAAGGAAACCGTGCGGTGCAAGCTCGACCCGACGCTGCTGACGCCACTGGCCGCAGCGGCGCAGCAGGTCGACTGGGCAAGCCTGACGATGGTCAAGCCGTCCGTGCGGCACCCCGACGACATGATCATCGCGGTGACCGCCAACGGCAAGGTCGCCCGGCTCGAGGACCCGAAGCTCAAGCCCCTGGTGGCCCCGGTGGGCAAGCTGCTCACCGAGGCCAAGACCCCGCCAGGGGATCTCTGCAAGCCGCTCTAGGGGACGGTGACCGCGGCGTCGTCGACCACGAAGCTCGTCTGCAGTGACGAGTCCTCGGCGCCGAGGAACTTCACAGTGACCGTCTTCCCCTTGTAGGCAAGGAGGTTGAAGGTCTTCTCCGTGTACGTCGTGTTCTTGTTCAGGTTCGAGTACGTCGCCAGCGTGGTGGTCGTGCCACCGTCGACGACCTGAACCTTCACCGTGTCGTACACGGTCGACGTGGTGGTCTCGGCGGTGTCGATCCGGATCCAGAACGACAGCGTCGCCGCTGTCGCCGCGGCCGGGATCGCCACCGACTGGCCGGTGTTCTCGGTGCTGGTGTTGCCGTTGCCCTGCAACCACGCCTTCCAGCTACCGGTCCGGGCCGGCTTCGAGGTGCTGTTGGTGACAACCCCCGACGTACCGGTCCAGTTCACCGCACCGGACTCGAAGCCCGGGTTGGCGAGCAGGTTCGACCCACCCGGAGGCGGTCCGCTGCCGTAGTCCTTCTGCGCGTAGTTCCAGACCATGTGGCCGATGGCATCGATCTGCCGGTCGAGCGACGTCAGGTCCAGGTTCGTGTTGGTGTCACAGGCGCGGTGGTAGCACTTGTCGAAGGCAACATTCGCCGAGCCGCCCCACTTGGTGGCCTGGGCCGACGACTTGATCTCCTCGGCGCCGGAGAAGGTGCCGGCGGTCGGGAGGCCGAGCGACCGGAAGGCCGCGTGGTCGGACCGGCCCTGGACGTCGATGTACTCCGTCTGCACGTTCTTGCTGGTGAAGTACGCCTTCAGGTCGTCCCGCGCGCCGTTGCCGGCCGCGTTGTCGTCGTAGATGAAGTAGCCCGGGTTGGGCGACGCGATCATGTCGAAGTTCATGTACAGCTCGATCTTGTCCCGCTCGGCGGCCGGGAGGTTGTTCACGTAGTACTTGGACCCGAGAAGCCCGAGCTCCTCGGCACCCCAAAAACCGAAGCGCAGACGGTTCTTGGGAGTCTGGCCGCTGGCGGCATAGGTGAGCGCGGTCTCCAGGACACCCGCACTGCCCGAGCCGTTGTCGTTGATGCCCGGACCGGCGCTGACGCTGTCCAGGTGCGAACCGGTCATCACGACGTGGTTGGCGTCGCCGAACGGCCATTCGGCGATCACGTTGTACGACGTACCGGCCGAGGTGGAGAACTGCTGCAAGGTGGTGGTGAAACCGGCGGCGTCGAGCTTGGCCTTCACCCAGTCGGCGGAGGCCTTGTAGCCGGTGCGACCGGTGTACCGGTTGCCGCCGTTGTTGTTGGCGATGGTCTGGAACTGGTCCAGGTGCGCCTTGGTGTTGGTCACCGAGATGTCCGGCGAGTCGACTGTCACGGAGGCGGTGGCGGACGGGACGACAAGAGCTCCGGCGGCGAGTGCGACGCCGAGAGCTGCTGCAGACAAGGATCTACGCATGGGGACTTTCTCCTTGCTTACAAGAGAAGGTCCGGGGGCGAGCCACGGGCATGGCCCGCCCCCGGACCTCGAGTGTCAGCCTGAATCAGTTAAACGCAGGACTGGTTGCTACTAGCAAGCAGCGGTACCGGCCGGCGCGTTGATGCCGGCGAAGGCGCGCTGCACCGCGAGGCACTGGGCCGAGCCCGCGCCGTACAGCTCCTTGGCGGAGGTGATGGCACCGTTACGGGCCGCCGCGTAGTTGGAGTTCGAGCTGAGCTTGGTGGTCAGCGTCCGGTACCAGACCTTGGCAGCCACGTCACGACCCGCACCGACGAACGTCGTACCGTTGCAGGAGGTGCTGGTGTAGCTGACACCGTTGATGGTCTTGGTGCCGGTGCCCTCGGAGGCCAGGTAGAACCAGTGGTTCAGCGGGCCCGACGAGTAGTGCGGGTCCAGGTTCTTGGTGCCGGTGGTCCAGCAGTCCTGGCTGCCGCGTCCGTCCTTCGACGGCTTGTCCATGTAGCGCAGCGGCGTGCCGTTGCCGTTGATGTTGATCTTCTCGCCGATCAGGTAGTCACCCTTGTCGGTGGCGTTGTTCGCGTAGAACTCGACCATGGTCCCGAAGATGTCCGAGGTGGCCTCGTTCAGGCCGCCCGCGTCGCCGGAGTACGCCAGCCCGGCCGTGGCCTGGGTGACACCGTGGCTCATCTCGTGACCCGCGACGTCGATGGCGGTCAGCGGCTTGGTGTTGCCCTGGCCGTCGCCGTACGTCATCTGCGAGCCGTCCCAGAACGCGTTCACGTACGCGTTGCCGTAGTGGACGCGCGAGCGAGCACCGGTTCCGTTGTTGAAGATGCCGTTACGGCCGTGGACGTTCTTGTAGTAGTCCCACGTCAGCTGGCCACCGTAGTGGGCGTCGACACCGGCGGTCTGCCGGTTGGAGGCCAGACCGTTGCCCCAGACATCGTCTGCATCCGTGAACAGCGTTCCGGTGCCGGACGTTCCGCCGTTGAGGTCGGTGGTGTTGTTGCCACCGCGGGCGTTGTCCTTCAGCTGGAAGCCGGCAGCGGTGCCGATCGAGACCTGGCCGGCGTACATCGAGTTACCGGTACCGGTCTTGACCTCGTCGTCGGAGTCCAGCAGCGCACCGGTCTTCGCGTCGAAGAACGAGTGCAGCACGGACGGCGTCTGGTCGGCCTTCACACCGCTGGTGACGACCTCGTAGGCCAGCACCGGCTTGCTCTCGGCCACGTAGATGACCAGGTCACCCTTGTTCGCGGTGGCCTTGAACCCGGCGGTCTTGGCGCCCTTCGCCAGCGCGGCCGCCTGCGACAGCGTCGGCTTGGTGGAGGTCAGGCCGACGGCCTTCGCGTTGCGGTTGTAGGTGATCTGGCTGACCGTACCGGCGCTGTCGCGCTTGACGATCAGGTCACCGCCGACAACCTTCAGGCCGTTGAACGTCCGGTCGTAGCGGACGAACTCGGTGCCGTCGGCATCCTTCACGACGTCCTTGACCTTCAGGACCTCGCCCTTGCCCAGCCCGAGCGCGGCCGCGGTGTTCGCAGCGAGCGCCTGCTCGGCCTGGACAGCGGCCGGCTGGTTGAAGCCGGACGCGGGCAGCGGGGCAGAGGCCAGATTCGCGCCGGCCGGTGCGGCGACCATGGCGGCCGCGGCGATGACGGCGATGGCGCCGACAGAAGTTGCTCGTTTCAAGACAGCTCTCCTCACATTGTGGTCGCTGAATGGGCGCAGCGACCAGGGCGGTGGAATTGCGCGTCCTTGACACAGGGGAGGGTGGGTCCGGCGACCTTTCAGGGCCGCCGGACCCGCCAGGTAGCTAAGTTCAGCTACCCGCGACCAGGGAGGTGTCGTCGACGACGAAGCTGGTCTGCAGGGAGGAGTCCTCCGCGCCGACGAACTTCACCGTGACGGTCTTGCCCTTGTACGCCGAGACGTTGAACGTCTTCTGGGTGTACGTCGTGTTCTTGTTCAGGTTCGAGTACGTCGCCAGCGTGGTGGTCGTGCTGCCGTCGACGATCTGCACCTTGAGCGTGTCGTACACCGTCGAAGAGGTGGTCTCCGCGGTGTCGATGCGCAGCCAGAACGAGAGCGAAGCGGCGGTGGCGGTTGCCGGGATGGCGATCGACTGGCCGGTGTTCTCGGTGCTGGTGTTGCCGTTGCCCTGCAGCCACGCCTTGTAGCTACCGGTGCGAGCCGGCTTAGAGGTGCTGTTGGTGACGACACCCGACGTACCGGTCCAGTTGACCGCACCGGACTCGAAGCCCGGGTTCTTCAGCAGGTTGTCGCCGGTCGGCGGCTCGGTGGTACCGCCACAGGCGGCGGAACCGGCCGGGACCGAGATACCGCTGAACGCGGCCTGGATGCCCTTGCACTCGACCGAGTCGTTGCCGTACAGCTCCTTGGCGGAGGTGATGGCGCCTTCCCGGGCGTCGAGGTAGGTGCTGCCCGAGCTGAGCTTGGTGCTCAGCGTGCGGTACCAGACCTTGCCGACGATGTCGCGGCCGACACCGGCGAAGGTGGCGCCGTCACACGCGGTGCTGGTGTAGGTGACACCGTTGATGGTCTTGGTGCCGGTGCCCTCGGAGGCCAGGTAGAACCAGTGGTTCAGCGGGCCGGAGGAGTAGTGCGGGTCAGCGCCGCCGACCGAGCCGCTCCAGCAGTCGTAGGAACGACCGTCCTTGTTCGGCTTGTCCATGTAGCGCAGCGGCGTACCGTTGCCGTTGATGTTGATCTTCTCGCCGATGAGGTAGTCGCCGACATCGGTGGAGTTGTTCGCGTTGAACTCGACCAGCGTGCCGAAGATGTCCGAGGTCGACTCGTTCAGGCCGCCCGCGTCACCGGAGTAGTTCAGGTTCGCGGTGGCCTCGGTGACACCGTGGCTCATCTCGTGGCCGGCCACGTCGATGGCGGTCAGCGGCTTGGTGTTGCCCTGGCCGTCGCCGTACGTCATCTGGGTGCCGTCCCAGAACGCGTTCACGTACGCGTTGCCGTAGTGCACGCGGGAGCGAGCGCCCTGGCCGTTGTTGAAGATGCCGTTGCGGCCGTGGACGTTCTTGTAGTAGTCCCACGTCAGCTGCGAACCGTAGTGCGCGTCGACGCCGGCGGTCTGGCGGTCGGACGCCGCACCGGAACCCCAGGTGTCGTCGGCGTCGGTGAACGTGGTGCCGTTACCGGAGGTCGAACCGTTGAGGTCCGTGGTCCAGTTGCCGCCGCGGCTGGTGTCGGTCAGCGAGAAGCTGGGCGCGCTGCCCGAGGTGCCGATCGAGACCTGGCCGGCGTACATCGAGTTGCCGGTGCCGGTCTTGATCTCGTCGTCCTGAGCGAGCACCGCTCCGGACTTGGCGTCGATGAACGAGTGCAGCACGGACGGGGTCTGGTCGGCCTTGACGCCGGTGGTGACGACCTCGTAGGCGAGCACAGGCTTTCCCGGAGTAACGAAGACGACCAACGTCCCCTTGTTGCCGGTGGCCTTGAACTTGGCTGCCTCGGCACCCTTGGCGAGCGCGGCCGACTGGGACAGAGCCGGCTTGGTCGCGACACCGACGGCCTTGGCGTTGTAGTTGTACTTCACCGACCCGACGGACTCGCCGTTGCGCTTCACGATCAGGTCACCGCCGACGACCTTGAGGCCGTTGAAGGTGCGGTCGTAGCGGACGAACTCGGTGCCGTCGGGGTCCTTGACCACGTCGCGCACCTGGAGCTGCTCACCACTGGCCAGGCCAAGAGCTGCGGCCGTCTGCGCGGTCAGCGCGTTCTCGGCCTGTACGGCGGCCGGCTGATCGAAGCCGGATGCCGGGAGCGGTGTCGTACGGCCTGCCGCACCGGCGGGCGTGCCGGTGAAGCCTGCAGCCAGTCCAGCTGCTGCGACGATGGCCACCGCCCCTGCTGATGTCAGTCGTTTCAAGACAACATCTCCTCACGGTGTGGTCGCTGTTTGGGCGCAACGACCAAATTCAGTTGGGGACGCCGGATTCTGGCGCATCAGTGCCACTGCCTACTTGTGACACTATGTGTCAGGACATGCGAGTTCTGTTACATCCGACTGAGGGAGGACTCTCGTCTGCGGGAGGCCCGGAGTCAAGCGATAGTGCCGAAATGACAGGGAAAACCCGCATTGCCCACGATGGTCAGATCAGCTGCCCGCGCAAGACTTCCGAGTCTGAAACGGGCAATTGACACGTGAATTTCTGACACACATATGCCACCGGCCGGTCATCAACCAACGAGCGCTCGGCCATCAGCGGTACGGCGAGACCCGGCTCGCCCTGGACGATCGCCGTACCCCAGGGTGCGTGCGTGAACGCGGTCCTCAGCAGCTCCGGCGAACGGCCCGCGATCGCGATCTCGAGCGGTCCGGCTGCGATCGTCTCGGCCACCGCGAGGGCCCGGCCGGCGAAGCGTGGCGCCCTCGCTGCGATAGTTGCCGAGGCGCTCAGTGCCTGCTCGGCCGCGGTCTCATACCGGACTGATCCGGTCAGGCTCGCCAGCGTCGTGAACGCCTCCGCCGCCAGGCTCACCCCGGACGGACTCGCGTTGTCCGTCGGGTCCTGCGGCCGCCAGACCAGCTCCTCGGCATCCGCCGCCGTGTCAAAATAGGAGCCATCGGCAACGAACTGGTCGAGAGCCCGGTCCAGCAAGGCCTGCGCGGTCTCGAACCACTCGATGTTGCCGCTGACACCGAACAACGTGAGACAACCCTGCGCGTACGCCGCGTAGTCCTCCAGCACGCCATGCGCCGTACCGGCCGTGCCGTCCCGCGAGGTCCGGTGCAGGCGCCCGGTGGCCTGGTCGATGTGAACCTTCCGGATCAATTCGGCGGCTTCCGCGGCTGCATCGACGTACTGGGGCTGGTCGAAGACGATGCCGGCCCGGACGAGCGCGGTGATCGCCAGGCCGTTCCATGCGGCGACCACCTTGTCGTCACGGCCCGGGTACGTGCGGGTGCTCCGGGCCTGCCGGAGTTGGGTGCGGATCCGCTGCCAGCGCTCGGCGTCGTCGGGGTCCTGGCGGAGCTGCAGGACCGAGGATCCATGCTCGAAAGTGCCCGTCACGTCGCAGAGGTCGATGGTCCAGGCGGCGTCGTCCGGGTCCAGTACCTGCTGGATTTCGGCCGGGGTCCAGACATAGAACCGGCCTTCTTCGCCCTCGGTATCGGCGTCGAGCGCCGACGCGAACCCGCCTTCCGGAGTCCGGAGTTCCGTGAGGAGGAACTCGGCCGTCTCCTCGGCGACCCGGCGCGCCAGCGCCTCCCCCGTGATTGCCCACCACTGGGTATAGACATCGAGCAGCAACGCGTTGTCGTACAACATCTTCTCGAAATGCGGAACGACCCACTGCCCATCGACGGAGTACCGGGCGAATCCACCGGCGAGTTGGTCGTACATCCCACCCCGAGCCATCCGCTCACAGGTCTGGGCCGCCATCTTGAGCGCATCCGCCGACCCGGTCCGCCGGTGGTGCCTGAGCAGGAAGTCGAGCACCATCGACGGCGGAAACTTCGGCGCTCCCCCGAACCCGGCATCCACCGGATCGAAATCGGTCGCCAGGAGTTGCGCCGCCCTATCCAGGTCGAGCTCTCCCCCGGCCGGCTGCTGTCGCGCGCCCAACTGCTCGACCACCCGGCGCCCGATCCCGTCGATCTGGTCCCGCTTCGACTCCCAGGCCTCGACCAGCGACTCCAGCACCTGCCGGAACGACGCCATCCCGTGCCGCGCGTCCTTCGGAAAATACGTCCCACAGAAGAACGGCTCCGCCTCCGGCGTGAGAAAGACCGACATCGGCCACCCACCATGCCCCGTCATCGCCACCGTCGCCGCCATGTAGATCGCATCCACATCCGGCCGCTCTTCGCGATCCACCTTGATACTCACGAAATGCTCGTTCAGGTACGCCGCCGTACCAGCATCCTCGAACGACTCATGAGCCATCACATGACACCAGTGACAAGCCGAATACCCCACCGACAAGAACACCGGCACATCCCGCTCCCGAGCCTCCGCGAACGCCCCCTCGGACCACTCCCGCCAAGCCACCGGATTATCCGCATGCTGCCGCAGATAAGGACTAGTACTCCGACCAAGCTCATTGACGGGGCTCATGCCCCCAACGTTAGGCGGTCTGGCTGAGGGCTACGGAGAGGCCTAGGGCCAGGGCCATGATGACCAGTTCGAAGCCGACGAGTTGCCAGAAGGGGATGTTGCGGTCGAGGAGGTTGCCGGTGGCTCGTTGGCGGCTGAGGCGGGCGGCGGCGATCAGGACGGCGAAGGCGAGGACCTTGACGATCAGGAGGACGCCGTACGCGTCGGAGGTGAGGACGTCGAGGGCGCCGCCCCAGCCGCCGCCTTTGGCGGCCAGGCGGCCGGCGGCGCTGATCAGGCCGCTGAGGACGAGGGCGATCGAGGAGACGTAGGCGACCTCGTTGTAGCGCTCGAGGACGACGGGGAGGCCGCCGCGGCTGGCTCGGCCGTAGCGGACGAGGCCGGCCAGGCCGCCGATCCAGGTGGTGGCGGCGATGACGTGGACGACCAGGGCCGCGCCGGCGAGGACGACGTACGACTCGTTGCGCGGGAAGGCGGTGAGGGCGTTCGGGATCAGGGCGCCGATGGCGACCAGGACGCCGAGGAGTGCGGCTTGGGAGGTCTGCACGCGGCGGATGCCGATGGCCAGGGCGACGACCAGGATGCCGGTGATCAGGAGTGCCTTGACCTCGGGTACGGCGAGGGCGTCGTCGAGGCGGAGGCGCAGCAGGTCGACCGGGGTGTCGAGAAGGACCGCGGCGGTGACGACCGCGCCCGCGAACGAACAGGCGGCCCAGATGACGGCCGAGTTGCTGGCGTCATGGACCGCGCGGCGGCCCTGGGTGCCGAGCAGGCCGCCTTCGATCCGGAGCAGGACGACCGCGGCGAGCAACGCGCCGGCGCAGCCGACGGTGGCCAGGGTCGCGATCAGCCGGAGCAGCGGGAGGAGCCAGGCGACGAACAGGCTCGGGCCGCCGATACCGCCGGTGTCATGCGGCTCGCTGCCGGCGGCGAACAGGGCGATCACGAGGGCGATCGAGGCGACCACGACGGCCGCCAGCCCGCCGACGACCAGGCGTCCGGGCATGCGATGCCGGGCGGCGCGAGTGGCACGGGTCGTGCTCATCACAGGGACCCGCGCCCGGCAATGGTGGGCACGCCGCCACTATAGGGTCACGCATTGGTGGGCAGCCCAGTCCGACACCATCTCGTGATCACGGTGCCGCCGTACTGGTCAAATCGTGCTGTTGGCGTTACTTGGGCTCACTCTGCGTCGGGGTCGACGGCGTCGTACCCGCCGTAGGGATCGGCTCGGCAGCGGCCGGGTCCGCAGAACTGGCGGGACTCGCTGGGGCGGAAGACGCTGCTGGGGCGTCCGCGCCTTCTTCCACGAAGTCGATCTTCTTCAGCTGCTTGCCCATGTTGCGCCACAACAGGACCGTGGCTGCACCGATGGCGAGCACGATCAGCAGCGCGACCCAGCCGGGACGCACCGAGTTCGGGTCGATCTCGACCGGCGCAAGGGAGGTCATCGCTATCACGCCACCATTCTCTCATTGGTCGCGCCCGCCCTCAGCGGAGCCCCGCGAAGAGGTCGTGCTCCGGGATCTCCGACTCGACCAGACTCCGCGCCAACTCGTAGTCCTCGGTCGGCCAGGCCGCCTGGTGAACCTCGAGCGGTACGGCGAACCAGGCGCCCTCGGGGTCGATCTGCGTCGCGTGCGCCAGCAGCGCGCGGTCCCGGGTCTCGAAGTACTCGGCGCACTCCACCCGGGTGGTGATCCGGCGCTCGTTCTCCGGGTCCGCCTTCCAGTCCTTCAGACGCTCCTCGTACGGCGACTTCAGCCCGCGCGCGATCATCGCGTCGTGCAGGGCCTTCATCCGCTCGCGGTGGAACGTGTGGTGGTAGTACAGCTTCAGCGGCTGCCAGGGCTCACCGAGCTCCGGGTAGGCGTTGTCGTCACCGGCGGCCTCGAAGGCGGCCACGGTGATCTGGTGACACATGACGTGATCGGGATGCGGGTAGCCGCCGTTCTCGTCGTACGTCGTGACGACCTGCGGACGGAACTCGCGGATCAGCTTCACGAGCGGTGCGGCCGCATCCTCGACCTTCAGCGCCGCGAAGCAGCCTTCCGGCAGCGGCGGCAACGGATCACCCTCGGGATAGCCGGAGTCGACCCAGCCGAGCCACTCCTGCCGGATGCCGAGGATCTCGCGCGCGCTGTCCATCTCCTTGCGACGGATCTCGCTGATGTTCGCCAGCACCTCGGGGCGATCCATCTTGGGGTTCAGAATGGAACCCCGCTCGCCACCGGTACACGTGGCCACCAGCACCTCGACGCCCTCGGCGACGTACTTGGCCGTCGAAGCGGCCCCCTTGCTCGACTCGTCGTCCGGGTGGGCATGCACATGCAACAACCGCAACTCTCCACTCACAAGACACAATGGTCCTCCACCGGACCCCAAAACCCACAACCAACCCCCTGGACCCCCGTTGACAGAGCCAGCCAGCAGTGCCCTCGACTCCCGTTACGGCCGCGACGGACGGTCCCGGCGACCGCTGATCATCGGCCTGGTCGCAGTCATCGCCGTCGCCGGGCTGGGGTGGTTGCTGTGGGCCGCCGTGATCGGGTCGAACCCGCCGGTGACCTCGCGGCTCCTCGCGTTCAAGATCGTCTCGGAGACCCAGGCGACCGCCACCGTGCAGGTCGACCGCACCAAGTCCGTCGAGGCCACCTGCCGGGTCCAGGCCAAGGCGGCCGACTTCTCCATCGTCGGCGAGCTGACGCTGACCGTCCCCGCGGACGCCCCCCGGAACCAGTCGCTGCCGGCCACCCTGACCACCCAGCGAAGCGCCACCTCGGTGGTCCTGGTCGGCTGCACGACCGCCGATTCGCACCGCCCGCACTGATCGGCGAAAACGCAGGTCAGAGCCGGTTTGTGGTTGACGCGGAACCTGAATCGGCAACCGATTGCCGGTCTTTGCGGATCCGGTGGTCGAAAACCGTCGGGAAAGCGCTCTCCTGGCGGTTGGGAGCTGTTGGAACGGTGGGGTTCTGGGGCGGATCTTGCTAGGCTGGGTGGATTGGTCGCCGTCGTCGACGGCGGCCAGCAGCATTTCCTGCCCACCTATCCAACCCTCAAGGAGCAGCCCATGACGCAGAGAATCGAAGAGGCGAGCGTTGTCTGGCTGACGCAGGAGGGCTACGACCAGCTGAAGGCCGAGCTCGAGCAGCTGAAGGGCCCGGCCCGCGCGGAGATCACGCAGCGGATCAGCGACGCCCGCGACGAGGGCGACCTGAAGGAGAACGGCGGCTACCACGCCGCCAAGGACGAGCAGGGCAAGATCGAGGCCCGGATCCGGCAGCTCGAGGACATGCTCCGCCGCGCCCAGGTCGGCGAGACCCCGAAGAAGGGCGGCAAGGTCGAGCCCGGCATGAAGGTCTCCATCACCTTCGCCGGTGACGACGAGGTCGAGACCTTCCTGCTCGGCTCCCGTGAACTGCTCGCCCTGGACGCCTCCGTCGACATCGACGTCTACTCGCCGCAGTCCCCCCTCGGCGCCGCCATCCTCGGCAAGAAGAAGGGCGACAAGGCCACCTACGAGGCCCCCAACGGCAAGCCCGTCACCGTCCAGATCGTCGCCGCCGAGCCCTTCACCGGCTGACCCCACCACTTCCGAAGCGCCCCGGTGGACAACCACCGGGGCGCTTCGCATTCCCCCTCGAACAACCGTACGGACGCGTGAGTCACCAAACGCGCCCCAGCCAAAGCCCGCCCGCCCCGTCTGGCCCAGCTCCATCTCATGGGTTCCCCCCTTTGGGGGGTCCACCCATCGGGTTGCGGGAGGGCCAACCGCATGCGGTTGGCCAACCCACCATTTGCCTGGCTCGCCCAGCAAAGGGGATCGCCGCGCGGCGTCGTACCGGGCTCTGCCGTGGTGCGTTTGGTGGGTTCACCCATGAGGTTGTGGGTGAACCCAGCCGGTCGCCGGTCGCCGGTCTCGGGGCGGATGCCGAACAGGAACCGGTGGGCGTGCACAAGGTATGACCTGTTCACGCCCATCGTCGGGTGTGCTCACCCCCAACTTGTGGCCGGCCTGCCTGGATCCGCCGTTCATGAAGTACGCCGTCCCGTCGGCGCCGACTCAATACTGCGCGAGCATGCGCCGGACGAGCGCCATTTGATGGGTCCGCCCATCGGGTTGTGGGTGGGCTAGCGGCGTGGGCGGGTTGGCCCACCCGCCATGGGATGGGTCAGCCCACCAAACCGGGTCGCCGCGCCCGCCGTACCGGGGTCTGACGTGGTGCATTTGATGGGTTCCCCCATCGCATGCGGCGGGGGAACCCACGAGGTGGTGGGTGGACCCACGAGGTGGGGTGCGCGATTGGGTAAATGGGGTGCGGGTGGGGATGGGCGCGGGGAGACTTCGGGGGTGGGTGGGTATGACGAGGGTGAGTTGTTTCGGGGGCTGGCGGCGGAGCAGTGGGCTGCTAGTTCGGTGACGGATGCCCGGGGGGATGCGCCGTTCTACCGGGACGTGATCCGGGGGCAGGGTGGGCGCGCGTTGGAGTTGGGGTGCGGGGCCGGGCGGTTGTTGCTGACGTTCTTGGGTGAGGGGTTGGCGGTCGAGGGGTGTGACATCTCGGCCGACATGCTGGCGATGTGCCGGCGTGAAGGGGTACACCGCGGGCTCGAGCCGACGTTGTACGAGCAGGCGATGCAGGATCTCGCCGTACCGGGGAAGTTCCGCACGATCTACATTCCGTGCGGGAGCTTCGTACTGGTGATGGATCGGCAGCAGGCGCTCGAAACCTTGCGGCGGTGTCGCGCGCAGCTCGAGCCCGGCGGGGTGCTTGTCTCCAACGTGTTCCCGGTGCCGATCAACTACACCGAACCGCCCGCCGACGACTTCCCGACTCCTTGGCAGACCGGTCCGCGGAGTGAGCTTGCCGACGGCAACCATCTGGAGGTCTCCGCGCGATGGACGGCGCTGGACCGCGTCGAGCAGACGTGGCATGAAGAACGACGCTACGACCTGTACGACGAGGATGCGCGACTGCTCCGGACCGAGGTGCGGGCCGGCCAGGGGCGCTGGTACTTCCGCAACGAACTGCTCTGGATGCTCCAGCTAGCCGGCTTCGCCCCGAGCAACATCACCACGACCGGCGACCTGACCGTCCTCGCCACCACCGAAGCCACCACCGAAGCCAGCAACGAAGCCACCAGCGAACTCGGTCAGTAGCGCCACAAATTCCTCCGGCGCCTCCCGGTGTACGCCGTGACCGACGGGGAGCTCGTGGAAGCGACCGTTGGGCACCTGCTCAGCCATGGCACGCATCTGCTCCTGCGGGAACGGACTGGTCGGCCCGCCCCCAATCACCAGCGTCGGCGCTCGCACCACCGCCAGCTCACCGAACCACCCCGCTCCCGGCGAGTTCACCTGTCCGATCAGGTCCACTCGCGCCCGCCAGTCGTACCCCAGAACCTCGCCCGGCCGTTCCGGGATCGGACGCTGCTGCGGAAACGGCGGTGGCGACTCAGCCAGCACCAGTACGCCGACCCGCGCCGGCTGTCGAGCCGCATGCAGGTACGCCGCGACCGCGCCCATCGAGTGGCCGACCAGCACCGGTGCCGTCAGCCCCTGCTCATCCAGGAACTCCCCTAGGTCAGCCGCCAGCAGCTCGAACGAGTACTCGGCCGCTGGGCCCGTCTCGCCATGCCCGCGTTGATCCGGCACCAGGACCCGCCACCGCTCGGCCAGCACATCAGCCACCCCGTCGAACGAAGACCCGTCCGACGTCAGCCCGTGCAGCAACACCATGGCCGGAGCATCAGGCCGCCCGTACTCCCGAAACGCAAGTCGCATAGCGCCGATCTTTTCACTTCAGCGCAAACTTGAGTCGAGCAGGCTCAACTTTGTTGACAGTTGAGTCGACATGGCTCAACTCGGGGTTTACGGTCGCCCCGTGAAGGCCGATCGGAGCATCCTCAGCCACCCCGACTTCCGCCGGCTCTGGGCCGCGGACCTGCTCAGCCAGCTGGGTTCCCGGCTGAGCATGATCGCGATCCCACTGCTCGCCGTACTCACCCTGAACGCCTCCACCCTGCAGGTCTCGCTCCTGCGCACGTGCGAGACCGCAGCGTGGCTCCTGCTCGGCCTGTTCGCCGGAGCGTGGGTCGACCGGGTCCGCTGCCTACCCGTGCTCGTGGCCGCTGACCTGGGGCGGGCCGTGCTGTTCGCGTCCATCCCGATCGCCGCGTGGTTCGGCGTACTGACACTCACCCAGCTGTACGTCGTACTCGGGCTGGCCGGCGTACTCACCGTGCTCTTCGACGTCGCACACACGTCCTACCCGCCACGGCTACTCACACCGGAGCAGCTGCTCCCCGGGAACGCCAAACTCGCGGCCAACCACTCAGTGGCCGCAGTAGTGGGTGCCGGAGCAGGTGGAGTGCTCGTGCAGTGGCTGTCCGCCGCCGTGACCCTCGGAATCGACGCACTGAGCTTCCTGTGGTCAGCCCTCTGGCTCCGCTCGATCCGTACGCCGGAAACCCGCCCAGCCCCGGCAGACACCCCGAATCTGCGCCGCGAGATCGCCGACGGCCTCCGCTACGTCTTCCAGCACCAACTGCTCCGGCCGATCGCTCTCAACACGGCCAACACCATGCTGTTCCAGTCCGCCGCCAACGCGGTGATGATCGTCTTCCTGGTCCGCGAGGTGCACCTGAGCCCCAGCACGATCGGCGTCCTCAGCATGCTCGGTCTGGGCGGCGCCATCGTCGCCTCTGTGGTCACCGAACGCCTCAGCAACCGGTACGGCGATGTCCGCATGCTGCTGCTGTCAGCCACCGGCATCGGCGTCGCCTTCACCCTGCAGGCCCTCACCGGACCGGGCCTGCGCTTGGTGTGGTTCGTCGGCGCCACTCTGCTGGCCGGATTCAGCATCATCATCAGCTACATCCTGGCCAGCAGCATCCGCCAGCGCGTCTGCCCACCCGACCTCCAAGGCCGCGTCAGCGCCACCATGAGCTTCCTCAGCTGGGGCGCGGCCCCCATCGGCAGCCTGCTCGGCGGCGTACTAGGCACAGCCTTCGGCCTCCGCCCCACCCTGTGGATCGCCGGCCTGGCTTCGCTGGCCGGAACGGCATTCCTCTATCTCTCGCCGCTCCGGACCCAGCGAGCGCTACTCGGCGCTGATCTGGGCGCTGCCGACTAGAACCTCGACATCGAGGCCGGCGCGGCCGCGGCCGATCTCTACGTCCTTGGACTGGCCGGAGACGGCGCCGGTCCAGTTGACGCGGCCGAGCTGGGCTTCGGTGTGGACGTGGACATCAGAGCCGCGGCGCAGGTTGACCGTGGCCATGCCGGACTCGACGCGGACCCGCGAGCGGCCCTTGGTGAGCTGTGCGTCCAGGGTGACCGAGCCAGCCTGGACCAGTACGTCGATCGGCCCGTCGACGTCGGTCACCTTCGCCGTACCGGCGGTGACGCGGACGCGGGTCAGACCGGGCACGCGCTCGGCGTTGACGCTGCCGCCGGTCACCTCGACCTCGACCTGCAGGTTGGGGTTGACCCGGATCTGCAGCTCCTTGGCGAGACCGTTCACGTGCGCCTTCAGGTCGGTCGGGTTGCGCAGCATGCTGAACCCGTCGATCGAGACACCCATGTCGCCCTCGCTGTTGATCGCGAGGGTGTCGCCGTCCTTCTTGATCACGTGCGGACCGTCGACCGCGACGCCGTTCACCGCCGGCTCACCGATCAGCCGGACGCGCCGCCCGATCGCCCGGATCGTCACCCGCTGCACACCGGAAGGCATCGGCACCGTGCTGTGCTCGATCTCTTCCTCGACCGGCGCCTCGTCCACCACCGAGTCCTGCACCGAAGACACCGGAGGTACCGGAGCGACCGGAGGCACCGGGGCTGTCACCGCGTCGGACCAGGCAGACTCGGACGGAGTGTCATCAGCAACCGGCGCATCGGCCCGCAGCGCAGCGATCAAGGTCGTGGCCTCATCCGGCGTCAGGTGCCCCTTGGCCACTCGATCCAGGATGTCCTTGACGCGCCCGTCGTACCCGCTCTGATTGCTCATGTGCCCAGTCGACCACTCCGACGAGTGCAAACCAATAAGGGATCGCCCCGGACCAGCCCCGAGCCGCCGCGGCAGGCCCTGAACAATGACTGCGGGTCCCGGCGGAGTAGCCCGGGACCCGCAGATCTCATATGTGACTCAGGCGGCCGGAGTCATCTGCTCTTCCGCCAGTTCCTTCTGTACGGCGGCCAGTTCCGCGGCCTCGGCCGCGTCCCGGGCCTGGCGCCGCCGCATGTCCGGCAGCCCCGTCAGTGCGATCAGCAGACCAAGAGCCGCCACCCCGGTGACAACCCCAAGACCAGGCTTGTACGCCGCGAGCACCCCGGCCGGCGTGGTCATGCCTGCCGCCTGGCTGCCGATCACGGCGGTCACAGCGGCCAGGACCACGGCCCCACCGACCTGGTTGGCCGTGTTGAACATGCCGGACGCGAGCCCCTGCTCCTCGTCCTCCACCCCGGACACAGCCTGGATGTTCAGCGCCGGGAACCCGATCGCGAAGCCGGCGCCGATCAGCATGATGCTCGGGAACACGGTCGAGAAGTACGCCGACTCGGTCCCGATCCGCAGCGAGAGCGCGTAACCGGCGACGAACAGGATCATCGCTCCGATGATCATCTTGTCGGTACCGATCCGGTCCGCGATCTTGCCCGCGTTCGGCGACAGCCCCACAACCAGCAGGCCGGCCGGGAGGAACGCCAGGGCGGTCTGCAGCGACGACCAGCCGAGCAGGTTCTGCAGGTACAAGGTCCCGATGAACTGGAACGCGACGTACGCGCCGAAGACCGTCAGACCGGCCAGGTTCGCGCGGCGGAGGGCACCGTCGCGCAGGATGCCGAGCCGGACCAGCGGGTTCCGGGTGCGCAGCTCGATCACGATGAAGGCAGCCAGCAGGACAGCCGACAGCACGAACGTCCCGATCGTCTGGAACGAGGCCCAACCGGCGTGCTCGGCGCCGACGACGGCGTAGACCAGGGACAGCATGCCGCCGGTGACGGTGACCGCGCCGGGGATGTCGTACCCGCCGGCGACCTTGTCACGCGGGCTGTTCGGGATCAGCTTGATGGCGAACAGCAGGACGATCAGGGCGACCGGGCCAGGCATCAGGAAGGTCCAGCGCCAGCCGATCTCGGTCAGCGCGCCCCCCAGGATGAGGCCCATCGAGAAGCCGCTGGCGGCGCAGGTGGTGAAGATCGAGAGGGCCCGGTTGCGATCCGGTCCCTCGTGGAAAGTGGTGGTGATGATGGAGAGCGCGGCCGGCGCGGTGAACGCGGCGGCGACTCCCTTGACGAACCGCGCGGCGATGAGCAGGTCCGGGTTGGTGGCCAGCGAGCTGAGCATCGAGACCACGGCGAAGACGGCCAGGGCGACCAGGAAGACCCGGCGCCGGCCCAGCAGATCGGCGGTCCGGCCGCCGAGAAGCAGCAGGCCGCCGTACCCGAGCACGTAGCCGGTCACGACCCACTGGAGCGAGGAGAGGCTGACGCCCAGGTCTGCGCGGATGGCCGGCAGGGACATGCCGACCATGGACACATCGAGGCCGTCGAGGAAGATCACGCCGCAGACCACGAGGAGCGCTCCCCAAAGGCGCGCGTCCCAGGTCATGCGTTCTGGCGTTGTGGTGTGCGTTGTCTGTGTCACGAGAGGAGACTATTCCATGCACATGCATCTAATGTCTAGGCATTAAATTCCTTTGCATAGATTGCACATGCATGTTATGGTCTGCCTCATGGCCCCCACGAAGGTCAGCGCTGACACTGGTGAGCTCAGCGCCGATGTCACTGCCGATGTCAGGGCTTGGCGCGAGCTGCTGGCCCGCCATGCCGACCTCACCTGCGCCCTCGACCGGGCCCTGCAGGCCGGTCACTCGCTGGGGATGAGTGAGTACGAGGTGCTCGAGCGGCTCGCCGAGCTGCCGGACCACTCGTCCAAGATCGCCACCATCGCGAAGTCGGTGCACCTCAGCCAGAGCGCGCTGTCCCGCGTGATCGCCCGCCTGGAGAACGACGGCCTCGTCACCCGCGACGTCTGTACGGCGGATCGCCGGGCCGTGATCGTCTGCCTGACCAAGGAGGGTCTCCGCCGCCAGGCCGAGGCGCTCCCGACCCAGCGTCAGGTCCTCGCCGACCGGCTGCACGCCCCGCTCGTCAAGAGCTGCGACCCCTCGGACTGACACCATCGGCGAGTGACCGACGAAGCTCGCGAGATCATCGCCGACCTGCAGCACATCGTTGCGCCGGACGGCATCCAGGAGAACTTCCAGCTGCCC
Source organism: Kribbella sp. NBC_01505 (assembly GCF_045040285.1). Lineage (NCBI taxonomy): Bacteria > Bacillati > Actinomycetota > Actinomycetes > Propionibacteriales > Kribbellaceae > Kribbella > Kribbella sp. NBC_01505. Next base: position 1,694,611 of record NZ_CP109425.1, read on the forward strand.
GCCGGCGGCATCGACCACTGGGTCTACACCCGCGGCCAGGACCGGTCGAATCCGGTGATCCTCTTCATCCACGGCGGTCCGGCCACGCCACTCGCGCCGGTCTCCTGGCAGTTCCAGCGACCGATCGAGGAGTACTTCACGGTCGTCACCTACGACCAGCGCGCCGCCGGCCGGACGCTCCGCTCGGTCGACCCGGCGACCATCTCCGACACCCTCACGATCGCCCGGTACGTCGAGGACGCGATCGAGCTCGCCGAGCAGATCCGCGACCGGTACGGCGTCGAGAAACTCGTGCTGATCGGACACAGCTGGGGCACGCTGATCGGCGTACAGGCTGCTGTTCGTCGTCCTGATCTCTTCCACGCGTACGTCGGCATCGGCCAGGTGATCGACGCCCGGGCCAACGAGACGCACTGCTACGAGTACGCCGTCGCCCAGGCCGAGCTGCACAATCACACCGAGGCGCTCGAGCAGCTCGCGTCAATCGCGCCGTACCCGGGCGATCAGCCGCTCACCCGGGAGCGGATCATCATCGCTCGCCAGTGGGCGCAGTACCGGGGTGGGCTGAGCGCCTTCCGGCACGAGACCGGCTACTTCTTCGATGCGCCGTTGCTGTCGCCGGAGGTACACGGCCGAGGACATCGAGACCCTCGAAGCAGGCAACCTCTTCACGCTCGGCCGGGTGATCGACGAGATGCTCGCGACCGATCTGACGACGATCACCGACTTCCCGATTCCGCTGGTGATGTTCTTCGGGCGGCACGACTACACCACGCCGACCGCGCCGGTTGAGAAGTGGCTGGCGACGGTCGAGGCGCCGTACAAGCAGGCTGTCTGGTTCGAGAACTCCGCCCATCTCGCGCCCTGGGAGGAGCCCGGCAAGACCTTGGTCAGCCTGCTCACCTACGTCCGCCCGCTGGTCACTCCCTGACCGCACCCTCAAGCATGCCGGCGATGAAGTGCCGCTGCAGGAACGCATACACCAGTACGACGGGGGTGCCGACGATGACTGCTCCGGCCGCGAGCAGGGTGAAACCTGAGGTGTACTGGCCGGAGAAGAAGGCGAGCCCGAGCGGCGCCGTCCGCAGAGACTCGCTCGTCACCATCACCAGCGGGATCAGGAACTCGTTCCAGGTCCACATGAAGACCAGCACGATCAGTGTGACCAGCGCGGGCCTGGCCGGTGGCACGAGGATCAGCCAGAGCGTCTGCCAGTGGCCGGCGCCGTCGAGGCGCGCGGCCTCGACCAGCGAACGCGACGAGGACCGGAAGTAGGCCCGCATCCAGAAGGTGCCGAAGGCAACGGATTGCGCGATCTGAGGCAGCGCGACCGCCCAGAAGGTGTCGGTCAGGCCGAGCGTGCGGAGATCGAAGTACAGCGGGACGACGATCGCCTCGGTCGGCATCATGATCCCGATCAGGAACAGGTAGAACAGCGCGGACGCACCCCGGAACCGCATCGTCCCGAAGGCGTAGCCGGACAGGATCGAGAACAGCACACTGACCACCACGACGGTCACCGACACCGCGACGCTCATCCGCAGGTAGGTGCCGAAGTGGCCGATCTCCCAGGCCTTGCCGAAGTTCGCGAAGCCGCTCGTCCCACCACCCGCGTCGTCCGGGCCGAGCGCGGCGCCGAGGATCGTGACGATCGGCCCGAGCGCGAACAGCCCGAACACGATCAGCAGCGTGTAGTTGCCGATCCGCTCCGGCAGCGACGCCCTCATGCCCGCTCCGCAATCCGGTTGACCCCGAGCGTGATCACGAAGATCAGCACCGTCAGACACACTCCGATGGCCGCCGCCGAGCCGACTTGCCCGAGCTCGAAGGCCCGGTGATACACCTCGTACGACGGCACGCTGGTCGACGTACCAGGCCCTCCGCTCGTGGTCACGTACACCAGGTCGAACGTGCGCAGCGCCGCGATCACGGTCAACGTCACCGCGACCGCGATCTCACCGCGGACCGCGGGCAGCACGACCGCGAAGAACTCCGCAACCGGTCCCGCACCGTCCAGCCGGGCGGCCTCATACCGTTCGGCCGGGATCCGGGCCATCCCGGCCAGCAGCAGGACTGTCACCAGCCCGGTCTCGAACCACGTCCCGATCACACCGACCGCAGGCAACGCGAACGTGTAGTCACCCAACCAACCTCGCGAACCACCCAGTACGTCGTTCAGTGGGCCGTCAGGCGAGTAGATGTTGCGCCAGGCAACCGCTACCACCACCATCGCGATCACCTGCGGCAGGAACACGATCGTCCGGAAGAACCCGAGCCCGCGAACCTTCGCCCGCTGCAGCACCGACGCCAGCGCCAGCCCGATCACCACCGGAAGCACGGAATAGAAGACGATCAGCACCAGCGCGTGCCCGAACGCCGCCCGCAGTCCGGCATCCCGGACCACTTCGGCATAGTTGCTCAGGCCAACGAACTTGCCGAGCGTGATCCCGTCCCACTGGAACAACGACAGGTGGACCGCGCGAAGCAACGGGTAGAGCAGGAACGCGCCGTACACGAGCAGCGCCGGCAGGATGTACAGATACCCGATCCGGCGCGGCTCGCCAGGTGGTGAACTCACTTGCCCGCGAACTTGCTGTAGTCGGTTTCGAGCTTGTCGGCGAACTGCGCCGGGGTCGCCTTCTTCGCCAGCAGGTCCTGCAGCGAGGCGCCGAGCGTGTCGTACATGGTCGGGGTCGCGTAGTCCAGGTACGGAACCAGCTCGTCGGAGGAGACCGCCGTACCGAAGCTCTTGAAGATGTCACCCGCGAGCCCGGCCGGCGCCTGCTGCGTGGCGGTGTCGGCGATCGGCAGGTTGCCGGTCGAGGTCAGCACCTTCATCGCGTCCGGGCTGCTGATGTAGTTGATGTACGCCGCGGCCGCGTCCGGGTTCTTGGCCTTGTTCGTGATCGCGAACGGCAGCCCGGTGCCACCGGTGACGACCGGCTGGCCCGGCGGGAGCATGAACCCGACCTTGTCACCGAGCGCCTTCTGCAGATCGGCCTGCAGCCAGGTCCCGGCGATCAGGAACGTGCCCTTGCCCTTGCCGAAGTCCTGCCAGGCCGGGTCATAGCCCTGCCCGTTGAAGCCGGTGTTGAAGTAACCCTTGTCCACCCAGGACACCAGCGTCTCGGCGGCCTTCTGGTTCTCCGGCGACTTCCACGAGGCACCCGGCCGGCCGAACGCCAGCTTGGTGATCTGGTCCTTCGGCACGAACTGATCCTGCACGGTGCCGAACACGTGGATGGCCGGCCACTTGTCCAGATTGCCGAACTGCAGCGGCACGTCACCGGCCGCCTTCGCCTTGGCGAGCGCCGCCTCGAACTCGTCCCAGTTTGCCGGTGGCGTCGGGACCTTGGTCTTGTTGTAGTAGAGCCCGACAACCTCGCCGACCTGCGGCAGGCCGTACAGGTTCCCCTCGCCGAACGTCTTGCCGTCCGCCGAGTACCGCGAGTACTGGAGCACCGAAGCCGGGTAGCGATCGCCCCACTTGTAAGCGTCCGCCCACTTGTCGAGCGGCACCAGCTGACCGGCCTTCACGAACTCGCCCATGTCCGACCGGCCGTTGTTCGCCTGTACGACGTCGGGCGCGTCGTTGCCCGACAGGGCCAGCCGCAGGGTCGTCTTCAGATCGTCGAACGACCGGGAGACCCGCTTGATCTTGATGTTCGGGTACTTCGCCTCGAACCCCTTGATCTGCGCGGCCATCTGGGCCGCCTGCCCGCCGCGGACCTCCTGGTCCCAGACCGTCAGCTCGACCTGACCGAGGGCGGCCGCGTCCGTCTGCACCGAGCTCGGCGCGCTGGCGCCACCACTCGGGGCATTCGATCCCGGCGTACAAGCGGTCGCGGTGAGTGCCAGCGCGACCGCCGCGATGATGGTCTTCTTCACGTTCGGCTCCCTCAGTTCAGCGTGTACGTGTAGCCGTTGCCGGTCAGTCCGGCCAATACCCGCTCGCGGTGGTCCTCACCCCGCAGCTCGAGCTGCAGCGCGACCTCGACCTCGTCCAGGCTCAGGGACTCGGAGATCCGCTCGTGCACGACCTCGATCAGGTTCGCGTCCAGCTGGGCGAGCTGGGTCAGCAGCGTGGCGAGGCCGCCGGGCGTGTCCGGGATGCGCACCCGGAGTGACAGGTATCGACCGGCAGCGGCCATGCCGTTGCGGATCACCCGCATCAGCAGCAGCGGGTCGATGTTTCCACCGGACAGCACCGCGACGACCGGCGGCTTGAACGACTTCGGGTCGTCGAGGATGGCGGCCACCGCCGCGGCGCCGGCTGGTTCAACCACGAGTTTGGCCCGCTCCAGCACCAGCAGCAGGGCCTTCGACAACGAGCTCTCGGTGACTGTCCGGACATCACCGACGTACTGCTGGACTGCCTCGAACGGCACCTTGCCCGGCAGCCCGACCGCGATGCCGTCGGCCATCGTGCTCATCCCCGCGAGCTGGACCGGCAGGCCGGCTTCGAGCGAGGCCGGGTACGCCGCTGCGCCCGCCGCCTGCACGCCGACGACCGAGATCGGCATGCCGTCGCGCTGCATCGCGGTCGCGATCCCGGCGAGCAAACCGCCACCACCAGTCGGTACGACGACTGTCCGCACCTGCGGGCACTGCTCGACGATCTCCAGCCCGGCGGTCGCCTGACCGGCGACGATGTCCAGGTGATCGAACGGATGGATCAGCACCGCGCCGGTCTCCGCCTCGAACTTCAGCGCCTCGCGCAGGCAGTCGTCGATCGACGTCCCGGTGAACCGGATCTCCGCGCCGTACGCGCGGGTCGCCTTCTCCTTCGGGATCGGTGCCCCATGGGGCATGAAAACGGTCGCCTTGATCCCGAGCAGCTGCGCGGCCAGCGCGACGCCCTGCGCATGGTTGCCGGCGCTCGCGGCGACCACACCACGCGCCCGCTCGGCCTTCGACAGCCGCGCCATCCGCACGTAGGCGCCGCGCAGCTTGAAGGACCCGGTGCGCTGCAGGTTCTCGCATTTGAGGAAAACGTCCCCACCGACCAGTTCACTGAGCCACCGCGAGTACTCCAACGGCGTCGGCGCGACCACGTCGTGCAACAGATCCGCGGCCCGCGCGATGTCCTTGGCATCGATCACGACCTCACCCTACGGCTACTCTGCATCGATGAAGGTCACCGCGCTCGTACAGCTCGAAATCGATGTCCCGGAGGAGTTCTGGTTCCCGGACGTCGAACCGTTCCTGCAAGCCTTGCAGGAACAACACGGCGTCGCCGCCTATGTGCTCAGCTGTCAGCGGGCCGATCCGGACAACACGACATACGTGGTGATGCCAACCGACGCTCCGGCAGCCCCGCCTGCGTCGGAGTGGACGGAGGCGGGTTGGTACGCCGAGGCGCTGCCGTGGATCGATGAGCACATCTCGCGGACCGGGCCCCCGGTACAGGTCCGCGTCTGGGGCCTCTCGAACGTCCTCCGTGTTCCGACCGCGGACGGTCTCGTGTACTTCAAGGCGCACGCCCACTCCAGCACGTTGCCGCCCGCGAAGCTGCCGTTGCTCTTCGCCCACGAGCCGCTGCTCCTCACCTCGCTCGAAGGCCCTGTCCCTCGCCCACTCGCGATCGACGAGAACCGCGTCTGGATGCTCCTGCCGGACCTCGGCTCGTCGCTGGAAGCCGAACCGGAGATCGCCACCTGGATCGATGCCGTGCAGAGCCATGCTCGGCTGCAGCGCTCGTACGTCGGTCGCGTCGACCACCTGCTCGAGATCAGCTGCGTCGACCGGCGACTCGCCGTACTGGCTGCCGAGCTCGACGATCTGCTCGGCGACAACCCGGCAACCACCCTGCTCGAACCCGACGAGCGGGCTGGGCTGCCGACGCGGCGTGCGGAACTGCGGGCGGCGATCGCCGAACTGGCCGCGATCGGCATCCCGGAGACGTTGCTGCACGGCGATCTGCATCCGGGCAATCTCGCGGTGCGCGAGGGCCAGGTGCTGGCGTTCGACTGGACAGACGCGGCGGTCTCGCATCCGTTCCTCGACATGGTCACGTTCATCCACGAAAAGTCGCCACTGTCGCATGATCCGCAGGTCCGGGACGCCTATCTGGCGGAGTGGACGGACTACGCCCCGATGACCGACCTAAGCCGGGCGCTCGCGCTCGCCGAGCAGATCGGTGCACTGCACCAGGTAGCGACCTCCTTGCATCTGGCGGCCAACCTGAGCGGGCCGGACCGGGAGTCCATGCTGCGTGGTGCCACGTGGTGGCTCCGGCAGGTCGTCAACGGCACAGCACGTTGAGGTGATTGCGCATCACGCGGCGGACCGGCGGGTCGAGATGCCGGTCCCACTCCGGATGGCGTTCGTCGCGTAGCCAGGCGTAGTACGCGAGCGCCTCGGCCAGCGCCGTCTCGCGCAGGTAGCCGCGCGCGAGCGGCTGCGTCCCGCGGCCGTTCGGACGCGGGCGACGCTCGTACGCCGCGTTGGCCGTGAAGATGCCGAGTCCGTGGAACACGGTCAGCAGGTCGGTCAGCGACTCATGATCAGGCCGGTGCGCGAAACTGATCCGCCCGGTTCCGAGCAGCAACTCATGACCGACCTCATGCGCGTAAATCGCGGTGAGCGCGACCGGATCGGCCGCCAGGCTCGGTGCCAGATGAATCTCGTTGCCGGTGGTCGCCCGAACCCATCGCCCGGCCGGCTCCCGTACGGTCCCGATCCGATGCCGATGGGCCCCCTCCCCCAACCCAAAACTCAACACACACTGCCCCGAAGCCAACCCCATCCGCTCCGCAACCCGCCCACACACATCCTCCGCAGCCGCCACGGACCCGTCGTACCCGACCGGTATGACGTCACCCGGCAACACGATCGGCCGGCGAATCACCTCGTCGCCGAACTCCCCCAGCAACCAATCCATCGACGACCGGATCCACCGCCGCCGCCCACCCACCAACCGCTCCCGCGGCAACTTCAGCCGCGCCCTGAGTTGCTGCCCACGCCGCAACGCCCCGATCGGATTCCTCACCTGGCGCATCATCCCTGTTCGACGCCACCCCAAACCCGATCGTTCCGTTCCGTAGCAATCCCCTGACGTCCCGTGAGCGCCTTTCTGTTTGGCTGACGTTGAGCTGGTTTGCGGGGATCTGCTGTCTCTCCGGTGACAGTAGGTCCTGTGGATCTCCGCTGGGGCCGGTCAAGGACCCCGCCTTCCCGAATGTGCTCGTCCCATCCGACCGCTCGGTTTCGGCCGGCGGCGTTCGGCGGTGGCTGGTCGCCGCTGCGGCCGGTATTACTGCGACGGGTGGCTGAGCAGGTGCCTGACTGAGGGGGATGGCGAGGCCGGTGACCGAGGTTCCGGTTGCCTGAGGTTCCGGGCTACGGCTGAGGCCGGCGGTGACGGTAGTCGGTAAGTTCCGGTTGCTATCCCCAGAAAAGTACCGGCCAGCGAAGCGGGGGTGGTCGGTCTCGCGCCACCAGTGGTGGCGCGAGACACCTTGTGACGGCTGGGGACCTGTTGCCATAGGTCTCCGGCCACGACTTCTTGTCTCCGGCCACCACTGGTGGCGCGGGGCATCGGGACTGGGGAATTCTGCTGGTCGTTTTCGGGGGGTCAGGTTCCCCAGTCCGCCAATCACCGCCCCCGCGAGTGGGGCCACCGTGCAATCAGCACCCGAGTGTGAGGACCGTGCCGCCGGATCTCGATTTCCGGCGACCTACTCCTCGCACTCGACGTCCCACTCCTCACACTCGCACGGTGGCTTCACTCGCGGCCGGCACGGAGGCTTCGCTCGGGCAGCACGGGACGGGTTCACTCGTCGACAGCACGGTGGCTTCGCTCGCGGGCAGCACAGAGGGTCCACTCGCCGACGACATCCCCCGGCCAACTGCTTTTGCCGGCAGCAACCACCGCGACGGGTCAGCTACCAAGCCTCCTGATCGTCGGCGGAACCACAGCCCGTCAGCCACAGGCAACGGGGAACTGCGGTAACCAACCGAACCATCCGGCTCAGCCGTAGACCGCCCCAGCCACCCGTCTCAGTCAAACCGGCCGCAGCGGCGACCAGCCACCGCCCACGCCGCCGGCCGAATCCGAGCGGCGGGATGGGACGAGCACATCCGGGAAGGCGGGGTTCCTGGCCAGCCAAAGCCCTCAGCCACCGCGACCCTCCCCGAGGGCTTGAACAGGAACCGGTGGCCTTGGACAGGTCATAACTTGTTCAAGCCCTCCACCCGATGTCCACACCCCCGGCAACTGGCCGTTGGTTCCTAGCTCAGGCCGTCACTGGCGCCGCTGACCTCGTGGTGGAGGACGGCCAGGTACTCGTGCTGGTCCTTGAGTAGGTCGGCGGGGTCGCCTACGACCGTGGTCAGGCTCAGACCGGTGCCGGCCACCAGCAACGAGAGGTCTGCAGGCGTGTAGCAGCGCAACTGCTGGCTGTGCTTCGTCTCCGGCTGGTCGGCTCGCCACCAGGTGTCGGTCGCGATCGAGGTGATCGGGTCGAAGGTCGTGGTCTCGTACAGCTCGTGCTCGTAGCCCTGCTCCGGGTTGGGCATCAGGTGCTCTTCGTCGCCGTGCCAGCTCGCCCAGACGAAGGGGTTGCTCACGTCGATCAACGCAACGCCCCCTGGACGCAACCACTCCGCGGCGATCCGGGTGAGTAAGCGCCGCTGATCGGCGTCCGTGCCGATCCCGAACCCGTTCCAGTAGGAGACGACATCGAACTGACCTTCCAGCTGTACGGCGTAGAAGTCGTCGTTGATGACGGTCAACGTCCCGCCGGTCACCTCGGCGGCGAAGGTCGACGCGACGGCCGCACGGTCACTGATCTCGACAGCCGTGACCGTGTGACCGGCATTGGCCGTCACCGCAGCGGTCGTGCCGTAGCCAGGACCGAGCTCGAGAACGCGCTGCGCCTGCGTCCCGGCGTACTCGTGCAGGTGTGCCACCCGGTGATGGTCGCGGTCGCCGATCCGGGCCTCGGCTTTGGCCCACCATCTACCGGTCTCGGAATAGAAGTCCTTCGCCCAGTCCATGGCCGAACCACACCATGTGGTCCGACCCGCGGCAACTGCATTACTTCAGCAGGAGGAGGCCAAGGCGGCGCGAGGCTATGTACATGCCGGCGGCGCCCATGGCGGTGAGGTAGGCGGCGTTGAGGAGGAGGGTCCAGCTGACGGTGCCGGTGGTGAGGGCTCGTTCGAGGTGGACGCCTTGGTAGAGCGGGGTGATCTCGACCAGCCAGCGGATGGCGCCGGGGTAGGTCTCGATCGGGTAGAAGGTGGCGGAGAACAGGAACATCGGGATCGTCGCCAGCTGGACGAACTCGAAGTCCTGCCAGCTGCGCATGAACGTGGTCAGCGCCATCCCGGCACCGGCGAACGCGAACCCGATCAGGATCGACGCGGGCAGCGCGACGAGCGCCCACCACGACGTGACCAGGCCGAGCGCGAGCATGACCAGCACGAACATCGCCGAGTAGCAGGCACCGCGCAGCAGCGCCCAGGTCACCTCACCGGTGGCGATGTCCCACGGCCGCATCGGCGTGGCCAGCATCGAGTCGTACAGCTTGGCGTATTTCATCCGGAAGAAGATGTTGTACGTCGAGTCGAAGATCGCCCCGTTCATCGCGGAACTGGCGAGCATCGCCGGCGCCACGAAAGCGGCGTACCCGATCTTGGTGCCGTCGGCCAGCGTGAAGTCGCCGACCAGCTGGGCGACACCGATGCCGATCGACAGCAGGTAGAAGACGGGCTCGGTGAAGCCGGACAGGAAGACGATCCAGGATCGCTTGTAGAGCAGGAAGTTCCGCTCGACGATGTGCCGGCCGCCGAGCCGGAGCGGGATCGGAACGACCCGGACGGTCAAGGTCGTCATCAGCCGATCAACTTCCTCGTGAAGCCGCGGACGGCGAGCCAGGTGCCGACCCCGAACCAGGCCAGCAGATACGCGAGATTGAGCACCACGAGCCACGGATGGATCGTGCCGAGGCTGAGGTCGCGCGACAGCTGGACGCCGTGCCACAGCGGGCTCAGATAGGCCAGCCACTCGATCCAGTTGGGCAACTGCGAGACCGGGAAGAACGCACCCGAGAACAGGAACGCCGGCACGACACCGAAGCGGAAGACCATCGCCAGCCCGGAGTCGTTCTCCAGCGTGCTCGCGAACGCGACGACCGGCCCCGCGGCCGCCATCCCGACCAGCACCACGACCGGCAGCGCGAGCACGCCGAGCGGCGAGTGCAGCCCACCGAACGCCGCGATCACGCCCAGGAACACCACACACGTGCTCGCCACCCGGAAGGCGATGAACGTCAGCTGCCCGTAGACCACATCAGCCGGACGCAGCGGGGTCGCGATCATCGAGTGGTAGAACTTCTGCCACTTCAAACCGCTCAGCACCGGGTACGTCGATTCGCCGACCGCGATCTGCAACGCGGTCGACGCCAGCAGACCTGGCGCGATGAACTGCAGATAGCTCACGCCACCGAGCGCATCCGTGCCCTTGCTGTCGACGAACGAGCCGAGCCCGATCCCCATCGCGGCCAGATAGAGCATCGGCAGCAGGAAGCTGCTGATCAGCGTGCCCTTCCAGGTCCGCTTGTAGACCGTCAGCCAGTAGTCGTACTGACGGCGGCCGTTCTCCAGCGCGATCGACATCAGTCCACCAACGTCCGGCCGGTCAGGCGCAGGAACACGTCCTCGAGCGTCGAACGCCGTACCAGCACCGCGGCCGGGCTCAACCCACGCTCGTGTACGGCGGCGACCGCGCGCTCGCCGTCGTCGGTGTAGAGCAGGAGCCGATCCGGCAGCACCTCGATCCGCTGCGCGAGGTCGGACACCTTCCCGGCGAGCGCGTCGTGATCGGACATCATCACCTCGGGACCGAACCGCAGCTCGGTCACCTCACGCGTCGAGTAGTCCCGGATCAGCTCGGCCGGCGAACCCTCGGCCGCGATCAGCCCACCGTCCATCACGACGAGCCGGTCACACAACTGCTCGGCCTCGTCCATGTAGTGCGTGGTGATGATCAGCGTGACGCCGGCCTGCTTGAGCCGGAACAGCTTGTCCCACAACAGATGCCGGGCCTGCGGGTCGAGGCCGGTGGTCGGCTCGTCGAGCAGCAGCAGGTCGGGTTTGCTGACCAGCGACCGGGCGATCGTCAGCCGCCGCTTCATCCCGCCGGACAGCTCGTCGACCTTGACCTTGGCCTTCTCGGTCAGCGCGACGAACTCGAGCAGCTCGTCGGCCCGCTCGCGGCACTCGGCCCGGCTGAGCCCGAAGTACCGCCCGTAGATCGTCAGGTTCTCCCGGACGGACAGCTCGGTGTCGAGGGTGTCGTCCTGCGGGCAGACGCCGAGCCGCGCGCGGATCGCCGGCCCCTCGGTGGCCGGGTCCATCCCGAGGATCCGCAGCGTGCCGCCGCTGGTCGGCGAGACGGCGCCGATCATCCGCATCGTCGACGACTTGCCGGCGCCGTTCGGCCCCAGGAAGCCGAAGGCCTCGCCCCGCCACACGTCCAGGTCGATCCCGCGCACCGCCTCGAAGTCGCCGTACGACTTCTTCAGCCCGCGCACATGAACCAAGGACTCCCGCTGCTCATCCACGGAACTGACCCTAGACCGAGCCGTCGACAGTTTTCTTGTCGATTTGAGCAGCGTCCTTTTGGTACCCAAGCCTGCGGATCGCGTAAGCCTGTACGGCGGCCGACAGCCAAGGCGGCAGTTCGGGGTCGACCGTAGCGATCAACGCCCGCTGGTCCTCGTTGTCCAGCAGCACCCACCCCAGGTTGTAGTACCCGGTCGCATCCGCCGGCCACAGCTCCAGCACACCCTGGTAATGCAGCTCGGTCAGCTCCATCGCCTCAGGAGAGTCCGGTACGACGCCACGCGCGCGGGCCGCGGCCATCCGCAGCAGCAACCGCCGTCCCTCGTCCCCCATCCGCTCGTAGTCCTCGCGATCCCAACCGTCCGTCGCCCGGACGGCGCTCTCGAACGCGGCACCGACCCCTGGACCGAACCGCTCGGTCAGATCGTCCTGCAGCTCCGACCGCTTGACCGACAGCCCGGCGAAGAACTCCTCGTCGCCAACGCTCGCGTCACCGGACAGCCCCTGGAGCGTCCGGTCGACCGAACCGATCACAGTGTCGAGGCGCTGGCGTTCCTCGAGCAGCTGCTCCCGGTGCTCCCGCAGTGCGGCCAGCTCGTCGTCCTGCTCGGCCAGGATCCGGCCGATCGACGGCAGCGGTACGTCGAGCTCCCGCAGCAGCAGGATGCGCTGCAACCGCAGCAGCTCCTGGCGGCCGTAGTACCGGTATCCGTTGGGCGCAACGTGCCCAGGCGGCAGCAGTCCGATCGCGTCGTAGTGCCGCAGCGTCCGGACCGAGACTCCGGCGAGCCGTGCGACCTCACTGACCGTGCGCTCCATACTGCGATTTTAAAGCGCTGGAGGGTGACGTTACGTCAGCCTTTAGCGTCCACAGCATGGCAATCACCTTCCTGCGCACCCGGCTTGTCGACCGTGGTGCCGTCCTGCCCGCCGACTGCTTGCGGGTCGAGGACGGCCGCATCACCGCCATCGGCGGCCCCGACATCGCTCAGCCGGGCGACGAGCTCATTCACGAGGGCACCCTGCTCCCCGGCCTCATCGACGCACACGTCCATCTGGTCCCCGGCGCCACCCGCCTGGCCACCACGTACGGCGTCACCACACTCATCGACCAGTTCAGCCAACCTGACCTGATCGCTGCCGAACGCGCCGCAGGTGCCGACTTCCGCACCTCCTCCATCGGCGCTACTGCCCCCGGCGGCCACCCCACACTCGCCTTCGCTCCCTTCCCGTACGTCGCCAACCCCGCCGAGGCCAAGCAGTTCGTGGCAGACCGGATCGCCGAGGGCGCCGACCACCTCAAGCTGATCTACGACGACGGCGCCAGCGCGGGGATGAGCATCCCGTCCCTGGACGAGCCAACAGTCCGCGCACTGGTCGAAGGTGCACACGCCAACGACCTGAAGGTAGTAGCCCACGTCTCCACAGCCGCAGGCGCCGTCACGGTGGTCGGTTGCGGCGTAGACGTCCTCGCGCACGCCCCATCGGACGCGATGACCCCAGCGCAGGTAGCAACGGTCGCGTCCGCAGGCGTCGCGGTGATCGCCACCCTGGACATCGTCGACGGCTTCACGCCCGACCAGGCGTCCGGCGATCGCTCCGGCGACGACGACGGCCGCTTGCCGTTGCTGCGCGAGGCCGAGCTCGCCGTGCGGATGCCGGCTCGCTGGCGGCGCCTCGTGGACAACCAGTCACGCCGCTGGATGCCGCCCGAGGCACCCGACAACTCCATGGCCCGTGCCAACACCCTCGCACTGCTCCGCGCGGGTGCCCCAGTGCTGGCCGGTACCGACGCACCCAACCCCGGCCTGATCTTCGGAGCGTCCCTGCACCGAGAGCTCCGGCACCTAGTCCGGGCTGGCCTCGCACCGTCCGAGGCGCTCATCGCAGCGACCTCCGCACCCGCCGAGGTGTTCGGACTGCCTGACCGAGGCCGCCTGACCGTCGGCGCCCGCGCGGACCTGCTGCTGGTGGACGGCGACCCGCTCACCGACATCACCGCCAGTCAGCAGGTACGGCGTACCTGGGTGGCCGGCGAGGCCGTCGTACCGGCGGACTATGCGGGCAGCGAAACCGAGCTGGCCGGGATCCACTTCATCGGCGAGACCACGCACCGGATTCTCACGGCGCTGGAGGAGATGTGGCCCGGCTTCCCGGGGCCTGAGGACGTGTACCGCGAAGACGGCGAGCTGCTCGGCCGCGTCGTACCGGTGACTGGCGGCTCGCTTCCAACCACCGTCTTCGGCGCCGCCCTCGGTCCGGTCACCGATCGGGACACCGCCGTCGAGACACTCGAGCAGATCGGACTGTCCAGCCTGATCGAGACGTGGTGGGCCCGGACCGACGGCGACTGGCAGGAGGTGACCATCATCGAAGCGCAGCCCGACCGCGTGCGGCTGCACTGGAAGGACCCGATGCTCGACCAGCCGCCCTCCGGCCAGTGGTACCCGCTGACCGACGTGGACCTCGAGTTCCGGCCTTAGCCTCGACCGGCGTACGGCATCCCCGCCGCCATCACCATCAGGTGCGGTACGGCGACCGACGTCGGCAGCTTGGACACCTGCACCACGAAGTCCGCGACGATCTTCGGATCGAACGTCGGCTCGACCGCGATCGACCCGTCCGGCTGGAGCGCACCTTGCTCCATCCGCTCGGTCATCGCGGTCGCCGCGTTCCCGATGTCGATCTGGCAGGCGGTGATCCCATGCGGCCGACCGTCCAGCTCCAGCTGCTTGGTCAGTCCGGTGATCGCATGCTTGCTGGCGGTGTACGCGATGCTCTGCGGCCGCGGCACATGCGCGGAGATCGAGCCGTTGTTGATGATCCGCCCGCCCTTCGGGTCCTGCGTCAGCATCCGCGCGAACGCGGCCTGCGCACACAGGAACGACCCGGTCAGGTTGGTGTCGATCACCCGCCGCCAGTCCTCCTCAGACACATCCGGTACGGCGGCCGCCGGCGCACCGGTCCCAGCGTTGTTCACCAGCACATCGATGCGCTCCAGCTCCCCGAAGAACGCCCGTACGGCGGCTCCGTCGTTCACGTCGAGTACGCCGTACCCCTTGACCGCACCGAGCGCCACCGTCTCCTGGAGCTTCGATTCGGTCCGTCCGGTGACGAGTACGTCGTACCCGGCCGCGGCCAGCGCCAGCGCCATCTCTCGTCCGAGCCCCGACCCGCCACCGGTCACCACAGCCACCTGATTCATGCAGGCAAGGTACGCCGCCAGTACACAGCAGCACCGGCCGCCACGGCCGTCAGGCCGATGAACTCGATCCAGACACCGTTACCCAGCGGGGGGATCAGCTCGGTCGTCAGGTTCCAGGCCGAGTGCAGCAGGATCGCAGCCGGTACGCCGCCGCGCAGCCGTTCGGTGACGAACAGCATCAGGAAGGTCAGCGGGAAGATCTCCAGGAAGAAGATCAGGCCGAACTGGGTGAACAGACCGCCTTCGTGCTGACCGGTGCCCGGCAGGAAGAACAGCGGCACGTGCCACAGCCACCACGCCGTACCGAGAATCGCAGTAGTCGCCCGCAGACCGAAGTACTGACGCAGCCGGGGCTGGACGTAGCCGCGCCAACCGAACTCCTCCGCCAGCGGACCGGCCACCAGTGTGTAGACGGCAGCGGCGAGGACCCCACCGATCCCCGCGACCTCGGCGCTCGCATGACCGGACAGCTCACCCCACTTCCCGCTGATCGCGGTCGCCGCCAGCGGTGCGGCCACGCCCATCAGGACGGCGGCGATCATCCAGCTCGGCGACCAGCGCACCCCACGTCGGCGGTCGCGGTAGCGCAGCCACATCACCAGGGCGGCCAGGGACGGCCCCGAGGCCGCCAGCCCGAAGATCAGCCGGCCCACCGGCTGGTCGATATCCACCTTCAGCACGCCCAGGAACAGGTAGGGCACCCAGGTCAGCACCAGGCAGATCACGCCGAACTCAACCAATCGGCGTCTCGTCGTCGTCTTCTCTTGCAGCGCGGTCATCGTCACCCCGTCAGCCTGATGGCCACGGACGGTAGCCGCGAGGACCCTGAACCACCCATCCAGGTGGTACTAACTCCACCATGACTGCGAAGAGTGATGATTCGGACACAAAGAGCAAATGAGTGGCAACTCACTCGTTGGTAACGGAAACTATTTGCGTGCGTAATACAACTATGTATATGCTTGCAGCATGCAAGTAAACGACGCGTACACCCCGCAGACCCCGATCGAGGGTGTCATGCACGCGTTCACCCGGATCGGCCGCCGGCTGAAGGCCAAGCAGCCCGGCGACACGATCGACCACAGCGCCCACATCGCGCTGTTCGCGCTGCGCTGCAGCGGCGCCTTGCGCCTGTCCGAGCTGGCCGCCCGGATGGAGCTGGACGCGTCGACCACGAGCCGGCACGTCCGCGCGCTGGAACAGCTCGGCCTGGTCCGCCGCTCCCCGGATCCCGCCGACGGCCGCGCCTTCCGCGTCGAGCTGACCGAGCAGGGTCTCGAGCAGTGGGAGGACAACGCCCGCCGCCGGATGGAGCTGCTCGGCGCCGCACTCGAAGGCTGGTCCGAAGAAGACATCGAGACCTTCGGACGGTTGATGACCCGGTTCGCCGACGCCGTCACCGCCCGGATCGAAGCCCCGCCAGGCATGGCGTGGGCCGACAAAGGCTGGGCCGCCATGGCCCGCCGCACCCAAGACTCCGCGCCCGGCGTCGACGACGACACCGCCCGCGAGAACACCGAGAAGAACCTGGAGAGCACCACATGAGCACCACCGAGCCTGCCACCGCCGGCGGCGCGGCCCCTGCGCCTGAATCAGGGCCGCAGTACCTGTCCCACAAGCAGATCCTCGTCGTTCTCGGCGGCCTGATGGCCGGCATGTTCCTGGCCGCACTCGACCAGAGCATCGTCGGGACCGCGCTGCCGCAGATCGTCAGTGAGTTCAACAGCCTGGACAAACTGTCCTGGGTGGTCACGGCGTACCTGCTGACCTCGACCGCCTCCACTCCGCTGTGGGGCAAGATCTCCGACCTCTACGGCCGCCGCCCGCTGTTCATCGCGGCGATCGTCACCTTCCTGGCCGGCTCCGTGCTGGCCGCGCTGTCGCAGAACATCGAGATGCTGATCGGCTTCCGGGCCGTCCAGGGTCTGGGCGCCGGCGGTCTGATGTCGCTCGCGTTCGCCACCATCGGCGACGTGATCCCGCCGCGCGAGCGCGGTAAGTACATGGGGTACTTCGGTGCCGTTTTCGGCCTGTCCTCCGTGGCCGGCCCGCTGCTCGGCGGTCTGCTCACCGACGGTCCCGGCTGGCGCTGGATCTTCTGGATCAACCTGCCGATCGGCCTGGTCGCCCTGGGCGTCGTCGCCGCCGTCCTCAAGCTGCCGCACGTGAAGCGTTCGCACAAGATCGACTACGTCGGCGCGTCCGTCGTCACGGCGGCCGTCACCACGCTGCTGCTGGCCATCTCGTGGAGCGGCCCGACCAACGGCTGGGGCACCGCCACCACCATCGCGTTGCTGGTCGCCTCTGTCGTCCTCGCCGTCGCGTTCGTCTTCGTCGAGCTGCGGGTCGCCGAGCCGATCATCCCGATGGACCTTTTCAAGGGCCGGATCTTCTCCGGGTACGCCGGGTTCGCGTTCCTGCTCGGTGTCGCGATGTTCGGCGCGCTGATCTTCCTGCCGCTCTACCTGCAGGCGGTCAAGGACATGTCCCCGACCCGCTCGGGGCTGGCCTTGCTGCCGATGATCGTCGGGATCTTCTCCGCGTCGATCTCGAGCGGTCAGCTGATGAGCAAGAGCGGTCGCTACAAGATCTACCCGATCCTCTCGGCCATCCTGGTCGCCGGCGCGATGCTGCTGCTGTCCACGCTGAGCATGACCACGCCGTACTGGCACCTGGCCATCTACATGTTCATCATGGGCGCCGGTCTGGGACTGTCGATGCAGATCACCGTCACCGCCGCGCAGAACAGCGTTCCTCGTCAGCACATGGGGACCGC
The DNA here is from genome assembly GCF_045040285.1 of Kribbella sp. NBC_01505. NCBI lineage: Bacteria > Bacillati > Actinomycetota > Actinomycetes > Propionibacteriales > Kribbellaceae > Kribbella > Kribbella sp. NBC_01505. The sequence goes on from NZ_CP109425.1 coordinate 1,712,163, forward strand.
GACCTCGACGATGACGTTCTTCCGCTCCATGGGTGGCGCGATCGGTACGGCGGTCTTCGGCACCGTGCTGACCAGCCGCCTGACCGACCACCTGACCGACCTGGTCCCGAACGCGGCCCCGGGCATGATCGAGAAGCTGAGCCAAGCGGCCAACAGCGTCCCGATGCTGCACGCCCTCCAGGAGCCGATGAAGGGCTGGGCCCTGCACGGCCTGGTCGACGCGATGGGCGACGTGTTCCTCGTCTCCCTGCCGTTCCTGGCGATCGCCCTGGTGCTCGCCATCATCACTCCCGAGCAGCGCCTGGCGGGCCGCGCCGAAGGCCCCAAGTCCGACGAAGACGTCGCACTGGAGGCTTCGGCCGCCGCCTCGATGCACTAACCAGCATCACCTCGACGACCGGCTGCCTCACCCGAGGCGGCCGGTCGTCGCATGTCCGGCACAATGCAGTAATGACCACTCAGCCGGGAGACAGCTACGCCTCCCGGTTCCCCTACGTCGTGCCGCACTCGCTGGACGACCTGACCGGACCTCGGCACGGCTCAGTCACCTGGCCGCGCGGCGATCGCCGTACCTATGACCTCGACGACGCCGACGCCCAGCACGCGTTCTATGAACACGTGCTCGTCGATGCCGCTACGGTCACCGAGCTGTGCAGCGCTCTGAACAAGGACCTGCTGCTCGCGCTCTGGCCGCAGCTCCGCCCACCGCGCTACTGCGTCCGCCGCTGGCACGACACCTTCCCAGAGCTCGCCACTCCGGGATCCGGCGGAATCTGGCAGTAGCCGTCAGGTAGCGGTGATCTCGTCGAGGAAGAGGAAGTCTGCGAAGTTGTTGGTGCGGGTCTTGGTGAGGCGGATGGTGACGTAGCGGCCTGTGGTGGCGGGGACGGGGAGGTCGAACCACTGGGCGTTGGCGGTGGATGTCTCGACGATGGGCTCGAGGGCCAAGGGGTTGTCGCCGGCGAGGAGCTGGACGTTGTCGGGCGAGTAGTCGTGGACGTGATCGTCGTAGGCACGGACGCGCACGGTGGACAGCGGGCGGCTGGTACCCAGGTCGAACGTGAGGTCCACGCTTGTTGTTTCGCCCGCGGTCGTGAGGTGGTAGCCGTAGCCGAGGGTGTCGCCGAAGGGGCCGGCGATGACCGAGTCGGTGGATTCCTTGCCGCCGGTGTCCGGGTACGCCGGATCGGGCTCGGCTGGGCGTGTTGTCCGGTAGGGCTTGTGGAGCGCGAGGTTCGTGCCTGCTTGATCCAGTACTTCGATCTCATCGAGAAACAGGTAGTCCGCGAAGTCGTGGGTCCGCGTCTTCTCGAACCGGAGCCCGACATAGCGACCGGTCGCGCTGACCGGCAGCTCGTACCATCGGCCGTTCAAGGTCGCCGTACCGCGCGAGGTCAGGTTGACCGGACTGTCGCCGGTGGAGACCCGGACCGCGGTTGGGGCATAGTCATGGATGCCGTCGTCGTACTTGCTCGCCCGGATCTTGCTGATCGCCGTAGCGGCGCCGAGATCGACGACGAGGTCGACGGTCAGGCTCTCGCCCGCAGTAGCCAGCCGGTAGCCGTAGCCCGCGCCGAAGCCGGTGGCGACCACGCCGTCGGTCGACTCCTTGCCATCCACATCCGGGTACGACAGATCTGTCGGTACTGCCCGTGATTTGCGATACGGGAGGCCGGCCGTGAGGCTCGGGGCATCGGCCGCGTAGACCTCGATCTCATCGATCATCAGCGACGACGCATCCGCCGTGTAGGCCTTGTCGAAGGTGATCCGGACGTACCGGGCGGTCGTCTGCGGGAACTGGAAGCTGTACCAGACGCCGGACGGTCCCTGCGGTGTGAACTGCTGGCCGCGTGACTTGTACGTCGAGCCGTCGACGCTCGTCGCGATCCGGACCTTGTCCGGCCGGTAGCCCGGGTACTCCTCATAGGCATGGACGGCCGCACTGTCGACGTTCTGTGCGCTGCCGAGATCGATGGTGACGGTCACTGTCCCGGTCGGCGCCTCGTAGCTGTAGGTGCGCTGGTCGTCCCACGCATCTGCCAGCACGCCGTCAGTGGACTCGATCCCCGAGTCCGGCTGGCCGTTCGGCGCGCTGGACAGCGTGTAGGTCCGGCCACCGGCCAGGTTGGTCTTCGCGAGCGGTGCTCCGGCGACTTCGAGTTCCGCCAAGGACGGCGTACCGGTTGTCGTTGCCAGCCTGAGGTAGCGGCCCTTCCCGTTCAGGCCGATGAAGTCGGTGCCGCCGTCGCTCGCCGGCTCGGCGGACACCTCGGTCCAGCGGCTCCCGTCGTACGACGTCTGGAGTTTGAAGCCGGCGCCGGGTGTCGTCCAGCGCAGGTTGACGCCGTCGAGCTGCACCTGGCGTCCAAGGTCGACCTGCAGCCACTGCGAGCCCGTTCCGGGCTGCCAACTGGTTGCGGGGTTGCCGTCGACCGCGAGGGCGCCGTTTCCGGCGGAGGAGGTGGCCGTGGCGCCGTGAGCGGGGTCGGCGGCCAGTGGCTTGCCTGCCGCTGCGTCAAGCGCGATCGCCCGGATTCGTTGCATATAAGCGGTATCGGGGGTGAACTTGTCGCTCCGCTGCACCAGCCCCGCGGCCAGGCCGCGCGCCAGCCCCTTGTCCCGTTGGCCTACCAGGTTGAGCAGCTCGTAGTCCTCGATGCCGTCGCGGAGCGATTCGTACCGCGGTGTCACCTCGACCGTGTTGCGTTCCTTGTCCGGCCGCACGATCAGGAAGTCACCCTTGGCGTCCTGAGTATCCATCGGCGTCTGCCAGTTGTTCATCGTCCAGTGCAGATAGCCGTTCAGGCCACGGCTGTAGGCGTACCAGATGGTCATTCGCTGGTACCACTCCGGCTGGTCGATGAACCTGTTCAGATAGTTGCCCCGCGGCGCTGTGCAGTTGTACAGCCAGACCTCCTTGCCACTGGCCACGACCTGGTCGTAGTACTCCCGCTGACTGTCGTACACGCCCTCCTGGGCGACGGCTTGGTGGTTCAGGGCCATGATCTGCGGGTGCACCTCGGGGATGTCGACCGCATCTCCCAGCTTGATACCGGGCCAGATCTCGTGCATGCGCTTGGCGAGGCGGATGTAGTCGGCGACGTTGTTCGGCTGTGGTTCGTCGCCGGCGTGCATCCAGAAGGTGTCGGCCCAGCCCTTGCTCTCGAGATGGGCTCGCAGGGCCGGTAGATAGCTCTCCAGCCAGCTCTTCCCTTCCGCCGACGTCCAGTCGACCCAGACCAGCTTCGGCCGGCCACCGTCGTTGCGGATGACCTGGACGTCGCGAACAGCGCCGTCACCGTGGTCGGGCAGGGTGGTGAACGCGGGCTCGGGGAATCCTTCGAGGCGTTTGACCGCACCGGCGGCCTGGAAGAGCTCGACGATCTGGTCGAACTTGGTCCAGTCGAAGGTGTAGCCGCCGCGCCCGTCCGGCAGCGAACCCGAGTCCGCGAGGATCTTGATCACCGGGAGCATCAGGTTGTTCGTGCGGTACTGCTTGAACATCGTGGCGACGTTCCGCATCAGATCCCACCACTGCGGGCTGTACCGCGGATAGCCGTAGCCGACCGTCGGTAGCTCGACCGTCTCGCCGGCCTCCTCGTCCCAGCTGATGTTGCCGGTGAAGAGCTGCCACAAGCTGTTGGTGAAAGCACCTTGGTCCGACTCGGGCAGTGTCACCGCCCGGACGTCGACCCGGACCGGTACGGCGACTGTGCCCTTGTCGGTGACGACATTGACAGTGCCGCTGTAGACACCGCCCGCCGTGGTCGCCGGAACGAACACGCGGACCCAGATGGACTGTGTGGATCGCGCCGCGACCTGCTTGGCCCGCTCGTTCGTCAACCGGTCGGGGTACAGACCCGCACCGACGCGGACGGCGGGATAGATGTCCATCTTCCCGGTGTTGCCGTTGTGGGTGTTGTTGTTGAGGTACTGGTAGTCGACGAAGTTGTACGTGACGTTGGCAGCCGCGATGGTCCCGCCCGGCCCGGTGAGCGCGGACGGTGTCACCGCCTTGACGGTGAACGCCTCGTTCCGCCGTACGACGATCTGCGCCGCCTCGTACTCGTTCCGCGCGGTGTCGAGCCGCAACACCCGGCCCGCATCCGCCGACGGACCGCTGTCACGGAACACACTCGCGTACGACGATTCGGTCCAGACGTCCGTGGTGACGGCCGCTGCCGGGGGCGCGCCGATTGCCACCAGCACCCCCGCCAGCAGAGCCAGTGCGGAACCAATGCCGACGAGTCGCATACCTGTCCACCTCCGGTTGAGAGGTTTCAGGATCGCCCCGGTGCCGGCGCGGGTACACCGATTCGGCTAGACCAGTACCCGGACTTCGGCCAGCATTTGATCGCTCCTCACGACACGCTGCCAGGACTGCGGAAGGAGGCGGTCAGGTCTAGCCTTCCGCTGCCTCCACCGGGGGCTCGATCACGCGAGGTTTTCGGCGGGGTAGCGGGCGGGGTGGTTCTGGGTCTACGTCGTTGCCGGCCAAGTGGTTGACGATGGCGTTGAGGACGGCGGCTGTCGGTACGGCGATCAGCGCGCCGACGATGCCCGCGATCACGACGCCGGTCGCGATGGCGAGGATGACGGCCAGCGGGTGCACGCTCACCGCGCGGCCGAGCAGGAACGGCTGCAGGACGTGGGCTTCGAGCTGCTGAACGCCGATGACGACCGCCAGCATGACGATGGCGACGACCGGGCCCTTCGCGACGAGCGCGACCAGGACGGCGACGATGCCGCTGACCAGGGCGCCGACGACCGGGATGAACGCGCCGACGAAGACCAGGATGCCGATCGCGCTCACCAGCGGCAGACCGATGATGGCCGCGCCGAGCGAGATGCCGATCGCGTCCACCGCGGCGACGATGATCGTGGCCCGGACGAACGCGGTCAGCGAGACCCACGCCTTCCGGCCGGACGAGTCGGCCTTCTCGCGCGCCTGGCGCGGGAAGAGCCGGACCAGCCAGGCCCAGATCCGGTCGCCCTGGTAGAGGAAGAAGAACAGGCAGAACAGCGAGATGAACAGCCCTGCGACCACGTGGGTGGCCGTCGAACCGACCTCCGCCGCGCGCTGACCGAGCGCACCGCCGGAAGTGATCGTGTCCTGCAGCTGCTTGAAGGCGTCGGTGATGTCCTTGTCGGTCAGCCCGAAGTTGAGCCGGGCCAGCTCGCGCAGCTTCTGCACGCCTTCACCGACCTGCGTCGACAGGCTCTCGAACTGTCCGGCGATCTGCGTCCCGACCAGGGTCAGCAGGCCGGCGACCAGCACGATCGTCGCGACCACCGTGATCCCGGCCGCCGCACCACGCGGAAGCCGCAGCTTCTGCAGCCCGTTGGTGATCGGCACGAGCAGGGCGGTCAGCAGGATGCCGACCGTCACCGGCACGACAACCTCGGACAGATACTGCATCCCGTACCCGATCACGGCCACCGCGGCCACGATCACCAGGAACCGCCACGACCACGCGCTCGCGATCTGCATCCCCGGCGTCACGCCGGTGTCGATCCGCCCGCGGCTCGACGTCGCCATCACGTGATCGTCCGTGGGCACCACCGTGTCGGCTGTCTGCTCGACAACGTCGTTGTCGGCGACCGGACTCTCGTCCTTGGCCTTGCCGTCCTCGCTCATGCACCCCTCCGCAGCTTTGCTTGCTGTCGAGACTAGTGCCCGGTCCGGACAGTTCCATGAATGTGGGCGGCGAGGCCCCGCGCGGCCTCCGGATTCTCGTCGGCGAGCAGCCCGACACCCGCGAGTACATAGTCTTTGTCCACACAGATCTCGGCGTTCTCGGGCACCAGCCAACCCTCTTCCCGGGCATTGACCGCGACCGCCCCGAGGATGCGCGCCGCTACCTCCGGACCGTTGTGCCGCAGCACACCACCCGAACCGACGAGCAGGTCGACCTCGCGTAGATCCTTCCCGGACCGCTCGATCACCCGGCCACCAGGCCCGAACACCACCCGCTGCCGACCGGCGTGCCGACGCAGCGCCACGGTCGCAGCCACAGTTGCCAGCATCTCGTCGTACTGGGATTCGATCGGTGAATCCGGCAGGTACGACGGATCCGCGTGCCGCCGGGCGGCCGCCGTACCGAGTGCTTCTTCGTCGGCGACGAGACCGGATTCGATGCCTGCAGCAACCACCGGTACGGCGCTCCAGCGCATGCCGAGGTCACCTTCGACCGTGCGGGTGACCGGGTGGGTCGCGACCACCTCGCGGCCGAGGTTCGCGTCCTCGGGGTCGAGCTCGATGACCGAGTGGACGTCGGTGGTCGCGCCGCCGATGTCCACGACCGCGACATCGCCGTGCAGACCGGCCAGCACCTCGACACCCCGCAGTACGACGTCCGGCGTGGCCGCGCGGACCATCCGGGCGAAGGCGGGATCGCGGGACAGGTTCTTGCCGCCGATCACGTGGGCGAGGAACATCTCGCGGATCGCGGCCCGGGCGCCGTCCGGCGCGAACACGCCGATCTCGGGCACGACATTGTCCGCCAGCACGTGCGGAACATCCGTGAGAATGTCGGCGAGCTCCGCCTGGGCCTCATTGTTGCCTGCGACAACGACTGGTCGCCGCCACTTGTAGGTCGCGAGCGTCTTGGCCGCTTTGAGGATGACGGCCGAGTTGCCACCATCGGTCCCGCCGGACAGCAGCACGACATCCGGCCGGTCCTTGCGCAGTTCCTTCAGCGAGGTCGGAGTCAGCCCGCCGCTGACCACGGCGACCACGCGCCCGCCGCTGGACAACGCGACCCGCTTGCCCGCCTCCGCGGTCACCAACTCTTCGTTGCCGACAACCCCGATCCGCAATCCACCACCCGCACTGGAACAAGCCAGTACGTCGGCCTGCGCCACCCCGCGATCAACCGCCAGCATGGCGGCCCGGCAAGCCTGCCAACCGTCCATCACGTCGGTGTCGATCGTGGTCCGATGCTCGGCCCGCGCGACCAGATCACCCGAGCCCACATCAACGGCGATCGCCTTGGTAAACGTAGACCCGAAGTCAACCGCCACCACCAGCACCATCCGCACCCACCCCCGCTCGCTCGTCACTCCCCCGCCCGATGGGTCCCCCGCCATCTGATGGGTTCCCCCACGAGCTTGCGGGTTCCCCCATCGCATGCGGGTACAGAACCCGCCACCTGATGGGTTAACCCATCAGATGGCGGCAGGTCGGGGATCAGGACATTGCGCGTTCGAGGTCTTCGAGGAGGTCTTCTACGGTTTCGATGCCTACGCTGAGGCGGATGAGGTCGGAGGGGACCTCGAGGGGCGTGCCGGCGACCGACGCGTGCGTCATCTTGCCCGGGTGCTCGATCAGCGACTCGACGCCGCCGAGCGACTCGCCCAGGGTGAAGACCTCGGCCTTGTTGCAGATGTCGAGCGCCTGCGCCTCGCCACCGGTGACGCGGAACGACACGATGCCGCCGTACCGCTTCATCTGCTTCGCGGCGGTCTCGTGGCCGGGGTGGCCCTCGACGCCCGGGTAGAGCACCTGACTGACGGACTTGTGCCGCTGCAGGAACTCGACGACCTTCTCGGCGTTGTCGCTGTGCCGGTCCATCCGCACACCGAGCGTCTTGATGCCGCGCAGCACCAGGAACGAGTCGAACGGGCCGGCGACGGCGCCGATCGCGTTTTGGTGGAAGGCGATCTTGTCGGCGAGCCCGGCGTCCCGGACGATCAGTGCGCCGCCGACGACGTCGGAGTGCCCGCCCATGTACTTCGTGGTCGAGTGCACGACGACATCCGCACCCAGCTCCAGCGGCTGCTGCAGGTACGCCGAGGCGAACGTGTTGTCGACGACCAGCACTGCGCCGGCCTCGTGCGCGATCTGCGCGACGATGGCGATGTCCGCGACGTTCAGCAGCGGGTTGGTCGGGGTCTCCAGCCAGACCACCTTGGTCTTGCCCGGGCGGATCGCGGCGCGGATCGCCTCCGGGTTGGTGACCGCGGCCGGGGTCATCTCGACACCCCAGGCGCCCAGCACCTTCGAGAACAGCCGGAAGGTGCCGCCGTACGCGTCGTCGGGGAACACCACGTGGTCACCGGGCACACACAGCGACCGGATCAGCGTGTCCTCGGCGGCCAGGCCGCTCGCGAACGCGAACCCGCGGGTACCCGCCTCGATCGCGGCCAGACACTCCTCGAGCGCCGTCCGGGTCGGGTTCGCGGAACGGGAGTACTCGTACCCGTTGCGCAGACCGCCGACGCCGTCCTGCTTGTAGGTGCTGGTCGCGTAGATCGGCGGGACGACAGCGCCAGTGGTCGGGTCAGGTTCGTTCCCGGCGTGGATGGCGAGCGTCTCGAAGCCGTAGTGGTGTTCGGAATTCACCGGACCAGCGTACGGCCTGGTCTACCCCACCCCGAAACCCCGTTCCGCCCCTGAGACAGCCGGGCCTCCTTTCGGCCCACGCCGCACAGACCATTTCAGCAGGATCGAATCGTTTGGCGGGCCGTCGAAGGCGGTACTAGCTTGCCAAGGCGTTGCGTAAGGCAACGATTTTCGACGGGAAAGGAAGTTTCTCCATGAGATCGATCGGGCGAATGGTCGCGATGGGCGGGGTCGCGGTGGCCCTGATCACCGGTGGCGCGGCAGCGGCTCAGGCATCAGAACCGTGGCACACCACCGCCTGCGGTGCGGACAAAGACAAATGCATCAACCTGCGGAACATCTCCCAGCACAACGGCTTTGTCGTGACGGACCTCTTCTGGCTGGATCCGGAGGCGACGTGCACACCCGAGACGTCCTGCGGTGGTGGTTGGCAGTTCCAGTGGCGGTGGCCGTAACCACTGAATCGTTTCCGTGATCTGGCAGGTGGCATCCCCGCTCGGAGGTGGGATGACCCCGCACAGATCTCCAGCTTGACGCAACCGGGTAGTTGCCATACATTTATGGCAACTACTCGGTTGCTATAAATGGAGGCTGTGATGGCGTTTCCGGATCGGATCGAACGGACGATGGAGCTCGGGCACCCGCCGGCGAAGGTGTGGGCGGCGCTGACCACGGCCGAGGGGCTCGGGACCTGGTTCGGGGAGCAGGCGACGGTCGACCTGCAGACGGGCGGCGCCGCCGTACTGACCTGGGAGAGCGGCGACAAGGCCGAGCTGCGGATCGAGCGGCTCGAGGAGCCGACCGTCTTCGGCTACACGTGGCACATCTACGGACTGCCTGCCGACGACCCCCGGCGTACCTATGTGGAGTTCACTTTGGAGCCGATCGACAGCGGCACCCGGTTGACCGTGGTCGAGTCCGGGTTCGCGCAGCTGCCGGAGGACGACTACGCCAAGGCGTACGGCGGAAACACCGAGGGCTGGACGCTGGAGCTCGGCGAGCTGGTCGAATACCTCAATGCAGCCTGAACCAACCACCGATCGCGAGGCGGTCGCCGAGCAGGTGTTCGTGGCGCTGGCGGATCCGAGCCGGCGTACGATCCTCGCCGAGCTCGCGGCCGGCGGCCCGGCCACGGCGACCGATCTGGCTGACCGGCTCCCGATCACCCGGCAGGCGATCGCCAAACACCTAGCACTGCTATCCGAGGCCGGTCTGCTGATCGCCGAGCCCGGTGAGCGCCGCCGCGTCCGCTACCGCCTGCACTCGGGACCTATCCAGCTGGCGCAGCAGTTCCTGGCCGCGCTGGCCAACCAGTGGGACTCCAACCTCGACGCACTCAGGTCCCACCTCGACACCCAGCCTTGAAAGCGGTGGGATCCCGGGCCCCCTGGTCCGGGATCCCACCGCCGTTTATTCGGTCGGCTCAGTCTTGAGGCGGACCGTGAACAGGGGCAGCAGGAAGTGCAGCAGCGGGCCGATCGACAGCGCGTAGATGACCGTGCCGAAGCCGATCACCCCGCCGAGCAGGAAGCCGATCGCGACCACCGCGATCTCGATCGTCGTCCGGACCAACCGGATGCTCAGGCCGGTACGCCGTACCAGTCCGGTCATCAGGCCGTCGCGCGGACCGGGTCCGAACTGGGCGCCGATGTAGAGCGCGCCGGCCAGCGCGTTGACGAACACTCCGCAGAGCATGAAGACGATCCGCAGCCAGAGCGCGTCCGGGCGATCCACCGTCGACAGCGTGAGGTCCGTGGCCAGGCCGATCACGATCGCGTTGCTCACGGTGCCGAGACCGGGCCACTGCCGCAGCGGGATCCAGGCGAGCAGCACCACGAAGCTCATCAGGATGACGACCGTCCCGAAGCTCAGCGGGATGTGCTTGATGATGCCGGAGTGCAGCACGTCCCACGGATCCAGGCCGAGGTTGCCCTGGACCATCAGGCCCATCGAGGCGCCGTACAGGACCAGCCCGACGTACAGCTGGACCAGGCGGCGCGGCAGGTGGCCTGCTTTGAGCTGCTGGATCGGGTTGAGCGCGGCGAGCTGACGAGGTGGGGCTGCGGAGGTGGCGGTCACTTCTCTAGTTTGCGGTCCAATTGGCCTGGTGATCGATAGCCAATTGCGCAATAGTGGACTGCATGATTGGGCAACAGCTTCCTGCCAGCACGCTCGGTGGTCTGCTCGGCAGCTGGTCCGACGACACCGGACCGGCGTACCGGGTGCTCGCCGAGCGGCTCCGCCTGCTGATCGCGGACGGGCGGATCATGCCCGGCGCGCGGCTGCCGAGTGAGCGGGAGCTGACCGACGCGCTCGGAGTGAGCCGGACGACGGTCGCATCGGCGTACCGGGAACTGCGGGACAGTGGCTACCTGGTCAGCCGGCGCGGGTCCGGGAGTGTGACCGCGCTGCCGTCGAAGGTCGGGCCGGAGCTCGGGCGGCACCACGCGCCGGGGATCGACACGGACGGGTTGTACGACTTCACCTGCGCCGCGCCGGCCGCCGTACCAGGGATCAGTACGGCGGTTGCCGCGGCTGTCGTGGAGTTGCCGGGGCACCTGGCGACGCCGGGGTACCACCCGCAGGGGTTGCCGGAGCTGCGGGCGGAGATTGCCGCGACGTACAACGAGCACGGGCTGCCGACATCGCCGGACCAGATCATCGTGACCGCCGGGGCGCTGGCCGCGACCTCGATCGCGATCCGGGCCTTCACGCAGATCGGCGACCGGGTGCTGACCGAGAGCCCGACGCACCCGAACTCGGTGGACGCGATCCGGCGCAGTGGCTGCCGGGTCGTCGCGGCACCGATGAGCCCGGGCGGCTGGGACCTTCCCTTGCTGGAGGCAACCATTCGGCAGACGGCGCCGCGGGCGGCCTGGATGGTGGTCGACTTCCAGAATCCAACCGGTTGGTTACTTGCGGCCGCGGACCGGCAGCGGCTGGCGATCGCGTTCGCCCGCAGCCGGACGACCGCGATCATCGACGAGACGCTCAGCGAACTCTGGCTGGACGGACAGGAGATGCCGCCGCCGTTCGCGTCGTACCACCCGGAGGGCGTGATCACGGTCGGTTCGGTCAGCAAGTCGTACTGGGGTGGGCTGCGGATCGGCTGGATGCGAGTGCCGTCGTCACTGGTCGCCCGCGTGCTCGACGCGCGCGCGTCACTCGACCTGGGTGCTCCCGTCCTCGACCAGCTGGTAGTCGCCCAGCTACTCCGCGACCGCGCGACCCTGCTGCCGGAGCGCCGCGCCACCCTGGCCCTTCGGCGTGACGCACTGGCGGCGGCTGTGTCAGCTGAGCTCCCCGAGTGGCGTTTCGAGGTCCCCGGCGGCGGACTGTCCCTGTGGTGCGAGCTCCCGGAGCCCGTCGGTTCCAGTCTGGTCGGGGTGGCGCAGCGAAACGGCGTACTGCTGGTGGCTGGCTCCCGCTTCTCCCCCGACGGCGGTCTGGAGTCGTTCATCCGCCTGCCGTACACCCTGGAACCAGATGCACTCCGGGACGGCGTCCGCCAGCTGGCCGCGTCGTACCACTCCCTCACCGCCACTCGGAGTAGCGCGGGCTTCACCCCGGCGATGATCGCCTGACGGTGACCGCTTGACGGTGACTGTTTGACGTCATCGCGCCGTAAGGGGGCCGGGGAAGGTTCGCCTGGGTGGGGGTGTTGAGAGACTATGAGAGTCAACTGCGAGAGGCGTGAGAATGTCGTTCTTCAAGCGGAACACAGCACTGGTCGAGGCCGAGGCCGCACTGCCCGGCCGCCCCACCCCCGGTTACGCCGTACCGGCCGAGAACATCGTGCTGCACACACCGCAGACCGCACCGGCCCCTGAGGGGTTCGAGGAGGTCTGGTTCGGTACCGGGTGCTTCTGGGGCACCGAGGAGATCTTCTGGCAGCTCCCCGGCGTCTACACCACCGCAGTCGGGTACGCCGGTGGCTACTCCCCCAATCCGACGTACGAAGAGGTCTGCACCGGAGGCACCGGCCACACCGAGGCAGTCCGGATCGTCTACGACCCCACCAAGACCACCTTCACCGATCTGCTGAAGGTCTTCTGGGAGACCCACGACCCGACGCAGGGCATGCGCCAGGGCAACGACCTCGGCTCCCAGTACCGCTCGGCGATCTACTACACGACCGACGCGCAGCGCGCCGAGGCCGAACGCACCCGCGACCTCTACGCCCCCGTCATCAAGCCCCTCGGCTACGGCGACATCACCACGGAGATCGCACCCCTCGGCTCGCACTACTACGCCGAGGGCTACCACCAGCAGTACCTGCACAAGAACCCGAACGGCTACCGCTGCCACAGCAACACCGGCGCACCGTTCCCCAGCTAACACTCCTAGACGCCCGGCGCTTCTGCGCTGGGCGTCTTGCTATGCGCGGCGGGCGAGGTGGGTGGTGACCTCGGCGTTGACCTCCACAGTTTCGGGAAGGACGTCGAGGACCAGGCGGAAGACCTGCTCCCGGTCGGCGGGCTGCAACATCACGTACGCCGAGACCGTCGAGAGATGTCCGATGTAGTCCTGGGCGCTCATCGTCAAGCGCTGTTCAACAACCTCCTGCCGGACATCCGTGAACCACTCGGACTCCAGCAGCTCCGTGCCAGGCCAATCCATCGGCCGATCCGCCGGCAGCCGCTCGTCCGGCCACGGCACACCGTCGTTCTCCAGGTACGGCGCCCGCGCCGCCCGCGCGGCCGCCTTCAGCTCCGGATCGGCCAGCTGCACCGGCGAAGCAAACGAGGCAAACACCCCACCCGGCCGCAGAAGCGCAGCCATCCGCTCCCACCGCCCTTCAGGCTTGGTCCAATGCAGCGCAGCAGCCGAATACACCACGTCGTACGACGCATCCAGCGGCAGCTCCTCGAACGTAGCCTCCACCGTCGTCACACTCGCCGGCAGGTGCTTACGCAGCTCAGCAAGCATCTGCCCATCCGGCTCGCTAGCCGTGACCGCAATCCCGTCCCGCGCGAACAACCGCGTCGCCTTCCCCGTCCCAGCCCCAAACTCAAGCGCACTCCGAATCGGCCCCCCGGCGTACCCCCGCACCAACTCGAACAGCTCCACCGGATACCCAGGCCGGAACCGCTCATAAGTCTCCGCCACCGACCCAAAACTCAACGCCCGCTCAACCATCCCGCCATCCTGACACCCACCCCACGCCGACGCCTGTCATTTTCCCTTCAGGTCGCAGGCACAAGCCGCACCAGACAAAGCCACGACGGTCCCTTTTCGATGTCGTCCATCACGAGGACGTTCCAGCGTCCAGCGGGCACGTCAACCGGCGCCTCCTCCTCCGACTCACCACCCGCCGCGGCCGAGTCCATCAAGACCGCGGCACCATCGGTCTCCCATACCCCGCACGACTCCCACTCTCGCTCAGGGTCATTCAGCACAACCTGAGCGGCAGCCAGCAACTCAGCCTCGGAGTCCGCCGCCAGCCAACGCAGGAACATTCGCTCATCCGGCAGGTACCGAGTGGTCGCAGGGTCTCCGCTCAGCACCAGCGCACTAGCGGAGTCCCCCACCTCAATAACCCCAGCCCACTCCTCCACTGCACAGGCCCGGTCGTAGTCATCGTCAGGCCCAGTGACATTCCCCTCAGGCCTACCCCCGCGCCAGTCGCCCAGTGCGGACACCGGTACGACGATGAGCGGCCCACCCATCGAAGACACCCAAGGAGGACACTGCGGCTCCACGTCATCAGTCATAGAACGCAGTCTCCCCCGCCCGGAGCAAACCCACGTCGAGCTGCAGACCTCGCCCACCCGCCAATGTGGCAGCATCCGCTGCATGGGTGTCTACATGCGTGCGGTCATCAGCAGTTGGCCTGGGCACGAGTTTGGTGAGCTGGTGGCGTTCGTCGGTGAGCAGAGCGACGGATTCGTGGTGAGCGGGGATGGTTGGGCGGACTTCGAGATCCACGATCCGGCCGGGGACGCCGTACTGATCGCGGATCTGATCACCGGCGAAGCTGAGGTGCGCGAGGAGCTCGAGGAACTGCTGGAGTCCCTCGACGACCTCAGGGGATCGCCTGCGGCGCACGAGAAGGTGGAGGCACACCTGAGGACGGCGTCGGCTGTGGTCGGCATGCAGATCATCATGTCCCGGTACGACGAGTCGGTGGCCGCCGCCAACCAGCTCATCGCCTTCCTGGAGCGCTCCCCCGGCGTACTCACCCAGATAGACACCGTCGGCTGGTACGACCTCGACGACCTCATCCTGCAAGAACCTGAGTGACCGGTCTCAAAACCCTTGGTGGGCTTGGAAGCCGGTCCAGCGGAGGGGTTCGGGGAGGTGGGTCATGTCGTTGTAGAGGAGGACTGTGGTTGGGCGGTTGGGGGTGTGGCGGATGACGGTTAGGGCTGCGTTGCAGTGGTTGAGGGTCAGCCAGCGCCAGGGTGGGGCGTCCAGGGCGTTGCAGACGAGGTGGGCGATCAGGAAGTTGTGGGTGACCAGGAGCTCGTGGCCGGTGGGGGCGGTGAACTGGGCGAGGGCTTCGCGGGCCAGGTGGGGACCTTGGCTGAGTTCTTCGGGGGTGGCCTGGTGAAGGAAGTCAAGGTAATAGTCGGCCGAGTCCACCGGAAGGTCTTCTCGCCGCGGAACGTATGGGATGTAGTCGCCGGCTGCTTCGGAGGGGCGGAGTGGGGCTTGGTGATTGATGAGCTGAGCGGTTTCGACGGCCCGTGTGAGCGGGCTGTGGTGAACCGCGGTGAAGGGGATGTCGCGTAGACGTTGGCCGAGCAGGACTGCTTGGCGCCGGCCGCGTTCGGTGAGGCCGCTCTCGTCCGGCAGGGCCTCGCCATGTCTGACCAGGTAGAGGTAGCGCGCATCGGTTTCGTTCACCTTCCGGAGACGCTGTCCGCTCGCCTATGGTTCGCCGGCAATCTGCGCAACGACAGGACATATACGCCCACGACCGTTGGCGCGCACCAATCTCCGACGGGCGCCGGCATCTACGCAGACGACTATGTCCTGTCGTTGGGCGTGTGTCGCCGCGCGGTGATGACCGTCGCCAAGGACACGTAGTAGTCCAGGTTTCCCGCCGCGCGCCGCTCCACCCCCGCCTGACCCAGTGAGCACGCGACCACTACTACGTGTCCTTCCCGACCGCTCCGGCCCTGTCACAGGTGGCGACCCTCTTCTGTCTTGGCTCTGTAAGGACGGGCGGACAGAGCGAGGAGCGAATGATCGAGACGGTTGCGGACCTGCGGGAGCACTTGCAGTGGGCGGTGGAGCTGGAGCATGCGACGTTGCCGCCGTACCTGTGTGCCTTGTACTCGCTGGATCCTGGGGTGAACGAGGATGCGGTCGAGTTGGTCAGCAGTGTGTTCGTGGAGGAGATGATCCACCTCTCCCTGGCGGCGAATCTGCTGAACGCCGTGGGCGGGGCACCGCGCCTGGATACGGCGGAGATGCTGCCGAGGTATCCGCGGCTGTTGCCACATGGCGAGGTGGAGTTGGAGCTGCTGCCGTTCGGGGCGGCGGCGCTCGAGATGTTCCTGCGGCTGGAGAAGCCGGAGGCTGCCGGTGCGCCGGCGGAGGGCGACCACTACGAGACGATCGGCCAGTTCTACGACGCGATCGAGGCCGGGCTGCGGTATCTGTGCGACCAGCTCGGTGAGGACCAGGTGTTCACCGGCGACCCGGCTCGGCAGGTGACTGCAGGCCCGTTCCATCACACGGATGGGAAGCTGGGCGAGGTCACGGATCTCAAGTCGGCGTTGGCCGCACTCGAGGAGATCGTCGAACAAGGCGAGGGGACGTCGAGCGGCGCGATCTGGGACGGCGACGGCGACTTCTTCCACCCCGATCGCGATGAGGTCGCGCACTACTACCGGTTCGAGGAGCTGAAGCTCGGTCGCCGGTATCAGCGCGGCGACAACCCGCGCTCCGGTCCGACCGGCGATCCGGTCGTCGTGGATCCAGCCGGCATCATCCCGATGCAGGCCAACCCGCGCCCGTCCGAGGACCCCGAGATCCGCAAGGCCCAGCAGGCCTTCGACAACACGTACTGCGTGGTGCTCTACCTGCTGGAGCAGGCCTTCAACGGCGAGCCCGCGCTCATCCGCGACGCGACCCGCACCATGTTCGCCCTCAAGGCCAACATGCTCCAGCTCCTCGCCCTGAAGGAGGCCGACGGCACCACCCCCGGCCCGACCTTCGCGTACGTCGACCCGGAGGACCGTACCTAGTCCTCCGGGACTGTCCAGCAGGTCAGCCCATCGACTTCTGACCGTCGATGGCTTCGCGGATGATGTCGGCGTGGCCGGCGTGCTGGGCGGTCTCCGCGGTGATGTGCAGGAAGACGCGGCGCACGGACCAGAAGACACCCGGCGGCTGCCACGGAGCGGCGGGGAGTTCGTAGCTCGCGTTGAGGTCGAGAGTGCGAACCAGGTCGTCGGTGGCCGCGGCGATCTTCTCGTACGCCGCCAGTACGTCGGCCAGCGTCTCACCGTCGGTCAGGCGGAACTGGTCAGCCCATGCGGCGAGTACCTCCGGGGTGTACTCGGTCGGCGTCGCCGCGCTCTCACCCGTCTGCGCGAAGTCGGCCCAGTGCTGCTCGACCGTGCTCACGTGCTTGATCAGCCCACCGATCGTCAGCTCGCTGATCGTGCTGCGCGTGCTGGCCTGCTCGTCGGTCAGCCCCTGCGCGGAGTACCGCAGGAACTGCCGGTGCTTACCCAGGAAGTCGATGATGTCGTCCCGCTCGTTCGTCGTCATGCTTCGACTCTAGAAGGGGTAGCGGTCAGCTTGTGTCCTCTACTAAACGAAATCCAGAAGACTTCCGAACAGCCCGAAACCTAGGCTGCGCCCCATGAACCTGGCCATTCGCGCACTCCAGCCCGAGGACCCGCCCGTCATCGCCGCCGCGTTCGAGCAGCTCGGCTGGCCCAAACCGGTCTCCCAGTACGACCAGTACCTCAAAGACCAGCACGAAGGCACCCGCGACGTACTCGTGGCGTGGATCGACGACCAGTACGCCGGCTACGTCACGATCCGCTGGGAATCGCCGTACGAGCCGTTCGAGGGCATCCCCGAGATCCAGGACTTCAACGTCCTCCCCGAACTCCGCCGCCAAGGCATCGGCACCGCCCTCATGGACGCCGCCGAGGCCCGCGTCGCCACCCGTTCCACCACCGTCGGCATCGGCGTCGGCCTCTACCCCGACTACGGCAACGCCCAACGCATGTACGTCCGCCGCGGTTACCTCCCCGACGGCCGAGGCCTCATCTACGACGGCCGCCAGGTAGCCCCCATGGAGACAGTCCGCAACGACGACTCCCTCACCCTCATGTTCACCAAGGTCCTGAGCTGAACCCTGTACGCCGAGCGCGACCTAGAGCTGCTGTAGTCGCTGCTGGATGGCGGCGGGGCAGCGGGTGTCGTGATCGTCGGTGCACAGCAGCGCGCCCGGATCGTCGAGGACTGCCTGCCTAGTCGCGGCGAGGACCGCGGCGATCGGCACCCGGCGGGCTCGGCAGGCGCCGATCATCACCTCGGTCGTTGCCGGACGCAACAATGGCTCGAGGAGATCGAAGTGTTCGCTCGAGCCGGAGATGTTCGGGAGCTCCGCCCACGACCCGTCGCCGATCTTCGCGTAGCGGTGGAAGCGCGACCGCCCCAGATACTGCTCGGCCAGGTGGATCGTGGTGTTCGACGTGTGCCCGACGCCCAGCAGCAGGACGTCCCCGTCGAGCGCCTCGATCGGCCCGAGCGGAAAGTCGAACCGCTGCGCCGCCAGCACCTCCGCCGCGCGCTCCCCCACCGCCTGGAACGCCATCAGCGGATGCGAGTTCCGCAGCGGTCCGAACGACGTCCGCAGTACGTCGGGGATCCGCCCGAGCCACCGATCGACCGGCAGGCCATCCCGGTACGCCGTCGCCCGCGCGACCGCCGCGTCGAACGTCTCCCAGTGCGCGGCCGGCGGATAAGCGTTGTGCGGCCGCACCAGCCCAGGCGGCGCCGGAACGCTGGTCAGGTCGAACGTCCACCCCGGCATCAGCACCGTCCCACAGGTGTCCACCAGCGCCTGGCACACCGCCTCCGCCCCACCGTCGACGTACCCGAAGGAACTCAACGAGGAGTGCACGAGCACGTCGGACGACCGATCCAGCCCCAGCTGACGCAACCCGTCAGCGATCTCAGCGCGAGTGACCATCGCAAAAGCATGTCAGCCTGAGCCGCAACCCGCCTTAGGATTTCGGGATGGGGTACGGCGTACAGATCCGGAAGGTGCTCGACGAGACCCTGCCGATGGGTCGGCGGTACTTGTCGTTGCGGGAAGCGATGACCGACTACTCCCCACTGGGTTACACCGCGAGCTGGGCCTACGTGACCGCGGAGGCGCGGCCGGACGGCGACATCCGGTACGACGCGGCGGCGTTGACGCGGGTCGTGGCGATCATTCAGGCGAGCCGCGCGATCCGGCTGTCCGAAATGCGCGAGCTCGCGTCCCGGCGGGCCGTGGAGAAGCGGAACGGGCAACGTCAGCTTCGGCCGGCTGACCGGGCGCTGTTCCGACCGAGGTGGCCGGGTGGCGCGACGCGGCTGGGATTGGTAGCGGCGGTGTCAGCGGTGAACCGGGACTCGCGGCGGCAGGACGAACCGGTACTGAACGCCTGCGCCGCGACCTACATCGCGCGGCTGGGCTACCTCACCCCTGACGAGCGGCAGGATCTCGTGCAAGCGTTGGATACCTTCAAGTGGAGCCCATTCGCGGGTTTGCTGCGGTACGCCGTACTGACTGACGGAGGTATTGATGCGTGAGCGTGTGTTGAAGGCGGCCGCTGAGTGGGTCTGGGTGCCGGACGATGCCGAGGACATCGTCGCGGACGACTACCGGCTGATCGTGTACAGCCGCGGGCCGGTTGTGCAGTGGTCATCCACGACCCGGCCGCTCGAGGTGGTGCATGCCGAGATGCGGGAGCGGATTCCGGCCGGTACGCGGCTGCGCTGGTGGGTCGACGCGCAGACGCAACCAGCGAACACGGCTGAGTTCCTCCAGGGCAAAGGGTTCACCGAGGTCGAGGACCTGGAGATCCTCGCGCGCCCGATCAGCGCAGAGCTGACCGAGGAGCTCGCCGTACCCGAGGATGTCGTGGTGCGGCAGGCACTGGACGCCGAGACGATCGAGCGCGCCGCGCTGGTGGACTCCGAGGTGTTCGACTGGCCGCCGCCGAGCCGGAACGAGCTCGACAGCGAAGCCGCGACGATAGCCCGCGGTGACCTGTTGTCGCAGCGATTCGTGGCGGAGCTCGACGGCGAGGTCGTGGGCTCGGCGGGATACCGGCTGATGGGCGACACGGTCGGCCTGTGGGGTGGTGGCGTGCTGGCAAAGGCCCGTGGCCGCGGCGTCTACCGCGCCCTGATCGCCGCCCGCTGCGAGATCGCGCTCGCCGCCGGAGCCGACCTGGCCCTCGTCAGCGCCCGCGTGACGACCAGCGCCCCCATCCTGCGCCGCATCGGATTCGTTGCCTACGGCACCAAACGCTGCTACGAGCTCTGATCCGACCCAGCACCGCCGACATTGCGCCGAATGAGAGGGTTGGACGCGTGCAGGCATTCAAGCGGTGGTCGTTGGCGGCCGGACTCGTGCTCGGACTGATCTGGGCCGCGGTCGTGTCGGCCTCGATGCCGAGCTGGTGGGACCCGAGCAAGTCCTGTTTCGAGAAGCTCGGCCCGCTGGTCGGCCCGGACGCGGCCGTCCACACCGGCTGGTTCCCGCCGTCCGCGACCTGCGACTTCGGCGGCGGCGACGTCCGCGACTACCTGAGCACCACCCAATCGGTGGTCCTGTCGGTCATCGGCATCCTGGTGGGAGCGCTCGTCGTGGCCGGCATCGTCCTGACCCTCCAGAGCCTCAAGGGCGAGCCCGGGCCGATCAGATCGGCGGACGGCGTCGACCTGACCCGCCGGCACCGCAACCACCTCCTGTACGGCGCCCTCGACCTACTGGTCGTTGTCGCGGTCCTGACCGCGCTGAACGCGGCGGCGATCATCTTCGGCGAGATCATCGGCGGCGTGCTGTTCGCGTTCGCCGCGGTCCTCCTCCTGGCCGCGCTCGCCGTCGTACTCGACCGGCACACCGGCCCGCTCCCCAGCACCGCCCTCGCCAGCCGCCGCCGGGGCGCCGCCACCGGCGCCATCCTCTACGGCGTGGTCTTCGTGGCGACCGCCGTCACCGGCCAACTGCCCTTCTTCCGTCTTTGGGCGGCCCCGCTCGCCGCCATCACGTTCGCCGTCGTCACCCACGTCCAGTGGACCAAGGCTGCAACCGTTGCAAACGAGACGCCCAAGACGGAGCAGAACTCAACCACGTAAGGTCGGACCCGTGAGCATCATCGGCGGCCCGGGTCAGGTCCTCAGCGAGGACGAGGTGACGACCTTCGTCGGTGACGCCTTGGCCGGCGCCGGCCTGGAGGGCCGCAGCGTCTGCGTGATCGTCCCGGACGCGACCCGCAGCTGCCCGCTCCCCCTGCTGATCCGCGCCGTCCACACCGCGCTGGACAAGCGCGTCAGCAAGCTCACCATCTTGATTGCCCTCGGCACCCATGCCGAGATGACCCCGGACGAGCTGAGCAAACACCTCGGCGCCGAGTACGACGGTGTGCTGAACCACGAGTGGTGGAAGCCGGAGACGTTCGTCGACCTCGGCACGATCAGCGCCGAACGCGTCCAGGAGATCTCCGGCGGGCTGCTGACCGACGAGGTGCCGGTCCGGCTCAACAAGGCGGTCGTCGAGCACGACGTCGCGCTGGTCGTCGGCCCGGTCTTCCCGCACGAGGTGGTCGGCTTCTCCGGCGGCAACAAGTATTTCTTCCCCGGTGTCGCCGGCCAGGAGGTCATCGACGTCTCGCACTGGCTCGGCGCCCTGATCACCAGCGCGAGCATCATCGGCACCCTCGGCGTCACGCCGGTGCGGGCGCTGATCAACGAGGCGGCCGCGCTGATCCCGGCAGAGAAGCTCGCGCTCGCCGTGGTCGCCCAGTCCGGCACGGACGCCCTGCACGCTGTCGCCTTCGGCGATACCGTCGAGGCCTGGGAGGAGGCCGCCAAGGTCTCCGCGCAGACCCACGTGACCTATCTCGACCGTCCGGTCCGCCGGGTCGTCTCGGTGATGCCCGCGAAGTACGCCGACATCTGGACCGCGGCCAAGGGCTTCTACAAGCTCGAGCCGGTGGTCGCCGACGGCGGCGAGGTGATCCTCTACGCGCCGCACGTGACCCGGATCGCCGCGATGCACCCGGAGATCGAGGAGATCGGCTACCACTGCCGCGACTACTTCCTCGGCCAGTGGGAGAAGTTCCGCGACGTCCACTGGGGCGTCCTGGCGCACTCGACCCACCTCCGCGGCGCCGGCACCTGGGATCCGGTCACCGGCGAGCACCTCCGCGTCCAGGTCACCCTGGCGACCGGCATCCCCGAGGACGTCGTCCGCCGGGCGAACCTCAACTACCTCGACCCGGCCACCGTCACTCTCGCGGACTACGAGGCCGATCCGGACACCCTCGTCGTACCGAATGCCGGTGAGGTCCTGCACCGCCTGAAATAGGCAGCCGGCGGTGGGAACTGTCTGCATGAACCGGACAGAACCGTTCCCTGCGGAATGACTCACCGGTAACCTCGGGCCCTATGACAGAGGTCGTGATCATCGGGTCCGGGTTCGCCGGGTTGTGCATGGGAATCAAACTGCGGCAGGCCGGATGCGAGGACTTCGTCATCCTGGAGAAGGCCGACCGCCTCGGCGGCACCTGGCGGGACAACACGTATCCCGGTTGCGCGTGCGACATCCCGTCGTACCTCTACTCGTTCTCGTTCGAGCAGAACCCGCGCTGGACCAGGATGTTCGCGCCCTGGCACGAGATCCTCGAATACCTCGAGTACTGCGCGGACAAGTACGGCGTCGCCGACAAGATCCGGTACGGCGCGGAGGTCACCGAGGCGGCGTTCGACGAGGCGACCGGCCGGTGGACCGTGACGGTCAACGGCGACGAGACGATCGAGACCCAGGTGCTCGTGACCGGGGTCGGCGGCCTGCACGAGCCCAAGCTGCCCGACCTCCCGGGCCTCGACTCGTTCGCCGGTACGGCGTTCCACACGGCGCACTGGGATCACAGCCACGACCTCACCGGCCGCCGGGTGGCTGCGATCGGGACCGGCGCCTCGGCCGTCCAGTATGTGCCGCAGATCGCCCCGCAGGTCGAGCAGCTGGATGTGTACCAGCGGTCGGCGGCGTGGATCACGCCGAAGCCGGACCGTGGGATCGGACCGCTGGAACGCCGCGTGCACGCCGCCTTCCCGGCCGGGCAGCGGCTGATCCGGAACACGATCTACTGGGCGCTGGAGGCCCGCGGCGCCGGTTTCGCGGCCAACCCGAAGTTCATCAAAGTCCTGGAACGACAGGCGAAACAGCATCTCCGCAAGCAGATCCCGGACCCCGACCTGCGCGCCCGGCTGACCCCGGACTACCAGATCGGCTGTAAGCGGGTGATGGTCTCGAACGACTACTACCCGGCCTTCAACCGGTCGAACGTCGACCTCGTCACCACCGCGATCACCCGGGTCACGCCGACCGGCGTCGTCACCGCCGACGGGATCGAGCGGCCCTGCGACACGATCGTGTTCGGCACCGGATTCTCGGTGATGGACAACCTGACCCGGATGCCGATCCTCGGCAAGGACGGCACCGATCTCGGCGAGCACTGGAAGCGCGAGGGCGTCGGCGCCCATCTCGGCATCACCGTCGCCGGCTACCCCAACCTGTTCCTCCTGGTCGGGCCGAACACGTCGACCGGCCACTCGTCCTCGGTCTTCATGATCGAGGCGCAGGTCCGGTACGTCATGCAGGCCCTGGACCTGCTCCGGCGCCGGGACGCGAGCTACGTCGAGGTCCGCGAGGAGTCCCAGCAGAAGTTCGTCGACGGTCTCCAGGACGACCTCAAGGGCTCCGTCTGGGACGCCGGCTGCACGAGCTGGTACCTGGACGCCAGCGGCCGGAACTCGGCGATCTGGCCGGACTTCACCGTCGCCTACTGGCGCCGTACCCGCAAGCTCGATCCCTCCGACTTCGTGCTGGTCAAGTAGGGGTAGCCCGGACTCCGGAAGGATGACACCTCAGGGTCGGACGTACGACCTTGGGATGAAGGCAAGACCGGTCCAGAGACCGATGTCCGCGAGGGCGATCTGAAAGAACCTTGAGATATGGAAATCCTTCAGATCGCGGGAGCAGCAGCCATCGTCATCGGCATCATCGTGATGGCCCTGCTCGCCATCGTGCCTTCGGTCGTAGACCGTTGATTCCAAGTCCTCTCCCGAATCTGGGAGAGGTCAGTCGGCGGACAGATGGACCAGCAGGTCCTGCCGGGTCAGTACGCCCACCGGCTTGCCGTCGTCCAGCACCATCAGGGCGTCGCGACCCTCGAGCAGCTCGACCGCCTTGGTGACGGCCTCGCCGGCACCCAGGGACGGCAGAGCCGGGTCCATGTGCTGCTCGACCATGTCGGCCAGCCGCGCCTTGCCGGAGTACAACGCGTCCATCAGCGTCCGCTCCGACACCGCGCCGGCCACCTCGGCCGCCATCACCGGTGGCTCCGCGCGGACCACCGGCATCTGGGAGACGCCGTACTCGCGCAGGATCGCGACCGCTTCGGCGATCGTCTCGTGCGGGTGGGTGTGCACCAGCGGCGGCAGGCTGCCGTCCTTGCCGGCCAGCACGTCACCGAGCGTGGTGCCCTGCTTGGCGTGCGCGAGGAATCCGTACTGCGCCAGCCAGTCGTCGTTGAAGACCTTCGTCAGGTAGCCGCGGCCGCCGTCGGGCAGCAGCACGACGATCACGGCCTCGGGGTCGTCGATCTCGTGCGCGAGCCGGATCGCGGCCGCGGCCGCCATCCCGGCCGAGCCGCCGACCAGCATCGCCTCTTCACGCGCCAGCCGCCGGGTCAGCGCGAACGAATCGGCGTCCGAGACCTCGATGATCCGGTCGCAGATGTCGCGGTCGTAGGTCTCCGGCCAGAAGTCCTCGCCGACGCCCTCGACCAGATACGGCCGGCCGGAGCCGCCGGAGTAGACCGAGCCCTCGGGGTCCGCGCCGATGATCTGGACGCGACCTCCGGAGACCTCCTTGAGGTACTTGCCGGTGCCGCTGATGGTGCCGCCGGTGCCGACCCCCGCCACGAAGTGGGTGATCTTTCCCTCGGTCTGCTCCCACAGCTCGGGACCGGTCGTCTCGTAGTGCGAACGCGGGTTGTTCTCGTTGGCGTACTGGTTCGGCTTCCAGGCGCCCTCGATCTCACGGACCAGGCGGTCGGAGACGTTGTAGTAGGAGTCCGGGTGCTCGGGGGCGACCGCGGTCGGGCACACCACGACCTCGGCGCCGTACGCCTTGAGCACGTTGCGCTTGTCCTCGCTGACCTTGTCCGGGCAGACGAAGACGCACTTGTAGCCCTTCTGCTGGGCCACCATCGCGAGGCCGACGCCGGTGTTGCCGGAGGTCGGTTCGACGATCGTGCCGCCCGGCTTGAGCTCGCCGGAGGCCTCCGCCGCCTCGATCATCCGGACCGCGATCCGGTCCTTCACCGAGCCGCCGGGGTTGAAGTATTCGACCTTGGCCAGGACGAGAGGGGTGGCCCCGTCCGTGGTCTTTCCCAGCTTCACGAGCGGGGTGTTGCCGACGAGGTCCAGGAGAGATTCTGCGTAGCGCACGGTTTCAGGGTAGCGGCTCGTCGAGGGGCATTGGTGCCGAATGCTCCTCGACGAGCCGTCCGATCCTCGTGTCGTTTCCCCTATTTCGCTTGCTTGTACGTGACAGCGTGTAATCCTTGTACTCATGAGTAAAGGCAAAGCCAGGGCGGCCAAGCGGCTCGCCCAGGCCGCTGCCTTCGGGGGCGGGGGACTCGGACTCATCGGTGCCACGTTGTACGGCGTACTGACCGCAGAGGCCGAGTATGCGAAGCGCGTGATCGGCCCGATGCGTTACTACCCCACTCCGGGGAGCGGTCTGTACGGCAGATACCCAGGACTTCCGATCACCTTCGCCATGCTCGGCGACTCCAGCGCGGCCGGCTACGGCACCGATTCGCCGGACGAGACGCCCGGCGTGATGCTCGCCTCCGGCCTCACCGACCTGGCCGAGCGCCCGGTCCGGCTGGTCGACGTCACCAAGACCGGCGCCAAGTCGACCGATCTGGCCCAGCAGGTCGACGCCGCGCTGCAGGCCGGCCCGCACGTCGCCGTCATCATGATCGGCGCGAACGACGTGAAGGCGCAGATGTCGCCGTCGGTCTCGGTCCGGCTGCTCTCGGCCGCGGTACGGCGTTTGCGCGCGGCGAACTGTGAGGTCGTCGTCGGCACCTGCCCGGATCTCGGCGTCGTACCGACCATGATGCCGCCGCTGCGGCAGTTCGCTCGCGCCTGGAGCCACCGGCTCGCCGCCGCGCAGACGATCGCCGTGGTCGAGGCCGGTGGGCGGACGGTTTCGCTCGGCTCGATGCTCGGACCGGCCTTCAAGGCCGACCCGACGATGTGGGGCCGGGACAACTTCCACCCCTCCGCGATCGGGTACGCCGCTGCCTCCGCCGCGCTACTGCCTTCCGTGGCGGCCGCGATGGGGGTCGGGCCGGAGTCGTTCGTGCACCCCGAGTCCTTCCGGGGCGAGGCGATCCTGCCGATCGCCGAGGCCGCCGTACAGGCTGCCCGGACGGCGGGCACCGAGGTCGCGGCGACCGAGGTGGCAGGGCGCGAGCGCGGTCCGCGGGGCCGTTGGGCCGCGCTGCGGCACCGCCGCCGGCACCCGAAGGCCGAGGTCGACCGGGTGGCCGAGTCGGACAGCAAGCCTGGATCCGAGCCTTTGATCAACATCTGAATCAAGTTCCGGAACCGGTGGGCCGTTGACTGGGAGCGCTTCCAGTCACACGATCGGACCCCGCCCCCACCGCTCCGGAGGTCTTCATGACCAGGTTCCGCCCCGCCCTGCTCGCACTGGCCGCGCTCACGCTCTTGGGCGGCGTCCTGACGCCCACCGGCAGTCAGGCCGCCGTCACCGCGATCGGCGGCAGTTTCACCGACAACTTCGACGGCTTCGACACCGGTCGCTGGCACAAGGCCGACGGCTGGAGCAACGGCTCGATGTTCAACGTCGGCTGGCGTGCCGACCACGTCTGGTTCAACGGCGGCGTGATGGGCCTGAACCTGGACAACGCGTCCTGCCCGGGCGGTTGTTCGGGCAAGCCCTACGCCTCCGGTGAGTACCGCACCAACGACCTCTTCTCGTACGGCCGGTTCGAGACCCGTATGAAGGCGGTCAGGGCATCCGGCACGGTGACGTCGTTCTTCACCTACACCGGCCCGAGCGACAACCAGCCCTGGGACGAGATCGACGTCGAGATCCTCGGCAAGAACACCACGCAGATGCAGACCAACTACTTCACCAACGGCACCGGCGGCCACGAGACGATCATCAACCTGGGCTTCGATGCCGCGGCCGGCTACCACGACTACGCGATCGAATGGTGGAACCAGGGCACCATCAACTGGTTCGTCGACGGGCGGCTCGTCCATCAGGAGAACGGCTCCCGCGGACCGTTGCCGACTCGTCCGATGCGGATGATGCTGAACCTCTGGCCGGGCATCGGTGTCGACGGCTGGCTCGGCCCGTTCAAGTACACCGGACAACTGACCGCTACGTACGACTGGGCCCGTTACACCAAGTACTGAGCGGCGATTCCTGAAATCTGGCCTCCCGCAACGGTACTTTCATGAAGAACCCCTTGCCTGTAGGCGTCTTCGTGGTGCACAGTCGATAGCAACGTGGTACCCCGATATCGGGAGGCGAAGATGGGCTTGAACCACTCCGAGGAAACGCACCAGCGTTTGGTGGAGAAGGTGCCCAGATGCACCGGACGCGGTATGACCGAGTGGTTCCAGCTGATGAACGACGGTCCGTCGTTCCTGCGTTTTGACGACAGAGTGCGGTGGCTCTCCAGCGAGTACGAACTCGCGCACGGGCACGCCACCGCCATCGTGCACGAGTACGACCTGGTCAAGGCGCACCGGCGAATGAGCTGACAGCCGAACAGGAGAAGAGTTTTTGGCGCGGGCCTGCCCCTACAGGTGGAGGGGCGGGCCTTCGTCGTTCGGAGGACTTTGTTACCTACAACGGCCGAAGGGCCGGCTCGTGGTGAGCCGGCCCTTCGGATTGTCGTGGTGCTGAGGGGTTAGTCGCCACCGCGGAGGATGGCGAGGATGCGCAGCATGTTCCAGTACAGCCAGACCAGTGTCACGGTCAGGCCGAAGGCTGCCCGCCAGGCCTCGTTCTGCGGGGCTCCGGCGCGGACGCCCTGCTCCACCATGTCGAAGTCGAGGATCAGGTTGAAGACCGCGAGGCCGACACCGAGCGCCGCGAACAGCAGGCCCATCGGGCCCATCCCGCTGATCCCGGTGCTGAAGCCGAGCAGTCCCAGCACGAAGTTCACCAGGAGCACCCCGGCGAAGCCCATCGTCGCCAGGATGACCATCTTCTGGAAACGCGGTGTCACCTTGATCGCGAAGTACTTGTACGCCGCCAGTGTCAGGCCGGCCGTCACCAGCGTGGCCAGGATCGCCTGCACGACGATGCTGGAGTCGCCACCGACCCACCTGACGATGACCTTGCTGCCGACACCGAGGAAGACACCCTCGAACGCCGCGTAGACCATCACCAGCACGGGATTGATCTTGCGCGAGAACGACAGCACCATCGCGAGCGCGAAGGCCAGCAGCGCACCGCCGAGGAACGCCGGCAGCACCAACCTGTCCGGCACCCTGTTCCACGCGATGGCGCCGACCACGGCCACGACACCCAGCGTGATCGCCGTCTTGACGATGACGTCGTCCAGCGTCATGGGGCGGCTGCCGGCCGGTGCACCCTGGTACTGCTGGGGCGGCACACCCGGTCCGCCGTACTGACCGGGCTGCTGACCGTACGGAGCGGCCCCCGGATATGCCTGGCCATGGCCAGGCGCGAACGCACTCGACCGGTTCAGGACCGGGTTACTGCTCTGCATGAGATTCCTCCTGGTGACCCACATCCGGGGCCGTGACGAAATACTACGTTCCCACCCTTAACAACATCTGAGAAACCGGCGCTCGTTCCCCAACCGAAACCCAACCCCATAACAGGTTGCGCATTTCAATCGGGCACCAATGGAGTTTCCGCCGGGAACGCGGCTTTGCGTCGTACCTGTATGGGCAGGTACGACGCTTGCCGGCGGCCACCCAGGACGTCGTGCTCCCGCAGGCCGGTCAGTGGGGTTGAGCGATGAGGGCGGTCGCGACCTGGTCGGCCAGGGCGACCGCGACCTGGCGTTGCTGCAGGTCCGGGCGGGCGATGTGGGTCGCCGCGGTGAGGAGGAAACGGCCCCGGACCCGGCCCGCGTGCTGGATCGGCAGCTCGATCTCGGCATTGGTGGGCAGGCCGTCGCGTTCGACCTTGAGGACCCGGCCACCGCGGGTGACGGTGCCGTCGGAGTTGAGCTGCGGGGCCGACGTACGGTTGCCGCCAGCAACGAACTTCACCCCGTCGATCCCCAGTACGACGGTCAGTTCCGCGCAGACGCGGTCGATCAAATCCTGGGTGGAACCGCCCTCGGAGACGGCCTGGGACGTCGTGATCACGCCGTCCAGGTAGCCGCGGTGCCGGGACGCGCGGGCTTGTTGCCGACGGCCCCAGATCGCGATCTCACTCACCGCGACACCGATCACGACCAGCAGGATCGCGGTCTCGATGTCGTCGCGACTGTCAATGGTGAGCCGGTTGTACGGAACCGTCAGGAAGAAGTCGAACCACACTCCGCTCGACACTGCCGCGAGCACACCCGCCGACCGGTACCCGGAGGCGGCCACCGCGACGATCACCACCACCAGCAGCAACGCGGCGTTCGCGTTGTCGAAGCTGTCGCGCAGCAGCGCGAGCAGACCACACACCGCCGGCGGAACCACCAGCCCGACCGCGAGCACCCGATTGCGATTCACACTTCCATTGAGCCTCGCCGACCCGCTTCGGTTCAACCCTTCTCGCAAACGTCTATCAGCCGTAATCCAGTGGCCACCTCCGGCCGCCGGGTCCTACCGTGCTCAGTTATGCACACCCTTCGCCCGGCCACGCTCGACGACGTCGACTTCCTGCTGGACGTCGCCATCGAGGCCACCCGCGCCCAGGGCCGCCTCTCGGCCGCCGCCGACGAACCAGGCTGGCGCGAGGGATTCGACGACCTGACCCGCGAGCAGCTCGCCGCGGATCCCACCGGAACCAGCGTCATCGAGCTCGCCGGCCGCCCGATCGGCCGCCTCCGCGTCGCCCGCCACCCCGCCTCCATCGAGCTCTGCGGCATCCAGCTCGACCCCACCGTCCAGAACCAAGGCATCGGTACGGCGATCATCCGCGAACTCCAGCAGGAAGCGGCCGACCGCGGCGTACCGCTCGACCTCGGCGTGGAACGCGACAACACCAACGCCCGCCGCCTCTACGAGCGCCTCGGATTCCGGCAGTTCGCCGCGGACGACCGCGAGGACAAACTCCGCTGGCGCCGCGACATCTGGACGGCGGACGTCGCCTCGAAGTACGACACCCCAGGCGTGGGCATGTGGTCGCCGGATCTCCTCGGCCCGACCACCGCCCGCCTGGCCGAACTGGCCGGCACCGGCCGCGCCCTGGAGTTCGCGATCGGAACCGGCCGAGTCGCCGTACCGCTGGCCGAACGCGGCGTACCGGTGAGCGGTATCGAGCTCTCCCCGCCGATGGTCGAGCAACTACGCACCAAGGCCGACGAGGCCACCATCCCGGTCACCATCGGCGACATGTCCGCCGTCCGGGTGCCCGGCGAGTTCTCCCTCGTCTACCTGGTCTTCAACACGATCTCCAACCTGCTCACCCAGGAAGACCAGGTCGCCTGCTTCCGCAACGCCGCCCGCCACCTCACCCCCGGCGGCCACTTCGTCATCGAACTCTGGGTCCCCGAACTCCGCCGCCTCCCACCCGGCACCCCCGCCACCGTAGGCATCGCCGACCCCGACTACATCCTCCTGGACACCTACGACGTCCTGAACCAGCACGTCACCTCGTACCACTTCCGTTTCACCCCGGACACCACCGAGGCCCACCTCGACCGCTCCCCCCACCGCTACATCTGGCCCGCCGAACTGGACCTCATGGCCCAACTAGCCGGCTTCACCCTCGCCTCCCGCCACGCCAACTGGCAGGGAGCCGCCTTCACCGCCGACTCCCCCTCCCACATCTCCACCTACCGACTGGACGCCGTACCGGAGAACGAGTAGTAGGCGGCCGACCCGACCGCGGCGTACCTCTCGACTTCGGCGTGGAACGCGACAACACCAACGGACCGCCCCCACTCACCAACCCACGTTTCCTCCACGTTCGGAGCCCAAGCCACGCTCGGCCGACGGGCACGCCGGCGATTGGTGAGTGTCTGGGGTCCGCTCACTCCACTGACCTGAACAACAACACGGAACCACAAGCCACGTGCACCTCGATCGACCGAACGGGTTGCAGTCCCACGCATACTGCTGTGCATGGGTGAGGAAGCGTTGTTCACGCGGTTGGCGCCGGTGCTGAATGTGTCCGACTTGGCTGCGGAGCGGGCGTTCTACGAGAAGCTCGGGCTGCCGGTGATCTACGAGGGCGACGAGTATCCGGAGTTCATCGCGTTCGGGACCGAGACGATCCACTTCGGGATCCAGCAGGCGAGCCGGGAGAACGATCCGCCGAGTGTGCTGACCTGGCAGATCGGCGTGTCCGACGTCGACCTGGCGGCGGAGCGGTGCCGGGCGGCCGGGCTGGAGTTCGAGCTGGAGGTCAATCGGCCGGCGCCGGACTGGACGTACCGGCGGTTGCTGTTGCGGACGCCGAGCGGGTATCGGCTGGCGTTGGAGGGGCCTACCGAGTAGGTGGTGTCTTGCGGTTGCGTGACGGGTGGGTGGATAGCTCGGTGTGGGTGGGGAACAGGGTCACGATAGGGCTGTGGATGATCACTCCAGCGAGGGATTCCGGTGGGTGAGATCACTCCCCAGAGGGTTTGTGAAAGTTTTCACGAGCCGATAACCTGAAGTAGACATGAAGTCGTAGAACCACTCAGGGAGAGTGAACCGCATGACAGCCCAGGTGCCGCACATCCTCGTCGTCGGAGGCGGTTACGTCGGGATGTACACCGCGTACGGACTGCGTCGCGCGGCCAGGAAAGGCAAGATCCGGGTGACCGTGGTGGACCCGCGGTCGGTGATGACCTACCAGCCGTTCCTGCCGGAGGCGGCGGCCGGTTCGGTGGAACCGCGGCACGTGGTGGTGCCGCTGCGCAAGACCCTCAAGGGATGCCGGGTGGTGACCGGCCGGGTGGTCGGGATCGACCACGCGCACAAGGTCGCGAAGGTGATGCCCGAGGAGGGCCCGGAGTACGAGCTGGCCTACGACCAGGTCGTGGTCGCGCTCGGCTCGATCGCCCGCACGCTGCCGATCCCGGGGCTGGCCGAGGAAGCGGCCGGGTTCAAGAACGTCGAAGAGGCGATCGCCTTGCGCAACAAGGTGCTCGACCGCCTGGACGTCGCGAGCTCGCAGCCGGATCCGGCGCTGCGCAAGTCCGCGCTGACCTTCGTCTTCATCGGCGGTGGGTACGCCGGGGTCGAGGCGTTCGCGGAGCTCGAGGACATGGCCCGCTACGCCACCCGCTACTACGACAACATCAAGCCCGAGGACATGCGCTGGGTCCTCGTCGAGGCGACCAACCGGATCCTGCCCGAGGTGGGCCCGGACCTGGGCAAGTACACGGTCGACCAGCTGCGCAAGCGGAACATGGACATCAAGCTGGAGACCCGGCTCGAGTCCTGCGAGAAGGGCCGCGTGGTCCTCAGTGACGGCGAGGAGTTCGACGCCGACACGATCGTCTGGACCGCCGGCGTGAAGGCGAACCCGGCACTGGCCGCGACGGACTTCCCGCTCGACGAGAAGGGCCGGGTCAAGTGCCTGGCCAACCTGCGGATCGAGGGTGTCACCGACGCCTGGTCCGCCGGCGACAACGCCGCCGTACCGGATCTCACCTCCGACACCGGCGCGTACTGCGCACCCAACGCCCAGCACGCCGTCCGCCAGGCCAACCGCCTCGCCGCCAACATCCTGCGGACCGTCGACGGCAAGCCGCCGCAGGACTACGAGCACAAGTACGTCGGCTCGGTCGCCAGCCTCGGCCTGCACAAGGGCGTCGCCCAGCTGTTCGGCATCAAGATCAAGGGCTGGCCGGCCTGGTTCCTGCACCGCACGTACCACGTCAGCCGCGTCCCCACCTTCAACCGCAAGGCCCGCGTCATCCTCGACTGGACCCTGGCCCTCTTCTTCCGCCGCGAGGTCACCTCCCTGGGCACCCTCCAGGCCCCCCGAGAAGAGTTCCGCCGCGCCACCGAGTCCTGACTAGCGGTCGATCGGAGCGGTGCCCCAGGTCGTGGGCGCCGCTCCCATCTGTAGGTCGATCCGCCCACCGTGCGTGGTGAAGGACTCGGGGAGCCAGGACTCGGTCCGGGGGCGGCCGTTCAGGCGGAGGGCGGCGACGTACTGGTTGGTGTCTGAGGTTGCTGGTGCTTCCACAGTGATCCGTACGCCGTTGCTGCGGCGCAGCTCGACCTTCGGGAAGAGGGGGCTGCCGACCAGCAGCTCGGCGCGGCCGGCGGTCTGGGGGAAGAGGCCGATGGCGGCGTAGATGTACCAGGCCGACAGCGTGCCGAGGTCGTCGTTGCCGGGCAGGCCGGCGGGGCCGGTGCCGTAGACGGTGTCGACGATCTCGCGGGTGGTGGCTTGGGTTTTCCACGGTACGCCGAGGCCGTTGTAGAGCCAGGGCGCGTGCAGACCGGGTTCGTTGGTCGGGTCGTAGCGGACCGCGCTACCGCCCTTGACCGCCCAGTTGCCGTTCTCGTCGTGGAAGAAGGCATCGAGCCGCTCAACCGCCTTGCCGTCCATCAGCGCGGCCAGGCCGGAGACGTCCTGCGGAACCATCCACGTGTACGTCGCGCTCGAGCCCTGCGCGAATCCCGTCTGGGTGGACGGGGTGAAGTTCGGCTCCCAGGTCCCGTCGGAGCGGCGCGCACGCTGGTAGCCGACGGCCGGGTCGAAGGTGTTCTTCCACCAACTCCCCCGTGCCTTCAGATCCTGTACGTCGGCGCCCAGCCGCTGCCCCCACTGCGCCAACGAGTAGTCGGCCAGGGAGTTCTCCAAAGTCTCGGCGGCACCGCCCCAACAGTGGCAGGCATCTTGAGGTGCGTATTGATGTGCCAGGTAGTTGTCCAGCGCAGGTCGTTGCCCGGTACATTGCCCTGGGCAACCACCGTCGTTCTCGGCATCGGCGTTCTGCACCCGCGCCTGCTCCGCAAGAGATTCGAACGCACCCCGTACGTCGAAGTTGCGCACCCCCATCGCGGCAAACGTGGCCAGCGTCGGCGCGGCCGGGTCGCCGGTCATCACGTGCGTCGGGCCGTTGTTGTGCAGCCAGCGATCCCAAACGCCCTTGTTCTGCTGGGCAAACTGATACATCGACTGTGCGAAGTCGCCCGCGACATCCGGTGTGAGCAGCGCCAGCAACTGAATATGCGCCCGATATTGATCCCACCCGGAGAACGTCCCGTACTGCGCCTTCTGACCGCGTGCGAGCCGGTGGATCTTCAGGTCGGCCCCCAGATACCGCCCGTCCACATCATTGAAGATGTTCGGCTGCAGCAGCACGTGGTAGAGCGCTGTATAGAAAGTAGTCCGCTGCGCAGCCGTGCCGCCGGTGATGTCGATCGCCCGGAGTTCCCGCTGCCACGCCGCGTACCCCTCCGCCGCGATCCGGTCCACAGTCGCGGACCGCCGTACCTCGGTGCGCAGGTTCTGCTCGGCGCCGGCCAGACTCACGTACGAGATCCCCAACTGCATCCGCACCTTGGCGCCCGGCGCGAACGTCACGTAACCGCCCGAACCACGCCCGGCCCGATCAGCACCGGTCGCGTAACCTTCACCGCCGGTGGTGTGCGTGCTGCCCGCGGCCAGGTCGCCGTTCTTCCAGGTGCCGTTGGCAACGACCGGCTGATCGAACGACGCGGTGAAGTACAGCCGGTAGTAGGTCTTCCGGTTGTTCACCCCGCCATTGGCCCGGCGACCGCAGAAGGCTCCGGTCAGCACGGATCCGGTCACCTTCCGCCCACTCGGGTCGATGGTGATCTCCGCGTCCTCGCTGCCGTTCAGCGAGTTCGACGTACGGAAGAGCAGGTTCGGCGTCTGGTCGGCCGGGAAGGTGAACTCGCCGACCCCGGCGCGAGTGGTCACCGCCAGGTCGGTCTTCACGCCGGAATCGAGCGTGACCGTATAGCGGCCCGGGACCGCTTTCTCGTTGGCGTGACTGAAGTTCGACGCGTACTTCGCATCCTTCGTGTCGGCCGTCGGCGACGAATCGACCGTCCCGACGTACGGCAGGATCGGGATGTCACCGGCCGCACCGGGGTTACAGCCCGCGCCGCTGAGGTGGGTCAGACTGAACCCGCGGACGCGCGTCACGTCGTACTGATAACCGTTCGCCGCACCAGTGCTGGTCTGGTCGCCGCGCGTGCTCGTCGGGCTCCACGAGATCATCCCGAACGGCCGGACCGCGCCCGGCCACGTCGTCCCGTCCCGCTGCGAACCGATCAGCGGATCGACAGAAGCGGCGGGGTCGTAAGACGGAGGCCGGTACGTCGCCTCGGCGGGTACTGCGGGGACCAGCAGAGCGAGCGTCAGAGCGGCTGCGACCAAGCGCATGGGGAGGCCTCCCGGTGGGCGGACGAACGTTCCAACGATAGAAGCCGCAGGTGACCGGTAGGTGTCTTGCGCAAGGTCTATTCGTGCAGCAGGCCCGCGTCGTGAACCAGCAGCGCGATCTGCACGCGGTTGTTCAGATCGAGTTTGGTCAGGATCCGCGAGACATGGGTCTTGACCGTCGGGACGCTCAGATAGAGGGTCGCGCTGATCTCCGCGTTCGACTTCCCCTCGCCGACCGCGACGGCGATCTCGCGCTCCCGCTCGTTCAGGTCGGCCAGCCGCTTGACCGCCTTGGTCTTGCGCTGGTCCTGCCCCGAGGCCGCGACCCGGGTGATCAGTCGCTTGGTGACGGCCGGCGACAACACCGGTTGCCCGCCTGCGACCCGCCGTACCGACTCGACGATCTCGGCCGGCGGGGTGTCCTTCAGCACGAACCCAGCGGCTCCGGCGCGCAGGGCCCGCAGGACGTGCTCGTCGGCGTCGAACGTGGTCAGGATGATGATCTCGGGCGCGCCCGGGCGACGGCGTACCGTCTCGGTCGCGGTGAGGCCGTCCGTGTTCGGCATCCGGATGTCCATCAGTACGACGTCCGGCGCGAGCCGCTCGATCAGCCCGGTGACACCGGTCCCGTCGCCGGCCTCGCCGACCACGCGGATGTCCGGCGCGCCGCCCAGCATCAGCTTCAGGCCGGCGCGCAGCAGCGGATCGTCGTCAACGATGAGTACCCGGATCATGACGGCCACGGTAGCCAGGCGTAGAGCCGGAAGTCGCCGTCGGGGGTGCGGCCGTGTTCCAGCCGGCCTTCGACGAGGGCCGCGCGTTCTTGCAGGCCTCGTAGCCCTTGCCCTTCGCCGCGTCGAAGGCCGGGAGCCGGGTTCCGCACCTCGACCTCGAGTCCGTTGCCTGCGGCACCGGTCACGCCGATCGTGACCCGCTCGCCCGGCGCGTGCTTCATCGCGTTGGTCAAACCTTCCTGGACGATCCGGTACGCCGTACGGCCGATGTGATCGGGGAGCGTCCCGGCCACCTCCCGCTCGAGCTCGACCGGTACGCCGGCCGCCTGGGACGCCTCGATCAACGCGGGAAGGTCCGCGAAGGACGGCTGCGGCAGCTCGCCGACCGGAGCTCGCAGTACGCCGATCACCTCGCGCAGATCCTGGAGCGCTTGATGCGCGCTGGCTCGGATGACCTCGGCAGCCTCGCCAACCTGCTCGGCGGACGCGTCGGGACGATAGGCGAGCGCTCCGGCATGCACGCTCAGCAACGACAACCGATGGCCCAGTACGTCGTGCATCTCCCGGGCAATCTCTTCCCGGGCTCGGAGCTGGCCCTGCTCGGCCTGCAGGCGGGCCACGGTCTCAGCCCGGTCGGCGCGGTCCCGCAGGGTCTGCAGAAGCTGGCGGCGGGAGCGGATGTAGAGGCCCCAGCCCGCGGTGGCGAGGTACAGCGAGGTGGCGGCGATGACGAGCGCAGCGTCGTCGTCCTGCTTCCGGATCTGGAGGTAGGCGATCAGCGAGAGCGCGTTCACGCCGAAGACCAGCGCGGTGGTCCGCCACGGCCGGTAGATCGCCACCGACATGATCAGCACCAGCGTCGGGCCGCTGGCCATGTCGGAGAAGGTCGAAACGACCGAGGCCAGCAGCGCCAACTGCACCGGCCACCGCCGCCGGAACCACAGCGTCAGGCACATCGCGAGCCCGGCCCAGAGGTCCAGCGCGGCCAGCGTCTCGGAGTGCAGTGTCTGCTTGCTCTCGTCCCAGACCGTCAGACCGAAGACCACCGCGACCAGGAAGACGACACTGTCCACGATCCAGTCCCGCGTACTGCGGCGACGTTGCGCGGACCGGTCCATGAGGACGACGGTACCGCCGAGAAACCGCTCTCCGCCGCGTTCCGGGCTGTCCGGATACCGAAGTCGAGGTGATCTCCTCCTTTGGTTGGCGGTAGGTTCCCGGGCATGAGCCAGCTCGCAGTCACCGTCATCGGCCCGGACCGCCCGGGCATCATCGCGGACGTCACCGAGGCCCTCGCCGGGACCGGGGTCAACCTCGAGGACTCCACGATGACGCTCCTGCGCGGTCATTTCGCGATGATGATCGTCTGCTCCGGCTCGCTGGACGAGGTGGCCGCGGCCATCGAACCGCTGCGGGGCGACCTGGTCATCACGGTCCGCGCGATGGGCCCGGAGAACGAGCACGCCGCGATCGGGCCGTCGTACCTGCTGAGCGTCCACGGCGCCGACCGCCCGGGCATCGTCGCCGCGGTCACCCGGATGCTCGCGGCCGCCGGCGGCACCATCACCGACCTGGCCACCCGGCTGAGCGGCGACCTCTACGTCCTGACCGCCGAGGTCGAGCTGCCGCTCACTGCCGACCTAGAGACGCTGGACCGCGCGCTGGAGATCGCCGCCGAAGAGCTCGGCGTCGGCGTCAGCCTGAGCCCGGCGGAGAGCGACGACCTGTGAGCGTCGCCCACCTCAACCAGACCCTCGCCACCTGGAGCCCCGCCCAGCTCGCCGCGGTCGGCGACGTACTGGCAGTGGTCCGCGCCCCGCACCCGGTCCTCGCCACCCCCGGTCTGGCCGTCGACCCGCTCGACCCCGTGATGGTCGCCCTCGCGGCCGACCTGGTCGCCACCATGCGCGTCTCCCCCGGCTGCGTCGGCCTGGCCGCACCTCAGGTCGGCATCTCCGCCCAGATGTTCGCCCTCGACGTCACCGGCCACCCCAAGACCCGCACCTGCCACGGCGTCTTCGTCCTCTGCAACGCCGTCGTCGTCGAATCCTCCCGCCAGGAGAAGGCCCGCGAAGGCTGCATGTCCGTCCCCGACTTCACCGGCGACGTCAAACGCGCCACCCGGTTGACGGTCACCGGCGTCCTCCCCGGTACGACGGACCAGGTCACCATCACCACCGACGCCTTCGAAGCCCGTGCCCTCCAGCACGAGATCGACCACTGCAACGGCAAACTCTTCCTCGACCGAGTCGCCGGAGCGCACGCCGTACACCCCCGCAAGGTCTACAAATAACGTACCCTCGACCCGCGCCCGGGTGGCGGAACGGCAGACGCAGCGAGCTTAAACCTCGCAGCCGAAAGGCGTACGGGTTCGAATCCCGTCCCGGGCACCGACAGCACTCGCCCCGGCGGACCGCCACCACTCACCAACTGCTCGCGGCCCGCGTGGTTCACGCTCAGCATGCCCTCGCTGGAGGGCTCGGCGGCGGGTTGGTCAGTGGCGCAGGTCCGCGTCACCCGCTGGCAGCTCAGTCGCAGAAGGCTTTGTCGAGGAAGGTGTCTACGGGGCCGTCCGAGTCGGCGGCGAAGTTGGGGGTCAGGACGAGGGTCGCGCGGCGGCGGAGGTCTTCGGAAGCGAATGACCAGGCCTGGTAGGTAAGGGCGTCACCGTCGTTGCCGTACACGGTGGTTCCGCAGGTGGTGGTGCGCCAGGCCAGCCCCAGGCCGTAGTGGCCGTTCTCGGTTCCGGGGGTTTTCATCTGCCGTAGAAGCCCCCGCGGGAGCAGGTGGCCACCGAGTAGAGCCGTGACGAAGCGATCCAGGTCGTGGGTCGACGAGATCATCTCGCCGGCCGCACCGAAGATCGACGGGTTCATCACGGAGAAGTCGAGCAGCTTGCCATCCGGAGACGGAACGTAGCCGTGAGCGTGGGGGCCAGTGAGCCGCGGGTCCGTGCCCGGGACGCTCGTGTCGTGGAGATGCAGGGGCCGGATCACCCGACGCTCGATCTCGAACGCATAGCTGTGGCCGGTGACCTTCTCGACGATCTCGCCGAGGAGCAGATAGTTCGTGTTCGAGTACTTGTAGACCTTGCCAGGAACGGTTGAGGTCGGCGGATTCGCGAGCGCTCGCTGGATGAGCTCGTCCGCGGTCCACGTCCGCCAGCGGTTCGCGTAGAACTCCGGCTGCGGCGGTCGCGGCAGTGTGTACAGCACGTCGTACAGGCCGCTCGTGTGGTTCATCAACTGCCGCACCGTGGCTCCGTTGGTCGGCAGCCCCGGCAGCCAACGGTCGACCGGATCGTCCAGCCCGAGGCGCTTCTCGGCAACCAGTTGCAGCGCCACCGTCGCCAGGAACGTCTTCGTGACGCTCCCGATCCGGAACCTCCCCGCCAACGGCACCGGCCGCGTAGTCCCGACTTCGGAAACTCCGCTCCGCCCACGCCAGACCGTGGCGCCGTCCCGCACCTGAGCCTGCGCTCCGACCCCGGCCGCGCTCACCACCTCGTCCAGCCCGCGCTGCAGCCCGTACGGCGTTGCCTCGGCCCGCAATGGCGCAGCCAGCAAGGCGATCGCGACGACAACCAACCCGACACGTCTCATCATTCCTCCACCCTGACCGGGCCGACGAACGAAGAGCACCCGGGATCGCCCCCAGTTCTCCCCGGCCTTTATTCGGTTGACATGGGTGACGGCGGTCGAGGACCGTGGCAACTCACCGATCAAGGAGTCGATCAACCCATGCGCCAACTCGTGAGCCTGCTGCCCCGCACCTACTGCTCACGAGGACACACATGGACCGCACTCCCGATCTCCCCCGACGCTGGCTGAATCTTGGCGTGCTGGCGCACGTCGACGCCGGCAAGACCAGCCTGACCGAGGCGCTGCTGCAGCTCGGCGGCGCTGTCGCGCAGGCCGGCCGGGTCGACGACGGTACGACGCAGACGGACAGCCTGGCGATGGAACGCCGCCGGGGCATCACGATCCGCGCCGCCGTCGCGACCTTCCACGTGGCCGATGTGGGCGTGAACCTCGTCGACACCCCGGGCCACCCGGACTTCATCGCCGAGGTGGACCGATCGTTGTCCGTCCTGGACGGCGCCGTGCTGGTGGTCTCCGCGGTCGAAGGCGTTCAGGCGCAGACGATCGTGCTGCACCGTGCGCTGCGGCGTCTCGACGTACCGACGATCTTCTTCGTCAACAAGGTCGACCGGATGGGCGCCGATGCGGGCCGGACGATTCGGCAGATCCAACGGCACCTCACCGAATCCGTTGTCCCGTTGAGCGTCGTGCACAACGCCGGTACGCCGGACGCGCGGGTCGAGGATGTCGGACGCGAGCAACTGTGCGCGGAGCTCGCCGGCCACGATGACGAACTGCTGGCCGAGTGGATCGACCACGGGCTGCCCTCGCGGGAGCGGCTCTGGCAGAGCCTTCGGTCGCTCACGCACGCCTCTGCGGTCCTGTGTGGTTCGGCGCGGACAGTCGTCGGCGTTCAGCAGGTGATCGACGCGGCGCGGCGCTTGTTCCCCACCTCGAGCGGCGACGCCGGCGGTCCGACCTCCGGGCAGGTCTTCAAGATCGAGCGCACGAGCAAGCGGGCACGCCTCTGCTCGATCCGCCTCCGAACCGGATCCCTCGCCGTACGGGATCATGTGGCGCAGGGCGTCGTGACCGCGATGCAGATCCATCAGCCAGGTGGTGCGGTGCCCGGTACGCGGGCGACGGCTGGCCAGATCGTGCAGGTCGAAGGGCTCGATCAGGCGCGTATCGGCGACTGGATCGGTCCGCGACCGAGCGGCGTACCGGCTCCGAACTTCCTGCCGCCCGCGTTGCAGTCCACGATCACGGCGCGAGACCCCGGGCAGCAGCACGACCTGCACAAGGCGCTGGCCGAGCTCGCCGACCTCGATCCGCTGATCACGTTGCGGGTCCGCGACGACGAACTCCACGTGAGTCTGTACGGGAGGGTGCAGCAGGAGGTGATCGCGGAGACGCTCGCCACCGAGTACGGCATCGAGGTGCTGCTCGGCCAACCGTCCGTGATCTGCGTCGAACGCCCGGCTGGGGTGGGCCACGCCGTACTGCGGTATGGCGAACCCGACCACCAGTATCCGTTCACGCTGGGCGTCACCGTCGAGCCGGCCGCGCCCGGAATCGGCGTTTCGCTGGTCGTCGCCGCCGAGCACGGGAGCCTTCCGCTGCACGTCTACGGCACCATCGAGGGCTTCCGCGAAGCCGTCTACCGGTATCTCGACGAGCCCCTGGCCGCCGGGCCGAACGGCTGGCCGGTCACCGACGTCAAGATCACCGTCGTCGAGAGCGGCTACCCACCGGCCGCCCCGCACCCCGCCCACGTCCGCTACACGACCGCCCTGGTCGTCAAGGAGGCCTTGGAGAACGCCGGGACCACCGTGTGCGAACCGATCGACCGGGTCAACGTCGAGTTCCCGAGCGACACGATGCCGGAGGTGCTGAAGGTCCTCGGCCGGTACGGCGCGATCGGCGAAACGACCACCCTGTCGAGCGAGCTCGCCGTCGTACAGGGTGCTGTGCGGACCGGTTCGGTCGATGCCCTACGCAACGAACTGACCGGCGCGGCCCACGGACTGGCCGTTGTGGATGCGCAACTCGATCACTACGCGCCGATCAGACGCCAGCCAGCTCGCGCGCGCGGTTGAGGACCGCGTCGGTCATGGCCTCGGTGAGTTTGCCGGTGAAGGTGTTCTGCTGGCTGGGGTGGAAGCAGCCGATGACGGTGACGCCGTCGATCTGATGTTCGACGGCGTGACCGAACTTCGGCCGCGGCTTCGGTACGGCGGCGCCCAGCGAACCGAGCCCGGCCAGCAGAGCGTCGTACCCGAACTTCCCCAGGCAGATGATGACGCGGGTGGAAGGGAGCACCAGCTCGAGTTCGCGGCGGAACCACGGAGCGCAGGTGTCGCGCTCGACCGGTGTGGGTTTGTTGGCCGGCGGAGCGCACCGGACCGCGGCGATCATCCGAGTGGCGTGCAACCGCAGCCCATCCCCCGCATGCTCGCTCGTCGCCTGGTTGGCCAAGCCGACGCGATGCAGCGCCGCGAACAACCAGTCGCCGGACCGATCGCCGGTGAACACCCGACCGGTCCGATTACCTCCGTTCGCGGCCGGTGCGAGTCCTGCAATGAGGATCCGCGGTTCCGCAGCTCCCCACCCGGGAATGGGCCGGCCCCAGTACGGCTGGTCCGCAAACGACGCACGCTTGCTGTGGGCAACCTCTTCCCGCCACTCCACCAACCGCTCACAAGCCCGGCACACCGAAACCCGAGCCTCCACCTCAGCCAGCCCACCCACCGCCAGCTCGCGCACCTCCCCCGCCGACCGAGCAACCGCCGTACCAGCCCCCGCCGGATCCTCCGGCCACCCACTCCCCGGCGGCACCGGACTCTCGAACAACTCCCCAGTCAACGGATGCGGCAACTTCACATGTTCAGACTAGTGGTGTGTCGCGTCTAAAACTTGAGTGCTGGCGGTGTCCAGGTGGGTGCATCGCAAGGCGGAGGGAAGGGCTCGATGTTTTTCCATCGTGCCCTTTCCTCCAACGCAGCGAGGTGCCCGCCTGGGCGCCGCCAGTGCCAAGGTTTAGACGCGACGCACCACTAGTTCCTCGACGGGCTGGAGCAGCGCCGTGCGGCGGGCGGTCGGGATTGCTAGGGCTAGTACGACGGCCGCGGCGGAGAAGGTGGCTAGGAGCAGGAAGGTGTTGGTGAAGCCGGACTCGGCGGGGAGGCCGTTGGGTTGAAGGTGGCCGGTGATGATGGAGCTGGCCAGTGCGGTGCCGATGGAGCCGCCGATGGTGCGGATGTTGGCGTTCATGCCAGTCGCGGCGCCAGTGTGCTCACGGGGAACGCTCTGCACGATAAGGCTGGTCATCGAGGCATAAGCAAGACCAAGACCGATTCCGAAGACGGCGGTCGAGAGTGCGACCTGCCATGGGTCGTCGTGGAACTCGGCGAACGCCAGCGAGGCGACGAGGATCAGGGCCGAGCCCACGATCACCTGCAGCTTCACCGGGAAGTACGGCGCCAGGTGGCCGCTGAGTGAGCCAGTGACCGCCATCGTGACCAGCATGGGCAGCATCAGCAGCCCAGCCTCCGAAACGGTCGAGCCGAAGCCAAACCCGGCCGCGGTCGGGATCTGCATGAACTGCGGCACGAACGCGTAGACCGCGAACATCGCCGCACCGAAGAGCAGCGCGACCAGATTCGTCGTCCACACCGCCGGCAGCCGCATCATCCGCATGTCGATCAGCGGGTTCTTCGACCGCAGCTCCACGGTCACCCAAGCAGCAGCCAGTACGACGGCCGCGGCGAACAGCCCGATCGTCCGCAACGATCCCCAGCCCCACGACCGTCCGCTGCTCAGCGGCAGCAGCAAGGCGATCAGCCAGCTCGACAGCAGGGCGGCGGCCAACCAGTCGATCCGGCCCGGAGCGCGACTCGGGGAGGCGGGGATGTAGCGCCGTACCAGCACGATCGCGACGGTGATGACAGCGAGCGGGAGCCAGAACAGCCAGCGCCAGCCGAGATTCTCGACGATCGGACCGGCGAGGACGATGCCGAGCCCACCGCCGGCGGCGATGATCGCGGAGACGACCCCGACGGTCGCCGGGACGCGCTCGGCCGGGAACTCGTCCCGGATGATCCCGAACGACAGCGGGAAGACGACGCCACCCACGCCCTGGATGATCCGGGCGATGATCAGTACGCCGATGTTCGGCGCGACGGCGGCGAGCAGGCAGCCGACTGCGAGGGCGGTCAGCCCGATCAGCAGGGTGCGGTCCTTGCCGTACATGTCGCCGATCCGCCCGAGCAGTGGTGTCGAGACCGAGACCGAGAGCAGCAGAGCGGTGAACACCCAGGTGACGGTCGTCGGGGTGGTGTGCAGATCGTGCTGGATCACCGGCAGCGCGGGGCTGACCAGTGACTGCAGCATCGAAAACGCGGCCACCACGGTGGCGAGCACCGCAAGCGTAAGCCGCGAGGAGTTTCCAGGCATGCGTGAGTCCTTCGAAAGAAGTGTGGAGTTTCTCGGCCTGGTAAAGTCGAGGTATGCCTCCACTATAACGGAGGCACCCCTCCGGTATCAACCGGGGCAGAGGTGGGAAGGTGATGCCATGGCGACAGAGACGACCAGGCCCGCGCTCCGGGTCGACATCAAGCGGCCCCAGCGCGCGGATGCCCGGCGGAACTTCGACGCCCTGATCACCGCCGCCCGGGAGGCCTTCGCGGCCAAAGGCGTCGACGCCTCGCTCGAGGACATCGCCCGCCGCGCGGGCGTC
This sequence comes from Kribbella sp. NBC_01505, assembly GCF_045040285.1. Classification (NCBI taxonomy): domain Bacteria; kingdom Bacillati; phylum Actinomycetota; class Actinomycetes; order Propionibacteriales; family Kribbellaceae; genus Kribbella; species Kribbella sp. NBC_01505. The sequence continues at coordinate 1,756,366 of NZ_CP109425.1, forward strand.
GGCATCGGCACCCTCTACCGGAACTTCCCGACCCGCCAGGACCTGCTGACCGCGGTCTACTTCGGCGAGATCGAGGAGCTCTGCATCGCAGCCGAGGACGTCGCCGACCTGCCGCCGTGGGAGGCGCTCACCACCTGGCTGCAGCGCTTCGTCGCCTACGTCGCCACCAAGCGCGCGATCTGGGAGTCGCTCAACCGCGAGACCGACAGCTTCCGCGAGGCCCGCGACGCGATGTACGCGGCCGGTACGCCGCTGTTCGAGCGCGCGCAAGCAGCCGGTGAAGCACGCACCGACGTCTCGTTCGACGACATGCTCCGGATGGTCAGCGGCCTGACCGGCGCCGGCTTCGTCGACGACGCCCAGCGCGACCGGGTCCTCCACATCGCCCTCGACGGCGTCCGCGCCCGCTGACTACAGCAAGGAGAGCGCGACGCCGTCCAGGATGTCGTGCTCGGAGACGATGACCTCGCCGACCGCCATCCGGTCGTAGAGCCGCTGCAGGATCAGCGCGCCCGCCCCGATCACGTCCACCCGCCCCGGATGGATCGCCGGGTTCTGGATGCGCTCCGCCTTGGTCGACCGCGTCAGCCAGTACGTCGTCTCCCGCAACTGCGGCCCCGAGATCCGCGCGTGATGGATCCGGGCCGAGTCGTAGTCGACCAGCTTCCCGACCACTGCCGCGACCGTCGTCACCGTCCCCGCAACCCCGATCAACGCCCGGGCAGTCGTCACCGGCACCCGCGTCGAGTCCAGCAGCGCGTCGATGTCCTTGATCGTCGCCGCAAGCTCGCCGGCAGTCGACGGATCCGCCTTGATGTGCCGCTCGGTCATCCGCACCGACCCGACATTCAGCGACTCCGCCGCAAGCACCCCGGAAGCGTCCCCGAGGATCAGCTCAGTCGAGCCACCACCGATATCCGCCACCAGATAAGGCCCCGGTACGGCGAGTGCCCCGAGCCCGCCGGTGGCTCCACGGAAGCTCAGCTCGGCCTCCTCCGCACCGGAAATGATCTCCGGCTGCACCCCGATCCGCTGGGCGACCCCGGCGAAGAACTCGTCCCGGTTGCTCACATCACGCGCTGCGGACGTCGCGACGAACCGAGTCCGAACCACACCGGCCGCGCGGATCACTTCGGCGTACTCATCACAGGCTTTGAAGACCCGCTCGAGCGCCTCGGGAGCGAACCGCCCGGTCGCGTCGACGCCCTGTCCGAGCCGAACGATCTGCATCCGCCGGTCGAGCTGCACGAGCCCGTCCGGGCCCGCCGTAGCGATCAGCAGCCGGATCGAGTTCGTGCCACAGTCGATCGCGGCAACCCGCTCAGACACAGGGCCCACGACGACCCCAGTCCTCCAAAGCGTCCAGCGTCTCGTCGCCCAGCGGGTTCACGCCACGCCCGGCAGCCAGTGAGTGGCCGGCCAGGACGTGCAGGCACTTCACCCGGGTCGGCATCCCGCCCGCGCTGATCCCGTCGATCTCGTCGACGTGCTGGATCGACTCCCGGTGCGCGAGATACGACTCGTGCGCAGCCCGGTAGGCCGCGGCCAGGTCGACATCCTCAGCCAGCCGGTCCGTCATCGACTTCATGACACCTTCGGCCTCGAGCGTGCCGATCGCCGACGCCAGTCGCGGGCAGGTCACGTAGTACGTCGTCGGGAACGGCGTACCGTCCGGCAGCCGGGGTTCGGTCTCGACCACGTCCGGCAGGCCGCAGCTGCAGCGGTGCGCGATGGACCGGATACCGCGCGCGGTCCGGCCGAGCTGCTTGCCGACGGTTTCGCTGTCGTCGGGGCTGACGCTCAACGGATCACCTTTCGGGTGAGGGGGTCAATATCGGTTTCGGCGTCGGTGTGACCGGCCGCTTCGTCGGTGCCGCCGGCGGTTTCCCGGCGCCCTCGACACTCCCCCACAACTTCGTGTACCAAACCGGCTTCGCGACCTCGTCGCCCGGCTCGACCGGCGTCCCCGGCTCCGGCGGTGCGCCGAGCGGTTTGCCGTCGGCGCCGATCACCCGGTAGCCGACCTCGCCCGGCATCACCCAGCCGAGCCGTTGCCGCGCCTGGGCCTTCACGAACGCGTCGTCGTCCCAGCGGTCGATCTCGTCGTTCAGCTCCTTGACGCGCTTCTCGCGGTCGTGGATCTCCTGCTGCAGCGCGGTGATCTGCTGGTGCTGGTCGAACCACACCCGCAGGCTCTGCGCGTACGACACGACCAGCGCACCGAGCACGAGCAGGACGACGGCTGCCCGGCCGGTGAGGTTGCGGGAGCCCCTGGTCCGGACCGGACCGGAGCCGGCCGAGACCGCCGGCCGGCGCTTGGGCTGGTCACCCCGGCGGGCCGGTGGACGCGTCTGGGTACGGCTGGACGGCCGTGAACCTGGACGTGCACCGGAATCCCGTCGGGACGACATACCTGTCTCCTACGTCAGCCCTGGTAACGAGGGAAGGCCGAGCGACCCGCGTACGTGGCGGCGTCGTCGAGCTCCTCCTCGATCCGGAGCAGCTGGTTGTACTTGGCGGTGCGGTCGGACCGGGCCGGCGCACCGGACTTGATCTGGCCGCAGTTGGTCGCGACCGCGAGGTCGGCGATCGTGGTGTCCTCGGTCTCGCCGGAGCGGTGGCTCATCATGCAGGTGAAGCCGCTGCGGTGGGCCAGGTCGACCGCGTCCAGGGTCTCGGTCAGCGAGCCGATCTGGTTCACCTTGACCAGCAGGCTGTTCGCCGACTTCTCGGTGATGCCGCGCTGCAGCCGCTCGACGTTGGTGACGAACAGGTCGTCGCCGACGATCTGGATCTTGTCACCGAGCTGGGCGCTGAGGTTCTTCCAGCCCTCCCAGTCCTCCTCGTTCAGCGGGTCCTCGATCGAGACGATCGGGTACGACGCGACCAGGTCGGCGTAGTAGGCGATCATCTCGTCGGCCGACTTCTTGCCGCCCTCGAACGCGTAGACGCCGTCGGTGTGGAACTCGCTGGCCGCGACATCCATCGCCAGGGCGATGTCGGTGCCGAGCTTCAGGCCGGTCTTCTCGACCGCCACGGCGATCAGGTCGAGCGCCTCACGGTTGCTGGCCAGGCTCGGCGCGAAGCCGCCCTCGTCGCCGAGGCCGGTGGACAGGCCGCGCTCCTTCAGGACCGCCTTCAGCGCGTGGTAGACGCTCGCACCCTGCATCAGGGCCTCGCCGTACGTCGCGGCGCCGATCGGGGCGATCATGAACTCCTGCACGTCGACATTGCTGTCCGCGTGCGCGCCGCCGTTCAGGATGTTCATCATCGGGACCGGCAGGACGTGCGCGTTCGGGCCGCCGACGTAGCGGAACAGCGGCAGGCCGGAGCTCTCCGCGGCCGCCTTCGCCACCGCCAGGCTGACGCCGAGGATGGCGTTCGCGCCCAGCTTGGCCTTGTTCGGGGTGCCGTCCAGGTCGAGCAGCGCGTAGTCGATCAGCCGCTGCTCGTGGACGTCGTACCCGACGATCTCCTTGTCGATGTCCTCGAGGATGGCCGTGACGGCCTTCAGGACACCCTTGCCGCCGTACCGGGCCTTGTCGCCGTCGCGGAGCTCGACGGCCTCGAACTGACCGGTGGAGGCACCCGACGGTACTGCCGCGCGGGCAACGGTGTCGTCGTCGAGGAGAACCTCGACCTCGACAGTGGGGTTGCCGCGCGAGTCGAGAATCTCGCGGGCGCCGACGGCCTCGATGGTGGCCACAATTGACTCCCAGGTTTCGATGACGAATCGGCTCCGAGCCTATCGTTGAGACCACCGAGCAGGGTGGACCGCGTCCACGATCGCATCCGGCGGGACCTCCCGAACCAGCAACACCCCGTTGGGCGCCCGATACACAGCCAAATTAACGGGGTTCACACCTAGCAGCACGTCGGCACCGGTTCTGCGGCGGTGATCAGGCGCCAGATGGACATGTGTACGCCGTCCCGGCCTGAGTCCCTCACGCCGGATCACCGGAACCACACGCTGAGTAGTTCCATGCCAGAGCAACTGCTCCGGGTGCACGCGTTCCCAACTGTTCTCCAAGGCTTCACGCGTCACCGGCATCCCGGCGAGCGAATGCCCCTGGCAGGCCCGGATCCGGTCGCCGTCCACCTGCAACCGCTGCTTGTCGTTCTCCACAACCGCCGTGTCGAGCCGCGCTCGGTCCAGCTCGAGGATCTTCAGTACGTCGGCGATCGCGGTCCAGCCGTCCGCACTCATCGCGAGTCCACGCTCACCCGCGGTGTGCCGCAGCAGCTTCGACAGCGCCCGGCTGTCCGCGCTCACACCAGCATCCCCCTGAGCTCCGCACCACGCTCACCACGCGACACCACGTAGTACCGAATCGGCGGCAGATCCTTGACCGGAATCCGCCGTACGGCGCCTGTCGTCCGGACCGAGCCGTTCACCACCGCGGGCCCGATCCCGAGCCGGACGAAGTGGACCAGCAGATCCCACCCCTCCGCCTCGACCGCCACCGACCACCGCACCCCTTGATCCAGCAACGCCCGCTCCAACTGCTCCCGATGCGGCCGCCCCTTCGGCGGTACGACGAGGGCCTCGTCCTGGAGGTCCTTGAGCCGAACCGTCCGCCGCTTCGCCAGGCGATGATCCGCGCGAGTGATGAGCGTCTGCGGGTATTGCCCGAGCAGCTCGCAGTCGAGATCCCCCGGTGGGACGCCCAGCGCGGTCACTCCCAGATCAGCGGTTCCCTCGCGCACCGCCTCCAGCGTGCGCGTGGCGTCGCCGGTGAGCAGTCGCAGCTCGCGCCCTTTGCCGACATACCGGCGGATGGGCTCGCCCAGCAGGTAGAGGTAGGCGCCGGAGCCCGCCATCAACACGGTCGGCCGCGGTGGCGCGGCGCCCAACGTGCTCAGGAAGTCGGTCGCGCGGTCCGCCTCTTCGTTGGCGAACAACGCGAGCCGCTCGCCCGCGTCGGTGAGGTGCAGTAGGCGACCGCGCTTCACATACAGGTCGTGCCCCAGCCGCTCCTTCAGCTTCCGGATCCGCGTGTGCAACGCCGGTTGGCTCACGTGCAGCTCCACCGCAGCCCGCGTGAAGTTCCGATGCCGCGCGAACACCGCGAACACCCGCAGATCCTCAGCCACCAGAGTCATCGCCTCAAACTATAGCTCTATCGACAATTACTAGTTCCGCTGAATTCCTCGCGCCGCGACCCTGGATCCATGAACAGATGGGGAATCGACATCGGCCGGGTGATCATCAACGGCACAACAGGCCCCGGCGACACCTCGTTCTTCGCCGGCGACACCGCGGCCATGCTCCGAACCCCCGCCGTCCCCGAAGCCTTCGAAACCATCGCCCGCCTCGTCCCGCGCTTCACCGACACCTGGCTCGTCTCCAAATGCGGCCCACGGATCCAGGCCCGGTCGCTCGCCTGGCTCCATCACCACGACTTCTTCAGCCGAACCGGCATCCCCACCGACCACGTCCGCTTCTGCCTACGCCGCCCCGAAAAAGCCCTCCACTGCTCGGATCTCGGCCTGACCCACTTCGTCGACGACAAACCCGACGTGATCGCCGCGATCACCCCAGTAGTCCCCCACCGCTATCTCTTCCGCGACTGGCCCACAACCGAAGCCGCCATCGCCCATTCCCTCACCCACCCCTAATCCCCGCCCCGCCCCGCCCCGCCCCGCCGCTCTTTGTGCACCAAGCTCATCTTTGGGAACCCACCAACCACCTAGAGCCCGCCAAAACGACTGGTGGGTACCCAAAGATGAAGCTCGTGCACAAAGAGAAGGCGACCCACCTTTGGGCACCCTGGAGCCGCGGCCGCAGCTGATTACTTGGGGTGGGCGGACCGCTGACACTGTCCAAGTCGCGGATTGCGGCTCGGGCGAGCCGGTGCTGAGCGTGCGAGCCGGGAGCTGGCGCGGGTTGGTCAGTGGGGGGGTGCAGGCTCGGTGCTCTGGAGCAGGCGGACGGCCACCACCGTCCAAGTGCCGAAATGGGGGCGGCCGGGCCGTGGGCTGAGCGTGCGGGGGTGAGGTGACGCGAAGTTACTGGGTGATGGGGGTCCGGGTCAGCTGGAGGACTCGGCGGCGCGGATTTGCTCGGTTAGGTGGAGCAGGGTGGTCCGGAGGGCTTGTTCGGCGTCTACGTCCAGGGCGCGGGCTTCGCGGACCAGGGCTAACAGCTGAGTGCCGATGCGGGACTGGTCGTCGGTGGGGGCGGGGAGTTCGGCTGGGTTCACCTTGGCGGCTCGGCCGAGGATCTTGTCGGCGAGGGCCAGGGCCGGGAGGGCGGTGGGGATGCCTTCGAGGACTGAGGAGCGCTGTTTCTCGGCGGCCTTGATGGATTCCCAGTTGGCTTCGACGGCGGCGGCGTCGGGGGCGTGGACGGAGCCGAAGACGTGGGGGTGGCGGCGGATGAGCTTCTCGACGATGCCGCCGGAGACGTCGTCGATGGTGAAGGTTCCGTCGTCCTCGGCGATCCGGGAGTGGAAGGCGACCTGCAGCAGCAGGTCGCCGAGCTCCTCGCGGAGGTGGATGCGGTCGCCGGTGTCGATGGCCTCGAGGGTTTCGTAGGTCTCCTCGAGGAGGTACTTCGCGAGGCTCTCGTGGGTCTGTTCCTGGTCCCAGGGGCAGTTGCGGCGGAGGCGGTCCATCACGCGCACGAGGTCGATCAGCCGAGCACCCGGTACGTCGTACGAGCCGTGCAGGATCTCCACCTCGTACGGCGGTCGCGGCTCCTGGCTGAGTTGCTCGGCCACGAGCCGGAGCAACCCTGGTTCGCCATCCTCACCGACGAGCCAGGCGACGCGCCGGCCGTCCACCGCGGCAGCGGCGAGCCACGCCCAGTGGTCGCGGACGTCCCCGACCACTGCGGTCACGACGAAGCCGGCGCCCACGATCGCCTGCACATCCGCACGCGACGGACCGCTGTCGGCGCCGATCAGGTCGGCGGACGACAACGCCGTCCATGCAACGCGGGTGAGCAGGCCCGGCGCGACCCGGGGGCTGGTCAGGACAACAGTGATCGACCCACCGGGGGCACCGGACATCAGCAGAACCTCAGCCCTGCGGCTGCTGCTGTTGCTGCTGCTCCTGCTGCGCCTTCTCGTCGGCCTCGCGCTTGGCCTTGGCCTGCGAGGACTCGTCGGACAGCGAACCGGAGACCGCGCCGTCGATGGCCCCGTCGGTCCACTTGCCGAACCGCGGCGAGATGTCGACGCTGATGTTCTTCGAGGCGTCCTTGACCACGGTCAGACCGGCCTTCTGCGCGGCCGCCACCTGCGGGTCGGTCACGCCGGTGCCGCCGCCGAGCTTGATCGTCGCCACCGCGGTCGAGGCCACCTGGGACAGGAAGTCGCGCGCCACCGGGTCGGCCTCGAACTTCGCGTACGCCGCCGGGTCCCGGACCACGAGCTTCATCGCGGTCGCGATCTCGGCGTCGCTGACGGCCACCGACCGCTGATCGCGGACCTGCTTGACGAGCGCGTTGTTGACCAGCTCGCTCAGCGTCACCTTGGTCTCGAACGGCTGACCGAGCGCGTCGGACACCGCGCGCGAGGTCTTGTCGACGTCCCCGACGCTGATCTCGGTGCTCCCGACCACGGCCGCCGCACCCGGGTGGGTGCCGGCCGCACAGCCGCTCGCCAGCAGCATCGTCGCCGCAGCCACACCGAGAGCCTTAAGCGCTCTGCTCACCGAAATCTCCTCGCATCTCCAGTAAAGGTCACGCCGGTACCACGATCGGCTCGGCGACGATGTCGTCGATCAACCGGGTACACCATTGCAGCAGCTCCTGGTCGCGAAGCGGCTGACCGCCGATCTGCCGGGTGGCAGGTCTCGGCACCAGGATCGTACGCAGTTGCGGCTTGACCAGACTCTTCGGGTACAGCCTGTTGAGCCGCAGCACCTTCGAATCGGCCAGATCCACCGGCCCGAACCGGACCAGATTCCCCTGCAGGGTGACGTCCTGCAACCCCGCCTGCCGGGCGTGGTTGCGGAACTTCGCCACCTCGATCAGGTTCAGCACCGGCTGCGGGATCTCGCCGTACCGGTCGTGCAGCTCTTCGACCAGCTCCGCGATCCCGGCAGCATCCCGCACGGCGGCCAGACGCTGGTACATCTCGAGTCGCAGCCGCTGCGACGGGACGTAGTCGTGCGGAAGGTGCGCGTCGATCGGCAGCTCGATCTTGACCTCGGGCTCCTCCGCGGGAGTGTCGCCCTTGTACTCCGCCACGGCCTCGCCGACCAGCCGCACGTACAGGTCGAAGCCGACATCCGCGATGTGCCCGGACTGCTCACCGCCGAGCAGATTGCCGGCGCCGCGGATCTCGAGGTCCTTCATCGCCACCGCCATACCGCCACCGAGATCGGCGTGCTGCGCGATCGTGGCCAGCCGGTCGTGGGCGGTCTCGGTCAGCGGCTTCTCCGGCGGGAAGAAGAAGTACGCGTACGCCCGCTCGCGGCCACGACCGACACGACCGCGCAGCTGGTGCAGCTGCGACAGCCCGAGCAGGTCGGACCGCTCGACGATCATCGTGTTCGCGTTCGAGATGTCGATGCCGGACTCGACGATCGTCGTACAGACGATGACGTCGGACTGCTTCTCCCAGAACCCCTGGATGACCTGTTCGAGGGCGTGCTCGTTCATCTGGCCGTGCGCCACGGTCACCCGCGCCTCAGGCACGAGCTGCCGGATCCGCGCGGCCGCCTTCTCGATCGTGTTCACCCGGTTGTGTACGACGAACACCTGGCCCTCACGCAGCAGCTCGCGCCGGATCGCCGCGGTCACCTGGCCCTCCTCGTAGGCGCCGACGAAGGTCAGCACCGGGTGCCGCTCCTCGGGCGGCGTCGCGATCGTCGACATCTCCCGGATCCCGGTGATCGACATCTCGAGCGTGCGCGGGATCGGCGTCGCGGACATCGTCAGTACGTCGACCGCCGTCCGCAACCGCTTGAGCTGCTCCTTGGCCTCGACCCCGAACCGCTGCTCCTCGTCGACGATCACCAGCCCGAGGTCCTTGAACGCGACCTCGCCCGACAGCAGCCGGTGGGTCCCGATCACGACATCGATCGACCCGTCGGCCAGCCCGTCGAGCGTGCCCTTGGCCTCCTTGTCGGTCTGGAACCGCGACAGCGGCGCCACGTTGACCGGGAAGGCGGCATACCGCTCGGCGAAGGTCGCGTAGTGCTGCTGCACGAGCAGCGTGGTCGGCACCAGGACGGCGACCTGCTTGCCGTCCTGCACCGCCTTGAACGCGGCCCGGACGGCGATCTCGGTCTTGCCGTAACCGACGTCGCCACAGACGATCCGGTCCATCGGCATGACGCGCTCCATGTCGCGCTTCACATCGTCGATCGTGGCGAGCTGGTCGGGCGTCTCCACGAACGGGAACGCGTCCTCCAGCTCACGCTGCCACGGGGTGTCCTTCGAGAACGCATGGCCCTTGGTCGCCTGGCGAGCGGCATACAGCTTGATGAGCTCACCGGCGATCTGCTTGACCGCCTTGCGGGCCCGGCCCTTGCGCTTGGCCCAGTCGCCGCCGCCCATCTTGTCCAGGCTCGGCTGCTCACCGCCGACATACCGCGTGACCTGGTCGAGCTGGTCGGTCGGCACATACAGCCGGTCGCCCGGTTGACCACGCTTGCTCGGCGCGAACTCGATCACGACGTACTCGCGGGTGGCCTTCTGCGTGCCCGTCCCGACGGTCCGCTGCATCATCTCGACGTACCGGCCGACGCCGTGCTGTTCGTGCACGACGAAGTCGCCGGGCTGCAGCTCCAGCGGGTCGACGGCCTTCTTCCGGCGGCTCGGCATCCGTTGCTGGGAACGGCGTTCGGCCGCCGAGCGCTGACCGGCCAGGTCATTCTCGGTCAGTACGGCGAACTTGATGCCCTCGGCAATGAACCCGTGATCGAGCGCGCCCTGCGAGATCAGTACGACGCCGGGCTCGGGGATCGTGTCGATCCCTTCGACGGCGCGCGCCGGGACCTCGGCCTCGGATAGCAGCTCGGCCAACCGCTGCGCCGGGCCCTGGCCCTCGGTCACGCAGACGACCCGCCAGCCGTCGCGCAGCCAGCCCCGGATGTGCTCGACCGCGGCCGCCGTCTCACCGCGATAAGGGTCGACCTCGTGCGCCGCGATCGCCCGGCTGCGGACCGCGCCCGCCTCGGTGTCGATGTCGAAGGAGACCCGCGCACCCATCGAGTCGCGCAGCTCGGGCGCATCGGTCGGCGCCGCCGCGAACGGCGACATGCTCCACCAGGCCAGCCCCTTGCTCAGGGCATGCGACCGGACGTCACCAAGCGACACATACGCCGCTGCGCCCAGATCGATCGGCGCTTCGCCACCACCGGCAGCCGCCGCCCAGGACGCCTCCAGGAACTCCTGGCTCGTCGCCACCAGGTCGTGCGCGCGTGCCCGGACTCGCTCCGGATCGCTCACCACGACATGCGTGCCGGCCGGCATCAGGTCGACCAGCAGCTCCATGTCGTCGACGAGCACCGGAGCCAGCGACTCCATGCCCTCGACCGCATGCCCCTCGGCGAGCTTGTCGAACAGCTCAGCCAGCTCCGGGTGCTCCTTGGCCAGTACGGCGGCGCGCGCGCGGACCTCATCGGTCAGCAGCAGCTCGCGGCACGGCGGAGCCCACAGCCCGTGCTGGGCGATCTCCAGGGAACGCTGGTCGGCGACTGCGAAGTACCGGATCTCTTCGACGTCGTCACCGAAGAAGTCCACCCGCAGCGGGTGCTCCTCGGTCGGCGGGAACACGTCGATGATGCCGCCGCGGACCGCGAACTCGCCGCGCCGCTCGACCAGGTCGACCCGGTTGTACGCTGCGCCGGCCAGCCGCTCGGTGACGTCCTCGAGCTCGACGGTGTCGCCAACATGCAGTTGCACGGGCTTGAGGTCGGCCAGCCCGGCGACCTGCGGCTGCAGGACCGACCGCACCGGCGCGACCAGGATCTTGATCGGCCCGGTCGTCTCGTCGGACGGATCCGGGTGCGCTAGACGCCGCAGCACGGCGAGGCGGCGGCCGACTGTGTCCGACCGCGGCGACAGGCGCTCGTGCGGCAGCGTCTCCCAGGCCGGATAGTAGGCGACCGAACCGGGCTCGACGAGACACTGCAGGGCCTCGGTCAGCTCCTCGGCCTCGCGGAACGTCGCCGTGACCGCCAGCACCGGCCGATCGGCACCCCGCTCGGCCGCGAGCGCGGCCAGCAGAACCGGCCGGATCGGGCCGGGCGCCGACAGGTCGAGGGCGGTGACCACGTCCCCGCGGGCGTCACGGACGGCCTCGGCCACCACCGGATCGGTGACCAGGGTGTCGATCAGACCGCTCAGTTTCACGAGGGTTTGCCCATCTCAGTCAGGAGTTGTAGAGCCCTTGGGTTGCATCCAGCCCCGCTGTCATCAGTGATTCCACGGCATCGGCCGTCCGGTCCACGGCGAACGGAAGGTCCTTGCGTTCGACCGAGGAGAACTCGTTGAGGACGAAGTCGGCGGGGCTCTGCCGGCCCGGTGGACGACCCACACCGAACCGAACTCGATAGTACTCACCGGTGCCAAGGGATTTCCGCAGCGACTTGAGTCCGTTGTGCCCGTTGTCGCCGCCGCCGAACTTGCAGCGCAGGACGCCGAAATCGATGTCCAGCTCGTCGTGCACGGCGATCAGATTCGCCGGGTCGACCTTGAAGAACTTCAGCAGGCCGGAGACCGGGCCGCCGGACTCGTTCATGTACGACCGGGGCTTGGCCAGGATGGTGCGGAGACCGCTGATCCGGGTCTCGATCACCTCGGCCTTGACCTGCTTGTGCTGCTTGAACGTGCTGCCCGTCCGGGCGGCCAGCTCGTCGGCCACCAGCTGGCCGATGTTGTGCCGGGTCCGGGCATACGAAGGGCCGGGATTCCCCAGTCCGACGACCAACCACACGTCGTCCGCCACGGATCCCGGCCCTCCTGCAGTGCCTTCTACAACGAGACTGTCGGTACGGCGGTGCAGCCTACTCGGCGACCGCGGCCACCGCGGTCGCGGAAGCGGTGACGTTGTCGGCGCCCGGAGCGGCGGCCAGGTCGGCCTCGAGCTCGGCGGCGGTGGTGCCGGCGGTGATGTTCACGATCAGGGTGTCCGGCTCGACGGCCAGCGTGGTGCCGGCGGGGAGCTTCAGGTCGGAGGCGTGGATCGCCGTACCGGCCTCGAGGCCCTCGACGGAGACGGTGACGCCGTCGGGGATGTGGGTCGCCTCGGCCTCGACCAGGATCGACGCGTTCTCCAGGACCACCAGGGTGCCGGAGATGGCCTCGCCCTCGACGTGGATGGCGATGTCGACCTCGACCTTCTCACCGCGCTTCACGATGACCAGGTCGACGTGCTCGATGGTGCCCCGGATCGGGTCGCGCTGGACCTGCTTCGGCAGCGCCAGCAGGCTCTCGCTGCCGGACACCTCGATCAGCAGCAGGGCGTTGGCGGTCTTCAGCGCCAGCATGGTGTCGTGACCAGGCAGGGTGATGTGGACCGGGTCGGTGCCGTGGCCGTAAAGAACGGCGGGCACCTTGCTGTCCCGGCGGATTCGGCGGGCAGCACCCTTGCCGAACTCCGTACGCGATTCGGCTTGGATCTTGACCTCGGCCACGAGAAAACTCCTCAGATGCGTTGCGGTGATCTGTTGACTGGCTGAAACTAGGCTGCGGCCTCAGCGGGCGCCTGCTGACACCGAGAAGGCATCAAGCAACGAACCACCGCGTCGATCACGGAGCCGCGCCCATCAGTTCTCGGGGGGCGTCCCTCGCCGAGGCAACCTCAACAGTCTACTCACGAGGGCGGCCAGAGGAGAAATCAGGTCACCCGGGCCCGCGACGACGACTTTTGGGCGTCATCCGGGCGCGAATCGGCGGACCCTACTGAAAATGATTGTCGATTCAGATAAAGTCCGCGGCTGTGACCGCCACGCACTCCCGTCCTGCCCTGCTGTCTGCCCTCCTGAGCCTCGTTCTCGGTGCGCTGTGCCTGCTCGTCCCCTGGACAGCGGGTGCTGCTCCCGCGCCTGAGGTGCTGCGCGCCGTCCACACCGACGTCCTGCACACGACGTACGACGGGACCGCGCTCAAGCTCGCCACCCGGGTCGGCACCGGCACGTACCGGGAAGCCGATCCGGCCGGTCTGATCTTCAACCTGGAGGACGCCGGCTCGGCCCGCGTCGAACTTCCCGACCTCCCGGCCTTTTCCTTCCTGGGTACGCCGGGCAGCACGGTCTGGATGGCGCCCGAATCCCAGGACCCCGAGCTGATCTGGCCCGGCTGGGACACCGAGACGATCCCTGCGGGCGCACTGCGTGACGACACGGTCGATCTGACCCTGCTGAACGCCGAGGGCCCGGGTGCGGTCGAGGTGTTCGCCAACTACGACGAGTTCACCGGGGTCGTTCCGCGCATCTTCAGTTCGGCGGATCCGGCGTACAAGACGCTGCATCAGCCCACTGGTCGGCATGTCCACGCCAACTGGTCCTTCGCCGCCCAAGGCACCTACCACCTGACCTTCGAGGCCTCCGCTGTCACAGCGGCTGGCACGGCAGTCACCTCAGGCCTCATCACCTACACCTGGGTAGTCGGCCCCTACGAGCCTGTGACGGAGCCGACTCCGACGCCAACGACGACACCCTCCAGTACTCCGTCGACCACTCCGCGTCCGTCGACCCCGCCCCCGACCACTCCGTCGCCCAGTACGCCGTCCTGCGTGACCACCGTGCTGTCCGTTGGGCACGTGGATGTGGCGGCTCGTACTGTCGGCGACCGGCTGCGGTTCCAGGTCAAGGACGGCACCCGCGGCACCACTCCGGTATGGCGTGATCCGGCAACCGTCGCGTTCCAGGTGAAGCCCGAGGGCGACGAGATCGTTCCCGCCGACCCGGCGTACCGGTTCCTCGGCACTCCCGGCTCCACCATCTGGCAGATTCCGCAGACCCAGGCGGAGAACCTGCTCTGGGCGGGCTGGAACACCGAGGCCGTCGACTACAGCAAGCTGTCCGGCCCGGTCCACTGGTCACTCGACAAGGTGCAGGGTCCCGGCAAGCTCGCCGTCTTCCAGTTCGACCAGTTCGGTGCCCCGCTCATCTCCTTCGACAGCGGCAAGCAGCTCCCCCAGTCGATCGCCCTGGCCGCCCCCACGCACGCCCACGGCAACTGGGCCTTCACCAAGCTGGGCCTCTACAAGCTCACCTTCACCTACTCCGCCACCACGAAGACCGGCCAGCACCTCACCGACACCGCCACCCTCCCGGTAGTAGTAGGCAACGACCTCAAGCCCCTCTGCCCCAGCAACCCACCCACCGCGACCCCAACCTCACCATCCACCTCGTCCCCCACCTCATCCGGACCACAACCCAGCAAGCCATCCCCCGGCGCACCCACCACCCGCGCTACCTCCCCGGCCGAGCGCTCCGGAACCACACCCACCACCACGCCGGCGTCCAGCAAGCCCTGCATCACCACACCCCCGCCGACCACCTCTCCCGCCAGTACGCCGATCGCGCCGCCCCCGCCGTCGACCACCCAGCCAGCGAACACCACGCTGTCGAACGGTCACGCCGACTACGCCGTACGACTAGTGGCCGGTGCACTGCAGTCCCGCATCAAGGACGGCACCAAACCCGGTACGCCGGTCTGGCGTGACCCGGCCACCGTCACCATCCGCCTCACCTCAGCAGCAGGCACCACCTCCCCCGGCGGAGCGTTCGGCTTCCTCGGCCCCAAGGGCACCCCGGTCTGGCAGATCCCGCAGACGCAGAAGGAAGGCGTCGTCTGGCTCGGCTGGAACACCGAAGAGCTCAAGCCCGGCCAGGTCCCCGGCAACACCGTCACCTGGCGCCTGGACAAGGTCGCCGGCCCCGGCCGCGTCTCCGTCTTCGAGTTCAACTCCTTCGGCCAGCCGCAGATCATCTTCAACTCCGCCGACGGCCTCCCCGACACCTACCAGATCCCCATCGGCACCCACGCCCACGGCAACTGGTCCTTCACCAAACCCGGCACCTACAACCTCACCTTCACCCACAGCACCCCCACCACCCACTCCACCTCCACCCTGCGAGTCGTCGTCGCCCCCACCGGCGGCGCCAACTCCCTTGAGCACGGTTCAACCACATCCACCCCCGAAAAATGGTCGAACGGTGCTCAAGGGGCGGCCGGGGATGTGTCGGGGTGCAGGTTGGCTGCGACGGGGGCCGACGTACCGGTTGGTTGGTTCGTCGCGGCGGGGTTGTTCATCCTGCTGGGCGGCGTACTGCTCGTGGCGACCCGACGGAGCGCCAAGTGAGGCGGGCGATCGCGGCGGCCGTGTGCCTGACGCTGCTCGCCGGATGCGCCGGTACGACGGCCAGCTCCGACGGGAAGCTGAATGTCGTCACCACGACGGAGATCCTGGCTGACCTCGTCCAGCAGATCGGTGGGGACCGGGTGAGCGCTTCGAGCTTGGTACCGCCGGGCGGCGACCCGCACTCCTACGAACCGACCCCCGCTGACGCCAAGCGCGTGGCCAAAGCGGACGTCACGTTCACGAACCACCTGCTGCTCGAACCCCAGAGCCTGATCAAGACCATCGACGCGAACGCCGACAAGAACGCCCCCAACGTCTCCCTCGCGGAAGCGGCCGAGTCGTACGGCGCCCATGTCATCCCGCTCGTCGAGAACATCGGCCTGGACGTCCTCTGGCTCGGCCTGCGCGTCCGCGGCACCGGCAAGCAACGCGGAGCCACCCGCACCTCGTCCGTCCAGCTGGCAGCCACCAAACTCGACGGCCCCGGCCAACTGGTCGCCTACCTGACCGAGTCGCTCGGCCAGCCGGACCGCTACTTCGACTCCACCAACGGCCTCGACAAATCGGACAGTACGACGCTCCCGCCGGCCGCCCACACGCACCTCAACTGGGCCTTCACCAAACCCGGCATCTACCACCTGACCCTCCAAGGCAGCCTCGACAACAACGACGGCAAGCTCCAGCCGCTCGGCCAAGGCACCTTCACGTTCGCGGTCGGCGTCGAACCCCACGCCGTCAAACCAGCCAGCGGCGGCCCGGCGACAGTCCTGGACGACGGTCACACCGACCTGACCGTCGACCTCGATTCCGGCCAGGTCTACGCCTACTCCGACGCGAAGAAGGTCGGCGCCGCCCAGTCCCAGGTCCCCGCCGGGAACGTCGTGATCGACGTACCGAACAAGGCCCTCGTCCCCATCCCCGACGACCCGAGGTTCGCCTTCCTCGGCAAGCCCGGCACGCAGATCCACCAGCTCCCGCAAGCGGTCCTCGGCAAGCACGTGCACGGCGAGATCGACCCGCACCTGTGGGAGGACGTCGCGAACGCCAAGGCCTACGTCCAGCTGATGCGCGACACCCTGATCTCGCAGGACCCCGACGGCAAGCAGACCTACGAAACCAACACCACGGCCTACCTGCGCAAACTCGACGAGCTCGACGAATACCTCCGGACGACGCTCGCCACCATCCCGCCCGATCGCCGCCAGCTCATCACCACGCATGACGCGTTCGGGTACCTCGCCTCGGCGTACGAGATGACCGTGGCCGGATTCGTCGTGCCGAACCCGGCGCAGGAACCGAGTGTCGAGCAGGTCCGCAAGCTGTCCGACACCATCCGCAACCTGCACGTCCCCGCCGTCTTCACCGAGCCGAACCTCGCCCAGCGCGCGTCCGTCCTGATCCAGGTCGCCCGCGACCAGGGCGTCCAGGTCTGTTCGCTGTACGGCGACGCGTTCGACGACCACGCAAGGACCTATGTCGACATGATGCGCCACAACGCCGACGAGCTGAAGCGCTGCCTGGGGGACCACCGATGAAACTCCTCGCCGCACTCCTGCTCGCCGTTGCCCCACTCGCGCCAACAGCCGAACCAGTTGTCATTGGCAACGGTCACGTCGACCTCGGCCCGAAGTTCGTCCACGGCCGCTGGATTGTCCAGCTCCGCGACGACACCACCGACCCGGCGACCTGGCGGGACCTGGACACGGTCGTCCTGCAAGCGAGCGGGAAGGCGAAGATCGCCGTACCGACTGATCCGGCGTACCAGTTCCTGGGCAAGCCGGGCCAGTCGATCTGGGTGATCCCGCAGGTGCAGCAGGACGGCATCGTCTGGCCGGGCTGGAACACGCAAGACACCGAGGTCGCGACCCGGGTCGACCGCGAGGTCACCTGGTCGCTGGAAGGCGTCCGCGGACCGGGCGCGTTCACGCTCTTCCTCAACTCGGACTTCGGCAAACCGCAACCGGTCTTCGACAGCCGCAAACCGTTCCCGCAGCAGACCGGGATCGACGTCAACACGCATGTCCACGGCAACTGGACCTTCGATGCCCAAGGCACCTACCTGCTGGACGTCGCGATGACGGCCAAGCTCACCGACGGCAGTTCCGTCACCGACCGCCGCACCCTTCGCGTCTACGCCGGAGACGGAGACGCCCGTACGGCGTTCGCCACGCCGACCCCAACCGCCGTACCGGCGACTGTGCCGGAGGAGGGCCAGCGGATCGAACTGTGGTGGTTCATCGCCGGCGCGGCCGTGCTCGTCCTCGTCACCACCGGCTTCATCGTGGTCAGGAGACGCGCATGACCGTTCTGACCGTCACCGGAGTCGCCGTCGAGCTGGGCGGCCGCGAGGTCCTCAACGACGTCTCCCTCAGCATCGCCGCGCGCGAACACGTCGGGCTGATCGGCCCGAACGGCGCCGGCAAGACGACCCTGCTCCGCGCCTTGCTCGGTCTGCTGCCGATCACGGCCGGGAGCATCACCATCGGCGGCAAGACGCCGAACGAGGCTCGCGGTTCGATCGGGTACGTCCCGCAGCGCCATGAGTTCGTTTGGGACTACCCGGTCCAGGTCCGGACCGCGGTGATGACCGGGCGCACGCACCGGATCGGCTGGCTGCGTAGGCCCGGGCAGATCGACCGCGACGCCGTACAGGAGGCTCTGGAACGCGTCGATCTGACCGACCTGGCGACGAGACCGATCGGTGAGCTGTCTGGTGGCCAACGGCAACGAGTTCTCGTGGCCCGAGCGCTGGCGCTCAAGCCGAGCCTGCTGTTGCTGGACGAGCCGTTCACCGGCCTCGACGTACCGACGCAGGAGATTCTCACGCGGCTGTTCAAAGAGCTGACCGCCGAGGACACCGCGATCCTGATGACCACCCACGACCTTCCGGCCGCCGCCGACACCTGTCACCGGCTCTGCCTGCTGAACGGAACGGTCGTCGCCGACGGCTCGCCGGACGAGCTGCGCGATCCGGCGATCTGGTTGCGCGCCTTCGGGGTCGCAGGGTCCGAGCAGCTCTTGCACAGCCTGGGAGTGACCCGATGATCGAGTTCTTCACCGAGCCGTGGACGCACGTGTTCATGCAGCGCGCGTTCCTCGTCGTACTGATGTCCGGCGTGGTCTGCGGCGTGATCGGTACGCACGTCGCTCTGCGAGGAATGGCGTTCATCGGCGACGCGGTGGCGCACTCGGTCTTCCCCGGGATCGCGATCGCGTTCGTCCTGAAGACCAGCCTGGTCCTCGGCGGCATCGTCGCCGGCCTGATCACCGCGCTCTCGGTGGCCGTCTTCTCGCAGAACCGGCGGCTCAAGGAGGACACCGTGATCGGCGTCTTCTTCGCGGCCGCGTTCGGCCTGGGCATCGTGGTGATGAGCACGGCACCCGGGTACGGCGGTTCGCTGGAGTCGTTCCTGTTCGGATCGGTGCTCGGGATCGGCAACGCCGACGTGATCACGGTCGCGATCGCGGGCGCCGTACTGCTGGTGATCACCGGGGCGCTGCACAAGGAGTTCGTCACGGTCGGCCTGGACCGGGAGACCGCGCGGTCGGTCGGGCTGCCGATCTTCTGGCTGGATCTGGCCATGTACGCGATGGTGACGGTCTCGATCGTGATCTCGATCCAGGCCGTCGGCAACATTCTCGTGCTGGCGTTGCTGATCACCCCGGCCGCGTGTGCGCGCCTGCTGACCGACCGGATCGGCGTGATGATGGCGATCGCGCCGGTGATCGGCGCCTTCTCCGGCCTGACCGGTCTCTACCTTTCCTATGCCTTCAACCTCGCCGCCGGCGGGTTGATCGTGCTCACCGCCACCGCGGTGTTCATCGCGTGCTGGGTGTTCGCACCCCGGCACGGCCTGCTCTCCCGCCGTACCTCACGTACGGCGGTCCTGGTTTCCGCCAACCCCTGAAAGGAACCACAATGCGTGTCACCACACGCTTGATGCTGTCGGCAACGACAGTTCTCGCGCTCACCGGCCTGGCAGTCCCAGCCAACGCCACCTCCTGCGTAGTTCTCGACCAGGGCCATGTCGACGTCGTCGGCATCGCCTGGGAGGACAACGCGTTCAACCTGCACGTCCACGACGAGGAGCACGGCGTCGAGTACACCCCGGCCGAGGTGCAGCTCGTCGCCAAGCCTGGTTCGAAGATCGCCGTACCGGCAGACCCTGCCTACAGCTTCCTCGGTACGGCGGGCAGCGCCGCGTGGGTGCTCCCCCAGGTCCAGGACCCCGAGCTGCTCTGGCCCGGGATCGGAGCTGAGGAGATCGCCGCTGGTGTGTTCACCAACGACGCTCTGAAGGTCACCCTGGTCGGTGTCAGCGGACCGGCCGACTTCAGCATCTTCACCACCGACGCGTTCGGTGCGCCGACGCGGCTGGCGGACAGCGGAGACGGACTGCCGGACACCATCAACACGACGGCCGGCGGTCACCTGCACGCCAACTGGGCCTTCGAGGCGGCCGGTACGTACAAGCTGAAGTTCAAGGTCGGTGGCACGCTCGCCGCCACCGGCAAGAAGGTCACCTCGGCCGTCGCGACCTACACCTTCAAGGTGCAGGCGTGAAGGCCCGTGGGGTCGCCGGCGCCCTGATCGCCGGTTTCGCCGCCACTGTCCTGACGGTCGGTCCGGCGTTCGCCGCCACCACGATCTCGTCGGGTCACGTCGACGCCATCGACGTCGACTGGACCGGCTCCGCTCTGACGCTGGACATCAAGGACGGCACCGTCTCCCCGACTGTCGACCGCGCCCCGGCTGACGTCGTACTGAACGCTGTGTCGGCCAGCAAGACCACTGTGCCGTCCAGCTCGGCGTACTCGTTCCTGGGCTCGCCTGGTGACCCGGTCTGGATCCTCCCGCAGACGCAGGCCACCAACATCCTCTGGCCGGGCTTCAGCACCGAGGGCGTCCCCAGCGGCGTCCTCTCCGGCAACACCGTCTCCGTAAAGCTGGTCTCGGTCAGCGGACCGGACGCGGTCGCCGTCTACACGACCAACTCGCTCGGTACGCCGACGGTCTGGTTCGACAGCGGCAACGGCCTGCCGGACACCCGGTCCATCCCGATCAACACGCATGCCCACGCCAACTGGGCCTTCGAAGCCGCCGGCACCTACACCGCAGTCTTCGAGGTGACCGCCAGCACCACCGGCGGCACCGCCATCACCACCGGACAGAAGACCTACACCTTCACCGTCCAGCCGTAACAGCACCGAGACAGGCAGGGGGCTCGGCGCCGGGCCCCCTGCACCTCCGGACCGTTAAGTTGCCGGGGTGACCGCGTTGATGCTCGTTGTGCTGGTGGTTGGGACCGCCCTGGTCGTGGGCGGCACTCTGTGGTTCATCGCGTTCACCAAGCGCCGTAACGAGGCCCTGCGGCAGCGCGCGCATGCCATGGCGCAGTACGGGTGGTATCTCGCACCTGCGAATGCGTGGCTGGCCGAGGTGGCCGCTGGGCTGTGGACACGCGGCCGGCCGGGCGAGATGTTCGCTGGCGACTACCACGGCCGCGGTATGTGCGTGCTGGAGTACACGTACACGACCAGCAACGGCAAAACCACCTCCACGCACCTCGTGCATCTGGTCGCCCTCAACCTGCCCGTCGCACTGCCACCGCTGACGCTGACCGCGGAGTCCGGCATCACCCGCATGCTCGCGGGGCGCGACTTCGAGCTGGAGAGCCAGGCGTTCAACGACCAGTTCCGTATTACCTGCCAGGACGAACGCTTCGCTTCCGCCGTACTGCACCCACGGATGATGGAGTGGATGCTGTACAACCCCGGCCTGCAATGGCAGCTGGCCGGCAACGCCATCGTCTCCTTCTCCGCCGGCGGCTTCAGTGTTCCCGACGTACTGGCTCGCCTCGAGGCCATGACCGGGGTGATCGACCGCATTCCGCCGTTCGTGCTCCGGGACTACGGCGCATGATCACGACGTTCGTCGTACTGGCAGTGCTTGCCGTGGGGTGTGGGCTCTTGTGGCTGCATTCGCGGGCTGAGCGGCGGCGGATCTTCGCACGACGGCTAGCAGCGGCTGCGAAGGTCGGGCTCGAGCCGGCGCCGGTTGAGCCTTGGCTGGTGGAGACCGCGGCTCGGAGCTTCGGAGCGCGCGGTGAAGCCGAGCACCTGGTTGCGGGGCCGCACGGCGTGCAGGAGACCTTGGTGCGGGCGTTCGACTACACCTACGACACCACCAGTACGGCGACCGCCGCGAAGTGTCACGTGATCACGTACGAACTGCCGGTGGCGTTGCCGCCGATCGCCGTACTGCGGAAGAACCCGTTGCTGCCGGGGCAGGAGTTCGAGAGCGAGCAGTTCAACAAGCAGTTCTCGGTCGACTGCGCCGACTCGCGCTACGCGAGCGCGATCATCAACCCGCAGCTGATGCTCTGGCTGGTGGACGACTACCGGTCGCTGCAGTGGCGGATCGAGGGGCGCCTGCTGATCGCCTGGGGTGTCGGCTACTGGACGTATCCGGGTCTCGCCGACGTCCTCTACGCCTTCGACGGGATCGTCCAGCGCATTCCGCCGTTCGTGCTCACCGACTACGGCAAGCCGACCACAGACTGACCCCACAGGGTTTCTCGGCAGAGGTGGCCAGGGTGGTGACGGTTGGGCAGAGTACGTTCTGAACTGCACCGTCTGGTTTGACCGCCCCCACACCGACGAGGAGTGCACCATGCGCACACGTGTCCGAGGAGGTCTGGCGCTTGCCGGGCTCCTGACCGCGATGATCTCGTTCACCAGCCCCGCTGCCGCCACCATGACTCCGCAGGACTTCCGCTCGGAGGTCGTGTCCCGCACCAACGCCGAGCGCGCGAAGGTGGGCTGTCCGGCGCTGAACCGCAACGGCGCGCTCGACAACGCCGCCCAGGGCCACGCCGCCGACATGGCCAACCGGAACTACTTCAGCCACAACAGTCTGGACGGCCGGACCCCGTGGGACCGGATCGCACAGGCTGGCTACCCCAGCAACAGCGGTCGGGCAGAGAACATCGCCGCCGGCCAGACCACACCGGCGGCGGTCGTGACGAGCTGGATGAATTCAGCCGGACATCGCGCCAACATCCTGAACTGCAGCTACCGCTCGATCGGCGTCGGCTACGGCTACAACACCAGTTCCACCTACGACCACTACTGGGTGCAGGACTTCGGCACGGTCTAGGTCAGCTTGGTCCAGACCTGCCGCAGCGCCCGGGCCGCATCGCCTTCCAGCCCGGCGTCGTCCAGAGTGTCGGCCAGCTCGTCGAACTCCGGCCCCCAGCGCCACGCCACGGCCCGCAGCTGCTCCGGCAGTTGTGGGTCGCGGAGGGAGCCTGCGTCCGCCCGCACCTGCTGCGCGACCAGTGCGTCCGTCACGCCATGCTTCTCGGCCAGCTGGAACGCCAGCACCGCCAGCGCCGCCTTGCCCTTGTTGTACAACGCGTACGCCGACTTCGCCGCGCTGGCTGCGCCTGGCTCCGTCCCAACCACGCGCGGAGTCACCGCCGTACCGGCCCACAACGCGGCAGCCTGCTCAGCCGCAGCTCCCGACAGCATCAGGTGCGTCGGACTCGCCCCACCACTCGGTGGCGGTCCCACTACCCCAGCGTCCACGAACGTCGCCTCCGGTACGGCGGACTGCGCCTCCCGCAGGGACATCGGGGACAGCGGGTTCGCCTCGACGTACAGGCCGGTGAATCCAGCCCGCCCTACCTCCCGAGCGATGTCCACCGCACCCTGCGGTGCACAGGAGCACAGCACCACCTCAGCGCTAGCAATCGCCTCATCAAACGACTGCCCGACCAGTCCAGCCGCCTCAGCTCGCTCAACAGACGCCCCGCTACGCCCCTCCGGCACCCAACTCACCACATGCCCAGCACTGACCAGCTCCCCGGCAAGCCGCGATCCCATGGCACCCGGGTGAAAGACGGTAATCCGCATGGCCCGAGCAGATCAGCTCTGGCCGAGATATGCCAGTACCGCGAGCACGCGCCGGTGGTCCTCGGCGTTCGAGATCAGTCCGAGCTTGGCCATGATGCTGCCGACGTGGGTCTCGACCGTGCGCTCGTTCAGCCACAGCCGGCGGCTGATGCCGGCGTTGGTGCATCCCTCCGCCATCAGCGCCAGCACCTCCCACTCCCGCGGTGTCAGTGCGCGGAGCCGCTCCGGCCGCCCGAGTAGCCTCGCGACGACCTCCGGGTCCAATGCCGATCCACCGGACGCCACTCTGGTCAGTGCATCCAGGAACTGATCGACATCCAACACCCGGTCCTTCAGCAGGTAGCCGAACCCACCGGAACTGACCAGCTCGATCGAGTGCCGGGTCTCGATGTGCTGTGAGAGCAGGACGATCCCCATCGCCGGATAGCTCTCCTTCAACTGCCGAGCGGCCCGCACACCGTCATCGGTGTGGTCCGGTGGCATCCGGATGTCGATCACGGCCAGATCCGGCCGCGTCTCCGCCACCACCGTCAGCAGGCTGACCGCATCGGCTGCCCGGCCGACCACCTCGTGCCCAGCGTCAGCGAGCAACCGCGCCAGTCCCTCGCGGAACAGCGCCGAGTCCTCACCGATCACAATCCGCATGGCAGCACCACCTCGATCGTCGTACCGCGTCCGGCCGGGCTGTGCATCGACAACGATCCACCGATCGCTGCGACGCGATCCAGCAGACCGCTCAGCCCGGAGCCCGGTCGCGGTTCCGCCCCACCGCAGCCGTCGTCCTCGACCCGGATCCGCACGTCTGCGGCCGACTGCTCCACCCGGACCGCGATGGCGGTCGCCCGCGAGTACTTCGCCGCATTGGTGACCGCCTCGGCCGTCACGAAGTACGCCGTCGTCGCCAGCTCCTCAGGCAGTTCCCCGGGACCGATGTCCAGCCGGACCGGAATCGGCAGCGTGCGAGTGATCGCGGTGAGCGCCGCGTGCAGTCCGTCGTCGAGACTGGTCGGCCGGAGCCCGTGCGCGATCTGCCGCAGCTCAGCGATCGCAGTCGACAGCTCAGCCACCCCCTGGTCCAGCAGACCGTTCACATCGACTGTTCCATCGGCCAGGTGTCGCTGCGCCAACCGCAGCGCCATGCCCAGAGACACCAGCCGCTGCTGCGCGCCGTCATGCAGGTCGCGCTCCAGCCGCCGGCGTTCCTGATCACCCGCCTGGACAAGCCGGGCCCGACTGGCCTCGACGTCCCGCAGCGCCCGGGCCAGCTCCGCCCGTAGTCTGCTCACCTCGACGAGACTGGCCGCACCGGTCGCCACAGCCTTCAGTACCGCCGGACCGCTCGCCCCCGCAAGCAGACCGATCTGTACGCCGCCAAGCATCACCGGTACGCCGCCTTCGATCCCCACTGGCCGACCACCGGCGTCGATGAACCCGGAGGCTCCCGGCACCAGCAGACCGACGCGCAGAGCGGGATCCCGGAGTGCGGTCTGCAGGGACTTCTCCAGGTCCTCCGGATCGGCCTGCTCGGTGTGGATGCGCCGCTGCAGGTCTTCGATCGCGGCCAACGCGGCCCTGCGCGGCGGATACAGCCGCCGGTCGACCAGTCGTTGCAGTCGGACTCGGAGTGG
This sequence comes from Kribbella sp. NBC_01505, assembly GCF_045040285.1. NCBI lineage: Bacteria > Bacillati > Actinomycetota > Actinomycetes > Propionibacteriales > Kribbellaceae > Kribbella > Kribbella sp. NBC_01505. Next base: position 1,781,180 of record NZ_CP109425.1, read on the forward strand.
GCTCAGCACGAGCGCACAGGCCGCAGTAGCGACCGCAGCCGCAGTCGCCGATCCCTTCCCCAGAAAGAGCCCGAGTGTCAGCGCAGTCACGGCGTACGTGCCCAGTAGACCGACCACGACGATCGCGTAGGTGACTGTGTCGGCTATGACGCGGTCCACGTCGTACAGGTCGTGGCGGAGCATCGCAACGGCCACTGAGGTGGGCAGCGCGATCAGAGTGGCAATGCCGAAGACTGTTGAGACCAGTCCGGTCTTGCCTGCGATCAGTAGCTCGGTCAGGCAGACGAATGGGTAGACCGCGACCGCCAGTCCGGCCAGCGACAGCCACTTCAGCTGCGCACGCACACGTCCGGTCGAGCGGCGGAAGCGCACCACTAGCGAGACTGCTGCGGCCAGGAGCAACGCGAGCAGGAGTACGAAGACGGCCTCGCTGAGCACCCGGACGGCGAGCGGTGGTGGTGCGAAGGGGCGTGGCAGGTCCTGGAGCGGTGCGAGGAAGGGGACCGTCGCCACGGCACCGAACCCTTGCTGGGCGACACCGCAGACCACGAGCAGCGCAGCAGGCACTCGCCAGCGCGGACTCGGCAGTTGACCGTCCGGGAAGTGCAGCAGCATCAGAGCGACAGCGATGAAGAGCCACCAGCCGCTCTCGTCGAGCAACGCGACCACGCGGCTGTCCAGCGGCAGTCTGCCCGGCTCGGCGACCACTGCGGCGTAGTAGACGTCCCGCGACGCCAGGTACATCGCGGTCGCCCCGACCCAGGTCAGCAGCGGGCCGACCAGGTTCCCCGGGACCTTCCGGGCGATCAGCAGGCCGAGTACGGCGATCGCCGTACTGACTGTGCCGAGAGCGGCGAAGTTGCGCACCGTGTGCGGACCGGCGGCGCCAGTGAGCAGCAGCCAGCCACTGCCCACGGCCAGCGCCGGAACGAGCAGGAAGGTGCCGAGTGTCGCCCATCGCGGCCACCACATGCCGTCAGGTTAGGACCGAATCTTCAGCCAGGCTTCCGAGTCAGCACGGAGATCCATCTCCGCGCTGACTCCGATGTGCCGGACCGGTCCGCGGCGGTTCCCTGAAGTGGTCAGACCGTCCCGTTCAGGAGGTACCCGTCATGTCAACCGAAACCCTCGTCCGCAGCACCCCGACCACCCGGCGCCGGGTCGGCTTCGTCGCCCTCGCGCTGGCGGCCACCGCCCTGGCCGCACTCCCCGGCGGGCTGCTCTGGCCCGAACCGTCAGGAGGCGGCGAGACCTACGCGTACGCCGACATCCAGCCGCATCGCGCGCTCTGGTGGGGACTGCTCGTGGCGCTGGCCGCGAACCTGATCATCAACGTGCCCGCCCAGGCCCTGCTCACCGTTCTGCTGGTGCGCGCCCGCGGCGCCGCCTGGGCCACCGTCGGCGGCGTCATGATGTGGATCGGCACCGCCCTGTACGCCGTGGGCGTAGGTGGCTGGGCAGCCGCCTACTACTTCGCGACCGCAGCCGGCGTCGACCCGTCAGTCATCGACCGGATCAACGACGACTTCGCCCACGTCTTCGGTGTGCTGATGCCGGGTTCGCTATTGGTTGCCCTCGGCACCGTTATCCAGGCCGTCGGCCTGTGGCGGTCCGGTGCCGTTCCGCGCTGGATCCCGATCCTGTGGCTGACCATCATCGCCACCTTCATCGTTCCCGGGAACGGCGTCGCCGGGCTCGTCACCGCCGTTCCGATGACCGCGGCCAGCCTCGGAACGGCGTACTACGCCTACCGCGCCTACCGCCGTACGGCTTAGGCGCGGCCCTCGAAGAGGCTGGTCACCGAGCCGTCCTCGAAGACCTCGCGGATGGCCCGGCTGATCAGCGGCGCGATCGACAGCTCGGTCAGCTTGTCGAAGCGGCGGTCCTCGGAGATCGGCAGCGTGTTGGTGACGATCACCTCGCTGGCCTGGCAGTTCTTCAGCCGGTCGACCGCGGGACCGGACAGAATCGCGTGGGTCGCGGCGATCACCACACCCGCGGCGCCCTCGGCCATCAGCGCGTCGGCCGCCTTGGTGATCGTGCCGCCGGTGTCGATCATGTCGTCGACCAGGATGCAGACCCGGCCCTTGACCTCACCGACGACCCGGTTCGCGACCGTCTCGTTCGGCCGGTCGATGTCGCGGGTCTTGTGGATGAAGGCCAGCGGCGCGTTGTTCAGCCGCGCGGACCACTGCTCGGCCACCTTGATCCGGCCGGCGTCCGGGGAGACCACGGCCAGCTGCTGGTCGCCGTACTTCTCCCGGACGTAGTCGCTCAGGATCGGCAGCGCCATCAGGTGGTCGACGGGACCGTCGAAGAAGCCCTGGATCTGCGAGGTGTGCAGGTCCACGCAGATCAGCCGGTTCGCGCCCGCGGTCTTGAACAGGTCGGCCATCAGGCGGGCCGAGATCGGCTCCCGGCCGCGGTGCTTCTTGTCCTGCCGGGCGTAGCCGTAGAACGGGAGCACGACCGTGATCCGCTTGGCCGAGGCGCGCTTCAGCGCGTCGACCATGATCAGCTGCTCCATGATCCACTCGTTGATCGGCGAGGTGTGGCTCTGGATCACGAAGGCGTCGCTGCCGCGCACCGACTCCTCGAAGCGGACGTAGATCTCGCCGTTCGCGAAATCGTAGGCGGAGGTCGGCACCAGGCCGGAGCCCAGCTGCTCGGCGACCTCGTTGGCCAGCCCGGGATGGGCTCTGCCGGAGAACACCATCAGGTTCTTCTCGGTGGTTCGCTTCATCCCGCTCATGGCCGGCCTCCCGTTACGCTTTCTCGCCAGTGTCGCTCGGCGTTGTCGCGTCCGCACTCTGCGCGAGTGCGTCCGCGGCCGCCTGAGCGGTCTTCGTTCCGGCGCGCTTGCGCGCGACCCAGCCCTTGATGTTGCGTTGCCGGCCCCGGGCCACGGCGATCTCGCCCGGACCGACGTCCTCGGTCAGCGCGGTGCCGGCGGCCAGGTAGGCGCCGTCCGCGACCGTCCGCGGGGCGACGATCACCGAGTTGCTCCCGATGAAGGAGTACTTGCCGATGAACGTCGGGTACTTCTTCACGCCGTCGTAGTTCGCGAAGATCGTGCCGGCGCCGATGTTCGCGCCCTCGCCGATCGTCGCGTCCCCGGCGTACGTCAGGTGCGGCACCTTGGCGCCGTCACCGATGCTCGTGTTCTTGGTCTCGACGAAGGTGCCGATCTTGCCCTTCACGCCGACCTTCGTGCCCGGCCGCAGGTAGGCGAACGGGCCGACACTCGCGCCGTCACCGAGCACCGAGCTGGAACCGTGGGCGCGGATGATGCTCGCGTTCGCCCCGATCTCGACGTCGGTGAGCGTGGTGTCCGGGCCGATCGTCGTACCGCTGCCGGCCGTGGTGGCGCCGTGCAGCTGCGTGTTCGGCAGCAGGGTGACGTCCTGGGCGAGCACGACGGTGCTGTCCACCCAGGTCGTGTTCGGGTCGACGATCGTGACGCCGCCGCGCATCAGCTTGTCGAGCGTCCGGCGGTTCAGCTCGGCGCGGAGCGTGGCCAGCTGGACGCGGTCGTTCACGCCCTCGGTCTGCATCGCGTCGTCGGTGACGTAGGCGCCGACGCGCTTGCCGTCGTTGCGGGCGATCGACAGGACGTCGGTCAGATACAGCTCGCCCTGCGCGTTGTCGGTGGTCAGCCGGCTCAGGCCGTCGCGCAGCGTGGCCGCGTCGAAGACGTAGATGCCGGCGTTGATCTCGTCGATCTGACGCTGCTCAGCGGTCGCGTCCTTGTGCTCGACGATCGCGGCGACCGTGCCGTCCTCGCCCGCGACGATCCGCCCGTACCCGGTCGGGTCGGCGACCCGCGCGGTCAGCACGGTGACGGCGTTCCCCTGCTTGTCGTGCTCGGCGACCAGCTCGTGCAGCGTCTCGGACTCCAGCAGTGGCACGTCACCCGACGTGACCACGATCGAGCCCTCGAAAGCAGCCGGTACGGCGGTCAGTCCGGAGCGCACGGCGTCGCCCGTCCCGAGCTGCTGCTCCTGGACGGCGGTCTTCACGTCCGGGTCCAGCGCGGTCAGATGAGCCTCGACCAGCTCCCGGCCGTTGCCGACCACGACCACCAGGTGCTCGGGCGTCAACGCCCGCGCGGTCACCACCGCGTGACCGACAAGGCTGCGCCCGCCGATCTCGTGCAGCACCTTCGGGGTCGACGATTTCATCCGGGTTCCGAGCCCGGCGGCCATGATCACGACCGCCGCGGGGCGATGGGAAGTCACGCGGTCTTCTCCTCGAGTTCCCTGCGAGTTTCTGGAACAAGTATCTGCACAGGCACCCGATTCAGTGCCCGCGCAAGCCTACTTCTTCTTTCCGGGGATCCCGCATCCCCCCATCCCGGCCCCCGCTCCCCACCAGACCCACGGTGACCGATCCCACACCCCGTGACTCTCCGTACCCGCCCGCGCCCCATACTCGCCCCATGCCCAACCTCCGAGTCCTGGCCATCCGATGGGCCGACACCGACCAGTTCCCGTTCGTCCTCGAGACCGAGGTCACCGACGCGGACGGCGTACGGCGATCGATCGTCGACAAGGAACCGATCTTCGGCGGCCCCGAGCTCTCCCTCGACACCGTCCTCCCCACCGAGATCCTCCTCGAATGCGAAGTTCTCACCCGCACCCCGGACCGGGTCCGCATCACGATCGACCTCCCGCACGGCGTCCTCACCTCCGACGGCACCGCGGACTTCGACGTCCACCCCGACCAACTCACCGACTGACCTCGCCCCCTCCTCCCCTCCCCCAGCCTCCCCTCTCCCCGCCTCCCCCGCCGCGCCCTTCTCCCCCCGCTCTCCGCCCGACTGTTGCCCCTTCAAACGAGGGGTTGCCCCCTCGTCCTTCCAGCAGGCAACCCCCCAAACCAACGGCTACCCATCGCACTGAGGGGTTGCCCACCGAAAGGGGGGCCCGCCCGTCCCAAGGAGGGGTTGCCCCTCCTTGGGACGGGTTGCCTGTCCGTACTTTCAGGGGGCAACCCCCCGGAGGGAGGGATATCCACGGAGTTGGGGGGTTCGCCGAGTGGCGGTCGGGTGCGGGCAGGCGCGGTCGGCGGTCGGCGGTTGGCGTAGCAAGCTCGCCATCGGTGCGGCTGACGGACTGCGATCGGCGCGAAATGGGGGTTGAGCGCGCGACAATGCGGGACAGGCGAAATCTCTTGTGCACCTGGAGGAACTATGGGACTCACGCTTGGCGCGATTGTGTTCAACGTGCCCGACACGACCTCGGCCTCCGCGTTCTGGAGTCAGGCGCTCGGTTACACGCAACAGGCCGGCAACCATGACTTCCTGATCCCGCCGGCCGGGGCGTCGACGCGGCTGCATCTCGACTCGAGCGACCGCACGCACCTGGATCTGTGGGTGAGCGCCGACACCACGGTCGCCGCCGAGGTCGCGCGCATGGAGGGCCTGGGCGCTCGCCTGGTCGAGGACTGGACCTACCCGGAAGACGCGGACTTCACCGTCATGGAAGCACCCGACGGCATCCTCTTCTGCCTGATCGAAACCTGATCCGCTGTCGATTCCGGCCCTTCCCATCCGTCAAGTCCGGGACAAGCACCCCGATCAGAGACGAGGACCCCGATGACGAAGTACCTGATCCTGATGAGCGAGCCCGACCACTACGCCCAGTGGAACGCCGCCGACGAGACCACCCGCGACGCCTACCTGGCGGACCTCGCCACCTTCACCACCGCCGTCCGCGCCCACGGCACGCTGCACGCCGTACTGCCGCTCCTCCCCACCGAACCACCCACCGACCTCCACGGCGCCTACCTCGTCGATCTCCCCGACCAGACCACCGCCGCCAACCTCACCAAGCTCCTCCCGTCCCCTTGCGAGATCCGCGAGTGCCAAGACGTCGGCATCCCCATCACCGCCTAGCCGAACTGTCGGAGCTGCCTGGCAGGCTGCTGGGGTGGAGCGGATGGTGGATGTCGGCGAGGTCGAGTTGTTCGTGCGCGAGTTGGGCGAGCGGACCGACGAGCCGTCCCTGGTGGTGATCCATGGCGGGCCGGATGTGGGGCACGGCTACCTGGTGCCGGGCTTCGCCGAGGTCAAACGGCACGTGGTGCTGTTCGACTTCCGGGGATGCGGGCGCAGTTCCCGTGGGCTGCCTGCCGACCGGCTGCAACCGGAGTACGTCGTGGAGGACACCCGGCGGCTGATCCAGGAGCTCGGGCTGGGGCAGGTGGACCTGCTCGGCTTCTCGACCGGCGGTCGGGCTGCGATCCAGTTCGTGGACAAACACCCCGAGCTCGTACGGCGACTCGTGCTGGCCTCGACCTCGGCGTACGACGGTCGTGCTGCGGAGAAGTATCTGGCCAACTGGGATGAATACCAGCGACGCGAGCGCGTGGCGAAACCCGAGGAACGCAACTCGACGATCTTCGTCTGGGACCTCGCCAAGGCACCGGCGTACCTCGAACTCCTGGAGAGCCTCGGTACCGATGAAGGCGACTGGAGCTGGGAACGCGCCATGGCCGGCCTCTACCACCCGTGGTTCACCGGCGATGCCGAAACGATCCTGCGCGACCTCGCCAAGCCCATCCTCATCCTGCACGGCGAGAAGGACATGGGCTTCCCGGTGCAACTAGCCGAGCGCCTACACGCCGCCGTACCCAACTCGCAACTGGCACTCGTCCCCAACGCCGCCCACATGTGCCACTTCGAACACCCCACCCTCTGGGCCAACCACCTGAACACTTTCCTTAGCTGACCTCTGGCTCGCCGAGCGAGGCTCGGCCTTCGCGGAGTTGGCGGTCCACATCGGCCAGCGCATGCCGCTTCCGGCGGTAGCGCTGCTTGTGGATCAGCCGGACCATGTCGTCGTCCCCGACCTCCCACACGCGCAGCGTCCAGCCGCCCCAGAACACCACGCAGTGCACGAACCAGTTGATCAGCCAGGCGACCAGGGCGACGGCGAGCTCGATCAGCCCGTCGGCCCCACCCGCCAGGTAGTTCCAGTCCACGAACCCGGAACGACGCAGCTCCACCTGAACCAGATCGTCCTGCGCAATCGGATACTCCACCCCGCCATTGTCCGGTAAGACTGTGTCCCATGGACATCAAGCACCGGATGATCGTCTTGGACGCCGCGGACCTGGACGCCGAGAGCACGTTCTGGGCAGGGTTCCTGGACGGCACGGTCGAGAAGTGGAACGACCGCTGGCACGCGATCTGGGTCGACGGCGACTGGGCGCTCGGCGTCCAGCACTCCCCGGAACACCAACCACCCACCTGGCCGGACCCCACCCGGCTCCAGCAGATCCACCTCGACCTCTACTTCGAAGGCCAAGCCGCTCACGCCGAGGCCCACAACAAAGCCCTCACCCTGGGCGCCCGCGTCCTCAAGTCCGGCGACCCCACCGCCACCCGAGGCACCAACGTCTACGCCGACCCCGCCGGCCACCCCTTCTGCCTCTGCTGGGTCCCCCCAAGTCCGATTACCTAACGGTGTCGCTTCACCCGCCCAACGTCCGAACGATCGCAGTACGTCATCAGCGTGTCTTTCGGACGTTGTGACCGCGTCGCGCCTAACGTCCGAACGACCGCAGTACCTGGTCTTCGTATCTTCGGACGTTAACCCCAGCGACTGCAGGTTTGCCCGGTTCACGGGGATCTGCTGCCGCTGGATGACAGCAGAACCCCGCAAAGCTGCATCCACGGGGCAGTTCGCCCCGCTGGACGGCGGCCGGGCCGTCGCGCGCCGCGAATCGCTGGCGGGACTTGGTTCTGCTCGTCTTTGTGGAGTCTCATGGTCGCTGGGCGCCTATTTGGTTCCACAAAGACGCGATACGCCCACCTCCGGCGGCCACTGAAGCGCCCAGTACGGCGAGTCTGTGGCTGAGGGGGATGGCGAGGCCGGTGACCGCGGCTCTTCGTCGCCTACGGCTGACGGGCTATGGCTGAGGCACCTGAACGGGCCGCGATGACAGTGACCGTTGCCTGAGGTGAACAGCGAGCGACCGCCCTGGCGGGCACTGGTGGCCAGTGAAGAACCACCGCGGCGGGTCAGCTGTCAGGCCTCCTCGCGACCGGCCGCAACCGTAGCCCGCTAACCACAAGCAACCAGAACCGCGGTCACCGGCCTCGCCATCCCCCTCAACCGAAGACCACCCCAGCCACCCGTCTCAGTAGATCCGGCCGCAGCGGCGACCAGCCACCGCCGACGCCCCCGGCCGAATCCGAGCGAACGGACGGGACGAGCACATTCAGGAAGGCGGGGTTCCTGCCCAGACAAAGCCCCCAGCCCACCACGACCCAACACCGCCAGCAACCTCGCAACCCACCCACCCCTGCCAACCGGCCGCAACGGCGAACAACCACGAACCGACCCCACCGGCCGCATCCCAGCGCACCCCCGCCGTACCGGCCAACCCCCACAGCACAACGTCCGAAAAAACGCCCAACCACGTACCGCGGGCCTTCGGACGTTAGCGCCTGACAGCAACCCGACTCGCCTTGGCTCACCGGCCATAGGGTCCCCCACAAACCCCATGACGCCGTACGGCGCTCGGTGCGACCATCTGTCCATGACCACGGGTTTCCCCGCGCGGCACTTCTCGATCGGCCTGCCAACAGACGCCGAGGACCAGTCCCTCACCGCGCTCTCCCGCCACGTCGCCAAGACCTTGGCCGCCGACGACCCCATCCAGATGGACGACATGATCGCGCTCGCCTTCGAGACCGAACTCGGCGACGACGGCATCACCCGCGGAACCTTCAACGTGGTCTTCTCCGCGGACCGCCCCGTTCCCCACCCCGCCCTACGCCTCCTCACCTAGTCACGACCCGCCGACCGCCCCTTCCTCCGCCCCAAAGGTGGGCCGCCTTCTCCTTGTGCACGCCCGCCAACTTTGAGCACCCACCAACCGTTTCCGCGGTCCACGAATGGTTGGTAGGTACACAAAGATGCAGCGCGCGCCCAAAGGTGGACCGGCTGCTCCTTGGGCTGACCACGAGACGCCGCCCGCCCCCAAGGTGGGCCGCCTTCTCCTTGTACACGCCCGCCAACTTTGAGCACCCACCAACCGTTTCCGCGGTCCACGAATGGTTGGTAGGTACACAAAGATGCGGCGCGCGCCCAAAGGTGGGCCGGCTGCTCCTTGGGCTGATTACGAGACGCCGCCCGCCCCCAAGGTGGGCCGCCTTCTCCTTGTACACGCCCGCCAACTTTGAGCACCCACCAACCGCTTCCGCGGTCCACGAATGGTTGGTAGGTACACAAAGATGCAGCGCGCGCCCAAAGGTGGACCGGCTGCTCTTTGGGTTGGTTACGAGACGTCGGGGCGGGTCATGAGGGGGGATTGCAGGAGCAGCTGGAGGTTGGGGCCGGTCAGGGGTACGCCGTTCCAAGTGGCGGTTGCCGTTGTGGCGTTGACGATCAGCCGGACGTGGTGCGGTGTCGTGATCACGTAGAGGTCGGCTCGGAAGGTATCGCCCTGCCAGCCGCCGGTCGCCACGACGGGACGGCCGAGGGGAGAGCTTTCGCGCCATTCGACATGGCCTACCTCGATCGCCGGCCACGAGCCGACCGTCAACCGCCAGCCACCATCGACGGGGTCGACGACAACCGTCGTACCGGACGGCAGTGCTGAGTTCTCAACGGATGCGTCGATGGTCGCTTTGGCTGAGCGCGTCAGGCCCTCGCCGGACACCGGCGCGAGCGACAGCTTCCGCAGCCGGTCGGCGAGGACAGCGTCGTACTCGGGGGTTGCCTCGTCGATCCCCGGCAGCACGAAGTCCCAGAAGATGCCGGGGATCGGTTGGCGTTCGTCGAGGGCGGAGGTGACGGCGATGATCAGGTCGTGCTCCGGTACGACGATGCATTGCTGGCCGAACGCGCCGTTCCCGAAGTAGCCGTGCCGCGACCGCCAGAACTGGTAGCCGTACCCGCAGAGAAAGTCCGAGGACGCCCACGCGTCCTCGACCGGCAGCGTCTCGATGTGCTGACTGGTCGCGAGCTCAACCCAGTCCCGCGGAACGAGCTGCCGGTCACCCCACCGGCCCCCGCGCAGCAGCAGTTCACCGAACGCGGCGACAGCCTCGGTCCTCAGGTGCAGACCGTGGAACCCGAACGCGAGACCGCTCGCCACTCGATCCCACTCGGCGTGCTCGATACCCATCGGCCGGAACAGCCGCTCGTCGAGGAACTCCGGCAGCCCGCGGCCGGTGACGCGTTCGACCATCCGCGCCAGGATGAAGGTGGTCGCGTTGTCGTAGATGTGCCGGGTGCCCTCGGGTTCGGTGAACGGTACGCGCAGGAAGCCCTTCACCAGGTCGGCCGGCTCCAGCTCCCATGCCGGACCGAGGCTGTCCTCGGCATGCCCGACCGTCATCGACAGCAAGTGATGCACGGTGATCCGTCGCCCCTGCTCCGACACGTCATCCGGCACATGCTCGGGCAACACATCTACCAAGCGATCGTCCAACGACAGCAGCCCATCGGCGATCACCAGCCCGACGGCGGTCGAGGTGAACGACTTGGTCAGCGAGTAGAGCAGGTGCGGTCGATCGGCCGAGTACGGCGCCCACCAGCCTTCCGCTACGACGTGTCCGCGCCGTACGACCATGATCGAGTGCAGCTCGATGGACTCCGCTTCGATGTGGTCGAGCAGCGCGATGATCGCGCGGGACGACATTCCCGAAGCGGCCGGCGTCGAACGCGGCAGAAGGGCAGACATCCCGGCAGGGTATCGGTCTTAGGACAGCCCGCACACCAGGTTATTTCCGCTGAACGACAGCAGCTCGAATCCCGCCCCGGTCAACTCCGCGCGCAACGCCGACGGCGTGAGTTGGCGGCGATAGGGCAATTCGCCGCGATAGCAGATCCCGGTGCTCGCGTCGTACCGGAACTCGTCGGCGTACTCGCGATCCTCGGTGTACAAGGCCGTCGAGATCAGATACCGCCCACCCGGCGCCAACCGAGCCCGCACCCCGTGAAAGAGCGCCGCGCGATCCTCGTCCAGCACGATGTTCTGCAGGCAGAAGCTGTCCACGACCACGTCATACTGCTCCTCCACAGTCGCCGGCCACCGACAAACATCCTGTACGCCGAAGTTGACGTGCACGCCGAGCTCAGCCGCAAACCGTCTCCCCAGCTCAACAGCCTCGGCGATCAGGTCAACCGCATCGACCCGAAACCCCTGCCCCGCAAGGAAGCACGCAGCTGGCCCGGTCCCACACCCGTACTCCAGCACCGACCCGCCAGCCCGCAGCTCGGGCATGACCCCCTCGAGAAACTCCCGATTGGGAAAGTCCCCAAACCCGCTCCCACCCTCAAAAACCTCGTTCCACTGCGACCGCCCCTCAGCCACCACCCGCCGGTAGACCTCCCGCGGCTCAACCTCGCAATAACGCATTTCCCCAGCGTAGGCGCGATTCCTGTGGCAGTCTTGCGAAATGCAGGGGACCAGACTCGAGCACGTCAGAGCAAACGTCACCAACCTCGCCGACGCCGTCCACTGGTACACCACGGTCCTGGGCTTCGAAGTCGAGTCCTACTGGCCACCAGAATCCCCGAACTACGTCCACTTCGTCACCCACTCCGGCGCCACCTTCGCCCTCATGGAAGCCGAAGGCCGAGGCGGCCGCTTCAACTTCACCGTAGACGACCCCGACACCCTCTGGGCCACCCTCAAACACCAAGCCACCATCATCGAGCCCCTCTTCGACACCCCCTACGGCACCCGCAAATTCACCATCGCCGACCCCGACGGCAACCAACTCGGCTTCGTCCGCAACAGCTGAGGCGCGCTGTGTTCAATCATGAGCCGGTGGGATACGCGTGTCCGTTGTGTTTGGTTGTTGGGGGTGGTGAGGACGAGGTGACCAGCCAGGAGGATGTTGTGCTGCGGAGTGAGCGAGCGACCGCGTTTGTCGCATCGCGGTGGTGGCCGAACAACGTCGGCCACGTGCTCGTCGTACCGAATGCCCACCATGAGAACCTGTACGACCTACCCGTGGCGGACGGGCATGCGGTCCACGACGCCGTTCGCGAGATCGCCATCGCGATCCGCAGCACCTACGGGTGTGAAGGCGTGTCCACTCGTCAGCACAACGAGCCGGCCGGCTACCAGGACGCGTGGCATCACCACGTGCATGTGTTTCCGCGTTACCCCGGCGACAATCTCTACAACACCCGGCACCTACCGACGCCGGCTACTCGGGCCGAGCGTGGGCCCTACGCCGACCGACTTCGTTCGTACTTCGAACGATCCTGAAGGAGAGATCGTGGCGGGTTCTACAGGTGGGACCTTGGTTCATATCAACCCGATCCTGAATGTGTCGGATCTTCAGGCGAGCATCGCGTTCTATACAGAGCTTCTCGGGTTCGAGGTGCTTGGGTTGTTCGGGGAGCCGGCTGACTTCGGGATCATTCGGTGGGGCGAGCATGAGATCTATCTGTGCGTGAACGGCCAGGGGAAGCCGGGGACGTGGCTTGCGTTGTTCGTCAGCGAGCCGGGTGCGCTGTACGAGCGACTGGTCGCCGGCGGAGCCGACATCGTGATGCCTTATGCGGGCGATGAAGGTGAGTTTCGTGTCACCGACCCGGACGGGCATGTGCTTCGGGTGTTCGCGGGTTCGCCGGCGGACTAAAGCCAGGGCGGGTCGTAGCGCGCCACGTAGGCCCGCGCACGTTCGGTTGGGTCCGCCCAGTACTGATGCGGTTGCCGATGCACATGCGCCTCGCAGAATTCGCGAAGTTCAGTCGTGACCGTCTCCACCCGTACGACGGGCCGCCCCTCGAACTCGCTGTTGACCTGCACGAGCTCGGACACGAGGTTCCAACCCGACGCATCGAACGCCCACTCGCCCCACGTCGCGACCGTGTGCAGCGGATGCTCTTCGTCACGCAGGTAGAGCGACGCCAAGCCGAGCTCCTGCTCGGGATAGAAGTCCCGGCACACCCAGGCCAGCACATGGCACGCACCACTCGAGAAGAACGCCTGATCCGTACGCTCCCACGAGACCCGCTGATCCGACCGCTCGATCGGAGTACGGCGAAACACCCCAGACGCTGTCGCTGTCACGCCGCGATCCTAACCACCCGACCCCGACAACAAAACCCTGTCTCAGAGACTCCCGTGCCGGGCGTTGGCGAAGCGGTTGGTGGCGGCAATGACTGCCTCTGTTGTTCCGGTGCCGTGCGTGCCTTGTTCGACGATGACCAGGTCGGAGCCTGGCCAGGCGTGGTGTAGGACCCAGGGTTTGCCGGTGAGGGCGCCGAGGTCGAGTTGTCCGTGCACGATCACGCCAGGGATGTCCTTCAGCACATGGCCGCGGCGGGCCAGCTGGTCGTCGGCAAGCCAGCAGCGGTTGCTGAAGTAGTGGGTGACGAGGCGCGCGAAGGCTAGCTGGAAGCGGGGTTCCCACGGCTCGTGCTCGACGTCCCGGCCGGGCGGGACCGTGGCGATGGCGTCCTCCCAGGCGCACCAGTCGGCTGCCGCTTTGTTGTGTACGGCGGGGTCGGGGTCCATGAGCAGGCGGTGGTAGGCGGCCGAGATGTCGTCGCCGGGATCGGGGACCCCGGCGACGAATCGTTCATAGGCCTCGGGGGCCAAGCTGCGGAAGCCGCGGATCAGCCAGTCGATTTCGCAATGCCGGCCGGTGGCGACCGCGGTGACGATCATCTCCGAGACGCGTTCGGGGTGGCGCAACGCGTAGGTCAGCGAGAGCACCGAGCCCCAGGAGACGCCGAACAACAGCCACTTGTCGATTCCCAGATGCTCGCGCAGTTGCTCCATGTCGGCGATCAGGTGATCGGTGGTGTTGGTGGACAGGTCGATCACGGGCTCGCTGGCATGCGGAGTACTCCGGCCGCAGTTGCGCTGGTCGAACGAGACCACACGGTAGAGCGCGGGGTCGAACTGGCCGGGGGGATGCGTGCCGCATCCCGAGCCAGGGCCGCCGTGGACATACAGCGCCGGCTTGCCGTTCGGGTTGCCGCTCACCCGCCAGTAGACGCTGTGTCCGTCACCGACATCGAGCATGCCCTCGGTCTCTGCGTCCATCCGTCTCCCCCCAGGAATGACAGAACCCCCAGTTCAGAAGCGCTCTGACCTGGGGGTTCTGGTTGCTCCCCCACCAGGTTTCGATCCTGGTCTTCGAGATTCAAAGTCTCGCGGGCTGCCGATTACCCCACGGGGGATCGTGGTTGCCCGGACAGTCTGCCATGAGTGGGGGCGGCCACAAGCTGAGGGGTTCCTTACCTACGGCTCCGTAGGTTACGGTTGCGTAGGTAAGCCGTCCTCCGACCGAGGGAATACAGCGATGACTCCACCCGCCGTTGCCGCGCCGGAGGCGCCGGCCCGTGCCGCGCAGGACGCCGAACTCGACGTCGACACCGGGACGCTCGGGGGTGAGCAGAAGCAGGTCTGGGAGCAGGTCGCGCTGGCGCTGTTCATCGGGATTCCGTTCCTGGCCGTGCTCGCCGCGGTGCCGCTCGCATGGGGTGGCTTTCTGGGCTGGCGCGACATCGTCATCGCCGTGGTGTTCTACACGATCTCGGGACACGGGATCTCGATCGGTTTCCACCGCTTCTTCACGCACAAGTCCTTCAAGCCGAACCGCCCGCTGAAGTACGCGCTGGCGATCGCCGGTTCGCTGGCGATCGAGGGCCCGGTGGTCCGCTGGGTGGCCGACCACCGCAAGCACCACAAGTTCTCCGACCGCGACGGCGACCCGCACAGCCCGTGGAAGTACGGCAACACCCTCGGCGCGCTGACCAAGGGCTTCTTCCACGCACACGTGGGCTGGTTGTTCGACACCGAGCAGACTCCGCAGCGGCAGTACGCGCCGGATCTGCTGAAGGACAAGGACATCGTCCGGGTGTCCCGGATATTCCCGCTGCTGGTGACGGCCTCGCTGCTGCTGCCGGCCGTGATCGGTGGCCTGTGGTCCTGGTCGTGGGAGGGCGCGCTCACCGCGTTCTTCTGGGCCAGCCTGGTCCGGATCGCGCTGCTGCACCACGTGACCTGGTCGATCAACTCGATCTGCCACACCATCGGCGACCGGCCGTTCAAGAGCCGGGACAAGTCCGGCAACGTGTGGTGGCTGGCGATCCTGAGCCAAGGCGAGTCGTGGCACAACCTGCACCACTCGGACCCGACCTGCGCCCGCCACGGCGTCCTGAAGGGACAGCTCGACACCTCGGCCCGGATGATCTGGGTCTTCGAGAAGGCGGGCTGGGTGAGCGACGTGCGCTGGCCGGTCAAGGAACGCCTGGAAGCCCGCCGCGTGGACGACGCACGCCGTACCTTGAAAGCGGCCTGACCGTAAAACTCCCACCGGCAACACCCGAAGTACGGCATGATGCTGACGTGATCTCGACGTGACTGAACCCAAACCGCGCCGGTCCGGCCGGATCCGGATGACCAGTGCCGAGCGTCGCGAGCAGCTCATCAACGTCGCCCGCGGCCTGTTCGCCGAGCGGGGGTACGAAGCGACCTCGGTCGAGGAGATCGCGGCCCGCTCCGAGGTCTCCAAGCCGGTCGTCTACGAACACTTCGGCGGCAAGGAAGGCCTGTACGCCGTGGTCGTGGACCGCGAGGTCCGCGCTCTGCTCGACGGTGTCACCCAGTCGCTCACCGCGGGCCGGGCGCACGAGCTGGTCGAGCAGGCGGCGCTGGCGCTGCTCGACTACATCGAGAACAACTCCGACGGCTTCCGGATCCTGGTCCGGGACTCGCCGGTCGGGTCCGCGACGGGATCGTTCATCTCGATCCTGAGCGATGTCGGCACCCGGGTCGAACACATCCTGGCCGAGAACTTCAAGCGCCGCGGCCTGGATCCGAAGAACGCCCCGATGTACGCCCAGATGCTGGTCGGCATGGTCGCGCTCACCGGCCAGTGGTGGCTCGACGCGCGCCGCCCCCGCAAGCAGGACGTCGCCGCCCACCTCGTCAACCTCGCCTGGAACGGGTTGTCGGGGCTGGAGGCGAAACCGGTGTTGTCGACCCGACCGCACAAATAGCGGACCGCCCCGACTCACCAACCTCGGAAAATCGCCTCGGTGAGACCGGCGCTGAGCGTGCGCCGGAGGCTGCCGGCGGAGTTGGTGAGTGGCTGGGGTCCGCCGACCACGGTCGTACGGCGATGTCCGACCGTGGGCTGACCCGCAACCCCACCTGCCCGCCGTACGCTGGCCCGCATGACGGGGTTTCTGACCGCGCGGCCGCTGCCTGCGCGCAGCAAGGCGTTCGACCTGCTGTTCGCGGGCGCCCTGGGTGTGTCGGCCGGCTTCCTCGGCCTGGCGCAGGCCAACTGGGGCGGCATCGTCGGTCTCGCGATGATCGGCCCGCTGATCTGGCGCCGCACGCACCCCGAGGCGGTCTTCTTCGCCGTCTCCGGGATCGCCGTCCTGCAGTGGCTCGCCAACATCGAACTGCAGCCGGGCAACATCGGCCTGCTGGTCGCCCTCTACGCGATCTCCGTGTACGGCGACGTCCGCTACAGCCGGATCGCGCTCGGCGTCGGCGGCCTCGGCGTCCTGATGGCGACCTCCCGCTACTGGGCGAACGACGACTGGCGCCAGCAGGTGACCATGATGATCGCCCTCGGCGCGCTCGTCTTCGGCGTCTGGGCGCTCGGCGAACGCCGCCGGACCAGAGGCCTGTACGTCGCTCAACTCGAGGAACGTGCTGTCCAGGCGGAGCGCACCCGCGATCGCGAGTCCAAACTGGCCGTCTCGGCCGAGCGGACCCGGATCGCCCGCGAGATCCACGACGTGGTCGCGCACGGCCTGTCGATCATGATCGTCCAGGCCGACGGCGGTCTGTACGCCGCCGACCAGTCCCCCGAGGCCGCGAAGAAGGCACTCGCCACGATCGGCGACACCGGCCGCGCGAGCCTGACCGAGATGCGCAAGATGCTCGGCCTGCTCAAGGCCGACGAGCAGCGCGAACTCGATCCGAACCAGCCACGCCCCCAGCCGGGTGTCTCCAGCCTCCCCGAGCTGATCGAGAACGTCCGCTCCGCCGGCCTGTCGGTCGACTACCAGGTCACCGGCGCCCCGCGGGATCTGCCCGCGCTGCTCGGACTGACGGCGTACCGGATCGTGCAGGAGGGGCTGACGAACACGCTGAAACACGCCGGGCCGGGAGCGCGCACGTCCGTCACGATGGACTTCGGGCGCGAGATGCTGACCGTGGTGGTCACCGATGACGGCCGCGGCGGTGGCGTCGCCCCGAGTACGGAGCCGGGTCACGGCCTGGTGGGGATGCATCAACGCGCCTCGGTGTCGGGCGGTACGGTGAGCGCGGGACCGAAGGCGGGCGGCGGTTACGAGGTGATCGCCAAGCTCCCGTACAACCTGCCCAACGGAGGCGTGCAGTGACCGATGAAGTGATCCGGGTCTTTCTGGTGGACGACCAGGAGCTGGTCCGGGCCGGCTTCACGATGCTCGTGGACTCCCAGCCGGACATGCGGGTGGTCGGGCAGGCTGGTGACGGTGGCGAGGCGGTCGAGAAGATCTCGGTGACCGCGTGCGACGTCGTCCTGATGGACGTCCGGATGCCGCGTCTGGATGGTGTCCAGGCGACCGCCCAGCTCCAGTCGTTGCCGCAGGCCCCGAAGGTGATCGTGCTGACCACCTTCGACCTGGACGAGTACGCCTTCGCTGCCATCAAGGCCGGCGCCGCGGGCTTCCTGCTCAAGAATACCCCGCCGGCCGACCTGCTGTCGGCGATCCGTCAGGTGCACTCCGGCGACGCCGTGGTCTCCCCCAGTACGACGAGGCGTCTGCTCGAGCATTTCGCCGGCTCCCTGCCCGATTCGGGGGTCGAGCGTCCCGATCTGGCTCAGCTGACCGCCCGCGAACGCGAAGTGCTGGTCGAGGTAGCGCGCGGCCTGTCGAACACCGAGATCGCCAAGCTCTTCACGTTGTCCGAGGCAACAGTGAAGACGCACATCGGCCGCATCCTGGCCAAGACCGGCCTGCGGGACCGGGTCGCGCTGGTCGTTCTCGGGTACGAGACCGGGCTCGTCCGCGCGGCCAAGTAATACTCAGGTACTACGTCAAAGACGTTCCGTAGGACGACGTACCGGGCGGTGATTCTCACTACCTTGATGACATGACAGGGCGGGCCTGTCGATGGAATCAGGGAGTGACATGAGTTTGCAGACCGGTGAGCTTGCGGCAGGGCGGCTGCCGCAGGACGGGACGCCGCGTACGGCGATCCGCGCACACGAGCTGCGGAAGGTGTACGGCCAGGGCGACACGGCTGTTGCCGCTCTGGACGGCGTGTCGGTCGACTTCGCGGTCGGCCACTTCACCGCGATCATGGGCCCGTCCGGCTCGGGCAAGTCGACGCTGATGCACTGCCTGGCCGGTCTGGACACTCCGACCGGCGGGCAGGTGCTGCTCGGCGAGACCGAGCTGACCAAGCTCCCGGACTCGGAGCTGACCAAGATCCGCCGGGACCGGATCGGATTCGTCTTCCAGTCCTTCAACCTGCTGCCGATGCTGTCCGCGAAGGACAACATCCTGCTCCCGCTCGAGCTCGGCAGCCGCAAGCCCGACCAGGAGTGGCTGGCCACGCTGGTCGACGTACTGGGTCTGCAGGACCGCCTCACGCACCGCCCGTCGGAGCTGTCCGGTGGTCAGCAGCAGCGCGTCGCCGTGGCACGGGCGCTGGTCGGGCGGCCGGAGGTCGTCTTCGCCGACGAGCCGACCGGCAACCTGGACTCACGGTCCGGCGCGGAGGTCCTCGGCTTCCTGCGGCGTTCGGTGCGCGAGTTCGGTCAGACCGTGGTGATGGTGACCCACGACCCGCTGGCCGCGTCGTACGCCGACCGCGTCGTGATGCTTGCCGACGGCAAGCTGGCCGGCGAGCTGTACGACCCGAAGCCGGAGACCGTTCTCGACGCGCTGCGCCGGCTGGGGGCCTGACGTGCGACGTTCGCTCCTTTCCTCGTTGCGCGCCCACATGGGCCGCTTGGTCGCCGCTTGTCTGGCGATCGTGCTGGGGGTCGGCTTCGGCGCCCTGGCGCTGACCGCGCACAGCTCCGCGTCACATGGCATCGACGAGACGATCGGCGCGCAGTACAAGGGTGTCGACGCCTATGTCTATCCCGATCGCGAGTCGATCACCGCGGCTGTCGTCGCCAAGGTGAAGGCACTTCCGCAGGTCGCGGAGATGGTCCCGATGTCGACCGCCTACCTGGAGGTCAGCCTCCCGGGCCTGGTCCGGCCGGTGTCGCTGCCCATCGACGCCCTGCAGCAGACCACTCAGATCACCTCACCCGGGACCTCGTCCGGCAAGTTGCCGAGCGCAACGGATGAGATCGCGCTGCCGAACAAGCTCGCGGCCAAGCACAACGTGACGCTGGGCCAGTCGCTGCGGCTCACGTCGTACGACAAGAAGACCTGGACCGTGAAGGTCGTCGGCCTGATCGACGACCAGAGCGCGTTCGGCCAGGGGGCCGCCGTCGCGACCCCGGCCGCGGTGAAGACGTTCGAGCCGGAAGGCTACATCCAGGGGATCAAGATCGCCGGGAAGCCCGGCACCGATCCGCAGGCGCTGGCCGACGCCGTCCAGGCGCAGCTGCCGGCCGGCCTGCAGGCCTTCACCGGCGCGGCCTGGATCGAGCACGAGGTCAAGAACTACACCAACGGGATCGACGTCCTGGGTGGCGTGTTCGGCATGTTCGCCGTGATCGCGCTCTTCGTCGCCTGCCTGGTGATCAGCAACACCTTCACGATCGTGATCGCCCAGCGGACCCGCGAGATGGCGCTGCTGCGCTGTGTCGGCGCCTCCAAACGCCAGGTGTTCTCCTCGGTGCTCGCCGAGGCGACCGTGGTCGGTGTGGTCGCCTCCGCGATCGGCGTGGTCTTCGGGATCGCACTGTCCGCGCTGGCACTGGCGCTGTCCCGCGAGTTCGACTGGGGAATCCCGCCGGTCTCGCTGCACCTCGACCTGCTGTCGATCTTCCTGCCGCTGCTGCTCGGCACGATCGCCACGATCGCGGCAGCCGTCGTACCGGCTCGTCGGGCCACCAAGGTCGCGCCGCTGGCCGCGCTGCGACCGGACGTCGCACCGGCGGCCGCGTCGAAGCGTGGCGTGTTCCGGCTGGTCGTCGGCTTCCTGCTGCTGGCCGGTGGCGGTGCGCTGCTGGCGCTCGCAGCAACCAAGCACCAGGTGATCATCGGTGTCGGCGGTGGCGTGATCTCGTTCCTCGGGGTCCTGGCGATCGGCACGCTCCTGGTCCCGGCGCTGATCCGGGTGCTCGGCGCACTGCCGGCGCGGGCCGGCGTTCCGTCCCGCATCGCGGTTGCGAACGCGGTCCGGAACCCGAAGCGGACGGCGGCCACCACCGCGGCGCTCCTGATCGGCGTGACGCTGATCAGCCTGACCTGTGTCGGGATCGCCTCCGTCCGCAAGACGTTCGACGTGTCGATGGATGGCCAGTACCCGGTCGACCTGACGGTGATGACCTACAACGAGAAGATGCCGGCCGGCGCCGACGAGCAGTTGAAGGCCATCAAGGGCATCACGCAGGTGGTTCCGATCCACAAGGTCGTCGTGAAGTCCAAGGGCGAGGAGTACTCGGTCACGGGCATCGACCAGGCCACCGCCGGGTCGGTCATCCACAACCCCGAGCTGGTCGGCAAGCTGCAGTCCGGTACGGCGCTGGTCGACTACAACACGCTCGACCGGCTGCAGCTGAAGGAGGGTTCGAAGGTCACCATCGTCTCCGGGAAGAACACGCTCACGGTGACGCTGCAGCTCGGCCTCGGACTGGATCCGTTCAACCTGACGTCGACGGATCTCGCCCAACTGGCACCGGCCGCGCCGATCACCGGCTACTGGCTGGCCTCGGATCCGAAGGCGGACGGCTCGAAGGTCATCGACGAGGTGAGCCAATCGCTTCCGTCGGTGAAGGAGCTCGATGTCAGCGGCGGCCTGGCCAAGCGGTCGACGTACACGCAGATCTTCGATGTCCTGCTGGCTGTCGGTATCGGTCTGCTCGGGGTCTCGGTGCTGATCGCGCTGGTCGGCGTGGGTAACACGCTCAGCCTGTCGGTCCTGGAACGGACCCGGGAGAACGCGTTGCTGCGGGCAATGGGTCTGACCCGGCGCCAGCTGCGCAGCATGCTCGCGATCGAATCGTTGCTGATGGCATTGGTTGCCGCCGGCCTCGGGATCGCGCTCGGGCTGATCTACGGCTGGACCGGTACCAGTGCGCTGATGGGCGGTCAGACCATCGACGGCAAGGTCGAGTACGCCGTACCGGTCGGACTGCTGGTCGCGATCGCGGCGATCGCCGCCGTGGCCGGTCTGCTCGCCTCGGTCCTGCCCGCTCGCCGGGCAGCCAAGGTCGCGCCGGCCGGAGCGCTGGCGACGGAGTAAAGAGCTAGCGGCTCGCCCGGCTTGAGGGGGCTGGGCGAGCCGCTGTGTTTCAGACGAATTCGATCCGGTTCCCGTGGCCGTCGGCGGTGTGAAAGCGCCTTCGGCCCGGGATCGTTTCGTTGTCCCAGGCAACTGGAAAGCCGCGCTCCTCGAGCTGCGTGGCGAGCGCGTCGAGATCGTCGATCTGGAAGGCCGGGTGGGCCTTCTTGGCCGGGCGGAAATCCTGCTCGACCCCGACGTGCAGCTCGGCGTCACCCAGGCGGAACCAGCAACCACCGCGGGGTTTGAGCAGCTCGGGCTTCTCGACCTCGGTCATGCCGAGCGCATCGCGGTAGAACGCCCGGGCGACATCCTCGCCGCCGGGCGGGCAGGAGACCTGCACGTGATCGAGCCTCATCGCTTACGCGCCACGGCGAAGATGCGGCGGAACGGGAGCAACGTGCCGTAGTCGTGCTGCGGATAGGCCTCCGCCAGGCGAGCGCCGTACTCGGCCTCGAACTCCTTACGCAGCTCGTCCGGAAGCGACTGCAGCACCGGCCGCGCGCCCGTGCCTTTGACCCACTCCAGTACGGCGTTGTCGCCTTCCAGCAGGTGGAAGTACGTGGTCTCCCACGCGTCCACGACACAACCTTCAGCACTCAGTACGTCGACATAGTCGGCCGGCCCGGGGACATCGGGGCGCAAGGACATGTCGCGCGCGAATTCGGCGTACGGGTCCTTGGCTGCGAGCTCGCGGAGGATCGCGTGCGACGGCGCGTTGCCGTTGCCGGGGATCTGGATCGCGAGCGAGCCGCCGGGGCGGAGCGCCTTGACGAAGCCGGGCAGCAGGTCGAGCTGCTCGGGGACCCACTGCAGGGTGGCGTTCGTGACGATCACATCGAGGCTGCCCTCGGGGGCCTGCCACTCCCGTACGTCGGCCAACTCGAAGCTGAGGTGGTCATCGGCGTACTGCGTGGCGGTCTCGAGCATCTGCGGCGAACTGTCCAGGCCGACGATGGTTGCCGTCGGCCACGTTTCGCGCAGGGTCGCGGTCAGCGCGCCGGGTCCGCAGCCCAGGTCGACGACGGTCTTGACGTCATCGGCCTGGATCCGGCGGACCAGATCGGCGAACGGGCGACCGCGCTCGTCGGCGTACGTGCCGTACTGCTCCGGACTCCAGACGGGGGACGCTCGCATGCTGCACCTCTGCTCAGCTCGGGGATTTATCTTGACGTCGAGATACATTAAGCATCGGAGATCTCTTGATGTCAAGACTCTTGATGGCGTACGCTCGCTGGCATGGAAGACGAGGTCGACCGGCTGCTGGAAGCGTGGCGCCGGGAGCGTCCGGACCTCGACGTGACCCCGATGGAGGTCCTGTCGCGGGTCAGCCGGCTCGCGCGGCACCTGGACCGGGCCCGCAGCCAGGCCTTCGAGACCCACGGGCTCGAGTCGTGGGAGTTCGACGTACTCGCGGCCCTGCGGCGGGCGGGATCGCCGTACCAGCTGTCTCCCGGGAAGCTACTAAAGGAGACCCTGGTGACATCGGGGACGATGACGAACCGGGTCGATCGGCTCACTGCGCGCGGGCTGGTCGAGCGCCTTCCGGATCCGGCCGACCGGCGCGGGGTGCTGGTTCAGCTGACCGACGCCGGGCGCGACGCGGTCGATGCGGCGATGGCCGATTTGCTGATCCACGAGCGGGAACTGCTCGGATCGATCAGCGTCCGGGACCAGGCGCGGATCGCGCAGTTGCTGCGCGAACTCGTCCGGCCGTTCGATCTGGAAAAGCACTGACTTTTTGTATACACATTCCGCAGAATTGCGTCGCCATTCTGCACAATCACACCCCGTCACTTCGCATCTCCCGAATCGTTGCTAGTTGCAACGAGATCGAGAGGCTGCTGTAGCCGAGCACTATCGACACTGAGTGACCGAGACCACTAGGGTCCTTACTGTCGGTGGTGAATCGACTACACAACGTTGAGATACACGGTGACTTCGGCGGCTAGAGGTGGTTCGCCGAAAGCGGTCGGCTGGTGTCCGGGGCTCGGGGCCCGGACAACGACGACCGGCACGGGGCCCGCTCACCCTTGGTGGCGTGCCCTCCGAATCACAGGGGATCGGAGGGCGCGCCGCCTCATTCCTCGGCGCTCCGGATTTGATCAAGCTCTATGGATTTGATCAGATCGGAATTTATTGCGCGGGGTTTATTCGGCCCGTTCGGCGGCTTCGAACCACAGCGTTTCCAGCTCGGCGCGCTCGTCCCCGAGTTTGCGCAGTTCCGCGTCCAGTTCGGCGAGGCGCTCGTAGTTGCTCGCGTTCGTGGCGATCTGGTCGTGCAGCTTCGTCTCGGACTGGGTGAGCTTCGCGATCTGCCGCTCGAGCCGGTTCAGGTCCTTCTTCGCCGCCCGGACCGCGGCCGCGTCCACCGGCGCCTCCAGCTGCACCGGCTCCGCGGTCTCGACCGGCTTGGGATCCGTACGGCGGGTGACGCCCGCGTCGAGGTCTTCGATGTACTGGTCGACGCCGCGCGGCAGATGCCGGACCCGGCCGTCGCCCATGATCGCGTAGACCATGTCGCTGACCCGCTCCAGGAAGTACCGGTCGTGGGTCACGGTGACGACGACGCCCGGCCAGCTGTCGAGGAAGTCCTCCAGCACCGTCAGCGTCTCGACGTCCAGATCGTTGGTCGGCTCGTCGAGGATCAGCACGTTCGGCTCGTCGAGCAGGATCCGCAGCAGCTGCAACCGCCGGCGCTCACCACCGGACAGATCCGAGATGCGCGTCGTCAACCGGTCGCCGGTGAACCCGAAGCGCTCCAGCAGCTGCGACGAGGTCATCTCACCGCCGTGCCCCGCGAGCGCCGCCGTATTCTTGATGGCACTGATGTGGTCGAGGACCGTCACCGACCCGTCGACCTCTTCGAGATGCTGCGACAGGTTGGCGACGCGAACCGTCTTGCCCTGCTTGACCAGGCCGTGGTCCGGCGGCAACAGGCCGGTCAGCACCTTGAGGAACGTCGTCTTGCCGGCGCCGTTCGGCCCCAGCAGCCCGATCCGATCCGCCGGGCCGAGCCGGAACGTCACGTGATCGAGCATCACCCGATCACCGAACTTCAGGCTCACGTCCTCGGCGTCGAACACGTCCTTGCCCAGCCGCGCGGTCGCCAGCTTCGACAACGCCAGCTTGTCCCGCGGCTCGGGCTCGTTCTCGATCAGGGCGTTCGCCGCGTCGATCCGGAACTTCGGCTTGCTCGTCCGCGCGGGCGCACCGCGCCGCAACCAGGCCAGCTCCTTCTTCAGGAGGTTCTGCCGCTTGACCTCACTGACCTGGGCGCTCCGCGAGCGTTCGGCCTTGGCGAGGACGTAAGCGGCGTACCCGCCCTCGTACGAGGCGATGTTCCCGCCCTGGACCTCCCAGGTATTGGTGCACACCTCGTCGAGGAACCACCGGTCGTGGGTCACCACGATCAGCGCACCCGCCCGGTCGACCACATGCTGGGCCAGCCAGTTGACCGCCTCGATGTCCAGGTGGTTCGTCGGCTCGTCCAGCACCAGCAGATCGACCTCGGTCATCAGCAGCTTCGCCAGCGAAGCCCGCCGCCGCTCCCCACCGGACAACGTGCCGATCTTGGCCTCGAGATCGACCTCACCCAGCAAGTGCTTCATCACCGACCGTGCCCGCGGATCCGCGGCCCACGTATAGGTCTCCACATCCCCCAGCACCGCGTGCAGCACCGTCTCGTCCGGGTCCAGCTCGTCCGTCTGCCCCAGATACCCCAGCCGCAGATCCCGCATATGCGTGATCCGCCCGCTGTCCGGCTCCTCACGCCGAGCCAGCACCGACAGCAACGTCGACTTCCCGTCCCCGTTGCGCCCCACCACCCCAACCCGGTCGCCCCGCCCCACCCCCAGACTCACGGCATCCAGCAACACACGAGTCCCGAAGCCCTTAGACACAGCTTCCAAGTTGACCAAATTAGCGGCAGCCATAACCGCCTTAGCCTAACCGACCGCCACGGCAAGCCGTACCGAAGGACGGGTAGTGGTCGGCCGACAAGCACATTCCGATCCCGCCACCTCCCGGGGGTTCGCATACCCCGTGGGGGCTGTGAACAGGTCATACCTTGTTCAAGCCCACCGGTTCTTGTTCACACCCCCAGGTTGTGGCGCGTCGCCGGTGGTCCCGCAGGTCGGATTCGGGCGGCGTACGCCGTGGCTGGGCACTTCGCCTGACCAGTAACCCCTCCGCCCCGAAGGCGCCCGTCCCATCCGAGCGCCCGGATCCGGCCGGCGAGGTACGCAGTGGCCTCGCCGCCGCGGCCGGTTCTACTGAAGCAGTGTGGCTGGCGCGGTCTTCAGCTGGGCCGGACGGTTCGGTCGGTGACCGCGATTCCCTCGCCTATGGCTGACGGGCTGTGCTTGCTCCCGACGATCAGGAGGCCTGGCGGCTGACCCGTCGCGACGGCGAAGGACTGCGTTCCGGGGTCTGCCGGCCTGCGCTATTTGACCGGATATCCCTTCAAATGGGCCCTTCTCTGGTCAAATATTGAGGGGAGAACCAGCGAGTTGAGGGGAGATCCCCTCATTTTCCAGACAGGTCGGACCACAGCCTCGTCTTCGCGGCTACGTTCAGCCGAAACCGACCAGGTCCCCGGCCGATCCGGGAGTGCGAGCCGCAGAATCAGCCCTTCCCAGCCCAGATTCCAGCCCGTGTCCATCCCGTCCGCCAACCAGCCCTGGAACGACTGCAGCCACTCCGCTCCCCCGCCGTACTGCCAACCGCGGAAGAAGGCGGAG
The DNA here is from genome assembly GCF_045040285.1 of Kribbella sp. NBC_01505. Classification (NCBI taxonomy): domain Bacteria; kingdom Bacillati; phylum Actinomycetota; class Actinomycetes; order Propionibacteriales; family Kribbellaceae; genus Kribbella; species Kribbella sp. NBC_01505. Next base: position 1,807,327 of record NZ_CP109425.1, read on the forward strand.
TAGGCGGCGAACGTCCCGTCAACGCCGACCATCGTCGGGCGCGCATCCAGCTGGTCGATCAGCCAGGTTCGGCGGACCGTCACCGCAGGGTCTTCTCGTGGGGCCAGGTGGTTGTCAGCACAGTGGTCAGCGACGGGTCTGGGGAGGTGGTCAGGTATGGCGTTTCGTTGGGGTTGCGGACTGTGGCGGTTGCTGGGGTGTAGAGGAGGTCCCAGGGGTGGATCGAGTTTGCCAGCAGGCCGTTGAGCCGGAGGTCGGCGTACTCGGGTTCCCACCACGTGGCGAACGTCCGCTGCAGGTCGTCCGGGCTCACCGCCAGCCAAACGCCATAGGTGAGCGTGTGTCCCTGATCCAGCTGGATCGGCAGCAACACCCGGACAAACGGCCCAGCGCCAGGCACTTGCATCATCACCGACTCCCGCGCCGTCCCGTGGCTCATCCAGGTCCCCGGCGTCGCCTCGGCGGCCGGCAGCTCCAGCACCGGATCCGGCAACGTGAACCGCACATTTTGGTGCGCCCCGTCGATTGACTGCCCACAACCACAAAGTCTCCCCAGCCATTGCTCCATCTTGTCGTGAGCAGCCGTCGTCGGCCACCCGCCGACGAAGAAGGTGGAGATCGCGGACCGCCGGGGATCCGCGTTTGCCTCAACCAGATCGTCAGGAGGGTGGTTGGCGGAGGGTGGTTAGGCGTTGGGTGGCTAGGTTGCGGGAGCGTTTGGTGCGGGCTTCGGTGGTTAGTTTGGTGAGGGTTGCTTCTGTTGCGGTGGATTCGGCTACCCGGCGGAGGAGCCAGTCGGACCAGGTGGAGATGTCGATAGGTGGCGGTCCGGAGATGTGGGCCTCGACTACAGCCATCTCCTCGGCCCTGCGGGTTGGGAAGCCACGCATGCGGCGGGGCAAGGCGCGGATCCAGGACGGACGGTCGCTCGGTGGGACGTGGTCGAAGAGGGCGGTGACGACAGCGGCTGCCAGGCTGTGCACCGGTTCCTTGGTGACGGCGATGCGCAGTTCGCGGTGGACCTCGGGGTTCTGAATGGCATGTTGATAGATCGCCCAGCGGACGTGCTCGTCGGTGATCTCCGCCCCCGGCATCTCGGCGAATTCGGCCAGTGTTTCCAGGGGATCCGGGGAGTCGTCGTCATCGCACTTGACCAGGACGAGGTCGTACGAGCCGTCCTCCACAAGCTCCCGTACGGCGGTGGCGATCGAATCGATCCCCGGTTCGCGGACGATGACGTTGTCGACGCCCGTGAAGTACGAGCTTTCGCCGGTGATGCGCCAGCGGTCCAGCAGGCGGCGTACTTCGTCGACGGAGAAGATCGTCGCGGTCCAACGGCCTTCGCCGGGGATGTCGAGGAAGGCGTCGCAGTTGCAGACCTGGTCGAGGGGCTCGTCAGGATCCAGGAGGAGGCTGAGGACGAAGGCAGGGTCGGTGAAGACGTGGTACGGCCACTCCTGCGTCCAGCCGGTGGTCATCGGGCTCCGTTCAGGTGGGTCAGGTACTCGTTCTCGTTGAGGGGGTTGCCGTCGGTGCGGAGGCGGGCGGGGTAAGGGGGCGACGTGGGTGCGTGCGTGGTGGAGGTCGTGGTGAGGAGGGCCTCGCCGTGGGTGTGGGTGGGGAGGTGGGACTCGAAGGTGTGGGTGGTGGCGGCGGGGAGGGTGCCGGTCAGATGGGCAGAGGTTGAACCGAGGGTTGTGGAGGTGAGGGTGCCTTGGTGTTCGGAGAGGAGGGCCAGGACTCGGGAGAGGGTGTCTGGTGGAATGTCGAGGTCGAAGTGGTTGATGGGCTCCAGGACTGTGGTGCCCGCCTCGGCGATTGCCTGGAGCAACAGGGGTGGGACGAGTCGGCGGAAGTCGGCGGCGACTGTGACGGGGCTGAAGTAGGCGGTGTGGGTGAGGTCTACACGAATGTTGGGGATCTCCCAGCCGTAGAGGCCTTGGTGGAGGGTTTGGCGGACTGCTTCTTCGATGGCGGTGTGGAAGGCTCTGGGGAGGCCGCCTAGTTCGACGTCCAGGTGGTAGAGGATGCCTTCCTCGTACGGCGAGACGCGGAAGCCCAGGCCGGCGGTCCAATGGTTGCCGGGGGCACTGATCTCGCGGTGGGCGGTACCGGTGCCGTTGAGGCGTTCGATGTAGATCGGGCTGGTCTCACTGAAGGTCACGTCGAGCCCGTACTCGGACTCCAGCAACGACGCGATGACTTCCTTCTGCACCTCGCCGTACAGGCGGACCGTGATGTCGGCAGCCTGGTGGACCTGGATGAGCGGGTCCTGTTCGGCGAGCTGGGTGAGGGCCTGGAAGAGTTTGACGCGGTCGCGGGCAGTGACGACGGTTTCCAAGGTGGGGCGGGCGAAGAGCTGGCCGACGGCAACGGACGGCACGCCGAGCTGGTCGCCGATCCGGATGTCCTTCAACCCGCGCAGCGCCACGATCTGCCCGGCCTCCGCGGACGAGACGGTACGACGAGAGCCGGCGTCGTACAGGTCGATCGCGCTCGGACGGACCTGGTACGGCGGTCCGCCGGCGGGGTGCACGTCGACGTACGCGCGGGCGGTGAGGGTGCCGTCGAAGATCCGCGCGGAGGCGACCTTTTGACCAGCAGCACCGCGTTCGACCTTGAAAACCTTGGCCTGCAAGGGCTTCTCAGGAGACGAGGTTGCAACAGGCAACCAAGCACGAATCCCGGCGATCAATTCCGGTACGCCGATCCCCGTCATCGCGGAACCGAAGTACACGGGGTGAGCGCGCCCCGCGGCGACCTGCTCGCGAAGCTCATGCGAGTAGTCGAGAAGCTCATCCTCGAGGTAGCGCCGCAAGAAGACATCGTTGCGCTCAGCAAGGAACTCGCCGAAGTCGACGAGGCTCCCGACAACGGCCGCGCGAGTACCCAGGCCCTCCACCACACTCATCGGCAGCGCATCCGGCGTCAGCAGCCGCCGGATGTCGGCAAGGAGTGAGTCGTAACGAGCACCGACGCGGTCGATCTTGTTTACGAACAGCAGTGTCGGAATGCGCAGCCGGGTCAGCGTCCGCATCAGCAGGCGGGTCTGCGCCTGGACGCCCTCGACCGCGGACAGCACCAGTACGGCGCCGTCCAGCACGGACAGCGCCCGTTCGACCTCGGCGATGAAGTCCGAGTGTCCCGGGGTGTCGATCAGGTTGACCGGCAGGTCGCCCAGGGCGAACGAGACCACGGCCGAGCGGATCGTGATGCCGCGGCGGCGTTCCAGCTCCATGGAATCGGTCTGGGTGTCCCCGTCGTCGACCCGGCCGACGTGGTCGATGATGCCGGCGGCATACAGCAGCCGCTCGGTCAGGCTGGTCTTACCGGCGTCGACATGCGCCACAATACCCATCGTCAAAGAGTTCAACGGTCCTCGCGAATGCTTCGAAGTGATCAGTCCTGGTCAGGCAGATCACTGAGCACCGCATCCCGTTCTCCTTCTCCGTCCGATGGATCATTCGCAATGTAACACCGCGGCCAACCTCAGGCGACCGATTTTCCGGTCAGGCCTTCAGGACCGGTACGTCGTACTGCTGGATGAAGCCGTCGCGTGTCACGAGGGTCAACCGCTCGACCAGGGCCTGCGCGATCAGCATCCGGTCAAACGGATCACGATGGATCGCAGGCAGCCGCCCGGCAACATCTCCGTGCTCCAAGCTGATCGGCAATTCGCTGACACCACTGCGGCGCACCCACTCGAGAAGGTCGTCCGGCGCAGGCAGTTTCCCCGATGCCATCTTGATCGAAAGCTCCCAGACGGACGCGGCGCTGACGTACACCTCAAGCTCGGTCTCGATGCGTTCCTTGAGCTCTCCTGACAATTCAGAGCTGCCCTGCAACCACCAGATCAGGACATGAGTGTCCAACAGAAGGCGTGCCACTCCACGAACATTGGTCACGACGGAATACCGAAGTCGTCTGCGATCTCCTCATTGAGTTCCGGTGAATCCCATCCGTCCGACCAGTCGATCCGGCCGGCCAACGACCCGCCTCCGGTCCGCCGGGCACGGTGCGCCGAGAGTGGAACAACCTTGGCGACGGGATGGCCGGCCCTACTGAGGATCACTTCCTCGCCGTGCTCCACCCGCTCGATGATGCGAGACAACTGGGTCTTCGCCTCGTGGATGTTGTACTGCGCAGGTTCGCCCATCACCCCTCCTTAGTCCGATTAGCTAAGTGTACTACCGGGAGACGGAGGCGGGGAGGATTCGGGCGCCGGGGACGGGGGCCTCGGCTTGGCGGACCATGCGGCAGAGGCCGGACTCGGCGAGTTCCACGGCGAGGTCGACGGCTGAGCGGGAGTCGGCGGCGAGGAAGAGGCAGGTGGGGCCGGAGCCGGAGATCATCGCGGCGAGGGCGCCCTGGTCGAGGCCGAACTGGAGGGTGTCGCCGAGCTCGGGGCGCAGCGACAGGGCGGCGGCCTGGAGGTCGTTGCTGACGGCAATGGCGAGTGCTTCGGGGCGGCCGGAGAGCAGGGCGGACATCAGCTCGGGGCGGACCTGCGGGGGTTCGACGCGGCGGAGCGGGCGGAGGCGGTCGAGCTCCTGATAGACGGCGGGGGTGGACAGGCCGCCGTCGGCGATCGCGAAGACCCAGTGGAAGACGCCGCGGGACATCACCTCGGTGACCTGCTCGCCGCGGCCGCGGCCGAGGGCGGTGTGGCCGACCAGGCAGAACGGTACGTCGCTGCCGAGCTCGGCCGCGAGGCCCTGCAGCTCGGTCTGGGACAGCTGCAGACCCCACAACCGGTTGCACGCGACGAGCGTCGCCGCAGCGTCGGTCGAGCCGCCGGCCATGCCGCCCGCGACCGGGATGGTCTTGCGGATGGTGAGGTCGACGCCTTCCTCGACGTCGTACTCCGCCTGCAGCAGGCGGGCCGCCCGGACCGCGAGGTTGGTGTCGTCGGTCGGTACCTCGGCCGCGAAGTCGCCGAGCACCTCGACCGAGATCGTGGCGTCGTCCTCCCGCAGTACGGCGGTCACGTCGTCGTACAGCGCCACGGCCTGGTAGACCGTGGCCACCGGGTGGAAGCCGTCCGGCAACGGCGGACCGACCGACAGACCCAGGTTGATCTTGGCCGGCGCCCGCACCGTGACCTCAGCAGAAGGGGACACGGGCACAGGCTAGGGCATCAGGCAGGCGATACGGAGTGGGCTGCGCCTGCGAGGGCGGCGAACTCGGCGATTCCCAGCATCTCGCCCCGCAGGCCCGGGTCGATGCCTGTGATCCGGAACACCTCGTCGAGCTGGGCGCGGTCCGGCATCCAGCGGGCCAGGGCCGAGCGGACGGTCTTGCGGCGCTGGGAGAAGGCGCCCTCGATGACCGCGAACACCTCTTCGCGGGTGGCTTCGGTGGCCGGTGGCTCCCGGCGCGAGAAGGCGACCAGCCCGGAGTCGACGTTCGGTGCCGGCCAGAACACGTTCCGCCCGACCGGTCCGGCGCGCCGCACGTCGGCGTACCAGGCGGCTTTGGCGGACGGTACGCCGTACGTCCGCGAACCGGGACCGGCCGCGAGCCGGTCGGCGACCTCGGACTGGACCATCACCAGCCCGTGCCGCAGCGACGGCGACACCCGCAGGAGGTGCAGGAGGACCGGTACGGCGACGTTGTACGGCAGGTTGGCCACACACGCGGTCGGCTCGCCGATGTCGGCCGGCGTGACCGTCATCGCGTCCGCCTCCACCACGGTGAAGGCGGCAGCCTGACCAGGCGCGTACGTCGCGATCGTGTCCGGCAGCGCGCCGGCCAGCACGGGGTCGATCTCGACCGCGGTCACCCGGTGGCCCTCGGCAAGCAATGCCAGCGTCAGCGACCCGAGCCCCGGCCCGACCTCGAGCACGGTCTCGCCGTCGTCGGACAGCTCGGCGGCCCGGACGATCCGCCGTACCGTGTTCGGGTCGATCACGAAGTTCTGGCCGCGCTGCTTGGTCGGGCGGACGCCGAGCGCGGCGGCCAGTGAACGCACTTCAGCCGGACCGAGGAGTCTCGGTCCGGCTGAAGTGGATGAATCAGACGAGGTCACCTCGTCAGTGTTGCAGCTCAGGCCTTCTTGCCGCAGACCGGCCAGTCGGCGTAGCTGCCGCGGGCCGCGCGAACCTTCTCGGCGATCGCGATCTGCTGGGCCTTGGTCGCCTGGTGGGCGTTGGGCGCGTACGCCCGGCCACCGTTGGCGGCCCAGGTGCCGCTGCTGAACTGCAGGCCGCCGTAGTACCCGTTGCGGGTGTTGGCCGCCCAGTTACCGCCCGACTCACAGGCGGCGATCCGGTCCCAGGCGCCGGTGTTACCGCTCGCGGGCGGCTCCGGGGCCTCGGGCTTCGGCTTGGTGCCGACCGTGACCTCCTCGTCGACAGCCTCGGTCAGGACCTTGGTGGTCACGACCTTGGTGGTGCTGAGCTTGCCGTCGAGGTACGTGTACAGGTAGGTGACGGACTTGGATCCGTCCTTGCCCGGGGCGGTGACGTTCTTGGTGCCTTCGGTCAGCACGGCCGACTCGGTCTTGTCGGTGCCGTGGGCAACCTTCTCGGTCCGGGTGACCTCCTTGAGGTCGACCTTGACGAAGCCGATCGTGTTCACGCCCGTCTTCAGCACGGTGGCCGGCGCCGGGGTGATCTTGTCGTCCTTGTCCCACGCGATCTTCGCGGCGGTCAGGGCCTCACCGACGGTCGTGACCATCAGCTTGGAGGTGACGGCCTTGCCCTGCCGGACGATCGAGACCGTCTTCGGGGTCTTGACCGTGAGGTCCAGCCCTTCGCGCCCGAGGGGTGCACTCCGGCTGGTGGAGAAGAACGCCGAGCTGTCGTACCGCAGACCAAGATCGGCGAGCGCCTCGGACACGGTGTCGGCCGTGGTCCAGAAGGCCTTCTTGACGCCGTCGGCGTTCACGGTCAGCTGGCGGCCGTACTGCACCGCGATCTCCTGGTTGTCCTGCAGCTTCGAGTCCAGCGCCGGTGCGACCACGTCGTGGTCACCGACCTGAACCTTCTCGGCCTTGAGGGCGTCGGAGACGGTGGAGCCGAAGGTGTGGACCTTCTGCACCTGGCCGTCGATGGAGAGGCTGACCGTCTTGCTCTTCGTGGCGTAGGCCACGGAGCCACCCACGACGGCGATCGCGGCTGTCAGACCGACAGCGGCGATGATGGACTTACGCACTAAAGCTCCCAGGTAGGTCTACCCGGGCACGAGGTGGGACAGCACTGGCAGCGGTCACAATCTCCGGACCGGTGGTCCGGCGACCAAGATCGGCGCCGAGGGGCGTGCTGTCCGTGATCTTCCCCGATCCCGGCCAACATCACGGGACCATAACGAAGAAGTCGCGCTAGCGCCAATCCTCTAGTCGGCGAGTCGCAAAAAGGTGTAGTGGACCAACTACACCTGGTGATTCCCCCACTGCCCCCGATGCACCACCTCGGCCGTCGTACGACGCCCTCTTCGCAGCGACGGCGACCGCTTGTCCGGGGCCCGGTAGCCGACCGACATCAGGCCGATCAGGTCGAACCCGGCCGGTACGCCGAACTCGGCCAGCAGGGCCGGCACTTTGTCCGCCGGCGGCCCGAAAAAGCAGGCTCCCAAGCCTTCGTCGACCACCGTCTGCAGCATCAGCAGCGACGCCATCCCGGTGTCGACGTACCAGTACGGCGCGGTCCAGCGCGCCTCGTCGCGGTCGGTCCAGCCCTTGTCGGATTCGGTGTACCGATCGAGGTACGCGGCCTTGTGCGCGAAGGCCAGAATCAGCAGCGGCGCCCGGCGCAGCCCTGTGATCCATTCCACATACTTCGGATCGGGGTCCGCGGCCGCGATTTCCCAGTACCGCTCGCGGTCGGAGCCCTCCAGCGTCAGGAACGCCCAGCCCTGCGTGAACCCGCCGGAAGGCGCTCGGAGACCGTTTTCCAGGATCCGTTCCCGGATTTCGTCGGGGATCGGCCGGTCGGGGTCGTAGTTGCGGACCATCCGGCGCTTGCGGACAACCTCACCGAACTCCATCTACCAGGTCCCTCCGAACGCCCGATCGGCGTTCCGGTTGAGGGCCTCGCACAGCTCGGCGACCGAGATGTTCAGGGTGCCGGCCATCTTCCGGACCGTGTGCGGGATCAGGTACGACGCGTTCGGCTGCCCGCGATGCGGAGACGGCGTCAGGTACGGCGCATCGGTCTCGACGAGCACGCGGTCGAGCGGTGTGACGGCGAGCGCGTTGCGCAGCGAGTTGGCGTTCTTGAAGGTGATCACACCGGCGAAACTGAGGAACGCACCGCGGTTGACACACTCGCGCGCGAACTCGGTATCACCCGAAAAGCAGTGCATGACAAGGCGATCCGGGACACCTTCGCGGTCGAGGATCTTGAGAATGTCGTCGTGCGCGTCGCGGTCGTGGATCATCAGCGTCTTGTCGAGACGCTTGGCCAGTTCGATGTGCGCGGCGAACGATTCGTGCTGCGCGTCGCGGCCGTCCTCGCCGGTGCGGAAGTAGTCGAGACCGGTCTCACCGATCACCCGGACCTTCGGTGAGCTCTGCGCCAGCCGCTCGATCTCGGCCAGCGCACTGTCGAGCTCCCCCGCCGCCTTGAGCTTCGGAGCCTCGTTCGGGTGCAGCGATACGCCGGCGATCAGATTCGGGTACTGGGTGGCCGCTTCAACAGCCCACGCCGACCCCGGCAGGTCACAACCGATCTGCACGATCCGCGTGACACCCACCGACGCGGCGAGCTTGATCGCCTCGGCCGGGCTCAACCAAGCCCCGTCCTCACCATCGGCGATATCCAGATGGCAGTGCGCGTCGACCACGCTCATCGGCAACGGATCCGGCACCACCGGCCTGGTCCGGTCCCGCGACCGCCCGTCCTCGCCAATCGCAGCCCGCTCCCGCGTCGGCCGTTCGACCTCGACACCCTCAGAACCCATGGCGTCTAGATTACTTCGGCGGCGCTCTTCACCTTGCCGAGCAGTTGGGTCCACATGCCGGTCGAGTGCTCGGCCTCTTCGGCGCTTGCGTTGTTGTCCTGTGTCAGCGTCAGATGCGTCGACCCGGACAAGGTCCAGGTCAGTGTGTGGTAGTTCTCCGGTACGTCGTCCTTGCCGGTCAGCGGGCTGAAGTGGGTGAACCGCAGCAGCCGCCCGGGGTCGATCTCAAGGACCTCGCCCTTGTCCTCATACGGCTTGCCCTCCCACTCGCCGTTCCAGGTGATCGGGCTGCCCACCCGCCAGTCGCTCGAGACCTCCGCCCCGAACCACAACTCCGCAGGCGGGTTGGTCAGCACCTCCCACACCTGCTCGGGGGTCGCCTCGATGTCGATCTCAGCACTCGCCAGATAGTCAGCCATCCCCCGACCGTAGGCCTGCCGTCCCCATCACGCTTGTACAAACGCGTCAACTGCGTCGGTAAGAACACGTAGTAGTCGCCCCCTCGCGCTCGGGCGGAGCCAAAGCCACGCCCGAGCCCGGCCGAGCTGGTGACTACTACGTGTCCTTGGCGACGCTTTGCAGCCGGGCCAGCTCCTCGTCGACGACCGAAGGAGCGAGCTTGGTGAAGATCGGGGTGGGCGGGGCGATCGGCGTACCGGGGACGATCGGCACCGAGGCCCAGCTGGGCTGGGTGCCGTAGTCGCCGGTGATGATCGGGTACGGCGACCCGCCGTCCAGGTCGTCCACCTCGCGGATCTCGGGGCTGGGCGCGAAGGCGCCGACCCCGCCCAGCGTCTGGTGGACACGTTCCGCCGAGTGCGGAAGGAACGGCGCGAGGAGGCGGTTGGTGTCGGCGACCACCTGGGCTGCCACGTGCAGGACGGTTCCACGACGAGCCAGGTCCGTTTCCTTCCACGGGGCCTGTTGGGAGAGGTACTGGTTGGCGTCGGCCGCGTTGCCCATCGCCGTACCGAGCGCCTGCTTCACCCGATGCTGCCGGAGCAGCTCGCCGACGGCACCGAACGCCTGGTTGCTCTTGGCAAGCAAATCCCGGTCGGCATCCAGCAACGAAACAGCCGGCGGAAGGGCGCCGAAGTTGCGGTTGATCATCGAGGCCGTGCGGTTCACCAGGTTGCCCCAGGTGCCGACCAGCTCGTCGTTGTTGCGGCGGACGAACTCGGACCACGTGAAATCCGTGTCCTGAGTCTCCGGACCGGCCACCGACAGGAAGTAGCGCAGCGCGTCCGGCCCATACCGCTCCAGCACATCGCGGACGTAGATCACCACCGACCGCGACGACGAGAACTTCCGCCCCTCCTGCGTGAGGAACTCGCTGCTGACCACCTCGGTCGGCAGATTCAGTACGCCGTACGCCCCGGGAGCCGCGTTGTGAGCAAGCAGCTCGGCCGGCCAGATCTGGGCGTGGAAGGTGATGTTCTCCTTGCCCATGAAGTAGTAGGACTCGGCCGCCGGATCGCACCACCAGCGCCGCCAGGCATCCGGATCACCGGTCCGCCGGGCCCACTCGATGCTGGCCGACAGATACCCGATGACCGCATCGAACCAGACGTACAACCGCTTGCCGTCCCACCCCGGCAGCGGCACCGGGATCCCCCAGTCGATGTCGCGAGTCATCGCCCGCGGCCGGACGTCGTCCAGCAGGTTCAAGGCGAACTTCAGTACGTTCGGCCGCCAGCCGCTCCGAGTCTGCAACCAGCCGCCCAGCTGATCAGCCAATGCCGGCAGATCCAGGAACAGATGCTCGGTCTCCACGAACACCGGCGTCTCGCCATTGATCCGGCTCCGCGGATTGCGCAGGTCAATCGCATCCAGCTGATTGCCGCAGTTGTCGCACTGGTCACCCCGTGCGCCGTCGTACCCGCAAATCGGGCAGGTGCCCTCGATATACCGGTCCGGCAACGTACGTCCGGTAGACGGTGAGATGGCGCCCTGCGTGGTCCGCGGAACGAGATATCCGTTGCGGTGAACGACTTTGAACAGTTCCTGGGCAACGGCATAGTGGTTGCGAGTGGTCGTCCGGGTGAACAGGTCGTACGACAACCCGAGCCCCTGCAGGTCCTCCACGATGATCCGGTTGTACCGATCCGCGAGCTCCTGCGGGCTCACGCCCTCCTGCTCCGCCTGCACCAGAATCGGCGTACCGTGCTCGTCCGTCCCGGACACCATCAGTACGTCGTGACCGGCCATCCGCGAGTACCGGCTGAACACGTCGGAGGGCACACCGAACCCGGAGACATGGCCGATATGCCGAGGGCCGTTCGCATACGGCCAGGCAACAGCAGACAGAACATTGGTCATGCGGCTGACTGTAAATCGTCAGGACTGCCGCGAGCGATGGGATTTCACCACGCCGCCAACCAATACTTCCACCAGAGATACTATCGCTGGTGGAAGTATTGCCGGCAGGTACAGGCCTACGGCTTCAGGACGAGCTTGCCGGAGACGTGGCCGCCCTCGGAGATCTCGACCGCCTTGACGACGTCGGTGAGGGCGAAGGTCTCGGCGACCTTCAGCTGGAGCTTGCCTTCGGCGGCGAGCTGGAGCTGGGCGCGGAGGTCCGCGGCCTGCTCGACGGGGTCGCCGGTGCCCATGGAGAACGGGATCCCATGGTCGGCCGCAGTCGGGTCGGCGACGGTGAGGACGCGGTCGGTGCCGCCGCGGAGCTCGATGGAGTCCGGCAGCGCACCCTTGCCCGCGACGTCGTAGACGGCGTCGATGCCCTGCGGTGCGACTGCGCGGACGCGGTCGACGAGGCCTTCGCCGTACAGGACCGGGATGACGCCGAGGGAGCGGAGGTACTCGTGGTTCGCCTCGGAGGCGGTGCCGATCACGGTCGCGCCAAGGGCGACGGCCAGCTGGACGCCGACTACGCCGACCCCACCAGCGGCACCGTGGACGAGGAGCGTCTCGCCTTCCTTCAGGCCGAGCTCGCGGAGCGCCCGAACCGAAGTCTCACCGGCGACGGGCAGCGTCACGGCCTCTTCGAAGGACACCTCGGCCGGCTTCTTGGCGATCGCACCGGCCACCGCGTGCGCGGCGTACCCGCCGGTCTTCGACCAGCCGACGACCTCGTCACCGACGACGAAGTCCGTGACACCCTCGCCGACCTCGTCCACGACACCGGCAACCTCATAACCCGGTACGGCGGGGAGCGCCGCGGGCAGGTTCGGCTGCATGTAACCCCGGCGCACCTTGAAGTCGAACGGGTTCACGCCGGCCGCGCGCACCGCGATCCGGACCTCGCCCGGCCCCGCGTGCGGCTCGTCGAACTCGCGCACCTGCAGAACCTCGGGACCACCGAACTCTTCGTACACGACCGCCTGCATGACAACCTCCACCGACAATTGAGTTGATGCTTCAAGTTTGTGGTACTTGAAGCATCAACCGTCTCGCCCAGCGGGGTATTCCCGGTTGCCGAAAAAACTTACGCCTCGACCTCGGCCAGCCGCGGGAACAGCGCGTCGCCCTTCACCAGGACGGCGCCGGCCGGGAGCTGGCCCCAGGTGCCGGCGTCCTGGATGCGCTGGTCGGTGAGCGAGCCGAGCTTGGCCTCGGCCCCGAGCAGCTCCCAGAGCTTGGCGGCAGCCTTCGGCATCGTCGGGTTGTGCAGTACGGCGACCGCCCGCAGCACCTCGGCGGCCGAGTACAGGATCGTGGCCAGGCGCTCCCGCTGGGAGTCGTCCTTGGCCACCTTCCACGGCTCCTGCTCGGAGACGTAGCCGTTCACAGCGCCGACCAGCTCGTTGATCGCGGCCAGCGCGTCCTGGAACGCGAGGGTCTCGATCGCCTGCTCAGCCGTGGCGACCGTCTGGGCCAGCTTGTCTGCCAGAGCCTGCTCGGCCGGTCCGTGGTCCGTGGCCTCCGGCAGCGCGCCGTCGAAGTACTTGCCGACCATGGCCGCGATCCGGCTGGCCAGGTTGCCCAGGCCGTTCGCCAGCTCGGAGGTGTAGACCGCGCTCAGGTGCTCCCAGGAGAAGGAGCCGTCCGAGCCGAACTGGATCGTCCGCAGGAAGTAGTAGCGGAAGGCGTCCGAACCGAAGTGGTCGGTGATCTCGTGCGGCGGGATCGCGGTCAGCTTCGACTTGCTCATCTTCTCGCCGCCGACCAGCAGCCAGCCGTGCGCGAAGACCTGCTTCGGCGTCGCGACCTCGGCGGCCATCAGCATCGCCGGCCAGATCACCGCGTGGAACCGGAGGATGTCCTTGCCGACCAGGTGCACGTCGACCGGCCACAGCTCCTCGAACCGCTCCGGGTCGGTGCCGTAGCCGGCCGCCGTCACGTAGTTCAGCAGCGCGTCGATCCAGACGTAGAGGACGTGCTCCTCGTCCCACGGGACCGGGATCCCCCAGTCGAAGGTCGAGCGGGTGATCGACAGGTCCTGCAGCCCCTGCTTGACGAACGCGATCACCTCGTTGCGCGCGCTGGCCGGCGCCACGAAATCGGGCTGCGACTCGTAGAGCTCGAGCAGCTTGTCGCCGTACGCCGAGAGCCGGAAGAAGTAGTTCGTCTCCGAGACCGTCTCCAGCTCGGTGCCGTGGATCATGCACCGCTGGGTGCCGTCCTCGTCCGTGCGGATGTCGGTCGGCAGCTTGAACTCCTCGCAGCCGACGCAGTACAGGCCCTCGTACTCGCCCTTGTAGACGTCGCCCTTGTCGTAGAGCTTCTGCCAGAACTCGCGGACCCGCTCGGTGTGCCGCTGCTCGGTGGTCCGGATGAAGTCGTCGTACGCGATGTCGACGTCGACCCAGGCCGGCTTCCAGGACTCCTCGACCAGCTTGTCCGTCCACGCCTGCGGCGACATGCCCTGCGCCTCAGCGCTGCGCATCACCTTCTCGCCGTGCTCGTCGGTACCCGTCAGGTACCACTTCCGCTCACCGCGCTGGGCGTGCCAGCGCGTCAGGACATCCCCGGCGACCGTCGTGTAGGCACTGCCGATGTGCGGCGGCGCCGTGACGTAGTAGATCGGGGTCGTGACGTAATAGGCCTTCTCGGACATGGGTCAAGGGTAGTGCCGCAGACCAGTCCTATTTACCGGGGTCTCGTGCGGCCAGTACGGCGTCGTACACGGTCCGCTTGGGCACGTTGAACCGCTTGGCGACATCGGAGATCGCCTGCTTCCGCGGTGTGCCCGCCTCCTCGTCCACGGCGACCTCACGCGCCAGGTCCGCCGCTGTCATCACCTTGTTCGGGTCCGCGCCGGCCACGACGACGGTGATCTCACCCCGTACGCCGTCCTTCGACCAGGCGACGAGATCCGCGACCGGGCCGCGCTTGACCTCTTCATACGTCTTCGTCAGCTCCCGGCAGACCGCCGTCCGGCGATCCGGGCCGAACGCCTCGGCCATCGCCTCCAGCGACTGGGTCAGCCGGTGCGGCGCCTCGAAGAACACCATCGTCCGCGGCTCGTCCGCCAGCTCGGCCAGCACCTTGGACCGCTCCCCCTGCTTCCGCGGCAGGAACCCCTCGAACGTGAACCGGTCCACCGGCAGCCCGCTCAGCGCCAGCGCGGTCAGCACCGCAGACGGCCCCGGTACGGCGGTCACGTCCACCTCGGCCTCGATCGCCGCGGCGACCAGCCGGTAACCGGGATCCGACACGCTCGGCATCCCCGCGTCCGTCACCACCACCACGGTCTGCCCGGCCAGCAGCGCAGCCAGCAGCTCCGGCGTCCGCTCCCGCTCGTTCCCCTCGAAGTAGCTGACCACCCGCCCGCTCACGCTGATCGCGAGGTCGGTCGTCAGCCGGCGCAGCCGCCGCGTGTCCTCCGCCGCCACCACGTCCGCCGTACTCAAGATCCGGCCCAACCGTGGCGAGGCATCCGAGAAGTCCCCAATAGGCGTCCCCGCCAACACCAATCGCCCGGTCATGGGAGCAGTGTGAACGCATCGACGTGCCGAGGCCGAACGACAGAAAAGTGACGTCGGTCCAGCGTTGCCACCTCTTGAACCTCCAACTGCTCCGCGAGTGTGATCACGGAGGCATCGGCCAGGCCGAGAGGAAGATCGGCATACTGACCGATCAAGTCAGCCATTCTGTCGAGCGTGCTCGCCGGCGTGCTTGCGATGATGAAGTCGCCGGCTGCCAGCGATCGGACGAAGGCCATCTCCGCCTTGGGGCCGCCAGCCTTTGCGAGTAGGTAGCACACCTCCGTCACCACGAATGGCGGTATCACCAACTCCTCGTTGTTCAGCCGGAGTGATGCGAACAGGTCGACGCAGCGGCGATGATTGGTGTCCGCCGTAAGCGCGGCGGCAACGATCGGGCCGGTATCTACGACAATCACTTCGGGCTGTGTCCGAGTCCTTCAGCCAGCATCTCGTCGATGCGTTCCGAAAAATCCGGGCTGGTCCCGTCCACCGACGCGACCCAGGCAGGCGGCCAGGTCGACGCCGGCCGGCGCTCGGCCCGCGCCTCCGCCTCCAGATTGAGCAGGCGGACTCTTGGCAGCAGGTCGGCCGCGGCGCGGTCGGACATCGACTCGACCAGTGCGTGCAGGTCTTCCTTCGGCGTGCTCATGTGACTCAGTGTAGAAGGTTCTGCCGACCGTTTTCAGTGATCCACAGCCAGTTCCTTCGAGGGGAGGAGGCGGTGTGACACCGGGCTCCGTACGATGGCGGGCGTGACTGCCTTGATCGAGGACGGGACCGCGCGGCGAGGGGACGCTGCCGAGGAGCGCGACGCGCTGGGCAGGGACGTGCTCGGACGGCGGTTGCCGTCGTTGCGGGAGCGGCTGTATCCGGCGATGCCGAGGGACTTCGAGGGCGGGTGGATCGCCACGCTGGCGATCACCGTGCTGGCCGGGTTCCTCCGGTTCTGGAACCTGAGCAACCCGGTGAAGTTCGTCTTCGACGAGACGTACTACGCCAAGGACGCGTACAGCCTGCTGAAGTTCGGCTACGCGCGGCAGTTCATCGACCAGCCCGAGGGGGCCGCCGACAAGGCGATCCTCGCCGGGAATCTGGACGTCTTCAAGGACACTCCGAGCCTGACCGTGCACCCAGAGGTCGGCAAGTGGATGATCGCGGTCGGTGAGCAGCTGTTCGGGATGACGCCGTTCGGCTGGCGGTTCATGCCTGCCCTGTTCGGCACGCTGACGGTTCTGCTGGTCATTCGGACGGTACGGCGGATGACGCGCTCGACACTGATCGGCGCGATCGCCGGGCTGCTGCTCGCGGTCGACGGTCTGCACTTCGTGATGTCGCGGGTCGCACTGCTGGACGTGTTCCTGGCGTTCTGGCTGGTCGCGGCCGTCTCCTGCCTGGTCTGCGACCGGGACTGGACCCGCCGCCGGCATGCGGACTCCCTCTCCAAGGTCGAGACCGACGAACCGGCCAAGTTCGGCCGCTGGCTGCTGATCCGGCCGTGGCGTCTGCTGGCCGGGGTCTGCTTCGGGCTCGCGCTCGGCACCAAGTGGTCGGCGGTCTGGGTGCTGGCCGCCTTCGGCATCCTGGTCTTCGCGTGGGACTTCGGTGCCCGGCGCGCCCTCGGGGCGCGGTTCACGTTCGTGAAGTCGGTGCTGATCGACGGCATCCCGGCGTTCGTGAGTATCGTGCTGGTCGCCGGGATCACCTACACCGCGACCTGGACCGGCTGGCTGCTGCACGACAACGCCTACGACCACGACTACGCCGCGAACAACCCGGCCACCGGCGTGATGAAGCTCGTGCCGGACGACTTCCGGTCACTGATTCATTACCACCAGGAGGTCTACGACTTCCACACCGGCGACTACATCAAGAAGGCCACCCACCCCTACGCCTCGAACCCGGCCGGCTGGCCGATCATCGCCCGCCCGATCGGCTTCGACGCCGTCAACGACATCAAGGCCGGCTCACCCGGCTGCAACCCGCCCGCCGGCACGAACTGCCTGTCGGTGATCTCCGCCGTCGGTACGCCGCTCCTGTGGTGGGGCGGAGCCCTGGCCCTGCTCGCCGGGATCGTGCTGTGGACAGCCCAGCGCGACTGGCGATTCGGGATCCCGCTGATCGGTTTCGTCACCTGCTGGGTGCCGTGGTTCGCCTACGACGACAGACCGATCTTCTTCTTCTACGCCGTCACGATGATCCCCTTCACCGTGATGGCGGTCGCCCTCGTGCTCGGCAAGATCCTGGGGCCGGCGAAAACCCTCGAAGGCGCTCCAGCGCCCCGCCGCCTGATCGGCAGCGCGATCGTCGGCGCCTTCGTCGTCCTGGTCGTCCTGAACTTCGCCTACATCTGGCCGATCCTCACCGACCAGGTCCTCCCGCACCCCGACTGGCTCAGCCGGATGTGGTTCAAGACCTGGATCTGATCCCGTCGCGCCTAGTGGTGTGTCGTGGTGAAAGCTCGAGTGCTGGCGGTGTCCAGGTGCGTGCATCGCAAGGCGGAGGGGAAGCCTCGATGTTTTTCCATCGTGGCTTTCCCTCCAACGCCGCGAGGTGCGTGCCTGGGCGCCGCCAGTGCCGAGGTTTGACCGCGACACACCACTAAGCTGCGCGACGTGCGACGCGTACTGATGGTTCTCGCGATGCTGCTGCCGCTCGCCGGATGCAGCACCGACAAGCCTGCCCCGGCCCCCGCTCCGACATCGACTCCGACTCCGGCGGCCTCGACACCGAAGCCGCTGACGGCGGTAGTGGTGACCAGGCCGAAGCGCCGGCTGCTCAAGGGCTCGAGCGACGACGTTTCCGCTGACAAGCACAAGTCGATCACCCAGCAGGTCGTCGCCAAGCTGCAGCAGCGCACCCAGCTCATCGCCGGCTTCGAGGCGAAGACGACCGTTCAGTGCCCCACCATCCGGTTGAAGGCGGGGGCGGTGTCGGACTGCACGGTGACCTACTCCGGTCAGACCGTGAAGTGGCGAGTGACCATCGCCAAGAACTACAAACCAGGAGTCGACTACCTCGCGGTCTACGAGGCGAAACCACTGCAAGGAGTCCTGCTGCGGGAGTCCGTGTACGCCAACTGGTATCAGCTCAGCGGCGGCGACAGCGAACTGCGCTGCGACGACATGCCCGCGGCCCAGGTGGTCACGATCGGCGCCAAGACGCCGTACCGCTGCGAGGTCCTGACGCCAACCCTCGGCGGCGGAGCCTTCTGGCTCCTCGTGCCGGTCACGCTGTCCGAGGTCGGCGTGATCTTCTCCTAGTGGCTGACCTGTTGCTGTCGCCCCCGCCCGAACCCTCGGAACCGCTCTAGACTGCTAAGAGTGCGACGATTCCCGGTGGTCTGCGTTCTCGTGCTGCTGTTCGCCGGTTGCACCCCGGAGGACGACTACGTCGATCCGCTGCCGTTGATGACGCCCACCTGGCGACCGACGCCAACAGCGGACGAGTCCGGGAAGCTCCCGGTCGTCGGCACCCCTCTCGCGGTACGGATCGGTGAGCCGCGACGGCCTCTGCTCACGAGCGACTTCACCTTCGCGCCGCACGGCACCTCGTCGGTCAGCGGGCAGATCCTCGACGACATGATGCGGGACACCCAGGTCATCGCCGGCTTCCCGGCCAAGACCACGGTCAGCTGTGCCGGCGGCCGGTTACGGGTCGTCGCCGGTGCCACCACCAACTGCACCGTCATCTACCAAGGCAAGCCAGTGCGATGGACTGTCACCATCGGCTCCCGCAAATCCACGAACAACCTGATCGAGTACAACGCCGAACCGCAGCAGGGAGTGCTGCTCCGCGAGGCTGTTCATGCCGCCTGGTACAACAGCCACCCGGACGAGCCCGAGCTCCGGTGCGACGACATCCCGGCCATCCAAGTCGTCACCTTGGACACACCGACGTCATACGGGTGTCAGTTCCTCCGGCCGCAGGACGACAGAGCCGAGGAGCCGAGCCCGGCCAGGTGGGAAGACAGCAACGCCGTCAGGTTGACCCAAGGCGGCGTCAGCTTCACCGAATGACCCGGCCCGTCAGTGGCCGAGCTGGCCGTGGCCGCCGTGGAAGCGCTTCTTGTGGCGCTTGGCGGAGGACTGGCCGCCGACGCCGCCGAAGAGGGCGAGGCCCTTGACGACGACGGTCGGGGCGTCGGGATGCGGGGTGTCGCTGCCGTTGGCCGCGAAGCCGCCGAAGATGCCGACGCCCTCGTTGCGGACCGTCACGCCCTCGGGCACCGTGATGTCGATCCCGCCGAAGACGGCGAACGTCCAGATGGTGACTTCCTTGCCCTCGAAGATCGCGTCCGTCATGTCGAGGTCCTGGCCACCGAACACCGCGAAGGCATTGGTACGGCGCTTCACCCGCCAACTGCCCTTGCGCTCCACGCCGCCGAAGATCGCGACCATCGTGGTGAAGCTGTCGTCGGGATCGGCCGGATTCTCGATCGGGACCGGGCTGTTCGACACCGTCCGGGCCGGCACGCTCGACGGGAGCGGCGACTGGCGACCGTCGGGAACGAGGAGGTCACTGGTGATCGGCTCGAGCTCGCCGAGGGTGCGCGCCTGCAGGGTCTGCTCGAGCCGCTCCGCATGCTCGTCCTGGGTCAGCCGGCCCGTCATCAGCGCGTCCCGCAGGACGTCGACGACCTGGTCGCGGTCGATGTCGGACGCGCGGAGGTGCGCGTGCGGGTTCGGGCGGTCGGGCAGATTCTCCATAAGACAGAACGATATATCGCCTATCGGCGCACGCGCAGTGCGCAAAGCACCGCAACCAGGGTGATCGAGGCGAAAGTCAGGGCTGTCCCGGGGTATCCACCGAGGCCGAGCCCCAGACCGCCGAGCGCGGCGCCGAGAAACGTGCCCAGACTCATCCCGGCCGCGTTCACACTCAGCGCGGATCCGCGCAGGTCGCCACTTCGCCGTACCAGCAGGGTCGTGACGCAGGCGGCGACGGTCGCGTGGCTCGCCCCCATCAGCGCGGTGAGCAGCAGCGTCAGCGGGATGGTCGGGGAGAAGTAGAACGCCGCGATGCTGACCAGCGCGACACCGAGGCCGAGGAGCAGCATCCGCTCCGGGCCGATCCACGGCCGGTCCATCGCGAGGTAGCGACCGGACAGCAGGTTGCCGAGGAAGAACGACGCGCCACTCAGCGACCACACCAGCGCGAACCAACCGGGCGCCAGGTCGAACTTCTCGTCGTAGAACGCGGCCAGGTAGGCGAGGTAGCCCATGAAGGCCGCCGTCCGCAGCATCGCGACCACGAGCAGCGGTACGGCGCCCGGAATCCGTCCCAGCTCGCGGTAGGTGGCGAGGTAGCTCATCCGCTCAGCTCGCACCGGCGCCTTCCGGCCTCGCCCCCGCCAGAAGAACGCGGCGGACAAGGACAGCGAGACGACCGCCGCAGCGATCAGGTTGCCCCGCCAGCCCCACAACAGCCCCGGTACGGCGAGCACCGGCGCGGCCAGCATCGCCATCGCCGACGTGGTCGCGGACACCAGCGTCGCCGCCCGCCCGGCCGCCGCCGGGGTATTGAACCGATCGGCAGCCGCAGCACCGATCGACGGCCCCAGGATCGACGTGGACGCGCCGATCAGCAGACAGAACGCCGCCAACGCCCACACGTTGCCGATGGCACCCAGCAACGCGGAGATCCCGAGCAACGCCAGCCCGCTAGCAGCTACCAGCTCGCGGGCGAGTCGGTCGATCAACGGCGCCAACGCGAACCCGACCACCAACGCAGCCAGACCACCGAGCCCCCGCAGCCCGCCGATCTCGGCAACCTTCCCATTCGCCGCCGCCGCGATCGGGACGAGATACATCCCGAACACCGTGAACGGAATCAGACTGACGGTCGAGGCGAGCAGGAACGGCCACAACCGCCGCGCCATCCGCCAGTCGCTCGGCACTTCTTCCACTCGTGGCGGCAGCGCGCCGCCACCCGGAGACAAAATGGGGGCTGCCGGCAAGGAGTTCGGGGTGGTCATTCGTCAGTCCTGTAGCGGTAGAGGGAGGTGGGGCGGGCGGAGAACTGCGAGAAGGGGAAGGGTTCGGCGGACAGCGCGGTCACACCGGAACCGAGGAAGGCGCGGGCGACGGCGCTTCCGGTCTGAGCATAGATGGCCAGCGGCTTCGCTTGCTCACGGCAACGATTCAGCAGGATGTCGAAGGAGCCGTTGGACAAGGTCATCCCGGTCGCGACGACAGCGTCAGCGGCATCGACAACCTCGAGCATGTCGCGGGAAACCGGCAGACCGGAGGCGGTCTCCCGAAGGTTGAAGTCGCACGGCAGGCAGATCCCACCGCGGGCGGTGATCGCGTCGACGAGCGGATTGACGACACCGATCAGCGCAACCTTGGTGCCTTCGGCAACGTCGAGCAATCCAGCAACGGCGGCATCCCGAGCACGGGCCCGCACATCCGGCGTACCGCCTGGCAGGACCACCTCCTCGGCCCGCGCCAGATGGTGCGGCTCGACGGCAGCCAGGTAGGCGTCCAGCGCGGCGATACGCACCGGCAGCGGATCGTCAGAGCGCAGTACGTCGGCCAGCGTGCGGCCCGAGGTGTCCGCGCAGTACGACGGATCGAGCTCACCGGACTCGAATGAGCACGCGCCGAAGACCTCGCCGACGCGCAGCAGCACGTAGTGGTTGCGGTAGGTGACGTCAGCACCCGGGAGTCGGGTCGTGTGGTGCAACCAGAACGCACTGGTGACGGACAACGACGCGGGGTCGGGTCCATGCGCGCCATCCAGCACAGCTTGGGTGAGTTCGGAGACGGTCATGGCAGGGCGGCCAGCCTTTCGGGGTCATAGGTCAGGGCGGACAACTCGGGGCGACCGGCCGGCTGGAAGCAGTAGAGCAACGAACGGCGGTCGGAGGCCGTCCGGTTCGGCGCCGATCGATGCACCATCAACCCCGGGAACATCAGCACGGAACCAGCCGGCGCCTCGACCGTGACCGCGCGCGCCACGTCGACGGCGGTCGGGTCGACGAGCAAACCCGTCGGCTCCCGCGGATCCCGCCGTACCGGGCCGTTGGCGGGGCTGCCGGGGATCAGTGTCATCGCGCCGTTCGCGACGGTGTTGTCGTCGAGCATGACGATCGCGGTGGCGATGTCGTACGCTGCGTCGCCGGCGCAGCAGTACCAGTACGGAAAGTCCTGATGCCAGGCGAACTCCGAGCCGACCCCGGCCCGCTTGAAGTTCAGCTTCGCCACGAACCGGCCGGCCCTTGCCCCGATCAACGAACTCATCGGGTCGACCAGCCGCGGCTCGTCCCACAACTCGTCCAGCGCCGGATGCAGCTGCGACACCGGCGACAGGCTGCGCACCGCCTTGCCGACCGCGTCCGGCTCCCAGTGGATCGTCGTACCGCGGACTTTCTCCAGCCGGTGCCCGTCCGGCCACACGGTCACGTCGGTCTCCCCGGCCTCGGCCGCGGCCACGACCTCGGCGTGCACCTGCTCGGCGACGCCGCGCAACCGCTCCACCTCAGCGGCCGTGAACAACGATTCCAGCACCACATACCCCGTCACTCAACCTACGTTAATGCGACGGCGTCGCGGATGGAAACTCCTCGCGCCGACTCGCGGCCGGCTCCCGGCGGTCCCAGTCCATCGCCGACCACGGCACCGCGAGCTCCGCCAGCGAATCGATCTCCCGCGGCCGCATCGATGCCATCGGCAACGCCTCGGCATGACGGGAAAAAGCAGAGTCGACGTACCGGGTGCCGGTGTCGGCGGCCAGGAAGACGTGCGTCCGGGCGCTGTCGCAGGTGTGTTCCCACAAGGCAGTCAGGTACGCCGCCCCCGCCGACAGCCCGGCGAACACCCCGGAGGTCCGGAGCAGGTCGACCGCCGCCGACATCGCGTAGTCGAACGACACCCAGTGCAGCCGGTCGTACAGCTCGTGCCGCACATTGCGGAACTCGATCGAGCTGCCGATCCCGGCGATGATCATCTCCGGGTCCTGGGTGTGCCCGGCCCCGAAGGTGATACTCCCGAACGGCTGGACGCCGACCAGGTTCACATCTCGGCCGCGGTTCCGCAGGTACTCCGCGATCGCGCCGGTCGACGCGCCGGTGCCTACCCCGCCGACCAGGCACAGCGGCCCGGCCGGCACGAGCTCGGCGACCAGATCCGCGACAGCGCCGTACCCGAGGTAGTGGATGTCGTCGTGATACTGCTGCATCCAGTGGTACGTCGGGTTGTCGCGCAGGATCTCGCCGATCCGGCGGACCCGCAGGTTCTGGTCCAGGTGCAGGTTGTTCGACGACGGGACCTGTTCGACGGTCGCGCCGAGGATCTCCAGCTGGACCCGGAGTGTCCGGTCGACTGTGGTCGAGCCGACGATGTGACATCGCATTCCATAGCGGTGGCAGGCCAGCGCGAGCGCATGCGCGTAGATCCCGCTCGAACTGTCGATCAGCGTGTCCCCGGGCCGGACCACGCCGGTCTCCAGGAGATGCCGGACCGCACCGAGCGCGGAGTACACCTTCATCGTCTCGAACCGCAGGCAGATCAGGTCGTCCCCGACCCTGATCGGGTCCGGGTCCTTGATCGCCTCCGCCAAATGGTCGTGCAGTCGCGCAGACTTCATCGCCGCGGTTCGCTCCTCGTGTCAGCAGTATCGACAGGGCGTGTCTCTTGAGTCCGCGCCGTAGCGAGCATGTGCTCGGTGCGGTAGCTCGGCGTGCTGGAGGGGAGGCCTCGATGCTTTTCCATCGTGGCCTTGCCTCCAGTGCGGCGAGGTGCCGTGCCGAGTGCAGCGCAGTAGGCGGGGAGTCAAGAGACACGCCCTAACGGTGTGGGCAACTCGGGCGGAGCTTCGGGCCGACCCAGGCGGGCTGCGCTCACCAGCCGCTGGGTCAGTTCATGGTGTGGTTCGGTCATCACGGTCGCCGGTGGGCCTTGCTCGACGATCCGGCCGGCGTCGATCACCAGCACGTGGTCGGCGACTGCCGCGACCAGTCCGAGGTCGTGACCGATCCAGACGAGCGCCGTACCGCGGTTCTTCAGCTCGGCGAGCAGGTCGACGACGAGCGCCGTACCGACGTCGTCGAGTGCGGTGGTGATCTCGTCGCAGATCAGTACGTCGGGTTCGGCGAGGACCGCTCTTGCCAGTGCCGCGCGTTGGAGCTCGCCGCCGGAGAGGCGGCTGGGCGGGCGGGCAGCGGTGATCGCGGAGACGCCGAGGCGCGCGAGCGTGGCGACAGCCTCCGCGTGGGCGCGGTCGGGAGTGAGGCCGCGGAGGCGTTGGGCGGTGCGGGCGACTTGCTGGTCGACCGGTCGGCGTTCGTCGAACGAGCCGCGGACTTCCTGCCAGACGTACTGGACGCGGCGGTTCTGCTCGCGGGTGCGTTTGCGGAGGACGGGGAGCGGTTCGCCGTCGAGCGTCACTTGGCCGGTGCTGCGTTCATGCAGGCCGGCCAGGCAGCGGGCGAGTGTTGTCTTGCCGCTACCGGAGCGGCCGACTACACCGACGCTGTTACCTGACTCGACGACGAGATCGACGCCGTGCAAGACCGGGATGCGACCTCGGGGGCGGACCGACGCGGACAGGTTCATTGCCTGGAGCAACGGTTGGCCGGGGTGGGTGGTTCCCGTGGACTGCGGTTCCCAGCTGGGCGGGAGAACCTCGGTGCCGCCGGCGGCGATCACCTGGCCGGCATTCAGTACGACGACGTGGGTCGCCAGCTCGCGAACCAGCCCGAGATCGTGACTCAGCAGCAAGATGCCGAGACCGCCGGCCGCAAGCTCCCGCAGCTCATCGGCCAGTTGCAGCCGCGTGATCGAGTCGAGCCCCGTGCTCGGTTCATCCAGCACCAGGACCTTCGGCCGGCACGTCAACGCCTGCGCCAGCGCGACCCGCTGCCGCTGCCCACCCGAGAACTGATGTGGAAACCGTCGCAGCGTCTCCCGATCCCCCGGCACCTGAGCACCTCGGAGAGCCTCCTGCACCACCGCTTCGCCGGGGTGATGCAACCGCTCCAGCTCTTTTAGCGTCGCTCCCACTCGTCGCGCCGGGTTGAGCGCACTGCCTGGATGCTGAGGCATGTAGGCCACCACGCGGCCACGGATGTGATCGGCCACAGCGGTCACGCCGTTGCCGTCAACAACAGTCTCGCCGTCGACAACCACCTCACCTTCCAGGCGAACCCCGTTCCCGCTCTCTCCGAGAAGTGCGAGTGCGGAGGTGGTCTTCCCCGACCCGGAGGCGCCCACGAGCGCCGTCACCTCCCCCGCGAACACGTCAAAGCTCACGTCGTCCACCAACACGGCGGATCCGGCCGTTGCGCTCAGTCGGGTGACCTTGGCGAGCGGGTTCATACCGGGCTCACCGTCAGACGCCGGGTGCGGTGGACGAGGCGGTCGGCGAGGAGGTTGAAGCCGAGGGTGAAGGAGACCAGGAGCACAGCTGGCGCCAGGACTGACCAGGGTTGGAGCAGAAGTCCCTCGCGGTTGCGGGAGACGCTGACCGCCCAGTCGGAGGCGGTCGGGCTCAGACCGAGGCCGAGGAAGTTGACCGAGGCAACCAGGAAGACGGCCAGCGTGATCCGGGTACCGATGTCGGCGGCAACCGGTCCGATGACCGCGCGACCGACGTACCCGAGTTGGATGGTCACCCAGGACTCGCGTTGCATCCGGAGCGCCTCGACCACCGGCGAGCTCGCCGCATCCAGAGCGGCGGCCCGCACCAACCGCGCGACGGTCGGAACGTTGACCATGGCAACAGCCAGCGTGATCGCCAACGCCGAAGCCCGCCACCCGACCGCCACCACGCTGATCACCAGCAAGGAAGGTAACGGCAGCAAGACATCCAGCGGCCGGATCAGCAGCTCGTCCAACCAGCGGTGTCGGGTCGATGCCGCCACCAAGCCGATCAACCCGCCGACCAGATAGGCGATCACCACCGCTCCGAACGCCATTCCCAACGCCGTCCGTCCACCGACCAGCACCAAGCCAAGGACATCCCGGCCCAACCCGTCAGTCCCCAGTACGCCGTCGCCCGCGTAAGGCAGGCCGGGTCGTGCACGGTGCGGAAGAAGGGGGCCGAGTACCGCAATCACCAGCGGGATGAGGACGAGCAGCGCCGACACGACCAGCGGCACCCGCGCGGCAATCGCGGCCAACCGGGCCCTCATCGGAGGAGCTCCGTTCTGGGCACCAAGCGGTTGCACACCAGATCAGCACCAAGGTTGATCAACAAGGCAGCAACTGCCAGGACAAGTGTGAGGCCCTGAACCGTTGGAATATCGCGCGTCTCAACGCCGTCCACCAGTGCGGTAGCGAAGCCCGGGATCGCGAAGATGGCTTCAACCACGAGGACTCCACCAAGCAGCGTGTCACCGGTTCGGGCCAGTTCCTGGACCCCCGGTACGGCGGCGTTCGGCAGCACGTGGCGCAGCAGCACCTGCCGTCGGGGAACACCGAGCCGACGCGCCTGGACGACGTACTCGGCGTTCAAAGCAGTGATGGTGCCGGCGCGGACCTGACGGGAGAGCAGGCAGACCGTGCGTCCCAGCAACACTGTGACGGGCAGAACCAGCAGCACCGGCGAGGTCAGCAGGGAGCTGCCGATCCAGGTGGCCGGCAGCCAGCCGAGCTTCAGCGAGAAGACCGCGACCAGTACGACCGCGATCACGAAGTCCGGGATCGCGCTCAACGCGAGCGTCACCGAGGTGATCGCCCGGTCGATCCGCCCGTTCTCGCGCGTTCCCATCAAGATGCCGAGGGCAACAGCCAACGGAACCACGACAGCGAGCGTGGCCAGCGTCAGCACCAACGTCGCGCCGATCGAGTCCCGGACGATCGAACTCACCGGCCCGCCGGAGATCAGCGACGTACCGAGATCACCGGACAGCACGCCGCCAAACCAGTGCAGGAACCGCTCCGGCGCGGGTTGATCCAGTCCGAGCTGCTCCCGCAGCCGATCCACTTGCTCAGGTGAGAGCGTCTCGGTGAACCGCAGATCCGCCGCATCTCCCGGCAGCAAAGACGTGAGCACGAAGACCAGCACGGACAGCACCGCAAGCTGGAGAACGGCGAGTGCGGCGCGCCCAGCGGCGTACGACCGCATTCAGGTCAGCCACACCTTGTCGAACCGGCCGAAGTCGACGGTGTTCGGCGGCACCGCCTCCACCCCCTGCACCTTCGGCGCGACCGCGACCAGGTAGTCCGGGAGACCCCAGGCCAGTATTCCGCCGTCATCACGCAGGGTCCGCTGCAGCTCGCCGTACTTCGCCGACCGCGTCGCCTCGTCCGTCTGCACCTGCGCCGCCGCGAACGCCGCGTCGAACGCCGGCTTCCGCCAGTGCGTGACGTTGAACGGGGACTTCGTCAGCAGCCGATCGACCATGTACTGCGGGATCGGCATCGCGCCGGAGCGATGGTTGCCGATGACACCTTGGGTCAGCAGGTCCTTCTGATAGGTCGTCGGGCTCCCGGTGGTCACCTTGAGCTTCACCCCAGCCTCTCCGACCTGCTCGGCGAACAGCGTCGCCGCCTCGACGAACCCGGCCGACGCGTCGGCCGTGAAGATCTCGATCTCCTTGTTCACCAGCCCGGCCTTCTTCAGCAGCGCCTTGGCCTCGTCGACGTTCCGCTCCCGCTGCGGCAAATCGTCGGGGTAGTACTGGAATCCCTTCCCGAACAGGTCGTTCCCGACCGTCCCCCGCCCGGCCAGCACGACGTCGACCAGCCGCTGCCGATCCGCGAGCAGCTTGAACGCCAGCCGCACATCCGGGTTGTCGAACGGCGCCCGGTCCACCTTCATCACGAACGCCTGCATCGTGCTCGCCTTCGCGGCCACGATCCGCACCGACTTCCCCGCCTCGGCGGTCCGGGCGAAGGTCGCGGTCATGTCGTTCGCATACTCCGCCTGACCACCCTGTACGGCGTTCGCCCGCGCCTCGGTGTCGGCCGAGAGCACGTGCAGCTCCTCGATCTTCGCCGTACCGTCCCAGTAATCGTCGTACCGGCCGGCGACCATCGATCGCCCAGCCTCGAACGACACGAACTTGAACGCGCCGGTCCCGTTCGGCTTGGTCGGATCCTTGAACCCGTCGCGCACGATCTGCGTCCCGATCCCGGCCAGCAACGCGGGGAACTCCGCATTCGGCGCGGCCAGCACGAGCTCGACCGTCCGCGGGTCGATCGCCTTGGAGCGCTTGAGGTCGAGCGTCGCCAGCGAGGACTGCGCGACCCGGTCCGGTACGGCGGGGTCCGCGATCCGGCCCAGGCTGTACAGCACGTCCTCGGCGGTCAGCTTGCTGCCGTCATGGAAGGTCGCGTCCCGCAGACTGAACCGCCAGGTGAGCGCCTTGCCGTCGTGCTCCCACTTCTCCGCGAGCCTCGCGACCGGCTTCAGATCGGGCCCGAGCTCGACCAGCTTCTCGTAGATCGCCTTATGCCGGGCGATGTCCACGAACAAACTCTGAACGTGCGGGTCGAGCACCTCCTTCGCCCCGCCACCGGCGTACACGGCCCGAAGCCGCCCACCCGCCTTCGGCTGCCCGGACGCAGCACCGCCCGCCCCGCAACCACTCAGCGCCGCCACCCCCAGCGCGCCGGCAAGCCCCAGAAATCCACGTCGATTCAGCGCAACGGACACGCGCACCATCCTCACGTTAGTGAAAACGATTGTCAATTCAGCGCGCATCTGAACGGGACGCCCCCATTCTTTCCTCCCCCACTCACCCGCTGCTCTCCGTAACGGCGTGTCTGACACCCCCACCCTCCAACCACTCCCCGTAACCACCCACCAGCCGCCCCCCTCCCGAACCGCGCACCCTCACCGGCGGCCCCCGCGACCGCGCACCGGCGACCCCCGGCCCCCGGCCCCCGAGCGTTTCCGGGCAACCACGCACCCCCTGCTGAGGACCGTGGGGATGTCCGCAGCCCCCATTTACTGTCCCCGGTACGCCGGATCGCCCGGATCCCGGACGAGCTTCGCGCTATCCGGTGGATCGTGGGTGCCCGGTGACGAAAATCCACCGGTTAGCGTGGGGCGAGGTCTCGGCCGGCGACGTGCATGGGTGGCTGGTCGCCGCTCCGGCCGATTGAAGGCGGGATGGCGGGCCGATCCGATGGCTGAGGGGGATGGTGCGGTCGGCGATCCCGCGTGCGTCGCTTGGGGCTGACGGGCTTCGGTTGCGGTCCGGGAAGGAAGGCCGGTGACCGAGCCGCCGTTGCCTGGGGTTGCCGAACTGTGGTTCCCGGCCAACTCCCTGGGGTGCGGAGGGCGCGCGGGGGGCTTGAACAAGTAATGACCTGTGCCAACCCACCGGTTCCTGTTCAAACCCCCGGGTTGTGGACGGGAAGGAAGGCCAGCGACCGAACTCCCGTTGCCCTGGGTTGAGGGTCGACGAACTGTGGTTCCCGGCCAACTCCCGGGGGTCCGGAGGGCGCACGGGGGGCTTGAACAAGTAATGACCTGTGCCGACCCACCGGTTCCTGTTCAAACCCCCGGGTTGTGGACGGGAAGGAAGGCCAGCGACCGAACTCCCGTTGCCCTGGGTTGAGGGTCGACGAACTGTGGTTCCCGGCCAACTCCCGGGGTCCGGAGGGCGCGCGGGGGGCTTGAACAAAGTAATGACCTGTGCCGACCCACCGGTTCCTGTTCAAACCCCCGGTTGGTGGCTGCTTTTCGCGACCTCAGCCGAAGCCCGTCAGCCCGAGGCGACGAAGCACGCGATCGCCGACCGCACCCTCCCCTCAGCCACAGACCCGCCCAGCCACCACCACCGCCCCAGCTAACGTCCGACGATCCGGAGACCACGCCTACAGGTCCTTCGGACGTTGAACCAGCCACCGCGTTAACGTCCGACGATCCGGAGACCCAGCCTGCGGGTTCTTCGGACGTTGGTGTGGGGGCGGGGCTATTGGACTGCTAGGAGTTTGAAGCCGTACGGCGGGAGTTGGAGTTGGTAGGTGGTTCCGGTGATGGGCGGGGCTGGTTGGGAGTCGACCAGGTCGGTTGGGGTTTGCGGGGCGGCGATGCCGGTGCCGGTCAGGTCGACGGAGACGGTCTGCGGGGTGGACTGGAAGTTGAGCAGGACCAGCGCCTTCGACGTACCGGACTTGTCGAGTCGTTTGTAGGCGTAGAACTTGTGGTCGTCGTTCGTGGGAATGCGGACGCGCAGACCGAGTGGCGCCAGGGCCGAGGAGGCGTTCTGGGCGCGGATGAGTTTGTCGAGGGTTGCGCGTTGGGCGGCCGGCCAGTTCGGGATCTCTTGCTCGTCGGGCAGGATCGTGTAGTAGTCGTTGTGCAGGTAGAAGAGTGTGCCCATCGAGGTGAGCATCGCGATCTCCAGCAGGCGGCGGTCGACGGGGTAGTTGGTGCGGCCCCAGTTCGGTGCGGTCTGGGTGATGCCGCCGGCATTGACCATCAGGTCGCGGTAGTTCTTCAGCGTGTTCTCGAGACCGCTCGGATCGCCGGAGTCGATCGCGGACAGGATCGCGCTGCTGCCCTGACCCGGCGGGACCGCCCATTGCGTGATGTCGTAGTCCTGCAAGCTGTTGTAGTGCCAGTCGTAGATGAACTCCGGCGCCCGCACACCCTCGCCGTTCATGAACGCGTCGTAGTTGCGCAGTACGTCGGTGATCGCATAGTTGTTCTTGGCAACAGTCGTGGTGTGGTAGACGTTCGGCGCGTCGAGCGCGATCCCGTCCACCCCTTTGTCCATCCAGAACCGCAGATACTTGCGCGCCTCGTCCAGCCAGGCCTGGCTGGAGTAGTTGAACGACGGCGCCTTCGCGTCCCACGTCCCCCAGTAGTAGCCCTGGGCTCGCGCGCTGTAGTGCCAGAGCTCCGGATACTCTCCGCGCTCCTTGCGGATGTCGAACCACGAGCGCTCAAGACTCTGTACGCCGTTCCGGAAGTCGTCCTGCGCCTTCTGGAAGTACGGCGAGTTGATCGACGCGTACCCGGGATTCGTGAAGATCGTGATCTTGATATCGCGAGCATGCGCGGCAGCGAGCAACTCCTCGAAGTCCTGCATGGTGCCGATGTCGGGGTCGATCGCGTAGAGGTTCATCACCGGCAGACCGGCCCACAGATCGCGGTCGCCGTCGTTGACCGGGGAGAGCTCGATCGCCCGGAAGCCGCGCGCCTTCAGGCTGTCGAGCTGGGCGGTGATCGTGTCCAGGCGAAGGTTCTGCCAGATCGGGTAGTACCGCATCACGCCGGAGCGGCTCTCCCACCACTTGGTCGTCACGGGCTCGCCGGAGCCGAAGACCTTCAGCTCCTGACTGCACGCCCAGTGACCGGCGCCGCTACTCAGCACCGTGAGCTTGATGTAGCGATAGGTGCCGCTGAGATCCTGACCGAAGACCCGACCGGTTTCGTCCTTGTCCATCAGGGTTTGCCACGTGCTCTTGTCCCGCGAACCCTCGACCCGGAACTTCCAGTGGTCGTTGTCGACGAACGACTGCTCGATCCGGCTGACCGCGATCTCGTTGCCCAGGTCAAGCATCAGCCACTGCGGCATGCTCGACTTCTCCGCACCCCAGTACGTCGTGGGGTCGCCGTCGACCGCCTTGAACGGTTCGTACCCGGGGCCGAGCGAGGAGGACGTGACCGAGACGCCACGAGCGAGATTCCGCGGCTCATCGTCGTACCCGTTGACGGCGAACTCCGCACTGCCGGCCCAGTAGCCGGAGGCCGATCCGGTGATCGTGAGTCGCACGTACCGATAGGAGCCGGTCACCGGTTGGGTGAAGACCTGACCACGAGCACCACCGCGCCGATCGAGCAGCGCGGTCCAACCGTTCCCGTCGATGCTCCCTTCGATCAGGAACGAATGCGTGTCGACGTCCTTGAAGTTCTGCTCGACCGAAGTCAGCTGCCGGACGCGACCGAGGTCCACCCGCAACCACTTCGGCATCGCGCCGTTCGAAGCGGCCCAGTACGTCGACGTGTTGCCGTCGATCGCCTTACCGGGCTCGAACTTCGCCAGGCTGTGACTAGCGGTCGCGGTCGCCCCGACTGACAGATTCCGCACCGTCGCCACGACACCTCCCGCCGGAACAACCACAGCAGACAGAGCAACGACACCAGCCAGAACCAGGGCGGCGATCCTGCGCATGAGCACTCCCTTCGTGCCCAGCCACCCTCCCACCCGGCTCCCGCCACCGCACCCCCTTCAACCCACATCAAACCCCGGCCACCACTGGTGGCCGGAGACAGCTAATTGCGGCCGGAGACCTGTGGCACGGGGTCTCCGGCCACGATTTCCTGTCTCTGGCCGCAACTGGTGGCGTGGGTCAGGCGGCGGGGGTGCGCACGGTGGCGAGGGCGTTGGACCAGCTGATGACCTGGTCGAGGGTGGCGTCGAGGGCCGGCTCCTGGTGCGGGAGCGGGGTGAACTTCGAGTAGTTCTCGAAGTCGGTGGCCAGTGGGAGGGCGACCTGTGCGCGGACGGTCGCGACCTTCAGCTCCGCCATCACCAGACGCAGGTGCTCGACGGCGCGCGCGCCGCCGACCGAGCCGTAGCTCACGAAGCCGGCGGCCTTGTCGTTCCACTCCGCGAACAGGAAGTCGATCGCGTTCTTCAGCGCGCCCGACGTCGAGTGGTTGTACTCCGGGGTGACGAAGACGAAGCCGTCGAACGACGCGATCTTCTCGGCCCAGGCCAGCGTGTGCGGCTGGGTGTACTGACCCATCGCGGGCGGGTAGGCCTCGTCGAGGTGCGGCAGCTGGTACTCCGCGATGTCGACCAGCTCGAACTCGGCGTCGCTGCGCTGCTTGGCGCGGTCGAGGACCCAGTGGGCGACGGCTTCGCCGTTCCGGCCCGGACGGGTGCTGCCGAGGATGATCGCGATCTTGGGCATGACGTTCCTTCACAGGAGAGAAGTTGTTTTGGTGACGCATCACCAAAGTACTCGGATGAGATGACATGTCAACTCGCCTGTGACAGAGCTCTCCCCCGGAAGGGGCCGAACCGGGGTTATTCGGCGCAGTCGACGGCGGGGTCGTCACACTCGGCGGCCGGGCAGGCCGACGAAGGGATCCCGCTCAGCACCCGCTCGAACAGCGTGCTGAGCTGCTGCTGTTCCGCCGTACTGAGGTGGTCGAAGAAGTACGTCCGCACAGCCTCGACGTGGTCGGGCGCGGCCGCCTCGACGGCCTTCCGGCCGAGGTCGGTGAGCCGGACCATCGAGCCGCGCGCATCCGCGGCGCAGTCCTCGCGGCTGACCAGCCCGCGCTTCTCCATCCGGCTGACCTGGTGCGACAGCCGGCTCCGCTCCCATCCGACCGAACGGCCGAGGTCACGGGTCCGCAGGACGCCGTCCTCGGCGGTGGAGAGTGGGTGCAACAGCGCGTAGTCAGCTCCGGACAGACCGGAGTTGCTGATCAGCCGGCCCTCCAGGACCCGCGTCAACTCACGCTGGGTGTCACGCCACGCCTGCCACAGATGCGCTTCGCGCGCGTCCAGCCAGCGTGGTTCCGTCATGGGACCAGTGTACGGGCGTCTGTTGACATATCACCGACTCCACGCGTCATCGGGTTCTGCCTCACGGGGTTCTCGAGAGGGCGACGGCGAGACCGACCGTGCCAGCCATGATCACCAGTTCTCCCGCCGCCAAACGCCGGAACGCGGCCGGGCTGCCGGTGGCGAGCTCCGGAAGAGTCACTGTGCGATGCCACCAGCCGACCGCCACGAGCACCGCGAAAGCGATCGTCTTCGCGAACACGAGCGCGCCGTACCCGGTGGTGACCCACTGGGTGATCAGGCCCCAGCCCTCTTCGCGACCACCGAGGTGGATCTCGGCGGTGAGCAGACCGGTGACGCCCATCGCGATCGCACAGGCCAGCGCGAGGCTGCTGAAGCGCTCGACCGCGGCCCGATCCCGCGCATACCTCAGTACGCCGGCCAGTCCGCCGATCCAGGCGGTAGCCGCGAACACGTGCACGACCAGCGAGGTGGTCGCAGTCACCGACCAGAACGACGTTCGCTCAATCGCGCCATGGCCGGTCAGCAGCGGCGGAACCAACGCCAGCGCAGCCAACCCCAACGCAAACCGCGCACCACGGACGGTCCGCACACCACTCAGTACGACGGCCAGCACAGCAGTCAGTACGACGGAAACGGCCAGTGCCCGCACCTGGATCAGCTCACCAGCCACCGACGCATGCTCGGCCAGATGCGACAACGGAATCCCGAGAATGACAGCAGCCGAAGTGATCAGCCCCGCAACACTCGCCAGCGCCCAAACCCCGGCTGCCACGGCCGCATCCTGAGCAGCCCGGATCCCACTTGCCGGAAGCAACCAAACCGCCACCAGCAGCGCGCCACCCACCACGATCGCAGCGCCATCAGCAATCAACCGCAACACCGGAACCGCCCAGGACAAAGGCAATCCGGCCCCGATCAACCCCTCCGGCTGCCGCTCCGGTGCGCCGCCGGCAAGCACCAAAGCAACCACCAGTACGACGACCGCGGCCGCAGCTCCGCCAACCACCAGCCGCCAGCGCACCCCGACCGTCTCCGGGTCCAAAGGCACATTGGAGGAAGCGGGCGCTTCTTGGGGTTCTGTGGGGTTGTTCATCGAGTCGATGGGCGGCGGCGGACGATGACTACGGCCAGGGCTACGACGACGAGCATGACCAGGAACATGGCCACGATCGTTACTGCGTTGGAGTTGTCGGCCTTTTGGGGCGTGGTGGGGTCTACCGGCGGTGCGTCCGGCGCGTGGCCGGCGTGGGTGATGGTGAAGGCGGTGGCGACGGTGATGGGGTGGCCGTCGGCGGAGACTACGCGGGCCTCCACCTGGTAGCGGCCGGCCTCGATCATCGCGCCAACCGGTTGGGTGACGGTGTTGTCGAGCACCTGGGGATCACCAGTTGCGACGTTGACGCCGCCCGGGGACTTCACCTGGATCTGGGTGCCGTTGCTGCCGACCGGTTCGTTGAAGGTCAGCACGACCTTGGACGGCGGCGCCGGCATCGTCGAACCGTCAGCCGGGGTGATCGACTCGAGTTTGGCGTGCGCCGCCGCCGGCCCGGTGGAAACCACCAGGGCCAGCAGCGCCGCGACAAGAACAGCAGTAAGGCGACGCACGACTACGACTGCACCTTCTCCACCGGTGCGGCCTTGCGCGGCCGCAACCCGAGCCCCAGCCCGATCAGACCGAGCAGCAGGCCGGCGCCACCGAGACCGCGAGCCAGCGAGTCGGACGATCCCTTCGGCTCGGGAGTCGTCGCAGCGACCGGAGTGATTGCAGCGACCAGCTTCAGCGTCGGTGCCGGGTGCTCCGGTGCCTCGGCGCCTGCGGCAGCCGCAGGCGCGTCCCACTTGACGACTTCACCGTCGCTGTAGGTCTGCACCGCCGGGAAGCTGAGCGCATCGACCTTCTCCGGCAACCGCCCGACCGACAGCGCGAACTCGTCGAAGTCGTTGGCCGGAATCCCGGTCTT
Organism: Kribbella sp. NBC_01505; assembly: GCF_045040285.1. Lineage (NCBI taxonomy): Bacteria > Bacillati > Actinomycetota > Actinomycetes > Propionibacteriales > Kribbellaceae > Kribbella > Kribbella sp. NBC_01505. Next base: position 1,842,522 of record NZ_CP109425.1, read on the forward strand.
GAGCGACGTCCAGGTCACCGACGTGATCGCCTCGGACAGCGTCACGTCCCCGACCTTCACCGGCGCGGCCAGCTTCTCGGTGGTCTTCTCGACCTTCCAACCGTCCTTCACCTGCGCACCGACATGCGCGAACGGATGGTCCTTCGGCAACGACACAACCAGCTTGGTGGTCGAGGTGTTGTCGGATTCGGTCGGCACCCGGAAGACGAGCTTCGCGTACCCACCGGGCTTGGCATCAGGCGACGACACCGTGACATGCGCGGACGCGGAACCGGCCGCACCGGCCAGCACCAGCGTGGACGCGGCAGCAATCGCGCCGGCCCGCAGAAGAAGTTTCTTGGACATAAGAGTGAGAACCTTTCGCGGTCACACGGGATGAACCCGGCCGCGAACAACGGCCGGTCAGAGCGGGGCTGGGTCTACTCCGACCGATGGCGGTCCGCGCCGCGACACGTTCGATCCGATCCAGCGCCGTACGATCCGCGGCGCAGGCTCCACAGTCACCAGTACGGCGCTCAGCGGCCGCACGACCGTGGTCACGGGGACCACGGGCAGCAGCCGAGCCAGGATCCCGGCCACCCGCCGGCCCCACTCGTGCGCCCGGCCCACCGCCAGCACACCAGCGCTCAGCGCAGCCAGGTGTGTGAACGTCATCAGCAGACTGCCGCCCATCCCGGACGACATCTGCATCGAGTGATCCATGTGGGCCGCATCCAGCATCACGTGCACGAACAGCTGCACGCCCGCCAGCACGACGGCGATCAGCACCGGCTCATCCGCCAAATACTCACCGAGCAACCAACAGACGCCCATCAGCGCCAGCAACGGCGGGACGATCGCCAGCGGAACCGGACCTCCACCCGCAAGCACGTGACCGACCACCGCGACCACGACGCTGAGCGCCGCCACCACGGACGTCGTACCGGCTTCCGCGCGCACGTGTCCTCATTCCCTCACTGGCCTGTCGCAACAACTCTACGATCGGGCCGAGGGCAGCGGTTCCCCTTAGTGCGTGGCGACGAACTTTCGCACGGAATCGCGGAAGGTTTCCGGCTCCTCGACGTGACCGAAGTGCCCACTCTCGTTCAGCACCACCAGCTCGGCTCCCGGGATCCCATCAGCCAGCTCCTGCGCCGAGTTCAGCGGGCAGATGAAGTCGGCCACCCCGACGATGACCAGCGTCGGTACGGCGATCTCGCCCAGCCGCGGGCGGACGTCCCACCGGGCGTCCTGGCGGTCCGGATCGACCGTGATGTCGACCAGCTTCTTCCACTCGGTGATCGTGGGATCGATCGCCTCGAAGTCCTTGAAGTAGACCGGAAGCAGCCGCCCGAGGGCGTCGAGCTCCTCGTCGTGCCCGTGCGGTGAGGCGTTCCAGGCGTCCAGCACCTGCTGCGCGAGCGCATCACCTTCCGGCCGCGAGGCGACGTACTTCTCGATGTTGGCGAAGGCCTGCGCGCCGAGCTCCGGCCCGTTGTACGCCATCGAGTCGTAGACGATCACGCCGTTCAGCCGCTCCGGGAAGTCCAGCGCGGTCTGGAGCGCGACGAATCCGCCGTGCGAGTGGCCGAGCAGGAAGACCTTGGTCTCCCCGAGGTGCTCGGCCAGCTTGTCGACGAAGGAGGCGTAGACCTCCATCGAGTAGTCGCCGCCCGGCAGGAGATCGGAGCTCCCGGTCCCGACCGGCTCGAGGTAGACCATCGTCAGCCGGTCCTCGAGGTACGGCATCCGCAGGTACGGCCAGTGCACACCGGGTCCGCCGGAATGAGCGATGCAGACCGGGCCGGACCCGTGAACGTGGTAGCTGACCCGTACGCCGTCGACCATGAATTCAGTCACGAAAGAAAGTGTGCCGTATGGTGCAACCGCCGCCGACGGTCAGCGCGTTGGGGCAGGGGTAGGGAGTGCCTGGGGATGAAAAGCACTGACGAACAGGACTACGTGGACTTCGTGCGCCATCAAGCTAACGCTCTGTGCCGGACAGCTTACTTGCTGTGCGGGGACTGGCGGCGGGCCGAGGACTCCACCCAGGAAGCCCTGATCCGGTTGTACCGGGTCTGGAGCCGGATCCAGCGCAAGGGCAGCGTCAGCGCCTACGCCCGCAAGGTGGTCGTCTCGACCACGATGGACGGCCTGCGCCGCAAGTCCAGCCAGGAGCTGGTCGGTGGCGACGCCTACTTCGCCGGCGAGCGGGAAACCTCGGACCCCCTCGGCGTCTTCGAGAACCGGATGGTGATCACCCAGGCCCTCGCCGCGCTCCCCCCGCGCCAGCGCGCCTGCGTCGTACTGCGCTACTTCGACGAACTGTCCGTCGAAGAGACCGCGATCGCCCTCGACTGCCGCCCCGGAACCGTGAAGAGCCAGACGCTGCGGGCTCTGGAGAAGCTCCGCGAGAACCCCGCACTGGCCCACTTCTCCGAACTAGCCGGGTTGGGAGGCTGACGTGACTCTGGAACTCAAGGACCTGATGGATCGCGAGAGCGATCGAGCCGACAACTACTTCACTCCCGACCCGGCCATGATCCTCGCGGCCGGACGCCGCCGGCGCCGCAACCGCAGGCTGGGGATCGGGGCCACGCTGGTCACGGCGTGCGCCGTACTGACGGCTGGCGTCGGCCTGATCGTCCAGGAGCACCGCGAGGACGCGCCGGTGGCCGGTGGGTCGGGGCGGCCGCAGGACGCTTACAACGAGTGCGACACCTCGAGCGGAACCCGGCTCGGGAAGAACTCCTGGACCTGGCCGGAGGTGAAGACACTCACCGATGAGTACGGCTCCGCCTCGTTGCGCCGCGATCCCGACGACCCGAACCAGGTCGTGTACTGCGTGACCCAGCCGAAGGCTCCCACCGGCGATCTTCCACTCGGGCAGAGTAAGGGGATCATCGTCCGGAAGACTCCGGTCAACGAGCGGCTCAGCGTCACCACGGTCTTCGGGCGGACCTATGCGGAGCGGGGCGGGACGGTCATGGTCGCGCTCGGCGACAGCGCCGACACCCCGTTCCCGGGGCACCTGACCCCGGACTACACCGTAGTGGCCAAGCTCGGCGAGGCCACTGTCGTCGAGACCTACTTCATCTACCGGCAGACCGAGAACTCCGCATGGCCCGGCCCACGGCCGAAGGTGGCCGTCGCGTCGTACCAAATGAAGGGCTGGCTCTACAACCAAGGCAAGTGGTGATCGCGCCAGACATCCGATGTCATGGATGATGGCTGTATGTATGTGCCGGTTCTGGAGGTCGGGGGAAGTCACGTCACCGCGGCGGTGGTAGCGCCGGACGGGTGGCGGGTCGAGGTGGTGGAGCGGATCGATCTCGCTTCGCAGCAGGCGGCCGAGGAGGTCGTCGGGCAGCTGGCAGCGGCCGCCCGGAAGCTGCCGACCGTCGAGGGGCTCGCGATCGCGATCCCCGGGCCGTTCGACTACGGCACCGGAGTCGGCTGGTACCAGGGGCAGACGAAGTTCGACGCCCTGTACGGCTTCGAGCTCGGCAAGGCGCTCCGGACCGAGCTCGACCTCGACCGGCTCGTGTTCGTGAACGACGCAGAGGCCTTCGCCGTCGGTGAATGGACGGCCGGGCTGACGCGCGACACCGAGCGCTGCGTCGGCGTCACCGTCGGAACCGGCATCGGTACGGCGTTCCTCGCGGACGGCCAGGTGGTTCGTGAGGGCGGCAGCGTCCCGCCGGGCGGTGAGCTGTACCTGACCGAGTACGACGGCCGCCCACTCGAGGACTCGATCTCCGGCCGCGCCCTGCTGCAGCGCTACTTCGCCCGGACCGGCTCCGACGAGCCCGGGATCGGCGTCAAGGAGATCGCCGACCGCGCCCGCGCCGGTGAACGGGCCGCGTCCGAGTCCCTGCGCGCCGGCTTCGCCGTACTGGCCGAGGCCCTCATCCCCTGGATCGACCGCTTCCAGGTCACCCGCACCGTCCTCGGCGGCTCCATCTCCGGCGCCTTCGACCTCGTCCACGACGTGTTCCCCTTCGAGGTAGTCGCCACCGAAGACACCGAGCACGCCGCCCTCATCGGCGCCGCCGCCCACTCCCTCCGCTCGGCCTGACCCCGCCCACCAAATGCGGTTCGGCTGTCGGTGGGCCCCGATACGTTCCTCCTATGCCTCCTCGGAAGATCGCCGTGCCTCGGCTGCGTGCTCAGTTGGACTCCGCTCTGCCGGCGGAGATCGAGGACGAGACGCGGTTGCTGGATCTGGGGTTGGAGGACATCGACCTGAGCGATCTGGAGGTCGAGCACCTGGAGATCAGCGGGTGCCGGCTGACGAAGACCAAGCTGGCCGGGTCGGATCTGGAGAAGCTGATCCTGGTGGACAGCGAGCTGCTGCACTGCGATCTCGCGAACGCGCGCTGGGCGGATGCGGCCGTGACCCGGGTGGCGATCGTGTCCTCGCGGATGACCGGGTTCGCGGGGTCGGGGATGAGCCTGCAGCACACGACCGTGCGGGACAGCCTGCTCGACTACGCGTCGTTCCGGTTCGCGAAGTTCCAGCGGGCCGAGTTCACCGACTGCCGGCTGCAGAGCGCGGACTTCGTCTCGGCGGACCTGACCGGCGCGGTGTTCCGGCAGTGCGACCTGAGCGGGGCGGAGTTCTCCCAGGTCAAGGCCGCGGGCGCGCTCTTCGTGGACTGCACCTGGGACGGCACCAAGGGCCTGTCCGCCTTGACCGGCGCCACCGTGGCCGCCTCCTCCCCCATCGACACCCTCACCTTCGCCACCGCGGTCACCCAAGCGGCCGGAATCACGCTCACCCACCCCGATGAGCTCGACGGACTAGTTCGCTGACCCCCAACCCGCCCAACCACGGTCAGCGGGCGTGAGCCTCCCCACGTGGGCGCGGACCCGGCCTGAGGGCCTACTAAGGTGGGGTCTGTGACTGACTCGACGATCATCTACACCCACACCGACGAGGCGCCCGCCCTGGCGACGTACTCGTTCCTTCCCGTGATCCAGGCGTACGCCGGGCAGGCCGGTGTCGGGGTGGAGACCCGCGACATCTCGCTGGCGGGCCGGATCATCGCGCTGTTCGGTGAGTTCCTGACCGAGGACCAGCGGATCGCGGACGCGCTGGCCGAGCTCGGCGAGCTGGCCAAGACGCCGGAAGCCAACATCATCAAGCTGCCGAACGTCTCCGCCTCGATCCCGCAGCTGAAGGCCGCGGTCGCCGAGCTGCAGGCCCAGGGCTACGCGCTGCCGGACTACCCGGACGAGCCGAAGACCGACGCCGAGCGGGAGATCCAGGCCCGCTACGACAAGGTCAAGGGTTCCGCCGTCAACCCGGTGCTGCGCGAGGGCAACTCCGACCGCCGCGCGCCCGCCTCGGTGAAGAACTACGCCAAGACGCACCCGCACCGGATGGGCGCCTGGAGCTCCGACTCCAGGACCAACGTCGCCACCATGGGCGAGAACGACTTCCGTTCCACCGAGAAGTCGACCGTGATCGAGTCCGACGGCTCGCTGCGGATCGAGCACGTCGCCGCCGACGGCACCACGACCGTGCTGCGCGAGACCGTCCCGGTGCTCGCCGGTGAGATCGTCGACTCCTCCGTCATGCACGTGGCCGCGCTGCGCGAGTTCCTGACCGCGCAGATCGCCCAGGCCAAGACCGACGACGTCCTGTTCTCGCTGCACCTGAAGGCGACGATGATGAAGGTCTCCGACCCGATCGTCTTCGGTCACGCGGTCCGCGCCTTCTTCCCGAAGACCTTCGCCGAGTACGGCGAGACGCTGGCGAAGGCCGGTCTGAGCGCGAACGACGGTCTCGGCGGAATCCTGAACGGCCTCGCGAATCTGCCCGAGGGCGACGCGATCAAGGCCTCCTTCGACGCCGAGCTCGCCGACGGCCCGAAGCTCGCGATGGTCGACTCCGACAAGGGCATCACCAACCTGCACGTGCCGTCCGACGTGATCGTCGACGCCTCGATGCCGGCCATGATCCGCAGCTCGGGCCACATGTGGGGCCCGGACGGCACCGAGGCCGACACCCTCGCCGTACTGCCGGACAGCAGCTACGCGGGCATCTACCAGGTCGTCCTGGACGACTGCCGTGCGCACGGCGCGTTCGACCCGTCCACCATGGGCTCGGTGCCGAACGTCGGCCTGATGGCCCAGAAGGCAGAGGAGTACGGCTCGCACGACAAGACCTTCGAGGTCGCCTCCGCCGGGACGGTCCGGCTGGTCGACGGCACGGACACCGTCGTACTCGAGCAGGCTGTCGAGGCGGGCGACATCTTCCGCGCCTGCCAGACCAAGGACGACCCGATCCGCGACTGGGTGAAGCTTGCCGTGACGCGGGCCCGGGCGACCGGCGACCCGGCGGTGTTCTGGCTCGACGAGACGCGCGCGCACGACGCGAAGCTGATCGACAAGGTGAACCGCTACCTGACCGAACACGACACCGAGGGCCTGGATCTGAAGATCCTCGCGCCGGTGGACGCGATCAAGCTGTCGGTGGAGCGGATCCGCCGTGGCGAGAACACCATCTCGGTGACCGGCAACGTGCTGCGTGACTACCTGACCGACCTGTTCCCGATCCTCGAGCTGGGCACCAGCGCGAAGATGCTGTCGGTCGTGCCGCTGATGGCCGGTGGCGGTCTGTTCGAGACCGGCGCGGGCGGTTCGGCGCCGAAGCACGTGCAGCAGCTGGTCAAGGAGAACTACCTGCGCTGGGACAGCCTGGGCGAGTTCTTCGCGCTGGCCGCGAGCTTCGAGCACCTGGCCCAGGCGACCGGCAACGCCAAGGCGCAGATCCTCGCCGACACCCTCGACCGGGCGACCGCGACGTTCCTGAACGAGGACAAGTCGCCGACCCGTCGTGTCGGCGGGATCGACAACCGCGGCAGCCACTTCTTCCTGTCGCTGTACTGGGCGCAGGAGCTGGCCAAGCAGACCGACGACACCGAGCTCGCGGCCGAGTTCACCAAGCTCGCCGAGGCGCTGGACGCGAACCAGCAGACGATCGTCGACGAGCTGATCGCCGTACAGGGGTCGCCGGTCGACCTCGGCGGCTACTACCAGCCGGACCCGGCCAAGGCGGCGGCTGTGATGCGCCCGTCGAAGACCTGGAACGACGCGCTCGAAGCTATCTGACACTGCGTTTGTTTTCTTAGGGTGAGTTAAGGATGCCTTGAGTGTGCTTGCCGCCACTTTCCGTAGCCCGGAGAGTGGCGGCAACTCACGTTCCGAGGAGGCATCGTGGATTCACGACGGGTCGTCAGCAACATCTTCAAAGGATCACTCGGCAATCTGGTCGAGTGGTACGACTGGTACGTCTACACGGCATTCGCGCTGTACTTCGCCCCGGTGTTCTTCCCCAAGGGCGACGCGACCAGCCAGCTACTGAACACGGCCGGCGTCTTCGCGGTCGGGTTCCTGATGCGCCCGGTCGGCAGCTTCCTGCTCGGCCGGTACGCCGATCGGCACGGCAGGCGGGCCGCCCTGACCCTCTCGGTCACCCTGATGGCGGGCGGGTCGCTGGTGATCGCCTGTACGCCGGGATTCGCCACGATCGGGATCGCCGCACCTGTGCTGCTGGTGACAGCGCGGCTGCTGCAGGGACTGTCGGTGGGCGGTGAGTACGGGACCTCCGCGACGTACATGTCCGAGGTCGCGACCGAGAATCGGCGCGGTTTCTTCTCCAGCTTCCAGTACGTGACGCTCGCATCCGGTCAGTTGGTGGCGCTCGCCGTACAGATTCTGCTGCAGCAGACGCTGTCCAAGGACGACCTGGCCACCTGGGGCTGGCGGATCCCGTTCGTGATAGGGGCCGTGGCCGCGGTGATCGTGTTCTGGCTGCGGCGGTCGATGGACGAATCCGCCGAGTTCGAGGCGCAGCCGAAGAGCCGCCGGTTCAAGCAGGGTTCGCTGCGGGAGCTGGCCAAGCACCCGCGCGCGGTGCTCACGGTCGTCGGGCTGACGCTCGGCGGCACGGTCGCGTTCTACACGTTCACGACGTACCTGCAGAAGTTCATGGTGAACACCACCGGCCTGGAGAAGTCGCAGGTCACCTGGATCAACTTTCTGGCGTTGCTGATCTTCGTGCTGCTGCAGCCGGTCGGTGGGCTGCTGTCGGACAAGATCGGCCGCCGTCCGCTGCTGATCTTCTTCGGCGTCGGCGCCACGCTGCTCACCGTGCCCATCCTCACCGCCCTCGAGGATGCGACACCGGTGACCGCGTTCCTGCTGATGCTGGCCGGGCTCGTCATCGTCAGCGGGTACACCTCGATCAACGCGATCGTGAAGGCCGAGCTGTTCCCGACAGCGATCCGCGCGCTCGGCGTCGGCATGCCGTACGGCGTCACGGTGGCGATCTTCGGCGGTACGGCGGAGTACGTCGCGCTGTGGCTGAAGGATGCCGGGCACGAGTCGTCGTTCTACTACTACGTGAGCGCCTGTGCTCTGGTCAGCCTGATCGTGTACCTCACGATGACCGAGACGCGGGGCAAAATGAAGGGCCAGCACGCCGCCGACCAGCGCCCGGTGAGCCGGCCGCGGACACCGACGGCACAATGACCCAATGCGCACACTCATCGCTGAGGACGACGAAGCACTCGGTCGATCCCTCCAGGATGTACTGAGCGCCAACGGTCACCAGGTCACGCTCGTCAGCCGCGGGGCCGACGTACTGCTCCGGCACGCGGAGGCCCAGGTCATCCTGCTCGACCTGGGCCTGCCGGACATCGACGGCCTCGAGGTACTGCGCAAACTCCGCCGCGTCGACGACGTGGTGGTGATCGTGCTGACCGCTCGCGACGATGAACGCTCGGTGGTGCTAGCGCTGCGGCTCGGCGCCGACGACTATCTGACGAAGCCGGTCCGGCTGGCTGAGCTGCTGGCCCGGATCGAGGCCTCGGCCCGCCGCTACCGCCGGTCGGCTCCGGACGGTACGACGTACGAGGTGGGTGGGCTGCGGATCGACTTCGGGCTGCGGTCGGTGACGCTGGACGGTACGACGATCCACCTGACGCCGATCGAGTTCGACGTGCTCGCGGCCCTCGCCCGCCGGGCTGGTACGGCAGTCAGCCGGGAACAGATCCAGGACGAGGTCTGGGGCGACGCCTTCGTCACCAAGTCGAAGGCGCTCGACGTCCACCTGCACCAGTTGCGCGGCAAGCTCGGCCGGCCCGTGATCACCACGATCCGCCGCTTCGGCTACCGGCTCGAACCATGAGAGCCCGGCTGATGGGCGTCCTTGCCATCGTGTCTTTCGTCTTACTGGCCGCGCTGGTGATTCCCTTCCTGGACTCGGTTTCCGACACTCGCACGCAGACTCTGCAGCTCGCGCGGAACGCGACGCTGGATCGGTTCGCCGGGCTGGCCGGGCGAGCGGCGGCCGATGGTGACTACAGCGAGGTGCGGCTGGAGGCCTCGCGCCATCAGGAGTTGTACTCCGAGCCGGTTCTGATCACCGATGCCTCGGGGCGGGTGGTCGTTTCGACGGGTGGGATGACGAAGGAGTCGCCTGGGGTGGGTGCGGTCGCGGAGCTCGCGGCTCGTGACCTACCGCAGTTGACCATCGACACGCTTCGGCCGTGGACCTCGGCGCGGACGTTGATCGCGGCTCCGGTCGGTTCGCCGCAAGAGCCTGCTGGGGCGGTCGTGCTGGCGGTCGACGCCGGTTCGGCGATCAGCGACGTACGGCGGTCTTGGGTGGTGATCTGTGCTGCTGCGGTGGCTGCGCAGTTGTTGCTGCTGTTCATGGCGTCGAAGGCTGCTCGCTGGGTGATCCGGCCGGTGGGTCAGCTGGAGGATGCTGTTGTTGAGCTGGGTCGATCGGGTGGCTGGAATCAGCCGCTGGAGGCGAGTGGGCCGCCTGAGCTGCGGCGGTTGGCCCGATCGGTCGAGGTGATGGGGGCAACGGTTCAACGGTCGATCGACGTACAGCGGCAGATGGTTGCCGACTCCTCCCATCAGCTGCGGAATCCGTTGGCTTCTTTGCGGTTGCGAGTGGATGCGCTGGATCCGGGGATCGCTGGACTCGCTCATGTGCAGCACGATCTGGAGCGGTTGGAGAACGTGCTGGCCGGGCTGTTGAAGCTCGCCGCGATCGAGAGCCGGATCACCAACGGCCGGAGCGAACCCAGCACCGCAACCTGCCTGGTCGAGGCCGTTCTGCAGGAGGAGATCGACCTCTGGCAACCAACCGCAGCCGACATCACGCTGGAACTGCAAGCCGTCGAAGGCCTCGTCGCCGCCGTCGACGACCACGACCTCGGGCAGCTGATCGGGGTCCTCCTCGACAACGCCCTCAAGTACGCCGGCCCCGGCGCGCACGTGATCGTCTCCTCCACCCGCAGTCCGGACGGCCTCCTCGTGCAGGTCTCCGACAACGGCCCCGGCATCCCGCCCGAGGACCTAGCGCTCGCCACCCAACGCTTCTGGCGAGGCCCCACCAAAACCCTCGGCACCGGCCTAGGCCTTGCCATAGCCGACCAAACCGCCGTAGCCATCGGCGCCCGACTGGAGCTATCAGCGACCGTCCCCCACGGCCTCACCGCCACCCTCCACCTCCCGGAATCCCCATGCTGACCCCAACGTCCGAAGAACCCGCACACCCGGTCTCCGGATCGTCGGACGTTAGCGCCGGGTACTTCGTAACGTCCGAAGGAAGCGCACACTCGGTCTTCGGATCTTCGGACGTTGTGCGGGTTGGGCGGCGGGCTTTGGTGGGGGCGGGCTTGGCGGTGGCGTTGGCTGGGTGTGGGCGGAGGGCGGCGGTTGAGCGGTTGACGATTGCGGCTGGGGAGACCGGCGGGTTTTATCTGGAGTTCGCACAGTTGCTGGCGATTCAGTTGCGGGTGGCAGGGGTTGCTCGGGAGGTAGTGGTTCGGGAGACGGGCGGGAGCACGGACAACCTGCGGCTGCTGGCTTCGCGGGAAACCGATCTGGCTCTCAGCCTCGCGGACGCCATCCCCTCGGGATCTGATCTGCGCGCGCTCGGCCGCGTCTACGAGAACTACCTGCAGTGCGTGGTCCGCGCCGACAGCCCGTACAAGTCACTCACCGACCTCGCCGGTACGACGATCTCCGCCGGCGCGGCTGGTTCCGGGGCCGCTGTCACCGCGGCGCGGTTGATGACGGCCGCTGGTGTCCAGTGCACTCAGAACCACCTCCCCCTGGGGAAGGCTGCGACCGCGCTCGCGGACAAGCAGCTCGACGCGATGTTCTGGTCCGGCGGCGTGCCGACCACCACGCTCGACAAGCTGAGCCGGCAGGTCCCGATCCGCCTGCTCCCGTTGGGCGCTTGGCTCGCGCCACTTCGCCGTACCTATGGCTCGGTCTACCAGGACGTCCTCGTCCCGGCCGGCGTCTACGGCGCACCCAGTGCGGTGGCGGTGCTCGGCATCCCCAATCTCCTGCTCTGCCGCCCGGACCTGCCGACCGCGGTCGCCCGCGAGATCACCAACACCCTTGCTCGGCAGGCGCGGCTGCTGGTCCCGCCGTCGGCGGTCGGAGCGCAGTACCTCAACCTCCAGTCCCTCGTCGTCACCAACCCCATCCCCCTGCACCCCGGCGCCGCCGCGGAGTACCGCCACCTCTACGGCTAGGAAGCGTCGCGAACGACACGTAGTAGTGGGTATCGAAGCGCCACTCAGCCTGCTTGCCAGGCGGGGGCCGCGGACTACTACGTGCCCTTACCGACGACAAATGCGTGGCAGTAGCGGTGATCGCGTTCCTACACTGGCGGAATGACAGCGACCCGATCCGTGCTTGCCGCGCAGGCGACGGACTTTCCCCGGTGGTACCAGGATGTGATTGCCAAAGCCGAGCTCGCCGACAACGGGCCGGTGCGGGGCACGATGGTCATCCGACCGTATGCGTACGGGATCTGGGAGCTGTTGCAGGCGGCAATGGACCGGCGGATCAAGGAGGCCGGCGCATCGAACGCCTACTTCCCGCTCCTGATTCCTGAGAGCTACCTGCAGCGCGAGGCCGAGCATGTCGAGGGGTTCAGCCCCGAGCTCGCGATCGTCACGCATGCCGGTGGCAAGCAGCTCGAGGAGCCCGTCGTGATCCGGCCGACCTCGGAAACGATCATCGGTGAGTCGATGGCCAAGTGGATCCAGAGTTACCGCGATCTGCCCTTGCTGCTCAACCAATGGGCCAACGTGGTCCGGTGGGAGCTGCGGCCGCGGCTCTTCCTGCGGACGAGCGAATTCCTTTGGCAGGAAGGGCATACGGCACACGCCTCGGCCGCGGACGCCCGCGCCTACGCGACCCGGATCGCGCTGGAGGTCTACCGCGAGGTCATGGTGAACTTCCTCGGGATTCCGGTCGTGGTCGGCCGGAAGACTCGGCGCGAGCGGTTCGCGGGTGCGGTCAACACGATCACGCTCGAGGCGATGATGGCCGACGGCAAGGCGTTGCAGATGGGTACGGCGCACGAGCTCGGGCAGAACTTCGCCCGGGCCTTCGATATCGGCTATCTGTCCCGCGACGGACAGCGTGAGCTGGCGTGGACGACATCCTGGGGCAGTACGACCCGGATGCTCGGCGGTCTGATCATGGTGCACGGCGACGACGCGGGGCTCCGCCTTCCGCCGCTCGCCGCGCCCACCCAGGTCGTCGTACTGGCGGTGAAAGAGGAGACCCTCGAGGTCGCCGGCCGGATCGCCGACGAGCTGCGCGCGGCCGGTGTCCGGGTGCACCTCGACAACCGCACCGACCAGCCGTTCGGTCGGCGCGCGGTCAACTGGGAGCTGAAGGGTGTCCCCGTCCGCGTCGAGATCGGTCCGCGCGACCTGCAGTCCGGGGTGGCAACCGTCGTACGACGCCTGCGCGCGTCGGCCAAGTCCGCCGTACCGCTGGCTGATCTGGCGACCACGGTGACTGAGGCGCTCGCGGCCGACCAGACCTGGCTCCACGACGAAGCGGCTGCACGCCACACTGCACGCACAACCGCGGTCAGCACCGTCGACGAGGCGCTGGAGGCAGCCACCAACGGCTGGGCCAGCCTCCCGTACGACGTTGTGGGCGAGGAAGGTGAAGACCGCCTGGCCACCGCCGGGATCACCGTCCGCTGCCTCCAACGCGAGGACGGTTCACTGCCCGTGGAAGACGACGAACGCGGTCTGACCGCATTCGTCGCCCGTTCCTACTGATTCAGCTGTTGTAGGGCTCGGCTTCCAGCTTCAGGCTGGAAGCCGAGCTTGGCGTGGTGACTGTCACCGTGCGGCTCTCCCCCGGCAGCAGCCAGAAGTAGTTGTCGGTGTAGATGGCCGGGAGGACCCGTTGGCCGGCCCGGTCGCGGAGGGAGAGCCGAGTCAGGGCTGCGACCGTCTTGCCGGTGTTGCGGATCGTCGCGCTCAGCTTGCCGCGCACGGCAGTTGTCCGTACGTCGAGTTTCGCGGGCGCGAGTGAGTTCAGGCGCTGGACGTCGGTCGGCTTGCGGTAGCGCCAGTAGGTGTTCTCGGACAGAACCTTGCCCGAGGCATCGGTCAGCTTCAGTCTGAGTAGGTGGAGAGCCGGGAGATCGGCGCCGAAGGCAACCTTGAAGCCCTCCGCCTTGTTGCTGGCAGCAACGGTGATCGCCTGGTTCTGCGAACCGAGCCGGGTGCCATTGAGGTCGTACAGCTCCGCAGTCACCGAGGCGGTCAACGGTGACGTCTTGTGGTTGAGGACGACCGTCGTCCAGTCGGTCTGGTTGGCCTGGACGTGGATCGCTTCGCACCCCTTGCGGGCGCCGTAGTAGCTGCCGTTCACATCGAGGTCGTAGTCGTAGGTCTGCCAGACCGTCGAATGCCAAGCAGGATGGGACATCCACAGCAGCAGCGCCGACGCATCCGTCCACAGGTTCGCGTTCCAGGCCTCGAACATCGCCCGCATGTTCTCGTAGTTCACGAACTGCGCCTTACGGGTGAACTCCTCCAGCCCGCTCGACGATCCGAGCCGCTCGTCGATCGCGCCGAGATACGTCTCCGGGTGCTGGTTGCCGTGCGTCGACCAGTCGTGGTGGTACCACGGCGTACCGATCGGCCAGCCCGGGTCGTCCGGACCGACCAGGTTGCGCATGCTCTCCACGACCGGGATGGTCGGCATCCCGATCTCGGTGTGGAAGCCGAAGTTGAAGGTGTCGTAGGTGTTCGCGTCGAAGTACCTGGCCGGGTCGACCCAGTAGTACGGCCCGTGCCCGGACACGAAGCCGGCCGCCGAGTCCGGCAGGTAGAGGATCTCGTCGTCCTCCTCCCGGATCGCGGCCTGGATGCCTTCGTGGATCGCGGCCGGCGGGTGCTGCTCGTTGGCCGCGCACCAGACCACGATGCACGGGTGCGTCCGGTACCGGACGATCGTGTCCCGCGCGATGTCGACGTACCCGGGAAGGTTGTCGGTGAACGGGCCGGCCTCCCAGAAGTCGTTCCAGACCAGGATCCCGTTCTCGTCGCAGGCCTGGTAGAACTCCTCGCGGGTACTCGACCCGATCCAGTTGCGGATCATGGTGAAGTTCATGTCGCGGTGCATGCCGATCACCGCGCGCATCTTCTCCTCGGGCATCCGGCGCAGCAGTTCGTCCCAGCCCCAGTTGCCGCCACGGCAGAAGATCCGGACGCCGTTCACGCTGATCTTCAGCGGCACCGGCGCATTGTTGACCTCCTGCACCGTGCGCCATTCGTGGCCGTCGTCCGACACCTGAATCTCGAACAGCGACGCGTACGCCGTCTCCCACAGCAGCTCGACCCGGTCAAAACCGCGAGCGCTCCCCAGGTCGACCTGGATCCACTCGTCGTCCTTGTACGCCGACGACCAGCGGCTGCGGTCATCGCCGTCGATCGCGTTCTGAGCCGGGCTGCCGTCATCGTCCGAGGCGGACGCCGTACCGGCTCGTGCCAGGTCGACCGACGGATCCGCGCTGTCCTTGATCGCCAGCGTCCACAGCGAATACCCCCACCCGGTCGCCCGACGGCGGCCTTGGATCTTCAGGTACCGCGCGGTCTGCTTGGGGATCGTGACGGTCTGCAAGGCACTGTTGGTCGCCGGGTCGATCTTGATCGGGATCTCGTAGTCGTAGCCGAACTCACGAATGCCGAAGGTGGTCTTGCGGCTGTCGCTCACCGTGCTGCCGATGGTCGCAATGACGGTCAGCGCGTGCAGCGCCGGATCGCCGTACCCATTGGGCCACCACAGCTTCGGGTTGTCGATGGCAACGGTGTCGAAGGCAACGTTCGCACTCGCACCGGCCTGCACCGTGACCGTCTTGCTCGCGGTGTGCCCGTCGAAGGCGGTCTTCACCGTGACGGTCTTCGCGCTGCTGGATGCGTTGCGCACCGGCACACTGATCGCGACCGTGGCGTGATCGGCGCTCGGCACCTTCGTCACCACCCGCGCATCACCCAGTACGACGTCGCCCGTGAAGCGGAGCCGGACGTGGTTCCAGATCCCAGCTGCACGGTCGCGAACCGCGGGCATCCAGTCCCAACCGGATGCCGCCAGCAACGTCGGCGAGTCCAGGTACAGCGTGGCGGCCTGCACGAACGCCTGCCCGGCATCGCCTTTGTCACCAGCGGATCCGGGGTGCGGCATCGGCGTGATCTTCACCGCGAGTGCGTTCTTCGCCTTCAGGGCAGCGGTCACATCCAGCGCCACTCGAGCGAACGGATGCTTCACCGTGCCGACCGAGACGCCGTTCAGCCAGACGTCCGCCTGGTGGTTGATCCCGTCGAACTCGAGCCACGCCCGCGTCCCAGACGCCGTCGGCCGATCGAA
The DNA here is from genome assembly GCF_045040285.1 of Kribbella sp. NBC_01505. Taxonomy (NCBI): domain Bacteria; kingdom Bacillati; phylum Actinomycetota; class Actinomycetes; order Propionibacteriales; family Kribbellaceae; genus Kribbella; species Kribbella sp. NBC_01505. Next base: position 1,858,230 of record NZ_CP109425.1, read on the forward strand.
CTTCCGGTGGTACCACCAGACGTGCCGGCTGAGCGCCTCCGGGATCTCGAGGTTGTTCATGCCCTCGACCGGGTCGGGGAAATGCCCTTCCTCTACTAGTGATCCGAGCACCGTGCCCGGCACGAGCGCGGGCAGCCAGGCCGACGTGTCGAGACCGGGCTGCGCCAGTACGGCGCCATCCGTCGTACCGGCGCCATCCATACCGGTGAAGGCATCCATGGTCAGCGTCCAGCCGGACTCGATCGGGAACGTCCCGTCGACGGCCTTGGTCAATGCGGGCGGGCGATCCGCGTGCTTACCCCAGTCGGTCCACCCGGTCGCCGTCGGCCGGCTGGAGGTCGCCGTACCGTAGACCTGGAAGCCGTTGAGGCCAAGGGCGTTCGTGTTCGCCTGGCGGCTCGCGGTCAGGCGCACGTACTGCGCGGTGACGGGGCTGTCGAGCGCGACGTCGACAGTGCCACCAGCACTGTCGCTCGCTTGGTGCACCGTGCGCCACGAGGAACCGTCGATCGAGGTGTCGACCCGGAAGTCCAGTGGTGAGCTCGAGAGCAGCTCCTGCCCGGTCGTGTTCCCGTACGGATTGCCGCCCGAGAAGTCGAAGGCGGGATCGGTCGAGGTCGCCTCGAACGTCAGCCGGACCGACTCCACTCGGCACTTCGCCTGCAGGTCCACGACCAGCCACTGCGGATCGTTGCCCGCCGCTCGCCATCCCGATCCGCGGACCCCGGGCACCGCCAGCCCGTCGACCGCGAACTCCGGCGGCGTCGCGGCGTACGCGCTCGAGGACGCCCGCACCGGGCGGTACCGCGCCAGGTCGGCCTTCGACGAGGCAGGCTGTGGTGCGGCCGGCTTGGCGGCCTCAGCTCCGGCGACCGGCAGCGTGACGCTCGCCAGCAGACCCCCACTCGCGGCGAGGAACGTACGACGGGACAACGGATCCACGGGAGCCTCCAGGGCGGACTGGATATTTCCTAATAAAAGGGCCACCCGGAAGTTACTTCAACAGTTCAAGTATGTCTACGGTGCGAGGTATTTCCGCACGTCATCGGCCACCTGGGCCCGGTGCGCCATCCCGTACTTGCGCAGGATCGCGCTCAGATGGGTCTTCACCGTGTTCAGGCTGATCCCGAGCTCGGCCGCCAGCTGATCGTTGTCCAGCCCGTCCGCCAGCAGCACCGCGATCCCCTGCTGAGCCTTCGTCAGCCCGGCGAACCGCCGTTCCGGGCCTTCGTCGGTCTCCATCAGCATCTCGATCAGCTCGGACTGGATGTGCTCGGTCGTCTCGACGATCCGGACCAGATGCCCCTGCACCTCCGCCGGCACGCTGTCCGCCGTCATCGCCTCCGCCGCGATCTCCCGGATCGACGCGATCCGATGGGTGAGGTACTCCATCACGTGATCCGACGTCAGCAATCCCGGCCCGACGTCCCCGGCCGGCAGTCGCCGCAGCGCGTCCCGATCCTCCCCCTCCCGGGTCAGCACCCGCCCGACCACACCGGCGATCCACTCGAACGCCCGGACCGCGTTGTCGTCGTACGAGCGCGGCTCGTAGCTCTGCATCGACAACATCCCGAACACCTGATCCGCGCCGTCCTTCACCGACCGGAAGATCGGCACCGTCACGGCATCCTCCGACCGCCGCCCCACCGCACCGATCGGTACGCCGGCATGCAGCGCGACCCCGTTGTCATACGCGAACCGATACGTCTGCCGGTGCTTCAGCAACCACGCCGTCTGCCCCTGCGGCCCGAAGCTGTGCGTATCGGGATCGACGTACCGGCCGTCGTCGTACCCGTACGGATAGCGCACCTTGCTGGACCCGTGCACGAAGCCGACGTAGAACGCGTCCACCTTGGCGACCTTCGCGACCACAACCCGCACGTAGTCGTACAACCCGTAGTGATCATTGCGGGTCAGGGCAGCGATCTTGTGATAGGCCTCGCGCAGGATGATCGCGGTCTCGGCATCAACCCTGAGCGGGGGCGGTCCGTCTACCGGCACATCGCCTCCTGCTCTATCGATCAAGCACCGATCATGCCGAAGGCACCGCCGAAAGCCAAGGCGTCGTCCACAGTGACTGCGGATCGAGGTACGGGGTGAGCGCGGCGACGACCTCGGGGTCGTCGTTCCCGTGCAACCGGCCGGAAAGGATCCGGTAGGTGATGCCTGCCAGGAAGTCGGCGATCTGCACGCGGTGGTCGACGAAGGAGTCGAGCTGCTCGATCGCGGCGATCGCCGGGGATGCCTGGCGGAGGGCGGCGATGCGGGGTGGGGACAGGGTGGTCTGGCGGTCGTGGGCGATCAGGACCGGGGTGCCGTCGCTCCAGTGTTCGGCGGCTCGGATGATCGCGGGGAGGAGCGGGTCGAGTCGTGGGAGTACGGCGGTCTCCTGGGCGCGGATGAAGTCGTTGGCCGCGTCCAGGAATTCGCGGGCTCGCTCGGTACGGCGGTGCGCGTCGTACAGGAAGGTGGTGGTCTCGGGGCGTGCGCCGAGGAGGTCGACCAGGCCGGTGATCAAGAAGTAGGTCTTGTCGATCACGAACACACTGGCGTTGCCGGGCAGCGGGCCGTCCGGGCCGAGGAACCAGAGCAAGGTGGCTCGGTGTTTCGAGCGCAGGAGGTGGTTCGCCTTGTACATGGTGGCGGGTGACTTGATGCGGGCGCGCAGCTCGGCGACGCAGGCTGCCGCGGTCGCCTCGTCCAGCCGGATGCTTGCGTGCGCGAAGACATCCGTCACGCCGCCGACGAGCTTCTCGCCTTCATACCCGGATTCGTCACAGACGATGGCGAGCGGCTCGGTGATCGGCACGTCTCGACTCTCTCACCGTGCACAACTGCATTTCCACTGTCCGGGGAGAACTAGCATGACCGCTATGACCTGGCGCCGTACCGCGATCCCCTGCTTGGCCGTCGCGCTGCTTCTGACCGCGTGTTCCGACGAGGACCCCGGAAAAGACGCGGGCCAAGAAGTCCAGATCGTCGCCGGCGGCGGCAACACTCCGAACGCCACGAAAGCCTTGGACCTGGCCCTCACCGGCCGCCCCAGCGACCTGGACATCGGAGCCGACGGCACCATCCGCCTACTCGTCACCGAAAACAACCGCGTCAGCATCTGGGTCATCAAGCCCGACGGCAGTGCACACCGGATCCTCGTGACCCGCGGAATCACGTCTGCGGCCGAGCTTGCCGTCGCCAAGGACGGAACTCTCTACATCTCGCATTCGGACGGCAGTGCCGGCATGGTTTCGAGGATCGAGACGAGCGGAGACGCCGTCCGGGTGGTCGGTGATGGGAAAGCCGGGGCAACGGCCGACGGCTCAGCAGCACTCGGCCCGGCCAGCACCATCACGGGAATCACCGTCGACGCCCAGGGCAACCTGGTCTACGGCGAGCTGCGCCACTTCACCGCTCAGCATCAGGAGATCGCATTGCTCCGTCGGGTGAGCGCCGGGCGTGTGGAGACTCTCGCAGGAACGCCCGAACCCTTCCCGAGCCCGCAGAAGTTCAGCGATGCAATGCTTGCCTCTGTGGCACCTCCGGAGGGGACGAAGTCACTCGAGTGGCCGCTGCCGGGAATCCTCCAACTCCGGAGCCTCGCAACAGGCGAGGACGGAACGATCTACGCGGCCGCGGAAGGTGGTGTACTCGCCTTTTCCGCCGATGGAACAGTCCGCAGCGTCGCTCGACGCCGCGACCCCTCGACCGCGCCCCTCGGTGAGCGACCGTTTGCTCGGGAGGGCGACGCCGCAGACGCTTTTCCCCAGTTCATCACCGATACAGGCGTCACTGTCGACCGCGGCTACGTGGCGATGCCGGTCGAGCTGCAGCCTGCGGAGAACCGAACACACATCCCCGCCGGCTTCCGCTGGAAAGGCCAGTACACACCTGGCCAGACCGCGATCATCGACTCTTCGGTCACGATGTTCGACGGACAACCGGTGCAAAAGGTCGTTCGTCTCGCGCAGCCCGACGGCTCAGTGACAACTGCAGGCTGGCCTGTCTCCACGGCGGCGATCGGCGGCGGGGGGCTCTACCTGCTCATCACCGCTCAAGATGGCCGTTCGCTGATCGGCCGAGTTTCACTACCCACCTGACGATCCGCTGGGGCCGCCCTGCATATCGGGACCGGCCATCGGCCATACCTCGGCTTGGACAGCCGGATCCTCTAGCCACGCGGCATAGGCACGTAGCGCAGCGGGCGACATCGACTCGGACGCCAAAACCACCGGAGGGATTTCTCCCGTGGTGAACTTCGCGCCGTACCGCTTCTCGTAGTAAGCGGTGTCGCCTGTCCAGGTTCGGCCCTCCGCATCGACCACCGCAGGGAACCGGCCCTTGGTGTCGGTGAGATGCGAGTTCGCCTTCAACTGCCAGGCACGAGTGTTGTACGTCCAGTTGAGGTTGGCCTGGTACTTCGGCACCTCGTGCGCGAACCAGCTGGCGATCTCCTTCTTCACCGCGGCGATACCGGCGCTCTTCGCGAAACCTTGAATGGTCTTGCCTGCCGCGGCCGCAGCACCGGCGGGGCCTCCCGCTGCGGCGAAACCTGCCGAGCTCGCGGTGTCGACGATGTATCCCACCCGCTTCTCAACCTTGGCGTTGTAGTCCGCGACCTCTTTCGCTGCCAGGATTTGTACGGCGGCATACTGCGTGGTGAACCAGGCTCTGAACTGCCCGTTCTGCCAGTTGGAGAGACTGACGGACCCGGGGGACTGGACGGCCCCGTTCTTGTCATAAGCCAGCCGGTCGTCGAGCGCGTCGGACCTCTCCTTGGTCTTCGCCTGGAAGAAGACGGTCAGCAGCGCCGCGTTGTCGGGATTCCACATCGCCTGCTGGACCATGGCGTTCCATGCCTTCGGGGGCACGTTCACGCCCGGCGGCTGCACATCGGGATGTTCGAAGTACTCCGGTACTACCGCACCGGAGACGGAGGCGTAGAGATCGTCGAAGTAGGTCGAGACGATCGCGGTGTAGGCGTCCTGGACTCCGGCGAAGGGCGTACGGCTGGGGTTCTTCTGGACGTCGAGCAGGATCTGCTGTGTCAGAAGCTCTGCGTCGTTGACGCCGCCGAGGGCAGCCATGATCGGACGGGCATCGACTGTGGCCGACCGGACGAAGGTTCCCAACGGGTCGCCGAGAGCTGGGCTGTCGGTGGCCATCCAGCCCGGCCACTCGCCCCTGATCATGAGCTGAATCTTGGCGAAGTTGGCGGTGTAGAGCACGTTGGCCGCAATCGGCGAACGAGCCACGATCGCAAGGATGTCAGCCGTGCGGGTGTTGCCGCCCGGGTCCATCTGGTTGGAGTCCAAGGCACGCTGACCCACGTGAATGAGCAGCTTGTTGTCCCAGATGCCTTGGCGCATCAGATCGACGAGCCCGGGGAACTTGTCGAGCCACTCGTCGGTGATCACGCCGCGGTGACTCGCCGTCGCGAACAGACTCGCCAGCGCCGAGTAATGACTGGCGGCGTTCTTGTCCTTGCCTCCGTCCCAGGCCTTCGGGTTCCCACTGGACGCGGCCAGCATCCGGGCAGCGTCGGGACCGATCGCCTTGACGAATGCCTCGGCGAAGTCGGGGTCGTGCTGGTTGCGGACGATTTCGTCCCAGGCTTCGGCGGGTAGTTCACCATCCTTGTACTGAGCCGCCAGCTCCTTGGCGCGAGCAACCGCAGCTTCGGTGGAGACGAAGCTGCCCGTCCAGTCGCTGTGAACCATGGCACCGGTCCGGCCGAACTGCAGCGCTTCCTTCTTGAGTTGCTCGGCCAGCAGCTGCCGGCGCCGCAGACTCGGCATTTCCGATTCGATCCAACGGCTCACGGCGGCCAGTCGTTCGATCCGGCCGGTCGACAGCTCGGCCTGCGTGAAGGCAGCCCGAAGTTTGGGCAGTTTCGCGTCGATCAACGCCTTGACGCTCGCCAGGTCGGCGTTCATCGCCTTGAACGCGACCGGGTCGATGCCGACGAAGTCACCCTTGCGTGGCTCAGGCAAGACCCAGCCTCCGTTTCCAGTCGGTGGCCTCGTCCTCGGTACAGGTCGGCGGCGTCTTCGCGAGCCGCTCGGCGACCTCGTTGCCCAGCTTGCTCAGCTCGGTGTTGTACGACCTTCGCTGATCGCTCAGCCGCGTCCCCCATCGATCCGCCGCCGGCCCGGCCCAAACCTTGCCCTCGGCAAAGTTCTGGTGCGGTCGATCCAGTTTCCCCTGCATCTGTCGCTGCGCCTCCTGCACCGATTTCTGCAGATCGACGAGATAGGTGGCAAGCGGATGCGGCACATTCCCCATCCCGCAACCTTAGAGCGCGAAGAGCGCGCAGGCTGCTACCACGAGTATCTGTTGCACGTTCCTGCAACGTTCGGCGTCTCTTTCGGCTGTGGGTCAGGCGGGAACTCGTGATCCCGGGGCGGGCCAGAACGGCAATCGAAGCACCGGCCGCCGCTGGCGGCTGCGACTCCGTGCGCGATCGGCCGAGACGGCAGTCGCGGGTGGGGTGCAGAGTTCCCGAGTCGCCCTCCCAAGCCTCGGTCGAACTCCGGACCACACCCGCGACCACGTCCAGAACGCCGTACTTCCTGCACCCGCTCGATCCCGCTCTCCCCCTGCGGGATCGAACGCCACCTGCAGCGTGCTCGGCGTTCTCTCCCCCCTGCTGACTACAGAGTGCCACCGGGGTCACGGGCTGCCAATCGCTCTCCGTATGAGGTTGTTGTGTCCTCAACCTCACCCGCCGGATGAGTCACCAGCTGGTGTTCGTCGGTTTGCCTTCCGCGTAGCCGGCGGCCGTCTGCAGGCCGACGACCGCCTTCTCGTGGAACTCGGTCAGGTTGGCAGCGCCGGCGTACGTGCAGGAGCTGCGCACTCCGGAGACGATCGAGTCGAGCAGGTCCTCGACGCTCGGGCTGTCCGGGTCGAGGTACATCCGCGCCGACGAGATCCCCTCCTCGAAGATCGCCTTCCGGGCCCGCTGGAACGGGGTGTCGTCGGCCGTCCGCAACCGCACCGCGCGGGCGGACGCCATCCCGAAGCTCTCCTTGTAGATCCGCCCGTCGCTGTCGCGGTGCGCGTCACCGGGCGACTCGTACGTCCCGGCGAACCACGAGCCGATCATCACGCTCGAAGCCCCGGCGGCCAACGCGAGCGCGACATCGCGAGGATGCCGTACGCCGCCGTCCGCCCAGACGTGTTTGCCCAGCTCACGCGCTCGGGTCGCGCATTCCAGTACGGCGGATAACTGCGGGCGTCCGACAGCCGTCTGCATCCGCGTCGTACACATGGCGCCCGGTCCGACGCCGACCTTGATGATGTCTGCGCCGGCCTCGACGAGATCACTCACGCCCTCGGCCGTCACGACGTTGCCCGCGACGATCGGCACCTCGGGGCCGAGGCTCTTCACCATCCGGAGCACGTCGAGCATCCGCTGCTGATGACCGTGCGCGGTGTCGATCACCAGTACGTCGATTCCCGTGGCCAGCAAGGCCTTCGCCCGCTGCTCCACATCACCGTTGATCCCGATCGCCGCTGCCACTCGCAGCTTGCCGTTCGTGTCCAGCGCCGGTTCGTACAACGTCGCTCGGAGCGCCCGCTGCCGAGTCAGGATCCCGACGATCGTCCCGGCCTCGTCCACCACCGGCGCCAGCCGATGCCGCCCGTCGTGCAACTGGTTGAACGCCGACTCCGGATCGATCCCCGCCGGCACCGTCAGCAACTCCCGCGACATCACCGCGTCCAGCTGCGTGAACCGATCCACCCCAGCACAGTCCGCCTCGGTGACTACCCCCACCGGCCGCCCCTGATCGACAACCACCACCGCCCCGTGCCCCCGCTTCGGCAGCAGATTCAGCGCCTCCCCCACCGTCCCCGACGGCGGCAACACCAACGCCGTGTCGTGCACCGGATCCCGATCCTTGACCCAGGCAACAACCTCGCCCACCACATCCACCGGAATGTCCTGCGGAATCACCGCCAGCCCACCACACCGGGCAATGGTCTCCGCCATCCGCCGCCCCGACACCGCGGTCATGTTCGCCGCCACCACCGGAATCGAAGCCCCGCTCCCGTCCCCGGTCGCCAGATCAACATCCAGCCGCGAGGTAACCCGAGACCGCCCAGGCACCAAGAACACATCACTGAACGTCAGGTCCCCCGCAGGTTCCCGACCATGATGAAACCGCATAACAGTGCCCTTCGCCGACGCCAACAACCCGGCCAGCCTGACACGCGCCCCCAACCCCCACAAGCAATCCGGCCCGCCGAAACCCCGCAGTACAGAGTCGGCCGTGAAACCCCGACAGATCGGTAAGGCCTGAGGCCTCGGACCATCGGCACCGCTCGGGACAGGGCAGCCCGCACCAACGACAGCAGGTGCGTGCTCCGTCGACACCCGTCCACGCCCACCGAGCCACCCCCACCTACAGCGTCTGCACTCCCGGCCACCCAACGCCCGACCACCTGCTGTCGTTCGTGCCGCCCACCACCGCCGGCCCACCTCGGCCAACTGGTCTCCCTCACCGCTCAACGAGGGTGCAGGTACCGCACCAAGGACAGCAGGTCGTCGCCTACCTATGCATGACTGCACCCCTGCGCCCAGCACGACCGTGCCGCGATCGGCAGCTACCTGCTGTCGTTCGTGTTGCCGAAATCACCGCCGCACGGAACTTCCGATGCGTCCCGCGCAGTCGGTACGTCGCCAAGCCCCGGCCCTCGAGAAGTCGAGGCCCCGGGGCTATCGCTTCGTCATGCGGCGAGGCCGACGGCGTTCTCGATCAAGTCGGTCCAGGCCGCACGGACTTCGCGCGGTAGGACCAGCTCCGGCCAGAGGTCGATCAGGAGAGCACCGTCGACGTACTGCAGGATGTCCTCCGCCCCACCCTCACGCAGGACGGTCTCATACACCCTCGCGCGGTCGGCCCGGTCACGTAGCTTGAACTGCCGCCCAGGGTCGGACCAGTTCAGATGCAACGGCAGCGTCACCGTGGCGAGCGCCGCACTGATGTCCAGCCGGGGCAGGTGCGTCGGCACCGACAGGACGCGCCCCCTGGCCGTGGTGTGCTCAACGAATCCCACCTGCTGCCGAATGTCCAGCTCGAATCCAGTCTCCGCAAGCAGTCGGGCGGCAGTCTCCAGCGTCGGCGACTTTCGGCCGTGCTCGTACGCCGAGAGCGTCGGCCGCGACGTCCCCGCCCGGCAAGCGAGCTCGGCCTGCCGCAGACCGGCGGCCTTGCGGGCTCGCAACAATAGGTCGGTAGGTCGCATCAGCCATCACCTCCAGGTATCCAAAAGGATACCTCACCCACTCAAAAGACGGCCGCTCCCTGCGAGCAGGAAGCGGCCGCCTTCAGGCCGGCCTCAGCGGTGGAGGTCGAAGCGGTCCAGTTCCATGACCTTGTGCCAGGCGGCGACGAAGTCGGTGACGAACTTGGACTTGGCGTCGTCGGAGGCGTAGACCTCGGCGACGGCGCGGAGTTCGGAGTTCGAGCCGAAGACGAGGTCGGCGCGGGTGCCGGTCCACTTGACGGTGCCCGAGGAGTCCTTGGCCTCGAAGAACTCCTGGCTGTCGTCGGTCGACTTCCACTCGGTGCTCAGGTCGAGCAGGTTCGCGAAGAAGTCGTTGGTGAGGGTGCCCGGGTTGTCCGTGAGGACGCCGTGCGCCGAGCCGTCGTAGTTGGTGCCGAGGACCCGGAGGCCGCCGACCAGGACGGTGAGCTCGGGAGCGCTCAGGGTGAGCAGGTTCGCCCGGTCGAGGAGGAGGTACTCCGCGGGGAGGCGGTTGCCCTTGCCGTAGTAGTTACGGAAGCCGTCGGCGACCGGCTCGAGGGCCTCGAAGGAGTCGACGTCGGTCTGCTCCAGGGAGGCGTCCGTGCGGCCCGGGGTGAACGGTACGACGATGTCCGTGCCGGCGTTCTTGGCCGCGATCTCGACACCGACACCACCGGCGAGCACGATCAGGTCGGCCAGCGAGATGGCCTTCCCGAACGAGGACTGGATGCCTTCGAGCGTACGCAGTACCTGGGCGAGCTGGTCGGGGTTGTTGACCTCCCAGCCGGCCTGCGGCTGCAGGCGGATGCGGGCGCCGTTCGCGCCACCGCGCTTGTCGCTACCGCGAAAGCTGGACGCGGCGGCCCAAGCGGTCGAGACGAGCTGCGACACCGACAGGCCGGAGGCCGCGATCTGCGCCTTCAGTACGTCGACGTCGTCCGCGCTGACCAGCTCGTGGTCGACGGCCGGGACCGGGTCCTGCCAGATCAGCGTCTCGGCCGGGACCTCGGCGCCGAGGTAGCGGACGATCGGGCCCATGTCGCGGTGGGTCAGCTTGAACCAGGCGCGGGCGAACGCGTCCGCGAACTGGTCCGGGTTGTCCTTGAACCGGCGCGAGATCTCCTCGTAGACCGGGTCGACGCGCAGCGCCAGGTCGGTCGTCAGCATCATCGGCTTCTTCTTCGGACCGTCGTACGCGTCCGGGATGATCGCCTCGGCGTCCTTCGCGACCCACTGGTTCGCACCGGAGGGGGACTTGATCAGCTCCCACTCGTAGCCGAACAGGATCTCGAAGAAGTCGTTGCCCCACTTGGCCGGCGTGGTGGTCCAGGTGACCTCGAGGCCGCTGGTGATCGCGTCCTTGCCCTTGCCGGAGTTGAACGTGCTCTTCCAGCCGAGGCCCTGGTGCTCGAGGTCGGCGCCCTCGGGCTCGACCCCGACGTGCTCCTCGGCGTTCCCGGCGCCGTGCGTCTTGCCGAAGGTGTGACCACCGGCGATCAGCGCGACGGTCTCCTCGTCGTTCATCGCCATCCGGCCGAAGGTCTCGCGGATGTCGCGCGCCGAGGCGAGCGGGTCCGGGTTGCCGTTCGGGCCTTCCGGGTTCACATAGATGAGACCCATCTGTACGGCGCCCAGCGGCTTCTGCAGCTCGCGGTCACCGCTGTAACGCTCGTCGTCCAGCCAGCCCGTCTCGGGGCCCCAGTAGACGTCGGTCTCCGGCTCCCACACGTCCTCGCGGCCACCGGCGTACCCGAAGGTCTTGAAGCCCATCGACTCCAGCGACACGTTGCCGGTCAGGATCAGCAGGTCGGCCCAGGAGATCTTCTGGCCGTACTTCTTCTTCACCGGCCAGAGCAGCCGGCGGGCCTTGTCCAGGTTGGCGTTGTCCGGCCAGCTGTTCAGCGGCGCGAACCGCTGCTGCCCGGCGCCCGCGCCACCGCGGCCGTCGCTGATCCGGTACGTGCCGGCGCTGTGCCAGGCCATCCGGATCATCAGCGGGCCGTAGTGCCCGAAGTCGGCCGGCCACCAGTCCTGCGACGTGGTCAGTACGGCGAGGATGTCCGCCTTCACCGCGGCCAGGTCCAGGCTCTGGAACGCCTCGGCGTAGTCGAAGTCGGCGTCCAGCGGGTTGGTCACCGCCGGGTTCTTGGCCAGGATCTTCAGGTTCAGCTGGTTCGGCCACCAGGCCCGGTTGGCGTCGCCCGAGGTCGGCTGCGCACCCTGACCGTGGGCCACCGGGCAGCCACCCGAGGCCTGCGCGTTGTCTTCGCCGCGGCTTTCCTCGCTGCCTTCACCGGGCAGGGGCTCGTGCGGCTCATGGTTGTCGGACATCTGAATCCTTCCAGGACTGGACGTTTTTCACACAAGGTCAAGCACAGTCGGGGCAGAGCCCCCAGTAGATGACCTCAGCCTCGTCGATCACGAACCCGTGGTCGTCGGACGCGTGCAGGCAGGGCGCGTGCCCCACCGCACAATCAACATCGGCAATGGCACCGCAGGTGCGGCACACGACATGGTGGTGGTTGTCGCCCACCCGCGACTCGTACCGCGCGACGGAGCCGAGCGGCTGGATCCGGCGTACCAGCCCGGCCGCGGTCAACGTGTGCAGCGAGTCGTAGACCGCCTGATGCGAGACCTCCGGCAGTTCGTTGCGCACGGCCCCGATCAACGAGTCCGTGTCGGCGTGCGGGTGCGTGTAGACCGCGTGCAGCACCGCGACCCGCGGCCGCGTCACGCGCAGCTCGCTCCCGCGCAGTAACTGCTGGAGCTCCTCCACGGTCGGCACCCCCGCAGTCTTCCGCCTTTTCTGGAATGAGTCAAGATTACCTGCCGCAGCACCGACCGGCGGTCTCAATACGAGACTGGACCCATGACCGTCGTCGATCACATCGAACCCCGCCACCTACCGGATCTAGCCGCTCTCTTCCGCTCGGCCTGGTGGCTGACCGACCGCACCCCGGCGGAGACCACGCGGATCCTGGCCGAGTCGGACCTGGTGCTGGCCGTTCTCGCGGAGGACAACCTGGTCGGCTTCGCCCGGGTCCTCACCGACTACACCCAGGTCGCCCTGATCCTCGATGTGGTCGTCTCGCCCGACACCCGCGGCAGCGGCCACGGGGCGACCTTGCTGGAGGCGATCGTGTCGCATCCGTCCCTGCAGGAGGTCCGCAGCATCGAACTGGTCTGCCAGCCCGGCCTCATCCCCTTCTACCGCCGCTGGGGTTTCACCGACGAGGTCGGTCAGTCGTTGCTGATGCGGCGGAGTACCCGCTCATCGGCGACCACACCGGACCCGAAGCCATCGTCGCCCACCTCGGCCGCTTCTTTGCCCTCAGCAACAACACCTTCGCCCTGACCACCGAATCCGGCGACCTCGTCTCCACCACCGTCCGCTTCACCGCCCAGCGCGACGGCCTCCCGGACCTCGACCAGCACGGCGTCGACATCTTCCGCGCCGAAGGCGACCTGATCGCCGAAATCTGGCTCATCGGCGAGAACCAGCCCGTGGAAGACGCCTTCTGGGGGGTCTGAAGCGGCTAGCGGGGCGGGGCGAGCCGGGTCAAGCTGGTGTACGCCGATACCCCGACGACCACGTGCATCAGAGCCAGTACGGCGACGCCGGCCGGCGACTGGCCGCTCAGGAGCAGGGCGAGGTCGGCGAGCATCGTCACCGGCACGATGATCAGCGCGAGCTTGCCCAGCAGCTCGACAGGCTTGGCGGCCCTCGCGGCGATCAGCGACCAGGCGACCGAGGCCCCGACGATCCCGAGGAACGTCAGCGACACGTAGGCGACCGGCTGGAACCCCTTGAAATCATCGGGAACCGAGAACACCGCCTTGGCGATCAGCGCGAGCAACGTGTTCACCGAACAAGCCACCACAACGGCCAGTACGGCGGCGCCGGCGAGCTTGGCGAACTGCGGGGCGCGTGAGCGAAGACCAGCGACCGCGGGCACGGTAGTCATGGAGTCCTCCTGGAAGTCGTCCGGCACGTCACCGGATCGTTGCCCCAGCAAACCGCCCCACCCTCCGAGCCCCCTCCGGGTTTCCTGTGAGTCCGCTGGCAACCTGCCGGGCAGGTTCTGAGCTGACTCTGAGGTTCGGTGTTTATCGTGGGGAGGACTGCTGTCCAACGGGGAAGATGATCATGCCGGAAACCAGAGTGCTGGTGGTGGACGACGAGGAGAACATTCTCGCCATGCTGACCACGACCTTGCGGTTCGCCGGTTTCGACGTCGCGTCCGCGGCCACGGGTAGTGAGGCGCTTGAGCAGGCTCGCGAGTTCCGGCCCGAGGTGATCGTGCTGGATGTGATGCTGCCGGATCTGGACGGGTTCGAGGTCTGCCGGCGGTTGCGCAGGGACGGGGTCGATGCGCCGGTTCTGTTCCTGACGGCGCGCGACGCCCGGGAGGACAAGGTCGCCGGGCTCACCCTCGGGGGTGACGACTACGTGACCAAGCCGTTCGACCTGGACGAGCTCGTTGCCCGGATCAACGTGTTGCTGAAGCGGGGCCGGAGCGTTCGACAGGCCGGCGAGCGGCTTCGGGCAGGGCGGGTGGAGCTCGATCCGGATACCCACGAGGTGTGGAGCGGCGGCGAGCTGGTGGACCTGTCCGCGACGGAGTTCCAGCTGCTGCACTACCTGATGCTCAACGCGGGCCGGGTCCTGTCGAAGGCGCAGATCCTCGACCACGTGTGGAAATTCGACTTCCAGGGCGATTCGGGCATCGTCGAGACCTACGTCTACTACCTGCGGCGCAAACTGGACGGGCCGGACGGCCAGCTGATCCGGACGGTTCGCGGCGCCGGTTACTTGCTCCGTACGGCGACCTGATGGCGAGGCGACCGTGGTTGCGATCGCTGCGCAGCAGGCTGTTGGCCGGCGTGCTCGCGGTGACGGCGATCGGTCTCGCAGCGGCGGCCATCGTCGGCGTGACGGCACTGCGGTCCTACCTGCATCAGCGGACCGACCAGCAGCTGAACATCGCGTTGGCGGCCAACCAGCGGACGCTGGGCCCGGACGGGCAGTTGTTGTCGATCCCGGCCGAGGCAGGTAACTGCTCGATCGCCGTGATCGATGCCACAGGCAATCAACTCTCGCACGCGGGCGCCGTACAGACTCTGCCGACGCCGCCCGTCGCAGACCTCGCGCGGTATGCGGCCGCGGGTGCTCCGTTGACCGTCACCGCGGGGGACGACTATCGGATTCAGGTCGCGGCCCTCCCCGGCGGGCGCTACCTGCTGGTGTCGGAATCCACGGCCTGGTCGGATGCTGTCGTCTACCGGCTGATCGTCATCGAGCTCGCGGTCACGCTGATAGCGCTGGCACTGGCCGTGGCACTCGCGGTCGGAGTGAGCAGGTTCGTGCTGAAGCCGCTGGACACGATGTCCGCCACGGCTACGCGGATCGCCGACGGGGAGCTGTCCCACCGGGTCGAGCTCGCCGGGGCGCCGACCGAGGTCGCCGTACTCGGACAGTCGATGAACCAGATGCTCGGCCGGATCGAGCACGCGTTCACGCAGCGGCAGTTGGCCGAGGACCGGCTGCGGCGGTTCGTCGCGGATGCCGGTCATGAGCTCCGTACGCCGCTGACCGCGATCACGGGATATGCCCAGCTCGTCCGGAAGGGTGCGCTGAGCGAGCCCGAGCAGCTCGACGACGCGATGCGCCGGGTCGAGGACGAGACCCACCGGATGACCAGCCTGGTCGACGAACTGCTCCTGCTCGCGCGACTCGACCAGGGGCGCCCACTCGACCGGGTCGAACTGGATCTCGCCGAGCTGGTCACGGCCGCCGTACAGAATGCCAGGGCTGCTGATCCGGATCGGTCGCTGACGCTGCTCATCGAGCCTGGCGCGCATCCAGTCGTGGGTGACGAGCATCGGCTGAGCCAGGTGCTGGGGAACCTGCTGGCCAACGTCCGTGCGCATACGCCGGCCGGCACCGCGGCCGAGGTGCGGGTCAGCCGGAGCGGGTACGACGAAGTTGTGGACGTGATCGACCAGGGGCCGGGGATCGCAGCCGACCAGGCGGACAAGGTGTTCGAGCGCTTCTATCGTGCCGACACGGCCCGGCATCGCGTCGCGGGCACCGGGGAAGGCAGCGGCCTCGGGCTCAGCATCGTGGCCGCGATCGTCGCTGCCCATCAGGGTTCCGCGACCGTGGTCCCACATCACGGCGGCGCCTGGTTGCGGGTGTTGATCCCCGCGGCCCCGGTCGCCGAGTTCTCAGCTGACTCTGAGGTGACACCGATGTCGTTCAGAGGCTGACGCCTTTTCCTGGGAGAACGGTCCGGAGAAACCGGCCGACTCCCAGGAGGTTCTTCCGTGACTACCCTCTCCGCGGCGGACGGTCTTCGGACCCGCTCCCCGCATCCCGGCAGGCTCGCCGGCGCCGCCGTACTGGCGATCGTCGTGGCCAGCCTTGGCAACACCCTGCTGGCGCTGATCGGGAAGGCAGCCTTCTCGGTTCCCGATGATTTCAAGGGGTTCCAGCCGGTGGCGTATGTGTCGTTGACGTTCTTCGGGATTGTCGGCGCCTCGGTCGCCTGGTCGGTCATCGCCGCCAAGGCCGCCAAGCCGGTCGACCTGCTGCGCAGGCTGGCCGTCATCGTCGTACCGGTCTCGATGCTCGCCGACATCGCGCTGCTGGTGACCGGGCAGTCCCCGGCCGGCGTCGCCGTACTGATCGTGATGCACGTCGTTGTCGGACTGGCCGCCTACTTCTCCCTCACCCGGATCGCGCCGGCGCGACCGGCCCGTTGACATCCCTACCCAGCGAGATATTGGAGAGCACGTTGAACAATCCTGACCCCGCGACCATCGGACGGCGCACCATTCTCAAGTACGGCGCTGCCGGGGCGGTCGGCGTGAGCGCCCTGGCCCTCAACCAGACCAGCGCCTTCGCGGCCGGCGGTAGCGACGAGGCCGCTCTGCAGAAGCTGTACCGCGCTGCGCTCGCCGAGGGCGGCGGGCTCGTCGTCTGGGCCGGCGGGAGCGTACCCACTCAGGAGGACCGGACACGTCAGGCGTTCATGACCGCCTTCCCCGGAATCGACACCGTCATCAAGGTCCGCTACAGCACCGAGCACAGCGCCCTTGTCGACCGCCAACTGGCGCTCGGCGGTCTGGAACCGGATGTCATTCAGCTGCAGACCCTGTACGACTTCGAGCACTGGAAGGCCCAGAACGCACTGCTGCCGTACCGGCCCCCGGGCGCGCAGGAGGTCTTCAAGCAGTACCGGGATCCCGACGACACCTTCATCGGCATCAGCGCCCAATCCTTCGGTCGCGTCGTCAACACGTCCCTCCTCTCCGAGGCCGAGCGCCCCCGCGACGCCGTCGACTTCCTGGCCCCCGCGTTCCGCGACAAGATCGTGGTCCCGGACCCCACCGCGGACGACGCCGTCCTGTTCGCGTTCTACCTGGTGACGCAGAAATACGGCCTGCGCTACATGGAGCGCTTCATGGAGCAACGCCCCCTGATCGTCGAGAACTCCCCCACCACCAACGCGATCCTCGCCAGCGGCCAACGCACCGCCAGCCTCGCCAACGTCTCCCCGCTGACCCCCGCCACCGTCCAATACATCCCCCCGAAAACCGACCAGTTCATGAGCTGGCCCCGAACAGCCGCCATCCTCCGCACCGCCCGCCACCCAGCCGCCGCCAAGCTCTACCTGGCCTGGCAGTTGAGCGTCGAACGCCAAAGCACAGTCCTGCAATGGTCAAGCCGCCGCGACGTCGCAGTCCCCGCCGGCCGCATCACCGACTACAACACCCCCCTCACCGGCTTCCGCGACTTCATCCGCAACCGAGCCGCCGTAGAACGCTACCGAGCCCTGATCAACACCTTCATCAACCCCTCCAGCTAACGAGGTAACGCCGTACGACACGACGAACGCGACCCGACCCCGTTCTCGGGGTACACGGGTCGCCTTCCGGGGGAGGCCTGGACCGATGCGGTCGGCGAGTATGGAGAGTGGGATTACTCGCCGACGCAACCAGTCATATGATTGGCCTCCCTTTCATATGACTGGTATTTTGGTCACATGTTCTTCAACGAGCCGTTCGGCGGGATCATCCCCGGGGCAGGTGGTGCAGTGCTCGCGACCCTGCTGCGCACCGATACCCCCATGACCGGGCGACAGATCCATGGCCTGCTCAGCGACGACTACAGCCTATGGACTGTCCAACAATCTCTGAAATTGCTGGCCAGGCTTGGCCTGGTTGAGACCCAGACCATCGGGCGGGCCGGCGTACACACCATCAACGAGGAGCACGCCTCCGTGGCTCCGCTGCGGCTGCTACTGGATCCGGTAGCAGCCCTGCGGGAGGCGATCATCGAGGTGACCGACGACGACGTACAGGCGGTCCTCCTCTTCGGGTCGATCGCTCGCGGAGAGGGAACGCCGGACAGTGATATCGACCTGGCGGTCATTGCGCCGCCCGACTGGGACAATCGCGTTGAGCTCGAGGACAACGTCCGTAGGCATCTCGGCAATAATTGCGATGTCCTCGTCCTGACCGAAGCCGACTTCCACCGGCTGGCTGCGTCGGGAGAGCCTGTCGTCGGCGACATCCTTCGGGACGGCGTCGCGCTGTTCGGCGCCAAGCCGCGAGTCGAGCCCGGAGCCGCCTGATGGCCACCGCAGAGCAGCGAAACCACGCGAGAGCTTCCTCAAGAAGGCCGAGGAGTATCTCGCCTCGGCCGAAGCCAACCTTGCCGCCATGCGATACACCCCTGCAGCAGGCCGCGACCAAGGCCGAACCTCTCGTTCGCCGGGCGCGCACACTGGTGGCACTTGCGATCGAGGTCGTGCCCCTCGGACGATGACCGGCCACCCTGAAGCGCCGGACCAGGTGGCCGCTACATCGGCAGCCGAGCGAAGCGAAGGCGACCACATCCGGCAACTGGACAGCGCACCCCAGCCCCCACCACGGACCGGAAACTGGAGAGCGCACCCCAGCCCCCGCCACGGACCGGAAACTGGAGAGCGCACCCCAGCCCCCACCAAGCGGCCGATGCGAAGCGAGGCCGTAGGGGGTGCGGGTGGCGAAGCCCCCGCCCGCGCCAAGCGAAGCGCAGGCGCACAAATGACGAAGGCGAGGCGGCGAGCGCTGGAACAGCGCCGCACACCTCGCCCATCGACTTCGTGGAGCTTAGGGGATTCGAACCCCTGACCTCTTCGTTGCGAACGAAGCGCGCTACCAACTGCGCCAAAGCCCCAAATCGGGCCGCCATGGTTTCCCTGGCGACCGCGAAACTCTAACACGTTCGACCCCGGACTCTGAAACCGGTTCTCAGTCGCCGACGGCTCGCTTGACCTCGGGTTCCTCGACCGCGGGGGGCGGGGTTTCGGCGACGAACGGCTTCTCCGCGGGGTCCGTCGTACGGGCGCTGGAGAAGACTTCGTCGTCGGTGAGGGAGATGGTGCGGACGGTGCGGTCCGGTGCCTTCTCCTTCATCACGTACATGGGCAGGGTGACGGGCACCGGGTCCCACAGGCCTTCGGTGGACGCGGCGGGCTTCTCGACGACCGGGGCGGGTTCGGCGGGGAGCTTGACCTCGATGGTGAGCTCGTCGTCGGGGGACGGGGCGGGCTTACCGGCCGGGCCGCGGTCGTGGTGGGACTGTTCGCGGGTACGGCGGTCCGCCGCGAGGCGGGCGCGGTCGCGGGCCTGGCGGCGGAGCTGGACGCGGGTGAGGATCACGAAGCCGACGATGAGGCTGCCGGGGATCGCGACGGTCCACCACAGGAGCATGCCGAGGCCGGCCAGTGCCGTGACCGACAGCAGTGAAAGGGTCAGGATCGACAGCACCCGCCGGCGGCGCATAGCGGCCACCCGGCGGGCTCGGTTGGGGACGTAGCGCTTCGGTGGCGACAGGTCGTCGGCGGCCTCGGCGTCAGGAACCTCTACCGCGCCCGGTGGCCGGACGGCGTACCGGGTGGTCGACGGGTCGCGGGACAGGACGCGCGCGTCGGATGTCGACGGCACCGACGTGCGGCGCCTGGCCTCGTCGTTCCGCTTCAGCATCATCGGGACGAGATAGGCAGCCCACGCGGCGACGATCGCCACATAGATCAGTCCTGTCGTCCCCATGCGATGACGCTAAGACCCAGCGCGTGTCAGATGGGGTACGTGGGGCGGTGTGTCGCAAGAAGACTCCTGTGACTGATGTGAACAGTACGGAGCGTAGTCACTGCAAACGGGAGACCAGACCGGGTCCGACTTCCTCGCTGTTGAGCGCGAAGATGCGGTGGTCGCGCCAGTCGCCGTCGATGTGCAGGAAGCGCGGCCGCTCCCCTTCGTAGCGGAAACCGAGCTTCTCCACGACCCGCAGGCTGGCCTTGTTCTCGGGCCGGATCGCCACCTCGATGCGGTGCAGTCCGAGCGTGAACCAGCAGTGGTCGGCGGCCAGTGCGACCGCGGTCGGCACGATTCCGCGACCGGCGTACTGCTCGTCGACCCAGTAGCCGAGGTTCGCCCAGCGGGCCGAGCCGTAGGTGATGCCGGAGACCGTGAGCTGGCCGACCAGCGGCCACTTCGCCCGGGCACCTGCGCCCGCCGCGCCGCCGTACGTGATGACGAAGGGCAGCATCCGGCCGTACCGCGCTTGCCGGTTCCAGTCACGCGCCATGGCTCGGAAGGTGCGTGCACCGTCGTCCGCACCGGGCGGCTGGGTCGCGTCCCATGGCCGGAGCCAGCTGATGTTGCGCTGCCGAGCCGCGGCCCACTCGGCGCCGTCGCCGGCGCGCAGCGGTCGGAGTGCGACCTGTCCGTGCTGGAGCTCGACAGGCCAGTGCACGATTGCCATCAGTCGGTATCCGTCCGCACGTGGTCCCCGCCGCGCACCTGCTCCACCGCATGCCGCAACAGCGGCTCCAGTACGGCGAGACCGTCCTTCACCCCACCACGCGATCCCGGCAGGTTCACGATGACCGTCGTACCGGCCACTCCGGCGAGCCCACGCGACAGTGCGGCCGTCGGCACGCCGTTCGCCACGCCGTACGCGCGGATCGACTCCGCAACCCCCGGCACGACCTTGTCGACGACCGCGGCCGTCTCCTCGGGTGTCCGGTCGGTCGGCGAGATCCCCGTGCCACCTGTCGTCAGTACGACGTCGTACGCCGCAGCGACCGCAGCACGCAGCGCCTCACCGACCGGTGCACCATCCGGCACGACCTGCGGCCCGGACACCTCGAAACCCCACTCAGCCAACCGCTCCGCGATCAGTGGACCAGTGGTGTCGCTGTACACGCCAGCAGCGGCCCGGTTGGACACGCTCACCACCAGCGCCTTCACGAGCGCTCCCAGAGTCCGGTCTTGCCACCCTCTTTGCGCTCGACGCGTACGTCGGACAGCACCGCAGCCGGGTCCAGCGCCTTCACCATGTCGATCACCGCAAGCCCGGCCACAGCCACCGCGGTCAGCGCCTCCATCTCGACACCGGTCCGATCAGTGGTCTTCACAGCCGCCGTGATCAGTACGGCGTCGTCCGCCACCTCGAGGTCCACCTTGGCGCCGGTGATCGCGATCGGGTGACACAGCGGGACCAGGTCCGGCGTCCGCTTGGCCCCCATGATCCCGGCGATCCGCGCGACCGCGAGGGCGTCGCCCTTCGGGACACCGTCGCCGCGCAGCGCCTCGACCACCTCGGCCGAGACCAGAACCTTGCCAGAGGCAACAGCTCGTCGGGCGCTCGTGTCCTTGGCGGACACGTCCACCATCCGTGCCGCCCCCGTCTCGTCGACGTGGGTCAGCCCCCGGTCCTGCGTCATCCGGTCTCCTCGTCCAGCAGCAAGAGCTCCACCTGGTCACCGGCCCGGACCGACGTCACGTCCTCCGGTACCACGATCAGGGCGTTCGCCCGGCTCAGCCCGCCGAGCAGGTGTGAGCCGTGCCCGCCGACTGTACTGGCCATCCAGCCCTCGTCACCGAACCTGGCCGCTGCGCGGACGAACTGTCGCCGTCCGGACGGTGACTTGAACTCGTCCAGAGCCACTCCGCGCGTAAGACTGCGCTGGTACGGCATCTGGCCCATCAGCTTGCGCAGTGCGGGCCGGACGAAGACCTCGAACGAGACATACGCCGACACCGGGTTCCCGGGCAGCGTGAAGATCGGCACCTCGTCTGGACCGAGCACTCCGAAGCCCTGCGGCTTCCCGGGCTGCATGGCGACCTCTGGGAAGTCGACAGTGCCCGTCTTGGCCAGCACCTCTTTCACCACGTCGTACGCGCCCTTGCTGACACCACCGGTGGTGATCACCAGGTCCGCACGGGACAGCTGGTCGTTCAGCGTGTCCATGATCTTCTTCGGGTCGTCATCGACCACTCCGACCCGGTACACCTCAGCGCCGGCGTCCCGAGCACACGCGGCCATGGTGTAGCTGTTCGAGTCGTAGATCTGTCCATCGCCCAGAGCGGAGCCCAGCTCACGCAGCTCTGACCCGGTGGAGATCACGACGACCCGCGGCCGCGGTCGCGCCTTGACCCGAGCACGGCCCACTGCAGCCAGTACGGCGATCTGCCGCGGCCCGAGCATGGTGTCCCGGTCCAGCACCTGCTGCCCGGCCTTCACGTCCTCACCGAACCGCCGTACCGATGCGCCAAGGGACGGCTGCTGGTTGATCCGCACGTCGACCGTGCCACCGTCGGTCCACTCCACCTGTACGACGCTGTCCGCGCCACGCGGCATCGGCGCACCGGTCATGATCCGGATGCACTTGCCCGGTGTGACGATGGTCGGCTCCGGCCGACCGGCCCGCTGCTCACCGACCACAGACAACGTGACTGGTGACTCCGCCGTCGCACCGGCCAGATCCTCGGCCCGAACGGCGTACCCGTCCATGGCCGAGTTGTCGAACCCCGGCAAGCTCACCCCGGAGACGATGTCCTCGGCAAGCACCAGACCGAGCGCCTCCATCAGCGGCTGGTCGAACGCCGGCAGTGCGGTCACCCGCCCGAGCACGGCCTCCAGATGCTCTTCCACACTCCGCTTCACGTGGCTGACCTTAGGGCATGCCTGGTGATTCCGCGCCGTAGGCGGGGAATCACCAGGTATGCCCTCAGTCGGTGCGTGCCTCCGGGTGCTTACCCCACACCATCCGGACGTCCGGTGCGCGCTCCTCGTTGGCCGCGCCGTCGGTACGGCGTACCTCGGTGAAGCCATGGAAGGCATAGAACGCCTGGGCGCGCAGATTGGTCTGGAAGGTCCACAGTGCGAGCCCGCCGGGCCGCAGGTCCTTGGCCAGGTCGACCAGGGTCGAACCGATGCCACGACCGGCCAGCTCCGGGTCGACGTACAGCTGGTCGAGGTCGTCGCCGTCCAGTGTCAGCACAGCGACGATCCGGCCGTCGTCGAGCGCCACCCAGGTCTGTGCGTCCGGTAGCAGCACATCAGCGAACCAGGTCTCGACCTGCTCCGGACTGTGGATCGCAGGCGGCAGCTGTGCTCCGGGAGCGTGCCGCGAACGCCACCAGACCTGCGCAGCCTCGTCAGTGTCGTACGGCTCCAGCGGCCGGATCAGCAGGTCGTCGACCGGGGCGGTGGGGCGGGGAAGGTACTTCATCAGCCTTCGAGAACCGTCCCGTCCGGAATCAGCCGCCGCTCGCCCGCAGGCGCCTCGATCTCGACCTCACCGATCACTGTCACGTCCTTGCCGAACACCACGTCGCCCCGCACCTCGAGCCGGTCCGCCCGGACCAGCGAAGGCGCTCCGGCCACGAAGCGGGTGTCGAAGTCGGCCAGGATCTTGAAGTACTCCGGATCCAGATCGACGTACGGCTCGTCACCTTCGTGCGTCGTGGTGAGGTCGCCCGCGTCGTCCAGCTCGTAGACGTCCGAGCGCAGTACGAGCAGGTCGTTCGTGGTCTTCACCGGCTTGAACCGGCTGCGGTCCACGATCACCGCCTGCGAGCCCTCGAAGGTCTCGATCGCGGTCCCCATCCCGGTCTCCAGCTGGATCACCTTCGGTGAGCCGGGGTCGGCCGGGTCGACGGTCTTGCGGTTCACCATGATCGGGAGCCCGAGGATGCCGTCGTGACCGTCCATCAGGTCGGCCAGCCGGTCCAGGTCGATCCACAGGTTGTTGGTGTTGAACGTGCGGTGCCGGGTGACGTCCTGGAAGTACTGCGCTTCCCCTTCGGCGACCTGCGCGCTGTCCCGCAGGATCAGCCGGCCGTCGGACTTGCGGATCGCCACGTGCCCGCCCTTGCGGTCGGACCGGGTCCGTCGGCAGACCTCCATCCCGAACGGCACGTCGTGCTCGGCCATCCAAGCGGCGATCCGCGGGTCCGCGGTCGCACCGAGGTTGTCGGCGTTCGAGATGAACGCATGCCGGAAGCCGTGCTCGCGCAGCGCGTCCAGCGTGCCGGAGGCGACCAGTGCGGTGAACAGGTCGCCGTGGCCGGGCGGGCACCACGCCAGCTCCGGATCCGGCTCCCACTCGGCCGGCGTGAGGTCCTCGGCGAGCAGTTTGGGTTCCATGTTCTGCAGGAAGCCCAGTGGCAGTCCGTCGATCGCCAGACCGTCGTACTCGCTCAGGATCTGCAGGGACTCCTCCTTGGTGCGGAAGGAGTTCATCAGCACCAGCGGCAGCGGTACGTCGTACTTGCGCCGGGTGCTCAGGATCTGCCGGGCGATGATGTCGAGGAAGCTCAGACCGTCCTTGACCGGCAGTGCCGACTTCGGTCCGGTCACGCCCATCGACGTACCGAGGCCGCCGTTGAGCTTGATCACCACGGTCTCGGCCAGTGCGGCCCGCATCGCCTCGGGATCGGGATCGAGGTGGTCCAGGTGCGGCAGGTCACCTACCGGCTCGATGTCCGCCTCGCGGATCGCCCCCTGCTGACCGGACTCCAACATCCGGTAGTAGTGGGTGAACACGCGGATGGCGACCTCAGCCGCACCAGCCGCACGCATCTTCTCCTGAGCCTGCCGTAACCCCGCCTCACTCATGCTTCCACCTCGCTGGCGCTCGGCTCCACCAAGAGTGAGAACTCAGCTCTACCTTTTGTTCGCTCGCTGCGCTCACTCATGACACAACCCTAGGGGACACGGGGCAATCGGGGTGTTAACCGCGTCACGCCGCCTACTATCAACGCGTGTTCGCGTCGAAGGTTGTAGCGCGGCAGCACTTCCTCTCCGCCCGCAAGGCGAGGCCCGCTGAGGACCTGCTGCCAGGTGCCCGCTCCCTACCGGCCGTGCTGAACGCACGGCGGATCGCCCTGTACGTCTCGATGGGCCCGGAACCGCAGACCGGCGGACTGATCGACTGGCTGCTCGCGAGCAACCATGAGGTGCTGCTACCGATCCTGTACGCCGACAACGACCTCGGCTGGGGTGTAGCGCCCGGAGCGGCCGACCTGGTCCCCGGACGCCTCGGAATGTCCGAGCCCCGGACCGATCTGGGCCCAGTAGCGATCAGCACCGCCGAGCTGATCATCTGCCCGGCGGTGGCGGTCGCGCGAGACGGCGTACGGCTGGGTCGTGGCGGTGGCTCCTACGACCGGGCACTGGCCAGAGTCACCCCCGGTACGCCGATCTGGGCGGCCGTCTACGACTCCGAGGTCGTCGACTCGCTGCCGTCCGATCCGCACGACCAGCTCGTCCACTCGGCGCTCACACCGAGTGGACTGATCCCACTGACCTAACGCTGTGCCGGTTACCGATCAGGTTTGTTCGTGAATGTGAGCGTGTGCTCGCGCTTCGCCTCGACCGCGCCCCGGGTGAACGCCCAGGGCAAGGTCTCGCCCTTCACCCACAGCTTGGTCTGGTCGGTGTAGTTCTTCGAGAACGCGTGGCCCGACGCACCGGTCAGGTTGATCCAGCGGGACTTGTCGAAGTCGGAGAGGTCGACCACCATCCGCATCGACGGCACCGCGGTCACCTCGTAGCCGACCGACGCGTCCCAGGAGGTCGCGTCCACGATCGATGCGCCGCCGCCGAGCTCGTACGGACCGCGGTTGAAGAGCTTCTCGACCGCACCGATCCCCGACGTACCCAGGGTCTCGTTGGTCAGCGTCAGCTTGTGCAGCCGGCCCCACTGCCAGTTCGCGGGCTCGCGGGCCATCTTCTTGGTGATCTCGGTCCGTGCGTCGACCAGTGCCTGCCGGAGGATGTCGTCGCGGGTCTCCTTCTGCGGCGTCCGGATGTCGTCCCACCAGCTGTTGTCGGGCTGGCCCAGCAACGTGTGCACGATCTCCATCCACCGGGACCCTCCGTCCGGCCAGGTCTCCTTCGGCAGCTGGTCGTGGAACGTCAGCGAGAGCAGATTGCGCCAGACGACGTTGAAGTACGCCGCGGGCGCCGAATCCGCCGGCTGGGTGAAGTCCCAGCCCTTCAGCGTGTCCTGGCCCTGCCGGTCGAAGGCGTCGTTGATCCCGATCTTGAGCAGCGACGGCACCAGCATCTCGGCGGCCCGGTTCTTGGTGTCCAGCTGGATCTCCGCCATCTTGCCCGCGTCCAGCGTGCCGGCCGCCTTGATCCGCTCCAGGATCTGCTGCGACCGGTAGCCGTAGTCCCAGCTGTCGCTCAGGTAGTACGGGTAGGTCTGCGGCACCACGGCCTGGTTCGCCGTGACGATGATGCCGTCGGCCGGGTCGAGCTCGGTGGGCATCGCGTCGAACGGGATGTAGCTGGTCCACTCGTACTTCGGGTCCCAGCCGGGCACCGGCCAGTTCCCGCTGCCGGTCTTGCGGATCGGGACCAGACCGGGCGCCTGGTAACCGATGTGGCCCTCGGTGTCGGCGTAGATCAGGTTCTGCGAGGGCACCTCGAAGTCCCGGGCCGCATCCTGGAACTGGGTCCAGTTCTGCGCACGGTTGATCGCGAACAGCGCGTCGGCGGTCTTCCCCGGCCGCAGCGCGGTCCACTGCAGGGCCACCGCGTACGCCTTGTCGGCCTGCAGACGCTTCCCGGCCAGCTCGCCGGTCTCGCGCTGGTCGGCGCCCACGTCGGAGATGATCGGACCGTGCCGGGACTCCCGCACGGTGATCGTCACCGGATCGTCCTGACCGGCGACCTTGAAGGTCTCCGCACGCTTGGTCAGCGGCTTCCAGCGGTTGTTGTAGAGGACGTTGTCTCCCTCGATCCGCTCCAGGTAGAGGTCCTGGACATCGGGGTCGAGGTTGGTGAATCCCCAGGAGATCGCGTTGTTGTGGCCGATCACCACACCGGGCAGTCCGGCGAAGCTGAAGCCGGAAACGTCGTACGGGCAGCTGCGGACCAATTTGGTGCAGTGCAGACCGACCTGCGACCAGACGCCCGGCATGGTGGCGCCCAGGTGCGGGTCGTTCGCCAGCAGCGGCTTCCCGCTCTGGGTGTGGTCGCCGGAGACGACCCACGAGTTCGAACCGATGCCCTCGCCTTGGCCGAGCAGCATCGGCAGGCCCTTGGCGACCTTGTCCACGGAGTCGAGTGACTTCAGCAGGTCGCTCGTCAGCATGCCGCGCCGGAGCTCGCTGTTCGCCGGCGGAGCGGCACTGAACTTGCCGTCCGCGCCCACCGAAGCGGTTGCGACGATCGGCTCGTTCCGGTCGAACGGATACGACGGGTAGAGCGCGTCGACACTCTTGGACGGGATACTTGCCAGCAGCTTGGTGCGGTTGATCTCCTCGTCCATGTTGCCGCCGAGGTCCCAGGCCATCGCCTTCAGCCACGCCAGCGAGTCGGCCGCGGTCCACGGCTCCGGACGGTAGTCACGGCGACCGTTGGGATCCAGACCGAGTACGGCGTACTCCAGGCTGAGGCCGGAGCCGCTGTGCTTGTCCAGGTAGGCGTTCACGCCGCGGGCGTAGTCGTCCAGATACTGCCGGGTGGACGGGCTGACCAGGCCGAGCTCCTTCTCCGCGACCCGGCGCCAGCCCAGCGTGCGGACGAACTTGTCCGTCTCCAGCGCGCTCTTGCCGAACAGCTCGCTCAGCCGGCCGGCGGTGACGTGGCGGCGGAAGTCCATCTCGAAGAAGCGGTCCTGCGCCTGCACATAACCCTGCGCGGCGAACAGGTCGGCCGGGTTGGAGGCGTAGATCTGCGGGATGCCGTTGGCGTCCCGGACCACCTCGACATCGGCGTCCAGACCCGCCAGCTCGACCGTTCCGTCGTACGACGGGAACGAGTGGCGGACGACGAAGACGGCAGTACCGGCGATCACCACGAGGACCGTGGCGAGCGCGATACCGCAGATGATGACGGCTCGAAGCAGGCGACGCACGGACCCAACCGTAGAGAATGCGGACCCTGGGCCCAAATGGGGTGCCCGGAACTTTGCGTTGCTCTGCGTCCGGAGGGGACTGCGGGGCGGAGTTGAGCGTGAAGTTTGGAATACTTCGGGGCGCTGACGCATTATTAGCAGTCGAGTAGTACGAGTGCCAGCGGCCTGAAGGGAACCAACCGTGCCCACGTACCAGTACCAGTGCACCGACTGCGGTGAGGCGCTGGAGGTTCGGCAGAGCTTCACCGACGACGCCCTGACCGTCTGCCCCAACTGCCAGGGCACGCTGCGTAAGGTCTTCAACGCGGTGGGTGTTGTCTTCAAGGGCTCCGGTTTCTACCGCAACGACAGCCGCTCCACGAGCACGAGCTCGGTTCCGGCCAAGACGGAGTCGTCGTCGAGCAAGTCGGAGTCGTCCTCCAGCTCGTCCACGACGTCCTCCTCGTCGGACTCCGGTTCGTCGTCGAAGTCCTCGGACTCCTCGAGCAAGGGCAGCTCCTCCAGCAAGACCAGCGCCGCCTGATTTTGGCCTGTGGACAACTGAAAGCAGGGCCGGAGAAGCTCGTATTTTCTCTGGCATGACAAGCCTTTCGTTCCTCCGCGATCTCTCCCGGGCCGCTCGCTGGCACCGCCGTCTTCTGGCCGGTGTCGCCGCGGCGGCCGCCGTCTACTTCGGCCTGACCTCACTGGCGCCCGCGCCTCCTCCGACAGTCACAGTGCTCGCGGCAGCACGTGATCTGTCCGGCGGCGTCGCGCCCGCTGCCGACGATGTTCGTTCTCTCGAACTCCCCGCCGACGCCATCCCTTCCGGAGCGCTGACACCGGGCTCGGACGTCGCCCGTCGTGTCCTGAGCGGACCGGTCAGATCCGGTGAGCCACTGACCGACGCCCGCTTCCTGGGGCCAGGTCTGGTTCCACCGGGTTCGGTCGCCTACCCGTTCCGGATCGACGACTCCGAGATCAGTGCCTTGCTCCGAGTCGGCGATCGCCTCGATCTCTACGCCGGGACCAGTACGACGAGTGCCTCGGCCGGGCTCGTGGCCCACGCAGTCCGGGTGATCGCGCTCCCGGCCTCACGATCGACCGGCGCACTGATCGTGGTCGCCGCCTCCCCCACGGTTGCCACCAGACTGGCCCAGGCCACAACCAACTCGAGGATCAGCGTCGCACTGACTCCGGACACGAGTTGATCACTGCCCCTCGAGCACTGCGGCGCGTGCCCTCGCGTGACCACCGGCGCAGTCCTACGTTGACCGGAGTACAACATCCGCTTCGTGGAGGCACTCCAATGCTCAAGGGCTTCAAGGAATTCATCATGCGCGGCAACGTCGTCGACCTCGCGGTCGCCGTCGTCATCGGCGCAGCGTTCGGCAAGATCGTCACCGCACTCGTCGAGAACCTGATCACCCCACTCGTGGGAGCAATCTTCGGCGCGGCCGACGTCAGCAAGCTCTGGCTCGCCAAGTGGAACGGGTCCGAGTTTCACTTCGGCGTCATCCTGCAGGAAATCCTGAACTTCCTGTTCGTCGCAGCAGCCGTGTACTTCCTCATCGTCTACCCGTTGAACAAGCTGGCCGAGCGTCGCAAGCGCGGTCAGGAGCCGGAGCCGGCTGACGACCCGATGACCACGGACCAGCAGTTGCTGACCGAGATCCGCGACGCACTGCGGCAGCGCTCCTAGTTCACGAACTCCACGATCGTTCGCACGAAGTGGTCCAAGTACGGCGGGAAGTCGGGGCGCGGTGGTTCCGGGCAACCGGACAGCTCCCGGCTTCCCGGGATCAACGCGAGCAGCGCATCGACCGTCCTGCGTTGATGCATCGGATTCTCGAGCAGCGACGGCAGGACGGCGACCGGGATCCGGGCGAGATCGATTAGTTCGGCATCGGTGGTTCCGCGCAGGGTGTCGCCGGCCAACAGGCTTTCGGCACTCTCCGGTGGGCAACCGCGGCCGAGCAGACCGGCCAGGGTCAACGTGTCGACCTCGACATCACCGGCGGTCGCCGGCCAGGCGAAGAGGAGACGATCGACGAGATCGGGATAGGCCAACGTCAGTTGAGCGGCAACCGTGCCCCCGTTGGATGCACCAACGAGCGTGAGCGGTTCGGTGCGGTTCGCCAGAAGTTCACCGAGCGCTTCGACCTCGACATCCCAACCACTCGGATGCTTCGGGCGATCAGGGGCGAGCACGGTCATCCCCGCGGAGACGAGTCCGGCGGTGATCCCCGGCGTACCCCAGAACCGCTGCGAATCCATGGGTTCCCACAGACCGCCGTGAACGAGCAGAACAGTTCGGCTCATCCGTGGTGCGGTGGGACCTCGCGCAAGATGCGCTCGTCGTCGTCAGTGCCGGGGTCGCTCTCGCCCCAGCTCCGCGGGTCGTCGTCGCGGGTCTGGTCGGGCAGCACCGGCTCGTCGTCTTCGTACGGGCTCGTCATGGTTCCAGGTTACCGACCCTGCGGGGGCTCTCCGGTGCCGAGCTCGCGCGGCTGGTCGGCGACCACCTCACCCTGCACGGCCTGCGGGTCGACCTGCGGGGCGACGGCGGCCTGGAGGAGCGGCTGGATTCCCGGTTCGCCATGCCAGCGGTCGCTCCCGAGCACGGACCACGCGGTCAGCACGGACAGCGTCGGGATGGCCAGACCACCGAGCTGCAACGGCTCGGCGTTCTGGAAGCCGAAGGTGATCCGCCAGTTCGCGGGATCGGGATAGAACTCCTGCACCGAGTTGTAGTAGAAGCTCAACCAGCCACGACCCGGCAGCTGGCACAGGATCCGGTAGTTCGTCGCGACCGTGGGGACCTCTTGCATGTCTCGCCACATCAGCTCGGTGTTGCGTTTCGCGGCGGCCTTCCGGCTCATGTTGACGGCGGCGTTGGCCGCCAGCACGCCGACCACCAGCGCCGGGGAACCCATGATGAAGCCACCGCTGTGCGTGTAGCGGCCACTTCCCCGGTAGAGCCGCGAGTAGTGCGCGGTCGTGTTCAGGTACGCGACCTCGCCCGGCTCGAGCACGAGACCGTAGACAGTCAGCGGCTGCGGATGGTTCCTGGCCAGCAGCCAGCGCGCCCAGTCGATGCCGAGCTGCCATTCCTCGCGCTCGCGCTGCGCCGTACCGGATCTGTCGTTGCGGCCCACAGGACAGCATCGTAGTCGGCAATCGCGTACAGCGCGTGCGCGTTACAGGTCAGGTTCGGTTCCCGCACGATCGAGGCGTGTGACCTGAACGACGCGCCGCCGTGATGATTTGGCACCCGCTATGAGACTCCTGTCGACCATCATGGGGGGCCTTGCCTACCGGAAGGACCCAGTCGTGAGCGCACTACGGACACGGGGCCTGATCGGTGCGACGCTCGTCGTGGCAGTTCTCGGGATGACCGCCGCCTGCGGTTCCGAGGCTTCCTCGTCACCGCCCGCCGCCCAGCCCACCACAACCCCGAGCACCAGCACCAACCCCAGCTCCAGCACGCCGCCCCCGAGCACCACCCCCGGCAGTACGCCGAGCGGCACACCCAGCACTGACTGCCCGGAGACCATCGCCGCGGTGAAGACCGCCACCGACAAGGTCGCCTGGGGAGCCGGACCGGCCAAGTCCCTGTTCAAGCCGGTCTCGGTGACGATCTGCCAGTACGACGCCGCGGCGACCGGCCCGACGTACGCGAATGTGACGACGAAGCGCAACGGCGCCCAGGCCACCGAGCTGTTCGGCCTGGTCAACGCAGCGAAGCCGCCGGCGAAGAAGCCCGCCTTCTGCACCAAGGAACTCGGCCCGACCTGGGTCCTGCGGTTCACCGACAACGACCGCGGCGTGCTGTCCGTGACCGTGGAGGGCTTCGGCTGCCGCAACCTGGTCGCGACCTCGCTGGAGGGTCAGGGCAAGCCCGGCGCCCTGCCGGCGCCGCGCCAGGCGACCCCCGAGCTGATCAAGTCGCTCGGCCTGCGCTGACCCGGCGCCGGACGCGCCCCCCGAAGCCGTCCGGACCGGGTCACACCGCGGTCCAGACCGGTTCACCCGGTCTGGACCGCGCGGTGATCTCGGACGTGAGATCAGACTGTGCGGCAACGAATGCCGGATCCGTGCAGCACTCTGGCCGCCTCGATGCATCTAATAGATGTGAGGTGTTCTACGCCCAGCCGGGGAGTGGCGAGTGGAGTTCGAGGAGTATGTGTCCGCGCGCGGACAGGAACTGGTGCGGCTCGGTTTCACCGTCTCCGGCGACTATCAACGAGCCGAGGACCTGGCCCAGACCGCGCTGATGCAGGCGTTCCGGTCCTGGCGCAAGGTCCGCAAGGCCGACGATCCGCATCACTACGTGCGGCGGATCCTGATCAACGAGTATCTGTCGATGACGCGGCGGCGCTCGTTCACCGAGGCGCCGACCGCCGAGGTCGACCCGCACAGCACGGTGCCCGATCCCGCCACCGGCATCGTGGATTCCGACGACCTCTGGCATGCCCTGCAGGAGTTGTCGGCCCGGGAGAGGGTCGTTCTGGTGCTGCGCTACTACCAGGACCTGGACGACCGCACGATCGCCGACCTGCTCGGCATCAAACCGTCCTCCGTCCGGGCGACGGCCAGCCGTGGGCTGGCCACCCTGCGACAGACCAGGCAGTCCAACCGTGTTGATGAGAGGTTGTCGTGAGTAACACCGATCTCGAGGATGACCTGCGCGGGACGCTGGACCGCGCCGCCGCCTCCGTGCCGCAAGCCACCGGTCTGTCCGACCGGGCCGCGACCGGAGCCCGGCAGGCCCGCCGCCGTAGCTGGATGGTCTCCGGCGCGGCAGCGGTCGCAGTCGCCGCGGTCGCCGTCACGGGCTTTGCTCTCACTGGCGGCAACACACCGGAGCAACCACCGGTTGCCGCCAATGGAGCCCCCCAGAGCAAAGCCCCGACGACGACTGCGGTCCGGCCGGCGTCGGCCGAGACCGTCGCCGGGACGTGGCGAGCCACCACGATCACCGGGACGAAGCTGAAGGCGACCTGGCCGGTCGACCCGGTCCTGGTCTTCAAGGCCGACGGCACGTGGTCCGGTTCGGACGGCTGCAACCCGCTCCAGGGCACGTTCACGATCGGTCAGCGGGGCGAGTTCGCCGCGAAGATCGGTCCGCAGCGCCTGATCGGCTGCGACAACGTTCCGCACACCGGTGTCCTGCAGTCCGCCAAGCGGATCGAGGTCGGCACTGACACGCTGACATTCGCCGCTGCGGACGGTCACGAGCTTGCGAGATACGCTCGCGCACGGTAGTCAAATTTGCTTGCGGACGGTGATCACCTATTGACTGAGCGGAGCCTCTACGCGGACGATTGACCGAGGTCGTCCACCGATGAAGGAGCCCTGTGCGACTCTCAGCCACCGTCCCCTTGCTGGCCCTTGGCTCAGTCTCACTCTTCGCAGTCGGCCTCACCGCCACTGCGTCCGGGCGTCCACAGGCTGCGGCGGACACAGCAGGAGTCTCTGGCGCAGCCTGTTCGCACGGCGGCCCGAGCGTCAGCTCGGCCGCGGCGAAGCGGCTGTCGCAGCCGACCTCGACGAAGGATCCGCGCCCGCTCGGCGAAACCATGGGCGAAGGCATCGGGATCGCCGTCCGCTCACTGGAGCCGCTCGACGCGACCGGCCGGCCGAAGTCCGGGCTGCCGTTCGGGCTGAGCCAGGGCGTCATCGGCGTGATCGGTACGGCGTCGACCGGCTACAAGGTCGTCGTCGACACCAAGGTGCTGGACGAGAAGAAGTACCAGGCCGCTCTCTCCAAGAACGTGCCCGCGGCCGGCAAGCAGATGGTCGGCCTCGAGCGCAGTTGCCGCTCGGCCAAGTCCATCGCCGACGCCTGGAACACGGTCGGCGCCCGCGGCTGGTCCGGCGACGCGAAGCGCACCACGTTCGCCGCCGATCTCGACCCGGTCAGCGAGGACATCCAGGTCGAGTACGACCAAGCCAGCACGTCCCCCGAGGCAGTCGACGGCCTGCGCGGACTGACCGGCGTACAGGCAATTGCCGGCGGCCTCGAGCGCACCTCCCGGCTCAGTGACACCCCGAAGGGTGGCCACTGGGGCGGCGCCCGGATCACCTCCGCCTCGAAGAACTGCTCAGCCGGCTTCTCCGTCGTGCGTCGCTCCGACAACAAGCGCGGCTCCGTCACCGCGGGCCACTGCGGCGGCGTCGGCACCGAGTGGAAGTCGGGCTCGAACTTCTACGGCACCACCTCGGTGCGCACCAACTACCCCGACTACGACCAGTCTCTGCTCACCGGCAGCAGCTACGGCGCCCGCATCTGGACCGACGGCCCCGGCGACTCCGCCTCCAAGCGCACCGTCACCGGCGGCGCCGACCCCGGCGTAGGCACCGTCATCTGCCAGTCCGGCAGCTTCAGCACCTCGCTCTGCGGCCTCACCGTCCGCTCCACCTCCGCCAAGTACTGCGACGTCGACGGCTGCACCACCTACGTCATCCGCGCCACCCGTGGCGGCCAGATCGCCATCATCGGCGGCGACTCCGGCGGCCCCATCTACAGCCGCCCCAGCTCCACGACCGCCACCATCCGCGGCATCGCCTTCGCCGGCGCCGGCTGCGCCTCCTCCCGCTGCACCACCCTGTACGCCGAGCGCTACGCCTCGATCACCGGCCACCTAGGAGTCCGCGCCCTCACCGGCTGAAGTCAGCGGATGTCGTTGTCGGGGTGTTCCGTGTCGTAGCTCTGGCGGGCCTCGGCAATGGTTGCCCGGTTGTCGAGAGACCAGTCGGCCAGCGCCTTGACGAGGTGGGTCAGGCTCGTGCCTGTCTCGGTCAATCGGTAGTCGACCTGCGCCGGAACCGTCGGGTAGACGGTGCGCACCACCAATCCGTCCCGCTCCAGCCTGCGAACCGTCAGCGTCAGCATCCGCTGGGAAATCCCGTCGATAGCCCGTTGCAGTTCCCTGAATCGGCGGACGCCGTTCGCCAGCTCGACGACGACCAGAACCGACCACTTGTCCCCGACGCGGTCCAGAACATCGCGGATCCCGCAGTCAGGGTGATCCACCTTGCCGCAGGGGTCGAGATCGGCAGCGCCGACGGTTACTTCGGTGTGCCTCGCTGACACGGAACTGCCTCCTTGTGGGACGAGCGACCGGGCCCTCAGTATCTCCAGGGTAGTTACTGATGAGAACCAACAGGTGAGGACGGCAACTTCGATGATCATGGTGACCGGAGCGAACGGCCAACTGGCGTCACTCACCCTGGCGGAGCTGACCGCGCGGGGAATCCCGGCCGTCGGAGGCAGCCGCACCCCAGCCGCGGGCCAGCGCCTCCTCGACTTCGACGATCCCGCCACCCTCGACCTAGCCGGCACAACGACCCTGGTCCTCGTCTCAGCCGGGTACGCCGAAGACGACCTGGTCATCGCGCGGCATCAGGCCGTGCTCGACGCCGCAGTCCGCGACGGCGTAGGCCACGTCATCTACACCAGCCTCACCGGCGCCGGAGATCATCTCAGCTTCGCACTTGCCCACCGAGCAACCGAGCACCTGCTCAAGACGAGCGGCCTCACCTGGACCATCCTCCGCAACGGCCTGTACGCCGAACTGTTCGGCGCCCTGATCGCCTGGAGCTCCAACGGCCTGGAATCGCCATTCGGCACCGGCCGCCTCTCCGCCGTAGCCCGAAAAGACCTCGCCGCAGTAACAGCCACCATCGCCCAGGCCCCCGCCGTACACGCCAACACCACCTACGACCTAGTCGGCGACCCAATCAGCGCCAACGACGTAGCCACCCGCCTAGGAGTGACCCACCAAACACTCCCCCTGGCCGAGTACCGCTCCCAACTACTCCCCGACCCAACCCTCTTACCGTTCCAGCCCCCGATGCTGGCCTCCATCGCCACCACCATCCGCCACGGCTTCCTCAACACCTCCACCCCCGACCTGGCCGCCCTACTCGACCGCCCCCGCACAGACCCGATCCTCGTCGCCGCCAACACACTTTCCGCTAAGCTGTCCCCCGCAGTGCGCCCCCATAGCTCAGGGGATAGAGCGTCGGTTTCCTAAACCGTGCGTCGCAGGTTCGAATCCTGCTGGGGGCACCAGACAAACCTGCAGGTCAGGGGCATCACGAGATGTGATGCCCTGGCCGAGAGCCGCCGACGTGGGGACATTTGGGGCCAAGCTCCGTCGATTCAAGTCATCTGGAATGAATCAAGCCGTGCGATCGGACGGCTTGAGGACGGGGCGAATCGTCGCGTTCCTGCGTGGATCCCCTCATCAAAGTCGAATCGACAGCCTTCTCATTACGAGGAGGAATGATGGCGTGCCGTAGGTCCCATCAGGCTCAGGGCGTCCCTTGGTCGAGTCACTTCAAGCGCGACGTCAGACACCAAATCACGGCGGTCGCGCCATGACCCCTGCCACGGCACGACCGCCGCCGACCGCACATCGACCCGAAGAAAGGCGAGTGCCCATCCTCACGGGCTTGCATCGGAGACCGGCGTCGACACCCAAAGCGCGCGCAATCTCGCCATTGCCGCTTAGCTCCCCAGCGCGGCGCAAGCTGGGCACACTGCGCAGCGCTAGCCTTGCGCGGCGATCAGCTTCTCGGTCGCTGCTAGCCACGGGCGGAGATTGTCCAGACGGGTGTAGAAGCCGACATCTCTCACACCGCACCCCGTTCCCCAGTTGACCATGGCGAACAACGTCGCGGTGTCGCCGTCGAGGTGAAGAACGGGGCCACCTGAGTCGCCGGAGCAGGTGTTTCGATCGGCGCCTGCTACTGGAACACCGCAGAACTGGGTAGAGGAGGCCCATCGCGGCGCGGTCTTGCGGCCGGATTCGCAGGCATCGTGGGCGCCGGCGGTGAGCTCGACTGTTTGTCTGTGGCATGAGGTCGGCGATCGTCCGGTGCTGCCCCACCCGACCGCGACGTATGGTCCGGTCTCCTTCTCAGGGGCCGTGAAGACCGCGAGTGGCGGCGTTTTGGCCGGTTGACTGAGCACGAGGACGGCTGCGTCCAGGGTGTCGGGCTGGGCGGTCTTGACCGCCGAGACCCGGATGCGTTCGCCGCGGACTTCCGCGGTTCGGCAGATATTCTCCACCCCGATGACGACGTCGAGTTTGGCTGGATTGAGGTCGCCGATGCAGTGCCGGGCGGTGAGCACCATGCTCGGCCCGACCAGGGTGCCCCCGCACTTGGCCGAGCCGAGCAGATCGTCTCGCGGAGCGCTCGCGTTGACCACCACGGCGACTTGTGGGCTCGAAGCAGCCTTCTCGACGGCGTCCGGCGGGACGCTCGGCTGGCGGTTCGAGTCCACCCCCGAGCATCCCGCCACAAGGCCTGCCAGCACGACGACCACCATCGCGAGCGCCCTCGATCGCGTCACTACAGGCACGGAAGCTCCAGCCGCATCGCCGACGTCTTGAAATAACGTCGACCCTTGACTTGATAGTCGACCCGCACGGACGTGTACTTGGCCGGTTTCGTCAGATCAGGACGCCGCAAGTGAAGTACAACGTTCCATGTATCAACCCCGGCGTTCGGCGCGAGGATCGCACCGGCAGCCGGTTTTAGATCCTCCATCGCCACCCCGGTCACGGCCAAGGTGCTCTTCGGTGGCGGCCACTCGGGACCATATCCGAAGCTCGTCTGTGTTTTGATCAGCACGACGTACGAGTCGACGATTTCGAGCCCTTCGCCACCGACGAGCGACACGGCCGTGATCTTCAGATCACCCGGACCGGGGTTCCCAAGGTCTTCGGCCATTGTGTTCTCGTGAACCGCGGTGGGGTTACACCACCTGCCTTTTTCGTCGCTCCCGAACTTCATCGGCCCACCCTCGCGTGCAGCGGATGAACAACTGCCGAGCATGGCAGTGAACAGGAGACCTGTCACTACCATGCTCACCAAAGATCGAACCCGAATCACGGGCAGCATCCCCTAACTACTTGGCGACAAGGTAGCCCGGTTGTCCACCTGGAGTGGAGTACAGACCGCAAAGTTGACGGGCGTACTTCGTTGCCTTGTAGTAGAGCTTGGAGCTGGTGCTGTAGCCGGTCGTGCTGGAGAAACCCATGCCCATGCCGGCGAGTTCGACACCGTCCGACCAGGTGACCGCTCGGGTCTCATCCTTCTCAATGGAGGTCTTCGCCGCGAGGACAGCGCAGTGGTTCGCCGCCGGAGCAGAGTTCAGCTTACGGATACGTGTACTACCAACAAATCCGTTGGTCCGTATTGTGTAGAACGTCCACTTGTATCCGGATTCGGAATCGTAGCAATTGTGCTGATACTTTCCGAACTGGAATTGCGTGTCGAAGAAGCGTTTTGTGGTACCACCATGTACGCCATATCCCAGCGTTGTCGTACTCGAGCGTGATGTCGTTCCGTTCGCCGAGAAGGTTCCCGCTTTACCGCTGGTCGAGATGCCAACTCCGAGCGAGCTGGACGACCCCTGAATGTAGGTGAACTGCGCCTCCATGTAGGTCGCCACATTGAAGGTCTGCCCGACAAGCACCCAGATCGGGCCGAGCCCCTTCACGTAGTCCACCTCGCAGACGGTGTCTCCACCCTTCTGCAACGGCGCCGGGTTGGTCTCGATCACCTCCGCTGACTTGTCCACGGGCAGTTGGGGCTCAGGGTTGACCTCCCGCACCGTACCGTCGGACTTCAACTGCACTTCGGTCGACGGGGCCGGTGTCGCTTCGCCTTCCGGCGCGTTCACATCGGCCAGCACCGGCCCGGCGGCAGTGTCGACCAGCCTGCGCGAGAAGCTGAACGAACTGCCCGATTGACCACTCGCCGGGTCAACCGGGGAGGCCACGATGTCGAAGTTCACGATTCCGTATGAGTCGGCCATCGGCCTGACCCTGTCGTTTGAATCAAGCCGGAGCTGGAACGAGCCATCGCCGCCCGTTACTGCCGTGGCCACCGGCTGAAGGGTGAGCTTGTCACCGATGGCCATCTTTTCGACAACCTCGTTGCTCGGCCAGGCCAGCAGCACAACGTTGGCCCCAGCCAATGGTGTGTCATTCGGGGTACGCACCGTGCCGCCGACGACGACCGGCGTACTCAGTGATGCGGAACCACGAAGACCGGAGGCGCTTACCTTCGCGTCCGCCGATTTCTCAGATGGCTCCGCAGAAGCCGAGTACTGGCCACTACCGAGTAGGGCGAGGGCGGCGATCGCCGCCACAGAACGGGTCAGTCTCATCAGATTCCCCCTATTTCCTCACGCAGCCCGTCGACGGGCTACCGATCAAAAGACTCACGTGAATTACTCACCGCTGTCAAGCGGACACGGAATGTATGCCACAAGCTGCAGTTCGTGGCGCGGGTCTTGACAGAATGGGCAGCATCTGCATTGGTGCCATGATGGCTGCGATGCTCGACGGGTTTCTCATTGAGACGAAGGAGGTCCAGAAAAATTCATCGCCGTATAGCTCTGGGAGGAAGACGGTCTACGCGAGCTCCATAGCTGACCGGCAGGGAGCGGCACAGATCGTCGAGCACATCCTCGACCGCGTGATCCCTAGCGGACGCACGGCACCCTGGATGCTGCGAGGCACCATGACGTTCAGCCAACGTCGACAAGCCACGATCCGAGCTATCGCGCAGCTTCAGCGACATGACGACCTCGACGAGAATACGGGCGGCCTCGCTCCTCAACTCAACGCTGACACTATGCACCCGTGGGTCTCGGGGAGCCGTGACTTGTTAAATCGAAGCCGCTCTCGAACGCTCTCAGCACTCGGCCGCCGGCTCCGGGTCAGCCACGCCTTCGGCTCACAGCGAGACATTCCGAAGCTCTCCATGACGGCGTCGGGAACTAATGCCCACAGCGTCTACGGAGCGATCCGAATCCGATTTCCCATCCGGTCGAGGAAGAACTATCCGACCTGACTTCGGTCATTTGGGTCAGTGCCTGAGTCGGCAACCGGTGACAGCAGGTCGACGCGCGGCCGCCCGTGCGCCCGGCGAGTGTGAGAAGTGTGCGCTCCCGCCCTGGGTCGCGCCCCTAGGGGTCTCTGCTGGGGCACGGTCGCGGGTGCTGGGGAGCAAAACCGCCCGATTCAGGGGGCCAGGACTCCCCGAACCGGTTTAGGAACAGCGATCGGGTCCGGCCCGGACGCTCCCTAAACCGTTTGGGGAGCACAACCAACCGATTCTGGTTCACTACCTTCCCCAAACCAGACACGCCCTCCGATCGTTCGGGCGTTACGCGCGGCGGCTCGCGGTACCCCAGGACCGGACCTACGTCTCCCGGCACAAGAGCGGTATCCGATCTCGTTAGACGGTATGGAGTGACTCTCGGGTTTGTAGGCGGTGGAGGCGTGGCACCGTTCCCGGCGGATGGATTGTGGAGCCGGCCGGTGGGCCGGTGTCAACGTCGTTCATGCTCGCTGCGCTGCGCGTGCTCCACGTTGACGCCGTCGCATCGGCCGGCTGGTTTGGCCGCCTGCCGGGCAACGGCGAGCTGTGGCCGATGGCCCTAGCACGGTGAGGGGTTGTGGGCCGGGGGCCTCACCGCACAGATTCGTGGGTTACCGAGCAGATTTCGGCTGCTCGGCCTATCCGACAATGTGGGGAGGCCCCCGGTGTTTACCGAGCGTACGAGTGTTGGGCTGGACGTGCACGCCCGATCGGTCGCGGCCGCTGCGATCGATGGAGTCACCGGCGAACTGGTGCAGGCCAGGCTGACCCCGGCCCATGACCACATCCGGTCCTGGATTCGGCAGTTACCGGGACCGGTCGCGGTGACGTATGAGGCCGGGCCGACCGGGTTCGGGCTGTATCGGGCGTTGATGTCTGCCGGGGTGCGGTGCGAGGTCGCGGCACCGTCGAAACTGCAACGCCCAACTGGTGACCGGGTGAAGACCGACGCCAAGGACGCGATCCATCTAGCGCGGCTGCTGCGACTCGACGAGATCACGCCGGTCGCGGTGCCGAGCATCGGGCAGGAGACAGCACGCGATCTGGTCCGGGCCCGGGAAGACTGCCGCGGTGACCTGATGCGCGCGCGGCACCGGTTGTCGAAACTGCTATTACGGCACGGGATCGTCTACTCCGGCGGTGCTGCCTGGACCGGCAAACATGACGCCTGGCTGCGCAGTCAACACTTCGAGATGCCGGCGTCACGGCTGACGTTCGATTCCTGCTACGACTGCGTCCTGACCACCAGCGCGCGCCGCGACCGCCTCGATGGCGCGATCACAGCGATGGCAGCCGATTCAGAGTTCACCGCCGTGACCCGCAGGCTGGGCTGCCTGCGCGGTGTCGCGACCTTGACCGGGTTCGCGCTCGCGGTCGAGATCGGTGACTGGACCCGGTTCACCGGCAACACCATCGGCTCGTTCGTCGGCCTCGTGCCCAGCGAACACTCATCAGGCGCATCACGCGTCCAGGGCCCGATCACCAAGACCGGGAACACCCACGCCCGCCGGCTCCTGGTCGAGGCCGCCTGGCACCACCGCACCCGCTACCGGCCAGGCAAAACCATCCACGACCGCTGGGCACTGGCCACCCCCGCAGCCCGAGCACGCGGCGACGCCGGCAACCGGCGCCTGCACGCCCGCTGGATCAAGTTCCTCGAACGGAACAAGAGATCCACCATCGCCGACGTCGCTATCGCCCGCGAACTCGCCGGCTGGTGCTGGTCACTGGCCATCATGGACGACTAGCCCCCACAAACCGGCTTCGTCGACCAAAGGCCAGTGGTGACAGCGCGTGGAGCAAACCCGCGACCGGCACTATGAGCAACCAGCACCCCTTCCGACAGGGAGAGGCGGTCACGCTCGATGTTAGACACGCGGACCCGCTCCAGCCGAACACCCCGTCCTGCGGTAACCAACCCGCGCATATCAGTCTGACCGCGCGTCGCCAACGA
The DNA here is from genome assembly GCF_045040285.1 of Kribbella sp. NBC_01505. Taxonomy (NCBI): domain Bacteria; kingdom Bacillati; phylum Actinomycetota; class Actinomycetes; order Propionibacteriales; family Kribbellaceae; genus Kribbella; species Kribbella sp. NBC_01505. Next base: position 1,899,534 of record NZ_CP109425.1, read on the forward strand.
CACGCTCACCACAACAGCCCACGCGCCAACGAAGCCACGAGGCGCCCGACCGGGCAACATCCCAGCCGGGCGCCTCACCCTGCCCCTTGACAGCAGGTCGCTCCATATCAGTTCACCGCCGTGACCCGCAGGCTGGGCTGCCTGCGCGGTGTCGCGACCTTGACCGGGTTCGCGCTCGCGGTCGAGATCGGTGACTGGACCCGGTTCACCGGCAACACCATCGGCTCGTTCGTCGGCCTCGTGCCCAGCGAACACTCATCAGGCGCATCACGCGTCCAGGGCCCGATCACCAAGACCGGGAACACCCACGCCCGCCGGCTCCTGGTCGAGGCCGCCTGGCACCACCGCACCCGCTACCGGCCAGGCAAAACCATCCACGACCGCTGGGCACTGGCCACCCCCGCAGCCCGAGCACGCGGCGACGCCGGCAACCGGCGCCTGCACGCCCGCTGGATCAAGTTCCTCGAACGGAACAAGAGATCCACCATCGCCGACGTCGCTATCGCCCGCGAACTCGCCGGCTGGTGCTGGTCACTGGCCATCATGGACGACTAGCCCCCACAAACCGGCTTCGTCGACCAAAGGCCAGTGGTGACAGCGCGTGGAGCAAACCCGCGACCGGCACTATGAGCAACCAGCACCCCTTCCGACAGGGAGAGGCGGTCACGCTCGATGTTAGACACGCGGACCCGCTCCAGCCGAACACCCCGTCCTGCGGTAACCAACCCGCGCATATCAGTCTGACCGCGCGTCGCCAACGACACGCTCACCACAACAGCCCACGCGCCAACGAAGCCACGAGGCGCCCGACCGGGCAACATCCCAGCCGGGCGCCTCACCCTGCCCCTTGACAGCAGGTCGCTCCATATCAGTGCCTGAACTCGCCCGCTCGGACAGGCATCCTCGCAGGTCAGCGCCATGCGGTGCTTCCAGTCCGGCGAGGCTGACCGAAGTCAGGCCCACAGCGTCTACGGAGCGATCCGAATCCGATTTCCCATCCGGTCGAGGAAGAACTATCCGAGAACGAAGCTCTCGAGCAACTTGCTGCATTCGGCATCCTCGCCCGCTGGATCGACGCTGGCTGTCGAGCACGCCGAGTCGTGACGAACAGGCAGTTCCGTCACCTTTACCCGGATCTAGCCCGATGGGGAGCTCCCGCTCCCTCGCTGAGGCTGGTGTTCCGCCGTTGCGATTATCAAGTGTTGTACGTAGCCATGGGGCCAAATCGCGACGACCAGGATCGCCAGAGGGGATACCAGGCTTCGATCCCGGGGGCCTGAAGGCGTAAATCGATCACAGTTTGGTTAGAGCGATGCTCTCCTAAACCGTGCGTCGCAGGTTCGAATCCTGCTGGGGGCACAACGCAAACCTGAGCCCGGTTCTCGAAGAACCGGGCTCAGAGGTATTGCGAGTGGGCCTACTTCTCGTAGTGATACCGGGCTGCCAGCACCACGAGGTAGTCGCCGTCGACCAGGTAGACGAGCCGGTGCTCCTGGTCGATCCGTCGGGACCACGCGCCTTGAAGTACGTGCTTCAAAGGCTCCGGCTTCCCGATACCACTGGCCGGATCACGCAACGCGTCGTCGAGCAGGCGGTTGATCCGCTTGACCTGAGCGCGGTCGTTGACCTGCCAATAGGTGCAGTCCTCCCACCCTGTAGGGGTAAATGCAACCTTCACGACAGCGGGTGTTCCTCTCGGTTGCCCGCCTTGGCCTGGTTCAAGCTCTCAAGCAGCCGCCGCGCATTGGCGGGGGACCGCAGGAGGTAAGCCGTCTCCTCCAAGGCGGTGTAGTCGTCCAGCGACATCAGCACCGCGTTGCCGGCCTTTGACGTGATCTCCACCGGGGTGTGGTCGTCATTGACTTGCTCGATCAGCGGGAACAGATCCCGCCGTGCTGCGGATGCGTTGATCGCCACGTGGCCCTCCATGTCATTCGCGTCATTTTGTGAGTTCGTTGTTTTCGTGGTTTGTGCGCGTAGCTCTCAGTCGTCAGTGTCGTTCTCAGTTGTCAGTTGGTGACGTCTCGGGCGTCAGCACTGGATCCTAGTTGTACCAAAAACGGTACCACTCGAGGGTCCGGAGTTCAACCGAGGTGTCAGGTTCGGGGTCAGCAGACTCGGATCGAGTTCACGGGGTTCCAGCCGCGGCCGCCGCCGTAGAGGACGTCTTGGCGTTGGCCGGCGCGGGGGGTGATTCTTTGGAGGACTGTTCCGGTTCCGTTGTAGCCGGAGTACAGGGTGGTGGTGACGCCGCCGGTCTGGTCGTCGATCACGAAGCTGTCGTAGCCGGAGAGTTGGTCGTGCCAATTGTTCAGGTTGACAATTCCGCAGCGCGTGTACTTGAACAGCCACCAACCGTGCAGGTGATCACTGTTGCTTTCGACGTAGGCGCACAGGTATCCGGAAGAGCATTGGGATGCGCTTAATTCCTGGACGCGGATTCGGGCGGCTGGGCCCGGCGAGGTGGTGGGCTCCGGGTCGACGGCCTGCGCCGTCGTCGGGGTCACGGCGAGACCGACGGTGAGGGCGGCAATTACCGCGATGCTTTTGGCTATTTTCATATGGAACATTCTGGGAATTTCCCTTCTCGATGCGGGGCGACGGCACCGATCGTAGAACCGGGAAGACTTCCGCTATGACTTTTTAGCTATTCCTTAAAAGCACCGCACGACCCAACGGAGTGATGGTGTGCCGGACCGTCTGGCCGCGGCGCGTGGTGGAGATCAGTCCGGCCTCGCGCAACGCTTTGGTGTGCTGGCTGACGACAGCCGCCGAGATGTGCAGGCGCTCGGCGAGCTGACTCGTGGAGGCGGCGATGGTGACTGCTGCGAGCAGTTCGGCGCGGGTTCGGCCGATCAGCGTGCCGAGGCTCTTGAGGTCGTCGCCGCGCGGGTCGGCGGAGAGACCACCCAGATCCGGAAGTGCCGGGCAGACCAGGGTCGGGCGTTCACCGCTCTCGATCAGCGTGATCGGGTGACCGTGGCTGAAATAGGAGGGAACGATGAGCAGGCCTCTCCCCTCCAGCCGGAGGTCGACCTCGAACGGGTACGAGGCTTCGAGGACAGGCCAGTCCCAACGGATCGATGAGTGCAGACTGCGGAGGAGGACGTCGATGCCACCGGTCAGCAGCTGCGCCGCATAGCGATGTCGAGCCGCCTCGACTTCCCGTCGTACGTCGGCCCAGACCGTTTCCTCGAGGACGATCGAGCGACTCTGCCGCAGTACCCGGATCACCCCGTCCGGCCGGCCCCTGCCGTGCAGACTGTGTGCCCACCGAGGAGGACGGTCGAGCCGGCGGTAGGTGCGCGCCAGATCGGCTTGCAGCACAGGCTTCGGGAGCTCGAGCATCGCGTCGAAATGCGCCTGCGCCTCGAGCTCGTCGACCGACGGCGTGATGAAATCCGGGAGGTTGCCCGCAGCCGGTACGACGGAACACGCGGCCTTCAGGATGTCCGCCGTACCAGCGGCGGCACTGCGCCGGACCCTGTCCCGCCAGCCCCAGAATCGCGGCGGCAGCTCGCGTTGCTGCAGGGTGTTGATGCCGAGCACCAGCTCCCAGAGTGGATGCGGACCGTCGGCGACCCGCACGTTGCACAGGTCGGCCACCGTGAAATGAATGCGCAAGCTCATCGCGACCCCCAGCCGACGGCACTTCCCCACTCGGGATCCTAAGGTCGGCGTCAACCCCGGTGCCTGTGGCTGGGCGCACGAACCAGGCCGAAGGGCTGCCTTTTTGGTCGTGTTGGTGGGGGTGGGTGGCTACCTAGCCTCGCTGGCATGCACAAGTTTCGAGCCTTACTGACCGGCCTCGCCGTACTGGGCGCGCTGCTGGTCGCAACGCCCGCTTCTGCCTCTACTTCGTTGACCATCCCGGATCCGACCGGCAACCCCGTCGTCGGGACGGTGACCTTGCACATGGTCGACCAGTCCCGACTTGACCCGTGGGTGCCCGAGTCCGGGCCGCGCGAGTTGATGGTGTCGATGTTCTACCCCGCTTTGCGGGCGCTCGGTGCGCCGCGGCAGTACATGACCACTGGTGAGTCCCGGCTGTTCCTCGACTGGCTTGGCGCTACGACGATCCCGGCGGAGGTGCTCGCGGGGACGAAGAGCAAGGCGCGGGTGAATGCGCCCTACTTGGCGGGACAACGCCCGCTGATCGTCTTGTCGCCCGGCTTCAGTTACACGCGCTCGACACTGACCGGTCTGGCCGAGGATCTGGCCAGCCACGGTTACGTGGTCGCCTTGATCGGTCACAACTACGAGTCCTACGGCACCGAGTTCCCCGATGGGCACGTCACTACTTGTGTCGCCTGCGGTACGGCGGACAGCGCGCACATCACGCAGGTCCGAACGGCTGACGTCAAGTTCGTGATCGACCGGTTGATCGGACCGGACCCTGCCTGGACGCCGGCTCCCCGGATGATCGACCCGAAGCGGATCGGCATGGCCGGTCACTCGATCGGCGGCAACTCGGCATCGCAGGTGATGCTGAGCGATCGCCGCGTGCTGGCCGGCATCAACATGGACGGCACGTTCTTCGCGCCGATCCCGGCGACCGGCTTCAACCGGCCGTTCATGCTGCTGGGCAACGGTGAAGGTCACGTCCCCGGCGGACACGAGCCGTCCTGGGACCGGGACTACCCGAAGCTCGCCGGCTGGAAGCGCTGGATCACCTTCAAGAAGTCCGACCACGCCAGCTTCACCGACCTCACGGTCCTGACCGACCAGCTCGGCCTGTCCGACCCAGGCGGCCTCGACGGCGCCCGCGGTCTCGCCCTGACCCGCACCTACGTCCGGTCATTCTTCGACCAGCACCTCAAGGACCAAGCACGCCCGGTGCTCAACGGGCCCAGCCCAGAAAACCCGGAAGCCGACTTCTGGTTCTGAGTCCCGTCGATCCGCTCCCGCTAGCGGCGGGAGCGGATCGCAACCGTCAGCCGCCGAGCTTGTCGGTGGCCTGGTTGGCCTGGTCGGTGAGACCTTCGGTCGGGAGGTCGATGCCGGTGGCCTCGGTGACCTGGTCGCCGAAGGTGTTGGCGTGGTCCTGGGCTGCATCGGCGTGGCCTTGGGCTGCTTCGGTCAGGCCTTCGGTGGCCTGGTTGGCCTGGTCGGTGACGCCGCTGACGTCGATGCCGGTGGTTTCGGCGAGCTTGTCGGTGGCGCCGGACAGGTCGATACCGGTGGCCTCGGTGACCTTGTCGGTGGCTCCGGAGAGGAGCTCGGTGGCCTTGTCCTTGAGAGAGTCGAAGATGCCCATGAGGGAGAAACCCTTCAGTCATTGTCGGCTAGGAGGGAATCACCCAGCGTAACAACCGGGTCCAAACCGCCACGGCCCGGCGATCGAGGCAGAATGAAGGGTGTGAAGAAGCCCGAGACCGACCCGGTGGTCGCGCGCAACCGCAAGGCCGCGCACGAGTACGAGCTGGGCGAGTCCTGGGAGGCCGGGATCGTGTTGCAGGGCATGGAAGTGAAGGGTCTGCGGGCCGGGCGGGCGTCGCTGGTCGGCGGCTTCGCCCAGATCGAGGACTCCGAGATCTGGCTGCACGGCGTCCACATCCCGCAGTACTCCCAGGCCCGCTGGTTCGAAGGCGGCTCCCGCCGCAAGCGGAAGCTGCTGCTGCACCGTGCCCAGATCGACAAGATCGAGCGCAAGGTCAACGAGAGCGGGCTGACGATCGTCCCGGTCACCCTCTACTTCAAGGACGGCCGGGCCAAGGTCGAGATCGCCTTGGCCCGCGGCAAGAAGACCTGGGACAAGCGCCACGTCCTCGCCGAACGCGAGGCGAACCGGGAGGCCGAGCGCGCGGTGAGCCGCCGGCTGAAGGGCCGCCCGGACTGACTCAGCTCCGCGGGCAGACGTTGACGTAGTAGACCGGATCCCAGTTCGCGTTGCCCGAGCTGTAGGCGATCGACGCGATGTAGATCGAGTAGTTCGAGCGCAGGAACGTCGTCATCGTCCCCGAAGTCTGGTTGTTCACGTAGCTGCCGTTCCCGGTGTAGCCCGTCACGGGGTAGATGTCGCACTGGTAGTAGTCGAAGGTCCGGCTCGGTGTGTAGACGCAGAGGTGGCCGTAGCGACAGGCGGCCAACTTCGCACCGACGGTTCGCGCGGTGACCGTGTAGCCGTCGTACTGAACTGTGTCCGGCGAGATCTGCCGCCCGCCCGGACCGTCGGCGAGGATCGCGTTGACCTCCGCCTGGATGCCAGGGGCGACAGCCTCAGCGGGAGTGGTGAGCCCAGCGAGCAAGCAGGCTGTGGTGAGGAGGCTGGCGACGAGTTTGCGTGCCATGTCGAATCCCTTCATCGAGAGTGATCACATGGTCACCGGTCGCGATGAAATTGCGCTGACTCGGCGATGACTGCACGCATTAGGCTGGCCGGCATGGCTGAGAGCGCGCTGGTTCCCGATGACTTCGAGGTACCGACCGAGTTCGCCGGGCCGGGGTTCCGGCTCGAGCCGTTGGGGCCGGAGCACAACGTCGCGGATCATGCGGCGTGGAGCGGAAGCATCGAGCACATCCATGCGACCGCGGAGATGGGCAAGTGGCCGCCGGCGGAGGGCATGACGCTGGAGGCGAATCTTGGCGATCTACAGCGCCACGCCGATGACTTCGCCGGCCGCCGTGGGTTCACCTACACGGTGCTCGACCCCAGCACCGACGATGTCATCGGCTGCGTCTACCTCTACCCGTCACGCAAGCCCGAGTACGACGCTGTCCTCCGCAGCTGGGTGCGCGCCGACCGGGCCGACCTCGACTGCACGCTCCACACCGCCGTGGTCGACTGGCTCGAGTCCAGCTGGCCACTGGGCACGCTCGACCACCGCTGAACTCAGACCTGTGGCTTGAGTTTGGCAGCTCGCCAGTAGGTGCGACCTCCGAAGCCGTACATGCTCAGGCCGATCAGAGCCATCACAGCGATCACAGGCCATTGCCAAGGCGACGCGACGTGGAGCGCGAGGAACCAGGACTTCGCGTTCACATCGTTGAGCTTGAAGATGGCCGGTACGACGGCCTGCGGCACGAGCGGGATCGCGCCGAAGCCCAAGCAGAGCCCAGCGACGGTACGACGCCACTGGGGGATCCGCTCCAGCTTGCCGGCCATAGAGGTCGGGCGGCCAGTGGTGCGCCCATGCCGCAGCAGGGTAAGCAGCTCAGGGCCACGTCGCTCGAGGCGAGTCGCCGCCAGCCGACCGAAACCCCACCAAGCCAGTACGGCGGATGCCAGGCCGGTGGGGATCCCCCACCACGACCAGTTGAGCGCCACGAGCAGAGCCGGCGAACCGGTGAGAGCAACGAGAACGAGCATCACGTAGACGAGGCCCATCGTCTCGCCCTCGTTCTCACCGGAGTCCAGGGTGTTGCCGGACCGCTTGTGGGCGTCGGTCGTCGGTACGGCGGCGAACACCGAGGCGAGGACGATCAGCCCCGACGCTCCACCCAGCAAAGCCGGTACGACGCTGAGGACCACTGGCCACACGGATTCACCTGACCACCAGGTGAGCAGCACCGTGATCACGAGTGCCGGTGGCGAGAGCACGAGCAGGAAGGCACGTTGCCGCGCCCGCACGTCGACTCGCGCCGACCTCGGTGTCATCAGGGTCAGCCAGAACGCGCTGCCGTCCGCGCCGTACAGGTTGGCGAACATGGCACCGGCCATCACCACTCCGACTGCACCGGCCCAGGGCACCATGCCCTTCCAGCCGATCGCCAACGGCATCAGACAGAAGAGCAGGCCATACGCGATCGAGAAGACGACGCGGTGTCCGTAGAGCAGGTCTCTCGTCCACGAGCGCAGTTCCTTCGCGGCCGCGGCTCCGGCAGGATCAGTCGCCACCAGTCGCCGCCGTGGCCGGACTCCCACGCGCCCGGCGGTGGTCCGCCGTACCAGGAGGGCAGACCAGACGACGAACATCGCCGCGCTCAACAGTGCGAGCCCAAGCAGCGCACCGATCGACTGCAGCCAGTCGCCCCGGCCAGCAGCCTCAACAGCCGCCAACCCCCAACCAGACGGAGCTAGTCGCGCCGCATGCGCGATGACACCCTTCACATCCGTGCTGACGAAGGCTGCGATCAATGCCCAGCCTTGGGCGGCGAAGGCGAGGATGAAGGCATTGACAAGTCCTGCGAACACAGCGCCGACACGGAAGCGCAGGAGCACGCCATAGAGCCCGACAGCCAGTCTGGAAGCCAGCACGAAGCAGAGCAGTTGCAGCAACACCGCAGGTAGCGCCAGCAAGGCGGCCGCGACAGATAGCTGCCCACCGATCACCACCAGGCTCAGCAACGCGACCAAACTCACCACTGGCGCCACACCGGCCAATGCGGCCGCCAGCAGTCCGCCTGCCAGGGTGCGCGACGGCAGCGGCACCATGGCGAAGTACTCCACCTTCAGAGTCTCGTCACCACCGCCCAGGAACAGCGGACCGACGATCCAGCCGAGCATCCACACACCAACGGCGAGCACGTCGACGTCACCCCTGGCCGCGGCCCAGATCGTCGCCCCCGCGAGGACGAGCCCAAGGAACGCACCGCCGAGCAAGAAGGCGACCCGGGCGTTGTCGCGCACTGCGTGCCGGAGGGCGGCCAGGCGCATCCGGACCAGCGTCTGCGAGGTCGCGTAAATCAGTGCGACAGCCATGCCAACCCCTCCGCACCCCGCGTCGACGCACCGACCAGTGCCACGAACGCATCCTCCAGACTGCCACCGGCCCGCACCTCGGAGACGGTGCCCGAGGCAACCACTTGGCCGGCGGTCACGACGGCGACCCGATCGCACAGCTGCTCGACCAGCGCCATCACGTGGCTCGACATCACCACTGACCCACCGCCGGCGATGAACCTGTTCAGGATGGTCCGGATCGTCGCCGCCGACACCGGGTCGACAGCCTCGAAAGGCTCGTCCAGAACGAGCAGCCGCGGCGCATGCAGGAGCGCGACGGCCAGACCGAGCTTCTTACGCATCCCGGTCGAATAGCCGATCACCTGCTTGTCGTCCTCGTCCGCCAGCTCCAGTACGTCGAGCAACTCCGCCGTACGGGCGTTGACGTCAGCTGCCGGTAGACCGCGGAGCAGGCCGAGGTACGTGAGCACCTCGCGGCCGGTCAGGCGTTCCGGCAGGCCCAGCCCGTCCGGCAGTACGCCGACCAGGGCCTTCGCCTCGAGCGGATTCGCCCAGACGTCGACGCCGAAGATCTTCGCCGTACCGGAGTCCGGGCGGAGGAGGCCGACGGCCATCGAGAGCGAGGTCGTCTTGCCGGCGCCGTTCGGGCCGAGCAGACCAAAGAACGATCCCTGCGGGACGGTCAGGCTGAGATCGGCGACGGCGTGTTGCGTGCCGAACGTCTTGCCGAGGCCGATCAATTCCAGTGCTTGCATGTCAGCGCCCCTTCCGGGTGGCTCGCTCGAAGAGGTCGGCGAGCTCCTCGCCGTACATGGTCAGGTCGAGGTCTTCGGCACGACCGAGCATCGCCGGTACGGCGTCGATCGCGGCCCGCAGCGAGATCGCCATCACGCGGGTGTCGAAGTCGCCGAACTCGCCCGTCCGCTGTCCCCAGTGCAGGACCTTCTGCACGTCGGCGATGGCCTGCGCCCCCTGCTCGGCGTACACACCGTCGTCGTGCCGGATGATCTCGAGCATCGCGCGCAACCGCTCGGGCTGCTGCCGCATGAACTCGAGATTGCTCGTGATCAGCGTCCGGAGCCCGAGCGTCGCGCTCGGCTGGGCGACGATCAGCGGCTCCATCATCGCGACCGCGGCCTTCGCCGACTCCGCCATCACCGCGGCGATCAGGCCCGCCTTGTTGCCGAAGTGGTAGGAGATCACGCCGACACTCACACCGGCCCGCTCGGCGATCCGCGCCATCGACGCCTTGCCGATGCCGACCTCACCGATCACCGCCACCGCACAGTCCGCCAGCTGAGCCCGCCGGGCCGCCTCAATGAACGTCTCATTTTCTGAAGACATGTTCAGAAAATAACACAGACCTTCAACACTGTCGATCCGCGGGCTCGCGGGACGGCGATAGGGATAGGACGGAGGGCGTAAGGTGGGGGTATCCGGAGTCGTCGACATCCCACTTGAGGTGCCGGTTGTCCGGCCACCCGTAGGGATGCGCCATGAAGGTTCGGTTCGAGTCCATGTCCGCGTCGTGAGTGGGTTTCAGTCAGTGTCACGAGTAGCAGGGTTTGAGCAGCAGCCGTCGACGCCGCGGGTGCGGTTGCGGGCGGGATCCAACAAGGAACTGCCGCTGAACGGCGCCTGGTGGCCGCGGTCGGACGACCCGGTCGCGGAGCTGCCGGGGCTGATCATGGCGCTGGACGAGCTGGGCGACGGGATCGTCACCCGCTTGCTGCTGCACCGGCCGTCCTGGAGTTCGCATCCGGCCCGGCTGGGTGTGGCCGGTCGCGTGGTGACGATGGGCTACTTCACGACGCAGCCGCTGAACCTGCTGATCGCCATGCGCGATTCGTACGGGTGGCGCCTCGATCTCCTGACGGTCCCGCCCGGTACGCCGGAGGACGTCGCCGAGCAGGCGATGGAGCAGGCGAGCGCGGATGACAACGAGGTCCCGGCACAGTTCGTCCTCGCCGGTATCAAGGCAGCGAGCAGTGAGTGAGCTGCGCGGTCCCGAGCTAGGCGACGTCAGCCGCCGGTCGAACGCCGACCACGATCTCTCCCACTTGTACGCCGCAGTCGTGTCGGCCCGCGTGGCCGAGCGGCTGGGGCGCGGCACGCGGCCCCCGGGCGGCGGTCCACGCAACAACGGCGACCGCCTCACCACGGCACTCGTCGCCTACACCACAGCGCTCGAGGGCTACGCGCTGCCGGTGCCGCCGGTCATCCGTGACGAGCTCCGGCTGCGCCTAGCTCTCCCGTAGGTCAGTGGATGGGCACCGGGTCGGACAGGTATTCGGTGTGCCCGCCTTGGTTCTCCGCGAAGACGATGCACCGCACGTCCTCCCCGGACTGAGCCTTGGTCAGCGTGAACGTCGACGCCTTGGCTCCATCGATCTCGAAGTACCAGTCGTCACTGCCGGTCTTGCGGTGCACCCAGTCGTACTCGATCGCCTTGCTGGGCTTGGGGTTGAGCCAACTGGGCACCGAACAGGTCAGCGTCTTGCCGACCGCCGGAGTGCCGTCCAGCTTCACAGCGCTTGAAAGCCGAGGCGCCCAGACCGGATGCGCCTGTACGGCGAAGTCGCGCAGCGCGGGGATGTTCGTGAACTCGTTGATCGTCCCCCGCACACACTCCTTGCCGACGATCTCGCCACCGGAGCTGACCAGCCCCGCCAGCACAGGTCGCCCGTACTCGACCGCCACCACCGGACCGCCACTGTCACCCGGACAGGCGCTCGGACCGCTCGGGTCGGCCGACCGTGCGCACAGCACCGACGGATCATCCGCAGCGCCGGACTTGTCCTCAGCCGCGCACGCTGACGAGCTCTGCACCTGCAGTCCGGCCTTCAGCAACGCGTCGCTGTACGTCGTAGTCTGCGTCGGCGGCGCAGTGATGCCGTGGCCGTACACCGTGAGCGGAGTCCCCGGCTGCAACGCCTTCCGGGCCAGTGGCAACGGCCGAACCCCTCGTACCGGCCGGGCCAGCTCCACGATGGCGAGGTCGTCGACGGCGACATCCGCCTGCGGGTTGTTCGGGTCGACCGGCGAGTGCATCATCCGATAGCCCGGATGCGTCGAGAACCCCTTCGCCCGCACCACCTTGCCGGGATCACCACTCAGCAACGTCCCCCCGATGTGGAACTCGACATCCCCGAGTGCGGCGTAGTCCAGACAGTGCGCAGCGGTCAGCACCCGGGTCGGCGAGATCAGTACGCCGCCGCACCGGTACCGCTGCAGATAGGGCTCACCGGGCTTGTCCCCGACGTTGGCGATCCCCACCATCCATGGTGCGTCCGTGCTGCGAGCCGGCGTACCGCCTGTCATCGCGTTCGCCGGGCCGGTCGCCAGCACTCCCACCGCGACGGCAAGTATGCCGACGAGGGCTATCCGCTTCATCGTTCTCCCTGGTTCGTGTGATCAGAACACTTGCCAACCTAGGGATCCGAGCAGGCGGTAGGCATCGGGCAGAAGCAGTGAATGCACTACCACCAAAGGCTTAGGTCGCCTGCGGCTTCGGCCCGCCGGAGCGGAGTGAACCCAAACGGGACAGCGCGTCGAACCAGAAACGGGCCCCGGGCAACGTCGCCAGCGCCATCAGGAGCCAGCCGACCAGCGTGAGCAGGATGGCACCGACACCAGAGAGGCCGTGGCGTTCGAACCAGGTGCAGGATGCGTCCGGTAGGGCGCAGGTAGCAGTGACACCCCAGCCGATCGGCAGGCCGGACGCGCGCGCATCTCGGATCTGCTGACGGAGGTCATCCAGGCACTCGGCCGGAGTCCCGGCGCACTTCGAGTTCACCGTAGCCTGGGCGACGACAGCACCACGGAGGGCCTCGTCGGTGTAGAGCGACCGGGTCAGCTCGACAACGTTCACGTTGAACAGCACGACCACGATCGATGCGAGCGCCAGCGAGATCCACCGGACATGACGCTTGTACCAACCGGAGACGGCCGCCATGTGGTCGTCGTACCACTCCTCGATGCCGGCCCGGAACTTCGCCAGGTCCTCCCCCGCCTCCGCGAGCAGACCGAGCAGCGGCTGCTTGAGCGGGTTCGACGCTTCGAGCGCGTCGACCTTCACCCGCACCTCGTCGATCGTCGTCGTACCGGACGGGTCCGGCACCAGCACCCCGACCAGCGCCCGCGCGAACGACCGACCCGACACGTACGACGGCAGGCTCCGCCGGTCCTTCGCACTCAGCTTGGCGTTCCCCGCGTTCGCCGGAGCCGCCCCCTTGTCGGCCGACCGCGCCACCATCGGCTGCTCGACAATCTGCGTCACCATCGGCTGCACCGGATCACCCGCCTTGATCTCCGGCTCCCGCGACGTACGGCGGACCAGATCGGGCAACCTCAACGCGAACTCACTCTTGCCGTCGACCAACGACCGGATGCCGCGCAGCAGGTACTCACCCCGCAGCCCGATGTAACGCGCGACCGCCTCGGTCAACACCGAAACCAGAATCGAGAAGGCAGCAAACGCGAAGACAAGTCCGATGACCGTCTGCAGAATCAAACTGTCCATTGAGGATCCTCACAGCGAGCGGAGGCTAATTGACGCATGGTGATCGCCTGCTCGGCAACAGCACAGACCCGCGGCACCAGTAGGTTGGCGGGATGGCATTGCAGGTGGTTGTCGGGGGCGGTCCGGTCGGTACGGCGGTGACGCGGTTGCTGACCGAGCGCGGGGATCAGGTGAGGCTCATCAGTAGGCGGGGTGGCGCTCCGGACGGTGTCGAGGGTGTGGCCGCCGATGCAACGGACGGCGACGGGCTGGCGCGGATTGCCGAGGGCGCTGCGACGATCTATTCGTGTGCCGGACCGGCGTACCACCAGTGGGCCACTGACTGGCCGCCGTTGGGTGCGGGGCTTGTGAAGGCGGCGGAGCTCAGCGGAGCCTTGCTTGTGACGACCGGCAACCTGTACGGGTATGGACAGGTGGACGGGCCGATCCGGGAGGACCTGCCGCTGCAGCCGAATTCCGAGAAGGGCGCGGTCCGCGTGCAGGTGTGGACCGAGGCATTGCGAGCGCACGAGGCTGGGCGAATCCGGACCGCCGAGGTTCGCGGTTCGGACTATCTCGGCGTCGGCGCGGTCTCGGCGTACAGCGTGCTTGTCCTGCCGAAACTCCTTGCAGGTAAGGCGGCTTCGGTCCCGGCCGATCTGGACGCGCCGCACAGCTGGACGTACGTCGGCGATGTCGCACGAACGCTGATTGCCGTAGCCGACGACCAGACCGCATGGGGTCGCGCGTGGCATGTGCCGAGCCCGGAACCGCTGTCGATGCGCGAGCTCGCGGCCCTGACCGCAGAGCTCGCCGGTACGGCGCCAGCCCGGATCTCGTCGATGCCGCAGTTCGCCCTGCGGCTGGCCGGACTCGTCGACAAGACGGCCCGCGCGTCGATCGAGACGCAGTACCAATGGCGTCACCCGTTCACCCTCGACAGCACCCCGGCGATTGTTGCCTTTGGCATCGAACCGGCCTCGGTCGCGGACGCCGTACGGGAGATGATCGAACCGAATGGCTCGGCCCGGCGTCAGTAGCTAGTGCAGAGCACTTGGAAGCACACCCTAAGCTGTGCGGGTTCGACGGGGACACCGAAGCCGGAAGGGCTGGGATGAGTTCGAGAAAACCACGTCGCTGGGTGCGGCGGCTGGTGGTCACGCTGATCGTGCTGGGCGTGCTCGCGGTCGCGGCCGACCGGGCTGCCGCATGGGCGGCCGAGAATCGGCTGGCGTCGATGGCCGAGCAGCAGGCGGCCCGCTACGACCTGACCGCGGAGAAGACCTCCGTCCAGATCGGCGGGTTCGGCTTCCTGCCGCAGGTGGCGAAGGAGGAGTTCTCGTCGGTCACGATGACGATGACGAAGCCGACGTTCTCCGAGGTGCCGGGTGAGAACCTCGAGGTGAAGATGAACGGCGTGCACGTCCCGCGGGGCGTGATCACCGGTGACGCCGGCACCGACGTCACCGTCGACACCACCGACATCCGGCTGACGCTGTCCCCGGCCGAGGTGGCCAAGCTGGCCGCCCGCAGCGCCGGGCTCGGCGGGCTGAAGATGGAGGCCGTCGACGGGAAGCTGCGGGCAAAGCTGACGCTCGGCGAGTTCGCCGCAGATGTCGCGGTCACCCCGTCGGCGAAGAACGGCCGGGTCGCACTGGCCGTCGACGAGGTCTCCAGCAACGTGCCGGCCGCGGCCGCCGACCTGCTGAAGGTCCGGCTCGCACGCGGGATCCCGCTGCCGAAGCTCCCCTACAACGCGACCCTCAAGGACGTCGAGGTCGAGGGCAGCTCCGTCGTCCTGATCGCCTCGGCGGCGAACCTGAAGCTCAGCACCTGATCGTCGGCTCGTTCGGAAGCCCGTCGCACCCTTAGGGGTACGGCGGGTTTTTTTCACTCTTCCGAGGGGTTGGGTAGCGATCGTTCGCGATATATCGTCGAACTATCGCTACTTGAAGGACGGTGGATCGGAATGACGGGATCGGCATACGCGGCCGGCTGGCCCTGGGCGGGCGCGGAGCGTAACTGTGACGACTTCTTCGAGAATCTCAAGCGGGAACTGCAGACGGCGCTGAACGGCCGCCGCGGGCACCAGGGACACCAAGGGCACCAGGGGTTCGGCGGCCCGCCGTGGGCCGCCATGTTCGGCGGCGGGCAGTTCGGGCCGCCGTGGGCCGGGCCGGGTCCGCGCTGGCGTGGGCCGAAGGCGCGGCGTGGTGACGTCCGGGCCGCGATCCTCGCCGTACTGGCCGAGGCGCCGATGAACGGCTACCAGATCATCCAGGAGATCGCTGAGCGCAGCGGCGGCGCGTGGAAGCCGAGCCCCGGCTCGATCTACCCGACCCTGCAGCAGCTCGAGGACGAGGGCCTGGTGACGGCCGACGCCGAGACCGGGCGACGGACGTTCACGCTGACCGACGAGGGCCGGGCGTACGTCGCCGAGCACGCCGACGAGGTCGCGGCGCCCTGG
This sequence comes from Kribbella sp. NBC_01505, assembly GCF_045040285.1. Taxonomy (NCBI): domain Bacteria; kingdom Bacillati; phylum Actinomycetota; class Actinomycetes; order Propionibacteriales; family Kribbellaceae; genus Kribbella; species Kribbella sp. NBC_01505. The sequence continues at coordinate 1,915,125 of NZ_CP109425.1, forward strand.
GAGGCGATGAGCGCGCCCCCGGAGGCCGACGACAACGGACTGAAGCCGATGCTCGGCCAGGTCGCCACGGCGATGTGGCAGGTCATGTCGACCGGTACGCCGGAGCAGCAGGCGCAGGCGAAGGACGCGGTCGCCGACCTGCGGCGGAAGCTCTACGGCATCCTCGCCGACGACCGCACAGACGACGAGCAAGACCGCTCATGAGCACACCCCAGTGGCAAGGCCCCGAGTGGTACGACGCAGTCGGGCGGAACCGCCCGCTGCGCTCGGTCCGGTCGGGTCGCGATGATCGGGACGACCGCGGCACCCGGGCGCAACGTCGCGCGGTGCGGATCGGTGACTCGGAGCGGGACCGGGCGGTGGCGCAGCTCGGCGAGCACTTCGTCGCCGGGCGGCTGACGCAGGACGAGTTCGAGGAACGCAGCGAGACGGCGACGCGAGCGCGGTACGTCGATGAGCTGGAGCCGCTGTTCGAGGACCTCCCGGCCACCGGCGAGCTGCAGGTGGCTCGGGCCGGTCGGCACCCGCAGCAGTTCGTGCGGCCGTCGCCGATGCTGTTGGTGCTGCCGTTCCTGATGGTCGGCCTGGTCGTCACCGCGGTCACGCTGACCGCGCCCTGGCTGTTGTGGGGCGTGTTCTGGGTCGCGATCTTCAGCGGCATGCACCGCCGCCGGCACCACCCTCGCGGTCCGGGCGGAAATTTCTCCACCTGACGTCAAAGCCTGCGTGACTGCTCCGACCGAGGGGTGAAAGAGGAATTCCTCGGAAGGAGCAGTCATGAGCAAGGTGCGCGTTGCGAACTTCACCATCAGCGTCGACGGGTTCGGGTCCGGTGTGAACCAGCGGCTGGACGCGCCGTTCGGTGACCGGGCCGACAACCTGCACGAGTGGATGGAGCTCGCGATGGCTGAGCGCGAGCAGGGCCGGACGAACGCCGCCGTCGAGCAGCTCGACCGGTACAAGGACGGCGTCGGCGCCACGATCATGGGCCGGAACATGTTCAGCCCGCTGCGCGGTGAGTGGGCGGACGAGTCGTGGCGCGGTTACTGGGGCGAGAACCCGCCGTACCACCACGCGACGTTCGTCCACACGCACCACAAGCGGCCGTCGCTGGAGATGGACGGCGGTACGACGTTCCACTTCACCAGCGAGCCGGTCGAAGTGGTGCTGGAGCGGGCGCGCGAGGCGGCCGACGGCAAGGACATCGTGATCGCGGGCGGCGCGTCGACGGTCCGGCAGTATCTGCGGGCCGGGCTGATCGACGAGATCGACCTGTTCATCGCGCCGGTGCTCACCGGCGGCGGGGAGCGCCTGTTCGACGATATCGGCGAGGCGATGCGCGAGTTCACGGTGACCTCGACGGCCGCCGTACCGAAGGGGACCTTGATCAAGCTGCGACGATGAACAGATGACAGTGCTGCGCTACACCGCGTTCTCGGCCGACCCGGCCGGCGGGAATCCCGCCGGGGTTGTGCTCGACGCCCGGAAGTTGGACGACGCCGCGATGCAGGCGATCGCGGCGGAGGTCGGGTACTCCGAGACCGCCTTCCTCACCGAAGGGCGGGACGGACCGGTGATCCCGGTTCGGTACTTCGCACCGACATCCGAGGTGCCGTTCTGCGGGCACGCGACTGTCGCTACCGCCGTCGCGCTGGGCGCGGGCGAGTGGACCTTCTCGACCGCGGCCGGGTTGGTGCCGGTTCTGGTCGAGCCCGCCGAGGGCGGGTTGCGAGCGACGCTCACCAGCGTCGAGCCGTACGTCGAAGCGGTGGACGACCTGGGCGACGTACTGGAGATCCTTGGCTGGCGGGCGGATGAGCTCGATCCGGCACTACCGCCGTACGTCGCTTATGCCGGGGCTCGGCATCTGGTGCTGGCCGTGGCTGGTCGCGAGCGGTTGGCCGCCTTGGCGTATGACTTCGATCGACTGCTGGCCTACATGCAGGAGCGAGAGCTGACGACCCTGCAGTTGGTATGGCGGGAGTCGGCGGAGGTGTTCCACGTCCGCAACCCGTTCCCGGTCGGCGGCGTGGTTGAGGATCCGGCGACTGGTGCGGCCGCGGCGGCGTTCGGTGCCTATCTGCGCGAGCTCAAGCTCGTGGAGCCGCCGGTCACGGTGCTGCTGCATCAAGGGGACGACATGGGTCGGCCCAGCCGCATTCAGGTCGAGCTGCGGCCGGGCGATACCAGGGTCCGGGTGAGCGGCACCGCCGTACCGATCACGGGACTCGCTTGAGCCATCCGTCGGTGCCGAACTTCGTTGCCACCAGCTCCTCGGCGCGCGCAACCGTCTCCGCGTCGATCGTGCCGTCGGCGAGACCGTAGCGGTTGTTGAAGGATGCGGCCATCCGGTCGATCACCTCGCGGCGGTCGAGACCGGTCTGGCTGCGGAGCGGGTCGACACGCTTGTTCGCACTGGTCGTGCCCTTGTCGGACAGCTTCTCGCGGCCGATCCGTAGCACCTGCAGCATCTTCGTCGCGTCCATGTCGTACGCCATCGTCACGTGATGCAGTACGGCGCCGCCCGCGAACCGCTTCTGCGCGGCGCCCGCGATCTTGCCGGCGGGCGAGGTGATGTCGTTGATCGGCTGGTACGTCGCCGCGATGCCGAGGTCGTTGAGCGCACCGATCACCCAGTCGTCGAGGAAGGCATACGACTCGACGAACGAGAGCCCGGAGACCAGGGACTCGGGGACGTACAGCGAGTAGGTGATCGTGTTCCCGGGCTCGACGAACATCGCGCCGCCGCCGGAGATCCGCCGTACCACCGTCACGTCGTTCTTCGCGGCGCCGTCCAGGTCGACCTCGTTGCGCAGCGACTGGAAGCTACCGATAATCACCGCGTTGCGGTCCCACTCCCACACCCGCAACGTCGGCGGCCGCTCGCCTGATCCGACCTGCTCGGTCAGCACCTCGTCCAACGCCATCTGCAGCGCCGGCTCCCGCGGTACGTCGTGCACGAACTGCCAGGCGTGGTCGTGCCAGCCGGTCGCGCCGGTCAGCGCGCGTCGTACGGCGACAGCCACTGCCTCCGGTGAGAAGCCGACCATCTCGACGCCGTCACCCAAGACACCCCGCACGCGAGCCGCTACCTGAGCCGCCGGGGTCACCACCGGCAACCCGGCCAGCGCTCCGTTGATGCGCTCCAGCGCGTCATCCGGCTCGAGGAAGAAGTCCCCACTCACCTGCGCACTTCGGACGTGGTCCCCCACCACGTCCAGATCCGCTACGACCAATTTCCCACCCGGCACCTTGTACTCACCATGCATACCCATCACAACCCGCCTTCGGAGGGAGTTGTTCCGGAACGTTGATACGTAACAGGGATCTGGGCGGGGAGGCCTCTGAGCAACGCGTCCAGGTAGAGGTCGAAGCGGGGCTGGGTGGGGCCGTGGTCATGGGAGGACTGGAGTTGGGCCAGGTAGGTCGTGACGCCGATGGCGAAGATGTGCCAGCTCTGGTCGGCCAGCTCGGGTGCGACGCCGGCGATCGTGAAGGCACCAATGACTCGGGTCCGGAGCAGATTGAAGGAGTCGGGGTTGTGGCGGTGCGGGGTGGCGATCCGGGTCGCGTAGCCGGGGACGGCGAGGAACTCGTCGTGCATGGACCAGGCGAGGCGAGCGAGCCAGAACCGCCAGGTGTCCGGCGTCGGTTCGTCCGTCGGAATGATGCGCGCCGTCATCACCTCGCTGACCAGGTCGAACAGCTCGTCCTGGTTGCCGACCCAGCGGTAGAGCGCCGAGTGCGAGACGTCCAGGCGGGTGGCGAGTTCACGCATGGTGAGGCCGTCGAGACCGGTCTCCAGGGCGGCGGCCACGATCAGCTCGCGATTCAGCCGTGCCGGTCTGCCCGCTTTCGCCACCATGCCCGGGAGCCTAGTGCTCCGCGTTGGATGTTGTTTGAGTGATTGCGGTGTTCAGGTGCGTGCATCGGCGTGCCGGAGGGGCGGCCTCGATGCTTTTCCATCGTGGCTGTTCCTCCGGTGCGGCGAGGTGCGTGCCTGGGCGCCGCAAGCGCCAAAGAACATTCAACGCGGAGCACTGTGCTTCAGCTAATTTGTGACCACTGGTCACAAATGATGTTAGGGTGCCCTTATGAGCTCTTCGCGCACCGCCACGCCGACGCTCCTGACCGCCGCGTTCGGGGTCTCGCTGGCACAGACGATCGTGGTCGCCGCCCTGCCGGTCTTCGGCCGCGAACTCCACACCACCGGTACGACGATCACCTGGCTGCTGACCGGATTCATGCTGGTCTCCGCCGTCGCGACCCCGATCGCCGGTCGGCTCGGCGACCTGCTCGGCTACCGCCGGGTGCTGATCGCCTGCCTGCTCATCTTCCTCACCGGCACCGTCCTGGCAGCTGTTGCCAACAGCAACGGCTGGTTCCCCGGCGTACTCACCGGCCGGCTCCTGCAAGGCATCGGCGGCGGCGTGTTCCCGATGGTCTTCGGCCTCGCGCGCACCGTCGTACCGGCCGCCCGGCTGCGCCCGGTGATCGCGATGATCAGCGCGATCTTCGGCGTCGGTGGCGCGCTCGGCATCGTCCTGGCCGGCCCGATCACCGACTGGCTCGGCACCTCCGCGCTCTTCTGGTGTACGGCGATCGTCGCGGCCGCCAGCCTCGCCGGCGCACTGAACCTCCCCGCGCCCCGGGCCGAATCCGCAACCCCAGCTGGGATTTCCGGCAGCCTCGACGTGCTGCGCTCCCGAGCGCTCATCACCGTCAACCTGGCCACGATCGTGATCAGCGTGGCGATGTTCGCCTCGGTCGCGCTGCTCCCCCAACTCCTGGAGGGTGCACTCGGCGCTTCACCGACCGAGACCGGGATCGCGATGATCCCGATGGCCGTGCTCATGCTCGCGGCCGGTCGGGTCTCAGCCCACCTCCCCGCGCGGACGTCGTTCCAGCTCGGCGCCGCGCTGGCCGCGGTCGCGTTCGTCCTGCTGGCAGTCGCCCATCACCACGTGTGGCAGACGTATCTGGCCGGCGCGGTCATCGGAGCGGCGTACGGGCTGGCCTATTCGTCACTCGGTCACCTGGTCATGGACGCGGCGCCGGCTGAGCACACCGGCGCGGCAACCGGCGTGAACACGATCCTGCGCACGCTCGGCGCCGCGATCGGCGCCCAACTCAGCGCCGTGATCCTCACCGGCACTCCCACTGACAGCCGGTACGTCGCAGCGTTCCTCACGTTCGCGGCGGTCGGACTCGTTGCCCTGATCACCGCATTCACGATCCGGCGGGCGACTGCTCAGCCGGCGGGCGTGAACGTGTAGGTGATCTCCAGGATCCGCTCGCGGACCTCGTCGATGTCCCCGTTGCCGTCGATCTCGTGCACCAGCCCGCGACCGCCGTACAGGGTGACGAGCGGGACGGTCTGCTCGGCGTACACCTCGAGGCGGTGCCGGATGACGTCCTCGGAGTCATCGGACCGTCCCTGCAGCTCGGCCCGCCGCAGCAGCCGCTGAACCAGCGACTCCCGGTCGACCCGCAGCACGATCACCGCGGTCAGGTCGCGCCCCTGGGCAGACAGGAGATCGTCGAGCACGGCGGCTTGGTCGAGAGTCCGCGGATACCCGTCCAGCAGGAAGCCGGAGCGGGCGTCCTCCTCGGCCAGCCGCTCGCGGACCATCGCGTTCGTCACCTCGTCGGGGACATAGGCCCCGGAGTCGACGTACTGCTGCACGGTCCGGCCAAGCTCACTTCCGGCCGCGAGGTGCGCGCGGAAGATGTCGCCGGTGGAGATCGCCGGCACGGCGACCTCGGCGGCCAGGATCCCGGCGTGGGTACCCTTCCCGGCACCGGGTGGGCCCATCAGGACGACAGTCGTCACTGCGTCGCCTCCTGACTCTCGGTAAGTTTCCGGTGTCTCGTCGAGGAGCATTGGTGCCTCTAGCGGTGGTCCAGTCGTTCGCTGGCAAGGCGGAGGAGGAGCGCGATGCGGAGCATCTCGCGACGACGACAACGCCGTCAGCGGGCGTCTGGGGCGCCGCTAGAGGTGCCGAATGCTTCTTGACGAGGCACTCAGATTAGGGGAGTCAGGAGGTTTGCGGTACGGCGTACGTCACGTCGATGGCGGTGCCGGAATGGGAATTAGATCACCTGGTCACATTGTTGACCGGAGCTCGATCGTGTCGCCCGGGCTCGCGAACAGCTCGGCGATGGCCTCCGCGCGCTCCTGGGAGGCGACATCGATCAGGAAGAACCCGGCCAGGTGCTCCTTCGCCTCGGCGTACGGGCCGTCGGTGGTGACCCGCCGGCGCCCCTCCATCCGGTACACCTTCGCGCCGTCGGCCGGACCGAGCGCCTGCCCGGAGATCAGCTCACCCGACGCGGAGAGCGCGTTCAGCCGCTCCTCGAACTCCTTGTTCATCGCGTCCCGCTCGTCCTGCGGAACCGTCCGGCCGATCTCGGTGAAGTCCATCGTCGGGTGTCCCCACGGCTGCGGGTTCGAGTGGATCAGGATCAGGTATTTCACGACATCCTCCTAGATTGTTGCTCTGTGCCCGCGACGTCGGAGCCGCCGATCGACGCTCGACATTCTGGGCCGAGAAGTTTCTCCAGCCCGGGTACCTCGGCCGCGCGGCGCGCCACTCCGGCCAGCAGATCGGCCACCTGCACCCGCGGATCCTGCCGGGAATCGACCTGCCGGAGCCCGGCCAACGGCGGCGGAGCCGGTACGACGGCGCTCGCGAGGTAGCCGGCCAATCGGGCGACCCGGCGCCGGCTCAGCGCGCTCTGCTCGTCGTGGACGACGCTGACCGACCGCTGACCGGCACTCCAGAACAACGCGGTCTCGGCCAGCGCGGGAACCAGCGGCTCCAACGGCGGCGGGATTGCCGGGTCGTCCTCGATCAGCCGGAGTAGCGTCTCCTCGACCCGGCTCCGGGACAACCAGCGCAGCTCGTCCGGCAGCAGCCCGAAGAACCGGTCGATGACGTCATGGTCGAGCAGCCGCAACCGCTTGGTCCGGCACAACACTAGGAACGAGTCGAGGAAGTCGGTCCGCGGCCGCAGTACGTCGACGCTCGCCCCGAAGCTCCGGCCGAGTCGCGTGCCATCGCCGTACGACGGCTCGCCCGTGAACAGCTCGAGCACCCGGGTGGCGACGTACGTCCGCTTGTCGATCACATGCACGTGCGCCCGACCGGCGAGCACGGTCAGGAATCGTTGGAGCGTGGGCCGCTGCTCGAGGCGCAGCAGCCGGTTCGACTTGTACTCGCTGGTGGTTCGGGAGCCGAGACCGGTCATCAGCTCCGCCGCTTCCGTGAAGCTCAGGTCGACCGAGGCATGCGTGATCACCGGCGCGGACGGATCCAGCAGATTGGATCCGGAGAAGCCGGACTCGTCACAAGCGATCTCAACGTCGGACACGTGGGGAACGAACTCCAAGGGCTGGGGTAACTGCACACCGAAATACCCGTCGGACCCGACGGGCGCGATCACGCGGTACACCACGGATCAGTGAGCGGCAGCAGCCTCAGCAGACATGCCCCCATCATCAACTGCTCTTCCCCCCGCCCACCACCCATTTCCCGCCCTTCCGCTCGATGCCCGCCCCGATCCCGACGGATGTGCCAGCACGAAGAACAGCAGGTTGTCGCGTTCACCGTCCCCGGCGCGAGACCACACGGCCGGTGGATCAGGGGGTCGGGCTGTTCCAATCGCTAACGTCCGAAGAACCGCAGTACGTGGTTGGCGGTTTTTTCGGACGTTGTGCTGCGGGGTTGGTCGGTACGGCGGGGGGCGCGCTCGGATGCGGCCGGTGGGGTCGGTTCGTGGTTGTTCGCCGCTGCGGCCGGCTGGCAGGGGCGGTTGGGTTGCGAGGTCGTCGTCGGTGTTCGGTCGCGGTGGGCTGGGGGCTTTGTCTGGGCAGGAACCCCTCCTTCCCGAATGTGCTCGTCCCGTCCGGCCGCTCGGATTCGGCCGGGGGCGTACGCGGTGGCTGGTCGCCGCTGCGGCCGGATCTACTGAGACGGGTGGCTGGGGTGGTCTTCGGTTGAGGGGGATGGCGAGGCCGGTGACCGCGGTTCTGGTTGCTTGTGGTTAGCGGGCTACGGTTGCGGCCGGTCGCGAGGAGGCCTGACAGCTGACCCGCCGCGGTGGTTCTTCACTGGCCACCGATGCCCACCAGGGCGGTCGTGCGCTGTTCACCTCAGGCAACGGTCACTGTCATCGCGGCCCGTTCAGGTGCCTCAGCCATAGCCCGTCAGCCGTAGGCGACGAAGAGCCGCGGTCACCGGCCTCGCCATCCCCCTCAGCTACAGACTCGCCGTACTGGGCGCTTCAGTGGCCGCCGAAGGCGGGCGAATCGCGTCTTTGTGGAACCAAATAGGCGCCCAGCGCCCACGAGACTCCACAAAGACGAGCAGAACCGAATCCCGCCAGCGATTCATAGCGCGCGACAGCCCGGCCGCCGTCCAGCGGGGCGAGCTGCTTCGTGGATGCAGGTTTGCGGGGTTCTACTGTCACCCAGCGGCAGCAGATCCCCGTGAACCGGGCAAACCTGCAGTCGCTGCGGTTAACGTCCGAAGATACGAAGACCAGGTACTGCGATCGTTCGGACGTTAGACGCGACGCGGTCACAACGTCCGAAAGACACGCTGACGGCGTACTGCGATCGTTCGGACGTTGGGCGGGTGAAGCGACGCCGTGGCGGGTGGGCGGGGCGGGGTTAGGGCTTGCGGAGCAGGGCGCCGATCACCAGGCGGGCGGCGCCGGTGGGGCTGAGGGTGGTCTGCTCGCCGGCCGGCCACCAGTGGGCGAGGTCGGTGATGCCGGGGTCGAGGATCTCGAGGCCGGCCACGGCCTCGGTGATCTCCTCGGGGGTGCGGAAGCGCAGCCGCGGGAAGAACTCGCGGAACTTCGCCTCGATCGAGGTGGCGAAATCGGCCAGCCGGCTGCCGTCGTTCGGGTTCATCGGGTGCGTGAGCGCGATGAACGAACCCGAGGCGAACGGCGCCAGGTAGTCGGCGAGGAGCTGCCGCAGCTGGTCGTTGTCGGCGAGCGTGTGCAGGGTGAGGCCGAAGATCAGCCCGACCGGCTTGTCCCGATCGATCGCGTCGACGACGGTCGGGTGCTCGAGCACCATCGCCGGGTCGAGGATGTCGGCGGCGGCGAAGAACGCGCTGTGGTCGTCGGCGAGCAAGGCTTGACCGTGCGAGATCGCGGTCACGTCGTTGTCGACATACACCGTGCGGCCGCGCGGATTCGCGGCGAGGACGACGTCGTGCAGATTACGGTCGGACGGCAGCCCGCAGCCGAGGTCGAGGAACTGGCCGACCCCGGCCTCGGTCATCCGCGCGATCGCGGCCGCGATCCAGCGCCGGTTCTCGGTCGCCAACTGCGGGATCTCCGGGGCCACCTTGAGCAGCTCGGCGAAGACGTGCCGGTCGATCTCGAAGTTGTTCTTGCCGCCCAGCATCAGGTCGTAGATGCGGGCGTCGGACGGACGGTTCAGATCGAGCTCGGGCCCGACCCGGCGCGTGACGTTACCCTCCGGCATCGCCCCGACCACCTCACTCCGACATTCCGCCCAAAAGTCTGTCCGCAACCGAAAAGGCCGCTTGTCCGGAAGGCTACCGCGCCCTCGGCGCGAGCTCCCAAACGGGGCGCGTTGCGGAACTCCGACTCCGAATCTTCCGCCTCACGGGAGATTCCGGCAACCCCGACGGTAAGCGCTTGCCAGCACCCTCGGGACGACCGCAGACTGAGCGCCACCTTCCGGCCCACCGCCCCGATCACCCGGAGAGACCCATGCCCGAACTCGCCCGCCGTACCTTCCTGACCGCCGCCCTGGCCACCACCGCCGCTGCTGCCGGCGGGACCAGCTCGGCGCGAGCCGCCACCCGCGCCGTCCAGGTCCATACCGTCGACGAACTCCGCCAGGCCATCGCGACCGCCCAGCCCGGCGCCGAGATCGTGCTCGCCAACGGCACCTACAACGTCACCGGCAGCCAGGGCATCCCGATCCAAGGACGGCACGGTACGGCGTCCGCCCCGATCACCGTGCGGGCCGCGACGACCGGCGGCGCGACGCTGACCGGCGACCGCGGGTTCGTGGCGGCCAATTCGTCGTACATCGTCCTGACCGGCTTCAAGCTGCGGCAGAAGACCACGTTCGACCTCCCAACGACCTGCAACAACCTCCGGATCAGCCGCAACGACATCCAGGTCGCGAACACCGAGGGCGTGAACTACGTCGTGGTCCGCGCCGACAACACCGTTGTCGAGCGCAACCACTTCCACCACAAGTCGACGCTCGGCGTCTTCCTCGCGGTCGAGGGACCCGGCTCGGCCGGGATGGCCCGGGGCGTGCGCATCGTCCGGAACTACTTCTCCGACCACACCTACGGCGGCGACAACGGCGGCGAACCGATTCGGCTCGGTCTCAGCGGCCGCTCGCTGAGCGATGCCGCGGCGATCATCGAGGAGAACCTCTTCGAGCGCTGCGACGGCGACCGGGAAGCGATCTCGACCAAGTCGTCGGGCAACACCATCCGCTACAACACGGTCCGGGACAGCTTCGGCGGCATCGTGCTGCGGCACGGCAACCGGACCCGGGTCGAGGGCAACTTCGTCCTCGACGGCGGCAACGGCATCCGGATCTACGGCAACGATCACCTGGTGGTGAACAACTACCTGGAGAGGCTGACCACCGCCGGCATCGTGCTGGGCAGCGGCAACGTCAAGGACCACAAGCCGGAGGACTCCGCGGAGAGCCGCAAGGGCAACGATGCGCCGGACCGGGTGACGATCGCTCTCAATACCGTGCTGTCATCGGTGACCGCGATCAGCGGCGAATCGGAGCGCACCATCGCGCCCGCGGCCTGCACGATCACCGACAACCTGCTGGTCGGCGACAGCGGTCAGAAGCTGGTGTCGATGCCGTTCCAGCAAGGCATCACCTTCGCGGGCAACATCCTCTGGGGCGCCGCCGCCAACGGCACCATCCCGGCCGCCGGCTTCACCCGAACCGACCCGAAGCTCGCCACGGGCTCCGACGCCGTACGACGCCTTGCTGCGGGGAGCCCGGCCATCAACGCCGCGGCCCGGACCTACTCGTCGGTGACTCTGGACGTCGACGGTCACGCCCGCTCGGGCCGCGCCGACGTCGGCGCCGACGAGTTCAGCACCGCCACTCCGGTACGCCGTCCGCTCAGTCCGGCGGAGGTCGGCCCGGCGTCCTGATGAGTTTTCTTCCGCTCGCTCGTCTCTACGATCACCACTATCGAGCGAGCGGGAGGACAGCATGGCGAAGCTGCTGTATTCGGTGACGATGTCGGCCGACGGATTCATCGCCGGGCCGAACGGCGACATGCAGTGGATGCGTCCCTATCTGGAGCCGAATCCCGGGGTCGACGAGCTGATCCCGCAGATCGGGTCGATCCTGGTCGGTCGCCGCTCCCACGACGGCGACGACCCGCACAAGGGCGAACCAGGTGCGGGCGAGGCCTTCGGCGGCGGCTGGGACGGACCGCTCTTCGTGGTCACCCACCGCCCGCCGTCGACGCCGGAACCCGGTGTCACGTACGTCGATCAGTTGCCTAAGGCAATCGCCGCCGCGAAGGCGGCGGCCGGGGACAAGTACGTCAACATCATCGGCGCCGACATCGCCCGGCAGTGTCTCGCGGCCGGCGAGGTCGACGAGGTGCTGCTGATCGTCGCCCCGGTGTTCCTCGGCGACGGCACCCGGGTCTTCGCCGAGCCCGGCGGGCGAACCGTCCGGCTGCGACCGCACCCGGCCGCATCCGGCAGCAATCTGCGGTACGACGTACTGCGTTAGAGGTCGCCCGCGGACCGCATGACCGGGCGGATCTCGACGTACCGGCCGTCGGTGCGGGCATCCGGCAGGAGACGGGCGAGAGCGACCGCGCGGTCCTGGTCCTCGACGTCGATCAGGTAGTACGCGTCGATGACTCCGGAGCTGGCCCGATCGGGCACAGTCATGGTCAGCTGCTGGTGCGCCAGCAGCTCACCTCCGACCAGTTCACCGGCGTCGCGGGCGGCTTCTTCGAAGGTGGATCTACGCAGGTCAGCACAGCTTTCACCGTGCAGGATCAACAGGAATCTCATCGGAATACTCCTCTCAGCTATCAGACGGAGCCGCCTGCGCAGGTTTGACATGATGACGAGATGTTCGTGCAGACCGAGCGGCTGACGCTGCGCCGTTTCACCCCAGACGATGCGACCGCGTTCGCGGCGTACCGGTCGGATCCCGAGGTCGCTCGCTACCAGTCCTGGGAGGCGCCGGTCAGCGAGCCGGAGGCGCTCACCACGGTGACCGGCTACGGCACCGGCGACCCGGATGCACCCGGCTGGTTCCAGTACGCCGTTGATCTGGACGGCATGCTGATCGGGGATCTGGGTTTGCACCTGGACGAGAACCTCATGCAGGCGGAGCTCGGGTTCACCCTGGCACCGGCGTACCAGGGCAAGGGCTATGCGACCGAGGCTGTGCGGGGCCTGCTCGACCACCTGTTCAGTGTGAAGAACCTGCACCGGGTCTCGGCCGAATGCGATGCCCGCAACACCTCATCCACGCGGCTGCTCGAGCGGGTCGGTTTCCAGCGCGAGGGCCTGCGCCGATCGCACACCTGGATCAAAGGTGAGTGGACCGACGACCTGCTCTTCGGCCTACTGCGCAGCGACTACCGGCTGCCCTGAGCCTCCCCAGGGTGCAGTCTGCGATGCCCGTTTGACTCTTACGACGTACGTCGCCTCCCGGCTACCGTCGGTAGTCCGGGCGGAGGGGGACGGATGCGGAAGACGTCGGAGCAGGACGAGGAGTTCGACAGCGGTCCGGTCAGTCACGCCCACGAAGAGGAGACGCTGTCGCCCGAGCAGTCCCGGATGCAGGAACTCGGCAAGCTGGCCGGCAACGCAGCCGTCGTCGGCGCGATGATGAGCGGTCCTGAATCAGGCGTCCGCAGCCAGGTCGAAGGCGTGACCGGATTCGACCTGTCCCCCGCGACCATCCACCGCGACAGCACCCGAGCCGCCTCCGCCGGCGTCCACGGCCTCACCGAAGGCCACGAGGTCCACCTGGCCCCCGGCATCTCTCCCGGCACCCCGCACGGCGACCACGTCCTCGCCCACGAACTGGGCCACGTCGTACAGCAAAGCACCGGTGCCTCCGGCGGCCACGACACCCTGGAAGCCGGCGCCGAATCCATCGCCAACCAGCGCTCCAACGGCGGCGGCAGTCTGGAAGCCCTACCAGCCCCCAAGCAGTTGGCCGTCCAGCACTTCGACCCCCGCTACCACCGCACCTCAGTCGTCGAAGGCCTCGCGGACTCAGGATTCTCAGCCGACGAAGTCGGGCTGATCTACGCCGCGAACTGGGAACGCGACCTCTCCCAGGCCCACCCGGCACTGGGGAACACGATCCTGGAGTGGAAGGCGCTCAAGCTCGCCGCCTACAACGGCTCCCTGGGTGAGGGCGACATCACCGCTTTCCACAACGCGTGTCAGGCGGTCCTCGACGCCGCGGTCACCGACCCGAGCGGGCTCGCCGCCGGGTCGGCCTACGGCGGGTACAAGTTCTACGAGCACATGGACAACCCACAGGCGACCGCGGCCAACGACAAGGTCGCCGAGCTCGGCGACCTCGACACCGGCGGGCTGCCGCCCCACGTCTACATCTCTCGCGAGTACATCAAGGAGATGCTGTTCAACGCCGCCCGGCTCAACCATCCCGAGCTCTCCCGCGGCCAGACCGCGGCCGCCGCCGACCACTCCAAGTCCATGCGCGCGGTGCTCGACAAGGACACGCCGAAGGCGATGATCGGCGGGATGCCCTCCGGTGCTGTCGCCGACGAGACCGCGCCCGAGGTACGGCGTACCTCGGGCGCGGGCGCGGGAATCGGGCCGGCTGTCGATCCGGAGTCACTGGAGCTCGTCGGCCGGGCCTCGCACGCGCTCGAGGACTTCTGGTCGCACTCGAACTTCGTCGAGACCGCGATCGACGAGGTGGAGTACAAACTCGGCGGTCTGACCACTGCCACCTTCGGGGCGACCGACAGCACCCACGCGCTGGCGCACAAGATCCGGGGCGCCGCCGACGAGATCGACGCCGAGATGCCGCTGGTGGACAAGCTGGCCGGCCGGCGCAAGGACGCGCCGTCGCCGGACCAGATCACCCTCGGGGACGAAGCCCCGGTGCACCACGAGGACGAGGCCGAGGACCAGCGTCTCGCGCAGGAGCAGGCCAAGGCGGTCGACAGCGCGGCCGGCGGTGCGATCATCGAAGGCGCCAAGCGGGGCTGGCGGCGCGGGTCGAAGCGCGGCGGCCTGATTCCGGGCCCGATCATCGGCGCACTCGAGGGAGCGGTCATCGGCAAACTGAGCAGTGCGGTCGGCAGCCGCAGCGGCGTGGTTCTGCTACGCACCGTCTCGGAACTGCTCGACGAACACGTCGAAGCCGAACAGCTCAAGACCGGCGACCGGCAGGCGCACGGGCTGCTCGCCAAGGACCAGCCCGGTCATGAACACAACGCCTTCGGCGAGTTGAAGACCATCAAGTTCGAGTTCGCGCACGCGCTGTCGGTCGCCGCCGACCACGAGGTGACCGGGAAGATGAAGGCTGTCATCAACGCGCCGGACGCGGCGGTGGCCGACGAACGGCTCAAGGAGATCTACGACACCCTCGACAAGCTCATCTCCCTGCCGTCGAGGCAGCACCCCCTGGCCGAGGTGATCAACAGCTACCGCGAGCGCGCTGCCGCCGCGCTCAAGGCCTACCGCGCCAGCCAGGCCGGGCAGAAGTAGTCAGGCGACCTGGGCCGCGAGCTCCACTCCGGTCAGAGCCTCGGCGGCCGACCAGAGGCGGGCGGCGTCCGGTTCGTTGCGGGCGCGCTTCGGCTGGTTGGTGAGTTTGGTGGGGCCGACCAGGCCGAAGAACTTCGAGGGGCCGTAGTAGGCGCCGTGCTGGGCGTCGGGGCTGGTGGCGGCGTAGAGCAGCGGTTCGGTGCCTTCGGCAACCTCTTGGGTCGGGAGCAGGCGGGCCAGGACACGGTGGAGGAGGGGTGTGGTACCGCCGGTGACGAGGGCGGCGCCTGCAGTCTGGAGGTTGGTGTGGGTGAAGCCGGGATGGGCTGCGACGCTGCGCAGGTTCCAGCCGCGGTCGGTGGCGATCTTGGCGAGCTGGTTGCTCATCATCAGGTCGGCCAGTTTGGACTGGGCGTAGGCCTGCTCGGCGCGGTACTGGCGCTCCCAGTTCAGATCGTCGAAGTTCAGTTTGCCGTAGCTCGCCGTACCGCTGCTCATCGTGATGATGCGCGGCGCCGGCGCGGCCAGCACGAGCGGCAGCAGGCGGATCGTGAGCGCGAACGGGCCGAGGAAGTTCGAGCCGAACTGCAGCTCGAAACCGTCGGCGGTGGCCATGCGCTCCGGCGGGTGCATCACGCCGGCGTTGTTGACCAGCAGGTCAAGGTGCGGCTCGTCGGCGGCCAGTCCTTCGGCGAACTCCTGGATCGAGGCGAGGTCGGCCAGATCCACACGGCGGACCTCGAGCTGGGCGCCGGGCACCTCGGCGAGGATCTCGGCGCGGGCGGCCTCGCCCTTGGCGACGGTCCGGACCGCCATGACGACGCGGGCACCGGCGGCGGCCAGGCGCTTGGCGGCTTCCTTACCGGTACCGCTGTTGGCACCGGTGACGACGGCGAGCTTGCCGGTCTGGTCAGGAACGACGTACATCGGATCCTCCACGAGGGCTCATAAGAGACTGATGGTCTGTTATGATTTCGACGTTATCAGACCGATGGTTCGATAACAACAGACCGTTGGTCTGTAGGATGTGAGGGTGACGACATTCCAGCGCGCCCGGAGCGAGGAGCAGCGGGCGGTCCGGCGGCAGGCGATCCTGGCCACGGCCGCGGAGATGCTGACCGAGATGCCGGTCAGCGACGTCAGCCTGAACGAGCTGAGCCGCCGCGTCGGCCTGGCCAAGTCGAACGTGCTCAAGTACTTCGAGTCCCGCGAAGCCGTGTTGCTGGAGCTGTCCGGGACCGAGCTGACGTCCTGGGTGGACGATCTGGCCGCCGGGCTCGCCGCCATACCGTCGGCCGCACCGCTGGCTGAGCGTTCAGCGCAGCTGGTGGACGTGGTCGTCAGGACCTTCAGCGCACGGCCGGTGCTCTGCGATCTGATCAGTGCGCAGGCGTCGGTGCTGGAGCGCAACATCTCGGCCGAGACGGCGCTGGCCTTCAAGCGCTCGGCGGCGGTCGGCTACGAGCGGATGATCGAGGTCGTCACGATCGCCCTGCCGGAGATCGGCCGCGAGGGCGCGATGCGCTTCATTCCCCCGGCGAGCATGCTGGCCGGGGCGGTCTGGACGCATGCCCATCCCACCCCGGCCCTGCTCGCCGCGTTCGCCGCGGACCCCTCCCTCGCGCCCCTCCGAATGGAGTTCGAACCCACCCTCCGCGAGCAGCTAACCACCCTCCTCACCGGCGTCCTCCCCCGCTAACGTCCGAAGGAGTTGCAGGCTCCGTCTCCGGATCGTCGGACGTTAACGAGGCCCCCGCTAACGTCCGAAGAACCCCCACACCCCGTCTCCGAATCGTCGGACGTTAACGAGGCCCCCGCTAACGTCCGAAGAACCCCCACACCCCGTCTCCGAATCGTCGGACGTTAACGAGGCCCCCCGCTAACGTCCGAAGAAGGTGCGCACCCCGTCTCCGGATCTTCGGACGTTACGAGGATCAGGGGGCGATGATGGGGGTGGTGTCGGAGTAGATCTGGTAGTCGGTGATGAGGCCGGCGGAGTCGACGGTCCAGATGCTGATGGTCGGCAGCGTGACCTCCTTGCCGTCCAGCCGGGTGTAGGTCACGTCGGTCTCGGCGATCGTGGTCGCGTCGACCGTCCAGACCCGGTCGATGTGGTGCTCGGTGCACTGGACCGTGGTGAAGAAGGCCGTGTTGCCGGCCATGATCGCCTCGATCCCGAGCAGCGGCTCCTGATTGCCGAAGACGAACCGCCCATCGGCGGCGAACATCGCCCGCAACGCGGTCATGTCCTGCTGGTCGACGGCCGCGAACACCATGCTTGCTTCAGGCATTGATTCCCCCAAGAAGTACGAAAGTACGGATGCTGGACGCTAACCAGGGATGCCCAGAAGGGCCATGCCACATTTAAGGGATATGCCGCCGTACGGCGTCGTGTGACCATCGGAGGGTGACTCTCGCCGCACATGTCCGCGCGTACGACCGGGTGGTCTCGCTGACCGAGGCGAGGCTGCCGCTGGCTGACCTCTTCGACGAGGCTCAGCAGATCCTTCAGCGCGCGTTGCCGCGGGACAGCAGTTGCTGGCATGCGATGGATCCGGTCACGCTGATCGAGACCCGGTGGGCCACCGAGCGGATGCCCGGACCGACCGGCGAGATCGCGGAGATCGCCTACCTGTACGACGACTACAACTCGTTCGCGTCCTTGGTCGAAGGGCCTCTGCACAGCGGCGTCCTCAGCGAAGCAACCGGTGGGGACCTGAGCCGCTGTGTCCGCTACCGCAGGCTGCTCGAGCCGATGGGGATGACCGGCGAACTGCGGACCGCTTTCGTCGTCGACGGGGCAGCGTGGGGATGCTTCTCACTCTTCCGGCAGGGCGACTTCATCCCGGAGGAGCGAGATTTCGCCAATGTCATCGCCCCGCTGCTCGGACTGTGCTTCCGGGCCGCGGGCATTCACGCCCGGGCCGCCGGACCTGGCGCGGAGATGTGGCCGGGAGTCCTGGTCTTCGGCACCGACCGCCGGGTCGAGTCACACACACCGGCGACCGCCCGCTGGCTGGAGGAGTTCGGCTTCGAGGGGTCCGTGACACACGACCGGTTGCCGTTCGAGATCGCCACGATGGTCGAGCGGGTTCGCCTCACCGGCCAGGAGGCGACCGCGCGGATGCTCGGTGAATCCGGTCGATGGATCCAGATCCACGCGGCGCCTGCGACGGCGGCGACCACCTGGGACCAGCGCGTGGCAGTGGTCCTGCAGGCGGCCGCCGTACCGGCGATCGCGCCGCTGATCTCAGCGGCGTACGGGCTGACTCCGCGCGAGCGCGAGCTGACCGAGCTCGTCCTCCAGGGCAACGACACCCGCGCCATCGCCGGTCAGCTCCATCTGTCCCCGCACACCGTGCAGAGTCATCTGAAGTCGATCTTCGCGAAGGTCGGTGTCCGCAGCCGCCGCGAACTCGTGGGCCGGATCAGCACTCAGGGCAGGTAGTAGTTCGGGTTCGGCAGCTTGAACGTGCGGTCGGCGTACCCGCCCTTGAGGTCGGAGTACTGGTCGCCGAAGTTCGCGACGATGTCGTAGCCGAGCGACTCGATGTGCGCGCGGGTGGCCGACTTGTAGTGGATCGTCGTGCAGGAGCCGTTCGGATCCGCGGCACAGGCCTGCTTCAGGTACGCCGGGTAGTCCGCGACCGCGGGCTTCGTGAACAGCCCGTCCTCGCCGTTCGGCAGCCCCGTCGGCTTCGGGTAGCCGGCGTCGACCCCGACCCCGTCCGCCGTCAGGTTCCCCAGCGTCGCCTGCTCCTGCGCGGCACCCCGCCCGGTCAGGAAGAAGATCGCATACCCCTCCCGCTCAGCCGTCTTCACCAGGTCCACCATCCCCGGTACGGCGGGGAACTTCTGCCCCAGCACGTAGTCCGCGTTGGTCCCCGGGTTGTACGCCCAGTTGCTGGCGATCTCGTAGTTCCAGGTCGCCAGCGAGGTGTCGTCGACGTCCAGGAGGATCGCCTTAGCCTTGCCTGACTGATACTGCTTGCTGTGATGCGGTACGGCGAGCGCCCGCTTCCCGGCCTGCGCGACCGCCGTGGCCTCGCGCGCATAGTTGCTCTTGGCACCGAATGTGCCGGTGCCGAGCGGATCCCCGTAGTAGTTCCGCAGCTGCTGCCGGAGCACGTCGATATTGGTGACGTCACGCTCCTTGTGCGGCGTCGACGTCTGAATGGCCGGCTGCTGCGCCGCCACCCCCGCCGAATACGCCACTCCCCCGACCACCGACGTGAACGCGACTGCCGCCGTACCGACGGCAACCATCCGCCGCGAGATGCGGATACCCATGATGACCTCTCCCAGAACGAGTTTGGCTTGCCCCAGCAACCTAAACCCGCCAGTGCTGAGAAGTCAGCTGACAGATGTCACAGCTTTGACGTAGCGGTGACACGGCACTGGCAGGGTGCCACGTTCGACTGACGCTGGGTAGTCGAAGCGGCCGGTATCGGCCCAGCCGAGGTGCCAGATGGACGCGATGGCGTCGGAGTCGGCAGCAACGGCTGGGCGCAGAGTCACGGTCATGCGGTCAGGTCAGACCGGCTCGTAGGCCAAGTTCGGGCGGAGCCAGCGCTCGATTTCCTCGACCGTCTCGCCGCGCCGGGCGGCGTAGTCGGTGATCTGGTCCTTGCCCAGGCGACCGACGCTGAAGTAACGCGCGGCCGGACTCTGGAAGATCAGACCGGAGACCGCGGCCGCCGGGGTCATCGCGAAGGACTCGGTCAGCGCGAGGCCGAGCTTGTCCGCCTCGAGCAGCTCGAACAGCTCCTTCTTCTCGCTGTGGTCGGGGCTGGCCGGGTAGCCGAGCGCCGGCCGGATCCCCCGGAAGCGCTCCGCGTGCAGATCCGACAGCAGCGGCTCGGCATCCGGCTCGAACCAGGCCTTCCGCGCC
This sequence comes from Kribbella sp. NBC_01505, assembly GCF_045040285.1. Lineage (NCBI taxonomy): Bacteria > Bacillati > Actinomycetota > Actinomycetes > Propionibacteriales > Kribbellaceae > Kribbella > Kribbella sp. NBC_01505. The sequence continues at coordinate 1,934,785 of NZ_CP109425.1, forward strand.
TCCAAGTGGATCCACTCGGCGAACGCCTCGGCGAGCCGGTCGGCCAGCGCCTTCACCATGATCGCGCGGTAGTCGTCGTTCTTCGCCTCGTACGTCGCCGCCAGCTTCTCGGCACCGTGAATCGCCACGCCGAAGCCACCGAGGTAGTCGTCCGCGGGCGCCACGTAGTCGGCCAGGCACCGGTTGTGCCGACCGGCCGGCTTCTCGGTCTGCTGCCGCAGCATCGGGAACGAGATGTCCAGGCCGTCCAGCAGGATGTCGTCACCCTCGCTGTGCGCCGGCCAGAAACCGTAGGCGCCCTCGGCCTGGAAGGAGCCGTTGGCAATGATCTCGTCGAGCAGCGTCTGCGCGTCGTCGAACAGCTCGCGCGCCACCGGCTGCTCCAGGATCGCGGGGTACTTCCCCTTCAATTCCCAAGCCAGGAAGAGGAACTGCCAGTCGACCATCGCCCGCAATTCCTCCAGGCTCGGCGACACCCGGCGCAATCCCGTGAAGGTGGGCACCGGCGGCGTACCGTGCTCGACCGGCTCGAAGTTCGCCCGCGCCTGCTCAACGGTCAGCAGTGGCGCGCGCTGCTTGTTGGCGTGCTGCTCACGCAGCCGCTCCTGGTCCGCAGCGTTGCTGATGGCAAGCGCTTCGGCGCGGTCGTCGTCCAGCAGATCCGACACGACGCCAACCACGCGAGACGCGTCGAGCACATGCACAGTCGTCTTCTCGTACGCCGGAGCGATGCGAACCGCGGTGTGTTGTTTCGACGTGGTCGCGCCACCGATCAGCAGCGGCAGCTTGAGTCCGCGCCGTTGCATCTCGCTGGCGACGGCAACCATCTCGTCCAGCGACGGGGTGATCAGACCGGACAGCCCGACCGCATCGGCGCCTTCGGCAACAGCCGTGTCCAGGATCTTTGCCGCAGGCACCATTACGCCGAGGTCGATGACCTCATAGTTGTTGCAGCCAAGGACAACGCCGACGATGTTCTTGCCGATGTCGTGCACATCGCCCTTGACCGTTGCCAGCACGACCTTGCCCTGGCCTCGAACGGCCTCGGCGCGGCCCTCCAGCCGGGCCAGCTCCTTCTCCGCCTCCATGTACGGCTCGAGGTAGGCGACCGAGCGCTTCATCACGCGCGCGCTCTTCACCACCTGCGGCAGGAACATCTTGCCCGCGCCGAACAGGTCACCGACGACCTTCATGCCGTCCATCAGTGGGCCCTCGATCACCTCGAGCGGCCGCGGCAGCTTCTGCCGACACTCCTCGGTGTCGGCCTCGATGAAGTCGACGATCCCGTGCACGAGCGCGTGCGACAGCCGCGACTCGACCGTGCCCTCGCGCCAGGTCAGGTCGACCTCGCGCTTGGTGCCCTTGCCCTTCACGTTCTCGGCGAAGCTGACCAGGCGGTCGGTGGCGTCGTCACGACGGTTGAAGATGACGTCCTCGACCAGCTCGAGTAGGTCCTTCGGGATGTTCTCGTAGACCGCCAGCTGGCCGGCGTTCACGATGCCCATGTCCAGGCCGACCTTGCCCGCGTGGTACAGGAACGAGGAGTGCATCGCCTCGCGGACGATGTCGTTGCCACGGAACGAGAACGACAGGTTCGAGATACCGCCGCTGATGTGCACGCCCGGGCAGCGTTCCTTGATCAGCGGCAGCGCCTCGATGAAGTTCAAGGCGTAGCCGTTGTGCTCGGACATACCGGTCGCGACGGCCAGCACGTTCGGGTCGAAGATGATGTCCTCGGCCGGGAACCCGATCCCGGTCAGCAGGTCGTAGGCACGACCACAGATCGCCACCTTGCGCTCGACGGTGTCGGCCTGGCCCTGCTCGTCGAAGGCCATCACCACCGCGCCGGCGCCGTAGCTCATGATGATCCGGGCCCGCTCGAGGAACTCGTCCTCGCCCTCCTTCAGGCTGATCGAGTTCACCACACCCTTGCCCTGCACACACTTCAGGCCGGCCTCGAGCACCGTCCACTTCGAGCTGTCGATCATGATCGGGATCCGGGCCACCTCGGGCTCGGTCGCGACCAGGTTCAGGAACGTGGTCATCGCCTGCTCGGAGTCCAGCAGGTCGGCGTCCATGTTGACGTCCAGCAGGTTCGCGCCACCGCGGACCTGCTCCAGTGCCACGTCGACCGCGGCCTGGTGGTTGTCGCCCTCGATCAGCCGGCGGAACCGGGCCGAACCGGTCACGTTGGTCCGCTCACCGATCATCACGAAGCCGGTGTCCGCGCTGATCTTGAACGGCTCCAGCCCGGAGAAGCGGGTGGTGTGATCCGACTCCACGACGGGGCGCGGCGGCAGACCCTTGACCGCGGTCGCGATCCGGTTGATGTGCGCCGGGGTCGTCCCGCAACAGCCGCCGACGATGTTGACCAGACCCGACTCCGCGAACTCCTGCAGCATGCCCGCGGTCTGATCCGGAGTCTCGTCGTACCCACCGAAGGCGTTCGGGAGACCGGCGTTCGGGTGCGAGGCGACGAAGGTGTCGGAGAACCGTGCCAGGTCGGCCACGTGCGGGCGCATCTCGGCCGCACCGAGCGAGCAGTTCACGCCGACCACGAGCGGCTTCGCGTGCTCGACCGAGCTCCAGAACGCCTCGACGGTCTGACCGGACAGTGTCCGGCCGCTCAGGTCGACGATCGTCACCGAGATCCACAGCGGCAGATGCGGCGCCACCTCGTGGGCGGCCGCGATCGCGGCCTTGCAGTTCAGGGTGTCGAAGATGGTTTCGATCAGCAGCAGGTCGACGCCGCCCTCGTCGAGCGCGGCGATCTGCTCGGCGTACGACGCCTTGACCTGCTCGAACGTCACCGCCCGGTACGACGGGTCCTCGACCTTCGGGGACAGCGACAGGGTCACGTTCAGCGGGCCGATCGAACCGGCCACGAACCGGCCGTCGAACTCGTCGGCGGCCTGGCGGGCCAGCTGCGCGCCGCGCACGTTCATCTCGCGAACGTAGGCCTCCATGCCGTAGTCGGCCTGGCCGATGCTCGTCGCGGTGAAGGTGTTCGTCGTGGTGATGTCGGCGCCGGCCGCCAGATACTGCCGGTGGACGTCGAGGATGACGTCCTCACGGGTCAGGTTCAGCAGGTCCGGGTCACCGGTCAGATCGTGAGTGTGGTTGCGGAACCGGTCCCCCGTGTAGTCCTCCGGGGCCAGCTTGGCGCCCTGCAACATGGTGCCCCACGCACCATCGAGTACCGCCACCCGCTCCGACAGCAACTCCCGAAGTTCGGTCTCGCTACCCATCCGTCGCGTCACCTCCAGATTCGCTCCGGAGGCGCCCTTGCAACAGTGCCTCCCACCGAGGCCCCACCCGAGCGTGGCGGATCATGAAGATCCGTTGCAGCGCCTCTCGAGCTGGTCACGCCATGTTAGCGGCGGGGTCGCCCTATGACCGACTCTTTGTCCAGCGTACGAGATACCTGTCCATATTTCGAGTTCTAGGTAGCCGCCGCCCGAGATAGGCAACAGCCACCGATGCCGGTACGCCGTCCCCCGGCCGACGCTGATGACATGTTGGGAAAGGTGGCCGTTCTCGGCCTGATTCAGAACTACCTGGTGGGCTGGGTACTGCACTACGTCTACCCACCGGTTCACCAGGCCGCGCCGACGGCCCATCACGGAACGGGAACGCCCGAGCACGCGGCGAACCCGCTGCTGCACTTCCTCCGCGATTCGACGATCGCGCTCCCCGTGAGCATCGCCGTACTGATCGTCGTCGCTGTTCTGGCCCGCGAGCTCGGGCTCGGGGAAGGCATCTGGTCGCGGGTCGGCTTCGCGGCCGGTGCCGCCGTGGTCGCGGCAGCGGCCAACGTCCTCACTGTCCACGCCCACCAGCCGCTGTTCGTCGCGCTGGTCACCCTTCGCTACACCTTCGCGCTCACGCTCGCCGCCGTTGTGCTGTTCGGCGTTCCGTGGCGCATCACTTCCGCTGGAGAGGCTCGATGAAGAGAAGAAACGTCCTGAAGCTCGGCCTGCTGGCCGGTGCTGCCGCCGCACTGCCGGCCGAGCGACTACTCGGCCCGTTCACCGCGACCGCCACGGCCGCGCCCGGCCCCAAGGTCCGGCTGTTCGACACCCCACTGAAGGTGCCGCCGGTGCTCAAGCCGAAGTACAGCGTCCTCGGCACCGATTACTACGACATGTCGATGCGCGCGACCACGCAGGAGATCCTGCCCGGTCTCCAGACCCCGATCTGGGGGTACGACGGAGTCTTCCCCGGCCCGACCATCAAGGCACGGCGGAACCGGCCGATCGTGATCCGGCAGCACAACAAGCTGGGGAAGGACATCCAGGCCGCCGTCCACCTGCACGGCGGCAACGTGCCGTCGGGCTCCGACGGTCTGCCCGGTGACGAGATCGAGTTCGGCGAGGACCGCTTCTACTACTACCCGAACCGGCAGCCGGCGACGACGCTCTGGTACCACGATCACGTCCACCACCACGAGAGTTTCAACACCTACCAGGGGCTGACCGGGCTCTACCTGATCACGGACTCCCAGGAGGACTGCCTCGGGCTTCCGGACGGCAAGTACGACGTACCGCTGGTGATCCAGGACCGCAGCTTCAACGCGGACGGATCGTTCCGGCTACCCAATCCGGAGGCGGGGGAGTTCTTCGGTGAGGTCGCGGTGGTCAACGGCAAGGCGCATCCGTTCCTCAAGGTTGAGCAGCGGCGCTACCGCTTCCGGCTGCTCAATGGTTCGTCGGTGGACACGCTGCACGAACTCACGTTGGGTCCCGGCGACAGTTTCCACGTGATCGGCACCGACGGCGGTCTGCTGACCGCGCCGGCACCGGTGACAAAGTTGCCGTTGGCACCTTCCGAACGTGCCGAGGTCGTGATCGACTTCGCGCGCTACCCGGTCGGGTCGCAGATCGTTCTGAACAGCTCGATCTTCGGTGCGCCCCTGCAGATCATGCGTTTCGACGTCGTGAAGGCGACCGGCAAGAGCCACAAACTGCCGAGCAAGCTGGTGCCGATCCAGCGGCTCAAGGAATCGCAGGCCAAGGTACGGCGCGACATCACGCTGAACCTGGATCTCGCGACCGGTCAGATGGTGATCAACGGCAAGTCCTTCGAACCGGGCCGGGTCGACATCACGCCGAAGCTCGGAACGACGGAGGTCTGGACGATCATCAACGGCGAGAGCGCGGAGCTGCCGATCCCCCATGTCTTCCACACGCACCTGGTGCGCTTCCAGATCCTCGACCGGAACGGCGTCGCGCCGGCGCCGATCGAATCGGGCTGGAAGGACAGCGTCACGGTGATGCCGGGTGAGCGGGTGCGGATCATCATGAAGTTCGGCGACTTCACCGGGAAGTTCCTGTACCACTGCCACCTGCTCGGCCACGCCGACGCCGGGATGATGGCGACGATGGAGGTCAAGCGTTAGGACCCCCTGGTGGGGTCAGTGGATCAGGGCCTGGATCGCAGGGGAGTACAGGTCCACGATCTGCTCGGCCTCCGCGGTGGCGGCCGCGCCGGTCCGCTCGATCGCCATCGCGGCGCTCAGCCCGAGCAGTTGGGCGGTGATGAGCTCCGCGCGGAGGTCGGCGTCCGGCCCGGTCAGGCGGTCGGCGAACGCGCGCGTCACCTGGTCGCGGAAGTGCTCGCGAATCAGGGCGCGTTCGTCACCGCCGCCGGCCGCGAAGATCACCCGAACCAGCAGGTCCAGACCGTTGTCGCGACGGTAGGTGACCAAGGTCCGGACGAGGTGGGCGCCGAGCTCGGCATCCGGGGCCTTGAGCAGCAGCTCCGCGGCCTCACTGAAGTCCGCGACGCGCTCGAACAGCGCTTCCTTGCTGCCGAAGTGCTTCACGATCAGGGCCGCGCTCACGTTCGCGTCCGCGGCGATCCCGCGCAACGTGACCGCGGCGTACGGCTGCAGCGCGAACGCACGCCGGGCGGCCCGGAGGATCGCCGTACGGCCGGGGTCGATCATGACGCCACCGCCGGCCTGCGACTGGGGATCAGTAAGGTCAGCCCGGCCGCGACCGCCGCGGCCACGCCGGCGATCGCGAACACGATCAGGTACGCCGACAGGTCAGGAGCGACCCGTACGCCGTCCGTCACGGTCACGGTGGTCAGCACAGTCGCCACGATCGCGCTGCAGATCGCGGTCCCGACCGTGCGCATCAGGGTGTTGAGGCCGTTGGCCGCCGCCGTCTCGGTCACGGGCACAGCATGCATGATCAAGGCCGGGAGTGCCGAATACGCGATCGCCGTACCGGCCGCCACCACGGTCGCACCGATCACGATCCCGGCGATCGAATGACTCGTGAACAGGCGCACGACGTACCCGGCGGCCATCAGCACCGAAGCGATCGCGAGCGAGAACCGCGGGCCACGCGCGGCCGAGATCCGCGCCGAGACCGGGGACAGCAGCACCATCGCGACACCGCCCGGGAGCAGGCAGAGGCCGCTGACCACGATCGAAGCGCCGAGCCCGTACCCCGTCCAGGTCGGCTCCTGCACGAGCTGCGCGGTGGACAGCGAGTTGGCGTAGAAGGCGAAGCCGATGAGCAGGGCACTGAGATTCGTGAACAGGACCGCGGGGCGGGCCGAGACGCGGAGGTCGACGAGTGGGCTGGTTGTTTTGAGTTCATACCAGACCCACAGCGGTACGACGGCGATGGCCGCGACGGAGAGTCCGATCGTCGGACCGGCTCCCCAGGCGCTGCCCTTCGAGACCGCGAGCAACAGGCAGACGAGGAACATGGCGAGCCCGAGCGCACCGAAGACGTCGAAGCGTCCGCTGGTGCGCACCACCGACTCCGGCACGATCAGCACCACCAGCACGATGTCGAGCAGGCCGAGGCCGACGCAGATCCAGAACATCGTGTGCCAGTTCCAGTACTCGACCACGAGCGTGGCGGCCGGGATACCGAACGCTGCGCCGACACCGAGGGTCGAACTCATCAACGCGATCGCCGGGATCACCCGTCGCGGTGGCAGTTCGTCGCGCAGGATGCTGATGCCGAGCGGCACCACGGCGATCGCCGCCCCCTGAAACGCGCGGCCGACAATCAGCACCGGCAAGTCCGAACTCAGCGCGCAGAACAACGACCCGATCACCATCGAACCGAGCGCGATCAGCAGCACCCGGCGCTTCCCGTACATGTCGCCCGCCCGACCGAGCAGCGGCGTGAACACCGCCCCGGTCAGCAACGTCACCGTCAGCAACCAACTGGCATCCGCCGCCGGACTCCCCGTAATCCCGGGAAGCAGCGGCAACAACGGCACCACAATCGTCTGACTAACCGAAACCAGGACCCCGCAAGACCCCAAAACCCCTAGAACCGCCCTAGCCCTCACCCCCCATGGTAAACACTCGTTCACCACTCCCCACCCATCCGTTCCACCAGCCGGAACCCCACCTCCCACCCCTCACACCCAAAGGTGGGCCGGCTGCTCTTTGTGCACGAGACCCCACCTTGTGCACCCACCAACCGTTTGATCGACCCCGAAACGGCTGGTGGGTTCCCAAAGTTGCGGCGGCTGCCCAAAGGTGCGGCGCGCGCCCAAAGGTGGGCCGGCTGCTCCTTGTGCACGAGACCCCACTTTGGGCACCCACCAACCGTTTGACCGACCCCGAAACGGTTGATGGGTTCCCAAAGTTGCGGCGGCTGCCCAAAGTCGCGGCGCGCGCCCAAAGGTGGGCCGGCTGCTCCTTGTGCACGAGACCCCACTTTGGGCACCCACCAACCATTTGACCGACCCCGAAACGGTTGATGGGTTCCCAAAGTTGCGGCGGCTGCCCAAAGTCGCGGCGCGCGCCCAAAGTTGCGGCGCGCGCCCAAAGGTGGGCCGCCTGCTCCTTGTGCACGAGACCCCACTTTGGGCACCCACCAACCATTTGACCGACCCCGAAACGGTTGATGGGTTCCCAAAGTTGCGGCGGCTGCCCAAAGTCGCGGCGCGCGCCCAAAGGTGGGCCGGCTGCTCCTTGTGCACGAGACCCCACTTTGGGCACCCACCAACCATTTGACCGACCCCGAAACGGTTGATGGGTTCCCAAAGTTGCGGCGGCTGCCCAAAGTCGCGGCGCGCGCCCAAAGTTGCGGCGCGCGCCCAAAGGTGGGCCGCCTGCTCCTTGTGCACGAGACCCCACTTTGGGCACCCACCAACCATTTGACCGACCCCGAAACGGTTGATGGGTTCCCAAAGTTGCGGCGGCTGCCCAAAGTTGCGGCGCGCGCCCAAAGGTGGGCCGGCTGCTCTTTGGGCCCGAGACTCCACTTTGGGTACGCACCAACCGTTTGACCGGCCCGGAAGTGGTTGATGGGTTCCCAAAGTTGCGGCGGCTGCCCAAAGTCGCGGCGCGCGCCCAAAGGTGGGCCGACTGCTCTTTGGGCCCGAGACCCCACCTTGTGCACCCACCAACCGTTTGACCGGCCCCGAAACGGTTGATGGGTTCCCAAAGTTGCGGCGGGTGCACAAGGGTGGGCGGGCTGCTCGTTGGGGGCGGGGTGGGTGGGGGAACGTGAAACGGGCCCGGGCGCCTCGGGAGGAGGAGGCGCGCCGGGCCCGGTGCGGGTCGCTGGCGAGGGGGTGGCGCTGGCGACCCGGATTGGGGGCTGCCGGAGTGAGCCGGCTGGTTAGCGGACGGGGCCGGTGATCAGTTCGATCGTGGCCTTGTGGGACTGACCCTGCTGGTCGGTCCAGGCGACCTCGACCTTGTCGCCGGGGTGGTGCTGGTCGAGCAGCTGGGACAGCGTGTCCGGGGAGGTGACGGGCTTGCCGTCGAAGGAGGTGATGACGTCACCGGCGGTGATGCCGGCTTCGTCCGCCTTGCCCTGCGGGATCACGTCCTGGATCGCGGCGCCCTGGACGCCGGCGTTCGGGACGATCGAGACACCGAGCAGCGGGTCGGCCCCGATGTGGATGCTCGCGGACTCCTGACCGGACTGGATCTGCTTGGCGATGTCCATCGCCTCGTTGATCGGGATCGCGTAGCCCTGCGGACCGGCGCTCTGCCCTTGACCGCCCTGACCCTGACCGCCTTGCCCCTGACCACCGTTGCCTTGGCCGAAGCCGCTGCCCGGACCGCCGTACGGGCTGTCGCCTTGACCGTCACCGAAGCCGGATCCGTCGCCGGGAGCGTACGGGTCACCGTCGGCAGCGAGCTGCGGGTTGGACTTCGTAGCCGTGCCGGCCGACGTCTGCCCGGGGTTGCCCTGGCCGCCGTTCCCGCCGTTGTTCCCGGCGGTGTCGACGCCGATCACCTCGCCGTTGGCGTTCGCCAGCGGTCCACCGGACTGGCCGGCCTGGATGTTCGCGTCGGTCTGGAGCAGGTTCTTCAGGTTTTCCGGGTCCTGGCCGTTCTGGTCGGTCGCGGTGATCGCCTGGTCCAGCGCGGTGATCTTGCCGGCCGCGTAGGTCGGCGTACCGCCCTTGCCACCGGCGTTCCCGATGCCGACCACCTGGTCGCCGACCTTCACGTTGTCGGAGTTCCCGAGCTTCGCGGTCTGCAGCCCGGAGGCATCCTTCAACTTCAGTACGGCGATGTCGTGGTCCTCGTCGTACCCGACGACACTCGCCACGTACGTCTTGCCGTTGCCGACATCCGTGACCGTGATCGACGTCGCGCCCTCGATGACGTGGTGGTTGGTCAGGATCACGCCGTCCGAGGTCAGCACAATCCCGGTACCGGCGGCCTTCGCGTTCTCCAGGCCGAGCACGGTGTTGACGTTCACCAGACCGGGCGAGACCTTCGACGCGACCGCGGCCGGGTCGAACTGCGACTGCGACAGCTGCGAGCCCTGACTGCCGCCCACCTGCTGATCGATGCCCCAGGCAACCGATCCGGCGACCAGCAGCGCCGCGATGCTCATCGCACCGGCGGCGAGCAGCCGGCGCTTCTTCCGCGGCGGCTTGGCCGGGCCGGAACCGATGACCTGACCCGGTACCGGCGGATAGCCGCCACCACCGTGCCAGCCGCCGTACGGCGCGGGCGCCTGTGCCTGCTGCGGATACTGCACGTGCTGCGGGTACTGCTGGCCATGAACAGGTGCCCCCGGCAACTGCCACCCCGGGTTCTGCCAGCCCTGCCCTGGCGCACCTGCATTCTGTGCACCTGCATTCTGTGCACCCGGAGCCTGCGCACCCGGGTTCAGCATCGGCTGCTGCTGGTACTGCGGGCCTGGCGGAAGCGGGATCGCCGGCCGCTGGTCGCCCTGCTCAGGCTGCGCCGCCTGCGCAGCTTGCTCGGCCTGCGGAGCATTCCACTCCGGTCGCGGACCCTGATCGGGCTGCGGCCCTTGTGTCTGCTTGTCGTCGTCCTGCTGTCCTGCACCGTCGCTCATCGCCGTTGCCCTCCTCAGCCCAGTTCCTTCTGGTACGAGTAGAGCTCGCGGAACTGAGAACAGACTCGGGTCAACCAATGAATCAGCTGAGAATCTTCTCCACCGCCGAAACCACTGCCTTCCGCCGCGACACCCGGCTGGGCGCGGCCGCGCCGTACTCAGGTGTCATCGACGACCAGCTGGTCGCGATCGCCTGGATCAGTGACAGCAGGCTGACCGAAGAGAACTGCTTCGGGACGGTACGTCGGCGCTGCGCCCGATCCAGCTCGTCGAGCCGGCTCTGGTTCACCGCGATGATCGCCTCCAGCGGCTCACCCGCCGGCCGCTCGAGCCGATACCAGCTCGTCAGCCGGAGCCGCGCCGGATTGTCCTCGAAGTAGTCGAACAAGCGGCCGGCATAAGCGGGCAGGTCCTCAGTGTCGAAGCCGACGACCTCCAGATACTCCTCGACGGACGCGCTGAACACCGCGTCGAACAGCCCGTCCTTGTTGCCGAAATACGCGTAGAGCATGGCTTTGTTGCATCCGGCCACTTCCGCGATCCGCTGCACCCGCGCCCCGGCGATGCCGCGCTCGGCGAACTCCTCGGTGGCGGCGGCCAGGATCTTGCTCCGGGTCCGGTCGGCGTTCCGCTGCTGCATACGCCCAGCATACAACTAACCAACCGGTTGGTTGCTTTCTGGTCGACGACGAGGTTAGCTAGAGATGTATCCAACCGTTTGGTTAGTTAGGACCGACAATGAGCAAGGTGTGGTTGATCACCGGAAGTTCCCGTGGCCTCGGGCGTGCGCTGCCGAGGCGGTGCTGGCGGCCGGCGACCGGGTCGTCGCAACCGCCCGGACGCCCGAGCAGCTCGCCGACCTGGTGACGAAGTACGGCGATCAGGTGCGGGCAGTGGCATTGGACGTGACTGATGCGGCGGCCGCGCGAGCCGCCGTACAGACTGCGCTGGACGAGTTCGGCGGGCTCGACGTAGTGGCGAACAACGCTGGTTATGCGAACAGCGCACCGATCGAGGAGACACCGGACGACGACTTCCGCGCACAGGTGGAGACGAACCTGTTCGGGGTGGTGAACGTGACGAAGGCGGCGCTGCCGGTGTTCCGCGAGCAGCGGCACGGGCACTTCCTGCAGTTCTCGTCGATCGGCGGACGGGTCGGCGGCACGCCCGGAATGGGCGCCTACCAGACTGCGAAATTCGCCGTCGAAGGGTTCTCCGAGGTGCTGAACAACGAGGTGAAGCCGTTCGGGGTCAAGGTCACCATCGTCGAGCCGGGCGCGTTCCGGACCGACTGGGGCGGTTCGTCGATGACGATCGCCCCGACCCACGCGGACTACGACGAGACCGTCGGCGCGATGAACCGCTACCGCGTCGAGGCGGACGGCAAGCAGGCCGGCGACCCGGCGAAGGCTGCCCAGGTGATTCTCCAGGTGGCAGACCTCGACGAGCCGCCGCTGCGGCTGCTGCTCGGCACGGATGCTCTGACCCGAGCCGAGCAAGGTGCACAGGACCGGTCCGCCGAGACCGCGACCTGGGCACACCTCTCCACCGCAACCGACTTCGACTAACTGGGCAAGCGCAGGGTGCTGAAGAACTCCCGGACATCGCTCACCAGCAGTTCGGGCTCTTCCAGCGCTGCGAAGTGACCGCCATGCGCGACGTCGTTCCAGCGGGTCACCGTGTTCTCCTGCTCGACGTACCTGCGGATCGGCACGTCATGCGCGAAGGCGAGCACCGCAGTGGGGACGCCGGAGTTCTCCTTCCCGGCTCCCCACGCCTGCGCCTGCGCGTACCCGACGTAGGCCGCAGAGTTCGCCGTACCGGTCAGCCAGTAGAGCATCACGTTGGTGAGCAGGCGATCCGGGCTGATCACGTTGCCCGGATCGGTCCAGGCGTGGAACTTGTCCATGATCCAAGCCAGCTGTCCGACCGCAGAGTCGACCAGGCCGTAGCCGATCGTCTGCGGCCTGGTCGCCTGGATCGCGATGTAGCCGAACTCCTGCTGCATGAACTTCCCGATCCGAGCGACCCGGTCCTGCTCCAGCTCGGTCAGGCTCGCCAGCTCATCCGCATCCATCGGGTACGGCGGCATCGGGCCGGGACCGCCGTTCGTGTGTACGCCGACCACGTGCTGCCGAGCCGCCCGCGCAACCTCAGGTGACACCGCACCACCGATGTCGCCACCCTGTACGCCGTACTTGTCGTAGCCCAGCCGGTTCATCAGTTCGGCCCAGACCCGGCCGATTCGGTCCGCCGTCCAACCGCCCTCGGAGACCGGCCCCGAGAACCCGAACCCGGGCAGCGACGGAATGACCACGTGGAACGCGTCCGCCGCGTCACCACCATGCGCGACCGGATCGGTCAGCGGCCCGATGACGTCGAGGAACTCGACCACCGAACCCGGCCAACCGTGCGTCAACAGCAGCGGCAACGCACCAGGCTCGGCCGACGTCACATGCAGGAAGTAGATCTGCTGACCCTCGATCTCGGTCGTGTACTGCGGGAACGCGTTCAGCTCGGCCTCCGCGGCCCGCCAGTCGTACTTCGTCCGCCAGTAGTCGACCAGCTCAGCCAGATACGCGACCGGTACGCCGGTGGTCCAGTCGTCACCGGGCAGCGGGGTGGGGAGGCGGGCGCCGGCCAGCTTCGCGGCCAGGTCGTCGAGATCGCTCTGCGGGATGTCGATGCGGAATGGCTTGATCGTCGTCATGTCTTGTACTCTGTCAGCCAGTTAGGACGGCTTCTGTCCTAGGTGATCGAGAGACTTTGCCCATGCTGGAAACCTCCGCACGACTCCTCAAACTGCTGTCCCTGCTGCAATCGCCCAAGGACTGGAGCGGTAGCGCCCTGGCCGCTGAGCTCGGCGTCGGCCCCCGAACCGTTCGCCGGGACGTGGACAAGCTCCGCAACCTCGGTTATCCGGTCGACGCCGTACCGGGGGTGGCCGGCTATCGGTTAGGCGCCGGGGCGTCGCTGCCGCCGCTGTTGCTCGATGACGAAGAAGCGGTCGCCGTCGCGGTCGGTCTGCGGGCGGCTGCCGGGGGCACGGTCGCCGGGATCGAGGAGTCGTCGGTGCGCGCGCTGACCAAGCTCGAGCAGGTGCTGCCTTCCCGGCTCCGGCACCGGGTCAAGCTGCTGCAGGGTGTCGCGGTCACTCCGTCAGGCGCGGCCGCGGTGCAACCCGACGTACTGCTGGCGGTTGCCGAGGCATGCCGCGACCACCAGCGAATGCGGTTCGACTATCGCAACCACGACGGTACGGCGGCTCGCCGTACGACAGAACCGCATCGGCTGCTGAACACCGGCCGCCGCTGGTACCTGATCGCCTGGGACCTCGACCGCGACGACTGGCGCACCTTCCGCCTGGACCGGCTCGAGCCGATCGTCCCCACCGGCCCACGCTTCACGCCGCGCGAGGTGCCCGATTCGAAGGCCGCATCCGGCGGATACCGCTACCAGGCTCGATTCCTGATCCACGCACCTGTCGAGGTCGTGGCTGACCAACTGAGCCCGAGCGTCGCCACCGTCACTGCCATCGACGCGACAACCAGTCAGGTCGAGGCAGGCTCCAACTCCCTCGACGAACTAGCCCTGTACGTCGGCTTGCTCGGCCACCGCTTCGAGATCCAGTCACCGCCCGAGCTCATCGCCCACGTCCGCGAACTGACCGCGCGGCTGGCATCTGCGGTGCGTTAGAGCCTCAGCGTTGCGTCGGGGTCGGGGTCTGGTCGAGCTGCAGCAGTTGCTGCTCGCGGAGCTTCTTGATCGCGATCGCGGTCGCGGCCTTCGCCTGGTCACACGCAGCAGTCACCTTGGCGGGCGGCGTGTAGCCGGCGACGACCTCGACGATCGTGCCCTGCGCCGCGAACAGCACGGTGGCGCAGGCCGGCCGCTCGTTGCTCTTCCCGACGATGACCTTCACCTTGTCGATCTCGACATCCGTGCCGACCATGGTGGGGAACGCCTGGCTGAAGTCGATCAGCGAGTCCCGGTCCCAGCGGATCAGGACCATCATCGAGAGTTTGTCCGAGGTCCAGGAGCAGCTCCGCGAAGTCGCCGACTTGTCGTTGCCGGCCTGTTTCAGCCCATCCTTGTCCAACAGGTCCTGGGTGACGAGCTGACAAGGCTCAGCCTCCTGGACATTCGTCGGCCGCGGAGTGGACGGTGCCGCCTGCGGTTTGTCCGGCGTCGAGACACTGCACGCGGTCAGGGCGATTGCGGCGACAGCGGTGGTTGCGGCGAACCGGCTTGCTCGGATCATGGACCCCAACTTATCGAGATCTGCCGGGACCGGTCCCTGATGACCGCAAGGGGTCATCGGCGGTAGCGTGCGTTCATGTCGCTGACCGGGGTTCAGGATCGGTACGTCGAGACAGTGCTGGGGCGGATCCGGGTGCGGGTCGGAGGTTCCGGGGAAGCGATGCTGTTCTGGCCCAGCCTGCTGATGGACGGCACCTTGTGGGCCGCGCAGGCCGCGCACTTCGCCGACCGCTATCAGGTGCTGCTGGTCGATCCGCCGGGGCACGGTGGCAGCTCGGATCTGGCCGGGCCGTTCACCTTCGAGCAGTGTGCCGACGTGATCCTGGCGATCATCGACGACCTGGGTATCGAGAAGGTCCATGTCATCGGCAACAGTTGGGGTGGGATGATCGGCGGTACGTTCGCCGCGTTGCACCCGGACCGGATCGGCCTTGCTGTGTTGATGAACGCGACCGCCTCACCGTCGAAAGCGCGCCAGAAACTTGAGTTCGGAATCATGACCACGACAGCCCGCGTGCTCGGCGGTATCCGCGGTCCCCTGGTCGGTCCCGTGGTCGATGCGTTCCTCGGCCCGACCGCGAAACGCGAGAAGCCCGAAGTCGTTGCCACAGTCAAGCAACTCGCCCAGCAGGTGAACATCCGCTCCGGCACCCACGCCGTCACCAGCGTGGTCCCCCGCCGCCCCGACCAGCGCGCCCTCTTCGCCCGCATCCGCACCCCCGTCCTCGTCGTCGCCGGCGCCGAGGACCCCACCTTCCCAGTCGCCGAAACCGAGGCCATGGCCGACGCCATCCCCGGCGCCCGCTTCGTCGTACTCGAGCAGTCCGCCCACCTCGCCGCCCTAGAATCCCCCACCGAGGTCAACGCCCTAATAGACGACTTCCTAGCCGACAACCCCTAAGCCCGCGAACGCCGCCCCGCAGAACGCGTTCCGGAGTGACGCCCGGTCCGCCCCGCCTTCACAACTGCCCCGGGGTGATGCCCGATCCGCCGCCCCATCACAACCGCCCCGGGGTGATGCCCGATCCGCCGCCCCATCACAACCGCCCCGGGGTGATGCCCGATCCGCCGCCCCATCACAACCGCCCCGGGGTGATGCCCGATCCGCCGCCCCATCACAACCGCCCCGGGGTGATGCCCGATCCGCCGCCCCATCACAACCGCCCCGCAACCCCACCCGCTCCGCCTGAACCGCACCCCAACCGCCAATTGCGATGCTGCAGCGATCCGCCCCCGCCCGTTGCCCTTCCGCAGCGCCCGAGCGCACCCGCTCCGTTAGCCGGTGGATTTTCGTCACAGAGTGCCTGTTGCGTTTTGGCGGCTGTTGCTCTCCAGACCGGTTCGGGGAGCGAGATCGCGGCAGGTGGTCGGTCGCGGTGGGCTGAGGGCTTTGCCTGGACAGGAACCCCTCCTTCCCGGATGTGCTCGTCCCGTCCGTCCGCTCGGATTCGGCCGGTGGCGTTCGCGGTGGCTGGTCGCCGCTGCGGCCGGTATTACCTGAAGCGGTGTGGCTGGGGTGGTCTTCGGCTGAGGGGGATGGTGCGGTCGGTGACCGCGGTTCCCGTTGCTTGTGGTTGGCGGGCTGTGGCTGGGCTGGCGGTGAGGAAGTCGGGCAGGTGATCCACCGCCGGGGGTTGCTGCCGTGCAGATCGGGTAGCCGGGTTCTTTAGCCGATACTTTTTCCTATATAGCGACCAAAACTTACCGACTACCGCAACCCTGCCGACCCCAGCCATAGCCCGGAAGCTCAAGCAACCGCGACCGTGGTCACCGGCCGCGCCATCCCCCTCAGCCCCAGGCGACGCCCGCCTAGCGCTTCAGTAAATCGGCCGCCGCGGCGACCAGCCACCGTCGACGTGCCCGGCCTGTCCGGTGCGGCGCGAATCGGGGGTACAGCTCTCTTTGCGGGGATCTACTGCCTCCCAGCGACAGCAGCTCCCCGCAAACACGTGGAAACCCCGACCAGCCACAGATTCACGGAGACCTACTGCCAAAATACCGGCAGCAATCATCCGTGAACCCGCACCAACCCCGCCCAGCCACCGGATTGCAGTCACCAAAGCCACGCCGATTCTGCAACAGCCTCAGAGTCCCCAAAATCCACCGGATAACGCAACTGCCCGCCGATCCGCTGCCGCCGTTCGGGCCCGCCCGGAAGGTCCGCGCGTTATCCGGTGGATTTTCGTCGCCGAGCACCCAAAATCCACCGGATAGCGCAGATCCCGCACCTCAGCCATAGCCCGTCAGTCCCAGGTAACGGGATCGCGGTCGCCGGGCTCGCCATCGCCCTCAGCCATCCGCTCTGCTCGCCGCGCTGTGTTGTCGGCCGGCCATGGCGGTCGGGCGGGGTACAGACCGAAAAAGCCTCGGCCGGGCACGTCGGTTCGTGGTTCCTCGCCGCGACCGACCGACCTGAAAGACAGCACGGCCGGTCGCCGCAGTAGCTGAGATGGATAGGCCGGTGACCGAGCTCCCGTTGCCTAGGGCTTCCGAGCTTCGGTTGCGGTCCGAGCGAGGAGGCCGCTTCCCCCGTTTCCGTCGCCTGAACTTCCGAGCTTCGGTCGCGGCCCGAGAAAAGCGCCGGTTCCCGAGCTCCCGTTGCCTAGGGCTGATGGGCTCTGGTTGCGGTTCCGGCAAGACACCGACGACCAACCTCCCGTCGCCTGAGCTTCCGGACCTCGGTTGCCGTCCAAGAACCCGCCGCCAGCTCCCACCCCATCTCACCTAGCCCCATCTCATGGGTTCCCCCACCAGCTTGCGGCTTCTGCACTCGCATGGGCGATTTCTAGGGGTGGTTGCAACACCGGGTTGGTTTCTAGGTAGTGAGTAGATCACGTAGGCGTTCGGCTGGGGTGTCCCAGTCGAGTGTTTTGCGTGGTCGGGCGTTGAGTTGCTGGGCGACGTGTTCGAGGTCTGCTGGTCCGTGGACGGATAGGTCGGTGCCTTTGGGGAAGTACTGGCGCAGGAGCCCGTTGGTGTTCTCGTTGGTGCCGCGCTGCCAGGGTGAGTGGGGGTCGCAGAAGTAGACGGCCATGTCGGTCGCGATCGTGAACTGTTTGTGGCGGGCCATTTCGCAGCCCTGGTCCCAGGTCAGCGAGCCGCGTAGGTGTTCGGGCAGGGTCTGCATGGCTTTGATGAGTCCGTCGCGGACGGGTTCGGCTTCGTGGCTGCCGGGCAGGTGGACCAGCATCGTGTAGCGGGTGGTGCGTTCGACCAGGGTCGCGATCGCGGACTGGTTGCCCGCGCCCATGATCAGGTCGCCTTCCCAGTGGCCTGGGACTGCGCGGTCTTCGACGTCTGCGGGGCGCTCGGAGATCATGAGCATGTCGTCGATGAACCGGGACTGGCGCTGTTCGGGGTCGCGGTGGGGTTTGCGGCGGGTCCTTCCGGTGCGCAGTGCTTCGGCGACTTTGCGTTTGAGGCCGCCGCGGGCCTGGAAGTAGAGCGCTTGGTAGATCGTTTCGGGGCTCACGCGCATGCTCTCGTCATCGGGGAAGTCTTTGACGAGCCTGTGGCAGATCTGCTCCGGAGACAACTTCAGCTCCAGCCACTCTTCGACCTGGGCCCGCAGGACGGGATTGGTGACCAGCTTGGAGGTCTTGGGCCGGGCCCGGCTCGCCGCGGCGTCGCGGTGGGCCTGGTGGGGCAGGTAGATCCCCTCAACGCTGTGCGCAGCCACCTCACGCGACACCGTGGACTTGTTCTTCCCGATACCTTCAGCGATCACGGTGAAAGTGCGCTTGTTCACCAGCCCGTCAGCCACCGCCAGCCGATCATCCAAGGACAGGTAACGGTCACTGATCACGGCATCGGCTGGTCGGGTCACAGTAGTGGCATAGCAGGTCGCAGCACCCGAACCCACGACCCGGCCATCGGGATAGACCCGCGCGCCGTCGACGGTGCGGACCCCGTGATGCCAGTCCCACCCGGTGCGCCGGTCCACCCCCACCTCACGGGCCGCGGCAGTGATCGACCAGCCCGACCCCATCAGCTCGCTGAACCGGGCCTGGGCCTGCGCGTTGTGCTTCACCGCCCGCACCGCGGGAACCAGCCCCGCAGCCGCCAGGATCCGCCGGGCAGTGTCATGCCTCAACCCGCACGACCTACCAGCACCCGTGATGTTCCCCGAGTCCTTGAACTCCGCGATCACCCGCTCACGCAACACATCAGTGATCACCGTCCGCCGGCCAGCCCCACTCCGGCCCAAAGCCCGCAACACCTCATAGCCACGATCAGCCCTGATCCCCAACGACTCACACGCCACCGAGACCAGAACCCCACCATCAACCAACCGCAACAACACACCACCATGACGCTCAACATCCACAGCCAACGACACAGACATTGCAACTCCTCCAGATCAAGGCGTGAACCGTTCCCGCTTCGGTGGACACCTGGGGTAGCTGCCCGATTCGTCGGGAGTTTGTAGATGGGTTCGACTCGTCGTAGTTTCAGTGAGGAGTACAAGCGCGAGGCGGTGGGTTTCGTGCTTGCTGGTGGCCGGTCGGTTGCTGAGGTCGCGCGCAATATCGGTGTTCACGAGATGACGTTGGGTAGATGGGTGAAGAAAGCTAAAGACTCCGAGGAGCCGGCGGTGCCTGATGATGGCCCGTTGGGTGAGTCCGAGCGGCTGGAGCTGATCCGGTTGCGGGAACAGGCCAAGAATGACAAGGCCGCGATTGCCGAGCTGCAGATGCAGGTCGAGTTCGCGAAAAAAGTAGCGACCTGGTTCGCGAAAGGAAAGCAGTGATTTTCGCTGCTGTCGCGGATTGGGCTGATTCCGATGTTTATCCGGTGGCGTTCATGTGCGCCGAGCTGGGTGTCTCCAGGTCGGGCTACTACGCCTGGCGCAAAGCTGCCCCGTCGCAGCACCAGACCGACGACGAGGCGTTGATGGTGCTCCTGCGGCATCTGCATGCTCAGGCGCGCGGGAACCCTGGCGTGCGGCGGATGCGCGCGGAGCTGGCCGCTGCCGGGCACCGGGTCGGGCACAAGCGCGTCTACCGTCTGATGCGGCTGGCCGGGCTGCGTGGCCGGCATCCGAAGGCCTGGAAGCGAACCACGGTCCACGGCGACCATCCAGTCAACGCACCAGACCTGATCGACCGCTCGTTCACTGCTGACGAACTGAACCAGAAGTGGTGCGGAGACATCACCTACGTCAAGACCTGGACCGGCTGGGCCTACGTCGCGACCGTGATCGACCTGCATTCGCGCGCCATCATCGGCTACGCGATCGCCGACCACATGCGCACCAGCCTCGTCACCGACGCGCTCGACATGGCCATCGCGAACCGGAAACCATCGGCCGGTGTCATCTTCCATTCCGACCGCGGCACACAATACACATCCAGCGAATTCGACCGGTACTGCACAAAAGCCGGAATCCGCAGATCGCTCGGCCGGACCGGGATCTGTTACGACAATGCGGTATCCGAATCAACATTCGCGACTTACAAGAAAGAACTCATCCACACCCGGCCCTGGCCGGACCTTAAAACCCTCACGGCCGCAACAATCGACTGGGTAGATGACTACTTCAACACTATCCGCCGTCACTCCACTCTCGGATATTTGACACCCCGAGAATACGAGCTAGGGTTCAGAGAAATCAACCAACTGGCAGCCTAAACCGGCGTCCAAAAAAGCGGGAACACTCCAGCGTTGCAACGACCACGAGAACCCGCCATGCGGGTCCAGAACCCACCACCTGATGGGCCAACCCAGCAGACGCCAGCCCGACCGTTCCCCATTTTGATGGGTCCACCCATCCGGTTGTGGGTTGGCCCACCGCATGCGGTGGGCCAACCCGCGAATTGCCTGGCCCACCCACCAAACCGGGCCGCCGCGCACCCGTCGTACCGGGCTGGAGTGGTTCGTTTGGTCGGGGCACCCACCCGGTGGGGGCCAGAACCCACAAGCCGACGGGTCAACCCAGCAGACCCGGCCCGACCGGTCCCCATTTGATGGGTCCACCCATCCGGTTGCGGGAGAGCTAACCGCATGCGGTTGGCCAACCCGCGAATTGCCTGGCCCACCCACCAAATCGGGTCCCCGCGCGCCCGCCGTACCGGGCTGTTGGTGGGGGCACCTACTCGGTTGGGGGTTCCCAGCCCGGGAGTTGCTGGGGGGACCTCCCGGGTGGTGGGTGGACCCGTGGAATGGGGTTAGCGGCGGGTGGGGACGGGGGTTCGAGTTAGGTCGGAGGCGATGATGATTTCGCCGGTGAATTCGGCGGCGGCTTCTTCGTGGAAGCGGTCGGGTTCGAGGTAGCGCTGGGAGAAGTGGGTGAGGACGAGTTTGCGGGCGCCGGATTCCTGGGCTACTCGGGCGGCTTGGCGGGCGGTGAGGTGGCCGAAGCGGCGGGCCAGGTCGGCTTCGGCGGAGAGGTAGGTGGACTCGATGACGAGGAGGTCGGCCTGGTCGGCGAGGCGGAGGACGTTTTCGCAGAGGCGGGTGTCCATGATGAAGGCGAAGCGTTGGCCGGGGCGTGGTTCGCTGACCTGGTCGACGCGCACCGTGCGGCCGTCGATCGAGAGGGAGCCGGCTCGTTGGAGTCGGGCGATGTCCGGTCCGGTGATGCCGAAGGCCTTGAGCTGGTCGGGGAGCATGCGGCGGCCGTCGGGCTCGATCAGTTGGTAGCCGAAGGACTCGACGGAGTGCTCCAATCGGCGGGCCCACAGCTGGCCGAACGGGCCGACGGCGAGTAGACCGTCCTCCTCGACCGGCTCCTCCAGCAACTCGGCTCGCTCGTAGAAGGAGGCGGCGTACCGGAGGCGGGTGAAGTACTCCTGCCCCGACGCCGGATAGTGCGCGTGAACAGGATGCGGTACGTCGTCCAGTGACAGCCGCTGCACGATTCCCGGTACGCCGAGGCAGTGGTCGCCGTGGAAGTGAGTGATGCAGAGCCGGGTGATCGCGCCGGCCGCGACCCCGGCGTACAGCATCTGCCGTTGGGTCCCCTCCCCCGGATCGAACAGGAACCCTTCCCCGTCCCAGCGCAGGAAGTAGCCGTTCTGGGTGCGTTCCCGCGAAGGCACCTGACTTCCCGTGCCAAGCATGACGAACTCGCGCATGTCAGGCCAGTACGTCGGCCAGCGTGGCCGAGGAGATGTTGGCACCGCACGAAACCACGGCGACCCGGCCAGAGTTGAACGTCCGAGCCGCTGCGAACGCCATCGCGGCGGAACCCTCGATCAGGTGGTGTTCGGTGTCGATGACCGCCTTCAGGGCAGCACGGATCGCGGGCTCGTCCACGAGAATCCACTCGTCGACCAGCTCGCGGCAGAGGTCGAAGGTGATCGAACCGGGCTCGACGCTGCCCGCAGTCCCGTCGGACAACGTCGGCCCCGCGTCGACGGGGATGATCTTGCCCGCGCGCACCGACTCGGCCATCGCGGCATCGGCCGACGGCGAAGCGCCGTACACCTTGATGCCGGGGAGTTGTTGTTTGAGCACGGCAGCGACGCCGCTGATCAGACCGCCGCCACCGACGGCGACGACCACCCCGTCGAGGGACTCGCCCTTCAGCTGCTTGATCAGCTCGACGCCGATCGTGCCTTGGCCGGCGATCACGTCGGCATCGTTGTACGGCGAGACGTAGGTCAGGCCGTGTTCGTCCGCATAGGCGCGGGCTTTGAGCTCCTGGGCGCCGGTGTCGTTGCCCTCGGCCCGCAGCTCGGCCCCGAGCCGTTGGAGCGCGGCGACCTTACTGCTCGACGCGTTCTCCGGCAGGTAGACGATCGCCCGCCCGCCCAGCAGGGCCAGCGCATTCGCGACACCGAGTCCGTGGTTGCCCGAGGACGCGGTGACCACGCCGGCCTGCCGCTGGGAGTCGGTCAGCGTGAGGATCTTCGCCAGCGCACCCCGCGCCTTGAACGAGCCGGTGCGCTGCAGGTGCTCGCACTTGGCCAGTACGTCGACGCCCAGGTCAGCACTGAAACCGTGGAACGGGAGCAGCGGCGTCGGCGGCAGGTACTCGTGCAGAGACGGCGCGATCCCCCGCGAGCGATCGGCGATCTCGGCAGCGGTCACCGGCATTGTGCCTCCTCATAAGCTGTGCGTCTCGACTGCAGGTTATCCGGAGGGTGGGCGCGTGACGGAGTCAATGTGGAGCGGGTACCAGTACGAGGAGACCGATGCCGACGGCTGGTCGACGTACTGGCGCCTGGACCCGCGCGGCCAGAACCTCGCGCTGAACGACTGGCTCGGCGACGCCACAAAACTCGGTCATCGGCTCTGGGAGCGCGCGGCGACACCCGCCGGGGTTCGCGGCGTTTGGCGTACGACGGCCGCCTCCGTTCGGCTCGAGGTCCGCGCGGCGCAGGGGATCTACGGCAGGATCGCCCCGCTGGATGTGCTCGTGAACGGCGAACTGCACGAACGCTGCATGCTCGAGGAAGGCGAACAACAGCTCGCCGTGGAACTGCCGGCCGGGCCCCTCAGTGTCGAGATCTGGTTGCCGCAAGCGGGACGGATCGCGGTCCGCGGGCTGGAGTTCGACGGCGCGGCTGAACCGGTGCCGCTGAGCGGGCCGCGGTGGATCACCTACGGCAGCTCGATCACCCAGTGCAGCGGTGCGGCCGGACCCTCAGAGACCTGGCCGGCGCTGGTCGCCCGCCACCACGGCTGGGACCTGACCTGCCTCGGCCTCTCCGGCGAGTGTCACCTGGATCCAGTGGTCGCCCGAACGATCCGCGACACCCCGGCCCGGCTGATCTCGCTCTGCCTCGGCGTCAACATCCAGGGCGGCGCCACCTTCAGCGGCCGCACCCTCCCCGGCCAGGTCGAGTCGTTCATCGCAACCATCCGCTCCGGCCACCCCACCACGCCGATCGTCGTCATCACCCCGCTCCCCGTACCCGACCGCGACGACGAACCGAACGCCGTCGGCCTGACCCTCAACGACATCCGCACCTGCGTCGAACTCGGCGCCCGCGCAGACCCCGCCGTACAGATCATCGACGGCCGCACCATCCTCACCGGCGACGAACCCCGCACCCTCTACACAGACGGCCTACACCCAGGCCGCGCCGGCTACCGCCTCATCGCCCAGAGACTCATCCCACTCCTCCACCCGGCAGGCTGAAACCGGGGGTGCGCACAACGCACGGTGGCCTTGAACAAGTTATGCATTGTTCAAGGCCACCGTTTCCTGTTCACGCCCCCAGCGAGTTACTCCGTGGGGGTGAGGCTGGTGCCCAGGGCTTGCCAGTCGAGGACGGGGGCGGCGAGGGTGCCGATGGTGGCTAGGAGGCCTAGGCGGGCTGCTTTGACCTCGGGGTCTTCGGCCATCACGAGGATGTCTTCGAAGAAGGTGGTGACGGGGTCGACCAGGATCGAGGCGGCGGGGACGAAGTCGCCGAGGGCGGTGGGCGCTTGGCCTACCTTCTGGACGGCTTCGTGCAGGACTACCTCGGCGGGCTCGGTCAGTTTGCCCGCGTCGTACGACGCCGCCGTACCCTCCGGGACGATCCGGCGGACGCGCTGCAGGACGGCGACCAGCTGAGCGAAGTCGGGGCTGCCGACCAGCTGCTGGAGGCTGGTCAGGGTCTCGTCGGCGACCACCGGTGCGGTTGCCAACGGCAACACTGCGGCCACCTGGAGGTGGTCTTCGCCGCGGTCGATCAGCTGCTGCTCGTAACGACGGATGGTGAACTCGACCACCTCGTCCAACGACTCGGCCGGTACGTCGATGCCCTGGGCACCGATCTCCGCGGCCGCTGCCTGCAGACCCGCGGGAAGGGTGATCGCCCGCAGCGCGGGGTGCTCGCGGAGGATCGCGACCACACCACCGGCAGCACGCCGAAGCGCGAACGGGTCCGAGCTGCCGGTCGGCTTGGCGCCGATCCCGAACAACCCGGCGAGCAGGTCGAAGCGATCCGCGAGCGCCAGCAGCGCACCCGGAGTCGTCGCCGGGACCGGGTCACCGGCCGAGCGCGGCAGCTCCATGTCGAAGAGTGCCTGTGCGACACCTTCGGTCTCCCCGGCACGGCGCGCGTACTCACGAGCCATCGTGCCGGCGAGCGAAGTCAGCTCAACCACCATCTGCGACCCGAGGTCGAACTTGGCCAGCTCAGCAGCCCGCGTAAGCGTCACCAGGTCATCACCCTCGACCCCGGCCACCGCGGCCAGGGCGAGTGCGATCCGGCCGATCCGGCCGGCGCGGTCCGCCATCGAGCCGAGCTTCTGCTCGAAGGCGAGCTTGTCCAGCTCGGCCTTCATGTCGGCCAGCGGGGTCTCGAGGTCGGCGCGCCAGAAGAAGGCCGCGTCCTCGTACCGCGCCCGCAGCACGGCCTCGTTGCCGTCCCGCACGGTCGCTTCCTTGACCGAACCGTTGGCCACAGCCACGAAGTGCGGCAGCAGCTGACCATCGGCGCCGCGCACCGGCAGGTAGCGCTGGTGCTTGCGCATCACCGTGGTGAGGATCTCCGCAGGGAGCTCCAGGTAGTCAGCCGAGAAGTTGCCCAGGATCGGCGTCGGCTCCTCGACCAGGTTGACGATCTGGTCGAGGAGCGCGGACTCCGCCGCGAAGTCGATGCTTCCGGTGACCTCGGCGGCCAGCTGCTCGGAGGTCTCGACGATCACCTGGCGGCGGCGCGCCGGGTCGGCCTCGATGCCGTGGATCCGGAGCAGGTCCAGGTAGCCCTCGGCCGCGGCGATCTCGACCTTCGGCTGGGCCGCGGTGCGGTGCACGCGGGTGGTCCGGCCGGCGGCCAGCGAGGACACCGAGACCGGCACGATCTCGTCACCGAGCAGCGCCACCAGCCAGCGCACCGGCCGGGTGAAGGACAGCTTGGCGTCGTTCCAGCGCATGTTCTTGTCCGAGCGCAGCCCGGCGACGATCTCGCTCAGGACCCCGCTCAGCACCTCGGCCGCCCCGCGACCCGGGTCCGGCTTCGTGACCGCGACGTACTCGACGCCGTCGACGTCGAGGGTGTGCAGCTCGCTGACCTCGACGCCCTGACCGCGGGCGAACCCGGCGGCGGCCTTGGTCACGTTGCCGTCGGCGTCGTACGCCGCGACCTTCTTCGGACCGCGGTTGACGCGCTCGGCGTCGGGCTCACCGGCCTGCACCTCGGCGACGAAGGCGACCACGCGGCGCGGGGTCGCGTAGACGGTGACGGCACCGTGGCCGAGCCGGGTCGCGCCCAGCTTCTCGGTCAGCGCGGCCTTCACGGCCGCGGCGGTCTTGGTGACCTCCGACGGCGGCATCTCCTCGGTGCCGATCTCGAAGGTCAGCTGACGCGTCCCGGTGGCGACCGGGAAGGTCGTCGGCACCTCGGCGGCCGGCGGCAGCTCGGCGACGCCGAGCGGGTGCTCCAGCTCAGTACGGCGCTCGGCCCAGAGCTGAGCGACCTCGCGGGCCAGCGTCCGCATCCGGGCGAAGGCCTTGGCGCGCTCCGTCGTGCTGACCGCGCCCCGGGCGTCGAGGACGTTGAAGGTGTGCGAGCAGCGCAGCACCTGGACATGCGCGGGCACCGGCAGCCGCAGGTCGAGCAGGCGGCGGGCCTCGTTCGCGTACTCCTCGAAGAGCCGCTTCTGCGACTCCACGTCGGCGTCGTCCAGGTAGTACCGGCTCATCTCGTACTCGGCCTGGCCGAAGGCCTCGCCGTACGAGATGCCGGGCGCGTAGGCGATGTCCTTGAAGTGCGAGACGCCCTGCAGCGCCATCATGATCCGCTCGATGCCGTAGGTGATCTCCACCGACACCGGGTCCAGCGTCATCCCGCCGGCCTGCTGGAAGTAGGTGAACTGGGTGATCTCCAGCCCGTCCAGCCACACCTCCCAGCCGAGACCCCACGAGCCGGTCGCCGGGTTGGCCCAGTTGTCCTCGACGAACCGGACGTCGTGCGCGTGGATGTCGACGCCGAGCGCGGTCAGGCTGTCCAGGAACAGCTCCTGCGGGTTCCCCGGGTCCGGCTTGAGCACCACCTGGAACTGGGTGTGCGTCTGCAGCCGGTTCGGGTTCTCGCCGTACCGGGCGTCGTCGGGCCGGACACTCGGCTCGACGTAGGCGACCCGCCACGGCTCGGGACCGAGCACGCGCAGGATCGTCGCCGGGTTCAGCGTCCCGGCACCGACCTCGGTGTTGAACGGCTGCACGATCATGCAGCCCCGGTCGGTCCAGTACTTCGTCAGCGCGATCAGCGCGTCCTGCATGGTGAGCACAGCAAACCTCAAGCCGTCTTCGGGGATTCCTGGGCGCGATTCTATTCGGTTTCCACCCTTGGTCGTGCCGGGTGGTCCCGCGCCGTAGCGAGCATGTGCTCGGTGCGGTAGCTCGGCGTGCTGGAGGGGAGGCCTCGATGCTTTTCCATCGTGGCCTTTCCTCCAGTGCGGCGAGGTGCCGTGCCGGGTGCAGCGCAGTAGGCGTGGGACCACCCGGCACGGCCTAGACTTACCGGGTGACCTCACCCCTGCACGCAGCGGTAGTCCGCTAGTTCCGTCGTCCGCTCCCCGGCGCCGATCAGGCCTCCGGGTGAGCCGTGCTGCCCTTTTCCGCTTTCGACGGCAGGGACGACTTTCTCTTGAACATCTTCACCGTGGACGACACGACGTCCGCGGATCGGGCGCTGCGCCTGATCCGCCAGGGCCGCACCCTCCGCTGGGAGGGTGACTTCCAGAATGCGAGACAACTACTCACCGCCCTCGGCCGCCGCACCCGGCGTCCGAGACAACTGAATTCGTTGCTCATAGCAATGACTGACTACGAGATCCGGTTGCGCCGGGCACCGGACGTCTATCAAGCCTGCTTGGAGGCGTACGGCCCACCTGACGGCGAGCGCCTGATCCCGTTGCGTGAACTGCTCGGCGTCATCGGCGCCCACCAGCTACGCAAACGCGGCATCTATCTTCCAGCACTGGACACGCGAATCCATCCGCACTACGGGGTGTTCGCACCGACCAGATCCGAGTACGTCGCCTTGCTCGCCAACGAACCACTGCCGCCGGCCGAGGTCGCCTTCGACATCGGAACCGGCACCGGCGTACTGGCAGCAGTCCTTGTCCACAAAGGGATTCGGACTGTCATTGCTACTGACAACAACCCCCGAGCGGTCGAATGCGCACGGGAAACCCTGGGCACCCGAGCCCAGGTGATCGAGGCCGACCTGTTCCCACCAGGGCGGGCCGATCTGATCGTCTGCAACCCGCCATGGGTTCCCGGACGACCGATGACAGTGCTCGACACCGCCGTGTACGACGAGGACAGCCGGATGCTGCGCGGATTCCTGCACGGGGTGCGCGACCACCTCAATCCGGGTGGCGAGGCGTGGCTGATCCTGTCCGATCTCGCCGAACTGCTGGAGCTGCGGTCGCGAGCGGAGCTGCTCGACGAGTTCCAGGCAGCTGGATTGGAGGTCGTCGGGCGTTCGAGCGCCGCACCGACCCATCGGAAGGCCCGGAACGACGAGACCACCTATTTATGGCGGTTGCGTCCATCGGAGGCCGCGCCGTTCGTGGAGGAGGCATGAACAACCTACTGACAGTCCCCGAGGCAGAGCTGTACTACGAGGTGCGCGGAAGCGGGCCGTTGGTCGTGCTCGTCGGAGCACCGATGGATGCGGACTCGTTCGCACCGCTGGCCGACCTGCTCGCCGACAGCTACACCGTGCTGACCACGGACCCGCGCGGCGTCAAGCGCAGCAAGCTCACAGACGGCGGTACGTCGACTCCTGAGCAGCGGGCCGACGACCTGGCCCGACTGATCCAGTACGTCGACCGCGGGCCGGCCGTGGCGTTCGGGTCGAGCGGTGGGGCGGTGAGTGTGCTGGCGCTCGCGCAGAACCATCCGGAAACCGTGCGGGCGGTGATCGCCCATGAACCGCCACTGGATCACCTGGTCGCGGACGGCGACGAGCTGCTCGCGAAGTCGGAGAAGCTGATGGCCGACTACCTGAGCGGCGACGTGGTCGGCGCCTGGGAGCAGTTCTTCGCGCTGGCGAACATCCAGCTGCCGCCCGGGATGGCGCAGATGATGTTCGGCGGCGAGAGGGATCCGCAGCAGGTGGCCGACGAGCGGTTCTGGTTCGCGCACGAGATGCGCGAGTCGATCAGCTGGCGGCCGGACCTCGCGCGGCTCAGCGCCGTACGGGTGCTTGTTGGTATCGGCAGCGACTCGACGGGTCAGCTTTGCGACCGAACCTCGACCGCACTGGCCGACCTCTTGGGCATCAAGCCGACGCATTTCCCGGGCGGGCACACGGGATTCGCCGACGATCCGAAGGCGTTCGAACCGGAGCTACGCCGTCAGCTGGTCGAGGTTGTCCTCGACCCAGGAGCGTAGTGCGGACAGCGGCACGGAGACGCTCTGACCGAGATTGGTCAGCGAGTACTCCACGTGCAGCGGGACTGCGGGGAAGATCTCGCGGTGCAGGAAGCCGTTCTCCTCGAGGCGGCGCAGGGTCTGGGTCAGCACCTTCGGGCTGATGCCCTGCAGGCGCCGTTGCAGCTCGCCGAACCGCAGCGGGCCGTCCTCCAGCGATCCGATCGCGAGGGCGGCCCACTTGTTCGCGAGCAGGTCGAGCACGTCGCGGCACGGGCACTGCGCCGCGTAGACGTCGTGGTGGTCATGCTTCCCGGTCACGCACATGGTAGTCACTTTCCAAAAGATAGCACCCGTGCTTTCCAAAAGATAGTATTAGGCCTTGCGGGAAACTAGGGCCGCACAGATACCTTCTTGCCCATGAGAGCAATCAGCCAGAAAGAGTTCGGTGGCCCGGAGGTCCTGCAGCTGGTCGAGGTCGACCGGCCCGAGCCCCTGCCGACCGAGGTATTGGTCCGTGTCCACGCCGCCGGAGTGAACCCGGTCGACGCCAAGACCCGCGCCGGCGGCGGCATCGCCGGCGTGCTCGGCGAGCTGCCGTTCATCCTCGGATGGGATGTATCCGGTGTCGTCGAGGCAGTCGGCCACGGGGTGCACACCCTGAAGGTCGGCGACGAGGTCTACGGGATGCCGTGGTTCCCGCGGGCCGCTTCCGCGTACGCCGAGTACGTGACCGCGCCGTCCCGGCACTTCGCCCGTAAGCCCGCCAACCTGGATCACATCCAGGCGGCCGCGCTCCCGCTGGCCGGACTGACGGCGTACCAGATCCTGACGGCGCTGGCCGACGTACAGAAGGACCAGCGGGTGCTGATCCACGCCGCGGCGGGCGGAGTCGGCCACCTGGCCGTCCAGTTCGCGAAGGCGCTCGGCGCCCACGTCGTCGGTACGGCGAGCGCCGGCAAGCACGAGTGGTTGCGTGAACTCGGCGCCGACGAGGTCATCGACTACACGACAACCGCCGTCGAGGACGCGACCGGCGACATCGACGTCGTGGTCGACCTGATCGGCAGCGAGACCACCCTCGGTCAGTCGATCAAGGTCCTCAAGCCGGGCGGACTGCTCGTCGCGGTGCCGTCCGGGACCTCCCCCGAGCTGCTCGAGTCGGCGAAACAGGCCGGTGTCCGGGTCTCGTCGTACCTGGTCGAGCCCGACGGGCACGCGCTCGGCGAGATCGCCGAACTGGTCGAGAGCGGCGCGGTCCGGGTCGAGGTCGAGCAGGTCTTCCCGTGGACCGAGGTGGCCGACGCCCACCGTGCCCAGGAGTCCGGCCGCACCAAGGGAAAGCTCGTCCTCGAGGTCAACTGAGACGCACCGTCGGGTACTGCGGGGTCATGTGTAAGGCTGGTGGGGTCCGGTGGGTTACAGATGGAACGCATCGGGCACCGATCCGAGGTGCTGCCGGGACCCGTCCCTCCGCGTGGCGTCTTGACCTCAACCGTGGTTGAAGTTTCAAGCTGGACAGGTATACCGGCCCCCGCAGGCCCCGACGA
This sequence comes from Kribbella sp. NBC_01505, assembly GCF_045040285.1. Classification (NCBI taxonomy): domain Bacteria; kingdom Bacillati; phylum Actinomycetota; class Actinomycetes; order Propionibacteriales; family Kribbellaceae; genus Kribbella; species Kribbella sp. NBC_01505. The sequence continues at coordinate 1,965,171 of NZ_CP109425.1, forward strand.
AGGAGCAGAGTTGACCACGTACACGCTTCCCGATCTTTCCTACGACTACGGCGCACTCGCTCCGAGCATCGCCGGCGAGATCATGGAGCTGCACCACTCCAAGCACCACGCGACCTATGTGAAGGCTCTGAACGACACCCTCGACAAGCTGGCCGAGGCCCGCGACAAGGGTGACTTCGGTTCGATCGTCGGCCTCGAGAAGACGCTCGCCTTCAACCTCGGCGGCCACGTCAACCACTCGATCTTCTGGAAGAACCTGTCGCCGGAGGGTGGCGACAAGCCGGACGGCGAGCTGGGCGCGGCGATCGACGAGTCGTTCGGTTCGTTCGACGGCTTCCAGGCGCACTTCACCGCCGCGGCCACCACGATCCAGGGCTCCGGCTGGGCGATCCTCGGCTGGGACGCGGTAGGCAGCCAGCTGCTCGTGCACCAGCTGTACGACCAGCAGGGCAACCTGCCGGCCGGGCAGACCCCGATCGCGATGCTGGACATGTGGGAGCACGCCTTCTACCTGCAGTACAAGAACGTGAAGCCGGACTACGTCAAGGCCTGGTGGAACGTCGTCAACTGGGCCGACGCCCAGGCGCGTTTCGACGCCGCCCGCGCCGGCGCCGGTGCGTTGATCACCGGAGCCTGAGGCTCGACGAGGCCCCGGTGAACCGTTCGCGGTTCACCGGGGTCTTGTGCTGTACCCGGCGATGACAGGGGCGATCGCGGTTGCCTTGATGACGTGGTTCTGACCTGGAACCTCGGTGTGCTCAGCACCCGGTACGGCGGCCGCCAGCGCGCGGGTCGACGTCTTCATCCAGGCCGGGCTCTTCCCGCCGTTCACCACCAGGACCGGTACGTCGATCGCCGCCCACTGTGTTGCGTCCAGCGGATCGCCGAAGCAGTTCTCCCCCAGCAACCGCGCGTCGTACGGGAGGGTGTGGGCGATCGCCCGCATCGGCTTCCAGGCGGGCATCAGCTTCATCATCGTCACCACGAACCCGGGCAGCCCGATGCCCTTCGTGAAGAAGTACTTGATCGCCGGGCCGGGCTCGAGCGCCTCCAGGTCGGCGACCCAGCTGCGCGGGATCTGCTTGCGACTGTCGTCCACCACGAAGGGTGGCTCGAACACCACCGCCCTCTCGATCGCCACCCCGGCGGCCAGGGCGCGCAGTACCAGCGCGGCACCGGACGAGGTTCCGTAGACGCAGGCCGAACCGCCGGCGGCCTCGATCACCGCGGCCAGGTCCTCGATCTCGCGGTCGACCTCGTAGTCGCTGGTATCGCCGGACTCGCCCCGGCCGCGGCGGTCGTAGTTGTAGACGGTGAAGCGATCCGCGAGTTGCTCGGCGAGATCGGGCATCGGGCCTTGCGCGCGGCTGCACAGCGCGCCGTCGACGAGGATCAGCGCCGGGCCGGAACCGTGCTGGTCATAGGCGATCGTCGTACCGTCCTTGGAAACCGCTGTGTTCATGGCACCGCTCCTTGCTTTCGGGGTCTTGCCCGTGCGTCGAAAATCCTCCGGCGAGATCGACACAGAGTGCGGAAATTACGCGGGGTGAGGAGGAAAACCCGTGTACTTCGGAGACCAATGTGACATGGATCACAGCTGGTCGCGATGCGGAGTCATCGGATGACAGGGTGCGGTCAACAAGCGTCCGCCTCGCTTGCAGTTCGCCGTTGAGGCTGAGGACGTTTCCGGCCAGGAGCGAGCTTGGGGGCTCGATACGTTCCTGGCGCCAGACGGAACTGGGAGGAACTCTGTGAAAGCCCGTACCTGGCTCGCCGGCCTTGCCGCCGGTGCAGTCGCCTTGACTTTGGCAGCGCCCAACGCTGCCATCGGCGCCCCGGCCGCGGACCCCGCGCCGAAGCCGTCGATCCGCCAGCTCGACACGCCCGCGGGTGGCGGCGCCGGGATCGTCACCAAGCGCGATGCCCTCGGCCGCGCACACTCGGTCCGTCCGACCACCCCGCTGAAGGCCCGAAGGCAGTGGCCTCGCGCGCGGCCAAGGCCGCCACCAGCCGCCCCGACTCGGCAGCCGTCGCGAAGGCCCAGGTCGACGCGGTCGCGCCGTACTTCGGCGCCCGCCCGGCCGACCTGGTCTCGACCGGCACCTCGATGTCGGAGTACGGCTCGCAGACCCGTTTCCAGCAGACCATCGACGGTGTGCAGGTGTTCGGCGGCGAGATCGTCGCCAACCTGGACAAGGCCGGCTCCCTGGAGTCCGCCAACGGTGAGGTCGCGCTGGCGACGTACGGCGCCTTCCCGGCCGCCGACAAGGTCGACGCGGCGAAGGCCAAGGCGCAGCAGTCCGCGCTGGCCGCTGTCGCCCAGCAGGGCAAGCTCGACGCCTCGAAGCTGAAGGCCGACCTGACCGGCCCGCGCTGGTTCGACATGGGCCTGATGACCCGGCAGCCCGGCTCGGTCGCCATCCCGGTCTACCTGTACGAGGTCACCGGCCCGAACGACACCCGCTGGCAGGCCATGGTGCACGCCTCGGGCCAGGCACTGCTCGCCTGGGACCTGAGCGAGAAGATCAACCGCGTCGTCTGCGACGCCAACCACGCGGTCATCCAGACCGGTGGCGAGGACGTCCGCTGTGGCACGGTGTTCCAGCCGTCGCGCGTCGAGGGCGGTCCGGCCTCGGACGTCCAGGACGTCAACCAGGTCTTCGACTTCTTCGGTGACACCTCCGACACCTACGCGTCGCTGGGCACCGACCTGACCAACCTGATCGGCGTCGACTACGGCGACGGCAAGGGCAAGGCGCTGCGCGGCACCGTCCGGATCTGTGTCGACGGCGGCTGCCCCTACGCCAACGCGTTCTGGAACGGCGAGCAGATGGCCTTCGGTGAAGGCGTCAGCACCGACGACGTCACCGGTCACGAGCTGACCCACGGCGTCACCCAGCACACCTCGGGCCTGGCCTACCTGTGGGAGGCCGGCGCGATCAACGAGTCGCTGTCCGACATCATGGGCGAGTTCGTCGACCTGACCAACGGCTCCGCGGACGACACCGCCGAGAACCGCTGGCAGATCGGTGAGGGCTCGAGCCTCGGCGTCATCCGCAGCATGTCCGACCCGACGAAGTTCAACGACCCGGACAAGATGACGAGCGCGAACTGGTTCGTCGACGACTTCTTCCAGGACAACGGCGGCGTGCACCTGAACTCGGGCGTCGGCAACAAGACGGCGTACCTGATCGCCGACGGCGGCGCCTTCAACGGCCAGAAGATGCTCGGCATCGGCCTGGCCCGCTCCGAGGTGCTGTGGCACGAGACCCAGAAGGTGCTGACCTCCGGCGCCGACTACGGCGACCTCGCCGAGGGCCTGCGCGCCACCTGCGACAAGCTGGCCAAGAAGAAGAAGTCGGGCATGACCAAGAAGGACTGCGCCCAGGTCGAGCTGGCCATCAAGGCCACCGAGCTCGACAAGGAGCCGACCGTCGGTCTGCCGGCGCAGGCCCCGGTCTGCGACACCGCCGGCGCCAAGGTCAAGAACCTGCTGAAGACGAGCTTCACGGAGTACCCGGACGGCAAGGTCGTCCGCGACCAGGGCTGGGTGCTCGGCAAGGCCGAGGGCGTCGAGGGTTCGCAGGTCGACACGTCGTACAGCAAGGACGGTGACGACTCCATGTTCGGCATGGTGACCGCCCCCGACCAGGCGATCGGCATCCAGACCGCCAACGGCACCAAGGTGAAGGCCCAGAAGACGTACCTGCGCTTCCAGCACGCGTACAACTTCTACAACGTGTTCATCATCTTCGGTGTCCGCACCGGTACCGCCACCCTGGAGTACTCCGACAACGGCGGCGCGACCTGGAAGGACAGCTCCGCGCTGACCGGCTGGACGAACGGCCCGACCGTCGACCCGAACTTCGACGACGAGCCCGCCGCCTGGCACGGCAACTCGGGCGGCTGGGAGACCAGCCGGCTGGACGTGACCGAGTTCCAGGGCAAGCAACTGAAGTTCCGCTGGACCGAACACGGCAAGGACTTCGCCGACCTGATTCCGGCCAACTGGTGGCTGGACAACGCGAGCATCTACACCTGCTCGAAGTAGTACCTCTCCCGAAGGCCCGGCGGATTCGTCCGCCGGGCCTTCGGCCTGTTTCGGCCAATCTTTTTTCACACGGGGAAATCGATTGCCCACGAGGCCGTGCGGAGCTAATGTGCTGGCAGGAGTTCCCACCGCCCCGGGGAGACCGCCATGGCCGACCAGTTCGACGTACCCGCCCCCGCTGATCTTTCGGGTTGCGACAACCCCGCCTGTGGGGGCAACTGCCCTCGGGCCGGCGTCGCTCGCCGTACCTTTCTCTCCATCAGCGCCGCTGGTCTGGGCGCGATCGCCGCGCCGGATGCCCTGCGGGCGGCCGCCGCGCCGCTGGTACCGCGTGCTCCGGTCAGTGCGGCCGAGGTTGCTGCGCTAGCCGATCGCGGGGTGCCGACGGAGTACTCGGGCGCCGCGCTGGCCAAGATCGGGATGCCGGTTGGTGGCGGATGCGCAGGTCAGGTGTACCTGTCGGGCGACGGACGTATGTGGGGATGGGATGTCTCCAACGCGCTGACGTATCCGCTCGGCGGCGCGGACTTCGCCGGTACGCACTACACAGCGCCGCTGTCTGCTGATGCGCCAGGCGCGACTCGTTTCCGGCAGGGCTTCGCGCTGCGGACCGGGACAGTGTCTCGGTACGTCGATACGCGTGGCTTCAGCGATGTGCGATTCACCGGGCAGTATCCGATCGGCCGGGTGTCGTACCGGAGCATCGCGAGCCCGATCGACGTCACGCTCGACGCGTTCTCGCCGTTCATCCCGCTGGAGACGCTGGACTCGACCTTGCCTGCCACGGTGTTCGCGTTCACCCTGCGCAATGTCTCGGGCGAGGCTGTCGACGCGACGCTGCTCGGGTACTCCGAGAATCCGGTCTGCTTGGACAGCCGGCGTAACCAGCCGACCACCCAGCGGGCGACCGCATTCTCATCCGGGATCGAGTGGTCCGCCGCTGATCCGGCAACCTCGACGCAGGCGGACATCCTCTTCGAGGACTGGGAACGCGAGACCTACGACGGTTGGACGGCCACCGGTACCGCCTTCGGCTCCGGCCCGGTCGCGGTGGCCGCCGTACCCGAGTACATGAAGCGTTTCGGCGATCTGAAGGTGCATGGGACGCGGTTCGTCACGTCGCACAACTACCGCGCCAATCCGAATGACATCGGCGCGGCTGACGCCCACCTGGGCACGCTGACCAGTGCGCCCTTCGTAGTGAATCGTCGCTACGTAACAGCGTCTCTCGGTGGTGGAGCGGGCTCCGGTACGGCGTTGCAGGTCATCGTGGACGGCAGAGTCGTGGCGACGGCCAGTGGCGCGGACACCGAGCCGATGACCACCCGGCTGCTCGACGTCTCGGCGTACCAGGGTAGGACCGCGCAGCTCCGGCTGGTCGACAACGCATCAGGCGCGTGGGCGCATCTGAACGTGGACCGGATCATCTTCAGCGACCGGGCCGACGTCATCTTCGAGACCTGGGGCAGCGACACGTTCGGCGGTTGGATGACGACCGGTGAGGCGTTCAGGAGCGGGCCGGTGAAGCCGGAGCAGACTCCGGCGCTGATGCAGCGGTACGGCGATCTGAACGTCTACGGCTCGCGGTTCGTCACGTCGTACAACTTCCGGCTGAGCGGCGATCCGGACAACCGGACAGGCACGTTGACCAGCCCGGCGTTCGAGATCTCCCGCCGGTACGTCGCGGTCGCGATCGGCGGCGGCAATCGCGGCAGTGTGAGTGTGGTTGTCGACGGCAACGTCGTTGCCACGGCAACCGGCACCAACAGCGAGCCTCTGGTCGGTCAACTGCTTGATGTCGGCAACTACGAGGGCAAGACCGCACGGATCAAGGTGGTCGACAACATGACCGGCGGCTGGGCGCACATCAACGTCGGCAGTATCACGTTCACCGACCGCGCCGACATCCTCTTCGAGGACTGGGAACGATCCAACTACTCCGGCTGGACAGTCACCGGTACGGCGTTCGGATCGGGGCCGGTGACCGTCGCCGAGACACCGGCCGACTTCCGGCGGGCGTTCGGCAACCGCACCGAGCTGAATGTCTCGGGCAGCCGCTTCGTCACGTCGTACAACTTCCGGGACGGATCCCTCGACGGTTCGCAAGGGACGTTGACGAGCCGCGTCTTCACGATCGACCGGCGCTACATCACTGTGTGGACAGGCGGCGGCAGCAATCCGGCGACCACCGCCGTAAACCTGCTGGTGGACGGCGCCGTGGTCGCGACCGCCACCGGCGCGGACATCGAGCCGCTGGACGCGATCTGCTGGTCGGTCGGCCGCTGGGCCGGGAAGTCCGCGCAGATCCAGATCATCGACAAGTCCACCGGCGGCTGGGGGCACGTCAACGTCGACCGGATCATCTTCAGCGACCGGCCGATCCGTCAGCAACCCGTTGCCGACCGCACCGATGCGGGCAGCTTCGCGTTGACCGCGCTGGATCCGGGCGCCGTCGTACGACGGTCGATCGCGTCCTGGTCGACCCCGGCCGAACTGTTCGCCGCGGCGGACGGTCCGGCCGAGGTGGACGGCTCGGACACCCAGATCGGCACGGTCGCACTCAGCGTCCGGCTCGCGCCCGGTGAGTCGAAGACCCTGCGCTTCGTCCAAGGCTGGTTCTACCCGACACCCGAGCGGCGGCACTTCGGCCATCTGACCAACGGTTCGACGTTCCTCCGGCACTACGCCACCCGCTTCTCGTCGGCCCGCAAGGTCACCGAGCACGTCGGCGCGAACCTCGAGCGACTCGAGTCCGGCACGCGTGCCTGGGTGCAGACCTGGTACGACGATTCCACCTTGCCGCACTGGTTTCTCGAGCGAACCTTCGCGACCGCGTCGACGATCGCGACCGGCACCTGCTACCGCTGGAGCGACGGCCGTTTCTACGCGTGGGAAGGCGTCTACTGCTGCCACGGCACCTGCCAGCACGTGTGGAGTTACGCGCAGGCGATCGGCCGGTTGTTCCCCGAGCTCGAACGGGACACCCGCGAGCGCGTCGACCTCGGCATCGCCTACAAGCCCAGCGGCGAGATCGCGAACCGCGGTGAGTCCGGTGACGCGGCCTCGTCGTTCGCCGACGGCCACTGCGGCACGATCCTGCGCATCTACCGCGAACACCAGATGGCACCCGACGCATCGTTCCTGACTCGGGTCTGGGCCAAGGTGAAGACCTCGGTCGAGTACGTCATCTCGGCGCGCGACGGCTCCGACCAGGACGGCATCTTCCGCGGTGGGCAGTGGAACACCTTGGACACCGAGTGGTTCGGCGAGATCCCCTGGCTGAGCGGTCTGTACGTCGCCGCGCTGCGGGCCGCCTCCGCGATGGCGACCGAGATGGGCGACAACACCGCGGCCACCCGGTATCGCACGATCGCCGACCGCGGTTCGGCGTACCTGAACGGCTCGTTGTGGAACGGGACCTACGGGTACTACATCCAGAAGGTCGACGCCGCGCATCCGGCGGCGAACACGAACCGCGGTGTGTTCGTGGACCAGATGTACGGGCAGACGTACGCCGCACAGCTCGGGCTGCCGCGCGTCTTCGCGGCGGACAAGGCGCGGACCGCGCTGACCAGCCTGTATCGCAACAACTTCCAGCCGAACCCGTCGGCGTACCGGCCACCGGGTCTGCCCGCCGGCCGGGTCTACACCACGGCGAACGAGCCCGGCACGATCATGGTGACCTGGCCGAACGGCGGCTCTACCACGGCGGGCGGGCATCCGTACTTCAACGAGGTGTGGACCGGGCAGGAGTGGCAGTTCGCCGCGCAGCTGTTCGCGGAGGGGATGACGGCCGAGGGACTGGCGGTCTCGAAGGCGATCTACGACCGGCATCGCGGCGAGAAACGCAATCCCTACAACGAGATCGAGGCCAGCGACCACTACGCGCGGGCGATGATGAGCTTCGGCGCCTACCTGGCTGCATGCGGGTACGAATACCACGGGCCACGCGGTCATCTCGGGTTCGCGCCGCGACTGACGCCGGAGGAGTTCGCCTGCGCGTTCACGGCCGCTGAGGGCTGGGGTCGCTACCACCAGACCCGTACGGCGACCTCGCAGGTGGCGACTGTCGAAGTCCGGCACGGGCGGGTGCGACTGGCAACACTCGCCTTCGAAACCGCCCGACCCGCAACCGCGGTCTCCGTGACCCACGCCGGTACGACGTTGCCCGCCACGCTGGCGGTGAGCGGGAACCGGGCCCTGGTGACCCTCGGCACCCCGGTCGTCGTGACCGATCAGGATCTGGTGATCACCCTCACGGCATAGACAGACCTGGGCGCTCGTCGTCCCAGGCGGCGGCGCTGATCCGCCAACCGGCCGCGGTCCGGACGAACTGGATCGTCTTCATCCCGCGGCCGGTGAAAGCGACGCCGTCCTGACTACCTTCCTTGGCGTACGCGCCGTACCAGTGCGCGATGTCGCCGAAGATGTCGAGCCGGCCGTCCAGCGGCCATTCGTGGAAGTCGGTGAGCGTGCCTCCGGTGAGGAGCACGCGGCGGGGCGCGATGAACTCGTCCACCGTGTACGCCAGCGGCTCCATGCCGCAGGTGCGGACGATGAGCGCTTGCGGGATGAACAGCTCCGGCAGCGCGTCCAGACGCTCGTTGCAGTCCGGGGCGGAGACGAAAGCGTCGAAGAACCGGCGGATGAGCTCGTTCAGGGCGGTCTGGTCCATGTTCACAACTTAACGGGGTGGGTACCGGGTGTGGGAGCCGATCACGGGAGGCCGGAGATGAGTACGCGTTCGGACGTCGTACAGGACCAGCATGTCGGCGCACTGGTAAGTGACCTGACCAGCGACATGAGTCGACTGGTTCGGGACGAGTTACAGCTGGCCAAGGCCGAGCTGAAGGACAAGGGTAAGGAAGCCGGTGTCGGGATCGGCCTGTTCGGTGGGGCCGGGACGATCGCGCTGTACGGACTCGGTGCACTGATCGCGGCGGCCATCTGTGGGCTCGCCGTCGTACTGCCTGCGTGGCTGGCGGCGCTGATCGTCGCCGTGGCGCTGTTCGCGGTGGCCGCGGTCGCGGCGCTGCTCGGCAAACGCCATGTCAGTCAAGCAACTCCGCCCATTCCGCAACGCGCCGTCGAGGGTGTCCACGAGGACATCGAAGCCCTCAAGGGCCACCATCGGGAAGGGACTCTGACCTCATGAAGCACCGCGACGACATCTCCGAGACCGAGGCACTGCGCCTCGATCTCGAGCAGACCCGCCAGCACCTGGCCGACACCGTGCAGGAGCTCACCCACCAGCTCAACGTCCCACGACGTCTGAAGGAGTCCGCCGCCGAGGCAGGCAGTCGGGTGAAGGCGAACGCCGGCATGGCCAGCCTCCGGGTGAAGGACACCGCGGGTCAGGTCCCGGCGCTCACGAAGCAGCACCCCAAGGCCACGGCCGCCGTCGGTGGCGCGTTGGTCCTGGGCGCCGGCGCCGCAGCCTGGCTCGTCACCCGCCACAAGTAGGCCGGGCTATCGCTTGACGCTATCCCCTTGCCTTCGGGGCAGGGGGATAGCGGGTTTTTCGCGAGATGGCAGGGATTTGCGCGGGTTATCCCCTGCGTTGGCGGTGAGGGGATGCATACAGCGAACAGGTTTGGCATTCTCCGGAGTGGTAGCGACACGTAGTCCCCTGGTCGCTATTTGTATCCGCCGCCCAACGGAGTGAGGCCCGCCCATGTCATACCGTCATGCCCTGACAACCCTCGCCGTACTCGCCACTGCTGTTGCCGCACCGGTCGCCACCGCGTCCGCGGCACCCGCGCCGGAGTCGACCGCCACGACGATCTCGTCGTACACCGGTTCGGCTGCCGACCAGGCCGCGTCCAAGGCCTTCTACGACGCGGTCTGGACGTCCGTCCGCGCCCAGCAGGCAAAGGCCGCCAAGTCCGGCCAGAAGCTCGCCGCGGTCACCGTCCGGTACAAGGTGAACGCATCGACCTACCGCAGCCAGATCAGCCGCAGCACGCAGATCTGGAACTCCTCGGTCACCGACGTCCAGCTCGTCGAGGTGACCAGTGGTAGCTACGACTTCGACTACAGGCAAGGCAATGACTCTCGCGGGTCGTACGCTTCCACCAACGGTCACGGCCGGGGCTACATCTTCATCGACCACGCACAGGCCCAGCAGTACGACTCGACCCGGATCACCGCCCACGAGACCGGCCACGTGCTCGGTCTGCCGGACCACTACTCCGGGCCCTGCTCGGAGCTGATGTCCGGTGGTGGCCCCGGCCCGTCCTGCACCAACCCGAACCCGAACGCCGCCGAGCGCTCCCGGGTGAACCAGCTCTGGTGATCGACTGACCGCCGTACCCGGTCCGGGAGCCCTCGCTGCAAGGGGCTCCCGGACTGTTTTCTTCTACTTGAAGCTGCTCCAGAAGTCACAGTGATGGTCAGCCGGCCGGACCGCTCCCGGAGCCAACTGCTGGACCGTCGGCCACTGCGCCCAGCCAGGGTTACCCGTCCGCGCGAAGTCGGTCCACGCCTTCCGCATCTGCTGTGCGAGCTTCTTCTGCGCCGCAGTCAGCTGGTACGGCGGGCCGCCCGCCGCGTCGAACAGATAGTTCAGCTCGGACCCGTGCGAGGCACCGGTCGGAAAGCCCGCCGGGAACGGCACATACCCAGGTGCCGCCGGGTCGGCGAACTCATAGGCGTAGGCATCGCCGTGCCGCGCGAACGCCTTCGTGGTGGCACGTTGCGTGCAGGCCCAGACCCGATCGGTGTCCATCGCCGACCACGCGAGCGCCGCCGTACCGTAGTTCTTGGCGGGGTAGACGGCCTGAACCTCAGCTGCCCGCTCGCCGAACGCCTCTCGTAGCAGGGTCGGGTATTTCTCGTCCGTGACGGGATCGCTGAGCAGCTCCGCGATCGCAGCGATCGCGCGCGCCTCGTCCTTGGTGTGACCGGACATGATCGGGATCCGCGGCACGAGTCCCGCCCGCAACGCCTTGCCGGGTTCGAGCGGCAGCGTCGCGTTGCCGTAGGCAACAGAACCGAAGACGGCCGACTCGGCGAACACGTCGGCGGTGTCCAGCCTCCGCAGACAGCTCAGGACCGCCGCGTTCGGGCCCGTGCACTTCAGCTTCGCGGCCGCCGCGCGGCCCTGCTTCTGGATCTTCGCCGTCGGCTCCCAGAAGGAGCCTGCCGCCGCGTCCATCCAGAGGCCGTTGCGCGGCCAGTCCATCAGGCAGGAGCCGCTCTGCATGATGGCCCGATCGACCAGACCGCGAGTACCGGGTGAGGTCAGCAGCCCGCAGGTCCCGACACCACCGCCGGACTCGCCGAACAGCGTCACGTTGTGCGCGTCCCCGCCGAACGCACCGATGTTGCCGCGCACCCACCGCAGCGCCGCCTGCTGGTCCTGCATCCCGAACGTCCCCGAGCCGGGGAGGCCGGGCAGGCCGAAGTTCCCGAAGATCCCGATCCGGAAGTCGACGGTCACCACGATCACATCGCCCTCAGCCGACAGACTCGTCGGTACGTGCCCACTGCCCGATCCGGAGCTGAACCCGCCCCCGTGCGACCACACCATCACCGGTCGCGGCCCCTTGGACTTGGACTTCGGCACGGTGACGTGCAGGTAGAGGCAGTCTTCCGACGTGGTCGGCATCGGTTTGCCGTCCCCACCGGGCTGCGGGCAGTACGGCGTCGGCTTGGACGCGTCGCGGACACCGGACCATGCGGCCGGACGGTGCGGTGCGGCCCACCGCAGCTTGCCGACCGGCGGAGCGGCGTACGGGATGCCTTGGAACGTGATCGTCGACGGACCGGTCACGCCACGCACCACGCCGTCCTGGAGCCGGACGACCGCGGGGTCGGCACCGGCTTGGCTTGCGGGCACCGGCAGCGTGGCGAGGAGTACGCCGACCGCTGCCGGGAGGAACCTCAGTCTTCTGATCATGGCTTCAGCCTGCTGGCCGCGATGGTCGATCCGGCAGTAGCCAGGTGGCCAGAGTCCGGGCCGATGGTCCATGATCCGGCCCGGACCGGCCGCGTTGCTCTTAGGCTCGGAGCATGGACGAACCTCCCTGGCCGCGTCGCCGGCGCCTGGCCGACGTCGCGCTGATGCTCCTCGCGTACGTCGTCGCCGGCTTCACGCTGGCCGGTGAGCTGACCGCGGGCCGGCCGCCCGCCCAGGCCTGGATCGTGCTGGACGTGGCGGCGACCGTGATCGGTCCGCCCCTGCTGCTCTTCCGCCGCCGGTGGCCGATCCCGGTGGCCGTTGTCCTGCTGGTGCTGACCGCTGTGACGACGACTGCCGGTCCGGCGGCGGCGATCGCCTCGGTCATGGTCCGCCGGCGGTACCAGCAGGCGTTGGCGGTCGCGGGGTTCGCGTTGGCGATGGTCACGGTCAACCTGTTCCTCCGCCAGGGGTTCGCGACGTACTGGCCGATCTTCGGGGTCCTGGTGCTGATCGGGGCGATCGAACTGGGCCTGTTCCTGCGGCTACGGCTCCGGCTGGCCCAAGAGGCGGAGCAACGGGTACTGCGGTCGCGGGCCGAGGAGAGGGCCCGGATCGAGCACGCGCGACGGTCCGAGCGGTTGCGCATCGCGCGCGACATGCACGACGTACTCGCCGACCGGATCTCCTTGCTCAGCGTGCATGCGGGAGCGTTGGCGTTCCGGCCGGACGCGCCCGCCGAGCAGGTCGCGGCAACCGCGGAGGTGATCCGGCGCGCGTCGCACGACATCCTGACCGATCTGCAGCAGGTGATCGGGGTGCTCCGCGACGACGACCCGCCGCCGGAACCGGACCTGCGAGTTCCCGGGCTGCGCCAGATCGGCGCGCTGGTCGACGACGCCACCCGCTCCGGTCAGCCGGTCCGGATCAACGAGTTGCCGGATGCAACGATCTCCGAGGCGACCGGGCGGACGGCGTACCGGGTGGTGCAGGAGGGACTGACCAACGCGCGCAAGCATGCGCCGGGGCGCACGGTGGACGTGTCGTTCGAGGTCTCCGACGGCCTGATCATTGTGGTCAGCAACGAAGTGACGGCCGCGTCGGCAGCGGTTCCGGGGACCGGGCTCGGTCTGCTGGGTCTGCGGGAGCGGCTGGATCTGCTGGGTGGGCGGCTCGACTACGGCCTGCTGGACGGTGCGTTCCGGCTGACCGCGTGGTTACCCTTGGCGCCATGAGGGTGCTGCTGGTCGACGACGATCCGCTGGTCCGGATGGGGCTGCGGACGATGCTTGGCGGCGTTCCGGACATGGAGGTCGTGGGCGAGGCGGACGACGGATCCGCGGTCTGCGAACTGGTGACGTCGACGCGGCCGGACGTTGTGCTGATGGATCTCAAGATGCCTGGCACCGATGGGATCACCGCCACCGCGGAGGTGCGGGCGCTGCCGGATCCGCCGGTCGTGATCGTGCTGACGACGTACGACGCCGATGAGCAGGTGCTGCGGGCGCTGCGGGCGGGCGCGGCCGGCTTCGTGCTGAAGCACACACCGCCCGCGGACATCGTCGACGCGATCAGGCGAGCGGCCGCCGGCGAGCCGGTGCTGTCGCCGACCGTGCTGGCCGGGCTGATCCAGCATGTCACCGCGCCCGAGCAGGACCGGGCTCGCGACCTGCTCGCCTCGCTCACCGACCGCGAGCGAGCCATCGCCACCGCGGTCGCCCGCGGGCTGACCAACCCCGACATCGCCGCCGAGCTCTACCTGAGCACCGGCACCGTGAAGGCCCACCTCAGCCGGCTGATGACCAAGCTGAAGGTGACCAACCGGACCCAGGTCGCCGTACTCCTGCAGGACGCGGAAAACTAGCAGGCGGCGGCGCGTTCGAGGAGGAGGGTGCGTTCGCGTTCGTTGCGGGTGAGGCCGGCCGCCTTCTCGAACTCCTTACGTGCTTCGTCGAGGCGGCCGAGCTTGAAGAGCAGGTCACCGCGAACACTCGGGAGCAGGTGGTAGTCCTTCAGCGACGGCTCGTCGGCCAACGCGTCGACCGCCTCCAGGCCCTGAGCCGGGCCGAAGGCCATCGAGATCGCGACCGCCCGGTTGAGCTCGACGACCGGTGACGGCACGAGCTGCGCGAGGACGGCGTACAGGCCGGCAATGCGTTCCCAGTCGGTGTCGTCGGCGACGGCGGCTCGGGCGTGGCAGGCGGCGATCGCGGCCTGGACGAGGTACGGGCCGGGTGGCTTCTCCAGGGCCCAGGCGCGGTCGAGACCGGCCAGGCCGCGGTTGATCAGGAGGCGGTCCCAGCGGCGGCGGTCCTGCTCGAGGAGCAGGACGGGTTCGCCGTCGGGGCCGAGGCGGGCGTTCGCGCGGGACGACTGCAGTTCCATCAGGGCGAGCAGGCCGTGCACCTCGGGTTCGTCCGGCATCAGCTCGGCCAGCAACCGGCCGAGCCGCATCGCCTCGTTGCACAGCGTCGGCCGCATCCAGTCGTCGCCGGTGGTCGCGGAGTAGCCCTCGTTGTAGATCAGGTAGACGACCTCGAGCACACTGCCCAGCCGGTCCAGCAACTCCGGCCCAACCGGCACCTCGAACTCGACGCCAGCCTTGGCGAGGTTGCGCTTCGCCCGGACGATCCGCTGCGCGATGGTCGACTCCGGCGCGAGGAACGCGCGTGCGATCTCGTCGGTCTTCAGGCCACCCAGCAGCTTGAGGGTGAGGGTCACCCGCGCGTCCATCGTCAGCACCGGGTGGCACGCGGTGAACACCAGCCGCAGCAGATCGTCCTCGATGGTGTCCTCGAGGATCGCCTCCACGTCGTCCTCGACGCTCTCCCCGTCGATCTCGAGCTCGTGCCCCATCTCGGCGAGCTTGCGCTGGTACGTGTCCTTGCGCCGGATCAGGTCGATGGCCCGCCGCTTCGCGATCGCCATCAGCCAGGCGCCCGGGTTGTTCGGCACCCCCGACTCCGGCCACTGCTCCAGCGCCGCCACCAACGCATCCCCGGCCAGCTCCTCGGCCAGCCCGACATCCCGCACGATCCGAGCCACCCCGGCCACAATCCGCGCCGACTCGATCCGCCACACCGCATCAATCGCCCCGTGCACATCCGTCACTCCGCGATAAAACCCCACCCCACCCCAAACAGCAACCATGATTGCCACGGGTGACGGCGTACCGACGAACGGGTAGTGGTGCAGCCTTCACAGCGCTCCCCCGCCTGGGCAGGCGGGATCGCGGCGGGACGAGCGGACTACTACCCGTTGGTCGGTACGGAAAACACGTCGGAATCCGGAGCGAAGTCCGCTTCCTCCACCACGCGCCGAACCTCTACCTCGCTACCCAGGGCTTCGGCGAGCCGGGCGGCCCACTCGACGGCTTCCTCGCGGGAGCGGACGTCGACCACCATGACGCCGCCGACGAGCTCCTTGGTCTCGGCGAACGGGCCGTCGGTGACGGTACGGCGCCCGTCGGCGACCTGCACGCGGGCGCCGAGCGAGCTACGGTGCACACCTTCGGCAAAGAGCAGCACGCCGGCCTTCGAGAGATCCTCGACCACCTGGCCGACCCCTTCGATCACCGCCGGCGCCGGAAACTTACCGGCTTCGCTGTCCGCGTCGACCTTGTTGATGATCATGTAACGCATGGCTCTCCCCTTGTCGGTGTCGGTCTCTTACTCTCACGTCGTACGGCGGGAGTCCGGATCGACACTCGGGTCGGAAAGAGTTCAGCTCGGCTGGTCGCCGCCTTCGGGCTGGTAGGCGCAGGCGTCGGCCAGGTTCTGGGTCGGTGGCGGCGTGGTCTTGGTGCCGGACGGGGAACTCGGGGACTTCGGCGTCTTCGGCGGGGTCTTGCTCACCGGGGTGGCCGGCGGGGCGGGCTGCTCGAGGGCCTGCTCGATCGCCTCGCGCATCCCGTCGTAGTCCGGGTGCAGGTACTTCATCTTCAGCTTCGAGACGTCGAGGTTGACGTTCGAGACCGTCCCCGCCTTGACCTTGACGGCGAGCTGCACGAGCGCCGGGAGGAGCTCCTGCGGGATGTCGGTGCGGAGCAGGCGCTGGCCGGCCTTGGCGATCGCCTTGTACTTGGTGACCAGCGTGGCCGGGTCGGCCGCGGCGACCATCGCGTTGATCGTGCAGCGCTGGCGGACCTGCCGCTGGTCGTCGTCGGCGCTGTACCGGCCGCGGGCGAACCACAGGGCGTGCCGCCCGTCCAGGTGCTGCTTCGGGCCGGGCTCGATCCACTCCTTCGGCGGGGTGTGCGAACTGCTGACCCCACCCATCGCCACCCGCTCGTTCACGTTGACGGTGATCCCGCCGAGCGCGTTCACGAGCTCGGGGAACCCGGTCAGGTTGACCTGCAGGTAGTAGTCGAGCTTCAGGCCGGTCGCCTCACCGACGGACTGCTTCAGGACGTCGGCGCCCTCGTTGTCGGACGGTCCGAGGATGCCGGGGTACTTGTCGGGGATGTTCTGATACATCGCCGTCAGCATCCACTCGAGCCGGCCTTCCAGGCTGAGCCCTTCCTTGCCGAAGCCGTTCGGGTACTTCTTGTACAGCGGCGAGTCCTTCGGGAACGGCATGAAGGTGAGCTGCCGCGGCATCGAGATCAGCGAGGTGTTGCCGGTCCTGGTGTCGATACTCGCCACGATCACGGTGTCGGTCCGGACCCCGGGCCGGCCCGGCGCGTCGTCGCCGCCGAGCAGCAGCAGGTTGAGCCGCGGCTTGTTCTCCCACGGGTCCTTGACGTTCACCGTCTTCGGCCGGGTGGCGCTCTTGCTCTCGCCCTGCGCGACGAACACGTCCTGCACCAGCGTCCGCTGCGCCAGCACGGTCTGTACGGCGAACGCCGTCGGAGCCGCGATCGCGAAGCAGAGCACGCCGACGAAGGTCGCACCGATCGCCCGGCCGCCGGCCCGACCAGTTGCCGGACGCAACGAACGGTGCGAGGCGACGATCACGACGATCCAGAGCAGCGCGAGCGCCGCGATCGAGACCGAGGTGACCAGCAGCCGGCTCGGATCCACGGCCGCGGCCAGGACCTCGTCCCGCCGGGTCAGAGCGACGTACGCGCCGAGACCGAGCAGGCCGACGGTGATGGTGAGGACGAACGCACCGATCTTGCGGCGACCGCCGACGATCAGTCCGATTCCGGGCAGCAACGCACCCAGCAGGGTCAGACCCAGCACCTTCGGTACCGAGCGTGCCCGTGTGACTGCCGTGTGCGAGTGTCTCCCCATCGACTCCCCTGTCGCCGTCCCCAGTCAGTGTGCATCGTTGCAGCACACTCCACATCTCCAGACGTGTTACAGAGGCGTTTGGTTGTCATACCGGGTAGTGACCGCCCGCAAACCCATCGGTTTCGACCAGTGCCCGGATGACTCCGGCGATCCGTTCGGGCGGTGTCCAGCCGCTGGTGTCGGCGTTCGGCATGGCGCTGCGGTTGGCGGCGGTGTCGATGGTCCCGGGCAGGACCGTGTTCACCCGGATGCCGTCCTTCGCGTACTCCACGTGCAGGGCATCGGCGAACGCGAGGATTGCGGCCTTGGCCGAGATGTACCCCGCCGCTCCGGAGAACGGCCGCTGGGCAGCCCGGCTCGACGTACAGACGATGGCTCCGCCGCCGCCTGCCAGCAGGTGCGGGAGGACCGCCTGAGTGAGCAGGTACGTCGGCCGCAGGTTGAGCCGGAACTGCTCCTCGAACTGTTCGATCGGCGTCTCGTGGACCCGCGCTCCGGAGGCAAATCCGCCGACGAGGTTCACCAGCGCACGCACCGGCGCGCCCAGCTCCGACGTCGCCAACGCGACCACGTCAGCCACCCCCGCCGGGTCGAACGGGTCCGCCACGATCGGGGTCAGGGCCGGGTCCGCGCCCAACCGCTCCAGCGACTCCTCCGTCCGCCCCGGCACCACGACCCGCCACCCGCTCGCGAGGAACCCCGCCACGACGGCACGCCCCAACCCACCGGTGCCCCCGGCAACAACCACAGTCCGCTCCATCATGGCCCGAGCCTAGAGCTCCCAACGACAGGACGTATATGCCCACTGGGACCGCGTCGAGCACCGTCGGAGCGTGGCAGCGGGACCTACTACAGGCATACGTCCTGTTCTTGCGCCGGTGACTATTCGGTCGCGGCGGCGCGGGGGCGGGGATAGCGTCGCGGGATGCGGATTCTGACGTTGGGCGGGAACGGGTTTGTCGGGCGTGCGGTCGTGCTGGACGCGCTGGAACACGGGGCGGAGGTGACCTCGTTCAGTCGCGGGCTGAGCGGGGACGGTCTGCCGGCCGAAGTGGTGCAGTTGGTCGGCGACCGGGATGCCGGTGACTACGCGGCCCTGGAGACGGGCGAGTGGGATGCGGTTGTGGATCTCAGCGGGTACCAGAGCAAGCAGGTCGATGAGGCGATGGACGTGCTCGGCGATCGCGTCGGCCGGTACGTCTTCGTGTCGAGCCACGCGGTCTACGTGCGGACCCTGCCGGCCGGCATGACCGAGGACGCGCCGCGCCAAGCTCCGCTGCGTGCCGCCGACGTCCTCACGAACGAGACGTACGGACGCTGCAAGGTCGCCTGCGAGGACGACGTTCTCGAGCGGTACGGCGATCGCGCGACCCTCGTGCGTCCGGGGCGCGTGACCGGTCCGGGCGATTCGTCCACCACCGCCCTCTACTGGGTACGGCGCGGCGCGCGCGGCGGGCGGGTTGCGCTGCCGACCACGCCGGAGCAGCCGCTGCAGTTCATCGACAGCCGGGATCTCGCCAGGCTCGTGGTGCAACTGATCGCGGACGACCGGCCCGGTGCGTTCAACGCCATCGGCCCGGACAGCACGATCGGCGAACTGATCACGACGGCGGCCGAGCTGGCCGGTTCCGCGGTGGAGCTCGTGCAGGTCCCGGCGGACGCCGTACCGGCGCGTTTCCCGCTGATGGAAGCGGAGGAGGTGTGGGCCGCCCGCCGCCGCGACCCGTCGAAGGCCCGGGCCGCCGGCATGCCGGTCACCTCGCTGAAGGACACCGTCGCCGACCTCCGCGCCTGGGACCACGACCGCGGCGAGCCCCCACTGGAGGTCGGCCTCTCCGACCAAGCCGAGGCAGACCTCCTGCAGCGTCGGTAAGGACATCTAGAGGTGTCGCGGGCAGAGGCGTCGAACGCCGACGTGAGCGGGGCCGGAGCGATCCGCGCCGGCATCTACGTGTCCTTACCGACGGCTATTGGCCCTCGGGGAGGGCGAGCGTTCGGCCCGCGTCGCGGGCGGCGTTGATGGAGCGGGTGAAGGTGTCGCGGAGGGCGCTGGCTTCGTCGGCGAAGCCTTGGACGACGGTGGTGTCGCCGACGGGTTCGGTGCGGGCGAGCAGTTCGATGTAGCGGTCGCCGTCGGCGAGCGCGGCTTCGGCGCGGAGGGCCGCGTCGGCGGAGCGGACGCGGTGGGCGTAGTGCTCGAGCAGGTCGACCTTGCGCTCGATGGCGTTGACCGAGAGGGCGAGCGCGCGGCGTTGCGGGCCGAGGACGGTGTCGAGCTCGGCGGTCGCCATCCCGCGGGCGACGTCACGCTGCCGGGCCCGCAGGACGGTCTGCTCGCGGAGCACCTGCGCGATGTCCCACACCTGCTCCGGCAGGACCAGTTCGTTCTGCATGTCGTCGAGTAGGCCGCGCCGGGTAACTGTTGCCTCAAGCACCGTTTTCACCGCACGCTGAGCCCGGCCCAGCAACCGCGCGGCCGCATCGTCGAAATCGGCCGGCAGCAGGTACGACCCGTGCTGCACGCGGACCGCCTTGTGCCCGCGGTCCTCGACCATCGACTTCACCAGCACCCCGCCGGTCGCCACGACGGCAATCGCCGCCAGCGCCACAGAGATCCACACCGCGACCGCGGCCGGCAATGTGCCCGCCATGATGATCACGGCCAGCAGCCACCCGCCCACGCAGACCGCGATCCACACCAGCAACTGGCCCAACGTGTTCGCCGGTGCCACCGACCACCACGTCTCCCGCTTCGGTCGTGGCGTGTCCGCGGGCACGAACAACTCCGGCCGATGCTCGTACAACCGCCGTACCGCTTCCGGCACACCAGGTGCGAACACCGGCTCCATCGCCACCTCCGCTGAGCTCGTCACCACTCAGCGTAGCGGCCTGACCGTCTTTCAGAGGGCTTCCCCCAGCACGGTCGGGACGCGTTGATACGTGTGCAGGGCTACGCCGGTCGCGTAGGTGGTGGATTCGGTGAGGTGCAGGCTCAGGCGCGGCGTGTTGTCGAAGATGCGCTTGCCGGGGCCGAGGAGGACCGGGTGGACGAGCAGGACGAACTCGTCGACCAGGTCCGCGTGCAGCAGCTGCGGGAGCACGGTGGTGCTGCCCCAGACCCCGATCTCGCGGTGCCGGGTCTTGAGCTCACGGACGGTGCTGGCGAGGTCGCCTTCGATGCGGGTCGAGTTGCGCCAGCGCAGGTCGGTCAGCGTGGACGAGGCGACGTACTTGGGCTGCTCGTTCAGCCGGATGGTCCGTGGGTCGGCCGGGTCCGCGGTCGGCCAGAAGCTCGCGAAGATCTCATAGGTACGGCGTCCGAGCAGCAGCGCGTCGGCCGTGAGCACCACGCGGGTGAGCAGTTCGGTGACGGCAGGATCGGCGTACGGCGTCATCCAGCCGCCGAAGGTGAACCCGCCGTCGCCGTCCTCGTCGGCCAGCGACGGCGCCTGAACCACCCCGTCGATGCTCATGAACGCGGTCACCACCAGCCGGCCCATCCCCACACCCCTTCGGTTCCGGGCACACCGTGAGTACGGCGGCACGTCCTGTCACCACATCATTCGCCGTGTGACCAAGGCAACCGCTTGCGTCTGGCTGGAAGGCGATCTCGGCGATATTCCTGACAGGTTAGGTAAGGCTATGCTTCGGCCATGCACGAAGCCGGTGAGGACGTCAGAGGGCTTGCAGGGGACGACCTGCGCCTGGGATATCACGGCGTTCGCGTGGTCGACGGTGCGTCGCTGCGGATCGAGGCCGCCAGCGTCACCGCGCTGGTCGGGCCCAACGGCAGCGGCAAGTCGACCCTGCTGCGCGCCCTCGCTCGGCTGCATCAACCGGAGGCCGGCAGCATCACGTTCCCGGGCGGCGAGAACGCACTCGCCTTGTCCGCCAAGGAGTTCGCCCGCAAGGTGACCTTGTTGTCGCAGTCCCGGCCGACTCCGAACGGTGTCAGCGTCCGCGACGTCGTCGGGTACGGACGCCATCCGCATCGAGGCCGCTGGCGCGGTGACGACCCGGACGGGCACCGCGCGATCGGGCACGCGATGGAGGTCACCGGGGTGACCCGGATGGCCGACCGCGCGGTCGACGAGCTGTCCGGTGGCGAGCTGCAACGTGTCTGGCTCGCGACCTGCCTGGCCCAGGACACCGGCGTCCTGCTGCTCGACGAGCCGACCACCTTTCTCGATCTGCGCTATCAGATCGAGATCCTCGACCTGATGCGTGACCTGGCCGACGACCACGGGGTCGCGGTGGGCGTCGTACTGCACGACCTCAACCAGGCCGCAGCAGTCGCGGACCGGATCGCACTGCTCGATCAGGGGCGAGTACGTGCGACCGGGATGCCCGCCGAGGTACTGGACGCCGGCGCGCTGTCCGAGACCTACGGCATCGCGATCGAGGTGGGCACCGACCCGGCCACCGGCCTGGTCACCACCCGCCCGATCGGCAAGCACCTCAGTCGCATTCCGACCAGCTGAAAGTTCTGACCCATGAAGCGAACCATCGTCCTCGCCGCCGCTGTCCTGCTCGCCGCGACGGCGTGCGGGACCAGCGAGCCGGCCGCCTCCGGTGACGGCGACAACCCGTCCACCGCGGCGGCGCAGCCGGTCTCGATCACCGACTCGCGCGGCAAGAAGGTCGATCTGAAGGCGCCCGCCACCAAGGTGGTCGGCCTCGAGTGGGGCGTGGTCGAGAACCTGATCTCGGTCGGCGTGATGCCGGTCGGCGTCGCCGACGTCAAGGGCTACAACGCCTGGGTCACCGCGGCCAAGCTCGACCCCAGCGTCAAGGATGTCGGGACCCGCGGCGAATCCAGCGTGGACGCGATCGTCGCGCTGAACCCGGACCTGGTGATCACCACCAGCGACGAGTCCGCGAGCGCGCTCGCCCAGATCGAGAAGGCAGTCCCGGTCCTGGTCGTGCACGCGGCGGACGCGAAGAACGCGATCCCGCAGATGAAGACCAACCTCGAGCTGACCGCGAGCGCGGTCGGCAAGACCGAGCAGGCCAAGCAGATCAATGCCGGCTTCGACAAGGCCCTTGCCGACGGCAAGCAGAAGATCGCCGCCGCGGGCAAGGCCGGTACGTCGTTCACGATGGCCGACGGGTACAAGCAGGGCAGCACGATCTCGATGCGGATGTACACCTCGGGCTCGCTGCTCGGTGCCGTCGGCAACGAACTCGGCCTGCAGAACGCCTGGCCGGCCGGCGGCGACAAGGACTACGGTCTGGCGCCGACCGACCTGGAGGGGCTGACCAAGCTCAAGGACGGCGAGTTCCTCTACATCGCGAACGACACCGACGGCGGTGACGTCTTCGGCAAGGACCTGGCCGGGAACGCGATCTGGAAGAACCTTCCGTTCGTGAAGACCGGCAACGTGCACCGGCTGGCCGACGGCATCTGGATGTTCGGCGGACCGAAGTCCACCGAGCAGTTCATCGACGCCGCCGTACAGGCAGTCACCTCTTGACCCAGGTGGTCACCGCTCCGGAGGCTTTGAAGCAGCCGGTACGGCGGATCCGCGTCGCCGGGGTGTTCCTGATCGCGCTCGCGGCGATCGTCGTCCTCGCGGGGATCCACCTCACCCAGGGCACCTCCTCGGTGGGAGCCGGGGACCTGATCAAGCTTGTGTTCGGACAGGGCACCGATAACGCGGCGAACGTGCTCGTCGCGTCCCGACTGCCCCGCTTGCTCGCCGGCGTCCTCGTGGGGCTTGCCCTCGGGGTCGCCGGTGCTGGGCTGCAGTCGCTGGCCCGCAACCCACTCGCCTCGCCCGACACGTTGGGGGTCAATGCAGGGGCGTATCTGACGATTGTGGTGGTGGCGGCCCTCGGCATCCACCTGCCGGTTCTTCCGGCCGGTGGTGTCGCGTTCGCCGGTGGGCTGGCGGCTGCGGTCCTGGTTCTCGCGCTGTCCGCGGGCGGCGCCTCCGGACCGACCCGGCTGATCCTGGCCGGGTCGGCGGTCGCGATGGCATTGGGCGGCATCACCACGCTGCTGATGCTGCTCTACCGCGAGGAGACCGTCGGGACCTTCGCCTGGAGTGCCGGCACCCTGGTCCAGACCGACCTGAACGCCTTCAACCAGATGGCGCCGATCGTTGCCCTTGGCATCATCGGCTCGTTGCTCCTGGCCAACAAGCTGGACATACTCGCGCTCGGCGACGACACCGCCGCCGTACTGGGAGTGCATGTACGGCGGGTGCGCGTGATGATCACGTTGATCACGGTGCTGTTGTCCGCGGCCGCTGTGACAGTGACCGGACCGATCGGTTTCGTCGGCCTGGTCGCCCCGGTTCTCGTGCGGCTGATCGCACCACTCGTCCCTGGGCTACTTCGGCACCGGGTGCTGCTGCCGCTGTCCGGACTGGCCGGCGTACTGGTCGTGCTCTTGTCGGATGTTGGTCTGCGGGCCGCGTTCGGTGGGCAGGCGGGGGTCGAGATCCCGACCGGCATCACGACGATGATGGTCGGCGCGGTCGTGCTGGTCTGGCTCGCGCGTCGCTACCGCGACTCGGGTGCGAGCCGGACGCCTGGTGGCGCCAGTTCTGGGATCCGTAGCCGGCGGCGGTTCCTGCTGGTGACGGTCGCGCTGCTCGTGCTGGTCGTCGGCGCGGCTGTGTTCGCGATGCTTGCTGGTGATGCGTTCCTGCGCACCGGCGATATCGCGAACTGGGTCAACGGCCGGTCCGGCCGAGCCATCACCTACGTCCTCGACCAGCGGTTCCCGCGGGTATTGGCCGCGCTCCTCTGCGGTGCCGCGCTCGCGATCGCGGGCACCGCCGTACAGGCTGTTTGTCGGAATCCGCTAGCCGAGCCGGGCATTCTCGGAATCACTGGCGGTGCCGGAGTCGGCGCCGTCGCGACGCTGATCATCTTGCCGTCGGCAAGCATCTGGCTGCTCTCCGGTGTCGCCGCGGTGGCCGCTCTGGCGACCTTCGCACTCGTCTACCTGGTGTCGTGGCGCGGCGGCCTGAGCTCCGACCGGCTGGTGCTGATCGGCGTCGGGGTGTCGTCGGCCGCGACCGCGATCATCACGCTGATGATCGTCGCCACCGACCCCTGGAACATCAGCCTCGCGATGACCTGGCTGTCCGGCAGCACCTACGGCCGCACGCTCCCGCAGGTCGTCCCGGTCGCGATCGGCCTGCTCGTGCTCACCCCGCTGATCGCGCACCACCGCCGCGAACTCGACCTGCTCGCGCTGGACGACGACGTACCGCGAATCCTCGGCGTACGGCTGGAGCGGACCCGCCTGCTGATCCTGCTCTGCGCGGCCCTGATGACGGCCGCCGCTGTCTCGGCGATCGGAGTCGTCGGCTTCGTCGGACTGGTCGCCCCGCACGCCGCCCGCGCCCTCGTCGGCGGCAACCACAACCGCATCCTCCCCGTCTCCGCCCTCCTCGGCGCCATCCTCGTCAGCGTCTCCGACAGCCTCGGCCGCACCCTCCTGGCCCCCGCCCAGATCCCCGCCGGCCTCCTCACCGCCCTCATCGGAGCGCCGTACTTCGTCTATCTCTTGTGGCGCACGCGGATTCCCGTGTCAAGATGAGGGCATGCTGCGCGAACTGCACCTGACCGGGGATCCGGCTGCGGACAAGTTGCTCAACGACGACCCGTTCGCTTTGCTGGTCGGGATGCTGCTGGATCAGCAGTACCCGATGGAGCATGCGTTCGCGGGGCCGCGGAAGATCGCGGACCGGATGGACGGGTTCGATCTGCACAAGATCGCGGCCAGTGATGTGGAGAAGTTCGTCGAGCTGTGTGTGACGCCGCCAGCGATCCACCGGTACGGCGGGTCGATGGGGCGGCGGGTGCATGCGCTGGCGCAGCACATCATCGAGAACTACGACGGCGAAACCGCGAACCTGTGGACGGCCGGGCGGCCGAAGCCGGATGGTGCGGAGGTGCTGAAGCGGCTCAAGGCGCTGCCTGGGTTCGGGGAGCAGAAGGCGAAGATCTTCCTCGCGATGCTCGGGAAGCAGCGTGGAGTCGAGCCGAAGGGGTGGCGCGAGGCGGCCGGCTCGTACGGCGATCGTGGTTCGCGCCGCTCGATCGCTGACGTCGTGGATGCCAAGTCGCTCGGCGAGGTTCGCGCCTTCAAGAAGGAAGCGAAGGCCGCGGCCAAGGCTGCGACAGCCTGACCGCGAGCCCGTCCAGCATCAACTCGAGGCCGAACGCGAACAGCTGGTCCAGGTCGTAGTCGAGGTCGAAGCCGCCTGCGAACAGATCGCGGAAGGCCGTCAGGTTCTGGGCTGCGATGAGCGCGGCCATCTGGTCGCCCTGGTGCGCGGCCCAGTCGTCGCCGGTCAGGCCGGTGTCCTGCTCGGCCTGCGCCTCGATCTCCAGCGACTGCCCGAGCCCACGGACATAGCCGAAGACCGTGATCGCGGCGTACATGGCCGGGGCCTTGCCGAGCGGTTTGAACGCGGCGAGCAGCGCATCGGTGTGCGGCAGCACGCGCGGCAGCAGCTGGGGTCGGCCTACTGTGACCGCGCCGGCCAGCCAGAGGTGCTGCCGGTACGCCGCCCACTGCGTCTGGGCGACTACCGTCACCCGCGTCCGCCAGTCACCGGTCAGCGGCGGTAGCGGGAACTCCGCGAAGGCTGCGTCGACCATGTGCAGGACGAGCGTGTCCTTGCCGCCGACGTGCCGATAGAGGGCCATCGTCGAGACCCCGAGCTCGGCCGCGATCCGGCGCATCGAGACCGCGGCCAGCCCTTCTGAGTCCGCGATAGCGAGGCCCATCTGCACTACGCGCTCCCGCTCCAGGGCAAGCATGGGCTGGTGCGCGCGCTGCGGCGTCAGTCGGGCGGGAGGCTTCGCCGTACGGGACTTCGGCGGTGGGCCGACCACGGTGCCGACGCCGGGGCTGGCATGGACGAGCTGCTCCTGCTGGAGAGCCCGAAGCGCCTTGGTGGCGGTGGCCATGGCGACGCCGAAGTCGCGGACCAGGGACCGGGTCGACGGGACCCGGTCGCCAAGCTGGAGTTCGCCGGTCTGGATACGGCGCCGGAGCTCGGCGGCGATCACCAGGTACGGCGGTTCGGCCGTCAGAGGCCGACCTCCTTGCTCATCAATGCCTCCAGGTTCGTACGGATCCTCAGTGTGCCACCAGCTGAGGGTTGTCCCTTGTGGTCGGGCCGAGTCGGTGCAGAAACGGCGTACCGCGGCCTATCCTCAGCTAGGGGCGGGCACTGCACAGGGAGGGAGCGCGGATGGACGTCCGGGATCTGGATCGGCGGGCCGGCGCGGTACTCGGCGAGATCGTCATGCAGGTGCGGCCAGAGCACCTGAGCCTGCCGACGCCCTGCCCCGACTGGACTGTGCGCGGCCTGCTCCGGCACATCGTCAGCGAGAACGAAGGCTTCGCAGCCGCGGCGACCAACGGCTCCGCACCGGTGCAGACCTGGACCGGCGGGCGCCTCGGGGACAACCCGGCCGGTGCGTACCGGCGGTCCAACGTCGCGGTGGCCGATGCGTTCGCCGACGGTGGCGCGCTGGACCGGCTGATGGAGGTCCGCGAGTACGGGTCGTTCCCGCGCCGGATCGCACTCACCTTCCACCACCTGGACTGCGTCATCCACGCGTGGGACCTGGCCCAGGCCCTCGACCTTCCCTACTCCCCGCCGTACGACCTGGTTGAGGCCGCGCTCGATCTGGCCCGCCGGATCCCCGACACCGAGTCGGCCCGCGGTCCTGGGGCGGCGTTCGAGCGCAGCCTCAAAGTCTCCGGTACGGCGTCGCCGTTCCACCAGCTACTCGGCCTGCTCGGCCGCGACCCGGAGTGGACGCGCTGAGTAGTCGGGTAGGTCGATCGCATCCGGTTTGCCGGCGATCAGCTTGCCCATCGCACCGACGAACAGCTTCGACGTCATCAGCCTGGTGATGGAGTCGCGGGAGCGGATGCCCAATGCGGTCATCGGCATCGCCATCTTGATTCCGCCGGGCGGCAGTTCCATCCGCTGATCGACGTACGGCTGCATCAGGCGCTGGTACTTGGTGAACGCGTGTGCGTGGTCGCCCTCTGCCCGGCTGAGCTCCCCCGCCAGAACGTAGGCGCCGACCAGGGCGAGCGCCGTACCGTGGCCGGCTAGCGGTGAGCCGCAGTAGCCGGCGTCGCCGACCAGAGCGACCCGACCCTGCGACCACTCCGGTACGGCGACTCGGCTGGTGCTGTCGAAGTAGAAGTCGTCGGCGTCGCGCAGCCCGGCGAGGAGGTGCTGTGTGTGCCAGCCGACTCCGCGGAACCGTTCCAGCAGCATGGCCTTCTGCGCAGCCGCGTCGCGGTAGTCGTAGTCGATGACCGGCGACCGGAAGCCCAGCAGCGCCTTGGCGAACCGCGGATCGTGATCGGGCCGCAGGCCGACCCAGAGTCCGCCGGGTGCGGTGTAGACCTTCATCCAGTGGTTGAGGTCCTCCGGGGCGTCGACGGTGAAGTACGACGAGTAGCCGCCGAGGTGCTGCACGAACCGCTCATGCGGGCCGAACGCCAACTGCCGCACCCGCGAGTGGACGCCATCCGCCCCGATAACTAGGTCGAACCGTCGCGTTCGGCCGCTCGCAAACGTCACCTGGACGCCGGTCGCGTCCTGATCGAGCTGGGTGATCGAGTCGCCGTACAGGTACTCGACCTCGGTCGTCGCAGCGGCGAGGACCTCGGCGAGGTCACCCCGGAGGATCTCGATCTCGGCAACCGGACCGGCCCCGTCGAAGAGCTCGGCCGGCATCGCGACGATCCGACGGCCGTTCTCGCGCACGTACTCGAAGCCGCGCTCATGCAGTTGCCGCTCCGCGACCGCGGGCATCAGGCCCATCCGCTCGACCACCTCCCGCGAGATCCCCCGCAGGTCGACCGTCTGCCCACCGGGCCTCGGCCCCGCCGCCACCTCCACGACCGTCGGCGTGAACCCGGCCCGCCGCAACCAGAACGCCAACGCCGGCCCCGCGATCCCGCCCCCACTGATCAACACGTTCAACACCACAACCACCCCTCTCGACTAGTGCGCGTACGCCGTACACGCTCCACTAATCCCCCCGCCCCAAACCAGCCCGCCCTAGCGCACCACCCCCTCCCCGCCCTAGGCGCACTATCCGGTGGATTTTCGTCGCCGAGCACCCCAAATCCACCGGATAACGCAACTGCCCGCCGATCCGCTGCCGCCGATCGGGCCCGCCCGGTTGGTCGCGCACTATCCGGTGGATTTTCGTCGCCGAGCACCCCCAATCCACCGGATAACGCAAGATCCCGCGCCTCAACCCCAGCCCGCCAGCCCGCCAGCCCCAGGTAACGGGATCGCGGTCGCCGGGCTCGCCATCGCCCTCAGCCATCCACTCTGCTCGCCGCGCTGTGTTGTCGGCCGGCCTTGGCGGTCGGGCGGGGTACAGACCGAAAGGGCCTCGGCCGGGCACGTCGGTTCGTGGTTCCTCGCCGCGACCGACCGATCTGAAAGACAACATGGCTGGCCGCCACAGTGGCCGAGGTGGATGGCGAGCCCGGTTCCCGCGCTCCCGTCGCCTGAGCTCCCGGGCTTCGGTTGCGGTCCCAGAACCGGCCACCACGCTCCCGCCCGTCTCACCCAGCTCCATCTCACGGGTTCCCCCACCAGACGCCAGCCCGACCGTTCCCCGTTTGAGGGGGTGGTTCGGGGCGGAGGGTTAGAGGGTTAGGGCTAGGCGGGTGGCTTGGTCTATGGCTCGTTTGGCGTCGAGTTCGGCGGCTACGTCGGCGCCGCCGATGATGTGGACGGGGCGGCCGGCGGTGGTGAGGAGCTCGGCGAGGTCGCGGACTGATTCTTGGCCGGCGCAGATGACGATGGTGTCGACCGAGAGGACGCGGGGCTTTTCGCGTTGGGGGCCGAAGGTGACGTGGAGGCCTTCGTCGTCGATGCGTTCGTAGTTGACGCCCCGGAGTTGCTCGACCTTCTTGTTCTTGAGGGCGGCTCGGTGCACCCAGCCGGTGGTTTTGCCGAGGCCGGCGCCGATGCGGCCGGGTTTGCGTTGGAGGAGGTAGACCTGGCGGGGTGAGGCTTCGGGATGCGGTACGCCGAGGGCTCCGGCGGTGACTGTCGGGTCGGCGACGCCCCACTCGGCCTTCCAGGCTTCGAGGTTCAGGGTGGGTGACTCGGCGGTGGTGAGGAATTCGCTGACGTCCACGCCGATTCCGCCGGCGCCGATCACGGCGACCGTCCCACCGACCGGTTTCCCGTCGCGGACGACCTCGGCGTACGACAGGACCTTGGGGTGGTCGATGCCGGGGATGGCGGGAACCCTGGGCACGACGCCGGTCGCGAGCACGACCTCGTCGAAGCCGGCCAGGTCCTCGGCGGTCGCGCGGCGGCCGAGGTGGAGTTTGACGCCGGTGAGCTCGAGGCGGCGGCTGTAGTAGCGGATCGTCTCGGCGAACTCTTCCTTGCCGGGGATCCGGCGGGCGATGCCGAACTGGCCGCCGATCTCGTTGTCCGCCTCGAACAGTTCGACGCGGTGACCGCGCTCGGCTGCAGTGACCGCGGCGGCGAGCCCGGCCGGGCCGGCACCGACGACGGCGATGTGTTTGACCTTGCGGGTCGGCAGGAGCTTGAGCTCGGTCTCGCGAGCCGCGTACGGGTTGACCATGCAGCTCGCCTTCTTCTTGGCGAACACGTGGTCCAGGCAGGCCTGGTTACAGGCGATGCAGACATTGATCTCGTCGGCCCGATCAGCCGTTGCCTTGCGCACCCAATCCGGGTCGGCCAGGAACGGGCGCGCCATGCTGATCATGTCGGCGTCGCCGCGGGCCAGCACCTCTTCGGCGACCTGCGGCAGGTTGATCCGGTTCGAGGTGACGACCGGGATGCTCACGTGCGGCTTGAAAGCGGCGGTGACGCTGGTGAAGGCGGCTCGCGGCACCGAGGTGACGATGGTGGGAACGCGCGCCTCGTGCCAGCCGATGCCGGTGTTGATGATCGAAGCGCCGGCCGCCTCGATCTCCTTGCCTAGCGCAACGACCTCGTCCCAGGTCTGACCGCCCTCGACCAGGTCGGCCATCGAGAGCCGGTAGATGATGATGAAGTTCGGGCCGACCCGCTCCCGGGTCCGGCGGACGATCTCGACCGCGAGCCGGCGCCGGTTCTCCGGGCTGCCGCCCCAGCGGTCGGTGCGCTTGTTGGTCCGCTCGGCGAGGAACTGGTTGATGAAGTACCCCTCCGAGCCCATGATCTCGACACCGTCGTACCCGGCCTCCTGCGCCAGCGCGGCACAGCCGACGTACGCCTTGATCTGCTTGCGGACGCCGCGGTCGGACAGCGCGCGCGGCTTGAAGGGGTTGATCGGCGCCTTGATGGCGGAGGCGGAGACGCTGAACGGCTGGTACGAATAGCGGCCGGCGTGCAGGATCTGCAGCGCGATCCGACTGCCTTCCTTGTGTACGGCGTCAGTCAGCACGCGATGCTTGCGAGCCTGCCGGCGCGTGTTGAGCGTCGACCCGAAGGGGAAGAGCCAGCCCGCCCGGTTCGGCGCGTAGCCACCGGTCACCATCAGGCCGACCCCGCCGCGGGCCCGCTCGGCGAAGTACGCCGCGAGTTTGGGCAGATCGCTCAGCCGGTCCTCGAGGCCGGTGTGCATCGACCCCATGATGACCCGGTTCGGCAGCACCACGTGACCGAGATCGAGCGGCTCCAGCAGGTGCGGATATGCGGTCACGATTCCTCCTGGAGGGCTTCGGTGACTTCGTCGCACCAGGCCACGAAGGACTCCTCGGCGCGGATGCCGCCGCGGAGGACGAGGAACTGGTGCAGTTCGCGGCCGTGCAGTTTGGCCGGCTTGGGAAAGTCCTTGGCCTGGATCCCGCGGTACACCTCGAGGCGGGTGGCGTGCTCGGCCCGGTGCCGCGCCACCTCCCGCAGTACGGCGGGGACGCCGCCGATCGAGGCGGCCCGGAGCTTGACCCCGAGGGCGTCACGCAGGATCGCGACCTCGCCGGGCTCCTCGATCCAGCGACTGAGCTCCGCCCGGCCGCCGTCGGAGATCCGGTAGACCTTCTTGTCCGGGCGGCCCTCCTGGGCGACCTCGGTGTGGGTGACCCAGCCGGCCTCGTCCATCCGGCGCAGCACCCGGTAGATCTGCTGGTGGGTGGCCGGCCAGAAGTAGCCGATCGACCGGTCGAACCGCCGGGCCAGCTCGTAGCCCGAGCCGGTCCGCTCGGTCAGCGACACGAGGATCGCGTGTTCCAGCGCCATGAGGTGACCATACCTATGCAACGAGGTGCAGTGCACCTGGTTGCAGCACAAATCACAGCGAGACCTCGGACAGGCTTGTCAGAACTTGAGACAATGGTTGCAGACGCCACTTATTTCGGCGCCGGCGATGAAGGGGAAGACCATGGACCAGAAGGCCCACCCGACCAAGACGACGTTGCCCGGGATCGGCATAAGGTACGACCTGGTCACCGTCGGCGGTAAACATGTGTCGATCGTGGTCCGCAACGACGGCCGTCGGTACCTCGGCTTCCACGATCCCGAGGACGACGACGCCTGCACGAACTCGGTGCCCCTCGATCCCGGCGAAGCCGCCGCGCTGGCGAACCTGCTGATCCCCGAACAGCTCGACCCGGTCCGCAACGAGATCGAGATCGACCTCGTCACCGAACACATCCCGGTCACGGCCAAATCGCCGTACTCGGGACGCACGCTCGGCGACACGCAGGCCCGCAGCCGGACCGGTGCGTCGATCGTCGCGGTCCTGCGCCGCACCGGCGCGACGCCGTCGCCGACGCCGGACTTCCGGTTCGCGATCGGCGACACGCTCGTGGTCGTGGGGACGCGCGAAGGTGTGGACGCGGTGGCCGATCTGATTGCGGGAGGGTGAGATGCACGAAGACCTCACCATGCTGTTGATCGAGCTCGGTGCCGTGATTCTTGCCCTGGGCATCCTCGGGCGGATCGCGAGCCGGTTCGGCTTCTCCCCGATTCCCCTGTACCTGTTGGCCGGACTGGCGTTCGGGCACGGCGGATTGTTGCCGCTGGCAGCCAGTGAAGAGTTCGTTGCCACCGGCGCCGAGATCGGCGTCATCCTGCTTCTGTTGCTGCTCGGGCTGGAGTACACCGCTTCGGATCTGGTCGGCACGCTCAAGACGCAGTACCTCTCCGGGATCATCGACTTCTTGCTCAACGCACTGCCCGGTGCGGCCGTCGCGCTGCTGCTGGGTTGGGGCGCGGTTGCCGCAGTCGCGCTCGGCGGTGTCACCTGGATCTCGTCATCCGGGGTGATCGCGAAGGTGGTCGGCGACCTCGGCCGACTGGGTAACCGCGAAACACCTGTGGTGCTGGGAATTCTGGTCCTCGAAGACCTGTCGATGGCGGTCTACCTGCCGATCCTGACCGCGCTCCTGGCAGGCGTCGGCCTGGCCGGTGGCAGCATCACGCTGCTGATCTCGCTCGGCACGGTCAGCATCGTGCTGTTCATCGCGCTCCGGTACGGGCGCGTGATCAGCCGCGCGGTGTCGTCGGACAACCCCGAGATGCTGCTCCTCGTCGTACTCGGGCTGACTTTGCTGGTCGCCGGAATCGCGCAGCAACTGCAGGTGTCGGCGGCGGTCGGCGCGTTCCTGGTCGGGATCGCCTTGTCGGGCGAGGTCGCGCACGGCGCGCGGAACCTGCTCAGCCCGCTGCGAGATCTTTTCGCCGCAGTGTTCTTCGTCTTCTTCGGGCTGAGCACCGACCCGGCCGCGATTCCGCCGGTGTTCGCGATCGCGCTCGGGCTCGCCGTTCTGACCGCGCTGACCAAGATCGCCACCGGCTGGTACGCCGCTCGCCGGGCCGGCGTGGGCACCGCAGGCCGCTGGCGTGCCGGTGGAACGCTGGTCGCGCGCGGCGAGTTCTCGATCGTGATCGCCGGCCTCGCGGTCGGTGTCGAACCGCGGCTCGGACCGCTCGCGACGGCGTACGTGCTGATCCTGGTGATCCTCGGCCCGCTGGCCGCTCGCTACACCGAGCCCCTCGCGCGCCGCTTCACCAAGCGCAAGCCGCCTGCCGTCGAAGCCCCTGCCATCGAGCGCCTCGACGACACCGCCAACAGCACCAGCTAGAAGAGGGCGTCGCCGCGTTCGTGGTCGAGTAAGGCCTGTTTGCGATGCAAGCCGCCGCCGTAGCCGGTCAGACTGCCGGATGCGCCGACAACGCGGTGGCACGGAACGATGATGCTGACCGGGTTCTTCCCGTTCGCCAGACCAACGGCACGGGAAGCTCCCGGCACCAGCCCGAGCTCGCGGGCGATCTCGCCGTACGTCGTGATTTCGCCGTACGGGATGGCTTTGAGTGCTGTCCAAACGCGTTGCTGGAAAGGCGTGCCGGACAGACTCAGCGGTACGTCGAAGGTCGTGCGCCCGTGCTCGAAGTAGTCGGTCAGCTGCTCGACGACCGCAGGGAGCGCGGAGTCGTCACGCGCCCCGAAGGTCTCGATCGGTGGCTGGTGACGATGCTCCTCCATGTAGAGCCCAGCCAGCTCACCGGCCTCCGTCGACACCAGCATGAGCGGGCCAACCGGGCTGTCCATGACGGCGTAGCTCATGCTCGATCCGCTCCCGGTGGGATCCTATTGATGGCGTGGTCGCCGGTGGCCCACAGGTACTGGACGGCGTACGCGCGCCAGGGCCGCCAGGCTCGTGCGTGTGCGGTCAAGGCCTTAGGGGCCTCGGGCAACCCTAAGTCGCGGGCGGCGTACCGGATGCCGAGGTCGCTGGCGACGAACGCGTCCGGATCGCCGAGGGCGCGCATCGCGATCGACTCGACCGTCCACGGGCCGATCCCCGGGAGCGCGGCGAGCTGTTCGCGGGCACGCTCCCAGTCGGCACCGGCGCCGAGGTCGATCTCACCCGCGGCCAAGGTCGCGATCAGAGTCGTCAACGTCGTACGGCGGGACTTCGGAAAGGCCAACGTCTCCGGGTCCAATCCGGCCAGCGCCTGCATGGTCGGGAAGAGGTGGGTGAGGCCGCCGGCCGGATCGTCGATCGGTTCACCGTGCTGCAGAACCAGCCGATGCGCGTGCGTCCGTGCGGCCGCGGTCGACACCTGCTGCCCGAGCACCGCCCGTACGGCGAACTCCTCACCATCGACCGTATGCGGGACCCGGCGGCCGGGCGCCTTCGCGATCAGCGGGGCGAGCACGGGGTCGGTCGCGAGCAGCTCGTCGACCGCGACCGGATCGGCATCGAGGTCGAGCATCCGGCGGCAGCGGCTGATCGCGATCGCGAGATCACGCTGGTCGGTGAGCGACAGTTGGCAGGCGATGTGATCGGGCATCGGCTTGAGCGCGACCACGCCGTGACCGTGCGGGAGTCGCAACGTCCGGCGGTAGTGACCGTCGCGCCACTCCTCCACGCCCGGTACGCCGGTTGCGATCAGATGGCCGAAGAGATTGTCCGGGGTCAGCGGTGCACGGAACGGGAGTCGCAGCGAGATCGTGCCAGGCGCGACTGCCGTCGTACCGCGGCGTCCTCGCAGTTCGGTCGGCGACAACGCGAAGACCTCTTGCACGGTCTCGTTGAAGGTCCGCACGCTCGAGAAGCCTGCTGCGAAGGCCACATCGGCCATCTGCAGGTCGCTGGTCTCGATCAACAGTCGCGCGGTCTGTGCTCGTTGCGCGCGAGCCAAGGCGAGCGGCCCGGCACCGAGCTCGGCCAGCAACTGCCGCTGCACCTGCCGAACGCTGTAGCCGAGCTGCGTCGCCAACCCCGGTACGCCGTCGCGGTCGACAACGCCGTCGGCGATCAGCCGCATCGCGCGGGCGACCAGGTCTGCCCGGTCGTTCCACTCCGGTGAGCCGGGGCTCGCGTCCGGCCGGCAGCGCTTGCACGCACGGAACCCAGCCTGCTGCGCGGCGGCAGCGCTCGGGTAGAACTCCATGTTCTTGACCTTCGGCGGCACCACCGGACAACTCGGCCGGCAGTAGATCCGCGTCGTCAGCACCGCGGTGAAGAACCACCCGTCGAACCGCGCGTCCTTCGACTGCACCGCCCGGACGCAACGCTCCCTGCACTCATACACGTACCCCAGCATCCCTGGCCCCACCGACAGTATCTAGCGGTTTTACGACATCAAGGTGTAGCGCCAGCAGGGCCGGAGGAGGCGCCGGCCCTGCTGGTTCACCGCTGGGTCAGTGACCGAAGAACGGCCCGAACAGCGGACCCCACTTGTCGATGTTCTTGAGGACGCCGACCGCCGCGCCCGTCGCGATCATGCTCCAGAGGGCGACCTGGCCCGCTTTGCCGGACCCGGCTCCGATCGCGCTGAAGTCGTTCGATTCGGCGTCGAACTTCGGCTTGATGTTCTTCAGGCCTTCCTCGGCGTGGCTGCGGGTCTTGGACGGATCGATCCTGCCCTTGATGAACTCGTCCCAGGTCTTGGCATAGTCGGCCTCTCCGGCCTTGTCCAGGTCCCGGGGAGTCTTCTTGCTGCCGTCGTCGAAGAGCTTACGGAGCTTCTCCTTGTCCTCTTTCTCCTGCTTGCCCCGCGGCTGCTTGTCGGTCTTGCCGGGCTTGTCCGGCTTGTCGGGTTTGTCGGGTTTGTTGGGCTTGTCCGGCTTCTGAGGCTTGGTCGGCTCGGGATCTTTACCCTTGTCCGGCTTCGGGTCGGGTTTGTCGATCCACTCCCACCGGATCTCCATCCGCTGGACGGTGATCCACTCCTCGATCCGTTGCTTGAGCCAGTATCTGAACTCGATATATGTCGTCACCAGGAAGGTCACGAATTTGACGATGGTCTTCCAGGAGAAGAAGTCCCAGAAAGATTGCGGGACCTCGACGGTGACGGCTTCGGTGATCGCCTCCACGATCTTCATCAGCAAATAGAAGATGATCACCAGGCAGATGAGCTGGATCGCGATCACAGCGAGGGCGACGAGCGTCAAGAACCGGCCGTCGGAGTCGTCCATGCTGACCGGGTTGTTGTTCGCGTAGGAGTAGCCGTTGAGCTGCTGGGGTTTCTCCGGGTCGATCACTGGATCGATCGAGATGAAGCGCCCGATGCTCGGGTCGTACTCACGGGCGCCGAGATGGATCAGATTCGTGTCGGCGTCGTCGGTTCCACCCTGGTAGCCCAACTGCCCCGGCCACTGGGCCGGCGCCGCGCCACGCAATTCGCCGTACGGGAGGCTGCGTCGGCGCTGGACCGCCTGGGTGGCGGTGTCGTCGATCGCGATCGTCGGGGTGCCGTGGATGTCGGTGAGCAGCCAGCTCAGTTTGCCACCGGTTCGGACCGCGACGACGGAGTTGTTGAAGCTGTAGTAACGCGTACCGGTCAGGGTCTTTCCATCCGGTGCGAGCCGCAGCTCCGTCTCTCCCACCGTGAGAGTGGTACCCGTCGAGTCTCTGCGGAGCAGCCGGTTGCCATCGGCGTCGTAGATCGCGGAGGAGGTTGTCTTGCCACCCTTGGACGTACTGCTGAGATGACCTTGCGCGTCCCAGTTCATGGTCTCGGTCACGCCGGCCTCGGTCGTGCTGTTCAGTCCGCCCACAGCGTCGTACCCGAAGGTCTTGCTGGTGCTACCCGTCGGGGCTGTGGTGGTGACCTTCGTCAGCTGCCGCGGCCTGGAGCCGGCAGTGCTGCCGTACTCGTAGTTGCTTGTCGTCGTGCCGGCCGGTGTGACGGTCTGCTCGCTCTGTCGGTTGCCGAGCTTGTCCAGCGTCCACTTCTGCCAGTACGGCGCTGGGCCGCCGAGACTGGCCGAATTCGGGGCCGCGGTGCAGTCGCCGGCGGTGTTACCGGCTCCCGGTTTCGGTGCCCAGGCCTCGGTAAGCCTGCGCAGACTGTCGTAGTTGAAGCATTGAGTGTCTGTCTGCTCGGTACTACTGGCCGACGGGGTATCGGTGATCTTGGTGATGTTGCCGGCGGGGTCGTAGTCGTAGGCGAGGTCGGAGACCCGTCGAGGTGACGCCTGCTTGTCGGTGATGACGCGGGACAAGCGCCGGGTGACGGTGTCGTGTTCGAACGTCTGCTGCACCCACTTGCCGGTGGTGGTACCCAACGTCATCAGCATCGGCTCGTCGAAGGGCGTGTACTCCGTGTCGCGGACGTAGCTGTCGGCTCCCTTCAAGCTGGTGGCCAACGACCGATCGTCGTACCCCACAGTGAGGGTCTCCGCGGGCAGATCACCGAGAGCAGGCAGGGACCGGGTTTTGATCCCGCCCGTCGCCGTATACGTCTGCCCGATCGTGTAGGTACCGGCCAGTGCTCCTTCGGACGAGGGCAACGTCACGCTGACCCCGGTCGGACGGGTCGAGGCGTCGTACCCCGTAATGGCCGTGGTGTAAGGCTTTCCGTCGACGTACTGGGTGGCGGAGCTCAGTTGCCCCGTCACCACCTTGTCGTAGATCCAGCTGGAGACGGGCGTCGAGCCGGAGGCGGTGACCTGCTGCGTCGACGTCTTCCGCCCGAGGTTGTCGTAGGTGTAGGTCAGTTTGACGCCGTTGGCATCGGTGCTCGACGCCAGTTGGTCGGCACGGTCGTAGGTGTAGGTCGTGACTCCCCGGTCGGGGTCGCTCTCCTTGATCTTGCGGCCCTGCGGGTCGTACTCGTAGCTCCAGACGTTCATCGCGGGGTCGGTGACGGTCTTCAGCTTCCCCGACGGCCAGTAGCTGTAGGTCGTCTTGTTGTAGTCCGTGCCGGTCGGATGGGCACCCGCGTACTCACGGAGCTCGGTCAGCCTGCCCAACGAGTCGGACAGACGCATGGTGGGTGTTTCGCCGGCGGGCGGGTCTATGCTCTGCCGGTTCGACGTCACGTCGTGGTTGATCCGCCACTTCTCCTGGCCGGCGGAGTTGAAGATCTGCGCGGTCGGCCGATCGGCCTCGTCGTAGCGCGTCACTTCCTGCTTCGGCAGCGAGTCCTCGTTGACGATCGCGAGCTCCTTCTCGGCGATGGCGTCGGTGTAGTACGGGCCGTTGAGCTTCACGACGTGCCCGCGGGAGTCGTAGCGGTGGTCCGTGATCAGCCAGCCGCCACCGGAGGCGGGGGTCTGGGTCTGCCGGATCCGCTGCAACCCGTCGTAGAGCTCGTACTTCAGGTCTATGGCGCCGTCGTCGAGGCGGGTCTTGGTGGTGACGACCGAGGCGCCGTTGTCACGCAGCAGGTACTCGTACTCCACGTCCGCCGGGCTGGTGGCCTTCGGATGCCCGGGGCCCCAGGACTTCGCGAGCCGGCCGAACGCGTCCAGCGATCGGGCGATCGTCGTACCGTCCGCCTTGGTCTGGGCGACGGGCTGGCCGAAGGCAGGCTCGAACTGGGTGGTCATCTCCTGGCCGTTCGGCGCGACATCGACCGATTGCGTGACCGGTCCGTACGCCGGGCTGACGATCGTGCGGGTGGTGTGGTTCAGCCCGTTGGTGACGCTGATCCTGCGGCCGATGTCGTCGAAGGTGGCCGTGTACTCGGTCTCGTACTTCTCCTTGCCCGCGGTGTCGAACCCGGTCAGCCGATCGACCCGGGTGACCTGGCCTCGGCTGGGTGTCGCGGTCGTGCTGCCGGCGTCGTCGTAGTACAGCCTGTCGTCACTGATCACGTCGGCGGGCGTCCAGGCCGCGCCACATGGCTTCGAGACGATCTGTTCGCGCGTCGGGAGGTTCAGCAGACCCTTCGCCGGGTTCTCGACGTACTCGTACCGGCGGCAGGTGTCATCGGCGGTGGTGCTGACATCGTTCTTCTCCTCCTTGGCGGTCAGCCGCCCGGTCGCATTGTCGACGACGTTGCGGCTACCGGTGACGAGGTTGCCGTTGTCGGTACTCCGGAACTGCTTGTTCTCCTCGTCGCCCGATCTCCGGGCGGTCAGCGTGCCCCAGGGTTGGGTCATCGACGCGGTCGGTGCGGACAGCCAGTAGTTGGTGATGGTCTTGTCGACGATCGCTCCGGTCGTCGGCGCCCCGTCGTACTTGATCCGCTCCCGGGTCTTGCCGGCGAACTCGTTCACGTCCGGTACCGAAGTGTTCGTCGAGTCGGTCAGGTTGACCTTCTTCGTCTCCGAACCGGAGGCACTCTTGCGGTCACCGTCCATGCCCCGGTAGAAGAGGCTGTCGGTGACCGTCTTGGTCTCGCCCTCCTTCCCCTTGGTCAGCCGGACCTTGCTGTACCCACGCCACTGGGACCAGGTCGATTCCTTGAGGTCCGTGCCCGCGTCCTGCTCCTCGAACCGCCACGCCGGCTTGTCGAGATACTGGACGTTCGTGACAACGGGGACGGGGGCCTGCCACGGATCGCTCGCGCTGACCGTGCGATCCGTCTCGGAGACGGTCTTGACCACGTACTTGTGGAAGTAGTCCTCGCGTTCGGCGGCGCCTGGTGGCGTCCATTTCTGGGGCCGGCAGCGCTTGTCGTTGGCTTCGGCCGCGGGCCTGTCGCTCGGGAGGCATTCGATGCCGTCGTAGGTGACGCTCAGATCTCCACCCGTGCCGTAGTGGACCGCATTGATCCGGAACCATTCCAGCGGCGGAATCGAGTCGCTACCGGAGTCGACCCGGTTGGCGCCTGGTACGCCGTCGAAGTTGGTCTCCTGGAGCTGCTGGGGCTGGCCGCCGGTGTAGCCGGTCGGAGTGATGCCCTCCAGCCACAGCGACGGACTCGTGTTGTCACCACGGACGTACTCCTGCCGCAACGTCCAGGACTTCACGTCCTGGAACGAGGAGGTGCTCGCCCGCCAGACCTTCGTGGTGATCTTCTGCAATCGCTGCTGGGTCCAGAAGGTCGGTGTGTAGTGGTTGTCGCAGTTCGTGGTGCTCTGGCAGTTCATGTCCCAGGGCGTGTCCGGATAGCTGGCCGGCTTGTCCGGACCGCAAGGCTCCGGAGTACAGCGCTCGGTGGTGTCGAACTGCACCTGCCCGACAGCCTTCTGGCTGAAGACCTGGCCGTCACGCTGGCCGTACTCGATCCGCTTCAGGTGTCCCGCCCGGACGTACGGGCTGACCGCGGTGGCGACCCGTGCCCGCGCGTAGTTTCCGTACTCCGTGTCGTAGAACATGCTCATCGTGTTGCCGTTGCGATCCACGACGTAGTCGAGGTTCCAGCGATACGCCTGCTGGCACCAGGAGGCCGCGAAGGTCGGCTTGTTGCACTGCTCACCCGCCTGGTTGCCGAAGATCGGCGCGGTCCAGGCCGACTTCGTCTCCTCCTTGCCGCTGCTCCAGCCGGGCAGCCGGTTGAGGCCGAAGTAGAACTTGGTGCCGTCGGTACCGGTCATCACCCAGTACTCGCCCTTTTCGGACGCGGCGATGCCGTCGTCGCCGTTGACCGCGCCGTACTTGTGCTCGACCAACGATCCGTCGTCGCCACGGACCCGCCAGACCTCGCCGCTGGAGTCTCGGTGATCCAGTACCAGCGAGCCGGACTTACCGGCCATCGAGACGTTCACGGTGTCACCGGCGAAACAGAGGTCCCCCGTGTCGTCCTTGGGATTGTTGCCGCCGGCCTTGTCCTTGGCACAGCTCTTGTTGCGCCGCTCGATCGCACCGCCGGCACTGAGATCGAATCCCTGGCCGACCACCGAGGTCTGGTTGTTGGTGGCGGAGGACAGACCGTCCAGGCCGCCGGACGAGTACTGCAGGGACAGATCCGGCTGTGGGCCGCCG
Organism: Kribbella sp. NBC_01505; assembly: GCF_045040285.1. Taxonomy (NCBI): domain Bacteria; kingdom Bacillati; phylum Actinomycetota; class Actinomycetes; order Propionibacteriales; family Kribbellaceae; genus Kribbella; species Kribbella sp. NBC_01505. The sequence continues at coordinate 2,005,946 of NZ_CP109425.1, forward strand.
ATCCCAGGTGGCGTGTCCATCGGCAGGGACCATTCGAAGTTGCCCGACGAGCCGCCGATCTCCCAGGTGGCCGCACCGCCACTGAGATCGGAGCGCTTGTAGTCGCCGGCTCCGCTGGAGTCGCCGGCAACGACGAACAAGCCGGCCGCCTGGGCCGAGACAGGCACGTCCGCGGACAGTTCGCCGGAACCGTTGTTCTTGGTCGGAATCACCTTCGAGGTGCAGCCGGCCGACGTACAGACCGGTGATGTGACGATTCGGAGCCGGTTGGCCCAGTCGCCGCCGAAGGTGTCACGGAAGTCCTGATACTTGATGCCCAGCTTCACCCTCCCCGTCTGGGCCAGCCCGTCGGTCCGCTGGATCTTCAGGGCCAGCGCATCACCTTGCCGGCCGAGCGACTCGACCTTGACCTTGGCCGGTACTTCGGCTGCGCTGATCGCACCGCCCTTTGCCTTCTGCTGCCGCGCGGCGTCGCTCGGCGCGACCCACACCGGAAGCTCGCTCGCTGTCGTCCGTAATGCCTGCAGGTCAAGGGACTTGGTCGGTTGGGGAACGGTCAGCTCCGCACTGCCCGGTCCCGGCCACCGCTGTTTCGGAGAACCGGTGAGGAGGCGCGACTGGGCCTGATCAGGTGGTCGCGGTTCGGCCTTGGCCGCCCTGGTCTTGAGCGGTTTGTCCTTCTGGATCTTGATCTTGGGGTCGGGCTTGGTGGCCGCGGCCACACTCATCCCTTGTTGCTGGGCGCCGAGCAGTAGCGCGATTCCAAGGCCGGCGGCGATGCCGACCTGCAGGCGTCTCCGGAAGCGGTGGTAAGGGGGACGGGGGGACATCGATACCTCCAGGGCGAGAAGGATCTTCCACCGGAAGTACACCTCGGATCGCCCCCCTCCGAGCGCTCTTCCACCCTGCTCAAAATGCCTGTTCGGCCCTGCACTAAATGCCTGTTCCACGGCCGTCGAAAGGTCTGCCCCGCACAGGTCTGCGTGTCATCGTGAGCGCGAGAGCAGCGTGGTGCCGACAGTGAGGTGGAGACATGCGGGTGCGACGACCATTACTGACGGGCGCTCTGATCATGGCGTTGATGGTGCCCGCTGTCCCGGGTAGTTCGCAGCCACCGGCGCCGGGGCCCACACCGACTCCGCCGGCCGCCAAAGCTGACTCGCAGACCAGTCCGATGGCCAAGGCCGTCCAGACCGGCCAGCGGGTCGAGCTGACCGGGGAGCGGACCGAAACCAGCCAGACCTATGCGAATCCCGACGGCACCAAGACCCTCGAGCAGCATCCCGCTCCGGTCCGGGTCCGGCGTGGTACCCAGTGGATCGCCCCGGACCCAACGTTGCGTAAGGCAACGGCAGGGACCGTGGTGCCGGCCGCCACGGTATCGCCGATCACCTTGTCCGGTGGCGGTTCCAGCCCGCTGGTGACCATCGGCAAGCCTGGTGCGAGCCTGCAACTCGGCTGGGCCGGACGGTTACCGACGCCACACCTCAAGGGCGCCACCGCGACGTACGGCGAGGTTCTGCCGGGCGTCGATCTCCAGGTGACGGTCGGAGTGGACGGGTTCTCCCACCTGCTGGTGGTGAAGAACCGCGAAGCCGCACTGAACCCCGCACTGCGGAAGCTGCGCTATCCGGTCCGGCTGGACGGGCTGACCCTGAAGGTCGGCGCGAATGGCACCAGCACGGCGGCGGACAAGTCCGGCCGGGCTGTCTTCACCGCCGCAACGGCGATGATGTGGGACACCCCCGTCGGCGCGAAGGTCCCGAAGCAGGCGAGGGTCGGCCTTACGCTTGCCAAGGGCAAGGAATTGGTGCTCACTCCGGACATGGCGATGCTGACTGACCCGGCGGCCAGGTTCCCGCTGACGATCGACCCGTCCTTCAGCGGCCCGATGGTTCGCTGGCTGCACGTCAACTCCAACATGGGGAATCAGGACGGCTGGGGATACGACACCGGCAACGGCGGCGCCAAGGTCGGTCTGGCCTGGCGTGACACCTCCAATCTCTACCGCTCCCTGTTCGTGCTGGGCACCACCAGCGGCGCGATGTCGATCGGTGGCGCCACGATCATCGACGCCACCTTCAGGATCACGCTGGATCATTCCCCCACCGGTACGGCGACCCCGGTGGAGCTGTGGCAGCTGCCTGAGCTCAAGCGGACCGACTACCTGAACTGGGCCACGACCGGGAACTACTGGTTGAACAGGCTGGACACCAGGAGCGGCAACGCCTGGACCGGTCATCAACCGGACCAGCTGATGGAGTTCAACTCCACCGCCCTGAAAGCCCTCGTCCAGACCGCCGCCGACAACCGCGCGCCGACGGTCTCGCTCGGCCTCAAAGCGGAGAACGAGAACCTCGAGTCCCAGTGGAAGAAGTTCTATCCGGACTCGGCCACCTTGGCGATCAAGTACAACAGCACCCCGCGAACGCCCAAGGGTCTCACCCTCAGCCGGCCTCGTCCCTGTGGCACCGCGGCGGCGCCGACCCGGATCGGTACCGCCACACCGCAGTTCGCTGCCGTGGGCAACGATCCGGACGTCGGCGACAACCTGGTGAACACACTCCAGATCCGTGACACGTCCGGCGGGGTCGTCTACCAGGACGCGCTCGACCCGGTTGCCAGCGGCGCCGCCTTCTCCTGGCCCGAGGTCCCCGCCGGCAAGCTGACCCCAGGCGTGGCTTACCGGTATCGGGCGTTCACCGCGGATGCGATCGCCACCGGTGCGGCGACCCCGGACTGCTACTTCGTGGTGGACTCGGTCGCACCCACGACGCCGGTGATCCAGTCCACGGACTTCCCCGACGGTGAAGAGGGCCTCAAGAAGGCCAACGAGACCGGCTCGGTGAAGTTCCTGCCGGGCGGCGGCGACACCGACGTGGCCGAGTACGCCTACGGCTTCCTGAAAGACAAGCTGACCATGGTGGTGAAGGCCGGCGCCGACGGCACCGCCACCGTTCCCATCACGATCCCGCCGAACCCGCAGACCCAGGTCCCGTCGCTCAACCTGTATGTGAAGGCCGTCGACCAAGCCGGCAAGGAGAGCGCGATCCGGCCGCTGTGGAAGATGTACGCGCAGGACCCGGTCGGGGATCCGCCGAAGGTCCGAGGCGATGCGAACGGCGACGGGCTGGCCGACGTCACCTCGTTGTTCGACCTCGGTTTCGGCCGGACCACGGCCTGGAACTTCATCTCGAAGGGCGGCACCGGCTTCCACACCGGCGTGATCGGCTGGGACACCCAGGAGGGTGGTGGCTTCTCGCTCTATCGAACCCGTTCGGTGCAAGGCGATCTGAACGGCGACGGCCGGACCGACCTGGCGGTGTTCCGCGAAGGCGCCGGGCGTCAGGTCTGGCTGTACAAGGTCCTCTCCGACGGAAATCGGTACGACTCCGGGGTCGCCGTCTGGACCAGCAGAGCGAACTCCTGGCCGCTGAGCACGGCCAGGGTGGTCTCCGGCGATGTGGACCACGACGGCAAGGACGACATCGTCGTACAGAACGCCGGTACCGCGAACAACTGGCAGGCACTGGTCTTCCGGGCGGCCGACAACTTCGCCACCCCCGTCACCTGGGCTCAGGCCGCCACCGGCAGCAACTGGTCGCAGAGCGCACCACTACTAGCTGACGTTGACGGCGACGGCCGGTCCGACTTGGTCAGCATGCGCAATCTGACCGGCTGCCGAACGGCGATCGACGTCTACAGATCAACCGGTACGGCGTTCGCCGCGGCGAACACGGTCTACGACTCCGGCGCCGGCGCCTACTGCTGGGAACGCAGCAAGCCGGTCGTCGCGGATCCCGACGGCGATGGCAAGGACGACATCGTCGCGCTCTACGAGTACGCCGCCAACGATGCCGGGCTGACCGTCTTCCGCTCCACCGGCACGACCTTCACGCCTTCGTCGTGGTGGCGCAAGGCCGGCGACCTCGATCTCTCGAAAGCGACTCTGAGCGCGGGTGACTTCGACGGCGATCACCGCGACGACGCGGCGATCGTCTACGCCGGCGGCTCGGTCGGAGATCGTCAGATCTACACCTACCACTCGACCGGCACCACCTTCGCCGACAAGGCCCTCGGCTGGTCCGGCCCGGTGGGTGCGGTCACCGGACCGAAGTTCGACATCGAGAATCGCCAGTACGAACTGGTGAACCGCAACAGCGGGCGGTGTCTCAACGTCGAGGGCGCCACCGCGGACAACGGTTCGAAGTACATCCAGTACCAGTGTGGAGCGGTCGACCTGAACGCCCGCTTCCGGGTCGTGCCGATCCCCGGCACCGACCAGTACAGTCTCCGGCCCGCTCACACCGCCGTTGGCGACGGCCCGGTGAAATGCGCGGACGTACTGAATGCCGACACAGCTGACGGCGCGCCGGTGATCCAGTACCTGTGCGGCGGTGGCACCGGAGACCCCTTCGCGCATCAGCAGATGACTGTCGACTACGTCGACGGGAGCTCCTACGACACCGTGGTCCAGTTGCGATTCGCGCACAGCGGCAAATGCGCGACGGTGAAGGACGCCGGAACCGCCGACCTGGTGCCGGTGGTCCAGCAGACCTGCGGCCAGGTCAGCAATCAGCAGTGGATCCTTCGCCCGGCCTACAACACGGTCCAGCTCGGCGGGAACGGCACGGCGCGCTACCGGGTCGAGGCCGCGACCAGTAACACGAAGGTGCTCGACGTCATCGACTGCGAGGACACCGATCCGGGACGGGTCCGAATGTGGAACTGGGTCCCCGGCAGCCCTTGTCAGGCATGGCAGTTGCAGAGCCTCGGCGACGACGTCTACAAGATCATCGACCCGGACAACGGCAAGGCTCTCGACGTCGACGGCTGTTCCAAGGTCCCGAAGGGACAGATCCAGGTCTTCAGCAGCAACGATTCCGAGTGCCAGAAGTGGCGGATCGAACCGACCCCCGGTGGCAGCTTCAGTGTCCTCGCCGTCAGCACCGGTCTTGCTCTCGACGTCCTCGAGTGCAACCCCGCGGAGGGCACCAGGCTGATCACCTGGTTCTACCACGGCGGCGCCTGTCAAAGATGGTTCTTCAAGCAGCCCTGAGACCAGTTATGGCGGGAATGCGACGGCAGGTCCTCGCGTCGTATTCCCGCCGGAACCCGGGGCGTCGATCGCTTGAAGTAGAGCCATGAACGCATTGATGAACAAGTTTGCTCTGGTTACTGGTGGCAGCCGTGGGATTGGCGCTGCCACCGTGCTTGCCCTTGCTGAGGCGGGGGCCGATGTCGCCTTTACCTACAACAGTTCCGCCGACGCGGGGGCGACTGTGGTGAAGGAGGTTGAGCGCCTCGGGCGTCGTGGTTTCGCGATCGAAGCCGACGCTGCGGATGCCACCGTGGTGGCGAATGCGGTCCGGGAGGCTCATAGGTCGCTCGGTGGGCTGGACATCCTGGTGAACAACGCCGGGATGGGCGCGATCGGCCCGATCGACGGCTTCACGTTGGACGACGTCGACCGTGCGCTGGCGATCAATATCCGAGCCGTGTACGCCGCTTGCCAGGCGGCCGCGCCGCTCGTGTCCGACGGTGGGCGGCTGATCCATCTGGGCAGCTGCGCCGCCGCTCGGGTGACCGGGCCGGGGATGACGTTGTACGCGATGACGAAGGCCGCGCTGGTCGGGCTCAGCAAGGGGCTGGCCCGCGAGTTCGGCGTACGGCAGATCACGTCGAACGTCGTACAGCCTGGTCCGATCGACACCGACATGAATCCTGCGGACGGCCCGTACGCCGATCCGCAGCTTGCCCACCTGGCCCTCGACCGTTTCGGCGCCCCGGCCGAGGTGGCGGCCGCCATCACCTACCTGGCCGGGCCGCACGCCGCCTACATCACCGGAACCGAACTGACCATCGACGGCGGTCACGCGGCCTGATCGCCGAGGCGTTGACACGGGGTGCGAGCGGAGGCAGACTGCGGGTGGTTTTAACGTTCAAAACGTCCGCGGGAGGTTGCGGTGGCAACGCTCAAGCAGGTCGCCGCGCATGCGGAGGTCTCGGTGCAGACGGTGTCGAACGCGTTGAACGCACCACATCGGCTGCGGCCGGACACGCTCGCGCGGGTGAACCGGTCGATCGAGCTGCTCAACTACCGGCCCAATCGTAACGCCCGGAGCCTGCGGACAAGCGCGGTCGAGCTGATCGGGTACTGCGTTCCGAGCTGGCCGCACCGGACGCACCTCGTGATGGACCAGTTCTTGCACGCATTGTGTGCCGCCGCGGAGAGTACGGGGCGGCACATTCTGCTGTTCACCGCGCCGCCCGGTGTCGAGGGCATGCCCGTGTACGACGATCTGCATGCGCGGCGGCTGGTGGACGGGTTCGTGCTGTCGCAGACGGAGACGCGGGATCCGCGGCACGGATGGCTGAAGGAGAAGACGATCCCGTTCGTGTCGTTCGGGCGGGTGTGGAAGGAGAGCACGCAGCCGGGGCCGTGGGTGGATGTCGATGGTGCGGCTGGCTCCGGGCTCGCGGTTCGGCACCTGCACGAGACCGGTCGGCGCCGGATCGCGTTCATCGGCTGGCCGAAGACGTCCGGTCTGGCCGAGGATCGCTTGGAGGGCTGGCGAGCTGCGTGTGAATCGCTCGGCCTGCCGACGAGCGGGTTGGCTGTGCACTGCCCCGAGGACACCCTCGACGAAGGTGCGCGTGCGGCGGCCGCGTTGCTGGACGGACCGCAACCGCCCGACGGAATCGTTGCCTTGAGCGACGTTCTGGCGCTCGGCGCACTCCGCGAACTCACCCGCCGCGGCCTCAGACCTGGCATCGACCTCGGCGTCACCGGCTTCGACGACTCCCCCTTGGCCGACGTCGTCTCCCCCGGCCTCACCAGCCTGCGCCAACCGATGGACGACATCGCCGCCGAGCTGATCACCATCCTCACCCAGCCACCCGCAGGCACTGTCGAACGCCTGCTGCTCCCCGAACTAGTCGTCAGAGGCAGCACAGCCCCTGGCTGATCCGGTGCCCGACCGCGCCGGGAAAAGGAGGACCGCCATGACTCGCCGATTACCGGGCCTGACAGTGCTTGTGGTCACAGCGCTGCTGGCAGGAACAGCTACTGCCGCTGCGGGTACACCAATTCCACAGCCATCTCCCCATGAGCTCTCCGAGAGCAGTCGGCTGGCTGATCGGCGGTCGTTGGTGGTGGGGGATCGGGCTTATGCGATGGGGGACGAGAGCGGCCTCTACCCGGCGACCGGGTGGCACATTCGGGGGGAGATGGGTGGGTTCTGGACGCAGCCGATCAAGGTGCTGGACGGGTTGTGGTTCGGGCTCGACGGACAGTGGTTGGGCAAGGACGTGGCGGCAGCGAAGTACACGAGCGGCCACGGGTACAGCAGGATCGACTACTCCGGTGCCGTGCAGGTACGGCGTACCGACTTCGTTCCTGATGGGGTCCGGGCGACCGTCGTCGGGTTGACGCTCAGTTCGGCAACTGCGAAGACGGTCAGCCTCGATGTCGACGCGCATTCGGAGTTGATGTCGTCGTACCCGTGGGGCTGGACGACGCCGAGCGCGGCCGACGCGAACCTCGCCGACACCGGGAGCTACGGCAACGGCGCGCTGCGGTTCCGCGAGCAGAACACCAGCCACGACTACGCGGCGTACGTCGGATCGTCCCTGCGTCCGACGAACCACGCGCTCGGTCCGAACCACCGTGGTCCGCAAGACCCCGCCGTGATCTGCCCAGCCGACGGTACGACGCCTGCCCGTTGCGACGATTCGCTGGTCGGCAAGGGCACCGGTGGACGGCTCACGTACGACGTCGTACTGAAGCCCGGTCGTGAGCAGACGATCTGGTTCGCGGTCGCCGGGTCTGATGACGGCCCGGCCGCTGCTCAGCGCGAATACGATCGCGCGCTCAGCAGCCCAGGAAAACTGTTGCAGGCAAAGGATTCCGCAAGGCGGCAGATCGACCAGCAGTCTGCGGTGGACCTGCCTGGTGACCGGCTACTGCAGCAGAGTGTCGAGTGGAGCAAGCAGAATCTGGCCGACTCCGTCCAGGAAGCACGCAATCTGAAGATCCGCGACGTCAACGAGGGCAAGGACTACCCGGCCCCGGTCGGCACCGTTGAGACCGCGCGCTGGTTCGGCGCCGGCTTCCCGGACTATCCATGGCTCTTCGCGACAGACGGCGAGTACACGTCGTACGCCGCCGTCGCGGCCGGCCAGTTCGACACCGTCAAGGCGCATCTCAAGTCGCTGCGGGACATCAGCGATCTGCTCAACGCCCGCAGTGGCAAGGTCGCGCACGAGATCATCCCGACCGGTGACGTGTACTTCGGCTCCAACCAGAGCGCCGGCAACACCGACGAGACCGTGAAGTTCCCCAGCATCGTGGCGCTGCTCTGGCGGTGGACCGGCGACGACCGGTTCCGCGACGAGTTCTACGACTTCAGCGTCCGCAACCTGCAGTACGTCTATCGCGAACTCGACCAGGACCACGACGGTTGGCCCGAAGGACTCGCGAACGTCGAACGCTCCGGCATGGGCGCGGAGAAGCTCGACAGCACCGTCTACCTCGCCCGCGGTCTACGCGATCTCGCCGACCTGGCCGCCTCCAAGCACGACCGCAAGGTCCAGCAATGGGCGACGGCCAGAGCACAAGATCTCGAGAATCGTTTCGAGGCACAGTGGTGGGTCCCCCAGGCTCTCGGGTACGCCGATTCGGTCGACGATCCCGCGGATCCGGCCAACGACAACACCCCGATCTTCCAACGGCACTGGACCGGCGTGACCCCGATGGAGGCCGAGCTGGTCCGCCCCGGCAAGCCGACCTCGCCGCTCGCGTCACCCGAACACGCCGCGACTGCACTCACCCAACGCGAGACGCCTTGCTACACAGGCGAATTCGGCCTGTTCCACACCGGCACCGGCCGGACTTCCGATCCCGCCGGCAACCCCGGTGCGTCCTGTGATCCGGTCGTCTCCCAGGTGAAGAGTGAGCGCAGCATCTTCTCCCTCAACACCTCGATCATGGCCGTTGCTGAAGGCAACTACGGCCGCCTCGGCGCGAACCAGCAGCAGGTCTACACCACCGGCAACGCACGGATCCAGCTGGACCCGAAGGTCTGGGAGACCCCCGGTGCGATGCCGGAGATCGCGCCCTCACCGGACTCCGCGGCCAACATCGGCCGGCCGTTCTACGATCGCTCGATGACGCTGCAGGCCTGGGGCACGTACGGCATCCTCTGGCCGGTGATCCACCAGCAGCTCGGCGTCGATCCGGATCTCGGGCACGGCCGCGTCGCCGTCGTACCGCAGCTGCCGGCCGGTCAGCCGAAGGTGGCCGGGAGCAACATCCGGCTCGGTCGCGGTTCGATCGATGTCACCGCACGCCTTACTGGTAAGGAGTTGCGGACCGATCTCAAGGTGCACCACCTCAAGGCGGACTTCACCGTCGGTGCGGTGCTCCCAGCTGGCGCGAAGCTCAACAATGTAACGCTCAACGGCCGAGCGACGCCGTACCGGCTCGTCACGACCTCGCGCGGCACCGAGGTGCACGTGACAGCTCGCGCCTCGGCGGCCGTGCGGATCGTGCTCGCCTGACATATCGAGACGGAGGGGTCCCATTCGACAGAAGTGGGGCCCCTCCGAGTATGAGTCGGAGGGGCCCCAACAAGCTGAAGGAAGGTGACGTCTCCAGCCTCCCGAACGAAGCCGTGGGACCGGCAGACCCCGTCACCGGTCTACCTCAGTGGGGATCCCCACCGCTCGGGTCCTCGGTTCCCGTTCGACCCGCCGCTCCTCGAGAGAACAGCGTGTCGACATTTCTACCGCCGCCGACGGCGGTCGCACAACCCTTTCCAGACAACAGTTCTCACGATCTCGCGACTCTCTGCGTGTCGTCCACAGTGAGCACGCAACCATCCACAGAACGCACCCGAGTTATGCACATGCCCTGTGCATAAGTCAGCCCTTCGCCGGTTTCAGCGGCATCGGTTGCAGTATGCGATGACCGGCGTACAGACCGAGTGCGGACACCACGACCACCACCGGTACGGCGATCGCCAGCGACGGACGGTGATAGCCGAGCTCGGACAGCGGTCCACCCAGCCACTGCGACACCAGCAGGAACTCGGTCGCCGCGGCCGGCAGCAGCGAGACCGGGACCATCGCCAGCCCACGCCAGAAACCGAGCCGGTAGAAGGTGACACCGAGCAACCACCCCGTTGCCTCGTGCGAGACGACCAGCAGCGCGAACTCGGCGAAGATCAGCCCGATCTGCGACGTACTGGTGAACAGGTGCCGGTTCTCCATCGTCTGCGACCAGCCCTGCCAGTCGTAGACGAAGCGCTCGATCTGGTAGCCGACCACCCACAGGACCGCGGTGAGCAACGCGGCGACGGTCAAGAAGATGCTCGCGGCAACCGAGAACATCCGTCGGGTGACGCCTTGGGCGACCATCGCGGTGATGTACGTCGGGACGATACTGATGCCGACCGCCATCGAGAAGTACTTCGGCGACTGGGTCCCGTAGTCCCAGATGCTGTGCCCGGTGCCGTCGGTGAGGAACTGCACGATCAGACCGCCGGCCATGAAGGCGATCAGCATCACGGCCCAGTAGACGAGCAGCATCGGGCGCGAGCCCACCTGCATCGCCGTCAGCACGCGGCGGAGCCGTAGACCGTTGGTGACGCCGGGCGGCAGGGCCGCGGTACGGTCAGCTACTGCGGAGCTCATGAGCGGGTTCCCTTCGGCGCCGGAGCGGTGAGATGAACGAAGAGGTCCTGCAGACCGACCGGTGCGATCTCCAGACCGGCCGACACGGCCTGCCCGAGCAGCGCCGGATCGAGATCGCCGAGGACCGTGGCGGACTTGGTGCCGCCGAGCTTCTCCTCGGCCAGCACGGTCAACCCGGCGGTGAACTCATCGACCGTTGCGGCCGGACCGACGATCGCGGCGCCGCGACCACGTAAGGCGTCCACCGGCGACTGCGTGACGAGCCGGCCGTTGTCGAGGATCACCACGTCCTCCAGCAACGCGCTCACCTCGTTGACCAGGTGCGTCGAGAGCACGATCGTCCGGGGCACTTCGGTGTAGTCGGCGAGCAAGGCGTCGTAGAACGCTTGGCGGGACGGAACATCCATCCCGAGATAGGTCTCGTCGAAGATGGTCAGCGGGGCCCGGCTCGCCAGGCCGAGGACGACCGCGAGGGCGGACTTCTTACCACGGCTGAGCTTCTGCATCCGCTTGTTGGTCGGCACCTCGAAGCGGTCGAGCAGCTCACCGGCCAGGTCGGCGTTCCAGTAGGGGCGCAGGCTCGCGGCCAGCAGGAGAGCGTGCCGGACCTGGAGGCCGTCGGCCACATCGCCAGACTCGCGGATCAGGCAGATCCGGCTGGTGACAACCGCGTTCTCGTACGGCGCGAGCGGCGTACCGAGGCCTGCGCCGTCGATCAGCACCTGGCCTTCGTCCGGTCGCCGGAACCCGGCCAGGACCGCGGCGAGTGTGCTCTTGCCGGAGCCGTTGCGGCCGAGCAGGCCGTGGATCTTGCCCGGTGCCAGCCGCAGATCCAGCCGGTCGAGCGCCGGTGTGCCGTTGAACCGGACCGACAGGTTCTCGGTGTGCACCGAGAGGGCGGTGTCTGCCATCACGAGTCTCCGTACTTGCGGATGTGCTGAATGATGTCGCGCAGCGGCACCCCGATGGCCTTGGCCTCACGGATCATCGGATCCACCACGTCGGCGAAGAACCCGTCCTGGCGGCCGGAGCGCAGCAGCTCGCGGGCATTCGGGCTGACGAACATCCCGATCCCCCGCTTCTTGTAGAGCACGCCTTCGTCGACCAGTTGCGCGAACCCCTTCGCCGCGGTGGCCGGGTTGATCCGGTAGAAGGCGGCGTACTGGTTCGTCGACATCACCTGCTCGTCCTCGGCGAGGGCGCCGGTGACGATGTCGTTCTTGATCTGCTCCGCGATCTGCAGGTAGATCGGGCTGCGTTCGTCGAACATCACGGCCTCCCTTCGGACTACTAGGTTCTTAGGTTCATTACTTGACCAACGAACCATAGCACCACAGTGGGCGCTCAGGTCAATTGCGATTCCGGTACGACGCCCCGGGTGCGGCCTGCCTGACCATTACCGTCGGCCTCATGAACGCTTACGAGAACGATCTGCAGGCGGCCAAGCACTTCGCAGAGCAGGCAGCGACCACGGCCGCCAAGCTGAAGGCCGGAACCTACGACTCGGTCGCGGCACTCGCGCTCACCTCGATCGCGCACAGCCTCAGCGTGCTGGCCGCGCGCTCGGCCGCGCCGCAGGACTAACCCGCGGCCGCTGCCGCGTTGGCCTGGATGGACTTCTTCAGGGCCGGGATCACTGGGCCGACGCGAACCGCCAGCTGGGCAAGGCGATCCTTGTGCCGGCGCTGGAGCTCTTTGGGGATGATCGTGCGCAGGTCCGCGGTCGACGCCAGTACGGCGAGGGACGCGTCGCGGAGGTCCACCCGCGTCACGAGTCGCGACGGCCGCAGTATGTCGGTGGTGCTTTGCAGCAACTGACGTCGTACCAGCGGGTGACGGATGGTGATGCGATCGGCCGGGATCAGACCGAGGATCCGGTACCGCTCGACCTTGATCAGTTGGGTCCGGGCGAGGTCGTCGCGTACGTCCCGGACGATCTGGCGCTGACGACGGTCGACCCAGGTCCGCCATTTGCGCGGACCCGTCGTACGGATCTCGGTGAGGACGCCGGCCAGGACCTCGTCCTTGGGCGCTGCGGCCTTGGTGAGTTTGGCGCGGCCGTCGTCGTCGGCGAGGTTTCCGCGGAGCTGCAGGTCGATCAGTGCGGCGGACCGCAGCACCTTGCCGAGCTTCGACCGACCGGCCAGGCGGCCCTTCGCGGGATCGTAAGCCAGTAAGAACATCCGCGCTGTCAGCGCCTCCGGCGGTGCGGCCGGGCCGACCCGCGGCGGCCGCTTGGGGAGCGTTCTACTCATCATCTGCCCACTCATCATTGACAGTCTCCTTGGCTGGGCGGCCGGGCCGCCGGATCTTGCCGACGCCGGACGGGAGCCGGCCGGCGTCGGCCAGCGCCCGCCGTAGCAGAAACTCGATCTGGGCGTTGGCGCTGCGCAGGTCGTCGGCCGCCCACCGGGCCAGCGCGTCGTGCACCGCGGGATCCAGCCGGAGCAGGATCTTCTTACGTTCGGCAGCCATGACGGCCGCTCACTGGTAGAGCGAACCGGCGTTGACCACAGGCTGCGCGTCGCGGTCACCACACAGCACCACGAGCAGGTTGCTGACCATGGTCGCCTTCCGCTCCTCGTCGAGCTCGACCACGTTGTGCTCCGACAGCCGATCCAGCGCCAGCTCGACCATGCCGACCGCGCCCTCGACGATCCGCTGCCGCGCCGCGACCACCGCACCGGCCTGCTGACGACGCAACATCGCCTGCGCGATCTCGGGTGCGTAAGCGAGGTGCGTGATCCGCGACTCGATCACATGCACACCGGCCGCCTGGACGCGCGCCCCGATCTCGGTCGACAGGGTCTCGGTGATCTCGTCCGTGCTGTCCCGCAACGACATTCCGCCCTCGTCGGTGTGCACGTCGTACGGATAGCTGTTGGCGATGTGCCGGACCGCGGTCTCGGTCTGGATCGCCACGAACTCGACGAAGTCGTCCACCTCGAACATCGCCTGCGCGGTGTCCTCGACCTGCCAGACCACGACCGCCGCGATCTCGATCGGGTTGCCGTCGGCATCGTTGACCTTGGCAACGGCTGTCTCGTGGTTGCGGATCCGGGTGGAGACCTCGCGCCGGGTGGCGATCGGATTCACCCACCGCAGTCCGTCGGTGCGGAGCGTCCCGGCGTACCGACCGAGGATCTGCAGCACCCGCGCCCGCCCCGGCTGCACCGGGGTCAACCCCGCCGCCAGAATCGCGCCGACCACGAACGCGACCACCCCGAGGGCGATCGCCACTCCACTCCCGTTGGCGGCTCCCAGCGAGAACACCAAGATGCCCCCGACCACCAGCACGAACGAACCGCCCGCCATCGGCCACCCGTTCACCTCAGCCGCGACCCGCTCGGTCACCTTCGGCTTCGGCATCTCCACAACACCCTCGACCTCAATCATTCCCTGCTCCTCTCGTCTATCGCAAAGGTAGCAAAGTGATATCACATTTGCAACAGTGGCCAGCGGGCGCGGACCTGCACCACTGACCAACCCGCCCAAACGCCACCCAGCCCGGCATCCCTGAGCGCAAACCGGCCACCCCGCCAAGAGTTAGTCAGTGCTGGCGGTCCGCCCGCCTCCACCCCATCCCCCAACTGGGCGGGGGCCGGGGCGTGTTAGCCGGCGGATTTTCGTCGCCGGGCACCCAAAATCCACCGGATAGCGCGATACCCCCAGCCCGCGCCGGTCACCGGGCGAGTGCCGCTCGAAACCCTCGCTGTTAGAGGGGGGTGGTTAGGGCGGTTAGGTGGGATTGCCAGGTTTGGGTGGGGGTGTTGGGGAGGGGGTCTATGGGGGAGTCGTTCCAGGCGTGGATGGGGCGGATGCCGTGGAGGGCGTTGAGGAGCCAGGTTTCGGTGGCGGCCAGGTCGGTGGGGGTTCGGGGGTGTTCGGCTACCTGGACGCCTTGGGTTGCGGCGATTTGGCGGAGGAGGGCGGCTGTTACCGACGGGAGGAGGGGGCGGTTGGCGGGTGGGAAGCAGAGGGTTTCGCCTTCCCACCAAGCGATCGCCGAGTACGCCGCTTCCAGGACAGTGCCATCGGCATCGAGCAGGATGAGTTCGTCGGCCCGGTGGGGGGCGGCTGCTTTGAGTTTGCCGAGGAGGTCCAGGTCGGGGCCTTTGACGCGGGGAGCGGTTCGGGGGTCGGGGCCCTCGTGGACTGCCACCCGGGCTCGGCCGCCGGTGGTGGGGGCCGGCCGGCGTTGGACCGTCAGCTCACCGGTGTCGTGCAACTCGAAGCGTGGGAACCAGCGGCCGACGCTGGGCAGGCGCGGCACCTGCTGCTCCCAGAAGGGGGCCGCGTCGACACCGACCGCCGCACATGAACCGACAAAGCGATCGCGGTGCAGGTCGATCCCCCGCACGGCACCATCGACCACCAGGAACGAGTCCGCTACCTGCAATCCCATCTCCACCCCTTTACCTGGCGCCGACCGTAGCCGTTGCCTTGAGCACCATTTCTTCGTACTCGGCCACCGGGTCGGAGTCGAGCACGATCGCTCCCCCGGCGCCGATCACCGTGCTGTCCGGCGTGAGGACCGCCGTACGGATCACCACGCTGAGGTCCGCGCGACCGTCCACCGTGAGGTAGCCGAGGGCACCTGAGTAGACGCCTCGCGCGCTCAGCTCGAGCTCGTCGAGCAGCTCCATCGTGCGGAGCTTCGGCGCCCCCGTCATCGAACCCGGCGGAAAGCAGGCCCGGACCGCGTCAAGCGCCGAGACGTCGGAGCGGAGCCGGCCGCGGACCGTGGTGACGAGTTGGTGGACGGTGCGGTAGCTCTCGACCTGCATCAGCTGCGGTACCTGCACGGTTCCGGGTTCGCTGACCCGGCCGAGGTCGTTGCGGATCAGGTCGACGATCATCAGGTTCTCGGCGCGCGTCTTCTCGTCCTCGGCGAGCGCCCTCGCCGCCACCTGGTCCTGGAACGGATCCAGGTCCCGCGGTGCCGTCCCCTTGATCGGCCGACACTCGGCCCACCCGTCCGCGTCGACAGTGAGGAAACGCTCCGGCGACGAGCTCGCCACCGCCAGGTCGCCGTACCGGAGAAAGGCCGCGTACGGCGCTGGGTTCGTGGCGCGCTGCCAGCAGAAGAACTCGAACGGGTCGGGGACCGGTGGGAGCCGGACCCGGTTGGTCAGACAGACCTCGTACGTCTCGCCCGCCTCGAGCGCGGCCATGCAGCGGGCGATCGCGGCCAGGTACGCCGGTCGGTCGAGTTCGAGATGGGCTTCCAGATCGAGGCCGGCGATCGCCGGCCGGACCACCTCGGTCATCGACCAGTCGGCCGCTGCGCGCTCGGCGCGATCCAGCCAGGCCGTCTCTTGGCCGATGGCAACCAACAGGGTGAGATCCCGGTCGTGGTCGATCACGACGAAACGGTCCGCCCAGATCCACAACGCGTCCGGCGTCGGCGCCTGGTGAGCCGCCGTACCGCCGGTGAGGGACTTCAGTTCGTAGCCGAAGTATCCGACGTACCCGCCGCTGAAGTAGCCGTCGAGAACCGCCGGTGGCTCACCAACGCGCCCAGCGAGCAACGACGACAGCTCGGCGAACACGTCTCCGTCGGCGGCGTTCCGGGCCAGGACGTCCGATCCGGTTCCGAGGACTGAGACTCGGCGGGCGGCGCGGTCGGTCAGGCTGCCGTCGAGCCAGAACGCGACCGGCTCAGCGGCCAGCAGCTCACGGTAGACCGTCTCACCGTCGAGCGCCCGATCCACGGTCCGCACGGACCAGGTCAACGCAGCAGCACCCACAGGCACACGCTACTTCCCCGCGGGCCCAGGCAGACAGCTGACTCATCAGGCGGTCAGCTCAACCGGCCCAACTCAACCGGTCAGGGCCACCTTGCCGCGCATCGCCGTGATCCGGCGGATCGGGATCGCGACCTCGAGCCCGTCCTTTGCCTCCGCCCGGTCCGCGAGCCACTCGGCCGCGGTCTCCCGGCGGGCGTCCGGCGTACCGGGCAGGTAGACCGCGTTCACCAGCCGGCGGGCGTCGTCCGCGGTGCGGATCGTGTAGACGTACCGCTCGCGCTGGCTCTCCATCACGTCGAACCCGGCGTGCCGCAGCTTCTCCTTCAGCTCGGTGATCTCCCCACCGGCCGGGAACTGCGGCGTCGACCGGAGTCGCGTGGTCAGCCCGCTCAGCGTGCGGATGTCACCTCGCCGCAGCGGTCGCACGGCCGGGACGATCGCCGCGAGTACCCCGCCGCGGCGCAGGACCCGCGCGGCCTCGGCCAGTACGTCGGGGAGCGGCTGGAGCACCATCAGACCCATCGAACACGTGACGACGTCGAAGACCTCGTTCGCGAACGGGAGGTGCAGGGCATCGGCCTGGACCTTCGGGCCGGGCGCGCCGGCGAGCTGGGCGGCGTTGTTGTCGACTCCGACCACCCACCGCCCGTACAGCTCTCGGGCGACCGGGCCGTTACCGCAGGCTAGGTCGAGGACGCGCCGGGCCTCGCCGGAGACAGCTCGGACAAGCCACCGGTACGGCGTATGGTCGCCGGCGACGGCGCGGGACAACAGGGCTTCGGTGCTGCCCGGGGCCGCGGTGTGGAACTCCCGCAGGTACTCCGGCCAGTCGATGACGTTTTCGGACATTTCAGCGAGACGGTACCCGCTGAGCACTCGTCGTACCGCATCGAGTGCTCAGCGTTAACGCAGCCTTGACGGTCAGACGAGGCTCACGAAGATGTGGCCGGCCGTCTCGTCACTGATCACGCCGCCGGCTTCGCGGCTGCCGACCAGCACGCCCTCGGCGTCGAGGGCCGAGTCGACCTCGCGGCCCGGCAGCGCGCCGGCCTTGCGCAGGACGGACATCGCGTTGTCGTCGGTCTGCACCGGCTCGGCGATCCGTCGTACCAGCACGCGGACGCTCTGGCCGGTGGCCTGGTCGAGCACCTTGTCCAGCGGCTCGACGCCGATCCGGAAGTCCTCGATCCCGCTGGCCTGGCCGTCGGTGAGCAACTCCTCCAGACCCGGGATCGGGTTGCCGTACGGCGACTCGGTCGGGTTGTCGAGGATCTTGAGCAGCCGCAGCTCGACCGCGTCGCTCATCACGTGCTCCCAGCGGCAGGCCTCGGCGTGCACGTCCTCCCACTCGAGCCCGATCACGTCGACCAGCAGCCGCTCGGCCAGCCGGTGCTTCCGCATCACCCGGACAGCCTGCTTACGGCCGACGTCGGTGAGCTCGAGGTGCCGGTCACCCTCGACCGTCACCAACCCGTCGCGCTCCATCCGCGCCACCGTCTGACTGACCGTGGGCCCGGACTGGTGCAACCGTTCGGCGATCCGCGCGCGCAGCGGCAGGATGCCTTCTTCCTCGAGTTCGTAGACGGTCCGCAGGTACATCTCCGTGGTATCGATCAGCTCGCTCACGACAACCATTGTCGCCTATGAAGGCAAGTCGGACGTGCAGGGACTAGTTCGTGCCGTACCAGAAGTACCAGCCGGTGCTGGAGCTGTAGGTCGCCCAGTGGCATGACTGGACGCCGTAGCCCTTGCGGACCATGTCGTTGCGCATCATGTTGCACTGCGACTGGTAGCGGTGCGGGCCTTTGAGGCATACGTGTTTCCAGGGGTTGCCGCTGGGCTCGTAGTGGCAGTTGTCCGCGGCGGAGGCGGTCTCCGGGCCGGTCACGGCGACGACGGCGGTGAGTCCACCGGCGGCCAGGGTCGCGGCGGCCAGTGCTCCGAGCAACTTCTTCTTGTTCATGGCGACCATCAAACGACCGTTCGCTTTCAGATCACTGTCAGGATGGGTCGATGAGTACTTCGGTGATGTGGTTCCGGCGTGATCTGCGGCTGACTGACAACCCGGCGCTGCTGGATGCGGTGGCTGCGGGTGACGGGAACGTCCTCGGGGTGTTCGTGGTCGATCCCCTGCTGTGGAAGCGATCTGGCGATCCCCGGCGTGAGCATCTCGCCGCGTCGCTCAGAGCGTTGTCGACGGCCATGAGCGGCCGCCTGGTGATCCGCAGCGGCGATCCGGTCGCCGAGATCCCCCGACTCGCGGCCGAGGTCGAGGCCGTGAGTGTCCACGTCAGCGCGGACTACGCGCCGTACGGGCAGAAGCGCGATCAAGAAGTTGAAGCCTCATTGAACTGTCCGCTGGTGACCACAGGTTCGCCCTACGCGATCGCTCCGGGCCGGATCTTCAACCAGCAGGATCGCCCGTACCAGGTGTTCACGCCGTACTTCCGCGCCTGGCTCGAGCACGGCTGGCGGCAGCCGGTCGAGGCCCCGGCCAACGTGCACTGGGTCACGGCCGACAGCGAAGACGTGCCACCAGGCGAGACGGCGGGCGCCGGTGAGGACGCGGCGCGCCAGCACTGGGAGACCTACCTCGACGATGTCGCCGAGTACGACGACGTCCGCGACCGGCCCGATCTCGACAGCACGTCGCGGATGTCGATCCCGTTGAAATGGGGCGAGATCCATCCGCGCACGATGCTGGCCGACCTCGCCCGCAAGCGCAGTCAGGGCGCGGACTCGTACCGGCGTGAGCTTGCCTGGCGGGAGTTCTGCGCCGACCTGCTCGCCCGCCATCCGCAGGCGGCCTGGAAGCCGCTCCGGCCGGAGTTCGAGAAGATGCAGTACGACGAGCCTGGCGACCAGCTGACCGCTTGGCAGGAAGGCCGGACCGGCTACCCGATCGTCGACGCCGGGATGCGGCAGCTCGCGGGTGAGGGGTTCATGCACAACCGCGTCCGGATGATCGTCGCGTCGTTCCTCGTCAAGGATCTTCAGGTGCACTGGAAGTACGGCGCGCGCTGGTTCATGCGGTCCCTGTACGACGGTGACCTCGCCTCGAACTCGCTCAACTGGCAATGGGTGGCCGGCTGCGGCGCGGACGCGTCGCCGTACTTCCGGATCTTCAACCCGAACACGCAAGGCCTGAAGTTCGATCCGAAGGGCGAGTACGTGCGGCGGTGGGTCCCCGAGCTTCGCCACCTCGACGGCAAGGCGGTCCACGAGGGCGGCGCCGACGGCTACCCGGAGCCGATCGTCGACCACGCCGAGGCCCGTCGCGAAGCACTCCGGCGGTACGAAGCGATCAAAGCTTGACTGCGGCTTGACTGACGCTCGACCCCCACCCCTATAGTACTAGGTAACTAGCTGAATGGGGTTGGAGATGATCGAGTTCCATCTGGACGGCCGGTCGGGGGTGTCGCCGTACCAGCAGATCGTGCAGCAGGTACGCAACGCGCTCCGGCTCGACCTGCTGCGGGAAGGGGACCAGCTGCCGACGGTGAAGGACGTCGTCGCGGCGCTGGCGATCAACCCGAACACGGTGCTCAAGGCGTACCGCGAGCTTGAGCACGAGGGTCTCGTGCAGGCCCGGCCCGGCCGCGGGACGTTCGTGACCAAGACGCTCACCGACAACACGCTCGCCGCCCACGGTCCGCTGCGTCAGGACCTGCGGCGCTGGCTCGCCAAGGCCCGCAAGGCCGGTCTGGACGAGGAGAGCATCGAGGCGTTGTTCCTCACCACCTTTCGGTCCGCCGCTGTCCAGGACATAGCGTGACGGCCGCGCTGCAGGCCCACGGACTGGGCAAGCGGTACGGACGACGCTGGGCGTTGGCGGACTGCGATCTGGAGGTCCCGGCCGGTCACGTGGTCGGGCTGGTCGGACCGAACGGCGCAGGTAAGAGCACGTTGCTCAACCTGTCGGTCGGCATGCTGACACCGACCGCCGGATCGGTGGAGGTGCTGGGGGCGCCGGCAGGAACGCAGCAGGCGAAGGTGGGGTATGTCGCTCAAGACACACCGACCTACAGCCGCCTCAGCGTCGACGACCATCTCAAGCTCGGCGCCCGGCTCAACCCGACGTGGGACCCTGAGCTCGCCCAGCGACGGATCCAGCGGCTCAGGCTGGATCCGAAGCAGCGGGCCGGCAGGTTGTCCGGCGGACAGCGCGCGCAACTGGCGCTCACGCTCGGGCTCGCCAAGCGGCCGGAGCTGTTGATCCTCGACGAACCGGTCGCGGCGCTCGATCCGCTGGCACGGCGCGAGTTCCTGCAGGACCTGATGGAGGCGGTGGCCGAGCAGGAGCTCAGCGTCGTGCTCTCGTCGCATCTCGTCTCCGACGTCGAGCGGTCCTGCGACTACCTGGTCGTGCTGGTCGATTCGCGGGTCCAGGTCAGTGGCGAGATCGACACCCTGCTGGCAACGCACTACCGGCTCACCGGCCCCCGCCGTACGGCGAAGGAACTGCCGCGCGACCAGTACGTGCTGAGCGAGAGTCACACGGATCGCCAGTCCACGTTCCTGGTTCGCACCGAACAGCCGATCCTCGATCCGGCCTGGTCGGTCACCCAGCTCACGCTCGAGGACCTGGTGCTGGCCTACATGGGCCGTGAGCTCCAGCCGGAGCGTCCCGTTCTGGAGGTGCAGCGATGATCTGGCTGACCTGGCGGCAGTTCCGCGTCCAGTTCCTCGTGGTCGCCGCGGTACTGCTCGCGGCCGCCGCCGCGCTCGCGGCGACCGGCCCCAGCCTGCTCGACGACTACCACCACCTGGCCGGCGACTTCATCAAGAACCTCGGCTACCAGCGGTTCGATCCCCTGCTGTACCGCGTCGGCCAGGTCCTGCTGTACGCCGTACCTCCGGTGATCGGAGCGTTCTGGGGTGCACCGCTGATCGCGCGCGAACTCGAGGCGGGGACGCATCGACTGGCCTGGAGCCAGAGCATCTCGCGGTCCCGCTGGCTCGCGACCAAGCTCGCGGTCACCGGACTGAGCGCGGTCGCGATCACCGGGCTGCTCAGCCTGGCGGTGACGTGGTGGTCGGACCCGATCGACGATGCGATCAACGCCGGCCAGAGCTCGAACACCTTCCTGGCAAGGATGTTCCCGGTGACGTTCTCCGCCCGGGGCCTGGTCCCGATCGGGTACGCCGCGTTCGCGTTCGCGCTCGGAGTCGCGGTCGGCCTGGTGGTTCGCCGTACCCTCGTCGCCCTCGCCGTCACGCTCGCCGTGGTGATCCTGGTGCAGGTCGTGACACCGTCGCTGATCCGGCCGCACCTGATGGCGCCGACCGAGCTGAACGTGGTCGCGACGCAGGAGAACGTGCGCGGGTTCATGCTGACCGATGTTCAAGGCGGTGATCCGAAGGTCAAGGCACTGGAGGTCGCCAGCGCATCGATCGGCGCCTGGAAGATGCACGACCAGACCGTCGACAAGAACGGCACCGCGGTCAGCACCCTGCCGGACTGGGCGCTCAAGTGCGGCCCGGAGATCCCGCGCGGGGCGCCCAACACCGACGCTGACCGAGCCGCCTGTTTCCAGCGGCTGGCCGACGAGGGCTACCACCAGGAAGTCAGGTACCTGGCCGCCGACAAGTTCTGGGCCTTGCAGTGGCGTGAGTTCGGGCTGTTCCTGCTGCTCGCGTTCGGCCTCGTCGGCTTCAGCTTCTGGCGGATCCGGAAGGATCTGTCCTAGGCCTTCAGCAGGCCCAGGAGGCGGGTGACCTCGGCGGCGACCGCGTCCCGGGCGGGACCCAGGTACTTACGGGTGTCGACCAGGGACGGGTTGTCGGTGAGGGTCTGCCGGACCGAGGCGGTGAAGACGTTGTTGAGGTGGGTGGCGATGTTGACCTTGGTCATGCCTGCCTCGACGGCGCGGGTGAGGTCGGGGTCGGCGACGCCGGAGGAGCCGTGCAGGACGAGCGGTACGGCGACTGCTGCGTGCAGCTCGGTGATGAGGGCGAAGTCGAGGGAGGCGGTTCGCTCCGTCATCGCGTGTGAGGAGCCGACGGCGACCGCGAGGGCGTCGACGCCGGTGGCTTCGGCGAAGGCGACTGCTTCGTCGGGGCGGGTGCGGGCGCCGGGGGCGTGGACGCCGTCCTTGCCGCCGACCTCACCGATCTCGGCCTCCACGAACACCCCGTGGTCGTGGCAGAACTTCGTCACCTCGGTGGTGGCGGCGACATTGTCGGGGTACTCGAGTTTCGACGCGTCGTACATCACCGAGGTGAAGCCGAGCTGGACCGCTTCGGTGACCAGGTCGCGGTCCATCGCGTGGTCGAGGTGGACGACCACCGGGACGGTCGCGGCGGCCGCTGCGGCCAAGGTGGCAACGCCGATCGGCTTGAGCGCGCCGTGGTACTTGACCGCGTTCTCGCTGATCTGCAGCACGACCGGCGTGCCGGCCTGCTCGGCACCGGCGATCAGCGCGGTGGCGTGCTCCAGCTGGATGACGTTGAACGCGCCAACCCCGCGACCCGCCTTGGCAGCGGCCAGCACAACCTCGGCTCCGGAAACCAACGGCATGAGTTCTCCCCTTATTTTACGGTGACCTGAGGCTGCCAGCGTCGGTACGCAGCCAGGTCGATGTCTCCGGCAACCGGTGTCAGCACGGCAGCGGCAGAAGCGGCAACAGCGGACTTCAGTACGACGGACCAGTCGGGGTCGGGCGATTCCGCGACAGCGGCCGCGACGACCGCCGTACAGGCGTCACCGGCGCCGGTCGGATTCCCGCTGACCTGCTCGACCGGGAGCGCGCGCCAAACGCCTTTGTTGCTGGCAGCAACCATGCCGCGCGGACCGTCGGTGATGACCGCGGCGGTTGCGCCGAGGGCAACGAGCTGCCGGGCACCGTCCTCGACCTCGACGTCACCGACCGCTTCACGCAGCTCCGCAGCATTCGAGCGAACCACAGCGCCGGCCTTCGCGGCCGCGAGCAGCGCATCGCCACCAGCGTCGATCACAGTCAGTACGTCGTGATGGCGCGCGCGGACTGCGATCTCGGCGTAGGCGTCGGCGGGAAGGCCGGGCGGGATACTGCCCGAACATGCCAGCACACCAAGGCGTCCCCACGGCATGCGCTCACCGAAGGCGCGCCATTCGTCCGCGGAGATCGTCGGGCCGGCCTCGTTGAAGATCGTCGCGTCACCGTCGACACCGTTGACGATGGCAACAGTTCGCCGGGTCTCCCCCGCGATCGGGGTCAGCAGCGCGGTCAAGCCGGCATCGAACAGCTCGGCCGCGACCAGTTCTCCGGTGACACCACCGACGAAGCCGAGCACGAGCGTCTGATGCCCAAGCGTCGCGGCGACTCGGGCGACGTTTACACCCTTGCCACCGGCGCGCTCTTGCACCCGGCCGACCCGATGACTACCGCCGACGACCAACTCAGCAACGTCGTACGTGACATCGAGCGCCAGATTGAGAGTGACCGTGCCAACCAAATTCGAAGCCCGCCCCACCGCTAGTCCAGCCATGCGCCGGCCCGCATCACCTTCTGGACGGTGTACTCGTCATCAAGCAGGACCAGGTCGGCACGACGACCCGTCTCGATCGCACCGACGTCGTACCAGCCGAAGGCCTGAGCGGGCGTGGTCGAGGCCATCCGCGATGCGTCGACGAGCGAGGTGCC
Organism: Kribbella sp. NBC_01505; assembly: GCF_045040285.1. Lineage (NCBI taxonomy): Bacteria > Bacillati > Actinomycetota > Actinomycetes > Propionibacteriales > Kribbellaceae > Kribbella > Kribbella sp. NBC_01505. The sequence goes on from NZ_CP109425.1 coordinate 2,030,016, forward strand.
GGCCTTGACTGCGTTGCGGAAGGCAACATCCATGGTCAGCGTGCTGCCCGCGATCGAGTGTGGGGGCTTGGCAAGCGTGGCCAGCCCGTCCTTGACGTCGACCTCGAGGTTGCCGATCTTGTAGTGGCCGTTGCCCATCCCGGTCGCCTCCATCGCGTCGGTGATGAGCGCGATCCGGTGCACGCCGGCCGCGGCCAGCGCGACTCGCACGACCTGCGGATCCAGGTGCATGCCGTCGTTGATCACCTCGAGCAGCAACCGCTCGTCATTGATCGCCGCGCCCACCGGGCCAGGGTCGCGGTGGTGGAACGGCCGCATCCCGTTGAAGAGGTGCGTCGCCACCGTGGCGCCCGCATCCGCACCGGCGATCATCTGCTCGTACGTCGCGTCCGTGTGACCGAGCGCGGCCACCGCACCGGCGTCCACCACCTGACGGATCGCGTCGAGACCGTGCTCCAACTCGGGCGCGATCGTCACCATCCGCACCGCGTCACTGAGAACCTTGGCGACGTCGTCCGCCACCGGGTCGCGCAGCAGCGTCGGGTCGTGCGCACCGCACCGGGCCTGGGACAGGAACGGTCCCTCCAGGTGCACGCCGTTGATGATGCCGTCGGTGATCAGGTCAGCCAGGCAGGCGGTCTGGGACGCGAGCAGATCCAGCGGCCCGGTGACCAAGCTGGCCATGGTGGTCGTCGTACCGTGTTTGGCGTGGAAGGCCGCGACCTTGCGCGCCTCCTCCGGATCGGTCGTCGAGTACGACGAACCGCCGCCGCCGTGGGTGTGGATGTCGACGAACCCCGGAACCACGGTCACGTCGCCGAGATCCTCGGGCCGTTTGCCGTCGGCCGGCATCCCCTCGGACCGGCGGCCGTAGGCCAGGATGTCGGAGTCGACGACCTGGATCCAGGCGCTCTCCAGGACATCGTCAGGGGTGACGAGGCGGCCTACCCGATAGGTCGTCATGACTGCTCCTCGATTCGGTCCCAGGCGTAGAGCGCGGCGCCGAGGCAGCCGGCTTCCTCTCCCAGCACGGCGGCCACGATCTCCGGCTCGCGCTGAAACGTCAGGCGTGCGTGTACTCCGTCGCGCAACGGCTGCAGCAGCGTCTCGCCGGCGCCGACGAGGCCGCCGCCGATCGCGATCCGGGTCGGCGCGACCAGGGTGGTGTAGAGGACGAGTGCGTCGACCAGGACGGTCAGCGCGTCGCGCCAGACCTCCGCGGCGATCTCGTCACCGGCAGCGAGCAGCTCCAGCACCTCGCGGGAGCCATCCACGATCCGACCGGAGCGAGCGGCGTACCGGCGGGCCAGCGCAGCTGCGGAGGCGACCGTCTCGAGGCAGCCCCACTGGCCGCAGGCGCACAGCTCGGCCGTGTCGCCCTGGATGAAACGGGTGTGGCCGAGTTCACCGGCGTACCCGTCGCCACTGACCAGCCGGCCGTCGACGACCATTGCGGCGGCGATCCCGGTGCCGAGCGGCAGGAAGAGCGAGTTGGTCGTCCCGGCCAGCGCGCCCTGGCGGAGCTCGGCGTACCCGCCGGCCCGGACGTCATGAGCGAGCACGATCGGTACGTCGTTGCCGACCGCGGCGATCAGCTCCGCGCGGACCGGCGTACCAGACCAGGCCAGGTTCTCGGCCACGACGGTGCCCGTCTCGGCATCGATGATGCCGGGCACCACCACACCGATCGCACGCACCCGGTGACCGTCCGCAGCCGCCTTCTGGCCGAGCTCCACGACGGTCTCCAGCAGCGCGTCGAGCACGGCACGACCCCCGGCGGCCCGGGGAGTCGGCCTGGTCTCCCGGTGCAGCACGGCACCGTCGGCGGCGACCAGGCCGCACTTCATCCGGGTTCCACCGAGATCGACGGCAACCACGACTTCACTGGGGTCCACGGAGCGCCATTATGCAGCGTTACCCAGTAGTCCGAACATCCATGAGCATTCTTCGGACAAACCACTACCGAGCGTGGTCAACACATCTCGCAACGTCCGAAGACTCGCCGACCATGTACTGCGAGTCTTCGGACGCTAGGAGTCAGGCGCGGAGGCCGCGGTCGAACGCCGCGACCAGGAACGCGATGAGGTTCTCGGCGAGCTTGCCGGGTTCCTCGAGTTCGGCTCCGCCGGGCGCCGGTGTGAGCGCTTGCGACTGGTGCAGCGCCAGCAGTCCGAGCATGTTCACGTACCCGAAGGCGACCGCCTCCGGCGCCGAGTGCGGCAACGCCACCCGCAACGCCGCCAGGTACCGCGCCTCGATCGGATCCGACTCCGCGACGTACAGCTCGCGGATGCGCTGGCTCGGATCGAACGCGATCCGTCCGATGAACCGCGCGACCACCGCACCCCGCTCCCCCCGGCGCAGGACCAGATCCAGACCGGGCTCGACGAAGGCCCGGATCAGCTGCTCGGCCGACGGCGGTCCGCCGGCCTCCAACTGGTCGAGCCGCCGCCTGCGTTCGGTGTTGACGGGCGCCATCGCGCGCGCCACCGCCGCGCGCAGCAACGCCTCCTTGGAGCCGAAGTGATAGTTGACCGCCGCGATGTTCGCCGCGGCCGCGACCGTGATCGCGCGCAGCGAGGTTCCTTCGTATCCCCCTTCGCCGAATCGCTGTTCGGCGACGTTGAGCAATCGTTCCCGGGTCGATTCGACCGGTGTCTCCACAGAGTTCTCCTTCCCCCCAGCCACCACTCGCGCAGGCACCCCACCTGCTCACGGGCCGTAGCCTGCAGTCAGCATAGTTCAAACGGTCGTTTGAATCAGAGGCCTCAGCACCTTCTTTTCCGAGAAATCCTCAGATCTCTCTGAAATCCGTTTCCTTCCCACCACTCACACCGCTCACACCTCTCGCATCCATCGGACTACGGAGTCTCCGAAGTCCGCTTGAAATACCCGTTGGCCTCCCCCAATCCACATCCCCCTCCGCCGGCCCCTCCACCAGCCCCCACTTTGAGAACCCACCAACCACTTTCGCGGTCCCCCGATGGTCGGTGGCGACCCAAAGACGCCGTACCCGCCCAAAGACGCGGTTCGCGCCCAAGGGTGGGTCGGCGGCTCTTTGGGCACCTGGGGCAACTTTGAGAAGCCACCGACCACTTTTCGGGGCGCGGGATGGTTGATGGGCTCCCAAAGATGCGGTTCGCGCCCAAAGACGCCGCCCGCGCCCAAGGGTGGGTCGGCGTGTCTTTGGGCACCTGGGGCAACTTTGAGAAGCCACCGACCACTTTTCGGGGCCCGGGACGGTTGATGGGCTCCCAAAGATGCGGTTCGCGCCCAAAGACGCCGCCCGCGCCCAAAGGTGGGTCGGCGTGTCTTTGGGCACCTGGGGCAACTTTGAGAAGCCACCAACCACTTTTCGGGGCCCGGGACGGTTGGCGGGCTCCCAAAGACGCGGTTCGCGCCCAAGGGTGGGTTGGCCCACCTTTGGGGGGATTCGGGGCGAGGGGGCGCGAGGGTGGGTTGGGTGGGTGGCGGTGGGGTTAGGGTCGGGGGTCATGACTGTGGTGCGGGTTGAGCGGCGGTTCCAGGGGCCGGATCGGTCGGGGAACGGCGGGTACGTCGCGGGATTGGTCGGTACGGCGTTGGCTGCGGAGCTGGGCGAGGGCTTGGTGCCGAAGGTGACGTTGCGGGTGCCTCCTCCGATGGAGAGGGATCTCGAGCTCGTGGCGACCGGCGCCGGTGCACAACTGCTGGACGGTACGACGGTGGTGGCTGACGCGGTTCCGGTCGAGAGCGATTTCCTGGCCGAGGCGACCGTCGAACCGGTTCCGGCTGACGAGGCGCGGGCGGCGGAGGCGGCGTACAAGGGGTTGAGCCGGCATCCGTTCCCGTCATGCTTTGCCTGCGGTCCGGAGAACGCGAGCGGCCTGCAACTGAAGCCGGGGCCGCTCGGCGATGGCCGGGTGGCTTGCACGTGGCAGCCGAGTGCCGACCTGGCGACCAACGGGCTGGTGGACGCGGTCTTCCTGTGGGCGGCGCTGGACTGCCCGGGCGGCTGGTCGATCGACATGGAGGGCCGGCCGTCGGTACTCGGCCAGCTGACCGCCTGTATCGACGCGCGGCCTCAGGTGGGCGAGGAGTGCGTCGCGCTCGGACAGCTCATCGGCATGGACGGCCGGAAGACGTTCACGGCCAGCACGCTCTACGACTCCGACGGACGAGTGCTCGCGCGCGCCCGGCACACCTGGATCAGCGTGGACCCAGCCCTGTTCAACTAGCGCCGTTCAACTAGCGCCGTTCAACTAGCGCCGTTCAACTAGCGCTGTTCAACTAACGCGTTCGGGCTGCGTGGGCGCGGACCTTGGCGCGGTTGCCGCAGGTCGCCATCGAGCACCAGCGGCGGCGGCCGCGGGCGTCCAGGAAGAGCCAGCCGCAGCCGGGGCACGTCCGCACGTGAGCCCGCTCCGGACTGGTGAGCAGCTCGGCGGCGAGCAGGGCCAACTGGTCGAGCGGCCGGGCGAGGTCCTCCGGCAGCTCCCAGGTCGCAGCATCACCCTCGGTCCGGACGAACTGCCGCCGCCCCGACGCGCGCTCGATCACCCGGGCGACCGCCTCGAACGGTCCGTCGGTCTCGTCCGGCCGCCCGGTCAGTACGTCGTACAGGTCGATTCTGAAGTCGAGTGTCGTGGTGAGCCGGCGGGCCGCCTCGGTCGGGCGGCCACCGGCCTGCTCGATCAGCCGGAAGACCGCCGCCGGTGACAGCAGGCCGACCGACGAGTTCCAGATCAGGAAGGCCTCGTACGACGTCAGCCACTCGGTCCGGGCCGGGCCACGGGTGGTCCAGTCGGACCGGGTGTTGACGAAGTCGAGAACCGGATGCGCGCCGACCGGCTTGGGCAGGACGACACCCTGCACAAGCTCCAAGTGCGACGGCAGCGCGCTCATCGGATCAGTTGCCGGCCGGGGGAAGGGTTGCCGCACCCGGCGGGATGGCGACGTTGGTGCCCTGCGGGATGACCATGAACTGGATCTTGCCCGATTCGATCGCGGTCTTCAGCAGGTAGCCCTGAGCGCCCAGCATCGCGACCTGCTGCTTGACCGACTGCAGCTCGACGTTCACGCGCTGGTTGGTCTGCTCCTGGGTGGCCTTGGCCAGCTCGGCGCGCTGCTTGGCCTCGAGGCCGTCGATGATGCCCTTGTCCAGCGGGGTCGGCTTCTGCACCGTGAACGACAGCTCGCCGCAGTTGTTGGTGCCGTTGTACGCCGGGCCGCAGAAGTAGTCGCCACCCACCGCGGCCGGCAGCAGCCGGGTGAACTCCTTGGACGCGGCGGTCTGGAACTCGGCCTTCTTCGCCTCGTTGTTGTACAGCTCGGCCCAGTTGTAGTTGGTCGCGACCGCGGACAGCGCCCGGTCGATCTGCGGCCGGAAGTAGGACTGGAGCATGTCGTTCCAGCCGCGCTCGGTGTAGGCGTCGGTCTTCAGACCGATCCGCTCGTGGAAGGACGCGAGCACGTTCTTGTCCCGGTTCAGCGTGAAGTACACCTGCACGCGGACGCCGAGGCGGACGTTGTCCTTGCTGACCACGGTGACCTCGTCGGCGCTGTCGGTGTCCGCGCCGGCGCCGCCGATGATGTAGGAACGCTGGTCGATCGGGTAGTCGTAGACGGTGTCGCCGGGGCCGATCATCTTGTTGGTCGAGCCGGGCGGGATGACCGACTTGAACTTCTTGTCCTCGATCACGCCGCCGCCGTAGTGCAGGCCGATCCGGTTCGCGTCGGTGCTCGCGAAGTTGAAGACGTTGAACAGCACGATGAGCAGCAGTACGACGACGATGCCGCCGCCGATCACCTTCGCCTTCACGCTGCCACCTGACTTCACCGTGGTGGTCCCAACCTTTGCCATCAGTCTTCGAGCTCCTTGCGTTCCACCAGTCGCCGGACATCGGCGAGGGTCAGGTCGGCGGTCACCGCGACATCACGCGGCACCGACGGATGCGAGCTGAGCGTACGCAAACCCTGCTCCGCAGCCGCGACCGCCCGCTCAAGGGACCTGACCTCGTGCAGCAACGCCCGATGCTCGGCGTTCACCTCGGCCAGGGCCCGCTCTGCCTGGGCGGCCCGGCGGTACGACGCCCAGGCGAACCAGCCGGTTCCGACCAGCAGCAGGATGACGGGGAGACCGAGTCTGAAGACCATGCCGCAGATTGTCGTTCATCTAGAGGGGATCTGGGGAGCCCGCGCCGTAGCGAGCATGTGCTCGGTGCGGTAGCTCGGCGTGCTGGGGCGAAGGCCTCGATGTTTTTCCATCGTGGCCTTTGGCCCAGTGCGGCGAGGTGCCGTGCCGAGTGCAGCGCAGTAGGCGCGGGGGCCCCAGATCCCCTCTTAGGGCGAAAAGCAGTTGAACCGGCTTCGCGGGCGACGTAGATTTTCGGTACACGCGAAGGGAGGTGGTCCTAAGAATGATTTCTTACCGGACTCGTGAGGTGGCGGCGGGCTGACCGCCAACCACTAGCTTTTGGGCAAGTGGTCGGCCAATCCAACGCCGCCACCGGACCCGTGGGTAGCCAGGTAGTCCGTCTGGCCCTGGACTTCTGTCAACCGGCAGGAGCCTGGAAGCGCCCGCGGGTCTTTTTTTTTGGACCCAGCACAGCTATTTACTCTGGGGTCGGGCAGTCGAGGCCCATGGCCAGGCCGATCTCGTAGAGCTGGGCCTCGAAGTAAGCCGCTGCGTCGGGCAGCACCCAGTGCAGCTGGCCGAAGACCTCCATGCAGATCAGGCCGTAGAGCCGGGTCCAGTAGGTCAGGCCCAGGTAGATCGCGCCGGGCGGCATCCCCCGGAAGTGCTCTGACTCCGCGGTGAGCTGCGCGGTCAGCACGGTGCCGAGCTGGTCGTCGGGCGGGTACGGGAACGGCTTCTCGTGCCAGATCGCCGCCACCAACTCCTTGAACAGCGCCCCGAACCGCATCGCGGCCCGATGACCCGACGTGTCGTTGTGGTCGGGAGCATCAGGACTCGGAACCGTCGTACCGAAGAGCAGGGCGAACTCGGCCGGATGTGCCAGCGCCCAGTCCCGCAGTCCGTTGGCCAGCAGGTAGAGCTGCGCGCCGAGGTCCCCTTCCCCCTCACAGCCGAGCTCCATCAGCGCGGATGTGAGTTCGTCGTACAGGTCGGCGACCAGCTCGGTGAGGAGCGCTTCGTGGCTCGGGAAGTAGCGGTACAGCGCGGGGGCGGTGAGGTTCACCTCGCGGGCCACGGCCCGCAGGCCGATCGCCGCGACGCCACCACTGATCAGCAGCCGGCGCGCGGCCGCCTTGATCTCGGCCAGCGTCGCCGCCCGCGCCTCGTCACGCCGGTTCATCACCACACTCCTTGACAGCGTCGATCCTTGAGTGAACACTGTTAACAGTTAACGCTGTTCACTCAATCTTTCCGCCTGACTTTACGCCCCTCGGGAGAGTTTCGTGTTCGAGACGCTCGGCCACTTCAGCTATCGGCGCCGCCGCCTGGTGCTCGCCCTGACCGCGATCTTCGTCGCCCTCGGGGTGGCCTGGGGCACCGGCGTCTTCGGCTCCCTCGCGAACGGCGGCTTCGACGCCCCGGACACCGAGGCCGCCCACGCCGTCGCCACCATCGAGCAGAACGTCGGCCGCACCGGCACCGACGTGATCGTGCTCTACCGCAGTACCGATCGGACGGTCGCCGATCCGGGCTTCCGGTCCGCCGTGGAGCAGGATCTCGCCGAGCTGCCGCCGACCGACGTGCTGCAGGCGACGACGTACTGGGGAAGCAAGTCCCCGGTGCTCGTGTCGAAGGACCAGCACAGCACGTACGCCGTACTGACGCTGGCCGGCGCGACTCCGGAGGAGCGGCTTGAGACCTTCCACCGGATCGCCGATCAGGTTCGCAGCGGGCCGGCCGGGCTGGACACCAAGGTGGGCGGCGAGGTCGCGGTCTTCGACGAGGTGAACTCGCAGACCGAGAAGGACATCGTGAAGGCCGAGACGATCTCGATGCCGATCGTGCTGGTGCTGCTGGTCGTGGTGTTCGGTGGTCTGGTCGCGGCGTCGCTGCCGTTGTTCGTTGGTGCGCTGGCGATTCTCGGGGCGTTCGTGCTGCTGCGCGCGTTGTCGGCGTTCACCGATGTGTCGATCTTCTCGATCAACATCGTCACGATGATCGGGCTCGGGCTGGCGATCGACTACGCGTTGTTCATCGTCACCCGGTTCCGCGAGGAGCTTGCCAAGGGCAATGAGGTCGAGGCGGCACTGACCACGACGATGGCTACGGCCGGGCGGACTGTTGCCTTCTCGGGCGTGACTGTCGGGGTGGCGATCAGTAGCTTGGCCTTGTTCCCGGTGATGTTCCTGCGTTCGATGGCGTACGGCGGCGTCGCGGCTGTCGTGGTGGCAATGGTTGCCGCGCTGACCGCATTGCCTGCCCTGCTTGCCGTCCTCGGGCATCGGGTGAACCGCCTGCAGGTGCCGTTCCTGCGGCGGCGTCCGGCGGCCGACCACCACGGGGCCTGGTATCGGTTGGCACACAGCGTGATGCGGCGGCCGGTGCGTTACGTGCTGGTTCTCGTACCGCTGCTGCTCGTGCTCGGAATCCCTTTCCTGCAAGCACAGTTGGGTGGAGTTGACCACCGAGCGCTGCCGTCGGGTGCGACCTCCCGGACTGTGACCGAGACCCTGCAACGCGACTTCGCTGGGGCCGGCGGGTCGGAGGTGTTCGTCGCGGTTCGCCTCGACGAGGCTGACCCTGCCCCGGTGTTGCAGCCGTACGTGGCGAAGCTCAAGCAGATCCCCGAGGTCGACGACGTACGGATCGGTGGTTTCAAGAACGGTGTGGCCGAGGTGGTCGTGCACACGCATTACACCGGCCAGGAGCTGCCCGCGCGGGACGTTGTCCACGCCGTACGGGCTGTGGCACCGCCTGCTGGGACAACCACCGAGGTCGGTGGTGAGACGGCCGCGCTGATCGATCTGCTGGACGTGCTGGCGGAGCGAGCGCCGTACATGGGTGGGTTTGTTGTCCTGATCACCTTCCTGCTGCTGTTCCTTGCCTTCGGCTCCTTTGTGTTGCCGCTCAAGGCGTTGCTGATGAACGTGCTGTCGTTGTCGGCGGCGTTCGGGGCGATGGTGTGGATCTTCCAGGACGGGCATCTGTCCGGGTTCCTCGACTTCACGCCGGCCGGGTTCCTGGACGCGACCAATCCGGTGCTGCTGTTCGCGGTGCTGTTCGGGTTGTCGATGGACTACGAGGTGTTCCTGCTGAGCCGGATCCGCGAGGAGTACGACCGGACCGGCGACAACACCCAGGCGGTCGCGCTCGGGCTGCAGCGGACCGGCGGGATCATCACCAGCGCTGCGCTACTACTGGTGATCGTGGTCGCGGCGTTCTCGACCTCGGGCATCGTGTTCGTGAAGATGATCGGGGTCGGGCTGGTGATCGCGATCGCCCTCGACGCGACCATCGTCCGGGCGCTGCTGGTTCCGGCGACGATGCGGCTGCTCGGCAGGGCGAACTGGTGGGCTCCGGCGCCGCTGGTCCGGTGGTGGGAGAAGCACGGCATCCGGGAGTCTTCGGGAGAGCCGCCTGCTCAGGGCTGGAGCCGGACCAGCTCCCACGAGGAGGAGTTGGTACGGCGGTAGGCCAGGCGGTCGTGCAGGCGACCGACCCGACCCTGCCAGAACTCGATCACCTGCGGCTCGATCCGATAGCCACCCCAGAAGTACGGCGTCGCGATCTCCGTGCCCTCGGGCCATTGCCGCTCGTACGACGCGTACTGCAGATCCAGCTCGTCACGGGAATCGACGGGCTGGCTCTGCTGCGAGGCCCAGGCACCGAGCTGGGACTCCCGCGGGCGGGCAGCGAAGTAGGCATCGACCTCGTCGGTGGGCAGCTTGCTGGCAGTGCCCTCGATCCGGACCTGGCGCTGCATCGGGTGCCACGGGAAGACGAGGGCACAGTGCGGGTTGGCGGCCAGGTCGTCGGCCTTGCGGGACTGCTGGTTGGTGTAGAAGACGAAGCCGCGCTCGTCCAGGCCCTTCAGCAGGACGGTGCGTGCTGACGGGCGGCCGTCGGCGTCGGCGGTCGCCAGCACCATCGCGTTCGGCTCGGTGATCCCAGCCTCGGTCGCCTGGGCCAACCAGGTGCCGAACTGCACGATCGGATCCGCCTCCAGCTGATCCTCGAGCAACTCACCCAACCCGTACGTCTGCCGCATCTCGCTCAGATCCACAGGTCCGAGGTTACTGGGCGCCCTCCAGGCGGACCTGCGCCACTCATCAACCTCGTCTGCCGCATCGAGTCCACGCTCAGCGACTACTGGATTCACGGCCCGCAGCGGAGTTAGTGAGTGGGGGCGGTCCGCTCCTCCGGCGGATGCGTTCGATCAGGTAGAAGTAGTCGAGCATCTTGGCGTCTTCGATCCCCCCGCGGACCGCGTCGCGCAAGACGTGCTCGATCTGGGTGGCCACGGCCCCTCGGGAAGCCTCGGACGGGCCGGTCGCCGGGACCAGCGCCGTCTCCAGGTGTCTGCCGAACACCAGCAGTTTCGCGGACAACGTCAGGGCGTCCGTCTTCGGCAGGTCAGCCGGGTAGTAGTAGCCGTAGGCAACATGGCTCCACGGGTCGTGCGGCAAGCCTTCAGTACGCCGATGCCGGGCGAGTGCTCGGTCGATGAGCCCAGTCGGTTCCGCGAGCGACTCGGGCTGCGGGCCGACGGGGCGCACGTCTTCGGTGGGCTCTTCGATCGCGTCGGACAGCCACAGGGAGCTCGGCTCGATGCGGCTGGTGGTCTGGCGACGCAGCTTGCCGTCAGCCACGATGTGGGTCGCTCCGGCAACGGCCAGCACGCCCTCGTACGGCGTACTGTCGCCCATGAACCAGCCGCACGTCGCAGCGAACGCCCAGCCCCGCGGTGACGCTACGGCCCCGACACCGGCGAAGAGGAGTGCAGCGACTGGGCGGTTGCTCCACACCCAGCCGTCCGGCAAGCGCACCTGGAACAGCCGGCCCAGACCGGCCGAGTCGGTGAACAGCTCCAGCCGGTCGCCGTCCAGCACAGCCATGGTGAGCGGCGGGGCCAATTCGGTGAAGGCCTCCGGCGTACGACGTGCTGTCTCGACCAGCTCGTGGTCGACAGGTGCATGCAGACTGGCGACCCTTACTGTCCCCTGCTGCTGCCAGTGCGCGCTGGGGCCCCACAGGTGCAGGCCGTTCGTGCTGCCGTCATGACCCGCCAGTTTGGCGGCATCGGCGTAGTAGGCCTGCACCCGAGCTGCGCCCTCCGCAGCACGCGCCGCGGAGTCGGGCCGGTGAAAGGCGTAGGCGACGAGTATTTCCACGTTTTCCACGATGCGATTCCGGCCACGAAAGTTATCCGTGAGTAGCTTCGTCGATCTATGCTGCCTGGGCGCCAAACATGAGGACGAGGGAGTGGTATGTCAGATCCGAAGACCGAGGTGCAGCACGGGCTGGAAGGCGTGATCGCGTTCGACACGCAGATCGCCGAGCCGGACAAGGAGGGGTCGGCGCTGCGCTACCGCGGCGTGGACATCGAGGACCTGGTCGGCCGGGTGCCGTTCGAGAACGTCTGGGGCCTTCTGGTCGACGGAGCGTTCACGCCGGGTCTGCCGCCGGCCGAGCCGTTCCCGCTGCCGGTGCACACCGGTGACGTGCGGGTCGACGTCCAGTCCGCTCTGGCCATGCTCGCCCCCGCCTGGGGACTGCGCCCGCTGTACGACATCGACGACGTACAGGCTCGTGAGGACCTGTCACGTGCCGCGGTGATGGCGCTGTCCTACGTGGCGCAGGCCGCGCGCGGCACCGGGCAGCCGATGGTTCCGCAGCGTGAGGTGGACAAGGCCAAGACCATCACCGAGCGGTTCATGATCCGCTGGCGTGGTGAGCCCGATCCCAAGCATGTGAAGGCAGTCGACGCCTACTGGACGTCCGCAGCCGAGCACGGTATGAACGCCTCTACGTTCACCGCCCGGGTGATCGCTTCGACCGGCGCCGACGTCGCGGCTGCCCTGTCCGGTGCTGTGGGTGCCATGTCCGGCCCACTCCATGGTGGCGCACCGGCCCGGGTGCTGACGATGATCGAGGGTGTCGAGCGCAGTGGCGACGCCCGTTCGTATGTGAAGGGTCTACTGGACGCCGGCGAGCGGCTGATGGGCTTCGGCCACCGCGTGTACCGGGCCGAGGACCCGCGGGCGCGCGTGCTGCGTCGTACGGCGCGTGAGCTGGACGCACCGCGGTACGAGGTGGCCGAGGCGCTGGAGAAGGCCGCACTGGCCGAGCTGCGCGAGCGGCGGCCGGACCGGGTGCTGGAGACCAACGTCGAGTTCTGGGCAGCCATCGTGCTGGACTTCGCGGAGGTTCCGCCGCCGATGTTCACGTCGATGTTCACCTGTGCCCGGACGGCTGGTTGGAGCGCGCACGTGCTGGAGCAGAAGCGCACCGGGCGACTGATCCGCCCGTCGGCGATCTACTCCGGCCCGGGAACGCGTTCGGCCGACTCCATCGAGGGCTGGGACACGTCCTGGGCCTAGCGCTCCTGGCTGGGAGTGCGGCCGGTGCGTTGTTTGTACTGGCGGCTGAAGTAAGGAACGTCTGTGTAGCCGAGAGCGGTAGCGGTCTGTGTGACCGTCATGCCGCTCTCGGTCAGCAGTTGGTGTGCGCGGTCGATGCGGGCCTGGATCAGGTACTGCGCCGGTGACCGCCCGAACTGCTGGACGAAGCGTCTCGTGAACTGCGCCCGAGACAGTGCTGCCCGGTCGGCCATCTCGGCCACGGACCAGTCCCGGCCTGGGTCCTGACGGAGTTGCCGCGCCACCTCGTCAACCGCTGTGTCAGTCACCTGGCGGTTGGGGTGCTGCACGGCGTCCCAGACCAGTGCGATCAGTTGCTCGAGGCACAGCTCGGCCTGACGCCGTCCGACCGCATCACCACGCCGGTACGCCGAGTCGCTCGTCCGCGCGAGCACATTCAGCAGCTCGCGGTCCATCACCTCGCCCCAGCGCGGTTCCGGGGCGACGCCGTACTGGCTGGTGGCGAAGTGCATGCCGAAGACGAGGAGCCGTCGGTGCGGGTCGTGGGTAGCCCGGGGCGCGTCGCCTGGCTGGAAGACCGCGCACACGCCGGGGCTGAGGTCCTGATGCCGGCCGTCGAGCTCCAGGCGACCGCGGCCGTCCAAGACACACCACAGCAGGTGGTCCGTCTGCTTGGGCGACACCCAGGACCAGTTGGGCTCGCAACGCCAGAAGGTCGGCGGAGACAGCCGGGTCAGCGGTAGTGGCTGCAACAAAAGTCCAACTCCTCGCGTGGATCTTCCGTGGCCTAGCTCCATTGTGGACCGGAGACTTGAAGAATGGTGAGCGAATCGTGCAAGCAGGAGTTCGAGCGGGACGGTTACACGCTGGTGCGCGGGCTGTTCAGCGCTGACGAGGCGGAGCGGCTGCGGGAGCACTACATGGTGCTGCGTCATCGAGGGTCGTATGACAACGACGAGTCCGGAGTGCGGTCGGGCGACCGCGATCCGCTGCGGCGGTACCCGCGGATGGCGCAGATGCACCGGTGGGACGACGAGTCGCTGCAGTGGCTCATCGACCCGCGCATCGACCAGGTGATGACCGTGCTGCTGGACAGGTCGCCGTACGCGGTGCAGACGATGATCTACTTCAAGCCGCCGGGTTCACGCGGGCAGGCGCTGCACCAGGACAACTTCTACCTGAAGGCCGAGCCGGGGACCTGTGTGGCGGCCTGGATGGCACTCGACCGGGTCGACCCGGCGAACGGCTGCCTCGAGGTGGTGCCGGGCAGCCATCGCTGGCCGATCCTGTGCACCGAGAAGGCGGACACCACGGTCAGCTTCACCGATGTCACCGTGCCGCTTCCGACGCAGGAGGCCGCCGTACCGATCTCTATGGAGGCTGGTGACGTGTTGTTCTTCCATGGCGCGCTGGTGCATGGGAGTGCACCGAACGTGACGACGGACCGGTTCCGGCGGGCGCTGATCGGTCACTACATCCAGGGTGAGGCCGAGAAGGTGGCGTCCTACTACCACCCGGCGCTGCGGATGGACGGGACTCCGCTGCCGCTGGACGTCGCCGAGGGCGGTGGCGCGTGTGGCGAGTGGACGGACACTCCGTCCGGCCCAGTGGCGGTGCTGACCGGTACGCAGGTGATCGAGCGCAAACACGAGTGAATTTGAGACCCACGGGAGCGGGCCGCTGGTGGCCCAAGATGACACTGTGGGAGGATGTTCACGCTGACAGCGTCGTCGGCGCAGAACTTGCCAGACGACGAAGGGAACCGCTGGTGACCAGCGACATCATTCTTCCTGCTGAGCTCAAGCCCGCCGACGGCCGCTTCGGGGCCGGACCGTCCAAGGTCCGTCCGGAAGCCGTGGCCGCGCTCGCGACCGAGGGCGCCAAGCTGCTCGGCACCTCGCACCGCCAGGCCCCGGTGAAGAACCTGGTGGCCCGCATGCAGCAGGGCGTGTCCGACCTGTTCCAGCTGCCGGACGGGTACCAGGTGGTGCTCGGCAACGGTGGCTCGACCGCGTTCTGGGACATCGCGACGTTCGGGCTGATCCGCGAGCGGAGCCAGCACCTGAGCTTCGGTGAGTTCTCCTCGAAGTTCGCCAAGGCCGCGCAGCTCGCCCCGCACCTCGGCGACCCGACCGTGGTGAAGTCCGACCCGGGCACCCGCCCGATCGCCGTGGCCGAGGCCGGTATCGACCTGTACGCGTGGCCGCACAACGAGACCTCCACCGGCGTGATGGCCCCGATCAAGCGGGTCGCGGGCGCCGACGCCGACGCACTGGTCGCGATCGACGCCACCTCCGGCGCCGGCGGCCTGCCCGTCGACATCGCCGAGACCGACGCCTACTACTTCGCCCCGCAGAAGTGCTTCGCCTCGGACGGCGGCCTGTGGATCGCCATCCTGTCCCCCGCCGCGCTGGCCCGGGTCGAGGAGATCACCGCCTCCGGCCGCTGGATCCCGGCGTTCCTGGACCTCGCCACCGCGGTCGACAACTCGAGCAAGAACCAGACCTACAACACGCCGTCGCTGGCCACGCTGTTCCTGATGGCCGAGCAGACCGACTGGATCAACAGCCAGGGCGGCCTGGAGTGGAGCGTCGGCCGCACGACCGACTCGAGCAACCGGCTCTACACCTGGGCCGAGAAGTCGGACTACGCGACGCCGTACGTCACCGACCCCGACGCCCGCTCGCTGGTGATCGGCACCATCGACCTCGACGACTCCATCGACGCCGCCGCGGTCGCCAAGACCCTGCGCGCCAACGGCATCGTCGACACCGAGCCCTACCGCAAGCTCGGCCGCAACCAGCTCCGCGTCGCCATGTTCCCTGCGGTCGACCCGGACGACGTCGAGAAGCTCACCCAGTCGATCGACTACATCGTCGACAAACTGCGCTGAAGTTGCCGGGGACAACCGCCTTTGTCGGCGGTTGTCCCTAGTGTGGTGGCATGCATTGGGGCGAGGAAGTCGCGGTTCGCGGGGCCCGGGTTCACAATCTGAAGAACGTCGACGTCGACATCCCGCTGCGCGGGCTGGTCGGGTTGACCGGGGTCTCCGGTTCGGGGAAGTCCTCGCTCGCGTTAGGCGTGCTGTATGCCGAGGGCTCCCGCCGGTATCTCGAGGCCTTGTCGACGTATACGCGCCGCCGGTTGTCGCAGGCGGCTCGTGCGGATGTCGATGCGGTCGACGGGGTTCCGGCCGCGATCGCCCTGCACCAACGGCCCGCGGTGCCGGGGGTGCGCAGCACTTTCGGTACGGCGACCGAGCTGCTGAACTCGTTGCGGTTGATGTACTCGCGGCTGGGATCACATCTGTGTCCTGCTGGGCATCGGGTCGCGGCGACGATCGAGATCGCGGCCACCGGGCAGCTGACGTGTCCGGTCGATGGCGAACAATTCGCCGTACTGGGGGCTGAGGGTTTCGCCTTCAACAGCGACGGCGCCTGCGAGACCTGCGGCGGGACAGGTGAGAGCCGGCAGATCGACCAGCGCACGCTGGTGCCGGACGAGTCGCTCACGATCGACGAGGGCGCGGTGGCGGCCTGGGGATCGTTCGGCGCGAGCCTGCTGCCGCAGGTGGTTGCACAGTTGGGCGTGCGGACCGACGTACCGTTCCGGGAGCTGACGCCGGCTGAGCGGGAGACGATCTTTCGTGGCGACGAGACGAAGCGCTCGGTGGTGGTCACGAGCAAGAAGGGCAACGTCTTCGAGCTGAACGCGACGTACCGGAACGCCAATCGGGTTGTCCAGGATGCCTTGGACAATGCGCAGAGCGAGAAGACGGTGGCGCGGCTCGACCGGTTCGTGCGGGTGGCCAGGTGCCCGGCCTGTGGTGGCTCGCGGCTGAACGCTCGGGCGCGGTCGGTGCTGCTGAACGACGTACCGCTTGATGTTTTGTCGTCGTGGAGCCTCTCAGAAGTTACGGACTTTGTGCGGTCGTTGGTCGTTCCGGCTGAGCTCGCGTCGATGGCATCGCAGATAGCTGCTGCCTTTACGCCGACGGCTGAGCATCTGCTGGGGTTGGGGCTCGGGTATCTGTCGCTCGACCGTGCGTCGCGAACTTTGTCGACGGGTGAGCTGCAGCGGGTGCAGCTTGCCCGGACTCTGCGGAGCAGCGCAACCGGTCTGCTGTATGTGCTGGACGAGCCGTCCGTCGGCCTGCATCCGAGCAACATCGACGCATTGATCGACGTCGTACGGCGATTGGTCGCGACCGGGAACTCGGTGGTGCTCGTGGACCACGACGTCCGAGTACTGCGGCACGCGGACTGGCTGGTGGAGATCGGGCCGGGCGCCGGTTCGCACGGTGGCGAGATTGTTGCCATTGGCACCGTTTCTGCGCTGGAGGGCTCGGACACCTCGGTGATCGGGGGCTTCTTGAGTGGGGCCGAGCCGGTGGTCGTTCGGCCGCGGGTGCCTGAGTCGGAGACCTTCTCGTTTGGGCGGATCCGGTTGGAGACTTCGCCGTACTTCACCTTGAAGGCTTTGTCAGCCGAGTTCCCGTTGCGTCGGCTGACTGCGGTGACCGGGGTTTCCGGTTCGGGCAAGACCACGCTGATCCTCGACAGCCTGGCCGCCGCGCTCCTCGGTCGGTCGCCTGCGCACGTACAGCATTTGGATGCCGGGGGCATCGAACGCACGGTCGTCGTCGACGCGGCACCGATCGGGCGCAACGTGCGGTCGACCGTGGCGACGTACAGCGGGATCCTCGACGACCTGCGCCGCGCCTACGCCGCGGCCTCGACCGACCTCACCGCGGCGGACTTCTCCTACAACACCGGCAGCCTGCGCTGCCCGCAATGCGACGGTACCGGGCAGATCTCGCTCGACGTCCAGTTCCTCCCCGACGTCGACATCCCCTGCCCACTCTGCGGCGGCTCCCGCTACAGCCCCGCCGCCGACGCCGTCACCGTCGACGGCCTCACCATCCCGCAAGCCCTGGCCCTCACCATCGACGAGGCCCGCGGCGTCTTCACCCACCTGCGCAAACTCCAGTCCCGCCTGCGCACCCTCGACGAGATCGGCCTCGGCTACCTCATCCTCGGCGAAGCCACCCCCGCCCTGTCCGGCGGCGAGGCCCAACGCCTCAAACTCGTCGCCGACCTCGAGAAACCCCAGGCCGGCACCCTCTTCATCTTCGACGAACCCAGCGTCGGCCTGCACCCCGCCGACATCCGCGTCCTCCTCACCGTCCTCGACCGCCTGATCGATTCCGGCGCCACCGTCATCGTCATCGAGCACGACCTGGACCTCATCGCCAACGCCGACCACGTCATCGACCTAGGCCCCGGAGCCGGCACCGCCGGCGGCCGCATAGTCGCCGCCACCACCCCCACCAACCTCGCCACCCACCCCCAAAGCCTCACCGGCCACTACCTAACCCCGCGCTAACCACCACACCCCGGGCAGAGCCCGGTACGGCGCCCCACGGTCGGCATCCCCGGACGTCACCTACGCCGCCCCAGCCGAGCCACCCCACGGACGACCACTGCCACCCCTGCCGGCACAACCCCGTGAACCGCCCTCCACTCAACCCCGACCCGCCCCGACCCAGCAACCGCCGCACCACCTCGTGGGTCCACCTACCAGCTTGTGGGTTCCCCCACCGCATGCGGGTCCGGAACCCCCCACCCCATGGGTGAACCCACCAAATGCACCACGCCAGACCCCGCTACGACGAGCGCGGCGCCCCCATTTGGTGGGCTGACCCATCCCCTGGCGGGTCGGCCAACCGCATGCAGCTAGCCCACCCACAACGCCATGGGTGAACCCATCAAATGGGGATCTTCCAAGCGCATGCCTGCGCGCATCGAGTCGGGACCGGCTGTACGGCGTGGTTGTGCACGGTGGCTTCAGTCGCGCCGGCCACAACCCGGGGGTCCGCCTACCCGGTGGGGGCTGTGGACAGGTAATACCTTGTTCACGCCCACCGGTTCCTGTTCACGCCCCCAGTATCCGCCCCGAAACCGGCGACCGGCGACCGGCGACCGGCTGCTGGAGAGCGAGCAGGAGTTGGTGAGGTTGGCCCCGTAGCTGCTGCTGGCGGCCCATTCGGTCAGCGCCTGGTTGCGGCGTTCGAGGTGAGGGGTGGCGATTTCCCCGGACGGCAACCAGAGCACGCCAACCCCAAACAACGCGAGCCTCGGTCACCCCGTCACCCCGTCACCCCCTCGCCCGCCCGCCGAGCGAAATTTGAACGGATAACCCCTGAGATTGCTCCTTCTCCCCCCTTCATACGACCGGAGAAGGAGCAACTTGAACGGATAGCCCCCGAAATTACCGCAGCCCGGACAGCAACCGAAGGCGACGGGAACGCGGTCGCCGGCGTTTCCCGGACCCTAGCCACAAGCCCGTCACCTGATGGCAACGGGAAGCGCGGTCACCGGCCTCCCTCGCCGGACCGCAACCGGATCCCGCCAACCGTAGGCGACGGGAACGCGGGAACCGGCCTCGCCATCCGGCTCAGCCACCGCGGCGGCCGGCCATGCTGTCTTTCAGATCGGCCGGTCGCGGCGAGCAACCACAAACCCACGTCCCCGGCCGAGGCCCTTTCGGTCTGTACCCCGCCCGACCGCCAAGGCCAGCCGACTGAAACGCACAGCGAGCAGAGCGCATGGCCGAGCCGGACGCCGAGCCCGGCGACCGCGATCCCGTCGCCTGGGGCTGACGGGCTGCGGCGGAGGCGCGGGACCTTGCGCTATCCGGTGGATTGGGGGTGCTCGGCGACGAAAATCAACCGACTAACGCACGGACCAGCCGGCACCCCCCGCTATCCGGTGGATTTTGGGTGCTCTGTGACGAAAATCCACCGGTTAAGGGGTTGGGCAGTCGGGGATGTTGGGGAGTTTGGGGGTGCCGGTGCCTAGGTAGACGTTGGTTACGTAGCCGTTGTATTTGGGGAGGTAGGCCCACCATTCGCTGGCGTGGGGTGGGTCGTTGATCAGTTGGCCCTTTTTCTGGCAGGTCACCAGTACTTCGACCGCGGCGGGCAGGGTGCCGATGACGGTGCTGGAGGTGTTCGGTGCGGTTCGCGCTCGGACGCCGGAGCCGGTGGAGGTGATCCAGGTGCCGGGGGTCTTCACGGCTCCTGGGACGTTCAGCGTGCGGGTCAAGCGGGTGACGTCGGTGTAGGCCTTGCCGTAGGCGGTGCCGTCGGGGTGCAGGGTGTAGACCGCGACGATGGTTCGGTCGTTGGGGCCTACTGTGCCGGTGGTGTGCAGAGCTTCCTTGGTGAGGTCTACAGCTTTCGAGTTCGAGAAACCTGACCAGCCCTGCTTGATGGCGAACGGCTGCTCGAAGACGGACGCGATACCGAAGTACTGGTCGAAGCCGTCGGTGCCGTAGCGCGTTGCCTGGTGGAGGTTGCCCATCACGAAGGTGCGGACGGGGGCCGGTGCCTGGTCGAGCAGGTAGCGGTAGATCCGTACGGTGTCGGCTGCGGTGAAGGCCGCGTATCCCCAGTAGCCGGGGTAGCCGGCCGGTGGGCCTGCGGTGTTCGTCAGGCCGAGGCGCGGAACCATCCGGTCGATGACCGCCGAGCGGCCGAGCTGATCCCAGTAGTAGCTCGCGGCATCGTCGTCGCTGCTGCGCAGCATCACCTCGAGCCGTGCGCGGTCGGACGCCGGGATGTCGTACGCCGGTCCGCGGTTCCACAGGTAGTCGAGCACCAGCAGCAGCTTCACGACCGAAGCCGACCGGAACTGGAGATCGGGGTTGAGCGACTCGGTGAACCGACCGGTCTGCCGGTCGAACACGGCCACGCCGGCCGTCACGCCAGGCGGCACAACCACGCTCGCCGCCTGCGCAGGCACAGTCCCCCAGATCATGCCGGTGCCAAGAAGCACCACCGACATCAGCAAACGCACCATGCGCATCGCGTCGACCCCTTCCACACTCATCGCGGCCAGTCACGAAGCTGACGCTGTCAGTAGTCGCAGCACCGTACCGCAGATCCCGTCACTCAGAAACCTCAAAGAGAGTCCGGGGGAAGGTTTTTTACGAGCGCCGGGTCAGCCTGTGGCTACGGCGTAGTGCAGACGAACGGAGCCGCTGGTATCGGCGTTCACCGAGAGCAGCTGCAACGCGGTTGCAGCCTCCCCGACGGCAAGAGGCGGCCCGTCCATGACCGACGGCGTCCCAAGGCCGCCGATCAGAGCCGGCGCCAACGTCACGTAGAGCTCGTCGATCAGCCCGGCCCGCAGCAGTACGCCGTTGAGGCCGCCGCCCGCAGCTGACAAGACGCAACGGATGCCGAGCTCAGTACCCATCGCGGCGATCGCCTGCGCCACGTCGACACGGTCTTCGCCGACAACGAGATAGCAGATGTGTTCGCGGCGGAGGTATGCGAGATAGGCCGCGGGAGTGGATTGAGCCACCAGGACCAGCGCGGCCCAGTTCTCGTGATTCTCGGTCCAGCGCACTCGTCCGCGGCTGTCGACGACGGTGAACCACATGAGCGGCGGCGACGGAAGGCTGGTGACGTCCGATGGAAGGAAGTGCTCGTAGGGGCCGGCAGTATCACCGTCATAGGGAGGCAGCTCTTCCGGAGTCTCGGACTCGGTCACCAGGCTGCCGCTGCCCTCCAGGATCGCGTTGCAGCCGTACTGCTGTCTGATCAGCTCGACGATGTCGAGCGGCGCCGGGTCCGCGGCCGGCGGCGTCATCGCGGCCCACAGATCCGTACTCGGCTGGTGCATCAAGAGCGCGTCTCGGGTCAGGGCCACCTTCCCGTCAACGCTGGCTCCCACAGTGACCACCACGCGCGGTCGCTCAGCCATCACGGCCTCCATCGGTCGCTGGATGTCGACACCCACATCTACCAGCGGTCACCGACAATCCGGTGCGGCGCGGTGGCGCGTTACGCGCTGTGGCGGCGGCGGGTCGGGCCGGCAGCCTGGCCGGTGAGGCGGGCATTCTCGGCCATGCGGTCCAGGCGCTCGCGGCGGCCGGGCGGGAAGGTCACGACGGTGACTACCAGGGCGAAGAGGGCCGCGCCGATGATGATCCAGCGGAGGTTGTGGTTCTTCTCGGGGGCACCGGCTCCGGCGTCGGTGTTACCAGCAGAAGCCTTCGGTGGGGGCGTGGAGGCTGACGCGGGCGGCGGTGAGGCCTCCTTCTTGGCCGGGACCTGCACTTGGTAGACGACCGACTTGGAGACTGCACTCCCGGCCAGGACGGTGTCGTCGTCGGGGCCCACGGCCAAGGCGTCGCCTGCCGCGGAGCCCACCGAGCCGCGGGCCGCCAGCACGGGCTTGTCGCCCCAGGCGACGGTGGCGATGTCGGTGTTGGTGCGAAGGACGGCACGCTGCCCGTCGGGGAGGAAGGTGCCGTCGGTGAAGGTGCCGGCTGGGGCGGCGGCAAGCTTGGTGAGCTTGTTGGTGCCTTCGCGGGACGGCGTGCCGGGAGCCTCGTAGATCGCAGCCTTGCTCGACTTGGTGACGATGAAGAGCTGGTTGGTCTCGGGCTGGACCAGCAGGGTCTCGGCATCGTGCGCGCCGTCGGGATACTTGAAGTCGTAGCGGTGGTAGCGGACGTTCTCGGCGTTCTCGAGGCTGGCCGGCTCGGGGATCGTGTAGATCTCGATCATGTCCCGCGTCTTGGCGTTGTCCCCGATGTCGGCGACGTAGATCGTGCCCTCGCGGTCGACCGCGATCGCCTCGACGTCCTGCACCTCGGCGCTGAACCTGAGGGTGACCTTCACGTCGCCCTCGGCATCGACCCCGAAGACGCGCGCGGAGGCGCCCTTGGTGTTGTTCACCGTCCAGTACAGGTCTTGGTACTTCTGGCTCTTGGCCATGCCCGAAGGCACCTTGACGCGGGCGTCGTCGATCGTGAACAGCTTCTTCGGTGCGGCCGGTGTCGGGTCCGCGGTCACCACTGCAACGGCGGGCAGCGCGGCGACGGCGAGCGTGACGCAGGTCGCGGCTGCCAGGGCGAACGCCGAGCGGAGGAGCTTCACGCACCCACCTCCGACGCCGGCCGCCCGGACCCGGCGGGTGGACCGCCCGCCTCCGGGAGCAGCAGCTCGGCCAGCCGCGGTGTGACCTGCCACTCCGCGATCAACGTCGCGCAGTCGGACTCGAGATCGGCGGGCACCGCGGCGTTCGTCCGGGCGGCTCGGAGCAGCAGATTGCGGGGCGTGTGCTGGCTGTCCACGAACTGCACTACCTCCACCCGGTACCCGACCTGTCGTAGGACCGCCGCCCGGAGAGTATCTGTCAGGACGTCGGCGAACCGCTCACGAACGATGCCATACCTCGTCATCAGAGAGTAAGGCGCCGGTGGTGTGACGCTCTTGAGCTGCTTTTGGATGTCGTGATGGCAGCACGGAGCTGCGAGCACCAGCGGCGCCTCCCACTGGACCGCCCGCGCGAGCGCGTCGTCGGTGGCGGTGTCGCAGGCGTGCAGCGCCAGCACGACATCCGGCTGGACGTCGAGCTCCGCGGCCTGGATCGTCGCGTCGACGAACCGCAGCTGGTCCTGCCAGCCCAGCGCCGTCACGATCCGGGTGTTCCGCTTCCGGGCGGCCGGGTTGCGGTCCACCCCGGTCGTCCGGACGTCATGCCCGGCCGCGGTCAGGAGGTGATGGGCCGCGAGCGTGAGGTAGGCGTTGCCGCAGCCGAGGTCGACCATCTGGAGCGGTCGGCCGGTCGCGATCCGGCCGGCCGAGATCGCCTCGTCGAGGGCCGGCTCGAGCAGCTTGCAGAACTCGTCGATCTGCTTGTACTTCGACTGCCGGGACGGCTTCACCCGGCCCAGGTGGTCGCTGATCCCGAGCTCGATCAGGAACGGCGCCGCCGGATCGAGCGCGCGCTGCTTCACCCGGTCGTGGCTGGTCGTCTGCTCGCGGCTCTCGGCCTGCCGCTGCAGCAGCTCCTTGCCCTTCTTGGTGTAGCGCAGCCGCAGCGTCTCGGCGGTCGTCTCGACATGCCACGTCCCGTACGGCTGGGCGAGCAGCTTGTCGACCGCCTCCAGGACCTCCGGGCCGACGAAGTTCCGGATGTGGGCCTGGCGCTCGTCGTACTCGGTCAGTTGGAGATGGCGCTGCCCCTTGAGGTCGACGTAGCGCAGCTCGACCCGCTGGTACGGCGGTTGGTCGAGACCGCGACGCCGCCCGGACGCGACCGCGCGCACCAGGCCGCTCCGGTCCAGCAAGGCGACGCGGATCGCCTCCCACGCCCCCATCTCGCCGACCGCTTCCGCGGTCGGCGTGCCCGGGCGTCCGGCCGCATCCACCTCTGCCTGCATCGCGCCATTGTGTCCGACGCCTCCGGCTGATCACAAAAGGGTCTCGTCGGCAGGGGGTCGCGGCCATCGGACTCAGAGCAACTTCTGGTCGTCCGGCAGCAGCCCGAGACCGCGCAACCGGGTCGCGATCCCACCCTCCTGGCGGCCCAGCGCGTCGATCAACTCGTCCTTGCCGGCGCCGCCGCGGAACATCTCGGCGAGCAGTTGCTCGTCCTCCGAGGTCCAGGGGCGGAACGCCTTCGGATGGTTGCGGCGGGCAGCCGCGATCTTGCGGGTCATCGAGCGGCTGTCCAGCACCTCCAGGGAGCGGATCCGCGCCTGGCGGTGCCGGCCGACCTCCTCGCCGTCGCGCCAGAACACGACGGCCCCGTCGTCGAACGTCATCAGATCGGCCGGGACGTCGCAGTAGTCGGCGTCCTCGAGCATCACTCGCAGCATGGTGGTCTCTCCGTGTCGTAGGCGGCGGTCTGCCGCCGTCGGCTGTGTCAGCAGAGAAGATGCAGCGATCCCACCCACTCCCGGACCACCAATCTCGGACCTGTGGACAACCGATCGCAGAATCTGTTTGCAAAAACTCTTTGCAAACTGTCTTTGCAGTCCTACGATCGGCCCATGAGCGAGAGCGAGAGCAGCAACCCGGGAATCTCCGACGACAAGATCGTGCGGCTGGACCGCAAGCTGGTGCGGGCCCTGTCCCATCCGCTGCGGAGCCGGGCACTCGGGCTGCTCCGCGTCCACGGCCCCCAGACGGCCACCACGCTGGCCGGGCGGCTCGGAGTGAACTCCGGCGCCACCAGCTACCACCTGCGCCAACTGGCCGAGGCAGGACTGGTGGTCGAGGACGACAGTCGGGGCAACGCCCGGGACCGCTGGTGGAAGGCCGCGCACCAGTCGACGTCGTTCGACATGCCGCAGCTACTGGACGAGGAGCCCGAGCTGACCATGGGCTTCCTGCACGGTGTCGGCCAGATCTACGCGGAGAACATGTTCGCGTTCATCGACTCCCTGGAAACGATGGCTCCGGAGTGGAAGGAGGCCAGCGTGCTGTCCGACTTCACCTGCCACCTGCGCCCAGACCAACTCGTGGACCTGCGGCAGGAGCTGGCCGCCGTACTGCGCAAGTACACCGTCACGGACCTCGCCGCGCCCCTTGAGGACGGCGAAGAGCAGGTCACCGTGCAGATCCAGGCCTACCCCCGGGAGACGCGATGAACACCCCGACCAGTACGCCGCACCGCGCTCCGCTGATCGCCTATCTGATCGCCAACGTGGTGTCGATCTGCGGGACCCGGGTCAGCGCGATTGCGATCCCCTGGTTCGTTCTGACCAGCACCGGATCGCCGGTCAAGACCGGCCTGGTCGCGCTGGCCGAGATGGCACCGTTGGTGATCTGCAAGGTGATCGGCGGCCCCTGGATCGACCGGGTCGGTGCCCGCCGGGTCAGCATCCTCGCCGACAGCGCGAGCACCGGAGTGGTCGCAGCCATCCCCCTGCTGCACGCCCTCCACCTGTTGTCATTCCCCGTCCTTCTCGCGCTCGTCGCCGTCGCGGGAGCACTGCGCGGCCCGGGAGACTCCGCGAAGGGGGTGATGATCCCGGAGATCGCCATCGCGGCGAGGGTTCCGATGGAGCGGGTCACCGGCCTGTCCAGTACGACGGACCGCTTGGCCGGGTTCATCGCCGTCGCGATCGCAGGCGGTCTGATCACCCTGGTCGGCGAGGTCAACGCGCTCTGGGTCGACGCGGCTTCGTTCGGCGTCTGCGCGGCGCTCATCTACCGCTGGCTCCCCCACCGGCAGCCCGTAGTCGAGGAGGCGACAACAACAGAGGACTCCAGATACGGGCAGCAGCTACTGGACGGCTGGCGGTTCCTGCGCGGCGACAAGCTGATCCTGCCGCTGGTCCTGATGATCGGTATGACCAACCTGCTGGACACTGCCGTCGGCGCGGTCTTCCTGCCGGTCTGGATCAACGACCACGGCCTCGGTCCCGGACACCTCAGCCTGGTCCTCACCGCGTTCGGCGTGACCGCCACTCTGTTCGCCTTGGTCGCCTCCGCGATCGGGCACCGGATTCCGCGCAAGGCTGTCTTCATCGTCGCGTTCCTGATCTGCGGCGCACCACGCTTCGTCGTGATGGCCGTCGACGCGCCGCTGTGGGCCCTGGCGGGCATCTATGCCGTCTGCGGAATCGGCGCCGGCTTCATCAACCCGGTGCTGAGTGCGCTCTTCATCGAGCGGATCCCGCCGCACCTGTTCGGCCGCGTCAACTCACTGTCCTCGGCGGTCGCCTGGGCCGGTGTGCCGCTCGGCGGTCTGTTCGCCGGAGCAGCGATCGCCGTGATCGGTATGGCGCCCGCGCTGCTGCTGGCCGGGGCACTCTTCTTCGCGGCGACCATGTCACCGGTGTTCTTCGGCCGCAAGGAGCAGTGGCGGAAGGTCACTGCACCGGATCAGACGGATCCTCAGGAAAGCGCGGAGCCGCAGGATCGGGTGGCAGTCCCAGCGGCGTAGTCGCCGTCGGCAAGATCCCGGCCGGCGTCTGCTTCGCCAGCTCCTCCTCGCGCTGCATGCGGTCGCGCTCGGCGCGCAGGAGACCCAGCATCACCAGGTCCAGCAGCATCCCACCGGCCGCGGCGAACTGGGTCAGAGCGAACTGGAAGACCTGAGTCATCAGCAGCGACACCAGGACAGCCAGCTCGAACAGCCGGACCGCACGGGCACGGTTTCCCTTCCGCAACTGCAGACCGCCCCGCACCGTGAAGGTTGCCGACAGCAAGCTCCCGGCCGTCACTCCGGCCACGGACAGTTGCCCGAGTCCCCGGCCGGCCACGATCGCGATCGTGATCGCACCGACGGCCTGGACAGCGAGTACGACGACGGCCACCGTGGCAGCCTTCGGATGCGTCGCCAGCCGTTCGAAGGCTCGCTGCAAAGCCCGCCAAGCCGCATCGACCGGTGCCGCCAGCTCGACCTCGTCATGTGGGCAGGCCTCGAGCAACGCCTCGGTCTCCCGCCGTCCCTTCACCTTGGGCTCGACACGATGCAGCAGCTCCGCGGCCTGGGCCCGCCGCTGCCGCGACAGCCCGCCCGCGACGCCCTCGACCGCATGGTCGATCACGTTGGCCAGCTCCTCGCGCGGGTCGATCGGCCGCCGCGTGGACAGGAACCGGCTGGCCAGCACGATCAGCACGAAGACGACGTACACGATGGCCGCGGTCGGCTTGTAGAAGTAGTTGTTGTCGGAGGTGACGAACTTGCCGACCTCGTCGATGAACAACCCGAACCCGACCCCGCCGACCAGCGCAGCCGCCGGGCGGACGACCGGACCGACGTACCCGAGGAGCAGGGAGATCGCGATCAGCATCAGGATGCCGCCGGGCAGGACGTGCGCGATGTGCAGGCCCTTGCCACCGATCTGCGGGTAGCCGCTCAGGCTGAGGATCAGCCGGGTGATCAGCACCGTCGCCACGCCGGACACCACGAAGGTGGTCAGATGCTCGCCCGAACGGACATTGCGGACCAGGCCCGCCCGCATCAGGTACGACGACCGCGTGGTGGTGGGGGTCATGTGGCAGAAGGTTAGGGCATGTCTCTTGATTCCGCGCCGTAGCGAGCATGTGCTCGGTGCGGTGACTCGGTGTGCTGGAGGGGAGGCCTCGATGCTTTTCCATCGTGGTCTTGCCTCCAGTGCGGCGAGGTGCCGTGCCGAGTGCAGCGCAGTAGGCGTGGGATCAAGAGGCGTGCCCTAGGTTCACTTGACGAGCGCTGCGATGACCACCATGGCGACTAGCGCTGCCAGAACGAGCGATACCACCAAGCGGCGTGTGCGGGGATCCACCGGCTCAGGTTAGTGGACCCCCGCCCGGCACCTAGTAGGGCAGGGGGTAGTTACCGGTCAGAGTGCCTGCCGGGTCGACCCGCTGCTTGATCTCCCGGAGACGCGCGAGGTCCGGTTCGGTGAAGCACTCCAGGAGTGATCCCTTCGTGGACAGGCCGGTCGGCGGCAGGTTGCCCGCACGCCACGGAGACACCGCGGACATCAGTGCGGCCAGGGCCTGCTCGGCGGAGCTCACCAGCTCGGGCACGGGCAGGATCGACGCGGCCAGCAACATGTACTGCGCCGCTGGATCGGCCGACGCGATGCCCGGGTGGATCACCTCGTCGCTGGCCCGGAGATGTCGCAGTTGCACCTGGGAGATCAGCGACGGCTGACCGGCGTACTCCAGCAGGGTGTCGATCAGCTCCGGTGTGACCTCGTCGAATGTGCTGGTGGCCAGCGTGATCGCGGCCGGAGCGAGCGGCTCCTGCGTGATGTGGACGACTCCGCTGGCCTCCCGCGGACCGATGGTGTCGACCAGCACCGTGCCGGCGGCCCGGATCGGCTCCAGCGCCGTCTCGAGCGCCTCCGGGTCGTACGGCGCCGCTGCGTCGACCATGCAGAACGACTTGCCGCGGATCGTGTCCGGCAGATGCATGGCCGGCGGATAGTGCGTCAGATAGGCCCACAGCGTCACGTGCTCCGGCGCCTCCAGCGTGGCCTTCCCGTACGCCGCCAGCACGTCCGGTGCCTGGTCGATCGGGAACATCAGCCGCCCACCCACGATCGCGGGGGCCGGATGCAGCTCCACCTCGACCGAAGTGACCACTGCGAAGTTCCCTCCGCCACCTCGCAGTGCCCACATCAGCTCGGGGTCGGTGGAGTCGTCGATCCATCGGCGGGCCCCAGCCCCGTCGACGATCTCGGCAGCCCGCAGGCTGCCGGCTCCGGAGCCGTAGGGCCGTGCGAACCAGGACAACCCGCCGCCGGTGCAGTACCCGACGACGGAGATGTCCCCGTTCGACCCCGGCAGACCGGTCAGCCCTGTCCCGTCCAGAGCGGTCTGCAACGTCCCCCACCGGACTCCGGCCCCCACGCGGGCGATCCGGGCATGCGAATCCACCCAGACGTCGTCCAACGCATTGGTGCGGACGACGATCGTGTTGTCGAGCGCCCGGGTGGCGCCGTGTCCCCCTGCCTGCGCGGCGACCTTCAGGCCGTGCGCCGCAGCGAATGCCACGGCGTGCTCGACATCACTCGGCCCGGCGGCCTCCACCACGGCCAGCGGTTGCTGATCGACGGTCAGGTTCCAGGCCGGCCGGACCAGTGCCCAGGCCGGGTCGGCCGGAGTCACCAGCCGCCCGGACACTACTTCTCGGAGTTCCTCGATCATGTTCAAAACCCTCGGCCAGCCGCGCCCCGGGCGGTATCCCAACTTTCTGGGTGCTTCACAGCGTTCGGTACGCGCCGGCGGTCACGGCGGCCGGGCAGCTCGGAATCGTCATGGTCCAACGGTGGCCCGATCGGGCACACTCCGGTATCCCAGCAGTCTGGGGGATTCCACTCCCAGCTTTCTGGGATGCGAAGTTCGGCCCGCTGGGTTCACACTCAATTTGTGCAGACCTACCACGCCGAGTCCGCGCGCGCGGGCATCCAGGCCGCGGCGGGTGCCGGTCTGCCCTGGCGGGAGTTCGCCCTGGCCGCCGTCGAGCTGCTGGAGCGCGCTATCCCGTACGACGCGTTGTGCGTCGGTATCGCCGATCCGACCACCGGGATGATGACCGGATCGGCCGGTCTGGCCCGGCAGCCCGCCGACCAGTCCGAGTTCCTCGCGCTGGAGTACGGCGTACCGGACTTCAACCGGTTCGCGGACCTGGCCAAGCGACCGATGGCAGTAGGGATCCTGGACGACGCGACCGGTGGGGATCCCGGCCGCAGTCCTCGGCAACACGGGTGGCTGGACGGTCAGGGGCTCCGGCACGAACTGCGTGGAGTGGTCCGCAGTTCGGGGCGGATGTGGGGTGGCTACGCGCTGTACCGCGTGAGCGGCCGGACCGGCTTCTCACCGGCCGAGGCCGCGTTCATGCATCGAGTGGAGAGCACGCTCAGCCTGGGGTTACGCAGAGGGCTGATCGCGGAAGGTCTCGATCGGAATCGTCGGCAACGCGAGTCCACCGGTGCAGCGGTGCTGGTGTTCGACCGCAACGACGAGGTGGCGTCAGCGACGCCTGCTGCCGAACAGCGGATCCTTGAGCTCGGCGGTGAGCTGTGGTCGCAGCTGCCGCTGGTAGTGACTGGTCTGGTGCTGGCGGCCCGGGCCACGGTGAGCGGAACGGGCAGCTTCGTCCCAGAGGCCAAGGTCCGCAGCCGAACCGGTGAATGGTTGTCCCTGCACGCTGGCCCAGTGCGCAACCGCGACGGGCTCACCGGCGACATCGCAGTCAGCATCGAGACTGCCGGAGCAGCCGGAGTCATCCCGCTGGTCGTCGCCGCCTACGGTCTGACCGACCGCGAGCGGGACGTGGTCCGACAGGTACTGGAAGGCTCCAGTACGCGGGAGATCGCGGCTGAGCTGCACCTGTCGCCGTACACGGTGCAGGACCATCTGAAGGCAATCTTCGAGAAGGTCGGCGTCTCCAGCCGCCGGGAGCTTGCCTCCCGCATCTTCTTCACCCAGTACGCCGGCCGGCTCGACCAAGAGCTCACTCCGACCGGCTGGTTCGAGGAATGAAGACGTATCACGCGGAGTCGGCCAGAGCCGGGCTACAGTCGGCCGCGGAGGCGGGACTGAGCTGGGTGGACTTCTGCGAGGTAGCGGTCGAGCTGCTCGGGAAGGCGATCCCGTACGACGGTATCGGGATGGGACCGGCGGATCCGGCCACCAGCCTGCTGTCCGGCGCCCCCGTCGGCGGACTGTCGAGCGGGGGTGACCACGAGGTCTCGGTCCTCCAGCACGAGTACAGCGCCGAGGACTTCAACCGCTACTCGGACCTGGCCCAGCGCGAGGTCGGAGTGAGCATCCTGGCCGAGGCGACCGGCGGACGCCCGGAGCTCAGCGCCCGGTACCGGTCGATGCGGTCGGACTGCGGGATGGGTCACGAGATGCGCGGCACACTGCGGTCCAAGGCCGGGATGTGGGGCTACTACGGGATCTACCGGAACGTGGGCCGGACCGGCTTCTCGCCGGGCGAGGCGCAGTTCATGCACCGGCTCGAACCGATCCTGACTGCCGGTCTGAGGCGCGGACTGATCGCCACGGACGTGGGGCGCCGGCAGCGCAGGCCGGACACAGCGGTGGTGATCGTCAACGCCGCCGACCAGATCATCTCGGCCACCGAGTCCGCCGAGGAACGGATCGCCGATCTGGGCGGTCAGATGTGGTCACGGGTCCCGCACCCGGTCACCATCGTCGTCTCCGCCGCGCGCGGGATTCCCGGTCGGCCACCACAGCTGCCACGGATGCGGCTGCGCACGCTGTCCGGCCAGTGGGTCACAGTGCACGCCGCACCGGTCCGCGGCCCAAGCGGAGTCACCTCCGACATCGCCGTCACCATCGAGGCAGCCGGTCCGGCAGCGATCATTCCGCTGATCGTGGCCGCGTACGGACTGACCGAGCGCGAACGAGCCGTCGTACAGCAGGTGCTGGCCGGTGCCAGTACCGCCGAGATCGCCCAGCAGCTGCACATGTCGCCGTACACGGTGCAGGACCACCTCAAGGCGGTCTTCAGCAAGTCCGGCGTCTCCAGCCGTCGCGAGCTGCAGTCCCGGATCTTCTTCGAGCACTACCTCACCCGGGACGGCAACGAGCTCGATGCCAACAGCTGGCTGGCCGGATGAAGACCTACCGCGCTGAGGGTGCGTCTGCTGGGCTTGAGGCGGTGGCGGATGCGGGGCTTCGGTGGGACGACTTCTGCGTGGCGGCGACGGAGTTGCTGGGGCGGGCGATTCCGTTCGACTCGTTGTGCATGGGTACGGCGGATCCGGCGACCAATCTGTTGTGTGGTGCGGTGATGCACGATCTCGACCAGTTGACGACGGACGAGTTCGTGGCGGCCGAGTACGGCGATCCGGACTACAACCACTTCGTCGATCTGGCGCAGCGGCCGGTCGGGGTGAGCATTCTGGCCGAGGAGACTGAGGGCAACCCGCAGCTGAGCCGGCGGTACCGGGAGTTCCTGACCAGAGGGGACATCCCGCACGAGATGCGCAGTGCGTTGCGGTCCGGTGGGCGGATGTGGGGTGTGCTCACGCTGTACCGCAGCAGTGGGCGGAGTGGGTTCTCCCCGGGCGAGGCGGACTTCCTGCGGCGGATCGAGCCGGTACTGGCGCGGGGGTTGCGACGTGGTCTGATCGTCGGGGACCTCCAGCGTGCGCAGCGGTCATCGGCTGCTGCGGTGGTGATTCTGAACGCGGCGGACCAGGTCGTTTCGGCGACGGATGCGGCCGAGCAGCGGTTCCAGGACCTCGGGGGTGACCTGTGGTCGCAGCTACCGGTCCCTGTGGTGAGTGTGCTGGCGGCTGCGCGCGGAGTGGGCGGCTCGTTCGTGCCGGAGCTGCAGATCCGCACCATGGCTGGTGAGTGGCTGACTCTGCATGCTGCGCGGGTGCGTGGGCCAGAGGGGGTGACCACGGACATCGCAGTGACGATTTCACCGGCTGGACCGGCCGAGATCGTTCCCCTGGTGATCGCGGCGTACGGATTGACCGGTCGGGAGCAGGGCGTCGTACAGCAGGTCCTCAGCGGGGCCAGTACCCAGGAGATCGCCCAGCGGCTGCACCTGTCGCCGTACACGGTGCAGGACCATCTCAAGGTGGTGTTCGAGAAGGTGGGGGTGTCGAGCCGCCGGGAGCTGACGTCGCGGGTCTTCTTCGACCACTACGTCGGGCGGCTTGGCCAGAGCCCTACTGCCACGGGCTGGTTCGCGGAGGGATGAGCGGCTCGGGACGGTGTACGCCGCGGGGGCGGTAGCCGAGGGCGTCGGAGTGGCCGAGGTAGTCGGCGAGGAGCCAGACGACCGAGAGCCACATCTCGGTGCCTTGCAGGCCTGGGATCGAGCGGTCGTCGGCGCCGTTCGGGGCGAAGGCGAAACCCTGACCGTCGACCCAACGGTCGAGGACTCGGTTCAGCTGCTCCTCGGCCCAGGCGCGGGCATCCGCTTCGCCGTACGACGTCTGCTTGCGCGCCAGCCAGAGTGGGTGGATCACGTCGAGGACGTTGCAGGCGTTGTCGTTGTCGCCGGTGAACATCCGGCGGTCGTTGCTGTGGGCAAGAACTGTGGCGATGGCTTGCTCGGGGTACGGGAGGGGTAGGCCGAACTGGGCGTAAGTGCCGCGGGTCAGGCGGTAGAAACCGTTGACCACTTGGAGCCAGCCGTCGTCGGGGTGCGGACTTCCCCAGGTGCCGCTGGCCGGGTCGGCGTTGATGGTGAGCCAGCCGATGAGCTTGTCGAGTGGTCCGGTTTCGTTGTGGTCATGGAGGTTTCGGGCGAGAGCGGTGCCGAGGGCATCGATCGCGGCGCCGGCCGACCAGGAGTTTCTTGCCCAGGGCAAGTTGTCGAGTTCGGTGGTGTCGAAGGTGGTGTCGATGGGGTGCTCGAAGCTGCTGCCGAGGACCTGGAGGGCGTAGCCGACGCAGAGGATGTGGTACGGCGCTTCGCCTTGCAGGACTGTGAGTTTGACGTCGGAGGGGAGGTGCAGGCCGGCGTCGGAGAGGTCTCCTGGTGCGACCAGTCCGGTCTGCGGATCCTGGCGGGCACGGAGGCGGCGGACGAGGTCGTCGCGGGTATGGCCGGCCGGGGTACGCCGTACCAGCAGGTCGGCGATCTCGATCGCGTCGCACCATGGGCGGACAGCCGGTGCATGGTCGAGCCCAGGCCGGTCGACGAACCGCTCCCCGTCCCACGACCGAGCCAGTACGTCGTCCACCTGATCCCGAGCCCGCACTGCAAAGGCGGTGAGCCGAGCAGGCAGGTTCGCGACCGGCTTGGCGGAACTCACCCGGGAGCGGAGGGGGCGGGCGGGGTTGCCGGCGGCGATGGTGTTGGCGGGGATGTCTTTGGTGACTATGGCGCCGGCGCCGATGATGGTGTGGGGGCCGATGGTGACGCCGTCGAGGATGGTGACGCCGGAGCCGATCCAGACGTCGTCGGCGATGGTGATGCCGCGGCTGGTGTGGGGCTGGCGGAAGATCGGCTCGCCGGGGGCGGTGCCGTGGTTGAAGGCGAGGATCGAGGTGTGGGCGCCGATCCGGACGCCGTCGCCGATGGTGACCTCGCCGCGGACGGCCGTGAACGGGTTGATGGTGGTGTCGGCACCGAGAGTGATGCGGCCGGTGACATAGGCGTGGGCGGCGATGTAGGCGCGCTCCCCCATCCGTAGTTCGTCGCAGTAGACGGCGGCCGACTCCGCGACGTACACGTCCGCGGCCAGCACCACCTCGCCGGTGAGCCGCGCCTGGCGCTCGGTCTGGCGGGAACGCTCGGCCGGCGAGGCGGTCCGGGCGTACTCCCACGGCAGGAAATCCAGTCGCAACGGCTCAGCGGAGGTCATGGGATAACGCTATCCAACACTCAGGAATCGCGCTTGGCCGGTTTCGGCGCTGCTACTCTCCCGTCCATGCGGGGTGGGAGTGCATGACATCGGGATCATTGGCTGACGGCGACGCCGACGGTCCGGCCGATGCTGGGCGCCGTGGTCATCGCGTCACGATCAGCGATCTGGCGCGGCAACTGCAGATCTCCAAGGCCTCGGTCTCGTACGCGCTGAACGGCCGCGCCGGGGTCAGCGAGGAGACCCGGCAGCGGGTGCTCGACCTGGCCGAGCAGCTCGGCTTCCATCCGAACTCGGCCGCGGTCGCCCTGTCGGCGAGCCGGACCCGGACGATCGGGATCGTGATCGCCCGCGACCCCACGCTGATCTCGACCGAGGCGTTCTACATGCGCACCCTGGTCGGCATCGAGCAGTACCTGAACGAGGTCGACTCGTCGCTCCTGCTGCGCCTCACCGGCGAGAACGGCGAAGACCTCGACGTACTGCGGCGCTGGTCGCGGCAAGGGCGGGTCGACGGGTTCGTGCTGTTCGACGAACACCAGAACGATCCGCGCATCCCGTTGCTGCGGGAGCTCGGCGTACCGTGCGTCGTGGTCAGCTCCAACGCGCCGGACGACGGCGTCGGCCGCCTGATCAGCAGCCCGGACGAGACCGTCACGCTGCTGCTCGATCACCTCGCCGAGCTCGGTCACCGCGAGATCGCCCACGTCAGCGGCCCGTTCCACTTCATCCACGAACAGCTCCGCGTCCAGCTCCTGCGCGAGTCCGCCGAGCGGCGTGGCATCACGGTCCGCCACGTCGAGGGCAACTACCGCTACGAGGACGGCGCCGACCACACCCGACGGCTCTTGACCGGGCCGGACCGCCCGACCGCGGTCATCCTCGGCAACGACCTGATGGCGGTCGCCGCGCTGCGGGTCACGACGGAGCTGGGCATCGACGTACCGGGTGAGGTCTCGATCCTGGCCTGGGACGACTCGCCGCTGTGCGAGCTGGCCGGCCCCGGCATCACCGCCGTCGACCAGCAGACGATGGAGCGCGGCCGCGCCGCCGCCGACCTGCTGCTCCGGCTCGCCGGCGGCCGGCAGGAGCTGCACCTCGAGGCTCCGCCGGGGCTCCTGCGGGTACGCACTTCTTCGGGTCCCGCGCCTGTCTGACTACTCTGGGCAAGTGCGCGATGACGACCAGTGGCGAGCACGTCACGAGGGAGTAACAAACATCACGCAACTGAACCGGTTAGGGTTCCGGAACTTAACCGGTTAGGCCACTATGGGCCCACATCATGACCGCACGAGGACGAGGAGTCCGACGTGAGACTGCGTTCGCTTGTAGCCGCGGTAGCGGCGACCGCCCTGGGAGTCGGCCTGGCCGCCTGCGGAGGCGGCGACTCCGGCTCCGGCAGCAGCGGGTCCGGCGGGGACCAGACGCTGACCTACTGGGCCAGCAACCAGGGCACCAGCCTGGACAACGACAAGCAGGTCCTGACCCCTGTCCTGGAGCAGTTCACCAAGGACACCGGGATCAAGGTCAACCTCGA
The DNA here is from genome assembly GCF_045040285.1 of Kribbella sp. NBC_01505. Taxonomy (NCBI): domain Bacteria; kingdom Bacillati; phylum Actinomycetota; class Actinomycetes; order Propionibacteriales; family Kribbellaceae; genus Kribbella; species Kribbella sp. NBC_01505. The sequence continues at coordinate 2,065,660 of NZ_CP109425.1, forward strand.
GGTGATCGGCTGGAACGACCTGCAGACGCGGATCCAGACCGCGATCACCTCCGGCCAGGCGCCGGACGTCGTCAACATCGGCAACACCTGGGCGGCCTCACTGCAGGCCACCAAGGCGTTCCTGCCGTTCGACGGTGACGCGATGACCGCGATCGGGGGCAAGGACAAGTTCGTGCCGACGGCTCTGGCGACCGGCGGCAAGGCGGGCGAGGACGTCACGTCGGTCCCGCTCTACGGTCTGGCCTACGGCCTGTACTACAACAAGGCGATGTTCGCGGCGGCCAAGGTCGAGCCGCCGAAGACCTGGGAAGAGATGGTCGCCGCGGCCCAGAAGCTGACCAACCCCGCCAAGAACCAGTGGGGGATGGCGCTCGCGGCCGGCAGCTACACCGAGAACGTGCACTTCGCGTTCATCAACGCCGCGCAGAACAAGGCCGACTGGTTCGATGCCGACGGCAAGCCCACCTTCACCGGTGACGGCAACGTCCAGGGCGTCCTGCGGTACCTCGACCTGATGCAGAAGGACAAGGTCGCGAACCCGTCCAACGCGCAGTACGACAACGGCACCAAGTCGGTCAACGACTTCGCGACCAAGAAGGTCGCGATGGTCATCAACCAGAACAACGCCGACTCCTCGATCGTTGCCAACGGCATGAAGGCCGGCGAGTACGGCGTCGTGCCGTTCCCGTCGCCCGCCGGGGGCGAGCAGGTGGCCAGCCACGTGGCCGGGATCAACCTGTCGGTGTTCAAGAACACCAAGCACAAGGACGCGGCGCTGAAGTTCGTCAAGTACATGACGGACGCGACCACCCAGACCACGCTGGGCAAGCCGTTCTCGTCGCTGCCGGTCCTGAAGGACGCCAAGCCGGTCTTCACCACCGACGCGACCGAGGCCGCGACGTTCCAGGACATCTACAACACCAAGTCCAAGCCGCTGCCGCTGGTGCCGGCCGAGGACCAGTTCGAGAGCACGGTCGGTAAGGCGATGAACGGCCTGTTCGCCAAGATCGCCACCGGTGGAACGGTCAGCGCCGACGACGTGAAGGCCGCGCTCAAGACCGCCGAGGACCAAGTGGCCGCAGGCAACTGATGTCGGTCGCCACCCACGAAGCGAAGCCGGCGGCGGTCACGCCGCCGGCTCGCAGGTCCAAGCCCGGCATCGAACATCGCCCCGGTCTGCGCCGTTGGTTGCCCTACGCACTGGTCGCCCCGGCGGTGCTGATGGAGCTCGTCATCCACATCCTCCCGATGCTCGTCGGGATCTGGATGAGCTTCGTCAAGCTGACCAAGTTCTTCATCGCGAACTGGTCGGCCGCCCCGAGCGCCGGGCTCAACAACTACAAGGTCGCGCTCGACTTCGACAACGCGGTCGGCGAAGGCCTGCTGAAGTCCTTCGGCGTCACGCTCGTCTTCTCGCTCGTCACGGTCGCGCTGTCCTGGGTGCTCGGGATGGCGGCCGCGGTCGCGCTGCAGCCGGCCTTCAAGGGTCGGGCCATCATCCGCACGCTGTTCCTGGTCCCCTACGCGCTTCCGGCGTACGCCGGGATCCTCACCTGGAACTTCATGCTCCAGCGTGACACCGGCGCCGTGAACCACGTCCTCACCCAACTACACCTGGGCGACGGCAAGCCGTTCTGGCTGATCGGCAGCAACGCCCTGATCTCACTGATCACGGTCGCCACCTGGAAGCTCTGGACGTTCGCCTTCCTGACCTTGATGGCCGGCCTGACGAGCATCCCCCGCGATCTCTACGAGGCCGCGTCCGTGGACGGCGCCGGCAACCTGCGGCAGTGGCGCAACATCACACTGCCGTCGCTGCGCCCGGTCAACCTGGTGCTGGTGCTCGTGCTGTTCCTGTGGACGTTCAGCGACTTCAACACACCGTACGTGCTCTTCGGTACGGCGCAGCCGCCGGCCGGTGACCTGATCACCTTCCACATCTACAACGCGTCGTTCCTGACCTGGAACTTCGGCTCCGGCGCCGCGATGTCCGTGCTGCTGCTGATCTTCCTGATGATTGTCACCGGCATCTATCTCGTCGTCACGGGAAGGAAGACTCGCCGTGGTTGAGACCAGAGGATTCAAGGCCTACCGGGCCGTCGTGCTGATCGTCCTCGGGCTGTTCGTGACGATCCCGCTCTACGTGATGGTCACCTCATCGCTGAAGCCGTTGAGGGACGTGCAGGGCGCGTTCACCTGGTGGCCGTCGAACCTGACCATCACACCGTTCATCGACATGTGGAAAACGGTGCCGTTGGCAAGGTACTTCGTGAACTCCACGATCGTCTCCGTCGTCGCGACCGTGCTCTCGGTGGCGCTGGCAATCCTGGCGGCGTTCGCGGTCTCGCGGTTCAAGTTCCGCGGGCGGACGGTCTTCACCACCACGGTGCTGTCCACGCAGATGTTCCCCGGTGTGCTGTTCCTGCTGCCGTTGTTCCTGATCTTCGTGAACATCAACAACCAGTTCGGGCTGCAGCTGGTCGGGACGCGACTCGGGCTGATCATCACGTACCTGACGTTCAGCCTGCCGTTCTCGATCTGGATGCTGGCCGGGTACTTCGACAGCATCCCGCGCGAACTGGACGAGGCGGCGCTCGTGGACGGCTGCGGCCCGATGGGCGCGCTGTGGCGGGTCGTCCTGCCGGCGGCACGCCCCGGCGTGATCGCGGTCGCGATCTACTCGTTCATGACCGCGTGGGGTGAGGTCCTGTTCGCTTCGGTGATGACGACCGAGGCCAACAGAACGTTGTCGGTCGGTCTCCGTCAGTACTCGACGCAGACCAATATCTACTGGAACCAGATCATGGCCGCGGCCCTCGTGGTCAGCATCCCGGTCGTGATCGGCTTTTTGCTTGCCCAACGCCACTTTGTCGCCGGTGTGACCGCCGGAGCAGTGAAATAGATCGCCTTCGGCGCGGCAAATAGTTGTTTGATCAGTATCTTGAACCTATGTACTTCGAGGACTACGTGGTGGGGACCCGGACCGAACACCCGGGCCGGGTCGTGGTCGGCCAGGGGGAGATCGTCGAGTTCGCTCGGCGATTCGACCCCCAGTCCTTCCACGTGGACCCCGTCGCGGCCACCGACGGGCCCTACCACGGCCTGATCGCCAGCGGCTGGCACACGGCCGGGCTGATGATGCGCCTGTACGCCGACCAGTACCTGTCCAAGGTGGCGAGCCTCGGCAGCCCGGGTGTCGACGAACTGCGCTGGCACCTGCCGGTCCGCCCGGGTGACATCCTGCGCCTGACCACCGAAGTACAGGAGGCCGACCGCTCCCGCTCCAAGCCGGATCGCGGCCTGGTCCGGACCCGCACCGAGCTCTACAACCAGGACAACACCCTGGTCTTCTCCTGCGTCGTCCTCAACCTGATCGGCGCCCGGGCCCAACCGGCGCGGCCCTAGGCGAAGAGCTTCTCGCCCCAGTACGAGCCAGGTGCGACACCACCGGGACATGCGAAGATGCCGGACCCGACGTGGTGGATGTACTCGTTCAGCGTGTCCGAGCGGGCGAGCTGCTTCTGGATCGGGATGAACTGCTTGCGCGGATCACGCTGGTAGGCAAGGAAGAACAGTCCGGCGTCCAACCGGCCCAGCCCGTCGGAGCCGTCGACGAAGTTGTAGCCGCGCCGCAGCAGCTCCGCGCCGCTGTTGAAGTCCGGGTGCGCGAGCCGGATATGCGAGTCCGCCGGCACCTTCGGCTCACCGTCGGAGCCCTTGGCAGCGAAGTCGATCGCGTCGAACTCCTCGGCCTTGCCCAGCGGCGCTCCGGTGCCCTTGCCGCGCCCGATGATCGTCTCCTGCTCACCGAGCGACGTCCGGTCCCAGATCTCGATGTTCATCCGGATCCGGCGTGACACCAGGTACGAACCGCCGCTCATCCACTCCGCGCCGTCACCGGGCTGGACCCAGACGTGCTGCTCGAGCTTGGCCGGATCCTCCGACTTCAGGTTGTTCGTGCCGTCCTTGAAGCCGAACAGGTTCCGCGGGGTGGTCTGCGCGCGCGACGTCGACGACGTCCGCCCGAAACCCAGCTGCGAGTAGCGAATCGCGACCCGGCCGAACCCGATCCGGGCCAGGTTGCGGATCGCGTGCACCGCGACCTGCGGATCGTCCGAACAAGCCTGTACGGCGATGTCGCCGCCCGAGCGGGCCGGGTCGATGTCGTCGCCGATGAAGTGCGGAAGGTCGACCAGCGCCGCCGGCCGCTTGCCGGCCAGCCCGAACCGCTTGTCGAACAGCGAAGCCCCGAACCCGATCGTCAATGTGAGCCTGGCCGGCGGCAGACCGACCGCCTCACCCGTGTCCTCCGGGGGAGCCTCGCCCGGTCCGTTCACAGCGCCGTACTGGCCGATGTCACGCCCGGCTGTGAGCAGCGCGGCCGCGGCCGTCCACTCCTTCAGCAGCGCAATCAGGTCTTCGCGCTTGGTCGTGGTCACATCGAACGCGGCGAAGTGCAGCCGATCCTGTACGGCGGTCGTGATGCCCGCCTGATGCGGTCCGTGGAACTCGACCGGCCCGTTGGTGTCGGCCGCCTGCGATTCCTCGCCGGACAACACCGAATGAGCGGCGTACCCGGCGACTCCGGTCGCGACGGCGGCACCCGCCGCGCCGAACAGGCCGCGGCGGGAGATGCCCTTGCTTTGTTCTGCTGTCATTTCTTGGCGATGACGCCGGCGACCTTGGAGACCGGCTCGGCCAGACCGTCGACGACCCGGCCCAGCTCCTTCTTCTCCGCCTCGGTCACGTTGTAGGGCTTGAAACCGTCGCCCTCGCGGTACTTGTCGACCGCCGCGAAGACGGCCTTGAAGTTGGTGTCCAGCGAGGTGACCAGGGCCGCGTCGCGGGCCTGCAGAGCCGGCCGGAGCGCCTGGATCGCGGCCTGCGACCCCTCGACGTTGGCCTGGAAGTCCCACAGGTCGGTGTGCGAGTAGCGGTCCTCCTCACCGGTGATCTTGCCGGTGGCAACCTCGTCCAGCAGCTCCTTGGCGCCGTTCGCGAGCTGCAGCGGGTTCAGCTTGACCGTCTTCGCCTTGGAGACAACGGTCTTCACGTCGACGAGCAGCTGGTCGGCGTACTTCTCCATACCGGCCGTGGTGTTCTTCTCCCACAGCGCCTGCTCGATCCGGTGGTACCCGGTCCACTCGGTGCCCGGCTCGACATCGTTGACCCGGGCATCGATCTTCGGGTCCAGGTCGCCGAACGACTCCGCGACCGGCTCGATCCGCTCCCAGTACGTGCGCGAGATCGGGAACAGCGTCTTCGCCTTCGCGACGTCACCGGCCTTGACCGCGTCGACGAACTCGGTGGTCTTCTGCTCCAGCGCGACCGCCTGCGAGTTCACGTAGCGCTGGTAGCTCTCGGTGGCCTGCTTGAGCAGGGTGTCCTCGTCCACCTGCGCGGGCGCGTCGCCGGCCACGGTCAGGTCGCCGCGGATCCCGTCGCCGACCATGCCCGGCTTGCAGACCGCCTTGTACTTCCCCGTCGGCAGCTCGACGATCAGGTCGCGCTTCAGGCCCGGGCCGATGTTCTCGACCTCACCCATCACGCGGTCGCCGTCGGCGTACACGTAGAACTCGGTGACCTTGCTCCCGCCGTTGGAGACCGAGAACGTGCTCGTCCCCGACTTCACGTCGCGGCGGCTCAGGTCGCACGCCTGGTCGGTCGCCTTGACGGTGACCGGGCCGGTGCCGTCGTCGGCCACCGGAGTGGCGTCCTTGGCGCAACCGGTCAGGGCAGCGAGGCCCACTACGACGACCGCAGCCTTACGAGTCTTGGACGGGAACATGCTTCTCCTGAACAGGTGATGAGGAAACCGGACGGAAGTAGAGCACCAGCACGGGCACCAGGTAGAGCACCCAGGCGATCGACTCGACAACGGTCGGCGCCGGGTTGAAGTTGAAGATGCCCTTGAGGAGTACGCCGTACCAGCTGTCCGGCGGGATGACGTGCGAGATGTCGAACGCCAGATGCTGCAGACCCGGGAGGATGTTGGCCTCCTGCAGGTCGTGGAAGCCGTAGGCGAAGATGCCGGCCGCGACCAGGATGAGGATCGCGCCCGTCCACTTGAAGAAGACCGCCAGGTTGATCTTCACCGCGCCCTTGTAGATCAGTACGCCCAGTACGACGGCCGTCGCGAGCCCGAGCAGTACGCCGGCGAACGGTGCCGCCGTGGTCGCGGTGGCGGCCGACGCGTACACGATGAAGGCGGTCTCGATGCTCTCCCGGAAGACCGCGAGGAAGGCCAGTGCCACGACGGCCTGCGGGCCGATCGCCAGCGCCTTCTCCATCCCGTCGCGCAGCTCCTTGGCGATGCTGCGCGCGGCCTTGCGCATCCAGAAGATCATCCAGGTGACGAAGCCGACCGCGACGATCGACATCACCCCGCCGACGGTCTCCTGGGTGGTGAAGGACTTGGCGGTCAGCGCGGTCACGAACTGCAGCAGCCCCCAGGCGGCGGCTGCCACGGCCAGTGCCGCGCCGACTCCGATCCAGACCAGTTTCAGCTGGTCCTTCCGCTTCGACCTGACCAGAAAGGTGGCGAGGATACTGACGACCAAGGAGGCCTCGAGACCCTCACGGAGTCCGATCAAGTAGTTCGCGAGCATGGCGGAAAGGATTCCCAACCTTAGGAGTGGCTAACCTTCCTGAGGTTAACCTAAGAAATCCCATTCGCCCACTGTGGCGTACGCCGCAGAACCTGTCCCAAGATGAGACTCGACCAGCCGCAAACTGCCCGCTGTCCACTCGGCGCCACTGTACGTGTCGAACACCCGCACCCAGCGTGTCACGTCCATCTCCCGACGGAACCGCGCCAGCGTCACATGCGGCACGAACTTCCGCCCATCCGGGGCAATCCCGGCCTTGCTCGCCGCCGCCCGCGTCGTCTTCGACAGATGCTGCAGCGCCTCGGTCTCGTCCCGGACCCCGGTGTACAGCACCCGCGCATCCGGTACGCCGGGAAACGCCCCGGCCCCGGCGAGTCGTACCGGGAACGGCTTCTGCCGCTTGGCGACCGCTTCCAGCCGCTCCGCCAGTTCATCGGTCTTCCAGTCCGGCACCTCACCCAGGAACGCCAAGGTGATGTGCCAGTGTTCGCCCGCGGACCATCGGATGTCGTCATCCGGATGTTCCCGCCGCGGTGCGACGAACTCGTTCAGATCCTCCACTACGTCTACCGGTGGCACTACGGCCACGAACAATCGCATTGGAGGAGTTTAGGTCAGCAGGTGATGGTCCCGCTGCGTCCGTCGCGGTACTTGTTGCCGGGCCGGCACGTCCAGGAGACGGACCCGACACCGCTCGCCCGCTGCATCCAGCCGGTATAGATGATCTGTTCGAGAATGTACGAGTAGTACTCCTCGATCTTCACCGGCATGGCTTGTGTCGGCTTGCCGGTGCAGAAGCGGGAGCCGGTTGCCCGGAGAGTTGTGCCCGATTTCGTGAAGCCGTACTCGGCCGGCTCACAAGGCCCGGCCGCTGCCGACGCGGGGGCAGCGGCGACGAGCAGTCCGCCGGTCATGGTCAGGGCCGCGATCATCGAGCGGGTTCGCAACGACATGGGTGCTCCTTCGTCGAGGTTGTCGTCGATCAGTACGCCGAATTCCGCGCGACCGGATCACACTGGAGCATGGACGAACGCAGACTGCCGTCGCCGTGTGTGGTGATCCTGGTCGGGGCCGGGGCCGCGGGGAAGTCGACGTGGGCGGCGGAGCGGTTCGCGGCTGAGCTGGTGGTGTCGAGTGATCGGCTGCGGGCGTTGGTGGGGGCCGGCGAGGACGATCTGGCCGCGAGTGCGGATGCGTTCGCACTGCTGGAGACGGTGGTCGAGCAGCGGATCGGGCGACGGCTGACGACGGTGATCGACACACTCGGTCTGGATCGTGCACGGCGGTTGCGGTGGCTGCAGTTGGCTCGCGCGGCTGGAATGCCTTGTGTGGCGGTGGGTTTCGATACGCCGGCCGCCGAGTGTCGCCGTCGGAACCGCCTGCGAGCGAAGCGGATTCCGGCCGATGTGCTCACCGGGCAGATCCGCGCTTGGGGTGCGGCACGTAGTGAGTTGCCCAATGACGGGTACGACGACGTGCTCCAGCCTGGCGTCGTGCGCGTCGTACCGGAGGCGTTTGTCGAGGCGTCCTCAGCGGTGGAGCGGCAGGCTGCGGCACCGACGGGATTGCGGTTCGGGTTGCAGCTGAGCAGCTATCGGGGTGGGCGGGCCGGGTTGGCGTCGTGGGTCCGGGAGGTGGCGACGAAGGCGGAGGCGGTCGGGTTCGACGCGATCTATGTCATGGATCACTTTCGGCAGATCCCGCAGGTCGGGCGGGCGTGGGACGACTTCCTGGAGAGCTGGACGACCCTCGGCTACCTGGCTGCCTGTACGACGCGAGTCCGGCTCGGGACGCTGGTCTCCGGGATCACGTACCGCAACGTGGCGCATCTCGGGAAGATCGCCGCGACCCTCGACGTACTGAGTGGTGGACGTGCGGTGTGCGGGGTTGGGCTCGCCTGGTTCGAGGCCGAGCACAAGGCCTACGGATGGCCGTTCCCGTCGGTGGGCGATCGCTACGCGCTGCTGGAAGATGCCTTGCAGCTGCTGCCGGTGTTGTGGGGGCCAGGCAACAAACCGTTCCAGGGTCGCGTGCTCGACGTACCGGACACGACTTGCTATCCACGGCCGCTGCAGGAGCGACTGCCTTTGCTCGTTGGCGGGAGCGGTCGGAGAACGTTGCGGTTGGCATCGAAGTACGCCGACGCGGTCAACGTGTTCGGAGATGTCGCGGCGGTGCGCGAGCGGGCGGCGTACGTGCGCTCACTGACGGATCGGCCGGTGGAGATCACCCACCTGTCGACAACGTTGATCGGCGATGACGCCGCGGTCGAACGGTTGCGGCCGCGCAACCAGAACCCGGCCAAGTACGCCGCCTCCGTCAACGCAGGAACAGTCGACGACCAAATCGGCCGCTTCCGCGAACTAGCCGAAGCCGGAGCCGCCGAGGTCATGCTCACTCTGCCTGACCTGGACACCCTGGACGAGGCCGGCCGAGTGATCGCAGCCTTCCGAGTCTGAGCAATCGGGGTCGCCGTCCGGAAGGACATGTAGTGGTCGGGTTTCGGCGGTCCCGGGAGCTCAGTTCCCGCCTGGGCTGGAGGCGGTTGACCGACTACCACATGTCCTTCGGTACGCCTTGGCACGGATCCCCCGCGGAGGACCTGCCGGGCGAGTGCGGAGGTGCCGAGCAGTCGAAGCACTCGGCCCACCCGGCGGGTCGGCGGGTCGGCGGGTCGGGGGCGTCGGGGGCGTCGGGGGCGTCGGGGGCGTCGGGGGCGTCGGGGGCGTCGGGGGCGTCGGGGTGATCATGCGCTGCGAGGCGGACTGAGGGCGCAGGCTCGCCCTGTCCACCCAACTCGGGTTCAGCAAGCCAAGTGCACGCGCCGAAGGAGCGGGCTTAGCGGCGGCGGCGAATGAGCAGTCGCCGCCTACTGCTGTTGGGAGGAAGCGAGCGGGAGGCCGGGGCGGGGGCTCGGGGCGGCCTACCGTACCGACGGACAGGTAGTAGTCACCTTCCGGCGGCGTCACGGCCTCGGCTCCCGCCTGGGCGGAAGACAGCAACCCGAGTACTACCTGTTCTTCGGTACGGCGCGGACATCGACCAACCCTGGGCCCGAAGGCGAGGAGCCACTCGGCGCGACCGTCCCACCCAACCCGGGCTCAGCAAGCCGCGTGCACGCGACCGTGCCCGGAGCGGGGCGAATGAGCGCTCGTTGTCTACTGCTGTTGGGAGGAAGTGGCGGCAGCCGCGTGGAAGGGCGGCGGGGCGCACGGGCGCAAGCACTCGACGAAGGAGCGTGCGTGCCCGGAGCTGAGGCTCGGGGCGGGGGCCGGGCACGCGGATAAGGGCTTGGGGTTGGGGTTGGGGTTGGGGCTGGGGCTGGGGCTGGGGCTGGGGGCGGCGCCGTGTGCCGGCGGACGTCCATCACCCAGTAACACGCGCATCCGACCACACGCCACGCCTGAGCCCTCCACAACCACAGTTACTGGGTGATGCAGGTCCGCCCTGGCGGCGCACTCCTCCACCCCCACACGGCGCCGGCAGCGCGAGATCGCAGGCGGTCTGCCGTAGGGAAGGACAGGTAGTAGTCGCCTTCCGGCGGGCCCCCGACCCCGCCTCCTGCCTGGGCGGAAGGCAGCTACCCGAGTACTACCTGTGCTTCGGTACGCCTTAGCTGGGTTTGAGGGGGAGGTTGAGGAGGGCGTTCTCGATGAGTTCGGGCATGGCGGGGTGGATCCAGTACTGGTTGCGGGCCATTTCGTAGGCGCCCAGGCCGAAGCTCATGGCTTGGATCAGGGGCTGGATCACCGTGGAGGCCTGGGGGCCCATGATGTGGGCTCCGATGAGTTGGCCGGTGGTCGGGTCGGCGAGGAGTTTGGCGAAGCCGGTGGTGTCTTCCATGGCCCAGCCGTAGGCGATGTCGGAGTACTTCTGGCGGCTGACGACGTACTCGATGCCTTGTTCCTCGGCTTGGGCTTCGGTCAGGCCGACCGAGGCGATCTGTGGTGAGGTGAAGACGGCGTGCGGGACGAAGCGGTGGTCCGACTTGATGCGGTTGTCGGGCTCGAGGAGGTTGTGCTTGACGACGCGGGCCTCGTGGTTCGCGACGTGCTTGAGCTGGTGCGGCGAGGTCAGGTCGCCGAGTGCGTAGATGCCGTCGACCGCGGTCTGCTGGTACTCGTCGACGACGACGCGGCCGTCGTGGTCGACCTCGACGCCGGTGGCCTGCGGGTTCAGCAGGTCGGCGTTCGGGGTGCGGCCGACGGCGACCAGGAGCTCGTCGACGATCAGTTCTTCCTTGCCGTCCGGGCACAGCATCCAGAGCCGGACCGAGCCGTCCTCACGCCGGGCCACGCGGATGGTTTCGTGCTGCAGCAGTACGTCGTACTTGCCGCGCGCGATCTCGGTGAAGTGCTCGGCGATCTCGGCGTCCTCACCGCGCAGCAGCACCTTGGAGCGGGCGATCAGCGTGACCTCGACCCCGAACGACGAGAAGACGTGCGCGAACTCGGCCGCGACGAAGCCCGACCCGAGGATCGCCATCCGGCGCGGCAGTTCGTCGAGCCGCATGATCGTGTCCGAGGTGTGGAAGCCGGTCTCCTCGATGCCCACGATCGGCGGGATCACCGGGCGGCTGCCGGCGGCGAGCACGAACCGGTCCGCGGTCACCATGCTCGTCTGCCCGTCGGTCCCCTCGACGGTCAGCTCCTTGGCGCCGGTGAAGCGACCCGTGCCGTCGTACACGGTGACGTTGGCGTTGTCCGGGTTGTGGTGCCGGTACTCCGAACCCGACGCCGAGATCGGGTCGATCCGGCCGAAGATCCGGTCCCGGACGTCCGGCCAGCGAACGCCGGTCAGCTCCTCGTCCACGCCGTACCGGGAACTGCCGGCGGGGGTGGCCGCGACGTCGGCGGTGTGCACGAACATCTTGGTCGGGATGCAGCCCTTGTTCAGGCAGGTGCCGCCGAAGACCCCGCGCTCGACGATCGCCACCTTCCAGTCCGCGAACCGGTGGTTCACGATCGAGTTGCCGGAGCCGGTGCCGATGACGACGAGATCGTAATGAGTCACACCCCATTATGTGTCTGACCCTCAAAACCGACAGGATGGTGGCTTGTGGAGGGCTTGAGTGGTGACGAACTGCGGGGACGGAACGCGACGCTGGTCTGGGACGGTCTGGGCACGGTCCAGCTCCGGTACGGCGGGTCCTGGCTCCGGCAGAAGAGTACGAAGACGTTCAAGGCGCTGAAGCAGCTCGGCCAGCGGACCGTCCCGGTCGAGGCGCTGACCGGGGTCGAGCTGGTGATGCCGGGCGGCACCGAGGACCCGACGATCCGGTTGATCCTGCGCGAACGCGCCGACCCGATCCTGGCCGTCGCCGGGGGCTCGCTGGACGAGCTGGTCGATCCGTACCGGTTCGACTTCGACAACAAGCAGTGGCTGCTCGCCGACTTCTACGCGCAGGAGATCCGCGAGTCGATCGCGCGGCATCAACTTCCGGCCGGGCCCGCCGAACACTGGCTGGTCGAGGCACCGGCGGCTCCGGAGAAGGTGAAGTTCCAGGACGTCAAGGCGCAGCTCGACGGCGATGTGCTCGTCCTCGACTACGGCTTCGCCGCGTCGGCGGCGAAGAAGGCTCACGGTGATCCGTGGCGGCTGCCGGTCGCCGACCTGCGGAACGTCGAGTGGGTGATGATTTCGGCGCAGCAGCGGGGCTACCTGCGGCTGACCACCACGCACACCCCCGCGGAGCGACCCGCGCCCGCGGATGATCCCGAGACGCTGTACACCGGGCCGCTGTCCGAGACCGACGCGCTGTTCCTCGGCGCCAAGCTGCTGTCTCTGATCAACTGGTGACCATGCGGCTGCAGACCGACCACGGCACGCTCGAGTGGGACGGGACGGGCACGATCCGCGTCCGGTACGACGGCCCGCTGGGCGAGCGGGTGATCCCGGTCGAAGCGCTGAGCGGCGTACGGGTGTCGGGAGCGCTCGACCTCGAACTGCGCGAGCATGCCGACCCGTTGCTGAGTGTCAGCGGCGGGTCGTACGGGTCGATCTACCACTTCGAGATCGACGATCTGGCGGCTGCTGAGCGGCTCGCGTCCGAGATCCGGATCGCTCGCGCGCGCCGCGCCGTACCGGAGACTGCTGCGACGGCCTGGCTGGTCGCGCCGCCGCTGGCAGCCGACGCGTTGGAGGGACGGGATGCCACGGTCGCGGTCGCGAACGGACTGCTGATGTTCGCGTACCCGCGGTCGGCGACGCGGCGGAAGAAGGCGGACGGCAATCCGCGGTCGATCTCGCTGGCCGACATCCTCGATGTCGAATGGCGGCCGCGGGAGGGCCGGCACGCCGGCTTCGTCCGGGTCGGCACCACCGGGACGCCGGTCGAGCGGCCGCGTCCGAAACATGATCCGGCCGCGGTGCGGGTCGCGGCCGAGGACGAGATCGAGGCGCTGTTCTTCGCCGCCCGGCTGCTGACCCGGATCCAGCCCTAGGCGGATTCTTTGGCAGTGGCAGCGACCGGTACGTCGACCACGGCCTTGTCGGCGAGCAGCTCGCTCTGCGGGAGGATCTCCAGGCGCGGGCGGGGCAGCAGGCGCGGACGGATCGAGATGCCGCGCCGGTGCGAGAAGTAGAGCACCGAACCGACCGCCCCGATCGCGGTCAGGCCACCGCCGACGATCAGTGAATAGCGCGCGCCGAGCTCCTGCCCGACGAACCCGATCAGCGGCGAGCCGATCGTCGTACCGCCCATCAGGACGGTCATGTAGAGCGCCATCACCCGGCCGCGCATGGTCGGCTCGATGCTGAGCTGCATGGTCGCGTTCGCCGTGGTGAGCATGGTCAGCGAGGCCAGGCCGACCAGCGGGAGGATCAGTGCGAAGGTCAGGTACGTCGGCATGACCGCGCTGACGACCTCGAGCAGACCGAACGCGATCGCGGCACCGATCACCATCCGCGCGCGGATCCGCACTCTGCGGGCGGCCAGCAGGGCACCGGACAGCGAACCGATCGCGAGGACCGAGCCGAGGATGCCGTACTCCCCCGCGCCCTTGTGGAAGGCCTCGGTCGCCATCAGCGCCGACGTGAGCTGGAAGTTCAGCCCGAACATGCCGGCGAAGGCGACCGTGACGAGGACCATCATCAGATCCGGCCGGCGCCACAGGTAGCGCATGCCGTCGCGGATCATGCCCTTGTCCCGGGCCGCGACCTTGGGGGTGTGCAGCTCGGCGGTGCGCATCAGGCGGAGCGACAGGATGACCGCGGCGTAGCTCAGGCCGTTGACGATGATGACCGGGCCGGTGCCGATCCAGTGGATCAGCAGGCCGGCCAGACCGGGGCCGATCAGGCGGGCAGCGTTGAAGGACGCCGAGTTCAGACCGACTGCGTTGGACAGGTCGTCCCGGCCGACCATCTCGACCACGAACGACTGCCGGGCCGGGGCGTCGAACGCCGTACCGATCCCGAAGAGGAATGCGATCACGAAGACGTGCCACGGCTCGACCAGGCCGGTGACCGTCAGGACGCCGAGTGTGAGCGCGGCGATGGCCATCCAGACCTGGGTGATCTGGAGCAGCTTGCGCTTGGGGAAACGGTCCGCGACCAGACCGGCATACGGGCCGATGAGGAGGGCGGGGGCGAACTGGAGGCCGGTGACGATGCCGAGCGCCGTACCGGAGTGGGTGAGCTCGAGGACCAGCCAGTCCTGCGCGACGCGCTGCATCCAGGTGCCGACGTTGGAGACGATCGCTCCCGTCGCATACAACCGGAAGTTGCGGACGCGGAAGGCGTGGAAGGTGGGGCTCACTTGGCCGCCAGCCGCTCGAGAACAGGTGCTGCCTTACGCAGGATGTCGCGCTCCTCAGGGGTCAGTTGCTTGAGCTTCGCGTGCAGCCACTCGTCGCGGCGCTTGCGGTTGGCAAGGATCAGCTCGTCGGCCTTGCCGGTCAGCTCGACGGTCACCTGACGCTTGTCGGTCGGGTGCGGGCGGCGGACCACCAGGCCCGCCTCCTCCATGTTCGAGATGATCCGCGTCATCGACGGCGGCTTGACCTGCTCATGGGCGGCCAGCTCACCGATCGTCATCAGCTCGTGCTTGGCCAGGGCGCCCAGGACGCCGAGCTGGTTCGCGGTCAGGTCGTGACCGGGCTCGCGCTGCCGCCGGATCTGCCGCGACAACCGCAACGTGGACGACCGCAGGGCACTCACGAGCCCCACGTCACTCTTCACCTGCTGTGCTACGACTTCCGGCATATTCCTTACCTTAACTCATTACCTTTGCTAACAATAACCTCGTTCCGCCCAGTGGTATTCCCGAGGCGCTAGAGTTCGCTGCCATGGGGACGCCTCGCGAGCTGGTGCGGTACGAGCAGCAGTTCCGGCGGGCCGGGCTGCCGCTGTTCATCGAGGACTTCTCGCCGACGCACGACATCTTCAACCGGGCCGCGCCACTGCTCACGCTGGTGTTCCTGGCCGAGATGATCGGCGCAACCTCACTGGGCTGGAGGCCGTGGAAGAACGTGCTGGCCGCCGGCCTGGCGCTGCTCGTGCTGATTGCTGCTTTCGGCATCCTGAACAAGCTGCGACGACGGCCGTTCTGGTCGTTGCCGACCCGCTTCGGTCTGCCTGAGCTGGCAGTCTTCGTGTTCCTGCCCGCGTTGCTGCCGGTCGTCACCGAGAACCAGTGGAAGCAGTTCTTCGGGATTGCCGTCGGCAACCTGTTGCTCATCGGCGCCGTGTACGTCGTGGTCGGGTACGGACTGATTGCGACGACGTACTGGAGTCTGCGCCGGATCGTCGGGGAGCTGGCGAACTCGCTGGCCAGTCTGGTCCGGGCGTTGCCACTACTGCTGGTGTTCTCACTGGTGCTGTTCATCAACACCGAGATGTGGCAGGTGTTCGCCGGCATGCCGGTCGCGTTCATCGTGCTGTCGGTGCTCGCGTTCACGCTGCTCAGCACGCTGTTCCTGATGGTGCGGCTGCCGAAGGAGCTGGACGCCATCGAGGACGACGTGAAGTCCGATCCGCCGCTACGACGGGTGCAGCGACTGAATCTGAGCGTCAACCTGGTGATCCGGCAATGGGTGCAGGCGCTGGTAGTGAGCACCGGGGTCGGCTTGTTCTTCGTTGCCTTCGGCATGATCTCGATCAACGCCGACATCTACGAGAAATGGGGCGTGCAGCCGGGGTCCTGGTCCGTCGAGCTGCCGTTGATGGGCCACGACCTGCTGCTCACCGCGAGCCTGGTGAAGGTTGCCATCGGCATCGCCAACTTCACCGGGCTCTACTACTCGATCGCGCTGCTCACCGATTCGTCGTACCGGGAAGAGTTTCTGGACAACGTCAGCGCCGAGCTGCGAGATCTCTTCACAGCTCGGGCCGACTACCTCGAACTACGTCGCGAGCTACTCACCGAACAGCCTGGCGACCTCCTGTGACCAGGCCGGAAACTTCTCCTGCTTGGCCGCGACCTCGGCGTACATGGCCTGACTGATCGCCGGATCATCATCAGCGAACCGGACCGCGCTCATCTTCGCCAGTTTGCCCAGGATCAGCTCGTCGCCGGCCAGGTGCACCGGATCCCAGGTGTAGCGCCGGAACGCCTCGAGGTCCGGGATCGCGGACAGATAGGCGTGCGTGAACCCCTCGGCCGGATCCCCCAGGTCCGCGCCGACGACGCCGAACGCAGACGACTCCAGCGACGCGGTACGACGCATCGCCGCAAGCACCTCGGCCTGCTCCTCGTCCGACACGCCGTCCTTGAACCGGAAGCGCAGCAGGTTGACGAACATGAACCCTCCTCGCGTCGATTGCACTGACCAGTGCAATTTAACGCACTTGGCGGTTCATCGCTAGGCTGATCCGGTGACGGCGACCAGAGGACGGATCGACAAGCGGCAGGCGATCCTCGACGCGGCCTTCACCGTGTTCGCCCAGGAGGGATACCGGCCGGCAAGTGTGGACGCCGTCGCCGCGGCGGCGGGTGTCGCCAAGCACACGATCTACAACCACTTCGGCGACAAGGAGAGTCTGTTCCGCGCGACGATCGCCGCGCTCGCCGAAGACGCGTTCGCGCGGAATCTCGCCGCAGTGGATCTGCTGCGGCTGCCGGCCGGCTCGGACGATCTCGCCGACGTTCTCGGCAAGGTCGCGCTGCGGCTGGCCGAGTGCTACTGCGATGAGCGGTCGCGCGCCTGCCGACGGCTGCTGCAGGCCGAGATCCAGAACCTTCCGGACCTGCAGGACATCGTCCGCGAGCGCGCGGCCGACAAGGTGAACGAGGCCTTGGCCGACCGGTTCGCGCGGCTCGCGCTCGCCGGGCATCTGCGGCTCGCCGACCCGGCGGTCGCGGCCGAGCAGTTCGGCGCGCTGTTGACCGCCCCACTGGAGACGCGGTCGCGGCTCGGGAGCCGCGAGGTGCCTGCGGCGGAACTGGCCGAGGTCACGCAGAACGCCGTACAGACGTTTCTGCGTGCCTTCGGCAACAACTGATCGGAGCTACTTGGTCAGCCAGTCGGACAGCGGGCCGATCGCGAAGTAGATGACGAACAGCGCGCTGACGATCCACATCAGCGGGTGCACCTGACGGGCCTTGCCGCGGACCGACTTCAGGACGACGTACGAGACGAAGCCGGCGCCGATACCGGCCGAGATCGAATACGTGAACGGCATCAGGATGATGGTCAGGAACGCCGGGAACGCGACCTCGATGTCGTCGAAGTCGATCCCCTTCACCTGGGTCATCATCAGGAACCCGACCAGGATCAGCGCCGGGGTCGCCGCCTCGTAGGGCACCAGGGTGACCAGCGGCGCGACCACCATCGAGATCAGGAAGCAGATCCCGGTCACCACGCTGGCCAGACCGGTCCGAGCACCTTCACCGACACCGGACGCCGATTCGATGTACGACGTGTTGCTGGAGACCGACGCTGCGCCACCAGCGGCCGCGGCAACGCTGTCCACGATGAGGATGCGCTGCGAGTTCGGCGGGTTGCCGTCCTTGTCCAGCAGCCCGGCCTCGGCGCCGATCGCGGTCATCGTGCCCATCGTGTCGAAGAAGTCGGCCAGCATCAGCGTGAAGATCAGCAGCAGCGCGGAGATCAGGCCGACCGCTTTGAACGAGCCGAACAGGTTGAACTCGCCGACCAGATCGAAGTTCGGCCTGGTGAACACCTGGTCGGGAAGCTTCGGGACACTCAGTCCCCATCCCGGGTGTTCCGGGGTGCCCTTGCCTACCTTCGTCACGGCCTCGATCACGATCGCAAGGACCGTCGCGGTGATGATGCCGATCAGTATCGCGCCCTTCACCTTGCGCGCGTACAGGGTGATGATCAGCAACAACCCGAAGACGAACACGAGGACCGGCCAGCCTTTGAGGTTGCCGCCGACACCGAGCGAGACCGGGGGCACCCCGCCCTTGACGGGCCGCACGAAACCTGCGTCGACGACGCCGATAAACGCGATGAAAAGGCCGATGCCGACACTGATCGCGACCTTCAGCTGCACCGGCACAGCTTCGAAGACAGCCTTGCGGAAGCCGGTCAGCACCAGGATCAGGATGATCAGACCCTCGAGCACCACCAGGCCCATCGCGTCGGCCCAGGTCATCTTGCCCGCCACACTGAACGCGATAAACGCGTTCAGCCCGAGCCCGCTCGCGAGGGCCAGTGGGAAGTTCGCGACCAGACCCATCAGGATCGTCACGACCCCCGCAACCAACGCGGTCGCCACCGCCACCTTGGCGATCGCCGCCCCCGCGTCCAGCCCACCACCGATGAGCTGACCGGTGCTGTCCTCACCCGAACTGAGGATCAGCGGATTCAGCACCACGATGTAGGCCATCGTGAAGAAGGTGACCAGTCCGCCCCGGATCTCCCGGCCGAACGTGGACCCCCGTTCGCTGATCTTGAAGAACGAGTCGAAGGGATTCGATCCGGAGCGGGCCGATGTGTCCTGGAGCGAGCTCATGACGGAATGGTGCCAGGTCGGACCCGCTGGTTGCGAGCACTAACACCAAGCCTTTCGGGCAGGGCGTCTATGGTGGTGCCGTGACGGAGGAGCAGCCCGCGCCCAAGAAGCGCACCGACCCCACCAGCCAGCTCGCCCGCGGCGAGCTGGTGCACGCCGAGGTGAAGCCCCTCGACCTGTCCGGGATCCCCACCGTCATCGTGGGCATCGTCCTGTGGGCGGTCGCCTTCGTCGTGCTCCTCTTCTTCCGCAGCACGCTCGAGCGCGACGGCCTCGAGTGGTGGATCTGGGTCGCCGCCGCCGGTTTCGGCCTCGGCTGGATCGGCCTGTGGTACTGCCACCGCCGCTGGGGCAAGATCAAGGCCGGCGAGCCGGTCCGCGACTAGGACATCGCCTGGATGACGGCGTACGAGTCCAGGTAGTCGCGCCAGTGGGTGATCCGGCGGTTCTCGATCGTGATGATCGAGACGTAGTGGTTCTCGAAGGTGCGGCCGTTGGCCAGGACCTTGGCGCGTGAGGCGTCACTCGCCCGACGGTTCGATCAGGATCGGCGGCACCGATGTGGACGAGCTCGTGCGGTATCTGCTCGGCCTCGGGGTCCAGCTGCAGGTCGTCTCGCCGCCTTCGGTTCGGGACGCGTTCCGGTCGCACCTGCGTGCGCTACTGGAGAGCTGATCTTCAAATACTGTCGGTGGGGACAGTTTATGATGTCTGCATGGACACTAAAACGTGGTTGATCACCGGCGGTACGCCGGGTGGGTTCGGGTTGACGTTCGCGACCGCCGTGCTGGCTCGGGGCGAACGAGTGGCGATCACATCGCGCCGGCCGGCCGAGCTGGCGGAGTGGGCGGCGCCGTACGGGGAGCGCGTGCTGGTGCTGGAGGTGGACGTGACGGACGAGGGGCAGGTGCGTGCTGCGGTGGCGGCCGCGGAGGAGCGGTTCGGTGGGATCGACGTACTGGTGAACAACGCCGGGCGCGGGTGGTACGGGTCGATCGAGGGGATGCCTTCGGCGGATGTGCGGCGGTCGTTGGAACTCAACTTCTTTGCGGTGCTCACGGTCACGCGGGCCGTGCTGCCGCAGATGCGTGCCCGGGGCAACGGTTGGATCGTGAACATGTCGTCGGTCGCGGGGCTGCGCGGGATCAACGGGTTCGGGTACTACTCGGCGGCGAAGTTCGCGCTCGAGGGGGTGACCGAGGTGCTGCGGGAGGAGGTGGCCGAGTTCGGGATCAAGGTGCTGGCGGTTGAGCCGGGTGCGTTCCGGACCCGCGCTTATGCGGGGTTCGCGGACGAGCCGCTGCGGGAGACGGTCGACGCCTACCTTCCGCAGCTGGACGCCGTACGGAAGGCGATGATCGATCAGGACGGCAACCAGCCGGGCGATCCGGTCCGCGGAGTTGACGCCGTACTGCGGGCGATGGAGTTGGAGTCGCCGCCGCATCGACTGGTGCTCGGCAGCGGCGGTTTCGACGCGGCGGTCGGCACCCTGGAGGCTAACCTCGCCGACATCCGGTCCGGCGAAGCACTGTCGCGAGGTGCGGACTTCTAGTCCGTACGGCGATTGAGGCCGTCGCGGCGCATGTCCTCGGCAGCCGCGATCGCGTCGGTGGTGAAGCGTTTGGTGAGCTCGGTGTACCGGGCGACGTCGCGGGACGACCACCGGGCCAGCACCTGCGCGATCATGTCGTCGCCGAGGTCGTAGATGTGCCGGGCGGCCGCCGTACCCGCAGCCGTCAACGTGATCCGCGTGGACCGGGTGTCGTCCGGATCGGTTGTGCGCTCGACCAGCCCGCCGGCCTCCAGGCGCTTGACGATCTTGCTGACGTTCGAGGCGCCGGTCCCCATCGCCTGCGCCAGCTCGCCCGCCCGCATCGGCTGCCCCGCGACCAGATGCCGCAATGCCTGATGGGCCGGCTGATCGATCGGCTCGCCGCTCGAGGTCAGGATCTCCCGCTGCAGACCGGGCGACTCCCACAACAGGATCAACGCGCTCAGGCTGGCCAGCAACTCCGACCGGTACGGAAAGTCCCCGGCCTCCCGCAACTCACCCATCCCCGCACCCTACCGAGCCCGTCGGTAAGAACAGGTACACGTCGCCTCTCCAGCTCGCCCCCGCGCCTGCCGGTCATCCCGGCAGCCCCTACCTCATGTCCTTCCCGACATCGGCGGCCTAGGAACAGGACATAGCCGTATGCGTAGCCGCTGCCGCCCGCGTGGAGGTGATGGGCGAGCGCCGGTCGTGGACGTATACGTCCTGTCGTTGCGACGGTCGCTGGGCAGCGAATAGCCCCCGGCCGGTGTGCGGGCGGGGGCTTGGCTGGGGTGTACCCCGGGGTCAGGACTCGGTGATCTCGGTGACCTCGTCGTCGGAGGTGACCTCGTCGTCGGAGGTGACCTCGTCGTCGGAGGTGGGTTCGGCGGCGGCTTCGAGCTCGGTGTGGACGGCGTCGGCCTCGGCGGCCTCGTCGTCGGTGGCGAGCTCCATGGAGTCGTAGCCGGTGGTGTCGAAGGCGTGGTCGGCGATCGGCGGCTCGGCCAGGTCGATGACGGCGTCGGAGTGGGCGCCGCAGCCGTAGTCGAAGGCGACGACGCGGCCTTCGCCGGGGGCCATCTCGTTGGCGCAGACGCCGAAGGAGCGGCCGAGGCTGTCGCCGAGGCGGATCCAGTAGCCGCAGCCGTTGCACTTGTAGGGAACGGCCTGCGCGATCGCGGCGGTCGGGCCGAAGTCGCCGGCCGCCCACCGCTCGGCGGCGTCGTCGCGACCGAGCACCGAGAGAACGCGCTCGCGGCCGAGGCCGAGCTCCTCGACGACCTCGAGGACATCCTCGGGGGCACCGGTCTCGGTGAAGCCGGGCTCCAGACGCGGATCGTCGGCCGGCGTCGGGAACAGGTCGCCGGGACGCAGGTCACCAGGCTGGACGCGGTCGGACCACGGCACCCAGGTGGGCGCGACGATCGCCTCGTCGCCGGGGAGCATGACGACCTCGTTGACGGTGACCGTCTTCGCACGCGAGGCGCGGGTCAGCGTGACCGCCCAGCGCCAGCCCCGATATCCCGGGTGCGCGGAGGCGAAGTAGTGCGTGACGAGGCGCTCGCCCTCGACGTTGTGACCGAGGTACTCACCGATCTGCGCGGCCCCGGCCTCGTCGATCGCGGCCTCACGAGCAGGTTCCACCGCCGCGACACAGACCGCGTCGGCCTTGGCGCGCACAGCTTCCGGAGTTCTGAGGGCAGTCACGGTCGCCTATTCTCGCATGCCCTGCGCACTGCCACGAACGCGCCGTGACTGCGGTCTGTCCCTCGCAGGAGGCAGGATGGAGACATGCAGACGCCAGACCCCGCCGACCCCCGGCCGACACCCTCCGGCACTCCGCCGTCCGGTGCCGCTCGAGACGGCCGTACGCCGCCCGCCGGCGACGCGGGCGGATCCGGGCACGCACGCCCTACGGGGGCCGGTAGCTCGGGGGCCAAGAAGTCTGCCGGTGAGCGGGTCGGAGCGGCTCGGGAGCGGCTGGGGACGGCGGGGCGGAAGTTCGGCCGAGCCTCGAAGGTCGGGGCGACCGGTGTCGCGGCAGCGTCCAAGAAGACGGCGAGTGTCGGCGGGAATGTCGGCCGCTGGACCGGTCGACGGATCAGCGGGCTGACCGGCGCGCAGGGCGCTCGGGAGTCCGGGTTGCAGCGGCTGATCGAGCTGGGCGCGGTGAACGCGGCCGGTGACACAGCCTTCGCGGTCTCGCTCGCCGGGACGGTGTTCTTCACCGTGCCGAGCGACCAGGCCCGGGACCGGGTCGCGCTGTTCCTACTGCTGACGATGGCGCCGTTCGCGCTGATGGCTCCGCTGATCGGGCCGATCCTGGACCGCTTCCGGCACGGCCGGCGGTGGGCGATCGGGGCGACGCTCGGTGCCCGCGGGTTCCTGGTCTGGGGTCTCGCCGGGTCGATCACGGACAGCAGTTCGGTCTGGCTGTATCCGGCGGCCCTCGGCTGCTTGGTCGCCTCCAAGGCATACGGGGTGACGCGCGCATCCGCCGTACCGCGGCTGCTTCCCAAAGAGATCACCCTCGTCACCGCCAACTCGCGGATCTCCCTGGCCGGTGTCGCGGGCGCGACGGTCGGCGCCGGGATCGCGGGTGCGTTCGCGGCGATCGGTCCGCAGTGGTCGCTGCGCTGGGCCGCGCTCGTGTATCTGGTCGGTCTCATCCTCGCGATCCGGCTGCCGGCCGCGGTCGACTCACCGGCCGGCGAGGAAGTCACCGGTACGGCGGGGCGCGAGATGCGACGGAAGGCGATCACCGAGGCGGTCGCGCGCGGGATCCGCTGCAACCTGGGGCTCCGGTTCGTCTCCGGCTTCCTCACCATGTATCTCGCGTTCCTGCTCCGCGACCAGCCGCTCGCCGGCATCAACGGCACGGTCGCGGCCGGTGCGGTGGTCGCCGCGGCCGGCATCGGCAACAGCCTCGGGACCTTGGCCGGTTCGTTGCTCAAGGCCCGAAAACCCGAGACCGTCGTACTGGTCGTGCTGCTCGCCGACGCCGCGATCGCGGTCCTGGTGGCGGTGTTCTACGGGTTCCCGCTGCTGATCGCGCTCGGCCTGGTCGCGGGCTCGTGCAGCTCGCTCGGCAAGCTGTCGCTGGACGCGATGATCCAGCGGGACGTTCCCGAATCCGTCCGTACGTCGGTGTTCGCGCGCTCGGAGACGGTGCTGCAACTGTCCTGGGTGATCGGCGGCGGGTTCGGCATCGTGCTGCCGCTCATCCCGCGCCTCGGCTTCGGCTTCCTCGCCGCGGTCCTGCTGGTCGCCGTCTTCCTGGTCCTGCGCATGAAACCGTCCGGTATCCCTGGTGTCGGCGGCCGGTCGCGCAAAACGGGCGCACCCAGCGGACCGTCGCGCTCCTCGCAGGCACCCGCCGCCAAGCGTTCCCCGGAGCCCGACCCTCCGACCAGTACGACGCGGACCATCCTCACCACGAGCATCGCCGAGCAACGCGCCCACCGAACTCAGCACCCCGACGAACCCGTCAACGAACCGACCATCGAAGTACCGACCACCGGCCAACCCCCGCAGCCCGTCGGCCAGTGGTGGAGCGGTCAGCCCGAGGACGACGCCGACGACACCCTCGAAGACCAGGCCCCCGGCTCCAACGACCCCACCGTCGAAAACCACCGCCGCCCCCACGACCCGCCCCGCCGCCCACCCCGCTGACCCGCGGAAGCTCGGCCGAAGACAACACCCCGGGCCCGGAGACAAGGCACGCCCTGTCCCCGGCCCCCACTTCTTGTCTCACGCCACCACTTGTGGCGCGACCCAGCCAACCGCGGCCCGAGACAGCCACCGGCGGCCGGAGACCTGTGGTGCCGCGTCCCCCGCCCCCATTCCCTGTCTCCGGCCACAACTGGTGGCGCGGGCCCACCAGCCAGGGCAGGAGACAACCAACGAGGGCCGGAGACCTGTGGCACTCGGTCTCAGGCCCTCACATCCTGTCTCCGGCCACAACTGGTGGCGTGAGACAGCAAATGACAGTCAGTGGGAAACGGCGGCGAGCTCAGTGGTGGGGGTGGGGTCGGCCGGGGTGGTGGGGCGGCGGAGGGTGAGGGTGGTGAGGACGGCTGTTGTGATGAGGAGGAGCGCTCCTACCAGGGAGATGGTGTTGAGGGAGTGGGTGAAGGCTTGGCGGGCTGTGGCGAGGAGGGCTTGGGCCGCGGCGGGCGGCAGGTGGGTGGCGGCTGCTGCGGCGGCGGGGAGGCCTTCGCGGAGGGAGGCGATCGCGTCGGTGGGCAGGGTGGCGCGGTAGGCCACCGTACCGATGGAGCCGAGGACCGCGATGCCGAGGGCGCCGCCGAACTCGCTGCAGGTTTCCATCACCGCGGATGCCGAGCCGGCGCGCTCCGGGGTGACCGAGCCGACGATGGCCTCGGTGACCAGCGACATCACCATCACCAGACCGGCCGCGAGCAAACCGGCGCCGATCAGGATCACCGCAAGCGACGACTCGACGCGGACCTGAGTCAGTACGACGAAGCCGCCGGCCCCGAGGACGAAGGCGCCACCGGTCACGTACGCACGGTCGAACCGTCGAGCCAGCGTGGTTGCGAGCGGAGCCGCACCACCGACGGCGACCGACGGTGCGAGCGACCAGAGCGCGGCCTTCAGCGGCGACAACCCCTGCACCAACTGCAGGTACTGAGTCATGAAGACCGCGTTGCCGACCAGCGCCAGCGTGCCGATCGTGTTCGCCGCGAGCGACCCACTGAAGGCCCGGTTGCGGAACATCGCCAGCTCGATCATCGGGTACGCCGCGGTCCGCTGCCGCTGCACGAACAGCACCCCGAACACCAGCCCGGCCACGATCGCGACCACCGGCAGCGAGGCCACACCGTGCGCGGCCAGCTCCTTGATCCCCCAGATGATCGGCAGTACGGCGGCCAGCGACAGCACCGAGCCGATCAGGTCGAACCGCCCACCGGTCGGCGCCTTGAACTCGGGCAGCAGCACCGGCGCGAGCACCAGCAGCAACGCCATCGCCGGAAGGTTCGCGAGGAAGACCGAGCCCCACCAGAAGTGCTCCAGCAGGAAACCACCGAAGACCGGCCCGAGCGAGATCCCGCCCATCATCACCGCGCTCCAGAACGCGATCGCCTTCTGCCGCTGACCGGCGTCGTGGAACATGTTGCGGATCAGCGCCAGCGTCGACGGCATCAAGGTCGCGCCGCCGATCCCCAGCACGGCCCGAGCGGCGATCAACTGCTCCGGATTCTGCGCGTACGCCGCGGCGACGGAGGCGAGCCCGAAGGCGACCGCACCGAAGATCAGCAGCCGGCGCCGCCCGATCCGGTCACCGAGCGAGCCCATCGTGATCAGCAGCCCGGCCAGCACGAACCCGTAGATGTCGAAGATCCACAGCTGCTCGGTGGCGGTCACCCCGAGATCCCCCGAGATGTACGGAACAGCGAAGTACAGGACCGAGACGTCCATCGAGACCAGCAACAGCGGCAGTGCGAGCACGCCGAGCGCGATCCATTCCTTGCGCCCCGCCCGTTCCGTCGTACTCATAACCCCTCCAGAACATCTGTCTACGGCGCACACAGTGTGCGCCATACACAGACGATAGCGACATCTGTCTATGATGTAAACAATCAGCGGCGAGAGGGGTACGGCGATGGAGCTACCACGGGTGCTCGAACAGCTGTGGGGAGTCGAGGGCCCGGCGCGCCCCGGCCCGAAACCGACGTTCCAGCTGAGCGACATCGGCGCGGCCGCGGTCGAGCTGGCCGACGCGGGCGGGCTGGCAGCGGTGTCGATGAGCAAGGTCGCGTCCGCGCTCGGCTTCACGACGATGTCGCTGTACCGGTACGTCGACTCCAAGGACGACCTCTACACGGTCATGCTCGAGGAGGCCTTCGGCGAGGCCCCGGTCCTGTACGGCGAGGACTGGCGGAGCCGGATGATGTCCTGGGCGGAGGCATTCCGCGACGGGCTGCGCGCGCACCCGTGGATCCTGCAGGTGCCGGTCACCGAGCCGCCGCTGTCACCCAACCAGCTGGGCTGGATGGAGTCGGCGCTGCAGGCCTTCCACGACACGGCACTGACGGCAGGTGAGAAGTTGTCCGCGATGTTGCTGGTGAACATCTACGTCCGCGGCGCCGTCCAGCTCACCGTTCACCAGTTCACGAAGTCACCCGCGGAGTCCGCGGCGGCCGACCGGCTCTACGCCGAGCGGCTGCGCTATCTGGCGACCGAGGACCGCTTCCCGGCGACCGCCGCCGGCATGCAGCGGCCCGAAGAACTCGGCATCGACTTCGGCACCGACGGCTTCAACGACGGCCTGGACACCGTCCTCGACGGAATCCAGGCCCGGATCAACTAGACGTCCAGTTTGTCGGCGACACCACGGAGCACAGTGGCGACCTGGCGGGCGGCCTTGCCGTCGGGCTGGCGACCGCGACGGTAGCTCTCGCCGAGGTTGTCGAGCAGCTTGATCAGGTCCTCGACGACCAGCTGCATCTCTTCCGGCTTCGGCCGCATCGCCTTCGCCACCGACGGCGGCGGGTCGATCAGCCGGACCTGCAGCGCCTGCTCACCCTTGCGGCCCTCGACGACACCGAACTCGACCTTCTGGCCGGGCTTGAGGTTGGTCACTCCGGCCGGCAGTGCCTCGGCGCGGACGTAGACGTCACCGCCCTCTTCCTTGCTGAGGAAGCCGAACCCCTTCTCGGAGTCATACCACTTGACCTTGCCAACGGGCACGGGAACCTCTTCGGTGTCAATCGTCGGAAGAACAGGACCGGGCGGGCGGCCCGACCGGCTACCCAGGGTACGTGACCGAGCGCCGCGGCGCCCGTGGGAAATTACCGGTACTTGTCCGGATCCTTCAGCCGCTCGTTCATCGATCCCGACCGGAACCCGCGCGGGTCGACCCGGGCCGCGGTGAACCCGACGGCGATCACCGCGTCGACGAGCTCCTGGTGGTCGACCCGGGCGATCAGCTCGTGGTCGATCTCGATGCTGCCGGCCTCCCCCAGGTCGCGGACGCGCACGTTCTGCACCCCGTACGCCGCCAGTCGCGACCGGACCGCTTCCTCGGCCCGGTCGACCCGGGCGAGCAGCGTCGGCGTGATCCGGATCCCGTACGCGATCCGGCTGGACAGGCAGGCCGCGGCCGGCTTGTCCGAGGTCGCCAAACCCCAACTGCGCGAGGCCTCCCGGATCTGCGCCTTGGTCAGCCGCGCATCCTTCAAGGGCGTGATCGCACCCCGCTCGTGCGCGGCGCGGATGCCGGGCCGGAACCCGGCGATCGCGTCGTCGGCGTTCGTCCCGGTCGCGATCGCGGTGATCCCGAACTCGTCGGCGATCGGCTGCAGGGTTTCGACCAGCTCGGCCTTGCAGAAGTAGCAGCGGTCTCCCGCGTTCGCCTGATAGCCCTCGCGCTCCATCTCGTGCGTGTGCGGCGTGACATGGCGAACGCCGAGACCATCGGCGAACCGCGCGGCCGGCTCCAGCTCCACATCCGGCAGGCTCGGCGAGATCGCCGTCGCGGCCACCACATTGGCCGGGCCGATCGCCCGCGCCGCGGCCGCCAGGAGGAACGCCGAGTCGGCGCCACCGCTGAACGCGACGACCAGCTTGTCGTAGCTCGCCAACCGCTTCATCAACGCTTCCAGCCGCTGCTCGAGCACATACGCGTCGAGCCAGGCCGGGAACTCGGTCAGATCGTTCAGTACGACGTCGGCGCCGTACCCACGGAGTTCGTCAGCCGTGAACGGCCCGGTCGCCACCGCCACCGCGACCGCCCCGGCGGCATGCGCGCCATCGATATCGGCGGTGTGGTCTCCGACGAAAATGCCCGCGTGGTGCTCGCGGAGCGCCGTACCCTTCTCGGCTCCGTGGAGGTCACCGACCGGCTCGTCGACGTCCAGCCCGAGGTGCTCGAGGTGCAGCCGCACGGAGGGCGTGTGCTTCGCCGAGACGACCATCGTCCGCCCACGCAGGGCCCGGATGGCGGCCAGCGACTCGGCCACGCCCGGCAACGGCAGGCTGCCGGTGATCGCGTGCGAGGGGTAGTGCTCGCGGTACCGCTTGACCATCGCGTCGACCTGCTCCGGGGGGAACCAGTTCGCCATCTCCCAGGTCAGCGGCGGCCCGAGCCGGCTCACCACCAGCTCGGAGTCGATGTGGACGCCGGTCTCCGCGGCGAGCAGATCCCAGACCAGCTGGATCCCCGGCCGGGAGTCGATCAGCGTCATGTCCAGGTCGAACCCGACCACGAGCTCCGGTACGTCGAAGGTCGCGACCTCCCCTTTTGCGAACGAAGGGGGCTGGATCTCGGCGGTTGACACGTCCCCAACCCTACGTCCTGCCGCCGACAGCCCGGTCTCGCATCCCGAAACCCGCCCTATGTCGAGTAAATCAGTTGGATTATGGGATGAACCCCTTGGAGGCATCATGACCGCTCAGCTCGAAGCACCCCAGATCACCGTCAGCAAGGCCGGCGGCGCGATCGGCGCCGTGATCGGCAACGTCCGGCTCGGCGGGGATCTCGCCGCCGAGACCGTGGCGGCGATCCGGCAGGCCCTGCTCGACCACAAGGTGATCTTCTTCCGCGACCAGCACGAGCTGGACGACGCCGGCCAGCTCGCCTTCGCACGACTCCTCGGTACGCCGACGCTCGCGCACCCGACCTCGCGCAGTATCGACGGCGCGGCGAACGTGCTGCCGATCGACTCCGACTACAGCAAGGCGAACAGCTGGCACACCGACGTCACGTTCGTCGACCGGATCCCCGCGATCAGCCTGCTGCGTGCGGTGACCCTTCCGGCGTACGGCGGCAACACCACCTGGGCGAACACGGTGTCGGCGTACGAGGGCTTGCCTGTTGCTTTGAAGGCTCTCGTCGATCGACTGTGGGCGGTGCACAGCAACGTGTACGACTACGCGGGGCATGCGGACGAGGGCCGGGTCGGTGGCGTCGATGTGAAGTTCGAGGAGCACCACAAGGAGTTCGAGTCGAAGCTGTTCGAGACCGAGCACCCGGTGGTCCGCGTGCACCCGGAGACCGGTGAGCGCTCGCTGGTCCTCGGGCATTTCTTACGCCGCTTCGTCGGGCTGAGCAGCACCGAGACGTCCGCGTTGTTCCAGCTGCTGCAGAACCGGATCACGAACCTCGACAACACCGTCCGCTGGCAGTGGCAGCCGGGTGACCTGGCGATCTGGGACAACCGCGCGACCCAGCACTACGGGGTCGCCGACTACGACGACCAGCCGCGCCGGCTGCACCGCATCACGCTGGCCGGCGACGTACCGGTGAGCGTCGACGGTGTCCGCAGCACGCCGCGCACCGGGGATGCCTCGCACTTCTCGTCACTTGACAACTGAGGATTGATTGTCCGACCTCTTGACACTTTGGACTGTTTTGTAAACCATCAGGGACATGGACTCGTTCGCGGACCGGACCAAGCGGCGGCTGCGTGACGAGCTGCTGGACGCTGCCCACGACGCGATCGTCGACGGTGGGTACGACGGACTCCGGATGGCCGAGGTGGCTCGGCGTACCGGAGTGTCCCGGCAGACCGTCTACAACGAGTTCAGCGACAAGTGGGGGCTGCTGCAGGCGGTCACCACGCGGGAGACGGAACGGTTCCTGCTGGAAGTGAACGCGGCACTCGCTGCAGAGTCCGATCCGATCGCCGGTTTGCAGGCCGCGGTCGAGCGGGCGCTCACACTGGCCGGGGAGAACCCGCTGGTGAAGGCGATGCTGGGACAGCCGGGATCGGACCAGGCCAGTCAGCTGCTGACCACACGGGGGCAGCAACTGCTGGAGGTGAGCCACCAGGCGCTGGATGCCCACGTCCGTGAGCACTGGCCCGAGGTGCCACCACAGGACGCGACCAGCTGCGTCGACATCGCACTCCGCGTCGTCCTGAGCCACATCGTCACGCCGGGTCCCCCACCGGCGATTGTGGCGGCGCAGCTGGCTCGCGTTCTCAGTCCCTTCCTAGTCCAGTCCAGGAGGCAGTGATGACGAATCCGTTGCACAGACAGGGTTTCAGCTCATTGAAGTCAGGTGGCTTCAACTGGGACGCACTGCCGCTGCGACTGTTCGACAAGGGCAACCGCAAGTTCTGGAACCCACGTGACATCGACTTCACCCAGGACGCTCTCGACTGGCAAGGCATGAGCGAGAACGACAAAGACAACGCGCTGATGCTCTGCTCACAGTTCATCGCGGGCGAGGAGGCAGTCACCGAGGACCTGCAGCCGTTTCTGCAAGCCATGGCAGCGGAGGGTCGCTTCGGTGACGAGATGTACCTGACGCAGTTCTGTTTCGAGGAGGCCAAGCACACTGCGGTCTTCCGGCTCTGGCTGGACGCTATCGGCGTCACCGAGGACCTGCACCGGTACGTCGAGACCAATCCGGGCTACCGGGCCATCTTCTACGAGGCCCTCCCCGTTGCACTCAAGTCACTGGCCGACGACCCCTCACCGGCCAACCAGGTCCGCGCATCCGTCACCTACAACCACGTAGTCGAGGGGACACTCGCTCTGACCGGCTACCACGCTTGGAACCTGCTCTGTACGGCGCGCGGCGTACTGCCCGGCATGCAGGAGCTCATCCGCCGGATCGGTGATGACGAACGCCGCCACATGGCATGGGGCACGTTCACCTGCCGCCGGCACGTCGCCGGCGACGCAACCAACTGGAAGGTCGTCACCGACACCATGGAGGAGCTGCTGCCCCACGCACTCGTCCAGATCCAGTGGGCGCTCGACAACTCCCCCGAACTCCCACCGGAGATCAACCCGACCGCACTGATGACGTACGCCGGCGACCGGGCCACCCGGCGTCTCGGCGCGATCGAGTCGGCCGTCGGCGCAGATGTGGCCGGTATCGACCTGGACTACTCCCCCGAGAAGCTGGAAGACGTCTTCGGCGACGAAGACTCAGCTGCGCTAGCTGCGGTTCGTTAAGGCTTTCGCACCTCAGTGTCGGCGGCCGTCACCAGACGGCCGTCGGCAGCATGCACCTCAAGCGGCCGTAGCAGTTGGCCGTCCCGGCGGTCGAGGAGCTCCGAGCGCGGCTCGCCAGGGCCGAACGAGAACGCCTCACCCCACTGACGCAACGCCACAATCACCGGGAACAGCGCCTGCCCCTTGGCCGTGAGTACGTACTCGTGCTGGTCGCCCGGCTCGAGAATTCCCTGCTCCACCAGGCCTTTCAGGCGTGCGCTGAGAATGTTCTTCGCGATCCCCAGGCTCCGCTGGAACTCACCGAAGCGGCGGCTGCCGTCGAACGCATCGCGCACGATCAGCAGCGACCACCAGTCGCCGACCGCATCCACCGATCGCGCCACCGGGCAACTCTCCTCGTCGAACCGGGTCCGCTTGACCACCTCACCACCTCCTAGTTGCAAGATGCTACCAGGAGGTCGTACGGTTTCAACATGAAACCAAGACTCTTCCTGGCGGTGTCCGCCGCGATCGCGGTCTCCACCGTCTACTTCGCCCAGCCGCTCCTGGTGACGATGGGCCAGGACCTCGGCCTGTCCACGAGCACGGTCGGACTGTTCGTGACCGTCACCCAGATCGGCTATGTGCTGGGCCTGTTCTTCCTGGTCCCCTTGGGCGATCGACTCGACCGCCGCCGGTTGATCCGCACGCAGTTCGTCCTGCTCGCGGGTGCACTGCTGATCGTCGGCTTCGCGCAGAACGCCGTCCTGCTGCTGATCGGGCTGGCCGCGGTCGGCGGGCTCGCGGTGGTCACGCAGTCGGTGGTCGCGTTCGGCGCCTCACTCAGTACGCCGGACGAACGCGGCCGGACCGTCGGCGCGATCACCACAGGCGTCGTACTCGGCATCCTGCTGGCCCGCACCGCCTCCGGAGCGCTCACCGACGTGGCCGGCTGGCGGGCGATCTATCTCGTGGCCTGCGCCCTCTGCCTGCTGATCGCCGCAACCTTCGTCCCGGCTCCGCCCCAGCAGCGCACCGACCTTTCGTACGGCGCCTTGCTCCGCTCGATCATCGACCTGTGGCGCGCGGAGCCGGTGTTCCGGAACGCCGGGCTGCGCGCCTTCTTCATCTTCGCCTCGTTCAGCACACTGTGGAGCGCCGTCGCCCTGCCGCTGACCGATCAGGGTCTGTCGCACACGGCGATCGGTGCGTTCGGGCTGATCGGTGCGGCGGGGGCGATCGCGGCCGGCCCGGCCGGGCGACTGGCGGACAGGGGCCATGGGCAACTGGTTACGCTGGTTGCCGCCGCAGTACTGGTCGCCAGTTGGGCGGTCATCTTCTGGACGCCGAAATCCCTGCTGGCACTGGCGATCGGCGCCGTCGTTCTCGACTTCGCCAACAGCACGATCCACGTCACCAACCAGAGCCGGATCTACCCGCTCCGGCCGGATGCGGGCAGCCGCCTGATCGGCGGTTACATGATCTTCTACTCGCTCGGCAGTGGCCTCGGCGCGATCGCGTCGACCTGGTTGTACGCCCACGCCGGCTGGACCGGTGTCAGCGTGCTCGGCGCGGCCTTCGCCGTCGGCGCCCTGCTCACGACAGTTCGCTTCACGACAGGCCGAGCAGGCCGACCGACTTCTCGCGCATCTCGATCTTCCGGATCTTCCCGGTGACGGTCATCGGGAAGTCGTCGACGAGCAGCACGTACTTCGGGATCTTGAAGCGGGCCAGCTTGCCGGTGGCGAACTCGCGGACCGCGTCGGCGTCGAGCCGTTCGGCGCCGTCCTTGAGCTTGATCCACGCGCAGAGCTCCTCGCCGTACTTCTCGTCCGGGACACCGATCACCTGGACGTCGGCGATGGACGGGTGCGTGTAGAGGAACTCCTCGACCTCGCGCGGGTAGATGTTCTCGCCGCCGCGGATGACGAGGTCCTTGATCCGGCCGACGATGTTCACGTAGCCGTCCTCGCGCATCGTGGCCAGGTCGCCGGTGTGCATCCAGCGCGCCTGGTCGATCGCCTCGGCAGTCTTTTCGGGGTCGTCCCAGTAGCCGAGCATGACGGAGTAGCCGCGAGTGCACAGCTCTCCCGGCTCACCACGCTCGACCACCAGACCAGTGGCCGGATCCACGAGCTTCACCTCGACATGCGGCATCACGCGCCCGACTGTCGACGTACGGCGGTCCAGGTCGTCGTCACGCCGGGTCTGCGTGGACACCGGCGACGTTTCGGTCATGCCGTAGCAGATGGCCACCTCAGCCATGTGCATGTCGGCAACACACCGCTTCATCACCTCTACCGGACACGGTGACCCAGCCATCACCCCAGTGCGCAGTGTGGACAGGTCATAGCCCTTGAAGTTCGGCAGTCCCAGTTCGGCGATGAACATCGTCGGTACGCCGTACAGTCCGGTGCACCGCTCGTCCTGGACCGCCTGCAGTGTGGCAGCCGGGTCGAACGCCGGACCGGGGATCACCATGCACGCACCGTGCGTCGTACAGCCCAGGTTCGCCATCACCATGCCGAAGCAGTGGTGAAACGGTAGACTCCGTAACCATGGCCGACGAACTCACCGCCTCCATCATGCTCCGCCTCTCGTCCCCTGACGAGGAGGACAGGACGGGCTTCGAGACACAGGAGGCGCACAGCCGCGCCATCGCCGAGCGCCTCGGTGCCCGCGTTATCGCCGTCCGGAAGGACGATGGCTGGTCCGGCGTACTCCGTCAGCGCCCCGGCTTCCTCGCCTGGATGAAGGACGGCGCCGAGGGAGCTGACCTACTCATCGCGTGGAAGTCCGACCGCATCTCCCGTGGCGGCATCGCCTCCATCGCGCCCCTCGTCGACCTTGCCAACGGGATCAACCCAACGACCGGGCTCCCGTCCAAGGCGCACCGCCCCCGCATCCTCACCGCGGAGGACGGCGTCGATTCGTCGCAACCGCGCTGGGAGACGATCTTCTCCCTACACGCCGAGGGAGCCAAGGGCGAGCGTGACGCTACCTCCGCCCGCCTCCTCGCCCACCGCGCCTCCAACCGCAAGGTAGGCCGAGCCGTCGGCGGCCGGCGCCCATGGCTCTTCGAGACCGTCCCAAACCCCCACGGTCCGGGCTCCGTACGCCGTCCCGTCGCCGCGCACGCCGATGCGGTCCGCTGGGCACTGGACCACCTCAGGAAGGGTGGCAGCAAGGCCGCCATCGTCCGCGAGTGGACTGCCCGCAAGCTGAAGCCCAAGGGCTCGGCGAAGGCCCGCAAAGCCGGCATCCAGACCGCGTGGCACATCACGCCCATCACCCGCATCCTGAACAACCCGAACCTCTACGGCGCCACCGTCGACCACGACCAACTACTCCGCAATGAGGACGGCACGGTACGCATCGACGAGGAGCAAGCCGCCTTGACCTACCTTGAGTTCGTGGAGCTGCAACACCTCCTAGCCAAACGCGCCACCTCCCGCGACCACCCGAACAACACGGATGACGCCCTCTGCGCCGGCCTGCTCTACTGCGGGAGCTGTGAACGCGTGATGGGCCCTCACCGACCGCGTAACGGCCGCGTCTGGACCTACCGTTGCCGCGGCGGCTCAGCCTGCCCCGCAACCGTCTCGGTCAAGATGGAGGACGTCGAGACGTTCCTCCTCGCCGAGTTCCGCCGCACCCTCGCCCACGACACCGAAGACCTCGGCGGCTGGATGCCCGAAGCCGTCACCGCGGACCCCGTCGAGGTCGCCAAGCTCACCGAAGCCATCACCGCCGCGGACAGCGCCCTAGAAGGCGACCTGAGCGACGACGAGGCCCTCGTAGTGTTCCGGCAACGGCGAGACCTGCGCATCCGCCTAGCCGCCCTCCAGGACGCCGCACAGGCCGCCTCGACGCCGACACACATCACCTACCGCGAGACCAAGCCCGGCCGCACCTACGGCGAGGCGTTCGACGCCGCCGAGACGATCCTCGAGAAGGCCGCGATTCTCGGTCTGGCCTTCAACAACCGCGTCACCGTCCACCGCGGCACCAAGGGCACCTTCGACCCCGACCGCCTCGAATGGTGAGGTGTGACGCAGCTCACATCGTCAAATATGAGCAGATCGCCAGATCCCGCACACTTCTATATTGGGAGACCTTTACGCGCGCACGCGAGCCCTGATGGGGCGTGCCCGGAAGCGTCTCCCCCACCCACCTCGTCCCTCGTGGACCAGGTCTTCTACGCGCACCCTCGACTGGGCCGGTTCGTCCCCGGCTAGGTGCGCAGCGCCCGCACGCCGGATGTCCGACGCGACCTGAAATCGCGGACCATTGGCAGGCCCACGCGGCGCCTTTCTGGGATCGACTCCAGCGGCCACGGCGAGGACGCTCGCACGGTGGCCCGGTCATGAGCATGACGGCAGCGCGCCAGCCCAAACGCTGGAAGAACGGGGTTCGACTCCCCGATGACCACAGCCCCGGTATCTACTGATTCACAGTCATGACCGGGCGCCGAGCCGTCGGTGTGAGTGGGTAGCGCCCACACGGCCGGTGCGCTGGACACCGATAGCGGCAACCCCGCGTCCAGCACTGGACCCGCACGGCGTCCCTCCCACGCAAGCGTCAGGCCCGGTTGAGGTGGTCCAACCTCCCCGCCCCTGCGTGGTTGAGCGGACGCCGTGCGCCCTTCTTCCAACACCCCCCACCCCCTCTTCTGTTCAATCCCCCACCCTGTTCAGTTTTAGTGAAAGCCCCTGCTTCCTGAACAAGGCCCCCTCCCCTCCGTATTTCAACAGGCAGGCACCCCATGCCATGGGCTGACGACAGTGCCCGCAGAGCAGAGCTTCCCCCTAACTGGCAGGCCATTCGCCTGCGTGTCCTACGTAACGCTCGCTACACCTGCGAGCACCGCGACCACCGCGGCGTACGCGACTGTGTTACGCGCGCCAACCAGGTCGATCACATCGAGCCTGGCAACGATCACTCCCCCGCCAACCTCCGCGCCCTGTGCCAAGACCACCACGCTGAGAAGTCCTCGCGTGAAGGCGTTGAAGCTCGCGAACGCCGGGGATACAGCGCCCGCCGGCCGTCTAGGCACCCAGGCGCGCTCAACTAACCCGAAGTCGGCTCGATCGACGCTCGACGGGGTGGGGGGCGACCCCTTCCAGCCTGGACACCAAGGCCAGTTGGCATAGCGCCTCAGGAATTGTACATGCATACAGCTTCAACCCGCGTATGCAAGTAACTCCATGTAGTGATCCCTGACTTGTCGTGTGCGAGTTCATTCCCCGGCAGCTCAACAACATCACCGCCCCTCGCGCGTCCAGGCGACGCGCTCCTAACGCTGCCCAGGAGGCCGCAAATGGCCAGAGGCACGCTCAACCCCAAGAAGCCCAACAGCGTCAACCGGAACAACTCCGGCCTCGGCGCTCACAACCACGTCCTCACCGCCGACGGCGTAACCCGTGGCCCTTCCCTCGAAGAGGCCACAGGCCGGACGTGGGACGACGACGTCAACCGCTGGTACGACGTGTGGCGCAACTCCGCGCAGGCACAGATCTTCCAGCCGACTGACTGGGCTCGGCTCGCTCTCCTCGCCCCGCTCGTCGAGAAGCACTTCGCCTCCCCGACCGGCGCGACGATGTCCGAGATCCGCCTCAACGAGGAGCGCCTCGGCGCCACCGTCGTCGATCGCCTCCGCGCCCGCATCTCCATTGGAGACGGCATCGACGCGACCATCCTCTCCCTCGTCGACGAGGAAGACGACGACGACATCCTCGGTCAGCTCTCGTGAGCCTCGCCGAGGCCGCTGTCAACGACCCGCGCTTCGCGGCAGTCACCACCCTCGAAACCTTCCCGACCGACGGCTCAGTCAAGAGCCTCGGCTTCGGCGTCATCCGCTGGATTCACGCCCACCTCCTCCAGCCCGACGGCGACGAGGCCGGCGACCCGTACCGCCTCACCCGCGAACAGATCTCGTTCATCCTGTGGTGGTACGCCGTCGACGACAACGGCAAGTTCCTCTCCCGCCGCGGCGTCCTCCGCCGCCCCAAGGGCTGGGGTAAGTCGCCGTTCATCGGCGCCCTCTGCCTCGCCGAGCTGTGCGGACCCGTCCGCTTCTCCCACTTCGACGACGGCAAGCCGGTAGGCAAGCGACACCCGCTCCCCGTCGTGGTCGTCGCCGGCGTCTCCGAGACGCAGACCGACAACACCCTCTCCGCCGTCCGCGCCATGTGCGAGGACTCCGACCTCCCCCAGACCATAGGTCTCGACGTCGGCATGACCCGCATCCTCCTTCCCGGCGGCGGAAAGCTCATCCCCCTTACCGCGTCCGCGTCGACCCAGGAAGGCGCGCGCCCGTCGTTCGCCGTCATGGACGAGCCGCACCACTGGACCGAGTCCAACGGCGGTCACAAGCTCGCCGCGGTCATCAAGCGCAACCTCGCTAAGTCCCGCGACGGTGCCGCCCGCGTCATCGAGACCACCAACGCGCACGAGCCCGACCAAGGCTCGATTGCCGAGGGCTCCTACCTCGCGTACCTCGCGATCAAGGACGGCCGCTCCAGGGGCTCCGGCATCCTCTACGACTCCCGCGAGGCTCCCCCGATCTCCATGGAGGAGATGGCCGACGAGGTCATCCTTCGCCTTGCCCTGAAGGCCGCGTACGGCGATTCCACGTGGATCGACATCGACCGCCTCGTCGAGGAGATCTACGACCCGGACACCTCCCCCGAGGACTCGCGACGGTTCTACCTCAACCAGATCGTCGCCGCGGCTAACTCCTGGATCGACCCCGACCAGTGGGACGCCAACGCCCGCCTCGATCTGCCGCCCCTGAAGTCCGACGAGCCCGTCTCGCTCGGCTTCGACGGCGGCCTCACCGACGACAGCTCGGCCCTCGTCGCCGTCCGCATCTCCGACGGCGCCCCGTTCCTCCTCGGCCTCTGGGAGAAGCCCACCGGCGCTGCCGGCGTGGGCTGGTCCATTGACAAGACCGCCGTCCGCGGCATGGTCGATTGGGCCTTCGAGAGCCTCGACGTCGTCGCGTTCTTCTCCGACGTCGCCTACTGGGAAACCGACGTCGACAACTGGCGCGACGAGCACGGAGAAAAGCTGTTGCTCAAGGCCACCACCCGGCACGCTGTCGCGTTCGACATGCGCGGACACCAGTCCGAAACCACACGCTCTATCGAGGCTCTGCACCGCGCCATCACCGACGGGGATCTCCCGTGGGGCCCGCACAACCTCGACGACAAGCGAGACGGCGCCGCCGCTCTCCGTCGCCACGTCCTCAACGCCCGCCGTCGTGTGGGCCGCTTCGGCGTCTCGTTCGGCAAGGAGTCGCGCGAATCCCCCAAGAAGGTCGACGCACTCGCCGCGCTCCTCCTCGCCCGCATGGCTCGCACCCGCGTCCTCGGCGAAAACGTCCTCGCCAAACGCCGCAAGCCCGCCGGCAAGTTCCACAGCTTCTAACCCGCCCCTGAAGGGAGCGACCTTATGGCTCTCGCCCCCGAAGAGGTAGCCAAAACCGCGCAGGACATGGCGTCCCAGCTCACAAGCTCGCTCCAGAAGGACGCCTTCCTCGGGAAGATCCGCCGGTACCTCAAGGGCGATCACGACCTCCCCTACATGCCGCGCGGCGCCACCGCGGAGTACAAGGCCCTCGCCGAGACCTCCATTACCAACTGGCTCCCGCTGGTCTCCGAGACCTTCTCGCAGGGCCTCGCTGTCAGCGGCTACCGGACGCCGTCCGCCGAGGCCGACGACGCCGCATGGGCGCACTGGCAGCGCAACGGTATGGACGCCCGGCAGAGTGTCGTGCACCTCGCCGCTCTGGAGTACGGCGCGGCCTACGTCCTTGTCCGCAAGGGCGACCCAGACCCCTCGATCA
The DNA here is from genome assembly GCF_045040285.1 of Kribbella sp. NBC_01505. Lineage (NCBI taxonomy): Bacteria > Bacillati > Actinomycetota > Actinomycetes > Propionibacteriales > Kribbellaceae > Kribbella > Kribbella sp. NBC_01505. Next base: position 2,104,478 of record NZ_CP109425.1, read on the forward strand.
AGGCCCTTCACCCAACCCGCGTGTGGGCGCTGTACGAGGATCAGGACGACGACTTCCCCGTCCTCGCCCTCATCAAGAACGGCGTCTCCGCCCAGGGCTCCGAGCTGTACACCCTCCTCGAAGGCCCGAACGTATGGGACATCGAGAAGCCCAAGGGCCAGGACAACTTCAAGGTCATCGGCGAAGGCCCCATCGCGCACGGCTTCGACAAGCCCCCGCTCGTTCGATTCCGCGACCGCCTCGACGGCGAGAACGTCGGAATCATCAAGCCCCTGATGACGATCCAGGACCGCATCAACACCGCGGTCTTCTCGCTCATGATCGCCATCCAGTACGCCTCGTTCCGGCAGCGCTGGGCGACCGGACTCGACGTCCCCATCGACCCCGAGACCGGCAAGGCCGTTGAGCCCTTCAAGGCCGCCGTTGACCGCCTCTGGATCAGCGACTCACCGGACACCAAGTTCGGAGACTTCGCACAGACCGAGGTCGCAGGGCACATCTCCTCGTACGAGCAGGCCGTCAGCTCGCTCTCCGCCATCGCGCAAACCTCGCCTCACGTCTTCCTCGGCGACCTCATCAACCTCTCCGCCGACGCTCTCGCCGCCGCGGAGAAGGGCACACAGCGCAAGCTGAAGAGGTTCCAAACCCTGTTCGGCGAGTCGTGGGAGCTGGTCCTCAAGCTCGCCGCCATCGCCGCCGGCGACCCCGTCAACGAGGGCACCGAGACCGCTCAGGTCCAGTGGGCCGACACCGAAGCCCGCTCCCTCGCTCAGACCGTCGATGCCCTCGGCAAGATGGTCCAGATGCTCTCGGTCCCGGCCGAGGGTGCATGGGAGATGATCCCCGGCGTCACGCAGGCCACCATCAAACGCTGGCGTGCACTCGGCTCCAACGACACCGGCCTTCGCCAGCTCGCTGACGCCATCTCGCGCCAGACCGCCCCGCCGCCCGATCCGGCCACCGCTGAACCTCCGGCGGAGCCCCCGGCGGCTGCCTAGTGTCCGCTGAAACCCTCGCTCTGACCAACGCCTACCGCGTCGCTCAGGCGAGGGCAGCCGGCACCGTCGCAGCACAGGCAACCATCGCCTTCCGCACCCTGCTCAACCCCGCGGACCTCAACGGCACGTTCCCGCAGTATCTAGCCCTTCAGAACCTCCTCGTTGGTGCAGGCCGCCGCGAGACTGCCCAGCTAGCCGCCGCGTACTACACGTCGCACCGATTCGCCTCCGGCATCCCCGGCGCCGCTGAGATCGTCTTCGCCGATCCGCTCACGATCGAGCAGACAGCCGCCTCCCTGCTCTACACAGGCCCGGTCACCGTCAGGACGACCCTGGCCAAGGGCGCGACCATCGAAGCCGCCATGCGCGCGGCCGAGTCGTCCACCCTCGGCGCCATCTTCCGCATCGTCGCCGACGGCGGCCGAAACACCATCCACGCAACGACTCTCCGCGACACCAAGGCCCTCGGCTTCGCCCGCGTCACCGACGGCAAGCCCTGCGCCTTCTGCGCGATGCTCGCCTCCCGCGGCTTCGTCTACAAGTCCGAAGAGACAGCCGGCGGCCAGTACCACGACCGCTGTGGTTGCTTCGCGCAACCGATGTATCGCCACGACGACGCCGTCCCCGGCAGAGGTCAGGAGTTCTCCGACCTCTGGTCCGCCACGACAGGCGAGTTCTCCGGCGCCGAGAAGGCCCGCGCCTTCCGCCGCGCGTACGACGCGCAGCGCTGACCACCACCCCCACATCTTGCGACCGGCAGGCCCGGCCGCTCCGCGTTCCCAGGAGGAACACCCATGCCCGACGCCCCCGCCACCCCGGCCACTCCTGCGACTCCCGCAGTGACCCCGGAGGCCACGGCTACACCGGCAACCCCCGCGACCCCGGCAGCTCCCGCCGCGGAAGCGACCCCGGCCGTCGTCTTCGACGGACCGTACGACGAGGACCGCGCCAAGAAGAAGATCGAAGCGCAGGCCGACGACCTGAAGAAGGCCCGCGAGAAGCTCGCCGCCTTCGAGGCCGCCGAGAAGACGCGCGCCGAAGCCGAGATGACCGAGCTACAGAGGGTCCAGGCTCGCGCCGACGCCGCCGAGAAGGCACTAGCCGCGGCGACCGCACAAACCCTCGTTGCCACCCTCGCCGCTGAGTTCGGCGTCCCCGCCGTCCTGCTGACGGCCGCCGATGAGGCCGGCCTTCGCGCGCAAGCCGAAGCCATCAAGGCCCTTCTCCCGGCAGGCACTCCGGCTGCGACCCCGCCCGGCCGGCCCGCTCCCGCGGCCACTCCCGGCACCGGCGGCGCACCCGCCACCCCCCTGGACGCGGCGGCTATGGCCGACCGAATCCGCTCCATCTGACCCTAGAAAGGGCCACCCCACCCCATGGCTAACACCCTCTACACCGCGCCCGACGTCGTGGCCCTGGCGAACGCTCTCGCCTCCAAGGACCTCGTCCTCGCGCAGACCATCAACCGCGACTACGAAGCCAACTACGGCGGCGGCAAGGGCACCAGCGTCAACGTGCGCGTGCCCGCCGTCCTGAAGGCTCGCACCCGCGACCTGACCGAGTCCGGCGTCACCGGCCAGAACTCCGCGTTCGTCGTGGACACCGTGACCGAGACGACCTTCACCGTCTCGCTCGACGAGAACCCGTACAGCGTCGTGGCTCTGAACGACCGCGAGCGCACCTTCGAGCTGGAGGACTTCGGCCGTCAGGTCCTGGCCCCGCAGATCGACGCCCTCGTCGACTGGGTGGAGTCCAAGGTCGCGGCCGAGATGACCGCCCTCGCCGAGACCGCGACCATCGCCGCCGGTGGCGCGTACGACCCGCTGGACCCGACCAAGACCTTCACCGCGATCCGCAAGCTCCTGCGGGACAACGGTCTGCCGACCACGGGCCTGATGGCCGCGTGTGGCACCAAGGTCTACAAGAACCTCGTCGACGCCAAGGTCTTCTCCGACCTCGGTACGCAGGCGACCAACCCGAGCACGGGCGCGCGCCCGGTGGCTGGCTTCGAGACCTTCGAGACCAACCGCCTCGCCGAGGACGACATCGTCTTCTACCACAAGGCGGCCTTCACCCTGGCCGTCCGCGCCCCGCAGGCTCCGAACGGCGCTCCGTTCTCCGCGTCGGTGTCGAGCAACGGCTTCGCCATGCTCCACATCCAGGACTACGACTCGCAGATCGGTTCCGACCGCTCGCTCCTGTCGACCTTCATCGGCACGCAGTACATCCCGGCTCGCAAGGTGGATCGCTCCGGCGCCACCGCGGTCATCGCCACGGTTCCGTCCGCGTACCGGATCAACACCACCACGGTCGCCGCGTAATCCTCGCCCCTCAAACCTCCTAAGCGAGTCACGATGACACTTCCCCCTCTCGCCACCGTGGCCGACATGGAGGTCCGCCTCCGGGTCGAGGTCGGTTCTCTAGCCGGTCTCGACCTGGTGGCCGCGCAGACGTCTCTCAAGGATGCGTCTGCGCTCGTCCGCTCGGTCTCCAACCCAGTCACATGGGTGGACCCCGACGACGACTCGATCACCGCGCCGGACGAGGTGCTCACCATCATCGTCCGCGCGGCGGTCCGCGACTTCCGAAACCCCTCCGGCGTCAACAACGAGGCCATGGGCTCCGGCGCCTACAGCTACACCTTCGCCGCCGGCGAGGCGACCGTCTACCTCTCCGAGGACGAGGTCGCCATGATCAAGAAGGCCGCGAAGAACTCCGGGACAGATCCCGAAGCCTGGAAGGGCGTCGGCACAATCCGCACGCCCTCCGCGTACTACGACCCCGGCACAGGCCCGCCTGACCCGTTCTACGGGCGGTGGACCCTGTGAACTTCCCCGACACCATCACCGTCCTCCGGCCCACTGAGACCGATGCCTACGGCAACGAGGGCGTCAACTTCGACAACGCCGACGAGCACACCGAGAAGTGCTTCGAGGTCGTGCAAGGCACTCTGCTCCTCCTCCCCCCGTCAGCCGACGTCCGCAAGGGCGACCGCTACCGGCTGGGAGACGACACCTTCGCCGGAGATCCCGCGCTGATCCGATCGCCCTCCGCCTCGAAGCTCTGGCAGATCCCAATCTCCCGACTGGAGGACTGATGGCCGCCACCCGCATCAAGCTCGACAGCGCGGGGATTCAGGCAATGCTTCGGTCCGCCGAGGTCGCCGCCGCTATCCACGCTGTTGCCGAGAACGTAGCTGACAACGTCCGCGCCGACCCCAACATCCTTCGCCGCGGCATCGAAGGCGAGGTCTCCGTCGACGACTACGTCACAGACCGCGCCGCCACCTCCGTCACGATCACCCACCCTGCCGGCCTCGGCATGGAGGGCAAGCACGGCGTTCTAACCAAGGCCGCCCGTGCGGCGGGCCTTGAGGTCAAAGCGAAGAAGGCGTAGCCCATGTCAGCGCCTCCCGTGACCTTCCCCGACGCGCTGATCGTTGCCGTCGGCATCCTTCGCGACGGCCTCCCCGACTCCGTCAAGGTCGGCACCATCCCGCCGGAGAAACGCCCCGCCGATAAGCAGGGCCTCCCCTACATCCGCGTCACCGTGGACAGCCCGGCCGACGTCCGGTACCCCGTGGCCCGCACCGACTTCCTCCGCGTCGTCGTGTGGAACACCTCGGCTGCCAACTCGCTCGCCCTCGCTCAGACCTGCCTCGCCGTACTGATGGCGTTCCCAGGCAGCTCGATCTGTCGAGGGTTCGCCAACCCCATCGGCCCAACGCCCGCCTCCGATCCGGACGCCGGCCCCCTCGTGAACCGCGCATCTGACGCCGGTTCGCCCTTCGCATTCCTCACCGTCGCGGTTCGCCTGCGGCCTATCTCCCTCTGAAAGAGGTATCCACACAATGGCTGGAGACCCGACCAAGGCTTCCCTCTGGGCAAACGCTGACGTCTACTACGCCCCCGTCGGCACTACCGCGCCGACCGACACCTACACCGCCCCGGCCGTTGCCTGGAAGCTCGTTGGCCTCCTCGACGGTGACGAGGGCATGACCGAGGCCCGCGACGAGGACACCTCCGAGCACTACGCGTGGGGCGGCATCCTCGTCAAGTCCACGCGCAGCAAGCACAAGCGGACCATCAAGTTCGTCGCGCTCGAAGACAACGACAACGTCTTCGCCCTCGTCAACCCGGGCAGCGACCGCGCCGCCGCGGACGTCAACGGCGTCGTCGTCGACACCGTCCGCGTCCCGGTCGCCCAGGAGTACGCCTTCCTCTTCGAGGTCCGCGACGGCGACAAGGTCCGTCGGCGCATCGTGAAGCGCGGCGAAATCACCGAGGTCGGCGAGATCAAGGACTCCGAGGCCGACCTCACCGCCTACGAGATGACCACGACCCTCTACCCCGAGTCCGACGGCGAGCTGTACAAGACGCTGACCGGCCCGGCGGAGGACCCGACTCCGTAGTCCTCCCCTCTACCGGAGGCGCCGTCCCCCTGCGCGGGGCAGGACGGCGCCTCCATCTATCTGCCCTCTAACCCGGACTTACGCCCAGCTAAGTCCGGGTTGTTGCCCCGCGCCCCCATTCTCCCTTCAGGTAAGGAAGCCCCGCGCATGTCCAACGACCTCCCCGCCGCCAAGGCCGAAGCGACCGACGCCCCGGTCACCTTCCCCTACGGCGACAAGACCTACACCGTCCCGCCCTCGATCAAGTGGCCCGTCTCCGCCCTCATGGCCTTCGAGGACGAGAAGATCGCCACCTTCTGCCGAGCCCTCCTCGGTCCCGTGCAGTGGACGGCGTTCATGTCCACCGACCCGGACGTCCAAGACATCTCCGGTCTGATGGAAGCCCTCGGCGAGGCGTCCGGTATCTCGGGAAACTGAACGGCCTCGGTGCGCTCCTCCGCGAGCACAGCGGCGCTGTAGAGGCTGACTTCCTGCGCTTCTACGGCATCGACCTCCTCGACCTCTGGCGAGGCCGTCTCTCCCTCCGCCGCGTCTCCCATCTCGCCGCACACCTCCCCCGCGAGTCGGCCACCTACAAGGCCCTCGGCGGCGAGCACGCGAAGTGGACCACCGAGGCCGTCCTTCTGGCCGATCTCTTCCACGCCTGGACAGGCACCCCGCATCCGTCCCTCCCCAAGGACACCAGCTCCGCCGACCGTGCCCGTGACGTCACCGCGCGTCTGAAGGCCCAGCGCGCACGGCTCGAAAGGAACAAGCAGTGAGCAACGTCGGCTACGGCACTCTCCAAATCATCCCCTCGGCCAAGGGGTTCAAGGCCCTCCTCGACAAGGAGGTCAACGGGCCCCTTGGCAGCGTAGGCGACAAGGAAGGCAAGGCCGCCGGCGGCAAGTTCCGCAGCGGCATCCTCGGCTCCCTCAAGGGAATCGCTGGCCCCATCGCCGCCCTCGTCGCGGGCACCGCCGTCATCGACTTCTTCAAGGACGCCGTCAACGGCGCCTCTGACCTCTCCGAGTCGACCTCCAAGGTCGGCGTCGTCTTCAAGTCCTCGGCAGCTCAGATCCTCCAGGCTAGCCAAACCTCCGCGAAGGGTATGGGCCTCTCCAAAGAGGCGTACCTCGCGGCTACCGGCACCCTCGGCAACCTTCTCGTCTCCCTCGATCTGGCGCCCCAGAAGGCCGCCGACATGTCCCAGCAGATGGTCAAGCTGGCCGGAGACCTTGCCTCGTTCAACAACGTCTCTCCCGAGGAAGCGCTCGACGCCCTGAAGGCCGGTCTGACCGGCGAGGCCGAGCCCCTCAAGAAGTTCGGCGTCAACATGAACGACGCCACCCTAAAGGCCCAGGCCCTCAAGATGGGGCTGATCAAGAGCACCAAGGACGCGCTCAACCCGCAGACCAAGGCTCTCGCCGCGCAGGCGCTGATCATGGCTCAGACGAAGACCGCCCAAGGCGACTTCGCCCGCACATCCGGCGGCCTCGCGAACCAACAGCGCATCCTCGCCGCGCAGTTCCTCGACGTGAAGGCGAAGGTCGGCGGCGCACTACTCCCGATCATCACCACCCTCGTCACGTTCCTCAACACCAAGGCCCTCCCGATCTTCTCCGAGATCTCGGGCGGCGTGACCGCCTTCGCCTCCGCGTTCTCCAACGCTGGCGATGGCGTCACCTCCTCAGGCTTCGCCGGCGCGATGGAGCGCGTTGCAATCGTCGCTCGCACGGCCATCGACACCATCCGCGCCAAGGTTCTCCCGGTCCTCCAGGAGATCGGTCGGAAGATCATCTCCAACGTCGTCCCCGGAGTCGTCGGTCTCGTCAAGGCCATCGCTCCCCTCGTCGTCAGCGCCGCCAAGCTCGCGCTCTCGATCGGGTCGAAGGTGCTCCCGGTCGTCATCAAGCTCGCCACCCTCATCGGCGGCAGCATTCTCACCGGATTCAAGGAACTCGGCACCTTCGTCGGCAACAACGCGACGACCTTCCAGTCGCTGGCCGTCGCCATCGGAGCGGGACTCGTTGTCTGGAAGGCATTCCAGCTCGCGCTAGCCACCGGTGCAGTGATCATGAAGGGCATTGCCATCGTCACCCGCGCCTTCGCGGTGGCGCAGGGAATCCTCAACGCCGTAATGGCTTTGAACCCCGTCCTGCTCGTAGTGATCGCGATCGCCGCTCTCGCCGCCGGCCTGATCTACGCCTACAAGCACAGCGAGACCTTCCGGAAGATCGTCAACGCCGTCTTCTCCGCGGTCAAGGACTTCGTCGTCGGTGCGGTCACCGCTGTGAAGGACGCCGTAGTCACCGCGTGGAACGCGATCAAGTCCGCCACCTCCGCTACGTGGAACGCCATCAAGGCCGCGGTCAACTTCGTCGTCAACGCGGTGGTTGCCTACGTCAACGGTCTCCGCGCCAGCGTGGTCGCCGTATGGAACGCGATCAAGACCGCGACCTCCGCCACGTGGAACGCGATCAAGACCGCCGTGTCTGCGGTGATCGGCTTCGTTGTCTCGTACGTCACCGACCGCATCAACCTCGTTAAGGCCGTCATGTCGGCCGTGTGGACCTTCATCAAGTCCGCAACCTCCGGCGCCTGGAACGCCATCAAGACCACGGTCTCCGGCGCCATCGACGGTGTCGTGTCCACGGTGTCCGGCATCAAGAAGCGCATCACCGGAGCCATCGGCGACCTCACCGGCACGCTGCTATCCGCCGGCAAGGACCTTGCACGCGGCTTCATCAACGGCATCGGAAACCTCGTCGGCGACGCCGCCAACAAGGCCAAAGAGCTGGCGAACGCCGCCAAGGACGCCATCACCGGAGCCCTCGGCATCCACTCGCCGTCGAAGGTCCTAACAGAAGTCGGTGTCTTCGCCGGTCAGGGATTCGCCAACGGCCTCAAGAAGTCGACCGGTCTCGTCACCGCTGCTTCCCAGGCCATGGCATCCGCAGCCATCCCGCGCGCCTCACTGCCCATCCGGTCCGCCTCCAACGGCGGCGCGATCACGAGCGCGGCTTCTCAGGTCGGCGTCGGCAACGACATCGACATCACCGTCAACGGTCAGAACGACCCCGAGGCAACCGCCCGAATCGTCGGCCGCAAGCTCGCCGACCTAGGAGTCTGATGTCCGGCCCTTACAGCGCTTCCCTCGGGTCGCTTCTCCTCGGTGACTTCGATGCTGACGGCAACCACTGGATTCTCTACGACATCGAGGGTTGGCACGCACCCGGCTCGTCGGGTGAGACCACGCAGCGCACCGCCCGTCACGGCGGATGGCGCAACCGAGCGTTCTACACGCCGCGTGGTCTCACCCTCCGGGGCTCCGTCGTCACGTCGGTCCCCAACGTGGGCGACATCCTCGACAAGCTCGTCAGCGCCATCCCCCTCGACGTCCCCGACGCCCTCACCGTCTACGGCGTCAACACCGACGACCGCCTGATCTACGTGCGGCAAGAGGGCGACCCCGACATCCGGATCGTCTCGCCCCGCGAGGCGTCCTTCTCCATCGGTCTCGTCGCCGACGACCCACTGAAGTACGGCTCCATCGAACGGGCCGAATCGACCAGCCTGCCTAGCTCTACAGGCGGGCTGTCCGTCCCCTTCTCGGTGCCGTTCAGCATCGACTCCGTCACCGTCTCCGGTGTCGCGCAGGTTGACAACAACGGCAACGCCGCCACCTTCCCGCGAATCATCATCTACGGCCCCGTCAGCGACGCCCGCCTCACCAAGGTCGCGACCGGCGAATCCCTCTTCATCGATCTCGACATCGCCGCCGGCGAGTACCTCGATCTCGACTTCACAGCGCACACGGCCTACCTGAACGGCACCGCGTCTCGTCGCGGCAGCGTCTCCGGCACGTGGTTCGCGCTTGACCCCGGCACGACATTCGTCGCCTTCAACTCGCCCACGTACTCCGCGGACGCCGCCGCTCAGATCATTTGGCGCGACGCGTGGAAGTAAGGACCTCCCTCCATGACCGTCGGTACCCCGGCGTGGCTTGCGGCTAGCGCCGGCCTCCCCACCTACGACGCCACCGAACTCCGCGTCATCGACACCTTCTTCGCCTCGTACGACGGCGCCGTCCTCGGCGCCCGAGAGGGCACTCGCCCTGGCGGCAACCCGCTGGCCGTCACTCTCTCAGGCTCTCCGCTCAACTGGAACGTTGCCGCTGGCATCGGTGCCGTCTCCGGGATCGCCACCGGCGCCCTCGGCATCTACATCGTCCCCGTCACCGCGACGGAGACCGGAGTCGTCCCCGCCGCCGACGTGACCTTCCCCCGCAAGGACATCATCGTCCTCTCGGTCAAGGACGCTGAGAACGGCGACGCGACCCGAGAAGCCCTCGTCGTCTACATCACCGGCACCCCCGCCGCCGTCCCCTCAGCTCCCGCAGTCCCCGGCAAGTCGCTCCTCCTCGGCACGGTCGACGTCCCCAAGGTTGGCGCCGGCTCCCCGTCCGTTGTCCAGAGCAACAAGTACACCGTAGCCTCCGGCGGCATCCTCCCGACCGCAACGCGGCCGACAAGCACCTACCCGGGCCTCTCCATCTACAACCTGACCTCAGGCCAGATGGAGTACCACAACGGGACCACGTGGATTTCCTTCTCAACCGCCCAGCCCGTCACGACGATCTTCACCGCATCCGGCACCTGGACCAAGCCCGCGGGCGCCAAGTACGTCGAGGTCGAAGTAGTCGGCGGTGGCGGCGCTGGCGGAGGGGGCAAGACCTCCGTCGGCGGCAGCCACTCCAAGGGCGGCGGCGGCGGCGCTGGCGGCTGGTCCTGGAAGCGCTTTGACGCAACGGCACTCGCCGCGACCGTCACCGTCACCGTTGGTGCGGGTGGCGCGGCCACCGCCGGAGCCGACGGCCCCTCCGGTACCGCCTCATCCTTCGCCCACTCCACGCCCGTTGCTGCCAACGGCGGAGCCGGCGGAGCTAGCTCCAACACCACGACCGCCGCATTCGCCATTGCAGGCGGCGCGGGAGGCACCGCGTCCGGCGGCGACATGTCCGTCACCGGTTCCGGCGGCTCCCTCGGATTCGGCTCCGGCGCCCTCTGCGGTTCCGGAGCGGGCGGCGCTAGCTACTACGGCGGTGGCGGCCGATCCAAGGCGTCCGCGTCCAACACGGCCGCCGACGTCGGCGACATCGGAGGCGCTTACGGGGCTGGCGGTGGCGGCGCATTCATCAACGGCGCCGGAGCTGCCAACGCTGGCGGCGCTGGCGGTCCTGGCCGCGTCATCGTCACGACCTACTTCTGATCCAGAAAGGGAACCGGCCTCGTGCCTGATCTGTTTTCGTTCGCCTTTGCGTCGCGGCCGGTTCCTGACCCTCCGACACCCCGCGCCCCCGCGGCCTACCTCTGGTTCGGCTGCGACCTCGTCACGGGCACCATCGTCGAGGAACTCCCCTTCGTTGCCTCCGGCCCCCTTCAGTCGCTCCTCGGCGCCTACACGTCCGGCGGCGGGGAACTCACCCTCGCGGATTGCCCGCCGAACTGGGAACGCGCCACCGACCCGATGCGCACGATGCTCGTGTGTGTCCGCGCCGACGACCTCGTCCCTCTATGGGCGGGGATCGTACTCGGCCGAAAGGGGGGCTCGGCCAACACCGTCACCCTCCCCCTCGCGACGCTTGAGTCCTACTACGACCGCCGCTTCGTCGGCGACCTCGCCGAGGTCAACCGCAACGCCGCTCAGGTCCTCATCGACCTCTTCTACAGCGTCGACCACATCAACGGCCTCGGCCTTCAGTACGCGGTAGGCACAAGCTCCGAGACCGTCACCCGGACCTACACCGACGTCTCCGACCAGACCGTCTACTCACAGGCAACCGAACTCATGGCCTCGTCTGGTCCCGAGTGGACGATCGAGATCCGCTGGAACGCCACCCGCACCGGCTTCGACAAGTTCCTCCGCGCCAGGGATCGCATCGGCACCGCGTCGGCCACACCCCGCGCGGTCTTCGACATGCCGGGTTGTGTGACCGCCTACGAGTTCTCGGAGGACTACACCTCCTCCAAGGGCGCCAACCACATCACCATGTTTGGCGACGGTGAGGGCGACACCCGGCCGACGTCCGGCCCGCAGGACGCCACCGCACTCATCGCCGCCGGCTGGCCGCGAGTCGAGTACCGCGCCACCCGCTCCGGCGTCGTCGAGGTCCCCACCCTCATCGACCACGCCCTCTCTCAGCTCGCCTGGAAGGCCAAGGGCGCTCAGATCTTCACCGTCACCGCCAACGCCACCGACGGCCCGCTCCTCGGCGTCGACTGGTTCCTCGGCGACGACATCGCCGTCGACGTCGCTTGGTCTCCGCGGCACCCGAACGGCATCACCACCCGCGCCCGCGCCATCGGCTGGGAGCTGGACACCACCGGCGCCGGCACCGTTACCCCACTCCTGCAAGAGGAAAGCGACGACGCGTGAGCAAGTTCGAAGACATGAAGCCGAACGACCACACCTCACTCCTCCGGCGTCTCGAAGACCTAGAACGCCAAGTACAGCAAGCCCAAGCCGCCCGCCGACTGGAGGCCGCCACCATCGGCCGCGGGGGCATCACCATCAAGGGCGGCGCGATCATCCTCCAGGACGTCGACGGCCGCGAGATTGCCCGCATGGGAATCCGTGAGGACATCCCCCACGACCCCGACGGCAACCCTCAACCCGGCTTCATCCTCCGCCGCAACGACGGCTCCCTCGCCTTCGCCCTCGACGACCCCAACCCCAACGACGGCAGCTATCGCCAGCTCCTGAAGATGCAAGATGCCCAAGGCAACGTCATCTTCTCCGAGGACACCATCTCCGGATGGGGCCTCGCGACGCCGACGCACTCGCTGCCCATGTACCCATCATTCGACCCCGTGGTCTGGCCCGGCACCACCACCAGCACCGCGGGCGTTTGGGCTGGGCTGTGGCTGAACTACATGCCTCTGTGGAACCCGATCCTCGAGATCGGCATCTCCACCTTCGCCGAGGCCGCAACGACCGGCGGGCGTGTCCGCGTCAGCCTGAACAGCATCCAGGTCGGCTCCGACATCGTCGTTGCCTCCAACACCTTCGTCGACCAGAACTTCACCGTCAACGTGCCCACCTTCGCTCCGTTCACACCGGGGCAGGTCGTGCAGGTCCTCATTGAGGGCCGACAGAACAGCGCCACCGCCGGGAAGGTCAAAGCCTGCCCGTCCTGGATCTACGGCTCGGGGTCCTACGGGATTCTCTGACGCCGCCGCCCACCTACGAAAGCACCCCGCGCAACACCATGGCCAACTACATCATCTTCGAGGGCTTCCGTCTGGACGCCCGTTCACGCGACATGCTCATCGAGGCGCGGCGTATCTGCACCGCGCCTCTCTTCATCACCCAGGGCGGCTACAACAACGGCGCCGTCCCCGCGTCCGCCGGCACCCACGACGGCGGCGGCGCGCTCGACATCCGCGCCAAGAACCTCACCGACACTCAGATCGCCGAGGCAATCCGCCGCCTCCGTCAGGTCGGCTTCGCCGCGTGGCACCGCACTCCCGCACAGGGCAAGTGGGTAGAGCACATCCACTGCATCGCCGTCCCGCCCGTCGGCGCCAAGACAACTGTCCTGTCCAAGGGCGCCGCGAACCAGGTAGCCGCGTACCACAAGGGACGCAACGGCCTTGTCGGCAACGGCAAAGACGACGGCGACCAGCTCTACGTGAAGAACACGTGGGAGTCCTACAAGGCGGGCCTCAACCCGAAGACCGGCGAACTTGTCTCCCTCGGCGCGATCGCCTACGCCGCGAAGGGCGGCTACTTCCACAGTAGCCAGAAGCCCGCCGAGGACGACGCCCGCGCCGTCGTGCGCTGGATGAACCGCCAGGAAGTCGTTTCCGACAAGGACCTCCGCATCTGGGAGCGCTTCATCAGCGAGGCGAAGGGCGCCGACACCAAGGCCGCCTGGACTCTCGCCGGCAAGCAGTACGCCGGGATGGTCCGCCGCTATCAGGTCCGCTTCGGCCTCTTCCCCGACGGCGTCGTCGGCACCAAGACCAAGGCCCACATGAAGGCCATGCTCGCCAAGTACTCGTTCCGCGTCGTTGCCTGACGCAAGAAAAGGACCCCGCATCATGCTCGACAAGATCCTGAACGCCCTCAAGTCCAACCCCGTCCGCGTCCGCATCTACACCGTCGCCGCCCTCGTCGTCGGCTATCTCCTCGTCCGCGGCGTCGTCAGCCCGACGGACAAGGAGTTCATCCTCTCCGTCCTCGGCATCGTCCTCGGCACCGAGACCGCGCGGGCGGGCGTCTCGCCGGTGCTGCCCACCGACGACGCCTACGCCGACGAGCACGCCGTACTAAGCGACGAGGCCGAGTAATGGGCGACGAAGACACCGTCGTCGAGCGCCTCGCCCGCATCGAGACCAAGCTCGACGTCTGGCACGCGGCGCAGGCGGACCACGAGTCCCGCCTCCGCCGGCTGGAGCGCGCGGTGTTCATCGCTACCGGCTTCGCCATCGCAGGCGGCGCCGGGCTGTCGCAGCTCGTCTCGCATCTGGTCTGAGCAGTCGCCGCCAATCCCGCACACCTCCTAGGGAGACCACCATCTAGGGAGACCCGCGGACCAATGGCAACGCACCTCATCGGACTACTCGGCCGGAAGCGCTCCGGCAAGGACACCTTCGCCGCCCGCCTCGTCGAGGCTCACGGCTACAAACGCTTCGCCTTCGCCGACAACGTCCGTCAGGCCGCGCTTGACCTGGACCCCTGGATCTTGCCCGCCGGAGATGACGAGGACTTCCGAGCCTTGCGGCTGTCCGAACTAGTCAGCATGTTCGGATGGGAGCTTGCCAAGGACTACGCGGAGGTGCGCCGCGTCCTCCAGAACTTCGGCACCGAGTCCATCCGGAAGCTTGACCCTGACTTCTGGGTTCGCACGGTGATGGATGCCGTCGACGCCCACGACGGCCCCGTCGTCATCACCGACGTCCGCTTCCCGAACGAGCACCATTTCGTGCAGGCGCGGGGCACCACCGTCCGCATCACCCGCCCGGGTCAGGACACCGACACCCACATCTCGGAGACCGGCCTCGACAACGTCCTCACCGACGCCGTCATCCGCAACGACCGCGACGTCGCCATCCTCAACCGGAAGGCCGACCTCCTCGCCGCATCCGTCCTCTGGGCGGCTGAGCGGTGAGGCTGCGCGTGGTGTGGGCCGCCCTCGCAGCGGTCGCCCTCTTCTGGGGGATCTTCTTCGCCGCCCGCCACGACTGGGCACAGGCACCCGTCGAGGGCACGGTAACCGGACTGCACTACGAGCCGGAGCATGGACGCCCCGCCCACAAGACTCCTGAGTGCTTCCGCGTCTGGGTCCGAACCTCCAAAGGCACTGAGGAAACGGGGTGCGCCCCCGAGCCCGAATACCGCCGCCTCCAGGTCGGCAGTTGGTACCGCCTCCTGCACTAACCCAAAGCCCCCGACACCGTCACCCTCGGTGTCGGGGGCTTTTTCGTTATAGTTCCGGGGACTAGTCACGCGGAGGTTGCGCGTGGTCCTTAGGGTGTGCAAACTGTAGCTCCGAACCTACGGCCGCGTAGGGAACTCTACAGAAGGGCACGACGTGGCTCGCAAGTCGCAGGAGCGCCTCATCGACGACGCCGCCGGCGCGCTCCGGGAGTACTACGCCGGAGGCAGGAAGGACGCTGACCTTCTCAAGGCAGCCGCCGCGGACCTCGTCGAGCTGCGTTCCCGCTTCACGCGCACCGCCGACGGCCTACCCGACTGGAGCGGACACACCGGCCCGTACCGCACCGCAGTCGGCGAGATCTACAGCCGTGCGGGCCTGAGCGCCGCCGAGCGGGAGCCGTTCCGGAAGACGTTCGCCTACTGGGTCCGTCTCGCCCTCGACGACCGCGGCATCCCCTCCGAGGAGCTGACGGCCAACGGCATCAAGCCGCTCAACCCGAAAGCGCGGCAGACGAAGAAGCGGACCACCGACGCGGCCATCGCGGCGACCTTCGCGCCCGACACGACGGCCGCCAACCGCGTGGTCTTCGCCGAGCGCCTCCTAGCACAGGCGGCGGGCGAGGACATCGCGGCCCTCGCCCCCAGTCACCGTCAGGTCATCCGAATCGCCCTCGACAACATCGCGGAGCACACGGAAAACCTCCGGGGCGCCGTCGCGGGGGACCCCAGCGCTGATGCGGGGTAGCAGGTAGCAGGGGGTTGCAGCCTTATTCCTACCTCTTTACTACGCTCCCTCGCATAGAAAGAGGTGGGATAAGGGTGTAACCCACCTGCTACCTGCTACCCAGCCCCCGGCCGCACCCCGCGTCCGGGGGCTTTCGCATGCCCTGTTGAGAAGCCTCACCCAATCCCGCACACCTCCTCCTTGGACCTCACCTCCCCAAAGCCCAAGGAGCCCTAGTGGCAGACCCATTCTCGACCGTGCAGACGGAACTCCCCCGCGACCGCTGGGGCCGCCCGCTCATCACCCCTCCCGACGGCGGCGACCCGGTCGCCTACACCCGATGCACGACCTTCGTCGGCTGTCTGGAGGACACCTACCACCTCGGTCAGTGGCAATTGCGCATGGCCGTCCTCGGAATGTCCCGCCGCAAGGACCTCATCCTCGCCGCGTCCGCCATCGACGACCCCACGGACCAGTACCAGAAGCGCAAGCTCAACGACATCGCCAAGGCCGCGAAGGATGCCGCCGCCGGTGACGCCGCGGCGAACACCGGAACCGCCATCCACACCCTCACCGAACGCATCGACAAAGGCGAGGGGCTCGGCGACTACGTCCCGGAGGAGTACCTCCCTGACCTGAAGGCATACGCCGACATCACCAAGGGCCTCGCTTACGCCGAGATCGAGGGCTTCTGTGTCAACGACGCTCTCCGCGTCGGCGGCACCTACGACCGCATCCTCATCTTCACCGCGGAGTTCCTCGACAACTTCGAGCGAGTCAACGGCTTCCGCCTCCGCTGGCCCGGCCGCAACGCCCTCGGCGTTCTCACTCCCCAAGGCGGCGAGGAAATCCAGCCCGGCGAGGCCGCAATCGGCGACGTCAAAACCGGTCACGTCGACCTCGGCCAAGGCAAGATCGCCATGCAGGAAGGCGTCTACGCCAACTCGGTCAGCTACGACCACACCCTCGGCACCCGGTCGCCGCTCCCCGGCAACCCGTCGAAGGAGTGGGGCGTCGTCGTCCACCTCCCCGCGGGCACCGGCTCGGCGCGCCTTCTGTGGTTCGACATCGCCGCGGGATTCGAGGCCGCGTCCACCCTCGCCAAGGGCGTCCAGGGCTGGCGCAAGCGCAAGGACCTCACGCACGTCTTCGCCTCAACCTCGGTCACCGTCCAGGCCGGCCCGACCCTCGTCGAGCAGATCAAGGCCGCGACGTCGTACACCGCGTTGCAGGGCATCTACGCCATGAACTCCGCGAAGTGGACGCCGGGCCTCACCGCCCTCGCCACGGAGCGCCGCGCCGAGATCGAAGGCTGAGCCTTACAGGGCTGACGAAACTCCCTGCTCTGCACCGAGAAGCTGTGCCCAATCCCGCACACCTCTCCACTGAGCCGCCGCCCGGCCGCTCGCTAGCAAGAGCAACGGAGAACACAACAGCATGAGCAGCGACGATTTCGGCCAGCCGTCCGACTCCGCCGGCATCACCTGGTCTGACCTCAAGGGCGCCCTCGTCCTGGTCAAGGTGCACGAGGCCAACATCGCCATGAAGACCGACTTCGGCGAGACCACCGCGGTCCGCGCCGACGTCATCGTCCTCGACGACAAGGGCGAGAAGGTCGACGCGGGAACGGAGTTCCTGGACACCCTCATCTTCCCGAAGGTGCTCCAGTCGCAGGTCAAGAACAAGGTCGGCGGCATGGTCCTCGGCCGCGTCGGTCAGGGCGAGGCGAAGCCGAAGCAGTCCCCGCCGTGGAAGCTCTCGCCGAACACCGAGGCCGACGCCAAGGTCGCCCGCGAGTACCTCGCGAAGTCCACCGAAGCGCCGTTCTGACCGGCGTCCCCCGCTAGACCGCGCGTCGCGGAAGAGAGTCCCAGCTAGTGCCGCACCAACCACGCGGACCGGATCGGCTGGGCGGATATGGGATGCCGTGGCTCCGCAAGGAGCAGTGAGTTCGAATCCACCATCCCGCGGCGCGCAACCCCAACGCCCCGCTCGCCCTCACCCGGCGGGCGGGGCGTTTCCCCTTTCTTGTAAGGAGCCACGGTGTACGAGAAGGCAATCAAGAACCAATACGGCGACGGCGTCTCCGTCACCGTGGAAGACGACGGCTTCGTCTGGCTGTCGGTCTCCGACCACGGAGAGGTGTGCTCGGACGACCTGATGCCGACCACCGCCCGGAAGATCGCCAAGGCCCTCAAGCGCGCCGCGAACGTTGCCGAGGGCAAGCCCGCCAAGCAGCCGAAGTCCGTCCAGGACGTAGACGGCGACCGTTGGTACCTCTGTCCCAACGGCTTCTACAGCCTGACCAAGGACAGCGACGCCGCCCGGTCGACCCTCGACTTCATCGCCGAGGCTTACGGGCCTATCCGGTGATCACCTTCCAAGCCTGGCCAAAGACCCCGCGCCTCTTCCGCGACATGGTCGTCACCGAGAAGCTCGACGGCACCAACGCCGCGGTCATCATCGAAGACGCGTGGGATCACCTCGACGACAGTGGGCGCTCCTTCGGCGCCTATCACCTTGAATACATCAAGAGTTGGGTCGCTCACGACGCCAAGGTGGTCGAGCACGACGGCCGCATCTACCTCGTCGGCGCGCAGTCCCGCAAGCAGCTCGTCACTCCCGGCAAGTCCACCGACAACCACGGTTTCGCCGGTTGGGTCTACGAGCACGCCGCCGACCTCGTCGCGCTTCTCGGCCCCGGTCGTCACTTCGGCGAGTGGTGGGGCTCTGGCATCAACCGCGGCTACGGCCTCACCGGTGGCGAGAAGCGCTTCTCCCTCTTCAACGTCAACCGCTACGCAGGGATCTCCGGCGTCTTCAAGGACATCGACCTCGTCCCGACGCTTGCCGAAGGCCCCTTCGACCTCGACGACGTCCGCCACATCCTCCGCGAGCTGGAGAAGAACGGCTCCTCCGCCGCCCCCGGCTTCATGCGTCCCGAGGGCGTCGTCGTCTACCACACCGCCGCCCGCCAGACCTTCAAGGCCCTGATCGAGAACGACGAAGCCCCGAAGGGATCGGCCTCGTGATCCACCCCGACTCCCTCGCTGTCATCAACCCCACCTCGGGCCTCGCCCCCAACGAGACCGTCTGCCCGACCCACCACCTCACCTATCACCAGCCGCTCGGCGAATGCCCCGAGTGCAGAGACGAGCGCACATGACCACCCGTCAGACGATCCAGCACAACACCGGGCAGACCTTCCCCATCGCCGGTGTCCTCGGCGTCGCGTTCGTCGTCCTCAAGCTGGTCGGCGTCATCCACTGGTCGTGGTGGCTGGTCCTCCTGCCCTTCTACGGCCCGACCCTCGCTGTCCTCGCCGTCGTCGGCGCCATCGCTCTGGTGGCTGGCCTCTTCTACGCCGCGTCCCACGTCGTCGGGCGTCGCGGATGAACCTCCCCGACGCCGCCCCCATGACTCCGGAGCAAGCCGCCTGGCTCGCCGGCCTCCTCGACGGCGAGGGGTGCTTCGACATGACGCACTCCTCGCCACGCCTCCGCGTCAAGATGTCCGACCACGACGTGATCATCCGCGCGGCCACCCTCATGAACGCCCGCGTCCACGCAGAGCCACCGCGTCAGCCCCATCACAAGCCCTGCCTCGTCGCCCAGATCCACGGCGACTCCGCCGTCGCCGTCATGCGCGCAGTCCTCCCCCACCTCGGCGCCCGCCGTACCGCGAAGGCCACCGAGATCATCCTTGCCCACAGCAACCGTCAGGCGGTCCGGGCAACCCGACACCTGAAGGCGGCGTGATGCAGGTCGACGACTCCGGAGCCCTTCGCCAATCAGAGCTGGACCGAATGGCCGACGTCCTCCGCGCCCACGACTACAGCGTCGTTGCCCCCGGCACCGAGACCATCACCATCCCGCGCGCCGAGTTCGATCTTCTCAAGGACGACGAGAAGACGCTCCAGCTCCTGAACAACGCAGGCGTCGACAACTGGGAGTGGTACGGCGAGGCCCTCAACCACCCGGAGGACTACGAGTGACCGCCCGCGAGATCGGGCGCGAGACCTCCACCAACCTAGTTGAGATCCGCACAGTTCTCTCCCGCGCCGAAACCGCCCTCGGCAACCTCCACAAGATGCAGACCGCGGGGCACTGGGGCTACCGCATCCGCGTCGAGGCTGGAGAGCTGGTCTTCGCCTGTCCCGTAGAGCACATGGACTGCCCGCAGTACGGCGAACGCGGCTATCACACGGAACGTTCGTGGCCCGACCCCGACTACGAGGAGGCCAAGGCCATCCTCGCCGACACCGTCCGGCGGCTCCAGAAGTTCGCCCGCACCGGACGCCCACGGAAGGCACGCAATGAGTGAGCACATGACGTGGCCCGACGTCGCCGCTATGGCCGTCTTCGCCGTCCACACCCTCTGCATCATCGCCGTCTGTGCGTGGGTTCGGGTGCGTCGATGACCAACCCCAACAAGGCCAAGGGCTCCGCGTTCGAACTCGCCATCTTCCGCTACCTCTTCGAGGTCTTCGGCCGCCTCGTCCGTCGCCCCCACAACGAGGGCTTCAAGGACGTCGGCGACCTGCACCTCTCGCCCTTCGTCATCCAGGCAAAGAACTACGCCGACGTCGCCACCGCCCTCAACATCGGCCTCGCCGGCGCCGAGGTGCAGAAGGTCCACGCGGGCGAGCGGTGGGCCGTCGTCGTCATCAAGAAGCGCAACGCCCACATCTCACAAGCCCGCGTCTCCATGACCTTGGAGACCTTCCGCGAGGTGGCCAAGGAACTCCACGACCTCTCCAAGGTCTCCGAGGACTACGACAACTACCGCCGCGATTACGACTAGGAGCGCCATGAAGATCCCCAAGGCCGTCGGCCGCGTCCTGGAGCGCCTCATCTCGGTCGCCGAGGACGACACCACCCTCCGCACCTACGTCTTCGACTCCAACGTCAACGTCCGCTCTGTCAGTGCTTGCCTGAAGCAACTGAACGAGTGGGCCGCCGCCTCCAAGGCCCCGATCGAGATCGTCCTACACTCCCCCGGCGGCGACGTCGATTCCGGCTTCCGCTTCATCGAAGAAGTCCGCCACCTCCGCCGCACCCACACCGTCACGACCCGCGCCTCCGGTCTCGCCGCCTCCATGGCGGGCCTGATGCTCCAGGCCGGATCGGTCCGCAAGATCGGCCACGAGTCCACGCTCCACCTTCACCCGCCGTCTTCCGGTGTCTGGGGCAACGTCCACGAGATCCGCGAGAAGGCCGACCGCCTCGGCCTCATGTACGACCGCATGATCGCCCTCTACGCAGGTCGCGGCAACCTCTCCGCCGACGAAATCCGCCGCGAGGTCGACTCCCGAATCGACTGGTACATCCCTGCGCGTCAGGCCATCGAACTCGGCTTCGCCGACGAACTCTTCAGCTAGGAGACCCACCATGGAACGCAGCTTCCCCCGCGTCGAACTCCCCGGCGTCGACCGCGACGAGGCCAAGGCGCTGAAGGACCAGCTCGCCGAAGCCAGCATGTTCCGCTTCCGCTACACCCGCGCCCTCCTTGCCCTCGGCAAGCACATCTACCGCAACACCGTCACCGGCGACGAGCGCAAGTCCCGTCGCGCAGCGGGCAAGCGCCAGCGTGCCGGACGCCGGGCGGTCCGCTGATGGCACGGCTGATGCATGTCACGTCCCCCGAGGTCTTCCGCGCCATCGTGACCACATCCACGGACGGCCGCCCCGACTTCGTCCTCATCTACGGCCCCTTTGAGGACAAGCGCCAGGCGTCGGCGGCGATCACCCGAGCCAAGCGAGACCCACAGCGCTGGTACTACGGCGACCCGAAGCCCACCGTCACCGGCACCGTCCAGCGCGCGGCCCTCGTCTGGGAGGACGTCGAGTGATCGGCTACGGCAACGTCGCCGTCTACCCGGCCAACGGCGGCCCGCCCGTCCGGTACAGCGGAGCGCGGTACGCCGTCCACGAGGACGGTGACCTCTCCGTCCACACCACCGCGGTCAGCACCGCTTCAGTGTGGGCGCGCGGGATGTGGCAGCACGTGGAAGCCGCGCCCGAGTGAACGAAGACCAAGACCCACCTCCGCCCTCGTGGACGACCTGCCCCCTCCCCGTCTGCCGAGGAGTCGTCCACGAGCGCGCGGAGGTCACCGACGACGGAGACGTCCAGCCCTATTACTACTGCTCGTCCTGCGGGCACCTCGTCTAACAAGGAGACCACCGCCACTATGGCCGACCCCTTCGCCCAGCCCGACAACGGCACCGCGGGAGCCCTAACCCTCGCCGACTTCCTCGACCGCTTCTCGGAGGTGGACGAAGAGGCCAACGGCTACGCCGTCACCTGCCCCTCCCACGACGACTCCACCCCCACCCTCCGCGTCATCTACAACGCCGAGCGCAAGCTCATCGGCCTCAAATGCCGAGCCGGCTGCAAGACGACTGACGTCGTGGCCGCCCTCGATCTCTCCATGTCCGCCCTCTTCAACGTCGAGCCCGGCGACCTCGCCAACGTCCGCGCAGCGGGCGGTGTCCCCGAGCCCGTCGGCATCGCGCACAAGGCCGCCCTCCGGATGTACCTGGACAAGGCCGCCCGCCCCGTGGCCGACTTCCCGGCGGCGCCACAGGGCGTCCCGGCGATTGACTACGTCTTCCACCGCTTCGGCATCGTCCATGAGCAAGCCGTGGCTCTGGGCATCGGATACGACGAGGGCGCGACGCCGTCCGGCATCGTCTCCCTCTCCCGTGAGCTGTATCGCGACACTCCGCGTCTAGTGGTTCCCTTCAACGACTTCGACGGCCACCCGCACTACCTCCAGGCTCGCGCCCTCGACCCGGCGTACGCAGGTCGCGCCAAGTGGTCCGGACCCGCCAACCCTGACGGTGCCTCATGGGGCCGATACGGCTGGTTCCCCGGCGACCTCCCTTGGGACGAGGTCATCGTCACCGAAGGCCCCGGCGACGGCCTCACCTCCGTCGGCGCCGGATACGACACGCTCCTCATCCGCGGAGCCGCCATCGGCCTCACGGACGAAGTCCTCGCCGACCTCGCCGCGCGCTTCCCCGACAAGACCTTCATCCTTGCCGGAGACAACGATCGCGGCGGCCGTCAGTTCAACCAGCTCGTCGGCGAGCGCCTGACATCCGCGGGCCTGACCGTCCACGTCCTAGAGATCCCCGCCGGCGACCTGTCGGAGTGGCGTGAGGCCGATCCGGACGCCTTCTATCCCGCGCTCACCGAGGCCATCAGTTCGGGAAAACCGTGGATTCCGGCGGCAGCGGAACAGCCCAATACCCCGAACACTCCTACCCGCACCGACCCCGCCGAGGATCAGCTCCCGCACACCGAGCTTGCCAACGCGATCCGCCTCGCCCGTCGTCTCAACCACCACCTCCGATACACACCCGCCCTCGGCTTCCTCGTATGGAACGGCGCGGCGTGGGAGATCGATAAGCGCAGCTCCGTCCGCGCCGCCGCGCAACAGTCCGCGATCGACCTCATGACCGAGGCCCTCGCCATGCCCCGCGACGTCGAGGGCTCACCGATCGCCAAGCGCCGAGCCGCCGCTCTCCGTTGGGCGCACGACTCTCAGCGGTCCCGCGGCATCGAGGCCGTCATGAACGAGGTCAAGGCCCTCCCCGGCATCGCCGTCGACGCCGGTGACCTCGACACCAAGCCCGATCTCCTTGCCTGCCGCAACGGAACCATCGACCTCCGCACGGGAGAACTCAAGCCCGCAGACCCGAACGACCTTCTCACCAAGGCCCTGCACATCGACTACAACCCGGACGCCGAAGCCCCACGCTGGACGTCCTTTCTCGCCGAGTGCTTCCCCGACAACGGCGACGTCGTCGACTATCTCCGCCGCCTCGTCGGCTACGGCATCACCGGCTACTCAACGGAGCAGTGTTACGTGATGCTCCACGGCAGCGGCGGCAACGGGAAGTCCGTCTTCACTACCGCGCTGTTCGACGTCTTCGCCCCCATCACGGCCAACGTCGGCATCGAGACCTTCCTCACCGGCTCAAACACCGCGGACGGCTCGTCCTCCTCCCCCGACGTCGCCGCCCTCCGCGGCTCCCGTCTCGTCCTCACCTCCGAGGCCGAGGCAGGCGCCCGCATGGCCGAAGCCAAGATCAAGCGCCTCACCGGCGGCGACCCCGTCACCGCGCGCCACCTCTACAAGGAGGCGTTCACCTTCATGCCGAGCTTCCTCTTGATGCTCAGCACGAACGCCATCCCCGAAGTCCGCGACAACTCGGACGGCATCTGGCGTCGGCAGAAGATCGTCGAGTGGAAGCAGCAGTTCAAGGGCAAGCGCAAGGACTCCGGCCTCTCCGCCAAGCTCCACGCCGAGCGAGAAGGCATCCTCGCGTGGGCTGTCCGCGGCGCCATCGAGTGGTACCGCAGCGGCCTCCTGGAGCCCAAGTCCGTCACCGACACCGTCAACGGCTACCAGGCCGAGGCAGACAAGCTCTTGGAGTTCTACCCGGGCTTCCTCGTGCACGACGAAGAGTCGTGGATGTCCCGCGCCGACCTCTACAAGGCGTACGAGGAGTGGTGCGAGAACGAGGGCAACAAGCACCCGTGGCGCAACGCCACCCTCTACCAGGAGATCACCACCCGCGAGGGCGTCGAGCAGACCGGCCGCAAGGGCGTTCGGGGCTTCCGCGGCCTTCGCCGGCGCCGCCCATCCGAGGCAATCGAAGATCCGCGAGAAGCAGACACCGATCCCGCACACCTCTCTGTCGACACCGAGAACGCACCCGACCTCGACACCTTCATCCCGTAGGAGACCACCAATGCCCCTGATCAACCGGGACAAGCTGAACCAGCCCCTGACGTTGGAGGAGCGCGCAGCCTCGGCCGCCGCAACCACCGAGGCCGCCCTCGTCGTCTTCGCCAACGCGGCGACCGACCTGGAGACCGCCGCCGCCGAGCTGGACGAGTTGGCCGACATCCACGGCTCCGAAGCCGTCAAGCACGAAGACTGCGCGGATGGGGCACGCACCGCCGCCCGGCGCAACCGCGAGCGCGCCAGCAAGATCCGCGAGTCCTTCACCTTCTGATCCTCGTACGAGGACCACCGCCCCGCGTCCTCGTACGCGGACACCCAAGGCCCCCGGCCCGTCATCACGACGGAGTCCGGGGGCCTTTCTTCATGCCTAGGGAGGCACCGTGCTCCACCACGACGCCGAGGTCGTCGACCTCTTCGCCGGTCCCGGCGGCTGGGATCACGCTGCCGCTCGGATGGGCCTTGACGCGGTTGGTATCGAGTTCGATCTAGCCGCTTGCCAGACCCGCACCGCTGCCGGACTGCACACGATCCACGACGACGTACGGAACTACAGCGTCAAGGACTTCCCGAATGCGCGAGGTCTCATCGCCTCGCCTCCTTGCCAGACCTTCTCTACAGCGGGCAAGGGCGCCGGACGCCTGGCACTCGACGCCGTACTAGCGGGCGTCGCCGCTCTGGCCGCGCGAGAGCACATGAGCTACGACGTGTTCTCCGACTACCGAACGGCCCTCGTACTGGAGCCGCTCCGGTGGATCATGGAGGCTCACGACTGGGGCCGGCCCTTCGAGTGGATCACCCTTGAGCAGGTCCCCACCGTGCTTCCGATCTGGGAGGCGTACGCCGACGTCCTCCGCGTCCTCGGCTACTCCGTTGCCACCGGCAACCTACAGGCCGAGCAATACGGCGTACCGCAAACCCGCAAGCGCGCCATCCTCGTAGCCCGCCTGCACGGGGAGGCGACACTCCCCGGTGCAACCCACTCCAAGTACTACGGCCGCAACCCCGGCAAGCTTGATGTCGGCCTCCTGAAGTGGGTCTCCATGGCGGAGGCTCTCGGCTGGGGAGCTGGCGACCTCGTGGGCTTCCCGCGCCTCGCCGACACCGACCGCGTCATCGCCATCGGCGGCGTCGACTATCGCTCTCGCGATCTGCGGCAGGCGGACGTCCCTGCGCAGGTAGTGACCGAGAAGGCTCGGAGCTGGACCAGGTTTCCCGACGCCTACGTAGCGGGTACCCAGTCCCGCGCAACGGTCCGACCCGTCGACCATCCCGCGCCGACGATGGCCTTCGGTCACGATCCCGCTGGCGCCCGTTGGGTCTACCGAGGCAGCAACCAAGCCCACGCCGCTCGTCGACCGCTCCATCACCCAGCGCCGACGGTGAACTTCGCCGAGCGCGCCAACAAAGTCGAGTGGATGCCGGAGGCAACAGCCTCAGATCCGAAGGCGTCGGGGGTCCGCGTCACCGTCCAGGAGGCCGCCGTCCTTCAGTCCTTCCCCGCTGACTACCCGTGGCAAGGCTCGCGGACCAAGCAATACCAACAGGTTGGAAACGCGATCCCCCCCCTTCTCGCCGGTGCTGTTCTCGCCTCTGCACTCGGAAGGAGTCCTGAGTGAAGACCTTCACGCACCGCGTCTCCGGCACCGAGTGCCTCATCCACTTCCCCGAGACGGACAACGACGTCGCCGGGTTCACCGAGTTTCTTGCCCGCAATACCAACCGCGTCCTCGGCCTCGACACCGAGACCACCGGCCTCCACATCTACGGCGCCGAGTTTCGTTGCCGCCTCGTTCAATTTGGCAGCGAGACTGAAGCTTGGGTCCTGAACGTCGAGCGATTCAGCCTCTACGTACGCGCCGCCCTCGCCGACCGCACCAAGCAATGGGTCGCCCACAACGCGCCCTTCGACCTTCTCGTGCTGGACCGCCTCGGCCTCGCCTCCCTCGCCGACCTCGGTCCCCGCGTCTTTGACACCAAGATCCTCGCTCACCTCTGCGACCCGCGGATGGAGCACGAGGGCGGCACCGGCCTCGGCCTCAAGCCGCTCTCCGCCATCTACGTCGACCAGAACGCCGAGGACACTCAGGCGGGCCTCTACAAGATCTTCCGATCGGAGTACAAGGCAACCAAGGAGACCGGCTGGGCTCTCATCGACATCGACCACCCGGTCTACGTCCGCTATGCCGGCCTCGACGTCATCTACGCCTGCCGCCTCCTGCGCGAACTCGGCACGCTGATCAAGGGCAACGGCCTCTCCAAGCTCGCCCACTGGGAGCACCGCGTACAGCTCATCACCACCGCGCAGATGAAGCGCGGCCTCCTCATCGACGTCGGGTACACGACCAACCTCGTCGGCGAGCTGACCGCCGAGGCCGACAAGTTCAAGGACGTCGCCGCCCGGTACGGCGTCGAGAACGTCAACTCCAACGCCCAGATCATCGCGGCCCTCCAGGGCATGGGAGAGGAGTGGTCAGAGAAGACCGACGGCGGCGCCCCCTCAGTGGGCAAGGACGTCCTCCTTCCGATGGCCGACCTTGACCGCGACTGGGAGCGCATCGAGGCCCGCGACCCCAACCCCGTCGCCGACGCGGTAATCAGGTCGAAGCGCGCGGGTAAGTGGTCCAAGTCCTATGCACAGGCGATGCTCGATCGCCGCGACTCCAACGACCGCATCCACCCGGACGTCAAAGCGCTCGCCGCCCGCACCGCCCGCATGTCCATCTCCAACCCGCCACTCCAGCAGCTCCCCTCCGGCGACTGGACCATCCGCCGCGCGATCATCGCCGACCCCGGCAACCTGATCGTTGCCTGCGACTACAGCCAAGTCGAGATGCGCGTCTTGGCCGCGCTGTCCGGCGACCCCGCTCTCCTCGCGGCAATCCGGTCGGGCGAGGACATGCACACCTTCACGGCCAAGCTCGTCTACGCCGCCGCGTGGCCGACCATGTCCGACTCCCAGAAGGCCCGCGCCCGAAAGCTCTGCAAGGCGGTCGGCTTCGGCAAGGTGTACGGCGGCGGCGCGGTCACCATCGCGAAGCAGACCGGCGCCCCCATCGCCGACGTCAAGGTCGCCATTGCGGCCTACGACAAGACCTTCCCCGGCATCAAGGCGTACGGCCGACGGCTCCAGCGCGCGGCCAACTTCGGCGGCCACGAGGTCGTTACCCCGTTCGGCCGACACCTCCCGCTAGACCGCGATAGGGCGTACGCGGCAACCAACTACGTCGTCCAGTCCACCGCCCGCGACCTTCTCGCCAAGGCTCTCATCGACATCGACGAGGCGGGCCTGTCCGACCACATCCTCCTACCGGTCCACGACGAGCTAATCGGCCAAGCCCCGATCGCCGACGCCAAGGACTTCGTCCACGAACTCGGCCGCCTCATGGACTCCACCTTCAAGGGCGTTGAGATCACCTCAGACCCCGAGGTCTACGGCGAGAGCTGGGGCGCCGGCTACGGCTGCAAGCGCGACGACGCCGGTACCTGCCGCGTCGACACCGACCACCCCCACCACTACGGCTACGCACACGCCGCCTGAGTTGCATCAAGTTGCAGTGCACAACCACTTGCCCTACTGCGCGGTAGGCGCTAGCTGACGATCTGTCAGCTTCCAAATGTCAAGACAATTCAGACAGTTACGTGATCCATGTCACAAACGAGCGATCGATTGATTATCGGCCGTGGCCGAAATTGTCCCCGCCACGGTCTAACCTCGACCTATTGAGAGCACAACCACAGATGACCACGACGATTCAGGAGAGCTACGCCGCTCTCATCCACACTCTCCGTGATCTAGAGAAGGTCCTCGGGCCGGCAGTGGCAGCGCAGTACTCGCCGCCGCCGGGGGGAACCGGGGAGGTTGCCCGCAACGGCATCCCCAACCCGACTCTCGACACGGTCATCGACCCGCGGCGCCTCGGGCTATCGGAGGCGGTTCGGGCCACCAGCTCGACTCTCGCCCGCATCACCGGCGAACTCACCGAACAGCGCATCATCCTTGCCGCCGCCCTCACGCGGTGGGAGGGCCACGAGGGGGGAAACTCGGAATGACATCAGAAGAACTCGTCGCCGCCCAGGAGCTGTACGACGAGATGGCCGCCCAAGCCGACGCACTCATTGAGGAGTTGCTCTACGCAACCAAGGCGTAGCTCCTTGCATACTTAGCATCCCCTAACCGCCGACACCGATCCTCCCCGGTGTCGGCGGTTTGTTGCATCCGGCCACCTTGTGACTCAACCGTGACCCGACCCCCGCTCCGAAGACCGTTGCTTTAAGCGCTCACTTGGGCGCATACTCGGGGCACGCGGAGGTTTTCCGTGGAAGCGCGGATCTCGCGCTCGTTACCCACACCCTGGAGGTACTTCGTTATGCCCAATTCCACCATCATCACGGCAAACCTCCGCGTCGAGCACCTGGACCTGATCATCACCGCCCAGTCCAACTCCCCCGCCGCCGCCGGCGCCCTCGAAGACCTGACCATCGCCTACGCCCCCGCGATCCGGGCGGCCTCCCACGCGAGCAAGGCGCTCGATTCCGACGACGCCTACCAGGTGGCGGCCGAGGCGTTCGTCCTTGCCGTCCGCAACTACGATCCGGACTCCGACCTCCCCTTCGCGGCAACCGTCTCCTCGATCCTCCGCGCCGCCGTGCTCCGTGAGGCCCGCGCCTCCGACCTCGTCCGCGTCAAGGACAACACCGCAGCCAAGTACTGGCGGCTCATGCACAAGCACAACATGGACGCCAACGCGGCGTACGAAGAGTGCCTCCACGAGGTGAACGACTTCACCTCCGCCACCTTCCTCGCCGCACACGCGGCCCTCGGCGGCGTCGAGACCTTCGACCCCCACAACAACGAGGCCGACGTCATCCTCGCCGACCGCGCCCCTCAGCCCGACGACGCCATCATCCGGGCCGACTACGTCGAGTGGCTGTACACGCACGTCTCCGACGTCCAGGAGTCCATCCTCCGGCTCCGCTACGGCTTCGACGACCTCGCCACGGCGAACCTCCTCGCGGCCTGGAACGAAGACAACGCCCACATCCTCTACCCGCTCGGCGAGGTCCTCGACGACGCCCGCGTCGGCGACGTCATCGACATGCCCCGCGCCACCGTCAACCGCCAAGCCCACAAGGCCCTCGACGCGATGCGCGCCGCGGACGCCGAAGCACTCGCCGCGGAAATCGCCGCCGAGCAGTGAGAAGTAGCGGGGGCTCCCGCACACCTCACCTGCAACCAAGCGAACCACCAACTGCACAAGCCACAGCAACAGCGCAGCAAGGAGCCACCACCATGTTCGACACCACCGAGTACGACGCCCTCACCTTCGAGGACCGCGACGAGGTCGACGCCCAGAACCACGAGGCGGCCCTCGCCATCCTGATCGACGGGAACGAGTGGTGAACGCCGCGAGCCGCGCCCTGATGGGCGAGTCGATTGCCGCGACGCTGCACTCCGCCGGCGCCCCCGAGCTGCCCGACCACCACATCTACCGCATCAAGCAGGAGACCCACTCGGACCACGTCGTCCGCGTCGAGGTGCGCCGCTTGAACGACCGCGTCGGCTCCACGTGCCTCGCCTGGTCCACCTTCTCCCTCCGCGACGGCGGCACCGCCGTTGACGCCGTCGTCCGCGCCTGCACCGAAGCCCACGCCGAAGCCTTCCCGAACGGAGCCGTCGCATGACCAGCTATCCCGCAGACACCCTGGGCGAGTACCAGGACGACGACGGCACGATGCCCGCGAACGTCGCCTCGCTGTCGGAGGCCGTCGTCGGTCACCGAATCGTCAGCGTCGAGAAGGGCGCCAACGTCCGTCAGCAGCTCGACCCCGACGAGTACTACTGGCACGGCAACACCGGCACCGTGATCACGCTGGACAACGGCGTCCGGGTCGGCCTCATCGGCACGGGCGACTGTTGCGCATACACCGAGCTGGAAGCATTCCTCCTCCACGCCGACCAGATCGACCACATCATCACTGGCGTCGCCACGACCGACGGCTACACCAAGTGGCACATCTTCGCCGACATGGGCGACGTGCTGGAGCTGACCGTCGGATGGTCATGCGGCAACCCGTTCTACTACGGGTACGGCTTCGAGATCGTCGTGAGCGACCCGCAGTGAGCACCCCCGGCAACGGCGCAACCGCCCGCGTCATCTCCAGCACGTCGGGCAAGGAGTGGTACGGCGAGGTCCTCGTCTGGGGACCTCGCGGCGAGCCGTTCCTCCGCGACGCCGAGACCGCCGAGGTCCGCTGGTTCCCGCGCTCATGGGTCAAGGACGTAGCCAACGCTCCCGCGGGCTGGACGCCGCCGCCGTGCTCATGCAAGCCGCCGGAGACACGCGGATGGCCCGAGCCCGAAATCCTCGACGCCGGCGAGCCGGACCGCGGATGTCACCGCCACGGCGACCCGCAGGTCGTTGCCTCCAGCATCCTCAAGGCCGCGAGGTCCCGCGCATGAGCTTCTTCGGCCGCCGCGAGCGGCAGGTCACCTACACCTGCCCGGGTTGCGGCAAGTGGCAGCTCGACGTCAGCACCGCCACCTTCAACACCGACCAAGCCGCCATCTCCGCCGCCCTCACCGAGCACCGGAAGGAGTGCCCCGAGTTGTCCGCCATCTATGCACGAGCCGCCGCACGTCAAGCCGATCAGGAGGTTCCCGTGGCACCCGCACTCCCCGCGTCCACGTCGCTCGAAGCGATCGAGGCCGAGATCACCGAGCTTGCCCTGAAGGCGTCCCGCAACGGCCGCGCCGCCCGCGAGTACGTCTCGTGGCACGAGCGCATCAACGAACTCCTCGACTGGCGCGACGAGGTCAAGGCCGCCGAGCCCCGGGAGACGCCGTGAGCCGTCTCCGCGTTCGCAAGCTTCGACACAACGAGCACCCTCTCAGCGTCGGACGCTGGATCGTTCAGTTCACGGATCAAGAGGATCTGGCTCCGTTCTGGTCCTTCGTCGACCACGCCGGCGCCCTGAAGTTCGCGCTATGGAAGGTCGGCCGCATCCGCAACTACGGGATGTTCCACGCCGGGACGCCGCACGACTGGCCCGGTGGCGTGGAGGTGCTGACCCTCCGTTGAAACGAGCTCCGCCCATCGTCCTCCCCCGCCCCGCACCTCGGACCCACTGTCCAGCGTGCGGGGCGGTTCTCGTCTGCGCACCATCCCTGCCCGTCCGCTGGATCTGCCCGAACGGCCACCCCAAGGAGACCACCGAATGACTGAGTTCAAGGTCGGCGATCGCGTCGTCGTCGAGGCCCCCAACTACCCGGAATGGAACGGCCGCGGGACGGTCATCAACCTCCACGACGGCGACCCTAAGGTCCGCTTCGATCGAGTGCGCCTGCCGGTCGGCACCTTCCGCCCGGAGGACGTCCGTCTCGTCGACCCGCCCTTCGACCCCGACATCACCATCCCCGCGGTCAAGCTGGACATCACCCGCCGCGCCCACTGCGCTCGCATCGCCCGGGACATCCTCGGCGACGCGGCGGACGTGTACGACGTCGTCACGCTGGCGGAGTTCCTCAACGGCCACGAGGCACCGTCCATCTCCGCAGCTATGGACGTTGCCGGACGCAACATGTCCGCGGGGCTCATTGTCGGCCTCGGCGAGGGCGCGAGGAGCTTCCTCCCCAGCGCCGGCGACCCCGAGCCCTTCCGCTACAAGATCACCGACTCCGACGGTGTTCCCATGACCGTTGACGGCTATGTCGTCACGGGCATCGGGGCACACGCGGTAGTTATCCGCGCAGGCGGCGGCGACCTCGTCGGACTCACCAAGGGCGACGCCATCGACCTCCGCGACAAGCTCACCGGATTGCTCGGCTGATGGGCGCATTCGACGACGCCGTCGCCGGACTCGACGACCTCGCCGAGATGACCTCCGCGGTCTTCGACGACGTCAACCCCGACGACGTGATCCAGGCCAAGGACGGCGACGGCGACACCATCACCTTCGCCTACTTCGTCCGCTCCCTCGCTGACGTCGACGAGGGCGCGGTCGCCGGCTTCCACCTCCAGACCACCGCGCCCGGCTGTGTGCTCTCGATCGAGGCCGCCGAGTACCTCGTCGAGTACTTCCAGGAGCGCATCCTCCGCGCACGAGAGGCAGGACTCGCATGACCACGCCCTACCCCACGGCCGACGAGCACCGCCTCCGGGCCAACGAACTCCTCGCGCAGGTCTACCGCGACGACTACGCCCCCAGCCACCCATACCGCGTGGACATGTTGCACAGGGCAACGGTTCACGCGCTGATGGGCGCCGGTCCTGCCCCGCGTCCCGAGGTCATCTACGTCAACTTCCACGACGTCGACGAGGCGCAGATCGCTCAGTTGGTGCAGGCAGTCGCGGAAGACGTGAGCACGACGCCGACGCCCAGCAGTAATGCACCCCAGACACCGCGCAAGCGCGCCGCCAAGAAGACCGCCAGCAAGGAGACAGCGAAGTGAGCTTCAACAAGGACACGAACATCCCGACCCTCGACGCCGATCGCATCTTGGGACTGATCGGCCCGTGGCCCAAGAAGGATTCCGCCTACGTCACCGTCGTCAGCACGGGTCGCAAGCATCACCGCTTGGACCGCGACGGCGCCCGCGCGCTGCGTGACGCGCTGTCCGCTGCGATCGAGGAGCGCGACGCCGCGGAGCACCCGCCGGAGCCCAAGATCCCGAGCCACGGCTACAACGTCGGCGACCGCGTCGAGGTCTTCGGCTACTGCGACGAGTGGGACGGCGTCGGCACGGTCGTCAACACCGACTACCTCTCGCGCTATCAGAGCCTGCTCATCGCGTTCGACGGCGTCCGCCGTGCTGCCTTCAAGCAAGGGGGCTTCGGCTTCGGCCTGGAGTACGTGCGTCCGTACACCCCCGACTACGCCGCCCTCGCCGCCGAGTTCAAGCCGGGCGACACGGCCATCGTCAGCGACAACCCAGGCACCAAGGCCGAGCCTGGCAGCGCCTATGTGTCCCCCATCTTCTACGGCAAGGCCGTGAACGTCATCGACCACCCGGACCTCTCCGGATTCCACAGTCGCGGACAGGTCCTAGTTGCCCTCGGCAACGGCGACACCAATTTCGTCCACGTCGCCCACCTCGCCCGCGCAGTGGCGGTGCCGGCGTGAGCACCGTCATCAAGAACTTCCGTGACCAAGACAGCCTCCTCGTTGAGCGGGCCACCGCCTACGAGAACAAGGGCGCCGTCGTCTACATCGCAGAGATGAACAGCGGCTGGCTCACCCGCGAGGGTGCAGTCGCGATCATCGCCGCCATCACCGAGGTGGTTGAGGCCGCGGACGCCCGAGAGGCCGAGGCGGCGCGGAAGCTCAAGCGTGGCGAGCAGGTCTACTGCGACGGCAGTCCCCGGGCGACACGGACAGTGGTCTCCGACGAGACACACGACGGCTACGTCGACGTCGTAGTCACCAACGGGGAAGGACTGGTCGGCCACGGTCGGCTCCTGACGCGGTCAGACGCCTCCTACTACACCCGCATCCCGTGATCCTCTACACCCTGTGCGTCTGCGGGGGCGCCTTCCTCGGCGGCCTCGCCACCACGCACCTGCACACCGTCATCACCAAGTGGCGTCGCGAGCGCACCACCTCCCGCGCTCGCGCCCTCGTTCGCACTGCCGAGTACCGAGCCGGCGACCCCTTCCGTCGGCTGTGACCAAGCCCCCGTCTCCCCTGTCTCCGGGAGGCGGGGGCTTTCCTATTGCCACGGCGAACCTCCGCGTGATTTACTCATCTCGCAAGGCCACCACGACGAAGGAGCAACCGAGATGACCACCGAAGAAGAGAAGGCCGCCGGTCGGGCCGCCCTCGGCAACCACGCCTTCACCGAGGACGCGGAAGCGTGGGTGCCCGTCGAGCAGAACCTCCTGTGCTTCGAGCCCGGCTGCACCTCCCCGGGCGTCTGCCCCGGTGGATGCGCCACGGAGTCGCCCGCCGACATGTCCACTCCGGCCCTCGTCCGCGAGTTCGCTCGCCGCGACGGGGTCAAGACCTCCGCCCAGCACAACCGGCACTGCGCCGTCGTCGACGAGCTTCGTTCGCGCCACGTCCTCGACTGACCCCCACACCACCGGCTCCCGTCACGGGGCGGGAGCCGGTCCCACCACCCCGAACCTCCGCGCGGAAGGAGCGCTCATGTTCGCCGCCGGCCTCTTCATCGCCGCCCTCGTCGTCTTCTCGCACCTCTGGAACGCCGCCACGATCATCGACCGCCGCCGCACGGTCCGGAAAGGACGCTGACATGCCCAAGTCCCTGAGGGAGCAGCGCGCCGAACTCGACGCCGTCGTCGCGTCGTTCGTCCGCGTCTTCGAGACCGGCCGCTACCGCTCGGAGCAGTACCCGGGCGTCTCGGTCGGCAAGTCCATCGGCCTCCGCCCGTACGTCGTGTTCCGCGACGGCGAGCGGTTCCCCGTCGCCACGGCCCACACGTTCGAAGGCGCCGTCGTCACCGCCATCAGCCTCATCAAGGAGAAGTGACATGCTCGACTTCATCAGGACCTACGGCCGCCTCGGCGCCGTCGTCCTCAGCTCCCTCGCAGTCGTGGCACTCGTTGCCGTCGGCATCGTCGCCGTCGTCCGAGCGTCGAACGCGTGGGAGGCCGACTGCAAGGCCGCCGGTGGCCACGTCTTCACCTCGCACGGCGTCGGCAGCGGCATCGACCCGTCCACTGGGCGGCCGGTAACGGTCGTCACGTCGGACTCCATGTGCCTGTCCGCCGACGGCCGGATTCTGGAGGTCTGACATGCCTATCTTCCTCGCGGTCGTCGCCGTGCTTCTGATCGTTGCCGCCATACTCGCGCACGACCTGAAGCGCCGCGCCGGCGCCGACACCCTCGGCCTCAAGGCAGCTCGCGCCGAGGTGGTCGCGGACATGCACCGTCGCGTCTACCTCTCCCGTCGCGAGGCCCGCGTCCGCTATCGCGCGACGAAGGCAACGCGGTTTGCCGAGGTGTACGGCGTTCGCGCCCTCGCCTACCTGTACGCCAACAGCACCACGCGGGACGGAGACGCCGCGTGACCACGAACTCCCTCCGCTTCCTGGACCGCCTGCGCTCGCTAGGCTTCGCCATCCCCGACGGCGCCCGCGTCGAGCGCCTCTACCCCACCCGTCGCGAGTACATGGAAGGTGGGAAGCTGTGGCGAGTCCCGCTCGCGACGGCTCCCGACGCGGCGCCGCTGTGGCTGACATCCAGCTACCCCCTGACCGAGCTGACCAGCAAGCGCCTCGCGATCTCCGGCCACACTTCCGACGCGTGGGTCGTCTACACCGCACTCCCTCGTGAGACCTCGCAAGGCCCGGGCTTCGTCGTCGAAGGCCGCCGAGTGCGAGAATCAGCCGTATGAGCACCGTCGACCCGACGCCGGTACGGCGCACGTACACGCTGGAGTTCTACGACGAGCAGATGGCCCGCGAGTTCGACGCCGCCGTGTCGCGGGGTGAGGAGTCGTACGTGATGGTCCCGACCGAGCACCGCGTCTTCGG
Source organism: Kribbella sp. NBC_01505 (assembly GCF_045040285.1). Taxonomy (NCBI): domain Bacteria; kingdom Bacillati; phylum Actinomycetota; class Actinomycetes; order Propionibacteriales; family Kribbellaceae; genus Kribbella; species Kribbella sp. NBC_01505. Next base: position 2,140,287 of record NZ_CP109425.1, read on the forward strand.
CTGGGACCGCCCCAACGGCCATAAGGTGTACGTCCAGGGCGTAGCCGACGACTAGCTCATCGCCTGCCCATACGCCGCCGTCCGCGCATCCCGGGACGGCGGCGGCTCTACGTCTACGGGCAGGAGCAGCGCCGCGGCAACCCACCGCTCGACGGCCATGACCTCGCGAGGGCTCGGCACGTAGATGACCCGCGCTTGCCAGTCTCGCGACGGCGTACGGCGCCACTCCAGGATCAGCCCCGGCACCCACGGGCCACGCTGGTCCGCCGTACCGCGCACCCAGACGTGCCGGCGCAGGTTGTTCGGCGGCTCCTCGCGGGGATACCGGCGGTTCGTGCCCATGCCACCATGCTAGAACAGATGTTCGATTACGTCAGAACTCGGACTTCGGGGGCAGCGCCATCCCGGCGGCCCACATCGCCGACTTGATCGACGCGGGGATCTGCGAGATCACCCAGTGGTCCTCGGAGCGAGCGGCGTGCGCGACGTGCGACGCCACCGACTCGGAGACCGCGTCTCCCTCGTCCATCGCGAACCCGTTGAGGGTCACGGTCGGCCACCGGTTCTCGATACTCCAGTCGGCAACGACTTCGCGGACCCACAGAACGCCACCGGGGCCGTACGCCTGCACGCGCACCCGGAAGCCCTCCGCGGCCTCAAGCAGGAACGCGGTGCGGTACGAGGTGACGACTCGCATGCCCTCCGTCACGCCTCCCGGGGGAAGGTTCTCGGATGCCGCCCAGACCGGCGCGACGGCTGGAGGTAGAACGTTAAAACCACCTTGCCACATCCGCAAACGAGTTTCCCGTCCACGACCTTTCGATGCATGAAGCAACGATCCTCCACGACGACCGGGGCCTCGTCCGCCTCGCGCTCGATCTGCACGAAGGCGTCGGCGCTCACGACAGCTCCGGGTCGTCGTGGCGCTCCCACGCGTCCGCGCTGAGCTGCGGCCACTGATCGACGTCCCGCGTCATCGTGCGGACGGGGCGAGCCGGCGGCGCGTTGAGCGCCATCTCAACGGCCCGGATCTTGTCTCCGGGGAGGCGGTTCGACTCCAACACCGCGCGCACACGCTGGTAGACCTCACAGCGCTCGCAGTCCTCCGGGTGAGTCATCGTCCCCGTCCTTCCCCAGTTGGAACGGGCAGGCCGACGCGGGCGGACCCAAGGCGCCAGCCTGCCCGGGCTTCTCTTCGCAGTACCTGCCGAGTTAGGCTTCTGTCGTGCTGATGTCGTAAGAATGTCGCAACCCGACAGCACGACACAACGACGCACAAGACGACATGTCAACGACAGAGACCGGACAGAGCCTTATGCCGAACACCACAATTCGCGCCGTACGCGAGGCCATGCGCCTCTCACAAGAGGAGTTCGCCGCCAAGATCCAGGAGGCGGGCGCGGCGCTGGGCGAACCCAACGAGTGCACCGCCCGCACTGTGCAGCGCTGGGAGACGGGCAGCGTGTCCTACCCGCGCCGCAACATGGTCCGCGCCATCGAGAAGGCCACCGGGTACGCCGCGGAGGCTCTCGGCTTCGATCACGTTGCCCGCGGCGAGAGCTTCTGGGATCACACGGACGTTGAGCCCGTGCAGATCACGCCCAACGCGTTGGAGGAGCCCGCCGTGCTCGTGCCGATCATGCCGACGCTCGCCGGCATCTGGGAGTCGCGGTGCACCTACAAGTCGTCCAGTCGGGGCGGAGAGGACCGCGTCGATATGGCCTATCTGGTGGCCGTCCACGCGGGCGACTCCGTCACCTTGCGCTCGATCGACGGCTCGGTGACCGACGGCGGCTCCCTGATCATGAAGCTAGAGCTACGGGGACGCGTCGCCAGCGGTACATGGGAGCAGGTCACAGGCGCCAAGTCCTACTACCGCGGTGCGATCTTCCACGGCGTGATCCAGATGCAGATCGAAGCATCTAACGCACGCATGGCGGGCGCGTGGGCAGGGTTCGGCCGCGACTTCGACGTCAACACCGGCCCGTGGTCCCTGCGCCGCGTCGAGAACGACACCCGCCGGGCCGACGACTACACCCACTTGCCGGAGTAACGGCCAAGCCCGCAACCGCGATACACCAGCCACATCACCTAACGGGGGAACACCATGCACCGCACGAAGCCCGTCCACGTCCTCGCCACCGCCCTCGCCCTGGGCGCCCTTCTAAGCGCCTGTGGCAGTGGCGACGGCGCAGCACCCACCGACGCGGGGAAAGCCCCGCAGAGCAAGACCTCGACAGCGCCAGTGCCCGTGAAGGCCACCACCCCGGCGGCACCCAAGGCGAAGGACGCGGCGACGCTGGCATCCGAGCTGGGGCAGGGGAAGCCCCGCGTCTGGACCGCCGAGGACGACCCCAACAAGCTCCTCGGCCGGCCCGGCGGATACACCTCCGCGGCGTCGGTGCGGGACAAGCGCGTGGAGTGCTCGGAGCCCAAGAACGCGGGCGTCTCGTGCGGCGCGTCGGTAGAGGTGTTCGCCTCCGCCGAGGACGTCGCCGCCCGCGCCAAGTACGTTGCGGCGGCAACCAAGGCCGTCAGCTCCCTTGAGTACGACACCGTCGTGGGCACTGCTCTCCTCCGCGTCACAGGGGATCTGACGCCCGCGCAGGCGGCCGAATACGCCGCGAAGTTCAAGACGGCGGCTGCCTCCTAGCTGCTACCCGGTAGCAACCCGAAGCCCTCGCGCTCACTGAGCACGGGGGCTTCGTTGCGTTCGGGGCGAGGCGGCAGACGCGGAGGGTAGCTGGGCGGCTGCGCTACGCCACGGAGGAGGCCCGAAATGGCCCTCTGGGTAGCAGGTTGCAGGGGGTTGCAGCCTTATTCCTACCTCTTTCTACCGCGCTCCCGTATAGAAAGAGGTGGGATAAGGGTGTAACCCACCTGCTACCTGCAACCCCAACAGAGAGTGACGACTCGTCACTCCCCTCACGGAGAGGTTACGGCGACTTCCCTTCCAGTGGTAGAAGGGCACCGGGATGCACAGCCGGTCCTCAGCGGTGAAGGCGATCGTCTCGGTGACGAAGAAGCCGTTGTTGAGGATGTTGTGGTGGCTGAGCGTCGCGCCCTTCGGGAAGCCTGTCGTACCGCTGGTGTACTGGATGTTGATCGGGTCGTCGAAGGACAGCTCGTCGATGCGCTGCTGCAGCTCCTCGTCGGTGATCCGGTCCGCCGCGTCGCGCAGGCTGTCCCAGTCACCGGTGCCGATGTAGACGGTCTCCTCGAGCGCTGCGCAGTTCGGGCGCACTTCCTCAACCATGGCTCGGTAGTTGCTGGTCTTGAACTCGGTGGCCGAGATCAGCAGCCGCACACCGGACTGGTTGAGCGCATACGACAGCTCGTGCGTCCGGTACGCCGGATTGATGTTCACCAGGATCGCGCCCATCGTGGCGGTCGCGTACTGCGTGATTGTCCACTCGGCGCAGTTCGGCGCCCAGATGCCGACCCGGTCGCCCTTGGCGATCCCCCGCGCCAGCAGGCCCTTCGCGACCCGATCCACCTCGGCACCCAGCTCGGCGTACGTCCAGCGTCTCCCGGTCTGCACCTCCACCAGCGCCTCACGGTCGCCGTACTGCGCGATCGTCCGTCTGAGGTTGGCGCCGATCGTCTCGCCCAGCAACGGCACGTCGGAGATCCCGGAGGCATAGGAAGGCAGGCTCATGCCTGTCATCGTGACCCGCGTCAGGTGCGTCTGCAACTGCACGTGCAGCAGGAAACAGGGGGTGGACGGCAAGCAATGTCCTTGCCAACTCTCCGTCACAACGGTCGCGCTGTGTCATTGGGCCGTTACAGTGAACGGGAGAGGTGTGAGGCGATGGGCCGATCCGTAGCAGGTCACGCCCGCAGCGACCGTCCGCCCGGACGTACCGCCGAGGCGGCACAACGTACCGCTGCGGTAACCGATCATGTCCGGGAGCTGGGCAACGTCCTGGCCGACGCACTGGCGATCGATGTGCACGGCACCGATCTCCAGACTCTGAAGCGAGCGCCCCGGCGCGCGCCGCCCGCCGTACCGGCAGCCGATCTGACAGCGCGTCCCGGACCGGTCTGGGACGCGTTCCTGCCCCAGTCACCCGGCCGGTTCCGGTGGTGGGGAGCCGAACGCCGCTATGCGCGCCGGCTGGCCGCGGCCGAGGACAGGTTCGCGGAGGCGATCGAGCGGCACCGGGCCGCCGAGCAGAACCGCCGCGACCGAGTGGCTCGCGCGATGCGTGAGCAGGTCGAGCAGCAGCGCCGGCTGGACGAGGCGACCGCCGAGCAGCACGCCCGCGTCGACGCGTACCAGCGTGCTGTGGAGAGCCATGACCGGGCTGCCGTCACGCGGTACTTCACCAAGGCGCTGGAGCGCGTGACCGAGCCGCTCAACTTTCCTCGTCGGCGACGGGTCGGCTATGTGCCCGAATCCACCTTGCTGGCCGTCGAATGGGACCTGCCGGACATGGCCGTCGTACCGACCGAGGCGTCGTACCGGTATGACCGCGTGGCCGACACCGTGGTGGCGGAGCCGCGTCCGGAGAAGGAGGTGCGCCTGCTCTACCAGCAACTGGTCGCCCAGCTCGCATTGCGCGCGCTGCACCTCGTCTTCGGCAGCGACCGGTACGGCGTGGTCGACACCGTGGTGTTCAACGGCATGGTCGAGTCGGTGGACCTGCCGACCGGCCAGACCGTTCGACCGTGCCTGATCACCTTGCGGGCAACACGTGAGCAGTTCCAGGCGCTGGTGCTCGACCAGCTCGACCCCGTCGCATGTGTGCGGCACTACTTCGCCGCTGAGGTCTCCCGGCACCCGGAGGAGCTCCAACCGGTCGAGCCGGTTCTGGACTTCGATCTGGCCGACCCCCGCACGGTCGAGGCGATCGATGTGCTCAGTGAGATCGACAGCCGGCCCAATCTGCTGGACCTGAGCCCGGAGTCCTTCGAGCACCTGGTCCAGAACCTGCTGACCCGGATGGGCCTGGAGGCTCGCCTCTTCCGGCTGGGCACCGACGGTGGCATCGACTGCGTCGCCTACGACCCGCGGCCGATCACCGGTGGCAAGTTCGTCGTCCAGGCCAAGCTCTGGACCCGCACTGTGCCGCCATCCGCAGTCCGCGACCTGTTCGGCACCGTCGTCGATGCCGGGGCCACCAAAGGCATCCTCATCACCACCAGCGGTTTTGGACCGACCAGCTATCAGTTCGCAACCGGTAAGCCACTCCAGCTCATCGACGGCACGGCGCTGCTGGCTTTGTGCCACCTGCACGACATCCCGGCCCGCATCATCCCCAGGGCTAGCTAAGAGGCGACTCGTAGATCTGGATCTCGGTGCCGGTGGAGTCTTCGCCGTCATCGGGAGCGGTGAACAGGCGGAGCTTGTCCTTGGTGGTTTCCAGGGCTACCGGGTTCCGGGTGGCGTTGTGGCCGGTCTGCGAGAAGTAGGGGAAGGGGATCTCGTGGAGGATCCGGTTGGTGCGCAGGTCGAGCAGGGCCAGACCACCTAGGTCGTAGGAGCCCTTCGGGCCGGGCAGGCTCGTCACACCGCCGCACAGCTGCTTGCCGCGGGACGTGTAGTCACAGTCCTGGTAGTCGAGCAGATGGCTCTCGTTGGCAACGCGTTCGAGGCGATGGCCGGTGGGAGTCCAGTTGTAGAGAGTGCGCGAGCCCCAGCTGACTCCGTGGATCTGGCCGGTGGTCCGGTCGCGGACCACGCCGCCGACGTGGTCGTTGGCCCGGAAGCGCTCGGTGACGCGGTAGGTCTTGGGGTCGACGGTGTACACGATCGCCAGCGAGTTGGGTCGGTACTCCGCGACCGGGACCCACACGTCGCGTCCGTCGAAGTCGATGCCGCCCGGGTGGTACGCCGTACCTTCGCCGAGCCGGATGTCCCGCTTCAGGTTGCCCTGTCGGTCCAGAACGAACAGGTGGCCGATCCCCTTGCCCGGTGTGCGGTCGTAGCCGTCCACCGGCACCGGGTACTTCACCGGCGCCTCGAGCACCTCGACACTCGACAGAAAGATCAGATCGCCGACCAGAGCGAACCCCTGCGGGTGGTACGTCGGGAAGCGCAACGGGATGCGTGCGACCTGGGTCCACGTGGTACTGCGATCGGTCGCAGTGAATGCACGGGCGACCTCGCTGTGCTTTTCAGTAGTTTCGGCTCTCCCAGTGGCCTGGGCAGTGGTGAGGCCGGTGAGCAGCACACCGGCGAGCGCGGTGGCGATGACGATTCGGCTACGCATGACACCAGCTGAGCAGACTCCGCTGTCCGCAGGGAAGTGTCAGACTAACTGCCATGGAAACTGGGGTAACGGTTGTCGGATCAGGTCAGGTCAGCGCGGCGCCCGACGTACTGCGGGTGTCCTTGAGTGTGGAGCACGTCGCAGCGGACGTAGCGGCCGCTGTCGCGCAGGTGGCCGAGCGGACGGATGCGGTGATCGCGGCCCTGCGCGAGCAAGGCGTCGCGGCGTCCGACATCGGCACGACGACTGTGAACGTCTACCAGGAGTACCGCGAGCCGGGGACCGCAGCGGCATTCCGTGGTTCGCACCAGCTCACTGTGACGACCAAGGACCTGACCGGCTTCGGCAAGCTGCTCAACGCAGCGGTCGACGCAGCCGGCAACACGCTGGGCCTGCAGTCGCTGCAATTCGACGTACAGGAGAAGTCTGCGCTGCTGACCCGGGCTCGCGAGCTGGCCTTCCGGCAGGCGCAGGAGAAGGGCGCAGAGCTCGCCGCTCTGGCCGGCTACTCGCTCGGCTCGGTCACCGCGATCGCCGAGACCTACAGCCACGCCCCGATCCGCGAGGTCGCCATGGCCGGTGCGGCCAAGGCCTTCGACGCCGCCTCGATCAACATCACCCCCGGCGACCACTCCGTCGAGGTATCCCTCGAAGTGCACTTCTCCTGGGCGTGACACCGCGTGACTGGAACGTGCTTGATTCCGGTCCAGTCACGGTCGTCCCAAGGCGTGCAGCCACGCCGAATCCCGCTGCTAGCCTCCACCCCATGCAACGACCCCTTGCCGCTGCTGTACTCGCGCTGGGCCTCGGCCTGAGCCTCGTCGCCTGCGACGGTGGCAACAAGCCGGCCGCCGCTCCGAGCAACACCACGCCGACCGCGCCGGTCTCCACTCCGACGCCGCCGGCCAGCACTGCGCCGACCACTCCGAGCGCACCGCCCGCGCCGGCAGCCCGGACGAAGGCTTCGCTGACCAAGGCTCTGCTGGCCCTGGACGACCTGCCCTCCGGCCTCGCCGTCGAACCGGACTCCGGCGGTGACGACGACGGGACCAAGCTGACGTCGTCCAACGCCAAGTGCGCCCCGCTCATCAAGCTGTTCAACGACGAGGCTCCGACGGGCTCCAAGGTCACCGTGAGCCGCGACTTCTCCGGTGGGCAGGAGGGACCGTTCGTCGGTGAGCAGCTCGACGCGCTGCCGTCCGCGGCTGCGGCCAAGGCCTACCTCACGAGCGTCAAGACGGCCGTCGCGAGCTGCAAGCAGGCCAAGCTGACCATCACCGGCGCCGGTACGTCGCCGGTCGCGATCGCCGAGGTCTCCGCGCCGAAGGCCGGGGACGCCGCCGTCGGTGTCCGGGTCAGCGCGACCTCCGGTGCTCTGCAGGGCCTGGAGATCCACTTCGCCTTCGCTGCGCTGAACGACGTGCTTCTGTCGATGAACTTCGACAGTTCCGACATCGAGGAGCCGACACTGGCCGCCGCGGACAAGGTGCGCGAGGTGCTCGGGGCATCGACCCAGGGCGCCTGAGACGCCTGTCTCAAAGCTAGAACGAGGGTTGCGCTCAGAGCTGTGTCGTAGAGACTGCTCTCATGTATGCACCGGCGCCACTGAGGCGGCAGTTGAACCGGTCCGGGCTTTTGCTGCTCGGACCGGCGTTCGTCGCGGCGGTCGCTTATGTCGATCCGGGGAACTTCGCGACCAACATCGCGGCCGGTGCGACCTATGGCTATCTGCTGTGCTGGGTGGTCGTCGGGGCGAACCTGATGGCCGTTCTGGTGCAGTATCTGGCGGCAAAGGCGAGTATCGCGACCGGACGGACGCTGCCGCAGCTGTGCCGTGACCACTTCAAGCGGTCCACCTCGACCGGGCTCTGGGCCCAGGCCGAACTGGTCGCGGTCGCGACCGACCTGGCCGAGGTCGTCGGTGGTGCGATCGCGCTGAACCTGCTGTTCGGCATCCCGCTTCTGCTGGGCGGAGTGATCACTGGTGTGGTCTCCTTCGGCCTACTGATCTACCAGTCCAAGCGCGGACAGCGCCCGTTCGAGGCCGCGATCATCGGACTGCTCGCCGTCGTCCTGGTCGGTTTCGTGGTCTCCACCATCCAGTCCGAGCCGTCAGCCTCCGGAGTGCTCGGCGGCATGGTCCCGCGCCTGGATGGCGTGCAATCACTGGTACTGGCCGCCGGCATGCTCGGAGCGACAGTGATGCCACACGCGATCTGGCTGCATGGAGCCCTGATCACCGACCGGCACGGCAAGGCGATCCGCTCCGCCGCAGGCAAGCAGCGGGTCCTCAAAGCGACCCGCACCGATGTGGGCGTGGCCATGGCGTTGGCCGGCGCGGTCAACCTCGCCATGGTCGTCCTGGCCGCCGCAGCGCTCAGCGGGACCGGCGCAGACTCCCTGGATGCTGCCCACGCAGCTATCGGTGACCGGCTCGGCCACTTCTCCGCACTGCTGTTCGCACTCGCACTGCTGGCCTCCGGCTTCGCATCGTCATCGGTCGGCACCTACGCAGGCTCCGTCATCCTGGACGGGTTCTGGCACCGCAAGATCCCGCTGTGGACCAGGCGTCTCGTCACACTGGTTCCCGCTCTGGCCATCCTCGCGATCGGCATCGACCCCAGCCGGGCGCTGGTGGTCTCACAGGTAGTCCTGAGCTTCGGTATCCCGTGCGCACTGTGGCCACTGGTCCGGTTGACCGCTTCCCGGCGCGTCATGGGCAGCCTCGTCAACCGCAAAGCGACTACTCTCGCCGCATGCCTGGTAGCAACCGCCGTGACCGCGCTGAACGTCGTACTGATTGTGCTGACCGTTCGGGGCTGAGATGACGCGCGTCTTCGCCGTCAGCGACATCCATGGGCACCCTGCCAAGCTGCAGGGGTCGTTGCTGGCCGCCGGACTCACCGATGCCGAAGGCAACTGGTCGGGGACGGACGCACGGCTCTGGGTGCTCGGTGACTTCTTCGATCGCGGCCCGGACGGGATCGGCGCGCTGCGGTTCGTCCGTGGTCTGGTCGAGCAGGCACCGGCCGGCGCGGTCAACGTGCTGCTCGGCAACCACGAGATCCTCGCGCTGGGGATGCGCAAGTTCGGCGACACCTTCGTCCCGCACGAGGGCATCACCAGCCGCAGCTTCGAACGCTCCTGGGCACTGAACGGCGGGCAGGACCGTGACCAGGAGCTGTTCACCGACGACGACGCAGCCTGGCTGCTGGAGCAGCCGCTGCTCGCCCTCGACGCCGATCACCTGCTGATGCACTCCGACACCGCGGAGTACGTGGAGTGGGGGGACACGATCGACCAGATCAACACCCGTGCCCGCACCGACCTGCACACCGACAACATCGTGGTCTGGTGGGAGATCTGGCGCCGGATGACGTCGCGCTACGCGTTCCGCGGCGAGAGCGGTCCGGAGGTGGCCCGGATCATGCTCCAGGCCCTCGGCGGCCGCCGGATCGTGCACGGTCACAGCATCGTCGCCGACATGCTGCACATCTCCCCCGAGTTCCTCACCGGCCCGCACCTGTACGCCGACGGCCTGGTGCTCGGCATCGACGGCGGCGCCTTCGACGGCGGCCCCTGCCTGGTCGTGGAGCTCGAACAGCCCGCCTGACCGAGCACCACGACCGGCTCCGCGGTCAGCCGTCGGCGCGCAGCTTGCCTGCGACCGACCAGCTCTCCGGTGCGGTCTCCTGGATCCACACCTGCACGCTGTCGGCCGGGACACCGAGGGTGTCGACGAAGGCGTTGGTGATGTCCTGCACCAGCGCGCGCTTCAGCTCGGTGCTGCGCGGGCCTTGGAGGACGGTGACGATCGGCATCGGATCTTCCTTTCGTGGTTCGGTTGGTGTCCTCATTCCAGCCGTCACCGCCGCTGGGAACGAGACACAGATCCGTTGCCCAGCGATCACTCGAACTGATCGGACGCTGCCCGGCAGGCGGCCAGCAAGGCAGCGAGCCGACCACCGATCCGGGAGCCGACAGGCACGGCCAGGCTGGTCGTCAGCGTGAGTCGCGGCTGCGGATGCCGATAGACCACGCGCCCTTCACGCAGTAGCTGGGCGTGCGACTCGTAGATGACGGTCCAGCTCGGCGTACCGGCGCCGATGGCGGCGTGGGTGTCCTGCAGGCTGCTCGACGTCGCACCGAGCAACGGCTCGAAGCCCTCGGCGGCACAGGCCGACATGACCAGATCCACCAGCGGTGGGTTGTTGCGGCGGGCAGTGATGCGCAAGGGCAGGTCCTTCAGCTCCCGCAATGCGACCGGTCCGTCCGGTGCGATCGCCCCCGGCATCGCTACCAGCAGCGCGTCCTCCCACACGGGGATCAGCTCGAGCCCAGCCACCTCCTCGACGCCCCGGACGAACGCAGCGTCCAGTTGGCGACTCCGTACCCGGTCCAGTCGCGCGCGCGTCGACGTACTGATCAACTCGACCGGTACGGCGTTCTGAGCCAGTTCGGCCACGACCGTCTCCAGCCGCTCGCCCAGACCGGTACTGGTACCGAGCCGAAGACTGCCGACCGGCTCTCCGACTGCAGCCGCCCGGGCGTCGTCCACAGCGACCAGTGCGGCACGGGCGGCGGGCAGGAAGCGCTGGCCGGCCTCAGTGAGCCGGATCGCGCGCGCCGAGCGGTCCACCAGCGGTACGCCGAGCTCCCGCTCCAGCCGGGCGATCTGCTGGCTGAGTCCCGGCTGACCGATCCCGAGCTGCTCAGCGGCCCGGCCGAAGTGGAGTGTCTCGGCCAGTGCGACGAAATAGTCCAGCTGCCGCAGTTCCATCTGCCCAGCATGGCCGATCCGGGAATGCCGGTGCGCGGTGGGCGGTTGTTCCGGGTTATGGCTGAGAAGACGCGGAAGATCCCAGGCCCGGACCACCCGATCACTGTCGGGAAGAACCCGGACCGCGTGGTGGTGAAGCTCGGCGAGCAGGTGATCGCGGACACCCGTGACGCGCTGTCGCTGCAGGAGTCGACGTACCCGGCGGCGCAGTACATCCCCCGGGCGGACGTCGACTTCACACTGCTGGAGCGCACCGAGCTCACGACGTACTGCCCGTACAAGGGCGATGCGTCCTACTACAGCATCCTGCCCGCGGGCGAGGCCGGTGTGAACGCGGTCTGGACCTACGAGCAGCCGTACGAAGCAGTGGCCGACATCCGCGACCACGTGGCCTTCTACCCGGACAAGGTGTCGATCGAGATCATCGTCGACTGAACCGCCCCTGCAGGAACGACCGCAGCACGGGCGCGAGGAACTCCGGCGGTACGACGTGGTTCTGGTCGGCGAGTTCGATCAGCGCGGCCGCCCGGAGTTGCTTCACCACGCGGTAGCCGGCGTCGATCATGAACGGCGGTGAGGCGGTGCCGGCCAGCACCAGTGTCGGCTGGTCGATCTTCGCCAGCAGCTCGACCGGAAGGCGTCCGCCCGGAGCGCCATGGTCCATCACTGCGAAGTCGTAGGCGAGCGTCGGAGCCAGCTCGGCGACACCGGGCGCGGCGGCGACCTTCACGGCCGCTGCCATCGGCATGCCCGTCATCAGCAGGAACCTCTCGACCGCCTCCCGGTTGCGGCCCTCCCCCAGAAGCTCAAGCACCTCTCCGCCATCGTCACTGGAGTCGACGTCATCCGGCCCGTAGGGCGGCTCGTGCAGCACTACCTTGGTGAACGGCAGCCCGCTGCTCGCAGCGATCGCCGTCAGCCCGGCACCGGACGAGTGTCCGTAGATCGCCGCTCGGCTGCCCAGCGCAGTCAGTAGCGCTGCGATGTCCTCCACCTCGCGCTCCACGGAGTACGGCGTACTGTCGCCGGAGTCACCGCGGCCGCGCCGGTCGTAGCTGATCACGTCGAACTCACCGGCCAATGCCGAGGCCAACGGCTTGAGAGCACTCCGGTCGCAGAGTGCTCCGGGAACCAGGATCAGCGGGTCCCCGCTGCCCAGTCGCTCGTAGGCGATCGCCGTACCGTCTGCTGACGTCACATGCTCCATCGAAGTCCTCCAGCTCGTCGTCTCTACCTCTATGTCGGAGCTGTCCGGCAGAAATCGACATGTGTCGCGGCGGGGAGATATTTCGTGGCAGTGATCCCCGACTGGTGGTTCACTGCGTGGCCATGATCACCACAGTCGACGAGTACCTGCATGCTGTGCCGCTGTCCGGCTCCGAGCCCGAGCAGGTCGGTCCGTTCACGTTGTTCCGCAGTACGACGATCTGGCCGTACTACGCGCGCCCCCGGGCCGGGGTGACGGTGGAGCAGGCCGATGTCGAGGCAGTCCGTGCTCGCTGTGCGGAGCTGGAGCTGCCACTGAGCTTCGAGTGGGTCGTCGAGGCCTGCCCATCGCTGGGACCGGCGGCAGCCGCAGCCGGGCTGAAGGTGATCGAGCACCCACTGCTGGTGATGGAGCGGGCCGACTTCAAGCCGGCGACGGCGGATGCCCGGGTCGAGATTCTTCCGGCCGAGCCCGCCGTGCTACGACAGGGACGCGGCTTGCAGAACGTGGCCTTCAGCGACGGCGGCACTGCGATCGGTGCCGGGGGCCCGGCAGAGCGGGACGCTGCGGCTGCCGAGCTGACCGACGAGTTCATCGCCGGCCTTGTGGACCGGCACCACCGCGGCGTGACGGTGTCCGCCGGGGCGTTCACCGATGACGGGATCGTCGCCAGCGGGCAGCACCAGCCGGTCGGACCGGCCTCGGAGATCGTCGGGGTCGCCACCCTGCCCTCGATGCGCCGCCGCGGGCTGGCAGCGGCGGTGACCTCGGTACTGGCCGAGCACGCCTTCGACAACGGCGTGGAGCTGCTGCTGCTCTCGGCGGAGAGCGACGCGGTCGCAGCGGTCTACGAGCGGGTCGGCTTCCGCCGGATCGGGTTCGCCGGGGCCGCGGAGTGACCTGCCGTTCGGCCACGGAGTGACCAGCGGTTAGTGATCGGGTCGGATGCGCCGTACCGTTGGAGGGATGACCACGTCCGAGCGGTACCGCCCACGCACCCTCGCTGAGGCTCTGCGTAGTTGGGACGACCCTGCCCTCGGGACGTTGCTCCAGCACCGGCCTGATCTGGCCATTCCGATCCCGGCCGACACCAGCCAGCTGGCCGCCCGGGCCACCACGAACGCGTCGGCGGCCCGGGCGATCAACCGGCTCGACGAGTTCGGTGTGGACCTGCTGGAGTCGCTGTCCGCACTGCCCGAGCCGGTGAGCCTGGCCGACCTGGCCGCCGGGGTGGACCAGCCGGTGGAGGTCGTGCAGCCCCGAGTGGCCGAGCTGCTGGACCTCGCGCTGGTCTGGGGCACCGAGGACGACCTGAAGCTGATCCGCGCGGTCCACGAGCTGCTCGGCCCGACACCGGCCGGCCTGGGCCCGATCACCACCCGGCACTTCGGCGATCTGGACAAGCTGATCGCGGATGCCGGTCCGGAAGCGCGTGAGGTGCTCGACAAACTCACCTGGGGTCCCCCGACCGGATCGGTCGAGAAGGCCGAGCGTCCGGTGACGATCGCGTCGGCACGGACCCCGGTCGAGCGGTTGCTCGCCCGCGGCCTCGTCGTACCGCGTGATCCGAACACGGTGGTGCTGCCGCGGCAGATCGGCCTGCACCTACGTGGCGGGCGCGTGCTCGCATCCACCCGACCCACTCCGCCGCCGCTGGACGGCAAGACGGTGATGGCGTCGATCGTCGATCGGGCCGCGGCCGGAGCCGCGCTGGACCTGGTGCGTCAGGTCGACCGGGCGCTGGAGCAGCTTGGCCTGGAGCCGCCGCCCGTGCTGCGTACTGGCGGCATCGGAGTGCGTGAGCTGCGCAGTCTGGCCGGGAAGGTCGGTGCGGAAGAGACAACCACCGGAGCCGTGCTCGAGATCGCGTATGCCGCCGGACTGGTCGCGGCAGTCGAGGTGGGCACGAACGAGCTCTGGCTGCCGACGAACGCGTACGACGACTGGCTTGAGCTGGATGTGGCGCATCGCTGGGCCCACCTCGTGACAGCGTGGTTCGGCGGGCTTCGGGCGATCGGATTGATCGGTCGGCGCGACTCCGGCGGCGCGACTGCCGCTGCGCGCGAGCGGCTCATCAACGCCCTCGCCCCGGACTTGGAGCGCCTGCTGGCTCCGGAGATCCGTGTGCTGACGCTGAACGCACTGGGTAAGACAGCGAACGGGATTGCCGCATCCACGCACTCGGTGGTCACGTGGGTGGCTTGGCATCGACCGCGGCGCGGCGGGCAGTTCCGCGATGAGCTGGTCGAGTGGACGCTGACCGAGGCCGCACTGCTCGGCCTGACCGGTCTCGGCGCGCTGGCAACCCATGGACGACCGCTGCTCGAGCAGGAGCCGACTGTCGACGAGTTGGCCAAGGCGATCAGCCCGCTGGTGCCAGAGCCGGTGTCAGAAATCCTCCTGCAGGCCGATCTGACCGCAGTGGCTCCCGGCCCGCTTGTGCGATCCGTGCAGGACGATCTGTCCGCCATGGCGGATGTCGAGTCGCAGGGTGGCGCTGCGGTCTATCGCTTCAGCGAAGCCTCGGTACGGCGTGCGTTCGACCTCGGCCGGACCGCCGATCAACTGCACAAGTGGCTGGCCGAGCACTCGCGCACTCCGGTCCCACAGCCGTTGACCTACCTGGTCGATGACGTGGCCCGGCGGCACGGCGTACTGCGATTGGGGACAGCGTCGACGTACCTGCGGTGTGATGACGAGAACGTCCTCAGCCAGCTGATCAGTTCGAACCTGCCTGGCGTGCGCTTCCGCCGGTTGGCGCCGACGGTGGTCGTCTCGCCGTCACCGCCGGACATGGTGCTGAGCAGGCTGCGTGACGCTGGGCTGGCTCCATTGGCCGAGACATTCGATGGCGTGCTGCACGTCAGCACGGCTACGACGCGACGTGGTGATCCGCCGCGCCGCCGTACCAGCCGGGACTTCGCCGACAGCCCGGCCGACCTCACTGACGACCAGGTGAAGGCCGTCATCGAGAAGGTCCGCGCCGGCGACCGGCTGGCAGCAGACCGGCCGTCCGACGAGGTAGCGTCCGAGCCGACCGCGCCGGCCGAGACCATCGCCGTCCTCACCAACGCGGCCGAGGCACACAGCCGCGCCTGGATCTCCTACGTCGACCACAACGGCACCGCGTCCGAGCGGATCGTCGAGCCGACCCGAGTGGCCGACGGCTGGCTGACCGCCTACGACCCGGCCACCAACCAGCCCCACACCTACGCGCTGCACCGCATCTCCGCCGCGCGGGCGATGGAGAGCTAACACCCGGTTTGGCGGGTGGGGGCACAATGGAGGGTCGGGCAACAGCTAGGCAGTTGAAAAGACGGGAAGTGACGGGTGACGGACGGGCCGTTGATCGTGCAGTCGGACAAGACTCTGCTGTTGGAGACCGCACATCCGGAGGCTGGGGAGTGCCGGAAGGCCATTGCCCCGTTCTCCGAGTTGGAGCGAGCTCCTGAGCACGTGCACACCTACCGGCTGACTCCGCTCGGCCTGTGGAACGCACGGGCTGCTGGGCACGACGCCGAGCAGGTGATCGACGTACTGCTGCGTTACAGCCGCTATCCGGTGCCGCACTCGCTTCTGGTCGACATCGCGGAGACTCTGGATCGCTACGGGCGACTGCGGTTGGAGAAACACCCGCAGCACGGTCTGGTGCTGGTGACGACCGACCGTCCGGTGCTGGAAGAGGTCCTGCGCTCGGCGAAGATCAAGCCGATGCTCGGGGAGCGGATCGACGACGACACCGTGCTGGTGCACCCGTCGGAGCGCGGTCACCTCAAGCAGACGCTGCTGAAGCTCGGCTGGCCGGCTGAGGACCTCGCCGGGTATGTCGACGGGGAGGCGCACCAGATCGAGCTGGTGAAGGACGGCTGGGAGCTACGGCCGTACCAGGAGCAAGCAGTCGAGTCGTTCTGGCACGGTGGCTCGGGAGTCGTCGTGCTGCCCTGTGGAGCCGGCAAGACCATCGTCGGTGCCGCTGCGATGGCGCAGGCGTCCGCGACCACACTGATCCTGGTCACGAACACAGTGTCCGCACGGCAGTGGAAGGACGAGCTGCTCAAGCGCACCAGCCTCACCGAGGACGAGATCGGCGAGTACTCCGGTGCCCGCAAGGAGATCCGGCCGGTCACGATCGCGACGTACCAGGTGATGACCACGCGCCGGAAGGGTGTGTACACGCACCTCGAGGTGTTCGACGCACGCGACTGGGGCTTGATCGTGTACGACGAGGTGCACCTGCTGCCCGCTCCGATCTTCCGGATGACCGCTGACCTGCAGACGCGGCGACGGATCGGTCTGACCGCCACTCTGGTCCGTGAGGACGGCCGCGAGGGTGATGTGTTCTCGCTGATCGGCCCCAAGCGTTATGACGCGCCCTGGAAGGACATCGAGGCGCAGGGCTGGATCGCTCCGGCGGACTGCATCGAGGTGCGCGTCGACCTGGAGCAGACCGAGCGCTTCGTCTATGCCACCGCCGAGCCGGAGGACCGCTACCGCCTGGCCGCGTCCACCCCGGCCAAGTCCCGCCTGGTGAAGCGCATCGCCGAACACCACGACGGTGAGCCGCTGCTCGTGATCGGCCAGTACATCGACCAGCTGGACGAGCTGGGCGAGCGTCTGAACTGTCCGGTCATCAAGGGCGAGACCACGGTCAAGGAGCGGCAGCGCCTGTTCAACGCCTTCCGGACCGGCGAGATCAACCGCCTGGTCGTCAGCAAGGTCGCCAACTTCTCCATCGACCTCCCCGAGGCCTCGGTGGCGATCCAGGTCTCCGGCACCTTCGGCTCCCGCCAGGAGGAGGCGCAGCGCCTCGGCCGCGTCCTCCGCCCCAAGGGCGACGGCCGCACCGCCCGCTTCTACTCGATCGTCGCCCGCGACACCATCGACGCCGAGTTCGCCGCCCACCGCCAGCGCTTCCTCGCCGAACAGGGCTACGCCTACACCATCGTCGACGCCGAAAACCTCTTCGCCTGAACCGACCGCGGAGCAGTTCGAGCAGAAGTCGCTCTAGGCGAAGCGGGTGTGGATGCCGTTGAAGTGGGACTTCATCGAGCGGGCGAAGGCGTCGGGGTCTCCGGTCCGGAGCTGGTCCAGGAGGTCGCGGTGCCAGGCGGCCGCGTCGGCGGGGGTGTAGCGGGCGCCGGGGAGGCGGGCGTCGACGTCGGCGAAGGTGCGCCAGAAGACCGAGAGCAGGTCGATGACGAGGGCGTTGCCGAGCGGTTCGTAGAGGGCCTGGTGGAAGGCCCAGTCCTCGTCGGGGAAGTAGCTGCCGGCGGCGGCCTTGGCCTCCATCCGCTCGACGAGCTCTTCGAGCGGCTCGGAGCCGTGGGTGCTGAAGTGGGCGACGACGTCCTCGGCGAGGCCGACCTCGAGCGCCTGGCGGACCTCCAGGACGTTCTGGACGTCGCGCAGGTCTCCTGCCATCGACTGCGACATCCGGAAGGCGAGACCGTCCTCCAGGGACTGCAGTGACACCGCACCGACGTAGGTGCCGTAGCCGTGCCGGATCTCGATGATGCCGACCGCCTGCAGCGCCTTCATCGCCTCCCGCAACGGATGCCGGCCGACCCCGAGCTGAGCCATCAGGTCCTGCTCGTTCGGCAGCGGGTCGCCGGCCTTCAGCCCACGCTCGAGGATGTATGACTTCATCTGGTCGCGAATAAAGGTCTGGTTCCCCGCCGCACCACGTGCCCGGCCGATCGTCACAGCCAGTCCACCTCCCGTAAAGATCGTCAGTGTAATCCGGCCTGGTCCAGCAGCGGCCGGATTGCGGCGATCTCCGCCTCGTCGAGGGGAATGGACGGGTAGGCGGTGATCGGGCAGTCGATCACCCCGAGCAGGTACAGCGCGGCCTTGAACGCACCCAGTGCCGCCGAGCTGGCGCCCATCCGCGACCGGTCCGCCACATCGACGATGTCGAAGAGCCGGATCAGCCGCTCCTGCTCGTCCCAGGCGTCATCACTGGACGCACCGAACAGCCGCACGTACCCAGCCGGGTCCACATTCCCCAGCCCCGGTACGACGCCGTCCACGCCGAAGGCGAGTGCGGAGTCGACCGCCACCTCCGACCCAGTCATGATGGCGAACTCCTTGAGCCCGGCTGCTCGCCGTTCCATCACCAGCCGCCGCAGACTCGGCTCCTGTCCGCTGGAGTCCTTCACTCCAGCGATAACGCCAGCCTGGGCGAGTGAAATGACCAGTGCGGTCGGCAGCTTCGTCCCAACCCGGACCGGAATGTCATAGGCATACAACGGTGTCTCACCCGCCAGCACGGCCAGCCGGGTGAAGTGCCGCTCGATCTCCGCCGGATGCGTTGCGGCGTAGAACGGCGCGGTGGCAACCAGCCCGTCCACTCCGGCCTTCAGAGCCGCGGCAACGTGCGCACCGACCCGTGCCGTCGAAGTGTCGATCACTCCAGCCAGCACCGGAACCTGCCCGGCCACCTCACCCACGACTGTCTCCAGCACCACCTGCCGCTGTTCGTCGCTCAGAAACGTCCCCTCACCAGACGTGCCGAGGACGAACAGACCATTCACACCTCCAGCCAGCTGGTACTGGATCAACCGGGCCAGCGATCCGGTGTCCACGTCGTACGACGAAGTGAACGGTGTGACGAGTGGCGGTACGACACCAGACAGCAAGGCGATCTCCTCATGCTCAAAGGGTGTAGGTGGCAAAGTGCAGTGCAGCGAACGACGAGGTCTCACCGGCCTCGTAGAAGATCCCCACTGACCCGTCGGCCAGCAACACCAGATCGGAGTACCCGGCCATCCCGGGATGCACAACCAGCAAGGGCTCCCAGGACGCACCGGCGTCGGAGCTCACGAAAACGGCCAGTTCCCGCCGGACCGTCGGGTCGATCGGTGTCGACAGCAACAATCGCCCGTCGGGCAGTGCCAGCACGCTCCCCTGGATCCCCGGTGCCGTGACCTCCGAGATCCCCCGGTACGGCGCCTCCAGCGTGCTGCCGTGGTCCGACGACCACGCATGCACCCGGGCCGGTCCTGTGCCCAGGTGGTTGCGTGCATTGAAGTACAACCGGCCGTCGGGCAGCTCGGCGACCGCAGTCTCGTTGGCGTTGATCTCCGGCCCGTCGTTGCGATCGACAAACCCCACCGACCACGTCCGGCCACCGTCGTCGCTCACGATGCAGTGGCCGCCGTTCACACCATCAGGTAATGCGGAGTGGTTCGCCGGGATCACTAGACGCCCACTGCGCAAGGCGATCGCGTGACACGGGCCGGTCGCGTACCAGCCCCAGTCCGCTGGTTTCACCTGCTCGGTGATCTCCACGGCCGCGCTCCACGTCGTACCGTCGTCCGCGGACCGCTGCACGAACACGCGCCGCCCGTTCTCCGGGTCGCTCCCCCGCGCCAGCGATGACTCCACCGACTCAGCGCCGTTCTGCACCGACACCAATACGACGTCTCCGCTGGCCGGGTCGAAGACCGGTGCCGGGTTCCCACAGGTCTTCCCGGGGACCGCCAGCACGACCTGAAGCGGCAGCCAGGTCACTCCGCCGTCCAGCGACCGCCGAAGTACCAGCTCGATCTCTCCCGCGTCCCCAGCTCCGTGCCGCCGGCCCTCGCAGAACGCCAGCACCAGCTGACCGCGCGACACCACAGCCGGGATCCGGAAGGTGTGATACCCGCTCCCGGCCGGCTCGAAGACGACCCTGACCCTTGATGACATAGGACGTACTATGTCATCGTGTGGCCCTCAAAGACAGTGCTTGTTTCGAAGAGGGTGAGGCCCATGTCCGTCAGCAGACGCACGTTCCTCGGCGGTGGACTGGCCGCCGCCGCTGTCGCGGTCACCGGCTGCTCGTCCGGCCCGAAGAACACCGCGGCCGCCAACCGCGCGGTGGCACTGCCGACGTACACGAAGTACGCCGGAGTCACCCCTGACCTGCCCGGCGACAGCGTGGTCCTGGACGCCTTCCTGAAGTACCCGGCGAATCCGATCAAGGCGATCGCCGCGGCTCCGGGTGACGGTCAGCCGATCACGTTCCTCACCAACATCCCGGGCGCGATCCCGCCCGCGGCGGACCGGAACCAGTTCTGGCAGGCCCTGAACGAACGGCTCGGTTCCGAGCTGCAGATCAGCATGGCGTCCAACGACGAGTACAAGGACAAGTTCGCCACCCGGATCGCCGGCGGTGACCTCCCGGACATCCTCAACATCCCTGTCGACACCGCACAGATCCCGGGGCTGGTGAAGGCCAAGTGTCTGGACCTCACCGAGCACCTGTCCGGCGACGCGATCAAGAAGTACCCGTTCCTGGCGAACATCCCTGCCGACTACTGGAAGGGCTGCGTCTTCAACGGAGCCATCTACGGCGTGCCGGTGCCACGCGGGATGTCCAGGACGTCATTGACGCTCTACCGCGAGGACCTGCTGGCTGCGAAGGGCATCAAGGACCCCGCACCGAAGAACTTCGAGGAGTTCTTCAGCCTGGCCAAGGAGCTGACCGCTGCCAAACAGAACAAGTGGGCCTGGACCCGAGTACCACTGTCGACGATCCGCCAGATGCTCGGCGTACCGAACGTCTGGAAGGAGGAGGGCGGCAAGTTCAGTTCCAGCTACGAACACGAGGCAAACCAGGAGGCGCTCGAGGCGGCCCGCAAGATGGTCGCTGCCGGAGTGATCAACCCGGATGCCTTCAACGACAAGGCCAGTGCGCGCAAGCAGTGGTTCAACGGCGGCACTGCGGCCTTCGACTACGACAGCTTCGTCGCTTGGAACCAGTACTACGCCGACAACACCGCAGGCGACTCGTTCGCGGTCAACATGCTCGATGTACCCGGTTTCACCGGCGGCGCGGGCAGTCCGTGGATGGGCGGCGCACTGAACAACGTCACCGCCTTCAGCAAAGACAGCAAGCACACAGCGGACACCCTGCTCAAGATCGCCAACTGGATGGCCGCACCGTTCGGCACCGAGGAGTACCTGTTCCGCAAGTACGGCGTCGCCGGCCGCCACTACACCTTGCAAGGAACGGATCCGGTGCCGACGAAGGCAGGCGTCGTCGAGACCGGCATCGGCCTGCAGTACATCAGCGACTCACCCCTGGCGCTCTACTGGGCCGGCAAACCGGACGTGCCGCGCAAACAGCACGCAGTCCAGCAGAAGATCGCCAAACGCCTCGTGTACGACGCGTCGTACGGCCTGTACTCCGACACCCAGTCGAAGAAGCAGGCGCAGCTCGCGAAGACGATGACCGACCTGGAAGGTCAGATCGTGCAGGGCAAGAAGCCTGTCGCGGACTGGACGCGTGGAGTGGCGGGCTGGAAGTCGGCCGGCGGTGACAAGATCCGCTCCGAACTCGAGCAGGCTCTGGCGGAGAGTAAATGAGCCTCTGGCACCGCCTGGGCCGCGACCGGGTTCTGCTGCTGTTCGCGTTGCCCGGCGCTGCCCTGATCATCGCCTTCCACTACGTGCCGCTACTCGGCAACGTGATCGCCTTCAAGGACTACCAACCGTTCCTGGGGATCGGCGGCAGCGACTGGGCGGGCTGGTCCAACTTCGCAGTGATCTTCAACGGCGATCCGGCCTTCCTGCGCGCTCTGAAGAACACACTGATCCTGACCGGACTGCAGTCGGTCTTCGTCTTCCCCGCACCGATCCTGCTGGCCCTGCTGCTCAATTCGCTGTTCTCCGAGCGCATCAAGCGGATCGCCCA
Source organism: Kribbella sp. NBC_01505 (assembly GCF_045040285.1). Classification (NCBI taxonomy): domain Bacteria; kingdom Bacillati; phylum Actinomycetota; class Actinomycetes; order Propionibacteriales; family Kribbellaceae; genus Kribbella; species Kribbella sp. NBC_01505. The sequence goes on from NZ_CP109425.1 coordinate 2,162,168, forward strand.
GAGCATCCTCTACCTGCCGCATTTCATGTCCTGGGTTATCGTGGTCGCGCTGTTCCAGCAAATGCTCGGTGGTAGCGGCCTACTGAACAACTACCTGCGCTCACACGACTTGGCCACGCTGAACATCATCGGCAACTCCGAGCTGTTCCATGTCCTACTCACGTCGCAGATCATCTGGAAGGACACCGGCTGGGCAACCATCCTGTTCCTGGCCGCGCTGTCCCAGATCGACTCGCAGCTGTACGAGGCGGCCAGTGTGGATGGCGCCAGCCCGACGCGGCAACTCTGGCACGTCACTCTGCCCGGACTGCGCGGAATCATCATCCTGCTGTTCATCCTGCGACTGGGCGACTCACTGACCGTCGGCTTCGAGCAGATCATCCTGCAGCAGCAGGCCGTCGGCCGAGACATCAGCGAGGTCCTGGATACCTACGTCTACAACAACGGCGTCCTCGGCGGCGCCTGGGGAGTCGCTGCCGCGGTCGGCCTGGTGAAGGGACTCGTCGGCGTCGCACTGGTCCTGGCTGCGAACAAGGTCGCCCACATCTTCGGTGAGCAAGGGGTGTACAACCGATGATCCGGATGCTCAAAGGCGTGGTGCTCCTGGTGTTCTGCGCAGTCGTCATCATCCCGTTCGTCGCAGTGATCTCAACGAGCATCGCACCGAACAAACAGATCACCGAGTCCGGCGGACTGGTGCTCTTACCCGAGTCGATCGACCTCACGGCGTATCGGTCGTTGTTTGCCGGCGGTGTGGTGACACAGGCACTGGGCATCAGCGTGTTCGTCACTGTGGTCGGCACTCTGCTCAGTCTGACCGTGTCGTGCCTGTTGGCCTACGCACTGGCCCGTCCGAGCTTCGTGGCCGGGCGGCCAATCCTGCTGGTGGTGTTGTTCAGCATGCTGTTCTCACCCGGCATCATCCCGACCTACCTGGTGGTCAAGGGCGCCGGACTGCTGGACAGCATCTGGGCGCTGATCGTGCCAACGATGATCAGCGCCTTCAACGTGATCGTCCTGCGCGCGTTCTTCATGAACCTGCCGGGTGAGCTGACCGAGAGCGCGCGGATGGACGGTGCCAGCGAGCTCAAGACCTTCGGGTACGTCGTCCTGCCGCTGTCGAAGGCGGTACTGTCGGTGATCGGGCTGTTCTACGCGGTGTCGTACTGGAACGCGTTCTTCTCCGCACTGCTCTACCTGAACGACAGCAAGCTCTGGCCACTGCAACTGGTGCTACGGACCTACGTCATCAACGACACCCAGCTGGGTAGCGCCGAGCTGGGGACTGAACTGCTGCCGCCCCAGGCGTCCATCCAGATGGCGATCCTGGTGGTGTCGATCGTCCCGATCCTGCTGGTCTACCCGTTCCTGCAGCGGCACTTCGCGAAGGGCGTGCTGACCGGAGCCGTCAAGGGCTGATCTCGACGACGTGTCGACCTCGTCACAAAGGGTTGCCCAGGGGTTGCCCAGGGCAACGTCAGGGTTGCGCCTGGGGAAATCCTGACGGAACGACGAGTAGCGTCGAGGGGTATGGGGACGACTGGGGCGGTGGGGCGGGGAAGGTATGAGCCAGCTGTTGAGCGGGTGGGGCTAGGGCGGGAGCAGGACGGACAACAGCGCCGGGCAACCGTCTGGCGAGTGATTCGGGAGGCGGTGCTGCTCGCGACACTGTTCGGGGTCTACAGCGCCGGACGGCAGATCGCGGCCAAGCACACCGGGTCGGCCTTCGACCACGCGCACGAGGTGCTGTCGTTTCAGAACTGGCTGCATCTGCCCAACGAGGCAACGATCCAGCAGGCCGCGCTCGGCATCCCGCACCTGATCCAGTCCGCGAACCTGTACTACGCCTCCGTGCACGCGCCACTGACCGGCGCCGTACTGCTCTGGCTGAGCATCTGGCGCCCCAAGGCGTACTCGAACGTGCGGTGGACGATCGCTGCGCTGACGGGACTCGCACTGATCGGTCACATCGCGTTTCCGCTCGCACCGCCGCGGATGATGCCCGGGTTCGTCGACACCGGGCTGGCATTCGACCAGTCCGTGTACGGCGCGGACCGGTCCGGCAGCGTGGTGAACCAGTTCGCCGCCATGCCGAGCCTGCACGTTGGGTGGGCCGCCCTGATCGCCCTGTCGATGATCCTGATCACCCGGTCTCGCTGGCGCTGGCTATGGCTCGCCCACCCGATCATCACCTTCGCAGTGGTCGTGGTGACCGGGAACCACTACTGGCTGGACGGTCTGGTCGCCCTGGTACTACTTGCAGCCTGTCTGCCGCTCCTGCTGCGGCGGGGGTTGCACAGCGACCTGCCGAGGACGCGTAATTCGGTACCGATCCGTCAGGTGCTCAAGTAACGTAGCCGGGCTCCCCACCCCCTGCCGGAGGTCACTCATGCCCGCAGACACGTCCGACACCCTCCAGGCCGAGAAGAACTATCTGAAGGCCTCCCGGGCCGCACTGGCGCAGATGCGGGAGAAGACCGGCGCACTGGAGATCCACAGCGCGGACCGGGTGAACGAGGAGTACCTGAAGGCCGCTATCTGGCGGCGGATGAAGGAGCTGGAGGACGACCCGGAGGTCCCGCTGTTCTTCGGCCGGCTCGACTACGTCGACCCGGCCCCGGAGACGTTCCACATCGGCCGCCGGCACGTGAACGACGCCATGGGCGAACCGCTCGTGGTGGACTGGCGGGCAGACATCTCGGTGCCGTTCTACCGGGCCAGCCGGACCGAGCCGATGGGGGTCGGTGCCCGCCGCCGGTTCGGCTTCACACACGGCGAGATGACCGCCTTCGAGGACGAGGACCTGACGTCGGCACCGGCTTCGCCGGACGAAGAGCACAGCGACATCCTCACTAGTACCATTCTAGAGAGCGAGATCGAGCGTCCGCGCTCCGGCCCGATGCGCGACATCGTCGCCACCATCCAGCCCGAGCAGGACGTGATCGTCCGCGCCGGCGTCGAGGACACGATCTGCGTCCAGGGCGCACCGGGGACCGGAAAGACCGCGGTCGGTCTGCACCGAGCGGCGTACCTGCTCTATGCGTACCGGGACCAGCTCAGCCGGTCCGGAGTGCTCGTGGTCGGGCCGAACGCGAGCTTCCTGCGCTACATCGGTGACGTGCTCCCGGCACTGGGTGAGATCGAGGCCAAGCAGACCACCGTCGAGGAGATGGTCGCCCGCGTCCGCATCGGCGGGCCAGGTCCGGCGGCTCTCGATGTGCTCAAGGGCGATGCGCGGATGGCAGAGGTGCTGCACCGGGCTGTCTGGTCGCAGGTGCGGACACCCGAGGAGGCACTCGTGGTCCCGCGCGGCTCGCACCGGTGGCGGGTAGCGACGTACCAGGCCGAGGAGCTGGTCACCGAGCTGCGGACCCGCGGCATCCGGTACGGCGCCGGTCGCACGATGCTGCCGCAGCGGCTGGCTCACGCCGTACTGCTGCGGATGGAGGCGGCCGGTGACTCACCGGACGACCGGGTCCAGGACGCGGTGGCTCGCAGCCGTCCGGTCAAGCAGTACGCCGAAGCGCTGTGGCCGGCCGTGGACCCGGCCAAGCTGCTGTTCCGGCTGTTCACTGAGCCGGAGCTCTTGGCTGAGCACGCCGAGGGCATCCTGACTGAGGACGAGCAGGCGATGCTGGTCTGGGAGAAGGCGCCGCGATCCGCCGGTGCGGTCAAGTGGTCGGTTGCCGATGCCACCCTGATCGACGAGATCGCCGATCTGGTCGACCGGACGCCGTCGCTGGGCCACGTCGTACTGGACGAGGCACAGGACCTGTCCGCCATGCAGCTGCGCGCTGTCGGCCGCAGGTGCTCGACAGGATCGATGACAGTGCTCGGCGACATCGCTCAGGGCACCACTCCGTGGGCCACTCCGTCATGGGACGAGGCCCTGAAGCACCTGGGCAAGACGGGCGCCCACACTGAGGAACTGACCGCCGGCTTCCGCGTCCCCGGCCAAGTGATCGAGTACGCCGCTCGCCTGCTCCCGATCATCGCCCCGCACCTGACACCGCCCACCGCCGTACGACGTGCGCGCGGTGAGCTCGCCATCACTCGGGTCAGCGACAGTCTGGCGGCTGCGGTGAAGACGGTGTCCGAGGTGTCGAGCCGACCGGGGTCCATCGGCCTGATCGTCCCCGATGCGCTCGTCCCGGCCACTCGGAAGGCACTCCAGGAGCAGGGGCTCGTGTACGCCGTACTGGGTGACGAGGACGATGCCGATTCGCACCTGGACGTCGTACCGGCATCACTCGCCAAGGGTCTCGAGTTCGACCACGTGGTCCTGGTGGAGCCGGCCGGCATCGTGGCCGGTGAGGCCGATGAGCGCACCGGCCTCCGTCGGCTCTACGTCTGTCTGACGCGAGCCGTTACCTCGCTGGCAGTGCTCCATAGCGAGGACCTGCCGACCGTCCTAGCGACCGCAGTCTAGAACCGAAGTCGTTCGGCAGGGACAGCCGGAACACCTTCGCCCAGGCCGATGCGACCTGCTTCGGCAGCGGTCCGGTGGTGTAGCGCAGGTTGTACTCGTCGAAGATCGCCCGCACCTTCGGTGCGATCTCCTGGTACCGGTTGCTCGGCAGGTCCGGGAACAGGTGGTGCTCGATCTGGTACGAGAGGTTGCCGGTCATGATGTGCATCGCCCGGCTGCCGTTGATGTTGGCCGAGCCGAGCATCTGCCGCAGGTACCACTCGCCCCGCGTCTCGCCGTCGATCGACTTCTTCTCGAACGTCTCGACGCCCTCGGGGAAGTGCCCGCACATGATCACCGAGTGGGACCAGACGTTGCGGACCACGTTGGCGACCGCGTTGGCGGCCAGCGTGTGCAGGACCGACGGCCCGGACAGTAGCGGGTGCACCACGTAGTCCTTGGTCATCTGGCCGCGGATCTTCTTCAGCACCTGCCTGGTGCGGGCCTTGAAGTCAGGGTCCTGGCGGCGCTCCTTGGTGGCCAGGTTCTTCCCCAGCTCCAGGTCGTACGCCGCGATGCCGTACTCGAAGAACATCGCATTGACGAAGTTCCAGAACGGCTGCGCCAGGTAGAGGGGGTACCAGCGCTGGTCCTCGTCGACGCGCATGATGCCGTAGCCGAGGTCGTTGTCCTTACCGACCACGTTCGTGAACGTGTGGTGCAGGTTGTTGTGCGCGTGCTTCCACTGTTCGGCCGGCGACGCGTGGTCCCACTCGTAGGTGGTCGAGTGGATCTTCGGGTCCCGCATCCAGTCCCACTGGCCGTGCAGGATGTTGTGACCGATCTCCATGTTCTCCAGGATCTTGGCCACCGACAGCCCCGCGGTGCCGATCAGCCAGGCCGGCGGGAACAGCGACAGCAGCAGCACCGCACGGCTGCCCAGCTCCAGCTTCCGCTGCACACTGATCACCTTGCGGATGTACGCCGCGTCGCGGGCGCCACGGGTGGCGATGACCTCGTCGCGGATCTCGTCCAGCCGGCGACCGATCTCCTCGATGTCTTCGGGAGACAGGTGCGCGATGGGGTTGGCGGCCTTCTTCTGCAGAACGGTCACAGGGGTCTCTCTCTCAACAGTCGATGTCGCAGGCGCCGGCCGCGGCCGAGATACAGGTCTGGATGAGTACGCCGTCACCGGGTGCAGCTGTGGTGACTTCTCCAGAGCGGAGGTCACGCACCGAGCCCGAGCGCAGCGGAAGCACGCAGGAGAAGCAGATGCCCATCCGGCAACCGGACGGCATCAGTACGCCGTTCTGTTCGCCGGCGTCGAGGATCGGCGTCGCACCGTCGAGCTCGACGGTCGTACCGGTCGCCGAGAAGGTGACGCTGCCACCCTCTCCGGGCTCAGCCAGCGCAGTCCGGAATCGCTCGGTGTGCAGCTCGCCGATCTCCTCCAGCGATGCCCACTGCTCCTCGATCGCATCGAGCAGGCCGGCCGGGCCACAGGCCCACGTCTCCCGCTCCGCAAGATCCGGTACGACGTCCGCTAGCGCGGCGACGTCCAGCCTGCCGTGTGTATCAGTGTGCTGCTCGACCAGCCGCAGGTGTCCGGCCGCTGCGTAGTCGCGCAGCTCGGCACCGAAGATCACGTCGTCGGCACAGGCCTCGGAGTGCACTAGCACTGCGTCCTCGAACCGGCCCAGGCCGGCGCGCAGCATTCCCATCACCGGTGTGATGCCGCTGCCGCCGGTGATGAACAGGATCTTGCGCGGCGCCGGATCCGGCAGCACGAAGTCCCCGACCGCCTGGTCGAGGTGCACCAGCTGGCCCGGGCTCAGCTCCTGCGAGAGGTGGGCACTGACCACGCCGTCCGGGACGGCCTTGGCAGTGATGGTGATCAGCCCGTCGCCCGGCGCGGAGGTCAGCGAGTAGGAGCGCCACAGCCGGACTCCGTCGACGTCGAGCCCGATCCGGACGTACTGCCCCGGCCGGTGGCCGCGCCAGGCGTTGCCGGGCCGCAGGACGACCGTCACCGCGTTGCAGTTCTCGGGCCGGACCTCGACCACTCGGGCGCGCAGGTCGGCGCCGGCCCGAAGTGGTCGGAACATGTCCAGGTAGTCGGCGGGGTCACGCGGGTGGGTGGCCGCCGCCGCAACCTGCCAGGCCCGGTCCCGCAGCCGGCTGCGGAGCGTTGTCCGCGCGCGCGGGTCAGAGGCAAAGGTCGTCATGCGTTCCAGCATCCTCGACCCACGGTGTAGTTTCATGACCAGAGACGGTGAATCTGAAACTTCATTTTGTTCGGAGGGAACAGTTTTGTCCGGCACTGATCCGACCCGGCACACCAGCCGGACAGCTCGTGGAGCCGCCGAGCTGGAGCTCGGCGAAGCGGCAATCGATCTCCTGCGCGCGCGACTGCCGGAGATCGCCGGTCAGACGGTGACAGCGATCATCGTCGAGGTTCCGGGCTACACGAACGCGCTGGCCGGACCGATGGGCGCCAAGATCGAGGGCGCGGTCCAGTTCGCCCTCGGCGGCTTCCTCCGGCTGGCCAGCAGCGGAGAGCCCGGTACGCCGCTCGCGCCCACGCTCGAGGCCGCGTATGTGCTGGGTCGCGGGGAGGCCCGTAGCGGCCGGAGCATGGACGCCCTGCTGGCCGCCTATCGCGTCGGTGCCCGGGTGTCCTGGCGCGAGCTCTCCCGGACCGCGGTCGAAGCTGGGCTCCCTGCCGGCACTGTGGCCAAGTTCGCCGAGCTGGTCTTCGCCTACATCGACGAGCTCTCCGCTGCGAGCGTCTCCGGCCACACCGACGAGTTGGCCACCACCGGCCGCGTCCGGCAGCGCTATCTGCAGGCGCTGAGCCGCAGCCTGTTGCAGGGCGACGCACCCGACCACCTGATCAGCAGGGCCAAGCAGGCCGACTGGGATCCGCCGCGGACACTGACCGCTGTGCTCCTGCCGAGTGCGCACGTCCGGGGCATCCTGGGCGCGCTGGATCCACGGACTCTGCACCCGGAGGACGACCTGGCTGAGCTAGGCCATCCCGAACCGCTGGGTGCGGAAGACCCGACCGAGGTGGGCGCGCTGCTGGTCGCCGATGCCGATGGACCGGCCCGGGCAGGCCTGCTGCGAAGTCTCCGCGGCCGCCAAGCCACCGTTGGCCCGGCCCAACCCTGGATGACTGCGCGTACGTCGTACCTGCGTGCTCTGCAGGCCCGCGGACTGCGGCTGACCGCCGATGCGGAGGCGGCAGTCGACACCGAGAGCCATCTGGCCACGCTGGTTGTCACCTCGGATCCGACGGCTCTTGCGGATCTCCGCCGCCAGGTGCTGGCGCCCCTCGAAGACCTGCGCCCAGCCACTGCGGACCGCCTCACCGAGACACTTCGCGAGTGGCTGCTGCACCTTGGGCGCCGCGACGATGTCGCCGCGGCGCTACACATCCACCCGCAGACTGTCCGCTACCGCATGACCCAGCTCCGGCAGCTCTTCGGCCCCCGGCTGGATGACCCGCAGACCGTCCTCGACCTGACCATCGCCTTGTCCACTCACGTCGACTCAGAAGCCGCGGGACCCACCTGAGCGTCGCGAGGAGCGCGGAGAGGAGCCGCCACCACTGGACTGCGTGCGGGACGACCAGGAGCTTCCCGACGACCCACTCGACCAGCCGTCGCTGTCGTCATCCGACGAGCTGCTGCTGGACGACGACGCCCAGCTGCTGACCGACTCACCGACGTCGGAGCGCCAGCGGCCGAACCGGGAGCCCGCCCGGCGGCCTGCCCAGCGTGCACGCATGCGATCGCCTGCTCGGCGGGCGTCCTCGTCCGGGAACCACCAGCGTCGTCCGTCACCCTGCGACCAGTAGCCGTCGATGTAGGCACCCATCTCCTCACCGAACGACCAGTACGGTCGCGGCTGCTGCCAGAGCTTGACCATTCGGACCTGCGGCTCTTCGCCCGCTTCGGCCCGCTGCTTGCACGCCGTGCACACGTCGACCTTGCGCACGCTGCCCTCGAAAGGCGCCCACTCCACCTCCGCCGTACTGGGACCGTGTCGTGGGTCGAAGAAGCAGGGCGCAGTCGGCTTGGGGATCGGCTGCCCGGCGCGCACTGCGTCGATGCAGACCAACCCGTAGCGTGCAGAACCCAGCAGTGTGGTCACTGCCTCGACGTCCGGGTCACCCTTGGCAGAGTCCAAGCGCTGGCGTGCCTTCTCGACCGTGTCGAGCACATCCTTGGAGATCTTGGCCTGCTGCGGCTCATTCGTCGTGGGCAGCGCGGACACCTGCTGCGACAGCGCGATGATCTCCTCGTTGAGCATCGGCCGAGTGATCGTCAGATGCGCCTTCTCGTCGCTCCGTCGCGCCCTGCGCGCTCCCAGCGTCACCACGCCCCACCAGAGACCGAACAGTCCGGCCAGACCGCCGGCGTACGGCGCGATGTCGATGTACCAGGGCTTGTCGATCACCTGTGCACGCTGGATGAAGCGCTCCAGCATGCGCTCGTAGTTGGGAGCACAGCAGTCGACAGCCGCATCCACCGCATCACCTACGTGGTACGTCGGACCATGGTCGGCCCGCTGGACGGCGTGGAACCCACGACCGTAACTCTGCGAGCTCGCATCGACCAGTACGGCGTACACGCCCTCGACCCCGACCCGGTCGTACAGCTGGTCGGCGATCTCCTCACCTTCCCAGGCGAGGGGTGAGTACTCGCCGTTCTTGATCTTGTCCGCGGGGATGACTGCGATCCGGATCGGCGCCGCGGCACTCTTGGCCGCCGCGTCCAGGCTGGCGACCTCACTGGAGCTCAGCTCTCCGACATCGGGATCGACCCACACACCTGGGTCACCGAGGTGGGAGGCCACGTCGTTCATGTACCCCTCCGGTGACGACGCTGCCTCGGCCGGCAGGACTGGGATCACCAGCACTGGGGTCACCAGCAATGCGAGCACTGCAAGGAGTCGCTTCATCGGCTGGTCCTCTCGAGGCGGGACTGACAGGCCTTGCAGACTGGGATCTCTCGTGGCTTTCCGCCGCCCGGTGTGAACATCCAGTCGGTCACCGAGATGCCGTGTGCCGGGTCGAAGAAGCAGAGTGCTCGCCGCGGCGGTGCAGGCGTGCCCGCGACCAGTGCTTGCGCACAGGCGAGCCGCCAGCGTCCATACTCGACGCGGGCGCGCACATCACGCAGTTCGTCGTCATCCAGGTCGCCGTTGACCACCCGTCCGGCGTCGGAGTACGCATCGAGCGCTGCCTGCACATCCGCTGCGTTGTCCACGCCATCCAGACGCACGTCCGCAGCATCCAGTTCCTCACCGAACCGCGTGACATCCTCACGCGCCAGCGCCTGCCGCTCGGCCAACGTGTCGGCCTCATCCGGAAGCACGTCGTACGACGGCCGGTACAGCGCCGGACCGGCGTCTGCGGCCGGACGCGACTTCCACCAGCGACGGAGCAGCCCAAGAGCCGCGAGCAGCACCAGGATGAGACCTGCCACCCAGATCCAGCCAGGCGGACCGCTGGAAGCCTTCGGTACGTCGAGTTGGTCGAGTACGCCGTTGAGCGTGCCGACTGGATCGGACCGACTGTGTCTGGCGAGCTCCTCGCTCAGGATGTTCGCTATCGGGGTGTCGACACCGACAGCACTCCCCCAGATCAGCGCACCGCCGAAGACGACCAGGTAGATGCCGTCCGCGGCCTGCTTGTCGACCAGCGCGTCCACATAGGCCTTGGCCGCGGCGCCGTTGTCGCCACCGCCGTTGTTGAGCACCGCCGTCGGCACCACTGCGATCCGGATAGCCGGCACCCGCCCATCGATCCGCGACTTCAGCGCATCCGCGTCTCGCTCTGGAACCAGCGCGCGCTGCGTGGCATCGACGTACACAGGTGAGTTCTTCCACCCGTCGATGACCGGAGCGGGGTCAGCCGCTCCGGTCATCGTGGTGGTCAGCAGCATCAGCGCGGCCAGCAATCGCATGGCCGCTACCTTGCCCTAGGCAGAGGGCGAAACAGCTACTGCGTCCTCTTCGACATGCTCGAGGTCTTCGATGTCTTCCAGACCTGGGTCACGTCGGAGGGTCAGCGTCAGGGCAAGGACGATCAGCGACAGTACGGCGGCCAGCGGGGGCAGGTAGCGCAGTCCGGCCACCTGGATGACCAGACCGCCGACCACTGCGGACAGACCGGCGCCGAGGTAGATCGCCGAGGCGTTGAGAGCGATCAGCAGCCCGCCACCGAGCTCCAGCAGCAGGTTCTGGATCGGCGGGTTGAAGGCCCAGGTGAACATGCCCCAGATGAACAGTGCGACGGCTGCACCCGCAGTACTGCGGGCTGTCAGGTCCAGTGTGCTGACTGCCAGGATGATGCCGATCAGCAGCACGATCAGGGTGCGGATGCTGCCGAAGCGATCCGTCGCGCGGCCACCGATCAGATTGCCGACCACCGCGCCCACGCCGTACACGAGGAGCAGGATTCCGGTGGTGTTGCCGGTCAGACCGGCGGTCTCCTTCAGCAGCGGCACGATGTAGATGTAGACGCTGAAGGCACCGAGCACACCGAGCACCGACATCGCCAGCACGATCTGCACGCGACGGTCAGTCAGTCCGGCGAAACGCTCACGCAGGCTGACCACAGGTGGCGCCGGAACCTTCGGCAGCGCACTCCGCTCGATCAGTGCGACCAGCACCGCGACTACGGCGATCAGTGCGAACACGCCCTTGTAGCCGAGGGTCGGGCCGAGGAAGCTGCCGGCCGGAACACCCAGCACCAGAGCGAACGTCAGGCCGCCGAACACGACCGCCACCGCACGACCGCGCTCTTCAGGTGGCAGCAGCCCGGTGGCGAACAGCGTGGCGGCCGGCGTGTAGGCAGCAGCGCCGAATGCGGCCACGACCCGCCCGACCATCAGCACCGGGTAGTCGGTCGCAACGGCCGCGATCAGGTTGCCCAGCGCAGCCAGGACCAGTGCGGCGATCAGGAGGGTACGGCGCTCCCACCGGCCGGTCAGCGTGGCCAGGAGCGGCGCACCGATGGCATACGCGAGCGAGAACGCGGTAGCGAGCTGACCGGCGGCGGTCAGCGAGACATGGAGCTCGGAGCTGACATCGGGCAGCACACCGGACACGACATACGCGCTGGTGCCGACCGCGAACGCACCAGCACCGAGCAGGTAGATCCGTGCGGACATGAGGTCCTTCCCCGGGAAGATTCGAGTAGTTCGATGATGATCGTACTACGAAACTCATCGAACTTCGACCGACGTCGTACTATGGCGGTATGACCAGGAAACAACTCCCCCAGCCGGACCGGGCGGAGATCCGCGTCGAGGCGGTTCTGCAGGCCCTCGGCGAGCCGGTGCGGCTGCAGATCGTCCGCGCGCTCGCGGACCTCCCGGAGGGCATCGCCTGTGGTGACATCGAGCTGGCGGTCACCCCGTCGACCCGGGCCCACCACCTGCGCACGCTGCGCGAGGCCGGCGTGCTGACCACCCACACCGAGGGCACACGGCGGATCAGCAGCCTGCGCCGCGAGGACCTCGACGCGCTGTACCCAGGCCTGCTGACCGGAGTGCTGTCCGCCGACCAGTGACGGCGACTGGCAGACTGGTGCGGTGGTCGAGCTACGCGCGCGCTGGGACGGCCTGGTGCCCGGTCCTGGTGAACTCGCCGACGCGCTGATCACCCAGTACGTCGAGCGGAACAGACGCGCCTACCGCGACCAGTACCTCGAGGTCGTGCTGGCCGCGCTGGAGTCGCTCATCCAACTGTCGACCGACCCCGCGTCGGTCCGGTTGGCCGCCTGGTTCCACCGGGCCGTCCATGAGCCCGGCGGCACAGCGGCGGAGGACGCCGAGGCCTCAGCCCGGCTGGCGGAAGACATGCTGCCGCGGTACGGCGTTTCCGGGATCCGCGTCGCCGAAGTCGCCCGCCTGATACGCCTCACCGGCGAGCTGACCGCACCACCGACCGACTCCTACGCACCACCCCGACGCGACGCGAACGGCGACGTACTGCTCGATGCAGTCAACGCGATCCTGTCCGCCGACCCGGTCCGGTACGCCGTCCACGCGGCTGAGGTCCGACGGGACGCGGGTGAACGCCGGAGCGCTATGGAGCAGCGGTACGCCGATGTCCGCGAACTGCTCGAGGGCCACCACTACCGGACCCAGTTGGCGCGGCAACGCCTCGGACCGGTCGCCCGCGTCAACCTCGAGACAGAGCTGGCCGGTCTCGACAGCGAACTGCCCGCGCCCTGGCGTGGTTGGCAACAGGCCGGACTGACCGCGACCGCGACGTTCTGCGCGATCGGAGCCTCAGTGGTCGCCATTGCCGCGGCTGGTGCGTCCTGGCAGATTCCGACCGCACCGAGCGAAGCGGGCTGGCCACCAGTCGCCTTGGCCGCGGTGGCGTTCTTCAGCGCTCCAGTGTTGTTCCGCTGCGCGCGGAGCTCCAGTCAGCGGGCCTGTCTGATCGCTGGCGCAGTACTGGCGATTGCCGTCACCGGGCTGCTGGTTGCGTGGGCACGTTTGCCGCGGACCAACCCGGCAGTCGGTGTCGGACTCCGAGTGCCCTTGCTGATCTCCGCACTGGTGCTCTTACTGGTGGCCGGCGCGGCTGCACTCGCAGCGTCCCTACTGCGCACCAGAACCGCACGATTCCTTCCGAGCCGGAACCTCGGGCAGCAGTTGGCCTGGCTCGCCGTACCGGGAGTTGTTGCTCTCGCACTGCTGCTGACCGTGCAGCCGCTGGCTCGCAACTACGTCCTCAGCAGCAATGAGCGCGTAGATCGATCGCAGCGCCCGGCAGGCATGGCCGCACCATCCGTTCTGAACGGCACGGTCGCTTGGGTGAGCAAGGCGACGCTCGGAGCTGGAGCAGAGGAAGCGGTCGGCACGCAGTACGGCATCGCGATCCCGCGGCCGAACGGCGTGGTCGACATGCTCGACGCTGCGACCGGCGATCTGCGCTGGCGGTACACCCGGTCCGACTCCGACGAGCGCCCGACGATCGTGGCGACCGGCGACGGCGAGTACGTGCTCGCCGAGTTCCCCGACCTCGGCTATCTGCTCCTCGACGCCAACACCGGCGAGCGCAAGGCAGCCTGGTCCGGCCGGACGCGCGACCACGTCATCCAGCAAGCGCAACCGCTGCTGACCGGAGAGCGGGCCACGCGCGGACCTGACAAGCTGCACGGCCTGGATCCGAACGGCCACGAGAGGTGGAGCTTCGAGCCGGGCGACTGCTCCGATCTCGGAGCGGTCGCCTCAATGGACACCGTGGTCGCGTTCCTGGGCAACTGCGGCGACCAGCCGGATGCGATGGCCGGACTGGACTTGAAGTCCGGCAAGAAGCTGTGGACGAAGTCCGCGACCGATCCGTACCGTCGGCCGGTTGTCGCCGGCGGTCTGGTCGTCGTGGCCGAGCCGGGCGGCGACTCCGACGTACCGGTCGCTCTGACCGCGATCGAGCCGCGGACGGGCGCAGTGAAGTGGCGCTGGCCAGTGCCGCAGACCTGGGCCTGCCGGACGCTGCTGAACGCGGCCGGCCGCTACTTGATCGTGGTGGACTGCCCGGGCCCGAGCACGATCCAGAACCGGCGCACTGTGGTCACTGCGATCGACACCGCCACCGGACACACTGCGTGGCAGGTCACGGCGCGGGTGGACCCGCGCGCCAAGGTCACGGTCACCGAGGACGGCCGGGTGGTCTCACTGAGCCAGGACACCGAAGGATGCTGGGCCAACATCATCGAACGGGCCGGTTTCCGCCAGGTCCGGTTACCCCTCGGAATCACCTGCAGTCGCGAGGCATATGCCGTCGGTAATCAGGTTCTGGTGACCGGGGACAACGCTGTCATCGCGCTGCGCTAACTGCGTGTAGTCACGACCGGAACGACTCCGCCCGGAATGTGGTCCCGGAACGACCGCACTGTGACCCACAACGCAATTGCAACCGTGCAATTCGAGGGCCGCCCACACCCTGCGAAGCGGTCAGGTGACGAGCCGGTATCGCTTTGGCCACGACCGTCTCCGGGAGCCCCGGATCGGTCGGCCGGGACTCGTTCCGGGTGCGAGACTCGCAGCCATGGACCTGCGCGACCAGTGGAATCGCCTGCTGCCGCACGCGCAGCCGTTGGGCGATGATCTGCTGGCTCGTTACGCAGAGCAACATCGTCACTATCACGATCAGCGCCATCTGACCGAGGTTCTGCTCACGGTGGACGAGCTCGCCGACGCCGCCGACGACCCGGACACGGTCCGGCTGGCCGCCTGGTTCCACGACGCGATCTACGACCCGCAGGCCGACCCCGGCGAGAACGAAGAGGTCTCGGCCCAGCTGGCCGAGCTCGAGCTCGCCGCGTACGGCGTCGACGCCGCCAAGGTCGAGGAGGTCGGCCGTCTGGTCCGGCTGACCGCCAAGCACGACTGTGCCCCCGACGACGCGAACGGCTCGGTGCTCTGCGATGCCGACCTGCGCATCCTGAGCATGCCCGCGGACCGGTACGACGAGTACGCGGCCGGCATCCGCCTGGAGTACGCGCACATCGACGACCGGGACTTCGCCCGCGGCCGGATGTCGTTCCTGCAGGGGCTGGCCGAGACCGAGCTGTATGCGACCGGCAAGGGGCACGACGCCTGGGAGCGCACCGCGCGCGCCAACATCGACCGAGAGCTCGACTCCTGGGGCCCGAAGGCGGCCAGGCCGATCGGTGGGCTCGTGCCGCTCGTCTACTTCGGCGCTTCCCTCGGTGCGGTCGTGGCCGCGTCTGTGCTGCTCGGCCGCGGCTTGGGCGCCGCCTCCAAGTGGCCCGCCGACCCGTCGGACATCACCGGCTTCCCGCTCTGGACTCCGATCGCCGGCACGGCAATTGCCACCGGACTCGCTTGTGCTTGGTTCCGGCGTGCCCGGCAGCGGATGCTGGCCATACCGGCACTGCTGTTCGCAGTGGCCGGGGCGATCGCGGTAGCGGTCTGCTGGTGGCGCTGGCCGGCTGCACAGCCCGGTGCGGCCATGTCGGAGCGCTGGCCGTACCTCCTGCTCGCCTCGATCGCGCTCATCCTCTCCGGCGGACTGCTGGCGCTGGCACGCCGGCTCCGCCGCTCACCGCCGTACTCGCAGGCTCCCCCTGACTGGCTGGGTGTCGCCGCCACTGCCGTGTGCGGAGCACTGCTCGCCTCGATCGTGGTGTCTGCCGGCGAGCCGTTCGTCCAGGCCCGACTGGAGACCGCCAACACCGTCAGTACGACGACCACCGCCGAGCCCACTCAGCTCCCGGTGCAGTTCGACGGAACCCTCGCCTGGACCCGCGAGGTACCTGCAGCTGGTGCCATCGCCGGTACGGCGGGTGGCGTGGCCGAGCTGCGACAGGACGGCGTGGTCATGTCCGACGCGAACTCCGGCCAGATCCGCTGGCGGTACGCGCGGGCAGATGTCGACGACGCAGCTTCCAGCGGCTCGAAGGGCCTCCTCGTCTCGGGCGACGGCCGCATCGTCGCTGCCAACCTCCCGTACGCCGGAAATCGCGCACCGACCGGAATCGACCTGCCGACGTACGCCGTACTGAACGCCGTGACCGGTGAGGTGCTGACCGAGGTTCACTCGGACGGACGGGCACTCGCGGTCAACCAGGACCAACTGCTGGTCGCCGAAGGCAACTACGTCGCCGCGCATGGCGTGAGCAACCCGACGCACTGGCGGACGCAGCTGCGCTGCAACGTGACGCAGGGCGAGCTGTTGAACGACCAAGCGATCGTGGTCGACGCGTGCGCCGGCAACAGCGCTGTCGTGCGCGGTCTGGATCTGAAGACCGGTGAGGAGCGCTGGGCGGTCGATCTGGGTCAGCGGTTCGAGCTGAGTACCGAGCTGGACCCGGACACCTGGGTCGGCGATCTGGTCGCCGTACCGGACACCCGTCAGGTCTCCGGCCTGATCTGGACGGCTGCAGCCGGCGGAACGCTCTACCAGTGGGCGATCGACGTCGGCGAACGCAGCATCAGCTGGGCGACGCCAGTACCTGGCACTCCGCGACCGCAGCTGGGTCAGGCGTCCTGCGACGCCCAGCTCGCTGCTACCCACGCATCGCTCGTGCTGATCACCTGCCGCAACGCAACGGACCCCACACAGCCACAGACCTACGACGTGTCGGCGGCCAGCCCGGCTGATGGCACTCCGCAGTGGCATCACCTGCTGGAGGTGCCGCCGAAGCTGCAGCAGCCCGAGTACCCGCGTGACGGCTTCGCACTGCTGCCGGACGGGCGCGTGGTCACGCTGATGCCGCAGTCGAACGGCAGCTGCTCGCCAGTGATGATCGGCACCGCGGGGATCCAGCCCCGGCCGATCCTGCCCGGCCCGACCGCGGCGTCGGTGGCCCGGTCCGAAGAGGTCACCTGCAACAAGCCGGTCACCACAGTGGCCGGTGCGCGGCCCGTCTTCTCCGACGGCACCCGCCTGTTCGCCCTCAACTGACCTGCTGGGAATTACGTTGCGGTAGCGCGTGTTACTTCCTAACGTGATCCGCATGTACCGCGTGGTTTTCGAGCTGAACCTGTCAGGCACCGGCCTGACGGGCGCTCCCACGTGGGCTGCCGCGTCAGTCGATAGCCGACCCTCTTCCTGCTGATCAGGACCCGCGGAGGAGGGTGGCCCGAGACCGGCCCCCTTCCGCGCGGTGACAGCGCCGGGAGGCCAGCCGGAGGGTCCTGGATCAGGCGATTCTTCTGACCAGCAAGGGAAAACTCATGGCCAAGAGCCAGTTCGTGCGGTCCAAGCCGCACCTCAACATCGGGACGATGGGTCACGTCGACCACGGCAAGACCACGCTGACCGCCGCCATCACCAAGGTGCTCGCCGAGCGCGACCCGGTCGCCAACCGGTTCGTCGCGTTCGACGGGATCGACCGGGCGCCGGAGGAGGTCGCGCGTGGCATCACGATCAACATCAGCCACGTCGAGTACGAGACCGCGTCCCGCCACTACGCGCACGTCGACATGCCCGGGCACGCCGACTACGTGAAGAACATGATCACCGGCGCCGCCCAGGTGGACGCCGCGATCCTGGTCGTGTCCGCACAGGACGGTGCCATGCCGCAGACGCGGGAGCACGTGCTGCTCGCGCAGCGCGTCGGTGTGCCGTACCTGGTGGTCGCACTGAACAAGGCGGACGCCGTCGACGACCCCGAGCTGCTCGACCTGGTCGAGCTGGAGGTCCGTGAGCTCCTGACGGAGTACGGCTTCCCGGGCGACGACGTACCGGTGGTGCGCGTCTCCGGCCTGAAGGCGCTGGAGGGCGACCCGCGGTGGACCGCTGCGATCGGTGAGCTGCTGGATGCGGTCGACAACTACGTTCCGACCCCGGAGCGGGAGCTGACCGAGCCGTTCCTGATGCCGATCGAGGGTGTGCTCACGATCAGCGGCCGGGGCACGGTTGTCACCGGTGCGGTGGAGCGCGGCACGCTCAAGGTCGGTGCGGCGGTCGACGTGGTCGGTCTCGGCGAGACCGTGAGCAGCACGGCGATCGGGATCGAGACGTTCGGCAAGACGCTGGACACAGTGCAGGCCGGTGACAACGCGGCGATCCTGCTCCGTGGTGTGAAGCGGGACGAGGTTCGTCGCGGCATGGTGGTCGCAGTGCCCGGTACGGTCCGTCCGCACCGCGCGTTCCGGGCCACAGTGCACGCGCTGTCCACCGCCGAGGGTGGCCGGCACACGCCGTTCGCCTCGGACTACCGGCCGCAGTTCTACTTCCGGACCACGGACGTGTCCGGTGGTATCGACCTCGGCACGACCACTCAGGTCATGCCGGGCGACACGGTCGACCTGGCCGTCGAGCTGGTGAAGCCGATCGCCATGAACGTCGGCCTCGGCTTCGCGGTCCGCGAAGGCGGTCACACCGTCGCCGCAGGCACAGTCACCGAGCTACTCGACTGACCGACAGCCCCCAACCTCACCTGGTTGGGGGCTGTTGCCCATTACGGTGACCTTTGCGGTGTCTGAGCCCTGCTGCGGTGATGCGGCTGACCAGCTCCCGGCTGGACACCGGTACGGCGCCGGCCGCGATCAGGTCGTCGTACCGATCACTGGGTACGTCGTAGTGGTCGCGATCGAACCCGCGCGCCGGGATGCCGGCCGCCTTGGCGAAAGCGTGCAGCTCCTCATGCGACTCGTCACTGACCAGATGCGACCAGAGCCGGTCCCAGGCGGACCAGGCTGGCGGATCGATCAGAATCATCCGCGGGAGTCCTGTGCGTCGAGCAGGTTGCGCCAGGACCGGACGAAACGCGAGTTCACGTAGGCCTTGGTCCAGGAGCCGTCCTGTCGGACCGACGAGCCGACATGGAAGCGCCGCACGCCGGACTGGTACAGCCACGGCACATGCTCGGGCTTCAGCGCACCGCCGGCCATCATGACGCTGGCCACGGCCGGATCCGCCTTGGCCAGCTTGCAGAGGTCGTCCAGCCCGTGGCCGACGCCCAGCGACGACCCCGCGGTCAGCACACAGTCCAGACCGGACAGCGAGCGCAACGCACGCCATGCAGCAGCTTGCTCCAGTACGGCGTCGATCGCGCGGTGGAACGTCCACGGCGTACCGGCGAAGGTGCTGGCCAGTGCGGCCACCGACTCCGCATCCACCACGTTGTCCGGCGTCAGGAAGCCCAGCACGAACCCGTCCGCGCCGGCCGCGAGGTAGGCCTGCGCCTGGGCGGTCATCCGGTTCAGCTCGGCTCCGTTGGTGGTGAACGAGTCCGAGAGCCGCAGCATCACCCGCAGCGGCAGATCGGTGACCCGGCGGATCGCACTGACCGTCGAGACCGACGGCGACAGCCCGTCGGCCTCCATCGAGGCACACAGCTCCAGCCGGTCCGCCCCACCCTCTTGCGCCGCCTCTGCATCCGCCGGATGCAGCGCGATCACCTCCAGCAACGAAGCCATGCGCCCATCCTCCCAGGCGGTGTCCGTCGACTAAGCGGTTGCACTCCTCCGCAACCTTCTGTATCGTTTTTCTAGATCGATTTAGAAGAACGATACAGAAGGTGGGTGCGGGAGATGGCCGGAGTGACGTTGAAGACCGTGGCCAAGGCCGTGGGCGTCTCCCTGTCGACGGTGTCGAACGCCTACAACAAGCCCGACCAGCTGTCCGCCGCACTCCGCGACCGGATCCTGACCACCGCCCGCGAGCTCGGCTACGCCGGACCGGACGCGTCCGCGCGGGCCCTGCGCAGCGGCAAGGCCGGGGCGATCGGAGTGCTGTTCACCGACAAGCTGTCCTACGCGTTCTCGGATCCGTTCGCCGTCGGCTTCCTGGCCGGACTGGCCGAGGTCGCCGAGGAGTTCCGCACCAGCCTGCTGCTGATGCCGCTCGGCGGCGAGGACACCGAGGACGACAGCACAGCGGTCAAACAGGCCGCGATCGACGCCGCAGCGATCTTCTGCGTGCCACATGGCCATCCAGCACTGGACATTCTGGCCGCGCGCGGCCTGCCGGCCGCAGCGACCGATCCTGGCAACTTCACCGACAGCTGGGTCGCCATCGACGAGGTGGCAGCAGCGGCTGGACTGGGTGAGTACCTGACCAGGCTCGGCCACCGCGACATCGTCGTACTGCTCGACAACGCGCAGGCACCGGGCAGCCCGGTGGAGATGGGGCTGGACGAGGTCGCAAGCGGCAATCCGATCCTGCGAGTCGAGGGGCTACGGAAGGCGATGCCGGAGGCCCGCATCCGGCTGGTGTCCGGTGGCTACAACGCCTTCGACTCCGGAGTGGCCGGCGCCGGCTGGGTGCTGGACTCTCAGGACCGGCCGACCGCGATCGTCGGACTGAGCGACGTGCAGGCGCTTGGTGCGATGGAGGCGATCCGGGTGCGCGGGCTGGTTCCCGGGCGCGACGTGACCGTCACCGGCTTCGACGACATCCCAGCCGCCGAGCAGGCCGGACTGACGACCATTCACCAACCCATCAAGGACAAAGGCCGAGCACTCGGGCGACTCCTGCTCGACCCCGAAGCCACCGAACGCCAGATCATGCTTCCGACCAACCTGGTCGTCCGCTCCAGCAGCGGACCAGCACCGAGAACGCTCTGAGAAAGGAGCACCCATGTCATTCATGGCCGGTAACACCGCAGTCGAGAACTCTCGCGCCTTGGCGCAGTCGGCTCTCCCGAACGCTCCGCAGGAGCCGTATGACGAGCCGCCGCGCCGCATCGCAGCACTGCGCACCCGTCTCGGCACAGCCCTTCGTTCCGCCGCCGCCCGCGAGCTCCGCCTGGCCGACCGCCTGGACCCGAGCCCCAGCTGCGCCAACTAGTCGGGCCCAGCTACCTGGCAGCTGACTGGGGTTTGTCGGTGGCGTCTGGCACTCTGAAGGGCGATGAGTGAGCCAGGGGTATTACTGACCGCCCGAGCCATGGTCCTGCACGACCTGGCCGCGCGGGGCTTCAACGACGCCGTCATGGTGACGGTGGTCGAGGACGCGGTGGCCGAGCGGCAGTGGTGGCTCGATCAGTGGCCGGACGGCGCCGAACACATCGCCGGGCTGGTGGCACAGGACGTCCAGGACCGTCTGGTCGACTCCCGCGTCCGCTGGCCGCGCTGCACCGCCTGCGACGACCTGAACGACCACGAGCTCCGCATCGAGCCGGAGCTCGGCCCCGACCCGCACTGGGTCTGCGAGCGCGCCGGGATCACCGTCGCGCCGCTCGGCCGCCTCACGTAAACAACTCCATCCCTGATTCCCCAGGAGAGCTCTGTCCGGGGGAAACCTGATTGCTCTACATGTAGCCAGCCTACTATTGTCTGTCTACATGAAGTCACTTGCCGTGCTCCGCCTGGTCGCGGTCCTGCATGCCGCGGCGATCTGCCTGCAGCCGATCGCCATCGGCATCTACCTCAACGGCTCCACCACCGGTCTGCAGATCCACGAGCCGGTGGGCATCGGGCTCGCCTTCGTCGGACTCACCCAGCTGGTCGTCGCGATCGTCTACTGGCGTTGCGGTGGCCGACTGCTCGCACCGCTCATCGCCCTGGCGATCCTGGCCGCCGAGGCCGTTCAGATCGCCATGGGCTTCAACAAGCAGCTCGCGATCCACATCCCGCTCGGGGTCGCACTGATCGGCAGTACGGTCTGCTTCGCCGCCTGGACCTGCCGACGCGTCGTACGGACCGAGGTGGCGGCATGACACTCACAGCCCAGCCACAGCAGCGAATCCGGCGCCCGCAGGCGTCACTGTGGGCACTGCGCATCATCCTGCTGCTGCACGCCGCCTTCGTCTGCATGCAGCCGATCCTGGCCGGCTACTTCCTGGCCGGGGAGGTCGATGCGATGAACCTGCACGGCCCGATCGGCTCGACGGTCTGGATGCTCGGGTTCGTGCAGGTGATCATCGCCGGCATCTACTGGCTCGGCGGTGGCGGACGCATCCGGCCCTTGCTGTTGTCCGTCGTGCTGGTGGCGGCCGAGGCCGCCCAGATCACCTTCGGCTACCTGCAGAACTTCGCCGTCCACATCCCACTCGGTACGGCGATCGTCGCCGTCGTCATCTGGATGACCATCTGGTCGTTCCGTCCGGCCGCACGCCGTGGCCGCCAGGAGGTCAAGCAGTGAAGGTGTCCCGCCGTACCTTGCTCGCAGCCACCGGAGCTGCCGTCACACTGTCCGGCACGCTAGCCAGCTGCGGACTGGATGCCTCTCCCTCGCAGGCCGGTGAACTCCTGCGCAGCAAGGCGAAACTCCCCCAGCCGTTCACCGTCCCGCTGCCAATCCCACCGGTGAAGAAGCCCACGTCGCCGGGCCACTACCGCGTCGTACAGCGCAAGGCGAGCCTGGAGATCCTCCCTGGACTCAAGACCGAGGTGCTCGGGTACGACGGCCTGTTCCCGGGGCCCACGTTCGACGTGCGGAGTGGCCAGACCACTGTGGTCGAGCAGGTCAACGAACTCGACGTACCGACTGCTCTGCATCTCCACGGCGGCCACACGCCCGCTGCGAGCGATGGCTGGCCGTTGGACCTGTTGATGCCAGCAGGCGAGCACCACGACCACTCCGGTCACCACACCATGCAGGGCGGTGACGTGAAGACCGGGAGCCGCACGTACACGTTTCCGAACACACAGCGCGCGGCCACGCTCTGGTACCACGACCACCGGATGGACTACACCGCACCACAGGTCTATCGGGGGCTCTTCGGCCTGCATCTGATCCGTGACGAGGAAGAGGACCGGCTACCGCTGCCACATGGCGAGCGTGAGCTCCCACTGGTCATTGCGGACCGTGCGTTCGCCGAGGACGGCTCGTTCATCTACCCGGCTGCCAAGGACGGCCCAGGTGTCGAAGCGGCTTATATGGAAGGCGTTGTGGCCGATGTGACGCTGGTGAACGGCGCACCGTGGCCAGTGCACGAGGTGGACGCGGCGCGGTACCGCCTGCGGATTCTGAACGCTGCCAACGCACGGCGCTACGAGCTGGCGCTGGATCGTGGTCCGGCGAAGTTCGTGCAGATCGGGAGTGATGGCGGACTACTCGGCGCACCGGTCGAGCACGAGACGCTGGTGATCGCACCGGCCGAGCGATTCGACGTGATCGTGGACTTCTCGGCGTACCAGCCTGGTGACGAGGTCACTGTGGTCAACCGACTCGACAAAGACGCGCCTGTACTGCGTTTCAAGGTCGCACGCCACGCCAGCGACGACAGCAGCATCCCGGCCAAGCTTTCGACGTACGCCGCCATCCCAGCACCGACTGGACTGATCAAACGGCAGTGGCGCTTCCGCCGCGGCGATGCGGGCGGCCACCAGGGCTGGACGATCAACGGCAAGCCCTTCGACCCGGTGACCATGCAGGCGCAGGTGAAGCTCGACCAGTACGAGATCTGGTCGTTCGTCACCGACGTCCATCACCCCGTGCACGTTCACCTCGCCCCCTTCCAGGTCCTCAGCCGCCGCGGCCGCGAACCCGGCCCGTACGACGCCGGCTGGAAGGACACCGTCGACGTGAAGCCCGCCGAGGTCGTCGAGGTCCTGGTGAAGTTCACCGCCCACAAAGGCAAGTACCTCATCCACTGCCACAACCTCGAACACGAAGACATGGCCATGATGGCCGCCTTCGAAACGATCTAACCGGCCGCGATCACCTCGAGCACCTGGGCGTGGAGGGCTCGGCGGTCGATGCCGGAGGCCCGGAGCGCCCGGGCGACGCGGCCTCGCTCACTGTCGAGAATGCCGGCCAGCAGACGCATCGGAGTGATCCGGCCGACGGATCGCTTCGGCGGGGCGTCGAGCGCGCGGCGG
Organism: Kribbella sp. NBC_01505; assembly: GCF_045040285.1. Classification (NCBI taxonomy): domain Bacteria; kingdom Bacillati; phylum Actinomycetota; class Actinomycetes; order Propionibacteriales; family Kribbellaceae; genus Kribbella; species Kribbella sp. NBC_01505. The sequence goes on from NZ_CP109425.1 coordinate 2,185,847, forward strand.
AGCAACTGGATGGCCGATTCCCCGACCTTCGGCGACCGGTCGGGATCCGGCGTGGCCACCGGCAGCACGCCGATCCGGATCGCGATCCCGGCGACCGCCAGCCCCTGCTCCCATTCGCGATCCAGCGCGGCCCGGATCGTGTCCTCGGTCAGCCCGGCCTCGGCCAGCATCCGGGCGGCCGCGGTCTCGGTCCGCGACAACGCCAGCAGGACATGCTCGGCCTCGACCGTCCGGGAACCGTCCCGGCGCGCGATCTCCCGCGCCTCGTGCACCAGCAACGACCGCAGGTCCTTCGTGTCCGACGACATCAGCGCCTCCTCAAGGCAACCCCGGCGGCGACCAGCCGCCGGGCGTGTTTCTTGTGCACGGCCTGCCGGGTGACCCCCAGCACCTCGGCCACCTCGGTCCAGCTCCAGCCGGCCCGCATCGCCTGCTCCACCTGGCTGTCCTCCAGCCGGTCGGCCAACCGGCGCAACGCCACGACCGAGGCCAGACCGGCCCCCGGGTCCTCCGGATCCACCAACTCACTCATGCAAGCAACTTAGGTTGACAACTCACGCTTGTCAACCAGAGTTGCTAAAGCCACCTCTTGACGCCGGCCGGCACGTTTCCCTATATTCAACACATCGGTTGATCAAGGGAATGGTTGATAAAGATGTCGGTTGATGACGGGCAGCTCGATCGGGCCTTCGCCGCGCTCGGCGACCCGGTACGGCGGGCGATGATCGCGCGGCTGTCGCGCGGTCCGGCGACCGTCAACGAGCTGGCCGCGCCCTTCCCGATCACCACACAGGCGGTGTCGCGACACATCCAGGTGCTCGAGGCCGCCGGGCTGATCACCCGGACGCGGGACGGCCAGCGCCGCCCCTGCCACCTGGTGCCGGCCACGCTCGAGGCACTGACCAGCTGGATCGACGAGTACCGACTGGAGACCGAACGCCGCTTCCGCCGGATGGACGCGGTCCTCAACGCCATGAAGGAGCAGGAGCAATGAACGCCACCACCATCAACACCCCCGCCGGTACGCCGTTCGTCGAGGTCACTCGCGAGTTCGACGCCACACCCGCGCAGCTGTTCAAGGTGATGACCAGCAAGGAGCTGCTGGGCCAGTGGCTCGGTCCGCGTGATCTGGAGGCGGACATCCAGGAGTACGACGTCCGCCGGGGCGGTGCGTACCGCTACGTCCACAAGGACGCCAACGGCGAGTACGCGTTCCGCGGGGTCTTCCACTCCGTCGAGCAGGACAAGATGATCATCCAGACCTTCGAGTGGGAGGGCGCACCGGGCCAGGTGTGCATCGAGAAGATCACCCTGGAGCCGACCGAGACCGGAGTCCGGCTGCACCAGCAGTCAGTCTTCCCGTCCGTCGAGGCCCGCGACATGTCCGTCGAGTACGGCATGGCCGACGGCGTCAACGACTCGATGGACCGCCTCGCCGAACTGGTCGCCAAGGAGCAGTAGTCATGGGCAACGTGATCGCATCCGCCGTCGTGTCACTCGACGGCTTCGTGGCGAACCTCGACGACGGTGTCGGGCCGCTGTTCGACTGGTACGGCAACGGACCGGTAGAGGTCTACGGCACCGACCCGGACCGCGCCTTCCACGTCACCCAGGCCAGTGCCGACTACATCAACAGCACCTGGCCGAACGTCCGCTCCTGCATCATCGGCCGCCGACTCTTCGACATCACCAACGGCTGGAACGGCGTCCCCTCGGTGGGTGACCACGTCTTCGTCGTCACCCACCAGCCGCCCACCGACTGGCCCTTCCCCGACGCCCCCTTCACCTTCGTGAACGGCATCGAAGAAGCCGTCGCCCAAGCCAAGGCCCACGCCGGCGACCACGACGTCGCCATCACCGGAGGCAACCTCACCGGCCAGGCCCTGACCGCCGGCCTCGTCGACGAAATCGCCTACAGCCTGGCCCCCGTCCTCCTAGGCACCGGCCGCAAGTTCTTCGGCGACTACACCGGCCCCGAACTCCTCCTCGACAACCCCCGAGTCATCCAGGGTGACCGAGTCACCCACCTCCACTACAAGGTCATCCGGTAGAACTGCTCCATGGGAGCCAAGGACTGGATGCTCGTGTACGCCGAGGGCAACGCCGCTGACATCCTCCGAAGCCAGCCCACGCTGGACCGCGAGGCAACGCGAGCCTTCGTCGAACGACTCCACCCGAGCGCTCCGTTGACCCCTATCGACGACGCGAGCCTCGGATCGGAGTCGGCCCCGGACGAGGGCACCGTGTACGCCGGCGTCTTCCCCGGGCTCACCCTGATACTCACCGAATCCGCTGCACAGTACGAGCCGTCCGAGCTACCGCAGCACTACATCGACGAAGCCCGGGATCGCACGCTCTACCTCCACGCGATGCACAGCACCGATGCCTGGTTCGCGTACGCGATCTGGGAGGGCGGCACACTGCGTCGCTCTCTGAGCCTGTCGCCGGACGACCACATCCTCGAGAACCTTGGCGAACCACTCGCCTTCGAACTCCCCTATTGGGCCGGCAAGCGCACTGCCGACGAGGAGGAGGACCTCGACATCGCCGAGTTCACCCGTTTCATCGTGATCGACGGACCACTCGAGGACGCGCCACCCCGCCCGTTCGACTTCAACCCGCTCGACCTGGCCGAGGAGGCACTGAGAACGTTGTTCGGCTTCGCCTACGAGAGCGAGATGCCGGCCAATGCGCCAGACCTCGACCGAATCGTACTGGCGGGCTATCAGGTGGGCTGAAACGTCGGCAGGGACCTCTACCGGGGGTAGGCACACCGCGCCGGGGACTTGAACAAGTTATGCATTGTTCAGGCCCACCGTTTCCTGTCTACACCCCCAGCAACTGGACCTCGTCGACGAGCGGGGACCGGCGCCGGTGGCAGATCAGGTTGATCTGAGGTGCGGGTGTTCGGCGATGACTGTGCGGGAGCCGGGGTCTATTTCGGTGAAGCCGGCGTCCTGGATGACGGGGAAGTCGGTGTGGAGGAGCTGGGCCCAGTGGCCGGGGGCGGCTTTGCGGACGGCCAGGGGGAAGTTTGCGGCGGCCCACTCCTTGCGGTGCTGGGGTGAGAGGGCCAGCCAGGCCAGGTGGGCGCCATGGCCTACTTGGGCCATGGTTTTGCCGCTGGACATCTGCAGTGCCGGGTTGATCCAGATGACTGGTACGCCGGGGTGCGGTACTGCAGGGGGTTCGGGCTGGTCGAAGTCGGTGCCGGTGACCTGGAGCTTCGCGAGGTCCTTGGGGACATCGTCCAGTGGGACCGGCGGGAAGACGCGGACCTCGGCGGTGCCGTGGGTGATGGTGAGGCCGGGGAGGGCTTCGGCTCGGCGCCATTCGGCACCACGCGCACGGCGTACCACCTTGCGGATGCGGTGGTCCTGCCAGGCCGCCATGGCGGCGGCCCACTCCCCCTCGCCGGTGGAGCGGTCGTCGGCGAGGATCGCGAGTACTGCGAGCGCAGCGGCCTCCAGAGCGTCGGTCTGCTGCGGGCGGGCGTTCTTCTCGACGCGAATGACCAGAGTGAGTACGTGCTCCACGGACGCGAGTCTGTCAGGGAGTAGGTTGACCGCATGCAGCAGTACCTGGATCTCCTGAAGCATGTGCTGGACCACGGGGCGGAGAAAGGGGACCGTACCGGGACGGGCACGCTGAGTGTCTTCGGGTACCAGTCGCGCTACGACCTCACTGAAGGCTTCCCGGCCGTCACCACCAAGAAGCTGCACCTGCGGTCGGTGTTCGGGGAGCTGATCTGGTTCCTCAGCGGCTCGACGAACATCAAGTGGCTGCACGAGAACAACATCAAGATCTGGGACGAGTGGGCCGACGCGGACGGCGAGCTGGGGCCGGTCTACGGCTACCAGTGGCGCTCCTGGCCGACTCCGGACGGCCGTCAGGTCGACCAGATCGCCGGACTGATCGAGGGCATCAAGAAGAACCCCGACTCGCGCCGGCACATCGTCAACGCGTGGAACGTCGCGGACGTCGACAACATGGCGCTGCCGCCGTGCCACACGATGTTCCAGTTCTACGTGGCCGACGGGCGGCTCTCCTGCCAGCTCTACCAGCGGTCCGCCGACATCTTCCTCGGTGTGCCGTTCAACATCGCGTCGTACGCGCTGCTGACCCACATGGTCGCCCAGCAGACCGGACTCGAGGTCGGTGACTTCGTCCACACCCTCGGCGACGCGCACCTGTACCTGAACCACCTCGACCAGGCCCGCCTGCAGCTGACCCGCGAGCCCCGGCCGCTCCCGACCCTCAAGTTGGCACAGCGCGACTCGATCGACTCCTACGAGATCGCCGACATCGAACTGGTCGGCTACGACCCGCACCCGGGCATCAAGGCCCCCATCGCCGTATGACGGTGATCCTCATCGCGGCGGTCGGCGCCAACGGCGTGATCGGGCGCGACAACGACCTGCCGTGGCGTATCCGCGAGGACCTGCAGCACTTCAAGCAGCTGACCCTCGGACACACGCTGGTGATGGGCCGCAAGACCTATGACTCGATCGGCCGACCACTCCCCGGCCGCCGTACCGTCGTCGTCACCCGGCAACCGGACTGGGCAGCAGACGGCGTCGAGACAGTCCACACGCTCGAGGAAGCCCTCGAACAGGACGGTGACCTCTACGTGGCCGGCGGTGGTGAGATCTACCGACAGGCACTCCCGTACGCCGATCGCCTGGAACTGACCGAGGTCGACCAGTCCCCCGCCGGCGACGTCACGTTCCCCGCCTTCGACCGCTCGGACTGGACCGAAACCGCCCGCGACCCGCACGACGGTTTCACGTTCGTCAGCTACCGGCGTAGCTGAGCAGGCAACGACTACACAACGACACCACCAAGTCGCCCGGGAACCGCGTAGATTGTGTGCGCGTCACGGAGGTGACAGCACGCGAGGGTGGGGGACGCCTCGCGCAGGCCACCGGAGGGGAACGACGATGACCGAAGCCGATAACACCGCCGGAGCAGCAGGAACCGGGCAGCCCGGCGCCGCTGGAGCAGCGGCTGCGCAGCCGGCGATCTCGCCGCTGCAGCCGCCGACTGCGACCGCGCCCGGCCTGATACTGACCGCTCCGCCGCCATCACAGGCAGTAGCCGCCACGGCGGCGCCCAGCCTGGCTCCGGCCGTTGACGCGGCCGCACTGCCTGGTCTGGACGCGAAGGTGGACACCTTCCTCACAGCGCTGATGGTGGCCGAGCCCCGCTCGCCGGAGTTCGCCGCCAAGGCCAGTGACGTGCGCAGCATGGGCGACATCGACATCCGCAACGCGGCCGAGAGCTCGAACCGGTTGCTGCAGCAGCCGGTCAAGGCGCTGCAGAGCGGCGGACTGTCCGAGGGGTCGACGGTCGGCAAGACACTGCTCGACCTGCGTCGTACCGTCGAGGACCTGGACCCGAAGGGCGCGACCGGGACCCGGAAGCTGCTCGGGATGATCCCGTTCGGCGACAAGATCGAGGACTACTTCCGCAAGTACCAGAGCGCGCAGACGCACCTCGAGGGGATCCTGCACTCGCTGCGGAACGGCCAGGACGAGCTCGGCAAGGACAACGCCGCGCTGAACCTGGAGAAGCAGAACCTCTGGGACGCCATGACGCGGCTGAACCAGTACGTGTACGTCGCCGAGCGGCTGGACGCACGTCTGTCCGCAGCGATCGCGGAGCTGGACGCGACCAACCCGGACAAGGCGAAGGCCTTCCGTGAGGACGTGCTGTTCTACGTGCGGCAGAAGCACCAGGACCTGCTCACCCAGCTCGCGGTGTCGATCCAGAACTACCTGGCCATCGACATCGTGATCAAGAACAACATCGAGCTCATCAAGGGCGTCGACCGGGCCTCCACGACCACCGTGTCGGCACTCCGGACCGCGGTCATCGTGGCGCAGGCGCTGGGCAACCAGAAGCTCGTGCTGGACCAGATCACCGCGCTGAACACGACCACCAGCGGCATGATCGAGCGCACCTCGCAGATGCTGCGGGACAACTCGGTGGCGATCCAGCAGCAGGCTGCGTCGGCAACCATCGGGCTGCCGCAGCTGCAGGCCGCGTTCGCGAACATCTACGCGACCATGGACGCGATCGACACGTTCAAGTCCGAGGCGCTCGACAGCATGGCGGCAACGATCGGCACGCTGGAGTCCGAGGTGACCAAGTCCCGCAGCTACCTGGACCGAGTCGCCGGCCAGAACCAGCAGGTCGTCCAGGGCAGCCTCGATATCAACATCGGTCGCTGACACCAATCCACTAGCAGGGGACGGGCATGGCTCTGGGGGACTTCTTTGCGCGACTCACTGGTCGCCAGCAGGAGCCGGAGCCTGCCCCGGGACCCCGTGCACCGACGAACGACGACCTGCTCGCAGCACTGGTCAGAGTCGAGCAGCTGATCGCGGAGGGCGCCGTACCGGCTGTGGTGGCGTCACGGGTCAACAGGGTGGTGCGGATCGTCCGGGAGACCATCCCGCGGCTCGGCAACCTCGCGGGGAGCGCCCAGGCGTACTCGGTGATGGCTACGGCGACGGACTACCTGCCGGAGGCCATCGGTGGGTATCTGCGGTTGCCACGCCAGTGGGCCGACACCCGGCCGGTGGACCGTGGCAAGACCTCTCTGATGATCCTGATCGACCAGCTGGACCTCTTGGGCGCAACGATGGACAAGGTGTTCGACGCGGTCAACCGGGCCGACGCGGCCGCACTGATCGCCCATGGCCGGTTCCTGCAGGAGAAGTTCGGCACCGGATCCACAGGGGGAGGCTTGGCGCTCGGTCCGACCACCTCCACACCACCACCTAACACCGGGCCACTACAACCACCACCAGGACGAGGGGGAGCATGAGCGGCGAGGGGGGACTGTCACTGCAGCAGGCGCTGGCCGCGCTGCTGGAGATCGCCGTACGTGCCGGTGTCGACGAGGAGCGGGCCCGCACGGAGGCTCTATCGCTTGCGGCCGCTCTGGCGGAGTCGGCTCCCGGTGCACCGGCGGACTGGGCCAAAGCCTTCCCTGGTGCGACCACACAGGACTTCTTCGACGCCGCCGTCCGCGGACGGCGCTGGCGAGGCGCACCAACCGGCGTACTGACCGAGCTGGTCACCGCAGGCTCACCCGAGAAGATCGCGTACGCCGAAGCGCTGGCCGAGCTCGCATCTGCCTCGTGCACGTTGGGTGAGCCGACCATGCGGGTTGTCGGCAACGCATCTGTTGCTGCGGCTGCCCAGCTGCAGGCAGCTGGCGCCCGGCCGCTGCAAGTTGGCTCCACACCTGCCCCCGCAGCTCCGGCTGTGGCAAAGGCGGAGGAGAAGCCTGAGGCGCCCGCCAAGACGGTCGACGAACTGCTGGCCGAGCTGGACGAGCTGACCGGTCTGGAGCGAGTCAAGCGCGAGGTGCACCGGCAGGTCGCCGTACTGCGCGTGGAGAAGCTCCGGACCGAGGCAGGGCTGAAGAGCCCGACCATCACCCGCCACCTGGTCTTCGTGGGCAATCCGGGGACCGGCAAGACCACTGTGGCCCGGCTGGTCAGTGGGATCTACAAAGCACTCGGACTGCTGTCGAAGGGCCAACTGGTCGAGGTGGACCGCTCTGAGCTCGTCGCCGGGTATCTGGGCCAGACCGCGACCAAGACTGCCGAGGTGGTGGCCTCAGCAGTCGGTGGAGTGCTGTTCATCGACGAGGCGTACAGCCTGACCGCAGGCGATCTTGGCGCCGACCAGTACGGGCGTGAGGCCGTGGACACGCTGGTGAAGGAGATGGAGGACCGGCGGGACGACCTGGTCGTCATCGTCGCCGGATACCCCGAGCCGATGGCGGTCTTCATCGCCGCCAACCCCGGACTGGCCAGCCGGTTCCGGACCACGATCGCCTTCGACGACTACAGCGACGAAGAGCTCACCGACATCCTCACGGGGCTGACCGAGGGCGCCGACTACGAGCTGGTGCCGGAGGCCCTGGAGCGGTTCGGGGAGATCCTCACCGACACTCCCCGCGGCCAGTCCTTCGGCAACGGCCGCTTCGCCCGCAACACGCTCGAAGCCGCCATCGGACGGCACGCCTGGCGCCTCCGCGATGTGACGGCACCCACGACCGACCAGCTGCGTCAGATCCTCGCCGAGGACCTCAGCGACGATCCCCCCGCCTCCGAAGACACAACGTCCGAAGAACCGGAGACGGGCGTCGGCGAGTCTTCGGACGTTACGGATCCTTCGGACGCCAATGAGCAAGGAGTTGAGGCGTGACCCAGACTCAGAGTGCGCCGCCCGCGACCTGGTCGCCGCCGGCGCCACAGCAGCAGGGCGCAGCGCTTCAGCAACCCGGTACGCCGGCTCCTCGTGGCGCCGTCGCGCAGTGGTTCGAAGGCACGCCGGGGCGGATGCGTGCGTTCCTCGTGCTCGCGGCTGCGATCAGTGTGGTCTTCGGGCTGTGCGCGGCGCAGGGCTTCGACCAGTCCGACGGTGCACTGCAACGCGCCGAGGCCAACACAGCCCAGCTCATCCGCATCCAGGCGATCCACACCAACCTTGTCAGCGCCAACGCGGACGCGACGAACGCCTTCCTGGTCGGCGGGCTCGAGCCTCCCGAGCAGCGCCAGCACTTCGTCGACTCGATGGCTTCGGCCGCACGTCTGGTCGCCGAGGCCGCCAGCGCGCAGCCGGCCGACCGTGACGCGCTGGGCCAGCTCAACACCACCCTGGTCACTTACCAGGGCCAGATCGAGCAGGCGCGTGCCAACAACCGCCAGGGGCTCCCCATCGGCTCGCAGTACCTGCGGGACGCGAATGCGACTCTCCAGAACGACTCACTGCCGTTGGTAAAGGCACTGGTCGGAGCAAACGAGAAGCGCGTCGACACTGAGTTCGATGGAGTCGGCAACGGCGTCTGGTGGGTGTTCGTCGGCGGACTGGTCGCGCTGGTCATCCTGTTCATCACCCTGCGCTGGCTGGCCCGCCGTACGCACCGCTACCTCAACGTGCCGATCGCAGTCGGCGGAGTCATCGTGCTGCTCACCACGCTGATCGGTGGGTTCGCGCTGTTCGCCGCGTCCGGTCACGCGAAGGACGCACGCGACGGCGACTACGCTTCCACGCTGGCGCTGTCCCGAGCCCGCATCGCGGCGTACGACGCACGCTCGAATGAGAGCCTCACCCTGATTGCCCGCGGCTCCGGCGACGCGTACGACAAGGCCTACATCGCGTCCGCGAAGGTCGTCGACGAGCAGCTCCGCAAGATCACCGGTCCCAGCACAGGCATCGGGCTGTGGGACACCTACCAGGTCGCCCACGCCGAGGTCCGGAAGCAGGACACCGGCGGGAACTGGGATCTCGCAGTCCAGATCGCCACCGGAAACGCGCCGGTGTCCGTGAAGTACGACTCTGTTGCCGCGTTCAGCTCCTTCGACCAGTCCTCGGCGAGGGACCTTCAGATCAAGAGCAGCGGGGTCAGCACCCAGCTGAAGGCCGCCCAGGACGGGCTGCCGCCGATCGGCTGGCTGGGATTGCCGATCGGGATCCTGGTCGCACTGCTGATCGCCTGGGGAATCTCGCAGCGACTGGGGGAATACCGATGAAGAAGCTGATCGCGGCCTCGGTCGCAGTGCTGATGACAGTCACCGCCTGCGGCTCGGGAGCGTACGACGCGACCGAGCTCCCGCCGAAGCCCCAGCCACCGGCTGTGGCTGCTCCCGCAGCACCGCCGAAGTGCCCCGACACCCTGAACCCGGTGCGGTCGTATTCACCGGAGGGTGCGTCAGTGAGCAGCCCCAACGTGGCTGCGATCAAGGCGCGTGGCCGACTGATCGCCGGTGTCTCGGCGGACAGCCTCCACCTCGGCTCCCGCAACCCGATCAGCGGTGCGATCGAGGGCTTCGACATCGACATGGTGAAGGCGGTCGCGAAGGCGATCTTCGGCACCGACGTCGGTCACCTGGAGCTGCGGGTGATCTCCAGCCCGCAACGCATCCCCGTGCTGCAGGACAACCAGGTCGACATCGTCGCGCGCAACATGACGATCAACTGCGCCCGCTGGCAGCAGATCGCCTTCTCCGCCGAGTACTACCACTCCGGCCAGAAGACGCTGGTCCCCCGGGACTCGACCGCGACCAGCACCAAGGACAAGCAGCTGGACGGGAAAACGATCTGTGCCCCGGCCGGTTCGACCAGCTTGGACAACCTGCAGGAAGAGAACCCGAACATCAAACCGATCACGGCTGACACCGACACCGGCTGCCTGGTGCTGTTCCAGTCGGGCCGGGCGTACGGGATCAGCGGCGACGACACGGTGCTCGCCGGCGACGCAGCTCAGGATCCCTACGCGAAGGTGCTACCGGAGAAGGCCTTCAGCGCTGAGCCCTACGGCCTCGGGATCAACATCCGCAAGCGGGATCTCGTGCAGTTCGTGAACCAGGTGCTCGAGGACATCAAGGCCAACGGCGAGTGGGCGGCGTCGTACGAGAAGTGGCTCGAGCCCGACCTTGGCAAAGCCACTGCGCCGGCGCCAGTTTACGGACGCCGATGACGGTTCGAACTCCTACGGCTACCGCGCCGGCGCCGCCGGGGCGGATGGGGAGCAGCGTTCCGGCGTCGGAGCTGCTGTCGTTCCTGAGCGCGCTCGGGAGCTGGCGGGATCGGCGCAAGGCGGAGCTGGAGGAGTTGGACCAGGCCGCGCTCAGCGCTCCCGACGCCGATTCCTTGAGTGCGGATGTCGTGCTGAGCATGGCGGTCTGGAAGGCGGTCTCGGATCGTTACGAGCTGATCCTGGTGACGTGGGATTCGGGACGGGTCGGCCAGACCGAGACCGAGCGGATCTCGACGTTGATCTGGGGCGGGCTCGATACCGGCAGCGTCGGCGGGTCCCTGGCGGTTTCGTTGCCGGAGGCATGCAAACTCTCCGACGCCCTCGCCTCGAGCTTGCGCGCCAAGCTGGCGCTGGAGCCGGGCGACGCGGATCGGGCCGCCAAGCTGCGGCAGCTGCGCGCGCAGGTCGAGCGGATCGGTGACCTCGTCAAGCTGGAGCCGGCGAACGTTCGCAACAGCGCGCTCGCCGAGCACCACGATCTCGACCGGCGGCTGACAGACCTTGTCGACCGCAACAAACGTGGTGCGGACATCGGCGGCCTGATCGGCCCGTTCGAGATCGAGGCTGCCCACGCCGAACGAGACCTGATCGTCGGTGCGGCCACCCGCAAGGAGCGTGCGGCCGACGTAGCCCGCGCCCGGACGCTGCGCGGTGACCTGGAAGCACAGGGCACCGCAGTGCGTGCGCTGGCCGACAAAGCGGTCGCTGCGGTCACACCGGCCCCGCGCCTCGCCGTACCGGATGTCACTGCGCTTGGACCGGTTCCGAATACCCCGGCTGAGCTGGAGAAGTACCTGACCCGGTTGGACGCCGTACGGCGGGCGCTCGGGCAGGCGCAGACGGCGTACGCGGCGGCTGTGACGCGGCGGGACGAGTTGGCCGCGCTGCTGGACGCGTATCAGGTGAAGTCGGGCCAAGTGGCCCCGAAGAACGAAGACCTTGCGGAGTTGTACCGGCGTGGCCGTGCGGTGATGGAGTCGGAGCCAGTGGACACAGTCCGGCTCGCTGCACTCGTCACCGCGTACCAGGCCTACCTGGAGAGCACAGGAGGGACCAGATGACGACCATCGCCTGCCAGGAGCCCGGTTGCACGGGCACCATCGTGGACGGCTACTGCGACGTGTGCGGCACGCCTGCACCAGCCGGCGCGGTGAGCCCGTCGGCCGTCGCCGGAGCCCCTGATGTGGTCGCACCGGACCAGCCGGACCCAGACCCGATCAGCTCCCCGTCGACGGTGTCCCGCGCGTCGAACCGCCTGGCCTCCACACCGCTCGGCTCTGCGCGCGCAGCGGCCGCCGGCTCCAAGCTGACCCGCCGACTCGGTACGTCGTCCACCCGGCTGCGCGGTGCGCGGCTGGGCGCCGGTCTGACCCACGTGCCGACGATTCCGCCGATCGACGCGAGCAAAGCGATCCTGGCGAACCCGATGGTGCCGGAGGACCGCCGGAACTGCCCCAGCTGCGGCAACGCGGTCGGCCGGTCCCGTGACGGTCAGCCGGGCCGCACCGAGGGCTTCTGCCCGAAGTGCCGCAACCCGTTCTCCTTCTCGCCGAAGCTGAAGGACGGCGACCTGGTCGGCGGTCAGTACCTGGTCAAGGGGTGTCTGGCGCACGGTGGCTTCGGCTGGATCTACATGGCCCAGGATCAGAACGTGAACGACCGCTGGGTGGTTCTGAAGGGTCTGCTGAACTCAGGGGACCCGGACGCCGTCGCGGCCGCGATCGCCGAGCAACAGTTCCTGGCCCGGGTCGAGCACCCGCTGATCGTCGAGATCTACAACTTCGTCACCCACGACGGCGCCGGCTACATCGTGATGGAGTACGTCGGCGGCACGTCGCTGAAGACGCTGCTCAAGCAGCGCATGACGGCCAACAACAACCAGTACGACGCGTTGCCGATCGACCAGGCGATCGCGTACATGCTGGAGATCCTGCCCGCGTTCTCGTACCTGCACGACCTCGGCCTGGTCTACTGCGACTTCAAGCCGGACAACATCATCCAGGTCGGTGACGCGGTCAAGCTGATCGACCTCGGCGGTGTCCGGCGGATCGACGACATGGACTCGGCCATCTACGGAACGGTCGGTTTCCAGGCGCCTGAGGTGGCTGAGGTCGGCCCCTCGATCGCATCGGACATCTACACGCTCGGCCGGACGCTGTGCGTGCTTGCGATGGAGTTCCGCGGGTACCAGTCGCGCTATGTCACGTCGCTGCCGCCGGTCGGCGAGGTGGCGCTGTTCCAGAAGTACGACTCGGTCTACCGGCTCCTGCTCAAGGCCTGCGCCAAGGACCCGGCGGACCGCTTCCAGACCGCTGACGAGTTCCGCGTGCAGCTCCTCGGCGTACTGCGTGAGGTTGTCGCCGACAAGCAGGGCGTCAAGGCCGCACAGCACTCGGCGTCATCCCTGCTGTTCGGTACGCCGGGCGACAAGTCGCTCGGACTGGGTGATGCGGCTGCCCCATGGCAGCGGCTGCCGTCATTGATCACCGATGACAGCGACAAGATGGCCGGCTGGTTGAAGACCGTCAGCGTGCCGGATGCGGGCAAGCGGCTCGAGCTGCTGGTCGACGCGCCCGAGCCGTCACCGCAAATTCTGCTGGAGATCGCCGAGACCTCTCTGGAGGTTGGGGCGGACCGTTTCGACCTGGTCGACACCGCGGTGGCGGATCTGCTCGCAGCGGACCCCTGGGAGTGGCGGGCGGTCTGGATGGCCGGACTGGTCGCTCTGGCGCGTGGCGACGCGAAGGCGGCCCAGTCCGCCTTCAACGCTGTCTACGGTCAGGTGCCGGGTGAGCTGGCGCCCAAACTGGCGCTGGCGATCTCCTGTGAGCTCAGTGGCGAGTTCGATGTTGCCGAGGGCCTCTATCAGACCTGTGCGCGCACGGACGCCAACTACATCGCACCGTCGGCCTTCGGGCTGGCGTCGATCCGGACCAGCCGTGGCGACCTGGACGGCGCGCTCGGCGCACTGGATCTGGTGCCGCGAACCAGCGGCGCGTACGTGCGGGCTCGTCGGCAGCGAGCCGGTCTACTGGCAGGATCGGGGCGTGGCCTGGATGCGCTCGCTCAGGCGATGGACAGCATCGAGTCGCTGACCATCGACCCGGTCGACCGGGCCAACCTGGCGGCGAGCGTGTTCCGGACCGCACTGGACGAGGTACGGCAGTCGGGCCCGCAGGAGAGTCTGCGGATCGACGGCCGGGTGGCGACCGAGCCTGCTCTGCGGGACGGGCTCGAAGCCACCTACCGGCAACTGGCCGCCCAGGCCCAGAGCCGGCCGGAACGGATCGCCCTGGTCGACCTGGCCAACGAGGTTCGAGGATGGACGTTGCGATGACGAGTACGACCGACACGGTCTGCCCCAGCTGTGGTGGCCACGTGTCCGAGGCCGATCGCTTCTGCGAGGCCTGCGGCGCCGAGCTCAAGCCCGGCGAGCTGGTACCCGCCGAGGCCGGGACGTCGCCGGCGCTGGATACGGACACCGAGCCGACCGTCGAGATCAACGCCCTGCCTCCGGTGGGCCCCTGTACGTCGTGCGGTGGCACTGTCGGCGCGGACGGGTACTGCGAGACCTGCGGCACCAAGGCGGCCAAGCCGCGCGACCACTTCAGCGAGCAGCCGGCGCCGTGGGTGGCCGGGGTCTGTGACCGGGGCATCCGGCACAGCCGCAACGAGGACTCGATGGCGATCGCGGCCGACGCCGAGCCGGGCAGCCGGGCACTACTGGTGGTCTGCGACGGCGTCAGCTCGTCGCTCGACTCCGATGTCGCCTCACTAGCCGCAGCGCGCGCCGCACGCGACGTACTGACCGCTGGGCATGCACAGGGCATCGGCACCGAGTCCTCTCGGAGCGGTGCGATCGTGGCCCGGCTGAATGCCGCGGCAGATGCCGCCAGCGACGCCGTTCTGGAGAGCACTAGCCCTGACAGTCCGAACCCGGCCTCCTGCACGTTCGTGGCCGCCGTACTGGAGGACGGGATGCTCGTAGCGGGCAGCGTCGGCGACAGCCGGGCGTACTGGTTCCCGGACGCGTCCGAAGCCGTCGCACTGACGGTGGACGACTCCTGGGCCGCTGAGCTGATCGCCACCGGTATCTCCCGTGCAGAGGCTGAGTCCGGACCGCACGCCCATGCGATCACCCGCTGGCTGGGCAAGGACGCTCCGGACCACACACCCCGTACGACGACTGTCCAGGTGACCGAGCCGGGCTGGGTCATGGTCTGCTCGGACGGATTGTGGAACTACTGCTCCGAGGCGGCACCGTTGGCCGACCTCGTCCGTCAGACCGCTGCGGCCAACGGCGGCGACCCGCTCGCCACCGCATCCGCACTGGTCGACTGGGCGAACGCCCAGGGCGGCCAGGACAACATCACCGTCACGCTTGCGCGTGTTTAGCCAAATACATTCTCCCACCCCACCGCCCCGAACGAGAGGACCCGAGATGGCAGACTTCACCGCCGCTGTTTACCAGAACGAGTTCCTGCCTGACGGCGGTACCGACGTGCACGCGATCGTCACCGTGAACTGCACCGGCGCCGGTGCGGCCGGCCAGTCCGGCAGTGGTGACGCGGGCGAGATCATCATCGTCGACACCTCCGGCTCGATGGGCCGCGAGGGTGTGCAGGCAGCCGCGTTCGCTGCCCAGACCGCGCTCGACCAGATCCTCGACGGGGTCTGGTTCGCGGTGATCTCCGGCAACGACCGCGCACAGCTGGCCTTCCCGCCGTCCGCGGAGCCGGTGATGGTCAAGATGGACCAGTACACCCGGCAGGCCGCCAAGGACGCGGTGTCCCGCTTCTACGCCGACGGCGGCACCGCGATGGGCACCTGGCTGCGGCTGGCGGGCCGGGTCTTCGCGACCGTGCCGTCGCTGTCGCAGAAGCACGCCATCCTGCTGACAGACGGCGAGAACCAGCACGAGACGCCGGAGGCGCTGACCCAGGCCATCCAGTCCGTCACCGGCCAGTTCCAGTGCGACACCCGTGGTGTCGGCGTGGCCTGGCAGGTCGACGAGGTACGGCGGATCGCCCAGGCCCTGCTCGGCACCGTCGACATCATCCCGGCGCCGAGCCAGCTCGCGGCCGAGTTCTCGAAGCTCATCCAGAACGCGATGAGCCGTGGTGTCGCTCAGGCCGACCTGCGGGTCTGGGCGCCGCAGGGTGCCGAGGTGCTGTTCGTCCGCCAGGTGGCTCCGACCGTCGAGGACCTGACCTCACGCCGTACGTCGATCAACCCGCTGACCGGTTCGTACCCGACCGGCTCGTGGGGCGACGAGTCCCGCGACTACCACGTGTCGATCCGGCTGGCTGCGAAGGGCATCGGCCAGGAGCAGCTGGCCGCACGTGTCCAGCTGACCATCGGCGACAACGTGGTCGCACAGGGCCTGGTGAAGGCGCTGTGGTCGGCCGACGAGGCACTGACCACGCGGATCAGCCCTGAGGTCGCGCACTACACCGGACAGACCGAGCTGGCCGAGGCGATCCAGGACGGCCTCGCCGCGAAGGCAGCCGGCGACACCGCCACGGCGACCACCAAGCTCGGCCGTGCGGTCCAGCTGGCCGCCCAGACCGGCAACGAGGAGGCCACCACGCGCCTGCGCAAGGTGGTCGACATCGACGATCAGGACACCGGCACCGTCCGGCTGAAGCGGACTGTCGAGAAGGCCGATGAGATGGCTCTCGATACCGCGTCCACGAAGACCACTCGGGTGAAGAAATGAGCACAGTCAACTGTCCGAGCGGACACCCGTCCGTCTCGACCGACTACTGCGACGTCTGCGGCCTCCCCATCGGCGCGGCTGCCACTCCGGTCGCACCGCCCGCACCGGCGGTCGCTGCGCCCGGTCCGGCAGTAGCCACGCAGACCTGTCCGAACTGCTCGGACTCAGCCGCCGCAGACGCACTGTTCTGCGAGAGCTGCGGCTACGACTTCACCACCGGCACCATGCCGCGCGCAGCGTCGTCGCTGGACCTCTCGGCCACTCCCCCGACCGCACCGCCTGCCCCGTCACCAGTCGTGGCGGAGTGGGTCGTCGAACGCTGGGTCGACCCCGACTGGTACGCCGTACAGCAGAGTGACGACCCCTGTCCGTCACCTGGCCTGCCCGTGGTGATCCCGGTCGCGGAGAAGAGTGTCCTAGTCGGACGCCCCTCCCGCAGCCGCGGAATCGCCCCCGAGGTCGACTGCGGCGACGACTCCGGTGTGAGCCGTCGCCAAGCCCAACTGACCACAGACGGCCAGCGCTGGTGGGTCGAGGACCTCCAGTCCTCCAACGGCACCTACGTAGCCTCCGCCGCCGGCCCCCTCCCCGAAACCCCCATCCCCCCGGGCCAGCGCCAGGAACTCGACGCCGACGACCGCATCTACGTCGGCGCCTGGACCCGCCTGGTCCTCCGCAAGGCCACCCCGGAAGAACAAGCCGGCCAGGCTTAAGAACTCTGATCAGAAACCTGGACTAATCTTCGTCTAAGTCCAGGTTGTCAAATAACCTGGACTTAGACGAAGGGAAGTCCAGGTTGTAGCGCTGAACTGGCAGCCGACGTGGCTGACACCGAGCGCGGATTGGCGGCCTTCGAGGGCGCTCCAGATCAGGGACTGGAGCAGCTTGCCCGGTTTCTCCTCCGGGCGGAGGCCGTCGCCTCATCCAAGATCGAGGGTTTGCAGGTCAACAGCAGGCGTCTGGCCCGGCACGAGGCCCGGATCGCGGCAGGCATCCCCGATCAGGACGCCACTGCCGACGCCGTCCTCGGCAACGTCCTGGCCATGAGACACGCGGTCGATCAGGTGGCCACGGCGGAAACCGTCGAGCTCAAGCACCTGCTCGACATCCACGCGGCATTGATGGAGCACTCCGATCACCCGGACATCGGCGGTCAGGTACGCACGCGGCAGAACTGGATCGGTGGCAACGACTTCAACCCCTGCCAGGCAGTCTTCGTCCCCCCACCGCCCGAATACTTGGCAGATCTGCTGGACGACCTCTGTCTCTTCATCAATCGAGACGACGTTCCGGGCACCCTCCAAGCCGGACTCGTCCACGCACAGTTCGAGACGATCCATCCGTTCGCCGACGGTAACGGCCGGACCGGCCGCGCGCTGATCCACGTAGTCCTCAAGCGCAGGGGACTTGCCCGGCACTTCGTCCCACCGATCAGCCTGACTCTGGCGACGCGAGCCTCGGCCTACGTCGAGGCCTTGACCCGCTTCCGCTATGTCGGCGAGGCGGACAGCCCGCAAGCTCACAGCGGGATCCGCGATTGGATTGACCTGTTCCTGAGCGCGACCCGCCGTGCCACAGCCGATGCCGCGAACCTGCAGTCGCTGCTGGGACAGGTTCAACTCGAGTGGCGCACGGCGGCCCAACCGCGTGCAGGAAGTGCCGCGGACCGCCTGCTGTCCGAACTGATAGCCAATCCGGTCGTGACTGCCGACGACGCCATTCGGCTGACCGGCGCCAGCCGGTCGGCGGTCTTCGCGGCGATCGAAAGCCTCAGCGCAGCTGAGGTGATCCGGCCCGTCGGCGACCAGAAGCGGTATCGGCTGTTCGAGGCACCTCGGGTATTCGAGATACTCACCGACTACGAACGCGCGGCAGCGACAGAGTCGGGTGACACCCGGGGCGAGCGACCGAAGCGCGTCGTTCCCTACCGACAGACCCCCGGCCAGACCTAGCGCAGGAAACGGTTCAGCCAGTCGAGGACTGTCTGGTTCAAGAGGCGGGCGTTGGCTGGTTTGACGATGCCGTGGCCTTCGTCGGGGAAGGACAGATAGGCCGACTCGATGCCGCGGCGTTGGAGGTCGGTGAAGAGGTGGATGCCTTGGCTCGTGGGGACACGCTCGTCCAGGCCACCGTGGGTGACGAGGATCGGTGTGGTGATGTTCGTGAGGAACCGGACCGGTGAGCGTTCTTCGTAGCGCTCCGGCCGGTCTTCCGGCGTCCCGAACTGGCGAGCGAAATAGCCGGAGTAGTCCGCCGTGGCCTGGTGGCTCGCATGGTGCCAGATGCCGGCGTGGCTGATCAGACAACGGAACCGATCGGTCTGTCCGGCGATCCAGTTGATCATGTAGCCGCCGAAGGAGGCGCCGATCGCGGCTGTCCGCGTCGCGTCGATGTCCGGGCGCTGCTCGACCACATCGGTGATCGCCATCAGGTCGTCGTACACGGTCGCGCCCCAGCCCTCCCAGCCGCGCTCGATGAACTCCTGGCCGTAGCCGGTCGACAGGGCCGGGTCCGGCTGCAGTACGGCGTACCCGGCGGCGACCAGCCACCACGGGTTCAGGGACCAGATCCAGCCGCCGCCTGACATGTTCGGGCCGCCGTGCACCCTCAGGACCAGTGGTGCCGGCTCGTCGGTGTGCGGCAACAGCAGCCAGCCGAGAATCGTCGTACCGTCGGCAGCAATCGCTTGGACGCGTTCGACCCGGCCCGGCAGTTCAGCCTCCGACGGCACCAGCCGTACGACGGCACCGGTCGCCAGGTTGATGCGGACGGGCGCATGCGGGGAGTCGATGTCGTGGTGCAGCGCGTACAACGTGCTGCCGTCGGGCGAGACCTGCAGTCCTTGGTACGAGCCTGCGTCGGTGATCCGGGTCCGGGCTCGGGTCGCCAGGTCGACGCGCACGATCGGGCGGTCGCCATGATCGTCGGTCACCAAGTAGACGGCGCTGCCATCGGCGGCGAAAACGGGACTGGCCGGCTCGGACGGCCAGACCGCCCGGTCGTTCACCAGGTCGCTGAGGTCACCGGTCTGCAGGTCGATCAGCACCACCCCTCCTGACGGCGGGGTGTCGGGCTGCGGGTCCTGGCTACGGATCGCGACGACGTACCGGCTGTCGGACGAAAGGGCGGGTTCGGTGAAGAGGGCCGCCGGATCGTCGGCGATGACCCGACGCTCACCCGTTGCGACGTCGATCGCGACCAACTGTCCCTGTGGCCAGCCGGGGCAGTCGACGGACCACTTGGCGATCACGGTCCGGCCGTCGGGCGCGACGACGTACTCGGTCTCGGTCAAGGCCCGCCCTGGGGTGGGCGTCAGGTCGAGGCCGTCGACGACGTGCAGCCGGGTCTCGTCCGGACCTAGTTCGTGGTTGTAGATGCGTACCGGCGTGCTGGTGTGCAGGATCCCGCTGGACTTGCGGTCCTTGCGTTGCGCTTCGTCGTCGGCCGAGTCTTTGGCGCCGGGGAGCATCGGGGTAGCGATGACCACAGTGCTGCCACCGATGCGGACCTCGTCGACGCCACCCGAACTGGTGAGCACCTGCTCGGCCTCACCGGTCGTCGGCAGTCGCCAGAGCGCGGACTGGTCCTCGCGGGTGGAGATGAAGTACAGGGAGCCGTCGGGGTGGAACACGGGCTGCCTCTCACCGCCTGCTGATCTGGTGAGGCGCTGCGGCTCGGCGCTGCCGGTGGGGTCGAGCTCCCAGAGCGCACTGATCAGTTTGCCGGCCGCATCGTCGTACTGCGCGATGGCCGCGACCAGACGCGAGCCATCCGGTGCGAGCGCGAGCGAAGAGGGGCGTGGCAGGGCGAGGAAGCGGTCGAAGTCCACGGTCGACCGTAGCTCGCGGCCAGTCCATCAGAACGTGGCGATGAGGCCGCCGTCGACGGCTATGGTCTGGCCGGTGATGAAGGAGGCCGCGTCGCCGGCCAGGAAGACGACGACGCCGGCGATCTCCTCGGGGCGGCCCCAGCGGCCGAGGGCGGTTCGGGTGCGGAGCCACTGGGACCACTGCGGGTCCTGGGCGAGGTCGGCGTTCACCTCGGTGGCGAAGGTGCCGGGCGCGACCGAGTTGACGGTGATGGCGTGCGGCCCGAGATCTGCCGCGAGGGCTCGGGTCAGACCGTCCAGGCCGGCCTTCGCGACCGGGTAGGCGACGTCGCCCAGCCGGCCGAGCTGGCCCAGCACCGAGGACACGTTGATGATTCGTCCCGGCGTCCCGGCCGCCACCAGTTGCTGAGCCACCTGCCGGCTCAGCCGGTACGCCGAGGTGAGGTGGACATCAAGGATCCGGGTCAGATCGGCCGGGTCCAGCACGTCGAAGCCTCGGCGATCGCGGTGGCCGACGTTGTTGACCAGGATGTCGAGCCGGCCGAGCTCGGCGACCTGTTCACAGGCGGTCGGGTCGGTCACGTCGAACGCAGCGGAGGTGACGTCCAGGCCCTCGCCGCGAAGCCCGCCGACCGCTTGGTCCAGCGCCTCGGCGTCACGTCCGTTCAGCACGACCCGGGCACCGGCGGCAGCCAGGCCACGCGCCATCTCCAGCCCCAGGCCGCGCACCGACCCCGTCACCAATGCCGTCCGTCCGGTCAAACTCATGCCGACGACCCCTCCACTGAAACGATCGTGTCAGTACAGAGGATAGCCTGACCGGACAGGCAAATACCGCATTCGCCGGATCCGCGGATCTCGCCACGGCGGCACGCTGAACGGCATGAGCATCGAGCCATTCACTATCAAAGTGGCGCAGACCGACATCGACGACCTGAAGGCCCGCCTGCGTGCCGCGCGCTGGCCGGTCCCCCCTGCCGTGGACGACTGGAGTCGCGGCGTACCGGTTGGCTACCTGCAGGAACTGGCCGCCTACTGGGCCGACGACTACGACTGGCGGGCCGCCGAGGCCGGCTTGAACGAGATCCCGCAGTTCAGCACCGAAATCAACGGACAAAGGATCCACTTCTTCCATCAGCGCTCGGCTGAGCCGGACGCGCTGCCACTGATCCTCACCCACGGCTGGCCGGGGTCGCCGGTCGAATTCCAGGCGCTGATCGGTCGACTGACCAACCCGGTCGCGTACGGCGGGGACGCGGCGGACGCGTTCCACGTCGTCGTGCCGTCCTTGCCTGGCTACGGGTTCTCAACGCCACTCGGGCCAGGCGGGTTCAACCTGTTCGGAGTGGCTCAACTGTGGGTCGAGCTGATGAGCCGGCTCGGGTACGAGCGGTATGCGGCGCATGGCACCGACGCCGGATCCGGAGTGACCGGGATGCTGACGATGATCGACCCGGCACACGTTGTCGGCGCGCATCTGGCCGGAGTGACCGCCTCCACGCCGTTCGGCGGGCCGGTGTCACTGGAGGGGTTGTCAGAGTCGGACCAGGTCCGGGCTGAGGCGTTCAACCGGTACCTTGAGGACGGTGTCGGCTATCTGGTGCAGCAGTCGACGCGGCCGCAGACACTGGCGTACGGGTTGAACGACTCGCCGATCGGACAGCTGGCCTGGATCGTGGAGAAGTTCGCCGAGTGGACCGACCCGACCCACAAGCTGCCGGATGAGGCCGTGGACCGCGACCAGCTGCTCACCAACGTGAGCCTGTACTGGTTCACCCAGTCCGGCGCCTCGTCGGCGCATGCGTTCTACGAAGGCATGCAGGCCTGGAAGGCGATGCTCTCGCAGCAGTCCGGCGGCAGCGACGCGTCCTGGGGACCAGCCACGCCGCCTCCCACCGGGGTCGCGGTGTTCGGTGCAGAGACCGCAATCAAGAGCCTGGTCGATCCGGCGGGTGCCATGACCCACTGGACGGAGTACGAGCGCGGTGGTCACTTCGCCGCGATGGAGGTGCCGGAGTTGCTCACCAGCGATCTACAGCTGTTCTTCCGCCCGCTGCGCTAACGCCCGACTGGCCGGCCGCAAGCACTGCCACTCGATGAGGGCGCTTCCAAGCACGATCGGGATCGCCCACGTCCATGCGTGATCGGGCACGGTGGTGATGACGATGCCTGTCCACAGGGCGATCCAGGCGCCGCCGTACCCGCGAAGGACCCCGCGGTACCAGAGGCCGCCGGGAGACTCGGCCGATCGCTGCCCCAGGTAGACGAACAGGTAGGTGGCGAGGGCGACCGGCCAGAAGAACCAGAGCCGTTTCCAGTCGTACGGGACCATCACGAGCGCGCTCAGACAGACCAGTGCGATCACCCAGTGATAGCTCTCGCCGACCCAGTTCAACCCCCGGCGGCGCAGCGTGACGACGATGGCCGGGATCCCGAGCAGTACTCCCAGGACCCCGGCGACCACATGCAGAATCAGCGCGATATCTCGCACCGGACACTCCCTGACATGTCAGGGAGCATAGGGCGGGCTCACTCCTCCGGGAAGGACAGAACCCGCCGTACGGCGAAGTTTCGGTAACCGCCGCGTTCGAACGCCTTCGCCATCGGCACGTTGCCGAAATCGGTGTCGGCGCGGATCCGCTCGGCGCCGGTCTCCGCCAGCAGGTGGGTGATCTCGGCGAGGATGTCGTCGATGTAGCCGTGCCCGCGGTGCTCGGGCAGGACCCCGAGATACCCGACGACCGGCCCGCCGTTGTTCTTCGACGGGATCGCGAATCCGATCAGCTTGCCCTCGGCGTCGTACGCGAACCGCCACCAAGCGCGGTCACCGACCAGCATGGTCTGGTACAGCTCGACCTCTTCGCGAGCCGCCGCTTCGGCGCCGAGCCGCGCGACGTCCCGCGCGGTCGACGCGTCCAGACTGCCTTCGCTGACCCGCATGAACATGGTCACGAAGGCCTCGTCGTCGGCCGGCTCGAACCGCAGCCGGGTCGATCGCTGCGGCAGCCCGTCGGTGGGCTGCCACTCGTACCGCAGCCGGTCGGTGATCGCGGTCAGCCCGGCCGCCGCGGCTGCCCGCATGCGCAGCTCGACCGCCCCGGCCACGGCCGGCTCGGACTCCCAGCCGCTGTCCAGCAGGAAGTGGTACTCGGCCGGCTCGCCGTCGGCCGGCCTGATCTGCAGCTCCTGCTCGATCAAGGCCGTCCAGGACGGGACCGGGTCTCCGTCGCCGACGAAGTACAGGCCGTCGATGCTGAACGGGCGCTCCTGGCCGGGCACGCCCCACCAGACGGCCAGCGCCTGGATGACGCCGTTCTCCTCGACGACCCAGCTCCACTCGTGCCGGTAGTGACCGGACACGAGCGACTCGCGATAGCGGTCGAGCGTGGCGTTGTTCGCCAACGGCTGCTGCTCGACCAGGGTGTGGATGGTGTCGAGGTCGGCCTCGACGGTGTTACGGATGCTCACAAATCCTCCAACAGGAGGCGCGCCGCTCCGCTCAGTGCGAGCTGTGGTGGCGGGCAGGTCGCGCCGGAATACCAGACAGGGTGATCATCGGTCGCTCCTTCCGCTCACGGGATGGTCTCGCTGCGCCAGACTTTAGAGGCCGGGAGGGTCATAGTCCAACTGTTATTCACACCTGGGATGTGCGGTCGTTGCCCACGCCGGGAAGCCTCCCGCCATGAGAACCCTCATCACCGCCCTCACCCTCGCCGTCGCGACCACAGTCGCCCCCGCCGCGGCGTACGCCGCCCCTACCGCCATCTCGAACTGCGCATTGAGCTCGCTGCCGTCACAGGCCTCCGACACCCTCCGGCTGATCCACTCCGGCGGCCCGTTCCCGTACAGCCAGGACGGCACCGTCTTCCAGAACCGGGAAGGCATCCTGCCGGGGCAGTCGACCGGCTACTACCACGAGTACACCGTCAAGACGCCCGGCTCCTCCGACCGCGGCGCCCGCCGGCTGATCGGTGGCGGGTCGCCGGTCACCAACCCGCAGAACGTCTACTACACCGGCGACCACTACGCGTCGTTCTGCAAGGTGACCTGAACGCAGAAGCGGTCCCGGGCCGAAGCCCGGGACCGCTCGTACTGCTGAGGTACTGCTGAACTTCAGGGGATCAGAAGTCCATGCCGCCCATGTCGGGCGCGCCACCCGGAGCGGCCGAGGCCTTCTCCGGCTTGTCGGCGATGACGGCCTCGGTGGTGAGGAACAGGGCCGCGATCGAGGCTGCGTTCAGCAGCGCCGAGCGCGTCACCTTGGCCGGGTCGATGATGCCGGTGGCGATCAGGTCCACGTACTCACCGGTCGCGGCGTTCAGACCGTGACCCGGCTCGAGGTTGCGAACCTTCTCCACCACAACGCCACCCTCGAGGCCGGCGTTGAAGGCGATCTGCTTCAGCGGAGCCTCGACCGCGGACAGCACGATCGCTGCACCGGTCGCCTCGTCACCGTCGAGCTCCAGCTTCTCGAAGGCGAGAACCGAAGCCTGCAGCAGCGCGACGCCACCACCTGCGACGATGCCCTCCTCGACGGCCGCCTTCGCGTTGCGAACGGCGTCCTCGATGCGGTGCTTGCGCTCCTTCAGCTCGACCTCGGTGGCCGCGCCGACCTTGATGACCGCAACACCGCCGGCCAGCTTGGCCAGGCGCTCCTGCAGCTTCTCGCGGTCGTAGTCGGAGTCGGACTTCTCGATCTCGGCGCGGATCTGGTTGACCCGGCCACCGATCTGGTCCGCGTCACCCTCGCCCTCGACGATGGTCGTCTCGTCCTTGGTGACGACGATCTTGCGGGCCTGGCCGAGCAGCTCCAGGTCGACGGTGTCGAGCTTGAGGCCGACCTCCTCGGAGATGACCTCACCGCCGGTCAGCACCGCGATGTCGACCAGCATGGCCTTGCGGCGGTCACCGAAGCCCGGCGCCTTGACGGCGACGGCCTTGAAGGTGCCCTTGATCTTGTTGACGACCAGGGTCGCCAGCGCCTCGCCCTCGATGTCCTCGGCGATGATGGCCAGCGGCTTGCCGGTCTGCATGACCTTCTCCAGCACCGGGACCAGGTCCTTGATGCTCGAGATCTTGCTGTTCACGATCAGGATGTACGGGTCGTCGAGGACCGCTTCCATCCGCTCGGTGTCGGTCACGAAGTAGGGCGAGATGTAGCCCTTGTCGAAGCGCATACCCTCGGTGAGCTCGAGCTCGAGGCCGAAGGTGTTGCTCTCCTCGACGGTGATGACACCTTCCTTGCCGACCTTGTCCATCGCCTCGGCGATGATCGAGCCGACCTGGGTGTCGGCGGCCGAGATGGACGCCGTCGCCGCGATCTGCTCACGGGTCTCGACCGGCTTGGCCAGTGCCAGCAGCTGCTCGCTGATGGCCTCGACCGCCTTCTCGATGCCCTTCTTCAGGCCCATCGGGTTGGCGCCGGCGGCCACGTTGCGCAGACCCTCGCGCACGAGCGCCTGGGCCAGCACGGTGGCGGTGGTGGTGCCGTCACCCGCGACGTCGTCGGTCTTCTTCGCGACCTCCTTGACGAGCTCGGCCCCGATCTTCTCGTACGGGTCCTCGAGCTCGATCTCCTTGGCGATCGAGACGCCGTCGTTGGTGATCGTGGGGGCGCCCCACTTCTTCTCCAGGACGACGTTGCGGCCCTTCGGGCCGAGCGTCACCTTCACGGCATCGGCGAGGGTGTTCATACCCCGCTCGAGGCCACGGCGCGCCTCTTCATTGAACGCAATAAGCTTGGGCATTCTCCGCGAGTCCTCCCGCGTCGAGTCTTTTGATCAGCCGGCCAGATGCCCGCGACGGACGGCACCGGAGTCGTGGCGCTCATGTCCCGCCCCGCTCCCGGCACCTCATCGGGCCGTCATTGGTACTCATTCCCGGGGCGCGAGCCTTATCACTCTCACCCAGGGAGTGCTAACCAAGTATTAGCACTCGACCCAAACGAGTGCAAGCCAGGTCAGACCCGCGCGGTGAACGCGATCTCGATCAGCAGCTCCGGGAAGGCCAGCCGGGTGGTCTCGACGATGGTGCTCGCCACCTGCGGGTCCTCCCGCCCGTACGCCGCCTTGCGGACCGGACCGGCGAACGGGAACGCCGCCTCCATGTCGCGGACGAACAGCGTCTCCTCGACCACGTTCGCCAGCGAAGCGCCGTACCGCTGGAGGAGCTCCTCGGCGTTGGCGTAGGCCTGCCGCATCTGCTCCTCGATCCCCGCCAGGATCTCCGTGCCACGGTGGCCCACCTGGCCGGACAGGTAGATGGTGTCGCCCGACCTGATGGCCTGGACATAGCCGTAGTCCTGCTCCCACGGCACACCGAAGTTCTCGATCACGCTGTACTCCCCTTTGGAAAGATTCATTTTCAACTAACCTAGGGAGGGCGGGCAGGTCGCGGCCATCGGCCGCAGTGCCAGGAACCGCCGGATTCGTGCCTGCTGAGGAGTCATCGTGCCGGAGCTGGTGGTGGCTTTGCTGAAGCTCCCGCGGGCGATCTCGCTCGACCTGGGGATCGCGGCCCACGTATTCGGTCACCATGACGGCTACCGGGTGCTGGAGGACAGCGACCCCGAGACCGCGGCCGGTGCGGACATCATCGTCGTACCGGGTTTCGACGAGCCCGAGCTGCCGCCGCCCGCGCCGTACCTGGAGTTGCTGCGGGACACTCCGGCCCGGCTGCTCGGCATCTGCACCGGCACCTTCGCCCTGGCTGCCGCAGGTGTGCTGGACGGCCGTGAGGCGACCACGCACTGGCACTACACCGACCAACTGCGCCTCCTGCACCCACAGGTCACCGTGCTCGAGAACAGGCTGTACGTCGAGGACGGCCGGGTACTGACCTCCGGAGGCGGGGGCGCGGGCATCGACGCCGGCCTGCACGTCATCCGCACCGACTACGGCGCGGCCGCAGCCCACGAGGTCGGCAAGTGGGTGCTCGCCGCACCAGAGCGAGGCGGAGAGCACCGCCAGTACGCCGATGTGCTCACGCCACCGCGGTCAGACCTGGGACCGGTCCGCGCCTGGGTCCAGGAACACCTGGCCGAACCGATCACCATCGACCGCCTGGCATCTCAAGCCGCCCTGTCCCGGCGCACCTTCATCCGGCACTTCGAGAACGAGACCGGCCTACCACCCATGCGCTGGGTCGTCCTCCAACGCCTCCTGAGCGCCCGCCGCCTCCTGGAAACCTCCGACTGGACCGTAGACCGCATAGCCGCCACCACCGGCTTCGGCAGCGCCACCTCCCTCCGCGAAGCCTTCCGCCGCGAGCTGAGCACCTCCCCGTCGAGCTACCGCACTGACAGCCGCGCGGCGATGTCCTGACCCCGGTTGTCCGGCTGCGGCTCCGGGCGCTCGGCCTCCCGGCGTACAGCGCGCTCCACGGTCTCTCGCACCTTGGGGGCTAGGTTGCCGCGCTCGAGAAACAGCTCCGCGGTCCGCAACAGGTAGTCGTGCGACGCCGGAGTGGGCGGCTGAGCACGCTCTTCGAGAATGGCGTGTTTGACTGCAGGCGGTCGCGCCCAGGTGCCGTCCGCAGCGCGGTTGTTCTCGTAGAGGACGTGACCGCCGCGGTCGACCAGGTATACGTCGTCGATCAGGCCCTCTGTCTCCAGGGCCTGGGCCGTGTCGGGCAGCTCGTTGTAGAACTCGTCGTGCAGCTCAGGGTCGAACCAGCCACCGTCTCCCTCGGTGTCCAGAGCCGTCTGATGGCGCTCGGCGAGTGAAATGGCGCTGTCCGCGTGGTTGACGATCAGGTAGACGAAGCTGCACCGGTAGCCCAGATCTCTCAAGTCACCAGCCCACTTCCGCGCCCACTTCTGCCGGGCGAGCGGATGGCCGGCCAAGAGGTCGTACCGCGGATCTCCTGTGCAGAAGTGCTTCAGGATCACCTCGTGCAGGTGAGCATCGGGACCGTTCTCCACGGCGTCGGCCACCATCTCGAGTCCCTGGATCCCGTGCGCGCGCCGGAGTGCGCAGTACCTGGGATGGACCCGCAGGTTGTCGTCCCCGTCGTACAGCACGATGCGGTCGGCTCCGAGCGCTGCATGGACCAGCCGCTGCATCGTCGTCTTACCTGCCGCCGGCTGGCCGCCGAACACGACGGCACGCGGTCGCACGCCGGGGGCCCGGTCCGGTAGGTAGCGAGGCGTGAGCTGGGCGAGCCGCTCCGCAAACGCCCGCTCCCGCTCTGCTGTGGTGAGGGCTGCATCCACACTCATCCACTCAGCATGCCCCTGCTCGCTACGTCGCAGCGAGCCATTTCCGCGGGCGGCTCAGTGGTCCAGCTGGGCGATCAGGTACTTCGGGGCGGTCAGGCGCCAGGCCTCGGTGAGGAGCTCGGTGACCTCGTCCTCGTCGGCGACCGCCAGGGTCACGTCGACCCAGGCGAAGCGGCCGCTCTCCCAGGACGGTGCGTAGACGTCAGGGCTCTCGGCGACGAGCGCCTCCTGCTCTTCGCGGAAAGCCTTCACGATCAGCCGAGTCTCGTCCTCGGACAGATACGCGAAGCCCTTCTTACGCACCTTGAAGGCAGGCTGCCCTGCCCACCCCACGTGCTCCTCCGCCCCTGGCAGCCCCCGCACCAACTTCAGCACCACCTGCGCATCCATGCCACCAACGCTAAGCACCCCCACCGACAGTTCTCAGCCGCCGACCACGCCGAAAGTAGTCAGGGTCGGCACCATGGGTCCCCGGGGTCGGGTCAGGGGCCAGTCGGTACCGATCCTGATGTGGCGGAGGGCCTTCGGACGGGAGAGTAGAGCCATGACGAACTCCAACGCACCGTTCTCGAACCTGTCCGGCAAGGTCCTGCGTCGCTCCAGCTCCCAGCGGATGCTGTCCGGCGTCTCCGGCGGTATCGCCGAGTACCTCAACATCGACGTCACCCTGGTCCGCCTCGGCATCGTCGGCCTCACCATCATCACCGGCGGCACGGCCATCCTCGGCTACGCCATCGCGTGGATCGTGATTCCGGAGTCCGACGGCAAGGCCGTCTGGCAGACCGTCCAGCAGTCCACCAACCACCAGAGCCAGACCCCCGAGGGCGACATCGCCTCGCGCATCTACGACGACGCCCCCAAGCCCCCGGCCGCGTGATCTCCCAGCACGACCACTCCACACCCCCGGCGGGGTGAGCCACCCAGCCCACCCCGCCACCTGCACTGCCACACTTCTGCCGTGCAGAGCGTCGAAGAGACCACCACCTGTCCCGACTGCGGACATCGGATCCGTGTCGATCGGCGCTACGTGACCTGGTGCGAGAAATGCGACTGGAACGTCGACCCGACGCCGTTGCTCGACCCGACTCCCGCCTGGCGGCTCAGGCTCGAGCAACGGCTCGCCGACTCGCTCTACCGCGAGCTCGAGCAGGGTGCGATCCACCGCCCCGGCTGGGACGCCGCTCGCATCGGCGCCGGCCTGCTGTCGGTCCTGATCCTGCTGCTGCCACTGACGGCCTTCCTGACCGGCATCGCGCTCCTGCTCTTCTACCGGCCCCTGTGGTTCAGCGCCATCCTCGCGCTGCTCGCTCTGACGGTGGCCTTCCTCTTCCGACCGCGGCTCGGTCGGCTCTCGGATGACGCAGTCCTGCTGTACGCCGACGAGGCGCCGGTGCTCTTCGGCGTGCTCGACGAAATCGCCACCGCCGTCGGCACTCGCAAGGCGCACGCGGTTGCGGTCACGGCGGACGCCAACGTCGGCTACGGCCAGGTCGGTTGGCGATTCCGGCCGATCATCGTGCTGGGCATTCCTCTCTGGGCCGGTCTGCGCCCACAGGAGCGGGTGGCGATCCTGGCGCACGAGTTCGGCCATGGCCGGCACGGTGACCACCTCAGCTCCTGGCTGGTCTCGAGTGCGCAGCATGTCCTGTTCGGCCTGCGGATGACCTTCACCGAGGGCCACGTCGAGCGACACCGACGCGCGTGGGGCGTCGACGACGGGACCGGCGCCACTATGGCCGCCCGCGTGCTCAATGCGACCGTCGGCACTCTGGTCCGCGGTCTCAGTTGGGTACTGACTCGCCTGGAGCTCCGGAGCGGTCAGCGCGACGAGTACCTCGCCGATCGCAAGTCCGGTGAGATCGCCGGCTCGGAGGCTGCGGCACACGCGCTGGAACGGTCGCTGCTCGCGGACAGCTCGTACGACGCCATGGTCCGCGCACTCCGGTTCCCCACCGAGGTCGAGCCGCTGGAAGCCGTCCGGAGTGCGGTGACCGGCGTACCGGCGCGTGAGCTCGAGCGTCGGCTGCGGGCGAGCAGAATCCGCGAGACCCGGACAGATGCGACGCATCCCCCGACGTCGCTGCGAACCAAGCTGATCCGGACCAGGCCCGCCACATCGGCGCGGGTGGTCATGGGGATCGACCAGTCCACGAACATCGACCGGGAGCTCGCACCGGCGTCGGAGCAGGTGCTACGCGATCTGAAGGCGGAGTTGGGTTAGCCGGGGAGGGAGGCGGCTTTCAGGGTGGCGGCTGCTATGTCGGGGTGGTCGGCGAAGATGCCTTGGAGGCCTAGGGCGGCGAAGCGCGACAGCTCGGTGCGGAAGTCGGTGTTGGTGGGGAGGAAGCGGCGTTCGGCGCGGAAGGTCCAGGCTTGGACGCCGAGGCCGGCGCGGTGGGCCTGGTCGACCAGGCGGGTGGGTTCGCCCAGTGCGCCGCTGGGGGTGCGTGGGATGACCAGGTCCTTGTGCGGGGCCAGGATCTGCGCGTACGTCGAGATCTCGCGCAGGCCGGCCGGAGCGAGCAGGTCGGCGAACGTGCGGCCGTCGCCGACGCGGAGGAAGTCGTACGGCGAGCTCTCGGAGTCGACGAGCTGGACCAGCGGGACCCGGGTCATCACGGCCAGCCGGCGCAGACTGGTCGGCTCGAAGGACTGGATCATGATCTCGTCCTCGCGCAGACCCAGTGCGAGGATGCGCTCGGTCAGGAGCTCCTCCAGTGGCAGACCGAGCCGGCGGAAGTACGTCGGGTGCTTGATCTCGGGGATCACCCCGATCGTCCGACCGAGGCGCAGTGACTCCTGCCGGGCCAGTGCCACCACGTCGTCGAACGTGGGGATCTGTTCGGTGCAGTCGTACGCCGTGTTCGCCGATCGCAGCCCGGGCATCCGCTCACGGGCCCGCAGCATCCGCAGTTCGGCGTAGCTGAAGTCCTCGGCGAACCAGCCGGTCACGGCCTCGCCGTCGACGATCTTCGTGATCCGCCGGTCCGCGAAGACCGGGTGGTCCGCGACATCCGTCGTACCGGAGATCTCGTTCTCGTGCCGGCAGACCAGCACGCCGTCCAGCGTGGCGACCAGGTCCGGCTCGAGGTAGTCGGCCCCTTGGGCCGCAGCCAGGCGGTAGGCCGCCGGCGTGTGTTCCGGACGGTACCCACTCGCTCCCCGATGCGCGATGACCAGCATGGTTCCAGGACAGGCGGCCGACATGGCCCGCCGGGAACTCGTTGCCCAACGCAAGGTGAAGCTCTTCGGATGGACTAGGAGATACCTAAGTAGTACCCACCGTCACCGGCGCACGCCTACGCTCTCAGCCATGACCGGCCCGACAGCAATCAAGGACCGCGCCCTGGGCCCGGATCTGGCCCGGGGACTGCTCCTGCTGTTCATCGCGCTGGCCAACACACACGGCTTCCTGCACCCGTCCGGTGCCGGGGACATCCGTGCGATGCCGATCCCCACCACACTGCCGGACCGGATCGTCGCGTTCCTGGAGACCACTCTGGTCGACGGACGCTCGTACACGATGTTCGCCGCACTCTTCGGCTACGGCATGGTGCAGATCGCCCGGCGCCAGTCCGGCGAGTGGAAGGACACCCGCAAGCTGCTCCGCCGCCGGGCGCGGTGGCTGGTGCTGCTCGGACTGCTGCACGCGGTGCTGCTCTACTACGGCGACATCCTCACCGCCTACGGCCTCATCGCGCTGGTGCTGGTCTCGGCCATCCGCTGGAGCGATGCCCGCCTGCTCGTCTCCGCGGCAGTCCTCGCACTGTTCGGCTCCTGGGCGTTCGCCTTCCTCTCCACTCCTAACGCTCCGGACGCTGCCGCGGAGATGTACCCCTGGGCTCTGGAGCACAACCCACTGCTTGGCATGGCCGGCCGTGCCTTCGCCATCTCGATCAGCGCCCCCGTGCTGACGGTCACCGCAGCCGGTGCGTTCCTGTTCGGTATCTGGGCCGCACGTCGTGGTCTGTACGAACACCCGGAGCAGCATCAGCAGACGCTGCGCCGGATGGTGGCTATCGGCATACCGCTCGCGTTCCTCGGCGGAGTCCCGCTCTACACCTCAGGCCTGCTGCACGCCACCGACGCCAACGTCATCCCGGCGGGCGGTCTGCACGCTCTGACCGGCTTCGCGGGTGGTCCGGCGTACGCCGCGCTGATCGCGCTCTGGTCCGTCCGAGTACGACGGACTCCGCTGATCACTGCGATCCAGGCGACCGGGCAGCGCTCGCTGACTTGCTATCTGACGCAGTCCGTCGTCTGGACGATCATGTTCGCGCCGTTCCTGCTCGACCTGGGCCACAGCATGAAGCTGTGGCAGTCAGTCATCCTCGCCGTCGCCACCTGGGCCTTCACTGTCTTCCTGGCCGACCTGATGCGTCGACGCGGTCTACGCGGCCCGTTCGAGGTCCTGCTCCGCCGATTGACCTACCGCCAGCAGACTGCTCGCCAATAAGTACTGAGCCGCGCAGTACGTCGCCATCACCAGATACGGCCGCGCACCGAACTCATGGTCGGCCAGCCCCACCCCGATGAGCGCATCGGACAGCAGAAACACCGCACCGCCGATCCCGGACCGCCAACCGTTCCAGGCACTCGTGACAGCGGTGGTCGTCAGCAGCAGCGAGTAGGCGATCACCGGAACCCGGACATCCCCCAGCCCCGGCCAGAGCAGCGCCAAGACCACCACCCAGATCACCCCGTACGCCGTGACCACCACCAGCGATCGCCGCTTCGTACGCCGGGTGAACAGCAGCACGTAGCAGACGTGGGCGACGCCGAACGCCGCCATACCCGGCACCAGGTGGTCGATCTGCAGCAGGAAGTCGCCGACGAGTGACGCGGCCAGCCCGACCAGCAGCATGACCGGGCCGCCCCGCAAGCGGACCCAGATGGCCAGCGCCGGCATCAGGAGGACCTTCGTGATCCCCTCCGACCAAGGCTCGTCGACCGCGATCGTGACCAGGTGCAGGAGGGCGATCACGGCGTACGCGACGGGCCGGCCCGATCCTCGCTTCATGCCTAGATCATGGTCCATCCCAGGTGCGAGTAATTCGCATGCAAGTTGTCGGTGGGCACGCCTAGCCTGGTGGGACCATGCGAAATCTCCCTCTCGCCGATCCCGGCGTCCCCGATGACCGCTCGCCGGCCCGCTACCTGTTGTGGGTCGCGCGAGGGCAGGCCCGCACGCTCGCGGGCGGGATGTCGTTCGGGATCCTGTGGATGGCGTCGCAGGCGTTCATCCCGGCGGTCCTGGGGAAGGCGATCGACGAGGGCGTCGCGGCGAAGGACTGGGACAAACTGCTGCAGTGGACCACGGTCCTGTTCGCGATCGGTCTGCTGCAGGCGCTGGCCGGCATCATGCGGCACCGGTTCGCGGTGACGAACTGGCTGATGGCGGCGTACCGGACGGTCCAGGTGATCACCCGGAAGTCCGCCGACCTCGGCGCGACGCTGCCGAAGCACCTCGCGACCGGCGAGGTGGTCAGCGTCGGTGCGAGCGACCTGGCCTCGATCGGGACACTGATGGAGGTGTCGGCGCGGTTCGCCGGTGCGATCGTGGCGTTCGCCGTGGTCGCGGCGATCCTGCTGTCGACGTCGACCGTGCTCGGCCTGGTCGTGCTGATCGGCGTGCCGGTGATGCTGTTCTGCCTCGGCCCGATGCTCCGGCCGCTGCACCGGCGGCAGTCCGCCCAGCGCGAGGCGGTCGGTGAGCTGAACTCGCTGGGTTCGGACATCGTGGCCGGTCTGCGCGTGCTGCGTGGGATCGGCGGCGAGGATTCCTTCTCCCAGCGATACCGGCGCGAGTCGCAGCAGGTCCGCCAGGCCGGCGTCCGGGTCGCCCGGATCCAGTCCGTGCTGGACGCGGCCCAGGTGCTGCTGCCGGGCACGTTTGTGGTGCTCGTAGTCGGCATCGGCGCGCACTTCGCGCTAGGCGGTGAGCTGAGCGCCGGTTCGCTGGTCGCGTTCTACGGCTATGCGACTTTCCTGGTGCTGCCGCTGCGGACCGTGACCGACTTCGTCAACCAACTGATGCGCGGTCTGGTCGCAGGCGCGCGGGTGATCCGGGTCGTGTCGCTGCGCCCGGAGATCACCGACCCGGCTGAGGCCGTGCGGCTGCCGGAGCGGGGTGACCTGGTCGACCCGGTCTCCGGAGTCCGCGCTCGGGACGGCCTGCTGACCGCCATCGTCGCCGCTGAGGCAGACGTGTACGGCGAGCTCGCCGACCGCCTGGGCCGGTATGACATCTCCAGCGAGGTCCGGTTCGGCGGAGTGACCCTGGCCAGTGCGACCCGGGCGGACGTCCGGGAGCGGATCCTGGTCAGTGACTCCGGTTCCCAGTTGTTCACCGGCATCCTGCGCACCGAGCTGGACCCGACAGGCCGCCGTACCGAGGAGGAGTTGCTCGCGGCGATCCGGACTGCCTCGGCCGACGACGTACTGGTCGCCCTCGCGGACGGGCTCGACTCCGAGGTGGAGGAGAAGGGCCGGTCGTTCTCCGGCGGTCAGCGGCAGCGCCTGGTGCTGGTGCGCGCACTGCTGGCGGATCCGTCGGTGCTGGTCCTGGTCGAGCCGACCTCCGCTGTCGATGCCCACACCGAGGCGCGGATCGCGGACCGGCTCCGCGATCACCGAGCCAGCCGCAGCACCGTCGTGCTGACCGCCAGCCCACTGCTGCTGGACCGGGTCGACGAGGTCATCTTCGTCGCCGCCGGCCGAGTGGTTGCCACTGGCAAGCACCGTGACCTGCTCGACCGCGAGCCGCGGTACCGCCGGACGGTCACCCGAGAGACCGAACAGGAAGAGCTGGAGCAGGAAGGAGCGCACCGATGAGGCAGATCCTGCCGGTCGCGGACAGCGCCGAGATCCGTCGGCATGCCCGTCGGCTCGTTCTTCAGCATCCCCGGGCGCTGCTGATCGCGCTCGGGCTGCATGCGCTCGCCGCGGTCTCCGGGCTGGCCGCGCCACGCCTGATCGGCGACCTGGTCCAGGACGTCCAGAACGGTACGACGGCGACCAAGGTCAATCTGGTCATCGGGGTGATCGCGGCGTTCGTCGTCGTGCAATCGCTGCTGACCCGCTGGGCCCGCTATCGCTCGTTCGCCCTCGGTGAGCAGGTGCTGGCGGAGCTCCGCGAGGACTTCGTCGACAACGCGCTGGCGCTGCCGATCGGCACGGTCGAGCGGGCCGGGACGGGCGATCTGCTCTCCCGCACGTCCCGCGACGTCGACACCTTGTCGCGGACCGTGCGCTTCGCCGTGCCCGAGACGATCATCGCGGTCGTCACCGTCATCTTCTCGCTGACGGCGACCCTGCTGGTGGGCGTCTGGGTCCTCGTCCCGCTGGTCGCGATGGTGCCACTGCTCTGGCTGAGCACCCGGTGGTATCTGCGCCGCGCGAAAGACGGCTACCTGCGGGAGAACGCGGCGTACGCACAAATGACCAGCTCACTCGCCGAGACGGTCGAGGGCGCGCGCACGATCGAGGCCCTGCGCCGGTACGACGATCGCGTCCGGCGCGGCGATGAGGACGCGCGCGGTTCGTATCTCGCCGAGCGATACACGCTGGGTCTGCGGACACTGTGGTTCCCGGCCGTCGAGGTCGGGTATCTGGTGCCGATCGTGGGCACACTGCTGTTCGGAGGCTGGCTGAGCATCAACGGACACGTCACGCTCGGAGCGGTGACCGCCGGTGTCCTCTATGTGAACCAGCTGATCGACCCCGTCGACCGACTGCTCCAGTGGGTGGACGAGCTGCAGTCCGGTGGCGCGGCCTTCGCCCGCCTGCTCGGCATCAGCGACGTACCGGACGACCGGACGCCGTCCGGACGCGCACCGGAGGGTGAGCTGATCGAGGCGAAGGACGTCCGGTTCTCGTACGTCGACGGTCGCGATGTGCTGCATGGCGTGGAGCTGACCGTGCAGCCAGGTGAGCGGATCGCCATGGTGGGTCCGTCCGGTGCCGGGAAGTCCACACTGGGCCGTTTGGTCGCCGGAATCCACCCACCGCGGACAGGCTCCGTCACGGTCGGCGGTGTTGGCATGACTGAGCTATCGCTCGACGAGCTGCGCAGACAGGTCGCACTGGTGACCCAGGAGCACCACGTCTTCGTTGGCACGCTGCGCGACAACCTGTCGATGGCACGCCCAACAGCGACCGACGACGAGCTGTACGACGCACTCGCCGCGGTCGATGCCCGTGAGTGGGCAGAGGCGTTGCCTGAGCGACTGGACACGCGCGTCGGGTCCGGCCAGCTCGCACTGACGCCCGCGCAGGCTCAGCAGCTGGCACTGGCTCGGTTGGTGCTCGCCGATCCGCACACCCTGGTCCTGGACGAGGCGACCTCGCTGATCGACCCGCGAGCCGCCCGGCACATGGAGCGCTCGCTGGCCGCGGTCCTCGAAGACCGCACGGTGATCGCGATCGCGCACCGGCTCTACACAGCGCATGACGCCGACCGGGTAGCGGTCGTGGAGGACGGGCGGATCACCGAGCTCGGCAGCCACGACGAGCTGGTCGAGCGCCAGGGTTCGTACGCCAAGCTCTGGAAGTCCTGGCACGGCTGACAAAGCGAACGCCCCGCACAGTCACCTCTGACTGTGCGGGGCGTTCGTCCTCTCAGCGTTTGCGCAGCAGCAGGACTGCGGAGTCGACATGTGGAGGTGGGGTAAAGGCCTTGCGGGGAAGTCGTAGCCCGAGAGACGGCTCGTAGTGCCGAAGCCAGCGCTGCGCGCCCGGTGCGTCGCCGCGGACATAGCGGTTGACCACCTGCCGTTGCAACACCAGATCCGCCGAGACCAGCCGCGATCCCGGTGCCAGCAAACGTTTCAGCAACGCGGTCGACACCGTGTAGGGCGGACTCGACACCACCCGGAACGGGCGCGACGGCAACCGCAGGTCACCGGCATCGGCACGAACCACCGTCACCGGCGCGTCCGCGAACCGCCGGCGCAACCGATCCGCACGCCCCGGATGCAGCTCGACGGCGACCACCTGGGCTCCGGCCCGGACCAGCGGTGCGGTCAGCGCACCCAGCCCGGCTCCGACGTCGAGAATCAGCTCGCCAGGCCTGACCCCGGCAGCGTCCACTACTCGTTGAGCCCACCGGCTATCGAGTGGATGCCATCCCCAGGCACCCCGCGCCTGCCCGGAGCCGGGCACGACGCACCATCACGAAGTAGGTAATCATGGCGTCGACCCTAGACCGCCGTACTGCGAGTGCTCAAAGCATTTTCGGGCTCGCCCCCAGCGACCGGACGGTCTCGTCGGTACGCCGTTGCGCCAGCTCCAACCGGGTCCGTTCGGCCGCGGGCAGGTTCACCTTCGCGAGCTCCCGCCGTACGTCGAGAACTCGGACCGGAAGCGCGTCCGTCATCAGCAACGGTGCGTACCCGGCGTCGGCGGTGGTCCACTTGTCCCCGTTCCGCGTGAAGCTGAAGCGGA
Source organism: Kribbella sp. NBC_01505 (assembly GCF_045040285.1). Classification (NCBI taxonomy): domain Bacteria; kingdom Bacillati; phylum Actinomycetota; class Actinomycetes; order Propionibacteriales; family Kribbellaceae; genus Kribbella; species Kribbella sp. NBC_01505. The sequence continues at coordinate 2,223,618 of NZ_CP109425.1, forward strand.
CCAGCAGCCCCTCGGCGCGGGTGCTGTCGGGCTGGCGGTGCGCCGCGACCAGGTTGCCGAGGCCGTAGGCCACCCACTTGCCGTCGTGCTGCTCCATCGGCTGGACGACGTGCGCGTGGTGCCCGATCAGAAGATCGATGTTGCTGTCGGCAAGCAGTTGCGGCGCGAGCTCGCGCTGCTGGTCGTTGAGCTGCGCCGAGTACTCGGTCCCCCAGTGGCAGCTGACGATGACGATCTCGGCGCCGCGATCCCGAGCCTCCTTGGCCATCCGGCTGACCGCGGCCGCCTCGAGCATGCCGGCCCGCCAGGTCTGGCCGTTCGGGTACGGCAGGCCGTTGAAGCCGAACGTGTACGAGAGCGACGCGATCTTCACGCCCTTGACGTCGACGATCGTGGGGGTCTCGGCCTCCTTGCGGTTGCGTGCCGTGCCAGAGGTCCGCAGCCCTGCCTTCTCCAGCACGGTCAGCGTTCGGTCGACCCCGGCGGCACCACCGTCGAAGCTGTGATTGCTGGCCGTCGTGCACAGACCGTAGCCGGTCTGCTTGAGCGCGGTCGCGATCTGTGGCGGGCCTTCGAACAACGGGTAGCCCTTGTACGGGCCGCCCAGCGGCGCCAGCGGCGTCTCGAGATGGGCGATCGCCAGGTCGGCCCCGATCACGCGCGGCTGGACGCCGGCCAGCAACGGGGCGAAATCCCAGGCACCGCCGGTACCGTCGCGGCGAGCCGTGGTCCACAACCGCTCGTGCAGGAGAACGTCGCCCGTGGCAACGATCGAGATCCGGTGCGGGCGCGGCCGACCCTCGGGGCGATTGTCCGTCGTCGACGGTGTCCCCGGCTCGCTGGTCGATCCGTCGTTCGACGGCCTTCCGCCGGTGCCCGGATCGGTGTCCGCACAACCACCGACGACGGTTGCCCCAGCTCCCGCCAGCAAAGCGCCCAGCACCGCGCGCCGTCGTACCGCCATCACAGCCCCCAAGATTCAGTGTCTATCGCTCCTCGGACGACCTGGCGCGCCTTTGAGTTGGGTCGGTGATCAGATCGTGCCCTTCCAGGTACGGTTGCTGGGCCAAGAGATGGAGGACGTGGGCGATGGTTGAGCTGAAGACACCGGCGGAGATCGAGGCGATGCGTGCGGCCGGTCGGGTCGTCGGCACCGCGCTGGCCGCCGTGAAGAAAGAAGCCGCGGTCGGGGTCTCGCTGCGCGAGCTCGACGAGGTCGCCCGCGAGGTGCTCCGCGCGGCCGGCGCCGTGTCGCTCTTCGAGGGCTACCAGCCCGGCTTCGCGACCAGTCCGTTCTCCGGCGTGATCTGTACGTCGGTGAACGACGCGGTCCTGCACGGACTCCCGTCGGACCTCAAGCTCGCCGACGGCGACCTGCTGAACGTCGACTGCGGTGCCTCGGTCGATGGCTGGTGCGGTGACGCGGCAACCAGCTTCTGCGTCGGTACGCCGCGCCCGGAGGACCTCGAACTGATCGAGATCACCGAGCGGGCCCTGGCCGCCGGAATCGCGACCGCCCTCGCCGGCAATCGGCTCGGCGACGTCGGCGCCGCGATCGGCCGGATCGGCAAGGACGCCGGCGTCGGCACCAACCTCGACTTCGGCGGCCACGGCATCGGCCGCCGCATGCACGAGGAACCCCACGTCCCGAACGGCGGCCGCCCCGGCCGCGGCTTCAAACTCCAGGTCGGCCACACCTTCGCCATCGAACCCTGGTTCTGGTCCGGCCCCGGCAACACCTACGTCATCGACCCCGACGGCTGGACCCTCCGCTCCGCCGACGGCACCCGAGGCGTCCACGCCGAACACACCATCGCCATCACCGCCTCCGGTCCCGAGATCCTCACCCTCCCCTGATCGGCGTTCTCCTCTGCGGGTAGTCGGCTGCGCTCAAGCACTCCGCGGGGCATACATGATCACGACGACCCCGATCAGGCAGATCGCGGCGCCGGCCAGGTCCCACCGGTCGGGGCGGAACCCGTCGACGAGCATGCCCCAGGCCAGGGAGCCGGCGACGAAGATACCGCCGTACGCGGCCAGGATGCGGCCGAAGTTCGGGTCGGGCTGGAAGGTGGCCACGAAACCATAGGCGCCGAGGGCAAGTATCCCGCCGGCGATCCACAACAGGCCGCGATGCTCGCGCCAGCCCTGCCAGACCAGCCAGGCGCCACCGATCTCGGCGATGGCGGCCACTACGAACAGCGCGATGGACTTGACGATCGTCATGGGTCAGAAGGTATCGAGCGGCTTGCTGGGAGCAGGGCTGGTGCCCTCTATAGACCTAGGGCGGGGAGGTCGGGCCAGACGTAGACGGACTCGGGGAAGGTCTGGTCCTCGTCAAGGTTCGAGCGGCTGCCGATCAGCACGGCACCGAGGGATTCGTAGAAGGCCCGGGCCGGTGCGTTGGCGGTGAGCACGCCCACCAGCAGGCGGCTGATCCCCTCGCCGGCCAGGTGACGGGAGAAGTCGCCGATCAGCAGGCGGCCGATTCCCTCCCGCTGGCGGGACGGATCGACGTAAAGGGCCCAGCATTCGGCCGTCGGGACCTCGCTCCGGGCGGTGTCATCGTCCACCCAGGGATGCGGCGGGCCGACCATCGCGAGCCCGACCACCTCGCCGCCGCTGGACGCGACCGAGATGTACTCGCCGGGCGTGGGCGCGGCCAAGTCCCGTCGCCACGCGGCGGCTGACGACTCGTACGTCCTGGACTGCAGCACGTTCTCCGGGACCTGCCCCCGGTGCCCGGCCTGGAACGAGTCGACGAACACCCGGCCCATCGCGTCGGCATCACCCACCTGCGCCGGCCTGACGATCACCGTCATGGATTGCTCACCCTTACCGTCCTGCCGAAGATCTCCAGCTCGATAGCTTCTATGGCCGCCATGTCGCGACCGTATCCCCCGGCACCGCCCAAAACCCCGAATTGAGCCCGATCGGGCAAGGGGCTCGGGTGGTGGGGTTAGAACAGGGGGTCTTGGGCGGGGGTTTGGGTGCGGGTAGGTGGGCGGGAGCGTTGGTTTGGGTCGGCGGTTTCGCCCCAGCCGGAGGCTGAGGTGGGGCCGGCGGCGTCGACTACGCCGTACGGGTTGTTGGTGGAGCGGTGGCGGGAGCGGCGGCCGAAGCCGTGTTTTTCGAGGAGGGGGCGGACCTTCTGCTCGAAGGCGGTGCGGTAGCTGGGGGCGGCGTTCGAGCCGCGGGCGTAGAGGGATTCGTAGCGGCCGACCAACTCGGGGTGATCGTGGGCGAGCCATTGCATGAACCAGTCCTTCACGCCGGGGCGGAGGTGCAGGACGAGTGTGGTGACTCCGGTTGCACCGGCGGCTGCGAGCTCACCGAAGAGGTGGTCGAGCTGGTCGGCCGAGTCGGTTAGCCAGGGCAGCACCGGCGCGACCATGACCCCACACGGCAGCCCTACCTCACTCACCGAACGAATGAGCTCGAGCCGACCACGCACAGACGGTACGCCGGGCTCGAGCCGCCGCCGCAACTCCTCGTCCCCGAGCGCCAGCGACACCCCGATCCCGACCGGCACCTCGGCTGCCGCAGCCACCAACAACTCGAGGTCACGACGCAGCAGCGTCCCCTTGGTGAGCACCGACAGCGGTGTGCCCGAGGAGGCCAGTGCGCCGATGATCCCCGGCATCAACTGATACCGCCCCTCGGCCCGCTGGTACGGATCGGTATTGGTGCCCAAGGCAACCTGTTCGTGCCCCCAGGACGGCCGCGCCAGCTCCCGCCGCAACACGTCGGCCACGTTCGTCTTCACGACGATCTGCCGATCGAAGTCGAGCCCTTGATCGAGCTCGAGATACTTGTGCGTCGGCCGGGCGAAGCAGTACCGGCAGGCATGCGTGCAGCCGCGATACGGATTGACCGTCCAGTTGAACGGCAACCCACCACCGGGCACCGAATTCAGCGCCGACCGCGCGACCACCTCATGGAAAGTCACCCCGCGAAACTCCGGCGTCGTCACCGACCGCACCAGGCCCGCGATCGATCCGAGCCCCGGCAACGCCCCGGGGGCCTCCGCGTCGAGTTGCTGACCGGCCCATCTCATGCACCACAGTCGAACACATGTTCTACCGCGAAGCAAGTCAGCTGAAGACCGCCGCGTTCCGCACCGCCCAATCCCGGTACGGCGTCGCCGGCCGACCGGTCAGTTCGGCGACCGTCGCCTCCGGCGTCATCGGATGCTCGGCCATCATCCGGAACCCGTCCAGCAACCATTGCGCGGTCTCGAGCCCGATCACCGGCGCCAACTGATCGAGATACTCCTGCGGCGCCAGCTCCTCGAACTTCACCGGCCGACCGATCGCGGCCGCGATGTGCTCGACCTCCTGGGGTTGCGTGAGCGCCTCCGGCCCACTCATCACCAGCTTCTGGCCAGTGAAGCTCTCATCCAGCAGCACGACTCGAGCCACGGCGGCGATATCAACCAGATCGATCGGCGTCTGCACCGCATCGGCGTACGGCGCTCGCACGACTCCCTCCGCCTTGATCGACGGGGCCCAGTCGAGCGTGTTGTTCATGAACTGCCCAGGCCGCAGGAAGGTCCACTCGAAACCGGCCTCCTCGATCGCCCGCTCCAACCGGTAGTAGTGCCAGCTCTCCGGATCCCCCTGCGCCTCATAGTCGGCCGGCTCCCCCGAGAGCACGACAACTCGCCGTACGCCGGCCTCGCGCGCACACCGCACGAAGTCATCCACGTACGCCGGGAGCGGCGCCAGGTAGACCATGTCGATCCCCTGGAGTGCCGCAGGCAGCGACTCCGGCCGACCGAGGTACCCCTGCGCGACCTCAACACCCGCCGGGAGCGCAGCCCGGGCCGGCTTGTTCGTCAGCGCCCGCACCGGCGCACCAGCAGCCACCAACTCGTCCACCAGGAGCCGTCCGACGCTCGCCGTCGCGCCGGTCACCAAGATCGTCACATCGTTCCCCTCACACTCGGAGCAATTCTCGTAGGGTATACGAGAATTCAAATCAGCGCCTATGGTTGCCTCTGTGACGGTCGATCGCACGCTTGCGCTGCTCTGGCGCAACCACCGCCCGCTCCCGGCCGCGGCCAAGGGCGCCGGCCGGCGTCCGTCGCTGGATGTGAACGAGGTGATCGCCACCGGGATCCGGCTGGCCGACAGCGACGGCCTGGCCGCAGCCTCCATGGGCGGCGTGGCCAAAGAGCTCGGCGTCGGCACCATGACGCTCTACACCTATGTCCCGTCCAAGGACGAGCTCCTGGAGCTCATGGTCGACCAGGTGCTCGGTGAACGAGAGCTCCCCGGCCCCGGTGATCCCCGTCCGGCCGACTGGCGCGCTCAGGTCGAGATCTACTCCAGCCAGACCCAGCTGATGTTCCGTCGGCACCCCTGGCTGTCACAGGTCTCCCCCATCCGCCCACCCGCCGGACCGGGGCTGCTGGCAGGCCGCGAGTACCTGCTCTCCGTCGTGAGCACTCTGAACCTCACACCGCGCGATACGAACACCGCTGCGCTGGCCATCTCGACGTACGTCGACTCTGCGGCCAGTCTGGAGGCGGAGAGCCAGCTGATCGAGCGCGCCAGCGGTCAGAGCCACGACTCGTGGTGGATCGACCGCTCCGACCTGTGGGAGACGTACTTCGATGTCGAGCGGCACCCGGCGATGACAGCGATCTGGAACGCCGGTGGCTTCACCGCAGGCTCGAACGAGGTCGCCGCGGAGTCGTACCGCTACGGCCTCGACCGTCTGCTCGACGGCATCGGCTCCTAGATATCCAGTGCGATCCAGGCCGGGTCATGGTCGGTACCGTCCCGCGCCAGCTTCTTCCGCCGGCCGATGAACGCACCCTGCAGCCGCGGCACCAGCGCCGGCGACAGCCAGATCTGGTCGATCAGATCGAACGACCGTGGCTGCCGTGCGGCCTTGAACGTCGACGTCCACGCCGGACTGGCCGGCAGCTCGACTGTGGTCTTCACAGCGCCGATCTCGGTCGGTGCGGTGAGCGCGTTGACCAGTCCCGACCGTGCGTACGCCGCGAGCGCGGGTGAGTCCGGAGTGTCGTTCATGTCCCCACACAGCAGGTACCGCTGCCGGCTGCTCATCCGGGCCGCCATGATCCGCACGATGGTGTCGGCCTGCCGGGTGCGCAGCAGCTCTGCCTCGGCCGCGGCCTCCACCGGGTTCTCCACGGTGAAGTCGACGAACTTCGACTTCAGGTGCGTCCCGAACACCGTCAGCGCCTTGCGCCCGCGCGCGTCCAGGATCTCCACCTCGACCAGGTCGCGCGAGAAGATCGGCCTGCTCGGCACGTCCGGATGGAACGTCCGCTGGTAGCTCGTCACACCGCCGATCGGCCGCCGGGACAGGATCCCGATGTCGATGAACCGGGTCGCGTCGTTGCCGTCGATCACCATCACGTGCTGGTACGCGCCGTTCAGATGCTCCCGGTTGAACTCCCGCAGCACGTCGACGTTCTCGACCTCCTGCACCACCCAGACGTCCACATCGGCCGTCAGCAGCCGTTCGGCCACCCGGTCGGTGTCCTCCGGCTTCTTGGACACCAGCAGCTTCCCGTGGCCGTCCAGTTGCAGCCGGCGACGATGCTCGTCGTCGAACGTGTAGGTGGCCGGCACCGTGCTGCTGCCCTGTGCCAGTACGTCGAGCGCGCCGGTGAAGTTCCAGCGGTCGAACAGGTTGTTGAGATTGAAGGTCCCCACCGTCAAGGCCATAACGTCCTCCCCCGGACAATCTCAAAAGTACGGCGCGAACTGCCGATTGGGTAGGTTGGCGGCGAACAAGGGGGTTTGGGGTGAGTGAGAACTTCCAGGTCGACCTCCAAGGCATCGTCGACCTGCTGAGCAACCATCTGTACAGCAGCCCGCGGGTTTACCTGCGGGAGCTGTTGCAGAACGCCGTGGACGCGATCACGGCGCGTCAAGCCGGCGAGGCGGAGGCACCGCGGCGGATCGACGTCCAGGTGACGGACGGTGTCCTGAGCATCGCCGACACCGGCATCGGCCTGCTGCCGGAGCAGGTGCGCGAACTGCTGGCCACCATCGGCCGTAGCTCGAAGCGGGACGAGATCGGGTTCGCCCGCTCGGAGTTCCTCGGGCAGTTCGGCATCGGACTGCTCTCGGCCTTCATGGTCGCCGACGAGATCGAGGTCGTCACCCAGCCGTCCGGTGGCCCGGCCACGCGCTGGATCGGTACGGCGGACGGCCGCTACGAGCTCGCAGCCACGGCGGACCGCTCCGAGACCGGTACGACGGTGACGCTGAAGGCTCGGCGTGGTGCCGAGCAGTGGTACAAACACGCCACTGTGGTCGAGCTGATCCGACTGTTCGGCGCATTGCTGCCGATCGAGATCCGGGTCAACGGTGAGCAGGTGACCGACGGCAAGGCGCCCTGGGAGAACACCGGTGCGCTGCAGCGGGCCGAGCTGGTCGGCTATGCGCAGGACAAGCTCGGTTTCACCCCGTTCGACGTGATCCACCTGAACAATCCGGCCACCGGGCTCACCGGTGTGGCGTTCGTGCTGCCGTTCGCCGCGAACCCTGCCGAGCGCGCGACCCATCGCGTGTACCTGAAGCGGATGCTGCTCGCGGAGAACGTCGAGGGCCTGCTGCCGGACTGGGCGTTCTTCGTCCGAGCGGTCATCGACACCTCCGAGCTGCGCCCCACGGCCAGCCGGGAGGCGCTGTTCGACGACGGCACCCTGGAGGCCACCCGGGACGCGCTGGGCGACCAGCTGCGCGGCTGGCTGGTCCGGCTCGGCAACACCGACCCCGGCAAGCTGGACCGGTTCCTCGGCATCCATCAGCTGGGTGTGAAGGCGCTGGCGCTGCACGACGACGAGATGCTTCAGCTCGTCCACCGCTGGCTGCGGTTCGAGACCAACCACGGCCGGATGACCACTGCTGAGCTGCAGCAGCGCACCAGCCAGATCCGGTACGTCACCACGGTCGAAGAGTTCCGTCAGCTCGCAGCGGTCGCGGCCGCGCAGCAGATCACCGTGGTGAACGGCGGCTACACCTACGACAGCGAGCTGCTCGCTCGGCTTCCGGAGGTGGTCCCTGGCCTGAGCACCAGCCGGTTCGACCCGACCGAGCTGAGCACTAGCTTCGACAGCCTGGACCCGGACACCGAGCTGCGGCTGCGGCCGTTCGTCCAGCTGGCACAGGACGCACTGGACCCGGTCGGCTGTGAGGTGGTCCTCCGGGCCTTCGAGCCGGCCGGACTGCCCGCGCTCTATCTCGTCGACCGGTCAGCGCAGTTCGCCAGCGAGCTCCGCGCTACCAAGGACCGAGCCGACGCGCTCTGGTCCGAGGTGCTCGGTGCACTCGACACCCAGGACGACAGTCGCCCACAGCTCGTCCTGAACTACCGCAGCCCGCTGGTACGGCGGATGGCGTCACTCAACGATCCTGAGCTGACCCAACTCGCGGTGGAAGGGTTGTACGGGCACGCGTTGATGCTCGGCTACCACCCGATCACCCCTGCGGACTCCGCTCTTGTGAACCGCTCTTTCCTCGGCCTGCTCGACCAGGCCGTCCCCACGCCGAAGGACCCGACGCCATGAACTCGGAACTCATCGACCTGCTCCAGCGCGCCGAGGGTGCGCCGTACGGGAAAGTCCGGTCCGCTCTGCTCGAGGACGTCGTCCGGCGAGCTGACGCGGCGGGTGAATCAGACCTGGCGTTCTACAGCCGCCTGTCCCTCGTCACGGCGTACGTGATGGGTGGCGAGCCGCGGAAGTCACTGGTTCCGTTCGCTCGCTGCGTGGCGGACTGGGACGCGGAGCCGGACAAGTATCGCGAGTACTCACACCTGTTCCACTGGTGCTACAAGTACGTGCCCAGCACCCTCAGCAAGTTCCCCGAGGTGCCGCTGGATCGCGCGTACGCCGTACTGGACGATATGGAGCAGCGGTGGCGGCTCAGCGGGCACAGCATGCACGCCGTCCACCAGCACCGCTGGCTGGTCGCGCACCACATCGGCGACACGGAGACCGCGGCCGAGCAGTTCCGCCTGTGGTCGACCGCACCACGTGACGATCTTTCGGACTGCGTCGGCTGCGACCCGACGTCGAAGGTGCACCACCTGACGTCAGTCGGCCGTACGGCGGACGCCGTGGCGCTGGCCGTGAACGTGCTGGACGGTCAGCTCACCTGCGCCGAACAGCCTCAGCAGATGCTCACCGCACTCCTCCCGGCTTATGTTGCCGAAGGCATGTATGACGAGGCGGTCGACGCGCACCGCAAGGCTTACCGCCTGCTGCGGAACCGGGTCGGTGAGCTGAGCGAGCACGCGGACCACGTCGAGTTCCTGGCCCGGACCGGTAACGAGCTCAAGGCGATCGAGCTGATCGAGCGGCACGCAGCCGAGCTGGCCGACCCGCCCTCGCCGTACGCGGAGATGGCATTCTCGGCCTCCGCCTCACTGGCGCTGAGCCGGGTGGACAGCGACCTGCAGATCCGGCAGCCGCAGGCGGACGCTGTGCCTGCCGGTGCGCTGACCGAGCGGTATGCGGCTCGTGCACTGGAGCTGGCGGCACAGTTCGATGCCCGTAACGGCACTACGCATCGCAGCGAGCAGATCCAGCAGGTGCTGACGGCTGAGCCCTGGGTCGAGTACCTGCCGCTGTCGGAGACTGCCCGGCGCGCTCAGCTGCGCAAGGAGGCCCAGACCGCTCAACCCGAGCAGGTCGAGCAGCCGGTCGTGCGTCCCCCGGCGTCTGGTCGTGAGTGGCTCGACCGGGCCGAGGAAGCCTGGCGGAGCTTCGCCGGTGCAGAGGCCACGGCCGCCTGGGAGGCATTCGAGCGCGAGGTACCGGAGAGCGAGTGGACCACGCTCGACCGCGCGCGGCTGCTGGACGGTCGCGGTCTGGTCGGTGCGGACGACCCGCAAGTGGCGCTGACCGCCTGGAGTGAGTCGCTGGCACTCTACGACGAGATCGGCGACGAGGTCCGGATGCTGCGTGCCCGGGCCCGCATCGGCCGGATGCTGTGTGAGCAGGGCCAGCTGGACGAAGGCCTGGCCACCGGTGAGGAGCCGCTGCGTTGGCTCATCGCGAACGACGAGCCGGACCGCCAGGCCGCCTGGCGGGACTCACTGGGCATCATTTACGCGCAGTCAGGTCGGTTCACCGATGCCATCGAGGTTCTGACCGGGCCCGGGAAGGCCCACACTCGTCCTGAGCACACAGCTAGCACTGCGATCCTGCTGTCCAACCTGCTGATGCAGGAGCAGCGTTTCGAGGAGGCGGACGCGGCACTGGTCGTCGCCTTCGACTCGCCGCAGGATACTCAGCGGTCGTTCGCGCACCACCTGCGCGGACGCAGCAGGCTGGAGCTGGAGCGTCCCGCCGAAGCCGCCGAGGACCTGATCGAAGCGGTCGCCCTCGCAGCCGGCGTACCGGGTCTGGAAGGGCACATCGCCTACTCGCAGCTGATGCTGGCCCGCGCCTACCTGCTGACCGGCCGGCCGCTGGAGGCTGCGGAATCTGCCGAAGAGTCGCTGTCGGTGCTGACCGACGACGCGCTGGCAGACGCCCGCGGCGTACTGATCGACTCCTACCGGATGCTCGGTGAGAACGAGTCAGCGCTCACCAAGGTCCGTGAGCTGCTGGCCGACGTCCCTGCGGACGCACACCCGGGCTGGCTGGGCACGCTGCGCCAGGACGAGGGCATCCTGCTCGAGCAGCTCGACCGTGACGAGGAGGCGGTCGACGTCTTCCTCGCCGCCGCCCAGCACTTCGCCACTGCCGAGTCAGCACTCTCGCAGGTCCAAGCCATTCGGCTGGCCGCACAGTCCGCCCGCTACACCGGCGACAACGAGCGGGCTGTCGAGCTGGTCAGCTCGGTCCAGCCGATCCTCGAAGCACTGCCGTCCGCGGACCAGGACGTCATCTTCCAGACTGCGGGCGTCTACTGGGACCTGGCGCTGATCCACCTTCAGCACGGCGACCGCACCGCCGCGGTCGCCCACGCCGACGAGGCCGCCGACCTCTACGAACGAGGCGGCTACGAGGACCAGTACCTGAACGCCCAGCTCCTGCTGGCCGAACACGGCACCGAGGACGAGAAGGCCCTCGACGACCTGTTCAACTCCCTGACCCCCGAGACCGACCTCTGGTACCGCACCGGCTACCTGCTGGTCGACCGCCTCCGCGGCGTCGGCAACCCAGATGCCGCCGCCGCGCTGGAGACCCGCCTCAACAGCAGCAACTCCTGATCACCCACGCTTGAAACGGCCCCGCCGCCTTCGATGCGGCGGGGTCACTCCCACTCGATGGTGCCTGGGGGCTTGCTGGTGATGTCCACGGTGACTCGGTTGATCTCGTCGACCTCGTTCGTGATCCGGGTCGAGATGCGCTCCAGCACGTCGTACGGGAGGCGGGCCCAGTCGGCCGTCATCGCGTCCTCGCTGGTGACCGGGCGCAGGACGACCGGGTGGCCGTAGGTGCGGCCGTCGCCCTGGACACCGACCGAACGGACGTCGGCGAGCAGGACGACCGGGAACTGCCAGATCTCGCGGTCCAGGCCGGCTGCGGTCAGCTCGGTGCGGGCGATCAGGTCGGCGGCGCGCAGGATGTCGAGGCGCTCGCGGGTGACCTCACCGATGATGCGGATGCTCAGGCCCGGACCGGGGAACGGGTGCCGGTAGACCAGGGTCTCGGGCAGGCCGAGGGCGATGCCCAGCTCACGGACCTCGTCCTTGAACAGCGTCCGCAGCGGCTCGATCAGGCTGAACTGCAGGTCGTCGGGCAGGCCGCCGACGTTGTGGTGCGACTTGATGTTCGACGTACCCGCGCCACCGCCGGACTCGACGACGTCCGGGTAGAGCGTGCCCTGGACCAGGAACTCGATGTGCCGGTCCGCGTCGAGCTTGCGCGCGGTGGCCTCGAAGGTGCGGATGAACTCGCGGCCGACGATCTTGCGCTTCTGCTCCGGGTCGGTCACACCGGCCAGTGCGCCGAGGAACTGGTCCTCCGCGTCGACGACCTCCAGCCGGGTCCCGGTGGCGGCGACGAAGTCCTTCTCGATCTGGTCGGACTCACCGGCGCGCTGCAGGCCGTGGTCGACGTACACACAGGTGAGCTGGTCACCGATGGCCTTGCTGACCAGCGCTGCGGCCACTGCGGAGTCCACACCACCGGACAGCGCGCACAGCACCTGCTTGTCACCGACCTGCTGGCGGATGAGCTCGATCTGCTCGTCCACAACGTTCGTGGTGGTCCAGTCACCGACACAGCCGGCGATGTCGTAGAGGAAGTGCTCCAGCACGGCCTGTCCGGCCTGCGAGTGCAGCACCTCCGGGTGCCACTGCACACCGGCCAGCTGCCGATCCAGATCCTCGAACGCCGCGACCGGTGCGCCCTCGGACGCAGCCAGTACGTCGAAGCCGGCCGGCGGGGCGTGCACAGCGTCACCGTGCGACATCCACACGTTCAGGTCGGACGGGATACCGGCCAGCAGCGTCCCGGCCGAACTCACGGTCACCGGTGTCCGGCCGAACTCACGCAGCCCGGTACGGCGTACCTCGCCACCGAGCGTCTGAGCCATCGCCTGGAAGCCGTAGCAGATCCCGAACGCGGCGACTCCGGAGTCGAACAGCGCGGAGTCGACCCGCGGCGCGCCCTCGGCGTACACCGACTGGGGGCCGCCGGACAGGATGATCGCCTTCGGCTGCCGCGCCAGCATCTCCTCGACCGGCATCGAGTGCGGCACGATCTCGGAGTACACCTTCGCCTCGCGCACCCGCCGCGCGATCAGCTGCGCGTACTGCGCTCCGAAGTCAACAACCAGGACCAACTCATGCTCAGCCACCGTCAAAGCGTATCGGTGCAGCTCAGCAAGGCTGTAACCAGCAGCCGCTTCGGCGCCCGGAAGGACAGCAGATCGATCATCGGCGGCTCCTCGACGAGCCGTACGGCGCTCAACAGGTCCCCCGCGCATTCCAGGGCCACTCGGGCCTCCAGCCGGGCCAGACCAGCTCCCAGGCACCGGTGAATCCCCACACCGAACGCCAGGTCAGCCGGACCGCCGTGTCCGCTCAGGCCGAGCAGCACAGGCGCGTCGGCTGGCAGCTCGACGGCACCGACAGCGACCGCTCCGGCAGTCACCCGCCGCCAGGTCGGCACCGACGACGCCTCCGCCAGCACGTCGTCCACCGACACCACACCGCCGCCCACAGCCCGCTGGAACGCGGTGGAGATCAGCTGAGTGGTCGTCTCCTGGCCTGCGATCAACAGGAAGTAGCCAACCGCACACACCTCCTCGTCGGTGAGGCCCAGCCCGACCAGGACTCCCAATAGGTCGTCACCACCGGTCCGCCGGGCCGCCGCCGTCCGGGACCGCAGCCAGGCGTAGAAAGCGGCAGCGCTGTGCGACAGCTCCAGCTGCCGGTCGGCATCCGGCCAACCCCAGAACAGCTCGAGCGAATCAAGGCTCCAGGCCTTCAGCTCGGCGACAGGCACCTCTGTCAGCCCCAGCAACTCCAGTACGACGAGTGCCGGTGGCTCGGCGGCGATCGCCTCGACCAGGTCGACCTGCTCGCCCGCAGCGAGCCGTTCGGAAGCAGCAGCCACCCTGGCGGTCAGGAGCGACCGAGTCAGCGGCTCGATCGCGGCCACCCGGGCTGGGCTGAAGAAACGGGCAACAGCAGCACGGATCGCCCGGTGCGACTCTCCTCCGTTGTTCGCCAGCGTCGGCGGCAGGGCGAAGCCGACGGCAGAGAGCACGCGGAGTGCCTTCACCGACAACGGCGTGTGAGCCAGTACGGCGTTGTCCGGCCGGAAGGTGGCCGGGTCCAGCATCACCGCGCGCACCTGCGCCGGGTCGTCGACGACCCAGTACCCCAGCTCGGCGTCGTACCGGGCCGGGCAGCCGGTCACGCGAACCAGCCGGGCACAGCCTTCGTGAAAGTCTCCTGGTCGTAGGCACCGGCACCAGCGGGGATGCGGGCGAGCACCTTCAGCCCTGTGGTGGCCGGAAGGTCCTCTAGGTTGCACTGCTCGGCCAGACCCGGCTCTTCCGGCCAGGAGCCGATGATCAGCCCGTCGACCGGCAGACCGCGGGCCCGCAGCGCCTCGACGGTCAGACCGGTGTGGTTGAGCGTGCCCAGCCCAGCGCGGGTCACGACCACGAACGTGAACGGCTTGGTCAAAGCCTTCGCCAGGTCGATCAGCGTCCCGCCGTCGGCGTCCAGACCGACGAGCAGACCGCCGGCGCCCTCGACGATCACGTTCTCGTGGGTCGCGGAGAGCCCGTCGACGGACTTGGCGTGCACCTCGGCCGTCGGCAGCGGAACGCCCTCGCGACGCGCGGCCGTTGTCGGCGCGAGCGGGTCCCGGAGGCGGACGCCTTCGTAGAGGGTGGTGATGCCGGTCAGGCGGTTGACGTCGTCCAGGTCGGCAGGGTCGTCCTTGCCGACGCCCGTCTGGGCCGGCTTCACGACCGCGACCTTGCCGTGCACGGCGGCGCGGACGGCGAGTGCGGCGGTGGCGACGGTCTTGCCGACGCCGGTGTCGGTACCGGTGACGATGGTGATCATGAAACCTCGCTGATGGCTTGACTGATTACGGCGCAGGCTCGGGCCAGCTCGTCGTCGGACAGACCGGCCTGGGCAGTCAGCCGGAGCCGGCTGATGCCATCCGGGACCGACGGCGGCCGGAAACTGCCGACCAGTACGCCATTGTCCCGGCAAATCTCCGCCGCCCGGACAGTCTCTCGCGGACCGGGCATCGGGACCGAAACGACCGCCCCTGCCGCCGCAGGAACCCCACCGGCCGCAGCCAGCCGCGCGGCGGCCAAGTGGATGGCCGCAGGCCGCTCCGGCTCGGCCACCAGCACCTCCAGCGCGGCCAGGGCAGCAGCGCAGGACGCCGGGGCCAGTGCGGTGTCATAGATGAACGGCCGGGACCGGTTGATCAGGTGGTCCCGCAACACCGCCGGACCGAGTACGACGCCGCCCTGTGAGGCCAGTGCCTTGGACAGCGTCATGGTGACGATCACATGATCCAATCCGGCTAGCCCAGCCGCATGCACCGAGCCATGGCCAGCACCGGTCACCCCAAGCCCATGCGCCTCATCCACCAGCAGTACGGCGTCGTGGGCCGCCGCGACCTCAGCCAGCGCGACCAGTGGCGCCTCATCGCTGAGCACACTGAAGACCGACTCGGTCGCCAGTACCGCATGTGGTTCGTTGCGCTCAGCAAGCACTTTCACAACTGCATCAACCTCGTTGTGTGGAACGACTTCCACCCGCGACCGAGCCAGCCGCGCCGCATCGATCAGTGACGCGTGCACGTGCTCGTCCGTCACCAGCAGCGTCCCCGGGCCGCCTAGCGCGGTCACCACACCCAGGTTGGCCAGATAGCCCGACGAGAACACCAGTCCGGCGGCCTGACCGACGTACGACGCCAGACGCGACTCCAGCTCCTCGTGCAGCGTCGTCGTACCGGTGACGAGGCGAGAGGCGGTGGCGCCGGTCCCCCAGCGGCAGACTGCTTCAGCGGCGGCCTCAATGACCCGAGGGTCCCGGGCCAGGCCCAGATAGTCGTTGCCGGCCAGGTCGATGAGGCCCTCGTCGGCAGCCCGGGCCCGGAGCCGCCGGGTCAGGCCACGCGTCTCCAGCGCGGCAGCCTTCGGCGCAAGCCACTCCTCGAGCATCAGCCGACCTCCCGCACCGCATCCGTGATCGTGGACGCGATGGTGGCGATCTCCGCATCAGTGCACACGTACGGCGGCATCGTGTAGACGAGGTCCCGGAACGGGCGCACCCAGACACCACGCCGCAGTACGGCGTCTGTCATCCGCACCATGTCCACCGGACCAGCCAACTGCACCACGCCGACCGCACCGAGCACCCGAACGTCCTTCACCGCCGGCAACTCAGCAGCCGGCGCCAGACCGGCCGTCAGCCCAGCTGAAATCCCAGCCACCCGCGCAGCCCAGTCCTGAGACAGCAACAGGTCGATTGATGCGAGTGCGACCGAGCAAGCCAGCGGATTGGCCATGAATGTCGGCCCGTGCATCAAGGCCCCACCAGGGCCGTTGGAAACCGCTTGCGCGACCTCCGCCGTACAGAGCGTCGCGGCCAAGCTCAGGTAGCCCCCGGTCAACGCCTTGCCGACACACAGGATGTCCGGGTCGACGTCTGCGTGCTCTGAGGCAAAGAGCGTGCCGGTCCGGCCGAAGCCGGTGGCGATCTCGTCGAGAATCAGCAGGAAGCCATACTGATCGGCCAACTCGCGCAGCACGCGCAGACAGGCCGGACTGTAGGCATACATGCCACCTGCGCCTTGCAGGATCGGCTCCACCACGATGGCGGCGACTGAGCCAGCCTGCTCCGCAGCGATGGCAGTCATCGCAGCTGCCCAGGCCTGGAGCTCCGGATCGTCAGCAGGGCGGTCGAATCCGGCCGGTGGCTGCGGACCGAACACCTGCTCCTGCAGGGCTCCCGTGAAGAGCGAGTGCATCCCGTTCACGGGATCACAGACACTCATCGGCGCAAAGGTGTCACCGTGATAGCCGCCGCGCACAGTCAGCATGCGCGTGCGCCCGACGTACCCACGGGCCACCTGGTACTGCAGCGCCAACTTGATCGCGACCTCCACCGACACCGAACCGGAGTCGCAGAAGAACACGTGCTCAAGCGGCGCCGGCGTGATCTCGACCAGTCGCTCGGCCAGCCGGATCGCAGGCTCGTGTGTGAGCCCGCCGAACATCACATGGCTGAAATCGTCCACCTGGCTCTTCAGTGCGGCATCCAGAACCGGGTGCCGGTAGCCATGGATGACGCTCCACCACGAGGACATCGCGTCGATCGCCTCAACGCCACCGTCGAACTGCAGGCGCACACCGGACGCACCACGGACCATCCGCACCGGCGAGGGCTCGCTCAGCGAGGAGTACGGATGCCAGAGGAGCTGGGCGTCGCGCTCCAGCCACTCGTCGACCGTCCGTGCCACTATGCCTCCCGAATCCGTGATCTCCGAAGCATCGCAGATCACTGCGATCTGATAGTTCTGACGTTGCGCGAATCACTTCCGCGGACCGCCATGCCCGCTTACATTGAGCCCAGCAATCGCTACTGGCCGTCACCCGCCCACGTTGTCAGGCCTTTGTGAGGAGCACTCATGCGCAGATCCCGCCCGTTGATCGCCGCAGCCGCAGTCAGTCTGCTGGCACTGACGATCAGTACCCCGATCCATGCCCAGGCCCAGAATTCCGCACCAGTACAAGGATTTCTGAGTCAGCAGCTCAACCTGCTGCAGCGAACCACAGTCCTTGTGCACGGCACCGATCTGGCTGCCGCCAACGCCGCTGTCGAGGCCAGCGGCCTGCACCGGCTCTCGTCGTACGACCGGATTGGAGTAGTGGTTGCCGAAGGCACCCGCTCGCAGATCCTGGCCGCCCGCACCCAGCCCGGCGTCACTTACCTCGAGGGCAACCAGCCGGTCGAGATCAGTACGTCGACCTCGCATCTCGCCACCCGCGGCGCGGAGGCCGCGGACACCCGGACCGGGGCCAACGGCCTGGCGCTGGACGGTAGTGGCGTGAGCGTCGCGGTGATCGACAGCGGTGTCGACCCGACTCACCCGTTCTTCAAGAAGCCTGACGGCAGCTCAGCCGTGGTGAAGAACCTCAAGATCGTCTGCGACCCGCTGTCGGAGACGCTCTGTCTGCCGGTGGATGCCGGCTCGCTCGACACCGACCTGCTCTCGGTCGGCGGCCACGGCACCCACGTCAACGGCATCGTTGCCGGCCGCAAGGTGACTCTCGCCGACGGCACCAAGCTCCAGGGCGCCGCACCGGGCGCTTCACTCGTCTCAGTTTCGGTCGGCGCCGCACTGCTGATCGTCGGCGCGGACGCGGCGCTCAACTGGGTGCTGGAGAACCATGCGGCACCCTGCGGCAGCGCAGTACCGGCCAGCAAGTGCCCGCCGATCAAGGTCACCAACAACTCGTACGGCCCGACCGGTGGCGGCGCCTTCGACCCGAACTCGGCCACCGTCAAACTCCAGCGTGCGCTTGCTGCTGAGGGTGTCGTCACAGTCTGGGCAGCAGGCAACGACGGCGGTGACGGCAGCACGTCGCTGACCAACCCGCCCGGCCAGGATCCGACCGGCGGCATCCTGTCGGTCGCCTCGTACTACGACCTTGCCACCGGCACGCGGGACGGACAGGTCTCCAGCTTCTCCTCGCGTGGCCTCAACGGCACCCAGGCCACCTACCCGGACCTGTCGGCACCTGGTGAGGACATCACCTCGTCCTGCCGGATCTATCTGCCGATCTGCACCACCGGTCTGGCTCCGCTGGACGGTGGCAACTACAACACCATCAGCGGTACGTCGATGGCTGCGCCACACATCGCCGGGATCGTCGCCCAGCTGTTCCAGGCGAACCCGTCGGCCACGCCGGCCCAGATCGAGGCCGCACTGATCTCGACGGCGCACAAGTACACCAACGGCGCGGCGTACGAGACGGACAGCCGAGGCGGCGGCACGACGTCGTACGACAAGGGCCACGGCCTCGTCGACGTGGTGGCAGCGTCCGACGCGGTGCGTTAAGACGAGAGAGTGCCGTGGACGGAGCAACGGGCGGTCCACCCCATCGGGTGGACCTGCACCACCATCCGTCGGCGGCACTCCGCGCAGTAGCGCGGTGGCTCCATCAGCAAAGAACGACGGCAGTCCTCGTGGCTGCCGTCGGTCTCCGCGAGTCCACAGTGGCTGCAGAACGTCATAGCGTCTTCTGAAGCTCCTTGACCGGCATCTTGAGCTCGGCCAGCAGGTCGAGGTCAGCAGTAGCCGGGCGACCCAGCGTGGTCAGGTAGTTGCCGACGATCACAGCGTTGATCCCACCGAGCAGACCGTCGCGGGTCCCCAGGTCGCCCAGGGTCAGTTCGCGGCCACCGGCGTACCGGAGCACTGTGCGCGGCATGGCGAGCCGGAACGCGGCGATGGTGCGCAGTGCGTCCTTGCCGTCCATCACCTCCATGTCCCCGAACGGTGTGCCCGGCCGGGGGTTCAGGAAGTTCAACGGGACCTCATGCGGCTCCAGCTCGGCCAGCTGCGCGGCCAGCTCGGCACGCTGCTCCAGGGACTCACCCATTCCGACCAGTCCGCCGCAGCACAGCTCCATGCCGGACTCGCGGACCATCAGGCAGGTGTCCCAGCGCTCCTCGAAGGAGTGCGTGGTGACGACGTCCGGGAAGTACGACCGCGCCGACTCCAGGTTGTGGTTGTAGCGGTGCACCCCCATCGCCTTCAGCTCGTCGACCTGCTCCTGGGTGAGCATGCCGAGCGAGCAAGCGATGTTGATCTCGACCGCAGCGTTGATCGCCTCGATGCCGGCCTTCACCTGCGACATCAGCCGCGCGTCCGGACCACGGACCGCCGCGACGATGCAGAACTCGGTCGCACCGGTCGCCGCCGTCTCCTGCGCCGCCTGGACCAGCTCGGGGATGTTCAGCCAGACCGCACGCACCGGTGAGGTGAACTGACCGGACTGCGAGCAGAAGTGGCAGTCCTCGGGACACCCGCCGGTCTTGAGGGAGATGATCCCCTCGACCTCGATCTCCTCGCCGCACCACTTCACCCGGACGTCGTGCGCGAGCGCGAGCAGCTCCGGCAGCCGGTCGTCCGGCGTCCGCAGCACCTCGACGAGCTGCTCCTCGCGCAGGCCGATGCCCTGCTCGAGCACCTGCTCACGTGCCACGTCCACGATGTCGCCCATGGTTCTCCTGCCTGATCCGGACGGGGGGTCGGCTCACCCTAGGGCAGGGCGGTACGGCGGGGCTGCGGTCCGCGTCACGTGGGACAGCTGAGGCCGCAGCAACTCTGAGCGACCGTTGCAAGAGCCCGGAGAAAGTTTTTGGATTTTTCTTTGGAACCTCGTAACCCCCTGTAGAGGGGCTCGTTGATGTGAACAGAGGCGGTTACCGCAAGGAAGACCGCCACCCGGTAACAAAGAGCGACGAGTAGCTGATCATTACGAACAGCACGCAGAGTGATAACAACCACTCCGCAGGGCTCGAAACTCCAGAAATCGGATGTAAGGTAGTGACCAAGAGCTCGGGTCGCCAGCTATGGCTGGTGACCCGATCCCAAAGCGCCGGGCGCCTCACCCCGGCTTGAGTGAGCCCCTCGGGAAACGATTTGGGCGGAAACGTTCCCGAGGGGCTCGCTCCCTTTTACGGCACCTTTGCAGCACCGAACCTCAACCTTCTCCAGGGTTGAGGTTCTTTCATTTCATCGGGGTCCCGGGAATTACCTCGTTGCAATATCAGGAATGCGTTACGACTTCGTCACAGGCTGCTTTGTGGTGATCTGCACGATCGGTAACCGGAGTGCTCCGGGCGCATCCGCGGGAACCACGGGAGCCGTCGGCGCTACCGGCTGCAGCCGCTGATAGGGCCGGTTCATCGCCGGCCGCGGGTCCGCCGTCCCGTTGTTCGGCCAGAACGACAGCGCCCGCTCGGCCTGCGCGGTGATCGTCAGCGAAGGGTTCACGCCGAGGTTGGCCGAGATCGCGGATCCGTCCATGATGTGCAGACCGTCGTACCCGTAGACGCGGTGGTAGGCGTCGACCACGCCGGTGGCCGGGGAGTCGCCGATCGCGCAGCCGCCGATGAAGTGCGCGGTCATCGGCACGTTGAACGGCTCACCGATGGTGCCGCCCGGCGTCCCCTTCATCACCCCCGCCATCCGGCGGACCACCTGGTTCGCGACCGGGATCCAGGACGGGTTCGGGGCACCGTGCCCCTGCTCCGAGGACAGCCGCCAGCGGCCGAACCGGTCCCGCTTGCCGAAGGTGGTGATCGAGTTGTCGGCGGTCTGCATGACCAGTGCGATCACGGTCCGCTCGGACCAGTGCTTCAGGTCGTAGAGCCGGCGCAGGTTCCGCCACTGCACCCGCAGCTCGTGCAGCCAGGTCCGCCAGCGCGGCCGGTCGCCGTCCCCGTCGGTGAGGACGGTCTGCAGCAGCGACATCGCATTGCTGCCGCGGCCGTAGCGGACCGGTTCGATGTGGGTGATCTCGTCCGGGTGGAACGACGAGGTGATCGCGACTCCGCGGGTGTAGTCGATGTCGCGGCTGATCGCCATGGCGCCGAGCAGCGACTCGGAGTTCGTCCGGGTCAGCACGCCGAGCCGGGTCGACAGCCGGGGCAGCTTGTTCTCGTCCCGCAGCCGGTGCAGGAGTTTCGCCGTACCGATGGCGGAGGCCGCGAAGATGACCTGCTGCGCGGTGAACCGGCGGACGCTCCGCCGATCCGCGGTCCCGCGGGTGTCCACGGCGTACCCGCCGTCGGCCAGCGGCTCGACCGACGTGACCGTGGTCAGCGGGTAGACCTCTGCGCCGGCCTTCTCGGCCAGGTAGAGGTAGTTCTTGGTCAGGGTGTTCTTCGCGTTGTGCCGGCACCCGGTCATGCACTCGCCGCAGTCGATACAGCCGGTACGGCGGGGGCCCGCGCCACCGAAGTAGGGGTCGTCGACCTCGACGCCGGGCGAGCCGAAGAAGACCCCGACCGGGGTCGGATGGAAGGTGTCGCCCACGCCCATGTCGTCGGCGACCTGCTTCATCACCTCGTCGGCCGGGGTGAAACCGGGGTAGGTGGCGACGCCCAGCATCCGCTTCGCCTGGTCGTAGTACGGCGCGAGCTCGGACTTCCAGTCGGTGATGTGCGCCCACTGCCGGTCCTTGTAGAAGGCGTCCAGCGGCTCGTAGAGCGTGTTCGCGTAGACGAGGCTGCCGCCGCCGACCCCGGCGCCGGACAGGATGATCACGTCCTTCAGAGCCGTGATCCGCTGGATGCCGTACCGCCCAAAGCGAGGGGCGAACAGAAACCGCTTGGTGTCCCAGGAGTTCTTCGCGAACCCGGAGTCCTCGAACCGCGCGCCCGCCTCGAGCACCGCGACCTTGTAGCCCTTCTCCGTCAGCCGTAGCGCACTGACGGACCCGCCGAACCCGGACCCGATGATGAGCACGTCATAATCGAAGGACATGTTGACTCCAAGCTAGAAGATCAAGCGCGGCCCAGCTTCTTCAGAACCCGGAGGGCACCAGTCATCACTTCGGCGTACGCCTGGTCGGACAGACCGTGCGACGCCGCGATCGGGATCAGCCGCTGGGTCGCGATCGCCTGCGGATCGACGTACCGGCGGATGCCCTCGACGCCCTGGCGGCGGCCGACCCCGGAGGACCGCATGCCGCCCATCGGGGTGTCGATCGAGCCGAACGTCGCCGCATAGCCCTCGTTCACGTTGACTGTGCCGGCCACGAGCTGTGCCGCGACCGCACGGCCGCGGCGGGTGTCGCGGGTGTACACGCTCGCGTTCAGCCCGTACTCCCCCTCGTTCGCCCGCTGGATCGCCTCGGACTCGTCGGAGAACCGGTAGATCGACACAACCGGCCCGAAGGTCTCGTTGTCGAAGCACTCCATCGCCGGAGTCACGCCGGACAGCACAGTCGGCTCGTAGAACAGCGGACCGATCTCCGGCCGCGCCTTCCCGCCGGCCAGCACCACAGCACCCTTGGCCTTGGCATCGTCCACGTGCCGGGTCACCGTCTCCAGCTGCGCCTTCGAGATCAGCGAGCCCATGTCGACGTCCCAGCCCGTCCCGGCGGACAGCTTCAGCTTGTTCACTCTGGCGACGAACGCGGTCACGAACGCGTCGTACACCTGGTCCGCGACGTACAGGCGTTCCATAGAGACGCAGAGCTGACCAGCACTCGCAAAACAAGCCCGTACGGCGCCCTCGGCGGCACGTGCGACGTCCGCGTCACGCAGTACCAGCATCGGGTTCTTGCCACCGAGCTCCAGGCTGAAACCGATCAGTCGCTCAGCAGCCTGCTGTGCAACCAGGCGACCGGTCTTGGTGGAGCCGGTGAAGCAGATGTAGTCGGTGTTCTGGATGATCGCGCCGCCGACCGTCGCACCGTCCCCGTTCACCGGGATCCACGCCTCGCGCGGCAGCCCAGCGTCGTACAGGAGCTCGATCGCGCGCAGTGCGGTCAGTGGGGTCTGGCTGTCCGGCTTGTGCACGACGGTGTTGCCGGCCAGGACGGCGGGCAGGCCGTCGGCCATCGCCATGCTGAGCGGGTAGTTCCACGGCGAGATGATGCCGACGACGCCCTTGGGGACGAACCGCTGCTCCGCACGGGTCAGCACCGGGAACATGCCGAGCTTGCGCTGCGGGTCGAGCAGTTCGTGCGCCTTGCGGCCGTAGTACCGGGCGGTCAGCGCGACGTGCGCGACCTCCTCGAAGGCCTGCTTGCGCGCCTTGCCGGACTCCCGGATCACCAGGTCGACCAGCTCGTGCCGGTGATCCAGGACCAGATCGTGGTAGCGCAGCAGGATCGCGGCCCGCTCGTCCAGCGGCACCCGTTTCCAGCTGGCCTGCGTCTTCCGCGCCGTCCGCACCGCGGCGACGACGTCGTCCGGACTCGAGAGCGGCAGATCCGCGATCGGCTGCCCAGTCGCGGGCGCATACGTCGTCCGCGTCCCGGCGCTCGCGCGCAGCAGCCCCGACAACCGCCGGATGACCGACTGATCGGTCGCGTACGACGCAGTCGGGTCCAGCTCCGGATCGGCAGGAATCGAGGTCTGCTCGCTCATGCCTCCACCTCGCTGGCGCTCGGCTCCGACACGAGCGAGAGCTCGGCAGTATTGTCTGTTCGCTCGCTCCGCTCGCTCATTCAGCCAGGCTACCTGCCGGTAATAGAGGATGTCAGTAGTGGAAGTCGCCTTCGTGTCCCCCTGCACGTGCAGATGGTGTGCCCTAGGCTGGACGGCTGAAGCTTCGAAGGGGTGGAACTGCGAGATGGTGGACAGCGGGGGGCTCTGGACGCCTCCTGAGGACGAGCTCGGTGAGGCGCTGCAGACAGCCCAGGTGCTGATCGAGGAAGGCCGTGCCGACGAGGCAGGGCCTTATCAGCAGCGCGTGATCGAGCTGGCCAGGGAGCGGGCTGAAGGGAGCCCGAACCACTACGAGGCCAAGCACCTGATGGCCGCGACCCAGTACGAGCTGGCCGGCTCGCTGAACGCGTCCGGACGGCATGAGGAGGCGCTGGCCGCACTGCACGAGGCGCAGCTGGGCTATACCGAGCTGAGTGACGCCGGTGTGCTCGACGCCACATCGTTCCTGGCTGACGTCCGGGCACGGCGGGCGATGACGCAGGCGCACCGCGGTCGTGGCGCCACCGCCGTACTGGAGATGGACGGCGCGGTGATCTCCTACGGGCAGCTGGTCAGTGGTGAGGACGGTCTGCGGCACCAGCCGGACTTCGCCCGGGTGCTCGCGATGAACGCCCTCATCCTGCGCCGGTACGGCGATCCGGCGCTGGCCGTCGCGTCTGCCGACGCAGCGACCCAGCTCTTCCTGCAGCTCGCGGACCAGATCAACGAGAGCCCACAGTCGCTGTCCTACGCCCGCTACCTCTGTACGGCGACCGCTGTGTCGGCCGACGTCCACGCAGCCGAGGGGCGGCTCGACCTGGCGCTGGAGGCGGACGAGATCGGTCTGACTACGGCGGATACCCTCGCCGACTCGGATTCCGCGACCGACATGCGCACTCTGGTCGCAGCACTCACCCGCAAGGGCAAGCACCTCGGAATCGTCGGGCGGATCATGGAGGGCGAGACCTGCCTCCGCACTGCCTTCGACACCGACGCTGAGACGGCCGCACGGGTTACCGAGGAGCTGGAGCGCGGTCTGCCGCTGACTCTGGTTACCGCACTGGAGAATGCGGAGATCAAGCTCGGCCCCTACGAGCAGTACTTCCGACTGCTCGCTCTGGCCGAGCCTGCGCCCGGTATGACTCTGGCGACTGTCTCCGGCCGCACCGACCCCGAGTCGGCCGCCGTACGGGCAACTGAGCTGGCTGAGCTCGTGCCGCAGTTACTGCTGCATGACGTGGACGCTGCGCTGACACTGGGCGTGGAAGCGCACTACCTGTTCGCCATCTCGTCAGAGCGCGAGTCACAGCGGATGCGGTACGAGACGAGCACCTACGCCCCCATCTGGGCGAAGCTGCTGCGCGATGTCTCGCAGGCCTACTACCAGTCCGGTCGGCTCGAGCTGGCGCTCGACCTAGCGAGCTGGTGCGCCGAGGTGGCCACTGCGCTGATCCCCTTCACGGACGACGATCCGGCAATGAAGGACCTGGCCGCCGACTGCTACCGCCAGCACGGCGAGCTGCTGGCTGCCACCGGCGACCTCACCGCCTCCCAGCACGCCCACGAAGCCGCGCACCAACTCCTCAGCGGCCCGGACCGCCTCATCGGCGGCTGATCAGCGTCGGTCAGTAGTCCTGCTGGGGCTTGAGGGCGCCGACGAACAGGCCGGCCTCGACCTCGGTCATGCCGGTCTCGGAGACCACGAGGGCGGTCGCCTGGTGCAGCTCGCCGGCCGCCTTCAGTGCGCGCGTCCGCTCGGCCAGATTCGTCCCCGGTGTGCGCATCAGCGGCGTCTTCTGGATCGGCGGCACATACGTCCCGTAGCGGATCTCGTCGACGATCTGCCGCGACTTCTTCAGGTCGAGTCCGGTCCGGTCCATCACCAGCTTCGTGGCATGCACGAGCAGCTTCGAGGTGATCAGGAACCGGACCTGCTCCACGTCTTCCGATGCCAGCTTCGCGCGCGCCCCAGAGAGGGCGGCGTTGTCGGCGTCCTGGTTGCGGTTGCTTCGGCTGAACAGTCCCATACCGCAATCCTTTCAGAGTTCACCAAGCCGCGCGGCCACGCCGCACGTCGTCCACCCAGCGGAGTCAGCCGGCCAGGATCGTCAGAATCTCCGGCCAGGCTCGATCGCCGAGCTCCCGGTCGGCCGCCTCGGTCCCGCCACGCGCCATCTGCTGCCCCGCGGTCTTCGGGGTCTCGCCCGGCAGCACCACACGATGTCCCGCTGCACGGCCGACCACCAACCGCGTCGGCAACGCACCGCGCCGCCGGACGATCTCGTCCGCGAAGTCCACCGACGGCCAGACCTTGTCGTCACCACCGGCGATCAGCAACAGCTGCCGGATCTGCTCGACCGGGATCCGGGCCGAGTCTGCCTCAGGGGCGGTCCGCAGACTGTGCTCGTACATCGGGGTGTAGCTCGGCGGATCCTCATCCGGCTGCCAGTCCGCGGCGTACGGGACGAAGGGCACCGGCACACCCCGCCACGTCCACGCCGACCGCTGGGTGCCGTCCTCTTCGACCCGACCCCACACGTAGGCGCTCGGAGCGAACGCGACCACCGCGGCCACGCGCTCGTCCAGCGCACCGAGCAGCAACGCCGCCTCGGCACCCCATGAGCTGCCCATCACCACGATCCGCTCGTTGCGGTCCTCGAGCTCGTCGAGCGGGAACGCCTCCAGCGCCACCTCGGCCTGGACAGGCCAGGCCGGCGCCAGTACGTCGTACCCCTCGGCCTCGAGAAGCCGGGCCCGATCGAGGTCCGGCGTACCGCTGGAGCCGTGCAGGAGCAGAACGCCGGTACTCAACCGACGACGACCTCGACCCGCTGGAACTCCTTCAGCTCGGTGTACCCGGTGGTGGCCATGGCTCGCTTGAGCGCACCGACCAGGTTCATCGTGCCGTCCGGCACCCAGGACGGCCCGAACAGGATCTGCTCCATCGTCCCGGTGACGCCGACCTCTACCCGCTCGCCGCGCGGCAGATCCGCGTGCCAGGCCTCGGCACCCCAGTGGTAGCCACCGCCCGGCGCATCGCTGGCCCGCGCCAACGGCGACCCGACCATGACGGCATCCGCACCGCAGGCAATCGCCTTCGCCACGTCACCGGACCGGCCGACCGAGCCATCCGCGATCACGTGCACATAGCGACCACCGGACTCGTCCATGTAGTCCCGCCGCGCCGCAGCGACGTCAGCCACCGCGGAAGCCATCGGCACCGCAACCCCGAGCACCTTGCGCGTGGTGTGCGCAGCACCGCCGCCAAAGCCGACCAGTACGCCGGCCGCACCCGTCCGCATGAGGTGCAGCGCAGCCTGGTGCGTGGCGCAGCCGCCGACAATCACCGGTACGTCGAGGTCGTAGATGAACTGCTTGAGGTTCAGCGGCTCGGCCTGACCCGACACATGCTCGGCGGAGACCGTCGTCCCGCGGATGACGAACAGGTCGACGCCCGCATCGACCACGTGCTTCGCGAACTGCTTGGTCCGCTGCGGCGACAACGCCCCCGCGACCGTGACCCCGGAGTCGCGAATCTCCTGCACCCGCTGCGAGATCAGCTCAGGCTTGATCGGCGCCGAGTAGATCTCCTGCAGCCGGTGCGTCGCCTGCTCACGATCGAGCGACGTGATCTCCTCGAGCAGCTTCGCGGGGTCCTCGTACCGGGTCCACAGCCCCTCGAGGTTCAGCACCCCGAGACCGCCGGCCTTCCCGATCGCGATCGCCGTCGCCGGCGACATCACCGAATCCATCGGCGCGGCCAGGATCGGCAGCTCGAACCGGTACGCGTCGATCTGCCACGCGACCGAAACCTCCTCGGGATCCCGGGTCCGGCGCGACGGCACGATCGCAATGTCGTCAAAGGCGTAAGCCTGCCGCCCACGCTTGGCCCGGCCGATCTCGATCTCACTCATGTGCTCAGCCTACCGAGCGCGGCGATGCAGGCGTTTCAGTGGGCCAGAAGTCGTCCGACCCAGCTCCGGAGGCCCGGACAACGCTCCAACACCGAGGTCAGGCCCGCCTCCCGGATAACTTCGATGCCATCGGTCACCTTGTCGTAGTCGGGCCAGCACTTCTGAACACGCTTCGACGGCGCGGTCGCCACCGAGTCGTTCAGCAATTCGACATCGCAGCCCACGGAGTCGGCTTCGGCCTGCAAGCACCTGGCGACGCTTGCGTCCCCGAGCACGTGGCTCGTGTCCATCGATGCAGCAATCACCCAGGTCTCGAATTCGTGCAGTACGACATTCGGCAGGAAGCGTGGGTTGTCGATCGCTGCCCCCATCGCCGCGATCCGTCGCTCGACACACAGCCGTGGCTCATGCGGCCGGCCACAACAATCCGAACCGGGCGCGTTCCGCGGGTAGGCATAGAAGTCGACGAGAATCGAGACACACTGGAGATGGGAGGCGCCCAGCAGTCGCCGAATGTCGTTCTCGTAGTGGCGCCACACCGCCCCGCCACCCTTGAAGGTAGTGCCGTCGGCCAGACGCGAGGTCGTCACGATCACTGGCGTGATGTAGACGCCCATCGGCTGCAAGTGCGGCGCCAGGATCTCGCTGACGAACGCCGACTCCGTCTGCCCCTCCACCACCATCGCGATCTGGCGGAACGTGCTCATCCACCCACCACACGAGGTGAACCATCCGGACGGGGACGCCCCCCGAGCAGATTCTTTTCCCACAGCTCACCGAGCGAGTAGTCCCCGAGCCATTGCTCGAGAACCCGGCGATCCGGCCGCTGGAGTTGAGTTCCTTCGCTGGTCCGCTCGACTATCGCCACCTCGTCGACACTGAACTGCTCCAGCAGCGTGACCGACTGAGTAGCGGCGACGACCCGCCGGTCCTCGGCCGCGCGACGCAGCAGGGCAGCCAGTTGATGAATCGCGAACGGGTGCAGGCCGAGCTCGGGCTCGTCGAGAACGATGGTCCCGGGCTTGTTGTCCTGCAGCAGGAGGACCGCCAGGCAGACGAATCTGAGGGTCCCGTCGCTGAGGTTGTCGGCAGAGAAAACGGAGTCGAGACCGCGCTCTCTCCATCGGAGCCGGATCGCTCCGCCCTCCGGCTCGAGCACGAAGTCGTCGAAATACGGAGCGACCGTGCGGACCGTCCGGACCACTCGCCGGTACCGGGAGGCGTCTTCGTCGCGCAGGCGCAGCAGCACGGCGGCAAGATTGCGTGCGTCGGGCGCCAAAGTGATGTTGTCGGCCGGGTCGACCCGGCGTTTCACCGGCGCGTCCGCGCTGGTGTCGTCGAAATGGAACACCCGGCAGCCCGACACCACGTCGAGCACGTACGACGCTTTGGGGGCTGTCTCCGCCTCGGTCCGCAGCCGGCTCTCGCGGGCGGACCGGAGGGTTGTCGTGTGTGGATTATCGAATCTCGACCGGTCGTGGAACATAGTGGTCTCGCGCACGATGGCCGTGTCGTCAGGTCCCGCCTCGACCCGGACCTGGTAGCCGTTCGAGGTCTCGCGCTGCCAGGCACCCCACACCTTGATCTCGATCGATTCGGGAGCGAGCGCCGGATCGGGGGTTCGGTGTAGCCGCGCGGCAAACCCCCCGGAGCGGACCAAGGTGTCGTTCAGTTGCTGATCGATGATCCTGCCGAGCAGCTCGAAGGCGTCGACGACGTTGCTCTTGCCTGCACCGTTGGGCCCGACCAGCAAAGTCACCGCGCTCGAGAGGTCCAGCACGGCATGCCGCAGCGAGGTGAGACCACTCACCTCGATCCGCCGCAGCGGGACCTCGACGGTCACCCGGACCTCCACCACTCGTTGCTAATCACCTATTGCCATAGGTGGTTGGCAACACCTTGCCATACCCCAGCGCGGCCTCGGGCTCATTCGTCGCGTCAGCGGCCGGAGTAGTTCGGCGCTTCGACCGTCATCTGGATGTCGTGCGGGTGCGATTCTTGCAGGCCGGCCGAGGTGATCCGGACGAAACGGCCCTTGTCCTGCAGTTCGGTCACGGTGCGCGAGCCGCAGTAGAACATCGACTGCCGCAGGCCGCCGATCAGCTGGTGCGCGACGGCGGAGAGCGGGCCCCGGTAGGGAACCTGACCCTCGATGCCCTCGGCGATCAGCTTCTCGTCGCTGCCGACATCGCTCTGGAAGTAGCGGTCCTTCGAGTACGACTTGCGCAGCCCGCCGGCCGACGACATCGCACCGAGCGAACCCATGCCGCGATAGGCCTTGAACTGCTTGCCGTTGATGAAGACCAGATCACCGGGCGACTCCTCGCAGCCGGCCAGCAGCGAGCCGAGCATGACCGTGTCCGCACCGGCGACGAGCGCCTTCGCGATGTCGCCCGAGTACTGCAGGCCGCCGTCGCCGATGACCGGGACCCCGGCCGGCTTGCAGGCCAGCGAGGCCTCGTAGATCGCGGTGACCTGCGGAACGCCGACGCCGGACACGACTCGCGTCGTACAGATCGAGCCCGGTCCGACGCCGACCTTCACGCCGTCCGCGCCGGCCTCGACCAGCGCCTTCGCGCCTTCACGGGTGCCGACGTTGCCGCCGACCACGTCGACGCCGCGAACGGCCGGGTCGGCCTTGAGCTTGCGGATGATCTCCAACTGGGCCTGCGAGTGACCGTGCGCGGTGTCCACGACGAGCAGGTCGACACCGGCCTCGACCAGCGCCATCGCCCGCTTGTACGCCTCGCCGTAGAAGCCGATCGCCGCGCCGACCATCAGCCGGCCGGTGGCGTCCTTGGTGGAGAGCGGGAACTTGTCGCGCTTGACGAAGTCCTTCAGCGTGATCAGGCCGGTCAGCTTGCCGGCGTCGTCGACCAGCGGCAGCTTCTCGACCTTGTGCTTGCTGAGCAGCGCCATCGCGTCGTCGGCGGAGATGCCCTGCTTGCCGGTGATCAGCGGCTGCTTGGTCATCACCTCGCGGACCGGGCGCTCCATGTCGTTCTCGAAGCGCATGTCGCGGTTCGTCACGATGCCGACCAGTACGCCGGCGTTGTCGACGACCGGTACGCCGGAGATCCGGTACTGCGCGCAGAGCGCGTCGGCCTCGCCGATGGAGGCGTCCGGACCGATGGTGATCGGCTGCGCGATCATGCCGGACTCGGACCGCTTGACCAGGTCGACCTGCTGGGCCTGGTCCTCGATCGACAGGTTGCGGTGCAGCACGCCCAGACCGCCCTGGCGCGCCATCGCGATCGCCATCCGGGCCTCGGTGACGGTGTCCATCGCGCTGGATAGCAGCGGGATGTTGACCTCGATGTTGCGGCTCACCCGGGACCGGGTGCTGGCCTCGGACGGGATGACATCGGACTCGTTCGGCTGCAGCAGAACGTCGTCGAAGGTGAGGCCGAGAGCGGCGAACTTGTCGGGAACTCCAGCGGGGGTGATGTCCATGGGAAAAACGTGCACCTTTGTCCGGCGAGAACGGACCACCATCGTATGCCGCCGCTACCCGGAGTCAGAATCAGACCTAGGGCCCGGGCAGCAGCCCGGGCCCTGAATCCGTGTTCAGTGTCAGTTGGTGCGCTTGTTCAGTACGCCGAGGATCCGCAGAACGGTCTCGTCGTCGAGCGACCCGTGGGTGCGCTCGATCGCCGCATGCTTACCCTCCGCGTAGGAACCCGTGGAGTGCTTGCCCTTGGCGTAGTGCTTGCGGACCGAACCGGTCGTCACCTTGCCGTTGGAGTGCTTCCCGGTCAGCTCCAGCCCGCCGCCGAAGTACTGGACCGCGCTCTGCACCTCGACCGGCGTACCGGTCGGGGGCGGCAGCACCGGTGCGATCAGATTGGCCAGCTCGGCGGCCTCGTCGACCGGCTTGCTGTCCCCGGTCTGACCCGTCTGGTCACCGAGCGGCGGCGTACTGGGCTTGACGTCCCCGGTCGGTTTGCCGTCGCCGGTCTCGCCGGTGTTACCCGTCTGGCTGCTGTCGTCACTGCCCGGCAGCGAACTGTCGTCGCCCGGCTTCGTGCCGGTGTCACCGGTCGGCGCCGTGCTCGGCTGGCTCCCCGGCCCCGGGTCGCCCGGCGCCGGGTTCCCCGTCCCGGTCTCGCCGTTGTTGGTCGGCGGGGTCGAGGGCGGGTTGGTCGGCTCCGTCGTCGGAGGTGAGGTCGGCGGGTCGGTCGGAGTCGACGGCGGCGGAGTCTCCGTCGGCGTACTCGGCTCCGTCGACGGCGGGTCGGTCGGCGTCGGGTCGGACGGCTTGGTGGTCGGGTCGGACGGCGCCGGCTCGGTCGGCGAATCGGTCGGAGTCGACGGCGGCGGAACCACCGGCGGCTGCTCGATCACCGACGGCTTGATCTCCGGCTGCACCCGCAGCAACGGCGGGTTCGGGTCGACGTGCGCGGCCGGCAGCTCGCCGTTCGCGACCGTCCGGTCCTGCTCGGCGTCGGCGGCCTTCTCTTCCTGCTTGTGCTGGAAGTCCTTCGAGACCTTGACGATCTTGGCCTTGTCGACGACCGGCAGGCCGTCGAGCTGTTCCTTCGGGAAGTCGGTGGTCGGGGTGACGGCGTCGGTGATCTTCTCGATCACCTTCTCGTACGGCGAGAGCGGGTTGCCGTTGACCGCGGCGGCCACACCGGAGACCGACAGCGCGGCCACCGCGGCGATCCCGAGCGCGAGACCACGGGCCGCCATCTTGCGGGCGAACGGGTCCATCACCGGGTTCAGCGCCGCGCAGCGCGCCAGGAAGCTCTCCGCGTCGTCGATCCGCTCCACCGGGAGCTCGTCCTCGACCTCTACCGCCATGCGCAGCTCGACCAGCAGCGCAACGGCCGGGTCGTGCTCGCCCGCGAACCGCGCGGACTCCCCTCCTGCAGCCAGCAGGTCGAGCAGTGCGTCATCGGCGTCGATCGCGTCCAGGTCGAATCGGTCAGCCATGATGCCCCTCCCCTGCTCCTCGTCCCTCATGCCCCACATACCCCCTGAGCGTGTTCAACGCCCGATGCTGTGCGACCCTCACCGCCCCCGGTGTCATTCCCAGTGCCCGGCCGGTCTCCTCGGCTGACATCCCCGCCACCACCCGGAGCCGCAGGATCTCCCGCAGCTTCTCCGGCAGCCTCTCCAACAGGTCCATGATGTGCTGGACCTCCGAGTGCCGGACCGCGTGCTCCTCAGGCGTCGGCGACTCGTCCGCGCCGTCCGGCAGGTCCGGCGTGGTGACGTCGGCGACCGCGAACGCGCGCTGGGCATCGGCGACCTTGCGGGCCGCGATGCCGTAGACGAAGGCCTCGAAGGGCCTTCCCTCGTCACGGTACCGGCTCAGCGCGCCGAAGACCGCGACACAGACCTCTTGAGCGACGTCGTCGACCATGTCGGCGCCGCCGGGATAGGTCCACAGACGGGACCGTACATAGCGGTGCGCCACAGCGCGCACCCTGGTGAGCAGGTCGTTGAGAGCTGCATGGTCCCCGTTGGCGGCAAGCGCGGCTAGATCCCTGAGCTCGACCCGGTCGTGGGTGTGCGGTACTCGGACCTCAGTCACCCCTCGCCCCCTCGTGTCGGACCGGTCAGCGTGAAAGATGGTACGGCTCTCATCTCTGCTTTGCCTAGTGGCAATCCGTGGCCACTACTGGCCACTTCCTCACATTCTGTGACTACCCGCCCGTACGGACTGCCAGCGCACCGATCTCCTCGGTCACCAGCGCGGCCGGATCGAGGCTCATGCCGGCGAAATGCCCGGCCAGCTCGAGTGACAGCACACCATGCAGCCGGGTCCAGAACAGCAATCCCCGATGAACGGCGGTGGCCGGATCACCGGCGGCTTCGACCAGTACGGTCATGACCTCGTCCGAGATCGCGGTGGTGTCCGCGGGGGCCTGATAGCCGGGGACAGGTGTGCCGTAGATCAAGAGGTACCGATGCGGATCGACGAGTGCCCACTCCCGGATCGCTCCGGCGACTCCGACCAGATCCGCCCCTCCGTCGTACGCCGCTCGCGTGGTGTCGGCGAGGCTGCGATAGGCGTCCCGGATGAGTGCCGTGATCAGGTCGTCGCGGCTGGCGAAGTATCGGTAGAGAGCGGGACCGCTCATGCCCATCTGCTTGGCGATCGCGTTGAGCGAGAGCGCCGTGACGCCGGCCGTGGCGATCTGCTCCCAGGCGTGCTGCTTGACCTCGTCGCGAACCTGCTCGCGATAACGCTCCCTCGGACCCATGGTTAGAACCTCTCACTTTTCTTATTGACTCTCAACCTTGGAGTGTTATAGCTTCTAACTAATGCGATAACCAATAAGGAGAATCCGATGAGCATCACTGCCCTGATCGCCGCACCATTGGCCGCCGCATCCATCCTCGCCGGGCCGGTGCCGGCGCCCACGAGGGCACCGGCACCGCTGACCTGCCAGGGGCAGACCGTGGACCGGACCGCGAAGATCAGCTACCGGAACGAGATCTTCATCAAGGCCCCCGTGAGCAAGGTCTGGAAGGTGCAGACGGACGTGGCGAAGTGGACGCGCTGGCAGCAGCCGGTCGCGAGCGCCGAGCGCCTCGACCACGGTCCCCTCCGCGCGGGCTCCGCGTTCCGCTGGACGACCCCGGTGGAGGCGACGCCGTACACGCCCAAGACGACGCTGGTGATCACCTCGACGGTTCACCAGGCCAAACACAACCAGTGCCTGCGCTGGAGCGGCCCGGCCATCGGCGAAGGTCTGACAATCGACCGTGGCGTGCACGTCTGGAACTTCGAGAAGGTCCACGGCGGCACGATCGTCCGCACCGAGGAAACCTGGACCGGCCCCCAGGTCGAGGCCATGCCCGACCTCTCCCGCCAGTTCCTCGGCCAAGGCCTGGACGCCTGGCTCCTCGACCTAAAAACCCAGTCCGAGAAGGGCTGCTGACCATCCCACCCATCTTTGGGAACCCACCAACCACTTTCGCCGACCCAAAACGACTGGTGGGCGCCCAAAGAAGCCCACAGCGCCCAAAGACGCCGCTCACGCCCAAAGGTGGGTCGGCGTGTCTTTGGGCGATCGGAAGGACTTTGGGAACCCACCAACCATTTTTCGGGTGCGCAAGTGGTTGGTGGGTTCCCAAAGATGCCGGTCGTGCACAAAGTGGGCTACGGGGCTGCGGGGGGTGCGCGGGCTCGGAACGCAGCACCGCCCCGGCACACGGGGTGCCGGGGCGGTGCTGTGGTGGTGCGTGTGGTGCTGTGCCAAGGTCAGTGACCGTGGCCGTGGCCGTGACCGGCTGCGGCGGGCTCTTCGTCCTCGGGCTTGTCGACGACCAGGGTCTCGGTCGTCAGCAGCAGGGCGGCGATGGAGCCGGCGTTGGCGAGCGCGGAACGCGTCACCTTGACCGGGTCCAGGACACCCTGGGCGAGCAGGTCGCCGTACTCGCCGGTGGCGGCGTTGAAGCCGCTGCCGACCTCGAGCTCCGCAACCTTCGAGGTCACGACGTAACCCTCGTAGCCACCGTTCTCGGCGATCCAGCGCAGCGGCTCGACGACCGACTTGCGAACGATCCGGACACCCGCGAGCTCATCGCCCTCGAGGCCCAGGCCGTCGTCCAGCACCGTGGCGGCGTGCACCAGAGCAGAGCCGCCACCGGCGACGATGCCCTCTTCGATCGCGGCGCGCGTCGCGGAGACGGCGTCCTCGATCCGGTGCTTCTTCTCCTTGAGCTCGACCTCGGTGGCCGCGCCGACCTTGATCACGCAGACGCCGCCGGCGAGCTTCGCCAGCCGCTCCTGCAGCTTCTCGCGGTCCCAGTCGGAGTCGGTCCGCTCGATCTCGGCCTTGATCTGGTTGACCCGGCCCTCGATGTCGTCGGACTTGCCGGCACCCTCGACAACAGTGGTGTTGTCCTTGGTGACGACGATGCGCCGCGACGTACCGAGCACCTCGAGGCCGACCTGGTCGAGCTTCAGCCCGACCTCCGGCGCGATGACCTGGGCGCCGGTGAGGGCGGCGAGGTCCTCGAGCATGGACTTGCGGCGGTCACCGAAGCCCGGCGCCTTGACGGCGACGGAGGTGAAGTTGCCGCGGATCTTGTTCACCACGAGGGTGGACAGGGCCTCGGCCTCGACGTCCTCGGCGATGATCAGCAGCGTCTTGCCGGACTGCACGACCTTCTCCAGCAGCGGCAGCAGGTCCGCGATCGCGGAGATCTTGCCCTGGTGGATCAGGATGTACGGGTCCTCCAGCACCGCTTCGCCGGCCTCGGCGTCGGTGATGAAGTACGGCGAGATGTAGCCCTTGTCGAACTGCATTCCCTCGGTGAACTCGAGCTCGGTCCCGAAGGTGTTCGACTCCTCGACGGTGATCACACCGTCCTTGCCGACCTTGTCGAACGCGTCCGCGATCAGGGTGCCGATCTCGGCGTCCCGGGCGGAGATGGTGGCGACGTGGGCCATGTCGCCCTTGTCGTCCACCGGCCGGGCGGTCTCGACGAGCCGCGCGGAGACAGCCTCGACAGCCGCCTCGATCCCGCGCTTGAGGCCCATCGGGTTGACCCCGGCGGCGACGGCCCGCAGGCCCTCGTGCACCAGCGCCTGCGCCAGCACCGTCGCGGTGGTGGTGCCGTCACCGGCGACATCGTTGGTCTTGGTGGCGACCTCCTTGGCGAGCTGTGCACCAAGGTTCTCGAACGGGTCGTCCAGCTCGACCTCACGGGCGACGGTCACACCGTCGTTGGTGATGGTCGGGGCGCCCCACTTCTTGTCCAGGACGACGTAGCGGCCCTTCGGGCCCAGCGTCACCTTCACCGTGTTCGCGAGCTTGTCGACGCCGCGCTCCAGCGCGCGCCGAGCGTTCTCGTCGAACTCGAGGATCTTCGGCATGAAGAAAACCAGTCCTTTTCTGAATGTCTCGCGTAGCAGGCTTCGAACCAAGATCCCACTGCCCTGACCCACTCCGCCCCGGTACCAGAGGTAGCCGGGGCGGTGTCAGTCAGGAACAGTGGGCGGTCGTCACTTGCTGACGACTGCGAGGATGTCGCGGGCGCCCAGGATCAGGTAGTCCTGGCCGTCGTACTTGACCTCGGTGCCGCCGTACTTGGAGTAGATGACCTTGTCGCCGACGGCGACGTCCAGCGGGACGCGGTTGCCGTTGTCGTCGATCCGGCCCGGACCGACGGCGAGGATCTCGCCCTCCTGGGGCTTCTCCTTGGCGGTGTCCGGGATCACCAGGCCGGACTTCGTGGTCTGCTCGGCTTCGAGCGGCGCGACGAGGACGCGGTCCTCGAGCGGCTTGATC
Organism: Kribbella sp. NBC_01505; assembly: GCF_045040285.1. Classification (NCBI taxonomy): domain Bacteria; kingdom Bacillati; phylum Actinomycetota; class Actinomycetes; order Propionibacteriales; family Kribbellaceae; genus Kribbella; species Kribbella sp. NBC_01505. Next base: position 2,260,444 of record NZ_CP109425.1, read on the forward strand.
GTGACCGACACTTGCTGACCTCCACGGTCGATTCGCATTTTTGTCTGTGGTGCTGCGCGGTCGCGCTCCCCTGCCGTCGCGGGGCTCAGGAGGCCGGACCGTTGGCACACCCACTAGGAGAGTGCCAACACCGAATCTAGGCCGCGATTAGCACTCGGTCAACTCGAGTGCCAAGTCTGTCTCGATACGAGACATCGCGGAGTGATCACTTCGGGGCCCGGACCCCAACCATCCGCCCGGTCCGCGAGTCCCATCGGCACAGGATTCCGAACGGTCGGGATCCGTCCTTGGGGAGGTCACCAATGACCGTTCGCCTTCGTCCCGCCGCCGTACTCGCCGCGGCCGTCCTCGTCGTCGCGCCGCTCACCGCCGCCACCACCGCGTCGGCAGCGCCGCTCTACCAGTGCCAGTCCGCGACCTTCCGCAGCGTCGGGGGCGGCTGGAAGGTCTTCGTCCCGGATGTCTGGGAGGACGTCAGCACCACCTGCAACCTCAAGTACGGCGACAACCCGGACCGCGACCCGAAGAACCCCAGCGGCAACCCGACGCAGGCGATCGCCGCACTGCAGAGCAATCTGAACTACTGCTACGGCTCCAAGCTGGCCAAGGACGGCCGGTACGGCGCCAAGACCCGCGACGCCGTGAAGGCCGTGCAGAAGAAACTCCGGGTGACCGCGGACGGTATCTACGGCCCGCAGACCCGCTCGGCGATGAAGTGGCGGATGTACAACCCGACCACGAAGGTGTGGAGCAAGAGCTGCTACGACAAGCTCTGAGCATCCGGTCGGGTACGGATAGTGGTCCCACGCTGGCCTAACGCAGGCCGGCGTGGGACCGTCTTCCCATGGCATTCACGCTGCCCAAGCTGCCAAAACTGTCCGGCCGCACCGTCATGGTGCTCGCCGCCGTCAGCGCGTTGGCGATCGGCGCGGTCGCAGCGAACGCCTCCAAGCACCAGCAAGCGGCCCAGCCGAAGCCCGCGGGCGACCAGGCCGCCGCACCGCTCACCGCGAACAAGGCCAGCGACCAGACCTCCCTGGAGGCGACCGCCGCAGCCGAGGCCAAGCTGGACCAGTGCCGCTCCGCGCGACTCATCCCGGTGAACAAGACCTGGGGCATCCCGATGCCGTCGGTCAACGGCAGCTCCAGCACCAACTGCAACCTGAAGTACGGCGACAACCCGCACCGCGGCTCCGACCGCACGGGTGACCCCGAGACCTCGATCCAGGTCCTGCAGCGCAACCTGAACTCCTGCTACGGCACCAAGCTCGCCATCGACGGCATCTACGGGAAGAACACCCGAGCCGTCGTCACCATGGTCCAGCGCAAGCACAACATCATCGCGGACGGCATCTACGGCCCGAAAACCCGCTCAGCCATGAACTGGCGCCTCTACTCGACCAGCACCCGCACCTGGAGCAAAACCTGCTCCAGCCCGCTCTGACCGGTGCCGGTTCAGCAGGACCCGACATACCTGACGTAGGCCCGGCCGAAGTCGTCGAGCCCGTAGCTGATCCGGTCGCCGACGTGTTGCGCCGGCTGCCCGCGGCGAATGAGGTCCGAGGTACTCACCCACCCGCCGTCGGCGCCGGCCGTCCTCTCCACCAGGATGTCGCCACCCGCGTTGACGAACCTCGCGAGGGACCACGAGGCCGTCGGATCCAGGATCGTCTTGGTGTCGCCGTCGAGCCGCCAACTGACTGCCTGCTCGTTGTCGGCGCCGACCGCGATGCCGTTGCGAACCGCCTCGACGGTGGAATACCCGTCGACTGTGTTGCTCGTCGGCAGAATCCGGTAACCGCCGTCGGCCGGCCAGACCACCGGCTGCTGATTGGCCGGCATCGAGTTGGCGTCCACGTCGGTGGCGTAGCCGACGACCGTGCCGTCGTCGTCGATATCGGTAGCGGTGGCGTCGGTGAACCCTGCCGGGACCGGCAGGACGCGGATCACGTTGTCCGGACTCCAGAGGACCGCGCGCTTCGTTATGTGCCCCTCCCCGTGCGTGTCCAGATTCCCCGTCCCGGCGATCTCACCGGCGGCATTGATCGCCACCGGCTTGCTGCCAAAAACCCTCGAGGACTCAGCCTCCGGTAGCACCGTCTTCCCGGCGGAGGTGATTCTCCAAGCGGCGAACGGGATCGGGTTGGATCCGGACCCGGATACGGACCCGACCGCGACGCCGCGAACATTGACATCGTTTGCCTCGGTGTAGCTGGCCCGGGTGATCGGGACCAGGTCGGCAGCGACGCCGTTACGGAAGATGCCGATGCCGGTCGTGGCCATTCCGTCCCCGCGCGTAGTCACGACCTTGAACCGGCCGGAGGGATCGATGCCTTCAATGTCGAAGCTGTGCCAGGAAGGCAACTTTTGGCACGGCTCGTCTGCCGCGGCCAGCTGGGTGGGCAGGGCCGGCGTCACCGCGAGCGCCAGGGTGAGCACTGCCAGGCCTGCGAAGGATCTCCTCATGGCCGCACCCTGACAGCCGCGCCGGGCCACACCAATCCCTTCGGGGCCGGTGGAAAGGACTCTTCGGCCCCAGCCGAACGAGCTGGCCCTAAGGTTGCGGGGTGACGGTCACCGCGCTCCTGGACGCTTCTGGTGCTGAAGTACTCGCAGCGGCCTGTGCGGAGTATCAGGTGGGTCGCGAGCTACAGGTCGTCGAGAAGCTCCGACGCCGGTACGACGGCGTGCTGGTCAGTGCTGCGGTCACGCAGGCCGCACTGCGGCACCGGGCGGTCACCAAGTTCGGTGCGGACGCCGCACGGATGTACTTCACCCCGGACGGCTACGAGCAGTCCACTCGGACCGTCGTGGGCGCTCACCGTGCCGCACGGATCGCAGCAGCGTTGCCTGGCAGCAGTGTGGTCGATCTGGGCTGCGGAATCGGCGGTGACCTCATCAGCGCAGCCCGAGCCGGCCTTCGAGTCACTGGGGTCGAACGCGATCCCGAGACCGCTGCAGCCGCGCGCGCCAACCTCGCTGCGCTCGACCTGCCCGGCGAGGTACTGGTCGGCGACGCAGAGTCGACGGACATCACGCCGTACGACGTCGTGTTCGCCGATCCGGCGCGGCGAGCGGATGGGCGGCGAGTGTTCGACCACAACGCCTACTCGCCGCCGTGGACCTTCGTCACGGGACTGCTGGAGCGGACCGCGTGTGTGAAGGTCGCACCGGGGATCCCGCACGACGCCGTACCGGATGGGGTTGAGGCGGAGTGGATCAGCGACGCGGGTGAGGTGAAGGAGGCTGCGCTGTGGTCGGGGGCGCTGTACTCCGGCACTGCGCGGCGGGCGACGTTGCTGCCGGGCGGTGCAACCGTGACGGACGCACCGGAGACAGACAGCGGCCCGGTGGGCAACTACCTCTACGAACCGGACGGCGCCGTCGTACGGGCCGGTCTGGTCACTGCTGTGGCCGCTGCGGTGGACGGCTGGCTGCTGGATCCGCGGATCGCTTACGTGACGGCGGACAAGCTCGTGGAGACTCCGCTCGCGTCGGTGTACGAGGTGATCGAGGAACTGCCGTACAAGGAGAAGGCTTTGCGCGCGTGGGTCCGCAGCGCGGACATCGGCACTCTCGAGATCAAGAAGCGCGGCGTCGACCTCGACCCGGCCGTCCTCCGCAAGAAGCTCGCCCCCAAGGGCAGCACCTCGGCCACCCTCATCATCACCCGGATCGGCAGGGACGCCGTCGCCTACTCCTGCCGCCGCCCCTGAACGACGAACGTTCCCGTAGCGGACTTGCGCTCGAACCGTATTCGAACATATGATCGAACCACGAGCGGGCCCCCGGGTGATTAGCCGGCGGACGAGGTGCTGCGTCCAGTTGATGCACTCCCCGGGGGCCCGCCACTAAGACGTCACACGGGCGCAGCAGGCCGTTCATCTGCCTTCGGCAAGCTGGCAGGAGAACCGGTCGGCCGCTGACCGCTCACCTGGGGCAAGCGGCATCTCCGCCCCAGGTTTTACCTCCTCGCCGCCGCGCCCTCCCCCGCACTACGGCGCGCCCTAAGCAGTCCGCTCAAACGTGGGTTGCCAGGTGGCCGACGCGGAAGCGCTCTCGCACGGGCATCCCGAAGCGGATCCGGGCCAGCCGCACGACCGCACCCAGGGTCGAGCCCTGCGCGCCGCTCACCGGCCACTCCCGGTCTCCCTCTCCCAACTCACCTTCGCCGGTTAAGGCGTGCTGGGTGAAGGTGGCGACGAGGGTGTTCCAGTCTTCGGTACGGCGCAACATCGGGTGGGTCTCGCCGGCCAGGAAGACCATGCCGACCGGAGTGCCCGCGGCCCGCACGCGATTGGCGTAGGCGAGGGTCTCCTGCGGCGACGTGACCGTGTCATCGTTGCCATGGGCAAACATCACCGGCGGCCGCAGCGCGATCAGCGGGTCCGCCGGCGGCAGCCACGGGGCGAGTCCGAGTACGCCGGCCACCCGCGGGTGATCGCCCACCGCGACGACCGTGCGACCACCCATCGAGTGCCCGATCAGCACCACCCGCTGGATCAACGGCGGCAGCTCGTCGAGTACGGCGCGCAGGTCGATCGCCGGATCGCCGATGTCGTTCCAACCGCGATACCGGTAGCGCACCAGACCAACGGCGGCCGCCGGGACCGCCGTACGGATGGCTGCGGCGAAGGGCCACATGCGCAGGATGGGACCGCGCCACAGGTGCGGGTTCTTGTGCGAGTGCTCGTAGCCACCGTGCGCCAGCAGCACGAGATCCGTTGCCCCCGGTGGATTCCAGAGCAGGTCGACGCCGGCACGCCTCATTGGCCGGCGTAGAGCTCGGCGGGATCCCGGCGAATGACCATCATCGTGGTCAGGTCGGGAAGTTCGTTGAAGCCGTACTGGCGGTAGAGCTCGTGCGCATCCTTCGTCGCCAGCATGATCCGCCGCAGCCCCTTCAGCTCCGGATGCTCGAGCAACGACGTCACCACGAACTTCCCGAGACCGTGCCCGCGAAACTCCGGCAGCACGAACACGTCCGCGATCCACGCGAACGTGGCCCGATCGGTCGCCGCCCGCGCGAACGCGACCAGCTCACCGGTCGGCGCATACACCGCGACGTTCAGCGAACCCTCGATCGACCGCTCGACGATCTCCCGCGGTACGCCGGGCGACCAGTACGCCGTACTGAGGAATCCGTGCACGGCGTCGACATCGATCCGCGCCACATCGTCGTCGGCCTCGAACCCGTCCGGGTGGGACCACCTCATTTGTTCAGCACCTCCGTGATCGGCATCGACGAGTCGGCCGGAAGCCCAAGCGGCGACGGCGCTTTGCCCGCGCGCACGAGCTCGGAGCCCAGCGCCGCGACCATCGCGCCGTTGTCTGTGCACAGCCCAGGACGCGGAACCCGTACGGCGATCCCGGCCGCGCTGCACCGTTCTTCGGCCATCTGGCGGAGCCGGGAGTTGGCCGCAACGCCACCGCCGATCAACAGGTGCTCGTAACCGCGATCCTTGCAAGCGTCGATCGCCTTGCGGACCAGCACATCGCAGACCGCCTCCTGGAAGGCGGCGGCAACGTGGTTGACCGGCACGTCCTCGCCGTCCCGGCGTCGCGACTCGACCCAGCGTGCGACTGCGGTCTTCAAACCGGAGAAGGAGAAATCGAACCGGTGCCGCTCAAGGTCGCGCTGCGAGGTCAGCCCGCGCGGGAAGCGCACGTACAACCGATCGCCACCGTCGCGAGCGGCTTTGTCGATATACGGCCCACCTGGGAACGGCAGGCCGAGCACGCGCGCCACCTTGTCGAAGGCCTCGCCCGCGGCGTCGTCGATCGTGCTTCCCATCGGTACGACGCCCTCGGTGATGTCCTCGACCGCGAGCAGCGACGAGTGCCCGCCGGACACCAGCATCGCGATCGCACCCTTCGGCAGATCGCCGTGCTCCAGCGTGTCGACGGCAACGTGCGCAGCCAGGTGATTGACCCCGTACAAGGGTTTGTCGAGCGACAGCGCGAGCCCCTTCGCGGCGGCGACACCGACGAGCAGCGCGCCGGCCAGGCCTGGGCCGCTGGTGACGGCGACCGCGTCCACGTCGGTCGGCTTGATCCCGGCGGTCTCGCAGGCACGCCGGATGGTCGGCACCATCGCCTCGAGGTGCGCCCGGCTGGCCACCTCCGGTACGACGCCGCCGAACCGCGCATGCTCCTCGACACTGGACGCGATCGCGTCGGCGAGCAGAGTCTGCCCGCGCACGATGCCGACGCCGGTCTCGTCGCACGACGTCTCGATCCCGAGGATCAAGGGTTCTGTCTTGCTCACACTGTCTCCCGCCACCGCATGATCACCGCATCCTCGCCGCCGGCGTAGTACCCGCGCCGCCGGCTGATCTGTCCGAACCCGAACCCGCCGTACAGGCCGATCGCCGACTCGTTGCCCGCAGCAACCTCCAGCAGCACCGTCCGCCCGGCACACCGCGCGAGCGCGGCCGTCATCAACTGCCCACCGATCCCGGTACGCCGTTCCTCCGGCGCGACCGCGATCCGCAGCAACTCCACCACATCCACCACCACCGGCGGCACCAGCAGAACCGCATACCCGGCAACCGCACCTTCGTCGGCCACGAGAATCACCCGATCCTCAGCCAGCCGCTCGAACTCACCTTCCCAAGCCGCAAGACTCCAAGCCTCATTGCCGAAGCACACCTCGTCCAGCTGAGCGACCGCCGCCAGATCCTCAACAACCGCAGGACGAATAGCCGGTCTCACTTGGTCAACACGCTCTTGGGCCCACCCGACAGAGTCACATCAGGCCGCCGCAGATAAAGCGGGTCAGGCGCAACAACCTCAAGCGTCCCCGTCGCCACCCCGTACGCAAGAACCTCCGCCGACGGGTACTCCACTACTTCGTCAGCAGGAACGCTCAGGGTTTCGGCGTAGAGGGTTGCGCCTCGGCCGATGAGGGGGAGGCCGGCTAGGACGTGGGCTACGGCGGCTGGTTTGTCTACGGCGGGGCCTTCGAGGCGGCGGCGGCTGCCGTCGGGGGCGGGGCCGTCGTAGAGAGCCCAGTAGATCTCCTTGCGACGGGCGTCGGTGGCTACGGCGACCGGCAACGACAGGGAGGACTGGCGGGCGAGGATGTCCAGGCTGCAGACGCCGACTACCTCGATGCCCAGCACGTCCGCCATGGTGCGGGCCGTGACCAGGCCTACACGCAGTCCGGTGAAGGGGCCGGGGCCGACGCCGATGGCGATGCGGGTCAGCTCGCGGGGCGTACAACCGGCTTCGGCCAGGGCGGCAGCGATGGCGGGGGCCAGCAGTTCGCCGTGCCTCAGCGCGTCGACCGTTGTCGAGGAGGCGACGATCGCGCCGGTGACCGGGTCGGCGATGGCGACGGTGACGGCGGCACTCGAGGTGTCGAAGGCAAGCAGCATGTCAGTTCTTCTCCAGTGCAGTGACCCGGACGCCGGACGCCGCCCAGCGCGGTCCCACGGGCGTGATCCGGAGCTCCCGCGTCTCGTCGGTGTCGTCGTCGCCGCGGGTCACCACGATGTCGAGCCGATCGGGAGCAAGCGCCTCGGCCAGCCCGTGTCCCCATTCGACCACGGTCACCGCCTCGTCCAGACTCGCGTCCAGATCAAGATCGTCCAACTCCGCGAACCCACCCAGCCGATAAGCGTCCACATGCACCAGCGCCGGCCCACCACTCAACGACGGATGCACCCGCGAGATCACGAAGGTCGGCGACGTGATGTCACCCCGAACCTTCAGCCCAGCACCAAGCCCCTGCGTGAACGTCGTCTTCCCGGCACCGAGGTCACCCGACAGCACCAGTACGTCGCCCGCCCGCAACTGACCGGCCAGCTCCTCCGCGATCGCCCGCATCTCCTCAGCCGTCGGCACGGTCCGCTCGACCGGCATCGCCTTCGCGTAGATCAGGTTGTGCTCGGCTTGCTCAACCACCGAATACCCACGGCGCCGCCAGAACTCCACCGTGTCCGGCAGCTCAACCCGCGCGACCAACCGCACCCGCGCGAGCCCACGCCGTACGGCGACCTCCTCGGCGCACCCGACCATCGCCGACGCGACCCCGCGACCCTGATGCCGCGGATCAACCGAGACCCGGCGCAGCACCAGCACGTCACCCGACACCTCGAACAGCACCGCACCCGCCGGCACACCGTCGATGCGGACCAGCAGGCCGCCGTACTGCGCGATCGCCTCCGCCACTGTGGTCGCGTTCTCGCTCAACGCCGTCGACGGCGGATCGAGCACGCGGCGGGAGGAGAACGCGTGGTGGATCACCGTGACGATCTCGTCCACGTGCTCGGCTGTCGCGTCAACGACATGCAGATCGGTCATACCAGCATCATCCCAAGGATTGTTCGGCTCGCTCGATCATCCCAAGGAGTGCCGCGGTGAACTCACGGTGGTGCTCGACCAGGCCCAGGTGGCCGCAGTTCTTCACCTCGACGAGCTCGGCGCCGGGGACCCGGCGGACGATCTCCTCGGCGTGTTCGAACGGGGTCAGCGCGTCCTTGTCGCCCCCGATCACCACGCACTCGACCTTCTGCAACGGCTCGAGCGAGGCGTACTTGTCGTGCAGCGCGAAGATCGGGTAGAAGTCCGCGATCACCGAGATCGGCGTCGCCGCGATCATCTCGTTCACGAACTCGGTGAACGCCGGCGGCACCTCGGAGCCGAACGCGTACTGCCGGGTCAGCAGATAGCTGATGTCCGTCCCCGCCTTCCGCCCCCGCTCGACCGCATCCGGGACCCGGGCCAGCGCGGACACCGTCGGGAGCGCGAGTTTCCGCAACCACCGGCCGGGCAGTCCCGGCAGGATGATCGGCACCTCGTCCAGCTGCCCGGCACTCGTCGAACACAGCCCGACGCCGATGATCCGGTCCCCGAAGAGCTCCGGGTACTGGTCGGCGAGCGCCATGATCGTCATCCCGCCCATCGAATGCCCGATCAGGATCACCGGACCGCTCGGGGCGAACCGCTCCAGGATCCCGTGCAGATCGCGCCCGAGCTGGTCGATGCTGATGTTCTCCTTGGGCGAGCGCCCCGACCGCCCATGGGACCGCTGGTCGTAGAACACCATCGTGCCGATCCCGGCGAGATCGCGGCGCTCGAAGTGCCACAGGTCCATGTTCAGCCCGTAGCCATGCGCGAAGACCACTGTCAGATCCTCGGGCGGCGTCGGCAGCTTGCGCCCAAAACGCTTCTTCGGCGGCGGCACCGGTCGCCGGGACCGCTTCAGCTCATCCACCTCGACGTACAGCTCGACGCCGTCGTCCGCGGTGAAGACATGTGGAGTGCCACGCAGGGAGCCGAACGGCTCCGCCTCCAACTGCGCACGCTGACCGGACCGGCGTCCGATGACCGTGCGCTCGACCGCAACCCCGGCGGCCGCACCGGCGGCCAGCACTCCGACCGCGGCTCCGATGAGTCCTGCGGTCCGTCCTGCCTTCGACATCCCCTACTCCTCGACCGGAGAACTGTCGATGTACCGCCGTGGGATCCGCGGCCCGAGCCGGGTGACGATCTCGTAGTTGATCGTCCGCGCGGCCTCGGCCCAGTCGTCGACGGTCGGTTCTCCCGCCGTCCCCGGACCGAACAGCACGACCTCGTCTCCCGCCACGACGTCGTCGTCCTCGAGATTCACCACACACTGATCCATGCAGATCCGCCCGACCACGCTGCGCCGCCCACCGGCCGACTGCACCGGCGCTCCGTTTGACGCGTGCCGCGGCAGACCATCGCCGTACCCGAGCGGAATCAGCCCGAGTGTCGAAGGCCGCGGCGCCGTCCAGGTCAGCCCATACGAAACGCCCACACCGGCCGGGACCCGCTTCACCATCGCGAGCCGAGCCTTCAGCGTCATCGCCGGCCGCAGTCCCAGCTCGGTAGCGCTCAGCGCATGCCCGAACGGCGAGAGCCCGTACGTCGCCACGCCCGGCCGGACCAGGTTGAAGTGGGTCTCGGGGAGTTGCAGCGTGGCACCGGAATTCGCGAGGTGCTTGAACTCGGCCTCGACTCCGAACGACTCGGCCACCTCGATCGACTCGATGAACGTCGCGAGCTGCATCTCGTTGATCTCGCTCTTCGGCTCGTCCGACTGGGCCAGATGCGACCAGATGCCCTTGATCTCGATCCGTCCGGCGGCCTGCTCCCGCAGCGCGGCCCGGATCAACGCCGGCCACTCCTCCGGTACGGCGCCGCCCCGGCTCATGCCGGTGTCGATCTTCAGGTGCACCCGGGCCGGTCGGTCGCCGACCGCGGCCGCCAGCTCGTCGATCTCCCACGGCGCACCGGCGGACAGGTCGATCCCGGAGGCGATCGCCTCGGCCAGCGGCTCACCGGGAGTGGTCAGCCAGCAGAAGATCGGCCCGGTGTCACCGGCGTCACGCAGCGCGAGCGCCTCCTCCAGAACCGCCGCGCCGATCCAGTCCGCACCGGCAGCGCGGGCCGCCTGGGCGACCGGCACGATGCCGTGCCCGTAGCCGTCGGCCTTGACCACTGTCATCAGCTGCGCACCCTCGGCACGGTCACGCAGCGTCGCGACATTGTGGCGGATCGCAGCCAGGTCAACGATCGCCTCGGCGCGCGTCGGGCGCTCGCGTGGCGGGTGAACCTGGGGTGACTGGGGAGTAGCCATGGCCCTTCCAGTGTGTCAGGCCGCGGAGATCAATCCGGTGAGGGATGTCATCTTGTGAAAAACTTGACGTGCGTCGGCGAGCTTGGCCGGGTCCGTCATCCCCGCGTAGCCGAAGACCGTCATGCCGGCCGCGTTGGCGGCGGCGACGCCGAGCGGGCTGTCCTCGACCACGACACAGTCAGCCGGTTGCACGCCCAGGGTGGCGGCCGCGTGCAGGAAGAGATCGGGCGCGGGTTTGCCGTGCGCGACATCCTCGGCACTGAAGATTCTGCCCGCGAACCGGTCCAGGAAACCGACCGCGGTCAGCGCCGTCCGGATCCGCTGGTGGGTCCCGGACGAGGCGAGACAGTACGGCGTACCGGTGGCGTCGAGCTCGTCGAGGACGTCCTCGACCCCCTCGATCGCCTGCAGGTGTGCGAAGCCGTCGAACAGCCGCTGGTGGTACCGGTCCTCGAGATCGGCCGGCAACGGCCGCCCCAGCTGCGCCTCGGTCTTCTCGCGCATCGACTTCATGCTCCCGCCCATGAAGTCCCGCACCGCTTCGTCGAACGTGTACGGCAGTCCGGCCTCGGTCAGCAGCTCGGCCAGGATCGTGTTGGCCAGCCGCTCCGAATCCACCAGTACGCCGTCGTTGTCGAAAATCACCAGACCGGTCACGCAAGGAACCCTACGCAACCGGTCCGGTCAGATTGCCGCGTTAGCTCTCCGCGATCGAACTAGTTTTCTTGGATTTCGAAGGCGTCAAAGGTGAAGCGCTGCTTGGTGTTGTTGGTGGAGACGACCTCGACGCCGAAGTCGACCTGCCAGGTGGTGGAGTTGGCCGGGATCCACTTGCGCGCCTCGAGGTCCTTGAAGAAGGCCTGCAGCGGCATCGTGCCGGAGTTCTGCGTGGTCACCGACTTGTAGGTGAAGATCCCGCCGGGCTTGTTCGCCCCGTCGGTCTTCCACACCTCGTAGGACTGACCGCCGATCGTCGTCGTACCGATCTTGGAACCGGCCGGGGTCTGGCCCGAGTTCTGCGTCCAGATCATCAGCTCGTTCTCGAAGCCCTCGTTGATCCAGACGTCGAAGGCGACGTTGTAGATACAGCCGGCGCAGGTCGGCGCGGTCGCGGCGAACTTGGCGGACTGGATCTTGGCCAGCGGGAAGTCGTTGTAGTCCTTGTGCACGTTCGGGTACGCCTGCACGCCGTTGTCACCGGGCTTGGACTGGGTGACGTCCTCGTACCAGCTGTTGTAGTTGCAGACCGCCATCGTGTAGGTGCCGTTGTGGTTGTTCCACATGTTGTTGTGGACGTAGTACTGGCCGTAGGTCCGGCCCTCACCGGCGTTGCCGGTCGCTGTGGTGGTCCACGTCGGTTTGGTGCAGGTCTGACCCGGGTTGCTGGTCGGCGGAGCCGTTGTGGGCTTGACGGTCGGTGGCTTCGTGGTCGGGGGCTTGGTCGTCGGCGGCTTGGTAGGTGTGCGCGTCGGCGGCGCCACGGTCGGGGGCTTGGGGGTCGGCGTCGGGGGCTGCGCGGGCGCGGCGACGAAGTCGTAGTGCGCGGTGTAGCGGAGCTTGGTCCCTTCGCGGTAGTTCTGGCCGTCGCGCCGCAGGGCGCGCAGCCGGTAGCTCTTGTCGGTGGTCTGGCCCGCGTCGATCGACAGTTGCGCCGGTCCGGAGGCGGTCGCGGTGATCGCGACCGGCTTCTTGCCGAAACCGTGCAGGACTGTGCAGGCCGAGCTCTTGTCGAGGACACAACTCTCGACGCGGCCGACGCTCGGGAGGGTGGTGACCGTGCTGTCCGCGGCGCTCGCCGTACTCGCGGCGACGGGGTTCTCCTTGGACGCCTGGACGGCGAACGGGACAGCGACCAGCGCGCCCAGTGCGAGGAGGACCGCCGGGACAACCACGCGGCGTCGGGCAGTTCGGATGGGGGGCATGCGTAACGATCCTTCGTCTTGTACGACGGGCGGTCACTGTGTTGCCCCAGCGCTACAGCGTCCGGCACCTGGTTCGGTTGGACCCCAGTGGGACCGGCGAGGCCGGCCGTGGTCTGTCAGCGCGCCGACGTTATCCAACCGTGACCTGATGCGCTACCCCTGATGGCGGGGTTCTGCCGACTTTACGCGTCCTTGACGCATCTACGGACTGCAACGCGGCGCTCACCTTCCGCGTCCCTACAGTGTGAAGATGCGGATGACTGCCCTCGCCGGAGCCGGCCTCCTGCTGCTCGGACTCGCCGCGTGCGGGAACGAGTCGGCCGCCGGTGGGTCATTGGCCGGCAAGACGTACCTGTCGACCTCCATCACCCAGGAGGGCGACGGCCCACCGCCCTCGCCGAACACGCGCGTGCGGATGCAGTTCACCGATGACGGCCGGCTGGTCGCGGACGCCGGCTGCAACACGATGCAGGCCAAGGTGTCGACCGGCGACGGCAAGCTCACGCTGAAGGAGCCGCTGGCCATGACCGCCATGGGCTGCCCGGGCGATCGCGGGAAGCTGGACAGCTGGCTGAGCAATCTGTTGCAGAGCAAACCGACTTGGAAGCTGGACAGCACGAAGCTCACCGTGGTCGCCGGCGGTACGACGATCGCCTTCAGCGACCGGGAGATCGTCGAGCCGGATGCTGCTATCGACGGCACCAAGTGGACCCTGAGCGGCGTGATCGACTACGACTCGGTCGGGCACCAGGCCGGGGCCGAGAAGGCCTGGATCACCTTCAACGGCGACCGTGTCACCGGTTTCACCGGCTGCAACGAGCTGAACGGCAAGGTCGCTCGTGCCGGTAACACCATCACGTTCGGCGAGCTGGCCACCACTCGGCGGGCGTGCGCCGAAGCCGAGGCCGGTATGGAGAAGGCGCTGGTCAACGGCCTCAAGGGCGAGATGAGTTACAAGATCGACGCCAAGAACCTCACGCTCTCCGCGGGCAACGCCGGCCTGACCTTCATCGCAGCCTGACCTCGAAGGCCTGGACCTGGTCGGCTGCGGTCTCGTACGAGACGAGCAGCCGGCCGTCCTGCGCCAGCTTCTGACGCTGAGCAGCAGTGAGCGGGATCGACCACAGCTGCAGACCTCGGGTGATCTGCTGCGTGGACTGTTTGACCAGGTGACCGCTCATGTCCGGAGCCCAGGGCGGAATACCCCCGTCCGTCACCGCACAGGGCGTGAACGAGTCGCCGGGGCAGCTCGTGGTCCAGACCGGGATCGCACCGAGCTCCCCAGTCGTCAGGAACGCGCGGGCAGTCCCCTTGCCACGAGACGTCGTCACGACGTCCACGGCGTTTCCGCGCAGTCCGGCGTACAGGAGCTGCAGGTCTGTACTGGGGACACGGCCAGAGATCGGTACGCCGTTGCGCGCGGACTGGGCGATGGTCTGCGGGGACAGTGCGCCGTTGAGGTTCGGACTGGAGACATCTGGTGGTCCGGGAACCGTGGGGCGATCCGCCGGTGCGGTGTAGCCGGGGAGAGTGGCCAGGCCCCAGCGGTACGGGTCGGACTGCACGGAACCGAGTGCGGACCATCCGAGCCGAGTGCTCTGGTCGATGTGCCGCAGCGTCGTCGTACCGGCGGCTGACGTGTCGTCGTTGTCGTACGGCGTGATGTTCAGGCCGAGCCGGGTTGGGTCGACCGCGGCCGGCAGGAGCTCGAGTGGGATCTTCACTTCGAGGTCGTAGCCACCACCGGTGTACGCATGCGGCACGGTGGTCTCGTTGCTGCCCACCCACTGCGCAGTCGACGCCACCTCGACACCTGCTGCGGGACCCTGGTTGTTGTCGGCGTCGCGAGACCAGCAGGGCTTGCCAGTCTGGCTGAACGGGAAGATGCCGAGCTTGAAGGTGTTGGCGGTGTCCATCAACGACTGGGACGCCGTACCGCGCGGGTCCAGCAGGATCTCCACCGAGTCCGCCTGCCAGTGGCCGACGCACTCTTCCGGAGTGACGGCGTACGACTGGTAGTCGTCGTTGACGTGGATGAAGAAGTAGAGCGCGTCATCCGACCAGCTGACTTTGGCGGTGCTGCCACAGTCGGCCGGACTGGTACAGCCGGACGCTCCTTGCCAGATACGGTTCACATCGAGCGTCTGGCCGGGGTACTCACCCGGTCCGGCCTTTCCATCCACGGTGATCGCTGCCGGCGGGATCACTGTGGTTGGTACAAGGCTCAGCGTCAGCGTCTCGCTGCCTGACGCAGTTCGGATCGGTATCGACACGTTCTGCTGTGCTGGCAACGCAGTGTCGGTGTTGGTCAGCCGGAAGGTCACCATAGCGTCGGCACCGGGCTGCAACTGGTAGGGCTTGGAGGCGGCATCGAGAGTGAAGTTCGGCGGCACCTCCAGAGACACCGCACCAGTCTGCGGCTGAGCCGACCAGTTGCGCACCACGACCGGTACGTCGATGCTCTGGCCGACGCCCATCGACTGGATCGCCTGGGACCGGCCGAGCCGATTCGCCTGTGGTGCAACGGTTTCCAGCCACTCGTCGTACTCCTGCCAGTTCCCCCAGCGCTGGAAGCGTCCCTCGGCCGCAGCCACGATCCGTACGACGTTGTCGGTGTACCCGGACGCTTTTGCCGTCGTGTAGCGCGCAGCGATCCGTGCGTTCTGGTCGACGGTCGCGGTGGCCGACGGGGTGACTGTGAAGGTCACATCGGCTTTACTGCCCGCGCGGACCTGCTTCGGTCCATCGGTTGCCCAGCCAGCCGGCACGTCTAGCGTGACGTTGCCACGGGCGAGCTTTCCGCGCAGATGCACGGTCGCCTGGAACGGCTCCCCAGCCACGTTGTAGAACCGCGAGAACGTCAAGTACTGCAACGTTCCCAACGGCAGTCCACCCGGATCGGCCTTGGTCGCCCCGAACAGGATGGCGTCGTCCAGCCCCGCCGTCGGACTGCTGTTCGGCTGGAACGGTACGAACGACTGCGTCATCGCGAACCGCGGGCACGCCGGAGCGGATGTGCCCTTGAACATCACCCGGCTCTGGGTCGGATAGGCAGCCCGCCCCTCGTCCGCTACCTGCTGCCAACTCTTCGCCGTACCGGCTGGTTGACCCTGCACGTTCCCGGCCGGCCACTTGTACGGCGACGGGTAGCCGGTCCACACCCCGGCCACCGTGTCCAGCCCGCTCGGGGTGAAGCCGGTGGTGCAGTTCCCGGCGGTCGTCGTACCACCTGTGCCCGCAGTACCGCCGCCGGAGAACACCTTCTTCACCTGCCACGTGCTGAGCGCATGCGCTCCACGCAACTGCTCAGGGAACCGCGTCGGGTCCGCTGCGGCGAGCACGCCTTCCCAGATGAGCCGTCCGGCCTGCTGGTGGTTGCCATGGCCCGCAGCCAGTGTCGGAGTGAACCCGATGTAGATCTCCGGCTGCGTCTGCCGAATCACTCGGGTCACCCGGCGCAGCGTCTCCTCCTCATCCCAGAAGTACTGCGTCAGCGGCGCACTCTGGTTGTAGAAGAAGTCGATCCGGTCCAGGTTGAAGATGTCGACGGTCCCGGACCGGTAGTGCGCGATCCGGTCCTCGTTCTCCCGCCGCAGGCCGAGGTCCGGACCCAGCTCGGTCCCGACCGCGTTCCCACCACCCTCACCCCGCGTCACCATGATCACGCCGCACTTGACGCCGTACCGCTGATGCCACACGCCACAGGGGCCGATGATGCTCGTGTCGTCATCGGGATGGGCCCACTCCCCCATCACATGGATCTTGGTCGCCGCATCCGCCAGGTACGGCCTGGAAGTGGCCGAGGCGGGCAGCGGACCGGCGATCAACAGCGCGGCAACCAGCAGGGCGAAACGTTTCATTCGAGCACCTCCGGGCGGTGGGTGCATTCCTACCCACTACCCGTCAGGTCAAAGCAGGATCTGGCGCGTGACCTCAGGGAGAGCGGCCGCCACCTTCATTGCGGTGACCGGACCGTCGGTTGCGGCAAGCTGTCCAGCCGCTGCGTGCAGGTAGGCGGCCAGTGCGGCCGCTTCAAACTCCGGTACGCCGCCGGCCAGCAGCGAACCGAGCAGTCCGGCCAGCACGTCACCCGAACCGGCGGTCGCCAGCCAGGGGGTGGCTATCGGGTTCACGTAGGCCGAGCCGTCCGGCGCAGCGACCACAGTGGTCGCACCCTTCAGCAGTACGACGAGTTGGCGGTCCTCAGCGACCAGACGGGCGTAGTGGAGTCGCCGCGCCTCGATCTCGTCCCGCGGCACGTCGATCAGCGCGCTCAGCTCACCAGCGTGCGGGGTGATGACGACGTACCCAGCGCGGTCCGTGTCGAGCGCGCCGATGCCACCGGCGTCCACCACGACCGGGAGGTCCTGCTGCTGGGTCACCCGGTCGAACAGCTCACGGTCCAGCGTCTCGTCGCTCAGTCCGGAGCCGACGGCCCAGGCCTGCACCCGGCCCTCACCGACCACGACCTCCGGGTGCACCGCCAGTACAGCAGCGGCAACCGCGTCGGGGCCGACGTACCGGAGCATCCCGAGTGGGCCGGCCAGCGCGCCGGTGGTGGCGATCACTGCCGCACCTGGGTACTGCGTGGAGCCGGCGATCAGTCCGAGCACACCGCGCGAGTACTTGTCGGAGTGCGCGTCCGGGAGCGGGTAGAGCGCGCGGACGTCGCTCGTCTGGAGTGACTGGACCGGTGCGTCCGGCAGGTCGAGTCCGATGTCGATCAGGTGGACCGGACCGCAGGCTGAGGCGGCTGGGTCGACCAGATGGCAGATCTTGTGAGTGCCGAAGGTGACGGTCAGGGCGGCGTGCACATGCGGTTCGGGCGTCTCGCCGCTGTCTACGTCGACGCCGGACGGAGTATCGACAGCAACGATCGGTACGCCGTACTCGGCGGCCAGCGTCACTGCGTCGAGAGCGTCGGGACGCAGGCCCGGGCGGCCGCCGATCCCGACGATGCCATCGACGACCACATCGGCGTTCGGGATGTCGTCGGCTGAGCCGATCCGGCCGCCAGCGGTTCGGAGGGCGGTCAGGCCTTCGGGGTGCGCGTGATCGGAGAGCAGGACCGCGGTCACCTGCGCACCACGCCGGGCGAGGCGGGCACCGGCGTACAGGGCGTCGCCGCCGTTGTCGCCGGAGCCGATCAGCAGCACGACGCGGGCGCCGTACGTGCGGCCGAGGAAGTTGCTGATGGCAACGGCGAGCCCGTTGGCCGCGTGCTGCATCAGCGTGCCCTCGGGAACTCTCGCCATCAGGTCGGCCTCGGCGGCGCGGACCTGGTCGACGGTGTGCGCGCGGCGCATGGTTCAGCCCTCCAGAACGACCACGGCGGAGGCGATCCCGGCGTCGTGGCTCAGCGACAGGTGCATGCTCTGTACCCCGAGGCGGGCTGCCTGGGCGGCGACCGTCCCGGTGATCTCCAGCCAGGGCCGGCCGGTCTCGTCGGTCTGCACCTCGGCGTCGTGCCAGTGCATCCCCGCCGGTGCCCCCAGCGCCTTCGCCAACGCCTCCTTGGCCGCGAACCGCGCCGCCAGCGACGCCGGCCGCTTCACGGCCTCGAGCGGCGTGAACACCCGGTCCCGCAACCCCGGCGTCCGCTCCAGCGTCTTCATGAACCGCTCCACGTCGACCACATCAATACCCACGCCGACGATCATGTCGCCAGCCTAACTCCCTTGGCCTGGAGCTGTTGGGGGCGGACCGCCCCCACTCACCAACCTCGCCCCGCCCGGCCTGCCCACGCTCAGCGCGGGCGCCGCAGACCGCCGTACAGCTAGTTGGTGAGTGGTGGCGGTCCGCTCGACCCCCGCACCCGCATGTCCACCGCCAGATCCAGTCGCGTCGCCGCCGGAGTGATGCCGCGGGCGAGGTCCAGCACGAGGCGGGTGGCGAGCTCGGCCATCCGGCGGAGGGGTTGATGCACGGTGGTGAGGGTCGGGCCGACCCATTGTGCGACCGGAAGATCGTCGTACCCGACCACCGACAGATCGCGCGGAATCTCCAGCCCGAGCTCACGCGCCGCCTGGTACACCCCCAGCGCCTGCATATCGCTGCCGGCGAAGATTGCGGTCGGCCGCTCCCGCAACCGCAGCAGCGCGATCGCCTCCCGATAACCACCGGACACCCCGAAGTCGCCCACCCGGATCAGCTCCGGATCAACCGCAAGCCCAGCGGACCGCAGCGCGTCCGTATACCCGTCCACCCGCTGCCGCGAGCACAACACCTCGACCGGCCCGCCGATCACCGCGATCCGCCGATGCCCCAGCCCGGTCAGATGCTGCGTCGCCATCCGCCCACCGCTCCAGTTCGCCGAACCGATCGCCGGTACGTCGTCCGCGACGTCCCCCACCGGGTCGACCACCACGAACGGGATCCGCCGCGCCTCCAACTGCGCCCGCTGATCCGCATCCAGGTCCGAGACCACCAGGATCGCCCCGAGCGGCCGCCGGTTCAGCACCGACTCGATCCACTCCTGCCGCGGCCGCCACCCACCACCGCACTCCGACAGCACGACCTCGACCCCCTCGGCCCGGGCCACCTCCTCGACCCCGCCGATCAGCTCGATCGCCCACTCGCCCCCGAACTGACTGAACACCAGATCGATCATCGGACTACTCGTCGTACCGGCCGTCCGCCGCCGGTACCCGTGCTCCTGGATCAGCCGCTCGACCCGCGCCCGGGTCCCCTCGGCCACATCCGCCCGCCCGTTCAGCACCTTCGACACGGTCGGCACCGAAACCCCGGCCATCGCCGCGATCTCCGCGATCGTCACCCGCTGCGCCATCACCACCACACCTTATCGCCCGTAAACCCGAAACTTTCGGACCCAACGACGTACGGTTGAGACGAAGCCCACGCCGGTGTGGTGTGGCGCACTCCTCGGGGATGGGAAGAATGGGGGCCATGCTGCAGCCGTCGCGGGAGGTGACTCCCTACACCGAGCTGGATCGGGCCGCTTGGGCGAAGCTGGCGGAGAGTACCGTCTCGCCACTGACGGCCGAGGAGATCGAGCGCCTGCGCGGACTCGGGGACGAGATCGACCTCGACGAGGTCCGCGAGGTCTACCTCCCGCTGTCCCGGATCCTCTCGCTGTACGTCCGGCACGCGCGGGCGCTGCACGAGGACACCGAAGGCTTCCTCGGCAAGCCCGCCGCGACCCGGACCCCGTTCGTGATCGGGATCGGCGGATCGGTTGCCGTCGGCAAGTCGACGACCGCCCGCCTGCTGCGCGAGCTGCTCGCACGCTGGCCCGAGCACCCGCGCGTCGCCCTCGTCACCACCGACGGCTTCCTCTGGCCGAACGCCGAGCTCGAGAAACGCGGCCTGATGCTGCGCAAGGGCTTCCCGGAGTCCTACGACCGCAAGTCGCTGCTGCGCTTCGTGGTCGAGGTGAAGTCCGGGATGGACGCGGTCGAGGCGCCGGTCTACTCACACCTGCACTACGACCGGATGACCGGCGTCCGCACCACCGTCGAGCAGCCCGACATCCTGCTCCTCGAAGGCCTGAACGTCCTCCAGCCCGCCCCCCGCCACGCCGATGGCAAGAGCGGCCTCGCGGTCAGCGACTTCTTCGACTTCTCCGTGTACGTCGACGCGGCCGCCGCCGACATCCGCTCCTGGTACGTGCACCGCTTCCTCAAACTCTGGGAAACAGCCTTCCGCAACCCCGAGTCCTACTTCGTCCGGTACGGCGAACTCAGCCGCGAGGAAGCAGTCAACAAAGCCGAATCCCTCTGGGACGGCATCAACGGCCCCAACCTCCGCGAGAACATCCTCCCCACCCGTTCCCGCGCCACCCTCGTCCTCCGCAAAGGCCAGGACCACGCCGTCCGCTGGGTCCGCCTCCGCAAGCTCTAACCCCACGAGAACCCCGGTACGACGGCGCGCGGCGACCCCATTTGATGGGTGGACCAGCCAAATACCGGGTTGGCCAACCGCATGCGGCGAGCCCTCCCACAACCCGGTGGGTGGACCCATCAAATGGGGCTACCGCCGGGCGGCGTCTGCTGGGGAACCCATGAGATGGAGCTGGGTGAGACGGGCGGGGCGGGAACGTGGCGGCGGGTTCCGGACCGCAACCAGAGCCCGTCGGCTCTAAGCATCCGGCGCATCGGGAACCGGCCTCTCTCCCGGACGGCAACCCAAGCCCGGAAGCCCAAGCAACGGAAACGCGGGAACCGGCCTCGCCATCCACCTCGGCCACTGCGGCGGCCAGCCGTGCTGTCTTTCAGGTCGGCCGGTCGCGGCGAGCAACCACAAACCCACGTGCCCGGCCGAGTCCTTTCGGTCTGCACCCCGCCCGACCGCCAAGGCCAGCCGACTGAAACGCGCGGCGAGCAGAGCGCATGGCCGAGCCGGACGCCGAGCCCGGCGACCGCGATCCCGTCGCCTGGGGCTGACGGGCTGCGGCTGAGGCGCAGGACCTTGCGCTATCCGGTGGATTAGGGGTGCTCGGCGACGAAAATCCACCGGATAACGCACGGACCTCCCGGGCAGGCCCGATCGGCGGCAGCGGATCGGGCCGCCGACTGCGCCCCCGCTATCCGGTGGATTGGGGGTGCTCCGCGACGAAAATCCACCGGTTAGCGCGGGTTGGGGCGGATTGGGCGGGACTTGAGGTGGTGGCTGAGTTGGCGGAGGGTTTCGGCGGTGGCTACGGCGTCGCTGCGGGCGTTGCCGTGGCGGCCGTCGGAGCTGTAGAGGGTTGGGGCGGTGGAGAGCGGGTGGTCGGTCAGGTTCACGTGGATCGTGCCGAGTTTGGCTGCGAGGGCGGCCGTGCGGTCCGAGAGGGTTCGCATTCGTTGCCGGAGGCCCGGGCGTAGCCAGTCGAGCACGGCCGGGCTGTACGAGACGTCGAACATCCCCAACGTCATCACGTCCGCCCCGGCGTCCTGCAGCCTGGTGATCATCTCCGTCAGCTCACGGTCGACCCGATCCGCGTCGTACGTTGCCGGGAAGGCATCGTTGCCGCCGCCAACCACCAGCGCCAGGTCAGGGCCGAAGGCAACGGCTGGTTCGAGCTGAGTGGCCAGGATCTCGCGCGTTCGCAAGCCGCTGACGCCGAGGTTGAGGTAGGCGATGGGCCCAAGCTCATGCGCGATCCGGTCCGCCCACTGCAAGTCGCTGTAGCCCTCGACCGGTTCGCACAACCCCTCAGCCACGCTGTCGCCCAGTACGACGAAGCGCCGCCACGGGTGACCGGCAAGCAGCTCCTCGCTCTCGCCGAACGCGAGACAGTACGGATCGGTTTCCTCGTTCACGTCGCCTCCACCACAGCAGGCGCGTCCAGGATCCGCCCCGGCCCACGCCGTACCAGCGGATAGACGCTCACCACCAGACAAACAAGCCCGGAACCGATCAACGCCGGGAACAGCCCGAACCCACTCACCAACTCCCCGGCCAACAGCGCGCCCAACGGCAAGCCAGCGAACGACGAGGCCGCCACCAACCCGATCACCCGCGCCTGCAACTCCTTCGGGACATGCTCGTACAGGACCGCACCGAAGACCGGGTTGATCGCCGCGATCCCGATCCCGGACAGGAACGTCACCGCCGCCACCAGAACCAGGTTGTCGCTCAACCCGAGCACCAGCAACCGCGGACTCCCACCGATGAACGCACCGAGCGCGAACGTCAGATACCGCGGCAACTTAGTAGCCCAGACGGTGAACGCGATACTGCCGAGCAACGCCCCACCAGCGAACGCGCCGAGGGTCAGTCCAAGGCCGGCCGGCGAGCCGAGTTCGTCCGCGACCCAGACCGGGATGAAGACCGCCGTACTCGCGCTGGCGAAGATGTTCACGGTGAACGTGGTGATCAGCATCGTCGCCAGCAACGCGTCGCGACGTACATAAGAGAAACCGACCGCCAACGAGCGGAAGTACTTGTCCGGCCGGGACGCGGCCACCACCTCAGGCGGCCGAACAAACCCTGCGATCAGCAGCCCACACACGAGAAACGTGACAGCGTCGATCCACAACACCGACGACGCATCCGTCCAGTAGATCAGCAGTCCACCAAGCGGTGCCCCGAGCAACGTCGCGCCGCGGGCGAAGGTCTCGTGCAACGACGTGATCCGAATCAGCTCCACCGAAGCCGCCTCGGCCATCGGCCGCACCAGCAGATCCTTGGACCGATCGGCCGCGCCCCGCAGACCACCAGCCAGCGCAACCAACACCAGCAGTACGGCGAACCCGATGGTCGCCGCACCCGCGATCGCAGCCACCGCGACAGCGCTCGTCAGGTTCGCCAAGATCGCCGTACGGCGGGGTCCGAGCCGGTCGATCACCGGACCGGCCATGATGCTCACCACGATGTACGGCACCAGCTCGACCGCGGCCACCAACCCCATCCGCGCCGCACTGCCGGTCGTGATCAGCACCAGCCACGGAATCGCGACCATCGTGATCCGGCTGCCCACCGCGGACAGCACGTCCGCGACGAACAGGATCACCAACCCACGACGGCCTGTCATGGGGCCTCCAGATCTGGACTGAGGAGAGTAGGGAGCGAAGCGACTGGAGCGACGAGGGAAGAGCTGGAGTTAAAGCCCCATGACCGCTGCGCCGGAGGCGTGGCATCCAATACCGTCATGCTGGATGCAATTCCGCATAGAGCTTGCGCAGGGCAACCTTGTCCACCTTGGCAATACGAGTCAACGGCAACTCGGCGACGAAGTCGATCGCGGCCGGCGCCCACATCTCGTTCAACTCCGAAGCCACCCACTGCTGCAGCTCCGCAACAGCAACCACCGATCGCGTGACCACAAAGGCATGCACAGCCTCGCCAACCACCGCATCTGGTACGCCGATCACCGCCGCCGTCCGCACCGCCGGATGACTGCCGAGCACATCCTCGATCGGCCGGCAGAAGATCGCCCAGTTCCGCCGCGTCGTGACGATCATGTCGTGCACCCGGTCGACCAGGAACAGATAGCCGTCCGCATCCAGATGCCCGAGGTCCCGAGTCCGCAGCCAGCCGTCGACGAGCGTCTCCGCCGTCAGCTCCGGCTTACCGAGGTACCCGGCGAAGGTGAGCTTGCTCCGCACCCACACCTCCCCGTCCTGCCCCGGCTCGAGCACCTTCCCGTCGTCATCACGAATCTCCAGCTCGACATCCCCGTACCCCGTACCCGCCGACGCGAGTCGCTCCGGATGCGCCGGATCCTCGGTCAACCCAGGCTGCGCAGTAACGACCACGGCCTCGCTCAACCCGTAAACGATCCGCAGCACCGGCCCGAACCGATCGATCCCCTGCCGCAACCGCGCCGGAGTCGCCGGCCCGGCACCGACGTTCAGCATGAACAAACTGCTGCAGTCGAACGCCGAGCCGCCCGGATGATCCAGCACCTCGTACAGCATCGGCGGCGTCACGTACGTCGACGTGATCCGCTCGCCCGACACCGTCCGGTAGAACTCCTCCGGTGACCAGGTATCGGTCAGGAAAAGCACGCCACCGGTGAACAGGTTGAAGAAGCTGGTGATCTGCCCACTCGCCAACCACAACGGCGAGCTGGAGTAGTGCCGAAGCAGCGGAAACCCGTTATCCACAAAGGCTTTCGCCAACTCCAGGATCTGCGAATAGAACGCCTGCGTGTGGTGAACGAGCTTCGGATCCCCCGTCGTCCCACTCGTCTGCAACACCGAATCCGGCGCCGGAACTTCACCGATCACGTACGGCGTTGCGGCCGCGCGAGCGACCAGATCGTTCAGCCCGTACGACGGCATCGGCGCGAGCGCGGCCGCGAGCTCCGAACCGAGCTCCGCGGCCTCGTCGTACACCAACGCATCCGCATCGGCGAGCACAGCGAACCGATCGATCTCCCGCCGGGACGTGATCGGCGCGCACCACAACGCCCGGCAACCATGCAGATGAAGAGCGAGCTGCAGCGCCGGGGCGTCGAAGCAGTTCGCCGCCATCACCAGCACCTTGCCGCCGGGACGGACCCCGGCATCGCGCAGCGCGGCGGCGATCCGCAGCACGTCCGCGATCAACTCGCCGTACGTCGCCCGCCGGGGCCCGCGCACCAGCGCGGGCCGCTCGGCGAATTGCGCGAACAACTCCAGGACCCGGTGCACGTAATTGCCGGATATTTTGGGCACGACCAATTCAGGCGGCATTTAAGTATCGATCCCCTCAGCAACGGCCACCCCCAGCCGTGCGGCGACTCTACTGGACGCCCCAGCGGCTGACCAGAGCCCGAAACCGCCTTCTGTACAGGGTTTCGTCGCTCTCCGGAGCCACCCGGTCACCGACGTTCCCAGGCGAAGGTATACCCCTGCGAACCGGGGGTACGAACCCCTCGCTAACCACCACTCCGGCTATTCGAAACAAGCATTTGCCGATGCATTGACCGGCCTGAAGAAAACGTATTACGTTCCGTCCGATTCCATTCCGCCGGGAGGTCCGTCCATGCATGTTCCGAAGCAATGGCGCGCGGTCGCGCTGACTGCCGCACTGACTCTGGCCGGGTCCACCCTGGCCGGCGCGAGTTACGGCGGCGGTGGTCATCACGCCAATGCCTGGGTCGGCAGCTGGGCCACCGCGGTCACGCACGGCAACGCGACCGGGTCGACCAACCTCGGGCTCACCGACCAGAGCGTTCGGCTGGTCGTGCGGCCGACGGTCGGCGGGGACAAGATCCGGATCCGGTTGTCGAACATCTACGGCGAGAAGACCGTCACCGTCGGTGCGGCGACTGTTGCCAAGCCCAACAAAGCCACGCCGGAGCTGTCCGACATCGACCCGAACACTCTGCGCACACTGACATTCAACGGCTCCGGTACGGCGTCGATGGTGAAGGGCAGCGAGCTGCTCAGCGACCCGCTGAACTTCAAGCTCGGCAATCTGGACGACCTCGTGGTCAGCCTGTACTTCCCGGAGAACACCGGCCCGACCACGTTCCACGGCTCGTCGCTGCAGGACAACTTCGTCGGCCCGACGAACCTCGTCACCCAGCCCGGCGGAGCGGCGTACACGCTGACCCGGCGCTGCTGCTTCTTCTTCCTGTCCGGCGTCGACGTCCAGACCGACAAGTCGGCCGGGTCGATCGTCGTCCTCGGTGACTCGATCACCGACGGGACCAACAGCACCTTCAACGCGAACAACCGCTGGCCGGACCAGCTCGCCGAGCGGCTGGCCGCCTCCGCCGGCCACAAGCCGTTCCCAGGCGTGCTGAACGCCGGACTCGCCGGCAGCCGGCTCAACCACGACGGCACCGAGCCGTCCGACAACGGCGCGTTCCCCGGCTTCAACGAGGTCGGCGTGAACTCGCTGGCCCGGCTGAACGAGGACGTGTTCCCGCAGACCGGCGTGCGCACCGTGATCACCGAGCTCGGCGTCAACGACATCTGGATGTCCGACGACTCCGCGGCCGAGATCATCGGCGCCCTGCGGCAGATCAACACCCAGGTCAAGGAGCGTGGACTGAGCAGCCTCGTCAGCACGATCACGCCGTACGAGGGTCTTGGTGGCACCGACAGCTGGACCCCGGCGAAGGAATCCACGCGTCAGGCAGTCAACAGCTACCTGCGGACCAGCCGCGAGTTCGACGGCGTCCTCGACTTCGACAAGGTGCTGCGCGACCCGGCCGCACCGAGCAAGCTGAACGCGCTGTACGACTCCGGCGACCACATCCACCCGAACGACGCCGGCTACCAGGCCATGGCAGCGTCCATCCCGTTGAAGCTGGTGCAGTAAGCCATGCCTGCTCGGAGTACGAACGATTCCCGGTCCGCCGCGGAAATCGTCGCCGCCCTCGGCTCCGAAGAAGCCCGCCGGGACCCGATGCCGCTCTTCGCGGAGCTGCATCGGATCGGCCCGGTCTGCCGGCTCACCCCCGGCACCTCGCCGTACGCGTTCGTGATCAACGGGTACGACGCCGCCCAGGAAGCCCTGAAGGACGTCCGGTTCCACCGCCTGCTGACGGCGGATCCGGACCCTCAGGATCCGGTACTGCGTCATCTCGGCGGATCGATGATGTTCCGCAACGAGCCCGATCATCTCCGGATGCGCAAGGTGTTCCAGGCCGTGCTGACCCCGCGCCGCCTGACCGGTTTCGAACCGGTCGTCGACGCACTGACCACCGAACTGCTCGACGACCTCGCCAAGTCCGGCGCGAACCGGCAGGTGGTCGAGTTCACCGACTTCGCCTACCGCCTGCCGATCACGGTGATCGCCACCTTCCTCGGCATCCCCCGCTCCGATGTCGACTGGTTCAAGGACCGCACCCAGCAGATCGACGACTACCTCGACCTAGGTGGCAAGGAGCCGGCCAAGCTGGCCGCCGCGAACCAGGCGGCCGAGGAGCTCAACGCCTACTACGCCAAGATGATCGCCGACCGGCGGTTGCGCCCACGCGATGATCTCGTCGGCTCACTCGTGCACGCTCTGGACTCCGGTACGTCGGGGATCGACGAGCAGGAGTTGATCGACAACCTGCTGGTGCTGGTCAACGCCAGTTTCGTCACGACGATGAACCTGCTCACCAACGGCCTCGAGCTACTGCTCGCCGAACCTGCCCTGATCGTTGCCCTGCGCGACGATCCCGAGCTGGCGGCAAGCTACGTCGAAGAGGTCCTTCGTCACCAAAGCTCCGTCCAGCTGATCAGCCGCAAGGCGTCGACCGATCTCGAACTGGCCGGCGAGACGATCCCCGAAGGCAGTCTGGTGCTGATCCTGCCGGGTGCCGCGAACCGCGACCCGGCCAAGCATCCGAACGCCGACACGTTCGATCCGGGCCGGGGCGACCTGCAGCATCTGTCGTTCGGCGCGGGCCCGTTCTTCTGCGTCGGCGCGGCCCTGGCCCGGATGGAGGGCCGCGCGGCGTTCGGGCAGCTCTTCGGGCGGTTCCCGGGGCTGGAGCTTGCGGGGCCACCCGAACGCAGTCCTAGCTTGTTGTTGCGTGGACATCGGTCCATGCCGATCCGATTGGGGTGAGCTCATGCCGCTGGACCCACAGGTGGAGGCGATGCGCGCCGACCGCCAGACGCGTGACGTCCCGCAGCTCTACACCCAGACGCTGGCCGAGGCACGCGCGGCCGACCTGGCCTCGATCCAGGCAGCCGGCGGTCAGGCCGAGCCTGTCCACCACGTCGAGGACCTCAGCACCGACGCCGGACTGCCGCTCCGGCTCTATCGGCCGGATCTGGCCGGGCCGTTGCCGACACTGATCTACTTCTTCGGCGGCGGCTGGACGCTTGGCAGCATCGACACCGCCGACGGCATCACCCGCAGGTTGGCGAACGCCGTACCGTGCCAGGTCATCACTGTCGGCTATCGGCTCGCGCCGGAGCATCCGTTCCCGGCCGCGGTGCACGACTGTCACGACGCCGCGCTGTGGATCGCGGCGAACGCCGAGAAGCTACAGGTGGATCCGGCCCGGCTGGTCGTGGGTGGGGACAGTGCCGGTGGCAACTTGGCGGCGGCAACTACTTTGCTTGCCCGGGACAAGGGTCCTGCGCTCGCCGGGCAGTTGCTGGTCTATCCGAACACCCGGTACGGCGCGAACACCCCGTCGATGGTGACCGGCGACGACCCGTTCCTGTTCAACAAGACCTCAGTCGGCTGGTACTGGAATCACTACCTGACCGATTCGCTCGACGGACTCGACCCGCTGGCCTCGCCGCTGCTCGCCGAGTCCCACGCTGACCTCCCGCCGGCCCTGGTGATCACGGCGGAGTACGACCCCCTGCGCGACGAGGGCGAGTTCTACGCCGAGAAGCTGCACGCCGCCGGCGTCCCGACGACACTCAGCCGGTACGACGGGATGGTGCACGGCTTCTTCGCCATGGCGGGCATTCTCGACGGCGGACGACGAGCGACCGCCGAAGCCGCCGCCTGGCTCAGCCGGACCTTCACCCATGGCTGAGGCTTTCGCCGACTACGAACAGCTCGCCGTACTGCCCGCCGCCGTCCGCGATTTCGTTGCCGGCGGCAGCGGTGCGGAGCTCACCCTGGACCGCAACCGCGCCGCCCTCGACGCGCTCACGGTGACCCCGCGCGTCCTGGCCGGAGTCGAGTCCCCCGACACCACCTGCACAATCCTCGGTACGCCGGCCTCGTATCCGATCGCGGTCGCGCCCATGGCATACCAGCGCCTGTTCCATCCGGAAGGCGAACTCCTGCTGGCCGCAGCCGCTGCCAAGGCCGGGATCCCCTATGTCATCAGCACGTTGAGCAGCGTCCCGCTGGAGAAGATCGCGGCGGTCGCTCCATCGTGGTTCCAGCTGTACTGGTTGCGCGATCGCAGCATGGTCCGGTCGCTGATCGACCGTGCCACCGAGTCCGGCTGTGGTGCGCTGATGGTCACGGTCGATGTGCCAGTGATGGGTCGCCGGCTACGCGACGTCCGCAACTCGTTCGCACTGCCGGCCGAGGTCGTCGCCGCCAATCTTGTCGACAAATACACAGAGGCACATTCCGCGGCCCATGGGGTGTCGGCCGTGGCCGCTCATACCGCCCTTGCCTTCGACCCCACCTTCTCCTGGCGCGATCTCGAATGGATCCGGTCGATGACCGAGATTCCCCTGGCGGTGAAGGGGATTCTCGATTCGCGGGACGCGCGCGCGGCGGTCGACGCCGGGGCCGACAGCGTGGTGGTGTCGAACCACGGTGGCCGGCAGTTCGACGGCGCACCCGCCTCGATCGATGCCCTCGGCTCCGTGATCGATGCACTCGGCAACGACTATCCGGTGCTCCTCGACAGCGGGATTCGTGGGGGCACCGACGTACTGAAAGCACTCGCGCTCGGCGCCGACGCCGTACTGGTCGGGCGTCCGTTGCTGTGGGCACTGGCCGCTGGGGCCCCTGATGAGGCGTTGACGCTGCTCGGCCGTGAGCTGCGGGATGCGATGCTGCTGGCAGGCTGCGCGGACCTGGCCGCGGTCGCCGAGCTGGTGACGGGGAGGAACTGATGGCCGACCTCGAGCTCAGCTCGTTGCACGCGTCGCTCACCGATCGCGCCTTGAACTCGATGAACTTCCTGAACGAGATCTCCCACCACTACCCGGACGCGATCTCGCTGGCCGCGGGCCGGCCGACCGAGGAGTTCTTCGATCTCGACGACATCCCGCGGTATCTCGAACTCTTCGCCGAACACCTGCGCACCAAGGGTCTCGATGAGGCGGCGGTCCGCCGGACGATCCTGCAGTACGGGCGGACCAAGGGCGTCATCCACGAACTGATCGCCCGCAATCTCGCCGTCGACGAGGACCTGTACGTCGATCCCGAGGCGATCGTCGTCACGGCCGGCTGCCAAGAGGCGATGCTGCTCACGCTGCGCGCGCTCCGGGCCGACGCGGCGGACGTGCTGCTGGCGATCTCCCCGGCGTACGTCGGTATCACCGGGGCCGCGCGCATCGTCGACCTGCCGGTCTTGCCGGTGCCTGACCTCGACGATCTGCCGGCCGTGATCAAACGCGCCCGGGCCGACGGCCTGCGCCCCCGCGGCTTCTACGTCATGCCCGATTTCGCCAACCCGTCCGGCCTGAGTATGGACTTGCCCACTCGACGCCGCCTGCTGGAGCTCGCCACGGCCGAGGAGCTGTTGCTGCTCGAGGACAACCCGTACGGACTGTTCCCCGCTGCAGGCATCGACCGGCTGCCCACCCTGAAGGCGCTCGACACCGAGCGGCGCGTGATCTACCTGGGTTCATTCGCCAAGACCGGCCTGCCCGGCGCCCGCGTCGGCTTCGTCGTCGCGGACCAAACCGTCAACACCGGCGGACTGTTCGCCGACGAACTCTCCAAGCTGAAGAGCATGGTCACCGTCAACACCTCACCGATCGCGCAAGCGGTGATCGGCGGAAAGCTGCTGGACTGCGACTTCAGCCTGGCCGCGGCCAACCAGCGCGAGCGGGCGATCTACGCGACCAACCTGGCGATCGTCAGCAACCACCTCGCGGCCCACTTCCCGAACGGTGAACTGACCTGGACGATCCCCTCCGGCGGGTTCTTCGTCGTGATCACCGTCCCGTTCGTGGTCGACGACGAACTCCTCACCAAGTCCGCCCAGGAGTACGGCGTGCTGTGGACCCCGATGGCGCATTTCTACGACACGGATGCGCCGGTCAACGCCCTCCGCATCTCGTGCAGCGGTACCACCGGCGCTCAGCTCCAAGTCGCCCTCAACCGGCTGACCGCGCTCATCACCGATCAATTGGTTCTCTCTACGCGGTCAGAACTGGACCTGTAGCAAAGACCGGTTCGGCCCTAGCGTTGCAGGTATGACGACCTGCGAAGTCCCTGTCGAGCGATCCGCCCCACTCATCGGCGGGCAGTTCGTCCGCCTGCTGGGGATAGTGCTCGGATCCGGGCTGAGCATGTATCTGCTGACCTCGGTGATCCCGCTCTACCTCGCCGCGAACGGCTCGGCCGGACTGGGCCCCGGCCTCTCGACCGGCGCGATGATGCTTTCGGCCGTCGCCGTCGAACTGCTGGTGCCACGGATGCTGGCCCGCTGGGGCTACCGCGTCGTCCTCGGTCTCGGCCTCGTCCTGATGGGCGTTCCGGCGCTGGCCCTGCTCTTCACGACCTCGCTGCCGATCGTCGTACTGATCAGCATGGTCCGCGGTGCCGGCCTGGCCATCAACGTGGTCGGCGCGGTTGCCCTGATCGCCGACCTCGCACCGCCGAACCGCCGCGGTGAGGCGCTGGGCGTGTACGGCCTCGCCAACGGCCTGCCGGCGGTCATCGGCCTTCCGCTCGGCGTCTACCTGATCGACGTGATCGGCTTCCATGCCTTGTTCGTCATCGCCGCGGTGATGGCCTTGGCGGTCCTCGGTCTCATGGCCGGTGTCCCCACCCGGACCAGCACCGAGAAGGCTCAGGTCAAGGTGCTCCACGACCTCCGCGGCCACGGTCTCCTGATGCCCGCCTTCGTCTTCGCCGGCGTCACCCTCGCCGCCGGCATCAGCATCACGTTCCTCCCACTTGCCGCCGGCAACCATTCGCTGGCCGCCACCGCCCTCTTCCTGCAAGCCGTCACCGCTCCCGGCGCCCGCTGGCTGGCCGGCCGGTACGGCGACCGGATCGGCTCCGCCCGCCTGCTCCCGGTCGCGCTGCTCTTCGCCGCCCTGGGCGCATCCGGCCTCGTCTTCGTCAGCTCCCCCGCCGTCGTGATCGCCGGCGCGGCCCTGTTCGGCATCGGCTTCGGCGCCGCCCAGAACCTCACCCTCACGATGATGTACGAGAGTGCCCCCACCTCCCGGTACGGCCAGGTCAGCGCCCTCTGGAACCTCGCGTACGACGGCGGCTGGGGCATCGGCGCCATCGCCTTCGGCACCGTAGTAGCCGGCACCGGCTACCCCACCGCCTTCGCCCTCACCGCCGCCATCGTCGCCCTAGGCATCATCCCCGCCCTCAAAGCGTCGCTAAGGACAGGTCATAGGGATGTACGTATACCGCTCCGCACGCCTGAGCCGAGCTCCCTCGACCCCGATTCGGCGACTAGTACCTGTCCTTAGGCACCAGCAGCAGCCCGCTCGTCAGCGCACCCTGGGCGACATTGACCACCGGTCCCGCCCCCGGCACCGCGAACCGCAGGTACGCCCCGGCCGCCACCCCGCCGAAGAGGTACGGCGCCAGGCAGAAGGGGACGTCGGCTTCTTTGATCGCGCCGGTCTCCATCTCGACGAACTGCATGGTCAGCCGGTCGACCGGGACGTACTTCTGCAGGATGTAGCCGTTCTCCACCAGCGCCTCGTCGACCGCATGCTGCCATTCCTCAGCCGCTACCTCGGGACCAACCACCACGCCGACACCGCCATAGGAACCGGACGGTTTCAGCACCAACTCTCGCTGCTCCGACAACGCCTGCTCCCGAAGCGCGGCCGACAACACCTGCGTGCGTGGGACGTGGCGACGTACAACCTCAGCATCAGCTGGAGCGAGCGTGTCGAGGTCATCCCACAGCCACGCGAAGATCGCTTTACTCGCCAGCAACCAGCTCGCAGTCGGCGTGAAGATCCGAACCGCGCCCGTCTGCACGGCCTTCCCCAACGCATCCAGACCGACGCTCGGCAGCGTGCCCTGCGGGACGAACATCCGCAGTACGGCGTCAATCGGGCCGTCGTCGACGCACAACCGACCGGCGTCGTCGAGGGTCAGCCACTCCACCGGGTAGACCCGCATATCCAGCCCGAGCTGCCGACCGCGTTCGGTGAACGATTCCAGCAGCTTGATCATCGCCAACCCGTCCTGCGACCCCGGATAACTCCCGCCGGTCGTGAACACCATCGCCAACCGATCCTGCCCACCAAGCGCCAGCGCCGACCGCACCGCTTCGTACCGCGCATCGACCGCAGACGGCGGCGCAGTCAGCCCAACCGCATCAAGAACCGGATCACCGCCGTACGCCGCAAGGAAGCGCCCCGCGATGCCGTCAGAATCATGCGCACCACCAAGCGCGCTGTCGATGTTCGCTTCCACCATGTACGGCGTTCCGTCCGCGAGCAGGATGTCCGCCCGGACACCGCCGAGCAGTTCCTCGGTCAACGGCAGATCCTCATCGAGCAGGTCGATCGCGCCGACCGGCATCCCGAGCGCATCCCGCAGCTCACCCGCGGTCGTCGCCCGCTGCTGACACGCGGTCAGGATCAACCGGGCGACGGTCGCAGAAATCGCGGTGAACTCGTCGTACACGGAAGCAGCCATGATCGGCGGCCGAAGCGGCCGCCACTGCTTGTTGTGCGTGGCAACGCCCTCGTACACGGACCGCCACGCATCGACGCCGCGCGCGAGCAACGCCGTCCGGGTTGCTTCGGGCAACTGGTTCCACAGGTCTGTCACGACATCTCCAGGAGGGCGGTGAGGAGCTGGTCCCGGCCGGGCTGCACCGCCCGGTCCAGGGCGAGGGCAAACGGCAGTACGGCGCCGTCCGGGCGGGTGATCCGGCGTGGTGGCGTCTTCAGGTCACACTGCTCGGCAACGACCGCGAGGACTTCAGCGGCGAACCCACTGGTCCGGTTCGAGTCATCGATCACCACGAGCCGACCGGTCTTCTGCACGGATGCGACCAGCCCAGCCACGTCCAATGGGTAGACCGTGCGCGGATCGAAGACCTCGACGGATAGTTGCCCGGCCAGCTCATCGGCGACCGCCAAGGCATCGTGGAGCAGGTGGCCGAGGGCAACCACCGTCACGTCGTCACCAATTCGAGCAACCCGGCCAACCCCCAGCGGAATCGGTCCCAGCGCACTGAAGTCGAGGTCGTCGCGAACGCCGAGCGTGGCGGATGGTGCGAACACGACCACCGGATCGTCATCACGAATCGCCGTCACCAGCAGTCCGTAGGCGTCGGCCGGAGTCGCCGGGACCACGGTCTTCACACCCACCTGCGCGAACAGTGAGTACGGGTGATCCGAGTGCTGACCCGCCCACCCGGTCCGCGAGCCGGACCCGGGAACGACGTACGTGACCGGGACCTTGCATTGCCCACCAGTCATCAGCGAGAACTTGTGTGCCTGGTTGGCGATCTGCTCGAACACCAGAAACAACAGCGACGGGATCTGGAACTCGATCACCGGCCGCATCCCGACCAGCGCCGCGCCGGTGGCGAAGTTCGTGAACGCCTGCTCGGACAACGGCGTATCGAGCACGCGGTCGGAGCCGAAGCGCGTGTGCAGACCGGCCGTCAGGTTCGAGGCGGCCGCGCGGATGTCCTCGCCGAGCAGGAAGACGGCCGGATCGCGTTCCAGCTCGTCGCCCAGGGCCCGGTTCAGCGCCTTCAGGTAGGACAGTTTCGGCATCAGGGCAGCTCCCCCGCATACAGGTACGAGAGTGCGGCAGCGGGATCTGGGTGGGCGCTGCCCAGTGCGATGCCCGCCGCCGCCTCCAGTAGCGACTCGACCTCGGCATCGACGGCCGCCCGATCCGCGGCCGTCAGCCGTGCGCCCTGGATCTCCACTGGACACCGCGAACGCCCAGTCGTGATCTCTTCGGCCGAGCGATAGGTGACCCGGGTCCGGTGCTCGAACGTGTGGTGCGCGTCGAACCGGTACGTGACGCACTCCAGGAACGTCGGCCCCTTCCCGGCCCGGGCCCGGGCGACCGCCGTACTGGTTGCTTCCAGCACCTTCTCGGGGTCCTGCCCGTCGACGGTGAAGGCCGGGATACCGAAGGCACGGGCGCGTCCGGTGATGCTGCCGGCGACCGCGGCCGCGACCGGCATCGTGGTCGCGTAGCCGTTGTTCTCGCAGACGAAGACCACCGGCACCTGCCAGAGCGCGGCCAGGTTGAAGGCCTCGAGCAGCATGCCTTCGTTCATCGCGCCGTCCCCGAAGAAGGTCGCGGCGACTGAGTCCCGGCCCTGCTGCCTCAAAGCCCAGGCGGCACCGGTCGCGATCGAACCGGCGGCGCCGACGATCGCGTTCGCCCCGAGAATCCCGAGGCTGAAATCGGCCGCATGCATCGAGCCGCCCCGGCCCTTGTTCAGACCGGATTCACGACCCATCAGCTCGGCCAGCAGGCGCGCCGGATTCGCACCGCGGGCGAGCACATGCCCGTGACCGCGGTGCGTACTGGTGATGACGTCGTTCGGGCCGAGAGCCGCGCACACTCCGGCCGCGATGCCCTCCTGCCCGAGGTACGGATGGATACCGCCGACGATCTCTCCGGATCGCACGAACTCGATCGCCCGTTCCTCGAATCTGCGGATCAGCCGGACGGTCCGGTAGAGATCTGTGGACATCGGTCAGACCGTCGCCGGGGCCGTCACGATCGCGGCGGCGATCGCGTCCCAGAGGCGGGCGCGGGCCGCGAGGGCGGTGTTGATGGTGTCCGCGCAGGCGTCCCACTTGGCCTGGTCGTCACCGCACAGGTCGGCGACCATCTGCATCGCCATCGGGGTGTGGAACTCCCCGTCCACCTCGATGTGCCGCTCGAGGTAGTCGACGAACGTGTTGAGCTTGTTCGAGCGCTCGTTCACCGCGACGACCTGGGTGAACATGTCCGGGATCAGGTCCTCCCGGCCGAACGCGAAGGCCGCCGCCTGGCAGTGCACCGGCGCGTTCTCGATGATCCCCCAGGTGGTCCCGGCGAAATCGATCGAAGCCTGCGGTACGCCGGCCGCGCCCAGCGACTCGACCACCGGAGCACCGCCCCGGAGCAGGTCGATCAGCCGGTCGATCGCGGCCGTGTCCGCGCCGGCCTCGTGCATGCCGTCGACGTACAGCTCGAAGTGGCTGATGAAGGCCGGCTTGCCGTCCGAGCCACCGAGTTCGTCGCTCTCCTCGACCATCACGATGTCGTTGATCAGCCGGCGGCTGCTCCGGTGCTCGGTCGGGATCCACGGCACGGTGACGCAGGTGAGTTCACGCTGCAGGGATTTCAGCAGGGACATGAAATCCCAGACCGCGAACACGTGGTGCTCCATGAAGGTCACCAGCGCGTCGTGCGTGTCCAGAATGGCGTAGAGCGGATGCTGGACGACCTTGTCGCGGGCCTCCGAGACGGCCTTCTCCAGCTGTTCGATGCCGGGGTGGGTCTGACCCCAGTCGTAACGTGACATGGCACTACTCCTTTAGCGATCGGCCCAGAGCGTCGGGCAGTACTCGGGATCGGCGTAATCCGGCCGCCCGTCGGAGGTCCGCCGTACCAGGACGTCGTGGTTGTACGCCGCCGTGGTGCCGTCGGACAGCGGGAACTCGCGGTAGCGGTTGTCCCCGTCCTGCAGGTGCAGCGAGATCGCCCGGCGCGGGCGGTCGCTGATATTCGCACCGCTGCCGTGGTACGTGCGGCAGTGGTGGAAGTTCAGGTGGCCGCGCGGGATCGTGATCGCCAGCTTGACCACCTCGGCTCCGTTGTACGCCGCGTTCTCGGCCAGCATCTGGTCGAGTTGGGAGCGGTCCCGCTCGGCGAAGTGCCGGACGACGGTGTCGTCGGAGCCGATCTCCCGCCAGCGGTGACTGCCGTCGACCATGGTGATCGTGCCCATCTCGGGCGGGCAGTCGTGGAACGGGATGAACGCGGTCAGCATCTTGTCCGAGGCCGAGGACGACCAGTAGTGCTTGTCGAAGTGCCAGGGCACGATGTTCGACGGTTCACCCTCGACCGGCGGCTTGTAGATCAAGGTGGACTGGAAGATCCGGATCGCGTCGGTCTGCGCGAGCCGGGCCGCGACCGCACCGATCAGCGGCTTGCGCAGGATCTTCGCCAGGCCCTCGTGCTCGTAGTGCACGTAGTCGTTGTGGCGCTGGACATTGCCCTTGGAGGGGTCCCAGTACGCGAGCTTGGGCGGGGCCGTCGGGAGGGCCCGGTCCCGCTCACCGGCGTAGTACCGCTCGCTCGCGTTGACGAGTTCGTCGGTCTCGTCGTCGGTGAGCAGCTTCTTCGAGAGGTACCAGCCGTGCTCGTTGTAGAAGGCAACATCTTCGTCGGTCGGAAGAAGCTCGATCTCCGCTTCGGAGAGCTTGAACTCAAACGTCATGAGCAAGCTCCCGCTCCTTGGCTTCGTACAAGGCCTTGATGTTGCCGCTGCCGAACGTCATCGCGCCGCGCCGCTCGATGATCTCCAGGAAGAGCGTTCGCCGGACGTGCATCGACTCGGTGAAGATCTGCAGCAGCTGCCCCCAGTGGTCGCGGTCGACGAGGATGCCGCGTTGCTGCAGCTCCTCGATCGGCGTATCCACCTCGCCGACGCGGTCCGCGAGAGCGTCGTAGTACGTCGCCGGCGTACCGAGGAAGTTCACCCCGCGGTCGGAGAGCGTGCTGACCGCCTCGACGATGTTGCTGGTCCGCAAGGCGATGTGCTGGACGCCGGCGCCCGCGTGCCAGGTGAGGAAGTCGTTGATCTGGCCCGGCCGGCGACTCAGGTCCGGCTCGATCAGCGTGAACGTGACGTGCTTCGACGGACTCTGCACCACCTTCGAGTCCATGCCCTGCCCCGCGACCTCGATGTACTCCTCGAAGATCCGCGGGAAACCGAACACGTCCTCGTAGAACTTCGCGGTCGGCTCGAGCTCACCGGACGGTACGCAGATCGCCAGGTGGTCGATCTCGCTGAACAACTTCTCGTCCGGTACGCCGATCGGCGCGGTCAGCTGGATCCGCCCCGGCAGGAACTCGTGCCGCGGGCCGTGCCGCTCGACCAGCCGGTGGATCACGTCGCCGAAGCCGGCCACCTCCGCGACCACCACGACCGACTCCCCGGCCTCGAACCGCTCCGGTCCTTTGAGGCTTACGGCCCCACGCGAGGTGAGTTCGGCGTACGCCGCCGTCGCGTCGTCGACCTCCATCGCGACGACCGCCACGCCGTCCCCGTGCCGCTGCACGTACTCCGCGGCCGGATGGGTCGCGGCCAGCCCGGACGTCAGCACGATCTGTACGGCGTCCTGCCGCAGCAGCAACGACCGCTGGTCCGGCAGCCCGGTCTCCGGCCCGCCCTGACCGTGCACCTGCAGCCCGAACGCATGCGCCAGGTAGAACGCCGCCTGCCGAGCGTCGCCCACGTACATCTCCACGTGGTCGATCCCGTAAATCTCCATCTACGCCTTCTCCTCACTTGATAGTTGCCGGATCTTCGGCGTGCTCGCTGTGCCGAGGAGCAGACTCACGTTCTGGCCGCCGAACCCGAACGAGTTCGAGACGGCGTACTCGAGCGGGATCGCTCGTGGTTCCTTGCGGACGTGGTCCAGCGGGCAGGCCGGATCCGGGTCGTCCAGGTGGTACGTCGGGGGCGCCAGGCCGGTGTTGATCGCCAACGCGGCGGCCGCCGCTTCGACAACTCCGGAGGTGCCGAGCATGTGTCCGGTCAACGCCTTTGTAGAGCTGACCGCCGGCATATGGTTGCCAAAGGCAAGGCCGATCGCGACGGACTCCGCGACATCACCGAGCTTCGTGCTGGTGCCGTGTGCGTTGACGTATCCGACCTGCTCGGGGCGGATGTCTTTCAACGCCATCCGCATGCAGGCAGCCGCTCCGGTGCCGTCCGGCCGGGGAGCCGTCGGGTGATGCGCGTCCGAGTTGACCCCGTACCCGGCCACATCGGCGTACCCGCTCGCACCTCGGGCGGCTGCATGCTGGGAGCTCTCAAGAACCAGGAGAGCCGCACCCTCGCTCAGCACAAACCCGTTACGCCTAAGGTCAAACGGCCGACTCGCTTCGGTCGGATCGTCCCAGCCGCGGGCCAGCGCTCGCGCATTCGCGAACGTCTCCGCGAACGTCGGAAACAGCGGCGCCTCACTGGCCCCACACAGTACGACGTCAGCCTCGCCCGCCCGGATGATCCGGACCGCATCCGCGATCGCCTGCGCCCCCGACGCACAAGCCGTCCCCACCGCCGACGTATACCCCCGCATCCCGAACCGGATCGCCACCCGCGCGGCCGGCATGTTCGGCAGAATCCCCGTCAGCAAATAAGGGCTAACAGCAACCTTTCCTCGCTCCGCCCTCGCCAGCACCTGCCGCTCGAGCGTCGCCATCCCCCCAACCCCACCAACAATCACGCCAATGCGCTCAGCATCAACGTTCTCCCCCACCACCAGCCCCGCATCAGCCAACGCCTCCGCAGCTACCAACTGCGCCAGGATGACGGTCCGATCCATCACCTTCCCGTCCGGCCCGGACGCAATCCGCCCAGCATCAAACTCCGGCAAGAACCCACCCAGCTCAACCGACCCCGCCACCGGATGTCCTTCCGGTGGTCGGCTGATCCCCGACCGCCCATGGAGCAACGAGGAGAAGACCTCAGCGGCCCCCCGCCCCACCGGGGTGAGCATCCCGATCCCGGTGATCGTCACGCCCGCCGTCGTACTCATGAGTGGGCCTCGCGTAAGGCGACCTTGCGGACTTTGCCGGTGACGGTCACTGGGACGTCGTCGGCGCCGACCACAGTCACGTGGCGGAGGATGGCGGCGACCTCCTCGCCGACGGCTGCTTTGACGGCGTCCGTGCGGTCTACCTCGGGGGCATCCGGGGTGAGCTCGAGGAGGACGTCGGCGGCGTACTGGCCACCCTCCGCCACGATCACGACTGTGCAGTCGGCAACATCGGGAAGCGCTGCGAGGATGCGTTCCTCGGACAGGGATGTGTAAAGCTGCGGTCCCTCGAACCCAGCAACAGCATCCGGAATGCGATCCAGATGGAAGTAGTGACCGCCCTCGTCCCGATAAACGAGATCACCAGTCACGAACCAACCGTTCAGTCGGAAACGGTAGGTATTGACCGAGTCGTTCCAGTACCCCGGCGACACCGTCGGCGACCGGAACCCGAGGATCCCCGCCTTCCCCGCCGGTAACTCGACACCAGTCGAGCTCAGCACCGTCGCCGCCGCGAACTCGTACGGCTTCCCGATACACCGCCCGTAATGCTCAGACTCGACCGTGTGCGTGATGTGGAACCCGTTGTGCCCCATCTCGCTCGAGCCCA
The DNA here is from genome assembly GCF_045040285.1 of Kribbella sp. NBC_01505. Classification (NCBI taxonomy): domain Bacteria; kingdom Bacillati; phylum Actinomycetota; class Actinomycetes; order Propionibacteriales; family Kribbellaceae; genus Kribbella; species Kribbella sp. NBC_01505. Next base: position 2,300,341 of record NZ_CP109425.1, read on the forward strand.
GCCCGTCAATGAAATGCGACCCCGGCACCATCACCCGACCGGCCCGCGTCACCGTCTCGCGACTCCCGGCGGCGACCAGCTTCCGAATATGCGGCTCATGCGCGCAGTCCCCCGTGTTGAACCACATCCGCACCGAATCCAGGTCGTGCTGGGCCAGATTCTCCTTCGCGAGTCCGGCCCACGTAACCGCGAACCCATACACCGCATGCGGCTTCCACCGCTCTATCTGTTGCAGTACACCTGGAGAGTCCTGGCTCGACAGCAGCAACATCTCCGCGCGGTTCCCGAGCACCTGGTTGACCATCAGAATCGTCGCCGTATGCGGAATCGGCAGCGCGTTCAGAATCCGATCCGTCCCCTGCGCCTGCGGCATCGTCAGCAGGTGCTTCAAAGCGGCGTACAACGTCGTCTGCGTATGCAACACGGCCTTCGGTACGCCGGTGGTCCCGCTCGTGTGCGTGATCACCACCGGGTCGTCCCGATGATGCTGGTAGTGAGCCGGCGCCGCCGCCGGATCACCCGCCCCGAGCTCCCGCGGCTCAGCCAGTACGTCGGCATCCAGCAACTGCCGGTGCCCGGCATCAGCCAGTACGGCGCTCACCCGCAGCCGCCGGATGTACTCGTCCGCGATCGCCGGCGCCATCTTCCCGTTCAGCAAGGCCGGAATCGCGCCGACCCGAGCCAACGCCAGGAAGCTCAGCACGATGTCCTGCGCCTCGGTCGCCCAGATCGCGACCACGTCCCGCCGCCCGATCCCGTGCTCGTGCAACCACGCCGTCCGGGCCTGGACCCGCTCGTCGAGCTCCCCCAACGTCAGCGGATGCTCGGCCGGGAAGCCGTCCACAGCCGTGTCGAAGGTCAACCCAGGCCCGTCCAGATCGGCGCCTTGGGCAATCACCGCCGCCAGCACATTCCCGGTACCGATCCCCGGATCCGCCGCCAGCCGCGCGCGCCAGCCTCTTGCCTGCTTCATTCCGGCTCTCCCCCACTCACGATCTGTGCGGACGCCTCGTCCGCCTCCACCCGCACGACCAGCACCAGCTCGGCGTCGCCGTCCCCGATCAGCAGCGCGGCCTCGTCCAATCCGCAGTCCGTCACGCACACCACCGGCCCGCGCAGGTCCCACTTCGCCGCGATCCAGCCCGCGATGCTGTTCGGCACCGACTGGAAGAACTGCAACGGCCCAACTCGCTTGCCCACAGCAACCAGCTGCCGGACGCGGTCGGCGCTCACCCGATCCCCGGCACTCTCAATCACGATCCCGGTCAGGGCACCCGCCGTACCGACGCGTTCCAGACACCGCTCCGCCGCTGCGGCCACCATCGGACTGAACGCCGAGTCCACGAACCCCGGCACTCCCGGCGGCACGTCGTCCCCCGGCTCCGGCCAACGGCCCGTCGCCAGCACCACCAAGTCATGAACCTCGATCACACCTTCACCACCAAAGCCGTATTGGCGCCGCCGAACGCCGAGTTCACCGACACCCCGACCCGCGTCCGCACACTGCGCGGCGCATCCAGGATGAGATCGACCTCGCAGTGCGGATCACTCCCCAGGAACCCCGCATTGACCGGCAGCTTCCCCTCGAGCAACGCCTGCACCGTCACCACGAACTCCACGACCCCTGAGGCCTCCAGCGCATGCCCGTGCAGCCCCTTGGTAGAGCTGACCGGCGGACTGCTCCGGAACACCGCCTTCAGCGCAGCGGCCTCGGCTTGGTCGCTGAAGATCGTGCCGGTCGCATTCGCGTTCACATACCCCACGTCCTCCGCGGAGACCTCAGCGCGCTGGAGCGCTCGCCGAAGCGCCGCAGCGAGACCGCGTCCATCCGGTGCGGGCTGGCAGGGGTGGTGGGCGTCGCCTGCACGCCCCCAGCCGGCCAGCTGCGCCAGACCGGTGCCAGCCTCGAGCACTACGGCCGCAACCCCGTCACCAAGCAGCGTCCCGCGACGCTGCGCGCTGAACGGCCGGACGACGTTGTCGTAGGCCAGTGCGCGACCAGCGTCGAACAGTGCGAACTGATACGGCTCCACGAGATACGCACCCGCGACGACGATCCGGTCCGCCCGGCCCCTTCTGATCAACGCTGCCGCGTCCGCGAGCGCCGTACTGCCAGACACACAGGCACTCGTGTAGATCCGCGCTGCGTTGAAGTCGCACTCCGGCGGCTCATGCATCGCCAGCAACAGCGTCGTCGTACTGCGGTCCACACCGGCCTGCGCGCACGCCGTAGCAACCGCCAGGTCGAGCTCCTCGTCCAGAGTCCCGGTCTCAGCGGCCAATGCGGCGTACCGAACCCGCAGTGCGCCGGTGTCGAACCGCCGTACCTCGCTGAACGTGGGCTCACCGGACAGCTGCGCCTCGGGACCACGCCCGAGGGCAGTCAGCACGGAAAGCCCGGTCACCGCGACCGGTCTGGGGTTAGACATGACTGGACAGCACCTCAGCCAGTACGGCGACAGCCGCGTCGATCGTGGTCATCCGCTCGAGCAGCTCGTCCGGCAGCTCCACGCCGTACCGCTGCTCGACCTGATGGACCAGCCACGCCAGCTCCATCGAGTCGATCCGCTCGGTACCGGGCGGTCGCTGACCGAGTCCGGCCAACCAGTCGATGATCTCGGCCCTCCCGGGCGGGGGCTGTGTTTCACCGTGCGCAAGCTGGGAGCTCATCAGACTTGCTGAGCCAACCGGCCAGCTACCTCAGCGGTGAACTCGCCGACCGTCATGAGTGCCAGCTGCTCGGACTCGTCGTCGGAGAAGCGGACGCCGTACTTGTCCTCGACCCGGACCGACAGATCGGCCAGTGCGAGCGACTCGAGGTCCACTCCGGCCGGGCCGAGGGTCGTTTCGTCGTCGATTCCCTCGACGTCGTAGTTCATGTCCTGCAGCTGCGCGATGACGAAATCGCGAACCTCGTCCTTCATCGGGTTACCTTCCTTCTGTGAATGATGCTGTCGTGGGTGATGCTGTTGTTGAGGTCTGGACGGCGCCGGCCGGTGCCGACTCCCGTGCCACCGCCCACGCCTTGCTGCTCTCGCTCGCCGGCACCTTCGGTGCGGATCCGGTGCTGCGCCACGATGCGAGCGGCCGACCCGAGATCGACGGGCTGGCGGTGAGCATCAGCCACAGCCGCTCGCTCGTCGCCGTCGCCGCGCGGCGCACCGGCGTCGTGGGGATCGACGTCGAGGACGTGTATCCGCGGGAGGTGAGCGGGCTCGCCCGCCGCTGGTTCGACCCCGCCGAGCTGGAGTGGATGGCCGGCGACCTGCTCGCCTTCCTGCAGCTCTGGACCGCGAAGGAGGCCGTCGGCAAAGCACTCGGCCTGGGCCTTAGGAACTCCGGCCTGCGGCGACGTGTCCCGTTTGGCGACGGTCCGGTCGACTCGGTGCCCGGCCTGTACGTCGTCCGCCTGCCGCTCGACGACGCCGTACTGGCCGTGGCCCTCGACCAGCCACCGGCGGAGATCGTAGTGACCGAGCATCACGACACCGCCTTGCGCAGTACGGTGAGGTCCCGGACCAGCTTCCCGGTAGTTGTCCGCGGCAACTGATCGAGCACGTACAGGGTCCGCGGCCGCTTGTACGACGCGAGCCGCTGCGACAGCTCCGCCTCCAGGCGCGCGGTCTCCCGGCGTTCGCGAAGCTGCAGGTAGGCGGTGATCGAGCCGTCATAGACGACGACCGCGGCCTCGACGCCGCGCAGCGTTCCCAGGGTGTACTCGACCTCGGTCAGGTCGACCTTCAGCCCACCGACCGACACCTGCGAATCCAGCCGGCCCTTGATGCTGACCAGCCTGGTCTCCGGATCGACGACCCCGGCATCGCGCGTCCGCAGCCAGCCGTCGGACCAGCGGGCCGGATCGGACAGGCCGAGGTACGGCGATTCCGTCCTGGCGATCTGCAGTTCGCCGTCGACCGTCCGGACGTCGATCCCGGGCGCGGGGCGGATCGCGGGCCGATGCCGCCCGTACAGATCGGTGCCGATGACACCGACCTCGGTCATCCCGTACATGTTCCCGAGCGGGACGCCGTACTTCTGCTCGAACGCGTCCGACACAGACTTCGGCACGAGCTCGCCACCGGTCGTCATCCGCTTGAACTGCGGCAGCCACCGCGGCTGCTGAACCGAGGCCAGCAAACCGATGTGGAACGGTACGCCGAGCACGGTGGCCGGCGTGGTCTCGGCCGCGATCGCCTGCAGGATCGCGTCACCGGTGAGCCGGGCCGGCGGAACGAGCTCGACTCCGGCGTGCAGGCCGTAGAGCAGACCGCCGACCAGACCGAGCACATGCACCATCGACGGCAGCAGAATCACTCGCTCGTTCTTGGTGGGTACGCCGTCGATCTGCGTGTACCGCTTGATCTCCTCGACCAGGTCCTGCGCGGTCCGACCGATCACCTTGGACGGCCCGGTCGACCCAGAACTGAGCTGTACGACGGCGTGCGACGTACTGGCCGGATGGCCCGAATAACTGGCGACACTCGCGTCGACATCGTGGAACGTGCGCAGCCCGGCCGGAACCGGTCGATCCGGCGAAACGACCACCTGCGGCACCAGCCGCTCGATCGCCCTCCGCACCTCGTAATCGGTCAGCCGGTGATCCAGGAGGATCGCCTGCCCGCCGCTGCGCCACACTGCCAGCAAATGCGTCACGAATGCCAGCGACGGCGGTAAACGTAAAGCCGCCGCACCACCCGCCCGCAAACCGGACTGGGCCAATTCAATTTGCCGCTCCTGAACCAATCGCCGCAGTTTCGCGCGGTCGATCACTTCCGGCAGCCGCAAACACACCTGGGCTCCGGCGCCGTCCAGCAGCACCTCGTCGACCCAGGCCGCACCGTTCTCGACTCCGGGCACGACACGGTGCCCAACACTATTGGTGTCGTCCATGGCCATCCGAGCTCCAAAGGCTTTGTACACAAAGGATTCGAAGGCCAGCACCCCCACCAAGGCCTGGCGATGACTGGACGATACGACACGATCACACGGACGCGCTATGGACCAGAAGTAATGATCCCATCACGCGAAGCAACCCCTCAAAACAAACGCTCCAGCGCCCCAAAAACAAACCGCAGGAAATTCGCCGAAGGGTTAGAAATGCAGCACCCTCGACACACATTCGAAGGGTTCCCCGCACTCACCTCCGAACAGCATCCGAAAGACATCAGAAACTTTCTGGACGCCCAGGCCATCACAACTGCGTCGGCCGGGAACGAGTGAGCATGCGCGCCCGGCCGCGAACGCAAATGTGGAGTACTGGCGGTCCTCAGTTGCCGAGTAGCGCTGCGCGGTTCGCCAGGATGTAGGCGACGGCTGCGCGGTTGCCGCCCGCGTGGTCCTCGTCCCGGTGAACGTCGAACGCCGAGTTGCCCGCCTTCACCTGCTGCTCGATGTTCGCCGCGTGCCCCAGCAGCCGGAGCCCGATCAGATCGACCAGCTCGGCCGGCTCGACCCCCAGCCCGTACGCGTCGCAGAACAACCGCAACCGCCTCGCCCGATCCGGCTCCACGTCCCACCCGAACGGCTCCAACCACGCCGGCGGATGGAACGGCACGAACTGGTGCGCCGCATACGCCAGATCCCACCGCCGGTTCGAGGGCCGGATCGTGTCCCAGTCGATGATCCCCACCACCTCGGGCCCATCGAACACCAGGTTCCACGGCGCCAGATCATGGTGACCGATGCAGTCCACCTGCACCGGTGCCGCGACCTCCAGGTCCCGCCACTCCCCATCAACCGGCTCAAACCCCGCCGTAGCGTCATGCAACCGCCGTACCGCCCGAGCCACACTCACCAACGCCGCATCCGACCGAATCTCCGCACTCAACGGCGGATACCCAGCCACCCCCGGCAGATAGCTCAACGTCTCCGTCTCCCCATCCACCCCGATCAGCCGAGGCGCCAACCCAAATCCCACCCGCTCCAAATGCCGCAACAACCCCTGCGAGTTCGCCGACCCCCGCCGCCGCACCACCACCTCCCCCCGCCGCACAGCCCCCGAAAACCGCCCACCACTCAACTCTTCATCCACCCCCAAACCCAACCACGCCCAAAGAGCAGCCCGCCGCTCCTTGTGCACCTCATCCAACTTTGGGTATCCCCCAACCACCCAGAGCCCCCGAAAACGACCGATGCGTGCACAAAGACGAGCACCGCGCCCAAAGAGCAGCCAACCCACCCTTGGGCCCCCACCACCCGTGCCCAAAGAGCAGCCCGCTGCTCTTTGGGCACCTGGGTCATCTTTGGGTATCCACCAACCACCTAGAGGCTGCAGAAATGGTTGGTGGGTGCACAAAGTTGGATCCCGTGCACAAAGTTGGATCCCGTGCACAAAGAGAAGGCAGCCCACCTTTGGGCACGGGGCAGGCGGCAGCGGGCGGGCCGGCGAACCGGCGAGCGGCGGGGCCGACGGGGTGGGGCCGGGGACGGGGCGGTTGCTGGAGCGGGCGGGTTAGGCGTGGGTGTTGAGGGTGGTCAGGGCGGTGGCTACTCGGCCGTTGGCGGCTTCGAGGGCGGCTCGGGCGGCGGGGATGGGGGCGCCGGTGAGGAGGTGGACCAGGGCCGGCTTGAGTTCGCCGTCGGCGGCGGCGAGGGCTGATTCGCAGGCGTCGGGGTCGGCGCCGGTGGCTTCGGCGAGGATGCGGAGCATGCGGTTGCGGAGCTTCTGGTTGGTGGCTACTAGGTCGACCATGAGGTTGGACCAGGTGCGGCCGAGCTTGATCATCAGCGTGGTGGAGAAGGCGTTGAGGATCATCTTCTGCGCCGTACCGGCCTTCAGCCGCGTGGAGCCCGCGATGACCTCGGGACCGGTGTCCGCGGCAATCACGATGTCGGCCAGCGGCGCGAGCGGGGCGTCCGGGTTCGAGGTGATCAACACCGTGGCGGCACCCGCCGCCCGGGCGGCCTTCAAAGCGCCCGCGACGTACGGCGTGCTGCCCGAGGCGGCGAGGCCGATCGCGATGTCGCGGGCGGTGACCGCGGCAGCGTCGTCGGCGCCGCCCTGCTCGGAGTCTTCGACGTTCTCGACGGCGCGCAGCAGCGCCTCCATCCCGCCGGCGTGGTGAGCGACCACCAGACCGTCCGGGACGTGGAACGTCGGGAGCAGTTCGGCGGCATCGAGCACCGCCAGGCGTCCCGACGTACCGGCGCCGAAGTAGTGCACACGGCCGCCGCGGCGGATCGCCTCGACCGCGCGGTCGACGGCATCGGCCAGCTGCGGCAGAACCACAGCGACGGCGCCGGCGACCGAGGCGTCCTCGGCGTTCACCATCCGCAGGATCTCGGTCGTGCCCACCGCGTCGATGGCGAGCGTGCGGGGATTGCGCTGCTCCGTCGGTGTACTCACAGTGTCGATGTTAGTTTTCTACTGAAGGATTTTCAATTCTGTTCATCGTTGACAGAATAGATTGACGTAACGATCCGTACCCGACCGCTCTCACTCCGAACTCTTGAGCCGGTGCCCACGCACCGAGGTCGCCGTCTGCTCCAGCGCCTTCACCGCGTCCGGCAGCACCTGCTGGGCGACCCCGATGAACAGGCAGTCGATCACCGTGAGCTGCGCGATCCGCGAGGACATCGCACCCGACCGGTACGTCGTCTCGCGGGCGGCCGTGGTGAGCATCAGGTCGGCGGTCCGGGCCAGCGGTGAGCGCGGGAAGTTGGTCACGGCGACCGTGGTGGCGCCGTGCTTGGCGGCCTCCTCGAGCGCCTCGACGACCTCGACCGTGACACCGGTGTGCGAGATGCCGATCGCGACATCGCCTTCGCCGAGCAGCGCGGCCGAGGGCAGCGCCATGTGCACGTCGGACCAGGCGAACGCGACGCGGCGGATCCGGTGCAGCTTCTGCTGCAGGTCGAGCGCGACGAAGGCACTCGCGCCGAAGCCGTAGATGTCGACGCGCGGCGCCTTCACGACCGCGGAGACCACCTTGGCCAGCGCATCGACGTCGACCTGCTGCGCGGTCTCACGGACCGCGCGCTCGTCGGCGAACGCGACCTTGCGGACCACGTCGTCGAGCGAGTCACCCGGCTCGATGTCGCCACCGACCTCGGGCCGGAGGTTCTCCGTCGCCGACTGGGCCGCCAACTGCAGGCGGAGCTGCGGGTAGCCGGGGACGCCGATCTGCTTGCAGAACCGGATGACCGTGGTCTCCGAGGTGGAGGCCACCTCGGCCAGCTCCGAGATCGTCATCGCAGCCACTCCGCCCGGGTCCGCGAGGACCGCGTTCGCCACCCGCTGCTCGGCCGGCGCCAGCGCGGGCATCACCGCGCGGACTCGGACCAGCAGCGGCCCCGTGGGTTCTGGAGAGGTTGTTGAACTCATGACAGCCACGGTACGGCGACTGGGGCTTGTCGCCCAGCCACACGCCGTAGCGAGGAGGTGCTTGGTGCGGTAGCTCGGCGTGCTGGGGCGAAGGCCTCGATGCTTTTCCATCGTGGCCTTTGCACCAGTGCGGCGAGATGCCGTGCCAAGCGCCCCGCAGTAGGCGTGTGGTTGGGTGACAAGCCCCCGGCACCAGATGGGATCACCGACGCGAAAGTCTCCAACCTGTTGCAGTAAATGACTCAGGCGTTCGTTCCCCGTCGAGAAGAACATCACGACCGCTCGTGATCTTCACACCGTCGACGTAGATACCGCGGCCCTGGTACTGCGGATCGGTCGTATACCGCCAGCGCAGCGACCGCTGCCCAGCGGCCAGCTCGGCCGTCACCTGATGCCAGTGCCGGTCACCGGAGCCACTGATCGTCCCGTCGGTGTCGATCACCGTGCCCCGGTCCCGGACCGTGAACGGCACCTTGGACCAGGTCTGCCCGTCCTCCGACGTCTCGAGATACAGCAGATCCGAGTCCTCGGTGTCGACGAACAGGTCGAACGCCAGCTTCGCCCCACCAGCCGGTACGGCGACTGTCGTGGCGAGCGTCGTTGTCGCGGCATCCGTCGTACCGGAGAACCACGCGTCCTTGCCGTGCCGCGGACCGACCCCGAGCGCCAGCGCCAGTCCCTGCGCGACCGCACGCCGGGCAGGGTTGTTCGAACCCCAGTTGCGGCTCGGGTGCACCCGATTGGTGAGCAGGATCGCGAACGACCGCGAGTCGAAGTCGATCACCAGCGACGTCCCGGTGTAGCCGGTGTGGCCGGCGGCGCGCGGCCCGGACAGGCCGCTCATGTACCAGCGCTGGTTCAGCTCGAAGCCGAGGCCGTGGTCGTTCCCGGGGAAGGCCTGGTTGAAGTTGGTGATCATCGCGGTCACCGAGGATTCCTTGAGGATCCGGGCACCGCGGTAGCTGCCGCCGTTCAGGAAGCTCTGCGCGAGCACGGCCAGGTCGTCCGCCGTACTGAAGACACCCGCATGCCCGGCGACGCCATCCAGCGACCACGCGTTCTCGTCGTGCACCGAGCCCCAGACCATCCCGCGAGGGGGTGCCGTCTGGTACTCCGTCGCGGCGATCCGCGGCTTCTTCTTCGGATCCGGGTTGTAGCCGGTGTCGCGCATCTGCAGCGGCTTGGTGATGCCGTCGGCAACGAGCCGGTCGAGCGTCTTGCCGCTCACCTGGTGCGCGACCTCGCCGAGCGCGATCAGATTCAGGTCGCTGTACAGGTACGTCGTCCCCGCAGGCGTGGTGGTGGGCGTCGCCGTCAGCGCCATCAGCAGCCGCGAGGCCGCATCGGGCCGCGAACTCCACAACGGCAGCCACGAGGGCAGCCCGGTCGTGTGCGTGAGCGCCTGCCGGACCGTGATCGCGCCCTTGCCGTTCGCGGCGAACTCCGGCACATACTTCGCGATCGGCTCGTCGAGCCCGATCTTGCCCTTCTCGACCTGCTGCAGCACCACGATCGAGGTGAACAGCTTCGAGACCGAGGCCATGTCGAAGATGGTGTCGGTCCGCATCGGGATCTGCTGGTCGGCCGGCAGCTCGGTGCCATTGCCGTCGGCATACTTCAGAGCGAGACCGGTCGCCTGCCGCGCGACCACGCGCCCGTCATGACCGAGCAGCGTCACCGCGCCGGCGTACAGAGGTTTCGCCGTACCGGCCGGACGCGTCCAGCCGTCGACCTGGGCCAGCGCCGCGTCGATCGGCGCCGGATCGAGACCTGCCTTCGCCGGAGTCGCCTCGCGAAGCAAGGTCGTCTTCGGCGCATACCCGTCATAGGGCTGGTCGAACCGGCCGGATTTGTTGCCATGGGCAACCGCAGGGGAAGTCATCGTCAGCATCACCGCAGAGGCTATCGTGGCCATTTGGACTGTTCTTGGAAGGACGCGATTCACCGATGCGCTCCCTTGTAGAGCAGGTACTTGGCCCGCCGCGCGGTCCACGCGTCGGTCTCGGCCTTCCAGGCTGCCACGATCTCCTCGGCAGTCGCATCCGCCAAAAGCATGGTCCGGAACCGGTCCGACCCGGTGAGCAGGTCGATCCAGCGGCCGGGCGGGTTCTCGGCCCGCCAGGCGAAGCCCGGGTACAGCCTCCGCGCCTCGACGATCATGTGCGTCGCCGCGACGATCGCCTCGGCCTTGCGCGGGTCGGTGATCTGCACCTGGACCCCGCCGCAGAGCACGTTCGCGTTCTTGCTGATCGTCGGCGTGAAGTAGGCCTCCCGGAACGCCACGCCCGGGATCTTCTTCGCCTGCAGCGCCTGCGCCCAGCGATAGTCCACGTACGGCGCTCCGATCAGCTCGAACGGCCGCGTCGTCCCGCGCCCCTCGGACATGTTGGTCGCCTCGAACAGGCACATGCCGGGGTAGAGCAGTGCGGTATCCGGTGTCGGCATGTTCGGACTCGGCATCACCCAGGTGAGCCCGGTGTCGGCGTAGAGCTGGTCGCGCGTCCAGCCGCGCACCTGGATCACCTGGAGCTCCTTCAGCCGGGCGCCGTTGGTGTCGAGCGGCAGATACTCGGCGTTGAAGATCCGGGCCAGCTCGCCGACCGTCATCCCGTGCTGCTGGATGATCTCCCGCTTGCCGACGCCCGACGTGTAGCCGGGTTTCAGCATCGGCCCGCGCGCGGACCCACCGGTCGGATTCGGCCGATCCAGTACGACGAAGCGCGCGCCGGTGCGGACCGCGGCCAGCATCGCCTCGTACATCGTCCAGATGTAGGTGTAGAACCGCGCACCGACGTCCTGGATGTCGAAGACGACCGTCTGAACGCCGGACTTCGTGTAGAGGTTCACCAGCTTGTCCGCGTTCGCACCGTACGCGTCGTAGACCATGATGCCGGTCCGCGGATCGACGTGGTCGCCCTCGGAACCACCGGCCTGAGCAGAACCGCGGAAGCCGTGCTCGGGCCCGAAGACCGCGACTACGTTGACCTTCCCGGACGCATGCATGACGTCGACGACGTGGTTGAGGTCGGACAGGATGCCGGTCGGGTTGCTGATCACTCCGACCTTCTGCCCGGCCAGCGCCTTCCAGTTGTCCTTGGCCAGCACCTCGGCCCCGGTCAGCAACGTCCGGCCACCTCCCGAGCCATGGGCGAGCGCAGTGGGTGCGTCGAGCAGCGGCGCGGCGGCGATCACGCCGGCACCGGCGAACAGAGTGCGTCGTTTCATCGTCACCAGCTCATTCCGTAGCCGAAGGGGTACAGGGGTTTCTGCGGGTCTCCGGCGACCGGGATGTCCACGGGCAGCTTGCCGGTCGGCTTGATCTCGCCGTACAGGGCCTTGGTCAGCGACTCCATCGACACCGCGGCATAGCCATAGGTGGCCAGGAACGTCGGTGCCGCGTCGAAGTAGGCGATGTCATAGGGGTCCTGGACCGCAACGACGATCACGGGTTTACCCGTGGCCAGCAGGTCGTTGACCAGCTTCCGTTGCTTGCCGAGCTTGTCGGTGACCTTCGAGTCCCAGGCTTTTCGCGTCAGTACGACGGTCACGTCGTTGACCGCGGCCTTCGCCACCGAGTCCGCTATGACTGCGTCACTCGGCGCCGCACCGGTCTGGGCAACGGTCGTGGCCGCACCGCGTTTGGTGAGGCTGTTCGCCAGGTTCTGCGTGGTCGAGACGCCCCAACCGGTCACCAGGATCTTCCGCGGCGTGTTGCTCAGCGGCAGCGTCTTGGTGTGGTCCTTGATCAGCGTGATGCTCTTGTCCACGATCTTCTGAGCCGTCGCCAGGCTTTCCGCCGGCCCGATCGCGGCGGCCTTGGCGACATCGACGTACGGCTGGAAGAAGACGCCGTTCTTCAGTTTGAGCAGCAGGATCCGCAGCAGGCTCTCGTCGATCCGCCGCTCGCTGATCCGCCCGGAGCGCACCGCGTTCAAGACCGCGTTGAACTGAACCTCCGGAGCCGGCGGCAGCAGCAACTGGTCGACCCCGGCCTCGATCGCGCGGACCGCGGCCTCGGCATCGCCGTACTGCTCGCGGACCGCGGCCATCTCCAGCCCGTCGGTCACGATCACGCCCTGGAACCCGAGCTGTTTCCGCAGCACACCGGACAGGATCGGCTTGCTCAGCGTCGCGGGGTCACCGGACGGATCCAGCGCCGGTACGACGATGTGCGCGGTCATGATCGAGTCGATCCCGGCCTTGATCGCGGCCTTGAACGGTGGCGCGTCGATCGTGTTCCACTGCTCGAGCGTGTGGTTGATCGTCGGCAGGTCGTTGTGACTGTCGTCGACCGTGTCCCCATGGCCGGGGAAGTGCTTCGCGGTCGCGGTGATCCCGGCGTCGCGCTGGAAGCCCTGGACCTGCGCGACAGTCATGTCCGAGACCAGCTTCGGGTCGCTGGAGAACGACCGGGTGCCGATCACGGGGTTGAGCGCGTTCACGTTCACGTCGGCGTCCGGCGCGTAGTCCTGCCGGATACCGAGGGCCTTCAACTCGCGCCCGGTGATCGCGGCGGCTGTCCGGGCGTCCGCCGTACTGCGGGATGCACCGAGCGCCATCCCGCCGGCGAACTGGGTGGCCGGCGGACCGATCCGGGTGACCACGCCCTGCTCCTGGTCGGTGGCGATCAGGAGCGGCACGTGCAGCCCGGTCCCGATCGCGGCCTGCTGGAGCTGGTTGGACAACGTCGCGACCTGGGTCGGGTTCTGCACGTTGCCACGGCCGTCGAAGTAGATCCAGCCACCCGGCTTGTACTTCGCGACCACCTCGGCCGCGGTCGGGACGCCGTACAACTTGGTGTTGCGCGTGTCCGGCAGCTGCGCGTCGGGTCCGTAGGCGAACAGCACGAACAGCTGCCCGACCTTCTCCTCCAGCGACATGCCCTGGATGGTCCGGTTGGCCTGCGCGAGCCCTGTGGGTTCAGGTGGTTCGGCGGCGGCGGTCATCGACACTCCCGCGACGGTGGTGACAAGAGCCAGTCCAGCGAGACTGAGGCGGCGTAGGGCGGGCATGGCGGACCCCCAACAGTAAGTGACTTACAGGCGCATCCCCCAGTAGCGAAAGTTAACCACAATATCGCCACAGTGGGTCAAGGGGAAACTACTGCTCGCCACCGACAGTTATCGGCGGCCTGATCACGAGCACCGCCACAATCGCCACCATCAGGACCGCCGTAACCACGAACGGCACCGGAATGATCGGGTCGAACAACACCAGCAGCGCACCCACCGGTACGACGATGTTCACCACCCGGTCCGCGCTCCGGCGCAGCGCGATCCACCAGATCCCGAGCACGAAGACGGCGATCGGCAGCGTCACCGTGAACGACGCCAGGAACTCACTGAGCTTGCTGTGATGGGTGATGACATCGATCTGCACCTCGACACCGGCCGAGAACGCGCCGGCCGCGGCAAACACGAAGAAGTGCACGTAGCCGTAGCGCAGTGAGCTCGCGAACGAGGTGATCGCGGCGTGGTGCGGCGGCCAGAAGTAGATCCACCACAGCGCCGCCGTGACGACCAAGGTGAGCACCGAGATCGCGATCAGCGGCGGCAACTCCTCATGCTCGTGCACCGCCTCGATGATCGCGTTGGCCGACGCCAGCAGGCTCTCGCCGAGCAGGATCAGCGTGAACAGGCCGTACCGCTCGGTGATGTGGTGCGGGTGCCAGGGCGTGGTCCGCCCCTGCCGCTCGGCCAGCACCGGCACCGCCAGCTCCGCGAGCGCGAAGAGCGCCCAGCCGATGATGGTGACTTCGTGCGGCAGGAACAGCAGGACGATCCACAGCACCTGCACCACAGCGATTCCACCCGCGTAGAACTGGGTGACCCGCCGATGCTCCGAGGCCCGGCTCGCCCGCAACCACTGCGCGATCATCGCGACCCGCATCACGACGTACCCGACGACGACGACCCGGAAGTCCTCGTCGGCGAAGACGCGCTCGATCCCGGCCGCGAGGACCAGCACTCCGCTCATCTGCAGGATCGTCAGCACCCGGTAGAGCCAGTCGTCGACCGCGAACGACGTGGCGAACCAGGTGAAGTTCATCCACGCCCACCAGATCGCGAAGAACACCACCACGTACGACAGCACGCCGTGCGCGATGTGCTTCTCAGTGAGGGCATGGTGCAGCTGGGCGGCCGCCACGCTCACGGCGACCACGAACACCAAGTCGAAGAACAGCTCCAGAGTGGACGCCACGCGCCCGGGCTCGTGCGGGTCCCGCGGTCGCATTGGAACCAACCGTGACCGCGAAAGGGTCGTCATACCTCCAGAGTCTTCAGTACGTCCGGCCATGACTCCAAGCAGGCACGCACAGCGGAGTCTGACGCAGTAGCGATCGCCTCCTCATGCGCAGCAGTCAGTACGTCGGCAATCCGCACCGGCGCACCAGTAGCGGCGGACTGTACGGCGGCCTCCACCATGGCCACGCTGACCACGTTGGAGTGCACCTCCGACTGCGGCGTGGTCCCCTGACGAACCGCAGCGACGAACTCGGCCAGCGAACCGGCGATCTGCTCAGGCTCCTCGGTCAGCTCCGCTACCAGCGCCGTACCGTCAGCAAGCTCTCCGGTCGGTGCGTTGTCACCGTCCCAGTACGCCGTTCCCTGCGCAGCGCTCGCTCGCCAGCCACCGTTCCACGAGGTCTCGAGGCCCGGAGCGCACCAACTGCCGTTGAACACGAACCTGGTCCCGTTGGCGAAGGTGAATACGGCATTGGCGGCCGCATTGCCCTCGAACCAGCTCCACTCCGGGTTGTAGGAGTCGCAGTACACCGAGACCGGCGCCGAACCGATCAGTTTCCGAGCCAGGTCGAACTGGTGGATCGCCATGTCCACCAGCAGCGGCTCAGCCATCTGTTCGCGGAAGCCACCGAACCGCGGTGCCTTGAAGAACTCACACGACAGGGAGCCGACCACGCCAAGCTGAGCGATCTGCCGGGCGAAGGCGTTGCCGGTCCGGAAGTACCTCCGGGACTGCGACACCATCAGCAGCTTCGCGCTCACCTCCGCGGCAGCCACCATCTGCAGTCCCTCGCGAACAGTCGCTGCCAACGGCTTCTCCGACAACACCGGCAGCCCATGCCGCAGCGCAGTCGCACTCACGACTGGGTGTGCGGCCGGCACCGTCACGTCGACCACGGCATCCGCCAGCGACGCCAGCTCGTCGATCGACGCCGCCACGGGCACATCGCCGTACCCATGCTCGTCGGCCGCACTCCTGGCCAGCCCGGTGTCGAGGTCGACCAGTCCGACCAATGTGGCGTCCGGGCTCTCGGCAATGGTCCGAAGCCACGCACGACCCATACCGCCGGCACCCACCTGGAGAACGCGCAGGGGTTCAGGCATCGATCGGTCCGCCGTAACCGTGACCATTGAAGAAGTCCCCACTCTCGTACCGCAGCAGCGTCGGTACGGCGCGCTCCGGGCGGTCGGACTTCGCCCAGGCCACCCCGTTCGCGATCACCCGGCGGATGTCCTTGTGGTGGTAGACCGGAAAGTCCTGGTCACCCGGTGAGAAGTAGAAGATCTTCCCGTGCCCCCGGCGGAACGTGCAGCCGGACCGGAAGGCCTCACCGCCGCTGAAGGTCGAGATGAAGATCAGCTCGTCCGGGACCGGGATGTCGAAGAACTCGCCGTACATCTCCTGCTGCTCGATCTCGATCGGGTGCGGCACGCCCTGCGCGATCGGATGCGTCGGGTTCACCGTCCACACCAGTTCACGGTCGCGCTCACTGCGCCAGCGCAGCGTGCACGACGTACCCATGAGTTTGCCGAAGATCTTCGACCAGTGGCCGGAGTGCAGGACGACCAGGCCCATCCCGGCCAGCACCTGCTGGTACACCCGCTCGACCACCTTGTCCTCAACCTCACCGTGCGCCGCATGCCCCCACCAGACGAGGACATCGGTATCGGCGAGCACCTCCTCGGTCAGCCCGTGCTCTGGTTCGTCGAGCGTCGTCGTACCGACTGTCGCCTGGTCGCCGAGGTTCTCCGCGATCCCGGCGGCGATCGCGGCGTGCATGCCGTCGGGGTAGATCCCGGCGACGTGCGGCTCGGTCTGCTCGTGCCGGTTCTCGCCCCAGACGAGTACGCGAATCGTCATCTGTATGTCCTTGTCAGGCAGGTTATTTGACCGCTCCGCCGACGGCGCCGGCGGCGATGTACTTCTGCGCGGCGACCAGCAGCACGACGGCCGGGATCGCCGACAGGACCGCGGTGGCCATCACCGCGTTCCAGTTCTGCACCTGGGTCCCCAGGTACTGGTAGATGCCGAGCGTGACCGGCCGGACGCCGCCCTTGGTGGTCAGCGTCAGCGCGAACAGGAAGTCGCTCCAGGAGAACAGGAAACTGAACAGTCCCGCGGTGATCAGGGAGTTCCGGCTGATCGGCAGCACGATCGCGACGAACGCGCGGAACAGGCCGGCGCCGTCGACCCGCGCGGCCTCCACCAGCGACGGTGGCAGCGAGAGCATGAACGACCGCAGGATCAGGATCGCGAACGGCACCCCGTTGCTGCAGTTCGCCAGGATCAGCCCCGGGACCGAGTTCAGCAACCCGATCCGTTCGTACGCCGTGTAGAGGGCGTTGGCGATCACGATCCCCGGGATCATCTGCGAGATCAGGATCGCCAGCAGGCCGACCGACACCCAGCGGGACCGGAACTGGGCCAGCGCGTAGGCGCACGGAGCTGCGATCAACAGGCTCAGCACGACCGTGCCGCTGGCGATGATCAGGCTGGTGACGAGGTTGCCACCCTGCTCGCTGAGCGCCCGCCGGTAGCCGGCGAAGCTCGGATCGAGCGGGAGCAGACCAGCCGTCAAGGTGTTCCCGGACGGTTGCAGCGACGCGTTCACCATCCAGTAGACGGGGAACAGCATCACGACCAGCACCAGTACGCCGATCACCGTGTACGTCGCTCGGCGGGTGGCCGAATCCGTCATCTCCGAGCCTCCTCACTCGTCCACGGCACGGCGGGTGCCGCGCAGGTAGAAGATCGCGAACAAGAACGAGATCGCGATCAGCAGATTGCTCAGCGCCGCGCCCTCACCGAACTTGAAGTCGACGAAGGACCGCTCGTACGACTGGGTCGCGAGCGTCTGCGTCGCGTTGGCCGGGCCGCCACCGGTCAGGCCGAGGATGATGTCCAGCACCTTGATCGTGTAGACGACGCCGAGCATCAGCAGCACGCCGGCCACCGCCCGCAGGTTCGGCCAGGTGATGTGGACGAACGCGCGCCGCCCGGTCGCTCCGTCCAATTGCCCCGCTTCGTACAGCTCATCCGGGATCTCGGCCAGACCGGCGTACAGGAGGGTGACGTTGAAGGGGATGCCGATCCAGATGTTCACCCCGATCACCGCGATCAGGGCGACCGACGGCGAGTTCAGCCACGGCACCGGCTGATCGATCAGGTGCAGACCGGCGAGCGTGCGGTTGAGGATGCCGTTGTCCTGCTCGAGGATCGAGCGCCAGGTCGCGCTCGAGACGATCAGCGGCAGCAGCCAGGGCAGCAACAGCAGCGATCGCAGCAGACCACCGAGCGGGAAGCGTCGCCGGAAGAACAGCGCGAGCGCCAGCCCGATGCCGAACTGGAAGGCGATCGAGCCGACGGTGAACAGCGCGGTGTTCAGCATCGCCTGTGAGAACAGTTGGTCGCTCACCATCGCCGAGTAGTTCTTGAGCCCGACGAAGGGCGCCTGCCCGGTGAAGAACGTGCGCAGGTCGTAGGCCTGCAGGCTCATCACCAGGTTCTTCAGGACCGGGTAGCCGAACAGCGCGGCCATCGCGAGTGCGGCCGGGAGCACGAACAAGACCTTCGTCAGACTCTCGCCACGCCGGCCGCGCTGCCGGCGTACGGCGATTGTCCGGGTCAGTGCCGCCTGCGCCATGTCAGCCGCCCGAGGCCTGCTTGAAGGCGTCCTGCGCCGAGGCCTTGCCGGTCAGGGCCAGCTGGATCGCCTGGTAGATCACCTTGGCGGCCTCGGGCCACTTGTCGCCGAGCTTGCCGGTCCGCGACCGGGCCGTCCTGACCTGCTCGGCGAACGCCTTCATCGACGGCACCTCCTCGGCGTACTGGTCGAGCAGCGCGGTCCTGGTCGGGAGGGTGAAGCGGGCCTTCGCCCAGGCCAGCTCGTTCTCATCGGAGTTCAGGCACTTCACGAAATCGGCGGCCTTCTGCTGCTTGGCCTGGTCCTTGTTCAGCGGGACCGTCCAGGCCTCGCCACCGAGCGGCGCGATCGGTGTCTGATCCGGCTTGTTCAGCGGGAAGGTGACGACATCCCACTTCACCTTCGGGCTCTCCTGCAGCGCCGGGATCTGCCACGGACCGTTCACCATCATCGCGGCCTTGCCGGCCACGAACTGGTCCTTGGCGTCGCCCTGGGTCCAGTTGATCACGCTCTTCGACGCCGAGCCGGACCGGACGAGATCAACCCACAACTGCAGGGCTTCCGCCACCTGCGGGCTCTTCAGGTCGGTCTCGTCGCCGCCATTGGTCCACATGGCCGGCAGGAACTGCCACGAACCTTCGTACGTCGCGTTGGCGTTGAACGCGATGCCGTAGCGGCCGGGCTTGGTCAGCTTCTGGGCAGCGGCCTTCAGCTCGTCCCAGGTCTTCGGCGGCTGCACGCCGGCTTCGGCCAGCATGTCCTTGTTGTAGAACAGCGCGATCGTGTTCGTCACCGGCGCCAGTCCGTAGAGCTTGCCTTGGTACGACGTCGCGTCGACCATGCCCTGAATGACTCCGTCCGCGTTCAGACCCAGGTCGTTCAGGGGCGCCAGGGCGCCGGTGGCCGCGATCTGCTGGACGTCGGGATTGTCGAGCATCAGCACGTCGGGCAGTGTCTTCGACGACGCCTGCTGCAGCACCTTCTGGATCAAGGTGTCACCAGGCACCGTCTCCCGCTGAACAGTGACGCCGAGCTTGGTCCCGCACGCGTCCAGGCCCTTCTGGACCAGCGCCTTGTCGGGATCGTTGTTGTAGTAGTCGAGCACGGTCAGGCTGCTGACCGCGCCGCCGTTTCCGCTGTTGGCGTTTCCGCTGGCACCGCAGGCCGCCAGGGCGAGTGCCAGGGCTGTCGCAGCCGCCAGGACGGCGGTGGGCCGCTTGCTGCTGATCACATCGGACTCCTTGCACAGTCGCAGGTAAAGCGCTTAACTCCGGAGTGCAAGGACTATGTTCCTTGGGTCACAGTGGTGTCAAGAGTTCACAAGGGGGCAGCCTCGATGGTCACGATGCGCGACGTCGCCGAGCGCGCTGGAGTGTCGATCGCGACGGTGTCGTTCCTGCTCAACGACACCAAGCCGGTGACACCGGCCACCCGGGCCCGGATCGAGGCGGCGATGGCCGAGCTCGGCTACCGGCGCAACGTGGTCGCGCGTGCCCTGGCCAGCCGTCGTACCCGGATCATCGCGATGGCCTATCCCGCGCTCGAGCACCGGTTCGGGATGTCGACCGCGGAGTTCTTCACGGCGGCGGCCGAGCGGGCCCGCGCGAAGGAGTATCACCTGGTGCTGTGGCCGGTCGGCAACGACGGCGTGGAGCTGCGCGAGCTGCTCGGCCAGGGGCTGGTCGACGGCGTCGTCCTGATGGAGGTCCAGCTCGCCGATCCGCGGGTCGAGGTGCTGCGCGGGACCGGTACGCCGTTCGCCCTGATCGGCCGGACCACGGAGCTCGACGGCCTCGCTCATGTGGACATCGACTTCGACGCGACCGTCGAGGCCGCGGTCGGCCATCTCTACGACCTCGGCCACCGCGAGCTCGCACTGATCTCAGGCGACCTGACCGACCCTCGGTTCCACGAGTACGGCCCTTGGGTCCGGTCAGAGGCGGCGTACCGGCGGGTCATGGCGGAGTACGGCCTGCGCACCGTCGTCGAGCCCTGCTCGGACACCACCCGCGCCGGCCGTGAGACGGCCGAACGTCTCTTGCGCGAGCACCCGACGACGACCGCGATCCTGGTCGCGAACGAGTTCGGCGCACTGGGCGTCGTCTCCGCCCTCAAACGCCAGGGACGCGACGTCCCCGGCGACGTGTCCGTGCTCTCGCTCCTGATGGTTCCGGAGATCGCCGCCCTCAGCGACCCCGAGCTCACCTTCCTCCGTACGCCGGGCCCCGAGCTCGGCCGCCTGGGCATCGAGGCCCTGATCCGCCAACTCGAAGGCGCAGCCCCCCTCCCACCCCAACTAGTCCCCGCCACCCTCACCCCCGGCGGCACAGTAGGCCCACCCCCGCACTAGCTCTCCCCCAGCCTCTTTGTGCACCCCGCTCATCTTTGGGAACCCACCAACCACTTCTCGACCGCAAAAGTGACTGGTGGGTGCACAAAGATCGCCCTCGTGCACAAAGAGAAGCCGACCCACCTTCGGGCACGAGGAGCCCGAGCGAGGAAGCGAAGCGGGAACCAGGGTTGTCCCTGATTGCACGGGTTTCCGTGCACGGATTATCGTGCAGTTATGGCCGAGTCGAGAACCGCTGATCTGCGGGCGATGAAAGCGCTGGCGCACCCGATCCGGCAACGGATCCTCACTGAGCTGAACCAAGCGGGCGAGGTCACGTCGACCACGCTGGCCAAGGCGCTCGGTGTGACTACCGGCAACACCAGCTACAACCTTCGCGTCCTGGCCGAGGCCGGGTTCGTCGAGGAGGTGCCTGGCCGAGGCAACGGTCGGGAGCGTTGGTGGCGCAGTGTCGCGCAGGATGTCCGCTTTCCTAGGCACAGCGAGCAGGACGAGGCGACCCGGGCGGCGTTCCAGGAGTTCAACAACCTGGCGTTGGCCGAGGACCAGGAGGCGCTGCAGCGGTTCCTGCGGCAGCGCGACGAGCTTGGTCCGTGGGCGGACGCGTTGCCGTTCTCCCGGGGCGTTCTCGAGGTCACGCTCGGCCAGCTCGAGGAGTTCTTCGAGGAGTACATCGCGCTGCTGCTGAAGTACTCGAACAGCGAACAGAGCAGTGCCGACGCACGCTCGGTCCGGGCCTACTTCCTGGCCTTCCCCGAGGTGGCGAAGGACTGACACAAGGCTGTGGCCGCCGAGAGGCAACTCGGCGGCCACGGATCCGCACACCACGCCCGAGGGCGTGTTTCACCGCGCACGAATCACCGAAAGGACAGCAGTTCATGCTGCTCAAAAGCAAGTCGTGGCCCTGGTTACTCGTCGGCTCAGCCGGCTCACTGCTGGCCTATCACGGCCGCTGGGGGATGGCACTGGCCGCCTGGGTCTTCACGATCTTCCTGCTCCGCTTCACCCGGAGCACTCGCGTGCTGACCGGCACCGCTGCTATCTGGCTGGTGTACGCGCTCGGCGGCGCCTTCTACCTGGCGGAGTCCGGCCTGGAGGTGTTCACCCCGACGTTCGCGATCATCCTGGTCTACAGCACCTTCCTGGTCGTGCCTTACGTGGTGGACCGGCTGCTCGCCGGACGACTGCCGGGTCTCCTCGGCACTCTGGTCTTCCCCACCGCGATGGTCGGCGCCGAGTACGTCCTGGGCGCTCTCAGCCCGCTAGGCGTCGCACTCAGTTCCATGGGGACCACTCAGCACGCCAACCTGCCGCTGATCCAGATGGCATCGATCACCGGCACCTATGGCATCACCTTCATTCTGGCGTGGTTCGCCACGACAGTTCTGCACATCTGGGAGCAGCGACTGCGCTGGCCAGACATCAAGCTGGCCACCACGGTGCACGCCGCCGTACTGGCACTTGTGCTGGTAGGTGGCACGATCCGGATCGCCTTCTTCGCTCCTGATGCTCAGACCGTCCGGGTGGCAACGATCAGTCCGTCCAGGTCTGTCGATGCTCGCCTGGATGGGCTACTGACGCAGTACGAGGGTGTGAAGGGGATGACCTCCGGCGACCCCGCGGTAGTGCGTCCGGCGCTGGCACTGGTCAGCAACGACCTGCTGAAGTCCACCGAGCGCGAGGCTGCAGCCGGCGCGCAGATCGTCGTCTGGCCCGAGGCCGGCACGCTGGTCCGCGAGGCCGACCGGGACGCGCTGCTCCTGCAGATCGCCGCAGTGGCACGTCAGACCGGCACCTACATCAACGCCGGCCTACTGGTTCTCACCAGCAAGGCCCCGTACTACGCCCGCAACCAGGCAGTGCTCATCGACCCGCGTGGCCAGGCTCGGTGGACGTACGACAAGAGCAAGCCGGTGCCGGCCATGGACCGGATCGAGCCGGGCGACGGCAAGGTACCGGCGGTCGACAGCCCGGTGGGGCGGATCGCCAACGTGATCTGCTTCGACGCCGACTTCCCCAGCCTGATGCGGCAGCAGCCGGAGGTAGACCTGATGCTGGTGCCGTCGAACGACTGGGTGGAGTTCGGCCGCACGCACACGGAGAAGACTGCCTTGCGCGCGGTCGAGAACGGCTACTCGCTGATCCGCGCGGACAGCCACGGCCAGTCCGGTGCCTTCGACCCACTCGGGCGCTCGGTCGGCAGCGTGGACTACTTCAGCACCGAGCAACAGACCATGGTGGTCTCAGTACCGACCCACGGTCTCCGCACGGCCTACACCACGATCGGAGACCTGTTCACCTGGCTCTGCCTCGCTGGGCTTGTCCTGCTGACAGTGGCTGGACTGCGCCGGCGAAGTTCAACTCGCGGGTGAGTTCCACAGCGCAGTGACGAGCGGTCGGTGCAGGTCGGTACGCCGGACGCACAGTCCGATCGCGAGTGAGTCGAGCGACGGTTGGACCCGTCGCTCGACCAGTCGGCCGGAGAAGGTCGAGGTGTCGAGCACCAGCCGCGGAACGACACCGATGCCGATACCGAGGTCCACCAAGGCCAGCAACGCCTCATGGCCATCCGGCTCGGCCGCAATCGACGGCCGCAGGCCCTGCTGCCGGAACCACCGGAACGCTGCCTCACGCACCAGCCCGCGCGCCGGTACGACGTACGGGCTGTCTGACGGCACACCTGGCGCACTGACCAGGATGAGGTCAGTGGTGGCGATGGTGCGGCTGACCAGCGTCTCGGGTAGCCGCTTGGGGATGCCTGCGACGGCAGCGTCCACCTCGCCCTCGTCCAACCGAGCCAGTGCCATCGCAGCGTCGCCAGTGCGGATGTCCAGACGGATCTGCGGGTGCGCAGCATGCAGCGGAGCAAGCAGGTCGGGGAGCAGCGCCTCGCAGGCGGTGACAGTGGCGAAGATACGCAGCTCACCGGACAGGTCAGGCGGTACGTCGGTTCCGGCGCGGTAGTCGTTCCACAGCCCCAGGACCTGTTCGGCGTACGTCGTGAACCGGCGGCCGTCGGCGGTGAGCACGACCCCGCGCGGACCGCGGTCGAACAGCCGGCTGCCGGTGCGGACCTCGAGGCGCTGGATGGTCCGGGTCAGGGTCGCGGCGCTGACGTGACACTCCAGACTGGTGCGGCCGTAGTTGAGCGTGCGGGCCAGGTGCAGGAACAGTTCGAGCTCGCGATGGTCCATGTTTCACCTTTTGCAACGCTGCGATGCGAATCTTGCGCTTGCTGCAAGAGTAAGTCCGGTCTTCACTGAAAGACATGACCACCATCAACTCATCGGTCTTCACGACCGAGACCATGACGGTGCCCGGGGGCACAGAGACCATCCTTCGCGGCGGCCGGGACCTGTTCCCGCTGCTCCCCGAGGGCTTCCACGGCATCGAGAAGATCGGCGTCCTCGGCTGGGGCCCCCAGGGCCGGGCCCAGGCGCTCAACCTGCGCGACTCGCTGGCCGGGACCGGCATCACGGTCTCCGTCGGCCTCCGGCCCGGCTCGACGTCGGCGGATGACGCCCGCGCCAACGGGTTCACCGAGGAGAACGGCACCCTCGGCGAGCTCCTCACCGTCGCTGCCGACTCCGATCTGGTGATCCTGCTGATCGCGGACGCGGCCTTGGCGGCCCAGCACGAGACGATCTTCCAGACCCTGAAGCCCGGCGCGACGATCGGCCTGTCGCACGGCTTCCTGCTCGGCCACCTGCAGGCGAGCGGCCGCGACTTCCCCGAGGGACACCCGGTGATCGCGGTCTGCCCGAAGGGCATGGGCGACTCGGTACGGCGTCTCTACCAGCAGGGCGCGACTGTCAACGGCGCCGGGATCAACGCGAGCATCGCGGTCCACGCCGATCCGGACGGTCACGCGACCGACCGGGCACTGGCGTGGTCGGTCGCACTCGGCTCGCCGTACACGTTCGCCACCACGCTCTCGTCCGAGTACCGCTCGGACATCGTCGGTGAGCGGGCGATCCTGCTCGGCGCGGTTCACGGCCTGGTCGAGGCGCTCTACCGGTACTTCCGGCTCCAGGGTTCGGACCCGATCACGGCGTACGAGCGTTCGACGGAAGCGGTCACCGGGCCGATCGCCCGGACGATCTCGGCCGCCGGGCTCCCCGCCGTACGGGCTGCTCTGTCCGGAGCGGACCAGGAGCTGTTCGACCGCGCCTACAGCGCGACCTACCTGCCGGCCCGCGACCTGGTCGCCGAGATCTACGACGAAGTTGCCGAAGGCACCGAACTCCGCAGCGTCGTGCTGGCCGACCAGCGTCTCGCGACCCGCCCGATGACCGCGATCGCCGGGAGCGAGATGTGGTCCCACAGCGCCGAGGTCCACGAGCGGCGAGCCACCACGACCACCGCCCTCGATCCGCTGACGGCCGGGCTCTTCGTCGCGACGATGACCGCTCAGGTCGACGAGTTCGCCGCCCGCGGCCACGCCTGGTCGGAGATCGTGAACGAGTCGATCATCGAGGCGGTCGACTCGCTGCTGCCGTACATGCACGCCCGGGATGTCGCCTTCATGGTCGACAACTGCTCCCGGACCGCCCGGCTCGGCACCCGGCGATGGGGCCCGAGGTTCCAGGCGGCGTACGAGCAGCTCGCCCTTCCGGCGCTGGACAACCCGGCGGACGCGAAGGCCATCGAGGCGTTCCTGCAGAACCCGGTCCATGAAGCCCTGGCCGTCGCCGCCGAACTCCGCCCGTCGGTCGACATCTCGGTGTCCTGAGACAGCAAAAGGCCCGGAACACCTAACAGGTGTTCCGGGCCTTTAGTGCTTTCAGAGCTTCAGCGAAGAACCGACCACATCGGCCAGTGCGTGCGCGATCTCGTCGGCGAGGTCGGACGACTCCGCCTCCACCATCACGCGCACCAGCGGCTCCGTGCCCGAGGGGCGCAGCAGCACGCGGCCGGTGTCGCCGAGCCGCTTGGTGGCCTCGGCAACAGCAGTCTGTACGGCGGAGTCCGTGCCGGCGCGGCCCTTGTCCACGTTCTTCACGTTGACCAGGACCTGCGGCAGCCGGGTCATCACGCCGGCCAGATCGGCCAGCGTCTTCCCGGTCTGAGCCATCCGGGCCAGCAGCATGACCGCGGTCAGCGTGCCGTCGCCGGTGGTGGCGTGGTCGGACAGGATCACGTGTCCGGACTGCTCACCGCCGAGCTTGTGGCCGCCGGCCTTCATCGCCTCCAGCACGTACCGGTCGCCGACCTTGGTCTGCTCGACCGCGATCCGCTCCCGGACCATCGCCTGGACGAAGCCGAGGTTGCTCATCACGGTCGCGACCACGGTGTCGTTGGACAACCGGCCGCTGTCGCGCATCGCCAGCGCCAGGATCGCGAGGATCTGGTCACCGTCCACCAGCTCACCGTTGGCGTCGACCGCCAGGCAGCGGTCGGCGTCGCCGTCCAGGGCGATGCCCAGGTCGGCCCGGTGCCCGATCACCTCACGCTGCAGACCCTCCAGGTGGGTGGATCCGCAGTTCAGGTTGATGTTCAGGCCGTCCGGAGCGGCGGCATACGTGATCACTTCGGCGCCGAGGCGGCGCAGCGCCTCCGGAGCCGTCCCGTAGGCGGCGCCGTTCGCGCAGTCGATCACGACCTTGACCCCGTCGAACCGGTTCGGCGCCGAGCGGACCAGGTGCGAGACATACGTCTCGAAGCCCTGCCCGTCGTCGACCACGCGGCCGACCTTGGCACCGGTCGGACGCTGCCACTCCTCGCCGACCCGGACCTCGATCGCGTCCTCGATCTTGTCGTCGAGCTTGATCCCGCCGCGGGCCAGGAACTTGATGCCGTTGTCCGGCATCGCGTTGTGGCTGGCGGACAGCATCACGCCGAGGTCGGCTCCGGTCGAGCCGGTCAGATAGGCGACGGCCGGGGTCGGCAGCACGCCGAGCTTGAAGACGTCGACGCCGGCACTGGCCAGACCGGCCACCACGGCGGCTTCCAGGAACTCTCCACTGGCGCGTGGATCCCGCCCCACAACGGCGCGTGGCCGGTGCCCTTCAAAGGCACCGGCCTCGCCGAGTACGTGAGCCGCAGCGACCGAAAGGTCGAGTGCGAGCTCTGCGGTCAGGTCCACGTTTGCCAGGCCACGGACTCCGTCCGTACCGAACAAACGACCCATCAGGAGATCAGCGCTTGCTGTACTGAGGAGCCTTGCGGGCCTTCTTGAGACCGGCCTTCTTGCGCTCCTTGATCCGCGCGTCGCGGCTCAGCAGACCGGCCTTCTTGAGGCCAGGACGGTTCGCCTCCTCGTCGGCGGCGTTCAGGCACCGGGCGATCCCGAGCTGCAGCGCACCGGCCTGGCCGGTGATGCCACCGCCGTTGATCCGGGCGATGACGTCGTACGAGCCCTCGAGGCCCGCGACGACGAACGGCTCGTTCACGTGCTGCTGGTGAACCTTGTTCGGGAAGTAAGCCTCGATCGGCTTGCCGTTGACGGTGATGCTGCCCGTGCCGGGCACGAGGCGGACGCGAGCGACGGCCTCCTTGCGACGGCCGGTGGCGCCGGCCGGGTTGATGACCGCGACCCGACCGGTCTCGGCGCGCTGCTCCGGCGACGGGTTCGTCTCGGAGGTGTAGGCAACCGGGCCGTCGGTCTCGATGGGGACCTCGGGGTCGAACTCTTCGGTCTCGGTGGTGATGTCGCTCACGCTGAAAATCCTCGTTTACCTGGCTCGTCGATCGCTTACTGGGCGATCTGGGTGATCTCGAACGGCTTCGGCTGCTGGGCCGTGTGCGGGTGCTCCGGACCGGCGTAGACCTTCAGCTTGGTGAGCAGCTTCCGGCTGAGACGGTTCTTCGGGAGCATGCCCCAGACAGCCTTCTCGACGGCCTTGCGAGGATCCTTGTCGAGGATCTCGCCGATCGGCGTGGCCGTCAGACCACCCGGGTGACCCGAGTGGCGGTAGGCCAGCTTGTCGGTGCGCTTCTTACCGGACAAGGAGACCTTGGAGGCGTTGATGACGACGACGAAGTCGCCGCCGTCGACGTGGGGAGCGTACGTCGGCTTGTGCTTGCCGCGCAGAAGAGTGGCGATCTGAACGGCGAGCCGACCGAGCGTCACATCGGTAGCGTCGATCACGTGCCACTCGCGAGTGACGTCCGCAGGCTTCGGGCTGTACGTGCGCACGGTCGTTGACCTTCGTTTCTCAGAGGTTGACAAATCAAGTACGTCGGCGAGCGGTCCGCCGACAGGATTGAACCTCTTCGGGACCTGAAACGCACAACAGCAGCCCAGAATACCGGCGTACGCCACCCGGGGTCAAAGTGAGACCGGACGGGTCGGGCACCCCGGCTTGGAAGGAGCTGCGGACCGCACTAGTTTAGCGGTGAAGATTGCAGTCCGAATCGCGTCCCGCCGGCTGATATACACCCTCACTCACCCGGGCGATGACGCCAGCTTCCGAAGAGGGCATCGTGACCGAACAGTCGCTCACCGTCCGGGACAACCGGACCGGCAAGGACTACGACCTTGCCATCACCGATGGCACCATCCGTGCCGCCGATCTCAA
Source organism: Kribbella sp. NBC_01505 (assembly GCF_045040285.1). Taxonomy (NCBI): domain Bacteria; kingdom Bacillati; phylum Actinomycetota; class Actinomycetes; order Propionibacteriales; family Kribbellaceae; genus Kribbella; species Kribbella sp. NBC_01505. The sequence continues at coordinate 2,328,423 of NZ_CP109425.1, forward strand.
GCAGATCAGCGCATCCGACGGAGACGGTGGCCTGGCCACCTACGACCCCGGGTTCGTCAACACCGCCTCCACCCGCTCCGCCGTCACCTTCATCGACGGCGACAAGGGCATCCTGGAGTACCGCGGCTACCCGATCGAGCAGCTCGCCGAGCAGTCGAACTACCTCGAGGTGGCGTACCTGCTGGTGAACGGTGCACTGCCGAACAAGGCGGAGTACGAAGCCTGGGTGCACGACGTGACATATCACACCTTCGTGCACGAGAACCTGAAGACCTTCATGCAGGGCTTCCGGTACGACGCGCACCCGATGGGCATGCTGCTGGCCTCGGTCGGCGCGCTGTCGACCTTCTACCCGGAGTCGCGGGAGATCTTCGACGAGGAGTCCCGCGCGCTGCAGATCCGGCGGCTGATCGCCAAGATGCCGACGCTGGGCGCGTTCTCGTTCCGGCACGCGCAGGGCAAGCCGTACGTCTACCCGGACAACGAGCTCAGCTACGCGGCGAACTTCCTCTCGATGCTGTTCAAGATGAGCGAGCCCAAGTACGCCGCCGACGACCGGCTGGTGCGCGCACTGGAGATCCTGTTCATCCTGCACGCCGACCACGAGCAGAACGCGTCCACCAACGCGGTCCGCGCGATCGGCTCCACCCAGGTCGACCCGTACTCCGCGGTCACCGGTGGCATCGCCGCCCTCTACGGCCCGCTGCACGGCGGCGCCAACGAGGCGGTGCTGAAGATGCTGCGCCGGATCGGCACCGTCGAGAACGTCCCGTCGTTCATCGAGGGCGTCAAGAACGGCGAAGAGCGGCTGATGGGCTTCGGCCACCGGGTCTACAAGAACTACGACCCGCGCGCCAAGATCATCAAGAAGGCCGCCGACGACGTGTTCGAGGTGACGGGCATCAACCCGCTGCTGAAGATCGCCGTCGAGCTGGAGAAGATCGCGCTGGAGGACGAGTACTTCGTCTCCCGCAAGCTCTACCCGAACGTCGACTTCTACTCCGGCCTGATCTACGAGGCCCTGCAGTTCCCGCCGGAGATGTTCACCGTGCTGTTCGCCATCCCGCGCACCTCGGGCTGGCTGGCGCAGTGGTCGGAGTCGCTGGGTGACACCGACCAGAAGATCGCGCGTCCGAAGCAGATCTACACCGGTGCCCGTGGCGTCTCCTACGTCCCCATGAGCGACCGCTGATCCAAAGAATTGGGAACGGCCCCGGTCCGGCTTATCGCCAGGGACCGGGGCCGTTTCTGCGCTTCTGGACCTACGACGCACCATCTCCGGCCGCCGGTTCCCGCCGTTCCGCGGTGAGTTCACCGATCCGGACCCGCGCCTTCCCCATCGCCCCGTGGTCGACGTAGTCCCACGACTCGACCCTGGAGCGGGCGAGTTCCGGAGAATTCACTTCGGTTACAACCAAATGGGTGGGATGGAACGTCTCTCTAAGCAGGCACGGGGGTTTGCCAGAAGGAGAGGGGACTGGGGTGCGAGCTGATGCGCGGGACAACCGGGCGCGAATTCTGACGGCTGCGGACGAGGTGTTCGGGCAGTCGCCCACCGCTTCGACGGACGCGGTGGCCAAGTTGGCGGGGGTCGGTATCGCTACCGTTTTCCGGCATTTCCCGACCAAGACGGACCTGCTGGAGGCTGTCCTGACCCAGCGGCTGGAGCGGCTGCGGCACCAGGCGCTGACGCTGGCCGCCGGGGAGAACGCCGGGCGGGCCTTCTACGCGTTCTTCAGCCAGGTGGTGGCGGAGTCCGCGGCCAAGCTCGCGATCGGCGAGGCGCTGACCTCTGCCGGGTTCGCCGGCGGCGAGGACGCCCGCAAGGCGGCCGTCGGGCTGCGGGAGGCCTTCGGCTCCCTGCTGGCCGAGGCACAACGCATCGGCGCCGTACGGCGTGACGCCGGCCTGCCGGAGGTCTACGCGCTGCTGATCGGCGCATCCCGGGGCGCGACGGCCCGCAACCTCGACCCCGAGGTGCGGAACCGGATGCTCGGCCTCGTGTACGCCGGTCTGCGCCCCGCTGCGTGAGACGTCGACGCAGGGTCGTCCTCCTGGTTCTCCTGGTCTTCGCACTACTGGTTCCGGTGCCGCTCGGCGCCTACGCTCTCTCACTGCGCGTCCAGTACGCCGGTGAGCCGTCCGCCCGCACGCGGAACCATGACGCGTTCTGGCTGGGCCATGCCTGGGTGGACGGTCGTAAAACCGAAGCCGACGTCGCTGCGCTAGCCAAGCGACTGCAAGGCACCGGCGTCCGGGACCTGTACGTGCACACCGGCCCACTCGAACACGACGGCACTCTGGAGCTGGCGAAGGTGTCGCCACGTGCCCGCTGGTTCACCACCGCGATGCGGGCGGCAGCACCCGACGTACGGGTGCAGGCCTGGCTCGGAGACATCGTGCAACCGGGCAAGAACCCCGGCATGAACCTCGAGGACGCAGCTGTCCGCAAGCAGGTCGTCGCATCCGCGAAAGACGTGCTGGCACAAGGGTTTCAGGGCATCCACTACGACTTCGAGCCGGTGCGATCCGGTTCATCCGGATTCCTCAGCGTGCTCGACGAAACACGCGCCCTGGGTGCTCCGCTGTCCGTAGCCGCCCACCAGATCGATCCACTCTGGCAGCTGCACCGGATCCCCATCGACAAGTGGTGGTCCCAGGACTACTTCCGCCAGGTCGCAGAACGCGTCAACCAGATCGCAGTGATGTCCTACGACACAGCCATGCCCCTGCAGTCCCTGTACGGCGGCTACGTCGCCAAGGAGACCAAGCTGGCCCTGGAGGTCACCCCACCAGGCACAGACCTCCTGATGGGCCTCCCCGCCTATTGGGAAAGCAACCCAAGCCACTGGGGCCATGCCGAGACCGTCGCCGCCGCAGTCCGCGGCGCCCGCCTCGGCCTGGCTGATTCCCCCCGCCAAAACTTCGGCCTGGCCATCTACGTCGACTTCACCCTGACCGACGAGCACTGGAACGCCTACTGCGACGGCTGGGGCACTCCGCGAACCTAGCGGGAACGCTGGACGCGGCCTTCGTCCCAGACTGGTTCGTTCGACTCGTAGACGGCGCCGTCGGCGCCGAAGACGAGGTGGCGGTCGAAGCCTCGGGCGAACCAGCGGTCGTGGGTGACGGCGAGGACTGTGCCGTCGAAGGAGTCCAGGCCTTCTTCGAGGGCCTCGGCTGATTCGACGTCCAGGTTGTCGGTGGGCTCGTCGAGCAGGAGCAGGGTGGCGCCGGACAGCTCCAGCAGCAGGATCTGGAACCGTGCCTGCTGACCGCCGGAGAGACTGTCGAAGCTCTGCTCCGCGGCGTGCGCCAGCTCGTAGCGGTCGAGCTTGCGGGAGGCCAGCTCGCGCCCCATGCCGTCCCGGTGGTCGTCACCGCGGTGCAGGATCTCCAGCAGCGTCTTGCCGACCAGCTCCGGGTGCTCGTGCGTCTGCGCGAACCAGCCCGGCCGAACCCGCGCACCGAGCTTCACCACGCCGCTGTGGGCGACCGGCGCGATCGGAACCTCGCCAATCGGCTGGTGCTCCACATCCGGATCGGTACCGCCGTTGGCGAGCAGCCGGAGGAAGTGCGACTTCCCGGACCCGTTGGAACCCAGTACCGCGACACGTTCGCCGTACCAGACCTCAAGGTCGAACGGCTTCATCAGACCGGTCAGCTCCAGTGCAGTGGCGACCACTGCCCGTTTGCCCGTGCGGCCGCCGGTCAGGCGCATGCTGACCTTCTGCTCGCGCGGCAACGCCTGCGGCGGACCGGCCTCTTCGAACTTGCGCAGCCGGGTCTGTGCGGCCCGGTAGCGCGACGCCATGTCCGAGTTGTACGCCGCCTTCTGCTTGTACATGAGCATCTGGGCCCGGAGCTTCGCGTGCTCCTCGTCCCAGCGCTTGCGCAGCTCCTCGAAGCGGTCGAACCGGTGCTGACGTGCTTCGTGATAGGTGCGGAAACCACCGCCATGCGTCCACGCGCTGTTGCCGGCCGCACCGAGCTCCACGGTGATGATCCGGGTCGCGGTGTTGGCCAGCAGCTCGCGGTCGTGGCTGATGTAGAGCACCGTCTTGTCGGTGGTGCGCATCTGCTCTTCGAGCCATCGCTTCGCCGGTACGTCGAGGTAGTTGTCCGGCTCGTCCAGCATCAGCACCTCGTCCGGTCCGCGCAGTAGCGCTTCCAGGACCAACCGCTTCTGCTCACCACCGGACAGCGTCTTCACCTCGCGCCAGCGACAGCGGTCGAACGGGACTCCGAGCGCGGCCATCGTGCAGACGTCCCAGAGGACCTCTGCGTCGTACCCGCCGACCTCGCCCCAGTCCGACACGGCCTGCGCGTACCTGAGCTGGTTCTTCTCGGTCTCGTCCTCCATCATCGCCAGCTCGGCCTTCTCCAGCGTCGCAGCGGCCTGCTGGATCGCGGCCGGCGCGACACCGAGCAGCAGGTCCCGCACGGTGGACGAGTCCCGGACCGAGCCGACGAACTGGCGCATCACGCCGAGACCGCCGGAGCGCGCGACGCTCCCGCTGTGCGGCTTCAGGTCGCCCGCGATGATCTTGGTCAGTGTGGTCTTGCCCGAACCGTTCGCTCCGACCAGTGCGACCTTCGCACCGTCCCCCACCCGGAACGTGACGTCGTCCAGCAGCACCCGCCCGTCCGGCAGCTCGAACCCGATGCCGGCGACTTCTACGTGACCCATTCCCCCAGTCTGACCGGCGCACCCGTCAGCAGGCGAACGGATATCGCGTCACCAGCCCTTCAGGGCATCCAGGTAGGTGCTGCCGGCTGGTCGCACCGAACCGGTCATGAACAGCTTCAGAGGCGCCGCGAAGAGACCATAGGTATGCGATCCGGTGAAGAAGCCCGGGGTGTTGCAGCCCGTGTACTCCACCCAGATCTCACGGATGCCGTCGGCCGTGGTGAACCGCAGCACGATCGCCTCGCTCGGCTCAGCGGTCTGCGGCGTGCACTTGAACACCGGCAGCTGGGAGTTCAGCTCCGGCAGCCCCTTGATCGCATCGACCACCTGCTGCGCGATCGACGAGCTGAACCGCTGCTGCCCGAGCACTGCGTCGCCCTTGAGGTCGTAGCGGCAAGCCAGCAGCCCCGACACCGGCGTACCGACGTCCAGCCCGGTCCCAGCCGGTACGGCGTTCGTCGCCGGCGCCTGGAGAATCGGATGGGCCGTCGGACACCCCGTATCGGCGAGTGGCTGACTCGGCACCGCCTCCTGCGTCCGACCTGCGCCACCGGAGACGGACTTGCCGCCGTTGCTGTCCGCCACGCCCGACGTCGACTCGGCGTTCATCGAGGACGAGCCGGTCATCCGCCAGGTGCCACCGATCGCCACGACGACCAGAACAGCGGCAGCAGTCGACATCACGGCCTGCCTGCGCCGCCGAATGCGTCGGCGTGCGACCTGCGCCATCCCGCTGCTCGGTAGGTCTGTGGTGTTGGCCTGGTTCCGGAACGCCGATGCGAACTTGGGGCCGAGCTCCTGCTCAGGGTCGTGCTCAGGCATCCTCGGCTCCTTCCTTGCTCAGCGTCGTCTTCAGTGCGGCCAGTGCACGGTGCACATGCGATCTGGCCGTCGCCTCCGCGCAGTGCAGCAGTACGCCGATCTCGGCGTACGAAAGCTCTTCGTAGAAGCGCAGCACGACCGCAGCGCGCTGTTTGTCCGGCAGCGTCGCGCACAACGCCCAGATGGCTTCGGACTCCGCCCTGGCCACCGCACCGTCGGGTGCCGACGGCGCACTGCGCACGGGGTCCTCGACCGGTGCCTCGCGACGGCGGAAACGCCGCCACCACGAGATGTGCGCGTTCACCACCATCCGCTTCACATAGGCCTCCGGGTCGTCGGCCCTGCTGACCCGTGCCCAGCGAGCACAGGCGGTCGTCAGAGCGTCCTGGACGGCATCCTCGGCCAGGCTCTTGTCCCCGGTGAGGACATAGCCGAACCGCAGCAGTGCATCGGCCTTCTGGCTGACCCACTGCTCGAAGTCGATCGGCTCCGATCGCGCCTCTGCTGCCGCCAAGGCTGCCTCCATACCCTCAGGACGGCGCCGGACCCGCGTTCGTTGCACGCAGTACCCGGAACCCCTTGGCGCTGCCGACCCGCGTGCAGGGATAGCCCTGCTCGGTCATCCAGCGCTGCAGCGAGTCGCCGCCGAGGTTCTTGCCGACCACGAACCATGCCACGCCGTCGGGCGCAAGGCGAGCAAGCCAACGCAACAACATCTTGTGCAGCTCGGGCTTGCCGATATGGATCGCCGGGTTCGACCAGATCTGGTCGAAGAGCAGGTCATCCGGTACATCGTCCGGCAGCGCGGTGTGCACGCGGTCCGCGACTCCAGCCGTCTTGGCGTTCTCGGCCGTCAGCTCCAGCGCCCGGGTGTTCACGTCGACCGCCCACACCACCGCACTCGACTCGACAGCCAATGCGCAGGCAATCGGCCCGTAGCCCGTCCCCAGGTCCAGGAAGGTCCCCGACCCGGTCGGCGCAGGCACCTCGCGCAGCAGGATCGCCGTACCGATGTCCAGACGGTCCCGGGAGAACACACCGCTCGCCGTGGTGAACGCGTACTCCCGCCCCCAGATCTTGCCCGTGACAGTACGGCGTACGTCGGCGGAACCGGGCTCCGCCGAGAAGTAGTGGTCAGCCACGCTGGTGCCCTCCATTCGAGCTGAGTGCGTCAGCTCCGGTGTTCAGGTGGGTGCATCGCAAGGCGGAGGGAGCGCTCGATGCGGGGTTCATCGTGCGCTTCCGACAACGCAGCGAGGTGCCCGCCTGGGCGCCGGAGATGGCGTGCTGAGCTCGGATGGCGGGCACCTAATGTACCTCTCCCCTGACCTGTCGGGCCTCCAAGGCCCGTGCAGCCAGCTCGTTGTCCGCCGGATACCGCACTTCTTCCAGTGTGAGCCCGTGAGCAGGCACCACTGCCACCGCCGAGTCCCGCACCTTCCCAGCCAGCACTCCGCCAGGCCAGTCCACCTCACGGCGGCCGTCGCCCACCGGGATCATCGACCCCACCAGCGCCCGCACCATCGAGTGACAGAAGGCATCTGCGATCACAGTGCCCTCCAGCAGCCCAGGGCCGGTGCGCTGCCACGAGAAGTCCAGCAGAGCTCGCACCGTGCTGGCGCCTTCACGCTTCTTGCAGAACGCCGCGAAGTCGTGCTCTCCCAACAGCTGAGCCGCCGCAGCGTTCATCCGCTCCACATCCAGCGGCCGCCCTACTCGCAGTACATGCCCTCGCGTCAACGGATCCCAGCCGGCCTGCTCATCGCAGAGGCGATACACATACCGGCGGGCGAGCGCGGAGAACCGCGCGTCAAAGCCCTCTGGAGCCACCGTGACCGCCTTGACGACCACATCCGCAGGCAGGACGCCGTTCAGCGCTCTCAAGAGCCTGAACGGCTCGACAGCGGCTTCCAGGTCGAAATGCGTCACCTGACCACGAGCGTGTACGCCGGTGTCCGTCCGCCCGGCGCATGTGACGGCCAGCCGCTCCGGGAGCCGCAGTACGGTCTGGAGCGCCTCTTCGAGCGATCCCTGCACGGTCCGGAGACCATCCTGACGAGCCCAGCCATGGAACGCTGTCCCGTCGTACTTGAGGTCAATCCGCCAACGCACACGTCAATCTAACGCAACAGCGCCCCCACACCGTGAAGTGCGGGGGCGCTGGAGCAGTACTAAGACTTACTTGTCGTCGTCGGTCTCGCCGGCCTTGGCGAAGCCCGCCGCGGCGGCGTCTTCCTCGGTCTTGAACCAGACCTCGGCGACCGTCTGGGCGTACCACGGGGACTCGGTGGTGTGGTACTTCATCGAGTTCTCGTTGCCCTTGATCGTGAAGCCTTCCGGCGCCGAGTCGTCGGCCAGCGGTGCGGCCGAGTTCTCGAACTTGCCGGCCACGACGTCCTGGACCTTCTCGTCCTGAACCTCGACGGCCTCAGCCTTCGGCTCCGCCTTCTTGGCCGGGGCCTTCTTGGTGGCCTTCTTCGCCTTCGGCGACTCCGAGAGCGCCTCGACGAGCTCGATCTTCACCATCGGCGCGTTGTCGCCCTTGCGGGGGCCGAGCTTGATGATGCGGGTGTAGCCACCCGGACGGTCCGCGAACCGCTCGCCGATCTCGGTGAAGAGCACGTGCACGACGCTCTTGTCGCGGATCCGCTTCATCACCTGACGGCGCGAGTTCAGGTCGCCGCGCTTGGCCTTGGTGATCATCGACTCCGCCAGCGGCTGCAGGCGCTTGGCCTTGGCCGCGGTGGTGGTGATGGCGCCGTGCTCGAACAGCGACGTCGCGAGGTTGCTGAGGATCAGCTTCTCGTGCGCCGGGCTGCCGCCCAGCCGGGCACCCTTGGTGGGGGTAGGCATCTCTTACTCCAGAAGGATTCAGGCCGAAAGTTTGGCCCGGGGTGGGTGTCAGTACTGCTCGGTCTCGGCGAAGCTCTCGTCGTCGTCCTCGGACTCCGTGCCGTAGGCCTCGGCGGCCGCACGCAGGTCGAAGCCGGGAGGGGAGTCCTTCAGCGACAGGCCCATCTCGGCCAGCTTCAGCTTGACCTCGTCGATCGACTTGGAGCCGAAGTTGCGGATGTCCAGCAGGTCCTGCTCGCTGCGCGAGATCAGCTCACCCACGGTGTGGATGCCCTCACGCTTGAGGCAGTTGTACGAACGGACGGTCAGCTGCAGGTCCTCGACCGGCAGGGCCAGGTCGGCCGCCATCTGCTCGTCGACCGGCGACGGGCCGATGTCGATGCCCTCGGCCTCGACGTTCAGCTCACGGGCCAGGCCGAACAGCTCGACCAGCGTCTTACCGGCCGACGCGACGGCGTCACGGGGCAGCATCGACGGCTTGGTCTCGACGTCGACCACGAGGCGGTCGAAGTCGGTGCGCTGCTCGACACGGGTCGCCTCGACCTTGTAGGTGACCTTGAGGACCGGGGAGTAGATCGAGTCGACCGGCATCCGGCCGATCTCGGCGTCCGCGGACTTGTTCTGGATCGCGGACACGTAACCGCGGCCACGCTCGACGACCAGCTCCATCTCGAGCCGGCCCTTCTCGTTCAGCGTCGCCAGCTTCAGGTCCGGGTTGTGCACCTCGACACCGGCCGGGGGCGCGATGTCGGCGGCGGTGACGTCACCGGGGCCCTGCTTGCGCAGGTACATGGTGACGGGCTCGTCGTGCTCGGAGGAGACGACCAGGTCCTTGAGGTTCAGGATCATCTGGGTGGCGTCTTCCTTGACCCCGGCCACGGTGGAGAACTCGTGCAGGACGCCGTCGACCTTGATGCTGGTCACGGCGGCACCGGGAATGGAGGAGAGCAGCGTACGGCGGATCGAGTTACCGAGCGTGTAGCCGAAACCCGGCTCCAACGGCTCGATGACGAAGCGCGAGCGGTGCTCGTCGACGACCTCTTCGGTCAGGGTGGGGCGCTGTGCAATAAGCAACTTCGTGTTCCTTCGCTGTTCGCGACGACCACTATTTGAGGCCGCGAGAGGGTGAAGAACACCGAATCCGGCCGGCGGCGCAAGCCACCGGCCGGAACCGGGTCAGTTCTTCGAGTAGAGCTCGACGATCAGGTGCTCGGAGACCTGGGTGTCGATCTGCTGCCGGGTCGGCAGCTGGTGGACGAGGATGCGCAGACGCTCCGGCATGACCTCGAGCCAGGCCGGGACCACACGCTCGGCGTGCGTCTCCCGGGCCACGATGAACGGCGTCGTCTCGGCGGACTTGCCCTTGACATCGATGATGTCGTGGGCGGCCACCCGGTACGACGGGATGTTCACCTTGATGCCGTTCACGGTGAAGTGCCCGTGGGTCACGAGCTGACGGGCCTGCCGACGCGTCCGGGCCAGGCCCGAGCGGTAGACCACGTTGTCGAGACGGGACTCCAGGATGATCAGCAGGTTGTCACCGGTCTTGCCGGAGCGCCGCGAGGCCTCCTCGTAGTACCGGCGGAACTGCTTCTCCAGAACGCCGTACGAGAAGCGGGCCTTCTGCTTCTCGCGCAGCTGGAGCAGGTACTCGCTCTCCTTCGGACGGCCGCGGCCGTGCATACCCGGGGGGTACGGACGACGCTCGAACGCCTTGTCGCCACCGACGAGGTCGACCCCGAGACGGCGCGACTTCTTGGTCATGGGTCCGGTGTAACGGGCCATTGTTGGTTACCTGCCTCTCTCTGGGTCAGACCCGGCGCCGCTTGGGAGGGCGGCAGCCGTTGTGTGCGGTCGGGGTGACGTCCTGGATGGTGCCGACCTCGAGGCCGACCGCACCCAGCGAACGGATCGCGGTCTCACGGCCGGAGCCGGGACCCTTCACGAACACGTCGATCTTGCGCATGCCGTGCTCCATCGCGCGACGCCCAGCGGCCTCGGCGGCCATCTGCGCGGCGAACGGGGTGGACTTGCGCGAACCCTTGAAGCCGACGGTGCCCGCGGATGCCCACGAGATGACCGCGCCGGTCGGGTCGGTGATCGTCACGATCGTGTTGTTGAACGTGCTCTTGATGTGCGCGTGGCCGGCGGCCACGTTCTTCTTCTCCTTGCGGCGCACCTTCTTGGCGCCGGCCGCTGTGCGGCTCTTGGGAGGCATAAGTCAGTTGCTCCTGGCAAAATCGAGGGTCATCCGGGTCACTTCTTCTTCTTGCCGGCGATTGCCTTCTTGCGACCCTTGCGGGTGCGGGCATTCGTCTTGGTGCGCTGACCGCGCACCGGCAGACCGCTGCGGTGCCGGCGGCCCTGGTACGACCCGATCTCGATCTTGCGGCGGATGTCCGCGGTCACCTCACGGCGGAGGTCACCTTCGATCTGGTAGTTGCCTTCGATCCAGTCGCGAAGCTTGACCAGCTCCTCGTCGCCCAGCTCGTGGACGCGCTTGTCACCGGAGATCCCGGTGGCTTCGAGCGTCTTGAGGGCGCGGGTGCGGCCTACTCCGAAGATGTAGGTGAGTGCGACCTCGATGCGCTTGTCGCGCGGCAGGTCGACTCCTACAAGGCGTGCCATGTGGCGGTAGTCCTTTCGTCGGCAGAGGTGTGGTGGCGCGCCGCGTCCTTGCCCGCCTCGGTGACGGTCGTGCTCACCGGCAAGGCCCCGGCCTCTGTTCCGGGGGCAGCGTCCAGCGTCGTTCCAGTGCTGGACGAGCGTGCGCGCTGTGGTGCGAAAGTGCCGTGCCCTGCTGAGAAAGAGCTGGTCAGCCCTGCCGCTGCTTGTGCCGCGGGTTCTCGCAGATCACCATGACCCGGCCGTGACGGCGGATCACCTTGCACTTGTCGCAGATCTTCTTGACGCTCGGATTGACCTTCATCGAGCTTCTTTCTTCGACAGGTGTTGGTGGTCGTGTTACTTGTACCGATAGACGATGCGGCCTCTGGTGAGGTCGTACGGCGACAGCTCCACGACGACCCGGTCCTCGGGGAGAATCCGGATGTAGTGCTGCCTCATCTTGCCGCTGATGTGCGCGAGCACCTTGTGCCCATTGGACAGTTCAACACGGAACATCGCGTTCGGCAGGGCCTCGACGATGGTGCCCTCGAGTTCGATAACTCCCTCTTTTTTGGGCATGTCCTCGCACTTCTGTAGACGTGACTGACTATGGCTCCAAAGAGCCAACAACCGAGTGTACGTCACCACCGCACCCGAAACCCAATCGGCGGCCGAAGGCCTACTTACCGGTCGGGTAGTACCCCACTATTTAGTGGGTACTTGTCGGTCCCAAAGTGCTGCCCGCAGGGTTGCGGGTATGAAGACACCCGTCACCGTTCTCGGCCTGGGAGCGATGGGAACAGCCCTCGCCCAGGCCTTCCTGGCCGCCGGCCACCCGACCACCGTCTGGAACCGCACGCCCGGCCGCTCCCCCGAACTCGAAGGCGCCATCCGCGCGACCACAGCGGCCGAGGCGGTCGCCGCCAGCCCGCTGGTGGTCGTCTGTCTGCTCATCGACACCACCGTCCGCGAGACCCTCGAGGGCATCGACGTCACCGGTCGCGTGATCGTCAACCTCACCAACGGCACCCCGGACCAGGCCCGCTCGCTGGAGGCCGCCGTACCGGGTGCTGCCTATCTGGACGGCGGGATCATGGCCGTCCCCGCGATGATCGGTGGTCCGCACGCGTTCATCCTGTACAGCGGAGACACGGCCGCCTACGAACGCCATCAGGCCGACCTCGCCGTACTGGCTCGTCCCCTGTACGTCGGCGCGGACGCCGGACTGGCCGCCCTGTACGACATCGCTCTACTGAGCGCCATGTACGGCATGTTCGGCGGCGCCCAGCACGCACTGGCCCTGGTGCACAGCGCCAAGATCCCGGCCGTCGAGTTCACCGAGCAACTGCTGGTGCCGTGGGTGACCGCGATGCTGGGCTCGCTCCCCCAGATGGCCGCTGACCTCGACCAGCCGTCGGAGCGCGGTGCGGCTGGATCGAACCTGGCCATGCAAGCCGCGGCGTACCACAACCTGCTCGACACGGCGGTTGCTCAAGGGGTCGACCCGATGCTGCTGGTGCCGATGGGTGCACTCCTGCAGAAGGCCGTGGCTTCCGGTCACGGCGACGAGGATCTCGCCGCCCTGATCAGGTTGCTCGGGTAGCCGCCCACTGCTCGCCCTCGCGCCACAGCTGCTCGGGCATCAGGTCCAGCAGGTCGCAGGCAGCATCAAGATGCGCGAGCGCGGTGGTGGTGTCCCGGTACGCCGGGAAGATCGCCACGAACCGGCGTCCCTCACAACTGAAGCCGAACGGGGCGACGCCGGTCAGCACCTCGACCGCACGGGGGTGCAGGAGGGCCTGGGCGTGGTCCTCACGGCCGTTGAAGAGGTCGTAGTGCCCTGGGAGCCCAGCGACGTCCAAGCGCAGCGGAAGCAGACCGGCGGCCGCGACCGGTGCCAGTCCGGACGGCAGAACCTGCATCGGCGGCAGCGGGCGGTCGACCTGGAGATCGAGGAACTCGAAACCGAGGTTGCGGCGCCGGACGCGGTGCCGGAACTCACCGGTGACGAACTCCCGGCCACGATGCCGCCCGGTGGTCACCTCGGCCACGTCGGCCCGCGGATCCAGGTCGAACGGCGGGAACGGCCAGCGCTCGAGCACCTCCGGCCCGGCCGCCGAGATCCGCCAGCCGAGCTCGCGGGCCGCTCGCGCCCACGCCTTCTGCCGCCGTACGTCGGCCATCCGCATCGCCAGCGTGAACGCCACCAGCACCACGAACCAGGCGAGCATGAACCAGCCCACCCAGCGCGGCTCGACCAGGAGCCCGACGATCACCAGCGGTACGGCGACAGCGAACCAGATCACGTAGACGAGTACGGATCCCTGTCGCAGCTGCCAGGCGAGCGCCGGCCGGAGCTGCCGGGTCAACGGCGCTTTCCGAGCCTGCCGAGGGCGATGAACGCCCACGGGATCAGCAGCCACACCGGCCAGAAGTTCGGCCAGTGCCCGTTGTGGGCGATCCCGATCACGAACCAGATGACCACGTTGATCAGCACCACGCCGGTGAAGCCACCGCCCAGCGCCATCAGCCCGCCGTTGCGGCGCGGCTGGACCTCCTTCGTCGGGAACTCCCCCGGCGCGGGCGCCGGCTTCTGGTCCTGGACGACGGCAGGGGTCTCATAGGTCTTCATCGCCGGCAGGTCGCGCACCAGCGGCTCCAGCTCGCCATAGGTCTGTACGACGTACAGCTGGTCGAGGCGCGACGAGAACTCGGGCTGGTCCAGCCGGCCGTCGGCGAACGCATCCCGCAACCGACCAGCAATCTTCTCGCGGTCGGCTTCGGTGAATCGCTGATGCGGCTGGTACTGAGACATGCCTCAAGTGTGCCTCAGCCGCAGTCCCGCCGCGTCCCCCGATGGGCGGACGCGGACCGTCAATCGGCCAGGGCCCCGCAGGTAATCCCGAGCTCGGCCAGCTTGGCCGCGCCGCCGTCGAGGGCGGTCAGCACCCACGGCCCTTGCGGAGTGAGAGTGAACGTGTGCTCGGTGTGAGCGGCCGCGCGACCGTCGTCGGTCACCACGGTCCAGTCGTCGTCGAGCGTGTGGTTGTCCTGCTTGCCCAGCGTCAGCATCGGCTCGACCGCGAGCGCGAGGCCCTCGACCAGCTTCGGGCCGCGCCCGGGCTTGCCGAAGTTCGGCACGTTCGGCGGCTGGTGCATCGCCGAACCGATCCCGTGCCCGACGAAGTCCTCGACGATCCCGTACGCCGAGTTGGCGCGCACGTGGGCCTCGACCGCGGCCGAGATGTCGGTCAACCGGCCACCGAGCTTCGCCGCGGCGAAGCCCCGCCACATCGACTCCTCGCAGATCCGGGCCAGCTCGAGCAGGTCGTCGCCGACCGTCCCGACCGGGACCGAGATCGCGGCGTCGCCGTGCCAGCCGTTGACGATCGCACCGCAGTCGATCGAGATCAGGTCGCCCTCGGCGAGTACCCGCTCACCGGGGATGCCGTGCACGATCTCGTCGTTCACCGAGGCGCAGATCGAGCCGGTGAAGCCGTGGTAGCCCTTGAACGACGGGGTGGCGCCCGACGACCGGATGTTGTCCTCGGCGATCGCGTCGAGCTCGCCGGTACTGATGCCGGGCTTCACCGCATCCCGGAGCAGCTCCAGCGTGCGGCCGACCACCAGGCCGGCCGCTCGCATGGCGAGGATCTGTTCGCGGGTCTTGATCTCGATCCCGCGGTCCTTAAAAATCACAGCAGATCATTCCGCTTCAGTCGGTCAGCGACTTGAGCGCCGCGATCACGCGCTCGCTGACCTCGTCGATCTCGCCGACGCCGTCCACCTCGACCAGCAGACCGCGCTGGCCGTAGACCGCCAGCAGCGGCTTGGTCTCGGCGGTGTACACGTCCTGACGGTGCCGGATGACCTCTTCGGAGTCGTCCGTGCGGCCGTCGGTGTGGGCGCGCTTGGACATCCGGTCCACCAGTACGTCGATGTCGGCGACCAGCGCCACCACCGCGTCCAGCTTGTGGCCGTGCTCGGCCAGGATGTCGTCCAGCGTGCCCACCTGGGCGAGGGTGCGCGGGTACCCGTCGAGCAGGAACCCGTCACCGGCGTCGGCCTCCGACAACCGGTCGCGCACCATCGCGTTGGTGACCTCGTCGGGGACGTAGTCCCCGGCATCCATGAAGCGCTTGGCTTCGAGACCGAGCGGCGTCTCGTCCTTCACGTTCGCTCGGAAGATGTCGCCGGTGGACACGGCCGGGATATTCAGGCGTTCCGCAAGCACCTTTGCCTGCGTGCCCTTGCCCGCCCCGGGCGGACCCATCAGCAACATTCTCATCAGCGCAGGAACCCTTCGTAGTTACGTTGCTGCAGCTGAGACTCGATCTGCTTCACCGTGTCCAGGCCCACGCCGACCATGATCAGGATCGACGTACCACCGAAGGGGAAGTTCTGGTTCGCACCGGCCAGGACCAGCGCGATCAGCGGAATCAGCGACAGCACGGCCAGGTAGATGGCACCCGGCAGTGTGATGCGGTTCAGCACGTACGCCAGGTATTCCTCGGTCGGCCGGCCGGCCCGGATGCCCGGGATGAAGCCGCCGTACTTCTTCATGTTGTCCGCGACTTCCTTCGGGTTGAAGGTGATCGAGACGTAGAAGTAGGTGAAGAACAGGATCAAGGCGACGTACGTAGCCATGTAAATGGGGTGGTCGCCCTTGACCAGGTTCCCTTGGATCCAGATCGCCCAGGGTTTGTCGGCCTGGAACTGACTGACAAGCACTGGTAGATACAGCAGGCTGGAGGCGAAGATGACCGGGATGACGCCGGCCTGGTTCACCTTCAGTGGGATGTAGGTGGAGGTGCCGCCGAACATCTTGCGGCCGACCATCCGTTTGGCGTACTGCACCGGGATCCGGCGCTGCGCCTGTTCGATGAAGATGACCGCGGCCATGATGACCAGACCGACGGCGATCACGATGAAGAACGTCGCGAAGCCCTTGGTCTTGCGGATGCTCCACAGGTTGGTCGGGAAGGTCGCGACGATCTGGGTGAAGATCAGGATCGACATGCCGTTACCGACACCACGGTCGGTGATCAGCTCACCCAGCCACATGATCACGCCGGTACCGGCGGTCATGGTCAGCACCATCACGGTGACGTGGAACCAGTCGTCCTTGTACAGCAGCGGCTCGGTGCAGCCCTGGAACAGGCGGCCCGGGGTCCGGGCGAGCGCCACGAACGCGGTCGACTGCAGGATCGCCAGACCGACGGTCAGGAACCGGGTGTACTGGGTGATCTTCGACTGGCCCGCCTGGCCTTCCTTCTTCAGCGACTCCAGCCGCGGGATCACCACGGTGAGCAGCTGCAGGATGATGCTGGCGGTGATGTACGGCATGATGCCCAGCGCGAAGATCGCGAGCTGGAGCAGTGCGCCGCCGGAGAACAGGTTGATCAAGTTGTAGAGATTGGCATTCGTGCCCGTCTCAGTTCCCTTGATACACGTGTGCAGCGACTGGACGTTCACGCCGGGGGCCGGCACGACGGAGCCGATCCGGAAGATCACGACGATGAAGAGCACGAACAAGATCTTCCGGCGCAGGTCCGGAGTCTTGAACGCGTTGGCAAAGGCGCCTAACACCCTGTCCTCCCACATGTTTCCTCTGCCCCGGGCAGGGCAGGGGTCTGGCATAGCAGCCGGGCAAGAGACGAACCAGGGCCCGTCCGACCGGTGCAGAGTATCAAGCACCGGGCGTTACGAGCCCTGGACCGCATGTCACACCTTGGTGGTAGTCCCCCCGGCGGCCTGGATCTTGTCCAGAGCCGACTTCGAGAACTTGTGCGCCGAGATCTGCAGAGCGACGGTCAGTTCGCCGTCACCCAGTACCTTCACCGGCTGACCACGACGGACCGCACCCTTGGCCACGAGCTCGGCAATGCCGATCTCGCCACCTTCGGGGAACAGTTGTCCGAGCTTGTCCAGGTTAACGACCTGGAACTCCACTCGGTTCCTGCTCTTGAAGCCCTTCAGCTTCGGGAGCCGCATGTGCTGCGGCATCTGGCCACCCTCGAAGTACTCGGGGATGTTGTTACGGGCCTTGCTGCCCTTGGTACCGCGGCCGGCCGTCTTACCCTTGGAACCCTCACCACGACCCACACGGGTCTTGGCGGTCTTGGCTCCGGGCGCCGGACGCAGGTGGTGAACCTTGAGCGCCATGTCAGTCAACCTCTTCGACGGTGATGAGGTGGCGAACCGCGCGCACCATGCCACGCACCTCGGGACGGTCTTCGTGGACGGCGCTGTCGCCGATCCGCTTGACGCCCAGGGTCCGCAGCGTGTCGCGCTGGTTCTGCTTGCCACCGATGCCGGAACGGGTCTGAGTCACCTTCAAGCGTGCCATCAGGATGCTGCCTCCGCCCGCGCCTTCAGCAGTGCCGCCGGAGCGACGTGCTCGACCGGCATGCCACGGCGCGCGGCCACGGCTTCCGGGGTCTCCAGGGCCTGCAGCGCGGCCACCGTGGCGTGAACCACGTTGATCGCGTTGGAGGAACCCAGCGACTTGCTCAGGATGTCGTGGATCCCGGCGCACTCCAGTACGGCGCGCGCCGAGCCACCCGCGATCACACCGGTACCGGGAGCGGCCGGACGCAGCATGACAACGCCTGCGGCCTTCTCGCCCTGGACCGGGTGCGGGATGGTGCCCTGGATCCGCGGCACCTTGAAGAACGACTTCTTGGCCTCCTCGACACCCTTGGCGATCGCCGCGGGCACCTCCTTGGCCTTGCCGTATCCCACACCGACGGTGCCTTCACCGTCGCCGACGACCACGAGGGCGGTGAAGCTGAAGCGACGACCACCCTTCACGACCTTGGCAACACGGTTGATGGCAACCACGCGCTCGATGTAGGCGGTCTTGTCAGCTGCCTGACCGCGACCACCGTCGCGGCCGCGGCGCTCACCACCGGCGCCGCCTCCGCGACGCTGCTGGCCTCCGCTCATTTCGAACTACCTTCTTCCTTGTGTGAAGCCATCAGAACCCAAGTCCGTTCTCACGGGCGGCGTCGGCCAGAGCCGCGATGCGGCCGTGGTACTTGTTGCCGGCCCGATCGAAGACGACCGAGTCGATCCCCGCAGCCTTGGCGCGGTCGGCGATCAGGCCGCCGACGGTCTTGGCCTTGTCCGTCTTGTTGTCCGACGCACCGCGCAGGTCGGCCTCCATGGTGGAGGCGGAGACCAGCGTCTTGCCGGCGACATCGTCGATGACCTGAGCGAACAGGTGCTTCGAGGACTTGCTGACCACCAGACGCGGCCGGTCGGCCGTGCCGTTGATCTTCTTCCGGACCCGAATCTGGCGACGCAGACGCGACGCCGTCTTCTTGGCGGAGTGCTTGTTGTGACGCAGTCCGATCGCCATGGTTACTTACCAGCCTTTCCGACCTTGCGGCGGACCTGCTCGCCGGCGTACCGCACACCCTTGCCCTTGTACGGCTCGGGCTTGCGCAGCTTGCGGATGTTGGCAGCGACCTCGCCGACCGACTGCTTGTCGATCCCGACGACCGAGAAACGGGTCGGGGCCTCGACGTTGAACGTGATGCCCTCGGGAGCGTCCACGGTGATCGTGTGGCTGTACCCGAGCGAGAACTCCAGCTGGGTCGGTCCCTTGGCCAGGACGCGGTACCCGACGCCGACGATCTCGAGCTTCTTCTCGTAGCCGTCCGTCACGCCGGTCACCAGGTTGGCGATCAGGGTGCGGGACAGGCCGTGCAGTTCCTTGCTCTTACGCTGCTCGTCCGGACGCGAGACGGCGATCGTGCCGTCCTCGTCGCGGGCGACCGCGATGGGCTCCGCAACAACGTGCGAGAGCTGGCCCTTGGGGCCCTTCACGGTGACCGTCTGGCCGTCGATCGTGACGTCGACGCCGGACGGGACCGTGATCGGGAGCTTACCGATGCGAGACATGAGAGTGGTCCTCCTTCCGGTTCTTCGTCACCAGACGTAGGCGAGGACTTCCCCGCCAACGCCCTTGTGCTTGGCCTGACGGTCGGTCAGCAGTCCCTGGGACGTCGAGATGATCGCGACACCCAGGCCACCGAGGACCTTCGGCAGGTTGGTCGACTTCGCGTAGACCCGCAGGCCCGGCTTCGAGATCCGCCGGATGCCCGCCAGGGAGCGCTCGCGGGTCGGGCCGAACTTGAGGTCGACGATCAGGGTCTTGCCGACGGCGCCCTCTTTGGGCTCCTCAACCTTGTAGGAGGAGATGTAGCCCTCCTGCTGAAGGATGTCGGCGATGCCCTGCTTGATCTTGCTGTAAGGCATCGAGGTCGACTCGTGGTACGCCTGGTTGGCGTTGCGCAGACGCGTCAGCATGTCTGCGATCGGGTCGGTCATTGTCATGGCCTGGGGCCTCTTTCCCGCCGTGGTTTCGCCGCGCGGCGACCTACGGTGACTAGATGGTGAAGGGAGAAACGATCAGGGGTGGAGACGGTCACCAGCTGGACTTGGTCACACCGGGCAGCTCGCCCCGGTGCGCCATCTCCCGCAGGCAGATCCGGCAGAGGCCGAACTTGCGGAAGACCGCCTTCGGCCGGCCGCAGCGCTGGCAGCGCGTGTAACCGCGCACCGCGAACTTCGGCGTCCTGGCCTGCTTGACCTTCAGTGCTGTCTTCGCCACGTCAGTTCTCCTTGAACGGGAAGCCGAGTGCCCGCAGCAGGGCCCGGCCCTCGTCGTCGTTCTTGGCGGTGGTCACCACGGTGATGTCCATGCCGCGGACCCGGTCGATGCGGTCCTGGTTGATCTCGTGGAACATCACCTGCTCGGTCAGACCGAAGGTGTAGTTCCCGGTGCCGTCGAACTGCTTCGGGGACAGACCGCGGAAGTCGCGGATCCGGGGCAGCGCCAGCGAGAGCAGCCGGTCCAGGAACTCCCACATCCGGTCGCCGCGCAGCGTGACGTGCGCACCGATCGGCATGCCTTCACGCAGCTTGAACTGGGCGATGGACTTGCGGGCCTTGGTCACCTGCGGCTTCTGGCCGGTGATCGCGGCCAGGTCCTTGACGGCGCCGTCGATCAGCTTGGAGTCACGGGCCGCCTCGCCGACGCCCATGTTCACCACGATCTTGGTGAGGCCGGGTACCTGCATGGCGTTCGCGTAGCCGAACTCCTCGTTCAGCTTCGCGATGATCTCCTCGCGGTACTTCGTCTTCAGCCGGGGCAGAACCCGCTCGGTCACTGTCTCGGTCATCAGATCTCCTCGCCGGTACGCCGCGAGATCCGCACGCTCCGGAAACCGGCGTACGTCGAACCGTCCGGGCGACGCTTCTGCACCTCGACGCGGTTGTAGCCGACGCGGGTGGTCACCTTCTGCTTCTTGCCGTCCTTCTCGATCTCGACCAGAAGCATCACGTTGGAGACGTGGATCGGGGCTTCCTGGGTGACGATGCCACCCGTGGTGCCGCCGCGCTGGGCCTGCTGCACCTTGGTGTGCTTCTTGACCCGGTTCACGCCCTCGACGATGACCTTCTCGGCATCCGGCAGGACCTGAATGATCTTGCCTTCGAGACCCTTGGACTTACCGGCGATCACACGAACCTGATCGCCCTTCTTCACGTGCAGTTTGCGCTGTGCAGCCATCTCAGAGCACCTCCGGAGCAAGCGAGATGATCTTCATGAACTTCTTCTCGCGCAGCTCCCGGCCGACCGGCCCGAAGATGCGGGTACCGCGGGGCTCACCGTCGGCCTTGAGGATCACCGCGGCGTTCTCGTCGAACCGGATGTAGGAGCCGTCCGGACGCCGGCGCTCCTTCACGGTGCGAACGATGACTGCCTTGACGACGTCGCCCTTCTTGACGCCGCCGCCCGGGATCGCGTCCTTGACGGTGGCGACGATCGTGTCACCGACACCGGCATAGCGCCGACCGGAGCCACCGAGCACGCGGATGCAAAGAATTTCCTTTGCCCCCGTGTTGTCGGCGACTTTCAGTCGCGACTCCTGCTGGATCATCTGTTGATCTCCTGGTTGTCTCGCTGGTTCTCACTCACGTGAGCCTTGCGGAACGAATAATTTCGATTGGTTGCCGGGCCCGGTACCGCGGTGCTGAGCACCGCGGGACCGGCCGGAACGCTTACTTGGCCTTCTCGAGGATCTCGACGACACGCCAGCGCTTGGTCGCCGACAGCGGCCGGGTCTCCATCAGGAGGACCCGGTCGCCGATACCGGCGGCGTTCTGCTCGTCGTGTGCCTTGAGCTTGCTCGTGCGGCGGAGGACCTTGCCGTAGAGCTTGTGCTTGACCCGGTCCTCGACCTCGACGGTGACGGTCTTGTCCATCTTGTCGCTCAGTACCAGACCCTCACGGGTCTTACGGGCACCTCGCGCCTCGGGGGTCGTGCTCACGGTCTCGTCCTTCACGTTCTCGGTCATGCCTTGGCCTCGGCCTTCTCGGTCTCTTCCGCAGACTCGGTCTCTTCGACCTCAGCTGCGGCAACCGGAGCGTCGACCTCTTCGGTGATGCCGAGCGCACGCTCGGTCAGCACCGTGTAGATGCGGGCGATGTCCTTACGGACGGCACGCAGCCGGCCGTGCGACTCCAGCTGTCCGGTGGCAGCCTGGAACCGGAGGTTGAACAGCTCCTCCTTGGCTTCGCCGAGCTTGCTCATCAGCTCGTCCCGGCCCAGGTTCCGCAGCTCGGCGGCGGTCAGGATAGCCATCAGTTCTCACCTGCCTCTCGGGTGATGAAGCGGCACTTCATCGGCAACTTGTGAATCGCGCGGCGCATCGCCTCGCGAGCGACGTCCTCGGTCACGCCGGACAGCTCGAACATCACGCGACCGGTCTTCACGTTCGCGATCCACCACTCCGGCGAACCCTTACCGGAACCCATCCGGGTCTCGGCCGGCTTCTTGGTCAGCGGGCGGTCCGGGTAGATGTTGATCCAGACCTTTCCGCCACGCTTGATGTGCCGGGTCATCGCGATACGCGCCGACTCGATCTGCCGGTTGGTCACGTAGTGGTTCTCGAGCGCCTGGATGCCGAACTCGCCGAACGCCAGCGTGGTGCCGCCCTTGGCAGCGCCGGAGCGCTTCGGGTGGTGCTGCTTGCGGTGCTTGACCTTGCGGGGGATGAGCATTGTTCAGCTCTCCGTTCCGGTGGTCTCGGCGGGCTTGTCGGCAGCCGGGGCAGTCGCCTCGGCGGCCGGAGCCGCGTTCCGTGCGTTGTCGCGGCCGCCGTCACGACGGCCACCACGGTCGCCGCCACGGTCGCGGTCGCCACCACGGCCACCACGGTCGTCACGACGGGCCGGCCGACGCTGCTGGGTCGCGGCGCGAGCCGCGGCCTGCGCCTCGCGCTCGGCCCGGGAGCCGGCGACGTCGCCCTTGTAGATCCAGACCTTCACGCCGATCCGGCCGAAGGTCGTGCGGGCCTCGTAGAAGCCGTAGTCGATGTCGGCGCGCAGCGTGTGCAGCGGCACCCGACCCTCGCGGTAGAACTCCGACCGCGACATCTCGGCGCCACCGAGACGACCGGAGCACTGGATCCGGATGCCCAGGGCGCCGCCACGCATGGTGGTCTGCATCGCCTTGCGCATCGCGCGGCGGAACGCCACGCGGCCGGACAGCTGCTCGGCCACACCCTGGGCGACCAACTGCGCGTCGACCTCGGCGTTCTTGACCTCGAGGATGTTCAGCTGCACCTGCTTGCCGGTGAGCTCCTCCAGGCTGCCGCGGATCCGGTCCGCCTCGGCGCCGCGGCGACCGATGACGATGCCCGGACGGGCAGTGTGGATGTCGACACGGACACGGTCACGGGTGCGCTCGATCTCCACACGGGAGATACCGGCGCGCTCCATGCCCTTGCTCAGCAGCTTGCGGATCTTGACGTCTTCGCCGACGTAGTCCTTGTAGAGCTTCTCGGCGTACCAACGGCTCTTGTGATCGGTGCTGATGCCGAGA
Organism: Kribbella sp. NBC_01505; assembly: GCF_045040285.1. Lineage (NCBI taxonomy): Bacteria > Bacillati > Actinomycetota > Actinomycetes > Propionibacteriales > Kribbellaceae > Kribbella > Kribbella sp. NBC_01505. The sequence continues at coordinate 2,351,292 of NZ_CP109425.1, forward strand.
CGGAACCCGTGCGGGTTAACCTTCTGTCCCACGTCAGGACTCCTTCTTCTCAGCGGTGGCCTTCTTGGCAGCCGCCTTCTTGGCGGTCGCCTTCTTGGCCGGCTTGTCAGCTGCGTCCGACTTCTCGGCAGCAGCCTTCTTCGCCGTCTTCTTGGCCGGAGCCTTCTTCGCCGTCTCGGCCTTGGCCTCGTCCGCCTTCTTGGCGGTCTTGGCCGGTGCCTTGGCGGCGGGCTCCTCGATGACGCGCGGCTGCACCACAACAGTGATGTGGCTGGTCCGCTTGTCGATCCGGGTCGCCCGACCCTGGGCGCGGGGGCGGTGACGCTTCAGCGTCGGGCCCTCGTCGATCAGGATCTTCGAGACGATCAACTCGTCCCGGCTCAGGTGCTCGGTGCCCTCGGCGTTCGCCGCGGCGCTGTCCACGACCTTGTACACGGTCGCGGCAGCGGCCTGCGGGGCGAACTTCAGAGTGGCGAGTGCGTCGTCGACGCCCACACCGCGCACCAGATCGGCCACGCGACGCGCCTTCATCGGCGTCACGCGGACGAAGCGCGCGACCGCGAAGGCCCCGGGCTGCTCGCCCAACAGGCTCTCGCGACGGGCACTGACGGCCCTACGCTCTTGAACGCTCATGATGTTCGAATCTCTCCGTAGGTTGCTTTCGCGTCGTCAACTGACCAGCGGTCAGCGACGCCGTGACTTCCGGTCGTCCTTCTCGTGACCCTTGAACGTCCGGGTCGGGGCGAACTCGCCGAGCTTGTGCCCGACCATCGCGTCCGTCACGAACACCGGCACGTGCTTGCGGCCGTCGTGCACCGCAATCGTGTGGCCGATCATGTCCGGCACGATCATCGATCGGCGGGACCAGGTCTTGATGACATTCTTGGTGCCCTTTTCGTTCTGCACCTCCACCTTCTTTGCCAGGTGGTGGTCGACGAACGGGCCCTTCTTCAAGCTGCGTGGCATTCTGGCCGGCTCCTATCAGCGCTTCTTGCCGGCCTTGCGGCGCCGGACGATCATGCGGTCGCTTTCCTTGCGGGTACGGGTACGGCCCTCGGGCTTGCCCCACGGGGACACCGGGTGGCGTCCACCCGAGGTCTTACCCTCACCACCACCGTGCGGGTGGTCGACCGGGTTCATCGCGACACCGCGGACGGTCGGGCGCTTGCCCTTCCAGCGCATCCGGCCCGCCTTGCCCCAGTTGATGTTCGACTGCTCGCCGTTGCCGACCTCACCGAGGGTGGCGCGGCAGCGTACGTCGACCATCCGGACCTCGCCGGACGGCATCCGCAGGGTTGCCATCCGACCCTCCTTCGCGACCAGCTGAATGCTGGTACCGGCGGAGCGGCCCATCTTGGCGCCACCACCCGGACGCAGCTCGACAGCGTGGATCGTGGAGCCGACCGGGATGTTGCGCAGCGGCAGGTTGTTGCCGATCTTGATGTCGGCGGCCGGACCGTTCTCGACGACGGTGCCCTGCTTCAGGTTGGTCGGGGCGAGGATGTAGCGCTTCTCGCCGTCGACGTAGTGCAGCAGTGCGATCCGCGCGGTGCGGTTCGGGTCGTACTCGATCTCGGCAACCTTCGCCGGGACGCCGTCCTTGTCGTACCGCTTGAAGTCGATCAGGCGGTACGCCCGCTTGTGACCGCCGCCCTGGTGCCGAGTGGTGATCTTGCCGCTGTTGTTGCGGCCACCCTTCTTCGGCAGCGGACGCAGCAGCGACTTCTCAGGGGTCGAACGGGTGAGCTCGACGAAGTCGGCCACGCTCGAGCCACGACGGCCCGGCGTTGTCGGCTTGTATTTGCGGATACCCATTACGACTGGCCTCCGAAGATATCGATGCGGTCATCGCCCTTGAGGGTGACGATCGCGCGCTTGGTGTCGGGGCGCTTGCCCCAGCCCGCGCGGGTCCGGCGACGCTTGCCCTTGCGGTTCAGCGTGTTGACGTCGTTGACCTTGACCTTGAACACCTTCTCGACCGCGAGCTTGATCTCGGTCTTGTTGGCGTCGGTGGCGACCTCGAACGTGTACTTCTGCTCGTCCAGCAGGCCGTAGCTCTTCTCGCTAACAACCGGCCGCAGCAGCACGTCCCGCGGGTCCTTGTTCACTCCGTGACTCATGCTTCAACCTCCTGCTCGGCCTCGGTCGACGTTGCGACGGCCTTCACGGACTTACCTTTCGGGGCGCCGGCGACGAAGCTGTCCAGCGCGGCCTTGGTGAACACGACCGCGTCGCTGCAGAGAACGTCGTACGCGTTCAGCTGGTCAGCGGCGATCAGGTGCACGTGCTGCACGTTGCGCAGGCTCATCCAGGTGCTGTCATCGGCCCGGTCCACGACGACGAGCGCCTTACCCGGGTCGGTGACGTGCGCCAGGACGTTCAGCGCGCCCTTGGTGGACGGGGTGTCGCCGTCGAGGAAACTCTCGACCACGTACACCCGGCCGTCGCGGGCCCGGTCCGACAGCGAACCGCGAAGCGCGGCGGCGATCATCTTCTTCGGGGTCCGCTGGCTGTAGTCACGCGGCGTGGGGCCGTGAACGACGCCACCACCGGTGAACTGCGGCGCGCGGGTCGATCCCTGACGGGCGCGACCGGTGCCCTTCTGGCGGTACGGCTTGGCGCCACCACCGGACACCTCGCCCCGGCGCTTGACCTTGTGCGTGCCCTGACGGGCCGCGGCCAGCTGCGCCACCACGACCTGGTGGATCAGCGGGATGTTGACCTGTACGTCGAACAGCTCGGCCGGAAGCTCGGCGGAACCCTTCTTGGTGACCTTGTCGCCCTTGACGGCGACGACGTCGACGGTGCTCACTTGGCAGCCCCCTTCGCGGCGTTGCGGATCAGCACCAGGCCGCCCTTGGGACCGGGAACGGCACCCTTGAGCAGGATCAGGCCGCGGTCCACGTCGATGGCGTGCACGGTGATGTTCTGCGTGGTGACCTTCTCGTGGCCCATCCGGCCCGACATCTTCATTCCCTTGAAGACGCGACCGGGGGTGGCGCAGCCGCCGATGGAACCCGGCGAACGGTGCTTCTTGTGGACACCGTGGCTGGCGCGCAGACCGTGGAAGCCGTGGCGCTTCATGACACCGGCGAAGCCCTTGCCCTTGCTGGTGGCGGAGACGTCGACCAGCTCGCCGGCCTCGAACGCCTCGGCCTTGATCTCCTGGCCGAGCGTGTACTCGCTGGCGTCGGCGGTCCGCAGCTCGAGCAGGTGGCGGCGAGGAGTCACGCCGGCCTTCTCGAAGTGGCCGCGCATCGGCGAGGTCACCTTGCGGGGGTCGATGTCACCGAAGGCGATCTGGACGCCGTCGTACCCGGCGTCGGCCGCGGTACGCACACCGGTGACGACACACGGGCCGGCCTGGATCACGGTGACGGGGACGACTCGGTTGTTCTCGTCCCAGGTCTGGGTCATGCCGAGCTTGGTGCCCAGCAGCCCTCGCGTGTTCTTGTTATTGCTCATTGGCTGTTCGCGTCCCTCAGAGCTTGATCTCGATGTCGACGCCGGCCGGCAGGTCGAGACGCATCAGCGAGTCGACGGTCTTCGGCGTGGGGTCGATGATGTCGATGAGCCGCTTGTGGGTGCGCATCTCGAAGTGCTCGCGGCTGTCCTTGTACTTGTGCGGCGAGCGGATGACGCAGAACACGTTCTTTTCCGTCGGCAACGGCACCGGGCCAGCAACCTTCGCACCAGTACGCGTCACCGTGTCGACAATCTTGCGCGCCGAGCTGTCGATGACCTCGTGGTCGTAGGCCTTCAGCCGGATGCGGATCTTCTGTCCCGCCATCGCTTCGCTTCGTCCTTCTCTATCGTCTTCGTTGCGTTGCTCCGACCCCCGCGGTCGGGTGTGTCGCCGTGTGCCTAAAAATCTGCGCGGCACACGCGTGACTCACCGCTTCGTCGATCGGGATGGTGATCGGGGACCGGTCTCGGACCGGCCCTCGGCATGGTCTCCGGTCCGGCGCACCAGCCAGACGAGAACGTCTGGGGCGCACCCCGGCAACCTCGCCTGAGCAACCTGAATATTGTGCCAGAGATCGGCGTCGAAACGCCAATCGGGTGGCTTTGAGCCCGATCCCCAGCCCACCTGAGCGGGGATCGGGTGCAAAGCAGAGGTCCGCGGGGCTCAGACTGCGAGCCCTCGCGGACCTCGTGAGATCACTTGAGGATCTTGGTGACCCGGCCGGCGCCGACGGTACGGCCACCTTCACGGATCGCGAACTTGAGGTTCTCCTCCATGGCGATCGGCTGGATCAGCTCGACGTTCATGTCGGTGTTGTCGCCCGGCATGACCATCTCGGTGCCCTCGGGGAGGGTAACGACGCCGGTCACGTCCGTGGTACGGAAGTAGAACTGCGGGCGGTAGTTCTGGAAGAACGGCGTGTGCCGGCCGCCCTCTTCCTTCGAGAGGATGTAGACCGAAGCCTCGAAGGAGGTGTGCGGGGTCGTGGTGCCCGGCTTGATGACAACCATGCCGCGCTCGACGTCCTCGCGCTTGGTGCCACGAAGCAGCAGACCGACGTTCTCGCCGGCCTCGCCGGTGTCGAGCAGCTTGCGGAACATCTCGATACCGGTGACCGTGGTCGTCTGCTTGGTCTCACGGATGCCGACGATGTCGACGGTCTCGTTGACCTTCACGACGCCCCGCTCGATGCGGCCGGTGATGACGGTTCCACGACCGGTGATCGTGAAGACGTCCTCGACGGGCATCAGGAACGGCTTGTCGATCTCGCGGACCGGCTGCGGGATGTAGGCGTCGACGGCGTCCATCAGCTCGACGATCGACTCGCCCCACTTCGCGTCGCCCTGCAGCGCCGGGTGAGCGGCGACGCGGACGATCGGCGCGTTGTCGCCGTCGAACTCCTGCTCGGAGAGCAGCTCGCGAACCTCGAGCTCGACGAGCTCCAGGATCTCCTCGTCGTCGACCATGTCGCACTTGTTCAGCGCGACGACCATCGCCGGCACGCCGACCTGACGGGCGAGCAGCACGTGCTCACGCGTCTGGGGCATCGGGCCGTCGGTGGCGGCGACGACCAGGATCGCACCGTCCATCTGGGCCGCACCGGTGATCATGTTCTTGATGTAGTCGGCGTGACCCGGGCAGTCGACGTGGGCGTAGTGCCGGGCCTCGGTCTGGTACTCGACGTGCGCGATCGAGATCGTGATACCGCGCTGACGCTCTTCCGGCGCCTTGTCGATCTGATCGAAGGCCGACGCCTCGTTCAGGGTCGGGTACTTGTCGTGCAGCACCTTGGTGATCGCCGCGGTAAGAGTGGTCTTACCGTGGTCGATGTGACCGATGGTGCCGATGTTGACGTGCGGCTTAGTCCGCTCGAACTTCGCCTTAGCCACTGGGGCCCTCCTGGAAAGTGTTGACTTACGCCGTACGCCGACGCGCTGTGGGTTGGTTGGACCGGAGCGAGATTACTCGCCGCGGGCCTTCTTGATGATCTCTTCCGCCACGTTCTTCGGAACCTCGGCGTAGGAATCGAACTGCATCGAGTACGACGCACGGCCCTGGGTCTTCGACCGCAGGTCACCGACATACCCGAACATCTCGGACAGCGGCACAGAAGCCTTGATCGCCCGGCTGCCACCGGGGCCCTCGTCCATCGACTGGATCTGGCCACGACGGGAGTTGAGGTCGCCGATCACTTCACCCATGTAGTCCTCGGGAGTAATCACCTCGACCGCGAACATCGGCTCGAGGATGACCGGATTCGCCCGGCGGGCGGCATCCTTGAAGGCCATCGAACCGGCGATCTTGAACGCGAGCTCGGAGGAGTCGACGTCGTGGTAGGCGCCGTCGGTCAGGGTGACCTTGACGTCGACCATCGGGTAGCCGGCCAGTACGCCGAACTCCATCGCTTCCTGCGCGCCCTCGTCCACCGACGGGATGTACTCCCGGGGGATACGGCCACCGGTGACGGCGTTGACGAACTCGTAACCGCCCTCGCCACCGGCCTCGACCGAAGTCGGCTCGATGTTGATGATCACACGCGCGAACTGACCCGAACCACCGGTCTGCTTCTTGTGCGTGTAGTCGACCTTCTCGACCTTCTTCTTGATCGTCTCGCGGTAGGCCACCTGCGGCTTGCCGACGTTGGCCTCGACGCGGAACTCGCGCTTCATCCGGTCGACCAGCACCTCGAGGTGCAGCTCACCCATACCGGCGATGATCGTCTGGCCGGTGTCCTCGTCGGTCCGGACCTGGAAGGTCGGGTCCTCCTCGGCGAGCCGCTGGATCGCGACGCCCAGCTTCTCCTGGTCGCCCTTCGACTTGGGCTCGATGGCGACCGAGATCACCGGTGCCGGGAACTGCATCGACTCCAGCACGACCGGCTTGCTCGGGTCGGCCAGCGTCTCACCGGTGGTGGTGTCCTTGAGACCCATCACGGCGACGATGTGGCCGGCGCCGATCGAGGCGATCTCTTCACGCTTGTTCGCGTGCATCCGGTAGATCTTGCCGATCCGCTCCTTGCGCCCCTTGGTGGGGTTCAGGACCTGCGTGCCGGTCTCGAGCTTGCCGGAGTACACCCGGATGAAGGTCAGCTTGCCCAGGTGCGGGTCGGCCGCGATCTTGAACGCCAGCGCCGAGAACGGCTCGCTGTCGTCCGGCTTGCGCAGCACGACCAGGTCGCCGTCCTTGACGTCGTGGCCCTCGATGGCCGGAACGTCGAGCGGGCTGGGCAGGTACGCGTTGATCGCGTCGAGCAGCGGCTGGACGCCCTTGTTCTTGAACGCCGTGCCGGTCAGCACCGGGGTCAGCTTGGAGGCGATCGTCGCGCGGCGGATGCCGGCCACGATCTGCTCCTGGGTGGGCTCGACGCCCTCCAGGTACATCTCCATGATCTCGTCGTCGGCCTCGGCCAGCGTCTCGATCAGCTTGTCGCGCCACTCGGCCGCGATCTCGGTGTGACTGGCCGGGATCTCCTCGACCGCGTAGTCCTCACCCATCGTCGTCTCGCCACGCCAGGTGAGCGCGCGCATGCCGACCAGGTCGACGACGCCGATGAAGTCGGACTCCGCACCGATCGGCAGCTGCAGCACCAGCGGTGTCGCGGCGAGCCGGTCGATGATCATGTCGACACAGCGCATGAACTCCGCGCCGGTCCGGTCGAGCTTGTTCACGAAGCAGATGCGCGGTACGCCGTACCGGTCCGCCTGGCGCCACACGGTCTCGGACTGCGGCTCGACACCGGCGACACCGTCGAACACCGCGACGGCACCGTCGAGGACGCGCAGCGAGCGCTCTACCTCGACCGTGAAGTCGACGTGCCCGGGGGTGTCGATGATGTTGATGGTGTGGTCTTTCCAGGTGCAGGTCGTCGCGGCGGACGTGATCGTGATGCCGCGCTCCTGCTCCTGCTCCATCCAGTCCATCGTGGCGGCGCCGTCGTGGACCTCACCGATCTTGTACGTGATACCGGTGTAGAAGAGGATCCGCTCCGTCGTCGTCGTCTTACCGGCGTCGATGTGAGCCATGATTCCGATGTTGCGGACCTTGGCCAGGTCGGTGGTGATTTGTACGGCCACCTCGGTGGTCTACCTCTCGATTCTGTGCTGCGTAAAAAGTGTGAGTGCGGGGGTCCGGATCGGACCCCGGATCACCAGCGGTAGTGGGCGAAGGCCTTGTTGGCTTCGGCCATCTTGTGCGTGTCCTCGCGGCGCTTGACCGAGGCACCCAGACCGTTCGACGCGTCCAGGATCTCGTTCATCAGGCGCTCGGCCATCGTCTTCTCGCGGCGGGCGCGGGAGTACGAGGTCAGCCAGCGCAGGGCCAGCGTGTTCGAACGGCCCGGCTTGACCTCGATCGGCACCTGGTAGGTGGCGCCACCGACTCGGCGGCTCTTCACCTCGATGCTCGGCTTGACGTTGTCGAGCGCGCGCTTGAGCGTGATGACCGGGTCGGTGCCCGTCTTCGTCTTCGTGCCCTCGAGGGCCGTGTAGACGATGCTCTGCGCGATCTGCTTCTTGCCGTCGACCAGGATCTTCGAGATCAACTGGGTGACGAGCGGCGAACTGTAGACCGGGTCAATGATGACCGGCCGCTTCGGGGCGGGACCCTTGCGCGGCATTAGCTCTTCTCCTTCTTCGCGCCGTAACGGCTACGAGCCTGCTTACGGTTCTTCACACCCTGGGTGTCGAGCGAACCGCGGATGATCTTGTACCGGACACCGGGCAGGTCCTTCACACGACCGCCACGCACGAGCACGATCGAGTGCTCCTGCAGGTTGTGGCCGACGCCGGGGATGTACGCGGTGACCTCGATGCCGCTGGTCAGGCGGACACGCGCGACCTTGCGAAGGGCCGAGTTCGGCTTCTTCGGCGTGGTGGTGTAGACGCGCGTGCACACACCGCGACGCTGAGGGGAACCCTTCAGGGCGGGCGTCTTGTTCTTGGACACCTTGTCCTGGCGGCCCTTGCGGACCAGCTGCTGAATGGTGGGCACCGCGTAGGTCTCTTTCTGTCGTCCGGCTTTCTGCTCATGCTGTGTGCCTGACCCCCGCGGTCGGGTGTGTCGCGTGCACACGGGCGTACCGGAGCCGTAATCTTTCTATCGGCAGGAGTCCCGTGTCACGCGCGCAGACCCGAAATACGACGAGGGGCACGCATGACGGCCCAGGATGACCCGGGCACGATCGTTAAGACTAGCGGCTGCCTCCAGCAGGGTCAAAATGGCTAACCACACCACATCGAGGCTGATCCGCTGTTCCAGTCTACAGGCTTCGCGGAGTACCTCTCACCGCCCCCACAGCAGGTATCCCCGCAAGACCAGTGGGCGCCTGGATCGGCGCCGCTCGCGCGGCGCCGCAGAACGTCCAGCAGGCGGATTGCTGTCTCAGGAGCACCCCGTCAGGAGCGGAACTCGACGTCCGTGATCAGCCCTTCGGCGACGCGGTACAACGCGATCCGGGCCACCGGCTCACCACTGTCGTGGGCCACCTGGTGCTCGACCACCCACTCGCCGACCATCAGTTTCTGCACGACCTCGGTCTTGCAGCGACCGGCGTCGAACAGCGGCCGGTAGAGCTCGCGGAGGAACCGCCGTCCCTTCAGCTCGGTGCCGTCGGCGAACGAGATCTGGGCGGTCGGCGAGTACATCGCCAGGAAAGCCTCCAGATCGTGTGCGGCATAGGCCGAGTGCTCACGCCCGACGACCCGCGCGGCCGCGGTGTCGGCGGGCCCGAACGAGCTCGAGATGCTGCTCAGCAGATCCGTGGTCTCCGGCAGCTGCGCACTGGCGGGTGCGGCAGCTTCCGGCGTTGCCGGGATCTCCTCGATCAGGAGATCGGCCGGCTCGGCGATGGGGAGTTCTTCCTTCACCGGCTCGGGCTTCGGCTTGGTGGCGGCCGGCGTCCGCCGGACGGTCGTGGTCGTGGTGGCCGCGGCGGCGGGCCTGGCCTTCGGTGGCGGGACGAGGAGGTCGCCCTGGGTCCCCGGCTCTTCGCCCAGATGGGCGATCGCCCAGTCCAGAGCCTTGGTGACGGCGTCGCGTGATTCTTCGGTGTGGTCGAGCATGTCGAACCCGTGGTGCCCTTTCGGTACGTCGATGATGTCCAGCGCGGTGCCACCCGCGGAGACGAACTCCGCCACGGGGCCGGCGAGCTCAGCACGCTCGAGCCCGGCCCTGGTCAGCAGCACCGGCAAGACTCTGCCTAATACATTTCCCGCCCCACCGCCCCGGTCGTATTTGCCAATGACCTCGGAGGCATTGACCAGATCGTCGACACCGGGCGGGGTGGCGAGTAGCGGATAGGTGAGCGCGACGCCGCGCAGCCAGTCGGGGCGGCTGTCCAGCCACTCCCCCGCCAGCAGACCGGCACCGGAGAAGAACCACAACATGACCCGCTCCGGGTCGACGCGCGGATCCGAACGCAGAACGCCGATCGCTGCCTCCACCTCGTCGGCGGCGACGGACAGCTTGTCCAGGCCGCTGATGAGGCTGTGATCGACGACCGCGGCCACCGCTCCACGGCGAGCGGCGGCGGTCGCATAGCCCTTGTAGACCGGCCAGTCCCGAGGCGTTGCCTGGAGATCGGGCGGTGCGGGGCCACCGTGCACAAAAAGAATCGCACCGGTCCGGGCACTGCCGGTGGGCCGGTAGATGTCGAGCTCCCCGAGCCTGTCGACCCTGACGTCAGGCCCGTCCAGAACACCCAGGACGAAGGGCCGCAGGTAGGCCGGAAGATCCGTCATGACCCAATCTTGGACTATGCCCCGGACACTTTGAGCCACCACCCCGAGTGTCCCGGTGATCACGATCCGAAACGGCCGATTTCCCTTACCCGTAAAGCGTTTGAACCACCCCACCAAACGCCGACGTCCGAAGGACCCGCAGGCGTGGTCTCCGGATCGTCGGACGTTAGCCGTGGCGGCTCTGGTCGCGGCCGGGAACGGGAATGCCGGGTCCCGCCGCTGCGGCCGAGTCCTTTCGGGCCTCAGCCCACTCGACCGCCAAAGGCGGCCGACTGAAACCAGAGGCGGACCACCCCCGAAAACGCCGGTACGGCGGCACCCCCGAAGGGATACCGCCGTACCGGGTGATTCGAATCAGTTCTGGTACGAACCGAGGTCGAAGTCGTCGAGCGGGACCGACTGCCCGGCGGACGGGCCGAAGTCGTAGTCGTACGACTCGTAGCCGACCATCGAGTACATCGCGGCCTTCGCCTCCTCGGTGGGCTCCACCCGGATGTTGCGGTAACGGTCCATGCCGGTACCCGCCGGGATCAGCTTTCCGATGATGACGTTCTCCTTCAGACCGACCAGGGAGTCGGACTTGCCGTGGATCGCGGCCTCGGTGAGGACGCGGGTCGTCTCCTGGAAGGAGGCGGCCGACAGCCACGACTCGGTGGCCAGCGAGGCCTTGGTGATACCCATCAGCACCGGACGACCGGAGGCCGGCGTACCGCCCTCGGCGACCACGCGGCGGTTCTCACCCTCGAAGAGGATGCGGTCCGCGAGCTCACCCGGCAGCAGGTTCGCATCGCCCGACTCGATCACCGTGACCCGGCGCAGCATCTGCCGGACGATGATCTCGATGTGCTTGTCGTGGATGGCCACACCCTGCGACCGGTACACGGCCTGGACCTCGTCCACCAGGTGCTCCTGCGCCTTGCGAACACCCAGGATCCGCAGCACTTCCTGCGGGTCCGGCGTGCCCTGCATGAGCTGCTGGCCGACCTCGACGTGCTGACCCTCTTCGATCAGCAGACGACCACGCTTCGACACCGGGTAGGCGACCTCCTCGGAACCGTCGTCCGGGGTGAGCACCAGCTTCCGGGTCTTGTCGGTGTCCTCGATCGAGATCCGGCCGGCCGCCTCGGAGATCGGCGCCTTGCCCTTCGGCTGACGCGCCTCGAACAGCTCGACGACACGCGGCAGACCGTGGGTGATGTCATCACCCGCGACACCGCCGGTGTGGAAGGTACGCATCGTCAGCTGCGTGCCCGGCTCACCGATGGACTGCGCCGCGATGATACCGACGGCCTCACCGATGTCGACCGGCTTGCCGGTCGCCAGCGAGCGGCCGTAGCACTTGGCGCAGGTACCGGTCTTGGCGTCACAGGTCAGCACGGAGCGGACCTTGACCTCCTTGACCCCGGCCTCGATCAGCTTCGCGATCGAGACGTCGCCCAGGTCGGCGCCCGCGGTCAGCACGATGCTGCCGTCGGCTCCGGCCGTGTCGGTGGCCAGCGTCCGTGCATAGGCACTGGTCTCGACGTTCTCGGCGTGTACGACGACGCCGTCCGGGCCGTCCTCACCGATCTGCTTGGGCAGACCACGCTCGGTGCCGCAGTCCTCCTCGCGGATGATGACGTCCTGCGAGACGTCCACCAGACGACGGGTCAGGTACCCCGAGTCGGCGGTCCGCAGCGCGGTGTCGGCCAGACCCTTACGAGCACCGTGCGTCGCGATGAAGTACTCGACGACGGACAGACCCTCGCGGAAGTTGGCCTTGATCGGCCGCGCGATGATCTCGCCCTTCGGGTTGGCCACCAGGCCACGCATACCGGCGATCTGCCGGATCTGCATCATGTTGCCTCGGGCACCCGAGTGGACCATCATCCAGATCGGATTGTGCTTCTCGAAGTTCTCCTCCATCGCCTTGCCGACCTCGGCGTTGGCTCCGGTCCAGATCTCGATCAGCTCCTGACGCCGCTCGGACGAGGTGATCAGACCCCGCTCGAACTGCTTCTGGACCTTCTCGGCCTGCGCCTCGTACCGCGCCATGATCTCCGGCTTGGACGGCGGCGTGGAGAAGTCGTCGATGGACACGGTGACACCGGACCGGGTGGCCCAGCGGAAACCGAGGTCCTTCAACGCGTCGAGGGCGTGCGCGACCTCGACCTTCGTGTACCGCTCGGCCAGGTCGTTGACGATCCCGCCGAGCTGCTTCTTGCCGACCTCGAGGTTGACGAAGGTGTAGTCCGCCGGCAGCGTCTCGTTGAACAGTGCCCGGCCCAGCGTGGTCTCCAGGGAGAACCCGCCGTTGGACAGCAACTCCGAGCCCTCCGGCGCACCCGCGCCGGTGAGTCGCAGTGTGATCTTGGCCTGCAGCGACAGCTCGTTGCGGTCGAAGGCCATGATGGCCTCGGCCACGGAGCTGAACGCCCGGCCCTGACCCAGCGCGTCGTCGCGCAGCAGCGTCAGGAAGTAGATGCCGATGATCATGTCCTGGGTCGGCATCGTGACCGGACGGCCGTCAGCAGGCTTCAGGATGTTGTTCGTCGACAGCATCAGGATCCGCGCCTCGGCCTGGGCCTCGGCCGACAGCGGCAGGTGCACCGCCATCTGGTCACCGTCGAAGTCGGCGTTGAACGCCGAGCAGACGAGCGGGTGGATCTGGATCGCCTTGCCCTCGATCAGCTGGGGCTCGAACGCCTGGATGCCCAGTCGGTGCAGCGTAGGCGCGCGGTTCAGCAGCACGGGGTGCTCGGTGATGACCTCTTCCAGCACGTCCCAGACCTGGGCGCGCTGACGCTCGACCATCCGCTTGGCGGACTTGATGTTCTGCGCGTGGTTGAGGTCGACCAGCCGCTTCATCACGAACGGCTTGAACAGCTCCAGCGCCATCGCCTTCGGCAGACCGCACTGGTGCAGCTTCAGCTGCGGGCCGACCACGATGACCGAACGGCCGGAGTAGTCGACGCGCTTGCCCAGCAGGTTCTGACGGAAACGACCCTGCTTGCCCTTGAGCATGTCGGACAGCGACTTCAGCGGCCGGTTGCCCGGGCCGGTGACCGGACGGCCACGACGGCCGTTGTCGAACAGTGCGTCGACGGCCTCCTGCAGCATCCGCTTCTCGTTGTTGACGATGATCTCGGGCGCGCCGAGGTCGAGCAGCCGCTTGAGGCGGTTGTTCCGGTTGATCACCCGGCGGTACAGGTCGTTCAGGTCGGAGGTGGCGAACCGGCCACCGTCGAGCTGGACCATCGGCCGCAGGTCCGGCGGGATGACCGGGACGCAGTCCAGGACCATACCCATCGGGCTGTTGTTGGTGGCCAGGAACGCGGTGACGACCTTGAGCCGCTTCAGGGCGCGGGTCTTGCGCTGGCCCTTACCGGTCTTGATCGTCTCGCGCAGGTTGTCGGCCTCGGCCTTCAGGTCGAAGGTCTCGAGCCGGCGCTGGATCGCGGCCGCGCCCATCGCCCCGGCGAAGTACTTGCCGAAGCGCTCCTTCATGGCGCGGTACAGGATCTCGTCACCCTCGAGGTCCTGGACCTTCAGGTTCTTGAACCGGGTCCAGACCTCGTCGAGACGGTCGATCTCGCGCTGCGCACGGTCGCGCAGCTGCTTGACCTCACGCTCGGCGCCTTCCTTCACCTTGCGGCGGACGTCGGCCTTCGCACCCTCGGACTCGAGCTGCGCGAGGTCTTCCTCGAGCTTCTTCATCCGGGTCTCGATGTCGTTGTCGCGCCGGTTCTCGAGCTGCTTGCGCTCGACGTCGGTCCGGCCCTCCAACGAGGCGAGGTCACGGTGCCGTGCCTCGTCGTCGACGTCGGTGATCATGTACGCCGCGAAGTAGATGACCTTCTCGAGGTCCTTCGGGGCGAGGTCGAGCAGGTAACCGAGCCGAGACGGCACACCCTTGAAGTACCAGATGTGCGTGACCGGCGCGGCCAGCTCGATGTGGCCCATCCGCTCGCGGCGCACCTTGGAGCGGGTGACCTCGACGCCACACCGCTCGCAGATGATGCCCTTGAAGCGAACGCGCTTGTACTTACCGCAGTAGCACTCCCAGTCCCGGGTGGGACCGAAGATCTTCTCGCAGAACAGGCCGTCACGCTCAGGCTTGAGCGTCCGGTAGTTGATCGTCTCGGGCTTCTTGACCTCGCCGTGCGACCACTGGCGGATCTCATCCGCAGTGGCCAGGCCGATCCGAAGCTCGTCGAAGAAGTTCACGTCGAGCACGATGTGTTATCTCCCGTAAAAAGTTGGTCTGAGAAAAGTTTGGCTGTTGATCGAGAGCGGCAACCCGCTCAGACCTCCTCGACGCTGTTCGGCTCACGCCGGGACAGGTCGATTCCCAGTTCTTCCGCCGCGCGGAAGACGTCCTCTTCGCTGTCGCGCATCTCGACCCGGCTTCCGTCGGACGAGAGGACCTCGACATTCAGACACAGAGACTGCATTTCCTTGACCAGAACCTTGAAGGACTCCGGGATACCCGGCTCCGGGATGTTCTCGCCCTTGACGATCGCTTCGTAGACCTTGACCCGACCGACCACGTCGTCCGACTTGATCGTCAGCAGCTCCTGCAGCGCGAAGGCGGCACCGTAGGCCTCGAGGGCCCACACCTCCATCTCGCCGAACCGCTGACCACCGAACTGCGCCTTACCACCCAGCGGCTGCTGCGTGATCATCGAGTACGGACCGGTCGAGCGGGCGTGGATCTTGTCGTCCACCAGGTGGTGCAGCTTCAGCATGTACATGTAGCCGACGCCGACCGGCTCCGGGAAAGGCTCACCCGAACGACCGTCGAACATCCGCGCCTTGCCGGTGCTGTTGACCATCCGGTCGCCGTCGCGGTTCGGCAGCGTCGAGCCGAGCAGGCCGGTGACCTCTTCTTCGCGCGCACCGTCGAAGACGGGGGTTGCGACGTTGGTCATCGGGGGAGCTTCGCCGGCGCCGATCTTGATCAGCCGCTGGGCCCACTCCTCCTTGCTGTCCGGGTCGACCTTCCAGCCGCGACTCGCGACCCAGCCGAGGTGCGTCTCGAGGACCTGACCGACGTTCATCCGGCCGGGCACGCCCAGCGGGTTCAGGATGATGTCGACCTGGGTGCCGTCCTCCATGAACGGCATGTCCTCGACCGGCAGGATCTTCGAGATGACGCCCTTGTTGCCGTGGCGTCCGGCGAGCTTGTCGCCGACGGAGATCTTGCGCTTCTGGGCCACGTAGACGCGGACCAGCTGGTTGACGCCCGGCGGCAGCTCGTCGCCGTTGTCCCGGTCGAAGACCCGGACCCCGATGACGGTGCCCTGCTCGCCGTGCGGAACCTTCAGCGACGTGTCGCGGACCTCGCGCGCCTTCTCACCGAAGATCGCCCGGAGCAGCCGCTCCTCCGGGGTCAGCTCGGTCTCACCCTTGGGCGTGACCTTGCCGACCAGGATGTCACCGGTGGTGACCTCCGCGCCGATCCGGATGATGCCGCGCTCGTCCAGGTCGGCCAGCATCTCGTCGGAGACGTTCGGGATGTCCCGGGTGATCTCCTCCGGACCCAGCTTCGTGTCGCGGGCGTCGACCTCGTGCTCCTCGATGTGGATCGAGGTCAGCAGGTCCTGCTGCACGACGCGCTGCGACAGGATGATCGCGTCTTCGTAGTTGTGACCCTCCCACGGCATGAACGCCACGAGCAGGTT
This sequence comes from Kribbella sp. NBC_01505, assembly GCF_045040285.1. Classification (NCBI taxonomy): domain Bacteria; kingdom Bacillati; phylum Actinomycetota; class Actinomycetes; order Propionibacteriales; family Kribbellaceae; genus Kribbella; species Kribbella sp. NBC_01505. The sequence goes on from NZ_CP109425.1 coordinate 2,367,158, forward strand.
CCGGCCGAGGGCCATCTCGCCCTCGTCGGTGCACGGACCGTCGGCGAGCGGCGACCCGATCTCGACCCGTTGACCGGCGTCGACCAGCGGACGCTGGTTGATGCAGGTGCCCTGGTTCGAGCGACGGAACTTCTGCAGCCGGTAGGTCTGGTAGGTGCCGTCGTCGGCGGCGATCTCGATCAGATCGGCCGAGACCTCCTTGATGACACCGGCCTTCTCGGACACCACCACGTCACCGGCGTCGACCGCACCGCGGTACTCCATGCCGGTGCCGACCAGCGGCGCGTCCGAGGTGATCAGCGGCACCGCCTGGCGCTGCATGTTCGAACCCATCAGCGCGCGGTTGGCGTCGTCGTGCTCGAGGAACGGGATCAGGGCCGTCGCGACCGACACCATCTGGCGCGGGGAGACGTCCATGTAGTCCACGTCCGCGACGAGCGCGAGCTCGACCTCACCGTGGCGACGACGGACCAGCACGCGGTCCTCGGCGAGCCGGCTGTCGTCGGTCAGCGCCGCGTTGGCCTGCGCGATGACGAACCGGTCCTCCTCGTCGGCGGTCAGGTAGTCCACCTGGTCCGTGACGAGACCCTCGACGACCTTGCGGTACGGCGTCTCGACGAACCCGAACGGGTTCACCCGGCCGTACGACGCGAGCGAGCCGATCAGACCGATGTTCGGGCCTTCCGGGGTCTCGATCGGGCACATCCGGCCGTAGTGGGACGGGTGCACGTCGCGGACCTCGAAGCCGGCCCGCTCACGGCTCAGACCACCGGGGCCGAGCGCGTTCAGGCGACGCTTGTGGGTCAGACCGGCGACCGGGTTGGTCTGGTCCATGAACTGCGACAGCTGCGACGTACCGAAGAACTCCTTCAGTGCCGCCACCACCGGACGGATGTTGATCAGGGTCTGCGGCGTGATCGCCTCGACGTCCTGGGTCGTCATCCGCTCCCGGACCACGCGCTCCATCCGGGCCAGGCCGGTGCGCAGCTGGTTCTGGATCAGCTCGCCGACAGTACGCAGCCGCCGGTTGCCGAAGTGGTCGATGTCGTCTTCCTCGACGACGATCTCACCGGTCGGCGCGGGCAGCTCGGTCTTGCCCTCGTGCAGGGCGACCAGGTACTTGATCGTGGCGACGATGTCGTTGATCGTCAGCACGGCCGTGTCGTGGGTCTCGTCGCGACCCAGCTTCTTGTTGATCTTGTAGCGACCGACCTTGGCCAGGTCGTAGCGCTTGCCGTTGAAGTAGTAGTTCTCCAGCAGCGCCTGTGCGGCCTCGCGCGTCGGCGGTTCGCCCGGACGCAGCTTGCGGTAGATGTCCAGCAGCGCGTCGTCCTGCCCGGAGGTGTGGTCCTTCTCCAGGGTGAGGCGGATCGACTCGTACTCGCCGAACTCCTCGAGGATCTGCGCGTCGGTCCAGCCCAGGGCCTTCAGCAGCACGGTGACGTTCTGCTTGCGCTTGCGGTCCAGCCGGACACCGACCATGTCCCGCTTGTCGACCTCGAACTCCAGCCACGCACCGCGCGACGGGATCACCTTGGCGGTGAAGATGTCCTTGTCGGACGTCTTGTCCGGCGTGCGCTCGAAGTACACACCGGGCGAGCGGACGAGCTGCGAGACCACGACACGCTCGGTGCCGTTGATCACGAAGGTGCCCTTGCGCGTCATCAGCGGGAAGTCGCCCATGAAGACGGTCTGGCTCTTGATCTCGCCGGTCTCGTTGTTCATGAACTCGGCGGTGACGAACAGCGGCGCCGAGTAGGTGACGTCGCGCTCCTTGCACTCGTCGACCGTGTTCTTCGGCGGCTCGAATCGGTGGTCGCGGAAAGACAGCGACATGGTGCCGCTGAAGTCCTCGATCGGGGAGATCTCCTCGAAGATCTCTTCCAGACCGGAGGGGCCGGACAGTTCGGTCCGTCCTTCGGCCTCGGCGGCGGCCACGCGGGCCTGCCAGAGTTCGTTACCGACCAGCCAGTCGAAACTGTCCACCTGCAGCGCGAGCAGATCGGGAACCTCGAGAGGCTGCGCGATCTTCGCGAAGGAGATACGGCGGGGAGAGCCGGAAACGTCGGAAATGCTGTCGGACTGGGGGTTGCGCGAGGCGACCAAGGGGCGTCCTTCCACGGGCTCGCAAGGTGTCTTCGGTGCTGGAACTTCTTTGTGGCACTTGCGGTGCTGAGAGCTGAGTGAGCTGAGCGCAGGCCAAACCACCCCAGTCAAGTCGAGACCCGAGCCGAGGTGGGAGAAAGGCAGCGCAAAGCAATAGGCTACCCGATACAGGCAAGCCTGTCCAATGGGGTCCGATAGTTTGCCTTCGGACCACCCTTTCCGTCAAGGACCGACCCGGTGTCTCCAGTGGGTAGATCACCCACGAGCCTGCCGACGTCCTCTTGGTGCGGAGTCACAAAGAGACTACAGTCCGGCGATCTCCTGGACCAGCCATCGGCCGTCTTTTCGGACCATCGTGAACCGGGTCCGGTTCAGATCGACCCGGGGTTTACCCTCCGTGATCGTGCTGGTGGTGGTCTGGTTCACGAAGATGATCAGCGTGACCCGGTCGGCGTCGCCGTCGCGGACCCCGACCTCGCGGACCTCGGCCTTCACGGTCGCCTTGGACTTGGTCGCCAGCTCGCCGGCCACCTTGGCGGTCTCGTCGAACTTCCCGGCGAACTCCGGGGTCATCGTCGCCCGCGCCGCCGCGAAACTCTTGTCCAGGTCGCGGTAGTCGTAACTGAGCGCGGTCTCGGCGGCTTTCCGCCCGGCCGCGGCCGCCTGCCCGCGGGCGTCCTCGGCCTGCTTGCCCTGCCAGGCCTTCACCCCGAGCACCGCCGCCACGGTCAGCACGAGCACGATCAGTACGCCGAGCAACGCGAACAGCACGCCGCCGACAGGACCTTTTTCGCTACCTTCAGTAACCGCAGGCGGTCCCGGAGGCTCTTCAACAGGGGTCTCGACAACCTCTGTTGTGTCCTGAGTCACATCATCAGGCGCATCGTCGAGCGGCTCTTCGAGCAGCTCGTCACGCTCTTCCCCGGTCGCCGGAACCACGCCGGTACGGCGTTGGCCGGCGATGCGGGGGCGGTTGCGGGGGCGATCCGTCATCAGCCCACCACCTGCAGGTCAGCCGTGAGCCAGTGGTCCTTCTCGCGGACCATGTCCAGCTTGATCCGGTACCGGCGTTCGACCCCGTCGGGCGACGACGTGTTCGTGACGAGTGCGTTCATGATCACCAGGACCTCGGCCGAGTCCTTGTCGCCGGACACCACCGCGGCCTCCTTCACATCGCCCTTGGAGGTCGCCTTGTTGGCCACCACGTTCGACTTCAAGGAGTCCAGTCCGGCCTTGAACTCCTGCTGGAACTGCCCGGTGGAGTCGTCGACCACGCGTTTCGAGTCCGCGTCCCAGGTCTGGTAGTCGTAGGTGGTGAAGTCCAGCGCGAGCTGCCGCGCGGACTTCATCGCGCCCTCGCGCAGGCTCTTGTCCTGGTTCTGCTTCTGCAGCGCGATCACCGAAAGGGTTGCGGCGGCCAGCGCGATCACCAGCAGGACGCTCAGCGCCCATGCCACGATCAGCCTGCCCAGCCGGGAGTTGCCCGAAGTCACTTGCCGGTCACCGGTCCGAGGATGAGAGCCTTCCAGGAATCGCTGCCGAGCAGCTCCTGCTGTCCACCGGTCGAGCCGAGGATCATCTCCGGCATCCCGCCGGAGCCTCCCGCCTCGCCGGTCGCCGGGTCGTAGCCGATGCCGTAGCCGGTCCGGTTCCGGTCCGGGCGCGACGAGGGGCTCGGCGCGTTCTGCGCGCCCCGGACGTTCGTCCCGCTCGACGGCGACGCCGTACAAGCGGCTTTCTTGGCCGGGGTGTCCGCGGTGTCCTGCGGCACGCGCCAGTTGTCCTTCGAGTAGCCGGCCCGGCAGGCCGGCGGGGTGAGCCCGAGCACCAGACCGAAGTGGGCGTCGTAGTGACCGGTCCCCGGGTCCTTGGCCGGTACGACGTACCCGCCCATGGACACCGCCGGATACACGACGAGCAACTGCTCGACGGCATCCAGCCGGACTGCGGTCAACTGGCTCACCGTCAGCAGGTTACCCAGCAGCACCGCGATGTCCGCACTGTTGTCCTGGATCAGGCCGGTGATCTGGGTCGAGGCGGCCGAGCCCTGGTCGATCACCTTGCGCAGGTTCGCGTCCGAGCTGACCAGGGTGTCGGACAGCAGCGCGAGGTTCTTCGCCCAGGTCTTGATCGCGTCGCCGCTGGCCACCTGGGTCGCCAGTACGGTGTCGCCGTCGTTGATCAGCTTGATGGTCTGCAGGATGTTCGCGTCCGCGTCGTCGATCAGCCGGCCGGAGCTGTCGATGATCTTCTGCAGGTCGGTCCCCTTGCCCTTCAGCGCGGTGCCCAGCTCCTTGACCGTGGTCCGCAGGCTGTCCTGGTCCACCGAGTTGACCAGCTGGTCGAGGTTCAGCAGCAGCTCGGTGGTGTCGATCGGGATCGCGGTGTTCTCCCGGTCGATCCGCGAGTTGTCCTTCAGGTACGGACCGTCGTCGCGGCGCGGCTGCAGGTCGACGTACTGCTCACCGATCGCGGACCGGTTCGCCACCACGGCGAGCAGGTCGTTCGGGATCTTGGTCTTCTTGTCGATGTTCAGGTCGACCAGTACGCCGTCGGGCAGCAGCTTCAGCTCGCCGACCCGGCCGACTGGCTGGCCCCGGTACGTCACCTCGGCGCCTTCGAAGATGCCGCCGGACTCGGCGAAGCTCGCGCTCACCCGGTAGTCGTCGTCCCACAGCAGCTTGTCGATCTGCGCGTACCTGGCGCCGACGAACGCGATCCCGACGACGGTGATCAGCAGGAACACCATCAGCTGGATCCGGACTCCCCTGGTGATCACTGCACCACCCCCGGCATGAGCGCGCGGGCCAGGTCGGGATCGAACGCCGCCCGGTTGAGCTTCGGACCGCAGACCGGCAGCAGGAGCACGGTCACGCAGGTCGTCGCGATCCCGGTCGGCTTGGCCGTCGGCTTCCCGCCCGGCTTGGTCGTCGGGTTGTGTATCGGCAGGCTCACCACACCCGTCGGCAGCGCGCTCGGGCCGACGTTCGGCAGGTCCAGCCCGAGCAGGCCCTTGAGCAGCTTCTGGGTATTGATGTCCAAGGTGATGCCCAGATTGGTGTAGTCACCCTGTACGCCGCGCGCCGCACCGTCCGGGAACGGGTACGTGAAGAGCAGCTCGAGCGACTTCGGCAGGTTCTCCCCCGCTTCGGCCAGCTTGGTCAGGATCGGGTACAGCGACTGCAGGTTGGCGACCAGGTCCTTCTGCGCGGAGGTGATCACCCGGGTCGCGGTGCTACCGAGCGTCGACAGCGCCTGCAGCGTCTTCACCAGCGCGGCCCGCTGCTTGTCGAGGGTCGCGATCGACTTCGGCAGCGAGTCGATCGCCGTCGCCAGCGTCTCCTTCTGCGCGTTCAGCTTCTTGGCCAGCGCGTCGACCGCGGTGATCGCGGTGACGATCTTCTGCTTGTTCTGGTCCAGGGTGCCGACGAAGGTGTCGAGCTGCGTGAGCACGCTCTTGATGGCCGGCTCGTTGCCGGTCAGCGCCTTGTTCAGCTCCTGGGTGATGATCTGGAGCTGCGCGACACCGCCGCCGTTCAGCAGCAGGGACAGCGCGGCCAGAACCTCTTCGACCTCGACGTTGCTGGTCGTCCGCGACAGCGGGATGACCTCGCCGTTCTCGAGCCGGCCACGCGGTGCTTCCTGACCGCTCGGCTGCGCCAGCGAGACGAACTTCTCGCCGAGCAGGCTGGTCTGGCGGATCGTGGCGCGCTCGTTGTCCGGCAGCTCAAGACTCTTCGGCAACCGGATCCGCACCTTGGCGACGTACCCCTCGAGCCAGACCTTCTCGACCGTGCCGACCGTGACGTCGTCGACCTTCACCGTCGACTTCGGCACCAGGTCCAGCACGTCGGCGAACTCGACGGTCACCGTGTACGACGGCCCCTTGATCTTCGCGCCACCCGGCAACGGCAACGAGTACACGCTGAAGTCACACCCGGTCAGCGCCATCGCCATCGCGAGCGCTCCGGCCACAATCGCCGTACGGCGTCTCATCTGACCAGCCCCCCGAGAGTCGGGTCGACCGGATCCGGGCTGGTCGGTTTGGGCTTCGCGACGCCACCGGCCGCGGCCCACGGCGTACCGGCGGGGCCACCGCTGGCCGGCGCGCTGCCGGTCAGCTGGCTGAGCAGCGGCAGCTTCGGCAGTGAGTCCAGCACCGGCTTGAGCAGCGAGCAGGTCGACAGCGGCTGGTTCACCTGCAGCAGCAGCGAGCAGATGAAGGACGACGGGTTGTCGAGCTGAGCCAGGTTGATCCGCTGGTCCAGGGTGCCGAACTGCGGGTTGTAGATCCGGGCGAGGTTGCCCAGGCCCAGCGGCGCGGTGTCGAGGATCTGGGCCAATGCCGCCTTCTCCTTGACCAGGATCTGGGAGATCTCGGTGGCACCGGAGACCGTGTTCTTCACCAGCGCGCGGTTGTCCTTGACGAACGTCGCGACCTCACCGAGCGCGGTCGCGAGCAGCGACAGGGCCGCGGTCAGGTCCTTGCGCTCACCGGCCAGCGTCGTCGACGTCGCCGCGAAGTTGGTGTTGAACTGCTTCACCAGGGCGTCGTTGGCCGCGAGCGCGGAGACGAAGGTCTGCAGCTGCCGGATCGTCGAGAACAGGCTCTGCGAGTTGCCGGCCAGCGTCCCGGTCAGCTTCGAGACGTCGGTGATGGTCTGGTTGAGCTTCGCACCCTGGCCGTTCAGGTTCTTCGCCGAGACGTCCAGCAGCCGCGAGAGCGCGCCCTGGTCGTTCGCACCCTTGGGACCGAGCGCGACCGACAGGTCGTTCAGGCTCTGGTAGATCTGGTCGAGCTCCAGCGGTACGGCGGTGCGCTCGATCGGGATCTGCGCCCCGTCGGCCATCACGTCGCCCTTGGAGTAGACCGGGGTGAGCTGCAGATACCGGTCGGCGACGATCGACGGCGCCGCGATCACGGCCTTCGCCGAGGCCGGCACCTTGTGTTTGGCGTCCCACCAGAACTTCACCCGGACCGTGCGACCGGCCGGGGTGACGCTCTCGATCTCCCCGACCTTGATGCCGAGGATCCGGACGTCCGAGCCGGGATAGACCGACACCGCCCGCGGGAAGTACGCCGTCGCCGAGACGCGCTCGGGATTCGGCCAGAGCGCGACCAGGCCGACCGCGAGGATCACCACGACGACGGCGATCGCGATCAAGCGGGAGAACGACGAGAGCTTGGTCATCGGCTGCCGCCCAGGATCGGCGGCAGACCGAGATCGATCTTCGGCAGCGGAACCTCAGGTACCGGCGCCAGGTTCTGCAGGTAGACGTCGAACCACGGCCCGGTACCGAGCGTGTTGGTGAAGAGTTTGACGAACGGCGCGAGCCCCTTGATGCTCGCGTCCAGGTCCTTCTGGTTCTTCAGCAGCACCGCGAGGACGGCGTTCACCTTCGTCAGGGTCGGGCCGAGGTCCTTGCGGTTCTCCCGGACCAGCGCGGTGATCTGCGCGGACAGCTTCTGCGTCGAGACCAGCAACGAGTGGATCAGGGCCCGCCGGGCCTGCACGGCCTGGAAGACGGTGTTGCCGTCCTTCATCAGCTTGATCAGCTGCTGGTTGCGGTCGGCGAGCACCTTGGTCACCGTGTTCGAGTGCTGGAGCAGCAGCTTCAGCTGCTCGTCGCGCTTGGCCACGTTCCGGGACAGGCGGGACAGGCCGGTCAGCGAGGCCTGCACCTCCTCCGGAGTGTTCTTGAAGGTCGTCGACAGTGTGTCCAGGGCTTTGGCCAGCTGGGCGGTGTCGATCCGCTCGGTCGTGTTCGCCAGGTCCGAGAACGCGTCCACGACGTCGTACGCCGCGACGGTCCGGGCCAGCGGGATCTCGGAACCGGCCTTCAGCTCACCGTTGCCGGACGGATTCAGCTTCAGGTACTTCTGGCCGAGCAGCGTCTTGATCTTCATCTCGGCGCCGGTCTGGTCCCCCAGCTTCACGCCCTTGTCGACGACGAAGTCGACCCGGACATGGGTGCCGTCCAGCTCCACCTTGCGCACCTGGCCGACACGGACCCCGGCCACCCGGATCTCGTCGTTCGGCTTCAGGCCACCGGCCTCGGAAAACTGCGCCGAGTACTTGGTGCCGCCACCGATCAGCGGCAGGTCCTGCGCCTTGAACGCGGCCAGCATGATCAGCCCGATCACCGTCAGGCCGATGACGCCGATCGTCACCTGGTTCTGCTCCCGGAAGGGCTTCACGGCTTCTTGCACCTCGCCGAGTTGTTCTGGTAGCTCACCGGGATGCGCGTACCCAGTGGGAGCGTGACGTTGCCGTCGAAGTTGCACAGGTAGAAGTTGAACCAGGACCCGTACGACGCCGTCCGGGTCATCGTGTTCAGCTTCTCGGGCATGTAGTTCAGCGTCTTGACCCAGATGCCCTGGGTGTCGTCGAGGGTGGTCGCGACCGTGCGCAGGCGGTCCAGATCCGCCTTGATCGGCACCCGGGTCTGCTGCAGCAGGCCGGCCGTCTTGGTGTTCAGCGAGTTGATCGAGCCGAGCGAGTTCAGGATCGGGTTGATGTCCTGGCTCAGGCCGGTGATGAACTGCTGCAGGTTGACCAGCAGCTGGGAGAAGTTCTGCTGCCGCTGCGAGACGATCTGCAGCGTCGAGGTCAGGTTGGTGATCAGGCTGCCGATCACCTCGTCCGCGTCGGCCAGCGTGGTGGTCAGCGACGCGGTCTTGGCCAGCAGCGACTCGATCGTGCCGCCCTCGCCCTGCAGCACCTTGATCACCTCGAACGCGAACTGGTTCACGTCCGCCGGGGTCAGCGCGGTGAACAGCGGCTTGAAGCCGTTGAACAGCACCGACAGGTCGAGCGCCGGCGCGGTCCGCTCCTTCGGGATCAGGCCGTTCGACTTCAGCCGCTCGCCACCGCCGACGCCGTCGGTCAGCGCGACATACCGGTTGCCGACCAGGTTGCGGTAGCGCAGCGTCGCCTTCGTCGAGGTGTCGACCACCTGGTCGGAGTCGACGCTGAACGTCACCATCGCCAACGTGTTCTGGTAGAGCGCGATCTTGTCGACCTGCCCGACCTTCACGCCGGCGATCCGGATGTCGTCACCCTGGTTCAGACCGACCGCGTCGGTGAAGACGGCCCGGTACTTCGTCGTCGCGTTGAAGGTGATGTTCCCGATCGTCACCGCCAGCAGCGCGGTCGCGACCGTGGTCACCACGACAAAGATCGACAGCCGGACGATGTCCAGCGAGGTCTTCTTGTCCAAGAGCTTGGTCATTTGAGATTCACCTGCCCGCCCCTCAGCAGCGGTCCTACCAGCAGCGTGGTCAGATCCGGTACGTCGCTCGCCGGTACGCCCATCGCCGGAGCGACGACCGCGTCGACGACCTTCTGCTCGGCCGGCGTACCAACGCCTTGGGTGTCCATCGCGAACCCGGGCATCGCGCGGTTCAGCGTCAGGTTCAGCGGAAACTTGGTCAGCTTGCCGTGGTCGCCGATCACGCCGTCCTCACCGGTGATGTACGGCGCCGGATTCTCCTGCGTGTACGGTCCCGGCTTCTCGCCCGGGTGCGAGTAGTTCTTGCTGACACAGGTCGGTCCGCGATGATCCTTGTACGCCGGGAGCTCGTTCGGCTCGTACGGCGTGGGCTGGTTGGTGATCAGCTCGAGGTTGATGTTCAGCCGGCCGTCGCGGAACGTGTCGTTCAGGATCGGGGTGGTGTCCGTCATCACCTTGAGGAAGCACGGCACCTCGGGCGCGTAGCGCTCCAGCAGGTCCAGCACCGGCTTGCTCACCTCACCGAGGCGGATGACGCGGTCCTCGTTCTGCTTCAGGAACGTGTCCGTGGTCGAGGACAGCGCCTGGACGTCGACGAAGAACTTCTGCAGCTGCTGCTCCTTCTCCACCACCGTGTTCCCGGTGACGGTCAGGTTGCGCAGCGCCCGGACGAGATCCGGCGTCGCGTCGCCGTACAGCTGGGAGACCTGGGTGAGCTTGGTCAGCGCGTCCATCAGCTTGGGGACGTTCGGGTTCAGCTTCTTCAGGTAGGCGTCGAGCTGGGTCAGCGTCCCGGCGATCTCGGCGCCGCGGCCCTCCAGCGCGGTGGCCAGCGTGTTCAGCGTCGCGTTCAGGTCGGCCGGGTCGACCGCCTGCAGCAACGGCAGGGCGTCGTTCAGCACCTTCTCGATCTCGATGCCGACCGCGGTCTTGTCCCGGGCGATCACGTCACCGGCCCGGATGTGCCGGCCCTCGGCGCCGCTCGGCGGCACCAGCGCGACGTACTTCTCACCGAACAGTGTCTTCGGCAGGATCCGCGCGCTGACCGCGCTGGAGATCTCGTTCACCTGGTCCGGCTTCAGCGACAGCTTGATCGTCGCGTCGGAGCCGTCGGTGGAGACACCGCTGACCTCGCCGACGATGATGCCGCGCAGCTTCACATCCGCGTGCTCGTTGAGCTGGAGACCGATGTGGCTGGTCTTGAGCTCGACGTCGACGGTCTTGGTGAAGACCTTCGCGTAGAAGGCGTAGGTCAGCCAGAGCAGGAAGCACAGCACGCCGATGAAGACGATGCCGTACAGCTTGTGGGGAAGCTTGTCGATCATCTGCTCACCCGGCCAATCTGACGGTGGTCGTCGTGCCCCAGATGGCCATCGACAGCAGCAGGTCGACCACGTTGATCACGACGATCGACGTACGGACCGCGCGGCCCACCGAGACGCCTACACCAGCGGGACCGCCGGTCGCGTGGTAGCCGTGGTAGCAGTGCACCAGGATCACCAGCACCGCGAAGACGAGCACTTTGCCGAACGACCACAACACATCACCTGGTGGTAGGAACAGATGGAAATAATGGTCGTACGTGCCCGTGCTCTGGCCGTAGAACTTGGTCACGGTCAGCCTGGTGGCGAAGTACGAGGAGAGCAGACCGACGACGTACAGCGGGACCACGGCTATCAGTCCGGCGATGATCCGGGTGGTGACCAGGTAGGGCAGCGACGGGATCGCCATCACCTCGAGGGCGTCGATCTCCTCGCTGATCCGCATCGCGCCGAGCTGCGCGGTGAAACCACAGCCGACTGTCGCGGCCAGTGCGATACCGGCGATCAGCGGGCCGATCTCGCGGGTGTTGATGTAGGCGCTCACGAAGCCGGCGAAGGCCGACGTACCGATCTGGTTCAGCGCCGAGTAGCCCTGGAGGCCGACCTCGGTCCCGGTGAAGAAGGCCAGGAAGGTGATCACGCCGACGGTGCCGCCGATCACGGCCAGCGCGCCGGTGCCGAGGGTGACCTCGGCCAGCAGCCGGAGGATCTCCTTGCGGTACCGCGTGATCGACTTGCCGGACCAGGCCAGCGCCTTGACGTAGAAGGCGAGCTGCTCGCCGAGCTTGTCCAGCGAGTTCAGCGGCTTCTTGACGAGGGTGTCCACCAGGGCCGACACGTCAGGCCCCCTTCGGCGGAACGAGCTGGAAGTAGATCGCCGTCATCGAGAAGTTCGCGACGAACAGCAGCATGAACGTGATGACGACGGACTGGTTGACGGCATCGCCGACACCCTTCGGGCCGCCGCCCGCGTTCACGCCCTTGTACGACGCCACGATCGCCGCGATGAAGCCGAAGACCAGCGCCTTGGCCTGTCCCTGCCAGAGATCGGGCAGGTGCGCGAGCGCGGTGAAGCTAGCTATGTAGGAGCCTGGCGTGCCGTCCTGCAGAACGACGTTGAAGACGTAACCGCCCATCACGCCGACCACGCTGACGAAACCGTTCAGGAAGAAGGCGACCAGCATCGTCGCCAGCACCCGCGGCACCACCAGCCGCTGGATCGGGTCGATCCCGAGCACCATCATCGCGTCCAGCTCTTCGCGGATCTTCCGCGCGCCCAGGTCGGCGCAGATCGCCGAACCGCCGGCGCCCGCGATCAGCAGCGCGGTCGCGATCGGCGAGGCTTCCCGGACCACAGCCAGTACGGCGGCCGAGCCGGTGAAGGCCTGCGCACCGAACTGCTTGATGAGTCCGCCGACCTGCAACGCGATCACGGCGCCGAACGGGATCGCCACCAGCGCGGTCGGGATGATCGTCACGCTCGCGACGAACCAGGCCTGCTGCAGGAACTCCTTCAGCTGGAAAGGACGGCGTACCGACGCCCTCATGGTGTCGAGGGCGAAGGCGAACAGGGAGCCGGCGTGCTTCAGCGGGGCGGTGGCGCTCAGAGTCACGTAGCCCCCACCGTGGAGGATTCGAACGAGCCGGGCGGCGGTGTGACGCCGTGCTCGCGGCACCACTCACCCGGCGGACGCTGGGTCGGCCGCAGCATGCCGCTGCTCGGCAGCTGCTGGATCGGGATCGGCGGCAGCGCGGGCAACTCCTGGCCGGCCTCGGCGGCGAGCTCGTCGGCGTCCTTCTCCTCGGACATGCCGATCGGGCCGACCATCTGGGCGTTCAGGAACTGCCGGATCACCGGCTCCTCGCTGGACAGCAGCATCTCGCGCGGACCGAACATGGCCAGATGCCGGTGGTAGAGCATGCCGATGTTGTCCGGCACCTTGCGGGCGGTGTTCACGTCGTGGGTGACGATCAGGAACGTCGGGCTGAACGCCTCGTTCAGGTCGATCATCACCTGGTTCAGGAACGAGGTCCGGACCGGGTCCAGGCCGGAGTCGGGCTCGTCGACCAGCAGGATCTCGGGGTCCAGCACCAGCGCTCGGGCCAGGCCGGCCCGCTTGCGCATCCCGCCGGAGATCTCGGCCGGGAGCTTGCGCTCCGCACCGACCAGACCGACCATCTCCATCTTCTCCATCACGATGGAGCGGATGTCGGACTCGGACTTCTTGGTGTGCTCGCGGAGCGGGAAGGCGACGTTGTCGTAGAGGTCCATCGACCCGAACATCGCGCCGTCCTGGAACAGCACGCCGAACATCCGGCGGACCTCGTACAGCTCGCGCTCGCTGCAGGTCGCGATATCGGTGCCCTCGATGAAGACGTGACCGCGGTCCGGCTTGAGCAGCCCGATCAGCGTCTTCAGGAATACGGACTTCCCCGTACCGGAAGGGCCCAGCATCACGCAGATCTCACCGGCCGGCAGGGTCAGGGACACATCGCCCCAGATCAGCTGGCTACCAAAGGATTTGGTGAGACCTTCGACGCGGACTTCTACGCCCACCGGTCCTCCTCACGGGAATCTGTAACTGGCCCCGAACCGACGAGTACTCCGGTCCAACGAGGGGGCAGTGGCCTAGGTTACGCACGAGTACGGTTTTGCGTAACCCCTCAAAGTCAAGCGATTGCGATCCTAGTCAGACCGGAATGCGAGAAGGGCAGTCTCCCGGAGGAGACTGCCCTTCTCTACACATTCGTTACGTCCCTTAGCGGAACGTAACTGAGGGTGTCTGGGGATTTCGCGCCGTAGCGAGCATGTGCTCGGTGCGGTGGCTCGGCGTGCTGGGGCGGAGGCCTCGATGTTTTTCCATCGTGGCCTTCGCACCAGTGCGGCGAGGTGCCGTGCCGAGTGCAGCGCAGTAGGCGGGAAATCCCCAGAGACCCTCTGAGGTCACTTGACGGTGACGGTGGCGCCGGCGCCTTCGAGGGCTTCCTTGGCCTTCTCGGCCGCAGCCTTGTCGACCTTCTCCAGGATCGCCTTCGGGGCGGACTCAACCAGGTCCTTGGCCTCCTTCAGACCAAGGCTCGTGAGACCGCGCACCTCCTTGATGACCTGAATCTTCTTCTCGCCGGCGCTCTCGAGGACGACGTCGAACTCGTCCTGAACCTCGGCCTCCTCGGCCGGGGCGCCCGGGCCTGCGGCCGCGGCAACGGCAACCGGGGCGGCGGCGGTGACGCCGAACTCCTCCTCGAAAGCCTTAACGAACTCCGACAGCTCCAGCAGGGTCAGTTCCTTGAACTGGCCGAGGAGCTCTTCGGTGCTGAGCTTCGCCATGGTGGCGGTCCTTCCTTAGTAACTGTCGATCACTGAATGGGGTGGTGCAGTGAGAACGGCCTCAGCTGTCAGCTGCGGCAGTCTCCTCGGCGCTCGCCTCGGCAGGTGCCTCGACCGTGTCCTGCACGGTCTCCTCGGCTGCCGCCTCGGGGGCCGGAGCCCCGTCCGCCGGCAGCTTGTCCTGCAGCGCCGCGAACAGGCGCGCGGCCTGCGACAGCGGAGCAGCGAACAGCGACACCGCTTGCTGCGGAGCCGCCTTCATCGCACCTGCGAGCTTCGCGAGGAGGACCTCACGCGACTCCAGGTCAGCGAGCTTGGTGATCTCGTCAGTGCCGAGTGCCTTACCGTCGAGCACTCCGCCCTTGATGACGAGAAGGGGATTCGCCTTGGCGAAGTCACGCAGGCCCTTGGCCGCAACCACCGGGTCGCCCTTGATGAAGGCGATGGCCGACGGACCCTCGAGCAGCGAGTCGAACGACTCAACACCCGCATCCTTGGCCGCGATCTTGGTCAGCGTGTTCTTCACCACGGCGTAGTTCACGTCGTCACCGAGCGCAGTCCGCAAGTTCTTGAGCTGCGCCACGGTAAGTCCGCGGTACTCGGTCAGCACGGCGCCGTTGGAGCTACGGAACTCGTCCGTCAGCTCTGCGACAGCGGCTGCCTTGTCCGGCCTCGCCATGGGGTCTCCTTCGTTTGGCTTTCTCGCCGCCGACCCCTGGAAGACAATAAAAAACGCCCTTGCACAGGCGGCAAGGGCGTGAACATACGAACTACACTCACACTTCTCATCACCTGCGCGGGCCGCCCACCTGAGTGGGACTTTCAGTCGCTCGAAAGCGACAACCAGCGGTCTTCGGCATGTTCATTGTGCCCGAAGGCGGCCCCGGAAACCAAATCGGCTCCCGGGACCGCCCTTCGTCAAGACAGCAGCCAGTCGAGCTCCCCCGCCTTACCTAGCTTCTCGACGGCCGCCTCGACCGCCGTTCTCGTCACCGCCGGCAGCAGGATCACGTTCCGTCGGTAGTACGGATCGCCGGACGCAGTGCCAATCGTCGCCGCGTTGTGGATCCGATCGGGGTCGTAGAAGACCACCGGGAACCGCCGGCCGTCCCGCTCCAGCTGCGCGTTCAGCAGCACACCGCGGGACTCCGTCAGGGCCCAGTCGCCGTCGTCCATCTCGTCGGCCAGTAGCAGGCTCCAGCCTGCGTCGCGCACTGTCATCTGATCACCTCGTCGCTGGTGGACCGAACTGGATCTTGTTGAGTTGCCTCTTGAATTCGTCCAGTGTGAGTTTCTGTCCTGGCGCAACCATGACCTCGTAGTGAGTCTTCGATGTCCAGGTGATCTGCAATTGTGGCGGCACGGTCGACACGATGACCTCGTACGGCACTCTGCCCCAACTTCGGATCTCGTTGGCATTGGTGTTGGTCGACGGGCCCTGCCCCTCCATCACGTTGCCGTCGGCATCGAGATCGTAGTCATACGATTTCAGCTTCCAGTCCGGCGGCGATACGACCCCGGTCTTCTTGTTGACGTCTGCACCGCGGTAGAGCTTGCCGTCGTCCTTGTCGTCGTCCGTCTTGGGCTTGGGCTTGGGAACTCTTGGCCCTGGTTTCTGGGGCGGGACGGGCTTGGGGGGATTGTTTCCCGGGCCGGGTTTGGGAGGCTGGTTCGGCGGACCGGGTTTCGGCGGGTCCTTCTTCGGGTCGACCGGTCGGGGGGCGACCTTGTCCGGGATGTTCTGGACGATCGTCCGCGCATGCACCTCGAGTTTGCCGACGACGATGCTGACGAGGACCTCGATCATCCGCCACACCCAGCGGATGAAGTTGATCCGGGTGGTGACCCACCTGACGACGTTCTGCCACATGAAGTGGAGCAGATCCCAGAACGCGTCCTCGACCGGCTTGGTGTCGATGATCGTCACGTTCTCACCGAACAACTGCTGTATCGCCATGGCGATCTCCATGACGACGAAGACGATCGCGAACACAAACGCGATGATCACGAAGACGAGCTTGCCGTCGGAGTCGTCGTAGGTGACGGGGTTGTTGTTCGCGTAGGCGTAGCCGTTCATCTGCTGTGGATCGGTGTTGTCCACGATCGGATCGACCGAGATGAACCTGCCAGTGGACTTGTCGTACTCCCGCGCCCCCAGATGGACCAGCCCGGTGTCCGGATCATTGGTGCCGCCGTGGAAGTCTCGCTGCCCCGGCCAGCTGACCGGTGCCGCTCCACGTGCCACGCCGTACGGGGTCATCCGGCGTCGTTGCACGTTTTGAGTGACCGAGTCGATGGTTGTGGTCGGAGTGCCGTGCAGATCGCCGATCAGCCATGTCAGCTTGCCGCTGGTCCGGACGGCGACGGCACGGTCCCCGAAGGAGTAGTAGCGAGTCCCGGAGACGGTGCTGCCGGACTTGTCGAGATGGATCTCCGTCTCACCGACGTACAGCGTCGTTCCGGAACTGTCCCGGCGAATGATCCGGTTACCCTCGGTGTCATAGACCGCCGACGTCTTGACGTCACCCTTGGCCGTGTCGGCCAGGTGCCCCTCGGGGTCCCAGTTCAGGATCTCGTCCACGCCGCCGGTGGTGCGCTTGTTCAGGTTTCCGGTGGCGTCGTAGCCGAACGTCTTGCTGCTCACGGCCCCTGTCGGCCCGGTGGTGGCGACAGCTGTCAGCGCATGCGGCTTCGCGCTGCCGTAGTCATAGGTGCTGGTAGTCGTCCCGGCCGCCGAGATCGTCTGCTCGGACTTGCGGTTGCCGGTCTTGTCGAACGTCCACTGCTGCCAGTACGGCGCCGGCCCGCCGAGTGCGGCCACACTCGGTGCCGCCGTACAGTCACCGGCTTCGTTGTCCTCGCCCGGCTTCGGTGTCCAGGCCTTCGTCAGCCGCCGCAGATAGTCATAGTTGAAGCATTGGGTGTCGGTGGCCTCACCCGATGCGGCCGGAGCGATGTCAGTGGACTTCGTGATGTTGCCTGCCGGGTCGTACTGGTACTGCGTATCAGACACCCGCGTGGGCGACAGTTCCTTGTCGACCACGACCCGGTTGACCCGGCGGGTAACAGAGTCGTACTCGAACTTCTGCTGGACGAAGGGACCCGACGCGGTGCCGAGCGTCAGCACGTCCGCATCCTCGAAGGGCGTGTAGCTCATCTGCCGGACATAGGTGTCCTGGCCGGCCAGTGATTTGACCAGACCCTGGTCGTTGTAGCCGTAGGTGAGAGTCTCGGCGGCCATTCCGCCCGCGTCGGGATCGCCCACCTTCGGCAGTGTCCGGGTCGCGATCTTTCCGTCGTCGTTGTAGGTCTGCCCGATCGTGTACGTCCCGGCCAGCTTGCCCTCGGACGCGGGCAGCGTGATCGAAGTACCTGTCGGCTCTCCGGAGGGCGAGTATCCGACGATGGTGGTCGTGTACTCGTCGGTCCTGCCGTCCTTGACGACGTACTTGGTCGAGGACGCCGGACGTCCCGGCGCCACCGTGTCGTACGTCCACGAACTCAGGCGCGGACCGTCCGGAGCGCCGTTGTGGATGGCGATCCTCCGCCCGGCGTTGTCGTACTCGACGAACAACTTCACGCCGTTGGCGTCGAGGGTAGAGGTGATCTGGTCGGTGGCGTCGTAGGTGAACTTCGTGATGCCCTTGTCCGGATCGTTCTCCTGGACCTTGCGACCCTGCAGGTCGTACTTGTAGCTCCAGACGTTGCCGGCCGGATCCGTGGTCGTTTTCAGCTGACCGGACGGCCAGTAGGTGTACGTCGTCTTGTCGGAGGGACCCGTCGGGCTGTTCGCCTGGTACTGCCGCAACTCGACCAAGCGGCCCTGAGCGTCCGTGATCCGGGTGGTCGGCGCCTGGCCGTCCGGCGGGTCGATGCTCTGCCGGCCGTTGGCGACGTCGTGCTCGATCGTCCACTTGGTCTGGCCGAGCGACTTGAACAACTGCTGCTTCGGACGATCGGCCTCGTCCCAGACCGTCACCTGCTGCTTCGGCAGGGTGTTCTCGTCGACGAGCTTGAGTTCCTTCTCGGCCAGCACCCGGGTGAAGTACGGGCCGTTGAGCTTGACCTCGTGGCCACGCGAGTCGTAGCGATGGTCCGTGACCAGCCAGCCGCCGTTCGGCGTCTTCTCCTGGGTCTGCCGCAACCGCTGCAGACCGTCGTACAGCTCGTAGGAGGTGTCGTAGACGCCAGGCTTGACCAGTCGCTTGGTGGTCGTCACCGACGGACCGTCGTCACGCACCGCGTACTCGGTTTCGATATCGGCTGGTCCGCTGCGCGGATGGCCCGGGCTCCAGGTCTTCGTGATCCGGCCGAACGCGTCCAGTTCCTTGTCCGCCCGACGACCGTCCGGCGTCGTCATTCCGACCGGCACACCGAAGGCCGGCTCGTAGTCGGTGACGCTCTCCAGCCCGTTCGCGGCCACCTCGGTGATCTTGGTGATCGGTCCGTATCCGGGGTTGTAGATCTTGCGCACGGAGCGATTCAGCGCATCCGTCTTGCGGATCTGCCGACCGACCGCGTCGTACTCCATGGTGAAAGCCAGCTCGTACGTCGGCTTGCCGGCCGAGTCGAACCCGGATAGCCGCTCGGCTCGCGTGAGCAGCCCCTTCGTCGGCGGCGTACTGATCGAGGTCGCGCCGTCGTAGTACATCTGGTCGTCGCGGATCACGTCCGAGTTGGCGAAGGTGGTTCCGCAGTTCTTGCTGACCAACTGCTGACGGGCAGGCACCTGACGGAGGTTGCTGCTGGGATTCTCCACATAGGTGAAGCGCGTGCAGGTGTCGTCGGCCGTCGTGTTGACGTCGTTGGCCTCGTCCTTGCTGATGAGCCGGCCGCTGGTGTCATAGGTGTTCTCGGTACCGAGGCGCAGCGTCCCGGTGTCCGTGGGCAGATATTGCGCGACCTTCTTCTGCCCGGATGGCCGGGCCGTCAACGTGCCCCAGGGCTGCGTCATGCTGGCGGTCGGAGCACCCAGGTAGTAGTCGGAGATGTTGCGGTGCAGAACTGCCGCGCCGTTGAAGGTCGTCTGTTCCCGGGGCTGCCCGGAGAACTCGTTGGTGTCGTCCACCTCGGCCCCGGTGGAGTCCTTGATCTTGACGTCCTTGACCGGACCGGTCTTGTTCCGGTCTTCGTCCATGCCGCGGTAGTAGAGCGTCTCGGTGACCGACTGCGATTCGTCACCACCGCCCTTGGTGACCTTGACGTCGCCGTAGCCACGCCATTGCGACCAGGTCGACTCGCTCAGGTCGGTGCCGGCATCCTGCTCGGAGAAACGCCAGGCCGGCTTGTCCTGGTACGCGACCGTGGTGACAGTCGGGACAGGCGCCTGCCACGGGTCGCTGGCCGCGACCGTCCGGTCAGTCTCCGAGACCTGCTTGACGACGTACTTGTGGTACCAGTCCTCTCTGGCCGCGGAGCCCTCCGGCGTCCATTTCTGCGGCCGGCACCGGCGATCGTTGTGGTCCGCCGCAGGCAGGCTGGACGGCGTGCAGTCGATGCTGTCGTAGACCACCGAAACGTCGCCACCGGAGCCACTGTGAATAGCGTTGATCCGGAACCATTCCAGCGGCGGAACCATGTCGCTTCCGGAGTCGACGCGGTTGCCCATCGCGACACCGTCGAAGCTGGTGGACTGCATCTGCTGCGGGTTCGGTCCGACCAGTCCTGTCGGCGTGACCTCCCGCAACCACAACGCCGGGCTGCTGTTGTCGCCGCGCAGATACTCCTGCCGGAACGACCAGGACTGGACGTCCTCGTGCTTG
The DNA here is from genome assembly GCF_045040285.1 of Kribbella sp. NBC_01505. NCBI lineage: Bacteria > Bacillati > Actinomycetota > Actinomycetes > Propionibacteriales > Kribbellaceae > Kribbella > Kribbella sp. NBC_01505. Next base: position 2,386,909 of record NZ_CP109425.1, read on the forward strand.
CTGCTCGCCGCCCGCCATACCTGGGTGGTGACCTTGGCCAGCCTGCGCTGGGTCCAGAAGGTCGGCGTGTAGTGGTTGTCGCAGTTGGTGGTACTGGCACAGTTCAGGTCCCACGGCGTGTCGGGATATGTGCTCGGCTGCGCAGCTCCACACGGCTCCGGGGTGCAGCGCTCGGCAGTCGTGAACAGGACCTGAGCCACCGGCTTCTGCGTGAACACGCTGCCGTCGGCCTGGCCGTACTCGATCCGCTTGAGGTTGCCGGCCCGGACATAGGGGCTGACCGTCGTCTTGGTGACGAAGCGGCTGTAGTTGCCCGTTTCGGTATCGTAGAAGAGGCTCATCGTGTTGCCGGACCGGTCGACGACGTAGTCCAGGTTCCACTGATAGGCCTGCTGGCACCAGGAGTCCACGAAAGCCGGTTTGTTGCACTGTTCACCGGCGTTGTTGCCGAAGACCGGCATCGTCCAGGCCGACTTGGTCTCGTCCTTGCCACTGGACCAGCCGGGCAGCCGGTTGAGCCCGAAGTAGAACTTGGTCCCGTCCGGTGAGGTCATCCGCCAGTACTCGCCCTTGTCCGCGGCCAGGACACCGTCGTCGCCGTTGACCGCGCCGGTCAGCCGCTCGACCACCGAGCCGTCGTCACCGCGCATCCGCCAGACCTCGCCGTTGGCGTCCTTGTGATCGAGGACCAGCGAACCGGACTTGCCGGCCACCGAGATGTTCAGGCTGTCCCCGGCGAAGCACATGTCGCCGGTGTTCTTGTCGCCGTTGTTGCCGCTCTTGTCCTTGGCACACGAGCGAAAGCGACGCTCGATCGAGCCGCCACCACTGAGTGAGAAGCCCTGGCCCAGAAGCGAGGTCTGGTTGTTGGTCGCCGACGAGAAACCGTCCAGCGCACCCGACGAGTACTCCAGGCCGACGGTCGGCGCCGGGCCGCCGATCGACGGGGGCACGGTGAACGGCAATGACCAACTGAAGTCGCCGGACGATCCACCGACGTTCCAGGTGGCGCTGCCGCCGGACTGGTCGGCCTTCCCGTAGTCGCCCGCACCACTGCCCGCGCCGGCCGCGACCAGGAACGTCTGCGGTTGGGCGCCGACCGGAAGCTCGGCGATCACTTCACCGGATCCGTTGTTGCGGGTCGGGATGACCTTCGTCCCGGCCGCGGTACGGGTGGTGAACCGGAGCCGGGTAGCCCAGTCGCCGCCGTATGTGTCGCGGAAGGCGCGATAGTCGACGCCCAGAGTGACCTGGCCCGTCTTGGCCACGCCGTCGGCTCGGCTCACCTTGAGCTCGAGCGCATCGCCGGTGCGGCCGACGAGATCCACCTTGACCTTCGCCGGCAGGCTCGCGGTGACACCGGTGGCGAGACGTTCCTTGGCGGCTGCCGCGGTCGGCGCGACCCAGACCGGCAGGTTTCCGGCCTTCGCGCGCTGCGCGACCCGGCCACCGTTCAGGGCCAGGCCCCAGGTAGTGGCGCCGCCCGGGACGGGAACCGCGACCTCCGCGGTGGCTGGGGACGGCCACGTGATGGTAGGTGCACCACGCAGTACCCGGCCTGCCGATGGGTCGGCCGGGCGCGGGGCGGCCTTCGCGGTCCGGCCGTCGATCGACTTCCATTCGGTCTGGTTGAACTTCGGGTCCGGCCTGGCAGCCGCCGCCGCGGCCAGACCGCTCTGTTGATCGCCGAGCAGCATCGCGGTCGCCACCGCGGTGGCGATCAGCGCTCGGTAAGTAGTTGCTCTACGCAACTTTGAGGACATGAAGGTACCCCCTGGGCAAGGAGCTGGGAGCATCGAGTCTCACACGACGTTCCATCGATAGAGAACCCTTTCACACAAGGGCGAATGGACCATTCGACGGCGCTGGAATGGTGCGCGGACCGCCGCGCGGCATGACATGGTTTCGCCCGTACTCCGTCCGTCCAACGTGAGGTGGCCCACCATGTGGAGTGTCAGAAGACGGTTCACGGCCGGCCTGTCGGCCCTCGCGCTGACGGTTCCGCTGGCTGCGGCCGCGACCGGAACCGCCGCTCCGCTACCGGCAGCTGTCCGGGATCCACAGCAGGTCGTGGCGGAGCAGGCCTTGCAGGCGTCACCTGACCTTCGGGCGATGGCGACGGCCCGGACGACCGGCAAGGCTCAGGAACTCGTGTCGATGCGCACCGAGACCGGTCAGGTGTTCGCGAACCCGGACGGCAGCAAGACGATGGAGCAGCATGCGGCACCGGTGCGGGTCCGCAAGGGCACCGGCTGGGTCGATCCGGATCCGACGCTCCGGCTGCAGCCCGACGGGACCGTACAGCCCGTCGCGACCGTGTCCCCCGTGGTTCTGTCCGGTGGTGGTTCCGGCGATCTGCTGGCCATCGGCACGGCCGGCGCCAGGGTCCATCTCGGCTGGCCCGGCAAGCTGCCGAAACCCGTGCTGGTGGGTGACACCGCGACGTACCCCGAGGTCTTTCCCGGGATCGACCTCCAGATCAAGGTCGGTGTCGACCGTTTCTCCCACCTCCTGGTGGTGAAGAACCGGACCGCCGCGGCGAACCCGGCGTTGCGGACGTTGCGCTACCCGATCCGCGGCGAGGGCATCGGCTTGAAGGTCGCCGCCGACGGATCCACCCGTGCCACAGCTGAGAACGGCAAGGTCCTCTACACCGCCGATCCGCCGACGATGTGGGATTCCTCCAGTGCCACCAAGCCCCGTCACGCCCAGCTCGGCATCCGGAAGACGGCGCGCGAGCTGATCCTGACGCCGGATCTGAAACTGCTCGCCGACCCGGCCGCGAGGTTCCCGGTGCTGATCGATCCGTCGATGTCCGGGACGCTGGTCAACTGGCTGCACACCAACTCGGGCTCGAGTACCCCGGACGGATGGACCTACGACCGGGACAACGAAGGTGCCAAGGTCGGCCGGGCCTTCGAGGACACCGACAACCTCTACCGGTCGATGTTCCTGCTGAACACCACCAGCGGTGCGATGACGATCGGTGGCAGCACCATCATCAGCGCCCAGTTCCGGATCACCCTGAACAAGACTCCGCACGGTACGCCGGAACCGGTCGAACTGTGGGCGGTCAAGGATCTGGACACCTCGAACCGCAACCTGAACTGGCGGACCACGGTCACCGAGAACAACTACTGGACCAACTGGCTGGACACCCGCAACGGCGAGGCGTACCCGTGGACCGAGGACAACCCGATGGAGTTCGGGGACCTGAACGCGAAGAGCAATCTGAGCAACGTGATCCAGAGCGCTGCCGACGCGCGGCGAACCACCGTGTCGCTCGGTCTGAAAGCTCCGGACGAATCCAAGAGTGTCGGGGCCCAATGGCAGTGGAAGAAGTTCCTCCCCAACACGGCGGTGCTGGCGATCCGCTACAACACCACGCCACGGATGCCGAAAGGCCTGACCCTGAGCCGGCCACGCCCCTGCGGAACCCAGGCCGCACCGACCCGGATCGCAACCGCCACTCCGCAGTGGGCCGCGGTCGCCAATGACCCGGACATCGGTGACAGCGTCACCACCACCCTGCATATCGAGAAGACCGATGGGACCAGCCCGTTCGACACGAAGATCCAGGGCGTGGCGAGCGGTGCCGCCTTCTCCTGGCCGGAGACACCGGCCGGCAAGCTGACGCCAGGCGTGGTATACCGCTATCGCGCCTTCGCCACGGACGCCTTCGCGACCAGCCCCAGCACGCCCGACTGCTACTTCGTCATCGACACGGTCCCACCGAACATCCCCAGGGTCGTGTCGACGGACTTCCCCGACGGGCAGGATCCGGTGACGCCGGCACGGGTGGCCGGCAACGTCACCTTCAAGCCCGGCGGCACTCCCGCCGACACCGACGTGACCGAGTACAACTACGGCTTCCAGGGCGACTCGCTGTCCGCACGGGTGAAGGCAGGCGCCGATGGCACCGTCACCATCCCGGTGACCGTGCACCCGGATCCGGAGACCGGGGCACCGTCCCTGCGGCTCTACGTGCGTGCCGTGGACAGCGCCGGCAATTACAGCGACACCCGGCAGGCTTGGGAACTCAAAGCGAAGCCCCCGGCCGGTTCGGCACCTCATGTCCGGGGAGACAGCAACGGCGACGGCAAGGCCGATGTGACCGCGGTGCTCGACCATGGCTTCGGCCGGACCGTGTTCTGGAACGTCACCTCGAAGGACAACACGTTCGCCACCGGAACCATGGCACTCGACACCGGGGAAGGCGCCGGCTTCGCACTGTCGAAGATCAGACCCGTCCAGGGCGACCTGGACGGCGACGGCCGGACCGACATGGCCGCCTTCCGCGAGGGCGCCGGGCGGCAGCTCTGGCTCTACCAGTACCCGTCGGACGGCAACGAGTACATCGCGCCCGAGGCGTCCTGGACGAGTGGACCGAACGGCTGGCCGTTGAGCACCGCCCGGCCGGTCTCCGGTGACGTGGACGGCGACGGCAAGGACGACATCGTCGTACAGAAGGCCGGAACCGGCGACAACTGGCAGGCGATGGTCTTCCTGGCCGCCAAGAAGTTCGCGGCTCCGACGGCCTGGGCACAGGCCGCGGCCGGAAACAGCTGGTCGCAGAGCACGCCGCTGCTCGCCGACCTCGACGGCGACGGCAAGGCCGACCTGCTCAGCATGCGGAACCTCTCCGGGTGCCGCACTTCGGTCGACTTCTACAAGTCCACCGGTACGTCGTTCGCCGCACCGGTCACGGTCTACGACTCCGGCGCCGGCACGTACTGCTGGGACAAGAGCCACGCGATCGTGGCCGACCCGGACGGCGACGGCAAGGACGACATCATCACCCTGTACGAGAACTCGCCGACCGACGCCAGTCTCTTCGTCCTCAAGTCCGGGGGGACCGCGCTGACGCGTTCGGAGTGGCGCCGTACGACAGGACTCGAACTCTCGAGGGCAACGCTGATCGCCGGGGACTACGACGGTGACCAGAAGGAGGACGCCGGCATCCTGTACGCCGCCGACGGGGGTGCTCGCCAGGTCTATACGTTCCGCTCCACCGGTACGTCGTTCGCGGACAAGACGCTGGGCTGGACCGGAGCCGTGGACGCGGTCACCGGACCGAAGTTCGACCTGGAGAACCGGCAGTACGAGCTGGTCAACAAGAACAGCGGCAAGTGCCTGAATGCCTCCGGCGCCAGCACCGACGACGGCGCCACCTTTATCCAGTGGAACTGCGCAGCGCTGGAACTGAACGCCAGGTTCCGGCTGATGCCGATCCCGGGAACGGATCAGTACAGCATTCGTCCGACGCACACCGCGGTGGGTGGCGGACCGGTCAAATGCCTCGACACGCTGAACGGCGACACCGCCGACGAGATCCCGATGATCCAGTACAAGTGCGGTGGCGGCACCGGTGATCCGTTCGCCTGGCAGCAAGTCACCTTCAGCTACGTCGAGGGCAGTTCGTACGACACGGTCGTACAGCTGAAGCTCGCCCACAGCGGCAAGTGCATCGCCGTCCAAGGTGCTCGGCTGGACGAAGGCGCTCCGGCGGTGCAGCAAACCTGCGGGCAGGCGACGAATCAGCAGTGGATCCTCCGGCCGGCCTTCAACGCGAACCAGCTGGGGGCCAACGGCACCGGGCGGTACCGGACCGAGGCCGCGACCACCAGCGAACGGCTGCTGGACGTGATCGACTGCCATAAGGAACCCATGAGCAAGATCCGGATGTGGAACCCGGTCGATGGCAGCCCGTGTCAGCGCTGGAAGCTGGAAAGTCTCGGCGACGACCTTTACAAGATCATCGATCCGAACTCCGGCAACGCACTGGAGATCGAAGGGTGTTCCAAGTTGCCCAGGGCAACTGTGTTCATGTTTCCCAGCAACGCGTCGCCCTGTGAGCGCTGGCGGATCGAGCCAACGCCGGGCGGCAGCTACAGCGTGATCGCGACGACATCGGGTCTGTCCTTGGACGTCGCCGACTGCAGCTCAGCGGCCGGAGCCGAGGTCATCACCTGGTTCTACCACGGCGGTACGTGTCAGCGCTGGTTCTTCAAACCGTAGTAGCCGCCGCTGTCGGGCGGGCGGGAGCCAGCGGTGCACAGCCGCGGCGGCCGCCCACCCGGCCGCGGTCAGACCGTCTGTCGGAGCTCGGTGGCGACCGGGCGGCCGGCGACGAGCTTTCCGGCGTCGACGAACCCCTCCTCGCGATCGCTCAGATCGTCGACGAGCTTCTGCCGCCAGCGCCGTACCTCGTCGGCGCGGGTGGGGTCGTGTACCAGGTTGCGGGTCTCCTGCGGATCCGCCTCGAGGTCGAAGAACTGCTCGTCGCCGCGGCCCGACATCCAGACGTACTTGCGCTTCCCGTCGGTGACCCACTGCAGCGACTGACCGAGCAGCACGTGCTCACCGTGCAGATGCTCGCGCCACTCGTCGACAGTCTCGCCGCGCAGGTGCGGCGCCAGGCTGCGGCCGTCGACGGTCTCAGGGATCGGTACACCAGCCAGGTCGAGCAGCGTCGGCATGATGTCGCGCAGCTCGACTACGTCGTCGATCACCTGTCCACGTGCGGCTCCGGGAGCCGAGATCAGCAGTGGCACATGCGTCGAGCCTTCGTACGGCTGACCTTTGCGGTACATGTCATGGTCGCCCAGCATGTCGCCGTGGTCGGAGGTGAACATCACCACGGTGTCCTCGCGCAGCCCGAACTCGGCCAGCGTGTCCAGGAAGCGGTTGACCTGCTGGTCGATGTGCGACAGGTGGCCGTAGTACCCGGCCTTGGCCCGGTGATGCGTCTCGGCATCGAGCCGACCGATGACCGTGTCGTGCGCACCGTCGTTGCGGTGCTCGTCGTACGCCGCCGTCCAGTCCCCCACCACCGGATCGGTCCGGGGCATACCGACGTACTGGTCGAAGGCCCACTGCGGCGGGTCGAGTGGCGCATGCGGTCGGTGGAAGGACAGGTAGAGGAAGAACGGCGTAGTGGGGTCGCGGCGGTAGAGCCAGGAGATGGCCTCGGTGACGACCCAGTTCGTCGGGTGCAGTGCCTCTGGTTTGTCCCAGGGCCTGGCGACGACGCTGTTGCAGTTCAGTCCGTTGTCGGTGTAGTCCGCTACTGGTGAGCTGCCGGCCTGGGCCTGCAGCCAGGGCAGGTAGTCGTCCACCTCGCGAAAGTCGCGCTGCTGCCGCCGGCGGGCGAAGTGCAGGTAGCCGTCGTGCAGGCGGACGTCTTCGAAGCCGATCCGCGACCGCTCCGGGTACACGTGCAGCTTTCCGATGGCCTGGGTCTGGTAGCCCGCGTCCCGCAGTGTGCCCGGCAGAGTCACCGGATGGGCCTCCTGGAAGGTCACACCGTCGCGGTAGCCGACCCGGCCGTGCCGCTCCTGCGACTGGCCGGTCATCAGGGCGACCCTCGCCGGCACGCAGGTCGGTGTGGCCGAGTACGCGCTCGAGAAGCGGGTGCCCCCGGCCGCGAGCTGATCCAGGTACGGCGTACGGACGACTGGATGCCCAGCTGCGGACAGGGCGTCACCGCGCCACTGGTCGACGCAGATCATCACTACGTTGCGTGCGGTCACTGTGCTACTCCTCTGTTGTCGTCACCAGGCACAGCGGAAGCCGTGATTGCCGGAGCTGCTCGATGCTTCGTTCGAGCTCCGGGCACCGACGCGGTAGCGGTTGCAGTACGACGCATGGCACAGGTAGGAACCGCCGCGCATGACCTTGTTCTCGCCCCAGTCGTCGCCGGTCCACTCCCAGACGTTGCCGACCACCTCGTACAGGCCGAACCCGTTCGGCGGATAGCTGCGCACGGGCGCGGTGCCGCGGTAGCCGTCGGCCTCGGTGTTCTTCGTGGGGAAGCTGCCCTGCCAGATGTTGCAGCGGTGCTCGCCGTCCGGAGTGAGCTCGTCGCCCCACGGATAGCGGCGCTGGTCGAGGCCACCACGGGCTGCGCGCTCCCACTCGGCCTCGCTCGGCAGCCGACCACCAGCCCAAGCACAGAAGGCCGCAGCGTCAGCCCAGGACACGTGAACCACCGGATGGTCGGCGCGATCGGTCAGCGCCGAGCCGGGTCCTTCCGGGTGCGCCCAGGTCGCACCATGGACGCCGCACCACCACGGTGTCGCCTGCGGACGTTCGCTCACCTTGCGCAGCGCCGCGGGAAGGAACCCGGCGAACACATAGCTCCACCCGAACCGCTCTGCCTCGGTCACATAACCAGTGCTGGCTACGAACGCAGCGAACTGCTCGTTGGTCACCGCAGTCACGCCGATGTCGTACTGCTCGAGTGATACCTCGCGGATCGGTCCTTCCAGATCATTCGGGAAGCCGTCCGCGTCCTCGGCGCCCATCCGGAACGCGCCGGCTGCGATCCGCACCCGCTCGATCGGTCCGGCCGGCTCTCCGTGCACTTGTGGCGCGGCCGCTTCCTGCGCGGCCTCGCCCCTCGCAGGTGCGCAGCATCCGTCCTCGCTCACGCAGCGATCCTCTCAGGAAGGCTTGGTCGGGTGCGGCGGTATCCAGCGTTGCATCGCTGCCGCGGCGGCCCAGCCCGTGCCCGCCATGATCACGATGGCCGGAGCCAGCCCCAGTACGGCGGTCGCACCGGCCAGCAGGAGTGGACCGGCACCATTGCCGGTGTCGGCGAAGAGGCGGAAGGCACCGAGGAACTGGGCTCGTCCGACGGGTGGAGAGGCGTCAGCACCGAGCGTCATGATCACGCCGGCTCCCAGACCGTTGCCGACACCCATCAGCAGTGCCACTGCAATGAGAGTGCCGACGGTGTGAGTCAGCGGCAGCAGGAGATGCGCCAAGCCGAGAACGAACATGGACGGTACTGCGACCCACTTGCGGCCGAGGCGGTCCATGATCGAGCCAGCTGGGTAGAACAGCAGCATGTCCACCGCACCGGACAGCCCGAAGATGATGCTGGTTGTCTGCGCATCCAGACCGATGTGCAGAGCCCACAGCGGTACGACGACCTGACGTGATGCACGCACCGCGCCGACCAGCAGGGCACCGGTGCCGAGAGTCCGCAGTACTGGCAGGTGCTCGCGAATCACGCCCAACGTGGACTGGGCCGCGACTGGCCTGCTCCCGCGCGCACGCCGTACTGACTCGATGTCGGGGAGGCTGACCAGCACTATGCAGGCCAGCACTGCGCCGACCAGGTGCACCCAGTACGCGCCGTCGGTGCCGAGGAAGCGCATCGCCAGTGCGCCGAGGAACGGGCCGATGAAGGAGCCGATGCGCTGGACACCGCCAAGGGTGGACAGAGCCCGCGCGCGCAGCTCAATCGGCACTGCCTCGCTCAGATAGGCCTGACGGGCGAGTCCCCAGACCGATCCGGCCAGTCCGGTGACTCCGATGGCGGCGGCGAGGCCCCAGACGTTCGGTGCGAGCAGGCAGGCGACCAGCGCCAGGGAGACCAGGACAGTCGCCCCGAGCATGGCCTTCCGTTCGCCGATCTTCGTGGTGAGGGCACCGGCCGGGATGTCGCCGATGACCTGGCCCAGTCCGGCCGCTGCGACGACCACACCAGCGATCGCAGGCGATGCGCCGAGATGCGTGGCCGACACTGCGATAACTGGCGCGATGGCGCCTTGGCCGATGCCGTAGAGCAGTGCGGGGACATAGACCGACGGTGCGATCTTGAGCAGGGCGGCCGGACCGGCCATCAGTGGGCTCCTGCCTGCGCTGTGGCTTGTTCTCGACCCGTCTTTGTCGCACCCAACAGCTCCGAGACCTCCCAGGCTGCGGGCACCAGCCGCGCACCGAACTCCAGCAGGACCTCCACAGGCATCCGCAGCTCCGGACCGGAGATCGACAGACATCCGACGGCCTGTCCCGAGTAGTCGAAGACAGGCGCGGCAACCGAGCAGATCCCCGGTGTCCGCTCGATCAGCGAGATCGCGAACCCCCGCTCGCGAATCTCAGCGAGCTGTGCGGCCAGTACGTCGGGGTCCGTGATCGTGTCCGGCAGCACCTGCTCGAGTGGCGCGGACAGCACCTCCACCTGACGCTGCCACGGCGCAAACGCGAGCAGCACCTTCCCCGGTGCGCCCTGCGGCAGTGCCAGCGGTACGCCGAACTCGGTATAGGTACGCCGCAACTGGTGCCGGCTCTCCACCTGGTCGAGCACGACCCGGTGTCCACTCGGCAGCAACTCGTGCACCGCCGCCGTCTCCCCAGTCGCGTCGCGGAGCGCCCGCAGTACCGGCTGTGCAGCGTCACGCAACGTCGCCGGGATCCCGCTGCTGTGCGCGAGCTGCACCACCAACGGACCGATCGCGTAGCGCCGCTGGGCGGTCTGACGGATCAGTCCGTTCTCCAGCATCGCCAGCAACAACCGGTGCACCGTACTGGTCGACAACCCGGTCGTCCGGGACAGATCGCTGATCCCCAGATCCGGAGTCCGCGCGTCGAAGCACCGCAGGATCGCGACCGCACGGTCTATCGACTGCACCGACCCTCGGGGTATCGTTTCCTGCATTGCAGGATCATATCCCGCAATGCGGGATACCTGCCGCACAGGGGTGTGCCCGGCGTCCGGGCTGTCTGACCCCGGACGCCGGACGCAGCAGGTCAGTCCAGGACGGCGAGGGCGTCGATCTCGACGAGCATGTCGGGGAGCGGGAGGCCCGTGAACACGGTCGTCCGCGACGGCAGCACGCCACTCGGGGTGCGGGTCGAGACGAAGTCGGCGTACGCCTCGTTCATCGCGCCGAAGTCGTCCCGGGTGGTCAGGTAGACGCGGAGCATCACCACGTCGTCGAGGCTGCCGCCACCGGCCTTGAGGATCGCCTCGATGTTCTGCAGGACCCGGGTGGTCTGAGCCTTCACGTCGCCGACGAACACGAACTCGCCGGTCGCCGGGTCGACCGAGCCCTGGCCGGAGACCTGCAGGATGTTGCCCTTGCGGACCCCCTGCGAGAACACCGGCATCGGAGCGGGCGCGTCAGTGGTGGAGACGGCAGTCTTGTCGGACATCAGGTCGAACACCTCTCAGTTGTAGTCGGCGCTGATCGCCTGGGTGGTGGCGAGCAGCTCAGGCAGGAGCTCGAGCACCTGCTCATAGTTCAGCAGTACATCCGGTACGGACACCGACACGGCCCCGACGACACGGCCGGCCTGGTCCACGACCGGTGCACCGACGCAGTTCATGAAGGTCTCGTGTTCAGCCTTGTCCTGCGCCCAGCCGCGCGCCCGGACCGTGTCCAGCTCATCCCGCAGCGCATCCGCATCAGTGATGGTCTGCGGCGTGAACGAGTGGTAGTCCAGCGACGCCAGCACCGCTTCGCGTTGCCGCTTGGGCTGCGCAGCCAGCAGGATCTTCCCGACCGCGGTGCAGTGCAGAGCCGCCGGTACGCCGACCTGCGAGTACATGCGGATGTTGCGCACACTGTCGAGCTTGTCGATGTAGATGACCTCACCGTTCTCCCAGGCCGCGAGATGAACGGTCTGGCCGGTCTTCTGATTCAGCTCACGCAGGTGCGGTGCGGCAACTTCCCGCACGACGTGCTGTTCGCGAGCTGCATCCGCCAACGCGAACAAACGGGATCCCAGCCGATAGCGGTGCGCCTCATCCCGTCGTACGAAGCGGTCTGCCTCCATCGTGCGCAGCAGCCGGAGCACGGTGGTCTTGTGCACCCCTAGCTCGGCCGCGAGCTGGTCCAGCGACCGCTCCCCCTCGCCAAGGCTGGCCAGGATCTGCAGGGCTCTCGCGAGGCTCTGACTCACAGCTTCGTCGCCGCCCACTCGTCATCGGCGGCATTGAGCAGTCTGTCTCGCAGTGCCCTGCTGGGAGGCGTGGCGTGATCCTCTGGCACCGACAGCACCGCTGCGGCGTTCAGATGCCCTAACCGCAACCGCTGCTTCATCGGCAACTCCTGCAGCGTCCCAGCGAGGAAGCCGGCCGCGAACGCATCCCCTGCCCCGACCGGCTCGACCACCTGGACAGTGAGTGCCGGAACCTCGGTACGACGACCGTCCGGCTCCAGCGCGAGCGCAGTGTGCGCGTCGTTCTTCACCACCAGCGTGCAGCGCCCGCCGAGCCGTTCATGCAGCTCAGCGGGGTCATTGGTGCCCGCGAAGATCAGAGCCTCATCAGCACCGATCAGTACGACGTCGGCCGCGCGCAGCAACCGCCAGAGCGGCTCCGGGTCCTTGTCGCGCCACAGCACCGGCCGCCAGTTCAGATCGACACTCAGCATGAAGTCGCCGCGCAGCTCGTCGAGCATCTGCGCGGTGTCATCGGACAGTGCAGCGGTGATCCCAGTGGTGTGCACGATCTTGGCGTTGCCGAGCCGCTCCGACACCTCCGGCCGCTGCAGAAAGGCGGGGCTCATCGCCGAGGCCGCCGAACCGGTCCGGTAGTAGTGCATCCGGGACCGACCGTCGATCGACTCCTTCACGTACAGCGCGGTCGGCCGATTCGGATCGACCTCCACACCGCCGACGTCGACTCCGCGCCCGCGCAGATCGCGCAGTACCTGCCGGCCGAAGCCGTCGTCGCCCAGCCGGGACACCCAGCTCGTCGGCACGCCCAGACCGGCCAGTCCGCCCGCCACATTGCACTCCGCGCCACCCACCGACCGGCGGAACGTCTCCACGTCCTCCAGCGGCCCGGCAGCACCCGCGAGCATGATCATCGCCTCGCCGATACAGACGACCGCACCGGTCTCCGTCTCGGTGCGCGGGTCCGGCATCTGCGCTCCTGGGGTCCGGGGTGATGGGATAGGTGTGAAACAGCGGTCGTTGACGCAACTTCGAGCGCGATGCTACAACCGTCAGGTCAGAATGTGCAATGAACGTTGCGTATTCTGCAACTACTCCCAGGGGACTCGATGCCTGCTTACGATGCCGCCGCCGTCGCCGCTCTCGCCGACGAGCGAGTGAGCCGCCGCGACCGGGTGCTGCCGCCCGCCTTCTGGGGCCGGACCATCGCCGAGGTGCTGGCCGCCCGCCCGCGGCTCTCCCAGCTGCCGACCCCGCTGATGACACTGTCCGCGCCCGGGCTGCGGCACAACATCGACACTCTGGCCAGCTGGTGCGTGCGTCACGGCATCGAGCACGCGCCGCACGGCAAGACCACGATGGCCCCAGCGTTGTGGGCGCAGCAGCTGGACGCGGGCGCTTGGGCGCTCACGCTGGCCAACGTCTACCACCTCGCGGTCGCCCGGCAGTTCGGCGTCCGCCGGGTCCTGATCGCGAACTCGGTCGTCTCCCCACTCCAACTCCGCTGGGTCGCCGACGAGCTGGCGCGCGATCCGGAGTTCGAGGTGTCGGTGTGGGCGGACTCGGTCCGCACGGTCGAGATCATGGAGGCCGCTCGGTCGGCGCATGTCGGTCCGGATGCGCGACCGCTCGACGTACTGGTAGAGCTGGGCGCACCGGGCGGACGGACCGGCGCTCGGGACTTCGAGACCGCGGAGGCTGTCGCTGCCGCGGTGACGGATGCGTCGACACTGCGGCTGGTCGGGGTGGCCGGCTACGAGGGCGCGGTCGCCGATGACGTCAACGAATCCGGGCTGGCCGCCGTACGGGCGTTCCTGCGTGACATGGCTGAGCTACACGCGCGACTGCGCAAGCAGGGCCGGTACGACGCGGACGTCGTACCGATCGTCACTGCGGGCGGCAGCGAGTTCTTCGAACTGGTCGCCGAGGTGCTCGGACCGCTGGAGGATGCGCGAGTCGTGGTGCGCTCCGGCGCGTACATCTCGCACGACGACGGGCTCTACCGGCGGGTCTCACCGCTGGGCCAGTCACCGCGCACGGACGGCGAGCAGCTCGTGGCGGCGATGCACGGGTGGATGCGCATCACCTCACAACCCGAAGCGGGGTTGGCGATCTTCGACGCCGGCCGCCGGGACTTCCCGGTCGACCAGGACATGCCTGAACCGCAGCTGGTCCGGCCGCGCGCGGCCGGGGAACCGGTGCTCCCGGCGACGGGGATGACGGTGACGAAGCTGAACGACCAGCACGGCTATCTACGGTTCGGCGACGAGCCGGTGGTGATCGGCGACGAACTCCGGCTCGGCCTGTCCCACCCGTGCACGGCGTTCGACAAGTGGGGGCTGATCCCGGTCGTCGACGACCCGGACGCCACCGACCCGATGGTGGTCGACCTGATCCGGACGTACTTCTGAGATGGCCGACCTGCTGATCAGCAACGCCACCGTCCTGGACGGGACCGGCGCCCCGGGCTTCGTCGCGAACGTCGCCGTCGACGCCGGCCGGATCGTGGCCATCGGCAACGACCTGCCGACCGCCCGGCGGACCGTCGATGCCACCGGTCTGGTGCTGTCTCCTGGCTTCATCGACATGCATGCCCACTCCGATCTGCAGATCCTGGCGAACCCGGACCACACCGCGAAGGTCAGCCAGGGCGTCACCCTGGAGGTGCTCGGCCAGGACGGTCTGTCGTTCGCGCCGATCGACGACCCGACCCGCGCCGCCATCCGGCGCCAGATCGCCGGCTGGAACGGCGAACCGGACGACTTCGACTTCTCGTGGTCCACGGTCGCCGGCTATCTCGACCGGCTGGATCAGGGCATCGCGTGCAACGCGGCCTACCTGGTCCCGCAGGGGACCCTGCGGATGATGGTCGTCGGCACCGAGAACCGGCCGGCCACTCCCGCGGAACTGGCGCAGATGATCGACCTGCTCACCCAGGCGCTGCGCGACGGCGCGGTCGGGATGAGCAGCGGCCTCACCTACACCCCTGGCATGTTCGCCACCACCGAGGAACTCGTCGAACTCTGCCGCGTCGTCGCCCAGTACGGCGGCTACTACGCCCCGCACCAACGTTCGTACGGACAGGGTGCCCTGGGTGCCTACGGCGAGATGGTCGAGGTGGCCCGGCAATCCGGTTGTGCGCTGCACCTGACCCACGCGGTGATGAACTTCGCGCCGAACCAGGGTCGTGGCGCCGACCTCGGCGCGATGATCGACAAGGCGCTCGGCGACGGGCTCGACGTCACCACCGACACCTATCCTTATTTGCCTGGGGCAACCACTCTCGCGGCGACGCTGCCGAGCTGGACGGCCGAGGGCGGCCCGGACGCGCAGCTGGACCGGCTGCGGGATCCGGCGACGCGGGCGCGGATCGCGCACGAGATGGAGCAGGTCGGCTCCGACGGCTGCCACGGCTGCGTGATCGAGTGGGACACCATCGAGATCGGCGGCGTCCGCAACCCGGCCCTCGGCAACGCCGTCGGCCGGACCGTTGCGGCGATGGCCGCCGACAACGGGCAGCGGGCCACGGACGTCTTCTTCGATCTGTTGATCGCCGACGACCTGGGCACCTCGATCCTGCAGCACGTCGGGCACGAGGAGAACGTGCGGACGATCATGCAGCACCCGAGCCACACCGGTGGCTCGGACGCGATCCTGGTCGGCGGCAAACCGCACCCGCGCTCGTGGGGCACCTTCCCGCGCTACCTGGGCCGCTACGTCCGTGAGCTCGGCGTCCTGGAACTGGCCGACTGCGTCCACCACCTCACCGGCCGCGCTGCTCGCCGGCTGCGGCTCACCGACCGCGGCCTGGTCCGCCTCGGCTACCACGCCGACCTGGTGCTCTTCGACCCGGCGACCGTCCACGACACCGCCACCTTCGACAACCCGCGCCAGCAGGCCGAAGGCATCCCCTACGTCTTCGTCAACGGTGTGCCTGTCATGGACGACGGCCACCGGACCGATGCCATGCCCGGTCGCGCCATCCGCCGTACTGATGTTTGAGAGGACCTCGATATGACCACTCTGGACCTGCTGCGAGCCGACCGCGTACTGACTGTCGTCAGGGCACCGGAGATCGCCGACGCCCGGGATCTGTGCGCAGCGCTGGTGTCCGGCGGGATCCACGTCGTGGAGCTCACCTACACGACGCCGAATCTGCCGCGCCATCTGGAGCGCGCGGCCTCGACTGCCGGTGAGACCGGCGCGGTCGTCGGCGCCGGGACTGTGCAGACCGGTGCGCAGGCACAGCAGGCGATCGACGCGGGGGCACAGTTCCTCGTGACGCCGGGGCAGGGGCCGGAGGCGGCCGCGATCGCCGAGGCCGCACGGGCCGCCGGCGTACCGGTGGTGCTCGGCGCCTTCACACCCTCCGAGGTGATGACGGCACTCGCGCTCGGATCGGCGGCGGTGAAGATCTTCCCGGCTCACCAGCTCGGCCCGAAGTACTTCAAGGATCTGAACGGCCCCTTCCCCGGAGTCCCGCTGATTCCGTCGGGTGGCATCAACGCCGGCAACGCCCGGGACTACCTGGACGCCGGCGCGCTGGCCGTCAGCGCGGGCACCGACGTGGTCTCTCCCGCCGACGTCGCCGCGGCCGACTGGCAGACCATCACAGCGAAGGCGAAGGCGTTCGTGGCTGCGATCAGCTGACCGTGATGCTGCCATAGCTCGTCCGGAGGAAGAGGCGATGCGTCGCGGCCGGATCGCTGTCCATGGTGATGTCGGTGGACCCCTGGGCAGCGACCGCGTCGACTGTGTACGTCGTGGTCCGCGGCAGCCGGACGGTCAATGAGCCATCGCTGACCGTGGCTGTCACCTGCTCGGGCGGGTCGTCGAACTGCATCGACACCGAACCGCTGCGCCCGTCGACCGAGACCTGCGGACTGCGCATCCGGTTCATGGTGATGGACCCGCCATCGACGTCGGCCTGCACCTTCCCGGCGAGATCGGAGACGTCGAGCGAGGCCCCTTCGGCCTTGGCCTGCACCGCGACCTCGGCCGGAACCTCCACCGTCAGCGCGACCTCGCAGTGCGCGTCGGGGCAGCTGGACCGGATGTCCAGCACCCCGTGGTCGGTCCGGACCTCGACCTTCGGCTCGCGCGCGGCATACGTCCCACTGACGGAGACCCGGACCTGCCTGCTCGCACCACCGATCACAGTGGCCGGAACCGTCGAGAGGATCCGCACGCCCTGCGGCCCAGCGGCGAAGGCGGCCGAGTAGTCGAAAGGCAGCTTGCCGCGAATCGTCGCGACCGTGACCGCCGCACCACAGATCACTAGGACCACGAGCGGCAGCACGCCGATCAGCAGCATCCGTCGCTGCGCTGTTGTGAGCGCCATCAGGTGCCCAGGAACCGCAGCACGGCCATCACGCGCCGGTGATCTCCGTCCCCCGACGACAGCCGCAGTTTGTTGAAGATGCTGCTGATGTGTTTCTCCACCGCGCCTTCCCCGACCACGAGCGCCTGTGCGATCCCGGTATTCGACTTGCCCTCGGCCATCGCCCGGAGAACCTGCTGCTCCCGCGGACTGAGCGCGGCCAGCGGATCCGCCTTACCGGAGCGGGCCAGCAGCTGCGAGATCACCTCCGGGTCCAGCGCCGCACCGCCGGCCGCCACCCGCCGCAGTGCGTCGAGGAACTGGTCCACATCCGCCACGCGATCCTTCAGCAGGTAGCCGACGCCACCCGGGTTCCCTCCGATCAGCTCGCTCGCATACCGCTCCTCGACATACTGCGAGAGGACCAGCACACCGGTCTCCGGATACTGCTCGCGCAGCACCAGCGCCGCCCGCAGCCCTTCGTCGGTGAACGTCGGCGGCATCCGGACGTCGACCACGCACACGTCCGGCCGGTGCTCAGCCACTGCCTTGAGCAGGTCGTCCCCGTCGCCGACCGCCGCGACGACAGTGCAGTCCTGCTCCTCCAGCAGCCGCACAATGCCCTCACGAAGCAGCACCGAGTCCTCCGCGATCACCACGCGCATGCTGGTCACCGGCAAAACACCTCCGTCCTTCGAACGATCCAGCCACCCGCTGGTCTGCTCATCCACACTCCCCCGCCACCAACCCCGCCCGACCGTCGACAGGCCTTCCTCATCCGCACGGCACCTCCGCGGTGAGAACTGTCGGACCGCCCGGTGGACTGCTCAAGCTGAGGTGGCCGTCGACACCTGCCACTCGATCGGCCAGTCCCTGAAGCCCGCTGCCGTCCTCCGCGCGGGCACCACCCCGCCCGTCGTCCGTCACCTGGACCTGGAGCACGTCCCCGGTCCTGGTGATCCGAACCTCGGCCTGCGCTGCCGCGGCATGCTTGGCAACATTCGTCAGAGCCTCGGTCACGACGAAGTAGGCGATGGACTCGATGGTCAGTGACGGGCGCGGCTCCACGTCGACCGTCACCCGAACGGGCACCGGCGAGCGAGCCGCGACGGCCGAGATCGCCGCATCCAGCCCACGGTCGGTCAGGATCGGCGGATGCAACCCGCGGGTCAGATCCCTGATCTCCGCAATCGCCTGCAGCGCCTCGGAGTGCGCCTCCTCGATCAGCGACCGCACGGACGGATCCTTGTCGCCCAGCCGATTCTTCGCCCGGCCCAGTGTCATCGCCAGCGAGACCAGCCGCTGCTGAGCACCGTCGTGCAGGTCGCGCTCCATCCGTCGCCGCTCGGCCTCGGCCGAGTCGACCACCTGCTGACGACTCGTCACCAGCCGGCTGACCCGCTCGGTCAGCGCACCGGTCTCATCACCGCCCAGGTAGATCCGGGCCAGGTGACCGTCCAGCGCGGACGCCGTCCGCATCAGCACCGGCGACACGAACACCAGGAACAGCGCGCCGAGCACCGCCACAGCCACCGCCTCATGGACCGTGTTGACCACGAACGGACCCAACTGCGCCCGCCCCGCGGCGAACCTCGAGAAGTAGAGCGGCAGCGCGATCAGCACCGGCGGGATCGACCAGGCGATCACGATCAGCAGCAGCCAGGACATTGCCGCCGGCAACAGCAGGACGTAGTACAGGAACTGGCGCCACAGGTTCGGATCGGCGACCGCTCTGCGGGCGTCGGTGATCCGGCTGCCGGACGGCGGCGGCGGCGCGAGCGGCAGCACCTCCTGACCGCGGGTGATCCGCGCTCGGGCGCGCTCCCAACCTGCCAACGCGTAGACCGCACCAGCAGCACTGCGGCTCAGCGGCAGCCCGAGGAAGGCAAGCGGCCACCCGAGCACGGCGACACACACCGAAGCCAGCGCGATCACTCCAGAGGTGAGCACCACCACCGCATCACCGAGCAGATGGACCGTGGCCAGCCACAGATACGGCGAGCGCCACAGCCGCCAAGGCCGCCGGGGAACCGGACTCGCGATCGTCGTCAACCGAACCACCTCCCGTCGCTGCGTCGGTCCGTCGAGGCTCAAACCTACGTCGCCGTCGAGGGCACCGATATGAGGACAACCCCCGGACCGACTTCGGGTTAACCCCACCTTTTGTTCGTGGGTTTGCCTCAATGTGCGGAAGCCGCCGCCACGGAACGCTTGAAGCATGACGACGACACTCCCGCAGGCTCAGCCCTATCAGGCCCTCCGGCACCCGCTGAGCGTGCAACTCGGCGACGCCATCGACGACCGCGTCGCCGAGGCGCTGGACGACTACCTCACCGAAGGCCGACTCGACGGCCGGATCCGCGCGCGCCGCTCCCCCGGCGGGCTGGCCGCCCTGGTGGCCGGCGTCGTCGCGGCTGTGTTGCTCCCGTGGTGCCTGATCCTCGCCGCGACCCTGCCGACCACCTATCAGGCCGACAACTGGCGGCTCACCTGGATCGGCCTCGATGCCGCCACCGCGATCGCCGCCGGCCTGACGGCGTATCTGCTGCACAAGCGGAACAGATACGCCGTCCTGACCGCGATGTCCGCCGGCACACTGCTGCTGGCCGACGCCTGGTTCGACGTCAGCACAGCAGGAGCAGGCGTCGACCGCACGCTCGCTCTGGCGATGGCCTTTCTGCTCGAGCTGCCGCTGGCCGTGTGCGCCTGGATCGTCGCCGCCCGCGAGCTGCGGCGCTAGTCGATCAACTCCCGATCAGCTCGAGGACAGGCCCTTCATGCAGCGCTCGGTAGACCTTGTCACGCAGCCCGTTGGCCTCGGTGTCGGTCAGTGTCCGGTCGACCGGACGGAGGACCAACCTGACCAGCAGGTTCCGTTGCCCAGGGGCGAGTTGCAACCGCGCACGCGCCGCCGGTGGCAGCTCGTCGTAGGTCGTCTCACTGAGGACCTCCAGCGACTCGGCCGCATCCGCGTCCGGGCCGAGCGCATCGCGCACCTTGTCGCCAAGCACCTCGGGCGACACATCCGCCTCCGCGCTCACCACCACCGACAGGTCCCGGCGGACCGGTGGCATCGTCGACACCGATCGGTAGGGCAACAGGTCGAGCAGTTGGCCGGCCACCCGCGGGTCCGTCGACCGGAGCAGCCGGATGTCGTGGATGCCCTTGCGCAGCATCAGAAGCCGATCCAGCCCCGGCCCCATCGCCAGACCGGTCCAGTCGTCGTCCAGACCGGCCTTGCGCAGGACATCCGGCGCGGCCACGCCGCATTCGCCGATTTCGATCCATTGCCCCTCCAGCAGGACATCGATCTGCCGGCCGTGGATCGTGTAGGGATGCACCGCGGGGACTGTGCGGTAGGTCTGGCCGGGCAGCACCGTCTCGACCAGCCGGGCGATCATCTCTTCCAGCTCGGGCTCTCCAAGCGTGACATTGCGGCTGATCCGCCAGAGGTCGATCTGGTGCGGCGTGCCGGTGTGCTGCCAGTCGACCGAGTCCCGGCGGTAGCAGATTCCCGCACAGACCATCAGCACATCGGACGCGTCCGAGCCGGCCAGCTCACGCAGCGCGGGCGGGATCATCGCCGACGTATGGCTGCGCAGGACCTCGGTCTCGGAGGCGTAGCGGGTGTAGCGCGCCTCCCGGGTGACCGCGCCGGCGACGTAGCCGAGGTTGTCGTAGTTGTCGGCCAGGCTGACCACCGGATGGTCACGGCGGGTCCAGATCTCCGTGTAGGGCCAGGCCGCGCCCAACGCTGTCCGGATCGAGTCGACGATCAGCTGGATAGCGTGTGGTCCCTGGGCGGGATCGGTCAGATCGCGCAGAGACAGAGCAGAGTGCAGTTCCTCGAGGGTGAGGACAGACATGGGTGAACTCCAAAGGTGACGGTCTCGACGGGGGAGCCAGATCGATCTGGCGGTACACCCCGGTCGGCCACGGTCACCTCAGGAGAGAGCGCAGCAGCAGCTCACCCCGTCGGCACCGTCGTGCCGGCCGGGGCGAAGAAATCGCCGCCCGTACTGCGTCATGCCGTCAGTCTACCTCCCCCCTTGCTTGCCTAACAGCTAAAAGTCTTTTAGGTTGTTAGGAGAGAGGTGATACTGATGCCCTATCAGCCGGAACTGATCGGCGGTCACGTTGCTCTCGACCTGCTGAACACCATCTCCTGGCGGCTGGAGCCGTCCCGCACCATCGATCGGATCGCGACCCCCGAGGCACTGGCCACGTGGTGTGCGGCAGTAGGTCTCCGCGGGGACAGCGAGCCTGAGCAGGTGGCGATGGTCCGTGCGGCCGTCTACGAGGTCGTGCTGCCCATCGCCCGAAGGACCGGTTCGGGAGATCTGCGGGAGCTGCAGATCTTGCTGACAGGCGCCATGCGGCGAGCCACACCGGTCGGCCCCCGAGCGTTGGAATGGCTGGGCGTCGACCTTGTGGACGAGTTGGTGCTGGCAACCAGCCGCCTGCTGGAGCGAGAGGACCTGAGCCGGCTGCGGGAGTGCCAGGACAACGGCTGCGGATGGCTGTTCCTGGACCGCAGCAAGAACGGGTCTCGACGGTGGTGCAGCTCAGGCGACTGCGGGAACCGCGCCCGGGCCAAGCGGCACTACGCGCGAGTCCGAGCTGGGCGGGAAGCATGAGAGGCTCTGCGGCGGTCACCGCGCTGCTCGATCGGCGCCAGGAGTTCTTCGAGGGGATGCGTCTAGGCATCGGGCCCGGCGCGGCCGCGTTCGTGCTGGCGCTGAGCTTCGGCGCCGAGGCGGTGGCGCGCGACTGGGGCTTCGGGCTGCCGGTGCTGTTCTCGATGTTCGCCTGGTCAGGGTCGGCACAGTTCGCACTGCTGACGTCACTGGCGAGCGGCTCGGCCGTCGTCGCGGTGACGTCCGCGGTGCTGATCAACGCGCGCTACCTGATGATGAGCCTCGCACTCAACGAGAGCCTGCGCGGCGGCAGACTCTCCCGCGCTCTCCAGGCGCAGGCACTCTGCGACGCGTCATTTGTTGTTGCCCATGGCACCAAAGGCGGCTACGACATCGTCCGGCTGGTCGGTGCCAGCGTTCCGCAGTGGGTGCTCTGGGCAGCCGGTACGGCGGTCGGCGCGCTGACCGCGCCTTCGCCCGAGCTGATGCACCAACTGGGACTGGACGTCGCGTTCCCGGCGTTCTTCCTGATCCTCGCGCTCGACGAACTACGCCGCTCGAAGCGGGCCATGCTGGCCGGTCTCCTCGGCGCGGTGATCGCCGCCGCACTGCTCTTCGTCACCATCCCCAGTTACGCCTTGCTGGGCGCCATCGCCGCGGCCCTGCTCGGCATACTCCCCGAGAAGGAGGGTGAGCACGCATGAAGCTCTGGTTGTCCGCAGGCATCGTCACCCTGATCAGCTGGCTGATGAAGGCAAGCGCGCCACTCGTGATCGGCGGCCGCAAACTGCCGCAACCCGTGCTCAGGCTCACCGCCCTCACCGCCCCGGTCCTCCTGGCCGGACTCATCATCACGGAGCTAGGCGGCGAGCACTGGCACAACCTCGACTGGACGAAGGTCGTAGGCGTAGGCGCCGCCGGCGGCCTCTGCCTCGCAAAAGTCCCCATGCTCCTCTGCGTAGCCGCCGGCATCATCGTCACCGCCCTACTCCGCCTAACCACGCACTAACCCCACAACCGGGGCGTCTGCACACCCGGCTCGCTGCTTCGACGTGCCGCTGCCACGACCCAGCGAGCCGGCGCTCCGACAGCACGCCGTACCAGTCCCACCTGCACCCAAAGGTGGGCCGGCTGCTCTTCACGCACGAACCCCAACTCTGGGAACGAACCCCAACTTTGGGAACGGACGCCAACTCTGGGAACGGACGCCAACTTTGGGAACCCACCAGTCAGCCACGGGCGCTCAGGATGGTTGGTGGCTACACAAAGTCGACCTTGACGCCCAAAGGTGGGTCAGCTGCTCTTTGAGCACGAACCCCAACTCTGGGAACGAACGCCAACTTTGGGAACCCACCAGTCAGCCACGGGACCCCTGGATGGTTGGTGGCTACACAAAGTCGACGTAGACGCCCAAAGGTGGGCCGGCTGCTCTTTGAGCACGAACCCCAACTCTGGGAACGAACCCCAACTTTGGGAACCCACCAGTCAGCCACGGGACCCCTGGATGGTTGGTGGCTACACAAAGTCGACCTTGACACCCAAAGGTGGGTCAGCTGCTCTTTGAGCACGAACCCCAACTTTGGGAACGAACGCCAACTTTGGGAACCCACCAGTCAGCTGCGGGACCCCTGGATGGTTGATGGCTACACAAAGTCGACCTTGACGCCCAAAGGTGGGCCCGCTGCTCTTCGAGCACGAACGGCAACTTTGGGAAGCCACCAGTCGGGTGCGGGGGCGCCGGATGGTTGGTGGGTGCTCAAAGTGCGGGATGTGCGCGCGGCGGGTGGGTGGGACGATGGGCGGCATGCGATGGATTGATGCGTTGGAGGGGACCGCCGCGGAGAAGTTGCCGGAGGCCGTGCATCGGTACTACCGGCAGGGTTCGGCCGGGGGGATCAGTGTCGGGGAGGCGGTTGCCGCGTGGTCGGCGTACCGGTTCCGGCCGCGGGTGCTGCAGGATGTTTCGTCGATCGACCTACGGACCACCGTGCTCGGTACGCCGGTGGACAGTCCGGTGCTGATCGCGCCGTCGACGCTGCAACGGCTCGCGGATCCTGAGGGTGAGATCGCGATGGCGAAGGGAGTCGTCGCGGCCGGCTCGCTGCTGGGGGTCTCCAGCAACGCCGGGACGCGGTTCGCCGACCTCGGCGCGACCGGGGTCCCGTGGTGGCTGCAGATCTACATCGTGCGGAACCGCAGCATCACCGAGCAGATGCTCGACGCGGCCGTCGCCGGTGGAGCGAAGGCGATCGTGCTCACCGTCGATACCCCGGTGGTCGGTCGCAAGGAAGACGAGGGCCCGGTGGTCTGGTCGTACGTGCAGCCGGGTCAGCTCCGGATCAACGTTCCCGAGGGCAACTGGACCGACGCGGACCTCGACAAGGCCGACGACCTCACGCCTGACGTGATCGGCTGGCTCGCCGAGCGCACCGGCCTGCCGGTCGTGGTGAAGGGCGTCCTGCGCGGCGACGACGCCAAGCGCATCTCCGACGCCGGCGCGGCCGGCATCATCGTCTCCAACCACGGCGGTCGCCAGCTCGACGGTTCGATCCCGACCGCCGACGCCCTCCCCGAGGTCGCCGAAGCCCTCGCCGGAACCACCACCGAGCTGTACGTCGACGGCGGCATCCGTCGCGGCGAACACGTCCTCGCCGCCCTGGCTCTCGGCGCCCGCGCCGTCTTCGTCGGCCGCCCAGCCCTCTGGGCCCTCGCCGTAGAAGGTAAGCCCGGCGTCACCCGTCTGCTCACCGACCTGGCCGAAGAGCTCGAGCACACCCTCCAACTAGTAGGCGTCCCCCGCCCCGCCGACCTCACCCCGGACCTCGTCGTACGTCGCTGATCCCTGCAACAAGGTGCAAATCCCGTGCTGTAGCTGGTGCCCCAGGTAAACAACCTGAAACCGTCGACGCCAAAGACGCATCGACGAAAGGCACCGACATCGTGTTGAAGAAGCTGGCGGCGGTTCTGGGGTTCCTGAGCGTGGCAGCGGTCGTGACACCCGCGACCGCACAAGCTGCGGAGTTCTCCACCGAGGACACCGCGGCCACTATCGCTGCCCAGAAGTGTCCGGCCGACACACTGTGTCTCTACGCCGGCCCGAGGTTCACCGACATGAGGTTGAGTACCCGCGCCTTCGGGAGGTGCTGGTGGCTGAGCGACTTCGACCTCGACGAGGTGTCGGGAGACCTGCAGCACGTCCGGTGGGGTGTCGAGTCCTACGTCAACAACCGGAAGGTCAAGGCCCACATCCTTGGGGACAGGGTCTATCGGATCCTGCCCGGAGGCAGCAGCTCGAACACCACGTCGGCCATCGCCAAGGAGTACAAGCTCTGTATCTGACGCGCGCCGAGGCGTCCAGAAATGCAGAAAGGCCCCGGGAGACCCCGGGGCCTTTCTGTTGGATCGATCCTGAGGATCAGGCGTCCGCGTTCTCCTCGAGGAGGTTGCGGGTGGCGTTCGGGTCCACCGGGACACCGGGGCCCATGGTCGTCGAGATCACGGTCTTGCGGATGTAGCGGCCCTTCGAGCTGGCCGGCTTCAACCGCAGGATCTCGTCGAGCGCGGCGCTGTAGTTCTCCACCAGCTGGGCCTCGTCGAACGACGCCTTGCCGATGATGAAGTGCAGGTTCGCGTGCCGGTCGACCCGGAACTCGATCTTGCCGCCCTTGATGTCGGTGATGGCCTTGGTGACATCGGGGGTGACGGTGCCGGTCTTCGGGTTCGGCATCAGACCACGCGGGCCGAGGACGCGGCCCAGCCGGCCGACCTTGCCCATCAGGTCCGGGGTCGCGACGACGGCGTCGAAGTCGAGCCAGCCGTCGGTCACCTTCTTGATCAGGTCGTCGTCGCCGACCCAGTCGGCGCCGGCGGCCTTCGCGGCCTCAGCCTTGTCACCGGTGGCGAAGACGAGGACCCGTGCCGTCTTGCCGGTACCGTGCGGAAGGTTGACGGTGCCGCGCACCATCTGGTCGGCCTTGCGGGGGTCGACCCCGAGGCGCATCGCGACATCCAGCGTCGAGTTGAGCTTCTTGCCCGCACCGGCCTCCTTGGCCAGCCGGACCGCCTCGAGCGGGGTGTACAGGTGATCGAAGTCGATCTTGTCCGCGATCGCGCGGTAAGCCTTGCTGCGCTCTGCCATTGCTGTTTCCTCTCTGGGGTGTGGTCTCCGGGCGGCGCTACGCCCTGCCACAACTACTCGTCGTACTGGTGAAGCCGCGGCGTTCAGGCCTCGACGTTGACACCCATGGAACGGGCGGTGCCCTCGATGATCTTCATCGCGGCGTCGATGTCGCGGGCGTTCAGGTCCGGCATCTTGGTGGTGGCGATCTCGCGGACCTGGTCCTTGGTGATCTTGCCGACCTTGTCCTTCTGCGGGACTGCCGAACCCTTCTGGATACCGGCGGCCTTCTTGATCATCTCGGGCGCCGGGGGCGTCTTCGTGACGAACGTGAAGGAGCGGTCTTCGTAGATGGTGATCTCGACCGGGACCACGTTGCCACGCATGGATTCCGTCTGGGCGTTGTACGCCTTGCAGAACTCCATGATGTTGACACCGTGCGGGCCGAGCGCCGTACCTACCGGCGGGGCGGGCGTCGCTGCGCCGGCCTGGAGCTGCACCTTGACCAGGGCAGCGATCTTCTTCTTGGGAGGCATTCTGTCGGGTCCTTAGACTTTCTGGATCTGGTTGAAGCTGAGTTCCACCGGGGTCTCCCGGCCGAAGATCTCCACCAGCGCCTTGATCCGCTGTGCGTCGGCATTGATCTCCGTGATCGTGGCGTGCAGGGTCGCGAACGGCCCGTCCACCACCATGACCGAGTCGCCGACCCCGAAGTCGGCCACCTCGACCTTCTTCTTGGCCGCCGTCTTGGCGGGTGCGGAGCCTGCTTCGGCTGCCGCCGCCTCGGCCGCCGCAACGACGGCCGGGGCGAGCATCTTCTCGACCTCTTCGAGGCTGAGCGGGACCGGCTTCTGGCTGTTCCCGACGAAACCGGTCACCGACGGCGTGTGCCGCACGGTCGACCAGGACTCGTCGGTCAGATCCATCCGGACCAGGACATAACCGGGGAGGACGGTGCGCTTGACCATCTTGCGCTGACCGTTCTTGATCTCGGCGACCTCTTCGGTCGGCACGACGATCTCGAAGATGTAGTCCTCCATGTTCAGGGAGTTGATCCGGTTCTCAAGGTTGCCCTTGACCCGGTTCTCCATCCCTGAATACGTGTGTACGACGTACCAGTCGCCGATCTGCGAGCGCAACCGGCCGCGCAGCTCCTCGAGCGGGTCGCCCGGCTCCGCGGGCTCCTCGTCGTCGTCGGCCACGGCAGCCGCCGCGGCGACCGCGAGGGCGTCGTCGTCGTCCGCGCTGGAGAAGACCACCGCGTCGACGGCCAGCTCGGCCTCGGTGCTGTCGTCGAGCGCGATCTCCGCGGTCTCGTCGGCCAGCTCCTCGGCGGCGTCCTCGACATCTTCCTGCGTCACGACCTCGGCGTCCTCGGCCTCGTCCGCGGCGGCGACCACGACGACCGGCTCGTCGTCGGAGTCGTCGGACCCGGCGGGGCCGTCCTCGGCCTCGTCGTCGGCGGAGTACTCCGGCACCTCGGCGACAACCTCGTCGGTCTCGTCGTCGGAGTCCTCGTCGTCCAGACCCGCGAACGGGTCGTCGTCATCGGCGAACAGGTCGTCGTCGTCCTCGACGACGACCGCGGCCTCGTCGAACTCGAGATCGTCGTCGGAGTCGGATACGTCGAACTCGTCCTCGAGCTCAAGGACCTCGTCGTCGCGCTCTGACACGTCGTACTCCGTCATCTGTGGATCGGTTCTGGATCTGGCGTCGGGGGCGGGCCGTGGGCCCGGCTCCCGGCCTTTCGTGGGCGGTGTCGGCCTCAGCCGAAGATCTTGAGGACTGCCCAGCCGAAGGCGAGGTCGAGGACCGAGACGATCGCGATGACGAACACCACGAAGGTCAGCACCACCACGAAGTAGGTGGACAGCTGCTTGCGGGTGGGCCAGACGACCTTGCGGAGCTCGGCGACCACCTGGCGGTAGAAACGCAGCAGGCCTCTGCCTTGCTTGCCTTCCGCAGGCTTACCGGCGCCGGACGGTGCCGGGGTGCGCGTCTCCGTCACGACCTACCTCTTTCGCTAGCGGCGGCCTGACCGGCCCTGCGCCGGTCAGGATGTGCAGGGCACGAGGGACTTGAACCCCCAACCTTCGGTTTTGGAGACCGATGCTCTGCCAGTTGAGCTAGTGCCCTCTGCAATCCATCAGGACGCTGCACAGGACCTGAACTCGGGCATGCCGAGTCAGGGCCATCAACGCCCGGACTAGAAGAGTGTACGGGTTCCGAGCCACCTGGTCGAACTCGGCCTGTCGGCGTCGTTCTCCCCTGCGTCTGATCCCGCACAGCCCCCGAACCGGACGCCGTACCGCGACCAGAACCATACAGCCTGCACTCGGACACAACGGACCGCACCCCCTCTGTGTTCCCCGGATCACACCGGTCCGGGTCCCGATATTTCCGGCGGCCGCCGTGGGGGGTGCTGCCAGGATGGCGGTATGAGTTCCAGGATCTCGGCGCGGATCGGCGCCATCAGTGAATCGGCAACCCTGGCGGTCGACAGCAAGGCCAAGGCCCTCAAGGCGGCCGGACGGCCCGTGATCGGCTTCGGTGCGGGTGAGCCGGACTTCCCGACGCCGGACTACATCGTCGAGGCGGCCGTCGAGGCCGCGCGGGATCCGAAGAACCACCGCTACAGCCCGGCCGGCGGCCTGCCGGAGCTGAAGCAGGCGATCGTCGAGAAGACCAAGCGCGACTCCGGGTACGAGGTCGAGCCCGCGCAGGTCCTGGTCACCAACGGCGGCAAGCACGCGGTCTACAACACGTTCGCGACCCTGCTCGATCCCGGTGACGAAGTGCTGCTGCCCGCGCCGTACTGGACGACGTACCCAGAGGCGATCCTGCTGGCCGGCGGCGTGCCGGTCGAGGTGCTGGCCGACGAGTCACAGGACTACCTGGTCACCGTCGAGCAACTGGAGGCGGCGCGGACCGAGAAGACCAAGGCCCTGCTGTTCTGCTCACCGTCCAACCCGACCGGTGCGGTCGACAGCCGGGAGTCGGTCGAGGCGATTGGCCGCTGGGCGCACGAGCACGACATCTGGGTGGTCACCGACGAGATCTACGAGCACCTCACGTACGACGGCGTGCAGTCGACGTCGATCCCGGTCGTCGTCCCCGAGCTGGCGGACCGGACCGTCGTGCTGAACGGCGTGGCCAAGACCTACGCGATGACCGGTTGGCGGGTCGGCTGGATGATCGGCCCGAAGGACGTCATCAAGGCCGCCACCAACCTCCAGTCCCACCAGACGTCGAATGTCGGCAACGTCGCTCAGCGGGCCGCTATCGCTGCGCTGACCAACGATCTGAGCGCGGTCGAGGAGATGAAGGTCGCCTTCGACCGTCGTCGCAGGACCATGGTGCGGCTGCTGAACGAGATCCCCGGTGTCGAGTGCCCGACCCCGACCGGCGCGTTCTACGCCTACCCGTCGGTGAAGGGCCTGCTCGGCAAGGAGATTCACGGCCGTACGGCGACCACCTCCGCCGAGCTCGCCGAGATCATCCTGGACGAGGCGGAGGTGGCCGTCGTGCCGGGTGAGGCTTTCGGGGCGCCGGGATATCTGCGGCTGTCGTACGCGCTCGGCGACGAGGACCTGGCCGAAGGTCTCGGCCGGATCGCCAAGCTGCTGAGCTGATTCGTCCGGGGTCCCTGCCCGCCCGGATTTCACCGGTCGGGTAGGGACTCTGTAACCTTCGGTAATGACGCAGCGTGACCTGCGGGTGCTGCCGAAGGCGCATCTGCATCTCCACTTCTCCGGCTCGATGCGGCATCTGACGCTGGTCGAGCTGGCAGACAAACACGGCGTCCGGCTGCCCGACGCGCTGCGTACCGAATGGCCGCCGGACCTGTCCGCGGCCGACGAGCGGGGCTGGTTCCGGTTCCAGCGGCTCTACGACATCGCGCGGTCGGTGCTGCGCACGGAGGACGACGTACGGCGTCTGGTCCGTGAAGCGGCCGAGGACGACCGCGCCGACGGCTCCCGCTGGCTGGAGATCCAGGTCGACCCGTCCGGGTATGCCGGCCGTTTCCACGGCATCACCGAGTTCACCGACCTGGTGCTGGACGCGGCCCGCGACGCGGCGGCCTCCACCGGGATCGCGGTCCAGGTGATCATCGCCGCCAACCGCACCCGGCATCCGCTCGACGCCCGCATCCTCGCCCGCCTCGCGGCGCAGTACGTGGGCCGGGGCGTGGTCGGATTCGGCCTGTCGAACGACGAACGCCGCGGTACGACGTCGGAGTTCGCGCCTGCCTTCCGGATCGCCCGCAACGCCGGCCTGCTCGCAGCCCCGCACGGCGGTGAGCTCTGCGGGCCTGCCACCGTCCGCACCTGCCTCGACGAGCTGGGGGCCGGCCGCATCGGCCATGGTGTGCGGTCCGTAGAAGACCCTGAGCTGCTGAAGCGCGTAGTGGACGCACAGGTCGCTCTAGAGGTCTGCCCCGCTTCCAACGTCTCCCTGGGCGTCTACCGGCACCCCGAGGACGTCCCGCTTCGCCACCTGTACGAGTCCGGCGCCCGGATCGCACTGGGCGCTGACGACCCGTTGCTGTTCGGCTCGCGGCTGGCTGAGCAGTACGAGACGGCTCGCAGCGTGCATGACTTCACCGATGAGGAGCTGGCCGACCTGGCCCGGTCCTCCATCCTCGCCGCCACCGCTCCGCCGGACGTGCAGAAGTCCCTGCTCGCCGACATCGACAACTGGCTCAAGACCCCCGCCACAGTCCCGTCGTACTAAATGAGCGCCTACCTGGCCCGCCACGGCCAGACCGAGTGGAACCGCGCCGGCCGCCGCCAGGGTCGGCTGGACTCACCACTGACCGCACTCGGCGAGCAGCAGGCGCGTCAGAACGCCGCACTGCTGCGTTCTGCCGATATCGCCGCGATCTTCTGCAGTCCGCTAGGACGTGCCCTCCGGACCGCTGAGCTGATCGCCGAGGTGGTCGGCCTGCCGGTTCAGGTGGTCGAGGGACTTGCTGAGCTCGACCATGGTGAGTGGTCCGGGCTGACGTCGGCAGAGATCGATGCGGGCTGGCCGGGGCAACGCGTCGCGCGGTCAGCGGCGAAGTACACGTTCCAGTTCCCGGGCGGCGAGAGCTATGCGGATGCCGACGTACGGATCGAGCAGGTGCTGGCAGAGCTCGACGTACGAGCCGCTCTGATCGTCTCGCACGAGATGGTCGGTCGCTTGCTGGTACGGCGTTTGGCCGGGCTCACCGTGGACGAGGCGATGCGGCGCGATCATCCGTCGGACGTGGTGTTCCGGGTGGCTGACGACGGCCGGATCGATCGGCTGGAGCCCTAGCTGCCGCGCTTCCACCAGGGCTTGGGCTGCTTGCCGACCGCCGTCAGCCAGTCTGACGGCACCGCCCACCCCTTGGCCTGGATCGCATCGAAGAACGCCACCTTCACGCTCTCCGGCAGCCAATAGGTCGCCCGGGCGTGATCAGCCGCCTCGAAATACGTCGTACGCCGCCCCTCGCTCCACACCGTCGCCAGCCGCGAGCAGTGCGCCAGCCGCACGTAGTCCCAACGTGCCTGCGGATCCGCCATGTCGTACGCCCGCTCGGCGCCCTTCCACTTCTTGACCGGCTCCCGATCGATCTCCCCGATCAGCCCCTGCACCAGCGCCCGGTCGTCCGTCATCTCGTCCGGCAACAGCAACCCCGAAGGATCCAGCACCACCGGCCCCAGCCAAGGCCCAGCCACCTCCAAGAACACCTCCAGCAAGGCGAGCCCCTCCTCGCCCCGCTCGAATCGCCCCAACCCAGCCCGCAACGTCGTCACAGCTTCCTCGGCCACCCTCAGACCCTATTTCACCCAGGGAAGCCCCTATCTGCCCCGGGATGCCCCGCGTGTTCAGGCTCAGCAGCCGGCTGGGTGGCCCGGATCTGCCGGGCCGGCTCGACAAAACGTCCCTTTTCCGGCCACGACCGTATTTCCATCGATGCAGATCGGGGCATCGTGGGGCATTCCGGGGCATCTCGGGGCAGATCATCCACAGCAGCGCTTTCCGTGGTCGCAGAGGGTGTTCGCGCACCTACAGTTACCGCCATGCAAGCCGCCAATGACCTGTTGCGCAGCGCACGAGAGCGCACTCCCTCTCGGCGCGCACCCGGTGAACGGATGTCCCGCGTCGAGCTCGCGGAGGCTGTCTGTGCGTGGCTCTGGGACACGACCGAGGTCCGCTACGAGCTCGACGGCCACTACATCGCGAAGCTCGAGCGCGGCGCGGTCCGCTGGCCCGGCGCCGCCTACCGATCCGGCCTGCGCTCCATCCTGAACGTTGCCACTGACAACGAGCTCGGCTTCCTCCCACCACCCGGCACCCCCGCGAACGAGCGGGAGCTGGAGCCGCCGTCCACCCTCGGCCTCGACGAAGAGGTCGGGTATGCCGGCGACGAGTCCATCGCGCTCCTGACCTTCGCCGAGGAGTCGAACGTCGGCGAGCTCACAGTCGAGCAACTGCACGCGGACATCGAGCGAATCGCCCAGCTCTACCTCCACGTCCCCACCAAGCCCTTGTTCGAACGCAGCCGGGCGGTCCGCGACCGGGCCTTCGTCCTCCTGGCCGGACGGCAGTCGCCGCGACAGTCCCGCGACCTGTACGCGGCAGCGGGCTGGGCCATCACCCTGCTGGCCTGGATGTCCGTCGATCTCGGCCGCCCAGAAGTAGCTGAGAGCCACGCCAGGACAGCCTGGGCGTGCGCCGAGGCGGCGGACCACAACGAGCTCCGCGGCTGGATCCGCGCGACCCAGCACACCGCTGCGTTCTGGCAGGACGAGTTCGTCCGGGCCGCCGACCACGCCCAGGACGGCCTGCGCTACGCCGCGGGATCATCTCGCCTCTTCCTGTCCAGCGCGCTCGCGGTCGACCTCGCCCGATCCGGCCGGATCAGTGAGGCACGTGCAGCGCTGGCCGCCGCGCAGGAGGTTCCGGACAGGCCGTCGGTGTCCGAGCTCGGCGGACCACTGCTCTGTACGCCGGAACGCGCGGAAGGCTTCTGGGCCAACGCCCAACTGGCTCTGGGGGATGCGCGCGAAGCACTCGTTCACGCCGACCGCTCGGTGGCCCGCTTCGAAGCGAGACCGCACGCCGTCCGCAACGCAGGCTCCGAACGCATGATCAGGCTCCAGCAGGTCAAGGCGCATCTGACGCTCGGAGAGCTCGACGGCGCCATCATCGCTCTCGAGCCGATCTTCGACACGGCCCTGGAGTATCGCGTCCGGCCGTTGATCCACCGGATGGGCGAGGTCGCCGCCATGACCGCGCCGTACGACCGGGTGGCGAGAGCGCGACAACTCCGCGAGCGCCTCCGGGATTTCATCTATCGCCCCGACCTTCCGGGCCGGCGCATGACGTACACCCCTCCACCCCTTGTGACGAAGGAGTCCTAGCCGCATGTTCGACGACGTCCGCGATCACTGGTACTGGCGTCCGGGCTGGCGGCAGGGTCGCTCGTTCTACACCTGGCACATCACCTTCCAGTACGCCGCAGCGCTCGCGGCACTGCGCGGCAGCTACGACCCGCTGCTGTCCTCGATGCCGGAGCTCACCCCCGTCCCCCGCCAGTGGCTGCACCTGACGCTGCAGGGTGTCGGTTTCGCCGACAAGCTCAGCCCGCAAGAGCTCGAGCCGATCGTCGCCGCCACTCGCCGCCGCCTCGAGTCGGTGGTCCCGTTCAACGTGACCGTCGGACCGGCGACAGCCGGCCTCGAGAGCCTGCGCCTACCGGTCCGGCCGGCCGACGACCTCCGTCGGCTCCGCCTGGTCCTTCGCGAGGCGATCCTCGAAGTCTGGGGCGAGGACTCGCTCCCCGAGTTCCCTGACCTCGACCCACACATCTCACTGGGCTACTGGAACCAGGCAGCGCCGGCCGAACCGCTCCGGAAGCGGATCGCGGAGTTCGGGGAGCACTCCACCCAGCTCTACCTCAACGAGGTCAGCCTGATCGACCTGAACCGCGACCAGCTCTGCTACCAGTGGACGCCGTACGTCACGCTCACCCTCGGCCGGCCGGCCCATGACTGACGACAGCTCGGCCCGCGTGACTCGCGCGCTCCTGGACTACCGCTCCATCTGGACCACCCACGACCTGGTCGAGCTGAGCCAGGCTCCAGCCGCCGACGTCCGTCGAATCATCGACGAACTGCGAACACGATCCCTGGTCGAACGCGGTCGCGGCGGCATCATCGCCGTACCGGACTGGTTCCTCCTCCTCACCCACTGGGCCGCCACCCCGACAGCCGGCCGCTCCTCCCGCTGGAAAGGCACCGACCTGTTCGCTCAGCTGGCTACAAGCCCCATCAGGTACGCCGTCACCGGCACCCACGCGGCCGCATTCTGGACCGCAACCCCAACCACCGCCCCAGCCGTCGTCTACACGCCAGACCACGAAGCCGCCGCCACCGCCTGGCACCTCACCCCGGCCCCCACCGGCAACGTCGTCCTGGTCGAACCCCCGACCGACGCCGTCTACCTCCGCCGCCGAAGCACCCCCACCGGCCTACGCCTGGCCGCCCCCGCCCAAGTCCTGGCCGACCTCCTCAGCGAATCCAACGGAACCCCAACCCCCACCACCCAAGCCCTCGCCAACTGGATGCACAACCACCTCTTCGAATGGCGCTACTAGCCCCAACCCCCGCCAGAAAACAGCAAACCCCCGGCTGTCGTAGCTACACCGAGGGCCAACCTGGCTCACTGACCCGAGGGCCAGAAACCTAAGTCTTTGCTGCGCCCAGCCTACAAGTACCAGCCCCGGCCGCGACTGCTGGCCGGGGCTGTGTCATTCAGAGGGTGCAGTTCACCAGGACTGGTTCGTTGACCAGGGTGATGTTGAAGGCCTGGTGGACCTGGGAGCGGACGTGGGTGGCCAGGGAGAGGATGTCTTTGGCGGTGGCGGTGCCTCGGTTGGTGAGGGCGAGGGTGTGTTTGGAGGAGACGGCGGCGGCGCCGAGGGTGAAGCCCTTGGGGATGCCGGCGTGCTCGATCAGCCAGGCGGCGCTGGTTTTGACGCGGCCGTCGGGTTGCGGCCATTGGGGGGCGCCGGCCGGGACCTCGGCGGTGGTGTCGAGGAGCGGGTTGGTGAAGAAGGAGCCGGCGCTCCAGGTGTCGTGGTCGCCCGCGTCGAGGACCATGCCTTTGCTGCGGCGCAGGGCGAGGACGGCTTCGCGGACCTCGCTCATCGGGGCTCGTGAGTCGGGCTCGACGTCGAGGACACGGGCCAGTTCGGCGTACCCGATCGGGGCGGAGAGGTTGCCGAGCTTCAGCTGGAAGGCGACTTCCAGTACGACGAAGCGCTCCGGCTCGGACTTGAACATCGAGGAACGGTAGGCGAAGCCGCAGTCGGCCGCGAAGATCGTCCGGATCCGGGATTCGGACCGGTCCCAGACGCGGACCGAGGCGATCGTCTCGGCGACCTCGTGACCGTAGGCGCCGACGTTCTGAACGGGCGTCGAACCGGCCAGACCGGGGATACCGGACATCGACTCGAGGCCGCTCCACTCCTCGGCGATCGCGCGCTGGACGACGGCGTCCCAGTCCTCACCGGCCTGGATGTGCACCATCGCGCCGGAGCACGCGTCGGCGTCGACCTTGATCCCCAAGGTCGCGATCTTGATCACCGTGCCACGGAAACCGTCGTCGCCGATCACCACGTTGCTACCGCCGGAGAGCAGCAGCACGGGCTCCCCGGCCGCGTCGGCGCCGCGGACGGCGCTGATCAGCTCGTCCTCGGTGGTCACCTCGACGAGCTTGTCGGCCGGTCCACCGATCCGCAGGGTGGTGAAATCGGCCAGCGGCGCCTGGGTTCTCACGAGACGCGCACGACCGCCCGCGACCGGCCGAGCACTTTCTCGCCGCCGAAGACGGCGGTGATGTCGAACTCGGCGAGCCCGTCGGCAACCTTGTCGGCCTTGGCCGAGAACGTCACCTCGGCGCCGTCGGCGTCATCCGGTACGACGACCGGCTTGGTGAACCGGACGCCGTACTCGACCAGGTCGGCCGGGTCGTCGAGCCAGTCGGTGACCACGCGGGCCGCGGAGGCCATCGTCAGCATGCCGTGCGCGATCACGCCGGGCAGGCCGAGGGCCGCCGCCATCCGGTCGCTCCAGTGGATCGAGTTGAAGTCGCCGCTGGCACCGGCGTACCGGACCAGGTCCTCGCGCCGGAACGTCACGGTCAGCGAGGGGAGGACGTCACCCGCGGAGATAGCCTTCATGAGTCCGCCCGGTTGTGCGAGATCGTGGAGGTCGAGGTGGCGATCGGCTCACCGTCGACCGTGGTCAGGGCGGTCTCGTACATGATCACCTCGACGTCACCGGCCTTGCGGACGGTGGTGATGGTCGCGGTCGCGGCGATCTCGTCACCGGCCTTGATCGGGCGGGTGTAGCTGAACTTCTGCGCGCCGTGCACGATCCGGTCGAGCCGCAGCCCGAGCTCCTCGTCGTTCAGCAGCTGGTCCAGCGCGCGGCTGCCGAGCATGAACGCGAACGTCGGCGGTGCCACCGCGTCGTCACCGGTGTACGCCGGGTTGTCGTCGCCGATCGCGGCGGCGAACTCCCGGATCTTCTCCCGGCCGACCTGGTAGCTCTCGGCGGCCGCGTAGCTCCGGCCGACCATCGTGGCGTCGATCGTCATGGGTCCAGAGCCTACTGGCAGACTAAGACACCCGGAGCCGCCACCCGGGAACCGTGCGACCCGACTGGGGAAGGTTGAACGTGACGGCAGTAGCGGCGCTGGCCAGGTACGCGCCTCGGTACAAGCTGGAGATCGGTACGCCGAGCGGCCCGGAGTGGCTGCGGGTGGACAGGATCCTGGAGCAGGACGGTCCGGAGCTCACAGAGCTGCTCAAACGCGACCATGACGCGAGCGGACACGTCTCGGAGCACGCCAACGCGCTGAGCCTGATGTCCTTCTACGCAGGGCGCGCACCGGCGGCAGCACTGCTCCTCTGGGCCCTTGAGGGCCACGTGCTCGACGTCCGGCCGCAGAACGTGTGGGTAAGACCACACGACGGCCATGGCCTGGCCGCAGTCGCCATCCGCTCCGCCGACTACCTTCCGGGCGGTCTGGAGACCCTGTACGACGTCGTGCTCCGGCAGCACCTGCTTCCGCTGTCGGACGAACTGCATCGCCGGACCAGAGCCGGATTGCGCCAGGTGCACGGCGGAGTAGCGGCCGGCTGTGCCATGGCGTTCTGCGCGGCGACTCGGGAAGAGGAGACGATCGACCCGGCGTTCCTGCTGGAGCGCTGGCAGACCTTCGTGGCGAAGGCGCCGGGCGGGCTCGACAAGCTGGGCGACGTGGAGCCGGCCGGCGGGAAGCTGGTCTACCTGCGGAAGACCTGCTGTCTCTACTACACGAGCGAGGTCGGCGACGGCGCGCTCTGCGGCTCGTGCTGCCTGACCCCGCGCGACGAGCGACTGGCGGCGTACGAAGCGGGCCGGCCCATCATCTCGGTCTAGCTTAGATCTCGGTCTAACTAGGATCTCGGTCCAGCCAGGACAACGCAGTGCTGAAGACAAAGCGAAGGCCGCCCCGGTTTCCCGGAGCGGCCTTCGCGAAAGACTGCTGAGGTCAGCGGGTCTCACGGTGGTCCGTGTGGTCGTTGCAACGCGCGCAGTACTTCTTCATCTCCAGACGATCCGGGTCGTTACGCCGGTTCTTCTTGGTGATGTAGTTGCGCTCCTTGCAGACCGTGCACGCCAGCGTGATCTTCGGGCGGATGTCGGTTGACTTAGCCACTACTGCCTCTTCTGATCAGGAGTGCGCAACTTGGGTGATCGCACTCTCAGGTACTGCGTTGGTGGGTAGCGGGGGCGGGAGTCGAACCCGCGACACCACGATTATGAGCCGTGTGCTCTAACCACCTGAGCTACCCCGCCGGGTGAGTTCGTCAACTCATCCGGAGAACCGGATGAGTTGTCGATCTTCGAGCCCCTTTACGGAATCGAACCGTAGACCTTCTCCTTACCATGGAGACGCTCTGCCGACTGAGCTAAAGGGGCGGGCCGAGGAGAGAGATTACACGGTCTGCCGCCTCGATGTGAAATCGAGCCGGGCGCACTGTGTGCCCCCCTCTGTCCGACTCAGAAATCATACCGGGTCCCGGGTAGTGCTTTTGACCAACCCCCGATGTCGAGATCGGCGACCCTGCTTCGTCGTACAAGAGAGAACACCGACCGAGGAGAGGACGATCAGATGACCGCGCTACCGACAGTGGTCCCGGCCGAAGAGTGGGAGAAGGCCCGGGCCGAACTACTGGCCGCAGAGAAGGCGGCGACGCGCGTCCAGGACCAGCTGGCAGCCCAGCGACGGCGACTGCCGATGGTCCGGTTCGACGACTACACCTTCGAGTCGGCGACCGGCCCCGTCACGCTGCTGGAGCTGTTCGGCGACCAGCAGCAGTTGGCGCTCTACCAGTTCATGGACGCCGGCCCGGAGCACTTCTGTCCTGGCTGCACGGGCTTCACCAGGAACGTGCCTGACCTGACCGGGCTGGCCCGCCGGGGCGTGGCCTGGGCCACCGTCTCGGACATGCCCCTGGCCCAGATGACGGGCTACTGGGAGCAGATGGGCTGGACCGTCCCGCATGCCTCGTCGGCCGGTACGACGTTCTCCGCCGACTGTGGCGCCGGCGGCGGCTTCCTGCTCAGCCTGTTCCTCCGCGACGGCGACACCGTCTACCGGACGTACTCCACCGGCTCACGCGGTGTGGACCGGGTGCTGTTCGAGAACAACATTCTCGACCTCGCGCCGTACGGCCGGCAGGAGGAGTGGGAAGACTCCCCTGCCGGCTGGCCACAGCACCCGACGTACGGCTGAAAAGTGCAGGCGTCTAGTTCCACACCCGCGAGGGGTACGACGAACGCAGTACCGGCATGACGTCTGTGACGAAGGTCTCCACCGAGGCGCGGTTCTCGGCCTCGGGGAGACCCGGCACCTCCAGTGAGACGCCGGACAGCTCATGCCCGAACGCCTCTTGGTAGCGGCCGAACTTGTCGATCACCTGCTCCGGCGACCCCACTAGCACAGACCCCTGCTCGAGGAAGTCCTCCAGCGTCTTGAACGGGAGCTGGTTGTGCCGCGCACCAGGTGAGTCCATGAACGCGTCGAAGATCGGCCGGTAACCGTCCAGCGCGTCCTGTGAACTCTTGCGGACGTAGAGCCCGTTGAACCCCGCTCCGACCACCGCATCGGCCGGATCGCGGCCGTACGCCTCCCAGCGCTCGCGGTAGTGCCGGATCAGCCCGGCGTACTTCGCCAGCGGGTGGAAGCCATTCGCGGAGAACAGCGGGTCGCCGAAGCGCGCCGCCAGCTCGGTGGACTCCTCGGACGAGGCAGACCCGTGCCAGAGCGGGATCCCATCGGGTCGGAACGGCCGCGGTTGCGTGGTCGCGTCGACCAGCTCCGGCCGGTACTGCCCAGACCAGCTCACTCCGGTCTCGCGCAGCAACCGGCGCAGCAGCTCGTACTTCTCCCGGTTCCGGTCCCACTGCCCGTCCAGGTCATACCCGAACAACGCGTTCTGCTCCGGGTCGTTGCCCTTCCCGATGATGATGTCCAGGCGGCCACCGGACAGCTGATCCAGCGTCGCGTAGTCCTCCGCCACCCGCACCGGGTCCAGCAGCGACAGCACAGTCACTGTGGTCAGCAACCGGATCCGCGACGTCACTGCGGCCAAGTAGGCCAGCACCACCGGCGGCGACGACGAGATGAACCGCTGCGCGTGCCGCTCGCCCACGCCGTACCCGTCGAAGCCCAGCTCCTCGGCCCACTGCGCCTGCCGGACCACATGCTGAAAGCGATCGTGCGTCGTCAGCTGCTCACCACTGATCGGGTCCGGCGAGTTGTCGATCAGCGTGTACGTACAGAACTTCACCGGAGCTTCTTCTCGCCGGCCGTCACCGGTAGTCCGAGCCGGTTGCCGGTCACCGGCGCAGGGCAGGTTCCGTAGGCAGTGAAGGCGAACGGCAGGTTGATCGCCCGGTTGAAGTCGATCAGCACCGACCCGTCGCGCTCCAGCACCCCTGTGGTCACACTGCGCCAAGGCGCGGTCTCTGAGCCGTTGGTCGCGTCATGGAACGACAGTGCGAGCCGTCCGTCCGACACAGCCGTCGCCACTAGCTCGTACGCCGAGTCGCCCAGCGCGAGGTGGACCGTACCGACCGCACTGACGTGCTGACGCAGGTCATCGCGCGCAGTGGCCACCTCCACCCGCTCCGGAGCGCCGTACGGCGTGAACCAGCCCCGCACCGCCCACTCCGGATTCAGCGGGTACGAGGGTACGCCGGTGAACCCCTGTCGAGTCGCAGCGCCCGGATCCCGCTGACGGACGGCGTACCGGCCGCCCCGCAGCACCAGCTCGACCAAGCGGTTGCCGAACAGCAGCCAGCTGAGCGAACCAGCCTCAGCGACCGTCGCCGAGGTGGCGTGTACCGGCGAACCGTTCAACGTCAACGAGCCGTCCGAGGTCACATGCGCTCGCCCATCGGCCACCCACCACTCTCCGGGCAGACCGTCCAGCGCACGAGGCTCCGAGGCGAGCCAGTCGAACCCGACGATCGACAACCAGCCGTAGTCCGTGTTCAGGTCCTGCTCACGCGCCGCATGCCACGTGTGCCAGTCCTGCTCCAGATCCGAGACGACAGTCATGAGGCCAGGTCCTTCCGGGATTCACGGTGGGCGATTTCGGAGCGGACCAGCGGGATGACGTACCGGCCGAAATCCACCGCGTCGTCGTAGATGTCATAGCCACGCGCGGAGAAGATGCGGATGCCCAGGTCGTAGTAGTCCAGCAGCGCAGCGGCGATCGTGTCCGGTGTTCCGACCAGTGCGGTCGAGTTGCCACCGCCGCCGGTCAGCCCGGTCGGTCCGGTCCATAGCGCCCGGTCGTGCCGGTCTCCTTCCGCCACAGCCTTCAACAGGCGTTGCGAACCAGCGTTCTCCGGTGTCTTGGAGCGCAGACGCTCTCGCGGCGACGGCGTACCGGCCTGGACGTCCTTGATCCGGCCCAGGATCCGCTCGGCCTTCTCCCAGGCCAGCTCCTCGGTCGGGGCGATGATCGGCCGGAAGGCGATCTGGATCGTCGGCCGGTCCGCACGCCCGGCGCGTGCCGCCTCGGCGTCGATCGTGGCCAGCTGTTCGCGCGTCCCGGCCAGCGGCTCACCCCAGAGCGCGAAGATATCCGCCTCGGCCGCACCGACCGCGTACGCGGCGGCCGACGAGCCACCGAAGGAGATCCGCGGCCGGGGCTGCTGCAGCGGCTTGATGTCCGCGACGAACTGCTCGAACTGGTAGTGCTTCCCGTTGAAGTCGAACCGCTCGTCCGAAGTCCAGGCCTGCTTGAGGATCTGGATGAACTCCTGCGTCCGTCCGTACCGGTCGTCCTTGCTCAGGAAGTCGCCCTCGGCTGCCTGGTCCGCGGTCGACCCGCCGGTGATGACATGCACCTCGAACCGCCCGCCGCTGATGTGATCAAGCGTTGCGAAGGTCTTGGCGGTCAGTGTCGGGTAGGCGACGTTCGGCCGATGCGCGACCACCAGGTTGATCCGCTCGGTCCGCCCCGCGACGTACGCCGCGACCTGGGCCGGATCGGGCGACCCGGAGTGGTACGCGAACAGGATCCGGTCCCACCCGTTGTCCTCGTGCGCGCGGGCCAGCTTGGCGGTGTACTCCAGATCGAGGGCACCACCGGTGCGCGGCTCGACCTCACTGGCCGGGTTGGTCCCGGCGATGCCCAGGAACTCAACTGGCATGGCGTTCTTCCTTCCGTACGGCGGGTGCTAGCGAAGTGAGCAGATTCCGGGCGACGGCGTCGTTCTGCCGGAAGCCGGGACCGTTGAAGTGCGGACGTGAGAAGCCGGACGACCCGGCCGAGCCCGAGACCGACGGGCCGAGCAGGAACAGTCCGGGATGCACAGACCCGTCGGCACGGATCGCGCGGCACTGCCCGTCGGCCTTGAGCAGACCGCCACCGAGACTCGTCCCGTCGGCCGCGAACAACTCGTCGGCCGCGAGCGTCCCGTCGTCCAACAGGCCACGCAGCAAGGGATCCGTCGCAGCCAGTACGTCGGGCCGCGGCAACCGGGCCTCGACGAAAGCGCGGGCCTGGATCGCACCGGCCACTGCCGGGGACCGCGCGACGAACCGATCGTTGTCGATGGCAACTTCCAGGTCGGGCCCGGCGAACCGGACGATCCCGGCCCGGTGCAGAGCGAGCAGCTCCTCGAGCCGGCGCGGCGGCGGTCCGCTGGCGACGAACGAGAAGAACCCGTGCCACTCGGTCTCGACCCGCCGAACCCGGTCCTCATCGGACAGCCTGCCTTCGGTGATCGCGACCGACAGCACGCTGTAGATGCTCAGCAGCGCGTTGAAAACCGCCAGATCGGCCGAGTGCTCCGGGCTCGCCCGCCGGAGCAGGTCGTTCTCGATCAGCTCGGTCAGGAACTGCTCGAACGTGTACCAATCCTCGAAGAACCGTCCATGCAGCGGCCGATCCACCGCCGACCGGACGAATCGATCCTGCGGATCCGGTACGGCGGTCGCCACCGCGGCCACGAATTCCGGTGCGTCGGGCAACGACCGGTCGAGGACATCGCGGAAGAGCGTCCACTCCCAGCGGGTCCGTTCGGGGTGCGCGGTGAACAGCTGCTGGTAATGCGCGAAGGCCAGTTCCTTGTCGATCAGTGGTTGCAGCTGACTGTCGAAGTCGAGCACACCATCGCCCAACGCATCGAGCGCGGCCTTGGTCAGGTAGCGGGTCGGCACCGGCCTGGCGCCGGCCACGGTGTAACCCAGTTTCGCGTGGTACGGAACGCCGCGCCGCGAGCCGACGTACAGGATCGGCTCGGCGCCGGACGGGTGGTAGGTGAGGAGCCCGTCACGTTCGTCGTACCAGCCGCCGCGGGCCTCGGTGAGCAGGACCATCAGGTCGATGAAGGCCTGGCCGAAGCCGCGGACGATCACGCGCTCACCTGGTTGCAGGTCGCCCAGATCGACGTCGGCGGTGTAGCCGGGTGGGATGTAGGTGAGACCAGCAGCCTCGGCCTGCGCGGCCCACGCGGTCTCCGATGCCGTCGGCAACCGATCGAGGTAGCCGAGCGCCAGTACGACGAGGTCCGCTTGAATTTCCGTGCCCGAGGCGAGGACCACGCGCCGGTCCGGGGTCAGCTCGACCGCGCGCTCGAGATGCGTGGTCACCGTGGCCGGGAGGTCACGGACGACCCGGTCCCAGACCCAGGACAGGTACTCCGCCTGGACCAGTCGTGGCGGGAAGTCCATCGGCCCGGGCTGCTGAATGCCGGCTCGTTCCAGGATGGTCGCGCCTGCACCGGCCACCCAGGTGGCGAGGTCCGGACCCGGGCGGATCGGGCCTTCGCACTCGACCGATTCGTCGGTGAAGATCGTGACGTCCGAGGTCATCGAGTTCATCCAGAGCAGCCGGGACTGTTCACGTCGCCAGATCCGACCGCCACCCGCGGGGAACGGATCCACGACATGAATCTCGACCGGCCCGTCGCCGAGCAGCTCACTCGCGTTGGCCGCGAACCGCTCGAGCAGGCCGACCGTTCGTGGGCCACCGCCGACGAACACCACAGTCGGCCGGCGATGGATCGTGCTGACCTGACTCATCGGTCGAGCCCGAGGTGGCCGCGGAGCGTCGTACCGGTGTATTCGGAGCGGAAGACACCTCGTTCGCGGAGCAGCGGGACGACCCGGTCGACGAAGTCGTCGAGGCCGCCGGGCGTCAGGTGCGGGACCAGGACGAAGCCGTCGGCGGCGTTCTCCTGGACGTGGTGATTCATATCATCGGCGACGGTCTCCGGGGAGCCGATGAAGGTCTGGCGGTTCTGCTGGTTGATCACCGTCTGCCGCAGTGACCAGTTGTTGGCCTCCGCCGCCTCACGCCATTCCTTGACGATCGATGCCGGGTCGTTGAAGCCGGTCCGGCCTTGGGTGACGTTCGAGCCGATCACCGGATCTTCCTTCGGGAGCGGACCGTCCGGGTCGTACGAGGAGAGGTCGCGTCCCCAGATGAGTTCCGCCAGGACGATCGCGGTCGGCCCGGAAACCTGCTGTTCACGGATG
The DNA here is from genome assembly GCF_045040285.1 of Kribbella sp. NBC_01505. Taxonomy (NCBI): domain Bacteria; kingdom Bacillati; phylum Actinomycetota; class Actinomycetes; order Propionibacteriales; family Kribbellaceae; genus Kribbella; species Kribbella sp. NBC_01505. The sequence goes on from NZ_CP109425.1 coordinate 2,430,761, forward strand.
TGGCGGGCTTTCTCAACCGCGTCGGCATCCGTGTCGGCGACGACGACCGTCACCGCGGGCATGATCTTCAGCGATTCTTCGGTGCGGCCGTGCTTGGCCAGGCGGTCCTTCACGTCCTTGTAGAAGGTCTGCCCGGCCGCGAACGAACCGTGCCGGCTGAAGATCACATCCGCTCCCGAGGCCGCGAAGTCGCGACCCTGGTCGCTGTCGCCGGCCTGGATCACGACCGGCCGCCCCTGCGGAGACGGGGGCAAGCCGAACCGGCCCTGGATGGTGAAGTGCGCGCCGTCGTCCGCGAAGGCCCCAGTGCCTTCACGGGCAAAGACGCCCGCCTCCTGATCCAGCACCAGGTCCTCGTCGGTCCAGGCGTCCCACAGCTTCCGGACGATCCGAAGGGATTCCTGCGCGCGGATGTAGCGGTCGGCCTTGTCCAGGTAGCCACCGCGGCGGAAGTTCTCACCTGTGAACGCGTCCCAGGAGGTGACGACGTTCCACGCGGCGCGACCGCCCGAAAGGTGGTCCAGAGTGGCGATCCGCTTCGCCAGTTCGTACGGCTCGTTGAACGTCGAGTTGACGGTCGCGGCGAGCCCGAGGTGCGTGGTGACGGCGGCCAGCGCGCTCAGCACAGTCAGCGACTCGGGGCGGCCGACGACGTCGAGGTCGTGGATCTGACCCTTGACCTCACGCAGCCGCAGTCCCTCGGCCAGGAAGAAGAAGTCGAACGTCCCGCGCTCAGCCGTCGCCGCAAGGTGCTTGAACGACGCGAAGTCGATCTGCGAACCGGACTCCGGGTCGGCCCAGACGGTGGTGTTGTTCACCCCCGGGAAGTGCGCCGCCAGGTGGAGCTGCTTAGTCATCGCACACCCTCCGCGTACCGATTGGCCGGCCGCGTCAGCCCAAGCCTGTTACGTAACGTCGTTCCAGGACGATCCGCCGCCGTCTGGATCAACGGCAGCAGCCGATCAGCAATCACCGGGACGTCGAGCTCCAGCGAAGCGGGCCTGAAGTGCACCCCGTCCACCCCAGCCGCCTGCCACTCCCGAACCAGGCTCGCCAGCCCTTCAACCCCACCCACGTAGTCGAACGCCCCACCCACAGCCCGCCGCTCCGCAGCAGCCAAATCCTCATCAAGCAGTACGCCGACCGAAACCAGCACCCGAGGTCCCCCGCTCCCCGCCGCCGGCTCCGCCCCATTGGAGCGGCTCGCCCCAAGGCTTCGGATCGCCGCTACACGCTCTGCGAGGTTCTCGGCACCGGGCAGGAGCACGAGCTCGGCATCTGCCGCCGACTCGAGCGCCTCTGGCGTGTTCACCCGGACGGCGGTGATCGGGTGGCCTTGTGGGGGTCTCGGGACGATCGACGGGCCTTTGATGGTGAAGGTGGGGCTTTCGTAGTCGACGTAGTGGAGGCGGTCACGGTCGACGAAGCGACCAGTGGGGGCGTCGCGGATGATCGCGTCGTCGTCCCAGGAATCCCACAGCCGGCGGCTGACGTCGACGACGTACCGGGCTTCGCGCCAGAGGTCTGCGGCCGGAGCCGGTTCACGGCGACCGATCACCACCGCGGCCTCGGCGGACGTCGACACGTCGGCGACCCAACCGCCGCGTCCGGCGGAGACGTAATCGAGCGTCGCGACCGAGGCCTGCACGTGGAACGGTTCGGTATGGGTGACCGTGATCGTCGGCAGCAGCCCGATCCGCGAGGTAGCCGGCGCGATCCGAGCCGCCAACCCCAGCGCATCCAGCCGCACGCTCACAGCACCGGCCGCATCCGACGGCGCCTCCAACGTGTCCACGAAGGTTGCGATGTCGACCCCCGCCGCCTCCGCACGCTGAACCGCGCGCAACGCCAACGACCCCGTCAGGATCGCCCCCGGATCAACCTCCGGCCCGCGCCACGCCCCCGGATGTCCACCCGCACCATCGATCTCAACAGCGGTGATCAGTCGACCCACCGCGCGGAGCGTGCCAATGTGCACAGTCATGAGGCCACCTTCAGAGCGAGTGTGAGGTTCTTCGTGAACGGCAGCGGGCCGATCGACTCCGGATCGGCGTCGACGTCGAACTGCGGTTCGAAGCCGACGGACCGGTAGAGCGCCGCGGCCTCCGGCTGGCGGGGACCCGTGGTGAGGTAGAGCTTGCGGTAGCCGAGATCGACCGCCGCCTGCTCCAACTCCGCGAGTACTCGGCGACCGAGCCCCTGCCGCCGATGCAGGTGCGAGGTCCACATCCGTTTCACCTCAGCCGTCTGATCGTCGTACCGGCGGATCGCTCCACCAGCCACCGTCTGCCCGTCGTACCGGAGAAGGACGAACGCTCCCCCGCTGTCGGCGTGGAAGTCGGTCGGCGGGACCTCGGTGAGCTGCGTGTTCTCGTTGGTCCGGCCGTAGCGAGTGCTGTATTCGACGACGAGATCCGCGAGCAGCGGCGCCGCCTCAGGGTCCTCGGGCCGAGCCCGCAGCACCTCGATCGCCGCAGCCTGCACCGGCGGGCTGTCGACCGCCTCACTGCCTTCGACCGCAGCCAGGAACGCTTCAGTCACCTGGTAGAGCGGCACCGACGCGACCTGATCGAGCAGTACGCCGCCCCCGTCGTACAGGTTGATGTGCGACGACAGCACGAACCAACCCTGAGTGATCGCGCTCGGCCCGAGGCTCGAGAGCACGGGCCGCAGCGCGTAGTCGATCACCAGCACATGCGCCGGCGTCCCACCCGTTGCCAACGGCAACACTGTCTTGCCCTTGAGCGCGTACTGCGGCAGCAGGTCCAGGAAGACCTTCAGCAGACCGGCGTACGCCGCCTTGTACACCGGAGTCGTGACGACGACGGCGTCGGCCGACTCCAGGGTCTTGATCGCGGCCGCGATGCCGGGATCGTCGGCGTCGCCGTGCAGCAACGGCGCGGCCGGCAGGTCGCGGAGCACGATGGGGGTGACCTCGTGCCCGTGACTGATCAGACGCTTGGTGACGTATTCGAGGACGGCGTCGGTCCGGGACGGCACCGACGGGCTGCTGGAGATCGTTGCGATGGTCGCCATGTTTCTCCTACTCGTGCACTACTTGGCTGGGGGCTTGGGAAGGCCGGGAGGGTTGACCAACGACTTCGGGACGGCCTCGTCGCTGAGGCCCCACTTGGCCAGCACCTTCGCGTAGCTGCCGTCGGCGATCGCCGCGTTCAGCGCGTCGGCCAGTGGCTTCGCGAGACCGTTGTCCTTCTTGGTGGTCACCCCGACCAGGCCCTGGATCGGGTAGCCGGACGACACCGTGCCGACGATCTCGGTCTTGTGCTGCGTGGCGACGTGATAGGTCGCGTTCGGGTTCGGCCCCAGGTAGAGGTCGATCCGGCCGGACTGCAGCGCCAGGAAGGTGTCAGCGGACTGCTGGTAGTACTTGAGATCGCCCGGCGCACGCCCCGCGGCGGCGTTCTGCTTGTTCCACTCCAGGAGAATCGCCTCCTGCAGCGTTCCCGAGCTGACCGCGACCTTCTTCCCGGAGATGTCCGCCGGTCCGGCGATCTTCAGACCGGAACCGGTCCTGGCCTCGAAGGCGTGCAGACCGAGCCGGTACGTCGCGAAGTCGTACTTCTCCTTGCGCACCTCGGAGACGCCGATGTTCGAGACGCCCACCTGGTACTTCCCGGAGTCCAGCCCGAGGAAGAGGTTCTCCCAGCTGGTCGTCTGTACGTCGGCCTGTAGTCCGAGCACGCTCGCGACGAGATGGGCGATGTCGATCTCGACACCGATCGGTGTCTTGTTGTCGTCAGCGGTGAACCCGAGCGGTGGTTGCCCACCGCCCGCACTTCCGTTGCCCACCACAAGCTTGCCTCCGGCCCGCACTGCCTCAGGCAGCTCGGCCGCGATCGCATCGACCTTCGTCGAGGTGATGTGAGTCTGGTTGGCCGAGGTGTCGAAGGACACCACGGAGGCGTCGGTCGTCGGCGCTTCCGTCTTCGGGTCGGCGCACGCGGCCAGGGACAGCAGCGCGACGCCGACCAGGATCTTCTTCAGCATGATTGGAGTCCTCAGTCCGTGATCGGGAGGCCGGGCGGATTGATCTCCGACTTCTCGACGGCTTCGCTCGCGACGTTCCAGCGCTCGAGGACCTTGGCGTAGCTGCCGTCGGCGATGGCTGCGTTCAGCGCGGCCTGGTAGGCCTTGACGAGACCGCTGTCCTTCTTCGTGGTCGCCGCGATCAGGCCCTGCAACGTCGGCCCCGCCCCGGAGAACTTGCCGATCGACTCCGTGTCCCCACCGGTCTTGATGTGGTAGGCGATCGACGGGTTCGGTCCGAAGTAGCCGTCGATCCGTCCCGAGCTCAGCGCGAGGTAGGTGTCGGTGTTCTTCTGGAAGTACTTGATCGTTGCCGCCGGCAATCCAGCCTTGATGTTCTGCTCGTTCCAGTCGACCAGGATCTTCTCCTGGTTCGTCCCGGACCCGACCGCGATCGTCTTCCCGGCGATGTCCTTGCCGCCGGTGACCTTCCAGGTCCCACCCTTCTTCGCCTCGAACGCGATGTCGTCCTTGCGGTACGTCGCGAAGTCGTACTTCTGCTTGCGCTTCTCGGTGACCGTGATGTTGGTGAGGCCGACGTCGTACTTCGCCGAGTCCAGGCCGACGAACAGGTTCTCCCAGCTCGTCACCTCGATCTGCGGCGTCAGCCCGAGCTCGCCGGCGAGCAGGTAGGCGATGTCGATCTCGAGGCCGATCGGTGTCTTGTTGTCGTCGGCGTAGAAGCCGAGCGGCACACTGCCACTGCCTTGCCCGCTCCCCACGATCAGCGTGCCGCGCTCCCGGACCTTGGCCGGCAACAGCGCGGCCGCCGCCTCGTTCTTCTTGACCTCGACCCGCTTCTGGTCGGCCGACGTGTTCACCCCGCCGGTCTCGGCCGAGACGTTGGTGGTCGGGTCGGCGGTGCAGGCGGTTGCTGCCAGCAACAGTCCGGTGGCGGCAAGAGCGGCGTACAAACGGGTTCTCATGGTTCCTCAGAGGACTTTGGAGATGAAGGCGCGGGTGCGCTCATGGACTGGGTTGTCGAGCACCTGGTGCGGCGGGCCGGACTCGACGATCACGCCGCCGTCGATGAAGACCACCGTGTCGGCGATCTCCCGCGCGAAACCGATCTCGTGGGTGACGACAACCATCGTGGAACCGTCGCGGGCGAGCTCCTTGATCACGTCGAGGACCTCACCGACCAGCTCCGGGTCCAGCGCGCTGGTCGGCTCGTCGAACAGCAGGACCTTCGGCTTGAGGGCGAGCGCGCGGGCAATCGCGACCCGCTGCTGCTGACCACCGGACAGCTGGCGCGGGTACACGTCGGCCTTGTCGCCGACGCCGACCCGCTCGAGCAGCTCCCGGGCGAACGGCTCGACCTCGCTGCGCTTGCGGCGTTGCGCGGCGACCGGCGCCTCGACGACGTTCTGCAACGCGGTCAGATGCCCGAACAGGTTGAAGTTCTGGAACACGAAGCCGACCTGCGAACGCTGATGCAGGATCTCCCGCTCACGCAGTTCGTACAGCTTGTCGCCGCGCCGCTTGTAGCCCATCAGCTGACCGTCGATCCGGATCAGCCCGCGATCGACCTTCTCCAGATGGTTGATCGACCGCAGCAGCGTGGACTTCCCCGAACCGGACGGTCCCAGGATGACCGTGACGGTCCCGGCCCGGACCTCGAGGTCGACCCCCTTCAGGACCTCGAGCTCCCCGAAGCTCTTGTGCACGCCCTTGATATCCACCATCGCGCTGTGCTTTTGGATGACCTCGCTGCGCTCGCTCATCGCGCCGCCCTCGCCTTCAGATCGCCCCAGGAACGCCGTACCCGCTGGATAGGTGTCGGCGGCAACGATCGGGCCGCGCCGCGGGCGAAGTGCCGCTCGACGTAGAACTGGGCGATCGACAGCAGCGTGGTCAGGACGATGTACCAAACTGTTGCCACCATCAACAGTGGGACGACACGACTGTTGCGGCCGTAGATGACCTGCACCTGGTAGAAGAGTTCGGGAATCGCCATTACCGAGACGATCGACGTTCCCTTGAACAGGCTGATCACCTCGTTCGCGCCGTTCGGCAGGATCGACCGCATCGCCTGCGGCAGCACGATCCGGAAGAACTGCCGCAGCTTCGGAATCCCCAGTGCGGCAGCGGCCTCCACCTGGCCGGCGTCGACCGAGATGATCCCGCCGCGAATGATCTCCGCGGCGTACGCGGCCTGATGCAAGGCCAGCCCCAGTACGGCGGCACCCAGCGGGCCGAACAGGTTGTTCGTACTGAAGTGCACGAACTCCGGCCCGAACGGGATGCCCAGGCTCAGTTCCTGATACAGGTAAGCGATGTTGAACCAGAACAGCAGCTGGACGATCAGCGGGATCGAGCGGAACGCCCAGATGTAGCCCCAGGCAACGACCTGCAGAAACGGACTGCTGGACAGGCGCATCGTCGCCACCACGGCTCCGAGCGCGAAGCCGAGCACGGTGCCGTACACCGTCAGCTGGATCGTCACCCAGAGCGCGGAGAAGATCGTCCGGGTGGTGAAGAACTGGAAGAACGTGGGCCAATCCCAGCCAGGGTTGGTCGCGAGCCCGTGCACGAACATCGCGAGCAGCACCAGGACAGCCGCGACACCGACCCAACGCCAGGGGTGACGGCGGGCGATGACCGGCAGATCGGCATCAGCCAGTACGGCGGACGGTGGCGGATCGGCGGTGTCCTGATCGGACGTGAGCGAGGTGGTCGACACGGGTTCTCCCTGGCGGTGGGCAGGCTTACGCGGGGATCGGGGCGGGGAAGGAATTGAGCGCAGCGGCGCCGACGTCCGTCGTTGGGCGTCGTGGCGGTGCTCAGAGGACAGGCGGAAGTGCTGTCAGCGCCGACAGAGGGCGCTGGAGACCCGCAGCAGGTCGATGTGGAGGCGGTAGTACGGCAGTGCGCGCGTCATGCCCATCGCCTCCTTTTGCCACTGATATCTGCGGTCTCAACCAGTATGGGTCGAACTTGAAAGATCAGTAAGTTGGTCGACAAACCTCTCAATATATGGACGCTCTATAACGGGTCCGGAGGGCCGTTCCGCGCCACTTTCCGGGTGATCCCGGTCACGCGGTACTCGCCGTTTCAATCCGCCCCGCCCACGCCTGAGCGGGTACGAGGCGGAGGACGGCAGTCGCTCAGCGTGACCGAATTCCGTGATCCGGTTGCAATCCGCGTTTGAGGCGACCGTGATCTGGTCGTTATGGTCGATGAGCTGCCGAGGATCCGCCCGGTGGCTACCCCCACCTGACAGCTCTCAATCGCTATGGAAGGCCATCGTGTCCTCTCACCCTGTGGCCAGACACCGGTCCAAGGCACGCAACAAGCAACGAAGTACCAACCGCCGGACGCAGCTGGTCGGCCTCACCGCCGCCCTCGCAGCGACCGCGGGCACCATCGGTCTCACCGCCTCCGTCGGCGAGGCTTCCACCGCGAGCACCGGACTGAGCCCCTCACAGGCCGACGCTCTCACCGCGGCCCGCGTCGAGCGTCGTGACCTCGGCTCCCGGGACGCCACCCGTATCGACCTCTCGCTCGCCGACGCCAGGGCGTACCAGGAGCGCGCGGCCAGAGGCACCATGCGAGCACGTGGCGCACTGGCCCTGTCAGCCGCCAAGGCGAAGTCCGCCCGCATCGTCGCCGCGAAGGCCAAGGCCGACGCCGCCGCAAAGGCAGCCGCCATCGCCAAAGCCACCGCCCTCGCCAAGGCAAAGGCCGCCGCCCCGAAGGTCGTCCTCCCGACCACCGGCTACCACCTGACCGCCCGCTTCAACCAGGCCGGCGGCCGCTGGGCCCACAACCACACCGGCCTCGACTTCGCCGCGGCCTACGGAACCCCCGTCCGCTCGGTCATGGCCGGCGAGGTCATCCAAGCCGACTTCGAAGGCGCCTACGGCCGCCAGGTAAAGGTCCGCCACGCCGACGGCACCGTCACCTCCTACAGCCACATGGCCGAGTTCGACGTAGCCGTAGGCGACAACGTCACCGCCGGCACCCAAGTAGGCGCCATCGGCCTCACCGGCAACACCACCGGCGCCCACGTCCACTTCGAAGTCCTCCCCGACGGCAACACCCCCGTAAACCCCGACCCCTGGCTCCGCCAGCACGGCGTAACCCCATAACCCCAGAGGTCCCCCCGAAGGCGTCGCGCTAAATGCGCGGCGCCTTCTTGCATGCCCGGCCCATCCTTGACGCCACTCACAGGTGACGCACAGGATGGTCGGAGCTTCACGCCTGGAGGAAAGGACTCGGGATCCTAATCTTTGTTGCGTCTCATGACCGGTTCGCAGACATCGGCCACTATGAGCCGGAGTTGGGACAGCTGACGGTACTCAGCCGCTCCGAGGCCCAGTCGCGAAAGATTGACGACCTCCCATCCGGGCACTTCGCGCGACTCGATGGAGCTCTGGCTGTTCTCTATCGATCTGAAGATTCCCTGTGGCTACGCGTCGATCAACAGGTCCGGCGGTTTGACCCTGCCCAAGTGCGAGTCCACTGGGAGAGGCAAGGCACCCGCTCCCGCCTCAGCCTCCATGACAGCGGTGGCCTGGTCTCGAGGGTCGAGTACACCAACGCCTTCATCGAGGGTCTCGACCCTGAGGACGACCCCACCCCGTTCGCCGAACCCGAACACTGGGATTTCGGCCTGTTCCTGAAGAACGTCCTGGAGGACGAGGGCCGTCGCCATCGCCTCTACAGAGACGGATTCATGGCAGGGTGAGGGATCTGATGAGTAGCCGATTCATCGATGGTGTGTCATGGCCAGGTACATACGTCCTCCTGTCCCTCTTCGCGCTCGGCCTACCCGATGCAGTAAGCCGGCCACCGGTGATCACGGAGGGCAGTAGGCCGACCGAGGTTTCGAGCTACTGGATGGAAGATCCAGATCGAGACTTAGGGATCCTTGAGGTATACGAACACGACTTGAGGTACGAGAGTGTGCCCGACGACCTCGACGCCATAGTTCAACTTTGGCTGCAGGGGTCGATCACCGCCGGCGCCCGAGTTGCCTGGTTCGGATTCGAAGGATCTTTCGATTTCGACGCTCTGTTGATACGGGATATCGCTCCCACAATTTACGCAGTCGCCGACCGAACAGGCGTCTCCACAGCCTTCGACGACAAGTACCGACGGAGCATCGAGTGGGCCGCACGAGTCGAAAGCTGCAGAAGCCAGATCGTGCCATAGCGACATCGCTACGGCATTAGGGTGAGGTTGCAATGGGCGCATTGTTCAAGGTTCCTCGGCTTGTAGACCTGGACGGTTTGTCCGTTGAGGTGACGACTACCGACGAGCCCGGCGTCGTCTCTGTCACCGCCTGGGCCAACGACGGCGCCGTGGTGACAGTCATCTGGGACGAGATCGCCGCCTCGGTTCACGTTCGGTGGGTCGAAGACGGGGTCGAACGTTGGAGACTTGACCGGGAACTGGCGACGAAGGTCTCCGTCCGCGAGGAGCGTGGCCGGGTCGAGTTCTGGATCTGGTCAGGGATGGATGGCTTCCGCGGTCAGCTCGTCGTGAGCGTCGCCGAGCGGGTTACGGTGACCGACGTCTTCCTGCAAGGCTGATCGCGCGGAGTTCACCGGCTGTCAAAGCGATGGGGAGGATGCATGACGACGTTGCCTAGTGTCGGAGATCTGTCGAGGCTGGATCTTCTCGACTATTCCTTCATGAGGCTGGATCTGCTGGGCATCGATCGGTACGGCGGGCGCGCGGCGTTGGCCGACGAGATCAGCTCCATGCCGGACCTGGTCGCCGACGCGCCTCCCCGCGGGCGCTTAGCCGATATCTTCGGCACGCTCTGGGCCGAGGTCTACCTGGTCACCGACCGATTCCTGGACGTTCTTCGATCGGAACAGCTCGCCGGCTGGTCCGCCGTACGGGTGACCGTCAACGGCAACCCATCCGTGCCCCCGGTTTCGATGCTGCAAGTCACCGGCCGTTGCGGCCCGATCCTCACCCCAGGGATCGGTCGGTACCTGAACCCAGGAACTCTTGATGGATCGGACCTGTTCGTCCCCGCCAACGAGTCAACCATCCTGCTGTCCCCCACTGCCACAGCCGCGTTGTCCCAAGCAAACCTCGTCAACGTCGAGGTCGAACCAGCAGGTCTCGAGCCCTCCGAATAACCAGGCGCGACCGCAGCGCACGATGCGCATACTGGGAGCCCTGGAGGACCAAGTCCAATGATCGACGAGCAGAACTCTGCAGCCTCGCTAGCCCAACTGACCGAGAGTCTGAGCCGACTGGCTGCGTCGTCTGTGCGGCAGACCGAGTACCTCGCGGAACTGGGTGTGGCGCCGCTGGCCGATGAACTGGGGCTCGAGTTCGAGGACTTCTACAAGCCACTCAAGAGTCTCCTGACCGACAACGCGGACTGGGCCGAAGCCTCCGCCAGTCTGAAGAAACTCGACTGCGCACTGGACCGCGACAACCTAGGCTGGACAGTCGACGACCTCCAGTCCGCGGAGTGGGCGGAGATCCGACGACTGGCTGCGGCCGTCCTAGCTGCGTCGCCGGCGAACACTGATCTGGGCGCATTTGCTTGCACTACCGGTGGGGGGTGAAGTTCGAATGATCGTGCGTTGCATCGCGAACGTCGCCGACTCGCTCCCTCCCACGGCCTATGACAGCGGTCGAGGGATTACTGCTGAGACTGAGTTCCCGCTGACCCTAGGTTGCTCCTACCCGGTCTACGGCATCACCGTTCTGCTCGGCCTGACCTGGTACTACGTCCTGAACGATGATGATCTACCGTGGCCCGTCTGGGCGCCCGCCCCGCTTTTCGAGATCGTCGATGGACGGTTTCCAGCGAGCTGGCAGTGCGGCTACTTCGTGTTTGGCCGCGACAACCAGTACCCGCTGATCTCGTTCCCCGAGTGGGCTACCGACTACTTCTTCTACGAGCGACTCGTTGACGGCGAACCGGCCGCTCGCGCGATCTTCGACCAGCGACGTCGTGAGATCGAAGTAATCGATGAGGTTCCTGCGACTGAAAAGGACGAGGGCGTCTTGCAGTTCCTTCGGGCGCTAGGGCGGCGGGCGAGCGGCTGGGAGATCAAGGATCACTGGGCCGGCGACCTGACGGCGATCGGCGTGGTGTCTTCCAAGGATCCGGAGTTGCTGGCGTACGTGAGCTCGTGCGAACAACCGGATGGCTACTACTACGTCGAACTGGAAGAGCAGGCGGGCTCTGTCGCCTACGAGACGACTGGACAGTTCGAGAGATGCGCGCTTGCCGATACGGTCGAGGTGGTCGCGCGGCATCTGGTCCTGCCCGGATTGGACAAAGGGGACTCTGATGAAGCGACTGCTTGAGGGGCTCGCTTGGCCGGGTACCTACTGGCTCCTGTCGCTCTTCGCTGTTGGGACGGTCGAGGCGGTGGGAACGCCTCCGGTGGTTACCGAGGGCAGCAAGCCGCTGAAGGTTTCGACGTACTGGCTGGAGGATCCGGATCGGGATCTCGGCGAACGCGAGGTGTATGAACACGATCTGCGGTACGACGTCGCGCCGGCGGATGTCGACGTCGTCGTCGAAGCGTGGCTAGGAGCGGCAATCACCCAGGGTGCCGAGGTGGCTTGGTTCGGCTTCGAGGGATCTTTCCATTTCGACAATCTGCTAACGCGGGACATAGCTTCCTCGATTTACGGCGTAGCCGATCGCACGGGGGTCTACACGGCCCTGCACAGGACCTATCGCGTGAGTGCTGAGTGGGCAACGCGGGTCGAAGCCTGCCGAGGGCGCCTCATCTGCTGATGGAAGATTCGCGCAGTGCGAGCCACAAGCAATCCGCCGTGGGCTAGATCGGCCGGCGGTTCGCGATGCAGGCGGCGTACAGGCGCCGTCTTCCTCGGCGCAGGCGTGGAGCCAGTGGTGTGCGGCACGAACGACAGCACGTGGTTGGCATCCGCACGACCAGCATCGGCTCGCGCAGCGTGAACGACGCTGCAGGAAATACGCACCTGCTGTCCTTCATGCATTCCCAGGGCTGGTCCTACTGCGGAGGCCTGCAGCAGGTGTCGGGCAACCGTGTCGACGAGCGGCTGGCGGACCGCCGGCACTGACTAACTCTCCACGGACCGCATGGTTCACGCTCGGCTTGCGCGGGCCAGACCGCTCAGCAGGCGGTTGGTCAGTGGTGCAGGTCCGGCGAACCATCTGTGTTAGGTGGTGAGGAAGTGGTGGACGGTTTCGGCGAAGGCGTGGCGGTCGTCTAGCCAGGGGTGGTGGGCGGCGCCTTCGAGGACAACTGGGGTTCCCTGAGGGAACAGCGCGGCGAACTCTGCGCCGGCGGCGGCGTCGGAGGAGAGGTCGAGTCCGCCGGAGATGATCAGCGCTGGTACGTCGAGTTGGCGCAGGGCAGCTCGGGTTTCGGCGGGATCGAAGGCGCCGTCGGCGTAGTAGGCACTCAGGGCATCGGGGACGGCGAGCTTGTCCTCCAGCGCCTGTTGAGCACGGGCCTCGTCGTCCCAGCGGGCGTAGCCGATCGGGTTCAGCGCGGACGGATCCACCGGAGCACCCGTCTGGAGCGCTTCGAACGCTGCCGCGACCTCGGCGTACCAGGGCTCGTCCTTGCGGAGCGCGAGCACTCGGCGACGGCGGTCGGCGGTCATCGCGATGCCGACCGAGAACGGGCTCGGCGTCACCAGGATGAGTCTGGCGATTCGCGACGGATACTGGACGGCGTACTGCGTCACCAAGCTCGCGCCGGCCGAGTGAGCGAGCAGCGTCAGGCGCTCCAGACCGAGGTGCGCACGCAGGGCCTCCAGGTCGGCGGCCTGTCGGTCGCAGCGCCAGCTCTCCGGATCACCCAGCCCGTCGGAGCCGCGCGGGTCCACCAGGACCAGCTGAGCCGGTAGTCCGCCGAGATCACCGAGGTACGCGGCGGGCAGCATCCCGCCCGGGATACAGACCACCGGCTCGCCGTCGCCTTCGATGCGGTAGGTGAGCATCAGAGGATCTTGGCCAGAACGAGGTCGTCGGTCGGGCGGCCGTCGATGATGAATTCTGCAGTGTGGGTGGCTTCCACGATGTATCCCTCACGTTCGTAGAGGCGGCGGGCGGCGGCGTTCGAGCCGAAGACGTGGAGGCTGAGCTTTCGGGCGCCGCGAGTACGGGCCTCGGCGGTGGCGGCGGCGAGGAGTGCGGCGGCGATCCCGTGGCCCCGGGCCGACTGAGCGACCGCCAGGCCGTTGACGGCCAGTACGCCGGCTCCCTCGCGGAACGGGTATTTGTCCTCGAGCCGCAGATACCCGACGACGGTGCCGTCGTACTCGGCGACCAGGTGCGCCTCCGGACCGCTCTTGCCGAAGAAGCTGTCGCCCAGTCTCTCCAGGTACGACGGGAACCCGGTCGTACCGTCCCACGACGTCAGCTCGATCTCCAGCAGCGCGGGGTCATCCGCCTCGACTGCCCATCGAATCGTCACCTCACCCATCTCACCATCTTCACCCGGCCGGGAGGTCACCCCGGGCGATGAGAGACTGGGGCGGTGAGAACCCAGGTCATGACCATGGAGGATCGGGAAGCGCTGACGCAGTTCCTGAAGGAAGCGGATCTGACGTTGAGTGGGCTCGACGATCCCGGTGTTCTGGTCTGGATCGACCGGGCCGAGTACGGCGCGGTGGTCGGCAGCACGGGGTTCGAGCTGAGCGCCGACCGGGAGCACGCGCTGATCCGGAGCGTCGCCGTACATCCGGATGCTCGTCGCGGTGGGTACGGCACTCGGCTGGCTCAGTTCGCTCTGGATGAGGCCGCTCGGCAGGGCGCGAGGTCGGCGTGGTTGTTCAGCCGTCGCTCCGGACCGTTCTGGCAGCGGCTCGGATTCCAACCGGCCGATCGCGAAGAACTCGCCGCCGCGCTACCAGACACCCACCAGGTCCGCCTCTTCACCCAAACCGGCCAACTCGAGCGCGAAGTCGCCTGGTCCCGCCCGCTCAACTAACGTCCGAAGAACCGGAGGGGCCCGTCTCCGAATCGTCGGACGTTAGCCGCCGTCCCTCCACAACGTCCGAAGAACCGGAGGGGCCCGTCTCCGGATCGTCGGACGTTAGCCGCCGCCTCTCCACGATCAGAGGAGGTCGGCGGTGGGGAGGGTTACTGCCACCGTGAGGCCGCCGTCGGGGTTGGGGGTGAGGGCGAGGGTGCCGTAGTGGGTCTCGACGATGCGGGCGACCAGGGCTAGGCCCAGTCCGTGGCCGGCGCCGTAGCGATCTTTGGCGAAGGGTTCGATGAAGGTTCGGACCTGGGCGGGGTCGAGGACCGGGCCCGTGTTCCGTACGACGAGTTGGCCCGGGGACAGGACCAACGTGACCGAGCCGCCGGGGCCGACGTTGTGCCGGATACCGTTCTGGACCAGGTTGGTGACCAGTTGGTGCAGCAGGATCTCGTTGCCTTCGACAACCGATTCGGCGAGCACGGTCTCCACGGCGATCCCGGCCGCGCGGGCTTCGGACGCCAGCACGGGAAGCGCCGTACGGACGATCAAGGAGAGGTCGATCGGGTCGAGCTCCACCTCGCGGTTGTTGAGCGCGGCCAGGCTGAGCAGCGCCTCGACGATGTCGATCCCGCGCTGATTGGTCTCGGCCAGGCGTTTGACCAGCTCAGGTACGTCCTGGTGCGCAGGATCTGCCTGAGCAACATCGAGCATCGTCTTCATCACAGCATGTGGAGTGCGCAGCTCATGAGAGGCATTCGCCGCGAACCGCCGATACTGCTCGAACGACGCCTGCAACCGATCCAGCATCGCGTCGAACGTGTCGGACAGGTCGGTGAACTCGTCCCGGATCCCGGTCAGCCCGATCCGGTGATCGAGCGCACCGGTCGACGCCCGCTGAGCGGCCGCGGTGATCTCCTGCAGTGGCCTCAGCATCCGCCCGGCCAGGAACCAGCCGCCGACCAGACCGACGACTGCCAGGAAACCGATCGCGTACGCCGACAGTTTGACCGTCAGATCGAGAATCTCACCGCGCGTCGGGGCCGGCCGCTGATCCCGCGGGTTCGCGGCGATGAACGGGTAGTTCGGCACGATCCGGAAGACCAGCCACAGGATGCAGGCCATCACCCCGCCCGCGACGACGAGCAGCCCGGCGTAGCTCAGGGTCAACCGGAGCCGCACCGTCAACCGCGGCCGCCACGTCACCAACCCCGGCGAGCTCACGAGCCCATCCGATAGCCGACGCCCGGCACGGTGTGGATCACCCAAGGATCACCGAGCCGCTTACGGACGGCCGAGATGGTGATCCGGACCGCGTTGCTGAACGGGTCGGCGTTCTCGTCCCACGCCTTCTCCAGCAGGGTTTCCGCGCTGATCACCCCACCACGTGCGGTCATCAGCACCTCCAGTACGGCGAATTGTTTGCGGGTCAGCTTCACGTACCGTTCACCCCGGTAGACCTCGCGGCGGAACGGGTCGAGGCGGACCCCGGCGTACTCGATCACTGTCGGGGTGGCCGTGGCGGGCCGGCGCAGGAGCGCCCGCAACCGGACGATCAGCTCGCGCAGCTCGAACGGTTTGGTCAGGTAGTCGTCGGCGCCGAGCTCGAACCCGGTCACCTTGTCGTCCAGGTCACCGGCGGCGGTCAGCATCAGCACCCGGCATCCGATGCCTTGCGCAACGATCTGCCGGCAGACCTCGTCCCCGTTCGGGCCGGGGATGTCGCGGTCCAGCACCACCACGTCGTAGTCGTTCACGGCGACCGCCGCCAGCGCCGCGTCGCCGTCGAAGGCGAGATCGGCCGCGATCGCCTCCAGCCGCAGGCCGGCCCGGATCGCCTCGGCGAGATAGACCTCGTCCTCCACGACCAGCACCCGCATGACCACCATTGAAGCAGGCCGGACCTATCGAAAACGTATGCCGAAACGTAGACGCTCCGGCAACATCGCCTCAGATGAACTGTTCGGCATGATCGAAACCACACCACGTCGCTCCACTGCCCTCACCGGGCTGGTGATCGTTGCCGCGGTCACCAGTTTCGGCCTCACCGCCTGCTCCGCGGTCTCCGCCGCCGATCAGAGTGATTCCACGACCCCCTCCGGAACTCCACATGCCAAGTCCGGCGGCGGCAGCAGCAAGCTCCCCGGCGCCGCGGACGGCAAACTCCCCTCCGGGACCAGCGCCTTCGACACCGACCTGCCCGGGATCGCCAACCTCGACCCCAAGCTGCGCGCGGCCGTCCAGAAGGCCGAGCAGGCCATGAAGGAGGACGGGATCCCGATGCAGGTGACCACCGGCTGGCGGAGCAAGAAGTACCAGGTCGAACTGATGGACAAGGCGATCAAGCAGTACGGCAGCCGGGAGAAGGCGAAGAAGTTCGTCGCGGACCCGGACGAGTCGCACCACGTCACCGGTCACGCCGTCGACATCGGCCCGACCGACGCCGACGACTGGCTGATCCGCAAGGGCAACCGGTTCGGCCTGTGCCAGACCTATTCCAACGAGATCTGGCACTTCGAGCTGGTCACCACGCCCGGCGGCGACTGCCCGCCGATGACGACGCCGTCCTAACGAGGCTCTTCCGGCGGATCAGCCAGTACGGCGAGTGGCCGCTGTCCCCAGGCCACGTCGTGCCAACCGTCGAGCTTCCAGCCGATCTGTCGGTACGTCCCGATCGGCTCGAACCCCAACGCCGTGTGCAGCCCGACGCTGGCATCGTTCGGCAGCGTCATCCCGGCAATCGCGGTCCGATAGCCCCGCGCGATCAGCCGATCGAACAGCGCCTCGTAGAGCGCCCGCCCGGCCCCGGTCCGGCGCCGGCCGAGCTCGAGATACACGCTGACTTCACAGGACCACCGGTACGCCGCTCGCGGCTTCATCGGGCCGGCATACGCGTAACCGGTCACCTGGCCGGCGTCCTCGACGACCACCCAGGCGTGCGTGGCCAGCGCCTGCTTGATCCGGACCGCCATCTCCTCGACGGTCGGCGGATCGACCTCGAAGGTGATCGCGGTATCGGTGACATAGGGCGCGTAGATCGCCGCACAGGCCGCGGCGTCCTCAGGGCCGGCATCTCTGATCATGTGACGATAGTAGCCACAACTGCCGCTATAGTGGCAAGCGTGGATCTCTCCGACTCGCTCGCCGCGACCGTGCAGGCCGCCCGGATCGCCCAGGACCTGTCCGTGAACGCGCTCGCCGAGCGCTCCGGCGTCTCCCGCGCGATGATCGGCAAGATCGAACGCGGCGAGGCCCAGCCGACCGCCGTCCTGCTCGGCAAGCTCTCCGGCGCGCTCGGCATGACCCTGTCCGAGCTGGTCGCCCGAGCCGAGAACACCGGCGAGCTGGTACGTCGAGCCGCGGACCAGCCGGTGTGGATCGACCCGGTCACCGACTACCAGCGCCGCGCGTTGTCACCCGCGACCGATGGACCGCTGGAGCTCGTCGAGGTTGAACTGCCGCCGGGAGCGTCCATCTCCTATCCGGCCGACGCGTACATCTTCAAGAGCCAGCAGATCTGGATCCTCGACGGACGGTTGCGGCTGCACGAAGGACAGGAGGTACACGAGCTGAATCCGGGCGATTGCCTCCAGCTAGGCGCACCGTCCCCCACCACTTTCCACAATCCGACCGACACCTCCTGTCGTTACGTCGTCGCGCTGGTCAAGTTCCGCACCTGAAACCACTTCGCCAGCGCCGCCTGGAGGCCTTCCGAGGCAGCAGCATCGTCAGCAGCCCAGGCGACGTAGCCGTCCGGCCGGATCAGCATCGCGACCTGCTGTTCGCCGCGACCGGTGACGAGGTCGACCCGCTCGTTGGCGTGGGACGCGTACGGCGACCCTTCCAGCAGATCGAGCAGCACAGGCCGACCGGAGCGCAGGATCTCGGCCAGTCGGACACCATCGACGGTCAGGTCGGGGACCGAACGACCGATCAGCGGATGCGGACCGTCGAAGTAGCGAATGTCCGCACCGGAGATCAGATCCGCGATGTGCTGAACGGTCGCGGGCTCGGTGAGCAGTTCGGCGAACACCTTGCGGAGTGCGGTGACTTCGGGGCCTGGGGCAACCAATGCGGACTGCGCCTGGGTCTGCATGACCACGCGCTCACCAACTGGCCGGCGTTCGGACTCGTAGGTGTCGAGCAGACCCTCGGGTGCCCAACCCTGAACCTCAGCGGCCAACTTCCAGCCCAGGTTGAGGACATCCTGCAGTCCGAGATTGAGCCCCGGTCCGCCCATCGCCGAGTGCACATGCGCGGCATCCCCGACCAGCAGGACCCGCCCAGCCCGGAACCGGTCGGCGATTCGCGTGTTGCCGCCGACATTTCGCCGTACGAACTCGGACTCCTGGATCAGCGGCAGGTGCACCCCGAGCACCCGATCGACACTCGCCTGGAGCTCCTCGAACGTCATCTCGCCAGCGT
Organism: Kribbella sp. NBC_01505; assembly: GCF_045040285.1. Classification (NCBI taxonomy): domain Bacteria; kingdom Bacillati; phylum Actinomycetota; class Actinomycetes; order Propionibacteriales; family Kribbellaceae; genus Kribbella; species Kribbella sp. NBC_01505. Next base: position 2,449,138 of record NZ_CP109425.1, read on the forward strand.
CCGACTCATTCCACTCGCCGGTGCTGACCAACGGCTGCCGTCCCGGGAAGGGCGCGTACACGAACAGTCCGCGGTCGGACCGATGATGCATGAACGGCGGGATGTCGCCGTACCCGGGAATCCTCAGTACGCCGCTCGCCGGGTCGAAGTACTCGGCCGGGATCGAGGCATGTCCGAGTCGCGACACCATCGCATCGTTGGTCACCCCGACGAAGTCGATGCCGGCCAGCTTGCGGGTGCGACTGCGACCACCATCGGCGCCGACGAGGAACTTGGCACGCAGCGCATAGGGGCCATCGGGACCGGCAACCTCAACGGTGACGCCGTCCTCGTCCTGGGTGAAGCCGGCCAGCTCGTGACCGCGGCGAAGGTCGGCACCCAACTCCAGCGCGCGCTCCTCCAGAACAGCCTCGATCTTCGGCTGCGGCGACGGCAGGATGTAGATCGGGTTGTCGTCGATCAGCTGCAGAGGCAGGCGCATCGCGGCGAAGATGTACTCCGGCCGCGGGATCGGGCCGCCCGGATCGCCACCGAGGGGTTCGGCGAGACCGCGGCGGTCGAGGGCGCGGGCGACCTGGCCGACCAGGCCGTTGGCGCGCTGTTCGTTGCTGCGTTCGGGGAGGCGCTCGAGGACGATCGGACGGACTCCGGCGAGGCGTAGTTCGGCGGCGAGGAGCAGTCCGTTCGGGCCAGCTCCGGCAATGACGACGTCGATATCCATGGTGATTGCCCCTTTCTGGGCAGGACTCAGCACCCCGGCTGGTCGCCAGGGGGTTTTCGGCTTTGAGATTTAGGAGGGCTCGGGCAGACCGGCGGTGATCCGGTCGAGAACCTCGTGGAACAGCTCGAACATCGGCCGCGGCGGATCGGCCCGCAGCCATTCATGCGTCGCGGTCAACTGAGCGGCGCCGATGACCTCGGCGACCAGCCGCGGATAGATGCCGGTGGCACCGGTCCGCTCGGCCACGATGCCGACCAGCTCCTCGGTCACCGCGGCCTGCGCGCCCGCCATCGCGCCTTGGAGGGCAGGCTCGGCGACCATCAACCGAACACCGGTCAGCCAGGACTCGTCCGGCAGTTGCAGACCGCCGTGACCTTCTTCGCCAAGCGCGAAGCCGGCGGCGACCGCGGCGCGCACCGCATCCCACAAGGGCTCGTCGGCCGGTCGCTCCCGGAGTGCGGCGTTGACCGCGTGGCCGCGGTCGACCTGGCGGGCGGCGATCGCCTCCGCCTTGCTGGTGAAGTAGTTGCGGAACGTCCGCAGCGAGACCCCGGCCTCGGCCGCGATGTCCTCGATCCGGACCGCGCCGTACCCACGCTCGACGACCAGCCGGACCGCCGCCCAGCTGAGCGCGATCCGGGTCTCCCGCTTCTTCCGCTCCCGCAGCCCCTCGGTCATGACACCGACTCTACACAAACTTACCCTTTAGGCAAAGATGCCGTTTCGGCAATTTTCCTGATGGTGGCGTGTCCGAGGACGCCGCCGTGATTGGCTGGCCTCATGACGCTGGCCTGGGTGTTGACCCTGCTCGGGATTGTCGGGCTGCTGCTGTTCGACTACTTCTTCCACGTCCGGTCGGCGCACGTGCCCACCCTGCGCGAGGCCGCGGTCTGGTCCGCCCTGTACGTCGGGATCGCCGTACTGTTCGGAGTCGGGACGTTCGTCCTGGGTGGTTCGGCGATGGGGTCGGAGTACTTCGCCTGCTATGTCACCGAGAAGGCGCTGTCGGTCGACAACCTGTTCGTCTTCCTGATCATCATGACCAGCTTCCGCGTCCCCCGGGAGAACCAGCAGAAGGTGCTGCTGGTCGGCATCGTGGTCTCGCTGATCGCCCGGGCCGGCTTCATCTTCCTCGGCTCGGCGCTGCTGAACTCGTTCTCGTGGGTGTTCTACCTGTTCGGGATCGTGCTGCTGATCACGGCGGGCAACATGCTCAAGCCCGAGACCGAGGAGTCGCACTCGGCGCAGAACCTCGTGGTCCGGCTGGCCCGCCGGCTCTTCAGGACCAGCCCCGACTTCGACGACGACAAGCTGTTCACGAGGATCGACGGCCAGCGGGTGATGACCCCGATGCTGCTGGTGATGGTGGCCATCGGCGGGACCGACCTGATGTTCGCGCTGGACTCGATCCCGGCGATCTTCGGCCTCACCCAGAACGTGTTCGTCGTCTTCACCGCGACCGCGTTCAGCCTGCTCGGCCTGCGGCAGCTCTACTTCCTGCTCGACGGTCTGCTGGACCGGCTGATCTACCTGTCCTTCGGGCTGGCGGCGATCCTGGCCTTCATCGGCGCGAAGCTGATCCTGCACGCACTGCACGAGAACAACCTGCCGTTCATCAACGACGGCGAGCACATCGAGGTCGGCGAGATCAGCACCGGCCTGTCGCTGGTGGTGATCCTGGTCGTGCTGGTGCTGACGATCCTCGCGTCCCTGTTCAGCACCCGCGGCCGCACCCAGACCGCGATGGCCCACATCCGCCGGGACGCGACGGCGTACCTGGACGAGGAGTACACCGACGACCCGGGGGAGCGCGAGCGCATCTTCCTCCGCCTCCTCCGCGCCCGCGACCACATCGTCGCCCTCGGCCCGAAGGCTCGCCAGCAGGTCAAGAACGAGCCCGAACTGCTGGCCCTCTGCCACCAGGTCGCCGAAACCCACGCGACTCTGCACGCGGGCCACACCAAGGGCTACATCCAGCCCTAGCTCTAGGGTGGGCTGATGCAGCGGATCTCGACGCGGAACGCCCGGTTCCAGGTGTGGCAGTCGTATTTGGGGAATCGGAACAAGCGGCAGCGGGCTGGGGAGTTCCTCGTGCACGGGGTGCGGCCGATCTCGCTGGCCGTGGACCACGGGTGGCCGATCCGGGCGGTCATCCACGATGCCGCCCGGCCGTTGTCGACGTGGGCTCGTGACCTGCTCACTCGACTCCCTGGCGTCGAGCGCATCGCGATGGAGCCGGCGCTGCTGGCTGAGCTCGGCGAGAAGGACGAGCCAGAGCTGATCGCGGTGCTGGAGATGCCAGCCGACGATCTCGACCGGATTCCGGTCGGTCCGGACTTCCTCGGTGTCGTCTTCGACCGCCCGACCGGCCCCGGCAACATCGGCTCGATCATCCGGTCCGCCGACGCTTTCGGTGCGTCCGGCGTGATCGTCACCGGCCACGCGGCCGACATCTACGATCCGAAGGCGGTCCGCGCGACCACCGGCTCGCTCTTCGCCGTACCGGCGGTCCGGGCTCCTTCACACCGCGAGGTGATCGATTGGGTACGGCGTACCGACGTCCCGATCGTGGTCGCGGGAACCGACGAGTCAGGCACGGTCGATGTGTTCGACTTCGACTTCACCCAGCCTGCGTTGGTGCTCATCGGCAACGAGACCAACGGATTGAGCTCCGCCTGGAAAGAGGCTGCCGACGTTCTGGTCCGGATCCCGATCACCGGCGCCGCCAGTTCGCTGAACGCGGCCAACGCGGCGACCGCCGTACTGTATGAGGTTTCCCGCCAGCGTTCCCATTCCTTCAAGACCGGTACGCCGCCGCCCGCCTAGTGTCCTGAGTCAGGAGTTCGGCGAGTGCTGGAGGTGTCCAGGTGCGTGCATCGCAAGGCGGCGGAGCGTCCTCGATGCGGGGTTCATCGTGGGCGTTTCGCCAACGCCGCGAGGTGCGTGCCTGGGCGCCTTCAGTGCCGTCGAAGTTCTGACTCAGGACACGAACGTCGTCGGTATGCGACCACAACCCATGATCGCCGTGCGCGATGTCGAGAAGAGCAGTGCCTGGTACTGCGCGGTGCTCGGTGCCGAGAGCGGCCACGGCGGACCGGAATACGAGCGGATCGTTGCCGACGGCGTACTGGTGCTGCAGCTCCATCGGCTGGAGGTCGAGCATCATCACGGGACCATCGGTGATCCTGCGCAGGCGCTGGGGAACGGCGTCACGCTGTGGTTCGAGACCGACGACCTCCGTGCGGCAGCGGCTCGGGCGCTGGCGAACGATGCCGTGATCCAGACCGACGTCCACCACAATCCGAACGCCGGCCACGATGAGCTCTGGTTGCGCGATCCGGACGACTACCTCGTCGTACTCGCGTCTTTGTAGCAAAGGATTTCGCCGTGCAGGATGGAGATCCAGCCATCCGGCCGCACGGCCCAGGCGCGCCACGCAGCGGAGATCCCTTCGAGCGTTGCCTCGGGTACGCCGGCCGCCCGGGCCTGCTCGGCCATCGCCGACTGGAGGATGCGGTCGGCCCACATACCACCCCAGAACGCCCGGCCTTCGGGATCGGCGAACGTCCAGTTGCTCGCGGTCGGCTCGACCTTCGAGAAGCCGGCCTCTAGCGCCCACGAGAGCAACTGTCGGCCCGCGTCCGGCTCACCGCCGTTCGCCCGCGCCATCTGCTGGTAGAGCTCCATCCACTCGTCGAGCTCGGGGAGCGTCGGATACCAGGCGAAGGCGCGGTAGTCCGAGTCGCGGGCAGCGACGATCCCGCCCGGCTTGCAGACGCGGCGCATCTCGCGGAGCGCCTGGACCGGGTCGGCGACGTGCTGCAGAACCTGGTGCGCGTGGACGACGTCGTACGAATCGTCGGGGAGATCGAGGGCGTGTACGTCGCCGACGACGAACTCGACCGCGATGTCCAGGTCGGCGAAGGTCTCGCGGGTGATCGCGAGGGCCTTCTCGCTGGCTTCGAGCGCGGTCGTCCGGCCGGGCTCGACCAGGCGGGCCAGGTCGGCGGTGATCGTGCCGGGGCCGGCGCCGATGTCGAGGAGCGACATGCCGGGCCGCAGATGCGGGAGGAGGTAGCCGGCCGAATTCTCCGCGGTGCGCCAGCTGTGCGAGCGCAGTACCGATTCGTGGTGGCCGTGCGTGTACACGTTATTCATCCCAGGCTCCTTTGCCTCCGGCGACACGCCTCAGGCTAGCGCAAGATCTTGCTTGATGAGACATATCGTCTTACATAGCGATACATGCTAGTTGCCGGGAGCAAATGCTTCTATCCCTGATGACATGCCTGATCTCTCCTACGACAGTGCGCTGCCGCTGAATCCGGTCACCGACGTCCTGGGTGAGCGCGACGGCGTGGTGGTCACCCGCTGCAGCTACGACAACGCCGAGGGCGGTCGCGTCGACGGCTACTTGGTCTTTCCGTCCGGCGCTCTGCTCGCCGGCGACGACCTGGCTGGGGTCGTCTACCAGCATTCGACCGGTGGGCGGGAGGCGTTCCTGCCGGAGGCCATTCAGGTCGCCGAGGCGGGCGGGATCGCGCTGTCGCTCGCGATCGCGGACACCGGCGACTCGGTCCGCAATCTGCGCGAGTCGATCCTCGCGATCCGGCGCGGCGCCGACCTGCTCACGTCGTACGGCGTGGAGCGGTTGGGCTGTGTCGGGCACTCGATGGGCGCGATGATGGCCGGCACGGTGAGCGGGATCGACCATCGGTTCCGGTGCTTCGTGTTCGACTCGGGGATGTCCGGGATGAGCATCTTCTACCGCGAGACGCCGTACAAGGAGATCAAGGCGCTGCGGGAGTCGATGACGCCGGAGGTGTACGAACCGCTGCTGGCGCTGATGGAGCCGTACGACTGCGGGCACTTCGTCGGCTCGGCGGCGCCGGCTGCGCTGCTGTTCCAGTCGGCCTGGTTCGATCAGAACGTGAGCCGGGCGCAGTGCGAGGCGTTCTTCGCGGCGGGGAGCGAACCGAAGGAGTTCCGGTGGTACGACACCGGGCATGTGATCAACGAGGTCGCTGCGTATAGCGATCGGGCCCGGTTCCTGGCGCAGTGGCTGGAGCTGCCGGGGTTGCCGGATCGGCTGCGCGCTCGCACGTAACGTGTCCGGCTCTGCTTTTGCACCGGACACGTCCGGATGTGGCCAGACCTGCGGTAGGTCCGCGGGCGAATCTTGAGGGGCTTCGAACACACCCTTCAGGAGGAAACCGTCATGTTGGCCAAGGTCTTTCCCATCCAGCTCAAGCCCGGCAACCAGGCGCTCGCCGAGGAGATCGTCCGCGAGTTCGCGCCGCTCGGGCCGGGCGCCGAGGAGGGCACGCTGTCGTTCCGCGTCTACCGGCACCCGGCGAACCCGGACTACCTGCTGTTCGTCGAACACTTCGCGAGCCAGTCGGCGTACGACGCGCACACCGGATCCTCGACGTACAAGGAACTGATCGCGGGCCGGTTCGCCGAACTGATCGTGGACTTCGTCGAGCACGACCACGAACTCCTGGTCAGCCTGTGAGCACTCAGGCCGAGCAGGCCCGGCGGCTGCGCGCACTCCACACGCAGCCGCCGCTCGTCCTGGCGAACGCATGGGACGCCGGCTCCGCCCGCGCCATCGAGGCCGCCGGGGCGTCGGCGATCGCCACCACCAGCGCCGGGGTTGCTTGGTCTCTCGGGGTGGCTGATGGTGGTGGGCTCTCGCTGGAGGCCGCGGTCGGTGCGATCCGGTCGATCGTGGGCGCGGTGGCGGTGCCGGTGACGGTCGATATCGAGGCCGGGTACGGCGATGTGGCGGCGACCGTCGCCGCTGTCCTCGCGGCGGGCGCGGTCGGGATCAACCTCGAGGACAGCACCGGCGGCGTCCTCGACGAACCTGCCGTCCACGCCGACCGCATCCGCACTGCGCGCGCCACTGCGGTTGCCTTCGGCATCGATCTGGTCATCAACGCCCGGACGGATACCTACATGTTCGGCGACGGCACCGGCACGATCGAACGCGCCCACCTGTACGCCGAAGCCGGGGCGGACGTCCTGTTCGTCCCGGCGGTGGTCGACGCGCCGACGATTCGCACGCTGGCGACTGAGTCTCCCCTGCCTCTCAACGTAATGGTCGGTCCAGGCGCCCCATCCGTGCCCGAACTGGTCGCGCTAGGTGTCACCCGGATCAGCGTCGGCCCGGCCATCACCGCTCGCGCCTATGCCCTGGCCACCACCGCCGCGACCGAGCTGTTGAAGACCGGCACCTACGACACCTTGGCGTAGTCGTCTACCAAGTGGTGGAACGCGGCCAAAGACCTCCAGGGGCTGAGATGCCCGGCGTCGCCGTCGAGCGGCCAAGCATCTCGGCCCCCAAGCCGCATCACCACCAACTGCGCCGCCCTCCGGCTCACCCCAGCCACCTGCTCCAGCCGCCGAGCCAACTCCTCCGGCCTCCCGCAGTCGAGCACGATGTTGCCATCAGCAACTTCCCGCGCCAACGCCGCAACCGGCTCCACCCCAGTCAACGCCTCCGGAGCCGGAAACAAGTGCGTCAACCCAAACCCCAACCCCGGCACCGCAATCCCATACACCTCAACAATCTTCCGCAACACCTCATCCGCACCCCCACCCCCGCGCCGCACCTGATCCCCCTCGCCCACCGCACCCCGCCCGCCCCGCACCACATCCACATCCCCGCCCCGACGCCGTACCTCATCCGCCTCGCCCACCGCACCCCGCCCGCGCCGCACCTCATCCACCTCACCCCGCCCGCGCTTCACCCCGTGCGCGTCGGCCTGCTCACCCACTACCGCGCCCGCTGCACCCGAACCCGGTAAGGCCCCGCCCGCAGATTCCCGCTCCCCCAACACATCGCGCGCATGCCCTGCCTGCTCACCTGCAGACCCCAGTCCTCCCGGTTCATCGCGCCAAGGGCTCAGCTCCCGATCACCGGCGCCCAGCACCGCCAACACCTCGGTCCGGTGGCGCGGCTCCCGTCGTACCTCGTCTGGTTCTTGGAGCGTCTCGGGTGGGTTGCGGAGGACTGCTTGTACTGCCACCTCGAACGGGCCCCAGGCGCCGGGGATGCGGAGCCCCGGCCGGGCAGCTAGGCGCGGGGCGAGCTCTGGGTCGCCGCTGAGGAACTGGCGGGCTGTACTCAGGTCCGTCTCGAGGCCGACCAGGCAGGCGGCGCGGTCGACCACGTGCATGACGCCCTCCCAGAACGGCAGGTGCGCGTGGAGCAACAGGTGGTCCGGACCGCCGGGTCCGATCTCCAGCAGCCCGGGCGCACCGTCGAGCGTGATCGTCCGCCGGTAGACCCCGCCCTCGACCGACTCGACCCCCGGAATCGCTTGAGCAGCGAGGAACCCGCTCATCGCTTCCCAGTCGTACGGCGGGGTGTACGGCAGCCGCAGCACCAGACCGCCGTCCGCTGTCAGCCGATCCGTCTTCCGCCGCCGCTCGCGCAGCTCCTTCGGCGAGGCCCGGAAGATCTCCCGCATCGCCCGGTTGAACTGCCGCAGACTCCCGAACCCCGACGCGAACGCCACCTCCGCGATCCCCAGCTCGGAGTCGTCCAGCAACCGCCGCGCGAAATGCGCCCGCCGCGACCGCGCGAACTGATCCGGCGTCACCCCCAGGTGCTCATGGAACATCCGCCGCAGATGCCGCGCCGACACCCCGATCCGCGCCGCCAGCGCCGCCTCCCCCGCGGCATCCAGCACCCCCGCGATGATCAGCTGCACCGCCCGGCACACCAGCTCCGGCGCCTCGTCAGCCACCGTCCCCGCCACCCGATACGGCCGGCACCGCAGACAAGCCCGGAACCCAGCCGCCTCCGCCGCGGCCGCCAGCTCGAACGTCTGCACGTTCTCCGCCAACGGCTTCGCCCCACACCCCGGCCGGCAGTAGATCCCGGTCGTCCGCACCGCCGAATACGTCGTCATCCCCAGTCCCAAGCCCTCCCACTCATTCCCATCACGCTAACCACCCCCACCGACATTCCCCGCCACCCCACATTCCACCCACCAACCGCTCTACCTCCACCCCCACCGCCGCCGCGCACCCCCAGCACACGCACCCCGGTCCCGGCCCGATCAGACCCCAACAACGTCCGAAAGAACCAGAGACCCCGTCTCCGATCCGCCGGACGTTAACCCGCCACCCCTGTCAACGTCCGAAGAACCAGAAAGCCCCGTCTCCGATCCGTCGGACGCTAACCCGCCACCCCTATCAACGTCCGAAGAACCGGAAAGCCCCGTCTCCGATCCGTCGGACGTTGACAACGGCGGCCCTGGTTCACGGGGTTCTGGCCGCCTTGAGCCTGTTGCGAATGGGCAGGCGGCATCCTCCCCAAACCGGTTCGGGGAGGATTTGAGACGGATTCGGGGGGTGAATGCTCCCCGGTTCATCTTCCGGAAGGACGAGACGCTCCCCGAACCGGTTTGGGGAGCGATATCGCAGCAGGGTGATCGGTTGCGGTGGCTGAGGACTTCGGCTGGACAGGAACCCCGCCTCCCCGAAGGTGCTCGTCCCATCCGGCCGCTCCGATTCGGCCGGTGGCGTACGCGGTGGCTGGTCGCCGCTGCGGCCGGTATTACCTGAAGCGGTGTGGCTGGGGTGGTCTTCGGCTGGGCCGGATGGTGCGGTTGTGATCGCGGTTCCCGTTGCCTGTGGCTGACGGGCTCTGGCTGAGCGGGCTGCTGAGGAGGCCTGTTCGCTGACCGGTCGCTGTGGTTGCTCCCGACGATCCGGAGGCCAGTCAACCGACCCGCCGCCGCGGTTGACCACTACGGTTCGGGTCGGCTGCCAGCGTGCGGAATTTCACTGGATATCCGTTCAAATGGGCCCTTCTCTGCTCAAATATTGAGGGGAGAACCAGCAACTTGCGGGGAGATCCCCTCATTTTCCGGCACCGCAACCGAAGCCCGGAAGCTCAGGCGGCCGGGACGTGGTCACCGGCCTCGCCATCCCCCTCAACCCCAGACCACGCCCGCCTAGCGCTTCAGTAAATCGGCCGCCGCGGCGGCCAGCCACCGACCACGTATCCGGCCTGTCCGGTGCGGCGCGAATCGGGGGTACAGCTCTCTTTGCGGGGGGCTGCTGCCTCCCAGAGACAGCAGATCCCCGCAAACACGCACGAGCCGCGACCAGGCACAGATTCACGGAGACCTACTGCCAAACCGGCGGCAATCATCCGGGAACCTGCCGCGCCACCACAGCTCACCGCCCGGGTACCGGTCGACCGGGTTGCGGTCGACCGGGTTGCGGCGGACGCCGGCCGCAGCAAACCAACCGCAACCACGAGCACCCGCCGTACCGGCAACGCGACGACCCCAGGGCCCCGGCAATCTGATGGGTTCACCCACCGGCGTGCGGGTTCTGCACCCGCATGCGGGTCAGGAAGCCACAACCTCATGGGTGAACCCATCAAATGCCCTCGGGCCGTGGCCGCCTCACCGGACCGGCGCTGATATTGCCGGACCCGATCGGATCGCCGCCGCAGCTCCAGCACTCAGCGGAACGCGGACGGCTGTCAGCGGAAGGTGGACGCCTGCCGGCGGAGGGTGGACGCCTGCCGGCGGAGGGCGGACAGCGGAGGGCGGACGGCTGTCGGCTGTCGGCGGAGGGACAGGACATGGGTGTGTGCGTGGACGACTGTCCCCGTGGGGAGGCACCCGCGGGGAGGGCATCTCAGAGGTATATGTCCTGTCGTTCCGCGGATTTGGCTGGCGGGACGGGCTAGAGATGACTAGGGTGCGGCGGTGCACTCGAAGCCTTTGGTGGTTGTCGTCAGTGGTCCACCCGGGACCGGGAAGACGACGTTGGCGCATCGGGTCGCCGCGGCGATCGGATGTCCGGCGATCTGCCGGGACGAGATCAAGGAGGGGATGGTCCACGCGACCCCGGGATTCGTCCCCGGGCCGGGTGATCCGCTCACGATGCGGACGCTGTCGACGTTCTTCGATGTGATCGGTCTGCTGGTCGGCCGCGGTACGACGATCGTTGCCGAGGCAGCGTTCCAGGACCGCGTCTGGACCCCCGGGCTGAGTCCGTTGCTCGACCGGGCAGACCTGCGTGTTGTTCATTGCATCGTCCCGGCCGAGCTCGCTCTCGACCGCATCACCGCGCGTACCGAGAACGACCCGCGACGTGCAGCACACGAGGACTCCCAGATCACCGCGGATGCACGACTTCGGACCCACAGCGCCTTCCAGGCCGTGGATCTACCCGTACCCAACCTCACGGTCGACACCTCGACGGAGGACTACAACCCGTCGTTCCAAGAGGTCTTGCAGTTCCTGTCCTAGGCACCCATTACTGTCGTCGGTGAATCAACCGAAGAGGGGTGTGGGGATGCTGGAACGGTTCGACGAACTCACCACAGCGCATGTAGCGGACGCCTGTCTACGTTCAGGTTTGCCGGTACGCACGGTCTCGCTCACTGCTGTGGTTGGCGGCCGTGTGGCTGGGCGGGTGCTCCCGGTCCAGCATATGGGCAGCATCGACGTCTACCTGGAAGCGTTCGAGAACGCGATCCCTGGCGACGTGCTGGTGGTCGACAACGGCGGACGCCGCGACGAGGCATGCGTCGGCGACCTGATCTCGGCAGAGGCACAAGGCGCCGGCTGCAGCGGCGTCGTGATCTGGGGTCTGCACCGGGACACCGTTGACGTGCAGGCGATCGGGCTGCCGCTGTTCAGTCTCGGCGCGCTACCGAACGGCCCGATCCATCTCGACCCGCAGCCCGCCGATGCGTTGTCCAAGGCAACTATCGGCGAGTGGACGGTGACGTCGGACGACCTCGTGCTCGGCGACGAGGACGGCCTGCTCTTCGTGCCGGCGGACCGGATCGAGGAGCTGTTCGATCTCGCCGATTCGATCATGGCCACCGAGCGACGTCAGTCCGAGGACATTCGCGCCGGTCGTTCGTTGCGTGAGCAGGTCAACTTCGGCGCGTATCTGACGGCCCGTGCGGCCGACCCGTCGCTGACCTTCCGCCAGCATCTGGACGCGGCCAAGGGAGCGATCGAGCAGTGACGACCTGGAAGCTCGGCGACCACACCGTCCGCCGGATCGGGTTCGGCGCGATGCGGCTCGACCCGGCCACCGGTGTTGCCGTGCTGCGTCGCGCGGTCGAGCTCGGAGTAGACCACTTCGACACCGCGCAGTTCTACGGCGCCGCGAACGAACTGATCCGGGAGGCACTCTCGCCGTACCCGCCGGAGCTGTTGATCGCGACGAAGGTCGGCCCAGGCACCTCCCCGGAGCGCGGCTTCTACTACGCCACGACCGCCGCCGAGCTGCGCGCGCAGGTCGAGGACAACCTGCGCGTCCTCGGCGTCGACTCGCTCGGCCTCGTCAACCTCCGTGTCCCCGACGACTCCGGCTCCCTCGGCGACCACTTCGCCGTACTGGCTGCGATGCGTGACGAGGGCCTGATCCAGCACCTCGGCGTCTCCAATGTCCGCACCGAGCAGCTGCACGAGGCTATGACGATCGCCCCGGTCGTCTGCGTCCAGAACAGCTACTCCGTCGACCAGCGGACTGATGACCCGCTGATCGACCTCTGCGCGAGCCAAGGCATCGCGTATGTCCCGTTCTCCTCGATGGTCGGGGGGCCGACCGCCGCGGTCCAAGCAGCCGCCGACGCCCAAGGGGTCAGCCCGCAGCAGATCCGGCTCGCCTGGACGCTGCATCGCTCGCCCAACATCCTCGCGATCCCGGGCACCGGCAAGATCCCGCACCTGGAGCAGAACGTCGCGGCCGGCGGTCTCCAGCTGACCGCGCAGGAGCTCGCAATACTCGGTGCACGGGAGAGGAGCTAGCTGGCCTGGCTCGAGACGGCCGCGCGGACGGCTGGGGCTACTTCGTTGCTCCAGCGGGCGAGCTGTACGTCGAACGGTTCGGCTCCGCGCGGGAAGAACGTGAAGCCGCCGGCGCCGTGGTTGAGGATCGCGTCCGTCAGCTCGTCGATCCACTGGTCGCTGGAGCCGCCGATCCACATGCCGTCGTCGCCCCGAGTAAGACGTACCGGGGAGCTGGTGAGTTCGCCTGGGAAGTTGTAGATCGTGGCGACGTCCGTGGGCTTGCGGCCGACCGACAGAGCGGCTTCATCGATGATCGGGCGCGACCAGCGGTAGCGCTCGCTCAGCCAGTCGGCGGAGTGGCCGGGGATCCAGCCGTCGGCCTGACGACCGGTCGCGGCCAGCGACTTCGGGCCGTTCGACCCGGTCCAGATCAGCGGCGCGGCGACTCGGGCAGGCCGGAGCCTGCCGATCGGATAGTGCTTGCTGGGCTGCGGTTGACCGCCGTCGGACAGCCCGTGGACGAGCTGCATCGCCTCCTCGAACGCCTCCACCGCAGCCGCCGGCCGGAGCTCCGGAACGCCCATCGTGGTGATCTTGTCCCATGCACCACCGGCCCCGAGGCCGAGGATGAACCGGCCGTCCGACAACGCCGCGAGCGAGGTCGCCGTCCGCGCCAGCACCGGCGCCGGGCGCAGCGGCAGGTTGGTCACATTCACGAACGCCGACAGCCGGGTGGTGCGCCCGAGCAGTACGCCGATGGTCGCGTACCCGTCGAGCAGGTCGGCGACGTACGGATGATCGGACACGCTGACGTGATCCAGCCCGTCGCGATCGGCCTGCTCGGCCAGCCGCAGGATGGTGCTGACGTCCCGCACGCCGGCCGGTGAGCCATATCCGAACCACATGATGAACCTCCCGATTTAGTTCGTAGACCTAAATAGTAGCCCTACGAAGTATCAGGTCTCCGGACTACCATGGATCCATGGCGACGAAGACGGCCGAGCTCACCGGTGCCCTCGTGCAGACGATGCACCTCCTCCAGGACCTGTACGCCGAGACCAGCCGCCCGCTCGGCCTCACCCCCCAGCAGGCTCACCTCGTCTGCGTCCTGCTCCTCGGCCCCCAAGGCATGACCGATCTGAGCCGCACCCTGAGCATCGAACGCTCCACCCTCACCAACATGGTCGACCGCCTCGAACGCCGTACTCTCGTCACCCGCACCGCCCATCCCACCGACCGCCGAGCCTGCGAAATCCACCTCACCCCCGCCGGCGAAGCCCTCGCCAACCAAGCCCACGAAGCCGTCACCGAGCGAATCACCCAACTGACCAGCAACCTCCCCGCCGCCACCCGCAACACCCTCACCTCAGCCCTCCAAAGCCTCCTAGCCCAGGCCTGAGCAATGCGCACCCTCCGGTACGGCGACGTCCGAATCGCGTACGAGGTCAGTGGGAGCGGCCCGGTCCTCGTCCTGCTCAAGAACAACCGCCAACCGGCCAACTTCCCCGCAGCGCGCTGGCTCGCGGACCGGTTCCGCGTGCTGCAGGTGCAGCCGGTGGGGTTCGGCGCGAGCGACCGGCCGGCGGCGTACGACTTCGGCTCGATCGGCGAGCAGGTGCTGGCTGTCCTGGACCACGAGGGCCTCGATCGCTTCGCGGTCTGGGGGTTCTCGCAGACCTCCGCGATGGCAGCGATGGTCGCGCGCAGCACGGACCGCGCCGACGCGCTGGTGATGGGCGGCCTGCCACCGATCGGTTTCCCGACCGACAGCGAGATGCGCCGACTCGAGCGCGAGCCGCGGCTGCCGCGCCCGCCGTTGGAGTTCTGGCGCGCATATCGATCATTCGACTGGCATCACGAGCTCAGAGTCTTCGCGGGGACGAAGGTCGTCTACCTCGGGACCGCCGACCGGGCGATCAAGCCGGTACGCCGACTCCGTCCGGTGCTGGAGGGAATCGGGTTCGCCTATCTGGAGTTCGAGGGCCTCGACCATGCCGCATCCGCGTTGAGTGCGGACACGCCCGAGGCTCGCGACATTGCGGAGCGAGTCAGCTCTTTGCTCTGAAAGGCGGGCCCGAGCTGGAGATCTCATGAAGCTGGACGTTCTGGGAAATGATTGACGCGGTGGTTGGGTTTGGCCGCGGGCAGATCGTGCGCCAGGTGTCGAGCGTTTGCTGGGAGTCCCAGTACTCGTAGATGTTCACGCGGCCGGGGTCGATCGGGTCGGGCGAAATGGCCAGGTCGAGGCAGCCGGGGTGGACACGGGCCGCGCGGACGATCACTTGGTGAGCGTCGACGTACTGGTCTCTGGTTGCCGGCTCCACCCACACACTGCCCGCCACGATGACTGTCATCGCTGCTCCTTCCGTCATGTCACCGACGAAGAGACGGCTGCGGAACAGACAGTTAGCGGCGGCCGCCGAAGGTCCAGGGGTGGACCTTCGACAGGTCGGCCACGGCGAGGGCTGCGGCAGCTTCCGGGGTGGGGGCCTCTAGCAGTACGGCGCGGCCGAGGTGCTCGTCGGCGTCGAGGGCGAGCAGGTCGCCGGACAGGATGACGTGCGGCGAGGTAAGCGACCGGGGAGCGTCGTCGGTGTGGACGAGGTAGCGGTTGAACCCGTCGACTGCGTTGGCGAAGTCCCACATGGTGCCGCCCGTGTGGTTGCGGAAGCGGCAGATCAGGACGTCGTCGAAGACGCCTGCGCGATAGTAGGGATCGTCGTACGCGAAGGACTTGGCCGCCTCGAAGCTCGGCACCTCGACGATGTGCAGGCTGCCGGTGGTGTCCTCGCCGTCCGGCGTGAGCGTCGGCCCGCGGGCGATCAGCTCGTCGGCGTACCCGTCCATGAAGGCCCAATGCTCCGGCGTCAACCTCTCTTTGAGGTCGCCGGAGCCGGCCCGATCCCGTCCGTACACGAAGTACTGCACGGGATCGGACCTTACCGATCTAGGAGGTCGTCGCCGCGAGGTGCAGACGCAGGATGGTGTCGTAGTCGAGCACCTCGACGTCCTCGGCCGCCTTCAGCTGCGCGGCGTCGACGAGGTCCTGCGAGCCGATCACCACGAGCTTGCGCGGAGCGCTGATCTCCACGCCGTACTTCGTGTTCGCGAACGCCCGGTTGTCCGCGTCGTCGAAGTACGCCGTGACGCGGGCGAGCTGGCCAACGCCGTCCGCGAGCACCGTCGTACGGCGGTGCTTCTTGCCCTTGACCCCGTCAGCCAGCGGAAGCCGCAGGTCACCAACGACATGCGAACCGTCGGCCCGCTCCAGGATGAAGTCGGGCGTGAGGGCGGCCTCGTCGCCGGACTGCCACTCCAGGTGCGGCTGCCGGATCAGCTTGGTCGCGTCGAACGCGGTCAGCAGGAAGTCCTCGTTGGCGCTCAGGAACTGGTCGACCGTCGAGTTCGGTACATCGTGCGCGAGGTAGGTGCTCGCGAAGACCGCGCCCTGCAGGTCGGCGCCGTCGTCCGACCGCGGCACGCTCAGCGTCCCGATCGGGTCGGTGTGCGGCGCTGCGGCGGCGAAGTTGCGGAGGAAGTCCAGATACTTCTCCGCGGGCTCGGAGCGGTGGATCGCCAGCGCGAAAAACACCCAGTGCGCCCGGAGCGCGGACCCGGCCGAGTGCACCAGCAGCGTCCGGTCGAAGGTCGAGTAGTTGCCCGGCGCGAACTTCAGCAGGTCGTCACCCGGCCCCGAGAACTCCTGGCCAATCATCGACCGCACACCCGGGAACCGCGCCTCGAGCTCGCGCCGGCCGTCGTGCGTGGCCACGGTCGCGTCCTTGAACAGGTTCTCGCCCGGCAGCGTCACCACCGCCGTGCCACCGCCGACCCCGAAGTACTCCTCGACGCTCGCGACCTTCTGCCGCCGCACCTCGAGGCTCCGGTACTCCCGGCTGATGCCGACCAGCTCCACGATGTTCCAGTCCGGCGTCTCCGTCAGCACCAGCATCCGCGGATACAGCAACGGCCCGGCCAGCTCCCGCCGGTGGCTCACCGGCAGGTGCCCGCTGATCTCCCGGAGGTGCTCCCCCCAGAACTGCGCGTTCACCTTCACGAACTCAGTCGGCTTCATCCCGTCCCTCTCACGAAAACACGTCGTCAGGAGCAACCCTCCCCCGCCGGGCCACTATTCCCAACCTTAGTGTTTGCCTGGTGATCTCTTGGTGCCTCCGCCCAGCCACCCCGGCCGATGTCGAACCGATCGCCGAGCTGCGCGCCGTCGTACTGCGCCCTGATCTGGAACGCCTCGGCCGGTACGACGAGCGCCGCGTCCGCCAGCGCTTTCGCGACTCCTTCGACCCGGCGCACGCCTGGATCATCGAGGACTCTGACCGGTTTGCCGGCTCGATCGCGCTCCGCCCGGCGGACGGGGTCGTTTGGCTGGAGCATTTCTTCCTGGATCCGCAGCTACAGGGCCGGGGCCTCGGCAGCGCCGTACTCCAGCACGTCCTGGACTCGCACCCCGGCGTCGTGCGCCTCAACGTCCTCCAAGGCAGCCCAGCCCGCCGCCTCTACGAACGCCACGGCTTCACTGTCGACTCCGAGGATCCGGTCGACGTCTACATGACCCGCGGCGTCTAGCTGGGCGGGCCGGCCGCGATCCGCTCGCGGACCTCCTGCATCCGCTCGGCGGAGTGGTGCGGCATCTCCCACCGAGTCTCGAGCCACCACGTCGCCCCGGCATCGATCCAAGGCTGCACCGCGGTCGTATCCTGCGCCTCGCCCTCGGCGATGACGTCGATCTCGGCGTCGTGCTCACTCAGCCACGTCTTGAGTCGCCCCAGCTCTGCAACCGTGTCCTGCCCCTCCTCGAACTGCGGCAGGACTCCGTCACAACGCAGTACGCGCCGCATCGACTTCGGTCGCGGCCACACTCCGACCACCCAGATCGGAATCCGCTCCTGGACCGGCCGCCCGACCTGCGCCAGGTCATCGCGCTCGCAGTTGTACTCGTAGTACTCGCCCTGATAGCTGAGCCCGCCACTCCACAGCTCGCGGATCAGGTCGATCCCCTCGTCGAGCATCGCCGCGCGCGTCCGCAGCTCCAACTCCTCACCCGTCCGCGGCAGATCCGTCTCCGTTGCTCCGACACCGACCGCCAGCGTCGCCCGCCCACCGGACACCTGGTCCAGCGTCACCACCTGGCTGGCCACCTTCCACGGCCGCCGCCACGGCAGCGGTGTCAGCATCGTCCCCAACCGGATCCGCTCCGTCCGCGCGGCCACTGCGCACAACAGTCCCCACGGATCCACGCCGTACGCGGCCTCCCAGACGAACACACCGTCCCAGCCGGCCTGCTCAGCCAGCACCGCCTGCTCCAGCTGCTCACCTGCAGTCCCGCCCGGGAGGATGAATCCATATTCCATCCTTCAGTTCTACCTCCGTCCACCGACAGCTTGTAAGGGGACAGATTCCGGCGGTGGAACGTCCGGAATGCCGTGTAGACCGGAGGCATGGCTGTTCCCGCTGAAGTCGTAACGCCGTTACGTATCGAGGTTGGCCCCGGGCATCACCTCGCCGTACGGCGTCGTGGGGAGGGCGGCGTACCGCTCCTGCTCCTCCATGGGTTCCCGTGCACGAGCCGGATCTGGGCGCACAACCTGATCCCGCTGGCCGAGGCAGGCTTCGACGTCGTCGCACCCGACCTGCGCGGGTACGGCGACTCGGACTTCGCGCCGGACGGTTTCTACGACTTCAACGCGTTCAACGTCGACCTGCTCGGCCTCTTCGACCAGCTCGGCTGGGACCGCGCGGTTGTCGCGGGCCACGACCTCGGCGCGATGATCGCCATCGACCTGGCCACCCGCCACCCCGGCCGGGTGGACCGCCTCGTGATCCTCGACGACTCGATGCCGCAGCTGGCCTTCGCGGATCTCCCACCCATCGATCCCAAGCCCGCCGTCTACGACTACGTCCGCCAGCAGGGCCTGCACGCCGACGAACTCGTCGCCGAACTCGCGACTCCGGAGCAGCGGCGTCGCTACATCGGCGAGTTCTACGGCCACCGTCTCTGGTGCCCGCCCGACGCTTTCTCCCCAGAGGACCTCGCGTTCCTCACCGCGCCGTACGGCGATGCTGCCCGCCTCCGCGCGTCGTTCGCCGACTACGAGGTCGTCATGGGAACCCGTCCGTTGTCAGCGCCTGAACTCACCGACCGTCCGGTCGACCATCAGACCCTGATCCTGGTCGGCACCGACCAGATCACCCTGCGCAACCATCTCGAAGAACGCTGCTTGGTGGCGTTCCCCAACGCGGTCGGCCCCTTCTGGGACAGAGGCGCCGGCCACTTCCTCCCCTGGGAACGCCCGGTGTTGGTCAACCGAGCTATCCGCTCCTTCTGCGGCGATCTCCTAAACTCCCGACCATGAACAGGACTGAGCCGCCACTGGCCGCGGGCGAGGCCGAGTCGCTGATCGGCTTCCTCGAGTACCACCGCGCGACGTTCGCCTGGAAGTGCTCCGGCCTGGACGACGCCGGTCTGCGGGCGACCGTGGGTGCCTCGTCGATGACGCTCGGCGGGATGCAGAAGCACCTGGCCTACTACGAGGACCACTGGTTCTCTCGCTGCATGCAGGGCAACAAGCGTCATCCGCAGTGGGCCGGTCTGAATCCCGAGGAGGTGTGGGCTATTCGAGAGACCCCCGAGGCGCTCCACGGCATCTGGCAAGCCGCGGTAGACCGCTCTCGCGCTCAGCTGACCGAAACCCTCGCCAACGGCGGGCTCGACCAGCCTGCCGCCCGCAGCTTCCCGAACGGCGAAACCCCGAGCGTCCGCTGGGTCGTCCTGCACATGATCGAGGAGTACGCCCGGCACAACGGCCACGCCGACCTCATCCGCGAGTCCGTGTACGGGGAAGTAGGCGAGTAGTCAGCCCTGCCGCCAGTAGTCAGCCCTGCCGCCACATCAGCCCTGTCGCCACATCAACTCTGTCGCCACATCATCCGGCTGCGCATCATCCGCGGCGCCTGCCGCGCGTTCGGCGCGATCGAATGCAGCACCCACGGATGCGTCAGGTAGACGTCGCCGGCATTCCCGGTCAGCTCGACCACCCGCACCGGGATCCCGTCCACGTCTCCCTCGGCCACCCAGTCCTCGCTCCGATTCTCACTGGTCAGCTGGCGGAACCACTCGTGCGAAGCCAGCACCTGATCGCGAACCGTGCTGAAGTCGCGCTCGTCAGTCCTGTCCAGATACCGCGCAAGCACCCGATGCGAGCCCGCGATCTGTGGCGTCCCGCCACCACCGGCCGCAAGGTCGCCGAGCAGCGCCCAGACCTTCACACCCACCAGCTCGTCACGCGGCAGCTCGTCGTACCCGACATCCGTATGCCACTGCCGATGCGGCACCGCCCACTCGTCGCCGGTAGGCATGGTCACCAGCACCTGCCCCTGGTGCGACGGCTCCACCCAACTCCCCAGCAACTGGTCCAGCACACCCCGCAGCACCGGCCCGAGAATCGCGTCAGCCGCCGGACCCTTCTTGCTCGCTTTCAGTCTGGTGGGTCGATGCGGCTCCCAGGTACGGCGATCGTCCGGCCGAATCCCATGCAGCTCGCCCAGCTCACGCCACAAGCCCGCCCGCATCCGAGCCGCATCCTCAGCCCCGAACGCCTCCGGCACCCGCACGATCCCGTCCCGGGCAAACTCCTCCAACTGGTCATCACTCAACATCCCTCCATGCTGAGCGCCCGCCGTACCGGCTCGCCACCGAAATTCGGCCGGCCCACCCGGTGAAACCGACGTGAGATCTCGGCCCCGAACTCAAAGCCAGCCGCGCCCTCGACGGCGGCACCGGCCGGCGAGTCACCGTCACCAACTGCACCAACACCGTCCGCTCCTTCACCCTGCAGGTCATCTACTACAGCGGCCTGAGCAACTACAACGTCCGTACGGCGACCATCCTGGCGAACCCGAATTCGATCGCCGGCGGCGCCGTACCGTGCACCTCGGGTCAGGTCATCGGCGGCGGCGCCAGGGCCGACATCGTCGGCGACCGCTGGTACGCCACCTCCGCAACGACCAACCCGACCACCAAACCCCCTACGCCAACTCCCTCTGCGGCACCTAACCAGAAACCGCCCCCGACCTGGGGTGTGGTGGATGGGGCGGACCTGCGCCACTCACCAACCCGCTCCTGGCCGCCCATGCCCGGTCTCGCTGAGCCTGAACCGAGCATGCGGCACAGAGTTGGTCAGTGCCGGCGGTCCGTCCCCCTCATCGGAGGGCGCTCATCGGCACGGTGGCTTCGCTCGACCGCCCACTCGCCACACTCGCCGGCTTCACTCGAGCTGGATGCGCCGTTCCAGAGCGGCCGGATCTCCCGCATCGCCGTACCGCCGGGTCACCTGAACCGGCCGCAAAGGCAGCGCCTGCAGGGCCGGTTCAACGGCGGCATAGAGCTTGTCGGCGTCCGGCCCGTACAGATACAGGACCGCCTCGCCGCCCCCGAACTCGTCCCCATCAAACTCACCCAGGCCGCTGCCATCGACAACCGCCCGGATCTCCCGCTCAAGCACCCGCACCACCTCGCGAGCCTCCGCACTGCCGAAATGGTCTTCCCCAAGTGCGATCTGAATGATCACCGCGTGCTCAGACATCTCAACTCCCTAATAGATCCTTCTCGAACAGTGCGCCGCTTGGCCGGGTGGGAACGTCGCAGGTACGGACGTGTTTGTAGCCGTGGGCTCGGTAGTAGTCGTGGAGGCGCGTGTTCGTGGTCCAGCAATTCAGGCGGAGCCAGTGGTTGCCTGCCTGGTGGGCACGCTCTTCGACAGCGCCGAGCAAGGCTGCGCCGTGGCCGCGGCCGTGTTCTGTGACGTAGAAGCGGCTGATGTAGGTCTGGAGTTCGACCCGTTCCGCTGGGGTCCAGAAGTCGGTGTCCGGGGTGCTGATGGCGAGCATGGCGACCACCTGGCCGTCTACTTGCCAGCCGACGAACTCGTGAGCATCGAAGTCTCGGTCGATGTTGGTGTGAACCTGGGTCAGGTCGAGGCCGCCGCGATACTGATCGGTTCCCTTGGTGGCTAGCCACGCTCCGGCCTCGTCGCGGGCCTGATGGACAAGTTGGCGGTGCGACTCGTCGAGTGTGATCAGCATCCGTGGTCCGTTCGGCTCTGGGAGACGGCGGACACAAGAAGACAGCCCCTGACCTGCTGGTTCGCAGGTCAGGGGCTGTTTAGCGCCTGTGGCGGGTGCAGGGTTCGAACCTGCGTAGGCATAAGCCGACAGATTTACAGTCTGCTCCCTTTGGCCACTCGGGCAACCCGCCAGGGTGCTGCCGGTTCGTGAACCGGCGTGGGAGACGATACAACAGTAGGTGCCCCTGTCGGCAAATCGGAAAGGAAGTGCCCATGGCTTCGGAGTCGTCGTTCGACATCGTGAACAAGGTTGAGCGGCAGGAGGTGGACAACGCCGTGAACCAGGCGGCGAAGGAGATCAGCCAGCGGTTCGACTTCAAGAACGTCGGCGCTCAGATCGAGTGGAGCGGGGAGTCGATCGCGATGGAGGCGAACACCGAGGAGCGGGTGAACGCCGTCCTCGACGTGTTCAAGGACAAGTTGGTGAAGCGGCAGATCTCGCTCAAGGGGCTGGAGGCGGACGAGGCGAAGTTGTCGGGGAAGATCTACAAGATCACCGCGACGATCGACGCCGGGATCACGCAGGAGAACGCGAAGAAGATCTCCAAGCTGATTCGGGACGAGGGTCCGAAGGGGGTCAAGGCGCAGATCCAGGGCGAGGAGTTGCGGGTCTCCAGCAAGAGCCGGGACGACCTTCAGACCGTGCAGGCGCTGATCAAGGGACAGGACCTCGACTTCGCGGTGCAGTTCGTCAACTACCGCTGACCGACGCCGGCCGGCGGCCCGGATATCGGGTCGCCGCGGCCCGCTGCGGCGGGCATGCTGGGCGGCGTGGGTGACACGTTGCTGCAGCGGTGGTTGTACGACGACTTCGGGCTGGATGTGGTGGAACTCTCACCCGTCGGCCACGGGGCGGACCTGGCCGCGCAGGTGTGGAGGGCCAGTACGGCGACCAATCGGTACGCCGTGAAGTGGAGTGGGGCCGGGACGAACACCGGGCACCAGGTGGCGGCGTACCTGGGTGATAGCGGTCTGCCGGGCGTGCCGGAGGTGGTGCGGACCGTGGAGGGTGGGTTGTGGACCTTCCACGGGAAGAAGAAGCGGCTGACGGTGACGCCGTGGATCGACGGCCGGCGGGCGGCTGACGGTGGGCTGACGGTCGAGCAGTGGAGCCAGTACGGCGTACTGCTGCGGCGGGTGCATGACGCGGAACCACCGGCGCGGCTGCGGGACGCGCTGCCGAAGCAGAGTCATATCGTTGCTCGGGTGCCGGGGCTGGCGGCGGAGGTGCGGGAGCGGGTCAGCGAGCCACAGGACGAGGTTGAGGCCGAGTTGGCGGGGCTCTGGGCGCGGTACGCGGGGACGATCGACGTACTGCTGGCTGATGATCCGCCGGTGCCTGAGGGACCGCGGGTGGTGTGCCATGGGGATCCGCATCTTGGCAACGTGCTTGTGGCGGAGGACGGTCTGCAGTTGATCGACTGGGACGACGTGATCCTCGCGCCGCGTGAGCAAGACCTGATGTTCATGCTCGGTGGGATGGGTGAGGTCGGTCCGACGACGGCCGAGCAGGTGGAGGCGTTCCTCAGCGGGTACGGGCCGCACGTGGTCGACGAGAACGCGGTTCGCTACTACCGCCACATCCGGGCTCGCGAAGATGTCGTGCTCTGGTCGCACCAGGCGCTGACTGGACCTGACCGCGAAGACTGCGTCCGCATCACCCGAGGCATCCTCGCCGAGGGCCTGGCCGCGTTGGCGGTCGAAGCATGCTGACCGTCGAGCAGATCCAGCAACACTTCATCGAGCAGCTGAATCACGCGATCCGGCGGCCGGGGATGTTCGGGCCGAGCGAGATCGGGCTCGATTACACACTCACCGACGTGGTCTACGTGACTGAGACGGGTGATCGACGGACCTGGCGGAACACGATGAGCTGGGCGGAGGCGTGGACGTCGCATGGAGTGAGCGGGGTGGTGACTCTGCTGATGCCGGAGACCGAGCAGCACGGGGCGGCCTCGGTGTATGCGGACTACGCGCATGATCACAAGTGGCTGACGCTTGATCGGACGCTCACGGCTGAGGAGTACGGCGAGATGCGTCGCGCGCTGGACACGTGGTGCGCGGTCGATCGCGCACGGGCTGACGTGATCGAGCGGTTCGGGGAGCCGTCGGTGCGGATCGGGGGCAACAGCGACCAGGCGCTCGGCTACGGGCTGCCGGGTGAACCGATGGTGTGGTTCCACACCGCGGACGAGGAAGTAGTGCTTGCGGGGCGGTGTGGGGAACCGTTCGTGGAGTCGCTTCGGTTCACGCCGGAAGGCGAACGGCGACGGCCGGTCGACGAGGACGACGAGGACGACGACTAACCATCGTGGCCGGAGTGGTGGCCGGAGACAGTCAACGGTTGCCGGAGACCCCGCACCACAGGTCTCCGGCCCTGAGAACCTGTCTCCGCCGCCAGCCGTCGGGGGCGTCCACACCGCAGGGTGGGCTTGAACAAGTTATGACCTGTCCACCCCCACCAGTTCCTGTTCAAACCCCCGGCTGTCGGCTCGGCCTGGGCCGTGCACGGTGGGCTCGGAGAGGCGGTGGTTGAAGAGCCTGGAGTGGTGGCCGGAGACAGGTAACGGTGGCCAGGGAACCCGCACCACAGGTCTCCAGCCCCGACTATGCGTCCCGGGCCATCACTGGTGGCCGGGGACAGGAAATGACGGGAGGAGACAGGGACTGGTGGCTGGGGACAGGGAGTGGTGGCTGGAGACCTCGAGCCATGGGTCTCCGGTCCCGCCTGCCTGTCTCCGGCCACAACTAGGGCATGTTGATGACGTGTTGAGCTTCAGAGACACGCCCTAGGCGTCGGTAACGACACGTAGAGGTGGGGCAGTCGAGCCTGGCGAAGGCGTTCACGGCATTAGCCAGAGGCACTACTACGTGTCCTTCCCGACGTTGTTAGGCGTGGCGGACCCAGATGTTGGGCTCTACATACGTGCCGGTGTCGGCGGAGCGGTCTATCTCTAGGAGTGAGAGGCCGGCGGGGATGATGTAGGTGCCGGTGGCGGGGAAGGCCATGTCGGTCCAGGACTCCCACTCGGCGACCGTCCCCGTGATGGTCTGGGACCTCGGAGCGGCTGCCAGGACGGTGGCGCCTAAGCGGACGTGCGTGCGGAGCCAGGGATCCAACGGAAGGCCGTCAGGCCGGGTCCAGGTCATATACGTCTCGACCGGCGTCAGCGGATAGCGCGGCTTCCAGGTAGGCCGCAGCGGCGCGATGACCTGCGACAGACCGGCAGCCACAGCCCGGTCGCGGACGGCGGTGAGCAACCCCGAGGCAGCGCCCCGGAACGAGGGCAGCACAGCCGCCGCCATCAGCACGAAGGTGTTCGGTACGACGCCCGCCTCGTACGCCGTCACCGACCGCGCGAGCGAATCCGTGTACCCGCCCGGCAGATCAGCGACCGTCCCGTCCCAAGGCAGCGTCACGCCCCAGCAGCCCGCAGCCAGGCTGCCGTCGACCGCGTAGTAGAACTCCCAGTTGCGGAAGTACTCCGCCCGCCGCGGCGACCACTGCGAAGACGCAGGGTCGTGGAAGATGAACTCAGGCCACACCTCGGCGAAGCGGACCTCAGCCTCAGAGTCGTACTGCGGAGCGTCCGTCGCGGGAATCAGCACACCGAGCACGCTATCCGGCGCCGGCCAACCCGGTCATCTCATTTCGGATCGTCCGAGGTGAGGCCCCGAGCTCCCGGTGGCAGGTCTTGTTGAAGGCCTGCAGGTCAGGGATGCCCACGGAGGCTGCGACCGCGGGGATCGACAAGGTCGAGGCCACCAGCAAGTGCCGGGCTCTGGTCATTCGCCGGCGCCGCAAATAGCCGATCACCGTCGAGCCGGTTTCGGCCTGGAAGAGCCGGGTGAGGTGGTTGTGCGAGACCCCCACCACCCGAGCCACCCCAGCCACGCTCAGCGGCCGACCGAGGTTCGCCTCGATGTACGCCATGGCCGCCGCTACGGCGGGATGCCGGGGGTCCCCCAAGGGTGTGGCCGCCGCGAGGTCGGCGATGCGCCAGAGGGCCGTCCAGACCTCGGCAGCGACCCGGGCGGAGCCGGAGGGCGAGGCCTCGATGGCTGACCGCAACAAACCGGTCAGCAGCGGTGCCGCATCACCAGCGTCCTGTACGACGGGCACGTGCGACGGCGCACCCACAGCAGCCGGGCGGAAGTGGGCGTAGAGGTGCTCGGAGCGCCCGCGATAGTCGAACTGAACCACCGAGCCGGCCGGGGTCAGCGACACATATCCCGGCGCCACCGCGTACGTCGTACCGGCGACGGTGAGGTCGCAGGAGTAGGCGTAGAGGTGGAGCTGCCAGAGGTCCGGGATCAGGAAGACGTCGCGCAGCGACCGGGTGCCGTGGATCCCGACGCCGACGTTGACAACCTCCGGCGGCGCGGCTAGTGGCAACGCGATCATGGTGAAAAATTACCACCAGTGGTGATCACAACCCATGCACAAGAACAAAGACCCGACCTAGCGTTGTGGAGTAGTAACCACCACCCCCGAGAGGGAGAACCATGCCCCATCCGCATCAGAAGAACCTGCTCAGCTCGGTTCAGATGGCGCATTTCGTGGCGACGGGGGCGCTCCGGATGGACGCCGTCGTGCCCGACGAGATGAACCGGCAGGCGATCGAGGTCCTCGACAACGGCATCCCCGGCGTCCCCTACGGCACCCCGCTGTCGGAGGCGTTCGCGGACAGCGAATTCGTCCAGCGGCTGGTGCAGCTGCCCGAGGTGGCCGGGGCGATCCACAGCCTGGTCGGCCCGGAGCCGACGGTCGACCACCACGCCGTGCACATCCGCCGGGCGAACGAGGGCGAGGCGCAGAACCTGCACGGTGACGCGATCATCGACGTCCGCGAGGACGCCTTCGACGTCCAGCTCATGTACTACCCGCAGGACGTCACGCTGGAGATGGGCGGCACGCTCAGCGTCCCCGGCAGCCACCTGCGGCGCACCAACGAGTCCGACACCGGCCGCTACCAGAACCTGCTCGGCCAGACCAGACTGGTCTGCCCGGCCGGCACCGTCCAGTTCCTGCATCACGGCATCTGGCACGGCGGCCGCAAGAACGACAGTGCGATCGACCGGTACATGTTCAAGATCCGCTTCAACCCGACCGTGCGTCAGGTCCGGCTGTGGAACCTCGAGGACCTGTACGACGAGGAGGTGGCGCGCGAGCTCGGCCAGTCCTTCCCGTGGTACGAGAACGCGACCGGTCGGCTGGAGATCTACAACCGCGTCAAGCTGTGGCAGGCGATCACCGGTGACGACACGTTCGACCCGGACTACTGGGTGACCCGGGTGACGAACCGCCCGCAGCGCGTCGTCTCCCAGCGCAGCGTCAACCCCCACGCCAAGAAGGTGATCGCATGACCGCCGAAGCAGTTGGAACCACCCAGCAGACGGTCCGCCAGCAGGTGCTGGTCCTGTACCTCGCCTCGTCCGCACTGGACTCCCGCGTCGTCGGCTGGTCGACGTACGACGGGACCGGCGCGACGTCGCCGACCACCGGGGACAGCGACGTACCGCCGTACGCCAACGGACTGGATGCGCTCAAGGACGGCTGGCGGTTGTTCCAGGCCGCGCAGTTGCTGCCGCCGCAGCCGGGTCACGAGTATGACGTCTCGTTCCTGAAGCACGAGTTCTTCTTCGAGAAGCTGGTCTGACGACGTACGAGCCATGACACCACTAGCATCCGGTGTCATGGCTCAGTCATATCCGCCTCCGCAGCCCGGTACGCCGATCAAGCGCAGCCGGGGGCCGCTGGTGTTGGTCCTGGTGCTCGTGGTCGTGCTGGTCGCGGCCGTCGCGGGGATCGCCGTCATCCTGCTGACCCGGACCAACGAGTCGGACAAGCCGTCGGAGCCAAAGCCGGCCGCGGCGGACACGCTGGAGTTCCGCAAGGTACTCAAGGCCGAGCCGAACGCATGCACCAAGGGCCCGCAGGCCGCGAACGTCCGGTGCGACGACGAAGGCACCCGATACACGCTCGGTCAGGTCGAGCTCGAGGGCAGCCACGTCACCAAGGTCGAGGCCGCACCGAGCACCAACGGCGCCCTCGGCTGGTACATCAGCCTCACCCTCGACAGCCGGGGCGCCAAAGCATTCGCGACCCTGACCGCCGCCCTGGCCGAGCAGGTACCGCCCAAGAACCAGTTGGCGATCGTCGTCAAGGACAAGGTCGTCTCGGCGCCGGCCGTCAGCGGGCCCATCTCCGACGGCCAGGTTCAGATCTCCGGCACCTTCACCAGCACCGAAGCCAAGAAGCTGGCCGCCGACATCACCGGTTAGACCGGGAGGATGCAGACCGGCTTCGGCCAGCTCGTCGGGTCGCCGGCCGGCGTCAGGAGACCGTCCGAGATCACGTACGTCGCAATCGTGTCGGACCGTTCGTTGGCCGAGTAGAGCAGCGCGCCGTCGTTGCTGAAGGCAAGGTGCCGCGGCCAGTTGCCACCCGAGTCGATGGTCTGGACGAGCTCGGCGGAGACCGCGTCCGCACCGATCGCGAAGACGGCGATGGTGTCGTCGCCACGGTTGGAGCCGTAGAGGAAACGGCCGTCGGCGGAGATCAGCAGCTCGGCCGGGAAGCTCTCCCCCGGCGAGTCGGCCGGGCGCGTCGACAGCGTCTGCACGACCTGCAGCTTGCCCTCCTCGTAGCTGCAGACGCTCAGCGTCGAGTCGAGCTCATTGATCACGTACGCCGCGTTGCCGTCCGGATGGAACACCAGGTGCCGCGGACCGGCGCCGGGGTGGACGCGCAGCAGGTCGACTGCTTCGAGGCGGCCGGCCGAGGTCAGCGTCGACGTGTAGACGGTGTCCGAGCCGAGGTCGACGTCGAAGACGAACTCACCGAAGAAGACCACCTGATGCGCGTGCGGACCCTCCTGACGCTCGGCGTTCGGGCCGGTGCCCTCGCGCTGCAGGATCTGCGTCGCCGTACCGAGTGAGCCGTCGGCGCCGATCGGGTGGATCGCGATCGAGCCCGAGCTGTAGTTCGCCGACAGCAGATAGGCGCCGGTGGGGTCGATGCCGAGGTGGCACGGGTGCAGGCCCTCGGTCGGCTGGTCGTTCAGGAACTCCAGCCCACCGTCGGTCTGGATCGCGAAGGCGCTGACCCGGCCGCCCTCACCCTCGTTGGTCGCGTAGAGGAACCGTCCATCGGCGGACCGGACCAGGAACGACGGGTCGACGACCGTCGCTGCCAGCGAGAGCCCGTCCAGCGTGCCGAACCCGATCCCCTCGCCGCCCCCCGGCTGGCTGGTGTAGCTCCCGACATAGATCTGCTCAGAGGTCATACCGCATACCCTGCCAGGTCACCGAGCGTCGGGCACTCCGGTGTCCAGTCCGTAGAGCGCCGACCCCCACCCGAGGTCCGGCACCAGCACCTGCCAGCCCAATCGCCGGTACAGCCGTGGGGCGGTCCGATCATCGGCGTACGTGGTCAGTAGTGCCTTGCGGTTCGGAAGTCCGTCCAGCAACGCGGTCATCAACGCGGCCCCGAGCCCCTGCCCCCGCGCCTCGGGAATGACCGCGAGCTCGACCACCTCGAAGTGCCCACCGATCCACTCGGCCGCCAGCTCAACAGGCACCGCCGCGGCGATCCGGTCCGACCACCACTGTCCAGGCCAACCGGTGAACCCGTAGGCAAAGCCCAGGACAGGCCCGGGCCCGAGCACGTTGACGACATCGTCCGGCGGTGGCAGCCGCGCGGCAACCAGGCGGAAGTCCTGGCGCTCCGCGTGCGTGGGGAGCTGTTCGGTGGCGAAGCGCGTGGCGTCGGCGCGTTCCTCCGCGGCGAAGGCGGCCGCGAACACCTCGCCGAGCTCAGCCGCGATGCCAAGAGCTGCAAATTGATCCAGAACGACGATCACCTCAAGCATCCTGACATAACCTCGACTTCGTGGATACCGAAGCCTTCCTCCGCCGGATCGGCGTCGAGCACGACGAGAAGCCCAGCCTGGACGCGTTGTCGCGGCTCCACGAGGCGTACGTCGACCAGGTCCCGTATGAGTCGGTCCAGTACCAGTTGCAGCCCGGTACGCCGCTCGATCTCGAGGAGACCGCCCGCCGGATCATCGCCCGGGAAACCGGCGGCTACTGCTTCCAGCTGAACGGCGTTCTCGGCGTGCTGCTCACCCAACTCGGCTACGAGGTTCGCATGCACCGCAGCGGCGCCGAGACGCCGACCCGGGCAGGCGACGTCGATGCGAGCCACCTGGTCCTGACCGTGCGTGGCCTGGCCGAAGATCCGGAGCGATTCTGGGTGGTGGACGCCGGTCTCGGCGAGGCTCTCATCCGCCCGATACCGCTGGAGGTCGGCAGCACCTACCAGGAACCCTTCGAACTGCGCCTCCGCCGCTCCGAGAAGACCACCGGCTGGCGCCTCGACCACGACGCCCGCGCCAACCTGATCGGCATGGACTTCGAGGACGAACCGGTCACGCTCGACGCTTTCGCGGCCAAACACGCCGAGCTGTCGGGCGACCCGCAGTCCGCGTTCCGCCGTACCGCATCGGTGTTCCGGCGCAAACCGACCTCCGTCGCCGTCCTGCGATCGGTCGGCCGGGTGGAGACCTTCGCCGACCGCGTCGACAGCAGCATCATCGAGAACCAGGCTGACTACTTCGCGATCCTCGCCGACGAGTTCTTCCTGCCGCTGCCCCAGTACGACGCCGCGCAGCGCGACGAACTGTGGCGCCGGGTCTGGACGCAGTACGAGGACTTCCTCGCGAAAACTAGCGCTGGGTCCTGATCACCATGATCACGACGTCGCCCTCGGCGTAGTTGAGGGTGGCGCTGTGGGTCGGTCCGTTGCCGTTGGACCAGCTGACCGATCCGCCCAGCCCGCCGAGGCTGACGTAACCGTTGGCGCTCGCGAGCCGGACGCTCCCGTCCTTCACGGTCGCGGTGTTCTTCTCACCGTTCAGCGTGATGACCGCCTTCTTCTGGATCACCACCTCGCAGTTGCCGTCGTTGCACGCCTTGTAGTTCTGCCCGTCCTTCGCGGTAGGCAACTCCGGCGTGCTGGGCTTCGGCGTACTAGGAGCCGGCGCAACAGGGGTCGGCGCAACAGGGGTCGGCGTGCTGGGCGGGGCTGGTGACGGAGGCGATGGGGTGCCGGAGACGGTCGGCACCGGCTCGAAGGTTGCGCTGTTCGTGGCTCCAGGCTGGTCCGTGGAGCTGCCGCAGGCTGCCAGCGCAGCAGTCAGCGACAGAGCGAGGAGTACGCGTCTGATCACCCAACCGACAGTAGCGACTCCGACCGCCCGCCTAGGCGATCTGGCCGGAAGCTGTCGCGTTCTTACAAGGCCGAAGCTCCACCACCGGGCTAAGGTCCGGGCATGCCTGAGACGACAGCAGCGTTCACCATCGACCTCAAACCCGCCGATCCGTTGCTGGAGGCAACCGCCCGCTTCGACTTCACCAAGAACTGGACCGGCGGCATGGTCGGCACCAGCACCGGCCTGATGCTGTCAGCCGGTGACCCATCCACCGGTAAGGCGGGTTACGTGGCGCTGGAGGTGTTCAGCGGCCGGATCGACGGACTGAACGGCACCGTCGTACTGCAGCAGTTCGGCACCATGAGCGACGAGACCACCCTGTACTACGAGTTCGTCCCCGGCTCGGGAACCGGGCAGCTCGCAGGTCTCCTGGGCAAGCTGAAGCTCGACGGCCACGACGTGACCGTCAGCTACTAGGTAGCGAGCGCGAAGAGCGTGCTCGGCAGCACCGAGACCACGACGGCGGCCGCGGCGAACAGCGAGACCATCACAACGGCAGGGGTCTCGATGTCGACCGAGAACGGGTCGTCGGCGGGCAGCAGGAACAGTTCGGCGATCCAGCGCAGGTAGACCGCGAGGCCGATCATCACGTTGATCGCCATCACGATCGCCAGCCAGCCGAGGTGGGCGTCGATCACGGCCTGGAACGCGGCGAACTTGGTGAACAGCCCGGCCAGGCCCGGCGGCAGCCCGGCGAGCACGACCAGGAAGAAGATCAGCGCCACCGCGAGCCCCGGTTCGGAGCGAACCATGCCGCGGTAGTCCGACAGCAACCCGCTCGGCCGATGCCGCTGCACGATCGCGACGGCCCCGAAGGCGCCGAGCGTCACCACCACGTACGCCGCCAGATACCCGACGACCGCCTGAGCGTCGCCGGCCGCGAGTGGGGCGAGCAGGAAGCCGACCTGGCCGATCGACGACCAGGCGAGCAGTCGCACGGCCTCGCGTTGCCGCAGCGCGGCCAGGTTGCCGACCGTCATCGTGACGGCCGCCAGGATCGCGATCACCAGCCGCAGATCGGACCCGACCGGCGCGATCCCGTTCACCACCAGGATCAGCAGTCCGGCGACACCCGCCGACTTCGACACCACGGCCAGGAACGCGGTCACCTCGATCGGCGCACCGACGTACGCGTCAGGTAGCCAAGCATGGAAGGGGACAGCCGCGATCTTGAAGCCGAATCCGACGATCACGAACAGCCCGGCCGCGAAGGCGACCCGGCGCAGATCCGGATCCAGCCCGGTCAGCCGGTTCGCGATCGTGCTCAGATACAGGGATCCGGTCACGCCGTACAGGTAGGAGATGCCGAAGAGCATCACGGCGGTCGACAGCACCGACACCAGGAACGCCTTCAGCGCCGCCTCGGAACCCCGGCGATCCCGCCGCAGGGCGATCAGCGCGAAGCTCGGCAGCGACACGACCTCGAGCCCGATCACCACCGTCGCCAGGTCGCGCGCCCCGGCCAGCGTGGTCGCGCCGACCAGCGCACTGAGCAGCAGGAAGTGGTACTCGCCAACGGGGATGTCCGCCGACAACAGCCGGTACGCCGATAGTCCGACGACTCCGAGTCCGCCGATCAGCAGCACGGCCCACAGCCCAGCGGTCAGGGGCTCGAACACCAGACTGCACTCAGCCGGGCCCTCGATCGCCGGACGGCAGAAGGCCGGCTTGAAGTCGTCACGTTGCGCCCAGACGAACACCAGCCCGAACAGAATCACCGCACCGGTCAGCAACGTGACCACGGTGTGCCGGAGCTGCGCCGTACTGCTGCGCCAGAACGCGTCGATGAGCAACACGGCGACCGCACCGATCGCCAGCACCAGCGGCACGGCGATCGCCTGCCAGTCGGTCCACGTGATCGTCACAGGATCTCCCACTGGTGCAGAAGCAGGCCGGGCCAGACACCGAGCAGCACGGTCAGCACGATCAGCGGCGTCCAGGTGATCAGCTCGATCCGGCTCAGGTCAACCGCAAACGCACTGGCTGGATTCTCGGCCGGGTCACCCTGGCAGAGGTTGCGAATCAGCCGCAGGAAGTACGCCGCGGTCAGCACGGTCCCGATCCCGGCGACCACCATGAAGACCAAGTAGGTTGCCCGCGGCAACGAGGCCGCCGGCTCGTAGGCGCCGAGCAGGACCAGCATCTCGCCCCAGAACCCGGCCAGCCCGGGCAATCCGAGCGAGGCCAGGCAGGCGAACGTGAGCAACGCCCCGATCCGCGGCAACCGTGCGTACAGGGCGCGGCCGATCGTGCGCAGGTCGCTGGTGTCGTGGCGGTCCTTGATCGCGCCGGCCAGGAAGAACAGCAGGCCGGTGATGATGCCGTGGGCGATGTTCGCGAACAGCGCGCCCTTCATCCCGGCGTCGGACAGCGAAGCGATCCCGAGACCGACGAAGCCCATGTGACCGACGCTGGAGTACGCGATCAGCCGCTTCACGTCGGTCTGTCCGAGGCAGGCCAGCGAACCGGCGATGATCGCAACGGTCGAGAAGCCCGCCAGGTACGGCGCGATTGTCACGGTCGCGTCGGGCAGGACCGGGACGAGGATCCGGATCAGGCCGTACGTCCCGAGCTTCAGCAGGACCCCGGCCAGCATCACCGAACCGACCGTCGGAGCCTTCGCATGCGCGTCGGGCAGCCAGATGTGCAGCGGCCACAACGGCACCTTCACCGCGAGCCCGACCGCGATCAGCAGCGCGGCGGCCAACGGAATCCCGTGCCCGCCGAGCACCGGCGTACTGGTCAGCTGGGCGATGTCGAAGGTGCCGGCCTGCCGGTAGACCAGCAGGAAGCCGAGCAGCATCAGCGCGGACCCGAAGACCGTCATCAGCACGAACGTGGTCGCTGCCCGCTTACGGCCGGCCGGGTCGTGGTCGTCGCCCCAGATGTCGATGATCAGCCACATCGGGATCAGCACGATCTCGAAGCAGACGAAGAACAGCACGAGGTCCATCGCGCTGAACGCACCGATCACGCCGGCCTCGATCACCAGCAGCAACGCGATCAGCGAGCGCATCCGCCCGATCCGCGGGGTGATCTTCAACGAGTAGATGCAGCACAGGAAGGTGAGCAGCGCGGTCAGGATGATCAGCGGCAGCGAGATCGTGTCGATCCCGATGTGGAACCGCACATCCAGCGGCGGGATCCACGGGACATCCGTGACGGCGCGCAGCGGCCGGACGGTCATGTTGGAGTTCGCGTAGAGGGTCAGGTGCGGCTGCGCGCCGGCGTCGAGCTGGCTGGTGTAGGCGAACCAGCCGCCGGGCCGCGGCCAGAGCAGGATCGAGCCGACCAGCACGATCCCGGACACGACCGCACCGTACGCCGCGGCCAGCCGATCGCCGAGCTGGATCGGCAGCGCCCAGAGCGCCAGCGCGGCCAGCACCGGGAGGATCAGGATGCCGAGCAGGACGGCGACCTCGAAGCTGTCATGAGCGGTGTGCACGGTGATCATCGGGCGATCACCCCGGCGAGGATCGCGAGGGCGACGACGCCGACCACGGCACCTGTCAGATAGGTCTGGACGTTCCCGGTCTGCAGCAGCCGGAAACCCTGGGACGCGAGCGACCCGCTCCGGCCGACCGCCCGGACATAGCCGCCGATCACGTCCCGGTCCCCCAACACACTCAGCTTGGACAGCCACCGCACCGGCACCACGAACAGACCGTGGTACGCCCGATCCATCCCGAACTCACGCTCCAGCACCGCCGGCCGCGGATCGGCGCCACGCGACCAGAGCGAGTACGCCGGGAGGACGCCGAACAGCACGAGCACCGTCGAACCCAACGCAATCACCCAGTTGATGTGCAGACCGTCGACATACCCGAGCCCGATCGCGCCCACCGCCAGCAGGACGAGCGGCGCGAGCATCAGCCAGGGCGCGTCCTTGAGCTTGGAGGTGTCCGGATCCTCGAGATCCGCCATCGGGTCGTCCTGCTCGAACGCACCCATCGCACCGGCCAGCGCAGGCGTCCGGAAGAACACCCACAGCCAGAGCCTGGTGCAGTAGAAGGCCGTGAACGCCGCGGTCACCGCGACCGAGGCCAGCACCAGCCAGCCGAGCACCGAACCGTCCTCGTGCGCGTGCTCCCAGGCCGCTTCCAGCACGGTGTCCTTGGAAAAGAACCCAGCAAACCCCGGTACGCCGGCCAGTGCCGCGAGGCCGACGGTCATCGTCAGGAAGGTCACCCGCAACGTGTTCCGCAGCTTGCCGCGGCGCGTGTACCGGCGGAGCACCACGAAGGCCGCGCTGCCGACCTGATGCAGCAGAACGCCGGCGCAAAGGAACAGCAGGCCCTTGAACGCCGCGTGCGTGACCAGGTGGAAAAGCGCCGCGTGCCGCCCCTCGCGCGTGCCCAGCGAGAGCGCGGCGAACATGATCGCGAGCTGGCTGACCGTCGACCAGGCCAGCACCCGCTTCACCTCGACCGCCGCCATCGCGCACAGCGCGGCGAACAGCATGGTCACGCAGGCGATCACCGCGAGCACGGTCATGGTCGTCGCAGAGGCGGCGAAAACGTCGTACAAGCGGGCAATCAGGAAGACACCGGCGGCCACCATCGTCGCCGCGTGGATCAGCGCGCTGACCGGGCTCGGGCCGGGCATCGCGTCCGGAAGCCAGGTCTGCAACGGCACCTGGGCCGACTTGCCGACGACGCCGACCAGGAGCAGCAGGGTGCCGGCGGTCAGCACACCGGGCGAGATCTGGGCCGGGTCGAGCTCGGAGATCCGGAAGGTACCCGCGCCGACACCGAGCACGAAGATGCCGAACAGGAACCCGACATCACCGAGGCGGGTCATCAGGAACGCCTTGACCGCGCCGGAGCGGGCGTCGCGGCGCTCCCAGTAGTGACTGATCAGCAGATACGAGCAGGCGCCCATCACCTCCCACCCGATCAGCAGCAGGAACAGGCTGTCCGAGACGACCACGGTCGCCATCGCGGCCGTGAAGAGCGTGACGAGCGCGTGGTACGACGCCGCGCGCTCGTGCAGGTAGCTGAGCGAGTAGACCTGCACGCACGTCGCGACGACTCCGACCACCGCGAGCAGCAGCACGGTCAGATCGTCGGTGCGGACCGCGAACCCGATGGTCAGGTCGCTGATCTGCGAGTTCAGGAAAGTCACTTGCTCCGGGGCGGCGCCGTACAGGAGGCCGGCGATCAGGAGCAGGAGGAGCGAGAAGCCGACACCGACGACCCGCCAGACGGTCGCGATCACGTCGGGGACTCCTCGTGCTCGACCAGGTCGCGGGCCGCGTCCGCGTCGACGTGACCGTGGCCGCGGAACAGCAGCAGGACGATCGCGAGGCCCAGCCCGATCTCGGCCGCGGCCAGCGTGATCACGAAGACAGCGAGGGTCTGACCGGTCGCCAGCCCGTCGAGGTGCCAGGCGTCGAACGCGATCAGGTTGATGTTCACCGCGTTCAGCATCAGCTCGAGCGACATCAGGATGGTCACCGCGTTGCGGCGGGACAGGACGCCGTACACACCGAGGCAGAAGAGCGTGACCGCCAGAAGTAACGGAAGTACCAGCGGCATCTCAGTCCTCCTGCTTCCGCTGGGACAACGCGATCGCTCCGATCAGCGCGGCCAGCAGCAGCACCGAGAGGATCTCGAACGGCAGCACCCAGGTCTGGAAGATCGACGTACCGATGGCGTTGGCGGACCCGGCCGGCACGGCGGCGATCTTTTGGTTGCCGAAGGCAAGCACGACGCCGGTGCCGAGCAGCAGCGCGAGGACGATTGCGACGCCGGCCGCGAACGGGCTGCGTCCGGTGGTCAGGTTGGGGAGCGGATTCGTCGGGGCCTTGGTCAGCATCAGCGCGAAGAGCACGAGCACGACGATGGCGCCGACGTACACCAGGATCTGGACGAGGGCGACGAACTCGGCATGCAGCGCGCCGAAGCAGCCGGCGACCGCGCCGAGCGTGACGACCAGCCACAGGGCTGCGTGCACGATCCGGCGCGACGTTACGACCATCACGGCGGCGGCCACTGCCACCGCACCGGCGAC
Organism: Kribbella sp. NBC_01505; assembly: GCF_045040285.1. Taxonomy (NCBI): domain Bacteria; kingdom Bacillati; phylum Actinomycetota; class Actinomycetes; order Propionibacteriales; family Kribbellaceae; genus Kribbella; species Kribbella sp. NBC_01505. Next base: position 2,486,069 of record NZ_CP109425.1, read on the forward strand.
AGCGAAGAGAGCAGTGGTCACGCCTCGCCCTCCTCCACGGAGGTGACCGCCGGACCCGGATCGATCGGCTGCGGCGCCGGGACGGTCCACATCCAGTCGCGCAGACGATCCTTCTCGTGCGTGAGGTTGCGGAGCTCGGTCTCGGCGTACTCGAACTCGGGCGACCAGAACAGCGCGTCGAACGGGCAGGCCTCGATACAGATCCCGCAGTACATGCACAGGCTGAAGTCGATCGCGAAGCGATCCAGCACGTTCCGGCTACGCTCGCGCGCCTGCTCCCCGACCGACGGCGCCGTCTCCGTGTGCGAGTCGATGTAGATGCACCAGCTCGGGCACTCCCGCGCACACAACATGCACGAGGTGCAGTTCTCCTCCATCAACGCGATCACCCCGCGCGACCGCGGCGGCAGCTCCGGCTGGACCTCCGGATACTGCTCGGTGACCGACCGGCGGCCCAAGGTCTTCGCGGTGACCTTCAACCCGTCGATCAAACCCTTGCCCGGCACAGCCACGCTCCACCTCCCCGTCGATCCTGTTCTCTAGCAGGACACTAGTCGGTTCCGCCCCGATCCGGTGCGACCAGCTCCGTTTCCAGGCGGGCCGCGACCTGACGGTAGCGGCTCACCGGTATCAGGTGAACGCCGTCGAAGGCGCCGGAGTCACGGATGCGGAGGATCTGCTCGCAGGCATGGTCGATCCCGGCGTTCCGGTCCTTGCCGACCGCCTCGACCAGGCTGTCGGGGATGGTGAGCTGCGGCAGCGCGGCGAGATTGCGGGCCATCGCGGGGCTGGCGAGCACCATCACGCCGGCGTACACGGGGATGGTCAGGTCGACGGATTCGCGCCAGCGCAGCAGCTCGTCGACGTCGTAGGTGATCTGGACGAACAGGAAATCAGCCTCGGCCTTCCAGCGTGGGACCGGGCGGAGGCGGGTGGTGGCGCCGACCTGGAAGGGCTTGCAGTCCGGGTACGACGTCTCGCGCGTCTGCTCGATCATCGTGCGAACCGTGAGCTGGCTGGTGCGGGCGCCCTCGGCGGGGTCGTCGCCATGGACGAACAGGAACTGCTCAACGCCGTACGCCGCCGCCGTGAGCAGGTCGCGGCGGAACCCGAGCAGGTTGCGGTCCCGAGAGTTCAGGCAGGCGATCCCGCGGGAGCCCATCGCCTGCACCTCGTTGGCCACGGCGACGCTGGACACGGTCGCCCGGCCGATGTGATTGTCCGGGATCAGGAACGCATCCGCGATCGGGCTCATCACCCCGATCTGGTGCCGCACCCGCTTCAGATCGGGCCGCGTCGGCGGCTCCACTTCACAGATCAGCTCAAATCCCGGCATGCCTACGACCCTACTGATCGTGGCGGCGCGCCCGGCCGGGTTTCCACAGCGTGGGCAGGGCTCTACCGTCGAAGGATGGAGAGTCGTCCGCCGTTGGCCGGGGCCGTGATCGGTGCGGTCGTGATGGCGTTCGTGGCGGTGGTGTTCAGCTACCTGGGCAGCGGGCCGGACCACACGGAGTGGATGGATTCCGCTGTCGTGATGGGACCGATCGCGGCGGTGTTCGGGCTGATCGTGGGCGCCTTGGCGGGGTTGCTGGTCGGGGGATTCGGGGCGATGCGGGTCACGCGCCGGGGAGAGCGCCGAGGAGAGCGACAGCGCGGGCTGCGAGGAATCGTTGCTCGGCGGCGTTCTCGGTGAGGTCGTGCGCGGTCCGGTAGGCGTCGCGAGCCTCGGCCGGGCGGTCCAGACGGGCGAGGAGGTCGGCCCGGATGGCGTGGAAGAGGTAGTAGGCGTCGAGTTCGAGCTCGTCGACCACCTTGAGGGCGGCGGCCGGGCCCTCGACCTCAGCTAGGGCCACGGCTCGGTTGAGGGCGACGATGGGGGTTGGCTCGAGCGTGAGCAGGTGGTTGTAGAGCTGCAGGATCTGCGTCCAGTCGGTGGGTGGGGTGTCGCTGTGGACGGCGTTGATCGCGGCTTGCAGTTGGTAGGGACCGGGCTGATTGCGGCGGAGGCAACGGCGTACCAGGTCTTGGCCTTCGGTGATCAGGGGCTGATCCCACTGGGAACGGTCCTGGTCGGCGAGGCGGACCAGTGAGCCTTCGGCGTCGACGCGAGTCTGGCGGCGGGACTGCTGGAGGAGCATGAGGGCGAGCAGGCCGACTGCCTCAGGCTCGTCGGGCATCAGGTCGACCAGGACCCGGCCGAGCCGGATCGCCTCGGCCGCGAGGTCGTCGCGGACGAGCGTGTCGCCGGACGAGGCGGCGTACCCCTCGTTGAAGATCAGGTAGACGACGGCGAGCACACCGCGGACGCGCTCGGGTAGGTCGGCCTCGTACGGGACGCGGTACGGGATGCCGGCCGCGCGGATCTTCGTCTTGGCCCGGACCAGCCGCTGGGCCATCGTCGGCTCCGGCACCAGGAAGGCCCGGGCGATCTCGGTCGTGGTCAGCCCGCCGAGCATCCGCAGCGTCAGCGCGACCCGGACGTTGAGCGCGAGGGCCGGGTGGCAGCAGGTGAACAGCAGCCGCAACTGTTCGTCATACACCGCCCCCACCTCCTCGGGCTCGTCCAGCGCGTGCAGCAGCGCCGCCTGCGCATGCTTGTCCTCGCGCTTGTCCTCACGCCGCAGCCGGTCGATCGCCCGGTTCTTCGCGGTGGTGATGATCCAGCCGGCCGGGCTCGGTGGTACGCCGGTCTCCGGCCACTTCTCGACCGCGGCGGCGAACGCGTCCTGGACGGCGTCCTCGGCGATCTCGAGATCGCCGAACACCCGGGTCAGCACGGCCACCGCGCGACCGTGCTCGGCCCGGAACACCTCCGCGACATTCATCCCTGGAACGGCCGCACTTCGATCGACAACGGCTCGAGCACCGCTGCAACCTTCCGCGCCCAGTGCAGCGCCGCGTCGAGATCCTCCGCCTCGATCACCGTGAACCCGCCGAGGTGCTCCCTCCCCTCGGTGAACGGCCCGTCGGTCACCAGCACGTCCCCCTTGGCGACCTTGACCACGGTCGCCGTCTCCGGCGGATGCAACCCGGCCGCGAACACCCACACCCCGGCCGCCTGCATCTCCTCCGTCACCACCTGCAGCTCCCGCATGACCTTCTCAAGATCCACCGCCGCCGGGGGCGGCCCGTCCGGCTGATAAATGCTCAGCAAGTACTGCGTCATCGTGACCTCCTGGTCCCTAGTGTCACCCTTTAAACGAACCGGATGCGGTGAGATCGACAAGAGGCGGACGCGCCCCACTGACCAACTCCCCCGGCACGTCGACCGCCACGCTCAGCCAGCCGCGTCCCAGCCCCTCGAAACGAGGTTGGTCAGTGGCGGAGATCCGCATGCAACCTCTGCCGTGGCCCAGGTACTCGGGCAGGGTGTGGGGATGACAACGGGGCGCCGGGCGGAGTTCGAGGACTTCGTCGCGGCGCGATACGGGCAGTTGCTGCGGACGGCGTACCTGTTGACGCAGGACCGGGCGCTGGCCGAGGACCTGGTCCAGACGACGCTCGCGCGCTGCTGGCTGGCCTGGGCGCGGATCGAGGACCCGGCCGGATATGTGCACCGGACGATGGTGAACACCTACTCCGCCTGGTGGCGCCGCCGCTGGAACGGCGAACAGCCGACCGAGGAGCTTCCACACAGCCCGCAGTACGACGGGGAACCAGCGGTCGACCTCGGCAGCGCGCTGAAGCGGCTCCCCCGGCGGATGCGGGCGGTCGTCGTACTGCGCTTCTACGAAGACCTGTCGGAGGCGGAGACCGCGCGCCTGCTCGGGTGCTCGGTCGGCACCGTGAAGAGCCAGACCAGCCGGGCGCTGGCCAAGCTCCGGATCGATCCCCGTCTCATCGACCACCCTGTGGAGCAGTCATGAGCCTCGATGAACTCCGGCGCCACCTCAACGACCAGGCGACCGAGATCGACCTGACCACTCCGGTCCCGATGGTTCACGTCCAGCGCCGGGCGGCCCAGGTACGACGCCGCCGGGTCGTGACCGGGGTGCTCAGCGCAGCGGCCTGCCTGGCCGCGGTCGCCGCCGTTCTCACCGGTACGCCGGTCCTCGACCGGAGCGAACCGGCCAAGACCCCTGTCCCGCGTCCCGTCCGAACCGCGGCAGTGCCAGGCGATGGCATGCCGACGAGCCCGGTCACCCCGGCGAAGGGCGACTACGTCAAGGACGGCGTTCGCTACCAGGCCGAGGTGGCCGGTGCCGCGCTGCAGACAGCGCGGATCGGCGCTGGGCCGCTGTCGTTCTCGTGGACCCCGGCCGAGACGAAGGTCGACTTCCGGCTGTTCTGCACGATCCCCGGCAACGGGTCGGCGAGCGGACTGGGCGCCGTCGTACTGCGGGTCAACGGGAAGATCGTCACCTCACGGCCCTGCGACAACGTGTCGGATCCGCTGCCCGGCGAGCGTTTCGGCGCCGGTCTGAGGGCGAACCTCGGCCTGCGTATCGGCCGGCCGGTGCAGCTCACCGCAACCGTTGTCGATGGCAACGGCCGGGAGGTGAAGTCGCCGGGCCTACTGCTCGGCGCCGCCGTCTACTCGCCCGCCGAAACCGATACGTTCGGCGCCTACAAGTACATCGAGCTCCCGACCTTCGTGCAGTACCACGGCCGCCTCTACCGCCTGGACGGCGGAATCGCGAGCCCGACCTCGACCGATCCGAACGACTCGGGTATCCAGATGGACGGCCCGGACTTCGACCCGTACCTCGCCGTCTTCGGGGTCGGAAGCAGCGGGAAGGTGCACTCGCTGGAGCTCGCGGGCACGCCGGGCGGCCAGGAGTTCGAGGTCAGCCCGACCGATGCGCCGTCCGTCGCGCCGATCCACGCCCAAGCCGCCGGCCCCGTCATCGTCCGCCAAGCCGAACCCCGGGTGGTCTCCGGCGAACTGTTCCTGGCCCTCTACCTCCCGACGGAGTGACGCCAACGACAGGACATAGTCGTCTACGTATATGACGGCGCCCGCCTGGAGTTGCCGCGCGGGCGCCGTCTCATACGTATACGTCCTGTCGTTAGCGACTGAGCTGGGGGTTGTCGATGGCCCAGTACCAGTCGTTGTCGCCGTTGGTGAGGGACCAGGTGAGCTTGAGGGTGCGGGCGCCGGCGGGGACGGGGATGGTGAGGCGTTCCTGCTTGGCGATCGCGTCGGCGGTGTAGGTGAGGATCGGCTTCGGGGTGGCGCTGTCGAAGGAGGCCAGCACGGTGGCGGTTTCGTTGCCGCTCTTCAGGTAGTGCGAGGAGAAGCTGACCGTCGCGGTGGTGCTGCCGGTGACGTCGTAGGCCGGCGAAGAGAGCTTGCTGTTGAACAGACCGCTGCGGGACTTGTCGGACCACTCGTCGGAGTCGGCGACTGCGAACACCCCGCGAGCCCGGACGTTGCCTTCGCGCGACTGGTCGGGAGCGGCCCGGGTCCAGAAGTCGTCAGTTGTGAACGACCAGCCCTGCCATTCGCGGACGCCGCCGGTCCCGAGCCCGGTGTTGTCGATCGTCCAGCCGGCCGGGGTGCTGTGCGTCCAGCCCTTCACCTCAGCCGGTACGCCGGTCTCGTCCGCACGCGACTGCAATGAGCCGACCAGCGAGTCGAACGGGTCGGCCGCAGGCGTCGCCTGACCGTCGAGCTCCGGGACCGTCACCCCGAACCGGCTGAGTGCGATCGCCGCGATATCCACGTTCTTCGGGGCAACGGCCGGCGTACCAGGCGTCGTACCGGGGCCGTTGCGGATGATGAACGACGACCGCTCCGCGACCGAACTGCCGCCGTGACCGCCGGATTCGGTGTGGCCGTGGTCGGCGGTGACGAGGATCGTCCAGTCCTCGTTCGCGTACGTCGGCCGCGCGCGAACCGCGGCGAGCAGGGTCGCGATGTGTTTGTCGGTCTGCTCGGTGGCGGTCCGGTAGCAGGCTCCGGCGGCACCGCAGCTGTGGCCGGCGATGTCGACGTTCCCGAAGTACACGAAGGATGCGTCGGGGCCGGTGTCCTGCAGGTAGGCCGCAGCCTCGGTCGCAATGCGAGCGTCGGCCGCGGCCCAGCCGAGCGCGTCACCGTCGTAGGTGACCTTCTTCTGGATCTCGTCGCTGAAGATCGCCTGCCCGGCGCTGTTCGTGGTCAGCGGGGTCCAGTCGGCGATCGCGTACGTCGACAGTTCGGGGCGGGCGCGCTCCAGCCGGGTCAGGAAGTCCGGGTACTGGGTCAGCTTCGACCCCGTTCCCCAGCTGTTGCTCTTGACCTGATGCTTGTCCGGCCAGACGCCAGTGGCGTTGGTCGCCCAGCCCGGTCCGGAGACAGTCGGGGCGAACGGAGCGGCGTACAAGGAGGTCTTGGCGGCCGAGCCGGAGCTGATGAGGCTCTTCATGGCCGGGGTGTCGAAGGCCTGGATCTTGCTCAGCATCGCACCGTCGATGCCGATCACCAGCACCTTCTGGGGGCGGGCATCGGCGACTCCGAACGCCGAAGTGGCGAGCAGGCTCGACGCGGCGACGATACCGAGAGCGGTGACAGCGAGGGGGCGGTTCACGGGCTCCTCCGAAGGCAGTTGATTGGTCCGGACCAATCAATCAGCCAAGGCGTGCCAGATCAACCACTCAGCAATGGCAGAAAGGTGAATGTCAGAAGACGGCCGGGAGGGAGACGGTGATCTCAAGGCCTCCGCCCGGACGCGGTACGGCGGTCACCGTGCCCCCGTGCGCCTCGGCGACCGAACGCACGATCGACAGGCCGAGCCCAGCGCCCTTGCCGCTGACGAGACGCTCGGCGCCAAGCCGGTAGAAGGGCTTGAACAACGCCTCCACCTCGTACGGCGGGATCTCGGGGCCGGTGTTGGTCACCGCGATCTGCACCTGGTCGCCCGCGGTCCGGGAGAGCACCCGGACCCAGCGTTCTCCGTCCGGAAGGTTGTGGCGGATGCCGTTCTCCACGAGGTTGTGGACCAGGCGTTCCAGCAGCAGCGCGTCTCCCTGGGTCGGTGCGTCGCCGGGACCGCGGATGATCTCGACCTCAGCCGCGGCAGCCTCCGCGCCCAGTTGGCCGGCAACGTGGTCGACGACGTCCGCGAGGTTGACCGGGTACATCGCGGTCAGCTGCTTCTCCGAGTCGGCCAGGATCAGCAGTCCGTCGATCAACTGCTCGTGCCGGGCGTTGATCGTGAGCAGGCTCTCCCCCAGCTCCTGTACATCCGCGGAGGCGCTCCGGCGATGCATCGCCACCTCGACCAAGGCACGGCCAAGGGTGAGCGGAGTCCGCAGCTCATGGGACGCGTTGGCGACGAAGCGGCGCTGACCGTCGAACGAATGGTCCAGCCGCTCGACCATGGTGTCGAACGCGTCGGCCAGGTTCTTCACCTCGTCATCCGGTCCCCGCAGTGCGATCCGCTCGTGCAGTGCGGCCGGTGAGGCCGCGATCCGCCGAGCGGTGTCAGTGACCCGATGCAGTGGCGCCAGCACTCGCCCGGCGACCAGCCAGCCGAAGCCGGCCGCCAGTGCGCCGACCGCGATCAGTGCGATACCGCCCTGGGTCAGCAGCGACTTGGTCGCCGCCTGCCGCACCTGCTCGCGCTGGTCGCGCATCGCCTGCTCGGCGGCCGGACCGGTGAGCACGGTGCCGTCCTTGGTCGTGGTGAACACCTGGTTCGGTAGCGGTGGTTTCACTGTCGCACCGGCTGCCGGCGGGTCGAGATAGGTGCCCTGCACGATGACTCGGTACTGCTGCCCGAAGTTGTTGCTGAACAGCACATAGGTCAGTCCGAGCAGCAGCGCCCCGGCGGCCAGGAACAGGCCGCCGTACAGGAGGGTCAGTCGACCCCGGAGCGTCAGGGGATGCGGTAGCCGACGCCGGTGACGGTCTCCACCAGCCCCGGTTCGCCCAGCTTCCGGCGCAGCTTGAGGATGGTCAGCCGGACCACTCCGGTGAACGGATCCACGTGCTCGTCCCATGCCTTCTCCAGGAGTTGTTCGGCCGACACCGTCGCGCCATCGGCTCGGAGGAGCTCCGCTAGTACGGCGAACTCCTTCTTGGACAGCGGTACATAGCGACCGTCCCGGAACACCTCGTGCCGCGCCGGATCCAGCGTGACACCGGCACGGCGCAGGATCGGCGGGTCAGCCGGATGACTCCGCCTGCCCAGCGCCAGCACGCGAGCCGCCAGCTCGGCGAAGGCGAACGGTTTGGTGAGGTAGTCATCAGCACCGAGACCGAGGCCGTAGACGCGATCCGTGACCGCCGCGGCCGCCGTCAGCATCAGGACCCGAGTCATCGACCCGGACTCCACCACCTGCCGACACACGTCGTCGCCGTGGACGACGGGGATGTCGCGGTCCAGCACCAGTACGTCGTACTCGTTCGTGGCCAGCCGTTCGAGCGCGGCAGCGCCGTCACCGGCCACGTCGACAGCATGCGAGTCGTCGCGCAACCACTCCGCGATCGCCGCTGCCAGCAGCGGCTCGTCCTCGACCACCAGTACGCGCATGGTGCCCATGATCTCCGACCACCGGGTTTCCTCCGCGTTATCGCTCTCGGAAACAGCCGGGAAACGGCCTTCGGCGAAAGCTGGCGCCACTACCCGAGCAAGAGGAGACGTTCATGCGCAAGACAACACTGGCCGCCGCGGCGCTGGCGGCCGTCGTACTAATGACTGGCTGCCTGCTGGCTGGTTGTGGTGCTGACAACCCGGACACCCAGGTCGCGTCGGGGTCCGGCACGCAGTCCACCGCTCCGACCAGTGCGCCGGCCAGCTTGAGCCGGGACGAGAAGGCGGTCAAGTTCACCCAGTGCCTGCGGGAGAACGGGCTGAACGTGCCGGACCCGGAGCCCGGCAAGCCGCCGTTGCTCAAGTTCGGCCCGGAGTCAGGGGTCGCACCGGAGAAGGTCCAGCAGGCGATGGAGGCCTGCCAGCAGTACAGCCCGCAGGGCGAGGGCGGCGCGGACCCGCAGCTGGACGAGAACGGCCGCAAGCACGCGGAGTGCATGCGGAAGAACGGCGTCGAGAAGTTCCCGGACCCGAAGCCCGGTCAGCGCGGCGTCATGATCGGCCCGGAGGTCGGTGACGACCCCGACTTCCAGAAGGCGCAGGAAGCGTGCCAGAGCATCCTGGCGGCGCGCTGATGCGCAGAATGCTGACGGCCGTCGCCGTCCTGGCCGCCGGGGGCGCGATGAGCGCCTTCCTGGTGAACCGGGGCGACCCCAGCCAGGCCGCGAACCAAGCCGCGCAGGCGTTGCCGGTCAACACCACCAAGGTCACCCAGCAGACCCTCAAGGACACCGAGACCGAAGACGGCGAGCTCGGCTTCGGTACGACGTCCACTGCGGTCAACCGGACCGCCGGAACGATCACCAGCCTCCCGGACAGCGGGCAGGAGCTCCGGCGCGGGAACACCGTCTACAGCGTCGACAACCAGCCAACCACCTTGCTGTACGGCGCTTTACCGGCGTACCGGCGACTGGCCGACGGGAGTGAAGGAGCGGACGTCCGGCAGCTCGAGCAGAACCTGAAGGCAATGGGCTACACGGGTTTCACGGTCGACGACGAGTACACCGCCAACACCGCCGAAGCTGTTGAGGAGTGGCAGGAGGACCTCGGCCGGGACGAGACCGGAGTGGTGGAGCTCGGGGCCGTGCTCTTCGCGCCCAGCCTGATCCGGATCGACAGCGTGCAGGTCGAGGAGGGCGCGCCACTCGGCCCGAACCAGCCGGTGCTCACCTACACCGGGACCCGGAAGGCGGTCACGGTTCAGCTGGACGCCGCGGACCAGCGGCTCGCGAAGCCGCGGTCGAAGGTCGATCTCACCCTGCCGGACGGCAAGGTCGTACCCGGGAAGGTGGAGAAGGTGTCGACGGTGATCATCCCGGCCGCGAGCCCGGAGAAGGATCCGGAGACCAAGGTCGAGGTGATCGTTGCCATCGACAACCAGAAGGCCGTCGCGGCCTGGGCACTCGCGGCCGTCGACGCGACGTTCACCGCCTCGGAACGCAAGAACGTGCTGACCGTCCCGGTGGCCGCGCTGGTCGCGCTGCGCGAAGGCGGGTTCGGCGTCGAGGTCACCGATGGCGCGACGTCGCAGTACGTGCCGGTGAAGACCGGTCTGTTCGCGAGCGGTCAGGTCGAGGTCAGCGGCGGCGGGATCAAGGCCGGCACTGTGGTTGGCCTCCCCAAAATGACGGAGTCCAAGTGATCGAGCTGAGCGAGGTGACCAAGGTGTATCCGGGCGGCGTGACGGCCCTCGGCGGCGTCAGCCTGCGCATCGACCGCGGCGAACTGGTCGCGATCGTCGGCCCGTCCGGCTCCGGCAAGTCGACCATGCTCAACGTCCTCGGCACGCTCGACCGCCCGAGCTCCGGCACGGTCCGGATCGACCGGTACGACGTGGCGCGGCTGTCGGACGCGAGTCTGTCCGCGTTGCGGGCGACCCGGATCGGGTTCGTGTTCCAGCAGTTCCATCTGGCGTCCGGCGTACGGGCCTTGGACAACGTGGCCGACGGACTGCTCTACTCCGGGCTCCGCTCATCGGTACGGCGGGAACGCGCGGCGACCGCGTTGGAGCGGGTCGGGCTCGGGCACCGCATGGACCACGAACCCCATGAGCTGTCCGGCGGCGAGCGACAACGGGTCGCCGTGGCCCGAGCGGTCGCCGGCGAACCCGCCGTACTGCTGGCCGATGAGCCGACCGGAGCGCTCGACTCGGCCTCCGGCGCCGGCGTGATGGAGCTGCTGCGAGACCTGCACGCGGGCGGTACGACGGTCGTCGTGATCACCCACGACCGGGACATCGCCGCCGCGCTGCCGCGTCAGGTCCGGATGCGCGACGGCCTGATCCTGGAGGAGACATGAGTGAGTTGCGACCGGCGAGTCTCGGGCTGCGCGATGTCGTCCGGGTCGGTGCGGTCGGGCTGCGCACCCGGCCGATGCGGGCGTTCCTGTCCGCCTTGGGGATCGCGATCGGGATCGCCGCGATGGTCGCGGTGGTCGGCATCTCGTCGTCCTCCCGGGCCGAGCTCGACGGGCAACTAGATGCCCTAGGCACCAATCTGCTCACGGTCGCGCCGGGCGTCCGGCTGACGGGCGAGCAGGCCCAGCTACCGCTCACGGCGGAGGACATGGTCCGCCGGATCGCGCCCGTGCGGGCCGAGTCGGCGGTCGGCACGGTGGACGGCGCCGCCGTGTACCGGAGCGACAAGATCCCCGCCATCCAGACGAACGGCATCATCGCGTACGCCGCCCGGACGAACCTGCTCGACACCATCGGGGCGACCGTTCGCAGCGGCAAATGGCTCGATGCCGCGACCGGCCACTACCCGGCGACCGTGCTCGGGGCCGGTGCGGCCGAGCGGCTCGGGATCACCCGCGCCGGTCCGGAGGTCCAGGTACTGATCGGCAACACCTGGTTCACCGTGCTCGGGATTCTCGAACCGGCCGCGCTCGCTCCAGAACTCGACTCCTCCGCGTTGATGGGCTGGCCGGCCGCCACCGGCACGCTGGCCTTCGACGGGCATCCGACCACGATCTACACCCGGTCGGACGACGCCCAGGTCGAGGCCGTGCGATCGGTACTCGGGGCAACCGCCAACCCGGAGGCGCCGAACGAGGTGGACGTCTCCCGGCCGTCCGACGCACTCGCAGCGAAACAGGCGGCCGGCCAGGCGTTCACCGGTCTGCTGCTCGGCCTCGGCGCGGTCGCGCTGCTGGTCGGCGGGGTCGGAGTCGCCAACATCATGGTGATCTCGGTCCTGGAACGCCGATCCGAGATCGGCCTCCGCCGCTCACTCGGGGCGACCCGCGGGCAGATCCGCACCCAGTTCCTGACCGAGTCGCTGCTCCTGTCCGCACTGGGCGGCCTCGGCGGAGCGCTCCTCGGAACCGCGGTCACCGCCGCCTACGCGTCGTACCAGAACTGGCTGGCGGTCATCCCGCTCTGGTCCCTGGTCGGCGGGCTGGCGGCCACCCTGGTGATCGGCGGCCTCGCCGGCCTCTACCCAGCGATCCGCGCCGCCCGCCTCTCCCCCACCGCGGCCCTCGCGACGCCTTGAGCGTGGCTAAGGACAGGTAGTAGTCGTATACGTAGACGACGGCGCCCGCCTGGAACTGCCGCTCCTGGGCTGTCGCCACCGGATACCACCTGTCCTTAGCGACGCAGTCAGGCGGTGTCGAGGCGCTGCAGGTGCTCGTCGGAGAGCTCAAGGTGCACCGCTTCGAGCGCTTCTTCGAGCTGGGCGACGGCACCGGCCGCGGCGAGCCGGCCCAAGGCTCCGACGGTTTCGTCGAGCGGGGTGCTGCGGTCGTCGAGGTGGGCGTAGTACAGGTCGATGCGGTCGATGCCGAGACTGCCTTCGACGGCGGCTGCGACCGTCTCCGCACCCAGGCCTTCCCAATGTTGGTCGGCGGGATCGCCTGGGGCCGTCGTCCGCGCGCCGACCTTGGTGGCGATGACGAGCTGGTCGCGGTTGCCGCGCTCACGCATCCAGCGGCCGAGGAGCTCTTCGCTGTCACCGCCATGGCCGTGCCACTGGTTGTAGTTGTTCGACGTGTCGATGAACGTGCCACCGGCCTCGACGAAGCGGTCCAGGATCGCGATCGCGATCTCCGGAGGAGTCGTCGTACCGAAGTTCATCGCACCGAGGCAGAAGGCGCTGACCGCGCGGCGGCCGGCGAGAGTTCGCTGGATCATGCCGTCGACTCTGCCCGCTGGAGTGCGGTCTAGGTCAAGACGACGCCGAGACCGGTGATCGCCAGCTGGACCAGGCTGATCGGGACGAGCCATTGCCAGGCCAGTTTCTGGAGCTGGTCGGCGCGCATCCGGGGGAACGAGACGCGGACCCAGATCACCACGAAGGCGACGACGGCGGTCTTCAGGATGGTCCAGATCCAGCCGATCGAGTCGGGGCCGGGTCCGGACCAGCCGCCGAGGAACAGTACGGCGGTGAGCGCGGAGAGGATGACGATTCCGGCGTACTCGGCGAGGAGGAAGAGGGCGAAGCGCAGGCCGGTGTACTCGGTGTAGGGGCCGAAGATGACCTCGGAGTCGGCGACCGGCATGTCGAAGGGCGGGCGCTGCAGCTCGGCGAGGCCGGCGATGAAGAAGACGACCAGGCCGGGGAGCTGCCAGAGCAACCACCACGGATTCCAGGCTTCGGCGATCCCGGTCAGGCTCAGCGAACCGGCGGCGACGGCAACACTGGCGGCGGCGAGCACGAACGGGAGCTCGTAGCTCATCAGCTGCGCCGCGACCCGGAGCCCGCCGAGCAGGCTGTACTTGTTGCCGCTGGCCCAGCCCGCCATCAGCGAACCGAGCACCCCGACGCTCATCACCGCGAGCACGAAGAACAGGCCCGAGTCGAGGTCCGCGCCGACGATGCCGGGGGCGATCGGGATCGCGGCCAGCGCCGCCATGTACGGCAGGATGGCGACGAACGGCGCCCACTCGAACACCCGGCGATCCGCCGCGGCCGGCACGACGCTCTCCTTCTGGACGAACTTCACCCCGTCCGCCACGAGCTGCGCCCAGCCGTGGAAGCCACCGGCGTACATCGGGCCGAGCCGTGACTGCATGTGCGCCATCACCTTGTGCTCGGCCTGACCGACCACGAGGGGCGCCACGAGGAAGGCGACGATGACGCCGACCACCCGCACCACGAACTCCAGCATGACCGCCACCCTATCGAGTTCCGCTTGACCTGAACCACCGTTGAGGTCAGAGGCTGGGGTTCATGAGCACAGTTCTGGTCATCGGAGCCACCGGCCGCACCGGCCGCCACATCGTCGCCGGCCTACGCGCCGCCGGAGTCACCGTCCGAGCCTTCGTCCGTACGCCGGACCGCGCCGACCTGCCCGCGGACGTCGAGCTGGTCGAGGGCGATCTGCACGATCCAGCCGCCGTACGACGGGCTGCGGTGGGAGCGGATGCGGCGTTCCTGCTGTGGCCGTGGTTCTCGTCGGAAGGCGCCGCGGCCGTCGTGGCGGAGTTGCCGCGGCGAGTCGTCTACCTGTCGACGCTGAACGGCGGTGGTTTCTGGGGTGAGATCGAGGACCTGCTGAAAGACCGGGACTGGACCTTCGTCCGCCCGAGCGGGTTCGCCGTGAACACTCTGGCGTGGGCCGAGCAGATCCGCAGCACCGGCGTCGTACGCCTCCCCTACCCGGAGGCCGCCCGGTCTCTCATCCACGAGCGCGATATCGCATCGGTCGCCGTACTGGCTCTCCTCAACGACGACCACATCGGCCGGACCCACGAGATCACCGGACCCGAAGCCATCACCCAAGCCGACCAGCTCGCCACCATCGCCGAGCTCACCGGCACGCCCATCCGCATCGAACCGCTCACCGACGACGCAGCCCGCCAGGAGATGCTCGACCAAGGCGCCGACCCCCTCCTCGCCGACAGCGCCGTCACCTACTGGTCCACCCTCGTCCACACCCCCGAACCAGTAACCACCACAGTCCCCCACCTAACCGGCCGCCCAGCCCTCCCCTACGCCAGCTGGGCCGCCGAACACGCCGATAAGTTCCGTTAAGTTCCGGGAACTCCGATGAGTTGCATCTGATGCGAAACTCATCGCTGTCCGTTCTCGGTGGACCTGGCACTTTCTCAGTGAAGTTGGCATGTCGTCAGGTTGTAGCGAGGGCTGACGAGACGGAATGGTCACCGGCGCCGCACGATGACCGGGAGCCTGGACCGGCCGGCGTCGCTGCTCACCGGTCGGCCGGTACGGCGGCGACCGAGATCCCCGAGGCATCGGCTGCGTCCGGAGCACACGACCGCGATCCGTGCGCAGCTGCTCGCGGCGTACGCGCCATCGACGTCGCGGCGAGCTGGAGATCGACGGCAAGGGCGACCGGGTCCGGCTCGGGTACTGCGGGACCGGCGTACGCGCCTGCTCGACTTCGAAGATCGCCGCGAGAGTGCCCTACTGACGGTCGTTGAGCTCAGTCCACGCAGCGAGTGTCTTCGACGATGCCAACGTGCGTGCAGCCACCTCGTCCCCTCTTATCTCTTAGGCGCATCCAGGGTGCTGCGCGAGGTGACTGAGATGCGACGCTGGCGGCGATCTGGCGACGGATCGACTTCTCCCACGATCCGAGTGACCGCCGGGTGTTCGGTTGGACCGAGCTGCAGATGCAGCTCAGAGTGTGGATGACGGCTGGATCGAGGTCACAGCGGCTCACCCGTGGCCGAGAGCGGGTAGACGATGAAGTGATCCCGGACGATCCGCAGCGGCCTATCCCCTGCCTCGGTGAGGACCTCAGCGAGCTCGACCAGTACTGCGGGGGACAGCTGCAACTCGTGTTCACCGGGATGCTCGCTCGAACCGAACTCGAAGTCGACGCCAGATTCCTGAGACATCTCGATGTGCGTACCAAGCACGAAGTCCACCGGATTGCCCGCGGCAACGAACTCGGCCAGCCGCACGACGCTGGCCCGGAACGCGGACCAGTCGAAGACGTACAGCCGGCCCGGGTACAGCGAGTCGCCGGTGATCAGCAACCGCGTCGAACGGTCATAGAAGGCGAGATGCGATGCGTGGTGACCCGGAATCGGGATCACGTCTAGGACCCGGTCCCCGAGGTCGAACTGCACGATCTGCTCGGGCCAGGCGGTGATACCGAAGTACTGGGCGACCTCTTCGGCCGATTTGCCGACCACCTTGTCGAACTGCGGATCGCCGCCGACGTGATCGCCGTGGCCGTGAGTGTGCGCGATCACCAACTCCAGGTCGCGGCCGGTCAAGAGTTCGTCGACCACCGCCCGAAGGTCGATGTGACCGGTGCCGGTGTCGAGCAGCAAGGCCCGCTCGGAGCCGAGCAGCAGATAGATGAAGGGACCCTCGAAGTTGGTCCGCAGCGCCTGCCGGATGATCACCGTGCCCTCGTCGTACCAATGGACTTGATGATCAGGGCCGGTGCCGGTTGTGCCGTCGTCCCAGGTGGGAAAGGTTGTCATCGCCCGATCCTGACAGCTAGGAAGGTCGCCAACGGTCGGAATTGGCGGATGCGTCGCTGGGTTTGGGACCGGCTGCTCGGTGACCAGCACCCTGGCCGGCATCCTCAACCACCCCCACTGGATCGCGCAGGCCACCGGCACCATAAATAGCGCGGGTTACCAGTTACTTATCGGTGATATCATCGGATATCAGACAGGAGAGAGGCGCTGGATGAGCGACGTACTGATTCGCGATGTACCGGACGATGTTCTCGCCGTGATCGACCACCGCGCGAGCGGGTTGGGTCTATCCAGGAGCGAGTATCTTCGTCGGCAGTTGAGCCAGGCGGCCGGCCGGTCCGATGACCCGGTCACGGTGGCAGACCTCCACAGGTTCTCGCTCGCCACCCGCGATCTCGGTGATCCCGACGTCATGCGAGAGGCCTGGTCTTGACCCCCACCGGTGAAAGCCGGCGTTGGCTGATCGACAAGTCCGCCCTTGTCCGGCTTGATTCGACACCGAACGCCGAGGACTGGGCGAACCGCATCAACCGCGGATTGGTTCACATCGCCACCGTGACACTGCTCGAGGTGGGATACTCCACTCGTTCGGTCGAGGACCACCGGATGAGCCTGCAGCATCCACCGGTGTCCGCGATGCCGGTGGAGAACTCGACTCCTGCGATCGAGCGACGAGCGGTGGCGGTCCAGTCGCAACTAGCAGCGTCGGGGCAGCACCGGGCTCCCTCAGTGCCGGATCTCTTGATCGCCGCGACCGCAGAGCTCTCCGGCCTGATTCTCCTGCACCTGGACAAGGACTTCGAGCTCATCGCCAACTTGACCGGACAGCGGCTCGAACGGCTCGATCAGTCCTGATCCAGCGGCAGCTGCAGCCAGGCGCCTATTTCTTGGCGGCCGGCGGTGAGGGCTGCGGTGCGGGCGCCGTGGTTGGCGGCGTGGATGGTACCGATGAGGACGTGGGTGGGGTCGGGGAGGGCTTGGGCCAGGAGGTGGCTGAGGTGGCGGCCGTAGCCGTGGCCTCGGTGCTTCTTGGTGAGGATGAGGTCGCGGACCACATAGGCCGGGAGGCCCAGGGAGTCTTCGGGTTTGACGACCGCGGCGGCGTAGCCGGCCCATTCGCCGTGGACGGTGATGTCGAAGAGCAGCCCTTCGTCTGCGGTCTCCTGGAGGTCCTCGCGGTCCTGGATGCCTGCTTCTACGACGTGGTGCGGATGCTGCGCGTCGACGTCGGCGTAGGCCTGCTTCGCCTCGTCGTAGTGGTCGACTGTTGCGACCTGCTTGAGCTCTAGGCCGGACGGTACGTCGGTGGGCCGGAGCTCTCGGATCGGGGCGGCCAGGAAGCGGCGGTCGGGCTCCGTTCCGGGGAGCTCGGGGTCGGCGCTCCACAGGCGGAGGTAGCGCGGTTTGTGCATGCCGTAGATCTCGAGCGCTGATTGTTTGAGCGCTTGGAGGTCTTCGGGTTGCGGCGAGCGCGTCATCGGGGTCGCGTCGACGAACGGCTTGGTGGTGTCGCCGCCCTCGAAGCGCATGCTGAACATCGCGTGCAGGTCGCCGGACGGGAGCCAGTAGTTGAGCATCGACTCGACCGGCTGGCCCGGCGCGAACCGCTCGGTCCGCAACTCGGCGACCTCCAGCGAGTTGGCGAGCAGGATGTCCGGGTCCTCGTGCGACTCGGTCAGCAACCGCAGCCGCGTCTCGTCATCCGCCCAACCACGCGTCAACGGATGCTGCCGCGCAAGGGTGAAGCCGGCCAACTCAGCCGCTGTAATAGTCATGCCCAAGATCCTCAGCCCCCGCAGGGGTCAGCCCGGTCCCCAGTGGTGGCGGGGCGAACCTCAGCTGGACGAATCCTCGGGGGTTGCGGGATCGGCAGGCGGGTCCGGTGTGGCGTTCTGGGGTGTCTCGGGTGGTGGTGTGGGTTCGGCTTGTTTTTTGGTGCGGCGTTCGCCGGGTGCGCCTCGGCGGGGGCGGGCGGGGGTGGCGGCGGCTTGGGCGGGGGCGAGGGGGTCCGGGTCGGGGGAACCGGGTGGGCGGGGGCCCCAGGAGTCGGGATCGGGGACGCCGGGTGGGAGGGTGCGGCGGCGGGAGGGGGCTCCGCCGGCGGGGGCGTGGTCGGACTCGCCGGGTTCCTTGGCGCCGGGCCAGGGCTTGGCTACGCGGGCGGCGAGGATGAACTCCTTGCGGAGCGGGTTGCCTTCGAAGCCGTCGGGAAGCAGGAGCGGGACCAGGTTCGGGTGACCTTCGAAGGTGATGCCGAACATCTCGCAGGTCTCGCGCTCGTGCCAGTTAGCACCGGCGTACAGGTCGGAGAGTGTGGCCAGCTGCGGTGCGGCGCGCGGGATCAGCGTGCGGACGAGCACATGGTCGACGTGCGCGCCGCCCCAGAAGTCGGCCAGGTGGGTGACGACCCGGAAGCCGTCGGTCAGCTCGTCGGAGGCCGACAGGAAGTCGAAGAAGGTGAAGCCGACGCCGTCCCGCAGCACCTCGTGCGCGGCGACCCAGGCAGCAGCCGGTACGTCGATCGTCGCGGGACCGAAGCTGTCCACGGCCACCGCTTCGACACCGGCCGCGGTGAGCGCGTCCAGGGCATCGGTCATTGCGGCGGCACCAGATCGCGGGTCAGCGCGGCCGCCGACGGTTCGTCGTACCGGTCGGCGAGCTTCTCGCCCGCGATCTTCTCCTGCAGCTTGAGGATGCCCTGCAGCAGCGCCTCCGGCCGCGGCGGGCAGCCGGGGACGTAGACGTCGACGGGGATGATCTGGTCGACGCCCTTGGTCACGCAGTAGGAGTCCCAGTACGGGCCGCCGGAGTTCGAGCAGGAGCCGAACGAGATCACGTACTTCGGCTCGGGCATCTGGTCGTAGAGCCGCTTGATGGCCGGCGCCATCTTGTCGGTCACGGTGCCCGACACGACCATCAGGTCGGCCTGCCGCGGCCCGGGCGCGAACGGGATGACGCCGAGCCGGATGAAGTCGTGCCGTCCCATCGACGCCGCGATGAACTCGATCGCACAGCAGGCGAGGCCGAAGTTGAACACCCACAGGGAGTACTTCCGGCCCCAGTTCAGCAGGTACCGGACCGGCGTGGGCGCCAGCTTGGCCAGCGCACCCACGGCCGGGCGCACGGCCGGCAACGGCAGGTCGGTCTGGGACATGCGCCTACCCTAGTCCGGCGATCTCCTCGGCGAGGATTTCCGGGTACTCGAGCGGCGCGTAGTGTCCGACTCCGTCGACAGTCCGGAGCCGGACGTCGCTGAAGAAGTCGTCGAGCCGATCCGACCACGCGCGCGGGAACAGCGGGTCGAACTCCGGCCACAGCACGACTGTCGGCACATTGATTCGCTCGTACGACGCGGGGGCAGTCTCGGCTGCGGATACGGCGATTGACCCGGCGCCACCGCGATACCAGTTCAGTGAGGCGGTGAAGGCGCCCGGGACCGAGTACGCCGCCACCAGGTGCTCGATGGCCGGCACGAAGTCCGGGCCGGACCAGTGCTGCCAGAAGTGATTCAGGTACGACCGGACCGCATCCGGCTTCCCGTCGATCAGCTCCTCGATCAGTGGCAGCCGGTGGAACGACTGGTACCAGAACTCGCGCTGTGCCTGCTCGGAGAAGACCCGCTTTCCGATCCCTGGTAGCGGCGGCGCAACGACCAGCCCGTCGATCAGCTCCGGGTTGGTCCGAGCGATCGACTGCGCGACCCGGCTCCCGACGTCGTACCCGGCAAGAACCGGACGGTCGAGCCCGAGCTCTTCGATCAGCCCGATCACACTCCGCGCCTGCCCGGCCGCGCCGTACTGCGTCGGGTCGACAGCGACCGGTGACTCGACCACGGTCGGATCGATGCCGGCCAGGAACGACCCTCCGAAGCCGCGGAGATCCGGTACGACGACCTCGAAGCCGCGCTCGGCGAGCAGTGGCGCGAGGACCCGGTAGTCGGTGCGGTCGCCTGGCCAGCCGTGCAGCAGGACCACCGCCGGGCCTTCGCCGGACCGGTCGTACTCGAGTTCGAATCCGTCCACCGCTGCGCTTCGCATACGCCCCATTCTGATCTACCGTGATTGAACAGGACTGAACAGGTTCCCTCGCGCGGAGCGCGGCTAGTTGTAGAGCGGTAGGAGAGCGCATGTCCGAGCAGGTGGAGTCCCGCGGTTTCAGCGTGGAGAGCAACGGGCTGAACGTGATCGCCGACGCCGACCGGAAGGGCCGGCCGAGCCAGCTGTTCTGGCCGTGGTTCGGAGCGAACGTGTCGGTGCTCGGGCTCAGCTACGGCGCCTTCGTCCTCGGGTTCGGCATCTCGTTCTGGCAGGGCGTCGTGGCCGGAGTGATCGGGGTCGCGTTCTCGTTCCTGCTCTGCGGCCTGATCGCACTGGCCGGCAAACGCGGTTCGGCCCCGACCCTCGTGCTCAGCCGCGCGGCCTTCGGGGTCCGGGGCAACAAACTGCCGTCCCTCGTCTCCTGGGTGCTGACGGTCGGCTGGGAGACCGTGCTGACCATCCTCGCGACCCTCGCCACCGCGACCGTGTTCGAGCGGCTCGGCTGGGGCGGCGGCACGGTGACGAAGGTGATCGCGCTGCTCGTCGTCGGCGTACTCATCGTCGCCTGCGGGGTGCTCGGCTTCGACCTGATCATGCGAGCTCAGACGATCATCACCGTGGTCACCGGCGTCCTGACGGTCGTCTACATCGTCCTGGTCGCGGACAAGATCCACTGGAGCACCGTCTCGCACCTCGAGCACGGCTCGACCCAGCAGCTGATCGGTGCGGTGGTCTTCGTGATGACCGGCTTCGGCCTCGGCTGGGTGAACGCCGCCGCCGACTACTCCCGCTACCTCCCGCGCGCGTCGTCGAGCAGAGGCGTGGTCGGCTGGACGACGTTCGGCGGTTCGGTCGCGCCGATCGTGCTGCTCCTGTTCGGACTGCTGCTGGCCGGTTCCTCCGAAGACCTCAGTACGGCGATCGGCGCCGACCCGATCGGTGCCCTGGCCGCCGCGTTGCCGACCTGGTTCCTGGTCCCGTTCGTGATCGTCGCCGTACTCGGCCTGGTCGGTGGGGCGGTCCTCGACATCTACTCGTCCGGTCTGGCCCTGCTGTCGATCGGTCTCCCGGCCCCGCGGTACGTCGCCGCTCTCATCGACGGCGTGGTGATGATCGCCGGGACGATCTACGTGGTGTTCTTCGGCACCGAGTTCTTCGGTCAGTTCCAAGGCTTCCTGATCACACTCGGCGTCCCGATCGCCGCCTGGTGCGGAATCATGCTGGCCGACATCGCCACCCGGCGCAGCGACTACGCCGAGCGTGACCTCTACGACGCGATCGGCCGGTACGGCGACATCCGGTGGCTGCCGGTACTCACGATGATCGTTGCCACCGGCATCGGTTGGGGCCTGGTCGTCAACACGTACGCATCCTGGCTGGCCTGGCAGGGCTACCTGCTCGGCCCGTTCGGCCTCGGTCCCAAGGACGGCTCGTGGGCCTACGCAAACCTCGGCGTACTGGTCGCCCTCGTCCTGGGCTTCCTCGTCCAGCGAATCGCCGGCGCTCGCGCCGTCCGCCACCAGGAAGCCATCGCCTAAGTGGCTGAGGGCCTCAAGCACGAGCGCGTAGCCGCCGTGCTCGGCCGGGAGATCCGCGCCGAGCTGGTACGGCGTGGCGCCCGCCTGCCCGGTGAGGTCGAGCTGGCGCGCCGGTTCGGGGTCAGCCGGAACACGGTCCGCGCCGCGCTCGCCCAGCTGACCGAGGACGGCCTGATCAGCACCCGCTCCGGCAAAGGCTCCTTCGTCGTCTTCGACGGCCGGCCCCTCGACGGCCGCCTCGGCTGGACCCACGC
Organism: Kribbella sp. NBC_01505; assembly: GCF_045040285.1. Lineage (NCBI taxonomy): Bacteria > Bacillati > Actinomycetota > Actinomycetes > Propionibacteriales > Kribbellaceae > Kribbella > Kribbella sp. NBC_01505. The sequence continues at coordinate 2,507,822 of NZ_CP109425.1, forward strand.
CCCCGTCGACCGAGACCTGGCCGTCGAGCTCCGCACCATCCGCATCGCCCACGAACAAACCTCGCACCGATCCGACCGCACCGAGAAGCTGGTCGTGATCGAGCGATTGCAGGTAGCAGGCAACAAACCGATCGCCTGGGAACGCAGCTGGGTCCCAGCCCTGGACAGCCTGCGCGAGCTGCCGAAACGCGGCCTGGTGAACGACTCGATCGCGCTCACCCTGACCCGTGCCGGACTCCACCCGGACCATTGCCAGCAACGTCTCCGCGGCCGCGCGCTCGACGCAACCGAGGCCAAGCTGCTCAAACGCCGTACCGGCACGTGGTTCCTGCACACCGAGCGCACCAGCTGGACGGCCGACGACCGCTTCGCCGAATACGCAGAGTGCCTCCTCGACCCCTCTTACTTCGAGCTCAGCCTGGACTACGGAACGGCCTGAGCCCGGCATAGGGAGTTGTGCCGATGTGGGGCTGCTCCTCAGGCGAGCAGTCTCTGGGCATGTCCTTCTACACGCCAGAATCGGTCCAGGCCGAGACGCGGTACCGCCAGGAGAAGCTCCGGCGTTCGTATCAGCGTCCGCTCTGGTTCCAGCGCAAGCCGAAGACGCAGCGCCCTGAGCCCTGCGCCCCCGAACTCCGCGCCCGTCCAGCGATGTAGGCACCTCACTAAGTGCCGGTTCCCGCTCCCTAGGACCCCCTAGGGAGCGGGGATAGGGAGGAGTTCCGATGTGCGGAGCTACCTCAGAAGAACAGAGTTACTGATGTCGGCAGGCAGCCGGCAACGAACCAAGGAGAACGCGATGTACACGAACGAAGAGGTCAAGGCCGAGGTCGCCTACCGCAGGGAGCGCCTCACCCGGGACTACGGCAAGCACCGCAGCGGCGGCGCCCGCCGGACCTTCATCCACCTGTTCGGCCGGAAAGCCTGAAGGGAGGTACACCATGTTCATCACCCAGCAGACGATCAAGGCAGAGACTGCCTACCGCCAGGAGCGCACCAAGCGTGAGTTCCGCAGGCTGACCCGCCGGACGCGCCCGGAGCAGGCCACCAAGCCCGCCCCGCGGCATGCCCGCCGGACTTTCACCACGGCCGCATGACCGCCGTGACGGCCGTCCCTGACCCGATAGTCCGGGTCAGGGACGGCTTTTTTGTTGCCGGTGGCGCTCACCGGCCGGGATGCCGTCGATTTGTGTCGGCTCCAGGGGCGAAGATGGACGACGTGCCCTGGACCTCGACACCTCTCGTCGGCCGCTCGACCGAGATGGCCGCCCTGCTCAGCGCCGTCGACGACGCCAAAACGCGTCGCGCCGGTGCAGTACTGCTGTCCGGTGACGCGGGCGTCGGCAAGACCCGACTGCTGGACGAGGTGGCCACCGGTGCGCACGAGCGCGGCTTCGGCGTGCTCGTCGGGCACTGCACCGACTTCGGCGACGCCGGTCTGCCCTACCTGCCGTTCTCGGAGATCTTCGGCCGCCTGGCCGGTGACCGGCCGGATCTGGTCGAGAGCGTGCTCACCAACTTCCCGGCGATCGGCCGGCTCCTGCCCACCCACCGCCTGATCGGCGCTCAACCCATCCAGCAGGACGGCCCGCTCGACCGGGCCGCGCTGTTCGACGCCGTGCTCGGCGCCTTCACCGCGCTGTCGACCAGCGAGCCGCTGCTGGTGATCGTCGAGGACGCGCACTGGGCGGACGACTCCACCCGGGACCTGATCGGTTTCCTGATCACCCGGCTGACCGCCCAACGCCTCACCCTGGTGGTCTCCTATCGCAGCGACGACCTGCACCGCCGTCATCCCCTCCGCCGTCCGATCGCGGAGTGGTCGCGCAACCCGCGCGTCCGCCGGGTCAACCTGCTCCCCCTGGACGCGACCGAGTCCCGCTCGCTCCTGGACTCGCTGTTGACCCAGCCGCTCCCCGAGATGGATGTACGCCGGATCCTCGAGCGCGCGGGTGGCAACGCCTTCTTCACCGAGGAGCTGGTCGCGGCATCGTCGATGGGCGACTCGGCCGCCGTACCGCCTGATCTCGCCGATCTGCTGCTGGTCCGGCTCGACCCGTTGTCCGACGAGGCGCGCCAGGTCGCGCGGGTGATCGCGGTAGCCGGTCGGCGGGTTTCGCACACGCTGCTGACCACGGTCGCCGGGCTGCCCGACACTGAGCTCGACGTCGCGCTGCGCGAGTTGATCGACGCGCACATCATCGACGTACCGGGCAATGCGAGCTACTACTTCCGCCATGCCTTGCTCGCCGAGGCCGTGTACGACGATCTGCTGCCGGGCGAGCGAGTTCGCCAGCACTCGTCGTATGTACAGGCGCTGAAGAACCAGACCGTCGCAGGTACGGCGGCGGAGCTGGCCGGGCATGCCACCCGGTCACACGATCTGGCGACTGCCTTCGAAGCCCGGGTGCGCGCTGGTGAGGAGGCGATCTCGGTCGCCGCACCGCAGGAGGCGCTCAAGCACTACGAGATGGCGCTGGAGCTGCTGCCGAACGCGGCCCCGGACAACACGATCGACAAGACCTGGCTGATCGCCGAGACCGCGATGGCGGCGACCCTGTCGTCGCAGCATCTGCGTGCGCTCAAGCTGCTCCGCAAGGCGCTCGCCGATCTGCCGCCGGACGCACCGAAGATCCAGCGCGCGCAGTTGCTGCTGCCCCTGGCCGACATCGCGTTGGTGATCGACCAGGACCAGGAGGCCAACGAGGCAGCCACCCAGGCGCTCAAGCTGGTCGCCGACGAGCCGTCGACGGTCTTCAAGGCTCAGATCGCGACCCTGTACGCGCGGGTCTCCGCGGGTCTGGGCCGCTCGATGGAGGCCGAGCGCTGGGCGCACAAGGCGCTCGAGATCGCCCGCGAGGCCGGCGAGGAGTCGGCTGCCGGAGACGCTGGGATCACGCTCGCCCAGCTCCGTCGCCGGGCCGGCGATCCCGCCACTGCCACCCGGCAGATGGAGGAAGCCGCCGTGCGGGCTCAGCTGGCCGGCGATGCCGCGGCTGAGGTCCGGAGCCGGTTCCTGCTCGGCTCGATCCAGTACGAAGAGGGCGATCTCCAGGCGGCCAAGGCCACCTTCGCCACCACCTGCCAGCGGGCCAACGAGCTCGGGCGGCAATGGGCGGCGTACGGGTTCGATGCCCGCCGGATGCTGGGGCTCACGCAGTTCACGCTTGGCGAGTGGGACGCGTCGACGGTCACCACCCAAGTGGACTCCGGTACGCCGATGGCGTCGGCGGCCGCATTGCGCGCAGTCGAGTTCAACGTGCGCAGTGGACGGGGTGACAACGCGGTGGCCGACGAGTCGGAGCTGCTGCGGAAGTGGTGGGAGCTCGACGTCATGACGCCGATCATCGCGCTCCAGCCCGCGGTCGACGCCTACCGGCGACTCGATCGGATCGCCGAAGCCCAGAAGATGATCGCGGATGTGACGACGCTGTGCGCGGACATCTTCCAGACCGAGCTGTTCACCGGCCGGGTCCGGTTCTCAGCCCTGGGGCTACAGCTGCTTTGTCACCGCGCGGTCGGTGAGCCGTCCGCGGCCAAGGACCTGCTCGAGCAGGGTGCCGCGCTGGTCGAGATCGGACAGGCCACCGCCGAGAAGGGGCTTCCGCCCGGGCGACTGCTGGCCGTCGAAGGGCTGTCCTGGCTCTCGCGGCTGGAGGCCGAGTGGGAGCGGCTGCGTTGGCTGACCGGGATCGATCCGCCGTCACCCGAGGAGCACGTCGCGGTCTGGCAGCGGACCATGGAGTCCTTCGGGTATGGAAACGTCCACGAGCAGGCATGGTCGCGGGCCCGGTTGTCGGACGCACTCCGCGCGGCCGGTCGGGTCGCCGAGGCCAACGAGCAGACCGTGATGGCGGTCGAGACGGCACGGCAGCTCGAGGCCAAGCCGTTGCTCGACGAGCTCGGCGGTCACGAGGGGCCGGGGCTCGGCGCTACTTCACTGACCGCGCGCGAGACCGAAGTACTGAAGCTGCTCGCCGAGGGCCGGACGAACCGGCAGCTCGCCCGCGAGCTCTACATCAGCGAGAAGACGGTCAGCGTGCACGTGTCGAACATCCTCGGCAAGCTCGGCGTCCGCTCCCGCACCGAGGCGGCCGCGGTGGCGCGGCGGGACGGCTTGCTGGATTAAGCGGCTGACCCACGACAGTCTGTTGCCTTCAACAAGCGTGTGATCCAGCACGGACTGTTGCTGGGTCGAACGACTGACCTACGACACAGAGTGCACCGCTCACGATCGGCGCTGTGCGGGCCACTGATCATGAGCGGTGCTGGGCGGAACCCGGTGTGGGGACCGGGCGCTCCGGGAGGGGCTGAGTCAGCCGTGTCTGCGGTGCCGGCCGGGCTCGTGTGACATCCGGTGGGACCGGCGATGGGCGAGTTCGTCCGCCTGCATCGCGGGCGCCGGGCGGTCGACGTGCGTGATGTCGTCGAAAACGTGCTGGGCGTGCCGCATGCGCGCCGCCGCGAACACGAGAAGGGCGGCCGCGACGATGCCGATCGCCACCCACAGTTGCCAATTCATCGCCTCACCACCCCTTACCTGTGTGGTACCCCGGCGTAATCACGATAACCGCGAATCGACCTGTTGGCGACAGTGCGGACGCATTCCGTGATGAGCACGGCGATCACGCTCACTGTAGTTGCCTGGCGCAATCACAAAGGGTGATAAAGCAACCATTTCGGCGCGCGGCAAAGGTGACGATGAGTCACCTTCGGAGAATCGAGACCGCTCGCACCATCAATACGCAGCGCGACGAAAAACGGTTCGATCTCAGGTCCAGCGCAGGACGCCCTTGCGGTAGGCGTAGAGCAGCCCGACCGCGACGAACGCGAGGAAGACGAACATCTCGATCAGCGTCGCGACGCCGAGCTTCGCGAACACGGTCGCCCACGGGAACAGGTAGACCGCGTCGACGGCGAAGATGACGTACAGATAGGCGAACAGGTAGTACCGGATATGCACCTGCGCCCAGCCGTCGCCGACCGGGTCGACCCCGGACTCGTACGTCGTCAGCTTGCCCTCGGTCGGGTAGGTGACGGTCAGCGCCTTGTTCAGCGCGAACGCACCGATCAGCCCGAGCAACCCGAGCACGACCACCGCGGCGACAACGCCATAGCTTTCCGACACAAGCGGCAGCTTAGTTGGTGCAGAGGAGGTAGGACTCGACCGAGATGTAGGGGCCGTAGCCGGACTGGACGTCGGTCGCCTGCAGGCGGAGCTGGGTGACGCCGTCGATGGGGGCTTCGAGATTGCCCTCGGTCTCCTGCAGCTGCCGGATCGAGGCGATCGCCTTCGGCCGTGCGCCGTTGTGGATGGAGAGCAGCGCGCTGCCGTCGGTCAGGTTCCCGAGCCAGGTCTTGAAGGCGCGGCAACCGGTCGAGTCGACCTCGCCCCAGACGTACCCGCCCTTCTCCGCGAGCAGATCCGCCTCCGAACGCCGCGGTCCCTCGTTCGGCGGGATGACGGTGAACTGCGGGTTCGCCTTCCCGCCCGAGGCCAGCACGCCGTGCTTGAACATCCCGCGCCAGACGAAGTGCGCGAAGGTGATCGGCTTCGACGTCGCGGCCGGGTACGGCGCCTGCTCGTAGACGCTCAGGCGGTAGTCGCGAACCGAGCCGGGCTGGGTGACCGCGATCGTCACCGCGGTGCCGATCGAGAACCCGTGCCCGACCTCCAGCCATTTCTTCGTGGTCGGGATCCACTGGTGCAGATGGATCCGCGTGCCGTCGGCCGGGGCCGGAGTGATCGTGCCGATCACCGTGATCACTCCGGTGGTCGCGTTGGTCGTCGTGACCCCGGTGATCTTCGCGCTCCGGACCGGTGCGTCCGCGGCCGCCGGCAGCACGGCGGACGTCGTACCGTCGGATCGGTCCGAGCCGGACAGGCTCAGCGCGCTGCTGGACGGTGCGATCGGGGCCGCGCAGGCAGTGAGCGCGAGCAGCAGACAAGCGACAGCAACCGCAGGACGACGGACCATGGAGACACCCTGCCTCCTGGTGCTCCCCCTCCGCAACCGAGCGACTGCTGAGGGTAACGATCGGGGGCGGTCCTAATACCCCGTCCCAGGCTGTGGACCGGCGGGGCTGACCCGTGGTTCCGTGCCGAAGGCGAACTAATATTGGGGTTACCGCCCTGCCCTGGGGGGACCGGTTGCCGCTCACCAGCGGACCGCCGGCCCAAGCGTCGACTTGGAGATGAGCAGAACAGTGACCATCGAGGTCAAGCAGCTCGACCGCGTGGTGATCCGCTTCGCCGGCGACTCCGGCGACGGGATGCAACTCACGGGGGACAGGTTCACCGCGGAGACCGCTTCGTTCGGCAACGATCTGTCGACGTTGCCCAACTTCCCCGCCGAGATCCGGGCACCAGCCGGGACCCTGCCGGGAGTGTCGTCGTTCCAGCTCCACTTCGCCGACCACGACATCCTGACGCCCGGCGACGCGCCCGACGTACTGATCGCGATGAACCCGGCCGCCCTCAAGGCGAACCTGAAGGACGTCCCGCGCGGCGCGACGGTGATCGTCGACACCGCGGACTTCACCGCCCGGAACCTGAAGCGGATCGGGTACGACGAGAACCCGCTGGAGAACGGCGAGCTCGAGGCGTACCACGTGGTCGCGCTGAACCTGACCGGCATGACGGTGGAGTCGGTCAAGGAGTTCGGGCTGTCCCGCAAGGACGCGTCCCGGGCGAAGAACATGTACGCGCTCGGTCTCGTCTCCTGGCTGTTCCAGCGGCCGGTCGAGTCGACGATCACGTTCCTGCAGACGAAGTTCGCCGGGAAGCCGGACATCCGGGACGCGAACATCGCGGCCTTCCGGGCGGGCTTCAACTTCGGTGAGACGGCCGAGGAGTTCTCGGTCCGCTACGAGGTGAAGCCGGCCGTGATGCCGACCGGCACCTACCGAAACATCTCGGGCAACCTCGCGCTGGCGTACGGCCTGGTGGCGGGTGCCGAGCGGGCCGGGTTGCCGATGGTGCTGGGCGCTTATCCGATCACGCCGGCCTCCGACGTGCTGCACGAGTTGTCGAAGCTCAAGCGGTTCAACGTGACGACGATCCAGGCCGAGGACGAGATCGCCGGTGTCGGCGCTGCCTTGGGCGCCTCGTTCGGTGGAGCGCTCGGAGTGACGACGTCGTCCGGGCCGGGGATCTCGCTGAAGTCCGAGACGATCGGGCTCGGCGTAATGCTCGAGCTGCCGCTGGTCGTCTGCGACATCCAGCGCGCGGGTCCCTCGACCGGGATGCCGACCAAGACCGAGCAGGCGGACCTGCTGCAGGTGATGTTCGGGCGGAACGGCGAGGCGCCGCTGCCGGTGCTCGCTGCGCAATCCCCCGCGGACTGTTTCGCGATCGCGATCGAGGCGACCCGGATCGCGGTCACCTACCGGACGCCGGTGATCGTGCTCTCCGACGGTTATCTGGCCAACGGTTCCGAGCCGTGGCAGATCCCGGCGGTCGAGTCGCTGCCGACGATCGACCCCAACTTCACGGTCGCTCCGAATGCGACCGCGGCCGACGGCAAACCGACGTACCTGCCGTATCTGCGCGATCCGGAGACGCTCGCGCGAGCCTGGGCGATCCCCGGGACGGCAGGGCTGGATCACCGGATCGGTGGTCTGGAGAAGGAGGACAAGACCGGCAACATCTCCTACGACCCGGCCAACCACGACCTGATGATCCGGACCCGGCAGGCCAAGGTCGACGGGATCGCGCGGACGATCGAGCCGCTGCAGGTCGACGACCCGGACGGTACGGCGAAGGTGCTAGTGCTCGGCTGGGGCTCGACGTACGGGCCGATCGGGGCCGGTGTGCGGCGGGTGCGGAAGGTCGGCGGCAAGATCGCGCAGGCCCATCTGCGGCATCTGAACCCGTTCCCGGCGAACCTCGGTGACGTGCTGCGCAGCTACGACAAGGTGCTGGTCCCGGAGATGAACCTCGGGCAGCTGGCGATGCTGCTGCGGGCGAAGTACCTGATCGACGTCGTCTCCTATGCGCAGGTCCGCGGCATGCCGCTCGGTGCGGCCGAGCTCGCCGAGGTGATCGGCAACCTGGTCGAGGAGACCGACGGGATCGACGACGACGCCCGCCAGCTGGGCGCCGCGGCGGCGGCCAACTCGAAGCACGACGGCCAGCTCGAGCAGGAGGGTGTGCGATGAGCACGGTTGATCTGGGACTGCCCGGTGGTCTGCGGCACGGTTTGCAGGGCGTGCCGGTGGCGGACGCACCGCAGAACCGCAAGGAGTACGTGTCGGACCAGGAGGTCCGCTGGTGCCCGGGGTGCGGCGACTACGCCGTACTGGCTGCTTTCCAGGGGTTCCTGCCGGAGCTCGGGCTCAAGCGCGAGAACATCACGATGGTGTCCGGGATCGGCTGCTCGTCCCGGTTCCCGTACTACCTGTCGACGTACGGGATGCACTCGATCCACGGGCGCGCCCCGGCGATCGCGACCGGGCTGGCGACGGCCCGGCCGGATCTGAGCGTCTGGGTCGTGACCGGTGACGGCGACGCGCTGTCGATCGGCGGCAACCACCTGATCCACACGCTGCGGCGGAACGTGAACCTGAAGATCCTGCTGTTCAACAACCGGATCTACGGGTTGACGAAGGGCCAGTACTCGCCGACCTCGGAGCCCGGCAAGGTCACCAAGTCGACGCCGATGGGTTCGGTGGACACACCGTTCAACCCGATCTCGCTGGCGCTCGGCGCGGAGGCGACGTTCGTCGCCCGCACGATCGACTCCGACCGCAAGCACCTCACCTCGGTGCTGCGCGCGGCCGCCGAGCACCGCGGCACGTCCTTCGTCGAGATCTACCAGAACTGCCCGATCTTCAACGACAACGCCTTCGACGCCATCAAGGACCCCGAGACCCGCGACGACGCGATCATCCCGCTCGTCCACGGCGCCCCGATCCGCTTCGGCACCGACGGCCACCTAGGCGTAGTCCGCGACGGCTTCGCCTCCCTCGCCGTCCGCGAAGTAGCCGACCTCCCAGGTGGCGAGGCGGACTTGGTCGTCCACGACGCCAACACTCCCGACCCCGCCTACGCCTTCGCCCTCTCCCGCCTGACCGACGCCGGCATCCTCCACCAGGCCCCCATCGGCATCTTCCGCTCAGTAGACCGCCCGGCGTACGACGACCTGGTCCGCCAACAAATCACCACAGCCACCGAATCCCAAGGCCCCGGCGACCTCCAGTCGTTGATCACCGGCACCGACACCTGGACCGTCGCCTAACGCGGCTGTTCCAAACGCCAACGTCCGAAGAACCGCAGTACGTGGTCGGCGGTTTTTCGGACGTTGTGCTGTGGGGGTTGGCCGGTACGGCGGGGGGTGCGCTCGGATGCGGCCGGTGGGGTCGGTTCGTGGTTGTTCGCCGCTGCGGCCGGCTGGGAAAGGCGGGGTGGGGGGGGTGCGCTGGGATGCGGCCGGTGGGGTCGGTTCGTGGTTGCTCGCCGCTGCGGCCGGGCTGGCAGGGGTGGGTGGGTCGCGAGGTCGCTGCAGGTGTTCGGTCGTGGTGGGCTGGGGGCTTTGTCTGGGCAGGAACCCCGCCTTCCTGAATGTGCTCGTCCCGTCCCGCCGCTCGGATTCGGCCGGGGGCGTCGGCGGTGGCTGGTCGCCGCTGCGGCCGGTTTGACTGAGACGGGTGGCTGGGGTGGTCTTCGGTTGAGGGGGATGGTGCGGTCGGCGATGACGTGCACGTTGCCTGGGGCTGACGGGCTACGGTTGCGGCCGGTCGCGAGGAGGCCTGACAGCTGACCCGCCGCGGTGGTTCTGCACTGGCCCCCCGATGCCCACCAGGGCAGTCGCCGACCTGGCAGGGATCTCGCTGTTCACCTCAGGCAACGGTCACTGTCATCGCGGCCCGTTCAGGTGCCTCAGCCATAGCCCGTCAGCCGTAGGCAAGGTGGCTTCGGTCACTGGCCTCGCCATCCCCCTCAGCCACCGACTCGCCGTACTGGGCGCTTCAGTGGCCGCCGGAGGCGGGCGAATCGCGTCTTTGTGGAACCAAATAGGCGCCCAGTGACCACGAGACTCCACAAAGACGAGCGGACCCGAGCTCCGGCGGCGAATCCGGGGTCAGCGAGGTGGCCCGGCAGCCGCGAGGTGTTCCGGCCGCCGCGACATGGGCGCTTCGCTGTGCGGATGCGGGTTTGCGGGGATCTGCTGTCTCTCAGCGGCAGTAGATCCCCGCAGACCGGGCAAACCTGCGGGGATCGCGGCTAACGTCCGAAAAACACGCAGACGACGTACTGCGATCGTTCGGACGTTGGCCGGCGCATATGAGGGCGCGACAATCGGTCGGGTGGACGAACCCTTCGAGCTGATTCGGCGAGCCGTCGAGCTCCTGCCGGCGGACGTCACGGCCGAGAACGGTCGCACGATCGCGGATGTCCACGATTGGATCCGATACACCGAGTGGGAGATGGCGCTCGACGTGCTGATCGAGATCGCGGATGTGCATCCAGCGCCGATCGCGTTCTGGGCGCTACTCACCGAGGTGTCGCGGCAGCTGTACCTCGACAGCACCCGCCGCTGGTGCGAGTGGCGAGGCTGGGAGGCTCGGCACGGCACGATCCGCGCGACGCTGACCTTGGCGGATGCAGACGGCGGCGGCCGGAACACGTCGTTCGCAGGGGACGGCCAGCTCCGACCGCTCTGGGACATCGGCACCCGGACCGCGGACGGGCACCCCGACCTGCGTGTCGCGCGGCTGTGGGTGGAGTTCACCCCGAGCCTCGGACCCGGCGAGACAGCTTCCGTTCGGCTGGCTCCCCTGCGGCCCGAGCACTGGCGGCACCTGAAACTGGGCGACGTCCTCACCATGTACGAAGCAAAGCTCCCCGTCGCCCTAGCCGAAGTCATCGAGCTCCTGCCGCCCCGGACCTAGGCCGGGCCCCAGCCCATCGCAACTATCGGCCACGACTCTCCCCTCCGCGGGTGTCCAGCACGACCCTCATCACCGGCACCTGGACCGTCGCCCAACAGCGGAAGTGCGGCGGGGATCTCGAACGCCAACGCGCTGGAGATCCCCGGCCGGCACTCCGGCCTTAGCTGGCCTTGCGATTCACGAGGTACTCCACAATCGCCTCGCGCATCACTTCGCTGAGCTTGCGATGGTTCTGCTCGGCGAAGGCGACCAAGTCGTTGTCGATGCTGCGCGGTAACCGGACCTGGCGCACGGGCGAGGCCTCACCCGGCCCGGCCTCCGGGTCGATCGACGGCCGGCCTCCGCGGGACCGTTCGATGAGATCGCTGCCGAAGGCGGCCGCAGCCTGGCCGCGGAGCGCGGACTTCGAGTCCTCGGGGAGCGTCATGTCGTGTTCGGCCCATTCCGCGGCCGCGTCGTAGTCCTTCTCGCTCATCTGTCCTCCTTCATACGCTCAAGATGCTTGGGCCGTGCGACCATCACGTGGAAGATGTGCAGGTCCCGAGGTGGATTCACCTCGACCATAACTTCCAGCAATGGACCCCCGAGCTGCCTGGGTGGTCCGATGAACAACGTCGGACTGAAGCTCCAGGCCCCGACGACCTCCAATCGTCGATCACCGGCACGACACCTAACCCGGTCGGGAGATTCCGGTGTCGCTCAGGTTCACGGACACCTATCGTGGGAGTGGGGGAATTCCACGGCAGGTGTCCTGAATCGGGGGGACGGGGATGGAGCCGTACAGCGTGCTCGCGGAGCTGGTTTCGGATGCGCCAGGCCGTAGTGCTGCCTGGAACGCGGTGGAGATCCTTCGCCAACTGGCATCGGCCGGTGACAGTCGCGCGACGGAAACACTGGCACGCCTCCTCGGCGACGCGTTGGGGCAGCCGACCGACGCGCCGCTGCTGCAGATCTATGCGAAGGGCTTCCAGCCGGTCGCCATGCTCACTGACCTAGCCACCTCCGGCGTCTCCCCACAGCAGGTGGACAACGACATCCGGCCGTTCCATCAGCTTGTACGGCGTCATGCGGTACTGGAGACCGAAGCGCTCAGGGCCTATCTGCTCAGCACGTTCGTCACTGCATTCGCGACACCGTTCATGGCCGGCGAACTACCCACCGCTGATCGGTTGACCATCCTCGACCGGATCCTGCTGTCGGCCAAGATTGTGCCCGGTGAGACAGCGGACGACTCGCTGCGCTTCGGCCGGGACTTTGTCCTGGCCCGAACGGATTGGGGGTCGCTGCTCCAGGCGATGGGTCATGAGCTCGTGCACATCATCCAAGAGGTCAACATTGCGCCTCGCAGGGACGGCCTCGCCACTGTCGAGCCGGAAGTGTTGCGGGCCGTCGGCGTGGCGCTCCCTGCGCTGCTGCGAGCCGCCTTGCAGATCGAGGCACCAGCCTTCCAGCCCAGTGACCCGCGGCGCGTCCAGCTGCCCGAGGGGCTGGACATCGGCTGCAGCCTCGTACGCCAACCACTCGGCGACTATCTCCACCTGTCGCTGAGCCGCGATGGGTTCGCGCTCCACCTCGGCTCCGCCGTACCTGTCGCCTATCGCGTGCTCAGGCTGCTCAATGCCGACCCGGACCGTACCGCCACCGCTGTCTCACGACGGGGAGTATTTCACCTGGGCATCGCCGGCCACCTCACCCCGCCGAACATCGTCAGGCTCCGTGGAATGGTTGATGTCGGCGACACCGCGACCGCTGCGCAGGGCTGGTTCGACAACCTCCTGGCGGCCGGTCGTTTCGGGTCAGACGGAGGCGATCTTCGCTATCTGCTGGGGGTTGCCGAGCAACCCCCGCGTCGTTACGCCAACAATCTGCGGCTGTCGATCGATGACTCCGAACTCTGCGACACCATCGAGTCCCAAACCGAGCTCGAGGCGACCGCCTCGGAGAGGCTCACCGAGCTGCTGCGGGCCAGCGTACGGTGCGCCCGCCCTGCCAGCATCGAGCGGATTCTTGCAGGGCTCGCTCGAGCAGGCTTCGGTTCCGCTGTCGATGTCGAACTTCAGGCCTTGGGCACCAGCGCTTACGTCGAGGACAACGGCGATCGGCTCGAATACCGAGGCCCGGAGCTTGCCGCCGTCCGAACGACGATCCGGCAGCTTCGAGCGGCCGGTATCGACGTCGACTCTGTGGTGACGGACGATGGTCAGACGCTCCTGACCGATGCTGCAACTCGCAGCGGGACCCTGGTGGCCAGTCTGCTCGCCGAGGGTGCGCGAATCGATCGTCCGAACGCCGAGGGCCAGAGCCCACTCGGTGTCGCGGTCGCGGCCGGCTGCAACGACGCTGCCCGCTCGCTGCTCGATGGCGGCGCGGACATCAACTGGGCAGCGCAGGACGGACTGACAGCGCTGCATCTCGCGGCAGCCTCCGGCTACGGCCTGGCCGAGTTGATCCGAGCTGGGGCAGCCGTCAGTGGGCGATCCGCCGACGGCTGTACGCCGCTCATGTATGCCGGTTCGGCGGAGTCTGTGGCCGTCTTGCTGGCAGCCGGGGCGGATGTGGATGACCACGATGCCTACGGCCTGACGGCACTGATGTTTGCCGCAGCGCGAGATTATCCCGATGTGGTCGAAGCACTCCTCCGGTCCAGTGCCGACCCATCGGCCGGTGCAGACCTCGGTTGGACCAGCCTGCACTACGCCGTCGCCGCGAACGGCCCGAACACCCAAGTGATCGTTTCGTCGTTACTGCGGGCCGGCGCCGACATCGACGAGGAGATTGACGACGGAGGCACCGCCCTCACGCTTGCGGCCGACCGCAACGCACCGGAACTCCTGGCCTACCTGCTCGATCGAGGCGCCGAGGTCGACCACCGCGACCGGAACGGCGCAACGGCGCTTCTGCACGCCAGCGACGGTCGCAGGCAGCCGCCACGGGGTGATTTCGTCTTCGAAGAGCGAGGCGTGCACTGTATCCGGCTCCTGGCCGAGGCGGGTGCGGACGTGAACGCCAGGAACGACGACGGTGAGTCCGCCCTGATTCTGGCCGGCATGGGCATCACAGCGGAGGCAGTCGAGGTCCTGCTGGGTCTCGGCGCCGATCCGAACGGCCCATCGCACAGCGGCGTGACCGCGCTCAGCATCGCTCAGGCGAAAGAGCACGACTCCATGATCTCGCTGCTCCTGGCAGCCGGAGCACTCGGCGACGATGAATGAACGCCCCCACCGATGAGGAGCAGATCGTCGCGGCACTCTCCTCCCAGCCGTGGTCCCGCACCGGTCATCTGTCCTTACGCCGCCTGGGACTACGCACGCTTCCGGACCAGCTGCCGGAAATCGCATTTCTGACCAGCCTCGATCTCAGCGGGAATCGACTCGGTCGGCTCCCTGCGTGGTTCCAGGCCGCCGCGCGGCTGCAACGTCTGCTCGTCGCCGGCAATCGACTGACAGCGCTGCCCGACGAGATCGGGCAGATGACCGCGCTCGAAGTTCTCGACGCCTCCGACAATCGTCTGCAATCGATTCCGGCGACCATCCGGAACTGCCACGACCTCCGTCGAATCGATGTCTCCGGCAACAGCCTCCGCGACTGCGGTCCACTGGCCCAGATCCCGGCGCTCCTGATCCTCGACGCCGGCAACAATCGGCTCTCCGCGTTTTCCGGGCCGATTGGGCCGCCGACGCTCGCGACGCTGGACCTCAGCAGAAACGGTCTCGTCGCTCTGCCTGCCGGGTTCGAGCAGCTCACCGCGCTGCGGCGGCTGGACCTATCCGGAAACCGCCTGACCTCGGAAGCCCTCGGAAGCCTCGCCGGTCTACCTCTCGAAGAGCTCTATCTGGATGACAACCAGCTGGACACCGCGGTGGCGCTGCCGGAGATCGCACGCGTGTCAGCTGCCGGCAACCCCGCAACGCCCGAGGACGGGATTCGGGATGCGGCGCTGGCGATCCTCAGGGCAAGCATGGGTGGTGGCCCAGACCCGGAGCGCAACTACTACGACCTGCCACCATCGAGCTTCGATCTGAGAATTTCGATCCCGCGCGCGGCCGACACGCAGCGAGTGGTGGACCTGTACTACAAGCGATTCGCCGACGTTCCCGCGACCGTGCGGTTCGACGACGGTTTCGAGCTCGCCCTCGGAGCCGTCAGCCGCCGTACAGCGCTGGAGTCGGTTCAGGAGCGCCAGGGATCCGGCACAGCCGCAGCGCTAGGCGTGCTGCCGAGCAAGGCACGAGTGGAGCGCAGCGAGGCGTTTCTCGTGCAATCGCTGGCACGGATCACGAGCGCCGACCTCCTGCGGCCGGGTTTCGGACCTCACTCTTTCGAGCAGACCCTGCTCACACCATCGGCCCGGGTCCTTAATGTGGCACTCACCGATTCGACGGAACGGGTCCTGCTGACGACAGCCGCCCTCCGGACCGGGCAGACCTACGCGGTGCGGATCGACCTCGGTCCACTGGCCGACGACTCCGTCATCATCAACCCGGTCGCGCTGCGGGCAGACGACCTGACCTCCGACGATCCAGGAGGTTACCGGTTCGACCTTGTGGTCAGTAGCAGCGACGTCGACGTCGAACCCCGTCTGCACCGGATGACGATGCCGTTGACCGGCGCCAGTGCTTACACATACGTCCCGTTCACCACCGGTGAACGTGCCGGTCCGTCCAGTCTGCGAGTCACGTTGTACCACCGGAACAATGTGGTCCAGTCGGTTCGGGTGGATTTCGTCGTCACGCAGTTTGACGAGGGCACCGGGCAGATCCAGGCAATCGTCGATTTCGCCCTGACTGATGACGCGGCCAGCGCGCCCGAACTGCCGCCTCGGCAGCTGAACGTGCTCACCAACGACAGCCCGGCTGGGACGCACACGATCGTCGTCAACGACGGGGTTCAGGCAATCACGGCCACCGTCAGCGATCTGCAGGCGACCACTGTGCTGACCGCCGTCCGGTATCGGCTGACCGAGATCACCTTGGGAGGGCGTGGCGACAAGTCGCGCTACGACGACCAGAACCGCAAGCCCACCGGTGATTTCATCGACGACCTCCGGCGGATGGCACTCAGCGGCGCCCAGCTGTGGCAGGCCGTCGTACCGGATGTCAGCGATCGCGCGCGACTGCGCGAGCACCTGGCGAACCGGGCGAAAATTCAGGTCACTCGCGCGACCCGGGCGAGCTTTCCCTGGGCGCTCGTCTACGACATCCCGCGCGATCCTGAACAGGACGGCACGCTCTGCTCGATCCTGACAGACTGGGACGTCCAGCAGGACACGCTCCGGGACTATCCGAGCAGATGCCCCGGCGAGGCGTCACACGGGCTGAATGTCATCTGCCCGTACGGTTTCTGGGGGTTCCGGCACCTGATCGAGCAGCCGCCGTCCGTACGTACCGGCACCCTGCGGAGCAGCATCAAGGTGGTCGAACCGGCCCGAGCGGCAGCAGCGCGCAGTCTGGCTCTGAATCCGGCCTTGACCGCGGCCCATTTCACCGACCTGGAAGCCTGCCTGGCCGGGCGGTTCGAGCTGGTGCACTGCGCCGACCGGCCGCAACTGGTAGCCGCCTTGTCGGATCCACAGCTCCCACTGGCCTACTTCTACTGCCATGGCCGTACAGAGGTGCAGGCCGACGTCGTCACGCCGTATCTGGAGATCGGAACGGACACCCGGATCGCGCCGGGCTCCATCGGTGCCTGGCACGAGGCCGGAGGGTGGGGCTCGAGCCACTGGAGTGAGACAGCGCCGCTGGTGTTCATCAACGGCTGCGAGACAGCCGCCCTGCAGGCTTCGGATGTGGTGAGCTTCGTCGATGCGTTCGCCGGGCTGCATGCGGCCGGCGTGGTGGGAACCGAGATCGCAGTTGCCCAGCGAGTTGCGGGCGAGATCGCCCTCCGGTTCTATCGTCACTTCGTCGGGACGGCCGGCGCCTCCGTCGGTACCGCGCTCCACCGGACCAGGATCGACCTGCTCCGGAAAGGCAACATCACCGGGCTCGTCTACACACCATTCTGCTCGGCCGACCTGACACTGGAGCGCTTCTAGGAAAGGAAACGCGATGACAATTGCCGGCATCGGCGCAGTGTGTTTCGGACTGGTCGTCGGCTGGATCACCTATCGCACGCTGGTGCGGCAGACCGATCGAGCTGCATTGTCCGATATCTCCGTCGCCATCTCCGCCGTCGGGGGTGCCGCGGTCACGGGCCTGTTCAAAGACGCGACCCTCTTCGGCTGGTACTCGATCGGTCTCGCCGCCGGATTCATCAGCTACTTCGGCTTGTTCTGGATCGTCAACGGCAAAACCGAGCTCGGAGAGGTGATGGGCGGAGGGAAGCCCGCAGACGGTCGCGACGCCTAGCCCCGGTCTTCGGACCACCTACTCAGCGCACGGTTGGGGACCGAGTTCACCCGGCAGCTCGGTCCCGGCAGACCGCCACCGCCGTTCCCACGGCAATCAGTGGCGATGGAGTGGCGGGGCGGACTGCCGCCATGGCTCGCGCGGTTAGACGGGCACAACGTCGACGAAGTCCTGCAGGTGAACGAAGTCCTTCGGATTGCGGGTATAGAGGGCAGCCTCGTGGGTGGCGGCCGTCGCCGCGATGACGAGATCGAACGAGCGGGCCCGGGGCTGACGTCCAGCAGCAGCGACGGTCGCCGCGATGGCGCCGTAAGTGCGAGCAATCGCATCCGTAACCGGTAGCGCCTCAAAGGCTCGCTCAATGACGGCCAGGCGGCGTAGCCGCGCGGCTCGAGCCTCAGGTGATTTCGCCATCAAGACACCGAAGTGCAGCTCGGCCAGGCTGGCCGTACTGATCGCGAACTCCGCATCGACAGGCTCGGCCAGACCATCGATGAGGACGCTGGTGTCCAGCACGGCCCTCATCCCCGGGACTCCCAGGGGTCGACCAGGTCGTGATCGATCAGCTCACGGTCAGCCGCCCAATCCTCGTCGGTGCGCGGACTCAGGACGTCGGCGATCTCGTCGTACCGCCGCCAATGCCCTCGCTCCGGCGGCCCGAGCACAGCAGCCGGACGGCCGGAGACTGTGATCAGCAGGTGTTCACCAGCTTCGGCCCGGCGCACCAGATCACTGGCATGCTGCCGCAGCTCTCGCAGTCCCAACGCATCCATGGAAACGACCGTAGCACATGTGCTACGACGAGACTACGACAACAGATCGGTGAGTAGTTGGCCGGTGGGGCGGTTCAGGTGGTGGGCGGTCAGGCCGGCGGCTTGGGCGCCGTGGACGTCCAGGGCCAGGTTGTCGCCGATCATGAGGGTTTCGGCGGGGGGAACGTCGAGGGCGGCGCAGGTTTGTAGGTAGGACTGGGGGTCTGGCTTGCTGACACCCAGGGACTCGGTGGTGCAGACGACGTCTACGAGGGGAGCCAGGCCGATGGCTTCCAGTTTGGCGTTCTGCTGGAGGGTGCTGCCGTTGGTGAGGATGCCGATGCGCCAGCCGTTGCTTCGGGCAACTTCTAGGGCGGGGCGGGCGTCGGGGTAAGCGGACCAGTGGGAGCGGTAGAGGTCGAGGTAGCCGGTGAAGAACTCGTCCTGGTCGGGTTCGGTGGCGGGGACCGGGTGGCCGAGGAGCGGGAGGAACTCGTGGAGGCGGGCTCGGCGTTGGCCTTGGTGGGTCAGTTCGCCGGAGAGCCAGCGCGGGTAGACGCGGTCCTCGATGGCGAACCACTGGGCGACCAGTTCGTCGGTGGCCGTGCCACCTAGCTGCGGGATCCAGGCTCGTACGGCGGCCTCGGCGGAGCCGGTGTGGTCGAAGAGGGTGTTGTCGAGGTCGAAGATAACTGCTTTCACGCGCGGACGACCGAGTCGCGGTTGAGCTCGCGGTGGTTCGCGTACCCCGACAACGCCAGCGTCAGATCGAGCTCGGCGAGGAACGAGCGCAGCACATGCTCAACACCCGCCTGGCCGGCCAGCGCGAGACCGTACATCAGCGGCCGACCGAGGAGGACCGCCTTGGCGCCCAACGCGAGCGCCTTCGCCGCGTCCGCACCCGTCCGTACGCCGGAGTCGAACAGGACCGTCATCTGCTCACCGACCGCATCCGCGATCGCGGGCAGCGCGTCCAGGGCGGCGATCGCGCCGTCGACCTGGCGGCCGCCGTGGTTGGAGACGACGAGACCTTCGAAACCGTGTTCGGCAGCGAGCTTGGCGTCCTCAACCGCGGTGATGCCCTTCAGGACGATCGGCCCGTCCCAGTTGTCGCGAAGGAAGCCGAGGTCGTCCCAGCTCAGCCCCACGTTCGGGAACATCTGGGCCCACAACATGACCGCGGCACCCGGATCCTCGGAGATCGGCTTGTCGAGTTTGGACTGGAAGGCCGGGTCGCTGAAGTAGTTCGCCAGGCCCTCACCCTTCAGGAACGGCAGGAAGCCGCGGTCCAGATCGGCCGGACGCCAGCCGATCGTGCCGGTGTCGAGCGTGACCACCAGTACGCCGTACCCGCTGGCCTTCGCGCGTTGCAGCAGGCTGAGGCAGACGTCGCGATCGGTCGGGAAGTACAGCTGGTACCACTTGCTCTTCGCCTCGATCTGCTCCAGCGCGTGGCTCGCCTGCGTCGAGTGCGTGTACGTCAGCCCGAGCGTGTCGGCGGCCCGCGAAGTGGCCAGCTCGCCTTCCGGATGCGCCAGCGTCTGCACGCCGATCGGCGCGATCAGCACCGGCGCGGGCATCGCTGTACCGAGGATGGTGCAGCTCAGGTCGCGCTCGGCACTCCCCCGCAGCATCCGCGGCACCAACCGCCACCGGTCGAACGCAGCCAGGTTGGCCCGCGCGGTCGCACCGTTGCCCGCGCTCGGCACGATGTAGCCCATCGCCTCCGCGGTCAGCGTCCCGGCCGCCTGTGACTCCAGCCGGGCCAGGTCGGTCGTGATCTCCGGCTTGGTCCCTTGCAGCATCCCCTGCAGGTAGATCTGCAGCTGAAAATCACCGAAGTTGGCCATGTGCCGGATGGTTTCACAACATGACAAACGTCTGGAACCACCCCAGCCGTCCGTCAGCAAGACATCGGGACGGATCGCATCCGCGCCGCGGGCCGCCCGCGCCCAGAGTGGAGACATGCTGAAGCGAACGCTCCCCGCCCTCGGACTCTTCTTCCTGTCGCCGATAGTGGCTGAGTTCGTCCTGGGCAACATCCCGATCACCGCGATCTACGCCCTGTTCACGCTGGCTCCGCTGTACGGCGGCGGCGCGGTCCTGATCCGCGAGCTCGTCCGGCGGCGCGGCTGGGGCTATCCGAGCGTGGTTGTCCTCGCGCTGGCGTACGGCGTCCTCGAAGAGGGCGTCACCACGATGTCCCTGTTCAACCCCAACTACGCCGACCAGCGCCTGCTCGACCCCGGCTTCATCCCCGCGCTCGGCATCGGCGCGCCCTGGACGGTCTTCGTGCTCGGCCTGCACACCATCTGGAGCATCACCGTCCCGATCGTCGCGATGGAGTCCATCTCACGACGCCCCCGCGAGCCCTGGCTCGGCAAGGTCGGCCTCTCCCTGTACGGCGCTCTGTTCGCCCTCGGCGTGTTCGGGTCGACCGCGTTCGCCGTGGGCAGCGACCCCTTCGTCGCCGCGCCCGGTCAGTTCGCCGGGGTTGCCGTGGCGATCGTCATCCTCGTCGTACTGGCCGTGTGGGTAGGCAACCGAAAGCGCGAACCCCAGTCCGGCCAGGTACCGCCAGTCTGGTCGGCCGGGGTGGGTGGACTGGCGTTGAGCTCGGCCTGGATGCTGTCCAACGACCTCGTGCACTCGGCCTGGCTCGACGCGGCGGTGATGGTCGCGATCGACGTACTGGCTGCGGTGGTGCTGACCAACTGGTCTCGGCGAGCGGGCTGGACGCAGCGGCATTCGGTGGCGGTCGCCAGCGGGGTGTTGCTGACCTACGTGTGGCACGCGTTCCCGCAGCCGCCGATCTTCGCGGCGTCGCGAACGGCGGATCTGCTCGGCAACGTTTTGTTCGGCCTGATCGCGATCGGCGTGCTCGGTTTGGCCCTGCGCCGGTCAACCAACGAGCGTTAGCATCGGCAGATGGAGTTCGCCGGCGAGGTGATCGAGTGGCGCGGCCCAGCGCCGTACCACTTCGTCCCGGTGCCGGACGAGGAGTGCGCCGTACTGCGGGCTGCCGCCGCCGGTGCCGGCTACTCGTGGGGACTGCTCCCGATCACCGCCCGAATCAACAGCACCGAGTGGAAGACGTCGCTGTGGCCCAGGGACGGTGAGTACCTGCTGCCGCTGAAGGACGCCGTACGGAAGCCACTCGGCCTGGACGTCGGGGACGCGGTCGACATCCGACTCACGTTCGAGGCGGAACCCCGCCAGCTGAAGGCGCCTGCCAAGCGAGCGCCCCGCCCGCGCGGTTCGCGGGAGCCGATCAGCCCCGAGCAGTTGAGGATCGTTCCGGCCAACGAGGCGGCCTGGGCGGACCTGCAGGCAATCTTCGGGACGACCGGAGACACCTCGCGCTGCTGGTGCCAGCGCTTCCGGATGCTCCCCAAGGAGACCTGGGTGTCCGAGGGCCCCGAGGAACTGGCCGCCCGGCTCCACGATCAGACTGCAGGCGAAACCACGACCGGCCTGATCGCGTACCTCGACACCGAACCCGTCGGCTGGTGTGCGGTCGCACCCCGAGCCGACCACGCCAGGCTCCTCCGCGACAACCGCGTCCCCTGGCTCGGCCGCACCGAGGACAAGCGCGACCCCACCGTCTGGGCCGTCACCTGCTTCGTCACGCGCTCCGGTTACCGCCGCCGCGGCATCGCCCGCGCGCTGGCCCAGGCCACCGTCGAGTTCGCCCGCGCCCAAGGCGCCGACGCCGTGGAGGGCTACCCGGACTTCGTCGACGGCGGCTCGGTCGGCACGCTCGCCATGTTCACCGCCGCCGGATACACCGAAGTCAGCCGTCCCGGCACCCGCCGAGCGGTCCTGCGGATCAACTTCTGACAATCCAGTGGCAGGTTTGTGGGTGCTGGCGGCAGTGCTTTGGGACACTCAGGTGTGACTACGTCCGTGACTGCTGACGAGCGGACTGTGCCCAGGCAGGTGCGGCTGGCGCTGCTCGCGTTGGCGATCGGCGGGTTCGCGATCGGGACCACCGAGTTCGTGACGATGGGGCTGCTGCCGCAGATCGCGGACGGGGTCCACATCTCGATTCCCACCGCCGGGCACGTGATCTCGGCGTACGCGCTGGGCGTGGTCGTCGGCGCACCGGTGATCGCGGCCTTGGGCGCGCGGACCGGACGGAAGCGGATGCTGCTCGGCCTGATGGCGCTCTTCGTGCTGGGGAACGTGTTGTCAGCCGTTGCCTCAAGCTACGAAATGCTGATGGCAGCCCGGTTCCTGACCGGGGTCCCGCACGGCGCCTTCTTCGGGATCGGTGCTGTGGTCGGAGCGTCGATGGTTCCCGCGAACCGTCGCGCTTGGGCGGTGTCGATGATCATGGTCGGACTGCCGGTGGCCAACATCGTCGGCGTACCGCTCACCACGCTCCTCGGCCAAGCGCTCGGCTGGCAAGCGCCCTTCCTGGCCGTCGGCGTGCTCGGATTACTGACCCTTGTGGCGGTCTGGTTCTGGGTGACGCCGCAGCCGGTGGCGCACGACACGAACATGCGCAGCGAGTTGAGCGCGCTGGCCCGCCCCCAGGTGTGGATGGCGTTGCTGGTCGGCATGGTCGGGTTCGGCGGCATGTTCGCGACGTACTCGTACATCACCCCGACGATGACGGAACTGGCCGGTTTCTCCGCAGCCGCGGTCACGATCGTGCTGGCGACGTACGGGGTCGGGATGACCTGCGGCACCCTCGTCGGCGGCCGGCTGGCGGACCGCGCGCTGATGCCCAGCCTGTACGGCGGCCTGATCGCGGTGACCGTCGTCCTCAGCGTGTTCGGGTGGATGGCGCACACGAAGCCCACCGCGCTGATCGCGGTCTTCGCGCTCGGATTCTCGTCGAGCATCCTGATCCCCGCGCTGCAGACCCGCCTGATGGATGTCGCGCACGAGGGCCAGTCACTGGCCGCCTCGCTCAACCACTCGACGCTGAACGTCGCCAACGCCCTCGGCGCCTGGCTCGGTGGCGTCGTACTGGCTGCCGGCTACGGCTACGAATGGCCGAGCCGGGTGGGTGCCGGGCTCGCCGTCGCGGGCCTCATTTTCGCGGTCATCTCCGGCCTGATGGACCGCGGCGCGAAGAAATCAGGGGCAGACCAGGTCAACGCCTGACCGGATTACTGGGTATCACCTGGTTGGATCGGTGTATGGCAACAGTGACGTTGGGCGCCGCGGATCTGGTACGGCGTCGTGGGCTGCGGCAGATGCGGTTGGTCGCACTGTCGTTGCTGGTGCTGGCCGCGATCATCTACGTGATCACGCTGCACCGCGAGGGCGCGTGGGCCTATGTGAACGCGGCCTCCGAGGCGGCGATGGTCGGTGCGCTGGCGGACTGGTTCGCGGTGACCGCGTTGTTCCGGCATCCGCTCGGACTGCCGATCCCGCACACCGCGATCGTGCCGACCCGCAAGGACACGCTGGCCGAGAGCCTGGAGCAGTTCGTCACCGAGAACTTCCTCTCCGAGGAGGTCGTGGCGGAGAAGATGCAGTCGGCCGACGTGAGCCGCCGGGCCGGTGAGTGGCTGGCGGCCGGCAACCACGCCGAGCGGATCGTGGCCGAGGGCGCGCGGACGATCGGCGCCGCGCTGCCCAAGCTCGGGGACGACGACGTGACGGCGTTCGTGCGTGGGTCGCTGCTGCCGCGGTTCGTGCAGGAGCCGCTGAGCCCGATCGCCGGGCACTTCCTCGAGTCGGTCGTCGACGACGGGGCGCATCACGCACTGTTCGACCTGTTGATGGTCGAGGCCTACGACTGGCTGAGCGAGAACCGCGAACTGCTCGCGGATGTGGTCGGGCCGCGCGCGCCGCGGTGGTCGCCGATGTGGGTCGACCGGCTCGTGGTCGACCGGATCCACCGCGAGGCGCTCGCCTGGCTGGCCGACGTACGGGACAACCAGGATCACGCGGCACGGCAGGCCGTCGACCGGCTGCTGCAGAAACTCGCGGTCGATCTGCAGAACGACCCCGCCACGATGGAGCGGTTCGAGGCCTTCAAGGCGCGGATGCTCACCCACCCCGACATGGGTTCCAGCCTCACCGCGGTCTGGGATTCGTTGCGCACGGCACTCATCGACTCGATCCAGGATCCGGCGAGCGCGCTGCGGGTCCGAGGCGTGAAGGTCATCAAGGAGCTGGGCCAGCGGTTGCAGGAGGACGACGTACTGAAGGGCAAGGTCGACGCGCGCGCCTCCGAGGCGGTCAGCTACGTGATCCGGACCTACGGCAACGAGATCGTCTCGGTCATCTCCGACACCATCGCCCGCTGGGACGGCCGCGAGGCGTCGGCCCGGATCGAACTGCACGTCGGTCGTGACCTGCAGTTCATCCGGATCAACGGCACCGTCGTAGGCGCCCTGGTAGGCCTAGCGATTCACAGCATCAGCCAGCTGCTCTAGATCCCGCAGTTGGGGGCGCTCCAGAAGTTGCTGGTGCGGATGTCCAGGTGGGTGTGGTCGTTGTGGTCGGGGTAGCCCGGGCCGAGGATGCCACCGAAACCGTGGTAGCGGGCCTGCTTGGCCATCGTGCAGAACGAGTGCACACCGGTCAGGTCCGCGGAGCGGCCGTAGAGGTGCTCACTGTTGCTCGCGCCGCCGACGGACCGGTTGCACGGGATGCTGCGGAAGCCGCTGGAGATGTTCAGCGGCTGGTCGCCGAGGGCGTGCCGCAGGGCCTCGAGCTGCCACATGGTCTGCAGCGCGTTCGCCTTGGTGGCCGCCTCGCTCAGCGGACCGCCGTCGTACCCGGATCCGCCGCAGCCGTCGTCGAGCTCGGCGTAGGTGAAGTGGATCGGGGTGCAGTCGTCGTCCTGCAGCGCGTAGAGCTTGCTGAACGTCGCCGCGCCGGCGACCCCGTCCGCGGTCAGCCCGTACGCCGATTGAAACCTCTGTACGGCGGCCTTCGTGGCCGGCCCGAACACGCCGTCCGTGGCGATGTGAGCGCCGTACGCGGGGTAACCGGCGACGCGGATCTGGAGCTGGGTCACGTCGGCGCCGGATGTGCCCTGGGCCAGGGAGCGGCCCCAGGTGTAGCAACCGTCGGCGCGGGCCTCGGTGGCGGTGACGAACTGGGTGGTCACGGTCGCGGTCAGCATCGCCGCGAACAGCAGGAGCAGGGAGACGATCCGCGGCAGCGGACGGCCTAGGAGCTGGGACATGACAACCTCCGGGGCGGTGAAGGGACTTGTCTGCCCGACAGCATGGGGCCAAGATCTGCCGATTGCCTAGGCCCAAGCAGAAACTTTGCGCCGAACAGGCAACCAAATCCCGGCGACGCCTGGTCAGGCAAGATGTGACCATCAACGGGAGCACGCCGGCGCTGAGCGCTTTGCGTGCCGGAGAAACGGGGCCGCCGGTGACCGCAAGCGAGGGATTCGACGCCTTCGTCGCCGCCCGCTCCGGCAGATTGCTGCGAACGGCGTACCTACTGACCCACGACCACGCGCTGGCCGAGGATCTGGTGCAGACCGCCCTCGCCAAGGCCTGGTTCGCCTGGTCCCGGATCGAGGGTGACAACCCCGAACCGTACGTCCGCAAGATCATGGTCAACACCTACTCGTCCTGGTGGCGACGGCGCTGGCATCACGAGATCCCCAGCGACGAGCTCCCCGAGAGCTCCGCCGCCGGGCCCGAGTACGAAGGCGACCTCTGGCAGGCGCTGCAACGGCTCCCCCGCCGGCAGCGCGCCGTGATCGTCCTGCGGTACTACGAAGACCTGACCGAGGCCGAGACCGCCCGCCTCCTCGGCACCAGCGTCGGCACCGTCAAAAGCCAAGCCAGCAAGGCCGTAGCGAAACTCCGCCTGGACCCCGCCCTCCTCTCCGGCGCCCCTGCCACTCAGGAGAACCCGCGATGAACCTCCAAGACCTCCGCAGCGAGCTCAACAGCCGCGCCGACGAAGCCGCCAACGGCCAGCCCGACCTGCTGCCCGGTGTCCGGAACAAGATCCGCCGCACGAAGCAACGCCGTACGGCGACCGCCCTCGCCTCGGTGGCTGCCGTGGCAGCCCTGGCCGTGGCCGTCGTCCCCGGCGTCATCAACAACTCCACTCCCGACCCGGCCGAGAACGTTCCGTCCGACTACACCAAGGACGACCGGACGGTCCCGGGCATGGTCAACGGCAGCAAGTTGCTGAAGGCATGGATCAGCGACCGCAACCAGGCCAAGGCCTCGTTCGCCTGGACGCCGACCACCGACAAGATCGCCATCTACGCCTCCTGTGACACCGCGGGATCCACTGCTCCGATGGAGATCCGGGTCAAGATCGGCGACTGGAACGTCGGGAGCACCCAGTGCAACGTCGCGACCGACACCGAGACCGAGAACTTGCCTCTGACAACCTTGCGGTCCGACTCGGCGATCTGGCTGGCCTCCCCGGTCGGGAAGTCCGCGACAGTCACCGCGGAGATCGTCAACGATGAGACCGGGAAGGCCGACACCTCGGCCAAGAGTGCCCAGCAGTTCCAGCTCGGCATCTACACCGCCGCGGACACTCCGGTCGGCAGCAGCGACGGGCCCCCGGAGCACGTCCCGGTAGCGGGACCGGACGACTACCGATCCGGCGGCGTGGTCTACCGCAAGACCATCGGCGGCGACACCCTCGCTGGTGCGGCCGTGGGCGATCCCGGCACCAAGGAGGTCAAGTTCAGCTTCACCTCGACCGGCGCTCCCCTGGTCCTGCACCAGTTCTGCACCGCGAACGGCGGCTCGGTGGAGGATCAACCCTTCCGGGTACAGACGTCCCTCAACGGATCCATGGTGTCCGAGGTCGGCTGCGATGCCTCCTCGACCGACGCGGGTGCCGGTGGCAGCCACACTGTGCAGTCTCCGCCGGCCGGGCAGAAGGTCGATGTCGTCGCCCGGATCGTCATCGACAAAGGGCAGAAGGCGGCGTTGCCCGCGGACGCCCGGCTCGGCCTCGGCGCCTACTTCCAAGGTAAGCAGCGCTTCATCGAGGATGTCGGACTGGCCGAGCGCATCGAGGTGGGCGGCAACAACTACCGGCTCGCCGCCGTCCAAGAGGCTCCGGGCACAGCAGGCAAGGTCTCCATCGAGACTCCCGCCGACACGCCGCTGGTGCTCGCCTACGGCAGCTCGACGCTCGGCATCAACGGACCTGCCATGGGCGAGATGTCGTTCCAGGGACGCTCCACCGGGAAGAGCATCTCCGCGGAGCAGAGCGGACTGCTCGGGAACGCGTGGTTGCCCTTCGCCGCCGGGCCGGCCAGTCGGGCCGAGATGACCCTGACCAAGGGCAAGGCGACCAAGGGCAAGCTGTTCGTCGCGATCTACCTGCCCGCCTGATCGACGCGCCTGGGGCCTACAGCCAGGCGTGCAGGTCGGCGGCGTCCTTGAGCAGCTGCTCGGGATTGTTCTCCGGGACGAACTCGAGCAGCGCGTTCAGCTCACGCGGGTCGGCCGCCAGCTTCGCGAGGATCTGGCGCCACAGGCGCTCCCTGGTCGCCAGGGGGCGCCGAGTGCCGTCCGGGTCCCAGGAGAAGACGTGCACGGTGGTCAGCCAGGGCAACAGGGCATCCAGCTGGTCCAGGCACTCGTCGTCGCCCATCCCGACCGGCGGTTGCCAGTACGTCGTGAGGTTCGGGGCACCGACATCCATCAGCAGGGTGATCGTCGAATCCACCTCGTCGGTGAGCGTGTTGCGGTGGAACTCGAGGGCGATCTCGATCCCCGAGCTGGCCGCCACGTCGGACAGCTCGGCCAGACCACGCGTCACCGCCATCCGGTCGCCGACCCCGGCTTCCGCCGTACCGACTGTGCCGGCCCAGACGCGGATCCGGGAGGCGCCGAGGGCTTCCGCGGTGGCGACGGTGGCGCGCATCTGCTCGCGGTCGGCGGCACCGGCGCGGAGGTAGGAGCCGTAGGCGACGGTCTGCAGGCCGTGCACCTCGGTCAGGTTCTTCACCCGGCGCGCGGCGACCAGGTCGCCGAGGGGAACGTGGATGTCACCGCCCCACTCGATCGCCTTCAGACCCGCCCGCGCCGCGACCTCCACCACCTCGTCGGCCGGCAACTGACGGAACGTCACCGAGACCAGACCGGTCCTCACACCCACGTGTGCCTCCTCAGGTTCACCCCTCTATCCAACCTCATCGGACCAGGGACGCCCACGCGATCCACGTCACCGTCTCAAGTCATGAGCAAAGCTCTTGGATGCGACTGACAATCGGGCTTAGAGTGTTAGCGTCCTGAGTCAGAAGTTCGGCGAGTGCTGGAGGTGTCCAGGTGCGTGCATCGCAAGGCGGCGAAGCGTCCTCGATGTGGTGTCCATCGTGGATGCTTCGCCAACGCCGCGAGGTGCGTGCCTGGGCGCCTCCAGTGCCGCTGAAGTTCTGACTCAGGACGCTGGACTGTGCCGGATCAGCGAAAAGGGTTCATCTACGGGTTCGTCGCCTACCTGATGTGGGGTCTGTTCCCGATCTACTGGCGGCTCCTCGACCAGTCCGGTGCGATCGAGCTGCTCGCGCATCGCGTGGTCTGGTCACTGCTGACGATCGCGCTTCTGGTCGCCGTACTGCGGAAGTTCGGGGCAGTGAAAGAGCTGCTCCGGCAACCGCGGAAGCGGTGGGCGTTGATGGGCGCCGCGCTGCTGATCTCGGTCAACTGGGGGACATACATCTGGGGCGTCATCAACGGCCATGTCGTCGAGACGTCGCTCGGCTACTTCATCACCCCGTTGTTCGCGGTCTTCCTCGGCGTCGTCGTCCTGAAGGAGCGGCTGCGGCCGGCACAGTGGGTCGCGCTGGCGATCGCGTTCGTCGCGGTCCTCGGACTGGCGATCGAGAACGGGCGGCCGCCGTGGATCGCGATCCTGCTGACGTTCTCCTGGGGCTTCTACGGCCTGATCAAGAAGAAGGCCGATGCCGGTGCGATCGAGGGCATGGCGGTCGAATCGGCGACCGTAGTACCGCTCGCGCTGGCGGCGATCGTCGTACTGGGCGCGCAGGGGCACTCGACCGTCACACATAGCGGGACCGGGTACTTCATCCTGGTCCTCCTGACCGGGCCACTGACCGCCGTACCGCTGCTGTTCTTCGGTGCCGCCGCGACCAGGACGTCGCTGACAACCCTCGGTCTGCTGAACTACATTGCCCCGATCCTGCAGTTCATCTGCGGCGTCACGCTCTTCCACGAGCACATGTCACCGATGCGCTGGGCCGGCTTCGGCCTAGTCTGGCTAGCACTCGCGATCTTCACCTTCGACAGCCTGAACCGCCGCCGCCGGACAATCGCGCTCAAACGAGCTGCCCTGGCCACCTCGGCCGCCTGACCCGCCGCCCTCCTGTTGCCGGGGCTTGCTTGACTATGGCCATTCAGGATATTTAGTATCCAGATTATGAAGATGAACGAGGGCGTCGAATGGGCGATGCACAGCTGCGTGAATCTCAGCTGGATCCCCGGTCAGGCGGTCACCGCCAAGCACCTCGCCGCCTTCTACGACCTCCCCACGGCATACCTCAACAAGCAGTTGCAGGCGCTCGCGCGGGCCGGGATCCTCTCGTCGGTCTCCGGACCCAAGGGCGGCTTCCAACTGGCACGGGACCCGCGGAAGATCAGCCTGCTCGACATCGTCGTGGCGATCGACGGCCCGGATGACGCGTTCCGCTGCACCGAAATTCTGCGGGCCGGTCCGGCCGGCGACCCGAGGGCCGACTACGTCAAGACCTGCCACATCTCGCGCGCGATGCGCGCGGCCGAGCTCACCTACCGGCGCGAGCTCGCCGGCCGGACCATCGCGGAGATCGCCGAGAACGTCGTCGCGGAGTATCCGGCCGCACCGGAGAACGCCCGCAGCCGGTTCGCCAACCTCAAATCCTGACCACCCACTTCCGCCATTGACCCAGGAGCTGATTCTGGATGTTTGATGTCCGTAATAAGGGCTGGATCCTTGCCCTGCTCGCATTCGCGCAGCTGATCATCGCGATCGACTACACGATCGTCTTCGTCGCCGTTCCCACGATCGGGCAGGAGCTCGGGTTCGCGCCGTACAACCTGCAATGGGTCGTGAGTGGATACGCCGTCCCCTTCGGCGGCCTGCTGCTGCTCGGCGGCCGGATGTCCGATCTGCTCGGCAGACGGCGGATGTTCATCGCCGGACTTCTCCTGTACGGCGTTGCCTCGCTCGCAGGCGGCCTGGCCACGAACCCCGGACTGCTGATCGGATCTCGTGCTGTGCAAGGCTTCGGCGGTGCGATCCTCGCCCCGGCCACGTTGTCGCTGATCGGCACATTGTTTGCCGAGGGCAAGGAACGCAACCGCGCCTTCTCGATCTGGGGTGCGGCCGGCGGTAGCGGGATGGCGCTCGGATCGCTGCTGGGCGGCGTACTGACGCAGTCGTTCGGCTGGCCGGCCGTGTTCTTCGTGAACGTGCCGCTCGCCGTGATCGGGGTGGGGGCGGCTCTCGTGCTGCTGCCGCGGGCCTCGGGAGCTCGCAACCGGCGTCGCTTCGACGTACCGGGCGCGGTGACGGCAACGGCCGGCATCACCTCCGTCGTGTTCGCGCTGGTGCAGGGGCCGGCGACAGGCTGGGGTGCGGCGAGTGTCGTCGCGGCTGCGGTCGGCGTCGTACTGCTGCTCGCGTTCGTCCGGATCGAGCAGCGGTCGGCGGATCCCCTGCTGCCGTTGGGACTGCTGGCCCAGCGCAACCTGCGGATGGGCGTCATCGTGATCACGCTCTTCGCGGCGACGCTCGGTCCGCTGCTCTACTTCGAGACCGTCTACTTCCAGGACGTCCACGGCTACAGCGCCCTGCAGACCGGCCTGGCCTACCTCCTCCCGACCGTCGCGATCTTCGTCGGCGCCAACCTCGGCGGCCGCATCGCCACGCGGATCGGTCTGCACCGCACACTCGGTGCCAGCCTCGTCCTCGCCGCACTCGGCGCCGGACTGCTCGGAATCACCTTGTCCACCACCGCGTCGTACGGCGTCCTCGTCCCTGCCCTCCTGATCCTCGGACTGGGTCAGGGCAGCGCCTTCACCACCATGTACGCCGCTGCCTCGACCGGCGTGGCCCCCGAATACCAGGGCATCGGCTCCGGCCTCGCCTCTACCGGCAACCAGGTCGGCAACGCGGTCGGCCTCGCGATCCTTGTCGCCATCGCCAGCCAAGCCACCACCGGCCGCACCGGCGAAGCCCTCCGAACCGCCACCACCAACGGCCTCCGCCAAGCCGTCCTCATCAGCGCCGCCGCCGTCCTCCTGACAGCCGCCCTGACCCTCACCACCACCCGCCCGCGATCCTCCTCCCCGCTCAACCCTGAAGGAGCAACCCGATGACGTTCACCAAGCCCATCCTCGTCCGTGCCGCCGATGGCGAGATCCTGTCCGCGAGCGGCGTCACGCTGCTGGCCGACGTACCCGAAACCGGTGGTCAGCTCACCAGCCACCGCTCAACCTTCAAGCCAGGCAAGGAAGGTGCGCCCCCACACCAGCACCACGAGGCATCCGAACTCTTCTTCGTGCTCGGCGGCCAACTCCGCGTCCTCCTCGACGACGAGCTGCTGGTCCTCGAGCAGGGCGACTTCCTCGTCGTACCGCCGAACACCACCCACGCCTTCGAAGCCGCCGGCAACTCAGCCGCCGAGGTCCTCTTCGTCCTCACCCACGCCAAACCCCGCTTCGGCTACTACCGCCTCCTCGAAGGCGCCTACCAAGGCACCACCGACTGGTCCGAGGTAGCCGCCACCGCCGACCTCTACGACAACCACTACACCAAAAGCCCCACCTGGCAAACCCGCTAACCCATCCCCCTTCGAGACCCCCCAACCACCCCAACACCCTCCCCACAACCAACAGGCCCCCAAAGACGCGCCCCGCACCCCGCGCCTCAAACGCCCAAAGGTGCGTCCGCTCCTCTTTAGGCACGAACGCGAACTTTAGGCACGAACGCCAACTTTGGGCGCGAAGGCCAACTTTGAGAACCCACCAACCACTCCGTGCGCCTCTACATGGTTGATGCGTGCATAAAGACGCGACCCGCGCCCAAAGACGCCCGCCACGCCCAAAGACACGGCAACCCACCCTTGGGCGCGAAGGCCAACTTTGGGAACGAAGGCCACCTTTGGGCGCGAAGGCCAACTTTGGGAACGAAGGCCACCTTTGGGCGCCAAGGCCAACTTTGGGCGCCAAGACCAACTTTGGGAAGCCACCAACCATTCCGGGGGCCTCTACGTGGTTGATGGGTGCACAAAGATGCGGACCGCGCCCAAAGACGCCCGGCGCGCCCAAAGACACGGCAACCCACCTTTGGGCGCCAAGGCCAACTTTGGGCGCCAAGACCAACTTTGGGAAGCCACCAACCATTCCGGGGGCCTCTACGTGGTTGATGGGTGCACAAAGATGCGGACCGCGCCCAAAGACGCCCGGCGCGCCCAAAGACACGGCAACCCACCTTTGGGCGCCAAGACCAACTTTGGGCGCCAAGGCCAACTTTGGGCGCCAAGGCCAACTTTGGGAAGCCACCAACCATTCCGGGGGCCTCTACGTGGTTGATGGGTGCACAAAGATACGGACCGCGCCCAAAGACACCCGCCGCGCACAAAGACACGGCAACCCACCTTTGGGCGCGAAGGGCGACTTTGGGAAGCCACCAGCCAGGTAGAGGCCCCGGGAATGGTTGACGGGGTGCTCGAGGGGTGCTGGTACGGCGGGGTGGGGCGGGGGGTTAGACGGAGCGGGTGACGACCAGGTCGCAGAGGGAATCGAGGGCTTGGCGGGCTGGGCCTTCGGGGAGGGGGGAGAGCAGTTTGCGGGCGTCGGCGGCTCGGCGGCGGACGTCGTCTTCGGCTTGGGCGAAGGCGGGGTGGGCGCGGAGCAGGTCGAGGGTCTCGGCCAGGCGGGCGTCGTCGGTGAGGTCCGAGTCGAGGAGCTCGAGGAGACGGGCGTCGTCGGGGTTCGAGGGGTCGGCCTGGGCGCGGAAGATGAGGACCGGGAGGGTAGGGACACCTTCGCGCAGGTCGGTACCGGGGGTCTTGCCGGACTGGCCGGAGTCGCCGGCGATGTCGAGGATGTCGTCGGCGAGCTGGAAGGCGACGCCGATCTCTTCGCCGAAGGCGCGCAGGGACTCCTGGATGTCCTCGGAGGCACCGGCGAAGCGGGCGCCGAACAGCGCGGAGGTGGCGATCAGCGAGCCGGTCTTGTCGGCGACGACGGACAGGTAGTGCTTGAGCGGGTCCTGGCCTTCGGTGACGCCGAGGGTCTCGCGGATCTGGCCCTCGACCAGGCGGCCGAAGGTGCGGGCCTGGATCCGGACGGCGTCGGGGCCGAGGTCGGCGACCAGGTCGGAGGCACGGGCGAACAGCCAGTCGCCGGACAGGATCGCGACCGAGTTGTCCCAGCGCGCGTTCGCGGTGGCCGAGCCGCGGCGGAGCGCGGCCTCGTCCATCACGTCGTCGTGGTGCAGGGTGGCGACGTGGGTGAGCTCGACCACGACCGCCGACTTCACCACCTCGGGAGCCGCGGGCGTCGGGCCGAACTCGGCGCCGATCAGCACCAGCAGCGGCCGGAACCGCTTGCCGCCGGCAACCATGACGTGCTGGGCGGCGGCGGTGACGAACGGCGCCTCGGACTCGGTGGAGTCGCGGAGCGCCTGCTCGACTGCTTCCAGCCCAGCGCGGACCCGGGCTTCGAGCGCCTCATCGGCGAACGCGAAGCCCAGGCTCTCGGCCGGCAGCGGGGTCGGACTCAACGGATGAACTCACCCGCGCGGGCCGCCAGGTCGAGCACCGGTCCGGGGACCAGTCCGAGAACCACAGTGGCGGCGAGACCGAGGGCGACCGCGGTCGTGGTCTGCCAGCCGGGCAGCGCCACGTCGGGCGCGTCGGCGGGCAGGTCGGAGAAGAACATCAGCACGATCACGCGGACGTAGAAGAACGCGGCGACCAGGCTGGACAGGACGGCGACGACGACCAACGGCCACGCCCCGCCCGACCAGGCCGCGCTGAAGACCGCCCACTTGCCGGTGAATCCCGCGGTCAGCGGGATCCCGGCGAAGGAGAGCAGGAAGAACGCGAAGATCCCGGCCAGCAACGGTGACTTCTTGCCGAGCCCGGCCCAGCGGGACAGGTGCGTCGCCTCGCCGCCCGCGTCGCGGACCAGCGTGACGACCGCGAAGGCACCGATCGTCGAGAAGCCGTAGGCGACCAGGTAGAAGAGCACCGCCTGGGTCGAGGTGATGCCGTTGTGGACACCGCTCCCGGCCTGGGCCAGGCCGACGAACGCGGTCAGCAGGAAGCCCGCGTGCGCGATCGACGAGTAGGCCAGCATCCGCTTCACGTCGGTCTGGGTGATCGCGACGATCGAACCGACCACCATGGTGAGGATCGCGACGACCCACATCATCGGTGCCCAGTCCCAGCGCGAACCGCCGAGGGCGACGTAGAAGACCCGCATCAGACCGATGAACGCGGCGATCTTGGTGCAGGCCGCCATGAACCCGGTGACCGGCGTCGGCGCACCCTGGTAGACGTCCGGCGTCCAGGAGTGGAACGGTACGGCGCCGACCTTGAACAGCAGGCCGACCCCGATCAGTCCGGTCCCGGCGAGCAGGATCGACTCGGCGCCGGTGTCCTTGGCCAGTGCGTCCGCGATTCCGCCGAGCGACATCGTGCCGGCGTACCCGTAGAGCAGCGCGATCCCGAAGAGCAGGAAGGCGGAGGCGAAGGCGCCGAGCAGGAAGTACTTCATCGCGGCTTCCTGCGAGATGAGCCGGCGACGACGCGCCAGACCACACAGCAGGTAGAGCGGCAGCGAGAAGACCTCGAGCGCGACGAACAGCACCAGCAGGTCGTTGGCCGACGCGAACAGCATCATGCCGCCGACCGCGAACAGCGTCAGCGGGAAGATCTCGGTGTGCTCGATCCGGGCCGCCGTGCCTTCACGCTCGGCCTCGGACCCCGGTACGGCGGCCGCCTGGCTGGCGAACGCGGACAGCCCACCGTCGAGCGAGCGCTCGGCGAACAGCAGCACGCTGATCAGCGTCAGCGCGAGCAGGATCAGCCAGGTGAACAGCGCCGGGCCGTCGACCGAGATCGCGCCCTGGGCCGCGATCAGTTCCTTGTTGTCGTTGATCAGCAGCCCGGTCAGCACCCCGGCCGCGACGATCGCGACGACGGTGATCGCCAGCTGCGCCGCGTGCCGCAGGGCGCGCGGCAGGAAGGCCTCGGCGATGACGCCGACACAGGCCGCGCCGAACACCACGAGCATCGGGGCGAGCTCGCCGTACTCGATCTTCGGCGCGACGAAGTCTGCCGCCGGCAGGATCAGGCCGATCACTTCTGTCCCTCCGTCACGGGGATCTCCGGAGCCTTGTCGGTGACACCGACACGCTGCATGGTCGACTCCACCGCGGGTTTGATGATGTCGACGATCGGCTTCGGGAAGATGCCGAGGCCGATGATCAGGATCACGAGCGGGGCGATCGCGAGGATCTCCCGCTTGTTCAGGTCCTTGAGCTTCTCGATGCCCTCACGCACCGGGCCGGTCATCGTGCGTTGGTACATCAGCAGGATGTAGAGCGCCGCCAGCACGATGCCGACGACCGCGATCACCGCGATCACCTTGTGCCTGCTGAACGTCCCGGCCAGCACCATGAACTCGGAGATGAACGGCGACAGACCGGGCAGCGCCAGGCTGGACAGACCCGCGAACAGGAACGTTCCGGCCAGCACCGGGGCGACCTTCTCGACCCCGCCGTAGTCGGCGATCCGCGCGGACCCGCGCCGGGAGATCAGGTACCCGGCGACCAGGAACAGTGCCGCGGTCGAGAGACCGTGGTTGAACATGTACAGCGTCGACCCGGTCAGGCCCTGCGAGGTCAGCGCGAAGATTCCCATCACGATGAACCCGAAGTGCGAGATCGAGGTGTACGCGATCAGCCGCTTGATGTCGGTCTGGCCGATCGCCACCAGGGCGCCGTACAGGACCGAGATCAGCGCGAGCACGAGGACCACCGGGGTGGCCCACTCGGACGCGTTCGGGAACAGGCCCAGGCAGAACCGGATCATCCCGAAGGTGCCGATCTTGTCCAGGATGCCGACCAGCAGCACCGAGGTGCCCGGCGTCGCCTCACCGGCGGCGTCCGGCAGCCAGGTGTGGAACGGCACCATCGGCGCCTTCACCGCGAAGGCGAAGAAGAAGCCGAGGAACAGCCACCGTTCGGTGTTCTGGCCGATGTCGAGCTTGATCAGGTCACTCAGCAGGTACGACGGGTCGCCGGCGCGCGCGGAGATCACGTACAGGCCGACCACCGAGGCCAGCATGAGCAGACCACCGAGCAGCGAGTACAGCAGGAACTTCACCGCGGCGTACGAGCGCTGCGGACCGCCGAAGCCACCGATCAGGAAGTACATCGGGATCAGCGTGGCCTCGAACAGCACGTAGAACAGGAACACGTCGGTCGCGGAGAAGACGCCGATCGACAGTGCCTCGAGGGCCAGGATCCAGGCGAAGAAGGACTTCTCCGACCAGCGGCCCTTGTCGGCGTCGTTCCAGGACGCGATCAGCACGATCGGCGTCAGCAGCGCGGTGAGCACCACCAGGACGATGCCGACACCGTCGAGGCCGAGGGCGTAGTTCGCGCCGAAGGCCTTGATCCAGGTGTGCGTCTCGGTGTACTTCTCAGCGCCGTTCTGGTGGTAGCCGACCGCGACGATCGCGGTCAGCACCAGCGTGACGAGCGAGAAGCCGAGCGCGACCTGCTTGGACAGCAGTGCCTTCGCCTTGGGCACCAGCATGGTGACCAGGGCGCCCACGAAGGGCAGCAGCAGTAAGAGGGTCAGCCAACCGATTTTCACGACAACCTCACCGCGAGGAGGGCGACGACCACGAATGCGGCGCCGAAGACCATGCTGAGTGCATACGAGCGGACGAAGCCGGTTTGGAACCGGCGGAGCCGGCCGGACAACCCGCCGAACAGTGCGGCCAGCCCGTTCACCAGGCCGTCCACGCCGCGGTTGTCGAGCCAGACCAGCGTCCGGGTGAGGTACTGACCCGGGCGCATCAGGACCGCCTCGTTCAGGGCGTCGCCGTACAGGTCACGCCGGGCGAGCACCGTCAGCGGCGAACCGGCCGGGGCCTCGCGCGGGATGTCCTGGCGGTACTTGACCACCGCGATCGCGATGCCGACGGCAACCACCGCGAGGGTGATCACGGTCATCAGGATCGGGGCCAGCGGCGGGTGCTCCTCCTCGGCGCCGACGATCGGCTCGAGCCAGTGCTCGATCCAGTGCCCGGCGAAGTAGAGCGCACCGCCACCCAGCGACAGCGCCGCCAGGATGATCAGCGGGATCGTCATCACCTTCGGCGACTCGTGCGGCT
Source organism: Kribbella sp. NBC_01505 (assembly GCF_045040285.1). NCBI lineage: Bacteria > Bacillati > Actinomycetota > Actinomycetes > Propionibacteriales > Kribbellaceae > Kribbella > Kribbella sp. NBC_01505. The sequence goes on from NZ_CP109425.1 coordinate 2,545,145, forward strand.
CGACGTCCTCGGCCCAGCGCTTCTTGCCGAAGAAGGTCATCAGCATCACGCGCGTCATGTAGAACGCGGTGATCCCGGCGCCGAGCAGCGCGCAGAGACCGATCACCGTGTTGTGCGCGAACGCCGCCTCGATGATCTTGTCCTTGCTGAAGAAGCCCGCGAACGGCGGGATCCCGAGGATCGCCAGGTAGCCGAAGGCGAACGTCACGAAGGTGACCTTCATCGGCGTCCGCAGCGCGCCGTAGTGCCGCATGTTCACGTCGTCGTGCATGCCGTGCATCACCGAGCCGGCACCGAGAAACATGTTGGCCTTGAAGAAGCCGTGCGTGATCAGGTGGAAGATCGCGAACACGTACCCGGCCGGGCCGAGGCCGGCGGCCAGCATCATGTAGCCGATCTGGCTCATCGTCGAACCGGCGAGCGCCTTCTTGATGTCGTCCTTGGCGGTACCGATGATCGCACCGGCCAGCGCGGTCACGGTGCCGACGATGACGACCGCGGTAGAGGCCGCTTCGGACATCTCGAAGATCGCGTGCGACCGGACCACCAGGTAGACGCCCGCGGTGACCATGGTCGCCGCGTGGATGAGTGCCGACACCGGGGTCGGGCCCTCCATCGCGTCCAGCAGCCAGGACTGCAGCGGCACCTGCGCGGACTTACCGCAGGCCGCCAGCAGCAGCATCAGGCCGAGCAGCGTCGCCCAGGTGCCGGACAGACCCTCGGCGCCGGCGTTCACCGAGGCGAAGGCCGAGGAGCCGAACAGGCCCCACATGCTCATCACCGCGAGCGAGAGGCCGATGTCACCGACCCGGTTCACCACGAACGCCTTCTTGGCGGCGACCGCGGCCGAGTTCTTGTGCTGCCAGAACCCGATCAGCAGGTACGACGCCAGACCGACGCCCTCCCAGCCGACGAACACCAGCAGGTAGTCGGCCGCGAGCACCAGCAGCAGCATCGCCGCGATGAACAGGTTCAGGTAGGCGAAGAAGCGGCGCCGCCGGGCGTCGTGCTCCATGTAGCCGATCGAGTAGATGTGGATCAGCGAACCCACACCGGTGATCAGCAGCACGAACAGGATCGAGAGCGGGTCGATCAGCAGCGTGAAGTCGACCTTCACGTTCCCGACCGTGAACCACTCGAACAGGCGAACCGTCTCGGACCGCTCCTCGTCGTGCAGCCCCTGCATCTGGACGAACAGCAGGACACCGCAGACGAACGAGGCCAGCGACGCGGCGGTGCCGAGCAGGTGACCCCACTTGTTGGTGGCCTTACCACCAAGCAAAAGGATCGCCGCGGACACCGCCGGAATCGCGACCAGCAGCCACGTCAGCTCATGACTCATCGGTTTCAGACCTCAGTACTTGAGCAGGTTGGCGTCGTCGACCGAGGCCGAACGACGGGTGCGGAAGATGGCCATGATGATCGCCAGGCCGATCACGACCTCGGCCGCGGCCACCACCATCACGAAGAAGGCGGCGATCTGGCCGTCGAGGTTGCCGTGCTGGCGGGCGAAGCTGACGAACGCCAGGTTGGCCGCGTTCAGCATCAGCTCGACACACATGAACACGACGATCGCGTTCCGGCGCACCAGCACGCCGAGCGCGCCGATGCTGAACAGGATCGCGGCGAGCACAATGTAAGGCTCAGTCGTCACTGTTCTTCTCCTTCACGTGGTCGACACCCTCGGTGATCTCGCGGACGGTCTCGATGTCCACGCGCTCCTCAGCCTCGGGGAACACGGTGCCACGAGCCTGCAGGACGCGCGAAACCGAGGTCGGTGCGATCGATCCGTCGGGCAGCAGCGCCGGCGTGTCGACGGCGTTGTGCCGGGCCAGTACGCCGGGAGTCGGCAGCGGACCCGGGTGGATCCCCTGCTCGGCGTACTTGCGGATCCGCTCCTCGGCGTGGTCGCGCTGCGTCTTCTTCTTGGTCAGCCGCTCGCGGTGCGCCAGCATCATCGCGCCGAGCGCCGCGGTGATCAGCAGCGCCGAGGTGACCTCGAAGGCGAACACGTACTTGCCGAACAGCAGCTGCGCGATGCCCTTGGGGTTACCGTCCGGCTGCGCGTCGGCCAGGCCGATCGGGTTGCCGTAGATGCCGTTGCCGACCGCGAAGACGATCAGCACCCCGAAGCCGAGGAAGGCGATGCCGGCGAGCAGGCGCTGACCGCGAATCGTCTCCACCAGGGAGTCGGACGCGTCGACACCGACCAGCATCAGCACGAACAGGAACAGCATCAGGATCGCGCCGGTGTAGACGATGATCTGGACGGCGAACAGGAACGGAGCGTCCTGCGCGGCGTACTGGACGGCCAGGCAGATCATCACCGTTGCCAGCAGCAACGCCGAGTGCACCGCCTTGCGGACCAGCACCATCGCGATCGCGGCCAGGATCATCACCGGTGCGAGCAGCCAGAACGCGACCTGGGAACCGACGACCATCGGGATCACTGGGCGTCACCACCATCGGTGGTCGTCGCCGCCGCGCCGGTGAGGCCGCGGTAGTAGTCCTTCTCGGTGGCGCCGAGCTGCATCGCGTGCGGCGGCTCCTGCATGCCCGGAAGCATCGGGGCCAGCAGGTCCTTCTTCTCGTAGATCAGCGAGGCGCGGCTGGTGTCGGCCAGCTCGTACTCGTTGGTCATCGTGAGCGCCCGGGTCGGGCACGCCTCGATGCACAGTCCACAGAGGATGCAGCGCAGGTAGTTGATCTGGTAGACGCGGCCGTACCGCTCGCCCGGCGAGAAGCGTGCCGAATCGTCACCGTCGACGTTCGAGGCACCCTCGACGTAGATGGCGTCCGCGGGGCAGGCCCACGCACACAGCTCGCAGCCGATGCACTTCTCCAGACCGTCCGGCCAGCGGTTCAGCTGGTGCCGGCCGTGGAAGCGCGGTGCGGTCGGCTTCTTCTCGAACGGGTACTCCTCGGTGAACACCTTGCGGAACATCGTCCGGAACGTGACACCGAACCCGGCTACCGGGTCCCAGAGGGACTCTTTGACACTAGCCACGACTGCCTTCCTTGCTACGACTGTCAGTCTGTGTATCCACGATCGGTGGTGGCACCGGGAACCCGCCCGCGAAGGCGTCGAACTCCTTGCCGTCGGCAACCTCGGTCGTCTTGTCGTCCTTGGGCTTGCCCGGGAGCAGCATGCTGAGCAGCGCCAGCACCACCACGACCCCGGCCGCGACCAGCAGCGTGGTCCGGCTGAAGGTGGTCTCCCGGCCGACCGCGCGAACGGTGGCGACCAGCAGGATCCAGCCCAGCGAGACCGGGATCAGGATCTTCCAGCCCAGCTTCATGAACTGGTCGTAGCGCAGTCGCGGCAGCGTTCCGCGCAACCAGATGTAGAAGAAGATGAAGCCCATCAGCTTGCCGAAGAACCACAGCACCGGCCAGTAGCCGGAGTTCGCGCCGTCCCACAGCGAGATCGGCCACGGGGCCTGCCAGCCACCGAGGAACAGCGTGGTGGCCAGCGCCGAGACGGTCGCCATGTTGATGTACTCGGCCAGGAAGAACATCGCGTACTTGATCGAGGAGTACTCGGTCAGGAAGCCCGCGACCAGCTCGCCCTCGGCCTCCGGCAGGTCGAACGGCGCCCGGTTCGTCTCACCGATCATCGAGACCACGTAGATCACGAAGGACGGGAAGAGCAGGAACGCGTACCAGCCGGGTATCGGGATGTCGACGCCGAACAGGTTCACCGTCTGGTGCGTGCTCTGCGCCGCGACGATGTCCGAGGTGGACATCGAGCCGGCGAAGAGGAACACCGTGACGAGCGCCAGGCCCATGCCGACCTCGTAGGAGATCATCTGGGCGCTGGAGCGCAGACCACCGAGCAGCGAGTACGTCGAGTTGGACGACCAGCCGCCGAGCACGATGCCGTAGATGCCGATCGAGGCGATCGCCATCACGTACAGCACCGAGACCGGCAGGTCGGTCAACTGCAGACGCGTGTAGGTGTCGGTGAACGGGATCTTCACCGTCGGCCCGAACGGGATGACGGCGAAGGTCAGGAAGGCCGGTACGGCGACGAGCACCGGAGCCAGCACGTAGACGAACCGGTCCACGCCCTTCGGCATCAGGTCTTCCTTGAGCATCAGCTTCACACCGTCGGCGAGCGACTGCAGCAGACCGAAGGGTCCGTGCACGTTCGGTCCGACCCGGTGCTGCATCCGCGCCACCACCCGGCGTTCCCACCAGATGTTGAACAGTGTCAGCACGACCAGCAGCACGAAGATGATCAGCACCTTGAGGCCGATCACCCACCACGGGTCATGGCCGACGCCCGCGTCCGGGGGCGCGGCCAGCGGAATCATCGTCATGCGTTCCCTCCGGCGATCGTCACGATCGATCCGTGATCGGCGTGCAGCGAACGACGTACGTGCGAGTCGGCCGAGTTGGTCGGCAGCCACACCACGTTGTCGGCCATCGGGGTGATCGCGACCGGGAGCCGGACGGAGCCGGCGTCGGTGCTGACCACCAGCTCGTCACCGTCGGCGAGGCCGACGCGGTGCGCGGTGGTCACCGAGACCCGGGCGACCGGCTTGCGCGCGGTCGCGGTCAGGTGCGGCTCGCCGTCGCAGGCGCGGCTGTCGTCGATCAGCATCCGCCAGGTCGCCAGGCGGGTCGAGTCGAACGCACCGAGACCCGGACCGGCCTGGTACGTCGGCTCCTGGGCGCGGTCGCCGTCCCAGCGGCCGAGCTCGTCGTACTCACGCTTGGCGCCCGCCGGTGTGGTGAACCCGAGGGCGATGTCCATCTCCTGGGCCAGTGCGGCCAGGGCCCGGACATCCGGCATCGCGGCCGGCACCTTGAGCACCACCGGGAACGGCCGCTCGCGACCCTCCCAGTTCACGAAGGTGCCGTCCTTCTCCGCCGGCGGAACCACCGGGAAGACGACGTCGGCGTGCTCGGTGACCTGCGAGTTGCGGACCTCGAAGCTGACCACGAACGGCGCGGCGGCCAGTGCGGCCAGCGCGGCGGCCGGATCCGGCAGGTCGTCGACCTCGACGCCCGCCACCAGCAGCGCACCCAATGAGGACGCTGCCGCGAGGATCTCGGTCACATCCTTGCCCGGCGTGGACGGCAGCCCGTCGACACCCCAGGCGGCCTGCAGGTCGACCCGCGCCTGCACGTCGGTGACCAGGCGGCCACCGGGCAGCAGGCCCGGAAGACAACCGGCCTCGAGCGCACCACGGTCACCCGCACGACGCGGGATCCAGGCCAGCTGCGCGCCGGTCTCGAGCGCCAGCCGCAGCGCCGCCGAGTAAGCACCCGGAACGCTCGCCAGCCGCTCACCGACGATGATGACCGAGTCCGCACCGAGCGCGGCCTTGGCGTCACCGCTCAGGTCGGACAGTACGGCGGCCTCGGTGCCCGGCGCGGCCGGTACGACGATGCCGTTCAGCTTCTCGACTCCGCGCGAGGCGAAGGCAGCGAGCGCGAACACCTTGGTGCCGTGCGCCTTGACCGCCTTACGCAGCCGCAGGAACACCGACGGCGCTTCCTCTTCCGGCTCGAACCCGGCGAAGAGCACCGTGCCGGCCTTCTCGAGGTCGGCGAACGTCGTACCGAGGCCTGTCCCGGCCACCGCGGCGGCCAGGAAGTCGGCCTCCTCGGCGGAGTGCGGGCGGGCCCGGAAGTCGATGTCGTTGCTGCCGAGGGCGACCCGGGCGAACTTCGAGTACGCGTAGGCGTCCTCGAGGGTCAGCCGGCCACCGGTCAGTACGGCGGCGTTGCCGCGCGCCGCGGTCAGCTTCTCCGCAGTGTAGGTGAGTGCCTCCGGCCAGGACGCCGGACGCAGTACGCCGTCCTCGCGGATCATCGGGTGGGTCAGCCGGTCGCCGGTGCTCGCGTAGTTGAACGCGAACCGGTCCTTGTCCGAGATCCACTCCTCGTTGACCTGCGGGTCGTCACCGGACAGCCGGCGCATCACCTTGCCGCGCCGGTAGTCGACGCGGATCGCGGCACCGGACGAGTCGTGCTCGGCCACCGAGGGCACCGAGACGAGGTCGAACGGCCGTGACCGGAACCGGTACGCCGCGCTGGTCAGCGCGCCCACCGGGCAGATCTGGATGGTGTTGCCGGAGAAGTAGCTCTCGAAGGGCTCCTTCTCGTAGATGCCGACCTGCTGCAGCGCACCCCGCTCGACCAGCGCGATGAACGGGTCACCGGCGATCTGCTCGGAGAAGCGGGTGCAGCGCGCGCAGAGGATGCAGCGCTCGCGGTCGAGCAGCACCTCGGACGAGATGTTGATCGGCTTCGGGTAGGTCCGCTTGATCTCGTGGAAGCGGGTCTCACCGCGGCCGTTCGACATCGCCTGGTTCTGCAGCGGGCACTCGCCGCCCTTGTCGCAGACCGGGCAGTCCAGCGGGTGGTTGATCAGCAGGAATTCCATCTGCCCGTGCTGAGCCTTGTCGGCGACGGCTGAGCTGATCTGCGTGCGGACCACCATGCCGTCGGCGACGGTGATCGTGCAGGAGGCCTGCGGCTTCGGCATCCCGCGGCCGTTACCGGCGTCGGTGATCTCGACCAGGCACTGACGGCAGGCGCCGACCGGGTCGAGCAGCGGGTGGTCGCAGAACCGCGGGATCTGGATCCCGATCTGCTCCGCGGCCCGGATCAGCAGGGTGTTCTTCGGAACCTTGACCTCGATGTCGTCGATGGTGACGGTGATCAGATCGGTCCGCTCCACCTCCGCGCCGGCCGGTGGGTTCGCTTGGATCGTCATGCGCTAGCTCCAGCGGTCGCGAAGACAGTGCTTGCCATCGGGTCGAACGGGCAGCCGCCCTCGGCGAAGTGCGCCAGGTACTCGTCCTTGAAGTGCTGGATCGAGCTGCTGATCGGCGCGGTCGCACCGTCGGCCAGGGCGCAGAACGACCGGCCGGTGATGTTCTCGCAGAGGTCGAGCAGGGTGACGAGGTCTTCCTCGGTGCCCTTGCCGTGCTCCAGCCGCTCGAGGATCTGGACCAGCCACCAGGTGCCCTCACGGCACGGGGTGCACTTGCCACAGGACTCGTGCTTGTAGAACTCGGTCCAGCGCAGCACGGCGCGGACCACGCAGGTGGTCTCGTCGAAGATCTGCAGCGCCTTGGTGCCCAGCATCGAGCCGACCGAGCCGACACCTTCGTAGTCCAGCGGGACGTCGAGGTGCTCGGCGGTCAGCAGCGGCGTCGAGGACCCGCCCGGCGTCCAGAACTTCAGCTCGTGCCCTTCACGGACACCGCCGGCCAGGTCGATCAGCTCGCGCAGCGTGATGCCCATCGGCGCCTCGTACTGGCCCGGGCGGGTGACGTGCCCGGACAGCGAGTAGAGCGTCATGCCCTTGGACTTCTCGGTGCCCATCGAGGAGAACCAGTCCGCGCCGTTCTTGATGATGGCGGGAACAGAGGCGATCGACTCGACGTTGTTGATGACAGTGGGGCACCCGTACAAGCCGGCGACCGCCGGGAACGGAGGACGCAGCCGAGGTTGACCGCGCCGACCTTCCAGCGAGTCGAGCAGTGCCGTCTCCTCGCCACAGATGTAGGCGCCGGCGCCCGCGTGCACGACGACGTCCAGCTCGTAGCCGGTGCCGAGGATGTCGGTGCCGATGAAGCCGGCGTCCTTGGCTTCCTGGACGGCTTGCTGCAGGCGGCGGACCACGTGCAGGACCTCACCGCGGACGTAGATGAACGCGACGCTCGCGCGGATCGCGTAGGACGCGATGATGACGCCCTCGACCAGCGTGTGCGGCGAGGCCATCATCAGCGGGATGTCCTTGCAGGTCCCCGGCTCGGACTCGTCCGCGTTCACCACGAGGTACTTCGGCTTCGGGTTGTCCTGCGGGATGAACGACCACTTCATCCCGGTCGGGAAGCCCGCGCCACCACGGCCGCGCAGACCGGAGTCCTTGACGGCGGTGACCACGTCGGCCGGCTGCATCGCCAGCGCCGTACGGAGGGCGTCGTACCCACCGGTGCGCTGGTACGACGAGAGCTGCCACGCGTTGATCTGGTCCCAGTTGTCGGACAGTACCGGGGTCAGCATGGTCAGTCCTCCTTCCGCGAATCGTCGCCGTTGACCGCTTGGGATTCCTTGCCGGGCTGGTCGGACGGACGCGGTCCGGCCGCGGCCTCCGGCGAGACCGTGGTCTCGGCCGCCCTGCCGTTGTCGCCGCCGCCGTTGTCGCCGCTCGCGGAGCCGTTCGGCGCCGACCAGTTGCGCTCGCGGGCGAGCCGGAGGCCGGCCAGCGAGGCCTTGCCACCGGTCGGGCCCTCGTCGGCGCGGCCGTCGGGGAAGCCCGCCAGCACGCGCTCGGCCTCGCGCCAGGTGCAGATGGTGGCGCCGCGCGGCGACTTCACCTCGGTGCCCTCGCGCAGGTCGTCCACCAGCTGGGTGGCCGACTGCGGCGTCATGTCGTCGAAGAACTCCCAGTTCACCATCATCACCGGCGCGTAGTCACACGCGGCGTTGCACTCGAGGTGCTCGAGGGTGATCTTGCCGTCCTCGGTGGTCTCGTCGTTCCCGACGTCGAGGTGCTGCTTGAGCCGCTCGAAGATCAGGTCGCCGCCCATCACCGCGCAGAGCGTGTTGGTGCAGACCCCGACGTGGTAGTCGCCGACCGGGCGGCGCTTGTACATCGTGTAGAAGGTCGCCACCGCGGAGACCTCCGCGCCGGTCAGCCCGAGCACGTCGGCACAGGCCTCGATGCCTTCCGGAGTGACCCGGCCCTCGACCGACTGCACCAGGTGCAGCATCGGCAGCAGGGCGGACCGGCCGACCGGGTACCGGGCCGCCAGCTCGCGCATCTCCGCGATCGTGGTCTCGGTGATCTTCGAATCACCGGTGCTGTAGGGCACCGGGACGTTGGTCGCAGTCGCGTGATCGTTGGCCATCTATCGATCCACTCCACCCATTACCGGGTCAAGGCTGGCGACCGCGACGATCACGTCGGCGACCTGCGCGCCCTCGCACATGATCGGCATCGCCTGCAGGTTTGCGAAGGACGGGTCACGGAAGTGCACCCGGTACGGCTTGGTGCCGCCGTCGGAGACGACGTGGCAGCCCATCTCGCCGCGCGGCGACTCGATCGCCACGTAGGCCTGACCGGCCGGCACCCGGAAGCCCTCGGTGACCAGTTTGAAGTGATGGATCAGGGCTTCCATCGACTCGCCCATGATGTGCTTGATGTGGTCGAGCGAGTTGCCCATGCCGTCGCTGCCGACCGCCAGCTGGCTCGGCCAGCCGATCTTCTTGTCGGCCACCATCACCGGGTCGCCGTCCATCTTCTCCAGCCGGTCGGCGCACTGCGAGATGATCTTCAGCGACTCCCACATCTCCTGCAACCGGACCCGGAAGCGGCCGTACGAGTCCGAGCTGTCCCAGGTCGGTACGTCGAAGTCGTAGGTCTCGTAGCCGCAGTACGGCTGGGTCTTGCGCAGGTCGAGCGCGTACCCGGTCGACCGCACCGTCGGTCCGGAGATGCCCAGCGCCATACAGCCGGCCAGGTCCAGGTAGCCGACGTCCTGCAGCCGCGCCTTGAAGATCGGGTTGGCGTTGCAGAGCTCGGCGTACTCCGGGAGGTGCTTGTTCATCCAGGTGATGTACTCGCGGATCTTGTCCAGCGCGCCCGGGGGCAGGTCCTGGGCGACGCCGCCCGGCCGGATGAACGCGTGGTTCATCCGCAGGCCGGTGATCAGCTCGAACAGGTCCAGCGTCATCTCACGCTCGCGGAACCCGATCGTCATCACGGTCAGCGCGCCGATCTCCATGCCGCCGGTGGCGATGCAGACCAGGTGGCTGCTGATCCGGTTGAGCTCCATCAGGAGCACCCGCATCACGTTGGCCTTCTCGGGAATCTGCTCCTCGATGCCGAGCAGCTTCTCGATCGCCAGGCAGTACGCCGTCTCGTTGTAGAACGGCGAGAGGTAGTCCATCCGGGTCACGAAGGTCACGCCCTGGGTCCAGGAACGGAACTCCATGTTCTTCTCGATGCCGGTGTGCAGGTAGCCGATGCCACAGCGGGCCTCGGTCACCGTCTCACCGTCGAGCTCGAGAATCAGCCGGAGCACGCCGTGCGTCGACGGGTGCTGCGGGCCCATGTTGACGACGATGCGCTCTTCAGGCTCCTCGCCGAGGCCCGACACGACCGAGTCCCAGTCCTGACCGGTGACGGTGAAGACCTTGCCCTCGGTGGTGTCGCGAGTGGTCGCATAAGGGTCAGTGGCAGTCATCAGTTGTACGACCTCCGCGTGTCGGGCGGCGGGATGACGGCGCCCTTGTACTCGACGTCGATGCCGCCGAGCGGGTAGTCCTTGCGCTGCGGGTGCCCCGGCCAGTCGTCGGGCATCTGGATCCGGGTCAGTGCCGGGTGCCCGTCGAAGATGATGCCGAAGAAGTCCCAGGTCTCGCGCTCGTGCCAGTCGTTGGCCGGGTAGACCGAGACCACCGACGGGATGTGCGGGTCGCTGTCCGGGCAGGACACCTCGAGCCGGATCCGCCGGTTGTGGGTGATCGAGAACAGGTGGTAGACCGCGTGCAGCTCGCGGCCGGTCTCGTGCGGGTAGTGCACGCCGCTGACGCCCGAGCAGAACTCGAAGCGCAGGGCCTCGTCGTCGCGCAGGTTCTGGCAGACCGTCACCAGGTGCTCGCGCGCGATGTGCAGGGTCAGCTCGTCGCGCTCGACGACGACCTTCTCGATCGCGTCGCCGCCGATCAGGCCCTCGAGGCGCTCGGTGGCGCCGTCGAACCAGGAGCCGTACGGCTTCGGCGTACCGCCGGGCAGTGCGACCTGGCGGCGCAGGCCGCCGAAGCCGGAGGTGTCACCGGTGCCCCGGACACCGAACATGCCCTCGCGCTGGTCGATCACCTCGGCACCCGGCGTCTGCGCGTCACCAGCAGCAGACGTCGCCGGAAGGTTCTCCGGCTGGCTCTCACTCATCGAAGCAGGCCCTTCATCTCAAGCGTCGGCGCGGCGGTCAGGGCCGCGGCCTCCTGCTCGGCCTCGAGCGCCTTCTTGTGCGCGCCGAGCTTGCTGTGCTGGATCTGGTCGTGGATCTTCAGGAACGCGTCCAGCAGCATCTCCGGCCGCGGCGGGCAGCCGGGCAGGTACATGTCGACCGGGACCACGTGGTCCACGCCCTGGACGACGGCGTAGTTGTTGAACATGCCGCCGGACGAGGCGCAGACGCCCATCGCGAGCACCCACTTCGGGCCCGCCATCTGGTCGTAGATCTGGCGCAGGACCGGAGCCATCTTCTGACTCACCCGGCCGGCCACGATCATCAGGTCGGCCTGCCGCGGCGACGCCCGGAAGACCTCCATGCCGAAGCGGGCGGCGTCGTACCGCGGCGCGCCCGTCGTCATCATCTCGATCGCGCAGCACGCCAGGCCGAAGGTTGCCGGCCACAACGACGCCTTGCGCATGTAGCCGAGCAGGCCCTCGACGGTGCCGAGCAGTACGCCGGCCGGAAGCTGTTCTTCTAGACCCATGTCAGTCCCACTCCAGTCCACCGCGACGCCACACATAGGAGTACGCGATGAAGACGGTGACGATGAAGATGACCATCTCGATCAACCCGAACAGCGCCATCTGGTCGAAGGCCACCGCCCACGGGTAGAGGAAGACGATCTCGATGTCGAACACGATGAACAGCATCGCGGTGATGTAGTACTTCACCGGGAAGCGGCCACCGCCGACCGGCTGCGGGGTCGGCTCGATCCCGCACTCGTACGAGTCGAGCTTGGCCCGGTTGTAACGCTTCGGGCCGACCAGCGCGCTCACGGTGATGCTGCCCAACACGAAGAGCGCCGCGAGTACACCGAGAGCGAGGATCGGTACATAGGGGTGCATCGCTCTGGGCTCCTTCCTTACAGCCGGTGGTCGGTGTTTGGTTACTGTCGTTGAATCAGCACTTCGTCGTTCTAGCCAGCACTTTGTTACCAGTACCGGAGTGACTCAGCTCACTCGCCCCGCCGATCAGGCGGCCGGAGCGACCTTCGCGAGTCCGTTGATGATCTTGTCCATCACGTCGCCGTCGCGCGGGTCGGTGAGGTTGGCCAGCAACTTCAGGGTGAACTTCATCAAGGTGGTGCGCGGCAGACCGTACTTCGTGCAGAGCCGCATCACCTCCGGATTTCCGATCAGCTTCACGAAGACCCGGCCGAGCGAGTAGTAGCCGCCCCACTCCTGCTTCAGCGCCTTCGGGTACGCCGACAGCGCTCGCTCGCGCTGGTTCGGCTGCCGGTGCAGCGCCTGGGCGGCGACCTCGGCGGCGAACATCCCGGACTCCATCGCGTACGGGATGCCCTCGCCGTTGAACGGGTTGACCATGCCGCCGGCGTCGCCGAGCAGCATCAGGCCGCGGGTGTAGTGCGGCTGCCGGTTGAAGCCCATCGGCAGTGCCGCCCCGCGGATCGGGATGGTCTGGAACTCGTCGCGGAACTGCCACTCCTCCGGCGTGTTCTTCAGCCACGCCTTCAGCAGGTCGCCGTAGTCGACCTTGCCGAAGGCATCGGAGGTGTTCAGGATGCCGAGACCGACGTTCACGGTGCCGTCGCCCATGCCGAAGATCCAGCCGTATCCGGGCAGCAGCAGCTTCTGGCCGGTCTGCTTGGGGTCATCGGCCCACAGCTCGAGCCAGGACTCCAGGTAGTCGTCGTCGTGCCGCGGGCTGGTGAAATACGTCCGTACGGCGACGCCCATCGGCCGGTCGTCGCGCTTGTGCAGGCCCATCCCGACGCTCAGCCGGGACGAGTTGCCGTCGGCCGCCATCACCAGTGGCGCCCGGAACTCGATGTCGGCGCCGTCGCGGCGGCCGTTGTCGTCGACCGGCTTCGCGGTGACTCCGACGATGAAGCCCTTGTCGTCGAGGATCGGGCCGGTGACGTTGGTCCGCTCGCGCAGCTGCGCGCCGGCCTTGACCGCCTGCCGGGCGAGCAGGTCGTCGAAGTCCATCCGGTTCCGGGTCAGGCCGTAGTTCGGGTGGCTGGCCAGATCCGGCCAGTCCAGCTGCAACTGGTGTCCGGCGCCCTGGATGCGGAGGCCGTAGTTGCGGATCCAGCCGGCTTCTTCGGAGATGTCGATGCCCATGTTGATGAGCTGCTTGGTCCCGCGCGGGGTGATCCCGTCGCCGCAGACCTTCTCCCGCGGGAACGCGGTCTTCTCCAGCAGCAGGACGTCGAGGCCGGCGTTCGCCAGGTGGTACGCCGCCGACGAACCCGCGGGTCCGGCGCCGACAACGATCACGTCCGCGGTCTCGGCCTGGTGCTCTGCCGACGCGCTCTGGCTCATCTCATCCCGACCTGGATTTGGGGGCTGTGTGGCTCGTGAAGGGATTCACTAAGCCTGGTCATCCGACAGTCTAGGACTGCCTGACGCGGACACGAAACCGACCCCAACCGCCTTGTCAGCAAGCAAATTACGTGCGCTTTTCCTTGCGTAATTAGAGCGGCTTCACGGCCCGGTGAATGGCCACCAGACCACCGGTCAGATTGGCCCAGTGCACCCGGCCCCAGCCGGCCGCCTCGATCGTCCGGGCGAGCGGCTCCTGGGGCAGCCAGGCGCGGGTCGACTCGGCCAGATACTCGTACGCCTCGGGGTTGCTCGACACGACTTTCGCGACCGCCGGCACGGCCCGCATCATGTACTCGAGGTACACGACACGGAACGGCTTCCAGGTCGGGTGCGACTGCTCGAGGATCACGAGCCGGCCGCCCGGCCGGGTCACCCGGAGCATCTCCTGCAGGGCGACCGTGACGTCGTTCACGTTCCGCAGCGCCCACGAGATCGTCACCACGTCGAACGTGTCGTCGGCGAACGGCAGCCGCAGCGCGTCGCCGGCGATCAGGTCGAGCTCGGGGTGGTTCCGCTTGCCGACCCGGAGCATCCCGACCGAGAAGTCGCACGACACGACCTCGGCCCCGGCCTCCCGCAGCTTGATGCTCGACGCGCCGGTCCCGGCCGCCAGATCGAGGATCTTCATCCCCTTCCGCGGCGCGATCTCGGCCAGCGTCGCCGGCCGCCAGACCAGCTTCTCCAGCCCCATCGTGGCCACCGCGTTCGTGCGGTCGTACCCCTCCGCCACGTTGTCGAACATGGCGGCGACGGCGTGGGGGTCCTTGCTGAGATCTGCGCGGGTCACCTGTCTAGTTGATCACGGCCACGACAGGCACTGAAATTCGCTGGACATCGGACGGTCGTACGCTTGGACCTCGTGAGTGCATTCGCGGCCGTCGTGATCCGGGGCCTGAGCGCTAGCGAGGAGTGGTTGCGTGTCTCTGTCTGAACCGGTCCGATCCGGTCGTTTGGCGGCACCGCAGTTGGTGGTTCGCAGCCAGCCTGTGGAGGGCGTGGCGAAGCAGCTGATCGACCACCTGCCGGCCGAAGGCGGGCTGAGCTGGGTCCGCCGTGGCGACGGTCACATCGGCTGGGGTGTCGCGGCCCGGCTTGACGTTGCCGGTGGCAACCGCTTTCAGGACGCGGTGCTCTGGTGGCAGGAGCTGGTCGGCGCGGCCGTCGTCCGCGACGAGATCGGCGTACCAGGGTCGGGACTGGTCTGCTTCGGTTCCTTCGGTTTCACCGACTCCGATCCGGGTGAGCTGGTCGTCCCCGAGGTGATCGTCGGGCGGCGTGGCGGCACCACCTGGGTGACCACGATCTCGCCCGCGAGCTCACTCGCCGGACCTCCCGATCTGGTCACGCACGAGGCCTCTCCCGTGTACGACGTGACGTTCTCCGACGGAGCGCGGTCGGGGACGGACTGGTCGAGCATCGTCGCGGACGCCATCAAGCGGATCACCTCCGGCGAGCTCGACAAGGTGGTGCTCGCCCGCGACCTGATCGCGATCGCCGAGCAGCCGATCGATCTCCGCTGGCCGCTGCGCCGGCTCGCGGAGGCCTACCCGAACTGCTGGACCTTCTCGGTCGACGGGCTGATCGGCGCGACGCCCGAGCTGCTGGTCCGCCGGGAGAAGGGCCTGATCACGTCCCGCGTGCTGGCCGGGACAATTCGCCGTACCGGGGACGACGCGCACGACCTCGCGCTGGCCGCGTCGCTGGCACGGTCCTCGAAGGACCTCGAGGAGCACGAGTTCGCCGTCCGGTCGGTGGCCGACGCACTGAAGCCGCACTGCAAGTCGATGAACGTCCCCGAGACACCCTTCGTGCTGCACCTGCCGAATGTGATGCATCTCGCCACCGACGTCGCGGGGGTCGCCAACAACGGCGCGTCCGCACTCGGGCTGGCCGCCGCGCTGCACCCGTCGGCGGCAGTCTGCGGTACGCCGACGGACGTGGCGCGCGACTTGATCGGCGAGATCGAGGGGATGGAGCGCGGCCGGTTCAGCGGACCGGTCGGCTGGATGGACGGATCCGGCGACGGCGAGTGGTGCATCGCGCTCCGCTGCGGTCAGGCCGATCCGACCGACGCCCGCCGGATCCGCCTGTTCGCGGGCGCCGGCATCGTGGCGGGCTCCGATCCGGTCGCCGAGCTCGCCGAAACGAACGCCAAGCTGGTTCCGATGCGAGACGCCCTCGGGGACTGACCGGGAGGGAATTTCTTCGCGGGGTAACTTGGTTTTCCGAACGCCGGGGCGGTTCCGGTGAGCACGTACCGAGGAGACTGATGAAGCTCACGAAGTTTGCGCACGCGTGTGTTCGGCTCGAGAAGGACGGGAAGACGCTGCTGGTCGACCCCGGTTCGTTCAGCGAGGACGCCGTGTTCGAGCGCGCCGACGCCGTACTGGTCACGCATGAACACATGGACCACCTCGACATCGAGCGCGTGAAGGCCCTCGACGTGGCGGTCTACACCAACGCCGGCGTCGCCGCCCAGCTCACCGAGCTCGGCGACCGCGTGCACGTCGTCGAAGGCGGCCAGTCCTTCGACGCGGCCGGCTTCGCGGTCAGCGCCTACGGCAAGGACCACGCCGTGATCCTGCCCGAGTGGGGCGTCCCCTGCGAGAACATCGGCTTCCTGATCGACGACGCCGTCTACCACCCCGGCGACTCCTTCACCCAGCCCGACCGCGCCGTCCACACCAACCTGGTCCCGATCTCGGGCCCCTGGTTCGCGCTCCCGCCCGCCGTCGACTACGCCCGCGCCGTCAAGGCCGAGCAACTGGTAGGCATCCACGACGGCCTGCTCTCGGAGATCGGCCTCGGCATGATGCCCCGCTTCCTCAACTCCGACGACCGCCCCTACCAGAAGCTCGCCCCCGGCGACTCCCTCACCATCAACTGAGGGCAAACCGCCGGAGGTCGACGACGGCCTCGAAACCAAGCCGCTGGTAGACGCGGTGCGAGTCCGGATTGCCGAGGTCTGTGCGCAAGCAGACCTCGGCTTTCTCGTGGAACAGCTGGGCGAGGTGGGCGGTCATGGTGGTGCCGTGGCCGTGGCGGCGGTGTTCGGCGGGGGTGTAGATCGGGCCTAGGCGTACGACGCCTTGCAGGACTGGGCGATGGGCACCGAGGGTTACGGGGTGGCCGTTGTCCTCGAGGAGCCAGAGGCGGTTGGCTGCGATCAGCTTGTGGACTGCGGTTTTGAGGTTCGCGGGCCGGTCGCCTGGGATCCACCCTCGTCGGGCGTCTTCGGTGCTCGTCATCTCGTGCAGCCAGTTGGCGCAGGTCTCCGCATCGACCGGCTCGGCGAGGCGGGGCGTGCCGGTTGCTGGGGTTGGCCGCAGTTCGGTCAGGCGATAAAGGCGTACGCCGCCCACCTCATGGAACTGCTTGCCAGTGGCAACTGACCAGGCTTCGGCGAATCGTCCGGCAGACTCCCCTTCGCCTTCGATCGCGGCTGAGTGCGGCGCCACCTTCAGCAGCTCGGCGACGAGAGCATCCGGTTGATCCGGTACGTCGCCCAGCCGGATTCCGCGCGGTTCCCGGGCGACCGCGAAGCCACCGGGGACCTCGACGAGCATGCCGCCCTGATCGAGTTCCTCGAGCAGGGCGAGATGCTCAGGTGAACGCATAGCCGACGAAGTCCTGCACAGGCCGATATCCGATAGCCGCGTAGATCTTGTTCGAGGTGGGGTTGGTGAGGTCTGTCATCAAGCAGACCTGATCGCCGGCAGCCTGCAACCGGCGAGTGACCTCGGCGGTCAGCGCACTCGCGTACCCGCGACCGCGATGCTCCGGCGGCGTGTAGACCGGACCAACCCGGACCGCGCCGAACACCGGACTCTGGTGACCGACCATCGTGACGATCCGCCCACCGTCCTCCCACACCCAGAGTCGCTCCCGCTCAACTCGCTGCTGCAACCAGGTCCGGTCCGCAGCCGGGCTTTCGTCGGCATGACCGACCTCCCGGCGGTACGCACCGAACATCGGCGTCACCACGTCGAGATCGCCCTCGGTCGCGAGTCTCGGCGCACCATCGGCCCGCTGCTGAACGAACACCTCGAGCTTGTGCAGCCGAGCCTGGTCCACCTCCCGAAAGCTCCGCCCGGTGCGCTCGCTGTACAACTCGGCGAACGCACGTGCCGCCGCCGCCGCCGACCCGAACACACCGATGGCACCTGGCGCCGCATCGGCCAAGACCTCTGCCACCGGCGGGACCAGCTCGGCCGGCAGGCCCATCATGCTGATCCCACGCAACGCCGTACAGATGACTGCGCCGACCACCTCGCCGGTGTCGTCGTGAACGGAGACGAAGACCGGCGGGACCGGATCGTTCATGATCCCGCGCACCCGGTCGGCGACGTTCGTGAGGACCTGCGAGTTGAGCACCGGATCGCGTTGCAGGTAAGGGAAGACCAGCTTCTGGAAGGCGGCTGGATCCATGGTCAGACGGACAGTCATGCGGTGTACTCCAGGACGACGAAGTCGGCGACGGGCTCGTAGCCGATCTGGGCGTAGATCTTGTTCGAGGTCGGGTTCGCCAGGTCCGTGTAGAGGCAGGCGAGGTTGCTCTGGGCAAGGATCTCGGCCGTGACGCGACTGGTCAGCGCACCGGCATAGCCGCGCCGCCGATGCATTTCCGGCGTGTACACCGGCCCGACCCGGCAGACTCCGAAGATCGGCATGTGGTAGCCGACCATGCTCACCGGCTCCCCATCGACCTCCCAGATCCACATCGTCTCGTCGGCCAGCCGTTGCGCCGCCCAGTCGTGGCTCCCCCGCAGCTCCGGGAATCCGGCCTGGCCCCAGTCCGTGATCAGGTCGGCATCCTCCGCGCGCATCAGCCGCGCCGTACCGGCCTCGGCTGTGAGCGGAGTGTGCGTGATCAGCTTGTGCAGGCGGGTCCGCATCGCCTCCTGCGCCCGACCACCCCGCCGCTCGCACCAGCGATCCGCGAACCGCTGAGCCGCCGCCGCTTCACCGGCGACCCCGCCCGGCACCGCTTCGTCGTACAAGCCCTCGGACGCGACGCCGTCGTACAGCTCGAGGTACTGATCGGCCACCACATCCACCAGGTCGGCGCGCAGCGAGCCCAGGTACACACCGCGGCCCTGCGTGCGCATCGCGACGCCGATCACGTCGGGGTCGTGGACCGAGACGAAGTACGGCGGTACGTCGTCCGCCGGCCGGATGCCGACCGCCCGTTCGCGCACGTTGCTCAGGATGATCGTGTTCAGGACCGGATCCTTTTGCAGGAAAGGAAAGACGAGTCGCGAGAAGGCAGCCGGGTCGCTGGTCACTTGGACGTGCATGGTCCTGGACACTACGCCTGCGCGGCGGTCACTTGCCTGCGATTTACACTGCGACCATGTCCACCACGCGGTTGCTGCTGCTCGGGATCGTCCGGATCTTCCAGCCGGCGTACGGGTACCAGTTGCGCCGCGAGCTACTCTCGTGGAACGTCCAGGACTGGGCCAACATCAACCCGGGCTCGGTCTACACCGGGCTGCGGACGCTGGCCAAGCACGGGTACCTGGTCGAGCTCGAGGAAGGTCCCGGGCACCGGCCGGGGCGAACGTCGTACAAGCTCACACCGGACGGCGACACGGAGTTCTTCTCGCTGCTGCGGCAGCACCTGTGGACGGTGGACGGCTTCCATCCGGACCGCATGCAGGCCGCGCTGAGCTTCCTGTACACGCTGCAGCGGGACGAGGTGCTGACCGCGCTCGAGTCGCGGATCGCGCAGATCGACGCCCGGCTGAAGGCGGGCCCGTTCAACGAACGACAGATCCTGGCCGACTCCGGGACACCGAACCAGGTCGTCGAGATGCTCCGGATCGCCGCCGCCCGCGACCAGGGCGAACTCCAGTGGACCCGCGACTTCCGCGAGCGGATCGCCAACGGCGACTACTCCTTCGCCGGCGAACCCTCCGACTGGGACCCCGACCCCGCCCTAATCGCCCAATGGCGCGACCGCCCCACCTCCTAACGTCCGAACGATCGCAGTACCTGGTCTTCGTATCTTCGGACGTTAACCGCGATCCCCGCAGGTTTTCCCGGTCTGCGGGGATCTACTGCCGCTGAGAGACAGCAGATCCCCGCAAACCCGCATCCGCACAGCGAATCGCCCATGTCGCGGCGGCCGGAACACCTCGCGGCTGCCGGGCCACCTCGCTGACCCCGGATTCGCCGCCGGAGCTCGGGTCCGCTCGTCTTTGTGGAGTCTCGTGGTCACTGGGCGCCTATTTGGTTCCACAAAGGCGCGATTCGCCCGCCTCCGGCGGCCACTGAAGCGCCCAGTACGGCGAGTCTGTGGCTGAGGGGGATGGCGAGGCCGGCGACCGAAGCCACCTTGCCGATGGCTGACGGGCTATGGCTGAGGTACCTGAACGGGCCGCGATGACAATGACCGTTGCCTGAGGTGAACAGCGCACGACCGCCCTGGTGGGCATCGGTGGCCAGTGCAGAACCACCGCGGCGGGTCACCTACCAGGCCTCCCCGCAACCGGCCGCAACCGTAGCCCGCCAGCCCCAGACAACGTGCACGCCATCGCCGACCGCACCATCCCCCTCAGCCAAAGACCACCCCAGCCACCCGTCTCAGTCAAACCGGCCGCAGCGGCGACCAGCCACCGCCGACGCCCCCGGCCGAATCCGAGCGAACGGACGGGACGAGCACATTCAGGGAGGAGGGGTTCCTGCCCAGACAAAGCCCCCAGCCCACCACGACCGAACACCTGCAGCAACCTCGCACACCCCCACCACCCCGCCTTTCCCAGCCGGCCGCAACGGCGAACAACCACGAACCGACCCCACCGGCCGCATCCGAGCGCGCCCCCGCCGTACCGGCCAACCCCGAAGCACAACGTCCGAAAACACACCGACCACGCACCGCAACTCTTCGGACGCAGTCACTTATTCAACTTTGACTATTCAAGGTTGATTGAGCAGACTGGCTACATGATGATCGAAGCTCGCGGACTCGTCCGCACGTTCAAGACCCGGCGAGGGCCGGTGCAGGCGGTACAGGGGGTGGACCTGGCGGTCGCCGACGGCGAGATCGTGGGTTTCCTCGGGCCGAACGGGGCCGGTAAGACGACGACCATGCGGATGCTCGCGACGCTGATCACGCCGACCAGCGGCACCGCGACAGTGGCCGGGTGCGACCTGGCCAAGGACCCGGTCGGCGTCCGCCGCCGGATCGGGTATGTCCCGCAGAGCGGGTCCACGCTGCCCGAGGCGATCGCCGGTGACGAGGTCGTCGACCACGCGCGCCTGTACGGCGTACCGAAGGCGCAGGCGGCTGCCCGCGGCCAGGAGTTGTTCGAGGAGCTGGATCTGCCCGGGCTGTGGCGGCGGCAGTGCAAGACGCTGTCCGGTGGGCAGCGGCGCCGGCTCGACATCGTGATGGGGCTGATCCACGACCCCAAGCTGATCTTCCTGGACGAGCCGACCACCGGCCTCGACCCGCAGGCGCGGGCCAACCTGTGGGAGCACATCCGCGGGCTGCGGTCGCGGGGCGCGACGATCTTCCTCACCACGCACTACCTGGACGAGGCGGACGCGCTCTGCGACCGGATCCTGGTCATCGACCACGGCAAGATCGTCGGCGCCGGCAGTCCGGAGGAGCTGAAGCAGCAGGTCTCCGGTGACGGCGTCCGGCTCGACCTGGCGGACGCGACACAGGCACCGGCGGTCGCCAAGATCGTTGCCGAGCTGGACGGCGCAGTGGCGATCGAGACCGACGGTGTCACGGTGAACTTCCGGATCCCGCGCGGCGGGTCGGTGCTGCCCGGTCTACTGCGGTCGATCGACGCACAGGGGATCGAGTTGGAGGGTGTCGAGGTGCATCGGCCGACGCTGGACGACGTGTTCCTGACCATGACCGGGCGGTCGCTGCGTGAGGACTCCCCCGAGCCGACCGGCAAGGAGGCTGCGGCATGACGGTACTGCGCGAAACGTGGATCGTGTTCAACCGGGCGATGCGGCTGTCGCTGCGCAACCCGATGTGGTCGATCCTGATGCTCAGCCAGCCGCTGATGTACCTGTTCCTGTTCGGCCCGCTCCTGAAGCCGATCACCGCACAGATCAGCGAAGGCGCCACCACGAACGCCTACCAGGTGTTCATCCCCGGTCTGATCGTCCAGCTCGGCATGTTCGGGGCGATGTTCGTCGGCTTCGGTCTGATCGCGGAGTACCGAGCCGGCGTGATCGAGGCCGACCGAGTCACGCCGGCTTCGCGGATCGCACTGATGGCAGGGCGGGTACTGCGCGACGTCGTCGTACTGGTTGTGCAGTCCGTGCTGTTGCTTGTAGCCGCCATACCGCTCGGGCTGCGCGCGCCGTGGAAGGGCGTGCTGCTCTCCCTGGTCATCGTGGCTCTACTGGGCGCGACCTTCGCATCACTGTCGTACTCGGTGGCTCTCATCACCAAGAGCGAAGACGCACTGGCTCCACTGCTCAACGGAATCGCCATGCCGTTGCTGCTGCTGTCCGGCATCCTGCTGCCGATGCAGATCGGTCCGACCTGGTTGCAGCGGCTCTCGGACATCAGTCCGCTGAAGCATGTGGTCAACGGCGTCCGGGCGATGTTCCGTGGCGAGGTCGACAGCAGTGCTGCGCTATGGGGTCTGTTCTGGGTTGTACTTCTGACTGTCGTCGGTCTCACTGTCGGTGCGCGGACCTTCAGGAAAGAATCGGCTTGAGAGGGTGTTTTGGAAGTCCAGGCCGTAGCGAGGAGGTGCTCGGTGCGGTGGCTCGGTGCGCGGGGGCGAAGGGGTCGATGCGGAGCATCGTTCCCTTTGCACCCGTGCGGCGAGGTGCCGTGCCGAGTGCCCCGCAGTAGGTCTGGACTTCCGAAACACCCTCTGAGTTCATCGGGGCGTCGCACTGCCGGACTAGCGTCCGGTCGTGCGTTCGCCCCTGGTCCGTGGAGTGGTGGGCTCTGTCGTCGTCGCCTGCACCAGTCTGGTGACCTCGGTAGTGCCTGCGTCGTCGTGGGTTGCGTCGTTCCCGGTCACTGGTGAGCTGCGCGGCACACTGGCCGGCCGGATGATCGCACTGGCCTTCATGGTCGTCGGGCTCGGACTGATGGCGTGGGCCTGGCTAGAGGTCGGCCGGCACGTCATGGCCGGGCAGAAGCCTCGCCTGGTGCGCATGGCGACGTACTGGAGTCTGCCGCTGCTGCTGATCCCGCCGCTGTTCAGTCGGGACGCATGGAGCTATGCGGCGCAGGGTGCGCTGGTGGCCAAGGGTTTCGACCCCTATGCGGTCGGTCCGGCTGCACTGTCCGGCCACATCGTCGAGGCGGTCGATCCACGGTGGATGGAGACCCCAGCGCCGTACGGGCCGTTGCCGCTCGCGTACGGCGGGCTGATGGCGCATCTGACCATGAATCCGTACGTCCTGATGCTGGCGCATCGGCTGCTGGCTGTCATCGGCATCGCACTGATCGCCTGGACCATTCCGAAGCTTGCAGTGGCCTGCCGGGTCGATCCGGTGTTCGCGACCTGGCTGGTGGTCGCCAACCCGATGCTGCTCATGCACGGGATCGGAGCGGCCCACAACGACATCCTGATGCTCGGTCTGGCCTGCAGCGCGTTCGCACTAGCCCTGACAGGCCACTGGGGTACGGCGGCCGTCGTGGCCGGCATCTCTGCCGCGGTGAAGCTCCCTGGTGGGCTGGTGGTGATCGCAATCGCCGCAGTGATGAGCCCGATGGGCGGACGGCTGTCGCGGTTCGCCAGTCTCGCCCTGGCGGGAGTGGTCTCCGTGCTGGCGCTCGTGACGGTCGGTGCGGTCACAGATGTCGGTGCGGGCTGGCTGAACGCACTCGACGTACCAGGGCTGGTCCGGTCGCCGTTCTCGATCGCCAATCTGGTCGGCGACGCCACGCACGGCATCCTCGGCCTGTTGGGTCAGGACACTGCTGCTGAGCAGTCGCTGGAGATCGTCAAGCTCACCGGCATGCTCCTGGCGATCACACTGATCGCCGTACTGAGTTTGCGCTCGTCAATCCACCACGCTGCCCGTGCAGTCGGCATAGCCCTGCTAGCGATCGTCCTGCTCGGTCCGACGGCGCACGACTGGTATTTCCTGTGGTGTCTGCCGTTCCTGGCCGTCGCCCGGCCCGGTCGGCGGCTAGTCACCAGCATCATTGCGGTCAGCCTGATCTTCACGATCGCTGCGCCTCTGAACTCCTCACTGCGCGGTGCGACCATTCCGATCCTCACCACGACCGCACTGGTGATCGCCGTCGTCGCACCGCTGCTCAACCGGCTGCGGACGCTGCACCCCGCCGCACGGGTTAGACCGACCGCAGTGCCGCAACCAGCTCCTCAGCCAACGGTCGGTGCGTAGACCGCGGTACGCGGGCCTCGATCACGTCCACACCAGCCACAGTGGCTGCCAGCGCGGCCTGCAGGTCCGCTGCGGTCTCCACCAGTTGGTACGGCGTTCCGGTCGCAGCGCACAACGCGCCGAGGTCGGTGTTGTGCGGCGTACCGAAGACGCGCTCGAAGTGTGACGCGTGCGTCGGGTCGCCCTGCTCGAGCGTGGAGAAGATCCCGCCGCCGTTGTCGTTGACCACGACGATCCGCAGGTCGGGCCGCGGCTCCTCCGGGCCGATGATCAGTCCGTTGGAGTCGTGCAGGAAGGCCAGGTCACCGATCAGCGCGTACGTCGCGCCCGCGTTCGCGAGGGCGGCTCCGACAGCTGTCGAGACAGTGCCGTCGATGCCGGCCAACCCGCGGTTGGCGATGGTGCGAATCGGGACCACCGGCGCCAGATCGAGGTCGCGGATGGCGTTCGAGGAGGCAACCACGAGCATGCCGTCCGCACCGGCGGCGGCGCCGACGATCGCGGCGATCCCCGGCCCGGTGAGGCCGTCGGCGAGCAGCTTGTCGATCGCCGGGCGTGCGGACTGGTCTGCGTGCTGCCAGCGCTCCAGCCAGTCCGTGGTGTCCGGCGCAGCGACCTTGAGGCCAGTGACCACGGCTGCGGCGCGACGGGCCGGGTCGGGCCACAGCCCGGTCGGCGCGACCACGATCACCTCGACGTCGGCCCTGGCCAGCAGCTTCGAGATCGGCCGGGACAGCGTCGGGTGCCCGAACACCAGCACCCGCTCGATCTCAGCTGTCAGATCGCTTGCCTGCAGCAACAACCTGTACGCCGAGATCACTGCCGGTCCGGTCCGGGCCCGGCTCGACGGCTCCGCGAACAGCGGCCAGTGACCCGCCTCTGCCGCCAGCCGGGCTGCCTGGGATGCTCCGTCACCAGCGACGACCACTGTCTTCGGTCCGGGTGACACCGTCGACGGCTGACCAGCAGCTGCGTGCACTGCGGTCCACGGCCCAGTACTGCGACCATCCAGCGACTCTGGCCAGTCCTCGCCTTCAGTCGGCACCAGGGGTTCAGCGAGCGGGCAGTTGAGCTGCACCGGACCCGGGTCGGCCGAACGAGCACCGGTGGCGTTGGCTACGGCCCGTGCGACCTGCGAGCGCCAGTAGGCGACCTGACCGATCTCTCGGACCGGAGTGCCCAGCTCGTGGAACAGGCGGACCGCTGAGCCGAAGACCTTGAGCTGATCGGTGGTCTGGTTCGCACCAGCACCACGGAGTGCCGGTGGGCGGTCTGCACTCAGGACGATCAACGGCAGTCCGCTGTGCGACGCTTCCAGGACAGCCGGGTGCAGGTTGGCGACCGCCGTACCGGAGGTCGTCACGACTGGTACGGGCAGACCGGTCCCCCGGATCAGTCCGATGGCCAGGAAGCCCGCCGTACGCTCATCGATCCGTACGTGCAGCCGCAGCCGGCCGGCGCGATCTGCTGCCGCGAAGGCGAGTGCGAGTGGGGCACTGCGGGAGCCTGGCGAGACCACGGCCTCCCGGACTCCACAGCGAATCAGCTCGTCGACCACCACGGTGGCGAACGCAGTGGACGGGTTCATCCAGCACTCCTCTGTTGCACTCGGGTCAGACGCTCTTCCCACACCGCAGTCCGCGCCGCGTCGGCCCGGTTGGCTTCGAGCTGGTCCGGCTGCACTCGCCGTACTGGCAGGAAGCCGTCCACCGGCAGGAGCGGCGTACTGACGACTTCACTGGTGAACATGGAGACGGTGGCCAGACCGCAGGCGTACGGGAGCTCCGGAAGGGCTGCCGCCAGGGCTACACCGGCAGCGATCCCGACGGAGGTCTCCAGAGCCGAAGAGACGACGACCGGGAGACCGATCTGTTCCGCGATCTCCAGGCAAGCTCGGACTCCACCGATCGGCTGCACCTTGAGCACGGCGATGTCGGCAGCCTCGAGCTTCTTGACCAGCAGGGGGTCCTCGGCCCGGCGGATCGACTCGTCCGCGGCGACCAGTACGTCGGTACGACGCCGTACTGCGGCCAGGTCCTCGACGGCGGCGCACGGCTGCTCGACGTACTCGAGGTCGAAGCGTGCCAGCTGTTTGAGCGCGTGCAGCGCCTCGTCTACCGACCAGAGGCCGTTGGCGTCGATGCGCACCTGGCCGTCGCCGATCGCGTCCCGGACTGCTTCCACCCTGGCGAGGTCGTCAGCCAGGGTCTGACCGGGCTCAGCAACCTTCACCTTGGCAGTGCGGCAGCCAGACGCTCTGACGATCGCTGCGGCTTTCTCGGGGCTGATCGCGGGCACCGTGCAGTTGACCGGTACGACGTCGCGCAGTGGCGCGGGCCAACCGTCGTACGCGGCCTCGTGTGCTGCGCGCAGCCAGGCGACCGAAGTGGCGTCGTCGTAGTCCAGGAACGGACTCCACTCCGCCCAGCCTGCTGGGCCCTCGAAGAGCATGCCTTCGCGGACGGTGATGCCGCGAAACTTGTTCTTCAGTCCGATCGAGTAGGTGATCACAGCAGCGCCTGCCGATCAACCTTGCCGGAGGCAAGCATCGGGATCGCGTCCAGCCGGCGCACCTCACGTGGAGCCCAGGTCCTGGGGAGTACTTCTGCGACGAAGTCCCGCAGCTCATCGCGGCTCGGCTCTCCGACGACATACGCGACCACTCTGGTCCCCCACTCCGCATCGGGGACGCCAAGCACCACTGCGTCTTTCACGTGCGGGTGTTCGAGCAGCCGAGCTTGCACGGTCGGCAGGGTGATGTTGACTCCGCCAGAGATCACTACATCGTCGATGCGGCCGATGACTCGCAGCCGGCCGTCTATGAGCTCACCGCGGTCCTGCGTCCGGAACCAGCCATCGGTTAGCACCTCCGCGGTCAGCGCGGGCTGTAAACGGTAGCCGGAGAACAGCGTGCTGCCCTTGATCAGGATGCGGCCGTCGTCGAGAGCTACTTCGGAGCCGCTCAGCGGCTGGCCCGCATAGACGCACCCACTACCGGTTTCAGTCATCCCGTACGCCGGAATCGCGGTGACGCCGGCTTCGGCCGCCCGGGCCTTCAGTGGGGCCGGAGTGGCCGCGCCACCGATGATGATCGCGTCGAAGGTACGCAGTGCGTCCAGGTCAGTGTCGAGATAGCGGGCGAGCTGCGTCGGCACCATCGCGGTGTAGCGGCGGGAGCCGGTCATCGCGGCGGTGGACTCGCTGAAGCTGTCGGCGAGCAGTACTGGTTCCTGACCGGCCAGAAGGGACCTGGTGAGGATCTGCAGGCCACCGACGAAGTACGGCTTCATCGGGAGCAGCCATTGGCCCGGTCCGCCGAGTCTTTCGTGCGTAGCTGTGGCCGAGGCGACCAGTGCGTCCCTGGAAAGCAGGACCCCTTTGGGCTCACCGGATGAGCCGGAGGTGGTCAGCACCACGGCACAGTCGTCCTCCAACGGCCGGTCCGGTGCGGCAGCACGCCGTACCCGCTCGGCAGCCGCCGGATCCGCCGGTAGCGGGGCGAACGGCGGGCCGCTGCCATCCAGTACGCCGGTCAGCGCGGACAGCACGGCATCCGGCGTACCGGGGACCAGATGGAGGGTAGACATAACAGTCCGAGCGTACGGCTGAAAGAATCCCTGTCCATGGCCACCCCTGCGCAGTGGATCGAAGGCGCGCGACCCCGAACCCTCCCCGCCGCCGTCGCCCCCGTACTCGTCGGAACCGGAGCCGCGGCGTACCTGGACGCGTTCGTCTGGTGGAAGGCTCTGCTCGCGCTCGGCGTCGCTCTGGCCCTCCAGATCGGGGTGAACTACGCCAACGACTACAGCGACGGCATCCGCGGCACGGACGAGGTCCGGGTCGGCCCACTGCGCCTGGTGGGCTCCAAGGTCGCCTCACCGGGACAGGTGAAGACCGCAGCGTTCACCTGCTTCGGTGTCGGCGCCGCACTGGGCATTGTGCTGAGTGCAACCTCCAGCTGGTGGTTGCTGGTCGTCGGTGCCGCCTCACTGCTTGGTGCGTGGTTCTACACCGGCGGTAAGCGTCCCTACGGCTACCGGGCGCTCGGAGAGGTCAGCGTCTTCCTGTTCTTCGGACTGGTCGCCGTACTCGGCACGACCTTCGTCCAAGCCGAGAAGCTGAGCTGGGTGGCCGTGGCCGGCGCTGTGTCGGTCGGCGCGATCGCCTGTGCGCTGCTGGTCGCCAACAACCTGCGCGACATCCCCACCGACACGGTCACCGGCAAGCGCACGCTGGCCGTCGTACTGGGTGCTTCACGCTCCCGGAAGCTGTACGCCGGTCTGGTCGCGCTCGCGTTCGTCCTGGCGATCGCCTCTGCTTTCGCCACCCCCTGGGCGCTGCTGGCGTTCATCGCCGTACCGCTGGCGATCAAGGCGACCCGCATCGTGCTCAGCGACGCGGTCGGCCCGGCGCTGATCCCCGTACTGCAGGGCACCGGGCTCACCGAGCTCGTCTATGCGGTCGGACTCACCATCGGCCTGTTCATCGGCTCGTAGTCCGGCAGAACGAAGTCGCCGTGCGCCGCATGGTGCTCTTCGTTGAACACTGCGTCGCGCAGTGCCGCGTTGCGTGCCTCCAACTGCTCCTGGGTGCGCGGCGCCTGCTGTGACTCGCCTGTCGTCACCAGAGCCTGGTTTCGTTCGGCAAAAGCCCGGAACCGCTGCTCGTACGCCTGGAACGCCTCAGCGTGGTCAGCGTGCGTCGCCAGCTCACCTGCCAGCACGTAGGCGCCAACCAGAGCAACGCTGGAGCCCTGCCCGGACAGGAAAGACGTCGCATGCGCCGCGTCCCCGGCCAGCGCCACCCTCCCACGCGACCAGCCCGGCATGTGGATCTGGCTGACCACGTCGAAGAACATGTCATCCGCCTCCTGCATGGCCCGCACCAGCCGCGGCACGTGCCACTCCTGCTCCGGGAACTTGCCGGCCACCAGCTCCCGCTGCGCATGCGGGTCACGGAACGCGTCGTACGGCGGCTCCGGCTGGTAGAACATCAGGAAGCCGTACAGCAGGTCGTCCGGCTTCTGGGCGTACACGATCGCGCTCCGGCCTGGCATGTTCCAGCACACACCCTCGTGTGACATGCCGAGCTCGTTGGGCAGGGTGAAACCAGCGAAGGCGTAGCCGATGTAGCGGTGGTACTGCTCCTCCGACCCGAAGACCAGCCGCCGGGTGTTGGAGTGCAGACCGTCAGCGCCGATCACCAGGTCGTAGGTCCCTTCGGCACCGCTGGCGAACACCACCTCGACGCGGTCACCGCGATCGTCGAGCTGCGCGATCGAGTCGCCGAACCGGTAGCCGACCGGGCCCTTCGTCGATCCGTACAGCGCGTCGGCGAGGTCTCCCCGCCGTACCTCCAGGTCGCCGGTCTCACTGCCGGTCAGCACGAGCGGGTCGATCGACGCGATCGGGGCTCCGTCCGGCTCGACGTACGAGATCCTCCGGGTGCCGACATGGGCCTTGCGCAGCTCGGGCAGCAGCCCCATCCGGTCGACGACCTCCCGCGCCGTACCGCGAATGTCGATCGGGTAGCCGCCACCGCGGAGCGCACCGGACTTCTCCACCACGGTGACGTCGAAGCCGTACCGGTCGAGCCAGTAGGCGAGGGCGGGGCCGGCGATGCTGGCGCCGGAGATCAGCACACTGCGAGTCATGATGCATCCTCCGAGAAAGATAGGTACTTTAGGTATCGATCTCCCTCAGCATATACATACCTAAGTTAGGTAATCAAATGACCGCCGACGACGGCCTGGACATCCTTCCGCGGCTGGCCCAGCTCAGCGCCGCCCTCAGCCGCGGCCGCATCGCCCAGCAGGCGATCGACGCCACCGGCCTGGCCCTGGACCGCCCCGCGATCTCGATCCTGACCACCCTGGCCACCGCCGGAACCCCCCTCCGCGTCGGTGAACTCGCCGATCGCATGCAGGTCGTCGGCCCCCACGCCACCCGCCAGGTCCAAGCCCTTGAGCAACGCGGTCTCGTCCAGCGCGTCGCCGACCCCACCGACAAACGCGCGAGCCTGATCGAGCTCACTCCCACCGGCACCGAAGCCGCCCAGACCTACCTGGGCACCATCCTCGGCTGGTTCCGTGAAGCCATCGCCGAATGGCCCACCCAAGACCGCACCGACCTAGGCCGCCTCCTCGGCAAACTAGCCGACGACGTCACCACCCGCCTCACCTGACGGACACAGCCCCCGGCGGCGACAGCCTTGCGGCGCGTTCTCCTGCGGTTCCACCCTCGGTGGTTGCGTGAGGGGCGGCTTTGCGGTGAGTTACTGCCGCTATATGGCAGCAGATGCACACAAAGCGCGGAGGTGGCCGATGGGGCCGTCAGCTCTTGGTGGTGCTTTCCCCCAGGTTCGCGTCCCGTTCGCCGACCCCGGCTCCTCCGCTGTGGACCTGCAGACCGGCACCACCGGTTCCCGCTCCAGCACCCGACTAGTTGCCCCCAGCACCTAAGAACGTTGACCCCGATTGCTTTCGACGGGGCTGGCGGGAGTGACGGAGGAGCGGGGAACATGAGATGAGCCGACCATCGACCGGAAGTGAGCGGCAAGCGATGCGACGATCTCGCGCGCGGCATCATCGTGCAGGCAAGCGGCATCCAGTACGTCGTAGATCTGGCGGTAGTACTGGATGTCCGACGGAGAGGTGATGTCGACCGCGCCGCTCTCCAGTTCGATCTGCACCAGGTGATCGTCGAAGATGGAGAACCCGTGAATCGGCGCGAGCGGCAGTCGCCGGTCAGCCGCAAGGATTCCCACCTCAACCGTTGGAAGCGTTGACAACTGGGCAATCCGGTCCATCTGCACGGCGAGGACGTCCGGCTCAGCGACCAGCCGCCGGAGCGCGTCCTCCAGGAGCACATAGGTAAACCGCTGCGAACCGGTATAGAGCTTCTCCTGGCGACGCAGCCGAGCCTCCACGCCACCACCGACATCGGCCGTCGCGTCCGGGCCACCAGACAGCATCACTCGCGCATACTCCGCCGTCTGCAGCAATCCCGGGACGATGCTCGGATCCAGCCGCCGGATCACCGCCGACCGCGACTCGAGCTCCGAGAGATCCTGCTGCCCGCCGGCGATGCCACTGCGCTGGAGCGTTCGCCATCCGCTGACCGTGATCGTCAGCGATTCGATGCGGGCGATCAGCCGACCGGTCTCGCGTGAGTCGGCGCCTGCCGTCTCCGCGAACGCCCGCACCTCCGCGACGGTCGGCAGCTGATGACCGTTCTCGATCTTCGACACCTTCGGCTGGGTCCACCCGAGGCGGCCGGCGACGACTCCCCCGGTGAGACCAGCACGCCGCCGGAGCGCGCGGAGCTCCTGCCCGAACGCTCGGCGCTCCTCCACCGGATCGGTCACCGCACCACCCTGCGCCAGTTCCCCAACCATTTTCCGAACGGAGTAGCCGAGGCCCACAGCTGGTTGCGCAGGGCAACATATCGGGCGACCGCCGCCGGCTCTTCAACCACGTCCGCACGGTCGAACCGTCCATCGGAGGCGTAGCGCATCAACGCCACAGCGGTCTCGTCGAAGAGCCAGAAGTCGCCGGTCGCCGCCGCGTTGCCCGCGAGCTCCGATCCAGGTTCGAGGATCGCGATCTCACGGCCGGCGACCGCTTGGTGCGGGTAGACCCAGTCGACACTCAGGCGCTGGTCGATCGTCAGCGGCTGTTCGACGAGGCGAACCAGCGTCGTACGGCGTCCCGGCTGGACCAATCCCTTGACGAACTCCACTCCAGGGATCGGCGGCCTGAGGACGTACGCGCCGGCCGCATAGTCGGCCAAGCGCTCGGCATCCTGCCCAACGGCGTAACCGGGCAGCGTCTCCAGCCGGAACGCCTCACCCCTGAACTCGTCGAACAGTTCGTCGAACCGCGCCACGTTCCTCCTGTCGTCAGAGTTCACCAAGCTGAGTGGCCAACGAACGTAGCAGTGCCTTCGGTACAGCAACCAACCCCTCGCCCACCGGCGGCGTCAGCGGCGCGTCCGGCACAAGATATCCCTGCACCAGAACGAGGTCTCCGTCGGTCACATGCACTGCAGGGCAGGTCTTCCCGTCATTGCACTGACCATCCGACGGAACCAAAGTCGTGATCTTCATCCACACTCCCATCCGAGGCGAGCCTCGACCGTACCGCCAGAATATTCTCGACACAAGCATCTATTCTCTTGTCACAGGAATATTCGTCGAGTAAGAATATTCCTGTGCTGCCCGCCCTTGGATACGCCAACACCCAGTTCGCGCTCGAGCCCGCGGAACTGCACCTACCCCTGACCCGGTATGCGCAACTGCGCGGGCGACGGCTGTGCGCCGTCTATCTGGAAGAGCCGTCCGATCTGCCGGACGCGTTCCGGAGACTCATCGAGCATGCGGACCGGTTGAGGATCCGGATGATCGTCATACCGAGTCTTCATCACCTGGCAGCGCTCGGAGATCCGTCGGCAGTGAGGCGTCATCTGGAGTATCTGATCGGCGGCGAGGTAGCCGTCGCCGATCGTCCCCCGAACGACGGGGCCGACGTGCTGATCCCTGCATCCGCGTCGGCCCTGTCCTCCATCTCTGGGCTCACCAACAGCTGGCGGCGACGCTAACGACATGGAGTAGTACGCCGGCAGGCGAGCGCTCGAGGTGCTCACAGGCGTGGGCATGTCTGTCGGTCCGACTGCTACATGTCGTTCGCGACGTCGCAGCCGACATGCGCGGCAGCGCATCCGGGCGGGAGCCCGGAGGGTCTACTGGGGTTCTCTCCAGTCGCCGGTGGTGGCGAAGGTGTCGAGGGTGGCCAGGTAGGGGGTGATGTCGATTCCGCTGGTGCGGAGCCAGGCTTCGTCGTAGTAGGTGTTGCCGTAGCGTTCGCCGCTGTCGCAGAGCAGGGTGACGATGCTGCCTCGCACGCCGGTACGGCGCATTTCGGCGGCCAGGCGGAGGGAGCCCCAGAGGTTGGTGCCGGTGGAGCCGCCGACCAGGCGGCCGGTGACTCGGGAGCAGAACTGCATGGCGGCGATGGAGGCCGCGTCGGGGATGGAGATCATCCGGTCGACGACGCCGAGGACGAAGGAGGGTTCGACGCGGGGGCGGCCGATGCCTTCGATGCGGGAGGGGCGGCCGGTGGCGAAGTCGTTGTCGCCGGATTCGAAGGCGGGGAAGAAGGCGGAGTTCTCCGGGTCGACGACGGCGACCGAGGTCTCGTGGCGCTGGTAGCGGACGTAGCGGCCGATGGTGGCCGACGTACCGCCGGTGCCGGCGCCGACGACGATCCAGGTCGGGACCGGGTGCTCCTCGAGTTTGAGCTGGTCGAAGATCGACTCGGCGATGTTGTTGTTACCGCGCCAGTCGGTCGCGCGCTCGGCGTACGTGAACTGGTCCATGTAGTGGCCGCCGGTCTCCTCGGCGAGCCGTTTGGCCTCGCCGTAGATCTGGCCGGAGCGCTCGACGAAGTGGCAGCGGCCGCCGTAGAACTCGATCAGCTCGATCTTCTCCGGGCTGGTCGAGGCCGGCATCACCGCGACGAACGGAAGCCCGAGCAGCCGGGCGAAGTACGCCTCGCTGACAGCGGTCGACCCGCTGGACGCCTCGATCACCGGCGTCCCCTCGCTGATCCACCCGTTGCACAGCGCATACAGGAACAGCGACCGCGCCAACCGGTGCTTCAGCGAGCCGGTCGGGTGCACGGACTCGTCCTTCAGATACAGGTCCACACCAATTGCCGCAGGCATCGGGAACACATGCAGATGCGTGTCCGCACTCCGGTTCGCATCCGCTTCGACGATCCGGATCGCCTCGGACACCCAGGCGCGCACCTTGTCGTCCCGACGGTCCACCTCACGACACACCCCGCTGTCACTCATGCGCAGCAGGTTAGGTGTTCTATCAGGATTTCGGTATTCCTGCGCCTGGGCGGCCGGGCCGATGGTTCAGCAGTCGGCGCCTCGGACGTAGCTGGACGGGCCTGGGTAGACGGCCCAGCCGCTGACGCCGAAGAGGGCGGCGACCACTACGCCGTCCTTGATCTGCTCGTAGTGCAGGTGGGGTCCGGTGACGTTGCCGCTCTCGCCGACGCGGCCGATCTGCTGACTGTCGGTGACGTGGTCGTTGACCGCAACCCCACGGCTCTGCAGGTGCGCGTAGAGCGTGTGCCAGCCGTCGCCGTGCGCGATCTCGATGTAGTTGCCGTATCCACCGGCGTCATAGGCCGAGCGCACCACAGTCCCGGATGCACTCGTCTTGACCGGCTTGCCCAGGTCGTCGCGACCGGAGCCCCAGTTGAAGTCGATGGCGTAGTACGACGGACTGTGGCCCGAGCGGCTCGCACCGGACCAGGTCTCGTTGCATCGGAACGGCACTCGCAGCGTCGGCCGCGCAAGCGGTGCGTTAGCTACGGCCGCACGCACAGCGGCTGCCTTCGCTTCCGGTACGGCGGCCCGCTGGGCCATGTAGCTCTGGGTGGCCGGTGCGGGGACTTGTACGGCGCCGGCGCTGAGTGCCGGGGTCAGTGTCAGCGCAGCCAGGGCTACGGCTGCACCGAGGACAGGGCGGATCATGCGGTCCTCCAGGGGCGGTAGGAGAAGTTGACGCCCCCAGCCTGGGCGTTCACCGTGCCGCTGGCGAGCAGGTCGGCCAAAGTCGGTCAGAACAAAGCCCTTACGGCTCACGCGACCGCACTTACGCTCCGCCAACCCGCCGGGACCGCGCCGATCAGCACGGCTGGGGTAGCGGCCCCCGCAGCTGCTCCTTTTGGCATTAACGCCCGACCCGGCGAGCGGCTAAGTTGGGTGGGACATCGACGTCAAGGGGCAGGGGGCAGGATGACTGAGAACGGCGAGCGGCCGACGCGACCGCGGGTGACGCTGACCGACATCAGTTCGCGCGCGTGGGAGCACCCGGCGGACCGGGGTGCCCTGGTGGCGCTGCGGCAGCTCAAGGGTTTCGACTTCGTCCTGCGGAAGATCTCCGGGCTGATCGACGAGCGCGCCGTCCGGCTGCAGTTCCTCGGATCGGCGATCCGGGTCGACGAGCGTCAGTTCCCGCGGGTGCACCGGCTCTACACCGAGGCGGGCAGCACTCTCGACGTGCGGCAGCTGCCCGAGCTCTACATCACCAACAGCCCGATCTGGAACGCGTTCACGATCGGGCTCGACAAGCCGATCATCGTCGTCAACAGCGCCCTGCTGCAGGGGCTCGACGAGGAGGAGCTGCGGTTCGTCCTCGGGCACGAGCTCGGTCACGCGCAGAGCGGCCACGCGCTGTACCAGTCGCTGCTGTTCTGGCTGATGCGGCTGACCGGCGCGATGAACTGGATGCCGATCGGCGCGCTGGGGATCCGGGCGATCATCGCCGCGCTGCACGAGTGGTCCCGCAAGGCCGAGCTGTCCGGTGACCGTGCCGGCCTCCTCGCCGTTCAGGATCCGGCTGTCGCGCTTCGCGTGCAGATGAAGCTGGCCAGCGGCGGTCAGCTCGCCGAGCTCGACACGACCACCTTCCTTGCACAGGGCACGGAGTACGAGAGCTCTGGCGACCTGCGTGACAGCGTGCTGAAGCTGCTGCTCCTCGAGGCGCAGTCGCACCCGCTCGCCGTCATCCGCGCCCACGAGCTGCGCCGCTGGGTCGACGAGGGCGAGTACACGACGATCGTCTCCGGCGACTACCCCAAGCGCCAGGACGACGACAGCGCCTCGATGTCGCAGGAAGCCAAGAACGCCGCCAAGTCGTACGGCGACGCCTTCTCCCGCTCGCAGGACCCCCTCGCCAAACTCCTCCGCGACCTCGGCGAAGGCCTGGGCGGCGTCCGGGACTGGGTCTCCGACAAACTCCGCCCGCCGCGTTGATCGATCCCGCCTGATTCGCCCTTGCACTCAACCGTGGTTGAGCCGGAAGGCTCAACCACGACCGGTCGAGTGTGAGGTGGAGGACGGATGCGGGTTGTCTGGTTGGCTCAGGTCGGTGCGGGTGATCGCGAACGAGTCGGCGGGAAGGCGGCCGGTCTCGGGGCGTTGATCCAGGCCGGATTCGCGGTTCCGGACGGGTTCGTGGTGACCGATCCGGTCGACGGCCCGGAGGCACTCGCCGAGGTGGCGGCGGCGTACGAGGAGCTGGGCACCGGCCCGGTCGCGGTGCGCTCGTCGTCAACCGCGGAGGATCTGGCCGAGGCGAGCTTCGCGGGCCAGTACGACACCTTCCTCGAGGTCAGGGGGCTGCCCGAGGTGCTGCGGGCGATCGAGAAATGCCGAGCGTCCCTCGAGGCCGACCGCGCGGTCCGGTACCGCGCGGCGAACGGGATCGGTACGGCCGAGATCGCCGTGATCGTCCAGCGGATGGTGGATGCCCGCTCGGCCGGCGTCCTGTTCACCGCCAATCCGGTCAGCGGTCACCGCGGCGAAATGGTGCTCGAGGCCGCCGAGGGACTCGGCGAGGCCGTAGTCACGGGGACCGTCGTACCGCACCGCTATGTCTTGCCTCGGACCACTGCTTCGAGGACCTCGGGACCGCTCAGCGCCGCCGAGGTGGAGGACCTTGGCCTGATCGGCGGGCGCCTCCACGAGGTGTTCGGCGGACCGCAGGACGCGGAGTGGGCGATCGATCGCACCGGGCGGCTGTGGCTGACCCAGACCCGGCCGATCACCTCCTTGTTTCCGGTGCCGACGCCGTACGGCGGACTCCGCGCGTACTGGTCGGTGAACGTGTACCAAGGACTCACCCGGCCGTTCACTCCCCTCGGCGTCGTCGTGATGCGGGCCCGCCAGCACGCCTTGGAGGAATCGCTCACCGCGAAAGGCTTCGATCCGGAGCTGGTCGAGGTCGACGGCTGGTTGTACTGGGACATCACCGCGGGACTGGGCGACGAGACCAAGGTGCGCGGGGCAGTCGCGTTCGCGGACGCCCTCGCGTCGCCGTCCGGGCAGCTGATCGCGGAGGCGGCACGCCGGCCGGAGTTCGCGCCCGTTCCCGCCAGCCGGCCGGTACGGCGGAAGACGCGATGGGACCGCGTTGTCCTGGCCGCACTGTTCCCGGGGTTCGCGAGCCGGCGGGTCAGACGCCGCGCCGACCAGCTGGTGCACGGCTTCGTGGGTCCGGTCGAGGCGGCGCCCGAGCAGCGGCTCGCCTATGTCGAGACGACGTACCGGGCGGTGTGCAGGACGGAGGTCAGCCTTCCACGCGGCGCCAACCAGGCGGGCGGTATCGCGCAGGACCTGGCCGGGCGGCTCCTCGCCGGAGTGGTGAGCGCGGCCGAGCTCGGCGCGGTCTTCCGCGGTGTGCCGGGGAATCCGACATCGGAGATGGACCTCGCCTTGTGGGAGGTGGCCCGGCGGACTCGCGCCGAGCGGGTGCTGGACGAGTTGGGTCCGGACGAGCTCGCCGCTGAGTACCACCGTGGTGGACTTCCACGGCCGGTCCGGTCGAGCGTCGCGGATTTCCTTGCGGAGTACGGCTTCCGGGTCACCGGGGAGATCGACTTCGGGGTGCC
The DNA here is from genome assembly GCF_045040285.1 of Kribbella sp. NBC_01505. Classification (NCBI taxonomy): domain Bacteria; kingdom Bacillati; phylum Actinomycetota; class Actinomycetes; order Propionibacteriales; family Kribbellaceae; genus Kribbella; species Kribbella sp. NBC_01505. The sequence continues at coordinate 2,582,293 of NZ_CP109425.1, forward strand.
GCGGTGGGTCGACGACCCGGCTCCGGTGTTCGCCTCGCTGCAGGCCTATCGGAAGGCGATGGACGCTGGGCATGACGCGGCCGAGCACTTCGAAGGATCGGCCCGCCAGGCGGATGCGACGATCGGCGACCTGGTCGGGCGGTTACCGGCTCGTGCGGTCCTGCGGAGGGCGGCGGCGCGGCGGCTGTTGCGTCGGTCCCGCCGGTTGCGCGGCCTGCGGGAAGTCCCGAAGTTCACGCTGATGCGGGGGTATCAGCAGTTGCGAGATCAGTTGCTGGAGGTCGGGCGGTCGATCGTCGACCTGGGAATTCTCGATCGCGCGGATGACGTGATGTACCTGGACCTGGAGGAGATCAGGGCAGCGCTGGGCGGGGGCGAGTCGCGTGGGCTGGTGACCGCGAGGCGGGAGACGTACCGACGGGAGTGTCTGCGGCGGCGCGTGCCTTCGGTGGTGCTGTCGGACGGGACCACGGTCGAGCTGCCTGCGGCCGAGCCGTCGAGCGGACTGCGGCTGGCCGGGATCGGCGGGTCGCCGGGCGTCGCCGTGGGACCGGCGAGGGTGGTTCTCGACCCGGAGGACGCGCACCTCGAACCGGGCGAGATCCTCGTCTGCCCGTCGACCGACCCCGGGTGGACACCGCTGTTCCTGACAGCAGGTGGGCTGGTGACCGAGACCGGCGGGATGGTCTCCCACGGCACCACCGTGGCCCGTGAGTACGGCATCCCGGCCGTGGTCGGCGTCCATCAGGCGACCGTCCTGATCCGCACCGGCCAACTGATTGCCGTCGACGGCAGCCACGGTCTCGTGGACCTGCGGCCGTGAGGAGACGGGCTTTCCTGGGCGGCGGCCTCGCCCTCGTGGCTGGCTGCGGGACCAGCGCCCGCACGCCGGACGCGCAGCCGCAGCGAATCGTTGCCCTCGGCTACGGCCGTGACGCGGACACCCTGACCGCCCTCGGCCGGATCCCCGTCGCCGTCCAGCGCACTTCCAGCCGGCCGAACGGTTTCGATCCGTGGCTCGAGGCAGCCCTGGGCGCACATCGCCCACAACTTCTCGACGCCGCGAGCGAGCCGCCGCTAGAGGCCATCGCGGCCCTGGCCCCTGACCTGATCACGGCCACGAGCTACTACCCGATCGAGCGTTTCCGCCACCGGTTGTCCGAGATCGCGCCCGTCCTCGGCCCGGCCGATCGCCCGAACACCGACGACTGGCGTACGACGACCACTCGCGTGGCCCGGGCCGTCGGCGTACCCGATCGCGCCAAGACTCTGATCGACCAACTGGACCGGCAACTCAACACTGTCCGCACGACGACCCGTCAGGGCCGCACCTACACGTTCAGCTCGTTCCATGCCGGCCGCGTCAGCGTCAAGTGCGCTCCCGACGACGTACAGGCCCGCACCTTGGCGGAGTTCGGCCTGCGGCTGTCCCCCGCGATCGCCGCGCTGCCCGAGGGCTCCACGCCGGGGTTCGCACAGGTCAGCCTCGAACAGCTCGGCATCCTGGACGCGGACCTGGTCCTGGTCGTCGGCCGGACCGGTGATCAACCCGTCGTCCGGCAGGCGATCGCAGGTCTGCGCGGCCGGCTGATCCAGCTGAGCGACGCGGAGGCCCATGCGCTCGCCTTTCCCTCGGTCCTGACCCTGCCGTACGTCGTCGAGACGCTGCTCCCACGGTGGTGATCCAATGGAGGTATGGGTGACCTGACTTCGATCCGGGTCGCGGCGGACCACTTCGGGGTCCCGCTGTCGACGTTGCACTACTGGGAGCGGCAGGGGATGCTGCGGCCGGTCCGGTCCGCGGGGACGCGCTGGTACGACGCCGACCAGCTCTACCGGATCGCGATGATCAAGCTCTGGCGGGAGCGCGGGCAGCTCAGTATCGGCGACATCGGCGCCGTACTGGCCGCGCCGGTCGGCGAGCGGCGGACCGTCGTCGCGGACCGGATCCGGCAGATCCAGGCGCAGCGCGCGGAGCTCGATCACGCCGAGCAGTACCTACACGCCTTGCTGGGGTGCCCGGAGCCGCACGAACCCGACCGCTGCCCGGAGTTCCGTGCCGAGGTCAGTCTGCCGACCCGGTCCGTCGCCTTGAGCTGATGGTTGTCGAGGGCAACGAGAAGGCGATCGGCCCGCACAGCGGGTATGACGTGACCGGCACCGTGGCGGAGGCCGGCGGCAACCGCGAGCACATCATGCAGAAGGCCTTGTAGACAAGAGAAAGGCCCGCTTCCCCCCTCCCGGGAAGCGGGCCTTTCCGTCTGCGGGGCGATCAGCCGATGTGCACCGGGGTCTTGCCGTCGCCGGCGAGGTCCTTGTGCTTGACGGACAGGCCGATCAGGGTGATGATCGCCGACCCGAGGGCCAGGAACGTCGACCAGAGGAACGCGCGGGTGAATCCGTGCGTCGTGGCCACGGCCTCGAACTGGTGCTTCAGCTGGTCGAGCTGCTGCGGCGACTGCCCGGCCTCGGCGGCCTTCTGCAGGCCCGGGGCCAGCTCGGTGAACTTGTCCTTGATCGCGTTGGTGGAGACCGTGCCGAGCAGCGCCAGGCCGATCGCACCACCGATCTGCTGGACCGTGTTCAGTACGGCGGATCCCACGCCCGAGTCCTCGTCGGCGACACCGCTGACCGCGGTCAGCGTGAGCGGCACGAAGATCAGGCCCATCCCGAAGGACAGCAGCAGGATGAACGGCAGCAGGTGCGTCGCGTACGACGAGGTCACCTCGAGCCGGCTGAACCCGAACATGCCGGCCGCGACGAACAAGCCACCGGCACCGGAGATCCAGCGCGGGTCCATCTTCGCCACCAGGGTCGAGGCGAGCTGCGCCGCGATCACGATGCCGACGCTGAAGGGCAGGAAAGCGAGACCGGTCACGATCGCGCTGTAGCCCATGATCGCCTGCACGAAGATGCCCAGGAAGTAGAACATCGAGAACATCGCGGCGCCGACGATCAGCATCACGAAGAAGCTGACTCCGCGGGTCCGGTTCGCGAGGATCCGGAACGGCATCAGTGCGTGCCGCGAGCGGGCCTCGATCAGCAGGAACAGACCGATCAGCACCACACCGGCGCCGATGAAGATCAGCGTCCAGGTGTCGCCCCAGCCCTTGGAGCCCGCGCGGGTCAGACCGTAGACCAGCGAGGTCAGACCGACGGTGCCGGTGATCGCACCCGGCAGGTCGAACTTGCCCTTCTGGCGCGCCGACTCCCCCAGGTAACGGAAGGCCAGTACGGCGACGATCAGACCGATCGGCGTGTTGATGAAGAAGGTCCAGCGCCACGACAGCTCGGTCAGCGCGCCACCGAGGATCAGGCCGACGGCCGCACCGGCCCCGGACATCGCGGCGTACACGCCCATCGCCCGGTTGCGTTCCTTACCGGCCGGGAAGGTGGTGGTGATGAGCGCCAGTGCGTTCGGTGAAGCAGCGGCCGCCGCGACACCCTGCAGGATGCGGCTGGCGAGCAGCACGTTCTCGCTCTGCGCGATACCCCCGATGAACGATGCCACCCCGAACAGGACGACACCGAAGATGAACACCTTGCGGCGGCCGAGGATGTCACCCATCCGGCCACCGAGCAGCAGCAGGCCACCGAAGGCCAGCGCGTAGGCGTTGACCACCCAGGTGAGCGTCGCGTCGGTGAAGCCCAGCGCGTCCTTGATGTGCGGCAGCGCGATGTTGACGACGGTGCCGTCCAGCACCACCATCAGCTGAGCCATGCTGATCAACGCCAGCGCGATGCCTAGGTTGCGGTGCCCGTGTGCGGGCACCGAGTCGACCGGGCGTTCGCCCTTCACGACGTCTTCGGACATGAATATTCCCCTTTTGCGCATTGCCTCGCGGATGCGCCGACCAGCCCCTCGCCGGTCAGCTTGCCTGTGACCCCCGCGCCGCAGGCAGGATGATGTTGTCGATCACTCGGAGGATCAGTTCCTCGGTCGGTTGCTCACCGAGGATGTAGGCCTGGTGCACGATCACGGCCGGCAGCGTCATCGAGAGCATCTCGATGTCGACCCCCGGCCCGATCTCGCCCCGGGCGACCGCTCGGTGGTACACCCCGGCGGTGATGCCCTGGCGCGGTGCCAGGAAGCGCTCCCGGAACGCCTTCTGCAGGTCCGGGTCGCGGTGCAGCGCCGTCACCAGCCCGGCGATCACCGACATCGGCAGCTCGTCGGTGAACCCGCCGTCGCCGCACGACATGGCGATCAGGTCACCCCGCAGGTTGCCGGTGTCGACATCCTCCGGCATCGGGCAGCCCTTGGCCCGGCTGATCGCGTCGACGACCAGGTCGGCCTTCGTCGACCAGCGCCGGTACAGCGTCGCCTTGCTGGCCTTCGCCGCCGTCGCCACCGCGTCCATGGTCAGCCGGTCGTAGCCGAGCTCGGCCACCACCGCCACGGTCGCCTCGAGGATCTCCTCCTCGCGGCCACCCTCGACCCGCGGCCGCTGCCGGGACCCGACTGCATCGATCATGATCACCCTGAGTAAGCGTTTGGTTGCAGATGGAACGAAACGGTTTCGTTTCATCACCTAAGTTACGCCTCATGTGAATGGATGCACAAAGGATTTCGCGAAGAATTCTCAGGTGAGCTAGATCACTCTCCGTACCAGTTGGTCAGCTGGTACGACGAAAAACCCCGCCCCGACCGGGTGGTCGGAGCGGGGCTGTTGGCCGCGATAAAGGTCAGTCGTCCTCGGCGGTGCGGGCCTGCTCGATCCGGCGCGACATCTTGCCGGCCCGGTGGTCGATCTTCCCGGCCAGCCGGTCCCGTGCGGCGCGCAGGACGAAGATCGACAGGATCGACGAGACGATCAGCGCCACCAGGAGCAGCGGGAACACACTCAGCTGGTTCCGCAGCGGGAAGTAGAGCACCGCGAAGCAGATGGCGAACAGCCCGGCCCGCAGACCGGTGTAGATGGCGAATTCCTTCATCTCAGACCCCGGCGTACGAGTGCATGCCGGAGACCAGGAGGTTCACGCCGACGAAGTTGAAGATGAAGACGAACCAGCCGATGATCGCGATCGTGGCGGCCCGGCGACCCCGCCAGCCGGCAGTGGCCCGCGCGTGCAGGTAGGCGGCGTACACGACCCAGGTCACCAGGGACCAGACCTCCTTGGGGTCCCAGCCCCAGGCGCGGCCCCAGGCGTAGTACGCCCAGATCGGCCCGGCCACGAGCACCCCGAAGGTCCACAGCGGGAAGGCGAACGCGAGCACCTTGTACGCCGTACCGTCCATCGCCTCGGCGCTCGGGAGCCGGCGCAGGCCGGTGGACATCGTGCCGCCCGCCAGCACCTTGCGCTCGGCCCGGGCCTTGATCAGGTAGAGGATCGAGACCAGGCCGCCGATGGTGAACGCACCACCGGAGATCGCGGCCGCGGAGACGTGGATGACCAGCCAGTACGAGTGCAGTGCCGGGACCAGCGGACCGGCCGGCGTGTAGAGCGCGAGCGTCGCGAGCCCCAGTACGGCGGCGATCACCAGCGTGACCCCGAGTCCCAGCCACTGCAGCCGGTACCGGTGCACGAACGCCAGGTAGACCACCGCTACGGCGAGGGACGCCGTGATGGAGAACTCGTACATGTTGCCCCACGGCACCCGGCCGGCGGCCAGTCCGCGGGTCACCACACCGGCGAGGTGCAGGATGAAGCCCAGCCAGGTGAGCAGCAGCCCGACCCGGCTCGCGGCGTCCATCCGAGCCGATCGATCAGCGGTTTCCACCGGCTCATCGACCGACGCACCGCCGGAGGCGGGCTGACCGTCGGAGGTGACCAGCACCTCTTCCTTGACGGCCGTCTTCACGACCGCGCGCCCCATCGCCCACTCCATCGCGTGCGAAGCCATCGCGATCACATAGATGACGGTGGCCGTCGGGATCAGCAGGTTGGAGACTTGCGCGTAGCTCTCCGGACTCATGTTTTCTCCTGCGGGTCGGGTCGATCCGGTTTCAAAGCGTTGGCCGGTTTCAAAGCGTTGGTGATGGCCTGCAGTTCGTCGCCGAGGCCGCGCTCGGGGCCTCGGTCCAGTCCGGCAACCTCGACCACGGTACGCCCGTCCACAGTGCGGATCCGTACCCAGGTACGCCGCGGGTGGACGAACAGCGAGCCCATCAGGCCCAGGATGGCCAGTGCGAGTCCCCCGAGCGCGACGTACAGGCCGGGGGTGTGACTGACCTGCAGCTTCACCCAGCGGGTGTAGCCGTCGAAGGTGATCGAGCCGGCCTTGTTCGGCAGGGTGATGCTGTCGCCGGGCGCGAGCTGGAAACGCAACTTGTCGCCCTTGTCGCCCTCGAACTGGGTCAGCTTCGACTTGTCCAGCTGGTACACCGACTCCGGCTTCCCGGTCTCCGCCTGCGGCCTGCCGTAGAAGGCCGTCATCACCAGCGCCGGGTTCAGGTCGTCGGGGAAGATCGACCGCGGGCCGAGGTCGTCGATCACCGCGGTCGGCAGGAAGAACCCTTCGAAGCCCAGCGTCACCGGCCGCGCGTCCGGAGCCTTGATCACGCCGAACGACGAGAAGTTGCCGTCCTGCGGCAGGAACGGCGCCGGCCCGGAGAACGCGACCTGTCCGGTGCCGTCCTTGACCGTCACCTTCGGCGCGTACCCGTGGCCGAGCAGATAGACACTGCTGCCGTCGAGCTTCAGCGGGTGGTTGACCCGCAGGTCGTAGGACTTCTCCGGCCCGTCCGGCGTCTCCTGGTAGGTGAGCCCCGCGTTGAACTCACGCGCGGCGCCCTTCTGCGGGCCGTCCTGCTGGAACTTGACCGAGAAGTCGTTCACCTTCAGCGAGAACGGCGGCAGGTCGTCCTCGGAGTTGAACGAGCGGCCCGGCGAGAAGTCGTCGTACTGGGCCAGTGAGTTGGCGAAGCTGTTGCCCACGACAACCAACACGGTGCCGCGGTAGCCGAACAGCGAACCCCAGGCGACGCCGATCAGCGCGACGATCAGCGAGAAGTGGAACAGCAGGTTGCCGGCCTCCCGGAGATAACCACGCTCGGCCGCGACCGCACCGTCGTACGACTCGATCCGGAAGCGGCGCTTGCGCAGCTCACGCGTCGCGGCATCCAGGAAGCCGTCGGCCGAGTCGACGGTGAAGCTCTCGTAGCCGGCCAGCCGGTTCAGGTTGCGCGGCGGCTTCGGCGGGCGGGCCCGGACGCCCCGCAGATACACGTTGAGGCGAGGGACGACGCAGCCGATCAGCGAGATGAACAGCAGCAGGTAGATCGCCGAGAACCAGGCCGACTTGTAGACGTCGAAGAGGCCGAGCTTGTCGTAGAACGGGCCGAGCTTCGGGTGCAGCTCGAGGTAGTCGGCGACCTTGATCGGGTCGATCCCCGTCTGCGGGATCAGCGATCCCGGTACGGCGCCGAGCGCGAGCAGGAAGAGCAGCACCAGCGCGGTCTTCATCGAGGTGAGCTGCCGCCACGTCCAGCGCAGCCAGCCCTTCACCCCCAGCGCCGGCAGGTCCGGCCGCCCGTCCGGGCTGGAGCCGGCCGCGATGCGGTCCTCGACCTCGGTCATCTCACACCGCCGACCCGAAGTTGGCGACCCACTGCCGCAGGTCCGCGGTCATCGCATCCCACACTCCTGTCAGCAACAGCAGACCGACGGCGATCATCAGTACGCCGCCGATCCTGATCACCAGCACCTGGTGTTTGCGCACCCACGCGACCGCGGCGAGCATCCGCCGGAAGGCCAGCGCGGCCACGATGAACGGAATCCCCAGCCCGAGGCTGAACACCAGCGCCAGCAAGGCGCCACGCCCGGTACTGCCCTCGGTCGTCGCGAGCGTCATCACGGTCCCGAGCGTCGGACCGATACACGGCGTCCAGCCGAAGCCGAACAGCACGCCGAGCAACGGTGCGGCCGCGATCCCGACGGCCGGCACCCGGTGCACCCGGACATCCTTCTGCAGGAAGCCGAAGCCACCGAGAAAGACCAGGCCGAGCACGACCGTCACTGCGCCGAGCACCTTGGTGATCACACCCTGGTGATCGAGCAGCAGGTCACCGGCCTTGCCGAACACCACCCCGGTCAGGATGAACACGGCCGAGAAGCCGGCCACGAACAACGCCGTACCGGCGAGCATCCGGCCGCGCTGCTTCGAGCCCAGCTCGGCCGCGGACAACCCGGTCACATAGGACAGGTAGCCGGGCAACAGTGGCACGACGCAGGGCGAGAAGAACGAGATCGCACCGGCCAGCACCGCGATCGGCAGTGCCACCAGCATCGAGCCCGTCATCGACTCGGCGAACCACTGACCCATCAGCTCAACCAGCGTCCTTGACCATGCCGAGCAACGTGTCCTTGGTGATCGGCGCGACCGCGCGAGCCGCGATCTTGCCGTCCTTGTCGATCACGAGCGTGGTCGGGATCGCCTTCGGCGAGATCTGGCCGCGGAACCGCAGCAGGGCCTTGCCGGACGGGTCGTAGACGCTCGGGTACGGAACCTTGAACTCCTGCTGGAACCGCTTCGCCGGAGCCGGGTCGAGGTCGCGCGTGTTCAGTCCGATGAACTGGACCGACGTACCGAGCTCTTCCGAGGCCTTCACGAAGTCGGGGGCCTCCTGGCGGCACGGCGGGCACCACGAACCCCAGACATTCAGTACGACGACTTTGCCGAGATGGTCGGACAGCGTCCACTTCTTGCCGTCGAGGGTGTCACCGGTCAGCACCGGGGCCGGTTTGCGGTCGGCCTTGGCGAACACCGACACGTTGCCGGTTCCGCTGACGAAGCCGGACTGGCCCTGACGGTTCTGCGCCGACTGCTGGCCGGTGGTGCAGCCGGCGATCGCGAGCACACCGGCCAGCACCGCCGCCGTACGGAGCTTGTGGCGGAGCATCACGCGCCGCCGACGAACTTCTTGGGGTTCTTGACCGGCAGCAGGTCCTTGGCCGGCTCGGAGTAGCCGACCGAGACGATCGACTCACCGTGGAAGGTGAACGAGGTCAGGCTGGCCAGGCTGCACTGCCGCTTGCGCGGGTCGTGCCACAGGCGACGGCCCTCGATCGCGGACCGGACGATCCAGATCGGCAGCTGGTGCGACACGATCAGCGCCTCGTGCCCGGCGGCCTTCTGCCGGGCGGTCTCGATCGCGTCCCGCATCCGGCGGACGATCTGCTGGTACGGCTCGCCCCAGGACGGCTTCACCGGGTTACGCAGCAACCACCAGGCGCTCGGGTTCTTCAGGGCGCCGTCGCCGACGCCGAACTTCTTGCCCTCGAACAGGTTCGCCGCCTCGATCACCCGCTCGTCGATCTCCGGGGTGATCCCGAACGCCGACGCGATCGGCTCCATCGTCTCCTGGGCCCGCTCCATCGGCGAGCTGACCAGGTGCACGATGTCGCGGTTCTTGACGTGCTCTGCCACCCGGTCGGCCATCGCGCGGCCGAGCTCGGACAGGTGGAAGTCGGGGATCCGGCCGTAGAGCACGCCGGTCGGGTTGTGCACCTCGCCGTGACGCATCAGGTGCACGACCGTCGTTTCGGTCACTGCCGTTCCCTTCAACTCTGTACGGCGGCCGCTGCGGCGGCTGCCGGTGCGAGGGCGGACTCAAGTTCGGCGAGACCGTCGTCGTCGATGGCACTGCTCACGAACCACGCCTCGAACGCGCTCGGCGGCAGGTACACACCGCCGTCCAGCATGGCATGGAAGAAAGCCGCGAACCTCGGCAGCACCTGCGCACCGGCGTCACCGAAGTTCAAGATGTCGGCATTCTCCTCAGACTCCACGAAGAAGACACTGAAGAGGTTCCCGGCCGACTGGATGACGTGCGGCACACCTTCCTTGTCCAGCGCGGCCGAAACCAGCCCCTGGATGGCGAGCGAGGTGCGATCGAGCTTGGCGTAGACCTCGTCGGTTGCCAGCCGCAACGTGGTCAGGCCGGCGGTGGTCGCGATCGGGTTCCCCGACAGCGTTCCGGCCTGGTAGACCGAGCCTTCCGGGGCCAGGTGCGCCATCACGTCGGCGCGGCCGCCGAACGCCGCGGCCGGGAAGCCGCCGCCCATCACCTTGCCGAACGTCATCAGATCGGGCCGTACGCCGTCGACGCCGTACCAACCGGACTTCGTGATCCGGAATCCGGTCATCACCTCGTCGGAGATGAACAGCGCGCCGTTGTCCGTGCAGGTCCTGGCGAGGAACGCGTTGAAGTTGTCCCGCGGCGGGACCACACCCATGTTCCCGGGCGAGGCCTCGGTGATCACTGCCGCGATCTGGTCGCCGTACTCGGCGAAGGCGGCGGTGACGGCGGCCTGGTCGTTGTACGGGAGGACGATCGTGTCGGCGGTGGTCGCTTCGGTGACACCCGGCGTACCGGGGATCCCGAGCGTGATCACGCCGGAGCCGGCCTGGGCCAGCAGCGCGTCGACGTGACCGTGGTAGCAGCCGGCGAACTTCACGATCTTCGCGCGACCGGTGAATCCGCGGGCCAGCCGGAGCGCGGACATCGTCGCCTCGGTCCCGGACGAGACCAGCCGGACCTTGTCCACCGGCGTCCGCGCGACGATCTCCTCGCCGAGCAGCACCTCCGGCTCGGTCGGGGTCCCGTACGACGTCCCGCGGGCGACCGCAGCCTGGACGGCGGCCGTCACCTCGGGGTGCGCGTGGCCGAGCAGCATCGGGCCCCAGGAGCAGACCAGGTCGAGGTAGCGGTTGCCGTCGACATCCACGATGTGACTTCCGTCACCGTGTGTCATGAAGCGCGGCACGCCGCCGACGGCGCGGAACGCCCGGACGGGAGAATTGACTCCACCAGGAGTAACGGCGGAAGCCCTCTGGAAGAGCGCGGCGGACTGTTCTGTGTGGTCGGGCACGGCGGCCATTCTTCTCTACAGACCAGTCGACCCGGTGGGCGGGCGGCAGGATTGCCGCTCCCAGGGACTTCACAGGTGCGTTGTTACGGGCCAGTATGGGTACCCGGTGACTGCACGTACATGGGCGAGGTCCGGCGCGTAACCCACGCAGCGGGGCGGACGTTGTACCTGATGCGACGGTTTACCGGCACCGACGAATGATCTGTTCGCAGCGTGGGGCTGGACGGATCGATGAGTCACGGAGGGGATCATCGATGGCGAAGGGCAAGCGCCGCGCCACCGGAAACGGATGGCGTTCAGTGGCGCCGCTCATTCCACTGGCGTTGTTCGCGAGCGCGTTCACCGTCAGCGCGACCGACGATCCGGCGGTCGCCACGGCGTCGCTGGAGCAAGGACTGTCAGGTAAGGACTCGGTCGTCGTACCGAACACACCGATCGCGGGTCCGGCCAACGTGCCGGTGCCGGGAGTGGTGGGTCATGGTGTCGATCCGGGTGAGCCAGCCAACCAGGTGGTGTCCGGCTTGTCCCGCAACGGCATTCCGAAGGCGGCACTGAAGGCATATTCACGGACGCAGCAGCTGGTGGGACAGGCCGATCCGTCCTGTCACCTGCCGTGGACGCTGGTGGCCGCGATCGGCCGAGTGGAGTCGAACCACGGCCGCTTCGGCGGCAGCATGCTGAACACCAAGGGCGTCGCCGTACCAGGGATCTTCGGGCCCCGGCTGGACGGTACGAAGACGGCCAAGATCAACGACACCGACGCGGGTGCGTTCGACGGCGACACCGCCTTCGACCGGGCGGTCGGGCCGATGCAGTTCATCCCGGGCACCTGGCGTGCGATGGGAGTGGACGGTGACGGCGACGGCGTGCGGAACCCGCAGGACATCGACGACGCCGCGATGTCGACCGGGGTGTACCTGTGCTCCGGCAAGACCGACATGGCGAAGTCCGGTGACCTGACCAAGGCCCTGCTGCGCTACAACCACTCGACCGACTACGCCAACCTGGTGATGAACATCGCCAAGGCGTACGCGACCGGCAGCTGGATCGCGGTCGGCAACGGCACCGAGGACGGCGACCAGGGTGTCGACCGGGCCGGTGACCAGGTCGGCGACCCCAACGTCGACGCCCCGGCGGACAACAACCTGCCGCAGGCGAACGACCAGGAGACCTACCCGGTGGTCCCCCCGACCACCGTCCCCGTCGAGCAGCCGGGCAAGCCGGGCACCAACCCGACCAAGACCCCGCCCGCCACGACGAAGCCGCCGACCAGCAAGCCCACCACCAGCAAGCCGCCTAGCACCAAGCCGCCCGGTACGCCGTCGCCCAAGCCCCCGACAACCTCGCCGAAGCCACCGCCACCCGGCGTGGCCACGCTGCAGACCGCCGTCGGCCTGATCGTCGGCACGGTCGGCAGCACGCTCAACGAGCTGTCGAAGGCAACGACGTACTGCCAGTCGGAGATGAACAAGGTCACCATCACCAAACCGACGCAGGCCCAACTGCAGAAGTGCGTAACGGCCTACCAGACCGGCGGCGCCAAAGCCGTCGACCAGGTCATCCGCAACCTGCTGTCCCTGCTCGGCCTCCTAGGGGTCCTCGGCACCGGAATCCTCGGCAGCTGACCCCCACCCCCATACGGCGCGCCTGCCCCCACCCCTCCCTAGGCGCGCCTGGCGACGCCGCGGAGCTACTCCCCCCCAGCTCCGCGGCGTCGCCCTTTCTGCATAACCCCTGCGGACCGCCACCACTCACCAACTCCCCTCAGACGACGTCGGCGATGTCAGCCTGAGCGTGAACTCCAGCGGAGGAACGTAGTTGGACAGTGGTGGCGGTCCGCGGGCCACCGTCACCTTCCGCTTTCCAGTCCGTCCGAACTGGGACCAGCACGTCACCGTCTTCATCGGCGACTCATGGGAAGGACAGCCGACGGAGTCGGACGAAATCGCCCCCGAGTGGCACTCCGCCCAGGCCCTGCCTTTCGAACTGATGTGGGACGACGCACGCTACTGGCTTCAGCGCGTCCTCGACGGAGAACATCTGGACGCCGAGATCGTCTTCAACGACGACTGCCGCACCGTCCGTCGGGCCGAGTTGACCCCGCGCAATCCGGCTGAGGTCCACAGCAACGGGTGACAGATGGTCGCGGGCGGACCGCCGCCACTCACTAACTCCCCTCAGACCATGTTTGCTATGCGGGTCTGAGCGTGGGCGTCGGCGGGAAAGTGCAATTGGACAGTGGGGGCGGTCCGCGATTCGTCGCGCCTACCGCGTTCTCTCCTCGGCTCGCTGCGCAACGGCGGCGAGGCAGCTGCACTTGCTGCACCGCTCGCGGCCTGTGGTTGGCGCGAGCGGTAGCGAGCAGGTCAGCGAGCGGTGCGTAGCACGCGACGAAGGAGCGGGCGTAGTCGGCCGCGAGGGTTACTGGAAGCGCTTGGCTACCTGCTCGACTCGAGCTACCAGGTTGAGGTCGTAGGCGACGCCGGGGATGTAGAAGATGACGTAGTCGGCGCCGGCTTCGAGGGCGGCTTCGACGCGGAGGGCGATCTCGTCCTCGGTCTCGATCTTGTTCTCGGCGGAGAAGCGGTCCCAGTTGATCGGGCCGCGGGCCTTGTCGGTGGCGAGTTTGGGGTCGTCGCCCTTGTCGATGGGGAAGACGTTGATGCCGGTCGACTTGATGATGGTGTCGTAGTCGCGGCCGAGCTTGTCGCAGTGCTCCTTCAGGACGGCGACCTTCTCGCGGATCACCTCGGGGTTGCCGCCACCGATGTTGGCGGCGTCGCCGTACTGGGCGACGAGCTTGAGGGTGACCTGGGGGCCGCCGCCGCCGATCCAGAGGCTGGGCTTCTTGTTGCCGGCGCCCTTGGGGAGGTTGATCGGGCCGTCGATCGAGTGGTACTTGCCCTTGACGACCGGACGGTCCTCGGTCCACATCCGGTGGATGATCTCGGTGGCTTCGCGGAAGGCCGCCATCCGCGGCTTCACGTCGGGCCATTCGTACCCGTAGGCCTTCCATTCGTGCTCGTACCAGCCGGCGCCGATCCCGGCGTACAGGCGGCCGTGGCTGGCGACGTCGACGGTGGACGCGATCTTCGCGTACAGCGCCGGGTTGCGGTAGCCGTTGCAGCCGACCATCTGGCCGATGTTCACCCGCTGGGTGTCGCGGGCGAGCGCGGCGGTCGCCGTCCAGCATTCGAAGGTGGTGTTGTCACTCGGCTCCGGCACCGTGTGGAAGTGGTCGAACAGCCAGATCGAGTCCCAGGACTGCTCGTCGGCCCGCTTCGCCACCGCGGTCATCGCTTCCCACTGCTCCACCGGATCGGCGATCTGCGCCAGATCCATTTTCCAGCCCTGCGGCACGAACAAACCAAAGCGTGTAGTCATGATCTCCATCCTTTCCACGCAATGGGCCTCCGGTCCATGAACGTAGCCTTCGAATTCGTTCTCAATCGGAGCACCAGAACTTCTGAATCACTTCCGGCGTCGTATCACCGGCCCCAGCTTTCCGAGGAGGAACCATCACCAAGTTCGACGAGCTCTTCGACCAGTCCGCGCCGCTGATCGCCGCCGGCGAACACTCCCGCGACGAACCACCCGCCGAGGGTGGCCGCTGGCCGCTGTCGGTGATGATCCCGGCCGGTACGGCGTTCCTGGACGATCTGACCGCAGAAGCCGCCGAACTGGCGGGGCCTGGGCACTGGCAGACCGGGCAACTCGGTTCTGCTCATTTCACCGTCCGGGCGCTCGAGGGGTACCGCGCCGAGGTCCCGCCCGACGACCCCGCCGTACCTCGGTATTTGAGCGCGATGCAGCGCGCCGGATCAGGACCGTTCCGGATGCGGGTCACCGGGCTGACGCTGACGGCTGGTTCGGTGATGGCGTCGGCGGAGGCTGTCGATTCGGCGGCTGACGAGTTCATGGATCGGCTGAACGAGGAGCTCGGTCCGGACGGGTGGTACGAGCGGCCGCACGGGCGGCGGGACATCTGGTATTCGAACCTGCTGCACTTCACCGGCGACATTCCCGAACCCACGAAGCTGATCGAGTGGGTCGCGGAACGGCGAACGCTGGAGCTCGATGAGCTGGTGGTCCCGGCGGCTCAGCTGGTGCGGTTCCGGCTGGCTGGTGGCGATCGTCCGCACATGCATCCTGAGCCGATCGACGGATATCCTCAAGGCTCCGAGATTCCGGAGACTTCTTCGCAATAGCGAAACATGGAGGCAGCATGCTGGCCGTGGTGGTGGGCGCCGGAGGCGGGATCGGCGGAGCGTGTGCCCGCCTGCTGGCCGACCAGTACGACACCGTCCTCTGCGTAGACCGCGATCTCGAAGCGGCCGAACGCACCGCACAGGAAGTCGCCGCGACGGAGCGGGATCGGGCTGGCGCGGGCGCCCCTCCCAGCACCGCACCAGGTCCGGGAGCCCGGCGGGCGGTGGCGCTGGCGGCGGATGCTGGTGATGCGGGGTTCGGGCGACTCGTGGGAGAGCGGGCCGCGGAGCTGGGGCCGGTGGGGTGTGCGGTGTACGCCGTGGCCTACGAGGAGCACACGCCCGCGGTCGAACTGAGCCGCGAATCGTTGGTGCGGAGTCTGATGGTTGGCCCGGTCGGAGCATTCGAGTTCTTCCGTGCGCTGACACCCGCCGCCGGAGCGTCGTACGTCGCGATCGGGTCGTTGCACGAGACACAGCCCTTCGCGAACTGCCTTGGCTACAACGCAGCGCACGGCGCCCTCGGTCAGGTCGTGCGCACCCTCGCCCACGAATGGGCGGACCGCGGAATCCGGGTGAACGCCGTCGTACCGGGGTGGATCGCGACCCCTGGCGAAGAGGTGTTCCACGGTGCCGAGCAGCTCGCCGCGGCGGGTCGCCTACTGCCGTTCGGGCGGCACGGTCGACCGGAGGAGATCGCGGCCGCGGTCGGCTTCCTGGCTTCCGAGGCGGCCGGTTACATCTCCGGATCGTTCCTGACCGTCGACGGCGCACTGTCCACTTCGCTCGCCCGGCTCCGAGGGCTCTGATCATGAAGTATGTCTGCGTTTTCGCCCACCCCGACGACGAGATGCGCTGCCTGGGCACGTTGTTGCGATTGCGCGACGCCGGGCACGAGTTCGCCTTCGTGACGATCACCACCGGCGACAAAGGACTGCCGTATCACCCGCCGGAGGAGCAGCAACGCGCCGCCGAGATCCGGACCCTCGAGATGCAGGCGGTCGCGTCGTACTTCGACGCCGAGTACGTCAGCCTCGCCCGCGAGGACGGCTTCGTCTTCGAGGACGCCGAACTGCGCGCCGAGCTGATCCGCACTCTCCGAAGGCTCGCGGCCGAGGTCGTCTTCACCCATTGGACGACCGACTACAACCCCGACCACGTCCTGACCGCCAAACTCGTCACCGACAGCGCCCTGCTCGCACCGCTGTCCTCCTTCGCCCCCAGCCCCGGCGTCCTCCCCCACGCCCCAAGGATCTGGTACGTCGATCCCGGCCCCGGCCACGGTTTCGAGGCCACCCACTTCGTTGCCTTTAGCCCCGAATACGCGGCCCGCAAGGCGGAGTTGATCCGGCTGCACCGCAGCCAGATGGACGTGATGCGCGAACTCAGCGGCGGCACCGACTACGCCGACCAGCTCACGGCGTACGACCAAGTCACCGCCCAACGCCTCCTCGTCGACCACGCCGAGTCCTTCCGCCCCTGCCTCACCGAACGCCGAATCCCCTGGCCCTCCGACCTCCCGCCCCAACTCTGACCCCACCCTCGTTTGATGGGTTCACCCCAGGCCAGCGAGTTAAGGGGTTGTAGCTCGTCCAGCGGGCGAGTCGCCTCGCGGATGCCGGTTTGCGGGTCCTACTGTCGCCCAGAGCCTGTTGCGCATTGGCAGGCGGCGTCTCCCTAAACCGGTTCGGGGAGGATTTGAGACCGATTCGGGGGGTGAATGCTCCCCGGTTCGCTCTCCGGGAGGGCGAACCTCTCCCCGAACCGGTTTGGGGAGAGATGTCGCGAGAGGTGTTCGGTCGCTGTGGCTGGAGGCTTCGGCTGGCCAGGAACCCCACCTCCCCGAAGGTGCTCGTCCCCGTCCGGCCGCTCGGATGCGGCTGGTGAGGCCGGCGCGTGGTTGAGGGTTTCGGCTGGTCAGGAACCCCGCCGTCCTGAAGGTGCTCGTCCCGTCCGGCCGCTCGGATTCGGCCGGCGGCGTACGCAGGGGCTGGTCGCCGCTGCGGCCGGATCTACTGAAGCGGGTGGCTTGGGCGGTCTGTGGCTGGGCCGGATGGCGAGGTCCGTGACCACGGTTCCCCGTTCCTGTGGCTGACGGGCTGTGGTTGCGGCCGGTAGCGAGGACGCCTAGAAGCTGACCGTCACGGGTGGCTTGTCGCTGGCCTGCAGTAACACCAACACCCGACAACGCTCACCGTCAACGCGACCCCTTCACGTAGCTCAGCCATAGCCCGTCAACCATCGGCAAGGTGGCTTCGATCGCCGACCGCACCATCCCCCTCAGCCACAGACCCGCCGTACAGGGCGCTCCAGTGGCCGCCGCAGGCGGGCGAAACCGCCTTTGTGGAACCAAATAGGCACCCAGCGACCACGAGACTCCACAAAGACGAGCAGACCCGAGCCCCGCGCGGGTTTGCGGGGATCTGCTGTCTCTCAGCGGCAGTAGATCCCCGCAGACCGGGCAAACCAGCAGTTGCCGCGGCTAACGTCCGAAAGATACGCAGACGACGTACTGCGAGCGTTCGGACGTTAGCTGGGTGGGGTTAGGCGATGCGGTATTTGGCGATGACGGCGGGGTTGATGGCTACGCCGATGCCGGGGGTGGTGGGGACTTGGATGTGGCCGTCGACCAGGGCCAGGGGTGGGGCTAGGTCTCGGCTGATGGGGGCTGAGGAGACGTTGTACTCGACCATGACGGGGTCGGGGAGCCAGGCGGCGGCTTGGACGGTACCGGCGGTGAGTAGCGGGGAGGTCCAGGCGTGCGGGACGATGCGACGGCCCTCGCGGGCGACCGACTCGGCGAGGGTCTGGAGGGTGGTGAAGCCGCCGCAGCGGGAGAGGTCCGGCTGGATGACGCTGACGCCGGGCGCAGCCAGTAGCTCGTTGAACTCGTCGCCTCCCAACTGCTCACCGGACGCGATCGTGAGGCCGGTCTCCCGACCCAGTCGAGCGAGGTCCTGTGGTCGATCAGCAGGGAACGGCTCCTCGACCCAGTACGGGTTCAAATCCTCCAGGCTGCTGACAAATCGCCGTACGGCGTCGAAGTCGCCCGGAAGGTAGCCGTCGACCATCAGCCGTACGTCGGGGCCCGCCTCCGCGCGGGCAGCAGCGAGCAGCGAGCGCGAACCCTCCGAACCCCATGGCCCCCAACCGAACTTGATCGCACGGAATCCCCGGTCCAGGTAGGACCGCGTCGCCGCGCGCATCTCGTCCGGCGTCTCGCGAAACAGCGTGCTCGCATAAGCCAGCACCCGATCCCGCCGCGCACCACCGAGCAACGAGGCCACCGACTGCCCGGAGAGCCGACCGCAGATGTCCCACACGGCCAAGTCGATCCCGCTCAGAGCGTGCAGCGCAGGACCGCGCCGGCCGTGGTACCAGGAGTGCTGGTAAAGCCTGTCCCACAAGGCCTTCCGGTCCCACACATACCGGCCGATGGCGGCCTCACGCAGTCCCGCGCAGAACGCCGGAATGTGCGAGACCGCCTCCACGATCGACTTCACCACCCACGGATGCGAGTCGACGTCGCCGTACCCCTCGACCCCGGCATCGGTCGCCACCCGGATCAGACAGGTGTGCCGGGGCCCGGCCCGCTCGTCGTCGCCGAGCCGGGTCCCGTACTCGATCCCGTTGTCCAGCACGATCACCTCGACGTCGGTGATCCGCGCGTCAGTCAGAGTCGTCATCCTTCAGAGAACACCACATCGGCGAAGTAGTTCCGGTTCTGGAAGGAGAGTGTCGGGAACTGCCCCGACTGCAGCGCGTAGATCCCCGGACCGCTGGTGATCAGCGAACCGTTCGCCCGAGCCGTTGCCAGCCCGTTCTCCGTCGCGCTGAAGCCACCGGCCGAGCCGTAGGAGATCACGTACGACGTTCCAGCCGCGATCGTGACCGGTTGCGCGAACCGCACCTCCTGCCACCCGAATCCCGACTCGCCGGCGAACGTGGCGCTGGCCAGCTTCTGCCCGCCCTCCGTCCACAACGACCCGGTGTGCGTCCCGGTGTTGTGCGTCCCCTTGAAGAACCGCACCCCGTGCACCTTGCCGGCCTTGCTGCTGCTGAACTTCACGCCCATCTCCAGCGAGGTCGGCTCCGTCGCGCCGAGCGCGGGTGCGTCGCCAACGTTCCACAATGTGTAGGTGTCCGGTTGGAAGATCACATCGGCCCAGTAGTTCGTGTTCAGGTAGCTCTCATTCGGGTACGACGTCGGCCCGTACGCGAACATGCCTGCCCCGGTCGGCGTGTGCAGGACCCCGTTGTTCTGAGTGCGACCGTCGAAGTAGTCGTGGTTGTACCCGAACGTCCCGGTCGGCGAGTGGTACGACGCCGTGTAGTTGCCGCCAGCATCGATCCGGACCGGCTGCGCGAACCGCACCTCCTGCCAACCCATCGTGCTCTCGCCGGTGAAGGTCGCCGTCGCCAGCTTCTGCCCCGACGGCGACCACAGGCTGCCGGTGTGGACGGCGCCGTCGCCCGGCGCCTTGTAGAACTTCACGCCCAGCACCAGGCCCGGCCGATCCACCCGGAACCGGACGCCGAGCTCGGTCTCACGAGCATCGGAGTACCGCTCGACCGCCGGCCCGTCCTCCTCATTCCAGAGCGACCGCGGATAGGCGAGGCTCGGTGCCTTCGCCACCGTGAAGCTCCATTGCCCGGTGACGGACTGCCCACTCGCCGTCGAGGCCTGGAAGCTCATCGAGCACTTCTGCCCGTAGCGCCACGGATTGGTCGGCGTGAAGGTAGCGGTCTTCGTCGCGGCGTCCCACGTCGTCCGCCCCGGCGTCCCCGCCTCGATCCCGCCCTCGCGTAGCGCGACCGTCTCCGCCCTGATGTCGTCGTAGAAGACAACCTGCGGTTTGCGCTGCGGCCAAACCGTCGTCGCACCATCCGGCGGCGAGACCGTATGCCGGCCGACCGGGAACAGCGGCGGACGCCCAACGGTCACGATCAGGTTCGAGAATCCGCCGTCGTACGTCGCGAAGGGCTTCGGCGAACCCCACAGCACCTGGGACAGCGCGCGGTACGGCTCCAGCAGCCGGTCCGACTGGAATTCCTCGGCCTCACTCGCCGGCAGCGTCCACAGATGCAGCTTGGCGCCACGCAGTCCGGCGGTGTCCGGGCCGACCGTCTCACCGGAGAACTTGCCCGGGTGGAAGCTGTCGTAGATCGGCTTCGGCTCCGGCCGACGGACCTCGGGGTCGTAGTACAGGAAGTCGCCGTTGGAGTTGTGCACCTGGTAGCCCTCGGCAAGCAACTGGCTCGGCAGCTTGCGGTTCGGCCAGCCGACCCAGTGCTCGACGATGACGTTCTTGTTCAGCGGTGCGGCCGTGATGCTGGTCAGCAGGCCGTCGTTCCAGATCCGTAGCTGCTTGTTGCTCGCGCGCACGGTCGTGTTCATGTCGTTGATGAATCCCGTGAACACGTCGACCGGCTGCGCGTTGTTGCCGAACCGCTGCTTGGCCTTCGCGCCGAGCTGCGGGAACAGGTCGTACCGCACCGGCAGATCGTCTCGGAAGTCCACCAGGTACTCGTCCGACCCGAGGTGCCAGTACGGCGTGTCGAACTCGCTCAGGTACGGCGAGAACAGGCCCCGCGCGTAGCTGGTGGACTCGTCCTTGCTGAGGTCGAGGTCACCGCCACGCCCCGGCAGCCCGAGGTCCGGCCGGGGCGCGAGCAGCCGCTCCATGTGCCCGGGCATGTTGACCTGCGGAACGACCGCGATGTTGTACTTCTTCGCGTACGCCGTGATCTCCTTCAGCTGCGACAAGGGCGTGGTGTCCTCGTACCCGACGTACACCCAGAGCATGTTCATCTTGAGGTAGGCGAGTTCGTTGATCTGCCCCTTCCACCAGGTCATGGTGTAGAAGCGGGCCGAGTTGGCAACCAGGAAGCCACGTTCGGGGTACTTCGGATAGTCGCGCGCCACCCCACCCGGAAGAGTCGTCGCCTGCCGCAGCCACTGGATGATGGTCTGGGCGCCGTGGAACACGCCGGCCCGTTCCCCACTCAGCTCCAGCACCGCGCCGACCTTCAACTGATAGCCCTCGTCGTTGCCGACGGCTGTCGCCAGGCTGAGCACGATGTCGCCCGCAACCGGCGCCGGAGTGTCCTGCACCACGCTCTGGACCGACCGCCCGAGCACCTTGGTCAGGTCCGTCTTGAGGACCTCGGCCACCGGTTGCAGCGCGGCGGCATCCGCTCCCCGGACGATGACCCGGAACGTCTGACTCGGACCAGGTACGGCGTACTGGCCTCCCGAACCCGCGGTCCACTCCCGCAGGGCGGGAATCGTCACCGGTGGCGCGGCGAGCGCGGTGGCGGTCGCCGTCGCGGAGGTGGCGGTGGTCTGAGCGGTGGCGGTGGTGGCGGTGAGCCCCGTGGCGAGGGCGGCGCCGCCGGCGAGGCTGAGGAAGTGACGTCTGGGCAGATTCGGCATCGGAGGCTCCGTGGGCGGGGAATTGGCCAAAGTTTCGATATATCGAAGATGAATCTCTATATGCGAGCTTAAAAGCAGGGCCTGGCGAGCACAAGGAAAGTCGGCGAACACGCCTCGCCTTTACACCGACGTCGAAAGGTGCAGCCACCGACGTCGAAAGGTGGTGCGTGAGAGCGCTCTAGTTCCGGAACCGGCTGCCCCTTGATTAGCGCGGCCGGAGCGCCCAGAGTCGGGCGCGACGCGGGCGCGCGCCCGCGCTGAGCTCAGGAGAGTCGCCCATGCCCAGGTGGCCAATCACTCGCCCACCCAGTAGACGCACAGGCAGACGCCGAACGGCGGTGGTCGCAGCCGTCGCGCTGCTGGCCGGCACGCTTGTCGCCGGTCCGGCCGTCGCCGTCGACCCGTCACCCCTCACGCTGGCCGCTTTCGAGGGGGCCGAGCCGTTCGCCTCACCACCGAACCCCGGCATCTTCGGGTGGGGCAGTGACGCCGACGACCCGCCCACGATGGAACTGCAGGCCCGCGCCGACGCTCCGGCAGGTGGCTCAGTCCTGCACGGCACGTACGACATCAGCGGCTGGGGCGGTTTCACCCACGACATCACCTTCGACCAGAGCCCTGGTAACTGGTCGGCGTACAAAGGCATCCGGTTCTGGTGGTACGGCCAGAACACGGTGCAGACCGAGCCCGGGACCGGGAAGCGGATCTTCTTCGAGATCAAGGACGGCGGCGCGAACGCCGAGGCGTCGGAGCTGTGGAACACCAGCTTCACCGACGACTGGCAGGGCTGGCAGCAGGTCGAGATCCCGTTCAGCGACTTCGTGTACCGCGGCGACTACCAACCGGTCGGTGGTATCGACCACATCCTGAACCTGACCAACATGTGGGGTTACGCGTTCACGATGCCGGCGGGTTCGCCGGGCAAGTTCGAGATCGACCAGGTCGAGACCTACGGCAAGGCCGATCCGGCCCTCAAGGCGAGCATCAGCACGAACGCCGAGGTCTATCCGGTCAAGGAGGGCGGCAGCGCCCAGGTGAGGGTCGCCGTCACCACCACCGGCGGCGAGCCGCTGGAGGAGCCGGTCACCGTCGCCTACACCGCCGGTAACGGGACGGCTGGTGCCGACGACTTCGTCCCGGCCGCCGGCACGCTCACGTTCCCAGTCGGTACGGCGTCGGGTGCGACCCAGAACGTCACGGTTGCGACGAAGAAGGACAAGACGGCGGAGGTCGCCGAGACCATTCCACTGGAGCTCACGGTCACCGGCGCGAAGCCGCCGCAGACCAAGCCGGTGGTCGTGATCGACGCACACGACCTGCCGTACCTGAACCCGAAGCTCCCGGTGAAGAAGCGGGTCGACGACTTGCTGGCTCGGATGACGCTGGCCGAGAAGGTCGGCCAGATGACCCAGGCCGAGCGGAACGCGCTCAAGTCCCGCAGCGACATCGCGACGTACGCGCTCGGTTCGTTGCTGTCCGGTGGCGGCTCGGTGCCGACGCCGAACACCCCGGCGTCCTGGGCCT
Organism: Kribbella sp. NBC_01505; assembly: GCF_045040285.1. Classification (NCBI taxonomy): domain Bacteria; kingdom Bacillati; phylum Actinomycetota; class Actinomycetes; order Propionibacteriales; family Kribbellaceae; genus Kribbella; species Kribbella sp. NBC_01505. The sequence continues at coordinate 2,605,276 of NZ_CP109425.1, forward strand.
CGATGATCGACAACTTCCAGTTGAGCGCGCAGGCGACCCGGCTGCAGATCCCGCTGATCTACGGTGTCGACGCCGTGCACGGTCACAACAACGTGGTCGGCGCGACGATCCTGCCGCACAACATCGGGCTGGGCTCGACCCGTGACCCGGACCTCGCTCGCCGTACCGGTGAGGTGACGGCGACCGAGGTTCGCGCGACCGGCGTCCCGTGGGACTTCGCGCCGTGCGTGTGCGTTGTCCGCGACGACCGTTGGGGCCGTGCCTACGAGGGCTACGGCGAGGACCCGGCATTGGTGGACACGATGTCGACCGTCATCACCGGCATGCAGGGCAAGGCTGACGGCAGCCAACTGAAGAACAAGGACCGCGTGCTGGCGTCGGCGAAGCACTACGCCGGCGACGGTGGGACGGTGTACGGCACGTCGACGAGCGGCAACTACAAGCTCGACCAGGGCATCACGCAGGTCACTCGCGAAGAGATGGAGCGGCTCCACCTGGCACCGTTCCAGACTGCGGTCGACCTCGGTGTCGGCACGGTGATGCCGTCGTTCTCGAGCGTCTCGATCGACGGTGCGCCGCCGGTGAAGATGCACGGCAACGACGAGCTGATCAACGGCGTGCTGAAGAAGCGGATGGGCTTCGACGGCTTCGTGATCAGCGACTGGGCAGCGATCGACCAGCTGCCGGGCGACTACGTGAGCGACATCCGGACCTCGATCAACGCCGGTCTGGACATGATCATGGTGCCGTCGCGGTACGTCGAGTTCACCCAGGGACTGACCGCCGAGATCGGCGCCGGCCGGGTGACGGTGGCCCGGGTCGACGACGCGGTACGCCGGATCCTCGGCGAGAAGTTCAAGCTCGGACTCTTCGAGAACCCGTACTCCGATCCTTCGCAGCTCAGCACGGTCGGCTCGGCCGCGCACCGGGCGGTCGGTCGCGAGGCGGCGGCGAAGTCCCAGGTACTGCTGAAGAACGAGGGCAACTTGTTGCCACTGGCATCGACCTCGAAGGTCTACGTCGCCGGTAGCAACGCGAACGACCTCGGCAACCAGCTCGGTGGCTGGAGCATCACCTGGCAGGGCAAGTCCGGCCCCACCACCACCGGTACGACGATTCTGGACGGCATCAAGCAGGTCGTTCCGACGGCCGACTTCTCCGCCGATGCCTCGGCCCCGCTCGAGGGTCACGATGTCGGTGTCGTCGTGGTCGGCGAACGCCCGTACGCCGAGGGAGTCGGTGACGTGGGCAACGGCCACGACCAGGTGTTGTCGCCGGCCGACAAGGCCGCGGTGGACAAGGTCTGCGGTGCGATGAAGTGCGTCGTACTGACTGTGTCCGGGCGTCCGCAGGTGGTCGCCGACCAGCTCGGCAAGATCAACGCGCTGGTCGCGTCGTGGCTGCCGGGAACCGAGGGTGCCGGTGTGGCCGACGTACTGTTCGGCAAGAAGCCGTTCAGTGGCCGGCTGCCGGTGAGCTGGCCGAAGAGCGAGACCCAGGAGCCGATCAACGTCGGCGATGCGTCGTACGACCCGCAGTACCCGTACGGGTGGGGTCTGACCACGCAGGCGGCGGCTCGGCAGAAGCTGACCGACGCCCGGAACGCCTTGCTGCGCAAGCATGATGCGTACGCACTCGCTGCCGCAGTCACGGCGGAGATCGCTCTCCAGACCAAGGACTGGTCGGGGCCGAAGGCAATCATTGCCCTGGCCGCGCTGGAACAGTCCGCGAAGTACCTGGAGCGCACGAAGGTGGACGGCTTCGCCGAGGGTGACGCCGTGGTCGGCGCGGCCCGGTGGATCGCCCAGAACAAGATCGGTCAGAACCTGACCGAGCCCGTCTCGAAGCTGACCGCGGACTCCGAGCACTCGGCCCTCTCCGGCCAGCTCCACACCGCAGTCACCAAGCTGACGGCGGCGTACAAGACGAAGTAGTTCACAACGTCCGAAGGACCGGAGAGCAGTGTCTCCGGTTCCTTCGGACGTTACGGGCCAGATCGAGAGCGGAGGCGGCGGAGCATGCGGGCGTCTTCGAAGCCGACTGCTCGGGCGGCGGCCTCGATCGTGCTGCCGTGGCCGATCAGGTGCTCGGCTCGCTCCAGCCTGAGCAGTTGCTGGTAGCGCAGTGGGGTGAGCCCGGTCGCGGTGGTGAACATCCGGGTCAGGGTGCGTTCGCTGACACTGACCTGGTCGGCGAGATCGGCGAGCAGCAGGCGGTCGGCGTACCGGGCGTCGATCACGTCCTGGACGCGGTGCGCGAGATCGCTCAGATGACCGCGGTGCCGGAGCATCGCGCTCTCCTGCAGTTCGTCGCCGTTGCGGCGGGCGTAGACGACCATCTCGCGCGCGATCCGGGCGGCCGCTTCGGCACCGCGTGCGCCGGCGACCAGATGCAGGGCGAGGTCGATCCCGCTCGCGATCCCGGCGGACGTGATGACGCGGTCGTCGACGACGTACAGGACATCCCGGACGATGGTCGCCCGCGGATACCGGTCGGCCATCATCTCGGTCAGGTCGTGATGGGTCGTGTAGCGGCGGCCGTCCAGCAGCCCGGCCGCGCCGAGTGCGTCGGCTCCGGAGCAGACGCTCGCGACCGATCCGCCGGCCGCATGATGATCCCGCAACCGCTGCTGGATCGACGGGCCGATCGGCGGCACCGGGAGCAGCCGCGGCGATCGCCAGCCCGGTACGACGACGAGGTCGTCCGGACCGAGCTCCGGCCACTCCCGCTGGGTCTTCAGCGGCACGCCCTGCGCAGTCATGACCTCCTCGGCCTCGGCCACATAGGTCAGCTCGTAGCCGTAGCCGAGGTTGTCAGCGGTCGAGAAGACCTGCGCCGGCCCGGCCAGGTCCAGCAGGTGCAGCTTCGGCACCAGGACGAAGACGACCCGGACACTCCCCATTCGGTCAGGATGACACGGGTACGGCGGCCAACTCGTCAATCGTCCGAATGGTGGCGAACCGTCCCGCCAGCGCGTATTCGGTACGTTCGGTGACTGCCTCGGCCGAGAGGGTTCGCGGGTCGGCGAGGATCTGCTCGTTGGTCGCGTCGGCAGGCAGCGTCCAGTGCGGGAGCGGCATGGTCGCGGTGGCCTCGGTGACGAACGTGACGTCGTACCCGAGGTCGGAGGCGACGCGGGTGGTGGTCTCGCAGCACTGCTCGGTGCGGATGCCGGAGACGATCACGTCGGTGACGCCGTGCTGGGTGAGCAGCTGCTGCAGATTGGTGGTGGTGAAGGCGTTGTGCGCGGTCTTGCTGATCACCGGCTCACCCTCGGCCGGTTCCAGCCCCTCGATCAGGCGGACGTGACCGCTGGCCGGATCGAACGTCGTACCGGTGCCTGGCTCGGTGTGCAGGACCCAGACGACCAGGTCGCCGGCAGCCCGGGAAGCGGTCACCAGCCGGTTGACGCGGTCGGCGATGTCGGGGTGGTTCACGATCTGCCAGCTCGGGCGGACCCGGAAGGATTCCTGGACGTCGACGACGAGAAGTGCGGTTCGGCTCATGGGTCCATCGTCACCGACCGTCGCGGGTCTTGAGGAGGCCCGATCGCGGCGCGCAGCGGACCGATCCGGTCAGCGCGGGCCGGGGAGTTTCACAACGTTGGAGAGGTCGGACGAATTCACACCGTTCCGAACTATTCCAAACACTGGACCGGAATGCTTACAGTGCGCGGGGCGGCGTGGAAACGCTCCCGCCGCCGTTGTCGACTCAGTGAGGGGAATGCGATGCCCGATCACCTGCCTCGCCGCCAGGTACTCCGGACGGCTGGAGCCCTGGGCCTGGGCGCTGCCGCCGCGGGAGCCTTGAGCACCACCGCGGAGGCCGCCGGCACGCCAGATAGGTTGGCTTCCATGGGCGCACATCACGGCAAGCTGGAGATCCGCAAGGACCCGTTCGGGACCACGCCGGACGGCAAGAAGGTGGACGTCTACACGTTCTCCAACGGCCGGGTGACGATCTCGATGCTGACCTGGGGCGCCACCCTGCAGCGGATCGAGACGCCGGACCGGCGCGGCCGGGTGAAGAACATCAGCCTGGGCTTCGACAACCTGCCCGACTACGCCGCGCTCAGCCCGTACTTCGGCGCCACCATCGGCCGCTACGGCAACCGGATCGCGAAGGGCAAGTTCTCGATCGACGGGACGTCGTACCAGATCCCGATCAACAACGGCGAGAACGCACTGCACGGCGGTACGACGGGCTTCGACAAGCGGGTCTGGTCGGCCAAGACCGTGCAGTCGTCGAAGGCGGTCGGCGTGGCCTTCAGCTACGTCAGCCCGGACGGCGAGATGGGCTTCCCTGGTGAGCTGACCACGACCGTCACCTACACGCTCGACAAGTCGGACAACCTGCGGATCGACTACCACGCGACGGTCAAGGGCAAGCCGACCATCGTGAACCTGACCAACCACGTGTACTTCAACCTGGCCGGCGAGGGCAGTGGCTCGATCGACGGCCACATCCTGGAGCTGAACGCGCCGAAGTACACGCCGGTCGACGCCGGCCTGATCCCGACCGGCGAGCTCGCTCCGGTCGCGGGGACGCCGTTCGACTTCAACAAGCCGACCGCGATCGGCGCCCGGCTGCGCGGCGACCACCCGCAGCTCGTCGTCGGCCGTGGGTACGACCACAACTTCGTCCTCGGCGGCAAGGCGGGCGCGGACGGACAGCGGTTCGCGGCGCGCTTCTGGGAGCCCGAGAGCGGCCGCACGGTGACCGTGCACACCGACCAGCCGGGGGCGCAGTTCTACAGCGGCAACTTCCTCGACGGCACCTTCCGCGGCATCGGCGACAAGGCCTACCGCCAGGGCGACGCCTTCGCCTTCGAGACCCAGCACTTCCCCGACTCCCCCAACCAGCCCAACTTCCCCTCCACGGTCCTGCGCCCCGGCCAGACCTACCAGTCCACCACCGTCTACACCTTCGGCACGAAGTAACCGTCGGGTGGTGGGCCGCCGGGCCCGGCTAGCCAGAAGGCTGGTACGGCGCCAACAGCCGGCCGCCGCACACTAACGTCCGAACGAACGGAAGGCCCCGTCTCCGATCCTTCGGACGTTAGCCACGCGCACCGGTTAACGTCCGAACGAACGGAGAGCCCCGTCTCCGATCCTTCGGACGTTAGCTCCGCTGGCTGGGGGTTTGCTCGGTTTGCGGGGATCTGCTGCCGCTCCGTGGCAGTACTGCCCCGCAAAGGGGTCCAACGGCGAGCGACTCGGGCACCGAGGCGTCCGGTGGAGTGCCGTCAGCGGACCGAATCTGGTGGTTCTCGCGCCACCAGTGGTGGCTGGAGACATCTTGTGGTGGCGGGAGACATCTTGTGGTGGCGGGAGACATCTTGTGGTGGCGGGAGACCTGTTGCCCGGGGTCGCCGGCCACGGTTTGTGTCTCCGGCCGCTGGTGGTGGCATGAGAGAGCAGGTAGTGGGGAGTTCTGGCTGTCGAATCCGGCCTGTTGGTTTCCCCAGTACCGTCGGCCCGCCGGCCAGCTAGCCGGCCTTTGGGGGGAACGCCATCAGGTGGGAGATTCCCGCACGGAAATTCGGTACGGGAACCCCCCATCTGAGGCGTCCACCCACCAAATGGGTCACGCGGTCTTGGTGCCGCCGGCGTCGATGAGGATGTCGGCGCCGATGATGCTGGCGGACAGCGGCGAGCAGAGCTGGGTGACCAGGGCGGCGACCTCGGCGGGCTCGACCAGGCGGCCGGTGAGCATCCCGGTCTGCTCCGGCAGCGCCGCGAGCAGGTGCTCCTGCGGGATACCGAGCTGACGCGCGAGCTTGCCGCCGTACCCGTCGGGGGAGGTCCAGAGCGCCGTCCGCACGGCACCGGGTGACACCGTGTTCACGCGCACGCCCTGCGGGCCGAACTCCTCGGCCAGTGCCTTGCTCAGAGCCGTCACCGCCGCCTTCGCGGTCGAGTACGGCGTCGGGCCGGCCGACGGCATCCGCGCCGAGTTCGACGAGACGTTGACGATCGCACCCTGCTGCCGGATCAGGCTCGGCAGAGCCGCCCGCGTCGCACGAACCATCGCGAAGAGGTTCAGCTCGTACATCGTCTGCCAGGTGGCGTCGTCGATGTCCAGGAACCCGGCACCGAGCTCGCCGTCACCGCCGCCGACGTTGTTCACCAGCACATCCAGCTCACCCAGCTCGGCGAGCGCCGCGGCAACCGCCTGCTCAGGCCCACCGGCAATGCCGAGATCAGCCTGTACGACGAACGCGCCGGTCGACCGCAGCTCCGGCGTACTGGTCCGGGCGACCGCGGCCACGCGGACCCCTTCGGCGATGAGCTGCTCGACCACGGCCAGGCCGATCCCCCGGCTGGCACCGGTGACGAGCGCTGTCTTGTCCTTCAGCTGCAGGTCCATCAGATTCTCCCTAGATGCATCGTCGTTGACCTCTTCAAGGTACAACTTGCATCACTGTTGACGCAAGTAGTGACCGAGACGCATCCAGCAGGTAGTCTTGCCCGCATGACCGAGACCAGGCTGCGCGCGGACAGTGCCCGTACCGTGCTGACGATCCTGGAAGCGGCCGAGCGCACCCTGAACCGCAAGCCGAACGCCACCATGGAGGAGATCGCCGCCGCGGCCGGCGTCGCCCGCACCACCGTGCACCGCCGGTTCGCCACCCGCGAGGCGCTGATCGCCGCCCTCGCCACCTGGGCCGCTCAGCAACTGGCCGACGCCGTCGAAGCGGCCCGCCCGGATTCGACACCCCCGCTGATCGCCCTCTACCAGGCGACCACCAACGTGCTGGCGGTCAAGCTCTCCTGGGGTTTCGCGATGAACGCATCGCTTGCCCCAGGCAACGAAGCCGACCGGATCCAGGCCGGCGTCGTCGAACGCTGCGACGCGCTCTTCGCCCGCCTCGCCGAAGCCGGCATCCTCCGTCCCGACGTCACGCCCCTCTGGGCCCGCCGCGTCTACTACGCCCTCCTCCACGAGGTCTGCCAGGACGCCGCATCCCACCCCGACGAAGAGATCGACACCGACGCGGTCGCCACCCAGGTGATAGAAACCCTCCTCCACGGCATCGGCGCCCCCGGCACGAGCCTCTAGCGCCGCCAGACCGTTCCCTGGCGGTCCCGGCCGATCCACTGCTCGAGGGCGACGACCTCGGCCGCGGCACCCAGCTCACGCTCGAGCAGCCAGCAGGCGAGGTCCACACCGGCGAACCAGCCGCTGCCACAGGTGACCAGGTCACCGTCATCGACGATCCGGGCGTCGATCACCTCGGCGTACGGCTTCAGAAGGTCGTAGCCGGGACGGTGCGTCGTGGCTGGGCGACCCTCGATCAGACCGGCCGCACCGAGCAGGATCGCGCCGGAATCGATCCCCGCCAGGATCAGCCCGGGACCACCGACCTGCTTGGCCGCGGCGAGCTGCGCCGGGATGACGCCGCGCGCGATCTCCTCCTCGATCCAGCAGCCCGACACCGCGAGGACACGAGCCGTCTCGGGCGACCACGGCTCCAGGTCACTGATCGTCGTTCCGTAACAGCCCTTCACAGTGGTCGCGCCATCCGCGGTCACGAGCCGCGGATCCACGTCCACCCCGCGGCCCTTCGCGTTGGCAAAGACCGCGTACGTCGCGAGTACGTCCACCTCGGCGACTCCGTCGAACATCAGTAGATCGATTCGCATCTCCCTACTCTGGTCCGGGCAGCTCTCCTTGGAGAGTGGCTGGAAAGACATGATCAAGTAGATTCACGCCATGCTCACCGTGGCCGCTCTCGTCCTCGACGGCAGCGTCGGCATCGAGCTGGCCGGCGCCTGCCAGGTGTTCGCGACCGCGGCCGACCCGCTCACCGGCGCGGACCTGTACGACGTCCGCGTGTGCGGATCCCGCCGTACGACGGTGGTCGCGCATCGACGGCCGATCTTCCAGGCGGACCCGCCGTACCCACTGTCCGCGGCACTGGAGGCGCACACCTTGATCGTCCCGGCCGCCTTCGAGGCCGCACCCGAGGCGGTCGAGATCGTCCGCGAGGCACATCGGCGCGGCATCCGGGTGGCGTCGATCTGCACCGGCGCCTTCGTGCTCGCGGAGGCCGGGCTGCTCGACGGACGTCGGGCGACCACCCACTGGGCCCATGCGGCAGATCTGGCCCGCCGGTACCCAGCGGTCGACGTGGTCGCCGACGCGCTCTACCTCGATGACGGTGACGTCCTGACCTCGGCCGGTGTGACCGCCGGGCTGGATCTCTGTCTGCATCTGGTCCGCCGCGACCACGGTTCGGCGGTCGCGGCGACGGTCGCCCGGCGGCTGGTGATGGCGCCGCACCGAGCCGGCGGACAGGCCCAGTTCGTCACCGCACCTGTTGCTGCAGGCAACGATTCGCTGGAACCCGTGCAGCGCTGGATGCGCGACCACCTCGCCGAGCCGCTCACCCTGGACGCGATCGCGGTCCGCGCTTCGATGAGCACCCGGACGCTGAGCCGGCAGTTCCGCGCCCAGACCGGCACGACCCCACTGCAGTGGCTCATCCGTCAGCGGCTGACGCTGGCGCAGGAGCTCCTCGAGACCACGAAGCTCACCGTCGACCAGATCGCCACCGCCGCCGGCTTCGGCACCGCCGTCCTGCTGCGGCAGCATTTCACCAAGGCCTTCGCCACCACTCCGACCGGCTACCGTCGCACCTTCGGCGGGTTAGCCTCCGGGGCATGACGGTGTTGGCGGAGTACGACGAGGCGTGGGCGGAGCAGTTCGCCGCGATGGCCGGTCAGCTGCGGGACGCGCTTGGCCCAGCGGCCCGGGAGATCGAGCACATCGGGAGCACCGCCGTACCGGGGTTGGTGGCGAAGCCGGTGATCGACATCGGGGCCTGTGCCGATGACCTGGAGGCGGTTGCCGGACGGGATGCGGAACTGCATGCGCTTGGGTTCACACATGAGCCGGCGGGACCGCCCGGGCGGCGTACGTACACGCGGGTCGTGGATGGGGTGCTGACACACAACCTGCATGTGTTCCCGGCTGAGGCGTGGGCCGGCCTGAACCAGCGGATTCTGCGCGACTACCTGCGGGAGACGCCGGCCGCCGTACAGGAGTACGGCGACCTGAAGCGCCGGCTGGCTGCTGAGGGCCTGAGCGGCTTCGACTACACCATCGCGAAGACAGAGGTCGTGCAGCGCCTCACAGACGCAGCCCGCGCCAGCCTCGGGCTGCCGTCAGTCCCGGTCTGGGAAAGCTAGAGCCCGCGCCGAAGATCGGCGCGGGCTCTGGAGACGATCAGTTCTGCGAGGTCGTGGCGAGACCGTGCTCGACGTCGTACTGCTGGATGAAGCGGGCTGCCATCGGCTCGCTGGAGGCGATCGCGGCGGCCAGGGACTGGGCGGTGCGCTCGCGGCCCTCGGGCCAGTCGGCGAGCAGGGCCCAGGCGCGGGCGCGCTTCTTCTCGAGGGCGGTGGGCTCCGGCTCGTCGTCGCCCTTGGGGGGCTCGGCGGCCGTGCTCTTGGCCTTCGCTTCCGGGGTGGTGATCAGGGCCGGCGGCTCGGTGTCGGTGGGCCCGGCGAAGGGGGACGGCGCGGCCGGCTTCTGCACGACCGGCTCGACCTTCTCCTTCGGCGCGGTCGGCTTCAGCTTGCCGTTGGCCTTGCCGTTCCGCACGACGTGCTCGCTCTGGTCCTCGACCACGACCGCCTCGGCGACCGACTCGTCGGTGCTGCGGTCGTACGGCAGGTAGTCCACCGCCATCAGCTCACCGGTCATCGCGTCGCCCCAGGCGCCTTCGTCGCGCAGCGAGACGCCGGTGTCCGACGCGCGGATCTGCCGTGCTCGCGGCGCCTCACCCTCGACCACCCAGACGGCCGCGCGCAGCTCCGGGTCCGGGGTCTCCTCCGGCTCCGGCGGCGGCGAGATCGCCTTGGTCAGCTTGTTGGTGATGACCTCGTAGTTGATCCGGTCCTCGAGCATGCCGGCCAGCCGGTCCGGGTCGTAGGTCGTCTCGGCGATCTTCGCCAGCCGCTCGTCCTGGTGCTCGGAGCGGATGTACTCCGCGACCGTGCTCGCGATCGCGTCACGGCGGGTCTTGTTCCGGATCTGGTGCCGGGCCGCGTGCAGGCTCTCGTAGAGGCTGTAGCCGTGCTCGATCGCCAGCGACCGCGCCTGCCAGGTGACCTTCGGCTCCCGCGCCCACTGGACCACGCCGTACACCGGTGAGGTCGTCATCATCTGCCCGGCGCGACGCAGCGCGTCGCGACGGCGGGCCGAGCTGTGGATCAGCCACAGCACATAGGCGAACGCCGACAGACCGCCGAAGCCGAAGGCCAGGAAGCGCTCCTCCGGCCGCCAGTGCCCGACCACGTTGAAGACGACCGCGATCACGGCCGCGAACAACGACATCGCCCGGTAGGCGTAGGCCGTCTCACCCTTGCGGCGGCGCAGGTCGGCCAGCGCGGCCGTGGCGACGCCACCGAGCTCGAGGACCGCCACCGCCGGCGTGACGAGGACGATCTTGAGGAACGTCGAGAAGCCGGCGTCGGGCCACGGGATGTGGGTCACACCGGCCCACACCTGACCGACGAGGGCGGCCGCGGCCGCCGTGGCGTAGAAAGCGTAGGCGACCTTGTCCGCTCCGGTGAGGGGTACGTTCGCCAGTTCGCCAGTACTGGGATTGCTGGTGTTCTCCTGCAAGACGTGGTCTCCTGACCGGTTTGGGCACTCCGGCAGTTCCGTCGCGGACGGCGGGGCTGACTGGTACGGCGGCACGAGGCTACCGGTTCCCGGCCCCGAAAGGGGAGGCGAATCCGGAAACGTCTCGAACCTGCCCACCCACCCTGACCTTTACACGTTCGAAAGGCAAACTCGACAAATTCACGGAACCGCGCGGAGGAAAACCTGCTCGGTCGTGATCGGCCGGTGTACGGACAAACGGTGCGCAGTACTCATATCCAGGGTGCGCGGAGTTCGCTGAACAATGCCAATTCGTCGGAGGCCCGGTCGATCCAGTGCTCGACGTTCTCGACGATCGGGTGCCGGTCGGGGCCCTCGCCTTCCCAACGCAGGAAGGAATCCGGGATCACCGCGGGCTCGGGAGCCAGCCGGATCGCCTCGACGACGCGGGTGAATCCGCCGGTCGCCGCGAAGGGACAGTAGAGAGGTACGGCGGGGTCCGCACGATGGTCGAGGAGATTCGTCAGCAGGTCGGCCCGCTCGAAGGTGTGGACGCCGTCCGGCAGCACGAGAGTGTCGGTCGAGTAGTGCAGAACGGCACGACCTTGAGAGCCGTGGACTATCACGGTCGGGTCCAAGTGCTCGATCGCACACAACGTGACCGCGACGACGATCGGCGTACCGCGGGTGGTCGTGATGCGAACCGTCGAGGTGTCGTCGGATTCGATGCCGTTGGCCCGGAACAGGTCGGTTTCGACGGAGCGGATGTCGTGCACGCCGGTCGAACCGTCGAGCAACAGCGCGGCCGCGGTCGAATGGGCCAAGGGATTCGTCACGGCACCGTCGACCACCGGGACGCCGTTCAGGGTCCGGCGACCGGCCCAGGGCGCACGATCGAAGTACCGGGCCGTGCGAACCCATTTGCCGATGGCACTGATTCCTCGGATCTCTCCGAGCTGCCCCTCGGCCATGATCTTCGCGAGGTGCAACGTGGCCTGCGCGGCCTGCGCCTGGAACCCGACCTGGCACACCCGGCCGGTCTCCGCGAGCACCGCCGACAGCTGCTCGAACTCGGCCAGCGACGCGGTCGGCGGCTTCTCCAGCAGTACGTCGGCGCCCGATCGCAGTGCCAGCTCGGCCAGCGGCACATGCGTCTGGATCGGCGTACTGATGATCACCACGTCGACATCAGTTGCCTCTAGCAACTGATCGAGGGTGCCGAAAACCTCAACCCCCGTTGGAAGATCGGTCGGTGGACGCGGATCCGCGATCGCCACCAGCCGCGCACGGTCGGCCAGCCTCAGGACATTCCGGACATGGGTAGCGCCGTGACCGTGCACACCAGCCACAGCGACGCGGGTCAGCACGTCATCAGCCTACACTTGGGCGGTGACCTTTCATGCGGCGGTTTTCATCGCGACCAGCCTGGACGGCTACATCGCGCGGCCCGACGGCTCGATCGACTGGCTGACCGAGCGTGGCGAGCAGGCCGGCGACACCGGGTACGACGAGTTCATGGCGTCGATCGACACTGTCGTGATGGGCCGCAACACCTTCGAGAAGGTGCTCACCTTCGACTTCTGGCCCTACGAAGGCAAACACGTCGAGGTCCTCAGCAGCACCCTGGGCGCGGATGCCGACGAACGCGTCATCGTCCACCGCACCCTCGACGCCCTGGTCGAGACCCTCGCCGACCGCAACGCCCGACGCATCTACGCCGACGGCGGCCGAGTCATCCAGACCTTCCTCCGGGCCGGCCTCCTCAGCGAGCTCACCATCACCACAGCCCCCGTCCTGATCGGCACCGGCATCCCCCTCTTCGGCCCCCTCGACCAAGACATCACCCTGGTCCACAACGCCACCCGCACCCTAAAAGCCGGCTTCGTCCAATCCGACTACACCGTCCTCCGCTAGCGAAAGGTCAGCGGCGGTCGAGGAGGGCTACGGCTTCGGCGGCCCAGTAGGTGAGGATCTGGTCGGCGCCCGCGCGGCGGATCGAGGTCAGGGTCTCGAGGATGGCGTTCTCGCGGTGGATCCAGCCGTTCGCCGCGGCGGCCTCGACCATGGCGTACTCGCCGGAGATGTTGTACGCCGCGACTGGCACGTTCACGTGGTCGCGGACCTGGCGGATGATGTCCAGATACGGGAGCGCGGGCTTCACCATCACGATGTCGGCGCCCTCGGCAATGTCGAGGTCGACCTCGCGGATCGCGTCGCGGGCGTTCGCGCCGTCCTGCTGGTAGGTCTTGCGGTCGCCCTGGAGCGACGAGTTCACGGCCTCGCGGAACGGGCCGAAGAAGCTTGACGCGTACTTCACGGCGTACGCCAGGATCACCGTGTCCTGGAAGTTGGCGGCATCCAGCGCGCGCCGTACGACGCCGACCTGGCCGTCCATCATCCCGGACGGACCGACGATGTGCGCGCCGGCCGAGGCCTGCGCGACGCCCATCTCGGCATAGATCTTCAGCGTCGCGTCGTTGTCCACGCGACCTTCGGAGTCCAGTACGCCGCAGTGCCCGTGCGAGGTGAATTCGTCCAGGCACAGGTCCGACATCACCAGCAACGAGTCGCCGGCCTCGCTGACCGCGTCCCGGATCGCGACGTTCAGGATGCCGTCGGGGTCGAGCGCGCCCGATCCGACCTCGTCCTTCTCCTCCGGAACCCCGAACAGCATCACGCCGCCGAGCCCCAGCTGCGCCGCCTCCGCGACCGCCTTCCGCGCGGTGTCGCGGGTGTGCTGGTAGACACCCGGCATCGACGAGATCGGCAGCGGCTCCCGCGCGCCTTCCCGGACGAACATCGGCAGGATCAGCTGCCGCGGCTCGAGCGTGGTCTCCGCGACCAGCCTGCGCATCGCCGCCGACTGTCGCAGCCGACGGGGCCTCACATCCGGGAAACCAGTCACAGTCTCAGCTCTTCCGACGAGATCCTGCACGACGTTCCGAGGGGCGGGTCACGGGCTCGCCCGCTTCCACCATGGTGTCACGCCGGTCCGCACCGAACCGGGCGAGTGCGTCGGCCAGCTCCTCGGCGGACGGCGCATCGGCCATCGCGTCGACGCGCAGTCCGTGCTCCTCGGCCGTCTTCAGCGTGGCCGGGCCGATCACGGCGATCACGGTCGAGGCGTGCGGCTTGCCGGCGATACCGACCAGGTTCCGCACCGTGGACGACGAGGTGAAGACCACCGCGTCGAACTTGCCCGACTTGATCGCCTCGCGGGTCGGCGCCGGCGGCGGCGCGGCCCGGACGGTCCGGTACGCCGTGACGTCGTCGACCTCCCAGCCGAGATCGGTCAGACCAGCGACCAGCGTCTCGGTCGCGATGTCGGCCCGCGGCAGGAAGACCCGGTTGATCGGGTCCAGCACCTCGTCGAACGGCGGCCAGTCCTCGACCAGACCGGCGGCGGACTGCTCACCGGTCGGGGTCAGGTCCGGACGGATGCCCCAGGCGCCGATCGCCTCGGCGGTCTTGTCGCCGACCGCCGCGATCTTCAGCCCGGAGAACGCCCGCGCGTCCAGCCCGTACTCGTCGAACTTCTCCCGGACCGCCTTGACCGCGTTGACCGAGGTGAACGCGACCCACTCGTAGCGGCCCTCGACGAGCCCGCGGATCGCCTTGTCCATCTGCTGCGGGTTGCGCGGCGGCTCCACGGAGATCGTGGGGACCTCTTCGGGCATCGCGCCGTACCGGCGGAGGCGGTCCATCAGCGGACCGGCCTGGTCCTTGGTGCGCGGCACCAGGATCCGCCAGCCGAACAGCGGCTTGGTCTCGAACCAGGACAGCGCCTCGCGCTGCTCGACCACGGCGCCGATCACGATCACGGCCTCGCCGACCACCTTGGCGGCCCGCAGGTCCGCGACGATCGTCTCGAGGGTGCCGACCACGCTGGTCTGCGCCGTCGTCGTGCCGCCGACCGTTGCCGCGACCGGGGTCGAAGAGTCGAAGCCTGCCTCGAGGAGCCCGGCCACGGTGTCCTTGAGGACATCGGTCGCGTTCAGCAGCACCAGCGTCTGCTTGGCGTGCAGGCGGCTCAGGTCCAGCTTGGTCTCGGCCAGGTCGAGAACCGTGACCTCGCGGTCGTTCTTCATGGTCAGCGGGATTCCCGCGTACGTCGGGACCGCGCTCACCTCGCTGACACCGGGGATCACGTTGAAGCCGATGCCGGCCTTGCGGCACGCGGCCGCCTCCTCCGCACCGCTGGAGAAGGTGAACGGGTCACCGGTCAGCAGGCGGACGACGTTCGCGGCGGACTTGGCGGTCTTCACCACCAGGCGGCCACGGGCGGCGACGCGCAGTGCGCGGCTGCCCTCGGCGCCGGAGCCGTCGATCACCTCGACGCCCGGCCGGCAGTACGCCAGGAAGGCGTTGTGCTCCGGTCCCTCGACGACGACCGCGTCCGCGCCGGCCAGGACGTCGCGTCCGGCCAGGGTCAGCAGCGAGGGGTCACCCGGGCCGACGCCGACGAACGTGACGTGACCGAGTGGTCTCGGCTGCTTGGCCGCACTGCTCGCGGCAGCCTTCGCCGGCACTGTCTGAGGTGTCGCGGATACCGCGGTGGAGGCTGCTGTCTGTGCGCTGCTCACGTCTGCCTTCGCCCTCGTCCTCGTGGTGCTTGTCTTCTTGGCTGTCGTCGTGCCGTGTGCCGGCGGTGGTGGCGGTGTCATAAGCGCTCCAGCAACTCGTTCGCCAGCGCTATGCCGAGGGACACGGGATCGTCCACCGGCCCGTTCGCGGAGAGCCGCCGTACGCCGTCGTCCTGGCCGAGCGCGCCCCGCAGCCACAGCTCGGGACCGTCCTCACCCTCGACCACCTCGGCGAGCGCTCCGACCGGAGCCGAGCACCCTGCCTCGAGTGTGGCCATCATCTGCCGTTCCGCCGTCACCGCCGCACGGGTGGCCGGATCCTCCAGCGGAGCCAGGGCGGCCAGTACCTCGGTGTCGTCCGCGCGGCACTCGATGCCCAGGGCACCTTGTCCCGGCGCGGGCAGAACCTGGATCGGATCCAGGGTCTCGGTCACCTCGGCGAGCCGTCCCAACCGGGACAACCCTGCCCTCGCAAGGACCACCGCGTCCAATTTACCGTCTGTGACGAGCTTGATCCGGGTGTCCACGTTGCCGCGGATCCCGGTCAGCTCCAGCCCCAGACCGAGCCCTTCGATCATCGCGACCCGGCGGG
The DNA here is from genome assembly GCF_045040285.1 of Kribbella sp. NBC_01505. Taxonomy (NCBI): domain Bacteria; kingdom Bacillati; phylum Actinomycetota; class Actinomycetes; order Propionibacteriales; family Kribbellaceae; genus Kribbella; species Kribbella sp. NBC_01505. The sequence goes on from NZ_CP109425.1 coordinate 2,621,065, forward strand.
CCGAGCCCGTCCCGACCAGCGCGCCCTGCTGCAGTTCACCGAGCGTGAGCCCGTCGCGGGCGACCAGTACGTCGCGTGGATCCTCGCGGAGCGGGATCGCGCCGACCGTCAGGCCCTCGACCGGGATGGTCGGCAGATCCTTGAGCGAGTGCACCGCGATGTCGATCTCGCGTGCCATCAGCGCGTCCCGCAGGGCGCTGACGAAGACGCCGGTGCCACCGATCTGCTGCATCGGCGCCAGGTTGACGTCGCCGGTGGTGACGATCGGAACCAACTCGACCTCGTGCCCGAGTGCGCGCAACTGGTCGGCCACCAGGTTGGCCTGGGCGGTTGCCAGTGCGGACCGCCGGGTCCCCAGTCTGATCATGCGTGCTCACCTCCGCGCGCCTTGGGCGTCGTCACCGCGTCGACCGTCGCCTGGTCGAGGGCGAACAGTTCGCGCAGCGCGTTCGCGTACGTCGGTCCGCCGGGATCGGCGGCAAGTTCCTTCACCCGAACGGTCGGGTTGTGCAGCACCTTGTCGACGACCCGGCGGATCGTCCGGGCCACCTCGTGCCGCTGGTTGTCGTCCAGGCCGGGCAGCCGGCGCTCCAGCCGGGCCAGCTCGGAATCGACCAGCTCACTGGCCATCGCCCGCAGCGCGACGACGGTCGGGGCTACCGAGGCGGCCCGCCGAGTTGCCTCGAACGCACCCGTCTCGGCGGCGACAATTCGCCGTACATCCTCGATGTCGTCTTCGCTGCCACCGGCAGTGCCGGCCAGGTCGGCAAGTGTGACCAGTGTGACGCCGGGAATCCGGGCGGCTTCGGGAGCGACATCGCGCGGCAGCGCAACGTCCAGCACCCCGAAAGCCCTTCCGTCACTGGCGTTCCGGATCATCTCCGCGGTCAACACGACTCCGCGGGCACCGGTGCAGGACACCACCAGGTCGGCCTCGGCCAGTGCGTCCGGAACGTTTGCCAGCTGGATCGCCGTACCGCCGATGCGATCGGTCAACGCGACCGCGCGCTCATAGTTGCGGTTGGCAATGACCACGCTCGCGGCGCCGCCGTTGATCAACGTCTGTGCGGCCAGCGAGGCCATCGATCCGGCGCCGACGATCAGGGCGCGGCGGCCTTCGAACCCGCCGACGGCCTCGAGCCCGGCGGACACGACCGAGCGGCCGGCGGAGTCGATCCCGGTCTCGGCGCGAGCCCGCTTGCCGACCCGCAACGCGTGCTGGATCAGGGCGTTCAGGTCGGTGCCGATCGTCTCCAGGTCCTGGCCGACGCGCAGCGATTCCTTCACCTGGCCGAGGATCTGGCTCTCGCCGACGATCATCGAGTCGAGCCCGACCGCGACCTGGAAGAGATGCGCGACCGCGCCTTCCTCGAAGTGCACGTACAGGTGCTCGGCCAGATCGATCAGCGGTACGCCGGTGACGTCGGACAGGATCGCGGTGACCTCGTCCATGCCCGCGTGGAAGCGGTCGACGGTCGCGTAGACCTCGGTGCGGTTACAGGTCGCCAGCACGGCGGACTCGGTCACGGCCGGGGTGTTCTGCACGGCCAGCGCGAGCTTGGTCGCCGCGTCCGGATCCAGCGCGACCCGCTCCAGCACGTTGATGTCCGCCGACCGGTGACTGATCCCGACAACCAGGTAACTCACGCGCTGACACCCCCGCCCACGGCGGGCAGGTCGCCTGCGGTCAGATCGGAGGCAAGACCGTTGGTCGCTGGTAGCTCGGGCACCTGGGGGAGCGCCACCTCTCCGGACTTTCGTTGTTCGTGGTACGCCAGGATCTGCAACTCGATCGAGAGGTCCACCTTGCGGATGTCGACGCCGTCGGGCACGGACAGCACCACCGGCGCGAAGTTCAGGATGCTGGTCACCCCGGCCGCGACCAGCCGGTCGCAGACCTCCTGGGCCGGACCGGCGGGCGTGGTGATGACGCCGATCGAGACCCGGTCGGTCTCCACGATGTGCTCGAGCTCGGCGAAGTCGCGGACCTCCATGTCACCGATCCGCTCGCCGACCAGCTTCGGGTCGGCGTCGAGCAGGGCAACGATGCGGAACCCGCGGGTCCCGAAGCCGGAGTAGTTCGCGAGCGCGTGGCCGAGGTTTCCGATCCCGACGATGACGACGGCCCAGTCCTGGGTGACGCCGATCTCCCGGGCGATCTGGTAGCGGAGGTACTCCACGTCGTACCCGACGCCGCGGGTGCCGTAGGAGCCCAGGTAGGACAGATCCTTGCGCAGCTTCGCGGAGTTGACGCCGGCCGCGGTGGCCAGGTCCTCACTCGACGCGGTCGCGATACCACTGTCCGACAGCGCGGTCAGCGCCCGCAGATAGACCGGCAAGCGCGCGACAGTCGCCTCGGGGATGCCGCGTTCGGTTCTCGTCGGCGGGCCGGGACGACGGCTGTTGGCACGCGTCACAATTCTCCTGGGGGGTGGTTCTCAGCAGCCGCGTTCAGTACCCTGCGGCTCCTCTTACTCTAGGAGCTTGTGAACGTGAGAACAAAATCGGCGAACCCCAGGGTGACCGACAGCACTAAGAGGTGAGGGCCTTCCGGAGTCTGGCTGGGTCCACCCGCCAGAAATCGTGCTGCTTGCCGTCCACCAGGGTGACCGGGATCTGCTCGCCGTACTGGACGAACAGCGCGTCGTCCTGGGTGATGTCGACCTCGGTCCACTCCACCCCGACCTCCGCGCAGACCGCCTCGACGATCGCGCGGGCGTCGTCACACAGGTGACAGCCGGGCTTGCCGTAGAGCGTGACGCGGGCGCTCATCCCTCCGCCCGGAGCCTGCCCTTGGCCACCTTGCCGGTGACGGAATGCGGCAACTGCTCCACGATCTCGAGCTCACTCGGGCATTTGAACCGGGCCAGCCGCGTCCCGGCGTACTGCAGGACTGCCGTCGGCTCAAGCGTCACGCCGGGCTCAGCCACGACGAAGCCCTTGATCGACTCACCGGTCTCCTCGGACGGCACCCCGATCACGGCAGCTTCCAGTACGCCGTCCGCCGCGACCAGCACGTCCTCGACCTCGCTCGGGAACACGTTGAAGCCGGACACGATGATCAGTTCGCGCAACCGGTCGACCAGGAACAGGTCTCCGTCCGCGTCCAGGAAGCCGACATCACCCGTCCGGTACCAGCCCTGGTCGTCCGGACCGTCGACACCGTCGGGCCAGTAGCCGGAGAAGATGTTCGCACCGCGGATCAGGATCTCGCCGGGGTCGTCGCCCTCGACGTCCTCACCCTGCTCGTCGGCGATCCGGAGCTCGACGTTCGGCAGCGGGCGCCCGACTGAGCCGGGCTTCGGCTCTTCCTCGTCCAGCGTCGTGGTGACGCCTGGGGAGGCCTCGGTCAGGCCGTAGCCCTGGTGGACGTACAGACCGGTCACCTGCTCGAAGCGGTCGGCGAGGCTGCGCTCCAACGCGGATGCGCCGGTCAACACCACCTTGACACCGGCGAGCGCCGTACGGAGGTCTGGCTGGGCCAGCAGTGCGTGCAGAGCCGGCGGGGCGAGCGGGAGCCGGGTGACTTCGTGCTGCGCGACCAAGTCGAGGGTGTGCGCGGCGTCGAAGCGCTGGTCGATGACCAGGGCCGCGCCGGTCGCGACGGTCCAGCCGAGGACGGCGTTCAGGCCGAAGGCGTGGAACATCGGCAGGACGCCCAGGACCACGTCTTCGGGGCCCATTCTGTCGGGGCCGAGTGCGGAGAGGTTCCTCACGTTCGCTGTGAGTGCGCGGTGCGTGAGCATCGCCGCTCGCGGATCTCCACTTGTTCCTGAGGTGTAAAGCAGCACCGCGAGCGTCTCGGGGTCGAGAGTCGGCTGTAACACAGCGTCACCCTCGAGATCGCCGGACCGCACCGTCCGGACCCCCTCAACGAGCCCGGCGAGGTCTGCGTCGGTGACCGCGAGGCGGGCCCCGGAGTGCGCCACGACGGTGTCCACCTCGGGCTTGGTCAGCCCGGTGTTCAGCGGCACCGCCACCAGCCCGGAGCGAAGAACGCCCAGGTAGGAGGTGACGAACTCGATGCTGTTGGCAAGCAACAGGATGACTCGGTAGCCCGGCACCAGACCGGCCGCGGCGAACCCCCGGGCGGCGGTTTCGACGGCCTCGTCGAGCTCGGTCCAGGTCAGTCGCCGGTCGCCGTCGACCAGCGCGACCCGATCGCCGTGACGTCGCGCTGTGTCACGAAGAACGTCCGCGAAGTTGAAGTCCACCCGCTGAGTCTGCCATGGCCGATCCACGCTCAGGCAGGGCCCAGGTTGCGCGCAATGGTTGCAGCAGAGCGTGACGGGAGATATACAGGTGAACTCGTGGATGTGCTTCTGCTGAACCTCACACTGCAGAAACCCGTCCACGTCGGGGCGACCATGCGCGATAACCCCAACAGCAGGCTGCTCTGCGTCATCAGGTGGTGACGGAAGCGGTCCGCTGGCGCATTCGTGTGAACGACCGACGGGAAGGCGGCACGCCGCAAGCTGTTGACAGTGAGTGCTCCAGGCGTAACGCTCGGTGCTCGCCCACGTCGTCAGCCGCTGTGGCCATGCGCGGATGTGTCAATCGACGTGTCTTTCGAACGGGGAGAGATCTTGACGACGCCGGAGCCAAGTCCGGACGGGATGAGACGGGCAGAGCTCGTCGATCGCGCTCAGGCAGGTGACGTCGGTGCCTTCGGTGAGCTCTACGACGAGTACTCGCTCACCGTCTATCGCTACATCTACGCCCGGGTGTCCTCATCGGCGCTCGCCGAGGACCTGACCAGCGAGACGTTCGTCCGCGCGCTCCGCGCGCTGGACTCGTTCCGCTGGCAGGGCCGGGATTTCGGCGCCTGGCTGGTGACGATCGCCCGGAACCTGATCACCGACCACTACAAGTCCGGCCGGGTCCGGCTCGAGGTGGTCACGGACGAGATCGAGACGCACGACCGGCAGACCGAGGGGCCGGAGGTCGACGTACTGGCCGCGGCCACCGCCGAGGTGCTGCGGGACGCCGTCGCGGGCTTGCCCGACGAACAACGCGACTGCCTGACGATGCGGTTCTTCGCCGGTTTGTCGATCGCGGAAACGGCCAGGGCGCTGGAGAAGTCCGAAGGCGCCGTCAAGCAACTGCAACTGAGGGCCGTCCGGCACTTGGCGAAGGTTATCCCCAAGGACTTGAGGTGAGACGGATGACAACGACAGTCTTCCGTAACCCGTCAGGGAGTTTCATCGTTCTCCCTCGTGAGGACCTGTCGGTGACCCCGACTGGCCATTGAGGAGAACGAGATCCATGAGTGACCTACACAGGGCTCGAGCGCGCGCGGAGACCTTCGCGCACGCCGTTGATCACGGGCCCCGTCACTCTTCGCGACTGAGCGATGACCCGGAGTTGGAAGAGGCTGTAGAACTCGTCGGACGGCTGAGGACCGCCGGCGCAGTTGCACCTCGGCCGGAGTTCAGCGCCGAGCTAAGGCACCGACTGCTAGAGCAGGCGGCGGCCCGCGCGGCGACCACGACCCCGACCATGGTGCGCAGCACCCCTGACAGCTCCGACGACCCGCCGAGTGGCGAGGACGTCGACGCGTCCGTGACAGATATCCGCCATCGTCATGGCCGGCGCATCCGGCTCGTGGCCAGTACCGCCGCGCTGGTGCTTCTGGGAGGTGGCATCGGTTCGGCCGCTGCCGCTCAGCAGGCGATGCCCGGCGACACGCTGTACGGGATGAAGCGCAGTATCGAGAACGTGGCGACCAACGTGGGGATCGGCGACGACTCCCGCGGCCGGCGCGATCTCGAGCACGCCCAGACCCGGCTGTCCGAGGTCCAGGCACTCGCCGAGAACGGCGGGTCCGCGACCACCATCAACGGCACTCTCGACGACTTCTCGGCGCAGGCCCGCAAGGGCGTGTCCCGGCTGGTCGCGTCGTACCAGCAGGACAGCGACGCGAGTGCGATCACGGCAGTCACGGCGTTCATCACCAGCGCCCGCCAGGCCCTGGTCGAGCTCGGGCCGAAGCTGCCACCGGAGTCGCTGAAGTCGGCGGTCGAGGCCCTGGCCACGATCGACCAACTGGCTCAGCACACCACGACGGCCTGCCCGAAGTGCGACCAGCCGAAGGCACCGAAGAACCAGCAGGTGCCGACCACGGTCGAGGAGTCGGTGAAGCCGCCCAACGGCAAGCTGAAGACGCCGCCGGCCACCAAGCCGACGAGCGGCCCCAGCAGCAAGCCCACCACGACACCCACCAAGGTGCCGAACACGACGATCGTGGAAGAGTCCCAGACCCCGCCACCGAGCAGCCTGAAGACTCCCCCGCGCCCGTCCGGCTCCACCCCGACCGGTACGCCGTCAGGCCCGCCGACCGGACCGACCCCGAACACCCCTTCCTGGCCCTGGCCGTTCCCCAGCCTGAGCCTCCCACCGCTGATCAACCTCCCGGGCGTCCTGCAGACCCTGCTCCCGCCCTGGAAGTAACAGCACCCGCACCAAGCACCACCAGAAGCCCGGCCCCCGCGGCCGGGCTTCTGCCTTTCCCCCAACCCCGCCTCCACCGCACCCCACCAGCCGCCCCGCCCCCGCCGTACAAGCCCCGCCCCCGCGCCGCGCCGCGCCCAAAGGTGGGTCCGCTGCTCCTTGTGCACGAACCTCCACTTTGAGAACCCACCAACCATTTCCACGCCCTCCGCGTGACTGACGGGTGCACAAAGATGCGCCGCGTGCACAAAGGTGGGTCCGCTGCTCTTTGGGCGCGGAGGCCAACTTTGGGCGCGGAGGCCAACTTCGGGCGCGGACGCCAACTTTGGGAAGCCACCAACCATTTCGAGGGGCTTTCCGTGACTGGTGCGTGCACAAAGATGCGATGCGTGCACAAAGGTGGGTCCGCTGCTCTTTGGGCGCGGAGGCCAACTTTGGGCGCGGACGCCAACTTTGGGAAGCCACCAACCATTTCGAGGGGCTTTCCGTGACTGGTGCGTGCACAAAGATGCGATGCGTGCACAAAGGTGGGTCCGCTGCTCTTTGGGCGCGGAGGCCAACTTTGGGCGCGGACGCCAACTTTGGGAAGCCACCAACCATTTCCACGCCCTCCGCGTGACTGGTGGGTGCACAAAGATGCGCCGTGTGCACAAAGAGCAGCCGCCCCACCTTTGGGCGTGGGGTGGGGCGCCGGTGCGGCGGGCAGCGGGGGCGGGCGGCGGGGGGCGGGGGTTAGAAGAAGACGCTGCGGCGTTGGACTAGGAGGGTGTAGAGGGTTTGCTGGATGGTTTCGCGGACCTGGTCGGTCACGTTGAAGACCAGCATGGGGTCGTCGGCGGCGCCCTCGGGGAACTCGTCGGTGCGGATCGGTTCGCCGAACTCGATCAGCCACTTGGAGGGCAGCGGGATCAGGCCGAGCGGCCCGAGCAGCGGGAAGAACGGGGTCACCGGGACGTAGGGGACGCCCATCAGGCGGGCCAGTGAGGAGAGGTTGCCGACGAGTGGGTAGATCTCCTCGGCACCGACGATCGAGCACGGAACGATCGGTACGCCGGTCCGCATGGCGGCGCTGACGAATCCACCTCGGCCGAAGCGCTGCAGCTTGTAGCGCTCGCTGAACGGTTTGCCGAGGCCCTTGAAACCCTCGGGCCAGACGCCGACCAGATTCCCCTGGCGGAGCAGTCGCTCGGCGTCGTCGTTGTTCGCCAGCGTGGCGCCGCCCTTGCGGGACCACTCGCCGACGAACGGCGTCCGGAAGACCAGGTCGGCGGCGAGCGTGCGCAGCGGGCGGTTGGTGTGGTCCGCGACGATCAGCTGGGTGATCAGGCCGTCGAGCGGCATCGTGCCGGAGTGGTTCGCCACGATCAGCGCGCTACCGGTGTCGGGGATGTTCTCCACCCCGCGCACCTCGACCCGGAACCACTTCTCCGCGAGCGGCCGCAGCATCGGCAGCAGGATCTGGTCGGTCAGGTCGGAGTCGAAACCGAACTCGTCGACCTCGTACTCCCCCGACAACCGCCGGCGCAGGAACGCGAACCATTCGGCGACCCGTCGCTCGCCATCCGCACCGAACAGGTCGCGGACGGCCTTCTCTAGCGCGGCGAAGTCGAGACCGGCCAACCCGGCCAGCGCTCCAAGATCCGGCCCGCGCCTCTCGGTCCGCGTGCTGCTGCCCCGCGTAGAGCCGTCCTGGGAGGCGCTGCCCTGCGAGTCAGTGCCCTGGGCGGCTCTGCCCCGCGTGAAACCGTCCTGGGAGGCGCTGCCCCGCGGGTCGCTGCCCTGCGGGTCGCTGCCCTGGGAAGTCGTGCCCTGGGAAGTCCTGCCGTGGCGAGTGCTGCCTTGGCGAGTGCTGCTCTGGTCGGCGGCAGGCGTCGGCAGCTTGGTGACCGTGTCGTCGACAGCTCCGGCGTCTGTCTCCTCGACAGACTTCGCATCGGCGGTCTTCGCCTTGGTCGGCTTCTTCGGGCGGGCGTTGCCCGGCCCGGCAAGCGCGCGAGCAGCCGCGGACGGCGTCGTACGGCGGCCGCTGCCTCGGCCCGGTCGACCACCGGAACCGATCGGAATCACCTCCGCGTCAGCCACGCAACGCTCCCAGCCCGGTCGACAGCAGTGCCGCGGCCCGGCTGGCCGCGCCCGGCCCGAGCGACCGGCGGAACTCGTCGAACGCCTCGGCCGTCGTGAACTGCGGCTCGAACCCGAAGGCGCTCCGCATCCGCGTGGTGTCGACCACCCGGCCGTAGGTCAGGAAGACGATCTGGTCCGGCGAGAAGTCAGCCAGCCGCGCACGCCGTACGGCGGCCGCCGTACTCGACGCGGTGAACGTGGGCAGCCGCAGCGTCGGGCGGCCGAGCCGCCGGATCGCCTGGGACAGGGCGAGCACCCCGTCGCCGGCCAGGTTGAACGTGCCGGGCAGGTCGTTCACCGTGGCGTGGTGGATGGCCTCGATCCCGTCGTCCTCGTGCAGGAACTGCAGGCGCGCGTCGTACCCGAAGACTGTCGGCACGACGGGGAGACCGAAGTAGCGGGTGATCGGGGAGTCGGTCTTGGGGCCGATCCAGTTCGCCATCCGGAGCGTGGTCACGCAGACGTCGGGGCGGCGCCGGGCGAACCCGCGCACATATCCCTCGACCTCGACCGCGTCCTTGCTGAGACCGGTCTGAGCGATCGCCCGCGGCGCCATCTCCTCGGTGAACATGGCCGGATCGCGAGGGCCCGCGCCGTACACCGTGGTCGACGACTTCACCACCAGCTTGGCCACACCGGACGCCTTCTGACAGGCGGCGAGCAGCTGCATGGTGCCGATGACGTTGATCTCTTTCATCGACGACCGGCCGCCGGCACTGCCCGGGGTGGCCACCACGCCGGTATGGACGACGGTGTCGACGCCCTCGGCGGCAATAACTTTCGCGATCACGGGGTTGCGGATGTCGGCTCGCACGAACCGGACCCGGCCCAGCTCGGCGCGTGGCGGAACCACGTCGATGCCGAGCACCGTGCCGATCGACGGATCGTCGGCCAGCCTCCGGGCACACCGAGCACCGGCATCTCGCGAGACGCCGGTCACCATTACTACCTGTGCCACGAGAAGCCCCCAGCCAGACAGCAACAACCCCACTGACTGCCGCGTCGCCTCAACACCTGAGGCGCGACAGGCCCTGCTACTTCAAAAACGGGGCTACTTACCGAGCTTGCGGCGCTGAACCCGCGTCTTCTTCAGCAGCTTGCGGTGCTTCTTCTTCGCCATACGCTTGCGGCGCTTCTTGATTACAGAACCCACAGTTGGACCATCCAAACTCAAAGAGAACGTCGGCAAAGCTTACCCGTACGTCACCGTGTGGACCTAAAGCGGCCCTTGGGTAGGGTGGAGATCACGTCTGGGGAGGCACACATGACCACTGCCACGAGGGCTCGCTACGACGGTCTTGCCGACTGGTACGACGATCGGTTCGTGATCGGCGCGGAGCCACATCAACCCGGTCTGCTCGAGCTCCTCGGCGAGGGGTCCGGCCCCTGCCTGGACATCGGCTGCGGCACCGGACGCAACTTCGGGACCATCCGCGCCAGCGGCCGCGAGGTCGTCGGCCTCGACTACTCGGGCGACCAGCTACGCCTCGCACGGACCCGCACCGACGGCCCGCTGATGATCGGTGACGCGGCCGCACTGCCGTTCCCCGACGAGTCCTTCGACACCGTGATGGTGATGTGGATCTCCACCGACGTCGACGACTTCGGCGACGTGCTGCGCGAGGCCACCCGCGTCCTGCGGCCAGGCGGTGTCTTCATCGAGTACGGCGTGCACCCGTGCTTCAACGGACCGCATGTCGTCTACAACGACGACGACGGCAGCCGTACGGCGCACGGGTCGTACCGGCAACCCGGCTGGCACCAGCCCGCGCCGTACTGGGGCGAAGGCGGCATCCGCCAGCACATCGGCATGAGCCACGTCCCGCTCGCCGACTACCTCAACGCCTTCCTCACCACCGGCCTGACCCTCGAACGCTTCATCGAGCCCGAGGGCCCCGACGTGCCCCACTCCCTCGCCGTACGCGCCCGGAAGCCTGCCTAGATGGCCTACGCGATCTTTCTCGGCGGCCTGATCGTGGTCCTGGCCGGGCTCACCTGGTTCGCCAGGTGGGCCAAGGGGCGCGGCCACGGCTCAGGCCTCGCCGGTGCGGTCGCGGCCTACGAGGAGGCCTACCGCCCCACCTCGCACCACGCCCACCAGGAGCAGCGCGTCGCCGCGGATCGCCAAGCCGAGTCGGGCTCACCCGACGTCTAAGCTATGCAGGCTCTGGTCTGGCCTTCGGGGCGCATAGCTTGGCGGGATGATCCTCGAACCTCGCAGCGGCACACGTCCGGCGACCAGCTCGACCGGTCCGCACTCGCAGCTTGACCAGAACGCCTCACCGGAGCTGTGGGGCCGGTTGAACTATGAGGTCTTTCAGCTGCCGGGTGTGGTCGAGGGCCACAGCCAAGCATCCCTTGTGTCGTCCCGCGCGGTCCTGCTGGAAGGCCTGCTGGATGCCCACGTTCCAGACGCGAACCTGGCCGGCGGAGCGCCGCTCGAGCCGGCACACCTCCACGGCGCGACAGACACCAGCGTGCACCTGTGCCTGCCTGCACCGCGCGCCGCCGAGGTCTGTGAGCTCGGGTGGGGCGAACCACACGGGTATGCGGGTCACGACACCGAGATCATGGTCTACGGCCCCCGAACTGCAGAGGACCTCACCGTCATCCTCGGACTGATCGAGGAGTCCATCGCCTTCGCCCGTACGGCGGCCGCTCAGAGGTAGGCGTCGACCGGGCCGAGGGTGAGGAAGCCGGACTGCGCTCCGGCTTGTTCGCCCGCGGCCGAACGGAGTGCGGATCGCGCTTTGGCCAGTAGGGGTTGGTGATCTACGGCTTCGGCGGCTTGCGCGAGAAGGGCCCAGTGCGCTTCGAGGAACAGGCCTGGGGGCGGGGTCGCCGCGTGACTGAGCAGACGGGCGGCGTACGAGTATTTGCCTTGGGCAATCATCAGGTTCGGCTGGATCCATGGGGCATGGGGACCGTAGTCGGCCGTCTGCGCGATGGGGGTCTGGTGGCGGAGGGCTTGCGCCGCGAGCGCCAGCGCGAGCAGGCCGTGATCGAGACCGGGCATGGCGGTGGCGGGGTGCTGGGTCGCGGCTTGTCGGTACGCGTTGGGAGTGTCCGCACGGAGAGCGGCGTACCAACCGGTGAAGACGCGAACGAGCGGCGAGTCATGCCGGGCCGACAGCGCGTCGGCGGCGGCCGCATGGTCGTCGGCGGCGGTGTGATCGGCGATGGCGCAGGCCGACTGCAGGCGGATCAGATGACCTAGAACCTCGTACGCCGGGAGTGCGTGGCGCTCGGCGAGGGCGATCAGCTCGGCGCCGATCCGGTCGCGCTCGCGGGACTGGCCGGCCTGGCGGCAGGACTGGATGAAGACGCCGTTCAATGCGAAGGCGAGGACGGCGGGATCGTCCAGCGTGCGCGCGATCTGCTCCGCCTCGCGAGCAGCCTCCAGCGGGCGAGCCGCGCTGGACCCCCTTGATTCCAAGGCGATCGTGGCCAGCAGGCGGGCGCGCATCGTCGGGTGATCCTGGGTCGGGAGGACCCGCTCGGCGGCGCGGACGATCGCCGCGGCCTGCGCCTCGTCGTCGGATCGCGTCCAGATCGCCGGTACGTCGTACGCGCCGATCACGCGCGCGACCAGGTCCGGATCGCCGAGCTGCTCGGCCGCGGTGATCGCGGCTAGGCGGTGGCGACGTACCTCGCCGAGTTCGCCGGTGATCGCGAGACTGCGCAACAGTCCGACCGTTGACTCCAGCTGAGCTCGTGCGCCGGTGGTTCGTTGGTAGGCGGCCGCTGCAGCGGACCACACCGAGGCCGGCTCCACGACCTGGTTGAGGATGTCCGTTTCGAGCCGCGCGAGCGCCGTACCGGGGTCTATGCCCAGCTGGGCGACCAGCATGGTCCGGGCACGACGCAGTACGGCGAGGGCGTCGGCCTGGCGACCGGACTGGTAGAGGGACAGCGCCAACAGCCGCCAGCCCTCCTCACGCCACGGATGCTCGGTCACATGCGCGTCCAGGTCAGCTACCGCCGCTGCGGCCTGACCGGAAGTCAGACGGGCGTCAGCCCACCGCTCCACGGCCAGCAAGCGCAGCTCAGTCAGCCGCGCCCGCTCTGCCTGCGCCCATGGCTCATCGGCGAAGTCTGCGTACGCCGGGCCGCGCCACAGCTGGAGGGCGGCCTGGTACTCCCCCGCCTCGACCGCGTACTCAAACCGCCAGGCATCGACGCTCTCGGTCCGCAGCGCGTAGCCGGGACCGTCCGTCACCAAAAGCTTGGGCTCCGACCGCGGTGCGCGGTTCGGCTCGAGTGATCGGCGCAGTGCGGCCACAAACGTCCGTACGGCGCTCAGCGCACCGTCTGGCGGGTCTGCCCAGAGATCGTCGACCAGCCGCGTCGCAGGTACCACCCGGCCGTGCGCCACGATCAGCCGCGCCAGCACCGCCCGGTGCCGCGGTCCTTTGAGAGCAACCGGCTCCCCCGCATCATCCCAAGCCACCACCGGCCCGAGCACCCCGAACTCCACCCGCTCACCGTAACGTGCTCATCCAGCGCTCATCCGCACCCGCGACTCTGGGCGAGTGAAGATCAACGGATTCGACTACCACCAGCTCCCCGGCGTCGACGGGGTGACGCTCAACGTCGCGGTCGGCGGCACCGGTACGCCGGTGGTGCTGCTGCACGGCTTCCCGCAGACGCACCTGATGTGGCGGCACGTCGCCACGAAGATCGCTACAGAACACACCGTCATCTGCCCGGACCTCCGCGGGTACGGCGCCAGCGACAAGCCGCTCGACGGCTACGCGAAACGGACCATGGCTGCGGACGTCGTCGGAGTCGCGCAGGCTCTCGGGCACAAGACGTTCGCCCTGGTCGGCCACGACCGCGGCGCCCTGGTCGCCTTCCGCGCAGCGCTCGACCACCCGGACGTGGTCACCCACCTGCTGTCGCTCGACGTACTGCCGACCCTCGACATGTGGGAAGTCATGCACGGCACCACCGCAGCCATCGGTTTCCACCTCTACCTGATGGCGCAACCGCCCGGCCTGCCCGAACAGCTCATCGCGGGCGCCTCTGATGCGTTCTTCGGTCACTTCCTCGACATCTGGACGAAGGACTCGACTGCCATTCCCGCCGACGTCCGCACGGCGTACCTGGATGCCTCCCGAGCCGCCATCCCGTCGATCGTCGCCGACTACCGGGCCTCCGCCACCATCGATGTCACCCACGACACCGAAGACCTTGCCGCCGGCAACAAACTCCGGATGCCCGTCACCGTCGTCCAGCAGGACTGGGGCTCCGCCCTAGGCTTCGACGCCGCCGCCCGCTGGCGCGCCTGGGCCCCCGACCTCACCCACCAAACCACCACCGCCGGCCACTTCCTAGCCGAGGAATCCCCCGAAGAAGTCACCCTCGCCATCCAATCCCTCCTAACCCGCTAACCACGTGAATTCCTCCGGCCGAAATTTGAACGGATAACCCCGGAAGTCGCCCCTTCTCCCCCCTTGATACGAGGGGAGAAGGGGCAACTTGGACGGATAGCCCCGCAGATGTGCGGTTGAGTAGGGGCAGGACGCAAGTCCTCGGCCGGTTTGTGGTTGCTCACCGCGACCGGCCGATCCGAAGGACAGCGTGGCCGGTCGCCGCGGACCGCCCCCACTGATCAACCTCCGCCGCGGCTACCTCTCCACGCTCAGCCGTCGCCCGAAACGCCTCGCCGGGGTGAGTTGGTCAGTGGCGCAGGTCCGCCCGCGCCTTCTAGCTCAGCTGCCGGCCTGGCTCGCCGCTTCTTTGGTGGCCGTCTGTGGTGGTTGAGACGTGGCGCAGACCGAAAGGGCTCGGCCGGGGGCGTGGGTTTGTGGTTGCTCGCCGCGTCCGGCCGATCTGAAAGACAGCATGGTGGGCCGCCGCGGTGGCTGGGGTGGATGGCGAGGCCGGTGACCGCGTTCTCGTCGCCTGGGGTGTCGGCTTTGGCTTCGCGGCGGGTGGTGCGTTAGCCGGTGGATTTTCGTCGCGGGGTACCTCAAATCCACCGGTTAGGGGAAGAGGTGGGTGGTGGCGGTGGTCAGGGCGGCTAGGGCTTCTGGGTAGGTGGGGGTGGTTAGGTGGCCGTTGTGTTTGAGGAGCTGGCCGGCGACCAGGACTGTTTCCACGTTGCCGGGGTGGGCAGAGGTGACGACCGTCGCGACGGGATCTGTCAGGCCGCCGGCGAGGTTGGGGTCGGTGGCTCGGAGCAGGATCAGGTCGGCTTGGTTGCCGACAGCAAGGGAACCGACATCGGAGAACCCCAGGGCCTGGGCGCCGGCAATGGTGGCCAGCTGGAGGACCTCGGGGGCGGTGAAGGCGTTGTAGCCGAGGGCGAGGATCTGCCGCATGATGCTGAACATGTCGCCGGGGGCGCTGGTGACGGTGTCGATGCCCAGGCTGACGGGGACGCCCAGGGCTTTCAGGCGAGCGGCGACCGGCGGGCCCATTTCCAGGCGGGCCTCGACGGCGGGGGCGATCGAGACGGAGGCTCCGGAGTCGGCGATCAGCTTCAGCTCAGCGTCCGACAGGTTGTTGCAGTGCACGTAGAGGGTGTCTGGGCGCAGGAGACCCGCCTCGGCCAGCAGGGTGATCGGGGTTTGGGTGACCTCACTGCGGTCGATGTGGGTGACTACGGAGAGACCGAGCGAAGCAGCGAGCGCCCAGTCGGCCTCGACGACATCGAACGGCGCGTAGGCGGGGCCGGTGGATGCGAGGGCAACGGTGATCCGGTCCGAGCCGGCGGCCACCACCTGACGCAGGGCGGCCGGGTCAGCGGTTCCACCCACCAGCGGTGACGGGCCAAACCCATAGACAGCGCGGATCCCGCTGCGCGACAAAGCGTCGACGGCGGCCTCGCCGTACGAGGCCGAGCCCTGCACGTGCGAGTAGTCCTGCACCGTCGTGATGCCGCCATCCAGGCACTCCAACGCACCAATAAAGTTGCTCGCGGCAACATCCGATGGACGGTACCGCGTCCCGCGCGCCTGCATCACGTGATCGAAGTAGTACCCGAGGTCCCCCTCGTTCCCGATCCCGCGCAGCGCCGCCTGCCACACATGCCGGTGCGTGTCGACGAACCCCGGCAGCACGATCCGCCCCCGGGCGTCGATCACCTCCGCGCCTTCCGCCGACAGGCCGGGCCCGACCGCGACGATCCGCCCGTCCGAGATCAGTACGTCGGCCTCCGGCCGAACCGTCACCTCCGGAGCCGTGTCGATGACCAGGCCGCCTTGCACCAGCGTGCACATCAGAATTCCTCTCAGTAGAAAGCTTTCCATAAAGCTATCATCAAAGGCATCTAGACTGTCAACCATGACGACCGATCGGGTGGACGGGATCCTCGCGGCCTGGCAGCACGAACTACCGGCCGCGCTGCACCCGACCAGCGAGCTGAGCAAGCGTGTGATGGTGCTGGCCGACGCTCTGGACCAGGCCAGTCGCCCGGTCCTGCGGGAGCTCGGGCTGACCTCGGCCGAGTTCGACGTGATCGTCGCCCTCCGCCGGGCCGGAGCGCCGTACCGGCAGAAGCCGTCGGATCTGAGCCGGAACCTGTTCCTGTCCTCCGGCGGCACCAGCAACGTCGTCAACCAGCTGGTACGGCGGGGCTACGTCGACCGTGAGCCCGATCCGGTCGACGGCCGGGGCACTCAGATCCGGCTCACCCCGGAGGGCGTCAAAGCCGCCGAGGAGGCCGTCGTCGCCAGCTCCGCGGCCCAGCACCAGGTCTGGGCCGGGCACGCGGACGAAACGGTCCAGCAGGCGATCGCCGTACTGCGGACGCTGTCGCAGCAACAGACCAAGACATGACGAAGCGGCCGGTCCCCGAGGGGATCCGGCCGCTTCTCTCGTGGTTATCCGGCCTGAAAGAAGGCGCCCTTGAGGTAGTCGTGCACCGCGTCCTCCGACACCCGGAACGAACGACCTACCCGCACCGCGGGCAGCTCACCGGAGTGCACCAACCGGTACACCGTCATCTTGGACACGCGCATGGCCGTGGCAACCTCTGCCACGGTCAGAAACTTCACCTCTGCGAGCGGCTGCTCACCACCGGACTTCTTTGATGCCATTTGCGCACCGCACTTCCAGCACGGATCGTGCGCCGGCTTCCCCTCCGGCACCTCCGTCCGTGCATGTCACGAGGGTAGTGGCTGTTGGTGCGAATGGGAAAGAGGGGGACTCGTGTGACTCGATCCTGTGACGGAGTCAGTACGTTGGGTCGAGGCCCAGGAGCGGAAAACAGGTGTCCCGGGTCGCCTTGATGGATCGGTCCAGCCAGGTGTCCGGGTTGTAACCGGCCGACCAGTCGACGTACTCCGGGTCCCGGCCGTCCGTCATCCGCAGCGGCGCGACGCGGCCGAAGCGGATCCGCACCTCCTCGCGCCACGCCTCCGGTACGGCGGTCTGCGGGTCGATCGGCTTGCCCGCGACGATCCCCAGCAGGTGGCTCCAGGCCCGCGGCACGACGTCGATGATCGCGTAGCCCCCGCCGCCGGTGGCGACCCACTTGCCGCCGGTGACCTCGTGGGCCAGGTCGTGCAGGGCCAGGTACGCCGCGCGTTGCCCATCAACCGTCTTCGTCAGGTGCGCGAGCGGGTCCTCGACGTGAGAATCGCACCCGTGTTGCGTGACCAGGATCGTCGGCTGGAACGCGCGTACGACGTCCGGCACGACCGCGTGGAACGCCCGCAGCCAGCCGGAATCCCCGGTCCCGGGCGGCAGCGGGATGTTGACCGCCGATCCCTCCGCGTCCGGTCCGCCGGTCTCGCCGGCGCTGCCGGTCCCCGGGAAGAGCGTGGTCGGCGACTCGTGCAGGCTCACGGTGAGCACCCGCGGGTCGTTGTAGAAGACCTCCTGTACGCCGTCGCCGTGGTGCACGTCGACGTCGACGTACGCGACCCGCTCGACGCCCTGGTCGAGCAGCCACTGGATCGCGATCGCCGGGTCGTTGTAGACGCAGAAGCCGCTGGCCCGGTTGGGCATCGCGTGGTGCAGGCCGCCGGAGATGTTCGCCGCGTGCAGCACCTCACCCGACCACACCGACCGCGCCGCCTCGACGCTGGCGCCGGCGATCTGAGCGCTCGCCTCGTGCATCCCGGCGAAGTTGTAGGTGTCGTCCGAACCGAGCCCGTGCTCGAGATCCGGTACGTCGGGGTCCGCGCCGGCCCGTTTGACCGCCTCGACGTACTCGGCCGTGTGCACGGTCCGCAGCAGGTCGTCACTGGCCATCGGAGCCGGGACGACCGGCAGGTGGTCGAAGATCCCGAGCTCGCGCGCCAGCTTGATGGTCAGTTGGATCCGGATCGGACTCATCGGGTGCCCGCGGCCGAAGTCGTACCGCGTCAGCGCATCCTCATAGACCAATCTCGCCTCACCACTCATGTGTCCTCCGCTTCGCTCCGGCCCCATGAGCCTTGCTCCCTGTGCCTTTTGATGAGCTCGCTCCGCTCGCTCAAGCCGACCTTAGCGGTCCACCCGATGCTTCGGGGTCCGTCGAATGGTTTGCCGGTCTCCCGGCACAGGCCGACGATCAAGGCGGCCAGTTGATCCAATCGGCCCGCCCACCTGGAGGAGAACCTGATGCGTGCGATCGCTCGCGCTCTGCCCGCGCTGCTCGGCGCGGCCGCTCTGATCGGCTCCGCCGTCACCGCCGGAGCCCTCACCACGAACACCGCTGCCGCCCCCGCCGCCGACGTACCGGCCGTCCCGCTGGTGCGGGCGACTCCGACCAAGGTGATGCCGCTCGGCGACTCGATCACGGCCGGGGACGTCGGTACCACCGCGTCGTACCGGCCCGACCTCTGGCAACTACTCAAGGCCGACGGCCGGCCGGTCGACTTCGTCGGGTCGCAGACCGGCGGTCCGGCGAACCTGATGGACCCCAACCACGAGGGCCACGGCGGCTGGACGATCAGCCAGATCCAGGCCAATGTGGTCGGTTGGCTGAACACCTACCGGCCCGACGTGATCACCCTCCAGATCGGCACCAACGACATGTACGACGACGCCGGGGCGGGCGCCGCACCCGGCAAGCTGTCGACCCTGATCGACACCATCACCAGCACCCTGCCGAACACGCGGGTCTTCGTGAGCGCCATCCCGCAGCTCGCGCACGCCGATCACTACACCCGCGTAGCCGCCTTCAACTACACGATCCCGGGCATCGTCGCCGGCAAGGTTGCCGCAGGCAAGCATGTCGACTACCTGGACGCGAACTCGGTGCTGTTCCAGCCCTACGACTTCGTCGACATGTGGCACCCGAACTACGGCGCCGCATCCAAGGCCGCGGCCCGCTGGTACGCCGCCCTGACCGGTCTGCAGGTGACCCGGTACGAGGCCGAGCAGACCGCCAACGCGACGATCAGCGGCGCACCGACCAAGCGGACGAAGATCGTCTCCGCCTCCGGTGGCGCGAAGGTCGGCTACATCGACACCCCGACCAGCTTCGTCAAGTTCACCTTCGACGTCGGTGCCGCCGGCACCTATCGGATCCGGGCCCGCGGCGCGAACGGGATCGGGACCAACTGCACCCATCTGGTCGACGCCAACAACGGCACCCCGGCCACGATGACGTACCCGTCGTACAGCTGGGACCTGCTGGGCACCTCCGCGGTCGACCTCGACCTCAAGGCGGGGACGAACACGGTCACCTTCAAGAAGGGTGAGTGCTACACCGAACTGGACGCGATCGACGTCAGCCTGAAGCCGACCGCCTGAGCCTCAGAGGGTTTGGGACATCAGGGTGAGCGGGCGCGTCGGGTCGTAGAACGTCTCGACGCGTCCGGTCGGCTCGAAGCCGGCCCGGCGGTAGAACGCAGCAGCGCGCGGAGCAGCGGCGTACACCCAGAGCAGCAACCGCTTGTAGGCCTGCTCCCGGGACCAGACCAGCAGCTCGGAGGTCAACCGGTCAGCCACCCCGACTCCACGGAACGCTGGGGCGACCCACATCGAGAGCATCAGCGCGGCATCCGGGTCCCGCTCGTCCGGACCGGCCGGTACGCCGCTGACCATCCCGGCCGGTTCCCCGTCGGACTCGGCCAGCAGCGTGACCTTGTTGGCGGCGCTCAGCCGGGCCCGCCACTCGTCCGCGGTCAGCGCGATCGAGTCGCTGTGCTTCTCGTAGAACGATCCGGGCGCCTCGATCAGGGCCCGCGGCCGGACCTCGCGCAGGATTTCCCAGTCGTCAGCGGCCAATCGCCGTACCTGCACCGTCATGCCACTAGTTTGGCGCACGTTGTCAGGGGTGATTCGGCGGGTGGAGGTTGGAGCAGCGGGCGGCGCGACACCCCTCCCAGGACGCGCCGGCCCGCTCAAACGCTGGGTCAGCAGCGGGTCCAACGTTCGGTTCATCGCTGTGGGGCTGCAAAGCGTTACAGGATTTGCAAGAGAAGTCAGATCGGTCGCCCAGCGTGAGCCTGAGGTAGCCCTGGAACCGGTCGCCGGGCTAAGGTTGGAGCGTGAACACAAACTTGCAGCTGTGGTGGGCCGTCTAGGGCGGTCACCCGGCGTTCACACGCACCCAAGAGGCCGTCTCGCCGAGACGGCCTTTTTTGTGCGCTCGGTGAGGTAGGGCCCGAACTCACCGAAAGGCACTGACATGACCTCGCTCTCCGGCATCACCCCGTCCGGCCGCCTGACGCTCGGCAACCACCTCGGCGCCCTGCGGCGGTTCACCGATCCCGACGGGTTCTACTTCGTCGCGAACCTGCATGCGATGACCACACGCCACGATCCACGTCGACTCGCGACGCTCACCCGCGAGTGCGCGACGCTGATGCTCGCGGCCGGAATCCCACCGGGCGCGGTATTCATCCAGTCGGACGTCCCCACGCACGCCCAGCTCGCGTACCTGCTCGAGTGCACGTCGTACGTCGGCGAGCTGTCCCGGATGATCCAGTACAAGGAGAAGGGCGGCCGTCCGATGACCCGGGCCTCGCTCTTCACCTATCCCTGCCTGATGGCGGCGGACATCCTCCTGTACGGCGCCCAGCGGGTCCCGGTCGGCGGCGATCAGGACCAGCACGTGGAGCTGGCGCGGGACGTCGCGATCCGGTTCAACCGCGAGTACGGCGAGACCTTCGTCGTACCGGAGTTGCACAAGGCGGCGCTGGCCACTCGGATCAAGGACCTGGCCAACCCGACGGCCAAGATGAGCAAGTCGGACTCCGACGACGCGGTCGGGACGATCCGGCTGCTCGACCCGCCGGACGTGATCCGGCGCCAGGTGATGCGGGCCGTCACCGACTCGGAGAGCTCGATCCGCCACGACGAGAAGGCCAAGCCGGGCGTCACCAACCTGCTGGAGATCCTGGCCGCCTGCACGGACGGCGATCCGGTCCGGCTCGCGGCGGCCTACTCGTCGTACGGCGACCTCAAGCGGGACGTCGCGGACGCCGTACTGGCCGTGATCGAGCCGCTGCAGAAGGAGTACGCCCGGCTGGCGACCGATCCCGGCGCGGTCGACGAGCTGCTGGCGCAAGGACGGGAGCGGGCGCTCGAGGCGAGCGAACCCCGACTTCGGGCAGCGACGCGAGCCATGGGTTTGGCAGGCTGCGCCCCATGAAAGGCCGGGCCCCATGAAAGGCCGGGCCCCATGAAAGGCTGGACGCCATGAGGATCCGTGCCGCCACCTTCAACCTCCGCAACTCGTCCGCCCCGGACGGCGAGAACGCCTGGCCGGTACGGCGGGATGCGGCGGTGGCGGCGATCGAACTCCTCGACGCCGACGTGGTCGGGCTGCAGGAAGTGCTGCCCGACCAGCTCGAGTACCTGCGCTTCCGGTTCCCGAAGCACGAGATCGTCGGCGTCGGCCGGGACGACGGGATGGACGCCGGTGAGCGCTCGTCCGTCATGGTCCGGACGGGCGACTGGCGGATCGAGCGCTCCGAGACGCGGTGGCTGTCCGACGACCCCGGTACGCCGGGATCGGTCGGCTGGGACGCGGATCTGACCCGGGTAGCCACGCTCGTCTGGTTGCGGCACCGCAGCGGCACGACGATCGGCGTACTGAACACGCACTACGACCACGCCGGCGAGGTCGCGCAACTGCAGTCGTCTCGACTGGTCGCGCGGTGGACCGCCGGTGACCTGCCGTGGATCGTCATGGGCGATCTGAACGCGACGCCGGACTCTCCCCCGTTGAAGGCGCTCACCGACGCCGGCCTGCGGTACGCCGTACCGGCTGATGCGGGTGGTAGCTGGCACGACTTCACCGGCGCCGAGGACGACGACCGGATCGACCACATCCTGATCAGCCCGGCCTGGACCGTGACCGAGGCAGCCGTCTCGCACTTCCGTCCCGGTGGACGGCTGCCCAGCGATCACTGGCCAGTGATGGCCACGCTGTCGCTCTAGATCTTGTTGAAGACCTCTTCGCGGAGGCGTTCGAGGGTTTCGAAGCGCTCGGCGCCGGAGCCGAACCAGTGGTCGGGGACGAGGATCTCGTCGATGCCCGCGGCCGGGTACTCGGCGACGACGTCGAGGACCTCCTGGGCCGAGCCCATGATCACGTGCAGACCGCGGGACTCGAAGTTCTCCTTGCGGGCGACCGCTTCGGTGTCGCCGGGGGCGATCACCTCGAGGAAGGTCTGGGCGGAACGGCGGACCGTCTTCGGGTCGCGGCCGATGCGCTCGCAGTGCTCAGCGAAGACTTTCCCCTTGTGGGCGGCGAGATCCGGGCGACCCCAGTGGTTCCACTCATCGGCATACCTGGCAACGATGCCTAGGGCAACCTTCTCGCCGGAGGCCCCGATCAGCACCGGCAGGTGTGCCGGCTTCGGCTCGAGCGGGGCACCTTTGAGCTGGTAGTACTTGCCGTCGAAGGTCGCGCGCTCCTCGGTGAGCAGCGCCTTGAGCACCTGGCAGGCCTCCTCGAACCGGGCCAGCAACGGCTTCACCGGCGGCAGTTCGATGCCGTAGACCTCGTGCTCGTTCACCTGCCAGCCGGCACCGATGCCGTACACGAACCGGCCGTTGCTCATCTGGTCGATCGTCGCGGCCGCATTGGCGGCGACCGCGGGGTGCCGATAGGTGTTGCCGAGCACCATCGAGCCGATCCGCACCCGCTCGGTGCGGACGGCGAGACCGGCGAGCAGCGCGAACGCCTCGTTCACCGGCACCGACAGGTCGGCGTCGTTCTTCATGAAATGGTCCGCGATCCAGACCCCGTGCCACCCGGTGCGCTCGGCGTACTCGGCGCCTTCGAGGATTTCGGTCCACGTCCGGCCGGCGTTCGGCCAAAAGGAAAAGTCCATGACCTCGACCTTATGTCGGGGTCAGACGAGGTGCCAGCGCATCAGGAAGGAGCCGATGGAGAGCACCAGGTAGAGCAGGACGAGCAGGGCGCCGATGCCGGGACGCGGGGTCGCGCGACGGGCCGGACGGCCGGCGGCCTGCCTGCGCAGGGCCTCCATCACGGCGGCGACCTCGGCGGTGCGGTCGGCCGGGATGCCGTTGATCTCGTTCTCGTCCTTGCCACGGGTCAGTACGACGTTGTCGCCGCCGACCTCGATCTTGTCCACGTCCTGCCAAGGCAGGCTGCGGATCAGCATGCTCGTCCGCGCCTTGAGCGCGGTCGGCGTCAGCATCACCCGGTAGAGCACGACGCCGCCGGCGACCCGGACCACCGAGGCGCCGATGATCGTCAGCAGGAAGACCGCGAGGATGTCGCGGGCGCCCATCCAGAGCCACGAATTCAGCGCCGGAACCGCGATGAACGGCGCCACGAACAGCGCCCAGGCCCACCACGGCGCGGGATCCACCGGGACCCGCCACGGCAGCGCCGGCAGCTCCGCCACCGGCTCCGGAGCAGGGCTGAGCTGCTCGGGGCTCTTCTGCGCCGAACGATTACCCATGGGCGGGACCATAACCGATCATCCTTGCCGGAAAGAATCGCCTCAGAATAACGCCACCCTCCAGAGAGGTGTTATTCGGCGGCGAGATCGCGGGAACGGTTGCGCGCCGCCTCGATCGCGGACAGGAAAGCCGCCCGCACCTTGTGGTCCTCGAGCTCGCGGACCGCGGCGGCCGTCGTACCGCCCGGGGACGTCACGCGCTCGCGCAGCACCGTCGGGTGCTCACCGGTCTCGCGGAGCAGTTTGGCCGAGCCCACGACAGTCTGTACGACGAGGTCGGTGGCCGTCGTCCGCGGCAGGCCCATGTGGACGCCCGCCTCGATCATCGACTCCACCACGAAGAAGATGTACGCCGGTCCGGAGCCGGAGATCGCGGTCACCGCGTCCTGCTGCTTCTCCGGCACCCGGATCACCCGGCCGGTCGCGGACAGCAGCCCCTCGGCCAGCGCGAGGTGGCTCTCATCGCAGTGCGCACCGCGGGAGATGGCAGCCATCCCCTCGTCGACCAGGGCCGGCGTGTTCGGCATCACCCGGACGACAGCGACCCCTTCGGGCAGCCGGGACTCGATGAAGCTGGTGGAGATACCAGCGGCCAGCGAAACAACCGTCTGGGAGGGCCTCACCACCGGCGCGATCTCGGCCAGCAGCTCAGGCATGTCCTGCGGCTTGACCACCAGCACCAGGGTGTCCGCCTTCGCCGCCGCATCCAGGTTGGACACGACATCGACGCCGTACCGCTCGCGTAGCTCGGCAGCACGCTCCGCACGCCGCTCGGTGATCAGCAACTGCTCCGGTCGTCGCCCGGCCCGGATCAGCCCCGACAACAACGTCTCGCCCATCACACCGGCCCCGAGAATGGCCACCTGGTCAGTCATGCCCACACAGTACGACTTCTTACTGGTTGTTACTTCTTGCTGATCAAGGAGCGGGCGAAGAACTGCAGGTTGGCCGGGCGCTCGGCGAGGCGGCGTACCAGGTAGCCGTACCAGTCTTCGCCGTACGGGATGTAGATGCGCATGGTGTGGCCGAGGCCTGCGAGGCGGACCTGCTCCTCGGGGCGGATGCCGAACAGCATCTGGAACTCGAAGCTGCCCGGCTGCCGGTTGGCGCGGTCGGCGAGCGAGCCGGCGATCGCGATCAGGCGCGGGTCGTGCGACGCGACCATCGGGTAGCCGGTGCCGTTCATGAGGATCTTCAGCGCGCGGACATAGGCCTTGTCCACCTGGCGCTTGTCCTGGAACGCGACCGATTCGGGCTCCTTGTAGGCGCCCTTGCAGAGCCGGACCCGGGAACCGGCGTGGGCCAGGTCGCGGCAGTCGGCCTCGGTACGGCGGAGGTAGGCCTGCAGCACGGCGCCCGTCTCCGGGAAGTCCTGGCGCAGCTCGCGGAGGATGCCCAGCGTGGAGTCGGTGGTGGTGTGGTCCTCCATGTCGAGGGTCACCGTCGTACCGGCGTTGCGGGCCGCGTGGCAGATCGTCCGGGCATTCTCCAGGGCGATCTTCTCGCCGTCGCCGGGCAGCGCCTGGCCGACGGCGGACAGCTTCACCGACACCTCGGCGTTCTTGGTGAGGCCGGCGGCGGAGAGCTGCTTCAGAACCTCGAGGTAGGCGTCCGCCGTGGCGCTCGCGGCGGCCAGGTCGGTGACGTCCTCGCCGAGGTGGTCGAGGGTGACGTTCAGGCCGTTGCTGACCAGCTTCTCGGTGGCCAGCACGGCCTCCGGAGCGGTCTCACCGGCCACGAACCGCGACACGATGCCGCTGGACACCGGCATGGCCGAAACGGCCTTCTTGATCTGGGGGCTGCGGGACATGCCCAGCAGGACTCGCCGAAGCACTTCTGTTCTCCTCCTAAGCCACCCGGCCCCATATGCCAGTGGTGTCTGCAGGTTACGCGCCTGAACCAGGCGCTCCATAATCCTGTGGCCGGAACCACACCAGCGGCGTACTGGTCAGAGGGTGCCTGGGGACTACACGCCGTAGCGAGCAAGTGCTCGGTGTAGTGGCTCGGCGTGCTGGGGCGGAGGCCTCGATGTTTTTCCATCGTGGTCTTCGCACCAGTGCGGCGAGGCGCTGCGCCGAGTGCTGCGCAGTAGGCGTGTAGTTTCCAGGCACCCTCTCAGGTCACGCAGTGTGTCCGCACCTCGGGCGAGGGAGGATAGGACGTATGCCCATCTTCAAGCGTCGCAAGGCGGCCGTCGTGGAGGCCGATCCGATCGGCGCGTTCTGGACCTGGTGGACCGCCGTCGGCGCCGAACTCGTCGCCGACGCGATCGCCCGCAAGGAGCCCGCGGATGTCGGCGCCACGCTGAGCGAATGGGTCAACCGCGTCCACCCCGAACTCGACTGGGAGCTCGGCCCGGGCCTGCACGCCCAGCACGCCCTGATCGTCACCGCCGCCGGAAACCCGAGCCGGCGCGCGACAGCCCGGCGCTGGCTGCGGTCCGCGCCCGTCTCGGACCACCTCTGGGAGTACGCCGACCTGCGGCGGCCGGGGCCGGTCAGCACGATCCAGTTCGAGGGACTGCCCGCCGTACCGATCGAGCAGTCGGTCGTCACGACCGAGCCCGACGCCTCGTCGATCCACGTCGGCGTCTACCACCCGGCGTTCCCGGATCTGCCGGTCGAGGTCCGGCAGCGGGTCACCTTCCTGATCCTCGACCTCGTGCTCGGCGAAGAGATGGTCGAGACCTGGGTCGGCGCGATCGACACCCTCGACGCCGTACCGGCCGACGCCAAACCGATCCCCGCCCTGCTGCCCGCGGTCGCGGCCTTCGCCGCCGCCCACACCCTCGAAGACGGCAGCCCCGCCTGGAAAATGCTCGAAGGTACCCGCGACGGCCACCGCCTGATCGCCACCGCCGAATACCCCCTGCGCTCCATCCGCCGCCCACACCTCGACACCCACGTCGAGATCTCCGTCGGCTACCCGGTCATCCGCGACGACGGCCTCCCCGAGTCCGACATGCTCGACGAACTCCGGGCCTTCGAAGACCACCTCACCGCCCGCCTGGGCGGCTCCGGCAACCTCCTCGCCCACGAAACCTCCGCCGGCACCCGCCTCCTCCACTACTACACCGACGGCACCACCCCCGCCGCCGCCCAACTCCAAGCCGCCACCCCCGGCTGGACCCACGGCAAAGTAGCCGTAACCACCACCCAAGACCCCGCCTGGGACAACGTCGCCCACCTAGCCGGCTAACTCCGCCGGTACGGCGTTGAGCACGGGTCAACCATTTCGGCGGGCGTCACGTGGTTGATGGGTGCTCAAGGCGGTTGCGGCGGGGGTCGCTTAGTCTGCGGGGGTCTGTCGTGGACTTCTGAGGAGGACTTGTGGGACGTCGTCGTGGGGTGCTGTCGGTCATCGTGGCTTTGGGATTGGCGGGGGCTTCGGGTTTGACCGCGAATGCCACGCCGTTCTCGCCGGGGGCGGCGGGGGCTGGGGATCCTTACTTCCCGGACATGGGGAACGGCGGGTACGACGTCCGGCACTACGACATCAACCTTGCGTTCGACCCGAAGACCAAGGCGATCGATGCGACGACGACGGTCCTCGCCAAGGCCACTCAGAATCTGTCGCGCTTCGATCTGGACTTCCAGGGGCCGTTGAAGATCAGCAAGGTGACGGTCAACGGGCGGGCGGCGGCGTTCACTCGGAGCGGGGCGCAGGAGTTGGTGATCACGCCGCGGCGTGGGCTGTGGCGTGGGAGCACGTTTACGGTGGCGGTGACGTATGCGGGTGTCCCGCAGAGGATCGACGACCCGGCGCTGGGGATCTCCGGCTGGGCCGCGACCAAGGACGGTGCGGTCGCGCTCAACCAGCCGATCGGCGCGGCGACCTACTACCCGGTGAACGACACGACGGCCGACAAGGCGACGTACAGCCAGACCATCACGGTGCCGACTGGTCTGACGGTGTTGGCCAACGGTGAGCCCGGCCCCACGACCACGCACCGCGGCAAGACCACCTTCCGTTGGCAGATGAGCCAGCCGATGGCCAGCGAGCTGAGCATGCTTGCGATCGGCAACTACAACGTCACCCGCAGCCGCCTGAAGGACGGCCGGCTGAACATCACCGCGATCGGCCAGTCGGTCGACACCAAGGCCGGTCAGGGCAAGGTGTTCAACGAGACCACGGCGCAGATCGTCGAGTGGGAGTCCTCTCTGTACGGGCGCTACCCGTTCGGCTCGACCGGCGGCATCATCGGCGACGTCGGCGTTCACTACGCCCTCGAGTCCCAGGGCCGACCGGTCTACGACCAGCGCAGCAGCAACGTCAGCGGCGGTCTGCTCGCGCACGAACTGGGGCACCAGTGGTTCGGCGACAGCCTCACCCCGGCACGCTGGTCGGACATCTGGCTCAACGAAGGTTTCGCCACCTACTCGGAGTGGCTCTACCAGGAGAAGTTCCGCGGGATCCCGGCGCAGCAGAGCTTCGAGGCCGCCTACAACGGTGAGGACAACTGGACCGGCAAGGTGGCCGACCCGGGCCGCGACCGGATCTTCGACAGCCTGGTCTACGACCGCGGTGCGATGACGCTGCACGCGCTGCGTCTGAAGATCGGCGACCGCGCCTTCTTCCAGGTCCTCAAGCAGTGGCCGACCGCCCACCGGCACAGCAACGTCACGACGCAGACTTTCATCCGGTTCGTCGAGCGGCTGACCCACCGCGACCTCGGCCCGTTCTTCCAGGCGTGGGTCTACCAGCCGGGCAAACCGAAGCTCTGAGCATGCAACCCGGGTGAACCCGCTTTCCGTCTTGTGGTGGACATGGAGAGTGGGAGGCACGGATGAGCGAGCGGGACCAGTCGTTCGTCGAGTTCGTGGAGACGGCCAATCCGTCGCTGCGAAGAACGGCGTACCTGATCAGTGGCGACCGACACAAGGCCGACGACATCGTGCAGGACGCGCTGTACAAGCTGTACCTGCACTGGCCGAAGATCAGCCGGACCGGCAATCCGTTCGCCTACGCACGGCGGATGGTCGTCAACACCGCGTACGACGGCGGCCGGCGGCCCTGGCGCCGGGAAGTGACGACCGCGGTGCTGCCCGAGCAGCAGGCGGCCGGCGACTTCGCGGCCGGGCATGCGGATCGCGACCAGGTCCTCGACGCCCTGCGGGCGCTGGGCCCACGGCAACGAGCTTGTGTCGTCCTTCGGTACTACGAGGACCTGTCGGTCGAGCAGACCGCCGAGGCCCTCGGATGTTCGGAAGGCACCGTGAAGAGCCAGGCGGCTCGCGGTCTCGAAACTCTCCGCAAGGCCATGCGACGGACGAGCCCGGCGCTGTGAAGGAGAATCTGATGAACAACGACCCCGAGGTCAGCACCGAGCTGCACCGGCTCGCCGACGCCGAGCCGCTGACCGACTTCGACACCAACGCGGTACTCACCCGTGGCCGCGGCGGCCTGCGTCGCCGCCGGTTCCTCGGCGCCGGCGGCGGGATCGCCGGCGTCGCCGCCATCGCCCTCGCCGCCACCCTGATCCCCAACATCAGCTCCGCGAACCAGGAGCCGGGCGTCGCCGGTACCGAGAACTCGGACTTCAGCCCGGTCCCCGGCGTACCGCGCGGTGAGGAAGGCGCTGGCCAGCGGCTCGATCAGAAGGAGGCCGAACGCCGGTGCGACCTCCGGTACGGCCCGCAGAAGAAGCACCTGTTCGCGCAGAACGGATTCCGGTCCGCACGCTCGACGATGTACGACATCAAGGGCGGGGCCCGCGGCGGCGGCAAGGTCGTCATGACCTGGGATGAGAAGAACAAGGACACCACGGTCTGGAGCTGCACGATTCCCGGCGGGGACAAGCCGTCGGCTGCCCTCGTCGCCGCCGCGGAGGCGGATCCGCTCCCGACGACCCCGCAGGGACAACTTCGGAACTGCTCGGTGGACGCGTGGGTCGACATGACGAAGTGGAACATCGTGGTCTCCGACCGGCTGGAGCCCGGCGGCGACATCAAGGGCTTCCGCCGCGGCCAGCTGATCGCGGTCTCACCCTCCGGCCGCACCGCGGTGGCTTGCGAGCTGGCGACCGGTGGGTCGCCGGCCACTGGATCCGGCTGGGGAATCTACGCCCTCAAACTCGACGATCTCGGCACCGACTACCCGCGGGTGCAGTGGCCTGACGGCACCTTCGGCAAGGACATGGCCACGATCCTCCCCGAGGGCACGAACTGCGAGGGCGAGGTCTGCGGAAAGTCCCTGCCCAAGGGCTGGGGCCGGGCACCGGTGGCAACGGCGAAGATCGTGGTGCAGATCGGATCCGGACCCAAGTACGACGCACCGGTGAAGGACGGCTGGTTCGCCTTCACCGCACTGGACGAGACTCCGCACACCACCAAGGACAAGCTGACGGTCCGGGCGTACGACAAGGACGGCAAGCTCCTCACCAAGCTCTACCCCGAGGGCTGATCATCGCGCCGGCCCGGGATCTCCCGGGCCGGCGTTTCTCAGATCGAAGGACTCAGGCGGTACGGCGTTTGAGGGTGGCGGCGCCGAGTCCGAGCGCCGCCACGATGAAGGCCAGCACGACCAGGATCTCGACCGCCGGACTGTTGCCCTGGGCAACTCCGACGACGGCGTCGACGGCGTAGGACAACGGCAGAACGTTGCTGACGGCATGCAGTACGCCGGGGAGGTGGTCCCGCGGAACCAGTAGTCCGCACAGCAGGAGCTGTGGGATCATCACGGCCGGCATCATCTGCACAGCCTGGAACTCGGTCGCCGCGAACGCACTCGCGAACAGACCGAGCGCCGTACCGAGCACACCGTCGAGGACCGCGACCACACCAAGCTGCCAAGCAGCACCCACGATATCCAGATCCAAGGCATACAAGGCGATCGAGACCACCACGAGCGCCTGGACCACCGCGATCAGCGCGAACGCGACGGCGTACCCGAGCAGGAAGTCCAGCTTGCCCATCGGCAGCGTGAACAGGCGCGATAGCGTCCCGCTCGACCGCTCCCGCAATGTCGCCACCGAAGTCACGATGAACATGATGATCGCCGGGAACACCGCCAGCAGCGGCCCGCCGATGCGATCGAAGGTCGCCGGTGAATCGTGGAACATCCACCACATCAGCGTGACCAGCAGGGCCGGCAGCACGATCAGCATCGCGACCGTCCGATGATCCCGGCGCAACTGCGCGAGCACCCGGCCCGCGATCGCGAACGTCACCCGCAACGTCATCGGGTCGCCGCCTTCCGCTCGATCAGCGTCAAGAACGCCTGCTCAATATCCTGTGTGCCAACGGAATCCAGCAAAGCCTGCGGCGTCTCGTCCGCCAACAACTCGCCGTCCCGCATCAGCAACAACCGATCACAGCGGACCGCCTCGTCCATCACATGACTGGACACCAGCAGCGTCGCTCCATCCGCCGCCAGCCGATGAAACAGCTCCCAGAGGTCCCGCCGCAGGACCGGATCCAGCCCGACCGTCGGCTCGTCCAGCACCAGCAACTCCGGCGACCCCAGCAGCGCAGCCGCCAGCGACGCCCGCGACCGCTGCCCACCAGACAACCGATCGACCCGTACGTCGGCATGCGACCGCAGGTCCACCGCATCAACAACCCGCTGTACGTCGTCTGCCCCGGTCCCGAGCACCGACGCGAAGAACCGCAGGTTCTCCACGACCGTCAGATCGCCGTACACACTGGGTTCCTGGGTCACGTACCCGATCCGCCCGCGCAAACCCTTCGAACCCGCCGGCGACCCGAGCACCGACACCGAACCGGTCACGCGCGCCTGCAGCCCGACGATCGCCCGGATCAGCGTCGTCTTCCCGCACCCCGACGGCCCGAGCAGCCCGGTCACCGACCCGGCCCGCAGGTCGAAGCTCACCCCGTGCAGGACCTCCCGCTCGCCGCGCACCACCACGACATCCCGGCAACCCACCGCGTTTGTCACCATGTGATGAATTAACCCACCGAGACCGCCGGCTTGGCAACACCTCAGAGGGCGTCTGGGAACTCCACGCCGTAGCGAGCATGTGCTCGGTGCGGTAGCTCGGTGCGCTGGGGCGGAGGCATCGATGTTTTTCCATCGTTGCCTTTGCACCAGTGCGGCGAGGTGCCGTGCCGAGTGCAGCGCAGTAGGTGTGGGGTTTCCAGACGCCCTCTCAGAGGGCGTCTGGGAACTCCACGCCGTAGCGAGCATGTGCTCGGTGCGGTAGCTCGGTGCGCTGGGGCGGAGGCATCGATGTTTTTCCATCGTTGCCTTTGCACCAGTGCGGCGAGGTGCCGTGCCGAGTGCAGCGCAGTAGGTGTGGGGTTTCCAGACGCCCTCTCAGACCACAGCGTGTCCCGTCGAGGCGCTCAACTCGTCCAGCAGCGGGTCGCCGTACCGGCGTCGGAGGTCCGCGAAGATCTCGGCCTTCTCGACACCCCACCGGCTGACGATCGCCTCGTAGCTGTCGCCGCTCACGAACACCGGCGGCGTGCGCTTGCTGTGGAACTTGTCGGCATACATCACCAACTCCTCCTCCCGACTCCCCGGCAGATAGTCCGCCACCGGGATCGGCAAGCCCTGCTCCAGTACGTCGTCCTTCGTGATTCCGACGCCCGTGTGATGGGACGCGAACCGGCAGATCCTCTCCGAAAACCCAAGCCCTGCCAGCAATTCATGGCCGAGAACCCCATGCCGAACGTAGGCCGTCGTCCCGACCCGATACACGCCGACGTCGTGCAGCAACGCGCCGGCCCGGACCAGATCACCATCGACGTCGAGACCGGCCAAGAACTGCGAGGCCACTGAGCACACGATCTGGCAGTGCTCGTAGACCAGCTCGAACGCCTCCCGGGAAGGCGCCGCATCCTTGTGTACGGCGAGGATGTCGCGTTCGGTCGGGATCACCCGGTGAGGTGGTGCTGCAGCACCGGTGCAAGGCGGTCGATCAGGATCTGCTGGTCGACCGAGGCGATCGGCTCCAGCTCGATCAGGTAGCGGACCATCGCCAGCCCGATCAGCTGCGAGGCCACCAAGCTCACCCGGATGGCCGCGTCGGGAACGTCCAGCGCCTTGGAGACCGGCTGCAGGATCAGCTGGGTGATGCCCTCGCGCATCACCCGGGCGACCTCTTCACTCCCGACCATGCTGCGGAAGATCGCCCGCATCCGCTGCTGCCCGTCCGGCGACTCCCACACCCCGAGGAACACGGTCGCGATCCGCCGGCCGATGTCGTCGCGCGGACCACCGAGCACCTCGGCCGCGATCTCGCGCGGGTCGACCGGCAGCGCCATCGCCTCGATGAACAGCTCGTCCTTGCTGGCGAAGTAGTGGTGCACCAGCGCCGCGTCGACCCCGGCCTCACGCGCGACCGCACGGATCGAGGTGGCCGTGAATCCCTTGTCCGCAAAGGACTTCCGGGCCGCGCCGAGGATCTCGCCGCGGGTATCCGGCCCGCCCGGACGCCGCCCGGGACCACGAGCAGCGGGCGCCTCCGTCGTACGGCGGGGTGTCACGGAGTCAGCTCCGAGATCTCCCCCTCCGGGGTGACCGCGAACGGCGACCGCCGACTACCGCGGAAGCTCTGTTTGTCGCTCACGAAGTGCTTCTTCGTGAACTCCAGCGACTCGATCAGATCGACCTCACGCTCGGAGCGGCTGGTCGACCGGCGGGTGTTGATCTCGATGATGATGTGCCCGCGGAAGTCCTGATTGGCCAGGGTGGTCAACAGATCGGCGGCCCGCTGCGTACCGCGGCCGGGCACCAGGTGCTCGTCCTTGGCCGAGCCCGTCCCGTCGGTGAGGTGGACGTGCTTGAGCGTCCGGCCCATCGCCGCCGCGAGCTCGACACAGTCCTGCTCAGCCGTCGACGAGTGCGACAGGTCGAGGGTGGTGTGCGCGTAGGTCTGCTCGGTCGGGTCCCAGCTCGGCGCGTACGCCTGCAGGCCCTTGCCCGGCGCGCGCCACGGGTACATGTTCTCGACCGCGAAGATCACGCCGGTCTCGGCCTCGAGCCGCGCGATCCCCTCGACGAAACCGCGGGCGTAGTCACGCTGCCAACGGAACGGCGGATGTACGACGACGACGTCCGCGCCCAGGTCGTTCGCCGCTGCGGCGGAACGCTCCAGCTTCTCCCACGGATCGGTCCCCCAGACTCGCTGGGTGATGAGCAGACAGGGCGCGTGAATCGCCAGCACGGGCAGCTGGTGGTAGTCGACCAGCCGCTGGATCGCGTCGATCTGAGTGCTGAGCGGGTCGATACCGACCATCACCTCGACGCCGTCGTACCCGAGCCGGGAAGCCAGCTCGAAGCAGCTCGCGGTCGTCTCGGGGTAGACCGAGGCAGTGGACAGACCAATTTTGGCAGGGGCGGGCATCGGGCTCACCGGGGCTGCAGCTGGTCGAGCTCGGACAGAATGACGCCTTCGCGCAGCGCCCACGGACAGACCTCAAGGGCTGACAGGTCGAACAGGTCCATCACCGCGTCCGCGACCAGCGCACCGGCGACCAGCTGCGACGACCGGCCGGCCGATACTCCGGGCAGGGCAGCGCGCTCGGCCGACGACATCTTGATCAGCTTGGGGGTCCACTCGGCCAGGTCGTCACGACTCAGCGACCGCGGCACGTACGGCCCGTCGTCGGACGGGGCCGCGCCACAGATCCGGGCCAGCGACCGGAAGGTCTTGCTGGTGGCAACCGCACGCTGCGGCTTGCCGGCCCGCAGTACGCCGCCGGCCACCGCGGCCATCTCCATCCGGATCCGTTTGCGCAGGGCACGGATCTCGTCCTTGTCCGGCGGGTCCTGGTGCACGCCCTCGCGGGTCAGCCGCCCGGCGCCGAGCGGCACCGACACCGCGACCGTCGGCTCCTCGTCGGACCCGGCCGCGATCTCCAGCGAGCCGCCGCCGATGTCGAACACCGCGAGCCGCCCCGACGACCAGCCGAACCAACGCCGTACGGCGAGGAACGTCAGCCGCGCCTCGTCCACACCGCTCAGCACCTGCAGGTCGACCGTGGTCTCGGCGCGCACCCGCGCCAGCACCTTCTCGCCGTTCGGCGCCTCGCGCAGCGCGGAGGTCGCGAACGCCATCACCGATTCACAGCCCTTGTCCTCGGCCAGCTCGGCGGCCTCGGAGATGAACGAGACCAGCTCGTCGGCACCCTCGTCCGCGATCCGGCCGTCCTTGTCCAGGTGCTCGGCCAGCCGCAACTCCGTTTTGTGCGAGTACGCCGGGAGCGGCGCGGCACCGCGGTGCGCATCCACCACGAGCAGGTGGACGGTGTTGGAACCTACGTCGAGTACGCCGAGCCGCATACCTCACAAAGTACTTCACTCCAGGTGTATCAGTTGTTTCGGAGTTGCCGTTCGCAGTTCGCGGCAACAGGCGCGTACGCTTCACGAGTGCCTGAGGTTTCTCTTGATTTTCCCCGTGCGTGGGTGGAGTTCACCGATCCTGACGATCCGGATCAGGTGTTCCGCTGTGACCTGACCTGGCTGACGTCGAACTGGTCCTGCATCTTCGGCGGTGGTTGTGCCGGCATCTACAAGGGCCGGCCGAACGACGGCTGCTGCACGCTCGGCGCGCACTTCTCCGACGACGAGGACGAGAACCGCGTCAAGGAGTACGTGAAGGAGCTGACCAAGGAGGACTGGCAGTTCCGCAAGGAGGGCAAGCGGAACGGCTGGGTCGAGACCGACGACGACGGCGACCGCAAGACCCGGGTCTGGGAGGGCGCCTGCATCTTCCTGAACCGCCCCGGTTTCAACGGCGGTACGGGCGGCTGCTCGCTGCACGGCCTGGCGCTGAAGAAGGGCGTGCACTTCGTCGAGACCAAGCCCGACGTCTGCTGGCAGCTGCCGATCCGCCGGACGTTCCGCGAGGTGGAGCGCCCCGACGGTACGTCGTACACGGAGGTCGGCATCGGTGAGTACGACCGGCGCGGCTGGGGCCCCGGCGGTCACGACCTGAACTGGTACTGCACCGGCAACACCGAGGCGCACATCGCCGTCGAGGCGGTCTTCGAGTCGAGCAAGGTCGAGCTGCAGACGCTGATGGGTCTCAAGGCCTACGACATCCTGGCCGACCTCTGCAAGCAGCGTCTGGAGGCGGCGCGCCCGCTGCTGCCGCACCCGGCTTCGCGCTGAACGACACGCAGATCCCCCACTATCGGCGGGATTTGGGGCAAGAATGCTGGCATGCGTCTGGATCATTTGTCGTACGCGGCCGGCCCCGATGGGTGTTTGGCGACTGTGCGGCGGCTGTCCGCGCTGCTCGGAGCCGAGTTCGTCGACGGCGGCGTGCACCCGCGGTTCGGGACGATCAACTACATCCTGCCGCTGGACAACGACCGGTACATCGAGGTCGTGGACGTGCTCGACCACCCGGCATCCGACAAGGCGCCGTTCGGTCAGGCGGTCCGGGCCCGCAAGGAGCTCGGCGGCGGCTGGCTCGGCTGGGTGGTCGCGATCCCGGATATGGCCCGGATGGAGAAGCGGCTCGGCCGCGAGTCCGTCCCCGGTAACCGGCACCGCCCCGACGGGGTGAACCTGACCTGGCGGCAGATCGGCGTGAAAGGCCTGATCGCCGACCCGCAACTGCCGTTCTTCATCCACTGGGACGACCTCACCCAGCACCCGTCGGTGGGCGGCAAGGACCTGCGCCTGACCGCGCTGGAGATCGCCGGCGACCCGATCCGCGTCACCGACTGGATCGGTCACCCCGCCGACCACCTGCTCGACGACCTGGACGTGCGGTGGGCCGGCCCGAACGGCCAGCCCGGCCTGATCGCGGCCCAGTTCGAGACCCCGACGGGCGTCGTACGGATCTGATTTTCCCTTGGCCTTGACCCGGTTCTTCCGTTGGCCTAACGTACAACCAAATGGTTGTACGTGAAGAAGTTGTGGATCGATTGCTGCACGCGTTGTCCGACGGCACGCGGCGCGACATCGTGCGTCGCTGCCTGGTCAGCGAGTCCTCCGTGTCCCGGCTCGCCGAGAAGTACTCGATGAGCTTCGCGGCCGTGCAGAAGCACGTCGCCGTCCTGGAACAGGCCGGGCTGGTGACCAAGGAACGCAGCGGACGGGAGCAGCTCGTGCGGACCGATGTCGAAGCCGTCCGGCAGGCCCGCGCGGCGATCGACCAGCTCGAAGCGGTCTGGCGCGCTCGCGTCGACCGGATGACCGATCTCTTGAACGAACCGAAAGGCGATACCCATGAGCGTGAAGAGCGTTGACAAGGACCTGGAAGCACTGACCCTGACCCTGGTGGCGGAGTTCAGTGCCACCACCGAGCAGGTCTGGGAGCTGTGGGCCGACCCGCGCAAGCTCGAGCAGTGGTGGGGCCCGGCGCCGTACACGGCGACTGTCGTCGAGCACGACCTGACGCCGGGCGGCCAGGTCACCTACTTCATGACGGGCCCCGAGGGCGACAAGCACCACGCCTGGTGGCGGATGACCGCCGTCGACGAGCCGAAGTCGCTGGAGTTCATCGACGGGTTCGGGAACGCCGAGGGCAAGCCGGACGCCACGATGCCGACGGGCACCACCACGATGAACCTGAGCCCGTACGACGGCGGCACGCGAATGGAGCTGCGAGCGATCTTCGACACCAGCGAGCAGATGGAGCAATTGATGAGCATGGGCATGGACGAGGGCCTGACAGTCTCCGTCGGCCAGATGGACGCACTGCTGCCCTAGGTACGGGTGTAGTACGGACAGTGCCACGGCGATCGCAGTTCGTAGCGTCGGGCACATGAACCCTTACAAGAAATCACTGATCGCCGTCCTGGGAGCCGTTGCGACCGTGCTGGCGGTGTCCGCGCCGGCCAGCGCCGCACCCATCGAGAAGAAGCCCACCACCATGGAGATGGTGCAGGTCGCCGCGCAGACCGGTCAGGCGTGGGACGAGCAGAAGCAGGAGCTCGTAGCCGCCTGGAGCTGCGCCAGCGGCGATATCTGTTTCTACTCCGGCCTGAGCGGAACCGGAGCCATTTGCCACTGGTCCGGAAACGACACCAACTGGCTGGCCGCCCCGGGTGTCTGTTCCTGGGCCGACGACGTCAAGCCGAAGTCGGTCCGCAACAACGGGACCAACACCAGCTTGACCGGCGTTCGCTACTACTCACAGACCGGCTACCGCAACACCGCCGGCTGCACTCCGCGCGGTGCCCGCGGGAACTTCGTCAGCCCGGAGCTGCTCAGGTCGCACCAGTGGGTCAACGGGCC
Source organism: Kribbella sp. NBC_01505 (assembly GCF_045040285.1). NCBI lineage: Bacteria > Bacillati > Actinomycetota > Actinomycetes > Propionibacteriales > Kribbellaceae > Kribbella > Kribbella sp. NBC_01505. The sequence continues at coordinate 2,658,624 of NZ_CP109425.1, forward strand.
TTGCGCCTGAGCACCCGATAGGTCTGGGCAGCCGAGCTGCCCAGACCTCCTGTGTTGCGTAGGATGCTGGTTGTGCCCACGCCCCGGGAGAACGGCTTCGGTGCGTTGTTGCGCAGTCTGCGCCAGGACGCGGGCAAGACTCAGCGGGAGCTCGCAGACCTGGCCGGCCTCAGTACCGGCGCAATCCGCGACCTGGAACAGGGCCGAAGCCGTGGCCCGAAGCCGGACTCCATCGAGGCCATCACCACCGCCCTGGCCCTGAACGGTGAGGACGCCGAAAGGCTCCGGGCAACCGCCAAAGCAGGCCGAGCCGTGACCCCTAAGACCGACGTCGACGGGCCGCTGCGCATTCGTGTGCTCGGCCCGCTCGACGTTTGGCATGGCGAGGTCCCCGTCCCCATCGGCGCCGGTCCGCAACGGATCTTGCTGGCCAGGCTTGCCCTCGCGGCCGGTACGACGGTGAGTCTGGCCGAACTGATCGATCTCCTCTGGCCGAACGACGTTCCGCAGAACGCGGCGAACCTCTTGCAGACCCGCGTTGCCAGGTTGCGGCGACTACTCGAGACCGGCGGTCCCGCCCCCGAGGTGATCGTCGGGAGCCCATCCGGCTACCGGTTGGCGGTGGACGCCGAAAGCCTTGATCTGCTGGCGTTCCGCGCTCTCACGACCGACGCCGTACGGGATGATCCTGAAGTTGCCTTGGGCAAGCTTACTGAAGCGGTGGAGCTGTGGCGCGGCGCTATCGATGTCGAGGTGATCGACACCAGCCCGCTCTACGTCGCGATCTCCAACGAGTACGCCGCTGCCGTCCGCGACCTGGCCGGGTTGGCACGTGACCTCGGTGAACCGGAGCAGGCGCTACGAGCCCTGCGAGACCTGGCCGGGCAGCGCGAGCTCGACGAGCCGCTGCACGTCGAGCTGATCCGGACCCTCGCCGCCGCGGACCGGCAGGCCGAGGCGCTCGCGACCTACGACCGGGTCCGGTCGTCACTCGCCAGCCAGCTCGGCGTCGACCCCGGCGAAGGGCTCCGCACCGCTCATATCGAGGTGCTCCGACCGGGACCATCGGCGCCACCAGAACGCGCAGTCGTTCAGCAGACGCCGTCCGCACCGCCGGACTTCATCGGGCGCGCGGAAGAGCTCGCCACCATCTGTACGGCGCTCGGCCGGCCCGGTGCGCTCTCGTCCCGAGTGGTCTTGATCAGCGGGATCGCCGGGGTCGGCAAGACTGCCCTGGCCCTGACCGCCGCGCATCGTCTCCGCGCGCAGTATCCGGACGGCCAGCTGTACGCCGACCTGCGTGGCGCCGACGCGGTCGCCCCCGAGCCGCTCCAGATCCTCGGCCGCTTTCTGCGCGCACTCGGCGTACCAGGACGTCGAATCGGAACCGAACCAGCCGAAGCGGCCGCTCTACTCCGCAGTGAACTCGCGGACCGCCGGATGCTGATCCTGCTCGACAATGCCCAGGACGCGGCTCAGATCCGGCCGCTGCTCCCGGGCGCCGGCGACAGCGACGTGATCGTCACCTGTCGACGGCGACTACCGGACCTCGCCACCACCCATGCCGTGGATCTTGAGCCTCTCCCCCATGACGACGCGGTCCGGCTGATCGCGGCCACCGCAGGAACACGACGGCTCGACGGCGATCAGCCGGGCGTGAGCGCCCTGGCGGAAGCCTGCGCCCGGCTCCCCCTCGCACTGCGGATCGCCGGCGCCCGGCTGGCCACTCGGCGGCAGTGGACAGTTGCCGATCTGGCCCACCGGCTGGAGGACGGCAATAGAAGGCTCACCGAGCTCAGCCTGGGCGAGTCCAGCGTCCTCAGCAGTTTCGACCTGAGCTATGCAGACCTGAGCGCCGACGCTCAGCGCGCGTTCCGGCTGTGCAGCCTGCATCCTGGCGACGACTTCAGCGCCGAGAGCGCCGGTGTTCTGCTCGGGATCCCGGCCGCCGCGGCCGATCGGGTGCTGGAGGTCCTGCTCGAGGCGAACATGCTGTTGCAGCACACGAAGAACCGCTTCCGGTTCCACGACCTGCTCGGCCTCTACTCGCGCCGGCTGCTCGCCGAGGACGCCGAGGCCACGACTGCGCGAACGCGATTGCATGCCTGGTACGTCGAGGCGGCGACGGCCGCGATGGACCTCGTACACCCGGAACTCGTGCGGCTCGCTGCCCACCCCGCACCGGAGACCTTCTTCGGGTCGCGGGCCGATGCGCTCGACTGGCTCGACGCGGAGGTCCCGGCTCTGCTGGTGGTGGTGAAGAACACAGCCCACTCCGACGATCGGTCGTTGGCCTGGCGAATCGTCGACCAGCTCCGGGGATACTTCCTGCTCCGGCGGGATATCGACGGCTGGCTACCGGCAGTAGACGCCGCACTGGCGGCCGCCGAAACGGCCGGGGACGATGCCGCCCGAGTGGCGATGCTGATCAACCGCAGCTGGGCGGTCGGAGCCATCGGACGGGACGAGGAGGCGCTGTCCGACGGTCTGACCGGTCAGGCCATCGCGGTGGCCATCGGCTGGACCGCAGCCGCCGGCTACCTGGCCCACCTGATCGGATGGCTTCAGCTCTTGCGGGGCGAACTCGCCGAGGCCGACCGGTGGATCCGGCGCGCGCTCGAGCTGGTCGAGGACGAACAGCAGGACCACCTGCGCGCCGTCGTACTCAACAGTCTCGGGATGACCCGGCTGTATCAGGGCGAGCTCCAGGAGGCAGCCGACCTGTTCGGGGCTGCCCTGCAGGTCAGCGATACCGGGCCCGAACTGGCGACTCTCACCATCCGGGGGAATCTGGCGAGCGCGGTCCGGCAGTTGGGCGAGGTCGACCACGCGGCCGCGCTGCTGAGCGACGTACTGGATGCCCACCACCGCCGTTCGTACCCTCGCGGCGAGCTGTCGACGCTGGACGAGTTGGCCAGGTTGTACGCCCAGCGCGGTGACGGACCGGCCGCGCTGCAGGCCGCTCTACGGGCCTACGAAATCGCGGTCGCCATCTATGACCCGGCCGCCCAGGCCAAGACTGCCGTGACGATCGCCCAGGTCCAGCTCGCCCTCGGCGACGCTCCCGCCGCCGTGCAGTGGATCGAGACCAGCCTCACGATCGCGCGCGGGGCCTACCCGTACCTCGAATCCGAGGCTTTGATCACGCTGTCCGGCGCCCGGCAGGCGATCGGCGAGCAGGCGGCCGCGATCGAGGCCGCCGTACAGGCTGCAGCGATCGCCGCTGCCTGCGGCTTCCGCCTGCTCGGCGAGCAGGCCGCTGCTCTAGTGGATGTTCTCCAGCTCGGACAGGGAGGTCTCGAGGTGGGCGAGCAGACGCTGTAGGTGGGGGACGGTCCGGCGGCAGCCGACCAGGCCGAAGTGGAGCTGGTGGTCGTAGCTGGTGACGCTGATGTTCAGCGCCTGGCCGTTCATCACGATGCTCGCCGGATACATGCCGAGCAGGCGGGAGCGGTTCCAGTACAGGGGGCTCTCGGCCGGGCCGGGCACGTTGGAGATGACCAGGTTGTACGGCGGGTTGGTGAGGCCGGCGACGCCCGGAAGAACCGCGGACGGGCCGGCGACGGCGAAGCCGAGCGCACCGACCATCAGGTTCTGCAACGGGCTGAGCCCGGACAGCACGCCCTTGCTGTACGTCGTGGAGGCGGTGATCCGTTTGATCCGCCGCTCGGGGTCAGCCTCGTCGGTCGCAAGGTCAGCGATCAACGTGGACAACGCGTTACCGCCGCCCGGTGCTGTATTGGATTCCTTCCCCGCCCCACCGCCCCGGTCATCCTTCCCTCTGAGCGAGACTGGAACCATGGCCGTCAAAGGCTTGTCGGGTAAGGCGTTCTGCTCGAGCAGATAGTTGCGCAGGGCACCTGAACACATGGCGAGCAGTACGTCGTTCAGCGTCGCGCCGGTGATCGCGCGGACCTTCTCCAGCCGCTCGATCGGCCACGACTGCGCGGCGAACCGGCGCGCGCCGGTGATTCCCTGGTTGAAGATCGTCCGCGGTGCCTTGAACGCGACGGTGGAGTGCTCCTGCAGCAGACTCCTGACCCCGACCGGTGTCAGCCCGGCCAGGTCCGCGAGCAGCCGGGCAGCTCCGCCGACAGCGCTCGTGGCGCCGCCCAGCGCACGTCCGGGCGTCCGGCCGACCGCGGCGAGCAGCTCGGCCGCCGTCGGCACACCACCTGCAGAGGTGGGCGGCGCCGTACCGGGGCGAACGGGCAGGGCGTAGGTGGCCGGCATGTCCGTCATGGTCGGGTCGGTGGTGAGCGTGTCCTGCATCCAGCGGAGTGCGGTGACGCCGTCGATCATCGAGTGGTGGATCTTGCTGTAGACGCCGAACCGGCGCCCCTGGACACCCTCGATCAGGTGGATCTCCCAGAGCGGGCGATGGCGGTCCAGCAAAGTGCCGTGCAGGCGGCTGGTGAGCTCGAACAGCTCCCGGAACCGCCCGGGACGAGCCAGTCCGGACAGGCGGACGTGATACTCGAGGTCGATGGCGTCGTCCTGCTCCCAGGACCAGTAGCCGAGGTCGAGCGCCCGGTTCCGCACGCGCCGCGAGAAGACCGGATTCACCGTGGGCGCGTCCAGGATGTCGTGGTAGAGCCGCGACACGAAATCTCGCGTCCCCTCGGGGAACACGTGATCGCGCCCGGCCCCTTCCGGCAGCTCGAACAGCATCAGCCCGCCGACGTGCATGGGTTGTTCCCGGCTCTCACCGAGCAGGAACATCGCATCCAGCGGCCCCACCGCGGTCATTCGGCCTCCGCTCCCGGACTCGGTCCCGACGCCCTATCGTTCGTCAGCACGACCCGGCCCGTCTACCCCTGCACAACCGCGTTCACCGAGTTTTAGTTATTGCCTCAGCAACTGAAGTGACAACTATCGGACACCGGAGGCCTCACGAGCCTCCACCGGTACGACGACGTGGCGGGGCGCGGCGGCGTACGGCCTGGAGCTGGTGATCCGGCGGAGCAGCAGCTCCATCGCCTGGCGGGCCATCTCCGCCGACGGCAATGTCCCTTCGACACTGGTCAGGTACGGCGGGCCTGAGTCGTCCATGCACGCCAGCTCGAGGTCCGGCCGGCCGAGCGCAGCTAGATCCTCGGCCACCTGCGCCAGGACGTAGCCGTTCGCGCACAACAGCACGGTCGGCGGCTCGGCGGACTGCAGCAGGCTCGACAGCATCGCCAGTCGGGGCTTGCCGGCCAGCGGCTCGTAGGGGCGGAGCAGCGTGAGATCGGGCCGGATCGCGAGCCCGTGCTCCCGCAGCGCCTGGACATGCCCGGTCTGCCGCTCGACGACGCTCGTGCACTCGGTCTCGCCCCAGAGCGTGGCGATCCGCTCGTGACCGCGCTCGATGAGCTGGGTGGTCAGGCGGTGCGCGAGGTCGCTGTTGTCGGCGACCACGGCGTCGGTCGGTACGTCGGGGCGGTACCGATCGATCATCACCAGCGGCACGCGGCGACGTCGTACCTCGGTCAATGCCTCTGGGTGCAGCCGGCCCTGCACGGGATAGAGCAGGATGCCGCGGACGCCCTGGTCGAGCGCACGGCGGAGGGCGACCTCTTCGCGCTCGGCCGACTCGGCGGAGTTCGAGAGGACCAGCTGATAGCCCTGCTCGGCACAGACGGCCTCGGCAGTGATCAGGATGTTCGCCAGGTGATTCCCGCGCAGCCCGTGCAGACCGTTGACGATCAACGCGATCGCACCGCCGGCCTCCGGCACGCGCCGGCGTTCGGGCTCGGCGACGAACGTGCCCTGGCCGCGGCGGCGCACCAGCAGGCCCGCGGCCACCAGATCGTTGAGCGCCCGGACCGCGGTGATCGTGCTGACGCCGAACCGCTCGCACACCTGCCGCTGCGTGACGAACGGGACCGCATGGTCGAACCCGCCGGCGTCGATCTCGTCGGTCAGCGCCTGCTTGATCTGCTCGTACAGCGGCACGGTCTCCACCATTGACATGGTAAATGGCTTTGATATATCAAACAAGGTACCCCGGCGGGCGCCCTCCCGCGGACGGCCGCCACCCGACCCCAAGGGGTGACCCTCCCATGCACGGCAGCAGAATCTCCCAGCTACTCGCTTGCACCCTCCTCCTCACCATTCCATCCGTTGCTCTCGGCAACCAAGCCCAGGCGGTTCCACAGGCCGTCCAGGCTGTTGGCGCGACCCTCCCGTTCAGCACGATCGAGGCCGAGTCCGGCACGCTCGCCGGAGGCGCCACGATCCGCCGGATCACTCCGGGTGCGGCGGTTCCGACCTCCGCGACTCTCGAGCTCGAGGCCTCCGGCTACGCGTTCGCCGACCTCCGCGCAACCGGAGCCTCGGTCACGATCCGGAACACCACGAACATCACCGCGAACACCCTCGTCGTCCGCGCTTCGTTGCCGGACGCACCGAACGGCGGCGGGATCACCGCGCCGATCAACCTGTACGTGAACGGCGTTCTGCGCCAGGCCATCACTCTCAGCTCGACGCAGGCCTGGAACTACCGCAACTCGACGACGAACCCCGATGATCCGCACGGCGGCGGCCAGGCAATCTTTCTGTACAACGAGTTCCCGGTCTGGGTGACGGGCGCGCCCATCGCGCCGGGCAGCAGCATCTCGCTCCGCAAGGACACGAACAGTACGGCGCCGTCGTACGCGATCGACTCGGTTGATCTGGAGAACGTCGCGCCCGCGCTGAAGCAGCCGGCGAACTCGCTGTCGGTCGTCTCGTACGGCGCCGACCCGACGACTGCGAAGGATTCGACGACCGCGATTCAGAACGCGGTGAACGACGCCCGTGCGCAGGGCCGGACGGTGTGGATTCCGCCGGGCAAGTACTTGACCAACAGCGTGGCGCCGAACGCCGCCCTGGACTTGACCGGTGTGAAGGTTCAAGGCGCTGGGATGTGGCATTCGATCCTCTACCGCCGAGTGCCGCTGCCGGCGCCGAGTGGCTGGAAGTCACAGCTCACGGTCGGTTCGGGTACGACGGTCGCGGATCTGCAGGTGCTCGCCAATGCGGTGTATCGCGGCATCGCTGGTGCCGGCGGTGACGACTACGGCTTCAACGCGGGCGGTTCGAAGGGCTGGCTGCTCGACCGCGTCTGGACCCGGCACACCGACGCCAACTGGCTGTCCGGCACGAACGGCGTCGTACAGAACAGCCGGACCGGTGATACCTACGGCGATGGCTTCAACGCGAACAACAGCAACACCCCGAATCCGGAGAAGCTCGGCCACTACCTCACCATCCGGAACAACTTCGCGCGCGGCACTGGTGATGACGCGTTCGCGACGTACTCGGACTCCGGGGCGAGTGGGACGAACGGTCAGATGATCGGCACGAAGATCCTCAACAACACCGCGGTCGCGCCGTACTGGGCCAATGGGATCCGGGTCGCCGGCGGGCGCGAGGTCGAAGTCCGCGACAACCTCGTCAACACCGTCTCGTCGAACAACGCGATGGACATCAGTGTGTTCGGGGACTCCGGTCACCCGCTCGAATCGGCCACCATCACCGGGAACACGCTGATCGGTGGTGGCGGCTGGAACGGCGTCCGCACCGGCGTTCATATCGGCTCGCCCGGGCCGACATCCCGATTCCCCAACGCCTACACGAACTTCACGATGAGCAACAACGTCATCCGGGGCTCGCTGCGGTCCGGTCTGATGATCGACAAGACCCGGATCAAGGGGACGCTGACCGACACCACGATCGACGGCCCGGCGAACCAGGGCACGCTGATCGTCGGCGGAGTCACCGGCACCGGGACGTTCACCCGGACCACCACTCGCAACCTGCGACCGGGTCAAGTCGCGTTCCAGAACGACTCGCCGACCACGTTCACGGCGACGATCAACTGACGTGTTCCGAGGCCCTGGGACCGCTCAGTCGAGCGGGCGGTAGTTCACACCCAGGGCCTCGATGCGCTCCAGGTGCGGACGCAGCCGGCCGAGGAACTCGTCGTACGAGACCTTGGGCGAACCCCAGGCGCGCTCCGCCAGCGCGGACAGCCGCGGCAGCAGCATGTAGCCGACCTGCTGCTCGTCGGGCATGTACTCGGTCCAGACGTTGCACTGGGTGCCGATGATGAGGGCGGCCTCGTCCTCACTCAGACCGGCCGGGATCACCTCGAAGTCGTAGACCTTCTCCAGCGGGATGAAGTTGCCGATAGCAAGCGGTTCGGTGGCCGGATCGCCTTGGTAGTAGTCGAAGTAGACCGACTCGCTCGGCGTCATCACCGTCTGGTGGCCGGCCTTCACGGCGACCTCGCCGCGCTCGGCACTGCGCCACGCCATGATGACGGCGTCCTTCGGGCAGTCGGTGTCGACCATCTCGTCCCACCCGACCAGCCGGCGGCCTTCCTCCTCCAGCACGCTGGCGACCTGCGCGGTGAACCAACCCTGCAGCTGCTCGGCGTGCTCGAGACCGAGGTCGGCTTGACGCTTCTGGGCCTTCTCCGCGATGTGCCACTGCACCGACGGGCACTCGTCGCCGCCGAGGTGGACATACGGGCTCGGGAAGACGTCGAGCACCTCGCGCAGCACGGTCCGGACGAACTCGACGGTCTCGTCGTTGACGTTCAGGACGTCGTCGCTGATCCCCCACTCCTGGCGGACGGTCAGCTGGTGGTTCGGGAAGTTGCCGAGCTCCGGGTACGCCGCGATCGCGGCCTGCATGTGGCCCGGCAGATCGATCTCCGGGACGACGGTGATGCCCCGCTCAGCGGCGTACGCGACGATCTCGCGCAGGTCGGCCTTGGTGTAGAAGCCGCCGTGCCGAACGCCGTCGTACGTGAAGTCACGCTGCTCGTGCGTCATCCGGCCGACCATGGATTCGTTGCGCCAGGCACCGACTTCGGTGAGCTTCGGGTAGGCCTCGATCTCGACCCGCCAGCCCTGATCGTCGGTGAGGTGGAAGTGCAGCACGTTCATCCGGTGCAGCGCGAGCACGTCCAGCACCTTGAACACGAAGTCCTTCGGCATGAAGTGCCGAGCCACGTCGAGCATCACCCCGCGCCAGGCGAATCGCGGTGCGTCGGCGATGTGCACGCCGGGCACGGAGACCTTCCCGTCCGCGGCCGGCTCGGCGGCGTCGAGCAGTTGCCCGTACGTCGCTTCGGCGTACCGGAGTGCTTCCTCGGAGCCGCCGGTGAGCCGAGCGCCGTCGGCGGTCACGTCGATCCGGTACTCGGTCTCGTCAAGGTTCTCAACGACGTCGCGGATCGCTTCGGCGACCGGGTTCGCGGTGATCCAGCGGACGTCGGCGACGGTGAGTTCACGCGGCGCGGGGACGATCGCGATGTCGGGCATCCGGACTCCAAGACAGAGGGGGCACAGCAGGCACGGGGATTACGCAACCCTATTCTAAAATTGTTACAGCTGATCTGTCAGGTAGGTGAGAGGGTGGCTGGGTGACCGCCGACCTGCAGCAGACGACAGTCCGGACCTTGGTCGCCAGCAACGTGCTCGGCGGAGTGGCGATGGCCAGCGGGTTCGCGGTCGCGGGCCTGCTCGCGGAGCGGATCTCCGGGTCGACCTCGATGGCCGGTCTGGTCGCCACGTCGACCACGCTCGGGGCCGCTGCCCTCGCCGTACCGTTGGCCCGGCTCGCGCGGAGCCGCGGACGCCGGTTCGCGTTGACCGTCGGCTACGTGATCGGCACGGCGGGCGCTGTCCTCACCATCGTCGCTGCACAGGTCAGCTCGCTCGCCCTGCTGCTCCTGGCCGGTTGTCTGTTCGGCAGCGGCACAGCGTCGAACCTGCAGTCCCGCTACGCCGCCACGGACGCGGCCGACCCGTCGCATGTCGCACGGGCCTTGTCGCTGGTCGTGTGGGCAACAACCATCGGCGTGGTCATCGGGCCGAATCTGACTGGCGCCGGTGCGACTGTCGGCGACGCACTCGGCATCCTGCCGCTGGCCGGCCCGTACGTGTTCTCGGTGATCGCACTGGTGTTGAGCCTGGCCACAATCTCGTTCGGACTCCGCCGGCTGCCCCGACCACAGACTGCATCAGTCGAACGGCAGCCACTCGCGGTGACGTTCCGGCGCGTCATGGCGATCCCCCATGCCCGCCTCGGCCTACTGGCGATCGCTACCGCGCATGCGGTGATGGTCGGAGTGATGTCGATGACCTCGGTACACCTGCAGCACCATGGCGCGTCACTCACCATCGTCGGCTTCGTGATCAGCGGACATGTCGCCGGGATGTACGCACTGTCGCCAGTCATGGGCTGGCTGGCGGACCGCTTCGGCCGCATCCCCACGATCGGTATCGGGCTCGCCGTCATCGCCATGGCGATGACCGTGGCGGCTCTGGCTCCGGACAACGCCCACGGGTTGACCGCAGTCGCTCTGGTCCTGCTGGGCCTCGGCTGGTCGGCCTGTCTGGTGTCGGGCTCCGCTCTGCTCTCACAGTCCGTCCCCAACGACATCCGCACCTCGGCCCAGGGACTGTCCGATCTGACGATGGGCGTGCTGGCCTCACTGTCCGGTACGGCGTCCGGCCCGGTGCTGGCGTACCTGGGGTTCCACTGGCTCGCCGTACTGTGCGGGCTGCTGCTCATCCCGGTCGCCCTGCTCGCGGCCACCACAAAGCAGTTGCCAACCGCCACTAGGGTTTAGTGCTGTGAGCATCGCGGACGGCGGAATCCCCAGCCCCAACATCTGGCATCACCCGAAGGAATACGAGGTCGAGAACCACGCAGTCGACCCGAACGGCGTCATCGAGTCGTCCATGCGCGCGATCCGCGACTGGGCCGGATCCACCGTGCTCGACATCGGCTGCGGAACCGGCTTCCACCTCCCCCGCTTCGCGGAGACAGCAGCCCAGGTGATCGGGGTCGAGCCGCACGGCGCACTGGCCGAGGCGGCGCAACGCCGTACCAAAGATCTGCCGAACGTCGAGGTCCGCCAGGGCACCGCACAAGCCCTACCCGTACCGGACGCGTCGATCGACGTGATGCACGCGCGCTGGGCCTACTTCTTCGGCCCAGGCTGCGAGCCAGGCCTCGCCGAACTCACCCGCGTGATGCGCCGCGGCGGAACCGCCTTCGTGATCGACAACGACGGCACCCGCTCCACCTTCGGCCGCTGGTTCAGCGAGTACTACCCAAAGGTCAAAGCCGCCGACGTAGAACGCTTCTGGACCGCCCAAGGCTGGCACCGCACCCCCCTCGACATGGGCTGGCGCTTCAACTCCCGCGCCGACCTCGAATCCGTCATCCGCATCGAGTTCGCCCCCGCCGACGCCGAGCACATCATCGCCACCCACTCCGGCACCGAAGTCGACTACGCCATCAACCTCTGGTCCAAATCCTTCTAGTACCGAAGGACATGTAGTACTCCCCCGCCGCGTCTCCCGCGACAACCACCACGCCGCACGATTCCCCAGGCTGACACTGACCTGTCCTTAGCCACCCCGGGAACAAGAGCGGCCAGCGACAAGGCGCCCTCTTCCCCAAACCGCCACCAAAGCCCGTCACCCCAGACAACGGAAACGCGGTCACTGGCCTCTCTCTCCGACCGCAACCGAAGCCCGTCAGCCGTAGGCGACGGGGAACGCGGTCGCGGCCTCGCCATCCGGTTCAGCCACCGCGGCGGCCCACCATGCTGTCTTTCAGATCAGCCGGACGCGGCGAGCAACCACAAACCCACGCCACCGGCCGAGTCCTTTCGGTCTGCGCCACGTCTCAACCACCAAAGACGGCCACCAAAGAAGCGGCGAGCCAGGTCGGCGGCTGAGCTGGATGGCCGGGGCGGACCTGCGCCACTGACCAACTCACCCCGGCGAGGGTTTCCGGGCGACGGCTGAGCGTGGAGCGGTGGACCCCGCGGAGGTTGATCAGTGGGGGCGGTCCGCGTCGACCGGCCACGCTGTCCTTCGGATCGGCCGGACGCGGCAAGCAACCACAAACCCACGCCCCCGGCCGAGTCCTTTCGGTCTGCACCACGTCTCAACCACCAAAGACAGCCACCAAAGAAGCGGCGAGCCAGGCCGGCAGCTGAGCTGGGCGGCCGAGGCGGACCTGCGCCACTGACCAACTCACTCCGGCGAGGGTTGTCGGGCGACGACTGAGCGTGGAGCGGTGGACCCCGCGGAGGTTGATCAGTGGGGGCGGTCCGCGTTGGCCGGGCATGCTGTCCGTCAGATCAGCCGGACGCGGCAAGCAACCACAAACCCACGCCCCCGGCCGAGCCCTTCGGCTTGCGCCATCGACCGCAAAGCAGCCAGCAAACAGCCGCGGGCCAGGTCGGCGGCTGAACTGGAACGCGACGACGGACCTGCACCACCCACTAACTCAGTCCGGCGAGGGTTTTCGGGCGACGGTTGAGCGTGGGGAGGTGGACGCCGCGGAGGTCATTGGGTGAGGCGGTCCGCGGTAGCCGGGCATGCTGTCCGTCAGATCGGCCGGACGCGGCGAGCAACCACAAACCCACGCCACCGGCCGAGAAACTTTCGGCCCGCACCATCGGCCAACCACCAAAGACGGCCACCAAAGAAGTGGCGAGCCAGGCCGGCGGCTGAGCTGGATGGCCGAGGCGGACCTGCGCCACTGACCAACTCACCCCGGCGAGGGTTGTCGGGCGACGGCTGAGCGTGGAGCGGTGGACCCCGCGGAGGTTGATCAGTGGGGGCGGTCCGCGGCGGGGGCGAGCCGCTCCCGGTGCTCGACCGGTGAACCGTTGGGTCGACGCGACGAGGCGTCGACTTGGGTGAGCGGTGCGGGACTGAGAGGTTCCGTTAGCCGGTGGATTTTGGGTGCTCAGCGACGAAAATCCACCGGATAGTGCGCGGACCGGCCGGGTCGGCGGGATCGGGCGCAGCGGGGGGCGGGGTGGTCGCGCTGGTTGGTGATTTGTGGGCGCTATTTGACGAAAAAGTTCCGATTAACGCTGCCGGGGGCGGAGTTGCTGCGGATTGGGCAGATTCCCGGAATGTTGCTGCCAGATGGCGGCCGTGGTCATCCGTGAAGCGGTTGTTGCGGTGGGTTGTCGGTGGGGGCGGATAGGTTGCTTGTATGGCGAAGGTGGTGACGGCTAAGGGGAAGTCGGCGTTCGCGTGTTCGGAGTGCGGGTGGACTTCGGCGCGCTGGATCGGGCGGTGTGGCGAGTGCCAGGCCTGGGGGACGGTGCAGGAGGTCGGGGCGGCCAAGGCGTCCCGGATCACGGCGGGGGCAGTGACGTCGCCGGCGTTGCCGATCGGCAAGGTGTCCGCGATCGAGGCCGAGTCGCGGCCGACCGGGATCGGGGAGCTCGACCGCGTGCTCGGCGGCGGTGTCGTGCCGGGTGCGGTGATCCTGCTGGCCGGTGAGCCCGGCGTCGGCAAGTCGACGCTGCTGCTGGAGGTTGCGGCCCAGTCCGCGCGCAGTGGGCAGCGCACGCTCTACGTGTCGGGTGAGGAGTCGGCGGCCCAGGTGCGGATGCGCGCCGGCCGGACCGACGCCCTCGTCGACGATTTGTATCTGGCGGCCGAGACCGATCTGGGCGCGGTCGTCGCGCACATCGACAAGGTCGAGCCGGCGTTCGTGGTGATCGACTCCGTGCAGACGATGGCGCATCCGGAGGTCGATGGTGCGCCTGGCGGTGTCACTCAGGTTCGCGAGGTCACCGGCGCGCTCGTGCGGCTGGCGAAGGAGCGGCACATCGCGGTCGTCCTGGTCGGCCACGTCACCAAGGAAGGCGCGATCGCCGGGCCGCGGATGCTGGAGCACCTGGTCGACGTCGTGCTCGCGTTCGACGGCGACCGGCACTCCGGGTTCCGGATGGTCCGCGCCACGAAGAACCGGTTCGGCCCGTCCGACGAGGTCGGGTGTTTCGACATGGTCGACACCGGCATCGTCGAGGTCACCGACCCGACCGGCCTGTTCGTCTCCGAGCACGCCGAGCCGGTCGCCGGGACGTGCGTGACGGTGATGATGGAGGGTCGCCGCCCACTGCTCGCCGAGGTGCAGGCGCTGGTCGGCCCATCCGCCGCGCCCCAACCTCGCCGTACGACGTCAGGTCTCGAATCGCAACGGGTCGCCATGGTGCTCGCGGTCCTCGGCAACCGCTTCGGCCTGAAGCTGCACGACAAAGAGGTGTATGTCGCCACCGTGGGCGGCGTGAAGATCACCGAACCCGTCGCCGACCTGGCCGTCGCCATCGCGGTCGCCTCCTCGGAGATGGACCGGCCGATCCACCCGGGCCTGGTCGCCATCGGCGAGGTCGGTCTGGCCGGCGAGGTCCGCCGCGTCGGCGGCCTCGAGAAGCGCCTCGCCGAAGCCGCCCGCCTCGGCTTCACCAAGGCGATCATCCCTGCCGACGTCCCGAACCGCAGCAAAGACCTCAAGCCGATGGACATCCAGGCCAAGTACGGTCTCCGCACCTTCGCCGCCCCCGACATCCGCTCCGCCCTCCTCGCCGCCGGCCTCACCTGACCCCACAAGCAGCACCAGGCACCCACCCCCACCGATCCCCCGATTTCCCCCACGGGATCGGCGTTGATGGAACCCCATTTGATGGGCCCACCCACCAGCGTGCGGGTGAGCTCGCCGCATGCGGTTGGCCCTCCCCCCATTTGCCTGGCCGGCCCATCAAACGGAACGCGCCGCACAGGCGACGGGCCCCGCGCCTGCTCGCCCACCCACCTCCCGCTCGTCAGTTGAGTGTTTGTCGCCGCGTGTGGTTGGCGACCCCGCGCACAGGTTTGGTGGACGCGCAGTGCGTTGCACGAGCCGTATGGCGAGCGAACCCGCGTGGAACGGCGGGCCCACGCGGTGCAGCGAACGCACGTGGAACGGCGGGCCCACGCGGTGCAGCGAACGCACGTGGAACGGCGGGCCCACGCGGTGCAGCGAACGCACGTGGAACGGCGGGCCCACGCGGTGCAGCGAACGCACGTGGAACGGCGGGCCCACGCGGTGCAGCGAACGCACGTGGAACGGCGGGCCCACGCGGTGCAGCGAACGCACGTGGAACGGCGGGCCCACGCGGTGCAGCGAACGCACGTGGAACGGCGGGCCCACGCGGTGCAGCGAACGCACGTGGAACGGCGGGCCCACGCGGTGTCAGGGCCCACGTGGTGTCAGGGCACGGGTGGGACGGCGGGCGCGCGCGGTGTCAGGGCGCGCGTGGTGTCAGGGCCCACGTGGTGTCAGGGCCCACGTGGTGTCAGGGCACGGGTGGGACGGCGGGCGCGCGCGGTGTCAGGGCGCGCATGGTGTCAGGGTGGTGGGGATTCAGGGTGGCGGGGATCGAGGGCTGTGTTCCTGGACACATGTGGGGGTTGGGCGTGAGACGCGGGATGCCGGGGAGCTGATGGGGGAACGTACTCTGGGGTAGCCCCCAGACGGGTTCGTGTTGAACCCCGTGATCCCCCGCCCGGCGTATGCCGGATGACCGCAGGAGCATCAGATGACCGGATCCAGAGTTGTCGCGCTCGGCCACTACCAGCCCGAGCGGGTGCTCACCAACGCCGAACTCGCGACGATGGTCGAGACCAACGACGAGTGGATCCAGAGCCGCGTCGGGATCAAGGAGCGCCGGATCGCGGCGCCCGAGGAGTCGGTCGACGAGATGGCGTGGCGGGCCGCCGCGAAGGCGCTGGCCAACGCCGGGATCGACGCCGCCGAGATCGACTACGTCGTGGTCGCGACCTGTACGGCGATCGACCGCTCACCGAACATGGCCGCCCGGGTCGCCGCGCGGCTCGGCCTCGGGCACCCGGCGGCGATCGACATCAACACCGCCTGCTCGGGCTTCGCGTACGCGCTCGCGACCGCCGACCAGGCGATCCGGGCCGGCGCCGCGACGAAGGCGATCGTGATCGGTGTCGAGAAGCTGAGCGACTGGACGGACTGGACCGACCGCACCACCTGCGTGCTGATCGGCGACGGCGCGGGCGCCGCCGTACTGGTCGCGAGCGACGAGCCGCAGGTCGGTCCGGTCGTCTGGGGTTCGGTGCCGGAGATGTCGGACGCGGTCCGGATCGAGGGTCGCGACGGTTCGTTCCAGCAGGAGGGGCTGAGCGTCTTCCGCTGGGCCACCACGCAGCTGCCGGTGATCGCGCAGCAGGTCTGCGAGAAGGCCGGTATCAAGCCCGAGGACATCGGCGGCGTCATCCTGCACCAGGCGAACCTGCGGATCATCGAGCCGCTGGCCAAGCGCATCGGCGCGGTCAACGCGGTGGTCGCCAAGGACGTGATCGAGTCCGGCAACACCTCCGCGGCGAGCATCCCGATCGCGTGGTCGAAGCTGGTCGAGAAGCGCGAGATTCCGTCCGGCGCGCCGGTGCTGTTGTTCGGATTCGGCGGCGGTCTCTCGTACGCCGGACAGGTCGTCCGCACCCCCTGACGCCGCAGGGGTCACCCCGGTCCGGATCCCATTCACACGGGGATCCGGAACTGCACGGTCCAGATGCACGAGCGCGTGCACGCGCAGGTGCAAGGTCAACCGGATCGACGACCCCCAGGACCGCGGTCGGTGGGGACTTAGCACCCATGACCCGCGGGCAACCGCATAGACTCACCTTCCGTGGCCCCGAACTCCGACAAGAACAGCACCGGCGCCCGGATGCGCGCGACCCTCGCGGCGGTGGCACCGGGTACCGAACTGCGTGAAGGCCTGGAACGGATCCTGCGCGGCCGGACCGGCGCGCTGCTGGTCCTCGGCAACGACAAGGTCGTCGACTCGATCTCGACCGGCGGTTTCGAGATCGGCATCGAATTCACCGCGACCGGTCTGCGTGAGCTGAGCAAGATGGACGGCGCGATCGTCCTCGACCGCGACGCCACCAAGCTGATGCGGGCGGCCGTGCACCTGATGCCGGACCCCTCCATCCACACCGACGAGACCGGCACCCGGCACCGGACGGCCGACCGCGTCGCCCGGCAGACCGGCTTCCCGGTGATCTCGGTGTCGCAGTCGATGCACATCATCGCCCTGTACGTCGACGACCAGCGCTACGTGCTCGAGGACTCCGGAGCGATCCTGTCCCGGGCGAACCAGGCCCTGGCAACCCTCGAGCGGTACAAGCTGCGCCTCGACGAGGTCTCCGGCACGCTCTCCGCCCTGGAGATCGAGGACCTGGTCACCGTTCGCGACGTGGCGGCGGTCGCGCAGCGGCTCGAGATGGTTCGCCGGATCGCCACCGAGATCGACGGCTACGTGGTCGAGCTCGGCACCGACGGCCGGCTGCTCACCCTCCAGCTGAACGAACTCGTCGCCGGCGTCGCCGGTGAGCGCGAGCTCGTCGTACGGGACTATCTGCCGCCGGCCGGCGGTCGCCGCGCCAAGGGTGCGGAGGAGGTCCTGGTCGAGCTGGACGCGGTCAGCCCGACCGACCTGCTCGACATCGGCCAGGTCGCCCGGGCCCTGCAACTCGGCGGCGCCGAGCAGCTCGACGCCGCGGTCACCCCACGCGGCTACCGACTGCTGGCCAAGGTCCCGCGCCTGCCGGGCGCCGTGATCGACCGCCTGATCGAGCACTTCGGCCACCTGCAGAAGCTGCTCGCGGCCAGCATCGACGACCTCCAGACCGTCGAAGGCGTCGGCGAGAACCGCGCCCGCACCGTCCGCGAAGGCCTCTCCCGTCTCGCCGAGTCCAGCATCCTCGAACGCTACGTCTGACCCCAGACACCCAGCGGCCCGCACCTCCCGTCGGAGGTGTGGGCCGCTTGCTTTCTGCGCCGTGCCCGAGTAATACTCCACGTGGAACATTTGGTGCGGAACAATCCGGGTGGAGGATGATGGCTGAGCTGACGCCGCTGGCGATCTCGGTCCTGGCGTTGCTGCACGAGCGGGCGATGCATGCCTACGAGATGTACCAAGTGCTGATCCACCGGCATAACCACCGGATCGTGAAGACCCGGCCGGGCTCGCTGTACCACACCGTGGAGCGGCTGGCCGGGCAGGAGTTCATCCGCGCGACCGGCACCGAACGGGCCGGCAACCGCCCCGAACGCACGACGTACGAGCTCACCGACGCCGGCGCGGAGGCCTTGCGCCTGCGGGTCGAGACCGGTCTCGAGACCTACACCTACGAATACCCACTCTTCCCCGTCGTCCTGGCCGAAGCGCACAACCTCGAGCGGGACGACGCCGTACTGCGGCTACGTCGCCGGGTCGAGGAGCTCGAGCGGCTGATCGCGGAGGAAGACGAAGCCGAGGCCGACATCCGCTCGCGCGGCGTCCCGGAGCCGTACTGGCTGACCCTCGGCTACCTGCGGTCGCAGCTCGCCGCGGAACGCGACTGGCTGACCACCACCATCGAACGGATCGAGAGCAAGGACCTGCCATGGCATCCCCGCAAGAAGAAGTGAAGAGGCCCTGGCCGGCGCTGTGGGCGCTGGTGGTCGGCTTCTTCATGATCCTGGTCGACTCGACGATCGTGTCGGTCGCGACCCCGTCGATCCTCAACGACTTCGGCACCGACGTCGGCAACGTCATCTGGGTGACGAGCGCCTACCTGCTCGCGTACGCCGTACCGCTGCTGGTGACCGGTCGCCTCGGTGACCGGATCGGTCCGAAGAAGATGTACCTGACCGGTCTGACCGTGTTCACGCTCGCCTCGCTGTGGTGCGGACTGACGAACTCGATCGCGATGCTGATCGTGGCCCGCGTCGTCCAGGGGCTCGGCGCCTCGATGGTCACCCCGCAGACGATGGCCGTGATCACCCGGATCTTCCCGCCGGACCAGCGCGGCAAGGCGATGAGCCTGTGGGGCGCGACGGCTGGTGTGGCCGTTCTGGTCGGCCCGATCCTCGGTGGCGTCCTGGTCGACGGCCTGGGCTGGCAGTGGATCTTCTTCGTCAACGTCCCGGTCGGTGTGATCGGTTTCGTGCTGGCGATGCGCCTGGTGCCGAACCTGCCGACCAACGAGCACAAGTTCGACCTGCTCGGCGTCGCGCTGAGCACGGTCGGCCTGTTCCTGCTGGTGTTCGGCATCCAGGAAGGCCAGAAGTACGACTGGGGTCAGATCAGCGGACCGATCTCGGTCTGGTCGCTGATCATCGCCGGCCTGGTCCTGCTCGGGTTGTTCGCGTTCTGGCAGTCCCGCAACCGCAACGAACCTTTGTTGCCTTTGGCCCTTTTCCGGGACCGCAACTTCTCACTGGCCAACGTCTCCATCACCACGGTCGGCTTCGCGGTGACGGCGATGGCGTTCCCACTGATGCTGTACGCGCAGTCCGTCCGCGGCCTGAGCCCGACCAAGGCGGCACTGCTGCTGGCACCGATGGCGGTCATCTCCGGAGCCCTGGCACCGTTCGTCGGCCGGCTGGTCGACACGACCCCGCCGCGGTACATCGCCGGCTTCGGTCTGGCCTGCAACGTGGTGGCGATGTTCTGGCTGAGCCAGATCATCTCCCCCGACCTGCCGATCTGGCAGTTGCTGTTGCCGATGGCCCTGATGGGTGTCGCGAACGGCTTCATGTGGGCACCGATCGGCAGCACCGCCACCCGGAATCTGCCGATGCACCAGGCCGGTGCCGGAGCGGGCGTCTACAACACGACCCGTCAGGTCGGCGCGGTCCTCGGCAGCGCGGGCATCGCCGTACTGATGGAGTCGCGGCTGGCGCACTACCTGCCTGGCATGAGCGGTGGCATGGGCGGCGAGGGTGCAGCGGCCGGCGGGAAGCTGCCGGAGGCTGCCCGGCAGGGCTTCAGCGACGCGATGGCACAGTCGCTGATCCTGCCGGCCGCCGTGCTGGTGATCGGTCTGGTCGCGGCGCTCTTCTTCGCCAACCCGGTACGTCGGCAGCCGCCGACCGCCGCTGCGGCGTCAGGCGATCGTGAAGGCTTGCGAGGTTGATTCGCGGCCGGAGTACTCGGCTTTGACCACGTAGGTTCCCGGTTTGGCCACCGGCTGTCCAGGGAGGCAGCCGGGGCCGGACCGGTGCCCGTCCCAGGCCACCGTACTGACCGCATCCTTGCCCTTGGCAACCACCAGGGTGGCCTTCGGGATCGCTTGCGCACAATGGCTCGTGGTCCAGATCAGATCGGCGCCGGACGTGATCGAGACGGTCAGCGAGTCCGGCTCGACGGTCGCCTTGCACTCGTCGGCGACCGCGTTCAGCCGGACGACGAAGTTCAGCGCCGCCCCTGAGGTGATCTTGCGGGCGGACGGCGCCACGTCGACCCGGACGTTCGCCGCGGAGCACTTCACGTCCTGGGGCGTCGGCGTGTTCGACGGCTTCCCGGTCGCCTTGGTGCTCGGCTTGCCGCTGGGATTCGGGGTCGGCGTCGGGGTCTTCACCGGTTTGTCCGAGGGCGGCGGGGTCTGCGTGCTCTGCGGGTCTCCGACGGCCGCTGACTTCTTCGGATCGTCGCCGCCCGGGAACAGCTGAAAGATCAGGAAGAAGAGCAGCGCCAGAACGAACAGCACCAGTCCACGACGGAACCAGTACACGCTGGCGGGCAGATGCCCGACCGGATGGAGCAGGCTGCTCATGCTGGCACCCTAATATCGGCTCTGTGCTCGACCAGTCAGGCTCGCCGCTCACATCCACAGCTGCCGCACTCCATGGCCCCGTTCTGCAGTGGTACGACGTCAACGCGCGCGTACTGCCGTGGCGGGACCCGGATGCGGGACCCTGGGCAGTCATGGTCAGCGAGTTCATGCTGCAGCAGACTCCGGTCGCGCGCGTGCTCCCGGCGTACCAGAGGTGGTTGGAGAGGTGGCCCCGACCGGCAGACCTGGCCGCAGAGCCGCCAGGCGAGGCTGTGCGGGCCTGGGACCGGCTTGGGTACCCACGGCGCGCACTGCGGCTGCACGCGGCTGCACAGGCGATTGTGGAGCGCCATGGTGGTGAGGTGCCGGACGACCACGCCGCACTGCTCGCCCTGCCGGGTGTCGGCACCTACACGGCCGCTGCGATCGCTTCGTTCGCGTTCGGCCAGCGTCACGCGGTTGTGGACACCAATGTCCGCCGAGTGCTCGCCAGAGCCCTCACCGGCGTCGCACAGCCGACCATCTCCCCCACTGCGGCCGACCAACGGCTCGCAGTCACCGCACTGCCGGACGATGTGCCCACCGCGGCCCGCTGGGCCGTTGCCTCGATGGAGCTCGGCGCACTGGTCTGCACAGCCCGTACGCCGCGGTGCGCCGACTGCCCGATCCGCAGCCAGTGTGCGTGGGTGCTGGCCGGTAGTCCGCCGTACGTCGGTCCGCCCCGGAAGGGACAGACCTACGAGGGCACCGATCGCCAGGTACGCGGCCGGCTGCTCGCCGTCCTGCGTTCCGAGCACGGCGCCGTACCGAAGAAGGCTCTGGACGCCTGCTGGCAGGACCACATCCAGCGCGAGCGCGC
Organism: Kribbella sp. NBC_01505; assembly: GCF_045040285.1. Taxonomy (NCBI): domain Bacteria; kingdom Bacillati; phylum Actinomycetota; class Actinomycetes; order Propionibacteriales; family Kribbellaceae; genus Kribbella; species Kribbella sp. NBC_01505. The sequence goes on from NZ_CP109425.1 coordinate 2,679,897, forward strand.
CCTCGACGGTCTGGTCGCCGACGGCCTTGTAGAGCCGCTCCCCCGCAACCGCTACCGCCTCCCCGCATAGCGGCACCACGACTGGGGGTGCGGGTGGCGAAGCCCCCGCCCGCGGCAAGCGAAGCGCAGCCGCACAACACGACGAAGGCGACCCATGCCCGCGCTCTCCGCGGGCATGGGTCGCCCATCGCCTTCGTGCTTCAGTTCTTCTTGCTGCCGGTGCTGGCTTCGGCGTCGTCGTCGGCCAGCAGGTCGAGCGGCATCGCCGGCTGGCCGGACAGCGTCGCCAGCATCTGGCGGACGTTGGTCAGCTGCGCGTTGATGCTGTCCCGGCGCTGCGTCGCGGCCGCGAGCTCGCGCTCGGACTCGGCACGGATCCGCTCGGACTTGTCCTTCGCGGCGGCGACGATCTCCTGGGCTTGACGGTTCGCGTCGGCCAGCTGCTGCTGGGACAACCGCTCGGCCTCGGAGCGGGACCGGTCGGCCTCGCGCTGCACCTGGGCGGCGCGGTCGGTGACCGCGGCCAGCTGCTGCTCGGCCAGGGCCGTCCGGGCGGCGAACTCCTGCTCGACCTTGCCGCGGCGCTCGGCCAGGGTGGTCTCGAAGGCAGCCGCGGCCTGAGCGGACTTGGCGCGCTCCTGCTCGTAGAGGGCCTGTGCCTCGGACCGGCGGGCGGTCGCGTCGCGCTCGGCCTCGTCGCGCATGTCGTCGGCCTGGGTGCGGGCCTCCTCCAGGATGCGAGCCGCCTCCGCGTCGACCTCGCTCTTCCAGTCCAGGGAGTACTGCTCGGCCTCCTTGCGGACCTTCTTCGCGTGCGCCTCGCCGTCGGCGACGATCGCCTCCGCGTCGGTCCGCGCGCGGGTCACCAGGTCACGGGCCTCGTCGTCGGCCAGCGACAGGATCTTCGCGACCCGCTCACCGAACTCGGTGAACGTCGGGGCACGGTCCTTGTGGTCCTCCTGGGCGGAGATCACGGCCGATTCCGCGGCGTCGGTGCGCTGCTGGAGCTCCTGCACGTGCCGCTGGAGCTGCTCGGACTGCTGCTGCAGCGCCGTCAGCGAGGTGGTCAGCTCACGGATGTGCTGGTCCACCTGAGCGGGCTCGTAGCCACGCAGAACGGTACGGAACGGGGTTGGGCTTTCACTGCTCATGTTTTCCGATACTCACTTAATTGGGTGGGTGGATCACACATTGTCACTGACAAGGATCTGACTGTCACGTCCTCATCCTGATTCCCCCGTGGAACCCTCACTGGAAGACATTCCACCACCTGGGCGGAACCCTGGTACAGCGAGTGCCTCGATCACACCCGAAAGCTGGGTGAGCTCCTTGGTGATCTCGTCGCGGCGTTGATTCAGCGCCGCGACCCTCGCCTCGGCATCGGCGAGTAGTTTACGGGCCTGCGCGCGCAGCTCGTCCGCATGCTCGCGGGCCTGCGCCTCGAGCTGCTGGGCCTCGGCGCGGGACTTGCGGATCAGCTCGTGGGACTGGCGCTGCGCGTCGGCGAGATCCTTGGCCGCGCGCTCGCGCAGGACCTGCGTGCTGGACTGCGCCTCGGTCTCGCGCCGGGTCGCCCGGTCGACGATCTCCTTGGCCTCGAGCTCGGCCGCGACCTTCTGCCGGTCGGCCCGGGACTGCGCCTGCGCGGTCACCTTCTGGGCTTCCTGCCGGGCCGAGCTCAGGGTCGCCTCGGCCTGCGCGGACGCGGTCTCGAGCGTGTTCTCGGCCAGCGCGGTCAGCTCCGCGTTCTCCTTGGCGATCGCGTCCTGGGTCTGCTTGAGCCGGCTGGTCGAGCGGCCGACCACGCGCCGCAGGTGGGCCCGCTTCTCCAGCAGCAACCGGCTCGCCTCCGCGGCGGCCTGCTCGCGGATCGTCTGCGCCTCCGCCTCGGCCGTCCCGATCAGGTCGGCGACGGTCTTCTTGCTCCACAGCGTCTGCTTCTCGGCCTCGGCCATCGCCAGCTCGGCCGCCTTGTTCGCGTCGTCGACGATCCGCTGCGCCTCGCCGGTCGCGTTCCGCCGGTCGGCCTCGATCGAGTCGACGACCAGCTTGGCCTGCGCCCGCGCATCGGCCATCAGCCGCTCGTTGGACAGCTCCGCCTCGGCCTTGCGCTCGGCGAGCTCCGCCACCGCCTCGGCCCGGAGCTTGTCGATCTCCAGCGAGATCGCGGCCAGCTTGGCGCGCTCGGTCTCCTCGAGCTCCGCCGTACGGCGCTCGAGCTCGGCCCGGTTCTCGCCGCGCAGCCGCTCGATCTCGGCGTGCCCCTCGGCGATCTGGGCCCGCGACTTCTCCCGGGCCGCCTCGACCTCCAGCTCGACCGCGGCCCGCAGGTCGGCGGCCTCGGTCTCGGAGCGGGCGATCAGCTCGGCCTCGTTCCGTACGGCGGCCTGCGACACCAGGGCCGCCTGCTCACCGGCATCGGCAACCAGCTGCTGCGCCTCGCGGCCGGCCCGGTCGACCATCAGCTCGGCCGCCTCGCGAGCCTCGCGGGCTCCCAGCAGCAGCTCGTCCGCCTCGTCCTTGATCCGGGTCGCCTCGGCCTCGGACGCTTCCTTCAGCTGGGCGGCCGCAACCTCAGCCTCTTGCTTGACCCGAGCAGCCGCGGCCTCGGACTCGGCCTTCAGTCGAGCAGCCCGAACCTCAGCGTCCTTGGTGACCCTGGCAGCTTCAGCCTCGGACTCCGCCTTCAGCCGAGCAGCTTCGGCTTCGGAGCTCTCCTTCAGCTGGGCAGCCGCGGCCTCGGACTCCTGCTTGAGCCGGGCGGCCTCGGTCTCGGCGGCTTCGGTGACCCGAGCGGCCTCTGCCTCGGCTCCGGCGATCCGGCGGTCGGCGGCAGCCTGCGACTCGGCCCGCAACCGGTCGGCGGTCGCTTGGCTCTCGTCGCGCAGTTGCTCGGCAGCCGATTCGGAGTCATTGCGCCGCTTGGCGACCTCATCGGCGACAGTCACCCGCAGCTGCTCGGCCGCGTGCTCGGCTCCGGCAGTCATCCGCTCAGCGAGCGTGCTGGCCTCGGACCGGACGCGCTCAGCCTCGCCTGTCGACTCCGCGCGCAGCTTCTCAGCCGCCTCGGCCGCTTCCCGGCGTACCCGATCGGCCTCCGCCGTCGACTCGGCCTGCAGCCGCTCAGCAGCGTCCTGCGCCTCGGAGCGAACCCGGTCCGCCTCGGCCACCGACTCGGCGCGCAGCTGCTCGGCCGCGCGCTCGGCGTCGTTGAGCAGTCGCTGCGCCGACGACGTGGCGTCGGTCCGCAGCTTCCTCGCCGCCGCATCCGCCTCAGCGCGGAGCTGCTCGGTCTCGGTCCGGGCGCGCTCGGCGTCCTCGCGGGCCAGGTCGTTCTCGTACTCCGCCTGCTCGCGCAGGGTGTCCGCGATCCGCTGGGCCCGCTCGAGCACTCCGCCCGCTTGCCGCACACCAAAAGAACCGGTGTCGGCGACCGGTTCTTGGGTCAGGGGCAGACGCGGCGCGTCCATGCGACGAGATGATTCCATCCTCGGCCCCCTTTCCGACAGTCCGGGTCCCATCAACGTGGTCACAGGGTTACAACGCGGTACATGGGTGCCAGGTAACTTCTTTTTCATGCCGCTGCGCGATCTGCCCACCGAATCGCAGGCAGCGGCAGCACTGATCCGTACCGATCTGCTCACGCATCGTAGGACCATACGACGTACCGGCAAACCCGGTCTTGTGATTGCGTGTCTCGCCGCCGGCTCCTTGCTGGCGGTCCTGCTACCAGGGCAGACAGGCACAGGCTGTTACCTCTGGCGGGCCACCACCCAACCGGTCGGCGGCCGTACGGCGGCCCTCGCGCTGCCGGTGGCGATGGTGGCGCTGATCCTCGCGGATCGCTTGTCTGCCGAGAGTTTCGGCATCCGGCGGCAGGTCCGCGGCTGGGGTACGGCGGTGCTCGCGGTGGTCACCATGGTGGCCTGGACCGGATTCGTTCAGCAGGCCCGCCCGAGCTGCTCTTTCTCACCGGCTGTGATCGGGACGCTGGCCTGCGGGACCCTCGCCACGGCCGTCGCGGGGTACTGGGCAACCCAGTTGATCCGGGGTCCGATGACACCTCGGCCAACTCCTGTCGACGACTCGCCGAACGTGTCCGCTGAGCCGCTCAATCAGTCCGAATTGCGGGCACTCTTCGTCCGAATGATCGATCGGACCGCGATCCGGGCCCCGATCCGGGGGCGGTTCATGCCGTTCGCGACCGGCACCCTCGCCGTACTGGTTCTACTCTCAACTGTTCTTCCGTGGCGGGAGCTCCGGGATCCGGTCGCGGTCGGTCTCGCCGACGCCGGGCTGATCCGGGTGCAGCTCTGGGAGATCCCGCCGGCCCGGATCTGGGCGCTGATCATCTGCGGACTGGCCGTCGCAACCCTCGCGACCCGCGGTCCGGTACGGCGACTCGCGGCCGTCGGGTGTGGATCCGCCACCGTGGCCGGGCTGGCTGCGCATCTGCTCTCGCTGCCGCCGATCCTGCCGAACGGCGTCGGCTACCGCCCCGGCATCGGCGCGTGGACCGCTCTGGTCCTTGGCGTGCTTCTGATCGCCGCTGGGCTGATCGGCGGCTCGCTACTCGTTCTGCTCGGCAGCATCGGCGCACTGGCCGGACTACTCGTGCCGGCCGCGATAGGTACGCCGTACCTGCCGGAGACGACTGCTGGCGTGCCACATCGGCTGCTGAACCTGCACAGCGGTCAGCTGGTCGACCGGCTCGGGATGCGCGTCGCGATCGGGACCTCCGATCCGCTGGACTCGTTCGCGAGCACCCTGGACGGTTCGCCCGGACAGTGGCTGCTCGGGCGGACAGGTTCGGAGAGCTCGACAGTCTTCGCGTACGACGACGGTGTGGCGCTGCCCGAGGTCACGCTGAACCACGGTCCTACCGCACCGGCCCTGTGGGGTGTCACCGACAACCATCTGGTGTTGCTGGCAGGTGGAGCGGGCGGGAAGCCCTGGGCGATCCTGTCCGTCCCCCTAGACCTCGCGCAGGCGGATATCAGCCTCAGCCACAAGGATCCCGACGGGAAGTACTACGTGACGCCCGGAGTGGAAGTCCTCGCATCCGGTGTCGGTCCGGGACTCAGCCATCGCAATGCGGACCGGTCGATCGTGGTGTGGGGAGCTTCGACCACCTGGCAGATCCCAGCGAACCAGCTCCGCGCCGGCATGCGGTTGCAGGACTTTCGGGTAAACCCAGGAGCGGGCGCACCCGGCAACGCGGTGTCCAGTGGTCCGGACGGTACGACGGTGTGGCGGACCAGCGAGACCGGGCTGGCAATGGCTCGCCGCGGTGGACCGACGCAGCAGCTGACCGGAGTTGCTCCGGCTGGTTGCGTGTTGAGCAGCGATGCGACCAGCTCGTCGATGACAGTCGACGCGTTCGCGGTCGATGTGCGCGGCAACGTTTGGCTGGGCGGCGGTGCGCCGACCTCGGTGATCACGCCGGACGGCGTACTGCGGAAGCTGCCCGGTGGAGCCGACGGGATCAGCAGCATCGAGGCCAGGCCGGACGGCTCGGTGCTGCTGGGGACGTCGCCTGGTGGCGGTAGTCAGATCCTGCAGATCCCAGATGCGGCGGCCGCAGCGTCGACGTACCCGGCTGCACCAGATCCACAACCGCGGTGCGACCGTCGAAAGCCAGTCCGCGGTACGACGGACTTCCGGGCGACTGTGCTGCCGCCGGTCGGGACCGTGGACCCTGGTCAGGGTGCCCCAGGCGTGAGCTCGCAGCTCGGACTGGACGCCAGTGGGAAGCTCGCCCACATCCGACTGCCGTTGGCCGCGCGCAGTTGGGCGCCTGACGGGCAGGGCGGAGTGTGGTGGACGCTGGCCGATCAGCCGGGGCCAGAACGCGCCGTACACCTCGTGCGCGGTCGGACCACGGTGCAACGCGATCTACTGCCGTTGCCCGACAACCCGAAGGCCGAGTTCGCTGCGGCGGCCGGAGATCGGTTGGTGACCGCGATCGGCGGCGGGCTGTACAACTTCTACGAGCCAGGCCGCGTACGACGTACTGCGGTCAAAGGTGAGCTGAAACCTGACCAGATTGCCCAGCTGCTGGTCACCGGCCGACTGCTCGACGACACAGTCGGGATGTGGTTCGCCGGACCCGACGGAAAGCTCTGGGGGTACGACGCCGTTCACCTGCTGCGTGTCGAGGGGGGCCGGGTCACTGTGCTCGCCGGTCCGACGCAGGGCGTCCCGCAAGCGGCAGATGAGGTGACGGTGATCGGTCAGGCGCTGTACTTCCACCTGGGCAACGATCTGGTCCGCCTGGAGGTCGCACCGTGAGCGCACTGCCCGACGAAGAGCTACCGGGCCGTCTCTCGGCCGCTGAGCAGGCACTCGCCGTCAACGAACACCGCTGGTTCGCCAGAGCCGGACTGCTCGCCGCACTCGTCACCGGCCTCACACTGCTGCTGCCGTGGACCTACAGCCGCCGACTCGGGCTGTCCGTCTGGCAGCTGGGCCTGGAAACCCAGCCACAACTAGCCCTCACCTGGTTGGTCGGCCTGGCGACCACAGTCGCGCTGCTGTTCCTCAAGCCCGGTCACAAAGCCCAAGCCGCGGCTGGCATCACTGCGATCGTCAGCCTGCTCTTCCTGGCCGGTGCCTACCAAGCAGGTCAGCTAGAAGCTCTCGGCGACACCTGGCGCGGCCCGGGCCCCGCCATAGCCCTGGCCACCACCACCTGCTGGCTGCTCACCACCGCAGGCCATCTGCTGACCCACCGCAGCACCCACCACCCACACCCCGACACCATCGATCAGACCATCAACCAACTGCGGCGTCGCTAGCCCTGATCAGCCGTGGACGGCCGGCACCCGATCCAAGCGGTGTTCGAGACGGTTGGCCAAGACAGTGTGTCCTGCCGTTTGTGCTTGGTCGTGGGCTTGCCGAAGAAGCCGACCGGCTCGGGGTGAGCGCGGGGAGCAGTCGGCCAAGCCAGTAAGGGCTTCCACGACGCCCAGCGTGTGGCCGCGATCCTGGCTGAGGCGAAGTGCCAGATCGAACTGTTCAGCCGCCGCCTCGCCACGGCCCGCGCTCAGCAGGCTGCGTCCGAGGTGCAGGCGAGCGTCGACCTCGTCCAGGTGCGTACAGTTGCCGATGGCAAGCTTCAGGGCCTGCTCGTGAATCTCGACCGCCAGCTTCGTGCGCCCGAGCCGGCGATGCGCCTCACCCTGGTGGCACAGCGCGTAGCTCATCGAGAAGTCCAGCTCGTGCTCAGCAGCCAGGCGTTGCGCAGCGCGGGTGGCCTCGAGCGCGGGCAGCGGTTCGTCCTCCGCGAGGCGACAGACCGCGATGCCGTTCAGCAGTTCAGGTTCGAGCCGCTCGTCACCGATCTCCCGCGCCAGATCCAGCGCCCGCTCGTAATACTCCAGCGCCATCGCGAACCCGTGCTGCCGAACCGCGAGCGCGGCCAGCCGGCTCAACGTCTCGACCACGGCCTGCCGATCCCCCGCCAGCTGCGCGAGACGCAACGACGTACGGAGTAGCTCGGCGTGATTCGACGACGGATCCAGCGTGCCCTGCGTGTAGCCCAACGACCCGAGAATCCGCGACCGCAACCCCGGCTCGCTGTCCGGCGCCAACTCCGCCGCCCGGCGCAGATCGCACAGACCCTTCTGCGGTCCGCAGCGGAACTGCCCGAAGTTCCCGCGCAGGAACAGCAGCCGCGCCTCGCCCACCGCATCCTGCTGCCGCTCGGCAGCAGCCAGACCAATCGTCAGCACGGCGTCGAGCTCGCCCAACCGACTCCGGCCGTGCAGGTACGGCGCGAGCACCAACGCGAGCCGAACCGCGGGGGCATCCTCCGCAACCTCCAACGCAGCCAGCAGATTCTGCCGCTCGGCATCCGCCCAGGTCAGATCGATCTCAGCCCCAGCCACCGTCAGGTAGTGCTCGACCAGCCGACCGACCGCCTCGGTGTCATCCGCGACCTCCGCCGCATACCCGCGCAGCAAGTCGTGGAACTCGTACCGCCCCGGCCGTGGCGCCAGCAGCAAGCTCGCGTCAACCAGGCTCTCGAGCAGAGACTCCACCGCCGGTACGTCGATCCCGGCCAGCGCGCCAGCGGCCTTCGCCTCGAAGTCCTTGCCCGGGAACAACCCGAGGCACGCGAACAACCGGCGCTGCTCCTCCGGCAGATGCTCGTACGACACCGCGAACGCCGACCGGACTCCGTTCGAGTCGCCGTCCAGCTCGCGCAGCCGCCGCCGTCCGCGCAACCGCTCGTTCAGATGCTGCATCGTCCAGGAGGGCCGGTGCCGCAACCGCGCACCCGCGATCCGCAGCGCCAACGGCAACCGCCCACAGTGCTCGGCCAGCTCCTGTACGGCGGACTCGTCGCCATCGTGCCGATCCGGCCCGGCGATCTCCGTCAGCAGAGTCGTCGCATCGTCCATCGCCAGCAGCCCAAGTCCCAGCCTGCGCTTGGCATCCAGCTCGACCAGCAACCGCCGGCTCGTCACCAGCACCGCACATTCCGATGCCCCCGGCAACAATGGCCGGACGGTCTCGGCGTCCGGAGCGTTGTCCAGCACGACCAGCAACCGCAGCCGCGCCGACTTCGACCGCCACAACGACAGCCGGTCCTCGACACAACCAGGAATCTGATCCGCCGGTACGCCGATGCCGCGGAGCAGGTGGTCGACCGCCTGCTCGGTCCCGAGTGGCTCGCGCCCCGGGGTGTGCCCGTGCAGGTCGACGAACAGCTGACCATCCGGGTACTGCGACGCCAGCCGATGCCCGGCCTGGACCGCGAGGGCCGTCTTGCCGATCCCCGCCATTCCGTCGATGGCCAGCACGGGTGGTGCGGATCCGGCACCCGGCCGCAGCATGGCCACGACCTCGGCCAGTTCCGCCGCTCGACCTGCGAACGCGGCACCGCCGTACGGGAGTTCGTTGCGTGCGGGCAGGGCCGGTGCCTCGACCCGAAGCAGCGTCTGCTGGGCAGCCCGCAGCTCGGGGCCTGGCTCGATTCCGAGCTGTTCGACGAGCGTCCGGCGTACCCGCTGATAGGTCTCCAGGGCCTCGGCCTGACGGCCGCTGCCGGCCAGCGCATTCATCAGCAAGACCGCGAAGCGCTCGTCGAACGGGTGGTCGGCGACCAGCCCGATCAGCTCCGGGATCGCTTCGATGTGGCGGCCGGCGGCCAGTTGCAGCTGGATGCGGGTGCCGAGCGCCTTCTCCCGGCGTTCTGCGATCCGGCGGCGTTGGCCGGCCAGATACTGACCCGGCAGGCCACTCAACGGCTGGCCGCGGAACAGCGCCAGCGCCTGATCGTGCAGAGCCAGCGCCTGCTCCGGATCGCCGTGCCGGCCGGCCTCGCGGACCATCGTCTCGAACCGATCCAGATCCAGGACCTCGGCATCGAGCCGCAGCACATAGCCGGCCGTCGTCCGCTCCAGCTGGGACCCCGGCGGCAGCGACTTCCGGATCCGGTACACGTACGTCGGCACGACCTTGATCCCGGTCGGCGGCGGATCGTCGTCCCAGACCAGATCGAGCAACTGTTCCGGGGTGAGCACCCGATCGGCATTCAGCGCCAGAACGGCGAACATCGCCTGTTGCCGGAGCGGGCCGACCGAAATCTCCGCGTCACCGCTGCGGACGGTGAGCGGTCCGAGCAGATCTATCCGGAGCCCCGACGGCATGTTTGCAGTGTAGGAGCGGGAATGGCCGAGTAGACCGGATCCGGACACCTTTCGACGAGGATCGAATGTCTTGTCAGGACGACGAGGGAAAACCCTCAGGAACGACAAAGGACCCCGCACCGGAGTGCGGGGTCCTTTGGTTGATGCTGGGGTGTTACGAGTCCTGCAGACCCGAGGTGCCACCGGCTGCGAGGTCCGTCAGCTCCAGCTCGGAAGCGCCTGCCTTCGGCGTCCCGGTGAAGGTGAAGTACTCGCGCAGGCCGTCGGCGTCCACCGTGTCCTCCGGAGCGACGTCGACCAGGACGATCTGGCCGGGCCGTAGCTCCCCGAACAGGATCTTCTCGGCCAGGACGTCCTCCACGTCGCGCTGCAGTGCGCGGCGCAGCGGACGGGCGCCCAGGACCGGGTCGAAGCCACGGTCGGCGACCAGTGCCTTCGCCGCCGGCGTGAGCTCGATGCCCATGTCCTTGTCCTTCAGGCGCTCCTCCACCTGGGCCAGCATCAGGTCGACGATCTTGACGATGTCGTCCTTGCTGTGCTGGTGGAAGACCACGATCTCGTCGACGCGGTTCAGGAACTCCGGGCGGAAGTGCTGCTTGAGCTCCTCCGTCACCTTGGACTTCATCCGCTCGTACGAGCCGGAGGTGTCCGAGGTCTGCGAGAAACCGAGGGCACCCTTCGAGATGTCCTTGGTCCCCAGGTTGGTCGTCATGATGATGACCGTGTTCTTGAAGTCGACCACGCGGCCCTGGGCGTCGGTCAGGCGACCTTCGTCCAGGATCTGCAGCAGCGAGTTGAAGATGTCCGGGTGGGCCTTCTCCACCTCGTCGAACAGCACCACGGAGAACGGCTTGCGGCGGACCTTCTCGGTCAGCTGGCCGCCCTCTTCGTAGCCGACGTACCCAGGAGGCGAGCCGAACAGCCGCGAGGCCGTGTGCTTCTCCGAGTACTCCGACATGTCGAGGCTGATCAGCGCGTTCTGGTCGCCGAACAGGAACTCGGTCAGCACCTTCGACAGCTCGGTCTTACCGACACCGGACGGGCCGGCGAAGATGAACGAGCCGCTCGGGCGGCGCGGGTCCTTCAGGCCGGCGCGAGTACGCCGGATCGAGCGGGACAGCGCCTTCACCGCGTCGGTCTGGCCGATGTACTGCTTGGCCAGCACCTTCTCCATGTCGAGCAGACGCGAGGACTCCTCCTCGGTCAGCTTGAAGACAGGGATACCGGTCGCGGTGCTGAGCACCTCGGCGATCAGCTCCTCGTCGACCTCGGCGACGACATCCATGTCGCCGGCCTTCCACTGCTTCTCCCGCTCGGCCTTCGCGTTGATCAGCTTCTTCTCGTCGTCGCGAAGACCCGCGGCGCGCTCGAAGTCCTGAGCGTCGATCGCCGACTCCTTCTCCCGGCGCACGTTCGCGATCTTCTCGTCGAACTCGCGCAGGTCCGGCGGAGCCGTCATCCGGCGGATCCGCAACCGGGCCCCGGCCTCGTCGATCAGGTCGATCGCCTTGTCGGGGAGGAACCGGTCGGAGATGTAGCGGTCGGCCATCTGCGCGGCGTTCACCAGCGCGGCATCGGTGATGGTCACCCGGTGGTGCGCCTCGTAGCGGTCACGCAGACCCTTGAGGATCTCGATCGTGTGCGCGATCGAGGGCTCGGCGACCTGGATCGGCTGGAACCGACGCTCCAGCGCGGCGTCCTTCTCGACGTACTTACGGTACTCGTCGAGGGTGGTCGCACCGATGGTCTGCAGCTCTCCACGGGCCAGCATCGGCTTCAGGATGCTCGCCGCGTCGATCGCGCCCTCGGCCGCACCGGCCCCGACGAGGGTGTGGATCTCGTCGATGAACAGCACGATGTCACCGCGGGTGCGGATCTCCTTCAGCACCTTCTTCAGGCGCTCCTCGAAGTCACCGCGGTAGCGGGAACCCGCCACCAGGGCGCCGAGGTCGAGGGAGTAGATCTGCTTGTCCTTGAGCGTCTCCGGAACGTCACCACGGACGATCTGCTGAGCCAGACCCTCCACGATCGCCGTCTTGCCGACGCCCGGCTCACCGATCAGGACAGGGTTGTTCTTGGTCCGCCGGGACAGCACCTGCATGACCCGCTCGATCTCCATCTCGCGCCCGATCACCGGGTCGAGCTTGGCCTCACGAGCGGACTGGGTGTAGTTCCGGCCGAACTGGTCGAGCACCAGGGAGCTGCTCGGCGCCCCCTCGGTGGGTGCACCGGAGGTCGTGGGCTCCTTGCCCTGGTACCCGCTCAGCAGCTGGATGACCTGCTGCCGGACCTTGTTCAGGTCCGCGCCGAGCTTGACCAGGACCTGCGCTGCGACACCCTCACCCTCGCGGATGAGGCCGAGCAGGATGTGCTCGGTGCCGATGTAGTTGTGGCCCAACTGCAGGGCCTCGCGCAGGGAGAGCTCCAGCACCTTCTTGGCGCGGGGGGTGAACGGGATGTGCCCGCTCGGTGCCTGCTGTCCCTGGCCGATGATCTCTTCGACCTGGGAGCGAACGGCCTCGAGCGAGATACCCAGGCTCTCGAGAGCCTTGGCGGCGACACCTTCACCCTCGTGGATCAGGCCGAGCAGGATGTGCTCGGTCCCGATGTAGTTGTGGCTGAGCATCCTGGCCTCTTCCTGAGCCAGGACGACTACCCGACGGGCGCGGTCCGTAAATCGTTCAAACATCGCCAAAGCGCTCCTTGCCTCAGAGGAGTCGGACGTGCCGTGTGGGCCGACCCCCGTACATGCATGCTAGTCCCCGGTACCGACAAGCTCGCTCTGGGCGAACAAACAATCACTGTTGGATCGGACACCCGGGCGGCATCACAAGGGAACAACCCACCGGATCTCCAGAGTGTTCCCGCCTGACCACGATCGGACAGCGTGTTCGCCACCAGCGAATTTCCCTGATGGCTGCCGGGTCAGGCATCCCGGGCACTGCCTGATCGCGACACGTCCACATCCTGAAACAACCGGAATGCGGACGATCCCGATACCTCAAGGGTACCGGGATCGCAAGACCGAGCTGAAATTTACTTGGCTTCGTTGTACGCCGCGCGTACCTCGGCCGAGATCCGGCCGCGCTCGCTGACCTCGTAGCCGTTCTCCTTGGCCCAGGCCCGGATGTCGGCGGAGTCCGACGCGGACCGGCCGCGACCGCGGGCCCGTCCGGCGGCACCCCGGCGACCGGCCACCCGGCGGCCCGAGCCGACGTACCCGGCGAGGGCGTCGCGCAGCTTGGCGGCATTCTTCTTGGAAAGGTCGATCTCGTAGGTCGTCCCGTCCAGCCCGAAGGTCACGGTCTCGTCGGCCTTACCGCCGTCGAGATCGTCCTCCAGGACCACCTGCACCCTTTGCGCCATCGATGACAATCCTTCCTGCACCCGTCACCGGGCACAATCCCCTGCCGAATTGTTTGCACCTGATTTGTACCGCACAAACCACCCACTTGTCATTCTCCGCGCGGAATGTCCCACAAAGTTGTGGGACACCCCCGGTGACCTTGCGTATTCAAATAGCCCCGGAAAATGCAGTGGGCCGCGGATGTGCTATGCAGCATCCACGGCCCACAACTCCGAAATCTTCGGGAATCACTCCGGCCGGAGCAACGGGAAGAGAATCGTCTCCCGTATACCGGCACCGGTGTAGAGCATGACGAGCCGGTCCAGACCCATCCCGAGCCCACCGGCCGGCGGCATCCCGAACTCCATCGCCCGCAGGAAGTCCTCGTCGAGGTCCATCGCCTCGGGATCACCGGCGGCGGCCAGCAACGACTGTGCCACCAGGCGATCCCGCTGGATCACCGGGTCGTTCAGCTCCGAGTACGCGACCCCGAGCTCGACCCCGTTGACGAAGAGGTCGAAGGCCTCGACCAGCCCCGGGATTTCCCGGTGCGGCTTCGCCAACGGCCGCGCCGACTCCGGATAGTCACGCACAAAGGTCGGCTGGATGAGGTCGTGTTCACACAGCTTCTCGAACAAGTCGACGGCGATCTCGCCGGCATTCCGGCCCGGCTGCAGCTCGACCTCGTGCTGCTCGGCGAGCTTGAGCAGTGCGGGCAGTTCCGTGGTCTGGTCGACACTCTCACCGACCGCTTCGGAGAGCAGCCCGAAAAGCGTCGCGTGCCGGAACGGCTGCTCGAAGTCGATCTCCGAACCGTCGCGCGCGGTGACCGTGCTCCGGCCGATCGCCCGGCCGGCGTTGCGGATCAGCTCCTGCAGCAGATCGGCCATCGTGTCGTAGTCGCCGTACGCCTGATATGCCTCGATCATCGAGAATTCCGCGGCGTGCGTGGAGTCCAGCCCCTCGTTACGGAACGTGCGGCCGATCTCGTAGACCCGGTCGACGCCACCGATCATCGCGCGCTTCAGATCGAGCTCGAGCGCGATCCGCAGCTTCATCTCCTGGTCGAACGCGTTCAGGTGCGTGCTGAACGGCCGGGCCGCCGCACCACCGTTGGTGAGCTGCAGGACCGGCGTCTCCACCTCGACGAAGTCCTGCCCGTCGAAGGTGGCGCGCAGCGACTTCAGTACGGCGGCCTTGATCCGGACCATCTCCCGGGCCTCCGGCCGCACGATCAGGTCGACGTACCGGAGCCGGACGCGCGCCTCCTCGTTCAGCGGCTTGTGCTCGTTCGGCAGCGGGCGCAGCGTCTTGGCCGCCATCTGCCAGCCGGTCGCCTGCACGGACAGCTCGCCACGGCGGCTCGTCACGACCTCGCCCTGGACGGCCAGCAGGTCACCGATGTCGACGAGCTGCTTGAACCGGGCCAGCTCCTCCTCACCGAGGTCGGCCAGCGACAGCATCACCTGCAGTTCGGTCCCGTCACCCTCACGCAGCCGGACGAAGCAGAGCTTGCCGGTGTTGCGCAGGAAGATCACCCGGCCGACCACCGACACCTGCTCGCCGGTCTTCGTGTCCGGCTCCAGCTCCTGCCCGTCGTACGTCGCCCGCAGGTCCTTCAGCAGGTGCGTCCGCGCCACCGAGATCGGGTAGGGCTGCACTCCTTCCGCCAGCAGGCGGTCACGCTTCTCCCGGCGGACCCGCATCTGCTCGGGCAGGTCGTCCTGCCCGGTGTCGGGGTTCGCTGGGTCCACGTGTGCGTCAGTCATAAGCCAAAGGCTAGTGACTGACCACCTCCAGAGCCGAATCCTTTGTTCTGACCACCAGTACGGCGGCCACCGCCGCACCGGCCACGCAGGCGACTCCGCAGCCCACGAACGTCATCCGCGGCCCGAGCACGCCGGCCAGCAGGCCACCGAGCGGCAGCGCGACCAGACTGCACGCACGAACCGTCCCGGCCAGGGCAGCGATCACCCGTCCCCGGACAGCCTCGGCGACCCGCGTGACGATCAGCGTGCTGGTGGCTGCGTTGAGCAGCCCGGCCCCGCCTCCCATCACCACTGCACCCACAATCAGCGCGACCGCACCGGTCGCCAACCCCATACACACCGCACCGCCGCCGATGCCGGCCATCCCCACCATCACGGCCCGCGCGCGACTGGTGGAGGCGGTCAACCGGCCACTACCCCAGGCACCGATGATCGAGCCGGCTCCTTGAGCCGCGAGCACCCAGCCGTATCCGGCCGCATTCAGCCCGACGTCATTGGTGACCAGGAAGACCTCGGCCACATTCATCGCTTCGCCGACCAGCACGAAGCCCCAGAGACAGGTGACCAGCACCCGCAGCAGGGGGTCACCGAGCAGGCCACGGAGTCCTGCACTGAATCCACCACGCTCGCGCGCTACGCCCGGCTCGGGACGCCGCCGAGTCCGGACCGCACCGGCCACCAGAACGAGCAGACCGAAGGTGGCCGCGTCGACCAGCAGCGCGTTGCGTCCACCGACCCAGGCCACCAGAACCCCACCGACCGCCGAGCCGGCCAGCATCGCTACCCCGACCAGCGCCTGACTGGTCCCGGTGGCCCGGCCGACCAGCTCCTCCCCCACGATCCGGGGGATCAGTGCACCCCAGCACGGTCCAGCCACCGCCTGACCCACCTGCAGCAGGCAGACCAAGCCGACCGTGCTCACCAGGTCGTGGCTGAACGCCAGCGCCACCCCGGCGACCGCCTGCAGCAACGTCGCCCACACCAGCACCACCCGCGAGTCGTAACTGTCCACGATCCGCCCCGCGATCGGAATCATCACCACGGTCGGTACGGCGAAGGCCAGCAACAGCACGGTGATCGCCCCGGCGCCGCCGTACTCCTTGACCCGGAGCATCAGCGCCACCATCGCGATCGCGTCCCCGGCGTACGAGATCGCCCGCCCGGGCAGCACCAGGCGGATGTCGCGGGACGACCACAGAGAAGTCTGAAGGGTTTGCTTCATAAATCTGAAGCTAATGCTTCACATCTTTCACGTCAAGCCTTCGCTACGCTGACGCGGTGGCCGAGAACAAGGTGGTGCTGACCGATCCGCGGGCGATCCGCGCGCTGGCGCACCCGGCTCGGCAGGTGGTCATCGACGAGCTCTACAGCGGCCGGGTGCTGACCGCGACGGAGTGCGCGGAGCTGGCCGGGCTGACGCCCTCCGCGATGAGCTACCACCTCCGGGCGCTGGAGCGCTGGGGCATCGTCGAGCGGGCCGAGTCCACCGACGGCCGGGAACGCCCCTGGCGGGCGCCCGCACAGGGCATGGTGATCACGTCGCAGTCGTCGGTGGCCGGCCGGACGGCCAACCAGGCGATGATGCGGGTCGCCACCGACCGGATGCTCGAGCTGTTCGACGACCTCGGCGTCGACGACGCGTGGGACGACATCAGCGCGATGAGCCGGTCCCGGGTCTGGCTGACCCACGAAGAGGCCGAGGAGCTCGGCGCCGACCTGCAGAAGCTGGTCAACAGCTACCGGAAGGGACGGACGGCCGCGGACCACCCCGGCGGTACCCGTTCGATCCACATCATGTTCACCGTCGTGCCGTCCGGAGAGGCACCGCAACCCTGATTTTCCCCCGAAGTACCTCCCAGGTCAGCTAACTGGTTGCCGACCGATGTAACTATGGGTACATGGGGGAAGCGCTGGCAATCGCGATACCGACCGGTGGTCTGGCAGTCCTGGCGTACCTGGTGGTGGGCCTCGTCATCGGCGTCGAGAGCATGGGGGTGCCGCTGCCGGGCGAGACCACGCTGATCGCCGCGGCACTGCTCGCCTCGCAGGGCGACCTGCGGATCGAGTTCGTGATCGGGGCCGCCGCGGCGGGCGCGATCATCGGCGACTCGATCGGGTACTACATCGGCCGCCGGGCCGGCCGCAGCCTGTTCGACCGGCTCGGCCGCCGGTTCAAACACTTCTCGGCCGACCGGATCACCCGCGCCGAGAAATACTTCCATCGGTACGGCGTCTGGACGGTCTTCTTCGGCCGGTTCGTGGCGCTGCTCCGGATCTTCGCCGGACCGATGGCCGGCACCCTGCGGATGCCCTACCCGAAGTTCCTGATCGCGAACGCCGCCGGCGGCATCGCCTGGTCGGCCACGATCGGGATCGTTGCCTTCCACATCGGTGACAACGCGGACAAGATCTTCGGCCAGGTGTCGGTCTGGGCGCTCGTTGTGATCGGCATCGGTGCAGTCGCGGCGTATGCGTACTACAAGATCCGGCGCCGGCACCGGTCCGGCGAAACGACCGAGCCGGCCGAGGTCCAGGCCTCCTAGGGCCGGATCCGCAGGTTGAACTGCGGGGTCGTCAGGCCACTCATGTTCCGGCCCGCCGACGCGGTCCGCGGGAAGACGAAGCGGTAGGAGTACTCGCCCACCGCACCGGCCTTGAAGGCGTAGAGCACCTGGCCACGCTTGAGTGGCACTCGCGTCACGTAGGCCCACTGTCTGGTGTGCCGGTTCCACAGCTCCAAAGTCGCCACCGACGAGTACGACGGGGACACCGTGGCGGAGATGGTGACCGGGTGGCCGGTCTTCACGTTGTTGCCGGGAAGGAAGCCCCCGCGAGCCAGCCGAACCACTGCGCGGGTGAACACCTCCGGACTGACCGCCGCACTCGTCAGGACACCTGGAGTGGCGTAGGAGCTCGCCACCACCTTGTACGGACGGCTACTGGGCGTGACGACCGGGATGTCGTAGTGTCCGCCCGCGCTGGTCTTCCCGACCGCCACCGGCGTCCACCGTGCGTTCGGCGTCAGCTGACTCAGCACAGTCAGCGGTATGCCCGCCGCAGTGGTCTGCTCGAGGGCGCAATCGGCCTCCGGCGCGCACTGGGTCTTCTGCAGCACCACCCGGCCCTGCACACGGATCGACAGCCCGAACTGCGCCAGCGGTGGCGCCCAGACGGTCGCGGTGCTGGTCAGCCCGATCGCTTGCGCGCCGAGATTGCTCGACCACTCGTTCTCGGTGCGCACCTGGAACAGGAACGGCGGCTTGATGTCCTTGATCACCTGGCTGGGTGTGGTCGTCGCCGGACCGATCGCGACCGGCTGCGCGCCCGGCCGTCCGATCATCGGGACGTACTTCAGTACCCGCTTCCCGGTCACGTCGAGCGGGTCGTTCGGGGTGAAGTCCTGCCGGGCGGCAGGCACGGTCCAGCGGACCAGGACCCCGCTCCGGTGTTTGAGCGCGAGCGCCGAGTTCGGCCGGACCGGTCCGTCGGTGTCGAAGACCGGCGACTTCGCCGGCGACCCGGTGAGCCCGTCCTTGCTGGTCCCGTTGGTGACCACCACGCGGTAGTTGCCGTCCGGCGGGAACGCCGAGGTCGGGATGTCCCAGCTGTTGCCCTGTCCGGCCGGCAGATACTGCACGTAGGACGGCCCTTCGCTGAGCACGCCCTCGATGGTGATCCGGTTCGGTGCGTTGTCGTCCTTCCAGGTCACCCGGACGGAGTGCTTCGCGGCGCCCGCCCAGGCCACGGACACCGCGGACGGCGACGGATCCGCCGTACAGGCGGTCAGCACGGACGCACCGGTCACGACGACCAGTGCCACGGTGAGTATCCGGACCACTAGGTACAACCTCGTCTCAGCTGCCTCACAACCGACGGGCTGCACGATATACCGTTGAAGCTGCCACATCAGGGGGATGACCAAGGGGGAAACACCGTGGCCTTCATCGCAGCACCCGAAAACCAGGACTTCTTCGACACGTACCGCGCTCCGGCCGGCCACGTGCCCAACTACATCCGGGTCTTCGCGGCCCGGCCGGCTGTCCTCGAGGCGTGGAACCAGCTGAACACAGCGGTCAAGGCGTCGATGGATCTGCGCCGCTACGAGATCGCGACCTTCGCAGCGGCCACCGCACTCAAGTCGAGCTACTGCAGCCTCGCCCACGGCCAGGTGCTCGTGGACAAGTTCCACACCGCCGACGAGGTGACCGAGCTCGCCGCTGACGCGGCCACGGATCCGGTCGACCGCGCGGTGATGGCCTTCGCCCGCAAGATCGCGCTGGCCGCCGACACAGTCACGCAGGCGGACGCGGACGAGCTCAAGGCACTCGGCCTCAGCGACGACGACGTACTGGATGTTGTGCTGGCCGCTGCCGCGCGCTGCTTCTTCTCGAAGACGCTCGACGGCACAGGTGCTCAGCCGGACGCCGTCTACAACGCGTTGCCCGAGTCACTGCGGACCGCACTGACAGTGGGTCGGCCGATCGAGAGCTAGGCGTGATTGCGCGCGAATGCCTGGTGCAGACCGCGCAACGTAAGCAAGGGCTCGTGCAGGACCTGTGTCGAGAGGTCGCGGAGCAGTAGCGGCGCCAAAGCACCGGTCAGTACGACGGGTGTGTCCTCCGCGAAGGACTGATCCGTACGGATTCGGGCGACCAGTCCGTCGACCATGGCGGCGAAGCCGTGCACAGCGCCGGACTGCAACGCCTCGACGGTGTTCTTGGCGACCAGTGTGCGCGGCCGGACCAGCTCGACCCGGCGCAGCTGAGCTGCCACATCACCCAGCGCGTCAGTCGCGGTTTCGATGCCGGGGGCGATCACTCCGCCGGCAAACGCGCCAGCCGGGTTGACCACGTCGATGGTGATCGCCGTACCGACGTCGACGACCAGACAGGGTGCGCCGCACAGCTGGACGGCAGCGAGTGCGTTGGCGATCCGGTCTGTGCCGACCTCACGCGGGTTGTCGACCAGCACCGGCAGTCCGGTCTTCACACCCGGCTCGACCACCACACTGGGCACGTTCTGGTAGTAGCGCGTGACCAGGTCGCGGAACTCGTGCAGCACCTGCGGTACGGCGGAGCAGACCGCGATCCCGGACACCGGAGCCTCACCAGCGAGCAGGCCCTGGAGCAGCACCGCCCACTCGTCCGCCGTACGGCGGGAGTCTGTCCCGACCCACCAGTGGCGTTTGACCGTGCCTTCGAACACCAGGCCCACAAGGGTCCTGGTGTTCTCGACAGCCACGGCCAGCAGCATTAGCCCGCCTTGAGGTCCAGGGCGATATCCAGCACCGGAGCGGAGTGCGTGAGCGCACCGACCGCCAGGAAGTTCACACCGGTCTCCGCGACCTCGCGGGCCCGGTCCAGCGTCAGACCGCCGGAGGCCTCCAGCTTGGCCCGGCCGGCCACCTTCTCGACGGCCTCCCGCAGCAGCGGGACATCCATGTTGTCGAGCAGGATCAGCTCGGCGCCGGAGTCGACCGCGATCAGGGCGTCCTCGACCGAGTCCACCTCGACCTCGACCGAGATCTCCGGGAAGGCCTTGCGTACCAGCCGGAACGCCTCAGCCACACCGCCTGCGGCGATCACGTGGTTGTCCTTGATCAGCGCGGCGTCCGACAGACCCATCCGGTGGTTGCGGCCGCCGCCACAGCGCACGGCGTACTTCTCGAGGGAACGCAGCAGTGGCATGGTCTTGCGGGTGTCACGGATCACCGCGCCGGTCCCCTCGACCGCATCCACCCACCGGCGCGTCAGAGTGGCCACACCGGAGAGGTGGCAGAGCAGGTTGAGCGACGTCCGCTCGGCGGTCAGCAGCTGCTGGGTCTTGCCTCGAATCGTCATCAGTACGTCGCCCCGCCGTACCGACGCGCCATCGGCGACGGAGTACTCGAGCTCGACCTGACCGGGCGCAGCGACCTGCCGAATCACCAGTTCGGCAATCTCCAGCCCGGCGACCACACCATCGGCCCGGGCGACCAGCTCGGCGACCGAGACCTGGTCCGGGTCGACCGTGGCGGTCGTCGTGACGTCCACACCACCGGCGAGGTCTTCCTCGAGCGTGGCTCGCACGAGGTCACCCACCCACTGGCGGTCGACGGTGTCATCCATCTTGCCGATTCTCCTTGCTCTGTGGAACGAAGTTCGTTCCGGGGCGGGCACGCTCGCCATCGGCGAACAGTGTCAGGTCCAGACTGCCCGACCAGTGCTGGTCGTCGCGATCCGGGTGGTCTTCACGCCAGTGCGAGCCGCGGCTCTCCTCGCGCACGGTAGCGGCGGCAATCAGGGCAGAGGCGACCGTCACCAGGTTGGTCGCCTCCCAGCCCGGAGTGCCGGGCTCACCGGCCGGTAGCTCGATCAGCTTGCCCAGCGCGGCACCTGCCTCGCCCAGACCGGACGCGCTCCGAATCACTCCGGCGCCAACAGTCATAACTCGCTGCAGCTCCGGTACGACGTCCGCGTCGACCAGACCGGGGATGCGGGTGTCCACTGCCGGTTCGCGCTGCTCAGGCAGGCCCCTGGCCAGGTGGGCGGCGATGCGGCCGGCAAACACGAGTCCTTCGAGCAGGGAGTTCGAAGCAAGCCGGTTGGCGCCGTGGACGCCAGTACAGGCGACTTCACCGCAGGCATAGAGACCTGGCACCGAAGTCTGCCCGTTCAGGTCGGTCCACACGCCACCGGACGAGTAGTGGCAGGCCGGTGCGACCGGGATGAGTTCGCGAACCGGGTCGATACCGTGTGAGCGGCAGGACGCGAGGATGGTCGGGAACCGCACCCGCCACTTCTCGTCACCGAAGTGGCGAGCGTCGAGGTAGACGTGATCCTTGCCTGCAGCAAGCATTTCGCGCATGATCGCCTTCGCCACGATGTCCCGCGGCGCCAGGTCGGCCAGCTCGTGCTGCCCCTGCATGAAGCGTTTGCCCTCGTGATCGACGAGGAACGCGCCCTCGCCACGGACGGCCTCGGAGACCAGCGGCTGCTGGCCTTTCGCGCTCTTGCCCAGCCAGAGCACGGTCGGGTGGAACTGCACGAACTCCAGGTCACGCACCTTGGCGCCGGCCCGCAACGCCAGCGCCATACCGTCCCCCGTCGAAACACTCGGGTTGGTAGTCGCGGCGTACAGCTGTCCGAGCCCGCCAGAGGCGAGAATCACCACACGGCTGCGGATGGCGCCGATACCGTCGAGCTGGCCCTCACCCATCACGTGCAACGTCACACCGGCGATGGCGCCGTCCTCAGCGCGCAGCAGGTCGATGACGAGCGCATGCTCAATCAAACGGATGTCCGGTGCCCGCTTCACCGCAGCGACCAGTGCACGCTCGATCTCCGCACCTGTCGCGTCGCCACCAGAGTGCGCGATGCGGTTACGGTGGTGGCCGCCTTCACGCGTCAGCGAGATCTCACCGTTGGCCAGAGTGTCAAACCGCGCACCCAGCTCTATCAGATCCCGGACTGCATCCGGCCCCTCGGTCACCAACGCCCGTACGGCGTCTGGGTCACACAGGCCGGCCCCTGCGACCAGAGTGTCCTGCAGGTGGTCTTCCGGCGAGTCCTCCGGGCTGAGTGCGGCAGCAATGCCGCCCTGGGCCCACTGGGTCGAGCCGGAGGCGACTACGTCTTTTGTCACCACCAGCACGGTCCCCAGCTCACGTGCCTTGAGCGCGGCAGTCAGCCCGGCAATACCCGAGCCGATCACCACCACGTCGACTGTGTCGGTCCAGCCCGGCTCTGGTGCTGACAGCCGTTGCGGGACAGCAGGTCCGGTCACGGGGCCCCCTGACCTGGGCTGAGGAGCGGAGGGAGCGAAGCGACTGGAGCGACGAGGGAAGGGCTGGGGTTAAAGCCCCGTGACCCGCCGCGCCGGAGGCGCGGCATCAGCACTGTCATTCAGCGACCGTATCAACCGAATTCATCGGAGCGTGATGGAAATGTTGTCAATGAGACGAGTCTGACCCACCCGCGCAGCGATGAGCATGCGGGCTTCACCAGGGCCGATGACCGGGCCCAGGTCGGGCGCACGCAGGGCCAGGTAGTCGATCTTGACCGACGGGACCGCCTCCAGTTCGGAGTGCGCTGCAGCCAGTACGGCGTCCGGTCCGTTCATGCCGGCCTTCGCACCGGCCGTGAGAGCGCGGTACAGCACCAGAGCCTCGTCACGCTCGGTCTCGTCGAGGTAGCGGTTGCGTGAGGACATCGCCAGCCCGTCAGGCTCCCGGACCGTCGGTACCGGCACGATGTCGACGTTCCAGTCCAGGTCGCAGACCATCTCGCGGATCAGCGTGAGCTGCTGGTAGTCCTTCTCGCCGAACAGCGCCAGATCCGGCTGGGTCAGGTGCAGCAGCTTCGACACCACGGTCAGTACGCCGCCGAAGTGACCAGGGCGCACCTGGCCCTCGAGCTCGTCGGCGAGTGGGCCAGGGTGCACGGTGATCGAGGGCTCGTTCGGATAAAGCTCGTCGCGGGACGGGTTGAAGACCAGGTCGACGCCCTCGCTCTTGGCGATCGCCAGGTCACTGGCCAGCGTCCGCGGATAGCGGTCGAAGTCCTCGGTCGGCCCGAACTGCAACGGGTTCACGAAGATCGTCAGCAGCACGCTGCCGTCCGGCCCGACCCGCTCCCGGGCCTCGGCCAGCAACGCCGCATGGCCCTCGTGCAGCGCGCCCATCGTCATCACCACCGCCCGGGGCCGGACCGCCGCAGCCGCCCGCAGTTCGGCCTTCGTCTGGGTGAGTCTCATCGCGGTGCCTCCCCTGTCCGATACCGCTCCAGCACCTCGCCGAACCGGGCCGCAGTGCCCGCGTCCAGCCGTCCGTCCGCCACTGCCAGGTCCACCGTCGCGCGGGCGAGCTCGGTGTACGTGCTCGCCGTGCGGCCGTGCAGTCCTGCCAGATGTGCTGCCACCGTGTCGACATCGCCCCGAGCGATCGGCCCGGTGAGCGCATGATGACCGGATCGCAGCGTGTTGTCGAGGGTTGCCGTCAGGAGTGGCCGGAGTGTTGCCGAAGGATCCGCAACCCCAGCCTCCCGCAGTACGGCGAACGCCTGCGTGAGCAAGGTGGTCAGGTGATTCGCAGCGTGCACCAGACCGGCGTGGTAGCGCGCCCGCTCCTCCTCAGCCACCCACTGCACCTGCGCTCCGAGCGTCTGGACCAGCCGCTCCACAACCGCCTTGGCCGCAGACGGCGCAGTCGCTGTGAAGACCACGTCCCACAGCTCAACGGCATCCGCACCGGTGAACGTCATCGGCGGATGCAACGCCACCGGAGTTGCCGGCAGACCCTGCAGCGGGCCGAGTCCATGTGCGCCCGACAGATGCACGACGTACTGCCCGCTGGTCAGTGGGAGCTCGTGAGCGACGGCAGCGATCGCATCGTCCGGCACAGCAACCAGTACGACGTCTGCGCGGCGGGTGACCTCATCAGGCGTCAGCACCGGCACATGCGGAAGGAGGCGGGCGGCGCGATCACGTGATGCGCTCGACCGCGCGGAGACCGCGACCAGGGGATACCCGGCTGCCGCCAAGGCTGCTCCCAGGGCGGTTCCGGCCCGGCCGGCTCCGATCAAGCCGATCCGTTCCATACTCACTCTCTTCGTCGTTCCAGTCCCACGGGTGGGTACCAGACGAGCTCGCTGTCAGCCTAGGCGATGGCAGGATGGCTTGGTGAACGATGCAGCGATGAAGCGGCCCGGATTGACCGCGATTCTGATCACAGCGCCGGAGCTGGTGGACTACACCGACCGGTGGCGCTCGGTCTCCCGGACCAGCATGCGGCCGGACGTCCCACTGAATGAGCTGATCCCGCCACACATCACGGTGCTGGTCCCCTGGATCGCCGAGCCGACGGCTGCGGACATCGAGCGGTTGCGGGTCGCGCTCGACGAGGTGCCGGCCTTCGACATCAGCTTCATGGCGGCCGGCCAGTTCCCGAACGGGACGGTCTGGCTGCGCCCAGAGCCCTTCGAGGCGCTGCAGGCTGTCTCTCAGCTGGTGATCGACGCATTCCCCGAGTGCCCGCCGTACAACGGCGACTACCCGGAGCCGCACCCCCACCTGACCATCTCCTCGTCCGCCCAGGGCGGACCGGCCGTACTCGCCGACGCACAGGCTGCGCTGGCCGCGGAAGACCCGCCACAGATCACCTTCCTCGGGCTGGAGCTGTGGCGCGAAGACAGCAACGGCGTCTGGAGCCAGTTCGACTGGGTCGGAGTGGGCAGCTGACCACCTACCGCACCGCCTGGCAACAGGCCCTCTACGGCCCAGACGGCTTCTACCGGCGTGAGCGCCCAGCAGCACACTTCCGTACGTCGGTGCACGCGTCGGAGCTGTTCGCCCGGGCCATCGCCCAGTTGGCTCGGCAGGTCGGTACCGATCAGGTGACCGACATCGGGGCCGGTTCCGGTGAGCTGGGCCGCGTCCTGCGCACCGAAGGCCTGCAGGTGCTCGACATCGAGCTGGACGACCACCTCCCCGACCGCCTGAACGGACTGGTCGTGGCGAACGAGTGGCTCGACAACATCCCGTGTGAGCTGGCCGAGTGGGACGAAGACGGCGTGCCGCACTATCTGACCGCCGACCTGACACCGGGTGATGTTGTCGAAGGCAACGACCTGGAGTGGCTGCGGAAGTGGTGGCCCGGTGAGCCAGGCGACCGCGCCGAGATCGGTGTGACCCGGGACGAGGCCTGGGCCGCCGTGGTCGCCCGCATCGACCACGGCACAGCAGTTGCCATCGACTACGGCCACATCGCCGACGACCGACCGCCGTACGGCACCCTGACCGGCTTCCGTGCCGGCCGCGAGTGCGAGCCCGTGCTGGACGGCAGTTGTGACATCACCGCCCACGTCGCACTGGACTCACTCGGCGGCGAGGTCCACACCCAACGCGAAATGCTGACGCAACTAGGCGTCTCCGCCCAGCGCCCACCCCTGGCCCTAGCCAGCACCAACTCGGCCGCCTACCTGGCCGCACTGTCTGCAGCAGGTGAGGCGGCCGAGTTGCTGGACCCATCAGGACTCGGCAGCTTCGGCTGGGTAGTCAGTCACCTGGCCCAAGACGCATAGCCTGGCTAGGACTGGTCGGGGCGGGTGCTTTCGATGGCTTGGCGGGCTTGGCGGGCTTGGTGGGCTTGGGCTTGGGTCAGCCAGGCGGCTTCTTCGGCGGAGCGGTGTAGGGCTACGGCGTTGGTGGGGCCTTGGGGGGTGTCGATGTGTACGTCGGCCAGGTTGAGGCGGCGCTGGATGGGGCCTTGGGCCAGGCGGACGGACTGGGTCTTGTGGTGCAGGACGATCGAGGTACGGCGGCTGACCCAGCCGGCGGTGGTCACGAAGACCTGCTCGTCGGCGCCGTAGGCCAGGTAGCGCCAGCCGATTGGGCGGAGCCACTTGGCGCGTTCGGGGGCTCGCTGTAGTTCGATGGCGTCCAGGTCGAAGCCGGGGAGGACTCGGCCGAGTACTGCGTTGACTTCGCCGCGTTCGCCGACCGGGAGCAGCTGTGCGCCCTCGTTGTCGTTGTCGCCGTCTTCCTTGCCGCCGGCGACACCAGCGATGTCCAGCTCGACACGGGACCAGCCCAGCATCCGCCAGATGAGCGGCTCGGTGATCAGCAGGCCCTGCACGCGCCCCGGCGGAATGGTCTGCCGCTGTACGTCGAACAGTCCGCGCTTGGTGCGTAGGCCGTGGTCGGTCTGGGACAGGGTGAAGCCGTGGTTGCCGACGACCTGCTTCCAGATCGGCTGGACCACACCGAGCAGCAGCGGGAGCGCAGCGAACAGTCCGACGTGGAAGTCGAACACCATCGCGCCGACGATCACCCAGAACAGAGCCGCCGCACTACCGAGCACTGCGGACGACAGCAGCGTGGCTCCCAGCAGCCGACCGGTCGGCACCACGAGGAGCGCTTCCGGCTCGGGCTGCTGGTCCAACTGCGTCTGCTGCTGGACAACCTGCTCGCCCTTGGCCCGGACCAGTAGCAGCGTGCGCAGCTCCACGGCCTCGGAGTACTTGAAGTAGCTCAGCTTGCCGTCGCTCTTGCCACCGCCGGCCACGTCCATCCGCAGCTCGGCCATCCCCAGCAGCCGGGCCACGAAGGGCTGGGCCACGTCGATCGCCTGGATCCGGTCGAAGCGGATGATCCGCGTCCGGCGGTAGAGGAATCCGCTGTCCACCCGGATCGCATCGTCGGTCAGCTGCCACTTCGTGAACCACCAGGAGAGCGTGCCGAGGAGGATGCCGCCAACGAGCGCGGCCCCGAGCCCGATCCCGGCCAGCTTGAGGTTCTCACGCAGGCCCTCGTTGTTGAACAGGGCCAGGGCCACGGCGACGAAGACGATCCAGCCTTTGACGAACGGGGTCAGCGGGTGCAGCCGGGCGCCCTTCTGCTCCACACGTGGAGCGGGCGCTGCCGGCGTCGGTTCGGTCACAGGCCCCACGCCTGCGACTGTCCGAGGGCGGAGAGCCGGTCGCGCAGCCGGGCCGCCTCGTCCGGGTGCAGGCCGGGGATCTTGGCGTCGGTCGCCGGCGTGGCCGTGTGCAGCTCGACCGTGGCGATCCCGAACGCACGCTCCAGCGGACCGGCCGCGACGTCGACGAACTGCATCCGCCCGTACGGCACCACGATCAGTTCGCGGAACATGATCCCGTGGCTGACCATCAGCTCGTCCTCGCGCTCGGCGTACTTCCACGAGAGCTGGTTCCGGCCGATCAGGACCCACGACCAGACGAACACGGCGGCCACCACGACCACCCCGAGTACGCCGTACAGCCAGCCGACCGTCAGCCCGAGCGCGAGCAGTACCGCGATCCCGAAGACTCCGGCCGTGATCGCCGCACTGACTCGCCGGACTGAAGCGAGCTGCGGTGACACCGGCGTCCAGCTGACATCGGAGGGTGCAAAGAGGTCGTCCACGGACCCAGCCTGTCACGATAGGGGGCATGAGCGTTGAGAAGGTGGTTGGTGTCGGCGCGGGGGCGGCCGGATTCGACCCTGCGTTCGAGCGGGGTGGGACCGGTGCCGGATCGCAGCTGGCGACCACGGACATGGTGCTCAACATCGGACCACAGCACCCCGCGACGCACGGCGTACTGCGGCTGCGGCTGACGCTGGACGGCGAGCGGATCGCGGGTTGCGAGCCGATCGTGGGCTACATGCACCGCGGAGCGGAGAAGCTGTTCGAGGTCCGCGACTACCGGCAGATCATCGTGCTCGCGAACCGGCACGACTGGCTGTCCGCGTTCGCGAACGAGCTCGGCGTCGTACTGGCGGTCGAGCGGATGATGGGCCTGGAGGTCCCGATCCGCGCGGTCTGGCTGCGCACGCTGCTCGCGGAGCTGAACCGGGTCCTCAACCACCTGATGTTCCTCGGCTCCTACCCTCTCGAGCTGGGCGCGATCACGCCGGTCTTCTACGCCTTCCGGGAGCGCGAGACCATCCAGTCCGTGCTGGAGGAGCTGTCCGGCGGCCGGATGCACTACATGTTCAACCGGGTCGGCGGCCTCAAGGAAGACCTTCCGTACGGCTGGCTCGGCCGCACCGCCGAGGCCTCCGCCGCGGTCCGCAAACGCCTGCCCGACATCGAGAACCTGATCCTCGGCAACGAGATCTTCCGCGGCCGCACCGTCGGCATCGGCAAGCTCTCCCCTGAGCTCGTCGCCCAGTACGGCGTCTCCGGCCCGATCGCGCGCGCTTCCGGTGTCGACGCGGACCTGCGCCGCGACGAGCCCTACCTCGCGTACGGCGAGCTCCAGGACGTACTGCGCGTCGTCACTCGGCACGACGGCGACTGCTTCTCCCGCTTCGCGGTGCTGCTCGAGCAGGTCAAGGTGTCACTCGACCTGGTCGACGCGTGTCTCGACAAGCTGTCGTCGATGCCGGCAGGCCCGGTCAATGTCCGGCTGCCCAAGATCCTCAAGGTCCCCGAGGGCCAGACCTACGCCTGGACCGAGAGCCCGCTCGGCATCAACGGCTACTACCTCGTGTCGCGCGGCGACAAAACCCCGTGGCGCCTGAAACTGCGCTCCGCCAGCTTCAACAACATCTCTGCCCTACCGGCCCTGCTCCCCGGCACCATGATCCCCGACATGATCGCCATCCTCGGCAGCATGTTCTTCGTCGTCGGCGACATCGACAAGTAGCCGCCGCCCTCCCCATCTCGTGGGTTGACCCACGCCGTTGCGGGTTCTGGACTCGCCATGCGGGTGCAGAACCCACAACCTGATGGGGGAACCCATCAGATGGCGACGGGGGGGTGGGTTAGAACTGGCGGTCTTTGACGGGCGGGCGCTCTGCGGTGGCGGTGAGCTTCTCGATCTCGGTGGCGGGTGCGGTGCGGCCCGGGTCGACGGCGCCGGCGGCGCGCTGCTCCGGGGTGCTGGACTCGGTCCGGTACGGGTTGACGTAGACGGCCGTCTCGGGCTCGTGCCGCCAGCTCTCGCTCAGCGGGCCGACCTCGACCGCGTCCCAACCGAGCTTGTCCAGCAGGTCAACCGCGGTTGCCCGGGCAGCCGGGTCATTTCCCGAGATCGGCAGCGCGCTGCGATCCGCGGCACCGGTGGGACGAGCCAGCGACAACAGATCCGCCGCGGCGATGTTGTTGAAGGCCTTCGCCGTGTGCGACTGCGGAAGGTGCTCCTGCAGCAGCTCCGCGGTCTGGATCTCCTCGTTGTCCAGGCGCTCGATCCGGCCGTCGCGGCTCGGGTAGTAGTTCATGGTGTCGATCACGACCTTGCCGGCCAGCGGCTCGACCGGGACCTCGGTGTAGCGGCCGAGCGGGATCGTCACCACCACGATGTCCCCGGCCGCGGCGGCCTCGGTCGCCGTACCGGCTCGCACTCCCAGCTCAGCGGCCTTCTCGCGCAGGCTCTCCGGGCCGCGCGAGTTCGCCAGTACGACGTCTATGCCTGCCGTGACCGCCAGCTTCGCCAGCACGGTCCCGATGTTTCCACTTCCGATAATGCCCAGGGTCGTCATACCTACTGACAACCCGCGGAGTGGCGGAGGTATTTCAGACGCCGGAACGAATCACCAGTTCGGTGAGCTCGTCGGCGAGCGCCGGAGCCACCGCGAAGGTGCCACGGGAGGCCGGGGAGTGCTGGCTGCCGTCGAGGTCGAGCACCTGCAGCCCTGCCTCCCGGCAGATGGAGACGCCGGCCATCGTGTCCCACGGCTTGTTCGAGTACATGATCGTGGCGTCGAAGAAGCCGTTGGCGGTGAAGGTCAGCGCGGCCGCGGCCGTCCCGATCTGGCGCAGCCGCTGGACGCGCGGGACGAGCAGGCTGTGCAGCTCCATCCGGCGCGGGTTGATCTCGGCCGCGTCCTCGCTGATCGCGTAGTCACCCATCGCGATCAGGGACTCGTTCAGCGTCGTACAGCCGCTGCCCTGGATCGCCTTGCCGTTGCAGGTCGCGCCCAGCCCCTCGGCGGCGGCGTACCGGGTGCCGAGCGGCGGGTGGTCGATCACTCCGAGTACGGCGCGGTCGTCGACGATCAGGCCGAGCGAGATGGCCCACAACGGCATCCCGTGGACGAAGTTCACCGTCCCGTCGATCGGGTCGAGGACCCAGCGGGTGCCCTCGGTGGGACCGCCCTCCTCCTCGCCCTGGATGCCGATCTGCGGCGCCTCGCGCTCGAGGAACTCCCGGATCTTCCGCTCCACCGCGAAGTCGACCTCGGACGCCATGTCCCGGTCACTCTTGAACGTGAGCGCCCCAGGTCCCCGGGTGTCGGTCACTGTCCGTCCTTGGTCGACGGCAGCCTGGGCGACTTTCAGCAGCTGAGCGAGATCCACACGTCAGAACCTACCTGCTCAGGAGGCGGCGAGACCGCGCAGTTTCAGATCCACGACGGTCGGGGCGTCGGCCTGCGAGTGTTTGTCGCCGGCGGCAACGACCGTCGCGACCTCTTCGTCGATCTTGTCCAGGCGCTTGTCGATCTTGTCCAGACGACGCTGCATCAGGTCGACGAACTCCGCGTTCTCGACCACGCGGGCGCTGGTGATCCGCGAATACTCCTGCGCGACCTGGGCGCGTTCGTCGGAGTGCGCGAGCCGCTCGACCAGCAACTGGTGGCGGAACAGCACGGAGGCAGCGATCGCCACCGCGACGGCGGCTATTGCTGCCCCGCGGAGGATCCAGGTGTTCTGAGTGAACAGCGCGACGCTGACACCGAGGCACACAACGATTAACAGCGCGTTGGCGACGGTGAGAACAGTGGTCCTGGTTCGACGGCGGCTACCCCTTGACCCCATGGACCGTCATGTTAGGCGGTCTCATCGGGGTCCTCGGGAATACGACACGCACGTTCCAGCAACAATCCGGCCGTGACGACCAGCACCGAGACCACAGCGGCGAGGCCGGCCATGATCACTCTGTTACGAGGTCCCGAGGCACTCACGCCTCGCAGGAAGGATAACGCGAACCCTGCGTACACACCGGTGCACAACGCGCCGACGAAAGCACTGGCCTTCCCGATCAGCAACAGGAAGACCGCGCGCTGCGGTTCGACGCGCTCGCGCCGTACCTGCACCCGTTGCTGGGTGTTGCGGGCCGCGGCGAACAGCAGCGCGGCCAGGAAACTCCAGGCGACCAGCGTCAGCCAGGAGACCGCCGGCGCGACGCCGCCGCCGGCCTCGATCGCCTTGACCATCGTGAACCCGACCGCGGCACCCAGTACGGCGATCGCCACCAGCAGCCGCCGAGAGGTCGGCCGGACCG
This sequence comes from Kribbella sp. NBC_01505, assembly GCF_045040285.1. Lineage (NCBI taxonomy): Bacteria > Bacillati > Actinomycetota > Actinomycetes > Propionibacteriales > Kribbellaceae > Kribbella > Kribbella sp. NBC_01505. Next base: position 2,711,371 of record NZ_CP109425.1, read on the forward strand.
AGCCGGGGCGCTGTGGCTCCTTGCCGGAACCAGGGGCGCGACCGGACTCGGGACCGCCGGAGGCCACTACTGGAGCTCGAGATCGAGCTTGGTCACACCGTCGAGGCCGACCTTCTCCAGCAACTCCGCGACCGGACCGTGGCCGATCAGCACCGCGTCCGGCTCGATGTCCAGCCACGGCGCGAGCACGAACGCCCGCTCGTGCGCCCGCGGGTGCGGGATGGTCAGGTCCTCGGACTCGATCGTCTTCTTGCCGTAGGTGATCAGGTCGACGTCCAGCGTCCGCGGGGCGCCCTTCACGCTGCGCTCCCGGCCGAAGGCCTGCTCGACCGCGTGCGCACGGTCCAGCAGCAGCTCGACCGACAGCGTCGAGTCCGCGAGCAGGACGACGTTCAGGTACGGGCCGGACTCGTCCGGACCGCCGATCGGCTGGGTCTCGTAGACCGGCGAGACATCGACCACGACGACGTCCGGGGTGTCCCGCAGCGCGTCGATCGCGCCCTGCAGGTTCGCCTCACGGTCGCCGAGATTGCTGCCGAGCGACAGGATCACCTGCCGGATCGGCTTGAGGCCACCGCTCAGGGTGTCCGCGTCGATGACGTAAGGACTTGGGGTCTCGGTCACGAGGATTCTCCGGCTCTGCGCTGCACGGTCAGGACAACGTCGTCGAACGGCACCGAGATCGGCGCCGAAGGTTTGTGGATGGTCACCGCGGTCGCTGTCACCCGCCGGTCGGCGAGACACAGGTCGGCGATGCGCTGGGCGAGGGTTTCGATCAGGTCCACCGGGTCGTTCTCGATCGCTCGGTGCACCTGCTCGGCGACCACGCCGTAGTTCACGGTGTCGGCCAGGTCGTCGGAGGCCGCGGCCGGACGGGTGTCCAGCTCCAGCCGGACGTCCACGACGAACTCCTGTCCGTCGGCGCGCTCGTGATCGAAGACCCCGTGGCGTCCAAAGCCGCGAATGCCACGGATCTCGATCACGTCAGAAGGGGTCACGGGACCGCTCATTCCGCCTCCTCCTGTTGACCCCCAGACGACAGTACCGGGGAGGCATGGTGGATCCACAACCGCCAGCCGGAGGAAGTTCTGCGGAAGACGTTGGTCGCCAGCGCCTTGCCGCCCGCGAACCCGTCCTCCGGAGCACCTTCACCCGACGACAGGACATTCTCCGTACACGTGACGTATGCCACGTCTTCATCCACCCGTACCTGCACATCGGTGAGGAAGAACTGGATGTACGGCGTGTTCGCGAAGATCATCGCCCAGGCCCGCATCATCTCCGAGTAGCCGGAGATCGCGGCGTTGCCCGGGTGGATGCAGACCGGGTCCGGCTCCGGCAGCCAGACGGCCGCCATCAGATCCAGGTCACCGGCCTCGAACGCGTTGTAGAACGCGGTGTTGGCGTTCAGCACGACGTCCTCGACGGTCGTGCCGCGCGCGCCTTCACCCGGCCGGGGGCTCCCGGATCCGTCCGTCATACGGTTCCCCATCTCTTGGCCACCCGGACCGCGTCCGCGGTGGGCGCCACCACATGGGCCCGGACACACCAGGCTCCCGCGGCGGCGGCCAGGGCGTTCACGGCCAGGCTCGCGTCGTCTCGTCGTACGGCCGGCCGGAGTGCGCCGGTCTCCTCATCGGCGAGCAGCCTACCGAGGAACGTCTTGCGGGACGCACCGATCAGCAACGGCCGGCCCAGTACGGCGAATTCCCGCAGCCGGCGGAGGATCTCCCAGTTGTGGTCCGCGTTCTTCGCGAAACCGAGCCCGGGGTCGAGGGCGACCCGGTCCAGATCCACCCCGGCGGCGCGGATCACCTCGAGCCGCTCGGCCAGCTCCGCGATCACCTCGGCCACGACATCGTCGTACTCGGCGTGGTTCTGCATGTCGATCGAGTGCCCACGCCAATGCATCGCGACATACGGTGTACGGCGTTCTGCGACCAGCGCGAGCATGTCCGGATCGGACTGGCCGGCGGACACGTCGTTGATCATCGTGGCGCCCGCGGCGAGTGCCAGCGCGGCGACCTCGGAGCGCATGGTGTCGACCGAGATCAGCGCGCCCTGGGCGGCCAGCGCCTCGACGACCGGCAGCACCCGGCGGATCTCCTCGGCCTGTGACGGCCGCTCGGCGCCCGGCCGGGTCGACTCCCCACCGACATCGAGCAGGTCGGCGCCTTCGGCGAGCAGATCCAGCCCGTGCTTGATCGCGGCGGCGGGCTCGAACCACTCACCGCCGTCGGAGAACGAGTCCGGCGTCACATTCACGACACCCATGACAAGACTCCGGTCCAGCACCGGTAGCCCGTCCACGTGACCCCACGACCCAATTCCCACCCGCCCACCGTAGTGGGCGGGTCGGACAGCCTGAGAATCAGCTACCCAGAACCAGGGTGGTCTGGGTGCCTTGGAGTGCTGCGGCGATCGGCTGCGAGTAGGACTCGTTGGTGCGGTTGGACTTGTCCAGGCACTTGCCGTCGATCAGCGCCGCACCACTGGTGATGCCCTGGGCGTAGTTGCCGGTCATGTTGGCGCCACCGGAGTCACCTGACTCGACACAGGCAGTGTGCTGGAAGAGGCCGCGGACGACCCGGTTGTTGCCGTAGTTCACCGTGACGTTGTTGGCGACGATCCGGCCGCACGTCCAGCCGGTGCTCTTGCCCGACTTGCACAGCTCCGAACCGACCGTGGGGCTCGCCGTCCCGTGCACCGCGACACTGGGTGCGCCCCAACCCTCGACGGACCCCTGCTGGTCCCAGCCTTCGATCACGTCGACGCTGCCGTAGTCGTTGCCCGGGAAGCTCGTTGCGACCGTGTTGCCGAGGATGTAGCCGTTGCGCGAGAACGACGGCTTGCCGGAGGTGCAGTGACCGGCGGTCAGGAAGACCCGCGTGCCCTTGCTGCTCCGGGCGTTGAAGCCGAGCGAGCAGACGTAGCCGGTGTTCTTGTCGACCTGGAACCCGCCGCGCAGGCTGAAGTCGTCGGCCGTCGGCACGACCTTGCCGTACACGGTCTTCACCGTGACGAGGTCGCCGTGCTCCTTGGCCCGCTCCACGAACCGCTCGGTGAACACGTCGTGCGCACCCTTCGGCACGCTGACCACGACGGTCCCGGTGATCGGATCGACATACCACGAGCGGACCTTGCCCGGCCGCGACTTCACGGCCAGCCGGTTCAGCTCGGACTGCACGGAGTTCAGCTCGGCGGCGGTGAAGCGCACCAGCTTCGGAACCGCGCCGGCGGCCCGGACCAGCTCGGCCGTGGCGGCATCGGACACCGCGACCACCAGCTCACCCGTGCTGTCGTAGTAGCTGCCGACCGCGCGCGACCCGAGCTCGGTCTGCAGCGCCTCAGCCGTCAGCGAAGACTTGTTGCTGGGCTTCCCGACCTGTTTGGTCGGCTCCACCCGGGGCCCCTCGGCGGCATGCCGCCGGCCCTCGTCCGCGGTGGCCCAGTTCGCCGCCACCAATCCTGCAGCCGTCAGTACGGCAGCGCCGACGAGTGCGGCGCCGACCCGGTAACGCCCCGACATTCCTTTGTCCTCCTCACCGCCGGCGTCCGTTCCCCGTCGATCGAACGTCCTTACGGAAAGTAAACGTTCTGCAACGGAATGTCCACAGCTACCAGCTCACAATCCCCAACGACTGAGAGCCCCAGGAGCTACGGAGCAGGATTTCAGCCGACGATGAGGCTCATGGCTTCGGCTCGGGTGACGGGGTTGCGGAGCTGGCCCCGGACGGCGGAGGTGATGGTCTTGGCGCCGGCCTTGCGGACGCCGCGCATGGTCATGCAGAGGTGTTCGCACTCGATGACGACGATCGCGCCGCGGGGCTCGAGGAGCTCCATCAGGGACTCGGCGATCTGAGTGGTGAGGCGTTCCTGGACCTGGGGGCGCTTGGCGTAGACGTCGACCAGGCGGGCGAGCTTGGACAAGCCGGTGATCCGGCCGTCGCGGTTCGGGATGTAGCCGACGTGGGCGACCCCGGTGAACGGCACCAGGTGGTGCTCACAGACGCTCCAGACCTCGATGTCCTTCACCAGGACCATCTCGTCGTGCCCGAGGTCGAACGTCGTGCTCAGGACCTCCTCGGCGGTCTGACCGAGCCCGGCGGTGATCTCGGCGTACGAGCGCGCCACCCGGGCCGGGGTGTCCCGCAGCCCGTCGCGGTCCGGGTCCTCCCCGATCGCGAACAACAGCTCCCGGACAGCGCGTTCCGCCCGCGCGTGGTCGAACTTCGGCGACGTCATGGCGTCAGGGTAGAGGCTTGGGTGGTGATTCACCGCCGTAGCGAGCATGTGCTCGGTGCGGTGCATCGGTGCGCTGGAGGGGAGGCCTCGATGCTTTTCCATCGTGGCCTTTCCTCCAGTGCGGCGAGGTGCCGTGCCGAGTGCAGCGCAGTAGGCGGGGAGTTGCCACCCAAGCCTCAAGCAGAAGCCCCGCCATCCGGTCGGATAGCGGGGCTTCGGGGGTGCTTCAGATCATTCGCCCGGCAGCGGCGGGGTCGGGCCGCCACCGTAGTTCGGCGGCTGCACGTTCTCGTCCGGACCGACCGAGCCACCCGGAATCACGTCGGACAGCGAGCCGTTCTGCGAGGCGCGCCCCGGCAGCGGCATCACCGGCGGCTGGTCGGACGGGATCCGGGTCGAGGACCCGGTCCAGGCCGGCCGGCGGTCCTTCTTGACGATCGGGCCGAAGACCTCGGCGATCTGGGCCTTGTCCAGGGTCTCCTTCTCCAGGAGCTCCTCGACCAGGTGGTCCAGCACGACGCGGTTCTCGACCAGGATGTCGAAGGCCTCCTGGTGCGCGTTCAGGATCAGCTTGCCGACCTCCTCGTCGACCGCGGCCGCGATCTCCTCGGAGTAGTTGCGCTGGCTGCCCAGGTCGCGGCCCAGGAACGGCTCACCGCTGTCCGACCCGAACTTGATCGCACCGAGCCGCTCGGTCATGCCGTACTGCGTGACCATCGCCCGGGCGAGCGCGGTCGCCTTCTCGATGTCGTTGCTGGCGCCGGTGGTCGGGTCGTGGAAGACCATCTCCTCGGCGGCGCGGCCACCGAGCATGTAGGCCAGCTTGTCCAGCATCTCGGAACGCGTGGTCGAGTACTTGTCCTCGTCCGGCAGGACCATCGTGTACCCGAGCGCGCGGCCACGCGGCAGGATCGTCACCTTGTGCACCGGGTCGGAGTGCGGCAGCGCCGCGGCGACCAGGGCGTGTCCACCCTCGTGGTACGCCGTGAGCACCTTCTCCTTGTCCGACATCAAGCGGGTACGGCGCTGCGGGCCCGCGATCACGCGGTCGATCGCCTCGTCGAGCGCCTTGTTGTCGATCACCTGCATGTTCGAGCGGGCGGTCAGCAGGGCCGCCTCGTTCAGCACGTTGGCCAGGTCGGCGCCGGTGAAGCCCGGCGTCCGGCGGGCGACCGCCCGCAGGTCGACGTCCTGCGACATCGGCTTGCCCCGGGAGTGCACCTTCAGGATCTGCTCCCGGCCGGGCAGGTCCGGAGCGTCGACGGCGATCTGCCGGTCGAAGCGGCCGGGCCGCAGCAGTGCCGGGTCGAGCACGTCGGGCCGGTTGGTGGCCGCGATCAGGATCACACCACCGCGGACGTCGAAGCCGTCCATCTCGACCAGCAACTGGTTCAGCGTCTGCTCGCGCTCGTCGTGCCCACCACCGAGGCCCGCGCCACGGTGCCGGCCGACGGCGTCGATCTCGTCGATGAAGACGATCGCCGGCGCGTTGGTCTTGGCCGTCTCGAACAGGTCGCGTACCCGGGAGGCACCGACACCGACGAACATCTCGACGAAGTCCGAACCGGAGATCGAGTAGAACGGCACGCCGGCCTCACCCGCGACCGCACGGGCCAGCAGGGTCTTACCGGTACCGGGCTGGCCGTAGAGCAGCACGCCCTTGGGGATCTTGGCGCCGACGGCCTGGAACTTGCCCGGCTCCTGGAGGAACTCCTTGATCTCGCCGAGCTCCTCGATCGCCTCGTCACAGCCGGCGACGTCGGCGAACGTGGTCTTCGGGGTGTCCTTGGTGATCAGCTTGGCCTTCGACTTGGCGAAGCTCATCACCCGCGAGCCACCGCCCTGCATCGAGTTCATCAAGAAGATGAAGACCACCGCGATCAGCAGGAACGGGATCAGCGTCTGGAACACCTGGCCGATGAAGCTCGGCTTCGGGTTCTCGACGTTGTACTTCTCGATCTTGCCGTTCTGGTACAGGTCCTGCAGCGAGGTGCCCAGGGTGTTGGCCTGGCCGTCGACCCAGTGCGCCCGGATCTTGGTGCCGTCGGACTTCTCGACCCGGATCTCCTGGTCGGGGTCGATCAGCGTGACGTTCTTGATCACCTTCTCGCCGGCCGGGGCGTCGGTGGCCTGCTTGATCACCTTGACGACCTCACCGGTCGGCTCGGTCTTGAATCCGGACGAGCCGGTCAGGAGCTGCCCGATCACCAGCACGCCCAAGAAGGCGAGGATGATCCAGAACAGGGGTCCGCGGAAGATGCGCTTCACGTCCATGATCGAGGCCTACGCCCCGTCCCTCCTAGCTCGGCAGGCCCGGATTTCGCGGGCTTGAGACGGTACTACCAGTCCAAGTGTCTCGTGCCGGGCAAGCCTGCCGACCACGAGGGTCACCGAACGACGGTACGACCTGTTGTACAGGCTGTCACCAACTCTGCCCGTCAGGGCTGGATCAGGAGTACACGTGCGGTGCGAGAGTGGCCACGCAGCGCAGATTGCGGTACTTCTCCGCGTAGTCGAGTCCGTAGCCGACGACGAACTCGTCCGGCAGCTCCAGACCGACGTACTTCACCGGCACCTGCATCTTGGCCGCGCCCGGCTTCACGAACGCCGTGCAGAGCTCCAGCGAGGCCGGCTTGCGCGACTCCAGGTTGCTGACCAGCCAGCTCAGCGTCAGGCCGGTGTCGATGATGTCCTCGACGATCAGCACGTGCCGGTTGGTGATGTCGGTGTCCAGGTCCTTCTGGATCCGCACCACCCCGGACGACTTGGTGCCCGACCCGTACGACGAGATGGCCATCCAGTCCATCTCGACATGCCGGGTGAACGACCGGGCCAGGTCGGCCATCACCATCACCGCGCCGCGCAGGACGCCCACCAGCAGCAGATCCTTGCCCTGGTAGTCCTCCTCGATCCGGCCGGCCAGTTCCCGCAGCTTCGCCAGGATCTGGTCCTCGGTGTAATGGATCTGGGTCAGGTCCTTCTCGATGTCCGCCGCATCCACGGGCGTCAGCCTGTCACATTCGGGCCCAGGATTATGAATCCGCCCCGGCGGACCGCGCGGACACCTTGGGGCAGGTCGATCCAGCGCTGGCCACGCCAGTCGGTGATCAGCGCGTCGACCGCCGCCACGTGACCGGCGCTCAGGTCGGTGGCCCGCGAGCCCGCCTCCAGAGCCGCCTGCCGCAGGACTCGGGTGCGGAGCGCGGCGGGCTCATCGGCGAGCATCCCCACGTCACACAGCACCTCACCGTCAGTACGCCGTACTGCGGTCTCCGCGAGGTCTGCCGCCAGCATGTCGAGGGCGTCGGCGTCCGCCCGGAGCAGTCCGGCCGTTCGGGCTAGCGCTTCGACCACACCGGGCCCCAGTGCCTCTTCGAGCACCGGAAGCACCTCGTGGCGGACGCGGACCCGTGTGTACGCCGGATCGTCGTTGTGCGGGTCATGCCAGGGCCGGAGGCCCGCCGCGATACAGGCGGCGGCTGTGGTCGCGCGTGGAACCTCTAGGAGCGGTCTACGGAGCAATCCGGCGACCGCGGCCATCCCGGCCAGCGATCTGGCCCCGGAGCCGCGTCCAAGCCCCAATAAGACAGTCTCGGCCTGATCGTCCCGGGTGTGCGCCAGCAGCACGACATCTGCGCCGAACTCGTCCGCAGCAGCTCGCAGGGCGTCGTACCGGGCCGCCCGGGCCGCGCCCTCAGGTCCACCCTCGTTGCCGACCTCCACCGGGCTGACCCGCACCGGATCAAGGCCCAACCCGCGGCACTGCTCCGCAGCGATCTCCGCCGTCCGGGCGGAGTCCGCCTGCAGACCGTGGTCCACGATGACGGCCCCTGCGCGCAGGCCCAGCTTCGGCGCCTCGAAGGCAACAGCTGCTGCCAGCGCGAGCGAGTCCGTGCCGCCCGAGCAAGCGACCAGTGCCGTCGTTCCGGCGGGCAGGTCGGACAGCGCAGCCCGGACCGCCTCGCGGGTGCGGGCGACCGCGGGATGCAGCCGGCCGCGCCGCTCGGCGACCAGCTCCCCAACGGAGCCGGACTCAGCCGTGGAGTCGGGTGACCCAGGCATCGGGGTTCGCGATCTCGTTCTTGGTGGGCAGCGTGTTCGGACCGGTCCACACCCGGTTGAACCCGTCCATCCCGACCTGCTCAACCACACGCCGTACGAACGCGGCACCGTCCTTGTACTGCTTCAGCTTCGCGTCCAGACCGAGCAGCTTCTTCAGCAGCTGGTCCACCGGATTCCCGCTCTGCCGCCGTGAGGTGAACTTCGACCGGATGGCGTCCACCGTCGGAATCACCGACGGCCCGACCCCGTCCATTACGAAGTCCGCATGCCCCTCCAGCAACGACATGACTGCGGTCAGCCGGTCCAGCACAGCGCGCTGCTCCGGCGACTGCATCAGATCCACCAGGCTCAGATCAGCCTCACCGCGCACTGACCGCCCCAGCCGCTGCACGGCCTCACGGAACATCGCCGCGTACGCCGATGCGTCCAGCTCAGCCTGATCGAGGAACAGCCCGATCTCGGAGCGCAGGTGGTCCCGCAGCCACGGCACCGCGGTGAACTGCACCCGGTGCGTCTCTTCGTGCAGGCACACCCACAACCGGAAGTCCCGCGGTACGACGCCCAGCTCGGACTCGACATGCATCACGTTGGGAGCCACCAGCAGCAGGCGGCCAGTCAGGTCCGGACGCGTCGGGTCAGGCTCAGCCGGGTAGAACGGGTCGAACTGTCCGAGGACACGCGACGACAGGAACGCCAGCAGCGCACCGGCCTCGATCGCGGTCACCCGGGAGCCGACAGCGGACGACAGCCCACCGGTCCGATCGGCCTTCTCCTGCAGCTTGTCAGCCAGCGGTTGAAGCACGGTGCGGAAGCCGTCGGCATTCGCCTGGACCCAGCCCGGCCGGTCGACGATCACGACCGGCGCAGTGGCCGATGTGGCCTGCAGACCGGTGAAATCACGCACGTGGTGCTCGGACTCCGCCGCGAACTGGCGCAGCTCGGCGACCACCTTGTCCGCCTCGGCCCGGCTGACCACCGGGCCCGGGCGCAGCAGCTTGCGCGCCACACCGGTCGCCAGCTGCCAGTCGACCATCTCGGTCGTGGCCCTGCCCTCGGTCCCACCTGCCGCCGTACTCATAACCCGACCCTAGTCCCAGGGACAAGCATTAGCAGCCGCAGTTGGCCAACGCGGCAGCTGCTCTGTCCAGAGCGGCCCGAGCATCGAGTGTCTTGGGCACGGGGACGCTGTCACTGGCCACCGCGAACGCCAGCACCGTGCCGCTCCGCGTGCGGACCATTCCGGCCAGGCTGTGCACCCCAGTGAGCGTGCCGGTCTTCGCCCGGACCAGTCCGGTCCCAGCGCCTGCGCTACCGGCACCGAACCGCTCTTCGAGCGAACCGCTGAAGCCTGCGATCGGCAGCCCGGTCAGAAGATGCCGCAGCTCCGGGTGATCCTTCGAAGCCGCCATCCGAACCGCACCGGCCAGCAACTCGAGCGGAACCTTGTTCGTCCGGGTCAGACCGCTGCCGTCGAAGATCTGTGCCTTACTGACGTCCAGACCGAGCTTGGTGAGCGTCTCCTCGAGCCCGGTGACGCCTCCGGCGTACGAGCCGCCGTTCTTGGTCGCCAGCCCGACGTGACGCAGCAGCACCTCGGCACCGTCGTTGTCGCTGTGCAGGTTCACGTACTCGACGATCTGACCGACAGTCGGCGACAGCACCTTCGCCAGCGCCTCGGCGCCGGCCGGTGCGGTCTTCGGCGCGGGTGCCGCCACGACCTTGATGCCGTTGGCGACCAGGAGCTTGCTGAACGCGACTGCCGCCGCCGCGGCCGGTGAGTCTGCCCGCTTGGCCATCCCGGAAGACAGTCGCCCCTCATCAACCCAGAGAGCGGACGTGCGGGCGGCAATACCCTCCGGCAGGTAGTTCGACTCCCACTTCGCGTTACCGGCCGGACCGGTGAACAGCGACGCGTCGAACCCGAGCGAGACGCTGGTGAGACCCTGCGCCTTCAGAGCCTTCGCCGTACTGGCAGCTAGCGCGGCTAGCGTCGCCCGCGTCGGGTAGCCACCGCTCTTCGCCGGCTTGGCCGTCAGCAGCGGGTCACCGCCGCCGACGAGCACGATCGAGCCCTTACCCGCGCTCACCACCTGGGTGGTGAACCGGTGCTCCGGGCCGAGGGTCGCCAGCGCAGACACAGTCGTCAGCAGCTTCAGAGTGGACGCCGGCGTGTACGGCGTCGCCGTACCGGTGGAGAAGACGACCTTGTCCCGGGAGACGTCGTACACGTAGACGCCCCGGTGCTTGCCCAGCGACGGATCGGCGAGCACAGCGGCCAGCGCCTTCTGCACACCCGCTGCGGTCGGAGCCACACCCTCCGCTGTCGCCGGAGTCAGCACAGCCGGTGCCGCCTGGACAACCGTCGGTACAGCGCCGGCACCGCCCACCAAGCCGAAAGAGAGGGCTGAGGCGAGCAGCGTGACGAACGCCGCACGGGAAGGACGGGCCACCGGGCTACTCCTGTCATTTGGTCGGTCCGAACCGTGACAGTATCTGCCGTATGGAGTTCGACGTCTTCATCGAGATCCCCAAGGGCACCCGTAACAAGTACGAGCTGGACCACAAGACGAACCGGCTGCGGCTCGACCGCACCCTGTTCACGGCCACTCAGTACCCGTCCGACTACGGCTTCATCGAGGACACTCTGGGCCAGGACGGCGACCCGCTGGACGCGCTCGTCCTGCTGACCGAGCCGACCTTCCCGGGCTGCCTGATCAAGGCGCGGGCGATCGGCATGTTCCGGATGACCGACGAGAAGGGGCCGGACGACAAGGTCCTCTGCGTCCCCGCCGGTGACCCGCGCCAGGAGCACCTGCGCGACATCCACCACGTGCCGGAGTTCGACCGCCTCGAGATCCAGCACTTCTTCGAGGTCTACAAGGACCTCGAGCCGGGCAAGTCCGTCGAGGGTGCCAGCTGGGTCGGCCGCGCCGACGCCGAGGCCGAGGTCACCGCGTCGTTCGCCCGCCTGAAGACCGAAGGCCACTGAAGACCGAAGACCACTGACGGTTCCACCGACCGCCGGCCCGCCACCGCGGCGCCGGCGGTTTCGTCATTCCCCGCTCAGCCTGCTCAGCAGCCCGAGCAGCACCTTGCGCTCGGCGGCCGTGAGCGGCTCGAGCAGCTCACCCTCGGCCGCGTAGATCACCTGGTCCATCACCGCCAGTTGCTCGAGGCCGGCCGCGGTGATCGCGACGATCTTGCGCCGCCGATCCGCCGGGTCGACGCGGCGGACGACCCACCGGGCCTCTTCGAGCTCGTCGAGAATCGTCACCAGGTCGCTGCGATCGAGCGCGATCCGGTCGGCCAGCGCCGCTTGGGCCGCCTCGCCGTCGCCGTCCAGGCTGGCCAGCACGTGGTAGTGCTGCGTCCGCATGCCGGCTTCGCTCGCGTGCCGCCGGACCAGCCGCTGCGACTGCTGACTCGCCCGCCCCAACGCCCACAGCACCCGATCGGACAGGCGATGGTTCGGCGACTTCTGCACCTGTCCACTCTAGAACTCGTGAGCTATCGTGGGTCTCACCCATTATTTATAGATCCCACGACTAGGAGCGCTCGATGCGCGCAGCGCGCTACCACTCCCACGGCAGCCCCGAGGTTCTGCAGCTCGACGACGTCGCCGTTCCCGAGCCCGCCGCCGGCGAAGTGCTGGTCGAGGTCGAGGCGATCGGCGCGAACGCCATCGACGCTCTCTTCCGCTCCGGACGCAGCCCCTGGCCGCGCCCACTGCCCGGTTCACTCACCGGTGACGTGGTCGGACACATCACCCAGCTCGGTCCGGACACTCCTCCTGGCCTAGCCGTTGGCGACCGAGTGGCCGGACTGTCCGCGGACGCCTTCGCCGAGTACGCCGTACTGGATGCAGCGTTCCTGGCGACCATCCCCGAAGGCGCCGACGCGGGCGCCGCGACGATGATGTCGATGTCCGGACCGCTGGCGCTCCGACTGCTCGAAGCCGGCCGGATCCCACCCGGCGGCAGTGTCCTGATCCAGTCCGCAGCAGGCGGCATCGGCCACCTGGCCGTCCAGCTCGCCCGATCGTTCGACCCCAAAACCATCATCGGTACGGCGTCCTCGCCGACCCGACTGGACTTCATCCGCTCACTCGGTGCCGAGGCCATCGACCTGACCGACCCCGACTGGCCGACCAAGGTCCGCGAACTCGCTCCCGACGGCGTCGACACGGTGCTCGACTCGGTCGGCGGCACCGTCTTCGACCAAGGCCTCGGCCTGGTCCGGCCGCTCGGCACGATGGTCACGTACGGCGCCATCACCGGCGAGCTGCCGACCGTCCCGGCACAGGCGCTCTTCGGCCTGCAGTCCGTGACCGGCGTCTCGATGCTCGGCTGGCGGGCCGCCCGCCCCGACGAGGCCCGGGCCGACATCGCCGAGGTCACCCGCCGCTGGCAGACCGGCGAACTACAGCCCGCGGTGCACGCCCGCTACCCGTTGGCCGACGTACAGGATCTTCATCGGGAGCTGGACGCCCGGACACCGCTCGGGCGTCTCGTCGCCATTCCCTGAAGTTACTACCAGCCGATCAGCGAGTACGACGTGAACTCGCGATCATTGTTGCCTGCGGCACCCATCGGCGGCGGGGTCTCGGCGACCGGAGCCGCGGGCACCTCGGCCCGCACCTCGCGGCGGGCCGACGGCCGCACCCACGACATCGCGACCGCGAAGATCGCCTTACCGTCCAGAGTTCTCATCACGTGCATCCCCGTCCTGCAGTGTTTCCAGCAAACTTTCAGGGCCGGCCGAAGAAGTCCGGGGGCTCCCAGTAGTAGACGCTCTGGATCTGGACCGGCTTGCCGGTGCGCGGCGCGTGGATCATCCGGCCGCCGCCGAGGTACATCGCGACGTGGTGGATGGTCCCCGGGTCGTTGGGGTTGAGCGCCCAGAAGATCAGGTCGCCCGGCCGCAGCTCGTCCTCGTCGATGTGCTTGGTCTGCTCGTACTGCGCGACGCTGTAGTGCGGCAGCTGCACGCCGGCCCGCTTCCAGGCGCCCATCATCAAGCCGGAGCAGTCCCAGCGGGACGGACCGGTGCCGCCCCAGAGGTACATGTCGCCGAGCTGGGACATCGCGAAGCTGATCGCCGAGCTCGCGCCGCGGCCCGAGCTGCCGTTGCCGTTGCCGTCGTTGCCCGGGCGCGGCTTCTGCGGCTTCTTCTTGGGCGGATTCTTCTTGCCCTGCTCGCGTTCACGGGCCTCTTCGGCCCGTTCCCGGGCGCGCTCGGCGGCCTCCCGGGCCTCGATCTTGCGCCGCAGCTCAGCGGCCTTCTTCGCGGCAAGTGCGGCGGCGCGCTGTCGCGCAAGCTCCTCGAGCCCCCGCTGCCGCTGAGCGGCGACCTGGACGGACGTGTTCTGCAGGACGGCCAGCTGCGCGATCGACTGCTGCCGCTGGACACCCATCGCGGTCACCGCGGCCGACTGTGCGGCCTCGGCCGCTTCGGCCGTCTTCTTCGCCTTCGCGGCCTCGTCGGTCGCCTGCTTCACCTTCACGACGGCCTGGTCGGCCTGAACCTTGAACAGGTTCGTCACCACCTGCGCCGCCGAGTACCGCAGGTACGAACCCTGCATCGCACTCGACACCGTGTGCGCCGTACCGGCCGAGTCGAGCAGCTGCTGCGGACCCTCCGCGGTGAACAGCGGCCCGAACTTCGCGATGTCGCCACCGCCCTGGTACGACGCGACCGCGAACCGGCCGATCTGCTGCCGCTGAGTGGTCAGGGACTTCTGCGCCTTGGCGGCCCGATCCGCCGCGGCGGCCGCATCCTTCTTGGCCTGCTCGAGCCGGTAGACCGCGCCGTTGTAGGCCTCGTCGGCGATGCCGGACTGGATACCGAGCTGCTCGAGCCGGGCCTCGGCCGCGGCCAGCTGCTGCTCGATCGCCTTGACCTGACCCGCCTTGTCGGCGGCGGCCTTCTTGGCCCTCTCGACGGCGGCCTGTGACGGAATCACCGGCGGCTTCGGCTTGGCCTGCGCCTCGACCGGAACCACCATCATGGAACCGGCCAGACAGACCGCCAGCACACCGGAGAGCGCCGCTCGTGAGAGCGCTGCCCTACCGGTCTTCCCAGTGCCGCGCATCTGGATCTTCCTTCCGCCGGTCACAGTGCCCTTCCCTGGCCCCGTGAGCGCTTTTGGTCCTCGTGGACCACATACGTGACACTAGTTGCCTGTAGCCCCATTGGGAACAGTAATCACACAAGTATCTTTGTTTCACCTGCGTGTCGACTTGACAAACTACAAGCTTGTAATTCCACAAAAGCGCCCGCCCAACCGAAGTTGAGCGGGCGCTTCAGCGCTGATGGACGGTCAGCGAAGGGTGAACGAGGCAACCACCGGCAGGTGGTCCGAAGCCAAGCTCACGGGCACTGCAGCTTTCAGCGGACGCAGCTGCGAACTGTGCAGCTGGTAGTCGATCCGGGCCGTCGGGTTGCTCGCCTCGATCGTGTAGCCGGGGCCCGTACCGACCTCGACCCAGGTGTCCTGCAGCACTCCGGTCAGCGTCTTGATCTCCGGCGCATCCGGCCGCGCATTCAGGTCACCGACCAACAATGTTGCCTGGCGCATCTTTCCTAACAGCTCGACGACTTTCTGGGCCTGCTCGAGCCGCTCGGCATTGTTGTTGCTGGTCAAATGCGTATTCGCGAAGCGCAACTCGGCACCCCGGACCTTGATCGTGGCAACGGCCAGTCCGCGCTGCTCACCGGTCGGATAGAGCGGCAGCAGCGTGTTGTGGAAGTCCTTGATCGGGTACTTCGACAGGATCGCGGTACCGTACTGGCGGCGTGGCTCCCCCGGGTTCAACGGCGGCAGGTCGAGGTTCGCGGCGTACGCGTAGTGCATCTTCAACCGCTTGGCGAACCACGCCGGCTGGTCGACCCAGTTGCTGCGCTCACTCCAGTGCCGGTCGACCTCCTGCAGCCCGACCACGTCAGCGCCGTTCTGCTCGATCAGCGCGGCGATCCGCTCCAGATCGAGTACGGCGTCAACGCCCGCGCCATGGTGAATGTTGTACGTCATCACCGTCAGGTCGCGACCGGGTCGACCGCCGTCCGGCTGAGCGGCCGCCAGCGCGGGAGTAGTCATCAGCAACGCGACCAGCATCACCAATCCGCGCCTCATCGGCCGACCACCAGTTTCGCCACGGCACCCTTCGCACCGGATGCCCAGCAGCCGGCGTGCACGCCGTACCCGCCGCACTCGATGCTGTCGAAGCTGCCGTCGTCGAACTGCTTCCAACTACGCCCACCATCGCGGCTGACGTCACTGCCCAGCGGACCGACTGCGACCACTGTGGACAGCGACCAGGCCACGGCCGGCGGGATGAACGACGCGCCGCTGCGGTAAGACTTCGGCGCCTTGTCGGCCGGGACCAGCTTCCACGTGCGACCACCGTCGTTCGTGTAGGAGGCAGCGCGCGTCGCGGGCTCGGGGAACTTGTAGTCCCCACCGATCGCGACACCGGTCAGCGATCCACGGAACGCCAGGCTGAAGATCCCGCCCTCCGGACTGGCGGCCATCGGCGAATCAACCACAGTCCAGTGCAGACCACCGTCACTCGTGCGGAACACCCGCGGCCGATCACCGCCGCCGGTCGCGAACCACGCCGTACGGGCGGGTCCCGCGGCCAGGCAGGTGCCGCTCGCGGCGAAGGCGAACTCACCGGGCAGCGCGGCCGGCATACCGGCGTTCGGCAGCACCTTCCAGGACTTGCCGCCGTCCCCGGTGGCCGCGATCCGGAACTTGCCGTCGACCGGGTCACTCAGCGCAAGACCCCGCTGATCGTCGTGGCTGTGTTGATCAGTGTGAAAGGAGAAGCAGTCGTAGAACGCGGGCTGGTCGGGATTGCGGAACGTCTCGGTCCAGCTCTTGCCACCGTCCGAGGTCCGGTAGACGCGGGAGTCGGTCCCGTTGCCGATCGAGAGGATGACCGCGCGCTTGGCGTCGAACGCCTGTACGTCGCGGAACTGCAGCGCACCGGCGCCCGGCGGACTGACGTTCTGCCAGTGCTTGCCGCCGTCCACCGTGCGCAGCACCTGGCCCTCGGTCCCACCGACCCAGGCGACATCCTTGCTGACCGCCGACAAGCCACGGAACTGCGCCGTACTTCCGGTCGGCGTCACGCTCCACTTGTACGACGGCCCGCCAGTCGCCTGGGCAGGTATGAGCTGAGACATCAAGAGCAGACCTCCTGCCGCAACTGCGGCCACACGCAGGATTCTCATGGGCCGCAATCTAGCGGGCGGTCAGGCTGCCGTCAGCTTGAAGGACTGCGCCGTACCGCCGTTGCAGGTGGACTGGACCAGCTGGGTCTGGTCGGCGGTCGAACCTCCGGGCACGGTCAGGCACTTACCGGTGTGCCGTACGGCGAAGTGGAAGTAGCCGCCACCTTCGGAGACCGCCTGCCACTGCTGGTTGGTGCCGCCGCCGTAGGTCCACAGGTGCAGCGGGGCGTTGTCCGTGGTCGCGACGTTGGCCACGTCGATCACCTTGGTGGCGTCGTTGCGGTTGTTCACCCGGGTGAAGCCGTCCGAGGTCGGCTGGAACTGGAAGTTCTGCGCCGTGGTCGCGTTGCAGCTGTACTGCTGGACGACCGTGCCGTTGGCGGTCGCCGCCGCGCGGGCGTCGACGCACTTGCCGTTGGCCTTGTTCGCGACCGAGTACCAGGTGCCGGGCTCCGGCTGCTCGACCGGCGGCACCGTCCCGCCACCGCCACCGAGCCACTTGAGCGAGTCCATCATGAACTGGTTCTGGGCCGCGCTGTCGAACGTCGACGACGTCCGGGTGTTGGTCTGGTAGTTCATCGCGTTGTGGCCCCAGTTCGCGTAGATGACCTTGAAGTTCTTGTTGGTCCACGCGATCGGGTAGTAGCCCGACGTCCAGATGTTGCCGTTCTGGCTGCCGACCGGGAAGCTCGACGGGTCGATCGAGGCGAGCACCTGGATGTTCGGGTTCTGCCGCAGGTCGTTCTGCCAGCTGTACCACTCACTGACCGACGACCGGAACGTCGCGCCCGTGTTCACCAGTGACGGGTGCGAACGGTTCTCGGTCTTCAGCGTGACCGCGGACGGCAGCCAGGTGTTCGAATTGAAGCGACCGGTGCCGAGCAGCGTGTTGTTGAACCACGGCCAGCCCTGGCCGGAGTCGTTGTAGTTGCTCACATGGAAGCCGAAGAAGCCGCCGCCGTTCTCCATGTAGCGCTGGAACCCCGTCTGCTGCGACGTGGCCCACGGCCGGTTGTCCAGGAACATCACGACCTGGTACTGCGAGGCCTGCAGATTGTTCAGCCGGTTCCAGTCGTTGGTCGCGGTGTAGGTGAAGCCGTTCTGCGCGGCGAACTGCGGGAACCGCTGGTTGGCTTCTTTCACCCAGTCGTTGTGCGCCGCGTCGTCCGTGTTGCCGTCGTAGAAGGCCAGCACGTTGAAGGTCGCTTGAACTTGAGCCATTGCCGAGCTGGTCAGTCCGGCCACGATCACGAGGAGGGCCAGGATGAGGGCAGGCAGGCGTAAGCGAGCGGAAGGCATGGGGCGGTCCTTTCCGAAGGGTCAACCTCGGAAAGGGCATTCCGAGATCCAGGGCTTAAATTAACTCCCTACTTAAGTCCTGTCCAGAGCTCATCGACTGACTTCCCAAAACCCCGAGAAGCCGCAACTTTTCTGCGCTTTCACTCCCCGGCTCGGCGGTGAAGACCACCAGGGTCTGCTGCTGGTCGGCGTTGTTGATCACCTCGCAGTACAGATCGAACTCGCCGACGACCGGATGGTTGAAGTGCTTCGTCCGGCTGTGCGGCGGGATCACCTCGTGCGCTTCCCAGATCTCGGCGAACTCCGGGCTCAGCGCCTGCAACGCCGTCACGATCGAGGCGGCGTACGACTTCGGCCCGTCCGCGGTCGCGACCTGCCGGAGCATCGAGACCAGCAGCCGGCTGTGCTTGGACAGCTCGGGGTCGCGGTAGAGGGCGCGGGACTCCGGGTGCGCGAACCAGCGATAGGCCTCGGTGCGCTCCATCCCCTCGAAGTTCGTCTGCTCGCCGGCGAACGCGACGTGGGCCGGCGTCTGCGCGACCGTCTCGCCACAACGGTTCAGCAGCAGCGCCGGGGTGTCCTGCAGCCGGTCCATGATCCGCAGCATGCCGGGATCGACGTGACACGCCCGCGTCGTCCGCGGCGGCACACCATGCCCGGCGAGCACGAACAGATAGTCCCGCTCCTCCAGTGTCAGCCGCAGCGCGCGAGCGATCGCTCCGAGCATCTCGACCGACGGCTGCGGCCCGCGCCCACCTTCGAGCCGGCTGTAGTAGTCGGTCGACATCGACGCCAGTACGGCGACCTCCTCGCGCCGGAGTCCCGGCGTACGACGGCGTCGCCCGCGAGGCATCCCGACGTCTTCGGGCTGCAGGGCTTCCCGGCGCTTGCGGAGGAAATCTGACAGGTCTGCGTACTCCATGTCTCCAGTGTCCTCGCCTGCGCGCGGTTATCCACTGCTTGCCGAGCAGTGGTTACACCGAGCCTGGTTGCCCACGGCATCCGATCGCAGGCTGGAGCCATGAAAACAACAGGAAACACGATCTTCATGACCGGCGGTACGTCGGGTATCGGCCTCGAGCTCGCCCGCCGCTTCCGCGACCTCGGCAACACCGTCATCATCAGCGGCCGCCGCAAGGACCTGCTCGACCAACTCGCCGCCGAGGACCACCTCGAAGGCGTCGTCCTGGACGTCGCCGACCCCGACTCGATCGCCACCGCCTTCGCGGAGGTGACCGCCCGCCATACCGTCAACGTCCTGATCACGATGGCCGGAATCATGCAGGCCGAGAACCTCCAGGACCCGGCCCACCTGGCCGCCAGCGAGGCCACGATCGACATCAACCTGCTCGGCACGATCCGCTCGATCACCACGTTCCTGCCCTACCTGCAACAGCAGACCGACCCAGCCGTCATCACGGTCTCCTCCGGCCTGGCGTTCGTCCCCCTGGCCCTGACCCCGACGTACAACGCCACCAAAGCCGCGATCCACAGCTACGCCCAAAGCCTCCGCCTGCAGCTGGCCGATACCGCCGTACAGGTCATCGAACTCGTCCCACCCGCAGTCCAAACGGAACTGATGGGCAGCGCCCCCGACCCGTCCTGGATGCCGCTGGACGAATACACCGACGAGTCGATCGCCATCCTCCAACAGCACCCCGACGTCGAAGAGATCCTCGTCGACCGAGTCCACTTCCTCCGAGCCGCCGAACGCGAAAACCGCCACCCCGAAGCCGTAGCCGCCCTCAACTCCCACTAATCAGCAAGCGCCTGCTCGATCCGCTCCACCTTGGCCGTCAACTGCCCCGTGTACCCAGGCCGGATATCCGCCTTCAGCACAAGGCTCACCCGAGCCGAAACCGCCCCCACCGCCTCAACAGCCGCCTTGACCACGGCCATCACCTCGTCCCACTCCCCCTCAAGCGTCGTAAACATCGAGTCGGTCCGATTAGGCAACCCCGACTCCCGCACAACCCGAACAGCAGCAGCAACCGCCCCCGCCACCGACCCGTCCTCGCTACTAGAAACAGCCGGCGCCACCGAAAACGCAACAAGCATGGTGATCTCCTTGATCGTCAATCCTCAGGACTCAGCCGCCTCAGCTTCGTCAGCGGCGAACACGACCATATGACCCAGCCGGCACCGGCTCGACGTCACCCGGAGTCTTACCCAAACCGGTTTGGGGAGGTCTGTCATCGCGCTTCGGAAGGGTTGGGGAGTCTTACCATCGGATTCGGTGGGGTAGCGCTCCCCAATGCCGCCGTACGGCGCGACCCTTGGTGCCGCCCTGGACCGCCTGGCGTTCGCAGTACGTGGCCGGCGTTTCGGACACCGGTCGTGGTGGTTGCGGGTGTGCCCCGGGGTTTGTGTGGATCTGCTGCCGCTGAGAGACAGCAGATCCCCGCAGACCTGCCTGGGCCGGGGGCCAAGGCAGAGGTCCGTGGACAGGGGCCGGGTGTCGTCCCCGGATCGCTGTGCGGGCGGGGCGCTTCGCCTGGCCAGTAGCCCCTCCGTCCCGAAGGCGCTCGTCGCATCCGGGCGCTCGGATCCGGCTGGCGATGTACACGGTGGCTGGTCGCCGCTGCGGCCGGTTTGACTGAAGCGGTGTGGCCGGGGTGGGTTCTCGGCTGACGGGGATGGTGCGGTCAGCGATCGCGTGCACGTCGCCTACAGCTGACGGGCTACGGCTGAGCTACACGAAGGGCCCGTCTTAACAGTGACCGTCGCGTGGGGTGGGCGTACCGCAGGCGAGTCATCTACCACCACGACCGTCGCGTGGGGTGGGTGCACCGAGGCAAGTCATCTGCCACCACGCACGTCCCCGGCCGAATCCCAGCGACGCGCAACCCCAACCCGCGCCAAACACCAGATACCCCAACGACCGAAACCACACCGACCACGCCCACGACGTACCGCAATCCCTCGGACATCAACGGCGAACGGCACCCCGAACACTGAGGATCGCGCCATTGGGGAGCGCTACCCCACCGAATCGGGCGGTCGGACTCCCCAAACCGGTTTGGGGAGGGTTGATCACGGCAGCCTCAGCGGACACCGGACCGATGGGAGAGCACGATCGAATGCGGGAAGCCAGACGCGCTCTCCCACCCCTGGAACTGTTAGGCGTCTTGTTTTCCGGCGGCTTCTTCGTCGGCTCGGCGTTCGGTGGCTGTGGTGGTGAGGAGGGGCTTTTCCTTGATGAAGATGACGGCCAGGAGGGCGAGGACGGCGAAGGGGACCGACATCATGAAGAGGTCGGCGGTGGCGTCGCCGTAGGCGTTCTCGACCAGGGCGCGGACGGGAGGCGCGAGCTCGGCGACGTTCGGGACGACGCCACCTCCGCCGGAGGCTGCGCCGCCGGGGTTGAGGGTGTCGAGGACCTTGTTGGCCAGGATGGCGCCGAGGACGCTGACGCCGATGGTGCCGCCCATGCTGCGGAAGAAGCTGACGGACGAGGTCGCAGCGCCGAGCTCACGTGCCGGTACGTCGTTCTGTGCGGCGAGCACGAGGTTCTGCATGACCAGGCCGATGCCGACACCGAGGACGAGCATGAAGCCCCAGAGCATGTACTTCGAGGTGTGCGCGTCGATCGTGCCGAAGAGCGCCAACCCGATCGGGAGCAGGATGCTGCCGATCACCAGGTAGATCTTCCACTTGCCGTACTTGGTGATCAGCCCACCGGCGACGGTGGAGGCGCCCATCATGCCGATGATCATCGGCAGGCTCATCAGGCCGGCCTTGGTCGGCGAGTAGCCCTGGGCGACCTGGAAGTACTGCGCCAGGAAGACCGAGCCACCGAACATCGCGACACCGACGAGCGCGCTGGCCACGATCGCCAGCGTCACCGTGAGGTTGCGGAACAGGTCCATCGGGATGATCGGCTCGGGGTGCCGGCGCTCGACGAGCACCGCGGCCACCAGGGCGACCAGTGCCCCGCCGACCATCAGAATGCTCCAGCCGGAGACCCAGTCGAACCGCTTGCCGGCGAACGTGGTCCAGACGAGCAGCGTGCTGACACCGGCAGTGATCAGGAACGCACCCCACCAGTCGATCTTCACTTCTCGACGGACGGTCGGGAGGTGCAGCGTGCGCTGGAGCAGGATGATCGCGGCGATCACGAACGGCACGCCGATCAGGAAGCAGGCCCGCCAGCCGAGCGGCGAGTCGACCAGGAAGCCACCGAGCAGCGGCCCACCGACGGTCGCCGACGCGAAGACGGCACCGAAGATTCCGGAGTACCGGCCGAGCTCACGCGGCGGGATGATCGCCGCCATCACGATCTGGACCAGCGCGGTCAGACCGCCACCGCCCAGACCCTGCAGCACCCGGCTGCCCAGCAGCACCTCGATGTTCGGCGCGAAGCCCGCGACCAGCGAGCCGACGACGAAGAAGCCCAGCGACAGCTGGACGAGCAGCTTGTTGTTGTAGAGGTCCGCGAGCTTTCCCCACAACGGCACCGTGGCCGTCATCGCGAGCAGCTCGAGCGTGACGACCCAGGTGTACGACGATTGGCTCGCCCCCAGGTCGTGAATGATCCGCGGCAACGCGGTCGACACCACGGTGCCGGCCAGGATCGCCACGAACAGTCCCATCATCAGACCGGACATGGCCTGCACGGTCTGCCGCGGCGTCAGCGCCGCGCCAGCTCCGGTCCCCTCGGCCGAGGTCGTCGTCATGAGTGACCTTTCTGATAGTCAGGATCGATGCCCTGAGCAAGTAATTGGAAAGCCTGGTCGACCAGCTCACCGGGCACGGAGTCCGGCGTGGTCTTGTGCAGCTCGACGGCGACCCGGCAGGCCGTCCCGGCCGCGGTCACGATCAGCCGCGCCCGCAACGGGTCACCGATCCGCTCCGTCATCGCCGCGGACAGCTGTCGCTCGTCGTCGATGCTCGACAGCATCAGGTGGTAGAGCAGGCTCGGCGAGGTCATGATCAGCTCACCCCGCCGGGTCAGCGATCCCTCGCTGAGCAGATCCCGCAGTACGTCGTGCACGATCAGCCACATCGTGGTCAGCGGCGACTGCTCGGCCGGTGCCGTGGCGATCAGCTCGAGCGCGGCCTCCAGGTGCGCGGGATTGCGCCCGAGGATCGCGTACTCCTTGTGCGGGAAGTAGTTGAAGAACGTCCGCACCGACACGTCGGCCGCCTCGGCGATCTCCTCGACCGTGACGTTCTCCGGGCCCTTCTCCAACGCCAGCCGCAGGGCGGCCTCCGTCAGCGCCGCCCTGGTCTGGAGTTTTTTACGCTCCCGCAACCCACCCTCACCCTGCCTCACCCAACGAGGGTAGGCAGGTTCTTGCACTCACTGCAAACTATTTCGAGTGCAATTTTGCACACCTGCACGAACGGGCACCGCAACGGCACGACAGTACCTCCCTTGACATCAACTTATGTTCAGGTTTGAGACTGTCGGCATGCAGACGACAAGTGGGACGAGCAGAGCCGCGGCCTTCTTCCAGCCCGGTGGACCAGAGGTCCTCCGGCTGATCGACGTACCCGAGCCCTCGGCGGGACCCGGCGAGGTCCGGGTGCGGGTCAAGGCCGCCGGCGTACAGCCGTTCGATGTGGCGGTGGTCGCCGGTCAGATCCACCGGCAGCAGGATCCGGCGATCCCGACCGTTCCGGGCAACGAGTTCGCCGGGGTCGTGGATCAACTCGGCGCCGGCGTGACGGAGTTCGCGATCGGCGCCGAGGTACTCGGCTACGGGACCCTGAACAGCTACCAGGAACTGCTGACCGTGCCGGTCACGCAGGTGGCGGCCAAGCCGGCGAACATGCCCTGGGAGGTCGCGGGCGGATTCTCCGCCGGAGCCCAGACCGCACACATCGCGCTGGAGGAGATCGGGATCGGGCCGGGCGACACGATCCTGGTGCACGGCGCGGCCGGGGCCGTCGGGACCTTCGCCGTACAGCTCAGCCGGCTGCGCGGCGCGACCGTCATCGGCACCGCCCGGGCCGCGCAGCACGACTATGTCCGCGAGCTCGGCGCCGTTCCACTGGACTACACCGACGACTTCGTCGACCGGGTCCGCGCGCTGGCCCCACAGGGTGTCGACGCCGCCGTTGACGGGGTCGGCGGCCCAGCTCTGGACGCGACGCTCGAACTGGTGAAGGACCGCAGCCGCATCCTCACCCTCACCGACCACGGCAAGGCCGCCGGCCTCGGCATCCGCGTCACCCCACTCGCCCGTTCGGCGGCCCGTCTCACCGAACTGGCGAACCAGTACGCCGAGGGCCACCTCCGGCTTCCGATCATGGCGACGTACCCACTGGCCAACGCCGCCGATGCCCTCCGCGCCTACCAGGCCGGCGGAGTCCACGGCAAGATCGTGATCACCATCCCGTGAGTCCACTGGCAGTCGGAGTCGTCCTCCCCTCCTTGCGGACCCAGCACGAGCAGCATCTGGACCTACGCGAGGCCGCCCGGTACGCCGAGAAGGCCGGACTGGCCAGCGTCTGGCATGGCGACCACCTTGCCGTCGGCGGTCCGGTCTTGGACGTGACCGTCGGCCTGGCCACCGCCGCCGCGGTGACCGAGACGATCTCGATCGGCGCGAGCGTGTTCGTCCCCGCACTGCGCTCACTCGCCTGGGCCGCGAAACAGATCGGGAGCCTGCAGCAGGTCAGCGGCGGCCGGCTCATCCTCGGGATCGGCTCGGGCGGCGGGTCTGCGCAGTGGGCGGCGGCAGAGATCCCGTACGCCGATCGCGGGCCGCGCACGGACCGAGCCCTCGAACTGTTGCCGGCCCTGCTCGCCGGTGCGCCGACACTTATCGGCGAGCAGGAGGTGACCTTGGCACCGGCCGTGTCGCGCCCGCCGTTCTGGGTGGGGAATGCATCGAAGGTCGCACTCCGCCGGGCCGCCGGACTCGGCGACGGATGGTTTCCGTCGCTCGTCAAGCCGGCCGACGTCGCGGCGGGGCGAAGCTGGCTGGCGGGGCAGACCGATCGACCGATGACGGTCGCGGTCGGCGCCACCGGTGCACTCGGCCACCAGGTCAAGACCGCGGCGGAGCTCGAGGCCGCGATCAGTTCCGGCTACGGCATTCCGGCGACCGGCGTACCGATCACTGGAAGTCCCGCCCAGGCGGCCGAGCGGCTGGCGGAGTTCCAGCAGGCGGGCGCCGGCCACCTGGTGATGGGATTCGCCGATGGGGATTGGCGCGAGCAGTGCGACCTGCTCGCGGCGGCGGTCAGCTTGGCCGGCGGATGAACTGGGGCAGTTTGAGGATGTTGTGCGGGTAGGGCAGCGGTCCGTCCCCGGCCTCGGTGAGGCGGCCCATCTGCTCGTCGCTCAGCGTCCAGCCGGTCGCACCGAGGTTGTCCGCGAGCTGCTCCGGAGTCCGCGCACCGATGATCGGCGCGGTCAGCCCCGGCCGCTGCAGCACCCACCGCAGCGCAACCTGCGCCGGCGTCTTCCCGACCTCGCCCGCCACCGCACGCAGTACGTCGAGAACTCGCCAGGTGCGGTCGTTGTCGTGCGCATCCCAGTCCTCTTGACTGCTCCGGCTGCCGGCCGGCGGACCGCCCGCCTCCTTGCTGTACTTACCCGACAGCCAGCCCCCACCCAGCGGGCTCCACGCGATGACCCCAACCCCTTCATTCAGAGCGACCGGGATCAGATCGAGCTCGGCGTCGCGGTCCAGCAGGTTGTAGAGCGGCTGCAGGCTGACATACGGCTCGAGCCCGCGATGGTTCGAGAGGTCGATCGCCTTCTGCAGCTGCCAACCGGTCAGGTTGCTCGCACCGATGAAGCGAACCTTGCCGCTGGTCACCAGCGCGTCGAGCGTCGTCAGCGTCTCCTCCAACGGCGTCGCGTCGTCGAAGACATGGGTCTGGTAGAGATCGATGAAGTCGGTCTGCAGCCGGCGCAGGCTGTCCTCGACCCCGGCCAGGATGTGCTTGCGCCCAGCGCCGCGGACCGGCAGTCCGGGGCCGGCCTCGCCGTACACCTTGGTCGCGATCACCAGATCGTCGCGGTTCTGGTTCTTCAGCCAGCTGCCGATGATCTCCTCGGAGACCCCGCCGGAGTAGGTGTCGGCGGTGTCGATGAACGTGCCCCCGGCCGCGACGAACTCGTCCAGGATGCGATGGGCGGTGGGTTCGTCGGTCCCGGGTCCGAACGTCATCGTGCCGAGGCACAGTTCGCTGACTTGCAGTCCGGTCCGGCCGAGAAAGCGCATGTCCATGCGGGTAAAGGTAAGCGACATGCCGAGACCGCTGCAGCCTAGTAATTGGTCGACTAC
The DNA here is from genome assembly GCF_045040285.1 of Kribbella sp. NBC_01505. NCBI lineage: Bacteria > Bacillati > Actinomycetota > Actinomycetes > Propionibacteriales > Kribbellaceae > Kribbella > Kribbella sp. NBC_01505. The sequence continues at coordinate 2,737,458 of NZ_CP109425.1, forward strand.
GTTGCGTCAGTGACTTTCGAGACTATTCCGTCCGCTTTGACCCGCCGCCGGTTCGCCGGTCTGACCGTCCTCACCGCGGCAGCCGCGACCGGCCTGACCCGGATCGGCCCCGCGACCGCGTCCGCCACGGCGACGCCGTACGTGCCCGCCCTCGTCGTCGGCACCGGGTACGGCGCCGCCGTCACCGCGCTGCGCCTGGGTGCCGCCGGGATCAAGACCACGATGATCGAGATGGGCCAGCTGTGGACCACCCCCGGCAAGGACGGGAAGGTGTTCTGCTCGACCCTGAGCCCGGACCGCCGGTCGATGTGGTTCCACCGCAAGACCGCCGCACCGCTCGACACCTTCCTCTGGCTCGACGTCGTCAACCGCGACCTCGGTACGCCGTACGCCGGTGTGCTCGACCGGATCGACTTCCCGAACATGGGCGTGTACGTCGGTCGCGGGGTCGGCGGCGGTTCACTCGTGAACGGCGGGATGGCGCCGACGCCGCGGCGCGCGTACTTCGAGAAGATGCTGCCCCAGGTCGACGCGGACGCGATGTACAAGCGGTACTTCCCGCTCGCCCGCCGAATGCTCGGCGTGAATACGATCGACCCCAAATACCTGGAGCAGACGCCGGTCTACAAGTACGCGCGGGTGTCCCGGCGGCACGCTCACCAGGCCGGCTTCAAGACGAGCGTCGTACCGAACGTCTACGACTTCAACTACCTGCGGCGCGAAGAGAAGAAGCAGGTCAAGCGGTCGGCGCTGGCCGGTGAGGTCATCTACGGCAACAATCACGGCAAGCAGTCGCTCGACAAGACGTACCTCGCCGACGCCCTCGGGACCGGTAACGTCACTATTCGCACACTGACCCGAGTGACCACGATTCGCCAGCAGGGTAAGGGATATCTGGTCGGCCTCGAACAGATCGATGCCTGGGGCAAGGTGATCCGGCGCAGCGAGATCGCCTGCGGGTCACTGTTCCTCGGCGCCGGTAGCGTCGGCACCACCGAATTGTTGCTGCGCGCAAGGGAAACCGGCACGCTACCCAATCTGCCGGCCGCGATCGGCAACGGCTGGGGCACCAACGGCAACGTGATGACGGCCCGCGCCAACCACCTCTGGGACCCGACCGGATCACTCCAGTCGACCATCCCGACCCTTGCCATCGACAACTGGAACCACCCGAAGTACCCGTCGTTCGCCGAGATCGCCCCGCTCCCGGTCGGCATCGAGACCTGGGCCAGCCTCTACCTCGCGATCACCGTCAACCCCGAACGCGGCCGCTTCACCTACAACCACGGCACGGACCGCGCCGACCTGCACTGGGGCGCGAGCCAGAGCACCCCGTCCATCCGTTCGGCCCAGTTCCTGTTCGACAAGATCAACAAGGCGATCGGTACGACGTACCGGCGCGATCTGTTCACCGGCAACCGCGCCTTCGCGGCCGACTTCTGCTACCACCCGCTCGGCGGCGCCCTGCTCGGCAAAGCCACCGACAACTACGGCCGCGTCCGCAACCACCCCAACCTCTACGTCACCGACAGCTCCCTGATCCCCGGCAGCCTCGGCGTCAACCCCTTCGTCACCATCACCGCCCTGGCCGAACGCAACATCGCCCAAGTCCTCGCCACCGACCTCAAGCGCCGGTAGAATGTGTGAAAGCCTCCGACGCAGACTTCCTGTGGTCGGAGGCTTTCGCGTATGACGACTCTTCTGTACCGAGCTGCGATCCATGATCTCCGCGGCGACGCCATCCTGCCGCTCAACCTGCTTCGCGATCAGCACCCTGACCTGTACGAGCGCGAAGCCGCGAAGTACGCGATGCGCCCCGAGACGATGGGCTATCCGGTCTACCCGCTGGGCTGCACCTGGACCGACCTCGTCTTTCTCTCACCGGTCCACCCGGCCCCACTCTTCGAGGCACTGCACGAGTCCGGCCGCATCGGCCCGTTCGTCCCCGACTACTGGACCCTCGACGCCGAACTCCTCGACCCCGCCGACACCTGCATCCTGCTCAAGCGCCACGACCCCGAACTACGCCCGCAACCGCCCGAGGACTTCATCGCCTACTCCCCGGCTACCGTCGCGACTCTCACTCAGCCGTCCGAGAAAGCCTTGCAGCGCCTAAGAACCCTCAACCCCACCGAGCCACTGTTCCCTTGGGCCGACGTCCCCCACATCCTCCACCGCGGTCCCCTCCCCGTCAGCCTCTTCCGCACCGGTCAGTAGCCGCCGACTCCGGTCAGCTGAGGCTCGATCCCGAAGACGTCGGGGATCCCCGGCCCCTTGGGCGGAATCCCGATCACCACCTGGAGCTTCTCGAAGTACATGAGCGCGTTGCTGTACGTGCGGCCCTTCACCGCAAGGGCCGCGCGTGGCCCCGGCGGCCACTGGAGGGTGGTCCCGGGCTCGGGGTGGTAGATCCAGGACATGTTGATCGTGGCGAAGACGAGGACCTTGTCGTACGACGACTGCAGCGCGACGACCGGGCCGTCGACCACCGCGAGGGTTGTCGGCTTGTCGTCGTCGTTGGTCTGAGCCCAGACGAACTCGCCGGTGTACGAGTCCGCACTTCCCGTGGTGCGGAACGGCGCGAAGCTGATGTCCATCGTCCTGGTCGTCAGCAGTTGGGCGAGCTTCTCGACAGCGGCGGCGGGAGACAGCTTCAAGCGCGCCAGTTCGGCCTTCGTCGGCGTCCGCAGGGTGGAGTCGCCTGTCCGGGGTTTCGTCGTCAGGTACTGCATGACGGTCTCGTCGTCGAGGGTCACCGCATAGCGCCAGCTCCACGGCAGCCCCGGCCGCTTCCGTTCGGCCAAGGCAGTCAGGCGCGGGAAGCGCTCGGTCTGCAACTCGGTCTCGACCACCAGGCGCTGCGGCGATACTCCCGGCGGCGTCACTGTGCCGACCGAGTTCTTGACCTCGACCGCCGGGATCTTGGCCTTCAGGATCCGGTTGATCTTGTGATCCATCAGGCGCTGCTCGAGCAACGGGCCGCTCGCCACGCTCTTGATCAGCTTGTCGTCGTACTTGCCGGCTGCGCGGTTCCGCGTCGCGAAGTAGTCGGCGACCGCCTGCCCGACCTCAGCCTCGGAGATGGGCGGCGTCGGAGTCGGAGTCGGCGAGGCGGTCGGCGTACTGCTGCTCGCCGGCGCCGGGGCAGCCGCTCGCTCACCGCCTCCGGAACAGGCCGCGACCGAGCCGAGGGCCAGGACGACCAGGGCAGCCGCGATCCGCTGTCTCTTCATGCTTGACGACGCTAGACACTGCCGGTCCAGAACCGGTCCAGCGCACATCCAGCACCCCGCACCGACAATTCGCTGATCCCCGGCGGTCGGAGACCTCGGGCAGGCCGGTGCCTACACAGGGACCGCGACGGGGACGTCCTTAGAAAGGGGCGGCGAGGCCCAAGCGGCGGGGATGCGGCGGTTCGCGTACTCGACAGTCAGGGAGCCCTGGGGCTGGATGCGGATCACTCCCTCAGTGAAGGTGTCGGGGACCGCCCAGATCAGATCCGGTATGTCTAGGCCCGACGCCGAGATGATCGGGACCTTGAACTTGCCGGGAGGCCCCGCGAGGCGACGGCCTCCGGCGGGCGTCAGCTGGAACGTCGACGCCAGGTCCAGCACGGTGGTCACCGACCAATACTCGTCCCTGTTCTTTCCGAGGCCGTCAGCCGTGCGGCCGGTCACACTGAGACTGGCCAGCACGGCCCACGTCGTGCCGCGGGGAGCCCAGCCTCGTGTCGGAGTCCACGGTCTGACCCCGAAGGCCGCGTAGTGGATTCCGAAGTCCAGGTTGTACATTTCGGCATCGACCTGAAATCTGCCGGCTGGTCGGCTGATGATGCCGCTGGTGGCCCTGAAGTCAGAACCGAGTCGCGCCTGGGCTGTGTTGTATGCCGACAGCGGGTACGCGCCGGCGCCCCGCTTTCCGGTCCGGAGGTCGAGCGACACGGTCCGGCCGGCGTCGGTGGCGAGTAGTTCGACCGGCGTACCGATCGGAACACAGGCGACGACCGTCTGCGAGCGGAACTCCCGGTAGCTCCTGCCAACCGGGTCGTAGGGCCCGAACAGGTCGACGGGGTGCGTCTGCTTGCCGGCGGCAACCACCAGAGTTGCCTTGGCCTTCTCGGAGTACGCCGGCGGCCCTGGCTCCTTGAAGCTCGCGATCACGATCTCGTGGCCCGGCTCCACCGAGAACGCATCGATCCCGAGTTGCAGCGCCTCCGGCCCCTGCACCTCGGTCCGCAGGGCGAGCGATTCCAGTGAGTGCGTCGAGTGCGGCGTGATCAGCACCCCATCCCCGGCAGGCGGCGCCTGGCCGTCGAAGCTGCCGCTGAAGACGTAGATGCCAGCCGCCCGAACCGGTAGCGGCGGCGGACTCGTCGTACCGGCACGGGGTTTCTCGCCGCGCGACCCGCACCCGGTCGCCAGCAGCCCAGTGGCGACGGCGGACAGCACAACCCTGCGGGAGACGGTGGCGTTCACTCCCTGAGCGAACCATTCCGCGGGGGTCATCCAGCCTCAGAAGAGCATTCGGTTGCGGGACTGCAAAGTTTTCGTGGGGAGTCGGCGAGGCTCGGGCTGCCGACGGTCGCGCAGGATTGACGAGTGCACGAAGGAAGAGCTTCCGACAGCTTCTGACGATCAAAGGAGTGACATCGCATGAGCGACGCGTTCTCGAAGGTGACCACCGTTGCCTGGTTCCCGGAGCACACGATGCTCGAGAACCTGGCGGTCCGTGCTGACGGCTCCATCCTGGTCGTCGCGTCGCCGCAGCGGCAGGTTTGGTATGTGCCGAAAGGCGACCTGCCTGTTGAGCCGCTACTGCTGCACACATTCGAAGAGGGAGCGCTGGCCCAGAGTCTCGTCGAGGCTGAGCCTGAGGTGTTCTACGTCTTCACCTATGGGAAGGCGACGGTGTACCGCCTCGATCTGCGAGGCTGGACGCCCGGCGAACCCGTTCAGCCGACCAAGGTGCTGGACTTCGAGGCACCGGCCGGACCCAACGGCTCCGCTCTGCTCGCGCCGGGCGTCCTGCTGGTCGCCGACTGTGTCGAGGGCCTGATCTGGCGCGTGGACCTGAGCAAGGACGGGCTGACCGGGCAGGCTCGGGTCTGGCTGAAACACGACACCATGGCGGCAGGTGGCGGGCATCCGCCGATCAAGTTCTCGGCCACGATGGAGGTGCCCTTCCCCGGGATCAACGGGATGCGTTTCGGGCCGAAAACAGGGTTCGTGTACTACACGACCTCGTCGCAGAACCTGTTCCTGCGCGTCCCGGTCGACCCGCGGACGCTGGACCCGGCCGGCGAACCGGAGCTCCTCGGTGAGATCCCGAACATCGACGATCTCTGCCTCGACGAGGATCTCGGCGTCGCCTATATCGCGCGGCACCCCAACCACATCATCGAGCGCGCGTCCCTGACGCCCGATGGCGACGGCGTCGGTCATGCGCCGGCAGCGGGCGATCCCTTCGACGGCAAGCTGATCGGGCCCACGAGTATCGACTGGGGCCGCGGCGAGGGTGACTACGGCCGGGTGGCCTACGCCCCGACGGACGGCGGCGTCATCCAGCTTCCGCCGGATGGCGTGCTCCGCAAAGCCGCGCTCGTACGCATCGAGCTCACCGAACGCTGACAGGCGAAGGGACAACGACCATGACGCAATCGACCGACGGACTCGGCGGACGACTCCCGCTGTTCGATCCGAGCACGCTGACCGGGTCGCAGCGGGCGCTCTACGACACGCTGAAGTCGACCTGGGTGGCCTTCGCCGACAAGATCGGCGTCCAGGCGTCGACCGACGACGGGCGCCTGATCGGCCCCTTCAATCCCTTGCTGCTGCACCCCGAGATCACCGAGAAGATGTCGGATCTGCAGGTCGCCGAGGCGCAGTACACGACCCTCGCGCCCGCCGTACGTGAAGTGGTGATCATCGCCACCGGGGCCGTCTGGCGAGCCGACTACGAGCTGTACGCGCAGTTCTCGGTCGCGCGCCAGACCGGATTGCCTGACAGCGCTGTCACGGCGCTGGCAGCGGGAGACATCCCCGACGACCTCCCGCACGACGAATCGCTCGCCGCGAAGGTCGTTTTCGAGCTGCTGGCGAACCGCCGGATCGACGACGCGCTCTACCGAGAGGCCGAGCAGACATTCGGTACCACCGGCCTGTTCGACATTCTTGCCGTCGCCGGGGTGTACCAGACGATCTGCTCGATGCTCGCTCTTTTCGAGATCCCCACCCCGGACTGACCCCGGGCAGGGTGATCTGCTTCACCGCACCCATCGATGGATATACATAGCTATCCTATGTATATTGGAAGGCGTGGAGCTGACCGAGCTGGGTGTTGAGGTCGTGGTCGCCGCCGCGCGGTTGACGCGGCTGGCGAGCCGCGATGTGAGTGCGTTGCCGCATGCGGCGATGCGGTTGCTCGGCCGGCTGGACGAGCTGGGGCCGACCCGGATCAGTGATCTGGCCAAGGCCGACCGGTGTTCGCAGCCGACCATGTCCACGCTGGTCCAGCGCCAGGAAGAGCAAGGCTGGGTACGGCGTGAGCCGGATCCCGCCGACTCGCGCGCCAGCCTGATCAGCCTCACGAAGGCAGGCCTGACCGAACTGCTGAGCGCCCGCCAGGAGGCGGGTGCCGCCATCGCGGCCAGACTCCGTCACCTTCCGGCAGCCGACCTCGAGACCCTCGAGCACGCGGCCGCCGTGATGCACAAGATCCTCACCCTCGAGACAGTGGAGGACACGCCCCGGTGAGCGGTACGTCGTCGTTTCTGAAGCAACCCAAGTCCGTCTGGGCGGTCGCGTTCGCCTGCGTGATCGCGTTCATGGGCATCGGCCTGGTGGACCCGATCCTCAAGCCGATCGCCGAGCAGCTGCACGCCAGCCCGTCCCAGGTGTCGCTGCTGTTCACCAGCTACATGGCGGTCATCGGTGTCGCGATGCTGATCACCGGCGCGGTCTCCAGCCGGATCGGCGCCAAGCGCACCCTGCTGATCGGCCTGGCCATCATCGTCGTGTTCGCCGCGCTGGCCGGCCTGTCGAACTCGATCGGCATGATCGTCGCCTTCCGGGCCGGTTGGGGTCTGGGCAACGCGCTGTTCATCGCGACCGCCCTCGCCACCATCGTGAACTCCGCGGCCGGCTCGGTCGCCGAGGCGATCATCCTGTACGAGGCCGCCCTCGGTGTCGGTATCGCGGCCGGTCCGCTGGTCGGCGGTGAACTCGGCACGATCTCGTGGCGAGGCCCGTTCTTCGGGGTCGCCGTGCTGATGACGATCGCGCTGGCCGCGACCGCCTTCCTGCTCCCGTCGACGCCGCCCGAGGCCCGCCGTACGTCGATCCTCGAACCTCTGAAGGCTTTGCGGCACCGCTCGCTGGCGACGGTCGCCGTCACCGCACTGCTCTACAACTTCGGCTTCTTCACCCTGCTCGCCTTCACTCCGTTCCCGCTGGCGATGTCCGCGCGGCAGATCGGGCTGATCTTCTTCGGCTGGGGTATCGGGCTGGCGTTCACCTCGGTGTTCGTCGCACCGCGGCTGCAGCGCTGGTTCGGCACCTTGCCGGTGGTGATGACGTCGCTGCTGCTGTTCGGCGCCGACCTCGCTCTGATGGGCGTCTTCGCGCACCACAAGGCAGTGCTCGCGATCGGCGTGATCGTGGCCGGCCTCTTCCTCGGCGTGAACAACACCCTGATCACCGAGGCCGTGATGGGAGCCGCTCCGGTCGAGCGCGGCACGGCGTCCGCGGCGTACTCGTTCGTCCGCTTCTCCGGCGGCGCGGTCGCCCCCTGGCTGGCCGGCAAACTCGGCGAAGAGGTCAACGTCCAGCTCCCCTTCTACGTCGGCGCCTTCGCCGTCCTGCTCGCCGTCGGAGTCCTGGCCACCGGCTGGAAGCCGCTCGCGCACCTCCGCGTCCCCGCCAACCATTCAGCGACCGAGGCCCAGGCTCTCACCGTCGCCGACGCCTGATTGGTCTAAACAACTCCGTTTCCCCCAGGGGCCAGGGCACTTAAGGTCGATGAGCATGACGACCTCGCCGTGGCCCCTGCTTCGTACCTACACCGGCCGGCAGTTGCACCGGCTCGCCCTCCCGCTCGGCGGGATCGGCACCGGAACCGTCAGCTTCGGCGGCCGCGGCAACCTCCGCGACTGGGAGATCGTGAACCGCCCCGCCAAGGGCTTCCACCCCGGTACGGCGTTCTTCGCGATCCGCACCGAATCCCCCGAAGGCACCGTCACCACCCGCGCCGCCGAAGGCCCTCTCGACCTGAGCGACTACGAAGGCGCCCACGGCAGCCCCGCCCAGAGCCACGGTCTGCCCCGCTTCCGTTCCGCCGAATTCGGTACGGCGTACCCGTTCGCACGGCTGTCGTTGCGTGATGACGACGTACCGGTGGAGCTCGCCGTCGAGGCGTTCACCCCGTTCGTCCCCACCGACGTCGAGGCGAGCTCGTGGCCCGTCGCCGTCCTCCGCTTCGCCGTCACCAATCCCACCGACCAACCACTCACCGTCTCCCTGGCCGGTTCCCTCCAAAACTTCATCGGCCGCGACGGAACCTCAGACATTGCCGCAGGCAACTACAACACCGCTGCCTCTGGGGGATCCGGACACCCAGCTGTCGATATCGAAGGGGTGTTGATGGGTAGCCGCGGGGTTGACCCGGAGGCTGAGCAGTTCGGGTCGATTGCGTTGGCGGTGCTGGATGGGCAGGACGTGAGTCGTCGTACAGGGTGGGCCGATCGAACCTGGGGTGGCAGCCTGCTCGACTTCTGGGACGACTTCACCGCCGACGGACGACTCGACGAGCGGGCCAGCGAGTCCGAGACACCGGTCGCCTCGGTGGCCGATCGCCGTACCGTCGCCGCCGGCGCGACCGAGCGCTTCACCTTCCTGCTCGGCTGGCACTTCCCGAACCGGCGCGCCTGGGAGAAGTCCGATGTCGTCGGCAACCACTACACGACCCTCGTCGACGACGCGTGGACCGCAGTCTGCCGATTCGCTGCACAGCTCGAGTCGCTGGAACGCCGTACGGTCGACTTCGTCTCGGACTTCCTCGCCAGCGACCTACCCGAGCAGGTCAAAGAGGCCGCACTCTTCAACCTCAGCACGCTCCGCACCCAAACCGTGTTCCGCACCCCGGACGGCCGGTTCTTCGGCTGGGAAGGCTGTTCCGATCACGTCGGCAGCTGCTTCGGAAGCTGCACGCACGTGTGGAACTACGAGCAGGCAACGCCGTACCTATTCGGCGAGATCGCGCGCTCCCTCCGCGAGGTCGAGTTCGCGCACGCCACCGACGAGCAGGGCCTGATGAGCTTCCGCGTCGGTCTGCCCCTGGAGACCAACGCCCAAGACTGGCGGGTCGCGGCCGCCGACGGTCAGCTCGGCTGCCTGGTCAAGCTGTACCGCGACTGGCGTCTCAGCGGTGACGACAAACTCCTGCATGCCTTGTGGCCCGCGGCCCGGCGCGCCTTGGAGTTCTGCTGGATCGAGGGCGGCTGGGACGCCGACCGCGACGGCGTGATGGAAGGCTGCCAGCACAACACGATGGACGTCGAGTACTACGGCCCCAACCCGCAAATGCAGTCCTGGTACCTCGCAGCCCTCCGCGCCTGCGAGGAAATGGCCCGCCACCTCAACGAAGATGCCCTCGCCGCCGACTGCCGCCGGCTCTTCGACTACGGCAGCGCCTGGATGGACAAGAACCTCTTCAACGGCGAGTACTACCGCCACGAGATCCGCCCACCCGCCTCCGCCGACGCCGTAGCACCCGGCCTCCGCGAATCCATGGGCGCCGCCGACCCCACCCACCCCGAACTACAACTCGGCGACGGCTGCCTGGTCGACCAACTGGCCGGCCAGCACCTCGCACGGATCGCCGACCTCGGCACCCTCCTCGACACCGAACGAGTGCAGACCACCCTGCGAAGCATCCTGCGCCACAACCGCCGCGAAGGATTCCACGGCCACTTCAACCACATGCGCAGCTACGTGCTCGGCGACGAAACCGCCGTACTGATGTGCAGCTACCCCCGCGGCAACCGCCCCGAACGCCCGTTTCCCTACTTCACCGAAGTCATGACCGGCTTCGAGCACATCCTCGCCGTCGGCCTGATCCAGGAAGGCCTCATCGACGAAGGCCTCCAGGTCATCACCGACATCCGAGCCCGGTACGACGGCGAACGCCGCAACCCCTACGACGAAGCTGAATGCGGTCACCACTACGCCCGCGCCATGGCGAGCTGGGGCGCAGTAATCGCCCTCACCGGCTTCGACTACGACGGCCGCACCGGCGCAATGCGCTTCACCACCCCCGGCACCCACTTCTGGTCCACCGGCAACGCCTTCGGCACCCTCGACTCCGACGGCCTCCACGTCCGCGCAGGCACCCTCCACCTAACCTCCCTAAGCCTCCCCAACCAACCCCCCATCACCTTCACCCCCACCACCCTCACCCCCAACACAACCCTCCCCTTCAACTAACGTCCGAAGCACCCACAAACCCCCACCTCCGAATCGTCGGACGTCAAACCCCGAACCCGCACTAGCCGGAAACTCTTAGGCGCCATACGCCGAAGAGTTTCCGGCTAAGCCCTCCCCCAACCCCCACCACAGCCAGCAGCCCCAAGCAACGGAAACGCGGTCACCGGCCTGTCCGTCGCACCCCATCCAAAACCCATCAGCCCTAGGCAACGGAAGCCCGATCACCCGCCTCCGCCCCGAACCCGCACCCGAAGCCCGTCACCCCAGGGCAACGGACAGCAGATCGCCGACCCCTCCTCGAACCGCAACCAAAACCCGTCAGCCCCAGGCGACGGCAACGCGGCCACCGACCTCCATCTCGAACCGCAGCCAAAGCCAGCAACCCCAGGGCAACGGACAGCTGATCGCCGACCTCTTCTCGAACCGCAACCGAAGCCCGTCAGCCACAGGCGACGGGGAACCTCGGTCACCGGCCTCGCCATCCACCCCAGGCACCGCGGCGGCTCACGGTGCTGTCTTTCAGATCGGCCGGACGCTGCGAGCAACCACAAACCCACGCCGCCGGCCGAGAACTTTCGGCCTGCACCCACCCAACCGCCAAAGACAGCCACAAAAGAAAGCGACGAGCCAGGTCGGCGGCTGAACTGGACAACGCGGGCGGACCTCCACCACCCACCAACCCATCCCGGCGAGGGTCTTCAAGCGATGGTTGAGCGTGCCGACGCCGGTGCCACGAAGGTTATTGGGTGATGGCGGTCCGCGCCGTGGACCGAGCCGCTCCCGGTACTAGCCCGGTGACCTGTCGGGCCCGCACCACAACGCGTCGTCTCGGGCGACCGGCGCGGGCCAGGGGCATCGCGCTATCCGGTGGATTTTGGGTGCCCCGCGACGAAAATCCACCGACTAACGCGCGCCGACCACCACCGCTCTCAGCGCCCAATCGGCGATGGCGGACCTGCGCCACTGACCAACTCCCTCCGGTAAGGGCTTTCGGGCGGCGGTCGAGCGTGAGAAGGCAGGCGCCACGGAGGTTGGTCAGTGCGGGCGGTCCACAGCTTGCCCCGAGCCGCTCCCGGCGCTCGCCGGGCGACCGGTCGGACCCGCACCACAACACGTCGTCTCGGGCGACCGGCGCGGGCCAGGGGCATCGCGCTATCCGGTGGATTTTGGGTGCCCCGCGACGAAAATCCACCGACTAACGCGCGCCGACCACCACCGCTCCCAGCGCCCAACCGGCGAGCGCGGACCTGCGCCACTGACCAACTCCCTCCGGTGAGGGCTTTCGGGCGGCGGTCGAGCGAGAGAAGGCAGGCGCCACGGAGGTTGGTCAGTGCGGGCGGTCCACAGCTTGCCCCGAGCCGCTCCCGGCGCTCGCCGGGCGACCGGTCGGGCCCGCACCACAACGCGTCGTCTCGGGCGACCGGCGCGGGCCAGGGGCATCGCGCTATCCGGTGGATTTTGGGTTCCCGGTGCCTGGTGCGTTTGACGGCTGTTGCTCCCCAAACCGGTTCGGGGAGCGAGATCGCGGCAGGTGATCAGGCGCGGTGGCTGAGGGCTTTGCCTGGACAGGAACCCCTCCTCCCCGGATGTGCTCGTCCCGTCCGTCCGCTCGGATTCGGCCGGCGGCGTACGCGGTGGCTGGTCGCCGCTGCGGCCGGATTTACTGAAGCAGTGTGGCTGGGGTGGTCTTCGGCTGAGGGGGATGGTGTGGAGTGACCGCGGTTCCGGTTGCTTGTGGTTGGCGGGCTGTGGTTGGGCTGGCGGTGAGGAGGTCGGGTAGGTGATCCGTCGCGGGGGTTGATGCCGTGCAGATCGGGTAGCCGGGTTCGTTAGCCGGTACTTTTTCTTATATAGCGACCGAAACTTACCGACTACCGCAACCCTGCCGACCCCAGCCATAGCCCAGAAGCTCAAGCAACCGCAACCGCGGTCACCGGCCTCGCCATCCCCCTCAGCCCCAGGCGACGCCCGCCTAGCGCTTCAGTAAATCGGCCGCCGCGGCGACCAGCCACCGTCTACGTGTCCGGCCTGTCCGGTGCGGCGCGAATCGGGGGCACACCAACCCCGCTTTGCGGGGATCTACTGCCACCCAGAGACAGCAGATCCCCGCAAACACGTGGAAACCCCGACCAGCCACAGATTCCCGTGAACCCAGGGTCACTCAGCGGCAGCAGCTCCCCGCAAACACGCACAAACCCACCCAGCCACAGATCCACGGATACCTACTGCCAAATACCGGCAGCAATCATCCGTGAACCCGCACCAACCCCGCCCAGCCACCGGATTGCAGTCACCAAAGCCACGCCGATTCTGCAACAGCCTCCCGGCGACGAAAATCCACCGACTAACGCGCACCGACCACCACCGCTCCCAGCGCCAAATCGGCGAGCGCGGACCTGCGCCACTGACCAACTCCCTCCGGTGAGGGCTTTCGGGCGGCGGTCGAGCGCGAGAAGGCAGGCGCCACGGAGGTTGGTCAGTGCGGGCGGTCCACAGCGTGCCCCGAGCCGCTCCCGGCGCTCGCCGGGCGACCTGTCGGGCCCGCACCACAACACGTCGTCCCGGGCGACCGGCGCGGGCCAGGGGCATCGCGCTATCCGGTGGATTTTGGGTGCCCCGCGACGAAAATCCACCGACTAACGCGCACCGACACTCGCCACCGCTCCCAGCGCCCAACCGCCGGCCCGGCCGGGCCTACGCCGTACGAAGGGGGCCGTGCCGCCTTGAGCACGCATCGACCATGCGGGGGCCGTCGAAATGGTTGGGCCGTGCTCAAGGGGTCAGCGGGCGGCTAGGAGGGTGATGGGGTGTTGCTTCGTGGCTTGGTGGGCAGTGGTTGCGGTGGCGGCGCCTACTACGGTGAGGGCGGCGGCGAGGATCAGGGTGAGGAGGCGCCAGGGGATCGCGACGGCGGCCAGGCCGTAGGGGCCGGCGGCGATTCCGGCGAGGGCTGCGGCGGCTACGAGTGCGCCGAGGAGTACGCCGGTCAGCACGACTGTGACGGATTCCGTGAGCGCGACCGCGATCACCTGCCGACGAGTGAGCCCCGCCATCCGGGCCAACGCGAACTCGCGGCGCCGGTCCGCCGTCGACATCACCACGGCGTTCACAACAGCGACCGCGGTGAAGATCCCGGCCAGCCCCATCAGCGCGGCAAACAGGCCAGTGTTGTTGCGCTGCTGCGCATCACCCCGCGCCTTCGCCCACTCACCAACCGTCCGCACCTCCCCCGGCAACCCCGCGGCCACCACCGCCGGATCGATGCCTGCAGCAACCTTCACCAGCGTCTCGATACGACCACCTGCCGGCAACAACGACAGCGGAACGAAGAAGTTCTCACTGACATCAAGCGTCTCGGGCATGATCGCGACGACCTTCACCGCCACCTTCTTCTTGCCCATGGCAACAGTCAGTGTCGACCCCAGCTTGTACCCCTCGGCCGCCATCCCCGGCCCGATCGCGATCGTCTGCCCGGACAGCTTGTCCAGCGATCCCTTCCGCGGCCGCAGCGCATGCGTCTGCTGATACGCCACCCGATCAATCCCGACCGCCTCCGAGTACACGGTGTTCTTCCCTCGCGAGACCACCACCGGTACGGCGGTCTGCGGCGAAACGACCGCGATCCCAGGCCCCGCCGCGACCGCTCGATCAACAACCAGGTCCGCCGTAATCAGTCGTTCCTGCTCAACCCCGACCGCCTTCGCCTGCGAACCGAACGTGCCCCAGAGACCGACCACCAACCCCACCAGCACGATCAACGGTGCCGCAGTCGCCGCACTCCGATGTGCCGCATGGAGAACGCCGGCCCGGGCCAGGTCCGCGATCAGATGGCCGCGCAGGACCAGCGCGGGCAACCGCCCGGCCCACGGTACGACGATCGGGCTGAGCTGGCTGAGCGCGACCGATCCGCTGACCAGCACCATCAGTCCGATCAGCAGACCGGCCACCAGATCCCGCGCGGCCTGCGCCGCGATCACCATGGCCACAGTGGCAGCCGCCGCCGACAGTCCCCAGAACCACCGCCAGCCAGTCATCACCCGTTGCGAGGCGCGGCTCTCGGCCAGCGCCTCCAACGCGTTCACCCGGGACGCGCGCCACGCAGCAGCCAGTACGCCGGTGAGCGCCGTACCGATGCCGACGACCAACGCGGCCCACATCGAGCCCTGGCTCCACGGTGCGGCGAACCACTCCGGCAGCATGCCGAGCTTGATCATCAGCGCCGACTGCCCCCAGGTTGCGAGCAATCCGATCGGCACCCCGGCCACAGTCCCCAGCAAACCGAGCAGTGCGGCCTCGCAGACCAGCATCAGGCACAGATAGCCGCGCTGCGCCCCGACCAGTCGCAGGAGCCCCAGTTCCCGGCGACGCTGGACCACGGTGAAGCCGAACGTCGTACTGACGATGAACACGGTCAGAAACACCGCAAGCATCACGGACATCCCCAGCAGCGTCCCCGCGCCCACATAGCCCTCACGGACCTGCGCGCGCTCGTACGCCGACAGTCCGGCGGGCAGCACGGGTCGCCCAGTGGCTGCCAGCATCTGCAGACCCGACTGGACCAGTCCGACGCCAAGAGCCACCGCAACGATCGCTCCGGCGAACAACTGCCACCTGTCCCGCACAGCACCGACCGACAACCTGAGCATGCGCTCCAGCCAACAGGGATACGTCTTCGCCAGCGCTGGCCCACACACCCCACCTGGGGTAGCTCGCGCGCTACCGCAGTACGTCGAGGAGCGCCGCGATGTCGGCCCGGTCGACCTCGCGCGCGCCGATCAGGCACTGCATCAGCAGACCGTCCAGTGAGGCGACCAGCAGCTGCGCCTTCCGCGGATCCGCGGTAAAGGTCCGGGCGATATCGGTCATCGGCTCCAGCCATGCCGCTGCGGCCGACCTGAGCTCCGGACGACGAGCCGCGTACAGGTAGAGCTCGTAGAGGGCGAGCGTGCGGCCGCGACGCCGTACCAGGTTGTGCTCGATCAGCCGGGCCAGCTCATCAGTAGGTCGGAGTCCCAGTTCACTGCCCCAACCATGCAGCTCAGTGGCCAGATCATCAGCCGCCCAGGTGAGCGCGGCGACGAGCAGCTCGTCCAGTGTCGCGAAGTGATAGGTGATCGAGGCCACCGACACATCGGCCTTCGCGGCGACCGCACGATGGCTCACACCTGCGACTCCGTCGCATCGAATCACCTCGACCGTGGCCTGCAGAAGCTCACTCCGCCGCAGCTCACCACGCTTACGGCGACCGTCGGCAGGCATAAATCGCAAACTATCAGGACACTCGTACGGATTGTTTTTGGCCGCCCGAATCGCGGGATCGGCCGGGTTTCGGCCCCTAGGCTTTGGTGACGTGACAACCAACGAGCTGAGTACGGCGATGCGCCGCGCACTGAAGCGGGCCGACGACGGCAAGACCCTCGACCCGGCCGAGGTGGAGGTGCTGCTGACCGCCTCGGGGACGGCGCTGACCACCCTGATGGCGACCGCGGCCCGGGTGCGCGACCAGGGGCTGGCCGATGCCGGCCGGTCCGGCATCATCACGTACTCCAAGAAGGTCTTCATCCCGCTGACGCGGCTGTGTCAGGACCGCTGCCACTACTGCACCTTCGCGACCACACCGGGCCGCGTGCATGCGCCGTTCATGTCGCCGGATGAGGTGCTCGAGGTTGCCCGGCAGGGCGCGGCGATGGGATGCAAGGAAGCGCTGTTCACGCTGGGCGACGCTCCGGAGAAGCGGTGGGACGCGGCCCGCGTCTGGCTCGAGGAGGCCGGGTACGACAGCACGCTGGACTATGTCCGGGCAATGTCCATCCGGGTCCTCGAGGAGACCGGACTGCTGCCGCACCTGAACCCGGGCGTCATGTCGTGGCAGGACCTGCAGCGACTCAAGCCGGTCGCGCCGAGCATGGGCATGATGCTCGAGACCACCTCGCGGCGACTGTTCGAGGAGAAGGGGCAGCCGCACTACGGCTCCCCTGACAAGGACCCGGCGATCCGCCTGCGAGTACTTGAGGACGCGGGTCGTTCGAACGTCCCGTTCACGACCGGTCTGCTGATCGGCATCGGCGAGAACCTGGCTGAGCGGGCCGACTCGATCTTCGCGCTGCGCAAGATCGCCCGGCAGTACAACGGCATCCAGGAAGTCATCATCCAGGGCTTCCGAGTGAAGCCGGACACGGCGATGCGCAACGACGCCGACGTACCGCTGGAGGAGTGGCTGGCCGCGATCGCCGTCACCCGGGTCGTGCTCGGGCCGGGCGTCCGGGTCCAGGCGCCGCCGAACCTGGTCGACCTGGCCGAGTGCCGCGCACTGCTCGACGCGGGCGTCGACGACTTCGGCGGGGTCTCCCCGCTGACGCCCGACCACGTGAACCCGGAGCGGCCCTGGCCGCAGATCGACGACCTGGCCAAGGTCACCGCGGACGCCGGCTTCGAGCTGCGCGAGCGGCTGACGGCCCACCCCGAGTACCTGCGTGAGCCCTGGCTCGACCCGCGCCTGATCTCGCACGTCGAGGCACTGGTCGATCCCGAGACCGGCCTGGCCAACGAGTCCGCGATGCCCGTCGGCCTGCCCTGGCAGGAGCCCGACGGCGGCTGGGACAGCGTCGGCCGGACCGATCTGCACACCGCCATCGACACCGAGGGCCGCCGTACCGAGACTCGTTCGGACTTCGACGCCGCGTACGGCGACTGGGACGCCGTACGTGAAAACGTCGCGGCCCGCCGAGCCGCCGGCACGTCACTCCCGATCGATGCCGGGCTCGGAGCTTCGGCGCCGACCCGGATCGACGCCGACGTGAAGGCCGCGCTCGCCGCCGCCGAGCACGACCCCGCCGGGTTGTCCGACGCACAGGCGCTGACCCTGATGACCACCACTGGCCCGGCGCTGGACGAGCTGGCACGGATCGCGGACGACCTGCGCAAGGAGGTTGTCGGCGACGACGTCACCTACGTCGTGAACCGGAACATCAACTTCACCAACGTCTGTTACACCGGCTGCCGGTTCTGCGCGTTCGCCCAGCGCCGCACCGACGCCGACGCCTACTCGCTCTCGATGGACGAGGTCGCCCAGCGCGCCGAGGAGGCATGGGTGATCGGCGCGACCGAGGTCTGCATGCAGGGCGGTATCCACCCCGATCTGCCCGGTACGGCGTACGCGGATCTCGTCCGCGCGATCAAGGACCGCGTCCCGGAGATGCACGTCCACGCGTACTCGCCGATGGAGGTCCTGAACGGCTCGGTCCGGACCGGCCTGTCGATCGAGGAGTTCCTGATCTCGGTCAAGGAGGCCGGCCTGGACAGCATCCCGGGCACCGCCGCCGAGATCCTCGACGACGACGTCCGCTGGATCCTCACCAAGGGAAAGTTGCCGACGGCAAGCTGGATCGAGGTGATCAGCACCGCCCACAAGATCGGTCTGCCGTCCAGCTCCACGATGATGTACGGCCACGTCGACGCCCCGCACCACTGGGTCCAGCACCTGCGCACGATTGCCGCCGTCCAGGACCGGACCGGCGGCTTCACCGAGTTCGTCCTGCTCCCCTTCATCCACCAGAACTCGCCGATCTACCTGGCCGGCGTCGCCCGCCCCGGCCCGACGTACGACGAGAACCGCGCCGTGCACGCGATGTCGCGGATCATGCTGCACGGCCGCATCGACAACATCCAGTGCTCCTGGGTGAAACTCGGCGTCGACGGCTGCGTAGCCGTCCTCAACGGCGGCGTGAACGACATCGGCGGCACCCTGATGGAAGAAACCATCAGCCGCATGGCCGGCTCCAAACACGGCTCCCGCAAGTCCATCGAAGAACTCACCGCGATGGCCACCGCCGCGAACCGCCCCGCCCGCCAACGCACCACCACCTACGGCGAAGTCCAGCAACGCTCCAACACCCTGCTCGAACTCGCCTAGCCGAGCACGCCCTCGCGGCGTACTGGTCCCCAGTCGCACCAGTACGCCGCCAAGGCTCCGCGCAGCAGAAGTTCCGCGCATAAGAAACGCCGGCCGCGCCGGGTGTCGGTCGCCACCTCACTGGCGACCGGAACCGCTGATGGCGCGACCGGCGTCCTGCTGTTGCCCCGAGAGGGCAGTCGGCCCGAAGGAGGGCGGATCCGTCGTCTCATTCCGCAGCCGGCAGGGGAGGTACATTTCCGGTCACGGACGGGAGTACGTCGATTTTCCGCCTGGAGCCTGTGTCCGCGACCCGTCCGTCGCTGACAAGAAGAACGTTGTCATGGGCACCTGAGAACCGGCTACTGCTCGGTTCAAACATTTGCATTGCCTTTGAACAAGGCAACGCTGAGTATTATTTCAACTACTCTCCGTCGACATGTTGCCTTCCGCAACAACAAGCCGCGGCCCGGGGCCTGAGTACAGCGCGGTGGCTCAGTACGGGTAGGTGTCGTCGCGGCGGGTCGGGTCGAGGTCCCACAGGGAGAACTCGACGACCTTGTGCGACTCCTCGCCGCCGGCCGGGGTGAGGCCGGCCTGGTCGTAGTCCTTGGAGCCGAGCCCGTCGAGGTAGCAGAGCAGCTCGAAGGCCGACTGCGCGTCCTCGATGTCGTCGACGATCTCGTCGTTCTGCGCCTCGGGCGCGCGGCTGCGGACGTAGCGGACGAACGCCTCGGGATCCGTCACCACGAAGTCGTAGCGGGCCTGGTAGCTGAGCCGGACACCGTCCTCCGGCAGCAGCACCTCCTCGAGCTCGTCCAGGTCGTCGCCCGCGACGATCTCCCGGTAGTCCTCGGGGTCGTCGAAGTCGTCCGGCCCGAGCGGGAGCTCGTCCAGCTCGTCGGGGTCGTAGGAGTCGATCCCGAGGAAGATGTCACCCCAGCCGCGCTCGTTGACCGCGTCGGCCAGCACTCTGGCCTGGACGCGCACGTTCTCGATCGCTGTCGTGGCCCGCAGATCGTGCAGGTCGAGGGCGTCGGCCTGCTCCAGCAGCACCCGGGCGAGTTCGCGGGCGGCCTCGGCTGCCGACGCGGGTTCGATCGACTCACTCATGCTGTGACGGTACAACCATCGGCACCTCGACCGCCGCGCCCGGTACGCCGAACGCCTCCACGAGCTCGACCGCGACCGGCCGGACGACCCCGCACAGCTCGTTCACCAAGGCGGTGATCGCCTTCGAACGGGCCGGTGACAACCGTCCGTGCTCGAGATACCACGCGCGCTCGGACTCGATGACCGAGAGCGCGTGCAGGTCGTAGACGTCCTTCAGCACGCCCCGGATCTCCTCGGGCGCACCCACGACCGCCGCCTGGAACGCCTCCAGCACGACCCGGTCCACATGGGCCCGGCCGGCCGCGATGACGTGGTCCTGGCAACGGTTGAACACGTCGAAGGCCCCGTCGCCGGCGTCGATCCCCGCCTTCAGCCGCCGCGCGACCCCGGCAAGCATGTGCTGCTCACGGAATCGCAGCAGCCCGGAGTGGTACGCGTCGTCACGCAGCCCGGCATCCGGGTCGGCCGTGTCGTTCCGATTCGGTACGACGTCGCGCAGCCGATCGATGAGCGGTCGCAGCGCGGTCTTCTCGACCGCGATCTCGACGGCCTGAGCCGCGATGAACCGAGCCGTCCCGAGCGGATCGAGCTTCCCGAACGACTCGCGGTAGTCGGTCAGCAGCCCCTTCGCCACCAACTGGAGCAGGACGGTGTTGTCCCCCTCGAAGGTGGTGAACACATCGGTGTCCGCCTTCAGGGTGGCCAACCGGTTCTCCGCGAGGTAGCCCGCGCCGCCGCATGCCTCGCGGCACATCTGGATCGTCTCGGTCGCATGCCACGTCCCGAGCGCCTTCGTCCCGGCCGCCTGCGCCTCCAGGGCCCGGCGGTCGTGCTCACTGCTGCCGTCGCCGAACACCCGGACGAACTCGTCGACCAGCTCACCCTGCGCGAAGTGCAGCGCATACGTCCGCGCGAGCAGCGGCAAGAGCCGGCGCTGATGCATGCGGTAGTCCAGCAGCAGCGTCTCCTCTTCACTCCCCGGGGCGCCGAACTGCCGCCGCTGGGCGGCATACCGGATCGCGATCTCGAGGGCGACCTTGCTCGCCGTGATCGCCGCGCCCCCGACCGACACCCGGCCCTGGACCAGCGTGCCGAGCATCGTGAAGAACCGGCGGTCCGGATTCTCGATCTCACTGTGATAGTTGCCAGCGGCATCGACCTGGGCATAGCGATCGAGCAGCGCCTCCCGCGGCACCCGGACCTGGTCGAAGACGATCCGGCCGTTGTCGACACCGTTCAGCCCCAGCTTCGGGCCGCAGTCGGACAGCGTGACCCCCGGCAGCGCCGTACCGGCTTCGTCGCGGATCGGCACCAGCAGGCAGTGCACGCCGTGGATCTCGCCGCCGACCACGAGCTGGGCGAACACGGCCGCCATCCGCCCGTGCCGGGCCGCGTTGCCGATGTAGTCCTTGCGAGCCGACGCGGACGGGGTGTGGATGACGAACTCCCCGGTCGCGGCGTCGTACGTCGCCGTCGTGCCGAGGGCCTGGACGTTGGAGCCGTGCCCGGTCTCGGTCATCGCGAAGCAGCCGAGCAGGCGGCCGCCGATCGCGTCCGCGAGATAGGCCTCGTGGTGCCGCTCGGTGCCGAGATGCAGGATCGCGCCCGCGAACAGACCGAACTGCACCCCGGCCTTCACCATCAGCGACAGGTCCCCGAACGCGAGCGTCTCGAACCCGGCGATGTACCCACCGAGGTCGCCCTCGCCGCCGTACTCCTTCGGGAAGCCCCGCGCCGGATGCCCCTCGGCGGTGATCGCCTGCATCATCTGCAGCACGGTGTCGCGATACTCGTCGCGCGGCTGCCGCACGGCGAACTCGAACAGCTCGGTGTTCGCCGCCAGGCCGGCGCGCACCACGTCGCGGGCCGCCTTGTGCGGCCCGTCCAGATAGTCCCGCATCCCCGATGTCCTCATACCAACAACATATGCGGATTCGCGGCGACTTTCTGTGACCAATTACGGCTTGTGGACAACTCGGACAGACCGGCAGCCAGGCGCAGTTGCGGCGGTATGCTGTCTACCGTGCCGAATTTGCGGATCAGTGAGGCGGCAGCGCTCCTCGGTGTGAGCGATGACACCGTCCGGCGCTGGATCGATCAGGGGCGATTGACCTCGGTTCAGGACGGCGGCCGGATGGCCGTCGAGGGCCAGGCCTTGGCGGCGTTCGCCCAGGAGCTGGCCGAGACACCGGAGCCGGGTAACACCACCGCGGCCTCGGCACGCAACCGCATGCGCGGGATCGTCACCCGCGTCGTCAAGGACGGCGTGATGGCCCAGGTCGAGATGCAGGCAGGCCCGTTCCGCGTCGTGTCGTTGATGAGCCGCGAGGCCGCCGACGAGCTCGGCCTGGAGCCCGGCGTGGTCGCCGTCGCCTCGATCAAGTCCACGCACGTCGTCGTAGAGATCCCGGAGGCCTGATGTTCCGCCGTACCGCGTTCGCCGCGCTCACCACCGTTGCCGCCCTGACCCTGGTCAGCTGCGGCGCCGACAAGCCGGCCGCGTCACCCCCGCCCAGCTCCACTTCCAGTACGGCGGCAGTGTCCGGGACCATCACGGTCTTCGCAGCGGCATCGCTGACTGGGACGTTCACCCAGCTGGGCAAGGACTTCGAGGCCGCCAACCCCGGCACGAAGGTCGTCTTCAACTTCGCCGGCAGCTCGGCGCTGGCCACGCAGATCAACCAGGGCGCGCCAGCTGACGTGTTCGCGTCCGCAGCGCCGAAGAACATGGACCAGGTGACCGACAAGGGCACTCCGACCACGTTCGTGACGAACACGCTGGAGATCGCCGTACCGAAGGGCAACCCGGGCAAGATCGCCGGGCTGAAGGACTTCACCGACAAGAACAAGAAGATCGCGCTGTGCGCCACGCAGGTGCCGTGCGGTGCGGCGGCGGACAAGGTGTTCAAGGCAGTCGGCCTGACACCGCAGCCGGACAGCCTGGAGCAGGACGTGAAGGCCGCACTGACCAAGGTCAGCCTGGGTGAGGTGGACGCGGCGCTGGTCTACAAGACCGACGTGCTGGCTGCCAAGGACAAGGTGGACGGAATCGAGTTCCCTGAGGCCGGCAAGGCGATCAACGAATACCCGATCGCGACGCTGAGCAAGGCACCGAACGCGGGCGGCGCCAAGGCGTTCGTCGACTACATCCTGTCCGACAAGGGCAAGACTGTCCTCTCGGCCGCAGGTTTCGACGCACCGTGAGTCGTCGCAGCAGGAGCACGAGCGGGCGGCTGCCCCTCGTGCTCTTGCTGCCTGCGTTGATCGGTCTGGCCTTTCTGCTGATCCCACTGATCGGATTGCTCGCTCGAGCACCCTGGTCGACGTTGCCGAGCAAACTGTTCAGTGCGGACGTGTGGACGGCGCTGCGGCTCTCACTGGTCTGTGCGACCGCCGCTACCGCGCTATGTCTGTTGCTGGGGATCCCGCTGGCTTGGTTGCTGGCCAGAGGTGAGCTTCCGGGGCGCGGGCTGATCAGAGCATTGGTGACCGTGCCGCTGGTGTTGCCACCGGTGGTCGGCGGTGTCGCATTGTTGCTGGTGCTCGGGCGGCGCGGACTGGTGGGTGAGCATCTCGATACCTGGTTCGGCTTCTCACTGCCGTTCACAACGGCCGGAGTGATCGTTGCCGAGGCCTTTGTGGCAATGCCGTTCCTGGTGATCTCGGTGGAGGGCGCACTCCGTGCTGCGGACCCACGCTATGAAGAGGCGGCCGCAACACTCGGCGCTGGCCGCTGGCTGACGTTCCGCCGGGTCACACTGCCTTCTATTGCGCCCGGTGTGGTCGCAGGCACCGTGCTCTGCTGGGCGCGCGCACTCGGTGAGTTCGGCGCGACCATCACGTTCGCCGGCAACTTCCCGGGCCGGACGACGACCATGCCGCTCGCCGTGTACCTGGCATTGGAGACCGATCCGGACGTGGCCGTCGTACTGAGTCTCGTGCTGTTGCTGGTGTCCGTCGTCGTGCTGGCGTCGCTACGCGAGCGCTGGATCAGTGGGCTGCGATGACCCTGTACGCCGACCTGCGGGTGAGCCGTGGTCCGTTCGACCTGGATGTGGATCTCACGATCGCCCCCGGTGAAGTCGTTGCGCTGCTGGGGCCGAATGGCGCTGGCAAGAGCACTGCACTACGCGCGATCGCCGGTCTGCTCCCGTTGGGAGCCGGACGCATCGCTCTGGGCGACGAGACCTGGGACGAACCGCCCGGCACCTTCCGTCCGCCCGAGCGGCGACCGATCGGTGTGGTCTTCCAGGACTACCTGCTCTTCAACCACCTGACCTGCTTGGAGAACGTAGCCTTCGGCCTGCGAGCTCGTGGCATCGACAAGCACGAAGCCCGCACCGAAGCAGCCCGCTGGCTCGAGACCGTAGGTCTCACTTCCTACGCCCGCACCCGCCCGCGCGCACTGTCCGGCGGCCAAGCTCAGCGAGTCGCTCTGGTTCGCGCACTGGCCACCAGCCCCGACGTACTGCTCCTGGACGAACCACTAGCCGCCCTGGACGCCAGCACCACCCTGCACGTCCGCGCCGAACTGGGCCAGCATCTCGACCGCTTCCCCGGCCGCACTCTGCTGGTCACCCACGACCCCCTGGACGCCATGGTGCTGGCCGACCGCCTGGTCATCATCGAGAACGGCCGCATCGTCCAGTCCGGCACCCCCACCGACATAGCCCGCCACCCCCGCACCGACTACGTAGCCCAGCTAGTAGGCCTCAACCTCTACCGAGGCACTGCCAACGGCACCACAGTCACCCTCCCCACCGGCGGCACCATCACCCTCGCCGAACCGGCCCAAGGCCCAGTCCACGTAGCCTTCCCGCCCACCGCTGTCAGCCTCTACCGCACACCCCCCAACGGCAGCCCGCGCAACACCTGGCCCGCCACCGTCGTCGCCCTGGAACAACACGCCCACACAGTCCGCCTCACCCTCGACGCCACTCCCCTAGGCCCGGCCACCCTGCTGGCCGACATCACCCCCGCCGCCCTGGCCGACCTCCAGCCAGCCCCCGGCCACCCGCTGCACGCCACCCTCAAGGCCACCGAAGTAACCACCTACCCGGTGTAATCCCCGTCCCGCACGCGGCCGGTCCGCGCGTGGGCCGAGGTGGGTCAGCCGCCGACAGCTTTCGGGGGTGGGCAGATCGCGCGGGGGTTTGAACAAGTAATGACCTGTGGCGGGCCACCGGTTCCTGTTCCAGCCCCCGGTTGGTGGCTCGGCCGGTAGGGCAACTGCTAGCGCAGTTGGCGAGCGGCTGCCGGGCAGTCCGGTTCGACGCCGAACTGCATGTGTTTGCCCCTGGCACCGGTCTGCCCAGGCACCGCTGGTGGTCGTCGCCGGCCGACACTCCTCAGCAGGACAACTGGAACTGAGGCCTGACACCAACGTATGAATCCGGGCCGACGAGGCATCCAGAGCGAAGTTACGCCTCGTGATGTCACTGCCACGAATTGACATCTTGTAACAGCCGATTCCACGCTCAGAACGCGCGAACAGGTAACAAAGAGTGTTTACTTACCCACTCGTAGTATGTGGATTCTTCACATCAGAGTGATGACATCGTGCACTACGCCGACCCCTCTCCAGCCGCCCAAGATGGCGGAGCACCACGAGAGGGGGTTGATCAGTTATGCGTAGCGGAGCGCAAGAGAGTTACGAGTTCTACTGCTTGTCGGATCGGACGTTCTACGACACACCCACCCATCGTTCGGGGCGGCGGGGCGGGGAAGGTATCCAAAGCAGTGTGGAACATCCGGACTTCGAGCCGGCCACTCGGGCGGTGCCCGAGGGATGGCAGCACGTCGCCGGCGACACCTGGATGCACTACGCACCCGAGGGTCTGCGGTTGCCGCAGCAGGGCTGGAAGATCCACGTCTCGGCGCGGCTCGACGATGTGATCCGGACGCTCGAGGCCGTGTGGGAGTACTGCGTACCCCGCGGCATCGCGTTCAAGTTCCTCCGCAACGAAGCCGTGCTGGTGATGGCGAACTCGAAGGCCGCACCGCGCGGAGCCAGCGGCAAGCTGGTCACGATCTACCCGACCGACGAGGCGCAGCTGGAGCTGGTCCTCAAGGAGCTCGACGACGTCCTCGACGGCGTCCAGGGCCCGTACATCCTGAGCGACCTGCGCTACGGCACCGGCGCGCTCTTCGTCCGGTACGGCGCTTTCGTCAGCCGCTTCTGTCTGTCGCCGAGCGGCGAGCGTGTGCTTGCCCTCGAGAACGACCACGGACAGCTGGTTCCGGATCATCGCGGCCCGACGTTCAGCCTGCCGCCCTGGGTGGCACTGCCGGACTTCCTGCAGCCGCACCTCGAGGCCCGCAACGCGGTCTCCACCAACGAGCTCGCCTACACGATCGAAAGCGTCATCCAGTTCTCCAACGGCGGCGGCGTGTATCTCGGCCACCACAAGGAGTCCGGTGACCGCGTCGTACTGAAGGAAGGCCGTCCCTACGCGGGTCTCGACATCGCGGGCCGGGACGCAGTCACCCGGATCGCCCACGAGTACGAGATCCTGCAGCGCCTCGAAGGCCTGGACGTCGTACCGAAGACCTACGAGCAGCTCGAGCTCGGCGAGCACCACTTCATGATCCAGGAGCACATCGACTCGGTGTCCCTGCAACGTGAGCTGGTGATGCGCTATCCGCTCAGCCGGCCGGATGCGACCGAGGCCGACCGGGCGGAGTTCGCCGAGTGGGCGACGCGTGCGGTCGAGCAGGTCGCCGCGGCGGTTGCTCAGCTGCACGAGCGCGGCGTCGTGTTCTGCGACCTGCACCCGGACAACGTGCTGATCGACGCCGACGGCCGGATGGTGCTGATCGACTTCGAGGTGGCGACACTCGCCGCGGACGAGGCTCGCTCCACCCTTGCCCACCCCGGCTACGCCGCACCGCCGGACCGCCAGGGTGTCGAGGTGGACCGCTACGCACTGGCCTGTATCGAGCTCGGTGTCTACGCGCCGCAGACGACGATCCTGCTGAATCTCCATCGCGGCAAGGCTTTCCAGCTCGCCGAGATGATCACCGAGACCTTCCCGGTGCCGAGGGCAACGATCGACGCCGCGGTCCGGACCGTCGTCGGCCCCGAGGTCACCGGCGATCCGGAGATGGCCGAGCTCGCACTACCCGGCAAGGCCGAGTGGACCGACGTCCGCGCCGCGCTGACCAAGGCGATCGTGGCCTCGGCAACGCCCGAGCGCACCGACCGGCTGTTCCCCGGCGACATCGCGCAGTTCCGTAGCGGTGGCGGGATCGACCTCGCGAGTGGTGCCGCCGGAGTCCTCTACGCGTTGGCCAAGACCGGCGCCGGCCGCTTCGAGCACTACGAGGAGTGGCTGCGCGAGCGGAGTCTGTCCACGGAGGCCGGCCCAGGTCTGTACGACGGTCTGCACGGAGTGGCTCACGTCTTCGACGAGCTCGGTCATCGCCAGCACGCGCTGGATCTGGTCGAGCGCACACTCGCCGACGACTGGAGCACTCGCGAGCTCGGGCTGCACTCGGGCCTGGCCGGGATCGGCCTCAACCTCTTGCACTTCGACACCGAGCCCGCCCTGCGTGCCAAGGCGGTCCGGGTTCTCGATCTGGTGGCAGACCGGCTCGGCGACGTGGGCGACGTACCGGAGATCAGCGGCGGGCAGTATCCGCACGCCGGGTTGATGTACGGCTCCTCCGGACCGGCGCTGCTCTTCATCGCCGCGTTCGAGCAGCTGGGCGACACCGGTCTGCTCGACCTGGCCGAGATCGCGATCCGGCAGGACCTGCGGCGTTGCTCGGCCTCACCCGAGGGCGACATGCTCCAGGTCAACCAGGGCTGGCGCACCTTGCCGTACCTCGAAGAAGGTTCGGCCGGGATCGCCCTCGCCCTCGCGCGCTACCTGAAGCATCGCCCGTCCGACGAGCTGACCGCGGTCCTCGCGCGGCTCGAGCGGGTGGCGCACTGCTCCTTCTACGTCCAGCCCGGCCTGTTCATGGGTCGCGCCGGTCTGCTTCTCACCGCAGCCTCACTCGGTGCGCAGCAGACAACGGTCGACGACCTCGTGTACGGACTCGGCTGGCACGCGATGCCCTACGCAGGTGGGCTCGCGTTCCCCGGTCACCAGCTCCTTCGCCTGTCGATGGATCTGGCCACCGGATCGGCCGGCGTCCTGCTGGCCCTGGGATCGGCACTGCACTCGGTGCCCACATCCCTCCCGTTCCTCGGACCTCCCCAGTGGTCCGAGTTCCCATCCCTACAACAAGAATCGAAGGAGGTGTAAACACATGGCACTTCTCGACCTTCAGGGCCTCGAAACCCCGGGTTACGGCGGTGGTCACCACGGTGGTGGCTCGACGCTGACGGTGCTGGGCTGCTCCTCGCAGCGCCCGAGCAACCTGAGCCTTCTGCTCTGCCACTGATCGGATCCTGGTTAACAGGTTCCGGAGGCCCTGGGTGGGCGGCATACCCACCCAGGGCCGAACCTGTCTCCAGCCCGGTCCGCACCATCCGACGGAAGGAGCACCGTTGTCCGATTCCGTGCAGTCCTATCCATGCGCCGAGCGGCTACCGCTCGTGGAGCAGGTGCACGGCCACACCATCGCGGATCCCTACCGCTGGCTGGAGGACGCAGAGTCCTCCGAGACCAAGCGCTGGCTCGCGGCCCAGGAAGAGCTCTGGCTGAACCATGCGGCCACTCTGTCCGGCCGGTTCCAGTTCCGTAACCGGGTGAAGGCCCTTTCGAACGTCGGCACTGTCTCTACCCCGTCGTGGCACGGCGGGCGCTGTTTCACGCTCCGCCGCGACCCCGGTCAGCAGCACCCGGTCCTGTACGACGGCCGGCGCGCGATCCTCGACCCGATGGCGCTCGACCCGTCCGGGCTCACCACCCTGGACGCCTGGCAGCCCTCGCCCGACGGATCCCTGGTCGCCTTCCAGATCTCCCGTGGCGGCACCGAAGAGTCCGTCCTGCACCTCCTCGACGTCGACACCGGTGAACTCGTCGGCGACCCGATCGACGGTTGCCGCTACTCCCCGGTCGCCTGGCTTCCGGACGGCAGGTCCTTCTACTACGTGCGTTTCCGGCAGGTGCGCCGCCGCCACCTGGACGTTCCCGACGACACCGTCGTGCTGTCGAGCGAAGCGTCGTACGGGCTGGAGTTGAGCGCCGACGGCCGCTGGCTGACCATCTCCGCGGCTCGTGGTGGAGCGAACGACCTGTGGCTGCAGGATCTCGAGAGCGCGCAATCACCGCGCCCGATCCAGCAGGGCATCGACGCGCTGACTGTGATGTCGGTCGGCCCCGACGGCCGCCTGTACGTCGTCACTACGAAGGACGCACCGACCGGCCGGATCTGCGTCGGCGATCCGCACAATCCGCTGATCTGGCAGGACCTCGTCACCCCGGAGGCCCCACTCACCGGCCTGGCCATCCTGGACGACGCGCTCCTGCTCGCGAGCCCGACCGGGATCGCTGTCCACAACCTCGAGACCGGCGCGCACGTCAGCGATGTCGTGCTCCCCGGTGCCGGTTCGGTCGGCTCACTGACCACGCTTCCCGATGGCGGACCCCAAGCCTGGTTCAGCTACACGGACAGCGTCACTCCGTCGGCCGTCTACTGCTACGACCACACAACCGGTCAGGCGACGCTCTGGTCGCCGGCGCCGGGCGTGGCCGCGAGGGCCGTGTCGCAGCAGCTCGTCGCGACCAGTCCCGACGGCACCAAGGTCCCCCTGCTGGTGATCGCCAGGCGCGGCGACCACGGCCCCCGACCAGCCCTCCTCTACGGGTACGGCGGATTCGGGCAGCTCCTCACTCCGACGTACTCGGCGTTCGCGCTCGCCTGGGTCGAGGCCGGTGGCATCTTCGTCACCGCGACCACCCGCGGCGGCGCGGAAGCCCACCAGGCGGGGACCCTGGATCGCAAGCAGAAGGTCTTCGACGACTTCATCGCGGCGGCCG
Source organism: Kribbella sp. NBC_01505 (assembly GCF_045040285.1). Lineage (NCBI taxonomy): Bacteria > Bacillati > Actinomycetota > Actinomycetes > Propionibacteriales > Kribbellaceae > Kribbella > Kribbella sp. NBC_01505. The sequence continues at coordinate 2,766,872 of NZ_CP109425.1, forward strand.
AGCACCTCATCTCCACCGGCTGGACGACAGCCGAGCAGCTCTCGCTGTGCGGTGAATCCAACGGCGGCTTGCTGGTCGCGGCCGCACTGACTCAACGGCCAGAGCTGTTCACCGCCGCGGTCTGCTCGGCACCTCTGACAGACATGCTGCGCTATGAGCTGTCCGGTCTGGGTGAGCGCTGGGCCCCGGAGTTCGGGTCCGCCAAGGACGCACAGCAGTTCGAGAACCTCTTGTCCTACTCGCCGTACCACCGGGTCGGCGAAGGCGTGAAGTATCCCGCCGTGCTGTTCACAGTGTTCGGCAACGACACCCGCGTCGACCCACTGCACTCCCGCAAGCTCTGCGCAGCCCTGCAACACGCGACCGCCAGTGAGGGACCAGTCCTGTTGCGACTGGATCCGGATGCCGGTCATGCGAGTGGTTCCGCGAGTCAGGGCATCGGCCTGGCCGCGGACATGCTCGCGTTCCTGGCTGCTCGCACCGGGCTGAGAGTGTCGTCGTGATCACCTTCGGGTCGGTCGCGAAACGTGGCCGAGGGTGGCTGCCGCTGATCGGGCTGAACGCATTGATCGGCAGCGCGGTGACCTTGGCCCTGCCGACGATCCTCGGCCGCTCGGTGGATTCGATCGTCGCCGGGACCGGCTACACCCGCTGGCTGATCGCCGCCGCGGCAGCGATCGGGCTCGGCATCGTGGCGAGCCTGATCGACGCCTTCGCCGGCGCTGCCTGTGTCGCCGAAACCACTGCCTGGCTGCGGCATCGCCTGGTCCACCAGGTCGTTCGCGGCGGCCCGGAGGGCAGCCGCGGCTTCGAGACCGGCGACCTGGTCACCAGAGTCTCGGCCAACGCGACCGATGCCGCCCAGGCCGGCCCCGCCGCGGTCACCGCGATCGCAGCGATCGCCCCGCCGGTTGGCAGCCTGGTGTTGCTCGCCCTGATCGACCCCTGGCTCGCAGCCGCGTTCTTCGGCGGTGTGGTGCTGGTGATCCTGGTGCTGCTCGCGTTCGCGAAGCGGACCGCGGATGTCAGCCTGGCCTACCAGGAGACGCAGGGCCGGATCGCCGCCCGGCTCTCCGAGTCGCTGACCGGCATCCGCACCATCGCCGCAGCCGGTACGACGGGCCGCGAGGAGCAACGCATTCTCGGCCTGCTGCCCGAGCTGCACCAACAAGGTGTCGTCACCTGGCGCATCCTGGCTCGCTCCGGAGCACAGGCCGCGGTTGTCGGCCCGCTCGTACTGGTTGCCGTGCTTGCGGTCGGTGGCGTCCAGTTGGTCGCCGGGCAGATCACTGCCGGTGAGCTCTTCGCCGCCTCGCAGTACGCCGTTCTCGGCGCCGGTCTCGGCACGCTAACCGGCGTGATCGGTGAGATCGCCCGCGCAAAGGCGGGCGTTCAGCGGAGCGCCGAGGTAGATGCGATCACCACGGTGCCGCACGGTTCGCTGGAGCTGCCTGCCGCCGGTGCGGGGCACCTCACCTTCGACCACGTCAGTGTCGTCGCGGATGGCAACGTCCTGCTGAACGATGTGAACCTCGAGCTCCCCGGTGGGATGACGGTTGCGGTCGTCGGGCCGAGCGGCGCCGGGAAGTCGGTGCTGGCCGCGGTCGCGGCTCGATTGCGCGATCCGTCGACTGGTCATGTCTCGCTGGACGGCGTGCCGCTGCAGGCAGTGAGTCGGCATGCGTTGCGCCGTGCGGTCGGCTGCGCGTTCGAGCGGCCGCAGCTGGTCGGCCGGACGATCGGTGAATCGATCGCACCCGATGCGATCAACCCGGTCCGGACACTGGCCGCGGCCCGCGCCACGCACGCCCACGACTTCGTCAGCCGACTCCCCAACGGGTACTTCACTTCGTTGCGCAGGGCCCCTATGTCGGGTGGCGAGCGGCAGCGACTCGGGCTGGCCCGCGCCTGGCCGGCCAACCGGTTGCTGGTGCTGGACGATGCCACCTCGAGTCTCGACACCGCCACCGAGCGGCAGATCGGCCGGACCCTCACCGAGGACCGCCAGCTCCGGACCCGCCTGATCGTCACACACCGCCCCGCCACCGCCGCCCGGGCAGACCTCGTGGTCTGGCTCGACCGCGGCCAGGTCCGTGCAGTCGCCCCGCACGCCGACCTGTGGAGCAACACGTCGTACCGGGAGGTCTTCGGGTGATCCTTCCTGCTCTTCACAACCGGCCTCATCGCGCACCGCGATGGGGCCGAAAGGCGTGGAGGGCATGAAGCGCGAGCTGCGGTACGGCGTTCAGTCGTTGCGGAAGCGGGCGACGGTCAAGCTGGTCGCGTGGTCGGTGCCGGAGATTCTTCCGACTGCGATCTACGGGGTCGCGGTCGCGCGGGCAACTGACAACTTCCTGGCCGGCCACGTCTGGCAGGGCATCGCCTGGCTCGGCGGACTGGTCGCGACTGCAGGCCTCGGCGCCGCGGGTGCACGGCAGGTCTACCGGCGCCTCGGCGACTTGGTCGAGCCGGTCCGGGACGACCTGGTACGGCGAGTTGTGGCCGGCGCATTGCGGACCGGCGACGACAGCGCGGTGGCACGGCTGAATCGGCAGGTCGAGATCGTCCGGGACACGTTCGCCGGGCTGGTCCTGGTGATGAGGAGCTTCGCAGTCACCCTGTTCGGCGTGCTGGCCGGCCTGTTGTCACTGGCGCCGATCGTGGCCGCCTTCGTCGTGCCGCCGTTCTTGGCCGGCTTCGCGTTGTCCATCGCGGTGCTGGGGATGGCGTCCCACCGGGTGCGGGCCTCGCTGCAGGCCGACGAGGACTTGGCCGCCTCAGCCGGGATGGTGTTCAGCGGGGTGCGCGACATCACCGCGACCGGCACCGAGGAGTACGCCGAGTTCCTGGTCGGCGAGCCGATCGAGGCGCACGCGTCGGCGGAGCGGGCGCTGGCCAAGGTGTCGGCGCTGCGCACTCTCTGTTTCGCGGTCGGTGGCTGGCTGCCGCTGCTGATCCTGCTCGCGGCCGGCCCCTGGCTGGTCGGGCGCGGTGTAAGCACCGGAACGCTGCTCGGCGGTCTCACCTATGTGCTGATCGGACTGCAACCGGCGCTCGGGCAGGTGATGGGTGCGCTCGGCGACAGCGGCCTGCGGTTCGTGATCACGCTCGGTCGGATCCTCGACGCCGGCCACCCGGACGAGCCGGTCCGACCGATCGATGTGACGCACGGGCACCAGGTGCAGACCGACCACCTGACCTTCGCGTATGGGCCGGCGGCCGAGCCCGTGCTGGACAACCTGGAGCTGACGATCCCGGAAGGCGATCACCTGGCGGTGGTCGGTCCGAGCGGGATCGGGAAGTCGACCTTGGCCGCGTTGATCTGCGGGATGCTGACACCGACCGGGGGCCAGTTGCTGCTCGGCGGCGTACCACCGACCGAGCTGACCACCGAGCGGCTGGCGCAGACGCGCGTGCTGATCCCGCAAGAGGCCTATGTCTTCAGTGGGACGGTCGCTGAGAACCTGACCTATCTATTACCCGATGCGACGACCGACGAGCTGAGCTCAGCCATCGACACGATCGGCGCGAGCACGTTGATCGAGCGGATCGGCGGTCTCGACGCAGTCGTGAAGCCCGCCGACCTCTCCGCCGGTGAGCGGCAACTACTCGCGCTGGTGCGGGCCTACCTTTCTCCGGCGCCACTCGTCGTACTGGATGAGGCGACCTGCTTCCTCGATCCGGAGGCCGAGCGGCAGGCCGAGGAGGCGTTCGCCCGGCGCGGCGGGACGCTGGTGGTGATCGCGCACCGGATCAGCTCAGCGCTGCGAGCCCGCCGCATCCTCGTCCTGGACGGGAACAAGGCCGCCCTCGGCACCCACCATGCCTTGATGCGCAGCTCCAGCCTGTACCGCGATCTGCACGGCAACTGGGACCCGATCGTGAGCGAGCTCCAGCGCAACCGTCCCGAGCCCACTCGCGTCCAGCCCCGGCAGATCCAGCCAGGTCAGATCCAGCCGGCGTCTTGAGCCTTCCGAATCGCCTCGATGCGGCTACGGGAGCCGGTCTTCGCCAAAATGCGCGACAGATAGTTGCGCACCGTCCCGGCACTCAAACTCAGCGTGCGCGCGACCTCCTGCGCCGTCGCGCCCGTGGTGACCTGCCGCAGCACCTCGCACTCGCGATCGGTGAGCGGATTGTCACCCGCCTTGAGCGCCGCCACCGCGAGCCGCACGTCGACGACCGGCAGCCCCTTCGCCACGTCGCGCACCGCCTGGACCAGCTGGTCCGTGGTCGAGTCGGTCGCGATCAGCCCGATCCGCGGCGCCTGCTTGACCAGCGCGAGGCTGGTCGCGGCGATCGCCTCGTGGTCGATCAGCACCAGCACCCCGCGGCCGGTGAGCTTGCGGCACAGCTCCTCGATCCGGATCCGGCCGGGCAGCTGTGGGTCGAGCAGCACGACATGCGGCCGCCGGCCGGCCACCTGGAGGACGTCCTCCGAGCGATCCAGCTCGGCCACGACCTCCATGTCCGTCTCACTTGCCAGCACCGCGGCCAATGCGCCTCGCACCATCGTGCCGCGGTGGCCGAGAGCTACTCGGATCACCGCATGCCCCCATCACGTCCGTCGCCTCATCTGGCGGCCACCACCCCACGACGGCCAAAATCCAGCTGCCGGACGGCGGTGCCCGTGTTTCCATCAACGAGTGAACTCCGGAGATGACACGCGCGAATCCACCCGCTGCCCCGGCTGCCGGGTGGAGCTGCCGGTGCAGCCGTGGCCGGACAACCCGAAGATCCATGCCTCCGCGGCCTGCCTGAAGGCTGCCGGCGACCTGCTCGTCTTCGAGATCGAGCACCGGGAGCAGCTCGGCTACCTGCACCAGTTGCGGATGGATGCCTACCACGCGCAGCACGTGCAGGCCGGAGCCCCGAGGATCGGTCCGGTCTTCGCGTTGAACGGTCTCTACATGTTCCTGGAACGCGGTTCCGGCAACGTCGACGTCCGCACCGCGCACGGCATCATGGCGAACTCGTTCGACGACTGGCCCGAGCTCACCGCGCCCGAGTCCGCCGGGCAGCTGACGGCATCCGACGTACTGGCCGCGGGTGGTCCCGACGAGGTCGAGAAAGCGATGTTGACCTGGGCTGCCCAGGTCTGGGACGCCTGGCCGGACAGTGATCGTGCGCTGGTCCGGAAACTCACGATCGACCTTGTTCCGGCGCGGTATTTACACCGCTGACTTCACTCGTGAAACCGATCGGTTTACCCTCGGTGATTACAGTCGGAAACCGTTCTGTTGTTGGGTTTTCGGTACGTCAAGGGACAGAAAAAATCGGGGCAGATTCCGATCTGGCCTTGCGTTCGCGGCGATGGTCACACAGGATGACTCACATCGCGTCGTGACCTGGACGTGATCATCCGGACTCCCTTTCGTTACCTGTCCGGGTGCCCCCTCCCCTGCCTGGGGGGCTGGTGTTGTCCACCATGCCCAAGCTCACAAGGAGCGCCTTACCGATGTCCAAAGCCCGACATGCGCGCCCCCGGCGAAGTACTCGCCGGGTGGTCCGGACCCTCTCCGTCGCCGGTCTCGGCGCGGGAATCACCGTCGCTGCCACCGGCGCGGCGTTCGCGACCGACTACAAGGTGAAGGCCGGAGACACGCTCTCCGAGATCGCTCAGGCCAACGGCGCCGACTGGCACCAGTTGGCCAAGGTCAACAATCTGAGTGACCCGGACCTGATCCTGATCGGTCAGACCCTGACGCTCGACGGTGTGAAGACGGCCACCGCGCCGAAGCGCGTCGTACCGAAGGCCAAGGTCGTCACCAAGAAGAAGGTCGTCACCAAGCAGACTGTGCGCGCACCGCGGACCAACCGTTCCGCCGAGCGCCCGTCGACCAGCAACAACGTGAGCATGAGTGCCGCCTGGCGCAAGGTCGCCAACTGTGAGTCCAGCGGCAACCCGCGGGCCGTCAGCCCGAACGGCAAGTACCTCGGCCTGTTCCAGTTCGACATGCAGACCTGGCGCAGTGTCGGCGGCAGCGGCAGCCCCGCCAAGGCATCAGCCGGCGAGCAGCTGCTGCGCGCGAAGAAGCTCTACGCGCAGCGCGGCAACTCGCCGTGGCCGGTCTGCGGACGCTTCCTTCCCTGAAAGACGCCCGCCCCTCACTTCGGACCCCTCAGGAGTGAGTGAGCACGAGCATCTCGTCGGCGCCCGTCTGGAACTCGTAGGGAACCTTGCGGAACTCCCAGCGGACGCCGACGAGATCGCTCAGCACCTCAGGCAGGAACGGCACCGGCTCACCAGCCCCCTGCTGCACCAACGGGAACACCCGGACCTCTTTGCTGCTCACCCGGAGCAGCTCCCGCAACGCGGCCAGATGCCAGGCCCGGTCGAAGGTGTCGGCCCAGGTGAAGAGCAGGTGCGAACACAGCGCCAGCTCGAACCGCCCGTCCTCGAACGGCAACTCCGGCAGTCGGCCCGCGACGTACCGGTCGGGCGCCTCGCCGATGTCCTGCAGGAAGCGGTCGGCCGACTCGAGCCGCATCTCGTCGCGCCGCTCCGGAGCGCCGTACCAATGCCAGACGAACTTGTCCGAGTGTGCGTCCACCAGGTCGTTCCCGACCGGCAGACTGCGCCGCACGGTGTCGACGAGCTCCGGCATCGTCAACTCGTACGCCGGATCCACCGCCACCACGTCCACTCCGCGCGCGGCGGCCTCGGCGGTGAAGCTCGATCCCCCGGCCGAGCAGTCGAGCACGGAGGCAGGCAGTTCGGTCAGGTCGAACATCGCTTCGTACTCGGCGTACGAGCGAGAGGTGACGAGCAAGGCAAGGTGTCCCTTCGGGGTTGTAGGTCGAACGATAGCGGTGTCCAGGTGCGTGCCTGGGCGCCGGTAGCGTCGAGCTACGACGCCGAAGGGACACCTCACCCTTCGACGGTTTCGCTGAGCCGACGATCAAGGGCTGTGGCCCCGGCCGCCAGAGCCAGGAACAGTACCGCGACGAACAGACAGTTCAGCAGGACCTGTCCATATCCGTGCAGGGACACGTCCACGAACGGGTAGGGGTAGAAGCCGTCGGCCGCGCCTCTGATCAGGGTGAAGGCCAGCCAGAGCAGCGGGTACACGATTGACCAGGCAGCGATCCGGACGTTCGTCGCACCGCGGGGTCCGAAGATGGCCCAGCCGAGTACGCCGATCAGCGGGCTGGCGGTGTGGAGCAGGAAGTTCGCTACTGCCGCCCCGCCGGACAACTCGTCCGTGCCCGCGAGCACCGCGTGGTAGACGATCCCGGTCACCGCGATGCAGAGCACCCCGTTCAACCGCAGCACCTTGAACAGCAGCCCGCGTGGCCGATCCGGCCGGAGCGCGAGGAGCAGGGTGGTCACACCGAGCAGCAGGTTGGACTGGATCGTGAAGTAGACAAAGACGTCCCAGCCCGGCGACACCACCAGTTGCAGCACGACGCCACCCAACGCGATGCCCGCAGTGACCGCAGAAACCAGCCGTCCGGTCGTCATAGCTGCAATCTACGACGACCGGACGGGTGGAGCCGGTAGGTCAGGCGTCCTGCTTCAGTCGCGGCGCCTGCTCGTCCTTCGCCGCGTCGCCGGATCCGTAGCTGAACGAGACGAACCCGTCGATCACCAGCACGATCGTCCACGGCCACGCCGGGTAGAGGGCAGCGTCGTACCCCTTCCCGGACAGCAGGCCGAGCACGAGCATGATGCCGACACCGATGACGTACGCGAGCAGATGCCGGAACCAGCCGGCGCGCTCGCGCTGGGCCCGCTCCCGGCCACCCTTCGGCGGCTTCGCCGGCCGCGGCGCGCCGGCGAACTTGTGCGCCGCCCAACTGTCGGCCCACTTGAGCGTCTGATGCCCGAACGCGACGCTGACGCCGATGAAGATCGCGGCCAGCGAGTGCTTGAACGACGGCACGCTGCCGCGGTGGATGTCGACCACGCTCGCCACGAGCATGACCACGTCGACCAGCGGAACCATCATCAGCAGGACCATCCCGGCCTTGGGCCGACGGAACAGGTAGCGCGTCGCCATCCCGGCCGCAAGCAGCACCCAGAAGCCGATCTCACACGCAGCGATCACAGCGAGCAGCACAGCAGTTCACCCCTTTTTGTTTTGATACGACTGTGTTGTGAAAGAACCATAACACGAGTGTGCTAAAAAGGGCACATGCCCAAGATCGTCGACCACGACGCCCGCCGCGAGGAGATCGCCCAGGCCCTGTGGCGGGTCGTCCGCCGCGGCGGTATCCGCGCCGCCTCGGTCCGCACCATCGCCGCCGAGGCCGGCTGGTCCGCCGGCGCCGTGCGCTACTACTTCCCCGACCAGGAGGGCCTGCTCAAGTTCGCGATGGAGCTGGTCTCCCGCCGCGTCGGGGAGCGACTCACCGCGCTGACCGCGAGCGGCGGCACGAAGGGCAGCGCCACGGTCGTCGCGCTGCGGTACCTCGAAGAGGTGCTCCCGCTCGACGAGGAGCGGATGGTGGAGCTCGACGTCTGGCTCGCTTTCACCGCTCAGGCGCTGGCCGAGTCCGGAGCCGGCGCGCTGCAGGACAACATCGAGTCCGTGAACGACGGCCTGCACGACCTGTGCGCGGAGCTGGTGAACGCGCTGTCCGCCGCCGGATCACTGCGCGAAGGCCTGGACCTGCGGCTCGAGGCCGAACGTTTGCATGCCTTGGTCGACGGGCTGGCGATGCACGCCGCCGTCCAGCGCCGGCGCACCACTCCGGCCCGGGTCAGAAGGCTCCTGCGCCTTCACATCGACTCCCTCTTGGCCGAAAAGCCCTTACAAAACAAAGAGATTGGCCAAACCAAGGAATTCTCGTCCACTGCACGACATGTTCGCCACAAACCTGACTAAAACATTGCCTACCGTGGCAACATCACCAGCATGGAGTCCGCGGGCGTCATCGTCGTCAGCGGGATCATGGCGTCCGGGAAGTCCGCGGTCGCCCAGCTCCTCGCCGAACGCTTCCAGTACGGCGTCAACATCCCCGGCAATGTGTTCCGCCGGATGATCGTCAGCGGACACCCCTCGATGACCGACGATCCGACCGAGGCACAGCGGCAGATGCGGCTCGGATTCCGGCTCGCCTGCCAGGCCGCCGACTCGTACGCCGAGTCCGGGTTCACCGTCGTGCTGCAGGACGTCGTGATCGGCGAGCTGCTCCGCGAGTTCCTCGACGGCATCCGCACCCGCCCGCGCTACCTCGTCGTACTGACGCCGCGGCCCGATGTCATCTCCGGGCGGCTCGGCGGTTCGCATCATGCCGTCGAGGAGCTCGACTACGAGCTGCACGCGTTCAGCCCGCGCCGTGGCCTGTGGCTGGACAACTCCGACCTGTCCGCCGGCGAGACCGTCGACGCGATCCTCGGCCGGCTCGACGAGGCGCGCTTCGAGTGATGGCGAGCCAGGCTACCCAAGGGTAGTTTGACTGGATGGCGACGACGGTACGGCGAACCTCGTGCAACCTGTGTGAAGCGATCTGCGGCGTCCTGGTGACGGTGGAGGACGGCCACGTCACGGACATCCGGGGTGATGAGTCCGACCCGCTGTCCCGCGGTCACATCTGCCCGAAGGCCGTCGCGCTGCGTGATCTGCAAGAGGATCCGGACCGCCTGACCACGCCGGTACGACGTACCGCCGATGGCTGGCAGGCGATCGGCTGGGACGCGGCGTACGAACTGATCGCGAGCAAACTGACCGCGATCCAGCGCGAGCACGGGCGGAACTCGGTCGGCGTCTATCTCGGCAACCCGAACGTGCACAGCCTCGGCGCGCTGACGCACATGCCGACGATGGTCCGGCAGCTGCGGACGCGGAGCAAGTTCAGTGCCACGTCGATCGACCAGCTTCCGCACATGCTGTCGTCGTACCTGCTGTACGGGCATCAGCTGATGATCGCGGTGCCCGACATCGACCGGACGTCGTACCTGCTGATGCTGGGCGCCAACCCGCTCGCCTCGAACGGGAGCATGATGACCGCGCCCGGATTCGGGCGGCGGCTCAAGGAGGTTCGCAAGCGCGGCGGCAAGGTGGTCGTGATCGATCCGCGCCGGACCGAGACCGCGGCGGTCGCCGACGAGCACCACTTCGTCCGGCCCGGGACCGATGCGGCCTTCCTGCTCGCCCTCATTCATCAGGTGATCGTCGGCGGGCACGCGCAACCGGCGTCGTACGTCGACGGGCTGGCGGCGGTCGAGGCCGCGGTCGAGGAGTGGACCCCGGAGCGGGCTACCGCGCTGACCGGGATCGACGCGGACGTCATCCGGCAGATCGCGACCGACTTCGCGACGGCCGGGCGGGCCGCGGTGTACGGGCGGGTCGGGGTGTCGACCCAGCAGTTCGGCGCGCTGTGCCAGTGGGCGATCCAGGTGCTGAACATCATCACCGGCAACCTGGATCGGCCGGGCGGAACGATGTTCCCGCGTCCGGCGGTGAACGCGCTGATCGGGCTCGGGCGCGGGCATTTCGGGGTGTGGTCGAGCCGCGTCCGCGGGCTGCCCGAGTTCGGCGGTGAGCTGCCGGTGTCGGTGATGGCCGAGGAGATCCTGACGCCGGGCGAGGGACAGCTCCGCGCGATGGTGACGATCGCCGGGAACCCGGTGCTGTCGACACCGGACGGACGCAAGCTCGACGAGGCGTTCGAGTCGCTGGACTTCATGGTCTCGGTCGATCCGTACATCAACGAGACCACCCGGCATGCCGACGTGATTCTGCCGCCGGCCCCGCCGCTCGAGCGCGAACACTACGACGTGATCTTCCACCAGTTCGCGGTCCGGAACACGGCCCGCTGGAACGACGCCGTACTGGCGAAGCCGCCGTCGGCACGGCACGACTGGGAGATCTTCCGCGATCTCGGGATCGCCCTGGTACGACGTACTCCGCTCAGCCGCAAGCGGATCCTGGCGGAGGCGCGACTGCGGCTGGCCCCGCGCCGGATCGTCGACGCCGGCCTGCGGATCGGTCCGTACAAGCTGTCGCTGCGCAAACTCCGGAAGTCGCCCGGCGGGATCGACCTCGGGCCGCTGCAGCCGGCGATGCCCAACGCCCTGTTCCACAAGAACAAGCGGATCAACCTCGACCAGCCGATGATCCTCGCCGACATCGCGCGGCTGGACGCATTGCAGACGACCGCCGACGGCGAGCTGCTCCTGATCGGCCGGCGACACCTCCGCAGCAACAACTCCTGGATGCACAACTCGGCCCGCCTGGTGAAGGGCAAGCCCCGCCACCACCTCCTGATGCACCCCACCGACCTGGCCGACCGCTCCCTCACCGCGGGTCAGCTCGTCACCATCACCTCCGCCGCCGGCTCCCTCGCCGTAGAAGTTGCCTCCAGCAACGACATGATGCCCGGCGTCGTCTCCCTCCCGCACGGCTTCGGCCACTCCCGCCCCGGAGTCCACCTGGCCGTAGCCAGCCAACTCCCCGGCATCTCCCTGAACGACCTCACCGACAGCGCCCTGACCGACCCCATCTCCGGCACAGCCGCCGTCAACGGAGTCCCCGTAAAAGTCACCCCCACCCCCTAACCCCTCCACTCCCCCACCCCGCCGTACCACCCCAGGGCAATATGAACGGATCACCCCGCAAATCGCCCCTTCTCTGCCCGAATAATCAGGGGAGAACCGGCAACACCAGGGGATATCCGTCGAAATCGCGAGGGGTGGAACCGACCTGGGAGCAGTCCGCTCCGTCATGGGTGCGGTCGGCCGGAACCCGCAGTGGGCGCCGCGCCAGGTAGGGAACCTTGCGGCCGGTCGTCCGACGCAGCGGCCGGCCCGCGGGCGTTCCGCAGGGCGCGGGCGGCAACACCCCGGCCGCCGCCGCTGAGGGCGCATTTGAACGGATATCCCCTCAACTGGGCCCTTCTCTGCTCAAAAAACGAGGGGAGAAGGGGCAGTTCGAGGGGATATCCGTTCAAATTCCGGAGGGGCGGGAGGGCGGGAGGGGCGGGAGGGGCGGCGGGGGCGGCGGGGTTCGGGACCGGGCGGAGCGAGTAGCCGTCCGGGGAGGGGCCGCGTTGGGTGGTTAGGGGGTGGGGTGGGGGCGGGGGGCGTAGCGGGGTGGGCGGTTGCAGAGGGGGGTCGGGGTGAGGGTGGGGGGTGGGGCTGAGGAGTCTCGGATGTTGAGGAGGGGGGTGGAGTAGAGGTGGGGTTCTGGGCGGGCGCCGTCCAGGAGGTTCAGGAGGCGGTGGGTTACTTCGGCGCCGAAGCCGACGATGTTGTGGGACATCGCGGTCAGGCGGGGGTGGGTGATGCGGCAGAGGGTGGAGTCGTCCCAGGCGATCAGGGTGATGTCGCGGGGGACGGAGGCGCCGAGGCCCTGGGCGACGGAGAGGCCGGCGACGGCCATCAGGTCGTTGTCGTAGATGATCGCGGTCGGTCGCGGGTCGGCAGCGAGCAGGTCGCGGGTGGCGGCGGCGCCTTCGTCGGCGGAGTAGTCGGTGTGGATGACCTTGGTCTCCAGGCCGAAGCGGCTGCTCGCCTCACCGAACGCACGGTCGCGGATCCACACGTCGCCGTACTCGGGAGGTCCGGCGACCCGACCCACCAGGCGGTGGCCGAGCGAGGCGACGTGACCGACGGCGGAATGCATGGCCGCGGTCGCGTCGGTCCAGACGCACGGCAGACCATCGGCCAGTTCAGGATCGCCGACCAGGACGGCGGGCAGGCCGAGCTTGCGCAGCAACGGGATCCGCGGATCGGCGACCCGCAGGTCGACCACGATCACGCCGTCGACGCGTCGCTCGGCGGCCCACTTCCGGTACGTCGCGAGCTCCTCGTCCAAGTTGGTCACCACCTGAAGGGCCAACGCGTACGAGCGCTCGGCGAGCACGGACTCCACACCTCCCACGAAGCCCATGTAGAACGGCTCCTCGGTCAGCGTCTGCGCGGTCCGCGCAAGCACCAGGCCGAAGGTCTCACTGCGCGCCGCGGACAGCTGACGGGCGGCGCGATTCGGTACCCACTCCATTTCCTCGGCGACTCTCAAGACCCGCGCACGGGTAGCCGCGGAGACTCCGGGCTGATTGTTCAGCGCGTACGACACCGCGCCTTTGGAGACGCCGGCGCGGCGTGCGATCTCCTTGATGGTGACTCGGGGCACAACAAACTCCTCACGGGCGGCCGGACCGCTGACGGTCGGTCCGGAATCCTCCAGTGTGCGCGCGTTTCCACGCCGTGTCACCGGTTGGGAGCAGAGAGTGACTCTTTGGTTCTCTTTTCGGAACGCGCCGGTTCCGGTCGCGGGGATTCGAGGTGTGGGCTGACCTGGGGTTGGCGGATGGTTGTGGCGCCGTAGCGAGCAGGTGCTCGGTGCGGTGCATCGGCGCGCGGGGGCGAAGTGTTCGATGCGGAGCATCTAGCGCTTTGCACACGTGCGGCGAGGTGCCGTGCCGAGTGCCGCGCAGTAGGCGTCACAACCATCCGGCAACCCCTAGTCTGAGCGCGCTCTCGTGGGATACGGTTGCCAGCGTTACTTAACCGGTTCGGCTATCACGCCGGTACGGCGGCTCCAGGGCAGCGGGCGCAGTGCCGGTCACGAGGAGAAACCATGGTCGCAGTGGACAACCTGTCCCTCCAGCTGTACACCGTCCGCTACAAGCTCGAAGAGGACTTCGACGCCACCCTGGCCCGCATCGCGGAGATCGGCTACACCCAGGTGGAGCCGTTCGGAATCCCCGGCAACGCGGACCGCCTGGCCGACGCGCTGCCCAAGCACGGCCTGACGGCGCCCACCACCCACGCCGGCCTGCTCCGCGACGAGGCCGCGCCGATCTACGAGGCCGCCAAGAAGCTCGGCATCGGCACCGTCATCGAGCCCTTCATCGACCCGGCCCGCTGGCTCTCCGCCGATGACATCAAGGCGACCGCCGAGGCCCTGAACCAGGCGTCGGTCGAGGCGGCCGAGCACGGCATCAAGGTCGGCTACCACAACCACCAGTTCGAGTTCGAGAACAAGATCGACGGCGCCCACCCGCTGGAGATCTTCATCGACCACCTGAACGACGAGGTCATCCTCGAGGTCGACACCTACTGGGGCGTCGTCGGTGGCGGTGACATCCCCGCCCTGCTGAAGAAGTGGGGCAACCGCGTCCAGGCGATCCACGTCAAGGACGGCGACGGCACGCTGGACAACAAGGCGCAGACCGCTGTCGGTGACGGCACGATCGCGATCGCCGACATCCTGGCCGCGGCCCCGCAGGCGCTGCGCGTGGTCGAGCTGGACGACTTCACCGGCGAGATCTTCGACGCCGTCGAGGGCAGCTTCAAGTTCCTCACCGGAGAGGGCGCTCCCGCATGAGTTCAGTTGGCGTAGGTGTGATCGGCGCCGGAGTGATCTCCGACGCCTACATCAAGAGCATGCAGAGCTTCCCGGACCTGAAGGTCGTCGCGATCGGCGACCTGCGGCCGGAGGCGGCCAAGGAGAAGGCGAGCCAGTTCGGCATCGAGGCCCACGGGGGTCCCGAGGCCGTGCTGAACCACGCGGATGTCGAGATCGTGGTCAACCTGACCATCCCGATCGCGCACGTCGAGGTCGCGCTGGCTGCCGTTGCCGCGGGCAAGCATGTCTGGAGCGAGAAGCCGTTCTCGCTGGACCAGGAGAGCGGGCGCAAGCTGCTGGCGACCGCGCAGGACGCAGGTCTGCGCCTCGGCTGCGCTCCGGACACGATCCTCGGTCCGGGTCTGCAGGAGTCACGCCGGATCATCGAGCGGGGCGAGATCGGTACGCCGCTCACCGCGCTCACCCTGATGCAGTCCCCCGGCCCGGAGTCCTGGCACCCGAACCCGGCGTTCCTGTTCACCGAAGGCGCCGGACCGCTCTGGGACATCGGCCCGTACTACCTGACCACGCTGGTCCAGCTGTTCGGACCGGTCGCGGCGGTGGCCGGGATCGGGTCGAAGTCGAAGGAGAAGCGCACGATCGGATCGGGTCCGCTGGCCGGCACCGACTTCGACGTGACGGTTCCGACCCACGTCAGCGCGATCGCACGGTTCGAGTCGGGCCAGTCGTCGCAGAGCATCTTCAGCTTCGACTCGCCGCTGTCCCGGGCCGGGTTCGTCGAGATCACCGGATCCGACGCGACACTCGCCGTACCCGACCCGAACGCGTTCGACGGCGAGATCAAGATCCGCCGCCGCGGCGCCGAGGACTGGGAGACGCTGGAGACCACCAAGGCCTCGGCCGAGCGTGGCACGGGCGTGCTGGAGATGGCGCGCGCGATCCGCGCCGACCGGCCGCACCGGGCGAACGGAGCGCTCGCGTTCCACATCGTCGACGTGATGTCCTCCATCACCCAGTCGATCGACACCGGCGCGTTCGTCGACGTGACGAGCACGGTCGAGGTCGCACCGGTGCTGCCGGACGACTGGGACGTGCACGCGGCAACCCTGTGAAGATGGTTCCGTGAACAAACTTGAGCTGGATCCCCGGTGGACCGTCGTGTTCGCCGGGGACTCCGTCACCGACGGCGGTCACCGCACCGATCCCACGGGGCTGGGCGACACCTACCCCCGCTACATAGCGACTGCGCTCGGCGAGGACCGGCCGCGGATCGTCAACGCCGGCACGAGCGGCAATCGCGCGGTCGATCTGGTCGCGCGCTGGTCGACCGACGTCCTGGCGTTCGATCCGTCCCTGGTGTCGATCCTGATCGGCATCAACGACACCTGGCGGCGGTACGACAAGAACGACCCGACCACGGTCGAGGCGTTCGAGGCGTCGTACCGGCAGTTGCTCGACCCGCTGGAGTGTCCGATCGTGCTGGTCGAGCCGTTCCTGCTGGCGGTCAAGCCCGAGCACGCCGTCTGGCGGGAGGATCTCGATCCGAAGATCGAGGTCGTCCGGAAGCTGGCTCTCGAGTACGACGCGATCCTCGTCCCGGCCGATGTCGAGCTCAACAAGCTCGCGGAAACGGTCGGCGCGGCGACGCTGGCCGACGACGGCGTGCACCCTTCGGCCGCCGGCCACCAGGCACTCGCCGACCTGTGGCGGCAGTACGTTCTCGCTCCCTGAACTACCGCTCCCAGGCCTCACCCTGGGGGCGGTAGTTTGTTCTGACTAAACCGGTTCACGCTCTCCTGGAGATCCGCTGTGACTGCTCGCAAGAATCTGACCACCGAGGGTGGCGCCACCTGGACTGTCGAGTCTGCCGACAGAGCAGCTGTGACAGCGACTGTGCCTGGTGAGGTACATACCGATCTGCTGGCGGCGGGCCTGATCCCCGACCCGTTCGACGGGGACAATGAGAGCAAGTTGGCCTGGATCGGCTCGACGGACTGGGTCTACCGGACGACCTTCGACTGGGCCGCGGACGGTCACACCATCCAGGAACTGGTGGCCGACGGACTCGACACGGTGGCGACCGTGACGCTGAACGGGACCGAGCTCGGCCGCACCCGCAACCAGCACCGCGGGTACCGGTTCGACGTCACCAGCCTGCTGGTTGCTTCAGGCAATGAATTGGTGGTCGCGTTCGAGGCGCCGGTCGAGGCCGCGAAGAGGTTCGCCGAGACGCTCGGGCTCTGGCCGCACACGAACAAGCACCCGTACAACGCGATCCGGAAGATGGCCAGCAACTACGGCTGGGACTGGGGCCCCGACCTCGCCACGGCCGGTATCTGGAAGCCGATCGGGATCGAGTCCTGGTCCGGCGTCCGGATCTCCTCCGTCCGTCCGCTCGCAAGCCAGGACGGCACGCTGACCACGCACGTCGCACTGGCCTGGAGCGAAGGCGCAGCCGAAACCACAGTCACGGTGGAGGTCGGTGGCACCTCAGTCTCCGCGACAGTTGCTGCAGGCACCGAAAGCGTCGAGCTGACCAGCAGCGTCGCCGATGTTGAGGTCTGGTGGCCGCGCGGCCACGGCAAGCAGCCCCTGTACGACGTCGCCGTATCCGCCGGTGACGACAGCTGGACCGGGCGGGTCGGGTTCCGCGACATCACGATGAACGTTGCCCCCGACAAGGACGGCGGCCCGTTCGTCCTGTCGGTGAACGGCAAACCGATCTACGTCCGTGGCGCGAACTGGATCCCGGACGACGCGTTCGTGACCCGGCTGAACCGTTCGACGTACGAGACGAGCATCCAGGACGCGCTCGACGCCGGCATGAACCTGCTGCGCGTCTGGGGCGGCGGGATCTACGAGACCGACGACTTCTACGACATCTGTGACGAGCAAGGTGTGCTCGTCTGGCAGGACTTCCTGTTCGCGTGTGCGGCCTACTCCGAGGACGAGCCGCTGTGGAGCGAGGTCGAGGCCGAGGCGCAGCAGGCCGTCACGCGGCTGAGCCAGCACGCCAGCCTCGCGGTCTGGAACGGCAACAACGAGAACATCTGGGGGTACGTCGAGTGGGGCTGGCGCGCGCCGTTGGCCGGGCGCAAGTGGGGTGAGGGCTACTACTTCGACCTGCTGCCGAAGATCGTCCACGAGCTCGACCCGCGAACGCCGTACTCCGAAGGCAGCCCCTACTCGTACGACCACTTCATCCACC
This sequence comes from Kribbella sp. NBC_01505, assembly GCF_045040285.1. Lineage (NCBI taxonomy): Bacteria > Bacillati > Actinomycetota > Actinomycetes > Propionibacteriales > Kribbellaceae > Kribbella > Kribbella sp. NBC_01505. The sequence continues at coordinate 2,784,341 of NZ_CP109425.1, forward strand.
CGAACGACGACCGCAACGGCACCATGCACATCTGGGACGTGTGGAACCAGGTGGACTACACGAACTACCGCAAGTACAAGCCGCGGTTCGTGTCGGAGTTCGGATTCCAGGGACCGCCGGCCTGGTCGACGCTGACCTCGGTGGTGCACGACGAGCCGCTGGATCCGTACGGCGAGCAGATGCTCGTGCACCAGAAGGCTTATGAGGGCAACCTCAAGCTGGAGCGCGGTCTCGGTGATCACTTGCCGTTGTGGAAGTCGATGGATGATTGGCACTGGACGACGCAGCTCAACCAGGCGCGGGCGATCATCTACGGGATCGAGCACTTCCGCAGCCTGTTCCCGTTGAACACGGGCGCGATCATCTGGCAGCTCAACGACAACTGGCCGGTGGTGTCGTGGGCCGCGGTCGACGGGCACGGGATCCGCAAGCCGCTGTGGTTCGCTCTCGAGAAGGTGTACGCCGATCGCCTGCTCAGCGTGCAGCCGACCGAGGACGGGCTGGTCGTTGCCGCGCACAACGATTCGGACGAGGCCTGGTCGACCCGGCTGACGCTGACCCGGCGGGCGACCGGTCCCGGCGGTGAGGTGTTCGCTCGCGAGAGCATCGCTCTCGAAGTAGAGCCCCGCTCCGCAACGCTGAGCACGGTACCGGTCTCGCTCATCTCCTACGACGCGACCACCGAGTACCTGGAGGTCCGGGCGGACGACGGCGCGTCGGCGCACTGGTACTTCGTCGAGGACACCAAGCTGCAGTTGGCAGCCGATGCCTTCACCTCTACCGTCACCCCGACGGCAACCGGGTACGACGTCACTGTCACGGCGACCGCGCTGGCCAAGGACCTGGCACTCTTCCCGGACCGCCTGGACGCGGCTGCCCGGGTCGATTCCTGCCTGATCACCCTGTCCGCCGGCGAATCCCACACCTTCCACGTCACCGGCGCCAGCGCTCCGGCAGAGGTCGGCGTACCGGTCCTGCGCTCGGCGAACGACCTGCTGAACTGAACCGACGCCGAGCCCTGACCGTGGAGTGACGCATACTGGACGATTGTGACTGGTGCTCGGGGGATTGCGCTGCTACTGGCAGCCGTAGCGGTACTGGCCGGCTGTGCGGACAAGGAGTCGTCCACGGGCGTCGTTCCACTGAGTACGACGCCCTCGGCGACTCCCTCAGCGACTCCGTCCACGACGGCCAGCACGCCGCCACCCAGCACGCCTCCTCCTGCTACTACGCCCTTCACCCCGCCGACCAGCAATCTGATGCGCGTTGTCGACCACGGGCCGCGCGACCGGAAGCTGGTTGCGCTGACGTTCGACGCCGACCTCACCGCAGTCATGCGGAAGCGGCTGGAGAGCGGGAAGGTGAAGTCGTACTACAACGCCACTCTGATCAAGGAGCTCCGGCAGTTGCAGGTACCGGCCACCATGTTCCTCACCGGGATGTGGATGGAGGAGTATCCAGAGGTGACGAGAGAGCTGGCCGCTGACCCGCTGTTCGAGCTCGGCACGCACACCTACGACCACCGCGCCTTCACCAAGCACTGCTACACACTCGGCACGGTCCCGCGCGCAGAGATGCTGGCTGACGTGCAGAAGGCGGTCAAACAGCTGGACGCCTTGGATCCGCACCCGACGCGCTGGTTCCGCTTCCCCGGTGGGTGCTACGACGGTACGGCGTTGCACGAGCTCGCCCCGGCCGGCGTGACGGCTGTGGGGTTGGACGTACCGGGGGCGGACGGTTTCGCGAAGTCCCCGAAGCCCATCATCAAGCAGGTGCTCTCCCACGTGCAGAACGGCTCGATCGTCGTCCTCCACATGCACGGTGGCGACAACGCACCGCACACGGCCGAGGCCGTCGTACCGATCGTGAAGAAGCTTCGGGCAGAGGGCTATCAGCTCGTCACTGTGACTCAGCTCATGAACGGGAACCGCTGAGATGACCACCCCGTCAGTCTTCTTATGAAGAAGCGGCGGATGCGGAGTGCCGGCATCACGCTCGGCCTGACCGCTCTGGTCGCGGCCACTCTCACCGGGTGCTCCAGCGACGACGACGACGAGACCGCGGACTACGCGGCCATCTGTGTCGATCCGCAGACGGAGACCCGGGTCGACGACAACAATTGCAAGGACGAGCGGGAGTACCACGGCTCGGGCGCAGGCTTCTTCTGGTTCTACATGGCAACTCGGAGCGCTGCGTACGTACCGGCCATCGGCGGGCGGTACAGCAGCGGCGGTGGCACCTACACCGTGCCCCGGCAGCGGGACCAGTCCACCGGTGGCGGCGGCGGGGCGCCGACGATCCAGCGTGGCGGTCTGTCGAAGAGCGGTGGCGACATCGGTACTGTTGCGCGCGGCGGATTCGGTCAGTCGAGCCATGGGAGGTCCGGGGGCTGATGTGGCGGCATGCGAGCAAGCCACGCGCCGGCTGGCGGGAGAAGGTCGTCGAGCAGGGACTGGTGTTCCCGATGACCGACATGCCCGACGGCACCGAACGCCCGTACTGGAACGAGAGCGCCTGGTACGAGGTGACCATGGACGAGGTCCTGCACCTCGAACGCGTTACCGAGGAGCTCTATGCGATGTGCCGGCACGCAGCCGAGGTGATGGCGACCGGTGACCGTTTCTCGGACGCCCAGCTCGGCCTGGCGTCCGGCACGCTCGCTCTGGTCCAGCAGTCGTTGCGGCGCGAGGACCTGTCGATGTACGCCCGCTTCGACCTGGCGTGGAACGGCACCGACCCGAAGATGCTGGAGATCAACGGCGACACGCCGACCGGCCTGGTCGAGTCAGCGGTGATCCAGTGGAACTGGCTGGAGGATGTCTTCCCGGACGCCGACCAGTGGAACTCGGTCCACGACCGCCTGGTGCAGTGGTGGGCCCAGCAACGTACTGCGGGCCGCCTCCCCGGCAACGAGGCGCACTTCTTCAACTCTGCCGCTGAGACCTCCGGTGAGGAGGAGATGACGGTCGCCTATCTCCGCGACACCGCGGCACAGGCCGGACTGGCGACGTACGGGCATGAGATCGAGGACGTCGGCTGGGACTCCGCGCAGCGCGCCTTTGTGGACTGGGGAAACAGACCGATCCGTACGGCGTTCAAGTTGTACCCGTGGGAGGACATGCTGGACGAGGAGTTCGGCCGGCACATCCTCGCGGGCAAGGAACGCCAGCCGGTGCAGTGGATCGAACCGGTCTGGAAGACCATGCTGTCCACCAAGGCGATCCTGCCGGTGCTCTGGGAGCTCTACCCGGATCACCCGAACCTGCTACCGGCGCACTTCGGTCACCCCGGCGACCTGACCGAGTGGGTCGCCAAACCGCTGCACGGCCGCGAGGGCAGCAACATCGTCATCCATACTGTCGACCACGACCACACGCAGGACGGTCCGTACGACATGTCCACGATGGTCTACCAGCAGTGGTACCCACTCCCCTCGTACGACGGCAACCAGGCCGTGCTCGGGAGCTGGATCGTGGACGGCTCGGCCGCCGGAATGATGGTGCGCGAGTCCGACGGCCCGATCACCGACTACTACGCCCGCTTCGTCCCACACGCCATCGGCACCAGTCCCCGCCCCGACGCGGAGACTGTGCAGCGTTGGCTCGCCGAATAGCTAGATATTGATGGCGATGTACTTGGTCTCCAGGTACTCGTCGATCCCCACCGTGCCGCCCTCGCGGCCGAGGCCGGACTGCTTCACGCCGCCGAAGGGCGCGGCCGGGTTCGAGACGATGCCCTGATTGAGGCCGATCATGCCAGTCTCGAGGCGTTCGGAGACCCGCAGCGCGCGCGTCAGGTCGTTGGTGAACAGGTAGGAGACGAGCCCGTACTCCGTGTCGTTCGCCATTGCGACACCTTCGTCCTCGGTGTCGAAGGCGGTCAGCGGCGCGACCGGGCCGAAGATCTCCTCCTTCTGCAGGCGGGCGTCACGCGGGACTCCGGCCAGCACGGTCGGCGGGAAGAAGTAACCGTTGCCCTCAGCAACCGTGCCGCCAGTCAGCACCTCCGCACCGTGCGCCACCGCATCGTCGACCAGGTCCTTGACCTTGTCCCGTTGGGTGGCGTCGATGAGCGGGCCGAGGTCGACGCCGTCCTCGGTCCCGCGGCCGACGGTCAGCGCGCCCATCCGCTCACTCAGCCGCTGGGCGAACTCCGCCATGATCGGCGTCTGCACGTAGATCCGGTTGGCCGCCGTACAGGCCTCGCCGCCGTTGCGCATCTTCGCCAGCATCGCGCCTTCGACCGCCTGGTCCAGGTCGGCGTCGGCGAAGACGAGCAGCGGCGCGTTGCCACCCAGCTCCATGCTGGTCTTCAGCACCTGCTCGGCGGCCTGCTCGATCAGCTTGCGACCGACCTGGGTCGAGCCGGTGAAGGAGAGCTTGCGGGCGCGGCCGTCGCGGATCAGCGGTTCCATCACGCCACCGGAGTCGCTGGTGGTCACCACATTGAGGACGCCGGCCGGCAGCCCGGCCTCGGTCATCAGCTCGGCCAGCTTCAGCATCGACAGCGGTGTCTGTGAGGCGGGCTTGATCACCATCGTGCAGCCGGCCGCGACCGCTGGGCCGATCTTGCGGGCGCCCATCGCGGCCGGGAAGTTCCACGGCGTGATCAGCAGGCACGGGCCGACCGGCTGCCGCATCACCAGGAAGCGGCCCTTGCCGTTCGGCGCGACCTGGTAGCTGCCCTCGATCCGGACCGCCTCTTCGGCGAACCAGCGGAAGAACTCGGCCGCGTACGCGATCTCGCCCTTGGACTCGGCGATCGGCTTGCCCATCTCGAGCGTCATCAGCAGCGCCAGCTCGTCGACGCGCTCAGTCATCAGCTCATAGGTACGGCGCAGGATCTCCCCACGCTCACGTGGTGCCGTGGCTGCCCAGTCCGCCTGCGCGGCGACCGCAGCGTCGAGCGCTGCCAGCCCATCGGCCGGAGTGGCATCGGCGACGTCGCACAGCGTCGTACCGGTGGAGGGGTCCTCGACGGCCAGTGTCTTGCCGCCCTCGCCCGCTCTCCACTTGCCAGCGATGAACAGCTCGGTCGGACACCCCTCGATAACGGCCTGTTCGTGGTCCATATACCCACCATAGGTCGCTCTCAGGCGGTGGCAATGAGCGGCGGAGCGTGCCGCGGTACCGTCCGGATCGTGCGAGTCAGACCGGCAGCGATCGTGCGCAGGATCGACGACCGGACCAGACCGTCGAAGGCCAGCGGGACCAGCATGAGCTCGTCAGCCGTCGTACTGGCGACCAGTCTGCCGAGTGCGGACACCACTGTGGTCCGTGAGCCGACAATGTGGCTCGGGTCGTCCAGGAGGCGTTCGGCACGACCGCGCTCCCGGCCGGTGAGTGGCGGCTCCAGCAACGCCATCAGCTCGGCTGTGGTCGCCCGCGGTGACGCAACGCTGAGCCGCGTCCGCACCCGCACATACTCGGCGAACCGGATGATGGCTTCGGCCTCGGTGTCCGCGGCAACCACTCCGATCGTCACCACCAGATAGGGCTTCACCGTCGGCCCACTGGCCTCGAAGTGATCCCGGTACGCCGCCACCGCCGCACTGGTCATCGCAGTCGCACTGTGATGCTGCACCACGACCGGCAGCCCGCGTACGGCGGCAACCGCAGCCGCACCGGGGTGATCGGCGCAGACCAGCACCGGCGGCGGCAGTCCGGCAAGCGACAGCCGTACATCGCCAACAGGTGCGCGACCGGGCATGCCGTCCCGGAGGAACCCGCACAGCTCGTCCAGTCGCTGCGGGAACGTGTCCCGGGCGCTACCGCCGAGCGCGGCCGCCGTACTGGGTGCATGGCTGAACTGCTGGCCAACACCGAGATCGATGCGACTCGGGTACGCCGCAGCGAGCGCGGCGAACTGTTCAGCGATCACCAGCGGCTGGTGGTTGGTCAGAAGGACGCCGGCCGAGCCCAACCGGATCCGATCGGTCCGTGCCGCGAGTACTGCGGCGAGCACGGCAGGTGCCGCGCTGCCGACGCCCCGGACGCCGTGCTGCTCCCCCAACCAGAACCGGCGGTAACCGAGGTCGTCGGCAGCCTGTGCGACCTCCGCGGTCTCCCGGAGTGCGGCCGCAGCCGACTGACCGGGCAGCTGCGGAACGGTGTCCAGCACCGAGTGCGCAGACACCGGCAGACCAGGAATCAGAGGAGATAACACCCGACCACCGTCGCAGCGCTCCGCGCTTTCCACATGGGGGCCCGGCCCCCATGTTTGCCCCCGCCGGGACCCCGAAAGATGGGGGCACCGATCCCTTGCCGTCTGCCTGAGCTGTCAGGCATCGTTCCCGGCGTTCCTTCCGGACATTCGCGGCAGAGGAGGCCAAGCACGAGTGCAGAGACCACAGTCGGAGCCCTAGTGGTGTGTCGCGTTTAAAACTTGAGTGCTGGCGGTGTCCAGGTGGGTGCATCGCAAGGCGGAGGGAAGGGCTCGATGTTTTTCCATCGTGCCCTTTCCTCCAACGCAGCGAGGTGCCCGCCTGGGCGCCGCCAGTGCCAAGGTTTAGACGCGACGCGCCACTAGCGCTCCACACCTGATCCGGCCCGCCTTCCACCAAAGGCCGGCCGGGCGCTGCTGCCGCGGGGTGATCAACCCCCAGTCGTCGCCCCGCGGCAGTTGCCCATCGTTGTCATCCGTGATCTCCCGGTTCGGCCGGAAATATGGGGGCTTGGTACCCATGTCGAGCACCAACTGCCGATGGCAGCCTGAGCAGATGCTCAACTCAGCGACCGCGACTCCGCTCCGGACCGACGAGCGCGACAGCGCCTGGTGGTCCGCCGCGCTGCGGCCGGACGAGATGCGGCCGGACGAGCTGCGGCCGGACGAGCTGCGGCCGGATGAGATGGCCGGCGGTACCCCGCCCTGGGCGCAGTACGTCGAGCGCAGCATCGCCGCCCACCGGTGCGTCACCCCGGTGACGGCCGGAGAAGACTGGCAGCAGGCCTTCATGAGCTGCCTGCAGCCCCTGCTCACCGTCGCCCGAGAAGACCTGACCGCCGCCGGCCACACCGGCGTACTGACCGAGCAGTTCCTGCGCCGCCTCGGACTGCGACTGGTCAAGCTTTCCTCCCGCACGCTGGTACTGGAACTGGCTCGAGCCCGCGACCGCGGTGAGCTCGCCGGCGCCACCCCGGCGCTTCGCTTCCTCGACTTCACCCACCAGCTCGTCGGAGGGAGCGAGCTGGCGGAGTTCCTGGCCGCCTATCCGGTGCTGGCCCGGGTCCTGGGCGAGTCGTGCCGACAGAGCATCGAGGGTCACCTCGAACTGCTGGCACGACTCGCCGAGGACCGAGAGTCGCTCGTCGACGGGATCTTCGGCGGCCGCGACCCAGGCGCGCTGGTCTCCGTCGAGCCCGCCGGTGACTCGCACCGCGGCGGCCGCGCGACCGCCACCCTGGCCTTCGCCGACGGCCGCCGCCTGATCTACAAACCGCGCTCCCTCGACCTCCACGGCCACTTCAACGAACTCGTCGACTGGCTGAACAGCAAAACCGGTCTGGACCTGCGCACCGTCCGCCTGGAACGCCGCACCGACTACGGCTGGCTCGAGTTCATCACCGCCGAGCCCTGCGCCGACGAAGGCGCCGTCCGCCGCTTCTACCACCGCCAAGGCGCCCTACTCGCCCTGCTGTACGTCCTTGACGGCACCGACATGCACTACGAGAACCTCATCGCCGTCGGCGAGCACCCGGTCCTGGTCGACATCGAAACCCTGTTCCACCCGTCCCCGACCCCGCCTGGCGCGATCGGCAGTGATCCGGCCTCCCAGAGCATCCGGAGCTCGGTCTCCCGCACCGCCCTGCTGCCGCTGCTCATAGTCGGTGAGACCGGTTCGGTGGCCGACGTCTCCGGACTCGGCGGAGACGCCGACGCACCCGCGGCGGTGCGCGCCGATTGGGCTGACGCAGGCCTGGACTCGATGCATCTGGTCCGGCGGCCGACCGCTGCTCCCACCGGGAACAACAGGCCGATCCTCGACGGTATCGCCGTCGAACCACGCGACCACGAGATCGCCGTACTGATGGGCTTCCGGGACGCCTACCAGGCGATCTCCCGGAACCGTGGCGAGCTCCTGGGACCGGACGGGATGCTGGCCCGATGCGCAACCGACCAGGTGCGCTTCGTACCCCGCAGCACCAGCCTGTACGCCGGCCTGCTCGAGGAGGCGACGCATCCGAACGCCTTGCGTGCGGCGGACGGACGTAGTCAACTGCTCGACCTGCTGTGGGAGGCCGGCCCGTGGCTGCACAGCCTCGTCCCGCACGAGCTGGACGACTTGTGGGAAGGGGACGTCCCCTTGTTCACGGTCAACCCGGGCAGTCGCGACGTCTGGGCATCGGACGGCACGCACATCCCCGGTGTGCTTGCGGCTGAAGGGCTCGCCACGGTCGAGCGGAAGATCGCGTCACTGAGCGACGTCGATCAGCATCGGCAGCGATGGCTGATCTCCGCGACGCTGGCAACCCGACCTGAGCCGATCGTCCACCACAGCACCGCAAGTCGACCCTGGCTGGGCACCACCGGCGCACACCCGGACGGCGCGTTGGCAGCCGCCACCGACATCGCCGACGAGATCGTTGCCCAGGTCATCGGTAAGACCGGCGGTGCGGCGAACTGGATCGGCCTGGAACTCCTGGACGACAACCACTGGGCGGTGCGTCCCATGGGCGCCGGCCTGACCAACGGCTACACCGGTACGGCGCTCTTCCTCGCACAGGTCGGCGCCCTGACCGGAGAGCGCAAGTACTGCGAGCTGGCGCGCGATGTCATCCGCCCGATCCCGCAACTGCTGGAGGCACTCGGATCCGACCAGGAGTCGGCGCAGTTGATCGGCCCGGGGCTGCACGGCCTCGGCGGGATCAGTTACGGACTGGACCGCTTGTCCTCGCTGCTCGGCGATGCCGAGCTGTCGACCTGGCTGAGCGCATCGCTCGACCTCGCGGCCCAACTCACGCCGGACCCTGGCGAATTCCCGGCCTACGCCGAAGGTGCGGCCGGTGGGCTGGCCGCCATGCAGGCGATCCGCGACGTACCGGCTGCCGTGCGGCTGGCTCGGCGCTACGCCGACGAGCTGGTCCAGGTCGTCGGCAGCGGTCGGGCCGCACCCGGCCAAGGCTTTGCCCGCGGCTACCAGGGGATCGCCTGGGCACTCGGCCGGTACGGCACCCCCGGCGACAAGTACGCGGCTGCGGCCTCGGCCGCAGCTGATCCGGACCGAAACGGCCAGAAGCCCAGCCCTGGCTGGTGTTCCGGCGACGCCGGAACAACCCTGGCGCAGCTTGTGGCCGGAAAACCTGTGGACCTCGAAGTGTATTTGAGGACCACCTCCGAACGTCCGATACTCGCAGACCTCAGTTTGTGTCATGGCGAGCTCGGCGCGGTCGAGCCACTGGCGTGGCTGACCGAAAGCGATCACCCTGCCGTTGAGGGGGTACGGCAAAACCGTATCCGGCTGGTGCTCGCTGCACTACAGCAGTACGGACCACAGTGCGGTACACCTCGCGCGGTTCCATCTCCAGGTCTGCTGACCGGTCTGGCGGGAATCGGCTACGGGTTGCTCCGGCTGGCGTTCCCAGAACGCGTGCCCTCCGTGCTGTTGCTGGAATCAACCACCGGATGGAAGCGAGCCGTGCGCCGCTGACATCCATTCAGCACCAGGGGAGAAACATGACCGCCCAGAACCACAACGTCCAGAACGACGAGTGCCGCGACCACGCTGACCAGGCCGCGACCGAGACCGACCCGCTGGGCCCGATCGCCCTGCCCACCCGCATCCGCATCGGCGCCCGCGCGATGGCTCTGGCCGGTGTAGTCGGCCTGTCGGCGATCGCCATCGGAGCGTACGACTCCACGCTGACCACGACGGTGATCACCGAGTGAGCGATTCGACCGTGCTGCCGGAATCGTTCAATACGCCCCAGGGGAGAACCAAATGACCGCCCAGAACCACAACGTCCAGAACGACGAGTGCCGCGACCACGCTGACCAGGCCGCGACCGAGACCGACCCGCTGGGCCCGATCGCCCTGCCCACCCGCACCCGGATCGGCGCCCGCGCGATGGCTCTGACCGGCTTGGTCGGACTGGCCGCAGCCGCCCTCGTCGCCGAGACCGATCCGAACACCATCACCATCACCACCTCGGTCAGCTTCTACTGACTGCGCCGTCCAGCGAGCGTTTGAACCAGTGAAGTCGGCCGGGCATCCGGCCGGCCGACTTCGCCGATGCCGCTGCGGTAACAGGAATCGGTGATTACAGTGGCCACCATGCAGACCCGTTCGCCCAGGGTGGTCGGCAGGGACCCGGAGATCGACCAGCTCCTTCAGATGCTGGCCACAGCACGCGCCGGGCTCGGGGGCGCCGTGTTCCTGGTCGGTGAGCCCGGAATCGGCAAGAGCCGCCTCGCGGCGCTCGCGACAGCTCGTGCACTCGACGACGGGATGGCCGCGCTGCGCGGCCGGGTCGGCGCTCTGGGCACCATGGTTGCCTTCCGCCCTTTCGCCGAGGCGTTGCTGGCGTTGATCCGCCGCGGCGAGATGCCCGACCCGGACAGCCTCGGCCCGTACCGGCAGGTGCTCGGGCGGCTGATCCCGGAGTGGGACGACGGGACCGCGCATGACGCCGCAGCCTCACCGGTGGTGCTCGGTGAGGCTGTGCTGCGCCTGCTCTCCTTGGTCGGCCGTGGCCGCGGCTGTCTGCTGGTCCTCGAGGACCTGCACGACGCAGACCCGGAGACGATGGCCGTCGTGGAGTATCTGCTCGACAACCTCGAGGACCAGCCGATCGCCCTGGTCGCGACGATGCGTCCGGAGCACTGCCCGGCCACGGACCTGGCGCGCATCGCCGCACAACGTGGTTCGGCGAACCTTCTCGGACTGCGACCACTCCGGCCGGCCGAGGTCGTCGAGCTCGCGGCGGCCTGCCTCGAGGTGCCGGTCGAAGGCCTGCCGAAAGAGCTGTGCGAACGCTTGTGGCAGGACAGCGCCGGCGTCCCTTTCATCGTCGAGGAACTACTGCAGGAGGCCAGCCGGGCCGGGCAGCTCCTGGCGAAACCGGATGGCAGTCTGGAAGTGATCGACGGACTACGCACCAACGTGCCGGCAGCAGTGGTCCGCAGTATCACGAGCCGCACCGACCAGCTCGGCAGCGAGTCCCGCGACATTCTCGTCCTGGCCGCCGTGATCGGGCACCGGTTTCCGCTGAGCGTCGTGCGGAAGGCCACCGGAACAGACGAACGGTTGCTGCTGGCAACCCTCCGGGCAGGCGTCGCGGCGCAGCTGGTCGGGCCGGACGAGCCGGTTCCGGACTGGTACGCGTTCTGCCATCCGCTGACCGCCGATGCGCTGCTGGCCGGCTTGACGCCGACCGAGCGCGCCGAGCTGGCGCGGCGCTGTGCGGACGCGATCGAAGAGCTGCATCCCGGTCTGCCCGGCGAGTGGTCGCCGATGGTGGCCGAGCTGGCCGAGACCGGCGGCGACCTCAGCCGGGCGGGCCAGTTGTTCGCGCAGACCGGCCGACGGTCTTTCGAGGAGGGCTCCACCAGCTCTGCCGTCAACCTCCTCGAGCGCGCGAACAAGCTGCTGACCACGGATCCCGACCTGGAGCAGCGCGCCGAGGTCCTCGGGCTGCTGCTGGTCGCGCTGCGAACGGTGGGACAGTTCGACGACCTGGCTCTCCACGCGGCCGCCGTCGACGACATGGCGGACCGCAATCTCGACCATCACAAGGTGGCCGGACTGCAGGTGCACCTGGCCTTCGCCGAGCACGTGGCCGGTCGCCAAGCGGCCGCGGAGACGCATCTGGCCGTGGCCCGGTCGCTGCTCGGTAAGGGCGCCGACCCGGTCGACACCGCGCCGGTCGACATTCTGGCGGCGAATCTCGAGATCGCCCGGACGAGTCCCGGCCGCCTGCGTACTGCCACCGAACTGGCCACCCGGGCCGCCGCTGCCGCCGAGCAGGCCGGTCTACCGGAGGTGGCCTGTGAGGCCTTCCAGATGCTCGGGATGCTGGCCCGCGAGCGGGATCTCGACGAGTCGATCGCCTACTTCCAGCGCGCTCGCCAGGTCGCCGAAGAGCACGGGATGGCCCTGCAGCGGGTCCTGGCGCACGTCTACGAGGGTGGCAGCATCTGTCTGGCCACCGGAAGCGTCGTCGAGTTGGAGCGGGCCCGTCAGCAGGCACTCCGGATCGGCGCGATCGCACTCGTCTACGAGGTCAACTGCATCCTCGCTCTGCAGGCGGTCCTGCGCGGGGAGTACAGTCTCGCGGCCGCGACCATCGACGAGGGTTTCCAGGTGACTCGCCGGCTCCGGCTCAACGGCATCGCGACGTTCTTCCTTGCCTACAAGGCGATCCACGAAGCCCATCGGGGCCTCCGGAACGCGATGGAGCAGACCTTCGACGAAGCAACCAGCCTGGCCCGAGACAACACGCCGTACGAGTTGCCGGTCACGTACGGGCTCGGCAGGGCCTTCTGCGCGCTGCTCGAGGAGAACCGGGAGCTCGCGGAGTCCGACATGGCTCAGGCACTCGCCTACGACGCCCAGAATCCGACCACGTTCCACACCTCCGGCAAGAACGGCCTCTCCCTGCTCCTCGGCGTGCTCGCCGGCCGGAACAGCTGGCCACACTTCGAGGTGATCAACGCGACGGCCGCGGGCGGGATGCGCTGGAACAAGCAGTTCGTCCAGATGGCTCACGCCGTTCTGCTGGGTCGCGACGGGCTGCGCGACGCCGCGAACGCCAAGATGACCGAGGCGATGGAGACGTCGTCGCTGTTCCCGATGGCTCGGCACCTCGGGATGCGGCTGGTGGCCGAACCGGCGCACGCCGATGGCTGGGGTGACCCGATCAGTTGGCTTCGGCAGGCCGAGGAGTACTTCCACGGCGCGAACGTTCAGCCGGTCTCCAGCGCGTGCCGTGGGTTGCTGCGGCAGCTGGGGGCGACGGTTTCGCAGCGGCGTACGGGGAGTGACCAGGTGCCCGCGGACCTGCGGCGGTTGGGGATCACGACGCGGGAGTACGAGGTGTGCCGGCTGCTCGTGGACCGGATCGGGAACAAGTCGATCGCGTCCCGGTTGCACATCTCGCCGCGGACCGTCGAGAAGCACGTGGCGAGTCTGATGACGAAAACCCAGCAGCCCGATCGGGAGGCGTTGAGCAGTTTTGCTCGCACCGTGCTGCAAGACTGACCTCAAGACGTAATTTATGAACGCTCGCTTTGTATATAGAGTGGGCGGGTGGCAGGCAAGGGGTCGGACATGAGCAAGGGAACGGTCGGCGGCGGCGGTACGACGATGCTGCGGCGGATCAACGTCGCCGCGGTACTGGACGCGGTTCGCCGTTCCGCGCCCGCGCCGTTGCGCGTGGCCGAGCTGGTCGAGCGCACCGGACTGGCCAGGCCGACCGTGGCGCAGGCCGTCGACGAGCTGCTGGACGCCGGTTGGCTGCAGCAGCATGGGCCGGATTCCGCGGACCGTTCGCTGGGTCGCCCGGCGATCCGGGTCTCGCTGCGCGGCCGCGCCGCGCCGGTGCTCGGGCTGGATGTCGGCCCGCACCGGGTGACCGTCGGCGTCTCCGACCTGGCCGGTCGCAAGCTCGCTCTGGTACGACGCTCCGGTCCGGGCTGGACTGCTCAGGAACTGCTCGGGGTCATCAGCGAGGTGATTACCGAGGCGCTCGCGGAGGCCGAGGTACCGGCCGACGACATCGCGGCGGCGGTCGCGGCGAGCCCGGGCATCGTGGACGAGCACACCGGCCGGGTCCAGCTGGTCCCGAGTGTGCCGGGCTGGTCCGCGATCGACCTGATCAAGCACGTTCGCAGCCTGCTCGACTGCCCGGTCATCCTCGACAACGACGCGAACCTGGCCGCATTGGCCATCGCGGCGGCTCGGGGCGGCACGGGCACGCTGCTCGCGGTCCAGTGGGGTGAGCGGCTCGGTGCCGGCATCGTGATCGACGGTCGCCTGCACCGCGGGACGGGCGCGGCCGGTGAGATCGGCTTCATCGCCACCGCACCGGATGACGTGATCAACCCCGAGGACAGCCGCGGTCCGCTGGAGCGTGCGGTTGGCTCGGAGGCGATCGCCACCCTCGGCCGCCAGGCCGCCCTGGACAACCCCGACTCCCGGCTCGCCGAGCTGGGCGGCGACCAGCTCGACACGGCAGATGTCTTCGCCGCTGCGGCCGAGCGGGACCCGGTGGCTCAGGCAGTCGTCCAGCAGGTCGCCCGCGACTTCGCCCGCGCGCTGGCCCCCGCCGTACTGGTCCTGGATCCGACAGCTGTGGTGATCGGCGGCGGTGTGGCCCGGGCCGGTGCTGTCCTGCTGGATGCCATCTCCGACCAGCTTCGGCTGCTCACGCTAAACCACCCGAAGCTCGAGCTGTCCGCTCTGGCTGAGGACGCGGTCGTCACCGGCGCTATGCGGATGGCCCTCGACGAGGTCTGGCAGCGCAAGCTCCCGACCCCCACATTGACCAGCACGACCTAGCCACGAACCGCTGCGGCGATGGCGTCGGGGCGGTCGATGTGTACGAGGTGCGCCGAGTCGGTCAGCACCTCGACCGTGCCGGACAACGCCGTGGCCAGCTCGCGTTGACCGGCCAGCCAGGTGTCGGCACCGGAACGCGAGCTACCACCTGTTGCCACCAGCAACACAGCCGGTACGCCGCTCCCCGGAAGCAGCTTGCCGACCTCGGCAGCGGTCGTCCAGCTGGCCGCAAGTTCGGCCCAGAACCGTTGCCAGGAACGCGAATCGCCGTACCGCTGCCTGATCGTTGCCTTGGACAACGGATCGCGTTTGGCGATGCTGCCGACCCGCACCATCGACCGGCGGACGAGTGGACCGACGAGCCGCGGCAAGCCGATCCGGCCGTAGAAACCCAGCATGACGCGGATGACCCGTTCGGCGCCGGTCCCTGGGTAGAGCCAGCGCTGACCGGACTCCGACGGCAAGGTCGAGTCGACCAGCACGAGCCGCGCCACCTCCCCCGGCCGGGTCAGCGTCCAGCGCAATGCGGCCAGCCCACCGATGGAGTGACCGATCAGCCCGACCGGCACGCCATCCGGCACCCCGGCGGCAGCCCGCAGTACGTCGGGATCGGCGTTCACCGGCGTCTGCCAGGGATCGATCACGTGGAGCTCGCACTCCGGTAGCAGCTCGACGACGCGGGCGAACTCCTCCGCGGTCTCGGCCATCCCGGGCAGCACGATCCAGGGCATCGTCATCGCTGAAAACCTCGCTTCAAGGCGGGAAGCAACACTCCCAGCAGAACACAGACGAGCAGGATCGCCACCCGCTGCAGGATGCCCGGCGGGTGCAGGTCGTCACCGCTGATCACTTCCAGCCCGGTCTCGAGCCCGAGCCAGGCGTTCGTGACCGCGACCGCTCCGGCCAGGACAGCGACCGTCTTGCCCCAGAAGCCGCCCCACCCGATCCGGCGCAGGACCAGGATCGCGAACAGGCCGATGGCGATGGTCCCGAGCCCGGCCAGGGTCGAGGTCACCTCGTGGATCACCAGCTCCGCGCCGTCCTGCCCGTGCTTCTCCGCGAGCCGGCACGCCTGGCTGGCCGAAGGGGCACAGTCCATCGGGAAGAACGAGTCGGCGAGCGTCCCGAGCCCGAAGAGCCCCGTACTGATCATCAGACCCATGACGTCGCGGTGGATCCGCGCCGCCGGCCGGGCGAGCACCGCGGCGACCAGCACCAGCACACTCGCCCCCAGGTCCATCGCCCGCGCGTACAGGCTGGTCGACTGGTCCAGAGCTCCGAGCTCGCTCAGGAACGAGGTGTGGACGTTCAGGGGATACCCCGCGGCGGCCTCCAGCAGCAGGCTGCAGTAGAGGACGCCGGCGGCGATCATCAGGTCGCGGGTCAGGCGGTACGGGAACCCGGCGGGTACGGCGAACATGGCCGTAAGCCTTCCATACGCCCCCAGTCTGTGACTGTCGCGCCAGGTCTACCCGGAAGGTGGAGCTAGCACGACCGAAAGTTAGGCCTGGGGAGTGGGATGATCGCAAGGTGCGGTCTGAACAGACGAAGGTGATTCCGGCGTGGCAGCACCGCGCTGCGGTGTGGGTCGGGCGTGTTGTGATGCTCGCCGCGGTGTGGTCGTTCCTTGCGATTGTGTTGCATCTTTTCGCTCCGGCGTATGTGCGCCGGGTCGATCAGGGCTTCGACTTCTTCGGGATCCCCGCGGGGCACACGTTCTTCCCGGCGGTCTACCTGGCCGTGGTCGGCAGCGCGCTGCTGCGCGGAAAACGGGCTGCGCTGCTCTGGGTGCTGTGGATCTTCGAGGGGCTGTTGCTGCTCGGGCTGATCGCGCTGGTCACCTTCGGCAGCGTGCAGCTGAACAACCCCGAGACCGCCCTGCTCGAAGACCGGATGACGGTCCAGCGGCTCGAGTTCAACATCGTGCAGCTCGTCGTGGTGGCCGCTCTGATGGTGTTGCTGTGGAAGATCCGCGGCGCGTTCCCGGCCCGGCTGGCACCAGGTAGCCGCCGGCTCGCCGTCGGTGCGCTGATCACCGGCATGCTGATCTCGATCGCGGTCAGCATCTCGCTGACCCAGGTCTTCCCGAACAGCCTGACCGGCCAGAAGCAGAAGATCGGCTGGGCCGTCGTGGCCGCGTTCGGCCAGCAGCACAGCAAGCTCGACGGGCACGGCGGGCATGCCTGGGTCGGGCTGGTGGTGAGCGCGATCTCGGCCATGTCGCTGGTGATCGCGTTCGCGATCTTCCTCCGCTCGGCCCGCCGGGTCCGCTATCTGACCCAGCCCGAGGAGCTCGGCGTACGGCGTCTGCTGCTCGAGAACGGTGAGCGGGACTCGCTCGGGTACTTCGCGACCCGCCGGGACAAGGCGGTCATCTTCTCCACAGCCGGTGACTCTGCGATCGCGTATCGGGTGGTCAACGGGGTCAGTCTGGCCAGTGGTGATCCGCTCGGTGATCCGGCCGCCTGGCCCGGAGCGATCGATGCCTGGACCGAGGAGGCTCGCCTCTACGGCTGGTCCCCGGCGGTCCTGTCTGCCAGCGAGGAGGCCGCCCAGGCGTATGTCGACGCCGGGCTGCGCGCGCTGGCGATGGGCGACGAGGCGATCATCGACGTCGCCGACTTCAGTCTCGAAGGCCGCACGATGCGTCCGGTCCGGCAGGCGGTGACGCGGGCCCAGCGGGCCGGCTATCGCGCCGAGGTCGTTCGGCACGGAGACCTCTCCCCCGACGCACTCGCTGAGTACGTCGAGCTTGCGGAGAAGTGGCGGGGTGCCCAGACCGAGCGTGGTTTCTCGATGGCGCTCGGCCGGCTGGGCGACCCGGCGGACGCACGCTGCGTGATGGTGATCGCGCGCGACGCCGACGGCGAGGTCCGCGGCCTGCTGTCCTTCGTGCCGTGGGGTCTGCGCGGTGTCTCGCTCGACCTGATGCGCCGCGATCCCGAGTCGGTCAATGGTCTGATGGAGTTCATGGTCACCTCCCTGGTGGAGGCGTGCGGTGACCTCGGTCTGCACCGGATCTCGCTGAACTTCGCGATGTTCCGGGAAATCTTCAGCGACGCCGAGCGGGTCGGCGCGGGTCCGGTCCTGCGGCTGACGAACGCGCTGCTCACCGCGGCCTCGCGATTCTGGCAGCTGGAGAGTCTCTACCAGTCGAATGAGAAGTATCTGCCGCGCTGGTCGCCGCGACTGATCTGCTACTCCCGCGGCGCCTCGCTGGCCCAGGTCCTGCTGGCGGCCGGCACGGCCGAGGGCTTCCTGCCCGCGCCGCGGCCGTGGACCCGGGTCGACAGCGAGAGCCACGGTGACCGGCACGCGATCCAGGCCGGTGACGGCGACACGTTCGCCGCGTCGGTTCACGAGCAGGAGCAGACCCTGCTGCGGCCTGCCCTGCCGGAGCGCAAACTCACCGAGCAGGAGCAGATCCGCCGTACCAAGCTGGTCGGGCTTGTTGCCGCTGGCATCGATCCGTACCCGGTGTCGGTGTTGCGGACCGAGACGATCGAGCGGATTCGCGAGCTGCACCAGAACCTGCCGCCCGATCACCACACCGGCCACATGGTCTCCGTGACCGGCCGGGTGCTGCGGATGCGGAACCACGGCGGCCTGTCGTTCGCCCAGCTGCAGGACGGGCTCGTCCAGCTGCAGGTGCTGCTGTCCGCCGAGGAGTGCAGCCCGGCTGCGCTCGACCACTGGCGGCGGCTCGTCGACATCGGCGACCACGTCAGCGTCACCGGCGAGGTCGTGACGAGCAAGCACGGCGAGCTGTCCATCGAGGCGACCGAGTGGATGATGGCGGCCAAGTGCCTGCATCCGTTGCCCGACAAGCGGAAGGGGTTCACCGACCCCGAGGCCCGGGTGCGGCAGCGGCACATCGACCTGGTGATGAATCCGGACTCGCTCCGGATGATGCGACAGCGCAGCGCCGCCGTACGGGCGATGCGGAACGGGTTCGAGACCCGCGGGTTCATCGAGGTCGAGACGCCGATGCTGCAGGCCGTGCACGGTGGCGCGAACGCGCGGCCGTTCCAGACCCACATCAACGCCTACGACACCGACCTGTTCCTGCGGATCGCGCCGGAGCTGTTCCTGAAGCGGCTCAGCGTCGGCGGGCTCGGCAAGATCTTCGAGCTGAACCGGAACTTCCGCAACGAGGGCGCGGACGCGACGCACAACCCGGAGTTCACGTCCGTCGAGGCCTACCAGCCGTATGCGGACTATCACGTGATGCGCGAACTGACCCGGGAGCTGCTGATCGAGGCGGCGACCGCGGTGTTCGGCAAGCCGATGGTGCAACGGCCGGACGGCGAGATCGACATCTCCGGCGACTGGCCGGTGATCTCGGTACACGATGCGGTGGCACGGGCGACCGGCGTACCGGTCTCTCCGGATACTTCGGTCGAGGCGCTGCGGGAGCTGTGTCTCAAGCACGGGGTGCACACGACGTTCGAGCTGAGCGCGGGTGAGCTGGTTCTCGAGCTGTACGACGAGCTCGTCGAGCCGAACACCACGCTGCCGACGTTCTACACCGACTTCCCGTTGGAGACGTCACCGCTGACCCGGACGCACCGGACCGAGCCCCGGCTCGCCGAGCGCTGGGACCTGGTCGCCTTCGGAGCCGAGATCGGTACGGCGTACTCGGAGCTCGTCGATCCGGTCGAGCAGCGGCGGCGGCTCACCGAGCAGTCGCTGAAGGCGGCGGCCGGTGATCCGGAGGCGATGTCGCTGGACGAGGACTTCCTGAGTGCGCTCGAGTACGCGATGCCGCCGACCGGTGGGCTCGGGATCGGCGTCGATCGGGTGATGATGATGCTGACCGGCCAGAACATCCGCGCCACGCTCGCCTTTCCCTTTGTCCGCCCGGCTCCGCGGGATTCTTAACGCTGCGCTGGGTGTCTCCAGTTGGCCCGCCACGTAGCCTGGAGCAGGGCGCGGGGTTGGGGATACTGGGGCGGGGTGGATGAAGCAGGTTGCGGTAGTTGGGGCGCTGCTCTGCGTGTTGGCGGGGTGCGGAGCGCCGTTGGTCAACGGCACAGATACCCCACCAGTGAGTGGCGGTACGGCGGCTGTCGCGTCGTCGGCGCCGAAGGGTCCGCTGGGGCAAGCGGCGTACCAGGCCGAGTTGACCAAGGCGGAGCAGTCGCTGGCTGTGAGTCTTCGGGCGTTGACGCGTGCGCAGACGGCCGAGGGGTTGGCGCAGGCGATGGATGACGTGTCGAAGTCGCTGAACACCGCCTCGGGGCGGCTGGCCGGATTGACGGTCGAGGGGCGATTGAGCGCCGTACATCAACTGCTGCAGGACCGGATCGGAGTGGCGGCGTACAAGCTGTCGGATTCGGAGCAGGCCGAGCTCGACGCGCGGTGTGGTGGTGGGGCGTACACGTCGCAGAAGGTGCAGCGGCAGTTGCGGGTGGATCTCGCGCCCGCGTTGGCGGCGTTGACGAAGCTCAAGCTGGTGTTCGGGGGGACGCTGCCGAACCCGGGTGCGGCGCCGAAACCGGAGCGGCCGGTGAACGGCGCGACCGTGGTGCGGACCGGGAAGGCCGGGACGGGGCGGCTGGAGATCACCAACGGTACGGCGAAGGATGTCGCGATCTCGGTCGTCACCGACGGGAAGCCGCCGCGGGAACCGCACGTGATGACGTACATCCGGGCCGGCAAGGCGGCGGCGATCACGCGGATCGGCGGGGCCTACCACCTGTACTACAAGAGCGGCGCGGACTGGAGCTCGGCGCGGCGGCAGTTCGGGACCGGGTGCTCGTACCTGAAGTTCGACCAGGCGTTCGGGCCGGACAAGTCCTGGAAGATCAACCTGAACCCCACGGTCAGCGGCAATGCGTCCACCAGCGAGGTAGAAGCTTATTAAGGCTATGTGACATCAACCATGTCACGATGACAGGACGCGGTAGTAGGTTCACGATGAGGTTATGAGTGCAACCGCGAGCTTGACCGTGGCCGGCGTTCCGGGTGTCGAGGTGGCCTACTACCGCAAGGGTTCGGGCGATCCGCTGGTGCTGCTGCACGGCATCGGTCACCACTGGCAGGCGTTCGACCCGGTCCTCGACCAGCTGGCCGAGCGGCACGACGTGATCGCGCTCGACTTCCCCGGATTCGGCGAATCGCCGGACCTTCCGCTCGGAATCCCGGACGAGCTCGACACGCTCGCCTACACCGTCGACGCCCTCTGCAAGGCGCTCGACCTCGACCAGCCGCACGTCTCCGGCAACTCGCTCGGCGGTATGGTCTCGCTCCGCCTCGGCCAGCTCGGCCTGGTCCGCTCGGTCACCGCACTCGCCCCGGCCGGCTTCTGGTCACCCCGCGAGAACCGCTGGGCGATCGGCCTGCTCACCAACCTCCGCCGCGTCGCCCGCCGTACCCCGGACCAGACCGTCCAGCGCCTCGCCCGCACCCCCGCCGGCCGCCGCGTCCTGACCGGCACCATCTACCACCGCCCGGCCCTGCGCTCCCCCGACGCCGTCGTCGCCGAATCCCGCGCCCTCCGCGACGCCCCCGGCTTCGACCGCGTAGCCGCCCACGCCCGCGCCGGCGCCACCTTCGACGGCGACGTCCCCAACCTCCCCGTCACCATCGCCTGGGGCACCCACGACCGAGTCCTCCTCCCGGTCCAAGCCGCCCGCGCCCACCTCCAGATCCCCCAGGCCCGGATGATCCCCCTCCTCAACGCCGGCCACGTCCCCATGAACGACGCCCCCGACCAAGTAGCCCGAACCATCCTCCAAACCACCAACCCCTAGCGTCGCCAACGACATGAGATAGCTCCCTCAGGCACCCCGTTCATCAGCTCCCGCAGCGTGACGGACGTCCCCCGAGCCCAGGACTACATGTCCTTGGCTACCGCGGATCACTGGGCGCACTGTCGAAGGTCGGCCAGTCGAGCGGCGCGTCCCAGACCCGGCTGTTCATCGCGGCCAGGCGGATACCCTCGCGGAGGAGCTCCGCCGCCGCCACACCCCGCCGCCGCGCTGCCTCGGCAAGGACCGCCAGATCCGCGGCATCGGCGTACACGCTCGTTCGCTTCATCGGCACCCGACCAAACCTAGTGGGTGGATTCCTCAGCGGTGGAGGTAGAGGAGGGTGGCGCCGGCGAGGAGGGCTAGTAGGCCCAGGGCTCGGGGGACGGTGGTGTAGCGGGCGGTGTTGAGGCGGTCTTTGCGGTCGAAGTCGAGGTTGTGGGTGTAGACGGTGGGGTCACTGGGGGCGTAGTGCAGGGTGAACTCGCGGCCCAGCGAGGTGCCTGGCTTGGGGAAGTTGTCGAGGGGCTGGACGAGGACCGCGCGGCCGTCGGTGGTGGTGAAGGCGATGACCGGGGCGTGGTTGATGATCTCGCTGCCTTCGCCGTCCTTGTAGACGTCGGTGGTGACGGCGACGACGTGAGCCGGTACGGCGATCGCGTCGGCCAACTGCCGTCCGCGGAGCCGGGCGCTGCGGAGGTCGCGGCCGAGGAGACCGGCCAGGAACAGCAGGGCACCGAAGCCGAGGAAGGCCCATTCGTAGCCCCAGGCAACAATCGCGTGGATGACCAGGCCGAGCAGCAGGAGCGCCACCATGACGTTGGGGAAGTCACGGCCGTCCCCCTCGGCCTCGGGATACAGCGCGATCCGGAACTTCTCCGGATGGCCCTTCGGGTAGTACACCACCAGTTCACGGCCGATCCAGGCGGCGCGGACCGGGAAGCCGTGCTTGCCGTCGGTGTTCGGCAGCGTGAACTCCTGGCCCGAGCGCGGGTCGCGGAACGACACGGTGACCGGGATGCCGCCGTCCTTGCTGGCACCGTGGTCCGGCGACTCGAGATCGACGACCCGGGCGGTCACCCATTCGGCGCGCTGCGACCGGGTCAGCCCGGCGAAGGACAGCAGATAACCCAGTACGGCGAGCCCACCCGGCAGCACCCACCAGTAACGCAGCAGGCTCATCCCTCGGCCAGCCGGCGGGTCATCAGGACGCTGTTGGTGAGCGGTGCTTGCACGTCAGCATTCGATCACGTTGACGGCCAGGCCGCCACGGGAAGTCTCCTTGTACTTGATCTTCATGTCCGCACCGGTTTCACGCATGGTTTTGATGACCTTGTCGAGCGTCACCACGTGCACGCCGTCGCCGTGCATCGCCATCCGGGCCGCGTTGATCGCCTTCACCGCGGCCATCGCGTTCCGCTCGATACACGGGATCTGGACGAGCCCGCCGACCGGGTCGCAGGTGAGTCCGAGGTTGTGCTCCATCGCGATCTCGGCCGCGTTCTCCACCTGTTCCGGCGTACCGCCGAGCAACTCGCACAACCCGGCCGCGGCCATCGAGCAGGCCGAACCGACCTCGCCCTGACAACCGACCTCGGCCCCGGAGATCGACGCGTTCTCCTTGTACAGAACGCCGATCGCCGCCGCGACCAGCAGGAACCGCACGCAGCCGTCGTCAGTGGCGCCCGGGATGAACCGCCGGTAGTAGTGCAGTACGGCGGGAATGATGCCCGCGGCACCATTCGTCGGAGCGGTGACGATCCGCCCGCCCGACGCGTTCTGCTCGTTGACCGCGAGCGCGAACAGGTTGACCCAGTCCATCACCTTCAGCGGATCCACCGACCACGGATCGCCGGTGAGCTTGCCGTGCAGCGCGTGTGCCCGCCGCGGCACCTTCAGACCGCCGGGCAGCACGCCCGTGGTCTCGCAGCCCTCCTTGACGCAGTCCTGCATGACCTTCCAGATCTTCAGCAGGCCGCTGTGGATCTCTTCCTCGGACCGCCAGGCCTGCTCGTTGGCGAGCATCACCTCGCCGATCGACAGCCCCGACTCACGGCACCGATCGAGCAACTCGGCACCACTCAGGAACGGGTACTTCAGCACCGTGCTGTCCGGGACGATCCGGTCCCCGGCCGCCGCGTTCTCGTCGACCACGAAACCGCCGCCGACCGAGTAGTACGTGCGCTCCCGCAGGATCTCACCATCCGCCCCGCGGGCCAGGAACGACATCCCGTTCGGGTGGTACGGCAGGGCCTTCCGCCGATGCATGATCAGGTCGGAGTTGTCGTCGTACGCGATCTCGTGGACGCCGGCCAGCCGCAGCCGGCCGCGCTCGCGGATCGTCTCGACGCGGGCGTCGACGGAGTGCGTGGCGACGGTCTCGGGGTCCTCACCCTCGAGCCCGAGCAGCACCGCCTTGTTACTGCCGTGGCCGTGCCCGGTCGCACCGAGCGACCCGAACAACTGCGATTCGACCCGGGCGGTCGCGGTCAGCAGACCCGCGTCCTGGAGGCCGAGAACGAACGTACGGGCCGCTCGCATCGGGCCCACGGTGTGTGAGCTCGACGGGCCGATCCCGATACTGAACAGGTCGAAGACACTGATCGCCATGACGGAGGTCCCTTCCGGTCGTCGTTGACCGAGTGGTGTCCTCCCCGCTCTGTCGGGCTGATGCCCTCCAGAGATGCCTCGCCCGCACGGTGAAGGTGCCTGAGAGATTCTTGGGGAGAGTTGCTCCTACGGCGCCCGGCTCACAGGCATCTCTCCCAATCCCACGCCGTAGCGAGCATGTGCTCGGTGCGGTGCATCGGCGCGCGGGGGCGAAGGGCTAGATGCGGCGCATCTTGCCCTTTGCACCCGTGCGGCGAGGTGCCGTGCCGAGTGCAGCGCAGTAGGTGTGGGGTTGGGAGAGATGCCCTAGGCCGGGTCTCTCCCGCACGGGTTCATGCGGCTGTTGAATTAGCTTCCGGACGCGACGGTACGGCGGCCTTCGGCCCGGCGTCAATCCGGCCGGTGCGCTAGGTCGGGAGCGGCAGTTTCACGCCGTAGCGAGCAGGTGCCCGGTGCGGTAGCTCGGCGTGCTTGAGAGGAGGGCACGATGCGGAGCATCTTGTCCTTCGCTCAAGTGCGGTGAGGTGCCGTGCCGGGTGCCGCGGAGTAGGCGTGAAACTGCCGCTCCCGACCTCGAGCCCAGATCTCGAAGAACCAGGTGAACAGCGGCGGAACACTCGCGGCCAGTGCCGCGAGTGTGACCGGCCACGACCAGCGCAGCGGCCCCCGGACGATCAGCACGGTGACGACGTACAGGACGAAGATGCCGCCGTGGATCGGGCCGAAGATCTTCACCCCGGCCTCGTTGTCGGACAGCACGTACTTGAACAGCATGCCGATCAGCAGACCGGTCCACGAGATCGCCTCGGCGATCGCCACTGCGCGGAACCACCGTGAGTGTGTCATCGAGCCCGACCCTAACAAGTCCCTCAAGGCCGGCCCGGGGTGGTCTTGGGGGCTGTCCCCGATGTGCGGGAGCAAGCGGTTACCGAAGGATCGAGCAGATGAGATTCAGATCGCTCGTGTGGGGATTGGTCCTCACAGTCACCGCCTCAAGCCTCGCCGTCCTCCCGGCGTCGGCCGCTGTCCACTGGACCGATTGCAAGCTCGAAGGCAAGGAGAAGCCGGAGGACATCAAGGGTTCGGAGTGCGCGACCCTGCAACTCCCCGTCGACTGGCGGAATCCGAACGGGCCGACCTTCGCCCTCGAGATCGCCCGCCGGACCGGCAAGCATCGGATCGGCGTCCTGATCTTCGGCCCCGGCGGTCCCGGCGACTCCGGCGTCGACCGGATCAAGACCGGCATGGACCGCTTCAGCCCCGAACTGCAGGACCGGTTCGACATCGTCAGCTTCGACCCGCGCGGGATCGCGCGCAGCAACCCGGTCAAGTGCACCACCAGCCTGTACGCCGCGATGCCGTCACCGCTCGTCCGCGACCAGGCGGGGTTCGACGCGCTGATCGACTACAACCGCCGGCTCGCCGACGACTGCCGCGCGCACACCGGTCCGCTCTACGACCACGTCGACACCTGGCAGACCGTGCGCGACGTCGACGCGATCCGCCGCGCACTCGGCGAGCAGCAGATCACCTTCCACGGCAGCTCGTACGGCACCCCGCTCGGCGCCCAGTACGCGGAGACCTACCCGCACCGCGTCCGCGCGATGGTCCTGGAGAGCGTCCTCGACCACAGCCTCGCGACACCACGCCAGTTCCTCGATCCACAGGCCGCGTCGGTCCAGGACTCGTTCGACGAGTTCGTCGCCTGGTGCGACCGTACGACGACGTGCGCCCTGCACGGACAAGACGTTCGGGCGCGCTGGGCCGACGTACTGGCTCGGTCGGACAACAAGTTCAACGCCTCCTTCGCCGTCTTCCGCCTGCTCTACGCGCCCCAGTGGAACGCCTTGGCAACCGTGCTGCAGAAGGGCGTCATCCCGACCCCGCCACCACCGACCGGCGAGCTCGTCTCCAACACCCTCGTCCCGTTCTGCCAGGACTGGAACCTGCAGGTCAGGACCTACCCCGAGTACGCCGCCCTGCTGGCCAGGCTCGCCCGCAACAACCCGGGCATGCCGTACCCAGGCCAGTTCATGGCCATCTCGCTCTGCCTGGGCGGTCCGGCAGCCAACAACCCCCAGCACCGCCTGGACGTGCACCACCTCAAAACCCCAGTCCTGCTGGCCAACGCGCTGCACGACCCAGCCACGGCGTACTCAATGGCCCAGAACGTCCAACGCCAGCTAGGCCGCAACGGCCGCCTCCTCACCTACGAAGGCTGGGGCCACGGCAGCTACACCAAGAGCCCCTGCATGACCGCCACCATCGACACCTACCTCGTCAACCGCAAACTCCCGAAGCCCGGCACAACCTGCCCCGCCGTCCCCCCGACCGGCTGAGCGGCGAGGTCCGTCCGGCTCGGCCGCCCGCCGCGCCACCGCCCCGCTGGGCCGACCAATCGGCCTTGGGGTTGCCCGCTCAGATAGGGGGTTGCCCACTCGTCTTTTCAGTAGGCAACCCCCCATCCGTGGGGGCAACCACTGAAATGAGGTTCTCCTCGCCCAACCAGGGCAATTTCTGCTCGACCGAGGCGTGCGGACCGCGACTGGCCGGCTGGTTTGGGGAGCGTAGTGCACCGGAACACCCACCGGAATCGGCCGGTTTCGGTCCCCAAAGCGGTTTGGGGAGCATCCGACCACCTGATCGCTAACGTCCGAAGGAATGCAGTACGTGGATCGCTGTCATGTCTCGGGACATCGGTACTAGTTGCTGTCTCCGAACATAGGTGGCAGTTACGGCTGCGGTCGAGCCGGTCTGGCGGCGTTGGGCTGTGGTTGTGAGCCTGTTGCGGAGTGCGGCGCCGGCCCCGGATCTGCGGGAGTTGTCGATCAGCGGAGTTCTGCTGCCGCTGGGTGGCAGTAGATCCACACAAAGGCGCGCCGATGGGTCTGTGCCCGTTGCCTGGGCCTCAGTAAATTTTGGTGGGCTATCCGTTCAAGTTGACCCTTCTCTGGTCAAAAAACGAGGGGAGAACCAGCAACTTGAGCGGAGATCCCCTCAACCTTCCCGTGCAGCAAATCGGCCGCAGCCGCGACCCCCGGCCATGAACCAGAACTCAAGCCTGCGGACCGATCAAAGTGTCACCAATGTCCCGCGACACACCCGTGAACTATCTGACGAGACTCAACAGCAGTACGTGGACCGCGGGTTTTTCGGACGTTAGGGGTTAGACCGCTACGCCGGTGACTTCGAGGACTCGGTGGAGGCGGTCGCCGCGGTCTACCCGGGTGGTCAGGGTGGACAGCTGGGCGCAGGCCGCTTCCAGGGCTTGGGCGTGGGTGCGGCAGTGGTCGACGTACCAGAAGGGGTCGTCGACGACTGGATCGTCGGCGTCGTCGATGTCGGCGTACCAGTGTGCCTGGCCGTAGTGGACGACTCTCACTCGCAGATTCATAGCCATTCCCCCGTGGATCTCCTCTGATCCGGTGTCGGAATTCGGCCGGCGCGTGACCGCGGCCCCCCACTGTCACGCGCCGGGCCGAGTTCGACCCTCCCCGACGACTACATCGGGTTGCCACCGGAATGTGTTACTGCTGGTGACCGATAATTTTCGGTGACCGGTCGATTACTGCCTGTTGAGGTGCTTGCGGGTCCACTGCTCGAGGCCGGCGGTGTCGATCGGGAGGGCCTCGGTGAGGATCTCCAGCCGGTCGGAGTGCACGACGACGTTGTCCTCGATCCGGATGCCGATCCCGCGCAGCTCCGGCGGCACGGTCTCGTCGTTCGGGTGGAAGTACAGGCCCGGCTCGACCGCGAGCGCCATCCCGGCCTCGATCTCACCGGCGAAGTAGGTCTCCGGCCGGGCCGCGTCGCAGTCGTGCACGTCGAGGCCGATGTAGTGGCCGGTCCCGCAGACGATGAAGCGGCGGTGCTGCTGACCGTCCGGCCCGAGCAGCTCGTCGAGCGAGATGTCGAGCAGACCCCAGTCCCGCAGCCCTTCGGCCAGCACGACCATCGCCGCATGCTGGAAGGCTCGGTACGGCGCTCCTGCCTTGACTGCATCGAGTGCGGCGAGCTGTGCCTTGTGCACGAGGTCGTGAACCTGCCGCTGGGCAGCGGTGTACTCACCCGTGGCGGGGAAGGTCCGCGTCACGTCAGCGGTGTAGAGCGTGCGGGTCTCGACACCGGCGTCGAGGAGGATCACGTCGCCTTCGTTGACCGCACCGTCGTTGCGGACCCAGTGCAGCACCGGCGCATGCTTGCCAGCAGCAACGATCGACGCATAGCCGACGCCGTTGCCGGCCGTCCGCGCACGGCGGTCGAAAGTGCCTTGCAGCCAACGCTCACCGCCACTACGGATCGCCTCGGGCAGCTCGCGAGCCACGTCCTCGAACGCGAGCACGCTGGCCGCGACCGCATCGCGCAGCTGATCCAGCTCCCAGTCGTCCTTGATCCGGCGCAGCTCGGCAATGGACTGCCGCAGCGCGTTCCCGTCGTGCGGCGCGGTCTGCACCAGCGCGTCGAGCATCGGGTCGACCCCGGGCACCGACAGCATGTAAGGCACCGCGCCGCGCACCGCGGACGGCAGCTCCTCGATCGGGCGGCAGGCGATCTGCAGCGCGTCCGACCAGTCCTTCAGGCCAGGGACCGGACCGATCCACAGCTCGCCGTCGCGCGCGTTCGCGAAGAAATCGGCCTCCTCCGGCCCAGCCGCCTCGCGCAGGTACAAGGTGGCGTCGCCGTCGGCCGACAGCACCAGTACGGCGCCCTCGGCCTGGCAACCGGTCAGCCAGACGAAGTCACTGTCGGCGCGGAAGTCGAAGTTGGTGTCGTTGGAACGCACCGGCGCGTGACCGGCTCCCAGCGCGATCCGGCGGCCCGGCAGCGCCGCGACCAGCTTGCGCCGATGCTCGGCGGCCGCTTCGGCGAGCCCGGCCGGCACGGTGACCGTACGGTCCACCGCACCCCAGCCTCGCGCGATCGACTCACGGAATCCCTTGGCGTCGATAGGGCGGTAGGACTTGGGCGTCTGGTCGGTCCGCTCGTCGGTCATGCGCTGCGCTCCCCTTGCTGCTCCCGGCTGGTCAAACTTCATCAACTCAGGTCGCGATGGGGGCGCGCAACCCCTTAATCGTCAGCGAGACCGGAAGGCTTCGAGGATGGCGATCTCGGACTCGAGCAGGTACTGGTGCAGGTTGGCCGCGGCGTCGTCGTACCGGCGGGCTTCGAGCAGCTCGAAAAGCGCGCGGTTGCGGGCAATATAAGGCTCGTGCAGCTCGCGCGGCGTGGCGATCACATGGAAGAGGAGTCGCAGCTCCGCGAGCAGCCGGCCGGTCATCGCGTCCATCCGGGCGCTGTCGGCCAGGCCGATCAGGTGTTGATGGAACCGCATGTTCGCCGTACCGACGGCAGGCCAGCGATCCGCGAGGGCCGCGGCCTCGGCGGCCTCGACGTCATCGGCCAGCGGTTCGAGCCGGGCCGCGGGCAGCTCGGGGTCGCGGTCGGCGAG
Source organism: Kribbella sp. NBC_01505 (assembly GCF_045040285.1). NCBI lineage: Bacteria > Bacillati > Actinomycetota > Actinomycetes > Propionibacteriales > Kribbellaceae > Kribbella > Kribbella sp. NBC_01505. Next base: position 2,813,646 of record NZ_CP109425.1, read on the forward strand.
CCCGCGGACGACGTCCACCTCGAGCACCCGGCGCAACCGGTAGAGGTCGACCACGTCGGCCTCGTCGAGCTCCGGAACGAAGACGCCGCGGTGCAGCTTGTAGATCAGCAGACCCTCATGGGTCAGCAGCCGGAACGCCTCGCGCAGCGTGTTCCGGCTGACCTCGAGCACTTCGGTGAGCTCGACCTCGGACAACTGGGCACCGGGTGGCAGCGCCCCCTCCGTGATGCTGCGGCGGAGAATGTCGGCGGCGCGCTCGGCGGAGCTACTGCGGTCCAGCCGCGCGACATCCGCGGCGACCGTCCGCAGCCACGCCTGCCGGCTCCCGTCGGCCTCACCCGTAGTCATGGCGGCATCATCGCTTACTACAGGTCACCAGGGAAAGTAGAACCATCCTCTTGCAGGATTGTTGAACAATATCTACCCTCGAAGTACAAGCTGAGGAGGACGTTGATGGACCTCAACGCGGATCTGGGCGAGGGCTTCGGCTCCTGGCCGATGGGCGACGACAGCGCACTGCTCGACGTGGTGACGAGCGCCAACGTGGCCTGCGGCTTCCACGCCGGGGACCCCTCGATCATGCGCCGGGTGACCGGCGAAGCGGTCGAGCGCGGGGTCGCCATCGGCGCCCACGTGGGGTACGCCGACAAGGCCGGATTCGGCCGCCGGTTCGTCGACATCGAGCCGGACGCGCTGCGCGACGAGATCGTCTACCAGCTCGGCGCACTGGACGCGTTCGCCCGGATCGCCGGGGATCGCGTCCGCTACGTGAAGCCGCACGGCGCGCTCTACAACACGATCGGCCACCACGAGGCGCAGGCCGCTGCCGTCGTCGGCGCGGTCGCCGACTACGACCGCACCCTCCCGGTGCTCGGTCTCCACGGCTCGGCCTGGCTCCGCCTCGCCGCCGAGGCCGGTCTGACCGTTGTCCACGAGGCCTTCGCCGATCGCGCCTACACCCCCGAGGGCACGCTGGTGTCCCGCCGCGAGGCCGGCTCGGTGCTGCACGATGCCGACGAGATCGCCGCCCGCTGTACGGCGATGGCGACCGGCCGGCCAATCACCGACAGCGCGGGTGGTGAGCTGACTGTCGACGCGGCCTCGATCTGCGTGCACGGTGACACTCCGGGCGCCGTCGGGATCGCTCGCCAGGTTCGCGCCGCGCTGGAGGATGCCGGCGTGACGCTGAGCCCGTTCGGTCGCTGATGCGCGTCCTGCCCGCGGGTGACTGCGCGTTGCTGGTTGAGCTCGACGACCTCGACCAGGTGCTCGGCTACTACGCCGCACTGCTCGCCGACCGGCCGCCCAACGCCGTCGACATCGTCCCCGCGGCCCGGACCGTGCTCGTCACGACAACAGGCAGCCTGGACGCCTTGAACCGCCTGCTGCTGAACGTGCAGCCGCTGACCACGGCCCGGAGCGCAGGCGACCTGCTCGAGGTCCCGGTCGTCTATGACGGCGAAGACCTTGCCGACGTCGCCGAGCTGCTCGGGTGCACCCCGGCCGAGGCGGTCGAACGCCATACCGGTGAGGAGTGGACCGTGGCTTTCTGCGGTTTCGCTCCCGGTTTCGGCTACCTGACCGGTACGGCGGACTGGAACATTCCACGCCGTTCGTCACCGCGCACCAAGGTCCCGGTCGGCGCGGTCGGATTGGCCGGTGAGTTCAGCGGGGTCTATCCGCGGGAGTCGCCGGGTGGCTGGCAGCTGATCGGCCGCACCGACCTGAAGATCTTCGACCAGCAACGGGATCCGGCCGCACTGTTCCACCCCGGCCGCCGGGTCCGCTTCGTGGCTGCGGGCCCCACATGATCACGGTCCTGGAAACGGGGCCCTTGGCAACGATTCAGGATGCCGGCCGGGTCGGCCAGGGTGCCCTCGGAGTCCCGGCCTCGGGTGCCTGCGACGCCACGTCGTACGCGCTATCCAACCGGTTGGTTGGTAACCACCCCGGAGCGGCCGCGCTCGAGATCACCTTCGGCGGGCTCGTCCTGCACGCCGACACCGACCTCACGATCGCCGTGACCGGCGCCCCCTGTTCCGGCGTACCGCTGAATGCACCGTCCTTCGTTCGGGCCGGCACCGTGCTGCGCTTCGGCCCACCCCGCTCCGGCCTGCGCACGTACGTCGCAGTCCGCGGCGGAATCGACGTACCGCCAATCCTCGGCTCTCGCTCGACCGACCTGCTCTCCGGCCTCGGACCAGCCCCACTACAAGCCGGTACGTCGTTATCCGTCGGTCGCGCGTTCGGACCGATGCCGGGCGTCGACCTCGCCCCGGTCGCGGATCCGGAGGCCGGCCCGGTGTCAGTCCGCGTCACTCCGGGCCCGCGCCGCGACTGGTTCACCGACGCCGGCTGGACGTCCTTCCTCAGCCAGCGGTACGCGGTCAGCAGCAACAGCAACCGGGTCGGCGTCCGCCTCGACGGCACCCCGCTCGAGCGCTCCCGCGATGGCGAGCTCTCCAGCGAAGGCATGGCCCTCGGCGCGATCCAGATCCCGCCCTCCGGCCTCCCGGTCGTCTTCCTCGCCGACCACCCCGTCACCGGCGGGTACCCCGTGATCGCCTACGTCGCGCAAGCCTCCATCCCCGCCTGCGCCCAACTCCGCCCCGGGCAAGGCGTCACCTTCAGCACCTGATCAGGACGGCCGCTGGTAGCGGGGCGTGACAGCCGAATCGGCCGCTGACCGGTACTGGACGTTGTCCACTTCTGACCTGGTGACCGACCGTGGCCGGACCGCAAAGTGGAGGCCTCTAACTCAGGAGGCCCGCCCATGCCCTCTCGAAGGTTCCGAGCGAACCTCGGCGTCCGGACGACGATAGCCGTCGGCCTGGCTGTCACGATGGTTTTGTCCATCCAGCAACAAGGCTTCGCCGCCGCGGCCGCGACCCGGTCCGACCCGGCGTTCACACCGACCGAGTACAAGTCCCTCGACGGCCGGACGGCGAAGGCCGATCCCCGCCCAGCGGATCAGGTGGCCGCACGTGTCTACACCGGCCGGCCCGCCGATCGGTGGCCGGTGGCCGGATCCGCGGAGGTTGCTGTCCCGCAACCCGCCGCCAAGGGCACCTGGCAGCTCGCACTGAACGGTGGCCGCGTCAACGAGCGCGCCAAGGCCGGCTCGCTGCCGGTCTGGGTCGCGCCGACGGCCGCCACCTCGCAAGCAGTGCTCGCGAACGGCGTCGCCCCCACCGCGCCTGCGAAGGTCGCGGTCGACCTCGTCGGCCGACGCGGCGACGCCCTCGAACTCACCGTGGCCCGGGCCGACGGCTCGGCCAAGTCCGGGAACGTCACGGTCGGCGTCGACTACCGCGAGTTCCGCGACACGTACGGCGGCGACTGGGCGACCCGACTGCGGTTCACGACGCAGCAGGACGGCAAGACCGTCGTCATCCCGACCCGCAACAACGGCAACGGCGACGTGATCGCCGACGTACCGGTCGGTGCCCAGCCGCGGACCTTCATGGTCGCGGCCGGCGACTCGAGCGGTGCCGGCGACTACAAGAAGTCCGGCATCGGCGACGGCGCCTCGACCTGGAGCGTCGGCGGTTCGTCCGGCGACTTCGAATGGCAACTGCCGTTCACTGCTCCGCCGTCGTCCGGAGGCCCCCAGCCCGGCACCGGTCTGAGCTACTCCTCCGGCGCGCTCGACGGTCTGTCGTCGTCCACCAACAACCAGACCTCGGTCGTCGGTCAGGGGTTCAACCTGATGGGCGGCGGCTCGATCGAGCGCCGCTACAAGACCTGCTCCAAGGACCTCGGCGGCAACAACGGCACCCGCAAGACCGGTGACCTCTGCTTCCGCGGCGACAGCCTGAACATCTCGCTCAACGGCAAGTCCGGTGACCTGGTGCTGGCCAAGAAGGACGCCAGCGGCGAGGTCTGGCGGATGCGCGGCGACGACGGCTCGATCATCGAGCGGCTCAGCGGCGCGACCAACGGCGACGACGGCATCGCCGCGGCCGACAAGGGCGAGTACTGGCGGATGACGTCCAAGGACGGGACGAAGTACTACTTCGGCCTGAACCGCTTGCCTGGCTGGTCCACCGGCAAGGAGGAGACGAAGTCCGCGTTCACCGTCCCGGTGTTCGGCAACCACTCCGGTGAGCAGTGCAACAAGACCGCGTTCGCCGACTCGTGGTGCCAGCAGGCCTACGCCTGGAACCTGGACTACGTCGTCGACCGCAACGGCAACACGATGAGCACGTTCTACAACACCGAGATCGACCGCTACGCGCGCAACCTGACCAAGGCGTCGGTCAGCACCTACGTCCGCGCCGGCAACATCAAGCGGATCGAGTACGGCCAGACCGACGGCCAGGTGTTCACCCAGAAGCCGATCGGCCAGGTCCAGTACACAACGGCCGAGCGCTGTACGCCGTTGCCGTGCGGGCCGACGCAGAAGGCGACGTACCCGGACACTCCGTGGGACCTGACCTGCGCGAGCACGACGAACTGCGAGAACCACTACACCCCGACGTTCTGGACCCAGCTCCGGATGGACAAGGTCACTACCCAGGTATGGCGAGCCGCGACCAGCAAGCACGAGGACGTGCAGTCGTGGTCGCTGCGGCAGGAGTATCTGCGCGGTGACAACAGCAGTCCGTCCCTGTGGCTGAAGGAGATCACTCCGACCGGTCTCGTCGGTACACCGGTTCAGATGCCCACGACCAGCTTCGATGGCATCCCGCTGGCGAACCGCGTCGACACCGGCAGCGACACCGTGCCGCCGCTCGAGTGGTTCCGGATCAACGCCGTACATGGTGGGACCGGTGGTGACCTCGCGGTCAACTACTACCCGATCGACTGTCTGCCAACAGGTCTGCCGGCACCGGACAACAACGACCGGCGCTGCCGTCCGCAGAAGTGGTCGCTGCTCGACACCTCACCCGACCGCACCGACTGGTTCCACAAGTACGTCGTGCAGTCCGTCCAGCAGACGGACCGGACGGTCTCGGCCACCGACCCGTGGCAGGCGCCGGTACCGGTCATCACGACTGTCCAGTACCTCGACAAGCCGGCCTGGCGTTTCGAGGAGCAGGACGCCGGCACCGACTTGAAGGAGTCGACCTGGTCGCAGTGGCGTGGCTTCGGTCGCGTCAAGGTGCTCAAGGGCCGTGCCGACGAACCGCAGTCCGCCAACGAGACGCTGTACTTCCGCGGCCTGGACGGCGACCGGACAGCAGCGGGCGGCACCAAGGACGTGAAGATCACCGACTCCACCGGTACCGCGGTGGAGGACGTCAACGAGTTCGCCGGCCAGTCCCGCGAGCAGATCGTGTACAACGGCCCGGAGGTGCTCACCAAGAGCATCTCGGACTACTACCTGTCCGCTCCCACCGCGACCATGACGCGGCCGTGGGGCACGCTGACCTCGCGGTACTCCGGCCAGAAGCAGATGACGCAGTACCAGCCGACCGGCACCGGTGCTGTGAAGACCGACACCCAGAACAACTACGACGCCGGCGGCCGTCTGCTGACCAAGGACGAGGCCGGCGACCTCAGCACCACGGCTGACGACGGCTGCACGCGGTACAGCTACGTCGAGAACACGGCGAAGAACCTGCGCGAGCTCCCGGCCCGGGTGCAACGAGTCGGGAAGCGCTGCGACCAGCCGTTCACCAACACCGACGTACTGATGGACGAGCGGTTGTTCTACGACGGCGCCACCTCGCCGACCGCCACTCCGACCGTCGGGCAGGTCACCCGGGCCGAGCGGCTGTCCGGGTTCGACGCGGCCGGTGCGCCGACGTACGAGCTGACCTTCAGTGCGAAGTACGACGCCCAGGGCCGGCAGACCGAGACCACGGACGCGCTGAACCGGACCACGCGACGGGCCTACAGTCCGGCGTACGGGCCGCTCGTGAAGGTCACCGACACGGCTGACAACGGCCAGCAGGTGTCCGGGGAGATCGAGCCGGCCTTCGGCGTCCAGACCGCCGTCCAGGCGGCCGACGGACGGCGTGGTGTACGCCAGCTCGACGCCGTCGGACGCGTCACCAAGTCGTGGGACGCCGGGCACGCACCGACCGGACCGGCCGACCTCGAGATGGCGTACACCATCCGCGACGACGGACCGTCGGCGGTCATCACCAAACGCCGGGTGAAGAACACCTTCGACGTCAGCTACGAGCTGTTCGACGGCCTCGGCCGGCTCCGGCAGACGCACGAGCAGTCGCCACGCGGTGGCTGGCTGGTGACCGACACCCGGTACAACTCGCGGGGGCTCGAGACCAAGGTCAACGGTCCGTACTACGCCGCGACGCTGGCCGAGGGTGAGCTCAAGGTCGTCGACGAGGCCACCCTGCCCAAGCAGGAGGTGACGGTCTACGACCAGGCCGAGCGGCCCGCGCGGCAGCTGTTCAAGTCGATGGGCGTGGAGAAGTGGTCGATCGAGCACGACGTCGCCACCGGCAGGCAGAGCATCGACCCGCCGGACGGCGAGACGCCGGTCACCCGGATCACCAACGCCGAAGGCACGCTGACCGAGCTGCGCCAGTACCACGGCACCGGTACGACGGGGACGTACGACAGCACCAAGTACGCCTACTGGCCGACCGGCAACCTGAAGTCGGTCACCGATCCGGCCGGCAGCGTCTGGAGCTACAAGTACGACATCCAGGGCCGCAAGATCGAGGAGAGCGACCCGGACAAGGGCATCAGTAAGTTCGAGTACGACGCCGCCGACCAACTGGTGTCGACCACGGACGCCCGCGGGGTGAAGCTGTACAACAGCTACGACTCCGTCGGCCGGAAGACCGACACTCGGTTGAACGGTCCGGACGGACCGGTGCAGACCGAGTGGAAGTACGACTCCCTCGCGGCCGGGCGGACGACGTCCTCGACGCGCTACGTCGTCAAGGACGGCAAGACCGAGGCGTACACGACCGCGATCACCGGGTACGACGCCTCCGGGCAGGCCACGGGCACGACGCTGACCCTGCCGGCCTCCGAGGGCAAGCTGGCCGGCACGTACGCGATCGGCCAGACCTACACCGAGGACGGCAACCTGGCCACCCGATCACTCCCGGCGGGAGGTGGGCTCGGGGCCGAGACGATCAACTACGGCTACAACAGCCAGGGCCTGCCGACCTCGATGGCCGGCCAGGACTCCTACGTGCGGCAGCTGTCGTACACGCCGTTCGAGGATGCCGACGTGCTGACTCTTGGTACGGCGTCCGGTCCGTTCGTGCAGCAGAAGTTCGAGTACGACCAGATCACCCGTCGAGTGAGCAGAGTCGTTGTGGACAAGGAGTTGTCGCCCAAACGGGTCTCGGACACCCGGTACGACTACGACCCCGGCGGCAACATCAAGAAGATCACCGACATCGCTCCGGCGGAGTCGGCCGAGGCCACTGACACGCAGTGCTTCGACTACGACTACCTGAGCCGGCTGACCAAGGCCTGGACCCCGAAGCCGGGTGCGGACAACAGCGCCGGCGACTGCGCGGGTGCACAGGACCTCGGCGGACCGGCGCCGTACGCACAGGAGTGGACGTTCGACCAGGCGGGCAACCGCAAGTCGGAGAAGACCACCACACCTGCCGGGACCACAACGAGCACCTACGAGTACGGCAGTGCCAAACCGCATGCGCTGACCGGCGTCACCAGTACCGGCCCGGCCGGTACCAAGACGAAGACCTTCGGGTACGACGAGGTCGGCAACACGACCCGGCGCACAGCCGACGGCAAGGACGAGGTCCTCGCCTGGGACGCCGAGAACCGGCTGACCGGCACGACCAAGGGCACGGCCTCGACGGCCGCGGTGTACGACGCGGACGGGAAGCGGCTGATCCGTCGCGACTCGACCGGGACCACGCTGTACGTCGGAGAGACCGAGCTGCACCTCGACAAGTCCGGTCAGACCGTGACCGGGACGCGGTACTACGGGTTCGGGGACCGAGTGGTCGCCGTCCGCTCCGGAACGCAGCTGAGCTGGCTCACCAGCGATCTGCAAGGAACGCCGCAGACCGCGATCGACTCGGTCACACAGGTCGTCCAGAAACGCCGGACGATGCCGTACGGCGACCTCCGCGGCGCGGCACCGGCATCCTGGCCGGGGCAGCGCGACTTCCACGGCGGCACCAACGACGCGGACACCGGGCTGGTCCAGCTGGGGTCCCGGCAGTACGACAAGAGCACCGGCAGATTCCTGTCGGTCGACGCGATCCTCGACCCCGGCGATCCACGGCAGATGAACGGGTACGGCTACGCCAACCACAACCCGGTCAGCTACAACGACTCCAGCGGCGACCTCGCCATTCTGATCGTGATCCCGGTGCTGATCATCGTGCTGATCATCGCGTTCATGTTGCAGATGTACCTGCAGTCGTACCAGCAGGAAGTGCAGACGATCGAATGGCGCGAGAAGGTCGAGAACATCTGGGACGTCCTGAAATGGGCGTGGCACTCGGTCGTCAAACTCGTCAAGGTCGTCGTGACCACGATCGTGACGTTGTGGAAGCTGATCACGGTGCTCGTCATGTACGTGGTCGCGAAGGCGAAGATCGTCTACAAGACGATCGTCAAGTACGTCGCCGACAAGGTGAAACCCCGGAACAACCATGCGCGCGGCGACGGCGGCACCAAGACCGCACCCAGACCCAAACCGACCCCGCCGAAGCCTCGCCCACCGGCCAAGCCCCGCGTACCCCTGCCGGACAGGGACCAGCAGCAGAAGAAGAAGGGTCCCCAGCAGACACCACGCAGGCTCGGGCCCGGACCGGACGACGACTCGGCGCTCTATCGTGGGGTCAAGCCTGGCCAAGAGGGCGACCCGTGGAAGCTGAAGGACGGGGAGTCGAAGCTGCAGGACGGCACGCCCTACGTGCGGACCAACGCCGGCCCGTCGACCGACACCGACCCCGCGAAGATCGTGGCGATCCCGAGGGCCGGCCTGGTGCCGTGGGAGGTCGACAGGAGCACGATCAGCCCCCGGCTGAGGCTCATGCAGACCGGCGGGAACCCGACACACTACGAGATCATGCCGAACGCGGGCGAGAAGATGACCAAACAGGAATTCCAGAACCTTCTCAACGACATCGTGCTGACGCCGTACCGACCGTAAGGAGATGAGATGACCCAGGCAGGCTGGCGGCTGGCCGCCCCGGACGACTTCGACGAGGGCGACTGGGCCCAGATCGAGGACCGTGGCGTGCTGATGGGTGCCCGGCTGGTCCACGGCGACCGCGAGTTCCCCGTCGTCGTGTACGACCCGGTCCGGATCGGCCAGGACGCCGAACGCGGGACCGAAGGCGGCGTGGTCCTCTACGAGGCCAACGTCATCATGGTCGAGAACCTCACCCGGGAATCCGCCGAGACCGCTGTCGCCTACCTCGGCAATGCCGGGACGTTCGACTGGATGCTCGGCTAGGCGACGAAGCCTGCGGTGGCCCAGGCTCGCGACGTACATGTCGCGGCCTGGGCCACACCGGCTCAGCTCGGCACCTGACTCAGAAGGTCCACTTGTACCTCTTGCAGTACGGCGGGCTGGGGTTCGCCGGGCCAGGCGCCGGCTCCCGCGTCCCGTCGTCGTGCACGATGTTCACCCGCGCGGTGCACGGCTCCGGCGTGGTGGTGCTGGAGTAGATCTCCTTGCCGTTCGCGTCGTACCCGCGATAGACGAAGTCGTCCTGGTCGGGGTCATCGGCGTCGTACGGTCCCCAGCCGACCCGGCCGACGGTCGGCGCGAACCAGAACCCGTGGTACAGGTGGGCGTCGGTCGCCGGGTGGCCCTTCTGCTGCAACGTCACCCGAACTACCGGATTCATGAAGATGCCGGCGTTGCGCGCGAGGCCCCGCAACGGCATCGACCATTCAGCCCCGTCCCCGCGGATGCTGAGGCTCGACTCGCTGATCTGTCCGCCGGCGGTCCGGCTGCAGAGCCAGTACCCGGGCAGCCCCTTGGCGATCAGCCAGGTCTTCACGACCTTCGGATCGTTGACATCGACGAACTCGAAGGCATGGACCGGCTTGTACGAGCGGAACGGCTTCGGCAACTGCTTGACCGTGATCCGGTCGGCCTCGGCCAGACACTGCTTCTGCAGCGCGGCGGTATCGGCCTCCGACAGATCCCGAACGGCCGGCTGACCTTGCCCGGCGACCGCCGTACCCGCATCGTTGTTCCGCAATGCCGGTACGGCGACGGCCAGGCCGGCGGCGACCAGCAGAACCGCGGCAGCAGCGGCAGCCGGGACCAGCACGCGGCGCGGCGTACCGGCTTGCTCGGACTCGATCGCGTCGAGCAGCTCGGCGCGGAGTCTCTCGTGCTGCCCGGGCGGCAGCGGCTGATCGGTACGGCGGTTGAGCAGCTCTCTCATGACGGGTCCTCCACAGTGCTGACGGCGACGCTCAGGTCGCGAAGACGTGTGCGGGCGCGCGACATCCGGGACTTCACGGTGCCGAGCGGGATGTCGAGGGCGACGGCCGCCGACTGGGCGTCGAGCCCCGACCAGAAGCAGAGCTCGACGATCTCGCGCTCGTGCCGCGGCAACTTGCGCAGCAACGCCCGCAGCCGCTTGGCCTCCCGCTCGTCGTCGATCCGGGCCGCGACGTGTTCGGCATGATCCGGTACGTCGGCCGCCGGGCTCTGGCGCAGCAGGTTGAGCCGCCGGAAATGCTGCTTGCGCCACTCGTTCCGCAAGACGTAGTCGGCGGTCCGCAACAGCCACGGCAGCGCCGATTCGTGGACCAGCACCACCTCCGCCCGGCGCCGCCAGCCGTGCAGGAACACCAGCGACGTCAGGTCCTCGGCGTCGCTCCACGAGGCCGTCCGACGGAACAGAAAGTTGTAGACCGCCTTGGCATGCCGGTCGAAGAGGACCCCGAACGCCTCGGTCTCCCCCTCGACGGACCGCCGCCAGAGTTCGCCGTCACTCATCGTCGCCGGCAACCCCTCGGGTCTCCCAGTCAGCGCGATCGTCACGCCACCACCTCCAGATCGTCCCCCCACCGGGGGTCTCACTGGGTATATGTCGTGACCCGCTGACTGGGATCCCGCAGACTTCTGTCTCAGTTCGGCTGTGTCAGTTCGAATAGGCGGCGATCTCGTCGACGAAGATCCAGTCGGCCGCCACGCCTTGTGAGTACTTCTCGTACTCGACCTGCACATACCGCGCGGTCGTCTGCACCGGGAACCGGAACCACTGCGCCGACGAAACGCTGGTGGCCGCGATCTGGGTCACCCTGTCCAGGGTTTCGCCGGTCGAGATCCGGACGGCATCCGGTGAGTACTTCGTCACCCCGTCGAAGTTGTCGTGCACCTCGATCCGCCCGATCGTCTTCACCGAGCCCAGGTCCACGGTCACCTTCCGCCAACCCGTCGTACCGACTCCGAAGGTGTAGCCGTAGCTGAAGCCGTCCTCGTGGTGTCCGGCGATCACGCCGTCCGTCGACTCCTTGTTGCCGGTGTCGGGGTAGTTGGCGTGCGGCGGCTCACCCTTCGTGTACGTCGCGCCCGCGGCGAGGTTGTCCGGACCGGTGGCGGCGTAGGCCTCGATCTCGTCGACCAGCATCACCGACGCGTCGGCCGTGAACGTCTTGTTCAACGTCACCCGGACATAGCGCGCGGTGGTCGGCGGGAAGTCGAACTGGTACCAGATCTTCGACCGGTCGTTCGGCGTCCCCGGCAGGAAGCCCTTCTGCTTCCAGGTCACGTTGTCGGTGCTGGTCGCGATCGTCACCCGGTCCGGCCGGTACGCCGGATACTCCTCGTAGGCGTGCAGCCGGACCTCGTCGAGGTTCTGCGCCGAACCGAGGTCGAACTGGATGGTCGCGGTCCCCTGCCCCGCCCCGAACCCGTAGGTCCGGCCATCGTCGTGCGCATCCGCCAGAACGCCGTCGGTCGACTCGAATCCGCTGTCCGGCTTGTTGTTCGGCGCGGGATTGACCGTGTAGCTGCGACCGCCGAGCACGTTCTGCTTCGCCAACGGGCTCCCGGCCACCTCCAGACTGTTCAGCCCGGACACTCCACTGCCGAACTCGATCCGGACGAACCGCGCCTTCCCATTGACCCCGGCAAAGGTTCCACCACCGCCCGTGTACGCCGTGCTCCAGCGGACCCCGTCGTACGAGACCCGGACCGAGTAGTTGCCAGCAGCAACTCCAGACCAGTTCAGCTGGAGACCGTCGAGCTGCACCTGCCGCCCGAAGTCGACCTGGAACCACTGCGCACCGGTTCCGCTCGGCTGCCAACTGGTCGCCTTGTCACCGTCGACCGCCTTGGCTGCCTCGTGGCCGGCGGCCGCGCTCGACGCGCTGACGGTCTTCCCCGCGGCGAGGTCGGCGGCGATCACCGGCTTGCCGGCCGCCGCGTCCAGCGCGATCCGCCGGATCCGCGCCTGGTAGCCGGTGTCCGCGCTGTACTTGTCGGCCCGCTCGGCCAACGCGGCCGCCAGATCCTTTGCCAGCTTGGGATTCGTCCGGCCGAGGATGTTCAGTACTTCGTAGTCCTCGATCCCGTCCCGCAGCGATTCGTACCGGATCGACGACTGGATGGTGTTGTTCTCGACGTCCGGCCAGACGATCTCGTGGTCGCCCTTCGACTCGGTCTCGTCGAGATCGGCCAGCCAGCCGTTCATCGAGTAGTGCAGGTAGCCGTTCGCACCCCGCGAGTAGGCGTACCAGGGCGTCAGCCGCTGGTTGTACTGCGGCTGGTCGATGAAGCGGTTGAGGAAGTTGCCGACCGGGATGTTGCAGTTGTAGAAGTAGAGATCCTTGCCCTGGGCCCGCAAGTTGTCGTACGTCGCCCGGTTCTGGTCGTAGTTGAGCAGGTTCGGAACCATCACCGACATGGTCGACGCCAGGTTCGACGCGGTCGGCTCGTGGAACGCGGCGTCGCCGATCCGGACGTCCGGCCAGTGCGACCGCATCCGCTGCGCGATCCCGCGGTACGCCGCCTCCTCCTGGTCGCCGACCGGCTCGTCACCGACATGCATCCAGTACTTCAGGCTCTCGGTCCAGCCCTTCGCGTCCAGGTGCTGCTTGAGCTGCGGGATGAACTGGTCGATGAAGTTGTTCGCCTTCGCCGTGTTCCAGTTCACGTAGTTGCGCTGCCCCTTGCCGCCGGTGCCGTCGATGATCTCGACCTCCCGGATCCCGTCCTGCGGGCGACCCCAGTTGTACGTGTCCGCCGAGACCCAGAAGCCTTCGAGCCGCTTCACCACACCACGGTCCAGCATGAACTGGATGACCTCGTCGATCCGGCTCCAGTCGAAGGTGTAGACGCCCTGCGCGTTGCTGTTGTTCGTCACGGTGGTGTTGCCGTCGAACAGCATGTTCACCAGCGGCAGGGTGAGCGTGTTCGTCCGGTGCCGCTTCATCTGGGTGGCGACCTTGTCCATCAGGTCCCAGTACTGCGGGCTGTACCGCGGGTACTTGTAGGTCTGCTCCATCGTCTGACCGTTCGGCGCCCACGAGATCTCACCGAAGAACACGTTCCACAGCGTCGTTTCGAACGTCTGGTCCTTCGGATCCGGCAGCGTCACCGCGCGGACGTCGACCGAGATCGGCACCTCGATCGGACCCGCCTGCGTGGCTACCGTCGCCGTACCGGTGTAGACCCCCGCGGCGGTTCCCTTCGGTACGGCTGCGGTCACCCAGATCGACAACGCCGTTCGCGGTCCGACGCTCGCCGTACGGGCGTTGGACAACGGATCCGGGAAGTCTCCCGGCGCTTTGCGGACCGGCGGATACATCTGCTGACTGCCGAACTTCGTGTTCGCGTTCAGGTACTTGTAGTTGACGAAGTTGTACGACAAGTTGCTGGCGGCAATCGATGCGCCGTTGCCGGTGAGCGCAGAGAACGAGACGCCGTCGACGTTCACCGTCGAGGAGGAACGCAGCACGATCTGCGCGCTCTCCTCCTCGTTGCTCGCGGCATCGAGGGCGATCGTGCGGCCGGATTCCTTGCTGGGCAGGCTGTCCCGGAAGACGCTGGTACTGGACGGCTCGGTCCAGTAGTCGACTCCGGGCGCGGCCTGCACGACCTGCTTCGGGGGTGGCGCGGTGCCGGCCTGGGCGTTCGGAGCGAAGGCCACGACGGCCACCAGGGCAGCGATGACGAGACGGCGGACTGGCAGCATGACGGGTCCTCTCGGAACGGCGGCGGGGCGGCCACCTGCTGCCGTCAACCATCTACGGGCTCGGCCGAATTGGTCCAGGAACCCGGCTAGACCATTCGACCGGCCTCGTAGGCCTACTGCCCGACCTGTTGAAACCGTCGCCGGTACTCCGTCGGCGTCGTACTCAGATGCCTCGCGAAGGCGCGGCGGAGGGTTTCGTCGCTGCCGAGGCCACTGTGTTGCGCCGCCGCGGTGATGCTGTGGCCGTCGAGGATCAGTTGCTGCGCGCGGTCCAGCCGGACCCGCTCGATCCACCGGCCGGGCGTGGTCCGCAGCTCGGTCTGGAACAGCCGGGTCAGATGCCGCGGGCTGACCGCGACCTGTTTGGCGAGGTTCGGCAGGCTGTGGTCACCTGCGGGGTCGGCCACCACGGCCGCGGTCGCGACCCGCAGTGGATCGCTCTTCGCCGGAGGTGTCGCGATCGCCGTGGAGAACTGCGACTGACCACCTGGGCGTTGCATGAACACGACGAGCTCGCGCGCCACCTCGCGGGCGACGTCCGCACCGTGATCGGCCTCGACGAGCGCGAGTGTCAGATCGATTCCGGCGCTGATGCCGGCCGAGGTGACATACCGCCCGTCGGTGATGTGCAGTGCGTCAGGCTCCACCTGGATCTGCGGATACTGGCGGGCGAGCGCGCTTGCATGCCGCCAGTGGGTGGTGGCGCGGCGGCCATCCAATGCACCCAGCGCGGCGAGCACGAACGCCCCGGTGCAGACCGACGCGACCCGCTCGGCTCGAGCTACCAGTACGGCGGCGGTGTCCCGGACGTCGTCCGGAACCCGCTCGGCGAGGTGGTCGGCGCCCGCGATCAGGACCGTGTCGACCCGGTCGACCTCGGCCGCGGTGACCGTGTCGGCCAGCGTCAGGCCTGAGGACGTCCGCACGTTGCCGCCCTTGGGCGAGACCAGGACGGTCTCGTACCGCGGGCCTTCCCGGTTGGCCTGATGGAACACCTCGAGCGGCCCACTGACGTCGAGCAGCGTCACGTCGTCGTACACGACGAAGGCGACCCGGCATGTCCGAATCTGTGGTGCTCCCGGCATTTTGGACATGTCCTCAGCGTAGCCGCGGCGGTCAAGCTGAAGACCCAAACACTGGAAAGGCAGTCCCATGACCGAAGAGATCGCCGGCATCAAGATCCCCGACAGCACCTTGGCCCGCGAAGCCACCGACCTGGTCCGGGACGCCGCGACGCCGCTCGTCTACCACCACTCACGCCGCGTCTTCCTGTTCGGCGCCCTCCGCGGCCTCGCCGACGGCCTCGCGTTCGACCCCGAACTCCTCTACGTCGGCGCCCTATTCCACGACCTCGGTCTGACCGAGCGCTACCGCCGTACCGACCAGCGCTTCGAGATCGACGGCGCCGACCAGGCCCGACGGTTCCTGGAAGCGCACGGCATCCCCACCCTCGACGCCGATCGCGTCTGGACCGCGATCGCGCTGCACACCACCCCGGAGATCCCGCTGCACATGGCGCCGGAGATCGCCCTCGTCACCCGCGGCGTCGAGTTCGACGTACTGGGCCTCGGCTACGACTTCCTCCCCGACACCCAGCGCAAGGCCGTCGTCGCCGCGCACCCCCGGCCCAACTTCAAGCCGCAGATCCTCGCCGCCTTCACCGAGGGCCTCATCGACCGCCCCGCCACCACCTTCGGCAACGTCAAGGCCGACGTCATGGCCCACTTCGTCCCCGACTACCGCCGTACCGACTTCGTCGAGATCATCCAGAACTCCGCCTGGCCGGAGTGACCCGCTGAACGATGCTTGTTTGGGGGGCTCGGGCGGGTAAGGATGTCCGGTATGACGGAGAGTTCTGGGATCGACAGCACGGTGCCGCCGAGCGGGACCGGATGTGCGGAGTGTCTGAGCAACGACGGGTGGTGGTTCCACCTGCGGCGGTGTGCGGAGTGCGGTCACATCGGTTGCTGCGACTCGTCGCCGGCGCAGCACGCGTCGGCCCACTTCGCCGAGAGCGGCCACCCGATCGTGCGCAGCTTCGAGCCCGGCGAGGACTGGTTCTGGCACTACGGCGAGTCCCAGTACTACGACGGCCCCGCGCTTGCCGACCCCCAGTCCCGCCCGGCCGACCAGCCGGTCCCCGGCCCGGCCGGCAACGTGCCGACCGACTGGGAAAACCACCTCAACTAGCGGCTACAGCACGAAGCCGGTCGGGAACGGATCGTCGGGATCCAGGAGATAGTTGGCGGTCCCGGTGATCCAGGCTCGGCCGGTGACTGTCGGCACGACGGCCGAGTGGTTGCCGACGGTTGTCTCCTCGACCAGCCGGCCGGTGAAGCGGGTGCCGATGAAGGACTCGTTGACGAAGTCCGTGTCGAGGGCGAGCTCGCCACGGGCATGCAGTTGCGCCATCCGGGCCGACGTACCGGTCCCGCACGGTGAGCGGTCGAACCAGCCTGGGTGGATCGCCATCGCGTTGCGGGAGTGCGCGCCATCGAGACCCGGCGCGGTGAACTGCACATGCTTGCAGCCGCTGATCCCGGGATCGAGCGGGTGCACCGGCCGGTCGGCCGCGTTGATCGCATCCATCAACGAGAGCCCAGCGTTGAGGATCTGATCCTTGTACGCGCGGTCGAACGGGATCCCGAGCTGCTCCAACGGCAGGATCGCGTAGAAGTTCCCGCCGTACGCGAGGTCGTAGGTCACCGACCCCAGCCCCGGCACCTCCACAACCGCGTCCAGAGCATGGCTGTACGACGGTACGTTCCGCAGCGTCACGTGTTCCGCGCGACCGTTGCGCACGGCAACATCAACCACGATCAGTCCCGCGGGGGTGTCCAGCCGCACGACGGTGAGCGGCTCCTGCACCTCGACCATGCCGGACTCGACCAACACGGTCGCGACCCCGATCGTGCCGTGGCCGCACATCGGCAGGCACCCGGAGACCTCGATATAGAGCACACCCCAGTCCGCGTCGGGGCGGGTCGGCGGCTGCAGGATCGCGCCGCTCATCGCGGCGTGACCGCGCGGCTCATTCATCAGGAAGAGCCGCAACCCGTCGAGGTGCTTCACGAAGTACTCGCGCCGCTCGGCCATCGTCGTACCGGGCACGACCCCGACCCCGCCCGTCACGACGCGGGTCGGCATCCCCTCGGTGTGTGAGTCGATCGCAGTGATCGTGCGGACGGATCTCATCGCAAAGACTCCACAGCCTTCTTCATGTCCTGCTCCAGTTGTACGACGTGCTCGGGCACGAGCGGCCCACGCGGCGGGCGGCAGGGGCCGCCGTACCGGCCGACGTAGTCCATGCCGTACTTGATCGCCTGGACGAACTCGACCCGCGAGTCCCAGCGGAACGCGGCGACCAGCGGCTCGTACAACGCGCGCGCCTCCTCCAGCTTGCCTTGTACGGCGAGGTCGTACAACCGCACCGATTCGGCCGGGAAAACGTTCGGAAACCCGGCGAACCATCCGGTCGCCCCCATCAGCAGCGCCTCGAGGGTCAGGTCATCGGCACCCGCGATCACCGCGAGCTCCGGCGCCAGCTCGCGGATCTCCAGGATCCGCCGGACGTCGCCCGAGAACTCCTTGACCGCGACAACGTTCTCGATCTGCGCGATCTCGGCCAGCAGATCGGGCGTCAGGTCGACCTTCGTGTCGATCGGGTTGTTGTAGACCATCACCGGAAGGCCGGCCTTGGCGACCTCGGTGAAGTGATGAAGCACCTCACCCCGGTTCGCCCGGTACATCGTCGGCGGCAGGCACAGTACGCCGTCCGCCCCGTCCTCGGCCGCCTTCTCCGCCCACGACCGCGCCTGATGCGCGCCGACCCCGTGCACCCCGACGACCACCACACCATCGTTGCCCACAGCATCAATCGCCGTCCGCGCCACCGCCCGCCGCTCATCATCCGTCAGCGACGAGTACTCCCCCAGCGACCCGTTCGGCCCGACTCCACGGCACCCGTTCGCCACCAGCCACTGGCAATGCTCCGCATACCGATCCAAGTCCGGCCGCAACCCAGCGGGTGCTGAGGCATCTTCCTTGTAGGGCAAGGCGGTAGCAACAATTACGCCGTCCAGCTTCTCCGTCACAACTTCTCCTCAGCCTCTGCCAAATCACCCAACCGCACCGGTACGGCGATCGGCCGTTTCATGGACGTACTTCCACCCAGCAACTCAGCCACGTTCCGCGAGCAAACCCGCCCCTGGCACAACCCCAACCCAGCCCGGGCACTCAACCGCAGCGCCCGCCCCGCAACCCCCCGCTCCCCCACAGCCCCCTCAACCTCCCCCCGGCAAACCTCCTCACACCGACAAACCAAAGTCCCCGCCGAACTCCACCCCTTCCACCCCTCCCGAACCGGATAAGCCCGCCCCAAAGCCCCCGCAAACCGCCGCAACCTAGTGGGCCGATCGGCGTCCACCACCGTCGGATGACCGGCCGCACGAGCCGCGGCTGCACCGGCGATTGCGCCTTCTGCTGCTGATAGGGCTGCGCCGCCTATGCCGGTCAGCTCGCCGGCGGCGAAGACTCCGGGGGTGGTTGTCTGCTGCTCGGCGTCTGCGACGACTGCCAGGCCGTCTTCGGTGAGTTTGCAGCCGGCGGCTACTGCGAGCTCGAGCTGTGGGGTGAAACCGAAGCCCACGCAGACCGCGTCACACTCGATCCGGCGTTCCGAGCCCGACACCACGTTCCAGTTCGGGTCCAGTCGAGCGACGGTGACGGCCTCGACATGGTCGGTCCCGTGGGCTTCCACGACCGTCCAACCATGACGGTACGGAATGCGGTGGCGAGCGAGCGTGCGCACATACCCGGCGAACTCTCCGAGCTTGCCAACGGCAACCAATGGATCCGACGACCAACCACGAGCAACCGTCGACAACCGGTTGGCTTCGAACAACCCCAACACCGACGAGCCGACCCCGACCAACGACTCCGCGACCGGCAGCAGAAACGGCCCGGTCCCAGCGACAACAACCCGCCGACCAACAGCGATCCGCTGACCCTTCGCCAGCGCCTGCGCCGCCCCCGCCGTATAAACCCCCGGTAAATCCCAACCAGGGAAGGGCAAAACCCGATCGTAAGCACCAGTAGCCAACACCACCGAACCACCGTCAACCGCAAACACCGAGCGCCCTGCAGCATCCGCCGCCCCGCTCTGCACCCACAGCCGCATCCCCTCAACCGCCCACACCGAGGTCTCCGGCAGATACGTGATCAGCTCATGCGACAACAGCCGATCACCGACGAACGCCTTCCGCCGCACGCCGAACTCCGACTCAGCTTGCCGATGGAACTGCCCACCCAAAGTACGCCCAGCATCAACCAGCAGCACCGACGCCCCAGCATCAGCCGCCGCCAACGCAGCCGCCATCCCCGCCGGCCCGGCCCCCACCACCACAACGTCAGCCCGCCGCGACACACCAGCCGAGCCTCCAGCGCCACCGCCCCGAGGCAACTCAGCCCCAACCTGCGACTGAATCTCATCCCCCGCACACACAGTCCGCTGGCAGGCCCGCACATCCGGAATCCCGTTCACGACAACCAGACAGTCGTAACATGCCCCGATCCCACAGAACACCCCGCGTGGCCGACCCCCGCCTCGCGTCGTCCGCCAAGCATCCTGCCCCCGCGCCAGCAACACCCCGGCAACCGTCTGCCCGGCAACCGCCTCCACCGGCGAACCATCCACAGTCACCGGTACGGCGCTCGCCGTACCGACCGAGTCCCGCGCGAAGAAGGCGGTCATCCGTCGATCACCGCCGCCCGGTCCACCCGGAACGGATCCGCCACCACATGCGGCTCCAACCCCAGGAACAGCTCAGTGATCAACCGCCCGGTCGACGCCGCCAACCCGATCCCCGCACCCTCGTGACCGGTCGCATGCCACAACCCCGGCACGCGCGGATCGGCCCCGATCACCGGCAGATGATCCGGCGCGTACGGCCGAAACCCGCCGTACGCACGCATCACCGCAACCTCGGCCAGGAACGGAAACAGCCCAACAGCCTTCCGCGCCAACTCCCGCAACACCCGAACCCGCAGCGACTCGTCGAACCCGACCCGCTCCCGGCTCGACCCGATCAGCACCGTCCCGGCCCGCGTCGACTCGACCACCGTCGACGTCTGCAGATCCGCGTCCCCGCTCCCGACCGCGCCGACGTAGTCCGCGTCGTAGACCTTGTGCCGAACACACTCCGGCAGCGGCGCCGTCACCAAAATCATCCCCCGCCGCGGCAGGACCCGAATCGGCGCACCAGCCTCAGCACTGAACGCCCCAGCCCAAGGCCCACAAGCATTCAGTACGGCGGCGCACGCGATCACGCCGTCAGTCGTCTCCACCCCGATCACTCGCCCCGACGCAGATCGCCGGACCCCGATCGCAGTCACCCCCGACCGAACCTCACCGCCCCGATCCCGAACAGCAGCAAGCAAAGCCGTTGCCGCCAGCACCGGTTGCAACTGCGCGTCATCCGGATAATGCACCGCGCCCGTGACCCGGGGCGTCAGCAACGGCTCCAGCTCAAACGCCTCAGCCGCAGAGATCAGGCGAGCCGAGACCCCAGCACCCGCTTGCTTCGCAGCGAACGCCTTCAGCGGCGCCGGATCGCCGGTCGCGACGACCACACCACCCTTGGCTTCCCACTCGACATCAGCAACCCGCTCCGGCAACCGCGCGAGCACCGTCTCCCACTCGAACCGCGATGCCACCGCCAGCTCGAGCTCCGGCCCGGGCTCCTTGTCCGACACGAGCACATTGCCTTCGCCGGCTGCCGTCGTACCGGCCGCTGGCCCGTCCCGATCGATCACCAGCACCCGGACCCCGGCCGCCGACAGCGCCTCGGCGCAGGCGGCCCCGACCATGCCGGCACCCACGACGACCACGTCGGGCTGCGGCACGGCGACCTCCTCGGCAAACGTTCATTAAACTGAACGATTTCGAGAGTACGTCGCTCGCCGCCCCGCGGTCAACGGTCAGTCGCGATGCGGTCCCGGGCCGGATGGCGCGGCGTCCGGCGGGTACTCCAGCAGCAGCACCGACCGCACCGGCCCGTCCACCGCCTCGTACCCATGCGGCCCACCGGCCCGGAACGCCAGGTAGTCCCCCGGCCCGAGCTCCTCGGTCCGACCGCGCGAAGTCACCCGCAACCGGCCGCTGAGCACGATGTGGTGCTCGATCCCGGGATGCCCGTCCGAGTGCTGAACGGCGTCCGGCCGCACGTCCTGCGTGTAGATCTCGAACAGTCCACCGGCCGGCTCGAGCCGCCGTACCATCCGCAGATCGATC
Organism: Kribbella sp. NBC_01505; assembly: GCF_045040285.1. Classification (NCBI taxonomy): domain Bacteria; kingdom Bacillati; phylum Actinomycetota; class Actinomycetes; order Propionibacteriales; family Kribbellaceae; genus Kribbella; species Kribbella sp. NBC_01505. The sequence continues at coordinate 2,835,018 of NZ_CP109425.1, forward strand.
GCTTCACCGGACAGTACGTCGATCTCCGCCGCCCGCACGACGACCAGATCGGCCGTCGGCGCATCGCTCAGCAGCGCCGACACCGGCACCCCAAGAGCGTTCGACAAACTGAACACTGTCTCGATCGTCGGGTTCCCGCTCCCGGACTCCAGCTGCGACAACGTCCCCTTGGCGATCCCCGACCGCCGGGCCAGCTCGGACAGCGAGATCCCCTGCTCATCCCGCCGCGCACGCAGATTCGCGCCCAGCACCCGCCCCGCACCCATCGCCGCCACACCGGGAGCATAAACCGGTGCCGACCGCAGTGACGCCTGCGCGGCTTTGGGGAGCAAAACCGACCGATTCCGAGGGCAGAGACTCCCCGAACCGGTCAAGCAGCAGCCCGCAGCGGCGACCAGCCACGGCCGACACCAGACCCTCTTCTCGCGACGAGAATTCACAACGTCCGAAGATCCGGAGACCACGCTCTCCGATCGTTCGGACGTTACTGGGGGATCACGCGCTGCCGCCTGAGCTCGGCGAAGGCGCGGAAGAACATCTCGTCGGTGGCGACGTACTCATGGAAGCCTGCACGCCGCGCCTTCGAGCCATCGGCGAAGACGTCGTAGTCCCAGCCGAACACGAAGTCCGCGAACGGCCAGGACGACACCTCGGCAAAGGATGTCGCCGCCAGCCCGTGCGTCGCCTGCAACTGCTTCCAGGCCGGCTCCTTGTCGACCATCACGTCCTGCAGCGACATTTGCAGCGGCGGGGCAACATCCATCTCGAACCAGCGTGCGATCTTCGGCCACAACTCGCTCCACCGGAACAGATCGCCGTTCGCGATGTTGAACGCCTGGTTCGCCGCGGCCGGCGCGGTCGCTGCCCACACCGCCGCCTTGGCCAGCAACCCCGCATCGGTCACCTCGAGCAGCGCGTCGTACGCCCCGAGCTTGCCCGGGAACCGCAGCGGCACTCCCAGTTCCTTCGACAGCGACGCGTACACAGCGATTGCGACGGCCAGGTTCATCGGGTTGCCCAAGGCAACACCACCGACCACCGACGGCCGCAGTGCGGACCAGTCCCACGCTTTGCCGACCTGCCGCGCCTCCAGGAACTGCTGCTGATCGACGTTGAACTCCGGCGGCAGATGCGGCGGATCGTCCTCGCGCGCCGGCGTCTTGAACGGTCCGAGATGCGCGCCGTACACCTTGTAGCCCTGCATCAGACTGATGTGCCGCAAACCTTTCGCGACCGGCTCGATCGCATCCACCACGTTGACCAGCATCGCCAGGTTCGGCGGCACCAGCTCGGCCCAGGTCGGCCGGTCCTGGTACGCCACGTAGAACACGTGCGTCACCTCGGACAACTCAGCCAATTTGGCCTGGGTATCCGCGGGATCGAGCAGGTCCACCGCCAGGTGCCGAACCTTCCCCGGTACGTCGACGCCGCCACGCCGTGACAACCCGATCACTCGCCAGTCCGCCAGCGAGGCCAAGTGCTCGACCAGATTCGTCCCGATCACCCCACGGGCACCGACCACCAACGCCACATTCTGCATATCCACAGCCTGTGTGCAGGCATGTGGATAAGTCCAAGGCATAGTTATTTCAGTTGCCATAAGCTGGGCTAATGACAACGCTGCGCCAGCTGGAGTACCTGGTCACGGTTGTGGACACGGGCTCGTTCACGAAGGCGGCCGAGCAGCTGCATGTCACGCAGCCGGCGCTCTCGCATCAGATCCGCGCCCTGGAGCGGTCAGCCGGCGGCCCGCTGCTGGAGCGGCTCCCGCGCAACATCCGGCTCACCTCGACCGGCCGCGCGATGATCCCGCACGCCCGCGCGGCGCTGGCCGATGCCTACCGCGCCCAATGCGCCGCGCGCCAAGCGGCCGGCCTCGAGGTCGGCGAGCTGCAGATCGCCACGCTCTACTCGATCACCCTGGGCGTTCTTCCCGCCGCGCTCCGCCGCTGGCGCCAGTCCTACCCCGAGGTCGGCATCCGCCTCTTCGAGCACCGGCATACCGACGAGCTCGTCGAGGCCATGTCCGCCGGTCAGGCCGACCTCGCGATCGGGCCCCAACCAACCGGTTGGTTGGGAACGCTCGAGCCGCTGGGCTCCGAGGACTTCGTCGTCGTGGTCGCGTCCGACGATCCCGCCGCGGTCGGCGACACGGTCGAGCTAGCCGACCTCGCCGACCGGTCCTGGGTCCACTACACGCCGAGCCACGGACTGTCCGACGTACTCGACATCGCTTGTGCACAAGCAGGTTTCGAACCCCGCATCGCCATCCGCACCGAACAAACCGCCGCCGCCCCAGCGCTAGCCGCCGCCGGCCTCGGCCCCGCCCTGGTCCCCCACAACATCCTGCCGCCCTCGTACGACGGCCACATCCTCCGCCCCGCCCCCTCGATCAGCCGCGCCCTAACGGCGTACACGCGCGGCCGCCCAGACCCACTGGCCGCAGCCTTCATAGCCCTACTCAGTCAGTCGATCACGGCCGACCTGTGACAGTCAGACCGTCAGGGGCAGCTTGTCCAGGGCGGTGACCAGGGGAGCCAGCTCGGGGAGCTCGGCTGCTTTCTGGAGGGCAGACGTCAGTACGGCGTCGTGGGTGGGCTGGGCCTGGTCGAGCAGCTCGCGGCCGGCGGCGGTGACTTCGGTGTAGATCCCCCGGCGATCGTCGGCACAGAGGTACCGACTCAACAGCTGGCGATCCTCCAGCCGGCTCACCAGACGTGTCGTCGCGGACTGACTCAGCACGACCGCAGTCGACAACTGGTTCATCCGCAGGTGGTAGTCGTTCTGCCGGGCCAGCACGTCGAGCACGGTGTACTCACTCACGGACAGTCCGTGCTGCTTCTGCAGCGCGCGCTCCAGCTCGTCCTCGATCCGGGCATGCAGAGCAGCCAGGGTCCGCCACCCCTGCGCCCGCGCCTCGGCGGCGTCGTCCGGTAGTCCCACGGCTCCTCCACTTGAACTTTACGTTTGCATGCGCAATCATAGCGCTTGTGCAATAGCCCGCGTCTGCAACTATCCGCGCTGGAAACTAGCGGCGGACGCCGGTAACAGTCTCAAGACTACATTCGAAGGAGCGGAGAGCCCATGCCTGCGGCCTTACTCGCACTGGCCATCGGTGCATTCGGGATCGGTACCACCGAGTTCGTGATCATGGGGCTACTGCCCGAGGTCGCGACGGACTTCGGCGTCAGCATCCCCTCGGCCGGTCTACTGATCTCCGGCTATGCGCTCGGCGTCGTGGTCGGCGCGCCACTACTGACCGCGATCGGGTCCAAGGTGTCTCGCAAGACCGTGCTGATCGCCCTGATGGGCGTGTTCATCGCCGGCAACCTGATCTCCGCGGTCGCCCCGACCTACGGCGTCCTGATGACCGGACGGATCGTGGCCGCGCTGTCCCACGGCGCGTTCTTCGGCGTCGGCTCGGTGGTCGCGGCATCGCTGGTGCCGAAGGCCAAGCAGGCGAGCGCGATCGCGCTGATGTTCACCGGACTGACCGTGGCCAATGTGCTCGGTGTTCCCGGTGGTACAGCGCTCGGTCAGCAGTTCGGCTGGCGGTCGGCGTTCTGGGCTGTCTCCGCGCTCGGCGTGATCGGGCTGGCCGGGATCATCTTCCTGGTCCCGCGGCAGGACACGACCGAGGGACCTGGCCTGCGGGTCGAGCTGGCCGTGTTCAAGAACCTGCAGGTCTGGCTGGCACTGGCCATGACCACGCTCGGCTTCGCCGGTGTGTTCGCGTCGTTCACCTACATCGCGCCGATGATGACCGAGGTCGCGGGCTTCTCGTCCGGCGCGGTCACCTGGCTGCTCGTGCTGTTCGGCGGCGGCCTGGTCGTCGGCAACCTGCTCGGCGGCAAGGCAGCGGATCGCTCGCTGATGCCAAGCCTGTACGTCATCCTCGCGCTACTCGCCGCCGTACTGGTCGCGTTCGTCTTCACGGCGCACGCGAAGGTGCCGTCGGCAATTACCATCGCGCTCTTCGGGGCAGCCGGGTTCGCGACCGTGGCTCCGCTGCAGAAGCGGGTCATGGACAAGGCGGCCGGTGCACCCGCGCTGGCATCCGCGGCCAACATCGCCGCCTTCAACCTCGGCAACGCGATCGGCGCGTACCTCGGCGGACTGACCATCTCGCACGGCCTCGGCTACACCGCCGCCAACTGGGTCGGCGCCGCGCTGGCGATCGCCGGTCTGATTGCTGCCCTGACCTCTGGGGCACTGGACCACCGCCGCCGTACCCAGAACTCCTCTGTCCTCACTACTGTCTGAAGGATTTGATCCACCGATGATTCCCACCGTGAAACTCAACAACGGCGTCGAGATGCCCCAGCTCGGGTACGGCGTGTTCCAGGTCCCCGACGACGAGACCACCGCGGCCGTGACGGCGGCGCTGGAGGCCGGCTACCGCAGCATCGACACGGCGACGGCGTACCAGAACGAGGCCGGTGTCGGTAAGGCACTGGTTGCCTCTGGCATCGATCGTGACGAGCTGTTCGTCACCACCAAGCTGTGGAACGCCGATCAGGGCTTCGACAACACCCTGAAGGCCTTCGACCGGAGCCTCGACCTGCTCGGCCTCGACTACCTCGACCTGTACCTGATCCACTGGCCCGCGCCCGAGCTCGACCTGTACGTCGACACGTGGCGCGCGCTGGAGAAGATCCTGGCCGACGGCAAGGTCCGCGCGATCGGTGTCTCCAACTTCCAGCCGCAGCACCTCGACCGGCTCGCCGAGGTCGCGGGGATCACCCCGGCCGTCAATCAGGTCGAGCTGCACCCGTTCCTGCAGCAGGACGAGGTCCGCGCGTACGGCGCCGACTTCGGTATCCGCACCGAGGCGTGGAGCCCGCTGGCCAAGGGCGGCTCGCTGCTGACCGACCCGGTCATCGAGGCGCTCGCGGCCAAGCACGGCCGCACCCCGGCCCAGGTCGTCCTGCGCTGGCACCTCCAGCTCGGCAACATCATCATCCCGAAGTCCGTCACGCCGGCCCGGATCAAGGAGAACCTCGACGTGTTCGACTTCGACCTGACCGACGAGGACCTCGCCGCGATCACCCCTCTGGACCGCGACGAGCGCACCGGCCCGCACCCGGACACCTTCAACGTCGTCTAGGAGGCCGCTGAATAATCGGTGTGTCCCTGCCGGGTGTGTGGGTTGGTCGCGGGGACGATTGTGGGGTGCAGGGTGTTGAGCGGGTTGATCGGGAGTTGTTGGATGCGCGGGCGCTGGTCGGTCATCTGGTGCCTGAGGGGAGCATGTTCGCGTTCTTGGCTGAGCATCGGCGAGAGCTGTTCGCTGACAGTGATTTCGATGATCTGTTCGGGTCGGGTAAGGGACGGCCGTCGATCCCGGCGTCGGTGATGGCGTCGGTGATGGTGCTGCAGACGTTGCACGACTATTCGGATCGGGAGACCGCGGAGGCGGCGCGGTGTGATCTGCGGTGGAAGGTCGCGACCGGGATGGCGTTGGACGCGAAGGGTTTCGACGCTTCGACGTTGGTGTATTGGCGGCGGCGGTTGGCGAAGTCGGATCGGCCGTATCGGATCAATGACGCGGTCCGCAAGCTGGTTGCGGTGACCGGAGTGTTGCGGGGCCGGTCGAAGCGGGCGGTGGATTCCACGATCCTTGACGACGCGGTGGCCACTCAGGACACGATCACTCAGCTGGTCTCGGTGATTCGCCGGGTCGGTCGGCAGGTGCCTGGCGCTATGGAGCAGATCGCGGCGGTGTGCACCGGCCACGACTATTCCCAGCCGGGCAAGCCGGTGATCGACTGGGACGACCGTGACGCGCGGCAGGCGCTGGTATCGGCGCTGGTCAACGACGCGAACGCGCTGATCGATGCCCTGGCCGGCACGAAGCTGGACGACGACGCCGAGGACGTGGTGGCGTTGCTGGCATTGATCGCCGGCCAAGACGTGGAACCGGCCGACGGCAGCGACGGCACCGACGGGCGGTGGCGGATCGCGCGGCGGACCGCGCCCGAGCGGGTGATCTCCACGGTCGATCCCGAGGCCCGCCATACCCGCAAGTCGCCACGTAACACCCGCGATGGGTATCGCGCGCACGTGGCCGCCGAGCCGGAGACCGCGATCATCACCGACGAGGCCCTCACCCAGGCAGCCGGGCCCGACAACAGCGACGCTGCCGTGGCCGCCGACTTCCTGGCCGCCGAGACCGAACCCCGCCAGTGGTACGGCGATTCCGCTTATGGCGCAGGGGATCTGCGGGCCGCCATCGCCGAGTCCGGACATGGCGCGGTAATCAAACCCGGCCCGGTGAAGGCCCCGGTCGAAGGCGGTTTCACCATCGATGATTTCACCGTGGACGAAGCGGCCGGCCAGGCCCAGTGCCCGGCCGGGCACACCCGGACGATCACCAAGACACGCGCCGTGGTCTTCGGCGTGCTGTGTCGCGACTGCCCGCTGCGGACCCACTGCACCACGGCCAAGAACGGCCGTATCCTCCAACTCCACAACCACGACGCGCTGCTACGCCAAGCCCGCCGCGACTGGTCCAACGACCCGGACCTGCGCCAGAACTACCGCACCAACCGGCCCAACGTGGAACGAGCCATCTCCCAGATCGCCAGCCACGGCGGACGCCGCGTCAAACTCCGCTACCGCGGCACCACCAAGAACAACGCCTGGCTCAAACACCGCACCGCCGCCCTCAACCTACGCAACCTCATCGGCCGAGGACTCACCCGCACGACAGGACTCTGGGTCCTGACCGCCCAGACCACCTGACAAAGGCCACCAGCGAGGCTTCCGATCGGCGTCAGCGCCCACCACGAGCCACCCCACCGGCCCCAGACACCTTCTCACCGACCGGACCGCTCTGCCACGCCTCGCCCCAGACTTCGAACTGCGCCTGCCCACCAATCTCCGCGCTCAGACCCACACAGCAACCAATCCCAAAACCGCCCTAATTCAGCAGCCTCCTAGTGCGTGTCGTAGTACTCCGCGACTGCGTGGAAGGACTTCTTCGGTTCCCAGCGGTACGGCGACGCTGGGTCCGCGGAGGTCTTCCGGATGACCTTGCACAGGCTGAACGCCGCGATGTCCTCGTCGTGAGGGCGGTCGTTCGGCCGGTGCGGGGCGTCCGGTGAGATGAACGTGTACATCGAGGCGCCGAGGAAGCCCTCGTTGGCGAAGACCTCGAGCATGTTCGTCAGGTGGTCGGCCTGGGCCTGCTCGTTTCGCGTGTACTGCGGCGGGATCACCGGTACGTCGCCGCTGAAGTCGACGATCTCCCAGCCCATCCCACCCAGCTCCGGCGCCCCGGTGAACGTGCAGCAGCCGAACTCCAGCACCATGATCGGCTTGCCCCACCTGCGGAACGGCGCGAGCTCCTTGGTGTGACCGGCCGGATCCTCGTGGAAGCTGTAGTAGTCCAGCCCGACGATGTCGAACAACGACCAGTCCACGTTCTCCAGGTCGTGCGCGGCACCGTACGTGATCCGGCCGTGGAAGTTGCGCCGGGCAACCTTCACCATCTGCGCGGTGATCGCGCGGAACCGCCGCTGCAGCTCCTTCATGTCGAACTCACCCTTGGTCAGATACTCGACCCGCTCGAAGAAGTCCTTCCCCGGCACGATCCCCGGCGTGAACAGCATGAACTCACACCCCACCACCAAGATCACCTCCGGCCCCGACCGCCGCCGCAACCGCTCCGCCCCGATCGCCACCGCCCGCAACTTCGCCAGCGCATCCTCCTGAGGCTCATCAAACGCCCGCGGCTGCACCGAAACCGCCATCCCCCGCCGCGTCACCTCCTCCGCCGTCTCAATCAGCCGCCCGACATCACTCCCATAAACACTCACCCAGTTCGCATGCAACCGCTCCCCGATCGCCCGAACCTCCCCACACATCAACTCCCGACTCCACCGAACCCGACTGTCGTCTCCAAGGAACCCCGTCCCCACGTCATAAGCCACCCCCTTGAACGCCAGCCTGCGTCGCCCGCCTGTACCCAGGGAGTGGGCCCTCTCGACGGGGTGGGGCAGGGCATTGCCCGCCGCAGTGCCGCCTCCCGCAGCGGAGGCCAGGCTTGCGGAACCTACGGAGCCTGCCGCCCCGGCGACCACCCCAAGCGCCACCGCGCGTCGTAGGAACTGGGCTCGGTCCATCCGCGATTCGTCCATGTCCACGAGTGTTCGCCGAGCGAAGGCGACAGTCGTCCACCCTCCGTCCCTCGCCCGGCGACTTTGGTTGCGAACACGGTGTGCTCGGATCTGAGACACTGTTTCAGTGCGTGCAGCAGACGACCGGACAGCGCTCGGATCCGTATGGCTCCGGAGCGAGGCGGAGGCGACCCGGGCCCCGCTCACCCGCGAGCAGATCGTGAGCGCCGCGATCGAGCTCCTCGACCACGACGGTCTCGACGGTTTCTCGATGCGGAAGATGGCGACCGTCCTCGGCACCGCCGCGACCTCAGCCCTCTACTGGCGGATCGCCAACAAGAACGACCTGCTGGAGCTCGCAGTCGACGAAATCCTCGGTACGGCGCTCGCCGACCCCGGCCCGGGCGATTGGCGGGACCACCTCACGGCTGCGTGCACAGCGGCGTACCGGGTGTTGTGGGAGCACCCCTGGGCACCGCAACTGCTCGCGACCCACGCCGGCCTCGGCCCGAACTACCAGGCCTTCACCGACCAGCTCGTGACGATCCTGACCGCAGCGCGCTTCAAGGGTGAGTACCTCGACTCCGCGGTCTCGGCCGTCTTCCACTACCTGATCGGCTCGGCCGTCACCGACTCCGCCTGGTCCGCGATGGTCCGGCGCAGCGGACTGACCGAGCGACAGTGGGCCAACGAGGCCGGTGATCAGCTCGGCGTCGGAGCCGAAAGTCTGGCCGCGTACCTCAACCGCGCCAACCGCGCCGGTCCGGAGGCCAGATTTTCCGCAGGGCTCCGGGTGATTCTGGTCGGACTGCGTCCCCGACAGCTGTCCTGACCTGCTGTGACACAGGGATGACCCGTCACCACTGTGCCCGGTCAATCGCTTGTGCTACCCCCTGTCACAGGACGACTCTTCACGGTTATGGGGCTGCGCCGCCCTGCGGCCCCCTGAGATAACCCTGGAGTGTGAGGTATGTCAGGAAAGCTCAAGCTCGCCCGTGCCGCGTTCGCCGCCATCATCCTGGTGGCAGCATCGGCCGGAGCGGTCGGTTCTGCCCAGGCCGCCCGGTCGAAGCCCCCGGCCCCGATCGTCGGCGGAACCCTGGCCAGTACGGCGCAGGCCCCCTGGGCGATCGCGCTGAACAACAGCCGCTCGTCCGACCCGTACGGGCAGTACTGCGGCGCGACCCTCGTGAAGGCGAACAAGCTGGTCACCGCGGCGCACTGCGTCACCCAGCCGATCAGCACCTACACCGCGGTCCAGGGCCGCGACGACCTGCGCACCACGGCCGGTCGGACCTCGAAGATCTCCAAGATCTGGAAGGACCCGCAGTACGGACAGGTAGCCGGCCACGACGTCGCCGTACTGACGCTGACCACACCGTTCACCGGTATCGCGACGCTGCCGCTGGAGACCAGCACCGCAGCGGACGCGGTCGGCGCGCAGTCGACCGTCTACGGCTGGGGCGACACCGAGGGCACTGGTCCCTCGGACCGCTTCCAGAAGGTCCTCACGCCGGTGCTCGGCGACGCGTACTGCAACCAGGTCTACGCAAGCGAGGGCTACGTGGCCAACGGTGAGATCTGCGCCGGCTACAAGAATGGCGGCAAGGACTCCTGCCAGGGTGACTCCGGTGGCCCGCTCGTCCTGAACGGCCGACTGTTCGGTGTCGTCTCCTGGGGTCTCGGCTGCGCCGACGCCGGCAACCCGGGCGTGTACGCGCAGGTCGCCACCTACGCCAGCGCACTGACCACGCAGATCAACAACTAGCTGCGTTCGAGTGGCCGGCCCACGGGGGCCGGCCACTCTTCTCTCTACAGATCAGCGAACGCCGAAGTCGGGTTCTCGAAAGCATCCGCGACGAACCGCAGGAACCCGGCGGCCGTTCCGCCGTCACACACCCGGTGGTCGAACACCAGCGACAACTGCGTCAGCTTCCGCACCGCCAGTTCGCCGTCGACAACCCACGGCCGGTCGATGATCCGCCCGACACCGAGAATCGCGACCTGCGGATGGTTGATGATCGCCGCGCTCCCATCCACCCCGAAACTCCCGTAGTTGTTCAGCGTGAACGTCCCGCTGCCCAGCTCGTACGGCGTCAGTCGCCCGGCGCGCGCGGTCTCGGTCAACCGCCGGATCTCCGCGTCCAGCCCACGCGCACTCAGCTTGTGCGCACCAGCCACCGCCGGCACCACCAACCCACGCTCGGTCTGCGCCGCCAGCCCCAGGTTCACCCCGTCGAACTGAACAAGCTCCTCGCGCTCGGTGTCCACGAACCCGTTGAGCTCCGGATACTTCACCAACCCGGCAACGACGAACCGAGCCATCAGCGCCAGCAACCCCGGCCCCGGATCAGTTGCCGACCGCAACGACTCCCGCAACTCCAGCAACGCGGTGGCATCCACATCCACCCACGTCGTAGCCTCCGGAATCTCCCGCCGGCTCCGACTCAAAGTCGCCGCCACAACCTTCCGGAACCCACTCATCCCCTCCCGCCGCAACTCCGCCAACCCAGTCCGCGAGTCAACCGCCCTCGCGCTGGCCCCGGCTACCTCAACCGGGGCGGACTGACGTTCGGCGGCGGCCGGAACCGTCGTGACCTCAGCCGCCACAGGTCCGACTCGGCGGGCGATCGCCAGCTCCACGTCGCGGCGGACGATCAGTCCGTCGGCCCCGGTTCCCACGACGCTCGTCAGATCCACCTCGGCATCGCGCGCCAACCGCCGTACCAGCGGCGAAACCACCAACGGCACCCGCCGCTTCGCGCTGTCCGGTACTTTTTGGGCGCTATTTGACGAAAAGTCTCCGACCAACGCAGCACCACGCGGTTTGCGGCGGCGGCCGGGGCCGGTTGACTCGCCGGTGCCGTAGCCGATGAGCACGTTGCCCGAGCCGGCGCGCTCTTCCTCGCGATAGGCCGCGCCGGCCTCGGCGCCGATGGTGATCAGCGGCTTCCCGACCGGGATGACCGTCCCCACCTCACCGTGCAGCTCCTCGACAACACCCGCGTACGGCGACGGCAGCTCCACGACCGACTTCGCCGTCTCGACCTCCGCAACTGGGGTGTCCACGGCAACCACATCACCGGCCGCGACCAACCAGCGAACGATCTCGCCCTCGGTCAGCCCCTCGCCGAGATCCGGGAGCAGGAAGGTGTTCACGAGTCCTCCCACTGCAGATCGTCAACAGCATCAAGGATCCGGTCGACCCCCGGCAGCTGGTGCTTCTCCAGCTTCGGCGGCGGATAAGGAATGTCGAACCCGGTCACCCGCCGTACCGGCGCGGCCAGCGAGTGGAAACACCGTTCGGTGACGCGAGCAACGATCTCCGACGACACACTCGCGAACCCACTGGCCTCGGCGACCACCACAGCCCGCCCAGTACGCCGTACCGCCGCACACACCGTCTCGTCGTCGAACGGCACCACCGACCGCAGATCCACGACCGTCAACTGCCGCCCCTCGGCCGCGGCAACCTCCGCGGCCTCCATCGCGACCGGCACCGAAGGCCCGTAGGCGATCAGCGTCGCGTCCGCCCCTTCGCGCCGTACGACAGCCTTCCCGATCCCCGGCACATCCTCGGTCAGATCGACTTCTTCCTTGGCCCAGTAGAGCTTCTTCGGCTCCATGAACACCACCGGATCCGGCCACTCGATTGCCCGGCGCAACAACGTGTACGCGTCGGCAACGGTGCTCGGGGCAACGACCGTCAGTCCCGGCGTGTGCGCGTAGTACCCCTCCGAGGAGTCGCAGTGGTGCTCGACCCCGCCGATCCCACCGGCGTACGGCATCCGGATCACCATCGGCAGCGCGACCCGGCCACGCGTCCGGTTCCGCATCTTCGCGACATGCGACACGATCTGCTCGAACGCCGGATACCCGAACGCGTCGAACTGCATCTCGACCACCGGCCGCATCCCGTTCATCGCCAGTCCGACCGCCATCCCGACGATCCCGGACTCGGCCAACGGGGTGTCGAAGCAACGATCCTCACCGAACTCGGCGGTCAGCCCGTCCGTGATCCGGAAGACCCCGCCGAGCGCCCCGACATCCTCACCGAACATCAGCACGCTGTCGTCAGCGGCCATCGCGTCGCGCAGCGCCTGGTTCAAAGCCTGCGCCATCGAAATCTTCTGGTGCGTCATGGTCAGGCCTCCTCTCGCGCCAGCTCGTCCCGCAGGAACGCGGCCTGCTCAACGAGCTGCGGCGTCGGTACGGCGTACAGGTGCTTGAACAGGTCCTCCGGATCCACGCTCGGCTCCGGCATCAACCCGTCCCGCAGTTGCTGCGCCACCCGAGTGGCGGTCTCGTCAGCCCGCTGCCGGACGGCGTCGTCCAGCAGACCGGCGTTCGTCAGGTAGGCCTCGAGCCGCTTGATCGGATCCTTCGCCAGCCAGGGCGTCACTTCGTCGTCCTGCCGGTAGCGCGTCGCGTCATCGGCGTTCGTATGCGCCTGCACCCGGTACGTGTGCGCCTCGACCAGCTGCGGCCCCTCGCCGGCACGCGCCTTGTCGACAGCCTGCCCCAGTACGGCGAGCAGCCCGGCAAGGTCGTTGCCATCGGCCCGTTCTCCGGGAACGCCGTACCCAATCCCCTTGTGGGCAATGGATGGCGCGACGAGCTGCTTCGAGAGCGGAACCGAGATCGCGTACTCGTTGTTCTGCACGAAGAACACCACGGGTGCGCGGAAGACCGCCGCGAAGTTCAGCGCCTCGTGGAAGTCGCCTTCACTCGTAGCGCCGTCACCGCACAGCGCCATCACCACGGTGTCCTCGCCCTTGAGCCGCGCCGCGTGCGCGACACCGACCGCATGCGTGAGCTGCGTCGCCAGCGGCGTCGACTGCGGCGCGACGTTGCGCGCGTAGGGGTCGTAGCCCGAGTGCCAGTCACCGCGCAGCAGCGTCAGCACCTCGATCGGGTCGACCCCGCGGCTCACGATCGAGACCGTGTCGCGGTAGGTCGGGAACAGCCAGTCCCCGTCGGCGAGCACCATCGAGGCCGCCACCTGGCAGGCCTCCTGCCCATGCGACGACGGGTAGACCGCCAGCCGGCCCTGCCGGACCAGCGCGCTGGCCTGATCGTTGATCCGACGTCCCTTGATCAACTCAACGTAGCCGTCGACAAGTGCCTGGTCGGTCGGCAGCTTGTACGACGAATGGTGGTGCGGAACCCCGTCCTGGTCGATCAACCGGACTGGTTCGGCGGAGGGGAGCAAACGCTCCTCGACGGTGGTCATAAACCCTCCAGTGCAGGGAGACGGACGGTGGCCACATCGTCGTTCTTCTGGCCATTCGAATCCAGACCTGGGAAAATGCCGAGACACTTGGTTTCCATCGGCTGATTTTGGAGTGCAAATGTCCCAGGACGAGATCCCGCATCAGGCAGGTCCTGGACGGATGGTCATCGCTCCGGCGCTCGACGAGATCGACCGGCAGATCGTCGAGGCGCTGGGCCGCGACGGACGGCTCTCGATCCGGGCCCTGGCCGAGCAGGTCCACATCTCCCGGGCGAACGCCTACGCCCGGGTCGAACGCCTCACCAGCACCGGCACCATCACCGGCTTCACGGTCACCGTCGACCCGCTCAAACTGGGTCTCGCGACCTCGGCGTACGTCACGCTCAGTCTTCGCCAGAGCTCCTGGCGCTCACTGCGCGAACAGCTCCAGGCCATCCCCGAGATCAAACACATGGCGCTGGTCGGCGGCGACTTCGACGCCATCCTCCTGGTCCGCGCCGCCGACAACGAAGGCCTCCGCCGCGTAGTCCTCGAGAAGCTCCAAGCCATCCCCGAGGTCCTGGGCACCCGCACCGCCCTCATCTTCGAAGACCTAGGCACCCTCTAGCTCTTACGTCCGAACGTTCGCAGTACAGGGTCGGCGTGTTTCGGACGTTAGAACTCGCTAACAGCCGCAGGACTTCCGGATCACCAGCTCGGTCGGGTACGCCGTGGTGCGACCGGCCGGCCCCTCCACCAACTGCCGCACCACCTCCGTGGCCATCCGCTCCAACGGCTGCCGAACCACAGTCAGCGGCGGCCAACACCACTCCGCCTCCGCAGTCCCGTCAAACGCCACCACCGCCACATCCTCCGGCACCAGCAAGCCCGCCTCCCGCACCGCCCGCAGAACCCCAACCGCCTGCAGATCCGAACTGACAAACACCGCAGTAGGCCTCACCTCCAACCCCGCCAACCACCTCCCCGCCGCATACCCACCGTCCCGGCTGAACCTCACTCTGATCAGCGGACCATCCGCCAACCCCGCCGCCCGCAACCCCTCCCGCCACCCCCGCTCCCGCTCAGACCCCGCCCCCCGCGCCACCTCTGACCGAGGACCGGGCTCGCCGATTACCAGGGCGATTCGGGTGTGGCCGTGCCAGGCGAGGTGTTCGACGGCGGCGCGGGCACCTTCGCGGTAGCGCGGGCTGACTGAGCTCACTCCCGGCAGGACCCGGTTGACGACAACGACTGGTACGTCGGCGCCGGCCAGGTCAGGGGCCTCGGCGGGCGTCACCAGCACGAGTCCGCTCACCTGCCGCGCCAGCAACTGGGCGACCTTTGTGCGCTCGGTTTCCGGATCGCCGTCAGCGCTCGTCTGCAGTACGACGTACCCGCGTTCAGCCGCGGCCCGGTCGATCGCCTTGGCCAGCTCGGCGAACAACGGGTTCCCGCCATCGGGAGTGATCAGGCCGAAGGTTTGCGTGCTCCCCGTCCGCAGCGCCCGTGCCGTCGCGTTCGGCCGATACCCGAGCACGCGGATCGCCTCGAGAACGCGCTCCCGCGCCTGCGGCGACACGGCCCGCGGCCCGTCGTTCACCACGTAACTCACGACGGCGGTGCTCACACCGGCGTACCGGGCGACGTCGTTGCGGGTGACAGGAGACGGCGACATGAGCCGATGGTACGACCGTTGACCGCCGCGGAAGGCTGTTGCTAGCCTCGATCTACACGAGTAGATCTACACGAGTAGAGAGGCCGCCGCCATGGCCAGGCGCTACGCAGTCGCCGGGACCGGCTCCCGGGCCTGCGAGTACCTCCGCGCGATCTTCCAGGACCACCCCACCGACGCCGAACTGGTTGCCCTCCTCGACCCGAACCCGGGCCGCCTCGCCTTCCACCAGCAGTACGTCGAAGAGCTCGGCGGCCACGCACTCCCGCAGTACGGCGCCGACGACCTGGAGCGCATGGTCAAGGAGCAGTCCGTCGACCGAGTGATCGTCACGAGCCCCGACTACACCCATGCGAGCGTGGTGTCGCGGCTTCTCCGAGCCGGTGCCGATGTGATCGTCGAGAAGCCGCTGACGATCGACGCCGATGGCACCCGTCAGATCGCAGCTGCCATGGCCGAGTCCGGCAAGTCCGTCGTCGTGACCTTCAACTACCGCTACTCACCCCGCAACAGCGCCCTGCGCCAACTGATAGCGGACGGCTCCATCGGCACGGTCACCAGCGTCGAGTTCCAGTGGGTGCTCGACACCAGGCACGGCGCGGACTACTTCCGCCGCTGGCACCGCGAGAAGAAGAACTCCGGCGGTCTGCTGGTCCACAAGGCTTCCCACCACTTCGACCTGGTCAACTGGTGGATCGCCTCCGAACCCGCACGCGTCTTCGCCTCCGGCGCCTTGTCCTTCTACGGCGACCAGAACGCCACCAGCCGCGGTCTCGGTCCCCGCCCACCCCGCGGCACGGTCGACGACCATCCGGACGACCCCTGGCTGCTGGACCTGCGCGCAGACGACGCCAACCGCCGCCTCTACTACGAGAGCGAGCAGTACGACGGTTATCTCCGCGACCAGGACGTCTTCGGGCCTGGCATCACCATCGAGGACAACCTGGCCGTCATCGCCGAGTACACCAACGGCGCCCGCCTGAGCTACTCCCTGAACGCGCACTCGCCCTGGGAGGGCTACAAGGTCTCCGTCAACGGCACCGAGGGCCGCGCCGAGCTGGCGGTCGTCGAACGCGCCGCAGTACTCGACGCCCACATCGACCCGAGCTATCCGGCCGGAAACCTGATCACCGGCGACATCCGCTCCGACGGAGAACACCTGGTACTCCAGAAGCACTGGTCCGCCGCAGTAGAGGTGGAGATCCCCCAAGCCACCGGCGGGCATGGCGGCGGCGACCGCCTCCTCTACGCAGACCTCTTCCAAGGCCCCGGCAACGACCCTCTTGGTCGCGCCGCCGACATCCACGACGGCATCCACGCGGTTGCCGTAGGCATCGCCGCCAACCAGTCCCTAGCCACCGGCCAACCAGTGACTGTCGCCGACCTGAACCTCGGCTAGAGCCGCAGGTGCCGGCTGAGGTCACCGGTCAGGCGGATACGCACCACTCGCTCGGTGAACCACCACACGCCGCCCACGTGAACCGCCTGGTGAACAGTCACGTACGACCGATCCGTCGCAACGTCCCACCGTCTTACCACTCGACGGCTACTCCCGGCCGGTAGATACCGAACGTCCACTCGTAGCCCTCCGGATCCGCAACCCGGAAGCGGTAGTTCCATTCGTTCGCTTCCGGCTTCCAGACCGTCTCCGCACCAGCCTCCGATGCGCGCTGGTACAACGCGTCTACCGTCTCGCGGCTGTCCATCGCGACGTACATGCCCTGTCCGACGGTGTCTTCTTTCCGCACTGGACGGTCGTAGCCCAGCTTGTCGCTGAAGACCATGAACGCGACGTCGCCGTACCGCATCTCCGCATGGCCGATACCGCCCTGACCGTCGGAATGCTCCGCCGTGGTCTCGAAGCCGAAGGCTCGCTCCAACCAGCGCAGGGCGCCGGCCGCGTCGCGATAACCGAGGTATGTGTGCAGTGTGCTGGTGTTGTGCTCGCTCATGTCTCCCAGCATCGACAGCATTGCGGTCAGCTGGTGTCCACTACCCCAACGGATCTGGCTGGCGGGCGGCGCGCTGGCGGCGGAACCAGATGAGCAAGGCGATGCAGGGCACGAGCAGGCCGCCGAGGCCTAGTGCGAGGAAGTCCCACTCGGCTCCGATGTGGTCGACCAGCCAGGCGAAGTTCTGACCGAAGAAGCCGGTGACGAAGGTCAGCGGCAGGAAGACCGTGGCCAGGATCGTCAGCTGCTCTATGGTCGCGTTCTGCCGGACACTCACCTTGGTCTGCTCGACCGAGATGACCGCCATGTTCGCCTCGAGCACTGTCGCCAGCAGGTCGCGCTGAGCCGCCACCTCCTCGTTCACCAGCACCAGGTGGTCGTGCACATCGCGGAAGTACGGCAGCAGCTCGGTGTTTCGAGCACCCCGCTCGATCGTGGCCAGTACGGCGAGCAGTGGATGCACTGCACGATAGAAGTCGGTCACCTCGCGCCGCAGGAAGTAGATCCGCTCGGTCGGCGCGACCGCACCGGCGAACACCGTCCGCTCGACCTCCTCGATGTCGCGCTCCAGCTCCGCGACGACCGGGCCGTAGCTGTCGACGACCTGGTCGAGGATCGCCCACAGCACCGAGTTCGTGCCGGCCTCCAGCAGCTCGGGACGCTGCTCCAGCCGGATCCGCGCACCGTGCAGGTCGCTCGCCACCCCTTGGCGGACCGTGATCACGAACGCCGGCCCGACGAACACACTGACCTCGCCGAACTCGACCTCCTCACGCTCCTCGTCGTACCGGGCGGTGCGCAGGATGACCAGGCGGATGTCACCCTCGTACGGCTCGACCTTCGGCCGCAGGTGGAACGTCTGAGCATCCTCGACGGCCAGCTCGTGCAGGCCGAAACTCGCGCTGACCTCGGCGAGCTCCTCGGTGCTCGGGTCGAACATGCCCAGCCAGACGAATCCGCCCTTGGCACAGTGCGCGGCGGCATCGCCGACCGACATCGTCTCGACGTGCTGACGGCGGCCGTCCTGGTAGTAGGCGCAGTCGATGATCATGGTTGCCTCCCTGCCCCGATCGTCGCTGACAGAGCCCGCCGCGAAACAGGGGTGAGCAGGTGAACTTCGGGCGCGATTCCTGTCCAGTTCCTGGGAAATGCGTACCGGGTTCCTGGTCCGGGCGGGGTCCGTCGATGAGGATAGGACGCATGGGACAACCAGTGGTGCTGATGCCGACACCGATGCAGGCCGCCGTCGCCGAGGGCTTGAGCGGTCACTGTGAGCTGATCCGGCTCTGGGAGGAGAGCGACCCCGACGCGGTCCTCGCGGCCCGCCGCGACGAGATCGTTGCCGTCGCCGCCGGTGGGACGCGGATCGACGGCGCCTACCTGGATCAGTTGCCCGCGGTGAAGCTCGTGGCCAGCTTCGGCGTCGGCTACGACCAGATCGACGCCGTGGCGGCGGCCGAGCACGGTGTCGTGGTCACCAACACCCCAGGTGTTCTGGACGACGAGGTGGCGGACACCGCCCTCGGCCTGCTCCTCATGACGGTGCGCGAGCTGCCGCAGGCGGAGCGCTATCTGCGGGCCGGCAAGTGGCAGCAGGACGGTTCGTATCCGTTGACCAAGGCAACGATGAACGGCCGCCGCCTGGGCATCCTCGGGCTGGGCCGGATCGGCCAGGCGATCGCCGATCGAGTGGCGCCGTTCGGGATCTCCGTTGCCTACCACAACCGCAGCCAGAAAGACGTCGACTACCCGTACTACCCGACCCTGCTCGAGCTCGCCCGCGACGTCGACACCTTGATGGTGGTCATCCCCGGCGGCGACTCCACACGCCACCTGGTGAACGCCGAGGTCCTCGATGCCCTGGGGCCGGACGGAATCCTGATCAACGTCGCCCGCGGCTCGGTCGTCGACGAGCAGGCGCTGGTCGACGCCCTCCACTCCGGCACGATCTTCGCCGCCGGCCTGGACGTCTTCGAACACGAGCCCAAGGTCCACCCCGACCTACTCACCCTGCCGAACGCAGTCCTCCTCCCCCACGTCGGCTCAGCCACCGAGCCAACCCGCACCGCAATGGGCAACCTAGTCGTAGAGAACCTCCTCAACTGGTTCACCTACGGCACCGCCCTAACCCCAGTCCCAGAATCCCAAGACCTCTAGCCCCAGCCCGCAGTCCCAGCCGGCCGCATCACCAGCCAAGCGAAAGCTCGCCTTTGCGCCGAACTACTGTCACCGAGCGGCAGTAGAACACCGCAAAGGCGCATCGGGCGGACGCGCTCGCCGGTTTACGGATGTCTGCTGCCAGATAGTGCCTGTGGCGATTTGGCGGCTGTGCTCCCCAAACCGGTTTGGGGAGCGGGATCGCGGCAGGACGCGAACAGCGACCAGAACCCGCGCGCCAACGGCGGTGATCGGCCGCGGTGGCTGAGGGCTTTGTCTGGACAGGAACCCCTCCTCCCCGAAGGTGCTCGTCCCGTCCCGCCGCTCGGATTCGGCCGATGGCGTACACGGTGGCTGGTCGCCGCTGCGGCCGGATTTCCTGAGACGGGTGGCTGGGGTGGTCTTCGGCTGAGGGGGATGGTGCGGTCAGTGACCGCGGTTGCGGTGGCTTGAGCTTCCGGGCTGTGGTTGCTCCCGACGGTGAGGAGGCTTGGTAGCTGGCCCGTCGCGGTGGTTGCTCCCGACGATCAGGATGCCTGGTAGCTGGCCCGTCGCGGTGGTTGCTCCCGACGATCAGGATGCCTGGTAGCTGGCCCGTCGCGGTGGTTGCTCCCGACGATCAGGATGCCTGGTAGCTGGCCCGTCGCGGTGGTTGCTCCCGACGATCAGGATGCCTGTCAGGTGACTCGCCGACGTGGTTGACCACTGGGGTTCGGGTTGTCTGCCTCGGCTGCGGAAATTTGGCTGGATATCCGTTCAAGTTGACCCTTCTCTGCTCAAATATTGAGGGGAGAACCAGCAACTTGCGGGGAGATCCCCTCGTTTTCCGGGACCGCAACCCAAGCCCGGAAGCTCAAACAACCGAAACTCGGTCACCGGCCTCGCCATCCCCCTCAGCCCCAGACCACGCCCGCCTAGCGCTTCAGTAAATCGGCCGCCGCGGCGGCCAGCCACCGGGTACGTGTCCGGCCTGTCCGGTGCGGCGCGAATCGGGGGCACACCAACCCCGCTTTGCGGGGATCTGCTGCCTCCCAGCGGCAGCAGATCCCCGCAAACACGTGGAAACCCCGACCAGCCGCAGGTTCACGGGGTTCTACTGCCAAATACCGGCAGCAATCATCCGGGAACCAGCCCAGCCACGGCCGAGGTGGTCAGCGTCCGAAGACCACGACGAACGCTGCCTGAGGCCAGGTGGATGGTCTCGGGCCACCACCAATGGCGCGAGACACCTTGTGTAATGGCGCGAGACACCTTGTGGTTCCTGGAGACCTGTTGCCACAAGTCTCCAGCCCCAACTTCATGTCTCCAGCCCCAACTTCATGTCTCCAGCCCCAGCTTCATGTCTGCGGCCGCCAGTGATGGCGAGGGGCCAGCAGCACTGGGGGAGGTTCTACGCGTCGGGCTCCGGGGGACGGCTCCCCAGCCCGACGGTTGCCGCCCTCGCGAGTGGCGCCACTGCGCAACCTCGCCGCGGCCACAAGCAGGGGGCGTGAACACTCGGCGGTGGGCGTGAACAGGTCATACCTTGTTCAAGGCCACCGGAACTTGTTCAAGCCCCCGGATGGTGGCTCGGGATCGGACGCCGGGTGCTGCGGGGCCGGGTTAGGGGGTGGGGAGGTCCCAGATGCGTTCGGTTTGCCAGGCGTATTCCCAGGCTTGGATGTCTGGGGGCTCGATGCCGAGGCCGGTGAGGATGGCGCAGACTTGTTCGCGGTGGTGGTTGGCGTGGTTGATGGCTTGGGCGATGAAGATGCCTACGCGGGTGCCCCGGGTGTTGTCGTCGACGATCATCACCCTCTCGACGTCGATCGGGCCGGCGAGGAACTCCTCCCACAGCACTCCGGCCTCGTCGTTCCACTGCTCCAGCAGGTCGAAGTCCGGCGTACTGTCGCTATCCACGTAGTCGAGTGGGCGGTCCGCGATCCGGCGCAGGTAGCTGCCGTCGCAGCGCACGATGTGATCCAGCGTCGCCACGATCCCGCCGAAGGTGCCGACGCCGGTGACCTCGAGCTGTTCGGCTGTCAGTCCCTGTTCTCGGCAGAACTGGATCAGGCTTTTGGTCGCCCAGTTGTTGTGCCGGATCGGATCCCGCAGTACGTCGTTCTGTCCCATGCGTTCAAGCTAGCCCGCCGACCCCGTCGGCGGAACCTGATTTTTCTGCGTGAGGCCGCTCAGCACTGCCGTCCAGTGTTTGTGCAGTACGGCGAGGTGGGTCGTCTGCGGGTGGATGACGAACTGGGCCCCGGGAATCCGTTCGGCGAGCCAGTGCCCGTTGCGCACGGAGGCGTTCGTGTCCAGCTCGCCGTACCAGAGGCGCGTTGGGCAACAAACCTCCTCGGGCCGGAAGTCCCAAGCACGGAAGGAGATCGCGGCATCCCGAAGGTAGCCCTCCGGATTCGCCAAGGCCTCACGAACGCCGGCGGCGATTGCCTGGTCCGATCCGAGGCGAAGGCCAGCGACCTCACCGGTCGCCCCGCGCATCACCTCGGCGTCCTGCGGATCCAGCTCGGCCAGGAAGCGTCGTACCAGGGCGGTGTCGTCCGGGTCAGAGGGATTCAGCTGGGCGACGTAGGCCAGGAAGTCGGGACGCATCAGCTCGACCGCTTCCTCGGGCGCGGTTCGGGCCAACCGGTTGAAGAAGGCTTGGCCGTCGACGTCGAGGTCGTCTCGGTGGTACGGCGGGTCCAGCTCCGGAACGCTCGCCGGGCTCGCGAGCACGGCCAGGGCGGTGACCCGATCTGGATGTCGGGCCGCGCACGCCACGGCGTACGGGCCGCCGATGGACATGCCGGCCACCGCGAACCGCTCGATCCCCAGAGCGTCCGCCACGGCCACTACGTCATCGGCCACGGAGAGATGCGTCGAGGCGTGACTGGTTGACCGCCCGTACCCAGGTCGGTTGATCGCCACCAGTCGGACTCCGAGCCGCCGGGCAGCCGCATCCCCCGGATACGCCGCCTGCCTGGTGTCTGGGCAGCCCGGCAGGAACAGCACCGGCATACCGGCCGTCGCGCCGCCGTGCCAGAGCTCGACCCAGCGCCCGTCCTCCAGCCGCACACCGTCGTCAGCCAGATCAGCCAAGCCCGCTCCACCCTCCGTCGACGCCGGACACCAGACAACAGACGCAAGACACCAGACAGCAAAGGGCACGGCCCCTCGGGGCTGAGTCGCCGAGGGGCCGGTCCTGCTGGTGGAACGCGGTCAGCTGCCGGTGATGTTGACCAGCCAGTTGATGCCGAACTGGTCGCTGAGCTGACCGAACTCGTCACCCCACATCTGCTTCTCGAGCGGGACGGTGACCTTGCCGCCCTCGGACAGCTTGCTGAAGTAGCCGCGCAGGTCGTCGCCGTCGTCACCGCTGAGGCTGATCGAGATGTTCTCGCCGGGGTTGTACGGCATCCCCTGCGGAGTGTCCGCGGCCATCAGCGTGAACCCGCTCGGTGTCTCCAGCTGACCGTGCATCAGCTTGCTGTCGTCGTCCGGACCGTGGCCGGCGCCGAACTCGCCGAAGGTGCTCGTGGTCAGCTCGCCGCCCAGCACCCCTTGATAGAACTCCAGAGCCTCGCGCGCACTCCCGTCGAACTGGATGTACGGATTCAACCGAGATGCCATCAGATCTCCCCTTCCCCGTGCCCGAAAACCAGCCAGAAACCACCCTGAGCCGCACACTAGACCCGCCCGCCGACAGTTCGCGAGACTCCGGGCCGACCAACCCCGTTGCGTCATCGGCCGGACGCCCTGTGTTGGGCATTAGGGTCTGGGCATGATCCTGCGACACATCACGATCGACGCCGAAAACCCCTACGAGCTCGCGCAGTTCTGGAGCACCACGACCGGCTGGCCGCTGGGCGAGGGCGACGAGCCCGGGGACGACGAGGTCCTGGTCGTGGCCCCCGCTCCGGTGCCGGGGTTGCTGTTCATCCGGGTCCCGGAGTCGAAGACGCTGAAGAACCGGGTGCACATCGACTGGGTGCCGACCGAGCGCTCCCGCGACGAGGAGGTCGAGCGGCTGCTCGGCTTCGGCGCGAGTATCCACGAGGACCACCGCACGCCCGAGGGGCCCGGCTGGGTCACCATGCTCGACCCCGAGCAGAACGAGTTCTGCGTCGAGCGCAGCGAGGCCGAACGCAACGCCTGACCCGGCCAAGATCCCCAATTCCGGGCCCCGGACGTGATAAGTCTCTCCCAAGTTGCCTTGAGCAACTGAATGACTTCTTGCGCGAACTGAGCATCTTCTCAGGTGCCAACAAGTGTCGGGTGCTGCTGGGGAGCAGCTCGTAGCTAGGGGAATCCAGTGCTCGGACGTGCAGCTTCGCTTGCCCTCGTGATGGCGATCACCGGCGGTTCCGTCGTGTCCGTGCCGGCCGTCGCGGTCAGTACGGCGGCGGCCGCGAAAGGGCACTACGCCTGCCCCGGCTACAGCACCATCGACGACGCCGTACCGCTGAGCTCGGTCATGAAGGACACCTTCGTCTGGAGCAAGTTCAAGCCGACCAAGGTCGGTAACGGGAAGGGCAACATCAACTGGAAGGCCAACCCGTACAAGAACCCCAGCTGGTACATGTGGCTGCACTCACTGCGCTGGATCGGTCAGGGCATCACCGCGGCGTCCGCGGGCAACAAGGCCGCGCTCGCCCACGTGACCGCGATCGCCAAGGACTGGGTGAAGGACAACCCGTACTCCTGGAAGGCCAACCCCGCCGCGCACGAGGCCACCATGCACCGCACGAACGTGCTGCTCTGCCTGCGCGAGGCCGTACTGAAGAACCTCGGCGCCACCAAGCTGCCGAAGAGCTACGCCTGGCTGGACGCGGCTCTGGTCAACCACGCCAGGTTCATGACCGCGAA
This sequence comes from Kribbella sp. NBC_01505, assembly GCF_045040285.1. Classification (NCBI taxonomy): domain Bacteria; kingdom Bacillati; phylum Actinomycetota; class Actinomycetes; order Propionibacteriales; family Kribbellaceae; genus Kribbella; species Kribbella sp. NBC_01505. The sequence continues at coordinate 2,858,979 of NZ_CP109425.1, forward strand.
CTGGGGCGGTAAGGGCAATCACGGTACAGACGAGAGCATCGCTCTCTTCGGTGTCGGGTGCACTCTGAACCGCGGCGACTTCAAGAAGACGGCACAAACCAGGCTGGGCACCGCGATCACCACCGCGATCGACGCCCAGGGCGCGACGAACGAGCAGTCGACCGGCTATGCCCAGTTCAACTACAACCTCTGGGGCCGCGCCGCGAAGGCCTTGCAGGACTGCGGTGTCGACCCGGGCAAGACGATCCGGACCCGCCGCACCCTGCTCGCCACCTTCATCGCCCATGCCACAGCGCCGTCCGGCATGATCCAGCAGCTCGGCGACACGGAGTACGTGCGGACCGACAGCATCCCCGGTACGCCGGCCGAGTACGCCGCGACCCAGGGCAGGTCCGGGAAGGCCCCCAAGGACCGCGTGAAGATCTACTCGGCCGGCTACGTGTTCGGCCGCTCGGGCTGGGGCTCCTCGGCCACGCCGTTCGCGGCCGAGTCGGCGTACAGCCTGCGGTTCGGGCCGAAGCGGGTCCTGCACGGACACAGCGACCACACCTCGATCACGTACCAGGCGCGTGGCCGCGACATCCTCAGCGACGCCGGGTACTCCGGCTACGCGGACCCGGCCTGGCGTTCCTGGGTCCTCGGTCCGTCCGCGCACAACGAGATGGTGACGCCGAAGCTGGCCGATACCAACCCGATCACCAAGCTGACCCGCTCCAGGGTGCGGGGCAATGCCGACTTCTTCGAGCTGACCGATGCCCCGGCAGCAGGCGTTACCCGCACCCGCGGCGTACTGATCCTGCGCAAGCCGGACGTGGTCGTCACCCTCGACCGAGCCAGCGCCAAGACCGCGCAGCAGTTCCAGACCTTGTGGCACCTGCCGTCCGACCAGCGTGCAACGGTCTCGGGCCGCGCCGCCGCCGTCGCCAAGCAGTCCGGCGACAAGACCCGCACCGTGCTGATCCAGCTTCCCTACAAGGGCGCGCTCCCGGCCGGCTCCACGCTGGTCAAGACCGGCCAGACCAAGCCGATCCAGGGCTGGCACTTCCCGCACATCACCACCCGCAAGGCGGCCTCGACGGTCGTCTTCGCGCGCGCCGGGAAGTCCGTCACGATCCTGTCCCTGATCGTCCCGGTCCGTGCCAACGGCAAGGTCACCTACAAGACCCGGATGTCCGGTACGACGTACGTGGTGGACCTGAATGTCGACGGTGTGCGGGCGTCGTTCGGCATCACCGGCGGCGGCTCGCTGGTCCGGGTCTCCTGATCGCGCCTGTTCACAAACACACAATCAGTGGGTATTGGCCTAAACCGTAACCGGCCGTGCACACTGTGAGTTGTCGGGGGACAACGGGTTTCTGGGGTGCTGCCTGGGCGCAGCTTCATGGTGGGGGATTTCGTGGTGTTCAAACGTGTTCTTTCCGTTGCTCTCGTCCTGGCGGGAGTGGGTGGGATCGCGCTGACCGGACCCGCCGCACCGACGTTCGCGGCAACTGGTCCGGGGATCGAAGTACTGCCTGACGTCGCGGAGCCGACCGAGTCGCAGTTCGTGCCGGGTACGTCGAACTACGTGCCGGTGACCGGCGAGGCGGTGACCGACATCAAGCCGCGCGCGCAGGCCAAGAGCGCGGGCGCGGCCGCCGGCAAGTACGTCTGCCCGGGATTCAGCAGCATCGACGACGCGGTACCGCTGAGCGCGGTCATGAACGACACGTTCATCTGGAGCAACTTCCCGGCGTACAAGGTCGGGAACGGCAAGGGCAACATCAACTGGAAGCTCAACCCGCACAACAACCCCAGCTGGTACATGTGGCTGCACTCGCTGCGCTGGATCGGTCAGGGCATCTACGCGGCGTCCGCGGGCGACAAGGCCGCGCTCGACCACGTGACCGCGATCGTGCACGACTGGGTGAACGACAACCCGTACTCGTGGTTGTCGGACGTCGGCGCCCACGAGTCGACGATGCACCGGACGAACGTGCTCATCTGCACCCGGCAAGCAGTGCTGGCCAACCTCGGTGTGGAGACGCTGCCGGCCTCGTACTCCTGGCTGGACACCGCACTGATCAACCACGCCAGGTTCATGACTGCGCACTGGAGTGGCGCCGGGAACCACGGCACCGACGAGAGCATCGCGATGTTCGGTGTCGGGTGCACGCTGAACCGCACCGACTACATGAAGACCGCGCAGGACCGGCTGGCCAAGTCGATCACCACCGCGATCGACGCCCAGGGCTCGACCAACGAGCAGTCCACCGGCTACGCGATGTTCAACTACAACCTCTGGGGCCGCGCGTCGAAGGCTCTACAGGACTGCGGTGTCGACCCGGGCAAGACGATCCGGGTACGCCGCGAGCTGCTGGCGACGTGGATCGCGCACGCCACCACCCCGCTGGGTCTGGTGCACCAGATCGGTGACACCGAGACCGCGAAGACGTACAACATCCCCGGTACGCCGGCGGAGTACGCCGCTACCCAGGGCAAGTCCGGCATCGCCCCCAAGGACCGGGTCAAGGTCTACTCGGCGGGCTACGTGTTCGGCCGCTCCGGCTGGGGGACCACGACTCCGTTCAGCAACGAGACGGCGTACAGCCTGCGGTTCGGTCCGCGCCGCCAGCTGCACGGCCACGTCGACCACACCTCGGTCACCTACCAGGCCCGCGGCCGCGACATCATCGTCGACAGCGGGTACTCCGGCTACGTGAACAACGGCTGGCGTCCGTGGGTGCTGAGCCCGTTCGCCCACAGCACCATGACCACTCCGAAGCTCGCCGATGCGAATCCGGTGACCAAGCTGACCCGGTACACGGTGAAGTCCAACGCGGACTTCTACGAGATGACCGACACGCCTGCCGCGGGTGTCAGCCGGACCCGTGCCGTGCTGGTCCTCCGGAAGCCGGATGTCCTGGTGACGCTGGACCGCGCGTCCGCGAAGACGTCTCAGCAGTTCCAGACCCTGTGGCACCTCCCGTCGGACCAGACCGCCACGGTGTCCTCCCGCACCGGGGCCGTCGCGAAGAAGGCCGGTGAGAACACCCGGACCGTGCTGCTGCAGGTGCCGTACCGGGGAGTCGCGGTTCCGGCCGGCTCCACGCTGGTCAAGCGGGGCGTGACCAACCCGAAGCAGGGCTGGGTCTTCCCGGACATCACCAGGCGGACCGCCGCCCCGACTGTCATGTTCGCCCGGGTCGGCAAGTCGGTCAGCACGCTGTCGCTGGTCGTTCCGGTGCGGCTGAACGGCCAGGTCGGCTACACGACCCGGATGTCCGGTACGACGTTCGTGATCGACCTCACTGTGGACGGGGTGAAGACGTCCGTGGGAGTCACCGGCGGCGGGTCGCTGGTCCGGATGTCCTGAGCTCAGGAGGCTTTCGACCGCCTCGGCAGGGTAAGTTAAGGCGGTCGGAAGCTTGAGCTATGGAGGGCGGGTTGAGTCGTCGGGATGCGGGCCGCGAGCTGTTCGTCGGTCCGTGGAGGCTCATCAGCGGCCGGTGGATGGCGCTCAGTGGCGCTCTGACAGCGGTCGCGCTGTTGGGCGGTACGACGATGGCTGTGGTGCAGGCGGTGTCCAAGGTGGACCAGCCGCTGGTGACTGTCGCGGCTACTGGAGCAGTGGACGACCGGACGCCGACGCCGACTCCCGCGCCGGTGAAGCCGACTCCACGGCCTACGGCTGCGCCCCGGACCTCAGCTGATGTCCCTCCTCGGACGACGTCAACGGGGCGGTCCAGCTCCGGGCGGCTGGGTCCCTGGAAGAACCTGAGCCGGCGGATCTCCAGTGACGTGAAGATCCGGGCCACGGTCCGCGGCAACGGGGTGTTCATGTTCGGCGACAGCATCGCCGTACAGGACGGGCCGGCGCTGGAGGCGCAGGTGGCCGCACAGACCAGCAAGCCGATCGCTGTGCACGACTGGTCTGGCCAGCCTGCATCGGCCGCGGTGGATGCGCTGGCGGAGTGGTCACGGAAGTTCGGGCTGCCGGACCGGATCGTCATGGCGGTCGGGACGAACGACATCTTCGAGCCGGCCGCGTTCGCGACCGAGGTCGAGCAGGCGATGAAGCTCGCCGGACCGCAGCGGACCGTGTACTGGGTGAACGTGCACGCCAATCGGTTCGACAAGTCCGCAGCCGTGCAGTCCGCGGACCGGGCCAACAGCGCAGTGATCAACCAGGCGCTCGACAAGGCGGCCGAACGATACCCGAATCTGCGGGTGGTGCGGTGGTCGGAGTTCCTGTCGGCGCGGCCGGGTCAGGTCAGGGCGTACCTGCGGGACGGTATCCACACCACGCAGCCGGCCGGGCAGCAGGCTCGGAACGCGCTGATCGCGCAGGCGCTGGAGAGCGCGGAGTAATGCCCACCGGCCGGGGTGGTGAGCGCGCCACCGGCCTGCGTTCGCGCCCTGCGGCTGTAGTGGTGGCTGCTGCGGTAGTGATCGGGTCCGTGGTGGTTCCGGACCAGGTGTCAGAGTCGTCTACTCGTCCTACACCGGTGACTGTGGAGCAGGCGGCTCCAGCCGCGCCTGTTGAGCGCAACACGTACACCTGCGCGTCGTACTCCGGTATCGAGCGACCGAACCCCGTGCAGAACCTCTACCGGGACACGTTCGCCTGGGGCACGACACCGCCGTACAAGGTCGGTGACGGGCATGGGGACGTGGACTGGCGGCTCAATCCGGCCGGCAATCCCAGCTGGTACATGTGGCTGCACTCGCTGCGTTGGCTCGGGCAGGGGATTCGTGCGGCCGGCACGGGCGACAAGCGAGCGCTGCAACGCGTGGACGCGATCGCGCACGACTGGGTCCGCGACAACCCGTATCCGTGGCGGGACGACGCGGGCGCTACCGAGTCGACCATGCACCGGACCAACGTGCTCATCTGCCTGCGTCAGGCCGTGCTGTCCGGACTGCGAGCCACCCAGCTGCCTGCGGCGTACCGGTGGATCGATACCGCGTTGCTGCAGCATGCGCAGTACCTGCAGCAGCACTGGAGCGGTGATTGGAACCATGGCACCGAAGAGAGCCTCGCGCTGTTCGGAGTGGGGTGCACGCTGGGACGTGCGCAGCTGAAGCGGACTGCGGCTGATCGGCTCGATGCAGGCATCAAGACGGCCATCGACGCGCAGGGGTCGACGAATGAGCAGTCGACGGCCTACGCGCAGTACAACTACTCGCTCTGGGGACGGGCGATCGACGTACTCGGGCAGTGTGGGGTCGACCCGAGTCCGACGATCACAGCGCGGCGGGCGCAGATGGCGCGCTGGCTGGCGCTGGCGACCAACTCACTCGGGTATCTGCATCAGCTTGGTGACTCTGAGGTTGTGAAGACGGCGCCAGTGGCCGGTACGCCGCTTGAGTACGCCGGGACGCTGGGGAAGCGTGGGACTCGGCCAGCGGAGCGAGTGGGGATCTTCGACGCGGGGTACGTGTTCGGGCGGACCGGGTGGGGTTCTGAGCGAGCATTCGGCGCGGAATCGACGTACAGCATCAGGTTTGGGCCAGTGCGCCGACTGCACGGGCACGACGACCACATGTCGATCACCTACACCTCGCTGGGACGTGACGTGCTGGTGGACGGCGGTCACGCCGGGTACCAGGGTGACGACTGGCAGCGATGGGCGCGGGGGCAGTCCGCGCACAACGTGATGACGGTGTCGGGCGTTGGTGCGTCGGCTACTCGGTTGACGCGGTCGGTGGTGCAGGACGCGTCTGAGTTCTACGAACTCCGCGATGCGGGCCGGACCCGCGACGTACTGGTGCTCAAGGATCCGGATCTGATGGTGGTGCTCGACCGCGGGACGTCTGCGGTACGGCGTGCCTACGAGACGCAGTGGCATCTGCCTGCGGGGCAACGGGTGACGCCGTACGGCAAGGGCTCGGTGGTGGCGCAGCGGCCGGGTGACACCGTGAAGACGGTGCTCCTGCAGGTCCCGTACGGCGAACCGACCAGCCCGGCCCGGGTGGGGTCGAGCTGGCAGTACCGGACGATCGACAAGCGCAGTCCGGCGCCGGTCGTCGGATTCGCGCGATCGGGGCGGACTGCCTCTATCCTGTCGGTGATCGTGCCCGCCCACGCCGATGCGGCTGTCAGCTACACCACTACGCAGCGCGCCGGCCAGACGCTGCTCAACCTACGGGTCGGGTCAGCACGGGCGACCGTCGTTATTACACCTGACGGGACGCTCAAGCGCGCCTAGGCTGGTGCGATGCGACAGGTGGGGTTCGAGCTTCGGCCGTGGGAGGACAGCGGCACTGAGCTCGTTCCGCTCGTGAACGGCGTCAGTCTCATCGAACTGGTCGCCCGCTACGAACGCAACGAGGGTCTCAAGCCAGCAGATGGTTACGCCGGCCTGGTGCTGTACGGCGATCTGCCCAGTGGCCTGCGTGCCTACCTGACTGGTGGGCCCGGTACGCCGTACGCCCTCCTCGGCTGTGACTGCGGCGACATGGGTTGCTGGCCGTTAGCGGCGCAGATCCACGCCGACGCGGACACCGTCACCTGGGACAGCTTCAGGCAGCCGCACCGACCGGAGTGGGACTACAGCGGCTTCGGTCCGTTCACCTTTGACCGCGCCCAGTACGACGAGGCGCTGCAGCTACTGAACTGACACGGCCGGCCGCCAGCCTGCAGGCGGGTCTTCACCGACCCGACCGTCGACCGCCTCCCGGATGAGATCCGCATGGCCGGTGTGACGCCCGTACTCCTCGATCAGGTCGCACAGCAGCCGCCGCAGACTCGCATGCCGCCCGTCCGGCCAGCTGATGTGTGCTGGCAGCTCCATGCCGCCCTCTGCCAACGCAGCCGCCACCCGCTCGCGCGAGCGCTCCACTGCGCCGTCCCACAACGCATACAGCGTCTCAGGCGAGTCATCGACCGCCGAGTCGAACTCCCAGTCGTTGTTGTCCCGCCACCCGTTACTGGTCCACGGCTCACCGATCGGCAGCCCTCTGAGCTTGACGTTGAACATGTAGTCCTCGTTGGCCGCCAGGTGCTTCAGCAACCCGCCCAACGTCACACTCGACGCCCCGATCCGCACCTGGAGCCCAGCGGCATCCAGCCCGTCCACCTTGTACCGGAACGTCGCGCGCAACCGCTCCAACGCACCCAGTACCTGCTCAACCTCGCTGCCCGCCAACGGCGGTTCCCATGGTGTTTCGCTCATGTCCAGAACCGTAATCCCGGTTCCGGACGCTCCCCTTCCGGAATATTCTTCAGCCATGACAGTGCGACGGTTTGGCGGAGTGATCGCGACGTACGACGGCCGGGTCGCGCTGGTGCGCGAGCAGTACGAGACGTGGGACGCGCCGTACTGGAGTCCGCCCAGCGGAACCGTGGAAGACGGCGAGAGCCCCGAGGCGGGCTCGGTCCGGGAGCTGGCCGAGGAGACGGGTCTAAAGGCCGCAGAGAGCGCGCTGCAGCTCGTCTGGCACATCACAGTGATCATCGACGGCGAGCTGACCTCAAACGCGTGGAACTACGCCGCGACGGTGGAAGACGACACGTTGGCTGTAGACGACCCCGACGGCGCGATCCTCGAGGCCGCCTGGTTCCCACCCGCCGAAGCCGCCGCACTCCTCACCCAGCTCCCCTACCCGCCCCTCGCCGTTCCTGCAGTCGCCTATCTGCAGACCGGCGAGCCCCTCAGCTGGACCTTCACCTGCACCAACGGCACCTGGACCTGGACCACAGCTCCACTGACCTAGCGGCTGGCAGACTGCCCGGCATGTTCATGCTGCAGTCCGACGGCCGCACCCCCGAGGGGTTCACCGCCTACGCCGAGTACGTCGAGAAGTCCGCCGATCGGTTCCCGGCCGGCGCACTGCACCTCGCCCGGACGGACTGGTACTACGCCTCCTACGACCACCGCGGTCCGCACGACAGCCGGCTGGAATCCATGTCCATCACGGAACGCATGGGACCTGGCGAGCCGCACTGGCACAACCGGCTGCTCTCGCTCGAGCTGACACTGCGCGGCGCCTACGACGACGGCAACATCAAGCTGCGCTACCCCACGGTGCACTCCTACACGTTCGACGGCTTCACAGTCGGCACAGGTCACGCGGACTGGCGCTACGACGAGCTGCGTCTCGACGATGCCGGCCGCCTCGTCCGCGAGGTCGAGTGGTGGTCGATGGACGCCACCGCTCGCTGGCTGGTCGTCGCGGACGACATCGAGATGACGTGGTACCCGGACCAGGGCGAGCCCGAGAGCATCACACCCAGCTAGCCCGCAGACGCTGACAGGCGTCGTACCGGGCTGCCGGTTTACACGGCGTTCACAAACGAGCAACAGGTCCGTAATGGCTCGTTGACACTGTCGATGGTGGCCGGTTCAGGAACACCTGAGGGGACGGCCGCGATGAAGGGACAGACGGTTGACCTACAAGGCCGAGTACATCTGGATCGACGGGACCGAGCCGAGCGCGCGGCTGCGCTCCAAGACCAAGATTCTCGCCGACGGCGCGGAGCTGCCGGACTGGGGATTCGACGGTTCGAGCACCAACCAGGCACCTGGTGACAACTCGGACTGTGTGCTCAAGCCGGTCTTCTCGTGCCCCGACCCGATCCGCGGCGGCGACCACAAGCTGGTGCTGTGCGAGGTCTACCTCGTCGACGGCACCCCGCACGCGACCAACCACCGCGCCGATCTGCTCCCGGTCGCGGCCCAGTATGCCGAGCAGGAGTCCTGGTTCGGCATCGAGCAGGAGTACACCTTCTTCCAGGAAGGCCGTCCGCTCGGCTTCCCGGCCGTCGGTTTCCCCGCCCCGCAGGGCCCGTACTACTGCGGCGTCGGCGCCGACGAGGTCTTCGGCCGCGAGATCGTCGAGAAGCACCTGGACGCCTGCATCGAGGCCGGCCTGGCGATCTCCGGCATCAACGCCGAGGTCATGCCCGGCCAGTGGGAGTTCCAGATCGGCCCCGCCGGCCCGGTCGACGTCGCCGACCACCTCTGGGTGGCGCGCTGGCTGCTCTACCGCATCGCCGAGGAGTACGACGTCGCCGCGACGCTGGACGCGAAGCCGGCCAAGGGTGACTGGAACGGCGCCGGCGCGCACACCAACTTCTCCACCCGCGCGATGCGCGAAGGCTACGACGCGATCATCACCGCCTGCGAGTCCCTCGGCGCCCCCGGCAAGGTCGACGAGCACATCCTCGGCTACGGCCACGGCATCGAGGAGCGCCTCACCGGCGCCCACGAGACCGCGCCGCACGACGTCTACAGCTACGGCGTCTCCGACCGCGGCGCCTCGGTCCGCATCCCGTGGCAGGTAGAGGTCGACAAGAAGGGCTACATCGAAGACCGCCGCCCCAACGCCAACATCGACCCCTACACCGTCACCCGCCTCCTAGTGAACACCTGCTGCGCAGCCCTCGAAAAAGCCGGCCAGATCTAACTCCGCCGACGCCATCCCACCCACCGCCACCACCTAGCTGAGTTTTCTTGCAGGGTGTTTGTGCGGGTGGGTGGGAGGGCGAGGGTGGCTAGGAGAGCTCGTGCAGCACCTCGGACTCGTCGGTAGGCCACTCCGGCTGGATACCGCGTCCCACCTGCGGCGCTGTGGCCCAGGCGGTTGCGCAGGCGCGCTGGAAGAGCTCTGGGCCGACCTCCTCGGCCAGCTCGTCGACAGTCATCGGGCTGGGGCCGGGAGCGTCACGAGTTCCTCCGAGTCAACAGCTGGGGCCAGGAGATCCTACTGACGGCGGACCGCCACCACTGACCAACCTCGTGGGGCTAGTTCGGCTCACGCTCAGCGCACTCTCTCCCTGACTCCCTAGGGAAGTTGATCAGTGGCACAGGTCCGCCCCGCATCAAACTCGGTGGCCGGCCAGGCGTGCGGATGACAACCTGAATCCATGCAAGCGGAATCGGAGGCCTCCGGAGATCCCCGGTGGCGCGCACTGGCAGCCCTGCGCGCAGGCCGGCACGAGTGGAACCAGTGGCCGCGAGCGTGAGCACAGATCACGACGGCGGAACCGAAGCTCGCGCCCGCGCCGTCGAGTCGAACGCCGAGTTTCGGCCGGTGCGTGTTGCGGACGGAATCGTCACTCGTACGGCGGCCGCGCAGACGGCGACCGTGCACGCGTTCCTGAGGCATCTGCGCGCCCAGGGGCTGGAGGACGTGGTACCTGAACCACTGTCGCTCGACGGTACGACGGAGACCCTGCGTCTCGTCGAAGGCGATGCGGGCGGTGATGCGTGGCAGCATCAGCACAGGCTCGAAGGACTTGAGTCAGCCGCCAGACTGCTGCGCCGGATTCACGATGCATCGCGCAGCTGGGTACCACCGGCTGATGCGGTGTTCGGACAGTCAGCACTCGCGGCCCCGCAAGCCGAGGTCTTCTGCCACGGCGATCCGGGCCCGTGGAACTTCGCCTGGCGAGACGGGCAGGCCGTGGGGCTGTTCGACTGGGACTATCTGCATCCAGGCAGCCCCCTCGACGACGTCGCCTACGCGCTCTTCTGGTTCGCACCGACCCGCGCGGACCAGCACTGCCTGGACTGGCACCACTTCCCAGCAGTCCCGGATCGCCGCGAACGCATCGAGCACTTCCTGGCCGCCTACGGCCCGACCCAACCGTTCGACGTGGTCGACGCCATCATCAGCCGCGGCCAGGCGACCATCGACCTCGAACTCTCCCTGGCCGCCCAAGGCATCGAGCCCCAACGCACCTGGGTCGCCGACGGCGTAGTCGCCGAAGAAGCAGCCGAACTCCGCTGGGTCGCCGACAACAAAGCCTCCCTGACGCCGACGGGTCCTTAGGAAAGTTCGGTGATGAGCTTGTCGGCCCAGGCGGTGTGGGCCGGCGCCCAGTCTGGCTCCCAGGCGGCTTCGAGGACGCAGATGTGGAAGCGATAGAAGAGCAACCTACGGTTCGCCTGGTCGAGCTCCTGAGGCCTGCACGCGAAGTAGCGTTCGCGCAGCAAGGGATTGAGCCGGCCTGGCCGAGGGTCGGTGGCCGGGCCGCCGCCGACGAAGCGAGCAACGTCGTACAGGGGGTCTCCGACCAAGGCGCTGCCCCAATCCACGATGGCCGTCACGACTCCGTTCGACGGGTCGACGAAGACTTCGCGGTCACCCAGATCGGCATGCAGCAGCGCGGCAGGCGCCCGGTCGAGCTCCGCAGCGAACTGCTCTGACAAGCCCCTAGCCCGCTCAGCGAACGTAACACTGACCTGGTTCGTCAGCTTGGCAAGCGCTTCTTCCATGCCCTGCTGTTGCCACTGCGACCAACTGTCGAGTGTCCCCCGCGAACCGTCAGGCGCGATCGGCCCGCGTCCAGGCAGCGTCGTCTCGTGCAATCGCGCGTAGTGCTCCGCAAGGTCAGCGAGGCTCCGCTTGACCGTCGGGGCAGCCAACCCGACATCTTCAAGCGTCCGCCCGCGCGCAGCCCGGCTGATCATCCACCGACCGCCAGGCAAATCCTCGTCGGTGCCCGTTGCCAAAACCTCCACAACAGGTACGCCGCCTGCGCGCGCCCGCTCGATAACCGCGGCCTCGGTATGCACGTTCTGGTTCGCGCCCGCCTTGACGAAGACCGTCAAACCGTCGCGAAAAACAACCTCGACCACAACCGTCGGCCCCCACGTCCGGTGCGGTTCAACAGAGGCGACCTCCCGCCCAAGAGCCCGAGCTGCAACGGTCGCAGCGCGGCGGTGAGCAGGCGACACGGTTAGTTCTTGGGCGCTGCGGGGAGCTCGTCGGGGATGAGGTTCGTGATGCGTTCCCAGACCTCCGCGGCCGTCGCGAAGGTCAACTGGAGTTCGCTGTCCGGGGTGACCGCACCCGGGAGAATCGGCTCCGCCGGGAGGTCGCGGACCCAGTAGCCGAGGGGGCCGCAGTCGAGGACAGCCAGTCCGCGGATGTCGGTGTTCTCGCCGTCGGCGCTCGGCCAGGCGACTGTCATCCGCCAGTTGCCGGTGAGCTGCAGCAGGAGGTGGGTGAGGACGGTCAACTCCGGCTCCTCCAGACCACTCGCCTCGGCGATCGCGGAGCTCACCGGCCCGGCCGCTTCCGACGTACTGTCCAGGTTGAGTCGGCCCAGCTCGGCGAAACCGGCGTCCATCGCGGCCATCGTCGTACGGATCACTGCGGCCTGCGGCGGCTTCGCGTCGCGTTCGCGCAGGCCGGCCACGCGGGCGAGCGCCCAGATCAACGTGGACGGATCGGTCGGCACGTACTCCGCTTCGTCCTGACCGGGCCACGTCTCGTAGACGTAGCAGGCGTCGTTGCCCAGGATCGCACCGTTGCCGGTGACGCCTTCCGGGCCGGTGACCTCGAGGTTGACGACCATGATCGGGCCGGCCAGCACGGACACCAGCGGTGCCAGCTCAGGCATCGCGCTGTCGTCCTCGGCGAGGAACCCGGTGAGCTTCAGCTCCTCATGCGCAGCCTGCAACTCGGCTGGGACGGGCTGACCCTCATACAGACATCCCAGTACGCCGAGATGCTGCTGAGCCAGGCGAAACCGGTCCCGGGCACTGTCGTACGACGGCATCTGTCTCTTCCTCATCCGAACGGGTTGAGCTTCTTGACGAACCCACCGACCTTGTCGACCACCTTGCCGGCGCCTTCCTTGATGTCGTCCCAGTGTTCCACGACCTTCGCCCCGACATAGACCGCGCCGAAGACGACGGTTGCACCGATGGTGAACGGGTTGGGCGCGATCATCGCCGCGGTCAGGGACGCGTTGAAACCGAGCTCGGCCACGTCTGCGACGTACCCGGCGCCGTTACGCTTGAAGGCGTCGACCGGGTTGCCCTGCGAGATCACGTTGGCGGCGCTGTAGACGGTCATGCCGGCCTGACCGACGACGCCGAGGGTGCGCAGGCCACCCGCCGTACGGGCAAGTGCGCCGAAGCGGGTGAGCTTGGTCGCATCGACGCCGAGAATTGCCGCGGACTCCGCGAGCTTCGACGCATCGCCGGTGGCGGCCCAGACCTTCAGCAGGTTGGCCTGGCCCGAGATCGTGACGGCCTGGCCGGAATGCGTCGTCCCGCCGAGCACCTTGGCGAGTGAGTTGTTGCCGAAGGTCAGGTTGAGGAAGTTGTTGACCCGCGTGCCCAGGAGGGCGCGACCGCCGTTCACCGCGCCGGACACCCGGTCCATCTCGGCGAACTCGGGCAGCAGCGCCACCGTGTCGCGGTACAGGGCACTCTTCATGAACAGCTTGCGGGTGATCGCGCCGAGATAGGTGCCGGGGGCAACGGCCGAGCGGGTCTGCAGGGCGAACCGGCCGCCGGTCAGCTTGGCCGTCAGCGGCGCCCAGGCCTTGTTGTTCGCCATCAGACGCAGCAAGGCCGCGCCCTGCATGGTCACGATCGGTCCGGTAGTCATCACACCGCGTACATCGCCGACGACCTTGAGCACGTTTGCCACGGTCGCCTCGTGCGGGGCCAGGGCCGGGATGACCTTCGAGATCGCCGCGGCCTCGAGCCTCTTCAGGTAGTCGTCGAGGCTCTCGCCGGACTTGCGGTTCAGGTCGGTCCGGTGGTTCTTGTTCGCGTAGTCGGCGACGGTGTTGACGAAGATCAGCGACGCGGGGTCGAGCTTGTCGCCGTTCGCGGACAGCTCCAGGGGCGTGAACCCTGCCCAGGCCAGACCGGCCAGCGGATCACCGCCTTCGAGCCGGATGATCGAGGACCGCTTGCGTAGATCGGGGTCCTGCTTCTCGGCCCAGCCCGGCAACTCCCGCAACGACGTCATCTGGGCAGTGGCACTGAGATTGCCCGCCTGCTTGAACGCGTCGTCCGCGGAGACCGCGACCTTGCCGATCAACCCCGCGAGACGCTCCAACTGTTCCGGCCGGAACCCGCGCTCGTCGCCCATGCAGCAGAATGTATCCGGACAGGAGTACTACCTGCCATCTGAAGCCGTTGAGGAGATCCGTTCGATGCCGCCACCCGAGGTCGAGGAGATGCGCAAACAAGCCAGCCGGCTCCGCACCCTGGCCGACCAGGTCGAGAAGCTGATCGACCCGGTCAAGGACTACGCCGGCAAGATGGAGTGGTCCGGGCCACTGACCGACCGCCTCACCGGCGAGATCGGCACCTGGAAGACCCGCTGCGGCGAGGTCGCCACCAAACTCCGCGCAGAGGCCACGGAGCTGGACAAACAGGCCACCAAACTCGCCAACCCAGCCGCGGCGTCCTGAGCCTTGCTCAACCTGGTTCGCCGGTACCTGAGTTGAACACCTTGTTGAACACGCCTTTAAGAGCTGCTCGGGTCGTGGTCAGCTTGGTGGGATCCAGCGCGAGCAAGGCGAGGCCGACGGCCAGATCAGTGGCGTCTGCGTTGGTGGACGTGCTGACCGTGCTCGGCTTCAGCCCAAACGGCCGGTAGACCCGAACCAACGTCGTACCGTCGGCGCCTCGAAGCTCTTCGGTACTTCGTTCGGTCGCGATGAGTGTGTACTTCCGCTCGTTCAATTCGATCCGCGCCGCCCGATCAGTCTTGCTCCGCCCCGATCCGGGCATCAACACAGCCGGTACGCCGTCGACTGCGAGTACGGTCTGCTCATCGATCGGCAACAGGTCCGACTCGAACTTCCCCGGATGCCGAATCTCAACGCCGGGCACTCCGACCCCGGTCACGGTCGCTACCCCCGACCCGACCCAGATCTCGATCTCGCCGTAGGCGTCCGTCGTGCCCACGAGCCGGAGCTGGGTCACCTTCCGCCGCGCCCGATCCCCAGCCGGCTTCACAACCCGAAACTCGATCTCGATGACGAACTCCTCATCCGACAGGGCAGACCTCCTGGTGGAAGAAAGTCAATCACACCGCCGACGGCCGTCCAGCTGAGACCGAGCTCGACAGCGCCCGCTCGTCCATCACCATCCGAAACTCGATCTCGATGACGTACTCCTCATTCACGCGGGTTGAGCTAGGACGGCTATGAGCCGGCCAGGTCTTCGGCGGTGCCTGCGACGGCTGGGCCGAGGTCCGGGGGTAGATGGCGGAGCACGAGCGCGATGGCCTGCTCAGCGGTGTCGGCCCGGCCGATCACCGTTCCCAGCTTGGCGTCGTACACCTGGTAGGTCCCGTCACGTAGTGGATCGACGAACGGTATGACCCGGGTGTACGGGTACCCGGTGCAGGTGGTGAAGTGGAGGGACCAGTGGCTGGTGAAGGGGAAGAGCTGCCTGAGCTTCGGCTCGACATAAGCGGCTTCCACCAGTTCACGGGCTCCCGGGAACGAGAAGCCCTCCTGCATCCTCCTGCGGAGGAGACGCCACTCCACCGCGACGGCGTCAGCAGGACCACGCTCATGAGCCTCAGAAAGCTCGCTGAAGCTGACGAAAGGACAGCGGTCTCGCAGTTCCCGCAGAGTCGCACCGGCTCGCCAAGCAGCTGCGGCCTGGGTCACTGCCTGGAGGTCCTTCGTCTTGCCGCCGATGAGGCAGACGCCTCGACTCCAGCCATCGACGATGACCCATCGTTCCACAGCGCATAGGCAGACCGAGTAGGAGCCGCGGCCGGCCGCACCGCCGGAGACCGTCGCCGTGTCGGAGCTCGGACCGCGTACTTCTCCCAGCTCAACACCCAGCCCGCCGGCCGTCTGCTCCAGCGCGGCAACGAGGCTGCCCGCGGCAACCAGGTCCGGATACAGCTCGGCGGCACCCTCGAACGACTGGAAACTCATGAAAGCAGTCTGACCGCCTCCCGCCGGGAGGCGGCAACGATCAGATGCGTTCGATCCTGATGTCGGCGTGATTGAGGGTTGCGGCGTAGGCGGTCAGGTCGCCGGGATCGGTGGTGAGAATCTGGGCGGGGACATGCAGGGCTGCGGTCACCACGACGAGAGCGTCAACAGCGTCGGGGCGCTTCTTGCCCGGCAACAGGGCTTTGGCAAGCATGGCCCCAGCCCGCTGATACGAGTCCAGGGTTCCGGTCTTCGCGCAGGCCACGCACTCCACGGTGGTGGCGGCTTTCCCTTGCATCGGTGCCGCCGAGCCCCGTGCCTGCGGAACTGTGCAGTCCTTCAGGTATCCGCTGAAGGCGTGCGCCGTCTTGGGTTCCGGTCGCCGTGCCTGCGCCAGGACCGGACCGATGATGATGGGCCTGTGCAGTGCCGTTCGCAGTCCATGGTGCAAGGTCAACGCCACTGCATCGCCACTCAGCATCGCAAGGAGCATGCCGGTGTCGTAGACGACAGTCCGTCCGGTCACGCGACGTCGGCTCGGTCCGAACCGAGCGCTGAGGCGAGAATCCTGCTGACCTGGGCTTGCTCCTCGGCCGTCAGGTCTTCGAAGGCAGGCAGGCTGGGAGCCTCGAGTGTCGCGGCCTCGTCCAGCGCGGCAGCGTTGTCGCTGTCGAGCGGGGCGAAAACCGCCGCCGCAGCGTCGTCGGCTGCCATCTGGGCCATGGCGGCCGCAATCATGTAACCCGAAACGTCCATGCCAGCGGTGTCGGCGTGGGCCTTCACCGCAGCATGAACCTGCGGGTCCGTCGAGATACTGAAGCGCATGTTGGCCACACCCAAAGCGTAACACGCAATATTACGCTCTTCCTGCTCGCTGCCTGGCCGGGCGGCTCGCCTCGTGCCGCGGTCTCGCATTCAGGCCCGCTCGAAGTGCAGCCGCTTGTACCCGGGCATGCGTCGTTGGAGCGAGGCTGCCAGCATCGGGACGAGTGGGTCGTGGTAGTCGTGGACCTCGGCGACGGTCTTGCCGGGAGCGGGCCGGACGACTCGCCCGGCACACTGGAGCAGGAGTCCGTCGAAGGAGATCGGCGCTGCGATGAACAGGGTATCCAGGGCGGGTGCATCGAACCCCTCGCCCACGAACGGCGTAGTACCCAGAACCAGGACACCGTCTCCGGCCCTGGCGTCGGCGAGTCGTTCGACGATTGCACGCCGCTCCTTGGCCGGCATGCCGCCCTGGAGCACAAGTGGTGCGTGGCCGCGACCGGCCAGGAGCGAAGTCAGCGTTTCGAGATGGGCTACCCGGCGGGTCAGGACGAGGCAGTTACGCCCCCGGGTGAGAGCGGCGTGGACGTCCTCGAGAATCTGCTCGTTGCGATCTACATCCACGGTGAGTGCCCGGTGCGCCTCGGCAATGGGTGACGGGGCATCCTGATCGATGTCTGCCGCGGTGAAGATGGTCTCGTGCAAGTGCAGCACTCGTGCCGGTCCCGCACTAGCGCCAACTGCTTCAGCCAGCGTCCCGGGTATCTCGTCCGTCATCGTGTGCCGGACTGGTCCGAGCTGCCAGCGCAGAAGCTCGCCGAGACCGTCACGGCGGTCGGGGGTGGCGGTCAGACCGAGCCAGTAGCGGGCCGCGATCTTCTTGACCGAGTGGTCGTAGGCCGCTGCGGCGACATGGTGAGCTTCGTCGATGATGATCTGCCCGTATCCGGCAGTCAGGGTCGCGACGTCGTCGTGCCTGGCCAGGGTAGGCAGCATGGCGACGTCGACGATCCCTGTCAGCTTGCTCCGTCCGCCACCAAGCTGTCCTGGTTTGAGGCCGAGGAACTCGGTCAGCCGGGTCCGCCACTGGTCGGCGAGGGCTTTGCGATCGACCAGGATCAGTGTGGACACCGCTCGTTCGGCGATGACCGCGCACGCCATGACGGTCTTGCCCGATCCTGGCGGGGCGACCAGGACGCCGTCATCATGCGCGAGCAACTCACCGACTGCCACGGCCTGCCGGTCGGTGAGCTCGCCGATGAGAGCGACGTCGATCTCCGCTCCCGAGGTTCGGTTGTCAGTGACGTCGAGACGAGCGCCACTGCTCTCGACAATGCCGGTGACCAGGTGCCTGAGTCCGCGAGGCAGGACAAAGTTTCTCGTCCAGGGCCAGGTTGTAGCCGGTGACGAACCGCGGGGTGTCCCAGGTGGACTTGCGAAGCCGTTGTAGCTCGTAGAACTTCGGGTTCGCCATCGATGCCGCATGCTTGAAAGTCGCGAGAGCAGCTGGCGGGAGTGCGGTTGCGTCCAGGACCAGACCAGCAGCGAGTTCGGCGCGCACGACCGGCGGCATGGGCGGGTGGACCTTGGTGGATTCAGCTCGTGCCAGGGTCGTGACGTCGCGGCCGACGGCGGCGCGCGACGCCCGAGACGCGCGGCATCACCCGGCGTGAGCCGGTCAAGCGTCGAGAGGAATGCCCACTGATCTTCGTACGGTTCCAGCGTGGCCGGGTCGAGGAAGAGCGTCAGCCCGCTCCTGCGACGGTTGCCGTGAAGCGGAGCGGCGATCTGGTTGCCAGGGCCGGAGCCGGGCAGCACGTCCTGACTTGGGAACAGACGGTCATAGGAACCTAGGCTCATGGCGCCACGCTGGAGGATGGCCTCGTGGATCAGCGCGGTCCCCACCGCGCGCGCCGTCTGTGCTGGGACTGCCTCGGTAAAGAAGATCCACACATGTGCCCCGGCACCGGACTGGGAGATCTCTAGCGCAGCGGGGACGCCTGCACTCCGGGCGGCCTTGACGTACGCCAGGGCATCGAGCATCGCGGTCTTGCCGTCGAAGTCCGCAGCCAGCCACCAGCAGGTGTTGTTCGGGAGCATCGGGTACAGGCCGATGAACAGGTCCTGCCGCGACTGTGCTGCCAGATGCTCCGCGACGACGTCTGGGGTCAGCGGGAGCAGACGGGCGGTCGCGCGAGTCATACCCCTACGCCAGCCTCCCGCTGCTACGGGCATCCATCCCTTCTTTCCTGTACGCGGGTCCTCCCAGCGCTTTGCATACGTATCGCTCCTGGCACGGAAGAGGTCCAGGTAGAGGGCAAGCTTCTGCTGCGGCGTCGAGCCTGCCATCGACACCAACCCGCCGGGCCACACAGGAGCCGCGAGTTGCTCGGCCGCGGGCGTGGTGTCCTGGCCTCGCAGCTCCAGCAGACGCGACAGCCGCAAGTTCTCGACCCGCAGCCGGTCTCGCTCGGCCCGGAGCTCGGACAGCTCACGACGCAGGTCTACACCGGCGCTGTCGCGATCCTCACCGAGACTCACGCGACTATGTTGCCAGGATGCGAGACCGCGAGACCGCTGGACGCTGAGGATGCGAGGAGACCGGCGAGTAAGACGGGCTCCGAGGAGTCCGCCGGGAAGCAGCCGAAGCAGGCAGAAGCCCAGGTCACATCTGCTGTGACCTGGGCTTCTTGGTGGAGCCGCCTGTCGGAATCGAACCGACGACCTTCTCATTATTCAAGAGTTCTCGACATAATGCCTGGTCAGAGAGCCGTCTCGCTATGAACTGCCTGGTCAGAGCACGATTGACTGGATCCTTTGGGGCTCAGATCGGCTCGTCAGAGATCACTGGGGAGCTCTCGCTTTCCGTACTTTGGAGCGTACTTTTTGCGGCCCGCAGCTCGGCCAATGATCGGTCAAACAGGACTTCGTCTCTGGCGTCAGTGCCGTTGCGACGGTTGACCTGCGCGGTGTGACCTAGATGCGCTGTTCGGATCGCCTCCGGCACGCCCGCGAGTATCTGTAGCGTGTTGCAGATAAGGCCGCAATTAGCTCTTCCAGGTCTCCATGTCTGGGCCAGGCCAAGTTCGTTGGTCTCTGCGCGGAGCGGTTGATCGGCGAAACCGCCGGACCCCGTCGATGAACTGCTCTGACAGCTGGTCCGCACGATGCGAGTCGCCAAGCCACCGACTCGGGACTGACAACATTTGTACCCGAAATTGGGTACAATAGTTGTCATGTCTGATGCAACGCTGGTGCGGCTCGGCTCCATCGCGGAGCACCGGTGGGGTCTGATCACCACTGCTCAGGCCGAGGATGCCGGTGTCTCCCGCAAGCAGCTCTCCCGGATGGCTTCAGCCGGCGCGATTGAGCGTATAGCGCAGGGCGTGTACCGCATGGCCGGAGCACCACCACAGGATCACGAGGCGATCTACGCGACCTGGCTGGCACTGGGTGGAGCGACCGCACCTCGTACCAGGACCGGGGTCGCATCGGTCGTAGGGGCAGGCATCACGGCGGCGATCGTCCACGATGTCGGTGACTTCTTCCTCGACGGCCTCGACTTCATGGTGCCTGCACGTAAAGGAACCCGGCTTCCCGGGGTTCAGCTGCGCATCCGGCAACTGAGCCGTGACGAAGTGATCCCCGTCGACGGACTCCCCACCCTAACCGTGGAGCGCACCCTCGCAGATCTGGTCGAAATCGGCACCGACCTGTCCCTGGTCGCCGGCGCCATCCGTGACGCGGTGCGCGCCGACAAGCTCGTGGCAGCCATCCGGTTCGCGTCTTACCTCGACCCCATCGCAGCACAGCGCAGGGGTGACGGCAGCTCTCTGGCAAACGACCTGTTCGAACTGGCCGGCGTGAGCCCGGAAGGATGGGATCGTGGCTGAGAACGAAGGTTACACCGACTGGCGATCACTGGAGCTGGCGATCAAGGACGCCGCGAAAAAGGCTGCCCAACACGCCGGCCCCGGAGTCAGTGCTGCCAGCGTCGACGCCAAGATCCGGCAGGCCCGCTTCGACCGGTTCCTCTCTCGCGTCTTCGCCCATGGCGAGCAGTCCGAGTGGTTACTCAAGGGCGGGATGAGCATGCTCGCCCGCGTGCCCCGTTCGCGCACCACCAAGGACGTAGACCTCGCAGCTCAGCAAGCGCCCAATCTCGCCGAAGCCGAGAGAGCCCTGACCGAACTGGTCGACGTGGAACTCGGCGACCATCTCACGTTCCGGCTCATCCGCTCCACACCCACCGGCCTCGGAGACAACCAGCCCGGCGTAGCGACGCGGCGCTATGTTTTTGCCTGCATCGACGTCGACCACGACAACCAGATCGACACCATCGTGGTCGACGTCGTAGTCGGACCGCCTCCGATCGGTCAACCCGAAGTGATCGAGCCGGCCAACCGACTCCACCTGCGCCGACCACTCGTCACTCACCCCTACCGGCTCTACCCCGCCGCCGACCAGATCGCCGACAAAGTCTGCGCGACCATGGACACCAACTATCCCGGCGGCAAGCACAGCAGTCGCGTCAAAGACCTGGTCGACCTCGTCGTACTCGCGCACACCCAGAGAGTTGACCTGCATGAGCTGCGGCTCGCAATCACCGCCAAACAGAACCTCAGCAACATCAAACCGTTCGGACACTTCGACATCCCCGCCGACTGGACCCGGACATACCCCAAAGCGGCCAAAGGCGTACCACTAGCCGAATCCTTCACCGCCAAGACCGCAGCAGAACTCGTCGCAGCCTTCATCGACCCCACACTCGAGAAGAACTCGAACAACGCAACCTGGAACCCGCAACACCTCACCTGGTCACCGGCCCGCAACGACTCGGGATCGGCACCCGGAAACGCGTGATCCGCATGATCCGCGACTACGGCGATCTCTACCGCCACCTACGCGCAACACCCTCCATGACGACGAAGTCTCCACCGCGCGAAGCCACAGCAAAGCACCGCCGGATCACCTTGCGACCACTCAGCACGACCACCACCGACCTCCCCCAACAACGGCAGCCCTCCTATGCCGCACGGCTACGACGCCAAGGCCCCGCCGCCAGCGGCTACCCAACCGACTTCGCAGATGCCGTCGCGGTAATCACGACCTCCGCTGGTCGGTGCTGAGCTGCGGGCCATGTGTTCGAGTGGGTTCTGCAGTGTTGTGCGCTGTCCCCGATCGGACGAGGCATATCCGTCGGCTTCTCTCGCCCTATCTCTGTCGTCAAAGAACTGCTCCGCGTGACACCTGACGGTTCACCCGGGTGGGCTAGTCCGCGCGGCCAGTACATGGAGCATCTTGCTCACTTCCGGCGCCTCGCAGTACTCCAGGAAGTTGTCGAGCAAATCCAAGCCCCTCTCCCCTGGGCGCGCCTCGTTGATCAACCACGCAGTGAACTCCGTCAGTGCCGTCGCGCTGTCCTCAACCGCGTGCCCTTCTGCCTGTTGGTCGTCCAGCGTCTCGACCAACAGATCGACGAAATCGTGCCGGCCGGCGAGCTCAGGGAACCGCATGAGCAGCCACAGGCGCGCGGCAGATCCACCGTTCAACACTTGCTGCCGCAGGCTCTCCAGTTCATCCCGGATATCTGCGATCTGAGTAGCTTGGCGGCGCTCGGCCTCGCGACGTTGTTGCCGCAACCGAGCGCTCTGCGCATCGACCGACAAGCTCACCGAGATCTCGACCTCCACGGATGCCCCTGAGGCGACGGCCAGCGGCTTATGTTCAACTCGGAGACGGATCGCATCTGCCGCGGCGTCCGGGCGGTCGACTGCATAGCCGACCGCGACCTCCTCGGCCCGCTCCCGAAGCGCCGCGCGGATTGACACAGCGTTCGGCTCGTCAGCCGGCGCCGCCGGCCGGTGCCAGCGAGCGACGAATGTCGCAGTGAACACTGCTCCAGGCAGGTCTGACGACAGCACCGTGACGAACCGAGCGCGGCGTCTACCGAGTACGTCGATCATCTACTTGAACTCAGTTGTCGACCTGTTGGGGCCTCGGCGCGTAAAGCTCCCGAAAGAGCTCTTCCTGAGCGCTCAAATCTCTTCTCGTCATGAACAGGTCCTTGAACGGCTCACCCCGCAGGGAGCCGGCAACAGGTTTGAGCGCTGCGATCACGACCTCACGATCGAGGACCTTCGCGTCTACACATGCGAGCCAGCGCCGAAGCAGATCCACCGCGTCGCTGTTCCCCGCCGTGAGCTGTGCCGACCAACTGCGTTGCAAGGTCGCGCACCGTACCGGATCCCGCAGGAGAGCGTCGATCTGCCTGGCACGCCGGTTTTCCTCGCCTGGATCAGCGAGGGAGAGGACAGCCTGGTGTGCGGCGTGGTCCTCCGCATCCTCGCTCCATTTGCTCATTGTGGTGGCTACTACCTTGGCCATCGCCGGCTCATCCGCCAAGCTCTGCAACGCATCACTCGCCCCACGGCGTACGGCGGCCTCTGGCCGCCCCAGGAGCAGCTTCAGCCTGGCCAAGGCGGCCGGCGTGTTCATTTGGCCAAGTAGGCCACCACAGACCGACGTCACTGCCTCAAGGAGCTCGGGGCCGGTCGTCTTGTTGATCGCCCAGTTTCGGAGTCGGCGCCGTACCTCGGAACCGATCTCCGGGTCTACCGCTAGGCGTTCGAGGACCGACACTGCCAGGCGGCGGTGCTGTGCTCCGCTCTGCACCCACGCCTCAACGGTCCCGAGAATCTCCAGCGAACGCTGGTCGATGGCCAACCCGACAAGTGCATCTGCCACTCGGGCCAGCTGGCCGGCCGCGATCTTGCTGTCGACCGTGATCCGCTCGATCCATCTCTGGATCCGCGGTCGCATCGGCAATCGCTGCGTCCACAGCCACGCAAGCAACGCGCGGTCGAGTCCAGGGTGACGGCCCATCAGGTCGACCTTGCCTTGAGAAGTCTCGATCTCAAGCTTTTCGAAGCGGCTGGTCACTCCATCGCCCAGGAGGATTTCACGGTACGACGGCGCTTCGCCGAGCTCGTGGAGCAACTCATCGGCGGCCGCCAGGACCGCTCCGATCGGAGACCCGTCCAGCACGGCGGCCGCGATGAGCGTGGCCCGCTCCCGCATCTTGGCGGCCTGCGCAACCTCGCTCTCGCTGACAGTCGGGCCGAGATGCTCGACGAGATAGCCCAGCCAGTGGTTGAAAGCATCCGCGACCCGCGAGGCACCCGCCGCATTCAACTCCGCAGTGCCCGTGATGATTCTTGCCAGCTCCTCGGCCCGGACATGCGATGTCTCGCCGACAAGTGCGCGCAGGGCAGGCTCTTCCTGGTACCAGCGGAGGTGCTCCGCAGATTGCCCTAGGTGGGCAACCAGCACTGCCTCGGGCTCAGGCGTCTCGAGATCGAACGTGAAGGTGTGACAGTGCCGCTCACAGGAGCGCCACAACTCCGGCGTCACGAGGATCACCATTCGGGCATCGCGACCGGCCAGCACATCCGAATACGAGCCGAGGTGGCTGCCGAATGTCGCCGGCACGTCCTCCTCCCCGGTGAGATCCAGCAGGTACCGGCCATCCTGCGCACGGGGGAGAAGTGGAACCTGCGGGCCTGTGATCCAATCCTGCGAGCACTCGGTCACTCCGTCACCGGAACGCGCCAGCAGGCTCAACGCACTCGCACGTCGCCCGCTCCCCCTCGCCCCTCGGAGCACCACGAGAGCTTGGCGGCCATCGTTGAAGGCATCTGCCGGCTGCCGATATCCCTTGGGCTCGACGAATGCGGCGACGGTCCGCTCCACCTCGGCGCTGATATCCACCTCGGGAAGCCACCGAACCTGTTGTTCATAGAGGTCTCGACCAGCCTGGTTGACGCGTGAAGCACCGGAGGCGTCGGCGTACTGAACCACTGTCGGAACCGATGGACCGGCCGATGAATCAGACGCCGTGGCCAAGGATGCCTGACTGTCCATGTTCTCGATCACTTCTCGCGATCCCGGTCCGCGCCCAGGGACGTCCCCCGCACATCTCGGCCCGCTTGGATGACAACCGCACCGCGATCTGCGAACGCGTACTGGCCTACGGGTGTCACATCATCAGGAACACCGCTCTGAACTTCAGCCAGCAGGCTCTCCAGCTCAGCCGCCAGATCAGGATTACTGCGCAGGAATTGCGACAGCCGGCCACGCAACTCGGCCTTGATCTCCAGCGCCGTGAGCTCCTCGCCGGTGGATCCCACCAGCAGCTTCCGCGCCTCGTCGAGATCCGACTCCAACTCACGCTGCGCATCATCGTCACGGCGCCCAAGTAGGCGCGCGAGCCGTGTGCGTATCTGTTCCCAGGCGCCCGTTGTCATCGCCGCAACCAGCGTCGTCGCCCCCGTCGCAGCGAGCTCACCAATATCCATTTTCGCCCTCCCCCTGGTAACCAAGCGAAGTCAACCTAACCCGCTCCGCGATCACCCACATCTCGTCGCGTGTCGCCCTCAGTGAGTCGGCACGCGCTGTTCGGGGCTACTGCTCGCGGATGCGGTGTCGTACGACGCGTGGAGCGCGGTCCAGTACGGGCGATTGATCAGCGGCCATCACCGTGTCGGCATCAGCAGAGATGTCGTGTCTCGCGTAGACGGTCCCTGTTCGGAGGGTCGTCTCGATTGCCTCACCCTTGCGGAACCGCCCTGGATCCAGCAACCAAGCCTCCAGCGTCCGCGTCATCGTGTTCAGATCGCCCAGGACCAGCTCCGAATACACCGCGGTCAGATCGCCTCCACCACCCTCCAGCCTGGACAGATACGCCTGCCCGACCGACTCGACAACCCGTGCGAACTGCGCATGTTGGCGAGCTGCTCGCATCCGAACCTCGGCCACCCGGCGACGTACTCCAGGAACTCTGGTCGATCCCACAGTTGCTCATCCGGTGCATGCAACATCCTGCGTCGAAGCACCGTGACGGCGCTGAGCAGACGTGTACACGCTTCCTGCAATCGCTGCTCGGTCGCGAGCCGACGCTCATGACGGATGGTCAGACGCACTGCTAGAACAGTCACCACACCTGCCAAGACCGCTCCAACAAGCCCATCAAACACGGGTCGGGAGCGCGAACTGGCCATTCGCCGCGGACCCGTCGATCGCCGCAGGTGTGAGCTACTCGCTGCAATGGACGTACAGCGTTGCGGCACCCACCTCGCCGACGTAGATCTCGGTGCTTGCCAGCAGGTGCAGCACCGAATCACTCACTGCGCTCTGGCTGAGTCCTGGCTGGACAAGCACGATCTCGATCGTGACAGTCAGGAGCGAAAGCTCATCGCCCAGGCGATACAGATCGCTGACGGAACCGCGCTCGATTCCAGTTCGGCGCCCTGCAGCAGATCTGTGCTGCTCACGCCGAATCAGCCGCTCCACCATGGCATACAGGTCGTCTCGGTGCCGCGCACTCTTCTGGGCCTGGCCGCAGAGCTCGTAGAAGTCATCCACCCTGCTGCCAGGCGAGCTCTTCGACGAGTACTTGCAGTGCACCAGCCGAACGACCAGAGCGTCTCCCGAGCGGCGAAGCGCGACAAGGTCGGCTACCTCGCCCGCGCCATCGTCGTCAACAACGACATCCCAAGCCTCCTCCAGCAAGTGCTCCAGCGCCCGGGCCTGGACGCACGCCGGGTCCTTGCTCGGCCCACGTGACTCGCGACGAATGTCGATGCCCTCCCAACCGACCGGCTGCAGTCGCTCGGGATCGAACGGCGACAGATCCCGCCGCGGCCGCAACAACACACCCGGCTGCTCAACTACCGCGTCGCCTTCGAGCAGGATCCGGAACCCGCGCCGGCCCAAGAGCTTCGACAGCGTCTGACTCGACCGAGCACGCCTCACAACAGGATCAGGTCCGACCGGTGTGACGACCATCCCGTTTTGATCGATGTCCACCCTGTACTGCGCTTCCCAGCCGTCCGTGCGAACCGCCACCAGAGGTGGGCCCGTCACATGTTCCACAATCGCCAACTCGGCGAAGATCAGCGGCACCGCATCGGCCCCAAGCTCGATGACTGTGCTGTCGGGATCGACCTGTGCCAACTCAACCGGCCACTCAACGGCAAGAGCCACCAAGTCCGGCCACGCGTCGAGCATCTCCGGGCGGATGAAACCTGCCAGCACTGCCTCGATGTCAATCGACTCATCAATGAGCCGTGCACCCATGACGTCGCACCAATCGACCCAGTGCTTGAGCGTCGGAACCGATTGATAGCTCCAAATCCGGCCCTTACGCGATGCCCCAACGCTCACCCGGCGACCAGCCTCGTAGCCGACGGCAAAGATGTTCGTCTGGGCCTTGGTCTGAGCCTCGACCTGCGGAAACCCCTCCGACACATCCGCGCCCGTGTGGCTGGTGAAACGCCGCCACCGATTCCGGCTGTCCAGTAGACCGACAGTTGTCGGGACGCGACGCTCCAGGGCCGCCATCGCGCGGTAGACAGCCGTACCCCGGACCAACCGCGCCCCTCCTCCGCACAGCGCCTGAGCCTCGGCTTCATAGTGTCCGTCGTTCGCCGAACAGTTGATGTAGAGCAGGCCCTGATCCTCGTTCCAGTAGAAGACATAGAGCTCATGTGAGACGTCCTCCACGGTCGCCAGACCTTGCCACACGACGGGCTGCCGGTCCTCTGTGACGAACCACAGCACGTGCCATTCGGCATTGACGACGAACTGGCCCGTCAACAAGTCCTCGGGGGTGAAGAGCTCGGCCAGACCTGCGAGGTTCCAGTGGTCGCACTCAGTGCGGTAAACCACCGCGCTCATCTTCGGCAGCGCATTGCGAACGGACAGCGCTGTGCCTTCGTCGCCGAACCCGCTCTCGAATTCGTCGACAGCCTCTTGCTCCGCAACCTGCCCCTCGCTCAGATCGCGAATGAGCAGATTCCAGTCTGCGTCTTCCTGATACAACTGGCGCAGATTCTCATCGAGCCGCGCGGGCCGGCGGGGAGCCACCACACACGCAGGTCCTACCGAGTCACTCGTCCTCGCAAACCTACCGACGAATTGCAGCGTGATGCCCAGGCTCCGATGCACATCGTGCAAAGCCGCGACCTTCAACTGCGGCAGGTCATACCCCTCTCCAAGCATGTCCACGCAGACGACGATCCGTGAAGTCCGCGCATCCATGGTCGCGAAGGCTGACCGGCGGGCGACAGCCCCCACCTTGCTGTGGAGTAGCTGAGGCTCCAAATCTGGCGCGAGCTCGCAGTAGAGCGCGTGCAATCGCGTCGCCTCGGCGATGCTGCGAGCCCGCGCCATCATCAGATGGTCGAACCCCGAGTCGAGGTCTTCCCGAAGTCGGGCAATCGCCACCTGTGCGATCGCCAGATCCGTGTCAGCCCTGGGCGTGACCGGCAGATAGTCGATCGACGAGTAGATGCCCAGCCGTTGCGCTTGCCTGAGGCTGAAGGTGTAGACCGACCGTCCGCCCAGACGCCGGTGGTCGCGTCGAAACGGCGTGGCCGTGAACTGCACAACCGGCTTCGATCCGAACATCTCACGGAGCCGGTTCCACGTCTTCGCCGCAATGTGATGAGCCTCGTCCACGAAGAGGTGGGTGTGCGCCGCCAGCAAAGCGGTCCGGGCCTCCTCCGAGGAAGCCGCGAGCGCGTTGGGAGTCGCCACCACGACATTGCAGACGGCTGCGAACTCTCGTGCGCTGCTGACCGACTTGAATCCGCGTTCGACACGACCTACGACCGGCATTCGGGCTGAGTCCTTCACCAGACGACGCAAGGGCAGGATCCCTAGGCTGAGGAACTTGTCGGCAATCTGCTCTCGTAACGCATCCGTCGGGACGACCACCAGCAAACGCTGCAACTGCCCGGCAACAAACACCGCAATCATCGTGTCCGTCTTGCCTGTCCCAGTCGGCATGACGACCGTCGCCGGCTCCGTCGGGCCGCGCGTCCAGTACCCCAGAACGCTGAGCGTTGCCCCAATCTGTGGCGGTCGCAAACCCTCAGCGAAGGCCTCATCCCAAAGAAAAGCTCGCTCGTAGGTCTCGCGGATCGCGTCGCGATCCGCGATCCGCGGACCGCCAGGATCCAGCGATCCATCAAGGCAAAAGACAGGATTGCCGTCGATGGCAAGCAGCCGCGGATGCGTCATCCAGCCCCATCCCCGGGCGCACCCCGCTCGAGCCGGCCCGATAACCGTCAGTCGACTAATACCGTCCTGTCGTCATTGTCGGCAAGAGTCAGGAAGGTTCCTCGCAGGTCGAACCACCCGCCCAACAACGTCGTGCCGGTAGCAGCCACAGGCAGATCGCGGCTTCCAGGCCGCCGGTGCGCAGGTGGGCCGTGCAGGCCCCACGGCCTGGACGCGACGACCTGGCCTCCATCCGCGCCCCGGCGAGGTCGCCCGGTCTACGGCGACAGCCCTCCGCAGCAACTGGCGACCACCGTGTACAACGCCGTCACCCCGTTCGCCATCACCGGCGTCCCCGGCTGGCCCCAGTACGACGACGCCGAGCGACTCAGGATGGTCTTCGACGAGACAGGCGCCGTACAACCAGACGCCGCCGACCTAGACCGCAGGGGCTGGATCGGCCGCCGCTGACGTAGTCAGCCGCGGGGCAGCCGACACGCGCGGCGGAGCAGGATTTCGTCACCGACCGTAGCCTCGGGGTATGTCGGGTGCTGGCTCACGCTTGACGCCGAACGCTGAGATCGTCGCCGTACGTCCCCAGGACGACGAGCTCATTAACGCGGCCATTGAGTTGGGCAACACAGCCAGGGCAACCCTCGGGCACCTGCCGTTTGCGGCCTATCACGACGCAGCCGATGCCGGGACGCTCCTCGTCGCACTCGCCGATGGCGACGTCGTCGGCTACTCATTGTTCGGGTTGGCCAGGCGACGGATCCGGCTGGCGCACTTGTGCGTGGCGCAGACCGCTCAGCATCAGGGCGTTGCGCGGCTCTTGGTCCAAGCGGTCTCCGAGCGGTACGCGGACTATCTCGGGATCCGGGTCCGCTGCCGCCGGGACTACGGGCTCGCGCAGATGTGGATCAATTTGGGTTTCAGGCAACTGGGCGAGCGCCCGGGTCGTGGACGAGACGCCCAGCCGCTGACCGACTGGTGGCTCGATCATGGTCACCTCGACCTGTACGCCGTAGACACCAACTCGGTGCTGGTCAAGGCCGCGATCGATATGAACATCCTGCGCAACTGGCTTGAGCCGGGCCGCCCAGGTCACATTGAGTCCGCCGCTCTACTGGAGGAACAACTGTCGGACCGGCTGCAGCTGTTCAGGACTCATGGTCTCGATGCGGAGATTGAGACCATCCGGGGCGCACTCCGGCAGCAGTGCCTGGCAAAGATCCAGCCCCTGATCGCGGCCCCACGCGATCCGGCGCGGTACTCGCTCGTTCATGGACTACTACTGACCGCGGCTGCCACGGAGATCCCCGGCTATCCACGCCATCCGCAGGACGAGTTCGATCTCCAGCATGTTGCGGCGGCGATTGCAGGTGGACTCAACGTCTTCGTCACCCTCGACGCCGAGCTCACACGGGCTCTTGGCCCCGAAGCCGGTCGTCGCGGCATGTCGGTCCTTCACCCGACCGATGTCCTCGTTCGGATCGACGAACTCGCCAGAGCAGAGGCCTACCGGCCGGCCGATCTGGGCCACACCCGGTACACCCAACGGCTGCTCGGCACGGGCGAAGATCATCTCGTTGAATCGCTCGCAAACGTGTCGGGTGGTGAGCGGCCAAGATCGATCCTCACCGCCGCCCGCAAGGTCGCCCTCGATGGCGGCGATCGGATCGGCGTCTTCGGACCCAACGGAGAGCTGTCCGCCTACTACGGCTTACAAGAGCAAGGACCTGTTCTGAATGTCACGACGCTCCGCGTCACCAACGCCTACATCGGCGACACCCTGATCCGCCATCTGCTCTTCGACCTTCGCCGGACTGCGCGCGACCGCGGCATACGAGTCGTTGCCATCGACTGCACTCGCCTTCAATCGGCGGCCCGGTCTGCTGCGATCAACGACGGGTTCCGCGAGCACAATGGGAGCCTGATCACCTTCGTCCTCGACGCAGTCGGCGACGCCAGTGTCATCGGTCTCCAAGCGATCGAAGCGGCGCGTGCAGTCGGACTGGCCCCACCGTCCTGGATACGATCAGGGATGCTTGCAATCCCGGCCGCCGAACTCGAGCAGAACTGGTGGCCCGCGAAACTCGTCGACTCCGCACTACCGACGTACCTGATCCCGATTCGTCAGACGTTCTCAACCGAGCTGCTCGATGTGCCATCCGCACTGCTGGAGCGCGACGACACACTCGGCCTGAATCGCGAGCACGTTTACTACCGCAGCCCGGGTACGCAACGTCTGCAGGCACCGGCAAGAATCCTTTGGTACATGAGCGCCACCGGATCATCGGTCGCTCAGCAGGCGGCTATCATCGCCTGCTCCCATCTCGATGCCGTTCATGTCGGCCCCGCCGAGGACCTGCACAACCGATTCCGGCACCTCGGCGTGTGGCGACTCGAAGATGTGATGCAGGCAGCACGCAACGACCTCGCACAAGCTCTGCGCTTCACCAGCACGGAGATCTTCCCGAGACAGATTCTACTGCGCCAGTTTCGCCAGATCGCCAAGGAACTAGACCAATCAGGCGCGCCTCCGCAGAGTCCTCGCCTGATACCTGCCGACCTCTTCGCTACGATCTACCGCGAAGGGTTCTCCACATGACCGACAGAGCGCTGGTCCTGTCCTTGCGCCCTCGGTTCGCGCAGGCAATCCTTGACGGTTCTAAAACCGTCGAACTGCGGCGACGTCCGATCAAGGCTCTCCCAGGGACCACCGTAATCCTCTACGAGAGCTCGCCGACCATGGGTGTCGTAGGCACCGCAACCTTGACCGATGTCGTCTCGCTGCGTCCCCACACCGCATGGCGCCGCTATCGCAACACTCTCGGCCTGACCTGGGCAGAGTTCATGGAATACCTCACCGGCGTCGAGCAGGCCCACCTCTTGCGACTAGACGACGTCAAAGAGCTCGCCCACCCCCTGAGCCTCGGCACATTGCGGGCATCAGCCTCGTTCCGTCCCCCGCAAAGCTTCCGCTACCTCAGCACCTCCGACCCCAGCGAGCTCCACAAGCTGATCCGACACTGAGCGGCCGAGTCACGCGCGAGGGCACCTGGCAGCCGGAGCTCCCCTCGGCGACATAGGCGAGTTCGTTTGGGAGGAACAACCTGTGGGACCAGCAGAGACTGACTACGGGCTAGCCGGAAGCTCGGAGGGCGCTACCGAGGTACCGATCGAGTACCGCGCTCCACTCCGCCCGTAGACGATACGAGCACTCTTCGAGCGAGGAGCACCTCAGCAACTCGCTGCCCTACGGAGTCAACGGGCAGATCTCGGGCCGCTGCGCGGCTTTACAGGGCCTCGGTCAGGCCCAGAGCAAGACCCTTCTGCGAGTGCCGAAGGACCAAGCCACGACCAGGACCGTCTTGGGTCTTCATCGGCGGCGCTCTATCGCCTCTTGCGCGACCGCTACCGGGTCATTCGGAGCCCACGACCCCACTTGGGGCAACAGGGATACCAGGCAGAGCCCTCGTTGACGCCAGAACGAGACCACGACCAGCCCCTGCACGGCCCGACAGCTTCAAGGCTCTCCCCGAGGGCATACACACAGTCCGAGACGCGCTCGTACACGCGCATGTGGGGCGAACCCCGCCGCACACCAGCGCGGCCTACACCACTACGGACACCTGCGGAACCCCGCCAGACTTTCCGTACTTCTTCCCGTACCTGGCAGATCCGGGGCGAGTGGAAGGCCCTCTGACTCAGGCGTTTTGCCTGGTCAGAGGGCCTTTCGTGGAGCCGCCTGTCGGAATCGAACCGACGACCTTCTCATTACGAGTGAGACGCTCTGCCGACTGAGCTAAGGCGGCGGGTGGTACCGAGGGAAGAGTGTAGCGGGAGGGTGGGGGGTAGTTCGAATCGGATACCGGGGGCGGGGGTGTGGGGTGCGGCACGGTGGAGCTGGGACGTGGCGGGTCGAGGGGGTCTTTGTGGATTGCTACTGCCACGGAGCGGCCTCAGGACTCCACAAAGAAGGGGACTTCCCGGGGGTGAATGGGGGCGGGGAAGAAAAGGTGGGGGAAATGCGTTGACTCGGGGGATGGCTTTGGGTGAGACTATTCCCCGCAAGGACTACTGACTAGGAGACGAATCGTGACCAGGACGCAGAACGAGCGGAAAGCATGGCGGCGTTGCCCCATGGCTTTGCCGTCGTGCCTGCGAACTGTGCGTATCGATACGTTCTATCACCAGCTCGGCAGTGAACTGAGCCTGCGTTCAGGCGGTCCGCCTGGGTGATCCCGCGAGGGAGACACCTCAGGAGCCGTCTGGGCCGGGCAACCGGAGCAGGCGGCTCTTTTGTTTTGTCCACACACGGACCATCGTCGGTGCGCAATGGCTGCGGACCGGATTCCAAACCCGCGTCAAGAGGGTTCGATTCCCTCCACCGATGCATTCTTCGGGCATTTACGGATGCCCATTCGCACAATTGACAATTACATCGTTTATCCAGCTGTGGGCCAGTGGCCAGGCCACCTCATTTGGGATGAGGGAGACGGGGGTTCGAGTCCCTCCAGCTGGACCAGGCGCCCGCAGGATGCTTGCTACCGGCCGAGCGGGCGCCCCAGCAGTGCCCTGCGCGGGAAATCCGCTGCACATCCCGCGCAGGGTGCATGAACGCTCGTGGCTCAAGTGGAGAGAGCGCCTGCCTACGAAGCAGGAGGTTGCAGGTTCGAGTCCTGCCGAGCGTGCTGTGTCCGAGGCCGAAGCGGTCGAGGCACCGGGACGTGACCCCGGAGGAAGCGGGTTCGAGCCCCGCCGGACACCCTCTGTGCGTAGTGCCACCACTCACCGTAGTACTTGCGGCTCTGGCCCAACTGGCAGAGGCACCTGGCTTAGGACCAGGAGGTTCAGGGTTCGACTCCCTGGGGCCGCACCGACACCGAAACACCCGACCTCGCGTGGCGTGGTCGGGCACACTGGAAGGGAGGAGGAAGCACATGAGCGGTGTGATCGTTCTCAACGCGTCGTACGAGCAACTGCAGGTCGTGTCGATCCAGCACGCCATCAGGATGCTCGTGCGCGAAGTGGCCGTCGTCGAGGAAGCACATGACGGCGCCAGCATCGGACCGTTCCCCCTCCCCCGAGTGCTGCGACTGGTCCGGTATGTCGTCACCAAGTGGCGCTACGCGTCCGGCCGCCTCCAGTACACGCGGGCCGGCGTACTGCGGCGTGACAAGCACACGTGCGCGTACTGCGGCCTGAAGGGCGCGACCACGATGGACCACGTCGTACCGCGGTCCCGTGGTGGACGTGGTGAGTGGCTGAACGCTGTGGCCGCGCACGCATCGTGCAACGAGAAGAAGGGCTCACGCACGCCCGAGGAAGCCGGTATGCCGCTGTTGTGGCAGCCGTGGATCCCCTCGCGAGCTGAGTTATCGCTCTGACGTGACACCCCACCGGTGTCGCGTTGGAGCGCGATGCCAGGTGGGCGACGGTGACCCATCCTCGGTTCTGACCCGAGGCCCCGCAGGTTCGAGCCCTGCCCTGGCAGCGTCCTGACGTCATCCGGTACGGCGTCAGTCCGGCGGAATAAGCCGAGTTTCGGCCTATCGGCAACCGTTTCGAAAACGGTCAGCCCTTGAGAGGGCGTGCAGGTTCGAGACCTGCTTCCGCTGCATGTACACACACGAGAAGGGTGAGGAGATGAACGTGGAGTTTCCGGTGGAGCTGAGCGGGGCCAAGAGCTCCACGCTCATGTGGGCTCACGAGTACGAGGTGGGTGCGCAGGCACTGCAGCAGCTGCGGAACATCGCTGCGCTGCCGTGGGTGCACGGTGTTCGGGTGATGCCGGATGTGCACCTCGGTAAGGGCGCCACGGTGGGGTCCGTGATCGCGATGTACCAGGCCGTGTCGCCGGCTGCGGTCGGCGTCGACATCGGGTGCGGGATGGAGGGTGTGCTGACGTCACTGACGGCAGCGGACCTGCCGGACGACCTGTCCGGGATCCGGTCCCGGATCGAGGCCGCCGTACCGGTCGGCTTCCGGGCGCACGACGAGCCGGTCAGCATCCGGCGGCTCGGGCTGAACCCGCGGGCGTGGGACTGGCTGTGGGGGTCGTTCAACGAGCTGCACAAGGGCGTGCAGCAGCGTGAGAGCAAGGCCCAGAAGCAGATGGGCTCGCTCGGTGGGGGTAACCACTTCATCGAGGTGTGCCTCGACGACGACGACCGCGTGTGGCTGATGCTGCACTCCGGGAGCCGCAACATCGGCAAGGAACTGGCGGAGCGGCACATGTCGATCGCCCGGGAACTGCCGCACAACGCGGACCTCCCGGATCGCAACCTGGCCGTGTTCCTGTCCGGTACGCCGCAGATGACGGCGTACCGGCGGGACCTGACGTGGGCGCAGAAGTACGCGTCGCAGAACCGGGCGACGATGCTGGCGCTCGTGATGCGGGCGGTGCGGGAATCGTTCCCGCAGGAGATCCAGTTCGACAAGCCGATCTCGTGCCACCACAACTATGTGGCCGAGGAGCACTTCGACGGCCTCGACCTGCTCGTCACCCGCAAGGGTGCGATCCGGGCCGGCGTCGGCGACCTCGGACTGATCCCGGGCTCGATGGGGACAGGCTCGTACGTCGTTCGCGGTCTCGGCTCGGAGCGTTCGTTCTACTCGGCCTCACACGGGGCGGGCCGGCGGATGAGCCGCAACGAGGCGAAGCGCCGGTTCACGGTCGACGACCTGATCGCCCAGACGGCCGGCGTCGAATCCCGCAAGGACGCCGGGGTGCTCGACGAGCTGCCGGCGGCGTACAAGGACATCGAGTCGGTCATCGCCGCTCAGTCCGACCTGGTCGAGGTCGTCGCCCACCTCAAGCAGGTCATCTGCGTCAAGGGCTGACGGGACTGCCGTGTTCAGGGGACACGGCAGCCCCGCGCAAGGTGAGATCCGCCTGTAGGTAAGGGCAGCGGTTTGCTAAACCGTCGGTCGGCTTCGGCCGGCCCGTGAGTTCGAATCTCACTCTCACCGCGCAGCACGAGCTTCGTTGGCCTAGCGGTTAGGGCACCCGGTTGTCAGCCGGGGGATCACCGGTTCGAATCCGGTACGGAGCGCGCAGGTCGGCAGGCCCCGTTGGTCTAGTGGTCAGGACATCCGGTTCTCGGCCGGGGGATCACCGGTTCGAATCCGGTACGGGGTACGCAGGGCGCAGTGGACGAAACGGAAGAGTCGCCGCGCTTTCACCGCGGAGTGTGCGGGTTCGAGTCCCGTCTGCGCCACCGCACCAAGCAAGACAACGAGCAGGAGCGCCACCGATGGCGAGGTGGGGCGGGTTGTAACCCCGTTGCCTTCGGGCTGAGCAGGTTCGAATCCTGTCTGCTGCACCAACTCCGGGCGAAAGGGCCTGGGGCAACTGATGAGATGAAAGGAGGACCGGCTATGGCGGGACTCAGGAACAGGAAGCGAGTGCCTGGTGGGCGGACCGGTTCTCCGGTCAGTCAGGGGCATGCGTTGCGACGGGTGCTGCTGTCGTGTGGGCACGTGCAGCGGGACCGGTTGGCGCACCGCGGTGACCACGTCTGGTGTGAGGGCGAATGCTCCGACTGGATGCGGGTCGTTTCGGTGGAGGAGTAAGCGAAGGCGCCGCCATTCAGGTGGATGGCGGCGCCTGACCCTTTGGTGACGGATTCACGTCGGGCTCTCCGAAGGCTCGGTCCCTGGTTCGACTCCAGGCAGGGGGACGTTCGCGAAGGTCGCCTCGGCGTACTCGAGGAACCTGGCGACCTCGGTGTCGAAGTGATTCTCCCGGAGGTACTCCATGCTGAGCATCAGCAGGTCGATGTTGAGTTGGCAGGGGTGGGTGAAGGTCGCCATCACGAGGTGGAAGTCGTCGGCGTGGTCGGCGCACAGCGTGATGGCCCGGACGTAGAAGGCTGCGGTTCGCTCGGCGTCGACGGTGTGCAGCATGACCTCGTAGGGCTCGAGCAGGTCGTAGCCGCCGTTGAAGAACAGTTGCGCGAAGCCACCATTCTTGACCTGATAGTCAAACGAGGCGGCCATCACCGTCAGGTCGGCCAAGTCACGCAGATCAGGCGCTGGGGCCTCCAGGAACGCCTCGGCCAACTGGCCGACATCCTGCAGGCGCCGGTTGTAGACGTCCATGCCGGCAGTCAACCCCAGCAACGGCACCTCGCCGGAGCCGCGGCCGGAAGCTGCCGCGAGGTCAGCCGAGGTGCGGGTCGTGGTGAACGGTGACGGCGACGTCCGCCGCACCGCGCTTGGCCAGGACACGGACCCGTACGGCGTCAGCGGTCACCGAATGGTCCAGGGGGATCAGGCGGCGGTAGCCGATGGTGGTGCCGACCGCTATCTCGGTCCAGGCGCCATCGATCGAGGCATCGACAGCGAAAGATTCGACCTGTTGGCCGGCCGCGATGTCTTCGCGCAGGCTCAGCACATTGAACGATCCGGGCAGGTCGACAGCAGTGTCGTAGTACGAGCGAATCGCTGCACCAAAGGCAGACAACGCCTGTACGTCGGGCTCGGCGAACAGGCCGCGCCGATCCGGCGGAATGTTCAGCAGCAGCACGGCGTTCCGGCCGACCGACTTGCGGTAGATGTCCAACAGCTCGGCCAGCGACTTCACTGCGCTGTCCTCGGACGAGTGGTAGAACCAGCCGGGCCGGATCGAGACGTCGACCTCGGCCGGATACCAGCGCAGCTCGTCAGCGGCAGTGAGCTCCGAAGGTCCGGCCACCTCAGGAGCGGACTCTGCCGCCACCATCCGACCGGAAGCGAACGGTACGACGCTCCACTCGGTCTCGCGGGCGAGCCCGTCCTCGTTGCCGACCCACCGGACATCCGGTCCGCCGACCGCGATCGTTGCCTCGGGCGCCAACTTCCGGATCAGGTCGAACCACGCGTCGAAGGCATACTCCTGCGCCGTACTGGTCGGGTTGGCGCCGTCCAGCCAGACCTCGGCGATCGGCCCGTACTGCGTCAGCAGCTCGTACAGCTGGTTGAGATAGAACCGGTTGTAGTCGTCCACCTCGTAGACGAACCGCGACGAACCCAGTGAAGGGATGTCGGAGACAACCACCGGGCTGCCGTTGCCGTAGTACCCACCGGGTGCCTTCTCCTGATGGAGATCCGCCGGTGACAGGTAGAAGCCCAGCCCCAACCCATGCTCAGCACAAGCGGCGGACAGCTCCGCCATCACGTCGCGCCCGGACGGGCTTGCGGCGACATTGTGCGTTACATAGCGGCTCGGCCACAGGCAGAAGCCGTCGTGGTGTTTCGCCGTCAAGATCACGCTCTTGAACCCGGCGTCCACCAGCACTCGCACCCATTGATCACACGAGAGCTCCTGCGGGTCGTACACAGCCGGATCGTCGAGCCCCGTCCCCCACTCCAGATCCGTGAACGTGTTCACGCCGAAGTGCACGAAGGCTGTCAGCTCCTGCCGTTGCCATGCGAGCTGCCGTGCCGACGGCCGCACCAATGAAGGGTCGATCAACGCAACACCTTGCCAGGGTTGAGCAAACCGGCCGGATCGAAGGCGTGCTTGACGCGCCGGTGCAGCTCGAGGCCGACCGGACCGAGCTCGTCCTCGAGCCACTTCGCCTTCAACGTCCCGATCCCGTGCTCGCCGGTGATCGTCCCGCCGAGCGCCAGCCCGAGCTCCATCACGGCCCCGAACGCCTCCAGCGCCCGCGCCTCGGCCGCGGTGTTGCCGGGCTCGAAGATGACATTCGGATGCATGTTGCCGTCACCCACATGCCCGGCGCAGTAGATCGGTATGTCGTACTTCGTGCTGATCTCGGCGATCCCCCGGAGCAGCGCGACCAGCTTCGACCGCGGCACCGCGACGTCATCGACCAGCGAGGTGCCGAGCGGCTCCAGGGCAGCGTGCACCAATCGGCGGGCCTCGAGCAGCATCCGGGACTCCTCGGCATCCGACGCCTCGGCGACCTCGACCGCACCGTGGGCCGTGCAGATCGCGGCGATCCGCGCCACGTCGTCGGCGGCCCGCGCGCCCCGGTCGGACTGTGCGATCAGCAGCGACCCGACATCCGCGGGCAGTCCCATGTCCCGATAGTCCTGAATCGCCCGCGCAGTCGGCCCGTCGATGAACTCCAGCAGCGACGGCCGCAGCCCAGCTGCCATCACCGCGGCAGCCGCGGCGATCCCGTCCTCGATGGACAGGAACGTGGCCGCCGCTGTCAGCGCGGCCTCAGGCTCGGGCCGCAGCGCAAGCGTGGCCTCGGTGACCACGCCCAGCGTTCCCTCGGAACCCACGATCAGCCGCGTCACGTCGTACCCGGCGACGCCCTTCGCCGACCGCCGGCCGGTCCGGAGCACC
The DNA here is from genome assembly GCF_045040285.1 of Kribbella sp. NBC_01505. NCBI lineage: Bacteria > Bacillati > Actinomycetota > Actinomycetes > Propionibacteriales > Kribbellaceae > Kribbella > Kribbella sp. NBC_01505. The sequence goes on from NZ_CP109425.1 coordinate 2,897,753, forward strand.
TCACCCGATGCCAGCACGACCTCGAGCCCGAGCACGAAGTCCGAGGTCACGCCGTACTTCACGCAGCACAGCCCACCGGCGTTGGTCGCGATGTTGCCACCCAGCGTGGACATCTCCCACGACGAAGGATCCGGCGGGTAGAACAACCCCTGCTCGAGAACAGCGCGCGACAGCTCGGCGTTCACCACGCCCGGTTGCACCACCGCGACCTGGTCCTCGGTGGAGATCTCCAGGATCCGGTTCATCCGCGCGGTCGACAGCAGCAAGCATCCGTCGACCGCATTCGCGGCGCCCGACAGGCCGGTCCGCGCTCCCTGCGTGACAACCGGTACGCCGAACTCCGACGCGGCCTTCAGCACCTCCGACACCTCAGCCGTGGTTGAGGGCCGCACCAGCGCCAGCGGCACGCCGGCCGTGCAGAAGGTCGCTTCGTCGTTGCGATGCGACTCCAATACGTCGGCGTCGACGACCACCGCGTTGTCCCCCAGCACCGAGCGGAGGCGGGCCACCAGCAAGTCACTCATAAGGTCTCATCCTGTTCGGCCAGCAGTCGCAGGATCAATTCGGCTCGGCGGACCCGCTCACGCCCCAACGCCTCGGCAGTCGCGGCCAGGTGTGCCCCGACCGGATAGATGTTCGGGGCGTTCCGCAGACCCATCTTCAGATACACCGGCGCGGCCACCTTCACGATCTCCGGTACGTCGTAGAACCGCACGTGCCCGCCCTGGTCGTCCGGCACCTCGATGTACATGTCGATCGGCACGGAGGTGACCGATCGGATCTCCGCCAGGATCGGCACCGGAAGATCCGTCGACACGTTCAGACTCGTCGCACCCAGCCGCTCGTACAACCGTGCGGTCGGTGCGTTCGGCAGCGGCATCAGCACCGAGGTCTTCAGCACGAGGTCAGCAGGCAACGATCCGTCGACCTTCAGCTGTCCCAGCAGCTCCAGCACGCCGATATCCCCGACCAGCAGGCTGCGCACGCCGAGCTCGACCGCCCGGAAGGCGTCGCACAATGACGCGGCAACCATCGCGTTGCCGCGCGCCACGCCTCCGACGGCGGCCGAGACCTTCGCCTGCCCGCCGATGTCCCAGGCGCCGCGCGGTCCCAGGAAGAGACACACCTCGACCCCGGCGGACGCCCCGAGCGACAGCATCTCCTCGATCTCGCCGTCGGTCAGCATCATCACGCCACTGCCCTGCGAGACCCGGTCGACGGTCACCCCGCGCGTGGCCGCCTCTTCGAGCACAGCCGCCAGCACCCGCGGCCCCTCACACGAAGGGATCTCCACCTTGTACGGCGCTCCGTCCGGGAACGTGGCCGTGGACGGACCACCGGGCCGGAAGCCGCGATCGGCCAGCAAGGCATGCGCTTCGCGAAGACTCACCATGGCGCAAGAACCCCCTCGACGGTCAGGTCACTGGCAGCGCCGGTGATCTCCAGGTCGAACCGGTCCGCGGCCTCGTCCAGCAGCGCGGGCGTCACCAGCAGCTCATGCGGGGAGAGCGTGTCCTTGATCCGGGCCAACCGCAGCTCGGACCAATCGCGCCGTCCGCACATCGTGATCGCGGCCAGGATCGCCGCCTCGTCGTCCTCCATCACCATCGGCAGCCGGGACCGACGCGCTCCCCCGGCGCCCGAGGTCAACGCGTTCACGTAGCTGGCGCGCAGATCGATCTGCGCCAGCATCGATGCCGGCATCACGTCGGCCATCCCCAGACCCGACGCGTTTCCGTGCGAGGCCTCCGACAGCGAGTGCACACTGATCGCGGCGATCGACGGCGACTCGAACTCGGGGATGCCGTAGACCCAGCAGCGCCCGATGACGTTCGTGTCCATCCCGCAGCCGGACTTGTCCTTGCCCATCTCATCGACGACCAGCACGTCCAACTCGTCGAACGGCAGCCGCCCGAGCAGACTGCTTGCCCGCTGCAACAACGCGTGCTCGGCCGCGCCCGCGATTCCCTCCGCCGGAACGAACTCCACCGCCGCGGTGCGCTCGAGCGCGTTCTCCAGGATCGCCAGCCCACCCAGGATCTTGCCGCCAGCAACGACCGTCCGTGCCGCGACCTCGATATTGCCGCCCAGCGAAGGAATCCCGCCCGCGTGCAGCGCGGCCGCACCCGCGTGATTCCCGAGGCCGATCGCGAGGATCTTCGCCAGGCCGCTCTCGATCGGACCGTGGAAGTCGGTGTGCGGCTTGACCCGGTTGATCACCAGCACCCCGTCGGCGGCCGCGGCGATCGCGTCGTGGTGAACCGGCGTACCGTCCTCGAGCTTGCCGACGACCACTGTCTCCATCGTCGCCTCGATCGGGCAACCCACGCTGGCCGGAGTGATCCCGAGCCCGGCCAGCATCTCGCGCTGCCCCTCCGCGGTCGCACCGCCATGCGAACCCATCGCCGGCACGACGAACGGCGCAGCGCCCGCCGCCGTCAGCCAGTCGACAGCCGCTCGAACGACCGGCACCAAGTCATGGATTCCACGACTGCCTGCGGTCACGGCAATCCGCGCGCCGGGCTGGATCCGGGACCGCAGCGGCTCCAGCGCGGCCTGGGTCGCCTCCGCCGGTGCCACCGCCGGAAGGTCGGGAAGCAGCCGACGGATCGGCGTGACCTGCGGAATCACGCCGTCCGGGCGCAATCCCCGGACGGCCTCGAACGGTCCCCAATCCTGCGCCGGCGCGGTCATCAGTGACTCTGCCGCGCGACCGCGGAGCCGGTGCGGCCCACCAGGAAGTCGAGGTCGCAGCCCTTGTTGGCCTGCGTGACGTGGTCGACATACAGCCGGGCCCAGCCGCGATCCGTCGGTGGCGCCGGTGGCTGCCAGTCCGCTCGCCGCTTCTCCAGCTCTTCGTCCGACACATCCAGGTGCAGCCGCCGGGCCGGAACATCCAGCTCGATCCAGTCGCCCGTCCGAACCAGCGCCAACGGCCCACCCACCGCCGCCTCGGGCGTGACATGCAGAACAACCGTCCCGTACGCCGTGCCGCTCATCCGCGCGTCCGAGATCCGCACCATGTCGTCGACACCGATCTCGGCCAGCTTGCGCGGGATCGTCATGTTGCCGACCTCCGGCATCCCCGGATAGCCGCGCGGCCCTGCGTTCTGCAGCACGAGCACGGTGTCCTCGTCGACATCCAGCTCCGGATCGTCGACGGCGAGGTCATACTCCTCGATGCTGCTGAAGACCAGCGCCTTCCCGCGATGCTGCAGCAGCCGCTCCGACGCCGCGGACTGCTTGACCACGGCACCATCCGGCGCCAGATTGCCCTTCAGCACGGCGGTGCCTGCACCGCTCCCGAGTGGATTGCCGACCGGGCGGATCACCGCGACGGCAGGCTGTCCCTCCTGACCGGCCCAGTCGATCCGCTCCGCCTGAGCGACGTTCTCGCCCATCGTCCGGCCGGTCACGGTGATCGCGTCCGCCTTGAGCAGCGGCAGGATCTCGCGCAGGACCGCCGGAAGACCGCCGGCGTAGTAGAAGTCCTCCATCAGATACTTCCCCGACGGCTGCAGGTCGGCCAGCCACGGCACGCCGCGGGCCCACTCGTCCATGTCGTCCAGCGTGAGCTCGACGCCGACCCGGCCGGCGATCGCGAGCAGGTGGATGACGGCGTTGGTCGAACCACCGATCGCCGCGTTCGCCCGGACCGCGTTGGCGAACGCGTCGCGGGTCAGGATGTCGGACGGCTTCAGGTCCTCATGCACCATCTCGACGATCCGCCGACCCGCCTGCTGGGCGAGCGAATACCGCCGGGAGTCGACCGCGGGAATCGCGGCGGACCCGGTCAGCTGGAGACCGAGCGCCTCGGCCATACAGGCCATGGTGGAGGCGGTGCCCATCGTCATACAGTGGCCGTTGCTCCGGGACATGCCGGACTCGGCCGCCGCATAGTCCGCCTCGGTCATCCGCCCGGCGTTCCGATCCTGGGTGAACCGCCACACCGCCGTACCGGAGCCGATGTCGCAGCCGCGGAACTTGCCGTTCAGCATCGGTCCGCCGGTCACCACCAGGGTCGGCAGGTCGACGCTCGCCGCGCCCATGATCGAGCCCGGGGTGGTCTTGTCACAGCCGGTCAGCAGGACCGTGCCGTCGATCGGGTTACCTCGCAACGACTCCTCGACGTCCATGCTGAGCAGGTTCCGGAAGAGCATCGCGGTCGGCCGCAGCATCGTCTCGCCGAGCGACATCACCGGGAACTCCAGCGGGAATCCGCCGGCCTGCCACACCCCGCGCTTCACCGACTCCGCCAACCGCCGCAGGTGGGCGTTGCACGGCGTCAGCTCGGACCAGGTGTTGCAGATCCCGATCACCGGCCGCCCGTCGAACACCTCCTCGGAGAAGCCCTGGGCCCGCATCCACGACCGATGGATGAACCCGTTCCGCCCCTCCTCCCCGAACCAGTGCTCATAACTCCGCAGCCCGTTCGGTGCACCAGAGGGGACTTCGGTCCCCTTCTCCGGAGTCGGTACGCCGCTTGCCGGCGGCAGCTCGCTGTCGCGCGGATCGTCGGTCGGCGGGCGATCACTCATCGCTCTACCTCGTCTCGGCTGATTGCGCCGTTGATGCGGCGGCTGATCCCGAGTGGGTTCGCATCACGCAGCACGGCGGGAAGCACCGCATCGGGCGCGTCCTGGTAGGCGACCGGTCGCTGGAACCGACGAGCCGCGGTCACTCCGACACTCGTGTGGATCGAACCGACCGTCGATGGGAACGGACCGCCGTGATGCTGGGCCCACGAGACCGCAACCCCAGTGGGCCAGCCGTTCCACAGCACTCGCCCGGCTTTTGCCGTCAGCAACGGCAGCAGGTCGGTGACCAATGAGGCGTCGGACTCCTCGGCGTGCAGGGTGGCGGTGAGGTTTCCGTCGAAGGCGGCGATCGCTTCGCGCAGCTCGTCGGCCCCGTCGTACTCGACCACGATCGAGACCGGGCCGAAGCACTCCTCCAGCACGTCCGCACGCGAGACCATCAGGTCGGCGAGCGTCGTCTGCAGCAACGTCGCACCACCACCCGACGCCCACTCGACGACGCCCTCGACCTTGTGCAGCCGATCGAGTCCGGTATCGAAGGCCTCCTTGATCCGGCCGTTCAGCATCGAGCCGCCACCTACACCGCCCATCGCCGCGATCAGCTCGTCTTTCAGACCGTGACCATCCGGCAGGAACAGGAGCCCCGGCTTGGTGCAGAACTGACCGACGCCGAGCGTGAACGAACCGACGTACCCACTGGCGATTTCCTTGCCGCGGGCATCGATCGCGGCCTGCGTGACGAAGACCGGGTTCAGGCTGCCGAGCTCGCCGTAGAACGGAATCGGCTCCGGCCGGGTGACCGCGATCTCGTGCAACGCCTTGCCGGCCGGAACCGAACCGGTGAAACCAGCCGCAGTGATCCGCGGATCCTTCAGCGCCGCCACACCGGCATCGAAGCCCTGGATCAGCCCCAGCGAACCATCCGGCGCACCGGCTTCGCGCAAAGCCTCGATCATCACCGCGGCCGTCCGCACCGAGAGCTCCGGATGCCCCGGATGGGCCTTCACGATCACCGGGCAGCCGGCCGCCAGAGCCGACGCGGTGTCACCACCACAGACGCTGAAGGCGAACGGGAAGTTGCTGGCAGCGAACACCAGAACCGGGCCGAGTGGCACCAGCACCCGGCGCAGATCCGGTCGCGGCACCGGCTTGGCCGCAGCATCGGCGGTATCGATGATCACCTCGAGCAACGATCCCTCGACCAGCGCGTCGGCGAACATCCGCAGCTGTCCGGTGCTCCGACCGACCTCACCCCGCAACCGCGCCTCGGGCAATGCCGTCTCGCGCATCGCGATCGGCACCAGCTCATCCGCGGCCGCATCCAACGCGTCCGCCGCGGCCCGGATCCACCCGGCCCGCACGGCGGGCTCCGCGGTCCCGAGCGCAGCCGCGGCAGCAGCAGCGTCGGCCAGGGCCTGCTCGAGCTCGGCAGGCGTGGTGTCGGCGGTCATCGCTTCTCCTCAGAGTTCTGCACAGCCAGGAACGCGAAAGGCTCCCGGCCGGTGGCCACGGTGTTCGTCAAAGTACCCAGTTCGTCGATGCTGATCCTGATCACATCACCTTCGTGTAGCTCGAACGCAAATTCGGGCACGATGCCGGTCCCGGTGGCCAGAATCACGCCGTCCGGGAAGTCGTTCGGAACGAAGAGCGCATCGATCAGATCGGGCAGCTCGCGCACCAGCTTCGCGGTCGACGTCGTACCGGTGAAGACGTCGTCGTCGCCGCGGCGGATCACCAGGTCGATCGTCAGATCCTTGGGATCAGCCACTTCCCAGGCAGGCCGGATCCCGGTCGCGAGCGCGCAGCCACCGGCGAACAGCTTGGCCTGCGGGACGTACAGCGGGTTCACGCCCTCGATCGAGCGTGAACTCATGTCGTTGCAGATCGTGTAGCCGATAATCTCGCCGTGACTGTTGGCGACGACCGCGAGCTCCGGCTCCGGGACGTCATGCCCGGAGTCGACCCGGATCCCGACCGGTTCGCCGTCTGTCACGACGCGCCAGGCCGGCGCCTTCTGGAACAGCTCGGGCCGCTCCGCGGTGTAGACCTTGTCGTAGACGGATTGCTCGGTACTCTCCTCCATCCGCGCGCCCCGCGACCGCTCATACGTGACGCCCGCGCACCAGACCTCGCCACGGCCGTCGATCGGCGGCAACCACGTCAGGCCGTCGGCGGCGACCGCCGTACCGGTCTTGGTAACGGCCGTCCGCAGGTCCGCGAGTGGAAGCCGGAGCAGCTCGGCCATGCTGGCGATATCTGAGACCGGTGCCACTGTGTCCCCGGTACGTACGCCGACGACCGGCCGCCCGTCGGGCGACTGGTAACGGACCAAGTGCATGTGTCCACCTCTCACATTGACGTGCCGATCACTTTGAAGTCCAGGTCACATTGACGTGCCGAGCAGACCCCGGGTGATCTGGAAGCCGACGTTGCCGGAGGCAACTGCTTTGGGCACGAGCTGCCGGCTCGCGACCAGCGCGATCGTCTCCAGCCCGATCCGCGCCTGGTCGGCCGCGTCCCCGGTGGCGACCGCGTCGAGGTCGTCGCCGTACCGGGCGACCGTCTCCGGGTCCTTGCTGAACTCGACGACCGGCACGAACCGCTGCGCCGACAACGTCCCGCCGGCGACATGCGCCAGGATCTGCTGGACGCCGGAAGCCCCGAACCCGGTCGCGGTCTCCATCCAGTCCGTGCCTGGCATCCGCATCACGTGCCAGCCCGGCCCCGCGAGCTGCTGACCATGCGCGATCGTCGGGCCTACCTCGGCGACGGAGCCGAACGCCGTACGGCGGAAGTCCTCATCCGCAAGCAGTGAGCCGCGCGAGGACAGCACGACCGAGCCACCCGAACCGACGATCTCACCGCCGATCAGACCGAGCGCCCCGGCGGTGTCGGCGGTCAGCGGACCGCGAGCCTCCAGGCCGACCGTGAGCGCACCGAGATCGCCTTCGCGCTCGACCGGACGGGAGAGGTCGAAGCTGTTGAACCAGTCCTGCACCTTGATACCGACGGCGTCCAGACCGCCGTCCGCCTGGATGCTCGCCCAGCCGAACCGCGACGGATCCTTCCCGGCCTCGACCAGGCGGGAGCGGAAGTAGTCGTTGTGGGTCTTCTCGCAGCCGTGTTCCAGGAGCAGAGCCATCCGGGTGTTCGGGTGCAGAAGGTAGCCGAGCATGATCCGGGCGAAGGTCTCCTCGGAAGCACCGCCGCTGCTACCGCAGCCCTCGGTGTGCGGGAGCGCGACCATCCGGGTGACTGCGTCGCCGGCCCACTTCTCCAGCTCAGCCTGAGCTGCGAGGCGGAGGGCGATCTGGCCGGAGCAGAGGCTGGTCGGCAAGATCAGTCCGACGGCTTCGGGGAGAAGACGATCGTCGACCTGCAGCAGCCGGGCCGGGGTGCGTCCGGCGCTGACGAAGCCGGTCAGTGGAAGACCATCGAGAGGCGCATCGCGGTCGTCGGCCGGGAGGTCGGCCAGCGCGCGGCTCTGGCGGCCGTCGGTGCTGATCGAGATCCCTTCGCGCGGACCGCTCTGCTTCCAGTTCCGCCAGATCGACACCTGGCTGTGGCCCGCGCGTTCGCCCGCGCTTGGTTCGCCGGACGCGACCCGGACGGTCAGGTCGAAGGTCTCCGCGGTCAGCTGCGCCATCGTCGTACCGGTCAGATAGCGGCCCGCGTCGACATCCATCTCCGCGTGCAACCGCTCGTACCGATCGCTGGTGGTGACGAACTTCAGGGTCGGCACGAACGGGAAGTTGGTGATCGAGCCGTTGCCGGTGGTGAAGAAGATCAGGTTGCAGCCGCTGCCGATCTGGCCGGCGACCGACTCGAGGTCGTTCCCGGGGCTGTCCATGAAGATGTAGCCGTTGCCGGGCAGCGGTTCGCCGTAGTCGATCACGTGGTCGAGGCGGACCTCGCGCGGGAGTTTGCGGGCGGCGCCGATCGACTTGAGGACGATGTTGTAGAGGCCGCGGTACACGTTGCCGCCGGACGGGTTGCCCTCGGCGGTGTGCCCGTGCCAGCCGACGCGCTCCTTGAACGAGCGGATCGTGGTCAGGAAGCGGCGGGCGGTGGCGAGGTCGCGGACGTTCTTCAGCACATAGGGCTCGGCGCCGATGAGCTCGTCGGTCTCGGCCAGTACGGCGGCGCCGCCGTGCTTGATGACCTCTGCGCCGACCAGGCCGGCGAGCGGGTTGGCCGAGATACCGGAGAAGGCGTCGGAGCCGCCGCACTGCAGCGCGATCTTGAGGTCGGCCAGCGGGACCTCGACCCGCTGCTGAGCATCGACGACCGGGAGCCAGGGCTGGACGAGGGCGCCGGCTGTGGTCAGGTCGTGCTCGAACCCGGCCTCGCGGGTGAAGAACGCGTGCGGGACCTGGATCTCGGGGTAGTCGTGCTCGGTCATGAAGTCCTGGATCGCCTGACCGGAGACCACGTCGTCGGCGGTGTCCACGATCAGGACGGCGCCGACGTTCGGGTTGAGGGTGAAGCCGGCCAGGGTCGCGAGCAGGAAGTGCAGGTTGTTCGGTACCTCGTCCTCGCCACCCTCGGTGTGAGCAACCGGTACGACGCCGTCGCCCGCGGCCGCGCCGTCGAAGCGGCGGGCAAGCTCGGTGACGAAGCCGGAACTGCGGGAGCTGGTCGCCATCACCACCACGTGGTTGCGTGTACCGGCTGGGCCTTGCGCGCGGGGATAGCCGAGGAAGGTGCCGGGCTGCTCGACGCTGGTGACCTGCCGGCCGAGGTGGAGCGCGTTCTCGTCGAGCTCGAAGGGGTCCAGGGGTTCGTTCGTGGCGGACGGTTCGGCAGGGAGACCTTCCACGCCACGGGCGGTCACTGCCTGCAGGCTGGTCGGCGTACAGACGTAGTCGCCGGGGAGCAGGTCGCGGGACGCCCGGGCGAAGGGGGTGTTCCAGGAGGTGATCGCGTCGCCTTGCGAGATCCGCCGTACGACGACCCGGTGGCCCTCGAGGATGGTGTGCGGGAGCGTGATCGTGGTGCCGCCGAGCTCGATCTGGGTGCCCGCGTCCAGGCGTCGAGAACAGATCGCGGCGTTGTCCTCGGGCTCGGGTAGAACGCCGATCTCTTCGAACCTCAACACCGTGTCCGCCTTCCGTAGCTGGCTACTCCGGCGCTACCGTGGGCCAGATCGTGCATGATGCATGATCCACCCTGCCCAAGACAACCGGCCGGGTCAAGGCCGCGCTCAGGATCCGGAGGGGAGACGGGGTGGCTGATCACGATGTAGCTGGGTCCGACAGGCGGGTGCTGCGTCGGCAGATGCTCGCCGACGACGTCTACGAGGCGATCAAGACGATGCTGATGGACCACGTCATCCGGCCCGGTGCCCGGATCTCGATCGACGGACTCGCCCGTGAGTTCCAGGTTTCGTCGACCCCGGTCCGCGAGGCGCTGGCGAGGCTGGAATCCGAGGGGCTCGCGCTCAAAGAGCCGCTGAAGGGCTACCGCGCGACCCCGCTGCTCACGCTGGCCGAGTTCGACGACCTCTACCGCTTCCGGCTGCTGCTGGAACCGTGGGCCGCCCGCCGCGCCGCCGAACTCATCACCGACGAAGGCCGCGACCAGCTGCACTCCGAGCTCGCCGCCGCCGTCGAACCCACGTCCGTCGACTACGCCGGCTACAAGTCGCTCACGGTCCACGACAACCGCTTCCACACCCTCATCGCCACGCTCTCCGGCAGCGCCCAGGTCCGCCTAGCCTTCCAGCGCACCCACTGCCACCTGCACATCTTCCGGCTGCACTACGAGCGCGACATCGGCCCCGAGGTCCTCACCGAACACCGCACCCTCGTCGAAGCCATCACCTCCGGCAGCCCAGCCGCCGCCGAGGCCGCAATGACCCGCCACATCCACAACTCCATGCAGTCCCGCCTCCGCAAGATCTACGAGTGACCCGGAAACCGTTCCCGCTGCCGATCCCGCCGATCCTCCGGCCGTACATCCTCGACTTCCACTGGGATGTGTCGCGGCTACACGCCCTCGATCTACCTGCGGCCGAGCTGACGGTGGCTGAGCTCGCACATCACCTCGACCTTCCGTTCTGGGCGTACGACGGCCGCCCGTTCCAGGTCACGCCGTACCAGGTCGCCGCCGACCCAGCCCGCTACCACCAGCAGCACGCCCGCACTCTGGCAGCCGATCTCGGCTACACCGTCCCCTACACGTTGGAGATCCGCGAATACCCCATCGACGTCGTACGGCGGGAGGACGGCCGGATCACCGTCCTCGACGGCCTCCACCGCCTCCTGCACGCCGAGCTGGCAGGACGAACCGTCATCGCAGTCCGCGTCCTGGACTGGGCGCGGCTGGACGAGATTGCCCTCCACCCCTAACAGTGCCTCCGATCCTCCCCAAACCGCTTTGGGGAGCGAATCCGCCCGAATCGAGGGGCCAATCCTCCCCGAACCAGTTTGGGGAGCAAATCCGCCCGAATTGGGGGGTGGATGCTCCCCAAACCGGTTTGGGGAGGGGCGGGGGTCCGTCGGCGGGCCGGAATCGGTGGGCCGGCTGACGGCGCCCCTGGATCGGTCGCGGCGGCAGTGAGGAGAGGCCGGACCGGACGCGATCCGTACCTCCGTCGCCACCGTGATCGGTCGGTGCGTTCCACGCGGCGGAAGTACTAGGCGATACGCACGCGACCGGCTGAGCGGATCACTCGACGAGAGTCGGCTTCTGGGTGGCTGGTTTGAACCAGCGGGCCACTAGGGCGGTCGCGAGGATGAGGCCTACACCCCAGGCGACCGGGGCGACCAGGCCCATCAGCTCTATCGAGTTGAGGTAGAGGCCGATCGCGGCGGCCGGGCTGAGGACGCCGACCACCAGGAAGGAGCCACCGATCCAGCGCGCCAGCTTGCCGGTCCGGAACACCGGCACCAGGAACAGGCAGGCGAGGCTGAAGAAGATGCCCCAGCCCAGACTTTCGAAGGTGAACATCAGCGAGGGCCAGCCGTAGGGCTGGAACCAGTCGAGCCCCTCGGTCCGCCCCAGTCCCGGACTCTGGCGGACCAGCGTCAGCGCGACGAACCGGTTGATCGTCACGAGCAGCACGAGCATCGCGACGAAGACCAGCGACGTCAGGGTGAAGATTCGGCGGTCGGGTGGCGCGGCGAGGTGGATGGCACACCACAACGGCACCATGGCCAGGACCGTTGCCAGGATCAGCACGTGGAACCCGGTCGTGTACGGCTCGGCGGGCGGGAACGGCAGACCCGCCACCATCATGCTGCTGAGCATGCCCAGGTAGATGAGGCTCAGCATGGCGACGACGCCGCCCGACCATTGCCCCAGTCTGCACACGGAAGCCGCGCTCGTCGTGGCAGTCTCACACTCAGAATAATGGCGTACATTGTTCTCCATAATGGCGAACAATGTACGCCGAACTAGAGTGAGAGGTCAACGAGCGACGGGAGAATCCGCACCGATGGCCGAGACACACAGGGCACAGTTGCCTCGGGGCGCCGAGCTGGCATGGGCTACCGCGCGCGAGCCGAAGCGTGGTCCACGGCCGGGGCTCAACCTGGGGCAGATCGTGCACGCGGCGATCGGGCTCGCCGACCGGTCCGGTCTGGCAGCTGTCTCGTTGGCGCGGGTCGCCGCCGAGCTGGGCTGCGCAACCACGTCGCTGTACCGCTATGTCCGGGCCAAGGAGGACCTCGTCCTGCTGATGCGCGACACCGCGGCCGCACCACCGCCGGATCTCCACCGGCCCGACCCGGACCGGTGGGAACAGTCATTGCGCCGGCTCGCCGAGCAGATCTTCGCGCGCTACCGGGCCCATCCGTGGATGTTGGACACGCCGCCGACCGGGCCACCGACCACCCCGAACGAGCTCATGTGGGGCGAGCACATGCTGCGGGCGATGTCGCGAACAACCCTGAGCGCACCCGACCGGCTCCGCGCGATCACACTGATCACCGGCTACGTCCGGGAGCAGGCCCGCCTGGCAGCGGATCCGGTCATCGCCGGCGAAGCCGAGAGCGGGTACGTGCAGCTCCTCAGCGGCGTGCTGACACCGGACCGCTACCCGATGTTCTGTCAGCTGTTCGCCGACGAGACCATCACCAGTTCCATCGCCTACACCGACCAGGACTTTCAGTTCGGCCTGGACCGGATCATGACCGGCCTGACAGACCTCGCCAAGCGTTCCGCCTGAGGACAGGACCTGTCGGGTGGGGCCGTCGCTCGGGCCGGAATCAGGACCCGCGCGACGGCCGCCGTGGATCGGGTCGCGAGCGCAGTGAGGAGAGGCCGCACCGGACGCGATCCGTACCTCCGTCGCCACCGTGATCGGTCGGTGCGTTCCACGCGGCGGAGGTAATAAGCCGTACGCAGCCGATCGCCTGATCGGATCATTCGAGGGTGGCGCCGCCGTACGAGATCTCGTTGCCGTCGGGGTCGAAGAAGGTCGCGTGGCGGACGCCGTTGTCGTAGGTCTCGCGAGTGCTGGGCTCGAGTCCACGCTCGGCGATCCCACGCAGGGTCGCGTCGAAGTCCTCGACGAAGAGGGTGTGCTGGGCGTGGCCGGCGTGTTCGGGGACTACCTCGATGTAGAGGTACCGGTGCTCGGCGAGCTCCCAGACGGCCTCGATGTCGTTGGGCAGGAAGGCCGGCGAGGTACCGAGCAACTGTGAGTACCAGCCGACGGCGGTGGCGTAGTCGCTGACGGAGATTCCGGCGAACAGGTCCATCGGTGCACGGTAGCTCTAAGGACAGGACATGTCAGGCCGGTCACCGCTGCGGGTGACGGGCCTGAGCGTGGCGCGGTGGCCTAGTAGGCGTATATGTCCTGTCGTTAGAGCGGGGCGTCGCCGTGGTCGGGGATCTCCAGCTGTACGCCGCCTTGGAGCGCGGACTGGTGAGCGTAGATCCCCGGAAGGGTGTAGCGGGCGGAGACCCAGGCGTTGATCGGCGGGAGGGTCTTGTCGGCGACCGCGCGGACGAAGTCGTCGGCGAGGAAGTGGTGCGAACCCTCGTGGCCGTTGTGCAGGCCGTCGAACTCGGACGGCAGGCGGCTGCGGTCGTGCACCGGCGAGAGGCCGGAGCGGAACGCGTCGCGGAGCGCCGGGTCGACGTTCGCCAGGTCCTCGTCGTCGAGGGCGCCGGCCGACGTCTCCATCAGGTGGCTGACATCTTCGACGCCTTCCTTGTTCTGCCACAGGGTCGTGGTAGCGAGCTGCTCGAAGCTGCCCTCGGTCCCGAACACGCGCAGCCGCGACTCGCGGATGTGCGACGGGTAGCCGACGCGACGCATCTCGTTGGTGCGCATGATGCCGCCGTCGGCGAGCTTGAACAGCGCGGTCGCGTTCGAGAAGTCGTTGTCGAACTGGCTGATCTCCTTGTCGAAGACCCCGTCACCGCGATCGTCCTTGACCCCGATCGCCGACACATGGGTGGCGTGCTGGCCGGTCACGGAGAGAACGTTGCCGACGGCATGCGTCGGGTAGAGCAGCGGCGGGAAGGACGCGGTCTTCTTCCAGTCCTCACCGCCTGAGTACTGGTACGCCGCGTAGAACCCGAGATCCATGTCGTGGACGTAGTCGCCCTCGGAGTAGAAGACCCGGCCGAAGTCACCAGCGGCCAGCCGCTGCCGGCAGTACACCGACGAGGGGTAGTAGAAGCTGGTCTCACCCATCATGTAGGTCAGGCCGGTCTCCTTGACCAGCTCGATGATCCGCGCGATCTGGTCGGCCTGGATCGCCATCGGCACGGTCGAGTACACGTGCTTCCCGGCCTCGAGCGCCCGGATCGCCATCTCGCCGTGCAGCCAGCGCTGGGTGAAGATCGCGACCGCGTCCACGTCGGACTCGAGCATCTCCTCGAACGACTGATAGGTGACCGCGACTCCCTGCTTGGCCGCCATCGCCGCCGTCCGCTCCGGGAGGACGTCGGTCAGCCGCACCTCGGTGACATCCGGGTGCGCGGTCCACAGCCGCAGGAACGAGGGGGCGAACTGGCCGGCTCCGGCCACACCGATGCTGATTCCCATACGGAAGAGCCAATCACACATTTATGTTCCATGGAAGAACAAATTCAGACGTTGGAACGTGTGAGCAGATGTGGGTTGTCGGTGGTGACCCCGTCCACCCCGAGCTCCACCGCCTCGGCGAGCGTGGTCGCGTCGGGCACCGGCCAGGCGGTCACGGACAGCCCAGCAGCATGCAGGTCGGCGACAAACGCCGAGGTCAGACCACTAATGCCGCACAACGCCCAGGTCGCTTCAGCCTCCCGGGTCAGCGCCAGTACGTCGGGAGTCGTGCGACCGAAGATCCGGCCGGTCGTCACCCCGGGGAAGGCACGTCGGGTGGCGAGCAGGATCTCGGGATGGAAGGACGTGACGAGCGTCCGAGCCGCGAGTTCGGGGTCGGCCCGGAGCGAATCGGCCAGCAACGGAACAGCGGCAGCCGCCTTGACCTCGGCCTGAAAGCGGACCGTCCCGGGAAGAGCGGCGACCGTCTCGGCCCAGGTCGGGACGCGCTCGCCCAGCCCGGCATCCAGCGTGCGGAGTTGGGCGAGCGTGAGGGAGGCGACCTCGCCGGAGCCGGAGCCGGAGCCGGTCGTGGTTCGGTCGACGGTGGCGTCATGCATGACGACGAGCGAACCGTCCGCGCTCACCCGGAGGTCGAGTTCGATCTCGTCGCAACCGTCCGCGACCGCTCGACGAAACGATCGCAAGGTGTTCTCGGGTTCGCTGCCGAGCGAGCCTCGATGACCGGTGATGATCACAGCACCTTCTCCTCGTAGAGCCGACGAACCTCATCACCGATCGCGTCCAGCCGACGGCCCACCGCAGCGAAGACCTTGGCAGGAACCGCATTGTCGGCGTAGATCTGCTGCAGACCGGTGTAGATGGCAACGTTCGCATTGCGCCCGTAGAGCCGGATCGCATCCTGCTGCCGGGCGTTGGCGAGCTGCGCGATCGCGACCCCGTAGTTCGGCTGCTCGGCGATCAACTTCTTGAGCTCCGGCACGTTCCGCGCGGCCTCCACCACCGGCAGGTAGCCGGTCTGGATCGTCCACCAGGCCGAGTTCTCCGGCCGCGCCAGAAAGGCGAGGAACTTCGCAGCCGCCTGCTTCCGCTCGGCCGAGATATTGCGCAGCATCCCGATCCCACCACCACCGGTGGCGATCCCGGATGCGACCTCGGCCGGCACGAACCCCGCGCCGACCCGGAACTTCGCCTTGCTGGTCATGCTTTTCAGCCCACCGGTCGACTCCTGGATCATTGCCACGAGCCCGTTCGCGAAGTCCGTACTCGGACTGCTCGCCATATAGGCCAGCTTCAGCGAGTGGACCATCGACCGCTGCCACTCCCCCGCCGCCACCGCGCCCGCCTCGTCGATCGTGACGTCGAGCCCGCGCGAGTAGGAACCACCGAACTGCCACACGTTCCCCTGGAACTGCCAGTCCCCGTCAACCTTCGCCAACGCCAACGTCCGCAGCGACCGCCCACCCGCCTGCACCTTGGCCAGCGACGGCCCCCACGACTGCAGCTCGCTCCACGTCCGCGGCGCTCGATCCGGCAGACCAGCGGCCGCGAACGCATCCCGGTTGTAGTACAGGATCGGCGTACTCCGGGCGAACGGAACGCACCAGCTCTGCCCCTTCACCACATACTCACCGAACAGCTTCGGCTGATAGACCGTCGGATCCGCCAGATATCCGTTCAACGGCTCCAGCGCTTCGTTGAGGAAGAACCGTTCCCACGTCACATCCGACAGTACGGCGAGATCCGGCGCCTGCTTGGCGATCAGGGCCGCGGCGACCTTCTGCGCGACATCGTCGTAGCTCCCCTGGAACTGGACCTCGACGTACACGTCGTCCTGGGATTCGTTGAACTTGGCAACGAGTCCGTCGACCGCCTTGCCATTCACGCCGCCGTACGACGACCAGAACACGACCCGAACGCGGCCGGCATACTGCGGCGGCACGGCCCCGGCCGGCTGCGAGTAGACCGCGTCGATCGACCGATATCCACAGCCTGCCAACGACAATGCCGCGGTCAGTCCGAGGAATCCCCTGCGCCGCATGCTCATCCCTTCAACGCACCCTGCGTGATTCCGCCGACGATGTAGCGCTGGGCAATGAGGAAGATCAGCAACATCGGCGCGAGCACGAGCAGTGTCCCGGCCATGATCGTTCCCCAGTTGGCCAGCCCCTCCTCGTCCTTCAGGATCAGCAGTCCGACCGGCAGCGTCCGCATCGACGCGGTGTTCGTGACGATCAGCGGCCAGACGAAGTTGTTCCACTCCTCGACCGCCGTGATCACCACGACCGTGACCAGCATCGGCCGCGACATCGGCAGTACGACGCGCCACAGCGTCCGCAGATGGCCGGCGCCGTCGACCGCGGCGGCATCCGTCACCTCGGACGGCAACGTCAGGAAGTGCTGCCGCATCAGGAACGTCGCGAACGCCGAACCGATCCCCGGAATGATCAACCCGGCATAGGTATTGATCCAGCCCAACGTTGCCACGGTCAAATAGTTCGGCAGTAGCGTCACATGCCCCGGCACCATCATCGCGCCGAGCACCAGGAAGAACAGCACCTTCTTGCCCGGGAATCGCAGGTACGCGAAGGCATAAGCCGTCAGCACCGCGTTCGTCACCTTCAGGAGCGTCCCGGCAAGCGTGATCACCGTGGAGTTCACGAAGAAGCGATCGAACGGCGCCGCCTTCCAGGCCAGCGCGAAGTTCTCCCAGGTCAGGTGATCCGGCCACCACGAAGGCGGCCACTGGTAGATCTCGGCCGGCTGCTTGAACGCCGTCGACACCAACCAGTACAACGGCCCGAGGAACACCGCCGCGACCCCGACCAGTACGACGTACTGCAGCGCGCGCACCTTCATCGGTAGTGCACCCGCCTCTCCATGACTCGGGCCTGAACCGTGGTGACGACCAGGAGGATGACGAACATGATGATCGACAACGTCGCCGCGCGACCCGCGTTGAACGCCTGGAACCCTTCGTTGTAGATCGACCAGCTCAAGGTCGTGGTGGCGTCACCCGGCCCGCCGCCGGTCATCACCGCGATCACGTCGAAGGCCTGGAAGGTCCCGATCACCGTGGTGATCAGCAGGAAGAAGGTGATCGGCGCCAGCAGCGGAAGCTTGATCGCGCGGAACCGTCGCCAAATGCTCGCGCCGTCCATCACAGCAGCCTCGTCGAGCTCCTTCGGTAGCCCCTGCAGACCGGCCAGGTAGATGAGCGCGGCGAAGCCGGCGTTCTTCCACAGGTAGACGATCACGAGCCCGGGCAGCGCCCAGTCGGAGTTGTTCATCCAGTCGGGCGGCTCGGCGCCGAAGGCCAGCGCCCGCATCAACCCGTAGCCCGGGTCGAAGATGAACAACCAGATCGTCGCGACCGCCGCGCCGGACAACACATGCGGCGCGAACGCGATCGTCCGGACCGCGCCGCGCCCCCTCAGCGGCAGGTTGAACAGGAACGCGAGCGCCAGCCCGATCACCAGGCTTCCGGCGACGATCAGCCCGGTGAACAGGACCGTGATCCACAGGGTCCGGTGGAAGGCCGGATCGGTCAGCGTCCGCCCGTAGTTCGCCAGTCCGACGAACGCCGGCCGGGCCGCGATCATGTTCCAGTCGGTCAGGCTCAGGAACGCGTTGTAGAGGATCGGCCAGTAGGCGAAGACCGCGATCACCAGCAGGTTCGGCGCGACCAGCGCCGCGAACAGCCAGTACTCCCGTCGCCGCCGCGACCGCGGACCTACCGGATTCTCAGGCACGCCGTGAAATTATCACCAGATCATGGTGTCGTATAGAGAAAGTCTGTGATTTTCCATCCGATTTCACATCATCAGTCGCCGTCATCATCATCCCGCAGGCGGACGCCGGTCACGCCGTCGAGGTCGTTCAGTGCCAGCACGAGGTTCTGCAGTGGGGCGCGTCCGGTGAACCGCATCGACGCCCGGACCTGATGCCGGTCGACCTCGGTCCGCAGTACCGACGCCTCGAACCCCATCGTCGTCGCGGTCGCCAAGATCGCCCGCAGTACGCCGGCCCCGTCGTCGTACCGCACTGTCACGACGCGCCGCCGATCCGGCGACGGCAACCGCCGCCCCAACCAGCCGAAGGGCCCAACCGCCAGCAGATGCAGGAGAGTCGCGGCCACCGCGAGGATCGGCATCCCGGCGCCACAGGCCATCCCGATCGCGGCCGTCATCCAGATCGTGGCCGCGGTGGTGAGACCACGCACGACGTCGCGGCGCATGAAGATCACGCCCGCGCCGAGGAAGCCGACGCCGGAGACGATCTGGGCCGCGATCCGGGACGGGTCGAGCTTCACGTCCGGGCCGAGCACCTCCTGGAAGCCGAACCCGGAGACCAGCGTGAACAGGGCAGCACCGGTCCCTACGAGCGTGTGCGTCCGCATCCCGGCACTCTTCTGCTGCACCTGCCGCTCGATGCCGATGACCATCGACAGCACGAAGGCGATCAGCAGCAGGAGCAGTTCGGTCCAGGTGGAGGATGTTGCGAAGTTCATGTCCGTTCCGGTTCCCGTCCTAGGCCGAGACCAGTCCTGCCGGGTCCTTTCCGGCGAGGTACGCGGCGACGGCCTCCGCGGCGATCGATCCGGCCCGAAGCGCGGTCTGCCGCGTCGCTCCGGCCAAATGTGGGGTCAGCACCACATTGGGTGCGGTCAGCAACCGTGACCCCGCCGGCAGCGGCTCGACCGGGAAGACATCGAAGGCAGCCGCCCCCAACTGGCCTGATTCGAGGGCATCCACGGCTGCTTCGTAGTCGAGCAGCCCACCCCGCGCGGTATTCACCAGTACGCCGCCGCGCGGCATCCGCGCGATTTCGGCTGCACCGATCATGCCGCGGGTCTGATCGGTCAACCGCGCATGCAGGCTGACCACGTCCGACCGGCGCAGGAGGTCATCCAGCTCGACGACCTCGATCCCCGGCAGGACTCGGGCCGGATCGACGTACGGATCGGCGACGACCACGTGGGAGCCGAAGGCAAGCATCACCCGGGCGACTCGTTGCCCGATCGCGCCGTACCCGACCAGTCCGACGGTCGCGCCATCCAGCTCGACGCCACATTCGTCGTACGCGTAGAGGTCGCTGCGCCATTCGCCAAGCTCCAGCGTGCGATGCAGGCGCGGAAGGTTGCGCAAGGCCCCCATCATCAAGGCGACCGCGTGCTCGGCGGCAGCGGTCGCGTTACGTCCGGGGGTGGAGGCAACGATGATGCCGCGCTTGGTTGCCGCGGGCACATTCACGTTGACCGGACCACCCCGGCAGACGACCAGGAACCGCAGATCCGGCGCAGCGTCCAGCACCCGCTCGGTGAACGGTCCCATCTGCGTGACCGCCAACTCGACCCCAGGCAGCGCCGCGATCAACTGATCCTCGGCATCACTCGCCTCATCCACCTCGGCCACCGCGCCGTACGGCGTCAGCGGCCACGGCAAGGTGAGCTCGCGGAAGTCGAACTGCACACCCTCCAACGTGCCCAAAGCCGAGGCCAGCAACGAATTGCGGACGAAGTGATCACCGGCGAGCAGAGTGGTGACGGTTCTCATCGAGCTCCTAGTGGGCCGTGGTGGAAGTTGTTTGAGTGATTGCGGTGTTCAGGTGCGTGCATCGTGGGGGCTGAGGGGCGGCCTCGATGCCTTTCCATCGTGGCTGTTCCTCAGCTGCCGCGAGGCGCGTGCCTGGGCGCCGCAAGCGCCAAAGAACTTTCGCCACGGCCCACTAGGGTTGGTACTGGATCGGCCCAGCGGGGGCGGGCGTTCTCGATCCGGCGCAGGTAGTGGGCGTATCCCTCGGCGTAGAAGGCGGCGCGGCTCGGGTCCGGGTCGATCTGGCGTGTCGAGGCGATCCACTCCGGTCCGACCTCGTCACCCGCCGCACGTCGGGCGCAGATGACGGCGCCACGCGCGGCGACCTGTTCGGCCGCGGTCGTGTGCAGCGGTGCATTCAGTACGTCGGCGAGGATCTGCGTCCACTCGGCACTTCGCGCGCCACCGCCGCAGACCGTCACTCGGCCCGTCCAGCCTGCCGCTTCCAGGCAATGCCGAGCGGCGTATGCGATGCCCTCGCAGGTTGCGCGGATCAGGTCGGCAGTGGTCGTGGACAGCGAGAGGCCGTCGATGGTTCCGCGAGCACGGGTGTCGACGAACGGCGCGCGCTCCCCGGCCTCGGACAGATACGGCAGCACGGTCACGCCCTGCGCACCCGGTGGACTCTCGGCGAGGAACGCCGGCAGCTGGTCGGTGCCCGCGCCCACCAATCCAAGTACGCGGTCGAGCGCCGCCGTACCGACCATGGCCGGCATCGCCCGCAACCACAGTCCAGGCGTCCAGGTACCGAGGAACAGCCCGGCCGGATCGCTCGGGATGGATCGAGTGACCACCTGGCAGGCGAGCGTCGTACCGACGGTCAGCAAGGCATCGCCGGGCGTATCCACCCCAGCCCCGGCCGCAGCCGCCGGCAGGTCATAAGGCCCGGCCGAAACCCGCGTCCCCCGAGCCATCCCGGTCGAGTCATCCCGCAACTCGCCCACCGGACCGCCCGATGCCACGGGCGCGAGCAAGTGGCGCAGCTCCGACAAGCCAGTCGCGGCCAGCGCCTCGTCGTCGTACGAACCGGTCCGCGGATCAAGGAACGGAGCCGAAGCATCCGACACATCCGTCGCGCGCACCCCGGTCAGTGCCTGCATCACCACGTCCTTGCAGTACGCCGCTGTCGCCGCCGACGCGATCACCGCCGGCTCCTCAGCCAGTACGGCGGCCAGCAGCGGACCGGATGCGCCCGGGAACATCCGGTTGCCGGAGCGCCGAAACACCTGCTCAGCAACGCCATCCGCGGTCCACTGCTCGAGAATTCCGCTACTGCGCGCATCCAGCCACGAGATCGCCGGCCGCACCGCAGCTCCGTCAGCATCAACGAGCCAGAGCCCGTCACCCTGCGCGGTGATCGCCAGGACCCCAGGTTCACGCCCGACCGAAGCAGCCAGCTCGCCGACCACGTCGTTGACCGAGGCAACGATCTCGGCGGTCTCGTGCTCGAACCGCCCGGCCGACGGCCGCACCAACCGGGTCGGCCGAGACGCCTCGGCCAACGGCCGGCCGTTCTCGAACGCGACCGCCTTCGTGACAGTGGTGCCGACGTCCACGCCGACGTCCATTGGTGCCTCCTAGAAGGTAGCGACCTCCACGGTCACCCCTTGGTCGCGCAGTGGGCGGATCAGTTCGTCGGGGGTCTTCTCGTCGACCACCACGACGTCGAAGTCGCTCAGTGGCGCGAGCCGGTGCAGGGCGGTGCGCTGCAGCTTGGCGTGATCGACCAGCAGCACCTTGGTCTTCGCCGCACGCAGCATCGCGCGCTTCACCAGGACGATCTCCTCCTCCTGGTGGAACGCGTGCGTCGGCGAGACCGCCGACACCGAACAGAACAGCAGGTCGGTGTGCAGCGCCTCGACGGCCTCCGCACACGGCATCCCGCCGAACGAGTCGTGGGTAGCCGAGTAGATGCCACCGAGCGCGACCAGCGTGATATCCCGGCGGTCGGTCAACCGGGTGATCGCGGGCAGGAAGTTCGTTGCCACCGTCAACGGGGTGATGTCCTCGAGCAGGTCGACCAGAGCGAGCGCGCTCGTCGAGTCGTCCAGCATCACCGACATCCCAGGCTCGATCAGCGTCCGCGCGTACCGGGCCAGCGCAGCCTTCTCGGTCTGCGCGGTGTTCAGCCGGTACGCGACATTGCTCTCGAAGACGCTCGTCGGCTGCGCGCTGACGCCGCCGCGATACTTTCGAACCACGCCTTGGCGTTCCAGCTCATCCAGATCGCGATGCACCGTCATCACGCTGACGCCGAACGCCTCGACCAGGTCGTTGGCCGACACCGAGCCGTGCTCGACGACGTACGCCGCGATCTCGGCCTGCCGGCGTGCGGGACGACTCAGCTCACCGTCGGTCTCTGTCACGGGTTCTCCATTCGTACTGCTGGAACGTTGTACGCCTCTAGCCCCACTGTGCCGTGCGTACTGCGGAAGCGCACGAGCGCCGCGGGACCGAGTGCAGGAAGAAGTCTGCGGTAGTCGGTCAAACGCAACCCGAGCACCCTGCACACGAGAAGGCGGATCAGCGTGTTGTGAGCGATCACCAGGACCTTGCCACCCTGATGTTTCCGCTCGATCTCAGCGAAGACCTCGGCGACCCGATCGGCTGCTTCCGCCGGGTCCTCGCCGCCCGGGAAGTGGTCGCGGACCGGGTCGAGCTCGAACGCCGCAGCAACCGCGGGCGGCAGCTCGGCAAGTCGCTTCCCTTCGGCCGATCCGAAGTCGACCTCTCGCAACCTCGCATCGAGGATCGGCTCCAGATCAAGGACCGAGGCAGTCGGCGCGGCGGTCTGCCTGGCTCGTAGCATCGGCGAGCACCACAGCGCATCCGGCGCGAAGTCGGTTGCCCAATCCCGTAGTTGCTCGGCCTGCTGCTGACCGACCTCGTCGATCGGCAGATCGGACGAGCCGGTGTAGCGGTTGCCGTGATGCCAGGCTGTCCGCCCATGCCGGGCCAGCACGATCGTGGTCCTCATCCGCGATACCCCCGCGCATCCAGCTCCGCCACGAAAGCGGCGTACAGGTCGTCGAGGCGGCTCGGTCGCGGCTCGAGAACGCGATCGACCCGGACCATCCGCCGGGCGGTTTCGGTCACCGAGCCACCCTGCGATGCGGCCAGAACAGCCATCCCGTACGCCGGATCTGCGGCCGCCGGAAGTTCAACCGGTACGCCGAGGGTGTCGGCGCGAAGCTGGTTCCAGTACTGACTGCGCGTCGCGCCACCGGTGAGGGAGACGCGGCGAACCGGATCCGCCCCGAGCGCGCCGAGGTGTTCGAAGGCGAGCCGCTCGACGAACGCAACGCCTTGCAGAACCGCGACATAGGTATCCAGTTCGCTGTCGACCCGTCCCAGCGTGAAGCGCTCAGCCTGCGGCGCGACGAACGGGAACCGCTCGCCCACCTTGGTCAGCGGGTAGGTGACTGCGTCGACAGGCTGAGCGGCGTGGTCGAGCGCGTCGAGGTCCGCACCCGGAAGCAACTCAGTCAGTACGCCGGCGCCGCTGCTGGAGGCTCCACCAGGAAGCCAACCGCCGTCGGGGTGCACGTGGCTGTAGACCGCGCCGGTCGGATCGTCGAGCAGTTTCTCGCTCACGCCTTTCAGGACGAGCGTCGTACCGAGCACCGAGTTCCAGTCCCCTGGTGCCAGCGCACCGGCTGCGATCTGGGCAGCGCAGCCGTCCGTCATTCCGGCGTACACGGAAACTCCGGCCGGGGTGCGGCCGAGCTCAGTCCCGGGACGCACCACCTCGGGGAAGATCTCGATCGGCAGGCCGAGTTTGTCGAAGGCTGCGGTCGGCCAACTGTTCGCGACCAGGTCGTAGCCGGTCTTCAGGGCGTGACTCGTGTCGGTCGCCACCGGGTGCCCGACCAGATGCGCCGCGACGAAATCAGCACTGTGGATAACCCGGTAACTACTGTTGGCAACCAGGTCGAGTACCTTCGGCAGGGCCCAGGTGGGCTGCATCGAGGTCGCCCAGCGATCCGGGTCGGCGTCCACGATGTGGACACGACGGGCGGCCGAGCGGGCGTCGTCGTACATCAGAGCCCGGGTCAGCGGGCGGCCGGCAGGGTCGGTCAGCAGGAAGGTGCCGGAGGTGGAGCAGATCGCGATGCCGGTCGGGACCCCGCCGATGTCAACCAGACAGGCGTCGACGGCGTCGAGCCATTGCTGCGGATCCTGCTCGTGGCGGACGCCCTCGCGGAAGCTGGTCAGCGGCCGAGACGCCCGGGCCAGCACTTCGCCGTCGGGATCGACCAGCACGGCCCGCACGCTCTGCGTGCCGAGGTCGATGCCGATCCAGGCCACAGCGACTCTCCCCTCAGACTGTTAGATCAGTTGAGAAGATAACACTGAGCTGCGTTAAGAGGCTAGAACCGAGTCGGCTCCCGCTGCCTCGGGGGCGACGGGAGCCGGTTCGCCGACCGCCGACTGCGCCTGTAAGTAGGCGGGGCGAACAGCTGGTGACACGAAGACTCAGCGGGACTCAGGCGTGCATCAGGACGAGCGACGGGTCCGCGGTGGCCAGCTCGGAGCGGCCGGCGTCGACGGAACCGAAGGCGCCGAGCGGACCGGTCGCCGGGCGACCGGTGCGGCCGACCCAGAAACCCCAGTCCTCCGGGGCGTCCGGCCAGGCGGGATCCGGCTCCCAGCCAGGCGGCGGCCGCCAGGTATCGCTCGGCAGCGCGGGCCAGTCAGGCGGCGGATTGAATCGGTACACGGGCGGTCCTTCCCAGATTCCCCAGCAAATCTGTGCCGTTGATCCGAACTGTCTGACTGATCAACGACCTGGCGCGCCGAAGGTCACGACTAAATCTTCGTAAAGTTTTCCGGCACGGCGCCTATGCAATCACCGTCGTCGCAGCGCGGCAAGCAACAGCTCACTCCCCGGACTGCACGTGCACCCGCAGAACCGGTTGCTGCCCCTGCGAGCGCAGCGAGCAAATGTAGAGACTTATCCACAGGCTGTGGGGATATCTACAGGGACAACCGGTTCAGCAACGCTCTGTTGCCTAGGGCACTAGGGCGTGTTCAGCCGGTCCCGGACCCGGTGATGGCCGGTGAGCGACTCGGCCAGCGAGTAGCCGAGTGAGCGGTAGGCCTCGAAGTCCCACTCGTCGTAGAACTGATCGCTGGTCGCCGTCCGCGGGAACGCCGGGTTCCGGCCGGCGTAGACCTCGAGATCCCAGTCGAGGCCGCCCGTCAGAACCGCCTTCACGAAGAAGATCTCCGTCTTGTACGGCTTCTCCTCGCCCTTGGCCTGCGGATGCGTCGCGATCCCGTAGACCCAGGCCCGGTCCGCGCGCGCCTTGCCGCCGCGGATCATCGGCTTCGGGTCGACGTCGATCTGGATGCCGTGGTCCATCCGGGCGGTCGCGATCGCCTCGGCCAGTGCGCTGAACCGATCCTCCGCGTCGTTCGACGCATCGATCACGATCACCTGGGCCGGTTTGCGGCGGAGCGCCTCGACCAGGCCGAGGTTGTCGTAGTGGCCGCCATCGGTCACGTAGATCCGCCGGTCGTACATCGACGGCGACCCGACCGCCTCCCTCAGCAGGCGATACGGACCAGGCTTGTCGATCACGCTGCCGACGTACCGGCTGAGCTTGGGGAAGAAGCCGTGCACCTCGGGGAACGCATCTTCTGCGCGGTTGTTCCAGTACGGGTTCGGCAGCCAGACGCCAAGACGTGCATTCAGTACGGCGAGCAGCAGGCGAACCGGCCGGGTCCGCCCATTCACGCGGCCGGTCAGCGGGCTGAGGGCGGCACCGCTCATCGCCATCGCAGCCGGCACGGTCACCTCGCGCAGCAGGACATCGGCCTCACGCTCGTAGTCCGCGGTCCGGCGGCGGCCGCCGTCCGGGAGCGAACGGTCGCCGATGATGCCGATGCAGTCCGCGTCGAAGACGAACGGCACGCAGTCGCGCTGGGTCGGGACGAAGTCCGCGTCCTCGACGTTCGCGACGCCGGCGATGACGAGGCGCGGCCCGGCCGTGTTCGGCTTCGCCCAGTCCGAGTAGCGCAGGCGCTTGTAGTAGTCGATCGCGGCCGCGGAGCCGTTGGGCTTGCGCTCCACCAGGAACGCACGCGACAACCGCTCGCGGTAGAACGAGTGCAGCGACGTACGGTTCGCGTCGGTGAACACCTTGATGGCCCCAGCGATCGCGGCCAGGATCACCGCGACTCCCCAGTCCTTCTGGTAGTTCTCCTCGATCGCGTAGCCGCCGGTCCAGCGCAGCAGCACGATGGTCGCGGCCAGCACGATGATCGCCGTACCCGCCCAGGGCGCGAGCTTTGTCTGCGCGAACGCGAGCAGGCGATCCCTGAGCTTGGACGACTCCTTGCCCTCGCTGGCCAGACCGTTCCAGACCGAGCGGCCGAGACCGATCAGTACGACGACCAACGCACCGAACGACGCGACACCTTGTTTGGTCGGATCCACCAACGCCAGCAGGGCGGACGGCAATCCGCTGTCACCTGGCAACTGGCCGAGCAGGTAGAGACCACCGGGTACGCCGAGGAGCAGTACCGCGACTGGTGCGCCGTACCGGAGGGAGACGCTGCCGATCGAGTTCAGCACCTTGCGGACGATGTCGGGCATCCGTGCCCAGCGGTCCCAGACCTTCTCGATCAGGAACATGGCGGCACTGACCGCGAGCAGGCCGACCGACAGCGCGAGGAAGTTCCACGAGCCGTCCGGCCGCCAGGTCACGTGGATCTCGGTGTAGCCGTCGACGATCACCCGCTGGTTGTCGAGGAACCAGCCGAGGACCCAGGCGATCGCGCGCAGCACGATGCCGATCAGCAGGAGGTTGACGACCAGACCGAAGAGGACGGACAGACCGGCCAGGAAGACTGCGCGACCGCCTTGGAGCAGATACCGCGTCTGGCGGCGGAGGCGGGCGAGTTCGGGCGAGCCTTGGGCGAACGGGTCCTTGACGGCGCGACGCAGGACGTGGAACGCGGCGGCCGTGTAACCGCCGCCGCTCACGCCGATGACGGTGGAAGCCTTGTCGTACAAGCCGAGTTCGCGCAGGTGCTGGAGGGCGCCGAGGCAGAAGGAGGCCGAGCGGATACCACCGCCAGAGCAGGTGATCACCAGCTTGCCGGCGTCCGGGCTGTCCTGCTCCTGGCTCGGGGTGAACTTGGCCGGCAGTTCGAGCTCGACGCCGTACAGCTTCTGCTGGCCGTAGCGGCTGGTCGCGAAGTAGCAGACCGCGAGGACGAGCCAGCCGACCAGGAAGGTCACGCCCATCACCGTGGTGAGCAGGCCGGTCGACAGGTCCGCGCAGGCGGTGCCGCCGAAGTCCGACCAGAGCTTGAGGTCCTCGAAGACGTCGAGGACCGCGGCCGCGAAGACGAGCCACGCACCGATCGCCGCAACCTTGCGCCAGGACTGATGATTCAGGAACCGGACGTATTTGTAGCCCCGGTACGCCGCGTAGACGTAGGCCATGATGAAGGTCGCGTCGACCAGCAGCGACAGCCGACCGGGGACCTCACAGCTGCCGCCGGCAGCGACCGCGTTGCGCATCGGCCATTGCACGACGAGCAGGACGATCGCCAACTGCAGTGTCCTGGTGAAGGTTCTGCGCCGGCCGATCTGCTCGATCGTGGCCTCACCCTTGGTACCTTCCGATTCCCCCAACATCGCTCCATGATGAAGCCCTGTCACTACTGGTTACCAGGGCTCACCAGGTCTCACCAGGTCTCGATCCGGCTACGCGGCCACCGACTCCATGCTGATCCGGTTCAGAAGAATGCCTGCGGCAACGGCCTGGTCCAGTACGGCGAGCTGCCCGCACGCCAGCCGGATCGCCTCGGCCTGGGACCGGCAGCCGGCGACGTACCAGTACGGATCGTCGGGCTGACGATCGTCCGCGTCGTCGATGTCGGCGTACCAGGAGTCCTCCCGGTAGTGCACGACCCGCACCTTGAGCTTCATGCGAGCTACGACGCCGGTCGTCCCCGGCCGGTTCCGGGCAGTGCTGTTCGACCGTGGTGTGAACTGTTTACATCGTCGTACAGCGCCGGTAGAAAGTGCCTCTACAACGTTGGCACAGCGGCTCGGAAGAGGTCTTGCCATGAGGTTCGCCCGCACCGTCCTCGCTACCCTGCTCGCCGCCGTCCTGGTCGGGACGGTCGCGAGCACCGCTCCAACAGTCAAAGCTCAGGCTGCCGAACCACAGGAGCACGCGGCGATGTCACAGACGTTCCGGAACCCGGTGAACCCGTCGGCGGATCCCTCGATGCTGGTCTACAACGGCAAGTACTACGTCGCGACCACCCGCGGCGACCGGATCGGCATCTGGTCGTCGAACAGCCTTGCCACGCTACTGATCCAGCCCGAACAGGTCGTGTGGCGCGACAGCGATCCGAGCCGCAACACGCAGATGTGGGCACCGGCGTTCCGGCACGTCGGGAACCGTTGGTACATCTACTACACGGCCTCCGACGGCGTGGATTCCAACCACCGCATGTACGTGCTCGAGTCCGCGGGCAACGACCCGCTCGGGCCGTACTCGTTCAAGGCGAAGATCGCCGACTTCGGTGAGTACGCGATCGACGGTGAGCCGATCACGGTCAACGGCCAGCAGTACTTCGTCTGGACCGGACCCGGACGTGGCATGGGCGGACCGCAGCAGCTGTACATCGTCCGGATGAGCAACCCCTGGACGTCCGTGGGTCAGCGGGTCGCGATCCCGGCCGACGGCGGCTGCAACGAGGTCCGCGAAGGGCCGACTCCGCTCTACGGCCGCGATCGGATCTTCTTGACCTATTCGAGCTGCGACACCGGCAAGCCGGACTATCAGCTGTGGATGAAGAGCCTGGCCAACAACGCCGACCCGATGGTCGCCTCGAACTGGCAGCAGCACCCGGGCCCGATCTTCTCCCGCAACGACTCCACCGGCGTCTGGGGTCCCGGCCACCACTCGTTCTTCAAGTCGCCCGACGGCACCCAGGACTGGATCGCCTACCACGGCAAGAACACCAGCAACTACACCTACAACTTCCGCACCTCCCGCGCGCAGAAGATCAGCTGGAACGCCGACGGTACGCCGAACCTCGGCAGCCCGCTCGCCGCCGGGGCCACCCAGAACCTGCCCTCCGGTGACCCGGGCTCGGCCAACTACTGGATCAACGACACCCAGGTCGGCACCGGCCTCAACCAAGTTGAGTACACCGGTAACTGGAGCTCCGGATCCGGCTGTGGCAACCAGTGCTTCTGGAGCGACGACCACTGGAGCGGCGAAACCAACGCCACCGCCACCATCCGCTTCAACGGCACCCGCGCAGCCCTGCTCAGCGTCATCGACGCCGGTAATGGCATCGCCGCCATCTCCGTCGACGGCGGGCCCGAACAGCGCGTCGACTACTACAGCTCCATCCGCGTAGGCGAACACCTCACCTACGTCACCCCCACCCTGTCGGCCGGCCAACACACCCTCAAGGTCCGTGTCACCGGCGATCGCAACCCGTCCTCCGGCGGCTCGATCATCAGCCTCGACCGCATCGAGGTCTACTGATCCACCCTTGAGCACCCGCCAACCATTCCGGGCGCGTGAAAGTGGTTGATGCGTGCTCAAGGCACCGCGGCCGACACCTTTGAGCACGCACCAACCATTCCTGGGGCTTCCAGATGGTTGGTGGGTGCACAAAGGGCGGCGGCGACACCCCGGGCGAACCGATTTGGGTTGGGGGGCCGGGAGCCTGAGAGGATGTCTCGGTGCGCGCGAAGCGGGTGGTGCTGGTCGGCGGGTTGGTACTCGCGACCGTGCTTGGCGTCGCCGGGGGCTACTACGCCGGCGAGGTGACCAAGTCGCCGTACCCGGTCGCCTCCGGAGTTGCTGCTCCGCTCGGCGCTGTGACGGCCTCGCCGACCGAGGGGCCGTTGCCGCGCAAGACGCCGAAGCCCGACGGGTACACCCCGCTGAACGCCAAGGACCTGAAGTTCCATCGGGTGAACGTCACGGTCGATCTCGTGGCGGTCGGTGGGATCGACCCGCCACCGGTCCGGATGTCGGTGCTGGTGCCGATCGGGTGGGAGCTGTTGCTGACCGAGAAGGGTGAGGTCAAGTACCAGGACCCGTCGCATGCCCGCTGGATCCGGCTGGCGACGGTCTTCCCGGTCAAGGCGACCCCCAGGCAGAAGCGGGACCAACTGGTTCCCAATCTGAAGGCGAACGTCTCGTACGAGAACAACCTCAAGATCATCGACCAGTCCGACGACGTCCTCGACGAGGACGACGGCGACCAGCGGCAGGTGTCGACCCTGCGGTACTCCTACATTCCGCAGGAGTGGACCCGGCCGGTGGTCGTGAAGTACGTCGCCACCTCCGGCCGGAGCGGCGCGAACATCGAGATGTCGATCACCGGGCTGGCCCATGACCAGAAAGCACTGGATCTGATCGCGGACAAAGCGGCAGAATCGGTCACGCCGAAAGACTGAGACAATGTCTCTTCCGCCCAGAGAGACTTTCACGGAATTGTTACCCGGCTGACGCAACCGCGAGCCCGGTCACGAGGTCTTCTCCAGTAGGTGGGTTTTCTGGGGAGGTGGGGCACAGATGGCACGTCGGGGGACTGCACTGCTGGCGTCCGGTCTGGTGGCGATGATCGCCATCGGCGGCGCCGGCGGGTACGGCGTGGGCTGGCTGACCGCTCTGGACCGCTCGATCTCGGCCACCGGCAAGCCGATGCCCCTCGGCCAGATCGACCTGTTGAAGACGCCGGCGCCGCCCTCCACGACTCCGATCCCGGTCGACTCGCGCAAGCCGGTGCCGGACACCAGCAAGCCGCTACGGGCCGGCGCCTTGAGGTACAAGACCCAGACCGTCACGGTCCGCGGCACCCTCAAGTCGGAGGTCTCCCTGAAGGTCCCGATCGGCTGGGTGTACACGCCGCAGTCCGACGAGGACACCGCCCGGTTCAACGAAACCACCAAGCGCTACCTGCGGTTCCAGGCCGGCTTCCCCCGGACCCGGCCGCCGTCCGCCTCGATGGCCGCGAAGGTCCACGACCTGACCAATCTCGAGGAGAGTCAGCAGGTCAGATTCATCTCCCAGGTCGACGACGGCGACGTCGCGACGCTGGCCTACGAGTGGGTCCCTCCGGAGAGCATCTCGAAGAATCCGATCCTGCGGCTCGTCATCGTTCGCTGGGTCGCGGACGAGAGTGGCGACGTGGCCGTCGAGCTCGGCGTCACCGGGCTGCCGCAGGATGCCGCCGCTCTCCGGGCCGTCATCGACCACGCCTCGGAGAGCGTCGTACGGCGCGATATCCCGCTCGCGCCGTCCTGACGGTTCAGCAGTCGGCGGGCCAGATGGTGCGGAAGATCGACGAACGCAGCCGGTAGAAGCGGCGGCGGGTGGACTGGATCAGGGCAGGGGACGGGCGGAGCCGTTCCGTGGCGATACGCACAGGGGTTTCCTCAGACAGGGTTGAGCACGAGCGGGCAGGCGCTCATCCCCCCTGTGGCCTCAGCTGATGAGACCGACCGAGCCGGCGATCTCCCTGGCTCGTGCGCGGTCGTCACCAGGCATCAGAACCTGGATGAGCATCGAGCCGCCGGTCCCCGTCACGACGACTCGTTGGAGGAGCATACCGCCGTCCGGACCGCACTTCTGCCAGAACTGCTCACTGAAGTTCACCTCGCCGGGACCCCACGGGGTCGGCGCTTCCTTGATCTGGCACTGGAAGCTGTTGTCGGTCGTGAGCTTGACCTGCGCGGCCGGGATCCCGGTCACTCCGACGAAGACTCCCGCGCCCGATCCCCACGCACTCTGCTCGCTGATCCGCACGGCCGGAAGCGACTGGGTGCTGCCCGGCGGCTGCCACGGCTCCTCGGCGACCGACTTCAGCCAGCCGCGCGGCACGTCGAGCGAAAAGCCCCCGTAGTTCACCGCCACCAACTGCCGAGCCGACAGATACCGCTGGCCTTCGAAGCCGGCCCCGCCACCGATCGCGAGAGCCAGTACGGCGGCAATCACCCACCGGGCCCGCCGCCGCTTCCGCGGTTTCACGGGAGCCGTTGCCGTGTCACCCGATCCACCGAGTCCGCCGGCGATTCCCAGCACCTCGGCGTCGACAGTCGCCGTACCGGCCTCGTCGGCTGCGGCCTTGTCCTGCACGGGTTTGGTGGTCGTGGTCCCTGCAGCCACTGGCTCAGTGACCGCAGCGCTAGCTGCGGCGGCTTCGGCGGCGCGGGCCTTCTTGGATCGCTTCTTGCCGGTCGTGGTCTCCGCGGCCGCAGTGGTCGTCGTGGGGTTGGCCGCGGTCTCGTCGTCCGCGTCGACCGTCTCGGCCTTGCTGTCGACGGTGGCTCCGGCCTTGACGATCGTCGGCTGGTTGGCCTCGCTGAGCGCGGTCACCTCGCCGTCGTCGTCCCCTTCGCCGACCGTGATGACCTCGCGGGACTTCCCGAGGAACCCATGGGTGGTCTCGTCGAGCGCCCCGACAAGCTCACGAGTGAACGTCGGTACGTCGGGCCAGCGCTTCGACCGGTCCGGGTCGAGGGCGCGCACGATCGCGGCGTCGATCTGGTCCGGCAGCTCGAATCCGAGCGAGCTCGGCGGCGGCGGAGCCTTCACCCGGCCGGCCGCGCCCAATCCGTCCACCTGGTGCGGCGAGCGGCCGGTCAGAGCGGCGTACGCGACGGCTCCCAGCGAGTACTGATCGGCGCGCTGGTCGAGCCGCTCACCCATCGCCTGCTCAGGAGCGACGTACGACGGGGTGCCGCCGGGCAGCGTGATCCTCGACACCTCGTCGAGGGACTTGCCGAGGCCCAGGTCGGACAGGACCGCCCGCTCACCGTCGTCGTCGGTGCTGCGGAACAGCACGTTGGCCGGCTTCACGTCGCGGTGCAGCAGCCCGCGCCGGTGCAGCGCCTGGAGTCCCCGGCCGATCTGCACGACCACGTCGACGGCCACCGGGAGCGCCAGCGGCTCCTTCTTGAGCCGGTCGGCGAGCGTGCCGCGGTCGGCGTAGGTCAGGACCAGGAACGGCCGGCCGTCCTCCAGCTCGCCCACATCGTGGACCTGGACGACGTGTTCGGACTCGACACGGCGCAGGAACCGGCCCTCTTCGAGGAACCGGCGGCGCACGGTCTCGTCGTGCCCCCAGTTGTCCGCGAGCACCTTGATCGCCACTTCGGCGTCCAGTTGCTCATCGTGAGCGAGCCATACCGTAGCGAAACCGCCTGAGCCCAGGCGGCGGCGCACGATGTAACGGCCTAGTCTGGTTGGGACCCCCATACAAGGCATTATGTAGTACGGAGAGTCCCTGACCGGGGCCGAGACAGTAAAGGCGCAGATGAGCGAGAGCACCAGCCCGGCCGATGAGCTCGCGCTGCTGGCCGAGCAGGCCCAGGCAGGCGACAAGAACGCGATGGACGACCTGCTCCGGCTGGTCCATCCGCGCGTCCTACGGATCTGCCGCAGTGTCCTGCCGTACTCCGCGGACGCCGAGGACGCGGCTCAGGAGGCTCTGCTCAACATCGCCACCAAGATCAACTCGTTCTCGGGCCGGAGCAGCTTCTCGACCTGGGTGCACTCGGTGGCGGCCAACTCGGCCCGCTCGACGTACCGCAAGCTGAAGCGCACCGCCCAGGCGGCGCACAACCCGGAGACGATGGAGAAGCCGGACCCGCGCACCACGAGCGTGATCGCCGGCACCCGTCTGGACCTCCTGGAGGCCCTGGAGACGCTCGAGCGCGACCGTCCGCAGATGGTCACCCCGCTCGTCCTGCGCGACGTCTACGGCCTCTCGTACGAGGAGATCGCGAAAGAGGTCGGTGCCCCCTTGGGCACGGTCAAGTCGCGGATCCACGACGCCCGCGAGGTCGTCCGCCCGCTGCTCCGCCCGAAGGACTGACCAATTGCACGAAGCTGCAGACCGTGAGGTCTGCCGCTAGCCCCTGAGTGGACATAACCTCGCGAGGATGTCCACACGGGGGCTCTTCCACAACGGCGACTACCTGAAGCTGCTGACCGGTCAGACCGTCAGCTCGCTCGGGTCGGCGATGAGCGGCTTCGTCTTCACGCTGCTCGGCCTTGCCATCACCGGCTCGCCGGTCCAGGCAGGTCTCGTCGGTACGGCGGCCTCCCTCGGCTCGCTCCTCACCGCGCTACCGGGTGGGGCGCTGGCGGATCGGTGGAGCCGCCGCAAGATCCTGATCGGCTACAGCTTCCTCGGTGCTTTTCTGTTCGGCTCGGTGGCCGTTGCCGGCTGGCTGGGGCATCTGACGCTTCCGCACCTGATGGTGGTCG
Source organism: Kribbella sp. NBC_01505 (assembly GCF_045040285.1). Taxonomy (NCBI): domain Bacteria; kingdom Bacillati; phylum Actinomycetota; class Actinomycetes; order Propionibacteriales; family Kribbellaceae; genus Kribbella; species Kribbella sp. NBC_01505. Next base: position 2,932,155 of record NZ_CP109425.1, read on the forward strand.
GTCTGCTCAACGGCGCCGGCTACAGCTTGTTCATGCCCGCGGAGACCGCCGCGCTGCGGCAGATCGTCGCCCCGGAGGACCTCAGCACCGCACTCGCCACCGCGCACGGGCGGCAGAACGTCGCCGCGCTGACCGGCGCACCCCTCGGTGGTCTGCTCTTCTCGATCGGCCGGGTGATCCCGATCGCCGCCGACGCGGTCTCGTACCTGGTGATGGCGGTCATGCTCACGACGATCCGCCACCCGCTGCCGGCCACGAAGCCCGAGGGCGGCGCGCACGAGCCGATGCTGAAGGCGATCCGTACCGGGCTGGCCTGGCTTCTGAGCCATCGCGACCTACGGACCATCGCGGTCGTCGCGACCCTGCTCAATTTCGCCGCGAACGGGACGATCCTGGTGCTGATCCTGAGCATGCAGCAGCGTGGCGTCCACGCTCCGGTGATCGGCCTGCTGGAGACCGCGATGGGGGTTGGCGGGCTCGCCGGCGCTTTCGCGGCGCCCCGGCTGCTGGCGAAGTACAGCACCGGGCGGATCACGATGGTCGGTTCCTGGGTCATCACGGTCGCGTTCGCGGCGACGGCCGCCAGCACGAAGACCGCCGTACTGATCGTGCTGCCGGCATTCGCGGTCTTCCTGCTGCCCGCGCTGAACTCCGGACTGTTCGGATATCAGATGCTGATCACCCCGGATCAGCTGCAGGGCCGGGCGCAGAGCGCCTTCATGTTCATGTCCAACGGCGCCGCCCCGCTGGCACCGTTCCTCGGTGGGCTCCTGCTGGGGACGCTCGGGGCACAGACAGCCCTGCTGATCTTCGGCGGCCTGCTCGCGGTCGGTTCGGTCCTGCTCACGCTCAGTCGACCGATCCGCTCGATTCCGTTGCTCTCCGAGGTCAAAGCGGCCTGACTTTCGGGGGCTGCCGTTCGCGGCCGGGGTGTGCTCAGATGGGGGGCATGAAGAAGCTCATCAACGACCCTGCCGATGTTGTGAGTGAAGCGCTGCTCGGGATGGCGGCGGCGCATCCGGACCGCCTGCGGGTGGACCACGAGAACCGGATCGTCTATCGCAAGGAGGCGCCGCGACCGGGGAAGGTCGGGCTGATCTCCGGGGGTGGGTCCGGGCACGAGCCGCTGCACGGCGGGTTCGTCGGGCTCGGGATGCTGGACGCGGCCTGTGCGGGTGAGGTCTTCACCTCGCCGGTGCCGGATCAGATGATGGCGGCGACGAAGGCGGTCGACGCGGGCGCCGGTGTCCTGCACATCGTGAAGAACTACACCGGCGACGTGATGAACTTCGAGATGGCTGCCGAGCTGGCCGCGGCCGACGCCGGTACCGAGGTGCTGTCGGTCGTGACGAACGACGACGTGGCCGTCCAGGACAGCCTTTACACGGCAGGTCGCCGGGGTGTTGGTGTCACCGTGCTGCTGGAGAAGATCGTCGGTGCGGCGGCCGAGGAGGGTCGCTCGCTGCAGGAGGTCGCAGACCTCGCTAAGAAGGTGAACGACAGCGGCCGCAGCATGGGGATGGCGCTGACGTCGTGCACAGTCCCGGCCGCGGGCAAGCCGACGTTCGACCTGGCCGAGACCGAGATGGAGCTCGGCATCGGCATCCACGGCGAGCCCGGCCGCCGACGGTTGCCACTGGCACCGGCCCGCGAGATCGCATCACTGCTGGTCGACCCAGTTCTGTCCGATCTTCCTTATGGACAAGGCGATTCGGTCATTGCCTTCGTCAACGGACTCGGCGGCACGCCGTTGATCGAGCTCTACCTGATGTACAACGAGGTGGCTCAACTGCTGGACCGCGCGGGCATCACGGTCGCCCGCTCGCTGGTCGGCAACTACATCACCTCGCTGGAGATGGCCGGCTGCTCGGTCACCCTGCTCAAGGTCGACGACGAGCTGGTCCGCCTCTGGGACGCTCCCGTTAACACACCCGGCCTACGGTGGGGCTCATGATCGACAAGTTCACCGACTGGTTGCGGGATTCCGCGAAGGTGCTGCACGAGAATGCGGCGTACCTCACAGAGCTCGACTCGGCGATCGGGGATGCGGATCACGGCGCGAACATGGATCGTGGGTTCGCGGCGGTGGTCGCCGTACTGGACGAGACATCGTTCGAATCGGTCGACGAGTTGCTGAAGAAGGTGGGGATGACGTTGGTCAGCAAGGTCGGTGGAGCGAGCGGGCCGTTGTACGGAACGTTCTTCCTGCGCTTCGGTACGGCGCTCGCCGGTGCCGAGCTGTCCGCGCAGACGATCGGCGAAGGACTGCGGGCCGGTGTCGGCGGAGTGCTGGCGCGTGGCAAGGCTGAACTGGGGGACAAAACTATGTACGACGCCTGGGCTCCGGCTCTCGATGCGTACGACGCTGCTGTTGCGGGTGGCGGTGACCTCGGGGCGGCGTTGACCGCTGCCGCCGAGGCTTCAGCCAAGGGACGGGATGCGACCGTGCCGCTGGAGGCACGGAAGGGACGCGCGAGCTATCTGGGCGAGCGGAGCGTCGGTCACCAGGATCCGGGCGCGACCTCGACCACCCTGCTGCTCGAGTCGGCCGCACGGACGCTCGCATGATCGGGATCGTGGTGGTGTCACACAGCCACGCGCTGGCGACCGCGGCGGTCGGGCTGGCGTCCGAGATGGTTGCTGATGGCAAGCAGCCGGTGATTGTCGTGGCGGCCGGGCTGGACGAGACGACGTTCGGTACGGACGCGGTCGCCGTGTCCGAGGCGATCGCGGCGGCGGACTCCGCGGACGGCGTACTGGTGCTAGTGGATCTGGGCAGTGCGGTGCTGAGCGCGGAGCTGGCGCTGGAGTTCCTCGATCCTGAGCTCGCTGCGCGGGTCCGGTTGACGAGCGCGCCGCTGGTCGAGGGCTTGGTGGCTGCGGCCGTGACGGCATCGACCGGTGCTTCGCTGGACGCGGTCGCAACCGAGGCTGAGCGTGGGTTGCTGGGGAAGCAGGAGCATCTCGGTGCCGACGCCGCTCCAGAGTCGGTGAGCGCGGTCGAGTCCGGGCAGAGCATTGAGGTTGTCGTCAGCAACAAGCACGGGCTGCACGCCCGGCCGGCGGCGCGGCTCGTCGGATTGCTGCACGAGTTCGACGCTCGGGTCACGGTGACGAATGTGGACACCGGTCACGGGCCGGTCGACGCCGGCAGTCTCAGCATGGTCGCGACGCTGAACGCGATCCGCGGGAATCTGCTGCGGTTCGCAGCCGACGGCCCGGAGGCGGATGCGGCACTGGCCGCGGTTCAGGATCTGGCCACGGAGAACTTCGGCGACGACGAGCCTGCTCGTTTCCCCGCGCGCCTGGGTGCGCCGGTGGAGGGCGACAACGGTGGTTCCGGGCTGGACGTCGCGTTCGGTCCTGCTGTGCTGGCCAGCGGCCTCGTCGACGTGAGCGGATATGTTGCCGGCGACAACGAGCCTGCGCGCCTGGAGGCGGCGGTCGAGGCGGTTGCCGAGGAGCTGCGGAGGCTGCGCGACGCGAGTCCGGACCTCGCCGGGATCTTCGAGGCACAGCTGGCGTTGCTGACCGATCGGCAGCTGAAGGAGATTCGCGAGGTCCTGGTTCGCGGGGCGTCGGCGGTGAACGTCTGGCAGTTGGTTTTCGACCGGCTCGCCCAGCGGTTCGAGGAGCTGCACGACGCGTACCAGCGGGAGCGCGCGCAGGACGTTCGGGCGGTGCGTGACCGGGTGCTGCGGCATCTGACGGACACCACGGAAGACAGCCCGATTCAGGTCGAGACCAACCAGCCCGCGATCCTCGTCGTACCGGAGTTGGATGCGGCGACGGCGGCGATGCTGGACGGACATCGGTTCGCGGGTGTTGCGGTGCGGGCTGCCGGGGCTACTGGGCACGGTGTGATCGTGGCTCGGTCGCGTGGGATCCCGCTGATCACGGGGATCGGCGACGTGGACGTGCCGGCCGGCGCGGTGGTCGCTTTCGACGCCCGCAAGGGGTCGTTCGAGATCGAGCCCGATGTGGAGCGGGTCCGGGCGACGATCACCGAGCGCGAGGCTGAGCAGGAGCAAGCCGCCATCGAGGCGGAGTTGCCGGCGGTGACCATCGACGGCCGCACGGTCGCGGTGCTGGTGAACGTCGGAACGGTGCAGGACGCGCTCGCGGTGCGGGGTGCGGAGGGGTCCGGGCTGGTGCGGACCGAGCTGCTGTTCGGCGATCGCCGTACGGCGCCGACCGTCGCCGAGCAGGTCGAGGCGTTCCGGGCGGTGGCCGCGGCGCTGCCGGGCAAGCCGATCACGATCCGCACCTGGGACGTCGGCGGCGACAAGCCGCTGCCGTTCCTGCCGCAGGACGAAGAGGCGAACCCGTTCCTCGGTGAGCGCGGGTTGCGGGCCTTCCGGCGCCGACCGGAGCTGCTCCGTGACCAACTCGAGGCCGTCCGGCAGATCGCGGCCGAGATCCCCGTGCACGTGATGTTCCCGATGGTCACCACCGCCGACGAGGTCGCCTGGGCGCTGGACGAGCTCGGCCCGCGCCCGGAGGGCCTGAAGGTCGGCATCATGGTCGAGGTGCCCGCGGCCGCCCTGCGGGTGGCCACGCTGACCGCGGACCTGGACTTCGTCAGCATCGGCACGAACGACCTCACGCAGTACGTCACCGCGACCGACCGGACGAATCCGGCCGTGGCCGCACTGGCGGACGGGCTGGACCCGGCCGTGCTGCAGCTGGTCGATCACGTCGTCCGCAACGCCGGCGTACCGGTGGGAGTGTGTGGTGACCTGGCCAGCAACCCGCAGGCCGCCGTCATCCTCGCCGCGCTAGGTGTGCACGAGTTGAGTGCTATCGCTCCGCAGGTGCCCTTGGTGAAGGCCAGACTGCGGGAGGCCGATCTCAGACTGATCGACACGGCCGCAGTGCTGGCCGCACGTGATGGGGATCAGGTGCGCGCGCTGCTGTAGTAGCGGAGTTCGACCAGGTTGAAGCCGGACGTGCGCTCCGGCTTGGCGGGCAGCGTGTAGCTCTCGCCAGGCTCGAGGTAGGTCACGTCCGGGTTCGCCAGGTCCAGGTCGACCACCAGCGCCGGGTAGGCGCCGGTGTGCCAGGTGTAGGTCTCCCCCGCGTCCGGAGTGACGTGCTGCACCCGTACGTCGTCCTCGTCGACGACGACCTTGGTCGGGACCTCTTCGTCGAACCCGGCCTCGGTGGTGTCCAGGGCGGTGTACGGCTGACCGGACGCTTCCTCACCGAGATCCAGGAGCTCGATCAGCCGGTTCAGGTACGGCGCGTCGCCGTCGTTCGTGAGCATGTGGACCGGGGACACCGGACGGTAGACCGAACCGCCGACCGTCTCGCTCAGCTCGCGCGCAGCGCTGCCGTCCAACCAGTCCATGTGACAAGGGGACGTGGACAGGCAGAGCACGACGTACGGGTTGTGGTGCAGGTGCCAGCCCTGCGCCTCGCCCGGTGCGAGCGAGACCTCCCAGACGCGGACGCGGTCGTTCTTCAGCAGGACGCCGGTGCCGATCTCACCGAGGACGACCTCGGTGCCGTCGGGGGCGGTGACGGTGGTGCCTGCAGTCATGGGGTCTCCATTTCTGGACTGAGGAGTGGAGGGAGCGAAGCGACTGGAATGACGAGGGAAGAAATGGAGCCAGGACCCCATGACTCGCCGCCCCGGAGGGGTGGCATGTGTACGGTCATGGGGTCTTCTCCTCGATCGATCGTTCCATGGCCACTCCGGCCAGCTTCACGCCATCCGGCATCGGCAGCTCGGCAGCGCCCACCTCAACGAACCCGAAAGCCTTGTACAGCGGCACTCCGGGCAGTGTCGCCATCAGTGCGAGCCGGGTGAACCCCTCGGCCCGCGCAGCGTCCGTGCAGGCGGTCAGGATCGCCCTGGCCAGTCCACGCCGCGTCCAGTCGCTCCGGACGAACATCGCCCGGATCCGCGCCGGTTCGGTCGCTGGATCCAGCAGTCGCTCGTCGGCACCCGCCGTACTGGCGTTGAAGAGCTTGTTGCGTCGGCTCCAACCACCGCAGGCCACGATCTCGCCATCGACCTCGTGCACGTAGTAGGTGCCGTCGTCGATGAGCGCGGGGTCCAGCTTGGTGATGTGCTCCGCCGCACTGGCGGTCTCAACGGCGTCATGGAACGCCGGAAACAGCTCCAGCACCGACGCACGCCCCAGCTCCGCCACCGCGGCGCTGTCCTCCCGCACCGCCAACCGCAACACAGGCTCCACACCGACAGGCTAATTCACTGCGATCTGCGGCCGCCGCGAGCCCAGAACCAGGCCATCAGATTCCAGGCCACTGCACCGGCACCCAGCGCCAGACCGATCAGAACACTCGTCACATTTGCGTGAGTGTCGAGGAGGGCCCAACTGCCGAGCAGGAACGGCAGCGACACCGTGACCGCGACCCCAACGCCACCATGCGCCAGTGGGACGGCTGGTGCTGGACTTGCTGCTTGTCGAGCACCAGAAACGGCAGCCCGTCGAAGACCACGCCGAGGTCGTTTCGGGTGGTAGCCGCCAACAACAGGTCGGTACGGCGATGCAGCTCGCCGATGTCGATCCGCCCCAGCCCGAACTGCTCGGCCAGCGCAGTGGAACACGCCGTCCGCTCACTGTCACTCAACCGCATCCGCGTCGACCGCGCACGCACCGCCGGAACCCGCCGTCGCCGCTGCACCGCCTCCGACGCCGCTGCCCCCAGCACCTTCCCCATCGCACTCATCGGCGACTCGGTGAACTCCCGAATCAGCCTCAGCCGCCCGAGCCCACCCTCCGTCAGCCCGTACTCCGCCGGCAGATTGTCCTCCGGATAACGCGCAACGAAAGTCTCCCCCACCAGCTTGTCGAGCGCCGCCTGCACCTCGTGATCCGAAGCCCCGACCCGCCGGACCAACTCCGCCCGCGACAACGCAACATGCTCCAACTGCTCAATCAACGCCTGCTCCAGCGCCGGATTGCCTTGCTGCGTCGGCGGCGTCTCCCCCGCCCACGTCCAGGTGATCGACCGCGGCTCCTGTGGCCCTTCACTCGGTGTCTTGCGCCACTCCCGCCCAGCCCGAGCCTCGGAGTACTCGCGATGGTTCTTGAGCCGCTCGACTCCGGTCATCGTCAATCTGAAGGTCGCCGGCTCGACCCCCTGCTCCTGGCGAGCCACCTCCCCACGCGCCACCAGCGGATCGAGCACCGACTGCATAGCGGTCTCAGACACCCCAGACCGCCTGGCCAGCTCGGCCTGAATCAGCTCCGCCACCTCCAGATGCGCTAGCACCGCAAACTCCAGCGCCGAGTTCCCCACCTGTTCCCCCTCCATCGCCCCAGACCCTCATCCTCTCCTGCACGAGGGTCTGGGTGCACGTGAGCGATCTTTGTGCACCCACCAGTCATTTTTCCGGCCGGAAAGTGGTTGGTGGGTGCACAAAGTCGGGGCTGGGGAGCTCCCAGCGCCGCTGACCGGAGTGCGAACCGCACTAACTACTCCACTCGAACGCGAGGTGTAGGAGGCCTCCGGAGAATGTCGGGCGCAGGACTGCCTCCACTCGGAGGTACTGGGCACGCACTGGGGTGAAGGTGGTGGTGTTCAGGCGGTCGGGGGCTACGCCGTATGGGGTGGGGTTGGTTACTGGGCGCCAGGTGGAGCCGTCGAGCCAGAGAACTTGCCAGGAGGCTGGGACGCGGCACTGGCCGAAGCCGGTGTCGTCGAACCAGTACGCCGAGGCCCGGCGCAGGTCGCGGACCTCGCGGAGGTCGTACTGGATCCACTCCGTCGAACCGCGCCGGTCCCACCAGGTGAAGCGCGGAATGGAGGTGTCGGCCGAGGACGAGGGCAGGCGCCCGTCGTCGGCTGCCTCGAGCGAGTCACCGTCGAAGACGTGTGAGGCGGTGATGCGGGTCCGTCGCCGCCACTCCGCTCCGGTCGACGAGACCTGCGGGAACGAGGTGATGCGGAGTCGGGCGGCGCCCATCGGGATGAGCGTCACTGTCTCGTCCGGTTGGGTGGTCTTGGCCGGGCTCGGTTGCAGCAGGCCGACTACGTTCTCGCTGTCGGCCTCCCACTGCGGGATGCGGCGCGCCTTCGTGGTCAGCGCTACCGGCACACCCGCGGTCGTGAACGGGTCCGCACCGGGCACGGGAGTCCGCCGTACGACGGTGAATCCGGCATCTGGCACCAGACCGTAGTTCCACGGGGAGTCCGGGTGCACAGCTAGCTCGGGCCAATCCGTCGTACCGCCGATGCGCTCGTAGCGCTCACTGATCGCCAGCGAGTAGGTCAGCGGCCCACGGTCGACCGAGACCGAGCCCTGGTTCGCAGTCCATTGCCGAGTGCTGACCTGCATCGGCAGCACCAGCTTCACGCGGTCACCGGACCGCCAAGCGCGGTCGAGCTGGACCCAGCCGCCTTCTGCACGCACTCGGCAGCGTGCGCCGTTGACTGCGACGGAGTACTCATCAGCCCAGCCAGGGACCCTTAAATACAAGGGGAAACGCGAGTTGCCCTGCACAGTGAAGTTGATGGTGTCGCCGAACGGGTACTCGGTGTCCTGCACGATGCTGACGGTCTCACCGCCACCGACCTTCGCAGTCACCTTGCTGGCGGCGTAGAGCGAGGCAGCCAGTCCGTTGTCGGTAGTGGCCAGCCACAGCTCCTGCGCGTAGTACGGCCAGCCCATGCCGTAGTTGTGCGGGCAGCACCGGTACTGGTGGATGCCGTACTTGTAAGCCAGCATGGCGAAGCCGTTCTGGAACTGCCCATGCTTGATGGTGTCGTCGAGCTCCACACTGTTCGCACAGGTGATGTAGTGCATCACCTGCTGCTTCGGGTCGTACGACGCCGTCAGCGAGTTGAACGCCAGCTCTTCACACCGGTCCGCCCAGACAGTCTCTCCGGTGAAGCGGGACAGCATCTCGAAGCTGTGCATCAGCTCCACGATCCCGCAGGTCTCGAACCCCTGCCGCGGATCACCGAACCCCGGCCGCGAGTTCTCGTCCCCCGCGAACCCGCCACCGGGGAACTGCCCGTACTGTCCGAGCACAGTGTCATAGTTCCGGTACGTCGCCGCGCGGTGCTGCTCGTTGCCCGACAAAAGCCAGTACTGCAACGGCTCTCGGAACCCCTGGGCCAGATTGACGTTGTGCCAGGTCGGAATGCCGTTCACGTAGTCCGCGGAGCCGGAGTGCATCTTGTTGACCAGGTCCAGCAGCCATGACTCACCGGTCCGGTTGTAGAGCCAGTAGGCACTGTCGATGTTGTCGCCCCAGCGGAACGCACCCCACGACCGGTTGAACACCTCAGCCGGCTGCCCGTTCTGGAATCGCAGGTACTTGGTCATGAACGGTATGACGCGCTGGTCGCCGGAGTACTCGTACCAGGAGCGGATCGCACCCAGGAGCGGCATGCCCGGCCAGAAGTCCGGCCCGCCTTCCAGCGCGGTCCGCAGCCGGTCCGGACCGAACCAGCCGTCGGCGGCCTGGGTACGCAGGATGCCGTCGATCCACCGCTGCGCTCTGGTCAGTACGCCGGTGTCGCCGGTGACGTAGCCGAGATCACCGAAGCCACGCAGCCAGTACGGCAGCTCCTCCCAGGCATCCTTGTTCCGGTCGACCCAGCCGTTGGTGTCGTAGACCAGGAAGTCGGAGATCTCGTCGTACCGGCCGCAGAGGCCGTTGACCTGGAGCTTGAGCTGCTGCGCCAACCAGCCGCGCGGCTCGATCGCACCGGGTGGCAGCTTCTGGAACGGCACCGGCCGGAGCGGCGCGCGCTGCGGCACGTAGTGCCCGCCACGGCCGGCCGGCGGACCGAGTGGTCGGGCGGCTTCGGCGGTGGACGGTTCGACGGCGCTCACGGCAGCCGCCGCGGCAAGGGTGACACCGAGGAATTCACGACGGGGCAGTCCCTTCGGAAAGGTCATGGCAGTCCCTGCTTTCGGGTGATTCGGGGGCGGACGATCACCTACACACGGAAAAACAGAATACGTTTTCCGCGCTGCTAGAGTAACCCCATGAAGCGCCCGGCGGTACGGATCACGGATGTCGCCGCGTTGGCCGGGGTCTCCGCCGGGACGGCCTCGAAGGCGCTCAACAACACCGGCCAGCTCAGCCAGGACACCCGCGAGCGAGTACGCCGTGCCGCGGCCCAGCTCGGCTTCACGCCGGACGTTCGCGGCCGGGCCTTGTCGTCCGGGCGCACGTTCACGGTCGCCCTGCTGACCACCGACAGCTCGGGCCGGTTCAGCATCCCGATCATGCGTGGCGTCGAGGACGTGCTGAGCGCCGGCGAGCTGGCGACCGTGCTGTGCGACACCCGCGACGATCCGCTCCGCGAGCAGAGCTATCTGCGGTCGCTGGTGGCCCGTGGGGTCGACGGCATCGTGGTGACCGGCCGCCGCACTGAGCCGCGGCCGCCGATCGACGTACCGCTGCCTGTTGTCTATGCGCTCGCTGCGTCGAGCGATCCGGCAGATGCCTCAGTCATCGTCGACGACGCTGCCGGTGCGGCCGCGGTCACCACGCATCTGGCCAGCCTTGGCCGCAGTCGGATCGCACACATCACCGGTCCGGCCGATCACCGGTCCGCAATCGAGCGGGCCCAGGCGATGAGCGGCAGTCTGTCGGCCGAGCCGCTGTTCGGTGAGTGGAGTGAGCAGTGGGGTCGCCAGGCGACCGATCTGATCCTCAGGACACAGCCTGACGTCGACGCGATCACCTGTGGCAGCGACCAGATCGCGCGCGGTGTCTGCGACCGCCTCCGCGAGCTGGGCCGCGCCGTACCGGCTGAGATCGCTGTCACCGGCTATGACAACTGGCCGGTGATGGCACTGGCCAGCCGTCCACCACTGACCTCGGTGGACCTCCGCCTCGAGGAGCTCGGCCGCCGCGCCGCGCAGCTCCTGCTGGAGGCGATCGCCGGTACGCCGCATCACGGCGTACTGGAACTTCCGGCGCAGCTCGTCCCCCGGGAGTCCACGCTCGGCGCGTGAGCTACGCTCTAGATTGAATCTTCAACTTCTGGGGAGTGGCTGGCATGGCAGCTGTACTGGTCGTCGGTGGCAGTGGTGGGCTCGGGCGCGAGATCGCCCGGCACTTCGTGGACCGCGGCGACGAGGTGATCATCACCAGCCGCTCGGCGGAGCGCGCCGAGGCCGTCGCGGCCGAGCTGGGCGCCCGCGGGCTGGCGATCGACCTGACCCGTCCGGAGTCGATCGACAAGGCGCTGGCGGAGGTCGGTGAGCTGGACTCGCTGGTGATCACGGCGATCGAGCAGTACAGCAACACCGTGCAGGACTTCAGCATCGAAGACGCCATCCGGGCCTCGACGGTCAAGCTGGTCGGCTACACGGAGGTCGCCCGCGTCCTGCAGGGTCGCTTCCGTCCGGGCGCCGGGATCGTGCTGTTCGGCGGGCTCGGGAAGGTCCGTCCGTACCCGGGCTCGACCATGATCACCGCGACCAACGCCGCCGTTTCCGGCGTGATGCGCACGCTCGCCGTCGAGCTCGCGCCGGTCCGCGTGAACGCCCTGCACCCTGGAGTCGTCGGCGACAGCCCCGCCTGGCAGGACAAGAACACCTCCGCGGTCGCGGCCCGCACCCCCACCGGCCGCCTCACCGCCACGGCCGAGATCGTCGACGCGACCGACTTCCTGCTCCGCAACGGCGCCGCGAACGCGATCGACCTCCACCTCGACGGCGGAACCCGCGTCACCTGATCGCAGGCCCCGAGCGGGTGCCTCGGCGGGCCCAGCGGAACGCGACGGCCGTCCACAGAACGGCCGGAACGCCGAAGATCGCGGCGGCGACCTCGCGGCCGAACACCAGAAAGACCAGTCCCAGCAGGAAGAACGGTGCGGCCAGCCAGGCCGCGCCGACGAAGGCTGCCCACCGCCAGCGGCCGGTTGGCCGCGGCGTGGGGCGATAGAGCGAAGGCGTCGGCAGCCCGTGAAAGATCGGCTGCAGATCGGCATGCGTGACCGCCTCGTTCAGCAGGTCGACCCGCCGATGCAGCTCGAGCTCGTCGAGCCGCCCGATCGCGAACTGCTCAGCCAACTCATCCGTGAACAGGTGCCGTTCCTCGTCGGTCAGCCGGATGTTCGCCACCCGCCGCCGAGCCGCGACAACCCGAGCCTCCTGCCCGGCCGCCGCAGCCTTGCCGATCAGATCCCCCGCCTTAACCGGACGCCGCTCCACCATGTGCCTCACACTCCCTGCTATCGAGTGTGCCAGACGATGGGGCAGCGCCAGGTTCCCCTGAGGGTCAGTTGAGGGCGGCGGGGAGGGTGGCGGTCCAGACCTCGCGGAGCTCGGTGAGGGGGATCTCGAACTGGTCCTGTACGTCGAGGGTGTCGCCGGTGATGACGCCGATCTTGGTGTGCGGGAAGCGGCGGGCGGTGCACATGTCGGTGAAGCGGACCTCTTCGGTGCGGGGTACGGCGACGACCGCGCGGCCGGCGGACTCGGCGAAGAGGAAGAGGAAGGTGTCGAGGCCGTCGGGGGCCCAGACGCGGGCGCCGACGCCGCCGCGGAGGGCGGACTCGACCAGGGCCTGGGCTACGCCGCCGTCACTGACGTCGTGGGCGGCGTCGATCAGGCCGTCGCGGGACGCGTTGATCAGGATGTCGGCGAGCTGCTGCTCGGCGGCCAGGTCGACGGCCGGCGGACGACCACCGAGGTGGCTGTGGACGACGTGCGCCCACTCGGAGCCGGACAGCTCTTCGGCGGTCTCGCCGAGCAGGTAGAGCTGGTGGCCCTCCATCTCGCCGGTGAAGCCGATCGGCGTCCGGCGGGTGACGTCGTCGATGACACCCAGTACGCCGATGACGGGCGTCGGCAGGATCGCCACGTCACCGGTCTGGTTGTAGAACGACACGTTGCCGCCGGTGACCGGGATCCCGAGCTCCTTGCAGCCGTCGACCAGGCCGCGGATCGCCTCGGTGAACTGCCACATGACGTCCGGGTCCTCGGGGGAACCGAAGTTCAGGCAGTCGGAGACGGCGACCGGGCGGGCGCCGGTGGTGGCGACGTTGCGGAAGGACTCGGCCAGCGCGAGCTTGGCACCGGTGTACGGGTCGAGCTTGGCGAAGCGGCCGTTGCAGTCGGTGGAGACCGCGACGCCGAGGCCGCTGGTCTCGTCGACGCGGATCATGCCACTGTCCTCGGGCTGCGCGAGCACCGAGTTGCCGAGCACGTAGCGGTCGTACTGGTCGGTGACCCAGGACTTGTCACACAGGTTCGGCGACGCGACCAGCTGCAGCAGGGTGTCCCGCAGCTCCGCCGGAGTCGTTGCACGCGGCAACTTCTCGGCGCCGTCGGCCTGCAGCTCGTCCTGCCAGGACGGCCGCGCGAACGGACGGTTGTAGACCGGGCCCTCGTGCGCGACGGTCTCCGGCAGGACGTCGACGACCCGCTCGCCGTGCCAGTCGATCTCGAGGCGACCGGTCTCGGTCACCTCACCGATCACGTCGGCCTGGACGTCCCACTTGGCGCAGATCTTCAGGAACTCCTCGACGTTGGCCGGCGTCACGCAGGCCATCATCCGCTCCTGGGACTCGCTCATCAGGATCTCTTCGGGAGACAGCGAGGCGTCCCGCAGCGGCACCTTGTCCAGCGAGACGCGCATGCCACCGTCGCCGGCGCTGGCCAGCTCCGAGGTCGCGCAGGAAAGACCGCCGCCACCGAGGTCCTGGATGCCCTCGACAACCTTCGCGGCGAAGAGCTCGAGCGTGCACTCGATCAGCAGCTTCTCCATGAAAGGGTCGCCGACCTGGACGGCCGGACGCTTGGTCGGGCCGCCTTCGGCGAAGGTCTCGCTGGCCAGGATCGAGACGCCGCCGATCCCGTCGCCACCGGTCTTGGCGCCGTACAGGATCATCTGGTTGCCGACGCCGGTCGCGTTGGCCAGGTGCAGGTCCTCGTGCCGCATGACGCCGACACAGAGCGCGTTCACCAGCGGGTTGCCGATGTACGTCGGGTCGAAGACGACCTCGCCGCCGATGTTCGGCAGACCGAGGCTGTTGCCGTAGCCGCCGATGCCGGAGACGATCCCGGGCAGCACGCGCTTGGTGTCCGGCGCGTCCAGCGGACCGAACCGCAGCGGGTCCATCACCGCGACCGGGCGGGCGCCCATCGCGATGATGTCGCGGACGATGCCGCCGACCCCGGTGGCCGCGCCCTGATAGGGCTCGACGTACGACGGGTGGTTGTGCGACTCGACCTTGAAGGTGACCGCGTAGCCCTCGCCGATGTCGATCACGCCGGCGTTCTCACCGATCCCGGCGAGCATCTTGCCGGCCGGGGTCTCCTGCGGGATCTCACCGAACCGCTTGAGGTGCACCTTGGACGACTTGTACGAGCAGTGCTCGCTCCACATCACCGAGTACATCGCCAGCTCGCAACTGGTGGGGCGCCGGCCCAGGATGTCGCGGATCCGCTGGTACTCGTCCGGCTTCAGTCCGAGCTCCGCCCACGGCTGCTCGACCTCAGGGGTGCTCTCGGCGTTGGTGACGGTGTCAGTCGACACTTTTGGACTCCTGCACTAGGTGGGACTCAGGTGAAACGGTACTGGCCTGATCGGTATTGGACTGCTGAGGGGCGATCAGATGCGCCACCAGCAGTGGTGCGGCGAAACCGGTCATGATCGCGGGCAGTGCGACCCCGGCGTCGTTCAGCAGCATGCCGACCAGACCACAGGTCGACATGGCGAGCAGAGTCGGCCGGATCATCGGCAGACTGGTGTAGAAGGACCGGTACGCCGGGAACGGGACCCGCGCGGGGAGCACAGTCGCCAGCATGGCGAGCACCACCCCGACGAGCATCGCCCAGCCGGCCGGACCGTTGAAGAACGCGACCGCCATCTGCAGTTTGCGGATGAGCACGTCACTGACGTCACCGTCGAGCAGCCGCGCGACGAACGTACCGAAGTGACTGCGCTGGTCCGCAGGACGCAGATAGTCGAGGAAAGCAACCGCAGACACAGCCAGTACGCCGGCCACGCCCACGCCGATGAGTGCGCGGAAACTGATGCTGCCGCGCCAGGTCAGCCAGGCCATGAGGAGCACTGCCGGTGTCAGCGCGATGATGCCGCCGAAATCGGTGCCCCAGCCCGGTCTGCCGTCCACAACGATCGCAGCGCCGCCAATCGCGAGCACAGCAAGGGCTGCGCGCACTCTGCTCCGGTCGATGAGCTTCTGCGCCGCCCAACCGGCTACCACGAGCGCTGCGATCGCCAGAGTGGCGAAAGTCGAGTTCCCGAAGCCATAGAACCGGCCACCGATGACAGGGCCGTCGGCGAACATGCTGCCGAACTGGAGCGGCGTACCGAGCACTCCGTCCACCAACAGAATGGCGTAGGCGGCCAGTGCGATACCGAGGTACGCGTAGCGCTTCAGGAAGACCTGTGCGAGCCCAGCGAAGAGCGCACTGATCCCCAGCACGACGCAGTACAAGGAGAAACCAGGAGACGGCCAGCGCCACCAGACGGTCGCTGTAGACAGGAAGACCGCGATGAAGAAGCCGCCCTGGGTCAGCAGCATGAACGTCGCGGCCCGGCGGGCTCGCGGAGTACGCCGGAGCCAGAACCAGCCCACCGCCAGCAGCTCAACGAGCAGGATCGTCATCGACACCGCAATCAGCACCGGCCGCGGCTGCTCGAACCGCTGATTGGTATCCAGCCGCTCCTCGATCACCGCAGCCGGGGTGCCGTGCTCACCACCATCGACGGAGATTTCATTTCCGTCGAGCGGTCCGGGCTGCGCTGCTCCAGCAGGGTCCAGCTCCTTGGCCTGCCCACGCAGCACGGTCGCCGTCACATCGGTGAGCTGGATCAGGCCCGGCCGGCGAGTGGAGTCACTGGTGAGCCACCGGGAACCGGGCTCACCGGTCGGGAACTGCATGGCGACCAACGGCTCCTGGTGGGCGTTGGCGGTCTCCTGGCTGATGCCGACCAACAGCACTGTGGAGCCCATCGCAGCAGCCTTGGCCTCGCCCACGAGGTTGGCGAGCTTCGTGAGTGCCTCGTCGCGGCCCTCACGCAACGGCAGGGGCCCGGCGTCGATGATCGCGTCGCCGCACCCCTGGAGCTTGTCGATACTCAGATCAGCGAACCAGTTGCCGACAGCGCCGTTGGCCCGCGCGACGGCGATCGCCCCGCCGGGGCCGAAGCCGCAGAGGCTCGGGCGGCTCTCCGCGAGGCGGCCCAGTGGAGCGCCGGTGTGGCGTTCTGCCTGGCGGTCGACGTAGGTCTGCCAGTTCGCGATCTTGCCGTCGGCAATCGCCGGGAGCTCACCGCACTCTTGATCGGGGACGCTTCCCCAGGCGCGAGTGCCGGCACCGAGGGTCAGCCAGCCGTCGACCGGACAGGTGTGCGGCCCAGCCGTCTTCACGGTGATCGAGCCGACGTTCGCATAGTCCATCAACGCGGCCAGGCCGGGTGACGCTTTCACGTCGTTCCAGCTGAGTCCCGGAACGCCGAACACGATCACCCCGGACGACTCGGGCGTCGGCGACTCGGCGTGCGACGTACCGGCTGTTGCCGTGCCGATTGTCAGGAGGGCGGCGGCGCACAACAGCAGTCGCCGCACTCCGCGTAACGTCATCAGGAGGCGACGACGGCCTTCAGGACCGAGGTGAAGAAGCCCAGGCCGTCCGTGGTCGGTCCGGTGAGTGTCTCGACGGCGTGCTCGGGGTGCGGCATCAGGCCGACCACGTTGCCGCGCTCGTTCGTGATGCCGGCGATGTCGCGGTACGAGCCGTTCGGGTTGCCGAGGTAGCGGGCGACCACGCGGCCCTCGCCCTCCAGCCGGTCCAGCGTCGCCTCGTCGGCGACGAACGAACCGTCCTGGTTCTTCAGCACGATGGTGATCTCGTGGTTCGCGTCGTAGTCGCTGGTCCACGCGGTCGTGTTGTTCTCGATCCGCAGCACCTGGTCGCGGCAGATGAACTTGCGGTGGTGGTTCTTGATCAGCGCACCGGGCAGCAGGTGCGACTCGCACAGCACCTGGAAGCCGTTGCAGATCCCCAGCACCGGCATGCCCTCGCCGGCCTTCTTGATGATGGTCTCCATCACCGGCGCGAACCGGGAGATGGCACCGGCGCGCAGATAGTCGCCGTACGAGAAGCCGCCCGGCAGGACGACCGCGTCGACCCCGTGCAGGTCGGCGTCACCGTGCCAGAGAGCGACCGCCTCGGCACCGGCCACCGCAGCCGCGCGGCGGGCGTCGGCGTCGTCCAGCGAACCGGGGAAGGTGACGACCCCGACCTTCACTGACCCGCCTCGACGTCAGCAGTCTCCACGTGCAGCGTGAAGTCCTCGATCACCGAGTTCGCCAGCAGGGTGTCGGCGGCTTTGCGGATCTCGGCGACCCGTTCCTCGGTCGCCTCACCGTCCAGGGTGATCTCGAACCGCTTTCCCTGCCGGACATCGGCCACGCCGTCGAAGCCGAGCCGGCCGAACGCGCCGTGCACCGCCTTGCCCTGCGGGTCGAGGATCTCGGGCTTGAGCATGACGTCGACGACAACGCGAGCCACTGACTACTCCAGGTCTCGTTCCGGGGTGACGCTGCGAATCCTACCGACCGGGTCCCCGGATTCCCGCATCGGCGGACTATTCACTCAGTACATACACTCGATGTATAGTCCTTCCCATGGCAACCGCGGAGCTCGTGCTGGGCCTGCTCTCGGCAGGTCCCGCGCACGGGTACGACGTGAAGCGCGGCCACGACACCTGGTTTCCGGACGGACGCCCGCTGGCGTTCGGGCAGGTGTACACAACGCTCGGCCGGCTCGAGCGCGACGCACTGGTCGAGGTGGTCGAGAAGGTCTCCGGCGGCGGTCCGGACCGGACTGTCTACGCGCTCACCGACAAAGGCCGCAAGCACCTGGCCGACTGGTTGGTCGACCCGGTCCCGCCCGCCTGGGGCAGCGCCGACGAGGTGCTGCGCAAGGTCGTCGCGGCAGTCCGCACCGGCAGCGACGCCGCTACCTTCCTGGCCCGGCAGCGCGCCAGTCACCTGCGCCGCATCCGCGAACTGCAGGAGACCCCGACCGGTCCCGACCCGACCGCCGCGATAGCCCGCGACTACATCGTCGCCCATCTCGACGCCGACCTGCGCTGGCTCGACAGCGCCCTCGACCGCATTCCCGAGCAGGAGACCCCATGAACGCTCTTGAGCTGACCGACGTCGAGTACTCGTACCGGCGCAACACGGCCCTGCGCGGCGTCTCGCTGCAGGTCAAGGCCGGGGAGATCGTCGCGATCACGGGCGCCAGCGGCTGCGGGAAGTCCACGCTGCTGCACTGCGCGGCCGGCATCCTGGCGCCGGACGCCGGTTCGGTCCGGCTCGACGGCCAGGACCTGGCGGCCCTGTCACCCGACGACCGGGCCGCACTGCGGCGGACCAAGATCGGTGTCGTGCTGCAGTTCGGCCAACTGGTGCCGGACCTGCCGCTGATCGACAACGTCGCACTGCCACTGCTGCTCGCCGGTCATCAGCGTTCCGAGGCGCATGAGCACGCACGCGACTGGCTGACCCGGGTAGGCATCGAGGACGAGGCAGACGCCGTACCGGCTGAGCTGTCCGGCGGTCAGACCCAGCGGGCCGCCATAGCTCGCGCACTGGTGACCGGACCGTCCGTCGTACTGGCTGACGAGCCCACCGGCAGTCTGGACAGCCGCGCGGGCAAGGAGCTGCTCGACGTACTCATCAGCACCGCTCGGTACCGCGGTGCCGCACTGGTGATGGTTACCCACGACAACCTCGTGGCCGCCACCGCCAACCGCGAAATCCGGCTGCGCGACGGTGTGATCCAACACGAAGTAGCCATCTGATGAGGTTCGAGACCCAGCTCCTGTTAGCCAGGTCCCGCACTCCGGCGGACCGCAGCCGCATTCACCTGACTGTCGCCGCCTTGGGTCTCAGCGGCGCACTCCTCCTCGGTGCATTGCGGATCGCTCGGCTCGGTCACGGCGAGGTCGACAAGACGGTCTACAGCAACTACATCACCGAGCCCAGTCTGCGATCCGGTCTGGTCGCCATCCTCGTCATCTTGGCGACACTGACCGCAGGACTCGGGGTTCAAGCGCTCCGGCTCGGTACGGCGGCCCGCGAACGCCGGATGGCCGCGATGAGGCTGGCGGGCGCCTCCAGCAGGCAGGTACGGCGGTTGTCCGTCACGGACGCGTCCATGGCGGGGTTGGCCGGCGGTCTGCTCGCGGGACCGATCTATCTGCTGCTCAGCCTGCTCCTGGGCCTGCTGCCGAGGGTCGCCCAGATCCTGCCCGCCGCCGAGGTCGTCGACTTCGGGGTCTGGCTCCTGGTCATCGTGATGATGACCGCAGCCGGCGCGCTGATCGCCGGTGTGCTGCACGAGGACGACGACTCACTGCAGAAAGAGGTCCCAGCCGGGAAGCCAAGCCGTGGCGGGATCCTCGCCGGCGCGGTGCTGATCGCGCTCGCACTGCTCACCGCTTCCTTGACCGGCTACGTCGCAACGACCGTGCTCGTGGTCGGGCTGGCCTTCGTGATGCTGCACCTCAACCGGCTCTGGTTCCAGACCGCCGCCCGCTTCCTCCACCGATCCGGCGATGCGGTCAACCTGTTGACCGGCGCGCGGCTGATCGCGGACGCCCGGTCCTCCTCCCGGTTGAGCACCTTGCTCGGCTGCTGCGGCTTCCTGGTCGGGCTCCTGCTCCACGGCCTGCTCACCATCAAGCGGGACCCCGATTTCGCGGACCAAGCAGTCTTCTTCGCGACCGGTTACGCCATGGCGATCGCCGGCCTCGTGCTGGTGATGGGGGTCGCGATGGGCGCGCTGATCGTCGGTGTCGCCGACCAACTGGTCGACCAGCGCCGCCAGCTCGCCTCCCTGACCGCACTCGGCGTCGACGCCCGCTTCCTGGGGCGGATGATCACCCGCCAGATCACCACCGTCGGAGCACCGGCCCTCGCAGCAGGTGCTGCGGCCGGCATGCTCCTCGGTCTGGACCGCGTGGTCGGCACCTCCCATGGCCCCTTCCAGACAGTCACGCTGCTGGGCACCGTCGGTGTCATCGCCGGCGGTTGCCTCTTCGCACTCGGCGGCGGCGTACTGGCTGGCTTCCTGTTGCGCAACCAACTACACGACGCCCTCGACCCAGAAAACCTGAGGGCCGCCTGATGGTCCGGGAACAGGTCGCCATGGTGGCGACACCGGCGCTCATGATCGGTAGCTGTCTGGGGCTCGTGGTGGGCCCCGGTGGGTTGATCGGCTTCCAGGTCGATCTGCCGTCGCTGCCGTTCCTCGCGGTGGGCTTCTCGAGCTTGCTGCTGCTGTCCTGGGGGTTCGCCGTCAGCGGCGCCGCCCTGGCCGGTTACCTGCTTCGCAACCAACTGCGGGACGCACTCGATCCCGAGAATCTGAGGGCTGCATGATGGCCACCATTCCTGTTCCGTTGCCCGTCCGTCCGGCGCTGCTGCTCGGCGTCCCGAACCGGATCACGCTCGCCCGGACCGTCGTCGCCATGGTGATCGCCGCGGTCGCGTTCCGGACCGGTGCGCTGAGCTGGCTGATCATCGGCTACGCGGCGTACTGGATCGGCGACATGGCCGACGGTGCGGTCGCCCGGTACCGCGACGAGGAGTCCGAGGGCGGTGCGGTGTTCGACATCGTTTGCGACCGGGCGTGCTCGTTCCTGCTGGCGGCCGCGTTCATGGCGACGTTCCCGGAGACCATCGGGCCGCTGGCGATCTTCCTGGTGCAGTTCGGCGTACTGGACACCATGCTGTCGCTCGCGTTCCTGCTGTGGCGCGGGACACTCAGCCCGAACTACTTCTACAAGGTCGACAACCCGATCTACCTCTGGAACTGGTCGAAGCCGGCCAAGGCGGTCAACACCGCCGCAGTGGTCATCTCACTCGTCATCGCCCACCAGACCGGCTGGCAGTGGCTGCCCTACACGGCTGCGATCGGCGCGTGCGTGGTGAAGGTGGCCTCGTCGTACCGGCTGATCGCGATCCTCCGTGGGCGCCAGGTCGCCACACCCCGGACCTGAAAATGTTCGTGATTGCTCAGGCAACAGCGCATAGCCTCGAGGTCATGTGGGTGTGGCAGCTGTTGCTGGCGATCGGCTTCGGAATCGGCTCCGCCGTCATTCCGGTGCTGAACGCCGAGGCCTATGTCCTCGGCGTCGGTGTCTCCGGTGCGCTCGACCCGGTGGTGGCCGCCATCGGGGTGGCGGTCGGGCAGACCATCGGCAAGGTCGCCATGTTCCTCGCCGTCCGCTACCGCCCGGGCTATGCCGCGCGGAAGTCCAAGGAGCCGAAGCCGGTCGACCTGGACACCCGCCGGGGCCGCTTCGTCCAGTGGAACCGGGACGTCAGCAAGCGCCTGCTGGATGCGATGAGCGACCGCCGCCTGGGCGTTCCGGTCACGCTCCTGAGCGCGTCCGTCGGCCTCCCACCCCTGTACGGCGTCGCCCTGATCGGCGGCGCGTCCCGGATGGGCGTGGTCAGCTTCGGCCTGTCCGTGCTCGTCGGCCGCGGCGCCCGCTTCGTCCTGCTGGCCCTCGGGGTCGGCCTGTTCTGAGCTCGGCTCTAGGGCGTGAAGGTGCGGCCGGTCAGCTGCTCGTAGGCATCGATGTACGCCGCCCGCGTGCGCTCGACGACCTCGTCGGTCAGCGGCGGCGGCGCCTCACCGGAGTGCCGGTCCCAGCCGGATTCGTACTGCAGCCAGTTCCGGATGATCTGCTTGTCGTACGACGGCTGCACCCGGCCCGGCTCCCACTGCTCGGCCGGCCAGAAGCGGCTCGAGTCCGGAGTGAGGACCTCGTCGGCCAGCACGATCGTCCCGTCCGGACGGGCGCCGAACTCGAACTTGGTGTCCGCCAGGATGATCCCCCGCTCCTCGGCCATCGCCCGGGCGCGGCTGTAGATGTCCAGCGTCGCCTCCCGCAGCGCCGCGGCCGTCTCCGCGCCGACGGTGGCCACGACCGCGTCGTACGAGACGTTCTCGTCGTGCTCGCCGAACTCGGCCTTGCTGGCCGGCGTGAAAATCGCCTCGTCCAGCCGCGACGCCTCGACCAGTCCGGCCGGCAGCGGGATCCCGCAGACCGCGCCGGTGGCCTCGTACTCGACCAGTCCGGAGCCGGTCAGCCACCCGCGGGCGACACACTCGACCGGGAACATCTCCAGCTTCTCGCAGATCACCGCACGGCCCGCCACCTCGGCCGGAACGTCGGTGGAGATGATGTGGTTCGGCACTCCGAGCTGCTCGAACCACCACAGGCTCATGGCGGTGAGCACCTTGCCCTTGTCCGGGATCGGCGTGCTCAGGATCCAGTCGAACGCACTCTGCCGGTCACTGGCCACCATCAGCAGCTCGCCGGTCTCCAGCTCGTAGAGATCGCGCACCTTGCCGGAGTGGAGGTGCTTGGCACCGGGGATCTCAGGAGCCTGCGGAGGAGTGGTCACGCCGCGATTGTTTCATTTTGCGGAGTGCGGCAGCACCACGGGCCGCCGATGCCCCCACTGACATCAGTACGTCGCGGACGCCGACCGCGAGCGGATTGTCCAGTTGGCCGAGCTGACCGATCTGCCGGGAGCGCTTGACGAGCTTGGTGGCGATCGGGCGGCGCTCGGCGTCGTACCGGGTCAGAGCGGTGAGCGGATCGGGAGCCGACTGGAGGTGTCTGGCCAGGGCACCAGCGTCCTCGATGGCGGTGCAGGCGCCGCGTCCGAGGTTCGGAGTCATGGCGTGGGCCGCGTCTCCGAGCAGTGCGATCCGGCCGGTGGCGAACGGGACCAGTGGCAGTGTCAGGTCGTAGATGTCGTTCTGCAGGGCGGTGTCGGTCGCGGCCAGGATCGCCGGGATGGGGTCGTGCCAACCGCCGTACCGGCGGATGACCGCGGCCAGGTCACCGCCTTGCCCAGCAGGCTGGTTGGCCGTGGCGTACCAGTACGCGCGGCCGTCGATCAGCTGAGTGACACCAAACCGCTGCGCCTGGCCCCAGGTCTCGCCACCGTCGTCCGCCCGCACGTCGGCAATCCCCCGGTACGCCGTGTAGCCGGAGTACCGCGGTCCGGCGTACTGGGGGTGAAGCGCACTGCGGATCACACTGCGCAGGCCATCGGCCGCGATGACCAGGTCGGCCCGGAGCTCGTCGTTGATCAGTACGCCGCTGTCGTCCTGCGTGACGGTCTTGACCAGGTACCCGGTCCGCACGGTCACGCCCGGACCGAACTCCGCGGTGATCAGCCCGTGCAGCTGGGCCCGGTGGATCATCACCGGCAGCTCAACCCCCAGGTCAGCCGCACCGACCACCCAGCGACCGCTCGGCTTCCGCAGCGCGGTCGGACCGGACAGCGCGGCCGCCTGGTCGATGCCCTTGACCCCAAGCTCAGTGAGAACGGCGACCGCCGACGGCCAGACCGAGATGCCGGCACCGACCTCCCCCAACGTCACCGAGCGCTCCAGCACCGTGACCCCCCACCCACAACGCTGCAACGCCACCGCAGCGGTAACCCCTCCGATCCCCGCACCCACCACGATCACCGTCCCCATCCCCCCACTCTACACCTGTAGAGCCCCCTTGTCCCCCGCCCAAAGAGCACCCCACCCACCCTTGGGCGCGCACCGCATCTTTGGGCGCGCAGCGCATCTTTGGGCGCGCAGCGCATCTTTGGGCGCGGAGGGCATCTTTGGGCGCGGAGGGCATCTTTGGGCGCGGAGGGCATCTTTGGGCGCGGAGGGCATCTTTGGGCGCCCACCAACCACTTGGAGCCCCCCGAAATGATCGGTGGCTTCCCAAAGAGCGTCTCCGCGCCCAAAGAGCAGCCCACCCACCCTTGGGCGCGGGACGCATCCTTGGGCGCGCAGCGCATCTTTGGGCGCCCACCAACCACTTGGAGCCCCCCGAAATGATCGGTGGCTTCCCAAAGAGCGTCTCCGCGCCCAAAGAGCAGGCGGCCCACCTTTGGGCGCGGGGCGCATCTTTGGGCGCGGGGCGCATCTTTGGGCGCGGGGCGCATCTTTGGGCGCGGGGCGCATCTTTGGGCGCTCACCGACCATTTGGAGGCCGGCGAAGTGGTTGGTGGGTTCCCAAAGTGGGTGGTCGTGCACAAGGAGCAGGCGGCCCACCTTTGGGCGGATTGGGGGCGGAGTGGGCGGGGTGGATGGGGGCTGGGTGGTGGGGTGGGGGTGGGAGACTGCGGGGTGTGACGAAGAAGGTGCCGGTGGGGGTGGAGCGGCGGGATGCGATTGCGGACGCGGCGATTCGGCTGGTTGCGACGCGGGGGCTGCGGGGGCTTACGCATCGGGCGGTTGACGGGGAGGCTGGGCTGCCGCCGGGGTCTACGTCGTACTACCTGCGCACTCGCAGCGCGCTGCTGACCGCCTGCCTGGACCGGCTGCTGGCACGCGACCTGGAGACGGCCACTCCGACGCAGGATCAATCGCCGACCGAACTGGTGGCCGCGATGGTCGTGGGGCTGGCTGCTGAGCGACCGGACGGGCTGATTGCGCGCTACGAGCTGTCGCTGGAGGCGAGTCGGCAGCCTGAGCTCCGGGCTGCGATCGACGCCGGTGGGCGCCAGTTGCGGGAGAGGCTCGGTCAGTTGCTCGCGGGACTCGGCGTACCGGATCCGGAGCGGGCCGCGTGGCCGCTGGCGGCGATGCTGGACGGCCTCCTGTACGACCGGGTCGCCGGGACCGGGTCGACGCTCTCGGAGGCGGACTACGAGGACGGTGTACGGCGTGCTGTCGGGGCGGTGCTGGACGGGCTGATCAGAGGCGTTCCGTCAGAGTGATCCAGGTGAAGTAGCCGGAGCCGAGGAAGACGCCGACGTGGCCGAGGAGGGACAGGCCGGCGCCGGAGCCCCAGGCATCACCGCGGGCATGTTCGGAATGTTTGCCGCCACTCGGCAGCCAACGGGCCAGAAGCAACAAACCGACGGTTGCCAGCAGCCACCACCCGGCCAGGCCGAGGAAAGCGATCTCACGGCGACCGGTGACCATGGCAACGATCCAGACCAGCAGCGTGAGGACGCCCGCGGCGGTGTGGATCCGCAGCAGGGCAGCCGAATATCCGGCGTTTCCACTGGACCGGCCAGTGCCGTCGACGACCGCTCCTCCGAGCCGGACGCGCGTCAACAGCACGACGACCGCACCGAGCGCGGTCAGGAACCAGGTGACGTTCGACCATTCCACCCCCAGATGCTTACCCCACTCCGCACCAGTCACACCACCCCTCAAGGTGAAACGCCCGGCGAGCCCCAAGTGTCCGCTCGTACCCGCCGGGCTGCTTCTCACCTACCGGATCTCACCTGGCAGGCGGCACCTGTTGCCCAGGAGGCACCTGCTGCCCAGGCCCAACGCCCTGACCCTGACCAGGGAACTGTCGGAACCCGCCACCAGGCCCAGTGGTCGTCCCGGTCGAGCTGCCGTCCCACGCGTGCCCGACCGCCATCCCGCCGAGGAACGCCAGCACCGCGACCAGCGATCCGGCTCCCGCCAGGACGAGACCGCTCGGCTTCGCGGCGGCAGGCGCTGCCGGTACGGCGGTCGCCGGGGCCGGCGGCTCGTAGGCGCCGGCCGGGGGTACTCCAGGTCCGGGGAAAGCCGGCGCCGGACCGACTGGCTGGTTGGGGAACTGAGGATTCGTCATTAAAAGCTCCTAGTTGCTGGTCAGGTCGTAGACGGTGGCCGTGCCGACTGTTTGGGCCTGGAAGTTCTGGGACACCCAGGTGGAGATCTCCGAGGAGGTTCCGCCGCGCCCGCCACCGAAGCCGCCGCCACCGCCGGTACTGCCGACGAAGTAGTGCACCTTGCCCTGGGCAACCAGTTCCTTGAACTCCGCGAGGGTGGGTGCCGGATCGGTTCCGTTGAAGCCGCCGATCGACATGATCGGCACCTCGGCGGCGATCTGCAGCGGTGCTGCCGCGTTCGAGGTCACCGCCGCAGCCGCCCAGGTGTAGCCGTTCTTCCCTTGCTGCAACAGCGTCACCAGCTCACTCGACACCGCGCTGATCCCGCCGCCACCAAGGAAGCCGCCACCGCCGCCACGCATCCCGCCGGTCGGCGCACCAGTCGTAGCACCAGGCGTACCAGTCGTCGCACCAGGCGTACCGGTCCCGGGCGGTGTACCCGTCCCGGTCTGCCCAGGCGGACCACCGCCGCGGTTGAACCCGCCCCGGCCACCGGCACCCGCCGGACCTGCCGTCGGAACCGCTCCGGCGTGAGCCGTCGCGATCGTGCTCACCGAGTACGCCGTCGGTCCGGCCAACGCCGTCACGGCCAGCAGCACCCCGGTGAAGAGGCCCGCCCGCCGAGCCGTCGTCCGGCTCAAGCGAAGCTCAGGAACCATCAGCAGCGCGCCTGCCGCGATCGCCCCAGTCAGCAGCAAAACCCAGCGCAGCCACGGATTCCAGGTCGGCGATGCATTCAGCAACGCGAAGCTCCAGCCTGCCGTCAGCAAGATCCCGCCCGCGAGAGTTGCCCGCGGCAACCATTCGGCCCGGCGTCGCCAGAGCACCATCATCGCCGCCCCGATCACCGCGGCGATCGCCGGCGCCAGCGCGATCATGTAGTAGCTGTGAATGATCCCCTGCATGAAGCTGAACACCAGCCCGGTCACGAGCAGCCAGCCGCCCCACAGGATCGTGAACGCCCGAGTCCGATCCGTCCGCGGCGCCTTACCGGCAGCCACAATCAGCACGACGGTCGCCAGCAGCGCGGCCGGCAGCAACCACGCGATCTGCGATCCGAACTCACCACCGAACAACCGCTGCAGCCCGGTCGCGCCACCCCATCCGGGGTTCCCGACGCCACCACCGACAGATCCTTCTTCATTGCCGTTCAGTCGTCCGAGGCCGTTGTAGCCCAGCGTCAGTTCGAGGATGCTGTTGGCCGACGAACCACCGATCCACGGTCGCGCCGAGGCCGGGACCAGTTCGACGATCGCGATCCACCAACCGGCACTCACGATCATCGCCACCAGTGCCAGCACGCTGTGCACAACCCGCTTCCCGAGCGCGGGCTTACCAGCCACGAGATACGCCAACCCAAAGGCCGGCAGTACCAGGAACGCCTGCAGCATCTTCGCCAGGAACCCGAATCCGACCAGCGCCCCGGCCAGCATCATCCAGCGCGCGGCATGCTTCTCCGAGTCGATCGCCCGGGTGACCGCCCAGGCTCCCGCGCACAGCAGCATGATCAGCAGCGCGTCCGGGTTGTTGAAGCGGAACATCAGTACGGCGACCGGCGTCAGCGCAAGGATGCCTCCGGCAAGCAACCCGGCATTGGCCGAGAACCAGCGCCGTACCGAGACGTAGACGAAGCCGACGCTCGCGACGCCCATCAACGCCTGGGGCACGAGCATGCTCCAGCTACTGAAGCCGAAGATCCGCCCCGACAACCCCATCACCCACAGGGCACCCGGGGTCTTGTCGACGGTGATGAAACTCGACGAGTCGAACGCCCCGAAGAACCAGGCCTTCCAGCTCGTTGACCCGGCCTGTACGGCGGCCGCGTAGTACTCGTTGGCGTAGCCGTTCTTGGACAGTCCCCACAGGTAGGCGATCGCAGTCAGGACCAGTAGGCCGCCGTACAGGGCCTTGTCCCGGCTGATCGCGAGTGGCTTCGCGACCACTCGTGGTCTGGATTCGGTCAGTGTCGCCATGTCAACTGCTCCTGAGGCTCGATGGTGCGCTGTGTTGGATTGCCGGGACGGTGGGTGCGTCATCGTCGAAGACCCAGGCTTGGAAGAGGCTGAACCGGACCACGGTCGCGGCCAGGTTCGCGAGCGTCAGCACGGTCACCTCGACCGCTTGGTGCGGCACCGCGACCGCGGTGTGCAGCAGCCACAGGGCGCACGCGGTCAGGCTCCAGCCGATGGCGAAGGTGACGAGGCCGCGCAACTGATGCCGCCAGCGGCCCTCGACCCCGCGGACACCGAAGGTGATCCGGCGGTTGAGGGCGGTGTTGCCGACCGCGGTGATCAGCAGCGCGAGCAGGTTCGCCACCTGCGCCGGCATGCCTTGCCGCAGCACGAGATAGAGCAGCGCATACGCGAGCGTGCTCAGTACGCCGATCCCGCAGAACCTGAGCACCCGCGCGGCGAGCGCGGTCCGTGGATCGAGAACCCGCGGCCGCCCGTACGTCGTACGGATCGCTTCGAGGTCGACCCGGGTCCGAGCGAGCCGGGCGATCCCGCGCAGATCCTCGCCGACCGTCTTGGCGATCGCGACCCGGGAGTCCAGGTCGTCGACCCAGTCGACCGGGACCTCGTGGATCCGCAGGCCGGCCCGCTCGGCGAGCACCAGCAGCTCGGTGTCGAAGAACCAGCTGGTGTCCTCGACGTACGGCAGCAGCTCGCGGGCCACGTCGGCGCGGATCGCCTTGAATCCACACTGGGCATCGGAGAAGTGCGTGCTCAGAGTTGCCCTGAGCAACAAATTGTAGGACCGGCTGATGAACTCCCGCTTGGGCCGTCGGACCACTCGCGAGCCGTTCGACAACCGGGTGCCGATGGCAACATCACTGTGCCCGGCGAAGAGCGGAGCCACCAGCGGCAGCAGCGCGTTCAGATTGGTGGACAGATCCACGTCCATATAGGCGAGCACGTCCGCGGTCGACTCCGACCAGACCTGCTTCAGCGCGCGCCCGCGCCCCGACTGGTCGATCCGGACCACCCGGACCCCGGGCAGCTCGGCGGCCAGCAGCGCGCCGA
Source organism: Kribbella sp. NBC_01505 (assembly GCF_045040285.1). Classification (NCBI taxonomy): domain Bacteria; kingdom Bacillati; phylum Actinomycetota; class Actinomycetes; order Propionibacteriales; family Kribbellaceae; genus Kribbella; species Kribbella sp. NBC_01505. The sequence continues at coordinate 2,960,816 of NZ_CP109425.1, forward strand.
TCTCGTACGTCGCGTCCGTGCTTCCGTTGTCGGCGATGCAGACCTCGGCCGGATACGGGAAGGCGGTGTCGAGAAACTCCCGCAACCGCCGGATGTTCGGGCCGAGGTCGTGTTCCTCGTTCTTGACGGGTACGACGATCTCGACCCGCCTCGAATCGCTGGGATGACCTGATGTCTGCATGGATTCGATGCTGTCGGGCGAACCTGAAACGGTCGTTGGGTGTGGCTGGCAGTTCACTGGGAGTCACGACATGCGTGGGGCGGCGGAATCTTGGTAGGCGCTCTAAAGTGGCGGCAACTTCCACTTTCTGCCTGGGGGCACCATGGTCGAGTCCGCCGCACAACGCTTCGCCCGGATCACCGGGGTCGAACGACCGGCGAGACCGAAGGTCGTGATGGAGCGCGCGGTCGTGCTCGGCGCGAGTATGGCCGGGCTGATGGCCGCTCGGGTGCTCAGTGATCACGCCGACGAGGTGCTGATCATCGAGCGGGACACCACGACGGACTCCACCGACCCACGTCCCGGCGTACCGCAAGGCAGTCAGGTGCACGCCCTGCTGGCAGCTGGCAACGCGCAGCTCGACCGCTGGTTCCCCGGCTTCAGTGAAGAGGCGCTGGCCACCGGTGCGACCAATCCGTCGCCGGAAGAGTCCCGCAACTATGTGAACGGCACGCAACGTCCGGCGGCCCCGGTGGAGTCCGTAGGCCCGACGCTGGTCAGCACCCGGCCGTTCCTGGAGTCGATGGTCCGTCGGCGCACGCTGGACATCGGCAACGTCCAGCTCGTCAGCGGCCGGGCCGATGGGATCGAGATCAGTGCGGACCGGGTCACCGCCGCCCGGTACCAGCCGGAGGGCACCAGCGGCCCGGAGTCGATCGTCACCGCGCCCGCCGACCTGGTGGTCGACGCGACCGGACGGTCGAGCCGGCTCAGCGATTGGCTCGGAGCGGCCGGCTGGCCGCAGCCGCCGATGCAACGGATGCCGATCAAGCTCAACTACGCCAGCGCCCTGTTCAAACGGGACCCGAAGGTCTCCACGATCGGGGTAGCGATCGCCTCGAACCAGCCCGGCGCCGGGATGTCGCCACGCCAAGGCGGCGTCCTGGCGGTCGAGGGCGACCGGTGGCTGATGCTGGTCGCCGGGTACGCCGACGACCGGCCGACGCGCGATTTCGAGGACTTCCGCGCGCGCTGCCGCCGGGACTACCCGTCCGAGTTCGGCCAGATCGCCGACAACGCCGAGCTGATCGGTGAGGTGGTGACCTACCACCAGGCCGACAGCCGGCGCCGGGACTACCACCAGCTGGACCGGATTCCGGCCGGTCTGATCGTGGCCGGCGACGCGGTGGCCTCGTTCAACCCGATCTACGGACAAGGCATGACGTCGGCGACACTGCATGCCTCGTGCCTGTCGGCGTACCTGAACTCCGACCCGGCGCTCGATCAACCGGCTCGCTCGTACTTCGACGACGTCAGCGTGGTCGTCGACGTGGCGTGGCAGCTGTCGACCTCGGCCGATCTCTCGCTACCGCACGTGGACGGCCCCTACCCCCGCGGCTATCGCGTGACGAAGTGGATCGCCGGAATGATCTACGAGGCCACGGCCAAGGACTCGACGCTCAACGCGAAGTTCACCCGCGTCAACACGATGCTCGACCACCCGAGCACGCTGGCCAGCCCCCAGACGCTGCTGCGGGCCCTGCGCTGGAAGTTGCTACCGGGTACGGCGTAGCCAGAGCAGCCCGAGGATCGGGAGCACCAGCGGGACGAACCCGTAGCCCTGCCCGAAGTGCGACCACACGGTCGCATCCGGGAAGTCCTCCGGTACGGCGTAGCTGAACGCACCGATCCCCAGTACGCCGATGAGCTCGATGGCGATCGCGATCGTCGCAACCCGCCGGGACACGACGGTCGCCTTCGCCAGGGCGAACGTGGCCGCGCAGTAGATCACCGCGGCGACCGCCGAGAGCAGATAGGCGATCGGAGCATCCGAGAACTGGATCGCGATCTGAACGCCGGCCCGGGCAGTCGCGGCCAGCGCGAACACGCCGTACACGAGGATCAAGATCCGGCCGGGCCCGTGCCGGGTCGCCTCGGGGGCGCTCATCCGACCCAGATTTCGTGCAGCCGCAACTCAAGCACCGGTACGACGAAGCAGGCGACCGCGAGCGCACCCGCGCCCCAGCGGCTGCTCTCGGCCAGCGCCCACAGCGCACCCACCGGCAGGACCAGCAGCGAGCCGATCAGGTAGCCGACGAAGAACGGTCCGGAGACGTCTCGATCGGTGCCGACCAGCTGCACGATCCCGACCACGAGCTGCGCCAGCAGGCCGACCTCGACCACGCCGAGCACGCCCAGCAGCGACCAGTTGATCCGCTTGTCGCGGGCAGCCAGGACGATGGCATAGGCCATCGCGGCGAGCGAGAGCCCGACCAGGGCCCAGGTCAACGGTCCGAACACGAGTTAGAGGATGTCACCCGGGTTGTAGGCGGCCGCCTCCGGGTAGCGCTTGGCGAGCTCGTCGATGCGGGCGACGACCGCGCCGACCTGCGCGACGGCCGCACCGGTGAAGGACAGCGGCTCGCCGACGATGCCGACGATCTGCTCCTCGGTGAGCCCGAGGCGTCCGTCCGCACCGAGCCGGTGGAACAGGTCGTTGGCCGCCAGCCCCTTGCGCAGATCGAGGGCGGTCGCGACCGCGTGCTCCTTGATGACCTCGTGGGCGGTCTCGCGGCCGACGCCGTTCTTCACCGCGGCCATCAGGACCTTGGTCGACGTCAGGAACGGCAGGTACCGCTCGAGCTCGCGGCTGACGACGGCCGGGTAGACCCCGAACTCGTCGAGCACGGTCAGGAACGTCTCGAAAAGCCCGTCCAGCGCGAAGAACGCGTCCGGCAGGGCGACCCGCCGTACGACGGAACAGAAGACGTCGCCCTCGTTCCACTGGTTGCCGGCCAGCTCACCGGCCATCGAGGCGTAGCCGCGCAGGATCACAGTCAGGCCGTTCACCCGCTCACAGGACCGGGTGTTCATCTTGTGCGGCATCGCGGAAGAGCCGACCTGGCCCTCCTTGAAGCCCTCGGTGACCAGCTCGTGCCCGGCCATCAGCCGGATCGTCGTGGCCAGGCTCGACGGCCCGGCGGCCAGCTGCACCAGCGCGGAGACGACGTCGTAGTCGAGGGATCGCGGGTAGATCTGACCGACGCTGGTCAGCGTCTGGCTGAAGCCGAGGTGCTGGGCGATGTCGCTCTCCAGCTTGTCCAGCTTCGCCGGGTCGCCGCCGAACAGGTCGAGCATGTCCTGCGACGTACCGACCGGGCCTTTGATGCCGCGCAGCGGGTAGCGCTCGATCAGCTCCTCGAGCCGCGCGATCGCGACCAGCAGCTCGTCGGCCGCGGACGCGAACCGCTTGCCGAGCGTGGTCGCCTGCGCGGCGACGTTGTGTGACCGGCCGGTCAGCACCAGCGCCGCGTGGTCCGCTGCCTTCTGGCCAAGCCGGACGGCGGTCGCCACCGCGCGATCGCGGACGAGCTCGAGCCCGGCCCGGATCTGCAGCTGCTCGACGTTCTCGGTCAGGTCCCGGCTCGTCATGCCCTTGTGGATGTGCTCGTGCCCGGCGAGCGCGTTGAACTCCTCGATCCGCGCCTTCACGTCGTGCCGCGTGACCCGCTCCCGGGCCGCGATCGACTCCAGGTCGACCTGGTCCACAACCCGCTCGTAGTCCTCGACGACCCCGTCCGGTACGTCGACGCCCAGCTCCTTCTGCGCCTTCAGCACCGCGAGCCACAGCTGCCGCTCGAGCACGATCTTGTGCTCCGGCGACCACAGCCGCGCCATCGACAGACTGGCGTAACGGGAGGCGAGAACGTTCGGGATCAGAGGCTTGCTGGCAGTCGGCACACCACCATTATCGCTGGTGTGCCGACACCGGCCGCAATCGCGGAACGGATCAGCCGAAGACCCAGAGATCCCACGACGTCCCGGTCGGCCTGTTGTTCTGCTTGCAGTCGTAGGCGATCCAGTAGTGCATTGACTGACCGGTCGAGCCGTTGATTTCACAGGCCTGCGGTGATCCGAACCCACCTTGGAACCACCAGACGTTCGCCTCCGCCGGACCGGCCACGGCCAGGACCGCGCCCAGACCGAGCCCGAGCGTCGCGGCTGCTGTCACCAGTTTCTTCTTCATGTCGCTCCCAGAGATCTCGAGGTGCAATCGATTTCCCACGGTCGCAGGCCGAGTGCGGAGGGTGACCTCGATGACCTGAAGCTGCCACTGGATGACCCTCACTGAGAGTCACTATGGGTTTCATGACGAAGTTGACCGAGTACGAGACGGCGTGGGTGCTTGGCGGGGCCGAGCGGGTGGCGCTGACCGTGTTCATCGCGATGGCGGCCGCGGGTCAGTTGGAGGTCGGGTTCAAGCGGCAGCGCGTGAAGGAAGGCGAGGCGCCGCTGATGTCGGCCGAGGGGACGGCCGCCTTGCGGATCGAGACTGCCGCGCTGGAGCTACTGCCCGAATCTGGGTTACCGATCGACGAGTTCATCACTCGGCTGGCCGGCAGACCGGCGATCAAGACGCTGGACGAAGGCGTTTCCCGGCCGCGGGTGCTGTCGCGGTTCAGTCCGCTGCACCGGGAGTTGCGTGCCGAGAACCCGACCGGGGTACGGCGGGTTGCGGTGCTCGGCGTGGCCGGGATCGAGGACGAGCGGTTGCGGGAGATCTTCGAGCACCCGTTGCCCGGCGTACCGAAGTTCGCCGGGGTGCATCCGGTCCGCGACAACACCTTCGACGGCACGATCGGGCCGACGCCGGGCATCCTCTACGGGCCGTAGCTCAGACGTCGATCTCGCCGCGGGCGGCCTTCAGGGCGATGTCGGTGCGGTGCTGCGAGCCCTTGATCCGGATCTGGCCGACCCCGGCGTAGGCGCGCTGCCGGGCCTCGTCGAGATCCTTGCCGGTGGCACTGACCGCGAGCACCCGGCCGCCCGACGTGACGAGCTCCTCGCCGTCGAGCGCCGTACCGGCGTGGAAGACCTGGACTCCGCCGCTCTCGGCCTGCTCGACCCCGGCGATCTGGTCGCCGCTGCGCGGGCTGGCCGGGTACTTCTTGGCTGCGACCACGACCGCGACCGCCGAACCGTTCCGCCAGCTCAGCTGGTCGTAGTCGGCCAGCTTGCCGGTGGCGGCCGCGAGCAGCAGGCCGCCGAGCGGGGTCTTCAGCATCGGCAGCAGCGCCTGCGTCTCCGGGTCACCGAACCGGCAGTTGAACTCGATCACGCGCAGACCGCGCGAGGTGAGCGCGAGACCGGCGTACAGCAGGCCGCTGAACGGCGTACCGCGGCGGCGCATCTCGTCGACGGTCGGCTGCAGCACCAGTTCGGTGACCTCGGCAACCAATCCTTCCGGTGCCCAGGGCAACGGTGTGTAGGCGCCCATGCCGCCGGTGTTCGGGCCTTCGTCGTTGTCGCCCAGGCGCTTGAAGTCCTGCGCCGGCTGCATCGGCAACACCGTCGTCCCGTCGGTGATCGCGAACAGCGACACCTCGGGACCGTCCAGGAACTCCTCGATCAGCACCTGCGCACAACCGGCCGCGTGCGCGAGCGCCTCGTCGCGGTCCGACGTGACCACGACGCCCTTACCGGCGGCGAGCGCGTCGTCCTTCACCACGTACGGCGGTCCGAACGCGTCGATCGCCTCAGCGGCCTGCTCGGGCGTCGTACAGACGTAGGCGCGGCTGGTCGGCACGCTCGCGGCAGCCATCACGTCCTTGGCGAACGCCTTCGACCCCTCGAGCTGGGCAGCGTCCTTGGACGGCCCGAAGACCGCGATCCCGGCCTCCCGGAGCGGGTCGGCGAGACCGGCGACCAGCGGCGCCTCCGGCCCGACCACGACCAGGTCCGCACCGATCTCGGTCGCCAGCGCGACGACCGCGGCGTGGTCCGAAACATCCACCGGACGGCAAACAATCGTTTGGCCGTCGTACGCCGGATGCAACGCGGCGATGCCAGGGTTGCCCGGGGCCGCCACCACCTCTTCGACATCCGGATCCTGGGCCAACGCCCACACCAGTGCGTGTTCGCGGCCACCCGTACCGATCACCAAGACCTTCACGGGCGCTCAGCCTAGCGTGCCCTGGCCGTGGCGGCCCCGGGCGGTGTAAGACTGCGCTCTGACTGGAGGTAAACGCTTGACTACCCATACCGCACCCGGACGGCGGCCGACGCCCGCCTCGCTGCTGTCCTGGCTGATGCTCGTGCCCTGCGTGGTCATCTTCGCGCTGTTCATCGTCTGGCCGCTCGGCAAGTCCGTTTCGCTGTCCCTGCACGGTTCCGACCTCTTCGGCCGGCCCGATGCCTTCGTCGGACTGCAGCACTACCGCGACATGCTCGGCTCGGCCGAGTTCCGGCACATCCTCTGGGTGACCCTGGCCTTCGTCCTGCTCACCGTCATCCCCGGTGTGCTCGGCGCGCTCCTCGTCGTCCTGCTGCTCGAGCAGCACATCAAGGGCATCCGGATCTTCCGGACCGCCTTCGCGCTGCCGTTCGCGTTCTCGGTGGCCAGCGCGTCGGTCATCTTCGCCACGATCTACAACCCGGCGATCGGGCTGGCCAACGGCATGCTCGGCAAGTTCGGGGTCGACCGGATCGGCTGGCTGACCGACCCGTCCTGGGCGCTGATCAGCGTCGCGATCACGACGGTCTGGATGAGCATCGGCTACAACGTGCTCGTGCTGTCCGCCGGGATCGGCGCGATCCCGGACGAGATCAACGAGGCCGCCACCCTGGACGGCGCCGGCGGCTTCCGGGCCGCCCGCTTCATCACCGTCCCGATGCTCGGCCCGCAGTTGTTCTTCCTGGTCGTGATCTCGACGATCCAGTCCCTGCAGAGCTTCGGCCAGATCAAGATCCTCACCCCCGAGGGCGGGCCGGAGCAGTCGACCAAGACCCTGGTCTATTCGATCTACCACACCGCCTTCGCGAACAACGCCAGCGACTTCGGCGCCGCGTCGGCCCAGGCGATCGTGCTGTTCGTGATCCTGCTGATCTGCACGGGTGTCCAGTTCGGCGTCCTCGAGAGGCGGGTGCATTACAAGTGAGGCCGGCACGCGTCATCACCTATCTGGTCCTGATCGGGGCCGCGCTGCTGGTGATCTTCCCCGTGTACTACGTGATCGCGGGCTCGGTGATGTCACCCGGCCAGATCTCGTCGTACCCGCCGGATCTCTTCCCGCACGGGCTGTTCACCGGCAACTACGAAGGCGCCACGCACTCGGGGACGCCGATCGGGCAGCAGTACCTGAACTCGATCCTGCAGACCTCGGTCATCACGATCTCGCAGCTGATCACCAGCGTGCTCGCGGCGTACGCGTTCGTGTTCATGAAGATGTGGGGCCGGACCGTGCTGTTCGGCCTGTTCCTGGCCACGCTGATGGTGCCGTGGGAGTCGATCGTGCTCCCGAACTACCTGACCATCACCGGCTGGTCGATCGGCGGCGAGCGGCTGACCGCGTCGTACGCCGGGACCATGCTCGCGCTGGTGCTGCCGTTCCTGGCGAACGCGTTCGGGGTGTTCCTGCTCCGGCAGTCGTTCCTGCAGTTCCCGCTGGAGCTGCGGGACGCGGCGACGATCGACGGCGCCGGGCACTGGCGGTTCCTGACCCGGATCCTGGTGCCGCTGAACAAGCCGGCCCTGATGGCGGTCAGCCTGTACGTCTTCCTGGCCGCGTGGAACCAGTTCTTCTGGCCGCTGCTGATCGGCGACTCGGCGTCCCGCCGGACGCTGCAGATCGGGATCAGCCAGCTCAACGACGCGGAGGCGGCCGACCCAGGGATCATCCTGGCCGGCGTCACCCTGTCCATCCTGCCCACTCTGGCCATCGTGATCTTCGGCCAGCGCTTCATCGTCCGCGGCCTGACCGCGGGCGCGATCCGTTGATGTTCTCGAGAGAGGTTCTGTGATGCGTTCAATCCGACGTACGGCATCCGCGGTGTCGGTCCTGGCCGCGCTGGCGCTGATCGCGGCCGGTTGTGGCGGCAGCGACACGAAGGGCGACGCCGCCGGCTCGGTGGACGCGCCCGACGCGAGCGCCCTCGACCAGGCGACCGGCGTCACGAAGGTCACCTTCTGGCACGGCATGAAGGGCGCCAACGGGACGGCGGTCGACAAGTTGGTTGCCGCGTTCAACGAAGCCAACAAGGGCAAGATCGAGGTCACCCCGGTCTACCAGGGCGACTACGACGAGACGATCACGAAGTACAAGACCTCGGTGCAGCAGGGGAACACCCCCTCGGTCGTCCAGATCTACGACATCGGCTCGCGGTTCATGATCGACTCCAAGCAGACCGTCGCGATCCAGAAGTTCGCCGACAAGGACGGCTACTCCCTCGGCTCGATCGAGCCGAACATCGCGAACTACTACTCGATCGACGGCAAGCTCAACTCGATGCCGTTCAACACCTCGATGCCCTTGCTGTACATCAACAAGGAAGCCTTCGTGAAGGCCGGTCTCGACCCGGCCAAACCGCCGGCGAACCTCGACGAGATCATGGCGGCGGCGAAGAAGCTGACCGTCAAGGAGGGCGGCAAGACCGTCCAGTACGGCTTCAACGCTGCCATCTACGGATGGTTCGTCGAGCAGCTGATCGCCCAGTCCGGGACGACCTACTGCGACAACGAGAACGGCCGCAAGGACCTCGCCTCGAAGGTCGACTTCGACGGTGAGCAGGGCGTCAAGGTCGCCACCTGGTACCAGGAGATGGTCAAGCAGGGTCTGATGCCGAACACCGGCAAGAAGACCGACGACGCCCAGGCCGTCTTCAAGTCCGGTACGTCGGCCATGCACCTGGAGTCGACCGGCTCACTGCGCGGCTACCTGGACGCGGCCAAGGGCAAGTTCACCGTGATGACGGCGCCGTTCCCGCACCTGAGCGCCTCGGACACCGGCGGCCCGATCATCGGCGGCGCCTCGCTCTGGGTCGACGGCCCGGGCCACTCCGACGCCGAGAAGCGCGCCTCCTGGGAGTTCGTGAAGTTCGCGTCGTCGCCGGAGCAGCAGGCCGCCTGGCACACCGGCACCGGCTACTTCCCGATCAACTCCAAGGCCCTCGACCTCCCGGCCGACAAGGCCTGGGTGGCGCAGTACCCGCAGTTCACCACCGCCATCACCCAGCTCCACAACACCAAGCCGACCAACGCCTCCTCCGGCTGCATCCTCGGCGTCATGCCGCAAGCCCGCAAGGCCGCTGAAGACGGCCTGGAGAAGGCAGTCCTGGGCACTGACCCGGCCACCGCCATGAAGGCCGCCGCCGACTCCGTCAAGCCCCAGATCGACACCTACAACAAGGCAGTCAAGAAGTAGTCCCACCCCACACCGACGGCCATCCGGAGAAACTTCCGGATGGCCGTTTCGTGCGTTCAGTAGTGCCAGTAGTAGCGGGCGTTGGCGTTCCAGTTCACGGGGACTGTGGTGTGGTTGGTGAAGGCCATGCCTTGGCCTTTGGCCAGTTCCAGGGTGCGGGAGAGTTGGAGGGCGTAGGGGTGGTTGTTGTCGTCCCACCACTGCTCGAACTGGGTGATGCAGGTCTGGTTGCTGAAGTACGGGTTGGAGCAGGTGTGCGGGGGCGACCACTTCTGCAGGTGGCGGAAGTTGACGGTGGTGGAGCCGTTCGGGGGCTTGATGGTGCCGGTGGCGTCGAGGCAGTAGCCCGTGGCGGGGATGTTCCACTTCACGTAGTGCTGGCGGCCGCCTGCCGACGGGATCGGCGTGAGGTTGTTGCAGCTGGCGTCGCCGAGCTTCTCCGACGTCACCCGCTGGATCTGCGTGAGCGGCCGGCCCGCGCCGTCGTTGTAGCCGTCGAGCAGTACCCAGTCGCCGTCGTGGATGAAGTGCTCGGCCGACTTCGGCGGCCAGGTCGCCGGGTCGCCCCAGGAGATGTCGGACTCGGTCGCGCTCAACGGCGTCCAGGCCCACTGCCCGGCCGCCGACTGACCGGCCCAGTACTGCCCGGCCGACTTCTCGAACATCAGCGAGTACTCGCCGTAGTTCGGTCCGGCGGCGTGCGCCGTACCGGAACCGGCAATGGTCAGCGCAGCAGCCATCAACGTCGCCAGAAGTTTTCTCCGCATGGTTTTCGAGGGTAGTGCCGACCAGGTCCAGCGTTAGTAGGCTCCAGCCATGACAGACCCGGTCACCACCACGATCGACCTTCCAGGCGTCACCCTCACGTACGACGTCCGCGGGGAGCTCGCGGATCGCGACCAGCCGGTGCTGCTGATGATCGGTTGCCCGATGGGCGCGGGCGGCTTCGCGACCCTGGCGTCGCACTTCACCGATCGCACCGTGGTCACCTATGACCCGCGTGGCGTCGAGCGCAGCGTGCGGACCGACAGTGGTGAGCTGGATCCGCAGATCCACTCCGCGGACATCGCCGTACTGATCGAGACTCTCGACGTCGGCCCGGTCGACGTCTTCGCCAGCAGCGGCGGCGCCGTGAACGGCCTGGCCCTGCTGACCGCCCGGCCGGACCTCGTCAACAGTCTGGTGGCGCACGAACCGCCGCTCGTCGAGATCCTCCCGGACCGCGACGCCGCGCGGGCCGCCAACGACGACATCTACGCGACCTACCAGCGCGACGGCCTTGGCGCCGGGATGGCGAAGTTCATCGCCCTGGTCAGCTTCGAGGGCGAGTTCCCCGCCGACTACACCGACCGGCCCGCGCCCGATCCCGCCATGTTCGGCCTCCCCGCCGAGGACGACGGCAGCCGCGACGACATCCTGATCGGCCAGAACCTCCGCGGCAGCACGTCGTACCAGCCCGACTTCGACGCCCTCGCCGCCGTTGCGGACAAACTGGTGATCGGCGTCGGCGAGGAGTCCGTCCAGCAGCTCGCCGCGCGCGGCGGCCAGGCGGTCGCCGACCGGCTCGGCCTCACCCCGGTCGTCTTCCCCAGCAACCACGGCGGTTTCCTGGGCGACGAGTACGGCATGCCGGGCAAGCCCGCGGAGTTCGCCGTCAAGCTCCACGAGGTGCTCGCCTAACCATGCCGACGTTAGTGAGCCCGGCCCTGTCCGGTACGACGTTCGCCGCCGACCAGCCCGTCCTCGACAGCCTCCGCCCGTGGCGCGAGTCCGACGTACCGGCCGTGATCGAGGCCTTCAGCAACGCCGAGATCCAGCAGTGGCATGTGCTGCGGATCGACGACATCGCTGAAGCCCAGGCCTGGCTCGCCCAGTGGCCGGAGCGCTGGACAGCAGCCAAGGCCGCTTCCTGGGCGATCACCAGCGGCGATGCGGTGGTGGGCCAGATCGGGCTGCGGCAGATCGATCTGGGCAACGCCACCGTCAGCCTCTCGTACTGGATGCTGCCCGCCGCCCGAGGGCAGGGGCTCGCGCCGCGGGCACTCGCGACCCTCGAGCGCTGGTGCTTCGACCTCGGCTTCCGGCGCCTCGCCCTCCAGCACTCGACGCGCAACAACCAGTCCTGCCGAGTCGCCGAGAAGGCCGGCTACCAGTTGGAAGGCACCCTGCGCGGCGCCTGGCGACTCGCCGACGGCCGCCACGACGCCCACCTGCACGCACGCATCAATCCCGTGGACTGATGACCTCGGCGGGGCCGAGGATGGGCGGCATGCCGAGACTGCCGGGATTGGTCGTCACCGATCACCTGTTCACCGTTCCGCTCGACCACGCCAAACCCGACGGCGAAACGATCGAGGTGCTCGGCCGCGAAGTCGTCGCACCAGGCAAGGAAGACTCGGATCTGCCGTGGCTGGTCTACCTGCAGGGCGGGCCGGGGCTAGCGTCGCCGCGCCCGCTCGAGGCCGGCGGCTGGATCGGCCACGCCGTGGACGACTTCCGCGTGCTGCTCCTCGACCAGCGGGGGACGGGTCGCAGTACGGCGATCACCCGCCGTACCGCAGCGGCGAAGAGCCCGGCCGAGCTCGCGGCGTACCTGCGGCACTTCCGCGCCGACTCGATCGTGCGCGACGCCGAACTGATCCGCGGCCAGCTCAGCCCCGACAAGCCTTGGACAACGCTCGGCACCAGCTACGGCGGATTCCTGACGCTTACCTACCTGTCGCTCGCTCCGGAGGGACTGAAGACCTGCCTGATCACCGGCGGTCTGCCCGGCCTCGACACCACCGCCGACGACGTTTATGCCCACACCTATCCACAGGTTGTGGCCAAGAACGACGCGTACTACGCCCGCTTCCCCGAAGACGTCGAACGCGTCCGCCGGATCGCCGACCACCTCCGCGATCACGACGTCCGCCTGCCCGACGGTGACCGCCTCGACGTCCGGCGCTTCCAGTCGTTGGGCATCGGGCTCGGCATGGGCAACGCGGCGCAGTCGCTGCACTGGCTAGTCGACGGCGCCTGGGACGGTACGGAGCTGTCCGACAAGTTCCGCTATGCCGTCACGGAACACACCACGCTCGGGCTGGATCCGCTGTGGGCGGTCATCCACGAGTCCATCTACGCGCAGGACGACCACCCGACGAACTGGGCCGCCGACCGGCTCCGGCCGCCGGAGTTCGCACCGGACGCGTCGCGGCTGCTCTTCACCGGCGAGATGATCTACCCCTGGATGTTCGAGGAGATCGCGGGTCTGCGCGAGTTCGCCGAGGCCGCGAATCTGCTCGCCACCGAGGGCGGCTGGTTCCCCTTGTACGACGTCGACCGGCTGGCCTCGAACCGGGTCCCGGTCGCGGCGGCGATCTGGCACGAGGACATGTACGTCGATGTCGCGCTCTCGCTGCGCACCGCCGCGCGGATCGGCAACCTCGCTACTTGGATCACCAACGAGTGGCAGCACGATGGTGGCTCCGCTTCCGGGGGTTCGGTCTTCGACCGGCTCCGCACCCTGGCCGCCGACCTCCCGCCCGTCTGAGCAACCCGGGGTGGGCGAAAGTCCACTACGAGAGTGGTCGAGGGACCATCCCGCCAGCGCCTGAGAAGGCGTTGGCTGGATGGCATGAGCCTGCTCGCACGCGCTGCCCTGACTCTCTTCCTCACCGCCGGTCTGGTCGGACCGACACCCGCAGTTGCCACCAGCCCTCCGCGGGGTTCGGTCGTTTCGGTTGAGCCGATCGAGCACCTGACCAGGAGGGAGCTGACCGAGTATCTGCAGTCGACCGGGAAGCCTGCCCAGTACGGCGCGGATGCCTATCGGGTCGTCTATCGGACGATCACCCCGGACGGCCGACCGACCACGGCCAGCGGTCTGGTCGCGATTCCCCGCCGTACCGAGAGGCGGCTGGATCTGGTCACCTTCCTGCACGGCACCAACGCGACCCGCGCCTCGACGGCGTCGGTCTCGCGGAGCAGCCCGGACCGAGTCCGCAGCCTGATGTTCGCCGGCGCCGGATTCGTGGTGACCGCGCCGGATCTGCTCGGGCTGGGTACCGGGCCCGGACGGCATCCGTACGGCGATACCGCCTCCGAGACGAGTGCATCCGCGGACCAGCTGATCGCCGCGCGTCAGCTCGCCGGCGCGCTTGGTCGATCCGTGCGGAACGACGTACTCGTCACCGGCTTCTCCGAGGGCGGCCGGATCACGCTCAGTCTCGGGCGAGCGCTGCAGCGGGGTGAGGTCCGCGGGTTCGGGCTGCGGGCGATGGCTCCGGTCGCCGGACCTTACGACCTGCTGGGCGTCGAGCTGCCCGCGCTGGTCAATGGGCAGGTCAGCCCGTTCGTGGCCACGCTCTACCTCGGCTACTTCCTGACCGCGTGGAGCCGGCTGATCCCCCTGTACGACGATCCCGCGGAGGTGTTCCTGCCGCCGTACGACCGGGTTGTCGATGCGATGTTCGACGGCAGCCACACCGTCCAGGAGATCGCGGCCGCGCTTCCGTCGAGCCCGGACAAGCTCGTCCGGCCTGCGTTTCTCCAGCAGTTGGCTCGGCCGACCGGGCCGCTGGGTAAGCGGTTGCGGGAGGCTGACCGCATCTGCACGGACTGGTCGCCGCGGGTGCCGACCCGGTTCTTCACCGGTTCGGCGGATACCGACGTACCGGCTCAGAACGCACAGAGTTGCCGCGCCAACCTCGACCCCCGCGGTACCCGCTCCACGATCACGGACACCGGGCCGGTCGACCACAACCGCACCGCCGAACTGGCCTACCCGCAGATCCTCGCCTGGTTCACCGCCCTGACCCGCTGAATCGGGTGCACCAGGGGTCTGGTTAGCCTGGAGTCATGACTGACAAGCCAGAGATCGACTTTCCCGACGGACCGCCGCCGGCGGATCTCGAGATCACCGACATCACCGTGGGCGACGGCGACGAGGCCGTAGCCGGCTCGCGGGTGAACGTGCACTACGTGGGCGTCGCGCACTCCACCGGCGAGGAGTTCGACGCGTCGTACAACCGCGGCGCCCCGCTGGGCTTCCAGCTCGGCATCGGCCAGGTGATCCAGGGCTGGGACACCGGCGTCCAGGGTATGAAGGTCGGCGGCCGCCGCAAGCTGGTCATCCCGCCGCACCTGGGCTACGGCGACCGCGGCGCCGGCAGCGCGATCAAGCCGGGCGAGACCCTGATCTTCGTCGTCGACCTGCTGAGCGTCGGCTGACCTAATCCCCCAGAGCCCCCGCGATCCGTCAGACTGACGAGATCGCGGGGGTTCTTCGCGTAGATGTACTCATCCGCCTCGCCCAGCGGTCAGTTTGACTGAGAGGCATGACGACGATGGTTGCCACCACCACGGCCCCGGCCACCCGCACCAACAAGGTCCGGTACGCCGCCCTGATCGCCAAGGTACTGCTCTTCGCCTTGTTGCTGACGGCTCTGATCTGGCCGGACCTGAGCGGCATCAAGGGGAAAGCGTCGACCGCGCGGCTCGTCGTCTATCCGATCGGCGCGATGGTGCTCCCACTGTGGTGGTGGGCCTACGGCCGGACCCGCAGCAAACTGCACCAGACCTTCCCCTGGACCGCCGACCTGCTGCTGACCCTGCCCTGGCTGATCGACCTGATCGGCAACCGCCTCAACCTGTTCGACACGGTCGCCTGGTGGGACGACGCCATGCACTTCCTGCTCTGGGGCTTCCTCACCGCCGGCGCCCTGCTGGCCTTCGCTCCTCGCAACCTCTCCCGCGCCGTCACCGCCTTCGTGGCGTTGGGCTTCGGCGCCACCGCAGCTGTTGTCTGGGAGCTCGGCGAGTACGTAGCCTTCGTCCGCAACTCCCCCGAACTCCAAACCGCCTACACCGACACCCTCGGCGACCTCGCCCTAGGAACCCTAGGCGCCCTCCTAGCCGGCCTCCTCCTCCACCAAACCACCCGCCGATCTCGCTAACCAGCTGCCCCTAACGTCCGAACGACCGGAGAGCGTGGTCTCCGGATCTTCGGACGTTAGAAGCCGCGCCGCCGTAACGTCCGAACGATCGGAGAGCGTGGTCTCCGGATCTTCGGACGTTAGCTAGAGGTGGAGGCTGGGGGAGGTTTGCGGATGATCGCTGCTGGTATTTGGCAGTAGACGTCCGTGGATCTGCCGGGGACGAGGTGATCCGTCGCGGTGGTTGATCGCTCGGTCTCGCCAGGAACCCCACCTTCCTGAAGGTGCTCGTCCCATCCGGACGCTCGGATTCGGCCGGCGAGGTAGGCGGTGGCTGGTCGCCGCTGCGGTCGGTTTTGCTGAAGCGGTGTGGCTGGGGTGGTCTGGGGCTGGGCGGGATGGTTCGGTCGGCGACCGAGGTTCCCCGTTGCCTGTGGCTGACGGGCTGTGGTTTCCGCCGACGATCAGGAGGCTTGCTACCTGACCCGTCGCGGTCAGTGGCCCCGGATGGTCGGGCAGGCGGCCGGGTTCTCGCGCCACCACTGGTGGCGCGAGACACCTTGTGACGGCTGGAGACCTGTTGCCATAGGTCTCCGGCCCCGGCTTCTTGTCTCCGGCCACCACTGGTGGCGCGGGCCAGCCGGGGAATCGCTCCTCGCGAATAGCGCCACTCGCGGCGAACCGGGTTCGTTGGTCGGTACTTTTTCTCAAATGGCGACCGGAACTTGCCGACTGCCGTCACCTCGCTCAGCTCAGCCATAGCCCGGAAGCTCAAGCGACCGGAACCGCGGTCACGACCGCACCGTCCCCCTCAGCCAGAGACCCGCTCAGCCAAGCGCTTCTCAGTCAATCGGCCGCAGGGGCGAGCAACCACCGCGTTCGGGCCCGGCCGGTTCGGATCGGTGAGGAGCATGACGCAACCCCGTGCGCCCCGGTACGACGTTGAGCACGGATCAGTCACCTGGCCGGGCCGAAAGTGGTTGATGGGTACTCAAAGCGAGCCGGCCGCGTGACTTTGAGCACCGCTCAACCATTCCAGCGGGTTGAACGTGACTGGTGGGTGCTCAAAGCGGCTGGCGCGGATGACCCTTGGGGACGAGGAGGTATCGGACTGGGGTTAGGGGTCGGTGGGGCGGTGGAGGGTGTCCAGGAGGTGGGTTAGGACTGTTTCGGGGGACTGGATCCAGTCGGTGGTCAGGACGTGGTGGACTCGCCAGCCGGTGGTTTTGAGGGCGGCTGGGTGGGTGGTCAGGCGTTCTAGGAGGCTGTCGGCGGAGACTCGCGCTGGGGTATCGACCAGGACTGCCATGCGGTAGCCGGTGTCGCCGGGGAGGCGTAGGGCTAGGTCGCAGCGGAAGACCGAGTTGCCGACGGTTGTCTCGACCTCGATGCCGTGGGACTCCAACGCCTGCTGGAGTTGCGTGACGACTGCGGCAGCATCGGGTTGGGCGGATGCAGCGAGCCGACGGCCGGGAGCGGCGAAGGTTGCGAGGGCTGCTTGGGTGGCGGGGGCGTCGCCTCGGGAGACGGCTCCGGCGTAGGTGAGGAAGCGGCGCAGGGTGTTGGCGCCGTCGTTGTAGGTGTTGGTGATCGCCTCGGGCTCGATGCTGCTGACGACGACCATGTGGTGGCGGGCGCGGCTGAAGATCACGTTCAGGCGCTTCTCGCCGCCCGAGGTGTTGATCGGGCCGAAGTTCATCAGCATCCGGCCGTCGGCGCCGGCTGCGTAGCAGACGCTCATCAGGATGATGTCGCGCTCGTCGCCCTGCACGTTCTCCAGGTTCTTCACGAACAGGCCGACGTCCTGCTCGCCGTGCATCCGCACCTGTTCGGCCTCGTACTGCGCGCCGAACGCCGGATCGCTGTCCGCCAACTCGTCCAGCGCACGCTCGATCTCGGTCTGCTGGGCTTCGGAGAACGCCACGATCCCGATGCTCTTCCCGGTCTGCCGAGCCAACAGCTCGCGCACCAGCTCCGCGATCCACCGTGCCTCGGCCGGGTTCGTCCGCCGTACATAGACTCCGTCGGCCAGCCGGACCGACGTGATGCTGCCGGTCAGCAGGCCGTCGCAGACCTCGGACACCATCGGCGTATCCGACCGCAGCAGCCAGGGCGGAGCGACATTGGCCGGCAACCGATCCGGGACCGTGGCCAACCGGCCCTGGTAGAACGCCGAGTTGCTGAACGAGATCAGGGCTTCCGACCGGCTGCGGTAGTGCCAGGTCAGCATGGTCGCGGCGAGCCGCAGCGCACTGATCGAGAGGAAGCTGTCCTCCGTCAGCGCCACTCCCACCTGCTCGGATGCGTCGTCCTCGAGATCGCCGTCGGCGCGCACCCGGAAGTACTGCGTCGGTGGCAGCTGCATCTGGTCACCGACCACGATCACCTGCGGCGCGCGATGCAGTGCCGGAATCGCTTCCTCCACTGGGATCTGGCTCGCCTCGTCGTACACGACGACGTCAAAGGCCGCGGTCAGCGGCAACGTGTCGGAAACCGACGACGGACTCATCAGCCACACCGGCCGGAGCGCGGACACCACCGCACCAGGAGCGCCGGACGCGAGGTCGCGGATCGATCGGTACCGCATCACCTTGCCGAACTCGTGTTCCACCTCGCGCCGCCCGGTGGCGAAGAGCTTCTTCCGGGCTCGATCCTCCGCCGACATCCCAGTCACACTCTGCTCGGAGTGCTGAACCTCAGCCAGGAACCGCCGCCGGACCCGCGCGACGATCACCTCCGCCTCGAGCTCGGTCAGCTCGTCGTAGACCACGCCGAGCTCGCCAACGATCGAATCGACCCGCGCCGACGGCAACCGGAGCGCCGCGACCGACCGAGCGCGCTCCCATTCCGCCGCACAGACGGCGTACTCAAGCTGATCGGGCGAGGCATCCAACCGCCGCACAGCGGTCTGCACCGTCGCCGAAACCGTCTGCAATTCACGCAGGGCCGGACCAACAGCCCGTACGACGGAGTCCGCAGCGACGAGCCGATCCAGCAGCTCGCGGAGCGCGTCGACGGTCAGCGACGCGACCTCCGCATCCAGCAACTCACGTGTCGGCCCCTCGGCCGCGTCGAGCGCGTCCGCAAGCAACCGCAACCGATCCGGTACGCCGTCGGCCAGCGCGAACCGCCAATCCGGCAACCGGGGATCGCTGCGCACCGCCGTCAGTCGCTCGACCAGCTCGCGCGGATCGCCAACTCCCCAATCAACCAGCTGCTGCTCAGCATGCGCTGCCACGGCTGCGGATGCCGTCTGAGCGGCCACTAGATTCGTCAGAGTCTCCACCACAGAAGGCCGAACCGTGCGCCCGGAGCTGTCGAACCGCCCGCGCACCAACCCTTGAACCCGCCGCCAATCCCCAGCCAGGAAGGAGAACAGCCCACCTTCCTTGCTCTGGGCAATGATCAACGCCGACTTCGCATCAGCCGGCGCCAACGGCTCACTCCACCCGGCAGCAGCCTGCCAAGCACTCCGCTCAGCCTTCTCCAGCTGCCCACGCTGCGCAGCGGCCGAAGCCAGCCGTGAAGCAGCATCCGATCGCGGATCCAGCGCCTGCGCCCGATCCCGGACCGCCAGCGGCACCAAGACACGCCCCAACGCAGCAAGCGCCTCCACCTGCCGGACAGTCGAAGAACCCTGGTGATCCGCCACGGCGAGGGCTTCAGCTACCCCTGTCCAGGCCGTGCGGACGCTTCGAGCCAAGACCGAAAGGTCGTCATCGGCCCAACGGTCGGCGGCCACGTAGGCCAGCGGGCTTCGGGCCAGCACGCCATCGGTCTGCGGGTCGGCGGCCGCCAACTCTGCAGCTACCGCGCGGACGGCCTCGCGAGCAGACCACCAGTCAGCAGCTCGAGGAATCAGCTCCGGGGCAGCCTCCCAGTGGTGGTCGCGCAGCTCGGCCAGCCGATCGACGACGTCTCGCAGGCGGGGTGAGCCCGCGGCCAGCAGGCCCTCGAAGTCACCGACCGCGACCAGTAACCGATCGACGCGGGCGACCAGCGCGGTCCGGCGCTCGGTCAGCTCGTCGAGGTTGTCGTCGGCAGCGAGCCAGGCTTCGTAGGTCTCGCGCAGCCCGTGCACGAACGTCTTCTTGTCGGCCTGCGAATCGTGGATCAGCGTGCAGAGCCCGTCGAGCCGGCGGCTCGCCAGCCGGGCGTGGACGACATCAAGGGCCGCGCGCTTCTGGCAGACGAACAGCACGCGCTGCCCGCGCGCGACGAAGTCCGCGATCATGTTGGTGATCGTCTGCGACTTCCCGGTCCCCGGCGGGCCCTGGATGACGAAGCTCTCGCCACGCTGTGCCCGCGCGATCGCGCCCACCTGCGAGCCATCCGCCGGCACGACGAGGTGGCGCTCGCCCACCGGCAACTCCGGCGGCACGCTGCTGATCGGTCGCGGCCGATCCGAGAACAACTGCTCGAACGAGGCAGCGCTCTCGCCGGTCGCGAGCAGCTCGTCGTAATCCCGGACCAGCCCCAGCGTCCGGTAGTTGAAGTTCGCCAGCGACACCGCACACAGGTCGACGTCCCACGAGTACGGCCCACCGGCCGTGTCGAGCGAATACGTATCGGTCTCGATCGCTCCCGGCCGCCGCGGCTCCGCGCCGAGCGCGACCCCCAGCGGCAGCACCTGCTGGGCGATCTGCGACCGGAAGATCTGCGTCCCGAGCGGCTGATAGTCCGACCGCCGATACGAATACGCATACTGCTTGCCCGTAAAGCCGACCGCCCCGCGCCGCCGACCCCGCTGGTAGCTGCGCAGCTTCACGATCGCTCGTTGCCGGACGAGGTCGATCCGCGGCTTCTCCTGCAGGTGCAACTGCAGCCCCGGCTCGGTCGCCTGAATCTCCTTCGCCAGCCGCTCGTGCAGCATCGCCAACGCGCCACGCTCGGACAGGTCGACCGTCTCCGGCAACGTGATCCCGTACAGCTGATGCAAGTGATGGCGCAGCGTCGGATTGACCTCCGCGATCGGATCAGTGACCCGGATCGTGTACGAGTCCCGCACCCCGCGCTTCTTCGCGAGCTCCACCTTCACCAGCACCAGTGGCGAGGCGAGCCGCGTCTCCGGATCGTTCTTGAGGTCGTGCCACCGCAGGAACGCGGGCACCAACCGCAACTGATCCTGCCCGTACTCCGTCCGGTCCCGCCGCGCTGTCGAGATCAGCTTGTCCAACGTGTTCGCGGCATACGGCGCCTCGTCGTACCGGATCCATTTGCCGAGTGCCTGCGTCTTGCCGAGGAGCTGGGTGGCCAGCTCGTCGCGCCAGGTGAACAGTTGCTCTGCACGGATCGTGCGGATGTCGAGCATCAGGGGAACCGAGACTTCGGTCAGGTTCAGCGTTTGGCCGGTCGGGCGGAAGTTGATCAACCGATTCCGCCGCGACAGGTCGAACAGCCGGTTCCGCAGTGCGCCGAGCACTGCTGCTCGACGGTCGGCCGCGTCGTGAGTGATCGCTGCGACGTCGAAGTCGAGCGGCTGGTCGCGATAGTTCTCCAGCTGGTCGATCAGCGAGTGCAGATCCTGGGCACGCCGACGCCTATCCGGCTCGGCCATCTGCGCGGCGATCGAGACGATCACCGGATGCAGTCGCGGCGCCAGCCGATAAAGGTTGCCCCTGGCATCTATCAGCTCCGCGACATCCTCGGACCGGGACAGGTCCAACCCGCTCCCCAGCGCGAACAGCAACTGACCGAGGCTGTACACATCGGTGAGCGGATCGTGGTGTCCGACCACGTGCTCCCAGCTCTGCCACCCCGGCACATGCATCGGCCCCGTGATCGCCTCAGGAACCGGCTCGGCGACGGAAGTCGTCGTTCGACCGCCATCCGAACCAAGATCCAGCTGCTCGCTCCGGTGGGCAACGACCTCAACAGCCTCCGCACGCGGCCCCTGCCGAGCATCGAGCTCCGCCACCGCAAGCGTCGGCCGGCTCGCATCCTCCGGCCGGAACCCGAGCTGATGCTGGTCGTCGACGGTCAGCCGGTCAAGCCCACGCAGCGGCGCCACCAAACCACGCTCATGCACCTCGGCCGTCGCCCGGAACAGCGGCAGCACCGCGGCCAGCAGCGCGTCACTCCCCAGCCCCTCCTGGCCCACGGCCAGCACGACCAGCTCTTCGGCGCTCACTCGTTCACCGCCTCGACAAGCCGCGCGCGTTCCTTGTCACTCCACCCGAGCTCGCTGTCCGCAACCTCGACATACCCACCGAGTCCCGTACGCCGGGCAATCCGGAGCGCGGCGACAAGCCCGTCATCCCCCGTATCAGGGTCGACCGTGGCGAGATCCAGCAGCAGGTAGGCCAGATAGCGCCTGGTGGAGTCGGCCAGCGGCCGGGGCCGAGGCAGCGGCGCACCGTCAACCGGCCGCACCGCCAACGGCTCATCGAACCGGACCGCCGCTCCAGGCACTCCCAACGGCGCCGACGGATCCGCGAACCCAGCCGCCGCGACAGCGACGGCCTCTGTCACCAACCCCTCGGACCCAGCGATCAACGCCGCGAAGTCGCGACTGACCTCGCGTAGCAGCTCGGCATCGAGCAGGTCAGGCGCATCCACATCGAGCGGTCCGGTGATCAGCGACTCCACGTTCTCCCCGGCGAGCCAGCCCTTCAACGCCCAGGCCCGCATCACGGCCTCGGGATGCGAAGTCCCCCGGCTCCCCGAACTCAGGTCGACCGTCTCCGCTTGTCGCAGGTACGCCGCGGGATCCGCCGAACTCAGCCCGGTCTCCAGCTTGAGCAACGCGCGAATCGTCGTACCAAGATCCCCAGCGGCCGTCAGCGCACCACGGTCGGCGAACAGCTCGGTGGCCAGTGACCAGCGCCGATGGGTCTCCAAGTACTGCGCCGGTGTCCGCGCGTCACCCGCCGCGGCATCAAGCAATCGATCGACCGCGAGATAGGCACCACCCTCGCTCTGCCACAGCAACCGATGAGCAAGCTCGTGCCCGATGACGGCCGTCAGCTCGTCCTCGTCCAGCCGATCGAGCAATGCGCCTTGGAACAGCACCACCGCCCGGCCGGCCTGATGCAGGTACGACGCATTCGGCTCACCGTTGACCTGGTAGTACTCGATGTCGGGGTCCATCTCGAGCGCCTCGGCCGCCCGCCGGCCGGCCCGGTGCACGACCGGATGGGCGTCAGCGCCCAGAAGATAAGCGTTCCGCCGCAGCGCATCGTCGAGATCGCCGCCGGGCTCACCTCGCAAAGCAGCCCAAGCAGCCTCGTCCTGACGGCGGACAACCGTCAGCACGGCTCGGTGATAACCCAGGACGGACAACATGGCGGCAACCCTAGTTGGGGCCGCCGACAAAACCGATCCGTCAGCTGTCGGTAGGCCTGCAGACGCCGTTCGCCGCCGCGGAAGCAGCCAGTGCCGCGGCAGCCGGGTTGGCCGCGGGCAGATCCGCCGGATGGTCGGTGCTGCGGTCGGTGCGGGTGGTGTGACGGCCGATCGGCACGACCATCGGCGTACCGGCGACCGGGTCCGGAATGATCTTCACGTGCAGGCCGAACACGTCGTGCACGACCGCCTCGGTGATCACGTCATCCGGGTTGCCCTTGGCAACGATCGCGCCGTTCTTCATCGCGATCAGGTGATCGCCGAACCGGCAGGCCTGGTTCAGGTCGTGCAGCACCAGGACGATCGTGCGGGCGTCGCGCTTGTTGAGGTCGACGAGCAGGTCGAGGACCTCGAACTGGTGGGTCAGGTCGAGGAACGTGGTGGGCTCGTCCAGGAGCAGGATGTCGGTCTCCTGCGCGAGCGCCATCGCGATCCAGACCCGCTGGCGCTGACCGCCGGAGAGCTCGTCGATCGGCCGGTCGGCGATCTCCAGCACATCCGTCGAGGTCATCGCGCTCGCGACCGCCTCGTCGTCGGTCTTGGTCCACTGCCGGATCCAGCGCGTCCGCGGGTAGCGGCCACGGCCGACCAGGTCGGCGACCGTGATGCCTTCCGGCGCGGTCGGCGACTGTGGCAGCAGGCCGAGCTTGGTGGCCACCTCGCGGGTCGGGATCGACTGGATGCTCTTGCCGTCCAGTAGCACCGTGCCCTTGGAGGGCTTGAGCAGCCGGGCGAGCGTCTTCAGCAGCGTGGACTTGCCGCAGGCGTTGGCGCCGACGATGACGGTGATCTTGCCGGTGGGGATCTCGACCGACAGGTCGTCGATGATCTGCCGCTGGTCGTAGCCGACCGCCAGGCCCTCGGCCGCCAGGCTGTGCCTCATCGTGTCTCCGGCCACACTGTTCTCCATCTCAGCCACCACTTCCCACCCGGTTCGTCCGAGCCAGCAGGTACATCAGGTACGGCGCTCCGACGACTCCGGTCACGACGCCGACGGGCAGTTGCGTCTCACCGAACGCGTGCTGCGCGATCAGGTCGGACAGAGCCACCACCAGCGCACCGATCAGCGCGGAGGTGATCATCGCCGGTCCCGGCGAGCGGGTGAGCCGGCGCGCGATCGGCGGACCCACGAACGCGACGAACCCGATCGGCCCGGCCGCGGCGGTCGCGACGGCGGCCAGGAAGACGCCGACCACGATCAGTCCGAGCCGCGAGCTCTCCACCCGCAACCCCAGCCCGTACGCCGTCTCGTCGCCGAGCTGCAGGATGCGCAGCCGGTGCACGAGCCAGACCGACAGCGGCACGGTGATCACCAGCGTGATCGTCATCGCCTGCACGTTCGACCAGTCGCGCCCGTTCAGCGAGCCGGTGAGCCAGATCAGGGCCTGCTGCGCGATCTCGACCCGCGCCTTGGTCAGCAGGTACGACGTGACGCTGGTGGCGATCGCGCCGATCCCGATCCCGATCAGGATCAACCGGTAGCTCGACACCCCGTGCCGCCAGGCCAGCACGTACATGATGAACGCGGTCAGGATCGCGCCGACGATGGCGAACCCGGACACCGCCAGCCCGGTCATCCCGAGCGTGACGATCGCGAACACGGCGAACGCGCTCGCGCCGTACGTGACACCGATGATGTCGGGGCTGGCCAGCGGGTTGCGGGCGATGCTCTGGAAGATCGCCCCGGACATGCCGAGCGCGGCGCCGACCATCAGGCCGGTGAGCGCCCGCGGCAGGCGGAGCCGGTTCACGATGAACTCGGTGGCCTTGTCGCCGCCGCCGAACAGGGTCTTCACCACGTCGATGACCGGGATCTTGAAGTCACCCAGCGACAGCGAGACGCAGAACGTGATGAAGACGAGGACCGCGAGTACGGCGATCACCGCGACCGTGCGGGCCTGCCGGACCGCCCGGGCCCGGCTGATGACGTGGACTCCTTCTACGGTGGGCACAGGTTCGGCTGTGGTCACAGGTCTGCCAGCTTCCGCCGGCGAACCAGCATGATGAAGAACGGTGCGCCGATGACCGCGGTCACGATGCCGACCTGCAGCTCACCGGGCAGGGCGACGACCCGGCCGATCACGTCGGAACCGAGCAGCAGGATCGGGGACAGCACTGCCGAGTACGGCAGGATCCACCGGTAGTCGGGGCCGGTGATCAGCCGCGCGACGTGCGGGATGGTCAGACCGACGAACCCGATCGGTCCGGCCGCGGCGGTTGCGGCTCCGCAGAGCAGCACGACGACGACCGCGACGAACAACCGGGCCAGGCCGACTCGTTGACCGAGCGACTTCGCCACCTCGTCGCCGAGGGACATCGCGTTCAGGATGCGGCCGCAGAACATCGACAGCACGATCCCGATCAGGATGAACGGCGCCACCTGGCCGGCGATGTCCGAACCACGGCCGGACAGCGACCCGACCGACCAGAACCGGAACTGGTCGAAGGTGTCGACGTCGCTGATCAGCAAGGCTGTTGTCAGCGACCCGAGCATCGCGGTCAGCGCCGCACCGGCGAGCGCGAGCTTGACCGGCGTCGCGCCCTCGCGGCCGAGCGATCCGAGGAAGTAGACCGCCACCGAGGCCGCGGCCGCACCGGCGAAGGCCAGCCAGACGTAGGCCGTCAGGCTGGCGAGCCCGAACCAGTAGATGCCGCCGACAACAAAGAGTGCGGCGCCGCCGTTGACGCCGAGAATTCCGGGGTCGGCCAGCGGGTTCCGGGTGACGCCCTGCATCAACGCACCGGACAGCCCGAGCGCGGCGCCGACCAAAAGACCGATGATCGTTCTCGGCACACGCAGTGAGTGAATGATTACGTGATCGGTATTCGACTCGTCGTAATGGCGTAATGCGTCGATCACCGTGGACAACGGAATCTGCTTCGAGCCGACGGCGATGCTGAGCAGAACCACCAACGCGAGCAGGGCGATCGCGCCAACCAGCCCTAGCACCAAGGTGGCGCGCCGGGTCCGGCGCGGGCGTGTCGAAACGGCAGCGGTCGCGCTCGTGTCGACTGCGGTACTAGGCGGTGGCATCAGGCTTTTGGTTTCCTCTTAGGTAAGGCTAACCTCTAGGTGCCTCAGAATAACCTGGCCGTCCTCGAATGCGCATCCGAGTCTCCCCGCGCCGGTTTGGAGAAACCCGAATGACCACAGTCGCCGCCCAGCCGATCGTCTTCGATTCGTTGTTCGTCACCGTCCAGGCGATCGAAGATCTGAGCCCGCACCTGCGCCGCGTGACCTTCGTCGCACCGCGGCTCGCCGAGGCCGTCGTCGCCGGTCCCGACCAGCGGATCAAGATCCTGCTGCCGCCGCCGAACGGGACCGATCTGATGCTGCTGTCCGGTGCGGAGTGGTACGCCGACTGGTGCGCCCAGCCCGAGGACGAGCGCTGCATCATGCGGACGTACACGATTCGCGAACTGCGCGCCGAGCAGTCCGAGCTGGACATCGAGTTCGTCCTGCACGGTGTCAACGGACCTGCCTCAGCCTGGGCGACCGACGTCGTACCGGGTGCCGAGATCGCGCTGTTCATCCCGTTCGCGGTCGACACGACCAGCACCAAGGGCATGCTGAACTCGGGCGTCGACTACGTCCCGCCGAGCACCAGCAAGCACCGCGTATTGATTGCCGACGAGACCGCGCTCCCCGCGCTGACCGGCATCCTCGAGCAGCTTGAGCCCGGCGTACACGCGACCGTTTTCGCCCAGGTCCCGGACGACCGTGACGTCCGCCCGCTGCCCACTCCCGGCACCGCGGACGTCACCTGGATCACCGCGGCCCCCGAGTCGGACGCCGACCTTCCGTTGCTCGAGGCCCTCAAGGCCGCCGAGCTGCCGGAGTCGGTGGACTTCGCCTGGGTGGCCGGCGAGTCCTCGATGATCAAGGCGGTACGACGCCACCTGGTCAACGTGATTGGCCTCCCGAAACCGTCGATCTCCTTCCAGGGCTACTGGAAACGCGGCGAAGCGATCGGCTAGAGCAGGCGGCTAGTTCAATTGGTTGCGTAGGGCAAATTTCTGGATCTTGCCCGAGGCGGTGGTCGGGAACTCCTCGACCACCCGCCATACCTTCGGGACCTTGTGCCGCGCCAGTCGCCCGTGCAGGAACTCCTCCAGCTCGGCCGGCGAAGGCGTCGTACCGGCGGCCGGTCTGACGAAGGCGGCGACCTGTTCGCCCCAGTGGTCATCCGGTACGCCGACCACCGCGACGTCCGCGATCGACGGGTGCGTGGCGATCAGCTGCTCGATCTCGCGCGGGTAGATGTTCTCGCCGCCGCGGATGATCACTTCCTTCAGCCGCCCCTCGATCCGGCAGTAGCCGCGCGCATCCATACTCGCCAGGTCGCCGGTCCGCAGCCAGCCGTCCGCATCGAGGGCCGCGGCCGTCTGGACGGGATCCTCGAAGTACCCGGCCATCACGTGGTAGCCGCGGGTCCACAGCTCGCCGACCTCGTCCGCCGCCGCCGGCTCACCATCGAGCCGGACGATCTTCACCTCGGCCCCCGGCAGCGGCCGGCCGATCGTCGCGGCCCGGTCCTCGGGCGCGTCGTCCAGGCTGGTCATGCTGATCACCGGCGACGCTTCCGTCTGCGCATAGATGATCGCCAGCGGTACGTCGAGCGCCGCCTCAACTCGCCGTACCAGCTCAGGCGCGACTGTGGCACCACCTGACACCGCATAGCGCACCGACGAGAGGTCAGTGGTTTCGAAGGCCGGATGGCCGAGGATCGCGAGCAGCATCGTCGGTACGGCGCAGAACTGCGCACCGCGCTCGGACTCGACCAGCTGCAGGTAGAGCCCAGGATCGAACCCTGGCAGCAGAACCTGGGTCCCCAGACTGACCAGCGGTGCGAGTGTTCCCTGCACACAGCCTGCGGTGTGGAACAGCGGCATCGTGTTGACGAACGCCTCCCCCGGCTGCATGTCGAAGGCCCGCACATAGGACAGCCGGGCGTTGTTGGTGATCGACCGATGCCGCAGTACGGCGCCCTTCGGGGCCCCTGTCGTACCGGAGGTGTACTGGATCTGCGCCGGGTCGTCGGGATGGACGGTCGGCAGCTCTTGGGTCGGAGAGGCGGATTCACGGAAGCTCTTCCAGTCCTCGAAAAGCAGGACCTCACGCAGGTCGGGGAGCTCCGCCCGGACCGCGAGCAGTGTGTCCAGCATCGGGTTGCCGCGGTACTCGCGGATCAGGAAGATCCCAGCCGCACGGGACTGCCGCAGTACATGCACGACCTCGCGCTCGCGCAGCGCCGGGTTGACTGTGACGAGGGTGAGGCCGGCCAGCCCGGCCGCCAGCTCGAGCAGGACCCACTCGGGCAGGTTGTTCGCCCAGACCGCGATCCGCTCACCAGGTGCGAACCGGCCGAGCAGGGCCTGGGCTACCTGCTCGGACTCAGCCAGAAGCTCGGAATACCGCCAGCGCCGCCGGTCAGTGGGCACGCCTTCCACCAGTGCGACCGTGGACGGCGCCTGCTCGGCCGCCTGCCGCAGCAAGGACCCGACCGTGTCCTCGGTGATCATGTGCTTCTCCCGTCGATCCAGAACGGTTCCGCCGGCGCCTCGCCGGTCAGCCAGTAGGAGTCGAGCTCCTCGGCCGTCCAGCCGCGCTCGGTGAGGATCTCCTCGTCGGTGAGCATCCTCCCGGTACACGTCCGCGGTTCACTGGTCAGGATCTCCATGGCGGCGTCCACATAGATGTCGACCCGACGCCACTGTGCCGGATCACCCATCCGGTCGCTACCCCAGTTGCGCGTCGCCGCGGTGTCCACTGGCGCAGCCGGCCACAGTGCATTGGCAGCGACGTTGTCGGCCAGGTGCTCGGCCGCAATCCCGAGCTGCAGCCGGCTCATGCCCATCTTGGTCGTCATGTACGCCGCCTTGCCCGGTGTGGCTGTGGTCGTCACCTCCGGGCTGTTGGTGAGCAGATGCCCCCAGCCCTGCTCGACCATGTGCGGGAGCGCATAGTACGCGGCCAGGTAGGCGGCCCGCACGTTCACTTGCCACATGAGGTCGTAGCGCTTCGGTGGGGTATCGATGACGCGCTCCCACCACAGTGCGCCTGCGTTGCTCACCACAATGTCCACCCGGCCGAACTCTTCGACGGTGCGCTGGATCAGCCGCTCCACCTCGACCTCGTCCCGGACATCGGTCCGTACGGCGAGCGCGCGGCCGCCGAGTGCTTTGACCTCCTCCGCCACCGAGTGGATCGTGCCGACCAGCCGCGGGTCCTCGGTCTCACTCTTTCCACTCACCACGACGTCCGCACCGGCCCGGGAGAGCGCCAGCACCAGCGCACGGCCGATCCCCCGGCTGCTTCCGGTCACCACTGCGACCCGTCCGGTCAGCTCACCCTTGTGGTCCCTCCCTGGGCTCAACGCTTCCTCCAGCCATTCCGATGGTGTTCGCAGCCTCGATCCGCGCGCCGGCCCGGGCAATGTCACCGGTGAGCGAGATCAGCCCGGACGGATTGTTCGCCATACCAACTCCTGTGGGTTGACCTGCGGAGTTACGCTGCTGCGATGAGTGAGCTGCCGGCCCTCAGCTATCTGGTGCTCGAGCGGCTCGACGCTGTGGTCGAGTCGATGTCGCGTCGCGTCTACTCCGAGCTGCCCTTCTACTCCGAGGGCGATGTGTCGGCCGTCGACCTGCGCCGCTCGATCTACGGCAACCTGGTACCGGTGTTGCGCAGCCTGAGCGCGGCCGAGCCACTGGACCTCACCCCGGCCCGCGCCACTGGGCGTGAGCGCGCCGAGCAGAACGCACCGCTGCCGGAGGTGCTCCGTGCGTTCCGGATCGGCTTCGAGGAGCTCTGGCACGACCTGGTGACGACCGCCCGGACCACTGGGATCGCCAGCGACACCAGTCTGGTCGACGCGGCGACCACGGTCTGGCGGCTGGCAGGTGAGTGCACCGACGCACTCGCCATCGCCTACCGCGCGTCCTCGACGGAGCTCGCCGTACAGCAGGAGCATCGGCGACTCGCACTGCTCGATGCGCTCTTCAGCGGCGCCACCTCCGACACCACGACCCTGTGGGAGATCGCTGAAGCACTCGGTACGCCGCTCAGTGGACAGTTCCTGGTGGCGATCACCACAGCCGGAGACGGTCCAGAGCTGACTGCCCGGTTGCGGCGGCACGGTGTCCACTCGACGTGGCGCTGGCAACCGGACGCACTGACCGGCCTGCTGTCGATCGGCCGCAGTACGGCGGAGTCCGGCGTACTGGCTGATCTGGAGAGCTGTGCGAGTGGCGACATGGGAGTGAGCCCGGTCTTCGAGCATCTGCGGGACACTCCGCGGGCACTGCACGATGCGCGGATCGCTCTGACCACGTTGTCGCATCGGGGCGGCAAGGTCGTGCAGTACGACCCCAGTCCGCTGGCCATGCTGGTCAGTGCGGCTCCGGTCGAGGCCGAGCGGATCAGCGCCGCCGTACTGGGAGAGCTGTTGGCGCTCGGTGTGCATGAGCGGTCCGTACTGATCCAGACGCTGCGGACCTGGTGTGCCAACGAGGGGTCGCCGAGCCGGACCGCCGAGCAGTTGCACTGTCACGCCAACACCGTTCGCTACCGGTTACGGCGGATCGAGACGCTCACCGGTCGGTCACTGCGTGATCCACAGCAGCTGGCCGAGCTGGTCACCGCACTGAGCGCGCTGCGGGTCACTGCGCACTGACATAGCGATCCGGAAGAGCTGCGGGGGCAGAATCCCCAGCTCTCCCGGATCACCTTCGTAAGCCTGAGTCTGCTACCTCAGGCGGGGTTCTCCGCGTGGGTCAAGGTCTCCCACGCCACGAACAAGGCGTTCGTACCGGACGGCCGATTGGCCTCCGTGAGCGCCTGCGTGTTCGCCATCGCGATGCCCAGCCGGGTGTGCAGGGCGTTGTAGCCGACCTCGGTGATCGGACCGAGGCCACGGTTCACCGAACCGCCACACAACCAGGACGGGACCGCTTCGGCCTGACGCTCGTACTTGGCCTGGAAGCCGAGTGCCTGGCGCAGGCGCTCGCCGTACGTCGGGTAGAGGTCGATGCCCTGGATCCGCGAGGTCTCCAGCACGTGTGAGATCGAGGAGATGCCGTAGCCGGTGTGGACGAAGTCGCGACAGGTCTCCTGAGTCAGACCGGTGACGAACGTACCCTGGCCCTGCCAGTAGCTGACGATCTTGTCGCGGGTGTTGAGGTTCTGGCTCGGCACCGTCTTCGGCAGCGCACCATCCGACGCCAGGTACACGTACGCCGGTGCGCGGTTGGCGAACAGCGAGAGCGCCTTGTCGTAGATCGTCCGGTCCTCGAGGAAGACGCCGATGCCCTGGAGGGCCTCGATGATCGTCAGCTCCCAGTTGCCGTTGGAGTTCGAGCCGTTGATGATCTCCGGCACGTAGACGTTGCGCAGCATGGTGCCGAAACGCGCCGAGTTCGGCCAGTTTCCGTAGGCGTGCTTGATGATCTCGGCCGCCTTCGGCCACGACGACGCGGCCCAGCCGGTCTGCAGCGGCGCGTTGCTGTTGGTGTGGTCGCGGATCGTCGCCGACCACGCGTCCATCAGCGCGATCGACTTCTGCGCGTACCGGACGTCACCGCTGATGTACCAGACCAATGCGTCCGTGTACGCCGCGATCGCGTCCTGCCGCTCGTCGGTGCAACCGAGGTTCGGGTTGGAGTACGGACCGCACTCAACGACCGCCCGCGGTGCCGGCGTCCGCGACAACGAGCCGTACGCGCTGTTCTTGGCCTGGTTGTAGGCGTTGGTCCACGGCTGCGCACCGGCCAGCACCTTCGCCTTCACGAAGTCCAGCTGGGCCCGGCTGACGCCGACCCCGGGATGCGCGAAGACGGCCGGCGCCAGTGCCGGTGCGATCTCCGCGGGCTTGGCAGGCTTGGCGGCGACCGCTGGGCTGCTCAGGGCGCCGGCCACCAGACCGGCGCTCACCACAGCCATCAGTAGAGGTTTGATTCTCATGGGCGGAGTCCTTGCTTGAGGGGGCGGTAGGACTCTGCGACTCCCCCCAGAATCCGCAGAGTCTTTTCGGAAGTTTGACGACGGACAGTAAGGGCGTCAATATCTCAGGAGCATTAACTTCACGCTGGAACAATTCATCCTGTTTTCCCAGTTCAGTGGAACAAAGTGAGGACTTGTCCCATGAAAAGACGCCAGTTCCTGACCGTCGGAACCGCAGTCATGGCCGCCCCGGCACTACCCTCCGTAATTGCTACCGCCAGCGCGGCGCCACCGCCGGGCAGCCTGCCGCGACGGGCCGACATCGTCGCCGTGGTGCGCCGCGTCGCCGACCAGTGGATCGCCACGCACAGTGATTCCGGCGACAACGGCTGGGCCCGCGCCACCTTCTTCAGCGGCCTGATGGCCGCGCACAAGCTGACCGGCGAGGTGCGCTACCTGAATTACGCGCGCGCCTGGGCCGAACGGCACAACTACGGCATCCCCGGCGGCGTCAGCACCCGGCACGCCGACAACCACAACTGCATTCAGACCTACCTCGACCTCTACGAGCTCGAGCCGTCCGCGAACAAGCTCACCGCGGCGACCGACACCCTGAGCCGGATGGTGAACAGCACCAAGATCGACGACTGGTGGTGGTGCGACGCGCTGCACATGGCGATGCCGGCGTTCGCCCGGATCGGCAAGCTGCGCGCGGATCCGGCGTACTGGACGAAGGTCTACCAGCTCTACAACCACACCAAGCGGACGCGGAAGCTGTGGATCACGTCGAACGGGCTGTGGTACCGCGACGACCGCTTCCTGCCGACGGGAATCCTTTCTCCCAACGGGAAACCGGTCGTCTGGTCGCGCGGCGACGGCTGGGTCGCGGCGGCCCACGTCAAGACCCTGAAGGCGCTACCGGCCGACCAGGCGAATGTCGCGGAGTACAAGACCGGCCTGACGCAGCTGGTGGGTTCGTTGCGGTCGATCCAGCGCTCCGACGGCTTCTGGAACGTGAACCTGGCCGACGCACAGCACCTGCCCGGCCCGGAGACCAGCGGTACGGCGTTCTTCGCGTACTCGACGGCCTACGCGGTCCGCGCCGGATTGTTGCCTTCGGTCACCTATCTGCCGATGGCGGCCAAGGCCTGGAACGGAATGGTCGCCACCGCCGTCCACCCGGACGGCTTCCTCGGCTACGTCCAGAAGGTCGGCGACCGGCCGGAGTCGAGCCAGCCGGTGAACTACCAGTCGACCGCCGACTTCGGCGTCGGCGCCTTCCTGCTGGCCGGCGCTGAGCTCGCCCAGCTGACCAACTGATCGTCGCGACCCGGGTGGGCGATCGGCCCGCCCGGGCGCATCAACGTCAGCGTCAGCTCAGCCTCAGCTCAGGTGACCTGCGAGCTCGGGAGCGCGGATGCCGGCCGCGTCCAGGAGGGCGCCGGCAGTCAGTACGCCGATGCCGCCCAGCGACTGGGCGCGGATGACCGAGCGCACGCTCGCGCCGTCGAAGGCGATCGTCAGCTGGATGGCCACCGTGCCCGGGTCCTCGGCGCCGGCCTTGACCAGCTCGCGGTGGAAGAAATCGGTCAGCTGCTGCTTGAAGTGCCGCGCGACCACCGACCCCGGGTGCTCCGGATTCTTCAGCTCGACCGAGGTCCCGACGTACGGGCAGCCCAAGAAGTTGCCGTGAGCAACCACATCGTCCTGGCGCTCGAAGACGTCCAGGATCCGCTCCCGCGGCGTCCGGTCGTCCGGCCCCGGCGTCAGCATCGCCTGGTACGCCGGGCCGCGGTTCGCGAGGCTCTCCGCGATCAGCTCGTCCTTGGAGCGGAACAGCTGGTACATCGACTTCTTCGACACTCCCGCCGCCTTGCACAGCGCATCCACGCCGATGTTCACGCCGTCACGGTAGAAGAGGTCGCCCGCTGCCTCGAGGAGGCGTTCGCGGGGTGTCGCCGAGCTGCTCATACGACGAGGGTACCGGCTGGATTTGGGAATAGAAACTGATCGGTTTACGCTAGTGGAAACAGATCGGTTTCCAATCTCCCCAGGAGCACCTCATGACCGCATTACAAGGCGCTGTCGTTCTCGTCACCGGTGGCCAGCGCGGCATCGGCAAGGCCATCGTCGACGACCTGCTCACCCGCGGAGTGGCCAAGGTCTACGCCACCGCCCGGACACCGAAGCCGAGCAGCGACCCGCGCGTCGTACCGCTGCCGCTGGAGGTCACTGACCAGGCATCCATCGAGGCGCTGGCTGCGGCCGCACCTGATGTCACGGTGCTCATCAACAACGCCGGAGCGGGTGCTCCTGACAGCTATCTGGACGCACCGACCGACGACCTGCGCGCAGTCTTCGAGGCGAACTTCTTCGGCCCGCTCGAGGTCACCAAGGCCTTCGTCCCGATCATCGAGCGGAACGGCGGCGGTCACATCCTGAACGCGCACTCGGCCCTGTCCTGGGTTGCCCGGCACGGCGCCTACTCCGCCACCAAGGCGGCGCTGTGGCACCAGTCGAACTCCCTGCGCGTCGAGCTGGTGAACCGTGGCATCGGTGTCACCGGACTGCACATGGGGTACGTCGACACCGACATGACGTCCTGGCTGGACGGACCGAAGACCCGGCCGGAGGACGTGGCCAAGCAGGCGCTCGACGGGATCGAATCCGGCGCGTACGAGGTGCTCGCCGACGACACCGCACGGTGGGCCAAGCAGTCCGTGGCCGGAGACCTCGCGGCGGCCTATCCCGAGCTGCAGAAGAGCTGACAACGCGGTGTCCTGAGTCAGAAGGTCGGCGAGTGCTGGAGGGGTCCAGGTGCGTGCATCGCAAGGCGGCGGAGCGTCCTCGATGCGGGGTTCATCGTGGGCGTTTCGCCAACGCCGCGAGGTGCGTGCCTGGGCGTCTCCAGTGCCGTCGAAATTCTGACTCAGGACACCCGGTCCGTTGGGCGCAGGGTTCGGACCGCTGACCGCACGACTCCGGTCCGGCCCAAGCCCTGGGGGCATCGGGTCGCTTACGAAGTACCCAGACAACCGCCCCGCCCCCGGAGGTCCGCCTATGCCTCGACGTCTTCTTGCTGTGTCTGTTGTAGCCACCCTGCTGGCTTCGACTGTCACTGCGCAGGCCCATGCCATTCTTCCCGCGCTCCGAGATCCCGGCGTCGGCTGCGCGGCCGCAGCAGTCGGCTTCACGCCGGTGCTGCAACTGACGCTGCCAGAGCGCGCCGGCTGGCTCGACAAGGAGCTGCCGTACACCCTTGATCGCCGTACCGAGGTGGGGTCGAACTTCGACCGCGTCGGGTACTGCCTCGAGCTGAACGGACCCGACGGACCGCAGCGCGTGTGGACCGCGATGGAACCGTTCTCTGCGGACGCCCGCAACATCGGACTGCCCACCAATGCCGGACAGATAACCCGGCAGCGCGTTGACGACCTAGAGGTCGCGTCCAACGTGCCGAACGTGACCACTGGCCTCGGACAGACCGGCTACCTGGAGATGTGGCCGAACACCTACGCCGAACAGACCAGCACCCAGGTCGCGAACACCTCCCCGATCACGTTCGACGCGGATGACAGCCCGACCATCGGTGCGTACGGGTCGTTCCAGGTCTCACAGGTTGGTGCGACCCGGCCATCGAGTGCAGCCGCGAAGACGGTGCTCGCGATCAACTCGTTCACCCAGCCGGCCGACGTACCGCTGTCGATCGGTATCGGGACCAGCCCGTCCGGTCAGCCGGACTGGACGTTCGCCGGTAACGCGCCGCGGTACACGCAGCGGAAGCTGACTGCCTACGTCCGGACGTCGCTGGTGACGCTGTCCGAAGCACCGCAGGATCGGCAGCTGGTTCCCCGTGACGCAGCGAACGGCGCCAACGTGCCGGTGGCCGGGCGGATGACCGATCCGAATGTCACCGAGGTGCAGTTGCGAGTGATCAGCAACGGGCACACGGATACGTACCGCTCGCGGTCCCGCGACTTCCGGTTCACTCCGCGGATCAACGCGGCGCTGCAGGACCACACCTTCGAACTGCGTGCGCTCGGAAGCGGATTCGACCGAGTCGTGGCCCGGCGTACCGGTGTGGTCTCTGGTGACGTGTTTGTCATCCAGGGACAGTCGAACGCAGAGGCGGCCAAGTACAGCGGCGCTGCGAACGTGGAGGAGTCGCCATGGCTGCGCAGCTACGGCACTCCGGCCTCGGATGGTCAGGTCTCCAGCGCAGACCGGGTGTGGCACTACGCGACTGGTGACGTGACAGTGCAGTCCGGTTCGGTCGGCCAGTGGGCGATCCGGATGGGTCGCCGGCTCGTGGACACCTACAAGGTGCCGGTGGCGATCATCCAGGGCGCACACGGCGGTCAGCCGATCAGCTTCTTCCAGCGGAACGACGCCAATCCTGATGACCTCACCACCAACTACGGCCGACTGCGCACGCGGCTCAAGGCTGCCGGTGTGATCAGTCAGGTCCGCGGAGTGCTCTGGTACCAGGGCGAGAGCGACAACGACAACGCAGCCGTGCATGTGGCTGGGTTCCGCGCTTTGCTGGCGGACTGGCGTGCTGACTTCGGTACGACGACCCGCTACTACGTGAATCAAGTCCGTACGTCGCCCTGCGGCAACACCACCAGCATCAACCTGCGGGAGGCGCAGCGCGCACTCGGTGACACGGATGGCGTCGTACTGCTCTCTACCAACGGACTGTCCGGTCACGACGGCTGCCACTACGCGTACCTCGGCGGCTACCGCGACCTGGGTGACCACAACTTCGCAGTGATCGCTCGCGACCTGTACGGCGGCCCGTCGGCCGGCGTCTCGGCGCCGAACCCGGCCAGTGTCACCGCAAGCGGCTCAAAGCTCGTAGTGAAGCTCCGGACTGGTGATCCGCTGACTGTGGCCGCCGGTGCGGCTGCGGACTTCCGGATCGAGGGCTCCGCAGTGACTGTGTCGTCTGTCGCCTACCAGGCCGGTGGGAGTCTGGCGCTCACACTGTCCGGTCCGGCAACCGGAGTGACCGCTCTGATCTACCAGAGCCACATCGGCTCCGGACCGTGGATCACGAACGCGACCGGCACCGGACTGCTCTCGTTCCGACTGCGAGTCAGCTGACGCCGACCGACGCCGACCGACGTACTGGGCGAAGTCAGCCCAGTACGTCGGTGGCGCGGTGACTGCGGTCGACGCCCGCCAGCAGCATCGTCACGCCGTCGGAGTTCTTGGTGCGCAGCGGCAGGATCTCCTGGTACGCCGGTGATGCGTACCAGCCCTGGGCACTCGCTTCGTCGGGAAACGCGATCACGATCAGGGTCCCGGCCCACTCGCCCTCCACGGGCTCCGGCTGATTGCCGTGGATGATGAAGTGGCCGTCGTACGGCGCGAGTGTGGAGTCGATGCGCTCCAGGTACTCGACGATGTCCGGGCCGACGTTGACGTTCTGCAGGTTGGCGATCGCATAGTGCGTCACTGGTGCCTCCTCGGTGGTTCCTGGTGGCACCAGCCTCGGGCGTTGGAGGTCGTTTCGGCGATTACCTCGGACGTCATCGTGGATGGTTGATCTGCTGTCGACGTACAGTCGATGGCATGTCTGTCACAGGGGGAACGCCTTCCAGGCCCGCCGGGGAGGTGGAGGAGCACGTCGGTCCGTACCGGCTGATCCGCCGCCTCGGTCAAGGTGGCATGGGTGTCGTCTACCTGGCAGAGGGACCGGATCTGCAGGAGGTCGCACTCAAGGTGCTGCGGCCGCATGTCGCGCACGACGAGACCGCGCGCGCCCGGTTGCAGCGCGAAGCCACCACACTGCAGAAGGTGAGCCACCCCGGTGTGGCGGGCATCCTCGATCACGACCTGGAGTCCGAGCGGCCGTATCTGGTGACGCGGTTCGTCCCCGGCCGTCCACTGGACGAGCAGGTCGACGACCGTGGCCCGCTGACTCCGCGCAGGTGGCTCCCGCTAGCCGGCTGCCTGGCCGAGTCGCTGCAGGCGATCCACCTCGCCGGAGTGATCCACCGCGACCTCAAGCCCGGCAACGTGATGATGCTGAACGGCAAGCCGGTGATGATCGACTTCGGCATCGCCCAGGCCGCCGACGACCTCCGGCTGACGCAGACCGGTCTCGTGATCGGTACGCCGGGCTATCTGGCACCAGAGCTCATCGAAGGCGAGATGGTCTCCGAGTCCGCCGACTGGTGGGGCTGGGCGGCCACAGTGACCTTCGCTGCCACCGGGCGACGCCCGTTCGGCAAGGGCCCCTTCGAAGCCGTCCTGCACCGCGTCCACACCGGCCAGGCGGACCTTGAGGGTCTGGACCCACGACTCAAGACTCTCCTGGCTGCGGCTCTGGCCCCGAAGAAACAGGACCGTCCCACCCAGGCCGAGATCATGACCGGCCTCACCCGCTACGCCGAGGGCCGCGACGCTCTGCCCCCACGCACAGCATCTGTCGCCGACACCGTCCAGATGCATCCGCCCACGCGCCAAATGACCCGCGTGATGCCAACTGACACCCCGGACCCAGTCGACCCCGACCCGTCCCCCACCGAGGTAGCCGGCCTCGTCCCCCCAGTCATCCCACCGCTCTCCGCCTTCTCCCCCCTAGCCAACAAGGTCCGAGACGCAGCCGCCACCCGCAAAGCCACCAGAGCCGCCGCCGCAGCAGCCGCCGGAACCGCAGCGGGCGCGGGCACTGCAGCTGCTGCCGGTGGTGCTGCAACTGCAGGTGGTACTGCTGCTGCAGGTGTTCCTGTGACAGGTCCCTTTGGCACGCCACCGATGACACATCCGGCGCCTTACAGCCCGGCACCGGTTGCTGCTGCTCCTGGGGTGACGGTGCCTTATCAGCACGCGCCTCAGCCAGTGGCGCCGTACCAGCCTCCCTCGAGAGACGTGTCGCCGTACAAGGCTCCGTCGAAGGACGTCTCGCCGTACCAGCAGCCGGGCCAGGCAGTGGAACCACACCGGGCTCCGGCCACAGGACGCCGTACGGCGGTAGTGGTCGGACTGATGGTCGGGTTGACCGGACTGATCGCGCTCTACCCGTTGCTGGGCGCACTGGCGGCGATTGTGTTGTTTGTGGTTGCACGGACAGTCGACCGCGGCAGTACGGCGTTGATGCGCCGCCGCCAGGTCCGCGGCCGCTCCGGTCGCTCGGACGGTGTCGTCGCCGTCGCCTCGTCACCCGTGCAGCTGGTGACCGCCGGACTGATCACTCTGGTCTGTCTGATCCTGCCGCTGGTAGTGGGTGCGATCGTAGGCGGCGTCGTCACCGGCGTCACCGCCACCGCGCGCAGCCTCGACTGGCAGCCCTTGTCAGCCATCGGTTTCGGCTCCGCCGGCCTGGCTGCCCTCTTCACGGCTTGGTGGGGACCCGGCGGCAACTCCCTGCGCCGCGGCGCGCACATCACTGCCCGGAACATCTTCCGACCGCGCTGGCTCGCGACGGCGGTAGCGATCGTCGCCCTGGGCGTCGGCGGCTACACGTTCTACGAAGCCTCGCGCGGCGCCGGCTCCGACTGGGCCCGCAACCCCACCGAGGGCGCCACCATCGAACGCCCCACCCTCGGCGACCTGCGCCACGCACCGCTCATCCGCGACATCCCCATCATCGGCATCAACTAAGGCCGCTGTCTCACAGCCACGGCCAGCGGGTTCGCGGCTCGCCGTCGGCCAGCGTCACGGCGTACTCATCGGCCGGACCGAAC
Source organism: Kribbella sp. NBC_01505 (assembly GCF_045040285.1). NCBI lineage: Bacteria > Bacillati > Actinomycetota > Actinomycetes > Propionibacteriales > Kribbellaceae > Kribbella > Kribbella sp. NBC_01505. The sequence continues at coordinate 3,000,070 of NZ_CP109425.1, forward strand.
TCCTGCAGAGGCGAGCGCTTCGCATCGTTGAGGTGCGCCTCGGTCTCAGCAATCAACGCCTGGACCCTCCGACGCGGTACGCCGTGCCTGCCGACCAGCAGCGCCCTCAGCTCGACCAGCCACGCCTCGTCCTCGTTGGCCGGAGCGGGCTCGGTGTCATCGCGGACAAACGCCCAGCCCAGCAGCGCAAGGCCGACCCCGACCAGGACTGGCGTCGGAAACCGGCCAATGCTGTTGGTGGGAAGCAAAGTGAAGGCCAGTGCGGCAGTGACGCCGAGGCCGAGCGCCTCGCACCACGCCCGCACCAACACGCCGGTACGACGACCATCCCCGCGCATCGTGTGCACGACGTACTTGGCCCGGACGCTCGCCGCGATGAACAGCACCCAACCGATGCCTCCGGCGACTGTCACCGACAGCATCAGCCCTTCGGCGATCCACAGGAAGACGCCGATCACCGTGAAGGACAAGCCCACCTGGGCAATCGTCTCGGACCTGCGCTCAGCACTGTTGTAGCCGAACCGGTCGATATCCGCCCGCTCCGCCGGCGACTGCCGTTCCTGGATAACTGTGATCGCGAACTGATCGGGATCACCGAATGCTGCCCGCGCCGTCTCACCACTGTCCGCGCAGTGCTGTGCGACCTCAGCCAGAACCTCGTCGGCCGTCTGCCTACTGACACCGCCGCCTGCGAGCTTCAACCGCACCCGCGCATCCCAAACGACTGCGTCCTTGTCCACGTCCCCGCTCACCATGCTCATCTCCCTGCCCTCTCCGTCTGTGTGATCAGACGCTCCATCGCCCCCGAAAAGTCGTGCCACAGCGCCGCGTCGGCACGCACCCGCTCGCGTCCCGCGTCGGTCAGCCGATAGACCTTCCGACCCGGACCGCCTTGGCCGGCGACCCAGTTCGCCTCGATCAGCCCGCCGTTCTCCATCCGGCCGAGCACCGGATACAGCGCGCCCGCCTTGATGTCCCCCAGCCCCAGCTCAGCGATCCGCTGAATCAACGCGTAGCCGTGCAGCTCCCCCTCAACCAGCACAGCCCCTACTACCAACTCCACCGTTCCCCGCAGCCAACCCGACGACGAGTCGCCCACTACTACCGCCTCCCGCTACTCCGGATTCCCAACTAATCTGATTTCAGACTAGCTACACGAACGTTCCGACACAAGCCTGATTCGGGGAGCGCGATCGCGGCAGGTGATCGGTCGCGGTGGCTGAGGACTTTGCCTGGCCAGGAACCCCGCCGTCCCGAGGGCGCTCGTCCCGTCCGTCCGCTCGGATTCGGCCGGCGACGTACGCGGTGGCTGGTCGCCGCTGCGGCCGGATTTACGGAGACGGGTGGCTGGGGCGGTCTGTGGCTGAGGGGGATGGTGCGGTCGGCGACCGCGGTTCCCGTCGCTTGTGGCTGACGGGCTGCGGCTGGGCTGGTGGTGAGGAGGTCGGGTAGGTGATCCGCCGCGGGGGTTGCTGCTGGGCAGATCGGGTGGCCGGATCTTTGGCTTTGCGGGGAGCTACTGCCGCTGAGAGACAGCAGATCCCCGCAAAGACGCACAGAACCCGGCCAACCGGGGGTCGACCCACCCCACCACTCCCCGCCGCTCTTTGGGCACGAACACCCACTTTGGGAAGCCACCAACCATTTCGGCGGGCCTGGAACGGTTGGTGGGCTCCCAAAGATGATCCCCGCGCCCAAAGGTGGGTGGGCTGCTCTTTGGGCACGAAGACCCACTTTGGGAAGCCACCAACCATTTCGGCGGGCCTGGAACGGTTGGTGGGCTCCCAAAGATGCGCGGCGTGCACAAGGGTGGGGCTCTTTGGGCGACCAGCATGCCGGCCGAGGCGTGTGTCGGCTGCCCGGGATGGGCAGCCGACGGGAGGTCAGAGTTGGACCATTTGGGAGCGTTCGGGGCCTACGCCGATGGCGGAGATGCGGGCGCCGCTGAGGGATTCGACGGCGCGGACGTAGGACTGGGCCTGCTTGGGGAGGTCTTCGAAGGTGCGGCAACCGGTGATGTCTTCGGACCAGCCGTCGAACTCTTCGTAGATGGGGGTGGCGTGGTGGAAGTCGGTCTGGGTCATCGGCATCTCGTCGTGGCGGACGCCGTTGACCTCGTACGCGACGCAGACCGGGATCTTCTCGCGGCCGGTGAGGGTGTCGACCTTGGTGAGGACGAAGTCGGAGACGCCGTTCACGCGGGCCGCGTAGCGGGCGATCACCGTGTCGTACCAGCCACAGCGGCGTGGGCGACCGGTCGTCGTACCGAACTCGAAGCCCTGCTGCCGCAGCCACTCGCCGTCGGCGTCGAGCAGCTCGGTCGGGAACGGGCCTTCGCCGACGCGGGTCGTGTAGGCCTTGACGACCGCCATCACGCGGTCGATGCGGGTCGGCGGGATGCCGGTGCCTGTGCAGGCGCCGGCGGAGATCGCGTTCGACGAGGTGACGAAGGGGTAGGTGCCGTGGTCGACGTCCAGGAGTGTCGCCTGGCCGGCCTCCATCAGCACGGTCTTGCCGTCGTCGAGCGCCTTGTTCAGCAGCAGGCTGGTGTCGGCCACCATCGGGCGGAGGCGCTCGGCGTACGAGAGCAGTTCGTCGAGGACCTCGCGGATCTCGACCGCTCGCCGGTTGTAGACCTTCACCAGCAGCTGGTTCTTCTGCTCCAGCGCCCCGGCGACCTTCTGCTCCAGGATCTTCTCGTCGTACAGGTCCTGGACGCGGATGCCGATCCGGTTCATCTTGTCGGCGTACGTCGGCCCGATACCGCGGCCCGTGGTTCCGATCTTGCGGCTGCCGAGGAACCGCTCGGCCACCTTGTCCAGCGTGCGGTTGTACGGCGGGATCAGGTGCGCGCTCGCACTGATCACCAACCGGGACGTGTCGACGCCACGCGCCTGCAGCGCGTCCAGCTCCTCGAACAGCACACCGAGGTCGACGACGACCCCGTTGCCGATCACCGGCGTCACCCCGGGTGTCAGGATGCCGCTCGGCAGCAGGTGCAGCGCGTACTTCTCGCTGCCGATCACGACCGTGTGGCCGGCGTTGTTGCCGCCGTTGAACTTCACCACGTAGTCGATGACCTCGCCCGTGTTGCCGAGCAGATCGGTCGCCTTACCCTTGCCCTCATCGCCCCACTGGGCGCCGACGAGCACGATTGCGGGCATCTCAGCCCTCCTCTTCACGCGCCGGCCCGCGGCCCTCACGACGTGCGGCAGCCGGACGCTGGAAACGGTGAAGCCCGGAGACGTTCACCGCCAATTCACGCGGCAACGCACCCAGGCTCTTACGACCGAAGCTTACCGGAACCCGGTCCACTCGCTGAGTTCATCGTTGGAACCTCTGGAACGACCACTTCAAGTAAGTGTTTCATCACGTAACGGGTTGCCAATTTCCGTGATCACGTGCACACTCTTAGTCAGCGGCCCGCCGAAACTGCCGCAGGGGACGGTTCCGGCGGGCCGCTTCCTCATTTCCTTTGAGGAAGCAGTCTCATTTCCTTGAGGAAGCAGTCTTATGCCCTGGCTCGCCGACTACTTCCGGGCCACATAGATCACGTACGGCGGGGACGTCCGCTCCACGGGCATCCGGTCCTGATCGGGCCCGCCGTAGTCCGCCGGTAGCGTCGGCTCGACCAGCCCGACCTCGCGGAATCCGGCCGCGCGCAACCGGTCCAGCTGCGCGTCCTTCGGCCAGTGGTAGTCGACCAGACTGACCGGCTCCGCACCCGGCCTGGCCAGTCGCATCTCGATCGCCTCGCCCGCTGCGTACGCGCGCCCGGCCTCGCCGTACCGGCCGATCTCGAAAGGCACACCGATCGAATCCGGATTAACGTCGAGCACCGCGTAGGTCGCCCCCGGACGCAGCACCCGGTAGACCTCGGAAACAATGTTCTGAATGATTTCGGCGTCCGGAATACAGACGAAGACGAAACTCGAGATCGCCGCGTCGATCCCGTCGTCCGGCAGCTCGAGCCGCTGGTCGTCGCCGATCACCTGGTACGAGATCCGCGGGTCCTGGCGCTTGCTCCGGGCGACCTTCAGCATGCTCGGCGACCGGTCGGCGGCGATCACCGAAACGTCATGGCCCCGCAGGATCTCCGCGGCAACCCGGCCGGTCCCGGCCCCGTAGTCGAGCACGGTGCGGCACCCGGGCTCAGCGAGGCCGGCCTGCTCGAACAGAGCCGCCCAGGCGAAGGCCCGTTCGCGGACCGGCTCGTAGTCCTCGTAGCTCTCGGCAACCTCGAGCAAATTCCAGTCGGTCGACATTCTTCGACGATACGCAGCAATTCCGGCGGCCTTCCGAAATTGCCCGATCGTGCAATCAGCCGATACCTTCCGGGTTCGAGCCGAGCCATTCCTGCACCCGCCGGTCGGCCTCTTCGCGGGACACGTCCTCGACCTTCGTCAGGATCGCCCAGCGGTGGCCGAACGGATCGATCAGCGACCCGAACCGGTCCCCGGTCATGAAGGTCTGCACCTCCTCCACCGGCTTCGCCCCGGCCGCGATCGCCTTCGCGCACGTCGCGTCCACGTCCGGCACGTAGTGCACCAGCGACGAGTGCACCCACTCACCGTTCGGCGCCTGCAGCCCGAGCTGCGGCATCTGGTCGCTGAGCTGCAGCATCGAGTTCCCGATCAGCAGCTCGGCCTGGCCGACCCGACCGTCCGGCAGGTCCTGCCTGCTGATCACCTGCGCCCCGAACACCTCCTGGTAGAAGGCGATCGCCTTCGCCCCGTCCGGCACCGCCAGGTACGGCGTGAGCGAGTGATAACCGTCGGGGATGGGGTTGACTACGCTGTTTTTGTCGGTGTCCGTCGTCATGCTGTTAGTCAACCCGCCGACCACCCGACCGGTCTTGTAAGAAAGCGACAGCCACCCATGCGCCAGCCCGAAGACAGCGAGAAGGGCATCCTGCATCCCCGCGAGCAGGCCCGGCACCGCACGCTGAGCCGGCTCGCTCCCGGTCCCGGCGCCGAACGCTTCGTGGAGTGGTACTGGATCGTCGAGTGGGATCTGGACGAGCCCTACACCGCCGAGGTGCTGCCGTTCCCCAGCGTGAACGTCACCTTCGAGCAGCCCGGCGGTGCGTTCGTGAACGGCGTCTACACGCGCAAGTTCGAGCGACAGCTCACCGGCCGCGGCCGCGTGTTCGGAGCGAAGTTCTGGGCTGGTGGATTCGGCGCGATCACCGGGCTGGATGTCGGTTCGCTGAGCGACCAGGTGCTGCCGATCTCCGCAGTCTTCCCCGATGGCGATCGGCTGGCGGATCTCGTGTTCGCCGAGGAGTCCGACGTACGGCGTCGCGCCGTGTTCGAGGCGTTCCTCCGTGATCACCTGTCGCCGCCGGACCCGTCGTACGAGCTCGTCCGCGACATCGTCACCGCCATGGCCACGGACCGCTCGCTGGCCCGGGTCGACGAGGTCACCGAGCGCTTCGACGTACCGATCCGGACCCTGCAACGCCTCTTCCGTCGGTACGTCGGAGTCGGGCCCAAGTGGGTCCTCCGTCGGTACCGGCTGCACGACGGCGCCGAGCTGCTGGCCCGCGGCGAAGTCACCGAGCTCGCCGGGCTGTCGGCCGCGCTCGGGTACTTCGACCAGGCCCATTTCTCGAAAGAGTTCAAGCAGCAGATCGGCCTGACACCGGCCGAGTACGCGGTCCGGGCCGCCCTCGGCGCCCAGATCAGCCACCGCTGACAGGCGCACCTCGCCCGCCCTGGCACAACGGCGGATGAATCCTTTCAAACAAGGTCGCGGAGCTCTTGACACCCGCTCCGCGGCGTCCGTACCGTGCCCGGCGTGAGTAGTTAACACTTCTTCCCGGTGAATTCACGTCATTCGACGGTATTTCCGGAGCTCAGGAGGAACCGTGGCATCCGTATTCGAGCGTCCCCTGCCCCGCCGCAGACTCCTGCAACTGATGGGCGGTGCGGCAGCTGTCGGCGCGCTCGCGGCCTGCGGGAACGGTTCGTCCGGAAGCGGCGGCGGCCGGCTGAAGGTGATCGGCGCGGGCAGTCAGGAAGCCGGCCTTCGCAAGGCGCTGGAGGAGTACAAGGCGAAGAACGCCGACTTCGACTTCAACCTGTCGTTCTCACCCGCCGATCAGCTGCAGACCTCGCTGCGGGCGCAGTTGGCGGCCGGCAACGCCCCGGACCTGCACGCGGTCTACCCCGGCAACGGCAGCGCGATGTCGATGGTCCAACTCAGCAAGGCGAATCTGCTCGCGGACCTGAGCGACCAGGCCTGGACGCAGAAGATCCCCACCGGGTTCAAAGGCGCCTATCAGCAGGACGGCAAGACCTACATCTTCTCGCCAGGCACCAGCGTGCTCGGTGCGATCTACAACAAGCCGGCCTTCGCCGCCGCCGGGGTGCAGCCGCCGACGACTTGGAGCGAGCTGCTGACAGTGTGCGAAGCCTTGAAGAAGAAGGGCATCGTGCCACTGGCGCTCGGTGCGCAGACCCCATGGGTGACGCAGCTGATCAACTACGCCTTGGTCCCCGGCACGGTCTACGCCAAGCAGCCCGACTTCGACGACAAGATGGCGGCGGGCTCGGCGAGCTTCGCGGGCTCGGGCTGGGCCGACGCGATGAACAAGTACCTGGAGCTGCAGAAGCGCGGCTACTTCAACGCCAACCCCAACGGTACGACGTACGAGCAGGCCACCTCGATGGTCGGCACCGGCAAGGCGGCGATGGCCGTCCAGGTCTCGGCTGTCCTGCAGGCTTATCGCGCCGCAGCGCCGAAGCCGGACGACCTCGGGATGTTCCCCTTCCCGGCGACCGACACCGTCGCGGACAACTGGATCCCCGGCGGCATCGTGGTCGGGATCGCGGTCAGCGCGAAGAGCAAGAAGGCCGAACAGGCCCGCAAGTTCATCGAGTTCTGCGGGCAACCGGAGGTCGTCAGCGCCTGGTCCGAAGCGGTCGCCTGCGTGCCCTTGTACTCCGACGGCGCGGCCAAGGTCGATCCGGTCCTGAAGCCCTTCCTGCCCTATCTCGCGGACAACAAGGCGGTCCCGTTCATGGACCAGCGCTGGCCGAACGCCGAGGTCCAGCCCACCCACTTCGCCGTCGTACAAGAGCTTCTCGGCGGCAGGACCACGGTCGACGGCGCTCTGAAGAAGATGGACGAGGCCTACCGGAAGACAGCATGACGCCGGTACGACGGTTTGGCGGGCGGGGCGGAATCGCGCCGCCCTGGTTGTTCGCGGTACCGGCGTTGCTGGTCTACGCGGTGATCATGCTCTACCCGAGCCTGGCCGGCGCCGGGTCGGCCTTCACCGACTGGTCCGGTGTCGGAGAGGAACGGTCATTCGTCGGCCTGGCCAACTTCGAGCAGTTGCTCCATGACGACCAGGCGCTGGGTGCGCTACGCAACACACTGCTGCTCACCGTCGCGATCGTGGTGGTGCAGAACGGTCTGGGGTTGTTGCTGGCTCTCGGGGTCCACACCACCATCAAGAGCCGGATGGTGCTGCGGGTGATCTTCTTCGCGCCGGTCGTGGTCAGTCCAGTGATGGTGTCGTTCTTGTGGAAGTACGTCTACAACCCGGCACCCGACGCCGGGCTCAACGCTGCACTCGGGGCGGTCGGCCTGGGCTCACTGCGGCAGGACTGGTTGGGGAACCCGTCGCTGGCAATCTGGTCGGTCGCCTTCACCGTGATCTGGCAGTGCGCCGGCTACTCGATGGTGATTTTCCTGGCCGGGTTGGAAGGCGTGCCGCCCGAGCTGCACGAGTCGGCCATGGTGGACGGCGCCGGAACGGTTGCCCGGTTCCGGCACATCACCTGGCCGCTGTTGGCACCGGCCGTGACGATCAACGTGATGCTGTCCACGGTCGGTGGACTGACGTTGTTCACGCAGATCATCGCGATGACGAACGGTGGTCCCGGCTACGCCACCGACACCTTGTCGACCGTGCTCTACAAACAGGCGTTCGTGTTCGGCAAGTTCGGCTACAGCACCGCTGTCGCGCTGGTGCTGGCGATCTTCGTCGCGGCGGTGTCCTTCGTCCAGATCGGCTACCTGCGTTCGAGGGAGACGGCCGCATGAGGACGGCGTACCGGCCGCGCACTTTCGTCCTGGAGCTCGTGATGGTGGCGGTCGCCATCGCCTTTCTGTTCCCCGTCTACGCGCTCGTCACGCTGGCGTTCAAGGATCCCGAGCAGATCGCGAACGCACCGCTGTCGCCGCCCGACCCACCATCGGTGGACAGCTTCGGTACGGCTTGGCAGTCGGCGTCACTCGGCTCGGCGCTGCTCAACAGCACGCTGATCACGGTGTCCAGCGTGCTTGCGCTGATCGTGCTCGGCTCACTGGCGGCCTACTTCCTCGCGCGCCGGGCCTCCCGGCTGAGCTACAGCCTCTACATCCTGTTCCTGGTGGGGATCATCCTGCCGTTCCAGCTCGGCATGATTCCGCTGTACCAGCTCGTCAACGACCTGGGTCTGCTCGGCACCTACCAGGGCATGATCCTCTTCTACACCGGGATCCAGCTGCCCTTCACCGTGTTCCTCTACACGGGTTTCATCCGGTCCCTGCCGGCCGACTACACCAACGCGGCGCTGATCGACGGAGCCTCGCACCTGCAGGCCTTCCGGCACGTGATTTTCCCGCTGTTGCGGCCGATCACCGGCACCGTGCTGATCCTCAACGCCGTGCACATCTGGAACGACTTCTTCACCCCGTTGCTCTACCTGGGCGGCTCCGGCCGCGAGACCGTGCCGGTCCGGATCTTTGCCTTCGTCAACGAATACACCTCCGACTACGGGCTGGTCGCGGCCGGGCTGGTGCTCGCCGCCCTGCCGATCCTGCTCGTCTTCCTGGTCCTGCAGCGCTATGTCATCCGTGGCTTCTCCAGTGGTCTGAAGGGATAACCGGTGACCGAAGATCTGAGACCCGCGGTGAGGCTGGCCCGACGCCGGTTCCTCACCCTCACCGGCGCCGCCACCGCGGTGGCGTTCGGTACCAACCTGCCGGGCTCCGCTCTGAAGCCTTCGGGCCGACTGACCGGCAGCCCGTTCGCACTCGGCGTCGCGTCCGGCGACCCGCTGCCCGATGCGGTCGTGATCTGGACCCGCCTGGCGCCGCGTCCGTTCGAGCCGCTGGGCGGAGCGCCGTACCGGAAGGTCGGTGTCGACTGGCAGGTCGCTGCTGACGAACACTTCCGCAAGATCGTGCGCAGCGGCCACGCCACCGCTCGGCCGGAGTTCGCGCACAGTGTGCATGTCGACGTACGGGGACTGCAGCCCGGCCGCCACTACTGGTATCGCTTCCGCGTCGACGGCTATCTCAGCCAGACCGGCCGCACCCGTACGGCGCCCGCGCCTGGTCAGCGCGGCGGGCACCTGACGCTTGGCGTGAGCTCCTGCCAGTCCTGGCCCGACGGGTACTACACGGCCCAGGGACATCTCGCAGACGAGGACGTCGACGCGGTGGTGTTCCTCGGCGACTACATCTACGAGTACGGCATCGCAGCGGCTGGCGGACTGCGCAATCTGACCGATCCGGTGCCGGACCAGTTCCGCACCGAGGCAGACACCCTCGACCGCTACCGCCTGCAGTACGCGCTCTACAAGTCGGACCCGAACCTGCAGGCGGCCCATCTGAACGCTCCCTGGATCACCACCTGGGACGACCACGAAGTACAGGACAACTACGCCGGACTGACGTCCAAGAACAACGCTCCGGTCGAAGACTTCCTCGTACGGCGTGCCAACGCGTACCGCGCGTACTGGGAACACCTGCCGCTGCGCGGACCGGCCCCACAGGGACCCGACTACTTGCTCTACCGCCGACTCACCTTCGGCAGGCTTGCCGAGCTGAGTGTGCTGGACACTCGGCAGTACCGCTCGGACCAGGCCGCCGGTGACGGCTGGAAGGCGGACTCCGACGCCCGCCGCGATCCGGCGCGAGTGTTGGCGGGACAGCAGCAGGCACAGTGGTTCCTGGCCGGTCTGCAGCGCTCGCGCGCTACCTGGAACGTGCTCGCCAACCAGGTGATCATGAGCCGGATGGATCTCGACCCGACCCCGGCGGACCTCTACAACATGGATGCCTGGGACGGGTACGGCGCCGAGCAGAAGGTGATGCTCGACGGCCTCGCTGCGAACCGGCACCGCAACCCGGTCGTCCTCACCGGCGATGTGCACGCGGGCTACGCGATGGACATGAAGCGCGACTTCGCCGATCCGTCCTCCCAGACCTACGGGGTGGAGGTCGTGCCGACCTCCTTCAGCAGTGGCGGCAATGGCGTCGACGTCTCGGCCAACGGCGAGAAGTTCCTGGCCGCGAACCCACATCTGAAGCTGGTCAACGAGAAGCGGGGCTACTCCGTGCTTCGGTTCGACGAGCGGGAACTGCGCATCGACTTCCGGGCGGTGCCCTACATCGACCGGCCCGGCGCACCGATCTCCACCATCCATTCGTTCGTGGTCGAGGCCGGCAACCCCGGTCTGAACACAGTGGAGGCAGCTCGATGAGGATGCGCGCGATCGTCGTACTGGCTGCGGTGGTTCTGGGTGCGGTTGCTCCTGGAAGCACGGATCGGCAGTCGTTGACCCTCACGGCCGATGTAGCCCAGGTCGCGGTGACACCGGCGCCGTGTTCGAAGGCGGGCTTCGAGTTGCGCTTCGGCAACACCGGAAAGACAGCTGTGTACGCCGATGCGTTCCTTGATGCCGGTACGTCGCTCACCCTGTCGCGCAAGCTGGTGTCGAGCTACCTGCCGCCCGGCTACACGCTGAAAGTCCCGATCACCGTCAACGCACCGCGGAGTACCGCACCGGGCAGCTACTCGATCACCGTCAAGGCCGGCAACCGGAAGCTCACGCTCCCGGTGCAGGTAGGCGAGCCGCCGATCAACACGACCGGCAACCTCGCTCGCTACGTGCCAGTCACAGCGTCCAGCGAACACCTCCCGGTGTACCCAGCCTGTGGCGCAGTCGACGGTGACCGATACTCCGAGCACTGGGCCAAGACCACCGGCTGGAACGACGCCACCAAAGGCACCTTCCCCGACTGGCTCCAAGTGACCTTCGACCAACCGCAGACCGTCGGCCGAGTCGACCTCTACACCCTCAACTCCAAGCAGTACCCCGCAGCCGGCTACGGCCTGAAGGACTGGGACGTCCAAGCCCAGGTCGCCGGCAACTGGCAGACCGTCGCCGAAGTCCGAGCCAACACTGCAGGCCTAAAGTCCTCCACCTTCACCCCCGTACTGGCCACCGCACTAAGAATCCGCACCCTGGCCGGCAACGAAGGCCCAACCTACTCAAGAATCGTAGAACTAGAGGCCTACGGAGGTTAGTCGCGCACCGTCATGGCCACATCAGCTTGATTCTGCCTCCCGCATGGACGTGCCAGAATCCGACGGAGCGTCGTCGGCTTGCGTTCACCATCGCCCGCTCCGCTTCGACGAAGCGCTGAGCCATGTCGGCAAGGGACAGATTCCCGGAGCCGAGGCAGAACAGGTGACCGGCCGCCAACGCGCTCAACTCGTGCTCCCGGTAGCGGATCCGCTGATCCTTCGTGAGCAACAGCCAGCCTCGCGAACACCCCTCGGCGATCCACTGCTCGTCGGCGACGTCGGCAGCATCATGTTCGTAGAAGTCAGCGATCAGATGGATCACCCAGCCGCGCTCCCGAAGGAGGGCTGCCGAGGCCTTACCGAGACTGCGATCGAAGAAGTACTCAGGCAGCTTGGCGGAGCACATCTTCAACTACGTTCGCGGGCAGGTCGAACTCCTCGGCAACAAGGCTGATCGATTCTCCGGTTCGCCACAGGGAAACCAGCGAATCGACTGGCACCTTGCTCTTCGCCAGTACCGGTGCGCCCCATCCGAACCTCGGATCGATGACCACCTCTGCCTGAGCTGGGTACTGCGGCAGGCGCAGCCGCGCTGGGCTGCCGGCCGAGTCCCAGCTGATGTAGGTCAAGTACTCCGCGATGACCTCGGAGAACGCAACCTGACGATCGCGGGCGTGGACGAGAGACTCATCCGCGACGCGAACGAACAGTCCGACTCCGTCACTGGCAATTCGCTCGCTTGCCAACGCGTAAGGGTCGTCGAACTCGGACCGGACCAGATCCGCCGCCCGGCGGATCTCCGGCATCGAGAATCCCAGCTCACGGAGCGTCCGCAGGACATAGGCCTCGATGATCCCGACGAAGGGAACCCGTGGCCATCCACGACGTTCAGGATGAACCGCGTGCACCAGCGACGGCCGCGCCCCACCCACCAGCCAACTGTCGAGGGTCGACTCCGGCATCTTGAGATACCTCGCCGCCTCTCGCGCCGTGAGGAGCGGTGTCTCATAGGTGTCCAGCATTGGCGCGCTCCTCTCACTACGTCCGAACGCTCGAGCCTTCTACACAAAGTGTCGCAGACCTCGTCGACAAAATACGTCAAGTCACCTCAACGGCGGCCGTCAGCAGGCTTCAAGGCCCTGGCCGATCCGACCACGATGGCCATCAGCACCGAAAAGAGCGCGGCGAGTAGTGCGACGGCGAAGCCGTGGTGGGGGCTCTGGGCGTCGACGATCCGGCCGGCCAGGGCTGCGCCGAGGGCGATGCCGGCGGCGCTTCCTGAGTTCATCCAGGTGAAGGCCTGGGTCAGTACGGTCGGCTCCACGGACGACTCGGTCATTACTGCGGAGAGGGTCTGGTAGGGCGCGATCGCCAGTCCTGGCAAGGCCAAGGCAACTCCGACAGCCCACGGCGCGTTGACGACAAGCAGAGGCACTGAGGCGATGGTCAGGACGGCCAGCGCGAGGACGAGCTGGCTCTCTGTTGCCATGCGCCATCGTCTGGCGCCATAGATGAGTCCGGCGAACAGACTGACCAGGCTGGTGATGCTGTACAGCGGACCTGCCAGGGCTGGGGTTCCACGCTCGACGGCATACGCAGTGACCGACACCTGCATGCTGCCGAAGAACAGTCCAATGCCAGTGGTGGTGGCAACCAGCGCGAGGAATCGCTTGTGTAGCAAGTGACTTGAGCTCACCTGCTGGCCACGTTCGACAGGCGGGGGTGCTGTACGACGCTGTGCGGCCAGTGTGAATCCGCCTGCCAACACTAGCCCGGTGGCGATCGCAGAACCGGCCACTGGGCTTGCCAACGAGCTGACCAGGCCGATCAGAGCCGGACCAACCAGGAAAGCCACACCGATACTCAAGGCCTCGAGCGCGAAGGCAGACGACAGCAGTGGTGAGCCACGCAAGGCGTATGACCACCGCGCTGAGGTCTGTGCACCTAGTTGCGGCAGTGATGAGCCAGCGAGGACACCCGCAGTGACGAGTGCCCAGAGTGGTGCATGCGAGACGGTCAGACCGACCAGGAGCGCGATCGTGAACGCGTGGGTCAGCAGGATGATGGGCAGCATGCGGGTCTGGCCGAAGCGGTCGATGAGGCGGGCGACCTGCGGACCGCCCACCGCTTCGGCGACGGCGAAGCCGCCGGTCACGGTGCCGGCGACGGCGTACGAGTTGGTGGATCCGTGGACCAGCCAGACGATGCCGAGGCCCGTCATGGCGATCCCGATGCGGGCCGGTGCGGCCGCGAGGTAGAACTTCCATGCCCCAGGAGTGCGGAGTGCTTGGGCATAGCTGAGCCGTCCGGTGAGTGCCGGCACGGTAAGGCCTTCCGCTGCCCGTCGGGGCGGGGACAGACCGTGGGCGTCCTGCTTCACCGGTCCGTCGAATCCGCCTACAACCGTCCAGTGTTGGCAGGAAGTGGGGACGCACACCGCCTGCCGGCTCTGTCAACGGGCAAAAATCATCGTTTCAGATTGACGTGCTCAGCTTACCGTCTCTCAGCACCGGCACGGAAAGACTCTGATCCACCTCCGCTGCGATCCGGACATCGTCGGGATAGCCGTACTGCGTGAGCTCGCGACCGCCGGCGCAGTCGTGCAGCACGGCGGGAAGCTCATCGGCCACCGCCTCGTAGGCCGCCACCGCCGCTCGGGCCTCCGGTGACAGCCCGTCGATCTCGAGTGCGCTCAGGAAGGCTCCTGCACCCCAGAGGTCCTCTACAGCTGGTCTCAGCGAGCCGTCCTGCCAGCGTTCCCCGGCGGCGATCGCCACGACCTTCAGGTTCGGGTCGGCGGCCAGACGCTCGTTGGCCCAGGCTGCGGCAGCCAGCCGGTTACGGAGGGAGACAGCGATGACCGTGGCGCCGCTGTCGCTGAGCTGCTGCACGATGGTCGAGCCGTTAGGTGACGGCAGCACCAGTCGGGTGACCCCGGTCGCCTGCCGGATGGTGGCCGGGGACAGGCTCACGTCGCCGGGGCCGGCTTGGGATCGGCCGACTGCCAGGTGAGCGTCGTACTGCTGGGCGTAGGCGACGGCCGTCTCGTCGCGCCAGCGATAGGGGTAGACGTCGATGCCGAGGTCGGCCGCGACGGTGACTGTGGTGGTGAACGACAGCACGTCGACGACGGCGACCAGATTGCCGGTGACCACGTCGGCGCCGACCGGACCCCAGTCGAAGCCGACGCGGAAACCTTGCTGGGAGTACGGGCTGGTCATCCGACGCATCCTGCCGTCAGGTGACCAGCCCGGCAAACCGGATTCAGGCCAGGGCGTCCGCGGCGGTCGCGGACGAGTCGCGCAGGAAGGTCGTGCAGCGTTCGGCCTCCTCGGTCTCGCCGATGATGCCGGCCGCCTTGCCGAGGACGGCCAGGCAGCGCAGGAAGCCGCGGTTCGGCTCGTGCTCCCACGGAACGGGGCCGTGGCCCTTCCAGCCGTTGCGCCGGAGCGCGTCCAGACCGCGGTGGTAGCCGGTCCGGGCGTAGGCGTAGGCCTCGATGGTGTTACCGGCGGCGAGGGCCGCCTCAGCCAGCGTCCCCCAGGCCAGTGAGGAGGCCGGGAACTTGGCCGCGGCCTCCACCGCGGGGGTCCCGGCGGCGAGTTCCGCCGCGGCCGGGTCCACTGGGAGTAGTGTCTCGGGTGGGCCTGAGAGCAGATTGTTCAATTCCATAAGCACATCTTCGCCGATCACGCCGCCGACCCGGCACGTGACCGTCTGGCGAAATCCGTTGACCGTTCACCGACCGGCCACGGATGCTTGAGACCCTTGCGTCAACACCGCCGTGGTTCCCAGCTACGGCCGGAAGGAGGCACCGGATGAGCGTCATAGTCCTGAACGCGTCGTACGAGCCGCTGCACACCGTCTCGATCCAGCACGCCATCCGGATGCTGGTCCGTGAGGTCGCAGTGGTGGAAGAGGCGCACGGCGAGAGATACATCGGCCCTTTTCCGGTGCCCAGAGTGCTGCGCCTGGTCCGCTACGTCGTCACCCACTGGCGCTACGCCGCCGGCCGGATGAAGTACTCCAAACACGGGGTCCTCCGCCGCGACAAGTTCCGCTGCGCCTACTGCGGCCTCGAGAACGCCAACACGATGGACCACGTCCAACCGAGGTCCCGAGGCGGCCGCACCGAGTGGCTCAATGCGGTCGCCGCCCACGCCTCGTGCAACGAGCGCAAGGGCAACCGGACCCCGGGCGAGGCCAACATGCCCCTCCTCTGGCAACCCTGGGTTCCAACCAGAGCCGAGCTCGTCATAGTCACATGACGGGCATTTTTTATGCCCTTTTCCAGGTCGTGGCGTCACCACCAGGTCGAGATCACCACGGTCGCTGACCGTCCGCACCTGGCCGGCGCCGCCCTGGATGCCGGCCCCTGGCCGGAGTTCATGCGGCACAACCGCGTCTCCGAGGCGTACTTCCACCGCACCCTCACCGCCTTCCCGAGCACCTGCCTGATCGCCACCACCCCCGACGGACAGGTCGTCGGGGATGCGCACGCCGTGCAGCTCGCCGCGCGGCCGGAGCTCCCGACCGGCGGCTGGGAGCAGGCAGTCGTCTGGGCCTTCGCCGACCTGCACAGCGGCGTCCGCCCGGACACCACCTGCGCGCTCAACATCAGCGTTGCCCACCACCTGCAAGGCCAAGGTCTGGCCGCTGCGCTGCTGTCCGCACTCCGCGAAGCAGCCGCCGACCTGGGGCACCACACTCTGCAAGCCCCCGTCCGCCCAAGCCAGAAGTCAGTCGAACCACGGACACCAATGGCCGAGTACGTCGCTCGCACGCGACCGGACGGTCTGCCGTACGACGCGTGGCTCCGGACGCATGCGCGGGCCGGCGGCGAGATCGTCGGGGTAGCGCCGGCGTCCTGGGTCGTGGCGGGGTCCCTCGCCGAGTGGCGCCGGTGGACTGGGTTGCCGTTCGACGCGAGCGGCGAGCTCGAGGTGCCGGGAGCGCTGACGACGGTTCGGTGTGCAGTCGCGCAGGATCAGGCGCTGTACGTCGAGCCGAACGTCTGGGTTCTCCACAGGTTGAAAGTTGTTGGCGGATCGAGGGTCTGATTGCTGCAACTTCTTGGGTATGAATCCTCAACTTGCGGTGATGGCCGGCCTTCGGGGCGGGGTGTTTCGCCGGGCGGACGCCCGGGCCTGTGGATATGACGACGCGGATATCGACTACTTACTGGCGACCGGTGGGTGGCGGCGGATCCGGCGCGGGACGTATGCGGAGCAGCGGGCGCTGACGGTCGTGACGCCAGAGGTCCTGTATCTCCGGCGTGTGCATCGCGCAGTGCTGGCCAGCGGTGGCCAGGTGTTCGCCAGCCATCAATCGGCGGCCGTGTTGCACGCGCTGCCGGTGTGGGGGCTCGACCTGTCGACCGTCCACGTGACCGCGCCCGCGGGGCGGAGCGGCCGGATCGGCAGTGTGTATCGGCACATTCGGGATCCGGTCGGTCCCGGCGTACTGATCTGGAACAAGTTGCCGATGGTGTCCGCGGCCCGCTCGGTCGCCGAGGTCGCGGCGATCGCACCGACAGCTCCGGCCATCGCCTTGGCCGACGCCGCTCTGTATGCCGGTCTCGCCACCAAACGCACCCTGCGCCGAGCCGCCGGCCTCCTCGAGTACGGCGGGGATCGGGCGCTCGGGGTCTTCGCCCACTGCCGGGGTTCAGCCTCGGTGGCCGAGTCGCGGCTGCGGTTCACGCTCCACGCGGCCGGGCTGCCCACCCCGGCGGATGCCTTGCCACCCCATGTCGAAGCGCCGGAGCTGGAGTCGGCCCTCTGGTTCCCCGAGCAACGCACCCTGGTCGAGTTCGAGCCCCGGATTCCCTACTGGTGCGAAGAGCTGGAAGAGGACGCGGAACAGCCCGCCCCTCTCCCGACCGCGGACGGTCCGCCGCCCGTGGAGAGGTGCTGGATCTCCTGGACCGACCTCGACCACCCGAAGGTCGTGCTCGACCGCATCACGAGCACGTTCGCCCGGGCGGCCCGCCGGACCGACATCCGGCACGTCGACTTCGCCCGGATGTGATCGAGGGGCCCATCGCGGTCAGCGATGAGCCCCTCGAACCAGATCTACCTCGAACCAGAAATTGCTTCAAAGCCAAGCCCTGGAAGGAGAAACGTGATGTCAGCCGTTCAGCGACGTCCCCGTGGAGCGGAGGCTCTCGCAGGCTTCCTTGATCCGGTCGGCCATACCGGCCTCGGCCGCCTTGCCCCAGGCGCGCGGGTCGTAGGCCTTCTTGTTGCCGACCTCGCCGTCGACCTTCAGGACGCCGTCGTAGTTGGCGAACATGTGCGCCGCGACCGGACGGGTGAACGCGTACTGCGTGTCGGTGTCGACGTTCATCTTGATGACGCCGTGGTCGACCGCGGCGCGGATCTCCTCCAGGGTCGAGCCGGAGCCGCCGTGGAAGACCAGGTCGAACGGGCGGTCCTTGCCGATCTTGGCGCCGACCGCGTCCTGGATCTCCTTCAGGATCTCCGGGCGCAGCTTGACCGAGCCGGGCTTGTAGACGCCGTGCACGTTGCCGAAGGTCAGCGCGGTCAGGTAGCGACCGTGCTCACCGGCGCCGAGCGCCTCGACCGTCGCCAGGCCGTCCTCGACCGTGGTGTAGAGCTTGTCGTTGATCTCGTTGGCGACACCGTCCTCCTCGCCACCGACGACACCGACCTCGATCTCCAGCACGATCTTCGCCGCCGCGGCCTTGGCCAGCAGGTCCTTGGCGATCTCCAGGTTCTCGTCCAGCGGCACGGCCGAGCCGTCCCACATGTGCGACTGGAACAGCGGGTTCTCGCCGCGGGCGACGCGCTCCGCGGAGATCTCCAGCAGCGGCCGGACGAAGCCGTCCAGCTTGTCCTTGGGGCAGTGGTCGGTGTGCAGCGCGATGTTCACCGGGAAGTTCTTGGCGACCTCGTGCGCGTAGGCCGCCAGCGCGACCGAGCCGGTGACCATGTTCTTCACCGTCGAGCCGGACAGGTACTCGGCGCCGCCGGTGGAGACCTGGACGATGCCGTCCGAGCCCGCCTCGGCGAAACCGCGCAGGGCGGCGATCAGCGTCTGCGAGGAGCTGACGTTGATGGCCGGGTAGGCGAAGCGGTTCTGCTTGGCCTTGTCCAGCATCTCTGCGTAGACCTCAGGGGTGGCAATAGGCATGTCTCGCGGTACTCCTCACAGCAAAGTTCATGTGGGTTGAGCTCCAGTATCACCGGCGGGCACTTCGTCGTGCCCGGCGGCCTGCCTGCCGAGCCGGCCAGGTGGCCGGGGAGCGAACGGCAGACGAACAGACCAGTTGATGAACAGGACCGATCCAGTTTGTTACAGCTTTCAGGCCGACCCGGACCGCGGGCCGCGGGGGGTCAGCGCCATGTGCAGCCGGTAGCGGTCGGCCCGGTAGGCCGACCAGGACAGCTCGACGACCTTGCGGCCGGCGAAGGTGGTGCGCTCGAGGACCAGCAGGGGTGCCCGCCTGGCCACGCCGAGAACCCGGGCGACGTGACCGTCGGCGTTGTCCGCCCGGACGGTCTGCTCACCCGAGGTGACGACGACGTCGTACTCGCTGGCGAAGACGTCGTACAGAGTGCCGAGCTCGCGGCCGAGCAGGCCGGGGAAGAGCGCGGACGGATAGAAGCCGACCTCGTAGGCCATCGGCGAGGCGTCGGCCGTGCGCAGCCGCTCGACCCGGATCACCTTGGTGCCCTTGGGGACCCGCAGCCCCTTCGCGGTCTCGTCGGAGGCCTCGATCTCGGTGGCCGACAGCACCACCGTGCCGGGCTCCAGCCCCCGCGCCCGCATCTCCCGGGAGAACGAGGTGAGGTGCAGCTGGGAGTCGACCTGTGGGCCGGTGACGAAGGTGCCCTTGCCGTGCACCCGCTCCAGCGCGCCGGACTCGACCAGGTCGCTGATCGCCTGCCGCACGGTCACCCGGGAGACGTTCAGCTTGTCCACCAGGGCCCGCTCCGAGGGGATCGGATCCCCGGGGTGCAGCTCGACATCGATCAGCCGTTCCAGCACCGATCGGACCTGGGCCCGCTTCGTCGCCACCATCGAAACTCGATCCTCCAGACCTGGGCGGGACTCGGGGGTGCCCCGGGACGCCGCTCACTGCTATCGTGCGCAGCATACCTGTTAAGACCAGATAGGACCAGTGATCGCAGTGGTGTCTGTCCCCGCCCCGGCAACCCAGATGGCGCGGGAGATCGCCGAACAGCCGGCCGCCCTGGCCGCGACGTTCGAGCATGTTCTCCCGCTGCGGCACGACATCACGCGGCTCGCCGCGGGTCGCCGCAACGTCATCTTCGTGGCCCGGGGGTCGTCCGACAACGCGAGCGTCTACGGCCGCTACCTGACCGAGATCCACGCCGGCCGCCAGGCCGCGCTGGCCGCTCCGTCGGTCGCGACGCTGTACGGCGCCAACCTCGACCTGTCGAACTCGCTGGTCGTGGCGGTGAGCCAGTCCGGAGCGACCCAGGAGATCGTCGAGACCGCGGAGTGGGCCAAGCGCAACGGCGCCGCGGTGGTCGGCATCACCAACGACGGCGACAGCCAGCTCGCCTCGACCGCCGATGTCGCCCTGATCACCCAGGCCGGCAAGGAGCTCGCGGTCCCGGCGACCAAGACCTACACCACCCAGCTGGCCGCGATCACAGTCGTCGTCGACGCGCTCGCGCAGAAGCCGGGCACGCTGGACGCCGATATCGCCCGGGTTCCGGACGCGGCCGCGAAGATGCTCGAGGGTTCGGTCGAGGAGGCCGCCGCGCTGCTGGCCGGTGCGCACGACGTCCTGGCCAGTGGCCGTGGCCTGACCTTCGGGACCACGCTCGAGGTCGCGCTCAAGCTCGAGGAGACCTGTCTCCAGCCGGTCCGGGGTCTCTCGTACGCCGACCTGAAGCACGGCCCGATCGCGGTCGTCGACGCCGACCTGGTCACCATCCTGGTCGCGGCCGGCGAGGGCCCGGCGCTGCCCGGCATGACCGAGCTGGCCGGCCTCGTCCGCGAGAAGGGCAGCAAGATCCTCGGCATCGGCGGCGACCCGACCTTCGCCTCCCGCTGCGACGTGAACCTGCCCGGCCCGGATCTCCCCGAGACCCTGGCCCCGCTGGCGCTCGTCATCCCGGCCCAGCGCGCGATCGAGGCGCTGGCCCGCAAGCTCGGCCTCGACCCCGACGCCCCGCGCGGTCTGCGCAAGGTCACCCAGACGGACTGAAACACCCCGCGTCTCTCCGGTTTGACCGTGCCCTAAGGCCACGGTTTCAGATGGTGCTCGGAAGCATTCGAGCAACGGAGGAGAGACGCCATGGGACGGGGACGCAAGGCGATCGCGGGCTGGGGGCTCGCGATCCTGGCGACCGGATCGGTGCTGGTGCCAGCCACCAGCACCGCCGCCGGGACCAGCCCGGCACAGACCAACACGTCGGCACCGGCAAGGTCATCGGCAATGGCACCGGCCAAGTCGTCGGCGGGGTCGAAGGTGGTGTGGGGTGCCTGCCCGGCGGATACGACGGCGAAGTTCCCGGCCGCGCCGATGGAGTGTGCGAAGGTTCCGGTGCCGCTCGACTACGCGAAGCCCGGCGGAGCGACCATCGACATCATGGTGTCCCGCGTCGCCAGCATCAACCCGGCCCGGCGCGGAGTCCTGCTGACCAACCCCGGCGGCCCTGGCGGCGAAGGGCTGTCGATGCCGGCCGAGCTGGTCACGCTCGGCATTCCGGGCAGCGTGCTCGACAGCTACGACCTGGTCGGGATGGATCCACGCGGCGTCGGCCACTCCGCTCCCGTCAGCTGTGGCTTCACCAGCGATCAGGCGTACGCCGGCAACGTCCCGCCGTACCCGGCAAATGCGGCAGCGGTCACCCAATGGGCGACCGTGGTGAAGGGCGTCTCCGATCAGTGCGCCGCGAACGATCACGACGGACGTCTCCGATTCATGTCGACCGCGAACACCGCGCGGGACATGGACACCATCAGGGCCGCTCTGGGCGAGGAGAAGCTCAGCTACTTCGGCGGCTCCTACGGTACGGCGCTGGGCGCGACGTACGCCTCACTCTTCCCCGAGCGCACCGACCGGATCGTGCTCGACAGCAACTCCGGTAGCACCGTGCTCACTCGGGAGAGCCAGCTCCGCTTCGGGCTCGGCGCCGAGCAACGGTTCCCCGACTTCGCCAAGTTCGCGGCGGCCCGGAGCACGGCGTACGGTCTCGGCCGGACGCCGACCGAAGTCCGCCGGAACTTCCTCGCCTTCGCCAAGCAGCTCGAGACGAAACCAGTCCTCGGGTACGACGGTGCCACCTTCCGGATCACGGTCTTCGCCAGCCTCTACGCCGATCACGACTTCCCCCACGCCGCCCAGCTCTGGCAGGGCCTGAAGAGCTTCACCCCAACCGGCCAGAAGCCCGGAGCATCGACACTGCCAGCACCCAAAGCGCTGGCCGCCGACCCCGTGCTCGGCGCCCGGCCCGCAGCTGCCCCGACAACCCAGTCAGCGGGTACGCCGTCGCCGTACGACAACGCAATCTCGGCGTATCTGGCTGTGGTCTGCAACGACTCGGCCTGGCCGCGCGACCTGGCCACCTACCAGCGCGACGTCAAGGATGCTCGGCAGCGGTACCCGCTGTTCGGTGCGGCGGGCGCCAACATCAACCCGTGCGCGTTCTGGCCGCATGCCCCGAGCGAGCCGCCGGCCACGATCAGCACCAAGGGTCCGGCGAACATCTTGATCCTGCAGAACCTGCGCGACCCAGCGACTCCGCATGTCGGCGGAGTCCTGCTACGCAAGGCGTTCGGGGACCGATCCCGATTGGTCAGCGTCGATCAGGGTGGCCACGGAGCCTACGTCTACGGCGGCAACGCCTGCGTCCTGAACGTGGCAACGGCCTTCCTCGTCGACGGGAAGCGCCCGAAGCACGACCTGCGCTGCGCCAGCTAATGGGCAGCTGACCCTGGCCGGAAACACTCCACGCCATGGGAAGATCGCTTCCATGGCGTGGAGCACCCGTCAGGTCGCCGAGCTCGCCGGGACGACCGTCAAGGCGGTCCGGCACTATCACAAGCTCGGTCTGCTCACAGAGCCCGAACGAACCTCCAACGGCTACAAGCACTACGGCGTAGCCGAGCTGACCAGGCTGCTGCGGATCCGCCGGCTCACCGAGCTGGGCCTGTCGTTGGCGCAGATCGCCGAGCTCGGTGACACCTCCGAACACCCCGAGCAGACGCTGCGCCACCTCGATGCCGAGCTCGCCGCCGGGATCGAGCGACTGCAACGACTCCGCGCCGAGTTGGCTCCGATGCTCGAGCACGGCTGGCCGACCGACCTTCCGGCCGAGTGGGCGCCCTTGGTCGGCAAGATGTCCGCGAACGACCGCGCCCTGCTGGTCGTCCAGGCCCGCCTCCTCGGACCGGAAGGGCTCAAGGCATGGAAGCGATTCCTGGTCGAGTACGCCGAGGATCCCGCGGTCGGCGAGTTCGACCAGCTGCCGCCGGATGCGGACGAGAGCAGGCGCGCCGACCTGGTCGTCCGGCTCGGGGCGCACTTCGCGGAGATCCGCGCCGAGTTCCCCGAGCTGCAGCAGGCCCGGGCCGCCGCTCCTGGTGGGTCGCAACATGTCGGCCGAACGATCGACTTGGCCATGAACGACGTGTACAACTCGGCGCAACTCGATGTCCTGCAGCGAATCCGGAATCTTCGGAAGTAGCGGACAGAACCTGTCCTCTTCTGCTGGGAGAGTAGAGACATCAGAACAGCGAGAGGGTGTGGGCAGATGTTGCGAGGCATGGCGACCGTGAGCTTCTACGCGGAGGACGTCAAGGCGGCTCGGGACTGGTACGCGGAGTTCCTCGGCACCGAGGCGTACTTCGCGGTGCCGTCGGCCGAGGAGCCGGTGTACGTCGAGTTCCGGTTCGGGGACTTCCAGGCCGAGCTGGGCATCATCAACGCCAAGTTCGCACCGCACAAGGTGGACGGCGGACCGGCCGGGGCGATCCTCAACTGGCAGGTCGACGACCTCGAAGCAACCCTCGCCCGCCTGGTCGAGCTCGGCGCCACCGTCAACGAGGGAATCGTTGAGCGAGGCAACAACACCGGCTTCCGGACCGCGTCGGTGGTCGACCCGTTCGGCAACCTGATCGGCATCATGAACAACCCGCACTACCTGGAGATCGTCGAGTCGACGCGCTCCTGACACAGCACCCCGAGGCCCACGTCCACTGACCCAGCGTCAGTCGGCGTGGGCCTCGTCGTACGCGGACTGGGCGTCGAGGATCCCCGGCATGCTCGTGGTCAGGTAGCCGATCAGATCCAGCAGTTTGCCGGCCAGTACGGCGCCGGTCGGAGTCAAGCTGTACTCGACCTTCAACGGAAAGGTCGACTGGACATCCCGGAGCACCAGGCCGTCGCGTTCGAGGGCCTGCAGGGACTGGGCCAGCATCTTCTGACTGACTCCGTCGACGTGCCGGCGGAGCTCGTTGAAGCGCATGGGGCCGTCGGCCAGCGCTCCGAGCGCCAGTGCTCCCCAGCGGCCGGTCACGTCCTCGAGCACCGGCCGGGACGGGCAGGCGGCGGAGAACACGTCGTACTCGATGTCCTCACTCACCTGGCCAGTGTAGTTCGTCACAGGAACCAGGTACTTGAAGTTCGTAGTTTCTATTGGTAAGCAGTATCTCTTAGAAACTCCAGACAGCAACGCGAGCCCGAGGAAGAGGAATCATGACGATCGACCGGCGTTCTTTGATCAGGAGCAGCGGCGCGGTGGGCCTCGGCGCACTGGCCCTGGCCGCGGTGAACAACGGCACCGCACTCGCCCACGACGACTACCCGGCGAACCTGTCGCCGACCGAGCGGCGGCACCTGCGGATCTTCGACGAGCTCGACTTCGAGATCTTCACCGGCCAGAAGTGGAACCGGCTCGACGAGAGCCACGCCCACACCATCCGCGTGCACTGGCCGGACGGGCACTTCACCGACGGCATCGACAAGCACATCGCGGACCTGAAGGCGATGTTCGTCTGGGCGCCGGACACCCGGATCCAGCAGCACCCGCTCCGGGTCGCGACCAACGAGCTGACCGCGGTCACCGGAATCATGGAGGGCACCTTCACCCGCCCGATGCCCGACGGCAAGGGCGGCTACATCAAGCCCACCAACAAGCCCTACAAGATCTCGATGGCCACCGTCGGCATCTGGAACCGCCACAACACCATGGACGAGGAATACCTCTTCTGGGACAACCAGTCCTTCAACACCCAAATCGGCCTCGGCTGACCCGCCCTCCCACCCCACCCCCACTTCGCCCCCAAAGGTGCGCCGACTGCTCCTTGTGCACGATCACCAACTTTGTGAACCCACCAACCACTTCCACCCCCTCCGGATGGTCGGTGGCTACCCAAAGATGCGGGGCGCGCACAAAGACGCGG
Organism: Kribbella sp. NBC_01505; assembly: GCF_045040285.1. NCBI lineage: Bacteria > Bacillati > Actinomycetota > Actinomycetes > Propionibacteriales > Kribbellaceae > Kribbella > Kribbella sp. NBC_01505. Next base: position 3,024,788 of record NZ_CP109425.1, read on the forward strand.
AGCGTGCACAAAGGTGCGGGGGCCGCTCTTTGGGTGCGATCACCAACTTTGGGAAGCCACCGATCGTTTCGACGGGGTCTGCGTGGTTGGTGGGTTCCCAAAGATGCGCCGCGCGCACAAAGACGCGACGCGTGCACAAAGGTGCGGCGGCCGCTCTTTGGGTGCGATCACCAACTTTGGGAAGCCACCGATCGTTTCGACGCGCTCTGCGTGGTTGGTGGGTTCCCAAAGATGCGCCGCGCGCACAAAGACGCGGCGCGTGCACAAAGGTGCGGGGGCTGCTCTTTGGGCGCGAGGTGGGGGTGGGGTACGGCGGGGTGGGGTACGGCGGGGTGGGGTACGGCGGGGTGGGGTACGGCGGGGTGGGGTACGGCGGGGTGGGGTACGGCGGGGTGGGGTACGGCGGGGGGCGGGGTTAGAGGGGGCCTCGGTGTTTTAGGGCGGTGGTGATTTGGGTGGCGGCGTTGAGGAGGTGGGGGAGGACTTCTTGGCAGAGGGAGTCGGGGGTGGAGCGGGAGGCATGGGCGGAGACGTTGAGGGCGGCGATGATGCGGCCGCGGGAGTTGTGGATGGGGGCGGCCAGGGAGCGGAGGCCTAGCTCGAGCTCCTGGTCGACCAAGGCGTAGCCGTCCACGCGGGTCTGGTCGATGGCTGTGCGGAGAGCGTCGGGTGCGGTGACCGTACGGTCGGTGAGCGGCTCGGCGTCCAGCGCGGACAGGTAGGCGTCGAGGTCGGCCGACGAAAGACCGGACAGCAGGACTCGGCCCATCGAGGTGGGGTAGGCGGGAAGACGCGCGCCCACCCCCAGCGCCACGGTCATGATCCGGCTGGTGGGGACGCGAGCGACGTACACGATGTCGGGCAGGTCGAGGGTCGCGATCGAGCAGGACTCGCGGGTCGCGACGCTCAGCTCCTCCATGTACGGACCGGCGAGCTCGCCGAGGTCCAGCGAGGACAGGTAGGCCCAACCGAGGGCGAGCACGCGCGGGGTCAGCGAGAACTGGCGACCGTCAGTGCGCACATAGCCAAGCTGCTCGAGCGTGAGCAGGATCCGCCGCGCGGTCGCCGGCGTGAGGCCGACATCGCGCGCCACCTCGCTCAACGTCAGGGACGGCGCCTCCGCGGAGAACACACGGATCACCGCGAGCCCGCGCTCGAGCCCTTGCAGAAAGGTCCCACTGGACGCCTCACCAACCATCGGCTAGCCTACTTTTCGTTGAAAGAAGAACTTTTCGCTCAGCGAAATCATAGTGGAGCCGCGCATGCCCCGTCCAGTCCCCCTCGACGAAGCGATAGCGACTCACGTCCACGACGGTGACACCGTCGCGCTCGAGGGCTTCACCCACCTGATCCCGTTCGCCGCCGCGCACGAGATCGCCCGCCAGGGCCGTCGGCACCTGAAGCTCGTCCGGATGACGCCCGACGTCGTCTACGACCAGCTGATCGGCCTCGGCGTCGCGGACGAGCTCGTCTTCTCGTACGGCGGCAATCCGGGCGTCGGTTCGTTGCACCGCCTGCGCGACGCCGTGGAGAAGCACTGGCCGCACAAGCTGGTCGTTCACGAGCACAGCCACGCCGGACTGGCCAACGCGTACGTCGCAGGTGCCGGCCGACTGCCCTTCGCCGTACTGCGGGGCTATCGCGGCACTGACCTCGAACAACAGAGCGACATCATCAGCCGGGTCACCTGCCCGTTCACCGGCGAGGAGCTGGCCGCAGTGAAGGCGGTCAACCCAGATGTGTCCGTCATCCACGCACAGCTGGCCGACCGCGAGGGCAACGTGATGCTGTGGGGTCTGACCGGCGTGCAGCGCGAGGCGGTCCTCGCAGCCGACCGGGCGATCGTCACGGTCGAAGAGATCGTGGACGAGTTCCCGGAACGCACCGGTGCGGTGATTCTGCCGGAATGGGCGCTCGCCGCGGTGAGCGTCGTACCGGGTGGGGCCTGGCCGTCGTATGCGCTCGGCTACTCGACCCGGGACAACGACTTCTACCAGCAGTGGGATGCGGTGTCGCGCGATCGCGGCTCCTTCCTCGCCTGGGCCAAGGAGAACGGACTGGAGGCGGCTGCGGATGCCTGAGAACTGGAACAGCGCGGACATGATGAACGTCGCCGCCGCCCGCGAACTGCATGACGGGGACGTGTGCCTGGTCGGGGTCGGTCCGCCGAACCTGGCAGCAAACCTGGCCAGGCACACGCATGCGCCGGCCTGCCGCCTCGTCTACGAGTCGGGTGCGATCGACGCCAAGCCGCGTCGGCTGCCGCTGTCGATCGGGGACGACGACCTGGCGGCCACCGCGACCTCGGTCGTCTCGGTGCCGGAGATGTTCAACTACTGGGTCGGCGCCGGCCGGATCGATGTCGGGTTCCTCGGGGCCGCGCAGATCGACCGGTTCGGGAACATCAACACCACGGTGATCGGTGACCACGACAATCCGAAGACGCGGCTGCCGGGTGCCGGTGGCGCACCGGAGATCGCGGCCAATGCCGGCCGCGTGATCGTGATCGTGAAGCAGTCGCCGCGGACGTTCGTCGAGCAGGTCGACTTCGTCACGAGCGTCGGCTACGGCCCGACCGGTCGCGAGCGGCAGGCGCCCGGCGCCGGTCCCACGTTGGTGATCACCGACCACGGCGTCCTCGAGCCGGATCCGGTGACCAACGAGCTGACCATGACGCGGTTGCACCCCGGGGTCACCGTCGAGCAGGCCCGCGCGGTCACCGGCTGGGACCTGAAGGTTGCCGATAGCATCCAAGAGGTCCCGGCGCCCACCGAGACCGAGCTGGACGTCCTGCGCCGGCTGCGCGCCCGCGAGGTCATCAATGGCTGAGCACCGCGAATGGGGTGGCTGGGAATGACCGAAGCGTTCGTCCACACGTCGTACGCCGGACGGGTGGTCTTCGGAGCGGGCAGCCTGCACCAGGTCGCCACGGAGGTCGAGCTCCTCGGCATCCGGAGAGCACTCGTCATCGCGACCGGCTCCGCGCAACCAGCAGCCGACGAAGTCCAAGCAGGGTTGAAAGAACGCTTCGCCGGACGCATCGACGGCGTCCGGCAGCACGTCCCCACCGAGGTCGCCGAGGCGGCCCGAGCCAAAGCCCGAGAAGTCCAGGCAGACGGCATCATCGCCATCGGCGGCGGATCGGCGATCGGGCTGGCGAAAGCGATCGCCTTGACCGCGGACGTCCAGATCCTGGCAGTCCCCACGACCTACGCCGGCTCCGAGATGACGCCCGTTTGGGGCGAGACCTCAGGCGGCAGCAAGACCACCGGCACCGATGTGCGAGTGCTACCGAAGACGGTCATCTACGACCCGCGACTGACACTCCAGCTACCGCTGAAGGTCACCGCGGCGAGCGTGGCCAACGCCCTCGCGCACTGCGTCGAGGCGGTGTGGACCGAGAAGGCGAACCCGATCACCGAGACCACCGCAGTCGAGGCCGCCCGCGCTCTCAGCACCGGCCTCCGCGCAACCCTCGCGAACCCCACCGATATAGATGCTCGCGGCAACCTTCTGTACGGCGCCTGCCTGGCCGGAACCGCCCTCGCCGCGGCCGGGACCGGCGTACATCACAAGCTCTGCCATCTCCTCGGTGGCACCTACAACCTCCCGCACGCCGAGACCCACGCGGCCGTCCTCCCCCAGGTCACGCGGGTGAAGGCCGTCGAGGTTCCCAGAGCCAAAGCCCGGCTGGAAGAAGCGCTCGAGACCGACGACCTGGCGACCGGCCTGTTCGATCTGTTCGCGGCGGCGAATGTGCCGACCAGCCTGCAAGCCCTGGGATTGACGCGGGAGCAGGCCGTTGCGGCCGCCCACTCGTTCCCCGGCGATGTGGAAGAGATTCTGACGAGAGCGTGGGCCGGGACCCGGCCCGAAGGAGCAACCCGATGAGATCCGCCTACCTGCTGGACGCCGTCCGCACCCCGGTCGGCAAACTCGGCGGCGCCCTGGCCGGCGCCCGCCCCGACGACCTCGCCGCCGTCACCCTGCAAGAGCTCGCCCGGAGAAACCCGAGCCTCGACCCGGCGGAGCTCGACGACGTCTTCCTCGGCAACGCGAACGGCGCCGGCGAGGAGAACCGCGACGTGGCCCGGATGGCCGCCCTGCTGGCCGGCTTCCCCACCAGCGTCCCCGGTACGACGGTCAACCGCCTCTGCGGGTCCGGCCTGGAAGCCGCGATCCAGGCGGCGCGGGCGATCGAGACCGGCGATGCGAGCCTGGTGATCGCCGGTGGCGTGGAATCAATGAGCCGCGCACCGTGGGTGCTCCCGAAGCCCGACCGCGCCTTCCCGCACGGCAGCCTCCAAGCCGAGTCGACCTCCCTGGGTTGGCGTTTCATCAACCCGCGGATGCCGAAGGAGTGGACGGTCTCGCTCGGTGAAGCGACCGAGCAACTCGCCGAGAAGTACGGCGTCACGCGCGAAGCGCAGGACCTGTTCGCCCTGGAGAGTCACGAGAAGGCAGCCAAGGCCTGGGCAGCAGGCGCCTTCGACGACGAGGTGCTGCCCTGGGACCGTCTGGCCGAGATCCTCCCGAAGAAGCACACCCCGCTGACCCGGGACGAATCGATCCGCGACGGCAGTACGCCGGAGCTGATGGCCAAGCTCAAGCCGGCCTTCCGCGACAACGGCACGGTCACCGCCGGCAACGCATCCACGTTGAACGACGGGGCATCCGCCGTACTGATCGGTGATGAAGCTGCTGCGGATCGCCTGGGAATCCCCAAACTGGCAAGGATTGTCAGCCGGGCGGTGCACGGCGTGGAGCCGCAGTACTTCGGGATCGGACCGGTCGAGGCTGCCAACAAGGCGCTGGCCAAGGCCGGCATCGGCTGGAACGACCTCACCCTGGTCGAGCTCAACGAGGCGTACGCCGCCCAGAGCCTGGCCTGCTTGGGCCAATGGCCCGACCTCGACCGCACCAAGGTCAACGTGAACGGCGGAGCGATCGCCCTCGGACATCCCCTGGGCAGCTCCGGGACCCGGATTCTCACCACCCTCGCGCAGGAACTGAAACGCCGCGGCGGCGGCTACGGACTGGCCACTCTCTGCATCGGCGTCGGGCAGGGACTGGCACTGGTGATCGAAGCCTGAAAGGCAGCGAAATGGACCTGCACGGAGAAGACCTGACAGATGCGGTGGTGGCCAGCTTCGACGGGAGCCTGGAGCCGCGGACCAAAGAGGTGATGAGCGCGCTGGTGCGGCATCTGCACGCGTTCGCACGCGAGGTGCACCTCACCGAGGACGAGTACTTCCTCGCGATCGACTTCCTCACCCGGACCGGCCAGATCTCGAACGACAAGCGCCAGGAGTTCGTGCTGCTGGCCGACACCCTCGGACTGTCGATGCTGACGGTCGGGCTGGGCAACCCGGCGACCGAAGGCGCGACCGAGTCGACGGTCTTCGGGCCGTTCTTCGTCGAGGGTTCGCCCGAGGTCGAGCTCGGCGGCGACATCGCGAACGGCGCGCCCGGACATCCGTGCCTGGTGAGCGGCCGGGTCCTGAACACCAAGGGTGAGCCGATCAAGGACGCGCTGGTGGAGACCTGGGAGGCGGACGAGGACGGCTTCTACGACGTCCAGAAGTCGGAGCTCGGCGGTCCGCAGAACCGGGCCCATCTGACAACCGATGCCGAGGGCAACTATGCGTTCTGGGCGGTGAAGCCGGTCGCCTACCCGATCCCGGACGACGGCCCGGTCGGCGAGATGCTGCGGGCCGGTGGTCGCGGCCCGATGCGTCCCGCGCACATCCACTTCATGGTCACCGCGCCCGGCTACCACCGGCTCATCACCCACGTGTTCGAGCAGGGTGACCCCTACCTCGGCAACGACGCGGTCTTCGGCGTCAAGGACTCGCTGGTCGCCGAGTTCAGCGAACACCCGGCAGGTTCCACCGCGCCGTACGGGAAGACGCCGGACGTGCCCTACTACTCCGTCACCTACGACCTCGTTCTCGCTGAGGAGTCGCGATGATCACCACCGACGTCCTGATCGTCGGCACCGGTCCGGCCGGTGGCGCCGCCTCCCTGTTCCTGTCGACGTACGGCGTCGACAACATCGTGCTCACGCGCTACGGCTGGACCGCGAACACCCCGCGAGCCCACATCACCAACCAGCGCACGGTCGAGCTGATGCGCGACATGGGCATCGAGGACCAGATCACCGGCAAGGGCACCGCGCATCATCTGATGGGCCAGACCGCGTTCTGCACCAGCCTGGCCGGTGAGGAGATCGGCCGGATCCGCACGTGGGGCACGCATCCACGCCGGCTCGCCGACTACACCGAGGCGAGCCCGACGCTGCCCTGCGACCTCCCGCAGACGCTCTTCGAACCGATCCTGGTCAGTACGGCGGCCGCCCGCGGAGCGAAGGTTCGCTTCAACACCGAGTACCTGTCGCTCGAGCAGGACGACGACGGCGTGACCGCGACCGTCCGCGATCGGCTGAGTGGCGAGACGTATCAGATCAGAGCGAAGTACCTGATCGGTGCGGACGGCGGCCGGAGCAAGGTCGCACAGGACATCGGGCTGCCGATGGCCGGGGCGATGGACATCGAAGGCTCGATGAACATCGTCTTCGAGGCCGATCTGTCCAAGTACGTCGCGCATCGGCCGAGCGTCCTCTACTGGGTACTGCAGCCGGGTGCGCAGATCGGTGGCATCGGCGCCGGCCTGGTCCGGATGGTCCGCCCGTGGAACGAGTGGCTGATCGTCTGGGGCTACGACATCACGCAGCCCGCGCCGGTGGTGGACGAGGCGATGGCGACCGAGATCGTGCACAACCTGGTGGGTGACGACACGATCGACGTGAAGCTGAAGGGCACCTCGGTGTGGAGCGTGAACCACATGTACGCCGAGAAGGCGTCGAGCGGCCGCGTGTTCTGCATGGGCGATGCGATCCACCGGCACCCGCCGAGCAACGGCCTCGGCTCGAACACGTCGATTCAGGACGCGTACAACCTGGCCTGGAAGCTCTCGCTCGTCCTCAAGGACCAGGCGTCGCCCGACCTGCTGAAAACGTACGACGAGGAGCGGACCCCGATCGCCCGGCAGATCGTCGATCGGGCCAACAAGAGCCGCACCCAGTTCGGCCAGATCTTCAAGGCGTTGGGCATGACGCCGGACGCGCCGGAAGGCCGCACGATCGAGTCCCGCAAGGACGACACCCCCGAAGGCATCGCCCAGCGCGAAGAGCTGCGGGCCGCGATCGCGCTCAAGGACTACGAGTTCAACGCCCACGGCGTCGAGCTCGGTCAGCGCTACAGCTCGGGCGCGGTCGTCACCGACGGCACGCCGGAACCGTCGTACGACCGGGATCCGGAGCTCTATTACCACCCGACCACCTGGCCGGGCGCGCGGATTCCGCATGCCTGGCTGAGCAGCCACGAAGGCACCGTCAGCACGCTCGATGTGGTCGGCAAAGGCCGGTTCACTCTGCTCACCGGCATCGGCGGCGAGGCGTGGGTGAAGGCGGCCCAGTCGGTCGCCGAACAACTCGGCGTACCGATCGAGCCCTTCGTGGTCGGACCCGGCCGCGAACTCGAGGACCTGTACGGCGACTGGTCGCGCGTGCGCGAGATCCCGGACAACGGGTGCCTGCTGGTCCGCCCGGACGCGCACATCGCCTACCGCGCGTCCGAGCTACCTACCGATCCCACCGAGGCCCTGCAGACGGCAGTCAGCCAACTCCTAGGCCGCTGACGACTGCTGTGCCTCCGCCCGCTCGCGGGCGTCGCGGAGAATCTGCTCGAGGATGGCCGAGATCTCCGCGGTCTCGGCATCCAGCAACGTGATCAGTGCGACGCGCGACGATTCGGAGCGCGCCTGGAGAGCAGCAGCGCTCAAGGCGCGCACCGTCCCCAATTCGTGGATCAGTTCGTCCCACAGTGAACTCATGACAATCCCCTGTTTTCCCGTCACAAACCCAGTCGGCGCGCGTGAGGGCGCGCCGCCCCGCCCGAGGGGCTGACTTTGGTCGAGAAGCCTCACTTCTGTCAGAAGGACAACGGAGCACCGGCCTCGGGGGTTACGCGTCCCGTCAACAATCTCCAACTGTGCGCCGGAACGGACTCCCCCGAGTGGCGAAACTCTTCGTCACTGATGTTCAGCAGCAGCACCACCGAGTCGTCGCCACTGCCTGACCGCAGCGCCATCGTCCGGTTGGCCAGATGCTCGACCACCGTCCGGCTCCGCGTCAGCCACGGGTTCCGCCGCCGTACACCGATCAGCTCCTGATGCGTCCGGTACGTCGACTCTCCGTACGGCGCGAGGTCGCCCGGCGACGCGGGGAACTCCGGCCGGATCGCATCGTCACCGCCGACGCGATCTTCCTTCAGCCCCTGGAACCCCTGCTCGTCACCGGAGTACACACTCGGGACCCCGGCGACCGTGAACAGGATCGCGAGCGCGTGCCCGACATGCCGCTCGTCGTCCAACCGGGTCGCGAGCCGGGTGACGTCGTGATTGCCGACGAAGGTCTGCGGCACGAAGGTGTCCAGCAGGGCGTCGTGCCGACCGAGCGCATACGACAGCTCGAAGAAGTTCCCGTCGTTCAGCGAGCTCCAGATCGCCTTCCACAGCTCGTACTGCGTGACGGAGTCCAGCCCGCTCCGAGCGACGTACCCGGCGTAGTCGCCGTGAATCACCTCACCGAAGAACCACGCCTCCGGATAACGCTCCCGCGGCAACACCGCCCGCCAGAACTCCGCCGGCACCGCATAGGCCGCATCCAGCCGCCACGCGTCGACCCCGCGATCGAGCCAGTGCTCCAGCACCTCGGTGACGTACGACGCGACCGCCGGGTTGCTGTGATCGAGCGCGACCAACTGCTCGTGGCCTTCGAAGGTGGCCGGCGTCCCGTCCGGCTGCCGCCGGATCCAGTCGTCCGGAGCATCGAACGACCGAGCGACATGGTTGAAGACCCCGTCGAGCGCAACCTTCAGCCCACGCTGGTGCGCGGCCGCGACCAGCCGATCGAAATCCGCGTCGTCCCCCAGCCGAGGATCGATCCGGAAGTGGTCGACCGTGTCGTACCCATGAGTCTCGGAGGCGAACACCGGCCCCAGGAGTAGCCCGGAGCAACCAAGCTCGATCGCATAGTCCAGCCAGTTCTCGATCCGTGGCAACCGATGCGCGGCGGTCGGCTCCGCACCAGTGAATCCGAGCGGATAGACCTGCCACCAGATCGCGTGATCAGCCCACCCGCTCATGTCGCCTGACCGAACGTGTGCCGCCGGATCCAGCTGTGCATGGCGATCGCGGCGGCCGCGCTGGCGTTGATCGAGCGGGTCGAACCGAACTGCGCGATCGACAGCACCGCCGTACAGATCTTGTGGGCTTCGTCGGTCAGGCCGGGGCCCTCCTGACCGAAGAGGAGCACGCAGGCGGCCGGGAGGTCGTAGGTCTCCAAGGGGACCGAGCCCGGCAGGTTGTCGATGCCGATCACCGGCAGGTCGCGCTCGGCGGCGTACGTCGCCAGGTCGGCGAGCTGCGGGTGGTGCCGGACGTGCTGGTAGCGGTCGGTGACCATGGCGCCACGGCGGTTCCACTTCCGGTGACCGACGATGTGGACCTCGCTGGCCAGGAACGCGTTCGCAGTCCGGACGACCGATCCGATGTTCAGGTCGTGCTGCCAGTTCTCGATCGCGACGTGGAACGGGTTCCGCTGCTGGTCGAGGTCCTCGACGATCGCCTCGAGCCGCCAGTACCGGTACTTGTCGACCACGTTCCGCCGGTCGCCGCCTTCGAGCAGCTCCGGGTCCAGCCGCGGGTCGTCCGGCCAGTCACCGGTCCACGGACCGACGCCGACCTCGTTGGGGCCCACCACGTCGGTCCCGCGGAGGTCCTTCTCATCACGATTGAGCTCCTGCACAGGTTGGGACGCTACCCTGTGCCCGTGCTTGTACAACTCGCGATGCTGATGCCGAACTGGATGGACCCGGAGTACCTGCTGAACTGGCTGGGCGACTGGGCCCTCTGGGGCACGCTCCTGGTCGTGTTCGTCGAGTGCGGGGTGCTGTTCCCGATCCTGCCCGGTGACTCGCTGCTGTTCGCGGTCGGCCTGTTCATCGCGAAGGGCACCATCGACGTACCGCTGTGGCTGGCCTGCGTGCTGCTGACGGTGGCCGCGTTCCTCGGCAACGTCTCCGGCTACTACATCGGACGAGTGCTCGGGACGTCGCTGTTCCAGAACCCGAACGCGCGGTTCCTGAAACCGAAGTACATCGTCCAGACCCACGAGTTCTTCGAGCGCTACGGCCCCCGGGCGCTGGTGCTGGCCCGCTTCGTGCCGATCGTGCGGACGTTCATCACGATCGTGGCCGGCGCCGGCAAGATGGACCCGAAGAAGTTCTTCCTCTGGACCGGGGTCGGCGCGGTCATCTGGGCCCCCGGCATCACGCTGCTCGGGCACGCGCTGGGCAACGTGGAGTTCATCCACGCCCACCTCGAGTCGGCGCTGATCCTGCTGGTGCTGATCTCGCTGATCCCGATGGGTGTGGAGATCGTGCTGGCCCGCCGCCGCAACAAGAAGGCAGCGGCAGCCGGCGGCGACGGCGTGGCAAAGCACGCGGCCCCGAAGCACGCCGCCGCCAAAGACTGAGCCTTACTACTGGCCGAACGGAAAGACCGGCTCGGACCAGATCCAGTCCGTGCTCACCTCACTGAGCACGGCGATGGCCACCGGACCGTCGACCAGCGGGCCGACCACCTGACCGGAGCCGAGCGCACAAGCCACTCGGATCCGGTCTGCCGCCTGGTACCAGACCAGCGCCCCCCGTGGCGCCGTCCCTTCGTGAAGAAGGGCGTGGTGGTCAAGCCATTGCACTGCGTCGGCCGCGTCGTGCCAGCCGCTGTCCTGCGCGTAGCCGAACGCCATCCGCTGGAACTTCAACGGCCAGTCCTGCCAAGCCGCCGACCCCAGTCGTTCCAGCTGCCAGTTCAGTGCCGCTTCGGTGTCCCGCGGGTTCGTCACCCGCCGCTCCACCACAACATCCCCCCAGGCCATAGGCATCCCCCGATCCCCGTGTAACCGCCGGCCTCGTGTTGCCGTGCTTGAAGAGAGCTTGCCGGAGCGCGATACAGCCGCCGTACATTGAGCCGCTGTACGGCGATCAGGCTGTACGGCGATCAGACCGCGGCGGCGTCGTTCTCGAACGCGGCGAGCTCGCGGCGGCAGGCGGTGGCGCGGGCGTCGTGACCGGCCTGCTGCCACACGCGCGCGGCCCGGTCGAAGGTCCGGCGAGCCCAGTCCAGGTTGCCGGTCTTCAGGTAGAGCCGTCCGAGGTGTTGCGCGGCTTGACCTTCGACGCTGCGATCGCCCAGCCGGCGGCCGATCTCCATCGAGTCCAGCAACATCTTGCGCGCCGCGGCCAGCTCACCGCGCTCCATCAGGGCATGGCCGAGATCGGCACGAGCGTACGCCGCGCAGTGGTCGTCACCGAGATTGGTGAAGGTCTCCAGCGACGTCCGGAGCTGCCGGACTGCCTGGTCCTGGCGGCCCTGGTGCAACCGCAGCTCTGCGATCCGCCGCCGTACCTTGGCGACGCGGTGTGCATCCGCCAGGCGGACGCCGAGCAGGAAGGCCTCGGCCAGGTAGCGACCGGCGATCACGGTGTCGTCGCGGGACAGCCAGACCGACGACGCTGCAGTCCGTGCGACCGCTTCGCCATTGGCATTGCCGACCTCCATGAAGGCCTCGATCGCCTTCTCGTACTGCGCCAGGCCTTCGTCCGGCCGACCGCGTTCGCGCAGCCAGGTCCCGAGACCGACCGCGCTGATGCCGTCACCAAGCCGGTCCCCGACCTCGGCGAAGATCGTCGCCGCCTGGTCGAGGTGCTGTGAAGCGGCATCCCAGTCGTCCTGGTAGATGCCGAGCTGGCCGAGGTTGCGGTGCATGATCGCCTCGCCCCAACGGTCGCCGCACTCGATCGCACTCCGCAGACCCGCGCGGTGCGACTCACCCCAGTCGTCGAAGCCGGCACGCATGTCGAGATACGGCCCCCACGCGGCGGCGATCCGCCACGCATACTCGTGCAGGCCGTTCTGGGCGGCAGCCCGGATCGCGGGCACGAAAGTACTGCGCTCGCTGTCGAACCAAGCGATCGCGTCGGTCTCGGTGAACGGTGCCGGGTCCGGTGACGTCAACGGCCCGGTGTGCTCCAGTACGCCGAAGTACTCGACCGCGAGCGCCTTGTTGGCTCGGCGGATCTTGTTCAGGATCGCGTCGACGACAGTCGCCACGTCCTTCACGGCCTCGGCCTGCTGCCCCTCGTCGCCGACTCCGATCGCATGCAGGCGAAGCAGGTCGTGCATCCGGTAACGCGCCGTACCGCGGTGGTCGACCGAGCTGATCCGGACCAGGTTGACCTCGATCAGTCGGTCCAGACTGCGTCGTACCGACGCCGGCGACGCCATCGCCTCTAGGGCCCGCGCGGAGAAGACGCCGACCGCGAAGTGACCGATCAGCCGATACAGCCGGGCTTCGTCCGGGCTCAGTGCGTCGTAGCTCAGGTCGGCACTGGTCCGGACGGCCAGCTCGCCGATACTCAGCTCGTCCAGCCGGGAGCTCTCGTCCCGCAGCCGTCGGGCCAGCTCGCCCGGGCTCAGGTCGGGGCGCTGGGCCAATCGGCTACCGACGATCCGGATGGCCAGCGGCAGGTTCCCGCAGGCGGCCAGGATCTCCTCGGCGGCGGACGTCGTGCGGTCGACCCGTCCGGCGCCGGCCACGGACTCCAGCAGCGCAGCGGCCTCGCCGTCGTCGAACGTGTCCAGAGCCAGGCTGTCCGCACCGGCCAGATCGGCCAAGCGGTTGCGGCTGGTGACGACGACTGCGGAAGCACCGGTACCAGGCATCAGCGGCGTGACCTGACCGGCGGTCGCAACGTCGTCGAGGATGATCAGCACCCGCCGGCTGGCCAGCTCCGACCGGAGCATCGCCGAACGCCGCTCCGGATCAGTCGGGATCGCGTAGTCGGGCAGGTTGAGGCTGAGCAGCAGATCGGTCAGCGCGGCCGCCGGATCACGTGGCTGGGTCGCACCGTGCATGTCGAGGTAGATCTGCCCGTCCGGGAAGGATTCCCTGACCAGATGGCCTAGCCGAACGGCCAGAGAGGTCTTGCCGGTCCCCGGAGCACCCGACACGACCGCGATGGGCGGCCGGACCGGGTCACGACCGCAGACCAGGTCGCGGAGCTGGTCCAGGTGGTCCTCGCGGCCGCTGAAGTCGGGCAGGTCGAGCGGCAGCTGACTCGGCGGGCGGAGCGGATCGGTGAGCTCGGGGGCCGCCATCGGCCCCGGAACCACCTCGGCACGCGGACGCTCCGCCTCTTTCGATTGGCCTAGTCGGGCTGCTGGGATGCCTGGGTTCGGCCAGTTGGCGGAGCGGCCGTTCTCGGCGCGGGCTCCCGCTGCCTCGAGCTCCGGTCCGGGCTTGATGTCGAGCTCGTCGGCAAGCGTCTGAACAGCTTTCCCGTACGCCGCTCGCGCCTCACCGACTCGACCAGCGGCCAGAAGCGCGTCCACGAGCCGCCGCCAGAGCTGCTCGTCGTACGGGTCATCGGTGAGCCGGGCACTCAGCAGTACGGCGGCGCCGCCGGCATCGCCGTACTCCAGGCGCAGGTCGAGCAGGTTGTCGACCAGCCCGCGGTGTTGCGCCTCGAGCCGGTTGATCGACCCCTCCCAAGCGGCCGGGATGGTCAGGTCCTCCAGCGGGCGCCCGCGCCACAGCGTGTAGGCCCGGGACAGCACCTGCATCGCCTGCCGGCCGTCACCGGCGTCCTTCAGGTGACCGCCTTCGGCGAGCAGCGATTCGAACAGACTGGCATCGAGCTCGTCGACGCCGACCTCGATGCTGTAGCCGGCCGCCGAGGTGTCGATCGGCGCGGACAGACCGGCGTCCTGCAGCACGCCACGCAGAGCGCGGACGTAGGTGCGGATGTTCGCCGTCGCGGAGCGTGGTGGCGTGCTCTCCCAGAGTGCATCCGCGATCAGGTCCGTCGAGACGAACCGGTTGGGGTGCAGGAGCAGGGTCGCGAGGAGCTGCCGCGGCTTCGCGGCCTTCAGCGGCTGCCCCTGGACGTGGCTGAGACGCAGGGGCCCGAGGATTCCGTACCTCGGACTGTCCACTCGCCTACCCTCTCCACGGTCTTGAACCGATCCATCCTCACATCCCGCTGTACCGCGCGGGAAGCCCGATGTACGCCGGATGTATCTCAGTCGGGCAGGGTTGACACCGGTACCGGGGGGAGGCAGGGCCCGGGGCACGGCGACCGACCGCCGCCGCGCCCCGGACCCGGCATCGGAACGGAATTCGGGATCGGGGGTCCTGGATCACGGGGATCCGGTGTCGAAGTGTCCTCACTTCGGGACACAGGAGTGTCCGCCAGGCACTCCGTCAGTGGCCGCCGGTGCGGTGTTAGCCCGTAAAGGGTGGCTGTCCGTCCTGCGGGCTGGGGGAACCCGCAGGCGGGCCGCCCACCGGCGGTCCCTGAGGAGCGCCGTACTGGGGCTGCTGTCCGGGGATCTGCTGCGGTGCGTAGCCGCCCGGGTCGCCCGGCATCTGCGGGTGGATCTGACCCGAGGACTGACCGCCCTGCTGCATCTGCGGCGGCGCCTGCTCACCGGAGACCGAACCGATGGTCCCGAACGAGACCTGCGGAACCGCGCGGACCGACTCGTCCTTCACCTCGAAGTAGCCGGCCTTGGCGAACTTGAATGCGCCCGCGACGATGTTCGACGGCACCGCCTCGACCCGGGTGTTGTAGTCGCCGACGTTCGCGTTGTAGAACCGGCGGCCGGCCGCGATCCGGTCCTCGGTGTCGGTCAGCTCGCGCTGCAGACCGAGGAAGTTCTGGTTCGACTGCAGCTGCGGGTAGGCCTCGACCGAGATCATCATCTGCCGCAGTGCGCCGGACAGCTCGCCCTCCGCCGCGGCCCGCTGCTCCGGGGTCGCGCCCTGGACGTTCACGGCCTGCGTGCGCAGCCGGGCGACCTCCTCGAACACGTGCCGCTCGTGCGCGGCGTACGCCCGGACGGTCTCGACCAGGTTGGGGATCAGGTCGTAGCGGCGGTGCAGCTCGACATCGATCTGCCGCCAGGACTCCTGGATCAGGTTCCGCTGCTTGACGAACCGGTTGTACGACGTGATCAGCGCGATGCCGAGAATCACGACGATCACCACGATCGCGATGATGACGAAAGTCATTGCCTTGCTCCCGAGTGTTGGCGATGCTGGCCAAGACTCTACGGGTAGCGGAGTTCTACCCCCGCGTAGTCGCGCCACACGTACGGCGGAATCTGGGCGACCACCTGTTCCAGCAACTGCAGGCGGTTGAGGACCTCCTGGGGCTGGTGCGGTCCGGGGTCCCAGCCGATCAGGGAGTTGCCCTCGATCCGCCAGCCGATCTCGCCCCGGGCGAGCAGCAGCTCCATCATCCGCGGGGTCACCACGGCATGGCCGAAGCGCTCGTCGTTCGCCTTCACCCGGAACGCGCGGTTGAACTGGTCGCTCTCGAACTGCAGGTCCCGGAAGCCGAGGGCGTTCGCCACCGCTCCCCCGAAGATCCCCTCGTGGGTGACCTCCAGATGCGGCAGCGCTCCCGGCAGTTGCAGGACAACCACGCCGTACTTGTGAGTGGTCGTCGTACGGCGGCCTCGGCCGTTCGACGTGTGCGTCTGGTAGCTGTAGTCGAAGGCAACCATCTGGTGCCCGTTGAACAGCCCCGCCAGCACGTTCTTCACCTGCCAGTGGTCACCGGTCTGGAACGGTGACCCCTGCCAGTTGCCCGCCAGCGCGTGGTTGGCGGGGGTGTACGACCAGCCGTACTGGGCGGCGAAGCCGGCGAACACCTCGCGGCGCTTCTTGGCCTGGACGTAGCTGAAGTAGAAGAACCCCAGTGCGATCAGGAACGCCAGCAGGACCAGCAGGATCGGGCTGACGTTCACTACAGGCCCAGGTCGTCCAGGCCGAAGACAGTGCGGTACTCCAGTCCTTCGGACTCCACCTTCTCCTTGGCACCGGTCGCCCGGTCCACGATGACCGCCACCGCGACCACCTCGGCACCGGCCTCACGGAGCGCCTCGACAGCGGTCAGCACCGAACCACCGGTGGTGGAGGTGTCCTCGACCGCGAGCACCCGGCGACCCTTGACGTCCGGGCCCTCGATCCGGCGCTGCAGACCATGCGTCTTCTCAGCCTTGCGAACGACGAACGCATCCAGCGTCCGGCCCTGGGCCGCCGCCGCGTGCAGCATCGACATCGCGACCGGATCCGCACCGAGCGTGAGCCCGCCGACCGCGTCGTACTCGAGGTCCTTGGTCAGCTCCAGCATCGCCGGGCCGATCAGCGGCGCCGCGGCCGCATCCAGCGTGATCCGGCGCAGGTCGACGTAGTAGTCGGCTTCCTTGCCCGACGCCAGCGTCACCTTGCCGTGCACGACGGCCTTCGTCTTGACCTGCTCCAGCAGCGCGTCCCGGTCGTAGCTCATGAGCGGTCAGCCTACTTGTTGGTCAGCTTCACCAGATGACCGAAGGCCACCGAACGGTCCGGCGAGTGGAAGAGGTCCTGGCAGGTGGTGAGCGTGATGATCGATTTGGTCGCGGTCTCACGCGGTTCGCCAGGGACCGGTTCGAGGACCCAGTTGTCGGCGGGCTTCACGGTCAGGTCGCGCGGCGAGCCGTCCAGCTCGTAGGTGTAGATCGCGTCGGCGGTCTCCACGATCACCTGGTCGCCCTTGCGCAGCTCGAGCAGCTTGCGGAACGGCGAACCGTGCGTCACCCGGTGCCCGGCGATCGCGAAATTCCCCGGCTCACCGGGCAGCTGCGTCTGCGGGTAGTGCCCGATCCCGCGCGCGAGCTCGCCCTTGCCGACGCCCTCGATGACCGGCTTCTCCCAGCCCGCGCCGAACTTCGGGATCCGCACCAGGACAACCGGATCCCCCTCGGCCGCCTTGGGCAAGGCCTGCTTCTTCCACTGCTCACGCAGCGAGTTCTCCGCCTCGCCCATCTGCTGGTTCGACGTGATCCCGGTCCCGAAGTACTGCCACCCGACCCATCCGAGCAGCCCGAGACCCGCCACCAGAAAGAGGATCCCCAGCCCCCGCACGACACCCCTCATGCGGACCAGTATGCAGTTCAACTGCAAAGGCTGTGTACGACGTGTCGATGGACGCGGGTGGTTGCCCGGGACGACGATGTGGGCGACCGATCTACGGAGGTACGCGGTGAAGGCGCTGGTCAAGGCTGAGGCGAAGCCCGGTCTGTGGTTGCAGGAGGTTCCGGAGCCGAAGATCGAGGCCGACGAGGTCCTGATCAAGGTGCTGCGGACGGGGTTGTGCGGTACCGACCTGCACATCCAGAGCTGGGACGCGTGGGCCCAGAAGAACGTGCCGGTACCGATGGTCACCGGGCACGAGTTCGTCGGCGAGGTCGTCGAGATCGGGGTCGGGGTCCGCGACGTCGCGGTCGGCGACCTGGTCAGCGGCGAGGGGCACCTGGTCTGCGGCCGCTGCCGCAACTGCCGCGCCGGCCGCCGGCACCTGTGCATCAAGACCCGCGGCCTGGGCGTCCATCACCCGGGGGCCTTCGCCGAGTACGTCGCTCTGCCCGCGCAGAACGCCTGGGTCCACAAGGACCCGGTCGACCTCGACGTCGCCGCGGTCTTCGATCCGTTCGGGAACGCCGTACACACCGCTTTGTCGTTCCCGCTGGTCGGCGAGGACGTGCTGATCACCGGCGCCGGGCCGATCGGGGTGATGGCCGCGGCCGTCGCGCTGCACGCCGGGGCGCGGAACGTCGTGATCACGGACCTGTCGGAGTACCGGCTGGATCTCGCCCGGAAGATCGGCGTCACGCGGGCGGTCAACATCGGCACCGAGACGATCGCCGAGGCGCAGCAGAACCTCGGGATGCGCGAGGGCTTCGACGTCGGGATGGAGATGTCCGGGCAGCCGGCCGCGCTCCGCGACATGCTCGCGAACATGAATCACGGCGGCAAGATCGCGATGCTCGGGCTCCCGGCCGACGAGATCGCGATCGACTGGAGCACCGTCGTACTCAACATGCTCACCATCAAGGGCATCTACGGCCGGGAGATGTTCGAGACCTGGTACTCGATGTCGGTGATGCTCGAACGCGGGCTGGACCTGACCCCGGTGATCACGCACCGGTTCGGGTACGGCGACTTCGAGCAGGCCTTCGACGTCGCCCGCGCGGGGCTGTGCGGCAAGGTCATTCTGGACTGGACGAGCGAAGTACTGGAGGAGAAGCACTGATGTTCGGGCAGATGCGGGACGACCTGACGACGACGATCGGCGAGATCCGGGACGCGGGGCTGTACAAGTCCGAGCGGGTGATCACGTCGCCGCAGCAGTCGCTGATTTCTGTTGCTAGCGGCAACGAGGTGCTGAACTTCTGCGCGAACAACTACCTCGGTCTGGCCGACCACCCCGAGGTGATCGCGGCGGCCAGGAACGCCTTGGACACCTGGGGATTCGGGATGGCGTCGGTCCGCTTCATCTGCGGGACGCAGCAGATCCACAAGGACCTCGAAGCGGCACTGAGCACCTTCCTCGGTACTGAGGACACTATCCTCTACAGCTCCTGCTTCGACGCGAACGGCGGCCTGTTCGAGACCTTGCTCGGGCCTGAGGACGCGATCATCTCCGACGAGCTCAACCACGCCAGCATCATCGACGGCATCCGCCTGTCGAAGGCCAAGCGCTTCCGCTACAAGAACCGCGACATGGCCGACCTCGAGGCCCAGCTCAAGGACGCCGCCGACGCCCGCTACCGCCTGATCGCCACCGACGGCGTCTTCTCCATGGACGGCTACCTAGCCCCGCTCGACGAGATCTGCGACCTGGCCGAGCGCTACGACGCCCTCGTCATGGTCGACGACTCGCACGCCGTCGGCTTCGTCGGCCCCGACGGCGCCGGCACCCCGTCCTTGTTCGGCGTGAAGGACCGCGTCGACATCGTCACCGGCACCCTCGGCAAAGCCCTCGGCGGCGCCTCCGGCGGCTACGTCTCCGCCCGCCGCGAGATCGTCGAACTCCTCCGCCAACGCTCCCGCCCCTACCTCTTCTCCAACTCCCTGGCCCCCTCAGTCACCGCCGCCTCCCTGAAGGCCCTGGAACTGATCGCCACCTCGACGGCCCTCCGCAACCAACTGGACTCCAACACCGCCCTCTTCCGCGCCAAGATGACCGAAGCCGGCTTCGACGTCCTCCCCGGCACCCACGCCATCTCCCCCGTCATGATCGGCGACGCCGCCCAAGCCGCCGTACTGGCCGAGAAACTCCTGGACCTGGGCATCTACGTCATCGCCTTCTCCTACCCCGTAGTCCCCCACGGCAAGGCCAGAATCCGAGTCCAACTCTCAGCCGCCCACTCCACCGCCGACGTAGAGAAGGCAATCGCCGCCTTCATAGAAGCCCGCGCCGCCCTGGCCTGAGCGGACCACAACCGGCCCGAGACGCCCATCCGGGCCGGTTACTGAGTGGCACAGGCTCACTCCAGTCCGACACCATGGGTTCCATGAACCTGGAATTGAGTGCGGAACTCGGAGCAGCCCTGCAGGCCGCCTCCGAACGCACGGGTAAATCCCAGCAAGATCTCGTCCGCGAAGCCGTCACCCACCACCTGTCCGGCAACGGCATGCCGGGATCCGATCGAGCACGAGCCCGCGCGGAGGGACTCGTCCAGCCGGCCCGAGTGCCCTACCGAAAGACAACCCCACGGCTCCTGCCCCTGGACGGCACGAACACACTCGGCCGCTGGAGACACCCGCGGACCGCCATCACCCAGTAACTCGCGATCTGCGGGCTCGGCTGAGCTGGCTCAGGCGGGGACGGCTGCGGTCGGCGGAGGTTGGTGGGTGGTGCATGTCCGCTTACGGCAGGTCGGCCAGGTCTAGGCGGTACCAGGTTCGGTCGGCGAAGATGTGGAGGGTGGAGCCGCGGGCGAAGGTTCGGGCTCGGGGGATCCGCTTGCCGCCGGGGAGGACGAGGCGGTAGTCGCGGTAGTTGGTGAGGGCCTTCTGGTCGCGGTGGGCGGTGACGAGACGGTGGCGGTGGTTGCTGTAGCCGCCGTACAGGGCGACGCGGTTGTCGTGGACGAGGATGGCGCGGGCGCCCCTGACCTTGTTCCGCCAGGAGCGGACGGCGTTCGCCTGGACTGCGATCAGCGAGAAGTCGGCGTAGTAGCAGCACCAGGCGGTTTCGCCGACGACGTTCAAGGCGTAGCAGTCGTCGATGATCTCCAGACCGGCGTCGGCGGCCGAGTACGTCCAGTCCACCATCAGGTCGGGAGTGAAGCGCAGGAGGCCGGCTCCTCCCACTGCTGCTGAACCCCAGTAGAGGTGGCCGTAGACGCCTTCGTCGAAGTAGCCCACCCAGATCTGGCCGCTCTCGGTGGTCTGGATGTGCTCGATGCCGTCGCCCAAGACCCCCTCGGCCTGCAGGTTGCCGGCTGCGTCGTGGATGGTCGCATTCGGAGGTACGCCGTCCGGCCACGGCCGGATGCGGGGTGCGACAGTGAGGAACGCACCTCCAGGCATCGGCTGAACCATCGAACAGCGGAGGCGGAAGTCGGGAATCGACACCACCTGGACGAGATCTGGGCTGTGCAGAGCGGCCCGCACGGAGACCGCCCGGCTGACCGGACCGACGCGAAAGTCGCCCTCGCTCAGGGTCGTCGCATCCGCCGGGCTTGCCCAGAGGGCGGCGGCTTCGCCGGTGGGGCCGATGGAGACGGAGACCAGTTCGTCGGTGGGTTCGGGCGGCTGGAGTTCGGCGTACCGGGTGAGCTCGAGAGTGGGCCTGGAGCTACGCATGCGGATCAGGTTGTCAGCACTCGCGGGCTGACGCATTCGATTTGTCGGCAGGGTGCGCGACGATGCGGGGATGGTGGTGATGAGTGGGCGGGCGGTCAATCGGGCGACTTTGGCTCGGCAGTTGTTGGTGGAGCGGGCTGAGGTTGGTGCGGTGGAGGCGGTTGGGCGGCTCGCTGGGATGCAGGGGCAGGAGGCCAAGCATCCGTACGTCGGGTTGTGGTCTCGGGTTGCTGGGTTCAAAGAGGACGACCTGGATCGGGCGGTGGAGGGGCGAGAGGTTGTCAGGGCGACGCTCTTCCGCGGGACTTTGCATTTGGTGACTGCCGAGGACTACCTGCGGTTTCGCACGACTGTGGCTCCGGTGCTCGAAGCCGGGTTGCGGATGTTGAAGGAGCGGGCCGAGGGGATGGAGCCGGCGAAGGTCGTAGCGGCGGCGGAGCGGATCCTCGCGAAGGAGCCGTTGACGTTCACCGAAGTTCGCGATGCCTTGCAGCGCGAGTTTCCCGAGGTGAATGAGCGAGCGCTGGGTTTCTGCACCCGCATGCTCGTGCCACTGGTGATGTATCCGACCGGCGTCCGCTGGGGCTGGCCGGCGAATGCGCGGTTCACGCCGGCCGATGCGTGGCTCGGCAAGAAGCTGCATGCAAAGCAGGAGCAGGCCGAGCTCGTCATCAGGTACCTGCAGGCGTTCGGCCCCGCGACCCCGGCCGACTTCCAGACCTGGTCCGGACTATCAAAAGCGAAGCCGGTGTTCGACAGCCTCGATCTCGAGGTGTTCACGGACGACAACGGCAAGCCCCTGTACGACGTACCGGATGCGCCGCGCCCTGATCCGGACACCGCGGTTCCCGTCAGGTTCCTGCCGGAGTTCGACAATCTGCTGCTGGCGCACGCGAAGCGGGAGCGGATCATCGCCGACGAACACCGGCCGGCCGTCTTCACCAAGAACCTGCGGGTGAAGGCGACGTACACGGTCGACGGGCTGGTCGCGGGCCTCTGGACGATGACGACGAAGCGTGGTGTGGCGACTCTCACGCTGACGCCGTTCGGGCGGTTGCCGAAGCGCGACCAGGCCGCGCTGGAGCGGGAAGGGACCGCGTTGCTGGGGTTCCTGGAGCCGGACGCGAAGGCAGTCGAGGTGGTTACGGGCGGTTGATGAGGTTGTTGTCACACATCAGATGACTGGGCCAGACCCCGTCGGGCCGGTCAAATGGATAGATGAACACAGTCCCCTCCATCACTCTGGACAACGGCGTCGAGATCCCGCAGCTGGGCCTGGGGGTCTGGCAGGTCGAGGATGCGATCGCGGCCGACGTGGTCACGACGGCCTTCGAGGCGGGTTACCGCCACATCGACACAGCGGCGGCGTACGGCAACGAACCCGGTGTCGGGCGGGCGATCGCGGCGAGCGGTCTGCCGCGCGACGACCTGTTCATCACCACCAAGCTGCAGAACGAGGACCAGGGCTACGACAGCACGCTGGCCGCGTTCGACGCCAGTGTGGAACGGCTCGGCCTCGAGTACGTCGACCTGTACCTGATCCACTGGCAGTGCCTGAAGAAGGACAAGTACGTCGACACGTGGAAGGCGTTCGAGCAGTTGTACGCCGACAAGCGGATCCGCGCGATCGGGGTGTCGAACTTCCACGAGCCGGCGCTCAAGCGGATCTTCGACGAGACCACGATCCGGCCGGCGGTGAACCAGATCGAGCTGCACCCGGCGCTGCCGCAGGACGAGCTGCGCGCGTTCAACGCGGAGAACGACATCATCACGCAGGCCTGGAGCCCGCTCGCGTCGGGTGAGCTGCTCGGCGACACCACGCTGAAGACGCTCGGCGACAAGTACGGCAAGTCGCCGGCTCAGGTGATGATCCGCTGGCACCTGCAGCTGGGCAACGTGGTGATCCCGAAGTCGACGACCCCGAGCCGGATCCAGGAGAACATCGCGGTGTTCGACTTCCAGCTCGACAACGACGACATGGCCGCGATCGCCGACCTCGAGACCGGCGTCCGCACCGGCGGCGA
The DNA here is from genome assembly GCF_045040285.1 of Kribbella sp. NBC_01505. Lineage (NCBI taxonomy): Bacteria > Bacillati > Actinomycetota > Actinomycetes > Propionibacteriales > Kribbellaceae > Kribbella > Kribbella sp. NBC_01505. Next base: position 3,047,639 of record NZ_CP109425.1, read on the forward strand.
CCCCGACACCCTCGGCTAGACGCAGTCCAAGAAGCGGGCGAGAACCGGGGACCGGTTGTCCGGCGACCAGGCGACGGAGAGTTGCCAAGGTGGTAGGTCGTCGGACAACTCGCGGTAAACGACGCTCGTCGGGTCGGACGGTGGCGTCGGTCCGATCAGCAGCGAGACCCCGAGCCCGGCCGCGACCAGCGACACGATCGTCTGTACGTCGGCCGCCTCCTGCTCGATCCGCGGCGTGAATCCCGCCGAACGGCAGAAGCCGACCAACGTGTCATGGACGACCGGGCCGCTCGGCCGCGTGTAGAACACGAACGGTTCGTCGGCCAGATCGGCCAGCCGCAGCCGCTTGCGCCGGACCAGCCGATGTCCCGCGGGAAGCGCCACCAGCACCGGGTCCGACGACACGACCCGCGTCTCCAGCCCAGGCGCCAGGCCGACCGCAGTCGTCCCGGCGGGCGCCTGAGGGCGCAGCAGACCCACGTCGATCCGCCCGTCGCGCAGAGCCTCCGTCTGACGCAACGTAGTCATCGACTCCAGGTCGAGAACGACCTCCGGGTACGCCGTTCGGAACGCGCCGAGCAACCGTGGCAGAGCATCGAAGGTCGCCGACTGCACGAACCACAGCCGCAGCGTCCCCAGCTCACCCCGCTGCGTGCGCTGTGCGGCCCGAACCGCCTCGTCCGAGCGTCGCAACAGATCCTGCGCCTCCGCTAGGAACGTCGCACCAGCCGCGGTCAGCACAAACCGCTTCTTGATCCGCGCGAACAGCTCGACCTCGAGATCGCGCTCGAGCGCCGCGATCTGCCGGCTCAACGACGGTTGCGTCAGATGCAGCCGCACCGCCGCACGCCCGACGTTCAGCTCCTCGGCCACCACCACGAAAGACCGCAACTGCCGCAGCTCCATGGGTTACATCATGCATCAGGCGTATCAACTGCGCGACAAACTTTCATTGGACGCATCACCTCGATGATTCGTACCGTCGAAGGCATGAGCTACATCCCGTTCTCCTTCGTCAAATCCGTCCACGAAGAAATGCACTCCGCCGATCCGCACGCCCCGATCCGCCTGCACCGGCCGAAGCGCGCCCGGCTGGCCCGCGCCGTACGACGCCTGCTGGACAAGCCCACCGCCGAGGTGTGCCAAGCTGAGGACCGTGATCGAGGTACGACGGTTGCGGGTCCTGCGCGCGCTTGCTGATCACGGCACCGTGACCGCGGCCGCCGAGGTGCTGCACCTGACCCCTTCGGCGGTCTCCCAGCAGCTGGCCGCCCTGGAGTCCGAGGTCGGCCAGGAGCTGCTCGAACGCCGCGGCCGCCGGGTCGCGATCACCTCGGCCGGCCGCCTGCTGCTGACCCACGCCGCCACGATTCTCGGCGAGGTCGAGCGGGCCGAGGACGCGCTGAAGCTGTTCGCCAACGGCACCACCGGCGAGGTCCGGATCACCGCCTTCGCGACCGCGATCAGCCTGCTGGTCGCGCCGGCCCTGGCCCGGCTGCGCGACACCAGCCCCGGCCTGACACTGGTCATCCGCGATGCCGAAGGTCACCAAGGCATCACCCAGCTCCTCGACGGCGACGCGGACCTCGCCATCGCGGTCGAGCACCGCGGCTCACCGCGCGCGGACGACCAGCGCCTGACCCGAATCCCCTTGTACGCCGAGCCTTTCGTCGCTGTCCTGCCACCGACCCATCCGGCGGCCGGCCACGAAACGGTCGACCTTGCGATGCTCGCCGGCGACGACTGGGTGATGACCGCGGCCGGCAACCCGATCCGCGATGTCGTCCTGCTCGCTTGCGAACAGGCCGGCTTCCAGCCGAAGATCGCGCACGAATCCGACGACTTCCAAGCCGTCGCCGCCTTGGTCGCCGCCGGTGCCGGCGTCTCGCTGGTCCCCCGGCTCGCGGTCCCCGCGCCGACCCTCGCACTCATCCGCCCGCTGCCCGATCCAGCGCCGGTACGCCGGGTGTACGCCGCCGTCCGCCGTAGCCGCGCCGACCACCCCCTGATCACCGCGACCCTCGACGTACTGACCGAGGTCGCTCTCAGGCTGTGACCCAGGTCACTCAACCATCCGGACCGCCGCCGGTGTCTGCGTGGTGTGACGGTTCAGCTCAGCGTGGTGATTCCCGCATACAACGAGGAACAGCGGCTTCCGCAGACCCTGCGCGCCGTGACCGCCCACCTGGGCACCGTGTGCCAGGACTGGGAGGTCCTGGTCGTCGACGACGGTTCGGCCGACGACACCGCGCGAGCTGTCCAGGCTGCCGGTGACTCCCGCGTCCGGCTGATCCGCTGGCCGGTCAATCGCGGCAAGGGTCACGCCGTCCGGATCGGCATCCTCGCGTCCCGCGGCGCCCGCGTCCTGATGTGCGACGCCGACAACGCGACTCCGATCGAGCAGCTCGGCATCCTGCAGACTGCGCTGGATGGCGGGGCGAGTGCGGCGATCGGCTCGCGCGCACTCGCCGATTCGGAGCTCGAGATCCGGCAGAGCCGGCTCCGCGAGACCTGCGGCCGGATCGGCAACGCGCTGATCCAGGCGTTCGCCGTACCGGGGATCCAGGACACCCAGTGTGGCTTCAAGTTGTACGACGGACCGCGGGCGCGGCTCGTCTTCCAGCTGGCTCGGATCGATGGCTGGTGTTCGGATGCCGAGGTGCTGCATCTGTTCCACCGGCTCGGTCTCGAGGTCGCCGAGGTGCCAGTGCGCTGGTTCGACCGCGACGGCTCGAAATTGCGGCCGTCGGGCTACCTGTCCGGTCTGGTAGAGCTCGGCCGGATCCGGCGGTACCACCACGCGCTGCCGCCACTGCACCGGCTGCTCCAGCCCGAGCTGCTGGGTACGCCGTGACCGTCGTCGAACTGCGACCCGCAGCCCAACCCACTCGCCCACGGGTAGGTCGATGGACCGCGGCATTGGTTGCCGTCGGCTATTTAACGGCCGCGGTCGTCTTGCTGCATGGCATCTGGGCGGATCCGAACGGACGCTACCTCTGGGACAGCGGCCAGGATCAGAACCAGTGGCAATGGTTCTTCGACGTCACCGCCCATCAGGTGCTGAACGGCCAGAACCCCTTGTTCAGCACGCTGATGAACGCTCCACTCGGCGTCAACCTGATGGCCAACACCGCCATGTTCGGGCTGAGCCTCCCGCTCATCCCGGTCACGGCGTGGCTCGGCTCCGGCGTGACGTGGGTCCTGATCCTCACCCTCGGCCTGGCCGGTACGGCGTACGCGTGGTTCTGGATGTTCTCCCGGCGACTCGCCTCGGCCCCGGCGGCAGCGATCGGCGGACTCTTCTGCGGGTTCGCGCCCGCGATGATCTCGCACGCGAACGCGCACCCGAACTTCGTCGTACTGGCAGTGATCCCACTGCTCCTGCTGCCGCGACCGCCTGGCCGCCGGACCGCGATCGTGCTCGGCCTCTTGATCGCTTATCAGATCTTCCTGGGTGAAGAGGTTTTGTTGCTGGCCGCAACCGGGCTGGCCGTCTTCGGCCTGATCCACGCGATCGTCCGGCCGCTGGAGTCGTCCACCTTCGTCCGCCGGTATGCGACAACGATCCTGGGCGCCGGGGCAGTCACGCTGGCGATCGTCGCGCTGCCGTTGGCCTGGCAGTTCTTCGGCCCGCAGAGCTATCACAAGCTCGGCCACGGCAGCGCGGGCAATCCGCTGGGTGCGTTCACCGCGTTCAACTCCTGGGCTCTGGCGGGCGATCCGGACACCGCCCAGGCACGCTCGATCAATCCGACCGAGGAGAACGCGTTCTTCGGTTGGCCGTTACTGCTCCTCGTGGTCGGCATCGTCATTGCCCTGCGCAAACAACCGAAGGTCCGGATCCTCGGGATCACTGCCCTGATCTTCGCCTGGTTGTCGACCGGACGATCGATGGAGTTGTTCGGCGTCGATATCCCCGGCCCGTGGGCCGCTATCCGGTTCCTGCCGCTCTACGACTCGGTGGTCGAGTCCCGGCTGGCCATGGTCTGCATCCCGATCATCGGCATACTCCTTGCCATCGGCATCGATCAACTCAAGCCGTTGAAGTTCCGAATGCTCGGGTACACCGTGATCGCGGCCGCGCTGCTGCCGATCGTGCCGGTCCCGTTGACGGTGATCGATCGCGGTCCGGCGCCGGAGTTCTTCAGCGCGGGGCTCTGGCGGGACTACGTGCGGCCGGGCCATTCCGTCGTACCGGCTCCGCCGACCAACGGCGCGAACGGCGCGCCCCTGCAGTGGCAGCGCGAAGCGAACTTCGGATTCACCCTGCCGGACGGGTACTTCGTCGGACCGCACGGACCGACGGGCAAGGGCGGGTACGGCGCGCAGCCGCGGCCGACGTCAACCATGTTCTGGCAGGTCCAGGACGGCGGCGAGTGCGCGATCGCCCCGGCCCGGCTTCACGCCGATCTGCAGTTCTGGCGGGCGGACGCGATCGTCGTACAGGCGGGAAACGAGCGGATGCGGACGTGCCTGGACGGGCTGCTCGGCAAGGGCTCGCTCGTCGGCGGAATGTGGGTGTGGCCGGTGGAGCGCTCATGATGATTGTCAGAAGGGAGGTGTGAGCGTGCGCGCACAGGAGGAGCAGCAGTACGTCGACTACGTCACGGCACGCCTGCCCGAGCTGCGTCGGCTGGCCGGGTCGCTGTGCAAGGACGGCGACCGCGCGGACGACATCGTCCAGACGGCGATCACCAAGCTCTACGTGCACTGGCACAAGGCGCAGAGCGCCGACAACCTGGACGCGTACGTGCGGACCATCGTCGTCCGCACCTTCCTCAACGAACGCCGGCTGCGGTGGTCGAAGGTCAAACTCGTCGACGAGCCGATCGAGCGTCCTGCACCGGGTGGTCGCGAGGTGGAGACCCGCCTGGTGGTCGCCGAGGCCCTCGACCGCATTCCGCCGAAGGTCCGGACCGTGCTCGTCCTGCGTTTCCTCTACGACCTGTCCGTCCGTGAGGTCGCCGCCACCCTCGGATGCCCGGAGAACACCGTGAAGAGTCATACCTCCCGCGGCCTGATCCAGCTGCGCCGCCAACTGGGCTCCAACCTCGCAGCCTTCGACCGAAAGGAGCAGCGCGCATGAACCAGCAACACGAGGACTACGCCGGGCTCCTGAAGGCGCTCAAGGAGGCGCCCGACGAGCCCACCGAGTCGATCAGCATCGACCGTGCGATCCACGACGGCCGCCGGACCATCCACCGCCGCCGCGTGCTCGGCGGTCTCGCCGTCGTCGGCATCGTCGGCGCCGCCTCCTCGGTCCGCCCCCTGCTGAACGCCTTCCAGGAACCGCCGGTCGCGGGCCTACCGCCGTTCGAGCCCTTCGAGGTCTGGGGCCGCGAGTTCGACGCCGGTACGGCGGGCGGCTTCCAGCCGTACCAGTACGTCACCGGCCGGCGCTTCCAGATCATCGCGCTGACCCGGACCGACCGCTCCGGGCCGAGCGACGCGGCCGCGGCCGTCACCCTCTACGCGCCCGGCCTGAAACCATCGGCCGGCCCGTCGATCCGGCCGCTCGATCCCATCGAGGGCCGACCGGTGTACGTCGTCTCGGAGAACAAGGCCGCCGTGACGATCACCTGGCAGTACGCCGATGACGCGTGGGGAACTGTGGTCGTGTTCACCGATCACGCGGACCGGCTGCAGCGCGCGCGACACGTTGCCGAGAGCATCCATCGTCGCAAGGCGCCGGCGATGCTGACGGTTCCCTTCACCGTCCCGCGGCGGCTCTTCACGGCGGACAGTGAGGTCGTCATGGTGCGCGTCCCGTACGTCCGCGCCGACAAGTACGTCACCTACGAGGTCACGGTGGCCGACTTCACGCCGACCGACCCGTCCCAGGTCTCGGGGCTGCCGGCCGCCGGCGTCGAGAAGCCGCTGCCGGACGAGAAGCCCAACACGAAGATCGACGGGCGGCAGGCGCAGGTGGATGGTGGGCTGAACGCCACGATCTTCGGTTTGGGCAGCGGGTTCGCCGCCCACGCCGCGGCCGACAAGCCCCTCGATGCGAAGGCGATCGCCGCGGCGGTGCAGCTGATCAGCGACCCGTCGAAGCCCGGTCAGGGCACCGACAAGCCGCTGCGGTGACTACGGGAGCTTCGCGGCGGCCGTTTGCGCGAGGGCTTCCCAGTGGGCCGGGGCGATGCCCTTGCCCATTTCGCCGAACGCGATGACCGAGACGACGGTCCCCTTGCGGGTGACGGCGTAGGGGAAGCCGCCGTCCTCGCTGCCCGGGTCGTTCGGCTTCGGGTAGTCGTACCAGCGCAGGATCGCCGTGGCGTCGCCGACCGCGAGGGTCCGGTTCTCGGTCAGCTTGCGGGCGTGGGTTTCACCGGGCACGAACGCCTTGCAGGACTTGATGGTGGCGACGATCTGCTCGTACGCCGTCTTGGCCGCGGCCGGGGTTTGGTAGCGGGTCAGCCATTGCCCCCCGGAGGCGTCCAGCTCGTTGGTGAACGAGCGGGTCAGCCGACCCTGCACGCCGTTCCCCTGGGTGGCCGACTTGCCGCAGATCGACCGGCTCGCCGCGGAGGTAGTCGTCCAGCCGCGCTTCGGGTCCGACGCCGCGACCTCTTTGCCCGTGAGCAGCATCGCGTTCGCCAATCGGGTGACGGTCGGCGGCCTGGTCGGACTCACGGTCGGCGGTTGAACCGTCTTGGTCGGCGAAGCCGTCGGCCCGGTAGACGGCGTGACCGTCGGTGGCTGCGTCGACGGTTTGATCGGCATCGACGTACTGGGCTGTGGCTTGGTCGGCGCAGTGCTCGGCGCCGGTGTACTGACACCTTGCGACGGTGCTCCGCCGGCCGGCGTTTGGTTGCCACAGGCTACTAGTCCCAGACTGGCGACCGCCAGCCCCGCCGCGGCGACCACGCGCCGCATTCCCCGAGTGTTCATGGCTCCAACCTTCCCCTTAGGTGTCAGGTTGGACGCGACCTGGACCGCTGCGGTTGGGACACGAGTTGATCACGGCATCTCAGGTACGGCGGCGGCCGTCCAGCCCGATCGTCGAGAACCGCGCGATCAGCGTGCGCGGGGTGTAGCGCGCCGCGGCCGCGAGCAGCTGGTACCGGCGGGTCGGGATCGAGATCGCCTTCCCGCGCATCAGGTCCTTCCAGGCGGCGTCGACCAGGTCGCTCGCCTCCAGCCACATGAACGACGGGACGACGGTCTTGTCCATCCCCATCCGGTCGTGGAACTCGGTGTGCACGAACCCCGGGCACAACGCCATCACCGCGACCCCCTTGGCGTGCAGCTCGATCGCGAGCCCCGCGGAGAAGTTCGTCACCCAGGACTTGTGCGCGCTGTAGCTGCCGCGCTGCAGGAACCCGGCCACCGACGACACGTTGATCACCGCACCCGAACCACGCTCGATCATCGGCAGCACCGCCGCGTGCGTCAGCCGCAGCACGACCCGCACCAGCAGATCCAGCTGCTTCTCCTCGGCCTCGACCGGATTCGCCCAGAACGGCTTCTTCTGCCCGAACCCGGCGTTGTTCACCAACACCTCGATCGGCCCGCTCCGGAACCGCTCCTCGACCCGGGCCAGCTCGTCGCGATCGGTCAGGTCCGCGGCCAGCGCCTCACACTCCACGCCGTACTGCTGGGTGATCTCGGCCGCGACCTCCTTCAACCGCGCCTCGTCCCGCGAAACCAGCACGAGGTCGTACCCCTCGCCCGCCAGCTTCTCCGCAAACGCCCGGCCGATGCCAGTCGTAGGTCCCGTGATGAGCGCAGTCGCCACGTCGGTCCTCCCAATCGCCAGCCCCCAGTCTGTCACTAGTGGACCACTTAGTCTGACCGGGTGCTGAGCCGCATCGACACTTGGATCCTTGACCTGGACAACACGCTCTATCCGCCGAGCACCGGGCTCGCCGATCAGATGAACGTCCGTATCCGCGCCTACCTGGCGAACGTCTTCGACGCCGACGAAGCGGAGACCCACCGTCTGCAGGCCGCGCTGGTCGCCGAGCACGGCACCACCTTGCGCGGTCTGATGAACACCCGCGGGATCGACCCGCACGACTACCTCGCCTGGGAACACACCATCGACTACTCGGTCCTGGTGCCCGACCCCGCGCTGACCACCGCCCTCGCCGCGCTCCCCGGCCGGAAACTCCTGTTCACGAACGGATCGGCGTACCACGCGGACCAGGCGCTGGCCCGGCTCGGGCTGGCCGGGTTGTTCGACGGCGTCTTCGACATCCTGGCCGGTCAACTCGTCCCGAAGCCCTACCCGGAGACCTACCAACGGTTCAACGACCAGTTCGCGGTCACTCCGGAGTCCGCCGTCTTCTGCGACGATCTCGCGGTCAACCTGCAGGTTCCCGAGCAGCTCGGGATGGCGACCGTCTGGGTCTCCGGCGAGGCGGTCGCCGGTGCGACGCCGTACGAGGAACTGGGCCCGCGCAGCTGGCGGGCCTGGGATCTGGCGCGCTTCCTGGACGCACTGACATCTGATGACTGAGGGATCTGGTTCGCGTTTTCGGGGGAAATGGGTGATCGTGGGCTTGAATGGTCTGAGGACTTCGGAGGTGAGCGGTGGCGGCAACTGATACGGCGTTGGCGGGATTGCGGCAGATGATCGCGTCGGGGGCGTTGGGACCGGGGGCGAAGTTCCCGCCCGAGCCGGAGCTGTGCGACCGGCTCGGCGTCTCGCGAAGCTCGTTGCGCGAGGCCGTCCGGTCGCTGGCGGCGCTCGGGGTGATCGAGTCCCGGCACGGGTCCGGTACGTACGTGTCGGCGCTGGACCCAGCGGCGATCATCAGCCGGTTCTCACTGTCGGTGGAGCTGATCCCGCTCGAGGGTGTGCTCGAGTTGCTCGAGGTACGACGCGTCCTGGAAGCCCACGCGACCGCATCAGCAGCCGCACGCCAGGACCCCGAGCTCGCGGACCGGCTCGCCGAAATCCTCGACCGCCTCGAAGCGACCACAGACGCAGCCGAGATCCAGCAACTCGACGCCGAGTTCCACGGCGCCATCTGCACCGCCGGCGCCAACCCAACCGTGACGGCCTTGACCGCCGTGATCCGCGGCCGAGGCGGCCACTACCGCATCTTCGAGCCCGGCATCGACTTCGACGCCATCAAACAAACCAGCGACCGCGGCCACCGCGCCATCCTCTCCGCCATCACCCTCCGCGACCCAGCCGCCGCAGCCACCGCCGCCTCCGCCCACATAGCCCAAACCGAACTCTGGCTCCGAGCCCTCCGCCCCACCCCCCAACCCAACTAACCCGGTAGGCCGTCCCGCCCCCGTACGAGGTCCGCCCGGCCACCGCCACCGCGTTGCCCGACTCGGGCGCGAACGACTGCTCGGCGCGTTATCCGGTCGATTTTCGTCGCTGGGCACCCAAAATCCACCGGATAGCGCGATACCCCCCAGCCCGCACCGGTCACCCGAGACAACGGCTCAGCCCACACCGCGGACCGCCATCACCCAACAACGTTCGCGGCGCCTGCCTCGCCACGCTCAACCGCCGCCCGAAACCCTCGCCGGGAGTACTTAGTGGGTGATGCAGGTCCGCTCCGGCCGCCCAGCGCCGTTCGGGACTTAACGTCCGACGATTCGGAGGGTGGGTGTGCGGGTTCTTCGGACGTTGGGGAGGGTGGGTGGCGGGCGGGACTGGGTGAGGGGAATTTTCTTTCTTCTGTCGGGATCTTGCAGGGGAATGTCGGGTTGCGTAGCCTCCAGGCGAGTCGTCTGGAGGGGATCCGCCAATGTCCCGTACTCATTTGCGCGTTCTGGCCGTCGCCCTGACGACGGCCGTGCTCGGCGCCACGCTTACTGCTCCTGCGATGGCTGGGCGGCCGGGGCCGCGGGTCACTCGCGCAGGGCTTGATCCGGCGTTGGTTGCCGGGCGGGGAGCCACCGTTCCGTTTGTCGAGCAGGAGGCGGAGAACGCCTTCTTCACGGGGGAGCAGATCGGTCCGGGGCGGGAGGCCTACACGTTGCCCGCGGAGGCGTCTGGTCGGACAGCCGTGCGACTGATGCCGCAGCAGTACGTCGAGTTCACGCTCACGCACGCGGCCAACGCGCTGACGTTGCGATACAGCATCCCGGATGCCCCGACGGGCGGCGGGATCCGCGCGCCACTCGACGTCACGGTGAACGGCAAGCACAAGCGGACCCTGACGCTCACGTCGGAGTACGCCTGGTTGTACGGGATGTATCCGTTCTCCAATGATCCGAACGTCGACCCGATTCCTGGCTGGTGGAAGCCGGAACCGGACCCGGTCGCCAAGCCGTTCCGGCCGAATCACTTCTATGACGAGCAGCGCGTGCTGCTGGACCGGACGTACCGGGCCGGCGATCGCGTCAGGTTCGCCGTACCGAAGCAGACGAATGCCGCCTGGACCGTGATCGACGTCGCCGACTTCGAACTCGTGCAGGCGCCGATCCGGCAGCCGGCCCGATCGCTCGACGTGCGGCTCTTCGGCGCCGACCCGACCGGCCGGCGCGACGCCGCACCGGCGATCGATCGCGCCATCGCGACCGCGAAGAAGATCGGCTGGTCGGTATTCATCCCGGCGGGCACGTTCCAGGTCAACCGGCACATCGTCGTGGACAAGGTCACCGTCCGCGGCGCGGGCAACTGGCACACGATCATCAAGGGCAAGGTGCTGCCACTCGCCGAACCCGCGCCCGACAAATCGGTGCACAGCGCCCCAGGCTTCTACGGCAAGTACGCCGATGCCGGCGGCAGCACGAAGGTCCATCTGGCCGACTTCGCGATCGAGAGCGACGTCCGGGAACGGATCGACACCGACCAGGTGAACGGGGTCGGCGGTGCGATCGGCGGGGGTTCGACGATCGAGAACCTCTACCTGCACCACACCAAGGTCGGCATCTGGCTGGACGGTCCGATGGACGGGCTGCTGATCCGGAACACCATCATCACCGACGCGATCGCCGACGGGATGAACCTGCACCTCGGCGTCTCGAACGTCCGCGCGACCAACAACTTCGTCCGCAACAGCGGCGACGACGGCCTCGCGATGTGGTCCGAGTCCAACGAGAAGAACCTCGCCAACCACGACAACGTCTACGACCACAACACCGTCCAGACGCCCGTGCTGGCGAACAACATCGCCATCTACGGCGGCAAGGACAACGCGGTCACCGACAACCTGGTCGCGGACCCGATCCGCGAGGGTTCCACCCTGCACGCCGGGTCCCGCTTCAACTCGACGCCGTTCGAGGGCAAGCTGACCTTCGCCCGCAACACCACCGTGCGCGGCGGCCCCCGCGACCTGAACTGGAACATCGGGCTCGGCGCGATCTGGCTGTACGCCTTGCAGTCCACGATGAACGCCGACCTGCAGATCACCGACAGTTCGTTCCTCGACTCGACGTACAACGCGATGATGTTCGTCGTCGACTGGCCGGTGAAGGACGTCTACGCGATCAACAATGTTGCCGTCCGCAACATCAAGGTCGACGGCACCGGCACCGGCGTGGTGAACGCCCGGGTCGGCGGGTTCGCCTCGTTCGAGAACGTGGACGCCCGCAACGTCGGCGCACCCTTCGTCAACAACTGCGGCACCTTCCACTTCGACGGCCCGCCGGAGTTCGACGTACGGCTGCTCACCGGCAACGACGGCGGCTGGTACGGCGCCACCTGGTGCGAGGACCGTCCAGCCGTCGTACCGCCGCCGGCGCCATCACCCTGGAACTAAGGGAGCACCGTCGGTGGGCCCGGCCTAAGACCGCCCGGGCGCACCGACGGAGACAGGGACTGGGGCTTCCGACTTCCGGCGGGGGCGGAAGGCAACCATCAGTACGACGGCGCCGACCAAGGTGAAGCCCGCGGCGACGAGTGCGGCCGTGTGCATGGCGTGGATGAACGCGTCGTTCGCGAGTGGCACCAACTGCGGGCGACCGGATGCGGCCGCGAAGTGCCTGGTGGCCTCGGCGGATTCGCGGGCCTCGTCGGGCAGACCGACGAGGGACGACGCGATCCGGTGCTGGTAGGTCGACGAGACGAGCGTGCCGATCACGGCGACCCCGAGCACACTGCCGACCTGCCGGATCGCGTTACTGACTGCGGAACCCGCACCGATCCGGTCCATCGGGAGGGTCGCGACGACGCCTGCGGTGGTCGGCGCGACGGCGGCACCGATCGCGAGGCCGGCCGTTGCGCCGACGATGGCGAACCACAGCAGCGACGTATCGGTCGTGAAGGTGAGGTTCAGGACCAGACAGAGCGTGAACGCGGCGAGCGCCGTACCGGAGACGCGGGCGATGCCGAAGCGGGCGGCCAGTCGGGCGCCGAGGGGTGAGCCGAGTACGACGCCTGTTGCCCCAGGCAACGTTAGGAGTCCGGCGTGGAGCGGGCTGAAGCCGCGGGCGCCTTGCAGGTAGAAGGTTTGGTAGAACGCCTGGCCGGTGATGGTCAGGAACAGCGCGCCGAGGGCGAGGTTGCCGGCCGCGAAATGCCGGTTGCGGAACAGACGCGGATCGAAACTCGGGTCATGTTCGCGCGCTTCGGAGTACAGGAAGGCGGCGATCAGGACGAGGCCGGCCGCGATGCTCGCCCAGACCTGCCAGCGGCTCCAGCCGCCTGCGTGACCGCCTTCGATCAGGCCGTACGAAAGCCCGAGCAGACCGAGGGTGGACAAACCGAGGCCGAGCGGATCGAGGCGGCGGCGCTGCACGCTGCGTGGGTTGGGCAGGACCAACGCGGCGCCGAGCAAGGCGATCGCAACCAGCGGCAGGTTGATCAGGAATACCGAGCCCCACCAGAAGTGGCTGAGCAGCAGGCCGCCGAGGACCGGTCCGGCAGCCACCCCGACACCGGCCGCGGACGACCAGATGGCGATCGCGCCGGCACGCCGTTCGGGCGCGAAGGTTGAGCCCAGGATGGCCATCGAGGTCGGCATGATCAGCGCGCCGCCCAGGCCCATCGCGGCGCGAGCCAGGATGAGCGCGACCGGGTCACCCGCCCAGGCGGCCCAGGCGGACGAGCCGCCGAACACCACCAGGCCGATCATCATCATCGTGCGGTGTCCGCACCGATCGCCGAGCGCGCCGGCGGCGAACAGAGCTGTGGCGAAGAGCAACGCATAGATCCCGATCGCCCACTGGAGCTGACCGGGAGAGGCGCCGAGCCCCTGGACCGGGTCGGCGAGGCGCTCGAGAGCAACGCCCAGCACCGTCGAGTCGATCCAGGTCAGCAAGGCGGGCAGGACGAGCACGGCGAGAACCCGCCCGGGTCGGGCGGGCGATTGCAGAACGGACACCACAGCTCCTATGATTGACAGGACCCTGACGAGGTTTCAGTGTGGAGTGATTGACAGGTTCCTGTCAATCACCTTTTCGAGCTGATGGGCAGAATGAGGGGCATGATCGGACCCGACGACCGTTTCGGCGTGACGTTCCTGGTGCGGCACGCGTGGCTCAACATGCGCTCGACCGTGGCCGTCGTGCTGGCCGAGCACGGGCTGTCGGTGCAGCAGTACGGCGCCCTGATGGTGCTCACGTACCACCCCGGCCACACCGTCGCCGAGGTCGGCCGCTCGGTCGGTACGGCGCGGCAGTCCGCCAACGAGCTGATCACCGGCCTGGAGAAGGCCGGCCTGGTCGAACGCCGCCCGAACCCGCAGGACCGGCGTACCCAGCAGCTGTTCCTCACCCAGGTCGGCGAACAACGGCTGGCCGCGGCGGCCCCCGCCGTACTGGAGGTGGAGGCCGAGCTGGAGGCGTCGTTCAGCGAAGCCGACCGCGCCACGGCCCGCGACTGGCTCGCCCAGATGGTGCGCAACGCCAACGGCTAAGGTCGGAGGTATGCGCGGACACGCTGAGCGGTTGAACGGGCTGGGCACCACGATCTTCGCCGAGATGTCGGCCCTCGCGGTCGCGACCGGTTCGGTGAACCTCGGTCAGGGATTCCCCGATACCGACGGTCCTGACTCGCTGCTCGAGGATGCGATCGCCGCGATCCGCGCGGGCGCGAACCAGTACCCGCCCGGCCGCGGCATCCCCGCGCTGCGGCAGGCGATCGTCGACCACCAGAAGCGGTTCTACGACCTGTCGTACGACCCGGACACGCAGGTCCTCGTCACCACGGGCGCCACCGAGGCGATCGCCGCCGCCCTGCTCGCCTACGTCGAGCCCGGTGACGAGGTGATCGCCCTCGAGCCGTACTACGACTCGTACGCCGCGGGCATCGCCTTCGCCGGCGGTCACCGGGTCCCCGTGACGCTGCGCGCACCGTCGTACCGGCTCGACCTCGACGAGCTCCGCGCCGCCGTCACCCCGCGCACCAAGGTGCTGCTGATCAACACCCCGCACAACCCGACCGGCACCGTCCTGACCGATTTCGAGCTTCGCGGCATCCGGGACCTGGCCGTCGAACACGACCTGGTCGTCATCACCGACGAGGTCTACGAACACCTCGTGTACGACGACCACCGGCACATCCCGCTGGCCACGTACGACGGTATGGCCGACCGCACGGTCTCCATCGGCAGCGCCGGCAAGACCTTCTCCGTCACCGGCTGGAAGATCGGCTGGATCACAGGTTCGCCCGCCGTCGTCACGGCGGTCACCACCGCCAAACAGTTCCTCACCTACGTCTCCGGCTCCCCCTTCCAGCCCGCCGTCGCCAATGCGCTTGCCCTAGGCAACGACTACTTCGACACGGTCCGGGCCACCCTGCAGTCCCGCCGCGACCTCCTCGCCGACGGCCTTGCAGAGCTGGGCTTCGAGGTCCACCGCCCCGCCGGCACCTACTTCATCACCACCGACATCCGCCCCCTCGGCCACACCGACGGCATCGACTTCTGCCGCCTCCTCCCCCAGCAAACAGGCGTAGTAGCCATCCCCACCCAAGTCTTCTACGACAACAAAGAAGCAGGCCGCCCCCTGGTCCGCTGGGCCTTCTGCAAGAAGGAAGAGCTGTTGCAAGAAGCCTTGGCCCGCCTCCAAAAACTCTGACAAGATCTACTCAGCTCGCCACGCGCCGCTCCGCCTGGCACGCTCCTGCTTTGATCCCAGCATCGGTGCTCCGACAACCACGACAGCGGCGAGGTCGATAAGCCGATTCGGGCACGCAGCACACCCCAAACCAGTTCGGGGAACCCAACAAACCGATTCAGGCAGGCAGCGCTCCCCAGTCCGAAGTGACGGCCAGGAGTACTGCGCTCCCCAAAGCGGTTTGGGGAGTTCGGCAGGTCGGTTCGGGTGGGTAGGGCTCCCCAGGCCGCCTTGGCCGACGCGTCTGAGGGGCCAGTCGAGTCACTGGTCTGGAAACCGTTGCTGGACAGACCTCTGGGCCTCGGCAGGGACTTGTGTCGTCGTCGGCGGTCAGGATGGGGGCGTTGGATGAGGATCGGGTGCGCGACCATGGCGGCTAGCCAGTCGGCGCGATGGTCGTCGTCGCGGGGCAGGTCGGTCAGTGCCGCGGCCTCGGGTTCGTTGTGGCGTACGACGTGCCACGGGTCGAGGTTGAGGCGGACCAGGACCGCGTCGAGCTCGGCGGCCGTTGGCGGGTCGTCCAGGTAGCGCCGTACGGTGTAGGACACGCCCGCCTCGTCGAGGGCCTGGGTGGCGGCGGCGCATTTGGAGCAGGCGGGGTTGATCCAGATCTCCATCAGCGGCGGAACCAGCGCTTGGTGGTGGGGCGGAGCATGAGGAAGAGCAAGCCGCCGTGGATCGCCAGGCCGAGCAGGCCGGTGGGCAGGGAGAGCAGACCGCCGACAATGCCCAGTACGGCGATGCCGATGATCAGGTAGCGCGCCCAGCGGCGGCCTCGGCGGAGGTAGAGGGCCGGGACGATGTAGAGGACGGCGCCGACCCAGGCGACGACGACCACGACGGCCGACGAGCCCTTCGAGCCGGTGACGACCTCGGAGATCTGGTCGCCGGCGGAGGTGAGGGCCATCAGGCCGAGCAGCAAGTAGAGGACGCCGAAGCCGAGTACCACGATGGTGGCGACCGTCACTTGACGTGGCGGTCCGCTTTCCTCGTAGTACTCGGCACCGAACACTCCCCGATCTTTGCAGACCGAGCAAGCGATCAGGCGGTGACTTCCAGGGCGTCCTTGGACTCGTTGAGGGTGACCCGGACGGTTTCGCCGTCGCGGATGATGCCGTTCAGGATGCCTCGAGCCAGTTCGTCGCCGATGGCGGACTGCACCAGGCGGCGCAGGGGGCGGGCGCCGTAGACCGGGTCGTAGCCGGTCAGGGCGAGCCACTCCATCGCGCCTTCGTCGACGTTCAGGGTGATCCGGCGGTCGGTCAGGCGGCGCTGGAGGGCGGTGATCTGGAGCGCGACGATCTTCGTCAGCTCCTCACTGCCGAGGGCGTCGAACAGGACGATCTCGTCGAGCCGGTTGATGAACTCCGGCTTGAACGACTGCCGGACCACCGCCATCACCTGGTCGCGCTTGACCTTCTCGTCCAGCGACATGTCGGCCAGGTACGCCGAACCCAGGTTGCTGGTCAGGATCAGGATCACGTTGCGGAAGTCGACCGTGCGGCCCTGGCCGTCGGTCAGCCGGCCGTCGTCGAGCACCTGCAGCAGGATGTCGAAGACCTCGGGATGCGCCTTCTCCACCTCGTCGAGCAGGATCACCGAGTACGGACGTCGCCGTACCGCTTCGGTCAGTTGGCCGCCCTCTTCGTACCCGACGTAGCCGGGAGGCGCACCGACGAGCCGCGAGACGCTGTGCTTCTCGCTGTACTCCGACATGTCGATGCGGACCATCGCCCGCTCGTCGTCGAACAGGAAGTCGGCCAGCGCCTTGGCCAGCTCGGTCTTACCCACACCCGTCGGCCCGAGGAACAGGAACGAACCAGTCGGCCGGTCCGGGTCCGAGATGCCGGCCCGCGCCCGCCGGACGGCGTCGCTGACCGCCTTCACGGCCTCCTTCTGACCGATGAGCCGCTGACCGAGCTCGTCCTCCATCCGGAGCAGCTTGCCGGTCTCGCCCTCGAGCAGCCGGCCGGTCGGGATCCCGGTCCACATCGCGATCACCTCGGCGATCTCGGTCGGACCGACCTCCTCGCCGACCATCGCCTCCGGAGCATCGATCACGGACGGCTCGGCGTCGGCCTCCTCCAGCTCCTTCGTGAGCTCGGGGATCTCGCCGTACAGGATGCGGGCCGCCGTACCGAGGTCGCCGTCGCGCTGGGCGCGCTCGGCCTGGCCGCGCAGCTCGTCGATCCGCTCCTTGATCTCACCGACCCGGTTCAGACCGGACTTCTCCCGCTCCCAGCGGGCCTCGAGCGCGCGCAGCTCCTCCTCGCGGTCGGCGAGGTCGGCGCGCAGCCGCTCCAGCCGCTCCTGCGACGAGGCGTCCTCCTCGCGGGACAGCGCGAGCTCCTCCATCTTGAGGCGGTCGACGGTACGGCGCAGTGAGTCGATCTCGACCGGGGACGAGTCGATCTCCATCCTCAGCCGGGAAGCCGCTTCGTCGACCAGGTCGATGGCCTTGTCGGGCAGCTGGCGACCGCTGATGTAGCGGCTCGACAGCGTCGCGGCCGCGACCAGCGCGCTGTCGGAGATGGCCACCTTGTGGTGCGCCTCGTACCGCTCCTTCAGCCCACGCAGGATCGCGATCGAGTCCTCGACCGACGGCTCGCCGACGAAGACCTGCTGGAAGCGGCGCTCCAGCGCCGGGTCCTTCTCGATCCGCGTCCGGTACTCGTCCAGGGTCGTGGCGCCGATCATCCGCAGCTCACCACGCGCCAGCATCGGCTTCAGCATGTTGCCCGCGTCCATCGAGCCGTCACCGGTCGCACCGGCGCCGACGACGGTGTGCAGTTCGTCGATGAAGGTGATGACCTGACCGTCGGACTCCTTGATCTCGGTCAGCACCGCCTTCAACCGCTCCTCGAACTCACCGCGGTACTTCGCGCCCGCGACCATCGCCCCGAGGTCGAGGCTGATCAGCCGCCGGCCGCGCAGCGACTCGGGCACGTCACCGGCCACGATCCGCTGGGCCAGCCCCTCGACGACGGCGGTCTTGCCGACGCCGGGCTCACCGATCAGCACCGGGTTGTTCTTGGTACGACGTGACAGCACCTGCACGACGCGCCGGATCTCGGAGTCACGCCCGATCACCGGGTCGAGCTTCCCCTCGCGCGCGCGCTCGGTCAGGTCGACGCCGTACTTCTCCAGCGTCTTGGTGGTTCCCTCGGCCTCCGGCGACGTGATCCGCCGGCTGCCACGCATCGTGTCGAACGCCTGCAGCAGCGCCTCCGGGGTCACCCCGAGCGCACTCTTCGCCGGACCGTCGACGGTCGCCAGCGCGATCAGCAGGTGCTCGGTGGAGACGTACTCGTCCCCGAGCCCGAGGGCCCGCTGCTCAGCCTGGTTCAGCACTTCACCCGTCTTCGGCGACAGGCTCGGCGCCTGCACGCTTCCCCCGCTGGCCTTCGGCAGCCGGTTCACCTGCTCGGTGGTCCGGCGGCGTACGGCGTCCCCTTCACCGCCGGCGGCCTCGAGCAGACCGATCGTGGTCCCCTCGGGCTGCGCGAGCAGCGCGGACAGCAGGTGAATCGGTTCCACGGTCGGATTGCCCGCCGCGGAGGTCTGACGGATGGCGACCGACAGCGTTTCGCGGGCCAGCGTCGTCAACCGCTGAACATCCATGGAGTTCCCAGTCCTTCCTTCGAGCAAAAAACAGTCACTAGTGGAGTGTCGTGGTTAAAGCTCGAGTGCTGGCGGTGTCCAGGTGCGTGCATCGCAAGGCGGAGGGGAAGCCTCGATGTTTTTCCATCGTGGCTTTCCCTCCAACGCCGCGAGGTGCGTGCCTGGGCGCCGCCAGTGCCGAGATTTAGCCACGACACTCCACTAGGTACAACCTAGCCAAACTTGAGTCCATTCCACTCAACTCTAGGGGATCTCTCCGGGTCGACCCAGGGGAAGTGGTCCAATACTGGTCTAGTCTTGAACTTCTGCGGGTTTCGTTCCGTCATTGCCAGTGAGACCTCCCCGCCCGGGAGACCGCCTGCCTCTGGAGGAACACTCTTGCAACCCCATCGCTGGCTCGTGCCCCTCGTGGGCCTCAGCCTGACGCTGGGCGGCGCGACCGCCGCCACCGCCGCGTCGCCGCCGCTCCGTCCCCAGCCCAAGCCCACCGCGTCGACGGTCACCCTGATCACCGGCGACCAGGTCCGGGTCACCTCAGTCCCCGGCAACCAGGTCCGAACGGCCTTCGTCCCCGGCCCGGGTAGCACATCGGATTCGGCCCTCACGAGCACCATCAACGGGCACACGTACGTCGTACCGACGGCCGCCGCGGCCGACGTCACCGACGGCCGCCTCGACCGCACGCTGTTCGACGTCACCACCCTGATCGCCGAGGGCGCCACCGACAGCACCCCGGTGATCATCCGGTACGGCGCGTCGAAGACCGCCCGCTCCGCAGTCCCCGGTACGACGGGGGGCCGGGTGCTCGCCAGTCTCGGCGCCCGCGCGACCCGGGTCTCGAAGGGTTCGGCCTTCTGGCAGTCCATTGCCCCGGGCAAGACTGCTCGCGTCGCCTCGACGGTCACCCGCGTCACGCTGGACCGGCGCGTGAAGGCGAGCCTCGACCAGAGCGTCCCGCAGATCGGCGGACCCGCTGCCTGGCAGCGTGGATTCACCGGCAAGGGCGTCAAGATCGCCGTACTGGACACGGGAATCGACCCGACGCACCCCGATGTCGCCGGCCGGATCGCGGCGGCCGAGGACTTCAGCGAAACGGGAGACGCGGTCGACCACAACGGCCACGGCACGCACGTCGCGAGCATCGCGGCCGGCAACG
Organism: Kribbella sp. NBC_01505; assembly: GCF_045040285.1. Classification (NCBI taxonomy): domain Bacteria; kingdom Bacillati; phylum Actinomycetota; class Actinomycetes; order Propionibacteriales; family Kribbellaceae; genus Kribbella; species Kribbella sp. NBC_01505. The sequence goes on from NZ_CP109425.1 coordinate 3,067,389, forward strand.
GCGCAGCCTCGCAGGGCAAGTACAAGGGCGTCGCTCCGGACGCCACGCTGCTCAACGGCAAGGTGCTGGACAACGACGGCAACGGCTACGACTCCGGCATCATCGCCGGCATGGAATGGGCGACCGCTCAGGGCGCCTCGGTCGTCAACCTGAGCCTCGGCGGCGGTCCGAGCGACGGCACCGACGACCTCTCCCAGGCTGTCAACCGGATCAGCAAGCAGAGCGGCGTCCTCTTCGTCATTGCTGCCGGCAACTGTTATCCACCGAGCCCCGGAAGTGTCAGCACTCCGGCCGCGGCCGATGAGGCGCTTGCCGTCGGCAACCTTCAGCGTGACGGCCTGCCGAACAACACTTCCTGCCAGGGCCCGCGCCTGGGCGACGGTTCGCTGAAGCCCGAGCTCTCCGCGCCAGGCACCGACATCGTCGCGGCCCGCGCGGCCGGGACCAGCCGCGGCGAACCGGTCGACGACAACTACACCACCCTGTCCGGCACTTCGATGGCCAGTCCGCACGTCGCCGGTACGGCGGCCCTGCTGGCGCAGGCGCACCCGGACTGGAAGAACGACGCACTCAAGGCCCGACTGATCTCGACCGCCGACCCGCAGCCCGGCAGCGGCCTCGATCTCCAGGGCGCCGGCCGAGTCGACGCCGACCAGGCCACAGCCGCCGACGTCACGGTCGACATCGGCGAACTCGAGCTGGGCCGCCTCGCCTGGCCGTATCCGCAGGCCGACGTCGTCACCCGCGAGCTGACCTACCGCAACCCGACCGGTACGCCGGTAACCCTCAAGCTGGCGGTCGATCTGACGTCGACCAAGCTGAGCGCGGAGCAGATCGTCGTACCGGCGAACGGCGAAACCAAGGTCACCGTGACGACCGACCGCGCCAAGGCTGGTGCGGGCAAGTTCGCCGGCCGGATCACGGCTACCGCGGATGGCGCCGACCCGCTCGTGACCGCCATCGGCTGGTACGCCGAGCCGGAGGTCTACGAGCTGACCGTCACCGGCATCAGCCACGACGGCAGCCCGGCGAACGGCGACCTGGCCATCAACCGCCTGGACGGCCCGCAGCCCGACCTCGGCGACTCGCACAGCGTCCCGCTGGTGAACGGCACCGCGAAGGTGCGGTTGGCGCCGGGCAAGTACGACGCCTCGACCTTCCTCATCGCCTCGGCCACCGACGACGCCCTCGGGCGGTTCGACCTGGTGCTGAGCGACGAGTTCGAGATCAGCAAGGCCACTGCGATCACCCTCGACGGACGCAAGACCCAGACGCTCGACCTGCGCGCCCAGGGCCAGCCCGGCAACGCAGCACCCCGCGAAGTCAGCCTGTCGCACGTACGACAGGTGCCGAACTGGCGTCGTACCGAGGGAGCGAGCCAGACCGGGACCCGGCGGATCTTCGCGGCCACGAGGACGGCGGCGAAGCCGACCGGTACCACCGAGCTCGGATTGGGCGAGCGGCTCGAACTACCGCCGTACCAGGCCCAGATCGTCGGCGGCGCGTCGTTCACCGCTTTGGACTTCTACTTCGGACCGCGGTTCACCGGCCGGAAGGACCTACAGGTCTTCGACGGCGGCACCGGTACGCCGGCGGAGCTGGTCGGGGCGAAGGGCAAGCTCGCGCTGATCGGCGCCGACGGGACCATCTACAACGGCGATCTCGCGGACAATGCCGAGAAGGCGGGCGCGGCCGCGGTCATGCTCTACAACCCGGCCGTGGCCGGCGATGGTGGCATGAACGCCTTCTGGGCCTACGAGACCAACGGGAACGTGAAGGTCCCGACCATGCGCATCTCCCGGGTCAACGCTCAGCGCCTGCTCAAGCAGCCGACGACCGTCCGGGTCACCGGCCAGGCCGTGACGCCGTACGTCTATGACCTGGCCGTTCCTTGGGCGAACCGCCTTCCGGTCGACACGGAGCTCACGGTCAAGCGCGATCAGCTCGCGACGGTGGAGGAAACCTTCGGCACCCAGACCGGCCTCCCGACCGGCGAGACGCGCAGCGCCACCACACCGGCCGGGGCCAACCTGAACAGCTTCATCCCGCCGTACTTCGCGACCCCGGCCAAGCGGACGTCGTACGTGCAGGCCAACGGGGTCACGTGGACCGGCCAGATCATCCTCGACGGCGAGAACGCCGACCCGACCGTGACCGGCGCACCGCGTGTCTACAAGGCTGGGGGGAAGTCGGTCGAGCGCTGGCTGACTCCGGTCATCAACAGCGGCCTCCCGGACGCGGACGTCGGCGGCTTCGCCCGCGTCGGTCGCTACGGCGGCGGGCTGGAGATGACGATCAGCACGATCAGCCACGGGCCGGACCAGTACTCACCGTGGTGGTCGACAACCGGCGAGACCTCGATCGTCGTCCACCGCAACGGCTCGGAGATCTACTCCGACAACACCGCACCCGGGGGATTTGTGGAGGTCCCGGCGGAGGCTGCGGAGTACACGATCGACCTGAAGAACAGCCCGGACGCCGAGCTGTTCAAGTACTCCACCACCGTCGAATCGCAGTGGAAGTTCCGCTCGAAGGGTGGCGAAGAGGAGCAGATGCCGTTGATCCTCGCCGACCTCGACATCCCGCAAGCCGACGGCCACAACCAGGTGCGGACCGGCCAGCCGATCACGATCGACCTCGGCCTCCGCCACCAGTTCGGCTCCGGCAGCACCGCGAAGTTCGCCCGCCCGAAACTCGAGATCTCCTACGACGGCAACCACTGGACCCCGTTGCCGATCACCGGAACCGGCCCGCACTACAAAGCCACGATCACCCACCCAACCACCACCACCGGTAAGACCCCGTCCCTACGACTCACCGCGAAAGATGCCGACGGCAACAGCCTCACCCAGCAAATCACCGCCGCCTACGGCCTGAAGTAAACCGCAGGGGGATGGCCTCCACGCCATCCCCCTTCGGCACGCGGACCTGCACCACCCACCAACTGCGATTGTCGGCCCGGTCAGTTGAGGACTGCGGTTGCCTCGATCTCGACCAGATGCTCGGGCACGTCGAGTGTTGCGACTCCGATGAGCGTGGCGGGTGGGGTCGGGGTGATACCGAGTTTGGCTGCGGCGCGCGCGATGCCGTCCAGCAGCTCGGGCATCTTCTCGGGGTTCCAGTCGACCGCGTAGAACGTCAGCCGGGTGACATCGGCGAACGAACCTCCGGCCGCGGCGAGCGCCGTACCGACGTTCAGGTAGGCCTCTTCGACCTGCGCGGCCAAGTCCGGTACGGCGTTCCACGCGACCTGGCCGGCGATGAAGACCAGCCGGGTCCCGGTCCCGATCGCGACCTGGTGGTAGACGTCGAGCTCCGGCAGGCCGGTGGGATTGATCAGTGTGACGGCCATGGAAGACCCCTCTCGTACTCTCTTGTGGTTACTCAGGAACCGTAGGAGAGTGTGGGACGCTACGGAAGAACGCACTTTTCGGTGATTGGGGCACCAGATGGGAACCAAGCAGGTCAGCGGCCTGTCGGCGGAGGAACAGGCCGATCTCGGCCGGGCGGATTCACTGGCGCGGGAGATCTTCTCCGACGTCGCCAACAAGTGGGCGTTCCTGATCATCGAGACGCTGGGCGACGACATCCTCCGCTTCAGCGAACTGCGCAACCGCGTCGACGGCATCAGCCACAAGATGCTCACCCAGAACCTGCGCATGCTCGAACGCAACGGCCTGGTCGAGCGCACGGTCTACCCCACCGTCCCACCCAAGGTCGAGTACACCCTCACCCCGGCCGGTCAGGGCCTCCGCGCCACCGTCGACAGCATGTGCGCCTGGACCCACAAGTACTTCGACCACATCGAGACCGCCCGCCAAACCTTCGACAACTAACAGCGGACTGCCAGCACTGACCAACTGCCCTCAGAGTCGGCCCGCCACGCCTGAGCCCAGTCTGACGACCGCAGTTGATCAGTGGCGCAGGTCCGCTCCACGGACCAATACGCCACCGTCTACCCCACCGGCCGAATCCGAGCGGCCGGACGGGACGAGCACCTTCGGGGCGGAGGGGTTCCTGCCCAGGCAAAGTGCCCAGCCACGTGGCGTACGAGGTCGGCCAGTCAATCAGGACAGCCCCCGCCACCGGTAAGCGAGCAGGTCAGCGTTGGTAGGCGCCGGCGTCCCAGGTGGTGAGGCCGATGAGGGACTTGCCGGCTAGGTCTTCCTCGTAGTGGGGGTTCTCGGCGCGGCCGATGGCGGGGCTGCCGGCTTTGAGGCGGAGGTCGGTGGCGGAGGTGTAGAGAGGGTCGGCCTTCACCGAGTGGGCGCCGAGGGTGAACTGGTAGACCGCGCCTTGGTAGACGCCGCGGTCCTCGTCGGCCGCATCGGCCGGGTTGTGGGTGTCGAAGGAGTCGTCGTAGCCGACCTTCTGGCCGACCTTGACGATGTTGTTGCGGAGTTTGAGGATGCCGGGGCCGCAGCCCTGGTCGCAGCTCCAGCCGTCGCCGTTCGGGAGGTTGACGGAGTTGTTGATCGCGAGGGTGCGCCGTACCGGGCCGATGTGGCTCTGGGCTCCACGCGTGATGAGGAAGGTGCCGGACGGTTTGGTCGAGGTGACCGAGTTGTAGGCGAAGACGTTGTCGTCGGCCGTCGCGCCGGGGTCGTGGCCGAGTTCGGTGAAGGTGTCGTTGTCGGCGGTCTTGTTGTACTCGATGAAGTTCCGGTCACCGTTGAAGATCTCGACCGCGGCGCCGTCGTACCCGTAGTCGTGGCTGGTGTGGAAGCTGCCGCTGATCGTGTTGTGGCGGATCTTGTTGTCGTCGCCGCGCACGAGGATGCCGAAGGCACCGGAGTCGTCGTCGGGATGGGTGTCGTCGTCGACGCTCATCTTGCTGTTGTCGACGATCGTGCTCCAGCGGATCTCGTTGCCGGCCGACTCGTCGGTGATCGAGACGCCGGCGGCGTTGTTGTCGGTCTGCACGGTGTCCATGACGATGTTGCTGCCCCACAGTTCGAAGCCGGCCCAGTTGCAGCCGCTGGCCCGCAGATCACCGATGAAGACGTTGGACGCCGTGACGTTCACGCAGGTCAGCACCGGCCCACCGATCTTCGGCAACGCCCCAGAACCGTACGCCCCAACAGTGATCCCGGGCCTGGACACCTCGAGAGTCCCCACCCACGAGGCACCCCGTTTGAACAGAACCTGCTGACCAGGCTGGAACCCAAAACCGTTGACCTTGGCCAGACTCTTCCAGGCCGTGGCGGCGCTGGTGCCGACGGCGGCATCGTTCCCCGCGGCCGCATCGACGTAGTAGATGGTCGGCGCGTCAGCGGTCGGCGCGGTCAGAAGCGAGGCGATCAGAAGGGCGGCAAATGTAGACACCTCGGCAGTCTTCAAGCGGCCGAACCTCGCCGTCAACGACTCACAGTGGCCACTTCTCACCGTTGTCCACTATTCACCACTGACCACGATTCACCGCTGGCCCGCGGTCACCAGCCCCGCGTCGTACGCCAGGATGACCGCCTGGACCCGATCCCGCAGCCCGAGCTTGGCCAGCATCCGGCTCACGTGCGTCTTCACCGTGTGCTCGGTCAGATGCAGCTCCTCCGCGACCTCCGCGTTTGAGTTGCCCTTGGCAACCAACACGAGGACCTCGCGTTCCCGGGCAGTCAGTACGTCGATCCGCTCCGCGACCGCCGGATCCAGCCGCGTGTCGGCGAATCGGTCGATCAGCCGCCGGGTCACCGGCGGCGCCAGCAGCGCGTCGCCGGCCGCGATCACCCGGACCGCGTTGATCAGCTCGTCCCGCGACGACCGCTTCAGCAGGAAGCCACTCGCCCCGGCCCGCAACGCGTCGTACACGTATTCGTCGAGGTCGAACGTGGTCAGGATCAGCACCCGCGGCCCACCGGCCAGCTGCCGGGTCGCCTCGATCCCGTCCATCACCGGCATCCGGACGTCCATCAGTACGACGGCCAGATCCAGGATCGCGCCAGCCTTCCGGATCGCGTCCGCCCCGTCGACCGCCTGCGCGACGACCTCGATATCGGGCTGCCCGTCCAGGATCATCGCGATCCCGTCCCGGACCAGGTCCTGGTCGTCCACGACCATCACCTTGATCGGCCGGTCGTTCACCGGCGGCCTCCCACCGGGATCCACGCGTCCACAGTCGTCCCGGCGCCCGGCGTACTGCGGATGTCCAGCGTGCCGCCCTCGATCCGGACGCGCTCGCGCATCCCGGCCAGCCCGTGCCGATTACCGCGACGCGCAGCCGCGACGTCGAACCCGACCCCGTCATCGGTCACCTCGACCCGCACCCCAGTCTCCTCGCTCCGCACCGTCACCCGGACCCCGGTCGCCTTCGCGTGCTTGATCACGTTGGTCAGCGCTTCCTGCACCAGCCGGTACGCCGTCAGCTGCTGGCCCTCCGGCGGCTTCTCGAGATCACCCTGCAGGTCCAGCTCGATCGGCAAGTGGTCCTCCGACACATCCGCGACCAACTGTGACAGATCGGAGAGCCCCGGCTGCGGAGCCAGCTGCGGATCGGCGATCCCGTCCTCGTCGCGCAAGGTCGACAACAACCGGTCCAGCTCGCTCAACGCCCGCCGCCCGGCATCCCCGATCCGCTGGAACCCAGCCAGTACGTCGGCCTCCCCGCGCCGCACGAGATCCGGCCCGGTCTCCGCCTGGATGACCATCAGATTCACCGCGTGCGCGACCACGTCGTGCAGATCGCGGGCGATGATCGAGCGCTCGGTGAGGACGACCTGCTCGGCCTCGAGCTCCTCCGCGACCTGCTCCAGCTCGGCCTCGCGCCGGCTCGCCTCCCGGTTCCGCCGGTACTGCCGGACCCCGATCGCCGCGAGTACAGGGATCAGCAGGATGAGCGAGAGCGCGTACGGCCAGACGTTCTGCGCGATGCCGTCGTAGGTGCTGTTGTGCAGGACTCCGTCGTACGTGTAGTCCCAACCCTTGCTCTTGATCATCGGGAAGATCACCTGCAGGTACCGCACCCGCATCACCCGCGTGATCAACGTCAGTAGTCCCAGCACACCGATTGCCACCGGCAACGTCCAGCGCAGACTCCGAGCGCGCTTCGGGCTGACGACGAACCAGTACAGCGCCAGGCCGAAGGCGGCATAAAGGCTGAACACCGGGCTGTACGACTGCCAGTTGGCGATGAGACTCGCCACGGCCAGTACGGCGACCGGGATCGCCGGCCACCGGCGGAACGCGAGGGTCAGTCCGGCGGCAGCGACGCCGTACGGCATCCAGCCTGGCGCACTCCACCAGGCGCCTCGGAACACCTGTTGCGCGACCTCGGTCAGAATCAGTCCGAAGACGGCGACCGCCAGCAGGACATCCCGCCCCCACGCCGGATCGCACAGAAACTTCCAGAGTTCGGCCCAGCGTTGCCGCGCGGGAACAACCTGAGCTTTTCGCCGGATCACCAGGAACACCAGCGTCAGCAGCACGATCCCGGCCGAGAACAACCACGACCACTCGTTGCCTTCGACCGTGTACCAGTCGTTCCACGGGACGCCGCTGTGACCGAGACCGATCGGCACCTCCGAGTCCTGGAGGAAGGAGTCGGCGAACCCGTAGAGGCGTTCGAGCAGGATGGTGTCGCGGCTTTGGTCCACCACGACCAGAAACACCGCGGGCACGACGACGGTTGCGACCGTGGTCCCCACTCGGCACCGGCCGGCCATGGACCACGCGGCGAGGACGGCACCGGCGTACAGGAACTGCTGCGGCTGACCGACGAGACCTGCCAGATAGGCCCCGAAGAGGAGGCCGGGCAGGGCGACCGTCGGCACGAAGCGGCGAAACGCTATCAGCACCGGCAGCACCATCAGGGTCATCCGCAGCCACAGCGGCGCGTACGGCCAGCCCCTGGTGTCCACATCGGCCGCTTGCACCTGCAGGCTGACGAGGGCGGCGACCGCAAGCACGGCATCCACCCCGAGCGCACGGCGATCGGTCCACAACTCCTTCACGCTGCCATTGTGGTACGGGGCAGGTCCGGAGGACGTCACTCTCAGGAGTGACGCCCGGCGGCGGCGTGTCATCCCGCGCGGTGAGCACGGTCGGCACCTGAGGGCGATGTGGCGGCAGGGGCCCGGCGGCGATCGTCGAAGGCATGACGATCAGTCCCGTTCGCCCTGTCGTTGAAGGGGCTCGAAGCAACAGTATTGTCCGGCGCCCGATCCTCGTGCTGAGCCTGGCCGCAGGGGCGTTCCTGGCCCTTTGTGTGGCGCTCTGGTCGCCCGCCAAGGACTACTACGACCTGCGCGTGTACGTCGCTGCCGCGCAGGCCGTTCTGCACGGGCAGGACATCTACACCGCGCACCACGTCTCCCCCGATCTGCTTGGCTACACCTATCCGCCGTTCGCCGCGCTTCTGATGGCTCCACTGGGATTGCTGTCCACCGGAGCCGGTCGATTGGTGATGACGCTGCTCTCCGGCGTTGCCCTGCTGGTGATCGGCTCGGTCACCTTCCGCGCGCTGCGGCCGCTCTGGTCGACCCAACGGGTGGTCGCGGCCGGAATCGCCCTGGCCACGGTCGGTCTCGTCCTCGAGCCGGTGCGAACCACGTTCCACTACGGCCAGATCAACCTGATGCTGGTCGCGATCCTGATGATCGATCTGCTCGGCCACCTGCCGCGGCGGTTCCGCGGCGTACTGATCGGAATCGCGACCGGGATCAAGCTGACGCCCGGGATCTTCATCATCTACCTGCTGGTGACGCGGCGGTACCGCGAGGCGGCAACGGCCTCGGCGGCGACCGTCGCGACGATGGTGGTCGGCTTCCTGGCGATGCCGGACGCGGCCCGCAGGTTCTGGGGCACGTACATCTTCGACCCGACCCGCCCCGGCTCGAGCACGCTGGTCACCAACCAGGCGTTGCGGGGAGTCATCGACCGCCTCTCCGGCGGCGCGCAGGGCATCAGTCCGGTGTGGGTGATCGCAGTCCTCGCCACCTTGGCCGTCGGCTTCCTGGCGGTACGGCGTGCGTACGACCGCGGCCTCGTGATGGAGTCCATCCTGCTGACCGCTGCCATCGGCGTCCTGATCTCGCCGATCTCTTGGACGGCTCACTGGGTGTGGGCGCTCCCCGCCTGCGCGCTGCTCTGGTCCCGCGCGAACGCGCCGTACCGGACCGGACTCGCGGCGCTGGCAACGATCACCTTTGGGATCGGCCTGCCCTGGCTCGCGCCGTACATGGACGACCGCGAGCTGCACCACCACGGCATCGACCTCTACCTCGGCAACTCCTACGCGATCTGCGCGGTAGTCATGGTCGGCGCGGCTGCCTTCTCGCTGCGGAATCGTCATGCTCACGGCTGACAAGGCGGGGGTTCGGCATCGGAACCTGATTCTGGTGCTGACAGCAACGATTCTTCCGGTGCTTTGTCTGCTGCGCTGGCACCCGTGGAACGCTCGGATGGACGACCTCGGGATCTACTACGCGGCGGCCCGTGGGCTGGTCAACGGGCAGGACATCTACACCGCCCACCTCAGCTACTACCCCGATATCGGCCTAGGGTTCACCTATCCGCCGTTCGCCGCGATGGTGTTCTCGCCGTTCGCGATCAGCCTGCCCTTCGCCCGCACGCTGATCACGTTCGCGTCCGCCCTGGCACTGCTGGTGATCGGCTGGGCAACGGCCAAGAAGCTCAACTGGCCGCCGCTGGTCGGCGTACTGTTCGCCTTCGCTGCCTTGCTGTTCGAACCGGTGCAGTCGACCTTCCGGCTCGGCCAGATCAACCTGGTGCTGATGGCGCTGCTGATGGTGGACCTGCTCGGGCTGATCCCGCGGCGCTACCGCGGCATCCTGGTCGGGGTTGCCACCGGCATCAAACTGACGCCGGGCATCTTCATCGTCTTCCTGCTGATCACCAAGCGGTACCGCGAAGCGCTGGTCGCGAGTGTGACAACGGCATTCACCATGGTCTTCGCGTTCCTGCTGGCTCCCAGCTCGACGACCGACTTCTGGACGAAGTACATCTTCGACCCGAGCCGGGTGGGGCCGCCGCACTACATCAGCAACCAGTCGATCCGCGGCGCGGTCGCCCGCCTGACCGAGAACTCACCCATGACGAGCCAGCTGTGGTTGCTGCAAGCAATGATCGTCGGGGCCGCCGGGCTGTTCGTCGCACGCCGCCTGCACGATCGCGGCCTCGGCTTCGAGGCAGTCGTGGTGACCGCGTTCACCGGCCTGGCGGTTTCACCCATCTCGTGGACGAACCACTGGGTCTGGGCGCTCCCCGCAGCGGCCCTCGCCTGGCATCACCGCGGCAAGCTGCTCTCACTGCGCACCGCGTTCTCCGCCTTGTGGGTCGCCGTCTTCCTGGCCGGACTGCCACGCTGGCTACCCTTCGGCGGCGATCGGGAGTTCGACTACAGCGGCCCGCAGACTCTCGTCGCGGACTCCTACCTGCTCTGCGCCGTGGCGCTGATCGCCTTCGGACTGACAGCTCAGTTGGAGAACTCCGAGGCCCGCAGCCGATACACCTGGAGATTCAGGTCGTAGTACTTGTCGGTCTCGCCGACCCACTCCATACCGAGCCGGCGGGCGGCGCCGATCGCGCGTTTGTTGTTCGGCCGGGCGACGGCGAAGAGTTCGTCGACGTCGCCCGTCTTGAACGCCCAGGCCATCAACGCCTTGCTCGCCTCGGTGGCGAAGCCGTTGCCCCAGGCCGACGGCCGCAACTGCCAGCCGATCTCGAGATCCTCCTCGTACGGCGGGAGCAGGCGGATCAGCAGTCCGCCGATCACCTCGTTGTCCTCCCGGCGGACCACGGCCCACCGCCCGGCCGGTACGACGAAGTTGGGCTGGGCCTCGATCCAGGCGGTCAGGATCATCCCCATCGTGGCCACGTCGGTCACCTGGTCGATCGCGGGCGACAGCCACTGCGCCACGTCGGCGGATCCGTAGATCTCCAGCGCGGCCTCGGCGTCGTCTTCTTCCCAGTCCCGGATCAGCAGCCGGTCGGTCTGCAGGCTCAGCGTCACCTCGCCAGCGTACGTCGGACTTCGCCCGCGCGGGTGTCCGGAAGGTGAACGAGGATCCTGGGACCGGACAGAGAGCCGCAGGGTGGCCCGGAAACGGACCACCCCGCGGGGGCCGAAGACGTCCCGGGGGAGGGTACGACTCCGGCTGTGGAGGCGTCGAGGGGGGATCGACGGCCTCCACCGGATCCGGAGCGCCCCGAGGGGTGGGGTTCGGAGACCTCCGGTGGTTCTGTTGTGCGCCGGCGGATCAGCGCGGCCCGAGCTCCAGCGGCTGGGTCCGGATCCAGCGCGTCGTGGTCTGCTGGCGGCCCATGGCGATCACGTCGCCGGCGGGACCGGCCGAGAAGACCCGGCTGGCGGTGCTGCGTCGCGAGACGCCGACCCCCCGCTGGACCTCTGCCAGGAGCTGGCTCACCCGGGAACGCAGATCCTCTACCTCCGACTGTAGCGCGAGGATGTGCCGAATTCCCGCCAGGTTCACGCCTTCTTCCTGGGACAGGTGCTGCACATACCTCAGCCGCGCCACGTCGTACGCCGAATAGCGCCGGCCGCGGCCGGACGCCCGGCTCGGAACCACCAGTCCGAGCCGGTCGTACTGCCGCAGGGTCTGCGGGTGCATGCCGGCCAGTTGGGCCGCCACCGAGATCACGTAGATCGGGGTGCGGTCGTCCCAGGTCGGCACCTGGCTGAACGGGCGGCCCTTCGCTCCTGAGGCCATCAGGCGCTCCCGAACAACCCGGCCCGCAGATCAGGGTGGTCCGACGCCGAGTTGAACTCCTGCAGCTTGGTGCGCTGCTCGTCGGTCAACTCGTGCGGAACCTGAACCTCCAGTGTGAGCAGCAGGTCGCCCTTGGTGCCGTCCCGCCGTGCCGAACCCTTGCCCCGAACGCGCAGCTTGCTGCCGTTCGCCGTACCGGCGGGGATCCGGACCGTGACCGGCAGCCCGTCGAGCGTCGGCACCTTGATCTCAGCGCCGAGCGCGGCCTCGGTGAAGCTCACCGGGACGTTCAGCGTCAGGTGCTCGCCCTGGCGGCCGAAGACCCGGTGCGCGTGCACGTGCACGGTGACGTAGAGGTCGCCCGCCGGGCCACCCCGCTCGCCCGCCGCGCCCTTGCCCTTGAGCCGGATCCGCTGGTTGTCCTGGACCCCGGCCGGGATCCGGACCTGCATGGTCTTGCTCGACTGACCGCGGCCGGAGCCGTGGCAGGTCTCGCACGGCTGGTCGACGACCAGACCGCGACCCTTGCACTCGGTGCACGGCTCGGTCATGGCGAACACGCCGCCCTGGACCGAGGTCTGCATACCCGTGCCTTCGCACTTCAGGCAGACCTTCGGCACCGTCCCGTACTTCGCTCCGGTACCGCGGCAGGTCTTGCAGGGCTCGTCACTGGTCATCCGGAGCCCGACCGTGACACCGTTCACGGCCTCGGCGAACTCGATCGTCGCCTCGGTCTCGATGTCCTGCCCGCGCCGCGGCCGCGCCGTCGTCGAGGTGGTCGAAGACCGGCCACCACCGCCGAACATGCCGCCCAGGATGTCGCCCAGACCGCCACCGGCCCCGGCCGCGCCACCGCTGCCGCCGCGGTTGAACAGGTCGCCGACGTCGAAGTTGAACCCGCCGCCCTGCTGACCACCGCCCGGCATCCGGAAGCCGCCGCTGCCGAACAGCCGCCGCGCCTCGTCGTACTCCTTGCGCTTCTTGGCGTCCCCGACGACGTCGTACGCCTCGGAGACCTCCTTGAACTTCGCCTCCGCGGAAGCGTCACCCTGGTTGGAGTCCGGGTGGTACTTCCGCGCCAGCTTGCGGTACGACTTCTTGATCTCGTCCTGCTCGGCGGTCTTGGAGACGCCGAGGACCTTGTAGAAATCCTTCTCTATCCAGTCCTTCGTGCTCATCCGACGCCTCCCCTCCCGCTACTCCGCGGGCTTGTCCGCGGCCTGTTCGTCATCTGCCGTGTTCTCTGCCGGTGCGTCCGGTAGCTTCTCCGTCGGCTCCGAGACCGCCACGCGCGCCGCGCGCAGAACGCGCTCGCCGTGCCGGTAGCCCGGCTGCATCACCATGGTCGCGGTCGGACCGTCGACCTCGTCGGAGTAGTTGTGCAGCAGCGCCTCGTGGATGCGCGGGTCGAAGGCATCACCCTTCTCGCCGAACTTCTCCAGGCCGAGCTTCTCGGTGACCCGCTCCAGCGATTCCGCGACCGCCTTGAACGCGCCCTCGAGCTCGCCGGCCTCACGGGCCCGGCCGACGTCGTCGAGGATCCCGAGCAGCTCAGTGAGGACCGAACCGATGACGAGCTCACGGCTCGCCTCCCGGTCCCGGTCCACCCGGCGCTTGTAGTTCACGTACTCCGCCTGCAGCCGCTGCAGGTCCGCCGTACGCTCCGAGAGGGCCTCGGTGAGGAGGGCCTCCTGGGCCGACGGACCCGTCAGCGACGAGATGTCGTCCGGAACTCCCGCTCCCGCGGGAGCCCCAGCTGATGTCTCAGCAGGCTCCCGCACCTCTCCGGTCTCCGGGTCGATCCGGCGCTTGTCGCGGACGACGGGGTCACCGTCGCCGAACTCGCTACCAGTGGATCCATCCGTCACTTGTCGTCCGCCTTCTTGTCCTGCGGCCGGTCCTCGTCCACGATCTCGGCGTCGACCACGTCGTCGTCGTTGTTGTCCGCCTTGGCCTGGTCGTCAGCCGGCGCGCCCTCTTCGGACCCGCCCGCGGCCTGGGCGTTCGCGTACATCGCGGCGCCCATCTTCTGGCTGGACTGCGACAGCTTCTCCGACGCGGCCTTGATCGCGTCGTCGTCGGTGCCCTCGAGCGCCTTCTTCAGCTCCGCGACGCCGTCCTTGACCTCGGTCTTGACGTCGTCCGGGATCTTGTCCTCGTTCTCGGACAGGAACTTCTCGGTCTGGTAGACCAGGCCCTCGGACTGGTTGCGGGACTCGACGGCCTCGCGGCGCAGCCGGTCCTCCTCGGCGTACTGCTCGGCGTCGCGGACCATCTGGTCGATGTCGGTCTTCGGCAGCGCGGAGCCACCGGTCACCGTCATCCGCTGCTCCTTGCCGGTGGCCAGGTCCTTGGCGTTGACGTGCACGATGCCGTTCGCGTCGATGTCGAAGGTGACCTCGATCTGCGGCACGTTGCGCGGCGCCGGCGGCAGGCCGGTCAGCTCGAAGTTGCCGAGCGACTTGTTGTCGCGGGCCATCTCGCGCTCACCCTGGTAGACCTGGATCATCACCGACGGCTGGTTGTCCTCGGCGGTGGTGAAGATCTCCGAACCCTTGGTCGGGATCGTGGTGTTGCGCTCGATGATCTTGGTGAACACGCCACCCTTGGTCTCGATGCCCAGGCTCAGCGGGGTCACGTCGAGCAGCAGGACGTCCTTGACCTCACCCTTCAGCACACCGGCCTGCAGGGAGGCGCCGACGGCGACGACCTCGTCCGGGTTCACACCCTTGTTCGGGTCCTTGCCACCGGTCAGCTCCTTGACGAGCTCGGCGACCGCGGGCATCCGGGTGGAGCCACCGACGAGGATGACGTGGTCGACCTTCGACACGTCCACGCCGGCGTCCTTGATGACGGCCTTGAACGGCGCGCGGGCGCGCTCGAGCAGGTCGGACGTGAGCTTCTGGAACTCGGCCCGGGAGAGCTTCTCCTCCAGGTGCAGCGGACCGGAGTCGGTGAGGCTCAGGTACGGCAGGTGGATGCTGGTCTCGGCGGCGCTGGACAGCTCGATCTTGGCCTTCTCGGCGGCCTCGGTCAGCCGCTGCATGGCCATCTTGTCGCCGGACAGATCGGTGCCGTTCTTGTTCTTGAACTGGGTCACCAGCCACTGCACGATCCGCGCGTCCCAGTCGTCACCACCGAGGTGGTTGTCACCGGAGGTGGCCTTCACCTCGAAGACGCCGTCACCGATCTCCAGCAGCGACACGTCGAACGTGCCGCCACCGAGGTCGAAGACCAGGATGGTCTGCTCGGCGCCCTTGTCGAGGCCGTAGGCCAGCGCGGCCGCGGTCGGCTCGTTGACGATCCGGTGCACCTTCAGGCCCGCGATCTCGCCGGCCTCCTTGGTCGCCTGGCGCTGCGCGTCGGAGAAGTAGGCCGGCACGGTGATGACCGCGTCCGTGACCTGCTCCCCGAGGTACGCCTCGGCGTCCCGCTTCAGCTTCTGCAGCACGAAGGCGCTGATCTGCTGCGGGTTGAACTTCTTGCCGTCGATGTCGACGGACCAGTCCTCGCCCATGTGGCGCTTGACGGACCGGATGGTGCGGTCGACGTTCGTGGTGGCCTGGCGCTTGGCCACCTCGCCGACCAGGACCTCGCCGTTCTTGGCGAATGCCACCACCGAGGGCGTCGTGCGCGCTCCCTCGGCGTTGGGGATGACGGTGGGCTCGCCACCTTCCAGTACGGCGATGACGGAGTTCGTCGTACCGAGATCGATACCGACCGCGCGGGCCATGCTTTACCTCCACGAGTTGAGTGATACAGACTCAATGTTGCCGTTCGGTCGCCCGGTATTCAAATCCGTGACTGAACAAACTTGAGTTCACTTGACTCAACATTGCACGAGCCCCGGGTCATTCCCAAGGCCGATCCCCGATTTCGGGGTTACGGCCGGGGTAGGGCCAGGGGAACCCCTCCCACGGAATAGGCCTTCCATGGGACTCTGACCAGGTGAAACTCCGCCCGCTCGTCCCAGCCGATTACGCCTCGGTGCTCACCCTCAACGCCACCGCGGCCGGACTGGTCGACCCGCTGGGTCTCGACCGCCTCGACTGGCTCCGCCTGATCGCGGCCCACGCCGTGGTCGTCGAGGACGGCGGCCGGCCGCTCGGCTTCGTCCTCACCTTCACCCCGGGATCGGCGTACGACGGACTGGAGTACGGCTGGTTCGCCGCGACGTACGGCGACCGGTTCCTGTTCATCGACCGGATCGTGGTCGACGCCGAGCGCCGCCGCCAAGGCATCGCCTCCACCGTCTACCGCGCCATCGAACGCTCCGCCCAGCCCTTCGCCCGCGTCGTCACCCGGGTCCGCTCCGACCTCCCCGACACCTCCGGCCTCGACTTCCACCTGGCCCGCGGCTACACCCAGGTCGGCAGCCAGCGAAACCCCAGCGGCGGCACCATGGCCCTCCTCGCCAAAGAACTCACCCCCTAATCCCCGGTCCTGCCGCCCCAAGCCGGGGCGGCAGGCATACGCGGGGACGGCAAGCCCTGGCGGGGGCAGCGGGCCCTAGAGCTGGCGGACGTCCAGCAGCGCTCGGAGCGGCAGATCGTGCCGCAGCCGCGGATCCGTCAACCCGTCGACGATGCACGCCGCCCCGACCCACCGCGCGCCGCAATCAGCCACCAACTCCCGCGCCGCCCGCGCAGTCATCCCGGTATCGGCCCAGTCGTCCACCATCAACACCCGATCCCCCGGCCGCACCAACCCCCGCCGGAACCCGAACTCGACGTGCCGATCGCGATAGTCCGGCCCGGTAGTCCGCCGTACCCACCGATCACTGTCCATCGCCGGCGCCGAGTTCTTCCGCATCTCCACGAACCCGACCCCCAACGCCGCCGCGGTCAACGCCCCCACCAACGACCCCCGCGAAACCGGCCCGATCACCACCGTCGGCACCTCCGCATGCGGCACCTCTGCATAGAGCCCCGCCAATGCCGGCCCCAGCTCCCGCAACAACCCCCCGTCCCGCCACCACCCCGTGACGTCAGCCGACCACCTTCAAACCCCCCGATCCCCCCGCCACCGAAAAGCCCCCTGCAACCGCTCCTGGATGTCCATGGGTTCAAGGGTGGCGGAAGAGGCCCACCCGGCGCACTGGAGTTTCTGGCGGGCCGCCACCACTCAGGTGGCAGCCCAGGCGAGGTCCCCGCGGGGGGCACCGGCCGCGACGACCTTCCGGGGGTGGGGAGTGAACCGCCCCCACTGATCAAGTCGCCCACTCAGGACGGCCTCACGCTCGGGGGAGCTGGTCTCCGGGTCCCAGACGATGGTTGATCAGTGCCGGCGGTCCGCCTGTGGATAACGCCCGACGTCGCGGGTCCCGAGTCCCCATGATGGACGGATGGCAGACATCGTCGAGGTGCTCAACAGACGCGGGGGCGTCGCAACGTTCGGCGAGCTGCGCGCTCTGGTCCCAGCCCGGGCCATCCGCGGTGCGTTGACCGGCGGCGAGATCCTTCGGGTGGGGAAAGGCGTCTACACGCTCCCGCAGGCGCCGCCGGCCTTGGCCGCAGCACGTAGCCACGGGGGTGTTGTGTCGCATCTGAGTGCCGCGCAGCACTGGGGATTCGGTGTAATCCGCAAGCCACTGCTCCCACACGTCACCCTGCGCCCCAAGCAGGTCCGTCGGCGAACGGGCCTTCCGTGCACGTTGCATTGGGCCGACGTCCCAGTCCTCGACGACGTCACCACGCCGGCGCGGACGGTGCTCGACTGCATCCGCACGCTGCCGCTCTCCGAGGCGCTGGCTGTGGCCGACTCGGCCCTGCGCTCCGGTGGTCTGAGCGAGGACGAGCTACTGGCCGCCGCGGCGATGGTCCGTGGTCCGCATCGACGACGGATCCAGCGGGTTGCCGCGCTGGCCGACAGGCGTGCCGAATCTGTGCTGGAGTCCGCCTTGAGGGCCATCGCGATCGAGGCGGGACTCGAAGACTTCGTTCCCCAGGTGCTGGTCCGGGACAGGGAATTCTCGGCGCGGATCGACCTCGCGAATCTGCGGATACGCCTCGGGCTGGAGGCCGATGGGTTCGAGCATCACGGCCACCGCCAAGCGCTGGTGAAGGACTGCCGGCGGCACGTGAACCTGACGATTCGGGGCTGGCGGGTCCTCCGGTTCAGCTGGGAGGACATCATGTACGACCCGGAGTGGGTGGTTGAGGTGGTGCGGCAGGCAAGCGGACTTCCCCCACTGACCAACCGCATCCTGCGAGCCGCCTGAACGGTCCGCCGAGCGGAACGCACGGCCTGATCTGGTGCTTGGTCAGTGCGGGAGCTACACCGGCCTCCCGGCCACGTAGGTCTGCCGGACCAGCGGGACGCCTGGGCGGTAGGCGAGGTGTAGGTAGGTGGGGGCGTCGAGTACGGCGAAGTTGGCTTGGGCGCCGGGAGTGAGGTAGCCGATGTCGGTGCGGCGGAGGGATTTTGCGCCGGCGGCGGTGGCGGACCAGAGGGCTTCAGCGGGGGTCATGTGCATGTCGCGGACGGCGAGGGCGAGGCAGAAGGGGATGGAGGAGGAGTAGCCGGAGCCGGGGTTGCAGTCGGTGGCCAGGGCTACGGTGACGCCGGCGTCGATGAGGCGGCGGGCGTTCGGGTACGGCGAGCGCGTGGAGAACTCGATGGCCGGGAGCAGGCCGGCGACGACGCCGGTCTGGGCGAGGGCGTCGATGTCGGCGTCCGTGAGGTAGGTGCAGTGGTCAGCGGCAGCGGCGCCGAGCTCGCAGGCCAACTGAACCCCGGGGCCCTCGCCGAGCTGGTTGGCGTGGACTCGCGGTTGCAGGCCGCGGGCGATCCCGGCCTTCAGAATAGTCCGGGCCTGGTCCGCGTCGAAGGCGCCGCGTTCGACGAAGACGTCGATCCACTTGGCGTGCCCGGCGACCGCGTCGAGCATCGGCCCGGTGACCAGGTCGACGTACCCCGCCGGGTCGTCGGCGTAGTCGGCCGGCACGACGTGTGCGCCCAGGTACGTCGTCTCGTCGGTGAACTGCCGCGCGATCTCCAGCGCCCGAGCCTCATCCGCGACCGTCAGCCCGTACCCGGACTTGATCTCGACAGTGGTCGTCCCCTGCCGCCGCATCTCGGTGACGAGCCGCGCGACGTTGGCGGTCAGCTGCTCGTCGGTCGCCTGCCGGGTGGCCGCCACCGTCGTCCGGATCCCGCCGGCCGAGTACGGCGTCCCGGTCATCCGCGCGGCGAATTCCTCGGCCCGGTCACCAGCGAACACCAGATGCGAATGCGAATCGACGAACCCCGGGATCACCGCCCGCCCAGCCACATCGATCGCGTTGTCGGCCTCCGGCGCATCAGAACGCGAGCCGACCCACGCGACCTTGCCACCCGCAACCACCAGCGCTGCATCGAGAATCTCGCCGATCAGCCCGCCGTGCGCCGGATCGTTGGTCACCAGCGAACCGATCCCGGTCACCAGCAAAGAACTCATGTCGTAACCGCTCCGATCGACGCCGCCAGCTCGGCGGGTACATCCAGATTCGCATGCTTGCCATCAGCAACCAGATGACGGCCGTCCACGACGACGTCGGCCACATCCGCCGCCGAGGCCGCGAACACCGCCGTCTCCACGGTCCCGCCGGTCCCCGCCGTACGGATGCTGTCGAGCCGTACTGCGACCAGGTCGGCGCGTGCGCCCACCTCGATCACCCCGGCGTCGGCGAAACCGATCGACCGGTGCCCGTCCACGGTCGCTGCCGCGAAGAGCTCCGGCGCGGACCAATGACCGCGCTCCTGCGACGCCAGCCGCTCGTCCAGCTCGACCGCGCGCATCTCCTCGAAAAGATCAATCACCGCATGACTGTCCGACCCGAGAGTCAACCGCGATCCCGCATCGCGCAGCGCCACGGACGGGCCGATGCCGTCGGCGAGGTCGCGCTCGGTGGTCGGGCAGAAGCACGAGTACGTCGCGGAACTCCCCAGCAGGCCGACATCGACCGGCGTCAGATGCGTCGCGTGCACAGCACTCGTCCGCCCACTCAGGAACCCAACCTCATCGAGCACCTGCGACGGCGTCCGCCCGTAAGCCTCCAGGCAAGCCGCATTCTCCGCGACCTGCTCGGACAGATGAATATGCAGCGGTACGTCGGGAAACGCGGAAGCAACCGCCCCCAGCTGATCCTGCGGAACCCCGCGCACCGAATGCGCCGCCGCTCCGATCACGACGTCGTCCGCGCCCTTCAAAGCAGCGACCCGAGCAGCCCACGACGCAGCATCACCATCGCTGAACCGCTGCTGAACCTCGTTGAGCGGCTGGTCGATTCCCCCCGCGAGATAGCAGGTGTCGAGCAGCGTGATCCGCATCCCGACGTCCCGCGCAGCCGCGATCAGCGCCGCGCCCATCGCGTTCGGGTCGTCGTACCGGCGGCCGCCCGGCGCGTGGTGCAGGTAGTGGAACTCCCCCACCGCGGTGATCCCGGCCAGCAGCATCTCGCCGTACACGGCGCGCGCCAAGGCGTAGTACGTGTCAGGAGTCAGCGCCGACGCAACGGCGTACATCTGCTCACGCCAAGTCCAGAACGTCCCGCGTTCAGTCTGCGTCCGCCCGCGCAGCGCACGGTGGAAGGCGTGGCTGTGGCAATTCGCCAACCCAGGCAGCACCAAGCCGCCCAGCCTGACGGCGTCGCCGGGCTCCGCGCCGACCGAGACCGCAGTGATGCGGCCGTCGGCCACGGTCACCAGGACCCCCGAGGCGACGCCGGTGGGCAGGAGGGCGGTCGAGCACCAGTACGACGTCACTGCGCGAGATCCTTCAGTACGGCGGCCAGCGCCTCGACGCCGGCCAGACAGTCATCCTCTTCGGCGAACTCAGCAGGCGAGTGCGAGATGCCGGTCGGATTGCGAACGAAGAGCATGGCGGTCGGAATCCCGGCCGCCGAGAACACCCCGGCGTCATGCCCGGCCCCGGTCGGCAGCACCGGCGCACCGTCCAGTACGCCGACCAACCGGTCCCGAAGCCCAGCTGGGAAATCGACGATCGGCGACACCGACTCCGGTACGACGGCCACCGTCGTACCGTCGCGTTCGGCTCGTTCGACCGCCTGCCGAGTGATTGCCGCTAGCAACGACTCAAGCGTGGCAGTGTCAGCAGCTCGAGCGTCCAGCCAAGCGATCACCCGAGACGGTACGGCGTTCGTCCCGTTCGGCTCGACCGACAGCCGACCGAACGTGGCGCGCGCACCGGCGAGCCGGGCCTGCTTGTTCGCGGCCAGCGCGGTCATCGCGTAGGTGAGCATCGGGTCGTGCCGGTCCTCCATCAACGTGGTGCCGGCATGGTTCGCCTCACCCTCGAAGGTGAACCGGTACCGCCCGTGCGGCCAGATGGAGCTCGCAACGCCGACGGGCGCGGTCAACCCGCGCCCCTGCTCGACGTGCAGCTCGACAAACGTCCCCATCCGCTCGAGCAACGGCGAAGGTCCAACGCCGGCCGGGTCGGTCCCCGCAGCCTCGAGAGCCGCCGCCAAGGTGACACCCTGACGATCCGACAACGCCAGCGCCTTCTCGGCGGGAAGCACACCAGCAGCAACCCGAGACCCCAGACAAGGCATCCCGAACCGGGACCCCTCCTCCTCCACAAACGCCCCGACCCCGATCGGCACGGAGGGGGTGAAGCCGTCGCGCCGCAACTGATCAACAGCCGCCAGCGCCGACACCACCCCGAGAGGACCGTCGAAAGCGCCGCCGTCGATCACGGAGTCGAGGTGGCTACCGGTCACGACACCAGGCCGGTCCGCAACACCCCACCAGGCGATCAGATTGCCGAGACCGTCGGACTCGACGGACAGGTCCCGGGCCGCGCACTGGTCGAGGAACCAGGTGGTCGCTTCACGTTCGGACGGGGTCCAGCCGCCTCGGGTGTAGCCGCCGGTCTCGGCGTCACGCCCGATGGCGGACTGGTCCGCCCACAGTTTCTCGAAACTCAAGACAGCGGGTTCTTCGACAGCCAGTCCTTGGCCACCGCGTCGGCGCTCTCCTTGCCGTCGTCGATGCGCTTGACCAGATCGGTCAGGCCGTCGGTGGTCAGCTTGGCCTGTACGGCGTTCAGCGTGGCCGCGACGTCCGGGCTCTTGTGGTCGGTGCGGATCAGCGGAACGATGTTGTTCGGCAGGTGGATGTGCTGCGGGTCCTCCAGGATGACGAAGTTGTTCTCTTTGATCGTCGACTGGGTGGTGAAGAACTGGGTGACCTGGATCGTGTTGTCCAGCAGGGCCTTCTTGCTCAGCGGACCGCCCGGGTCGAGCGGCTTGAACGACTTGAACTCGATGCCGTACACGTCCTTCATGCCCGCCACGCCCGCCTTGCGGGTCTTGAACTCGGGACCGCCGCCGGCGACCAGGTCCTTGGCGATCGGCTTCAGGTCCGCGATCGACTTCAGGTTGTACTTGTCGGCGGTCGCCTTGGTGACCACGATCGCGTCCTCGTCGGCGGCCGGCGACTTGTCCAGCACCTCGAGGCCCTTCGGCAGCACGCCGGGGATCGCCTTGTAGACGGCCTCGGCCTCGTTCTCCGGGGCGTCCTTCTTGAAGTAGACCAGGGTCGCGCCCGTGTACTCCGGGAGCAGGTCGATCGACTTGTCCTGGATGGCGGCCATGTAGACCTCACGGGCGCCGATGTTGAGCTTCTTGGTCACCTTGATGCCCTTGGCCTCGAGCGCCTGGCCGTAGATCTCGGCGAGCACCTGGCTCTCGGCGAAGTTCGCCGAGCCGATCGTGATCGAGTCGATTTTGGCCGGGGCCGAACCGCCGGCGTCGCCACCGCCCGCCAGCGGGTCACCGCCACCGTTTCCGCAGGCCGCGAGACCGAGCACGGCCGTCGCGGCGATGGCACTGCGGATGAAGGTTCTTCTGAACACGGGATCCTCCAGGGTCCGTTCTCAGTTCACGCCGGCCGGTGCCGGCGCCGTTGAGGTATTGACGTTCTTGCGCAGTCTGCCGGTGAGCCCGGCGGAGACCGCATAACGACCGATGAGGGCGAAGGCCAGGTCGAGCACGATCGCGAGCACCGCGACCATCAGGGCGCCGGCCAGCATCTGCGGGAAGTCCCGGACGCCCAGCCCGTCGATCACGTACCGCCCGAGCCCACCGAGCGCGACGAACGCCGCCACAGTCGCCGTGGAGACGATCTGCAGCGTCGCGCTGCGCAGTCCCGAGATGATCAGCGGCATCGCGATCGGGATCTCCACCTTGGTGAGGATCTCCCGCCCGGTCATGCCCATCCCGCGGGCCGCGTCGATCGTGTTCCGGTCGACTCCGGCGACTCCGGCGTACGTCGAGGCGAGGATCGGCGGGATGCCGAGCACCACCAGCGCGATGATCACCGGCACCTGGCCGATGCCGATCAGCAGCACGATCAACGTCAGCAGACCGAGGGTCGGCAGCGCCCGCCAGGCATTCACCGTGTTGATCGCGACGAAGGCACCACGTCGGGTGTGACCGATCAGCAGACCGATCGGGAACGCGATCACCGCGGCGATCACGAGCGACAGGAAGGTGTAGGTCAGGTGCTCGACCAGCCGGGTGGGAATTCCTTCGGAACCCGACCAGTTGACCGAGTCGCCGAGGAAGTCGAACAGGCCCTGGATCATGCGATCGTCTCCTTCACGGGGGCGACAGCGCGGGCCCACGGCGTCAGTAGCCGCTGTAGGCCGACCAGGATGATGTCGCACACCAGCGCCAGCAGCAGGGACAGCACGACGCCGACGACGATCGGGGTCAGGAAGTCCTGCTGGAAGCCCAGCGTGAACAGCTCACCCAGCCCGCCGATGCCGATGATCGCGCCGACACTGACCATCGAGATGTTCGCGACCGTGACGACGCGCAGCCCGGTGAAGATCACCGGGATCGCGATCGGGAAGTCGACGGTCAGCACTCTTCGCAGCGTTCCATAGCCCACCGACACTGCGGCCTGCAGCACGTCCTCGGGCACGGAGCGGAGTCCGTCGATCACGTTCCGGATCAGCAGCGACACCGCGTAGATCGTCAGCGCCACGATGATGTTGATCGGCGAGAGGATTCCGGTGCCGAGGATCGCCGGCAGCACGATGAACAGCGCGATCGACGGCAACGAGTAGAGCACGCCGCCGAGCGCCACCAGCGGATTCGCCAACCAGCTGTAACGAGTGGCGACGTACCCGAGGGGCAAGGAGATCAGCAGGCCGAGGAACATCGGGAGGAGCGAAAGATAGAGATGCTCGCGCAGCTGATCCCAGATCAGCTGCGAGTTGTCCCCTACCCAGGTCATGAGGTCAAAGCTTCGGTGAGGGTGGCGTACTCGATCACGCCGACCGCTTTGCCGGTCTCGTCGACGCAGACGCCCTTGCCGACCGGCGATGTCAGTACGGCGTCGAGTGCGGCGCGCAACGAGTCACCCCGCTGGAAGGTCGCGCCCACCGGCTCGAGCCCGGCCGCGCCGTTCACCCAGCCCACCGGCGAACCGTCCGCGGCCACCTTCAGCTCAGCCGGTACGTCGCTCAGTCGCAACTCGTCGGCCGTCACGAACGTCAGAGCGCGGTAACCGCGGTCCTTGCCGATGAAGCTCTCGACGAAGTCGTCGACCGGGTTCGCCAGCAACTCCGACGGCGGTGCGAACTGCGCCAGCTTCCCACCCACGCGCAGTACGGCGATGTTGTCACCGAGCTTGATCGCCTCGTCGATGTCGTGCGTGACGAACACGATCGTCTTGCCGATGTCGCGTTGCAGCCGCAGCAACTCCTCCTGCAGCTGGTCGCGCACGATCGGGTCGACCGCGCTGAACGGCTCGTCCATCAGCATGATCAGCGGATCGGCCGCGAGCGCGCGGGCCACGCCGACTCGTTGCTGCTGGCCCCCGGACAGCTGGGCCGGGTAGCGCTCGGCCATTCTGAGGTCGAGACCGACCCGCTCGAGCAGCTCCATCGCCGTACTGTGTGCCTTGCGCTTGTCCCAGCCCAGCAGCTTCGGCACGGTGGCGACGTTCTCCACCACGGTCTTGTGCGGGAACAGGCCGGCGTTCTGGATCACGTAGCCGATGCCGCGGCGAAGCGTCACGGCGTCCTTGCTGTTGATGTCCTCACCGTCGATCGAGATCGTCCCGCTGGTCCGCTCGATGGTGCGGTTGATCATCCGCAGCGACGTGGTCTTGCCGCAGCCCGACGGGCCGACGAACACGGTGATCTGGTGGCTCGGGATCCGCAGGGACAAGTTGTCGACGGCCACTGTGCCGTCCGGATACCTCTTGGTGACGTCCTCGAACTCGATCATGGCGCCCCTTCGCGCTTGTCGTCCGTCGCCCGAATGACCCTAGCGGACCGATCCCCCAAAAACTCTGGATGAGCCGGAATCTCGGTCCACGGGAAAGTGCACCATAACGGTAGGGAATTGACCGGTCGCAGCCGGTCAGGACTCCTGCATCGGAATCCGGACCCCGCGTTCGGCGGCGACGCGGCCAGCTTTGTCATAGCCGGCGTCGACATGGCGGATCACGCCCATGGCCGGATCGTTGGTGAGTACCCGTTCCAGCTTCTGCCGGGCCAGATCGGTGCCATCGGCAACCGACACCTGACCGGCATGGATGGACCGGCCCATCCCGACGCCGCCGCCCTGGTGGATCGACACCCACGACGCGCCGGACGAGACGTTCACCATCGCGTTCAGCAACGGCCAGTCCGCGATCGCGTCCGAGCCGTCGAGCATTCCTTCGGTCTCGCGGTACGGCGAGGCCACACTGCCGGTGTCCAGGTGGTCCCGGCCGATCACGATCGGCGCCTCGAGCTCACCCGAGGCGACCATGTCGTTGAATCGCACGCCCGCCTTGTCCCGCTCGCCCTGACCGAGCCAGCAGATCCGCGCCGGCAGGCCCTGGAAGGCGACCCGCTCACCGGCCATCTTGATCCAGCGGGTCAGGTGCTCGTTGTCCGGGAACAGGTCGAGAATGGCCTGGTCGGTCTTGGCGATGTCCGCCGGGTTCCCCGACAGCGCCGCCCACCGGAACGGGCCCTTGCCCTCACAGAACAACGGCCGGATGTACGCCGGAACGAACCCGGGGAACTCGAACGCCCGCGCGTACCCGGCCTTGCGGGCCTCGTCGCGGATCGAGTTGCCGTAGTCGAACACCTCGGCGCCGGCGTCCTGGAAGCCGACCATCGCCTCGACGTGCCGAGCCATCGACTCCTGCGCGCGCTCGGTGAATCCGGCCGGGTCCTTCTCCCGGGCGGTCACCCAGTCGTCGAAGTCGACGCCCACCGGCAGATACATCAGCGGGTCGTGCGCCGACGTCTGGTCGGTGACGATGTCGATCGGCGCGCCGCGCTGCAGCAGGTCCGGCACGATCGTGGCCGCGTTCCCCAGCACACCGATCGACAGCGGCCGCCGCGCCTTACGCGCCTCTTCGGCCAGCGTCAGCGCTTCGTCGACAGAAGACGCCCGTACGTCGAGGTAGCGGTGCTCGATCCGTCGATCGATCCGGGTGGAGTCGACGTCGATGCAGATCGCGACGCCGTCGTTCATCGTGACGGCCAGCGGCTGCGCGCCACCCATGCCGCCGAGTCCCGCGGTCAGCGTGACGGTCCCGGCGAGCGTGCCGCCGAACTTCTTCGCGGCCACGGCGGCGAAGGTCTCGTACGTGCCCTGCAGGATGCCCTGGGTGCCGATGTAGATCCACGACCCGGCCGTCATCTGGCCGTACATGGTCAGGCCCAGCGCGTCGAGCTTGCGGAACTCCTCCCAGTTGGCCCAGTCGCCGACCAGGTTCGAGTTCGCGAGCAGCACCCGCGGCGCCCACTCGTGGGTCTGCATGACGCCGACCGGCCGGCCCGACTGGACCAGCATGGTCTCGTCGGCCTTCAGCGTGGTCAGCGTGCGGACCATCGCGTCGAACGAGTTCCAGTCCCGGGCCGCTTTGCCGGAACCGCCGTACACGACCAGCTCGTCGGGGTGCTCGGCAACCTCGGGGTCGAGGTTGTTCTGCAGCATCCGCAGCGCGGCTTCCTGCTGCCAGCCGCGAGCGGTCAGCGTCGTACCGCGGGCGGCGCGTACAGGACGGGGTCCGGACATGGGTGATCCAGCCTTTCTAGAGGAGCGGGCCGGTGACGGCCTCGGCGATGGTGAGGTAGGTGCCGTCGGCAACCAAGCGGACGGAGTGCTCGATCTCCGGGGACAGGTGACGGTCGGTCCCGGGACCCTCGACGTACACCCGAAGGGCATCCCGTACGGCGGCCGTGGCGGGCGACGGGGTGAGCGGTGCGCGCATATCGAGTGCGCGGGCGGCGGTCAGGATCTCGATCGCGAGCACCCGCTGGAGCCCGTCGATCGACTTGCGGAGCTTGCGCGCGGCCGACCAGCCCATCGAGACGTGGTCCTCCTGCATCGCGCTGCTCGGGATCGAGTCCACGCTGGCCGGTACGGCGAGGCGCTTCAGCTCGGAGACGATCGCGGCCTGCGTGTACTGCGCGATCATGTGCCCGGAGTCGACGCCGGGATCGTCGGCCAGGAAGGCGTTCAGACCGTGGTTGCGGGAGACGTCGAGGAAGCGATCGGTACGGCGTTCGCTGATGCTCGCGAGGTCTGCCACCGCGATCGCGAGGAAGTCGAGCACGTAGCCGACCGGAGCGCCGTGGAAGTTGCCGTTGGACTCGACCCGGCCATCGGGCAGTACGACGGGGTTGTCGATCGCGGAGGCGAGTTCGCGCTCGGCGACAGTGGCCGCATGGGCCGCGGTGTCGCGAACGGCACCGTGGACCTGGGGCGAACACCTCAAGGAGTAAGCATCCTGGACGCGGTTGCAGTCGGGGCCGCGGTGGCTGGCGACGATGCCGCTGTCGGTGAGGATCGTGCGCAGGTTGGCCGCGGACACACCCTGGCCGACCTGCGGACGCAGGGCGTGGAGTTCGGCGGCGAAGACGCGGTCGGTGGCGAGCTGACCTTCGACGCTCATCGCGGCGGCGATGTCGGCCGTCTTCACGAGTCGGTCGAGGTCGGCGAGCGCGAGCACCAGCATGCCGAGCATGCCGTCGGTGCCGTTGATCAGCGCGAGTCCTTCCTTCTCAGCCAGGACCACCGGCTGGAGGCCGTGAGCCTGCAGGGCCTCGCCGGCGTCGCGAAGGTTGCCGTCGGCATCGCGGACCTGACCTTCACCCATCACCGCGAGCGCGACATGCGACAGCGGGGCGAGGTCGCCGGAACAACCGAGGCTGCCGTACTCGTGCACGATCGGAGTGAGCTTCGCGTTGAGCAGACCGGCGTACGCCTGAGCCGTCTCGACCTTCACACCCGTGCGCCCGGTAGAGAGAGTGGACAGTCTGAGGAGCGCGAGGGCGCGGACGACCTCGGTCTCGACCTCGGGGCCCGAGCCGGCGGCGTGCGATCGGACCAGGCTGCGCTGCAGCTGGGCCCGCAGCTCCGGCGCGATGTGCCGCGTCGCGAGCGCACCGAAGCCGGTGGAGACGCCGTAGTGCGGGGTGTCCGCGTGCGCCAGGGCCTCGATCGCGGCCCGCGACTTCGCGATCTCCTCGAGCGCCTGGTCGCTGATCCGGACCTGGGCTCCGTGCCGCGCCACCGCGACGACCTCGGCCGCTGTCAGCGGGCCGACTCCGACGATCACCGTGCTGCTGGTCTGTTCCACCCGCTCATTGGACCCCCTGGACCGGCTTGCCGACAGCCGGTGACACGCGGGTTCTGTCTCGGGTCTGAGACATATCGCTCGCCTTGAGCACGACTCGACCACCTTTTTCGCCGCGAAATGACTGAACCGTGCTCAAGGCCTGTGGACCCTGGGCGCGACTACGGTGGGTGGATGGTGTTCGAGATCCGGACGGCGGAGCCGGGGGATGCGGCCGGGATCGCGGCGGTCTGGGCGGCCGCGATGCCGCAGTTGGTGAAGACCGCACGCGGGATCGAGGCCGAACTCCGCAACAACCAGGGCCGGATCGTACTGATCGCCGTCGCCGGGTCCGAGGTGGTCGGTTACGCGAACCTCCACCTCCCCGATCCGGCTGATCAGGCGCCGCGGGTGCGGATCGCCGTACAGGTTCCTCCGGCCGTACGCCGCAATGGGATCGGCACCGCCTTGGTGGCGCGTGTCGTCGACCGGGCCGCCGCGGCCGGCGCCGCGCGACTGCTGACGGTGGCCAACGACGACTCGCTCGACTTCGCGACCAAGCACGGCTTCACGATCGGCCGGCGGATGAGCCATTCGCAGGCCGACCTGAGCACTGCCCCGGATCCGCTTCCCGTGCCCGACGGCCTACGGCTCGTCACGTACGACGCGCTGTCGCCGGAACGACTGCACGAGGCGGAGGTCGCCGTACGGGATGACGACCCGAGCGGCCTGTCGAGCGGCGGCGGGTACGACGAGTGGCTGGCGCGAGCGTGGAACCACCCCGACCTGCGGCGCGACCTGAGCTTTGCCGTGGTCGACGGGGAGGACGTGCAGTCCTTCGTGTCGACCACCGTCGACCCGGACCGGCGAGTGATCTGGTCCAACTTGACCGGAACTGTGCCGTCCGCCCGGGGCCGCGGGCTGGCCAAGATCGTGAAGTCGCACGCCTTGGCGGCGTCCCGGGATGCTGGGATGGTGACTGCCTTGACCGGGAACGACGCGGCGAACGTGCCGATGCTCGCGGTCAATCGATGGCTCGGATACCGCGAGTCGGGCTCGGCGTGGACCGCGGAGAAGGACCTGTGATCCGGTTCGCGCTGACCCTGCTGTTCTTCCTGGGGTTGTCGCTCGGCGTCGGCTTCCTGCTCTCCGGTGACGACTCCTTCGACTGGGCGATCGCGGGCGGTTTGTTCGCCTTCGCGACCGCCGGCGAATTGTTGCGGTGGTGGGTCCGTCGACGGCCGCGAAAGAATTCGGCTCGGCAATCGTCCGGAATCTGAGACAGGCCGGTTACCCTGCCGTTGTGAGCGGCAACGTTCCCGCCTCGACCCGTACCCTGCGGGTGCTGACGTTCCTGGCGACCCAGCCCGGGCCGGTACCGATGGAGCGCATCGCCTCCGCGGTCGGCCTGCCACGCTCGTCGACGTACCACTTGCTCCGGGCAATGATGGACGAGAGTTTCATCGTCCACCTCCCCGAGGAGAAGCGGTACGGCCTCGGCGTCGCCGCCTTCGAGATCGGCTCCGCCTACCTCCGCCACGACCCCCTCGAACGCCTGGCCCGCCCGCTGCTCGGCCAGCTCGTCGCCGAGATCGGCCAGACCGCCCACCTGGGCGTCCTGCACGGCCGCGAACTCGTCTACCTGCTCAAAGAGCAACCCCCACGCCCCGTCACCCTCGTCACCGACGTGGGCGTCCGCCTCCCCGCCACCCTCACCGCCTCCGGCCGAGCCCTCCTCGCAGAGTTGCCGCCTGCCCAGGTCCGAGCCCTCTTCCCCACCCCCGAGTCCTTCGTCCGCCGGACCGACCAAGGCCCCGAATCCCTGACCCAGCTAAGACGTCTCCTCGCGGACGAAAAACGCCAGGGCTACGCCTACGAAGAAGGCCACATCACCCCCGGCCTGGCCTCCCTCGCAGCCGCCGCCCTCGACCACGCCGGCCACCCCGCCGCCGCCATCTCCGTAACCTTCCGCACCGACACCCTCACCCCGGCCGACCGCCTCCACCTGACCCACCGCCTCCGCCAAGCCGCCAACGCCCTCACCCGCAGACTGCACGGCTGACCCGCCCTTGAGCACGAACCGCAACTTTGAGAACCCACCAACCATTTCCGCAGCCCGAAAACGACTGGTGGGTGCACAAAGACGCGGCGCAGGAGGGTGGATGGCGGGGACCTCGACGTCGGCGTCATCCCAGGTCGCTTCCGGTAGACGTACGACGACCCTCCGAGCCACCTGAGCTCGGAGGGTCGTCGGGGGCCGCGGCATCCACGTCGCGGCGGGTCGGGGGTGTTACCAGGAGGACTTGGTGATGCCGGGGAGTTCGCCTCGGTGGGCCATGGTGCGGAAGCGGACTCGGGAGATGCCGGCCTTGCGGAGGTAGCCGCGGGGGCGGCCGTCGGCGACATCCCGGTTGCGGATGCGGATGGGGCTGGCGTCGCGGGGGAGCTTTTGGAGCTTCAACTGGGCGGCCGTGCGCTCCTCGAAGGAGGAGGCGGGGGCCGCGATGACGCGTTTGAGTTCGGCGCGACGATCGGCGTACAGGGCGACGATCCGTTTGCGCTGTTCGTTCTTGGCGATCTTGCTTGTCTTGGCCATCAGCGCTCTTCGCGGAAGTCGACGTGCTGGCGCAGCTTGGGGTCGTACTTGCGGATGACCAGCCGGTCGGGATTGTTCCGGCGGTTCTTCCGCGTTACATAGGTGAAGCCGGTCCCCGCCGTGCTACGGAGCTTGACGATCGGCCGGAGTTCGTTGTGCTTGGCCATGCTGTTCCTTTCCTCAAGTACGGCACACAGTGTACCTTGTACTGGTAATCATTTTCAATAAGGTAGGAGTGCGGATGCTGCCGGTGACCCTGCTGACCGGCGTCGACGAGGAGTTCCGAGGGGCCGTGGGATCGAACCTGCTGGCCGCCGCGGGCCCGAACGGCGTCCTGGTCGAGTACGACGTGAGCAGCCTCGGCGCGGGCTATGTCGTGCGGATCGCGCGGACGGCGACCGGGGTGATCGACCAGGAGACGATCCGGATGGGGCATCCCTGTGTGTCGTGCGCGATGCGCAGGACGCTGGTCGAGTTGCTCAACAGCATCGCCGCCGTCGACCGGTACGACGTTGCGATCGTGTCGGTGCCTGGAGCCGGGGACTCGCAGTCCGTGGCGGAGGAGATCGCCCGCGAGGCCGAGCTCCGGGTCGACGTGGTGATCGCCACCGCCGACACCACGACCGTGGTCGCCGACCTCACCGGCGACCAGTTCATCCAGGACCGCGGGATCGCGACCGCCGCCGAGGACGGTCGGGTCATCGCCGAGGTCGTCGCCCGCCAACTCGAGTACGCCGACGCCGTCGTACTGAGCAGTGACGACGCGACCACGAAGGCCCTGATCGAGGCGATCAACCCGCAGGCGCGGGTGCAGACCACACCTGACGGCCTCCTCGCCGTCCGGTTGCACGACCCGGATGCGGCCGAGACTCGCACCGAGCCGGGCTCTATTACTGCACCGATCCGCGAGGACGAGCTGGTCAGCACGCTGGTCTGGCAGTCCGCGCGCCCGTTCCACCCCGAGCGGCTCTACGAGGTTCTCGAGGATCTAGTGACCGGTACGGCGCGTGGCCGCGGGACGGTCTGGATCGCGACCCAGCACCGCAATCGGTTGAGCTGGGACAGCTTCGGCACCAACATCTCGATCGGCGTACTGGGTCCGTGGCTGGCCGATCTGCCCGCGGACCGCTGGGCCGGCGTCGGCCAGCAGCACCAGGCCCGATCGGCTCTCGATTGGCATCCCGAGTACGGCGACCGGGCGTCGTACCTCTCCATCACCGGAGTCGGTCTGGACACCCGGGAATTACGGGCACGCCTCGACGGTTGTGTCCTACGTGCGGACGAAGCGGTTCATCCACTGACCGATCCGTTCGCCCCTTATCTGGAAGGAAGTAGTGCAGCATGAAGAAGGACATTCACCCCGATTACCGCCGGGTCGTCTTCCGGGACAAGTCCGGCAACTTCAGCTTCCTCACCGGTTCGACCAGCGCGAGCAACGAGACCATTGTCTGGAACGACGGGAACACGTATCCCGTCGTCGACGTGGAGATCTCGTCCGCCAGCCACCCGTTCTACACGGGTAACCAGCGCGTGATGGACACCCAGGGCCGCGTGGAGAAGTTCAAGAAGCGTTACGGCCAGCTGTAAACACAAGCGGCGCGAGGGCTCACCCGGGGCGGGTGGGCCCTTTCGCTTTGTACCCTCCGCGTCATGGCGATCTCCCAGTACGTCGTCCCCGGCGACGCGGTCTACCCGGAGGGCATCACGCTCGGCCCGGCCGGCGACTTCTTCGTCGGCAGCAGCGCGGACGGCACGATCTTCCGCGGTGAACTGACCAAGGAGACCGCCGAGGTCTGGCTCCCGCCCGGCACCTGCTCCGTCGCTCTGGGCCTCGCCCTGTACGACGACGCCCAGCTCCTGGTGTGCGGCGGCAAGACCGGCCTGCTGCACTGCTTCGACCTGCAGACCCGCGAGTTGGTCTGGCAGCAAGCGGTGGACGGCTACCTGAACGACATCTGGGTCGTCGGCAATCACTGCTTCGTGACCGACTCGAACCACCCGATCGTCTGGCGGTTCGACCTCCGCGCCCCGGAACCCGTACCGATCCCGCTCCCCCAGTCGTCCTATCTGAACGGCATCACCGCGCGGGACGACGTACTGTTCGTCGCCGATCAGGGCGATGAGGTGCTCTGGCGGATCGACCCCGACGGTACGGCGACGATCATCGCGACCGACTACGCGGCCGACGGCCTGCTACTGATCGACGACCTGTTGATCGGCGTCTGCAACCGCGGCGAGACCGCGCAGACCGCGTCGTACTTCCTCTCCGCCCTTCGCCTCACCGACGACGGCAAAGCGATCCCCATCGGTGAGTACGCCGATCCCCGGTTCGCCACGCCGAGCACGCTCGCGCTGGCCGGCGATCGCCTGCTGGTCGTGAACGCGCAGTTCGGCCAACGCCCGAACCCGGGTCTGCCGTTCTCCGTCCTCGCGCTAGACGTCCCCGACCTGAACCTCCCCGAGCGTCTCGGATTTCAGACACCGGTGTAGGCGCGGCGCTTACCCGCGAGGCGTGGGCGGTCTCACACTGGGGCAATGGAGCCGGTGGAGCTGTCCGGGGGTGGATTGGCGCCGTTGGAAGCCGTCGCGTTGGCGCAGCGGCGGACCGCGGTGCGGCTGGGCGACGATGCCCGGAAGCGGATGCACGAGTCGGCCCTGGCGGTCGCCGAGGTGGCTCGTCACCGGCCCGTCTACGGGCGGACCACCGGCGTCGGCGCCAACCGCGACGTCCTCACCTCGGACCCCGAGCACGGCGCGCGCCTGCTCGGCTCACACTCCACGACCGGTACGACGTCGTACCCGAAGGATGTCACCCGGCTCGGCCTGCTGATCCGGGCCAACCAGTTGGCGGCCGGCGGCTCCGGTCTCGAGCCGGCGGTCGCCGACGCGATTGTTGCCCTGCTCAACGATGACGAGCTTCCCGATCTGCATCGCGGCGGCGCGATCGGTACCGGCGACCTCGGTCCGCTGGCCGAACTCGGTCTCGCCCTCGGCGATGTCATCGACGGCACGAGCGCACTCCCGCTGCTGTCCAGCAACGCCCTCACGCTCGCCGAATGCTGCCTCGCCTACGTCGAAGCCGCCACCCTGATCAACGTCGTACCGCTGGTCGGCGCACTCTCGCACGTCGCCCTGCGCGGCAACGCCGAGGTGTACGACGTCCGCGTGCACGAGGCCCGCCCACAACCCGGACAGGTCCGCGTGGCCCGCCGGATGCGCGGTCTGCTCGAAGGTCTGCCGATCCCGCCGGCCCGGATCCAGGACCCGTTCGGCCTCCGCGCGTTCGCCCAGGTCCTCGGTCCGGCCGTCGACCATGTGGATGCCCTCGGCAACAGTCTCCGGATCGACATCAACGCGTCCGCCGAGAACCCGTTGGTGGCCGGCGACACCGTGCTGCACAACGGCAACTGGCACGCGATGCCGATCGCACTCGCGCTCGACTCGCTCCGCCTCAGCCTGCACAGCGTCGCGACCCTCTCGACCTCCCGCGTCGCCAACCTGGTCGACCCGGACTTCACCGGCCTGAGCCGCTTCCTCGCGAGCGGCGCCGAGGCCAGCTCCGGCGTGATGATGATCGAGTACGTCGCCCACGACGCCCTGGCCGCCGTCCGTTCCTCCGCCCAGCCGGCGACACTCGGTACGGCGACCTTGTCCCGCGGCGCCGAGCACCACGCCAGCTTCGCGCCCCAAGCCGCCGTACTGACCGCGCAGCTCCTGGACGCCCTCCGCGAAGTCATCTCCTGCGAACTGGTCACCGCCGTCCGCGCCGTCCGCCTGGCCGGCCTCACCCCCGACGACCTCGCCCCCGCCGCCATCGCCCCCTGGCTCGCCGACGCCCTGGCCGCCCTCCCCGACGACCTCACCGACCGCTCCCTCCGCGAAGACCTGGAAATCGCCCGCGGCCTCCTCACCCAATGGGGCGACCGCCAAGTAGAACACCCCGCCGAATCCGCCTAAATCACAGTCCCCACCGCCCGCCATCAGATGGATAGCCGGGTGGTGGGCTGGGCGGTCAGGGTCAGAGGCGGTTGTAGGCCTTGAGGGTTCGGAGGGCGGCGACGGTGACGATGCCTCGGTATTCGAGGGTGGCGGCCTGGCCTGGGGGTTCCCAGGTGATGGCCCAGCCGCCGTCGGGTTGCTGGTCGGCGATCAGGCGGTCGAGGTGTGCTTCCAGCTGCTCCGGGGTGAACAGGCCGGCCCACACGCTGTCGGGCGTCGAGGCGAGATGCAAAGGCGTCACCCCGTACGACGGATCGGCCGCATCCGCGCGGAAGTACGACAGCTTGGGGAGCCAGTCCCGAACGCGTTCGAGGTCGACGTCGCCGGTGTGCTCCAGGAACTCCAACGCCTCGTGGAGCGAATGCGCCTCGGTCGGCAGACCCTCCGCCAACTGAGCAGCACACCAGGCACCGGCCAACGAGCGCCACGGGTGCTCGACACCAAGCTTGTAGAGCCGGCCGACCAAGCCGGCGGTCGGGTTGAGACTGGGCTCGTACGTCCACTCGCTCATATGCGCGGCCCGCGGATAGTTCTCGATCACCGGCGCGGCCAGCGAGACCGCGCCCTCGGGAGTCGCCACCGAGGCCAGCCAGTCCACCGCCCGGCGGACCATCTCATCGTCCCGGGCACCGGCCGCGAGCAGGATGTCGAACGCCGTCTCCACGTCCAGCCCCAGGCTGTCCGGACACCGCTTGTCCGGCTCCAGCCCGTGCCCGAAACCACCGTCCGCGTTCTGATACCCACGCAGCGCGTCGACGACGAACGCCGGGTCAGCCCCCTCGAAGACGGTGTCGAACAGCCGGTTCTCGACCAGCCGACCCTCGAGACGTACGAAATCACGACCTGCGGTGAAGATGTCCATACCGCATACCCTCTCGCAGCGCCGACTATTGCGTCTTGAAGAAAACAGACATTCACGAACCGCACGCTGTGCCATTCTGAGCCGACAGGATCGGACGGAGGCGTGGAATGAGCTCGGACCAGCCCAACTGGGGTCCGCCGCCTCAGCAACCCCAGCCCTGGCAACAACAGCCGCAGTGGCAGCCGCCGTACCAGCAGCAATGGGGCGCGCCACCACCACCGCCGCCACCACCGCCCAAGCGGCACGGCCTGCTGATCGGCGGCCTGATCGTCGTACTACTCGCAATCACCGCCGGCATCCTCGTCTGGGTAAGCAACCGCGGCGACGAGCCGACCTACCAGCCGGCACCGCAACCCACCACCACGAGCACGCAGCCCACGACAAGCACGCCGACCACACCAGCCGCACCAGACGGCGTCAGCGTGGGAACCGTCACCACCGCGCTGTCCGGCGCCGGCTTCGTCTGCAGTGACACCGCCACGACACCACTGCTCGTCGTGAGATGTTTCGCCGACCCTGCCCTGCCCAACGGCGACCAGCGCGTCACGCTCCAGGTCCCCAACGGCTCGGTCGCCTACGCCCACATCGAGGTGAACACGTACGACGACGGCGCCGCCGCGACCCGGATCTACAAGGCCGCCGTGACCGCGGTCGCGAACTCCCTGCTCCCAACTGCCGACGCCACAGTCATTCGTACGTCGACCACCAAGGCCCCGGCCATCACCTGGGGCACGGCGACGCAGAGTCAGAACGCCAAGGGCACCTCGCACGAGCTCACCCTGACGGCCAAAGGCGCCAGGGCAAGCATTCAGGTGCAGAGCCAGACCAAGGTCACAGTCCCCGCGGCCACCAAAGCCTTGCGTGGCAAGGGTTTCACCTGCAAACCACCATCCAAGTACGGCGTCACGTCGTGCACGCGCGCGCAGGGAACCGAGCCGTACTCGGTCGACCTGTACAGCCCCTGCGGCACCAAGCTGGAGGTCAAGGGTTTCTGCCAGCAGGTCGGCGCCAACGCGCTGTTCGTGAACGCCTACGTCGGCTTCGGCCGCGCCGTCACCGACGCGGTCTACAACCGGATCCGCAACCACCTCCAGCTCGCCGCCGACCTCGCCACCGGCCAGTCGTCCACCGAAGTCAGCGACTGGATGGGCAAGAACCTCGACGGCAAGGCGCACCACACCGATCTGGAAGGCGTGCACCTCGCGATCCGGCCCGGCGCCGGTGGTCGAGCTCACGCCGGGGCCAACCCCAACGTCGTCGCCCTCGAAGTCACCGGCATCCGCCCCTACTGAGCGGACGGCAGATGCGGGGCTGCAGGGCGCAGGGTGCGGCGTCGCTCGGATGCGGGGTGCGAGTGCGGCGTCGCTCGGATGCAGGGTGCGGGTGCGGCATCGCTCGGATGCGGCCGGTGGCGTAGTCGGTGGCTGGTCGTCGCTGCGGCCGATTTACAGAGTCGGGTGGCTGGGGCAGTCTTGAGTTGAGGGGGATGGTGCGGTCGGCGACCGAGGTGTTCGTTGCCTGAGCTTCCGGGCTTCGGTTGCGGCCGCCGGCAAGGAGGTCTGGTAGCTGATTCGCCGCGGGGGCTGCAGTTCGGGTGGTGGGGGTGCTGCGTCCGGCTCGAGTGCGTTGGTCGGTAACTTTTCGTCACCCAGACCCAAAAAATCACCGACTAACAGGTCCGGCGGCATGAGCCTTGCGCTAAATGGTGGATTTTGGGGACCCCGCGACGAAAATCCACCATCTAACGGGTCGGGCGGCACAGGCCTTGCGCTTGGGTGACAGCAGATCCCCGCAAAGCGAGCTGTGCCCCCGATTCGCGCCGCACCGGACAGGCCGGACACGTACACGGTGGCTGGTCGCCGCGGCGGCCGATTTACTGAAGCGCTAGGCGGGCGTCGCCTGTGGCTGAGGGGGATGGCCAGGCCGGTGACCGCGTGTCCGCTGCCTGAGCTTACGGGCTTCGGTTGCGGTCCCGGAAAACGAGGGGATCTCCCCGCAAGTTGCTGGTTCTCCCCTCAAATTTTGAGCAGAGAAGGGCCCATTTGAACGGATATCCAGCCAAATTTCCGCAGGCCAGGGCAGGCGAGGCAGGCGACCTGAACCGCAGTGGTCAACCGCGGCGGCGGGTCACCTGACAGGCCTCCTGATCGTCGGGAGCATCCACGGCGGCGAGTCAGCTGACAGGCCCCCTCACCGTCGGGAGCAACCACAGCCCGGAAGCTCAAGCAACCGCAACCGTGGTCACCGACCGCACCATCCCCCTCAGCCGAAGACCACCCCAGCCACCCGTCTCAGGTAATACCGGCCGCAGCGGCGATCAGCCACCGTGTACGCCACCGGCCGAATCCGAGCGGCGGGACGGGACGAGCACCTTCGGGAAGGAGGGGTTCCTGTCCAGACAAAGCCCTCAACCCTCGCTACCGAACACCCGTCGCGATCCCGCTCCCCCAAACCGGTTCGGAGAAGAGCAGCCGCCAAATCACAACAGGCACTCGGTGACGAAAATCCACCTGCTAACGCAGAACCCCGCCCCAGGCACCCGACCTGCAACCACCGCGGCGCGTCAGCTACCAGACCTCCTCGCCGGCGGCCGCAACCGAAACCCGGAAGCTCAGGCAAGGTTCACTGCGGTCACCGACCGCACCATCCCCCCTCAGCCAGCCACCCGCCCAGCCACCCGACTCTGTAAATCGGCCGAAACGGCGACCAGCCACACGCATACCCCGCCGGCCGCAGTGGTTGACCACCCCAAGCGGAAGATCCACGGATACCCACTGCCAAATACCGGCAGCAACCATCCGTGAACCGGCCACGACCACACCCAACCCACATAACGTCCGAAAACCCGGAGACGGGCCCTCCGATCTTCGGACGTTACGGCAGCACCTCTCGTAACGTCCGAAAGATCCGGACGCGGGGTGCTCCGGTCTTTCGGACGTTGTGGGTTTAGGCCTCTGGGGCCCAGCCGACGGCTTCGATCCAGAAGCGGGCGAGGAAGCCGCCGGGCTCCTGGGACCAGGTCTGCCAGGCGTGGTCCATCTCGTCGACCTCGGCGCCGGTGGCGATGTTCTGCTCGATGATCTTCTCGCGCTGGCCGGACATCAGGCTGGCGGTGAAGGTGCCGACCCCGGCGACCTCCTCCGGGGTGCCGTGGTGGACGACGCGGGCGTAGCTCTCGCAGCCCACGAAGCCGGCCTCGACCAGCAGCGAACGCAACTGCTTGCCGACGAACGGCGACGTACCGGCCCGCAGCCGGCGCATCACCTCGGAAGATGCCTCTAGCAACGGATTCGTCGGGTAGAGCAGTTGGCCGTCCCAGTCCGCGTCGACGAAACCGACGACCGCACCGGGTCGCGCGACGCGGCGTACTTCCTTCATGACAGCCAGTGGATCAGGCAGGTGCTGCAGCATCGCGCTGGAGAAGATCGCGTCGAAACTGCCGTCCTCGAAGGGAAGGCCCTTCGTCACATCGCCTTCCACCAAGGTGACCGAATCTGCCCCTTCGGGCAGGCCGGGATGGAGATCGAAGCCGGTGGTCGGCCCCGGATGCACCCGCTCGGCGAGCCCGACGGTGATGGATCCCGGTCCGCATCCGAGGTCCAGGAGGCTGATCCCCGGACGCAGATGTCTGGTGAAAAAGGCTGCTTGGGTCTCGGCGGTACGTTTCGCGTAATTGACCCTGCGCGGGTCCCCCGTTGTAGTCACGGCTCGAAACGGTAGCCCATCCCGGGTTCGGTCAACAGATGTTTTGGGCGCGCCGGATCGGCCTCGAGCTTGCGCCGCAACTGACCCATGTAGAAGCGAAGGTTTCCACTCGCGCTCTCATACCCGGGCCCCCACACCTCGGTCAGCAACTGCCGTTGCGCCATCAGCTTGCCGGGATGCCGCACGAGCACCTCGAGCAGATGCCATTCCGTCGGGGTCAGCCGGATGTCCTCACCGGTCTCCAACGTGACCCGCTTCGCGGCCAGGTCGACCCGAATGCCACCGACAGCGACCACCGGCTCATCCTGCGCAAGGTTGCTCCGCCGCAGTACGGCGCGCATCCGCGCCAGCAGCTCGTCGATCCCGAACGGCTTGGTGACGTAGTCGTCCGCCCCGGCATCCAGCGCCTCGACCTTGTCGGTCTGATCGGTCCGCCCGGACAGCACCAGGATCGGTGCCTCGGTCCATCCCCGCAGCCCACGAATCACGTCGACCCCGTCGAAATCCGGCAGCCCGAGGTCCAGGATCACCAGCTCGGGCGGATGTTGCGCTGCCACCTTCAGCGCCGCCGTACCGGTGCCGGCCAGATGCACCTCGTACCCACGCGCCTTCAGGTTGATCTGCAACGCCCGCACGATCTGCGGCTCGTCGTCAACCACCAGAACCCTAGTCACCGTTAGTCCCCGTTCGTTCCCGCGCTCCAGGCACCGGTACGTCGGCAGCCGTGGCTGCTGGGACCGACACCACCATCGTCAACCCGCCACCGGGCGTGTCCTCGGGCTGCACCGATCCCTGCATCGCCTCGGCCAGTCCACGTGCCAGCGCCAAACCCAGCCCGACCCCGACCGTGTTGTCGGTGTCGCCCAATCGCTGGAACGGCGCGAACACCCGATCCCGATCCTCGCGCGGAATCCCCGGCCCGCGGTCGATCACCCGGATCTCCACCGTGTCGCCGAGTGAACTCCCCGTTACCAACGGCCCACGGTCAGCAGGCGAATAGCGGAGCGCGTTCGCGACCAGGTTCGCGATCACTCGCTCGATCAGCGCCGGATCCGCCTCGATCAACGGCAACGTGTGCGGGATGTCGACAACCACCCGCTCGCCGTCGTCGCCAAGCTCAGCCAGTACGCCGGGGATCACCTCGTCCAGCGCCATCGGCCGGGTGAACACAGGCAGTACGCCGGCCTGCAGGCGACTCAGATCCAGCAGATTGTCGACGAGCCGGGACAGCCGGTCGAGCGACTCATCCGCGGTCTCCAGCAGTTCGGACCGCTCGGACTCGCTCCACTCCACGTCAGCACTGCGCAACGAAGTCACCGACGCCTTGGCCGAGGCCAGCGGCGACCGCAGGTCGTGCCCGACGGCACGCAGCAACGCCGTACGGAGCTTGTCCGCCTCAGCCAGCGGCTTGGCCTCGGCCGCAGCTTCGGTCAGTCGAGCCCGGTCGACCAGCGCAGCCGCGTGCGCAGCAAACGCTCCAACCAGGCGCCGCTCGTCCGCCGCCAACTGCCGTCCCTGCAGGACGAGAACCAGGTCGTCCCGGCCGGGGATCTCCGCGTCGCCATCCTCCGGTCGCCGGCAGGTCGGCGTACCGGCGGAGGCGATCGGTCGCCAGATCTCGGTCAGCTCGTCGTTGTCGATGCGCTCCATCAGGCAGGCGCTCGTCATCCCGAACGCCTCGCGAACCCGTTCGAGCAGCGCCGGCAACGCGGTCTCGCCCCGCAACACCGACCCGGCGAGGGTCGCCAGCGTCTCGGACTCGGCCGCCGCCCGGGCAGCCTGTCTGGTACGGCGTGCCGCCCGGTCCACGACCGAACTCACCAGCGCTGCCACCAGCACGAAGATCGCCAGCGCGAGCGCGTTGTTCACCTCGGCGATCGTGAAGGTCTTGGTCGGTGGAGTGAAGAAGTAGTTGATCACCAGCGACCCGCCGATCGCGGTCACCAGCGCCGGCCAGAGCCCGCCGACCAGCGCGACGACGACCACGGCCAGCAGGAACGCCAGTACGTCGCTCGTCAGGTTCAGCCGGTCGCCGCCGAGGTCCAGGGCGAGCGCCAGGATCGGCTGCAGCAGAATCGACAGCAGGAACCCCTGGATCTTGCGCCGCCGCGACAGGCTGCCGTGCAGCCGCGGCAACCGGCCGCGTCCCATCTGCGAATGCGTGACGATGTGTACGTCGATATCGCCAGAATCCCGGATCGTCGACGAACCGATCCCCGGCCCGGTGAGCGCCCCGAACCGTGAGCGCCGCGAACCGCCCAGCACCAGCTGGGTCGCGTTCTCGGCCCGGGAGAAGGTCAGCAAAGCCAGCGGGACGTCATCGCCGACCACCTGGTGATAGGTCCCACCGAGCGATTCGACCAGATTGCGTTGCTCGGCCAGCCGTTTCGGGTCGGCGCCGGTCAGCCCGTCGGAGCGGGCGACGTGAACAGCGAGCAGGTCCCCGCCCGAGGAGCGGGCGGCGATCCGGGCGGCCCGCCGGATGATCGTCTCGCCCTCGGGCCCGCCGGTGAGGGCGACGACTACCCGTTCCCGGGCTTCCCAGGTCGAGTCGATGTCGTGCTGAGCCCGGTACTGCTGCAGGCCCGCGTCGACCCGATCAGCCAGCCAGAGCAGCGCGAGTTCGCGCAGGGCCGACAGGTTGCCGACCCGGAAGTAGTTGCCCAAGGCAGCATCAATCTTGTCGGCCGCATAGACGTTGCCGTGGGCCATCCGCCGGCGCAACGCCTCCGGGGTCATGTCGACCAGCTCGATCTGGTCCGCGGCCCGGACCACCCGGTCGGGCACCGTCTCCTGCTGCGGTACGCCGGTGATCTTCTCGACCACGTCGTTGATCGACTCGAGGTGCTGGATGTTGACCGCCGAGATCACGTCGATCCCAGCAGCCAGCAGCTCCTCGATGTCCTGCCAGCGCTTCTCGTTCCGGCTGCCCGGCACGTTCGTGTGCGCCAGCTCGTCGACCAGCGCGACCTCGGGCCGGCGGGCCAGCAAGGCGTCCAGATCAAGCTCGGTGAAGCTGGCACCGCGGTAGTCGACGATCCGCCGCGGTACCAGTTCGAGTCCTTCGAGCATTGCCGCGGTGTGCTCGCGCCCGTGGGTCTCCACGAGCCCGATCACCACATCGGTGCCCCGGGCCAGCCGCCGCTGACCCTCACCCAGCATCTTGTAGGTCTTCCCGACACCAGGCGCGGCCCCGAGGTAGACCCGCAACTGCCCGCGCTTGCCCATGCTCCCGATGATGTCAGCTCGCGGCCAATGCGGCGTTGAGCGTCACCACATTGACGGTCGGTTCCCCGAGGAAGCCCAGCGTGCGCCCCTTGGTGTTCTCCTTCACGAGCTGCTGCACCTGCTGGACCGACAGCCCGCGCTCCCGCGCGACCCGGTTGATCTGCAGCGCGGCGTACGCCGGACTGATCGCCGGGTCGAGTCCACTCCCGCTGGCCGTGACCGCGTCCGGCGGGACCAGCGCCGGGTCGACGCCTTCCAGCTGGGCGATCTCGTTCCGCCGGTCGTTGATCAGCTGGAGCAGATCCGGGTTGTTCGGCCCGTACTGCGAAGCCGCGCTCGCCTTCCCGTCGTACGACGCCGCCGACGGCCGGGTCTGGAACCACTTCGGGTCCGCGACCATGATCGCGTCGCCCTTGTCGTCCTTCTTGCCGCTGTCCATCGTGTACGCCTGACCGATCAGGTCGGAGGCGACCTCCTTGCCGTTCACCTTCACGATCGAGCCGTTCGCGTTGCCGTGGAACACCAGCTGCGACACCCCCGTCATCACCAGCGGATAGGCGATGCCGAGCACCACCGTGAACACCAGCAGGGCGCGCAGCGCGACCCCGAACTGCCGGACAGTGCCGGGCAGATTGCTTGCCATGATCAACTACTCCCTTACCGGAGACCCGGGATCAACGAGATCACCAGGTCGAGAAGCTTGATGCCGACGAACGGCGTGATCAGCCCGCCGACGCCGTACACGAGCAGATTGCGGCGCAGCATCGCCGAGGCCGAGGACGGCCGGTAGCGCACGCCGCGCAGCGCCAAGGGGACCAAGGCAACGATCACCAATGCGTTGAACACGATCGCCGAGACGATCGCCGTCTGCGGCGAGTGCAGCTGCATGATGTTCAGCTTGTCCAGGCCCGGGTAGGCCGCCGCGAACAGCGCCGGCAGGATCGCGAAGTACTTGGCCACGTCGTTCGCGATCGAGAACGTGGTCAGCGAGCCCCGGGTGATCAGCAACTGCTTGCCGATCTCAACGATCTCGATCAGCTTGGTCGGGTTGGAGTCCAGGTCGACCATGTTGCCGGCCTCCTTGGCCGCCGACGTCCCGGTGTTCATCGCGACCCCGACATCGGCCTGCGCGAGCGCGGGCGCGTCGTTGGTGCCGTCACCGGTCATCGCGACCAGCCGGCCGCCCTCCTGCTCCTTCTTGATCAGCGCCATCTTGTCCTCGGGCGTCGCCTCGGCCAGGAAGTCGTCGACCCCGGCCTCCTCGGCGATCGCCTTCGCGGTCAACGCGTTGTCACCGGTGATCATCACGGTCCGGATGCCCATCGCGCGCATCTGGTCGAACCGCTCCCGCATCCCGGCCTTCACCACGTCCTTGAGGTGGATCACCCCGAGTGCGCGAGCAGTGCCGCCGGCGGCCTCGGCCACGACGAGCGGCGTACCACCGGAGGCCGAGATGCCGTCGACGATCTCACCGAGCTGCGGATCCGTCGTACCGCCGTGGTTGTTGATCCAAGCGTTCACCGCGCCGGCCGCGCCCTTGCGGACCTGTCGGCCGTCCACGTCGACGCCGCTCATCCGCGTCTGCGCGGTGAACTCGACGAACGT
Source organism: Kribbella sp. NBC_01505 (assembly GCF_045040285.1). Classification (NCBI taxonomy): domain Bacteria; kingdom Bacillati; phylum Actinomycetota; class Actinomycetes; order Propionibacteriales; family Kribbellaceae; genus Kribbella; species Kribbella sp. NBC_01505. Next base: position 3,111,643 of record NZ_CP109425.1, read on the forward strand.
TGCGTGCGGCAACTCTCCGGTGTGCCGCTCGCGCAGCCCGTAGCCGTTCTTCGCCAGTACGACGATCGATCGGCCTTCCGGGGTTTCGTCGGCCAGGCTGGAGAGCTGGGCGGCATCGGCCAGGTCGGTGTCGCTCACTCCGGCGACCGGGATGAACTCGGCCGCCTGCCGGTTGCCCAGCGTGATGGTGCCGGTCTTGTCCAGCAGCAAGGTGTTCACGTCACCGGCCGCCTCGACCGCGCGACCCGACATCGCCAGCACGTTGCGCTGCACGAGCCGGTCCATGCCGGCGATACCGATGGCCGACAGCAACGCACCGATCGTGGTCGGGATCAGGCAGACCAGCAGGGCCACCAGGATGATCACGCTGAGCTTCACCCCCGCGTAGTTCGCGAAGGTCGGCAGCGTGACCGTGGCGATCAGGAACACGATCGTCAGGCTGGCCAGCAGGATGTTCAGGGCGATCTCGTTCGGCGTCTTCTGCCGCGAGGCACCCTCGACCAGCGCGATCATCCGGTCGATGAAGCTCTCGCCCGGCTTGGTCATGATCTTCACGACGATCCGGTCCGACAGCACCTTGGTCCCGCCGGTGACCGCGCTGCGGTCGCCGCCGGACTCGCGGATGACCGGAGCCGATTCACCGGTGATCGCCGACTCGTCGACGCTGGCCACACCCTCGACCACGTCACCGTCGCCGGGAATGATCTGCCCGGCCTCGACCACGACCCGATCACCGAGCTGCAGTTGGGTGGCGGGGACTTCTTCTTCCCCTGATTCGGTGAGGCGGCGCGCGGTGGTCTCGGTCTTGGCCCGGCGCAGCGTCTCGGCCTGGGCCTTGCCCCGGCCCTCGGCCACGGCCTCGGCCAGGTTGGCGAAGACGACGGTCAGCCAGAGCCAGACCACGATCCACCAGGCGAACACACTGGAGTCGGTGATCGCGATGACCGTCGACGCGACCGCGCCGACCTCGACCACGAACATCACCGGGTTCTTCACCATCACCCGCGGGTCGAGCTTGCGCACGGCATCCGGGAGCGAGGTCAGCAGCATCTTCGGGTCGAACAGACCCGACGGTGCCTTCTTCTCGACCGCCTTCTCCGCTGTGCCTTTGTTAGAGGCAGGAGGTGGGGTCGTCACAACGGTAGTCACAGTCCCTCCGCGAGGGGTCCGAGAGTAAGAGCAGGGAAGTAGGTCAGGCCGGTCACGATCAGTACGACGCCGACGAGCATCGTGACGAACAAGGCCTTGTGGGTGGGCAGCGTGCCCTGGGTGACCGGGACCGGCTGCTGCTTGGCGAGCGAACCCGCCAGCGCGAGCGCGAACACGATCGGTACGAACCGGCCGAGCAGCATCACCAGGCCGAGTGCCGTGTTGTAGAACGGGATGTTCGCGCTGATGCCGCCGAACGCCGAGCCGTTGTTGTTACCGGCCGAGGTGAACGCGTACAGCACCTCGGAGAACCCGTGCGGGCTGTCTGTGTTGAAGATCGACGCCCGTGCCGTGGCCAGTCCCATCGCGATCGAGGCACCGACCAGTACGACGGTCGGCGTGGCGAGGATGTAGAGCGAGACCAGCTTCATCTCGCGCGCGGTGATCTTCTTCCGCAGGTACTCCGGTGTCCGGCCGACCATCAGGCCGGCGATGAACACGGTCAGCACGGCCAGGATCAGCATGCCGTAGAGACCGGTTCCGGTACCACCAGGCGAGACCTCACCGAGCATCATGTGGAAGAGCGTCGTACCGCCGCCGAGTGGCGTGAGCGAGTCGTGCGCGGCGTTCACCGCGCCGGTCGACGTACCGGTGGTGGAGCTGGCGAAGAGCGCCGAGGCCCATTCGCCGAAGCGGGTTTCCTTGCCCTCCATCGCGGCACCGGCCGCCCGCGTCGCCGTACCGGCTCCTTGGTTCTCGAAGAAGGTCGCGGAGAACGTGAAGGCCGCCCAGAGCGTGCCCATCACGCCGAGGATCGCGTAGCCCTGCCGCTTGTCCTTGACCATCACGCCGAACGTCCGGGTCAGGCAGACCGGGATGAGCAGGATCAGGAAGATCTCGAACAGGTTGGACAGGCCGTTCGGGTTCTCGAACGGGTGCGCGGAGTTCGCGTTGTAGAAGCCGCCACCGTTGGTGCCGAGCTCCTTGATGACCTCTTGGCTGGCCACCGGCCCACCGGGGATGGTCTGCGCCTGACCGACCACCGAGGTGACCTCGTGACCACCCGAGAAGTTCTGGACAACGCCAAGAGCAACTAGAACCAGCGTGCCGATCACCGCGATCGGGAGCAGCACCCGCAGTACGGTCCGGGTCAGGTCGACCCAGAAGTTGCCGAGCCGGTCGGTCTTGGCCCGCGCGAAGCCGCGGATCAGCGCGACCGCGACGGTGATGCCGACGGCGGCGGAGAGGAAGTTCTGTACGGCGAGGCCGGCGAACTGGACCAGGTGGCCCATCGTCACCTCGGGCGAGTACGACTGCCAGTTCGTGTTCGACACGAACGACGCCGCGGTGTTGAACGCCAGACCGGACGGAACGTTCGGCAGGCCGAGCGCCAGCGGCAGGTGACTCTGCACCCGCTGCAGGATGTACAGCAGGAGGACGCTGATCGCGGAGAACGCGAGCAGCGAACGGGCGTAGACAGCCCAGGTCTGGTCGGCCTTCGAGTCCACACCGAAGAGCCGGTAGGCGCCCCGCTCGACCCGGAGGTCGGAGTCGGAGGTGTAGACCCTGGCCATGTACCCACCGAATGGCCGGTAGACCACGGCCAGGCACGCGACCAGGAGGCCGACCTGCAACAGGCCGGCGGCGGAGTCGGACATCAGAACCTCTCGGGGAAGATCAGGGCGGCGACCAGGTAGAGGACCAGGGCCACGGCCACCACCAGACCGGCGACGTTCTCGGCGCTCACAACTTCTCCACTCCACGCAGCGCGAACCAGACGGCCGCGAACACGACGACGGTGACGGCGAGGTAGATCACGTCAGCCACGACTGCACCTCACGGGTTTCTTGCTCATGGCTCCACTGCACACCGCTCGCTGCCTGGTCAGGAGGGTTCTCACAGCTCTCTCACACCCGCCGACAGAGCTCTCACAGGTCTCTCACGCCCCCTGAACCCGGACCTGACTTCGCGCCTGGCCGGGCCGCCCTCATACTTACGCCGTGACTGATTTGGACATCGCCGCCCCCGCCGAGCAGTTCTTCTCCGCCGAGAGCCGCGAGGCCCTCGCCGAAGCCAGCCGCAAGCTCGCTGAGCGCCTCCAGGCGCACACCGAAGCGCTGCTGGCGATGACCGGCACCGAGAACCACGACACCCTGGACGAGCAGAACGCCGCCCTCGAAGAGCTCGTCGCCGACTGGAACGACGCCGTCTTCGAGCACACCGGCACCACGCCGCTGCTCCTCGACGACGACGAAGAGGGTCACGAGGACGAGGACACCGACGAGGACCACGTGATCAGCGTCGTCTCCCGGTTCGACCTGCGCGTCGTCGACCTGGACACCCTCCTGGAGGCCGGCCGCGCCGCCCAGGAACGGCACCCCGCCGAGCTCGAGGAAGGCGGCGAGGCCGACCCGGTCGAGACCGCCGAGCAGGCCATCTTCGAGATCAGCCGCGAGGTCGGCGAGGCCTGGTTCGAGCTCCCCGGCATCGAGATGCTCGCCGGCGCCCGCGCGTACGTCGTACCGGAAGCGCCGTTCGAGCCCCTCGACCCGGACGCCGAGGACATCACCACCGAGCTCTCCGCCCCGAACGGCATCCCGACCCACGCGGAGTCCTGGGCCTGATCTTCTGATCTGAACCGGCCGGCACCTGCCGACGTATCGAGGATGTTCCGTCCCTCGATCGACAGGAAGTGACATGTCGTTTCGTCTGAAGGGTCGCCCCGTAGTGCTGGCGACCGTGCTCGTGGGTGGACTGGGGCTCGTCGCCCCGGTAGCAAGTGCACACCCGTACGGCGGGCCCCATGGCGGGCTCGCCGTACAGCAGGTGAACCTGGTCTCCGACCAGCCGGGCAAGGCCCCGTTGACCGACCCGGACCTGGTGAACCCGTGGGGCATGTCCCTCGGGGCAGCCTCGCCGTTGTGGACGTCCAACGCCGGTACGTCGACCTCGACCCTCTACACGGCCGCGCCCACGAAGGTGCCGACCGTCCGGGTGAACGTGCCCGCGCCGACCGGCCAGGTGGCGAACGCCGGTACCGGCTTCGTGCTGACCAACGGGACGGCCAGTGCCCCGGCCCGCTTCATCTTCGCCACCCTGACCGGCCAGATCGCGGCCTGGGGACCGCCGGTGAGCCCGCTCGTCGGGGCCGCCGAGATCAAGGCGACCACACCGGGCGCCGCCTACACCGGCCTGGCCCTGGCAACGACCGGCACCGGGGATCGGTTGTACGCCGCGAACTTCGCCCAGCACCGGATCGACGTCTTCGACAGCACGTTCAAGCCGGTCAAGCAGTCCTGGTGGGCCTTCCGTGACTTCGCGCTCCCCGCGGCCTACGCACCCTTCAACGTGCAGGCCCTGGACGGCCGGATCTTCGTCAGCTACGCCAAGGTCGACAAGAAGACCGGCCGCAGCGCCGCCGGGCACGGCCTCGGCTACGTCGACGAATTCACGGTCGACGGCAAGTTCGTCGCCCGGGTAGCGTCCCGCGGCGACCTCAACGCGCCCTGGGCCCTCGCCCTCGCCCCCACCGCCTGGGGCCAGCCGGCAGGCACCCTCCTCGTCGGCAACTTCGGCGACGGCCGCATCAACATCCTCCAGCCCAAGTCCCACCACCGCTACAAGTCCGCGGGGCAGGTCCGCACCCCCGCAGGGAAGCCCCTGGCCATCGACGGCCTCTGGGCCCTGACCCAAGCCACCGCCACCACCGGCGGCACCGACGCCCTCTGGTTCTCAGCCGGCCCCAACAACGAAACCCACGGCCTGGTAGGCCTCCTCCGCAAGCCGTAAACCGTCCGAACGGCGCCAAGGCCGGCGGCCGAACCGGCCTTGAGCACCGTTCAACCATCACCACCCGTCACAAACGATCGACCCGCGCTCAAGGCCGCCCTGAGAGCACGCCCAGCAGCGGGAGTGGTGTCGCTGCCGGCGCCCACCCCGTGGACGCCCTTCACCCCCTCACCGCCGTCACCGCCGTCACCGCCGTCACCGCCGTCACCGCCGGAATCCACCTCACCGTCGCCAAGAACACGTACTAGTCCCCACTCCGACGATCTGGACCCTGGTCCCACGCCTGGCGCCCGGTCGCCGAGCCACCACCACGTGTCGTTAGCGACGAATCCTCCGAAGAACAGGACATATCGGAGGCCTGGGCGGCCGCGCTGTCGACACTGAGCGGAGCGAGGGCACCGGCAGACCGACAGGTCCTGTCGCTCGGCGGATCGTGTCCACGCCTAGGCACGGGGCCGGATCGGCAAGGCATGCATCGTCTGAACGACAGGACGTATACGGCTGCTGAGCTGGTCCAGAGGGCGGCGGGGAGCGTGGCGACGGCGTGTGGCACAGGTATATGTCCTGTGCTTCGGAGACCGGGTGCCGGGTGTAAATGGGGTGAGGGATGGGTGGTTGGGGAGGAGGGTGAGGGGATGGATTACGACTTCTTGGTGCGGGCGGAGGAGTTGGAGCTGAAGTATCGGGCTCCTCGGCCGGAGGTGCGGTTGGGGTTTGGGCGGGCGGGGTTGGCCTGGGCCGAGTGGCGGGAGGCGGCTGCGGCGCGGCTTGGGGAGGTGCTCGCGGTTGATGCCGGGGTGCGGGCGGGCGAGGTGCGGGAGCTTCGGCGTACGACGACCGAGGGGGTTGAGGTTGTTGCGTTGGTGATGGGGGTCGGGGACGGGTTGTCGGTGCCGGCGTACCTGCTGAATCCGGGCGGGCAGCGGGTGGTGCTGGCGTTGCACGGGCATGGGCAGGTGGATGAGTGCCTGCGGATCAACGGGGTGCATGAGGACTACCACCACAACTTCGCGATCGAGCTCGCGAAGGCCGGGCATATGGTGCTGTTGCCGGAGCTGCGGGGGTTCGGGGTGCTCAGTGATCTCGCGGCGCAGCGGGAGAGCGAGAGCCTGAGCTACTGGCGGTGGGGTGAGCACATGGTCTACACGCTGCTCACGGATACCTTCCAGCGCGGTCGGACGTTGCTGGGCGACACCGTCGAGGATCTGCTGCGCTGGGAGGACTGGCTCGACACGGAATGCGATGTCGTCGGGATCTCGTGGGGCGGGGATCTCGCGTGTGCGTATCCGGTGTTCAGCAATCGGGTGCGGAGGATCTTTGCGAGCGGGACGTTGGGATCGTTCGAGGCGGTGTTCGCGGAGGCGGGGAGTGCGCCGGCGCATTGTGTGCCTGGGATCCTGGAGTGGTTCGACCGGGCGGACATCGCTGGGTTGAACGCGCCGCGCCGGTTGGCCGTGCACTACGGCGCACTCGACGTACCGGGGCCAGGGAACGGGTCGGCGGCGTACAACAGCACTGCGCCGGAGGCGTTTGCGCAGCTGCAGGAGATCTATGCCGCGGCCGGTGCCCGCGATGAGGTGACGTTGCATGTCACCGCGGGCCTCGGCCACGAGATGGATGTCGAACTGCTCAAAGGCTTCCTCAGTTGCTGACGAGGGCCTCGAACATGCCGGGCTGGTAGGAACCGCCTGCTGCGGATCATTGAGCAGGCCGAGCGGGCCTTTGGTGAGAGATCAACGGGGATTGGCGATCTGCCCCGGGATGCCCCTGAATGCCCCGCGATCTGCCCTCCCCGGGGAGGGCAGATGTGGTGAGGCTTGTTCGTCATGACGATTCATGACGAACGTGACCCGAGCCGGTTCGGTTCGGGTGCCGAGGGGCGGCTGGAGTTGGCGCGGGTGCGGGAGTTGCTGCGCCGGTACGTGCCGGAGCCGCCGGCGAAGGTAGCGGATATCGGCGGCGGCCCAGGAGTTCATGCGAAGGGGTTGCGGGCGGACGGGTACGACGTGCGGATGCTGAATCCGGTCGCACGGCAGGTCGAGGACGAGGAGTTCGATGCGGCTTTCCTGTCCGGGCTGATGCACTCGCTGGTGCATGCCGCGGATCGCCGGGCCGCCTTGCGGGAAGCGATTCGGGTGACGAAGTACGGCGGGTTCGTGGCGGCGGTCGCGGTCAATCGGACGGCGGCCCCGCGGGCACATGCGGCGTACCACACGGTGGCACAGTTGCGGTCCGAGCTGACGGGAGCCGGTCTGCGCGCCGTGTCGATCCATGGGCTGACCGTGGCCGGCGGCTGGTTGAGCCCGATGGTCGACGATCACTACCAGGGACTGGCGCTACCGGACAGTCCGCACGAACCCGACCCGCTGCAGACTGCGCTCGAGTGTTCGCGGCTCGCCGATCTTCATCCCGAGCTGGTGCAGTCGAGTTCGCTGCTCTTCGGGATCGGTCAGCGGGATTGAGCAGGCGGTCGGTGAGGTAGCCGAGGAGAAGAATGAAGAGGAGTCCGATGACGTAGACGGCGATCTGGAGCAGGAGCATCAGCATGGCTCCATCGTTCTGTTCGCCGGCCGGACGAGAAAGTGGCAAGAATGCCGTTGTTCGATAGATTGTGGTCATGCATCGGGTGGCGGTGGTGGTGTCGGATCGGTCGGCTGTGCTGGATGTGGCGATTCCGGCTCAGGTGTTCGGGACGGCGCGGGCGCTGGAGAAGGCTGCGGGTGAGTTCTGGGGCGCGCCGCTGTACGACGTGATCGTGTGTGCGGAGCGTCCCGGGACCGCGCTGTGGGGGCCGGGCGGGCTGGAGCTGTTCCAGATCTCGGCGCCCTACACGCTGGACGACGCCCGGACCGCGGACACGATCATCGTGCCGGGCGGATACAACGTGAGCCATCCGTTGGCCGAGGTGGTGGCGCTGCTGCGGGAGGCGCATGCGCGAGGTGTGCGGATCGCGTCGATCTGCGGAGGCGCGCTGGTGCTGGCCGCGGCCGAGTTGCTGGACGGGAAGATCGCGGCCACGCACTGGACGTCGGCGGACGCGTTGGGCGAGCGGTTCCCGGAGGTTCAGGTGGACGCGAGCGTCCTGTTCGCCGACTGCGGCAACGTCCTGACCTCGGCCGGGGCGGCGACCGGATTCGACCTGTGCATGCACATGGTCCGCAAGGATTTCGGATCGGCCGTCGCGGCCGAGGTGGCCCGCCATATCGTGCTGCCGCCGCTGCGGGACGGCGGACAGGCGCAGTTCATCGTGCATCCGGAGCCCGGCCCGGACTGCGGTTCGCTGGAGCCGACGATGCGGTGGATCCGCGAGAACCTCGCCGAACCGATCACCTTGGCCGACATGGCGTCGTACGCGACCGTCAGTCCGCGGACCCTGAACCGCAAGTTCCGTGAACAGACCGGTACGACGCCGCTGCAGTGGCTGCTGCGGCAGCGTATCCAGCATGCGCAGGAGCTACTGGAGACCACGACGATCCCGATCGAGGAGATCGCTCAGCACTGCGGCTTCGGTACGGCGATCAACATGCGCCAGCACTTCACCCGTCAGGTGCGGACCTCCCCGATCGGTTATCGCAAAGCGTTTCAGTCGATCGGGCGGAGTTCGTCGGCGTAGGAGACCGAGACCCGGCGCAGGACGTTGTCCTTGACCGAGTACTGGCCCATCCGCCACAGGGGCGGGCTGTAGACGTGGACGCTGACGCTGCCCTTGTCGAGGCCGACCATGCGGTGGATGTGGTCAGGGCCGAAGCCGTAGACGTCGCCGGCGACCACCTCGGTCTCGATCGAGTCCGCGCCGATGGCGAGGTTGTGCTCGACGAGCTTGCCTCTGGCGACGGCCACGGCACCCGAGGAGGTGTCGTGGTCGTGCCAGCCGGTGTCGTTGACGGGGGTCCAGCAGAGCAGCCAGACATCGACGTTGGCGTCGCGATGCAGCGAGGCGAAGACGCGCTCGTCGTCGCTGTAGGCGACCTTGTCCTCCCACAGGTGCGGCTGCGCGGCGATGGACGACGCCAGCTCGGTCAGCTCCTGCTGGTCGAGGTCGCGGCCCGGAAGGTTGTCCAGCGACAGACAGTTGTTGAGATCCACGAACCGGCTTGGATGACGTGCCGGGACGACGGGTGCGTCGATGGGCTGAGCAGTCACTGCACTCCCCTCTCAGGAGATGGATGGCCGGCGCTGGGGTCTCCCCCGAACAGCAACCGGTTCGGATTGTCGTGGCGGATCACTGCGGTCGCAGCGGCGCCTTGGCGAAGGTCGACGATCCCGGCGTACGGCCGGTCGGTGCCGTGCACGACCTGGTCGATACCGAGGATCCGCGCGACCGCGTCGATTCCCTGCGGGCCGTAGCTCGAGGTGTCGACGTACAGGTTGGTGTCGATGGTGCCGAGGCGGCCGCCGCGCGCGGACAGCCGCTCGTGGTGCACTGGCGCGAGGCCGGCCGCGGCGGCGAAGCAGATCCGCAGCCGCGGGAACTCACGACGCCCGCCGTACGCGTGCCAGGCCCACCAAGCGGCCTGCAGCTGCTGGCTGTAGTCGACCACCGGGGCCCACCAGCCAGGTACGTCGCCGGCCGGGTCGGCGATCCCGGGGTGCACGAGCACCGGCCGGTCCCATCCCTCGGCGATCGCCAGCAGCTCCCCGTACGCCGACCAGCCGGCCGGCGTGGTGAGCACGTGCGCGGGCAGCTGGAAGCCCAGGAATCCCTTGTCCAGAAGGGTTTTCGCCTCGTCGAGATCCGGCTCGGGCAACCGCACCGAGGCCCACGCCTTGAAGGGCTCGGGCAGCGCCGCCACCCCGGTGTGCCAGGCGTCGAACAGCACGTCGTCACCGAGCGACTCGATCCCGAGCGCGCAGGACAGCGAAACCGCCGCCAGCTCCGTCCCGAGCTCGCGCTCGATCGCGACCCGGGCCTCGACGTCGTGCGCCGCGGGATCCACCTCGTACGGCGTCTCGGTCGCGGTGTGCAGCGTCCAGCCGTCGAGGTACGGCGGCTCGGTCCGGGCGCGCAGGCGGTCGATGAACTCGGCCGGCCAGAGGTGCTGGTGGATGTCGATCACAGCTCCTCCTTCCGTCCGGGTACCTGACGAACCAGTTGTGTTTGCTGACTCAGATCGTCAAATCGCTGCGCTCTTTGCTGACTCAGATGGTCAAATCGCTGCGCTCTTTGATCAGATTGAAGCGCTTCACTACAGGAAGAGTGAAGCGCTTCAAAGCCATTCTTGTCAAGTTTTTGTCCGAGGTGCGGGCTAGGGTTCAAGGCATGTCCGGAAGCCGACGGCCGACCCTCAAAGACATCGCGGCCGACACCGGCCTGTCGATGGCTGCGGTGTCCTACGCGCTGCGCGGCCTGCACGGCACCCCGGAGACCCGGCAGCGGGTCCAAGAGGCGGCCGAGCGGCTCGGCTACCAGGCCGACCCGGTGGCTCGCGCCCTGGCGTCTGGCCGCAGCGGATCCATCGGCGTGCTGTGCGCGTCCCTCGAAGACCTCTGGCAGCAGCGCCTCGCGGCCGCCCTCGGTCGCGAGCTCCTCGCCCCGGACAGGAACGCCTGGATCATCGACTCCGCCGGTGACGCCCGTCGCCAGCTCGAGCTGGCCCAGCATCTGGTCGACCACCGCGCCGACGCGATCGTGGTGATCCCGATCGATCCGGCCGCCCCGGGCTGGTCGACGATCGCCCAGCAGGCCCCGGTGATCGCGATCGGCGACGCGCTGCCCGGCGCCAAGGCCAAGTCCGAGGTGGTCTTCGACAACGAGTCCGGCGTCAGCACGGCGCTGCAGCGCCTGGCCGACGCCGGCCACCGCGACGTCGCCGTGCTCAGCCCGACCCTGCGCGCCGAGATCGAGCGCCCGGCCGAGGAGATCGCCCAGCGCGTCGCGGTCAACCTCAAACTCAAGATCCGCATCCTGCAGTGCCCGCACGACCTGCCCGGCGCGACCGCCGTGGCCCGCACCCTGCTCACCAGCAGCCCGCGCCCGACCGGCATCCTCGCGCTCGCCGACTCGATGGCCTTCGGTGTGTATGCCGCCAGTCGCGAGCTCGGCCTCCGTGTCCCGGAGGATCTCTCGCTGCTCGGCTACGACGACCAGCCGCTCTCCCAGCTGCTGACGCCACCGCTGTCCAGCTTCCACTGGCCGCTCGACGACCTGGTCACCGACGTGGTCGCCCGCGTCACGGCCACCGTCGACACGAACCGCCGGGTCCGCCGGACCACCGTCGCACCGATCCTGATCGAGCGCGGCTCGGTCGCCGCTCCGCCCACCTGAGCGGAGCGCCGACCGACCGCTCCCTGCATCCACCCCTCGAAACTAAACCAACCGACTAGACTTACTTGGCCGGTCCCAGAATGTGGATACCGGCAACGGACCGGCGCGTTCGGGCGTCTCACCAGACCACACGAGCAAGGGGGCTGGTGCGATGAAGGTTCTGCTCGCCATCGCGGGCGTGGTCGCGGTCTGGGGGACGGCGACAGTTCTGGTGGTCGACAAGCTCGGCGGTCCCTCCGGTGCCGAGAGCTCCCAGGCAGCCGCGGACAGCGCCCTCCACGCACTCGCCGTACAGGACAAGGACGGGTTGCTCAAAGTGGCGGACCCCGACCTCAGCGGACGCGAGGCGGCGGTCGGACGGCTGATCGACCAGTGCCGCGGATCGGACTTCAGCGGAGCGCGGGTCGCCGTCCTGCCGAGCGAACTCGCCGACTACCTCGCCTTCGGCACCGTCGTCGTCCCTCGCGGCCAGGGTGCGTGCCGTGGGTTCGAACTGGAAGTAAGGCAGCGGGAGCGCGGCTGGTTCGTCTCCCTGGGCGAGGCCGACCGCGGCCCGAACCCGCTCCCGACCGCGGCGACCAACCGCTGAAACGCAACTGTGGCGGCCACCCAGCTGGGTGACCGCCACAGTCAGTTGGTGCGCAGGACTGCTACTTCTTGCCGAAGACCTGGAGCTCGGTCATGTCGGTGTACTGGCAGCCACCGAACGGGCCCGGGCAGGCGTTGGCGAAGTCCGGGACCTGCGGGCTCAGCATCGTGAACCGCACGTACTGGACGCCGGCCGCGTTGGCGGTCGGGGTGACGACGTTGTACTTGCCGCGGTTGGCGGCGGTGAAGGTACCTTCCTGGGCGGTGGCCCAGGTGGTGCCGTCGGCCGAGGTCTCGATCCGGTACTGACCGGTGGACGAGCTGCCCGGGTCACCGCAGATGTTCGACGGGTCGACCTTGAACGAGTCGATGGTCACCTTCGACGGGAGCTTGATGTCGATGTGCTTCGGGATCATCACGTTGGTCGCGTCGCCGGCGTCGTTGCCGGTGGTGCTGCCCCAGCCGGTGCCCTGGACGTTGTCGATCGCGCCGGTCGGACCACAGTTGTTGTCGCTGAAGTCAGGCCCGTTGAACGCGGCGATCGTGCCGCCGCCGGAGGCAGCCGCCCAGTTCCGTCGTACGGCGTAGGTCGCGGTGGCGCCGGCCTTGACGACGACCGGGTTGACGGCCAGCTCGTAGCCCGGGGAAGCGACGACGAGCTTCGGGTAGGTGCCCGGGGCAACCCCGGTGATCGCGTACTTGCCGGCCGCGTCGGTGGTCGCCGCGTAGTCGCCGGCGTAACCGGACGAGTGGCCACCGATGTAGACGAGCGCGCCGGGGATCGGGGCGCCGGTGTCCTTGTCGGTGATGGTTCCGGTCAGCGTGGTGGTCTTGCCCGTCGGCGGCTTGTGGAAGTCCTCCGCCGGGAAGGCGTCGCCACCGTTGATGACACCGGCGTACCAGCCCATGCCGCGGTTGGCGAAGACCTGCCAGATGATGCCGGCGTTCTTGCCGCCGCTGGCGACCAGGTCGGCCTGCACGATCGCGTTGCGCATGTCGAGCATGGTCGGGTCGGCCGACGACAGCTCCATCGCGCGGGTGATGATGCTCAGCGCGTAGGTGCGGCCGAAGCGCTCCCGCAGGTCCCACAGCGTCTGGGCCCAGACCTCACCGGAGGAGTGCACCTCGGGGGTGCCGCCGATGGTCGGGAAGTCGCCGTAGGTGTAGCCGCCCTGCGAGCCGTCGATACCGACACAGGCCGCTTCCTTGGCCTTGACCCGGCAGTCGTTCGGCATCGTGCGGATGGTGCCGCCGGCGGTGTCGTACTTGCCGATCCGCATCTCGCCGTTCGCGACGGTGTCCTTCTCCAGGTTGTGCGAGGCCAGGTAGTCGAGCGCGTAGAAGTCGCTCCACGCCTCACCCATCGAGCCGGCCTGGATGCTGCTCAGCGTCGAGTTGCCGCCGGCGTCGACGACCAGGCGGTTCGACAGGCCGTGGGTGTACTCGTGGTACAGGATCTCGCCCGAGGTCGACGAGCTGCTCGGCACGGTCTCGTTGTCACCCGGCGAGCCGAACAGGAACATCTGCATGGTCGGCGAGATGCCGTCCGGCGGGGTGTTCATGTTCGCGTTGTTGATGTGGTTCGCGTCCGGTCCACCGTTCGCGTCGGTGGCGGCGCCGTCCAGCGCGTTCAGGCTCACCGGGTCGCCGCCCGCGGCGTCGAACGAGCCGGCCGCCGGGGTGAAGCTGATCGGCGGCTTGGCCAGCCAGTCGTGGAAGTTGCTGGCCAGGTAGAACCCGTTGGTGACGTCCTCGTTCATGTTCGTCTTCCAGGAGTCCGGCTTGGCCGGGTCCCAGGTGCAGACGAACGACGCCGAGCACAGCGGGTTGCTGCTGAACGGGGTGAGCTTGTACTCCGCACCGGTCTTGGTGCCCGGGACCTTGACGGTCTCGCCCGCGTTCGGCTGGTTGTCGTCGTTGATGTCGGCGAAGGCCTTCACCGACGTTCCGTCGAGCAGGGACTTCGCGTTCTTCGGCAGCCACTTGTTGTAGATCAGGTTCTCGACGTGCTGCTTGCCGCCCAGGGGCGCGCCCGGGTAGTTGTCGGTGACGAGCGCGTCACCGGTGGCCTCGTTGGACAGGTCGCGACGGTAGAGCAGGCCGCCGGACTGTGCGTCGATGACGTGCGTGTAGATCTTGCTGCCGCCGGTGTTGACGTAGGTCATCCAGCCCTTGCGCAGGCCGTCGGCGGTGTGGAACCAAACCGGCTTGACCTGGTCGCCGTTGCTCCAGACAACCGTGCTGCCGGCCTGCTTCGAGGTCGCGGACTTCGCCGTACCGTCGATGTCGTCGGCGGCCTTGACCCGGGCCTGGTCGGCGGAGACCGCAGGCGCGGCCGAGCGGGCCTCGGCCTGGCTGGTCAGCCCGGCGACCGGCGAACCCATGACGGAGATCAGCTGGCCGTGCTTGGTGACGTTGGCCTTCAGGCCGTTGCCGAAGACCTCGATCCCGTCGACCACCTGGGACCAGAAGATGTGGTGGGTGCCGAGGTCGTCGACGTAGTCCTTGCGCAGCTTCAGCGTGGCGAGGTCGGCGGTCGTGAGCTTGAAGACCTCCGGGTGCGCCTTCACGTAGCCCAGCGCGACGTCGGCGGCCTTCTTGCCGCTGCGACCGGTCAGGAAGCCGTCCAGCTTCGACACCTGGGCCGGGGTCCCGGTGTTCGGGTCCAGCGAGACGATGCCTTGGGTGCCGAGCGAGTTGCGGAACTTCTCCGACGCGTCCGACTCCTTACCGGCCACCTTGGCGGCGCGGCTGTAGGTCGTCTTCGCGTTCGGCGTCCGGGCGTCGTAGTTGCCCTTCCGCTCCTTGCCCAGGGTCTTCTCGGCCGGGGCCGCCTTGCCCTCGCCGGGACCGGCGGCCGGCGCGGCAGTGGCGCCGCCCGCAGCGGCCGTCACGGCCAGCATGGTGGCGGCGGAGACCGCGGTGACTGCGAGAAGCCCCCGCCGTCTGCGTGATGTGCTCACAGCAACGCTCCAGAAAGTGTTCGGCGGATCGCCCTCCGCGACCCGTCCGCGCTCGACCTTAGGCCCGCGACCGGCACCGGGGAAGAGAACTCACCGGAATGACGCGGAGACGAGGGATGTCCTTCGCTTCCGGCCCTTCCGGAAAAACGGCAGCACAGAGCGGCCGGACCCTAATCGCGGTAAGGGTCCGGCCGCCTTTTCAGTGGGTAGTTAGAACGCGCCCGCGCCGTTCGGAGTACCCAGTCCGGTCGGACCGTCCCAACCGGTGCGTGCGTTGCACCACTGGGTGGTCGGGCAGGATCCGTTGCTGCCGCTGGTCACGTCGAACAGCGAGCCCGGGTGTGCGTACGGCGTGGCGTTCGCGTAGCCGGCGGTGTTGCCGGACAGCGCGTAGACCGCGGCGATGATCGGCGCCGCCTCACTCGTGCCGCCGAACTGCGCCCAGGTCGACGCGGTCTTGCTGGTCGGGTAGTAGATCGCCATCCCGCCCTTGCCCGGGTCGGCCGCGGCGGACACGTCCGCCATCGCCCGCTTCGAGCAACCGGTGCCGAACGACGCGGCCGCGCTCAACGCGGTGTTGTACGTCGAACAACCCGATCCGGCGCCGTCCCAGACCGTCTCGTTCCACCCGCGAGAGTTGCTCGCGGCAACCAGCGACGTACCGCCGACGGCCGTGGTGTACGCCGACGACGCCGGGTAGCTGCCGCCTTGGTAGCCGTCGTCACCCGTCGAAGCGGTGACGGCGATCCCGGGGTGGTTGTAGTAGGCGCCGTAGCTGCTGTCGGAGGCGTCGCCACCGCCGTAGCTGTTGGAGATCGCGACCACACCGGCCTGCTTGGCGGCCGTCTGGACCGCGGTACCCAGGTCGGCGAAGCTGGCCGACTTGGCCTGCACCACCACGATCTTGGCGTCCGGCGCCGCGGCCGAGACCGCGTCGACGTCGAGTGCCTGCTCGCCGGCCCAGCCGACGTTGAAGGTCGGCAGGGTGGTCCCGCCGGTCTGGTTGATCACCCGCAGGCAGCCGTTGGCCGTCGTACAGGCCGACAGGCCGAACTGCGAGCGGTAGACACCGAGGTCGCGCTCCAGGTTCGGATAGCCGTAGGCGTCGACGATCGCGACGGTACGGCCGGCTGCGCTCAATCCGTTCAGTTTGTACGCGTTCCGCAGGCCGGTCGGAGTGAGGCCGGTGGCCGGTGGTGCGGCCGCGGCGGGGGTGATGCCGTTGCTGGCGACCAGTTTGATCGCGTGGCAGCTCGCGGTGTGCTTGGCCTTGGCGGCCGAGCAGACCTGCGCCGCGTGCTTCCCGGCGGTGTAGGGGGTGATCGGGGCCGCGTAGGCCCCTGTAGCTGCGGTCAGTCCCGCGACGGCCAGTGCGCCGGCGCCCAGGGCGGACACGAGAATCCGTTGCCTCAACAGAACTCCTCGAGTGGGCAGGCCACCGGACACTAGCGATCTTTCTTTTGGCGAGATCGGTAATGGCGGTGACCGACAGTTGGTTGGTGCTCGAAATCGTCCGCCCGGCACGGGATCCGGCACCAGCGAAAAGACCTCTGACAAATGTCATGGGCGCACCCGTGACACCCGCCCCGACCGGCCCCGGTTTTCCCCGTCAGGACGGCGTTCTGCCTGATCGGGAAAACAATGAAGGATTCCCCGCGACTTTCCGCAGAATGGGCGCATGTCACTCGTCGAGGATGCTCACGCACTGCAGATCGAAGCTCACGAACTGTTCACGAAGCTCGACCTCGGTACGGCGTTCCGGTGGCCGGCGACCCTGATCGGCAGCGCGCGCTCCGGCCTGATGGTCACCCGCGACCTCGACGTCATGTTCGACGCGCCGGACGCCACCACGACCACCGTGCTGACCGGCCTCACCACCCTGGCCGGCCGGGTCGAGCTCGAGTCCGTCGACTTCCGCGACGAACGAGCCGACCGCCGCCCCACCCCGGCTATCACCGACGAGCGCTACTACGCCGTACTGCACACCGCGACCTGGAAGATCGACCTGACCTTCTGGCTGCACGCAGTAGCCCGACCCCAGGTAGAGCACGCCCAGAAGGTCGCCGCCGCGACCGACGAGCAGCAACAGACGATCCTGCGCCTGAAACACGCCCTCACCGACTCCGACAGCACCGCGATCTACAACGCCGTACTGGACCTCTGACGGGCACCGTCAGCAGTCAGTTCCACTTCGTCGGCCGTTTGTAGGTTCTGCCGCTCGCCACATCGACCACGGTCTGCGGTAGTATGGAGGGACTACGCCAAGGCCTCGCGGCTTTGGTCCAACGGCCCCCTTCGGGGGGCCGTTTTTGTGTCTGAAGGGCGCCGGCCGTCCGGCAACGCCACCGGACGGTCGGTGCCCGCTTCAGAGGAGTCCTAAGGTCTCGGACTCTTTATCGGTGAAGAGACGCGATCGGATCAGGAAGCGGACTCCTTCGGGGGCTTCCACCGAGAATCCGCTGCCGCGGCCCTTCACGACATCGACTGTGAGCTGGGTGTGCTTCCAGTACTCGTACTGGTCGGCCGACATCCAGAAGCCGATCGGCTTCTCGAGCCCGTCCACCGACAGGTCCTCCAGATGTACGTCGGCCGCTCCGGTCCGGAACTCGCCGTCGGGGAAGCACATCGGGGAGCTGCCGTCGCAGCAGCCGCCCGACTGATGGAACATCAGCGGGCCATGGATGTCGGTGAGCCGGCGGAGGAGCTCCGCCGCCGACTCACTCAGTAGGACTCGCTTAATACCTTCCCCACCCCTCCACCCCGAACGGTGGACCACGATCAGAAGAACCCGAGCTTGTTCGGGCTGTAGCTGACCAGCAGGTTCTTGGTCTGCTGGTAGTGGTCGAGCATCATCTTGTGGTTCTCGCGGCCGATGCCCGAGTTCTTGTAGCCGCCGAACGCCGCGTGCGCCGGGTAGGCGTGGTAGCAGTTCGTCCAGACGCGGCCGGCCTGGATCTCGCGACCCGCCCGGTAGGCCGTGTTGATGTCGCGTGACCAGACGCCCGCGCCGAGGCCGTACAGGGTGTCGTTGGCGATCTTCATCGCGTCCGCGTAGTCGTCGAAGCGGGTCACCGAGACGACCGGTCCGAAGATCTCCTCCTGGAAGATCCGCATCTTGTTGTCGCCCTCGAAGATCGTCGGCTGGATGTAGTAGCCGCCGCTCAGGTCGCCGCCGAGGTCGGACTTCTCGCCGCCGGTGATCACCTTCGCGCCCTCGGCCTTGCCGATGTCGATGTAGGCGAGGATCTTCTCGTACTGGTCGTTGCTGGCCTGGGCGCCGATCATGGTGTCGGTGTCCAACGGGTTGCCGGTCTTGATCGCCTCCGTCCGGGCCGTCGCGTCGCCGAGGAACTGGTCGTAGATCGACGACTGGATCAGCGCCCGCGACGGGCAGGTACAGACCTCGCCCTGGTTCAGCGCGAACATCGTGAAGCCTTCGAGCGCCTTGTCGTAGAACTCGTCGCGCGCCGCGGCGACGTCGGCGAAGAAGAGGTTCGGGCTCTTGCCGCCGAGCTCCAGCGTCACCGGGATGATGTTGTCCGAGGCGTACTGCATGATGAGCCGGCCGGTCGTGGTCTCACCAGTGAACGCGACCTTGGCAATTCTGTTGCTTGAGGCAAGCGGTTTGCCGGCCTCGACGCCGAACCCGTTGACCACGTTGAGCACACCGGGCGGGAGCAGGTCGGCGATCAGCTCGAGCCAGACGTGGATCGAGGCCGGGGTCTGCTCGGCCGGCTTCAGCACGATCGCGTTCCCGGCCGCCAGCGCCGGGGCCAGCTTCCAGACCGCCATCAGGATCGGGAAGTTCCACGGGATGATCTGCGCGACGACGCCGAGCGGCTCGTGGAAGTGGTAGGCGATCGTGTCGTCGTCGATCACCGAGACGGACCCCTCCTGCGCCCGCAACGCCCCCGCGAAGTACCGGAAGTGATCGATCGCGAGCGGGATGTCGGCGGCGAGGGTCTCGCGCACCGCCTTGCCGTTGTCCCAGGCCTCGGCGACCGCGAGCAGTTCGAGGTTCGCCTCCATCCGGTCGGCGATCTTGTTCAGGATGTTCGCCCGTTCGGCCGGTGAGGTGCGGCCCCAGGCAGGTGCGGCACCGTGGGCGGCGTCGAGGGCGAGCTCGACATCGTCCGCCGTACCGCGGGCGATCTCGGTGAAGTTCGCACCGGTGATCGGAGTCGGGTTCTCGAAGTAGCCGCCTTTGGCGGGTGCGACCCACTCGCCACCGATGAAGTGGTCGTAGCGGGATTTGTAGGTGACCGGGCTTCCATCCTGCCCAGGAGCTGCGAAGATCGTCATAGGTCCTCCTTGGGATACCTGACGTGGACCGGAATCTAGGGCGTGCGACGTTGCATCGACGTTGCACGCGTGTTCTGACTCAGGACACAGAGGTGAGGCGATGGACGCGGCGGACGAGGCGCGGCGGTTGAGTGCGTTGTACGACGAGGTGCTCGGTGGCAACCGGGTGCCCGGAGTGCCGCGCCCGCTGGTCGCTGCATCCTGGGAGCGATCGCTGGCTGCTGCGGTCGATCCCGAGCTGAATGCGCCGCCGGTGGTCGTCGAGCACGATGTCCTGGCGGCGGTCCGCGCCAACCACCCGTTGCAAGCCGTCCTGCCGGTGTTGCGGCAGACCCTGACGACGATCGCCGACGAGGCGTCGCACATCATGATCATCACCGACGCCCGGGGGATGATCCTGTGGCGCGAAGGATCAGCCGCCGTACGACGTCAGGCCGATCGGATCGCCTTGTCGGAAGGAGCCGTCTGGTCGGAGGACCAGATCGGTACCAACGGGATGGGGACGGCGCTCGCCACCGGTCAGCCGGTGCAGATCCATTCGGCCGAGCACCTCGTCCGCCGCATTCATGAATGGACCTGCGCGGCCGCGCCTGTGCACGACCCGGACACCGGCAAGCTGCTCGGTGCGGTCGACGTCTCGGGCCCGCTGCGCACTGTGCACCCTGCGATGGTCGCGCTGGTAACAGCCGCGGCCCAGCTCGCCGAGGGACAGCTGCGGGTCCGGATGGCCGCGGCCGACGAGATGCTGCGCGCCCGCAACATGCAGCACCTGGTCGCGCTGGGCGACGCGCCTGGCGCGCTGCTCACCCCGACCGGTCGGGTGCTTGCGGTCCAGCCCCTCGAGTGGCTGCCGGACCGGCTGATCGTTCCGGCCGACACCGACCGGATCGATCTCGGCGACGGCCGCGAGGGGCTGATCGAGCGGCTCGACGAGGGCTACCTCCTCCGCATCCCCGGTACGCCGATCCGCCGTACCCGACCGTCGTTGCGACTGAAGCTGCTCGGCTCCGACCGGCCGCTGGCCGTCGTCGGCGGCCGCGAGATCAACCTGACGCTGCGTCGAGCCGAGGTGCTGACGCTGCTTCTCCTACACCCGGCCGGTCTCACCGCCGAGCAGCTGATGCTCCAGTTGTACGGCGACGAGGGGAATCCGACCACCGTCCGCGCCGAGATGCACCGGCTGCGGAACGTGCTGGGCGGCGGAGTGCTCGACACGAAGCCCTACCGGATCATCGCGGACGTCACCGGCGACATCACCGACGTACAGAACGCTCTGCGTCGAGGTGACCTCCGGACCGCCGTCGACCTCTACACCGGGCCGCTGCTGACGCTCTCGGATGCCCCGGCTGTTCGCGCCGAGCGCGACGAGCTGGACGCGACCGTCCGCCGCAGCGTGCTCGACGCCGGCGACCCGGACCTGCTCTGGCATTTCTCCCGGACGGCGACCGGCGCCGAGGACCTGGAGATCTTCGAGGTGCTGAACACGGGCCTGCCCGCCGACGACCCGCGCCGGGCGGCTGTCGCTGCCCGGCTCGACCGCCTCAACTACTGAGTGCAACGAAGGGTGCCCTGAGTGCCACTAGTGAGACGGAACACGCTGGCGTGACGATTGCCGCATCGCCATGACTCACCAGTAACCAACCAATAACATCGCTGGTATGCAGATCCTCGCCATCATCGTCTCGCTCGCGATCGCCGTGGTCGGCGTCGCGTTGTTCGGCAAGACGATCGGGCACATGGTGTCCGTCATCAAACTGGGCCAGCCTGCTCCCGGCCGGACCGATCAGCCGGGGCAGCGCAGTGTCACGCTGGCCAAGGAGACGCTGCTGCACACCCGGATGCTGCAGTGGAGCCACATCGGTGTCCTGCACTGGTTCGTGGCCTTCGGCTTCCTCGGGCTGGTGCTCAGCCTGGTGACGGCGTTCGGCCAGCTGTTCGACGCGCACTACGCGCTGCCGATCATCGGGCACTGGTTCGTCTTCGAGTGGGTGAGCGAGTTCCTCACCTGGACCGGCCTGGTCTCGATCATCGGTCTGATGGTGATCCGGCTCCGCGCCCTGCCGCGCGGCGAGAAGGGCCGCTACAGCCGGTTCTTCGGCTCGACCGCCTGGCAGGCGTACTACGTCGAGTACACGATCCTCGGCGTACTGATCTGCATCGCACTGCTGCGCGGCCTGGAGTACTCACTCGGCGCCGGCAGCAAGTTCCACTTCCCGACCACCTTCTGGGTCGGCGACCTGCTCTTCAGCGGACTGTCCGAGCACGCGCTCGAGAACACGGTCTACCTGGTGGCGATGGTCAAGATCCTGATCTCGTTCGCGTGGATGATCACCATCTCGCTGAACGCGACCATGGGCGTGGCCTGGCACCGGTTCACCGCCTGGCCGAACATCTGGTTCAAGCGCAAGGCCGACGGCGGTACGGCGCTCGGCGCGCTGCAGCCGATCATGGTCAACGGCCAGCCGATCGACTTCGAGAACATCGAGGAGCTCGACGAGGACGCGGCCCTCGGGGTCGGCAAGATCGAGGACTTCACCTGGAAGGGCCTGCTCGACTTCACGACCTGCACCGAGTGCGGTCGTTGCCAGTCGCAGTGCCCGGCCTGGAACACCGACAAGTCGCTGTCGCCGAAGCTGATCATGATGGGCCTGCGCGAGCACGCGTACGCCAAAGCGCCGTACCTGCTGGCCGCCGAGGGCGACCGCAAGTCGCTGTCCCAGCTGGTGCTCGACGAGCAGGAGAAGCCGCTGGTCGGTCCGGCCGATGTCGCGGTCATCGACGAGGAAGCCTTGTGGGCCTGTACGTCGTGCGGCGCCTGCGTGCAGCAGTGCCCGGTCGACATCGAGCACGTGGACGCGATCATGGACATGCGCCGCTACCAGGTGCTGATCGAGTCGTCGTTCCCGTCCGAGCTCAACGGGCTGTTCAAGGGCCTGGAGAACAAGGGCAACCCGTGGAACATGAGCCCGTCCGGCCGGATGGACTGGGCCAAGGACCTGCCGTTCGAGGTCAAGCAGGTCGGCACGGACGTCGAGACGCTGGCAGAGGTCGAGTACCTGTTCTGGGTCGGTTGCGCGGGTGCCTACGAGGACCGCGCGAAGAAGACCACCCAGGCCGTGGCCGAGCTGCTCAACATCGCCGGCGTGAGCTTCGCCGTACTGGGTGATGGCGAGACCTGCACCGGTGACCCGGCGCGGCGGTCCGGCAACGAGTTCGTCTTCCAGCAGCTGGCGATGCAGAACGCGGAGGTCTTCAAGGAGACCGGCGCGAAGAAGGTCGTCTCCACCTGCGCGCACTGCTTCAACACGTTGAAGAACGAGTACTCGCAGCTCGGCGTCGAGCTCGATGTCATCCACCACACCCAGCTGCTCAACCGGCTGGTCCGCGAAGGCAAGCTGACCCCGGTCGCCCCGGCCGACAGCACGCTGAACGGCCAGAAGATCACCTACCACGACCCCTGCTACCTGGGTCGCCACAACCAGGTGTACGACGCCCCGCGCGAGCTGCTCGACATCATTCCGGGCGCCGAGTACGCCGAGATGCCGCGGAACAAGACGAAGTCGTTCTGCTGTGGCGCCGGTGGCGCGCGGATGTGGATGGAGGAGAAGGTCGGCACCCGGATCAACGTCAACCGGACCACCGAGGCCGTCGAGACCGGCGCCGACAAGATCGCCACCGGCTGCCCGTTCTGCCGGGTGATGCTCTCGGACGGCCTCACCGCCAAGCAGGCCGACGGCTCGGCCCGCGAAGAGGTAGAGGTCCAGGACGTCGCCCAGCTCCTGCTCGCCTCGGTCAAGCGGGGGTAGCGGGGGCTGTCTGTCTGGTTTGGGGAGCGTGGTGAACCGGAATCGGTTGGTTCCGCTCCCCAAATCGGTTTGGGGAGTATTCGTGCTGGCCGACCGTCATCCCTAAACCGGTTCGGGGAGCCCTCCACCCCGAAATCGGTCGGTTTTGCTCCCCGAACCCGCGGCTGCGTTCAACAAGCCGGTCCAGGGGTCGGGGCCCTCGATCTGGCGCGGACTACGAGTCGCCGGCAACAACCCGCTGCACCCGTACTCGTTCCCTAGCGCAGGTAGGAAGCGCCGTTGAAGTCGAGGACGGCGCCGGAGGACCAGCCGGCCGGGGAGGATGCCAGCCAGTGGATGGCGTCGGCGACCTCTTCGGCTGTCGCGGTGCGGTTGAAGGGGCTCTGGGCGCGGATGGCGTCGCCGCCGGGGCCGGTCAGGAAGCCGGCTGTCAGGTCGGTGGCGATGAATCCGGGCGCAATTGACGTCACGGTGATGTCATGTGGCGCCAGCGAGACGGCAAGTGACTGTCCCATCGCCTGCAATCCAGCCTTTGAGGCCCCGTACGCCGGTACGTCGGGCTCGCCGCGGTAGGCGCCACGCGACCCGACGTTGACGATCGCACCCCGCCGCACCCCCTCGGCAGGCTCCACGTCGAGCATCTGCCGGGCGACGCACCACGTCACGTGGGCAGTGCCTTCCAGGTTCACCGCGAGGGTCCGCCGCCAGGCCGTGACCCACTCCTCGTACGACGTCTCCGCGAGTGGATGCCCGACCCGCCGGGACCCCGCGACCGGCTCGTCGACATACATCGCCGCATTGTTCACCAGTACGTCGATGCGCCCCAGCAGACGGGCCGATTCCTCAACCAGGGAAGGAATTTCGGCCGGATCACCGAGATCCGCTGCGACCACCGCGTGCCCGTGACCAGGTAGTCCTGCGCGCACTTCCTCGGCCCGCTCGACTGCGCCGCGGCAATGCAGCACGACCCGGTCGCCACCGCGGGCGAAGGCCATCGCCGCGGCCGCGCCGACCCCGCGCGATGCGCCGGTCACGAGTACTCCTCTGGACACGTTTCCTCCTTGGTTCGGTAGCGCCCATTCTGCCCTTGACGCCGCGATGACGCCACCAGGGGTTGACAGTGACGTCACGATGACGTCAGTATTGGCGTCATGGAACTTGAACCGTACCTCGAGTCGGTACGGCGGAGCGTCGAGAACGCGACCGCCCTCGCCGACGACCAAACGCGCTCCGTGGCCCAGCGCCTCGCAGCAACGCTGGATGACGCCGGCCGCCTGGCCCTCATCTCAGCCCTGTCCGACGCCGCCGGCGAGATCAGCCGTGAGCTGTCCCCCGGTTCGGTCGAGCTCCGGATGGCCGGTGGCCGCCCCGAGTTCGTGGTCACGCCGGCCCCCAGCCAGCTGACCGGGCCGGACGACACGGACGAGGACGTGGACGACGACACTTCCGACGTCACCGACCTGACCCCAGAGGCCGACGAGCCGACCGCGCGGATCACGCTGCGGCTGCCGATGTCGGTGAAGAACAAGGTCGACGAAGCCGCGACCGCCGAGGGCATCTCCTCGAACGCGTGGCTGATGCGCACGGTGATGATGTCGCTGGGTGGCCGCAGCCGCCCGGGTGCCCCGCCCCGCCCGCCGCGGCCGCCGCAGGCCGGGATGTTCGGCCCGGGCGGCCCGCTGGGCCCCGACGGTCCGCTCGGACCCGACGGCGTCTTCGGCCCGGACGGTGTGTTCGGTCCCGACGGCCCGTTCGGTGAGGGCGGTGTCTTCGGCAACGACCGCGGCCGCTTCGAGCGGGACGCCCGGCGCGACGAGCGCCGCGCGGAGGCCGAACGGCGCCGCGAAGAGAAAGACCGCCGCCGGGGTGGCCGCGGATCCAGCAACCGATTCCAGGGATGGGCACAATGAGCGGCTTCACGAGTCAACTGATCGCGGACGAGGACGAGCTCCAGCTGACCCGGGCCCGGATCGAGATCGGCTCCGGCCAGATCCTGCTGGTCCCCGCCGACGGCACTCAGACGATCGTCGACCTCGAGGTCGAGGACGGCGAAGACGAGGACGTCGTCTACACGATCGAGGATGGTGAGCTGGTCGTCGAACTGCGCAAGGGCAGAAACTTCAGCACCCGCCGCGGACCCCAGATCCACGTCCGGATCTCCACCCCGGTGGTCCTCGATCTGCGGGCCAAGACCGGCTCCGGCGATATCACCGCGCATGCTCCGCTAGGCCAAGCGCGCCTGTCCACCGGCTCCGGCGACATCCAGCTCGAGACTGTCCAGGGCGACCTCGCGGTCAGCACCGGCAGTGGCGACGTACGGGCCGCGCACGTGGCCGGCGTCACGAAGGGCAGCACCGGCTCGGGGTCGATCGACATCGGCGAGGCCGCCGCGACGATCGGTCTGAGCACCGGCTCCGGCGATGTCCGGATCGGCGACGCCGCCGGCCCGACGAGCGTCAAGGTCGGCTCCGGCGACATCACCATCGAGCGCGTCCGCGACCACTCGGTCGCCACCTCCGGCTCCGGTGACGTCACGGTCGAGGTGGCCGACGGGCCGAGCATCCAGGCCGAGACGGCCAACGGCGATGTCCGGATCGGGGTTCCCGACGGCATCCCGACGTACCTGGACCTGAAGACGGTCACCGGGAAGATCCGCTGTGAGCTGGAGCCCGGCCAGAAGCCCGAGGCGGGCGAGCGCTCGCTGACTCTGCGGGCCCGCACCGTCACCGGCGACATCACCGTCGTCAAGGTCTGATCCACACCCCCAGGAGGTTCCGCCGGCAACGGTCCGGCGGGACCTGGGCGGCAGCCTTCCCACAATCACCCCGCACCAAATCATTCGAAGGAGCACGGCCATGATCACCGAACACCAAGAGGTCGCCCGCTACCGCGTCGCCGAGCAGGTCCGGGCCGCCGAGGCCCGCGCGTACCTGCACGACCACCAGGAGACCGACAGCGGCCCCCGGCACGGTCTGGCCTCGGCCCTGCGCCGGCTGGCCGACAAACTCGAGCCGCTCACCACTCCGGCGCCCCAGGCCCGGCACGCCCGCCCCGAACCCCGCGGTACCGGCCTCTCGGTCGTTCGCTGACGGTTGCGTTGCAGCTTCGTGCAACCCTTGTGGATCACCGCATTCAGAGCCCGGAAACGCTGCTAGGTTTCAAGCGATCATTTTTCGTTGACCTCGGGGAGAGAAGCAACAATGCAGCGTCCAACAGCCAAGGCTGTCGCCACCGGTGCCGCCCTGCTGATCCTGCTGGCCGGCTGCGGCGGCAAGGACGACAGCAAGGGCAGTGACACCCCGAAGAGCGGCGACACACCGGCCACTCCCGCACCCCCGCCGGTTGCCTCCTTCGACCCGCCCAAGGGCCTCACCGCCGTCGCGGCGTACGGCGTCCCGGCCGACAAGGCCCGTGCCGCTGACGCCTCGCTGGCGGCGGGCATGGTCGGTCAGACCGCTCTCGTCGTCGGCCGAACCGGTCTCACCGGTCGCAACATCGCCGGTCAGCGCGAGCCGTTCACCGTGCTCGCGACCGAGAAGGCCGACACCGTCACGACCAACGGCAACAGTGGCGTGATGCCGGTCAAGCTCGACGGCAAGGACGTCGCGGTGGTCGCCTACGCCCAGACCGACAAGGGCGGCGGCACCCAGAAGGCCAAGGGTCAGGTCGTCATCCAGTGGATCGACGCCGCCGACGGCAAGAAGGTCGCCGAGATCACGGTGGACGTCAGCGCGAAGTTCGGCCCCGGCACCCTCGTCGAAGGCATCGGCAGCCGGACCTACGATCCCGCGACCGGACAGGTCGCGCTCGGGCTGGGCTCGCGCACCGAAGGCGCGGCCAAGAACGGCAGCAGCGACTTCACCGTCTACGCCGACCCGAAGACGCAGAAGGCCAACATCGTCCCCTTCCTCACCCCCGCCGGGCTGCTGAACGGCACGATCGTCGGCGCGAAGGCCTCGAACTCCGAAGGCGCCCACGACGGCACGATCGTGGTCTACGACGGCGCCACCGGCAAGATCAGCAAGCAGATCCCCACCAAGATGGACTACCTGACCCCGGCCGTCGGCGGCAGCAAGCACGCCTACCTGAACGGCTCGTCGTACGTCCCGAACTCCAAGTCCATGGTCTACACCTACGACAGCGGCCTGTACGCCGTGGACATCGCGACCGGGACGTTGGTCGGCCAGACGAAGTCGACGCTGGGCACCGAGAAGTCGTACGGGTACAGCTGCGTCGCCGACCAGGCCACCGCGGTCGTCTGCAGCACCGGCCAGAACATGGGTACCGAAGAGATCATCGGCATCGACGACACCACCGGCAAGAAGGCCTGGGGCTACAACAAGAACTCGGCCAGCCGCGTGGTTCCCATCATCTCCGGCGCCTTCCACGGCGTCGCCTACGGCCGGGCGGACGACCAGCCGGTGATGCTCGACGCCAAGACCGGCGCGGACATCCCGCAGCCCTCGACCGCGCCGACCACGACCCCGAGCACGACCCCGTCGACCGGCAGCACGCCGACCGACGCCGGCAACGTCACACCGACGACCGGTGTCCCGGGCGACGATGTCGGCAGCAAGTTCGGCTCGGACATGTCCCTGTACGACCCGAAGCTGGGGACGCCCGCGCCGGAGGCCATCTCGCCGTACGGCGCCACCTATCTCCAGACCGACAAGGGTGACTCCTACGACACCGACAAGATCCTGATCGCGATGAAGCCGACCGCCTGACCCCAGCACCCACGAAGGCTCAGTACGCACGAAGCGAAGGCCCCGCGGAACGACGGTTCCGCGGGGCCTTCGTCGTACCGGCGATCAGATGTCGGTGCGGTGGAACTTCTGGAAGGACCGCGACGGGGTCGGGCCGCGCTGGCCCTGGTAGCGGGAGCCGTACTTGGCCGAGCCGTACGGGTGCTCGGCGGGCGAGGAGAGCCGGAAGAAGCAGAGCTGGCCGATCTTCATCCCGGGCCAGAGCTTGATCGGCAGGGTCGCGACGTTCGACAGCTCCAGCGTCACGTGCCCGGAGAAGCCGGGGTCGATGAAGCCGGCGGTGGAGTGCGTGAGCAGGCCGAGCCGCCCCAGCGAGGACTTCCCCTCGAGCCGGGCCGCGACGTCGTCGGGCAGCGTCACCATCTCGTACGTCGAGCCGAGCACGAACTCGCCCGGGTGCAGGATGAACGGCTCGTCACCCTCCGGCTCGACCTCACGGGTCAGGTCGGGCTGCTCCTCGGCCGGGTCGATATGCGGATACCGGTGGTTCTCGAAGACCCGGAAGAACCGGTCCAGCCGTACGTCGACGCTCGACGGCTGCACCATCGCGGCGTCGAACGGTTCCAGCTGGACGCGCTTGGCGTCGAGCTCGGACAGGATGTCGCGGTCGGAGAGCAGCACGATAGGAAGACTAGTGGAGTGTCGCGGCAAAAGCTCGAGTGCTGGCGGTGTCCAGGTGCGTGCATCGCAAGGCGGAGGGGAAGCCTCGATGTTTTTCCATCGTGGCTTTCCCTCCAACGCCGCGAGGTGCCCGCCTGGGCGCCGCCAGTGCCGAGATTTAGCCGCGACACTCCACTTACGCGCCGCTCTCGACCGGGAAATCACCTCAGCCGACCGGTGCTGGACCGTCCGGAGCCCTCAGCTCCCCGGCGAGACCCAACTCCTATGCCTGAGGCAACGAACTAGTCGGACAGCTTGTTGAACTTCGACACCTGGGTGGCGAAGGTCTTGACCTGTGCCGGCGACCAGTCCTTGAGCAGGTCCTCGATCACCTTGTGCCGCTTCTTGCGGGCCGCGGCGAGCTTGCGCTTGCCGGCCGCGGTCAGCGTCAGCAGGGTCGCCCGGGCGTCCGTCTTGTCGGCGGCGCGCTTGAGCAGGCCCTCCTCCTCGAGTCGCGCACAGGCCCGGCTGACCGGTCCCTTGTCCACCTCGAGCGCGGCGACCAGGTCGGCCATCCGCACCGGCGCCAGCTCCTCGACGTGGTTGAGCAACGCATATTGCGCCGGCTCCAGGTCAGGATGCGCCTCGTCGGACAGCGTCCGCTGCAAACCCCGCAGCCGCCGCGCCAACGTGACGAGCTCCTTCTCCAGGTTCTCCAGCGCGTCACTCGTGTCTGTTGCCACCGTTCACCCCTTCATCCAGTTGCCCCGCAACCATCTTGTCCGGTCCTGGCAAGGACCGCATCCTCACGTTGCGTCGAATGTTGCCCCCGGCAACGCGTTCTAATCTGCCAGAAGATGCGGGGCATGCCCAGCCCTTGGACGGACCCTTTGTGGAAAACTCCCCCGCAAAGCGACCCGCCAACCGTCCGCGGACCCGATTTCGATGCGTTCGGCCCCATTCAGCTGACCGCGCAACAACCCCCGCATCCGCCGCGCGGACCCACCGCGCCGCTGCCCCCACCCATCAGTTATGCTTTCTCCGCTCGTTCAGTACGGCGACGCGCGGGTGTAGTTCAATGGCAGAACATCAGCTTCCCAAGCTGACAGTGCGAGTTCGATTCTCGTCACCCGCTCCATTTGTCAGCACATGGTGAGGCATCCCCCATGGTCAGTACGGCGGCGAAGGCCCTCGGGGTGTGGTTGTGCCTCGGCGCGCTCCTGATGGCCGGTCTGATCTACGATCTGCCCGCGATGTTCGCCCTGCTCGTCGGCTGGGCGGTGATCTATTTCGTCGTGGGCGGGCTGGTGGTCGCCGACGCGATCCGGCTTCGGCGGGGCGGGCAGCTGGACGCGCTGCAGGCTTCGGCGAATGTCGTGAAGATCGCCGAGATCCCGTTCTTCGTGCTGAACTTCGTCGCCCTGAGCCGGGTTGTCATCCACGTCGGCTCAGATGATCGTGACAACTTCGGTTTGCGCGGGTTCCTGGTCGCGCTGCTGTTCGTCGTGCTGACGTATCTCGTGCTGCTGCCGACCTCGGCGTACCCGGTGGCCTGTCTGGCGGTGCTGCGGAAGGACGAGCGGATCGGGCGGGTGTTTTACGGCCTACACCTGATTCTGCAGTTCCTCTTCGTCACGGACGTCGTCGGCGCGATGGTCGTGATCGAGGTCGCCCGCAACCGGCTCGGTACGGCGCGCCCGCCCGGAGTGGTGTCGCGGTACCTGCTGACCGGCGTACTGGCCGTCGCGTCGATCCTCGGCGCGATCTGGGTGCTCGAGTACTTCGCGTCGGTCTTCGGGTGGTACGCCGTCTTCGATTCCGATCTGCTCTGGTATCTCGGGTACGTCCCGGCCCTGGCGTTCATCGTCCTGGTGGTCGTCCCGATCGTGCCTCTGGTCGCGTTCCGAACCGCCGTGCGCGCCTTCCTGGCCGACGACCTCGAGCTGCTGCGGCGGTCGACCCGCGCGGTCAAGCTGGTGATGATCCCGCTCTTCGTGCAGAACTTCCTGCTGGGCGCGGTCGTCGTCGGATTCATCTCGTACCTGCCGCTGCGGGGAGTACGTCAATCGAGCGACTTCTGGTTCGTCGGGGTCGTTGCCTCCATCGGAGCCACCCCGTTCGTCATCGGCGCCTACCTGATGTTGCTGCCGACCTCGATCTACGGGATCACCTGCCTGGCGCTGATGCTGCGGCAGCGCCGGATCAGTCCGCGGTACTGCGCACTGCACGTGGTGCTGCACTTCGTCTTCGTGGCCGACATCATCAGCGCACTGGTTGTCTCGCATCGAGCCCGGCGGACATCGCTAGGTAGGGCCTGAGCATCAGGTCGAGCTGTTCGGTGAGGAACGTGGACAGCGAGCCCCAGCCGGTCACCGCCCAGACCTGGAGCGCTCCGTTGAAGCAGACCAGGGTGTGCCGCGCGAGCGCCTGTACGTCGGTCTCCGGCCGCAGCTCGCCTGCTGCCACCGCGGCTCGGTAGAACCGGTCACAGCTGTTGACGACGGCGGCGGAGTGGGCAAGGGCGTGCTCGCGGAACTCCGGGTCGGACACGTCGAAGCCGAGGCCGTTGCCGAGCTGCGCACGACGCTCGATGTGCGCGACTGTCGAGAGGACGAAGTCCCGGAGGATCACTAGCGGCGAGGTGTTGGCCGCCTCCGCTGCCGCGGCGGCGCGGAGCACCAGCTGCGGCGACCGGGCTGCCGAGGCGAGCAGCAGGCCGCGCTTGCTGCCGAAGCGCTGCATCAGCGTCGGCGGCGCCAGGCCGACCCGGGCACCGACGGCCGCCAGCGTGAGTTTCGCCGGGCCGACCTCGGCCAGCACCAGGCGGGTCGCATCCAGGATCACGTCGTCGTCGACCAGCCGCGGACGCGCCAAGCAGCCCTCCTGAGTTTACGAATGGCCGTTCATTATTGACGGGATCGTAACAGATCCGTGCGCCGTCAGTTAGGTACGGCAACGGGTGAAGTACGGGATCCCGAGGGGGCCCGCGGCCGAGCCCGCTGCCTGGTCCCCCGTCCGCGGGCCGGGCTCGTCGTACCAACGGGAGCTCTTGATGCGTTTCGCCCGCACTGCTTTGGGCCTGCTGCTGACCCTGATCGGCCTGGTGGCCGGCATCGCCGGCGCCGCGGCCGCGTTCTGGCTCGTCGGCCCGGACAACACCATCTCGACCGGGGGCCGGGCACTGACCAGTGACGGCCTGGCCGTGGTCACTGCGCCCGACCTGCTCGACCGGCACGGCCCGACCCTGCGCGTCAGCGTGACCGGGTCCAAGCCGCTGTTCGTCGGCATCGCGCAGGACCTCGACGTCGCCGACTACCTCTCGGGCGCCGCCCACACCCGCGTCATCCGGTACGACGTGCCCTCGACGATCAGCACGCAGACGATGAACGGGTTCACCAATAAGCTGACCCCGCCGGCCGACCTGGACTGGTGGGTCGCGAAGTCCGGCGGTGCCGGCAACCAGTCGATCGCGTGGCCGATGCAGGACGGCCGCTACTCCGTGGTCGTGATGAACGCGGACGGCACCCCCGCCGTCGACGCGAAGGTCAGCTTCGGGATCGAGCTGCACCGCTCGTTCGGGATCAGTCTGCTGGTCCTGGGCGCGGGTGTCGTCGCGCTGACCCTGGGGATCGCGCTGGCCTTCCGCCGTCCGACCGTGCGGTCGGGCGAGGCGGCAGACCAGGCCGGCGCCGTGCAGGTGCCCAGCTCGGCCGGTGCCGCCGCCGCACTCGGTACGTCGACGCCCGCGAGCACGCTCGTCGCGGCCCGCGACGCCAACCCGTTCGCCCCGGCCAACCAGGCGCCCGCGCCTGCGACTGCCGTGATCGACGACGTCCCGGCGTACCGTGCACCTGAGGTGCGGCCGGCGGCACGCTCGACCGACGACGAGGCGACCGAGAAGCTCGCGGTGATCGCCCAGCCCAGGCCCAAGCCGGAGCCGAAGCCGGCGTCGGCTGCTCGGCTGCAGACGGAGCCGCCCGTGCGGCCTGTGCAGGCGATGCGGTCGGCGCCGATGCTGATGTCGCCGGCGGCGGTCGCCCGGGCGAAGTCGCGCGCCACTCTCCCGACCAGCGTCCCCGCCGCGGCGGCCCCCGAGACTCCTCCCACCGAGACGTTGCCGCTGGTGGAGTCGCCGGAGTTCGTGAAGAGCGACGAGGCGGTCAAGCGGACTGCGGCCCTGCTGGCCAGTGGCGCTTTGTTGCTGACAGCAACGAGCTGTGGCCTGATGCCACCGAAGAACAGCCTGACCGCTCCGGACGCGCGCCCAGCCGTCAGCGTCGCCGACGCGACCGCCGTGGTGGCGAAGTACAACGAGCTGAACAACAAGGCCAACGCGGCCCGCGACGACAAGCTGGCCGGCACCATCGAGGCGGAGCCGACACTGGCCCAGACCCGCGCCGGGTATCAGATCGGCCGCAAGATCGACGCGGCCGGCAAGACCACCGACAAGCCGTTCACGTTCACCAATCCGGTGGTCGGCGCGCCGGAGTTCACGGCGTACCCGATGCGCTTCGTTGTCACCACCGGCGTCTCGGGCGCGGCCGATACCCGGCAGCTCGGCGTCTGGGAGCGCGAGAACGCCGGGGCCCCGTGGCTGCTCACCCACTCGGTCTACCCGGGCGCCTCGATCGACCTGCCGGCAATGGAGGGCGTGCGCACCCCGAGCCGCGCCGACCTGAACTCCCTGGCCACCCAACCGACCGCGGTCGCCCCGACCCTCGCGGCGTACCTGACCGGCGGCCCCAAGGCCGCGGAGGCCAAGCTCTTCACCGCCTCGCCGGGCATGGCGAAGCTCCTCGAGCAGCGCTCCCAGTCGAAGGTCGCCGACGCCGCCGAGTCCTACATCGCCGCCGTCGAGGACACCTACAAACCGTCCGGCACCCCGGTCACCTTCATGACCGCCGACGGCGAGGGCTTGGTCTTCCTCTCCCTCACCGAGCAGTACATGCAGCGCGTGGAGCCGGGCTCCAACGCCTATTGGACCAGCGGCGAGGCGAC
Organism: Kribbella sp. NBC_01505; assembly: GCF_045040285.1. Taxonomy (NCBI): domain Bacteria; kingdom Bacillati; phylum Actinomycetota; class Actinomycetes; order Propionibacteriales; family Kribbellaceae; genus Kribbella; species Kribbella sp. NBC_01505. The sequence continues at coordinate 3,144,869 of NZ_CP109425.1, forward strand.
GGCGTTCAGCAGCATGGTCAAGTACACCCAGACCCTGCACCAGGACTACCTCCACCAGGTGGCCCTGGTCATTCCGGCCAAATCCACCGGCGGGCCGATCCGCATCCTCTCGATGGACGGCCAACTCGTCGGAGCCGGTGGCTCCTAAAGCGCGGTAACCGCTTGCCGGAAGATAGTTTCGCCTGATTGACTCCTGGGGTGAGGTTTTTCCCATCGCCCTGGGAGTTGTTGTGGAGCTCAGCCGCCGCCGCTTGCTGTCGTTCGTCCCCGCCACCGCGCTGTTGGCCGCCGTGAATCCGGCTCGAGCCGTCGCCGCCGGCGCTGCTGCCGAGCCTGACCTGCTGCTGGCCAATGCGATCGCGATCTACGCCGGTACGGCGGATTCGAACGCGCGGCCGGAGGTCGCCGCCAAGGTGGCGGGGATGGACGCGACCGCGCGCACCTGGCTGGCCGCGCTCGGGCGAGCCGGGAGCGGTGAACTGTTCGCCGGACTCCCGCTCGGGACCAGCGATCCGAACCTGAGCGCGTCGTACCAGCATCTCTACGAGATCGCCCTCGCGTACCGCCGCCCCGGACCGGCCTCCGACCTGCAGGGCAATCCGGAGGTCCGGACCAAGATCATCGACGGCCTGCAACGCCTGTACGACGGTTGGTACGGCGACCAGTCGACGGGGTACTACGGCAACTGGTTCACCTGGGAGATCGGCATCTCCACGTTCGTCTCCAAGACGTTCGCCCTGATCGACGCGCCCGCCACCCTCGTCACGCCGTACGTCGCCTCGATGGACTCCTATCTGCGGAACGGGAAGAACGGCGACGTCGACCTCGACTCGCGGTTCCACACCGGCGCGAACCTGGTCGACATCACCGCGAACCGCGTGCTGCAGGGCGCGCTGCTCGGTGACGACGCGCGGATCCGGAAGGCGCTGCAGGACCAGTTCACCGTGTTCGCGACGATCGATCCGTACAACCTGCAGCACGGCGTCACCGACGGGTACTACGCCGACGGGTCCTTCATCCAGCACGCGTCCGTGGCGTACACGGGCTCGTACGGCAAGGCCCTGCTCAGCCGGGTCGTTCAGACCGTCAAGATCCTCGACAACACCTCGTACGCGCAGACCGCCGAGCTGATCGGCGTCGTACAGGGCTGGGTCGAACACGGGTTCGCGCCGCTGATCTTCGAGGGCTGGATGATGGAGATCGTCAAGGGCCGTGCGGTCTCGCGGCCGGCCACCGGGTACGACGATGTGGCCGTGGTGGTCGAAGCGGTCGTGGACCTGGCCGACTACGCGGCTGCTGCGGACGCGGCCCGGCTGAAGGCGTTCGCCAAGTTCACCGCGCGGCCGACGATCAACCCGAACAGCTTCGTCTCACCGGTGAGCATCGCGCGGTTCGCGGACCTGCGCGCCGATCCGGCGATCGTGCCGGCCGACCTCAACCCGGCCGCGAGCAGTGTGGCGTTCAACGCGATGGACCGGACCGTGCACCGGCGGCCCGGGTTCGCGTTCGCGCTGGCGCGGAACTCGGACCGGATCAGCAAGTACGAGTACATGAGCGGCGAGAACCTGATGCCGTGGTTCCAGGGCGACGGCGCGCACTACCTGTATCTGAGCGGCCAGGACCAGACGAGCGCGTACGGCGTCGACTACTTCAGCACCGTCTCGCCGTACGCGCTCGGTGGTGTCACCGCGCCGGTCGAGACCCGCAAGACGATCCCCGAGCTCTACGGGACGGCGTACTACGACAACCCGCCGGAGTTCACGCCGTCGTCCGAGGCGCAGAACACGTACGTCTACTTCCCGACCGGAACCAACAAGCACTCCGGCGGCGCGACCCTCGGCACGTACGGCGCAGTCGGCTGGGTGCAGTCGGACGACTTCGCCTATGCGTCCCGTGACGAGCTTCCGGACAACTTCGTCACCTATCGGAACGCGTCCGCGACCAAGTCGTGGTTCCTCCTCGACGACGAGATCGTGGTGCTCGCCGCCGGTCTGCACGACGTCGAGCGCCCGGTCACCACCACCCTCGACACCCGCATCGCGGCTCCCAATGACACAGTGAAGATCACCGGTGTACGACGCGATGGTCGTCCCTGGGGTGGTTCCGGCGAACCCCGCTGGTTGCGCTACGCCGCCAATAACGTTGCCGTCGGCTACTACTTCCTGAAGCCCGCCGAGGTCACGGCCAACGTCCAGCAGGTCACCCGCAGCCGCCGCGTGATCCGAACCGCGAACCCGGACACCGCGGTCACCAAGCAGGTCTTCGCCCTGACCGCCGCCCAGCCCGCCGGCACCACCCGCGCGCTCGCCTACGCCCTGGTCCCCAACGCGACGGAACCAGCACTCCGCAGCTACGACCACGGCCGCCTCGCCGTACTGGCCAACACCCCACGCCTACAAGCGATTCAGCACCAAGGCCTCCGCCTCACCGCCGCCAACACGTTCTCCCCAGGCCTTCACCATCTCCCCGGCCTAACCATCGACGGCCCCGCCTCGGTCCTCCTCCAACGCCACGGAATCGACCTGACGGTCGCCGTCTCCGACCCAACCACCACCCGCGCCACCATCACCCTCAACCTCTGGGCCCAATACCTCAAACCCGCCACCCCGACCCCCGCCGTACAAGTCACCCGAACCCTCACCGGCACCCGCCTGACCATCACCACCCACCAAACCCACGGCCAGTCCCAGCAGATCAGCCTCCGCCCAGCCTGGTAATCAGCGCTCTCCCGAGATTTCGGCACCGAGATCAACACCATCCATAGTTCCGATCGGCATCCGCAACACCTCCCGGCGCCTGCCCGCAGCACGCTCCATCCGCCGCGCAGCCTCGACAACAGCCTGCCGAACGGCCGTCTCCCGGGACCGGCCGTCGCGCGTCAGAACGCCCCGTGCGCGTTCGAGCTCCGCATCCACGGGGATGGTGATGTCTGCCATGGACCAAATCTAGGACCCGATGAGCGGATTAGCCGCGCCGTCGTGTGTGCCGTGGGATGGGTGGGCGCGCGCTCGGGGGCTGAGTCGTCCCGGGATGCAGGTTTGCGGAGTTTCTGCTGTCTCTCGGTGTCTGTTGCGATTTGGCGGCTGCTCGCTCCCCAAACCGGTTTGGGGAGCGATAGCGCAACGGGTGATCGGTCGCGGTGGCTGGGCACTTCGGTTGGCCAGTAGCCCCTCCGTCCCGAAGGTGCTCGTCTCGTCCCGCCGCTCGGATTCGGCCGATTTCGTACGCGATGGCTGGTCGCCGCTGCGGCCGGTTTGACTGGACCGGGTGGCTGGGGTGGTCTGGGGCTGGGCCGGATGGTGCGGTCGGTGACCGCGGTTCCCGTTGCCTGTGGCTGACGGGTTGTGGTTGCCCCCAGACGATGAGCATTCCTGTCAGGTGACCCCCCGCTGCAGTTCGGGTCGGGTGCCGGTCGACCACCGCGGCTCGGGTCGGGTGCCTAGCCTGCGGAATTTCGCTGGATATCCGTTCAGATTGGCCCTTCTCTGCTCAAAACTTCAGGAGAGAACCGGCAACTTGCGGGGAGATCCCCTCGTTTCCGCACCGCACCGCACCGCACCGCACCGCAGCCGAAGCCCGGGCGACGGGCACCTGGGGCGCCGGCCTCGCCATCCACCTCGGCCACAGGATCGGCCAGCCACCCTGCTCGTTGGCGCCGGCCGCGGCGGCGAGTACCCGGCACCAAGGCCTCCGGCCGCATCCCAGCACGCCGAGGCGCGGTTTGCGGGGATCTGCTGTCACCCAGAGACAGCAGATCCCCGCAAACACCCACCAACCCCGCCCAGCCACAGATCCACGGAGTTTCTGCTGTCACCCGGCGGCAGTAGATCCACGTGAACCGGCCTATCGGCTGGTCGGGGCGGTCAGGCGCGGAAGCGGGTCCAGAGGTTGAGGGTTTTGCCGAAGCGTTCGCCGCGGATCCAGTCGAGGATGCTGCGGGCGACGCGTTCGGGGGAGACGTCGCCGCGGACGGAGCGGGGGACGTACTTGCGGAGTTCGGCGGCGTCGGCGAGGGCGTCGTCGATCTGGTCCTGGAGCCAGCCGCGGGCGGCGAGGCGTTTGCGGCGTACGGCGTCGGGGCAGTCCAGGTGCAGCCAGCGGCCTTCCGGGAGCTCGCTGGGGAGGCCGGGGGTGAGCAGGAGAACGGGGATGCCGGAGCGGCGGATCAGCTCGGTGATGCGCAGCCAGACCGCGTTGTACGCCGGCCAGATCGGGGCCGCGGTCGGACTGGCGATGCTGATGCCGAGCAGCCGGCCGTGGTCGTCCAGCAGCTCGTCCATGTCCATCACGACGAGATTGCCCGGATTCAACCGCACCAGCTCCGGCACCACGGTCGATTTGCCGGCCCCGGGCGCACCTGTCACCACGAACAACCTCGTCACAAGAACTAGTGTGGCGCGCCCTCGATCAGAAGGCTCGCCGGAGGTCGAACATCGCGCGAGACGTGCGGCACACCGCCCAGGCCGGGAGTGATCGAACCCAGCACGCTCGAGTGCGTCGCACCTGTGCAGCTCGGGACCGTCCCGCCGAGCCCGTGCACGGTCAGGAACCCCAGCACGGCGAACGCCAGCGCCTCCTTGGCCGCCGACGGCAACCCCAGCTCGTCGGTGTTCCGGAGCGGCACCGACTCCAGCTCCGAGGCCAGTCGCTGCATCAGCGCCGGGTTCCGGATACCACCACCAGACGCGATCACCTCGGTCCCACCATGCCGCCGTACGGCGTCCGCGACCGTCCGCGCGGTCAACGCGGTCACGGTCGCGACCAGGTCGTCGGCCGGGATCTCCGGCAGCCCCTCCAGCATCCGGGCCAGGTACGCGAGGTTGAACAGCTCCTTGCCCGTGCTCTTCGGCGCCGGTACGGCGTAGTACGGCTCCGCGAGCAGCCGCTCGAGCAGCTCCTGGTGCACCTGCCCACGCCCAGCCATCACGCCATCGGCGTCGAAAGTCAGCCGCCCGACGGTCAGCTCGGTCACCACCGCGTCGATCAGCGCATTCGCCGGCCCGGTGTCGAACGCCACCGGGTTCCCGTCGACCACGGTGATGTTCGCGATCCCGCCCAGGTTCAGCGCGACCGGTACGCCGGACCGCCGGCGCAGCCACAGCACGTCGACGATGCTCACCAGCGGCGCCCCCTGCCCACCCGCCGCCACGTCCCGCGCGCGCAGATCCGACACAACCGTCGTACCGGTTGCCTCGGCGATCCACGCCGGCTGACCGAGCTGGAGAGTGCCGCGGACCCGTCCCTCGTCGACCCAGTGGTAGACCGTCTGCCCGTGCGACACGATCAGATCGGCGTACCCACCACACAGCTGCTCGACCGCCTGCCGGGCCACCGACGCGAACGCCTGCCCGATCCCGGTGTCCAGCCGACAGACCCGCTCGACAGTGGTGCTTGCCGGAGGCAACAACCCGGCCAGCTCCCGCAGCACCGCGTCGGGATACGGCTGGCTGAGCATCCCGAGCGGGGTCAGCACCAGCTGGTCCCCGTCCAGCTGGAGGTCGGCCGCCGCCGCGTCGATCGCGTCGTACGACGTCCCGGACATCAACCCGATGACTCGCATATCAGTCCCGCAGCTCCCGTCGATGATCGTCTCCGCGCAACGTCAGCAGTGCCACCACACTCACCGCACACGTCACCACGACGTACCAGGCCGGTATGTCGATGTTCTTCGTCCGCTTGATCAGCTCCGTGATGATCAGCCCGGCCGACCCGGAGAACACCGCGTTCGACAGCGAGTACGCCAGGCCGAGCCCGGTGTAGCGCGCCCGGGTCGGGAACATTTCCGACAGCATCGCGGGTCCGGGCCCAGCCATCAACCCCACCACCAGTCCGGCGACGAAGACCGCGGCCCCCTTGGCCGCCGTACCCGCCTCCTTGTCCTGGAGCAGATTGAGCAGCGGGAACGCCAGTACGACGACGAGCGCGGCACCGGTCACCATCACCGGCCGCCGCCCGATCCGGTCGCTCAGCCGCCCGGCCGGCAGGATCGACGCCGCGAACCCGGCATTCGCCAGCACGGTCGCGACCAGGGCCTGCTGGAAGGTCGCGTTCAGGGTCGCCTGCAGGTACGACGGCATCACCACGAGGAAGGTGTATCCGGCCGCCGACCAGCCCATCAGCCGGCCGATCCCGAGCGCGATCGCCTTCGCGACCTCACCTGCACCGGCCGGACCGGGCTCCGTGACGGCAGCCTGGGCACGGGCGAAGCTCGGCGTCTCTTCCAGCCGGAGTCGCAACCACAGCGCGACCAGCCCGAGCGGCAGCGCGACCAGGAACGGCACCCGCCAGCCCCAGTCGGTCAGCGCCTCCTTGCTCAGCGCGGTGGCCAGGATCGCCGCCAGCCCCGCGCCGGCGAGCAGTCCAAGGGCAACCGTGAACGACTGCCAAGCGCCGTACCGGCCGCGACGTCCCGGTGGGGCGAATTCGGTCATGATCGACACCGCGCCGCCGAACTCACCGCCTGCCGACAGGCCCTGGAGCGCCCGAACCAGGGTGAGCAGCCACGGCGCGGCTGCCCCGACGCTCGCGTACGTCGGTAGCACGCCGATCAGCGTGGTCGAGCCGGTCATCAGCAGCAGGACGAGGATCAGCGTCGGGCGGCGGCCGATCCGGTCACCGACCCGGCCGAAGATCGCGGCGCCGATCGGGCGGAAGAAGAACGCCAGCGCGAACGAGGCGTACGTCTTGATCAGGCTCTCGGAGTCGCTGGTCGACGTCGTACTGAAGAAGTTCGCGGCGATCACGGTCGCGAAGAAGCCGTAGGCGCCGAACTCGTACCACTCGACGAAGTTCCCGACCGTGCCCGCGATCAGTGACCGCCGGTGCGAGGTAGGTGTACTCACGCGAACATTGTCTCGCAACCTTGCGGACCTCGCCGGTGTCATTCTCGGTACAGACCAGATCACGGGGAGGAGCGAGCGGGTGTCTCGGGGCGACGACTTCGACGAATTCGTCCGCGGCAGCGCGACCAGGCTGCTGCGGACCGCCGTACTGCTCACTGGGGACCGGGCCGCGGCCGAGGACCTCGTGCAGGAGATGTTCGAGCGGGTGTACGTGAAATGGCGACGGATCCAGGGTGCGCCGGAGCCGTACGCCCGCAAGACGCTGGCCAACCTGTCGGCGAACAGGTGGCGCAGCAAGAGCCGCAAGCCCGAGGTGGCGCTCGCCGATCACCACGACCTGGGTGCCCCGGACGGCTCGGACGCGTACGCCGTCCGCGACGGCCTGCTCGCGGCGCTCCAGGAGCTGCCGCCACGGCAGCGCGCGGTCATCGTCCTGCGGTTCTACGAGGACATGACCGAGGCTCAGACCGCCGACGCGCTCAGCTGCTCGCTCGGCACCGTCAAGAGCCAGACCTCCCGCGGTCTGGACCGCCTCCGCCAGATCACCGAACCCGCACTCCTGGAAGGACTGCGATGACCGAGACCGAGCTCAAGGACCGACTGACGGCCAGTGTCGACGAGATCGAGGCCGCTCCCGACGTACTCGTCCGGGCCCGCCACGGCGGCGCCCGCCGCCTCCGTCGCCGCCGCCTGACCACGCTGGCGATCAGCACCATGGCCGTCCTGGCCGTCGGCGGCGTCGCCCTGACCGGCCCAGGCCTCTACAGCTCGCTGACCGAGCCCCCGGTGGTCGGCGTACCGGTGCAGAACGACCCCTACGGCTTCCTGATGAAAGGCCACACCCGAGGCGACCTGGCCAACGACCAACCCTTCCTCGACCAGGCACTGCTGGCCTGGAAGAGCTCGCACGGCGACTCGGCCAACCGGGACCGGGGCATCTTCAACCGCCTGCAGGGCGAGCCGCAGGTCTACTGGGCCGGTACGACGCCGGCCGGGCGAGCGGCGATCATCGGCCAGTACTCCGAGCTTCGGCATCACGGCAACATCCAACTCGACCGCGAAGGTGTCCACACCCTGGTCGGCTTCGTCGCCGACAAGAACGGCAAGCCCACGGTCCTCGCCGACAGCTACCCGGCGCCCGGCGTCGGGCTCCAGATCGGCTTCGTCGCCGGCAACAACGCCTTGGTCGTGCTCGACACCGGCAAGAAGGTCGGCTGGTCGCCCGGGCGCGAGTACCGCGACGACGGCAGCAGCGGCCGGGAGTACGCGCCGGTGCCGTTCAAGGACGGCGTCGGGCTGGTCACGCTGCCCGAAAACACCAACCTCCTCAGCCTGGCGTTGCACACCCTGCCGGCCAAGGGCGCATCGGATCTCGAGGTCGCCAACGGCGGCGTCAACGTCAACCCGCTGGACGACGACGGCCGGCTCTGGTCGACCGTCGATGGCGACGGGCTCTGGCCGATGTCGCCGAACTCGCAGCAGCTCGCCGGAACCGCTCGGGACGCCTTCGACGCGGCCCTCGGCCCGGTCAAGGATCCGGTCTACTACCGGTTCGCGGACTCGATCTGGCTCGGGTACGGCGTCACCGCCAACGGCAGCTCGATCTATCTCGGTGAGCAGCAGATCGACAACGACCTGACCCGGACGTACGCCGTACTGAAGCCGAAGAACGGCAAGGCCCGGATCGTCCCTGGTGGTGTCCCCGACCGCACCTCCGGCGACCTGCCGGTGCGGATCAAGCTGCCGGACAAGCAGGGCTGGGCGGTCGCGGCGCAGGGCGCGACCCTGTCCTACCGGTTCGGCGACGGCGCGTGGAGCACGGATTCCAGGAACGCGCTGCTCGTCCCGGACGGCGAGCGTGCCGAGGTCAAGGCCGTCACCCCCACCGGGACCCGGACGGAGTGGCTGCGCTGATCCCTTGACAGTGGGTTTGGGCTCGATCGATGATCAGTCCGCTATACCGGTTTAGTTGACCGGTGTGGCGGACCGCCCACCCTTGTGACGAGGAGTCGATCGAATGAGTGAGCTCATGCGCCGAAGGACCCTTCTGACAGCTCTCGCCGCCGGCACCGCCGTGGCCGCGACCGGTGTCGGCACCGCGACCGCCCAGGCCTGCAAGGCCGCGGTCAAGAAGCCGACCACGGTCGCGTACATCGAGGTCAACGACCACAGCATGCTCAGCGCCGGCAAGTACACGCTGGCGAACGACGGCCGGCAGGTGATCGACATCGCGGTGATCTTCGCGGCGAACATCAACTTCAACACCTCCACCCGGAAGGCGTACCTGTCCTTCAACCCGCAGGTGACGAACGTCCTGACCAACCGCGCGACCCAGATCAAACCGCTGCAGGACAAGGGCATCAAGGTCACGCTGTCGATCCTCGGCAACCACCAGGGCGCCGGCTTCGCGAACTTCCCGGACAAGGCGTCCGCCGAGGCGTTCGCCCAGGAGCTGGCCGACGCCGTCGCCACCTACGGCCTGGACGGCATCGACTTCGACGACGAGTACGTCGAGTACGGCAACAACGGCACCGGCCAGCCGAACGCCGACTCGTTCATCTGGCTCGTCCAGGCGCTGCGCCGCAAGATGCCCGCCGGCAAGCTCATCACCCTGTACGACATCGGCCCCGCCTCGACCCGCCTGGTCAGCGGCAGCCAGAGCATCCGCGAGACCTTCGACTACGCCTGGTACCCCTACTACGGCGGCTGGGGCGTCCCCCACGGCCCCACCGACAAGGCGAAGCTCTCCCCCGCCGCCGTCAGCTACACCGCCACCAGCCAGTCCACAGCCGCCAGCCTCGCCCAACGCACCGTCACCGAGGGCTACGGCACCTTCCTCACCTACAACCTCACCGAAGCAAACACCGCCACCTACATGTCCGCCTTCACCCAAAAGCTCTACGGCAAAAACACCATCTACACCCCGTAAAAACCCCCGAGCCCCACTGCCCGTCGCCTACCACCCCGGTACGGCGGGCAGTGTCGGAGGCGGCGGCCCCTTGGGGGCGTTCGGCCGGTTCTGCGTGTCGTACCCGGTGGGGTAGTTGATGCCCGGGTGACTGCGCTTGAACCAAGCCACACACTCAGCGGGCGGGTCGATGCCGCCGTCCCAACTGGTCGCGACCCAACCGGAGAAAACATCGGTAGTCGGCCCCTTGAGCCAAGTGTCGGCCGACACCAACTTGGCCGGATTAGGATCCGGCACCGGCTCTGCGGGGCCGAGCTGGACGTCTGGGCGGTTGATGCTTTCGGCCGAAACTCCTCGGCGCATGACCAATTCTCTCGTCGACAGGTCGACTCTCTGACCGATGCCCTCACCACTCGGGCCGATCAGGGAGAAGCTGTCCCAGGTGTCCGTACACAGGCGCGCCCGCAACTCTTCGCCAGTTACGGTGACAGAGCGAACATAGACGCGATCCGTTCCACCGATCTTGCCGGCTTGGTCCGCCCCACCAAGGCTTGCGAAAACCTGCTCCGCAGTAGCCCGCGCGAACCCAGGAAACGACACCCGAGTGTCCTGATAGAGGCCGACCGACTCGACCCAAGCCCGCACCGCGGTGCCATCAGGCCCGGTCACAGACACACCAGGCGCTGCCGACCAGATCCAAGTCCTCGGATAGCCGGGCGTCGGCCCAGGCTTCTCGGGCTCATCTTCGAACAGCCCGCAACCAGCCACGAGCGCCACCAACATCCCAGCCGCCAACAGACGCGCACTCCGGACACCCGATCTCATCCGATCCCCAGCTTTTCGTGCAGCTGCTCGCGATCTTCAGCACGGAAATTAGCGATGGCGCGGTCGTAGACCTCCGAATGATGCTTCATGAATTTAGCTTGCAGCGCTCCGGAAGATGTCCTCGCCACTGCCTCATCGTAGCTGTCCGCAGCCACGCTGTAGTTCTCCGCCTCGAACTCTGCCGGTGACTTCAGGCGTGGCGGGATGTCGTTCGAGCGTACGGCGCTCGGCAGATCCTCAGGATCGAGTTTCCCAGTCTCCACCAGCGCTTTCGCGAACTCGTACCTGGTGATCAGTCCTGGGGACGAATACGCCGTGCTGTCGATGCCGTAGGTCCGAATCTGATAGGGCTCCACCGTCGGCGTCTCGGTGGACAGGTACCGGTCGAGGATCTTGTCAGCGATGCCGATCGATCCCTCGACTCCACCTGGCATTCCGGGGATGGCGTCGAGCATCGTGCCGACAACGCCGAGTGCATTCCCGCGGACTTCGGCCATGTTTTCCTCGGCCGCCGCCCGACTGTCTGTCTCTTCCAGCGCGGCGTTCCGCAAGGCAGTGTCGAGCAACCCCTGGAGTTGAGCGTTCCGCCGCCCGAGGTCACCGGCGTGCTCCTCATCGGTCATCGCTTGGTGAATCCCATCGACGTTGTTCCGGTAGACAGCTCCTGCAAGCGCTTCCGCCGACTTGTCGTCGGTTGCCACGAGGGTGAAGAACCGCGCTGCGACCATCTCCCCCGAATACATGTTGTCGACTCCTTCGACAACGAAGGTCTTCGCACCTCCGGCGGAGAACTCATTCATGAATCCGGCGGCGTCGCGGGCGAGAGCTCGGGTCAACTCGGGGTTGATGACTCCGAGGGCCTCCTCTGGGGCTCCGATGCCGGCACCCGGCATGTCCATGAGTTGTTTCAGTACGTCGGGACGCGCGAGCGTCGTGACCAGGCTTCGCATCGACTCGTTGGCGAGCGCCTGCCGCGTCGGGTCGTGGGACGTCTTGGCGTCGGCGATCCAGTCGAAGACTGATGACGCGGCCTTTCCGTCATCAGTCCAGGCGTAGGTCGAGATGGGGACCAGGAAGTCCTTGGCGCCCTTGTATCCCTTGTAGATGTTTTTGTCGACACCGGCGGGCGGATCCATGCCTTTACCGGTGAGCATGTCATGCATCGCCTGCTCGTTGTTGCCGGCGATCTGCAGGAAGATTCGGGAGGGCTCGTCGTCTGCGCCGCCCACCTTGAGATACTCCTTGACCGACTCGGTGGCAGTGATGGCGAGCACCTTGCTGAACGTCACGCCGCCGTGGTCGCCCGCTCTGGCGTTACTCAGGAACTTCGCCAGCTCTCGGGCTTCGCCGCCGCTCATCTCACCGGCACCGCTGCCCTCGTGCACGTACTCGGTGTAGCGGTCGGTGGCGCCTTGCTGGATGAACTCGGGGAGGCGGTTCCAGTTGCCGCCTCGGCGTTCGTCGGAGAGGGTGAGGAGGCCGCCGACCAGGGAGGCGGCGAGCGTCGTACGGGTCTTGATGTCGAGGCCTGTCGGGATGATTTCGCCTGGCGTGTACGTCGTTCTGGTCGGGGCGATCCAGTTGTCGTCGTTCTTCAGGTAGCCCGGGACCTTGTAGAGATCCTTGCCGAGTCCCTTGTAGAACGTCTCGAGGAAGAGTAGGTCGTCCTGACCGAGCGCTCCCTTGGAGTTGCGGATCCGTTCCAGTGCGCGGATCGCGTCGACTACGCCGTCGCGGCCGGGCGGCTTGCCGTCGAGGGCTGCCTTGATCTGCTGGACAGCCAGGTTACCGGCGTCCTTCGTGGCGACGGCCGGGTCCTCCGACATGGACAGCATGTGGGTGCCGGCCACCGGCTGCATCCTCTGGGACGCCAGCAGTACGGCGGCTGCGTGACGGCGGCGGAGCATCGGGAGCTCGCCGTGCAGCCAGCTCGCGACGCCGGTCAGATCGGTGATCGGCTGCGTCGACACCCCGACCTTCTCGAACTCGCCCTTCAGCCCCTTGAGCTCGGCGCCGATCGCCGACTCCATCGTGGCCAGATCGCTGATCACGCCGCCCAGCACCACGGGATCGATCATGCAGAACCCGTCGGCCTGCGCCCCGTGGCTGCCGCCCTCGTCCTTATACGCCATGGTGACCGCCCAGCTTGGCCCGCCAGCGCGTCGCCTCTTCCGCGCTGCACGTAGTCGGCGTACGACGCAGTAAGGCTTCCAGGTCGTCGTTCAACCTCTGGACGCCGGAGACGTACTTCGTCGAACGCGGCGTGAATTCACCGGTCCACGCCGTGGCCGCCGGACTGACCCAGGCCGATCCGTTCGAGATCGCGGTCGTCGGCTTCAGTTGCTTGTTCGTCAATCTCGTCTGCACTGTCCCGACTCGCTTCAGCAACGACGTCAGATACGCATGCAACGGATGCGGAACGTTCCCGTCCGCTGTCTCTTCTGCCATGTCGGCGTGCCACCCCCACCGGCCAGCCTTTCCCATCGAGACGCGGGCTGGCAACCGAAGGCGAGTCGATTGCACGAAGTTGCAACTGGTTACAGCTTGTATTCCCACCCCGGATGCCAGTCGAAGGGGACGGTGATCAGCTTCTCGAGGGGGGTGCCTCCGCCGAGTAGGTGGTCGAGGGCCCAGCGGTTTGCCGAGTGGGCGACTACCAGTACGACGTTGCCGGCGTACCAGCGTTTGACGTCTTCCAGGAATGAGCGGGTCAGTTCCATGACGTCGTGGTAGCTCTGGCCGCCTGGGAACGCTGTACGGACGCGCTCGACCCGTGGGTTGAGCGCGTCCACGGGGGCGCCGTTGAGGTCGCCGTAGTTGCATTCGCGGAGGCGCCAGTCCTGGAAGTGCGGGACTGTCAGGCCGGACAGTTCAACTGTTTGTACGGCGCGGCGTAGATCCGAGCTGAAGACCAGGTCGACGTCCTGCCGCCGTGCTCCGAGCTCCTCGGACTCGACCCGGCCACGGGCTGACAGCTCGCCAGGCAGCCAGCCGGTGGCGATGCCGTTCTCGTTGTCGAGCGTCGTCGAGTGGGTCTCGTAGATCAGTCTGGTCCGCATCTGCACAGTGAATCGGCTTTGCCTTCATTACCGGTCGGTATATACTCAAGTTACTCGTGAGTAAATCGGTAAGGGGAACCCCTGTGAGTCACTACAAGTCGAATCTGCGGGACATCGAGTTCAATCTGCTCGAGGTTCTCGGCCGGGGCGAGGTGCTCGGGCAGGGACCGTACGCCGACATGGACGTCGACACCGCGCGTGAGGTGCTGGGCGAGATCGACCGGCTGGCGAAGAACGAGATCGCCGAGTCGTTCGAGGACGCCGACCGGAACCCGCCGGTGTTCGACCCGGAGACGCACGAGGTGCGGATGCCGGAGTCGTTCAAGAAGAGCTACCACGCCTACATGGACGCCGAGTGGTTCAAGCTGGAACTGCCGGCCGAGCTGGGTGGGCAGCCGACGCCGCCGTCGCTGCGCTGGGCCGCGGCCGAGATGATCCTGGGCGCCAACCCGGCCGTCCACATCTACGCCGCCGGACCGAACTTCGCGCACGTGCTCTGGCGCAACGGCATCGACCGCGACAAGAAGATCGCGGAACACATCATCCAGCGCGGCTGGGGCGCCACCATGGTGCTGACCGAGCCGGACGCCGGTTCCGATGTCGGCGCGGGGCGCGCGAAGGCCACGCTGCAGGAGGACGGCAGCTGGCACATCGAGGGCGTCAAGCGGTTCATCACCTCGGGCGAGCAGGACATGACCGAGAACATCGTCCACCTGGTGCTGGCCCGCCCGCAGGGCGTCGAGGGCGCGGGTGGTCCGGGGACGAAGGGGCTCAGCCTGTTCGTCGTACCGAAGCACCACTTCGACCTCGAGACCGGCGAGCTGACCGGTGAGCGCAACGGCGCCTTCGTCACGAACGTCGAGAAGAAGATGGGCATCAAGGTCTCCACGACCTGCGAGCTGACCTTCGGCGACGGCGTACCGGCCAAGGGCTGGCTGCTCGGCGAGGTGCACAACGGCATCGCACAGATGTTCCAGGTGATCGAGTACGCGCGGATGATGGTCGGCACCAAGGCCATCGCGACGCTGTCGTCCGGCTACCTGAACGCGCTCGAGTACGCGAAGACGCGCGTCCAGGGCGCCGACCTGACCAACCCGGCCAAGGACGCGCCGCGGGTCACCATCACCCACCACCCCGATGTACGGCGTTCGCTGCTGACCCAGAAGGCCTACTCGGAGGCGCTCCGCGCGCTGGTGCTGTTCACGGCGACGTACCAGGACCGCGCCGAGCAGGCCCGGTACGCCGGTGAGCACGACGTGGTCGCCGAAGGTGTGAACGACCTGCTGCTGCCGCTGGTCAAGGGCTACGGCTCGGAGAAGTCGTGGACGCTGCTCGGCACCGAGTCGCTGCAGACCTTCGGTGGTTCCGGCTTCCTGCAGGACTACCCGATCGAGCAGTACGTCCGCGACGCCAAGATCGACACCCTCTACGAGGGCACCACCGCGATCCAGGGTCAGGACCTGTTCTTCCGCAAGATCATCAAGGACCAGGGCAAGGCCCTCGGCCACCTGGCCGAGCAGATCCAGGCGTTCGTCGCCTCCGAGGCCGGCAACGGCCGGCTGAAGGAGGAGCGCGGGCTGCTGGCCAAGGGTCTCGCGGACACCCAGGCCCTGCTGGGGATCATGGGCCAGGCGCTGATGGCGAGCAACCCGCAGGCCGAGAACGGCGACCCGCGCAACATCTACAAGGTCGCGCTGAACACCTCGCGGCTGCTGTTCGTCCTGGGTGACGTGGTCTGCTCGTGGCTGATGCTGCGCCAGGCCGAGGTCGCACTGGAGCGGCTGGGCGGCGAGCTCACGCCGGCCGACCAGGACTTCTACAGCGGCAAGGTCGCGGCGGCCCAGTGGTTCGTCCGGTCGACGATGCCGTCCGTCCGCGCCGAGCGGATCAAGGCCGAGCTGACCGACCTCGACATCATGGACCTGCCCGAGTCCGCCTTCTGATCGGCGCCGTCTGATCCGCCGTACTCCTCCGGCTCGGTCGTTTGCGCGGACCGAGCCGGAGGCCCCGGTTGTTGCCGCGTCAAGGGGCATTCCGGGGCAGATCGATCTGCCCCGCGATCTGCCCTTCTCCTGAAGCGGTTCCGTGTAGCAGCGTTTCTGCCCGTGGAAACACCGCATCCCTGGCTTGGCCTCCCCTGTCCGAGCCAGGGCTGCGTCACGTCCGGGGGTTCGCCTCAGGGCCGCAGAGAGGGTCCGTCCGGGGTTCTGCCTGATCCGGCGTACGGCGTCCGCGACCTACGGTCGAGGCTGACACGCTGGGAGGCGGACGATGGAGAGCAGGCAGCTGGGGGTCGCGGTGCTGGTGATCGCGGCCGGGATCGGGTTGTGGCAGTTCGCGGGGAAGGACAGCGACGACGAGCACAAGGTCGCCACGAAGATCGACACGGTCAGGCTGGCGGCCGACAACGCCGACGTCACCATCAAGGTCTCCGACGACGACACCACGACCGTCAAGGAGAACCGCCACTACTGGTTCTTCAAGCGCGGCGACGCGTACGACGTCGAGGGCAGCACGCTGAAGCTCGACGGCGACTGCGGCTGGAACTGCAGCGCGGACTACGAGGTGACTGTCCCCCGCGGTACCAAGGTGGTCGGCGAGAACGGCAGCGGGGACCTCTCGTTCACCGGAGTCGCCGGTGTCGACGCGGACTCACGCTCGGGCAAGGTCGAGCTCACCGATGTGAGCGGCGACGTGAAGCTCGACCTGACGTCGGGCGATGTCGACATCAGCAACCTCGTCGGGCGGTTGCAGATCAAGGCCA
Organism: Kribbella sp. NBC_01505; assembly: GCF_045040285.1. NCBI lineage: Bacteria > Bacillati > Actinomycetota > Actinomycetes > Propionibacteriales > Kribbellaceae > Kribbella > Kribbella sp. NBC_01505. The sequence continues at coordinate 3,161,267 of NZ_CP109425.1, forward strand.
ACTCCGGCGACATCGACGCCGACGGACTCCGCGGCGGCGCGGTTGACATCGAGACCTCGTCCGGTGACATCGGTCTCGACCTGACCGAGGCGAACGACGTACGGGTCAAGGGCACGAGTGGGGATGTCGAGATCAGCGCGCCGGGCGGCGGCTACAAGGTCACCACCGACACGCGCTCCGGTGAGGTGGAGAACGCCCTGGGCAACGACTCCGCCGGCACCCACTCGATCACGGCCGCGACCGTCAGCGGCGACATCGAACTTCAGCACAACTGAGCGTTTGCCGAAGGGTACTGGTGGCGTGTCTGACAAGTGATGGATTAGCAGCTGGCCACGGGGTAGCGTCTCTCGTAGGCGCACTTCACTAGGAGGCTCGGATGAGCATCGGTGTGGGGATTTTCTTGATGGTTGTGGGCGCGATCTTCGCGTTCGCGGTCCGCGACAGCTGGGATGCGGTGAACCTCCAGGTTGTCGGCTACATCCTGCTGCTCGCCGGCCTGGCCGGGATCGTCCTGTCCTTCTACATCACCAACCGCCGGCGCCGCGTCGAGACCGACGCGATCGACCCGGCGGTCGAGGAGGAGTACCGCGTCGTCGAGCAGCACCACCGCGACATCAAGGAGTAGACCTCACCCACCGGAGAGGACGAGCTCCAACCGTGCCGGTCCGTCAGCTGTGACGCGGACCGGCACACCCCAGTCCTGGCGATGCATGTGGCAGGCGGGGAACTCGACGGCGTCGGAGTCGTCGCAGGACGCGGCCTGAACCGCGACATGCAGTACGCCGTCGCCCACGTGCTCGTCGATGACCAGCCTGCGCGTCAGGTCGGTCGAGTCCCCCGCGCCTTCTCGCAGGAGCGTGTCCGGCGTCGAGGAGACCAGCAGCCGGGTCGACGGTCCGTACCGGTTGTCGAGCTTCTGGCCGGGCGGCGGCGTGAACACCACCTCCAGCGTCACCTCGCCGGCCGCGATCTCCATCGGCGGCCGCTGCGTCCGCGTACTGAACTCGGACGCCGTCGCCGACGCACCCAGTGGGATCCGGGTCAACCGATGCGCCGCCGACTCCACCACGAGCAGTTCGTTGCCCACGACAACAGCACCACTCGGCTCCGCCAGGTCGGTCGCCATCGTGTCGACGGTTTCGGTGCGCGGGTCATACCGCCGTACGGCGCCGTTGTAGGTGTCGGCGACCGCGATCGAACCGTCCGGCAGCACGGTGACGCCGAGCGGGTGCTGCAGTAGCGCCTCGCCGGCCTTCCCGTCGCGCAGCCCGAAGTCGAACAGGCCGGTCCCGACGGCGGTGTGCACCTCGGTGTCGATCCAGCGCAGCGCCGAGATCTCCGAGTCGGCCAGCCAGAGCCGATCCCCGTCCGCCGCCAGCCCACTCGTCTGCGCGAACCACGCCTCGCGCGGATCGCCGTCCTTCAAACCCTCATTCGTCGTACCGGCCGCGACCTCGGTGAGCTTCGTGATCGGGTCGTACGTCCACAACTGATGAACGCCGGCCATCGCGATCCACACCTTGCCCTGCCACCACGCGACATCCCACGGCGAACTCAGTACGTCGGTGCTGTCGCCGTCCATCCACTGCTTCCCGGTCCCGACGAGCGTCGTCACGGCGCCGGTCGCGAGCTCGATCCCGCGCAGCGCATGGTTGACCGTGTCGGCCACCACCACGTCGTACCCGACCTGCTCGGCGATCTCGACCGGCAGCCGGGTCAACCCGTTCGGCTCCGAGAAACTCGCCTGCACGCCATCCGCGAATCCACGCTCGCCGGTGCCGATCCGCCGTACCAGCGTCTCCGCATCGGGCTGGAGCTCCGCGATGCTGTGGTTCCCCGCGTCGGCCACCAGCAGATTCCCGTTGTCCAAGGCAATCACCTTGGCCGGGAACCGCAACTCCGACTGCTCCGGTTCAGGAGCGACGTACGGCGAGTTGCCCCGCGTCAACGTGCCTTTGGCCTCGTGCTCGGCGATGAGCTCGGCCAGCAACGCGTCGAGCGCGTGCGCGTGCCCTTCACCGGAATACTGCGCCACGATGTACCCGTTCGGATCCACCAGCACCAGGGTCGGCCAAGCCCGCGCCGTGTAGTTCTGCCAGGTCACGAGCTCCGGATCATCCAGCACCGGATGCCGCACCTCATACCGAGCCACGGCGGCCTTCACCGCCGCCTCCTCCCCCTCATGCGCGAACTTCGGCGAATGCACCCCCACAATCACCAGCGCATCCCCGTACTTCTCCTCCAACGGCCGCAACTCATCCAGCACGTGCAAGCAGTTGACACAACAAAAAGTCCAAAAATCAATCAGGACGGCGCGTCCCCGGAAATCCGAGAGCCCCAACTCCCGTCCCCCCGTGTTCAACCACCCACGACCCCTGAGCTCCGGCGCACGCACATACATACCCCCATTCTCCGCCCCCACCCCAACCCCACCTCCCCCCGCCCACCATCCGAACTCCGCGCGGCGGTCGACAGCAGGAGCATCTCCCCACCCACCATCCACTCCGCGCGACCACCACCCACACGCCGCAGCCGCCCACCCCGGTCACCCCGCGCCCCAGCTCCCCCACGACGGTCGTTGCGAAGCGCGCGGAAACGTGGTTCTGGGGGGATCTGCTGCCGCTCAGGGCCTGTTGCGTTATCGCTCCCCAAACCGGTTCGGGGAGAGTTTCGTCCTCCCGGAAGGCGAACCGGGGAGCGTTCACCCCCCGAATCGGCCCCAAATCCTCCCCGAACCGGTTTGGGGAGGATGCCGCCAGCCAAATCGCAACAGGCTCTCAGAGGCAGTGGATCCCCGCAAAGCTGCATGGCGACAGGTGATCGGGCGCGGTGGCTGGGGGCTTTGGCTGGGGGCCTTGGCTGGCCAGTAGCCCCTCCGCCCCGAATGCGCTCGTCCCATCCGACCGCTCGGATCCGGCCGACGGGGTAGACGGTGGCTGGTCGCCGCCGCGGCCGGTTTGACTGAGACGGGTGGCTGAGGTGGTCTTCGGCTGAGGGGGATGGTGCGGTCGGTGACCGCAGTTCCCCGTTGCCTGTGGCTGACGGGCTGTGGTCTCCGCCGACGATCAGGAGGCTTGATAGCTGACCCGCCGCGGTGGTTGCCGCCGGCAAAACCAATTGGCCGGGCGATGCCGTCGGCGGGTGAACCCTCTGTGCTGCCCGCGAGCGAAGCCACCGTGCGGTCGGCGAGTGAACCCGTCCCGTGCTGCCCGAGTGAAGCCACCGTGCCGGCCGCGAGTGAAGCCACCGTGCGAGTGTGAGGAATGGGGCACCGAGTGTGAGGAGAATGTCGCCGGAAATCGATATCCGGCGGCATGGTCCTCACTCGGGTGCTGATTACACGGTGGCGCCACTCGCGGGGGTGGTGACTGTCGGACTGGGGAGCCTGACCTGCCGAAACGGCCAGTAGAACTCCCCAGACTCCGCTGGCCCGCTGGATCCGCGCCGCTACTGGCGGCCGGAGACAACAAGTCGTGGCCGGAGACCTATGGCAACAGGTCTCCAGCCATCACAAGGTGTCTCACGCCACCACTGGTGGCGCGAGACCGACCACCCCCGCTTCGCTGGCCGGTACTTTTTCTGGGGATAGCAACCAGAACTTACCGACTGCCGTCACCCCGCCCACCTCAGCCGTAGCCCGGAACCTCAAGCAACCGAAACCTCGGTCACCGGCCTCGCCACCCCCTCAGCCAGGCACCTGCTCAGCCACCCGCCTCAGTAATACCGGCCGCAGCGGCGACCAACCAACGCCTACCCAATCGGCCGCATCACAGCGGTCGGATGGGACGAGCACATCCGGGAAGGCGGGGTTCTTGACCGGCCCCAGCGGAGATCCAGGGAGTTCTACTGTCACGGAGCGGCAGTAACCATCCGTGAATCGGCCACGCCGAGCGCCGGGAGTGGGTGGCTGCCGTGAGTCGGTCGGCCGTAGAGCTGACACGGTGGCGGCTCGGAATTTGTGCCGGAATCCCTTGTGGGTAAGGGGTTTTAGCGAGGGAGGATCAGGGTGTCAGTTAGGAGTTTAGCGGTTTTGCGGAGGGTGGCCGGGGAGGAGGCCAGGTCCGCGGCCAGGGAGTAGGGGGTCAGGGGTTCGCCGGGGCCCACTAGGCGGTGGCGGTGGGCGAGGAGCCAGACGATGGCTCGGGGCCAGGTGGAGAGGCGGGCTTTGGCCAGGAGGTCGGGGGCTTCTCGGACCAGGCGTTCGGCGATGTCGAAGGCGTCGGGGGCGTAGGCGGTGCCCAGGGTTTCGCCGGCCATGAGCCAGGCGTGGGGAGCCAGGACGGAGAGGGTGGCGGCTTGGGATTTGTCGAGGCCTTGGAGGTCCGGTTGAGGCGGAGAGCCCAGGCCGGAGAGGGCCCGGTAGGCGTCTTCTAGGTCGCTGGTGGTGTCGTCGAGGAAGACGCGTTCGCCAACCGGGTCGATGATCGCGGACGCTTCGAGGGCCGGGGTCCAGACATCGACGGCGTCGACCGCTTCCTCGACCACGTCCAAGGCGAGCTGGGTGCGATCACCGGCATACCCGAGCCAGGCTTTGACAACCGGCGGGACAGCCGCAAAGTAGGTGCTGTCGGCAAGGACCTTGCGAGGCAGCCAGTACGCAAGGAAAAGCTCGACCAGTACGGCGCTCACGCGCAACGGACCGCCGACTGTGTGATCGACGGCGTGGTCGACCCACAGCCGGACGATGTCGGCCGCGTCCTCGGGCAGACCGGAAGCGAACGAGGACTCGAGAAACTCGTCGACCAGCTTGTCGCGCTGGCGCGGGGAGAGCAGGGGGCGGATCGGCGGCCGGATCGGGCGTTCGGGCAGCTGGGTGAGCCGATTCACCAGCAGGGCCGAGAAGAACTCGAAGTCCTCGGTCACCGGCGGGTCGTCGAAGTCGTTGGTCTCGCCGAGCGCCTGCAGGATGATGCCGGCGGCAGTCGCCGGTCGCACCGTACGGATCGTCACTCGGCCGCCGCGCTGGTACGCGTCCAGCACCCGGTCGACCGGCGGGCCGACGAAGACGTCCTTCACGATCGCGCCGATGTTGTTGTCGATGAACACGACCACGGTGTGCGGATGCTGCTCGTCGTCATAGTCCAGTACGACGCTGAGCCCGTCACCGGTGATGTCCTCGGACACGATCGCGCTGGTCAGCCGGAAGCCGGCGATCCGGGTGACCCAGTCCTGCACCTCGTCCTCGGTCCGCAACCGGGAGAGGTGTGCACGCTGCAACGGCAGTCGCCCGGCCGGACCGACCGTCCGGGCCAGCGAGGTCAGCAGTTGGAAGGACTCGGGGTCGCGGCGCTCACCGAGCACCCGGGCGGCGTCGGCCCAGAAGAATCGTTCGACCTCGCCGATCTCGTCCGGGCGTCCGGCCGGCCACAGCTGGTCGGCGAGCATCGCGGCGGACCGGGCCACCGAGGCCTCGGCGATCACCGGGTGCAGGCTGCGCGGGGCGGCGGCCAGGTCGAGGGTCAGGGTTTCCAGCAGGGTTTCGAGCACGGCGACACTCGGCGTGGTGTCGACGTCGACGCCGGCCGCGGGTGCCTGGATCGGATCAGGGCTCGAATCGACGAGCCGCAGGTGGCTGCGCCGTCCGTCTCGCCCTCGGGGTGACTTGGTCACCCTCGTGAGGTTACCGCCCGCGCCCAGCCCCCCGCAGTCCAGTGCCGCGCGTCCTGTGGACAAGTGACCGAACACGCCGTGACAAGACGACGACGGCCCGTACAGATGTGTACGGGCCGTCACCATGGAACGGTCAGCCCTTGAGGGCTCCGGCCATCAGGCCGCCGATGAACCAGCGGCCGAGCACGATGTAGACGATCAGCGTCGGGAACGACGTGATCAGCGCCCCCGCCATACTGGCCGCGTAGTCGACTTTCTGGCCGCCCGACAGGGCCGCAAGCCCGAGTGTCACCGGGCCGTTGTTCTGCTGGGTGAGGAACAGTGCGAACAGGAAGTCGTTCCAGACCGAGGTGAACTGCCAGATCAGCGTCACCACGAAACCGGAGATCGAGATCGGCAGGATGATCCGCGCGTAGGTCTGGACCAGCCCGGCGCCGTCCACCCGCGCCGACTCGATGATCTCCATCGGTACGACGGTCGCGTAGTAGTTCCGGAAGATCAGCGTGCAGATCGGGATGCCGTAGATGCAGTGCGCGATGATGAGGGTCGGCACTCCCCGGGTGACGTCGAGCTCGGTGAACGTCGTCCGCAGCGGCAGCATCACCGCCTGGTAGGGGATGAACATCCCGAACAGGATGAACGCGAACACGAGGTTCGCGCCCGGGAACCGCCAGCGGGCCAGCACGAAGCCGTTCGCGGACCCGATCAACGAGGCGATGATCGCGGCCGGTATCGCCAGCGTGAGCGAGCGGATCATGTAGGGCTGCAGCACGTCCCACGCCTTGCGCCACGGCTCCAGCGTCCAGGTCTCCGGCAACGACCACTGCGCGGCGGCGGTCGTGTCCTGCGAGGTCTTGAAGCTGGTGATCACCACGACGTACACCGGCGTGAGCACGAACAGCAGGAACAGGATCAGCAGGATGTAGCGCACGGTCCGGCTCTTGCGAGTGGAGCCGTCCGCGATCACCCCACGGCTCTTCGGCGTACGACGGATCGCCGCCGCGGCCGAACCGGTCGCATCGGTAACAGCAGTTGGGGCGCTCACTCTTCTGCCTCCTGCCGAACGGTGTACGCGACGTACGGAATGACCAGGACAGCGACGACAGCCAGGAGAACGATCGCGATCGCCGCGGCTTTGGCCTGGTCACTGCGTAACAACGTGTTCCACATATAGACCGACGGAACCTCGGTACGGAACTGGTTCGGCCCGGTGATCGCGTAGATCAGGTCGAACAGCTTCAGCGACATGTGCCCGAGGATGATCAGCGCCGAGAGCGCGATCGGGGACAGCTGAGGGAACAGCACGTGCCGGTAGAGCTTGAACTCGGAGGCGCCGTCCACCCTGGCCGCCTCGCGCAGCTCGCCCGGGATCCCCCGGAAGCCGGCCAGGAACAGAGCCATGATGTAGCCCGAGAGCTGCCAGACCGCGGGGAGCGCGATCGCCATCATCGTGGTCCACCGGCCGCCGGCGGTCCACCACGAGTTCTCCAGGAAGTTCAGGTGCAGGATCGAGAACAGCCGGTTCAGGCCGCGCGCGTCCTCACCCTGGGAGGGGTTCAGCAACCAGCTCCACACGACACCCGAGGCGATCATCGAGACCGCCATCGGGAACAGGAAGACCGACCGGAAGATGCTCTCGCCCGGTACGCCCTTCTCCAGCAGCAGTGCCCAGAGCAGGCCGAAGATCAGCGTGCCCACGATGAACGCCACCGTGAGCACACCGAGGTTCTTCAGCGAGTTGAGGAATCGCTCCTCACCGAACAGATGCGCGTAGTTCTCGAAGCCCACGTAGTCGGCCGGGCCCTTGCGGGCCGTGTGCCGATCGGTCAGCGACGTGTTGAACGACCACGCGATCAGTCCGTAGACGAAGTACCCGAGCAGCAGCACGGTCGGCAACAGCACCAGGGCGCCAGGGCCCCAGGTCCGGATTCTTCCGTGCATGCTCAGCTCACCGCCTCGAAGCAGATCCTTGACCCGACCCGCATCAGCTCGTCTTCAGCGCGGTACCGAGGGCGGTCTGCAGCTTGGCGACGTCCTGCGCACCGCTGAACTGGCTCAGCGCGGACAGGATGTCGTTGTTCTGCCCCGCGGAGCAGGCCGAACCATGAGCGCAGGAAGGCGCGATCTTGTCCTTCTTCCAGTCGGCCATCGCGGCCTGCTGGTACTTCGGGTAGTCCGTCGGAACCGCGTCCGAGCGGGCCGGGATCGAGCCCTTCTTGGTGTTGAACGCTTTCTGGCCCTCGGCCGAGCCGACGGTCTTCAGCCAGCACTTGGTGCCTTCGGGGTTCTGCCCGTTGGTCGGCAGGGTGAAGGAGTCGGCCAGGAACTGGAAGGTGCCCGCGGTGCCCGGGGACGGCCAGTAGGTGTAGTCGGTCTCCTTGACACCGTCGGACAGCTGCTGCGCGGCGACCCAGTCACCCATCAGCGTGTAGCCGGCCTGGCCCTTGTTCACGTACTGCAGCGCGTCCGGCCAGTCGATGTTCTCGCGGTCGACGTTGGTGAAGGTCAGGAGCGTCTTGTACTTGTTCAGCGCGGCGGTCACGTTCGCACCGGCCCAGTCGGTCTTGCCGTCCCACAGACCGTTGAACGCGTCCGTGCCCAGCTCGCCGAGCAGCACGGCCTCGACCAGCATCTCCTGGGCGAAGCCCTTGGAGATGGCCAGCGGCGCCTTGACTCCGGCGGCCTGCAGCTTGGTGAGGTCGGCGATCCACGCGTCGACGGTCGCCGGCGCCTTGGCGGCGTCGATGCCCGCCTTCTGCAGGGTCTTCGGGTTCGTCCACACCACGTTGGCGCGGTGCACGTTGGCCGGGATCGAGTAGATCTTGCCCTCGACGGTGATCTGGTCGATCAGGTTCTTCGGGAAGGCCGTGTCCAGACCGAAGTCCTTGTACAGCCCGCTCACGTCGTCCACCTGACCGGCGGTGATGTAGTCCTTCAGCTCCGCACCCGCGTGCGCCTGGAACGTGGACGGCGGCTTGCCGGACTGCAGGTCGTTGGCCAGCACCTGCTTGGCGTTCGACCCGGCGCCGCCGGCGACCGCGGAGTTCACGAACTTGTAGTCCTTGCAGTTCGTGTCGAACACCGACACCAGGCCGTCCAGACCGGCCTTCTCGCCACCGTCGGCCCACCAGGTGAAGACGGTGACGTTCTTGGAGGCGGTGTCCCCGCTGTCGTCGCCGCTGTTACCGCAGGCGCTCACCGCGAGAAGACCCGCTGCGCTCAGCACCGCGAAGGTCTTGCTCAGACCACCACGCATTTTCCACTCTCCGATCAAGCAGTTTGTGGCGCCGTTGACAACGATGCCCCCTTGACACCGCCCCACTCTGGGCACGGCGACCCCTGCTGTCAACGCTGTGTGCGAGCGCGTTGCGCAACCGTCATCGCACCGCACAAGTCCGGTGAGAGCGCGCACATACGATCGGTTGTGAGCGTTTATGTGCGTTACTGACTGACCACTCAGCGTTATGGACGCAACAGAACCTTGATCGCCCGGCGCTCGTGCATGGCCTTGTAGCCGTCCGCGACCTCGGCCAGCGGCAGCTCGGAGTCGAAGACCTTCCCGGGGTTGATCTCCCCGGCCAGTACGGCGGCCATCAGCTCCGGCAGGTAGGCCCGGACCGGCGCCATCCCGCCGGCCAGCCCGACGTTCCGCCGGAACATCTTGCCGATCGGCACCTCGACCCCATGCGGTACGCCGACGAACCCGACCGTGGCGCCAGGGCGCGCGACATCGAACGCCGTCTCCATCGACTGCCCGGTCCCGACACACTCCAGTACGGCGTCCGCGCCGACCCCACCGGTCAACTCCATCACCGCATCGCGCGCCTCGTCGCCACGCTCGGAAACAATGTCCGTGGCGCCGAACTCGACCGCCAACTGCTGCCGCGACTCATGCCGCGACAGCGCGATCACGCGCTCAGCCCCCATCCGCGCCGCAGCCAGCACGCCGGACAGCCCGACCGCACCGTCACCGACTACGACGACCGTGTCGCCGGCCTTCACCCGGGCGGACCGGGCGGCGTGCCAGCCCGTGCCCATCACGTCGGACAGCGTCAACAGCGACGGGATCAACGACTCGTCCGGCACCTCCGGCGTCGCGACGAGCGTGCCATCGGCGTACGGGAGCTTCACGTACTCACCCTGACCGCCGTCGGCGCGACTGCTGCCGAAGCCGACCAGGTTGTCGCAGGCGGTCTGGAAGCCGGCCCGGCAGTGCGGGCAGGTGCCGTCGCTGACCACGAACGGCGCGATCACGAAGTCGCCCGGCTTGACCGTCCGGACGTCGGCGCCGATCTCCTCGACCACCCCGACGAACTCGTGGCCGATCCTGCTGCCCGGCTTGATCTTGTTCTCGCCCCGATAGGGCCACAGGTCCGACCCGCAGATGCACGACGCGACGACCCGGACGACGGCGTCGGTCGGCCCCTCGATCGTCGGATCCGGAACATCGCTCAGCTGGATGTCGAACGGCGCGTGAATCGTGGTGGCTCGCATGAAACCCACCTTAGAGGGCGCTGTACCGCCCGCGGCGATGAACCAACGCCGGTACGTCGTCCGCATCCAGTTCCACATGGACGATCTCGAGCTGCACCTGCAACGCCCACCCGACCTCAGGCGGGTCCGGCGTGACGAGCGTGCAGCCGGCCCAGGTGCTGACGCCGACCGGCGCGGGCCCCCAGTCGGTGTCGGTCCAGTCGAGCATCCGGAACGGACCGCCGGGAGCCGGCGCCACGTAGCCGAAGGCGTCGGCCAGTTGCTGATGCGGCTTGCCGAGCAACGCGACCACCGCGGTCTTTGCCTTGCGCAACGTTTCCCAGAGGTCCGAGTCCGGATCGATCAGACCGATCACGAACCCCGGTTCACCGTCGGCGACCAGCATCGACGAAACCGTCAGGCCGGCCCGCTCACCGCCGTACGACGTCGTCCAGAGGCCGACCGGCGACGGCAGCCGCCCGCGCAGCCGGCGTACCGGACTGCGCTCGGACTCGGGCGGCAGGAACGGGTGGTCACCGTGGATGGTCACTCCTTGACGGTAACCCGCTCCGGCAGCTCGAACTTCTCGATGGGGTGCATCGACAGGCCGCCGGATCCGCCGATCGACTCGACGGAGCCGTCAGGACCGAAGGCGAAGTCGTACGTCTCGCCGTACGAGCCGTAGCCGGAGCCGCTCGCGACCCGGAGGGAATCGCCGTCGACCTCGAGCACTCGCGGCTCGGCCGACGGGTCTGCGTCGGTTGGGTCGATCGCATACAGCCGACCGCCGAGGACGGCGAAGTCGGTCACGCCCCACAGCGATGCGTAGCGGCCGGTGAAGCGGTCGAGGCCGGTCGCCTCGGCACGCTGCTGCGAAACGGCGAGGTCGATCAGCTTGAGACCCGCCTCGGCCAGCGCGGTGGCCGGGCCGTCGATGGCGTTGGTCAGCACCGACAGCACCAGGCGGCGCGAACCGTCGGCGAAGGTCTTGGTGATGTGGCCCGGATACCCACCGGCATGGCCGAAGTAGTCCCGGTCGCCGATCTTCGCGACCTGCAGACCGAGCCCGTACCGCGGCCCGTCCGTGTCACCCGTCTTCCAAAGCGGATGCTGCATCTCACGCTTCGAGCGGTCCGACAGCAGCCGCTCGTCACCGGGCAGATGCGCGGAGAAGTAGGTCACCAGATCACGGGCGTTCCCGAAGAAGCCCGTCGCGGCGGCCAGCGCGCGCGTGTCGACGTGGTCGATCGGCACCCGCACGTCGGCGTACGAGAGGGCGCTGTACCCACCCGCGTACTCACCGAGCCGAGCCGGATCCAGCTCAGGCCCCAGTCCGGTCAGCCCGAGCTTGTCGACGATCCCGGTCTGCACGAACGCGTTGTACGACGTACCGGACGCCGCCTCGATGATGAGCCCGAGCAGGCCGTAGCCGATGTTCGAGTACTTGAAGCGATCGTTCTCCGGCAGCACCGCTGAGCCGGAGTCCTGCAGCACCGCGAGCAGCTGGGCGCGGTCCGGGAAGAGCGTCTCCAACTCCCACCAGACGGCGTCAGCACTGTCCCGGGTCAGCCCACCGGCGTGCGCGAGCAACTCCCGGACCGTGCGCTCACCGAGCGGCATACCGACCAGCTCGGTGACGTGCTGGGCCGCGGTGTCGTCGAGCCGCACGCGGCCCTGCTCGACCAGCTGGAAGATCGCCGTCGCGGTGAAGGTCTTCGAGTGCGAGGCGATCCGGAACAGGTGCTGCTCGGTCAGCGGTACGGCGTTCTCGACGTCGGCCAGCCCGTACGCCGCGGAGAACGCGACCCCGTCATCGGCAGCTCCGCTGTCGAAGTACAGGGCCGCCTGCACCCCCGGCACCCGCTGGTAGCGCTGATTGAACGCCAGCCAGCGGTCGTAGTAGGCGAGAACTTCGCGGAGGGTGGCGGTATCGAGAACGTCAGACATGTCGCCTAGATTGAATGACGCGGAAGCGACTCGCAACGTATGCGCCGTCGGTATAGGTCGAATTCGCCGCCGGGTTGGCTCCGGTGCCGTGAAAGTCACTGAACGCAGCCGACTGGTTCACGAAAACGGGTCCGGTCAGGTTCTCCGACAACGCGACCCCGGCGTCGAGCGCGGCCTCACGGGCCTGGTCGATCACCCCGGTGTCGGTCGAGTAGATCCCGGCCGTCATCGCGCCACCCTCGGTGACGGTCTGCTGGAAGAGCGCGATCGACTCCGCGGTGTCCGCGGTCTTGATCAGGAACGAGACCGGGCCGAAGCACTCGCGGCCGTACACGTCACTGGCCTTGGCGTCGAGCGCGACCAGCAGCGGCGTCCGGACGACGGCGTCCGGGAAGGCCGGGTGCTTGATCTCGCGCGACTCCAGTACGACGTCGCCGTACTCGTCGGCCAGTTCCAGGCGGCTGATCACGGCGTGGTTCACGATGCCGCCGAGGATCTCGACCGCGCGGGCGTCGTCGCCGAGCAGCTTGCTCATCGCGCCGGCGATCCCGGCGCCGACCTCCTCGAACGACTTGTGTCCCTCGTCGGTCTCGATGCCGCCGGCCGGGATGAAGAGGTTCTGGGTGGTGGTGCACATCTGGCCCGAGTACAGCGCGAGCGTGAAGGCGAGGTTCCCGGTCAGCGCCTTGAAGGCGTCGGTGGAGTCGATGATGACCGCGTTCACGCCGGCCTTCTCGGTGAAGACGCTCGCCTGGGTCGCGTTCTGCTCGAGCCAGTCGCCGAACTCGGTGCCGCCGGTGAAGTCGATCAGCTTCACCTCGGGCCGGGTGGCCAGCGGCTTGGCCAGGCCGTCGCCGGCCTTCTCGACGGCCAGGGTGACCAGGTTCGGGTCGAGGCCGGCCTCGGCGAGCACCTCGCGGCAGACCTCTACGGTGATCGCCAGCGGCAGCACTGCGCCTGGGTGCGGCTTCACGACGACCGCGTTGCCGGTGACCAGCGAGGCGAACAGGCCGGGCCAGGAGTTCCAGGTCGGGAAGGTGTTGCAGCCGATCACCAGCGCGACGCCGCGGCCGGTGACGGTGAAGGTCTTCTGCATCCGGATCGGGTCGCCCTTGGCCGGCTTCTCCCAGAGCGCCTCGGCCGGGTAGCGGCTCATCTCCTCGTGCGCGTAGGCGACCGCCTCCAGCGCGCGGTCCAGCGCATGCGCGCCGCCGGCCTGGAACGCCATCACGAACGCCTGGCCGCTGGTGTGCTGAACGGCGTTGGCCAGCTCGAACACGCGCTTGTGCAGCCGGTCGAGGATCTCCAGTACGACGCCGGTGCGGCCGTCGATCCCGGCGTTACGCCACGCGGTCAGCCCCTTGCGCGACGCTTCGAGCAGCTCATCCAGTCCGGCCTCGACCGTCCGCGGGTACGCGACGTCCAGTTTGATCCCGAACGGCGACTCCTCGGTGATCACCGTGCCCCGGGACCCCGGGGTCTCGACGGCGTACGTCGTACCGAGGTGGGCCTCGAAGGCGGACTGGCCGTCGGCTGCCGCCGTCTCGCCGTACACGCGCGGGCTGGGGGACTCCGGGAAGGCGGAGTGGTAGCCGCGACTGCGGATCGCGGTCAGAGCGGCGTCGAGACGGTCACGGTGAGCTGCGAGCAGATCCGAGGTCATGACGCTGATGTTACAGTCATTGTCGTAATTGGGGCTAGGGTGTCACATCACCTCTTCACCAAGGGGCAATCAGGCATGGCTGACGACTTGGCACACCGCGTGGCCGCGGCGATGTGGGCGGAGGATTCTGCCTCCGCCGGGCTCGGCATGCGCCTGGTGTCGGTCGGCGAAGGCACGGCGTCCGTCGAGATGACGGTTCGCGAGGACATGGCGAACGGGCACGGGATGGCGCACGGCGGCTTCGTCTTCACGCTCGCCGACTCGGCCTTCGCCTTCGCCTGCAACTCCCGGAACCAGGTCACCGTCGCGCAGGCCTGCGACATCGTCTTCGTCGCCCCCGCCCGCCGGGGCGACCTGCTGGTCGCCGAGGCGGCCGAGCGCACGACCTTCGGCCGGAACGCGATCTACGACGTGACGGTCCGCCGCGGCGACGACGTGATCGCCGAGTTCCGTGGCCGTAGCCGCCAGCTTTCCGGCACGATCATTCCTGAGGAGGAGAACGCATGACGCGTGAGGCGTTTCTGGTCGACGGTGTGCGCACCCCGATCGGCCGGTACGGCGGTGCGCTCGCGACCGTCCGCCCGGACGACCTGGCCGCGCACGCGATCTCGTCCCTGCTCGCGCGGCACTCGTTCGACCCCACGCTGATCGACGACGTGGTCCTCGGCTGCGCCAACCAGGCCGGCGAGGACAACCGTGACGTCGCCCGGATGGCGGTCCTGCTCGCCGGACTCCCGGTCGAGGTCCCCGGTACGACGATCAACCGGCTCTGCGGGTCCGGCCTCGACGCCCTCGCGTACGCCGCTCGTTCGATCCTCGCGGGTGACAACGACGTACTGATCGCCGGTGGGGTCGAGTCGATGTCCCGGGCGCCGTTCGTGATGCCCAAGGCAACGACCGCGTTCTCCCGGCAGGCCGAGGTCTTCGACACCACGATCGGCTGGCGATTCGTGAACCCGGTGCTGCAGAAGCAGTACGGGATCGACTCGATGCCGGAGACCGCGGAGAACGTCGCCGCCGACTACAAGATCTCCCGCGAGGACCAGGACCTGTTCGCGCTGCGCAGTCAGCAGCGCGCGGCCAAGGCCCAGGCGAACGGCCGGCTGGCCGAGGAGATCGTGTCGGTCGAGGTCCCGGGCAAGCGTGGCGCGGTGACGGTCGTCGACACCGACGAGCACCCGCGCGAGACCACGCTCGAAGCGCTGGCCGGTCTTCGAACGCCGTTCCGTGACGACGGTACGGTGACCGCCGGCAACGCTTCGGGCGTGAACGACGGCGCGGCCGCCCTGCTCGTGATGAGCGGCGCGATGGTCGAGCGGCTGGGCGTCACCCCGCTGGCCAGGATCGTCGGCACCGCGACCGCCGGCGTACCGCCCCGGATCATGGGGATCGGGCCCGCGCCCGCGACCCGCAAACTTCTCGGCCGCACCGGTGTCCCGCTCGAGGACATCGGTGCGATCGAGCTGAACGAAGCCTTCGCCGCACAGTCGTTGGCAGTTCTGCGCGAGCTCGGTCTCCCCGACGATGCCGAGCACGTCAATCCGAACGGCGGCGCCATCGCCCTGGGTCACCCCCTGGGGATGTCCGGCGCCCGTCTCGCCCTCACCGCCGCCCTGGAGCTTCGCCACCGCGACGCCGGGTATGCGCTGGCCACCATGTGTATCGGCGTCGGACAGGGCATCGCGACCCTGCTCGCTCGCCCCTGAGAACTGTAGGAGCACCACATGCTTGGTGATGCGTGCCCCGAGGAGTTGCTGGACGCCGGTGAGCGGCTGTCCGTCGACGAACTCCGGTCCCGTCAGCTGTCGTTGCTGCAGGCAACGGTCAGGGCGACGTACGAGAATGTCCCGCACTATCGGAAGGCGCTGGACGAGGTCGGGTTCAAACCCGGCGATCTCCAGGAGCTGTCCGATCTGAGCCGGTTGCCGTTCACCGGCAAGAAGGACCTGCGGGACAACTACCCGTTCGGGATGTTCGCCGTACCGCAGTCCGAGGTGTCCCGGGTGCACGCTTCGTCGGGCACGACCGGCCGCCCGACGGTGGTCGGCTACACCAAGCAGGACATCGACACCTGGGCCGATCTGATGGCTCGCTCGATCCGGGCGGCCGGCGGCCGGGCGGGCGACGTCTGCCACGTCGCCTACGGCTACGGGCTGTTCACCGGCGGGCTCGGCGCGCACTACGGAGCCGAGCGGCTCGGGTGCACCGTCGTACCGATCTCAGGTGGGATGACCGAGCGCCAGGTCGACCTGATCCGCGACTTCGGTGCCCGGATCATCATGGTCACCCCGTCGTACTTCCTCGCGATCATCGACGAGATGGAACGACGCGGCATGGACCCACGCGACACCCAGCTGCGGATCGGCATCTTCGGCGCCGAGCCGTGGACCGAGCAGATGCGCGCCGAGGTCGAGCAGCGGACCGGTATGCACGCGGTGGACATCTACGGGCTCTCCGAGGTGATGGGCCCGGGCGTCGCGCAGGAGTGCGTCGAGTCCAAGGACGGTCTGCACATCTGGGAGGACCACTTCTACCCGGAGATCATCGACCCGGTCACCGGTGAGGTGCTGCCGGACGGTTCCGAGGGTGAGCTCGTCTTCACCACTCTCACCAAGCAGGCCTTCCCGGTCCTGCGCTACCGCACCCGCGACCTGACCAAACTCCTGCCCGGTACGGCGCGGCCCGGCCTGCGCCGGATGGAGAAGATCACCGGCCGGACCGACGACATGATGATCGTCCGCGGCGTGAACGTCTTCCCCACCCAGATCGAGGAGCAGATCCTCCTGGTCGAAGGTCTCACCCCGCACTACCTCTGCGTCCTGACCCGCCCCGGCCGGATGGACGAACTCACCGTCCAGGTCGAAGCCGCTCCGGATCTCGCCGACCGCGCGACCGCCGCCGCCAAACTGTCCCACCGCATCAAGGACCGGGTCGGCGTCACCGCCAAGGTCGAGGTCCTCGACCCGCACGCCCTCGAACGCTCGCTGGGCAAAGCCAAACGCATCAAGGACAACCGCCGCTGAGGCTTCAGAGCGGCAGGACGGTCGTTCGGTGGTGGTGCTCGAACACCACCGAACTGCGGATGTCCGCGATCTCCTGCCGTTTGGCCAGGTCGAGCACCAGGTCGCGGAGTGCCTGGGCATCCTTCACGGCGACGTGGGCGAGGAAGTCCGAGGCACCGGAGACCATGAACATGTCGAGGGTCTGCGGGAGCCGCATCACGTAGGCCTGGAAGGTCGTGGCGGCGGCCATCGCCTGCGGCCGCAGCTTGATCGAGATGATCGCCTGCATGGAACGGTCGATCGCCTTCAGGTCGACCGCGGCGTGGTAGCCGCTGATCACCCCGCGCTCGCGCAGCGAGCGGATCCGCTCCAGGCAGGTGGACGGGGCGATGCCGAGCTCCGCGGCCATCTCGCGATTCGTGCGGCGGGCATCGCTCTGCAGGATCCGCAGCAACGCCGTATCAAGTTCGTCCATGGCGACGATTTTCGCAGATTCGCCGAACGATGTTCGGTAGCCGGAGCAAACCCTCGTACGTCGAGATAAGTTTTCGGCGTGCTGACGAACAAGATCGTGGTCGTGATCGCGGCCGATTCCCCGATTGGGGTTGCCCTCAACACCGCCGCACTGCTGGGCGTCGCTCTCGGCCACCGGCACGAAGAGACGGTCGGCGCCGACACCGTGGACGCCGGCGGGCATCCGCACACCGGCATGTCGGCGTACCCGATCCCCGTCCTGAAGGCGACGCCGGAGCGGCTGCACGAGCTGCGCGCGCAGGCCGCGGCCCGCGACGACGTGGTCGTGCACGACATGAACCACATCGCGCAGCAGGCCAGGACCTATCAGCAGTTCAGCGACACCTTGAGCGGCACGAAGCCCGAGGACGTCGAGTACCTCGGGCTGGCGATCCACGGCCCACGGCAGGCCGTCGACTCGCTGACCGGAGCGCTCGCGCTCTACCGCTAGAGCAGGGCGTCCTGTGGCTCGGGCGAACGTGCCTCGCGGCCTCGGCAAGCCATCTTTGTGCACCCACCCGTCACATTTCGTCGGCGGAAATGGTTGGTGCGTGCTCAAGGCCGCGTTGTACGGTGCTGATCTACGCGGAAGGAGGTGAGCACGGTGTTGTATCGACCTATCGTGCTGCCCGTCCGCCGTACCTGCGGCTGAGTGCGGGTGGCTCCGAGTAACAGGAGCTTTCGCATGACCGAAGTATCACGTCCGCCGCTGACCGCACCTGAGCGTGAACAGCTGATCGGATGGCTGGATCACCAGCGTTCCTTCGTCCGGATGAAGTGCACCGGACTGTCCGAAGAAGATGCCCACCGCAACGTCGTACCGACGTCGCCGCTGATGACCCCGGCCGGGCTCGTCGCCCACCTGCGCTGGAACGAGTACGGCTGGTTCCAGCTCAGTCTGCTCGGTGTCCCCGACACCGGCCAGACCCCGTGGACCGAGGGCGGCCACCCCGATGCCGAGATGCTCGTCGACGACGTACCGATCGCTCAGCTGCTCGACGAGTACGACGCCGAGTGCGCGCGCTCCAACGCGGCGATCGCCGGCCTCTCGCTCGACGCACTCGAGCAGGGCACCGATGCCGCACATGGCGACCCCGCTTCGTTGCGCTACGTGCTCTGCCACCTGATCGAGGAGACCGCCCGCCACGTCGGGCACCTCGACATCATTCGCGAACTGATCGACGGCCGGACCGGCTACACCAAACTTTCCGAGGAGACTGCATGAGACCACCCCTGACCGGTGACGAGCGCGCCCAGCTCGTCGGCTGGCTCGACCACCTACGATCCCTCGTCCGCGTGAAGTGCGAGGGCCTGAGCGATGCCGACGCGCACAAGCAACTGCTGCCCACCTCGCCGCTCACCACCGTGGCCGGCCTGGTCGCGCACCTGCGCTGGGTGGAGTATTCGTGGTTCCAGCAGAACCTCGGCGGCGTTCCCGACACCGGCCAGACGCCGTGGACCCCGGACGGTCATCCCGATGCCGAGATGTTCGTGGACGACGTACCGCTGGCGCAGTTGCTCGACGAGTACGACGCCGAGTGCGCGCGATCGAATGAGGTCGTGGCGGCGATGAACCTCGGCGACGTCGAGCGGGTGACCGTCCGCGAGAGCGGGCCGGCCTCGGTGCGCTACGTGGTGTGCCACCTGATCGAGGAGACCGCGCGGCATCTCGGCCACCTCGACATCGTCCGCGAACTGCTCGACGGCGGGGTCGGCTACGAGTCGATGAGCTAGCCCCGAAAAGAGCACAGAGCCGGAACCGGTCGACCGGTCGTCGTGGCGGGAGTCCGTCACGACGACCGGGACCGGTTCCGGTCGTGGTCAAAGGGTGGATAGGATGTCCGGGATCTGGCACGGGGTAGTGACTAGAGGTGTGATGAGGGAACCCTCCGTACGCCGTTATTCCGGGCGATCGGTCGAGGAGTGGAAGGCTGCGCGCCGGGAGCGATTGCTGGCCGCGGCATTGGAGTTGTTCGGGACCGAAGGGTACCCGGCGACATCGGTGGAACGCCTGTGCACACAGGCGAAAGTGTCGACCCGGCACTTCTACCACGAGTTTCAGAACAAGGAAGCCGTGCTGCTCGCGGTGCACGCGCAGGTGATCGAGCTGACCGTGCGGAACACCGGGGACGCGATCCGGCGGACCGACGGCCGGCCGGTCCGGGAACGCATCACCGCGGCGGTCGACAGTTACCTGAAAACGATCATGGCGGATCTTCGCCGGGCCCGGATCTCGTTCGTCGAGGTGGTCGGCACCAGCCCGGCTGTCGAGGAGCAACGGATCGCGTTCCGGGACCTGCTGATCACGAGTGTGCGCGACCTCGGCGACAACGCCGCGGCCAAGGGCGAGATCGAGCGCCGGGACTTCCGGTTCGTCGGCCTCAGCTTCTTCGGCGCCGTCAACGCGGTCGTCTACGACTGGATGCTCGCCGACCCACGGCCGCCCGAGCAGAAGGTGCAGAACTCCCTGCGGGAACTGGCGCTTCAGCTCATGACGAGCTGAAGCGCTTGCGCAGTTCGTCGAGGGCGTCGTCGCGCGTCACCGCCGCGCCGGCGCCGTAGGCCGTCTCGAACGCGTCGTCACCCAGCAGCTCGACGAGCTGCTCGGTGACGGCGCGGACGTCGGCGTCCGGCACCGTCCGCATCCCGCGCAGCGCCGCCGCCAAACCGAGGGTGCGCGCACCGAGCTCCGCGTCTCCGGACGCGAGGTCGATCTCGGCGGCGGTCTCGACGATCGTCGCGGTGATCGGCATGTCCGCGCTGGTCAACGCGATCTTGACCGCCTGCTGGTTCGACCGGCGGGCCGACTCCTGATCCCCCATCCGCAGATCGATCCGGCCCAGCTGCGCCAGCAGCATCGCCGTACCGTGCGGGGCCATCCGGTCGAAGTGCTCGGTGAGCAACCCGCGGGCCCGCACGATCAGCTCCCTGGCCTCGTCGAGCCTTCCGGCCCGCAGCTCGATCCGCGAGAACCCGAACAGCGACATCGCCTCACCCTCACGGGAGCCGTTCTCCTCGGCGATCCGCAGCGCCTGCTGCTGAAGCGCGTGAGCTCCGTCGAGATCGCCGAGCTCGAGCTTGCTGATCGCGGCGGACCCGAGCAGCTGCCCGATCCCCTCGGTGCTGCCGAGCTCCTCGAACAGCCGCATCGACTCCTCGAGAGACGCCAGCGCGGCCTCGTGATCACCGCGCGCGGCCTGCAGACTGGCCAGCCCACGCAGGGCCATCGACGTCCCCCAGCGGTCGCCGATCTCGCGGAAACCCTCGAGCGCGACGCCCAGATCGGCGTCCATCTGGACCGGCTCGCCCTCGTTGTCGCGGAACATCGCGAGCAGCAGCGCGGCCATGTGCCGGGTCCACGGATCCTGATGTTCGCGAGCCGACTCGAGCTCGGTGAACGCCGTCGCCGTGTCCCGCCGCAGCGCCGCCCACATCGCGTTCGTGAACCGTCCGACGGCCGAGTCGCGAACGAGCTCGTGCTGCCGGGCCAGCATCCGGACCTCGGCCAGCGCCCGCATCGCCTTCGGAATCGACTCCAGCTGATCGTCCTCGGTGGACATGGTGCCGAAGGCAAGCATCATCAGGGTTACCGCGCGCTCGACCGGCACGCTCGGGCCCGGTACGGCGAGCGCTGCGCGCATCCAGCCGACGGCCTCGGCCGGGCGGCCGCTCATGTTCCAGAACTCGGCCAGCGCGGAGACCATCTGCACCGCGTTCCGCGCCGAGCCCACCTCGATCGAACTGCGGAGCGCGTCTGTCAGGTTGTCGTGGTCGGCCTTCAGCCGGGCGATCCACGCGACCTGCGCTTCGGTCCGGAGGTTCGGCCAGGCCTGACGCAGCAACCGGCGGAAGTAGTCGGTGTGCGCCCGCCGGAACCGATCGCGCTCACCAGCGGCCGCGAGCTGCTCAGCGCCGTACGCGCGCACTGTCTCGAGCATCCGGTAGCGCACGGCGCGCTCGCCGGAGACCGCCTCGACGAGCGATTTGTCGACAAGCGAAGCCAGTACGCCGAGCACCGCTTCGACCGGCAGATCGTCGTCACTGCAGACCCGTTCGGCCGCCTCCAGCGTGGCACCACCGGAGAACAGCGAGAGCCGCCGGGCGACCGCCTGCTCGTCGCTGTCGAGGAGATCCCAGCTCCATTCGACGACGGCGCGCAGTGTCTGGTGTCTGGGCAGTGCGGTCCGGGAACCGCTGGTCAGTAGGCGGAAACGGTCCGTCAGTCGATCGACGATCAGCTCCGGAGTCATCGCCCGCAGCCGGGCCGCGGCGAGCTCGATCGCCAGTGGCATCCCGTCCAACCGCCGGCAGATCTCGGCCACGGCGGCGCGGTTCGTGTCGGTGAGCTCGAAGTCCGGCCGAACAGCGCGCGCCCGGTCGACGAAGAGCTGGACGGCGGCGTACTCGTCACTTGAAGCGTTCTCGGGCGGGAGGCCCAGCGGCCCGACCGGATGCAGGTGCTCGCCCGGAATGCTGAGTGGCTCGCGACTCGTCGTCAGCACCCGCAACCGCGGACAGGCCGCGAGCAGCGAATCGACCAGCCCGGCGACCTCCTCGACCAGATGCTCGCAGTTGTCGAGCACCAGCAGGATCCGGCGGTCGGCGATCACCTCGACCAGTCGCTCGGTCGCGGCCCGGCTCGCCCGCACATGCTTGGGCACGAGACTCGACGGTGGCGTCAGGTCAACGTACTCACTCGCACCAAGCGTCGACAGTACGGCGGGGGCCACATCGGTCGCGTCACCGAGTGGCGCGAGCTCGACAAGCCAGATGCCGTCACCGCTCTGCTCCACCAGCGTCCGGCCGGTCTCGGTCGCGAGCCGGGTCTTGCCCGCGCCGCCCGGCCCGACCATGGTGACCAGGCGAGTGCCGTTGCTGAGCAAGCGGCTCAGCTCGGCGACGTCCTCACGGCGTCCGACGAAGCTGGTGAGTGGAGCGCGCAGATTGCTCCGCGGCCCGGCCGGCATCGGCGCTGGGGTGGCGGCGACGACCGGGTCTACCGTGTCGCCGCGCAGAACTGCCACGTGGACATCACGCAACCGTGCGCCCGGGTCTGCGCCGAGCTCCTCGGCGAGCGTCGTACGAACGCGCTCGTACGCCGTCAGTGCCTCGGCTTGGCGACCATCGGCGTACAGGGCGCGGATCAGGAGCTCGTGGAGCCGTTCGCGGAGTGGATGGGTGGCGGCGAGGCGCTCGAGCTCGGTGATCAGGTCGCGGGCTCGTCCGCAGACGACCGCGGCCTCGGCCAGGTCCTCCGCGGTACTCAGCCGGAGCTCGGTCAACCGATCCGCCTCGATGGCGGCGAATGGGAGGTCCCGCAGGTCCGCGAGGGCCTCACCGCGCCAGAGCTTCTCGGCCTGGGACAGCAGCGAGTGGGCCTGCTCCGGATCGGACCCGAGCAGCGCGCGGCCACGCCGTACCAGGTCTTCGAACTGCTGTGCGTCGACGCAGTCCGGACCGATCGTCAGCGTGTAGCCGGCCGGGCCGGACTGGATCGAAATGCTGGACTCGGTCGCCGGAAGGCTGGAGCGCAACCGGGAGACGAGCGACTGCAGCGCGTTGGCGCTAGGAGCTCCGGTGCCCCACAGACCGTCGACCAGAGTCTCGACGCTGACCGGCTTCCCGGCGCTCAGCGCGAGCCGGGCGAGCAGTCCGCGCAGGCGGACGCCGCGGACGTCGAGCGGAGTCCCGTCGGCCGCCCACATCGCGAGAGGACCGAGCACCGCTATGCGCACCCCACCAGCCTTGCACATCGCAGTACCCAAGGGCTCTGCCTTTTGTCATCCCACTCCCTTATTGTCGACTGTCGTGACCGAAATCGCTGCGCAGACGCAGACCGCCCTCACCCGACTCGTCGCCGAACGCCAGGCCAAAGGCCGCGTCCCCGGAGTAGTGGGCGCCGTCGCCCGCGCCGGATCGCTGGCCTGGTCGCACGGCGCCGGCTCCGCCGATCTGTCGAACCCGGGAGTACCGCCGACCGCGGACTCGCAGTTCCTGATCGCATCCCAGAGCAAGACGCTGACCGCGGTCGCCGTACTGGCGCTACGCGACGAGGGCAAGCTCAGCCTGGACGACTCCCTCGAGAAGCACGTGCCGGAGAGCAAGCACGGCGGAGTGACCATCCGGCAGATGCTCAGCCACGCCAGCGGCATGCAGCGCGAGCCGGTGGGCGACGTCTGGGACCTGATGAAGTTCCCGGACCGTGACGAACTGATCGCCGGCTGGAACGAGGCCGACCGTGTCGGCAAGCCGCACCACCGGTTCCACTACTCGAACCTGGTCTTCTCACTGCTCGGCGAGGTCGTCGCCCGGCTCGACGGCAAGTCCTGGTACGACGCGGTCAAGGCCCGGATCCTCGATCCGCTGGAGATGCGCCGGACCACGGTCGGCATGGACGGCGGTCCGGCCGCGACCGGCTACTACGTGCCGCCGTTCTCCGACGTACCGGTGCAGGAGCCGCTGCTCGACATCAAGGCGATGGCGGCCTGCGGCGGTCTCGCCAGCACGGCGGAAGACCTGGCCAAGTGGGCCATGTTCGTCGCGAACCCGGTCTCCGAGGTGCTGTCCAAGGACACCCTCGAGGAGATGTGCCAGGTCCAGATCATGGCCGACACCGCCCGCTGGCAACTCGCCTTCGGCCTCGGCTTCATGCTCTTCCGCCGCGGCGACAACCTCTTCGTCGGCCACGACGGCGGCATGCCCGGCCACATCACCTCGACCTTCGTGCACCGCGAGTCCGGCACCGCCGGCATCTGCCTGCAGAGCGCCACCTCGGCCCCGGCACCCGCCCTGCTCGCCACCGACCTGATCACCAAGGTCCTGGAAGACGACCCGCTCCCCGTAGACCCCTGGCTCCCCGGCACCCCCGTCCCCGCCGAACTCACCGGCGTACTGGGCACCTGGTGGACCGAAGGCTCCCCCTTCACGTTCACCGTCAAAGCCGGCGTCCTCCAGGCCAAGTCCCCCGCCGCCGCCGACTGGCAAGCCCCCGCCGTCTTCGAAAAGATCGCCGACGACACCTACCGCACCACCTCCGGCCGCGAAGCCGGCGAACTCCTGACCATCACCCGAGACCCCAACGGCGTACCGGTGAAGTTGCACTGGGCAACCTACCTCTGCACCCGCCACCCCCTGGCCTTCGCCGAAATCCCCCACTAACAGCCCCCGCCCCCTCGCCCCCTCGATGCGCCCAAAGGTGGGCCGCCCGCTCCCCAACCCGGCCGCAGCTCTTTGTACATCCCACCCATCTTTGGGCCTCCACCAACCACTCCGAGCCCACAAAAGTGGCTGATGGCCTCCCAAAGATCGCGCTCGCGCACAAAGATCAACCCCACACCCAAAGAGCACCCGCCCACTCCCCAACCCGGCCGCAGCTCTTTGCGCATCCCACCCATCTTTGGGCATCCACCAACCACTCCAAGCCCACAAAAATGGCTGATGGCCTCCCAAAGATCGCGCTCGCGCACAAAGATCAACCCCACACCCAAAGAGCAGCCGCCCGCCCCCCAACCCGGCCGCAGCTCTTTGCGCATCACACCCATCTTTGGGTACCCACCAACCACTCCGAGCCCACGAAAGTGGTTGGTGGGTTCACAAAGATGGCGCTCGCGCACAAGGAGCAGGCGGCCCACCTTTGGCGCATCGTGGGGGGCGGGTACGGCGGGGGTTACGTGCGGCGGCGGTAGGCGCGGATGGCCAGGGGGGCGAAGACGGCTACCAGGCCTACCATCCAGGCGAGGGTGATGATGAGGGGTTTCTGGATGGCGCCGCCGCCCATGAGGGCTCGTTCCAGGTCTACGAGGTAGGAGATCGGGGTGTACTTCGCGAAGGTCTGGAGGAAGGCGGGCATGGTGCTGGTCGGGGCGAAGATGTTGCTGCCGAAGGTGAGCGGGAACATCACCATGAAGGCGATGCCCTGGACGCCCTGGGCGGTCTTCATCGTGAGGCCCAGCCAGACCCAGATCCAGCACATCGACAGGGCGAAGGCGAGCACGATGACGAGTGCCAGCAGGCCGTAGCCGAGACCGTTGTGGAAGCGGAAGCCGAGGGCGAAACCGGTCGCCATCAGGATGATGATCGAGAGCATGTAGCGGACGGCGTCGCCGAGGACGGCACCGATCAGCGGTGAGATGCGGGCGATCGGGAGACTGCGGAAGCGGTCGAAGACGCCCTTGGCGAAGTCGTCGTTCAGGCCGACGCCGGTGCCCATCGTGGCGAACACCACGGTCTGGACGAGCAGGCCGGGCAGCAGCGTCGGCAGGTAGGCCTGCCAGCCATGGCCCTGCGACATCGCGCCGCCGAAGACGAACAGGAACAGCACCAGGAAGATGATCGGCTGGAACGTCACGTCCGCCAGGGCTTCCGGGTTCTGCCGGATCCGGACAATGTTGCGCCAGGCAAGCGTCAGGCTCTGCTGAACCCACGCGAACGGGCGCGACCGGTGCTCGACCGGCGGAATGCTTTCAAGAGTCGCGGCGCTCATCGGTTCGCTCCTTCCAGAACCTCGGTGGGACGCTCTTCGGCGGCGTGACCGGTCAGGGCGAGGAAGACCTCGTCCAGGCTCGGCAGCCGGAGCGCCAGTTCGGTGACCGCGATCCCGGCTTCGTCGAGACGACGGACCACGACCGGCATCGACGTACCGTCGGTGACCGGTGCGCTGACGAGCGCGTTCACGACGTCGACGCTCGGCCGGACGCCGACCGCTTCGGCGACGATCGCTGCGACGCGTTCGAGGTGGGCGGGCTCAGCAGGCCGTACGTCGAGGGTCTGCTTACCGGCCTGGGCCTTCAGCTCGGCCGGACGGCCGGAGGCGACCACGTGGCCCTTGTCGAACACCATCAGCGAGTCGGCCAGTGCGTCGGCCTCCTCGAGGTACTGCGTGGTGAGCAGCACCGTGGTTCCGTCCAGGACGAGGTCGCGGATCGTCTCCCAGACGCCGTTGCGGGCGTGCGGGTCCAGACCCGTGGTGGGCTCGTCGAGGTACAGGATGCGGGGGTTGCCGACCAGGCTCGCGGCCAGGTCGAGCCGGCGCCGCATACCGCCGGAGTAGGTCTTCGCGGTGCGCTCGCCGGCGTCGGTCAGCTCGAACCGCTCGAGCAGGTGCTCGGCGCGGGACCTGGCGTCCGGCCGGGACATCCCGAGCAGCCGGCCGATCATGACCAGGTTGCGGCGGCCGGACATGTCCTCGTCGACCGAGGCGTACTGCCCGGTCAGCCCGATGATGCCGCGGACCTTGGCCGCCTCCCGGACGACGTCGTACCCGCCGACCGTCGCGTGGCCGGCATCGGGACGCAGCAGCGTGCCGAGGATCCGGACCGCCGTTGTCTTGCCCGCGCCGTTCGGCCCGAGCACCCCCAGCACTGTCCCGGTCGGGACAGACAGGTCGACCCCGGCCAGCGCAGTCGTGTTTCCGTACTTCTTGACCAAGCCGACCGCCTCGATGGCGACCTGGTTCGATGTAGTCATCGAATTCCTCCCAGTTGACTCACTTCACTGGGATTACCGTGCACCTCGGCGCTGGCACGGGCCTGTCACTGCGCTGGCAGGCCCGCGACAGCAACTGGTTCAGCCTTGGAGCGGGACGACCTTGTTGGCGAGCAGCGCCTGGTAGGCCTCCGGGTTGTAGCGGGCCAGGTGGCCACGCGCCCGGCGCCGGTACTTGAGGATCTGCCGGATGCCGATCGCCCACAGCACGTACTGGAAGGCCAGCGCGTACTTGAAGTCACCGATGGTCTGCGGAGCGCCACCGGACGAGGCGTCCAGCAGGATGCCGACCATGCCGATGCAGAGCAGCGTTGCGATGAAGCCGCCGGTGTTCACCATCCCGTTGGCCGCACCGAAGCGGTTGCTCGGGTTAAAGGTCCGCGCGTAGTCCAATCCGAGCATCGAACCGGGACCGCCAGCAGCCTGTACGACGATCAGCAGCAACAGCACGGGCATCGGGGCCTGGCCCGGCCAGAGCAGCACGACGGTCCACATCAGCACGGACCCCGCGATGACGGCCAGCACGATCCAGGACCGGTAGAACGGGAACTTGGCGGCGTACCGGCCGACCAGCGGGCCGTAGCAGAGTCCCGCGAGCACAGGCAGGATCAGCATGGCCGCTGCGGTCCCCGGCGAGACGCCCTGGCCCTGCACGAGGAACGGGTAGCCCCAGAGCAGACCGAAGGTACTGCCGGAGAAGCTCGTGGTGAAGTGCGTCCACAGGCCCAGCCGAGTGCCCGGCTCCTTCCAGGCCCGCCGGAGGTTCGCCCGGACCTCGACCACCGACTGCTTGGGACGGCGGAGCGGCTCGTCGTACGGGGTGTTCTTCATCAGCAGCAGTACGGCGACGCCCGCGACCAGGCTGAGCACACTGGCCCCGGCGAACGTGGGAGTCCAGCCGAAGGCGTGGAAGGCAGCAGCCATCGGAGCGGTGGAGACGATCGCACCGATGCCACCGAGCATTCCGGTCACCTGCGACATCTGTGGCTGCCGTAGCGCGGGGAACCAGGCCATGACGACCCGCAGCACGCTGATGAAGACCAGTGCGTCACCGACACCCAGCACTGCCCGCGCAGCGAGCGCGGCCGGGTAGGAGTCGACCATGCTGAACGCGGACTGCGCCACGAACAGCAGACCGGACGCAGCGATCAGCAGCCGCTTGGAGCCGTACCGGTCCAGCAGGACGCCGACCGGCACCTGCATAGCGGCGTACACCGTCAACTGCACGACGGTGAAGCTGGCCAGCGCGGATGCGGAGATATCGAAGCGCTCTGCGGCCTGCAGACCCGCCACGCTCATCGAACCGCGGTGAAGCACGGTCACCAGGTAGGTGAAGACAGCAGTGGCCCACACCGCCCAGGCACGCCGACCGCCCAGGGGGAAGAGGAGTTCGGTCACCGAATGCCCCGCAGATCCGCCGCGGCGGAGTCGATGTGGGCGACGACCAGCTCGCGGAAGCGCTTCACGCTGTTCCCGCCGAGGGCCTCGATCATCTCCTGGTGCGCGGCGATGGACTTGTCCATCCGGGCCGGCTGCACCTCGATGCCGGGCACGCCCATCCGGACCTGGCGGTCGCGCAGGCTGTTGTAGAGCTTGGCGAGAATCTCGTTGCCCGCGGCACCGACAATCGCCTCGTGGAAGGCGCGGTCGGCCTCCAGGAAGCTCTTCGCGTCACCGGCCTTGCGGTGCGCACGCATCTCGTCGACGCGCTCGGACAGCCGCTCGATCAGCTGCTTGCGGCGCGGCCAGACCTTGGCGGCCGCATGCGTCTCGATCAGCTCCCGCGCCTCGAGCACGTCGTTGATCTCCTGCGGCAGCACCGGCAGCACCAGCGCGCCCTTCTTCGGGTACAGCTTGACCAGGCCGGACTCCTCCAGCCGCAGCAGCGCCTCCCGGACCGGAGTGCGCGACACCCCGACCGCGGTGGCCAGCTCGCCCTCCGTCAGCAGCTCCCCGCCGGGGTAGACCCGGTCCAGGATCGCTGCCTTCACATACGCGTACACCCGCTCAGCGGCCGGGATCTTCTCCACTCCCGGCGCTGCCTCGACGACCACCCGAGCGATCTCGGCGGTTTCTTCCCCCAACTCGAACTGCAACTACCTCACCCTGAAAAATCGGTACAGCCTGAAACGCGCTTGGTATCTCTGTTGTATCTATCCTACACCCACAGGCAATCCACCACTCGTCCCCAACTTCTCCACGAGTTATCCACAGGGTGATCCACATGATGTGGGTAACTGAGCGTGAACTGATGAGCAATCGGTAGTGACCGACGCAGGGTTTCCCGTGAGTTGTGGATAAACCACTCCACCGGTGACCGATCGGATTTAGAGTCTCGGAGATGAGTCTGGCCCCGTCCTGCCAGGCTCCCGCCCTTCTGGAGGCAGCGTGACCCGTTTGACCCGTCCGCGCCGGTTGTCCGCCGGCCTGGCCGCCACCGCCCTGGTGCTGACCACACTCGGCGCAGCCACCGCCGCGAGCGCCGTACCGGCTCCGGTCGCGGCTGCCGAGCCCGGCCCGCTGATGAACTACGTGGTGAACACCAAGGCCTCCCCGGGCCACGTCCGCAAGGTCGAGAAGGCCGTCAAGGCCGCCGGTGGCACTGTCCTGGTCTCGTACCAGCAGATCGGCGTCGTCGTCGCGCAGTCGACCAACCCCGACTTCAAGACCGCGGTCCGCTCCGGCCGCGACGGCCGTGAGGTCCAGTCCGTCGGAGCCACCCGTACGGCGGCTGTCACCGACGGCACCGCGGCTGCGGCAGCACCGGCTCCGGCCGGGGCATCGTCCGAGCGCGAAGTCCTAGGGGCTCCGGTCCCGGACCCGCGGGAGAACGAGCAGTGGGACCTGAGCCAGATCAAGGCCGACCAGGCCCACAAGATCACCGACGGCTCCCGCAAGGTCCTGGTCGGGATCAACGACAGCGGTGTGGACGACACGCACCCTGACCTGGCGCCGAACTTCGACGCCAAGGACTCCGTGAACTGCACGACCAACGGCGTACCGGACCGGACCGTGGGCGCCTGGCGTCCGACGACCAGCCCGCACGGGACGCACGTGGCCGGCACGGTGGCGGCGGCGCGCAACGGCGTCGGCATCGTCGGCGTGGCGCCCGGCGTCCGGATCGCTTCGGTGAAGGTCGTGAACGACAGCGGCTTCATCTACCCGGAGTACGCGATCTGCGGCTTCATCTGGTCGGCCGAGCGGCACATGGACGTCACGAACCACAGCTACTTCATCGACCCGTACGAGTACTGGTGCAAGGACAACGGCGACCAGGGCGCGGTCCAGGAAGCAGTACGGCGTGCAGTCGCGTACTCGACCGGTCGAGGCGTCCTCGCGGTCGCGGCCGCCGGGAACTCGAACTACGACCTGGCCAACAAGACCACCGACACCGGCAGCCCGAACGACTCGACCCCGGTCAGCCGGACGCTCGACAAGAACTGCCTGAACATGCCGACCGAGCTGCCGCACGTGATCACCGTCGCGTCCACCGTTCAGGGTGGCGCCCGGAGCGGCTTCTCGAACTTCGGCCTGAACAAGATCGACGTCGCCGCTCCCGGCAGCGCGATCCTGTCCACCGCGCCCGGTGGCGGCTACCGGACGATGAGCGGTACGTCGATGGCGTCGCCGCACGTCACCGGCGTCGCAGCCCTGGTCAAGTCGGCGCACCCGTGGTGGGGACCGCTGGAGATCGAGGCCGCACTGCGCAAGCAGGCCGACGACACCGCCTGCCCGGCCGTGCCGGACGCTCGCTGCACCGGCACCACGAAGAACAACGCCTTCTTCGGTGAAGGCAACGTAGACGCACTGGACGCGGTCAAACGCGGCTGGTGACGCCCTGATCGGAGTGGGGGTCTCCCGCCCGGGACCCCCACTCACCTACTAGCGTCCGAAGATCCGCAGTACGTGGTCGGCGTGTTTTCGGACGTTAGCGAATTAGTTGAGGCTGATGAGGACGATGCCGGCGACGACCACCCCGGCTGCGATTGCGCGCTTCGGGCCGAAGCGCTCGCCGAAGAAGACGGCGCCGATGATCGCGCCGAAGATGATGCTCGTCTCCCGCAGCGCCGCGATCGCGGCCAGCGTGCCCCGGGTCTGCGCCCACAGCACCAGCCCGTAGGCCACCAGCGACACCACACCGCCGCCCAGCCCGGACAGCACAGCTCCGCGCGGCTGACGCAGTACGGCGGTTCCGCGCCAGGCGATCACCAGCAGCGGCATCGCGAACCCCTGCAGCATGAATACCCAGCCCAGGTAGGTCAGCACCGGCATCCTGTGCACGGCCAGCCCATCGACGACCGTGTACGCCGCGATCATCACCCCGGTTCCCATGGCCGCTGCCAATGCCGGTAGCTGCCGCCGCCCGGGCCGCCCGATGAACACCAGCGCCATCAGCCCAGCCGACACCAGCAGCACGCCCACCAGGACTCCCGGGGCCAGCGTCTGCTGGAGAACCACCACTGAGACCACAGCCACCACCCAGGGCGAGGTACCGCGGGCCAACGGATACATCTGGCTGAACTGCCCCAGCTGGTACGACGCCAGCAACCCGCTGAAGTAGGCCATGTGCAGCACCGTGGACCCGATGACGTACCACCAGGTCCCCGCCGGAGGCAGCCCCTGCACGAGCACCAGCACTAGCCCGATGACGCCGGTGGCCAGCGCCATCCACGCCACCCCGGCCGACCGATCGACTGCCCCGTGCGCCATCGCGTTCCACGTCGCGTGCAGGACCGCCGCGCTCAGCACCACCACTAGGACCAGCACAGCTCTACCCTCTCACTGTGCCGGATAGGTCCGGACCAATGGGGTCAGAATCCGCCGCCCCCACCGTCGCCGCCCCCACCGTGACCGCCGAAGTCGCCGCCATGGCCGCCATGGCCGCCGCCATGATGTCCGCCGCCATCTCCGTGCCCGCCGTGCCCACCGAAGCCACCGTGCCCACCGCCGTGTCCCCCACCACCCCAGACACCCGCGTCACTCGGTCCGTCGAACGAACCCAGTGCGACATAGCTGGCACCTGCACCGGCCGCGAAGTACCCCCGCCCGTACGGCGCGATCGCGGCACCCGCCTCCCAGTACGGAACCCGGCGGCTGCCGATGACGACGTACCGGACCTCTGGGTCTTCGCCGGCCTTCAACCGAGCCGCGTCCTGCGCGCACGCCGGCACCTTGCGGGTCCCGCGAATCGGCTGCGTCCACACCACGTCGACGGTGGACGGCCCATGCTGCGGGTTGAAGAAGCACGGCACCCGCCGCTCCGGTACCGGCAGACCCGCGGCCCGCGCCTGAACGCAGACGATCGCGTAGCGTCCGGTCGCCAGCGCATCGGTCACGGCACTGAGGCCATCGGCCGACTTGACCCCACCAACCGCGCGCTGCGCAGCCTCGTAGGCGTCAAGGCCGCGCTGATAGTCGAGCCGCGTCTCCACGTCCAACTCCCGGCCATCCACCACCGCACCCAGCCGAGCGAGCTCCTCACCGAGCAGCGTCACATCCTCGTCCGCCAGCTTCCGGACCTGCTCCAACTCGGCCGCGTCGCCCCGCCGGGCAGCGCGCCGGTCCCACACGTAGCGACCGGCGAGAGCCACCCCGCCCCCGCCGAGCAAAGCCAGCAACCACGTCATGAGCCTGAGAGTACGACGCACCGGAGTCAGACGGCCCGAAGTGGCCTATCCCTGCAACTCGTAGGCGGCCGTCAGCCTGTCCAGGACGTCGGCGGCCGTCGCGTGGCCCGATCGCCAGACTCCGGCCCGCCAGATCACCGATCCGAGCGCCCGCTGGAGAGACATCGTCGGCAGCGCCGCCTCCTCGAGGTCCGACAGCACCACGAAGGCGGCGTACCCCCGCCGGAACGCGGCGACCTGGTCGGGATCGCTCCGGTCGGTCGACTGGCCCAGGCTGACCACGAAGTCGGCGATCCGGAGGTCGAGCCCGGCGATCTCGAAGTCCAGCACCGCGCTGACCTGTCCGTCGGCGATCAGTAGATTGCTCGGGCCGAGGTCACTGTGGACGATCTGGACCGGGAGCCGTTGTCGCAGCTCCTGCGTCGCCGCGTCGATCTCGGGTACCCGTTCGACGAACCAGTCCGTCGCAGCACCGGGAAGCTCGCGTCGGAGCGCACGACCGAGCTCGTCGAAATCGGTGATCTCCGGCCGGATCGTCGCCAGCGGCCGCCGCCAGTCGTTCGGCGCGAGCTCGTGGGGCAACTCGGCCAGCGCGACGTCCAGCTCACCGAGGGCCCGCCCGATCGCCTCGAGCTCGGGCAGACCACGCGCTGGATGACTCCCGGGCAACCTCCGGCAGAGCGTCGCCAGGCCGAGCGGAGTCGCCACCGCGGTCGCGCCGTCGGTGGCGGGAAGAGCAGCCGGTACGTCGAACGACAGTCCGCGCTGCCGCAGTTCGGTCAGCAGCCGCTGTTCGGCGGCAACCTGGCGCGGATCGGCGTTGCGTTGCAGGCGGAAGACGTAGTCGTCCGTTCCGAACCGCAGGAAGCGGACCCAGTTGTTCGTGCCACGCTCGGGTGCCGAGATCGCACTGGGCAGGCCCAAACCCCAAGCCTGCAAGACATCTAGGGAAGGTTCACCGGAAGCCACGGCGTCGAGTCTCCCCCATGACCGATGCTTCCGGCGAACGAATTCTTCAGGTGCAGGTGACCTCGGGGGTGAGCCAGTCGGCGTGGTCGTAGTCGATCGAGCCGGCTCCGTCCACGCGGAGGTCGAGGGTGGTCACGTTGGTGAGATCGGCGGTGAGCGGTACGGCGCCGCCCGCGCCAGTGGCGTCGGCCTGGGCCAGGCGGGTGTTGTCACCCCAGACCTCGAAGTGGACCTGGCCGCGGTCGCCGATCTCGTCATCGATGCCGACGGCAACAGTTAGGGCCGAGCAGCGCTTGCCCAGGTGGAAGCTGACCGAGCCGTTGGCGTGGGCGCCGAGGCCGGAGGGGTAGACGGTTCCGGCCACGGTGAGCGGCTTGCCGTCACCGGCGGGCTGTTCGCCGTTGGAGCGGTTGCGCTCGACCGGGCCCCACCCGTTGGTCATGGCGGTCCAGGGCCGGTCGGCGAGCTTGGACTTGCCCGCGGGCGGCGGCGTACCGACGCAGGTCAGTTCGGGCGCCAGCCAGTCGGCGTGGTCGTAGTCCGGCGTGCCCTTCGGGTCCACCACCAGCTCCACGACCTGTACGCCGGTCAGGTTGGCGCTGAGTGCGACAGCCCCACCAGCACCGGTGGCAGTGGCCTGGGTGAGCCGGGTGCCGTCAGCCCAGATCTCGAACTGCACCTCACCCTTGTCGCCGACCTCGTCGTCGATACCGACCTTGGTGGTCAGAGTGGTGCACTGGCCGTCCAGGAAGTAGCCGACCCGACCAGGTGTGTGGACACCAAGGCCCTTCGGGTACACCGTCCCAGCCACAGTGAGTGGCTTGCCGTCACCGGCAGCCTGCTCGCCGACACTCATGTTGCGCTCGACAGGTCCCCAGCCGTTGTCAGCAAAGACCCACGACCCGTCGGAGACCGCCGTACGCCCGACTGGCGGTGGGTTGGCCACCACGAACCGGCCGATGCCGGAGCCGGACTGCGAGCTGCCATTCCACGTCCAGCTCGTACTGGTCGTCAGACTGACCGGTCCGAGCGCTGGGTTGTTCGCAGCGAGATGCCAGGTGACCGAACCGGTCTGACCAGCAGCGACTGTGCCCAGCTGGGTCGAGCCTTCCGCAGTGGCAGTCCACGCGGCCGGTGCGGTCAGAGACATCTGCCCACCGGTCACAGCGCTCGGACCGTCGTTGTGCAGCTGCGTCTTCACGTCAACCCGACCAGCAGTCGACACGTAGGCCTTCGCAGGCGCTGCCTCGAGCACAACCATCGGAGCCACGTCGGCAGCAGCCCCAGGAGTCACCCGGAACATCGCAGCGTCGTGCGAACCGACCTGCGCCCGCACAGTCCCCGCAGAAGCTCGTACGGCGTTGGTCCACAGCTCCTTCACCGTGTACGCCGAAGATGCGGGCAATCCGAGCGCGGCAGCCGTCGTACTGATCGTGGCAGCGTTGGGCGAGCGGTTGAGCAGGACCACCGCGGCCGACCCGTCGGACAGCTTCTTCGACCACACCTCGATGTCACCGTCGTCCCGGAGCTTGGCGCCCTGCCGTCCGGCCCAGTCCTGGTTGACCGCGACCACGTCGGGGTCGGTGAGCAGGTCACGCGTCGACGCGGGCATGGAGCGTAGATCGTTCCCGGCGACAAGAGGCGAGTTCATGATCGACCACAGGCTCATGTGGGCGCGGCTCTCGGCATACGTGAGACCGCTGTTGCCGACCTCGAGCATGTCGGGGTCGTTCCAGGCGTTCGGGCCCGAGTACTGCTCCAGTCCGACCTGCTGGTCGAGCAGGGACATCACACTCGACCAGTTGTTGGCGATATCGCCAGTGGTGCGCCACATGTGGCCGCCTGCGTTGGCCGCCCACAGCCATGGCTGGTTCTGACCCCACTCGCAGATGCTGTAGAGGATCGGACGACCGGTGGCCTGCAGTGCGTCGGCCATGGCCTTGTACCGCGGCTCGGCCGGGACGTTGTTCAGGTTGCCGCAGTTGTCGTACTTGAGCAGGTCCACGCCCCAGCTCGCCCACGACTGCGCGTCGACGGTCTCGTGACCCAGGCTGGCCGGCAGGCCCTGGCAGGTGTGCACGCCTGCCGACGAGTAGATGCCGAGCTTGAGGCCACGAGCGTGCACGTAGTCGGCGATGGCCTTCATACCGCTCGGGAACCGGTTCGGATCGGCTTGCAGGCGGCCGTTCCCGTCCCGCTGCGGAGCCATCCAGCAGTCGTCGATGTTCACGTACTTGTAGCCGGCGGCCGCCATACCGGACGACACCATCGCGTCGGCGGTGTCGCGGATCAGCCCCTCGTTGATGTCGCACCCGAACGTGTTCCAGCTGTTCCACCCCATCGGTGGAGTCGGCGCGATATCCGGCTTGGCCTGGGTCCGGGCCTGAGCCACGGTCGGTACGACGACCGCGCACAGAACCAGACCGAGCAGGGACGCGAGCAGACGTCGGCGCATGGCGAAACTCCATCCGTGGGTGGGGCGGCACTCACTGCGAGGGAAGCTACACGCGTCGTGACGGGGCGACAAGACATGAAGCCCCACGAACCAACAGATTCCGTCAGGACCGAATGGTCTAAGGGGTGAGGCCCCGTTGCCGGGGCCTCACCGTCGGATCAGCTCAGGTTCAGGCCGGTGTCGTCGATGACGAACGAGGTCTGCAGGGAGCTGTCTTCGGTACCGGTGAAGGTGATGGTGGACGTCGTGCCCGCGAGGGACGAGACGTCGAGGGACCGCAGGGTGTACCCGCTGGCCTTGTTGAGGTTGGAGTAGGTGGCCAGCGTGGTGGAGCCCGCCTTCACCGTCAGCTTGTCGTACTGGACCGTGGTGGTGGTCTCAGCCGAGTCGATGTGCAGGTAGAAGGACAGGGTTCCGTGGCAGCCGGCCGGGATGGTGACGGACTGGCTCAACGTGTCGGTGTGAGTCGTTCCGTAGCCGTCGAGCCATGCGTTCTTCGTCCCACCGTGAGTCGGCTGACCGGCGGCGGAGCCGATCACCCCGGCCGTAGCCGTCCACGGTGCCGCACTGGCGGCCTCGAAGCCCGGGTTACCGAGCACCTGGCCGGAGCAGCCACCGACACTGGAGACGGTGATGGTGAAGGAGGTGCTGCCGGATCCGCCGGCCGTCGCGGTCGCCGTCGCCGTGACGTTGAAGGTGCCTGCGGCGGTCGGCGTACCGGAGACGGTTCCGGTCGAGGAGCCGATCGAGATGCCACCCGGCAGGCCGGTGGCCGACCAGGTGTACGGCGCGGTGCCGCCGGTGGCCGACAGCGTGAACGACGCGATCGCCGTACCGACGACGCCGGTCTTGTTGCCCGGGTTGCCGACGGTGACGCCACCGCTGACGCTGCAGGTCGGGTCAGCAGTCTGTGCCGGAACGCTCACCGCGTCCCACGCCGCCTTGACGGTGTTGAACTCGGTGCAGCTGCCAGGGTAGAGGTTCTTGGCCGCGGTCAGCGTCCAGGTGCGGTACTTCAGGTACGAGCTGCTGCTCGTCTTCATCAGCATCGCGTTGTACATGATCTTGATGGCCTTCTGGATGCCCAGACCGGTCACCGTCGAGCTGTTGCAGGTCGGCACGTTCGGGCTGCCGCCGCTGCCCTGGGACAGCAGCGTGAACCAGTGGTTGCCAGGTCCGGCCGCCGCATGCACCTCCATGCTCGGGATCGAGCTGGAGTAGCAGTTCGGGTCGCCGAGCTGTGCCGGGTCGTACATGTTGCGGATCGGGCCGCTACCGACCAGGTTGACCTCTTCCCCGACCAGGAAGTCCGGCGGGTCGTACGCCGACGGCTGGTTGCTGTAGAACTCCGTCGCCGCACCGAACGTGTCGGCGACGAACTCCTGCGTTCCCGATCCCGAGATACCGCCCGGGGTGTGGTCGTCGATGCCGTGGCCCATCTCGTGCGCCACCACGTCGACCGAACCGATCCAGCCACCGGCGGTGTTCTTGCCGATCTGGACCTGCGAACCGTCGTAGTACGCGTTCTGGTCGTTCAGGCCGACGCGGATCGGCCAGGCGCCACCGGATCCGTCCATGCCGTTGCGGCCGAGCCAGTCGGTGAGCATCTTCTTCTCGGTCTGCGCGGCGTAGAGCGCGTCGACACAGCCGGTCTCCCGGTTGGTGCCGACCCCGTTGCCCCAGTTGTCGTCCGGACCGGAGAACGTGGTGTTGTTCGCCGCGTCCTGGCAGGACAGGTTGGTGGTGCCGGGGTCCTTCATCGAGTAGGTGCTGCCGGTCAGCGTGGTCGCCAGGGTGAGCGGGCTGGGCCCGCTGAAGGCGGCCGTACCGTTGCCGGCCATCACGTGCTCCTTGGTACCGAGCACCTTCCCGCTGACCGCATCGACGTACACGGACAGACTCGACGGCTCGTCACCGTTGCTGCCGCTGACGCGAGACTGCCAGGCCAGCTTGGGCGTGCTGCCGAGTGCGTACACGGCGAGCGTCGGCGTGGTGCTGGAGGTGACCGTCTTGAGCTGCTTGGTCGCGGTCGCCTTGGCGGTCGCGGCGCTGATGCCGGACTTCGTCGCGAGTTCGGGAATCGTTGCGGTCTGCGAGACCGAGGTGGCCTTCACGGCGCCTTGCGCGTCGGTGACGACGACGAAGTCGCCGCCGATGACGGGCAGGCCCTTGAACGTGCGCTCGTACGGGACGTACTGCAACCCGGACGGATCCGAGATGACTGGCTTGGCGACGAAGACGTCGCTCTTGCCGGCATGGAGTCCGGCGGGACGGTCCGCCACCAACGACGATGCGGACTGGGCCGCGAACGTCTTCGACTGGGCCTGTGACGGCCGCGGCGGTGGCGCCGCACTCGGCACGGCACTGGAGGCCGTGGTCCCCAGCGCAGTAGCGGTAGCTACTGAGAGGCCGAGGATCGCGAGAACGGTGGCGGGCTTACGGGAACGCTGAAACAAGACCATCGGTGTGGTCCCTTCGCGAAGTGGTGCTGGGCGGATCGCGCAACGCCGGGCCTGCGGACGGTCGCACCAACTCCGCCCGGAACGCTCCGGCTCCCCACCCGACGCACCGCTCCTCCCCTTTCCATCCGTCGCCGATGGAGCGTGCGGACGGACACTATGCCTGCGCATATTCCCCGGCAAGGCGCGGAAATGCCGCTGACACCAACACGCCAAGTGGCGACGTTGTCACCGTCCGGATGCCGTTTTCCCGGGCAGGTTGGACAGGACATACCGAGGACGGTCAGGCCCCGATGGTCTGCAGGATCTTGGTGGCGATGGTCTTCTGCACCGGGATGAGGGTCAGGTCACCGGACTCGGTCTCGTCCTTGTCGAAGCTGACGACGATCTCGAGGTCGTCCTTGCGGACGTGCAGCTCGGTGTTCGACTTGATGAAGTAGGCCTGATCGCCGATCCCGTCGACGATCTCGGAATCACCGCCGGGCCCCGAGAACTCAGCCGCCTTCGTCCGCTGGGTTCCGATCAGGAAGTGGCCGCCGTCGACACCCCAGATGCACTCCCGCTGGCTGTCACCGGCCTTGTACGGCTGGGGGCCGCCGCGCGTGCCATCGTCGTCCGGGGCGATCTTCAACCCGGTCAGGGTGGTCACGTCGGCCTCGGTCCAGCCCTTGCACGGCTCCGGGAGCTCGCCCTCCGAGGCGCCCGGGGCATCGGACGGCTGGGCGGTCGGGCCGGACGGCGCGGGTACGGCGCCGGGGTCGTCCTGCGGACCGCACGCGGCCGCGGTCAGGGCCAGTACACCGGACAGCAGCACGGTCGCGCAGGTGGTGGCGGGGCGGGTACGCATCACAGATCTCCCTCGAAGAACAGCAAGTCGAGAGCGAAGCTAGCAACCAGCACCCACCGAATCACCGTTGCTCAAGGCAACCGTCCCGATCGGGCACCACACCCTTCCCCGCACGCCCGAAATCCCGGTTCACGGATGATCACTGCCGCTCCGTGGCGGCAGGACTCCGTGAGCCTGCGGCCGCGGCTGTTGATCGCGCCTTTGCGGGGATCTGCTGCCTCTGAGCGGCAGTAGGTCCCCGCAGAGGCGTGATGTGCGGGCGTGTCTGTCGGTTCACGGAGTTTCTACTGTCAGGGAGCGGCAGTAGGCATCCGTGAATCTCGCAACCGGCACCTTCCAGACGACCTCAACTCGCTGGCCGCATCCGAACCGGGCCGAAGCTCGCCTTTGTGGAGTGCTACTGCCACCCAGCGGCAGCAGGACTCCACAAAGAGGCGATGGCGGACACCGGAACGGGGGTTGGTGCGCGTGCCGGTCGCCTGAGCTTCCGGGCTTCGGTTGCGGTCCCGGAAAACGAGGGGATCTCCCTGCAAGTTGCTGGTTCTCCCCTCAATATTTGAGCAGAGAAGGGTCAACTCGAACGGATATCCAGCCAATTTCCGCAGGCCAGGCAGGCGAGGCAGGCGACCCGAACCGCCGTGCTCAACCGCGGCGGCGAGTCACCTGACAGGCCTCCTGATCGTCGGGAGCAACCACCGCGACGGGCCAGCTACCAGGCCTCCTGATCGTCGGGAGCAACCACAGCCCGTCAGCCACAGGCGACGGGGAACCTCGGTCACCGACCGCACCATCCGGGCCCGCCGAAGACCGCCCCAGCCACCCGTCTCAGTCAAACCGGCCGCAGCGGCGAACAGCCACCGTGTACGCCACCGGCCGAATCCGAGCGGCGGGACGGGACGAGCACATTCGGGACGGAGGGGTTCCTGTCCAGACAAAGCCCTCAACCCTCGCTACCGAACACCCGTCGCGATCCCGCTCCCCCAAACCGGTTCGGAGAAGAGCAGCCGCCAAATCGCAACAGGCCCCCGGAGGCAGTAGATCCCCGCAACCGGCAATAACCACCGCGTACGCCGTCGGCCGGATCCGAGCGGCCGGATGGGACGAGCACCTTCGGAGCGGAGGGGCTACTGACCAGCCGACATGCCACGCAAGCGGGTAGTTCGGTAGCCGGTGTTGCGGGCCGAGGACCGAGCTGAAGGCGAATCGGCGCGACCACACGGGGTGGTCGCGCCGATGAACAGTCGCCGCCGGAGGCGGTGTCCTTTCAGAACATCAGGGCGCGGGCGGGGTCCTCGAGGATGCCGGCCACGTCGGCGAGGAAGGTGGAACCCTTCTCGCCGTCGATCAGGCGGTGGTCGAACGAGAGGGCCAAGGTGGTGATCCACCGCGGGACGATCTCGTCGTTCACCACCCAGGGCTGCTTACGGACCGCGCCGAAGGCGAGGATCGCGGACTCGCCGGGGTTGATGATCGGCGTACCCGCGTCGATGCCGAAGACGCCGACGTTGGTGATCGTGAACGAACCGCCGGCCTGGTCGGCCGGTGAGGTCCTGCCCTCGCGGGCCGTCGCGACCAGAGCGCCCAGCGCGGCGCACAGCTCCGGCAGGGTGAGCGTGTCGGCGTTCTTGATGTTCGGGACGATCAGCCCACGCGGGGTGGCCGCGGCGATGCCGAGGTTGACCGCGCCCTTGTAGACGATCTCCTGCGCCTGCTCGTCCAGTACGGCGTTGATGATCGGCGTCCGGCGGGCCGCCAGCGTGACCGCCTTCGCGACGATCAGCAACGGCGACACCCGCAGGTCGCGGAACGCCTTGTCGGCCTTGAGCCGATCGACCAGCTCCATGGTGGCGCTGACGTCGACCGTGATCCACTCGGTCACATGCGGCGCGGTGAACGCACTGGCCACCATCGCCTGTGACATCACCTTCTGCACACCCTTGACCGGCACGCGAGTGTCCCCGCGCCCGGAAACCACCGGCGCAGCCTCGTACGTCGGAGCCGCAGCCGCCGGAGCGGCCACATGCCCCTCGACGTCTGCGCGGGTGACGATTCCACCCGGCCCGGACGCCGACACAGTGGCGAGGTCGATCCCCAGATCCTTGGCCAGCTTGCGCA
Source organism: Kribbella sp. NBC_01505 (assembly GCF_045040285.1). Lineage (NCBI taxonomy): Bacteria > Bacillati > Actinomycetota > Actinomycetes > Propionibacteriales > Kribbellaceae > Kribbella > Kribbella sp. NBC_01505. The sequence goes on from NZ_CP109425.1 coordinate 3,202,430, forward strand.
CCGGCGGCTTGGCCAGCACATGCGTCGCCACCCCGTTGCCCACTGCAACTGGTGCTGCCACCGGAGCCGGCGCGGCGGGCTGGGGCGCGGCCACTGGCACTACCACCGGAGCGGCGGGAGCGGGCGCCGGGGCGCCACCGCCCTTGCGGGGGCGGCGCTTGGCTTCGGTAGCGCGCGGGCCGTAGCCGACCAGGTTCGCCGTCCGGCCGGTGTCGGCAGGCTCGTCCGGTACGGCGGCCGGCTCGGGGGCATCGGTCAGTACGGCGATGATCGGCGTACCGACGTCGACCGTCTCGCCCTCGGGGACCAGCAACTCGTGCACGGTGCCGGCGAACGGGACCGGAAGCTCGACCAGGGACTTGGCGGTCTCGATCTCGACGACGGTGTCGTTGAGCTTGACCGTGTCGCCGACCTTGACCTTCCAGCTGACGATCTCGGCCTCGACCAGACCTTCACCGACATCGGGGAGGTTGAAGCGCTGAATCGCCATCAGTACCCCATCACTCGGTCGACGGCGTCCAGCACGCGGTCCAGGTCCGGCAGGTACTCCTCCTCCATCCGCGACGGCGGGTAGGGGGTGTCATAGCCGGTGACGCGCAGGACCGGCGCCTCCAGGTGGTAGAAGCACTCCTCGGAGACGCGCGCGGCGATCTCCGAGCCCGGGCCGAACGAGAGCGTGGCCTCGTGCACCACGACCGCGCGCCGGGTCTTCTTCACCGAGGCGAAGACCGTCGCCAGGTCGAACGGCGAGATGCTCCGCAGGTCGACGACCTCGAGGTTGCGCCCGTCCTCGGCCGCGACCTCGGCGGCCTGCAGGCAGGTCTTCACCATCGGGCCGTAACAGAACAGCGTCGCGTCGGCGCCCTCGCGGACCACCTTGGCCTGGTGCAGCTTGAGCGCCGGCGGGACGGTCTCGTCCAGCTCGGCCTTCTCGTGGTAGCGCCGCTTCGGCTCGAAGAAGATCACCGGGTCGTCGGAGGCGATCGCCTGCTGGATCATCCAGTACGCGTCGACCGGGTCACCACAGGTGACGACCTTGAGTCCGTTGACGTGCGCGAACAGCGTCTCCGGCGATTCGGAGTGGTGCTCGACCGCGCCGATACCGCCGCCGTACGGGATCCGGATCACGACGGGCATCCTGATCTTGCCGGCCGACCGGTAGTGCATCTTCGCGACCTGGTTGATGATCTGGTCGTACGCCGGGAAGACGAACCCGTCGAACTGGATCTCGCAGACCGGCCGGTAGCCGCGCATCGCGAGGCCGACCGCGGTCCCGATGATCCCGGACTCGGCCAGCGGGGTGTCGATGACGCGGTCCTCACCGAAGTCCTTCTGCAGGCCCTCGGTGATCCGGAAGACGCCACCGAGCTTGCCGATGTCCTCGCCCATCATGATGACCTTGGGGTCGGCCTCCATCGCGGCCCGCAGACCGGCGTTGATGGCCTTGCCGAGAGTGGTCTTCGCCATCGCTCAGCCCTCCCCTTCGAACGACGCCGCGTAGGCGGCGTACTGGTCACGCTGCTGGGCCAGCTGCGGCGTCTCCTCGACGTACACGTGCTGGAAGAAGTCGGTCATCTGCGGATCCGGCAGCGCCAGGCAGCCGGCCCGGAGCTCGGCCGCGACCTTGTCGGCCTCGGCCTCGACCTCTTCGAAGAACTCGTGCTCGACGCCCGCGTGCCGGGTCAGGTAGGCGTGCACGCGCTCGATCGGGTCCTTGAGCTTCCAGTGCTCGAGGTCCTCGGACAGCCGGTACTTCGTCGGGTCGTCGGAGGTGGTGTGCGCACCCATCCGGTACGTGTACGCCTCGATCAGCGTCGGGCCGCTGCCCTCGCGGGCCCGCTTGAGGGCCTGCTGGGTGACGGCGTACGTCGCGAGGACGTCGTTGCCGTCGACGCGGACGCCGGGGAAGCCGAAGCCGGCCGCGCGCTGGTACAGCGGGATCCGGGACTGCCGTTCGATCGGCTCCGAGATCGCCCACTGGTTGTTCTGGCAGAAGAAGACCACGGGTGCGTTGAACACGGAGGCGTAGATGAAGGCCTCGTTCACGTCGCCCTGGCTGCTGGCGCCGTCGCCGAAGTACGCGATCGTCGCCTCGCCGGTGTCGGCGTCGCCGACGGCGTGGTCACGCTGCTGACCCATCGCATACCCGGTCGCGTGCAGCGTCTGGGCGCCGATCACGATCGTGTACAGCGCGAAGTTGTTGTCCGCCGGGTCCCACGCGCCCTGGTCGACGCCGCGGAACAGGCCGAGCAGGTTGAGCGGGTTGACGTCCTTGCAGTACGCGACGCCGTGCTCACGGTAGGTCGGAAAGACCATGTCCTTCTTGTTCAGCGCGCGACCGGAGCCGATCTGCGCTGCCTCCTGGCCGAGCAGCGACGCCCACAGGCCGAGCTCGCCCTGACGCTGCAGGGCGGTCGCCTCGGTGTCGATCCGGCGGACCAGGGTCATGTCCCGGTAGAACCCCTTGATCGCCTCGTCGTCGAGCTCGAACGCGTAGTCCGGGTTCTCGACGCGCTCGCCTTCGGGCGTCAGGAGCTGGACGAACTCGACCTCTTCGGGAGGCTGGGAAGGACTGACCGGCACCTCGACGGGTGCGAACACTTCCGGGGGAGTCCCCGGGACAGACTCACTCAACATGCACTCCTCGGGTTCGAGCGCGGGATCGCCGCGACCGCAACGTTGCACGGGCCCGGCCTTTCCGCCGGGTGAGGCTTCGCAGGCAGGACCGCATGGATCCAGGGGTTGATGCACACCACTTGCGGCACACCGTACCGAGCAGTTGCCTGATCCGCTAACAGTCTGGACGCTCGCGGGTACGGCGGTACCGAAATCGGTCTCGACACGAGACACCAGTCCACCCACTGGTACGGTTTTTCGCCTCCGCGCGCCGCGTCCGAGCGTCGATCCGGCGACTGTGACATGCGCCACCCACCCCTTTACCCCTGGCAGGAAAACCCTTGCTGCTGGCAGGAAAGCTTCTTGAACTCCCCGCCGGGCACCCTCTAACGTAAGTATCGTCTTTGCTTGACGCCCCTGACGTTCCCGGAGGTACATCCGATGGCCGCTCCCGCTCCGGCAGCCCCGTCCGCGACCGGCGGCCGGACAGCGTCCAGCGCGATGATCTGGTCGGCGCTCGCGATCGTGTACGTCGTCTGGGGCTCGACCTACCTGGGCATCCGGGTCGTGGTCGAGGCCGAGATGCCGCCGATGCTCAGCATGGCGGGCCGCTTCCTGGTGGCCGGCACGCTGCTCGCGCTGATCCTCGGCCTGAAGTCCGGCTGGCGGCGGCTCCGGATCACCCGCCGCGAGGCGTTCGGCGCCGCGGTCGTCGGTCTCCTCTTACTTGCCTTTGGCAACGGCGCGGTCGCGATCGCCGAGCAGACAGTGCCTTCCGGGCTCGCCGCGCTGCTGGTCGCCGCGACACCGCTGTGGTTGATGGCGCTGCGCGTCGGCAGTGGCGAGCGGCCGCGCGCGCTGACCTGGGTCGGCGTCCTGATCGGGTTCGCGGGCGTCGCCGTACTGGCGTTGTCCGGGGGTGACACGACGGCGAAGCCGCTGTCGATCGCGCTGATCGTCGTCGGCACGATCTCGTGGGCGACCGGCTCCCGGTTCTCGCCACGGCTCGGGTTGCCGAAGGACCCGCTGGTGACCGCTCTCTACGAGATGCTCTTCGGCGGTACGGCGATGATCCTGCTCGGAGTGATCCGCGGCGAACCGGGCCGCCTGCACCTCGACCGGATCCACGGCAGCGGCTGGATCGCGCTCGCCTACCTGGTGGTCTTCGGGTCGCTGCTGGCCTACTCGGCGTACTCGTTCCTGCTGGCCAACGCGCCGATCTCGCTGATCGGGACCTACGCCTACGTGAACCCGGCGGTCGCCGTACTGCTCGGGTGGCTGATCCTGAACGAGCCGCTGACGTGGCGACTGCTGGCCGGGGGCGCGGTGATCATCAGCGGGGTCGCGCTGGTCGTCACGGCCGAACGCCGCCCGCGGGCGTCCTAGTCGGGAAAAGGAAGGACCCGGGCCCTATGGACCCGGGTCTCCCACCGCTGCCGATGCGCGCGGCAGCGGGCCAAAGTGCCGGGTCGTCGCGCCCTGCCCCGAAAAAACACGGCGCGAAACTCCGGCAATGGTTCCGACGATTCCGATTCATCGTGGTATTGCCTATTCGACGGCCACCGAGCCCATCGACGACAATCTTCCGAATCACCGAATTTTTCCGTCACCCGCGCTGACTCAACGACGAAGGCAGGGGCCGGTTACGGCTGACCCCGACACAACTTCCACTCGGTCCCGCAACCTGACGATCTCTCACAAGTTGCCTGGTCAGAGGCGAGTTACCTGCCCCGTCAAGGAACTCATCACCGGTCGGCTATGGGGTTCGCGGTCATTTCAGGCGGGATGTCAATAGCTGACAAAAAAGTTTGTAACCGGCCGTGCCAGGTGTCGTTACCACTAAGACGATCCCGTCAAACCCGAAAGGAATACCGGCACAATGCAGGTAACTCGCAAGATCGCCGCTGCCGCGGCCGTGGCGACTGTCGCCACCCTCGGCCTGGCCACTGTCGTCAGCGCCAACATGCTCGACGGCGCGTCGCAGGCCACCAACCTGGCCGACCAGGTTTCGTCGACCTCCAAGGGCTACGGTCACGGCGGCAAGGCCTGGTACTTCGTGAAGCGTGACGGCGGCCTCGTCGGCGTCGACGGCAACCGCGTCGGCCCGTTCCAGGCCTGCGACAACAAGGCTGCCCTGAACGGCATCGGCGCCGCGATCACCGGTGACGACGTGCTGGCCATCGTCGGCCTCGGCGACAACAACAGCAGCATCACCGCTGTCAAGACCTGCGAGCAGGGCACCAAGCAGGACAACAGCAAGTGGTACCGCGTCGGCAACGACGACCTGATCTCGGTCTCCGACAACCGCGTCGGCCCGTTCCAGGCGTGCCACAACGACGTCGCCGGCTCGGTCATCGGCGCTGCGGGCACCGTCGACACCATCGGCGCGCTGCTGGGTCTGGGCGACAACAACCAGGCCATCGACTCGCTGAAGACCTGCGAGCAGGGCACGTCGCAGAACAACTGACCTTCTCCCTGGTCAGTGATGCAGGACCCGAACGAGCCACCTCGGTGGGGTGACTGATTCGGAAGCACTATCAGCGGCGCCGGGAACAAGCCTCACTCTTCCCGGCGCCGCACTCATGTCCGGCCCTCGTCCCAGCGAGGGCCGGGTTTTTATGTCAACACTGCTTATGCCTTCTTCCAGGCGCAGGCGACCTGGAGGAACAGGTCGTTCGCCTCGCGCTCCCCGATGCTGACCCGGACACCGTCCCCCGGGAACGGGCGGATCGACACGCCCTCGGCCTGAACGGCCGCCGTGAAGTCGAGCGTCTCCTCGCCGAGATCCAGCCAGACGAAGTTCGTCTGGGTGTCCGGCACCCGCCAGCCCGCGTCCCGCAGCGTCTCGACCACCCGGGTCCGCTCGGTGACCAGGTCCTCGACCCGGGCGAGCAGCTCGTCCTCGGCGTGCAGCGAGGCCAGCGCGGCGGCCTGCGCGATGAAGCTGACACCGAACGGCAGCGCACACTTGCGGATCGCGGCGACCACCGGCGGGTGCCCGACGGCGTACCCGATCCGGAAGCCGGCCAGGCCGTAGGCCTTCGAGAACGTGCGCAGTACGACGACGTTCGGGTGGTCGCGGTAGACCTCGACCCCGTCGACCACCTCCGGGTCGCGGACGAACTCCCGGTACGCCTCGTCCAGCACGATCAGCACGTTCGGCGGCACGGCCTCGACGAACGCGAGCAGCTCGTCGCGGTGGACGACCGGTCCGGTCGGGTTGTTCGGCGTACAGACCAGGACGACCTTCGTCCGGTCGGTGATCGCCGCCTCCATCGCCTTCAAGTCGTGCCGGGCGTCCTCGGTCAGCGGGACCTGGACGGACGTCGCGCCGGTCAGCTGGACGGCGATCGGGTAGGCCTCGAACGAGCGCCAGGCGTAGACGACCTCGTCGCCGTGCGTGACGGCCGCCTGGAGCAGGTGGTAGAGCAGCGCCACCGAGCCGGTCGCGACGGCGAAGTCGTCGACCGGCACCTTGAGCCGCTCCGCGAGCGTCTCCAGCAGGTCGGCCGCCCCCATGTCCGGGTAGCGGTTCATATGCTGCGCGGCGTCGGTGGCGGCGGCCAGCACCCCCGGCAACGGCGGATACGGATTCTCGTTGCTGGACAACTTGTACGACGGCCGGTCGTCCGAGGTCGCGGGCGGACGGCCGGGCTTGTAAGCCGCGACATCGTCCAGGCAGCCACGGAAGCGCACGCCCGGGGGGAGTCCATGGTCAGGAGTCATAGCCGCAGGTTAGTCCTGACACCAGACTCCGGCCAGACCCTGCCGGGCGATGTGACGAGGACCGTGTTGCGCGCGGGAAGACTTCCCTGCACACTGACTGATTGTCGGACAATCAGGGAATCCTGCCCCTGTAAACAGCACTGCGTGTGGCAGGGATTCAGGGTCAGTTGGAGGGGTGTTCATGGGACAGCCGCTGGAGTGGGGTCGCCGGTATCTGATGGTCCGCCCGGACCACTTCCGGATCGACTACGTGATCAACCCGTACATGTCGACCCAGGACCAGCCGGACGCCGAGCTCGCGCTCAAGCAGTGGGACTCGCTGCGGCAGGCGATCGTCGACGCCGGCGGCGAGGTCGAGGTGCTGGCCCAGCGGCCGGACTCCCCCGACATGGTCTACGCGATGAACCTCGGCCTGGCCACGGCCGACGGCCGGGCGATGCTCTCGCACATGCGTTTCGAGCCCCGGCGCAAGGAGTCCCTGACCGCCGGCGACTGGTTCGTCGGTCACGGATTCGACCTCGGCCGCACCGGTAGCGACGACGTCGGGCCGCACTTCGAGTCCGGGGATGCCTTCGTCTTCGGCGACAGCCTGGTGGTCGGCTACGGCCCGCGCACCGAGGCCGACGCGCTCAAGCAGCTGGCCACGCAGTGGGACATCCGGGTCCGCGGGCTGCGGATCGCCCACGAGGGCATGTACCACCTCGACCTGCCGTTCTGCCCGGTCGACAGCACGACGGCGATGATCTACCCGCCGGCCTTCGACGCCGCGAGCCAGGCCGAGCTGGCCGGCATCGTGCCGAACCCGATCGTGCTCACCGACGAGGAAGCCTTCGCGTTCAGCGGCAACTCGCTGGTGGTGAACGAGACGATCATCATGCCGGCCTGCTCACCGCGGCTGCGGGAGATCTTCACCGGGATGGGCCTGCGTGTGGTGCTGGTCGACCTGAGCGAGTTCCACAAGGGTGGCGGCTCGGCGCGCTGCCTGACGAATCCGCTCGACTTCCCGCTCACCGCCCTCGCCGCACCCGGCGGCGAACTGCACCTCCCGGCCTGACTACTTCGTGACCGTGTAGATGAGGTCCAGGGTGGCGGGATCCGTCCCGTCCTCCTGGATCCATTGCAGCGCCTTGTCCTTCCCAGTGGCGGTCCACGTCTCGACCGTCACCGAGATCGCGATCGGGTTGTCCGGTTCGGACTTCGAGCCGACGTAGTTCACCTCGAAGCCGGGGCCGATGTAGGGCAGCCGACGGATGATCGGGTAGCGCTGCACCAGTCGCTCCTGGGTCTGGTCGAACCGCCGGCCCGCCTCGGCCTCGAACTCGCGCCCCTGCTCCGACTTCCAGTCATGCCCTTCGGCACTGTCCCGGAAGGCCAGGAAGCCGCCTAGCAGCACGATGACGAGCACGGCGGCGCCGATCAGCAACGGTCGCCGGTTCACGTCTTCAGCCGGTAGACCGTGAAGTCGCCGTGCGCCGGGTCGGCGATGCCGTACAGATACCCCGCCTCCGGCACGCGCCCATACAGTGATGCGGACGCCGTGGTGAAGCCTTGTCCCTCGGCGCCCCACGGCCCGACGTACAGGTAGGTGTGGCCGGGCCCGTTCAGGATGTCGCCCGGTTGCATTCCGCCGGGTGGCACGCCGTACCAGCGGTCGTATTTGCCGGAGCCCTCCAGGTAGGTGCGCTGGATGTCCGTCGAGACCTCGGGGAACGTCGCGTCCGCGCCACTCAGGTGCATCACGGTCGCGACGAACCGCCCGCAGTCGGTGTAGGCACGCTCGCCGGTCGGATCGTTGTACTGCTTAAGCGCCGCGACGTACTCGGGCTTGGCTTTCCTGGCGTCGGACGCGTTCGTCCCACTGCGAGGCACGTCGTGCCCGTCGGTGGGCCAGGCCAGGTTCTTCGCGACGGCGTCGATCTGGCCGCCTCCCACACAAGCCGTCGCTGGGCCTGTGCCGGCACCACTGGCGTACAGGTCGAACACCTTGCCGGCCGAGGTCTTCCGCAGCGCGTACGTCGGGGCGTTCGGATCCTCGTGGCCGCCGAACCGCTCGTACTCGTCGGCGAAGACGAAGGCCGCCTCCTCCACCGTCTTCGTCCGCAGCAGTGAGTCACCGGCCGCCTTCTCCGGTACGGCGGTCTCGCCGATGAGCTGCCTGCGCAGAAAGTCGAGCTGGTAGGCCAGCGTCTCGATGGTCTCGTACGGCACGCCCGCGTCGCGCGAGTTGGTGATCAGCTTGCCTGCCGGGGTCCACTGCACGATGCCCCAACCAAGCTCGCTGTGCTCCGCGTCCTTGGCGTGGGTGAGGTCCGTCGCCTCGGTGTTCTGCAGGATCATCGGGTGGACTCCGCTGGACTCCTCGATCATATTGCCGACCACACCGGCGGCCTGCTCCGGCGAGTAGCCGTTCGCGACCAAGTAGTTGAAGGCCTGCTGCTGCTCGTTACTGCCGACCAGCGGGCAACCGCCGGCGTTGGCCGGAAGGCTCATCAGGCTGCCGACGATCAATGCCACGACGATGATCAGCGGAAGGAAGACCGCTGCCAGCACACCCACGACGACCAGCGGGGTCTTGTTCTCCATCCTGATCTCCTCGGGCGGTGACTACACAGAGGCAGATCGTCCCTCAGATCGACGGTGTCGTGTCGTGAGTTATCCACAGGTTGCCGCTCGGACCGTGCCGCACGCGACAACGGCGGCGGATTGGAAGAGAATCTTTCTATGTACGAACGGCTGCGGGTAGACCGCTCGACCACCGTGGACCGGGTGGTCGACGCGCTGCGCTCCGCGCTGTTCGCCGGCGACCTCGAGCCCGGTACGCCGTTGCGCGAGCAACCGCTGGCCGAGGCGCTCGGCGTCGCTCGCAGCACGGTCCGCGAAGCGATGACGATGCTGGTCACCGAGGGCCTCGCAATCCGCGAGCCGAACAAGGGCGTCAGCGTCGCGATCCTGCACCCGGCCGCGGTCGCCGACATCTGCAACGCCCGGTTCGTGCTGGAGTCGGCCGGGATCCGGGCCTGGTTCGACGCCGACGACCTGGCCCGCGAGCGGGTCCGCAAGGCGATGCGGACCTTCGCCGCGACCGCCCAGGACGGCGCCGACCCGGAGGCGATGACCGAGACCCACCTGGCCATCCACCGCAGCCTGGTCGCCCTGACCGGCAGCGAGCGGCTGATCGCCACCCAGGACTCGATCACCGGCGAGGCCAGGCTCGCCCTGGCCCGGGTTGACGCGCTCCGCCAGGACGCCCGCCAGCAGGTCGCCTCGCACCGCAAGCTGATCCGCCTGCTCGAGCGCGGCGACCTCGAGGAGTGCGTCGAGGAGCTGCGCCACCACCTCGCCGGCGCCGAGGAGTCCCTCCTCGAGGCCATCGCGAGTCCGTCCGGATCCCGAGACGGCGGGCAACCGCAGTAAGTTCATCGCTCTACTAGGGTTTATGTCCACCAAACCCCGTACTCCGCTCCCCGACTACGCGGCCGTCGCCTTGGCCGCCGTGGTCGTGCTACTCGTCGTCCTCGGAGTCTTGCCCGACATCCCGTGGGACACCGTTCAGCTCCCCCTGATCGGCAAGTGAGCCGCCATGACCACCGCCACGGCTCCCGCGCCCACGTTCACCGATCGGGTCGGCAACACGCCGGTCCTCAAGTACGTCCCCGGCGTCCTGCTGCTGATCGTGCTCGGCCTGATCGGCAAGTGGGCCCAGGCCGAACTCAAGCTGATCGCCAAGTTCACCGGCACCCACCTGCCCGATATCGAGTACGTGCTGTGGGCGATCCTGCTCGGCCTGCTGATCGCCAACACCGTCGGCGTACCGCGGATCTTCCGGCCCGGCGTCGGCACCTACGAGTTCTGGCTGAAGGCCGGCATCGTCTTCCTCGGTGCCCGGTTCATCCTCGGCGACCTGGCCAAGGTCGGCGGCATCAGCCTCGGTCTGATCCTCATCGACGGCACCATCGCGGTGACCACGGTTCTCCTGCTCAGCAAGGCGTTCAAGCTCGCGCCGAAGCTCGGCACGCTGCTCGCGATCGGTACGGCGATCTGCGGCGTCTCGGCGATCATCGCCGGTAAGGGCGCGATCGAGGCCGACGACGAGGACTCCAGCTACTCGATCGCCGCCATCCTCGCGCTCGGCGCGGTCGCGCTGTTCACCTTCCCGGCGATCGGTCACCTGCTCGACCTGAGCCAGCACACGTTCGGGCTGTGGGTCGGGCTGGCCGTCGACAACACCGCGGAGACCACCGCCACCGCGGCGATCTACGGTCCGGAGGCGCAGAACATCGCCGTCCTGGTGAAGAGCACCCGGAACGCCTTGATCGGTTTCGTGGTGCTCGGCTTCGCGTCGTACTGGGCGTCCCGCGGCCAGGCCGCCGGGGTGGCGCCGGGCTTCGGCAACCGCACCCGGTTCCTGTGGGCGAAGTTCCCGAAGTTCGTGCTCGGCTACATCGCGGTCTCCGCACTGGCGACCTGGGGCGCGTTCTCGAAGGCCGACATCACCAGCCTCGGCAACATCTCCAAGTGGGCGTTCCTGCTCACGTTCGCCGGTGTCGGCCTGAACACCGACCTGCGCGCGTTCCGCAAGAGCGGCTGGCGACCGTTCATCGTCGGCGCGCTGTCGCTGGCGGTCGTGGCGATCACCTCACTCCTGCTCGTCCTCGGTGCCACGTCCGTCTTCGACCTGGAGTAGTCCGTCGGCGGTCACGTCGTACGTCGTACCGGCGACCCGGAGGTTGCGGAGCCGCGCTGTGGGGTCCAGCGCGGCGATCCGCGGGGCTGCGGTGACAGTGCCGTCGAGGCCGACCTCGACGCCGAAGAGGCCTTCCAGGACGAGGGACACCCAGGCGCCGGACGAGGAGCAGGCCCAGTCGATCAGGTAGGGGTCCTGTGGCGGAGCCTTGCGGGCACCGCCTGCCATCAGTGGAGCGCCCTCCTCGACGAAATGTGCTTGTCCACAAGGGCCCTGGTTCGCGGACCGCGCCAGGCCGGGCAGCCAGTCCAGTACGACGTCGGTGCGGCCGAAGGCGATCAGTGCGCGAGCCGCATCGGCGGGCCAGGCCGGGTAGGCGCCGTTCCACTGGTGGTCCGGGCGCAGGCTGAAGGACGCGTCCGCGTCGTACGGCGAGAGCGCCCGCATCCACGTGGGTGTCTGGAGCTCACGCTGGAAGAACGCCACCATCTCGGCCTGCTGGGTCGACGAGAGGTCGTCGGCGATCGTCGTACCGATGATGTTGAAGTCGTAGCAGTGCCGGACCGGGACCAGCTCACCGTCGGGCTGCCGGGCGGTCCAGTGGCCGGCACCGTCGAAGTACAGCTCCTTCACGTGGCCGGCGAGCTCGTCGGCCTCCTTGAGCAGGTCCTGGTCGCCGGTGATCTCAGCTGCCACCCGCATGCACCAGACGTTGGCCGCGTTGAAGCTGGCTACCTCGTGCACGTAGCTGCTGACGCACTCCAGCAGGTTGTCGATACCGCCGTAGTCGGCCAGTGCGTGCTTGCCGCGCAGACCGCGCCAGGCCGTCGCCCACTTGACCACGTGATCGGTGACTGCGGGGCTCAACAAGCTGGAGTCCCCGGTGAAGCGGACGTAGTCCCGTACCAGTCGAGTCATGGCGAAGTCGTTGACCGAGTACCACTGCCCGACCGGCCCACCGGTCAGCCATTCGGTCCCGAAATGCTTGTGGATGTCCAGGTCGATCCAGTGCTCGATGTGGCGCCGCATCGGCACCGGGTCGAGCAGTGCGTGCGTGAGCGACGAAAGGCTGTAGTCCCAGATGAACGTGGTGGTCGCCCAGTGGCGGGGCATCAACGTGTCGTAGGCCCGGCCGAGCACACTGGCGGGGTTGTCCCGGCGGAACCAGATCACTCCGAGCACGCCCCACCAGTACAGCTTCTGCAGTGCCTCGTTGCTGGTCTCGAGCACGGGGAGCGATCCGCTGAAGCCGTCGCTGTCCGGGTCGAACGCATCGGACAACGCCATGTCCCAGACGCCCTCCGACACGGCGATCACTGCGGGGATGTCGGAGGCACAGACCTCGAAGTGGTCCTCCGCCTCCGTCAGGTCCTTCGCCAGCACGTGCACATACCCCAGACGGGCCGTGCCGGTGCTGTCCAACGTGACGGTGGTCTTCAGCATGCTCCGGTCGACTTCAGCCGGTACGTCGAGACCCTGCAGGCTCACTGCGGTACCCGACTCGCCAACACCGAGGACTCTGTCGTCCATGGCGTGCAGCGTGTTCGGCTCTGACGGTGGCAGGTAGTTCGACCAGCCACCGGCCGCACCGGTCGCCGTACTGGCCAGGGTGAGTCCTAGCTCTACTTCACGCCCTGGGGCACCGGCGACCTCCAGCTGTACGACGACGGCTGGGCGGCCGGGTGCACAGGCGGTTGTCGTGCGCAGGGTGAGGCCGTCGACCGTGGTGGACCGCACCACGTGGTCCGGACGCCACACCACCTCCACAGTGCCGCCGTACGAGCGGACCAGCCGACCGTCGACGTACAGCTGGCCTGTGATGCAGTCGCCGTGCGAGTACGGCGGGAAGTTCACGCTGCGGATGGCGAACACGTCCAGGTCGACCTGTGCCGTGCCGAGGAAGTTCGTCAGGCCCGGCGGGTTGAACATGTCGTCGTACGTGTGGGTGAGGACGTCGCTCGCGAGGTCGGCGGAACGCGGGATGGTCATGAGGGGTCGGCCCAATCGGTGTTCGGGAGCAGGGGATACCAGTCCGGCCGGGCCGGGTCCCGGTCGTAGGGGTAGTTGCCGAGCTCGCGGTACAGAGCGGCGTACTCGGCGAGTTTGTCCCGGTCGAGCTCGACCCCGAGCCCTGGCCCGTCCGGGACCGCGATCGCACCGTCGGCGTACGGAAGCTTGCCGCCGGCAATGATGTCGTCGCGCAGGTGGTGGTAGTGCGCGTCGGCGGCGAACGACAGATTCGGTACGACGGCGCCCAGCTGCAGCATCGTCGCCAGCTGGATGCCCAGCTCGCCGGAGGAATGCACGGCCACGCCGAGCTGGAAGGTCTCGCAGACCCCGGCCGCCTTCACACACGCACGGATCCCGCCCCAGAACGTGGTGTCCAGCAGGATGACGTCGACCGCGGGGTTGAGCACGTTGGCGGCGAGCTGCTCGAAGTTCACCACGACGGTGTTGGTGGCGAGCGGGATCCTGGTGTTCGCGCGGACGCGGCGCATCCCGTTCAGGCCCCAGGTCGGGTCCTCGAGATAGTCGTTGTCGAGATCCTCGATGCCACGAGCGAACCGGATCGCCTCCTCGACGCCGAACGCGCCGTTCGGGTCGAACCGCAATCTGTGGCCGGGGAAGGCCTCAGCCAGCGCCCGGAAGCAGTCCCGCTCGTAGTCCGGCGCGAACACTCCACCTTTGAGCTTGTGCACGCTGAACCCGTGCTGATCGACCAGCTGTTTTGCGTGGGCGACCAACTGGTCAGCAGCCCGGATCTCGCCCGTTCCGTCCTCGTTCGGATGCCGGAAGAACAGATAGCTCGCGAACGGCACCCGGTCGCGTACTTTGCCGCCGAGGAGCTCATGCACCGGTACGCCGAGCGCGCGGCCCTGCAGGTCGAGGCAGGCGAACTCAATCGCCGCCAGCAACTGGGTGCGGTTGTTGTAGAGGCTCGCGGTCGGGTTGGCGATCATCCAGCGCAGCGCTTCGGTCCGCGCCGGGTCATGGCCGACCAGGTAAGGCTTCAGCCCAGTGATGGCGTCTTCTGCACTCTGTCCGCCACCACCTAGCTCGCCCAGCCCGATCAGACCGTTGTCAGCCTCGACCTCAACCACAGTCCGGACGAACCGGCCCCAGTGTGCACCGTTGCTGTGCCGCAGCGGCGCCTCGAGCGGCACAGTCACCGTGGTCGCACGAATGTCGACGATCTTCACAGCACCACAGCCAGCTGCGCAGTCAGACCGCCATCGACCTTCACATCCGCCCCGGTCACGAAAGCAGCAGCAGGTGAGCTCAGGAAGTGGATGACCTCAGCCACCTCACCCGGCGTCGCCACTCGGCCCAGTGGATGCGACCGCCCCCACTCCGCCACCACCTCGTCGGTAGGCCGTCCCCCACCGAATTCCGCCGCGGAAGTCCGCAGCATCGGCGTATCCACCGACCCCGGACACACCGCGTTCACCCGAATCCCATCCGCCGCGTGATCGACCGCCATAGCCCGCACCAGACTCAGCAACGCCCCCTTCCCCATCGAGTACGCCGCCACCCCCTTCTGCGCCGCATAAGCCTGCACCGACGCAACCACCACCACACTCCCGCCCCGAGGAATCAACGGCACAAACGCCCGGCAAGCAAAGAACACCCCGCCCACGTTCACCCCCATCACCTCGTCGTACACGTCCTCCGACGTCTCCACCACCGTCCCGTACCGCTGCACCCCCGCCGCACAAACCAGCACATCCACAGTGGTGAGCGACTCGGCAGCTCCTGCTAAGGCGGCTCGGTCAGCCACGTCTACGACTATCCCGATCACCTCTGGTGGCAGGGTGGCAAGCGCCGCGACATCCCGGTCGAGCGCAACCACCCGGTCTCCAGCGGCAAGAAACCGTTCGACCGCACCGCGGCCGATTCCGGCGGCGCCGCCGGTCACCACGACTGTCCGAGGCATAGAGCGTCCTTTCAGAACTGACCGAGGGCGAGGCCCCGGGAGAAGAAGCGTTGGGCAGCAAGGAAGAGGATCACCGTGGGCAGCGACACCAGCAGTCCGCCGGCCAGCACAGTCGGCAGCGCAGCACCGCCGTACGTGGACTGCAGCCCGGTCAGCGCCGGCATGATCGGCCGGACCGAGTCGGACTGGCTGAGTGTCAGCCCCAGCAGCAGGTCGTTCCACACGAACGTCGCCTGCAGGATGAAGATCGCGGCCAGCGCGGCGCCGGCCATCGGCAGGTAGATACTCCGGAAGATCCGGAACAACCCACCACCGTCGACCACCGCGGCCTCGAAGACGCTCCGCGCGATCCCGGTGAAGAAGTTCCGCATCACGAACGCCGAGAACGGCACACTGATCGCCGTGTAGACGATGATCATCCCGGTCCGGGTGTCGTAGAGCCCGGACGACGCATACCCCGAGAACAGCGGCATCAGCACCATCTGCAAGGGAAAGATCGTCCCGCCGAAGATGAACACGAACCACAGGAACCCACGCCGCAACCGCAGTACGACGATCGCGTAGCCGGCCGCCGCTCCGATCAGCACGGCCAGCACCGGCGCCACCACGCTGTACAGCGTCGTCGCGAGCAGCGTGTCCCCGAGAGCCGCCTTCGACCACGCATCACCGAAGTTCGCGAACAGTGCGAACCCAGCCGGCTTCCACACGGTCTCCGCGTCGTACCCGTCGACCGGCTTGGCCGCGTTCACCACCAGCAGGTAGATCGGCGCGAGCCACAGCAGGCCCAGTACGACGAGGAGTCCGGTCCTAAGCCTGCTCACGGGCGTCCCCCAACTGGTAGCGCAGGTAGAGGATCGACGCCGCGAAGGTGACCAGGCTGAGGAACAGTGCGATCGCCGCACCCTGCCCGTAGTCGTTCAGGACGAACGTCTCCTTGTACATCGACAGTGCCAGCGTCTCGGACGACGTCCCCGGACCGCCTTGCGTCATCACCCACACCACGTCGAAGGTCTTCAGACTGCCCACGATCGACAGTCCGACCACCACAGTGGTGATTGGCCGCAGCTGCGGCCACAGCTGGTGCCGGAACAGCCGGAATCCATCCGCACCGTCCAGCCGCGCCGCCTCTAGCGGTTCATTCGGGATGGACTGCAGCCCCACCACGAACAACAGCGCATTCACTCCCGCCGCCTGCCAGGTGACGGCCACGATCATCATCAACGTGTTCCCCGGACCAGACTGCAGCCAGCCAGTGTGTGCACCAGGCAGTCCGAAGAACCCGAGCGCCTGCCCCAGCGCACCGTCCGGCTGCAGCACAAAGCCCCAGATGACCCCAACAGCCACACCAGAGATCGCATAAGGCAGCAGGAACGGCAGCCGCAACCAACTGCCCCACCGATGCCCATACGTCAGTACGGCGACCAGCAGCCCGAGCACCACCGGCAGAGTCACCATTCCGACGACCCACAGCAGCGTATTGAGCAGTGCACCGATCAGATCCGGGTCGCTGAACATCGCCTGGTAGTTGGCCAGCCCGGCCCACACCGGCGACGCCAGTCCGTCGTACTCGGTGAAGCTGACGTACGTCGTCCACAGGAACGGCAGGTAGAGCAGCAGAGCGACGACTCCAGCGGCCGGTAGGCCGAACAGAGGCGCCGCCCGCACCCCTGTCCGGCTGCTCCCTGCTACCCGGCGCACTGTTGCCCGGCTCACTTCTGCCCGGCTCACTTCTGCTTGGCCCAGTAGGCGTCCGCCTCGGCCTGGATCTTCTGCAGGCCCGGCATCGGGTCACCCGGCTTGGTGACGAACGCACCGAACACCTCGAGCGCCTTGTTCGCCACCGGCACCGGTGTCGCCTCGAACCAACGGTTGATCAGGCGGTAGCCGTCACCAGTGACGTCCTTGTTGAGCGTCGCCAGCCCGGTGTCCTTGACCTCTGCCTTCGGGTTGAAGGACAGGTCACCGCGAGAGTTCGCCCAGGCGGTCTGAGCCTGCGGAGTGACCCACCAGTCCGTCCACTTCTTGACCGTCGAGGCGTGCTCACTCGCGGCGGCCGAACAGAGCGGTCCGGTCTCGAAGATCATCGAGGTCTTCGGCAGAGCCGGGTTGACGTTCGGGATGACAAAGAAGTCGTAGTCCGTCCCGGCCTTCAGCTTCAGGGTGTTGAGCGACCCGCTGAACCAGGTGCCGAAGTTGACCATCGCCACGTCGCCGTTCTTCAGCTGCGCCTGCGGCTCGGTCTTCGCACCCGGGTCGCTGAAGTAGCCGGCCTCGATCAGCTTCTTCCAGTCGTTCATCACCTCGACCACGCCGGGGTCGGTGTATTTCGCCTTCCCCGCGGCGAGAGCGTCGTACAGGTCCGGGTCCTTGCCGGCCAGCAGCGTCTCGAACCAGACGAAGCTGAACAGGATGCTGGTCTGGTAGAACGGCTTCACCCCGGCGGCTTTCACCTTGTCCGCAACGGCGAGCAGCTCCGGCCAGGTCTTCGGGTTCGCGGTGATCCCGGCCTTCTTGAAGACGGCCTTGTTGTAGTACATCACCCAGTAGCCCGCGTTCAGCGGGACGCAGTACTGCTTGCCGTCATAAGTGAAGTAGGGCTTCAGCTGCTCAAGCACGTTGCCGTCGGCAACCGCCTTGGTCCACTGCGCGGTGGTCTCGGCGACCAGCTTCTGGTCGACCAGGTCCTCCAGCTCTTTCCCGGTGTGCCAGCTGAACAGGTCCGCCTTCTCCTTGGTCCGGAACGAGGAACGGATGAAGGCGGTGTAGGTGTTCGAGTCCGAGTAGCCGACCGGCTCCATGCCGACGCCGACATCTTGCTTGCTCGCGGCACCGACCTGGACGAACGCGTCCTTCCAGCCGCCCTTGTCGTTGTAGAACTTCAGCGCGTCGACCGGCTTGTCGGCGGCCGGCTTCGCGCCACCGGCACCTCCACAGGCGGTGAGCACGAGAGCTCCGGTCATGGTCAGGGCGGTGAGCGCTTTCCAATGGCTGATACGTCGCATGGCGGTGCGTCCTCCGAAGAAGTCAGGGGTTCACGCGGTCGTTGATGACGGCGAGGACGCCGTCCAGATGCGCACGGGTCAACTGCTCGGCCAGTACGTCGTCGCCGGCCCGGACCGCGGCCAGAATGGCGTGGTGCTCGGCCAGGTCGGTCTCACGGTCCCCGTGGATGTGCAGGATCTCCAGCTGCTCGCGGACGTTCACCACGGTCACCGACTCGACCACCTCGGCCAGCGTCGCGTTCCCGGACGCCTGCGCCAGCGCACGGTGGAAGTCCATGTTGATCTCAGCCAGCCGGTCATGGTCACCAGAGGCGATCAGCTCGGCCGCCCGCGCCAGGTCCTGCTCCATCTGGTCCAGTGCGGCCTCGCTACGCGCCTTGGCAGCCAGTGCGGCGACCGGTGGCTCGATCAGCGCCCTGGCTTGCAGTAGCTCGACCAGACGATCAGCTGAGGGCTTGAGCGCCAGAGGGTTCGCCAGGACAAGCCGTCCGACGTTCGGACCGACGTACACCCCGGAGCCGTGCCGGAGCTCGAGCGCACCGATCGCCTCCAGCCTGCGCAGCGCCTCGCGCACTGTCGGTACGGCGACCTTGAATCGCTCGGCCAACGACCGCACCGACTCGAAGTGGTCGCCGACTGCGAGCTTCCGGTCGGCGATCAGCCCCAGCATCGACGAAGCCAGGTCGTCGAGCAGACTCCGGCGTACGACGGCGGTCATCGGGCCGCCTGCAGGGTGACACCGACGAACCGCGGTCGGTAGATGCTCACATCGGCGTACAGCTCGTCACTGACCAGGCTGTTCACGTTGTAGCTCACCAGCAGCTTGGAACCCGAGCGCAGGTCCGGATGCTCGTGGGAGTTGTAGGTGATGTGGTTGCCGCCGGTCTCCGGGGTCTGGTAGAGCTCGACCGGCTTCACGAACGGACCGGTCGGCGAACAGCCGAAGTACCCGAGCACTCGGCGGCTGAACAGCTCCTTGGTGTCATGGGTGACCAGCAGATAGCCATCGCTCCATTTGGTCACACTGTGCTCATTGGCCACGCCCTCCAGCGTTCTGACCGACGCAGACTCATCGGCAGACCAGCCGCTGCCGGTCCAGTACTCCCATGACTTCGCGGTCAGGTCGTCACCACGCACTCGGGCCACGTGCTGGTACTTCGACGCACCGAGGTCCTCGACGCCGTAGATGTAGGTGAAGCCGCCGTCACGCTGCAGCCAGCCGGACCACTGCACGTTGGCCTTGGACGGGAGCGGAGTCAGGCTCAACAGCTTGTACGTGCGGCTGTCGAAGCGGGCCAGGTAGTTCGCGGCCCAGTGCCAGTCCCACTGACCCGATCCGGTCTTCTCGAACCGCAGCGCGACCACATCCAGCTTGCGACCCGCATCGCTGGTCTGCGCGGCACCGAACCAGTACCAGCCGTTGGCCGGCGGCGGCACGAGCGCGGTCGGGTTGGACGCCGTACCGCCGGTCACTGTCTTCAGCGTCTGGCCCTGCTGGACCACGAACGAGTTGTTCAGGAACGGCGTGGTGGTCGGGCGGCTGCCGTCCGGGTTGACCGGGCCGAGGAAGGTGTCGGAGAAGATCCACGCGGTCCGCCCGCCCGGGAGCGCGACCGAGTAGGTGCTGTCCGCGCCGGTCCAGCCCTTGCCGGTGTTGCTGTAGGCGTTCAGCAGGCTCTCGGGAGCGGCGTGCGGCGTGGCCTGGGCCGTCCAGCTCGTGCGGACCGCACTGCAGTCCGCTCGGGTTGCCGCGGCGGGCACGCTGAGGCTCGCCGCTGCTAATACCAGTGCGGAAATTCCGGCCAGACTTCGTCGTGACATGGAATTGATCTGATCACTTGGTCATTTTCGTGTCAAGAGTTCAGGGTGCACTCAGGGCGTGTACGGAGCGTGCGGCAACCACCGGAGTGGAAGGATCGACGGTATGAAGAACATGATCATCAGGCTGCTCGCCAACGCGGTGGCCCTCGCGATCGCCGCCTGGCTCGTCGGCGGCATCACCCTGCAGGGCGCCACGACCGGCCGCCGGGTGCTCACGCTGCTGATCGTCGCCGCGATCTTCGGCATCGTGAACGCGATCGTGAAGCCGGTCGTCAAGCTGGTCTCGCTGCCCCTGCTGATCCTGACGCTGGGGCTGCTCACCTTCGTCATCAACGCGGCGATGCTCGCGCTGACCTCCTGGATCACCGGCAAGCTCGACGTCCAGTTCCACGTCGACGGCTTCTGGCCGGCACTCCTCGGCGCGCTGATCATCAGCGTCGTCGGCATGATCATCAACGCCGTCCTCCCGGACAAAGCGGAGATCCGCTGAGATACATCGAGGTCGTGTGCACCGGCAACATCTGCCGGTCACCGATCGGCGAGGTCGTGCTGCGCGCGAAGCTCGCCGAGGCCGGGATCGACGACATCACCGTGACCAGCTCCGGAACCGGCGGCTGGCACGAGGGTGACCCGATGGACCCCCGCGCGTCCGCAGCCCTACGACGCCACGGGTACGACGGCAGCTCGCACCGGGCCCGCGAGTTCGACCGGGCGTGGTTCGACGACCGCGATCTCATCCTCGCGATGGACACCGGCCACCTGGCTGCGCTCAACCGCCAGGCCCGCGGGCGCACCGACGTACCGATCGAGCTGTTCGCCGACAGCGACGTACCGGATCCCTACTACGGCGAAGACACCGGCTTCGACGAGGTCCTGCTCCAGATAGAAGCCGCCGCCGACCGCTGGATCACCCGCCTCCACCCCTGACCTAACCGCCCACGTCCCCCGCCCAAGTCCCCCGCCGCCGGCTGCTCGCCCCCCGCACCCGCCGCGTCTTTGTGCACCCACCAACCATGCAGCGCCCCTCAAAACGGTTGATGGGTTCCCAAAGTAGCCATCCGCGCCCAAAGAGCAGCGAACCCACCTTTGTGCACGCACCGCGTCTTTGCGCACGCACCGCGTCCTTGTGCACGCACCGCGTCTTTGTGCACGCACCAACCATGCACGGCCCGTCGAAATGGTTGGTGGGTTCCCAAAGTGGGCGTCTGCGCCCAAAGAGCAGCGAACCCACCTTTGTGCACGCACCGCGTCCTTGTGCACGCGCCGCGTCTTTGTGCACGCACCAACCATGCACGGGCCGTCGAAATGGTTGGTGGGTTCCCAAAGTGGGCGTCTGCGCCCAAAGAGCAGCGAACCCACCTTTGTGCACGCACCGCGTCCTTGTGCACGCACCGCGTCTTTGTGCACGCGCCGCATCTTTGTGCACGCGCCGCGTCTTTGTGCACGCACCAACCATGCACGGCCCGTCGAAATGGTTGGTGGGTTCCCAAAGTGGGCGTCTGCGCCCAAAGAGCAGCGAACCCACCTTTGGCGCGGAGAGTGAGGTGACTGAGCGTGGTGGATTGTCTGGATGAGGTGACTGAGAGTGTTGTCGCGCTTGGGTTATCGGCGCGTGGCCGGGGTCCGCTCGGGTCGTTGAGTGGAAGCTCGCGTGCAGATGGCGACCAGAAGGTTCCACTCAGCGCAGATCTTGGACCTCAGCTGTAGCCCAGAATCCCAGGCAACGGGGAATGCGGTCGCCGAACCTCACCATCGCCCTCAGCCACGCGCCGACGCCAGCCACCCGCCACTGTCGATCGGCCGCAGCGGCGAGCGACCCGACGCCGTACCGGTCCGGCCGCACTCGGCCCAACCCAAAGCCCCAATCCCCAATCCCCAATCCCCAATCAGAAGCTACGACTGGCCGATCGTTGTCTTCAGGGTGGTGAACCACTCGACGGTGGGGTCGAACTCTTTGCCGCCGGCGATGCGGGGGAACTCGATGGCGCGGAGTTCGTCGCCGCGCTCCTCGTCGTGGCCGACGACGCCGCTCTCACCGCGGAGTGCGGCGTCCACTGCGTAGTCGGTGCACTGCTTGATCAGGGCGAGGTCGGCGTCGTTGGCCGCGGCCGAGCGGCTGAAGTAGCCGCTCTTCTGGACCATCGTCTTCTCCGCGCCGATGCGCTCCGCGAACTGCTTGGCGAACCAGGCGCCCGGGTTGATCGTGTCCAGCTTGACGTGACCGAACGGGTCCCGGCCGACCTCCTCGCCGCGGGCCTCCATCTCGGCCACGATCGACGGCACGCCGGCGCCCTCGGACAGGAAGATCGTCACGCAGTCGTTCTCGTCCATCACCTTGCGCAGGCGGTCGGCCTCCGCGTCCAGGTCGACGGTTGCCTCCGGCACGTACACCGCGTGCACGTCCCAGCTCGACTCGTCCAGACCGATGCCCGGGTTCCACTCCTGCTCGTCCAGCCAGTCACGGTAGGCCTTCGCGGTCGCCGCGGTCAGCCAGCCGCAGTTGCGGCCCATCACTTCGTGGACGATCAGCATCCGCGGGTTGGAGCTGTGCTCGGCCACGACGTTCCGGGCGAACAGCGCGCCCTGCTCGGCCGCGGTCCACGCACCCAAGCTCTGCCGGATCGGGATCACGTCGTTGTCGATCGTCTTCGGCAGGCCGACCACGGTCAGGTCGTAGTCGTGCTCCTGCAGGTACGCCGCCAGGTCCGCGGCCGTCGTGTTGGTGTCGTCGCCACCGATCGTGTGCAGTACGTCGACGCCGTCCGCGACCAGCCGCTCCGCGGCCACCTGCAGCGCGTTCTGCCCATCCTGGATCAGACCGCGCTTCACCAGGTCCGCGGTGTTGGTCAGCTTCACCCGGCTGTTCCCGATCGGGCTGCCGCCGAACTTGTGCAGCAGCGCCGCCTTCTCGCGCACCTCAGGCGTGACGACGACATGCCGCCCGCTGAGCAGTCCGTGGTACCCGTTCAGGTATCCGATGATCTCCACGTCGGGCGCCACTTCCGTGTAGCGCTCGATCAGCCCGCCGACGGCGGACGACAGGCACGGCGCAAGGCCACCGGCCGTGAGCAGGGCAACTCTGCGGACAGACTTGTCGGCAGCCATGGGGCAGGTCCTTCCAGAGGTCGCTGAAGTCACCAACAGCGTAGTGATGCAGACCACCCTCAACGGTGGTCGGTGCCCACCTTCCGGACACCCACCCCCAGAACAACCAGCGCAACCGCCCCGAACACCACATTCCCCACCAGGTCACCCGCCGCCGACCCCCCACTCTCCGGCACGGTCGGAAACGCCGTCCAAACATAAGTAAGCGTCGCCCCAGCCGCCAACCCGAACACCTGCCCCTGCCCCCACCCCGCCAACCCACTCCACCCCCGAATCACCAAAACCCCCACCCCTCCAACCACGCAGAACGCCAACACGTTCACCCACTCGTACCAACCCGCGATGATCAAGGTAGAAGGCCCCCAGTAAGCACTAGTGGCGATCAACGCGAACCCCGCAACCATCCACGGCGCAGGCGCTCGTCCCGCGAGGGCGGATCGCGACGACCTCACCTCAGCACCCACCCCGCCAACCGGCGCAACCGCTGCCCCTGGACGAGCAGCCGACTCCTCGCCCTCCCCCACCCCGCCACCCGGCGCGGCCGGAGCCAGTGGCGGCTGGCGGAAGGCGGCGATTACCAGGGCGATGATGAGCAGGCCTACTCCGGTGATTTGCCAGGGGGTGGCGATGAAGCGTTCTTCGGAGTAGTTGCCTAGGAAGACGAGAACTGCGCCGGCCAGGTAGACGAGCACCACCACGATGAAACCTGGGGTTCGGAGCCAGGGGGTCGTACGGCGGTTGCTGATGGTTTCGACGAGGGCGATCGGCACGCAGATGCTCCAGACCGCGTGGAGGGCGACGATCGCGACCGTCAGCTCGACACTCATGCCGAGCGCGGGGATGTACGAATCACCGTGCAGCAGGTCGTGGCCGGCGTACGAATCGTTCCAGAGCAACTGATCGATCGGGCCTTCTTCCATCAGCGCGTACGCGATCGCCAGCAGCACCATGGTCGGCCAGCCGCGCCCGGTACGCCGAGCCACCTCGCGGATCAGCAGCGCACCGGCGCCGTACATCGGGGCCAGGATCAGACCGAGCGCCAGCTCGTCCAGCCGGAGGTTCCCGAGCAGGAACTCCCCCACGAACGGCGCCAACAGGAACAACCCCATCGCCGGTGCGACACGTCTCATCCCGCGACGCTACCGAGCGCGACCGGACCATTACGTCGTTCCAAAGCATCCGGCGCGGCAACGAAAGTCAGCCGAGCGGCACCGACCGCGGTGGCACCGGCGTCGACACGACGAACGAACTCGTCGTCTGCCCGTGCAGCAGAAACTTGTCCAGCACCTCCTCCAGCCCAGCGATCGCCGCCACCTGGACCCGCATCAGGAAACAGTCCTCCCCCGAGATCCGATGGCACTCGACCACCTCCGGCGTCCGCGCGGCCAGCTCGATGATCTTCGGAATCTGGCAACCACCGCAGCAGCCGTCACCGTGGTGCTCTGGGCATCGTCGTTCGTCGCCATCCGCCACCTCGGCACCGAGTTCTCCCCCGGCGCGCTGTCGTTGGCCCGGCTCGGCCTCGGCAGTCTGCTCCTCGGCGTCATCCTCTTCGCGCGCCCCCGCCAGGATCCCGCCGTACGCCGATGGCCGGCCAAGCGTGATTGGCCGCAGCTACTCGCCTGCGGCCTGCTCTGGTTCGGCGTCTACAACGTGGCGCTCAACGAAGCCGAGCGACGCCTCGACGCCGGCACCGCGGCCATGCTCGTCCACATCGCCCCACTGCTGATCGCCGTACTGGCCGGCCTCACCCTCGGCGAAGGCTTCCCCCGCCGCCTCGTGATCGGCGGCCTGGTGGCCTTTGCCGGCATCGTCGTGATCGGTACGTCGACCTCGACCGGCCACGCCGAAACCTGGGGCGTGGTCCTCTGCCTCATCGCCGCCGTCGCGTACGCCGTTGGTGTCATCACCCAGAAGCCGTTGCTGAACAGGCTTCCCGCCGCCGAAGTCACCTGGCTGGCCTGCACTGTCGGCGCAATCGCGTGCCTCCCCTTCACCCCCACTCTGATCGACGAGCTCCGCACCGCGAGCGCAAGCACGATCTGGTGGGTCGTCTACCTCGCCGCGTTCCCCACCGCCCTTGGCTTCACCACCTGGGCCTTCGCCCTCCGCCGCACCACAGCCGGACGGATGGGCGTCACCGTCTACGCCGTCCCCGTCGTCGCCATCGCCCTCGGCTGGCTCTTCCTCGGCGAGACCCCAGCCCTCCTCACCCTGGCCGGCGGCGCCCTGTGCCTCACCGGAGTGGCAATCTCACGAAGGAGCAGTCGATGAAGTTCGGAGTGTTCGTTCCCCAAGGCTGGCGGATGGACCTGGTCGAGTTCGCCGACCCGGTCGAGCAGTGGGAAGCGATGACGGCTGTCGCCCGAGCCGCCGACGCCGGCCCCTGGGACTCGATCTGGCTGTTCGATCACCTCCACACCGTCCCCGAGCCGGTCCGCGAGACGGTCTTCGAGGCCTGGACGGCCACGGCTGCACTGGCCCGCGACACCCGGCGGGTGAACATCGGCCAGCTGGTCGGCTGCAACGGCTACCGCAACCCGGCGCTGTACGCAAAGATCGCCGCCACCGTCGACGTCGCCAGCCACGGACGCCTGTACGCCGGCCTCGGTGCAGGCTGGTCGGACCACGAGTGGAAGGCCTACGGCTACCCGTGGACCAGCCTCAAGGAGCGGATGGGTTCGTTCGCCGAATCCGTCGAGATCATCCACAGGCTGTGGACCGAGGACGACGTCGTCTTCCAGGGCAAGTACCACTCGGTCGACAAGCCGATCGTCGAACCGCGCCGCAAACCACCGCTATGGATCGGCGGCGGTGGCGAGCAGGTGACGCTCCGGCTGGTCGCGCAGTACGGCGATGCCTGCAACTTCGGCACCGGCCAGGTCGACGTCATCAAGCACAAGCTCTCAGTACTGCGAGCGCACTGCGAAACCGTCGGCCGCGACTACGACGAGATCGTGAAGTCGACCAGCCTGAACCTGTTCCCGGTCGACGCCGGCGCGGACCCGGTCACCGCGACCGCGAAGGCCCGCGGGCGGTACACCGTCGACGAGTTCCGCGAGATCGGTGCGGGCGGCGGCTCCGGCGCACCGGCCGACATCGCAACCACCCAGGAGATCCAGATCCGGCTCGAACAACTCCAGGCGGCCGGCATCCAGTACGTCGTCGTCTACATTCCCGGTGTCGCCTACGACCACGAGCCGCTGCACCGGTTCGCGGCAGACGTCGTACCGGCCCTCGCGTGAGTCAGAGCGTGGCAGCGAGCTCACGGAGGTGTGGGTGAATGTTGCTGTAGGCATCGGCTTTCGGCAGTAGCCGCTTCGGGACCTTGGTGACGACGCTGTAGTTGGCGTCCACGACGTTGGCCAGCGGGACCTCGCTGATCTGGCTCAGCAACTGGTACGCATCCAGTTTGTCGAGCCCGTACAGCGATCCGAGCCAGCCGACCATGTCGACCTGACCGGCCCGCCACGCGTCCTCGAGCGGGCGGCTGGAACCGACCACGGCCAGGTAGTCGTCGTTCTCGATCCGCGGCCACGCCGGACCCGGTGTCTTCAGCAGTTCAACGATCAGTACGACGTTCATCGCGCCTTCGACCGCGGTCCCGCAGGACTCGCCCTCGCCCTGCCGATAGTGACCGTCGCCGACGGAGAACAGCGCGCCCTCGACGTTCACCTTCAGGAAGCAGGTCGCCCCGGCCTTCATCTCCGGAGTGTCCATGTTCCCGCCGAACACATCCGGTACCAGCGAGGACCGGACCTCGCCCGCGGCCGGTGCGACCCCGACCGTGCCGAGCATCGTGTTGATCGGCAGCGCGAGCTCCAACTGACTCCCCTGCGCCTGGAACCCGACCGTCTGATTGGCGGTGTCCACTTCATAGATCCATGTCCGCTCCGGCAGCGGGTCCTGCAGCGTCGCCGTCCGATCCGTGCCGGTCAGCCCGCCGAAGAACGGGATCGTCGCCGAGGCGCCCCAGCTACGAGCCGGGGTCAGCTCCACGAAATGCAGCACGAGCGTGTCGCCCGGCTCGGCGCCCTCGACGTAGAACGGCCCGGTCTGCGGGTTCACGAACGGCATGTTCAGACTCGCGCCGGCCAGGTCCGCCGTACTGCGCAGCCGCCCGCAGAACGCATCATCCGTCCACAGCCGCATCGCCGTACCAGGTTTGACCCGGCGTAGTGGCGCGGCGCCGCCGAAGGTCCAGGTGTACTCGTTGGGCTCGGGGCTGAACTCGAGGACGTCCACCCGCCCAAACCTACTCTTGGGCGAGTGATCAGCGGGTTCTCAGGCGTTTCTCAACCCGACGGCCTACGCTCGGTTCCGCGGTGGTCTGCGCTGGACCGCCCACTCGACCTCGAGCGGAGAGCGGCATGCGGGTACTGGTGGTGGACGACGACCGGGCGGTCCGGGACTCGCTGCGCCGTTCGCTGGAGTTCAACGACTTCGAGGTCGTCACCGCGTCCGACGGCGCCGAGGCGCTGGCCGTGATCGGGAACGTCGAGCCCGACGTCGTGGTGATGGACGTGATGATGCCGCGGCTGGACGGTCTGGAGACCACCAAGGCGCTGCGGGCCGCGGGCAACAACGTGCCGATCCTGGTGCTGACCGCGCGCGACGCGGTCGCGGACCGGGTGGACGGCCTGGACGCCGGCGGCGACGACTACCTGACCAAGCCCTTCGCGCTCGAGGAGCTGCTGGCCCGGCTGCGCGCCCTGCTGCGCCGCAGCAGCACCCCCGGCGAGGGCGGCCCCCGCGGCGAAGTCCTCCAGTACGCCGACCTCGTGGTCGACGTCGACGCGCACGAGGTGCACCGCGGCGACGTGGCGATCCAGTTGACCCGGACCGAGTTCTCGCTGCTCGAGCTGCTGATCCGCAACCCGCGCCGGGTGCTCGAGCGCGCCGTGATCCTGGACGCGGTCTGGGGCTACGACTTCCCGACCACCGCCAACTCGCTCGAGGTCTACATCGGCTACCTGCGCCGCAAGACCGAGACCAACGACCTGCCGCGGCTGATCCACACCGTCCGCGGCATCGGCTACGTACTGCGGGACACCCCACCGTGAGCGGTCCCGACAACAACTTCCCGGCCTACGCCCGCCGCGCGCCGCAACCCCAGCCCCGGCCGGAGGCGCAGCCTGTTGCCCAGAGCAACGGGCGGAACATGATCGCGAACACGCAGAGCTGGTGGCAGCAGAAGCTCCACCAGCTGAGCCTGCACTCCCGCGTGACGCTGCTGGCGGCGGTCGCCGTCGGCCTGGCCGTCGCGTTCGTGA
Organism: Kribbella sp. NBC_01505; assembly: GCF_045040285.1. Taxonomy (NCBI): domain Bacteria; kingdom Bacillati; phylum Actinomycetota; class Actinomycetes; order Propionibacteriales; family Kribbellaceae; genus Kribbella; species Kribbella sp. NBC_01505. The sequence goes on from NZ_CP109425.1 coordinate 3,230,591, forward strand.
GCCTGGCCGCGTACATCACCGTGCGGCAGCAGATGTACCAGAACCTCGACAAGAGCCTCACCGACCGCGCCAGTCAAGCGGCGCAGAACAAGGTGCTGACCAACCAGTACAACTTGGCACAGATCTCACCGGAGGCGCTCGGCCTCAGCGACATCCTGGTCGGTGTCATTCTCGCCGACGGGGAGCAGATCGGCGCCGCGAACAGTAAGCCGCCGCCGATGGCAGGCCCTGAGCTGAGCGTGGCCCAGTCGCAGGACCAGCTCACCAAGCGAACGGTCGGCGTTGCGATGGACTCGCAGCACTATCGCGTCGTCGCGGTGCCGGCTCAGTACTGCCCGCAGCTCGATCTGGGGCATCGTTGCAACGACGACGACCTGGAGCCGGGCGCGTTGGTGGTCGCACAGTCGCTGCGTCCGATCGACCGGACGCTGCACAACATGGGCATCGTCCTGTGGGCCGTCGGGCTGCTCGGTGTCATCGGTGCTGCCATCGCGGGGAACGCGATCGCGGCGTCCGGTCTGCGTCCGCTGGCGCGGTTGTCCGGTGCCGCCGAGCATGTGGCCCGGACTGCGGAGCTCAAGCCGATCCCTATCGACGGGTCGGACGAGATCTCCCGGTTGGCGATGTCGTTCAACTCCATGCTGGCCGCGCTGGCGCGCTCTCAGGACCGGCAACGCCGGCTGATCGGTGACGCCGGGCATGAGCTCCGTACGCCGCTCACCAGCATCCGCACGAACCTGGATCTGCTCGCTCAGGCGGACAAACGTGGCGGCCTCCGCCCGGACGACCGGCAGCAGCTGCTGGACGACGTACGGGCCCAGATGGACGAGCTGACGAACCTCATCGGCGATCTGACCGAGCTCGCTCGCGACACCCCGGAGATCCGCAACGCGGAGCTGATCGAGATGTCCAACGTGGTCGAGGACGGGCTGATCAAGGTGCGGCGACGTGCACCGAACCTGGAGTGGGACGTCAGCCTCGAGCCCTTCCCGGTCTGGGGCGACGAGCGCCTGCTGGGTCGAGCCGTGACGAACCTGCTCGACAACGCGGCGAAGTACAGCGTTCCTGAGGATGCTCCGACAGACGGCCGGGCGGTCGGGCTGGTCACGGTGCGGCTGCAGGACGGCGTACTGACTGTCACTGACTCAGGCCCAGGTATTGCGGACGCCGACCTGCCGCATGTGTTCGAGCGCTTCTACCGGTCCAGCGAGGCGCGCAGCCGGCCTGGCTCCGGGCTGGGGCTGGCGATCGTGAAGCACGCGGCGGAGCAGCACGGCGGGATGATCTACGCCCGGAACGCACCGGGCGCCGGAGCGCAGTTCACGCTCTGGCTGCCGCACGCGGCCACCCAGACCCGCTGAAGAAGCCTGGGAGGTTGCCGGCAGCCTTCAGGGGATCTTCACAGAGTTCTTCGGTAGCTCTGACGGGATCTTCAGGGGGTTCTCAGGTCCGGCGGCCAAAGTACTCGCTATGACCGACAACCAGCCGCCCGAGCCGCAGAGTGGGAACACTTCCCCGTACGGCTCCAACCCGCCGGAGCGCATGCCGCAGTTGCCGATGCCTGAGTATTCGAGCTTTGGGCAACATCAGCAACAGCAATTCGCTCCCCAGGGTGGACCGCAGCTGGGCCAGCCGGGGCAGCACCCCTCAGGTGGGAGTGCTTACCCGCAGTTCGCTGGGCAGGGGACGCATCAGGGGGCGTCCCCCGGCCCGAACTGGCCCTTCGGTCCGCCGCAGCAGCCGGTGGCTACGCCGGCCAAGCCGAAGCGGATGGGCCTGGCGATCGTGGCCGCGACCGCGCTACTGGTCGGGGCGGCCGGTGGCGTGGGAGCCGCCGCGGTGTATTCGGCCACGACCGACACGAACAGTGCGAGCCCGTCGGTGACCGCACCGCTGAACGGCAACCAGGCCGCACCGGCCTCGGCGCCGGACGGTTCGGTGCAGAACGCGGCGGCCAAGGTGATGGGCAGCGTGGTGAAGATCGCCGTCTCCACCCAGCAGGGTGCGGCGACCGGCTCGGGCATCGTGATCAGCAAGGACGGCCTGATCGTCACCAACAACCACGTGGTCGGCGGCGCCGGGCAGGGCGCCAAGATCACGGTCATCCTGAACGACGGGCGGACGGTCCCGGCGACGGTCAAGGGGCTCGACCCGCTGACCGACCTCGCCGTGATCCACGCCGAGGCCACGGATCTCACCCCGGCCGTTCTCGGCTCCAGTGCCAAGCTCGCCGTCGGCCAGGGTGTGGTCGCGATCGGTTCGCCGTTCGGCCTGCAGTCCACCGTGACGAGTGGGATCGTCTCGGCGCTCGACCGCCCCGTCACCTCGGGTGACGAGGAGCAGAGCAGTACGACGGTCTTCCCAGCCATCCAGACGGACGCCGCCATCAATCCGGGGAACTCCGGCGGCGCTCTGATCGACCTCGCCGGCCAGGTGGTCGGAATCAACAGCGCGATCAAGACCGCGGGCGGATCGGGACAATCCGCCGGCGGGAACATCGGCCTGGGCTTCGCAATCCCGATCGACCAGGCCAAGCCGATCCTCGACGAGCTGGTGGCCAAGGGCAAGGCCACGCATGCGCGGCTCGGAGTGACGGTCGGTGACGCGCAGTCTTCCGACGGGCTCGTGAACGGAGCAACCCTCCGCGAGGTCACGCCGGGCGGTGCGGGGAACAAAGCCGGTCTGCAAGCGGGCGATGTGGTGACCGCTGTGGACGGTAAGGCGATTGCGTCAGGGGACGCGTTGGTCGCCGCAGTTCGCTCGCACCGCCCCGGCGATCAGGTCAAGGTCACCTTGACCCGGGCCGGCAAACCCCAGGACATCACCGCCACCCTCGGCTCCGACGACGGCAAGCCGACCGGCTGACCGACCACCCCCCACTATCTGGACTCCGACCGCCCACCGAGCGGCCGGAGTCCGCTTTTGTGTGGTTGGGTCTCCCGGTGAACCTTTACGAGGCGCGGCCGCCGATCGTGGCCGACGAGCGGACCCAACTGATCGGCTGGCTGGACCTGCAACGGATGCTGGTACGGCGAAAGCTCGAGGGGCTGCGGGTGCAGGACGAGCACCGGGTTGTGTTCCCGGACTCCCCGTTGATGACGCCGGCCGGGTTGGTGTCGCATCTGCGGTGGGACGAGCACCTGTGGTTCGAGGTCGTCTACCTGAATGGCCCTCGGGATGAGAACCCGACGTTCCGGAAGGATGTCGAGAACGCCGACATGCGGGTGGAGGGCGTCCCCCTGGCCCAACTGCTCGATGAGTTCGACGCCCAGTGGGCACGCTCCAACGAGATCATCGCCGCCCACAGTCTGGACGACGTCGGCCAGGACCCGGAGTTCGCACCGAGCCTGCGGTGGATCGTGATCCACGTGGTCGAGGAGACCGCGCGGCACGTCGGCCACCTGGACACCATGCGCGAACTGCTCGACGGGCAGAAGGGGTATTACTAGTAGCTGTGGAGATTCAGCGGGCCGACGAGCGGTTCGTGACGTCCGAGTCGTGGCTGGAGTCGCGGCACTCGTTCTCGTTCGGGCCGTACTACGACCCGGCGAACGTCGGGTTCGGGTTCCTGGTGGCGCACAACGACGATCTGGTTGCTCCAGGCACCGGCTTCGAGACTCACCCGCACCAGGACCTGGAGATCGTCACCTGGGTCCTCCGAGGCGCCCTGGCCCATCGCGACTCGGAAGGCCACAGCGGCGTCGTGCACCCGGGGCTGGTCCAGCGGATGAGCGCCGGCTCCGGCATCCGCCACTCCGAATGGAACGACGGCGCCGATCCGATCCACTACATCCAGATGTGGGTCCGCCCGGACCAGTTCGACCTGACCCCGTCGTACGCCCAGGCCCCGGTCGACCTGACCACCGGCGAGCTGGTGCCAGTCGTCTCCGGGCTGCCGAAGCACGCGGCTGGTACGGCGATCCGCCTCCACCAGCAGTCCGCCGGTCTGTCGGTCGCCCGGCTGGCTCCTCGACAAGACGTGCTGCTGCCGGAAGCGCCGTACCTGCATGTGTTCGTTGCTGACGGCACAGCAAGCCTGGAAGGCGTCGGCGACCTCGGTACGGCGGATGCCGCCCGCCTGACGGATACCGGCGGGCAGCGGCTGACCGCCGGGCCGGCGGGGGCCGAAGTACTGGTCTGGGAGATGTACTAGTCGGTCTGCTCGGTCATGGTCCAGACGTGGCGCAGCGCCTGGCCGGCGGCGCCTTCCGGGTTCTGGGCGAAGCTTTCGACGAACTGGCTCATGTGGACCTGCCAGCGCTGGTCGGTGGGGTCGTCGCGGAGCTGGGCGACGGCGGCCTCGTAGTCGTCGCACTCCACCAGGTGGAACAGGTCGCGGCCGCTGCGCCAGATCGACCAGTCGGCGATTCCGGCGGCGCGCATCACGGTGATGAGCTCCGGCCAGACGCGGGCGTGCTCGATCTCGTAGGCCTCTTCGGTGCCGGGAAGGAGGCGGCTGTGCAGGGCTAGGCGGGTCACAATCGTGCAGGATACGCGCTCCCGGACCCAACCAACGGCTCGCCTGGGGCGTCGTAGTTGGGTGGGTTGAGTAGTTTCGCCCTCGTGTTTGCCAATCGTCGTGCGAGAGTTGGAACCGTGAAGCGAACCACTGCTGTCGTCTGCCTGAGTAGTCTGCTGATCACCGCTGGTTGTTCCGACAGCAAGTCGGGCGACGGCGGGAAGGCCGACCCGAACGACGAGAAGCAGGCCTCCGCACAGGTCGTCAAGCAGTTCGCGGACGCCTGGGTGAAGGCCTGGGCGCCGGAGGGCAAGCCGGCCGACGCGGCCGCGCTGACCGACAACCCGACCGTGTTCGCCAAGCGGCTGGACGACGTCGACTCGGGGATCGTGGCCAGCAGCGTCACCGTCGTACCGCAGGGTGACGCGAAGTGCTCCAACGACGCGACCTGCACCCAGGAGCTGGCGGTCGAGGCGCAGCTGCGCGGGATCGGCGCGATGAAGTGGACCAGTACGGCGACCGCGGTGAAGGTCGGTGAGACCTGGAAGATCAAGGCCGCCGGCGACACGATCTACCCGGGGCTCGGTGACGGGACCAACTACCTCAAGCGGGTCCGCACGCTCCCGGCCCGGGCCTCGATCCTGGACCGGCACGGCGTGGCGCTGACCTCGAACCGGCCGGTCGTCATCGTCGGTGTCGCCTCCGGCAAGGTCGCCACGACGGCGACGTACGCGGCCTTCACGAAGAACCTCGACGTGGACGGCGCGAAGCTCGCCAAGCGGGCGCAGGCGGCGCCGGCCGGTCAGTTCGTGGACGCGATCACGATCCGCGCCGAGCAGTGGGAAACCCTGCGGCCGACGATGGGCAAGCTGCCCGGCGTGCTGACCATGGGCGGCACGCAGTCGCTCGCGGCGAACCCGACGTTCGCGCGCTCGCTGCTCGGCTCGATGAAGCTGGCGACCGAGGACACGCTGAAGAACGCGGGACCGACGGCGTCGACCCAGGACCAGGTCGGCGTGAACGGCCTGCAGTACGCGTTCCAGCAGCAGCTGGCCGGCACGCCCGGTGGCGTGGTCAGCCTGCGCGACGGCAAGACCAAGCTGACGATCAAGGAGATCTTCACCCAGAAGGGCACCGCCGGGAAGCCGGTGAAGACCACGATCGACACCAAGATGCAGCAGGCCGCCGAGACCGCGCTGTCCACGCAGAAGCTGCACGCCTCGCTGGTCGCCGTCCAGGCGTCCACCGGCGAGATCCTGGCCGCGGCGAACGGCCCGGACGTGACGAGCTACAACCGCGCCTTCCAGGGTCGCTACGCCCCCGGCTCGACGTTCAAGACCGTCACCTCGGCCGCGCTGCTCAGCAACGGCCTGAACACGAACAGCTCGCTGCCCTGCACCGACACGATCAACGTGTTCGGCAAGACGTTCAAGAACTACGACGCCCTCGCGGCGTACGGCGCGGGCACCATGCAGAAGGCGTTCAACCAGTCCTGCAACACCGCGTTCATCTCGCAGCACGCACGGCTGCAGAAGGACGGGATGACCAAGGCGGCAGCGGCGTTCGGCATCGGCCGTGACCTCAACCTGTCGATCCCGGCGTACGGCGGCAAGGTCCCGGAGCCGAAGGACGACGTCGAGGAGGCCGCCTCGATGATCGGCCAGGGCACCGTCACCGCGAGCCCGCTGGCGATCGCCCTGGTCGGCGGCACCGTCGCCCACGGCACCGCGATGAAGCCGGTGCTGGTGCCCGGTAAGGACGCGGCCGGTACCGCGGCCCCGCCGTTGCCGGCGGCAACCATCGCCGCGCTCCGCACCTTCATGCGCACCACCGTCACCGGCGGCACCGCGCACGCCCTCGCCCAGAGCGGCACCGTCGGCGCCAAGACCGGTACGGCCGAGGTCGTCACCAACGGCAAGGTCGGCACCAACGGCTGGATGGTCGGCTACCGCGGGGATGTGGCGTTCGCCGTCATCGTCGAAGGCGGCGAGTCCGGCGGCAAGGCGGCCGGCCCGATCGTCAAGGACTTCCTGGCCCGCTTCAAGTAAATACTCGCCCGGTCAGGTAAATGCTGGGAGAGAAGATGCTGAGAGTTCGCTGAAAGCGCGGCGTTCCGGGCTTTTCGTCACTTAGGGTTGCGCGATGGAGACCCTGATTTGCCCGAAGTGCCGCGGCGCGATGCGCACCTACGAACGCAGTGGGATCACTGTCGACCAGTGCGGTGAGTGCCGCGGGATCTTCCTCGACCGCGGTGAGCTGGAGCGGCTGGTGGACGCCGAGGCGCGGTTCAACGCGCCGCCGCAGGAGAAGCGGTCCGAGGAGAAGCGCTACGACGACAAGAAGCGGTACGACGACGACCGGCGCTCCGACGACCGCCGTTCGGACGACCGCAAGTACGAGGACCAGCGCCGGTACGACGACCGTGGGTACTCCGGTCAGCACCACAAGAAGAAGCAGAAGTCCTTCCTGGAGAACCTCTTCGACTGAGTGCACAATCCGGGCGTCTGCAGGGCGGAATGGCCGTTACCTGCCGGAATCGCCCGGAGGATTTCCTCTCCGCATTCACTGAACTACTTTCGGTGCCGGGCCTCGCAGGAGGCCTGCGGATGTGAGGAGGAACCATGCGGAAGCTTGTTGGAATCGCCACCGCACTCGCCGCGGCCGGGGTGTTGCTGACGCCGGCCGCGAACGCCACGACACAGGGCGTGATGGCGACCTGCCCGAGCGGCGCTTTCTGTCTGCAGGAGCCGAACGGCACCATCTACAGCAGGAACATCTGGTACGCCTACGGCGCGCACAACCTGTCCGGGGTGATCGGCTTCAAGTACCCGGTCAACAACCAGACCGGTGGTGCGGGCTTCACCCTCTGCAGGGACCCCAACGGCGGCCGGTGCAACAATCCCTCGCGTGTAACCGGCATGTACGCGCTGTACGACTTCACTCCGATCAACTCGATCGTCCTGGTGCCGTAATTCGCCGGGCGGGAATACTGAGTGGACATCACTCTCTGCTTGGTACTAGCGTCGGAGTGATGACTACCCCGTTTCGAGATAGCTGCGCGCACGGTTGATTTTTCTCCCGTGCGGGGCCCTGGGTTGCTGCCCGGTCCCTGTCCAGTTCTCTCGAAAGCGGTGCCTCGACGGTGATGCACACCCATGCCATTTCTGCGCATGATCTGACCAAGACCTACACGTTCCACCAGCAGCGCGCCGGGCTCGGCGGTGCTCTGAAGAGCCTGGTACGTCGCAAGTACGAGACCCGGCTGGCCGTCGACCGCATCACCTTCGCCATCGAACCAGGCGAGGTCGTCGGCCTGCTGGGTCCGAACGGCGCCGGCAAGACGACCACGCTGAAGATGCTGTCCGGACTGCTCTACAAGACATCCGGCGACCTCGAGGTCCTCGGCCACACGCCGTCGGACCGCAAGCACGACTACCTCCGCCGGATCGCCCTGGTGATGGGCCAGAAGACCATGCTCTGGTGGGACGTGCCGGCGATGGAGAGTCTCCTGCTGCACAAGGAGATGTACGGCCTGGGCACCGCCGAGTTCGAGCGCAACGTCGCCGAGCTCGCCGAGCTGCTCGAGGTCCAGGACCTGCTGAACGTCCAGGTCCGCAAGACGTCGCTCGGCGAGCGCATGAAGCTGGAGCTGATGGCCGCGCTGGTGCACGGCCCGGAGATCCTGTTCCTGGACGAGCCGACGATCGGGCTCGACGTGGTCGCGAAGGCCCGGGTCCGGAGCTTCCTGGCCGACGTCAACCGGCTCCGCGGTACGACGATCCTGATCACCAGCCACGACATGGACGACATCGAGGCGCTCTGCTCGCGGGTGATGATCATCGACCACGGCCGCCTGCAGTTCGACGGCGCGCTCGACGACCTCGTTCGGACCGCGCAACCACGCAAGCTGGTGCGGGCGACGTACGCGACGCCTGTCGAGGTCGGCCTGCTCACCGGGGTCAGCGCGGTCGAGGTCTCCGGCCTGACAGTCCGGCTCGAGGCGGACCGCGAACGCACGAGCGAGGTCCTCGAACAGCTCACGCGCCTCGGCCCGCTGGTCGACCTGGACGTCGCGGACGCCGATGTCGAGGACATCATGCGCGATCTCTTCGAGCGCCGCGGCGAGGCGTCATGAACACGGTCACCCGCAACCTGCGCATCCTGCGCCGGATGATCGCCGCCGAGGTCGCGCAGCAGTCCATCTATCGCGGCGCCTGGGTCATCTTCATGCTGGCCAACATCTGTACGCCGCTGATCTCGCTGCTGATCTGGCGGACGGCGCTCGCGAACGGCGCCCAGCTCCCCGTGGATCAGCGGTACATCACAACGTATTTCGTGCTGCTCGGGATCGCGACGATGGCGACCTCGTCCTGGATGGCCGGCTTCCTCGCGAACGACATCCGGCTCGGCAAGCTGTCCAGCTGGATGGTCCGGCCGGCGTCACTGCTGATCGGGTTCGTCGCGAACAACCTGTCGGAGAAGTTCCTCAAGGTGATCGCCCTGGTGCCGATGGTCGGCCTGATCTGGTGGATCTTCCGCGACTCGATGGTCGTCCCGGCGGGCGTCGGCCGGTGGGCACTGTTCGCGCTCACGCTGGTGCTCGGCGCGATCCTGGTCTTCACGATCGACATCCTGATCGCGGCCTTCGCGTTCTGGATGGACGATGTGAGCGCGCTCGTTCAAGCCCGGGTGATCATCGGCTCCGTGCTGTCCGGCTCCGTCGTACCGCTGGCGCTGATGCCGGAGTGGTCGCGCGGGTTCATCGACTACCAGCCCTACCGGTACACGGTGTCGTTCCCGGTCGAGATCGTCGCCGGAAACCTGTCCGGCACCGAACTGGCGACCGGCCTCGCCGTCCAACTCGGGTACGTCGTCGCCGTCGGCCTGCTCGCCCGGGTCGTCTGGGCAGCCGGGATCCGCGCGTACTCGGCGGTGGGCGCATGAGGCACCTGCGACTGTGGCGACGGTTCTTCGCACAGGCCGTCGTACGGGAGACGCACTATCGCGCGCACTTCCTGACCACGCTGCTGGTCGGGCTGGTGCAGCTGGGGCTCGGGATCGTGCCGACGCTGCTGTTGTTCGGGTTCACCGAGGAGGTGCACGGGTGGTCGCGGGCCGAGGTGATCGCGCTCGTCGGCGTATTCCAGGTCGTCACCGGGTTGATCGCGACCTTCATCGCCCCCAACCTGAACCGGATGACGGCGTACCTGACCGAAGGTGAGCTGGACGCCGTCCTGCTGCGGCCGGTGTCGAGCCAGTTCTACCTGACCTTCCGGTGGATCAACGTCGCGGAGCTCAGCAATGTTGCCAGCGGCATCATTGTGCTCGCGTTCGGGCTGGTGCAGTCGGGGCTGACTCCGAATGTGGGTCAGGTACTGCAAGCCGTCGTACTGGCGTTGTGCGGATTGGTGCTGCTCACCGCGGTCTGGTCGGCGATGTCGTATCTGGCGTTCTGGCTGCAGTCGGTCGGGCCGATCGGCGTGGTCTACCTGAGCGTCGTCGAAGCCGGGCGGTACCCGCTGACGTTCTTCCCGGTGGCGGTGCGGAGCTTCCTGACGTTCGCCTTCCCGGTGGCGTTCGCGACGACGTACCCGGTGCAGGCGCTGTCGGGTGATCTCGGCTGGGCTTCGGTCGGGCTCGGCATCGGTCTGTCGGTGATTGCGGTGTTGCTGATCCGGTTGGTGTGGCAGCGTGGGCTGCGGACGTATGCGAGTGCGTCGAGCTGAGCTGTGGTGCTTCGTAGCTGAACGGAGGGCGCGATGGGCTGGTGGGTCCTGCACGTGGACATGGACCAGTTCATCGCGGCCGTCGAGATCCGGCGCCGGCCCGAGCTGCGCGGGCTGCCGGTCGTGGTCGGCGGGTCGGGGGATCCCACCAAACCCCGGCAGGTCGTGGCGACCGCGTCGTACGAGGCTCGGGAGTTCGGAGTGCACTCGGGGATGCCGGTGCGGGCGGCGTACAAGAAGTGTCCGGAGGCCGTGTTCCTGCCGTCGGATCCGGCCGCGTACGACGCGGCGTCGGCCGAGGTGATGGACACGCTGCGCGCGTTCCCGGTCGTGGTCGAGGTGTGGGGCTGGGACGAGTGCTTCGTCGGCGCTGAGACCGCCGATCCTGAGGCGCTGGCGGCCTCGCTCCGCGCGGCCGTGCTCGAACGCACCGGGCTCACGTGTTCGATCGGAATCGGGGACAACAAGACGCGGGCCAAGCTGGCCACGAACTTCGCCAAACAGCCGCGATCCCACGCCTCGTCGTTCGAGGGCGCCGGTGCCGACGTGCCTGGCGTCTACCGGCTCACGGCCGCGAACTGGCGTGAGGTGATGGATCACCGGCCGGTCCGTGAGCTGTGGGGGATCGGCAGCCGGATGGAGCGCAACCTCGGCGAGCTGGGGCTGCTGACGGTGGCGGATCTCGCGGCTGCGGATGTTGACGAGTTGAAGCAGCGGTTCGGGCCGAAGATGGGTGCCTGGTACGCCGCTCTCGGGCGTGGACTCGGCGATACCGAGGTGACCGACGTACCGCGGGAGCCGGTGTCGCGGAGCCGTGAAGAGACGTTCGAGCAGGACCTGGCCACGGCGGACGAGGTTGCGGAAGAGCTGCGCCGGATCGCGGTCGACGTGACGCGGGATGTGGTCGCGGAGGGGCGCAGCATCCAGCGGGTGTGGGTGAAGGTCCGGTTCACTTCGTTCTTCACCCCGATCAAGAGCCGCAAGCTGAAGGCGATCACCCAGGATCCCGAGGTGATCGCGGCGACCGCGCTGGCGTTGCTGGAGAAGTTCGAGCTCCGGCGGCCGGTCCGGCTGCTCGGGGTGCGGGTCGAGTTCGCCGTCGACCCATCCTCGGATGGGTAGGCGCCGAAGAACTGTGGTGATGAGCCGACGATCCCTCCTCGCCGCAGCAGCCGCACTACCCCTGGCGGGGTGCGCCTCCGAACCTGCGGCGGCCTCCGGTGCGGTCGAGGTCAGATATGGCGACGACGAGTCCCAGATCGCCGAGCTCCACCTGCCACCCGGTACGGCGAAGGTCCCCGTGGCCGTCGTCATCCACGGCGGCTTCTGGCAGAGCGCCTACGGCATGAGCCTCGCCACCCCCCTGGCCGCCGACCTCGCCAAGAACGGGATCGCGGGCTACGCCATCGAGTACCGCCGCGTCGGGAATGGCGGCGGCTGGCCCGCCACCTTCGAAGACGTCGCCGCCGCCATCGACGCCCTGGCCGACCAGCCTCGCATCGACCTCACCAAAGTCGTCGCCATCGGCCACTCCGCCGGCGGCCAACTCGCCCTCTGGGCCGCCGCCCGCCCCGGCCTCCCCACCACCTCGCCCGGAGCCTCTCCCCGAGTCCGCCTCCGCGGTGCGGTCTCCCAAGCCGGCGTACTCGACCTAGCTGCCGCCTACCGCCAGCAGGTCGGCGGCAGCGCCGTACAGGACCTGCTCGGTGGCACCCCCGACTCCCACCCGGACCGCTACAAGCTCGCCTCCCCCACCGAGCGCCTCCCCCTCAAGGTCCCGGTCGCGCTGGTCCACGGCAACCGCGACTCCGCCGTACCCCTCGTCCAAAGCCAGACCTACCTGGCCGCCGCCCGAACCGCCGGCGACACCGTCACCCTCACCGAGCTCCCCCACATAGGCCACTTCGAACTCATCGACCCGAACCACCCCGCCTGGACCACCTGCCGTACCGAAGCCACCCGCCTCCTCGGCTAGTCACTGGCCGAACCAGTGGTAGGTGACCATCAGACTGCCGAACCCGTCCCGTGCGATCAGGAAGCCGACGATCGCCAGGATCCAGCCGGTCGCACCGGCGGCGTTCTTGGCGAACCAGGCGTTGAGCCGGTTCAGCGTCGGCGTGATCCGGTCGGACAGCGAGACCCGGAGCGCCAGGAGGACGAGCGCGGGCAGGATCATCACGAAGCAGTAGCCCGTCAGCAAGGCCGCGGCGACCGGCCATGACACGGCCGAACTGCTGACCAGGCCGATCGCGGCCAGGAACGTGACCATGGTGGCCAGCTCGAGCACCCCGGCGCTCAACGCGAGCATGACCAACGTACCCGGCGACCCCATCGCCTTGGTGATCCGTCCGCTCCAGTCGGGGGTCTTCCCCCGCGCGGCCCGCCGCTTCGGGTCGAAGCGGAAGCTCAACGCGAACAACCCGACTCCGACCACGACCTCCGCCCAGGCGAACGCCGTCGACTCGAACACCGTCCCCAGTTGATCGCCGAGCGCGCCCAGCCCAGCAGCGATCGCGAGGCCGGCGACCAGGTAGAACACCGCGATCGTCAGCAGGTACGTGATCACGCCGACGACGCGGACCCGGCCAGGCGCCAGCAACAAGCCGATCGGCACGAACAACGTCCCGATACTCGTACTGTCCAGCAGAGCCAGTACGACGAGCGCTCCGAGCATCGCCGTACTCATCGCGTCACCTCCAGACCGAACGCGCGGTCGACCGCGACCGCGAGGACCCTGCGGGCGTCGGCCGGTGTGACGTACTGACGGTTGGTCACCAGATCGATCACCAGACCGTCCACCAGCGCCGTCAGTATCCGGGCCTCGAAGTCGGCATCAAGGTGGTCCGGCGAGCTGCCTGCCGCCACCGACTGCCGGATCCCCGAAGCGATCGCTTCATCCATCTCCCGCATTCCCCGTTGGTGCGGTGCCAGCAACTCCTCGTCCACGACTCCCGCCGCCAGGAACGCGACCCAGACCGCGGACTCCGCCAGCCGCTCCTCATCCAGGGGCAGGAGCGTCTCCAGCATCAGGTACGCGACCTGCGGCACGTCGCGATCACCCCGCACTACGTCGGCCAGCCGCTCGTGTGCCCGCAGCTCCAAGTACTCGAACGCGAACCGCAGCAGCTCCCGCCGGCTGCGGAAATACCGCTGGATCAGCCCGACCGAGACCCCCGCCTCCTCGGCCACTACCGCAAGGCTCGCCTCGCCCAACCCCCGCCGAGCGACCACCGCGATCAACGCCTCGGCAACCCCCCGCCGCCGCGCGTCATGATCCGCCGTCCTCGCCATGCCAATAAAAATACGGCCATATTTCTATCTGTGCAAGCTCCGCCCTGGGAGATCAGGGAGTGAGGTTGTAGGTGGTGGTGGCTGTGGTGGTGAAGATGGCTTGGCGTTCGGTGGGGGTCAGGTGGCTGGTGAGGGATTCGGCGGCGGCTACTACGTCGGCGTAGGGGGCGGCGAGGAGGCAGACGGGCCAGTCGGAGCCGAACATGACGCGGTCAGGGGTGAAGGCGTCCAGGACCACGTCGGCGTAGGGCTTGAGGTCGGCGGGGGTCCAGGAGGACCAGTTGGCCTCGGTGACCATGCCGGAGAGTTTGCAGGTGACGTTCGGGAGGGCGGCCAGGGCGCGGAGGTCGGTGGCCCAGGGGTCGAGGGGTCCGCCGATGACTGGTTTGGAGATGTGATCAACGACGAAGGACAGATGCGGGAGAGCTTCGGCCGCGCGGATCGCGGCCGGCAGGTGTGGGGTTTTGGTGAGCAGGTCGTAGACGAGCCCGGCGTCGGCGACCGCGGACAGACCACGCTGTACGTCGGGACGCAGCAGCCACTCGAGATCCGGCTCGTCGTGGACCTGGTGCCGGATGCCCTTCAGCCACTGGCCATCCGGGCGAGCCTGGAGCTCGGCCAGCACGTCGGCGATGTCGGGCGCGGTCAGGTCCACCCAGCCCACCACCCCGGCGACGAGATCGTTGCCAGCAGCAACTTCCAGGAACTCGCCGGTCTCGGCGAGCACCCCGACGGTCTGCACCAGGACGGTGGCGGTGATGTCGGCAGCGGCGGCCAGGGGTGCGAGATCCTCGACGCCGAAGTTGCGGCGGATCGGGGCGAAGTCCGGGCCGGCCATCCAGGTCTGGTCGCGGACGCTGAGGTCCCAGACATGGTGATGCGCGTCGACTCTGGTCATGCCGCTCCGATCCTCTGGGTGAAGTGGTGCGAGGTGGTCATGCGGCTGTTGTGCCTTCGGCGTGGATCAACCGGATGACCTGTTGGCTCATGTGGTCGTAGTCGTGGTCGTTGGCGAGCTCGCCGCGGATGCGGTGGTCGCGCATGACGACGACGCGATCGGCGAGGGTGATCATCTCCGGGAGGTCGGAGGTGATCAGGAGGATCGCCAGCCCGTTCGCCGCCAGGTCCCAGATCAGGGTGTGGAAGGCGTCCTTGGTGCGGACGTCGATGCCGACCGTGGGCTCGTCGATGATCAGGATCTCGGTCTGGGCGGCCAGCCACTTGGCCAGCGACACCTTCTGCTGGTTGCCGCCGGAGAGCGTGCCCGCCATCTGCGCCGGCGACGCGATCCGGATGCCGAGCTGTTCGACGTACGAGGTGACGATCGCGGTCTCGGCCTTGGCCGGAACGTAGCCGAGGAGTTTGCGCAGGCGGTCCCAGATCGTGACGGCGATGTTGCGTGCGACCGACTGCTCGAGGAAGACGCCTTCTTCCTTGCGGTTCTCGGTGACGTAGCCGATCTTGTGGTTGCGCAAGGCATCGCGGACCGTGCGGATCTTCACCGCCCGGCCGCGCACCAGCACCTCGCCGGCGGTGATCCGATCCAGCCCGAGCAGGGCCTTGGCCAGCTCGCTTCGCCCGGCTCCGACCAGGCCGTACAGCCCGACGATCTCACCGGGCCGAACCGTCAGATCCACCTCCGCGTGACCGGTCGCCGTACCGACTCCGCGCAGCTCCAGGATCGGCGCGACCGAAGTGTCGACGGTCCGCTCGGGGAGGTTGAGGGCCTCGTGCACCCGGCCAACCATCAGGTCGACCACCTGGTCCCGGGTGAGGTCGGACAGCGCACCGCCGGACAGCACCGACGCACCGTCGCGCAGCACGGTGACGGTGTCGCAGATCTGGAAGACCTCCTCCAGCTTGTGGCTGACGAACAGCACCGCACGTCCGTCGTCCTTCAGCTTCTCCACCACCCGGAACAGCAGGGCGGCTTCGTTCGGAGTGATTGACGCGGTCGGCTCGTCGAGCAAGAGCACGCGGCTCTCCACCGAGAGAGCCTTGGCGATCTCGACCAGCTGCGCCTGCGCGACCGAGAGCTCGGTCACCGGCTGATCCGGATCGATGTCGAGCTCCAGCTCGGCCAACCAGCGTGCGGCCTCGGAGCGGATCGCCGAACGGTCGACGAGACCACGAGACGTCGGCAGCTTCTGGAGCATGATGTTCTCGCCGACCGTGAAGCCGGGGATCAGGTTGCGCTCCTGGTGGACGACGCCGATCCCGGCCGAGGCCGACTCGTGCGGTGACCCGAAGGACACCTCGTCCCCGTCGAGGAGCAGCCGGCCGCCGTCGGGCCGGTAGAGGCCGGTGATCACCTTGATCAGCGTCGACTTGCCGGCGCCGTTCTCCCCCAGCAAGGCGTGGACAGAGCCGGCCTCGAGCGACAGCGTGACGCCGTCCAGCGCTCGGACGCCCGGGAAGACCTTCACGATCTCCGATGCCTGGAACAGCGTCATGACACACCTCCGGCCACCGCCGCGTCGGGCGATTTCACCACCGAGCGCCGGTCCTGCCGGCGCGTCCGGACCTGTCCGAGCACGACCGAGCCGAGGACGACGGCACCGACCACGAAGTTCACCCAGGAGGGCTCCAGCGAGAACTCGGCCCGCGCGGTGTCCACGAAGCGCACGATGAACGCCGCCAGCACCGTCCCCAGCACCACGGCCGAGCCACCGGTGAGCAGCGCCCCGCCGATGATCGGTGCCGCGAACGAGGGCAGCAACCAGTCACCGCCGATGCTCTTGTTCACCCCGGGCGAGGACGCCACGGTGAGGATCGCGGCGACACCGAGGATCGCCCCGGACAGCGCGTGCGCGACGATCACCGAGCGGTCGTTGGAGATCCCGGACAGCCGGGCGGCGATCGGATTCCCACCGGAGGCCAGCAACTGCCGGCCGGGCACGGTCCGCTTCAGCATCACCGCGAGCAGCCCGGCGACGAGCAGCGCGACGACGAAGATCCACGGCACGACCCCGAAGATCGCCGCCGACCCGAAGGTCTTCAGCCCCTGGGGATACGCGTCGACCGTCCGCGTCCCGACCAGCCGGTACTGAACGCCGAGCAGGATCGTCATCGTCGCCAGCGTGACGATGAACCCGTTGATCCGGGTCAGCACGACGAGCACGCCGTTCAGCAGACCGACGAGCCCGGCGAGCAGGAACCCGATCAGCAACGCCAACGGAACCGGCACGCCGTGGTCGGCCATCAGCACGCCCATCGCCGCCGCCGCGAATCCACCGATCGCGCCGACGGCCAGGTTGAGTTGACCCACCGCAAGAACCACCATTTGAGCCAATCCGATCAGGATCGGCACCGCAAGGAACTGAAGTAGCACTCGTAAGGAATTCGCTGCGAGCAGGTCACCGCCCGAAGCGATCACCAGCGCGATGAAGAACACGATGCCGATGACCAGCAAGGTCATCTCGGTCGAACGAGCGAAGCGCTTCATTGTCGTCGCACCTCCTGCCGCTCGGACAGGACTGTTCGGACCCGGTCGGTCGAGAGGGCCAGCAGGAGGATCAGGCCGAGGTAGATGTTCAGACTCTCCAGACCGACGCCGAGCAGGTCGAGCCCCTTACGGATCACCGAGGTGAGCGCCGTACCGATCAAGGTGCCCCAGATCGAGACGAAACCGCCGGCCAGCAAGGTGCCGCCGAGGATCGGGCCGAGGAACGAGGGGAGCATGAACTCCTCACCGATCGTCGCCTTGATCGAGCCGGTCGAGACGGCCAGCATGAAACCGGCCAGCGCGGCCAGGCAGCCGGACATGGCGTGCGCTGTGATCACGCGGCGCGCGGTCGGGATGCCGGACAGCTCAGCAGCCTTCACCGAGGAGCCGGTCATCAGCAGCTCCCGGCCGAGCCGCGTGCGCGAGTAGATCCACCCGACCACCACCATGGCGACCACTGCGAAGATCGCCAGCTGCGGTACGGCGGGCGACCCGCACACGTTGCCGACACACACATCGGCCAGCGAGTAGTTCCGCAGCTCACGCATGCCCGGCGGCTTGACCACGAACGCCGCGTTGTCGGTCAGCGACGTGTAGACGAGCGGAATCATTCCCAGCAGCAGGAAGTCCAGCGCCAGCGTCACCACGAACGAGTTGACCCCGGTCCGCGCGATTACCCAGCCTGCCAACGCACCGATCGCCGTACCGGCCACCAGTCCCACCAGGAGACCGGAGTACAGGGTGAGGTGCCACAGGTCGTAGGAGATGCCGGTGATCATCATCGAGAACGCCGCCATCCGGCCGACGGCGAGGTTCATGTGCCCGATCGACAACACACACAGCTGCGCCAGCCCGACCACGGTGAACATCGCGATGTCGCGCAGCAGCGGGAAGATCACCAGCTGCTGGTTGAAGAACGCGGGCCGCAGCACACCGAACAGCGCACCCAGCAGTACGACGAGCAGCAGCAGTCCGATGCGCTGGTTGGCCCACCACGGCGTCCCGCGCGGCGGCTTCTCGACCGGTGCGTCGTCCTGCAACGCCTGCGTCGCAGTCTCCGACACCGGCTCGTTCATGAGACCCGCCGATCGTCTATCGCGTCGGAGTCCCAGTCGATGCCCAGTCCTGGTACGTCGGGCGCTACCGCATGCCCGTCGACCACGGACATCTCGGAACGGGTGATCGCGCGCAGCTGCGGGATGTGCTCGACGTACCGGCCGTTAGGTACGGCGGCGGTCAGGCTGACGTGGATCTCCATCAGGAAGTGCGGACAGACCTCGAGGTTGAACGCCTCGGCCAGATGCGCGACCTTCAGCCACGGAGTGATCCCGCCGATCCGGGCCACGTCCACCTGGACGATTCCGGCTCCACCGGCGGCGACGTACTCACGGAATTGCGAGATCGAATACAGCGACTCACCAACAGCGATCGGGATCGAGGTGGACTCCGCCAACCGCACATGCCCGCTCACATCGTCCGCAGGCAACGGTTCCTCGAACCAGCTCAGATCCACTGTCTCGAACGCAGCCGCACGACGCTTGGCCTCGGCGTACGTCATCGACTGGTTCGCGTCGACCATGATGTCCAGAGCTGGCCCAACAGCATCCCGCACGGCACGCAGTCGCTCCAGATCCTCGTGGACCCGCGACTTACCCACCTTGAGCTTCACACCAGGCCAACCGGCCTTCTGCGACGCCAGAGCGCCCGCAACCAGCTCATCCGTGGTCAGGTGCAACCAGCCGCCCTCGGTGTCGTACAACGGCACCTGCTGCCGGTAGCCACCAGCCAGCCGCCACAACGGTTCAGCAGCCCGCAGACACCGCAGGTCCCACAGCGCAGTGTCCACAGCAGCCAGCGCTAGCGAGGTGATCGCACCGACCGTCGTGGCATGCGTCGACCAGAACAGGTCCGACCACACCGCCTCGACGTTGCGTGCGTCCTTCCCGATCAGTCGCGGCAACAGGTGGTCCCGCAACAACGCCAGTACGGCGCTTCCGCCCGTTCCGATCGTGTACGAGTACCCCAGCCCGCTCAACCCGTCAGCTGTCTCCAGCGAGACGAAAACGGTCTCCTGCTTGAGGAACGACTGCACCGCATCGGTCCGAACCGTCTCGACCTCGAGGTCGACCAGGTACGCCGATGCCTTCGTGATAGCGCTCACTGGCAGCTCAGCTGCTTCTCGAACTCGCCCTGCAGCGCCTTGGTCTTCGCCTTGCGCTCGTCGTCGTACGTGTCGACGTTGGTCTTCGTGACCACGAAGGAGCCGGAGTCCACGATCACACCGGGCGTCTTCATCGTGCACTGCTTGGACTGCAGCAGCGCGAGCAGCCAGCCACCGACGTACGCCTGACCGACCGGGTTCTGGGTGACCGTCGCGGCGACCCCGCCGGACTTGATCCCGGACAGGATCTTCGCGTCGTCGTCGATCGCCACGACCTTGATCGGAAGCTTGCTGGAGGCAACACCGTCGGCGGCGGCCACGGCCGGGTTGTACGCCGTGGTGACGATGCCCTTGATGTCCTTGCCCTTGGACGCGAGCAGGTCGGCGACCGCCTTCTGCGCGGTGGACAGGTCCTTGTCGATGTCGGTGATCACCGGCAGCTCGGTGACCTTCCCGTTCGTCTCGGCGACCGCCTTCTTCACGCCGGCGATCCGGCGCTGGGTGTTCGAGTCGACGTTGTTGCCGGTCAGGTGCACGATCGTGCCCTCGCCGCCGATCGCCTCGATCGTTGCCTTGGCCGCCTTGTACGCCGCCGCCTCGACATCCGTGGACAGGCAGAAGTCGGCCTCGTTGGTGTCACCGGCCGGGCAGGAGGCCAGCGAGCCGACCGCGAACCCCTTCGCCTTCAGGTCCTCGAAGGTCGAGTTGATGTCGGTCGGCGACACGCCGAAGATGCCGAACGCGTTGTAGCCCTGCGCGGCCAGCGAGTTGATCACGTTGTTCTGCTTGCCCTGGTCCCACTCGCCGGTCTCGTTGAACGTGACACCACCGAGTTTGAACTCGGTCTTGTCGGTGTCGGCGGTGGTCTTCCACGGCTGGAAATAGGGGTGTGCACCCCCTGGGATCAACGCTAGCTTGACCTGGGAGCCGTCCTTCAGGGTCACCGGGCCCGAACTGCCACCGGTGGAGGCGTCGTCCTTCGGGGCACCGCCGGACGCGGAGTCGGCGGGCTTGGTCGTGCAGCCGGTCGCGACGAGCGCGAAAGCGGCCAGACAGAGGGCGGTTCGGCGGAGGGCGACGGTCATGAGCGGACTCCAGATCCTATAGGATATTGCGAACCTGATGCTGCCGCTTCACACTGAAGGCGTCAAGACTCGTCGAGGTAACGATGCGAGTCGGGCAGACTAGGTCCCTGCGTAAGAGGGGTTCGGGAGGAGTGCACTGTGACTGATGCGCATGTTGGTCTGGCGGGGCAGTTGGCCCGCCTGCCGCAGCGACAGGTGCTGAGCGACGACGTCTACGAGACCGTCAAGGGCCTGATCATGGACAGCGTGGTCGAGCCGGGCACCCGGCTGAACATCGACGCCCTGACCCGTGAGCTGGGGATCTCGCAGACCCCGATCCGGGAGTCGCTGGCCCGGCTGGAGTCCGACGGACTGGTGATCAAGGAGCCGCTGCGCGGTTACCGGGTGTCGTCACGGCTGACCCGCCCCGAGTTCGAGGACCTGTTCGAGTTCCGGCTGCACATCGAGCCCTGGGCCGCCGGTCGCGCGGCCGAGCGGGCCGGCACCGAGGACCTCGTCCGGCTGAAGGACGAGATGCTGAGCTACACCGACGTACCGGACCGGCCGGCGTACGAGAGCTATCGGGCCATGGCGGCGCACGACCAGCGCTTCCACGACCTGGTGCTGGAGCTGGCCGGCAACGAGACCGCGCGGCTGTCCTTCGCCCGCACGCACTGCCACCTGCACCTGTTCCGGCTGTACTACGGCGGTGGGATCGCGACGAAGGCGCTGCGGGAGCACAAGACGGTCGTGGCCGCCGTGCGCAAGGGCGACCCCGAGGAGGCGACCGCGGCGATGCGGTCGCACATCGAGGCGTCCCGCGAGCGGCTGCGTCCTATGTTCGACAAAGACTGAGCTCCGGCCCCAAATCAATTCAATACAGTAGGAGACCCTGTGGAACTGCTGCGCCTCGGCGCGGTCGGCGAGGAGCGCCCGTACGTGCGCGCCACCGACGGCACCGTCTACGACCTGAGCCCGCTCACCACCGACATCGACGGCGCCTTCCTGGCCGCGGACGGCATCGCCCGCACCCGCGCCGCGCTGGAGGCCTGTGAGCTGACCGCAGCCTCGGTGGATGGCCTCCGCACCGGCGCCCCGATCGCGCGCCCCGGCGCCGTCGTCTGCATCGGCATGAACTACGCCGCCCACGCGGCCGAGTCCGGATCCGCGCCGCCGAAGCAGCCGATCGTGTTCTTCAAGCACCCGAACACCGTCGTCGGCCCGTACGACGACGTCCTGGTCCCCCGCGGTTCGGCCAAGACCGACTGGGAGGTCGAGCTGGCCGTCGTCATCGGCAAGGAAGCCCGGTACGTCGAGACCGACGAGGAGGCCCTCGCCTGTGTCGCCGGCTACGCCGTCTCCAACGACGTCTCCGAGCGTGCCTTCCAGCTCGAGGAGTCGGGCGGCCAGTGGTCCAAGGGCAAGTGCTGTGAGACCTTCAACCCGCTCGGCCCGGCGCTGGTCCCGGCCGACGAGGTCGACTCCACCAACCTCGACCTCAAGTCCTTCGTGAACGGCGAGCCCCGCCAGGACTCCAACACCCGGGACCTGATCTTCTCGGTCGCCACGCTGATCCGCGACCTCTCGCAGTACATGGTCCTCAGCCCCGGCGACATCGTGAACACCGGGACGCCGGAAGGCGTGGCGCTGTCCGGCCGCTTCCCGTACCTGTCGCCAGGTGACGTGATGGAGCTGGAGATCGCGGGTCTCGGCAAGCAGAAGCAGACCCTCGGCAAGGCGTAATCATTTTCTGTCGGCGCGGCCTTCTAGGGTCGCGCCATGACAGACGCACTCGCGAAGATCAGCACGTCGTACGACACGGTCGCCTTCTCGTACGCCGAGCGCGTGGTGGACGGGCCCGAGTGGGAGATCGAGGGATTCGACCTGGTCACCAAACTCGCTGACGGTCGCCCGATCCTCGACGCCGGCTGCGGCCCCGGCCGTACGACGGGATTGCTGGCTGAGCGTGGATCCGCGATCGGGCTCGACCTCTCCCCCGGCATGATCGAGGTCGCCCGGCGGGATCACCCCGACCTGGAATTCCGCGTCGGCTCGATGACGGCACTCGACTTCCCCGACGAGTCCTTCGGTGGGGTGGTCACCTGGTGGTCGATCATCCATCTGCCGCGCCACGTCGTACCGGAAGCCTTCGCCGAGTTCCACCGCGTGCTCGCGCCGGGCGGGGTGCTGCTGATGGGCTTCCACGTCGGCGAGGAGTCCACCCACAAGACCTTCGGGTACGGCGATCTCCCGATGGACGTGTGGGTGCACCGGTGGCTACCGGAGCAGTTGACAGAGCTGGCGGTTGCGGCAGGATTCACGCCGTACCAAGAGGCTGAGAATCCCGAAGATCGATTGGTGTTCCTGAAATGACTTCACGCGTCCGAACGGTGACGTTCGATACCCACGACCCCTACGAACTGGCCGGCTTCTGGGTGCAGGTCCTCCGCGCCTCGCGCAACCCCGACGACCATCCCGACGACCCCGGAGCCGAGGTCATCACCGACGGCATGACTCTGCTGTTCGAGCGCAACGACGACGACAAGGTCGTCAAGAACCGCGTCCACCTCTGCCTGGAACCAGACACCACCCGCGACGCCGAGGTCGAGTGGCTCCAAACCCTCGGCGCCACCATCGCCAACGACCTCCGCAACCCCGACGGCACCGGCTGGGTCGTCATGCACGACCCCGAAGGCAACGAATTCTGCGTCCTCCGCAGCGCCGGCGAGCGCGCCGCCACCAGCTGACCACCGAGGTCATCGGACTATACGGTTTCCGTATAGTACTATACGGAATGTGGTTACTTCTCCGTCGGCGCTGATGCCGATCTTTCGCTCTGAGGCGCAGGCCAGGATTCTCGCCTGGCTACTCCTGGTGCCCGACCGTGAGCAGCCCATCGCGACGCTTGAGCAGGTCGCCGGAGTCGCACAGCCCAATACCCTCCGCGAGGTCAACCGCCTGGTCGAGGGCGGGCTACTTCGCGAACGACGCGCCGGCAACGCCCGCTTGGTCTCAGCCAACACGGCCAGCCCGTACTTCGAGCCGTTGGTGCAGATCCTCGGCCGGGCCTACGGCCCCGCCGTCGTCGTACCGCAGACGTTGTCGGAGGTCCCCGGGATCAAGCTCGCAGTCATCATCGGCTCTTGGGCTCGGCGCTATCTCGGCGAGCCCGGACCGCCCCCGAACGACGTCGACGTGATCGTGGTCGGCGAGCCTCAGCCGCGCGCGTTGCGCCGAGCCAACGCGCAACTCGAGGAGCAACTCGGCGTCCCCGTCCAGCTCACGGTGGTTACCTCGCAGGACTGGGTCGGACGAACAACCCGCTTCATCCAAACCGTCCAGAACAAGCCGTATCTGACAGTCATTGACAACACCGGAGCCGAACAGTGAACGCCGCAGCCCGCGCCACCGTCCGTCCGCTCGGCGAGTGTGAGAAGTGTGCACTCCCGTCCCAGGCCGGGCCAGGCGCACGGGTACGGGTCTCCGCTGGGCACGGTCGCGGGTGCTGGGGAGCAAAACCGCCCGATTCAGGGGGGAGCACTCCCCGAACCGGTTTAGGGACAGCGATCGGGTCCGACCCGGACACTCCCTAAACCGCTTTGGGGAGCACAACCAACCGATTCCGGTTCACTAGCCTCCCCGAACCAGACACGTTTGCCGGCACAAGAGCTGTCGGCTGTCGCCCTGACTGGTGACCGAGCGGTGGATCTGATCCGCGGGATCCGTCGTGAGCTCGCAGGCAGCTGAGCGCTGCGCCGACAGTTGTCAGCCGAAGGCGAGGGACCAGCTGCCGGCGTGGTGGGACAGGTTGACCGTTGCCAAGGGGCGGACGTCGACGTGCCGCAGCGACTCCGCCGGAGCGTCGAGCACATAGAGGACCACGGCGCGCACGACAGCCGGGTGAACGACTGCGACGAACTTGTTGCCCTCCCCGGCCACGAGATCGCCCAGCCAGTCGGCTACGCGGGTGATCACGTCGTTCTCCGTCTCACCGCCTGGAGTCGCCGTGTGGGGGCGCTCCAGCCAGGCAGCGACCCGGGTCGGGTCGGCCGTTAGCAACTCCTCCAGGCCGTGGCCGGACCAGTCGCCATAGTCTCGGTCGCGGAGGGCTGGCTCGACGACCGGGGTTAGGCCTAGGGCTTCGGCGGTGCGGAGGGCGGCGGGTTCGGGGCCGGTGTAGGTGGTGTCGGCCTGGAGTTTTAGCTCGCGGGCCGACTCGACGCTTGCCGGGTCCGGGTCGGGTGCACCACCTAGGACGAGGCCGCGCAGCGCGGGGGTCAGTGCGTGGGCGACCAGCGTCAACGAGCTCAAACAGACACCTTCTGTTCGGATGGCCGGCGGGCCACCGTGGCGGCGTACCCGAAACCGAGCAGGAGCCACAGCGTCGCCTGCGTACCTAGCGAGGCGAACCGGAACTGCCAGAGCAGCGTAGCGGGGAACGCGTCCGGAACCTCGTTGATCCGCGGCAGGATCAGGTATGCCGCCACGACGGTCACCACGAGTCCGGCGACTCCACCGGCCAGCCGGGCCACGTCGCCGTACCGGGCTGCCCATCGGGAGAGCGCGACGCCGGCCCAGACTGCGAGCAGGCCGATCACGATCGTCAGCAGATAGGTGACGGTACGGCGGGTGATCGTCTCGGGGTCACCGACGGCCGGTGGGTTCGGTGGGTACTTGAGGAACGGGACCAGGACGACGCCGATGAAACCGGCGGCGGCCAGGCCGAGGGCGGCGTACGCGTCGTTGCCGGTGCGTAGGCGGCGCCGGAGCAGCGTGAAGCCGACCGCGAAGATGCCGCCGAGGGCGACGCCGGACAGGCCGGTGGCCAGGAACAAGCCCGCCTTCTGGCCGCTACGGCTGACCAGCGGAGCTTCTTCTTCACCAGCCGCATGCTCGTCGCCAGAGCCGTGGTCATGACTGTGCGCGGTGGCGTTGGCCTCTTCGATCGCGATCGCGGCGTCAACCCGCGGCTCGCCCATCACATAAGCGAAGGTTCCGGCCAGCAGGCCGGCGAAGAGTCCGACGATCAGACCGCGCACCAGGAGTGATCCGAAGGTGCGCATCAGTCAGTGGCAGGGCACGCCGAGGAGGTGACGGCCGTCGTGCATCAGCTCGTGCAGGTACATGCCCGACTGCGACACGGCCCCCTGGTCGAAGCCGACCAGATACGCGAGCAGGAGCAGCAGACCGACGCTGAGAGCGGAGAGAAGAAGCAACCGGGACGAGATCGCCGGTACGCCGACCGACTGGGCAGGAGCTGCCATCTGAACCTCCTGGGGAAGTGCGCGTCCCCTTAGAAAGGCTGCTGGTGCCCGAGCATCCTGACTCGCGAGCAGCTGCTCGCTCACAGTGGCGCGGCCGTGCCGGACTTCCACCGGCTTACCTCGTGGCATCGCAGTTGTCACCCGAACCGTAGCCCGCTCTCCGTTGAAGGGTCAACGAGCTACGGCCGAGGGGTGAGAATGGCCTCACCAGGCCGCTTCCGTGCCTATGGTGAGCAGATGCCCTCCGCTCATCATCTGGTCGCCTTCGCTGTGACCGCGCTCGTGATCATCATCGTTCCCGGCCCGAGTGTGCTGTTCATCGTCGGTCGCGCGCTGGCGGTCGGTCGCCGGGAGGCGGTGCTGACGATGCTGGGGAACACGCTGGGCGCCTCGGTGATGCTGGTGCTGATCGCGCTTGGCCTCGGCACGCTGATCGCGGCCAGCGCGGTGGCGCTCACCGTGGTGAAGCTGGCCGGGGCGGCGTACCTGATCTATCTCGGGGTGCATGCCTTCCGCACGCGGAAGTCGCTGGTGACGGCGATGACCTCGGGCGTCAAGCCGTCCAGCAGCGGCCGGACGATCCGGCAGGGGTTCCTGGTCGGGGTGACCAACGCCAAGACCGCGGTGTTCTTCGCGGCCGTGCTCCCGCAGTTCGTCGATCAGCACGCCGGCAGCCCGGCCTGGGCACAGATCGTGCTGCTCGGCCTTATCTTCGTCACGATCGCGCTCATGTCGGACAGCCTGTGGGCTGTCGTGGCCGGTACGGCGCGCGAGTGGTTCGCCCGCTCACCGCGCCGGCTCGAGCTCGTTGGAGGCACCGGCGGGCTGATGATCATCGGCCTCGGCGCCGGGATCGCCGTCAGCGGGACGAAGGAGTAGTCCGCCGCGCCGCCTGCACTCCGAGCAACGCCAGTACGGCGGGGACTCCGAACGCGACCAGGTAGGCGGTCACCGGGGAGTGCGGCTCGATCGCCGCGAAGAGCGAACCGCCGACGGCCAGGACCGTTGCCGTGGACAACGAGTCGCTGAGCTGCGCGGCCGAACTGTTCACGCCCTGCTCGGCGCGCTCGGAGTACTCGAGGACCAGCACCGACAACGTCGGGAACACCGTTCCCATCCCGAAGCCGGTCAGGCTCCAGCCGAGGATGCCGACGACGACCGGCACCGCCGGGTTCAGCGTCAGAACGGCGATGGCGATCCCCGCGACGATCGCGAGCATGCCCACCTGCAGGAACACGTCCGGGCCGAACCGGTGCCGCGGCCGACCCCGCCACCACGACGCGAGCGTCCAGCTCACCCCGCTCACGGTCAGCACCAGGCCCGCGAGGGCCGGCGACAGCCCGCGCTCCCGGGTCAGCATCAGCGGCAGGAACACCTCCGCCCCGAACCCGGCCGCGGCAACCAGCCCGCGCAAGGCGACGACCGACGGCAGTCCCCGCCCGAGCACGAAGGTCCCCCGCGGCAGCAGTTTCGGCGCGAACACCGCGATCGCGGCCAGGCCGACCACCAGCAACGCGATCTGCAGTACGCCGTGTTGCTGGCCGCCGTAGTTCAACGCAGCCACGCCGATCGCGGCCGCCACGGCCCACAGCGTCTGCTTGTTCCACAGCCGCCCCGGGCGTACGTCGTACCGGTCTCCCCGAGCCAATCCGGGCCGCATCACGAAGACCGCCGGAATCGCCAGCACCGGTACGGCGAGGAACACGATCCGCCAGCTGGCGTGCTCGACGATCAGCCCCGCGATCGCCGGACCGACGAGCGACGGCACCACCCAGCCGGTCGCGAACGCGGCGAAGATCTTCGGCCGCAGAATCGCCGGGTACAGCTGGCCGACCACGACGTACAGAGCGACCGTGAGCAGGCCGGCGCCGAAGCCCTGGATGATCCGGCCGGCGACCAGGACCTCCATGCTCGGCGCGAAGCCGGCGATGACCAGGCCACCGAGGAACCAGGCGGTGCCGTGCCAGAGCGGCCGGGTCGGCCCGCGCAGGTCACTCCAGGTGCCGGAGACAACCATTCCGACCACGCCCGAGGCCAGCGGACCGCCGAAGGCGAGCGCGTAGAGGTACAGGCCGTCGAGCGCCTGGGCGACGGTTGGCATCGCGGTCGTCACGGCCAGGTTCTCGAAGGCGACGAGCGTGATCAGCGCGACCATGCCGATCGTCAGCGCACGGTACTGCGGGGACATCACCCCTGGGGTCGTCCGGGTCGGTTCGGCGGTCGTGGTCATGCCGACCACCCTCCGACCTCAAGTGCACTTGAAGTCAATTGCCGTGCTTCGAACTCAGCTACAGGGCGGCGGCGAGCACCAGAGCGAGGATCGGGGGCAGGGCCTGGGAGGCCGCGGCCTGGATCATCCGGCGGTCGGAGACGACCAGCACGATGCCCGCGCCGGCCATGCAGGCGCAGCTGAAGAGCGCGATCGCGTGCCCCTTGTCGCCACCCGCGATCAGGCCGCCGAGCGCACCCGCCGCCAGGAACAGGTTGTAGAAGCCCTGGTTGAACGCCCACGGCCGCGCGGCCGCCGCCTCGGTCTCGTCCTTGACCAGGAACCGCTGGTACGTGCTCGGCTTGCGGAACAGCAGGCTCTCCATCGCGAACACCACGACATGGAACAGCCCGGCCACCACGACGAATATCTGTGCGACGACGCTCATGGCCGAACCGTACTACCAGGCGAACGCCCGCGCCGGGTTCGACCGGAATATCGCGTCGGCCGCGTCGGCGCCGAACGCACCGGTGAGCCGCGGCCGGAGCGTGGTCAGCAGGAACGACATCCCCGGCCCCTCGCCGGTCGCGCCCCGCGCCTTCGCGGTCGTCGTGTCCCCGCCGAGCAGCAGCCGATCGCCGTACCCGCCGTCGATGAGCGCGGCCAGGCAGGCGAGCAGCTGCGGATCGGTCGCGTTGTTGGCCCGCGAAGGACCATCGAACGCGAGCCACGCACCGCGCTTCGCCAGGTCGAGATGAGCGCGCGAGTCGGGAAAGCGATTGAGGTGTCCGAGAATCACACTCGACGGCGGTACGTCGAGCCTGTCGACCAGCAGATCCAGTACGGCGTCAGCCGCGGAACCGAGCTCGTGGTGGATGGCGATCGGGGCGCCGGTGGTGTGATGGGCCTCGGCCGCCGCGGCCATCACGAACCGGGCATGCTCGTCGAGCCGATGGAATCCACCGGCCACCTTGATCAGCCCGGCCCGGACCGAACTGTTGCCGATGCCAACGGTCAGCTCGGCGTGAAAGATCTCCGCCAACCGCGGCCGTACCTTCTCGACGAACCCCTCCGGGTAGTGCTCAGCCCGATGCAACCCGGTCGCCGCGATCAGCGAAACCCCAGTCCTGGTTGAGATTCCAGGCAACTCCTCGACCCGCCGACCCAGCCCATGCGGAGTCCACTGCACGATCGCCTGCCCACCCACCGCAGCAAACTCCCCCACCTCAGCCAACGCAGCCGCCGCATCATCCAGCTCCTGCCCAACCAGCAACGCCGACCGAAAAAACAAGTGATCATGCGCGTCGCAAATCCCCAGCCCCTCCGGCCTGAGCTCCCCCACCACCGTCCGAATCATCACACCCCCAACCTAAACCGCCCCCGGACCACCCCCGCCGCCTTGAGCACCCACCAACCACCACCAACGCGAAAAAACGACTGACCCGTGCTCAAGGCCAGCAGGGGAGGCGGCCTTGAGCACGGGTCGACCATTCTGCACGCGGAAAAGTGGTTGAGGGGTGCTCAAGGCGCGGGTCTGCCGGTGGCAGGGAATGGGAGCGCCCCCCGAGCCTTGGGCTCGGGGGGCGCGGAGTGCGTGGGTCAGGCGGCTTGCTTGCGGGGGCCGCGACGACGACGGCCGCCGCGCGAGGCGGACGGGCTGTCACCGTTGCGGGGCGAGGTCGACGTCGCGACGACGCGGGACTGGTTGCCCCCACCTGCGGCGCGGGGCGACGTGGTGCGGGTCGAGGTAGTGCTGCCGGCGGCTGCGCGGGTGCGGCCCCCACCGGAGGCACCGCCACGACCGCGGCCGCGACCGCGACCCGGAGTCGAGGTGGTGGCAGCGACCGGCGCCTTCACCGGGGGCTCGACGAAGACCCGCTCGCCCGGAGCCAGCTCGGCCAGCAACGGGTCGCCCACCGTCAGCTTCGTGGTCTTCGGGGAGATGCCGGCCTTGCGCGTCAGATCGCGCACGTCGCGGACCTGGTCGTCGGTCATCAGCGTGACGACGGTGCCCTCGGCGCCCGCGCGGGCCGTACGGCCGGAGCGGTGCAGGTAGGCCTTGTGCTCGACCGGCGGGTCGGCGTGGATGACGAGCGTGATGTCGTCGACGTGGATACCGCGGGCCGCGATATCGGTCGCGACCAGCGTCTTCGCCGTACCGTCCGAGAAGGCTTCGAGGTTGCGCGTCCGCGCACCCTGCGACAGGTTCCCGTGCAGCTCGACCGCCGGCACACCGGAGGCGATGAGCTTCTTGGTCAGCGACTTGGCGCCGTACTTCGTGCGCGTGAAGACGAGCGTGCGGCCCGGCGCGGCGGTCAGGTCGACGAGCACCGGGACGCGGCTGTCGGACTTCACGTGCAGCACGTGGTGGGTCATCTTCGAGACCGGCGACTGCGCCGAGTCGACGCTGTGCGTGATCGGGTTGGTCATGAAGCGCTTGACCAGTACGTCGACGCCCGCGTCCAGCGTGGCCGAGAAGAGCAGCCGCTGAGCCTTGGCCGGCGTCGCCTCGAGGAGGCGGCGGACGGCGGGCAGGAAGCCGAGGTCGGCCATGTGGTCGGCCTCGTCGAGCACGGTGATCTCCACCGCGTCGAGCTTCACGTTGCCCATCTTGAGGTGGTCTTCGAGACGGCCGGGGCAGGCGACGACGATGTCGACACCCTTGCGCAGCCCGGTCGTCTGCGGGCCGTGGCCGACGCCGCCGAAGATCGTCATCGTGCGCAGCTCGAGCACGTCGGCCAGCGGCTGGATCGAGGCCTGGATCTGGGTGGCCAGCTCCCGCGTCGGCGCCAGGATCAGTGCGCGCGGGGACTTCGGCTGCCGCTTGTTGCCGCGCAGGTAAAGACGCGCCAGCAACGGCAGCACGAAGGCGTAGGTCTTGCCGGAGCCGGTCCGGCCGCGGCCGAGAACGTCCTTGCCGGCCAGCGAATCCGGCAGCGTCGCCGCCTGGATCGGGAACGGCTTGGTGACACCGGTCGCCGCGAGCGCGTCGGCCAGTGCGTCGGGTACGCCGAGATCGGCGAAGGTCAGGTCGTCCGGGACCTCGAGCGGGATGACCGAGTCGTACTCCGAGGGAGTGACCGGACGGTTGCTCTGAGCAACATTCCCGTCGGCCTGGCCGCTGTTGCCCTGCTTCGCTGCGGGCTTACGCCGGCGCGGGCGGGAGGACGAGTTCGAGGTGGACGTGTTCGTGGCTTGCGTAAAGGGGCGGCGGGCCGCCATAGGTACTCCAAAAATCGTGGGGTCGTCCTGCCCGGCGCGGCCGTCATGGGCCGCGGCGCTTGGGGGTCGACTGCGAGCACCTCTGTCACAGAGTGCTCCTGGCCCGAGGCAGAACTGGGCGGGCCGTCACGATCAGTGTACGGCACCGGAGGTCCCTCCCCCAGCTAGTTTGTGTCGCGTGACCCGAATCGACCCGCCGACCGTCGCTGCCGAACGTGAGTTGCTGCAGGGATTCCTCGACTTCCACCGGCAGACGTTGCTGCTCAAAGTGGCCGATCTGAGCGCGGAACAGCTCGCCCGCCGCAGTGTGGAGCCGTCCAGCATGTCCTTGCTCGGGCTAGTGCGCCATCTCACGGAAGTCGAGCAGTACTGGTTCAAGACCTGCCTGGCCGGTGAGGTCGTCCCGGACCGCTACTGGACCGCCGAACACCCCGATGGCGACTTCGATCTCGTCGACCCCGCGCAGGCGGAGAACGACCTGCAGACGTACGCGGACGCCGTACAAGAGTCTGACGAGATCGCAGTGCACTACGCCCTCGATCACCCGTTCCGGCGCCCGCGCCGCGAGGAGGAATACAGCCTCCGCTACCTCTACATCCACATGGTCGAGGAATACGCGCGGCACAACGGTCACGCCGATCTGCTGCGTGAGCGCATCGACGGCCGCACCGGCGAGTAGCTAGGGCTTGATGGCGCGGATCAGGCTGACGATGTCGTTGACCACGCCGCGCACGCCCGGGATGCGGGTCAGTCGGAGCAGCCGGTCGATCAGCGGCACCGAGCGATCGATCAACAGATGGGTACGGCGCAGGTCCGCGCTGTCGTCGTGGACCCAGAACAGCACGATCCCCATCTGCAGCAACCACAGCAGCTCGGGCAACTCGGCCACGAGATCGGCCGAGAGCTTGAGGTCAGAGCCCGCCACGACCTCTCGGAAGATCTCGACACTCGCCTCCCGGGCCGGCTGCGATTCGGTGCTGAACGGCGACAGCGGGCTCTTCGGATCCGCTGCCGTCTTGAACAACGTGCCGGCGAACTCGTGGTACGGCGCCGAAACGTCCAGCCACACCCGCAGTACGCCGGCCAACCGGGCCGCGAACGACTTCTCGCCGGCCAGCACCGACTCGACCGCCGCGCGGTGCTGGTCCTGCAGGTGGTCGTAGTACGCCTGCATCAGATGGTCTTTGGAGGCGAAGTAGTAGTACGCGTTACCGACCGAGACACCCGCCTCGCTCGCGATCGCCCGCATCGTCGTCTTGCCGTACCCCTGCTCGCGGAACAACCGCAGCGCGGTGGACAGGATCAGCTCGCGCGTCTGTTCACCCTTGCTGGTCGCACTGTCCGTCACAGCCGTCAGCGTAGTCACCCCCGCTCCGATCCGCGGTGAAGTGCCGCAGACCGGCCGCCGCCTGCGCCATGGCTCCCGCATCGGCGAAGGCCTCGTTGCCGTCGAACACGTGACCTGCACCTCGCCCGGGGCAGGATGGGGGAGATGACGACCTGGGTCTTCGAAGGAACCGTCCTCCCCGCCGGGGACAGCACCCGCCTGACCGCCGGCTCGGGCGAACCGCAGCCGCTCCCCGGGCGGTTCGCCGTACCGGGGCTGGTCGACTCGCACTGCCATCTGACGCTCGGCCGCGGTACCGACGGCTGGCCGGCGCTCTTCGGTGCCGAGCTCGCCCAGGAGCGGCTCGGCGAGCTCGCCGCTGCCGGGGTGAGCGCGGTTCGTGACGTTGGTGGCAACCGGTCGGTCACGCTGAAGCTGGCATCTACCGAGGACGACAGCCGACCGGTCGTCGTCGCTGCCGGCCGCTTCCTGGCACCGGAGGGTCGCTATTTCCCGGCAGCGCACGAGCCCGTCGCGCCCGAGGAGCTCCTGGCCGCGGTCGAGGCCGAGATCGCCGACGGTGCCACCTGGCTGAAGCTTGTCGCCGACTTCCCCCAGATGGGTCCGGAGGGGCCGATCCGCGGCAGCGCGATGACGCAGACCTACGAGACCGACGTGATCGAGGCGATGGTCGAGCTGGCCCACAGCCGCGGCGCGCGGGTCGCCGCGCACTGCAACACCGACATCGTCAGCGAGCTGATCCGGGTCGGCGTCGACTCGATCGAGCACGGGATGGCGCTCACCGAGCAGGACCTGGAAAGACTCGGCGCCCGTGGCGGTGCCTGGACCCCGACGTTGTGCGCCGGGGTCAGCGAAAGGCCCGACGAGACCCCGGAACGCCGAGCCCGCCGACTGGCCCGCTCGGAGCAGACCGCCGCGATGCTCGCCCTCACCGACCGGTACGGCGTTCGCGTGCTGGCCGGCTCCGACGTGGTCGGCTCGGTCGCGGGTGAGGTCGACCTCCTCGTGAAGCACGGCCTGACCGTCACCCAGGCGCTCGTCGCCGCGTCCACCGGAGCGCAGGAGTACCTGGGCCTGACCGGCAGCGGGAACCTGGTCACGTACGCCGCGGATCCGCGCGAGTACCCGGAAATCCTCGCCACCCCGGCGAGCGTCGTACTGAATGGGAACCGGATCAGTTGAGACCATGCTGGTATGCGGGAGAAGGATCTGGACCGGTGGGTGACGAAGTACCGCAAGGCCTGGGAGTCGAACGACCCGGCCGATGTCGCGGCGCTCTGGACCGAGGACGCGGCCTGGCACCGGCGGCCGGACGAGGAGCCGGTGCTCGGCCGGGACGCGATCGTCGAGGCCTGGGCCGAGGTGGCGGACGCGCCGGGGGAGACGACCTTCGAGTACGAGGTGCTCGGCTTCGGCGACGGGGTTGGGTTCGTCCGCGGCTGGACGACGTACCTGACCGAGCCGCCGGGTGAGTTCAGCAACCTGTGGGTGATCCGGCTGGCCAAGGACCGGGCGCACGAATTCACGGAGTGGTGGATGGAAAAGCCTTGATCGGTTACTGTTTCGGGTAGGCGCTTCAGGGTGCCCCCGGTCCGCGGGAAGGGCTCAGCCCACCTGATGCAGTGAGTTGGTGCTTGTATCCACACCTCCTTTCTCGCCTGTCTACGCGGACAACAGGCTCGCAGAGAGGAGGTCGGCCGATGCCGACCCGAAATCTTCCGGACGATCCGAATCTGGACCACCTGCGCAAGCAGGCGAAGCGGCTCCTGACCGCCGTCCAGGCCGGCGATCCAGCCGCGACCGCCCTGGCCGCCGAGTTTCACCCGGTCAGCACGCTGGCCGATGCGCAGTTGGTGGTGGCCCGCAGCTACGGATTCCCCAGCTGGCCGCGGATCGTGCACCATCTCGAGCAGATCGGCCGCTACACCCGCTCCCCGCATCGGCAGCAGATCGGCGGTCCGCTGGACACGCCGGAGCAGCGTGCCGACGAGTTCCTGAAGCTGGCGACACTTCACTACGGGCAGGACGATCCAGCCCGGCAACACGCAGCTCGCGAACTGCTGTCAGACGTTGCTCAGAGCAACATTTACACGATGGTCGTCGCGGGCGAGCTCGACGCCGTACGGCGGAATCTCAGCCAGGCAAGGGAAGAGGGCGGACCGTACCGGTGGGAACCGTTGCTCTATCTCACCTACAGCCGTCTCGGTGCGCCGAACCAGGTCGAGATCGCACGACTCCTGCTGGAGAACGGCGCAGACCCGAACGCGGGCTACCTGTGGCAGGGAATGCCGTCTCCGTTCACCGCGCTCACCGGTGTCTTCGGGCGTGGCGAGGGCGATCAGCCGCCACATCAGGACCGGGTCGAGCTGGCTCGGTTGCTGCTCGCGGCCGGTGCGGATCCGAATGACAGCCAGACCATGTACAACTGCGGTCCGGGCTGTCCGCCGCCGTACGACGATGTGCATCTGGAGCTGTTGCTCGAGTTCGGACTCGGTCGAGGTGACGGCGGTCCGTGGCATGAGCGGTTGACCACGGCCCATCCGACACCGCAGCAGTTGCTGGAGGACGAGCTGGTGTTCGCGTCGTCCGCCGGCCTGCTGCATCGGGTCGAGCTGGTGCTTGCGCAGGAGATCGACGTGGAAGGTCGCGGCACCGAACATCCCGCCTTCTGCGGGCATCGGGCGTACGAATTTGCGGCCGTGCAAGGGCACACCGAGATCGCCGAGCTGCTGCGCGCTCGCGGTGCGGCACCACTGGACGACATACATGAGGTGTACGCCGCGGCGTGGCGCGGGGAGTCAGCTTCGGTGGACGCAGCCCTTGCTGCCCGAGCAGTTGCTCGCAATCCGCACCTGATCCTGCAGGCCGCGGAGACCGGCCGGACCGAGGCGCTGGAGCCCTTGCAGCGCTTGGGATTCGACGTGAACCTGATCAGCGGGGCCGCGCCGATCCATCGGGCCGCGCTCAACGGTCACCTGGAAACGGTCCAGCGACTGGTCCAGCTGGGGGCCGACCCGGACCTCCGCGATCCGTCGTACGACGGGGATGCGTTGGGTTGGGCCGAGCACAACCACCAGAACGCCGTGGCGGCCTATCTCAAAGAACTCCGCCTCAGGGGCTTACGGCTAGGAACAGGAAGGCGCTGAACACCATCAGGTGAACGGCGCCCTGCAACAGGGTCGCTTTGCCGGTGGCAAGGGTGATGGTGCTGACCGCGACAGTGAGCGCGAACAGCACGATCTCCTTGCCGCCGAGCCCGAGCACGAGCGGCCCGTCGAGCCAGATCGACGCGATCCCGATCGCCGGGATGGTCAGGCCGATGCTTGCCAGGGCTGAGCCGAGCGCCAGGTTCACGCTGGTCTGGAGGCGGTTGCGGAGCGCGGCACGCACGGCCGCGACCGTCTCTGGCAGCAGCACGAGCAGCGCGATGACGACACCGACCACCGCGAGCGGAGCGCCGGCCGACTCGACTGCCGACTCCAGCTTCGGTGAGACAGTCTTGGCCAGCCCGACCACGGCGATCAGGCAGACGAACAGCAACCCGAGGCTGCTCAGCGCGACCTTCCCGCTGGGCGCGTCCGCGTGGTGCTCCTCTTCCTCCTCGACGTCCTTCGCGGCCGGCGTGACCGGGAGGAAGTAGTCGCGGTGCCGGACGGTCTGCACGAACACGAAAACGCCGTACATGACCAGGGA
Organism: Kribbella sp. NBC_01505; assembly: GCF_045040285.1. Taxonomy (NCBI): domain Bacteria; kingdom Bacillati; phylum Actinomycetota; class Actinomycetes; order Propionibacteriales; family Kribbellaceae; genus Kribbella; species Kribbella sp. NBC_01505. Next base: position 3,266,473 of record NZ_CP109425.1, read on the forward strand.
AACCACACCGGCGAAGGCCAGCTGCGGCCCGCTGAAGCGCGGGCCGGATGCGCTCGTGGTGAAGGTCGGCAGCACCAGGCTGAGCGTAACGAGCGCGGTCATCACCGCGAGCGCACCGCTCGACGCATGCACCCGGAACTCCTGGACGTGGTGCTTCAGCGAGCCGACCACCAGCGCGATGCCGAGGATTCCGTTGCAGGTGATCATCACGGCGGCGAACACGGTGTCACGAGCCAGCGACGCGGCCTTGTCACCGCCGGACGCCATCAGCGTGACGATCAGCGCGACCTCGATGATCGTCACGGCCAGCGCGAGGATCAAGGTGCCGAACGGTTCGCCGACGCGGTGCGCGACGACCTCGGCATGGTGGACGGCCGCGATCACCGCGGCGCCCAGACCGGCACAGACCAGGATCAGCAGCAGGGCGCCCAGATCACGGCCCCAGGACAGGACCAGGACGACGAAGGCGAGCGGGGGCACGGCCAGACTCCACCGCGGCAACCCATGGACTCGTGAGTTTGTCATCCCCAGTAATCCTATGGGCTCCGCGCTAAATCGGTTGGCAGGTTCCGTGGTCAAGGTGATGCTTTTCGCATCATGACAGTGCAGATCAGGGTCGCGACCGACGCCGACTGGCCGGCCATCTGGCCGTTCTTCCACGACATCGTCACCGCACAGGAGACGTACACCTACGATCCGTCGCTGACTTCTGCGCAAGCGGAGGCGATGTGGATGGTGACCTCGCCGCGCAGCCGGGTCACCGTCGCAGTCGATGCCGACGGCACCGTTCTCGGTACGTCGAACATGTATCCGAACCGCCCCGGCCCTGGCGCACATGTGTCCAGCGCGAGTTTCATGGTCAGCCCGGAGGCTCGCGGTCACGGGGTCGGGCGGCTGCTCTGCGAGGACATGATCGCCTGGTCCGGACAGGAGGGGTTCCGGTCGATCCAGTTCAACGCCGTCGTCGAGACGAACGAGCCGGCCGTGCACCTGTGGCAGGCGCTCGGGTTCCGCATCATCGGGACCGTTCCGGAGGCCTTTCAACACGCCAAACTCGGGTACGTCGGGCTCCACGTCATGTACCGTCCGCTGGTGTGACGGACAACCGCGCGCGCCGGATGTGGAAGACGCTCGAACCCTTCCACGCGATCACCTACTTCGCCCCGGAGACCAGGCAGGCAACCGATGCCCTGGGCCTCAAAGGCGGCTGGATGAGCTACTTCGCGTGCCGCGCGGCGCCGCTCGGTGCCGCCTCTCCTGAGCTGACGGCCGCGGTCTTCTACAACTTCCACCCGTCGATGGTCGCCCGGGCGCTGCCCGACGCCTGGAACCGCGCGGCCCCGGCCCAGTTGCTGGAAGCCCGGCTCGCTGCGGTCGATACCGCCGTACGGCGATTGTTCGGTCCTGAGGCTTCGTTCGGGCGCGCGGCTGAGGTGGCTCGGCTTGCAGCCGAAGCGGCTCCCCTCGCGGGGCGTGCGCTCGGGGCGGCGAATGCGGCTCTCGACTGGCCGGCCGACCCGCATCTCGTGCTCTGGCAGGCGACGACTGTCCTGCGGGAGTCTCGCGGCGACGGGCATGTGGCGGCGCTGGTCGCTGCTGAGCTCAGCCCGTGTCAGGCCTTGGTGACGGCCGCAGCAGCGGGCGGGCCGACGAAGGAGACGTTCCACCTCGCTCGGCATTGGAGCGAGGAGGAGTGGGCGGCCGCCGAGGACGACCTGCGTTCCCGCGGGCTGCTCGATGCGGCCGGCGCTCTGACGGACGCGGGTCACGCGCTCCGTCAGCAGGTCGAGGACACCACCGACGCATTGGCCGAGGCCGGTTGGCGTGTGCTCGGCGACGAGCTGACGACCGAACTGCACGACCTCGTGCACCCGTTGAGCGCCGTACTGATGTCTGGTGCGTTGATTCCGCCGGACAACCCGATGGGTCTGCGCTGGAGTTAGCCGCCGATCCGCGCGGCGACTGTGCGGATCGATGCGGCCAGGTCCTCCGGGCTGGGGGCCTTCGCCGGGTCGAACAGGTAGAGCACGACCACGCCGAGCAGGAGCGCCTGCAAGAACGATCCGATCCGCTGCACCTCTTCCGGATCGGCATCCGCGTCGACGCCACCGAACAGGTGCGCCACCCCTTCGCGCGCTTCACCTTGCAGGTTCGACAGCTCGGCCAGTAGGGCGGGCTGCCCCACGCTGAGCACCTCGAACTGGGTGCTCCACAGCGCCTTCACGCTCGGCTCGGACAGGCTGCCGATCGCTTGCCGCCAGGTCGCGACGAAGTGTTCGTACGCCGAACTCGGGGTCGCGGCCGGCGCCAGCGCGCGACCGACATCGGCACCCCACTCGTCGAGCGCCTCCCGCATCGCCTCGTTGAGCAGCGCCTCCTTGGAACCGAAGTGGTAGCCGATCGCCGCCAGGCTGACGCCGGCCGCGGACGCGATGTCGCGCGCGGTCGTCCGGCCGTAGCCCTTCTGCAGCAGGCAGGTCTTCGCGCCGTCGACCAGCGCTTCTCGGTTTCCCATGCGCCAGAGCGTAACACGGACGTCTGATACGAACGTCTTGCACAAATGTCTTAGACCGTCGTACAGTCGTCTCATCAGCCCTGACCTGGAGGTTCGTGAGATGACTACGGTTCTGATTTCCGGAGCGAGCGTGGCCGGCCCGGCATTGGCGTACTGGCTGCACCGCTACGGCTACACACCCACCGTCGTGGAGCGGGCACCCGCTGTCCGGCCGGGTGGGTATGCGGTCGACTTCCGCGGCGCGTCGCTGACGGTGCTCGAGCGGATGGGACTCCTGGCCGCCGTACAGGAGAAGGCGACCCGAATGGGTGAGATCGAGTACGTCGACGAGTCCGGCAAGCGCGTCGCGTCCACGCCGCCGGTCGCGCTCAGCGGCGAGCTGGAGATCCTCCGCGGCGACCTGGTCGAGATCCTGTCTGCGGAGACCGATTGTGAGTACCTGTTCGACGACTCGATCGCCTCGCTCGCCGATGACGGTTCGGGGGTCGACGTGGTCTTCGAGAGCGGGTTGCGTCGGCGGTTCGATCTGGTCGTGGGTGCGGACGGACTGCATTCCACCGTACGGCGGCTCGCGTTCGGCCCGGAATCGTCGTACCTGCACGATCTTGGGTACTACGTCTCGGTCAGCACGGTCGCGAACGACCTCGGCCTCGACCACACCGGGCAGATCTACAACTCGCCAGGAAAAACAGTCGGCGCTTATAGCGCTCGTGAGAACACCGAGGCCAAAGCACTGTTCTACTTCGCCTCCGACAAACTCGACTACGACCGGCGCGATCTCGATGCTCAGAAGGAGCTGGTCGCCGCTCGGTTCAGTGGAATCGGGTGGGAGGCGCCGCGGCTGCTGGAGGGGATGCGGCAGGCTCCGGACTTCTACTTCGACTCGATCAGCCAGATCAAGCTGGACAGCTATTCACGCGGCCGGGTCGCGCTGGTCGGGGACGCCGGGTACTGCGCCTCGCCGCTGTCCGGGATGGGGACGAGTCTCGCGATCGTCGGAGCGTATGTCCTCGCGGGCGAGTTGCACGCGGCCGATGGTGATCACGTGCGGGCGTTCGCGGCGTACGACGAACGGATGCGTGGCTTCGTGGCGGCGTGTCAGAAGCAAGCGCTGGAAGGGGCGCGGTGGTTCATTCCGGCGACCAAGTGGTTCCTGAAGGTGCGCAATCTGACCTACCGGATGATGCCGTACCTGCCCTGGCGGAACCTGATCGAGGAGATGTCGCTGAAGGTCGGGAACGCGATCGAGCTCACGACCTACGAAGACTCGCGGCCGCCGCACGCAGCACCGCGGCGGTGAGCGCGGCGAGCACCTCGGACTCCAGCTTCCAGTGCTGCCAGTACAACGGCACGTCGAGATACTTGCCGGGGGCAATGTTCACCAGCTCGCCGGCCGCGATCGCCGGGTCGGCGACCTGGTCCTCGATCATCCCCCAGCCGAGGCCGATCAGCACCGCCTGATGGAAGGCCCCGGCCGCCGGCACCGCATGCGCCGGCGGATCGAGCCGACGCCGAGTCACCTTGCGGATCAGGCGGTGCTGCAGGACGTCCTTGTCGTTGAACACGATGATCGGCGCATCGGCCAGCGCATCGGGGAGCGGTCTCCCGGCCAGCCGGCGCTCGGCGTACTCGGGGGTGGCGACGGCCAGGTAGCGCATCTTGCCCAGCGGCACGACGCGGCAGCCCTGCACCGGTCGCGGATCACCGGTCACCGCGGCGAGCACGGTCCCGTTGCGGAGGAACTCGGCGGAGTACTCCTCGTCTTCGCGATGCAGCACGAAGCGGGCCGGGAACTGCTCGGAGACATCGACCATCGCGTTCAGGAACCAGTGGTTGAGCGAATCCGCGTTGACCGCGATCGGCAGCCGGAGCGCATCAACCGTCCCTTGTACGGCGGCGATCGCCTCGTACTCCAGCAGAGCGACCTGGCGTGCGAGCCTCAGCACGGCTTCACCCGCAGTCGTCGGCCGAGCCGGCTTCCCGCGCATCACCACGATCTGCCCGAGGCGGCTCTCCAGCGCCTTGATGCGTTGACTGACCGCGGACGGCGTGACCCGGAGCCGCTGCGCGGCGGCATCGAAACTGCCCTCGTCCACCACGGCGGCGAACGTCTCCAACTGCGCGGAGTCAATCTGCATGATGAAGCAATGCTAATGGCACGTGAGAATCTTTAGCTGGTTTCTTGTGGTGGACCTTCCTAACGTCACTGGTATGCCCCTCCTCGCCGGCTTCGGCACGACCCTCGCCATGATCGTCGCCATCGGCGCCCAGAACGCCTTCGTCCTCCGCCAGGGCCTGCGCCGCGAACACGTCCTGCCGGTCGTCCTGGTCTGCGCACTCTCCGACGCCGTCCTGATCTCCTGCGGCATCGCGGGCCTCGGCGCACTGATCTCCGCCAGCCCCCTCGCCCTCTCGATCGCCAAGTACGGCGGTGCCACCTTCCTGCTCGCCTACGCCGCCTTCGCCGCCCGCCGCGCCTTCCGCCCCACCGCCATGGCCGCCACCGACCACACCCCCACCGCCCTGCGCACCGCCGTACTGACCTGCCTCGCCTTCACCTACCTCAACCCCCACGTCTACCTCGACACCGTCGTCCTCCTAGGAGCCCTGGCCAACCAACACGGCCCCGACGCCCGCTGGCTCTACGGCCTAGGCTCCGTCACCGCCAGCTTCACCTGGTTCTTCACCCTAGGCTTCCTCTCCCGCCGCCTGACCCCCGTCTTCACCCGCCCCCGCGCCTGGCAATACCTAGACACGACCATCGCCCTCCTGATGACCACCCTCGCCACCACCATGCTCCTGACCTGACGGCCGCGTGGTTTCAGGTGGTTAGTTGGCGGAGGAGGTCGAGCATGTCGGGGGCTACCCATTCTTCGGCTACTTTTCCGTCTTCCAGGCGGTAGAGCTCGAGGCTGGTGTAGGTGACTTTGCGGTGGGTCGGCGGGATGTCCATCAGCGGGCCTTGGTGGGTGCCTTCGAAGCGGACCCGGACGACGACTCTGTCCTCGTGGCCGAAGATCTCCTCGACGGTGGGGTTGAGGTCGGGGAAGGCGGTGAGCATGTAGTGGGTGCCTTCCTTCCACGGAGCTCGGCCGATGGTGGGGTCGGGGCGGCCGGGCTGGTTGGCGATGAAGTCTTCGGTGAGGTGCTCGGCGGCGCGGTCGATCTCGCCGTCCGCCACCAGTTGGTAGAGGTCACGCAACAGTTCGACGTTGGCCGCGCGGGTCGTTGTCATCGGCATCTCCGTTCGCTACGATTTAGTGAACATGATACACAATGAGCCTGATACAGCAGCTGGCCGGCAGGCACTCGACCGGCTGTTCGCCGTGTCGATCCTGATGACCGAGGACATGACCCGTGGACTCACCGCCCGGGGGCTGACCCGCGCCCGGGCGACGGCGTTGTGGCAGGTCGTGCGGCATGGGCCGATGACCCAGCGCCAGTTGGCCGATCGGCTTCTGGTGACGCCGCGCAATGTCACCACGCTGGTCGACGCGCTGGAGCGGACCGGGTTCGTCACGCGCACCGCCCATGAGGAGGATCGGCGGGCCGTCATGGTTCGGCCGACCCGGAAGGGGACGGCGGCGGCCAACCGGATGGACACGGAGACCGCGCGGCTGGCCGACGAACTGTTCGGCGATCTTCCGGCCAAGGACGTGGCGACCGTCAACCGCGTCCTGGCCCACCTGGAGGAGCGGATTCAGCGGTAGCCGGTGGTGTCGGCGGGCTTGCCCGGGTCCTGGACCTCGACGATGTAACGCCAGGCATCCGGCTGTGACCCGTCGAGGTCGGTGAAGTTGTAGATCCGTGCCAGGTCCCCGCTCGACGTGGACTTGCCGTTCCACCGGCGTACGTCGGGATCGGCCGCGAGCGCGGCGACCGCGCGACCGACGTACGACGGGCTCTCGGCGATGGCGAAGTGCGGGATGCGTTCGGTGGCGTCGCGCCAGGTTTCCTCGGTGACACCGAAGCCCTCGAGCATTGCCTCGGAGCGCAACCAGCCCGGGGTGAGCAGGACGGCGGTCGCCTCGTACTTGTCGAGCTCATGAGCCAGCGCGAACGCCATCCGGCTGACCGCGCCCTTCGCGACGTCGTAGAAGAACGAGACCCGGTAGTTGTCGGCGTTGTAGTCGTTCGTCCCGTCGGTCATCTCGACCACGAGACCGCCGGGCGACTTGGTCAGCAACGGCAACGCGAAGTGGCTGGTGATCGCGTGCGTGTCGACGCCGAGCCGGAGCAGCCGCAGGCCGGCCTCCAGGTCGCTCTCCCAGACCGTCTTGTCCCACTCGGGTTCGCTGGACTGCCCCCAGATGTCGTTCACCAGGATGTGCAGCGCGCCTTGCTCACGCTCGATCCGGTCGATCAGGTCCTTCACCTGAGCGGGGTCGAGGTGATCCACCGGTACGGCGATGCCGTGGCCGCCGGCCTGGTCGATCAGCTCGGCCGTGCCCTCGATGGTCTCCGGCCGGTTCATCTCCGAGCGGTTGGTGCGGGTGCTCCGGCCGGTCACGTACACGGTCGCGCCGGCCGCGCCGAGCTGCACCGCGATCCCGCGCCCGGCCGCGCGAGTGCCTCCGGCCACCAGTGCCACCTTGCCCGCCAACGGCTTCATCGTCGTCATCCCCATCTTCAACAAACTTGGCCATACGCTGTATGGTTATGTACCATACGACGTATGGTTAATGCTGGCAAGCGCTCCGGTGGGCGGCCCCGAGTGGGCGAGGAGCGGCTCAGCCGGGAGGCGATCCTGGTCGCGGCACTGCGGATCGTCGACGCCGAGGGGATCGACGCACTGACCATGCGACGGCTAGCCGCGACCCTCGGCGTGAACCCGATGTCGCTCTATCACCACCTGCCGAACAAGGCCGCCGTACTGGCCGGCTTGGCGGAGCTGGTGTTCGCCGACCTGGAGTTTCCGGATCCTGGTGACGCGGTCGACTGGCGGGAGCAGGTGAAGGACGCGGCGCGGGCCTATCGGAACGCGCTCCGGGCGCATCCGAATCTGGCGCTCCAGATCCTGTCCGACACCTCGGCCGTATCCGCGGTCGTGGTGGTGACGGTCGAGCCGTTCTACCGCGCTCTCGATCGAGGAGGATTGCCCGCGCGGAAGATCGTCGAGGCCGTGAACACGCTCGTCGACTTCATCCACGGTTTCCTGCTCGGCGAGGTCGCGGTGCGGGCCGAGACGTTCGAGCTCGCACCCGACCTGCTGAGTCGGGTCGCCGAGTTGCCGGCCGGGAAGGCACCGACGTTGGTCCGGGTTGTTTCGGAGTTGGGGGCCGATGGGCTCGCCTACGACTTCGACGGCGGGTTCGAGGCGGCGCTGGAGATCCTGACCGCGGGCATCGCGGCCGGTACGACGAATGCCGTCAGCAGCAAGGGAATCGTGAGCGCGGCGACGAGCGTCGACATGGCGAACCAGACCGATCCGAGCGCGAACCCGGCATAGACCGCGATCGCGATGACGCCGGTGAAGAGTCCGGCCACCGAGGTGACGGTCGCCCGGGCCGGGCCGGTGATCGCGTCCTGCAGTCGCGCATCGGCGACCACGATCACCAGCTGGAGCACGCCGTACCCGAACGCGATCGGCAGGAATCCCCAGACCGACGGACTCAACGCGCCGGTCGCGATCAGCACCGCGGCGAGGCCGAGCGCTCCCGCGAAGATTGCTACCGGCAACTTGTACGCCGGTCCCGCGAGCGCACCGCCGATCGCCTGGGCGGCGACGGTTCCCGCGATCAGCAGTGGCACGACCGGGGTGGTCGCGCCCATCTCCCTGGCCAGCAAGGCGAAATACTCGTCGAACGAGAGGAACCCGGCGACCAACGCGGCCAGTACGACGGCCCGCCGTACCGTGCGGGTCGTCAGCACCTCGGTGAGCCCGGCCCGCAGCATCGCCAGATATTCGGCGAACGGCCCCCGCGGATGCGAGGCGGCGGGCTCCTCCTCGTCGTCCTCTGCGATCACAGGCGGCGCCTCGGGGAGGGTCCAGGCGACTACCGCCTGGGCGAGGTTGCTGAGAATGCTGACCGCCGCGGCCAGCGCGTAGCCGCCCAGCGCGAACAACGGTGCGGCCAGCGCGGTCGCGGCGAGATTCAGCACGAACGAGGCGGAACGGGCTCGGCCCAGCAGGGTCGCGTAGCGCGAGGTCAGCGAGCGGGCGGCCAATTCGTCGTACACAAAGGCTTCGTAGGTGCCGGAGATGAGCGCGGACGAGATGCCCCAGAGCACGAAGCCGAGCGCGAAACCGGCGTACGTGGGCAGGATGACCCAGGCGGCGTAGCCGAGGGCACCGAGGAGCGCGCCGAGCACGAGGAGCTTGCGGCGCGAGTACGTGTCCGCCCAGGCGCCGGAAGGCACCTCGACGACGAAGCCGGTCGCCGACCAGATGACGAACAGCGTGGAGATCTGTGCCGCCGACAACCCGTGGTCGGTGAACAGCAACTGGTACAGCGGATACAACGGAATGAAGTCCTGCAGCGCCTGATAGCCCACGATCCGAGCAGACAACCCACTCGGCAGCCGGTCGGCGCGTTCAGACCTATGTCAAAGGTGCGCGCTAGGAAATCTCATAACCCGAAGGTACCCCCGAGCCCCCCACCCCGCACCAGGTTTCGCCCCCACTGATCAACCACCCCAAAACCACCGCCCCAGCGCCCACTCCAGCGCGTCCGCCCCACTTGATCAGTGCCTGGGATCCGGACCCCCACCACCCACCAAGTCCGCACGCGCCGCTTCCGGCGCCTGGGCGTCGGCCCGGCGGTTCGGTTGGGGTGGGTTGGGGGTGCGGGCGATATTCGCGGGCGTTGGGTGGGCGGCTTGCGGCAGAGTAGGAGGGTGGCGGATGTCAGTGGGCGGTTTTGGGGGAAGTTGCCGGCGGGGAGCCGGGAGGGGTTGACGGCGGGGCTGAGTGCTTCTGAGTTGCAGTCGGTGTTGCTGGATGTGAGCCGCGAGCGGGCGGCGAAGGTGACGCCGGCGCGGTTGATGCAGCGGTGGCGGGAGGATCGGTTCGTGCAGCCGTCTGCTGCTGATCCGCGCGAGCTGGTGCGGACGCAGGCGCGGTTGTGGGGGTTGCTGCCTGAGCGGTTCGCCGGGGTGGAGTTGTCGCCGGTGACTCCGTTGGGGACGTGTTCGGCGGTGGCGACGATCAACCAGCACCAGGTACTGAGCACGATCCGGGGGACCGAGGTCGCCAGCGACCCGACCAACGAGCTGGCGATCGAGGCCGTCGTACGGCGACGTGCCGGGCAGGCGCGGGTCGATCTGGCCGCGTGTCAGCGGGTGGTGCGGGCGCAGCCGTTCGGTGGACCGGGGATGGCGGCGCATTTCCAGCTGTTCGTGCTGGTGTCGAGCGCCCGCGACACGGGTTCGGGTCGTACCGAGGCCGAGCTGCTGATCGACCACCTGAACTTCTGGGCCGATGTGCTCGGCGACACCGCCGACCTGACGTTCACCACGTTCACACCCTCGGCGCTCACCGAACGCATCGAGGACACGGTCCGCCCGGCGCTCAACACGACCCTCCGCGAGGACACCGCCCGCACGAAGAGCGCGACCTACTACACCGGTACGGCGCTCGGCGTCGGAACGACGGATGCGGAGATGGGCGACGGCGGCTTCACCAGCTGGACCGCCGATCTGCTCGGTGATGCCAAGGAACGCTGCCTCACCTCGTGCATCTCGACCGAACGCCTCACCGCAGTTTCAGCAGCCCCGCGTCAGTAGGCCGGAAGCCACACGACTCGAGGTAGAACCCGGCCAGGTGCGGCTCGAAGTCCACGTGCAACCACTCGCACCCGGCATCGCGAGTCGCCGACGCCGCAGCTGCGACCAGCCGGGCGCCGATCCCCTGCCGCCCGAACTCCGGATGCACCGCGGTGTCGAGCAGGAACGCGTGCGCGCCACCGTCCCAGCACACCTGCACGAATCCGACCAGCCGATCGTTGCTAAAGGCACCGACCCAGGTCAGCGCCCACCGCTCCAGCCGCTCCGCCCAAGGCTGGATCTCGAATGGACTCTCGAACGCGACCGCATGCAGCTCCGACAACACTCGATCGTCGACCGCGAATCGCACCTGAAACTCGATCACAGCATCGCCACCCCGGCCGCGAGCCGCGCCTCGAAACCCTCGGCCTGCTCGGATCCTTCCGGCCAGTCGGCCATGCTGAAATACCCCTGCACCAGGCTCGACGGCAGTGTCGCCAACAGACCGTCGCTCGGCCCATACGCGGCCATCGCTTCCGGCCACTGCGCAGGCGGCACCGAGGAGACCAAGTGCCAGGTCAGGTCGAGTACGCCGGGCGCGGCCGACACGTCTTCCCAGTCCAGCAAGGCGATCTCGCCATCCGGGGCGGTCCGCAGGTTCTGTCCGGACGCATCTCCATGCACGAGGGTCAGCGGGCCGGCGGTGAGCAGTTGCGCCTCAACCTGCTGCACCTTGCCGACCAACCGCGCACCGAACTCCCGTACCGGCGCCGACAACGACCGAGCGGCCAGCTTTGGCCAGGTCGCGTCGTACAGGCGGGCGACCAGCTCGTCACCGGCACCGATCGGACGCAACCACGGCCAGCGCACGTGCGCGCGGTCGACCCACCGATCGTGCATCGACCGAAGCAGCGTGGCCGCCGCCACGGGATCGGCCCCCGGCCGCCAGGCGGAGAGATCCTCGAGCTCGAGCAGCGAGCCCTCGTCATTCAGCTCGGCGCGATAACAAGCAGGCACCCGTACGCCGATCTCCGGTGCGATCTCGCGGTAGAACCGCACCTCGGACGCAGCCATCTGCAGCTCGGCCGCAATCGACCCAGCCTTCTCAGGAGCACGACGCTTCACGTAGTTCATGCGACCGACCCTAGGCGCAACGAGCAGAGAGCGAACCTGATTTATAGGGCGGCTTCGGTGCTGATCAGGAGGACTGTGCTGTCGGCGCTCAGCGGTAGGCGCGGGTGGGCTGCTCGGAGGGCGGCTAGGGTAGCGGCGCCGCTGGGGCCGGAGGAGATGCCTGCTGTGGCTAGGTCGGCGGAGGCTTGGAGGGCTGCTTCGTCGTCGACGGTGATCGCGTGGTCGAGGCCGGCGCGGAGGATCGGCCAGGCAAGGGTTGACGGGGTACCGCAGTTGAGGCCGGCCATCACGGTCTTCGAGGTCGGGATGCTCAGCAGCTCGCCCGCCAGCAGGCTGGTGGTGACGCAGGCGGCGGCTGACGGCTCGACGCCGAGCATCATCGGTGCGGCTGCCTCGCTGCGGAAGTGCGTGACGGCTGCCTGCGCGACCGATCCGACCCCCATCGGTACGACGACCAGGTCGGGCTCGGCGGTGATCTCGCGGAACAGCGTCGAGTACCCGTCCACGATCAGCTGCGGCACCACCTCGTACCCCGGCCAGGCCGAGTCCTGAATCAGCAGTCGCTGATCCCCCGCGTACGCCGCCGCCTCGGCCACCGCATCGTCGTACGAACCCGCCAGGACGCTCACCGTCGCACCCTCGTCGCGGATCGCCGCGATCGCCGCCTCGGGGACCATGTCCGACACGAACACCTGCGCCCGCAACCCCAGCATCGCGGCCCGACGGGCAACCGCCCGGCCGTGGTTCCCGTCGGTTGCCGTGACGAGCTCAGCCGGGCCGGACCACTCCTGCAGCGCGCGATGGATCGCCCACCACGCACCGAGCGCCTTGAACGCCGGTAGTCCGAGCCGTTGCGACTCGTCCTTGACCAGCACCTGCCCGATCCCGAGCTCCGCGGCCAGCGCCGGGACCGACGTCAGCGGAGTCGGCCGGTACGCCGGCAGGCTCTGATGGAACGCGAGCACCTCTGCCGGGGCAGGCGTCGTCCGCCACTCCCGGGCGGGAGGGTTCTCGTACCAGTCGGCCAACTAAGCGACCAGGTCGAAGACTTGCGCCGTACCGGAGTAGGAACCCCGCGACGAGCCCATCGCGCGCGGCGCGGACTGCGTGACCTGGATCGAGGTCGTCCGGAGCGAGGCCGTCTGCAGCCGGATCGGCATCGTGGCCCGGACCGCGGTGGCGAGGTCGAACTGGACCTCGTTCAGCAGGTCGGTCAGCTCGAGCTCGAGGGCCCGGCAGATCGCGGCCAGGATCTCCGAGGACGGCTCCTTGCGGCCACGCTCGATCTCGGACAGGTACGGCACCGACACCTGCGCCCGCTCGGCCAGCTCGCGCAGGGTGATGCCCCGCTCGTTCCGCAACCGGCGGAAGACGTTCCCGATCACCTCGCGTAGCAACACGTGTGGCCCTCCTCGGCTCCGATGTCCTGTACCGAGTGTGCCATCCGCCGGGGCTCTGCGGTGGGCAGATCTGCCACGGGCAGATTCCCGGGCCTGAACGGGTGGCCCGGCGGCACTGTGGACACCATGAGTGAGCTACCGAACAACCTCGACAAAAATGTCTGCGAACGTCTGATGTGGCAGCGCATCCTCGTCCTCGGCGACGAGATCACGGACCAGAACGCCAATGCCCTGTGCGCCCAGCTGCTGCTGCTGAACGCCGAGGACTCGCGGGCGGACATCTCGCTCTACATCAACTCCCCCGGCGGATCGGTCTCGGCCGGGCTGGCGATCTACGACACGATGAACTTCATCGGCAACGACGTCGCGACGTACGGGATGGGCCTGGTGGCCTCGATGGGGCAGGTGCTGCTGGCCTGCGGTACGGCGGGGAAGCGGTTCGCGCTGCCGCACGCGCGGATCATGATGCACCAGCCGACCGGCGGGATGGGCGGGACGGCGAGCGACATCAAGGTGCAGGCCGAGCAGGCGATCAAGGCCCGCGCGGACCTGGCCGAGCTGATCGCCGAGCGGACCGGTCAGCCCCTGGAGCGGATCGTCACGGACTTCGACCGCGACCGCTGGTTCACTCCGGAGGCTGCCCGGGAGTACGGGATCGTGGACCAGGTGCTTACGCGTCCTGTCGCCGTACCTGCTTGAGAGCTTGGAGGAGATCCGCGGTGAGGTCTTCCGGGTCCTCGAGGCCGAGCGAGACGCGGAGGAGCGCGTCGGACGGCTTCGCGGTCGGGTCGACGAGCCGGTGGGTGAGGGCAGCGGGGTGCTGGATGAGGGTGTCCACGCCGCCCAGTGAGACCGCGTGGGTGATGAGTTTCAGGTTGCCCGCGACCGCGGCGGCCGCTTCGTAGCCGCCGGCCACGGTGAACGCCAGTACGGCGCCTGGTCCGGACTGCTGGCGGCCGACGAGCTCGAGGGGGTCGTGGAGACCGGGGTAGTAGACCTGTTCGACGGCCGGCTGGGCGCAGAGCCAGTCGGCGACCTTGGCGGCAGTGGCCTGCTGCGCCCGAACTCGCACCGGCAGCGTCTGCAGTCCCCTGTGCAGTTCGTACGCCGCCAACGGGTGCAGCAGGCCACCTGTTACCGCGCGGATCTGCCGGAGCCGGCCGACCCAGTCCCGGTCGGCCGCGACGACGCCGCCCATGACGTCGCCATGACCACCCAGGTACTTCGTTGCCGAGTGCAACACCAGGCTCGCCCCGTGCCGAGCCGGTTGCTGCAACACCGGAGTCGCGAAGGTGCTGTCCACCAGCACCGGTACGTCGCCCGCCTGCCGGACCGCCGCGGCGATGTCCACGAGCTCGACCGTCGGGTTGGCCGGGGTCTCGAGGATGACCAGGCCGGTGTCGGCGCGAACCGCCGCGGCGATCTCGGTCGGCCGGACCCAGCTGACAGTTGTCCCCAGGAGGCCTGTGGATAACAGGTGGTCGCTGCCGCCGTAGATGGGCCGAACGGCGATCACGTGCGGACGGCCGGCGGCGACCGTGGCAAGCAGGCACGCGGTCAGCGCAGCCATGCCGGAGCCGAAGGCAACCGAGCCGTCGGTCTGCTCGAGCTCCGCGAGCGCGTCCTCGAACCGGGCGACGGTCGGGTTCCACAGCCGCTGGTAGACGAGGCTGCCGCCGTCCGGGCCCTTCCCCTGCGCGAGAGCGTCGTACGACGCGCCGCCGGTGCCGACATCGGGCAGCGGATAGGTGGTGGACAGGTCGATCGGCGGGACGTGCACCCCGAGGGCGGTCAGGTCGTCGCGACCGGCGTGCACCGAGCGGGTGTCGAGCTGCATGACGCCTCCCAAGAGTTATCCACAGGCACTGGCGGTCTTGAGGATGGAATCTTCTGCGGTTGAGGCGCAATAGTTCCGAAGAAAATTCGTCCACAGGGATGTCCACACGCTGTGGATTCTGTTGGAGCGCTCTACAGTGGTGCCATGCCGAAGGATCGCCGGAGCCCCGGCCCGGCCCCTCGGGCGGTGCCGGGTGTCAGTCCGGGCGGCCTGGACGAGGTGGACCGTGAGCTGGTCCGGCTACTCACCGTCGACGGACGGATGCCGAACAACGCCCTCGCCGAGGCGACCGGGATCGCGCCGTCGACCTGCCTGACCCGCGTCCGGTCGCTCCGCGAACGCGGGGTCATCCGCGGCTTCCACGCCGACGTGGATCTGGGCGCGCTGGGTCAGCCGCTGCAAGCGCTGATCGCGATCCGGATCAGTACGCACTCGCGCGACGAGATCGACCGCTTCCGCGCCAAGGTCCCGGCGCTACCGGGTGTGCTCTCGCTCTTCCACGTCAGCGGTGCGAACGACTACCTCCTGCACGTGTCGGCCGCCTCACCGGACGCCCTCCGCGAGTTCGTCCTCGACCACCTGACCGCCGACGCCGCCGTGGCCCACGCCGAAACCAGCCTCATCTTCGAACACGTCCGCGCCACCCCCGCCTGACACCCGCCCGTGCGCTCTCGGCCCCGGCGCAGGCCATCTCATGGCGGTTGACCAGGGGTGGGGTCAGCGGGGGGTCAGGCCCCAGGATTTCGCGAGGAGCTGGATGCTGCGTTGGCGTTCGGCGGGGTTGTGGATGTGGGTGGTGACGATGAGTTCGTCGGCGCCGGCTTTGTTGGCTCGCTGGAGGAGCTCGGCGGCTACCTGGTCGGGCTTGCCGACGGTGACCAGGCCGGCCCACTCCTCGACGGCGGCGCGTTCGCCTTCGCTCCACGGGTAGGCGGCGGCCTCTTCGGGTGACGGAAGGGGGCCGGGGCGTCCGGAGCGCAGGCGCAGCATGGACAGCGCGTTCGCCTCGGCGAGCTGGTGGGCGCGTTCCTCGGTCTCGCCGACGATCGCGGCCAGCGCGAGGATCGCGTACGGCTCGGTCTCGTGCTCGAACAACTTGAAGTTCGTCTTGTACGACGAGATCACGCCGGCCGGATCGAGCGTGCCGAAGTGACCGGCATAGGCGAATCCGGTCCCGAGAGCGGCGGCCGCCTGACCGCCGTACGTGCTGGATCCGAGGATGTAGACCGGCGGCAACGGTACGTCGGACGGCTGCGCCGTGATCGGTTCGAACGGGTGCCCGGCCGGGAAGCCTTCGGCGTACGCACGCAATTCGGCGTACTGCTCGGTGAAGTCGTCGGCGCCGAGTGCCTCGCGGCTGCGGCGGAGTGCGAGTGCGGTGCGCTGGTCGGTGCCGGGCGCACGGCCGAGCCCGAGGTCGATGCGGTCCGGATACAGCCCGGCCAGCACGCGGAACGTCTCGGCGACCTTGAGCGGCGAGTGGTTCGGCAGCATGATCCCGCCGGCGCCGACCCGGATCGTCGACGTGACCGCGGCGACCGCCGCGATCATCACCTCGGGACTCGAGCTCGCGACGCTCGGGATGTTGTGATGCTCAGCCAGCCAGTACCGGTGGTAGCCGGCGGCCTCGGCCACCCGCGCCAGCTCCAGCGTCTCGTGCAACGCCTGCGAGGGCTTGGTCCCCGAAGGCACCGGCGAAAGGTCCAGCACGGACAAAGGCATAGCTTCGCTGCTCACCACCACCCCAACCGCTCCCCCTCACCACATATTCCACCCCTCCCCCCAAGACCCCCTCGCCCCAAAGTCCCCCTCGCGCCCAAAGGTGGGTCGCCTTCTCTTTGTGCGTCGGATCCATCTTTGTGCACCCACCAGTCACTTGGGCGGCAGAAAAGTGGTTGGTGGGTTCCCAAAGATGCGCGGAGCGCACAAGGAGCACGCGGCTTGCTCGGGAACGGGGGGCGGCTCTTTGGGCGCGACGTGGGGCGAGGGCGGGGTTAGGCGGGGTAGGGGGTGGTGGCTCTCGCTTCGCGGAGGGGGCGGGACCACCAGGCGAGTTGGGTGAGGAGGGCTTGGGCGGCGGGGTCGGTGGTGGGGTCTGCGGGGTGGCCGGCGGGGGTGAAGTCGGTTTCGTGGAAGGCGAGGGTGTCGCGGATGGGGACGGCGTGGAGTTCGCCGAAGACGAGGCGGAGTTGTTCGGCGGCGCGGAGGCCGCGGGAGCGACCGCCGTAGACGACGAAGGCGACGGGCTTGCCGAACCACGGGTGGCGGACGGCGTCGATCGCGGTCTTCAAGTCACCTGGGTAGGCGTGGTTGTACTCGGCCGTGACGATCGCGATCGCGTCGGCTTCGGCGATCCGGGCCGGCAGCTCGCTCAGGGCGATCCGGCTGAGGTCGATCAGATCGGGTTTGAACTCGTCGTGCCGCTCGGCCTCACGCTCGAACCAGTGCGTGACCGTGGTGCCGAAGCGGCCGGGCTCAAGATGTCGGGTGAGCACGGCGAGGCGGAGCGGATGGACAGTCACGTCCGGTGACGCTAATACCTCAATACGACTTGAGGTCAAGCCATCGGGTACGGCGGCCTGGCCGGAGCCTGCCGCAGTCCCACGATCGCCAGGACGACTGTCGCGACCAGCACGACCCCGATCACCACGTCCAGAGCGGTCGGCATGAGTGAGCGCAGCAGCAGGAACTCGAAGGTGCACGGGACCACGGCGACCAGCGCCATCCAGTGACCGCCGCGGCGACGGGCCACGAGTGACGCCAGCGCGCCAAGAGCGATCAGAGTGGTGACGAGGGCCGGGATGGCGCTGATGATCACCGCGAAACCATGCGGATCACAGGAGGGCCCGCAACTCGGCGACGACGCCACGATCGGCTGACCGATCGCAGCCACGGCCAAGAGCAGAGCGGCTACCGCGTTCGCGATCCAGAGCTTCAGCGGAAAACCCCCACTACTGACCACCTGAACCACTTTAGGAAATCCCCGGCAGCAGATAAACTCAAGGATTTGTGGCTTCCACCGAGAAATGCATTCGGGAGCCAACAAAGACGCATTTTATCACAAGGGGTTTGAATTGCCGAATCCGGTCGATGCCGAGCAAGCGCACCTCGACACGTTCTACGCCGCCCTCGACTCCGAGCGGGAGCGGACCGAACGGCGTACGGGGGAAGAACTGCTGGTCAGCACGCGGAACGCGCAGGCGCTGAACCAGCGCGACGGGCGGATCCGCGACCTGAACGTCCGGCTGTCCCGGCTGAACGGCGCCGAGGAAGGGCTGTGCTTCGGGCGGCTCGATGCGGCCGACGGTGACGTCCTGCACATCGGCCGGCTCGGCCTGCACGACGCCGACTAC
Organism: Kribbella sp. NBC_01505; assembly: GCF_045040285.1. Lineage (NCBI taxonomy): Bacteria > Bacillati > Actinomycetota > Actinomycetes > Propionibacteriales > Kribbellaceae > Kribbella > Kribbella sp. NBC_01505. The sequence continues at coordinate 3,284,416 of NZ_CP109425.1, forward strand.
GAGCCGTTGCTGATCGATTGGCGGGCTCCGGCCGCCCGCCCGTTCTACATCGCGACCGCGGTCGCGAACCAAGGCGTCGTACGGCGGCGTCACATCCAGACGCGGCTGCGTCGGGTCGTCGACGTCCAGGACGAACAGCTCGATCTCGACCGGGAGGCGGCGGATCCGTCCAAGCCCGGGACCGGTGTGATCGGCGAGGCCGTGCTGCTGAAGGCGCTGGACGCGCGCCGGACCGGCCGGATGGAGTCGATCGTGCAGACGATCCAGGCCGACCAGGACCGGATCATCCGCTCCGAGCTGCCCGGAATCCTCGTCGTCCAAGGCGGTCCGGGGACCGGCAAGACCGCGATCGCGCTGCACCGCGCGGCCTATCTTCTGTACACGCACCGTGAACAACTGGAAAAGCGCGGAATTCTGGTCGTCGGACCGAATGCGGCATTCCTCAAGTTCATCGGCCAGGTGCTTCCCTCGCTCGGTGAGGACGGCGTCCGGCTCGTCACGATCGCCGAGCTGTACCCGGGCCTGACCGCGACCCGCCCCGAAGCGCCGGAGAGCGCCGAGGTGAAGGGCCGCACGGTGATGGCCGCGGTGATCGAGAAGGCGGTCGCCGACCGCCAGTGGATCCCGGACGCGCCGATCGAGGTCCTCGTCGACCGGACCACGCTCACTCTCGACCCTGAGTTCGCCCGGACGACGCGCGACCGCGTCCGCCGCCGCAGCCTCACCCACAACCAGGCGCGGCCGTTCTTCCTCAACGAGCTCGTCGACGGCCTGACCGCGCAGTACTCGGACCTGATCGGCACGGACCCCCTCGACGGCGAGAATCTGCTCGACGACTACGACCTCACCGAGCTGCGCAACGAGATCCTGGCCGAGCCGAAGATGCAGGCCTTGTTCGACCAGCTGTGGCCGCAGCTCAGCCCGCAACAACTCCTCGAGGAGCTGTACGGCGACGAGGAGCGACTCGCCCAGGCAGCACCACAACTCAGCGAACTCGACCGCGAACACCTCCTCCGGTACGGCGCCGACTGGAGCCCGTCCGACGTACCGCTGCTGGACGAAGCGGCCGAGCTTCTCGGCGACGACGGGACCGAGGCGGCGCGGGAACGAGCCGCCCGGGCGCGCGCAGTCGCTTATGCACAAGGCGCTTTGGACCTGCTGTCCGGTTCGGGGTCGACCGACTTCGACGACGACGACGCGTCCGAGATGCTGACCGCGAAGGACATCCTCGACGCGCAGATGCTGGCCGAGCGCTACGAGGCCGAGGACGACCGCACGTTGGCCGAGCGGGCCGGCGCCGACCGGCGTTGGACCTACGGACACGTGATCGTCGACGAGGCGCAGGAGCTCACCCCGATGGCGTGGCGAGCGATCGCCCGCCGGTGTCCGCTGCGCTCGATGACGGTGGTCGGCGATGTCGCCCAGACCAGCGCGATCGGCGGCGGCACGAGCTGGTCGTCCGCGCTCGGCGAAACATTCGGCGACCGCTGGCGGCTGGCTGAGCTCACCTTGAACTACCGCACCCCGGCCGAGGTGATGGAGCTCGCGAACGCCGTACTGCACGAGGTCGACCCAACAGCCAAACCACCGCGCTCGGTCCGCGAGACCGGCGTCCCGCCGTGGCACGCGGACATCCCGCCGGCCGAGCAGGCCTTGTACGTCTACAAGTTGGCGTCCGAGGAGACCCAGTACGGCGAGGTCGGCGTGATCACGTCACGCAGTCGGCTCGAGCTGATCCAGGAAGCCGTGGACGGGCTCAGCGGTGTCACCGTGCTGACCGCCCGCGAGGCGAAGGGACTCGAGTTCGACTCCGTCCTGGTCGTCGACCCGGACGGCATCGTGATCGAGTCCCCGCGCGGCCTGCGTGATCTGTACGTCGCGCTGACCCGGTGCACCCAACGGCTCGGCGTGATCGGCGAACTCCCCGAGGTGCTCGCCGGCCACGACTGGGATCAGTGATCGGCGCAACACTTCTGCTGGTGCTGGAGTTCGAACGGGATCAGCAGGTTGCCGGCCGCCGGCTGTAACTGCAGGACGAGCTGACCTTCGCGCCGTACCGGCCGGAGGAAGTCGAGCGTGTCGACCAACGCGTCATCGGTGATCGGCAGCCCCCCGATGCCTTCCAGGTGGTCGATTCCGCAGCGACTGCGCAGCTCGCCGGCAGGCAGCACCCCGCGGGCACGCTCGTGTCCGGGCCACCGTACGACGCGGCCCGCCGTACCGAGGGCTGCCTCGACCGCGGCCACATAGGCGCCGCGGACGAGTTGGCTCGGTCCGGCGAGCTCCGGCTGGGAAGCACCGGGCCGGGTGATCGCTAGGCCCGCACCCCGATCCGCGACTGCTGCGCGGATCGGTTCGGCGAGGTCGGCGGCACCTGCCAGCGACACCGCCACATGCGGGCGGTCGCCGCCTGACACCATGTGGGTGCAGGCAACGACCGGCTGGTCCACAGCCTCGAGCAGTTCGTACAGCAAGTGGTCGGCCGCCGCCGTGTCCTTGCTGTCCACGTCGACAGCGACGATCACTTCGGCAGCACCCAGACCGGGTTCGTGTAGAACCACAGGTCCACCCACGGGTCCGCGTCGCCGACCACGTCGAGCGCCGGTCCGGCCGGGTCGACGGCCGCGCCGTGGTACCCAGGCTGGCTGCGGTGACCGTCAGTGCCCCGGACGCGCAGGTACGTCGCCTCCTCCACTCGCCCGAGCGGATACACCAGCTCGAAGGTGCCGCGCTTGCTGGAGGTGTCCCACTGCCGGACGACCTTGGTCTTCGGCGCCGCGAAGGTGTCGCGGTCGCTGACGTGACCGGTCACCGCGCCCTGGATGACATCGACGCGGTTGAGGGCGGGAACGAAGTTCGCCCAGTTCGGCATCGTCTGAGTGGTGATCCGGACGACAAGCTCGACCGGCCGACCCTTCCGCACGACGAGCGCGCCACCAAGCGGTTCGCCGTACCGTTTGCCGACCTCGCGGACCTCGACCTCAACGCCCTTCACGAGCATGCCGTGGTCGACCCAGACCCGGCCGTTGCGCAGGCCCTCCATCACCGACAGGTAGTCGCGACGGTCGGCGCCGACGTGCGTGCGGCTGTAGAAGCCAGGCCAGAAGTCGCTGTTCGTGGTGAGCACCTGGTTGCCGTAGACCGGGTCCAGGTAGCGGCCGTCGCGGTCGAACTGCTCCTGGCTGGAGCCGTCCGGGCGGCGGGCCGTCTCGTTCCAGTTGTTGTGGGAGTCGGAGTTCGCGCTGATCCACCACGGCTTGCCCTCGGCGAGCAGGCTGTCCCACAGGCCGCCGACGGTCGCGGTCATCCAGTCGAAACCACCCCAGGTGCGGTAGCTCTCGGCCGGGTAGGCCGGGAACGAGTTCGCGTTCGGGGAGTTGCCGTAGATCCCGCGGGCCCCGCCGGTGCCGATCCCCTTCGGGAGGCCGCCGGCCTGGTGACCGGGTGCGCCCTCGAAGCCGACCGCGATCCGGGGGTCGGCGTCCCGCCAGTTCCGGATCTCGTGCGGGCTGTCGATGCCGTTGCGGGCCGGGTGGTTGGCCAGGAAGAGCGCGTCCGCGACCCGGCGCTTGTCGACCTGCTGGCCGAGCCACTGGATGCCGGAGACCGCGAGGGCCTCGTTGGCCGGGGTGTTCGCACCGGCGTTCTTGACGCTGCCGTCGTAGCCGTTCTCGAACTGCTTGAGTACCTCGACCTCACGGCTGCCCGGGGCGACGAAGACCGTGCCGTGCTCGGCCGCCGGGATGTTCCACTCCAGCCCCTGGAAGATCAGGGTGTCGCGCAGCTCGGAGCGCGCGGCCTTGATCTGCGGGTTCACCAGGTCGACGCCGATCCGGGCGTGGGTCGCGCCGCCGTGGTCGGTGATGACGAGCCAGTCGAGCCCGTACGCCGCCGCGTGCCGGGCCTGGTCGATCACCCGGTACATGCCGTCGGAGCTGAACTGGGTGTGGATGTGGTGATCACCGGCCAGCCAGACGTTCGGGCGGTTGCCGTGCTTGAAGATCCAGCCGTCCTTGGGCGCACTGGCCGCGGCGAACTGGGCTCCCGTGACCGCGAGCGCCGCCGTACCGCCGAGGATGCCGGCCGAACGGAGCAGCCCGCGCCGGGTCACCTCGGTCGGGGACAGGTCGCTGTCCGGCACCGACTCGTCGAGCGCGGCCAGCGTGGACGCGTCCAGTTCGGTGTTCGGGTGGTGATGGTCGTGGTCGTGCGAGTGGTCGTGCCCGTGACCATGTCCGTGCCCATGACCGTGACCGTGACCGTGCGAGTGCCCCATCGTGCTTCCTCCTGACAAAGGGAAATCCGCCGGATCATCGCCGTCCCGGATGTCCTGCGGGTGTTGCTGCGGTGAACCATTCGACGCACCTGCGACCCCGTCGCGGCGGGAAATTTCCACAAGCCTGAACGCAAAAGTCCGCATCGGTCTGGGGAGGCCGATGCGGACGTGAAAGGTCTTCAGTTGGTCAGGCGCATTGTTTGGTGAGAGAAAATGCGGCGGCAAGTGAGGAGCAGAACGCCAACGCTCACTTGCCGCCGTACCGATGCCTTTTGTGGTCGAGGTGAGGTTCTCGGCCGACCGTCGTCCGGGTGGGTTGTCTGGTGAGAAACGGAGACGAAAAGGCTTCGGATGCTTTTCTTCAGTAGGACACCGTTCAGCGGGGTGCTACGTCCCACATGCGCTCGCCGGGCAGGGGGTCGGGGAGCCGGTCGACGGCGGGCATCGGGTCGTTGGTGACCCGGAGTCCGGCGAAGCGGCGGCTCATGGCGTGGGCGTACCGCTCGGCCAACGCCGGCTCGGCGTTGTAGTCGGCGATCACATGCTCACCGAACCAGACCCGCACGCGACGGCGCTCGATGGTCTGGGTGGCGGTGGCGGTTGTCACTGGTCCTCCTGGCAAATTGTCGCGGTGACGGCCTGGATTCGCGGGCGAGCGCGGTGACGATGCGCCGTAGGTGTTCACCGTCACATCAGATGCAACGGAGCATCAGAGCCGGAGGTCACGCGCCGATCTCGATTTCTCCGACTACGGGCAAACTTTTTCGGACCGGCCGGACTCGCATTGTTCGAGCATATTTTCGACTGTTCCGAATTTCACCCGAACGGCCCGCGGACGGAGACTCCGCCGTCCAGAACCAACTGCTGCCCGGTCGTGTACGCCGAAGCATCCGAGGCGAGGTGGACCACGGCTGCCGCGACTTCTTCGGAGCGGCCGTAGCGACCGAGTGGAATCTCGTCGACCCATTCACCGGTCGGAGCCGTGTTCACCGCGGTGGCGATCGCGCCCGCCGCGGCGACATTCATCCGGATGCCATTCCCCGCATATTCGGCGGCAACAGTCCGGGCGAGGCTGAGGATGCCGGCCTTCATCACGCCGTACGCCGCCTGTTCGGGCGCGGCCATGAATCCGGTCACCGAACCGACGCTGACGATCGAGCCACCCGCGCCCTGGTCGAGGAAGACCCGCAGAGCGGCCCGGACGGCGCGGGCGACGTACCGGAGGTTGACCTCGTAGATGGTGTCCCAGTCCGCGTCGGCCATCTCGTGCAGCTTCACCGCGGGGACGAACGCGACCTGCCCGCCGACGACCGTGACCAGGATGTCGAGTCCGCCGAGGCTCTCGACCGCGCCGGTGACCATCGCCTCGACGTCGGTGAGCGAGCGCACGTCACCGCTCAGCGGGTACGCCGTACCGCCGGCTGCTCGCACTTCGTCGGCAGCCTCGGCCGCCCGGGCCGGGTCGAGATCGGCGACCACCACCGCGGCTCCCTCGGCACCGAACGCGTTGGTGACCGCGCGCCCGATTCCGGCGCCGCCGCCACCGATGACCAGTGCTCGTTTCCCACTCAGCTGCATGGCCGGAGGCTAGATCACCCGGGGTGCAGTATTTGATTCCTTCCCCGCCCCACCACCCCGGTCGATTCATAGCGTTTCCTCAGGAACGACACGCCGAGCTGTCGGAAGGACTCCGTACGCTGGATCTTGTGACCATCGAAGACGAGGAAACCCAGGCCTTAGCGCTGCGGCCAGCCCGTTCAGTTCAGGCGGCGGCGGACGGGGTCGTGGGATCGCCTGTGCCGGTCCAGTCGACGGCTTTCGCCGCCGTGCAGACCGAGCACCTGATCGGGAACGCCGGTGACGCGCTGCGGTTGCTCGACGCCGTCGAGCGAGTGCGCGGGCACGCACACCCGCTCATCCTCGGCCTGCAGGACGCGGTCGGCCTGAAGATGCCGGCCGCTCTCGTGCTGAGCGCGATAGCGAACGGGCGCAGCACCGCCGAGGGCGTCGCCGAGCAGATCGGTACGACGACGGCCGAGGCCGAGCTGGCCATCTCCGACCTGGCCACCCTCGGCATGGTCCGGACCGGCCGGCAGGTTGTGGTGACCGCGCTGGGTCAGGCCCGCCTGTCCCAGCTGGACGGCCTGACCGTCCGCGTCCTCGATGTCGTCACGGGCATCCTCGGCCCGGACGACGCTGCACACCTGGTCCGCCTGCTGCACACCGTCGCGGACGGTCTCGAGGGAGCCTCAGCCAGCTCGGGCCCGAGCCAAGCGTTGCCGCAGGTCTTTCTGCAGAACTAAGAGGTGGGGATGGAGTCGTTGTACTTGCCGAGCTGACCTCGGTAGAGCGATCCATCCCGGTAGGGCCACGCGTACGCCGTACAGCCATGGAGTCCGAGGGTCTGCTGCTGCATGACCGGCGCCGGCTGTCCGGCGCCGGGGCAGAGCTGGTGTGCGTTGCCGAGGCGGTGTCCGGTCTCGTGGTTGACCATGTACTGCCGGTAGGCCGTCAGTGAGGCGCCGTAGTTCGGGACGCCGTGCACCCAGCGCGCGATGTTGAGCACGACCCGGTCGCCGATCCGGCAGCTCGTGTAGCGGTCCGGTGCGAAGCCGCAGTACGTGTCGCGGGTCTCGGGCGTGACGAACATCAGCCGGAAGTCGGCCTGCTCCCCCGGACCGACCTGCTTGAACCGCCACTTGCCGCCCGCGGTCCAGCCCTGCGGAGCCCCGTACGTCGTTCGCACGAACTCGGCCAGCTCGGTCTGGTCGATGCCCTTGATGCCACCCTCGATCGCGATCTGGAAGGTGAGCAGGCGGCCGGCGCGACCGATCACGCGGTGCTCCGGGTCAGCGGGGAGCACGGTGAAGTTGACCGTGCCGCGTTGGGGATAGGTGATCGCCGCGGCCGGGCGATCCGGGGTCTTCGACGACTGATCGTTCTCGGCCGGCGGGTCGGCCGGCTGGTCACCGGGGTCGCCCTTCGGCGTCGGCGCGGCGGGCGTCTCGGCCGCGACCACCGGCTGCTCGGGCTTGCCGCCGCGGTCGAACGGGCTGGCCGGCAGCTGGTAGAGCACTCCGGCGCCGACCACCGCCACGGCGGCGAGTCCGACGATCCTGACAGCGGTCCAGCGGCGCATCGAGTCCCTCTCCTCACGACACCCTGGCGGGCGTCCACTCACCTCCTCTTGCCTCCAAGGGCACAATCCCTTCTCGGCCGCTTCGCGGAGGCCCTTCTCCCCCTGTGGGTGGAGATCGTTTCTCCATCTCCCTTTTTCTGATACGACCGTGCTAGTTTCGGCTTGGAAAAAGTACGCCCGTATCACAAAGGAGAAGCTCCGATGAGACGCTGGACCGCCGGCCTCGCCGTCGCGACCCTGCTCACCGCCGGAACCCCAATGCTTACTGACAGCGCATTCGGGACCAGGGGGGCCGCACCACCAACTGCCCACCTGACCGCCGACGTCAACCGCGACGGCCTGCTCACGACCGCCGACGACGCCGGCCGGGACACCTGGACCGACGCCCGCGGCGCGATCTTCCTGCCGAATCTCGACGACGACGAACGCCGCTGCCACGTCACTCCGGACGACCTGGAGGCCGTCGGCCGCACGGTCGACGACAAGCTCGCCGCCTGCAACGACGCGGCCGACGACCGGATCAACGGACCACGGGACGCCGCCGACCTGGCACCGCTCAAGATCGATGCCCTGCGCAACCTTTCCGGTACGGCGACCGGCACCGTGACCGTCAGCCCGGCCGACAAGGCGCGCGTCTTCGCGGACGGTGCTCCGGTCGGCACGCTGACCGCGGCTCAACTGCGTCGCGGCGTACGGCTCGGTCTGGAAGGACGCGACATCGTCCGCGACCCGGCTCGCTGGGACGGCCGGATCACGGTCACTGTGAGCGTCAGTGACCACGGTCGCACCAGCAGCGACGTCGTACAGCTGCGTGTTGCGCCGTTGATGCTGCAGAACGACCTGCAGCCGGCTCAGACCGTCCTCGCCGGCCGCCCGAACGACGGACCAGGCTGGCCGGGCGGCGAGGCGCCGTACCCGGATGGTGTGCCGGGTGAGTGGCAGCCGTTCGCCCGGACGCTGCGCGCGGCGACCAGCTCGACCGGTGCGCGGCTGAAGTTCGTCACCGGTACGCCGAACGGCTGGAAGGACATGTGGTTGCAGGACACGTTCGAACCGGCCACCGCGAGCATGCCGGCCGTCGGCGGCCCACACACGATGCGGATTCTGATGCGGTCCGGCAATGTCTGGGACATCAATGGTGTCTCGACCCCACGTCCCGCCGGGCGACTGATCTTCCGCGACCTGCGCGGCCCTGATGTCGGCGTCGTCCAGGAGCTCGCCGCCAAGGCGTCCCCGAGCCTCGACGACCTGCTGAACATGGGCGGCAACCTCGAGGCCCTCCCGCCGTACCCCGGTTATCCACAGGGCCGCGTCCTGTACGGCGCGGGCGCGCGGAAGCCCGATTCGGCGTACCTGAAGATGGTCACCGGCCAGGGCTATCAACCGCCGGTTGTCATCGACACCTCGTGGCTGATGGTCGGGCACGCCGACGAGACGACGCACGTCGTCCGGGCGGACAACGCCCGCGGCTGGACGCTGGCGGTCGCCGATCCGCGGCTCGCGGCGAAGCTGCTGCGCGACGTCCAGCGAAGCGGCGGTGGCAGCCAGCGGCTCTTCGCCGACACCAACGCCAAGACGAAACCCACCGTCGACTCGCTGCTCGCCGACGCCGCGCTGGCCGACAACGAAGCGGCCGCACAGCACATCGACGACCAGCTGGCGATCCTGCTCAAGGCCACCGGTCTCCGCGCCGACGAACTCGTCCGGCTGCCGGTCTTCTTCAACCGCGTCCCCGGCTACGGCCTGCTGAAGTTCCAGACGCCGGGCCTCACCAACGGCCTGTCGCTCACCGATCGCGAGTTCGCCGCGCCGGATCCGCACGGTCCGAAGGTGAACGGCCGGGACGTCTTCCGGCAGGCAACCGAGCGTGCTCTTGCCCGCAACGGAGTCCGCGTGCACTGGGTCCAGAACTTCTTCTGGTCCCATCTGGCCGGCGGCGAGGTCCACTGCGCGACCAATGCGCTCCGAGCCGCACCCGGAACTCCGTGGTGGCTGTCTACCAACGGGAAGGCGTAGGCATGCCCGCAGCCACCTGGTGAGCCCTCCCCCGTGAACGGCAGGAACCGGCCACGACGACTGGCCCTCGCACCGGAACAGGTTGGGTTTGGGCACCCGCCCGAACTTTTTGCGGGGTCAGGGATTCAAAGGGGCTGGACGCGGATCGGGGCCGCGCCCACCTGCCATGTCGCCGGGTTGATGAGTGGAGCTCATGTCCTCGAGCAGTAGATCTGGGTCCGGGGCACGCCGTGCGCGGCGAGCGAAGCAGCGGGAGCACTCCGGGGGCGGGGCGCTGGCGCTGGCGATCGTGGGGGTACTCCTGCCGGGCGTCAGCTACCTGGCGGCAGGGCGGCGGCGGTTGGGGACCGCCGTCACCCTGCTCAGCCTCAGCCTGTACGGCGGGGCGGCGTACCTGGCGCTCGCTCGTCGGGACGACGTGCTCACCTGGGCGCTGAACCCGGACATTCTGCTCTGGATGGTGGTCGGGCTGGGCGTCATCGCGCTCTATTGGGTCGCGGTCCTGGTCACGTCGTACAAGATGCTCCGGCCGCTGACCGTCCGGCCGGGCGCGCGGCTGGCCGGCTCCGCGGTGATCGGCCTGGTCTGCTTCGGGATGGCCTCGAGTACGGCGCTCGGCGCGCAGACGCTGATGGCGCAGCGGGACCTCGTGCAGAAGGTGTTCCCCAGCGGCTCGTCCAAGAGCCAGACCCGGCCGAAGATCGCCAACGCCAAGGACCCGTGGGCCCAGATCCCGCGGCTGAACATCCTGCTGCTCGGCGCCGACGACGGCGAGGGCCGCGACGGCACCCGGACCGACTCGGTGATGGTCGCGACCATCGACACCCGGACCGGCAAGACCTCGCTGATCTCGCTGACCCGGAACTGGATGCGGATGCCGTTCCCGGAGGGGACCAAGCTGCACGACCGGTTCCCGACCGGCTACTGGGATCCCAACGGGCCGAAGGAGCAGGACAGCTACTACCTCGACGCGATGTACCGGATCATCCCCGCCGAGCACCGTGACCTGATCGGCCCGTCCGACAATCCGGGCGCCGACGTACTGAAGATGTCGGTCGGTGAGGCCCTCGGCCTGAAGCTGCACTACTACGTCCAGGTGAACCTGGCCGGCTTCGCCCAACTCGTCGAAGCGCTCGGCGGCATCACCGTGAACATCAACTACCCGGTCCCCGTCGGCGGCAACGACGACAAGAAGATCCCGGCGAGCCGCTACCTCGACCCCGGCCCCGACCGGCACCTGAACGGCACCGACGCGCTCTGGTTCGCCCGCGGCCGCTACAAGGTCAAGGGCGCCGACATCGCCCGCCAGGCCCGCCAGCGCTGCACGGTCAAGGCCATCGTCGAACGCGCCACCCCGCAGAACGTCCTGGCCAACTACATGGACCTGGCCAAGGCCGGCGAGAACCTGATCCGCACCGACATCCCGCAGACCATCCTCCCCGCCTTCGTCACCCTCGGCCAACGCATCAAGAACGCCCCCATCACCAACATCGACCTGGACAAGCAGAAGAACTACCCCAACGGCCGCAACCCCAACTACGCCGCCATGCGCAAACTCATCCAGCAACACCTCAACGCCACCCCCAAACCCGCTGCCCCCGCCCCCAAACCCACCACCAAGCCGACCCGCAAGCCCAGCACCACCACCAAACCCCCAGCCCCCGACCTAGCCGCAGCCTGCGCCTACCAACCCGAAAGCTGACCGGCTTGTCGGGGAGCATCGAGGGACGCCAGTGGGGCGGGAGCGATCATCACCGAGAACCTCAAGGACTTCCCGGCGGAACAGATGCCCCGGGGTATCCAGGTCCTCCCCGCCCGCGATTTCGCCGCCGACACGGTCGCCATCAATCCACGACGAGCTCTGCGTGCGGTGGTGACGATGTCTTCTCGACGCCGGTTTCCACCTGAGTTGGTCGACGACCTCCTCCTGGTACTCCAGGAGCGGTACGGGATGGACGAAGTAGTCGAGCTCCTCGGCGCAGCCCGTGGAGACCGGTAGGTCACGCGTAGCGGATGCCGAGGCCGCCGTCTACGGACCAGTTGGCGCCGGTGACGAAGGCGGCGGCGGGGGAGGCTAGGAAGCAGACGACTTCGGCGACGTTTTCGGGGGTGCCGATGCGGCCCAGGGGGTGGACTGTGTGGGCGTGGTCGCGTTCGTGGGGGAAGGTGGTGAAGAACTCCTCGAGGAGGTCGGTGGCGATGTAGCCGGGGCTGACGGCGTTGACGCGGATGTTGTGCGGGCCGACGTCGAGGGCGAGCGAGCGGGTCATGCCGACCAGTCCGGACTTGGCCGCGGCGTAGGGGAACATGCCGGCGGTCGTGAGGGAGGCGTGGATCGAGGCGATGTTGACGATCGCGCCGTGCTTGCGCTCGATCATCGCCGGGAGGACCTGGCGGGCCATCAGCCAGGCGCCTTTCAGGTCGACGTCGAAGACCGCGTCCCATTCCGCGACGGTCATCCGGGTCGCGTCGGCGTACGCGTTCTTGCCCGCGTTGTTGACCAGGACCGTCGCCGGTCCGAGTTCGGACGCCAGTTGGCTGACTGCGGCGGCGACTGATGCCTCGTCGGTAATGTCGCCGACCGCGGCCGCTACGCGCGCACCGGTTTCCGCCAGCGCCGATGTCGTGGCGGCGAGTTGATCAGCCAGTACGTCGATCAACCCGACCGCCGCACCTTCAGCGGCTGCCTTCTCCGCCACCGCCCGCCCGATCCCGCGCGCGGCACCGGTCACCAACACCACCTCGTCCATCAAACGCCCAGTCACAACCAGTCCTCCTCCGCCTCGGTTCCACCCTAGTTTGGCCGCCTCGTGGGCGATGATGGGTACTCGGATCTGTCGAGGTGAGGAGTTGCGGGTGTCGGTCGTGGAGATCTCGGGTTCGGGCGAGGGGCCTTATGGGGTTGCTGCTGCCGGGGGTGAGGTCTGGGTGACGCTCGTGCACGCCGGCGCTGTCCTTCGGCTGAACGGCGATGCCACCCAGCGGTATGAGCTGGATGCGCCGGAATCGCGGCCGACGGTGATCGCGGCCGCGGCCGACGGCGGTGTCTGGTTCACCCGGAACGGCGACGACCACCTCGGCCGGATCGATGCCGCCGGCAACATTTCGCGGATCGGAATCGCAGGCTCGCCGTACGGCGTCTGCGTCGGACCGGACGGCGCGGTGTGGTGCACGCTGATGAGCACCGACCAGGTCGCGCGAATCACGCCGGATGGTGACGTGACGACGTACCCGATCGGGATCGCCGGTGCGTTCCCGGCGATGATCACTGCGACCGACGAGCTGTGGTTCACGCTGAACCAGGGCAACGCGATCGGCCGGATCACCACGGCCGGCGCGGTCACGACGTACCCGCTGCCCACCGAGGCCGCCGGCCCGGTCGGGATCAGCGCGGGACCCGAGGCGGTCTGGTTCGTCGAGCTGCAGGCCGATCAGGCGGGCCGGATCGGTGCGGACGGGAAGATCGAGGAGTTTCCGCTGCCGGCTGGGTCCAAGCCGCATGCCGTCGTGGCGACCGCCGACGGTGGGTGCTGGATCACGTTGTGGGGCTCGGGTTCGCTCGCTCGCCTCGACGCCTCCGGCGCGGTCGTCCAGCAGACCGAGCTGGGCGAAGGATCCGAGCCGCACGGACTGGCCGTCGACGCGGACGGATCGGTCTGGGTCGCGCTCGAGAACGGTTCCCTTGCTCACATTCACGCTGAGGAGTGAGGGGACTCACGCCTCCAGGGGAGGTGCGGTGCCGGGTTGCCGGAGGAGAGTGGTCTCGTGGCCACCACTACGGCAACAACCCGGACGAGGCAGCATCGGGTTCGTGATGTGCTGGCGGTCGGGCGGCCGGCGTTCTGGGTCGTCTCGATCGTGCCGTACTACGTCGGGATCCTGCTCGCGACCCGGCAGCTGATCCCTCCGTTGGAGGAGTGGCCGCGGCTGATCGTCGGCGCGGTCGTGATGGGTCCGCTGGTCTGGCTGGCGGTGCTCGCGGTGAACGACGCCTACGACCTGCCGAGCGACCGGCTCAACCCGCGCAAGGCGAAGTCACCCTTGCTGGACGGGCGGATCACGCTCCGCGCGGCGAAGCGGCTCGCCTTCGCGGCCGCGGTCGCGGCGGTCGGCATCAGCCTGCATGTCGGCGTCGTGTTCGCACTCGGCGTCCTGCTCGCAGTCCTGCTCGGCTACGCGTACAGCGTGCCGCCGGTGCGACTGAAGACCCGCGCCGGCTTCGACGTCGCGGTCAACGCGTTGGCCCTGGGTGCCTTCGGCCCGCTGGCCGGTTGGGCCGCGATCAACCCGGATCTCTCCGACTTTCCGTGGTTGATGGGCTTGCAGGGGACACTCGCCGCCGTCGGTCTCTACCTGCCGACCACGCTGGCCGATCTGGAGGCCGACCGCGCCGCCGGGTACCACACGATCGCGGTCCGCTACGGCGCGCGAACGACGTACAGGCTCGGGTACGGCGCCTGGATCGCGGCCGCGGCGTTGTCCGTGATCCTGGCCGCGACGGACACGATCATCCCGCGCAGCATGCTCGCCCTCGAGGTGGTGATGGTGCCGGTCCTGGTCGTCGCCTACCGCAAGCTGATCGGCCCGCGACAGTCCTTCAAGGGCATCATCGTGCTGTCGTCGCTCTTCCTCCTACCGTGCGCCACCTTCGCCCTGACCTACACCGGCGTGATGTAGCCGGGCCATCGCCTGGAACAGGCATGGCTGACACGCCATCCACCCCGGTACGTCGTGGCTCGCGCGCGGTGGATTCGCCGGGTCGGCCTCCACCGCGCCGATCGCATTCCAGTCGGCGATCACGTCAGCCTGGATGAAGCTGACGGTCTCGTTCCCCCAGACCGGCTTGGCACACAGATCGCACTGGCTACCGCGCTTCGGCTCCTGCACCGCCGCCGGCCACCAGCCGCGGACGCGCGCCCACGCCCGCGCGGCCGGCTGCGCGAAGTCGCCGATACCGAACCGATTCCGGAACCGGCCCGGCCCCCGCGGCTTCTTCCCGCGGACGACGTACTCGTGCGCCTCCTGCCAATCGGCCAGGAAGTACTCGGTGCAGTTGTCGCAGACCAGCCACGGCGTCCGGTCGTGCTCGCGCGTCCGCAGCCGCTCGACGAACCACCGGTCCTGATCGGCGCGGTCGGGGAGCAGTTCGAGCTGCGGCCCCGCGACGCGGAAGGCGTGGTGCCAGTACGCCTCGGAGGTGAGCACCTGGGGTGTCGTCAGCAGGTAGCCCTCGGAGGAAGCAACTCCACCGCCGCAGACGTCACAGGGGGCAACGGCCTGTTGGGTCGCCGGTGCTGGGTTCGGCGGCGTCGCCGGATCCGTCGTGATGGTGAGGCGGCGCAGCTCGGTCTCCCGCGGATCGAGTGGCTCGCGTGGGATGTCGAACCGCGCGAACATCCGCTCGCGCCCCTGCACGCGGCTCCGGAGCAGGTCCTCGAGGCTGCCGACGAGGAGATCCCAGCCGGTCGCGTCGGCACAGCTCGGGCACTGCGGCAGGGTCTGACCCTCCGTGAGCTCGAAGACCGTCAGCCGATCCGAGCCGGGCAGCCGGAGATGCGCGTTCAGCACCCGCGTGACCGAGGGCTCGAGCACGAGCGTCGGACCGACGATCGCCTGCGCGAGCCCGCCCGGACCGCACCAGCAACACACATACGTGCCGGTCTGCGGGACCGGCGTACCGGGTTGGAGATTGCTCATGACTTCAGCCTTACCCCAGGACAGGATTTTTGATCACTGAATCTTTACAACGATAGATCCTCGGTGAACCCTCGTGTCCTATGAGTGGCACAGACCTGGAAGCCGGCTACGCCCTGAGCCGGTCCGACCTCGCACACTTCGAACAGCACGGCTTCGTGAAGCTGAAGAACGTGCTGACCCCCGAGACGATCGCGGCGTACGAGCCGGAGATCACCGGGAAGGTCATCGAGCTGAACACTCAGCACGTGCCATTGGAGGAGCGGGACACGTACGGCAAGGCGTTCCTGCAGGTGACGAATCTGTGGGAGCACAGTGAGCGGGTGCTGGAGTTCGTGTCCTCGCCGCGGCTGGCGCGGATCGCGGCGCAGTTGCTGGGGGTGGAGTCGGTCCGGCTGTACCACGATCAGGCGCTCTACAAGGAGTCCGGCGGCGGCGTGACGCCGTGGCACGCGGATCAGTACTACTGGCCGTTCGCGACCGACCGGTGCGTGACGGTGTGGGTGCCGTTGCAGGAGACACCGATGGAGATGGGACCGCTGTCGTTCGCCGCCGGTAGTCACGGTTTCGAGCACGGCCGGGACCTACCGATCAGCGACGAGTCGGAGCGGGTACTCCAGCAGGCGTTGACGGAGCAGGAGTTTCCCGAGGTCTCGGAGCCGTACGAGCTCGGCGAGGTCAGCTACCACCTCGGCTGGACGTTCCACCACGCCCCGGCCAACACCACCGCCGTACCGCGTCGGGTCATGACGATCATCTACGTCGACACCTCGATGGAGATCGCCGAACCCGTCAACGACGCCCAGCGCAACGACCTCTCCTGGCTGCCCGGCACCCAACCGGGCGACCTGATCTCATCCCCGCTGAACCCGATCTTGTACTGAGAAATCCACTCTGTACCAATTAGTATGTACAGTACGGCTATGACAGCTGAGCCGATCACCCGCCAGGTCGTCCTCGATGAGGTCCTCCCCGAGGATCTGCCCGTGCGCCGGGTCGAGGCCCGCCGGATCACCATCGCGCCGGAGGCTGCCGTCGGCACCCACACGCACAACGGTCCCGTCTTCGGCAGTATCGAATCCGGATCCGCGATCTACCAGCTGCGTGACGAGCCCGAGGTCATCCTCCAACCGGGCGACCCGTTCTACGAGCCGGCCGACGAACCCATCCGCTTCGACGCAGGCCCCGACGGCGTCACCTTCCTGGCCTTCTTTCCCCTCCGCCAAGGCCAAGCAGCCACCCTCGATCTCCTCTGACCAGACACTGGTCCCGTGCTACCTTTGGTGTGTAACAGGAGTGGGATGTTGTCCTACTGGTTCGCAGCCAGGCACTCCACAGAAGCGCGGCGATTCAGGTGCAAGTCCTGGCCTCCCCTCGGGGGGTTGTAGCTCAACAAGTAGAGCCCCGCTTTTTTACCTCACTCAGGGCCTGCCGACGGCAGGCCCTGAGTCTTTTACCAGCGTCTTTTTCACTCGCGCGCAATCGCGGCAGTCAGATCTGTCTCCGCGAGTTTGATCGGCCCGTAGTTGAACCGCGCCATCCCGCGCAGCTTCCTGAGCAACTGAATGCCGTCACCTGCGAAGCCGGGATCGGTTTGGCGGAGGTCTTCCAGCACCAGGTCGGCCCACAACGGGCGCGGCAGCGCACCCTGCAGCAGAACGTTCGCTTGACGGGCGAGCGCTTTCGTCACCGCCAGACTGAGGATGAGTTCGGCGTGCCCGAACCGCACCGAATCGCCAACCCGCAGGTTCCGCAACGTGCGGCGGGCGAGCTTGACCCAGGCACTCTCTGTGGTTGATGTCCACGACTGAACTGTTGAAACCAAGGCGGAACTTGCCCGTCCGCCGTCATGGATCATGCAGTTCCGCATCAGCCGCAGCGTGTCGATCTGGGCCAACCCGTCGAGCTGGAACGCGCCGCCGGTCGCTGCCTCGATCCCTCGGTGCTGCAGTGCCAATCTACCCTTGGCCCGCTCGGCCTGAGCACTCGTACAACAGCCGCCTCTCGCGAGGAGGTCAAGGCAGGTCTTCAGATAGTCCTCGTGCAGCGCCAATGAGTACGGCACACTCATTGCGCCCAGGTGCGTGTCCGCCGCGTTCAGGATCGATCGTGCTTCTTCGGTCGTCAGATTGAAGCGCCCGATATGCGCCACCCGAGGGAACACTTCAGGCAGGAGTCGCTCTGAGCCCTCCGTCAACTGCAGCAGATGCGACGCCAACTGGGCGCCCGCCAGCAGGCCCATCATCGCGTTGCTGGCCTCTACCCGCTTCTGCTCGTAGAGCCGATAGTCCGCGAACCGGACGACAGCAGTTCCCATTTCTCCCCCAACAAACCTTCGAGGAAGAAACTCTATAGTTCTTCATCACGCACAGTCACATCGTGAACCCGGTCGTCAGAGGGTCCGCTTTTGGGGATAGATGGTTTCGCCGCGGGAGAGTTGGTCGACGAACTGGGCGATCCGGCGGGTGCGGGTGTCTGCGCGCTTGGCGCCGTTGACGCGGTGGACGACGGCGAAGCGGTTGGCGCTGGTGAGGATCTCGAACATGGCCTGTGCACTCGGTACGGCGGCGATCGCGGCGGCGAGGTCGGCCGGGATCTCGAGGTTCGCGGAGCCGCTGTAGGCGTTGTCCCAGCGACCGTCGGCCTTGGCCCGGTCGACCTCGGCCCAGCCGGCGGGCTGCATGCGGCCGGCCTTGTCCAGGCGGTCGACGTACTCGACGTTGCGCTGCGACCAGGTGCTGCGGGAGCGGCGCGGGGTGTACCGCTGCAGATAGGTGGTGTCGTCGCGAGTCTTGCGCTGGCCGTCGATCCAGCCATGACACAAGGCTTCGTCGAGTGCGTCGGAAACGACGAGGCTGGTGGGCGTGGTGACATCCTTCTTCGCCAGCACGAGCCAGACGCCGTCGCTGGTCTGGTGGTTCTCACCGAGCCACTCGTGCCACGCGGCCGTGTCGGCGAGGATCAGCTCTTCGGTCATCGTGGGGTCTCCTGGAAACGGGTGGCGATGTGGTGGGCGGCGTCGATGAGCTCGGGTGGTCCGACGAGCTCCAGGTCGCACTCGAACATGGCGAAGCGGGCGGCGAGGCCGACCCACGACCAGGCGGTCATGGTCACCCGGCAACTGGTCGCGGTCACCGCCTCGACCATCGTGTCCTGACCGGACCAGGGCGCGACTTCGTCCGCGGAGACCTGCAGCACCGCTTCACCGCGGCACGGGAACTGATCCTTGGTCTTGAACTGACGCGAGATGTACTCCGCGACATCCGCCGCCGGCAGTTCGCGCGGGGTGAACCGCGGTCCGGTCGGGGTCTTCGGCGTGATCCGATCGACCCGGAACGTCCGCCAGTCCTGGCGATCCAGGTCCCACGCGATCAGGTACCAGCGCCCGCCCCAGGTGACCAGGTGATGCGGCTCGGCCTTGCGCGGCGGCAGCCACTCCCCTTCCGGCGCACCCGGTGACTGGTAGTCGAACCGCAGTACCTCCTGGGCGCGGACCGCCATCCCGATCGCGATCAGCTGGTTCGAGTCCACCGTCGTACGGCGGTTCGGGTACCGGTCGATCGTGATCACCTGCAGCGCGTCGACCCGTTGCCGCAGTCGCGCCGGCATCACCTGGCGAACCGTTGCCAGCGCCCGCAACGCGCCTTCCTCGATCCCGGCCACCGTGGTGGTCGCTGTCTGCAGTGCGACCGCGACCGCGATCGCCTGGTCGTCGTCGAACAGCAACGGCGGCAACTCCGCCCCGGCATCGAGCCGGTAGCCGCCATCCGGCCCCTTGATCGCTCGTACCGGATAGCCGAGATCGCGCAGCCGGTCGACATCCCGTCGTACCGTCCGCGCACTGACCTCCAAGCGCTCGGCAAGCAGCGCACCCGGCCAGTCACGGCGCGCCTGGAGCAATGACAGCAGCGACAGCAGTCGGGCTGAGGTTTCGGACATGGCCTTAGCTTGCCACCGATAGCGGTCAGGTTCTGTCCGCTACCTGAACTGGCGCAGTTGGGCCATGGCACCGGATCGGCCTGTCCGAAAGTGACCGGGATCACCTACGGTATCGGGCAGATCACTTACCGCCCCCAAGGAGATCTAGATGAGGCCCCGCCCTGCCTTCCTGACCGTGTTCGGAACACTTGCCGCTGCCGCGCTCGCCGCGACCAGCGCGATGGCAGCCGTCCCGTCCGACGGTCCGGCAAACGTTGGACTATCAGGCTCCCCGGCCGTGTCGCAGGCGGTCCTCGCCACCGACACCGACGGCGACTCGCTGCCCGACACCTGGGAGACCAACGGGTACGACGCGAACGGTGACGGGGTCATCGACGTCAACCTGAAGGCGATGGGCGCGGACCCGAAGAAGAAGGACCTGTTCGTCGAGATGGACTACATGGACGGCCGGCTCGGCAGCGTCGCCGCGCTGAACCGGATCGTCCAGGCCTTCGCCCAGGCCCCGGTCAGCAACCCGAACGGCACCACCGGGATCAACATCCACCTTGACGCCGGTACGGCCCGCGGTGCGACGTACAACCTCGGCGGTGGCAATATGGTTGCCTACGACAATGACCTGAACCCGTCCGGGTCGCAGACCACCGCGATCAAGAACGCCAACTTCAAGGCGGTCCGGAAGGCGATCTTCCACTACATGCTCTGGGCCGACAGCTACGACGGCGGCTGCAGCAGCGGCCAGGCCTTCAACATCCCGAACGACACGTTCATCGTCACGGTCGGCCCGAAGTGCAACTGGAACGCGACCGACAACACCAACGTCGGCACGTTCATCCACGAGCTCGGCCACAACCTCGGCCTCAAGCACGGCGGTTCGGACCACGGCAACTACAAGCCGAACTACCTGAGCGTGATGAACTACTTCTTCCAGCTCGGCGGTGTCCCGAAGGCCGACGGCACGCTCTACTGGAGCTACTCGAACGTCGCCCCGCCGGCGCTGAACGAGACCAGCCTGAAGGAGTCGGCCGGCCTCGGCGCGGTCGCCTCGGCGTACAAGACCAGCTGGAAGTGCCCGAACGGCACCAGCCGGACCACGAGCGGCGCCGCCAGCGGCCCGATCGACTGGAACTGCGACGGTGACGCCACCGACACCACCGCGGCCGACATCAACGACGACAACGTCAACAACACCCTGACCACCCAGAACAACTGGGCCAACATCACCTTCGGCGGCGGCGCCGTCGGCCAGGGCGCGAACATCCAGTCCAAGACCGCCCAGAGCAAGATCACACCGGCGGACCTGCAGGAGATGACCCACGAGGAGTGGACACACCTCCAGCAGCACTGATCCCGGCGGAAGGCCTTCACACTCGGTCAGGTGGGTGTGAAGGCCTTCTTCTTTCGCAGCAAGAGCATCAGAACCGCCGCCACCAGGATGACGACCCCGGCGACGGTCAGGCCCGACAGCAAAGCTCCGTGTGCACTGATCGCGCCGAGCACTGCGATCCCGAGCGCCGTACCGCCCTGGCGAGCCGCACTCACCGTGGCCGAGGCCATTCCCGCCCGTTCCCGCGGCACGATCTCCAGTACGGCGGCGCTGGCGGGCGTGATGCTCAGCCCCTGACCGAGCCCGTGGGCCGCGAAGGCCACCGCGATCGGCAGGTACGGCGTCGTCGCGTCGAAGCTCACCATCGCGATCATCGCCACGCCGACACAGGTGAAGCCGATCGACATCGGCACCCAGGCGGCGTACCGGGCGGTCAACCGGCCGGCCAGGTACGAACCGGGGATGGTCGCGATCGTCAACGGGAGCAGCAGGATCCCGGTCATCATCGCGGTGTTGCCGCGCTCGTCCTGCAGGTAGAGCGAGACCAGATACAGCGAACCACCCGCCGCGAACCCAAGAGCTGCGGCACCGAAGTTCGTCACGGTGAAGCGTGGATCGCGGAACAACGTGACCGGCAGCATCGGTTGCCGGCTGCGCTGCTCGACCACGATGAGTCCCACCAGCGACAGCACGCTGATCACCACGGCCGTCCAGGTCGGGACCGAATGCCAGCCGTACTCGCGGTACTCGATCGTCGCGAACACCAGCGCACCAAGAAACAGCACGGCGAGGATCTGACCCGGTACGTCGGGATGGGCGTGCTCGGGATCCGCGCTCTCGGTCAGTCCACGCCAGCCGAGCAGCAGGATGATCGCTCCGACCGGCAGGTTCACCAGGAAGATGCTGCGCCAGCCGAGCGTGTCGACCAGCACGCCACCGAGCAACGGGCCGGCGACAAAACCGAAGCTGACCACGACGCCGTACAGGCCGAGGAGGCGGGCCCGCACGGCGCGGTCGGTCGTCGACCGGCCGACGATCGACATCGCGCCCGGCATCACGATCGCGGCCGCGACGCCCTGGACGACCCGCCCGGCGATCAGGACGCCGATCACCGGGGCGACGGCACAGACCAGGGATCCCAGCAGGAACAGGCCGACGCCACCGAGGTAGACCCGCTTGCGGCCGAAGCGGTCGCCCAGAAGGCCGCCGGTCAGCAGGAGCGCAGCCAGGCTGAGTGCGAACCCGTCGGCGATCCACTGCAGCTGAGCGAAGGTCGCACTCAACGAACCCTGGATGGCCGGTAGCGCGACGTTGACGATCGCGACATCCAGCACCGCCAGGAACGTCCCGAGGAACGCGGCGGTCAGGGCGGCTCGGGACAGGACGGGCGGGCTCTCGGTCACGGTCATACCCAAGAGCCTTTGAGGTGAAGCCACCTTCATGTCAATACTGGCGTTATGGGCAACGAATTCGTCGGGATCGGCGCGGCCGCGGCGCTCTACGGACTGCCGGTCTCGACCGTGCGCTGGTGGGAGAAACAGGGTGTGGTCACGCCACCGGTCGGTCCCGACGGCAAACGCCGGTACGGCGAACACGAGCTGCGGCAACTGGGACTTGCGCAGCTCTGCCGGGCCAGCGGGATGATGTCACTGGACGAGATCGCCGTCATCACCGCTGCCGGCACCACCGCGATCGACCGACGGCACGTGATCGACGGCCGGCTCGAGGTCTTGGAACAGCAGATCGCCGAGCTCACCGCGGCCCGTGCCTATCTCCAGCACATCGCCGTCTGTCGCCACGGCTGCGCGACCGAGTGCCCGTACCTGACCGATGACCTGCGCGTCAACACCGACTGGCGGCTCTTCGACACCCCCGACCTGCTGTCCGCCGCCCGGCAGGCCTACCGCTCAGGCTGACCAGATCCCGGTAGCCGCGGTCTCGCGTGCCCAGTCGGCGAAGTCGCGGGGCGGACGACCGAGGAGCTGCTGTACGCCGTCCGAGACGTACTCCGAGCGGTGGTTGCGGATGACCGCGAACAGGTCGCGGACCGCCTCGGCGTCCTCACGGGTCTGCCCCTGCTCGATCAGTTCGGCGACGTGCTGCTCGGGGTCGAGGTCGACGTACCCGATCGGACGGCCGGTCGCAACGGTGAGCTCGGCCGCTACCTCGGCCAGGGTGAGAGTGCGCGGGCCGGACAGCGCGTAGGTCGCGCCGGTGTAGGCCTCGCTGAGCAGGGCGGCGGTCATCACATCGCCGACGTCGTTGGTGTCGATCCAGGCCTCGCCACCGTCACCGGCCGACAGGCGCAGTTCGCCGGCCAGGACGTCGTACCGGAAGACGTCTTCACTGAATCCCTGCGCGAACCAGGCCGGCTGGATGATCGTCCAGTCCGCGCCACTCGCCTGGACGGCGTGCTCGAGTGCGAGCTGGCCTTCGTAGACGGCGAACTCACGATCGGAGCTGCCGACGCCGCGGCCGGACAGCAGGACGATCCGGCGGAGTCCTTCGTCGGCGGCCTGCTGGACGAAGCGGCCCGCCTGGGCGAGACCGGTCGGCCCGACCGGCGGTGCCAGGTACGCCGTTTCGGCGCCGGCGATGGTCGGGGACCACGTGCTCTCGTCGTACCAGTCGAAGCGCAGCGCGCTCGATCGGGAGGCGAGTCGGTAGGGGATCTGGCGGTTGTCGAGTTGAGCGGCGACGCGGCGGCCGGTCTTGCCCTTGCCGCCGAGGATGAGGATCGGTGTTCCCGTTGCTTTTCTTGTCACTGTCATGGCACTAGTTCATCGCGGCAGATTGAGCTTAACCATGGCTGTTCAGCGCAATCTGATGTCCGATACGCTCAGGCCATGGACGTGCTCGATGATCTGCTGACCGGGACCCGCGCGGTGGACGGGGTGTTCAACCTCGGCATCCTGGAGCCGCCGTGGGCGCTGGAGATCCGCGAGGAGGCACCGCTCGCGCTGGCGACCATGGTGCGTGGTGACGCGTGGATCACCCGCGACGGGATCGAGCCGCTGCGGATGGCGCCGGGCGATGTCGCGATCTTCACCGGCCCGACGCCGTACGTGGTCGGCGACAGCACCAGCACCGCCCCGCAACTGCGGATCCTGCCCGGCAACATCTGCCAACCGTTGCCTGGGGCCCCTACCGATTACAGCGAACGACTAGGCCTGCGCACGTACGGCGGCCGCGCGGAAGGTTCGGCGATGGTTGCCAGCGGCACCTATCAGGTGGCCGGTGACGTCAGCCAGCGGCTCGTCAACGCGCTGCCGTCTGTTCTGGTCGTTCCGGCGGCCGACATCGCCGGGCCGGTGATGGACATGATCGCGAGTGAGATCCGGCGCGAGTCACCCGGTCAGCAGAGCGTGCTGGATCGCTGGCTCGACCTCGCGCTGATCGTCACCCTGCGGGCCTGGTTCGATCGGCCGGAGTCCCAGGCGCCCGGTTGGTACCAGGCGCAGACCGACCCGGTCGCCGGGGGCGCTTTGCGGTTGCTGCACGAAGATCCGGCGTACCCGTGGAGTGTTCCGGAGCTCGCCGATCGCGTCGGCGTCTCCCGCGCCAGCCTCGCCCGCCGCTTCACCGCCGTCGTCGGCGAGGCCCCGATGAGCTACCTCACCAACTGGCGCATCACCCTGGCCGCCGACCTGCTGCGCAGCACCCAGGACACCGTCGAGACCATCGCCCGCCGAGTCGGCTACGCCAACGCCTTCGCCCTCAGCGTCGCCTTCAAACGAGTGCGCGGCACGACACCAACCGGCCACCGCCGCCAAGCCGCCTGATGCGCGCCCTACGCTCGGCGCACGACAAACCGACCGGGAGCGGGTGCCATGGGGAAATTGCGTAGCTGGTTCGGTGGTACGCCGAGCGAGGTGCCACCGGACAACGGAACCACGAGATACGTCGTCGCGATGGCTCGCCGGATGATCAAGCTCGTCACCTCGAGCGCGGGAGTTGCCGGCAACCTGCCCGAGATCCGCACCATTGGTGAGCGACTCCATGAGCGCGGCGGGCCGGACAGGATGCGGGACCTGCTCAACGAGGTCGCCATCGGCGGACGTCCGGACCTGGAGCGTGTGGTCGAACAGGCCTGGAACGGCATCGGCGACTGGCGGAGCTAGCTCGTGGTCGCCTTCAGCAGACTGAGTGCCTGCGGCCAGGCGAGTTTGAAGGCTGCGGCGTTGACCTCGTTGGCGTGCCGCATCTTGTCCGTGTAGCCGTGTTCGGCGCCCGGGAAGTAGTGGGTGAAGGTGGCTCCGGTGGGACGCGACTGCAGGGAGGTCTGCAGGGCCTCGAAGTCGGCGTTCGTCACGAGGGTGTCGGCGCTGGGGTAGCTCACGAGCACCGGCGCGGTGATCGCGGCCGCGTCGGCGATGGCGTCGTACGTGTGGTTCGGCGGGAGGTCGGACGGGATGGTCGGGTGGAAGGCGACGACGTTGGCCAGGCGGTGCTCGCGGGCACCGAGCAACAGCGCGAAGCGACCACCCAGGCACCAGCCGATCACACCGGCCTGGTCGCAGCCCAGGTCGCCGAGAAGGTAGTCCAGCAAGGCCTGCTGCTGGGCAAGCGCCCGGTCGTCATCGAGCTGGCCGCCGAGCGGGAACATCTCCGCGCGCGGCGTGTTGTCGGTGTTCTTCCCCTCGAACGGATCCCAGACCAGCGCGGTGATCCCAGCAGCCGCGAGCTCGTCCGCCCACGCGCGGATCTGCTCACCGATCCCGGTGATCATCGGCAGCAGCAACATCCCGGCCGCGCCGGCTCGCGCCAGATATGCGTTCTGGTCCCCAACACTCACAGTCTCACCCATGCCGTGGATCTTAGTGTTTGAGCATCCGGGGGACGGCGGCGTTCACCAGGATGAAGATCAGGACCGAGAAGATGAGCAGCGCGGTTGCCGCCGGGAGTAGCGCGATGCCGAGTCCGATGGCGAGGACGGGCAGCGCGAGGCCGGCGTACGCGATCAGGAAGAGTGCGGCCAGCACCTCACCGCGCGAGCCGGCGTCGGCGAGCGATGCGGCCGTGGCGACCGCGCCGCGGAAGACCAGGCCGACGCCGGCTCCGGCGATCACGCCGCCGATGACGAAGAGCGCGAGGCTCGGGATCAGGCCGCCGATCGCGATGCCCACCAGACCGACCGACATGAAGGCGAGGCCGAGGCGTAGCTGGTTGCGGCGTTCCATCCGGACGAAGACGACCTGGCTGGCCGCGCCGGCGATGAAGACCGCGAAGGTGACCACGCCGGCCAGGATCCGGGACGGCTGGTGCAGGACGCCGGCCAGGAAGGTCGGCGCGAGCGAGGTGAACAGGCCGAAGATCGAGAAGGCCGCAAAGGCACCGGTCGCGCTCGCGAAGAACAGTGCCGACCCAGCCGACGACTGTGCGGCCGCCGGGAGTGCGACCCGCTGCGGCCGGTACGCCGGACGCTCCTCGAGCCGCTCGACAGTCTCGGGGACCAGGGCGATCCCGACCGCGCTGAGCAGCAACAGCACCAGGAAGATCTCGTACGGGCGCTCGAGCGGAGAGGCGACGTACTGGGCGAGAAGGCCGCCGACCAGCGGGCCGAAGGCGAGACCGCCGAGGTTCACCATGCTGGAGATCAGCGCCGACCGGCTCGGGTCCTCGGTAGGACGCGCGATCTTGCGCAGTTCGGACAGGTGCGCGGTGGCGGTCGCGGTCAGCACACCGACGCCGACGCCGGAGATGAAGCGGGCGAGCAACAGTCCGGGGACGTCCGGCCAGAGCAGGAAGATCACGGCCGCGACCGCCTCGGCGAGGACGGCGAGCAACGCGACCCGGCGGCGGCCGAGCCAGTCGCTGACGTGGCCGGCGAGGTAGAGGCTGACCATCACGCCGACCGCGTACGCCGCGAAGATGATCGTGATCAGGTACGTCGGGAATCCGTCCCGCCGCTGGTAGATCGCGTAGAGCGGGGTCGGAACGGTGGAGAACGCCATCGTGGTCAGGAAGGCCGCGGCGATCACCCAGAAGCCCGGTTGGTGGGCGAACCGCACCCGCGACTCGACCGGACGGGACGAGGTCAGTGTTGTGGACATACCAACAGACTCCCTCCGATGATCTATCGAGTCCAACGAAAGTTCTTGCACTGTCTTATCGAGATCGACGATAATTGAGGCTGTGGACAGTCGCCAGCTCGAGTACTTCGTCGCGGTCGCGGAGGAATTGAGCTTCACCCGGGCCGCGCAGCGGCTGTTCACCGTGCAGTCCACGGTGTCGGCCGCGATCCGCGCGCTGGAGACGGATCTGCGGACCACACTCTTCGACCGGTCGACCCGGCGAGTGACGCTGTCCACGGCGGGCGCGGCACTGCTGCCCGAGGCGAAGGCCGCGCTGGAGGCGCTGGATCGGGCGCGCGCGGTGGTCGAGGAAGCGTCGACCGGGCTCCGTGGAAACCTGCGGATCGGCACGCTCGCCCGGCTGGGATTGGTCGACCTCGCGTCACTGCTCGGAGCATTCCACCGCAAGTATCCGTTGGTCGACGTACAGGTGCGGACGTCGCCGACCGGGTCGAGCGGGCTGGCCGACGACGTCCGGAGTGGGCGGCTCGACGTCGCCCTGATCGGGTTGCCGCCGTCGGAACTGGGCGGGATGGACGTCCGCGATCTGGCCTCGGTGCCGTTCAGCGTCCTGGTGCCGCCTTCGCATCGGCTCGTCGGCGCGGCTTCGGTCACGCTCGCGGAGCTGGCCGGGGAGCGGTTCGTCGACATGCTGCGCGGATTCGGCAACCGGCGGATGGTGGATCAGGCCTTCGAGCGGGCCGGGACCCCGCGGCAGGTGCAGGTCGAGGTACCGGACCTGAGCGAGGTGCCGGAGTACGTCCGCGCCGGGCTCGGGATCGCCATCGTGCCGGATCTCGCCCGGTCGGTGGCCGGAGTAGTGCATCTGCCGCTGACCGGACCGGGGATGACCTGGACCTTGTCGGTGGCAACCATCGCCGGGCGGACCCCGAGCCGTGCCGTCCTCGCGCTGCAGGAGCTGCTCACCGACGCCATCCGGCCGGGGCACTTCTGACTTACTTCACCCGGGAATTGATCTCCCGGTACGGCGGTTGTGGCGAATAGGCACCACATCCCTGGCGGCCTTTGCTACGGACCGTCCGGCACGAACCTGTCAGGCCAAGGAAGGAAGCGCGAGATGGCAACTGTCTCGTTCAAGGGAGCTTCCCGGGTCTACCCGGGCACCGACGCCCCCGCCGTCGACCAACTGGATCTCGACATCCAGGACGGCGAATTCATGGTCCTGGTCGGACCGTCCGGATCCGGTAAGTCCACCGCGCTGCGGATGCTGGCCGGACTCGAAGAAGTGAACGACGGCTCGATCTACATCGGCGACCGCGACGTCACGAACGCGCCGCCGAAGGAGCGGGACATCGCGATGGTGTTCCAGAACTACGCCCTCTACCCGCACATGTCGGTCGGCGAGAACATGGCCTTCGCGCTGAAGATGCAGGGCATCCACAAGGACGAACGCGCACGGCGCGTGCTCGAAGCCGCGAAGCTGCTCGGTCTGGAGGAGTACCTCGACCGCAAGCCGAAGGCGTTGTCCGGTGGTCAGCGCCAGCGCGTCGCGATGGGGCGCGCGATCGTCCGCAGTCCACAGGTCTTCCTGATGGACGAACCGCTGTCGAACCTGGATGCGAAGCTGCGCGTGCAGACGCGGACCCAGATCGCCGAACTGCAGCACCGGCTGGGCGTCACCACGGTGTACGTCACGCACGACCAGGTCGAGGCGATGACGATGGGCGACCGCGTCGCCGTACTGAAGGACGGCGTGCTGCAGCAGGTCGACACTCCGCTGAACCTTTACGACCGGCCGGTGAACAAGTTCGTGGCCGGCTTCATCGGTTCGCCGGCGATGAACCTGCTCGACGCGTCGATCGTCGACGGCGGTGCTCAGGTCGGCGACTACGTGGTGCCGATCGCTCGTGAGGTGCTTGCCAAAGCTGGGTCCGACAAGACCGTGACGCTGGGCATTCGACCGGAGGCCTTCCACCTCGCTGAGGTCGGGATGCCGGTGAACGTCGCGGTGATCGAGGAGCTCGGCTCGGACGCGTTCCTGTACGGGACGGCCGCCCACACGAACGAGCAGATCATCGCCCGGATCGGGACTCGGATGCACAACGACAAGGGCGCCGTGGTCCACCTGGCCGCGGATCCCGAGAAGCTACATCTGTTCTCCACCTCGACCGAGGAGCGGCTCGTCTAGTGCCCCGCGTCGCACTAGGGTTTGCTGGATGTGGTCCAAGGGAGCACCTGGAGTGCTTGAGCTGCCGTCGGGTCGGTTGGTGCGCGGACGCGGTCTGCGCAACGGCCCGGCGGAAGCGCCATTTCCGACGTACGGCGTGTATCTGCTCGGGTCCGCGCCACCTGCGGTCGAGTGGGAGTCGCGGTGGTTGCGGTGGCCGGACTTCCGGTTGCCTCGGGATCGTGCTGAGGCCCGCGAGGTATTCCTGGACGCGTTGGAGCGTTCGGGATCGGAGCGGGTCGAGTTCGCCTGCGCGGGTGGGCGTGGCCGAACCGGTACGGCGCTCGCCTGCCTCGCCGTACTGGATGGTGCGCCGGCGGCCGAGGCCGTGGCTTACGTGCGCCGCAACTACAGCCCGCACGCGGTCGAGACGTTCTGGCAGAAGCGTTACGTAACACGGTTCCAGTAAAACCGGTTGACTGCGGCAACCGTCATCGCGTTGGCTCGGCGACGTGACGATCGCACGCAGCAATCCGGATGGCCTGCACCCGACGCCCGGCTACCACCACGTGACCAAGGTCCGGGCCGACACCCTGATCTACCTCGCGGGCCAATGCCCCCTTACCCCCGCCGGCGAGCTGGCCACCGAGACCTTGGCCGGCCAGACCGCGCAGGTGATCGACAACATCCTGGTCGCACTCGCCGCAGCCGGCGCCGGCCCGGACGACGTCGTACGGACTGTCATCTACGTGAACAGCACCGACCGCGACGACCTGGCCGCCGTCTGGACCCAGCTGAACGACTCCCCCCTCGCCCCGGCCTTCACGTCGGCCAGCACCCTCCTCGGCGTAGCCCAGCTCGGCTTCGTCGGCCAACTCGTCGAGATCGACGTCACCGCAGCTCTGTGAGTTCGTGGTTGGCGGCCAATCGGCCGGCGGGGTCGTAGTGCTTGCGTAGGTCGGTGAGGCGCTGGTGATCGCCGGGGTTGAAGGCTTCGGCGATCTCGGTCGGGGTGAGGTCGGCGAAGGTGAAGTTGAGGAGCCGGCCGATGGACTGCGCACGCCAGGGATCGAGGATCGTGTTCTGGAGCTCCGTCGCGTCACGCTCGCCGGGGATCAGGACAGTGAGCGAGTACGCCGCGTCGCGGTGGCCGACCGCGTTCGGAATCGTGGGTTCACGATGCAGCGCGCCGCCGAGGTGGCGGATCCCGATGATGGCCATCGCGGAAGCACCAGGACCAGCCAGCTTCGGCAGGGTCGCGAGAGTATCGGGGTCGAGGTCGCGGAGCAGGACGTTCTGGGACCGGTAGCTGTCGGGGCGGTCGGGCTCGGCGAAGACCTTGGCCGACTCCGCGTAAGGGAGCTCACCGAGCGTGTCGAGAACCGGCGTACCGATGGCTCTGAGCGGCTCGATGACGTCCGCGCCTTGCAGGCTGGCGACCTGGAGTTGGGCGATGTACTTGCCGCGTAGCGGTGCGGGGATCGGTGGGATGTCCGGGAACGGGATCATCGCGACCGCGGAGGTCACCTCCTCGGGGAGGTCTTGAGTCCACTCGCGCCAGGCCACCACCGCGTCCGGGTAGTCGGCGAGGTCGAAGTACAGGCTGCCGCCGTACAGGATCGGGACTTCGAAGAGGGCGATCTCCATCCCGGTCACGACGCCGAAGTTGCCGCCGCCACCGCGGAGCGCCCAGAACAGGTCGACGTCCGCGTTCCGGCGAGTGCCGTCCGCGGTGACAAGCTCGATCCGGTTGACGTGATCGGCGGCGTACCCGTACTTGCGGGCCATCAGCCCGAGCCCGCCGCCGAGCGTGTAGGCGACCGCGCCGACGCCGGGGAGGCTGCCGGAGAGCGGAGCCAGCCCGTACGGCGCGGTTGCGGTCAGCACGTCTTGCCAGGTCGCGCCGGCGTCGACCCACGCGGTCTGCGCGGCCGGGTCGACGCGGACGCCGTTGAAGCGGCGGGTCGCGATCAGCACGCCGCCATCGATCCCTCGGGTCAGGCCATGACCACTCCCCTGCACGGCGATGCGGTGGTCGTGGTCGACGGCGTACCGGACGGCCTCCTCGATCTCGGTCGCACTCGTCACCTCGAAGATCACCTCGGGACGATGCGGATCCAGCCGCTGGTAGCCGAGCCGGGCGTCGTCGTACTGCTGGGCTTGTCTCGTCAACATCATGACTCTCACGCTAGAAGCCCTTCCGGACTTATCCTGTCCGCAATGAGCGCGCGCAAAGAGATGCCCGGCCGATTGCTCCGGTTGCTGTCGCTGCTGCAGAGCCGGCGGGAGTGGTCCGGCCGTGAGCTGGCCGAGCGCCTCGCCGTGACCGAGCGGACGGTACGCCGGGATGTCGACCGGCTGCGCGCACTGGACTACCCGGTGACCGGAACCACGGGTACGGCGGGCGGCTACCGGCTCGGACCGGGTAAGACGTTGCCACCGCTACTGCTGGACGACGACGAGGCGATCGCGGTCGCGGTCGGCCTGGTGAGCGCGGGGAACGGTGGCGTGACCGGGATCGCGGCGAGCGCGATGAGTGCCTTGGCCAAGCTCACGCAGGTGCTGCCCGCGCGCTTGCGGCCGCAACTCGCGGCGATGGGATCCGCGGCCTCGTCGATCCCGCGCCAAGGCGTGCCGCAGGTCGATCCGTACACCCTCGCGACACTGGCCCGCTGCTGCCGGAACCACGAGGTGGTCGCCTTCGACTACCTGAGCCGACAGGAGGCGCCGTCCCGGCGACGGGTCGAACCGCATCAGCTGGTGACGGTGTCGTGGCACTGGTACCTGTTGGCCTTCGACCCGTCGCGGGACGACTGGCGGTTCTTCCGGGTGGACCGGATCTCCGAGGTCGGGCCGGCGTTGCATCGGTTCGTCCCGCGTCCACTGCCGGCGGATGACGCCGCGTCGTACCTGGTCGAGTCGTTCGCCCAGGCGTCGTACCAGCACAGTGTCCGGCTGACCGTGCAGCTGCCGGCCGACGAGGTCGCGGCGAACTTCTACGGGTTCGTCCCGGGCCGGATCACGCCGGCCGGGCCGTCCGCGTGTGTTGTCGAGTTCTCGGCCGAGACACCGTCGCTGCTGCTGCAGCTGGTGGCCGGGATTGTTGCCTTAGGCGCCTATTTCACCGTCGACGAGACGTCGCCGGAGACCGCTGCGCTGATCGCCGACGTGGGCGTTCGCCTGCAGTCGTTCAGGCCGTGATGAGCCCGATCCCCAACGTCAGCACGCCCACCGCGAGCGCTGCGGCGCCGAGCCACAGCACCCACAGGAACTGATTGGGCTGCGTGCGCCCCTTCCCCGCGGACGAGGCGAAGAAGCCGCCGGACATCAGGACGGCGGCGAGCGGGATCGCCACGCGAGCGATCCAGAGCGGTAGGCCGGTCAGGCCGGTCTGGTCGACGTACAGGAGTCCGACCAGGCTGAGGATGACCAGCACGCCGGCGTGCGCGTGGCCGGCCCGGGCGAACGACTTCTGGAAGTCCGTCATCGGCACCTGACCACGCACGATCTTGGTCATGAAGTAGCCGCCGAACTGGATCGTCACGATCGTGAGCAGGATGACGCCGGCCAGGATCCGCGATGCGTCGGTCATACAGGTCGTCCCTTTCAATGGATAGTTCGAGTATCCGTTAATGGATACTGATACTATCCGTCGTACGACGACGAAAGGCAAGCGATGCGGATCGGGGAACTCAGCAAGGCGACCGGGATCCCGGTCCCGACGATCAAGTACTACCTGCGCGAAGGCCTGCTCGCCCCCGGCGAACTCACCAGCCCGAACCAGGCGTCGTACGGCGACGTCCATATCCGCCGGCTCCGCCTGATCCGCGCCCTCGTCGACCTCGCCCAGGTCCCGGTTGCCCAGGTCAAGGAGATCGTCGAGTCGCTGGACGCCGACGACATCCCCCTCCACGACCAGATCGGCCGCGCCCACCGGGCACTCACCCCCGCCCGCAAACCCACCGCCTCCCCCGAAGCCCGCACAGCCGCCGCACTCGAGGTCGACGCCCTCATCACCCGCCGCGGCTGGACCGTAGCGGCCGAAGCCCCCGCGCTCGCCACCCTGATCGACACAGTCGCCGCGCTCCGCACCCTCGGGCAGGACAACCTCGTCGCCTTCCTCGACGCCTACGCCGAAGCCGTCGAACGCTTCACCCAACTAGAAGTAGAAGCAGTCGCCGCCCCCACCCGAGACCAACTGGCCGAATCCGTCGTCATCGGCACCATCCTCGGCGAGACCCTCATCTCCTCGCTCCGCCTCCTCGCCCACGAATCCACCTCGGCCAAGCTCTGGCGCTAGAACAACGACGCCAGCTCCTTCACCTCGTACGTCGGTTCGCCCAGAAACACGTTGGCCGGTGGCGTTCCGTGGAACAGATTCAAGGTGTCGAGCTGATAGCTCCACAAGGCGCCCCAATGACTGTGGAACCGGTAGTTGAGCCGCCACCGAACCCACTCACCAGGCGCCAGCCGCACCGCCCGGGCCCGGTTTGGCCGCGGCGGCAACGCTGCCGGTGGCAGGGTCAGCTCCACCCGAATCAGCCCGCCATCAGCAGGCGTCACCTCGACCCCGCTCTCCATCCGCTGCCCGTCATAGGCGAGCCTGCGATCACCCGGCACCGCATCGCGGACCCGGAACTCCTCCTGCTCGCGCGCGACCACCTCATGCACGAATTCGCCGTCCGGCAACGTGACCCCCAGCGGTACGGCGTTGCGTCGCGTCGCCCCCGGCTCACCCCGTGACTGCTTGGTCCACGTCGTACGAACCCACTGCACTGTCGCCGTCATCGGAGGCCGGTGTGGAATTTGAGGAGGTCTACGACGCCTCGGGGGAGGTCGACTCGGTCGAGGTGGGCGCGGATGGCTTCTCGTTCGGAGGGGAGGAGGGGCTGATACGTGTTGGCTGCGCGGAACTCGAGCCAGATGGCCAAGTCCTGTTTGGCCGCCAGGAGAAGCTTCTCGTCGGGATCCTGCAGCGCTTCGAGATCGGCTCGCAGTCGGTTCCAGCCGCCAAGCTCACGCCGTAGTCGCCAGGCGGCTCGACGCTGGTTGGGCTCCTCGGACACGGCAGCTGCCAGTACGTCGTCGTACCGGATGCCGGGAGTGGCGGCCAGCAGACGAGCGGCGTGCTTGACGACCGCACTGCTCGGGTCGGCGAGGAGGGTGAGTAGCAGTTCCTTCGGCGGCCCGCCTTCCGGCCAAAGGCGCAGCGCCGCCACCCGCAGTCGCTGATCGTCGCTGGCTAGGGCACGCTGCGCCTCGACCGCATCGAAACGCTGGCCGGTCTCACGCAGCCCGTCGAGAGCCGCGTCGACACCGTCGGCCTCCCAGCGGGCGCGATAGTACGACGCGGGGTCGTATCCAGCACGCCGATACCGCCAGCACGCGGCCGCCCGAACTCGGCGGGACCGATCGAGCATCCGCTCCTCGAGCTCACCACGCTCGAACAGGTCGTCCGTGCCGTCGAGCAACACCATCAACCGGCCCTCGACGTACCGGGATCCGACCAGCTGTCCCTTCGCCAGCGCGGGATCGACAGCCATCCACCGCTCAGCCAACCGCCGTCGCAGCCACTGATCAGTCTCGGTCCCCAGCCGCATTTCGACCTCACTGGAGTCCATGCCCGCCAGCTCCTGCTCATACGCGAATCGCCGTACCAGCGGATCGGACGCACCCAACAGCTCACGCGTATCGAACAGTTCGCCGTACGCCGCCAGCGCGGCCGGACCGTGTACGCGCTTCCGCATCCGCAGCAGCAGGGCCAGCGCCGCCGGATCCGGTCGCTGCACCAAGGCCGGCAGAGCCACCCGCCGTACCTGAGGCACGTGATCGACCGCCCGCAACGCCAAACACCGCGCGACCAGGCTCTCTTCACGGTCCGCGAGCAACCGCGACGCACGCTCCCGAAGGTAGCCGTCCGGGTGCATCGAGGCCGCGCAGATCGTCAGCAGATCGCCCCGGCCGACCACGTCATCCCAGGCAGAGCTGACACCCAGCGGACCTGCGACCCAACGAGGTCCATTGCGGCCTCGCTCCTCGAGACGCATCAACTCTCCCGCTGGCAACTGCTCCAGCCAGGCCAGCAACTCACCTCGCGCCGCCGGGTCGCCCTCGACGCAGGCGTGCCGGATCCCCCGCAGGGCGTCGTCGGCTTCGTACGGCGTAATCACCTGCCGATGATCGCGGACCGCACACGCTCCCGGCGACCGGATTTCGACACGGGGCTGCTATTGTTTGATGATCGACGAACATCGAACAATGGAGTCCGTGTGACGGTACGGCGGTTCGACGGGCGGGTTGTGGTGGTCACCGGGGCCAGCTCCGGGATCGGACGGGCGGTGGCGGTCCAGCTTGCCGAGGCCGGAGCTCACGTCCTGGGTGTCGGCCGGCGGGCAGACCGGCTGGCGGAGATCGGCGCGTTGCATTCGGGGATCGAGACCCTGGTGGCCGACGTTCGTGAGGTGGGCGCGCCGGCAGCGATCGTTGACGCCGCGGTCGAGCACTGGGGCCGGGTAGATGCCTTGGTCAACAATGCCGGGGTGTTCGTCGGGATGCCGCTGGAGGACGTGAACGTGGCCGGCATCGAGGAGTTGATGGCCGTCAACGTGACCGCACCCAGCCTGCTGGCAAACGCCGTACTGCCTCAGCTCGTCAAGCACCAAGGCGCGATCGTCAACGTCTCCAGCACCTTCGGTCACCGACCGATTCCGGGTGGTTCGCACTACGGTGCATCGAAGGCGGCCCTGGAGTCACTCACCCGCAGCTGGGCTCTCGAGCTCGCCCCGCAGGGTGTCCGGGTCAACGCCGTCGCGCCCGGCCCCACCGAGTCCGAAGCCCTGCTCGCCGCCGGTCTCAACCAGGACCAGGTCGACCAGGTCAAGGCCGCCGAAGCGAACCGCATCCCTCTCGGCCGCCGCGGCGAACCCGACGAGGTCGCCCACTGGATCGTGCAGCTCGCCGACCCGGCCACCACCTGGGTCACCGGCCAGGTGCTCGCCGTCGACGGCGGACTCGCCCTCACCTAGTCTGCATTCCGTGAAGCCCGCGAACCCCCACCCGGACGTCGACCAGCTGCACCTGACCGACGTCATGTCGGCGCTGAGCGATCCCCTCCGGGTCGGCATCCTGCGCGTCCTTGCCGACGGCAACGAACGCGCCTGGGGCGACCTCCGCGTCCCGGTCGGCAAGTCGACCCTCAGCCACCACCTCAAGGTCCTCCGCGCCGCCGGCCTCACCCGCACCCGCGAAGAAGGCACCCGCTGCTATGTCCGCCTCCGCACCGAAGACTTCGAACCCCGCTTCCCCGGCCTCCTACCCTCAGTCCTCCAAGCCGCCCACCAAGAAGACGTAGGCGCCCAAGTAACCCTCGATTAGACGCCTCCACGCCAGTGCCGACGACGACCCCACTACTTGCACCCAGACGCTAATAGCGCCAGCGAAGCCATCCGCTTCAGTTAGCCGTCACACAGCAAGCCGAACCAAGGCCGGGACCCCCTCAGACAGATGCCCGCCTCTCGGGCGCTTCCTCGACTCGAGACTTGAGCTCCTTGGCGAACTCCCACGCAACGCTGTCAACCCGCTGGTAGTACGTCTTCCCGCTGGCAGTTGGAAGCCGCAGCAGGAGCCCAGCCTCCACCAAATCACGCAAAGGGTTCTGGATTGCACTCTGCGCCACAAACCCGAGATCAGATGCCATCTCGCCTGGATTGACAACACCATCTGAGTCCGCGATCCAGACCATCACAGACAGCCTGTGAATCTGACCGAAGACAACCTTGGACAGTCGCTCTACTGGCGAGGCTGGCAGGACCACGTTGCCATGTTACCTGTAACAATTTACGCGAAACGTGTAACCTAAAGGATATGGCCGAGTCGGCGAACCTCAGAGCGGCGCCGGAGGTACGGTGGCGTCTCGATGACGCCGACCTGATTCTGCTGGCCGCCTTTGACGCACTTGTAGACGAAGGTGGCTCGCTCCCCCGGCAAACATGGGCCTCGGCTGTGCTTGTGGAGCAGCTAATCCTGGCCTTTGCGGCTTCATCGCCCAGCGGACGGTCGCTGGCCGGATTCTGGGACGACGCACGTGGGGTAGTACCGAGCCGGGTGGCATCCACCATCGACCGCCTAGTGCTTTACGGCTGCCTCATACCGATAGGCGTCGCAGACAAGGCTGAGTTGCGTCCCACCACAAGGCTTCGGGCACCCGCCCACTGCTCGCCTACTCACGGAGCTACCCTGCGACGCGTCGCTCAGCGAACTCTGGCCATTGTCGACGCTTGGTCAAAGACCTTCCGGGCAGCAGAACCAGTCAGGTCCGACACATCAACGACCTGGCCAGTTCTCCGCCATCCACGGCCCGCGTAAGTCTGGATCCTCAGCCGGAACCCTCCGAGGCGTGTCGCCGGCCTGGCCTCGACAGCGATCCTCCGACCGCCATGCACAAAGGGTGCCTCCCACCTATTGGGCTCCACCTCGACCCAGTCGACCGCGATCACGCTCGCCAGCGCCTCATCCATCTCTTGTGCCGTTTGGAATCTCTGGCCTGCATCGCGGTGTGTCGCCTTTGAATAGACTCGACGCATCGACCGAGTCGCCCAAATCGGCAACTGCAAGTCGGCCGCGTATAGCGGAGACTTACCTGCAGCTAATCGCTCAACCACAAGCGACATCGGGTACTTGGCATAAGGGAACGCTCCACCAATGAGCTCCCGAAAGACGAGGCCAACCGCATAGAGGTCGCTTGCACGACTCAAGCGCTTCGTCCTCGCGAACTCGAACGGGCTATACAAGGTTGGATTGTTCAGTGCCGCCACCTCACCTTGATCGTCAAAGCGACCAGCCAGACCAAGGTCAGCCACTCTGGCCCGGTAATCGGGGCAAAGCAGGACGTTCCCGCTCTTCATGTCGCGATGGCAGATCTTATGTACCTCATGGATCTGCGCAAGACCTCTAAGTATAGCTTGAGTGATCGCAACCGCTTCCGACGCCGCGAAACTTTCACCCCTCAGCAGAGCGTCCGTAATGGACCCGCGCTCGAAGTACGGCGTAATGATTTCTACGACACGCATCGGCGGAGGGAATCCCTCAACCTCGGCTGCGGCAATGATCGGCACGACATTCTTATGCTTGATGGACTGAAGCGTCGCAGGCTCAGGAAGCGCATCGTCGCCCTCAAGAGACGAGATATCAATTCGCTTTCCGACTCGGTCACACTCGAGAATTTGATCATGCCAGACTCGAACTTCATTAATACCCTCAGGGATGCTACGAAGGCACTCATAGGGAAGCCGCAGTCTGCGCTCCCCTTGTCGCTCGCTATTTGCCGCCAAATACTCCGATGCAGACATGCTCTAACCGCGCATCTTCGCGATATAGATTGCCACCGCTGCCGCCTCTGCCATGCCAGTCGTCCAGTATGTCGGATTCGTCGACTCATTGACTGCCGAAGACTCTAAAGTCTTGAGTTCGTTCGCTTTCAACGACATCGCACGCCCGACCTCGCCGGTCTTATGGGTCACGGCCGGCACACCCAGCTCTGTTGACGCGGCCAGAACAGCACAAACGGCGAAGACTCGGGAAAACGCGTCCGCGTACTTCCAATTGGCGAACGATCTGGTCTCCAGAATCCCGATTTCCGAAACGTGCAGTGGCGAGAGGTGTTGCCTGACTCTCGCGGCGAGGTCATCCAGTCGGATTGAATCCGGTAGCCCGCTATTGGGATGGATTCGCTTCGTGGCGAGCAACTCCAGCTCTCCACGCACCCTGGTTACGACTGCGACGTACAGTACTCCGGCCTTGATGTGGACTCCTGCAGACCTATCTGCGCTCACCTTCGACTCCTTGAGGTACACATCTGCGCGTCACCTGGTCTTAATTGTGGACGCAGGAGGGCACTACGGCCAGTCAACAGAGACCCTCATATTTAATCCCGCTAGACACGGGGCCCAGGTGCGGTCCGCGAATACGCCGCCTGCAGGCTCAGGAAATCAACTGTCGTGAGCCATGTCCACGAAGCGTGAATAGTGGCCCTGGAACGCCACCGTAATGTCGGCCGTCGGGCCGTTACGGTGCTTGGCCACGATGAAGTCCGCCTCACCCGGCCGGGTCGACTCCCGCTCATACGCATCCTCACGGTGCAACAGAATCACCATGTCGGCATCCTGCTCGAGGCTGTTATGGGTGGCGATCCCCTCCGCCACGAAGTTGTGGGTTCCTAGGACGGTGGCGTCGTAGACCTCTTGCTCGCCGAGGCTCTCGACCGAGGTGATGGTGTCCCAGAAGATGTCGTTGGTGGCGAGGACCTCCAGGTCAGCCGAGTCCAAGACATCGGCGACCTTGGCGAGGCGCTGGCGGCTAGGGGCGTGCTTCCAGAGCGCGGAACCGGAGAACTGGGTGCCTATGGCTGCGGCGAACTCGCGGTGGGTGACCTTGCGGTCGGCGAGGACCTGGCGGACCTGGGACCAGACTTCCTTCGGCACCGTGTCGAGGTTGGTGTTGCCCTTCACGTGACGCAGCGCGGCAGCGACTTCCAGCACCTTCAGGCCGCGCAGGCCGTGGACACCGATCTCGTCGCAGAAGCGGAGCTGGTTCGCCGCGCCATAGATGTGCAGGTGGTACCCGTCGCGGTAGCCCGGCTTCTTGGCGACCTTGATCCGCGTGAAGATGTTGTGGCGGAGGAGGAGGCGGGCGACGTCGTCGACCAGGCGGCGGCTCGTGCTCGCGTAGTAGATGCGACCCTGGCCGACCTTCTCATCCCAGCGGACCGAGCCGTCGGTCGCCCAGAGGTGGCGGATGAAGTGGGCGATCTGCTCCTTGGGGAGGCCGAAGACGCCGTCGGGTACGAACTTCTCGTGGCTGCGCAGGCCGAACAGTCCGAGACCGTCGAGCCAAGCGGCGATCGGGTTGCGCCTGCCGCGGGCCAGCCGGTACGGCGCGGGGAGGCGCAATGTGGTGACCCGGGCGGCGGCGTACTCGTCGCGGATCGGTGTGATGCCGAAGCGGCGGTTGGCTGCCTCGCCCACCGCGGTCAGATTCGCCTCGTCGATGCTCGCGTAGCGGATCGGCTGACGCTTCACGAACGAGCCGTCGCCGAGCAGGTGAGCGAGCAGCGTGATCTCGTCCTCGTCCCACGGGGTGACGTCGAGCGGCGGCGGGACGTGGCGCAGCGAGCCCAGCCGGGCACCCGGTGCCAACTCGCCGAGCGGCTTCCAGCCGTCGTACGTGAGGAACGGGTGATTCGCCGTCGCCTTGATCTCACGGCCGGAGGCGAGCTTCACCCGGAACACTTCCTTCACCCCACTGGGAAAGGCATGGGTCAGCGTGCGCGGCACCAGCTTCAGCCGGTCGTCCAGCGACCAGACCGGGATGTCACGTGCCTCCGTCGCCAGCAACTCACCTAGTGAGATCTCCGCACCGGTGTCGGCCCGCATCAGCCGGGTGTCCGCGGTCAGGCAGCCCGATTCGCGGAGGTCGGAGGCCATGGGGCGTTTGTCGGAGCGTTGTTCGGAGCCTCGGTTCAGCTGGCAGATGGCTACTACGGGGAGCTCTAGCTCTTTGGCGAGGAGCTTGATGGAGCGGGAGAACTCGGAGACTTCGAGTTGGCGGGACTCGACCTTCTTGCCGGACGTCATCAGCTGGAGGTAGTCGATGATGATGAGGCGGAGGTCGTGGCGCTGTTTGAGGCGGCGGGCCTTGGCGCGGATCTCCATCATGGTGAGGTTCGGGGAGTCGTCGATGAAGAGGGGGGCTTCGGAGACTTCGCCCATCTTGCGGGCGAGGCGGGCCCAGTCCTCGTCGGTCATCTTGCCGTTGCGCATGTGGTGCAGGGGGACCTTGGCCTCGGCCGAGAGCAGACGCATGGTGATCTCGTTGCGGCTCATCTCCAGGGAGAAGACGCAGGAGGCGAGGCCGTGCTTGATCGAGGCGGACCGGGCGAAGTCGAGGCCGAGGGTGGAGTTGTGGGTCGGGATCATGGTCTTGCCGGCCAGGTAGAGGTGGGCGGCGTTGTCGACCTCGACGCAGCGGACGGGGACGCTGGTGACCTCGTCGATCCACTCGATGCGGCGGTCGCTCTCGTCGGAGAGCGCTGCCGGGAAGCCGTGACCGGTGACCTGGCGGGGGGCCGAGCCGGGGATCGGCGGGGTGAGGCCGGGGCTTGCCTTCATCGCCGTGAACAGGTCGGCGGTCGTGCAGATGATCGGGTAGCGGCCGTCCTCGACGAGCCACTGGTGCTCGGCGTCGGCGACGATGGCGCTGCCGTCGGAGAAGGACAGCCGGAAGCACGGGCGGTCGATCATCACCTCGGTCGCCGCGACGACCGTCGTCGGCAGGCCCTCGGCGTCGAGCAACTGGTCGCCGACGGCGACCTCGGCCATCGTGGTCCAGCCGGTCGGCGTCGGCAGCGGGGTGTCGAGCGCGAGCGCCTTGCCCATGGCGGGACGGGCGGCGACGATGATCATCTGGCCGGGGTGCAGGCCGTTGGTCAGCTCGTCGAGGTCGGTGAAGCCGGTCGGGACGCCGACCATCGAGTCACCACGGGAGTCGATCGCCTCGATCTCGTCGAGGGCGCCCTCCATGATGTCCTTCAGCGGCGCGTAGTCCTCGGTGGTGCGCTTCTCGGTGACCTGGTAGATCTCGGCCTGCGCCTCGTCGACGACGTCGTCGACCTCGCCCTCACCCGCATACGCGAGCTGGACGATCTTGGTGCCGGCCTCGACCAGCCGGCGCAGGATCGCCTTCTCGCGGACGATGTGCGCGTAGTAGCCCGCGTTCGCCGCGAGCGGCACCGAGGCGACCAGGGTGTGCACGTACGGCGCGCCGCCGATCCGGGCCATGTCGCCGCGCTTGCTCAGCTCGGCGGCGACGGTGATCGCGTCGGCCGGCTCACCGCGGGCATACAGGTCGGTGATCGCGTCGAAGACGGACTCGTGCGCCGGGCGGTAGAAGTCCGTCCCGCGCAGGGTCTCGATCACGTCCGCGATCGCGTCCTTCGACAGCATCATCGCGCCGAGCACACACTGCTCCGCGGCCAGATCCTGCGGCGGCGTGCGATCGAACCCCATCTCGGGGTTGCGCTCCTCGCGACCGCCGTCCTGGCCACCGCGGAACTCCGCCACGCTCACTCGTCCGACCTCCTCGTTCGCCGCTGCCCCGAACCACCGACGACCCGAGGTTCGAACACCTGATCGAACCGTAGCCGCACCGACCGACAAAATTTGCCGCCCGGGTGTGTACCCAGGCACGCGACCGTACGCCGCTCTCGTCCCCAGGTGGTAGCCAGCCGTCCACAGGGGATGTGGACGAACTGTGGGAAACCCCGCGAACCCCTGTGCACAGGTTGGGAACAACCCTGTGGATATCTGTGGACCACAATCCCCGGCAACGCTCTGACCTGCGGTTTCATCCGTGCACAACTGTGGAGAAGAAAAAGTCGGCCACCCCCGCTCATATTGTGTCCAGTACAGGGAACCCCACAGGCCGTGGGTAACCTGCCTTCAGTGAGGCGCAACCGCTGGTTCGGGGACCAGGATCAGGAGATCCTGCGGCTCGCCGTTCCCGCCTTCGTGGCGCTGGTCTCCGAGCCGCTGATGCTGCTCGCGGACTCCGCCATCGTCGGCCACCTCGGAACGCCACAGCTGGCCGCACTGGGCATCGCAGGCACCGTCCTCCAGACCCTCGTCGGCATCTGCGTCTTCCTGGCCTACGGAACGACCTCTGCCGTCGCCCGCCGCATCGGTGCAGGCGACCACCGCGGCGCACTGGCACAGGGCATCGACGGACTCTGGCTCGCGCTCCTGCTGGGCGTCGTACTCGCCCTGGCCGGCATCGTCTTCGCCCCGCAAGCCATCAACGCGTTCAACCCGTCCCCCGACGTCGCCGACCACGCAGTGACCTACCTGCGCATCTCCTGCTTCGGCATCCCGTCGATGCTGATCCTGCTCGCCGCCATCGGCGTACTGCGCGGGCTCCAGGACACCAAGACCCCGATGGTCGTCGCCATCTCCGCCAACCTGGCCAACATCGTTCTGAACCTGCTGCTCGTCTACGGTCTGCACCTGGACATCGCAGGCTCCGCACTCGGTACGGCGATCGCCCAGACCGCTGCCGGGGTCGCGCTGGTCGTGGTGGTGGTCCGCGGCGCCCGCCGGGACGGCGCGAAGCTCAAACCCGATCTGCCCGGCATCCTCGCGTCCGCGCAGATGGGCGTGCCGCTGATCGTCCGGACCATAACGTTGCGTGCGGCAATCATCTTGCTGACCTTCGTCGCCACCGCACTCGGTACGACGTCGGTCGCCGCGCACCAGGTCGCCTTCACCCTGTGGAACTTCCTGGCCCTGGCCCTCGACGCGATCGCCATCGCTGCCCAAGCCCTCACCGGACGAGCACTGGGCGCCGGTGACGTCGCAGGCACCCGCTCCATCACGCGGCGGATGATGTGGTGGGGCCTGTGGTCCGGAGTGGTGTGTGGACTCGCGCTCTGGGGTCTGCGCTCGATCTACGTGCCCTGGTTCACCACAGATCCAGAGGTGCGCCACACACTCGCCGCAGTACTCCTCGTCGCCGCCATCTGGCAGCCCCTGAACGGCGTGGTCTTCGTACTGGACGGCGTCCTGATCGGCGCCGGTGACGGCCGCTATCTGGCGATTGCCGGCGTCATAGCCTTCGTTCTCTATGTACCGCTGGCTCTGAGCGTGCTGTGGCTGGACGGTGGCGTGGTGGCGCTGTGGTGGGCGTTCGGCGGGTTCATGCTGCTCCGGCTACTCACTCTGGTCACCCGAGAACGCCGTGACTCCTGGCTGGTCACAGGGGCGACCCGCTAGGTCCCGCGCTGGTCGAAGAACAGCCCGGCCGGCGGCTCCTCGATGGGCAGCGGCGGAATCGGGTAGTCGGTGTGCGAACCCCGGCAGGCCACGAACGGGCCGTCGGGATCGAGCAGCATCGTCATGTGCGGATCCGCGTGCTCCCGCCACCAGACCGACATCCCAGTCACCGGGTCGAGTCGCAGGTGCTCCCAGGCACGCCACATCGAGTCCAGCCGGCTGAGCGCCTCCGCATGCCGGAACCACTCCGGGCACCACACGTACTGCTGGCCGATCCGGCGCGAGTACAGGTAGATCAACCGGTCCTCGACGAACGCCGCTACATGCGGATAGAAGAGTTCCCGCTCATCATCCACAACGCTGCTCCTCAGGGGTCTTCGAACCAGGGTCGTACTTCGCCAACGAAGCCTGGACCAGTCCGGCGTCCGGACGGTTGAACCAAGGCACCGTCTTCACCATGGTGGGCGGGATCCCGGACGGGAACACCACGGCCCGGCCGGGCGGCATCGACGCGAGGTCGGAGACCTCCAGGATGTTCTGCCGCTGCGTCTGCCGGCTCGTGCTCCGCTCGCCCTTGTTGTACGAGACCGAGCGGGCAACGACGTCGTACTCGCCGATCAGCTTGCTCAGCCGCTCGAGGAAGTTCACGTCGGACGCGCCACCGCCGTACACGCGGATGTTCGCGGCAGACCACAGCTTCTCCATGCCGTGCTCGCCCCAGCATTCCTGGCCCTGCGCCCAGGACTGCAGGATCGTCATCAGCACGATGCCGCGGGAGCCGAAGTGGCTGTAGAGGTCCGGCAGGTTCTTCCAGCGGCAGACGTTCGCCGCCTCGTCCAGTACGCCGACGAGCGGGCTCGGCATCCGGCCCATCGGACAGCCCCGGGCGAACTCCTCGGCCGCCTCCACGACAGCGACGGTCAACGCAGTCACCAGCGGCCCCGCCGTACCGGCGCCTTCCTTGGACAGGCTGTAGAGCGTGCCGCCGTTGCGGACGAACTCGTGCGGGTTGAACTGCGGACGGGGGTCGTCCGGTCCTTGGGGGATCACCCAGCGGGTCACCTTGCGGTTCACCAGGAACTGCG
The DNA here is from genome assembly GCF_045040285.1 of Kribbella sp. NBC_01505. NCBI lineage: Bacteria > Bacillati > Actinomycetota > Actinomycetes > Propionibacteriales > Kribbellaceae > Kribbella > Kribbella sp. NBC_01505. Next base: position 3,328,910 of record NZ_CP109425.1, read on the forward strand.
CGCTCTGCTGCGCCGTGCCGTACACACCGGCGCGCTACTTTGTCGGGTGCGTTGATCACCCCGGCCAGCGCGTCAGCCGACAGCTGCAGACCCGGAGTGTTCCGCAGGATCCGCTCTGGCTCGTCGTTCCGCTGGTCGGCAAGCCAGCTGTACACCTGCGTGATCGGAGGCTTGGCAACCGCCGCTGCGAGCAGCAGCCCGGCCAGCAGGTCAGTGCCGGCGGAGTCGAAGAACGCATCGGTCTGTGCACCGATCTGACGCTGTGAGGCGACGAAGTGCTCCGCCAGCTCCCGTGCCTTGGTCTCGTCGGTGATGTAGGTCAGCGGGTTCCACCACCAGCTAGGCGGCTCCTCGCAGACCTCCTGCGGGTCGAACACCCAGACCGGCCCCTTGTCGAGCCGCGGCCCACGAGTGGCATCCACAAGGTCCCGCTTGTTCGAGGTGGCCACCACAGCCCCCGGAGCATCCAGGATCGCCGGCACGGCGCGTGACGTGGTCTTGCCGGTCCGGGTCCCCCAGATGTCGACGTGCAGGTCTTCCCAGGAGCCGAAGACTTCCAGGTTGTCCCGGACTGTCCGGCCGATCAGGATGCCTGGGCCGGCGTGGCCGGCGCCGAGACGGTCGGCAGTGCCTTGGGCGCCGGCGCGGGTGAGCTTGTAGATCTCTGACCGCTTCGACATCAGGAAGGCCTGCTTGTCCACGCGGCCGATCGATTCCTGGCGGCGTCGGAGCAGCAGCCAGACCGCAGCGACGATCAGAAGCAGTAGCACGAGCTCAAGGATCAGTACGCCGGTCGCCGTACCGGACCAATGCAGTCGCCCCTGGATCAGCTGGGCCAGCGCGGTGAACGGACTACCCGGTACGGCGCGGGTGCCCTCGATCGCGGCGGCACCTTGGAGCGCGCCCCACATCCCGCCGAGCGCGATCGCGAAGACGCCGCAGCCGACGAAGATCAGGACTGTCTCGACGGACAGGCCGCCCGGTCCGCTCGTGCGTCTGCCGTCAGCCATGCGCGACGATCCGAGTAGCTGGGTCGGGAGGCGGCAGCTTGGCGGCATCCGTCTTCCAGAGCTTGTTCGTGTCGTTGATCTCGCGCTCGACCGAGGTGAGGTCGACGTGCACCGGGATCCCCGGCCGGCCACCGACCTTGACCAGGAAGTTCCCGCGGCCGGGCGGCGCCGTCTCCGCACCGGTCGCCGGGTCCCACGCGGGCGGATCCTGCCAGCCGATGAGCATGTTCTGCTCCTGCTCGGACATCGGCACGACCTCGGTCAGGCTCGCCATCTCGGCCCGCGGCAGCCCGCCACAGACGACCATGCCGGACCGCTCGACGAAGCCCTTGGCCTTCATCCGGTCCTCGGGGTGCTCGAGCGCGAGCAGGTCGGACATGGTGTGCGAGATCATCGCCGTCCCGACACCACGCTGCCGGTTCAGCCGGGTCAGCGCGTCGACGCGGTCGACCAGACCGCGGCCGGCGCGGAGCACCCGCCACAGCTCGTCGAGGATGACGAAGTAATGCCGGCGCGGCTCGAGCCCCGCGTCCGCGAGTGCCTGCGAGACCGCGACCGCTCCGAACCCGTACGACCAGCAGGCCAGCAGTACGGCCGCCTGCAGATTCGTCTCGGAGTCGTCGATGCTGGACACGTCGAAGACGACCGGACGATCCATCTTCATCGGGTTGTCGGTCTGCTCGGAGAAGATCTCGCCGAGCCGGCCACCGCCGACCAGACCGATCAGCGAGGCCTCCAGACCTTCGGTGAGCTGCCGGTAGCGATCCAGGCTGCCGCGGTCCAGCGCCACGTTCCGCACCCGGTCCGGTGCGTCCTGCACGACCTTGAGCAGATCGCGCAGCACCGGCGTACCCGGATGACGTTCGTCGAGGACCTTGAGGGCCTCGTCGATGATCGTCTCCTCGCGATCCGTCGGCGGCGCCGACCGCATGATCGAGATCAGCGCCGACACCATCGTCAGCCGCCGCCCGTGCGCATCCGCCCGGATCGCCTCCCGAGCCTTCCCGGTCAGCCGCAACGCGGCCTTCCGAGACTCCCCCGGATCAAGAACGTTCAGATGCCCCCGACCCCGCCCCAGCTGAATGACCTGCCCACCCAGCGCCTCGATCAGGTCCTTGTAGTCGGGCTTCAAATCCCCCAGCACCAACGGCTGAACCCCATATCCAGCCAGCCCCAAGGCCATTCTTCGGACCACCGTCGACTTGCCCAAGCCAGGCCTGCCAAGCACGAACATCGACGGGTTGGAGATGAGCTTGGCGCGCATGAACCAGCTGATGGGGTCGCAGCACAGGGTGGCGCCGGAGAGGATGTTGCGGCCGATCGGGACGCCGACCATGGGACTGCCGGTGCCGGCCGCGAAGGGCCACATACCACACACCTGGACCGTCGTACCGCGCCATTCCTGGGGGGCCTGGAGGTAGGTGGAGTAGCCGGCGGCCGGGCCTGGCCAGCCGCGGGGCGTCGGATTCTTGTTGCTCACAACGACTCCCGCAGGCCGGCGGGGACGGACAGATGGCTCTGCAGTACGACGCCGAGCGGTAGGCCGGCCACAAATGCGGAGTCCTGTGATCCGTACGCCGGTCGGAGCAGGACCCGGGCCGTCGCGCCGAGATTGTCGACGGCGGCGATCAGGTCCGGGATCTGCTCGGCGGTCAGCACGGTCCCGGTGACGACCATGCCGAAGTTGACCAGGCCGGCGCCGCGCGCTTCTTCCTGCGCGGTGCGGTCGGCGGCGCGTGCCTCGGCCATGGCGCGGGCCGAGGGCCGGTTGGTGGTGGTGGCGCGGAAGGACGCGTTGCGCTTGTCGGCCTCGACCATGCGCGCGGCGGTGGCCGCATCGAGTGGCCGGTAGAGCAGGGTGACGCGCTTGCGGTCGATGTCGTTGTGCGGACCGACCAGCTGCGACAGCACCGACGAGTAGACCTCGCCGCGCGGCGCCTGCGACATCTGCCAGGTCACCGACCACGCGGAGTCGTGCCGATACTTGTCCCAGAACGCCTGCGCACCGGCCGGACCGACATCGGTCCACTCCAGCTCCGGATCGATCCCGTGGCCGTGCGCTTCATCGATCAGTACGGCGGACGCTGGGTCATAGGCGATCCGGATCGTCTCGCACAACTCCTGCGCGGTGACCGGACGAGCCGCACCGGCGCCTGTCGCGTTCAGGCTCTGAGTGAGCGCGGGCAATCGGGAGGCCAGCTCGCGGCCCATGTCTTCTTCCTTTCGCCGCTTGCCGTTGCGATCGGTGCCCTTGAAGGTCAGCGCGACTCGAGCCGACACGAGCGCCGAACCCTCCGGGTAGCTCTGCACGACCTCGGCGAGCATCGCCTGCGCGATCGCCGGCGAGCCCGGCTGGATGTTGTGGTTGACCTCGCGGCGCAGCCGAATGCCCGTGTCGGGTGCGCTTTCCACAGTCACCGCCGCGGCGACGATGCCCGGCTCGTGGCCGAGCGAGGCGAGCCACTGGCCCCAGTGCGCGACCCAGATGTCGATCTGCTCCTCGTCGACCAGCGACGCACCGTCAGGCTCGGCGTTGATCACCACGCTGAAGTGCCGCGTGCTCGGATAGAACAGCAGCGCGAAAGGCCGACCGTACGAATCCGTGTACTCGCTCAACTGCGACGCGGCGGCGAGCCCCGGGAGCTGGAACTTGCCCCAGGCGGTGCGGCCGAGCGGACCGGAGCGATAGATGTTGTGCTTCGCCATCTTTGCTCGATGCCATCCAATGCGAGTCGAGAGCCGCTGCAGGGTGGACAGGTTGTGTTTGTCCTTGGTCATCAGCAACAGCAGGATGACGCCGACGACCAGCAGACAGACGAGGGCACCGAGAAAGCCGCCGGCCATCATCGAGAAGATCGTCGCCAGCAGACCGCCCATCATGAGGGCGGTGCCGAGTGTCCCCAGGCCGGCGATACCCGCCGAGGCGGGCTGCCGCCAGTTGCCGTACGTGCGCGGAGCGCTTCGTACCTTGTCGGCCGCAGTCACGTCGTCGCCCGACTCTCGTCCGGGACGGCCGTCAGCTGGCGCCCTTGAGTTGGCCGACAAGCATCGACGCGGAACCGATCACGACGCAGGCCGACAGCACCCAGCCGAGCCGGGCGGCGTGCTCGCCACCCTCGCCGCGGCGCTGGCCGACCGCCATCATCGCGCCCGCGATCAGGATGCCCAGCACACAGATGGAGAACGCGATCCAGCGCACCCAGTCGATGACGAGATCGAGCTTCTCCGCGCCCGGCGGCCGGGTGCCACCGGTCGGGAGCAAGGAGGGAACCTCCGAGATCAGGTGTGCCAGCATCATCGACGGACAGCCTTTCAGTATGGGGCGGGATAGTCCCCTGGGTTGGATGCGCGTAACGCGTAGATGGAGTCGAGAACCTCGAAGACCTCGTCAGGGGTGTTGTCCGGCGACGGAGCTTCCCCTCGGCGCCACTCCTCGATCCACGGGATGTCCCAGACCCTGGGGACGCCGCCACCGACGATGTCGGCGAAGTCGTCGAGCACTCGCGGCAACCGGCCCGGCGCGTCAGCGATCAGCACCAGTCCGAGCACCGCGACTCCTTGGACAACCCCAGAGGCCCACTCGGTCGCAGCCCGCTGGGCCGCGCGCAGACCGGAACCATTCGTCCGCGCGACCAGGATCACCGGCGTCGGCACCGGCGGTGGCGGAATCGGCCAGCGATGGTTCGCCGCCCGGGTCCCCTGGAGCAACTGCGCCATGGTCGATTCGCCGGCACCACCGTGCACGCCGACCCACCACAAGGTGTCGGCGGTCGGGATCGCGAACTTCGGTAGCCGCTGGTCCTCAGCGGGCGCCGGGACACCGTGCTGGGGCGCGGACGCCCCCCGCCGCGGCAGGTCCACGGCCTGGGCAGGTCCCGATGCCGGACCTGGCTCCGGCTCTGGTTGCCGGGTCCACGGATTCTGTGTCATGAGACCTCCTCTCGCACTGCGTCACTAACAGTCGCCCAGAGTATTGTCTCTCTTTTCGGGTAGACGGGTTTGAGATATCCACAGGCGAGGATGTTGCTACCCCCTTTGTCGGACTGGGATGCCTTCTGGTGCGGTGGACATGCTAGAACGACTGCGTCGGCTCCGGAGGAACGAGGAAGATCTGTGGCGGGAATGAGAGGTCGTCGTGGCTGAGAAGATCCCGTCCTGGCCCAAGGTCACGATCCGGCTGCACGACAGCCGGACCGCCGAGGTCAAGATCGCGGGCCGCGCTCACCCGGTCAACCACCACGACCCCCGGCAGGCCGCGATCGCCTTGGTGGCCGAGCGTGCGGCGCAGCTCGGCCGGCCGATGAAAGCAACCGCGGTGGATGCCGACGGGACGTCGTGGCCGCTGGTGATCCACCCCGACGGCGATGTCGAGGCCGTCGAGATCGAGACCCGCAAACCCCGCGGTAGCAAGGACAGCGCGCCGAAGCGGACCTGGCCGATCATCGTCGCGATCGCCCTGGCCGGCGTGCTCATCCTCGGTACGGCGCTCTACCTGACCGTCTGGCGGGGCCGGTCCGACAAGCCCACCGTGCAGACCGATCCCAGCAAGCTTCCATCGCTGCCGCCACCCAAGGTCGTGCCGGACCAGTTCTCCGCGCGGCCGGTGCCGCCGGGCTGGTCGACCAAGGCCGACTGGACCGTCGACATCGCCCCGAAGACCACGCCCGCGGTGTCGCCGGACGGCCGCGAGGTCGCCGTACTGACTCCTGATCACAAGCTTGTCGTGTTCGACGGTGCCGGCAAGGTGCAGTGGCAGGACAAGGTTCCGGACAGTGCCCAAAGCCCGGTCTACACAACGATCGACGGCAAGCCCGTGCTGGCCGTGGCGGCCGGGGAGACCTTGTCCTACTGGCCCGGCAAGGCCGCCAAGGCGACCGAGGTCGCGCTGCCGAACTCGTCAGCCGTCCAGTTCTTCGGTACGTCGCCACTTGTCACCCTGACCGGTGATGCGGGCGCGAGTGTCGTCACCGGCAGCGAGGTGAAGACCGTTCCGAACCAGCCCCGCCTGTCCACCGTGCTGCTTGCCCAGGGCACCAAAGCGCTGATCGCGCGGTACGCCGGACCGTTGTACTGGAGCGAGCCGGGCAAGGAGCTGCAACGGATCGAGCTCAAGGCCCCGGCCGGCGGCAAGCAGGTCGACCATGTGGTTGCGGCGAGCCCGGAGCTCGCCCTGGTGTTCTGGCGGAACGGGAAGAAGAACGAGGTGATCCCGACCGTGCACTCGACGGCGACGGGTGCGGTCGTCGCCACCTGCAGCGTCGCGAAGCTGGACGAGACGGAAGGCCGGCAGTGGCTGCCCGACGCGGGCCGCAAGATCGCTGCCTGGGGTCCGTGCCTGATCAACTTCAAGACCGGCCGCACGTTCGACACCCCGCAGTTCCGCCCGTACTCGATCGCCGGTACGACGATCTTCGGCAGCACCGGCAGCGATCTGATCGCGATCACTCCGGGCGGGAAGCCGACCACACTGCCGGTCGACACCGCCCGGCCGTGGGGGATCGCCGGGAGCCACGCGATCGTCCTGCACGACTCGGTCGTCTACGCATTGGCCAAGAAGTGAAGCGCCTGCTCGCTGTTCTCGTCGCCAGTGCGGTGGTTGCCGCGGCGAGCCTGACTCCGGCGGTGGCCACCGAGGACGACCCGATGCCGTCGACGTACCCGACACTCGAGAAGCCGGGCGCCATCGGCGGCGATCAGGATCCGATGCCGCCGCGCTGGCCTGGTCCGAGCAAAGGCTGAAACAACGCAGAAGGCCCGCGTCCCCCAAAGGGAAACGCGGGCCTTCGTGCTGCTGTGACTAAACAGCGTGCTGCTGTGACTAAACAGCGTGCTGCTGTGGCTGGTATCAGCCGGCCGCGACCTCGAGGCGGACCGTAGCGGCCACCTCCGGGTGCAGCTGCACCGAGACCTGGTGCTTGCCGGTGGTCTTGATCGGCGACGCGATCGAAATCGCGCGCTTCTCGACCAGCGGGCCGCCGGCGGTCTTGATGGCACCGGCGACGTCGGCCGGGGTCACCGAACCGAACAGACGGCCGGTGTCGCCGGCCTTGACGCCCAGCGTGACAGTGAGCTGCTCGAGCTGGTTCTTGACCTCGCTCGCGTGCTCCTTGCCCGAGATCGCCCGGGCGTCGCGCGCCCGCTTGATCGACTGGATCTGCTTCTCGGCGCCACGCGTCCAGCCGAGGGCCAGACCACGCGGAACGAGGTAGTTACGGCCGTAGCCGTCCTTGACCTCGACGATGTCGCCGGGGGCTCCGAGGCCCTCGACCTCCTGCTGCAGAATGAGCTTCATGTGTCGGACCTCCCTCAGCGAGCGGTGCTCGTGTAGGGCAGCAGAGCCACCTCACGAGCGTTCTTGATAGCGGTGGCCACGTCGCGCTGGTGCTGCACGCAGTTCCCGGTCACCCGGCGGGCGCGGATCTTGCCGCGGTCCGAGATGAACTTGCGCAGCAGCGCGGTGTCCTTGTAGTCGACGTACGTCGCCTTGTCCTTGCAGAAGCCGCAGACCTTCTTCTTCGGCTTCCGAATGATCTTGGCCATTGTGGTGCTCTCTTCCTACTAGAGCCCGGCACGAATGCCGGAATGGTCTGTGTTGACTGTTCTCGACCTCAGGGCCGGATCAGAACGGGGGCTCCTCCATCGAGCCGCCGCCCTGGCTGGCCCAGGGGTCGTTCGGCGGGGCCGCAGCGGCCTGGCCGCCACCGCCTCCGCCTTGCGGGGTCGCCCAGGGGTCGTTCTGCGGAGCAGCGCCACCCTGGCCGCCACCACCGAAGTTGCCGCCACCCTGGTTGCCGCCACCGCCACCGCCACCGCCGAAGTTGCCGCCGCCGCCTTCGCCGCCACCGGACCGCATGGCCTTGGTGACCTTGGCGGTGGCACTGCGCAGGCTCGGACCGACCTCGTCGACGTCGATCTCGAAGACCGTGCGCTTCGTGCCGTCACGGTCGTCGTACGAACGCGACTTCAGCCGGCCCTGCACGATCACGCGCATTCCGCGCTGCAGCGACTCGGCCACGTTCTCCGCGGCCTGGCGCCAGACGGAACAGCTCAGGAACAGCGATTCGCCGTCCTTCCATTCACCGGACTGCCGGTCGTACGTCCGTGGGGTCGACGCGATCCTGAAGTTCGCGACGGCCGCACCGGACGGGGTGAACCGGAGCTCCGGATCGTCGACAAGATTGCCGACCATTGTGACGACGGTTTCGCCTGCCATTGCCGTTCCTCCTGCTTTCGGGTGTGACTGTGTCTACAGCTATTGGTACCGGCTGGTGCCGACAGTACCGATGGCTGCTGACGACCCCAGGCTCAGTGCTGGTCCGGCCGGATGACCTTGGTGCGGAGGATCGACTCGTTCAGCGTGAGCTGACGGTCGAGCTCCTTCACCACCGCGGGCTCCGCGGTCAGGTCGACGACGGCGTAGATGCCTTCGGCCTTCTTCTTGATGTCATACGCAAGCTTGCGGCGGCCCCAGATGTCGAGCTTCTCGACGGTGCCACCTTCCTTGCGGACGATGTTCAGGTACTGGTCGATGGACGGCTCGACCGTGCGCTCATCGAGCTCCGGGTCGAGAATCACCATGACTTCATAACGACGCATGCGCGAACTCCACCTCCTTCGGACTTTGGCGGCCACGGTCTTTCCGTGGCAGGAGGGCGATGCGATTGCACTTCATCCCGGCACTTGCCGCCGGAATCAAGCAACGAGCCCGGTCGATGGACCGGGCCACATCCAAAGAATACCAGCGTTCGAAGCGCGGATTGACCATATCCACAGGGCAACCTGCGCCGCCGCACTCACTGCCGGTCGATCAGTCGTCACTCTCCGGACCCACGACCAGCAGGTCGATATGGATCCCCAGCGTGCGCCCGGCCGCGTCCACCGTACGCAGCACCGGATACGCACCGTCACCCCAGCCGGAGTGCGCGAGGACGAGGTTCTCACCCTCCGTGGCCAGCGGGAACACGATGTTGGCGCAGCCCTCCCGCAGGTGCTCGGGCGAGTCCATCAACGCGAACCAGCTGTCGTCGCGGTCGTTCTCGAAGAGGTCCTCGTACCAGTCCCCCTCCGGCATCTTGGACCGGATCGCCTCGGCATCCGCGAAGGCAACCGTGCCCGCGTCGACCGCGACCAGCCAGAACTCGTCCTCGTCGAGCTCCTCGTCCCCACTGGTCGCCGCCTCGACCGCAGCGACCTCACCCTCGGCCAGCCGCAGCGACAGGTAGGCCTCGCGCAGATGACTGCCGTCCTGCGCGTCGGACACGTCCGCCACGGTCACGAACGCCGGATAGTCCCCCGGCGGTACGTCGACCACCGGGCCCTCCCCGAGCGTCACGAACGGGTCGGACGCCTCGAGCCGCCCGCTCGGAACCCGCAGTACGCCGAGTTCGTGAACGGTCAGCGTCCAGATCCGGCGGTCGACCTCGACGGGACCGGGGCGCAGGGCACGGAACAGGCTCGGGGTGATCACCAGCCCAGGTTAGAGGCGGACCGGAACTCTGCGTGCGCCGGTCTGCCGTAGGACGAGAGCCAGGAGCGGCACAGCCATCGCGACCGTGATGGCCGACAACAGGAGGAATCCGCCGACGGTGAACAGCCAGGGGGAGAGTCCGGTCGCGACAGCCGCCACCGTCCAGATCGACGAGTCGACTCTGCTCTCAAGTGCTGCGGGTAGCTGGGCGCTGCCACCGAGGTAGCAGAGGTTCCAGGCATAACCGAGCAGGAACAGCGCTGGTGCGAAGGCCGCGCCACTCAGCACCACCAGTACGGCGGACGCCACCAGCAACGCCAGTCCGGTCAGCATGACCGGGCGAGGACCCGTTCGATCCAGCCACCAGCCGGTCAGTGGCGACAAAGCGAACATGCCGAGCGTGTGCGCGGACAACATCACCCCGAGCAGACCTAGGCCCGTCCCGTGGTGATGGGCATGCACCGGTACAGCCGTCATCACCAGCACCATCAGCACATGTCCGACCACCATCACGCCCACCGCCGGCGTCACCCGCGCACGTCGGGGGACCAGGTTGTCGGGACTGTCCGGGTTGTCCGGCACGGCGATTTCCGACCGGCCCTGGATCGTCGGGATGTAGGTCGCCACCACCAGTGCGATGAACACCGCCGCGAGCGTGATCAGGAACGGCCCGGCCAGCGCGGGCAGCCGCAGCGCCCTCGCTACCGATTGTGAAGGCGCCATCAGGAACGGACTGCCGCTCGCGCCGATCGTGCTCCCCCAGACGACCATGCTCATGGCTCGGGCCCGTTGCGCGGCCGGGACGGCGTCAGCCGCGGCGTACCGGGACAGAAGACTTGCCGCGTTGCCGAGGCCGAGCACGAACATGCCGATGATGAGCAGGCCCGGCTGCGTGGCGACTGCGGCCAGGACGGTCAAGGCCGCACCGGCAACGCCACCGGCGTACCCGATCTGGAGTGCGCGGCTCCGGCCGAGGCGCACCGTCCAGCGCCCGACGGCCACCGCACCGGCCGCGGTACCGAGAACGGCGGCGGCGTTCGGCAGGCCGGAGAGGCTCGGACTCATCGCGTCGACGATCAGGATGGTGCTCACCGCGGAGGCGGTCACCATCGCGGCATTCATCAAGGCGGCGGCGAGGACGATCGGGGTCAGCATGCCTATCACGGTAGAAAGTCCGGCATCACCGATGAAGGGGAAATGTAAGGCGTTGCGGCTTGGCAAGCGGCGATAACGAAGGTGTTCTGGAGGGATGACCTTGCAGGAGCGGCAACTGGACTCGACCGACTGGCAGATCCTGTCCGCATTACAGTCCGACGGACGCTTGTCCTTCAACCAGCTGGGCAAGCGGGTGAACTTGTCGCCACCGGCGGTCGCGGACCGGGTCCGGCGGCTGGAGGAGGCGGGCGTGATCACCGGCTACCGGGCCGCGGTGGACCCGGCCAGGGCCGGTCAGCCGCTGTCCGCGTTCGTCCAGATGCGCTGTACGACCGGGCGCTGCCTGCTGAAGACGACGCGCGCCGAGGACTTCCCCGAAGTGCTGGAGATCCACAAGCTGAGTGGCAGCGCCTGCTCGATGCTGCGGGTCCGGGTCACGTCGATGAGCCATCTCGAGGGGCTGTTCGAGCGTCTGGGCGAGCACGGTGAGATGAACACCCACATCGTGCTGTCGACCGAGTTCGAGGGCCGACCGGTGCAGCCACCGGTGCCGCAGGAGCGGCCGGTCACGCGCTCGCCGGGATGGGGCTCCGACAGTGTCGGCAGGTCGCTCTAGGGTGTGGGCATGAGCTTGAAGCTGGGTGCACACGTGGACCAGGAGGACCCGCTGGCCGAGGCGGCCGATCGGGGTGCCGACCTGGTGCAGTTCTTCCTGGGCAATCCGCAGGACTACAAGGCGCCGAAGGTCGCGTATGCCGACGGCGAGGAGGCGCTGCGGGAGCGGGCCGCCGCAGCCGGCGTGGATCTGTACGTGCACGCGCCGTACCGGTTGAACGTGGCGAACACGAACAACCGGATCCGGATCCCCAGCCGCAAACTGCTGCAGCAGACGCTGGACAAGGCGGCCGAGATCGACGTCAAGGGCGTCATCGTGCACGGCGGGCACGTCGGCGACGAGGACGATCCCGAGGCCGGTTTCGACAACTGGCGCAAGTGCATCGAGCGCGCCGAGCTCCCCGTCCCGCTGCTGATCGAGAACACGGCCGGCGGCGAGAACGCGATGGCCCGGCAGCTGGAGCGGATCGAGCGGCTGTGGGAGGCGGTGCAGGCGTCCGGCAACGACCGCCTGGAGAACGTCGGCTTCTGCCTGGACACCTGTCACTTCCACGCGGCCGGTGAAGAGCTGCCGTCGATCGTGGCGAAGGTGCTGGCGATCACCGGCCGGATCGACCTGGTGCACGCGAACGGTTCCCGCGACGAGTTCGGCTCCGGCGCCGACCGGCACGCAAACTTCGAGGACGGGCACATCGACCCGGCCCACATCGTCGCGGTCGTCGAGGCCGCCGGTGCGCCGGTCGTGGTCGAGACGCCGAATGCCGACCACGGTCAGAAGACCGACATCGACTACCTACGCGCCCACGTCAAGCAGTAGTTACTCCTCCTCGCTGCGCTCAGCGGCCTGCTGAGCGGCGAGGTGGTAGAGCCAGTAGCCGATACCCCACGGCAGCAGCAGTCCCAGCGCGGTGGTGGTGCGCGGCGGAATCAGTACGCCGACCAGGACCGCGGCCACGAGCAGGACCGTCGACACCTGGAACAGGTCGAACCGGTCGAACACGCGACGTCGCAGCTCAGTTCGGCCCAGAGCGCACAGCGCGTAGACGACTGCCAGGCCGAGCAGGCACAGCGTCATGACGAGCAGACCGACGACCGCGCGTACGTCGAACCCGTCCACGCTGCCCAGCGTGTGTGAGTACTGGAAGGCGCCGACCACGAGGCTGACACCGGCACAGACCCAGTAGAGGCCGTTCTTGGTCTGCTTGGCCCGCACCGGGTCCGGCTGCGGCTCGACGTCGGGCTCAGGGTCTGCGGGGGCCATGGCCGCGACGGTAGCGCACCCACGGACAATGGGCAGATGCAGACCGACGCTTCCTGGGCCGCGCAGTTCCCCGACCTGTACGCACCAGGGCACTGGGCCTGGGGAGAGCTGGACGTCCAGTTCACCGTCGAGCAGCCGCCGGACGAGCTGATCAGCAACGTGCACGTGATCTGCCGGGCCGCGGGCGGAATCGTTGTCTGCGGCAACGATCTCGGCTGGCGCTTCCTGCCCGGCGGGACCCGGGAACCAGGCGAGACGATCGAGCAACTCGTCCGGCGTGAACTCGTCGAGGAGGCCGGCGCCCGACTGACCGGTCCGCTGACGTGGCTCGGCGGCCATCGCGCGGACCATCGGCGGCCCTCGCCGTACCGGCCGCATCTTCCGCACCCGCTGTCGTACTGGGCCGTCTTTGTCGCGGACGTGGTGGTCGATCAAGCACCGACGAACCCCGCGGACGGCGAGCAGGTCACCGAGGTGCTGGTCCTGCCGCCGGGTGAGGCCGCCGCGTGGCTTGAGGACAGTCCGGATGGCGTGAAGGGTCCAGTCGTCAGACTGGCTCAGGCAATGGGGCTGGTTTAGCCGACCGCCACGGCAGGACGAACGCACTGAGCAGTGCGCACGCGCCGCCGACGTACATCGCACCACGCAGTCCCAGTACGGCGGTCAGCAGACCGCCGAGGGCCATGAACGCGGGCCAGACGCTGCGCGAGGTGATCGACCAGGACGTCAGCACGCGAGCCATGTGACTGTCCTCCGTCACCTCCATCCGGTACGTCGCGAACGAGGGATTGAATGCGCCGGCCGCCACGAGCAGCGCGGTCTCGGCGACCAGCAGCCAGACGAATCCGGCCATCCCGGATGGGGCCAGCGGCAGCAGTAGGGTCCACGGCGCTCGCAGTACGCCGAACAACAGCAGCATCCGATGCAGCCCCAGCCGCCGGGTGAGTGCTGGGGCCATCCAGGCACCGAGCACTCCGCCGAGGCAGGAGACGCCCAGGAAGACGCCGTAGCTCCACGGTGCCAGGTGGAGATCGCGCAGCATGAACACGGTCAGCAGCGGCGAGATCATCATCAACGGGCCGCCGAAGAGCTGTGAGTTCACGAACAGCACGGCCAGTCCACGGTTCCGGAAGATGTACTTCCAGCCGGCGGCGACGTCACGTTTGCCGGTGTGCTCGATCGGAGTGGCTTCCGGCTGCTGGATCCGTCGGACGCCGAGCGCCGACAGCAGGAACGACACCGCGTCCACCGCCAGGGTCAGCGTCGCGCCGACCAAAGTGACCAGCGCGCCGCCGATCGCCGGGCCGACGCTCATGGTCAGCCAGAAGACCTGCTCGAACTTGCCGTTCGCCTCGGCTCGGCCTTCGGGCCCGACGAGTGCCTTCAGATGCGCGCCGCTGGCACTGGTGAACGCGATCTGCGCCGACGACTGCAGGACGCCGACCACACACAGCTGTGGATAACTCAGGACGCCGAACGCCGCCGCGATCGGCACACTCACCAGCGCACCGAAACGGACGAGGTCCATCGCGATCATCACCGGCCGCTTGCGTCGCCGTTCGATGAAGTCGCCCATCGGCAGCGCGAGCACCGCGGCTGCCAGAGCCGAGACGGCAGCCAGCATCGACACCTGGAAGGTGCTGACGTCGAGGACGAGGACCGCGATCAGCGGCAGCGCGCCGTACCCGACTCCCGACCCCATCGCACTGATCGCATTCGCGAACCACAACCGCCGAAAGTCCGGGCCCAAAGACATCCCGCGATCGTAGGAGGACCCACCGACAGAAACCGGTGACCGTCAGCGCAGGTTCAGTCCGCCGTCCAGGAGAACGACCTCACCGGTCACGTAGCTGTTGTGGACAAGTGCCGAGATCAGGTCGGCGACATCCGCCGGCTGCGCACTGCGACGCATCGGGCTCGAGGTTTTCCACAGGTCCTGAGCGTCGGTCCAGTCGGCAGTCATCGGCGTATCCACAAGCCCGGGTGCCACTGCGTTGACTCGAACCTCCGGTCCCAGCGCGGCCGCCAACAGCTTGGTGACATGGTTCAGCGCGGCCTTGCTCGCGGCATACGCGATCGAACTGCCCTTCGGCCGCACACCCGCGTGGCTGGTCACGTTGACCACGCACCCGTTCGATGAGCGCAGTGCGGGCAGGGCCGCCGTACACAACAACCACGGCGCGATCAGGTTGACGTCAAGCACCCGCCGCCAGTCCTCAGCAGTCAGTTGGTCCAGCTCGGCATGCGGCACCGGCCAACTGACCCCCGCGTTGTTCACCAGTACGTCGAGCCGCCCGTGCTCGGCCAAGACACTCGGCACGAGTGCACGCGCCGCATCGTCATCCGCCAGATCGGCTTGGTGATACGACCCACCCAACTCAGCCACCATCGCCAGCCCCGCATCCCGGCTGACCCGCGAATGCACCGCCACCACAAACCCATCCGCCGCCAACCGCCGAGCCACCCCGGCCCCGATCCCCGAAACCGCCCCCGTCACCAACGCCACCTTCGCCATACCGCACCTTAGAAACCCACAACGTCCGAAAACACGCCGACCACGCACTGCGCTTCTTCGGACGTTGGGTCAGGCGCGGTAGCGGAGGCCGTCGAGGAGGAGGTCGAGGAGGCGGCCGGCCGTTTCGCGGTTGTCGCCGGCCGCGAGGGCGACACCGCTGATGCCCTTGAGCACGTCGTCCGCGGAGATGTCGGAGCGCAGGTCACCGGAGGCCACGCCGGCGGCGAGGAGAGGCTCGATCGCGCCGACCAGGAGCTCGAGGCTGTGGTCGTACGGGTTGGCGCCGGCGGCGATGATCGCGCGGAGGGCGTCGGCCATGCCCATCTTGCGGTGCATGTAGTCGGCGAAGCGGTCCATCCAGGCGCGCAGCGCTTCGGCCGGTGGGAGCTTCTCGAGCAGTTCGGGGGCGGCTTCGCAGACGATCGCGAGCTCCTTGCGGTACGCCGCCTCGATCAGCGCCTCGCGGGTCGGGAAGTGCCGGTACAACGTGCCGATGCCGACGCCGGCGTCCTTCGCGATCCCCTCGAGCGTCGCCTCCAGACCGCACTTCGTGAACGCGCGAGCGGCCGCGGCCAGCACCTGGTCACGGTTGCGCTGGGCATCCGCGCGCAGCGGACGCGCCTTGGGCTCCGTCATCTTCCCCCTCCTCACCACGATGCTCATCGTGAAACACACGGGGAATCCCGCCCCGGGGTTCACTCCGCAACCTAGCGGACTTGATATCCGGAGGCCCCTCCGCTTAACTGGACTTATCCGGAGGGTCCTCCGGATCAACAGTAGCTCGCAGAACGGGACGAACCCTGATGAGCAGATTCACCACCCCCTTCGGTCACGACAACACCGCCGCCGAGGTGATCGCGGGCGTCGACCTGACCGGCCGGCGCGCGATCGTCACCGGTGGCGCCTCCGGGATCGGCGTCGAGACGGTCCGCGCACTCGCCGGAGCCGGCGCCGAGGTCACGCTGGCCGCCCGCGACAAGGTCGTCGGCGAGAGAGTGGCCGCCGGCATCATCGACTCCACCGGCAACAGCCACGTGTACGTCGCTCCGCTCGAGCTGGCCGATCGCGCGTCCGTCCGGGCGTTCGCGGCGAACTGGGACGGCCCGCTGCACATCCTGATCAACAACGCCGGCGTGATGGCCGAGCCGCTGAACCGCACTCCCGAGGGCTGGGAGCACCAGTTCGCCACCAACCACCTCGGTCACTTCGGGCTCGCGATCGCCCTGCACGACGCGTTGGCCGCGGCCGACGACGCCCGCCTGGTCGTCGTCAGCTCAAGCGCGCACCTGAGCTCAGACGTCCACCTCGACGACATCCACTTCGAGAACCGGCCGTACGACGCCTGGTCGTCGTACGGGCAGTCGAAGACGGCGAACATCCTGTTCGCGGTCGAGGCCTCGAAACGCTGGGCGAGTGACGGGATCGTCGCGAACGCCCTGATGCCCGGTGGGATCCGGACCGCACTGCAGCGGCACGTCTCGGCCGAAACTCTGCAGCAGTGGGACGATTTCCCGTGGAAGACCACCGAGCAGGGCGCGTCCACCTCGGTCCTGCTGGCTGCCTCTCCCCTGGTCCAGGGTGTGACCGGCCGCTACTTCGAGGACAACAACGAAGCGCTACCCAATGTCCCCGGTGAGAACAGCGGAGTAGCGCCGTACGCGCTGGACCCCGAGGCTGCCACGCGGCTGTGGGAGACCTCACTCGAACTTTTGCGTAAGTAAGCCCCCGACACTGTCGCCCACCTCACCTGGGACGACCTAGGTGCCGCCGTCACCGCCGCAAGCGAAACCCTCCCGCCCCTCCCACCCACCGTCGCCGCCACCATCCACCGTCTCCGCGACGACCTCCTCCGAGCCCTCGCCTGGCACAAATCCAAGCCCTAGCCAGGGGTGTACCGCCCGATCGCCGCCGCTGAGTGGAAAGAAATCGTCACCCGGCACCGCTCTGACCGATTATCGGGCGTAGGCCCTTCCCACGCCGGTTCACGGATGATTCCTGCCGGTATTTGACAGTAGAACTCCGTGGATCTGTGGCTGGTCGGGGTTTGTGGGTGTTTGCGGGGATCTACTGCCGGTGAGAGGCAGCAGACCCCCGCAAAGGTGGTCGGTGTGCCCCCGATTCGCGCCGCACCGGACAGGCCGGACACGTACCCGGTGGCTGGCCGTCGCGGCGGCCGATTTACTGAAGCGCTAGGTGGACGTGGCCTCTGGTTGAGGGGGACGGCCAGGCCGGTGACCGCGTGCCCGTCGTTTGAGCTTCCGGGCTTCGGTTGCGGTCCCGGAAAACGAGTGGATCTCCCCGCAAGTTGCTGGTTCTCCCCTCAATATTTGAGCAGAGAAGGGTCAACTTGAACGGATATCCAGCCAAATTTCCGCAGGCCAGGGCAGGCGAGGCAGGCAACCCGAACCGCCGTGGCCAACCACGGCGGCGAGTCAGCTGACAGGCCTCCTCATCGTCGGGAGCAACCACAGCCCGGAAGCTCAAGCAACCGCAACCGTGGTCACCGACCGCACCATCACCCTCAGCCGAAGACCACCCCAGCCACCCGTCTCAGTCAAACCGGCCGAATCCGAGCGGCCGGACGGGATGAGCACCTTCGGGACGGCGGGGTTCCTGCCCAGCGTTCGGTTAGGTTGCAGGCTCAGCTGGGGTTCCTCAGGTTGGGCCGGTAACCTGACCGACCGTGAGTGACTTGAGCATCCGGATCATCTCGGCCGACGAACACGCCGCCTATATCGCGGCACGTCCGTCGGCCAGCTTCCTGCAGACGCCGGGCTGGGCGGCGGTGAAGAGCGAGTGGAGGGCTGAGTCACTCGGCTGGTACGAGCCGGGCAATCCGGCCGAGCTGGTCGGTGTCGGTCTGGTGCTCTACCGGCAGATGCCGAAGGTGAAGCGCTACCTGGCCTATCTGCCCGAGGGCCCGGTCATCGACTGGGACGCGATCGACCTCGGCCGCTACCTGCGGCCACTGGCCGAGCACGCGGCGGCCCAGGGTGCGTTCGGCCTCCGGATGGGCCCGCCGGTGCCGGCCCGGCGCTGGGGCGCGAAGACCATCAAGGAGGCGCTCGCCGCCGGCCAGCAGCCACGGCTCCGCGACGTCCGCCCGGACGTGATCGAGCCGTCGGGCGCGACCGTCGCGAACCAGCTGACCGCGCTGGGATGGAAGGCCCCGCGCTTCGCCGAGGGATTCGCCGCCGGCCAGCCGCGCTACGTGTTCCAGGTCCCGCTGGCCAACTGCGGCCCGGACGACCTGCTGAAGAACATGAACCAGCTCTGGCGCCGCAACATCAAGAAGTCGGACAAGCTGGGTGTCGAGGTCTCCCGGGGCGGACCCGAGGACCTGAAGGCGTTCCACCAGGTGTTCCTCGAGACGGCCGTGCGGGACAACTTCACCCCGCGACCGCTGGCGTACTTCGAGAAGATGTACGCCGCGATGGCGAACCAGCCGGCCGGCTGCTGCGACTTCCGGGTCTACAACGCTCATCACGAGGGCGATCTGGTCGCATCGACGATCTGGATCCGGGTTGGCGGCCATTCGTGGTATGTCTACGGAGCCAGCTCGACCGCCAAGCGGGACGTGCGTGGATCGAACGCGATCCAGTGGCGCATGATGTCGGACGCACTCGCCGAGGGTGCGACCGTGTACGACCTACGGGGCATCACCGACACCTTGGACCCGAACGACCCGCACGTCGGGCTGCTCCAGTTCAAGGTCGGCACCGGCGGCGAGGCCGTCGAGTACGTCGGTGAGTGGGATCTGCCGTTGAACAAGGCGCTCTACACCGCATTCGACCTCTACATGAGACGGCGTTGACACCATGCCCCTGACCCTCCACGTCGATTCCGATCGATGGCGCGATCACCTTCGTTCCACGTGGAACCCCGATATCGTCCCGGTGGCCAAGGGCAACGGCTATGGGTTCGGCAACCACCGGCTGATCGCCGAGTCGCGGGCCCTCGGAGCCCGGACGGTAGCTGTCGGCACCTACTTCGAGGTGCCGCCGGACCCGCGCGAGGACGTCGTCGTACTGACGCCGTGGCGGCCGTTCCTGGACATGGCGCAGAGCAAGAACGTGATCCACACGGTCAGCCGGCTGGCCGACCTGGTCTCGATCCCGGCCGGTAGCCGGGTGCTGATCGAGGTCCAGACGTCGATGCGCCGGCACGGGATCGGCGCCCGCGAGCTGCGGCACACGATGCTCCTGAACGCGCTGGACCGGATCCGCTTCGAGGGCTGGTCGCTGCACTTCCCGATGGGCGCCGGCGGTACGTCGGCCAACGTCCGCGAGGCGGCGAACCTGGCCAAGGCGGCGACCGACGTACGGCGGGGTCCGTTGTGGGTGTCGCATGTTCCGGCGCAGAAGCTCGGTGACATCGGCGAGGACGTGAAGCTCCGGATGGGTACGGCGCTCTGGCTCGGCGACCGTGGTGCGCTGACCGTGCGCGCGACCGTGCTGGACGTGCACTCGGTCCGCCGTGGTGAGCGGGTCGGCTACCGCCAGCGCCGGGTCAGCGGGGACGGCCACATCCTGGTCGTGTCCGGCGGCACCGCGCACGGTGTCGGCCTCGAGGCCCCGACCGCGGCTGCCACCGTGCGGCAGCGCGCGATCGCGATGGCCAAGGGCAGCCTGGATGCCGCCGGAATGGCGCTGTCGCCGTTCACCATCGAGGGCAAGCAGCGCTGGTTCGCCGAGCCGCCGCACATGCAGGCGAGCATGCTCTTCCTGCCGTCGTCGGTGGCGCCCCCCGCGGTCGGCGACACGATAGGAGTCGACGTCCGCTTCACCACCACCTCGTTCGACCGGGTGTCGATGGACTAGTCAGCGACCCAGGAGTACGTCGATGCGGTCGCTCGCCTTGTCGGCATCGCGGATCACCTTGGCGGTGTCGACGCCGATCAGCCGGCCTTCGCGCTTCACGGCGACACCGTTGACGAAGACCCACTGGACGTTGACGGGCTGGGCGTTGAAGACGAGCTGGCTGACCCAGTTGCCGTTGGGAGCGAAGTTGAGGGCCTGCGGGTCGATGATCTGCAGGTCCGCCTTCTTACCCGGCGTCAGCGAGCCGATCTCCTTCTCGATCCCGAGCGCCTCGGCGCCGCCCAGGGTGGCCATCCGCAGTACGTCGGCGGGCTGCGGATAGCGGGTCGGGTCCATCGCGGTGGCGCGCTGGAGGCCTACCGCTGCGCGCATGTCGTTGAACATGTCGGTGGTGTCGTTGGTCCCGCCGTCGATGCCGAGGCCGACCTTGATGCCGCGCGACGCCATCTCCGGCAGGCGGATGACGCCGGACGCGAGGCGCATGTTGGAGAGCGGGTTGTGCGCGACCCGAATGTCGTTGGCGGCCAACTCGTCGAGCTCCGCGTCGGTCATCTGGACGGCGTGGTTCATCAGCAGACCGGGCCGCATGGCGCCGACCTTGCGCAAGGCCTCCATCTGGCCGGTGGCCGGGTCGGTCTTCGACTCGTTCACGTGCACGTTCAGGGCGACGCCGAGCTCCTTGGCCAGGTTCTCCGCGGCGGCGGTGCTGGGCAGGTTCTGCAGCGTGGGGTGCTGGCCGACCTGCAGGTGCGCCAGCGGGTTCGGGTCGATGACCTGCTTCTTCACCCGGCGGATCTCGTCGAGCGTGGCCGGGTTGGTGTTGGCTGTGTACGAGAAGAAGAAACGCATCTTCGAGTCCGCGAGAGCCTTCAGGCTGCCGTTCGCGAAGTCGGCGGAGAAGCTGTGCGACCAGTCGGTCGTGGTGGTGATGCCCGTACCGATCGCGTCCAGCGTGGAGAGCCTGGTCCCGGCGTACCCCTCGGCGTACGCCGGCTGGTTGCCGTACAGCGGGAGCACGCACTCGGCGAGCCAGCCGTTGAGCTCCTTGTCGGTGGCACAACCGCGGATCAGCGACTGCCAGGTGTGCGTGTGCAGGTCGACGAAGCCGGGCATCACGATCTTGCCGCGGCCGTCGATCACCCTCGCACCGGCAGTGGCCGGGAGATCCTTGCCGACGGCGGTGATGGTGTTCTTGGTCATCAGTACGTCGGCATCCTTCAGCATGCCGAGCGTGCCCTGGCCGACGGCCGGGTCCATCGTGAGGACCATCGACGCGTCGCGGATCAGCACCTTCGCGCTGCCGTCGTAGCCGGTGGCATCGAGCTGGTCGGTCCCGTGCAGCTGGTTGGCACCGATGGGGACGGCGAGGCCGACCAGCATCGTGAAGCCAAGAGCGAGAGCGCGGCGCCTGGTGATCATGGCGAGAACCTCGATCAGAGAGGGGGAAGGAGACCTGAAGCTAACTCGGGCCGGGTTCTGCGCCCCACCGATTTCCAGCTCGGTCGAATCTTGCTGCCTGATCGAGCAGCGCTTGACTTCAGGTGCACCTGAAGTTGCACGGTAACTTCATGGGGTTTCTGGAACGGATCGAGGAGCGGCCCGGAGCTGCTGAGTTACCGGCCGAGTCGTACCGGCTGCTCGGGCTGAAGCGCGGCGCGAGCGTGGTCGACGTGGGCTGTGGTGCCGGGCATGCCGCCGAGGAGCTCGCCGCGCTGCGGCTGAAGGTCACCGGGCTGGACGGCGACCCGGACGCGATCGAGGCGGCCCGGACCCGGGTCCCGGGCGCAATGTTTCACGTGGCACATTCCGACGACCTGCCGCTGGCCAACGAGTCGATGGACGGGTATCGCGCGCTGCGGCTCTTCCACCTGCTCGAGGACCCGGTCCCGACGATCGCGGAGGCCTATCGGGTGCTGCGTCCCGGCGGGCGGATCGTGGTCGGCGGTCAGGACTACGGCTTCCTGCTGATCGACAGCTCCGATCAGGACCTCACCGATGTCATCCTGCTCGGTCTGGAGTCCCGCTCGGTGGCGCCGCGCGCCGTACGGAATCTGCGCGATCTCCTGCTCGACGCCGGCTTCCGCGATCCCGAGGTCGTCGTCCACAACGACGTCGTCACCGACCATGCGGCGATGGCTCCGCAGCTCACGGCGGCCGCGACCGCAGCCGTCGACAAGGCCCTGATCACTCGGGACGATGCCGACGGCTGGCTGGCCGAGCAGAAAGCCAGAGGCCGTTCCAACCGCTTCCTGACTGTTCTTCCGACCCTGCTGGTGAGCGCCGGCCGCTAGTCCTGGTTCCGCAGAGATGCGGCGACAGCGGCCACAGAGCCGGCCGACAGCAGAACGGCGAGCCCGATCATCGCGGGTTGCAGTGCCACGTGCCGGATGACCAGGCTGAACGCGATCGACGGCAGCCCCATGCCGAAGTACGCGATCACGAAGAACGTCGACAGCACCCCGGCGCGCGAGGCCGGTACGGCGGTGCGGATGGTCTCGGTCACCGCGCCCTTGAAGAGCAGCCCGGCCCCGGCACCTGCGAGCAGCGCGCCGACCATCAGCAGCCACAACGACGGGTGATAGAGCGCGACAGCGGTGACCGCCAACCCGACCGGGAAGACGAAGGCACCGGTCCGCAGGAGCTTCGAGTACTCCAGCCGACCCAACGCCAGCTGTGCGATCGCCGAGGCGGCGAAGGTGATGAACGGGACCAGCCCACCCACCAGGTACGACGTGATGCCGAGCTGACCGCGCACGATGATCGCGCCGAACGACGAGAACAGCCCCATCACTGCGAACGCCAGCGCCGCGAGTGCAGCCGCTGCGACGAACGCTCCGCCGTGCCCGGTCCGCAGGGCGAACCGCACCGGCCGATCCTGGGCTGCCAGTTCGGTGTCGACCGTCTCCGGACTCGACAGGACGAGCAGGAGCAGTACGACGAGCAACCCGCCGAACAGCAGGTACGACGTACGCAGGGGAAGCGGAACCCATTGGGCGAGCGCACCCGCGACGACTGGGCCGAGCGCCAGGCCGCCGAGGTTCGAAGCGGTGGCAACGAGCGCCGGGAAGGCCGGACTGGCAGCCGGCCGGGCCTCGCGGTACAGGTCGGTCAGGTACGTCGTCGCGGTCGACGCCATCAGGCCGATCGCGACACCGGTGAGCAGGCGGCCGATCAGCAGCGCCGGCAGTTGGGGCCAGATCGCGAGGATCGCGGCGGACAGGATCGCTGTCAGCAGCGCGGGCACGATGATGCGGCGGCGACCGAGGCGGTCGGACAGGTGCCCGAGGACGCGCAGGGCGCCGGCCGCTCCGATCACCATCGCGGCGAAGGCGACGGTCACCGTCGTCGGGCCGAAGTGGTCGCGGGACTGGTAGATCGGCCACAGCGGCGTCGGCACCGTGCCGAACGCCATCAGGGTCACGAAGGCCGCGGCGACGAACCAGAACCCGGTCAGGTGCCGGCTGCTCGTACGCAGCGGTGTTGCGATGCTCATCAGATACCTCTCGTCGATGTCTCCCTCCATCTGAACCCGGGCACCTTGGTCAGCGATAGCATCTTTGCTGGGACTGGATCAGATACTTTCCATCTGCATGGGAGATATTCATGGAGTTGCGGCATCTGCGCCACTTCGTCGCGCTCGCCGAGGAGCGCAGCTTCACGACGGCCGCCCAGCGCGAGCACATCGTCCAGTCCGGGCTGTCGACCTCGATCCGGGCCCTGGAGAAGGACGTCGGCGCACTGCTGTTCGTCCGCGGCACCCGGCCGATCCGGCTGACCGCCGAAGGTCAGGCACTCGTCCCGTCAGCCCGCCGGACCCTGGAAGCGGCGGCCGCGGCCCGGCAGACCGTGCAGGAGGTGCACGGCGTCCTGGCCGGCCGGCTGCGGATCGGTGCGCTGCAGAGCACCGGTCACACGCTGCCGTTCGCGAGCTGGCTCGCCGAGTTCTCGCTGGCACATCCGCGGGTGGAGATCATCGTCCGCTTCGAGGCCGCCTCGGAGATGATCGGTCGAGTCGTCGACGGCGGCCTCGACATCGCGCTGGCCGCCCTGCTCGACGACGGTCCCCCCGGACTGGATGTCATACCGCTGCTGGCCGAGCCGCTGATGCTCGCCTGCCCGGCTGATCACCCGTTGGCTCGCCGCAAGGCGGTCGGCCTTCAGGAACTACTCGAGGAGCGGTTCATCGAGGCACCGCCGGAATGGGCGATCCGGGCGGTCATCGACCAGGCCTTCACGGCGGCCGGCCTGCGGCGGCAGGTCGCCGTCGAGGTCAACGAGTGGAGCCTGGCACTCGACCTGATCGCGGCGGGCGCGGGCGTGGCACTGGTTCCGGAAGGCCTCGACTTCGCGCTGCACGCGCGGTCAGCCGGGGCTGTTCGGCTGGTGCCGCTGGCGGGCGTCCAGCTGGACCGGCGTGTTGACCTAGTGCTACCGGCCGGCCACGCCGCGACGCCCGCGGCGCGCCGGTTCGCGGAGCTTGTCCGGTCAAAGATCAACCCTGCATGACCGACGTGCACAATGGATGCCGTGCGCATCCACTACCGACTCGCGGCACGCTTCGGCCTGCGCCGCAGCCGGATGGTGCTGTGGGCGAAGTATTCGGCGTCGCAGGTGATCTCCACCGCGGTCAGTCAGATCGCCTTCGCCTTGTGTTACTGGTTCGGCGCCGCGGCCTTGTGGGCCACGGTGATCGCCTGGATCGCCGGCGGTATCCCGAACTACGCGCTCAGTAGGCGCTGGGCCTGGGGCCGCCGCGGCCAAATGTTGCCCTACGCAATCATCGTGATCGGGAGCGCTGCCGCGGCAGCCCTGACGACCACGCTCGCCGACCGTGCGGCCCAGGCCTGGATCGATACCCGGTTCTGGCAGACCATGCTGGTCAGCAGCTCGTACTTCGCTACGTTCGCGGCGCTGTTCGTGGTCAAGTTCTGGCTCTTCGACCACTGGGTTTTCGCTGCACCCGCTCAGCCTTTGCAGTACTCCCAGGTCCGCGCGAGCCCGTCCTCCAACGACACCGTCGGCGCGTAGCCGAGGTCGTTGGCGATATCCACGACCACCTCGTCGGCCGGAGCCTCGACGTACTCCACCGGTAGCGGTTTGCCGGTAGCCACGCGCACCGCCTCGACCAGCTCCGACGCTGACACGGACCGGCCGGACCCGATGATCGCGCGTCCGTCGTACTGGTTGTCGAGCGCGATCAGCACGCCGTTCACCACGTCGTCGATGTAGACGAGATCGCGGCGCTGCTGCCCGTCGCCAGGCAACTCGACGCCGGTCCCGGCCACAGCAGCCCGCATCAACCGCGACACGAAGCCGTCCTGGTCCGGCATCCCCGGTCCGTACACCTCGGTCAGTTGGAGTACTGCGCCGGCCAGGCCGTAACTGCCCGAGTACGCCGCGAGCAGCAGCTCGCCCGCTGCCTTCGTCGCGCCGTACGGCGTCAGCGGCGGCAGCACGGTCGACGCGAGCACGAACTGGTCGACGCCACTGCCACGGGACAGCTCGAGCAGCACCTGGGTGATCGTGACGTTCTGCGCGAAGGTCGCCATCGGCGCCTCGACCGAGCGCTGCACCGAGGTCAGCGCGGCCAGATGCACGACGGCGGTCGGCCGCGTCTCGAAGGCTCCGACACAGACCTCCTGGGAGGCCAGATCGCCGGTCACCACGGTCACCCCGTCGTCCCAGGTGCGAACCGGCGGCTCCCGGTCGACGGCCGTGACCAGCACGTCCTGCTCCCGGAGCGCCTCCACCACAGCACGCCCGATGAAGCCTGCCGCACCCGTCACCAGCACCCGTTCCGCCATAGGGAGCAACCTACCGTCGGCCGGGCAATCGCAAGACAGCCGGAAGCGGCCTGCGACAGGGCCTTGACCAAGCGTCATGAAGATAGGGAAGATCACCCCGGACGCGGGCTGACAACCTTGTCATCGGGGCCGCGGATATATCTAAGGAGCGTGGATGAGACTCCGCCGCCCGCTAGGGGTCGTCGCGTCGCTCGGGCTGGTTGTGACAATGTCACCAGCTATGACGTCAGCGCATGCTGTCCCATCGAACACCTCGGTCGCCCACAACGAGCCGGTGGTCACCGGAGCGTCGTTCTTCACCTCGTTCGAGTCCGGGCAGCCGCAGCCCGGCTACACCGATACTGTCGAGACCGGCCGGGACGGCAAGCCCCGTGCCGGCGGCGTCCAGGGGCCGACGCCGACCGGGGTCGGCGGCAGCGAGATGGACAAGGTCACCAAGATCACCGCGAGCGGCGAGAACACCGGTGGCGGTGAGATCGCCTCCAACGCCGCCGACGGGGACAAGTTCACCAAGTGGCTGGTCTTCGCCAAGACCGGCTGGCTGAACTACGAGACCTCGGCGCCGGTCGTGATCCGCAAGTACGCGCTCACTTCGGCCAACGACGCCGACGGCCGCGACCCGCAGAACTGGACCGTCCAGGGCTCGAACAACGGCACCGACTGGACCGTGCTCGACACGCAGACCGGTCAGAGCTTCGAGAACCGGTTCCAGACCAAGGAATACAGCTTCACGAACGAGACGGCGTACAAGTTCTTCAAGTTCGACGTCACGCTCAACCACGGCGAGGACATCGTCCAGCTCGCCGACTGGTACCTGTCGAACGGCGCTCCGCTGCCGCCTCCTGGTGAGGCCGCCGAGTCGCGGCTGGACTCCGGCCCGACCAGCGCCTACAACGCCCGCGCCCGGGTCGGCTTCACCGGCGTCAAGTCGTTCCGGTACGCCGGGCACCAGACCACCGAGGGCCGCGGCTACACCTGGAACAAGATCTCGGACGTCGATCTGAAGGTCGGCCGGGACACCCGGCTGTCGTACAAGATCTTCCCCGAGCACATCGAGGGTGACCTCAGCTACCCGAGCACCTACGCCGCGATCGACCTGGCGTTCTCCGACGGGACGTACCTGAGCGATCTGCGCGCCAAGGACCACCGCGGCTTCGGGCTCAGCCCGCGCGGCCAGGGTGACGGCAAGGGCCTGTCCACGAACCAGTGGAACAACATCGAGGCCGACCTCGGCAAGATCGCGGCCGGCAAGACGATCAAGCGGATCCTCGTCGGCTACGACAAGCCGACCGGGCCGGCCGACTTCCGCGGCTGGGTCGACGACATCCGGATCGCCGCCGCGATCAATCCGGACTCCGCGGCGCAGAAGACCGCGGCCAAGCACCCGTCCGACCTGGCGCTGACCACGCGTGGCACCAACGCGACCGGCGGCTTCTCCCGGGGCAACAACTTCCCGGCGACCGCCGTACCGCACGGCTTCAACTTCTGGACCCCGGTGACGAACGCCGGCTCGCGCTCCTGGCTGTACGACTACGCCAAGGCGAACGACGCCGAGAACCGTCCGTCGCTGCAGGCGCTGTCGATCAGCCACGAGCCCAGCCCGTGGATGGGTGACCGGCAGACCTTCCAGGTGATGCCGTCGACGGCGACCACCCCGACCGCGAACCGGGCCGACCGGGCGTGGACGTTCAGCCATGACAACGAGATCGCCCGGCCGTACTACTACGGTGTCGAGTTCGACAACGGGAACGCCGCGGAGATCGCGCCGACCGACCACGCCGCGCTGCTGCGGTTCAGCTTCCCCAAGGGTGGCGCGTCCCTGGTCTTCGACAACGCGACCAACGAGGGCGGCCTGACGCTGGACCCAGAGACCGGTGTCGTAACTGGCTTCAGCGACGTGAAAAGCGGACTGTCGACCGGCGCCGGCCGGCTGTTCGTGTACGGCGTCGTCGACCAGAAGGTCGTTGCCTCCGGCAAGCTGTCGAACGGTGGCGGCGCCAACGTCGGTGGCTACTTCGGTTTCGACCCGAAGGTCACCCAGGTCCAGCTGCGGCTCGCGACCTCGCTGATCGGCACCGAGCAGGCGAAGAAGAACCTTGAGCTGGAGCTGCCGGCCGGGTCGAAGTTCGCGCGGGTGAAGGACGCTGCGCAGGCCCAGTGGGACACCAAGCTGCGCACGATCGAGGTCGAGGGCGCCACCGCGGACCAGCTGACCACGCTCTACTCGAACCTGTACCGCCTGTTCCTCTACCCGAACAGCGGCTCGGAGAACACCGGCACCAAGTCCAAGCCGGTCATCACCTACGCCTCGCCCACCTCGCCGAAGGTCGGCCCGGACACCCCGACCACGACCGGCTCGAAGATCGTCGCCGGTCAGACCTACGTGAACAACGGCTTCTGGGACACCTACCGGACGGTGTGGCCGGCGTACTCACTGTTCGCCCAGGACGAGGCGGCGGACCTGGTCAACGGCTTCGTCCAGCAGTACAAGGACGGCGGCTGGATCTCCCGCTGGTCGTCGCCGGGCTACGCCAACCTGATGGTCGGTACGTCGTCCGACGTGGCCTTCGCCGATGCCTACCTGAAGGGGATCAAGGGCATCGACGTCCAGGCCATGTACGACGCCGCGGTGAAGAACGCGTCCGTCGTACCGCCGTCGGAGAACGTCGGCCGCAAGGGCATGGACCTGTCCACGTTCAACGGCTACACGGCCAACAGCACCGGCGAGGGCTACAGCTGGTCGATGGACGGCTACATCAACGACTACGGCATCGCGAACATGTCGAAGGCGTTGTACGCGAAGGCGAAGAAGGGTGACCCGCGCAGGCAGGAGTACCTGGACAACTACAAGTACTTCGTGAACCGGGCCCGCAACTACGTGACGCTGTTCGACCCGACGCTGGGCTTCTTCCAGGGCAAGGGACCGGACGGGGTCTGGGGCACGTCGCCGGCGCAGTTCGACCCGCAGGACTGGGGTCACGACTACACCGAGACCAACGCGTGGAACATGGCCTTCTCCGCTCCGCAGGACGGTGCCGGCATCGCGGCGCTGTACGGCGGCCGGGACGGGCTCGCCAAGAAGCTCGACGAGTTCTTCGCGACGCCGGAGGACGCGCTGCACACCGGCGGGTACGGCGGCACGATCCACGAGATGCTCGAGGCGCGCGACGTACGGATGGGTCAGTACGGGCACAGCAACCAGCCGTCGCACCACATCACCTACATGTACGACTTCGCGGGCCAGCCGTGGAAGACGCAGGCCCTCGTCCGCGAGGCCGTGTCGCGGCTCTACCTGGGCTCGGAGATCGGCCAGGGCTACCCGGGTGACGAGGACAACGGTGAGATGTCCGCCTGGTACCTGTTCAGCGCACTCGGCTTCTACCCGCTGCAGGTGGGTTCGCCGACGTACGCGATCGGTTCGCCGCTGTTCAAGAAGGCGACCGTCCGGCTGCCGGGCGGTAAGAAGCTGGTCGTCAGCGCACCGGACAACAGCGCGAAGAACGTCTATGTGAAGGGCGTCCGGATCAACGGCAAGAAGTGGGCCTCCACGAACCTGCCGCACGACCTGATCGCGAACGGCGGCAAGATCGAGTTCGAGATGACGGACAAGCCGTCGAAGTGGGGCACCGGACGCAACGACGCCCCGCCGTCGATCACGACCCCCGGCGAGGACCCGAGCACCTGGCGGGACTCCACCTCGGACGAGGGCGCGGTCGTCACCGGCTCGGCCGACGTGGCCGCACTGACCGACAACAACGCGAAGACCCAGGTCACCCTCACCGGTGACAAGCCCACCGTCACGGTCGCCCTCCAGCAGGGCCGGCCCGTCGGTATGTACACGCTGACCAACGGCGCGACCGGTACGGCGCCGGCCGGCTGGGTGCTCGAGGGGTCGAACGACGGGACGACCTGGAAGCAGGTCGACAAGCGGACCGGGGTGACCTGGCCGTGGACTTCCTACACCCGGTCGTTCAGCATCGCGTCACCGAAGGCGTACACGCAGTACCGCCTGGTGCTGACCCCGGCGGGGACCGACGGGGTGACGCTGGCCGAATTCGAGCTGCTCGGCACCCTGAAGGGCATCGAGACCGGCACGCACCCGAGTGACAAGCGGGTCGCGGAGAGCCGGCCGAGCCCGACGCCTTCGCAGTCGATCGACCGCAACTACGGGTAAAAGAAAACCCGGCGGAGCCTGCCCCTGAGAGGTTCCGCCGGAAATTGAGGAGGGGTGGCGGTCCCCGCCCGGACTGCCACCCCTTCACCCCTATCGACGGCCGGAATCGCCGGGGGGTTGCCTTTCGATCCAAAAAGTCCACATGCCGGACAAAGTCACCTCGGCGGGCGTCGGGCGAGCAGTGTCAGCGCCATCGCGAGCGCCCCGAGCGGGGCGGCGAAGAGCAGGCCCAGACTGTCGATCGCGCAGTCCGCGGCACTCGGTGCGCATAACGGCACGCGGAGCTGGAACAGAGCGTCGTACAGGAGGCCGACGGCCAGACCGACGGTCGCCGCCTGGAGGACCACCTTGCCGCTCGAATGCGTCCGCTTGTCCATGCGATCACGCTAGGCGCGCCTGGCGGGGGTGGTCTTGAGGAGAACTACTCAGCCGGTCCAGCGGCCGGTGAAGAAGCCCGCGGCCCAGATCGCGGCCAGCGGGATCGCCACGCAGAGATAGAACCGTCCGATCCAGCGATGTCGGTGCGCGAGGACGGCCAGGCCGATCCACAGCGGCCACCACAGCAGCGTGGCCCGGGTCAGTGAGTAGACCCAGAACGACGTGCAGAAGGCGCCGACGGTGGCGGCGACCCAGGCGGCCTCACCCCAGGAACGGCGCCGGACCAGCCAGGCGAGCACCAGCAGACCGATCACGAGCGCGACGAGCTCGGCCCGGAACATCCACGTCCAGTCGCTGCGTTCGCCGGCGAAGTGGCCGCGCGAGGCGGCGTCCCAGGTGTGCACGAGCGAGTCCCACGGCCAGGTGAACTCGCGCGCCCAGCCCTTCTCCTGCGCCTGCTGCCAGGCGAACCAGGACCCGTGGATCTTCTTCAGGTACGCCATGAAGCCGAGCACCGGGATGGCCGGCAGCAGCAGCCAGGGGGCGGACGGCCAGTCCCGCTTCTTCGACGTGACGAACTCGACCACGAGCGCGAAGGCCAGGAAGATGCCGGAGACCCGGACGGTCGCGGCGAGCGCGACGAACATCGCGGCCCGGGCCCAGCGGCCCTGCCGTGCGGCCAGCCAGGCCGGGAAGGCGAAGGCACAGAACAGCGCTTCGGTGTACCCGGCGGCCAGGAAGACTCCGACCGGAGCGCCGTACCAGATGACGGCCGCGTTCGGGCCGAGGCCCTTGAGCTCCGGGAACTCGTACTGCGCGAGCCGGGCGAGGTAGACACCGGCGACCGCGCTGGCCACGGCGGAGACCACGATGCCGGCGCCGAAGTACCCGACGCCGGTC
Organism: Kribbella sp. NBC_01505; assembly: GCF_045040285.1. Taxonomy (NCBI): domain Bacteria; kingdom Bacillati; phylum Actinomycetota; class Actinomycetes; order Propionibacteriales; family Kribbellaceae; genus Kribbella; species Kribbella sp. NBC_01505. The sequence goes on from NZ_CP109425.1 coordinate 3,360,009, forward strand.
CACTGGACGATGTGGACGAGTACCGGGAAGCCGGGGAAGAACGCGGCCAGCGGCGCCTGGGACGGCTCACCGTTGTTGTAGCCGAACTGCGCGAGCGCCTTCAGGTGCCAGACGTCCCACTGCACCCAGGCGTGCCAGACGTCCGGGTAGTCGGTGCCGCGGTTGAACAGCAACGGCGCCGACACCGACAGGACGAACAACCCGACCCGGGTGGCCAGCCACCACCCGAGCACCTCCCGAGTCATCGCGGCCGGCATCCATCGCCGGAGCCCAACCCCCTCCACCCGCGCACGCCGGGCCCGTCCGGGCTGCGGCGGCGGGGTGGTCGGACTACTGACCACCGCTGCCGGGATTCTCCGGATCCGGATCATCAGGTGTGATGGGCGGCCAGCCCGGGGTCTTGGTCGGCTTCGTGGTCGGCCCGCTCGGCGTGGGCGTCGGCTTGGTGGGCTTCGTCGTCGGCCCGCTGGGGGTGTTCGTCGGGTTCGGGGTCGGTGTGGGGGTCGGAGTCGGCGTGGGCGTCGGAGTGGGGGTCGGCGTGGGCGTCGGCTTCGGGTCGGAGAGGTCGACGCCTTCCGGATCCTCGAATGTGCCCTCGGCCGTGCCCTTGACCGCCGGCTCCATGAACTCCAGCCAGGTCTTCAGCGGCCAGTTGCCACCGAAGAACGCCGGGTCCTTCGAGTACGGGTCGAGGTCGGACTCGCCGGTCTTGCCGGCCCGGTAGAGCACCGAGGTCGACAGCTCGGGCGTGTACCCCGTCCACCAGGAGGTGAGCGTGTCGGAGCCTTGCATGCAGCCGTCGCAGGCCTTGTCCTTGGCCCGGTGCTCGAGGGAGACGCCACCGGCCGTACCGGTCTTGCCGGCGACCGGACGCTTGAGCGCCTTCGCGTCCTCACCGGTGCCGTTCTCGACGACGTTCTCGAGGATCTTGTTGACCGTCTTGGCGATGTTCTCGTCGAAGGCCTGGGTCTTCTTCAGCTTGGTGTCGTCGAAGACCACCTTGCCGCTGCGGTCGGTGATCTTCTTGATCGTGTGCAGCTCGACCGCCTTGCCGTTGGCGGCGAAGGTCGCGTAGGCGTTGGCCATGTCGACCGGTGACGCGTACGGATCCGGGCCGAGCACCGTGGACGGGTTGTTCCGGCCGGCCTCGAGCGCCGGGGACTTCGGGATGCCGGCCGCCTCCGCGGCGTCCACCAGCTTGTCCGGCCCGTCGTCCATCTGGTTGTCGACCAGGTCGTAGAAGGCGGTGTTGATGGACTGCTCGGTCGCCTCCTTGAGGCCGACCTGGCCGTAGTCGTGGTTGAACTCGTTGTTGAGCTCCTGGCCCTGGATCACGATCGGGCTGTTGCCCTGCAACGGCTCGTCGACCTCGCGGCCGTCCTTGAGCGCCGCGGCCACGGCGAACGGTTTGAACGACGAACCGGGCCGGGCCTTCAGGGTCGCCCAGTTGAGCTGGCTCTTCAGGTAGTCCGGGCCCCCGTACATCGCGACCAGTTGCCCGGTGCCCGGCTTGACCGCCGCCATCCCGATGTGCAGATTCGCCGTCGCCTTCGGCGGCACCCGCGTCTGCGCGGCCTTCACGATGTCCGCCTGGGCCTTGGGGTCGAAGGTGGTGACGATCTGGTAGCCGCCGCTGGTGATCTGGCTCTCGGTGTAGCCGCGGCGGAGCATCTCCTTCTTCGCCATGTCGATCAGGAAGCCGTTCGGGCCGGCGAACTTGTTGCTCTTCTTCGGCTTGTCGATCTTCGGCAGCGCCTTGGCGTACTCCTCCTGCTGCGCGTCGGTGATCGTCCCGCTCAGCTTCATCCCGTCCAGGACGTAGCGGTAGCGCTCGAGGATCCGCTGGTGGTTCGCCTTCTTGTCGACGTCGAACAGCGTCGGGTTGTTGATCACCGTGGCCAGGAAGGCGGCCTGCGGAACGGTCAGCTTGTTCGGGTCCGGCACCTTGAAGTAGGCATTGCCCGCGGCCGAGATGCCGTAGGCGCCCTCGCCGAAGTAGATCGTGTTGAGGTAGCCCTCGAGGGTCTTGCTCTTGTCCTGCTGGCGGCTCAGCTTCGTGGCGATGAAGAGTTCCTTGAACTTCCGCGAGGCGGTGCGGTTCTGGTTCAGGTACATGATCTTCACGTACTGCTGGGTGATCGTCGATCCACCCTGCAACTGCTCACCCTTGGCGATGTTGTACGCCGCGCGAGCCATCCCCTGCGGCGAGATACCGGGGTTGGTCCAGAAGGTCCGGTCCTCGGCGGCCAGCACCGCGTCCTGGACGCGCTTCGGGATCTGCTTCAGCGGGACGGAGTTCCGGTTCTGCTCGTAGAACTTGCCCATCACCTTGCCGTCACCCCACGTCACCGTGGTGGTGTTGGCCTGGAACTCCTTGTTGACGTCCGGGATCTCGGTCTTCTGGTAGATCACGAAGAACGCGGCCGTCCCGGCGATGATGCCGAGGAACCCCAGGGCGAGGAACCAGCCGAGCACTCGGAGCGCCCAGTGCTTCTTGCGCCGGCCGGACCGGGACGCCTTGCGCGCCGGTGCGGCCTTTCTACGAGCTTCACTCACTGTGCAATCCTCGACGATCTCGCGGAAGTCATTGCCCCACAGACTACGGCGGGTGTGGTAACGGGCCCGAATCCGCTCCGGAGGGTACCAACTCCCGGGTTCGGGGTCGAACTGGTCCACAGCTGTCTGGACCGGATCTTTACACGGGGAGGGGAATCGGTTTCCGTGGCTGGATGGGAGCGCGTCCGGTACGGCGGCTGATCGCCGCGATCGTGTCCATTTCGGTACTGCTGACGGCTTCGGCGTACGCCGGCGGAGGGTACTCGAACCCCGTGACGGCCGGGTACTCGGCCGACTTCCCCGATCCGGCGGTGATCAAGGGGCGCGACGGCTGGTGGTACGCGTACTCGACCGGCGGGCCGTACGCGAAGGACGGGCACGACGGGGACGCCTACAAGATCGCCCGCTCCCGCGATCTGACGCACTGGGAGAAGGTCGGTTCGGTCTTCGACGCCGGGAACCGCCCGACCTGGGCGGATCCGGCCAGCGGGTTCTGGGCGCCGGACATCCGGTACGTCGACGGTCGGTATGTCCTCTACTTCACTGTGCACAACACGACCACCACGCCGGACAACTGGGACTACGCGATCGGCGCTGCGACCGCACCGACGCCGAGCGGACCCTGGACCGACTCCGGAGCACCTGTGGTCGCTCCCCGCCCGGCGGCCAGTGGTGGATTCGAGTGGACCATCGATCCGGCTGAGTTCACCGACACCGACGGGACGCGGTACCTGTACTGGGGCAGCTACAACGGCGGGATTCACGTTGTGCGGCTCACTGCGGACGGTCTGCGGACTGTGGGCGCGGTCACCAACGTGGCGCGCGACCGCTTCGAAGGCCCGTACGTGGTCAAGCACGATGGCTATTACTACTTGTTCGGCTCGTCATCGAACTGCTGCGCCGGGCCGACTACTGGCTATGCGGTCTTCGCCGGCCGCTCCCGTAGCCCGCTGGGCCCGTTCGTCGACAAGCTGGGCAACAGTCTCACCGCCTCACGCACTGGCGGTACGCCGGTGGTCGCGTCCAACGGCAACCGCTGGGTCGGCACCGGCCACTCGTCGATCGTCACCGACCTCAGCGGCCAGGACTGGTTCGCCTATCACGCTGTCGATCGCACTGATCCCTACGTCACCAACTCCAACGGCTGGCTCCTCCGCCCGATGCTCCTCGACCGCCTCGACTGGATCGACGGCTGGCCAACCGTCAACGCAGGCGCGGGTCCCACCGAGTCCAGCCGGTCAGCTCCAGTCACCACCTCGTCACCAGCCACCGTCTCCGATACCCGCTTGGAGGCGGATGTGCAGTCGGCCCGCTCGTCCGCTCAGGGCGTGTCGGCGCGGGACGGGCGGGTCCGGGCGGTTGTCGACCACGGCTACCTCCGCCTGTCTACTGACCGAGGCACGCGCAGCGTGCGCCTTCCGCTGGACGTTGCGGGCACCGTGTCCCTGGAACTGCGTGGTGATCGTGCCACTGCTGAGTTCAGTGAGGACAGGCTGGGCGATCCGCTCGCCACACTGACTCTTCCCGTGCACGCTCGCGGACACCGAGCCGCACCGGTGGGCGCTGCGACCAACTTCTCGGTCGCACCTCTCTATACGCCGGCCACCCGCCTAGCCCCGACACCACGGATCGGACGGGTGGACCCGGCGTACTCCGACGACTTCACCCACGGACTCGGCTCCGGATGGACCTGGCGCAACACCAGTCCGGACGCAATCGTCTCCAGCGGCGCACTGCGTTGGCCGACCGAGACGAATGACCTTACTGACAACGCGACTGCTGCCAAGGCCGCGCTGCTTCTCCGCGACCAGCCGAAGGGCAACTTCGTCGTGGAGACCAAGCTCCACCTGGACGTCGGCACCGACACCGTCCGCAACTACCAGCAGGCCGGGCTCCTCGTGTACGTCGACGACGAGAACTGGATGCGGCTCGACCACGTCGCCGGTGGCACCGGACGCTTTGTCGAGTTCGGCAAGCGGATGCGCTTCCAACCTGTCGGAGCACCGTCCAACGTCACGTTCGGCGGCGCGATGATCGGCGCCCCGGCCGCCACGACTTGGCTCCGCCTCGCGCATGACGTCGTACCGGCGACTGGTGAGCACCGCTATCGCGCAGCCTCCAGCACGGACGGCAAGCACTGGGTCTGGGGTGCAGCATGGACTCTGCCCGCTGACACCACCCCGCGCATCGGACTGGTCTCCCAAGGCTCATCCGCACCGACAGAAGCCCAGTACGGCAAGGCGATCGCGCAGTTCGACTACTTCCATGTCACCCGGTGACGTGTGGTGCCAGGAACGTCACAGCGATCAGCGCAGCCGGGAAGCACGCCAGGAACATCGTGAACGTGTAGCCCATGATGTCGCGCGCCTTGAGTCCCAGGATCGCGAGTGTCGGCAGCATCCAGAACGGCTGCAGCAAGTTGGCGCTCGCTTCACCGAGGTCGTACACGATGACCATCCAGCCCGCGTCCACGTTGAGGTCGTTGGCCGCCTGCAGCACGTACGGCGCCTCGATCACCCACTTGCTGCCGCCACTCGGTACGAAGATCCCGAGGATGCACGAGTAGACCGCCACCAGCGGCGGGAACAGGAACTGGTTGCTCGCCTCCACCAACCACCCCGCGAGCCGGGCCGAGATCCCGGTATACGCGATCATGCCGAAGATGCCGCCGTACAAGGGGAACTGGAGCAGCACGCCGGCCGCCGCGGGAGCACCGTCGCGCACGGCGCGCGCCATCCGCCACGGGCGCCAGTGCAGCAACATCGCTAGCAGGAAGAGGATCAGGTTGACGGTGTTGAGGTCCAGTGCGCTGAAGAAGCTCTTGCCGTCGAAGTAGCGGACCAGATACGTCACACCGAGCGCCACGATGAACAGACTGAACAGTGGCGAGTGCTCGAGCCAGTCCCCCGGCCGGCGCTTCCCGCTCTCCTCCCGCTGGCCGTTGTAGGCGGAACCACGCCCGATCAGCGGTTTGAGCTCGATCCCCAGGTGCTCCGCGGTCTTGGAGCTACCCTCACCCGGTGCGATGAACCACGCCATCGCCACACCGACGACGTACACGAAGAGCGTTGCGGCCAGCGCCTGCCAGGTGAAGATCGTGTCGCTGAGCGGGATCAGTCCAGTGGCCCGGCCGCCTGCCTTGATGACCTCCTGCACCGGCGCCGGACTGCTGCTCGCACTCGCGACCTGCAGTGCGGCTGACCCCGACAGGCCTTGCGCCCAGACCGTCCCCAGGCCGAGGAACGCCATCGCTCCGAGCGCCCGGTAGTCGGCCTTGGGCACGTTCCGCGCCACTTCCCGCGCCAGGATCGCGGCGAAGATCAGGCTGAACGCCCAGTTCAGGTACGACGCGAGCATCGCGACCGCGGCCACGAACGCGACCGCCGACCGCGGGCTCTTCGGGATCCGCGCCAGCCGCGCGATCAGCCGGGCGACCGGTCCGCTGGTCGCGACGGCGTACCCGCCGATGATGATCATCGCCATCTGCAGCGTGAACGTGATCAGGCTCCAGAACCCGATGCCCCAGGCATCGACCAGACCGAATCCCTTGGTCGCGGCCGGATCGTCCGGGCGCTTCAGCAACGGTTCGCCGGTGACGAGCCCGAACAGCAGCACCACGAAGGTGCCGACCAGCACGAAGCCGAACGCGTCCGGCAGCCACTTCTCGGTGAAGGCGGTGAACCGCAGCGCCACCCGCGCCAGCGGCCCCTCGCTCTCGAGCTCGTGCTTGGCGTGCTTTCCATGGTCGGTCATGACGCTGTGCTCCTGGATCGCGACGCTGGGTGTCATCCGATTAACGCAGATCGGCGCCTGACGTAACAGCTTCCCCGGCGCGCGCCCCGGTGATGACTTGGTGCGAGCTGACAAAGCCGACCTTTGTCATGAGTTGTCCACAGGCCGGAGCTCTGCTTACAGTGGCGGCGCGATGTATCGAACCGATACATCAGGTTCTGACAAACTGGATCGAGGAGGTGGGGTCATGGGAAACCGCAGTGGAGTCCTGGAACTCGCCGTACTCGGTCTGCTGCACGAAGCGCCGATGCACGGTTACGAGCTCCGCAAGCGTGTCAACGCCCAGTTCGGGTGGGGCCGCGTGCTGTCGTTCGGGTCGCTCTACCCGTGTCTGAAGGCGATGCTCCGCAACGGCCTGATCACCGCCGACCCCGGTACGCCGGAGTCGGGGCGCAGGCCGAAGATCGTCTACACGATCACGGCCGACGGCAAGGACCACTTCGCGCACGCGATGCACGATGCCGGTCCGTCGGCCTGGGAGGACGACACGTTCGGCGTCCGGTTCTCGTTCTTCGGCCGGACCGATCCGGCCACCCGGCTGCGCATCCTCGAGGGCCGGCGCGCCCGGATGGAGGAGCGGCTGGCGAACTTCCGGGCCGCGATGAGCCGGACCGCGGAACGGGTCGACGCCTACACCCTCGAGCTGCAACGGCACGGCCTGGAGTCGGCCGAGCGCGAGGTCCGCTGGCTGAACGAGCTGATCGACGGCGAGCGCAGGCAGCAACCCTCCCAACATCCCCCACCGCCTGACCAAGGAGATTCCAGATGACCTCGATCCGGGTAGCGATCGTCGGCGTCGGCAACTGCGCCAGCTCGCTCGTCCAGGGCGTGCACTACTACCGTGACGCGAAGCCTGAGGAGCGCGTCCCCGGTCTGATGCACGTCCAGTTCGGTGACTACCACGTCCGCGACGTCGAGTTCGTCGCCGCGTTCGACGTCGACGGCAAGAAGGTCGGCCTCGACCTCGCCGACGCGATCGGCGCCAGCGAGAACAACACGATCAAGATCTGCGACGTGCCGCCGAGCGGCATCACGGTGCAGCGGGGTCACACCCTGGACGGTCTCGGCAAGTACTACCGCGAGACCATCACCGAGTCCGACGCGGCCCCGGTCGACGTCGTCGCCGCCCTGCGTGAGGCGCAGGTCGACGTACTGGTCTGCTACCTGCCGGTCGGTTCGGAGCAGGCGGCGAAGTTCTACGCCCAGTGCGCGATCGACGCGAACGTCGCCTTCGTCAACGCGCTGCCCGTCTTCATCGCCGGCACCAAGGAGTGGGCGGACAAGTTCACCGCGGCCGGCGTGCCGATCGTCGGCGACGACATCAAGTCGCAGATCGGCGCCACCATCACGCACCGCGTGCTGGCCAAGCTGTTCGAGGACCGCGGCGTCACCGTCGACCGGACCTACCAGCTGAACGTCGGCGGCAACATGGACTTCAAGAACATGCTGGAGCGCGACCGGCTGGAGTCCAAGAAGATCAGCAAGACCCAGTCCGTCACCTCGCAGCTGGTCAACGACATCGACCCGCGCAACGTGCACATCGGCCCGTCGGACTACGTGGCCTGGCTGGACGACCGCAAGTGGGCCTTCATCCGGCTCGAGGGCCGCAACTTCGGCGACGTCCCGCTGTCGCTGGAGTACAAGCTCGAGGTCTGGGACTCGCCGAACTCGGCCGGCATCATCATCGACGCCATCCGCGCGGTGAAGATCGCCAAGGACCGCGGCATCGGCGGCCCGATCCTGTCCGCGTCCTCGTACTTCATGAAGTCGCCGCCGGAGCAGTACGCCGACGACGTCTGCCGCGACCTGGTGGAGAAGTTCATCCGCGGTGAGGTCGAGCGCTAGATTCTCTGAATGCGGCTCCACGTGGGATGTGCTCAATGGACACATCCCGCGTGGCCGCAGCCGTCCCGCGACAAACTCGCGTCGTACGCCTCGTGGGTGAACGCGGTCGAGGGCAACACCACGTTCTACGGGATCCCGGCCCGCTCGTCGGTCGAGAACTGGGCCGCGCAGACGCCGCCCGACTTCCGCTTCGTGATGAAGCTGCCGCAGACCATCACACACGAACGTCGCCTGAACACGATCGCGACCGAGTTCTTCGCGTTCGCCGCCGCGGTCGAGCCACTCGGGCCGCGCAACCACGCGATGTGGGTGCAGCTCCCCGCGTCGTTCGCCCCCAGCGATCTGGGCACGCTGGCCGCCTTCCTGCGCGGCGCACCCCGCGAACACCGGTACGCCGTCGAGGTCCGTCACCGCGCCTTCTTCGACGATCCCCGCGTGACTGCTCAACTGGAGCAGGTCCTGGCCGATGCCGGAGCCGAGTGGGTCCCCTTCGACACCGGCACCCTCTTCGGCCGTCCCGCGAGCAGCCTCGCCGAACGTGATGCCTGGATGAAGAAGCCCCGCGTCGCCCGCCGAGCCACCGCCCTCACCGCGTTCCCGATCGTCCGCTACATCGGCCGCGACTCCGTCGACGAGACCGTCGAAGGCTGGGCCTACCTCGTCGAGCTCGTCCACACCTGGCTCACCGAAGGCCGCTCACCGACGATCTTCCTGCACACCCCGGACAACGCCGAGGCCCTCAACCTAGCCCGCCTCTTCCACACCACCCTCCGCACCAGGCTCCCGCTGCTGGAACCCCTCCCCGAGCCAGTCTCACTCGAACCCCCCACGCTGTTCTGAACCGGCTGTTCAGTCCTGGAGGGCGGTTATCCACAGGCCGCAGATTCATCGTCGAGGAGAAGGTGAATCTCCGTATGTTCTCTGCCGAGATCCGACTCGGAGGGACACATCATGGAACAACCGACCATCACCAGCGCGAGCTTCGACCCATCCACGGATGGGCAACAGCCGACGGGCACCAGTCGTTCGACAGCGGCGGAGCATCGGGCTCGCGCCGAATGGCTGGTCCGCGAGCTGAGAAGTCGGGCCGCTACCTCTGACGATCCGCAGTACCAAGCCGAGCTGCGACGGTCGGCCGACTCACTCGTCCGCCTGGCGACGGCGTACCGGTCATGAGTGCCGGGACCCTCGCCGCACCGGCCTCGGTCGAGGAGTTGCTGTTGCGCAGTGGACACGCCGCGCTCGACCTGTCCGGTGCGCAACACAGTGCCTGGAACGGCCGGATCGTCGAATCGAGCGACCACATCCTCGGCCTCGCGCACTGGGACGGCACGCTCCACCTCGACCGCGAGTACATTCTCGATCCGCTCCGAGAGATGTATGCGTTGGCCGGCAGGGAGCATCCGACCCAACAGTTGGCCCGCTACCGCGAAGCCCTGGCCACGATCCTGCACGAGCACTCACACTTCCTCGGCCCGGCCGGTGCCACCCAGGAGGCGGCCCGGGACGCGTTCGTCCGCCCCGGCAGCCGCCAACTGGAGGAGGGCGTCGCCGAAGCGTGGGCTCAGGTCCACCTCAACGACTACCTCCATCGACTCGGCATCGACAAAGTTGCCCCAGGCATCGATTCCTTCCGGACCAACGGTCAGTACGCCCCGTTCGTCACCGCCGTCCGCATGCTCGGCGCCGACCTGGAGTCCCGTGGTGGTCTGGCTCCCGGCACCATCCTCAGCGCCCTCAACAACCAGACCGCCGAGCATCAACTCCCCGTGATGGCCACCCTGTACTACAACTCCACCCGTCTCCCCGAGCTGGAGCCGGCCGGCCCCCGGACCCGCGATCACCTCGAGTCGGTGCTGCGCTCCGGTCTCGCCGCGCTCGACAAACACCAACTGCTCCCCCATCCCCAAGCCACCGCCCGAGCGAAAGCCACCACCCAGTCCCTGCTCTCCCACCTCCACCTCGAGATCGCCCGAGCCGAATCCCTCTACACCCGGCGCCAGGTCCCTCACCCCACCCGAACGGCCTTCGCCGGGCTGCCTGCTCCCAATGCCAGCGGCGACCTCACTCCCCAGCCGCCGGTAGAGACCGCCAGGCTCCCTGCGCCGGGCCGTCGATCCGAAGCGGTTGATGCACGCGGCGCGCCTGATCGTGCGTAATCTCAGGGCGCCTCGAGCAGTTGCCGTCGCCAGCCAGGCACGAGCAGCGACAGTGCGGCCGCGAGCACAGCGGCGGCTGCGATGGTGGTCGCGACCCACAGCGGAGCATGGTCGATCGCTGCGCCAGCGAGTGCGCTTCCGGCGGCGAATCCGAGCCAGTTGGCTGTCGTGAGGGCGGCGAAGGCTTGGGATTGTGCGTGGCCGGGGGTGTGGTTGGCGATCAGGAGCGCCTCGATGGCGTCAGCCGGCCCGGTGGCCACGCCGGCGAGCAGCAGAAGAACTACGGAGATGACCGCGCCAGGGCCGGTGCCAACGGCAATGATCAGGGCGCCGTACAGCCCGAGTGCGACGGCAAGCTGGGCCGGAAGCGAACCACGCAGCGGGCTGGCGCCGTAGGCGAAACTCGCTACGACACCGCCGCACGCCATGGCCGCGATGAAGAGGCCCGGGTTGAGGGTGAGGTGTGCGGCGTGGGCGACGACGCTGACCTGCAGGGCCCCGATGGCGATCGCGCCGAGGGCCACGACAGTCAGGACGTGCAACTGCCGGGCACCCAGGCCGGGGCGCCGTCTCGGCTCCGCTGACCCGCGAGCGTCACGGGCAGTGGTGAGGGCGCGGACGGCGGGGGCTCCGCGCAGCCACCAGACGCCCGCCAGCGAGACGACGGCGGTGACTGCCACCGTGAGCGTTGGGTGGGCGATGGCGACGATGGCGCCGACGATCAGTGGGCCGACGACGAAGACCATCTCGGTGAACAGCCCGGAGATCGCGAACAGGACTCTGCGGCTGTCGGGGTCGTCATGTGTGGCGAAGACGTGCTTGGCGATCGCGGATGCCGGAGGCGTGCAGCATCCAGCGGCCGCCGCCGCCGCGACGAGGCCCAGCGCGGGAGCGTTGATCACCAGGGCGGTGATGTAGCCGGTGAACGCGGTGACCTGGGCGGTACTGGTCACGGCCAGCGTCCACCGTGGGCCGCGGCGGTCGACGACCCGGCCCCAGATCGGGGCGGTGACGGCGACGGCTGTGGAGTAGGCGCCGACGACGGTCCCGGCGATGGTGTAGCTGGCGGTGGCGTGAGTTGCGCTGGTCAGCAGGGACAGGTTGACCATTCCGGCCAGCAGGTAGCAGACCAAGACGGCGCCGACGACGCGGGCGATGCCGGGGATGGTGAGTGCTCTGCGGTAGCTGGCGAGCACGTCATCGCCCGTCAGTCGGCTGCGCGCCGGGCCTGATCAGCGTGGCCGCGAGGAGCGCGGCCACGCCGGTCAGCGCTGCGGCGATGACCAGGGCCAGGCTCCAGCCGCTGGTTGTCGACTCAGCGGTCGCCGCGGCGGCGGTGCCGGCTGCCGCGGTGCTGATGGTGGTCAGCACCGCGAGACCAAGTGCCCCTCCGATCTGCTGGGCAGCGTTGAACAGCGCGGATGCGATCCCGGAATCGGCGGGTCCGGCGCTGGACATCGCTGCTGTCGTGAGCGGGACGAACGTCAGGCCCAGGCCGAAGCCTGCGACGACCAGGCCAGGCAGCAGCGTCGCTGCGTAGCTGGATGCCGGTTCGATCCTGACCAGCAGCACCAGTCCGAGTGCCACCAGCGCCGCGCCGGTCGCCGACAGCCGTCCCGGGCTGACCCGGTCGACCAGTGCGCCGGAGACCCGTGCCGCGACAGCGATCGCGGCGGTCATCGGTACGAAGGCCAGGCCGACGTAAACCGGGTCCTTGCCCTGGATCGTGGACAGGAACAGGCTGACGAAGAAGAAGAGCGCGTATATCGCGACACCCAGGATCAGCCCGACGGTATCGGCAGCCACGACCGTCCGGTTGTGGACGACACTGGCCGGAACGAGCGAAGCCGGCCGGGTGGCCTGCAGGACCACGAAGAACACCAAGAAGGCGAGCGCGGCGAGCAGCACAAGAAGCGTTGCAGCGGTCCACCCGTGGTCGGCGGCCCTGCTCAGGCCGTAGACCAAAAGGATCAGGCCGCCGGTGGCGGTCGTCGCGCCCGCCACGTCGATTCTCGAGGTGCGGTCTCCGCCGGACCGGGGCAGCACCCACAGGCCGACCACGACCACGACCACGACGATCGGCACGTTGATCCACAGCACCCAGCGCCACGAGAACGCCTCGGTCAGCACACCACCGAGCACGGACCCGAGCGCCGTGCCGCCGGCCGTCACGCCGGCCCAGATCCCGAACGCCAGAGCCCGGCCGCGACCAGGAGCGAACACGTCCATCACCAATGCCATCGCCGCCGGAGCCATCATCGCGGCACCGGCGCCTTGAGCGGCCCGCGCGCCGACCAGCACGAACTGCTCGCCCGCAGCACCGCCGATCAGCGACGCGACGCCGAAGGCGGCCGCCCCCACCATGAACACCCGGCGGTGACCAAACCGGTCCGCGACCCTGCCACCGACCAGCAGCAGTCCACCGAACGCGAGGGTGTAGGCGGTGATCACCCACTGCAACTGCGCATCAGTGAATCCCAACCCCGCACGGATCGGACCCAGCGCGACGTTCACGATCGTCGCGTCGACCACGATCAACAGCTGACTACCCGACAGCACCGCCAGCGCCACCGCCGGGCGCGCACCCAGCGGACTCGACGTTGACCGGCCAGCGGGCACCTCTACTCTTCGCTCATTCACTCAACGAGCGTAGAGCGAGAAGAGATTTCGGTCAACGCGTGTAGAGTGAAAGTGTGGTGGAAGACGAACCGGTCTCCCGCGCCGAGCGGCGCCGTCGGACCGAAGATGCGATTCTGGCGGCCGCGCGCCGCCAGTTCGGTGAGCTCGGCTACGAGAGGACAAGCATCCGTGCTGTCGCCTCGGAGGCAGGGATCGATCCCGCGCTGGTGATGCAGTTGTTCGGCAACAAGGAACGGCTGTTTTCGGCGGCAGCGTCTTCCGGTATCGACTTGGAGGCGCTGACCGGTGCAACGACCGGTGATCTGGCCGACGCGGCGGCGGCGCACCTGTTCACCGACTTCGAAGATCCCGAGCGCCGCGGTGGCGCAGCGGCGCTGCTGCGGAGTTGTCTGACTCATCCCGCGGCCGGTGCAGCGCTTCGCGATCAGGTCATGAGCCCGGCGCAGGCGGCGGTTGCCGCGACCATCGGCGGGGACGACAGCGAGTTGCGCGCCGCGGTCTTGAACGCATGCACGCTGGGGGTGACGATCGCCCGGTACCTCTTAGAGGACCCGGTGCTGGCCGGAGCCGATCGCGCCGACATCCAGCGGATCCTTCGGCCTGCACTGCACAGCATCGTCGACAGCGATTCGCCATAAGCCAGCCGCTGATCGCCGATGCCGGAACTCAGTGAGCGCTGCGTGATGCCGGGCCGGCGGCGACTGCGGCCCCGCAGTACAGGGAAGCGATCGCGACGCCGCGCGCCCGACGTGGTGGCGCAACCGCCGCAGGTCATCCCGGCGACGCTGTAGGTCGTCGCGGTCGTCTCCTTCGCGGTCGTCAGGGTGGTTTCGATGTAGACGGTGCTGCAACTGCAATCGGTGCACAGAGCGGGTCCATCGCGCTCGGCGACACGGCCCCCGACGAAGCCGGCAGCGCCAGCGGCTCGCTCAGCTCGATCCAGCAACTCGCGTCCGGAATCGGCTCGGCCCCGGTCGTCACGATCTTCTTTCACGGCGCGGCCTCCGGGCTGGATCACGCCATGAAGGTCAGCCTGGTCGTCGTACTGATCGTCACCGCCGTCAGCATCCCGGCAGTCGCGCTGCTTCCCCGCAGCGCACCGCAAGAGTCCTAACCCCGAGCACGGGAGATGATCCACAGATGAGATATCTGGTTTCCGTCATCGACGACAAGGAAAACCCCGGCAGCACCGACCGGGAGCCCGTCATCAGCGAGTTCAACGAGCGCCTGATCGCCGACGGCTACTGGGTCTTCGCCGGCGGCCTCGCCGACACCACCGCGGCCACCGTCGTCGACAACCGCGGCGAGCAGACAGTCCTCAGCGACGGCCCCTACGCGGAGTCGAAGGAGTACCTCGCCGGCGTCTGGGTCTGGGACATACCCGACCCAGACCTGGCACTCCAACTGGCCACCGAAGCCTCAAAGCTCTGTGACCGCAAGATCGAGCTCCGCCCGTTCCAGTAGGCACCAACCGCCCGCAGCGGTCAGCCGACCATCCATAGGCCGGCCGGCACCCCCACACCGAGCACGGCTTGGCCAAGCGACGGCCAACCGCTGACCGCCTGACCGCCTGACCGCCTGACCGCCTGACCGCGCACAGTCTCTCGATGCCCTGTCACCCCTGCATTTCACGCGGGCCGACATCGAAGTGGGCGCGGCACTCGGAAGTGGCCCGGCCCTCCCCTCGTCCACGAATGCGCGGACCCACACGCCCAACTGCGCGAGATCGAACGCCGACCGCCGACCCTCGACCGAGCTCCCGATACCCACGTGTCCGGCAGAGAGCGCCAATCGGGTCCGGGGTGAACAAGGTCCGCACCTCCTCCCACCACGCCGAAATCGCAGCCCCGCCTGCGGGAGACGCTTTGGAAGGTAGGCCGCCAGCTCGCGGCCGACCCTGTGCACCATCGGCTCGCTGACCAACTCGAACCAACCTCCCGCCTGAATTCCCTTGTCCGGAAGGGGATTTGCATCGTTACCATTTCGTGACTACAATCGAATACATGTTCGAGAATGATCTGACAGAGCTCTCCACCCGCGACCTGCTGGAGTCGGCCGCGGACCATGTAGCGCTGTCCAATCGCTGCGATACCCGCGTCTTCGAACACGCCCTCGTCTACGCCGACCGCTACCACCCCGACCGTCTCCCCGAAGCGATCCGCCCCGGCCGCCGCGCCGCCGACGGCCGCGAACGCGCCATCGTCCTGGGCGGTGAAGGCTGCCCACCGATCGCCGAGTTCGCCGTCAACGAGTTCGGTGTGATGCTCGGTGTCTCACCCCGCGTCGCCTCCCGCTACATCGGCAACGCTCTCGGCTTACGGCACCGCTTCCCGCAGACCTGGGCCCAGGTCCTGGCCGGCGAGGCCACCGCCTGGAAAGCCGCCCGCATCGTCGACGACTGCACCGACCTGTCCGAAGCAGCCGCCCGCTACGTCGACGCCCGCATCGCCTCGCTGATCGACTCCATCACTCCCGGCCAGCTGGCCAAGATCGTCCGCGCCGCCAAGTACCACGCCGATCCCGACCAGGCCCGCGCCAAAGCCGCCGAGACCGCCCGCGAACGCGGCGTCTTCACCAGCCAGTCCGACGAACACGGCACCGCCACCATGTACATCCGCGCCGCCGCAGCAGACATCAAACGCAACAAGGCAGCCATCCGCGGAATCGCCAACGCCCTCTACGACATCGGCGACACCCGCACCCTCCAAGCCCGCCAAGCCACCGCCGTAGGCATCATCGCCGACCCCCGCTACCACCAAGAACTCCTAGCCCAAGCCGCCGCCCACCCCCGTCACACCACCAACACTCCAGCCCCCACCCCCGCACGGCCGACACCCCCGACCGCGCCGAACCCCACCCCGTCACCCACGTCCGCAGCCCGCCCCACCTCCACCTCCACCTCCGCCCCCACGCCAAGCACCGCCTCTACCCCCGGCACAGCTCCAGGCTCTGCCCCTGCTCCCGCCCTTACACCCGCGCCAAGCTCCGCCCCAGCCCCAGAGCCCGCCCATGCAACTACTCCGGGTTTCATCCCACCCCCGGATCCGCTTCCCACGCCGAACCCGTCGTCAAGCACCGCGCCCATCTCAGCGCCCACACCAGCACCGACCACCGCGGCGAAGCCAGCCCCCGCATCGGAACCTCGGCCCGGCACAGCGCTCACACCCGCACCGGCCTCAGCGCCCGCACCGGCATCGGCAACGGCAGGCGCCTGTGCCCATGCACCAGCGCCGAGCTCGACACCTGCCCCGCCACCCGCCTGCGCCCACGGACCTGCGGCGAGCACTGCCCCAGCACCGGCACTGATCCCCGCGCCGAACCCGTCGTCAGGCACCGCGCCCAACCCAGCGCCCGCGCCCGCACCGGAATCGGCATCGGCATCGGCATCGGCATCGGAACTGGTGCCTATGCCCGTCCAAGCGCAGGCTTCGCCCGCCTCCGCCCACGCGCCTGCGCCGATCTCGGCACCTACACCCAGCTCGCCACCAACACCCACACTGCTCCCCGCGCCCGGCCCGAAGCCGAAGCCAACCGCCGCCTCGAAGCCGGCGCCCGCATCGAACGCTGGATCTGCTGGTGCGCCGGGCGCAGCGCTGACTCCGGCGTCGGCGTCCGCGCTGGCGGCACCGTCGGAAGCTGCATCGGGGTTCGGCTCCGCGTGTGAGACGAGTTCCTCAGCGCTACCCGGATCCGGTTCCGCCGCCATCCGGGGCTCCGCGCCCGTAACCGATCGTCCTGTCGACGAACCCCTGCACGGCGACGGCTACTGCGACGGCTACGAGAGCAGTTGGTGTGAGCCTGGCCTCGATGACGAGGCCGACCGCGACGCACCCCACCCCAGCACCAGCGACCTACCCGACCCACTCGACAACCCAGCGAGCCCAGGCCCGAGCTCGGGCTCGGAACCGTTCGACCCCGCACCCGACGATCCCGGTATGGACGCAGCCGCCCACCGCGCCCTCGCCGCAAAGCTCGCCCAGATCAGACACGACGCCTACAACAACCCCGCCACTCCCCACACCGCAGCCGCATCCGCACGCCCCGGCAAAACCGAGATCTACCTCCACCTCACCGACTACACCCTCGCCACCGGCACCGGCGTACTCCGCGCGGAAGAACTCGGCCCCTTCATCAACGACCAGCTCACCGAACTCATCGGATACGCCCCCTACACCGTCAAGCCCGTCATCGACCTCAACCAAGCCATCAGCGTCAACGCCTACGAAATCCCCCTCCGCATCCGCGAACACATCAAACTCGCCCACCCCACCGAGCTCTTCCCCTACGGCACCCGCGAAACCACCAACACCCTCGACCAAGACCACATCAAGCCCTACCGCCCCGACGGCCCACCCGGCCAAACCAACACCGACAACCTCATACCCCTCAGCCGCCACGCTCACAGGGTCAAAACCCACGGCCGCGGCTGGAAACTCCGCCGCATCGACGCCAAGACGGTCGAGTGGACAACACCCCACGGCTTCGTGTTCCACGTCAACCCCACCGGCACCCACCGAATCACCAAAGACCCACCCAACGGCTGATCTCGTTGCATCCTTCGGCTCATGCGGGGCGAAGCGCGAGACCACCCGCGGACCCGCATCCACATGTTGAGAGTTCGCAGCCTCAGCAGGAAGACCCCGCTCGGGCTGATCCTGCTGCTCAGAGCGACCCATCGGCTCGACCATGGGTTCGGAGCCGAGTGCCGGCCACCCCGGCCACCCCGGTCAGGCAGGTCGCCTCGGTCGCCTCGGTCGCCCGACGACGAATACCTGCCGCCGCGAGCGGTCGAGTTTGTACTCCGATGTGCCCTGGGTGTCTCCAACCTAGGGCTGTGCCGATCGACGCCGGTATGGACATCGAACGGTGAATGCCATGCACGGAGGGCACGGGGACGGGAGGGCACGGCACCGGCTGAGCACCGCGCGGCGTGGCTGAGCACGGCGCGACTCAGCACGGCGCGGCTGGGCAGGAGAGCACGGTCGGCCGTGGCAGGGCATGGAGGCACGGTGGCTGGACCGATCCGTGCCTCCGCTGGCTGTCCCTGCAGGCTGGTCCACGGTTGATGGCGACGGACCGATCGCGGCGGGTTCGACCGTCCTATCGCAGTGGGCGGGAGCGGTGGGCGGGTGCGGTCAGCCGGTGCGGTGGGCGGGTGCGGTCAGCCGGTGTGGTGGGCGGGTGCGGTCAGCCGGTGTGGTGGGCGGGTGCGGTCAGCCGCTGCAGTGAGCCGGTGGCAGTCGGCCCATGACATGGCATACGCGCCGCGATTGCTTGCCGGGTGCTGGGGTGGACGGGCCGGGCCGGCGGCGACCTTTGTGTCTTTGGGCGTGGCCTGCGCCGAGCCTCCGACGGCCGTCCTCCGCACGGAATCACGGGAGGAATCACAGGAGACGAAACGACTCCTTGTCTCAGGCCGCTGTCATGATCCGATCGACCCGGCGCAATCGCGGGCTCTCGCCGGGCTCGCCGGGGCCGGTTGCGGGGATTGGCGGCGGGCGCGGGGAAGTGGATGACAGTCGTGGGGATGTCGGTTGCGGTGGTTTCGTTCGGGCTGGGGCCGGGAGGGCGCGTGTGGGTGGTGGTGCCTGCGATGTTTGCGCGGCTGGGGCTGTCGATGGTGGGTGCTCGATCTTGGCGCGTTGGGGTGTCGACGGCGGGGCTTTGGGTGACGGCGCGGGTGGAGCTGGTGGGCGGGTACGGTGGCGCGATGGATCTGGTTCGGGAGAGTGGCGGGCTCACGGCGGGGTTGGTCGGGTTGCGGCGGGAGTTGCATCGGGATCCTGAGGTGGGGCTGGTGTTGCCGCGAACTCAGGGTCGGGTGCTTGATGCTTTGGCCGGGTTGCCGTTGGAGGTTTCGACGGGGCGTGAGGTGACTTCGGTGGTCGGGGTGCTGCGGGGTGGGCGGCCGGGGCCGACTGTCTTGTTGCGCGGGGACATGGATGCGTTGCCGGTGGTCGAGGAGACCGGGCTGGAGTTCGGTGGTCGAGGAGACCGGGCTGGAGTTCGCGTCGGAGAACGGGAACATGCATGCCTGCGGTCATGATCTGCACACGGCTGGGCTGGTGGGCGCTGCGCAGTTGCTGAGTGCGCATCGTGAGGAGTTGCAGGGGAACGTCGTGTTCATGTTCCAGCCGGGTGAAGAAGGGCTGGGTGGTGCGGGGTACATGCTGCGGGAGGGGTTGCTGGAGGCGAGCGGGGAGAAGCCGATCGCGGCGTACGCCGTGCATGTGTGGGGGCTGGCGGCCAAGGGGATGTTCGAGACTCGGCCGGGGACGATGATGGCCGGCTCCAATCAGCTGCATGTCACCGTGCACGGGCGTGGCGGGCATGGGTCGACGCCGCATACGACGGCGGACCCGGTGCCGGTGGTGGCTGAGTTGGTGACGGCGTTGCAGACGTATGTGACTCGGCGGGTCAGCGTGTTCGACCCAGTGGTCATCACGGTCACCCAGTTGTCGGCCGGGGTGGCGATCAACGTCATCCCGAATTCGGCCAAGCTCGGCGCAACAGTCCGGACGCTCTCGAACGAGACGTTCACGCAGCTGTCCGAGGAGCTGCCCGCGCTGGCGGAGTCGATCGCCAAGGCGCACGGGTGCACGGTCGACGCCGCGCTCAATCTTCAGTACCCGGTGACGATCAACGACGCCGACCGCACGCAGCATGCGATGGGCGAGCTGACGAAGCTCTTCGGCGCGGAGCACGTCCAGTTGGCGGCCCACTCGCAGATGGGGGCCGAGGACTTCTCGATGGTGCTGCAGGAGGTGCCCGGCACGTTCATCATGCTCGGTGCGCGCCCCGACGACGTACCGGCCGACGAGGCGCCTTCCAACCACTCCAGCGTCGTCCGGTTCGACGACGCCGTACTGCCGATGCAGGCCGCGGCACTTGCGCAGCTGGCTGTCTCACATCTGACCTGAGCATCTAACAAGGCGCCTGAACCTGCGGCTGGCCTACGCCAGATGTTGGCCAGCCGCAGGGGTTCGAGGGGTCAGGCGAGCTTCACGGTGTAGGCACCGCGACTGCCGTACGTCGAGTAGCCCGTACTGAGCGGGTCGCCGTAGCCGACGTTGTCGATCCGGACGTAGTAGGTGCCGGCCGCCAGATCGGCGGTCACCGAGGCGCCGAGGCCGGTCGGGGTCGCGGCGTCGGTCTGACCCGAGGCGGGGTCGGCCGAGGCGACGACGGTACCGGCGCTGTTCAGCAGGTCGAGCTTGATGTCCAGGTTCCCACCGGAGGCCGCGGCGTTCGCGGTGGCCGTGTAGTTGCCTGCGGCACCGACCGTGACCTTGTAGACGTCGGTGTCGGTCTCGGCGGCGATGTAGCCGGTGGCCGTCGTACCGAGGGTCAGCGCGGCCGCGTCGGCAGTGGTGTCACCGGCCTCGTCCGTGCGCAGTGCGAGGCCGTGGGTGCCGACGACGCCGTAGTCGTCTTCCTTGTTGTTGGCGTCGGCGTACTCGCCCTTGCTCCACTGGCTGATCCCGCGGTAGTACCCGACGCCCATGATCGGCGCCCAGGCGCCGTGGCCCTGGTAGTAGCCGACGGAGGAGGTGCCGTCGTGGCTGAGACCGACGTTGTGGCCGGCCTCGTGGGAGGCGGCCTCGGCCAGGTTCTTCGCGCCGGTCCCGACGCCCTTGGTGAAGACCAGCGCCGGCTGGTAGTAGTCGTGCTGACTGCTGTTGTCGTACACGCCGACGTAGGCGACGCCGCCGCAACCACAGCCGGACTGGTACCAGGTGTCCGGGTCGATCAGCACCCGCGTCCCGTACTGCAGGTCCGAGGCGCCGGACCGGTCGATCGCGGACTGCGGAGGTGCCTGCGTGGTGACGTCGACGTCGAAGGTCGCGTAGTCCTCCGCAACCCGCGCCCACACATCGCGTACGACGTCCTGCTCAGCGGTGCTGTAGTTCGCCGGATCGCCGTCGGTGTCGTACGCCGAGACGTTCACGGGGTCGATGCTCTTGGCCGCGTTCCACGCCGTACCGGTGATGGTGTGGCCGTCGAAGTCCAGGTAGAGCACGCGGTTCGAACCGGCCTTGCTGTGCAGCTCGAACGCCGGACCGGTCGCACCGGCGACGGCCTCGGTCGCCCAGCGCGGTGAAGCCTCCTCGGACTTCTGGGCCGAGGCCAGCTGCGGCTCGCGGTAGAACAGCCGGCTGCCGGCATCGAGCCAGGCGGTCTTGTCGGTCGCCAGAATGCGCTGCAGCTGGTCAGTGGGCAGTCCGTTGGTCGCGGCCACTTCGGCCAGCCGGCTCTGCACTTTACCCAGTGCTGTGACGCCCGGTGTGGGCTGTCCGAGCAGCTGGTCGATCGGTACGAGCTGTGCGTCGGCGCGGGCGCCGGCGCCGATGGCGAGGCCTCCGAACACGACTGCTCCGGTGCACGCAAGCGCGCCGGTACGGCGGAGTTGCTTCCTCATCGAGGTCCTCCAGGGGTTGGGCGGTGGTTCCCCCCACAGAACCCGGGGCCGTCGATCTCGGTGGGAACGACGGCCCCGGGTGGTTCTGGTGGTCAGTACGTCAGCCGGCCGTCACACGTACCGTGTATGCGCCACGGCTCCCGTACGTCGAGTAGCCGGTGTTCAGCGGGTTGCCGTAGCCGACGTTGTCGACTCGCAGGTAGTAGCTGCCCGCCGCGACCTGACGGCTGATGCTCGCGCTCAGACCGGTCGGGGTCGCCGAGTTGGACTGTCCGGCGGCCGGGTCGGCGGTGACAACGACGTTGCCGGCCGAGTCGAGCAGCTGGAGCTTGATGTCCACATCGCCACCGGACGTGGCGGCGAAGTTGAAGGTGCCGGCGGCCAGGTTGATCTTGAACACGTCGACGTCGGAGTCACTGGCGTACACACCGGAGACCGCCGTACCGAGCGTGAGCGCGGTGGCGTTGGTCGTCGCGTTGCCGTGGTCGTCGGCGCGCAGGGCGAGCCCGTTCTGGCCGATGACGGTGAAGTCGTCTTCCTTGTTGTTCGCGCCGGTGTACTCGCCCTTGCTCCACTGGCTGATCGCCTTGGAGTAGCCGACGCCCATGATCGGGGCCCAGGCGCCGTGACCGGAGTAGTACCCGACCGACGCCGTACCGTCGTGGCTCAGGCCGACGTTGTGGCCGGCCTCGTGGGCCGCGGCCTCGGCGATGTTCTTGGCGCCGGTGCCGACACCCCTGGTGAAGACCAGCGCGGGCTGGTAGTACGCGTGCTGGCTGGTGTTGTCGTAGACACCGACGTAGGCGACACCACCGCAACCACAGCCGGACTGGTACCAAGTGGTCGGGTCGATGACCACGCGCGTACCGAACTGCTGGTCGGATGATCCGGAGCGGGTGATCGCGGACTCGGCCGGCGCCTGCGTGGTGACGTCCACGTCGAACGGCGCGTAGTCCTCGGCGACCCGGGCCCAGACATCGCGTACGACGTCCTGCTCGGCCGTGCTCCAGTTACCGGTGTTGCCGTCGGTGTCGTACGGCGTGACGTTGACGGTGGCGGGCTTACCGCCGGTGTTCCACGCCGTACCGGTGATGGTGTGGCCGTCGAAGTCCAGATAGATCACGCGGTTCGAACCGGGCTTGCTGTGCAGCTCGAACGCCGGACCGGTCGCCGCGGCGACAGCCTTGGTCGCCCAGCGCGGGGAAGCCGCAGACGCAGTCTTCGCACCGGTGATGGGCTCCCGGAAGAACAGCTTGCCGTCGCGGTCGAGCCAGCTGGTCTTGTCGGTGGCCAGGATCTGCTGCAGCTTCGCGGCGGGGAGGCCGTTGCGGTCGGCAAGCTCCGTGAGCCGGGACTGGATCCGGCCGAGCGCGGCCGTGCCCTGGAGCTCCTGGCCGAGCAGCTGGTCGATCGGGGTGGGGGCGGGCTGCTGGGCGTCGGCCGAGTTGCCGGCCACGACGGCGAGCGCGCCGAACGCTACGGCGCCGGCGCCGACCAGGGCGCCGATGCGGCGGGGGCGGGTGTGCATAGAGGGGTCCTCCTCAGGGACTCCGCGTGTCTCACTTGACATAGCCTCACGAGCGGTATGCGAGAACGCACTGTGCGTAGCCTGCCCGATGGGTTGCCCCGCTGTATACATTTTTCTGGGGATTTAACGTTTGATGTGGCCTGTTCCGGACAGCAGGATGAGGCCATGCGATACGTGATGATGATGCGGGCGAGCGCTGGTTCCGAAGCGTGGGAGCAGCCGAGTGAGCAGAGCCTGAACGAGATGACCCAGGTGATGTCCGAGATGGCCGAGAAGGGCGTGCTGCTCGCGGGTGAGGGGCTGCTGCCGAGCTCAGAGGGCTTCCGGCTGGTGCCGGACGGCGGTACGGCGCGGGTGGTCGACGGGCCGTTCGCCGAGACCAAGGAGCTGATCGCCGGGTTCTGCCTGATCGAGGTGGAGTCCCGGGAGGAGGCGCTGGCCTGGGCCGAGCGCTGCTTTGCCGCTGATCACGGCAACACCGCGGGCATCGAGCTTCGGCGGGTCGCGACGGCCGACGACTTCGGGGACAACTTCACCCCGGAGGCGCGAGCGCGCGAGGCGAACACGTTCGCCGTCATCGAGGGGCGGCCCCTAGAGGAGTAGGACCTGGCGGATCGACGTACCGGCGGCGAGGGTGTCGAAGGCCTCGTTGAGGTTGTCGAGGCCGACCGTTGCGGTCAGCAAGCGGTCCACCGGGAGGCGGCCGGCCTGGTAGAGAGCGATGTAACGCGGGATGTCGCGGCTGGGGATGGCGGAGCCGAGGTAGGAGCCCTTTACCGTGCGTTCCTCGGCGACGAGGCTGACCGCGGGCACGCTGAACGTCTGCGAGGGATGTGGCAGGCCGACCGTGACCGTCGTGCCGCCACGGCGGGTGGCGGCGTAGGCCTGCTCGAGCACCTTCCCACTGCCGACCGTTTCGAAGGCGTAGTCGGCTCCACCGGACGTGGCGGCGCGGACCTCCTCGACCGTGTCAGGGCCAGCGGCGACGGCATGCGTGGCGCCGAGAGCGCGGGCCAGCTCTAGCTTCTCCGGTACGACGTCCACCGCCACCAGGGGGTGTGCGCCGACCAGGGCGGCACCGAGCAGGGCGGACAGGCCGACCCCGCCTAGTCCGAAGACGACTGCGCTCTGACCGGCTCGGACCTGTGCGGTGTTCACTACCGCGCCCACGCCGGTCATGACGGCGCAGCCGAACAGCGCGGCGATCTCGGGTGGCAGGGCCGGGTCGATCTTCACTGCGGACCGCGCCGAGACGACTGCGTGGTCGGCGAAGCCGGAGACTCCGAGGTGGTGGTGCACTCCGTCGAGGCGCCGTCCGCCGGACAGCAGTGTGCCGGCGGTGTTGGAGGCAGCACCTGGTTCGCAGAGAGCCGCTCGGCCTTCCGCACACGGACCGCACGCGCCACAGGCGGGGACGAACGCGAAACCGACGGTGTCCCCCGCTGCGAATCCAGGTGCCTCTGACTGGACCACCTCACCGGTGGCCTCGTGGCCGAGCAGCATCGGCATCACGCGTGGGCGGGAGCCGTCGATGACGGACAGGTCCGAGTGACACAGACCGGCAGCGCGGATCCGCACCAGCAACTCACCCGGTCCGGGCGGGGCCAGCTCGACCTCTTCGATCCGCAGTGGCCGCGACTCGGCGTACGGCTTGGGCAAACCCATCTCCCGCAGTACGGCGCCACGCACGATCATCCGGCGATCCCCTCCAGAGCCTCACGAATGCGGTCCGGAATCGGCACCGGCCGCCGCTCCACCCGGTCCACGAACACATGCACGAACCGCCCGGTCGCTGCGGGCTCCGCAGAGTCTTGCCGGAACAGCCCGATGTCGTAGCGCACACTCGAGTTCCCCAGCTGGCTGACCCGCAGCCCCGCGTCGACCACACCCGGAAACTCCAGCGATGCCTTGAACGTGCACTGCGAGTCCACACACAACCCGATCACCGCACCGCCGTGGATGTCGAGCCCACCGACCCGGATCAGGAAGTCGTTGATCACCGTGTCGAAGAAGCTGTAGTACTCGACGTTGTTCACATGCCCGTAGACGTCGTTGTCCTTCCACCGCAGTGTGATCGGCAGAAAGTGCGGAAAGGATTCCCGGTCCATGCCGCCACCATAGGCGGTGTCGGATCGGGGCCGCTGTGTTCGTAGTAGGGGTGAGGCACCGACCAAGGCGCCCATCGAGCTCGGAGGGATCCGAGGTGCGGGACGCGTGGGTCACCCGGATGTGGAACCTGCCGACGACGGTGGTCTCGAACACCCTGCAGAGCCCGCTCGACTGGCCTGATGCGAATGTCCTGAGCGGCGACCCCATCGATGCCATCGCCCGGCTCAAGGAGGAGTCGAAAGTTCCGCTGCGCTCGCACGGCAGCCTGACGCTGAACCGGGCGCTCCTGGCTGCCGGCCTGGTCGACCGCGTCCAGGTGACGCTGTTTCCCGTGATCACCGGTCAGAGCGGGTTGGGCCCGATCTTCCAGGACGCGGGCGACTTCGACCTGGACCTGATCGAGACCCGCACCCTCGACGGCCACACCCAAGAACTCAGCTACCGACCCACCCTGCACGGCTGATCCTCAAATAGGCTGGGTGACATGCGTTTCGTTCTGATCCACGGTGCCACTGCGTCGTCTTGGCACTGGCGCCCGCTGACAGCCGAGCTCACCCGCCGCGGTCACGAGGTGATCGCACCGGATCTGCCGTCCGACGACCCCACGGCCGGGCTCGCCCAGTACGTCGACACGGTGGTGAACGCCGTACCGGCAGGTGATCCGGTCACCGTGGTTGCGCATTCGATGGCTGGGTTCACCGGGGTGCTGGTGTGTGAGCGGTTGCCCGTGCGGGAGTTGGTGCTGGTGGCGGCGATGGTGCCGGAGCCAGACGAGCGGATCAGCGAGTGGTGGGGAAACACCGGGCTGGAGTCGGCGGACGGGGATGTGTTCTTCCACGACCTGCCGGCCGAGCTGGCGGCGGATGCGCGGGCACACCTGCGGGAGCAGTCGAAGGGCCCGATGGATGATCCGTGCGCGTTCGACAGGTGGCCCGACGTACCGACTCGCGTGGTGATCGCGCGGGACGACCGCTTGTTCCCGGCGGAGTTCCTACGCAGGGTGACGTTGGAGCGGCTGGGGGTGGCGCCGGACGAGATGCCGGGGGCGCATTTCCCGATGCTGGGGCATCCGGCGGTTCTGGCGGACTATCTGGGGGCCTAGAGTTCCAGGGTGCGGTTCATCCGGGATCTCGGGACGTTGTTGCGGCGGCGGGATTTCCGGCGGCTGTTCGCGGTGCGGCTGACGTCGCAGTTCGGCGACGGGGTGTTCCAGGTCGCGCTGGCGTCGTACGTGCTGTTCTCGCCGGAGCGGGCGCCGGATGCGGCAGCGATCGCGGGACTGTTCGCGGTGGCTCTCCTCCCCTACTCCGTGCTGGGGCCGTTCACCGGGGTGCTGCTGGATCGGTGGTCGCGGCGGCAGATCCTGTTCGGGGCGAACCTCACGAGGGCCGCGCTGGTCTGCGTGGTCGGAGCGGTCGTTGCGGCGGGCAACGCGGGGGTGCCGTTCTACCTCGGGGTGTTGCTGACGCTCGGCGTGAACCGGTTCTTGCTGTCCGGGCTGTCGGCCGGGCTGCCGCACGTGGTCGAGCGCGACGAGCTGGTGATGGCGAACGCGGTCACACCCACCTCCGGTACGGCGTCCTTCCTGATCGGCGGTGGAGTCGGGGCCGGGGTGAAACTGCTCGTCGACTCGGATCTCGCCGTACTCGGACTGACAGTGCTCGTGTACGTCGGTGCCGCGCTACTGGCCCTCAGGCTCCGAAGGGACCAGCTCGGACCGGATCTCCAGGGTGACGAGCCCGGTGTCCGAGAGGCGGTCCGGACGATCGCGAAGGGGCTGCTGGACGGCGGCCGGCATCTGCGGGAACGGCGGCAGGCCGCGCTCGGGCTGGTGGCGATCGGCTCGCTGCGGTTCTTCTTCGGGCTGATCACGGTCGCGATGATCCTGCTCTACCGGAACTACTTCTACGGTCCGGATCACCTCGACGAGGCCTTCGGTGCGCTGGCGATCGCGACCGGGATGGTCGGGGCCGGCATCTTCGTGGCCGCGCTGGTGACGCCTTGGGCCACGCGGGTGATGTCGCTGCGGCGGTGGATCACGCTGCTGTTCGCGGCCGCGGCGGTGGTGACCGCCGTACCGCTCGGGCTCTTCACGCAGCCGGCGCTGATCGTCGGCGGGTTCCTGACCGGGTTCTGCGCGCAGGGCGTGAAGATCAGCGTCGACACCCTCGTGCAGACGGGTGTCGACGATGTCTTCCGCGGCCGGGTCTTCGCGCTCTACGACATGATCTTCAACGTCGGGCAGGTCTCCGCGGCCGCGCTCGGTGCGGCGATCCTGCCCGACACCGGGAAGTCCTATCCGGTCCTGGCCTTCATCGTGGTCGGTTTCGCGGTCACCGCGGTGCTCTACTCACGCGCCGCGCAGCGCGGTGATCGGCTGGATGGCCGAGGCCTTCCAGGCGGGGTAGGTCCCGGCGATCAGGCCGATGACCGCGCCCAGCAGGGGTGACCCGAACGCGAGCTTGTTGTCCAGGATCGGCGTCCAGTCGTTCGCGAACGAGACCCCGACGGTGAGCAGCACGCCGACCGCCGTACCGAGTAGTCCACCGAGCAGCCCCACGATCACACTCTCGACCAGGAACTGCGCGGCAATGTGTCGTCGCGCGGCGCCCAGGGCCCGGCGGAGGCCTATCTCGCCGATCCGTTCGAGGACCGAGAGCAGCGTGACGTTGGCGATGCCGAGGCCGCCGACCAGCAGCGCGACCGCGCCGAGCAGCAGGAACAGCGCGTTCAGGTCGCCCTCGACGCCCTTGCGCACCGCGCCCTGCTTCGGCGGCGAGTCGACCTTGAGCGTGCTCGGGTCGTTCGGCTGGAGCGCCTTCGGCGCCTGACCGGCGATCAGCTGCGCCGCGCCGACCGCGGTCCGGATCTCGACGGCGTCCGGCGACTTCAGGTCGTACGCCGCTTTGGCCGTTCCGTTCGGCATGATCACCGCGTCGTTGAGCTCGGCGCGACCGGCGACCGACTCGAGGATGCCGATCACGGTGTACGCCTGGTCGCCGATGAACACGGCCGGTGCCGAGTCCACCCGGTTGATGCCGAGCCGCTCGGCCGCATGCTTGCCGAGGACAACGACCTTGTCACCGCGCTGGTCGTGACCGGCGTCGAAGAACCGGCCGGTCTTCAGGACGGCGCGGATCGCGTCGAACAGGCCCGCCGAACCGGACATCACGGTCAGCGCCTTGCCCTCGCCACCGTTCAGCCCGGCCACACTGCGGACCAGGTCGTCGCCGACGTCGAGCGTGCTCACGGTGCCGACCGCGTCGACGCCATTCAGCTTGCCGAGCCGGGCCGGCGCGTCCCACGGCAGCTCGGCCGCCGCTTCGCCTTCCTGCCCGTTCTTGTCCTCCGGCTCAACAACCACCCGGGTCGCCTGTGCCAGATCGAACTTCTCACTGATCTGCCCGGCCGCCGTCTGGCCAAGCCCTACGGTGCCCACGAGCGCCGCAACACCTAGGACAGTTCCGAGCGTGGTCAGAATCAATCGCGTCGGCCGAGCAGCCACCCCGGCCAATGCCTCGTCCAGGACGTCGCGCACCGCCGGCCGGGACCGCCGAGCCTTGTGCGGGTTCACCATTGGAGGGTCCCGTCGACGATGCGGACTCGGCGTTGGGCTCGTTCGCTGACGTGGTCGTCGTGGGTGATGACGGCGAGCGTCATCCCGCCGGCGTGGAGTTCGTCGAAGAGCTCGAGGATGGCCTCGGCGTTCGCGCTGTCCAGGTTGCCGGTGGGTTCGTCGGCGAGCAGGAGGCTCGGTTCGGCGACCAGGGCGCGGGCGATCGCCACGCGCTGGCGTTCACCACCGGACAGCGTGGTCGGGCCGAAGTCCATCCGGTGCGAGAGGCCGACGCGTTCCAGCGCGACCCGCGCCCGCGCCATCCGCTCGCGTCGCGGCACACCGACGTACACCATCGAGAGCGCCACGTTCTCGAGCACGGTGCGATGGGCGAGCAGGTGGAACGACTGGAAGACGAACCCGATCCGCTCACCCCGCAGTACGGCGCGACGCCGTTCCTTCAGGCTCATCGTGTCCACCCCGTCGAGGCGGTAGACACCGCTGCTCGGGTTGTCCAGCAGCCCGAGCAGGTGCAACAGCGTGGACTTGCCGGAGCCGGACGGCCCGACGATCGACAGGTACTCGCCCTGCCGGATCGTCAGGTCGACCTCGCGGATCGCCTCCACCTCGGGCGGCCCGGGGAACACCCGCCGGACACCGATCATCTCCACGACCGGTGCCGGCAGGGCGACCGCGACCGGCGACATCTCGAGCGCGGTGCTCATGTTCCGACCACCACTTGGTCGCTCTCGTCGAGTTTGGCGTCGCCGGTCGGCGTGACCGCGGCGTACCCGTCGGCCGTCAGCCCGACCTTGACTGGGACGAGCTCGGTCTTGCCGTTGCGGACGATCTCGACCCGCGAACCGCCGTCCGATCCGGCCGAGAGCGCGGCGACCGGGACCGTGAGCACCTTGCCGTTCGTGCTCTTCACCGGGATCGTCACCTTCACGTTCGCGTCCCGGAGCTGCTCGAGCTGCTTGGCGTTGAGCGTGTCCGGTCCGACGACGACGTCGAACGACTCGCCCTTGCGGGTCAGCCGCTTGACCTTCGCCTTGACCGTCGACCCGTCGCCGAGCGTCAGGTCGGCCACCATTCCGACCTTGAGGTTCTCGGCATCCGAGGCGTCGACCTTGACCGTGACGACCAGGGCCGCGCCACTCGCGGACATCACCGTGCCGCTCGCGGTACCGCCACGCTCGACGTTGACCTTGTCGACCCGGCGCGGCAGCGACTTCACGTAGACGATCTCCGAGACCGGCAACGGCGTCGCGGCCTTCAGCTCGGCGTCCGCCTGCGCCTCGCGGGCGTCCGCCAGGCTCTCCTTGGCGTCCGTGACCGCGCCCTTCTGGACCGTGAGATCCGGGGCGTGCGCCTTCTGCGCCTGGGCGAGCTGAGACTGAGCCTGTCGGAGGGCCTTTTTCGCCGCGTCCGTGTTCTTCTTGGCCGCATCCACAGCGTCCTTCAGCTGCTGATCCGCCTCAGGCGCGTCGTACCCGGCCTTCTCGTACAGTTCCCGTACGGCGCGCGCCGTACCGGTGTCGTATTTGCCGTCGACGCTGCCGGGGTCGAAGCCGAGCCGGTCCAGCGTCTTCTCCAGCTGCAGGACGTCGGGCCCCTTGCTGCCCGGCGAGAGCGCCCGGTACATCGGCAGGACGCCGGCGAGCGCGATCACGGGCCGGCCGGTGATCTCCAGCAGGGCCTTGCCCTCGGCGATCGTCGAACCGACCGCCGGGACCTTCCCGGTCACGATCGCCGGGGTGGTCAGGCCGCTGGTCTCGACCCGGACGTTCACCGCGCCGTCGAACGACGCGTCACCACGACCGACCACCTTGCTGGCCAGCGCCTTCTTCTCCACCGGCACCGTGATCTGGGACGCCTTCGGCGGGGCCGTCTTCGCGGCCGCGTCCTCCGGCGAGGTGATCCGGGCGCCGGCGACGACGCCGACCCCGAGCGAGGTCGCCGCGAGGGCGGCCACCCCGACCAGGATCTGCCGCCGCGACTTGGGCCCTGCGGTCACCGGTTCGCCATTCCGTCGCGGTACGCCTCGAGCTCGGCCTTGTGCTGGGTCACGAACTCCTTCTCCAGCTCGTACTGCACCGTCTTGAACTGGCTGTCGAAGGCCTTGGCCTTGCACTTCTGGTCGGCCACCGCGAGCTCGGTCTCGGACTTGCGCAGCTCACCCAGCTTGGCCGCGTCGACCTTGTCGAACGACGGCGGTCCGCCGATCGTGACGTTCGCGCCGCCGCCGGCCGGCGCACCCGCGTCGGCGCCCTTGTTTCCGGTCAGCGTGTCCAGCTTCTTCTGGATCGACCCGCGGGCGTCCTCGATCTTCTTGAAGCCGGAGTGGCCGGCGTCGGCCAGGCAGTCGGACCAGCCCTTGGTCGCGTCGACGACCCGCTGGTCGTTGTTGACCCGCTTGTTCAGGGCCTCCAGGTCCTTGAACAGCGCGTCGTACTTCTTGAAGTCGTCCTGATGCTTGGACGGGTCGCCGTACACCTCGCTGAAGGCCTTGCCGCGGCAGCCGACGTCCTCCGGCTTGCCGGTTCCGTCCAGCGGGATCGCGACCGCCATCCCGTTGCCGGCGCCCTTGCCGTTCAGGGCCTCGTCGTACGACTTCTGCGCGGACTTGGACAGCGCGTTGCGGATCTTCTTGTTCGGGTCGTTCGCGTCGTCCTCGGCACCGGCCTTCGACCAGTCGATCGTGCTGATCCCGTAGCCGTACTGCTCGGCGAACTTGTCCGGCGGCAGGTTGAACGCCTCGGCGAACTTGCTCTTGGTCTTCTGCTCCGGCGGTACGGCGACGTACTCGAAGCCGGCGGTCTTCATGCAGTTGACGGTCGAGTCCTCGACCTTGCGCTGCTTGGCCAGGTCCTCCTCGGTCGGCTTCTGGTTCGCGCCGACCGCCCGGGTGGACACCATGCCACCGTTGCCGGAGCTGATGAACCCGTCGCCCATGTACTCGGCCAGCGGGCTCTTGTCGCTCTTGCTGTCGCCGGCGACCGGCGTCTTGTCCTGGTTGTTCCCGCAGGCTGCCAGCGCCAGAACGGCCAGGGCGGCAAGTGCGGTCCGTGAGGTTCTCATGGCAGTGGAGCGTGCCGTCCGGGCTGTGAAGAACCTGTGAAGGACCGATATGCACCCGATGCTCTCAGTCGTTCTTCATCGGATTCTCATGATGTTGCCGGACATTAGGGGACATGCCTGCCCGGATTCTGATCGCCGAAGACGATGTCAAGCAGGCGGAGCTGATCCGGCGCTACCTCGAGCGGGAGGGGCATCTGACCGTCGTCGTGCACGACGGCCGGGCCGCGATCGACGAGGCCCGCCGCCGCAGCCCCGACCTGCTCGTGCTCGACGTGATGATGCCGAAGGTCGACGGTCTCGACGTTTGCCGCGTGCTCCGGGCCGATGGCGACGTACCGATCATCATGCTGACCGCGCGGTCCACCGAGGACGATCTGCTGCTCGGGCTGGATCTCGGGGCCGACGACTATCTGACCAAGCCGTACAACCCGCGTGAGCTGGTGGCCCGGGTCCGGACGGTACTGCGCCGGACGCGGAGCCGCGGTGAGGGCGAGGTGTACCGGGTGGGCGCGCTGGAGATCGACCCGAGCCGGCACGAGGTGCGGCTGACCGGTGAGCTGGTGGAGGTGACACCGGCCGAGTTCAAGATCCTGGCCTGTCTGGCGGCGTCGCCCGGGCGGGCGTTCTCCCGGCAGCAGTTGCTGGAGCACGCGTTCGGCTTCGACCACTACGTGTTCGACCGGACGATCGACGTCCACGTGATGAACCTGCGGAAGAAGATCGAGCCGCCTGGCGGTGGTCCGGCGTACCTGAAGACCGTGTACGGCGTCGGGTACAAACTGGCTGACAAGGTGGTTTCCGATGCGTCGTAGCCTGCTGATCCGGTTCCTGGGTCTGTCCCTCGCGGTCGCTCTCGGGGCGGTCGTCGCGACCGCCGTGATCGCGACGTACAGCACCAAGGAGAAGCTCCAGGGCGAGATCGACGCCAACATCGGCCAGTTGCAGAGCGACGGTCAGGTGTACGCCGAGCTCAGCACCTATGCGCTCAACCACTCCGGCTGGTCCGGTGTCGACAAAGAGGTCCGTCGACTCGCCGACGAGCTCGGGCGCCGGATCGCGCTGACCGAGCCCGACGGGACGGTGATCGCGGACTCGGCCCGGATGCTCGGAGCCGCGCCCGAGCTCCCTTCGGTGCCGGCGGCAACCATCGACGCCCGGCAGCAGGGCAGCGGCGGGCTGCTCTTCTCCGGCGTGTCCGGGACGTTCGCAGCGGCCCGGGCGGTCGCCACTCCGGCGCCGATGGCAACGGTCACCCGAGCGATGTCGTTCCCGTACTTCGACGCCCAGTGGGGGCTCACCGCGGCCGAGAAGGAGGAGCGCAAGGCGCTCGCCGCGGCCGCGAACAGCTGCCTCCAGGCGAAGGGGCAGTCGGCCTCGATCTCGGTCACCGAGGGCCGGTCGCTGATCGCCTTCGAGTCCGGTTCGGCGACGGACGGCGTGAGCGTGCAGGCGACCGGGCCGGTCGCCTCGGACTACGACATGGCCTTGAGCGAGTGCCTCCCGCCCGAGCTGAACGCGCCGAGTGCCAAGGCGAAGCTGGTCAACGACGACCAGGTACGGCGGGCGCGCGAATGCCTGGCCACCGCCGGGATCCCGTCTCGCGTCGTGACCCAGGACGGTCTGCGCGCGGTGACTTCCCTGGACGGCTACGAGGACGCGGACGGCAAGTTCTACCGCTGCGTGGCGGATGCGCAGTCGCAGGCGATCGCGCCGTACGTGGCGCCGACGGCGAAGCTCTACCTGGGGTCGAAGGGCGCGTTCAACGTGTTCTCGGGCGAGGGCATGCTCCGTACGGCGGCGACCGCGCTCGGCGTGATGCTGATCGCGGCGCTGGTGATGCTGCTGACCGGGCGGCGACTGGTCCGGCCGATCGTGGCGCTGACCGGGGCGGCGCAGCGGATGCGGAACGGGGACCATGCGGCCCGGGTTCCGGTGACCGGTAAGGACGAGGTTTCGCGGCTCGGGCACGCCTTCAACGCGATGGCCGAGTCGATCCAGCGGGCCGATTTCCAGCGGAAGGCGATGGTGAGTGATGTCGCCCATGAACTCCGAACCCCCTTGGCCAACATCAAGGGCTACCTGGTCGCGTCGGAGGACGGCGTCGTACCGCTCGACGGTGAGCTGGTCACGTCGCTGCTGGAGGAGACCAGCCTGCTCGAACACCTGGTCGCCGACCTGCAGGACCTCGCCCTGGCTGACGCCGGCATGCTCAGACTGCACCCGGCGCCGAGAGACCTGAGTGAGCTCGCGCAGCAGGTCGTGCTCGCGCATCGGCCGGCCGCCGAGACCGCTGGGGTGGCGCTGACGGCAAACGTTCCGCCGGAGGCGGTCGCCTCGGTCGACAGCGCGCGGATGCGGCAGGCGCTCGGCAACCTGGTCTCGAACGCGATCCGCTTCACGCCGACCGGCGGCACGGTCGTGGTCGGCGTGCGCCGGGTCGACGACGGCTACACCTTGACCGTCACTGACAACGGCGCTGGCATCGCTGAACAGCACCTGCCGCATCTGTTCGATCGCTTCTATCGCGCTGAGCAGTCCCGTAGTCGGTCGACCGGTGGTAGCGGTTTGGGGCTGGCGATCACCAAGCACTTGGCCGAGGCCCACAACGGGCGGATCACTGTGACCAGCAAGCTCGGTGAGGGCTCGGTCTTCACACTCTGGCTGCCGGTGAGCCAGCGCTGAACTCGCGCAGGTACTTCAGCGGGATCTCGGCCCGAGTCCGGAGCTCGATCGAATCGGCGTACGGGATCAGTCGCACCCAGGAGACGAGTCGATGCACGCGTTCGAGGGCCTCGGTCGCCACGAGGTCGGCGTACAGATCACCCCATTCGGCGAGGTAGACGTCGTACAGCTCCTCGCGGTCTTTGCGGGGTAGCGGCCAGCGCGTCCATTCGACGACCGAGGTGAGGAAGCTGTGCAGGGACACGAACGGGTGTCCCCAGATCGCGTTGCCGAAGTCGAAGAAGCGTGGGCCAGTGGCAAAGATGTTCGCGGCGTAGACGTCGTTGAGCTCGAGGTCGAGCGGAACGCTGGTGCTGAGCTGGGCCAGGTCCTGATCCAGTACGTCGGCTGCCGCCTCGGCCTGGTGTAGTTCGCCGGGGTCGAGTCGGAGCGGATGATTTGGTGGCAGCGCGGCCCATTCGCGGGCGATCGCACGCACTCGGTCGCCTGCCGCGGTGGGTGCGAGGGTGACCATGCCGGGGTGCGGCTCTAGTTGGCCGAGTACGGCGGTCTGCAGGCGGGCCAACGCGCGGACCACCTTGCACCGCGTTGCTTGGTCGGCCACGTCGGCGTGGGTGAGCGTTGGACCGTGGTCGGCGGCCAACAGCCAGCCGCGCTCCCGGTCCACCGCGAGCGGCACGATCACGTCATCCGGCGCGAGCCGCGCCAGCTCGGCGACCAGACCGGCCTCGAACCGATGCCCGGGATTGTTCTCCTTGAACCACACGAGCCCGTCGGTGGTCGGATAGCAGCGGGTCACGGACCACAGGCGCGCTCGGTAGGTGACCGGTTCCCCGACGATCCGCGCAGCGAGCTGCTCCCCGACCCAGTCGTCGACCACGCGGTCCCACTCCGGCGACAGCCACCGCCGTACCCACTGTCCCTCGGCGTCCGGGCCCAATGGTCGCGCGGCAGGCAGCATGCGGCGGACGCTATAGGCAGTGAGCGTCCTAACGACAGGAGGTGTCCGTCGGATCGGGGTGGTGAGCGGGCGGGCTCAGGCGTGCGGACGGGTCTGCGTAGACGTATACGTCCTGTCGTTGGAGCGTCTTACGATCGGCGTATGGGTGGACGGGACCGGCGGGCGCGGGTGGGGGATGTGCATGAGGTGGCGCGGGGGATGCCGTTTGTGACGGTTTGGGAGCGGGACGACGGGACCGACCGGCCGGTGTATCAAATCGGCGGGAAGTCGTTCGTATTCTTCCGGACGGCGCGGCCCGACGCCGTCGATCCGGAGACCGGGGAGAAGTACGACGACGTGATCATGATCTGGACCTTCAATCGGCGGGCCACCACGTGGCTCAAGGAGCACCGCCTGTGAGCTACCAACCGCCGGGCGGGATCGCCGCGCCCGACTACGGCCGCCCGCCCCGCAAGAGCCGGGCCGGGTTGTTCATCGCCCTGATGGTGATCCTCCTGGTCGCCGTCCTCGGGACGGGCGTGTGGATCGCCACGAAGGTGGTCTCGGACCTCAAGCCGACGGCCGACGATCATCCGCCGGCCCCGATCACCTCGGTCGCTCCGCCGCCGAAGCTCACCGCCTCGGTGAAACCCAAGCCGAGCATCACGATCAAGACCGTCCCCGTGAAGCCGGTCCCGGTCACTCCGTTGCCTCCGGCCCCGACCGGCTCGGGTCAGGTCGCCGCGCAGTTCGTCTCGCGGTTGAACGCCAACGATGCCGCCGGTGCTACGGCGCTCGGCTGCGCGGACGTCAAGCAAGCAATCCCGTCGCAGCTCAAGACCTTCGTTCGGCGACCGGCCGCACTGACCGTGAGTAAGACGCCGGTCAGTAGCGCAGGACCGATCGAGGTGTTTTCACTGAGCGGCACGATGAAGGGGTCCGCTGCCAGCGGGATCATGGTGATCGAGGTTGCTACTCGGCCGTGTGTGAAGTCGTTCGTGGTGCACTAAGGAGCCAGGGCGCGGGCTGTTTCGATCAGGCTGGTGCCGGTGGGGAGCGTGGCGATGATCGGGGTGTCGAGGCCGTTCGCCACGTAGCGGTTGATGTGGTCCCGGCACTGCTCGGCCGTGCCGTGGACGATCAGCGAGTCGAGCACCTCGACCGGTACGGCGGCCATCGCGGCGTTGCGGTCACCCGCGGCCCACGCCTCGCGCATCGGGTTCATCGCAGGCCCGCGACCGAGCCAGTCATGGAAGGCGGCGTACCCGGGGACCGTCAGGTAGGTGGCGATCAGGAAGCGGCCCATGTTGCGCGCCATCTCGGCGTCCTCGGTGACGCAGACGAAGATCCGCGCGGCCAGCTCCTTCTCCGGACCGAGCTCGGCCCGCACCTGCTTCACGTCCTCCGCCGACAGCCAGTTGGTGATCGCGCCGTCGGCCTCACGGGCGGCCAGCTTCAGCATCTGCGGCCGCAGCGCGGCAAGCATCAGCGACGGCGCCACGTCGGGCGCCTTCTCCAGGCGGAACCGGCTGATCGTGAAGCTGTCGAACGTCCCGTCGACCTTCTCCCCCGCGAACGCCTGCCGCAGGAACCGCAGTACGTCGCGGGTCCGCGCGTACGGCGGGTCGTAGGCGATGCCGTTCCACCCGGTCACGATGGTCTCCGATGAGGCCCCGATCCCGAGCACAAACCGCCCCGGCGCGAGATCGGCCAACGCCGCCGCGCTCATCGCGAGCGCAGCCGGCCCGCGCGTGTGCACCGGTACGACGGCCGTCCCCAGCCGCAGCTGGTCATCCCACTCGGACGCCAGCACCAGCGGCGTGAACGCATCCGCACCGGCCACCTCGGCCGACCACAGATCCGTGTACCCAAGCGCCGCGAGCTCGGTGATCAACGGCTTGTGGTCCCGCAGCGGCACCCCGGTCAGCGGAACAGTCAGGCCCCAGCGCATCAGATCATCCTCTTCAAGATGGGCAACGGCACGACCTTCATGAAGCGGGCGGCCGGTCCCCACGGCCAGCTCGGGACGTAGGCCTTCGCCTTCTCCGCCTCGATCGCCGCCACCATCGACTGAACCCCGGGAACGGTGTCGACGATCATCGGCGTGTTCTTCACGTGCTCGTTCATCGCGGTCCGGATGTAGCCGGGGTAGATCGTGCTGATCGTGATCGGCTTGTTCAGCATCTCCATCCGCAGCCCCTCGGCCAGCGAGGAGACACCGGCCTTCGCGGCGGCGTACGCGGTGATGGTCTTGGGCAGACCGCGGAGCGCGGCGGCGGAGGCGATGAAGACGAGGTGACCGGCGTTCCGCGCCCGGAACAGCTCCATCGCGGCCTCGGCCTGCGTGAACGCTGCGATGAAGTTCGTCATCAGGGTCTCGCGGTTCGCGTCGGGGCGGCCGGTGCCGACGGGCGCGCCCTTGCCGATCCCGGCGTTCACGATGATCCGGTCGAGCTGCCCGTGCGCCTGGTCGGCCTCGCGGAAGACGCTGAACACCTGCTCGTCGACGGTGACGTCAAGCTTGTGGATCGTGACCGTGATCCCCGGCGACCGGCCGAGGAACTCCTCGCGGAGCGCGGCGAGCCGGTCCTCGCGGCGGGCGGTGAGCGCGAGGTTGTACCCCTTGGCGGCGAACTGGCGCGCCATCTCCTCGCCGAGACCGGCGCTCGCGCCGGTGATCAAGATGTTCCGTCTCATCGGTACGTGAGCTCCTGCTGGTCGAGGTGGCCGTGCTCGTTGTAGCTCACCACAGTCAGTCCGCTGCGACCCGACACGACCTTCGTGATCGCGGTGTTGATCGTGACCGGGTTCAGCTTGGCCCACAGCCCGTCGCCGCCGGACAGCAGCCGGCTGACCACGGCCGCGATCGGACCGCCCGAGGTGAACACCAGCGCGGTCTCGCCCTTGCCCAGTCGCGCGGCAGTACGCCGTACTGCGTCCTCCGAGCGGTCGCAGAACGCCTGGAAGGTCTCGGTGTAGCCGTCGGCACCGCTGATCCAGCGGTCGGTCGCGGCGGTGAACATGTCCTGGAACGCGCGCTTCGGGTTCCCGGTCCGTGCCAGGTCAGCCATCAGAAAGGCCCGGACCTTGTACGCCGGTTTGTGCGCGACGATCACCTGGTCGTGATCGAACTCGTCGTACCCGTGATCGGCCTCGGGCGCGAACCCGGCCAAAGTCGCGGTCTTCGCGTGCCGGTGCATCGAACCGGACATCACCAGGTCCGGCTGGATCCCGCGGACCTTCAGGGTGTTGCCGAGGGCAAGCGCCTGCTTCTCGCCGAGATTCGACAGCTTGTCGTAGTCGCGCGACCCGAACGACGCCTGCGCGTGCCGGACCAGGTAGATGACGCCCACGTCAGGCCTGCCGGATGATCCGTCGGCAGCGACGCTCGAGCAGGTTCACCGGGAGCCAGAAGTTCTTGAAGCGCGGGTTCCGGGTCTGCTTGTGGTGGTAGCGGTAGTAGATCTGCTGCGCGATCACCGCCAGCCGGAACAGCCCGAACACCTCGTAGAACGCCCAGTTCTCCGGCTTCAGCCCGGAGCGCTCGGTGTAGTAGGCAACGACCTCGTCGCGGGACAGCATCCCCGGCGCGTCCGAGGGTTGCAGCCGGAACCGGCGGAACGCCCAGTCGTCGTCGGCCTGCACCCAGTACGCGAGCGCGCCGCCGAGATCCATCAACGGATCACCGAGCGTGGCCAGCTCCCAGTCCAGGATCCCGGCCACCCGCTGCGGATCGTCCGGAGCCAGTACGACGTTGTCCAGCCGGAAGTCGTTGTGGATCACGCAGATGCGGACGTCGGCCGGCTGGTTGGCCGCGAGCCAGGCCATCACCTTCTCGTAGCTCGGCACGTTCCACGTCTTCGCCTTGCGGTACCGGTCCGACCAGCCGCTGACCTGGCGACCGACATACCCCTCACCACGTCCAAGGTCGGCGAGACCGGCGGCTGCCGGCTCGACCTCGTGCAGGTCCACCAGCCGGTCGATCAGCGTGCGGCAGAGTTGGCCGGTCTGCTCGGGGGTGAGGTCGACGCCGAGCGCGGAGCGGCGCGGGATGGTGCCCGCGACCCGCTCCATCACGTAGAACTCCGAGCCGATCACCGCGTCGTCGGTGCAGTGGGCAACCATTGTCGGGACATACGGGAAGACCGGTTTGAGCGCTGCCTGGATCCGGTACTCGCGGCCCATGTCGTGCGCGCTCTTCGCCTTCGTCCCGGCCGGTGGGCGGCGCAGGATCAGGTCGTGCCCGGGGTAGCTCAACAGGTAGGTCAGGTTGGAGGCACCGCCGGAGAACTGCTTGACCGTCGGCTCGCCGGCCGGCAGCTCGGTGTGCTGCCGCAACCAGGTGTCCACCGCCGCGACGTCGAACGCGTCTTCGTCGCGAACGGCGCGAGCACCGTCACCCATGCGCCTGCTGGGCCTTCTCGGCACGCTGGTGTGCCTTGGCGGCGACCTTCTGCATCTGGCGGTTGTAGAGCGGGCGGGCCCATCGCTTGACCAGGTAGCCGAGCCGCGCGGGGCGGTCCGGGATGATCAGGAAGCGCCGCTTCGCGATCCCGGCCAGCACGACCGTCGCGATGTCGTCGGCCGTCCGGGGCGAGTTCTCGATCAGCCGCCGGCCGGCCGTGCTCATCGTGCTGTCCGCACCCTGGAACGACTCGGCCAGGTTGGTCTGGAAGAACGACGGGCAGATGACCGACGTGGTGATGCCGAACGGCTGCAGCTCGTGCGAGAGCGTCTCGGAGAGCGCGACGACCCCGGCCTTGACCGTGTTGTACGAGCTCATCATCGGCGGGTGCATGAGCCCGGCCGCCGAGGCCGTGTTGACGATGTAGCCGGCGTGCTGGCGCTTGAAGACCGGCGTGAACGCACGGCAACCGCGGACCACACCCATCAGGTTGATGTCGATGACGCGGTCCCACTCCTCCAGCGTCTCGACATCGATCCGGCCGCCGGTCGCGATGCCCGCGTTATTGACGAGGATGTCGAGTCCGCCCCAGTGCTCCTCGCACCAGGCGACCGCGGCATCCCAGTCGGCCGGGTTCCGTACGTCGAGTCGCAGGTAGGGACCGTCGTCGCCGGCATACGTCGTACCGATGTCGGTGCGGAGCACTTGGTGGCCCTTGGCAACGAACTGGGCGACCAGGGCGGCGCCGAGGCCGCTGGCTCCACCGGTGACGAGAACACGACTCATGCGCGGACCTCTTCTTCCTTGACCTCTTCTTCCTTGCGGGCGGCCAGGTAGCCGGCCAACTCGATGCGAGCGACCACACCGCGGTGCACCTCATCCGGACCGTCAGCCAGTCGCAGCGCGCGGGCACTCGTCCACATGGCCGCGAGCGGGGTGTC
The DNA here is from genome assembly GCF_045040285.1 of Kribbella sp. NBC_01505. NCBI lineage: Bacteria > Bacillati > Actinomycetota > Actinomycetes > Propionibacteriales > Kribbellaceae > Kribbella > Kribbella sp. NBC_01505. Next base: position 3,400,662 of record NZ_CP109425.1, read on the forward strand.
GTCGGAGAGACCGCCACCACCGTGCAGCTGCATCGCCATGTCGATGACGTCCTGCGCCATCCGCGGTACGGCGACCTTGATCTGACTGACCTCGCTCAGCGCACCCGCGAGCCCGACCGTGTCGAGCAGGTACGCCGTCTGCAGGACCAGCAACCGGCTTTGGTTGATCGCGATCCGGGCATCGGCGATCCGCTCCCGGTTACCGCCGAGGTTGACCAGCGGCTTCCCGAACGCGTGCCGGCCGGTCCCGCGGTGCAGCGCGAGCTCGAGCGCCTTCTCCGCCAGGCCGATCAGCCGCATGCAGTGGTGGACCCGGCCCGGGCCCAAGCGGCCCTGCGCGATCTCGACCGCACGACCCGGTCCGACCAGGATGTTGCTGGCCGGCAACCGGACGTCGGTGAACGACACCTCGCCGTGGCCGAAAGGTTCGTCGTACCGACCCATTGCCGGCAGCAACCGCTCGACCTTCACGCCGGGGTGGTTCCGCGGCACCAGCACCATCGTGTGCCGGCTGTAGCGATGCGCGTCCGGGTCGGTGAGACCCATGAAGATCAGCAGCTCGCACTCGGGGTTGCCGACACCGGTGCTCCACCACTTGCGTCCGTTGAGGACGACCTCGTCACCCTCGACGATCGCGGTCGCGGCCATGTTGGTCGCGTCCGACGACGCGACACCCGGCTCCGTCATACAGAACGCGGAGCGGATCGTGCCGTCCAGCAAGGGCTGCAGCCACTGCTTCTTCTGCTCGTCGTTGCCGTAGCGCAGCAGCACTTCCATGTTGCCGGTGTCGGGCGCGTTGCAGTTGAAGATGTACGGCGCGATGAACGACCGGCCGGTGAGCTCGGCGATCGGGGCGTAGTCCAGGTTCGGCAGACCTTCGCCGTACTGCTCGTTGCCCGGCTCGGCCGGGGGCAGGAACAGATTCCACAGACCCTGGGCACGGGCCTTGGCCTGCAGCTGTTTGAAGACCGGCTGCGGCTGCCACGGATCGGCGGCGGCCCGGGTCGCGGCGTGGATCTCCGCCTCGACCGGGTCGATCTCGGTCCGGATGAACTCCTCGACCCGCCCGATCAGGTCCTGCGCACGGGCGGACGGTTCGAACCCCATGTGACAGCACTCCTTCCGAAACCGGCGGGGTACCGCCAGGTAATCTTGACCGTAGCGCCCTTTTGAGCAATGCTCAACAGCGTGGACAACAGGTTGACCGCGGAGGATCGGAAGAAGCAGCTCGTCAAGATCGGCTTGATGATGTTGCGCGATCAACCGATCCACGAGCTCTCCATCGACGCGATCGCCGGCCAGGCCGGGATCTCTCGCAGTCTCCTCTTCCACTACTTCCCGAGCAAGCGCGACTACTACGTCGCGGTCATCTCCGCGGCCGGTCGGCGGCTGCTCCGGGTGACCAAGCCGGACGAGGATCTACCGCCGGACGAGGCGCTCCGCGAGATGCTCGTGCAGCTGTTCGCGTTCATCAGCCGGCGCCGGACGGCGTACATCTCGTTCGTCCGTGGTGCCGCCGGCGGTGACGACTACGCCGTCGAGGTGTACGACGACACCCGGATCGGCCTCTGCCGCCGGGTCCTGACCTTCCTCGGGACGCCCGAGGTGGCCGACAACCGGTCCTCGTTGGAGTATCTGCAGGTCCACGCCTGGCTCAGCTACACCGAGGACCTGGCGATCGAGTGGTCCGGCTTCCCCGAGGACGCCCGTCCGATGACGTCCGACGATCTCATCGACCACTCGATCGAGGCCCTGCACACCCTCCGCAAGCTCTAGATCAGTTCGGGCTTCAGCTCCGGGTCGGCCATCTCGGGGTCGAACGGGAACAGCGGGCGGACGACGCCGTGGTGCCCGAGTCGCAGCAGGTCCTGGTCGACGCCGCCCGGAGTGAGGGCGAGCAGCCAGTCGGCGGCGAGGTTGTAGAGCTCCGGCTCGAGGTAGCCGATCTTCACGATCACCAGATCGGTCCCGGCCGGGTCGAGGCCGAGCAGGGTGAAGTCCGCGAGGTGGTGGTACGGCTTACGGCGTGAGGTCAGGATCGAGTGCAGACCGCCGACCCGGATCACCGCGACCGTCCCGCCGACCGGGTCTTCGGACAGTGAGAAGACAGTGCCGGTCACCTCGACCGGACCGGCGGGGCCGGAATCGACCTTGCCGCCGACGGCGACGCTGATCGGGTTGCCGACACCTGCGGCGACTGCCGCTGCGACCGCGTCGGGGTCGGCGATGCTGGCGTGGATCGCAGTCGCCTTGCCGCTGATCAGGTCCTCGATCATGAGCAGCTCGCGCAGCGTCCAGGACACGTCACCCGCGCCGCCGGCGGTCGGGTTGTCCCCGGAATCGCTGATCAGGAAGGGCCGCGCCGTACTCTGCAGGGCGGCATCGACACACTCGTGCAGCGTCCCGGTCGGCGCGACGAACTCGAAGTCGGCCCGCGCATCCCAGTAGGCCTTGGCCAACTCGGTCGCCCGCTCGGTGATCAGCGCCTCGTCATCACCCATCACGACCACGGCCGCCTGGCACCGCGGCTCGTCGGCCCACGCGTATCCGACCCAGACGGCCGCATCCAGTACGCCGGGCTCGTCCGCGATCTCGCCCACTCGCTTGTAGATGGAGGCCGCCGGCTCGATCCGGGTCGACGTCTTCTCCCCTGGCAGGAGGACCGGCACCTGGATCCAAGCCTTCTTCGGCTTCCCCAGCCCGGACTGCAGTCGCTCGACGAGGTTGCGCGCCGTACGCTCCCGGCTCTCCATCGCATCCTCGTGCGGAGCCATCCGGTAGCAGGTGATCAGATCCACCGCCGCACCCAACTCGCGCGAGACATTGCCGTGCAGGTCCATCGAGGTGGAGACCATCACGTCAGGGCCGAGCGCGGCCCGGACCCGGGTGGCCAGATCCGCCTCGGCGTCCTCGCGCCCCACCACACTCATCGCGCCGTGGATGTCGAAGAACAGTCCGTCCAGGTGACCCGCCGTACCGATCCGCTCGATGATCTCCGCGGACAGCTCGTCGTAGAACTCGGCCACCACAGCGCCACCTGGCAACGACCGCGCATGAACCAACGGCACCCACTCGACACCCTCGGCCCATTCATTGGCGAGGAAGTCATACCGCTGCAGCAGGGCCTCACCCCGCCGTACGTCGAAGTCGTCCGCGCCGGCGCGATGCGGCGAGAACGTGCTGGACTCGATGGCCATCCCGGCGATCCCGATCCTCATGAATCCCAACCTTTCACATCACTGGGAATCGTCCAGCCCCGCAGCGTGGCCTGGGATCGCCGACCGGAAGGTCGCCTCGGCCATCGCGGTGTCGAGAGCACCGGCGAGCTCGAGCGTCACCACGCCGTGCAGAGTCACCCAGACCGAAAGCGCGATAGCGGTCGCGTCGCCGGTCAGCACGGACTTCGCCAGCGCGTGATCGATCGCGGCGAGTAGGGGCCGGACGGGATCGGCGGTGCCCACCGCGCCGGACGGATCGAAGGGGCGGACGCCACCGAACAGCACGGTGTAGAGGTGGCTGTTCTCGCGGCCCCATCGGCGGTAGGCGGCGGCCAACGCGTAGAGGTCGTCGAGGGGATTGTCGGATGTCGGCACGGCTGACAGGTCCTGGAACAGGCCGGCGACCGCTCGATCCCGGACCTCGCCGATGACCTCGTCCTTTCCGCCGAACAGCGAGTAGACCGCGGTCGTCGAGGTCCCGGCGGCGGTTGCCACCGCGCGCACGGTGACCGACTCCCGCGGCCCGGTGGCCAGCAGCTCGGTCGCGGCTGCCACCAGTCGCTCTTTGACGGGTTCACTCATGGCTCTTCGCATCCTGCTCGGCCTGGCCGCGGTCCTCGGGCTGACTGCCGTCTTCCTGGCGCTTCTCGTCGTCACGGACGGGGCGGGCCGGGGACTCCCCGCGTGGTTGGTGACGCTCGGGCTCGGCATTTTGCTGTGGCGGCGGCGTCTCCTGCCGGTGGTCATTGCGGCGGCTTTGACCGCGACAGTTCTCATCCCGACTGCGCCCACGGAACGGCGGTACCCGGCGGAGCTGTCGTTCGTCGCCACTCAGCACTGGGACCTGCCGACTGGGAGCAGAGTCGCCGTCTACCACTACCCCGCCAGCGGCGTACGGCGCCCTGTTCCGCTCGTGTATCTCAATGGCGGGCCGGTTCGGTCCATGGCCGTTCTCGACCATCGGTTCCTGCAACTGCTGGCCGGGCAGGGGTATGACGTCTATGCCTATGAGCAGGCGGGTGGCGGGCGTAGCGAGCTGCTGCCGATGGACCGGTACTCGATCTCCAGGTCGGTGCGCGACCTCGCCGCCGTCGCCGGTCGGGTCAGTCGCGGGAAGGTCGACGTACTCGGGTTCTCCGCGGGTGCCGTCGTACTCACCCAAGCCCTTGCCGATCCACAAGCCGCCGCACACTTCCGCCGAGCGATCATCGCCGAGCCCGGCCCAATGGACGGCCCCACCGCGCACCTCGCCGGACACCCCGGCAGCCCGTCCGCCCGCGGCCTCGTCCCGGCGCCGACCGGATCGCGATCGACCCACCTCCCCCGGTACGCCGTGGCCTTCGGCCTGATGCGCCTCGGTCTACTCAGTCCCGGCACCGGCCTGCTCGGACAAGCCGAGGGCGTGAACGCGTTCACCGCCGCCGACCTCGGCAGCGACACCGCCTCGGCGTACTGCGCACGCGACGCACATCGCATCCCGATCGAGGACACCGAGGCAAACTTCTCCTTCAACGCTGCAGCCAGCCTGCGCATTCAGCAGACGATCAAAGACTCCCCCTCGATCGCCCAGCAACTCAGCCGATCGACCGTGCCGACCATGCTGATGATCGCCGAATGCTCCAGCCAACTCCGCGAATGGGCCACCGCCGTCCTCGCCGCCGACCCCGCCATCCAGCGCACCCAATACCTCCCCGGCGTAGGCCACCACCTCTGGAACGGCCTCGACAACAACAACCCCCGAGCAGCCGCCACCATCACCACCTTCCTAGACGAAAAGCCGCCCCCATCTACTGGGTGAACCCCAAGGCCGGTCAGGTACCCAGCAGGCCGGCCACTCAGCGGGCCGACGGTACTGGGGAAACCAACCGGCCGGATTCGACAGCCAGAACTCCCCACTACCCGCTGTCCCCCGCCCCGGCCGTCTCGGTACCCGAGTCGCTCGCCGTTGCACCCTTTGCGGGGCAGTACTGCCACGGAGCGGCAGCAGATCCCCGCAAACCGGACAAACCCCCAGCAATGTGCACGTGATGACGCTGGTCGGTCCGGACCGCGTGGCGCTGCGACAAACGACGAGGTCCGCTTCGAGGCCCCCTCTTCTCGGACCGCGACCAAAGCCCGGCAACCCCAAGCAACCTGTACCTCGGTGACCGACCTCGCCATCCACCTCAACCACCGCGGCGCCCAACCATGCTGTCCTTCGAATCGGCCGGTCGCGGCGAGCAACCACAACGCACGCCCCCGGCCGAGTCCTTTCGGCGGCCCGCCACTCGACCCGCCCACGCCAAGAGGTGGATTTTGCGGACCCGGTGACGAAAATCCACCCGCTGACGCAACCGAGGCCGCGACAGGATCAAAGGGCTTGGGCGGTTGAGGATCGGACGACTAGTTCGGTGGCTAGTTCTACGTGGAGGGCTTCCACCGGGTGACGGTCGAGGAGGCGGAGCAGGAGGCTTACTGCCATCCGACCCATCTCCTCTAACGGTTGGCGGACTGTGGTGAGGGGTGGGGTGGTGGCTTGGCTTAGGTCCAGGTCGTCGAAGCCGGCGATGGACAGGTCGCGTGGGACTGAGAGGCCAAGGGAGATCGCGGCTTGGAGGGCTCCTACGGCGGCTTTGTCGTTGAAGGCGATCAGGGCCGTGGGGCGGGGGTTTTGGGAGAGGAGGTCCAGGGCGGCTCGGTAGCCGTGGGCGGTGGTGGGGTGGTCGTGGCGGATGAGGGTTTCGTTGGGGAGGATGCCGGCGTCGGCGAGGGCGGCGTGGTGGCCGGAGAGGCGGGCGTCGGCGGCCAGCCATTCGCGGGGACCGGCGATGACGCCGATGCGGGTGTGGCCCAGTGCGGTGAGGTGCGCGGTCAGCTGGCGGGCGCCGGAGTGGTGGGCGGCGGAGACCGAGGGGATGTCGCGCGGGAGGGTGGTGCGAGGGTCGACGACGACGAAGGGGAAGCGGCGGGAGCTGAGGCGGACCAGGTCATCGCTCGACTCGGGCGGGAGGATCAGGATCGCGCCGCCCAGACCGCGTTGGGACGGCAGGCGGGACAGCACCGGGTCGTGGGCGGTGGCTTCGCCGGCGTTCAGGACGACCTGGCGACCGTGGCGGTCCAGGGTCTCGGCGATGGACGAGACGATCAGGCCGAAGTAGTCGGTCAGCAGGTACGGGCAGCGCACGTAGACCGCTCCGGCGACGGGCTTCGGCGTACCGCCGCGTGGGCTGGGCGCGCGCAGGCCGAGCTCCTCTACCGCCTGCTCGACCAGCTGCCGTGTCTCCGGAGCCACACTGCCGCTCTGGTTCAGCACTCGGGACACCGTCGCGGTCGACACTCCGGTCGCCGCCGCGACATCGCGGACCGTCGCGCGTTGTCTAGGCATTTGTTACATCGCTTTGTTGCACGCTCAGCACCCTACTGGCAAGCCTCGGAGCATTGACAGACTTCGCGCCAGATCGTTTCCTGAGGTCGTTTGTTGCACTTGTGTTTCATACCCTGAGGAGTGCGATGCGAACACCGATGATCGCCACCGCCTTGGCGCTCACCACCGGTCTGTTGACCGTGCCGACCGCCGAGGCCCACCACCCGACCACCCAGGCCCGCGTCTGGGTGACCACTCCCGACCGAGCCGAGCTCTTGCACGAGCGCGCCCCGGTTGCCTTTCAGCCGAACAAGCACAGCCAACGCGGCAACAGCGACCTGACGACGATCACGGTCGACCCGCGGACGACGTACCAGACCATGGACGGCTTCGGCGCCTCGATCACCGACTCGTCGGCGGCCGTGCTGTCCCGGCTGAGCCCGGCCCTTCGGGAGGAGACGCTGCGCAAGCTGTTCGACCCGAAGCAGGGCATCGGCGTCAGCTTCCTGCGGCAGCCGGTCGGGTCGTCGGACTTCACCGCCGCGGCCGAGCACTACACGTTCGACGATGTCGCGCCCGGCCAGACCGACTTCAAGCTGAAGCAGTTCAGCATCAAGCACGACGAGCAGCAGGTGCTGCCGTTGCTCCGCCGCGCCAAGCAGCTCAACCCGGCGCTCAAGGTGATGGCTTCCCCGTGGAGTCCGCCGGCGTGGATGAAGACCGGCGACTCACTCGTCGGCGGTCGGCTCAAGGACGACCCCGCCGTGTACGACGCCTACGCGCGCTACCTGGTGAAGTTCGTCGAGGCGTACACGCGGGCCGGCGTACCGGTCGACTTCCTGTCGATCCAGAACGAGCCGCAGAACCGCAAGCCCGGCGGCTACCCCGGCACCGACGTACCGGTCCGGCAGGAGGCCGAGGTCATCTCGCGGCTCGGCCCGCTGCTGCACAAGGTCAGCCCGCGGACCAAGATCCTCGGCTACGACCACAACTGGACCACGCACCCCGGAGACGTCGGTACGACGCCGCCCGGTGAGGACCCGGAGACCGACTACCCGTACAAGTTGCTGCAGACCAAGGCGTCCAAGTGGATCGCCGGTACGGCGTACCACTGCTACTCGGGCAATGCGGCGGCTCAGACCGCGTTGCACAACGCCTTCCCGGACAAGGGCATCTGGTTCACCGAGTGCTCCGGTTCGCACGGGGCGAACGACACCCCGCCGCAGATCTTCCGCGGCACGCTCACCTGGCACGCGCGCAACCTGATGCTCGGCACCACCCGCAACTGGGCGAAGTCGGTCGTCAACTGGAACATCGCGCTCGACTCCACCGGCGGTCCGCACCTGGGCGGCTGCGGGACGTGTACCGGGCTGGTCACGTTGCAGGCCGACGGCACGGTCACGACCGATGCCGAGTACTACACGATCGGCCACCTGTCGAAGTTCGTGAAGCCGGGTGCGGTGCGGATCGGGAGTACGTCGTACGGGACGACCGGCTGGAACGGTCAGCTGATGACCGCCGCCTTCCGGAACCCCGATGGTTCGACGGCGTTGGTGGTGCACAACGAGAACGACGAGCCGCGGAAGTTCGCGGTCGCTGTCGGGGACCAGACGCTCGAGTACGAGCTGCCCGGCGGTTCGATCGGGACGTTCACCTGGCCGGCCAGCTGGGCCAGTACGCCGACGCCGGTGTCACTGGCCGGCGCGACCGCGACCGCATCGGTGAACGGCACCGAGGCTGGGTTGGCGATCGACGCGGACGGATCGAGCGTGTGGTCGAGCAAGACCGCGCAGGCTCCGGGTCAGTCGATCCAGGTCGACCTGGGCTCGCGGCAGCTGTTCCGTCAGATCGCGCTCGACAGCGGCGGCCAGCTCGGCGAATTCGCCGGCACCTGGAACGTTGCCACCAGCAACGATGGCACGCACTGGTCGAAGCCGGTCAGCGGAACCTCGACCGGACAGCTGACCACGGTGACCGTGAAGCCGTCGTACGCGCGCTATGTCCGGATCACCTCGAACGGCACCAGCGACCACGTGTGGAGTCTGGCGGATCTCCGGATCTATCGCTAGACAGCATCGAGCCGGGCGCTGCCCCGTCCGGTTCGCAGCTGGTGCTGACGCCCGCGTCGGGGTGCTCACCTCGACGCGGGTCCTCACGGTGAGCCAGACCACCGGAGAGAAGATGGAAACAGCCGCGTCACGCCTCCTTGCTACCGTCCGGACGCATGATCGAGGACCTCGAACTGCGCGCCGCACCGAGCACCGACCCCGCCGTCCGGACGCTCGCCACCGCCCAGCAGGCCGAGCTCGCGGCGGTCTACGGCGACGACCAGCCGTTGGTTGACCTGCACCCCGACATCACCTTCACCCTGCTGCTCCTCGAAGGCAGCCCCGTCGGATGCGTCGGCCTGCAGCCGGTCGAAGCCGGCCTGGGCGAGATCAAGCGCATGTACGTCGAACCGTCGTCCCGCGGTTGGGGCCTGTCCCGGATCCTCCTCGATGCTGTCGAGGCGGAAGCTCAGCGCAGGAGCATCACTCAACTCCGCCTGGAGACGGGCACCCAGCAGCGCGAGGCAATCGCCCTCTACACGAATCACGGCTACACGCGGACCCCGCCGTACCCACCCTTCGAGAACGAACCGGCCTCCCTGTGCTTCGCCAAGGAGCTAGGCCAGGTCGAGGACCAGGGCGTCGCCTTCGGGGTGGAAGCCGAGGCGGTTGAGGTACGGCGAGGAGTCGCGCATCCGGGGTGAGGCGAGGACCTGGCGGAAGCCCTGGTCGGTGAAGACGTCGCTGCGGCGGTAGACGAACTCGCCGGGGGTAAAGTCGCGGTACTTCGGGAGGACGTAGTCCAGGTCGATCTGGGCGCGGCCTTCGCCGGCGTCGTGGGCAAGGACCACGCCGATCGTTCGTTCGCCGCGTTGGACGAGGAAGGCGTACGGGCTCGCGGCCGGGGCGAAGCCGGGGTTGAACCGGCTGATGTCGCGGGCGTGGGTGTCCAGCACGTGACCGAGATACGCGTCGCCGGCGTTGACGCGGAGGACGGCGTACTCGGCGTCGTCGTGCCGGTGCCGCAGCAGCCCCCATAGATGCACGACGTTGATGACGGCCAGCACCGCGTTCATCCCGACCATCGGCCAGACCCCGATGACGAGGTTGAAGCCGACCAGGATCACGCAGCCGATCAGGTTCAATAGCCGCAACCGCAGAATTCGCGTCTGCAGCAGCGAAACCACCACCAACGCGGATCCGCCCCAACCGATGATGCTCCAGACGTCCACAGCGCGAGCGTAGACCAGACTGACCCGGTGACCGAGATCCTGCTGCTCAACGGCGAACCACTGCACACCGTGACCCCACAGTTGCTCCGGGCAACCAGCTACGCACACTTCTCCTCACTGCAGGTCCGCGACGGCAAGGTCGACGGACTCGACCTGCACTTCGAGCGCCTCGACCGCAGTACGCGTGAACTCTTCGGCCGATCCTTGGAGGCCGCCCAGATCCGCGCCGTGCTCCAGGCCGGGCTCGCGCACACCGACGGCAACGCGAGCTTCCGGCTGACCGTGCTCGACACCGATCTGCTGCTGCGCATCGAGCCACCGATCGCTCCCAGCACAACTCCGGTGCGACTGCAGCCGATCCAGCACCAGCGTGCGCTCCCACACCTCAAACACACGGGCACCTTCGACCTCATCTACTTCGGTCGGCGAGCGCAGGAGGCCGGGTACGACGACGCCGTCTTCCACACGGCCGCCGGCGAGATCTCGGAGGCGTCGATCTGGAACATCTGTTTCGCCCGTGGTCCCGAGATCGTGTTCCCGGCCGCGCCGATCCTCAACGGGATTCGGCAACAGGTTCTGCAGCGTGGGCTGGCGGCCTACGAGACCTCGCCGGTGCTGGTGAGCGAACTCGCGAGCTTCGACGCTGCCTACCTGACCAACTCGATCGACCCTGCCCTGCCGGTCGCGGCGATCGGTGAGGTCACCTATGCGCCGCATCCGGAGTCGGTGCGGACGATCGCCGCCGCCTACGCGTCTCAGGCGGCCCAGCCGATCTGATCAGTCCGCTGGGCGGCGGGTGGCGCCTGCTGCTTTCAGGGTGCGGGCCTCGGCGAGGGCGTCCTCCTAGGACTGCCAGCCGGGCGACTCGTAGACCATCGGGTCGCTGACCAGGAAGGTCTGGTTGGTGAATCCGCTCTCGACGGTGAAGATCAGCCAGTCCTCGTACGGCGTGACCTGGTAGGCCGTGAAGGCATCCGCGGTGTAGCGCGGGAACTCCGCGGGCAGGCCGGCGTTGTGATACTCCGCCAGGAGCTCGCGGGCCCGAGCTTCGGTGCGCGTGCCGAAGTACTCGGCCCAGGTCGGGAGCGGTGAGCGTCGTTCGTCGGCGGTGACCTCGCGCCTGACGAACTGGGCCGGCACTTCCATGATGTTGACGCGCTCGAAGGCCTCTTGGACGGCTCGCTCGTAGGCCTCGTCGTCGGGGTAGTCACGGCCGTCGATGGCGGCAACTGCTCGCCACCCGTCGGTCCGGAACTGCACCACCGTCATCTCTTTGTAGTTACGCATTGCGGTCGGACCACCAGCGGAGGAGTTCTTCGCGGGCCCGGTCCTCGCCGAGGGGGCCCTGGTCCAGGCGGAGCTCCATCAGGAACTTGTAGGCCTCGCCGACGTCGCGCCCGGGAGCCAGATCGAGGATCTGCATGATCTGGTTGCCGTCCAGGTCCGGGCGCAGGGAGTCGAGCTCCTCCTGCTCCTGCAGGCGCTCGATGCGCTCCTCGAGATTGCTGTACGCCGAGCGCAACGACTCTGCCCGTCGACGGTTCCGCGTGGTGCAGTCCGCGCGGGTCAGCACGTGCAGTCGCGCCAGCTGATCACCTGCGTCGCGGACATAACGCCGTACGGCGGAGTCGGTCCACTCGCCGTCGCCGTACCCGTGGAAGCGCAGGTGGAGTTCGATCAGCTTGCTGACCTGGTCGATCTGCTCGTTGCTGAACCGCAGCGCCTTCATCCGCTTCCGGGCCAGCTTCGCGCCGACGACGTCGTGGTGATGGAAGGTCACCTTGCCGCCGTCCTCGAAGCGACGCGTCTTCGGCTTGCCGATGTCGTGGATCAGCGCGGCGAACCGGCTGACGAAGTCGGGCGCCGGATACGGGAGCCGGGGCTCCAGGTCGATCGCCTGGTCGAGCACGGTCAGCGAGTGCTCGTAGACGTCCTTGTGCCGGTGGTGCTCGTCCTTCTCCAGCCGCAGCGCGGGCAACTCGGGGAGGATGTGCTCGGCCAGCCCGGTCGTCACGAGCAGATCGAGGCCGATCCGCGGGTGGTCGGCGCAGATCAGCTTGATCAGCTCGTCGCGGACCCGCTCGGCCGACACGATCGTGATCCGGTCGGCCATGTCCGTCATCGCCGTCACCACCGCCGGATCCGGCGTGAAGCCGAGCTGGGCGGCGAACCGGGCCGCCCGCATCATCCGCAGCGGGTCGTCGGAGAACGAGTCCTCCGGGCTGCCCGGGGTCCGGATCACCTTGTTCGCGACGTCGGCGATACCGCCGTACGGGTCGACGAACTCGTGCGACGGGAGCAGGACGGCCATCGAGTTCATCGCGAAGTCGCGCCGGGCCAGGTCGCCCTCGAGGCTGTCGCCGTAGGCAACCTCCGGTTTGCGCGAGGTGGGATCGTAGGACTCCGACCGGTAAGTGGTGATCTCCAGGACCCACTCACCCTTGCGACAACCGATGGTGCCGAACGCCTTGCCGATATCCCAGACATGGTCCGCCCAGCCGGCCAGCCGGCGCTCCACCTCGTCCGGATGGGCCGAGGTGGCGAAGTCCAGATCCTTGCTCCCGCGACCGAGGAGAATGTCCCGGACGGGCCCGCCGACCAGCGCGATCTCGTGGCCCGCGGACGCGAAGCGGGCACCCAGTTCGTCCACGACAGGGGCGATCGCCAGCAGTGACTGGACGCCTTGCCGCTGTACGGCGGACAGGGATCCGGCAGGGCCTGACTGGTCGGCAAATGGTGACACGGGGAACTAGGTTACGGTGACGGCGTGTTCAGACGGCGACTGAGGCTCTCCGCGGCAGTGTCCGCGAGCCTGCTGATCGTTGCCCCGGCAGCGATTTCGGCGACTCCGGCGGCAGCCGTGGACGACGATCCGACCGTCGAGGTCACGATCGACTCGTTCGGTCCGGTCGCGCCCAGGCCCGGTCAGACGGTGACCATCAAGGGCACCGTCAAGAACACCAGTACGACGACCTTCGGGAACCCGCAGGCGATCACCTGTATCGACCGGGACCGGCTGACCACCGCCGCCCAGGTCGCCGCGGTCCCGAACGAGCAGAACATCCCGATGAACGACCGGAACAGCTGCTCCGGAATCGACACTCCGGATACGCCGACGTTCCAGGTGCTCGGTGAGAAGCTCGCCCCGAACGCCAAGGTCGCGTTCACGCTGACGGTGCCGTGGGAGGAATGGCGGATCAGCCGTGACACCGGCGTCTACACCGTCGGCGTCACCTTCCGCGGCGACCCGCAGGAGAGTTCCCGGGTCACCGCCGGTCGCGCCCGCACCTTGATGCCGGTGATCGGCACCCAACCGCTGCCGAGCAAGGTGAACACCGCACTGGTGATCCCGCTGCGGCACCGCCCGACGTTCCTCGGCGGGAACCTGTTCGCGGACGACTCGCTGGCGCTGGCCATGGGCAAGGGCGGATCGCTGCGCCGCTTGCTCGATCTCGGCAAGCAGCGCCGGGTGACCTGGCTGATCGACCCGGCCGTGGTCGAAGCGGCACGCACGATGACCGCGGCCGCGGGCTACCGCATCGGCAGCGGCAAGAACGCCGTGGCCGGTACCAACGGCAAGGTCGCGCGGGCCTGGCTCGACGACTTCGCGGCCAGCCAGACGGCAGGCAATCAGGTCATCGCCCTGCCGTTCGGCGACCCGGACGTGGCCTCCCTGGTCGACGCCGGCGGCTCGCTCAAGGAACTCGTCCGGCAGGCGCGGATGACCAGCGAGCAGTTCCCGCTCGGACCGATCCGGACCAACGGCCTCTGGCTGGAGAACAGCGCCGCGGCCAGCCGCTACCTCGCCTTCGCGTCGAGCGGTTTCGCCGGCGCCCGGGAATCCGACGACCTGACCCTGGTGAACAGCGGGGCCTGGTCCGCCGACGCAGCTGCGAAGGCGCTCACTCCGGGGACCGCCTTCTACCAAGTACTCACTCCGGAAGGCCCGAACAAGCAGGCCCGGACAGTCGTCGCGAACTCCGCTCTGACGGCCGGTGGGCCCGACCTGGGCTCGAACGACGATCCCGTCCAGGTCCGGCAGCGGTTCATCGCCGAGACCGCACTACTGGCCGCGTCGGGGAAGGGCCCGGCGGCCACGGTGGTCGCCTTACCGCCGCGAGGGTGGGACGCCGACGGTCGCTCGACTGCTGTGCTGGCCGACGCGCTGACCCAGCCGTGGCTCGAGCAGGTGACCGTCGACCAGGTCGTGAAGGCGACGCCGAAGCCGCGGGCGATCAGCGCGCCGAACCCTCCGAAGGCGGAGGGTTCGCTCGGCGCCGCCCAGGTCACCGCGGTCAAGCAGCTCGAGAGGTCGATCAGGACCTACCAGGCGCTACTGGCCGACCCCGGCGACGTCACGCCGGACATGCGGCAGGGGTTGCTGCAGTCGACCTCGCTCGGCTGGGTTGGGTTCCCGAGCGAGGCCGGGCGGTATCTCGCCGTCGAGCAGGCTTCGGTCTCCACGCAGCTCGGCGAGGTACACCTGGTCAACTCAAGTCTTGACCAGGGCAAGGGGATCAAGGTCAACCTTGCCGGCAGCAAAGGCACCTTCCCCTTGACGGTGGCCAACGACCTGGACCATTCGATCCGGGTCGGTGTCGTCGTGCGGTCGGTGAACCGGACCGACCTGCGGGTGGGAACGGTCGACACCGTCGTCGTGCGAGCCGGCCAGAAGTGGACTCCCCGGATCAACGCCAGCGCCGAGCAGAACGGTGTCATCCAGGCCACGGCGCAGGTGGTCACCGTGAACGGCGAGCCGGTCGGCAAGGCGCAGCCGATGGTGATCCAGGCCAGTCAGTACGGCAGCGTCGGCTGGATCCTGGTCGGCGCCGCCTGTGCCTTGCTCTTCGGTACGTCGTTCGTCCGGATCTACCGGCGGATCCGCCGTGAGCGACGCAACCCGCCGACCGACGACGCGGCCGCCGAGGCCACCGCCGACGTCGAAACGGCTCCAGAACCAGACCCGCTGCACCCGGCTCCCCTGCCGGCCGCCCCCGGTACTTCCACTTCGTTGAAAGAAGGAGTCGGCTCGAAGGATGGCTGACCGCACCCTGCGCTCCGCGGCGGTGATGGCAGCTGGGACCGTGCTGTCCCGCCTGCTCGGATTCGTCCGGATCGCCCTGCTCGCGGCCGCCATCGGCACCGCGCTCCGCGGCGACATCTTCACCGCTGCCAACACGATCCCGAACAGTCTGTACATCCTGCTGGCCGGTGGGGTGTTCAACACCGTGCTGGTGCCGCAGCTGGTCCGGGCGATCAAGAACCACGACGACGGCGGTCAGGACTTCACCAACCGGATCCTGACCTTCGGCTTCGTCGTGCTGGCCGTGGTCACCACGGCCTGCGTGGTGCTGGCACCGGCGATCGCCGAGCTGTACATGCCGAAGGAGCTGCACAACCCGTCCCGGACGGCCGAGAAGGCCGCGCTGATCATGTTCGTCCGGCTCTGCCTGCCGCAGATCTTCTTCTACGGCGCGTTCGTCCTGGTCGGCCAGGTGCTGAACGCCCGGCGCCGCTTCGGCCCGATGATGTGGGCGCCGATCGCGAACAACATCGTCGCCTGTACGTCGATCGTGATCTTCCTGTTCGTCTACCGCGCCGGCGACACTCCGCCGACCTACAGCCACGGCGAGGAGCTCCTCCTCGGTCTCGGGCACACGATCGGTATCGCGGTTCAGCTGCTGGTGCTGCTGCCTTATCTGAAGGCGAGCGGCCACACCTACCGGCCGAAGTTCGGGCTGCGCGGGACCGGGCTGAGCAAGACCGCCAAGCTGGGCATCTGGACCGTGCTGTTCGTCGCGGTGAACCAGGTGACCCTGGTCGTCGTCACCCAGCTCGCCCTCGCCGGTAGTGCGGCGGAGGACCCAGGCGCGAAGGCAGGCCTGTTCGCCTACCAGACCGCGATGCTGATCATCCTCGTTCCGCACGGCATCATCACGGTCTCGCTGGCGACCGCTGCGCTACCGCAGATGTCCGCGTTGGCGGCCGACGGTGACATGGCCGAGGTGGCCCAGCTGTCGGCCCGATCGATCCGGCAGACGCTGGCGATCGTCGTACCGGCCGCGGCCGCGATGGTGGCGTTCGCCTATCCGATCGTGACGGTGATCGCGGGCTACGGGTCAGGTAAGAACAACCTGACGCTGATGTCCTACACCTTGATGGCGCTCGCGCTCGGACTCGTGCCGTACACGGTGCAGTACTTCCAGCTGCGCACGTTCTACGCCTTCGAGGACACGCGGACGCCGTTCTTCCTGCAGTGCGTCATCGCGGCGGTCAACATCACCGCGGCCGTGGTCGGGGTCCGGGTGCTGCTGGATGAGGAGCACCTGCGCTTCAGCGGCGTGATGCTCGGCGGCGCCTACGCGCTCGCGTTCCTGGTCGCCGTGCTGATCTCCAGGCCGGTACTGCGGCGCCGGGTGCCACGCGTACCCGGAGCGGGGATCGGTCTCCCGTTGCTGGCGATGGTCATCGCCGCCGTGGTCGGAGCGGGCGCTGGGCGGCTCGCGCTCTGGGCGGTCGACCTGGCTGTGGAGTTCTCCGGCCCGCTCGGTGCGATCCTTCAGCTCGCGATCGCCGGCATCGTGATGCTGCCGGTGTACGCGGGGGTAGCCCGGGTACTAAGGATTCACGAGGTCAACGACGTGGTGTCGATGGTCACATCGAAGCTGCCTGGCCGCCGCTGATCGGAACGCTTGTGCACTCGTGCACCGGCGTTCGATCACGATGCCACTACGATGGTGGCTGCCGACGACCGCATCAGGAGGGCGAGAGACACCGTGTCGAACCAGACCGTCAGTCCGGGTGCACTGCTCGCCGGACGGTACCGGATCGCCGAGCTACTCGCGGAGATCGACGGTGCCCGGGTGTGGCGGGCAGTGGACGAGGTGCTCAGCCGAGCGGTCGTCGTGGATGTCCTGCCCGTCGGCGACCCACGGACGAACCTGCTCTTCGACGCCGCGCGGCGCGCTGCCGCCGCGGCCGACCCGCGCTTCCTGCGGGTTCTCGACTGCGACATGTTCGAAGGCGTCACGTACTGCGTGCGTGAGTGGGCAGGCGGCCGTCCGCTGGAGCGGATGCTCGCCACCGGGCCGTTGACCGGTCAGCAGGCCGGCTGGCTGGCCCGCGAGGTCTCCGAGGCCCTGGAGAATCTGCACCGCACCGGTCACGCGCACGGCTCGATCAGCCCGACCACGGTCGTCGTCACCGACGCCGGTGCGATCAAGGTCGTCGGCCTGGCGACCGAGGCCGCGCTGCGGTCGACCGGTCCGGGCACGGCCGAACAAGACGTTTATGCGCTCGGTGAGCTGCTCTATGCCTCGCTGACCGGCCGCTGGCCCGGCGCGGCTCCGGCCTGGGGTCTGCAGCCGGCCCCGCTGGAACACGGTCGGCTGATGAGCCCGCGCCAGGTGCGAGCCGGCGTACCGCGCTCGTTGGACGACATCTGCGACCGGCTACTCGCCGACCCGCCGCGGCACCACACGCCGCCGATCACCAGCGCGGCCGGCCTGTCCGCGGCGCTGTCCGGAGTGGTCGGCAGCTCGCACGAGCCGCCGAGCCAGATGGACGAGACCGTCCAGGTCGCCCGGGCGAACGGCAGCATCGACGACGCCACCCAGGTCGTTCCGCAGGCTCCGCCGCCCGCTCTCGATCCGACCCCACCGGCGTACCAGACCTCCAACGGTCACGCGGAGACCGCGGCGTACGCGCCCGCCGAGCCGCGCCCGAGCCGTCGCCAGACCCCGCCGCCGTCGAACGGGAACGGCAGCCGCCGCCGCACCGACGAGCCGAAGGCGAAGGGCTCGTGGGGCGGCCGGATCCTGATCCTGCTCGCGGTCCTGGCGCTGCTGTCGGTCGTCGCGATGGCGCAGTTCCTGCTCAAGGGCGCGATGAACAACGACCAGACCGACGACCCGGGGGCCACCAACAAGCCCTCCGCGTCGACCACACCGAAGCCCTCGGGCACCGGCGCGGTCGCCAAGATCGTCAAGGCCAACGACTTCGACCCGGAGCCCGCCGGTAACGGCGAGGAGCACCCGGAGGACGTGCCGAAGACCTACGACGGCAAGACGAGCACGGTCTGGGAGACCCAGTCGTACAACAGCAAGCCGAACTTCGGTGGTCAGAAGCCCGGTGTCGGCATCATCTACGACCTCGGTGTGCCGACCCCGGTCTCGAAGGTCGTCGTCACGCTCGTGGGTGACGGCACCAGCCTGGAGCTGCGGGTCCCGAAGGGTGACGACAAGACGACGTCACCGGCGGCGGTGAACGGCTGGGAGCCGATCGCCACCGAGGCGGACCAGCCCGAGGGCGCGGTGACGCTGACCCCGTCGGAGCCGACCGAGACGCGGTACGTGATGGTCTGGCTGACCAAGATCCCGAAGGAAAGCGGTAGCAAGTACCGCGGCACGATCGCGGAGGTCTCGATCCAGAAATGACGGCTCATCTGGATTCGGGGACCAATCCACCGGCTCAGCTCCCCCGGATCGGCGCCACCCAACCCGTGTCACAGCCGGTTACGCAGCTCGGCCACGCCGGTGGGTACGACCAGCTGGACGACCACGAGCTGCTCCGGCTGCACGTGGCCGGGAACCCGGACACGTTCGGATTCCTGGTCAAGCGGCACCGGGACCGGATGTGGGCGGTCGCGATCCGCACCCTCGGCGAGCCCGAGGAGGCGGCCGACGCGCTGCAGGAGGCGTTCATCTCGGCGTTCCGCCGGGCCGATTCCTTCCGCGGCGACGCCAAGGTGACCACCTGGTTGCACCGGATCGTAGTGAACGCCTGCCTGGACCGGATCCGCCGTCGGCAGGTCCGCCAGGCCGACCCGCTGCCGGAGGACGAGGACCGTGCGGCCGAGCTGGCCGGGCCGATCGAGGAGGACGCGGCCGAGGTGCGCGAGCGTCGGCTCGACGTCCTGAACGCGCTCAAGCAGATCAACCCCGATCAGCGCAGCGCGCTCGTCCTGGTCGACATGGAGGGCTACTCGATCGAGGAGGCGGCCGCGATCCTCGGCTGCGCGCCGGGGACGGTGAAGTCGCGGTGTGCCCGCGGCCGGGCCCGGCTGCTGCCCTTGCTCCGGCAGTGGCAGACCACCCGCGGCGGCGACTCCGACCTACCGGAGAAAGCCGCTTCCGAAGTGGTGGGAACCGAATGAGCCGCCGGCCCGTCGTAGCGGAGTCGCCTGGGGTACGCCCCGACTCTGGCGGCCCGATTGCCGACGTCTTCGACCGGAGTACTCCACCGATGACCACCACGCGCGCCTCTCGGGGCACGTCCCGTCTGGGGGCGAGTTCACGATGACCGATTCCGGTCTGCCGACCAGCGAACACCTCGACCACCTCGAGACCGACACCATCGCCGACCTCCTCGAGAACCTGCTGCCCGCGCCCGAGGCGCACAGCGCTCGTGAGCATGTGAAAGCGTGCCCGGACTGTCAGCTCACCTATGACGCCTTGCTCCAGCTCTCCGAGGATCTCGCCGAGGAGGGCCGGACGGACATCCCGATGCCGGCCGACGTCGCCGAGCACCTCGACGCCGTGATCAGTGCGGAGGCGGTGATGCGTGCCTCCACGGTCGGCGTGCACTCGCTCGTACAGATCCGCGAGGAGCCGCGGCGGCACATCCCCAAGCTGCTGGGCGCGGCCGCGGCGGTCGTCCTGATCGCAGCCGCCGGAGCCGGCGTCGTACTGGCGACGAAGGACAGCGTCGGCGAGAGCGCCGCGAACACGAACCCGACTGCGATCGTGCCGACCGGCGTGGAGTCGCTGAGTACGGCGCAGCTCGCCTCACGGGTGCAGACCTGGCTCGAGCACAGCACTGCACCGCTGCTGAACGGGAGCGATGCCGAGCTCAGCTGCGCCAAGACCTTCGCGGCCACCCGGCCGAATCCGCAGCTTCGGCTCGTGCAGCCGGCCAAGGTCGACGGCACCCGCGCGACCGTGATCGGCCTGCAGAGTGGTTCGCCGCGTGACATCGAGGTCTACGTGCTGACCGGCTGTGACAGTGGCGGCAGCACCGGTACGTCGATCTACGACACGACGGTGACACTCCGCAACCGCTGATCGCTTCCGGTGGGCCAAGGGGGCGTGGGCGTCCCGTAATCGGTACCGTGGGAATGGTCGGCCTCAAGGATCCGTTGAGTACGACGTACCCGTCTCAACGATTCGAGGAACGCCTGCATGAGCGAGTCCGTGGTTCGTAACGTCATCATCGTCGGCTCCGGCCCGGCCGGTTACACGGCTGCCGTGTACGCCGCGCGTGCGCAGCTGGAGCCGCTGGTCTTCGAGGGCTCGGTGACCGCCGGCGGTGCGCTGATGAACACCACCGAGGTGGAGAACTTTCCCGGTTTCGCGCAGGGGATCATGGGCCCGGCCCTGATGGACGAGATGCGCACCCAGGCGGAGCGCTTCGGCGCGGAGCTGGTCGCCGACGACATCGTGGCGATGGACCTGACCGGTGAGATCAAGTCGGTCACCGACTCGGCCGGCACCGTGCACCAGGCGCGGTCGGTCATCCTGGCGATGGGTTCGGGCTACCGCAAGCTCGGCGTCGAGCACGAGGACCGGATGTCGGGCCATGGTGTGTCGTGGTGTGCGACCTGTGACGGGTTCTTCTTCCGTCAGCAGGAGATCGCGGTCGTCGGTGGCGGTGACTCCGCGATCGAGGAGGCGACGTTCCTGACCCGGTTCGCGTCGAAGGTGACGCTGGTGCACCGTCGTGGTGAGCTGCGCGCCTCGAAGATCATGGCCGAGCGCGCGTTCGCGAACGACAAGATCGACTTCGCGTGGAACTCCGAGGTCGCCGAGATCCAGGGCGACGAGAAGCTGAGCGGCGTCGTACTGCGTGACACCGGGACCGGTGAGACGCGCGAGCTGCCGGTCACGGGTCTGTTCATCGCGATCGGTCACGACCCGCGCTCGGAGCTGATCCACGGCCAGATTCGGCTGGACGAGGAGGGGTACGTGCTGACGCGTGAGGGCAGCACGGAGACCAACCAGCCGGGTGTGTTCGCGGCCGGTGACCTGGTCGACCACACCTACCGGCAGGCGATCACCGCGGCCGGCAGCGGCTGTGCCGCGGCCCTGGACGCCGAGCGCTTCCTGGCCAGCCTCGAATTCGAGCACACGGTGGCGGCTGCCGCGGCCACCGAGTCCGTCCCTGTCTGAACTTTCCTCCGACCTCACCATCACCTGAAGGAGATACGCCCGTGGGCGAGAAGATGAACGCCGTCACCGACGCCGAGTTCGACGCGACGGTTCTGAAGAGCGACAAGCCGGTCCTGGTCGACTTCTGGGCCGAGTGGTGCGGCCCGTGCCGCCAGGTCTCGCCGATCCTGGAGGAGCTGAACGCCGACCACGGCGACAAGCTGACCTTCCTCAAGATGAACGTCGACGAGAACCCGGTCACCCCGAGCAACTACCGCGTCACCGGTATCCCTACGATCAACGTCTACGTGAACGGCGAGCTCGCGAAGTCGATCGTCGGCGCCAAGCCGAAGGCCGCGCTGCTGAAGGAGCTCGCCGACTTCACGGCGTGATCCACTAGGTAGGACACCGTCCGCCACGGCGAGGAGAAGTTGCATATGGCTGAGTCGTTTTCGTCGGCACCGCACGGCGTGTTCCGGATCGGCGACAGCGGTGAGGCAGTGGCCGAGATCATCGGCAAGCTTCAGCGACTGGGGCTGCTGACCGGCGGTCATGACGTCTACGACGAAGCGACCGCTCACGCTGTCCGAGGCTTCCAGCAGCAACGCGGGCTGATGATCGACGGGATCGTCGGCCCGCAGACCTACCGTGCGATCGACGACGCCCGTTGGCGGCTGGGTGACCGGCTGCTGACGTACGTCGTCTCGCACCCGCTGACCGGGGACGACGTCCAGGCCCTGCAGGCCAAACTGCAGGAGCTCGGGTTCGCCGTTGCCCGGATCGACGGCATCTTCGGACCGGACACCCAGCGCGCGGTGACCGAGTTCCAGCGCAACATGGGCCTGCCCGGCGACGGGACCTGTGGCCCGTCCACGTTCAAGGCACTCCAGCGGATCAAGCCGATGGCCACCGGCGGCCGTCCGGACGCCCTGCGCGCCTCGGAGGCCGTCCGCGCCGCCGGCCCGCGGCTGTCCGGCAAGACCGTGGTGATCGACGCGGGCCACGGCGGCTTCGACTACGGCTGGGAAGGCTTCGGACTGCGCGAGTCCGACATCGCCTACGACCTCGCCTCCCGGATCGAGGGTCGCCTCGGCGCAACCGGCGTACGGGCGTATCTGTCCCGCGGCCGCGACCAGGGCCCCGACGAGCTGGCCCGCGCCGCCTTCGCGAACGAGACCGACGCGAACCTCTGCGTCTCCCTCCACACCGACGGCTCCGCGAACCCCGACGCCCAAGGCGTCGCCACCTACTTCTACGGCAACGACCTGCACGGCGCTTCGTCCAGCGTCGGCGAGCAGTTCGCCGGCCTGGTCCAGCGCGAGATCGTCGCCCGCACCGACCTCCTGAACTGCCGCACCCACGCCAAGACCTGGGACCTGCTGCGCCGCACCAAGATGCCCGCGGTCCGCCTGGAGATCGGCTACGTCACCAACCCCCACGACTCAGCCCGCCTCGCCGACGCAGCCTTCCGCGACGTCATCGCCGAAGCCATCGTCGTAGCCATCCAGCGCGTCTACCTCCCCCCGGAGCAAGACGCCGCCACCGGCATGCTCCGCTTCGGTCAACTCACCGTCTGATAGCTCGGTAGCTCGATTGCTCGGGATGCGTCGTGGATGGGTTGGGTGACCTTGGCTACGAGGGTGTCTTTCAGGGGGAGTTTGGGGAGGACGCGGAGCATCATGGCGCCCATCCAGCTTTGGAGGGGGCTCTTGGAGATCATTCGGCCGAGGTTGTCGCGGCCTAGTTTGAGGTTGCGGGCTACGTAGGGGCGCATCAGTTGCTCGTACGCCGGGAAGGCTGTTGCCGGTGTGGAGCGGGAGAGCTCGCCGGCGAGGACGTAGGCGCCTACCAGGGCGAGGCTGGTGCCTTGGCCGGAGGCGAAGGACGGGCAGTAGGCGGCGTCGCCGACGAGGCTGACGCGGTCGACGGAGTAGCGGTCGAGCTGGACCTGGCTGACCGTGTCGAAGTAGAAGTCGTCGGAGGTGGCGGCCGCCTCGAGGAGTCGGTCGGTTTCCCAGCCGGCGCCGCGGAAGGTCGTGTTGAGGATCCTCAGTTGCTGCTCGGTGTCCTGGCGCTCGTAGGGCTGGTCTGCGCTGAAGAGGAAGAGCACCTTGGCGTCGGTGTCGCGGGCGGTGCTGTAGAGGTTCACCGTGCGGCCAGGCACGGAGTAGATCAGCTCCCAGCGGTCGAGCTCGAGGTGGTTGGGCACGGTCGCGATCGACACCAGGTGGCCGAGGTCGTGGACGCCATCACCGGCGACCGCGAGGCGCCGTACGGTCGAGTGCAGCCCGTCGGCTCCGATCACGACGTCGTACGACTGCGCGTCGGCATGCTCGAAGGTGACCTCGCCGGTGACCGCATTCAGCCCGGTGACCGTGTCGCCGAAGCGGTAGTCCACGTTCGCGCGGGTTTCGTCGTACAGGATCTGGCTGAGGTCGCCGCGCATCACCTCGAGGTCGGCTTCGCCGCGGCCCATGAAGAGATCGGCGCGTACGTCGACCAGGCGGCGGCCGGTGCTGTTGACGAAGGACATGAAGCGCATGTCGGTGCCGAGGCCCTCCAGGCGGTCCTTGAGGCCCATCTGCGCGACGACGTCCAGGGCAGCGCCGCGGATGTCGACCTTGTAGCCGCCTGGCAGGAGCGCGGGGGCGCGCTCGACGACGGTCACTTCGAAACCGTACCGATGCAGCCACCAGGCCAGCGCCGGCCCGGCGATGCTCGCACCGACGATCAGGACGCTCTTCATGCCTCGATTGAACGCCGACACACCTGTCGTCGGTCTGACATGGTGAGCCAGTCACGACACAACTACTGTGAGCGGTGACATTCTGACCTGGGGGTTGCCATGCTCCGCCTGCTCGGCAGTATCTGTGTCCTCGCCGCGTTCCTCACCTCGGCGCCACCTGCTCAGGCCGCTGAGGCCGGCCGCTTGGTCGCGGTCACCGACCAGGCCTACGACTCTCCGTCCGCGGCCCGGATCCGGCTCATGGATCCCGCCGTGGCGGTCTGGGACACGGCGGCCGCGCAGAAATGGACGTGGTCGCCGACCAGCGCCAACGGCTTCTCCGGGCTGACCGGTGCCTGGGGCCTCCCGTCCGACGTGAAGCTGCGGATGAAGGCCGACGCCTATGTGGCCGTGGTGACGGATTCGCGTGGCCTGGCCGCGCTGATCGGTTACCCGAGCGGCCAGCGGTTGTGGGCGGTCAACGTCGGTTCGGCCAACAACCCGCACAGCATCGAGCTACTGCCGGACGGCAATGTGGCCGTTGCCGCCAGCACCGGTGGCTTCGTCCGCGTCTACACGGCATCCCAGGGTTCCTCCTCCGGGGCCTATGTCACCTACCCACTGCCTGACGCGCACGGCGTCCAGTGGGACCCGACGCGGCAGGTGCTGTGGGTGCTCGGCGGGTCCAAGCTGGCGGCGCTGAAGATCACCGGTACGGCGGCCGCACCGAAACTGACAGAGGTCGCCTCGGTCCCCGGGCTGACCGGCGGCGGTCACGACCTCACGCCGGTCCTGGAGGACCACGACCTGCTCTGGGTGTCGACGGGCTCGAAGGTCTACCAGGTCCGGAAGTCCACCGCGACGATCGTGACGACGCTGAACGAGGCCGGGATCAAGAGCATCAGCAGCATGCCGAACGCCCAGGAGGTTCGCACCACCCCGAAGAGCGGCTGCCGGACCGACTGGTGCACCGACACGGTCAACTTCGCCGTACCGGGGACGGCGACCCGGAAGATCACCGGCGCCGAGATCTACAAAGCGCGGGTGTGGAGTTCCAGGTATGAGTAGACTGCCTACATGATAGGCACAGCATGAAGGCGGATGTTCTGCGTGGGCACCTGGACCCGATGATCCTGGCGGTCGTCGAGCACGACCCGCTGCACGGGTACGCGATCATGGAGGCGTTGCTCGAGCGGAGCGGCGGCGCGCTCGACCTGCCGACCGGCACGCTGTATCCGGCGCTGCGCCGGCTGGAGCGGGCCGGCTACCTGGCCAGCGAGTGGCAGACGGTCGGCGGCCGGAAGCGGCGGACGTACCAGCTGACCTCGGCCGGCCAGAAGATGCTTGCCTCAGGCAAGGAAGAGTGGCTGAGCTTCCGGACCGTGGTGGAAGGCGTCCTACGCCCGAACGAGGCGTAGCCCGCGGCGCGCCTGCAGACCGACCAGGAACAGCGGTACGACGACGAAGGCGCTGACCGGGATGACGTCGAGGCGCCCGGACGCGAGGCTCCATTCCAGCGTCATGGACATACCCCCGAGGCTCACCACCACCGCGCTGACGATTGCGAACACCGCGATCATCCGCGCACCGTGCTGCCGCACCAACGCGAAGCGCTGCCCGAGACTCGTGGCCAGTAGGGCGATCACAGCGCCGGCGATCGTGAAGGCGCCGACCCATCGGATCAGGTGCTCGAGGATGACGCTCAGCGCGCTCGGCCCCCCGAGGTCCTGGTTCCAGCTCCAGACACCGGGCTGCCAGATCAAAGGCTGCAGGATCAGCACGCCGAAGAGCAGCGCCGCCGTGATCCGGCTCTGCGCGACCGCGAGCTCCTCCCGGTACGCCGGGACCACGTCGGACAGGTCACCGAAGTCGGCCACCGCCGCCCGCTCGGCCGCCGTACGGTCGAGTCCGTCCGCCTCTAAAGCCTCGGTGGCATCGGTCAGGTGATCGCGGGCCTCGGCCAGCAGATCCGCCTTCTTCCGGCGCGGACCGGGCAGAGCCTTGGTCAGACCCACCAGGTAGTCATCGACAGACGTGGACACGCTCATCATTGTCCCTCAGCAGAGGGTTGTTCACGTCGGGGATTTCACTGAGGCGACCCTCGATCGTCTGCGGCTTCGGCTTCGGAGGACGAAGAAGCCGACGTACGAGATGACGATGAGCGCGAAACCGACCTTCTCGGCGACCGGTGTCGCGCCCTCGGGCCAGATCGTGCCGTCGAGGTAGTGGTTGATGTAGCCGCCGGCGTAGACGTCCTCTCCACCGCGGCGCAGGAAGTACTTCTCGGCGCCGGTCAGCGGGCAGTCGTAGTCGATCACGACGATCGCCAGGCTCCAGACCGCGACGGCCAGATGCGCCCAGACCACCTTCGGCCAGCGCCAGGCCAGGAAGCCGCCGAGGACGAAGAACAGCAGGAAGGCGGCGTGCAGGATCAGCATGACGTCCGCCAGGAGGCGCCACGCCATCTCAGTGCGTCCGGGCCGGTGGGGTGGATTCCCGGACCGTCACAGGCGGCGTCTGCTCCGGCCGGATCGCGCCCATCAGCCGCTCGACCGCTGCCTCCATCTCGCTGCGCCAGGTGATCGCCGAGCGGAGATCGAGCCGGAGTCGCGGGTGCCGCGGGTGCTCGCGGACGACGCCGAACCCGACCGCGCGCAGGAAGTCCGTCGGCCAGACGCACCCCGGACCGTCCCACCGGGAGTCGCCGAACGCTTCGAGCGCCCGGAAGCCGCGTTTGAGCACGTCCTTCGCGACCGCCTGGACGAGCACCTTGCCGAGGCCCATCCCGAGATATCGCGGCAGGATGCGACCGGTCGCCAGTACGACGGCGTCCGGGCTGACCGGCGCGGTCGGGAACGCCTGGATCCGCGGCAGGTAGACCGCCGGGGCGTAGACCGCGTACCCGGCCAGCTCGTCGTCGACGAACAGCACCACTCCGGCCGGGCCCCAGTCGAGCAGGAGCTGAGACAGCCACGCTTCCTTCTCCAGCGCGGTGTCACCGTTGCGGCCGGCCTGCCGGGCAGCCACCGGGTCGAGCTCCCAGAACACGCAGTCACGGCATGGAGCTGGTATCTCGCCGAGCGTGGCGAGTGTCAGCGGTTCCACCCGGCGGGTCACTAGGACTCCGGATAACGGACTGTTAGCTCGGTCACTTGACGTACCTGTCGACTTATCGAGTCGCCGGAGCCGGAGCTGGGGCCGGTGGCCGCACGTCCGGGGTCTCGGCCGCCCGGGGTGCGACGTACCGTTGCTGCACCTTCGCGGCTGGTTGCCGCCGGAAGAGCTCACCCGCGAATCCGGCCAGCACCCCCAGCAACAGTCCGCCGGCTGCGACGCCGACCGTCTTGCCCACGCTCATACCCGTCCGCCTTCCGCCGTACTGCCCCTATAAGGCATGGTAGTGAGAGGTCGCGCCGTTCCACAGCCCAGGCGCGTTCGGGCTATCGGGGTTAGCCTGGTGACCTTCCCCTCGTAGACCTTTGTGGAGTGGCTCCGTGAGCGCTGACGTGCCCGATGTCCGGCAGACCCGTCTCGACAGCTACGTCGACCGGTACGCAGCACGGACCAAGGGCATGACCGCATCGGAGATCCGCGCACTGTTCTCGGTCGCCAGCCGGCCCGAGGTGGTCTCACTGGCCGGTGGGATGCCGAACATCGCCGGCCTGCCGCTCGACGTGGTCGGCAGCGCGGTCCGCGATCTGGTGATCGACAACGGCGCGGTAGCGATGCAGTACGGCTCCGGCCAGGGTGATCCCGGCCTGCGGGACCAGATCTGCGACGTGATGCGGCTCGAAGGGATCGAGGCGCACCCGGACGACGTCTGCGTGACGGTCGGCAGCCAGCAGGCGGTCGACCTGGTGACGCGGGTGTTCTGCGATCCGGGTGACGTGGTGATCTGCGAAGCGCCGTCGTACGTCGGTGCCCTCGGTGTCTTCCGCGCGTACCAGTGCGAGGTCGTGCACGTGGCGATGGACGACAACGGCGTGGTGCCGGAGGCGCTGGAGCAGGCGATCGCGACGGTCCGCGCGGCCGGGAAGAAGATCAAGTTCTTCTACACGATCCCGAACTTCCACAACCCGGCCGGAGTCTCGCTGTCCAACGAGCGGCGGGCCCGGGTGCTGGAGATCTGCCAGCGGGCCAACCTGCTGATCCTCGAGGACAACCCGTACGGCCTGCTCGGCTTCGACGGTGAGCCGCAGCGCGCGCTGCGCGCCGAGGACCGCGAGGGTGTCATCTACCTCGGCTCGTTCTCGAAGACCTTCGCTCCGGGCTTCCGGGTCGGGTGGGTGGTCGCACCGCATGCGGTGCGGGAGAAGCTCGTGCTGGCTCAGGAATCGGCCACCCTGTGTCCGCCCGTGTTCAGTCAGCTGGCCATCTCGTCGTACTTGACC
Source organism: Kribbella sp. NBC_01505 (assembly GCF_045040285.1). Lineage (NCBI taxonomy): Bacteria > Bacillati > Actinomycetota > Actinomycetes > Propionibacteriales > Kribbellaceae > Kribbella > Kribbella sp. NBC_01505. Next base: position 3,428,763 of record NZ_CP109425.1, read on the forward strand.
AGGCACGACTGGCTCGGCCAGGTGAAGCAGTTCCGCGAGATGTATCGCGAACGCCGGGACGCAATGTTGGCGGCACTGACCGAGAAGATGCCTGCGGCAACGACTTGGACGAAGCCGGGTGGTGGCTTCTACGTGTGGCTGACGCTGCCGGAGGGTCTGGACGCGAAGGCGATGCTGCCGCGCGCGGTCACGGCACGGGTCGCCTACGTGCCCGGTACGGCGTTCTTCTCGGACGGCTTCGGTTCGCAGTGCATGCGCCTGTCCTACTGTCACCCGACGCCGGAGCGGATCACCGAGGGCGTGTCGCGGCTGGCCGCGGTGATCAACGAAGAGCTGGAGCTGCGGCAGACCTTCGGGCCGTTGCAGCCGGGAGCGAGCCACGGCTACGAGGCGCCGGGGCCTGAGCTCAGCTAGTCCCTCTCTGGTGGCCCTTCTGGGCAAAGGTTGCGCTATGGATCTCCAGGCGGCGGGAGATCGTTGATTCGCTAGCGGTACCGTCTCAGTGGGCCTCGGGACCGGCGCCCGCCGGAGTCGCCTTCGAGTGATCGGGAAATGTGTGATGAGTGATCTGGGTCGAGTGCTGGTACTGGCCGGCGGACTGTCGCATGAGCGGGACGTCTCGCTGCGATCTGGCCGCCGCGTCGCCGAAGCCCTGCGCAGCGTAGGGGTCGAGGTGGAGCAGCGGGATGTCGACGCGAGCCTGGTCGACCGCCTTCGCGAAGACACTCCCGACGCGATCTTCCCGGTCCTGCACGGCGTGACCGGTGAGGACGGCGCGTTGCGTCAGGTCCTCGACCTGTACGGCGTTCCCTACGTCGGCGCTGATGCGGCCGCCTGTCGGACTGCCTTCGACAAGCCGGTCGCGGCGACGATGGTCGGCAAGGCCGGACTGCACACGCCGGAGTCGGTTGTGCTTGGCCACGACACCTTCCGGGAGCTAGGCGCTGCCGCGTTGATGGAGGCGGTCGTCCACCAGATCGGTCTGCCGCTCGTGGTGAAGCCGGCCCGCGGTGGTTCGGCGCTCGGTGCGTCGATCGTGCGCTCGGCCGACGAGCTGCCGTCCGCGATGGTGAACTGCTACGCCTACGGGCCGGTCGCGCTGATCGAGCGGTACATCGACGGCATCGAGGTCGCCGTCACGGTGGTCGACATCGGTGATGGTCCGCGGGCTCTGCCTGCGGTCGAGATCGTGCCGGACTCGGGCTTCTACGACTACGAGGCGCGGTACACCGCGGGCGCCACGGAGTTCGTCGTACCGGCTCGGCTTCCTGCTGAGGTCGCGGGAGCTTGTGCTGCGGCGGCGGTCACAGCCCATGTCGTGTTGGGACTGCGGGACCTGTCGCGGTCCGACCTCGTGGTCGACGCGGACGGGGTGCCGTGGTTCCTGGAGGTCAACGTAGCGCCGGGCATGACGGAGACGTCGCTGGTCCCGCTCGCCGCCGAGGCTGCTGGGATCGAGCTCGGCGTGCTGTGCCGCGACCTGCTGGCTGCGGCCGCGGCTCGTTGAGATGACTCCGGAACGACCGCTCTGGCGGACGGCGCTTTCGCCGCGTTGGTCTGCTTTGCTGCTGCTCGCGCTGGCGATCGCGGCGGTGATGTCCGTGCTCGGTGTGTGGCAGCTCGACGTGTATCGGTCGAAGACCGCCGAGGCCACGGCCAAGCAGGCGCTGGCCGCCCCGGTCGTTCTGCAGGAGCTGTTCTCCGTCGACGAGGGTCTGCCCGCGAAGGCCGTCGGGCGGCGCGTCACGGTCGCCGGGACCTGGGGTCCGGCAGCCGACCAGGTCTTCATCGCCGACCGGCTGAACGGCTCGCAGGCCGGCTTCTGGGTGGTCAGTCCGGTGAAGCTCGACACCGGTGCGGTGATGGTCGTGCGCGGTTGGGTCGCTTCGGTGACCGACCCCGCCGCGGTCGCTCCGAGTGGGCCGGTGCAGTTGGCCGGGTCCGTCGTGTCGTCCGAGGCAGCTGACGCATCGGGCGATGCTGCCAAGGGACGGGTGCTCTCCTCGCTTCGGATCCCGACCCTCGTCCACATGGTCGACTACCGCCTGTACGACGCCTTCGTCGTACAGACCGCGTTGGAGTCGGGGACTGTTCCCCAGCCGGCGCCGACTGCGGTCACACCGCCTGCGCCACCGACGGATCACGCCGGTCTGCGCAACGTGGCGTATGCCTTCCAGTGGTGGATCTTCGCCGCTTTCACGTTGTGGATGTGGGCCCGGATGGTGCTCGACGCCCACCGCGGTGCGGACGAGGACGACGACGATGATTCCGAGCGGGACCAGGCGGTTGAGCCGGTTGGGGCGAGCGGTACCGTTTCAGCGTGACTTCACCAGCAGACGCCACCGCCAGCTCGCAGCTCACCCCCGCCGTCCGCGGCGCACTGACCCGCTACCGGGTGATCGCCTACATCGTCGGCGTGATGCTGCTCCTGCTGCTCTTCGTCGCGATGCCCCTCAAGTACCTGGGCGACACCCCGGGCGCGATGAATGTCATCGGTCCCCTGCACGGCTTCCTGTTCGTGGTCTACCTGCTCGCGACCTTCGACCTGTTTCGTCGGGTCCGCTGGTCACTCCCCCGGCTGGTCCTGATGGCCGTCGCCGGCACCATTCCGTTCCTGTCGTTCTACGCCGAGCGCAAGACCACGCACGAGCTCCTCGGCCGCTAAAACCGTTGGGCGGGGCGAGCCTCCGCCTCTACGGTCGGTGGCGTGAACACTCCCGCCGAACTGCACGACATCACAGCGGCCAACCGCGTCAGCTGGAACTCCATTCACGCCGACCGCCCCGGCCAGCCTGCTGAATTCTTCGCGGGCGGAGGCTCTGCACTCAGCGCCTCAGAAGTGGCGGCCGTGGGCGAGGTCGCCGGTCGCCGGATTCTCCAGCTCGCCTGCTCCTGTGGTGACGAGGCATTGTCGTGGGCGAACCTCGGCGCCTCGGTCACCGGCGTCGACATCTCTGAGGTCGCGATCGACCTGGCTCGCGCGAAGTCGGCCGAGGCCGGTATCGAGGTCGACTTCCGTCGGGCCGACATGTTCGACCTGCCGGCCGACCTCACGGACCTTGATCTGATCTACCTCAGCTGGGGTGCGATCTGCTGGGTTCCCGACCTCACTGCCTGGGCCACGATGGTTGCCGAACGGCTTCGCCCCGGTGGCTCGGTCCTGCTGGCCGATCATCATCCAATCTGGGAAGTTCTTGCCGTGACCGGGTCCAACGCCCTGACGGTCACCGCCGACTACTTCGGCCGGACGACACCGCGCGCCGGCATCGACAACGCCAAGCTTCCGGTCGGAGCCCGCGACACCGCGGCGCCGCCGACCTTCACTGCCTTCATCTGGCCGCCGTCGGACATCATCACCGCACTCCTGGCGGCTGGCCTTCGGCTCACCCATTTCTCCGAGGCACCGATCACCGACATGTACGACGGTCTGGGTGCGGCCGCCGACCGTCTTCCGGCCATCTATCTCGTCCGCGCGACCCGCGATGTTTCACGTGGAACGGCGCCGCGTGTCATCAAGTAGTTTTGTCGACATATCTACTGCTGTTGGTGAGGCCGATATTCCTCTGGGAGCGTGATTCTGAGAGCCGTCCGGGAGAGCAGAAAGAAAAGTACGCCGCCCGGCCGCACCGGAGAATCCGGCTCTCAGAGGAATTCCAAGGTGCGGGGACGACGTACTGGATGACTTGCCGGCTGACCGGCGTGGAGCTAGTCGGTCTGCTTGTTCGGGTCCATCAGCCCGACGATCCGCTCGAGGTCATCGATCGACGCGAACTCGACGGTGATCTTGCCCTTGGTCTTGCCGAGGTCGACCTTGACCCGAGTCTCGAAGCGATCCGACAGCCGGTCGGCCAGATCCACGAGCCGCGGCGCGACCGGCTTGTTCCGGCGGCGGGCCGGGGTCGGGTCGTCAGCGTCCATGTCGCCGAGGGCAACGATCTCCTCGACCGTGCGCACCGAGAGTCCCTCGGCCACGATCCGCTGGGCGAGGCGCTCGATGGCGTCGCCGCTCGGCAGTCCGAGCAGCGCCCGCGCGTGACCGGCGGACAGTACGCCCGCGGCGACTCGGCGCTGAACTCCGGCCGGCAGCTTCAGCAGCCGCAGCGTGTTGGAGATCTGCGGGCGCGACCGCCCGATGCGATTGGCGAGGACCTCTTGGGTGCAGCCGAAGTCGTCGAGCATCTGCTGGTACGCCGCCGCCTCTTCCAGCGGGTTCAGCTGGCTGCGGTGCAGGTTCTCCAGGAGTGCGTCGCGGAGCATCACGTCGTCCGACGTGTCCCGGATGATGGCCGGGATCGTGGCCAGCCCGGCGGCCTGGGTGGCGCGCCAGCGGCGCTCTCCCATCACCAGCTCGAACTTGTCGTCCTCGAGCCGGCGCACCACGATGGGCTGCAGGAGCCCGATCTCCTTGACCGAATGGACGAGCTCCTCCATCGCGTCCTCATCGAAGACGGAGCGCGGCTGCTTCGGGTTCGGGGTGATCTTCCCGACCTCGATCTCCGCGAACTCGGCGCCCGGTACGGCGGCCAGCTCGGGCCCGGGCTTCGCCATCGGCGGTGCACCGGGGATCGAGTGGGACTTGCTGCCGAGCATCTGCGGCGTACCGGGGGTGGGATTGCTCGGGATCAGCGCTCCCAGGCCACGGCCGAGGCGGGTGTTCATCGGGCTTCCTCCAGGTTGTTCCGCATGGCGATCTCACGCGAAGCCTCGAGGTACGACAGGGCGCCGGCGGAGGCCGGGTCGTAGGCCAGCACGGTCTGACCGTGGCTCGGGGCCTCAGAGATCCGGACCGAGCGCGGGACGGCGGTCCGCAGCACCGCGTCGCGGAAGTGACCGCGAACCTCGGCTGCGACCTCGCCGGCCAGCTTGGTGCGGGCGTCGTACATGGTGAGCAGGATGGTGGAGACGTCGAGCCCAGGGTTCAGGTGCGACTTCACCATGTCGATGTGGCGCAGGAGCTGCGAGAGGCCCTCCAGCGCGTAGTACTCGCTCTGGATCGGAACCAGCACCTCGCGGGCTGCGGTCAGCGCGTTCACCGTCAGCAGACCCAGTGAGGGCGGGCAGTCGATGAAGACGTAGTCGTACTTCTCGCCGGCCTCCTCGGTCTCTGCGAGGTGCGCGTCCAGGACGCGCTTCAGCCGGCTCTCACGCGCGACGATGCTGACGAGCTCGATCTCGGCGCCGGCCAGGTCGATGGTCGCGGGGATCACCTGGATCCCCGGGTGCTTGGCACACGGCTGGAGCAGCTTGCTCAGCGGCTCGTTCTCGATGATCGCCTCGTAGACCCCGGGGGTGCCCTCGGAGTGGTCGATCCCGAGGGCCGTCGAGGCGTTGCCCTGCGGGTCCAGGTCGATCACCAGGATCCGGGCGCCGTACAGCGCCAGGCCGGCGGCGACGTTCACCGTCGTGGTGGTCTTGCCGACGCCGCCCTTCTGGTTGGCGACGACGAAGACCCGGGTCTCGGCGGGCAGCGGGAACTCGCGGCCCATTGTGCGTCCTTCATTCACCAGCAGGGTCCGTTCGGTGGCGGCGGCGATCGGAGTCTCGAGAAGTCGTCGCTGAAGCTCGTCCGACGTGGCCCGCGCGGCGATCTGTGCGGCAGTCATAGCGCCCATTCCAATTGGTGCGGGACTCGGCCCGAAGAGGATGTCAGTGGGGGTTGGTGCAGGTCTGCCCACAGCTCCGTCCACAGGCCTCTGTGGATGAATCCCCGCGTGAGAGGGCAGTTTCGTACGGTCGTCATCCACAGGCGGTGGAGACTCGGAAAGGTCCGCGTCGGCGTCGACCAGGGACGCCGTTTCACGTGAAACACCATCATCTCCCGAACCCTCCGTTTCACGTGAAACGGCGTCGGGTGTCGACGGCGGAGTGAGATCAAGACCACTGGCCGCGGCGGCGCGGAGGGCCGCTCCATCAGCAGGCGGGTGAAACTCGGGGGCTTGAGCGGGCTCGGCCTCGACGACCGTCGTTGGTGAGTCGCTTCCCGGTTCGACCTCAGCGACAGCCACAGTTGCGTCACCCGACGAGGACTCCGTCGGCCAACCGATGCCCTGTGACTTGCTCGGCTCTCCGGTGCTCTTCTCGGGCCACCCGAGGGCACGACTCACCAACCCACTCACCTCCCAGACCGTTTACCTGATGGAGATTGGCCGCGGCGGGATCCCCCTGCAGCACGTCCGGCCACAATACTCACGACAGTCGTCGGCTGGGCCAGTTCATCCGTGCCGAGTTGATGAATGTGCCAGAGCTCGGCACCCAGCGCCGAAAGCTCGCGCTCGGAGGCCTCCAGCTCCTCCTCAGCGGACGATCCCTTCATCGCCAGCATCAGACCCCCCTCGGCACACAACGGCAGGCACCATCCCGCCAGTTTGCCCAACGGCGCAACCGCCCGCGAAGTCACTACGTCGTACGACGCTCGTGGCAGATCCTCGGCCCTGGCACGGACGACTGTGGCGTTGTCGAGCCCTAGAGCTTCGACTGCCTCGTCCAGGAAGGTCGTCCGGCGCAGCAGCGGCTCGACCAGCGCGATCTCCAGATCGGGACGGACGATGGCGAGCACAATGCCCGGCAGGCCGGCTCCGGTGCCAACATCGGCGACCGAGGCATTCTCCGGGATCAGGCGCTCGACCACCGCACAGTTCAGTAGGTGCCGGTCCCACAGTCGCGGAACCTCACGCGGTCCGATCAGACCGCGCAGGGTGCCTTCGGTGGCCAGCAGTTCGGCATAGGCCGTAAGCGGCGCCGCCGCCCGTGGATAAAGCTTCTCCACGAGCGGCGGCGTTTCACGTGAAACGGAATCTGTCATGCGCGCACGATCACGCGGGCTGCACGACGACGCGGCGCCGGGGCTCCTCGCCCTCGGACTCGCTGGTCAGTCCCGCAGCGGCGACGACGTCGTGGACGACCTTGCGCTCGAACGGCGTCATCGGGTCGAGCTTGACCGAGGCGCCCGAGGACTTGACCTCGTCGACCGCCTTGCGACCGACCTCTTCGAGCTCGGCCTTCCGGTTCGCCCGGAAGTTCGAGACATCCAACATCAGCCGCGACCGCTCACCGGTCTCCCGGTAGACGGCCAGCCGGGTCAGCTCCTGGAGCGCCTCCAGGACCTTGCCGTTCTCACCGACCAGGTTCTTCAGGTCGGCGCCGACGATCGACACCGCGGCCCGATCGCCGTCGATGTCCATATCGATGTCGCCGTCCAGGTCGGCGATGTCGAGCAGTTCCTCGAGGTAGTCGGCGGCGATGTCGCTCTCCGCCTCCAGGGCCTTCAGTCGATCCGCAGCGGTCGGCTTCGCCGACTCGGTGTTCTCCAGGCCGTCGCTCACGGCAACTCCTTCATCATGTCGAGGCCCGCCCCACGGGGACCCAGGGTCAATCGCAACAAGGGCACAGCAAGAAGGTCAGCGGCAGGCGCGGTCAGCGCGAACCGCCCGGCTTCTTCTGGGCGGCCCGGCGCTGCGCGGCGGTCTTCGCCGCGGGCTGGCGCTTGGCGCCCGATCCCTTCTTGCCGGTCGGCTGCTTCTTGGCAGCACCGGCCTGAGGCTTCTTCGCCGCGTTCGGCTGCGGGGTGCTCGACGTCTGGCCGTTGGACGACGCCGTCGGCTCATCGGCCGGTGCACCGGCGACAGTCTTGCGGTCGCTGCGGGACTGCCGCTTCGGCTGCTGACGCTGCCCCGGACGACGGTCGGTCAGGGTGTCACCGGACTCGTCACCGGCACCGGCCAGGCCCTCGTCGGTCGGACGGCCGGCGCGCTTGTTGTGCTCACGCTTGCGGGCCTCCATGGCGTCGTACGCCGGAGTGCCGGGGGCCGGGTTGCGGCGGATCACGTAGAACTGCTGGCCCATCGTCCACAGGTTCGAGACGAACCAGTAGATCAGCACACCGATCGGGAAGTTGAAGCCACCGATCAGGAAGAACACCGGGAAGACGTAGAGCATGATCTTCTGCATCTGCGCCGCCTGGCCCTCGAGGGCCTCCTTCGGCATGTTCTTGCGCATCAGCTGCAGCTGGGTGGTGAACATCGTCGCCGTCATCAGGATGATCAGCACGATCGCGACGATCTTGACGTTGCCGGCGCCGTCGCCGTTCGCCTTCAGGAAGGTCTGCGAGATCTCCGCGCCGAAGATCTTGGCGTGCTGCAGCGAGTTGACGTGGTCCTTCATGATCTCGCTGTGCCACTGGCCCTTGGCCGCGTAGTCGAGCACCCGGAACAGCGCCAGGAAGATCGGCGACTGCAGCAGCAGCGGCAGGCACGAGGAGAACGGGTTGGTGCCCGTGTCCTTGTACAGCTTCATCATTTCCTGACCGAGCTTCTCCCGGTCATGGCCGTACTTCTTCTGCAGCTCCTTCATCTTGGGCTGCAGCAGCTGCATGTTCCGGCTGGAGCGGATCTGCCGCACGAACAGCGGGATCAGCAGCGTCCGGATGACGATGGTCAGGCCCGCGATGGACAGTGCCCACGCCCAGCCGCCGTTCGGGTCGAAGACCTGGCCGAGCAGCCAGTGCCAGCCGACGAGCAGCGCCGAGACGGCCCAGTACAACGGCGTCATCACCGTGTTGAACAGGTTTACCAACCCGTCCCACAGGGCGAGTCCGGGGATGAGTCCGGGGATGGCCAGAAGCGTCACTCAAGCACCTCGCTGCACAGGCCCGGCGTCCGCCGACGGTCCGGGCTGGTTGGCGGAGACGGACTCTCCGCGGTGGTCGACATCTGTGGGTGGAACGGGGTCGTAGCCGCCGGGGTTCCACGGGTGGCAGCGGACGAGTCTCCTCGCCGCCAGCCAGCTACCGCGCACCGCACCGTGGCGCTCGACCGCCTGGAGGGCGTACGCCGAACAACTCGGGTAGAACCTGCACACCTGCCCGTACAACGGGCTGATGAGCAGACGGTACAGCTTCAGAAAACCGATGATCCCGGCCTTGGCCGGATTGCGTAGTACCGCCGTCGCCTTCACGACAACCGCTTCAGCGCGCCGTCGACGTCCGCGACCAGTTCGTCGTACGACGCCGAGGCGGACGACGGAAGGGCACGGACGACGATCAGGCTGCCGTCCGGGAGTTCGGGAAGACGCTGCGCCAGTACGGCGCGCAGACGGCGGTGGACCCGGTTCCGGAGAACCGCGTTGCCCACCGCCTTGTTCACCACGAATCCGACACGGGCGGGTTCGGGCCGGACGCCGTCCGGTCCGCCCCAGGGCAACAGATGGACCACCACCGCGCGCCGACCCGCCCGCCGACCGGAACGGACAGCGCGACGGAAATCGTCGGACCGGCGTAACCGGTTCGACGCAGGCAACACGGGGTGGTCACCGTCGAAGGGTCGCTCAGGCCGCGAGGCGCTGACGGCCCTTGTTACGACGGGCGGCGATGATGGCGCGGCCCGCACGGGTGCGCATCCGAAGACGGAAGCCGTGCTTCTTGTGCCGGCGACGGTTGTTCGGCTGGAACGTCCGCTTGCTCACTGGAATGACTCCGGTTACTCGAGAACTCGATGGTCGGCAGCTCCAGGGATCGGAGCTACCGCTGATGCGGTCCTGCACGCCATCGGAATCCTGAGGTGGTCCCGCCGGGAGCGCAGCACGAAAGGGCCGGTTCAACACCGACCGATCCACGGTACGTGGACGCCTGTGGACAGGTCAAACCAGGTATCCCCAGAGTTGTCCACAGGCCCTGTGGACAGAATAGTGGATGAACGCCCGAACACCGCCTTGTCACACAGTGATCAGACTGATCACCAACTGCAACCACGCACCACGACTACGCTCCGGCGTCTACCCGACACGCCGCAGGTTGCCCCCAATTTGGGGTTCATAGCCTGTGGATGACGGCTTGAAGCAGCGTGGGCAGACTTGTTAGCGTCAGCCCCTCACACCAGAGGTCCCGCAGCACGCCATCGGTAACCAACCCGATCCAGCCGTCGTTCACAACTGTGGACAACCGTGTGGACAGTGCGGTGTTCGGGTCCAAGGTCGCGTCACCGGAGGAGCTCTCCGGAGGGCACCGGCCACCGCAGCGATGGAATTCGGGGAGCAACGCGTGGTCGAGGACCATTCCGCCGGTACGGAGTACACGGCGGAGGAGTACACAGGAGTGGACCGACCTGAGGACAAGTACCGCGGCGACGGCGAACCACCGCTGAACCGGTACACCCTCGGCGAGCGGCCGGATCCGGCGAGCGCAGACCTGCGCCCCGAGCCCGGCACCGACTTCCGCTCCGAGCTCCCCCCGGCCCCGACTCCCGACCAGCTCGACTTCCTGGTTCCGCCCCCCGCACCGCGCCGGCCCCAGCCTGCGGCCCGGCCCGAGAACCACTTGAGTCCGTCGCTGCCGATCCCGATGCCCGAGCCGCTGGCTCCGCGCGACCGGCCCGCGGACGGTTACCGCACCCCGTTCGAGACCGCCGCCGCGGAGATCCCGGCGGCCTTCCGCGCCGACAGCACCCCCGAGCCGCCGGCCAGTACGTCGTACTTCGCCCCGGCGCCGATCGTCTCGAGTTCACGCTGGCGCACCGATCAGACCGCGAGCTGGAGCAGTGGTCAGGAGCACCCTGAGCACCCGGAGCCCGAGAGCCCGCAGGCCGAGGAGCCGACGTACAGCAACAACCCGCCCGCCTATGAGGCCGAACCGCCCGTCGTACACACGCCTGAGCCCGCACCTGAGCGTCCGATCGAGCCCCCGTTCTCAGCACCGGTTGAGCAGCGGGTCGAGCGCCCGGTCGAGCAGCACGTCGAGCAGCACGTCGAGCAGCAGGTGGCGCCGACCCCCGTAGCGGCCGCTGTGGAGCGTCCGGTGGAGCGAGCGCCTGAGCGTCCGATCGAAAGGGCACCCGAGCCGGCGCCCCAGCAGACAGCGAGTGCAACACCTGGCGCGACACCGAACACGGCACCCGACTGGGGTGTCAGCGGTGGACCGGCCTCCGGGCCGAGGCGGAACGAGGGTGATGGACGTGCAGAGCCTGAACGTGCAGAGACCGAATATGCAGCTCCGCGGGTCGAGGCACCGGTTCGCGCCGAGGCGGCTGCACCCGTGATGGACCTCGGCGACGCCTGGACCCGTGTGCTGGCCGGCCTCCCACCGAACCAGCGGGCCTGGCTGACCAACTCGCGTCCGGTCACGCTGCACGAGAGCACCGCCATCGTCGCCGTACCGGACGACTTCACCCGCGGTCAGCTCGAGACCCGTCTGCGGCCCGACCTCGAGCGCATCCTGTCCGAGAGCTTCGGCCGGGACATCCGCATCGCTGTCACCGTTGACCCCTCGCTCGATCCCGAGCTGCAGCCGCAGGCCCCGCCCGCACCCGTCGTCCGGGAGCCGCTGCGCACGGAGGGTTCGTACCAGCCCACCATCCAGTCCGCGTTGACCGATCCGGCCGACCAGCAGCACTACGCACAGCCGACCTCCCAGCCGATGGCGCAGCCGCGGCAGGAGCAGGCACCGACGTACGAGCAGCCCGCCGCTCAGCAATACGCCCCGCAGCCGAACCAGCCGTTCGGTCAGCCGACTCAGCAGCCGTTCGGTCACCAGTCCGGTCCGGACAGCCGGCCGCCGGGTGCACCTGCTCCCGCGCAACCGGCCACTGAGGCACAGGGCGAGGCGCGGCTCAACCCGAAGTACACGTTCGAGACCTTCGTCATCGGTAGCTCGAACCGCTTCGCGCACGCGGCCGCCGTCGCGGTCGCCGAGGCACCGGGCAAGGCGTACAACCCGCAGCTGATCTACGGCGACTCCGGTCTGGGCAAGACCCACCTGCTGCACGCGATCGGGCACTACGTCCGCAGTCTCTACACCGGAGCCCGCGTCCGGTACGTGTCGAGCGAAGAGTTCACCAACGACTTCATCAACGCGATCCGCGACGACAAGGCGTCCCAGTTCCAGCGCCGGTACCGCGATGTCGACGTACTGCTCATCGACGACATCCAGTTCCTCGAGGGCAAGATCCAGACGCAGGAAGAGTTCTTCCACACGTTCAACACACTGCACAACGCGAACAAGCAGATCGTGATCAGCTCCGACCGGGCGCCGAAACGCCTGGAGGCGCTGGAGGATCGGCTGCGGAACCGGTTCGAGTGGGGGCTGATCACCGATATCCAGCCGCCCGACCTCGAGACCCGGATCGCGATCCTCCGGAAGAAGGCCGCCACCGAGCGACTGACCGCGCCGCCCGAGGTGCTCGAGTTCATCGCGTCGAAGGTGCAGACCAACATCCGTGAGCTCGAAGGCGCGCTGATCCGCGTCACCGCGTTCGCCAGCCTGAACCGGCAGCCGGTCGACCTGAGCCTGGCCGAGATCGTGCTGAAGGACCTGATCCCCGAAGGCAGCAAGCCCGAGGTGACGGCCAGCATGATCATGGGCCAGACCGCGTCGTACTTCGGGCTGTCGATCGACGACCTGTGCGGATCGAGCCGGAGCCGGGTGCTGGTGACCGCTCGGCAGATCGCGATGTACCTGTGCCGTGAGCTGACGGATCTCTCGCTGCCGAAGATCGGGCAGCAGTTCGGCGGCCGCGACCACACCACCGTCATGCACGCCGAACGAAAGATCCGGCAGTTGATGTCGGAACGGCGGTCGGTCTTCAACCAGGTGACCGAGCTGACGAACCGGATCAAGCACCAGGCAAAACAGCAGTAGGAAGCACCCGAAGTTGGCACACAGGTTGGGGACACAACTGTGGACAACTGTGGGAAACCTCGGTGTGTGTTGTGGACGCCCTGTGGGGACAGAAAAGTTCATCCACGGCCGTCAACAGACGAAGCGGTGGTCGTCCACACGGCGTACACAGGCCAATTCGCACTCTGACCTGCGAAGTCTCCGGTTTCCCACAGAATCCACAGGTGCTAAGAACCTTATGGAACCTGTAGAGGAATCTGAGTCCACAAATTGAACGAACGGGCCAACCTGGGGAAAACCTCGTCTCGCGTCGATTGCCGAGACCTGTCAGGCTGGGTCCCCTGCACCACCGACGGCATCATCGATTTGGCCCCTCAGCAGATGCAGACGCGACCCGCCCGAGAAGCGCCACGTCATCCCCGATGGGCAAACACCACCCGTGCACGTGGCAGGATCTGCCTGGCACCCAGCCGAATCAGGAGGCACCCGCGGTGAAGTTTCGCGTCGAGCGCGACGTACTGGCCGAGTCGGTGGCCTGGGCCGCGCGTAGCTTGCCCAGTCGCCCGAGCGTTCCGATCCTTGCCGGCCTGCTGGTCGAAGCCGGGGACGGACAGATCACCCTGTCCGGCTTCGACTACGAGACCTCGGTCCGCGTCACCGTGCCCGCACAGGTGGCCGACACCGGCAAGTGCCTGATCTCCGGCCGGCTGGTCGCCGACATCTCCAAGAGTCTTCCGAACCAGCCCGTGGACTTCGCTGTCGACGGCGCGAAGGCCCAGGTCACCTGTGGCAGTTCGCGGTTCACGCTCCAGACGCTTCCCACCGAGGAATATCCGGCCTTGCCGGACCTTCCGGCGGCCAGCGGCACGATCAAGGCCGACGTCTTCGCCCAGGCGGTCTCGCAGGTGGTCACCGCGGCCGGCCGTGAGGACACCCTCCCGGTGCTGACCGGTGTGCGGGTCGAGATCGAGGGATCCACGATCTCGTTGCTCGCGACCGACCGCTACCGGCTGGCCATCCGCGAGCTCGAGTGGAACCCCGAGTCCCCCGACGCCTCCGCGGCCGCGCTCGTTCCGGCCCGCGTGCTGTCGGAGACCGCGAAGGCGATGACCGGTTCGGACGTCACGGTCTCGCTGGCTGCTCCTGGCACCGGCGACGGCATCGTCGGCTTCGAGGGCCAGGTGTCCGGTGGCAACCGCCGGGCCACCACCCGGTTGCTCGACGGCGAGTTCCCGAAGGTCCGCGGCATCATCCCGACCGACGCCGCGATCCAGACCCGGGTCCGGATCGAGACCGCCGTGCTGGTCGAGGCCGTCAAGCGCGTCGCCCTGGTCGCCGAGCGGAACGCTCCGGTCCGGCTGACCTTCGCCGAGGACACCGTGACGCTCGACGCCGGTAGCGGTGACGAGGCGCAGGCCTCGGAGTCGATCGAGGCCCGTGTCGTCGGTGACCCGGTGACGGTCGGCTTCAACCCGACGTACCTGCTGGACGGCCTCGGCGCGATCGGTACGCCGGTCGCGCACCTGGCGTTCACCCAGGCCACCAAGCCCGCCGAGCTGACCGGCGTGCGAGACTTCGAGGGTGACCCGATCAGCGAATTCAGGTATGTGCTGATGCCGGTCCGCCTGAACAGCTGAACGCCAACAGAACAAGGGGATTCACGATGGAGCTCGGCCTTGTCGGTCTCGGCAAGATGGGCGGCAACATGCGCCAGCGCATCCGCAACGCCGGTCACACCGTGGTCGGCTTCGATCACAACCAGGACATCTCCGACGCCACGGACCTCGCCGACATGGTCGGCAAGCTCACGGCGACCGACCAGCCGAAGGTCGTCTGGGTGATGGTGCCGGTCCAGGCCATCGACCCGGTCGTCACCGAGCTGGCCGAGCTGCTCTCCCCCGGCGACATCGTGATCGACGGCGGTAACAGCCGCTGGACCGATGACACCCGCCGGGCCGCGCAGCTGGCCGAAAAGGGCATCAAGTTCGCCGACTGCGGTGTCTCCGGCGGCGTCTGGGGCCTGGAGAACGGCTACGCGCTGATGTGCGGCGGCGACAAGGACACGATCGCCACCGTGATGCCGGTCTTCGAGGCGCTCAAGCCCGAGGGCGAGTTCGGCTTCGTGCACGCCGGCAAGGTCGGCGCGGGCCACTTCTCGAAGATGGTCCACAACGGCATCGAGTACGGCATCATGCAGGCGTACGCCGAGGGCTACGAGCTGCTCGAGGCCGCGGACATCGTCGACAACGTGCCGGAGGCGTTCCGCTCCTGGCGCGAGGGCACCGTGATCCGGTCCTGGCTGCTCGACCTGCTCGTGAACGCGCTCGAGGACGACACCCACCTGGAGAAGATCCGCGGGTACGCCGACGACTCGGGCGAAGGCCGCTGGACGGTCGAGGCCGCGATCGACCACGCCGTACCGGTGCCGGCCATCGCGGCGGCGCTGTTCGCGCGGTTCGCGTCCCGGCAGGAGGACTCGCCGGCGATGAAGGCGATCGCCGCGATGCGCAACCAGTTCGGTGGGCACGCCGTGAAGGGTGCCGAGGGCGCCGACCCGTCGTACGCGACGCCGCCGGTCCAGCACTGAGGTGTATGTCACCGCCCTGGGTCTGATCGACTTTCGGTCCTACCAGCAGGCGGAGGTCGAGCTCGCCCCGGGCGTGACGGCCTTCGTCGGGCCGAACGGGCACGGCAAGACCAACCTGGTCGAGGCGATCCACTACACCGCGACGCTCGGTTCGCACCGGGTCGCGACCGACGCTCCGTTGGTCCGGGCCGGTGCTCCCCGCGCGATCGTGCGGACCGAGATCCGCAGCCAGTACGACCGCGATGTCGTGGTCGAGCTGGAAATCAATCCTGGGAGGGCAAACCGGGCCCGGATCAACCGCTCGCCGGTTCCGCGGCCACGGGAAGTGCTCGGACTGCTCCGGACGGTGCTGTTCGCCCCGGAGGATCTCGCCCTGGTGAAGGGCGACCCTTCCGAACGGCGGCGCTTCCTCGACGAGCTGCTGACTCTGCGCGCACCGCGGATGGCCGGCGTACGGGCGGACTATGACCGGGTCCTGAAGCAGCGGAACTCGTTGCTACGCAGCGCTTCGCAGGCCCGTCGGCAGAACCGGACAAGTTCCGCCGAGGGGCAGTTGCGCACCCTCGAGGTCTGGGATTCGAACCTGGCCCGGACCGGCGCCGAATTGCTGGCGACCCGGCTCGAGCTCCTGGAGTCCCTGCGCCCGTTGATCGCCGACGCGTACGACGCGGTTGCCCGAGGCAAGGGTGATGCGCGGCTCGAGTACAAGTCGTCGGTGCCGCTCGAACCCGGTGTCACGTCGCGCGAGCAGCTGGCCGAGGTCATCCTCGCCACCGTGCACGAGAAGCGTCAGGACGAGCTGGACCGTGGGGTGTCGCTGGTCGGCCCGCACCGCGACGACGTCGTACTGGGGCTTGGGGACTTGCCTGCGAAGGGGTATGCGAGTCACGGTGAGTCCTGGTCGTACGCACTCGCGCTGCGACTGGCGTCGTACGAGCTGCTGAAGGCGGACGGGGGTGAACCGGTGCTGATCCTGGACGACGTGTTCGCCGAGCTCGACACCAGTCGCCGGGACCGCCTGGCCGAGCTGGTCGCCCCGGCCGAGCAGGTGCTGGTGACCGCCGCCGTCGGTGCGGACGTGCCCGCTGAGCTCAGCGGAGTGCGTTTCGAGGTCGGCGACGGGACCGTACGTCGTGCCTGAACCCCGGAATTCCTCTGAGAGCGACCCCGAGAGCGAGGTCTCTCCGGAGCTGCCGGAGGAAGACGAGCACGACAAGCAAGGGCTGGATCTGGCGAAGTCGCTGGCCGGCCGGCTCAAGCAGCAGGCAGCGAACGGTGGCTTCAAGCCCGTCAAGCGTCGCCGCCGGCCGCGGATCGAGGGCGCGCAGATCAGCAGCGCCCGCCCCGACGACCGCGACCCGCAGAAGCTGACCAACACCCTCGGCCGGTTGATGCGCGACCAAGGCTGGGAGGTCGACGTCGCCGTACATGGCGTGATGGCCCGCTGGCCGACCATCGTCGGGCCCGAGACCGCGCAGCACTGCACCCCTGAGTCCTACGAGAACAACATCCTGACCGTCCGGACCTCGTCCACGGCCTGGGCCACCCAGCTCAAACTCCTGGCGCCCGACCTGGTCCGTCGGCTCAACGCCGAGCTCGGCGACGGCACTGTCGTTCAGGTCAACGTCCAGGGCCCGCACGCTCCGAGTTGGCGCCGTGGCCCGCGCACGGTCCGCGGCGGCCGCGGCCCCCGCGACACCTACGGCTGACCGGTCTCCGGGCCTGGCCGCGGTCACCCTCGAATGCTTTAGGATCGGGCGCGATGCGCACCCTCGGCGACGGTTTCCGCGAGATGGTCCAGCTGATCGGAGACACCTTCCGGCTCTGGTGGCGGAACCTGCTGCCCCTGACCACCTGGTGGCTGGTGGGCTATGCGGGCTTCAAGGCCTGTACGCGGGCAGCCATCTGGCTGGACGAGCACGCGCACGGAAGCTTGGGCGTCGGCGTCTTCGCGGTTGGCGTGCTGATCCAGATCACCGCGTCGATCGGCATGATCCGGACTTGCGCGGCCTCGCTCTATCGCTGGCGCGACGCCGCGCAGAACAAGTCAGAAGAGACCTCGGACCCGACGCAGCAAGGCTTCATGGAGCTGGTCGCGGTCACGCTGCTGCCGCTGGTCGCGGTCTGGTCCGCCTGGGGCTTCCTCGAGGACCAGGTCACCGAACTGTCGACCAGCAACAATGTCGAGCGCGGTCTGCAGGCCGGGTCGGGGTTCTTCGAGCTGGTCGGTGGCGCCTGGCACAAGTACTTGCCGGCCATCTTCATCCTGCTGGTACTGCGACGGGTCCTGCAGGCGGTCGACGACAAGTGGCCGAGCCGGCCGGTGAAGTTCGCGCAGGTGTGGGCCGAGTCGTTCTTCCTGCTGCTGACCGTGGTCGTCTCGTCGTACGCGATCGGCGACGCCAAGGACTGGTTCAAGGACCGCAGCTTCTGGTACTGGTCCGTGGACTGGTGGGACGGCTGGAAGGATTTCTGGGCCGGCATCCATATCCCACTGCCGGCCGGGATCGAGTTCCTCTGGGGCTTTGCCTGGGACACGCTCTGGCCGTTGTTCAAGCTGGGCGTCGCGGAACCGCTGACCTGGCTGGCGATCACCACGGTCGTGTTCGGTCACCGGGTGCTGTCCAGCCGCGGCGTCTTCACGGGCACCGGGGTGGAGCGACGGTTCGGCCGGCGGGTCAGCCCGGAGGCGCCGCAGCCCAACCGTTTCGTTGCCCTGACCAACAAAGCACCCGATCTGCTGCTCGGTGGCTTCCGCGAGAAGTTCTACCCGACGCTGAACGCGTTCCGGCTGCTCGTCCGGGTCGGTCCGGTCTTCCTCGGTGTGGTCTGCATGCTCTACACGGTCTGGCTGCTCGGCGACGACTGGCTGTTCGTCGCGATCCAGCGCGCGATCGGCATCCACGGTCAGCGCTGGGGCCTGATGAACCACGAGATCGCCGACCTGATCCGCAGCCTGATCTTCGAGCCGATCCGGATCGCGTTGCTGGCGGCGGCCTTCGACCTGTGCATCTCGGTCGGTAGCGAGCGTCGCGCCGAGGCGGCGGCCGCTGCACCCAAGGTGCCGGCGACCGCCTGATCCACCGCGGTCAGAGCGTGATCAGGAACCGCTCGTACTCGTCGCGGTCGGTCAGCACCACACCCTGCAGGTGCGACACAGCCTCCTGCGGTACGACGTACACCTGTGCGAGCTTGTTCGCCTTGTTCCGGGCGAACGGGTGATCGTCGTCCGAGCAGCCGGTCGGCAGCGTGAACCGGAAGGCATTGGTGGTCTGCCAGCTGTTCCCACGGTCGTCCCGCAGGCTGGCGGCGCAGAGGAAACCACCGTCGTCGAGCCGGAGCCCGTCGAGCGGAGTGACCTGCAACTCGGCGACGACGATGACGGATCCGGCCGGCCGCTCGATCGAGATCTCTTTGCCCTTGGTGTCGACGAGCCGCGTGTAGACGGTCAACGAGTCGAGCTGCCACCCGACCTTGCCGACGGTGACCGGGCCCTTGGACGCGACGTGGTTGATCGCACCGTCGTTGAAGTTCTGCTCCGGGTCACCGAGGTAGGTCTTCAGCATCAGGAAGCAACTGGTGGCCAGTAGAACCAGCAGCAGCGAGATCTGGGCCGCCAGCCGGGCGGCGCGGTTCGCGCCCGTCACGAGGCGACCCGGGTGTCGCGCTTCGGCAGGATGTACTGATCCGCGGCGCCGTCGACGAGTCGCTGCGCCGTGTCCGCGCCGGGGATCCCGAGGTCGACCGACACCATCCGGTTCAGCACGTTCCAGAACTGGATCGGCTGCACCTGCAGGGTCAGACCCTCCAGCTGTGCCGGGTCCACCTCGAACACGATCGCGCCGGAGGTGGTGAAGCCGGGGGCGCCGAACTCGATTCCGGAGTAGGTGAACGGCACCGGACTGAACACCACACCGCTGCCCGAGACCAGCGTCGGCCGCACCCCGTCCGGCTTCTCGACGCCCGGGGTGCTCTCCCACTCCAGCGCGACGTAGACCCCGTTGGTCTCGATCGGCTTCTCGTCGGTCGAGTTCGCGTCCAGCACCGACTTGGCCAGCTGCATCCGGACCACGGTGAGCGATGCCTCCTTGCCGAACTTCAACGGCTGGCCGATCGTGCCACTGCTGACCATCATGTTCTGCTGGTCGAACACCTGCTCAGGTGTCGCCAGCCGGGTCAGTCCGCCGATCAGGACGAACAGGACACCGACGAGGATCGTGGCGGGGCGGTAGATCTTCACTCCTACTTCTCCTCGTCCTTGACGACGACGGTCGGCTTCAGGCGGACCACGGCCGCCGCCTTCGGCAGGTGCCAGTACGGGTCCTCGCTCGCGCCGAGCAGCCCGTTGTCCGAGACGTACTGCTCACCGAGGATGCCGATCTCGATCTGGTCGGCGTCGAAGTCGGGCTCGATCTCGAACTTGGTGAAGCAGCTCTCCGGCGGCAGGCCGTACACGATCACCCAGCCCAGCTCGCCGCGGCAACTGACGTAGCTGGAGTTCACCAGGTCCTTGCCGCCGCCCGGGACCAGCCGCAGCACCTCGCCCCGCGGGGCCGTGCTGATGTGTTCCTCGGTGTCGACGTTCCGGACGTCGAGGTAGACCCGCAGCTCGGCCTTGGCCGCGGAGTACTCGGTCTTCGGCTCGCGGACGATCTCGGCCTTGGTGAAACTGAACTCCCAACGGCCCGCGCTCACCGTCGCCGGCGCGTCGAAGGTCGGGACGGCACGCCCCACCTTCTCCTTCCAGCCGCCCGTGGCCAGCACCAGCAGCGCCAGTACGACGACGGCGGCGATGACGATCAGCCAGGTCCGCCGGTGCCGGCGGATCACCCGGTCGGCGATCAGGTCGTCGATGACGTCGTCGAGACTCTCCACGGCAGCGATCCTAAGGGGCGGCGGGTGCGCGCGGGGCGGTCTGGACCGGTGCCGTGCGGGCGGCGCCGTACCGGGTCAGTGGTGAAACCGCCGGAGGCCACTGAGCGCCCGTGAGCGCTTTCCGGCCCCCCACCCGCGAGAGGGGACATGGCGAGGAGGGCGAAAAGACGCCCTGAGGTGAGTTTCGGGCGGCTGGTGGCAGGTTCTGCTTCGGTCGACGGGTAAGATAGACCCTGTACGACGAGCTGCGCCCCTGACAACACTGTAGTGGCCGCTCCCACTGTGCCGCGATGCCCCGCTGACGTGGGGTCCGAGGAGGACAACAGCCGGTGACCGACGAGCCGACCGAGATCGACGAAACAACGTCCGCAGAGGACACCGGCAGCCAAGCGCAAGGCATCGAAGAAGAAGCACTACTGACCGAGATCCAGTCCAGCGTCGTCGAGAAGGAGTACGACGCGAGCGCGATCCAGGTCCTCGAAGGGCTCGACGCGGTCCGCAAGCGGCCGGGTATGTACATCGGTTCCACCGGTGAGCGGGGTCTGCACCACCTGGTCTACGAGGTGGTCGACAACGCGGTGGACGAGGCGCTCGCCGGATTCTGCGACAAGATCATCGTCACCCTGCTGCCCGACGGCGGCGTCCAGGTCGTCGACAACGGCCGCGGTATCCCGGTCGACATCGTCGAGTCCGAGGGCAAGCCGGCCGTCACGGTCGTGCTGACCGTGCTGCACGCCGGCGGCAAGTTCGGCGGCGGCGGGTACAAGGTCTCCGGTGGTCTGCACGGCGTCGGTGTCTCGGTCGTGAACGCGCTGTCCAGCCGGCTCCAGGTGGACGTGCGCAAGAACGACAAGATCTACACGCAGTCCTTCACGATCGGTGTCCCGGACGCGGACCTGGCCGAGGTCGGGACGTCGGACTCCAACGGCACCACGATCACCTTCTGGCCGAGCCCGGACGTCTTCGAGACGACGGTCTACTCGTTCGAGACGCTGACCACCCGCTTCCGCGAGTACGCGTTCCTGAACAAGGGCCTCGAGCTGGTCATCCGCGACGAGCGGCCGGACCACACCGAGGACGGTCAGCCGGTCGAGCAGTCCTTCAAGTACGAGGACGGCCTGGTCGACTACGTGAAGTACCTGACCGGCATCCGCGAGACCGTGCACCGCGACGTGATCGCGTTCGAGGCCGCGCAGGCCGACGGCTCGCTGAGCCTCGAGGTCGCGATGCAGTGGAGCGGTTCCTACCAGGAGTCCGTGCACACCTTCGCGAACACGATCAACACCCACGAGGGCGGCACGCACGAAGAGGGCTTCCGGGCCGCGCTCACCTCGCTGGTCAACTCGTTCGCCGAGGACCAGGGCATGATCAAGAAGAAGGAGGACAGGCTCACCGGTGACGACATCCGGGAAGGCCTGACCGCGATCATCTCGGTCAAGCTCGGCAACCCGCAGTTCGAGGGCCAGACCAAGACCAAGCTCGGCAACACCGAGGTGAAGGGCTTCACCCAGCGGGTCGTGAACGACCGGCTCGGCGCCTGGTTCGAGCAGAACCCGGCCGAGGGCCGTGACATCATCCGCAAGGCCACCGCGGCCGCGAGTGCCCGGATCGCCGCCCGCAAGGCGCGCGAGCTGGCCCGCAACCGCAAGGGGCTGCTGGGTGGCGGCGGGCTGCCGGGCAAGCTGTCCGACTGCCAGTCGACCAACCCGGAGGAGTGCGAGGTCTACATCGTCGAGGGTGACTCGGCCGGTGGCTCCGCCAAGGGTGGCCGCGATCCGAAGTACCAGGCGATCCTGCCGATCCGGGGCAAGATCCTGAACGTCGAGAAGGCCCGGATCGACCGCGTCCTGCAGAACAACGAAGTACTGGCGATCATCTCCGCCCTCGGGACCGGCATCCACGAGGACTTCGACGAGGAGAAGCTGCGGTACCACAAGATCGTGCTGATGGCCGACGCGGACGTCGACGGTCAGCACATCCGGACGCTGCTGCTCACGCTGCTGTTCCGCTTCATGCGGCCGCTGATCGAGCGCGGTCACGTCTACGCCGCGCAGCCGCCGCTGTACAAGATCCGCTGGAGCAACCAGACGCCTGAGCTCGCCTACACCGAGCGCGAGAAGGACGGTCTGCTCGAGGCCGGCATCGAGGCGGGCAAGAAGCTGCCGAAGGACAACGCGATCCAGCGCTACAAGGGTCTGGGCGAGATGAACGCGCAGGAGCTGTGGGAGACCACGATGGACCCGGCCAACCGGGTGCTGCTGCAGATCACCCTGGACGACGCCGCCCGGGCGGACGAGACCTTCGCGACCCTGATGGGTGACGACATCGAGGCTCGTCGGAACTTCATCCAGCGCAACGCCAAGGACGTCCGCTTCCTTGACATCTGAGTGCCGCGGCCCTGCCTGTGCGGGGCCGCTACCACTTCCGCGCCGACTTCACCGACGTACGACGTCTGACACGAACGGGACGAGCATCAGATGACCGAGACCCCCATTTCCCCTGGACACGACCGGATCGAGCCCCTCGATCTGCAGACGGAGATGCAGCAGTCGTACCTCGACTACGCGATGGCCGTCATCGTCGGCCGCGCGCTGCCCGAGGTGCGCGACGGCCTGAAGCCGGTGCACCGGCGCATCCTCTACGCGATGTACGACGGCGGCTACCGGCCGGACCGTGGTTTCTCCAAGTGCTCGCGCATCGTCGGTGACGTGATGGGTCAGTACCACCCGCACGGCGACTCGGCGATCTACGACACCTTGGTCCGGCTGGCACAGCCGTGGGTGATGCGCGCGCCGATGATCCAGGGCCAGGGAAACTTCGGCTCGCCGGGTAACGACCCCGCGGCCGCGATGCGGTACACGGAGTGCCGGCTGGCCCCGCTGGCGATGGAGATGGTGCGCGACATCGACCAGGAGACGGTCGACTTCCGCCCCAACTACGACGGCCGCTCGCAGGAGCCGGTGATCCTGCCGGCCCGCTTCCCGAACCTGCTGGTCAACGGCTCGGCCGGCATCGCGGTCGGCATGGCGACGAACATCCCGCCGCACAACCTGCGCGAGGTCGCGGCCGCCGCGAACTGGTGCCTGGAGAATCCGGACGCCACCCAGGAAGAAGTCCTGGCGGCGTGCATGGAGCACATCAAGGGCCCGGACTTCCCGAACGGCGCCCTGATCGTCGGCTACAAGGGCATCGACGACGCCTACCGCACCGGTCGTGGCTCGGTCACGATGCGCGCGGTCGTCGACATCGAGGAAGACGCCAAGGGCCGGACCAGCCTGGTCGTCAGCCAGCTGCCCTACATGGTCAACCCGGACAACCTCGCGCAGAAGATCGCCGAGCTGGTGAACACCGGCAAGATGACCGGGATCGCCGACATCCGCGACGACACCTCGTCCCGGACCGGCCAGCGCCTGGTGATCGTGCTCAAGCGGGACGCCCAGCCGCGCGTCGTGCTGAACAATCTCTACAAGCACACGCAGCTGCAGGACACCTTCGGCTGCAACATGCTGGCCCTGGTCGACGGCGTGCCGCGCACGCTCAGCGTCGACCTGTTCATCACGCACTGGATCAGCCACCAGATCGAGGTCATCCAGCGGCGCACCCGGTACCGCTTGCGCGAGGCGCAGAAGAACGCGCACATCTTCCGCGGTTATGTGAAGGCGCTGGACGCGCTGGACGAGGTCATCGCCCTCATCCGCCGCAGCCCCGACGTCGAAGAGGCGCGCCAAGGCCTGATCAGCCTGCTCGACATCGACGAGATCCAGGCGCAGGCGATCCTCGACATGCAGCTGCGCCGGCTGGCCGCCCTGGAGCGCCAGAAGATCATCGACCGGCTGAACGAGCTCGAAGCCGTCATCGCCGACCTCGAGGACATCCTGGCCGACCCGGTCCGGCAGCGGAGCATCGTCCGCGAAGAGCTGGCCGAGATCACCGAGCGGTACGGCGACGAGCGTCGTACCGAGATCATCGCGGCCGACGGCGACCTGTCCGTCCAGGACCTGGTCCCGGACGAGGACGTGGTCGTCACGATCAGCCGCGGCGGCTACGCCAAGCGCACCAAGACCGACCTGTACCGGACCCAGAACCGGGGCGGCAAGGGCGTTCGCGGCGCGACGATGCGGGCCGAGGACGAGATCGGCCACTTCTTCACCACCACGAACCACCACTGGATGTTGTTCTTCACCACCAAGGGCCGGGTCTACCGGGCCAAGGTGTGGCAGCTGCCCGAGTCGGCGCGCGACGCCAAGGGTTCGCACGTCGCCGGCCTGCTCTCGTTCCAGCCGGACGAGGAGATCGCGCAGGTCCTGACGCTGCGCGACTACGAGCAGGAGCCGTACCTGTTGCTGGCCACCAAGCGCGGACTGGTGAAGAAGACGGCGCTGACCGACTACGACTCGGCCCGGCAGAGCGGCATCATCGCGGTCAACTTCCGCGACGAGGACGACGAGCTGATCGGCGCCGAGATGGCCTCGGCCGAGGACGACCTGATGCTGGTCTCCCGGAAGGGCCAGTCGATCCGCTTCACGGCGAACGACGAGCAGCTCCGCCCGATGGGCCGGGCCACGTCCGGTGTCACCGGGATGAAGTTCCGCGACGGTGACGAACTGCTGTCGATGGCCGTCATCCGGGCCGGCTCGGAGGAGGACGCGCAGTACGTCTTCACCGTCACCGACGCCGGGTACGCCAAGCGGTCGAAGGTCTCGGAGTACCGGCAGCAGGGTCGCGGCGGGCTCGGCATCAAGGCGGTCAAGCTGAACGACGAGCGCGGCTCGCTGGTCGGCGCGATCGTCGTGGTCGACGAGGACCAGGTGCTGGCGATCAAGGCCAGCGGCCAGGTCGTCCGCAGCCGGGTCGACAGCGTGCCGGTCAAGGGTCGCGACACGATGGGCGTCCGGTTCGCCGGGGTCGGCGAGTCCGACGCCGTGGTCGCGATCGCCCGGAACACCGATCTGACCGTCGAAGGCCTCGAGGACGGCTCGGAAACCACGTCGGAAGGCGCGGAGGGCGAGGTTGTGTCCACGGATGCCCAGGATGTGGACGCTTCGACAACCGAAACGCCCTCTGCGAGCGTCAGTACTACCGACGAGCGTTCGACGGATGTGGACGGCGCGGCTACCGTCGAAGACGACGAAGCCGGCCAGGAGGGTAACTGATGACCAACCGCGCGAGGCCGACCTGGCCCGAAGGTGCGGACAGCTCCAAACCCCAGCGCCCTGCGCCGGGCGGGAAGCAGTCCACGCCGGCCACCCCGGCTTCTAACGGTCGTACCCCTGGCGGGAACGGCCAGCGTCCTGGTGCCGAGCTTCGGCCGCAGCAGCAGCGTCCCGGTGGCACCACTGGTGCGCCGGTCCGCCCTGCCCAGCAGCCGGTCCGTCCGGGTCAGCCGAGCACCGGCCGACCGGCCCCAGCACCCAGTACGCCGGGCCGCCCGGAGCCCTGGTCGGGTACTCCGGCTCCCGCCACGACCACACCGGCCGCCGGCGGATCGTCGTACGGGCTGACCGGTCGCAGCACGGACAAGACCGAGACGTTCGGTGACAAGGTCAGTGCGGCGCGTCAGGCCGTGCTCGACAAGGCCTCCGCCGTCACCAGCAGGTCCGACGACAGTGAGAGCGTCGACGTCGGGGACTCCAAGCTCTCCGGTCGCTCGCAGACCCGCAAGGCCCGCCTGCGGATGTCGCGGATCGACCCGTGGTCGGTCATGAAGACGGCCTTCCTGCTGGCGATCGCCTTCGGCATCGTCACCTGGGTCGCCGTCTTCATCGTCTGGTCCGCGATCGGTGCCGCCGGTGTCTTCGACAACATCAACAACACGGTCACCGAGGTCCTCGGCAACCCGAACACCGAGCCGTTCCGGATCGAGAACTACATCAACACCGGCAAGGTGATGGGTTTCACCACCCTGCTCGCCTGCGCCGATGTGCTGATCATCACGGCCCTGGCCACCCTCGGATCCTTCCTCTACAACATCGCCGCCACGCTCCTCGGCGGCCTCGAAGTCACGCTCGCGTCGGAGGACTGACGATTGTCGGCCGGACCCGACCGGGTCCGGCCGAAACCGTTTTGGAGGACGGCCGCTCGGTGCGGTAATCTCTCCCGAGTTCGACCCCGTAGATACGGGCCTATAGCTCAGTTGGTTAGAGCGCTGCCCTGATAAGGCAGAGGTCACTGGTTCAAATCCAGTTAGGCCCACCAGATCGTGAAACCCCCGATCCGAGGAGTCCCGCGGTGCTGAGAAAGATTCTCCTGGTGCTGCTGGCCGGCATCGGTGGATACTTCGCTTACAAGAAGACCCAGCAGTCCCGCGCCGAAAAGGACCTCTGGGCCGAGGCCGTCGACCCGGTCACCCCGGGTCACTGACCACCCCACCACGGGGGCGTAGCTCAATTGGCAGAGCACTGCCTTTGCAAGGCAGGGGTTAGGGGTTCAAGTCCCCTCGTCTCCACGAAGGCGATAGGCGAGGTGTGTTCGCGGAAAGCGCGAACGCCTCGCCTTCGTCGTGTTGTGCGGCTGCGCTTCGCTTGCCGCAGGCGGGGGCTTCGCCACCCGCACCCCCTTCGGCCTCGCTTCGCATCGGCCTATAGCCGGGGTTGAGCGCCGCGGTTGGGATTTCTTCCCCCGCGACCGGACGAGGTCGGGCTCCGAGGCTCTTCTGCTCGGCCTTGTCGAGTACCCGGTCCCTGGCGGCCTGGGTATAGATCTGGTCCGTGTGCGTGACCCAAGGCGGTCAGAGGGCGAAGAACGACGAGAGTTCGCGGGCGAGGGCTGACATCTCAGCACCGGCCTCGACTTGCACGACAACCGAGGCGTTCCATTTGTCGTACAGGCTGGGCGTGATCCACCAGCGGAGGGCGACGTGCCCTCGCGACGACCATGTGGCTTCAACCCCGAGCTCGCGGTCCAGGTTCACCCACGTACGTGTGCCGTCCCAGCCGCGAAAGTCCTCGCCCAGCTGCTCGAGGAACGCGGGCAATCCGGTGCCGGCGGTGTCGTGACTCAGCACCGCCACTTCTGCTACCAGCCCGTTCCCCGCAAGGCGAACTGTGTACTCGACCATGTCGTCGGATGCCAGGTTCGGATCCGAGGCATCGCGGTAGCGAAAGCGCGGGGATGCGAACTCGATCTCCGCAACACGGTGCCCGCTATCCCACCGAAGGGCAACGACGGCGCCGTCCTCAGACACATGCAGCATGGGCGATGATCGCACGTCGCACATCACCTGGCAGTCGAGTGTCGCGCACCAGCCGATCCGGACTCGAACGGGTGGCGCTGGGGAGGCTGGATATTGGGCCCCAAGGC
The DNA here is from genome assembly GCF_045040285.1 of Kribbella sp. NBC_01505. Taxonomy (NCBI): domain Bacteria; kingdom Bacillati; phylum Actinomycetota; class Actinomycetes; order Propionibacteriales; family Kribbellaceae; genus Kribbella; species Kribbella sp. NBC_01505. Next base: position 3,456,128 of record NZ_CP109425.1, read on the forward strand.
GGGTCACAGGACGGCTATTTGGCCCTGGTTTTGGGGTTGGATGGGTGGGTGGATGACCAGATCAGCGTGGCGGGGCGCACGCTCCGGTTCTGCTTGTACGGGCCCGTCGACGGGGTGCCGGTGATCGAGCTGTATGGAACTCCGAGTAGCCGGATGCGGCGGCCTGATCAGATCGCGGCGATCGAACACAGCGGTGTGCGCGTGTTGATGCCTGACCGTCCTGGGTACGGCGGTTCGACCCGGCTGCCGGGACGTACGGTGGCCGATGTTGTGCGGGATGTCGAGGTGCTCGCGGACAGCCAGGGCTGGGAGACGTTCGCGGTGACGGGTGGATCGGGTGGGGGTCCGCATGCGCTGGCGTGCGCGGCGCTTCTGCCGCAACGTGTCACCAGGTGCGCGGTGCTCTCGGGTATTCGCCCGCAGGCCGAGACACTGCCCTCCGAAGAGGTTCTTCGAGGACAGCTGGCACAGCTCGGTGCCGACATCCTTGGCCAGGTCGAGGCAGGCGGTCCCGCATATCCCGGAGCGCCAGTCGGTACCCCTGGTTGGGAGGACCCAGCCACTCAGGCTCGGCTGGTCGCTACATTCGCTGACAGCCTTGACGGCTGGTACGACGACAAGGTCGCGTTTGCCCAGCCGTGGGGCTTCTCCCCCGAGAGCATTAGCGTCCCGGTCGGAATCTGGTACGGCACAGCCGACGAGCACGTCCCCGAGAGCGACGCGCGGTGGCTGCTTGAAAACATCCCCACCGCTCAAGGCTTCCAGTACGAGGGTGGTCACCTTCCCACCAGCGCGACCTTGATCGACATCCACAACTGGGTCAGCGCAGGTCGGCCGTAGGCATGGACATGAATGCAGAGCAGACCACGAAGCGCCAGCTGCTTGAGTGGCTCGACGCGCGGCGGACGCATGTCATGGAACAGGTCACGGCGATGCCGGCCGAGGCTCGCCGCCGTTCCCAGGTCCCCTCAGGCTGGACACCCCGAGGTGTCATCAGGCACCTGACCCTGGACGTCGAGCGGGTATGGTTTCGAGCCGTCATGGCCGGCGAGCACGTGGATCTCCCCCCGGGGTACGACGGCTGGATCGCCCCCGATCACCAAAGCGATGAGGATCTCCTCGAGCAGTACGCCACCGAGTGCAGGCTCGCCAACGCAGCCGTCGCCGACCTGCCGCTGCACGCCGAGCCCCTCTGGTGGTTCGAGGACAGCGGCAACCCGCCGTACTCCACCCTGCAAGAGATCTTGCTGCACGTCATCATCGAGACAGCCACTCACGCCGGACACCTCGACATCTGCCGCGAACTGGTAGACGGCAGCCAGCGCCTAGTCCTCGACAAACCAACAACCTGAACAGCGCTCTCCCGCCGCTGGGGTTTACCGCCCGGCCGGGGAAGTTAGTTGCAGTTGCAGGTGGGTGCCGGCTGAGTGGCGTCGCCAGCCGGCGCGTCCACGGATGTGGACGTCTCCCGGACCGTGCACGAGCCAGTTCGCTCCATCGCCGACGAGTGCGGCGTCGACATCGATCCCGATGAGCAGACCCTCTCCGGCCAGGTCGAGGAAGATCGCGCGCCAAGCGTCATCCAGCTCGTTCCAATGGGCGGCAATGACGGTGTTCGGGAACACGCTCAAACCCGTATCAACCTCACCTGCAGGAGATGTGGGGTAGCGCGCGCCAAGGAGCATGGCGCCACCGCTACTTCCGACGTAAGGCAGTGAGGTGTCGAGGAAACGCCGCCAGAACGTTGAGCCACGAAGCGCGGCGACCTGTCCCCTCGGTCCGCCGCCGAGCATGTAGAGGAATGCGGCGTTGTCCAGGCAAGCAGTAGCGGCCGGGTCGTCGGCGTCGGATCTGCTCAGGAGTGGGACATCCAGGCTGGGCACACCCACACGTGCCAGTCGCTCGGCGGCTCCCCGGCGGTACTCATCAACAACTGCCGGGCCGTGTTCTGCCTGCCCTGCGGCAACGACTGCTGCGTGCCGCCCAGGAACGGCAAGGTCCACGAAAAGCTGATCACACCAGGGAGACCAGTCACCCGTTCCGAACAGCACGAAGTGTCGACCCATGGAGCCAGCTAACCAAGGAATTGCGGTCAGCGCCTTGTCTTGTACCTGGTGAGGATGACGCCGCCGGGGAAGGTCCGCGATTCTACGAGGTTCAGGTTTACCCAGTTGTCGAGGGTGGTGAAGAAGGGGGTGCCGGCGCCTACCAGGACTGGATGGGTGACGATCTCGTACTCGTCGACCAGCCCGGCTCGGATGGCCGCGCCGGCGAGTGTGGCGCCGCCGACTCGCATCGGCTCGCCGTCTTCGGCCTTCAGGCGGGTGATCTCCGGTACGGCGTCGCCCGTGACCAGGCGGGTGTTCCAGTCGACCTTGTCGAGGGTGGACGAGAACACCACCTTCGGCGTGTCCCGCCAGTTGCGCGCGAACTCGATCTGCGCCGGGGCTGCGTCGGGCTGCTGGTCGCCGGTCGGCCAGTGGGAACTCATCGCCTCCCACAGCTTGCGCCCGTACATCAACAGCCCGATCGCCAACTCCTGCTCGAGCCACCACTGAAACAGCTCATCGCTCGGCACACCCCAGCCGATGTCGTCGCCAGGCGCGGCGATGTAGCCGTCCAGACTCAGGTTCATGCCGTAGATCAGCTTCCGCATGGCGCCACGCCTTCCTGTCAGTCCAGCGGTCGCTCCCCGACCGCCCGTCACCCCTACTACGAACGCTCCACACCGGATTCAACAGAAACCTAGTCGCGGGTGGTTGCGGATCTGCATCACCGTCCAACTCGCTGCTGAGCTGCCCGGGCGGGGCATGCTGAGCGTGAATTAGGCGGGTCTTGCAGAGTTGGTGGGTGCTGGCGGTTCGCCTCGGCACCCAACGCGTATCCCCCGCACTCGCCGATCACGTGGCTAGGCGTGGTTGGTGAGCAGTTCGGTTAGAGGGGACCTGATGTCGGCGGGGTAGAGGCCTAGGGCATCGAACTCGGTGGGGGCTGCCCAGAGGAGTTCGGAGATGTTGTTGGGGGTCTGGGCTTCTAGCTCGTCGCCGGCGAGCGTGGGGGTGCCGGTGACGTTGGTTGTCAGGTAGTAGGAGGCTGGTCGGCCGTTGTGTTTGCCGGTCCAGAGCAGGCGGTCGATCTGGGCGGTGAGGGTGGTTTCCTCGGCGAGCTCGCGGAGGGCGGTTGTTTCGGGGGTTTCGCCTTCTTCGACGTGGCCGCCGGGGAGGACTGCGTAGTGGTGGCCGGGGCAGTCCGGAGTGTTCTGGTTGCTGGCTTCGCACATGACGCAGGCGCTGGCTGTCTGCTGGCGTAGGTAGCGCTTGATCACGAGGGCTTGATGGCCTTTGGTGACGACGGCGGCGGCTCTGGGGATCGGCATGTGCTGCAGCGTGCCAGGCAGGTCCGACAGAAAGTCCTTGGTCGGGATGCGGGCGGCAGAGCTATCGTCGGGCGTTCTGGGGTTCGCCATCGATGAGGGGTCAGCGATGTACGACGCTTTGCTGCGGGGACTGGTCGTCGAGGCGACGGCGGATGAGGAAGTCGTCGGCGTACTGCTGACCGGATCGCTGGCTCGGGGAGACGCCCTGCCGGGCACGGATCTCGACCTGCGGATTCTGCTCGCTGACGGACTGAGCCGGCCTGCGCTGGATGAGATGCGCGAGGGCGTACCGGTCGAGCGGAGCTATGCCGATGAGGCGGCTGCGCGCGCGAAGCTGGAGACCGCGCCGATGCATGTCTATGCCTACCTGGACGGGAAGATTCTCTATGACCCGCAGGGTGCGTTGGTCCGGTTGAAGGACTTCGCTCAGGACCGGTACGACGGGTATCGGGCGACCGAGGCGGAGCGGGCCGAGCTGGCCAAGAACCTGCGCTATCCCGCGGAGAAGATCCGGGTCGCCATGGCGGGTGGTGACCTGCTGAAGGCTGCTTTCGTCACCGGGACCACCACGTGGTTCCTGATGGAGGGGCTGTGGGCGGCGAACAATCGGCCGCTGCCACCCAACAGCTCGGTACGACCACACCTCGGCGATCTGGCCGGACCTCCCGACGTGGAACGCCTGTACCGGGAGTTGTTTCTGGCCGACGCCGAGCGGCGGGTCGAGGTGGCGCTCTACCTATACGACTGGATTCTCGGCGAGATCGGGTAGCGACGGCCAGCGCTCGGAGGCCCAGGCCGACCAGGTGGGATGGGTCGGCGGGGGCAGGGGAAGGTGCGTTCCTTCCAGCTCCTCCTGATCCGGGGTTTCGAACAGGGTTCGCCACTCGTCGAGTTCGGCGTTGCTGATGTGGAAGGTCTGGTCGGGAGTGGTGGCGAAGCGGTGGGTGACTCGCCTCAGTTGCTCTTCGGGCTCGATCGGTAGGTAGATGACCTGACTTCGGGCGCCCACGATCGAGGCGATCCACCGCAGGGCTGAGCGCTCGTCCTTGCCCCAGAAGCCGAAGTCGAAGACGACGTTCGTCCCGAGCTGCGCGGCACGCATGCCGACCTGGATGAGCTTGCCCTCGACGAGGTCGCGCTTGTCCGATGGGTTCGCGCCGTCGAACAGCGCCGTCTGCCACTCATCCGGCGTCAGCCGAAGGGCAGGCGCGTCGATCTCCAGCTGTTTGGCGCGCGTCGTTTTACCCGCGCCGGGAAGACCGACGATCAGATAGACGAGTGCGCCCATGCCTAAGAATCCGCCGGGGCTGGGAGCAGTTGCTTGCGGAGGAGGGTGATGGTGGTTTCGTAGCGGGTGGTGGTGCCGTCGGGGGCGTCGACGTCCCAGGAGCCGAGTTTGGTGCCGCTGACTGTGTAGCCGAGGCGTTCGTAGAGGGCCTTGGGGCGCGGGCTTGCGACGTCGATGCCTAGTTCGGCGAGATAGATGCCGCGGGCAATAATGCGTTGCTCGAGGGCCTCGACGAGGACGGTGCCGATTCCGCAGGAGCGGAATGGTTCCAGGACCGCCAGTTGGTAGAGCGTCGCGCCGTTGGCCGGTTTGGTGAAGTCGACTGCGCCGGAGGCGAGCGGTTGGTTGTTCGGACCGCAGACCGCCAGATAGTCGACCTCGCCTTGCCGTGCGCGATTCAGTTCCTTGGCAATGGCGGTGAGGTGCGCCGGCGGCTCGTTCAGCATCGGCAGGTCGTCGACGGTCAGGTCGCGGATCGTCAGCGGGATCACGACTTCGTGCATGCGCTTCACCTCCCGGTGGGTGAAAAGCACGTTACGGGTACGCCGCTCAGCGGAGCGACTGAATTTCCGACGGGGCCTGGATCCAGCGGTGGTGGTCGGGTGGGTTCACGTTGCTGCCGCAGATGATGGTGACGACGCGGCGGTCGGCGAAGCGGGTCGGGTTTTCGAGGAGCGCGGCCAGGCCTAGGGCGCCGGAGGGTTCGGCGACCAGGCCGGCGTGGGTGTGGAGGAGGCGCACGCCGGCGATGATCGAGGACTCCTCGACCAGTACGGCGTCGTCGGCGACCTGCAGGAGGTCGGCCAGCACCTCGGGAATCGGGCGGCGGCCGGCCACGCCGTCGGCGATCGTGTTGGTCGCCGAGGTGGTGATGACGCGGCGTTCGCGCCAGGACAGTGTCATCGCGGGTGCGCCGACCGGCTGCACGCAGATGATCTCGACGTCGGGCGCGAGCTCCTTCAGGACGTGACCGATGCCGGTCGCCATCGCACCGCCGCCCAGCGCGATCAGGACGGTGTCGAAGGACCCGGCCGACTCGACCAGCTCCAGGCCGATGGTGGCCGCGCCCTCGCAAGTTTCGAGGTCGAGGCTGTCCTCCACGAGCCGGATCCCGGTGGACCGCGCGATCTCCGCGGCCCTGTCCCGGGCGAGTTCGTGGTCGCCGTCGACCAGTTCGAGAGTGGCGCCCAACGCGCGGATGCGGTCGAGCTTGGCCGGGGTGGCGAACCGAGATGCGACGACCGTGATGTCCAGTCCGCGCTTGCGGCCCGACCAAGCGAGCGCCTGCCCGAGGTTGCCCGCACTGGCACAGACCGCGGCGGTCCCGGCGAGTTGACTGGCGACCAGCTCCGTACCGCGACCCTTGAAGCTGCGCACCGGGTTCGCCGTCTCGAGCTTGATGCTCACGTGACAACCGAGCTCCGGCTCCAACGCTTCGCACTCGTAGAACGGCGTGTCGAGGAACACCGGGTCGATCACCTCGCGGGCCGCCCGGACCCGGGCCGTGTCCAAGCGCGTCTCCACTGCCCCACCCTCTCACGCAGAATGGTGCATGACTTTCGTGCGCTACCAGAGTCCAGTCCCCGACCGCCGCGGCCGCCGGATCGGCATCTTCGGTCTGGTGAACATGCTCGGCCACCGCGGACTGCTCACAGCCGAGGAGGAGAACTTCCGCCGTACGACGAATGCCTGGTACGACGCCACGTACACGAACCCGTCCACGGTCGACCCGACCGTCTACGAGGACAACCTGTTGGCCGCGTCCTGGTTCCGGACCACCGCCACGCACCTCTTCGAGCCGATCCCCCAGTACCTGGCGGTCCTCGCCGCCCACAACCTCCCGTGCGAGCGCTACGAGTCCCCCGACCCCGGCCGCGTCCTCTACGAAGACACCCACCAGGTCGTCGTCGTGCCGCACGCCCCCGACCCGACGGAGCCCACCACCCTGATGTGGCTTCCGCCGGCGGCGGCGTAGGCCGGTTGGGGGTGAGAGGTGGGGTGAATTGGACCTGTGCAGGGTTCGGCCCGAGGCGGCAGGCTGGAGGTGTTTGCTGGTCGAGGGTTGGAGTTCGGATGTATGTTCCTGCGCATTTTGCTGCTGGAGACGATGTTGTCGAGGAGCTGTTGGCCGGTCATGGGGCGGCGGATCTGGTGACGATGACGGATGCGGGTCTGCTGGCGACGATGCTGCCGTTCGTGTACGACGCGGAGCGGAAGGTGCTGCAGGGGCATCTGGCGCGGAACAACGAGCAGTGGCAGCTCCCCGTGCGGGGCGAGGCGTTGGTGATCATGCACGGCGTCGACTCGTACGTGTCACCGAGCTGGTACGCCGCCAAGCGCGAGCACGGCCGCGTCGTACCGACGTGGAACTACGTGACGGCCCACGTGTACGGCGAGCTGACGGTGCACGACGATCCGGTCTGGGTGGGCGAGCTGGTACGGCGGTTGTCCGATCTGCACGAGGGCACGCGGGCCGAGCCGTGGTCGGTGGCGGATGCCCCGGAGAAGTTCGTGACCGGGCAACTGCGGGCGATCGTCGGGATCGAGCTCGCGATCACGCGGGTCGAGGCGAAGGTGAAGTTGTCGCAGAACCGGTCGGCCGCGGACGTCGACGGCGTGATCGCCGGCCTGCGCGCCGACGGGGACGAGACGGCGGCCGCGGCGGTCGAGGAGCACCGGCCGACCTGATCGGGACGTAACGTCAGGTACTGCTCGGGCCAAGTACTTCCGACTGCGACGGAAGGACGGACGTGACCGAGATTGCCGAGATCGGGCGGGACCCCGACGTGTTCGAGGCGTTCTACACCGAGCACATCGAACGGATTCAACGGTTCGTGGCGCGGCGGGTGGACGATCCGTACCTGGCCGCGGACCTGACGGCGGACGTGTTCCTGGCCGCGATCGACGCGGCGGCCGGCTACCGGGCGAACCTCGGTACGCCGGTCGGCTGGCTCTACGGGATCGCGCGGAACGTGGTGTCGGCGGAGAAGCGCCGGCATGCCCGCGAGTTGCGGGCGAACCAGCGGATCTCGGGGCGGCGGCTGCTCACGCCGGACGACGTCACCCGGCTCGAGGAGCGGATCGACGCCGAGGCCTCGGCGCGGGCGTTGTTGCGGGCGATGGACGAACTGCCGGCCGGCGAACGCGCCGCGCTGGAGCTCGTCGTACTCGACGGGCTCTCGCCGCAGGACGCCGCGCAGGTGCTCGGCATCCGGTTCACGGCGTTCCGGGTGCGGTTGCACCGGGCGCGCGGACGGCTCAGGTCGCAGTCACTCCACCTGGCACCGACTCCCACGGAGATGACCTCATGAACACCTTCGAAGACAAGCTGCTGACCGAGCTCCGCACAGTGGTCGCTGAGCGACCGGTCGACATCCGGCGCAAACGGCCGAAGCGGGTCCTGGTCGGAATCGCCGCCTGCCTGACACTGGCTGCCGGTACGGCGGTCGCCGTACCGATCCTCGGCGGTGAGCAGGCAACGTCGTCGGCCTACGCGGTGACGACCCAGGCGGACGGCAAGGTGCGGGTACGGATCTACAACTTCACCGATGCCGATGGGCTCGCGAAGCGGATCCGGGCCGCTGGTGTCCCGGCGGAGGTCACGGTCGTGCCACCGGGCAAGATCTGTCGCAGGACTCCGGCTCCCGTCATCCACGAGGTGCGGGGTGCGGTGCTGAATACGGCAGAGCTGATGACGTCCAAGCCCGACAGCCCCCGCCTGGGCCTGGAACTCGATCCGACGAAGTTCCGTGGTCACACGCTGCTGCTCGAGCTGATCGACGACGGCAAGTCCAGTGGTCCCGCCTCGCCGCGACGCGCGCAGACCGGAAGCTTCGGTCCGTGTGTGTTGGTGGACCGCTGACTCCATCGCAAAAGATCGTTGCCCTGAGCACCTACATGGCGTGACAGTTTGTGCTCGGTTTGTCACGGGTTGTTTGCGGCTGCGTGCAGATGTCCGGATAAGCCTGGCGGGGTGTGCACGCGACGACAGATCGTCGAGAGGAGGAAGAGAGCGAGTCAGGCGGTCGACCACGGGAGGGTCCGACGAGTGCTCGAGACTTATCGCGGCATCCCACATCTGCTCGACACCTGGCTCGTGCTGACCGGCATGGCACTGCCGGTGGCACTCTCGTCGCTGCGGCGGCCGGGGGCCCTGCCCCCTCGCCTCGCGGCGTTCGGGATGCCGGCGGCGTTCGCGCTGGTCCTGGCGGCGACGCTCAGCCCGACGCCGCACCGGCTCAGCTCGGTGGTGGGCCAGTGCGGCACCCACCTGGCCACGACCGGCGGACTCACCTCGGTCCAGGGTCTGCTCAACGTACTGCTGTTCGTCCCGGCCGCCGGAATGCTGGCGCTGGCGAGCGGCCGGCCGGGTGACGGCATCGCCGCCGGGATCGGGCTCTCGGCCTCGGTCGAGGCGGTCCAGGCGCTGATCCCCCAGCTCGGGCGCTCCTGCCAGCTGCACGACCTGATCGCGAACACGGCGGGGGCCTTCTGCGGGGTCGGGCTGGTGGCGGGAGTACAGTCCATCGCACGGCGTCGCCACCTGGTCACCGGCCCGTACGTCGTCGAGCACGCGGCCATGGTCGTCGTCCGGCCCCGGACGCCCGCACGGCACCTCCGTCCGGTCCCGGTGGTCGCGAAACCGTCGAACGGGCTCCGGCCGATGGTGCGGACGCGCTGAGTTTCTCCCGGCAAGAAAGTTATCCGGAAGGTTATCCACAGGTTGTGGGTAATCCGGGGGATGACGGCTCAGCTACCTAAAGTTATCCACAGGCTAGGGCCGGACGTCGAGCCCCAGAGCGGTCGCCACGACCATCGCCTGGGTCAAATCGATCCGCGCGTCGCGCAGTCCGACGGTCAGCGGATCGAGGGTCGAGAGGTCCGATCCGCGCAGATCGGCGCCGGTGAAATCGGCCCGCTGGAGCGAGGCTCCGGACAGATCGACGTCCCGCAGGACCGCCTTCGCCGCCCGCAGACCGGTCAGATCCGCCTCGCGCAGCTTCACTCCGTGGAGCTCGGCGCCGCGCAGATCCGCGCCCGGCAGCCCGGTGAACGACCAGTCGCCGCCGGAGACCTTCAGCAGGTTGTAGGTGCAGTCGTCGAAGAAGCTGCCGACGAACTTGCACCCGGTGAACGTGGTGTCGAACAGCGAGCACCGGACGAACGTGCAGTTCACGAACGCGGCGTCGGTGTGCGTCGAGGCGTTGAACCGGACCCCGCGGAACGTGCACTCCTCGAACACCCCACCGCGGTTGTCCACCTCGGTCAGGTCGGTGTCGATGAACAGCACCCGCCGATGAGTCACCCCGGACAGCTCCGGATCGTCCCACTCACGGATCGTCGACTCGGTCGGTATCGCGCGTCTCGCCATCCCCGCACCCTGTCACGCGCGGCCGACACCCAAAGTTGTGATGCTTACGAGTCAGGTTGTGATGGTGCCGCCGGAGAACGTTCAGCGGACCGACAAGTACGGGCCGCACGATGGAGGGGTGAGCGGATCAGAGCGGGTAATGGTGTTCGGCGCGAGTGGATTCCTCGGTGCCCGGATCTGTGCGCTGCTCGCCGATCGGGGCGTCGAGTACCGCGGACTGAGCCGGAACCGGGGTGAACCACATCTGCGCTGCGACCTGGCCACGATGCACTCGTACGCGCTGGAGACCCAGATCGGCCTCTACAAACCGACCGTGGTCATCAACGCTGTCGGGGCGGCCACCGGCGACCCGGCCGATCTGGTCGCGGCGAACGTGACTGCGGTCGAGGCCCTGCTGGCGGCGACCCGGGACAACGCGGGTCATGCGCGGTTCGTTCAGCTGGGGTCGGCCGCCGAGTACGGCGGTGGTCCGCACGGCGCGAGTCAGTCCGAGGGGTCCGCGGCCCGGCCGACCGGTCCGTACGGGCTGACCAAGCTGGCCGGCTCCGAGCTCGCCGTCCGGGCGCAGCGCAACGGCGCCGACGCGGTCGTGCTCCGCATCTTCGACGTACTCGGCCCTGGTGCGCCGCCGACGACGGTAACCGGCAAGGTGATCGAGGACCTCCGCGACCGGCAGCAGATCGAGGTCGGGTCGCTCGATGTCTGGCGCGACTTCGTGGATGTCCGGGACGTCGCGGAGGCGGTGATCGCGGTCGCGCTCACGGACACCAAGCTGCCGGCGGTGCTGAACGTCGGGACCGGCCGGGCGACGCTGGCGCGCGACGTGGCCGGTCAGCTGTTCGAGCTGAGCGGCCAGCCGGCCCGGATCGTCGACGACCGCGACCAGGACGGCGCACTGGGCGACCCATGGCAGCAGGCCGACATCGGACTGATCGGTGAGCGGCTCGGATGGTCGCCGAAGATCGCCCTGGAGCAATCGCTCGCCGACAGTTGGGCTGCACCCCGGGCAGACTGAGTGCGTGGAGATTCGATCGAGCTGCCAGCCTGCACCGGATCGCCAACCGCCCGCCGTCAACGAGGACCTGGTTCTGACCGGGCCGGACTTCGCCGTGGTGTTCGACGGCGCCACACCTTTCCCCGGTGTCGACTCGGGCTGTCAGCACACAGTGGCCTGGCTGGTCGGTCGACTCGCCCGGTACGTCGCTCCGCCGCTCCTGACCGCGTCGACCGCGCCACTGGCCGACGTACTGGCTGAGGCGATCGCTGCGGTCTGTGCGGAGCACACGGAGACCTGCGACCTGACTAATCGGGACAGTCCGTCGTCCACAGTCGCCATGGTGCGCGTCGGCCCGGACAGCGTCGAGCACTTGGTGCTGGCCGACTCACCTGTCGTCTACTGCTCCCCCGACGACGTGGTGACTGTGCACAGCGATGAGCGGCTCGAGCAGTTGCGCGAGCGAACAGTCGGAGCCGTCCGCCGACACCGGAACACACCCGGCGGCTTCTGGGTAGCGAGTACCGATCCGCAGGCGGCGTACCAAGCAGACACCGGTACGACGGACCGCGCCGAGATCGCGACGATCGGCGTACTGAGTGATGGCGCGTCCCGATACACCGAGCACTACGGACAGAGCTGGGCCGACCTGATGACTGTGCTCACCACCGAAGGCCCGGCGGCGCTCATCCGTCGAGTCCGTCGGTACGACGAGGCTGCGACCACGCTCCGCTGGAAACGGTACGACGACGCGACCGCGGTCGTGCTCTACGACATCGGACGGTAGGACGGGAAGCTCGGCGGCGGCTGGTAGTACTGAACGGGCGCCACTGCCGGCGGTGTGACCCGCTGCTGCTGCCACTGCCCGATCTGCAGCATGAGCAGTGCCGAGGTCACCGTGGCGACGATCAGCAGCAGGGCGGCGACGGTGAAGCCGATGTCGACCCAGAGCGCGATCTGGACCATCACGTCCTGCAGTCCGTAGAACTGGACCGATCCCTCCGGGTCCTCGGAGGCATCGACGACCTGAACGACGAAGACGAAGAAGCCGATGACTCCGGTCAGCAGGCCGGCCAGCACGATCACCCAGTACCCGGTCCAGGCCGCCCACCAGCTGTAGAGCAGCGTGCGAATCCGCTGACTCCGGGCGGCACCCGGATCCTCGAGCGGTGCGCTGGCGGTGACGATGTCCTGCATGACCTGCAGCGGATACCAGAACTGGACGACCGGGCAGAACCACGAGCCGATCACCCAGCCCGCACTCCGCCGGTGCATTCCTTGACCGGGCGGCAGTGGGTTGGCAGGCGGCCGGGGCGCGAGGGCCGAGTTCAGGAAGTCGCTGTTCTCGCGGGTGTTCCAGAGCCAGAGCAGATACGCGACGCAGGTCCCGAACATCAGATAGCCGACCAGATTGAGCACCCAGCTGCCACCGACGAGCGCACGGAGGCCGCCGTCGAACTCGTCCTCGGTGAGGTTCAGGAAGATGAAGTTCTTGACCTCGTCGTACGAGCGCCACATCAGGGCCGACTGGAGTGCCGTGACGAGGGCGGTCAGCCCCATCAGCACAATGCTGACCAGCGCGGTCTTGCGCAGCTGCCGGTAGCGCGGCGGCAGGACCTGATACGGCCCGTGCCGCGGCGGCCCCGGATAGTACGGCTGTGCCATCGTCATCCCTCCCCGCGACAACCGTATCTCGGGACGGGAGCGCTCAGACCGCCGCGAACGCCTCCCGGACGGCCGGCAGCGCCAGCTCCCGGTCCGCGGCCGACAGCCCGAGCCGGGTCCGGCGGTCGAGGACATCGTCCGCGTCGAGCGCGCCCTCGTGCTGAACCGCGAACAGCAACTCCGCGTACGTCGTCCTGAGCCCGGGCGCGATGGGGGCGAGTGATGCCCCGGCCGCCGCGATCACCTGCGGCGCCTCGACGCCGTACCGCTGGATGAACCGCGGGGGCGCGGCCACTGCCGCCAGCCGGACCCGGTCGGCCGCACCGACCAGTGGGATCCGGTGCGTCAGACAGGGGCGCTGCGCGTCCAGAGTGGACTGGGCGAGCGCAGTGTCCAGCGCGTCCTGCGCCATCCGGCGGTAGGTGGTCAGCTTGCCGCCAACGATCGTGACCAGGCCGTCCGGCCCAGTGATCACCGCATGCCGCCGGGAGATGTCCGCCGTCTTGTTGCCGTGGCCAGTGTCGAGCAGCGGGCGCAGTCCGGCGTACGTGCCGAGCAGATCGGCCCGAGTGAGCGGTGTCTGCACCGCACGGTTGATGGTGTCGAGCAGGAAGTCGATCTCACCGTCTGTCGCCCGCGGCACGTCGCTCACCGGACCAGGCGCGTCCTCGTCGGTCAGACCGACGTACACGCGGTCGTCCGGCGCGGGAATCGCCATCACCACCCGGCGCAGATGCCCCGGAACCGGCACGGTCAGCACTGCGGACAGACCACCGAAGGCAGCCTGTGGAAAGACCAGATGGGTGCCGCGGCTCGGCCGGAGCTTGATGCCATCGGTGATCTGGCCTGCCCAGATCCCGGCCGCGTTGATCACCACCTTGGCGTCGACACTCGTCCGCCGCCCGGTCAGTTGGTCGACCAGCACGGCGCCTTGGCCCGTCACCTCGGTGGCAGCCACCCGGGTGAGCACGCGAGCGCCGTACTGCGCGGCTGTGCGGGCGATCGCGATCACCAGCCGGGCGTCGTCGTACAGCTGGCCGTCCCAGGTCAGGAAGCCGCCGCGCAGTCCCTCCGGCCGGAGCGTCGGCGCGTAGCGCAGAACCTCGGCCGAACCGACCCGGCGCGAGTGCGGCAGGTAGTCGTCGCTGGTCCGCGCGAACGTGCGCAGCAGGTCGCCGCCGAGGAACGCGCCGCGCACGAGCGCCGCCTGCGAAGCCTTTGCCTGCGGCAACCAAGGTGCGAGCTGCGGGACCGGGTGCACGAGGTGCGGGGCGGTCGTCTTCATCAGGATCCCGCGCTCGACGGCGCTCTCGTAGGCGATGCCCACGTGGCCGGAGGCGAGGTAGCGCAGGCCGCCGTGCACGAGCTTCGAGCTCCAGCGGCTGGTCCCGAAGGCCAGGTCGTGCTTCTCCACCAGGGCAACGGTCAGACCGCGCGCGGCCGCGTCCAGCGCGACGCCGGCACCGGTCACACCGCCGCCGATGACCAGGACGTCGACCTTGCCGGTCGTCTCCAGCCAGTCGAGTTCGCGGGCGCGGCGGGCCGCGTTCAGGCTGGCGTTGCCCAGGGAGATCATGCCCGGGGAGATTGCGGTAGCAGGTACTTGTTCAGCATGTCGCGGAGCTGCTCGTCGAGCTTCGGATACTCCTCCTTGGTGGCCATCACCGGACCGGAGACCGCCGAGGCGAGCGAGACCAGGATGATCTGCCGGGCCAGCCAGACCGCGTCGCCGTCCTGGATCGAGCCGTCCTCCTGACCGGCCCTGATCCCCGCCTCCACCAGCGCCAGGTGCGCGACTGTGCTGCTGCCGCGCCGCTCGAGCAGATACGGCGTGAGGAATTCGGGGTCGAGCTCGACGATCTTGCGCATCAACGGGTGCGTCCGGGTGTGCGCGACCACCTCGACCACGCCCTCGACCAAGCGGGTGCGGCCGTCGGCGGCATCCGGTGAGAAGGCCGACATCAGCGCGGTCGTCCACTCGCGGGTCATCAGGGCGGCGACGACGGCCTGCACGTTCGGCCAGCGGCGGTAGAGGGTGGCGCGGGAGACCTCCGCGTGCCGGGCGATGTCGGCCATCGTCATCCGGCGCATCCCGATCGCGAGCAGCAGCTCGTAGGCCGCGTCCAGGATCCGCTCCTCGCCGATCGCGTTCGCGGGAGTGGGACGGCTACTGGTCTCGGACCCTGATTCGCTGCTACGCTGAGACATCACACGTCAGAGTGTATCAGCGACTCGACGCCCGGGGACAGTCCTGGGCAGGTGGAATCAGGGGTTTCATCTGCCCAGGACGCTACCCCGACAGACGAGTGATGGGGAGAGTGCCATGACCGAGTCAGACTTGCCGGTGGTGCAACTCACGCCCGGGCGGTGGGGCGATCCGGCGGTCTCGGTCGAGGTTCCGGCTCCGGCGCTCGCCGCGCTGCACCACCTCGGCGTACGGCGTCCTGAGTCGGGGCCGGTCTCTCCGGCGGACCGTTCGGGGCTGACTGCTGATCAGGTGAGCGTTCTGACCGGGGTTGTCGGGGCCGAGCATGTCGCGACCGATCTGGATCAGCGGTGGGCGCACACGCGCGGCTACTCCACGCCGGACCTGCTGCGGCATCGGGCCGGCGACACCACCGACATGCCGGACGCGGTCGTCTTCCCGGCCGATCACGACGAGGTCCTCGCGCTATTGGCCGCCTGTGCCGAGCACGACCTGGCCGTGGTGCCCTACTCGGGCGGTACGTCGGTGGTCGGCGGGCTCGCGGCATCCCGGCGGTTCGTCACGATCGACCTGGGTCGACTGGATCAGCTGCTCGAGGTCGATGACATCTCGCGGACGGCGACTCTGCAGGCCGGGGTGCGTGGTCCCGCGGCCGAGGCGCTGTTGGCCAAGCACGGCTACACGCTCGGGCACTTCCCCCAGTCCTACGAAGGCGCGAGCATCGGCGGGTACGCCGCGGCCCGGTCCAGCGGGCAGTCGTCCGCGGGCTACGGCCGGTTCGACCAGATGGTGGTCGGCGTGACACTGGCGACTCCGCGCGGGACGGTCGAGCTCGGCCGCGCGCCGATGTCCGCCGCCGGGCCGGACCTCCGCCAGCTCGTGCTCGGATCCGAGGGTGCCTTCGGCATCATCACCTCGGTCGTAGTGCGGGTCCGGCCGCGCCCGACCGAGCGGCACTTCGAGGGCTGGCGTTTCGACACCTTCGAGGCCGGACTGGACGCCGTACGGCGATTGGCGCAGGACGGGCCGTTGCCGACCGTGCTCCGGCTGTCGGACGAGGCCGAGACCGCGGTGAACAATCCGGACGGTCCTGGTGGCGCATTGGCGATTGTCGGCTTCGACGGTCCGTACAAGCCCGGGACTGGTGAAGTGCTCAGTGCAGCCGGTGGTCAGAACCTTGGCGCGGAGCCGGGTGAGGCGTGGCGAGTCGGGCGGTACAAAGCGCCGTACCTGCGGGATCCGTTGCTTGACGAAGGCGCACTGGTCGAAACACTCGAGACTGCTGCGTTCTGGTCGCGCATTCCGGCGCTGAAGGGTGAGGTGACCGAGGCTCTGGTGAAGTCGCTCAGTGATCAGGGCACTCCGCCGCTGGTGCTCTGTCACGTGTCGCATGTGTACGAGACCGGCGCTTCGCTCTACTTCACCATCATCTGCGCGCAGACCGACGAGCCCATCGACCAATGGGGCAAGGCGAAACTCGCAGCGAACGCTGCGATCGCGGCGGCCGGTGGGACGATCAGCCATCACCACGGTGTCGGCACCGATCACCGCTCGGCGTACGCCGAGGAGATCGGCCCACTGGCGGTCGAGGCATTGCAGGCGGTCAAAGGAGTGCTCGACCCGAAGGGCGTGCTGAACCCCGGCATTCTGATCGGCCCTTGACCTCAAGTTCGCTTGAAGTATGACAGTTGCGGGCATGACTCCTGAACCTGCCAACCGTCCTGTTGCTCTCATCACCGGCGCCTCGGCCGGTCTCGGTCTCGCGCTGGCGCACGGTCTGGCCGATCGGGGCTGGGCGCTGGTGATCGACGCCCGCGGCGCCGACGCGCTCAAGGACGCCGCCGATGCGCTGGCCGATCGCACCGACGTCGTACCGCTCGCCGGTGACGTGACCGATCCGCAGCACCGTGCCGACCTCGCCGAGGTCATCACCGAGCTCGGTCGCCTCGACCTGCTGATCAACAACGCGAGCTACCTCGGGCCCAGTCCCCTGCAGGCACTGGGCTCTGCGGACCTCGACGAACTGCGTCGCGTCTACGAGGTCAACGTGGTCGCGCCACTCGCTCTGACGCAGACCCTGCTCCCGCAGCTCACTGCAGCGACGGGAGTGGTGGTCAACATCAGTTCTGATGCTGCCGTTGAGGCCTACGAGACCTGGGGCGGCTATGGCTCGGCCAAGGCCGCGCTCGACCACGCATCCCGAGTTCTCGGTCAGGAGCACCCGTCGCTCGCGGTGTACGCCGTTGACCCGGGTGACCTCCGGACGGCGATGCACCAGGCGGCGTTCCCCGGCGAGGACATCTCGGACCGCCCGGAGCCGGCGACCGTCGTACCGGCGTTTCTGGCGCTGCTGGACCAGCGGCCGACGAGTGGTCGCTACCGCGCTGCCGAGTTCGCACCGGCGGTGACCTCGTGACAATCCATCCACACACGAGATTCGTGTTGCCCGACTCGCTGAACGCCAGTGAGCCGCCCGAGGCCAGAGGGCTCTCGCGGGATCAGGTGAAGCTGCTGGTCGCGGAGGGGTCGACCGTCACGCACACCCGCTTCGATCGGATCGGTGACCACCTCCGGCCCGGCGATCTCCTGCTGGTGAACACATCCGGCACTCTCGCGGCCGCAGTGGACGGCACCTGGATCACGGGCGCCGGTGTGGCGTCGGTGGTCGTGCACTTCTCTACTGCGCTTGACGACGGCAACTGGGTAGTGGAACTGCGCAACGGCGGCGCACCGATGCTCGGCGGTACGTCGGGTGACCAGGTGGAACTGCCACGGGGTCTCCTCACGCTGCTCGCTCCGTACCAGTCGGAGTCGAACCGCCTGTGGCGGGCTAAGCCGCCGGTGACCGACATGATCGGCTACCTGCAACGGCATGGGCGGCCGATCACCTATAGCTATGTGAGCAAGCGGTGGCCGCTGGCGTCGTACCAGACTGTCTTCGCTCGGGACCCGGGCAGCGCGGAGATGCCTAGCGCGGCACGGCCGTTCAGCTTCGAGCTGGTGAGCAGTCTGGCCGCTCAGGGGGTGCTGATCGCTCCGATCACGTTGCACTGCGGCGTCTCCTCGCTGGAGAGCCACGAACCGCCGTTGCCCGAGCGGTACGACGTACCCGAGCACACCGCACGTCTGGTGAACTGGGTAAAGGGCAACGGCGGTCGCATCGTGGCAGTGGGAACCACTGCGGTCCGGGCGATCGAGTCCGCGGTCGGCGCCGACGGGTCAGTCGTCGCCGCGCGCGGCTGGACCGACCTCGTCCTCGGCCCCGACCACCCGGCTGTCGTCGTCGACGGACTCATCACCGGCATGCACGCTCCCGAGGCGTCGCACCTGCTCCTCCTGGAGTCCGTGGCGGGAGGTGGCACCGTGCAGCAGGCCTACGACGCGGCTCTGCATGAGCGCTACCTCTGGCACGAATTCGGGGACAGCTGCCTCGTTCTCAAGTGACGCTGTCTCCGCTGACGACGGGCCCGGCTCATTACCGGGCCGGGCTCGTTTGTCCACCGCTCGTGGGCTCATCGAACTGTCCTAACCACCTGGGTCCCCCGTCGGGACATGCCTCTATAGGACACGCCCCGACCCGAAGGTGTCACGGTCCTTCATCCAACCGAGCGCCAATTGTGGCCTAGCCCGTTACGGCTAGCGGCGGGCTCGTTGCTGGCGGCGTTTGGTGTCTTGGAGGAAGAGCCAGGCGACTGCGGCGCCGGTGACGAAACCGCCGAGGTGGCCTTCCCAGGAGATGTTCGGGATCAGGAACGAGAGCACCGCGGTGATGGCGACGTAGCCGAGGATCCAGGTGACGTCGAGGTTGCGGGCCCGGCTGACGACCAGCAGGGCGCCGACCAGGCCGAGGACGGCTCCGGACGCACCGAGTGTCGCCGAGGTGGGGGTGCTCAGCAGCCAGACCGCGACGCCGCCGCCGAGGGCGGACAGGAAGTACAGGATCGCGAAGCGCAGCCGGCCGAGCATCTGCTCCAGCGGCGGCCCGATCTGCCAGAGCATGAACAGGTTCGAGAAGATGTGGAAGATCTGCACGTGGGTGAACGCCGACGTGAGCAGCCGCCACGGCTCGGACTCGACCAGCGCCGGGAAGAGGACCAGGTCGTTCAGCAGCTGCGGGCTGCCGACGCGGACCCCGATGAACACCAGCACGTTCAGTGCGAGCACGGTCATCGTGACGACCTGCGGGTTACCGCGCTGGATGCCGCCCAGCGACGTACGGGTCCGGGGGATCGACTTGACGCCCTCGTTGAAGCAGCTCGGGCACTGGAAGCCGACCGCCGCGGAGTTCATGCAGTCCGGGCAGATCGGGCGGTCACAGCGCTGGCACCGGACGCCGGCGGGCCGGTTCGGGTGCCGATAACAGACAGGGCCGGCATACGGTTCGGTCACGCGGCGGTCCTCCGGGGAAGGGCGACGGGACCGGTCCGACGACCGGTCCCGCGGGGTGGATCTCAGGCGTTCTTGCGCTCGATGACCACGTGGTTGATGACAACCGGCTCGATCGGGCGGTCGCCGGGGGCGGTCGGCACGACCGCGATCTCGTCGATGATCTTGCGCGACGCGTCGTCGGCGACCTCGCCGAAGATCGTGTGCTTGCGGTTCAGGTGCGGGGTCGGCGTGACCGTCACGAAGAACTGCGAGCCGTTGGTGCCCTTGCCGAACTGGATCCCGGCGTTCGCCATCGCCAGCAGGTAGGGACGGTCGAACTGCAGCTCGGGGTGGATCTCGTCGTCGAACGAGTAGCCCGGCGTACCGGTGCCGGTGCCGAGCGGGCAGCCGCCCTGGATCATGAAGCCCTTGATGACGCGGTGGAAGCCCAGGCCGTCGTAGAACTTCTCGTGGCTCGGCTCCCCGGTCTGGGCGTCGGTCCACTCCTTGGTGCCCTCGGCCAGGCCGACGAAGTTCTCCACGGTCTTGGGTGCCTGGTTCGGGAACAACCGGATGACGACGTCACCCATCGTCGTCTGCAGGGTTGCGTACAGCTCTTCGGCCACGGGAGTCGCTCCTCGGTAGTTACATCTGACGCCATCGATCCTGTCACGTCCGGGCAAGAATCCGTGGAACCGGGGGTTTGACAGGTGGGTACGGCTACGATGCAGATGAGACCGGGTTTGTCCAGAGCGGTATCAGTTGCGTCCATGGAGGGAACTGTGGGTTTGAGGAAGTCCAAGGGCCGGATCGACATCGCGAAGGACCGCGTCCGGCCGTTCGCAGAATCGGCGTCGGAGAAGTTCGGACCGGCCGTGGGCACCGCACGGGAGAAGGTGTCGCCGTACGCCGAGAAGGCCGTCGAGCGGGGCGCGCACCTGGCCCACGTCGCGGTCGAGAAGGCCGGACCACGTATCGACGACGCCTTGTCCAAGGTCGGACCGGCCACCGAGCACGCGGCCGAGAAGGCCCGGGAGCGGTTCAACGACGACGTGCTGCCGAAGGTGTCGGCCGCGCTGGCGTCGCTGGCGGCCGCCGCCGAGCCGGTGGTCGAGGAGACCTCCCGTCGCGGCAAGGCCACCAAGGCCGCGCTCCGCGGTGAGATCGACGTGCCGAAGAAGAGCCACAAGCTCCGTACGGCGGTGCTGCTGCTCGGCCTCGGGGCGCTCGCTGCCGCCGCGGTCAAGAAGCTGCTGACGCCGCCGGAGCCGGCCTGGCAGTCCACGCCGACTAGCGGCCGCGACTACAGCTCCGCCGCGGCACCGCGTCCGGAGAGCTCCAACGGGCACACCGCTCCCAAGGCGGAGACCCCGAAGCCGGAGGCTCCGAAGGCGGAGACGGCCAAGGCAGAGACCGCTAAGGCTGAGGAAGCCAAGCCTGCCGACGAGGTCAAGGCCTCGTCGAACGGTACGGCCAAGAAGACCAGCACTCCCAGGAAGTCGACGGACACCAAGCCCAGCGACTCCTGAGCTGTCGTACCACCGCAATCACGAAGGGCCGCTACCCCAGCTGGGGTAGCGGCCCTTCGCGTTGCCACTAGATCGGCTGGGGCTCCGCCTCAGGCTCTCCGTGGCTCGCGGCGATCGTGTAGCGGCCGGCGGAGAGGAGCTGGGTGGCGTAGCGGTGGGTGATGCAGGGGTAGGTGCCGCCGCAGTGGGTGCAGAGCGCGTGGTTGCGGTGCATCCAGGGGACGATGCCGAAGCGTTTGGTGCGGGTGAGTGGCTCGCGGTCCGGCGCGTGCGTCTGCAGGGCAGTACGCGCGGCGTCCTGGATTTCGGGAGCGGACCACTCTTCGGCGCTCTTGTTCATCAGGGCGCTGAGATCTGGGTGGGGGTGGGCGGTGGACCGGGTCTTCGTCATATGGGCGTCTTCCGAGGCAGGAGGGAGCGCCAATCGATCATTTTGCTGAATCGTTTGATTCGTGGGTGATCAACTGATCGCTGATAGCAACGGTAGTCCTGCCAAGTCCAACGAGGCGCGCCGTACGGGGCTATGTCGGTGTCAGATCTTCGTCAGGTTTCGCTGCGTGCTCGGTCAGGACCACAGGGTCTCGAAGCTGACCCGTGCCTCGAGCTCCAGCAGGTGCCGTTTGGTCGGGATCCCACCGCCGAAGCCGACCATCTTCCCGCCGGCCCCGACGACCCGGTGACAAGGCACCACGATCGGCAGCGGGTTCCGGTTGCAGGCCGTCCCGACAGCTCGAGAGGCGCCGACATCGGCCGACACGATCTTCGCGACATCGCCGTAGGTCTGCATCTCGCCGTACGGGATCCGGGTCAGCTGCGTCCACACCGCTCGCTCGAACTCGGTCCCGCTCCGCACCGACAGCGGCAGGTCGAACTCCTGCAGCTCACCAGCGAAGTACGCCGCCAGTTGTTCAGCGGTCCTGCTCAGCAGCGGATCGCTCTCCGCAGGTCGGTCGAGCCGCTGGCGTTCGGGGCGGTGGGGCGGGGAAGGTATCTGAAAAGCGACCCGGCACAGCCCGGTCTCGTCCACGGCGAGCGACAGCTCCCCGATCGGCGAATCGACCACACACCAGCGCATGACATCTATCTTCTACTGCTGCACCGACACTTTCGGCCGCAGCAGGAAGCCCAGGGCGAAGCCGAGGAGTGCGGGCAGACCGTGGTTGTCGTGGACGACGGTGTCGATCACAGCGAGCACCGGGATGGCGATTGCCACCATCCGCACCCGCGGCGCGACCGTGACTCCCGATGGCGGGCGCAGCGCGACCGCGGCCAGCCCTCCGAGCAGTCCGGCGATACACATCGAGTTCCCGGCACCGATCGGGCTCAGCCACAGATAGCTCATGAGCTGGCCGAACCAGCCGCAGACGAAGTACAGGATCAGCCAGCGCCCACGCCCGAACACTCGCTCGGCGACTATGCCCAGGACCGCGAGGCCGATCAGGTTGGACAGCAGCCCGACTGCCCAGCCGTCCTGGAAGAACATCGCGGTCAGCAGTCGGTACCACTGGCCGTCGTCGATCCGGGCGGCGTCGCGCACCACCGCGTCGTACAGCGGGCGGTGCAGCAGCTGCGCGACACCGCAGGCCAGGGTCACGACGAACACCGCTCCCGTCAGCCATGGCTTCGTGGGTGACGAGATCCGGCCGAGGAAGTCGGCGTACGGATTGGCTGTGCGTTCGGGGCTCACACTGCTGAATCTAGGCTCGGATGAAGGTCAGTACCTCGGACATCTGTCACGAGACACCAGGGCGGCGACGACTTGATGTCCTCGCTCGGTCACGCGGTGTTGTGCTACATCTGATCCATGCCGAGCCGGCCGCCGCAACCGCCGCTGGACCGATGGTTCAGTTCCGAGCGGACGATGGGCCTGGCCTCTTCGGTGCTGATCTGCGTGGTGACGGTCACCACCTGGGCCACCACCTGGTCGGACTGGTACTCCTACCGGACAGTCGAGCGGTACGGCGACGATCCGGACCGGCTGGCCGAGGCGGACCTGTTCTCCGGGTCGCTGGGCATCGTCTCGGGGCTGGTGCTGTTCGCGGCCGCCGGGGTGTTCATCGTCTGGCTCTGGCGGGTCCGGTGGAACGCGGAGATGTTCTGTCGCGGCGAGCACCGGTTCACGCGAGGCTGGGTGCTCGGCAGCTGGATCTGCCCGGTGGTCAACCTCTGGTACCCCAAGCAGGTGGTGGACGACATCGTCGCGGCCAGCGACCCGCGCACTCCGCCGCAGACCGAGTCGCTGCGCGACCTGCCCGGCACGCGGCTGGTCTGGGCCTGGTGGATCACCTGGGTGGTCGGACTGGTGTCCGGCAACATCGTCCAGCGCGGAGTCCTCGGTGGCGCGAACACCGTCGGCGACCTGCGGACCAACGTGATCCTTTCCACGATCTCGGCCGTCTCCACGTCGGGTGCGGCGGTGCTCGCCATTCAACTGATCGCCCACATCGACGACCTGCAGACGAACCGGCCCTGGGTGCCTTGGTGGAGGGTCGATCAGGTCGAGAGACGCTTCCAACCTCCTGCGCGGTAAACGAAACCGTTACACACTGTCGGATCCCTCGTTACAAGTGGTGATGGCCGTACGAAAAGAACACGTTAAGTCGATACCCTCCGTGCTGGGACCGGCTCCCTTGGCGTACCTACTTCGTGGTATCAATGTGGCTCGGTCATGCGGGGGCAGGTTCTGGCCGAACCGACTAACAGACGGAGTTCCGGCAACGCGAGGGACGCACGACGTGAGCCACCCGCAACCCACAGTTCTGTCAGCTGTAGAACAGAACCACGAAGAAGAGTGGCAGTCGCACGCAACTGAGGAGTTCCAGCAGGTAGGCACGGTCGGCAAGATCGCGATCGGGCTGCTGGGAGCGTCGACTGTCACCCACCTGCTCTCCACCTGGTCGGACTGGAACACGTATTCCGTGGTCCACCGCTACCTCGGTGGGCTGCCGGGTGTCGACGACGCGGATCTCAACCGTGCCGACGCGATCGCGAAGTTCACCGCGATCCCGAACGTCGTCATCTCCGTCGCCGCGGCCGTCTTCTTCGTCATCTGGTTGTGGCGCGCGCGGGTCAACTCCGAGGTGTTCTGCCAGGCCGACCACCGCCGCAGCCACGGCTGGGTGCTGGCGAGCTGGTTCGTCCCCGGCCCCAACCTCTGGTACCCGAAACAGATCGTCGACGACGTCTGGCTGGCCAGCGATCCGAAGACCCCTGTGTACGCCGATGACCTGCGCCGGTTCAGGACGCCGTCCCTCACCTCCGTGTGGTGGGTCGCCTGGATCGGCGCTCTCGCGTTCGACGTGGTGGTCCGGCGCTTCCTGATGTGGATGGAGGCGACGGTCAACTCGCTGCGCGGTATCGCGCTGGCCGGGACCGGGTCGCTGATCCTGACCGGAGTGTCCGCGGTCGCCGCGACGCTGATCATCCGCAAGATCACCGCGATGCAGACCGAGCGCGAGTGGAGCCCGTGGTGGGACCAGCGCGAGCCGAAGCTGACCGCGGTCCCGACCTACGCGAACGACGACACCGACGAGCAGCCCGCGATCGTCGAGCCGATCGCCGCCTCGGCCCAGGCCGGTCTGGCGTCGTCGCCGACCCGGCGGCTCGAGCGTCAGCCGGAGCTGCAGCTGGCCGGCGGCGGTGCCGCTGCTGCCGGTCCAGTAGCGGGCAGCCCGTTCGCTGCGGCAGCCGAGGCCGGCCCGGTTGCGGGCAGTCCGTTCGCTGCGGCCGCCAGCGCGTTCCCGGGTGACGGTGCGACCGCGGGGTCCTTCCCCGCTGGCAGCCCGTTCGGTGCGGACGAGCCGGCCGAGGAGGCGCCCAAGTGGAGCCCGTTCGCCCCGGTCGCCGAGACCTGGCAGGGCGGCGAGCAGCAGGCCGAGGCCGGTCCCTCCACCGAGCAGTTCGACGCGGTGTCGACCTGGCAGGACGACAACCACACGGCCGAGCAGACGGCGTACCAGCCGCTGAAGCCGTCCTGGAGCGAGTTCCTCGGCTCCACGGCCGAGGAGGACCCGCTGGCCGCGGCCAAGAGCCGTTGGATGAGCGACGAGCCGGCGCGGACCAGCGTCCAGCCGGATCCGTTCGCCTACCAGCCCGAGCAGCAGGCCGACCCGGAGCCGTCGTGGGCGAGCAGCTACTCCGAGCCCTACACGTCGTACGAGAGCACTTCGGACTACCTGACTTCGACGGCCCCGTCTTCAGCGGCGCTGCCGTCGGTCGAGCCCGCACCCGAGCCTGAGCCCGCGCCCGTTGCGCGCGCTGGTCGCAGGGCCGCTCGGGTCGCGGTGGACAGCCCGTCGGTGATCCAGGAGCAGCACAGCGTCTACCCGCCGGCGCACGAGCCCGCCTCCTCCGGCTACTACGAGCCGGCGCCGGTGCTCGCGTCGCAGGACGACTACCTGACCCCGTCGAAGCCGCTCCCCTCGGTCCCCGAGTACGGACCGGAGCCGTCGTACGGTGCGGACTACACCACCCCGTCGTACGAGCCGACCAGCTACCAGTCCTACGAGACGCCGTCGACGGACTACACATCGTCGTACACCTCGGAGTACGGCAGCGACCCGAACTACGGCACCGCGCAGTACGGGTACAACTCGGACTACACGAGCAGCGCCTACGAGCCGTCGGCCCCGTCTACTCCCGCTCCGTCCGCGTACGAGGAGTACACCTCGAGCTCGTACAGCGGCACGGAGTACCCGAGCAGCACCGAGCCGGCGCCGTCGTACGACAGCAGCTACAACTACGGCACCGAGCCCTCCTACGGACAGCAGCCCGCTGAGGAGTACCCGTCGTACACGCCGGAGGAGCCCGAGCCGGAGCAGCCCGGACCGCGGACCCACCCGCGCCGTCGCTGGACCTGATCGTGCCGATCGCCTTCGCCACCCTCGGGTGCCACGGCGCACCCCTGGACGAGGTCCTGAAGCTTGCCAAGGGCAACGATGTGAGCGGGCTCGAACTGCGCACCGCGCCGGACGAGTTCACCCACGTCGGACTGTCCGCGGCCGAGCGTCGTGAGCTGCGCACCCGGATCGAGGACGCCGGGCTGGAGATCCTCGCCCTGAGTAGCTACGTGAGGCTCTGCGCCGTCGAGGAGCAGCCGCTCGAGGCGCACCTCGAGCTCGCCGCGGACCTTGGCGCCCGTGGCGTCCGCGTCTTCCCCGGAGACGACGCCGGTACGACGGATGCCCCGAGCCCGGGCGAATTCCGCGCCCTCGATCGCATCGCGACGGCGCCCAAGGATGCGCGCATCCTGCTGGAGACCCACGACTCGCACTCCGCCGGCCGGAAAATGGCCGCCTTGCTGACCCTGGTCGACGCGAACGTCGCCGGGCACAACGTGCGGGTGATCTGGGACAGCGCGCACACCTGGTCGCACGGCGAGACTCCGGCCGAGGCGTTCGCGCTGCTGCGGCCGTGGCTCGAGTTCGTCCAGATCAAGCAGAGCGACTCGGCCCAGAAGTACCGGCCGGTGGCGATCGAGGATGGCGACTTCCCGATCCAGGACCTGCTCAAGGCGCTCGAGGGCACCGACTACCCGCTCTCGCTCGAGTGGGAGACCAAGTGGCACCCGCACCTGCCCTCGCTCGAGGAGACGCTGCCGGCGGTCGCCCGCTGGCTCACTCCGCAGTGAGCGGTTCCATCAGGTAGTGCGTGATCGTCGGCGCCAGGAAGGCGACCGCCTGGTCTGCCGACAGTGCGGTGACCGGCGGCAACTGCAGGATGTAGCGGCATAGCGCGAACCCGAGCGCCTGCGTCGCGACCAGACCGGCCCGCAGCACGGGCTGATCGACAGCCAGCCTCTGCAGGGTCGGAGCGAGCTGGCTGGCGAACACCAGCCGCATCCGCTCGGCCGCGCTCTCGTTGGTCGCCGCGGTCCGCAGAAGCACCCGAAAGGTGTCTTCCTCCTCCCAGCGCGCGAACAGGTGCCGAACCAGCCGCGCACCCACCTCCGCAGCCGGTACGTCGCTCAGGTCGGGGAGCCGGATGTCGAACTCGGCCGCCTCCGCGAACAGCTTCTCCTTGCTGCCGAAGTACCGGATCACCATCGCCGGGTCGATCGCCGCGTCCGCCGCGATCGCCCGGACCGTGGCGCGCTCGTACCCGTCCGCCCCGAACCGCTCCCGCGCCGCGGTCAGGATCGCCGCCCGGGTCCGCTCGGACTTCCGCTCAGTCATGGTCGCAGCATATGCCAACAGCCGTTGACTTCCGTGTTACCGTGGAAATCAACAAGCGTTGACAAAGAGAAGGCGACGATGAACGTCGATGTCGTGGTGGTGGGCGCCGGACCGGTCGGGCTCGCGGCGGGGGCCGCTCTCCGGCAGCACGGGCACACCGTGCTGGTCGTCGACAAGCTGGCCGAGGGCGCGAACACCTCGCGCGCGGCGGTCGTCCATGCCCGGACCCTGGAGGTGCTGGAGCAGCTCGGCGTCACCGAGCGGCTGGTGGCGGCCGGTCACTCGGTGCAGGACTTCGCTGTCCGCGAGGGTGACCGGGTGCTCGTCCCGGTGAGCCTGCGGCGGTTGCTGACCGCCTACACCTTCGCCCTGATGATTCCGCAGTCGACGACCGAGCGGATCCTGCTCGAGCGCCTCGTCGAGCTGGGTGGCGAGGTGCGGCGGCCGTGCGCGGCCATGGGGCTGACGCAGACCGGCGAGAGCGCAGCGGTCACCCTCGACACCGGCGAGGTCATCACCGCCCGGTACGTCGTGGCCGCCGACGGGATGCGCAGCACGATCCGCGAGCTGTCCGGGCTGACGATGCCGGGCAACGTCCTGCCGCTCTCCGCGAGTCTGGTCGATGTCCGCGTCGACGGTGGTCTGCCCACCGACGAGGTCGGGCTGTATCTCGCCAAGGCCGGCCTGCTCCTGGTGGCGCCACTCCCGGACGGGATCTTCCGCCTGGTGGCCGAGGTGCCGGACGCACCGGAGCACCCTGATCTGGCAGCTGCGCAGCGCATGCTGACCGAGCGCGGACCGGAGTCCAACCCACCGACGGTCACCGAGGTGATCTGGGGATCGCGCTTCCGGATCCACGAGCGGGTCGCCGACAGCTACCAGGCCGGCCGGGTGTTGCTGGCCGGCGACGCCGCCCACACGCACAGCCCGGCCGGCGGCCAAGGCATGAACCTCGGACTGCGCGACGCGGTCGCCGTGGCCAACGCGCTGCACACCGCACTCACCACCAGCGACGAGACCGAGCTCGACCAGTACGGCGCGACCGCGCGCGCCGAGGCGGTTCGCGTGATCGCGTTGTCGCACCGACTCACCACGATGGCCAGCGCCCCGCAATTCGTCCGGCCGCTGCGCAACGTCGTACTGAGGCTGGTCGGTGGCTCCGAGTCGGTCACCGACGGATTCGGTAGGCAGTTGGCCGGACTCGCCGAAGGTTAGCCCTCGTGGCGCGGGGAATCGCTTCCGCTGGCACGGTGTGACCTCTACCCTCCAGTTACCGCATGCAATGCCTCAACTACTGGAGGTCATCGTGTTCCGTCCCGCCCGATGGACTCGACTCGTTCCCCTCGCACTGGCGGCCGTCCTCGCCGTCGGTGCCGGGAGCCAACTGCCTGCCGCCGTGCAGGCCTCGGCGCCACCGGACCGCAAGGCCGTGGCAGAGCAGAACGACGAGCTGATCCAGCTGCTCCGGGTGAACACCCCGACGCAGTCCGACCGTAAGCGACTCACCAGTCTCGACCTGGACCTGGCCGAGTCGTCCGGACCGACCTACACCGACATCGTTGCCTACGGCAAGAGTGATCTCCGGCTGCTGACCCTGGCCGGGTTCACCTGGTCGGTCCTGGAGGACGACCTCGAAGGCGCCGACCGGGAGCGCGAGAAGGCCGACGCCGAGTACGCCAAGGCTGTGAAGAACAAGGCGGTCCTGGCCACCTTGCCCAGTGGCAGGACGGCGTACCGGCAGCTCGCCGACTTCACCGGCAACCTGGCCAGCCTGGCGCAGCAGTACCCGACCAAGGCGAAGCTGTTCAACCTCAAGGAGAAGTCGCTCGAGGGCCGGACCGTCCAAGGTCTGGAGATCTCCCACGACGTCGGCACCAGCAGCGGCAAGCCGGTCTTCCTGATGATGGGGCTGCACCACGCGCGCGAATGGCCGTCGGGTGAGCTGACCATGGAGTTCGCCTACGAGCTCCTGCAGAAGGACGGCACCGACGCACGGATCACGAACATCCTGGAGAAGTCCAAGGTGATCATCGTGCCGGTGGTGAACCCGGACGGCTTCAACCTGAGCCGGACCCTCGGGTACGAGATGAAGCGGAAGAACTGCCGGATCGTCAACGGCCAGATCCCGACCGCCGGCCAGTGCGCACAGTCGTCGAACCAGTCCCGCGGTACCGACCTGAACCGCAACTACTCCGGCTTCTGGGGAGGTCCGGGTGCGTCGACCAGCCTGACCTCCGAGACGTACCGGGGTGCGGGCGCGTTCAGCGAGCCGGAGTCCCGCAACGTCCAGTCGCTGGTCTCCGCGCACCAGGTGACCACGTTGATCACCAACCACACCTACTCCAACCTCGTGCTGCGTGAGCCGGGCTACGCCAGCGCCGCGAACACTCCGGACGAGGCGATCTACAAGGCGCTGGGTGACCAGATGGCCGCGCAGAACGGCTACACCAGCCAGAAGGCGTACCAGCTGTACGACACCACCGGCACTACCGAGGACTGGTCGTACTACGCGACCGGTGGGCTCGGGTTCACCTTCGAGCACGGTGCGAGCAGTTTCCACCCGGCGTTCTCGAACGTCGTGAACATGTACTTCGGCTCCGGCAGTACGGCGGGCAAGGGGAACCGTGAGGCGTACCTGCTCGCGGCCGAGTCCACCATCAACCCGGCGCGGCACTCGGTGGTCACCGGCACCGGCCCGGCGGGCGCCGTACTGCGACTGAAGAAGTCCTTCACCACCAAGACGTGGAACGGCACCTTGCTGCCCGACGTCCTCGAGACCACGATGACGGTGCCCACTGGTGGGTCGTACACGTGGCACACCAACCCGTCCACGCGGCCGATCACCATCCAGAACGGTGGCGGCACCGAGTCGTGGACGCTGACCTGTGAACGCCCGACCGGCCAGGTGCTGGAGACCCGTCAGGTCACCGTCGCCCGCGGTGCGAGCGTGACGGCGAACCTGACGACCTGCAGTGCAGCCTTCTAGGTCAGCCTTCTAGCCGGCGGTCGATTCGCGGATCTCCAACGTGTAAGGGACGGTGAGGTTGCGTCGCGCAGCCTCACCGCTCCCGCCGATCCGCTCGAGCAGCAGCGCGACCGTCTGGTCGGCCAGCCACTCCTTGTCCGGGGAGATCGTGGTCAGCGACGGCGAGTGGTAGCGACCGTCCTCGATGTCGTCGAAGCCCACGACGGCCACATCGTCCGGCACCGACAGACCCGCCTTGCTCAGCGTGCGCAGCGCGCCGAGCGCCAGCAGGTCGTTGAAGCAGAACACCGCGTCCGGAGGCTCGGGCAGCTCCAGCAGCGCGCGCATCGAGGCTGCGCCGTCCAGCCGGTGATAGCCAGTCCCGGCCAGCTCCAGCGCCGGGTCGTGCTCCAGCCCGGCCGCCTTCAGTGCCTTCCGATAGCCGCGCCGCCGGACCGCACCGGTCCCGGACGCACCGCCGCCGCCGACACCGATCGCCGCGATCCGCCGTCGGCCGAGCGAGATCAGGTGCGTGGTCGCGTCGTACGCCGCTTGGACCGAGTCGACTGCGACATGGTCGAAGGTCCCGCCGGTCGTCCGCTCGCCCAGCAGGATGA
The DNA here is from genome assembly GCF_045040285.1 of Kribbella sp. NBC_01505. NCBI lineage: Bacteria > Bacillati > Actinomycetota > Actinomycetes > Propionibacteriales > Kribbellaceae > Kribbella > Kribbella sp. NBC_01505. The sequence goes on from NZ_CP109425.1 coordinate 3,486,680, forward strand.
GCGGCTTGCCGCTGCCGACCGCCGTACTGATCCTGGCCGGGGAGCTGGTGATCGGCGAGAAGACGATGCCGTCGATCAGCTGACCGCGCATCCCGTCCAGGACCATCTGCTCGGCGGCCGGCTCACCCTCGGTCTGCTCGATCAGCACGGTGATCCCGCGCTTCTTGGCGGCCCGGGAGAACGCCGCGCCGAGCTCGGCGAAGTACGGCGAGGCCATCTCCGGGATCGCCAGCGCGATGAAGTCGGAGCGGCCCTTGCGCAGGGACCGCGCGCTCACGTTCGGCCGGTAGTCCAGGGCGGCGATCGCGGCCTCGACCTTGGCCCGGGTGTGCGCGGTGATGTGCGGGTAGTCGTTGATCACGTTCGACACCGTCTTCACCGACACCCCGGCCCGCGCCGCCACATCGCTCAACCTGGTCGCCATCCGAACCTCCTGTCACCGACCTGTCGCCCGAGTGTGCCACGCTCGCGGAGAGCGAACCCTTTACCTGCGATGTCAATCGTTGTAAGAATCCACGGTAAACGTTGTAATGGTCTCTTTACTGGAGGTTTCATGCCCCGGCTGGTGGTGGATCCGGCGTTCGTCGTCGGCGCGGTGGACCGGCGGTTGTTCGGATCGTTCGTCGAGCACATGGGCCGCTGCGTGTACACCGGGATCTACGAGCCCGGGCACCCGACAGCGGATCCGGACGGGTTCCGCGCCGACGTCCTCGAGCTGGTCCGCGAGCTCGGGGTGACCGCGGTCCGCTATCCCGGTGGCAATTTCGTCTCCAACTACGACTGGGAGGACGGCGTCGGTCCGAAGGATCAGCGGCCGCGCCGCCTCGACCTGGCCTGGCGGGCGATCGAGCCGAACCAGTTCGGCACCGACGAGTTCGTCGCGTGGGCAGGCAAGGCCGAGGTCGAACCTGTCTGGGCGGTCAACCTCGGCACCCGCGGGATCAAGGAAGCCGTCGACCTGCTCACCTACACGAACCTGCCGGCCGGGACCGAGCTCTCCGATCGCCGCGTCACGAACGGCCACGAAGCGCCGTACGGGATCAAGGTCTGGTGCCTGGGCAACGAGATGGACGGGCCTTGGCAGATCGGGCACAAGACCGCCGAGGAGTACGCGCGGCTGGCCGAGGAGACCGCGAACGCGATGCGCCGGGTGGACCCCGATCTCGAGCTGGTCGCCTGCGGATCGAGCAACTCCGGGATGCCGACGTTCGGCGAGTGGGAGCGGGTCGTCCTCGAGCGCACCTACGAGCTGGTCGACCACGTCAGCCTGCACGCGTACTACGAACCTCGCGACGGTGACCAGACGAGCTTCCTGGCCGCGGCCGAGGAGATGGACCGGATGATCACGTCGGTGATCGCGACCGCCGACCACGTCAAGGCGCTCAAGCGCAGCGACAAGGAGATCACGCTCTCCTTCGACGAGTGGAACGTCTGGCGCCAGCAGGACTTCCCCGGTGAGCTCGGTCTGGGCATCCGCGAGGTCGGCCCGCTGATCGAGGACACCTACACCGTCGACGACGCGGTCGTGGTCGGCAGCCTGCTGATCACGCTGCTGCGGCACGCGGACCGGGTGAAGATCGCTTGCCTCGCGCAACTGGTCAACGTGATCGCGCCGATCCGGACCGAGCCGGGCGGGCGGGCCTGGCGGCAGTCGATCTTCCACCCGTTCGCGCTGACCGCGAAGTACGCCGGACCTACCGTACTGCGGACCGCGATCAGCGACGGCCCGGAGATCGACACGAAGAAGTTCGGCCGGGTTCCCGCGCTGTGGAGCACGGCGACGTACGACGAGAAGACCGGTGAGATCGCGATCTTCGTGGTGAACCGGAGTGAGACCGACAAGCTCGACCTGGAGGTCCCGGTCGGTAGCGGCCTGCGCGTCGCTCAGCACCTGGCCCTGTACGACGACGACCGTACCGCCGTGAACACGGCCGACGATCCGGACCGGGTGGTACCCCGGGTGATCGAGGGGACCGAGATCGTCGACGGCGTCTGCACCGCCACGCTGCCACCGGCTTCGTGGCATCTGATCCAGCTCACCGTGTGATCCGAGAGGGGACCCCTGCCCGTGCCTCCCAAACGCTTCCTGGCGGCAGCACTTGCCGTCGCCGCTGTCGCTGTCGGTACGACGGCCGCTGACACAACTACCTTTGGCGCAGCTCCGGCGCCCACCACCACCAACGCGATCTCGTCGAGCTTCGCCGACACCTTCGCCGACCCGTCGATCATCCAGGGCCGTGACGGCTACTGGTACGCCTACGCCACCTCGGACCCGCTGGTCGGAGGAGGCCCGTTCGGGCTGATGCACATGGCCCGGACCAAGGACTTCAGCTCCTGGGAGTACCTGGGCACGGTCTTCAACGAGCAGACCAAGCCGAAGTGGGCCGCGCCGGGTTCGTTCTTCTGGGCGCCGGACATCCGGTACTTCGACGGTCAGTACGTCATGTACTTCACCGTGACCGACACTCTGGCCAACCCGGGCAGCGACTTCGCGATCGGAGCCGCGACCGCACCGACGCCGACCGGGCCGTGGACCGTCAGCGACGGACCGGTCGTGACACCGAAGACCGACGGGAACGGCGGCTGGTACAACACCATCGACCCGGCGCTGCTCACCGCGGCCGACGGCAAGCGGTACATGTACTACGGCGGTTTCTACGGCGGCATCTCGGTCACCGAGCTGAGCGCGGACGGCCTGCACGCGGTCGGCGAACCGACCCAGGTGACGATCGGCGACCGCTACGAAGGCTCGTACGTCGTCTACCGCGACGGCTACTACTACCTGATGGCGTCGTCGATGAACTGCTGCGCCGGCCCGACCACCGGCTACTCGGTCTTCGCCGGCCGCTCTCGCTCTCCAAAGGGCCCGTTCGTGGATGCTGACGGTGTCGCGATGACGGAGTCGCGCGTGGGCGGTACGACGGTCATCACGCAGAACGGCAACAAGTGGATCGGGCCCGGCCACCACGCGTTCATCACGGACGCGGCCGGTCAGGACCACATCGTCTACCACGCGATCGACCGCAACGCGGCCTGGCTGACCGACCCGTTCGGCATCAACCGGCGGCCGATGCTGATCGACCGCATCGACTGGATCGACGGCTGGCCGCGGACTCGTGCCGGAGCTGGTCCGTCCGAGGGTCCGGTTCCCGCGCCGGTGACTGGTTCTGCCCTTGGTATCAACGCGACTGACCCGGTTGGTGGTCTGGTCGGAGCTTCCAGGCGTCCTGGTGACGCTCTGGGCGGTCCGACTGCGGCGATCGCCGGGGTGGCGCAGACCCGCAAGCCCGCGCCGGCTGGTTCGCTCCGGGTCGAGGCTGATGTTCGGTTGGGGTCGTCGTTCACCACGGTGCTCGGTGGCCACCAGGTCGTGGCATCCGTTGGGAACGGCAAGGTGACGGTCGTGGCAGGGCGTCGTACGGCGTCTGCTGTGTTGCCGGCCGACTTCGACCGGTCGCAGTGGAACAAGCTGATCGTCCAGGTGTCGGGTTCCACGGTGAGCGCGCGAGTCAACGACGCCGGGCTGGGTGACGTGTACGCCGAGGCCCAGGTCGACGTACCGGGGTTGAAGCTGGCTGCGGCGCCGGTGCGGTGGCTCGGGTCTGCGGAGGTCGACAACCTGACGGTTCGGCCGGTGGCGCCGCCGGTACGACGGATGGCCGCCGTACCGAAGATTGGGAAGCTGCTCGCCGGCGACGACTTCTCGGGTGAGCTGGGTGCGGACTGGTCCTGGGTGCGGAAGGACGACAAGGCAGTAGTTGCTGAGGGCAAGTTGTCGTGGCCGCTGGAGAACGCGGACCTGACCGGCTCCAGCAACAATGCCGGGCTGTTGTTCCACCCGACGCCGGCCGGCGACAGTTGGATCGCCGAGACGAAGCTGCACCTCGACACGGGGTCGGGTGACATCCGCAACTACCAGCAGGCCGGAATGATCGCGTACCTGAACGACAGCGACTTCGCGCGGCTCGGGAACGTGTCGATCTGGAAGACGCGACAGATCGAGTACGGGCGTGAGTTGGTGGCGCGGGCGTCGGACGGGGCGACGAGTTATGGTGCGGCCGCGGTTGGGCGGTCGGCGCCGACGCAGTGGATGCGGCTGGCGTACCACAAGAACGCGGCCGGCGAGCATGTCTACCAGGCGGCGACGAGTGTGGACGGGAAGAACTGGACCTGGGGTGCGTCGTGGGTGCTGTCCGCTCCGGCGAAGCTCGGACTCTTCGCGCACGGTGAGTTCACCGGTGCGAACCCAGCTCCGGTCGCGACGTTCGACTACCTGCGGTTCTACGAGAGCAAGTGACATGGAGGTCTACGGCGAAAACTTCGCCGACCCGTTCGTGCTGGCCGTCGGCGAACTGTTCTACGCCTTCGCGACGAACGGGCCGCTCGGCAACGTGCAAACCCTCAGGTCCACCGACCTGCGGACCTGGGAGCCCGTCGGCGATGCGCTCCCCACGTTGCCGGCGTGGACCGTCCCCGGCCGCGTCTGGGCCCCGGAGGTAGTTGCCCACGGCCCCGATCGCTACCTCATGTACTACACGTCGGCCGACCCGGCGACCGGCCACCAAGCGGTCGGCGTCGCCGTCGCCACGGAGCCCAAAGGTCCCTATGTCGACAAATCCCTAAATCCCCTGATCAGCCAGGCGGACGAAGGTGGCTCGATCGACGCCTCGCCCTTCCGCAATTGGCTCTACTGGAAGAATGACGGCAACGCGATCGGCGTGGACACCTGGATCTACGCCCGGCAACTGTCCGCCGACGGCCGCACCCTCGTCGGCCCGTCCCACCGCCTCATCAAGCAGGACCTGGAGTGGGAAGGCGCGTTGGTCGAGGCGCCGTACGTCGTCGAACGCAACGGCCGCTTCCACCTCTTCTACTCAGCCAACGCCTTCGACCGAGCCGACTACGCAGTAGGCCACGCCGTCGGCCCTTCCCCCACCGGCCCGTTCACCAAATCCGGCGACCCGATCGTCTCCGGCCCAGGCGGCCCCGGCCACAACATGGTGCTGTCCACCGGCGGCCGCGACTGGTTCTTCTACCACGCCTGGGATCCGAATCAGGTCGGCACCGATCCCCGCGGCCGCACCATGCATCTCGCCGAACTCACCTGGTCGGGGGACCGGCCCACAGTGCGCGAGTAACAATTCGGGGAATCCCTGGTTGTCCACAGGCGGTTCAGATATGATTTGAGAGGCATATGGTATCTCTGTCATAGTGCGCCGGTGCAGATCGATTGGCCAGCCGCCTTTGACATGTGGCTCGATGACCTCGAAGCTCGGGCGGAGAAGGGGGAGGAACGTGCGAAACAGACGCTCCACCTGGTCTCCCTGGAACTCAAGTACCTCGAGAGCCTCAAAGAAGTACCCACTCCTGATACTGAGACAGCGATACTTCGCTGGGTTCGGCAATCCAGGCGCTATCCGCTCTGGCGAGTCTCCCATCCGTATCGTGCGAGCATCGCCATTCGGCTTATCTGCTGGTTTCCCCCGGGTTCGGACACCGTGGTGGTTGCGTTGTTCGCAGGTGACAAGGCCCGGATCGGCGATGTGTTCTACAACTCGGTCGGCTCACGGGCTGATGGGCTCATTGACCAGTGGAAACGAGAGAAGATGAGGGGACAGGGATGACCGACAATGAGACTGCCCCAGCTGGCTTTGTGCGTGGCAATGAGCGCCTGAACAGGCTGCTCGCCGATCCGGAGATCGCGGCAAGCGTCGCCGAGCTCGAGGTCGAGGCGCGTGAGATGGATCGGGTGTATGCGGAGAATCTGGCGATGATCCGGCGGGCCGGCGACCTTACGCAGGTTCAGATCGCGCAGAAGCTCGGGGTGGGCCAGGCGGTGGTCTCGCGGCTTGAACGTCACCACGACATGCTGCTGTCGACCTTGGCGGACTATCTACACGCGACCGGGGCCGAGCAGCCCCGGATCGTGGTTCTCCTCAACGGGATGCAGGTTGAGCTCGACCTCGACCAGTTCCGGCGAGCCCGCTCTGCGTAGGTAGCCTGAGGGTGTCAGCCGTCCGGATCAGGCCGCAGGTCCTTCGAGTCAGATGGAAGTGTCGAGGACTTTGGTGAGGACTGCTAGGGCTCGATGGAGGTCCTCGGCAGTCGGAGTGGCGTAGCCGATGACGAGGCCGGGCGGTCCGGGGACGGATCGGCGGAAGTCGGTGAGCGGCGCGACGGCTACGCCGGCCTCGTGGGCCAGGGCGGAGATGCGGCGGTCGTCGACGTGGTCGGGGAGGAGCAGGGTGATGTGCAGGCCGGCGTCCTGGCCAATCACTCGGCCGTAGGGCGCTAGGGCTGCGCAGGCGTGGATACGGCGATCGGCGTACCGGCGGCGGTGTTTGCGGACGGCGTGGTCGAGGTATCCGTCGCGGAGCATCGCGAGCAGAGCGGCCTGCATCGGCCAGCCGGGCCAGTCACCGGAGTTGGCGCGGAAGGTCGCTAGCTGGTCGACGGTGCCCTCGGATGCGACCAGCCAGCCGAGGCGGAGTGCCGGGCTGAGCGTCTTGGACAGCGTGCCGAGGTGAACGACACGGTCCAGATCCAGTTGCGCGAGAGCCGGCAGCGGTGCGACGTCGAAGCGGAACTCGCTGTCGTAGTCGTCCTCGATCAGCATCGCGCCGGTACGGCGGGCCCACCGGATCAGCTCGTTGCGTCGGGCAACTGGTAGCCGGCCGCCGAGCGGGTACTGATGCGACGGCGTCACGTAGACGGCGTGCAGGTCCTCGGTCAGCGCGGACACCTGGAGACCGTCCCGGTCGACCGGGACGTCGAGGATCTCGAGCCGGTGGTCCTGCGCGGCGACGACCGCGTTCGGGTACCCGGGGTCCTCGATCGCGATCCGGTCCCCCAGCTGCCGGGTCACCCCGAGCAGCAGCCGCAACCCATGCACGGTGCCGTTGGTGACCAGGATGTTCTCCGGCCCGCAGGCGATCCCGCGAACCCGGCCGACATGCTCAGCCAGGGCGACGCGAAGTGCGGGCAGGCCGGCGGCATCGTCGTACCCGCCAGGTGGTGACTGGGCGGACACCTCACGCCACGCGCGGCGCCAGCCGGGGTCGGGTGTCGGGTCGATGTACGGGATGCCGGGGCGCAGCGTCAGCAGTTCACGAGCAGGCTCCGGGCGGGACGTCGTACGGCGAGGTTGGGCCGGGCGTAGTGGCGTGACATCGGTGACGAACGTGCCGGCGCCGGTGCGACCCTCGAGCCAGCCTTCGGCATGCAATTGGTCGTAGGCCGACTGCGCCACCGCTCTGGACACTCCGAGCTGCTTGGCCAGCGCACGGGTCGACGGCAACCGGTGCCCGGCCTGGAGCCGGCCGTCCAGTACCGCCGCCCGGAACTGCTCAGCCAGCTGCAGATGCAACGCTGGTCCAGCAGTGCGGTCGATGACGAGCGGGAGCGAACTCTCCACGAATGGACTACCTGATTCGTACGGGAATGGACCGTGTCAGCATGCCACTCCCGGCCTGACGCTGGACACATGGCCACTACTCCGCTGCAGCCGACCGCCCGGACCGCACTGCGCCGGGAGAAGCACCGGGCCGCCACTGAGCGGGCCGCCCTGTACGACGTACTGATCGACGGCATGTTCTGTCACCTCGGAGTGGTGGTCGACGGCGCACCGCTCGTCCTGCCGACCGCGTACGGCGTGGACCTCGACCGTGGACCGGACGGGACGCTGTACCTGCATGGCTCGGTCGCTGCGCGCAGTGTGGTTGCCGCACCGGTCCAGACGGTCTGTGTCACCGTCACGCACGCGGACGGTCTCGTCCTCGCGCGCTCGGCCTTCCATCACTCGGTCAACTACCGCTCGGCCGTCATCTTCGGCGTACCGCGCCTCATCACGGACCCGGACGAGAAGCTGCACGCCCTGAACCGGATCGTCGACCACCTCGTCCCCGGCCGCTCGTCCGGCACCCGCGCCCCGAACCGCAAGGAGCTGGCCAAGACCTCGGTCCTGGCACTCTCCCTCACCGAAGCGTCCGTGAAGACCCGCTCCGGCGAGGCGAACGATGAACCAGACGACGTGGACCTGCCGCACTGGACCGGCGTGGTCCCGCTGCGGGTAGTCGCCGACGAGCCGATCACGAACTCGGACTGCGACCTGCTGGTGCCCGCGCACGTTCGTACCCGGGCCAACCAGCTCGGCGCACCGTCCTAAGCCGCAGTGCCCTTGTTGTAGCTCTTCTGCGCCCAGAAGTAGCCGACGACGGTGATCGCGACACACCAGGCGATCGCCAGCCAGCCCGAGCCGTCGGAGGCCGGCGTACCGAGGAGCAGGTGCCGGAGCGTGTCGATGATCGGGGTGAACGGCTGGTACTCGGCGAACCAGCGGATGCCGCTCGGCATCGCGTCCAGCGGCAGGAAGGTGTTGCTGAGGAACGGCAGCACGAAGCTGATCGGCAGCACGATGTTGCTCGCACCCTCCGCGGTCTTGCTGATCAGGCCGAGCGCGATCGCGAACCAGGTGAGCGCGATGGTCACGATGATCAGCAGCCCGGCCGCGAGCAGCCAGTCCACGATCGAGGCGTTCGGCCGGAAGCCGATCAGGACCGCGAAACCGACCACGAGGGTCAGACTCACGACGGTCAGGATCACGTTGCCGAGCACGTGCCCGGTCAGGACGGACGGCCGGTAGATCGCCATCGTCCGGAAGCGGGCCACGATCCCGTCGGTCATGTCCACGGCCGCACCGATCGCGGGCGACATCGTTCCGGAGGCGATCGACATCAGCAGCAGACCCGGCGTCAGGAAGTCCAGGTAGTCGAAGCCGCCTCCGTTGATGCCGGCCGAGAAGGTGTCGCCGAAGACGAGACCGAACAGCAGCAGCATGATGATCGGCATTCCGATCGCGCCGGCGGCGAGGGACGGATAGCGCATCGAGTGCCGCAGGTTGCGGCGCAACATGGTGGCGGTGTCGGCCACGGCGTATGACGTGGTGCTCATCAGCTCGCAACTTTCTGGTCGGTGTGGCCGGTGACGGCGAAGAAGACATCGTCGAGGTCGGGGGTGTGGACGGTGAGTTCGCTGACCTCGAGCGAGGCGTTCTCGATCTGGGCCAGCAGGTCGCGCAGGGCGTGCACACTGCCGTCGTTCGGAACCTGCAGCGTCAACGCCTCGAGGTCAGGCAGCGCGGTCGGGAGTGCCTGGCCGGCGAGCGTGAACTCGTCCGGTGAGTTGAACCGGAGCTGGACATGCCCGCCGGGCACGAGCCGCTTCAGCTCCTCCGGCGTCCCCTGCGCGACCAGTCGGCCGTGATCCAGTACGGCGATCCGATCGGCCAGTTGATCGGCCTCTTCGAGGTACTGGGTGGTGAGGAGGACCGTGACGCCACCGGCGACGAGATCCCGGATCATCGTCCACATGCTGTGCCGGCTGCGCGGGTCGAGACCCGTCGTCGGCTCGTCGAGGAAGATGATCCGCGGGCTGCCGACCAGCGTCATCGCGAGGTCGAGCCGGCGCTTCATGCCGCCTGAGTAGGTCATGGCCAGCTTCGCGCCCGCCTCGACGAGGTCGAACTGCTCCAGCAGCTGGTCGGCCCGCTCGCGGCCGGCGCGGCGTCCGAGGTGGTACAGGTCGGCCATCATGATCAGGTTCTCCCGGCCGGTGAGCAGACCGTCGACCGCGGAGAACTGCCCGGTGACCCCGATCGCGGCGCGGACGGCGTCCGGATCGGCGGCCAGGTCGTGCCCGGCGACCCGGATCTGTCCGGCGTCCGCGGTGATCAGCGTGGACAGGATCTGTACGGCGGTGGTCTTACCGGCCCCGTTCGGCCCGAGCAGGGCGAAAATGGTGCCTTGGGCAACGGTTAGGTCGATACCGTCGAGGACGAGTTTGTCGCCGTACGACTTGTGCAGCCCGAGGGCTTCGATCGCTGCTGACATGACGGGTTCCTGTTTCCGGGCAGGCTGCCGCCGCCCTGGGGTGTGGTGTGGGTGAAATGGAGGGGAAAGAGGGTGTGCGGGACCGACCGGCCTACCTGACAGACACAGCCTGATCGGCGCCGGGTGTTTCAGTCGGAGGGTGGGACTAGATGTCGAGGTCCTCCACCGCGGGCTGCTCGGCGGCCATCTCGATCAGCTCGTAGAGGTCTTCGGGGACCAGCGCCCGCAGCTCCTCGACGGTGTCGACGACATCGAGGGTGGCTTCGCCCTGCGCCATGCTCCAGGACTGGTCGGCGCTCCAGTTGCCGACCCAGGACCGCCAGCCGGTCAGGTACTTCTCGTCGTCGGCGCCCTGGGTGTACAGCCCGCTGCGGTCGGCGTGGAGCACGAACTTGCCGGACCGGCTGCGGTAGACCTTGAAGGCCTCGTAGCCGGAGTTGCTGGACCGCCCGCCCTCGGCGAGCAGCACCCCGGAGAACCGTTGTTTGCGTCCGGATCCGCGCCCGACCCGGACGGTGATCTCGTCGTACCCCGCGAGCCGGCCTTCCTCCAGCTCGACGTACTTGCGTAAGGCGACCGAGATCGCCGAGGACAGGTTGCCGGCCAGCTCCTGGGCCCGCTGGTACAGCGGCAGGTCGTTGTCCGACACGTAGATCGTCTTGTTGGGCATAGCGTCCTCTCTCCTCCTACGTAGAACTATACGTACAAGCCGGGTACGCGTCTACTTATATCTCTACGTACATATGGAGCTGTGCATGATCAGCAGGTGAACGATGTGGAAACCAGCTTGTTGAAACCAGAGTTATCCACAGATTTCGACCACTTTTCGGTGGAAACAGTGGATAACCCAACCCTCACCTGGGGATAAGTCGCCCGAAACGGTGTGCACAGCTGGGGAAAGTGGTGTGGATAACTTCAGCTGGCGGCCAATGGCAGCACCAGGAGCGACCAGGCGGCCCGGCAGAAGAGGCTCAAGTCCTGGACGTGTCCGGACGTGGTCCGGTACGACGCGCGCGCCGCGGCCGCGGTCACGACGGAGCGGGCGAAGTGCCCGAGAGCGCGAACCTCGGCTCGGCGCGCCCGATCGCCGGCTGAGGTCCGCAGGTCAGAAGCAGGTCAGGAGGTGCTGGTCAGACCCACTGCGTGGAGACGACGAAGCCCAGGGCGATCAGGCCCATGCCGACCAGCAGGTTCCAGTTGCCGAGGTCCTTCATCACCGGGATGTCCTGGCCGGCCACGTAGAAGACGACCAGCCAGGCGAGCCCGAGCAGCCAGGAGGCCAGCATCAGCGGAGCCACCCAGACGCGGCTCTGCGTACGCGGCGCCTTCGGCGTCTTCTCGGTCTTGACCTTCTCGGTCTTCTTCTTGTTACGACTGCTCGACTCGGGCACGGCTGAACTCCTTGTAAGGACGCATAAGCTGACTTAGGTGCCTCGGAGCGGCGTATCTTGACGCTACCGGCGCCCAGGCACGCACCTCGCGGCACTTGCCCAGCGCCCATGATGCTCCGCATCGAGGCCACTGACCAAGCACCCCGATGCACGCACCTGGACACCGCTATCGTTCAAGCTACGCCGCCCCGAGGCACCTCTTGAGGGCCAGGAGGCAGGACCTGTCGGGTCCGGTCCCGGGTTAGCGTAGTGCAGAGAGCGATCTGGAGGTGACTGGTGCGTAGGTTGAAGCGGATTTCACTGTGGCGGGCAGGGGTGCCGTTGGCGCTGTTGTGCGCCGGTCTGCTGTTCGCGACGAGCGCTACCAGCGCCCGCGGCACCGATCTGCGCCCCAGCCGGAACACGACGCTGGCCGGGCTGGTGGAGGAGCAGAGCCGCCGTAGCGCCGCCCTGGTCCGCCAGCACGCGACGCTCACCCAGGACATCGAGCGGCTCCAGACACAGCAGGGGTCGATCGATCCGAAGGTCGCCCAGCGGCTGAAGAACCTGTCCGAGGCCGTCGGCATCACGCCGGTGACCGGTCCGGGGCTGACCGTGACGCTCAAGGACGCGCCGAAGGAAGTGGTCCGGGACAACCCGGATGTGGACGCCGACTGGCTCGTCATCCACCAGCAGGACATCCAGGCCGTCGTGAACGCGCTCTGGGCCGGTGGCGCGGAGGCGCTCTCGATCCAGGACCACCGGGTCATCTCGACCACCGGGATCAAGTGCGTCGGCAACTCGGTCGTCCTGCACGGCGTTCCGTACCTGCCGCCGTACAAGATCACCGCGATCGGGGATCGGCGGAAGCTGCAGAAGGCGCTGGACGACTCGAAGTACATCGAGAACCTGCAGGACTACGTGGTGAAGTTCCAGCTCGGGTACGACGTGAAGACCGAGTCGTCGATCGCGATGCCGGCCTACGAGGGCACGCTGGACCTGCAGAGCGCGGCCGTGCCGGGCTTCGAGCAGACGCCGACGGTCAGCCCGACGGCCACCGGCGGGCGCTGAGCAGTTCCGCCTGTCAGAATGGCTCCCATGCCCCGCATCCTCGTCGTCGACAACTACGACTCGTTCGTCTACAACCTGGTGCAGTACCTGCAGCAGTTGCAGGCCGAGACCACCGTCCTGCGCAACGACGAGGTCACTCCGGACCAGGTCACGGCGTACGACGGAGTCCTGCTCTCCCCCGGCCCCGGGACCCCGGAAGAGGCCGGTGCCTGCGTGGACATCGTCCGGGAGGCGGGTGGCGAGGTGCCGATCTTCGGCGTCTGCCTCGGCCTGCAGGCGATCGGCGTCGCGTACGGCGGGGTCGTCGGCCGTGCGGACGAGCTGCTGCACGGCAAGACCAGCCAGGTGTTCCACGAGGGCGCCGGTGTCCTCAGCGGCCTGCCGTCGCCGTTCACCGCGACCCGCTATCACTCGCTGGCCATCGAGGAGGGCACCGTCCCCGACGAGCTGCAGGTGACCGCCCGCACCGCCGCCGGGGTCATCATGGCCGTCCGGCACCGCGACCTGCCGGTCGAGGGCGTCCAGTTCCACCCCGAATCGGTCCTGACCGAGGGCGGCCACCGCATGCTCGCCAACTGGCTCGAGATGTGCGGCGACCCCGAAGCCGTCGAACGCTCCGCCGGCATGGCCCCGCTCGTCAGCTAGCCCCGAACAGACCGAAGCCCCCGCCGTGGCGGGGGCTTCGTCATGTGATCTGGCGGATCAGCCGCCGATGATCGGGGTGTTCGTCGGGTTGGAGGGGTCGCCGGACGGGTCACCTGAAGGGTCGCCGCTCGGGTCGCCTTCCGGCAGCCGGTTGATGGTGATCGTGATCGTGCTGCCCTTCGGCGCGGTCTTGCCGCCTTCCACGCTCTGCGCGAGCACGGTGCCGTCCACCGCGTTCGGGTCCTCGCCGTACTTCTGGCCGACGACGAAACCGCGGGCCTTCAGCTGGGCGATGGCGTCATCGGCCGGGACCGTGAGCAGGTTCGGCACCTCGACGTTGACCTTGCCGCTCGACACGGTCAGCGTGAAGGTCGTCCCGGAGGCGTGCTTCTGATCCGGGTCCGGGCTGACCGACAGCACAGTGCCGGCCTCCTTGTCGGAGTCCTTCTCGACGTTCTTGCTCGCGACCTTGAAATCACCCGGCGCGCTCTCGATCTTGGACCGGGCCTGGTCCTCGGGCAGACCGGTCACCTTCGGCACCGCGAAGGCCTGCTGGCCGGTAGAGAAGACCACCGTGACGGTCGAGCCCTCCTCGGCCTCCGTGCCGGCTGTCGGCGTGGAAGAGATGGCCTTGCCCTTGTCGACGGTCTGGCTCGGCACCGAGTCGCCCTGGGCGAACACCAGCTTGACCTTCAGCAGCTCCGCGGTCGCCTGCGAGGTGGTCATCCCGCTGACATCCGGTACGGCGACCTTGCTCGCCACCGGGGTGGACGAGCTACCGCCGCCGGGGTTGTCGTTCTTCTTGCCCTGGCTGTTGATCAGCGCGTAGCCGCCGATGGCGATCGCGACGATCGCCAGACCGAGCAGGAAGTAGGCCAGCCCGCGGTTGCGGCGGGCCCGGGCGTCCTCGACCTCGTCGTCGCGCCCGCCACCAGGCGGGAGCAGGTCGTCGCCGGTCTGCCGGAACGCCTGCGTCGCGGCCGGTGCGACCGCGGTCGGGGCCATCGAACGGGTCTCGGCGACCGCTGCCATCGGCGCGGTCACCTGCTGACCGGCGAGCACCCGGTGCAGGTCCTGACGCATCTCGTTCGCGCTCTGGTAGCGCTCGTCGCGGTTCTTCACCAGCGCCTTGAGGACGACGGCGTCGACCTCCGGCGGGATGTCCGGGTCGAACGACGACGGCGGCAGCGGCTGCTCCCGGACGTGCTGGTAGGCGACCGACACCGGCGACTCACCGACGAACGGCGGCCGGCCGACGAGCAGTTCGTACAGCAGGCAGCCGGTCGAGTACAGGTCGGAGCGGGCGTCCACGGTCTCGCCGCGGGCCTGCTCGGGCGACAGGTACTGCGCCGTACCGATCACGGCCGCGGTCTGGGTCATGTCCGAGGTGGTGTCGGCGACCGCGCGAGCGATACCGAAGTCCATCACCTTGACCTGGCCCTGCGGGGTCAGCATCACGTTGCCGGGCTTGATGTCGCGGTGCACGATGCCGGCCCGGTGGCTGTAGTCCAGCGCCTCGAGCACACCGGAGGTGATCTCCAGGGCGCGCTCGGGCATGATCTTGCGGCCCTCGCGGATCAGGTCCCGCAGCGTCTTGCCGGTGACGAGTTCCATCACGATGTACGGGATGGTGATGCCGGAGCCGTTCGGGTCCGGCTCCTCGCCGGTGTCGTAGACCGAGACGATGGTCGGGTGGTTCAGCGAGGCGGCCGACTGGGCCTCCCGCCGGAATCGCGCCTGGAAGGTCGAGTCACTGGCCAGGTCGACGCGCAGTCGCTTGATCGCGACCGCCCGGCCGAGCCGGTTGTCGATCCCTCGGCGAACTTCGGCCATGCCGCCGCGGCCGAGCGGTTCGCCTTCTTCGTACCGGCCGCCGACGAGACGTGCCTGCGATGTCATGACCTCAGCCTTCCAACCTGTCCGGAAACATACTCAATTTGCCCACGGTAGCGGCCGCCACCAGTGGATCCCCGTTGGAAAGACGCTCTGTGAGCGCATCATTCCGTATGGTGCTCATCGGCCGAGCACCGCCTCCATCACGGCTTTGGAGATCGGCGCGGCCAGCGCGCCACCGGCGATGTCGTTCCGCGCGACGTCGGCCGACTCGATCATCACCGCGACCGCGATCTGCGGGTCGTTGGCCGGCGCGAACGCCGTGAACCATGCGAACGGCGGACGCTCGGGCGAGGTCTGCGCCGTACCGGTCTTGCCGGCCACCTCGATGCCGTCGATCTGGCCCTTCTTGCCGGTGCCGTTCTTCACGACGTCGACCATCATGCCGGTCAGCTGCGCGGCCACCTCGGGGGTGATCGCCTGGTGCAGCGACTCCGGCTTGGTCTCGGAGACCGTCTTCAGGTTCGCGGTCTTCACGTTCTGGACCAGGTAGGGCTTCATCACCTCGCCCTTGTTCGCGATCCCGGCGGCCACCATCGCCATCTGCAGCGGGGTCGCCCGGACGTCGAACTGGCCGATCGCGGACTGCGCGGTCTGCGGCTGGTTCGGGTCGCCGGGGAACGCGCTGGCCACGCCGGACAGCTCCGGCAGCTGGCGCTCACCGAAGCCGAACTTGTTCGCCTGCTCGCGCAGCGCGTCCGCGCCGAGCTCCATGCCGACACTGCCGAACGCGGTGTTGCAGGAGTAGCGCAGCGCGATCGTCAGCGTCGCGTTGTCGCTGCCACCGCAGTTCTTCCGGTCCTCGTTGACCAGCGGGGTGGTGGTCAACGGCAGGGACAGCTCGGCGGGCGACTGCACCTTGGTCTCCGGCGTGTACTTCCCGCTGGAGAGCGCGGCCGCGGCGGTGACGAGCTTGAACGTCGAACCGGGCGGGTAGGTCTCGCGGACGGCCCGGTTCGTCATCGGCTTGGCCGGATCCTTCTGCAGCGCGTTCCAGGTGTCCGAGACCTTGCCCAGGTCGTGCCCGGCGAGCTTGTTCGGGTCGTACGACGGGTTGGTCGCCAGGGCCAGGATCTTGCCGGTCTTCGGCTCGATCGCGACCACCGCACCGGTCTTGCCCGCCAGTCCCTTGTACGCCGCCAGCTGAGCGGCCGCGTTCAGCGTCAGGGTGACACTCGCGCCCTGCTGCGGACGGTTGCTGATCACGTCGATGATCCGGCGGAACGCCAGCGACGGATCGGAACCGTTCAGTTCGGAGTTCTGGTTCAGCTCGATCCCGGCCCGGCCGAACACATAGGAGTAGTAGCCGGTGATCGGCGCGTAGACCGGCCCGTTGGCATAGCTTCGCTGGTACTTGAACCGGTCGTCGGACGGCTTGCTCTCCGCGATCGGCGCGTTGTTGCCGATCAGGATCGCGCCGCGGTCGACCGAGAACTGCGAGTCCCGGACCCGCCGGTTGTCGTTGCGGCCGTTGAGTTCGTTGGAGCGGAAGGCCTGCAGGTACGTCGAGTTCGCCATCAGGGCGAGCATCAGCACCATCGCCGCCACTGCCAGTCGTCGGATTGCCGAGTTCACTGCTTCTGCACCGCCATCGCGATCGTTTCGTCGGACACTGGGGCGGCTGGGGTCTGGGGGCGGCGGGCCTGGTCACTGATCCGCAGCAGGAGCGCGATGATCGCCCAGTTCGCGACCAGCGACGTACCGCCGAGGGCCATGAACGGGGTGGCCAGTCCGGTCAGCGGGATCAGGCCGGTGACACCGCCGACGATCACGAAGACCTGCAGCGAGAACGACATCGCCAGACCGGTCGCGATCAGCTTGCCGAAGATGTCCCGGCAGGCGAGCGCCGTCCGCAGACCGCGCTCGATGATGAGCGTGTAGACCAGCAGGATCGCGATCAGGCCGGTCAGCCCGAGCTCCTCGGCGAACGAGGAGATGATCATGTCGCTGTTCGCGTACAGGGTCAGGTGCGGCTGGCCCTGGCCGAGGCCGCGCCCGAGGATGCCGCCCCAGGCCTGGCCCATCAGGCCGCCGGCGATCTGGCCGCCGTCGATCGAGAACGGGTCCAGCCAGTCGACGATCCGCTTGTGGACGTGTCCGAAGGTCTGGTACGCGAAGAACGCGCCGGCGACGAACATCAGGCCACCGATGATCAGCCAGCCGGCCCGCTCGGTCGCGACGTACAGCAGGAACAGGAACAGGCCGAAGAACAGCAGCGAGGAGCCGAGGTCGCTCTCGAAGACCAGGACGCCCAAGCTGACCAGCCAGGCGACCAGGATCGGGCCGAGGTCGCGGGCCCGCGGCAGGTCCAGACCGAGGAACCGGCGGCCGGCCAGGGTCAGTACGTCGCGCTTCACGACCAGGTAACCGGCGAAGAAGATGACCAGGCAGACCTTGGCGAACTCACCGGGCTGGAACGACATCCCGGCCACCCGCACCCAGATCGAGGCGCCGTTGATGTTCACGCCGAGGCCCGGGACGAGCGGCAGGATCAGCAGCACGAGGCCGACCAGGCCGAGCGTGTAGGTGAACGCCTGCAGCCGCCGGTGGTCGCGGATGACGATGATGACGGCGAGGAACAGCACCACGCCGACCGCGGTCCAGGTGATCTGCTGCGGTGCGAACGGGACGCCCTTGGTCCGGTTGATCGAGGTCAGTCCGAGGTCGATGCGGTGGATCATCGCGACGCCGAGACCGTTCAGCAGCACGGCGCACGGGAGGATGACCGGATCCGCGTACGGCGCCCGGAAGCGCAGCGCGAGATGGGCGATCAGCGCGAGCAGGCCGATGCCGGCGGCGTACAGGCCGGTGCTGGCCGGGACGCCGTCCTGCGCGGTGATGCCGATGTTCACGTAGGCGCCGACGGAGATGCCGACCGCGATCACGAGCAGGAACAGCTCCACCCCACGCCGGGTGCGCGGGATCATCTGGATGACTGACGTGGAAGCGATGCTCATTTGACGCCGTCACAGTCGTCCGGGTTGGCTTCGCCGCCCGGGGAGCTCGGCGTACCGGACGGGGACAGCGTCGGGGCACTGGTCGGGGCGCTGGTCGCCGGCTTGGACGGCGTGGTGCTCGGCTTCGTCGTCGGCTTCACCTTCTTGGCGCACTCGTCGGCGGTCCGCTGCAGCTCGCTGACGATCGTGCGGGCGCCGGCCAGGTCGTCGGCCTCGATGTTGTTCTCCACTTGCTGGCGGTTGTACGTCGGAAGTTTGTCGACCTGCAACTGCGCCTGCTTCTCGTACACCTTCGTCAGGCTGATGCCGGGGATGGCCGCGTCCACGCCTTGGTAGATGGCCACGTAGTCACCGTCGGTGCCGACGTAGTACTGGTCCTGGGTCCAGCGGTAGCCGAGCCAGCCGGCGCCGCCGATCAGGGCGAGGACGATCACCACGGCCGCGATCCGGCGGGCCCACGGGAAGCGCTTCGGCGGCCGGGGTGCGTAGCGCAGCTCCTCGGGGTCGAGCGAGCCGCCGCGACCGCCGCTGCCACCACTGTTGCTGCCACCGGGGACCAGCGTGGTCGCCTCGCCACGGCCCGTGCCGCCCTGGGCGAGCTCGGCCGCGGCGCCGACCAGCTGTGGGGTGCTCCCACTGGCCGGTGCGGTCTCGACCACGTCGGCCACGACGCAGGTGATGTTGTCGTTCGAACCGGCCTCGAGAGCGTGCGTGATCAGCTCGACCACGACGGAGTCCGGCGTACCGTCGGCCATCGAGGCGGCGATCACCTCGGCCGCCACGTAGTCCGGCAGGCCGTCGCTGCACAGCATCAGGCGGTCGCCCGCCTGGACGTCGAGGATCTGCAGGTCCGGATCGGAGTCCGGGCGGCCGTCCAGCACGCGCAGGATCAGGTTGCGGTGCGGGTGCGTGAAGGCCTCCTCCTGGGAGATCCGGCCCTCGTCGACCAGCGACTGCACGAAGGTGTGGTCGTGGCTCAGCTGGTAGAGCAGGCCGTCCCGCATCCGGTACGCACGGGAGTCACCGAGGTGGGCCAGGCCGAGTTGCTGACCGTCGAACATCAGCGCGGTCACGGTCGAGCCCATGCCCTCGCGCTCGGGGTCCTCCTCGACAAGCTCGGACAGCCGCTCGTTGGCCCGGTGCACGGCGCCGGCCAGCGCCTCGATCATGTCCTCGCCGCCGATGGTGGCGGTGTCGAGCCGCCGGATCACCTGGACCGCCGCCGCGCTGGCCACCTCACCGGCCGCCGCGCCACCCATTCCGTCGGCGAGCAGCAGCAGGTGCGGACCGGCGTACGCCGAGTCCTCGTTGTTGCGGCGCACCCGTCCGACATCGGACAGTGCGGCGTAATCGAGCGACAGGGTCATCGAGGCAGGCCTACTTCGCGATGTTCAGCGTCGTCCGGCCGATCCGGATCGAGCCACCGATCTCGGCCGGCACCGGGCGGGTCACCCGCTGGCCGTCCAGGTACGTCCCGTTGGTCGAGCCGAGGTCCTCGACCCACCACTGACCCTCGGACAGGAACAGTCGCGAGTGCCGGGTGGAGGAGTAGTCGTCGTCGAGCCGGATCTGGCAGTCCGAGCCACGGCCGATCACGACGGGCTCCTCGACCAGGGTCGCGCCGACCCCGGCCTGCGGACCGTCAGCGATCGTCACCGAGCCGGGCAGACCCTTGCGCTTCTTCACCGGCTTGGCCGGCTTCGGGGTCCGGGCCGTTGCCGACGGTACGGCGGCCGCCGCGGCCTTGCTGTCGATCTTCGCCCCGAACAGGTCGGAGCGGATCACGGACAGCACGGCCAGGACGAACATCCACAGCAGGGCCAGGAACCCCAGTTTGATCAGGGTCAGCGTCAGTTCCGACATGGTGGTGCGGTCACCACCCGCTGCTCGGCTGCTGAGGCATCGGCTCGTCCGCCAGCCGCAGCGTCATCGTGGTGTTGCCGATCCGCACCGTCGAGCCGTCGACCAGCTCCTGCTCGGTGGCGCGCCGGCCGTTGACCAGCGTGCCGTTGGTCGACCCCAGGTCGACCAGCACCACCCGGATCCCGCCGTTGCCCTCGGGCATCAACCGGATCTCCGCGTGCCGCCGGGACACCCCGGGGTCGTTGATCTGGATGTCGGCGTCGGTCCCCCGGCCGAGCACGACGCCCGGTGGGTTGACCGGGCGGCGACGCCCGTTGACCTCGAGCATCACCTGCGGGTGGCCGCTCCGCGACTGCTGCGGTGCGGGGGGTGGGGTGACCGGGGCGCTGTGCAGCACCGTCTGGCCGTCGTTCGGCGGCACGTAGGGCTCCTGCTGGTAGGGCTGCTCGTGGGACGGGCTCCGCCGTTGCGGCGTCCCGACGGTCGCACTGACCACCCGGAACTTACCGGTAGGGAGGTCGTCCTGCTGGGTCAGCTCGATCTCGATCGGCCCGGAGAACGTGTACCGCTGGATGTCGGCATGGTCCCGCAGCTCGTTGGACAGCTCGTGGTTGAGGGTCCGGCCGTACGCGTTCAGGCGCTCGAAATCGCCCGGGCCCAGTTCGATGGTGAAGTGATTCGGCACCAGCCGCCGGTCCCGGGACAGGATCCGGGCGGTGTTGTCGATCTCACGCTTGAGCGCCGCCGCCAGCTCGATCGGCTCGACGTCGCCCTTGAATGCGCGCGCGAAGACACCGCTCACGATGCCCTCCAGACGACGCTCGAAGCGCTGCAGCGGTCGCACGCCTCCTCCTCCACGGTCGGTCCACGGTCCGTATCCACCGGTCGTGGCGGACACACCGGGTACGACGATCGATCGTAACGGGAGGTTCGACGGAACCCGCAATGTGAAGCACTCGACATACCCGTGCTAATGTTCCTTTTCGTCGCCGGGACATCGTCCGAGCGGCAGCGCGCGAGTGGCGGAATGGCAGACGCGCACGGTTCAGGTCCGTGTGCCCGAAAGGGCGTGGGGGTTCAACTCCCCCCTCGCGCACAGCGAATGCCAGTGGGAAAGACAGCAGGAGTCCCGGTCGAGAGACCGGGATTTTTTGTTTCTCCGGGAGTGTCCTGCCTCACAAGCCGGGGCGCTCTCAGAGCGCTGTGCGGTTGGTGGAGCGGGGGTCGGTGACGGCTCGGCTGCGGTAGATGTCGCCTTTGGTGGCGGTGGCGCGCCAGGGGCGGGCGTGTTTGAGGGGGCCGGCGACGGTGGGGTCGTCGCGGTCGACGGTGGCGAAGGCGAGCTCGGAGGTGCCGACGACCTGGGTCGTGTAGTGGCCGGCCGGGTTGATCAGGCCCGACGGCATCAGGTCGACGGTCTGGCCGGGGAGCGACATCGCGATCCAGTAGCAGTTGATGGCGGCGTGCGCGCGGGCCTTGAGCTCGAAGACGACGTCGACCGGGTAGGCCGAGAGCAGCAGGCACTCGACGCCGAGTCGCTCGTACTGGCTGAAGAGTTGCGGGAAGTTGATCTCGACGCAGATCAGCGCGCCGAAGCGGTAGCCGTCGACGTCGAAGACGACCGGCTCGAAACCCGGTGTGTAGAAGTGGGTGAGCTCGGTGTGCGAGCAGATCCGCTTGTCGTAGCGGTCGACCAGGGCGCCGGTGTCGGAGATCACGTACAGGCTGTTGTGCGGGCGGTGCGGCGGCGTCAGCGGATGGGCCGAGCCGAGCACGACCCAGATCTCCAGCTCGGCGGCCAGCGCCATGATCTGCTCGAGCTCGGAGCGGACGAGGTCCCAGTCGACCTGGGACCAGTCGCCGATCTGCTCCTTGGCGTAACCGGTCAGCAGGCCTTCGGGAAACTGCACCAGCCGGGCCCGTCCCTCAGCTGCCTTCCGCATCAGTGAACGGACCTTCTTCCCGTTCACCGCCGCGTCCGCGGTGATGGTCGGCTGTGCGATGGCCATGCGAATCCCCGTCATCGCCCTACCGTCTCAGCCCGCGCCGACAGAAGTGGGGACCGGCGCGGGAAAACCGTTGTCTACAACAACTAGTCAGGAACCTTGGTAGGCGGAATCTCTACGGGACATGTGCTCTCCTTCGTTGTTTCCGTACCATCGCGCAGGAGGTTTGACCCCAACCTTGGGCCAGCCTTGAATCCGCAGGTCAGCGCGCTGGGAGGCTGTGATGGAGAGCTCGGGGCGGTGGGGCGGGGAAGGTATCCAGTACGGCGTTCTGGGCGAGGTGGTGCCGACCGGGCTGGGGCATCTGCGGCAGCGCTCGGTGCTTGCTGTGCTGCTGTTGGAGACCGGTCGTCCGGTGACCGCTGACCAGCTGGTCGAGTGGGTCTGGGGCGACAGCGCACCGCAGCGCGCACGCGAGACCTTGTACGCCTACCTGTCCCGGCTGCGCGCCGTACTCGATGCACAGCTGGTCAGGCAGTCCGGTGGCTATGTCCTGCAGGTAGAGCCCGAGCGGGTGGACGCACATCGCTTCCGGCGCCTTGTCGTGGCGGCGCGTGCGGAGCAGTCGGCAGCTCTGTTCGAGGAGGCGCTTCAGCTGTGGCGTGGTGAAGCTCTGACGGGCCTCGACACCCCCTGGTTCGTCGAGCAGCGGGAACGCTTGCAGGCCGAGCGGTTCGCTGCCGAGCTCGATCTGACCGAGCTCCAACTACAGCAAGGCGAGTACGGCGACCTGCTGCCGGTACTGCGGAGTCGTAGCCAGGCGGGTCCGCTCGACGAACGCGTAGCCGGGCACCTGATGCTGGCCTTGCACCGGTCTGACCGGGGGACGGAAGCACTGCAGGAGTACGACCGGCTTCGCCGTGCACTCGTGGACGAGCTGGCGATCGAACCGTCCGCCCGGCTCCAGCAGTTGCAGCAGGAGATCCTCGGCACGACCCACGCCGACCGCGCGGTCCCGCAACAGCTTCCTGCTGCACCGGCTGCTTTCGTGGGGCGCGATCCGGCCCTCAAGCAACTGACCACCGCACTGGCCGGTGACCATCAGCAGGCGACGATCGCGGTGTCGGCGGTTGGGGGCGCGGGTGGCATCGGCAAGACCTCACTCGTTCTGCACTGGGCGCATCGCAATCTGGCGCGCTTCCCGGACGGCCAGCTCTTCATCGACCTGCGAGGTTTCGACCCGGTCGAGCCGCCGCTGTCGGTAGACGCGGCCATGAGCGGACTACTGCAGGCACTGGGTGCGGACCGGATCCCAGCTGACCCACAGGCGCGGGCAGGTCTGTACCGGACCATGCTGGCGGGCAAGCGGATGTTGCTGGTGCTGGACAACGCCAAAGAGAGCGCCCAGGTGCCAGCACTGTTGCCAGGGGCGGCGGGGTGCACGGTGATCGTGACCAGTCGGAATCGACTCGGCGGATTGCTCACCCGGCACGGCGCCGTACCGGTGGATCTCGACGTACTCGATCCAGCCGACGCACGAGAACTCCTGCTGCGACAGGTCGGTGCTGCCCGGGCGAGTGCGGAGTCGGCCGCGTTCGACGAGGTGCTGACGCACTGCGCCGGTCTGCCGCTCGCACTGGCGATCGTGGCGGCCCGGGTCGTCAGCCGGCCGGACTTCCCGCTGTCAGCCTTCGCGGAAGAACTGCGCGACACGGCGGCACGGCTGGATGCATTCGAGGGCGGTGAGCTCGACGCGGGACTGCGGAGCGTCTTCGACTGTTCGTACCGAGCGCTCGACCCAGATGCGGCCACCCTGCTCGCCTTGCTGGCCCGGACACCCGGACAAGACATCAGTACGGCGTCAGTGGCCGCACTGGTCGACGGGAATCCGCGCCGCAGCCTGCGCGTGCTGGAGAGCGTGCATCTGATCCGCCAGCACGCACCTGGACGCTACGCCCTGCACGACCTGATCCGCCTCTACGCCCGGGAGCAGAAGGTCGATGCAGACCAGGCGCTGTGGCGGCTGGCCGACCACTACCGCCGCGGCGTTCTCGAGGCAGCCCGGGTGGCCTCCCCGGACCGCCCACCGGTGAACGGCGACCAGATGGCTTCGCTGGGTCTGAAGGATCGTGCTGAAGCGAGTGCATGGATTGATGCCGAGTCCGACAACCTGATGGCGACACAGCGGCTGGCCGTGGCGCGTGGCTGGTCCGACATCGTCTGGCACATTCCCTACGGACTCGCACCGTTCCATACCTGGCAAGGACAGGACTCCCTCAATGCGGAGCTCTGGACAATCGCGCTGACCGTCGTGCCGGCCCTTGAGGAGCCTGCCGACCAGGCGATGGTTCACCGCTACTACGGCCGGAGTCGAGGGATGCTAGGTCAACGGGACGAGACCGTGGCGCATCTGGAGCAGGCGCTGACCTACGCCGTCCGCAGCGGCCAGGTCACTGTGCGAGCGGCCTGTCTGCAGACGCTGGCCGAGGCACATTGCTTCATGGAGGACTTCGAGGCCGCATTGCCCTACGGCTTGGCACAGCTCGAGCTGTACAAGACGCTGGGCAAGCAGAGCTGGCTCGCCGACTCCTACAACCTCGTCGGCTGGATCCAGGCGAAGCTCGGTCGGTACGACGAAGGGCGCGCGGCCTGCCTGGCGTCACTCGAGATCATCGAGCAGACCGGGGACCACGACAGCCGGGGTGACGTCCTCGACTCACTGGCGTTCATCGCCCTCGCAACCGAGAGCTTCGACGAGGCGCTGTCCGCCTTCGAGGACGCGCTGACGTCGTACCGGCGGATCGGGAACGTGCGCCAGATGGCTGAGACGCAAGACCACATCGGCGACGCCTACCGCACGCTGGGCGATGTGGCAGCGGCCCGCAACGCTTGGGAGCAGGCGTTGACGGGCTTCGCGGACCAGGGACGTGAGAGGCAGGCCGACAGGGTGCGGGCGAAGTTGAGCGCCCTCGACGGCTAGCCGCGGGGCCTGCGGTGGCGGGCGGAGTGCGGGGCCGGGCGGAGGTTGGGGGCGCCGAGGAGCATCCACAGGGCTAGCAGGGCCGCGCTGATGAGACCGGCGATGCCGGCGAGATCGGTCAGACTCATGAGTTTCTCTTTCCAACGGCGGGACGACTCGGGCGGCGGCGAGGTCCGCGAACAACTGACCGGAAGTGACGTGCACTCACCTCCGCTGTGATGGCATAGGAGTGCCGTGTCTGATCGGTGCCAGTAAGGATTTGATCAAAGGCGTGCGGAAAACGGTCGCCGTGAGCGCGGCCGGACTGGTTAGCTGGGGCCGGGAGGTGAATCGATGCAGGACGGCTTGTTGCTCGACGCGCGGGAAGAACGCGCCTATCGGCTGCTGGTCGGCTTGTCGGCCGCGCGCTCCGCCGAGCTGGCGGAGGTGGCCGAGCTGCCGGCCCATGAGGCCGACGAGTTGCTGCAGCGGTTGCAGGCGAAGGGTCTGGTCGCGGTCAGCCAGTCCGCCGACGAGCCGGTGTTCCGGGCACTACCTCCGGACGTGGCACTCGGTACGACGCTCCTGCGGCGTCAGGAGTCACTCGAAGCGGCCCGCAAGACGGTGGCGCTGTTGAGCGAGGAGTTCCGCGCCAGTGCGAGTCGTCGCGACGCACATCACCTGGTCGAGGTGGTCGTTGGGGCAGCGGCACTGCGCGAACGTCTCCGCGATCTGCAGGAATCTGCCCGCGAAGAGATCCTCTGGTTCTGCCGAGCGAACCCACTGGCCATGCCGGGCGCCGAGAACACCGAGGAGTACGGCGCTCTGTCCAGAGGCGTCCGGTATCGCGCCATCTACGAACGCGCGCTGCTTGAGACCCCCGGTGAGCTCGACACCATCGCCGAAGGCATCAGCTGGGGTGAGGAGGCCAGGACACTCCCCACACTGCCGGTCCGGCTCGCCATCGTGGACCGGGCGACCGCAGTCTGCCCGCTGGTCCGTGACGACGAGCTAGGCATCGGCGAACCCACCGCAGCGATCATCAACCGCGGTCAGCTGCTCGACGCCGTACTGGCGCTCTTCGAGAGCCACTGGGAGATGGCAACCCCAGTGACCATGCACTCCACCCAGCAGCCGGCCACTGAGGTCCTCGACGACCACGAACGCTTCCTGCTCTCGCTACTGGTGGCCGGCGTCCCCGACAAGTCGATCGCCTCCCAGCTCGGCATCAGCCGCCGTACGGTCCAGCGGCGTCTGGACCGCCTGATGGTCCTCGCCGGTGTGGACACTCGCACCGGTCTGGCTTACCAAGCCGCGAAGCGGGACTGGATCTAGTACAGGTGCCGCAGCCCCGCGGTGATCACTGCGGGTACGGCGGAGTAGTGGTTCTCACCCGGGAAGATGCGGCTGGTGAGTCGGAGGTCCGGGTGATCGCGTAGCCGGAGCGTCTGGGTCAACCGCGTCATCGAGCCGAGGATGTCGCCCGACGCTGTGAACGGATCGGTCATCTCCGCCTCGCCCGCGCCGAGGAACACGTCGCCGGCCAGTGCCGAGCCCTCTTGCTCGAGCTCGAACAGATGGTCCGCGCAGCCGCTGGCCGCCGGACTGCCGATCAGGTACTTGGCGAACGCAGTGTTCCTGGTCAGCAGGGCATAGATGGCGAAGTAGCCACCAGCCGAGTCGCCGAGCAGACCATGGTCGGTTTCGTCGAAGCGGAACTCGTTCGCCAGCTGTGGGCGGAGCTCGTCGGCCAGGAAGGCGAGAAACCGTTCCGCACCGCCTCCGGCGTTCAGAAACTCTGCCGGCACCTGCGCGTACTGTGCGCCGACGCCGGCATTGAGCCACCTCTCACGCGAGTAGAACTCGTACGCGCGCCGCCGACTGAACTCCATCGCGTCAGTGCTCGCCGGAGCGCCGATACCCACGACGATCGCCTCGGCCGTCTGTCCGCTCGCGGTGAGTAGCGCCAGCGTGCCGACAGTGAGTGAGAAGGTCAGTGACGCGTCCGTGGCCCACAGGACCGGGTAGCTGCGGCCGGATCCGTCGTACGACGGCGGTAGGGCGATCTGCACCTCGTGCGACCAGTCGAAGGCGGGGCTCCGCACTGTGCGCGGCGGCAGGACGGTGTAGGTGTGCGCCGAGGTAGCCATGCGGTCCCTTCCGAATTAAGCTCCAACTTGGAGCGATACTCTAGAACGGTCGGAGGAAGAACGCCATGGCTGGACGTCCACGCGATGCCGGTCTCGAGCTGCGGTTGCTGGCGGCCGCCTGGGCACTGCTGACCCAGGAGGGCTACGAGCCGCTCACGCTGTCGCGCGTCGCGGCTGATGCGCGGGCCCAGCGGACAGACCTGCGGCGGCGCTGGCCGAGCAAGGCACAGCTCGTGACGGCCGCGCTGGCCGAACACCTGCCGCCGGTCCCGCAGATCGACACCGGCACCTTGTACGGCGACCTGCGCGCCGGACTCGACGCTCTGGCGACCGCGTGGTCCGCGCCGTGGATGGACGGCTTGACGGGTCTGCTGGCCGACCTGCACCGCGATCCCGCCGCCGAGACGGCCTTCCGCGCGATGGCCGAGCGCCGGGGCGAACCGGTACGGGCAGCGATCGGCCGGGCCGTCGAGCGCGGGGAGGTCGCGACGGGCGCGAACCGGGTTCTGGCCGGCGACCTGTTGGAGGGGCCGCTGATGCACCGGCGGCTGATTGCGCGGCAACCGATCACGCCCGACGAACTCGACGCGATCGCCTCCTGGACCCATCGATTCCTCACCGAGAAGGCGGCCGCCGATGCCTGAACTGCACGATCTGTCCGCTGCACAGCAGTTGAACGCGTTGCGTGCCCGCGAGATCTCGTCTCGCGACCTGACCCAGCACTACCTGGATCGGATCGATCGACTCGACGCCGAGCTCGGAGCGTTCGTCACCGTGGTGCCGGAGTGTGCGCTCGAGGAGGCTGCCCGGGCTGACGAACAGCTGGCCCGAGGTGAGTGGGCACCGCTGACCGGACTGCCGATCGGGTTGAAGGACCTGCACCCCACCGCCGGTCTGCGGACCACCTTCGGGTCTGCGGCTCTCGCCGATCTGGTGCCGGCGGACGATGCCTGGACTGTCGGGCTGATTCGGCAGGCCGGTGCGGTGGTGCTCGGTAAGACCAACGCGCCGGAGTTCGGCGCGACCTGCTTCACCGAGAATGACGTGACCCCGCGGCCCGCAGTGACGCCGTACGCGCTGGACCGCTACTCCAGTGGTTCCAGTGGCGGTGCGGCCACCGCGGTGGCCGCCGGGCTGCTGCCTGTGGCGCATGGCAGCGACGGAGCCGGCTCGACGCGGACTCCGGCCGCCACCTGCCACCTCGTCGGTGTGAAACCGAGCCGTGGCTTGGTGAGTCCGGCTCCGGCGACAGGGTTCTTCAGCACAGGCATCGAGGGGCCGATCGCGCGCACCGTGCAGGATGCCGCCGTACTGCTCGATGTGATGGCTCATCCAGCTCCGGGCGACCTGTATGGCTGGTCTCCCGGCCAGAGCTTCGTCAGTGCGATCGAACAGCAGCCGCAGCGGTTGCGGGTCGCCGTGTGGACGGCCACCGGGCTCGACGGTGTGGAGCCGCATCCGGAGTCAGCGCGGGAGGTCCGGCGTACCGCGGATGCTCTGACTCGCCTCGGACATGACGTGCAAGAGATCGACCTGCCCGCACCGTACGACGATGCGGTGCGCCAAGCCGTTGAGCGCTGGTTCGGAATCGCTGTGGCGACAGGCGTTCCGGCTCTGGTTCCAGCTGATCGGCGGGACCTGCTCACGCCGTACACGCGGCATCTGATCGCTGTCGGCCAAGCGTTGTCCGGGGTCGAAGCGATGACAGTGCAGACCGTGCTCGCGCGCTTCGCCGGCCGGTTTCTGGAGGCGATGGCCGACTTCGATGTGGCGCTGACGCCCGCCACGAACGGTCCGGCTGTAAAGCTCGGCCACTATCTGTCGCAAGGCGTCGAATCAGTGGCCGAGCTGATGCTGACCTGGTCCTGCTACACACCTTGGGCGAACCTGACTGGCTCGCCCGCGGTCGCACTGCCGTCCGGTGTGCAACTGGTGGGGCACCGACAGCACGACGCCGAACTGCTGGCGCTGGCCGCACAGATGGAGGCCGCCCGATGCTGGGACGACCTCCATCCGCCGTGCTGGTGACTACTTGATGCCGTACGCCCGGATCACGGTCTGGGTGACCTTGGTTCCGTTCGCGCCAGTCGCTTGGACCTTGAGCGAGACGGTGTTGTGGGCGTTGGCGACGACTGCGACGTACTGGCCGAAGACGCCCACCACGGGGAGCCGCTGCCAGGACTTGCCTTCGTCGTACGACGCCCACGCCTGCAGGCCGGTGGCCTTCGGTGCGTCGAAGCCCAGCACGTGCGTGCGCGGTGCGCGGCCGGTCAGGTCGGTCGGCGCCTTGTAGTTGACCTGCTGCAAGGACAGCGGTGTCGCCTTGTCTTCCGCAGTCTTGGCCGAGCGGAACTCCCAGCTGGTCTGCGTCCGCGTCCCCCAGAGCCATTCACCGTCCGGGTCGTTCCGTTCGGTGCTGAGATCCAGCCGGTACGACGCGTCGCCGCTGCTGGTGATCACGTCCTGCCAGGCGTCGGGCAGCTCGGCGACCGTCGTGCCGTTGCGGGACAGCACCGCAGAGGCTGCAGTGGTCTCACCGATCGTGTAGTGCCCGTCCGCGTCGACGAACGTCGGGATGCGGAGTGAGAGCCGGTCACCGGTCCTCGTGGAGACCACACCCGGCGCAGCGGCCGGCCGGACGACCGGACCGAACCACGTCTCGTTCGACGCGACGCTGCGGTAGCTCTTGGGCTTCTCGGTCATGCCGCTCCGGAGGGGGTTCATGGTGTCCCAGCCGTAGCCGTGGCTCACCCGGTGCTGCCAGAGCGAGTCGCCCGACGTCACCCACTCCTCACGGACCTTCGGTGTCTGCACGAACCGCTGGGAGTCGTTCCAGGAGTAGTCCTGCCACGGCCGCCAGCCGAACCGCTGCTCCTTGACCCAACCGAATCCACCGTTGTCGTTGTAGCGCGTGGTGACGCGTGCGGAGTTCTGCGCGGTCACCCGGTAGGTGATCTTGCTGGGGATCGATCCGGTCGACACCTGCTGCACGTCGTACAGATAGGGACTCGACGTGGTCAGCGTGACGTCGATGGACGCGCGGGCGCGCTTGGCGCGATCGAGGAGCTTCTGCCCGTTTCCATCGGTGGTCACCATCGCGGGGATGGGCTCACGGTCTCCTGCCGGCCGCCACACTGTCCAGGCGCCTTCTCCTGGCGGACGGACCAGGACGATCGCGGCGACGCCGGCAGCAGCCGCTGCTGCGATCTGCTCCTTCTCGCTGATGTCGTCCCGGGTGCGCTCGACGAGCAGTGCGCCCTTGGTGGCCTTGAGCGTCAGCGGGAAGTGCCGCTTGCCTTCGTACGACGGCGACTGATGCAGCAGGTTGATGTCGAGGTCGGGCATCGAGGTCTGGACCATCGGTGCGACGAGCTGCCAGCGCGACGAGAACTCGAACTTGCCGTCCTTGACCGGCTTGGTCGGGGTCACGTTCACCTGCTGCACCGTGCTGAAGTGCATCACTCCGTGGCTGATCGAGCGGCCGTTCGGGTACTCGCGGTGCACGTAGTAGCTGAGGATCGACTGCTGCTCGGACGGCTTCGGTGTCTGGATGGTGATCGGCACCGCCTTCCGGGCGTCGACCACGATCTCGGTGTCCTTGGTGACCTCGATGTTCGGGTCGGTGAAGAGGTTGACCTGCTCGTGCTCCGGGTTGTAGTCCTCCACCAGCGAGTGCAGCAGGTACGTCCCCTCCTCCACCTCGGCCACGCGGCTCTGGCCGTTGTCGAGCCAGGTGAGTACGTCGGAGCGGGAGTTGCTGCCGTACAGCGAGATGACTGGCGCTCCGGCCGGCTTTCCGTCCGGTCCGACCGCTCGCAACGTCACCTTGTGCTTCGCGCCTTGCCGGAACGCTCCGATGGCGGTGTGCGTGACCACGCCACCAGGGCCGGTCGCGACGATCCAGCCACTGTGCAGACCGCGCTCCAGCTTCGCTGCGTTCAGTGCCAGCGGTACGTCGACCGTGCCGTGGGCAGGAACAGTCACAGTGGCCGGTGCGCCGAACGCGTCGGTCTCGGCCTTGCCGTTGTCCGTGTTGGTGACTCCGACGGACAGGTTCAGAGTGATCGGTGCAGAGCCGTCGTTCCGGTAGGTGATGACGCGGTTGCTCGAACCCGTCGTGCTCTGCAGACCGAAGTCGGCCACACCGCTCGCGAACACCTGCTGGGCAGTCGCACGTGTCAGATCGACCCGACCGGCGCCCTGCTGGTAGACGGTCTGGTTCGACTGCGTCTTCGCAGTACTGACCAGCGCGTTCTTGAGCTGGTCGGCCTTCCAGTCCGGGTGCTGCTGGGCAAGCAGTGCGGCGGCTCCGGCCACATGCGGCGTGGCCATCGACGTACCGGATGCTGCGGTGTAGAGGTTGTCCACCGGGTTGCCCATGGTGGTTCCGGCTGCGCGTGCCGCGACGATCTCCACACCCGGTGCGGTGATCTCCGGCTTCAGTCCGCCGTCTCCGAGCCGCGGTCCGCGGCTGGAGAAGTCGGCCAGCTTGTCAGCGCGGTCGACGGCTCCGACGGTGAGTGCGGAGGCGGCTGCGCCCGGCGTACCGACGGTCTCCTCACTCGGACCTTCGTTGCCAGCAGCAACGACGAACAGCGTGCCGGTGCGGGCGGTGATGTCGTTGACGGCCTCGCTCATTGGATCGGTGCCGTCGGTGGCGTCACCGCCGAGGCTCATGTTGACCACCTTGGCGCCCTTCGCGGCCGCCCACTCCATTCCGGCGATGATCCACGAGTCGTAGCCGATGCCGTCGTCGTTGAGCACCTTGCCGATCAGCAGGTCCGCCTGCGGTGCGACGCCCTTGCGGGTACCGCCTGCGCCCGCACCGGTGCCTGCGATCGTCGCTGCGACGTGTGTGCCGTGACCGAAGTGGTCGACCGGTCCGGTCTCGCTACCGGAGAAGTCCTGCGCCTCCTTGACCTTGCCGGCCAGGTCCGGGTGCTGCGCGTCCACACCGGTGTCCAGTACGGCGACCTGTACGCCGGCGCCCTGGTACCCGGCCTTCCACGCGTCCGGCGCACCGATCTGCGGCACGCTCTTGTCCAGGACCGGACGGACCTTGCCGTCCAGCCAGACCTTGCTGATGCCACCGCTCAGCGCGTGTGCACCGGAGAGTGACTTCCACAGGGACGGCAGCTCGTTCTTGGCCGCTGACACCGCAGCCCCGCCGATCGAGTCCAGTGGCCGGGTGGTCGTCGTACCGGCGAGCGCGGAGGAGCTGCGGGCGCCCCCGGCGTACTTGACGATCAGGGGGAGCTGCTGGGCGGCAGAGTCGCCGTACCCGTCCCGGATCAGCTCGTCCACGTCGAACAGGTCGACGTCGAGGACGCCGGTGGAGACGTACGGGACGGCGTCGCTCGGCAGGACGCGCAGACCGCCGTCAGCCTCGACGGTGTGGAAGGACACGCCTTCGCGGCCCGGTGCGGGCTGGACGCTGGCGGCCTTCTTGCCGTTGCCGGCGTCGGAGACCGAGACGACGTCACCGGTGATGAGCGTGACGGAGGTGGTGGCCGGCTGCGTGCTGTTTGTACGCGGAGGCGGTGCAGCGGCGATGGCCGGGGTCACCGGAACCACGCCGAGGGTCAGAACCGCGGCGACTGCGACCGCGGTGATCCGTGGGGAGCGCATGGGCAGGTCTCCTCGTTCGGAGGGTGAAGTTCAAGGATTGGGGGCAACCCCTTCGGATTGAGTTTGCAATCTCGTCACGGTGCTGCGCCCTGTCCATCACTGCCGTCCCTGCGACATGGCGCAACCACGCCAGCAACGGCACCATTCGGACATGAGTGCGATTGCGGTCCGGAAATGGGCATGGCTGGGGACGCTGCTGGTCGGTGCGGCGCTGTACTTCGCCGTCCTGGCGGTGCTTGCCGACACCAACAATCCGAACCTGTTCCCGACGATGATCCTGCTCGGGGCGCTGGTGGTCCCGCTGACCTTCGTCACGTTCGCAGCGGGCCGGTCCGGGCGCTGGCTGATCGACGGGCCGACACTGGGCGGCTGCCTTCTGTTCGGCGGGGTGGTGGGCGTGGTGGTCGCCGGACTCCTCGAGTACGACGCCATGCGCCGGCTGGGCACGCTGCCGATGCTCGGAGTCGGGCTGATCGAGGAGGCGGCCAAGCTGGTCGTCCCGGCGGTACTGGTGGTGTTCTTCGGCCACCGCTACCGCAGTTCGATCGGACGCGGGATCGTCATCGGAGTCGCAGTCGGCACCGGCTTCGCCGTACTGGAGACGATGGGCTACGCCTTCGTCGCGCTGCTGCAGTCGGGCGGCAACGTAGGCGCCGCCGAGCAGACCCTGTTCGTCCGCGGCCTCCTCGCCCCGGCCGGCCACGCCGCCTGGACCGGCCTGAGCTGCTGGGGCCTCTGGCGCTTCGTCAGCGCCCCCACCGGCCGCCACCTGGCCGGCTTCGTCGGCATGTACGCCCTGGCCGTAGCCCTCCACACCGCCTGGGACGGAATCGGCGGAGTAATCACCTACGCCGTAGTAGGCGCCATCTCCATCGGCCTCCTCCTCTACGGCCTCCGCCAAGCCCAAAAAGCCGACGCCACCCCCTGACCCACCCCTCCGGACGCCCAAAGGTGCGGCGGCTGCGCTTTGGGCGCGGAGGCCAACTTTGGGAACCCACCAACCATTTCGAGGGGCGCTGCGTGGTTGGTGGGTGCACAAAGATGCGGCGTGTGCACAAGGGTGGGTGGGCTGCTCTTTGGGGGCGAGAGGTGAGGGGTGGACTTTGTGTCCAGGGTGGACGTAGTGTCCGGGGGTGACTCCTGAGCAGGTTGCGCCGGTGGGCGAGGTGTTGGCGCGGTTGTTGTCGCCGCATGCGGAGGTGGTGCTGCATGACTGGGTGGCCGACAGGGTCGTGGCGATCTGGAATCCGTTGTCGGGGCGGGAGCCTGGGGATCCGTCGCTGCTGGGTGAGCTCGATGAGCTGAGTGAGAGCGGTCGTGACGCGTACGGGCCGTATCCGAAGGTGCTGCCGGATGGGCGTCGCCTGTCGAGTGTGAGCGCCGTACTGCGGGATGAGGCTGGTACGGCGAAGTACGTGCTGTGCGTGAACGTCGATCGGACTGCGTTCGAGACCGCTAGCCGGCTGCTGGCTGCTTTTGCCGCGCCGGTGTCCGGCCAGCCGCGGGTGTTCTTCGAGCACGACTGGACCGAGAAGCTCAACGAGCACGTGGCCGACTACGTGCGGGAGCGCGGCGTACCGGTTGAGCGGCTGAGGCGAGAAGACCGCCTGGAGCTGCTGAGTCGACTCGACAAAGCCGGAGTGCTCAGCCAGCGCAGGTCGGTGCCGGCGGTGGCCCGTGCGCTGCAGGTGTCGCGGTCGGCGCTCTACCAACTGCTTTCCGAGGCCCGGAAGGAGCCGCATGCCGACCCTGCCTGATTTCCGGCTGGAGACCCACTTCGCGCGCTGGGAGTTCACCGCGCGCTACCACCTGACCGCCTCCGACGCGCAGACGCTCACGATGTCCGAGCTGCTCGCGCTGGCCGACGAAGACGGTCGCGAGCGCTGGGAGTCGCTGGCCCTCGGCTACACCGAGACGCGCGGACTGCCTGCGCTGCGGGAAGCCATCGCGGCGACGTACGAGCAGGTGCAGCCCGACGACGTACTGTGCTTCGCCGGGGCGGAGGAGGGCATCTACCTCGCGATGCACACCCTGCTCGAGCCGACCGACCACCTGGTCGTGCTGACGCCGAACTACCAAGCCGCGGAGACTGTGCCGTCGTCGGTCGCGGAGGTGACCGGAGTCGCGCTGCGGCCCGAGGACGGCTGGGCGCTCGACGTGGACGCGATCGAGCGCGCACTGCGACCGAACACCCGGATGGTCTCGGTCAACTTCCCGAACAACCCCACCGGCGCGGTCCCCACCCCCGAAGCCTGGCAACGACTCGTGGACCTGTGCGCGGCGCGCGGCATCACGTTGTTCTCCGACGAGGTCTACCGCGGTCTCGAGAGCAATCCATTGCCTCAGGCAACAGATCTGTCCGGTACGGCGCTGTCGCTCAACGTCATGTCCAAGGCGTACGGGCTGCCCGGCCTGCGGATCGGCTGGATCGCTTGCCGGGATCGCACTGTCCTGGATCGGCTCGAACGCGCCAAGCACTACACGACGATCTGCAACTCCGCACCGAGTGAGGTGCTAGCGCTGATCGCACTCCGCGCCCGCGACCAGGTGCTCGCGCGGAACCGCGGGATCATCGCGACGAACTTGCCGCTCTTCACCGAGTTCTTCGACCGCTACCCCGACCTGTTCGAGTTCACCGCACCGGATGGCGGCTGCGTGAGCTATCCGCGCTATCTCGGCGCGGATGGTGTCGAGGCGATGTGTGAGGCGCTGGTGCAACAGGCCGGTGTTCTGCTGCTGCCCGCGAGCATCTACAGCTCCACGCTGACCGAAACACCCACTGACCGCTTCCGGGTCGGTCTCGGCCGGCAGAACCCCGGTCCGGCGCTGGCTGCCTGGGCGGACTGGCTGGACGCGCGGTGACGCTGCCGGTCTTCGCACTCGACCACATCACCCAGGCGGCCAAACCCGCAGTCGTATTCGAGGCGGTCCGGTCGGCGTTGATCGCGCATGCAGAAGGCCGTACGTCGGTTCCGGCGCCGATGGTGCTGGAGTTTCCGCAGTACGCCGGGGACACGCATGTGAAGGCCGGTCACGTGGCCGGTACGCCGTACTTCGTGGTGAAGGTGGCGAGCACCTTCGGCTCGGTCAACAACGGACTGATGCTCGTCGTGGATGCGACCAACGGACAGCCGGCCGCAGTGCTTGCAGATGAGGGAAAGCTGACGGCATGGCGTACGGCGGCGGCCGGGGCGCTGATCACCGACGCCATGACGCCGGTCGGGGTCGACGAGGTCGCCGTACTGGGCACTGGCGAGCAGGCGCTCCTGCAGGTGCTGTGGTTGCGCGAACTACGACCGCTGCGGCGGGTGAAGGTCTGGGGCCGTCGACCCGAGGCTGTAGAGCGACTGTGCGAGCAACTCCGAGCCGTGGGACTCCAGGCCACACCGGACGGGCTCACCGGAGCGCCGTGCGTGATCACCACGACAGCTGCGCGCGAACCTCTGCCGCTGGAGGCGTTCCAACGAGCTGTGCACATCACCGCGGTTGGGACCGACATGCCGGGCAAGGGCGAGCTCCCGCCCGAGATGTTCGCCGGTGCGTTCGTCGCCACGGACGACCACGCGCAGTGCCTCCATCACGGCGACTTCGGCAACGCCGTCCGCGCCGGTGTGCTGAAGGGTGACGCGGACGTGCCGGTCGGCGGCGTACTGCGGGACCGGCCACCAAGCACAGGCCGCTCGATCGCCGATCTGACCGGTGTCGGAGCGGTCGACGCGGCCGTCGCGGGGGCGATCCTCGCCCAACTGGTTCGTTAATTGGCATCACCAGGTGCGTAAGTGGTCTGCGTTGCACGGGACGCAACCGACAGTGCGCTACTTGAGCGGTTTAGCCGCCTGGGCATGCCAGATCCAGCGCGAACGCGCTCTCACGGAATAGTAACGGACACTTCTGAACTATTGACCAGTCAGTGACGCCTGCGCAATTCTCAGGGCCTCTGCAGGAACAGGTTCATACCAGGGGTGATCCATGAAGTTCCGTTCGCTTGCCGTGGCTGCTGTCGCGGCCCTGTCCCTCACCGCCCTCGCGGCGTGTGGGTCCGGCGACAAGAACGAAGCAAGTTCCGGTCCGAAGACCATCGACGTGTGGCTGATGAAGGGGAGCGTCTCGGACGACTTCCTGAAGCGGTTCACCGATGACTTCGCCGCGAAGCACACCGACGTCAAGCTCAACGTCCAGATCCAGGAATGGAACGGGATCGGCCCGAAGATCATCGGCGCGCTGGCCAGCAAGGACGCGCCGGACGTGATCGAGGTCGGCAACACCCAGGTCGCGCAGTACTCCGCCTCCGGCGGCGTCCGGGACCTGAGCGACAAGAAGACCGACCTGCAGGGCGACGACTGGATCGAAGGTCTGGCCGGCCCCGGCAACTACGAGGGCAAGCAGTACGGCGTCCCGTACTACGCCGCGAACCGGGTCGTGGTCTACCGCAAGGACCTGTTCGCCGCGGCCGGGATCACCACGCCGCCGAAGACCCGCGAGGAGTGGCTGGCCGCGACGGCCAAGCTGAACACCGGCGGTAACCAGGGCATCTACCTGCCCGGCCAGAACTTCTACGTGCTCTCCGGTTTCATCTGGGACGAGGGCGGCGACCTCGCGGTCAAGGACGGCGAGAAGTGGAAGGGCGCGCTGAGCTCGCCCGAGGCGCTCAAGGGCATGGAGTTCTACAAGCAGATCCAGGCGCTCGGCAAGGGTCCGAAGGACTCCGACGAGGCGAAGCCGACCCAGACCGACGTGTTCGCGCAGGGCAAGGTCGCGCAGATGATCGCCGTACCGGGTGCTGCCGAGCTGATCGTCCAGGCGAACCCGGAGCTCAAGGACAAGCTGGGCTTCTTCCCGATCCCGGGCAAGGCCGCCGACAAGCCGGGTGCGGTCTTCACCGGTGGCTCCGACCTGATCGTGCCGGAGGCGTCGGACGCCCCGGACGCGGCCTACACCTTCATCAAGGAGCTGGCCGGCGAGAAGTGGCAGGTCGATCTGGCCAAGTCGATGAAGTACGTCCCGAACCGCAAGGGCCTGGCCGGCCAGGTCACCGGCGACGAGGGCACCAGCGCGATGGCGGCCGGCGCGGCCAACGGCAAGGCGACCCCGAACTCGCCGAACTGGGCAGCGGTCGAGGCCAAGAACCCGATCAAGGAGTACCAGACCAAGGTGCTCACCGGTGGTGACCCGGCCGCGGCGGCCGCAGCGGCCGACGCGATCATCACCGAGGCACTCAACAGCGGAAAGTAACCTCGTGGCTCTCGCTCAAGCCGAGCGCACCGCCCCCGCCGCCCCGGCCGAGAAACCCTCGGCCGGGCCCCGGCGGGGGCGCCCGCGTGTGCTCCCCTACCTGCTCATCGCGCCGACCGTCGTCGGGATGGCGTACCTGCTGGTCTACCCGCTGATCCGGAACCTGATCATCTCGTTCCAGAAGTTCGGGATCGCCCAGCTGATCCGCGGCGGCGCCGACTTCGTCGGCCTCGACAACTACCAGGCGATCTTCACCGACCAGAAGTTCTGGTCCGTGGTCGCCCGGACCTTCGCGTTCACCGCGATCAACGTCGTCCTGATCATGGTGCTGGCCACCCTGGTCGCGCTGCTGATCGATGCCCTGGGCAAGTGGATGCGCTTCCTCGTGATGGGCGGCCTGGTGCTGGCCTGGGCGATTCCGGTGCTGGCGGCAACGACCGTGTTCCAGTGGTTGTTCCAGTCCCAGCTCGGGGTCGTGAACTGGGTGCTGGTCCAGCTCGGCTTCACCCAGTACGACGGCTACGCGTGGTTCGCGGACGGTACGTCGACGTTCGCGATCATCGTGATCATGATCGTCTGGCAGTCGGTGCCGTTCGCGGCGCTCACCCTGTACGCGGCGATCACCACGGTGCCGAAGGAGATCTACGAGTCGGCGTCGATGGACGGCGCCGGTCCGATCCGGATGTTCGGCCTGATCACGTTCCCGATCCTGCGGCCGATGTTCGGGCTGATCCTGTGCCTGGAGGTGATCTGGGTCTTCAAGAGCTTCGTGCAGATCTGGGTGATCAGCCAGGGCGGACCGGGTGACGCCACGCTGACGCTGCCGGTCTACGCCTACCAGATCGCACAGTCGCTGAACCGGTACGACCTCGGTGCCGCGATCTCGATGGTGACCGTGCTGCTGCTGACCGTCGTACTGCTCGCCTACTTCCGGCAGCTGTTCAAGGAAGAGGGCGAACTGTGAAGCCGAAGCGGATAGTCCTCAACGTCGTCGCGCTGGGAGTCTTCGCGTTCGCGGTCTTCCCGGTCTACTGGATGATCCTGACGGCCTTCAAGCCGACCAAGGACATCCAGGCCGAGACGCCGTCGTTCTTCCCGACGAACGTCACCTTGAGCCACTTCAGTACGGCGGTCCACGCCGACGGCTTCTGGCTGTTCTGGCGGAACTCGGCGTTCGTCGCGGTCTCCGGCGTACTGCTCGCCCTGATCGTCGCGTGTCTGGCGGCGTACTCGGTCGCCCGGCTGAAGTGGAAGGGCCGGCAGGCGTTCATCGTGATGGTGTTCGTCGCGCAGATGACGCCGTGGGAGGCGTTGCTGATCCCGATGTACGTGATCGCGCGGGACACCGACATGCTGGACAAGCTGCCGATGCTGACGCTGATCTACTTCATGATGACGCTGCCGTTCACGATCGTGACACTGCGCGGATTCCTGAACGCGATTCCGCCCGACCTCGAGGAGGCGGCGCAGGTCGACGGGTGCAACCAGTTCCAGGCGTTCCGGCGGATCGTGTTCCCGCTGCTCGCGCCCGGGCTGCTGTCCACGTCCTTGTTCGGTTTCATCACCGCGTGGAACGAGTTCGCGTTCGCGAACCTGTTGATCATCAAGGAGCAGAACCAGCGCACGCTGCCGGTCTGGCTCTCGTCGTTCAGCAACACCTTCGGCACCGACTGGGGCGCGACGATGGCCGCGGCCACGCTGTTCATGCTCCCGGTCCTGCTGATCTTCCTGGTCCTCCAGGGCCGCGTCACCTCGGGTGTCGCCGCCGGAGCAGTGAAGGGCTAACCAGCTAGTCGAACGTCAGCCGCGTCGTGATCCGGTACCGGTCTCCGCGATAGATGGAGCGCGTGTACTCGATCACCGCGTGGTCGGCGTTCCGCGTGGTGCGCTCGAAGAGCAGCGCCGGTGAATGCAGCGGTACGCCGAGGATCTCGGCCTCCTGTGCATCCGTCACAGTCGGCTCAGCCGTCTGTACGGCGTCCTTCGGGGCAACGGCGTACCGCGTCCGCAGCAGGCCGTAGAGCGAACCCATCTCGAAGTCCCGCCCGGTGATTCCGGTGACGTAGGCCCAGGGGATGCGGATCTTCTCGATGCACATCGGGGCGCCGTCCACGAGCCGCAACCGGACCGCCGTGACCAGCTCGTCGCCGGGTGACATCTCCATCCGCTGACCGAGCCGCGCGCCGGCCGGGCCGACCTCGAAACTCAGCAGCTGACTTGGCCAGGGCGACCCCTCCGCCAGTGGAGCTTGGAAGTCGCCGCTAGGAGTCGGCTCAAGCTCCTGCTGGATCCGGCGCGCGTTGGTGAACGTGCCGCGGCCGTGCTCGCGGGTGACCAGGCCGTCGCGGGCCAGGTCGTCCAGGGCGGCGCGCAACGTCGGCCTGGAGACGCCCAGGGTCTCGCTCAGCATCCGCTCCGAAGGAAGCGGTTCACCCGGGTTCCGCTCCTCGATCAGGCGCAGCAGCTGGTCGCGCGCTTCCGTCCTTCGCATCCCGAAATCTTACCAGTGGTAAACGTCATCCCGCATTTCCGAACCACTCCCGGCGGAATTCTGAGCCTGGATTACGCATTGACTTTACCAATTGGATAGACCACCCTCGGTTGGAGATTGCCCGCCCCGAGAACCGAAGGTGTGAACCCGATGACTCGATCGCGCAAGACCCGCATCACCGCCG
This sequence comes from Kribbella sp. NBC_01505, assembly GCF_045040285.1. Classification (NCBI taxonomy): domain Bacteria; kingdom Bacillati; phylum Actinomycetota; class Actinomycetes; order Propionibacteriales; family Kribbellaceae; genus Kribbella; species Kribbella sp. NBC_01505. The sequence continues at coordinate 3,526,956 of NZ_CP109425.1, forward strand.
CGGCCGTCGTACTGGCCGCCCTCGCCGCCGGTACGGCGACCACCGCGAGTGCCCGCCCCGAGTCGGCCGGCAAGGCGACGGCTTGTGGCGCGTTCTTCGACGACTTCAACTACTCGTCGCGGACCGACCCGAACTTCACCGGTCACGACTGGAGCGTCCGCACCGGCTCCGGCGGCCCCGGGATCCCGAACACGTGGACCGCCGCGAACGTCACGTTCCCGACCGTCGACGGCCAGAAGTCGCTGCAGCTCAAAGCCGCCACGAACGGCACGACCGGCGGTACGACGCAGGCGCAGGTGCAGCAGAACGCCCTGCGCTTCTTCGAGGGCACCTACGCGACCCGGTTCAAGTTCAGCGACACCCCGACCAGCGGCAACGACGGCGACCACGTCAACCAGACCTTCTACACGATCTCCCCGCTCGACTACGACTGGGAGCCGACGTACTCGGAGCTCGACATCTCGGAGTACCTGCCGAACGGCGGCTGGGGTGAGACCGGTCCGGTCAACTTCATCACCAGCTGGAACACCTACCAGGTGGACCCGTTCGACGGCTGGCGCAAGAGCACCGCGCGGAACTTCAGCCACGCCGGCTGGCACACGCTGGTGACCGTGGTCGCGGGCGGGCATGTGAAGTACTACATCGACGGCTCGCTGGCCGCCGACCACACCACCGACGACGCCGGCCACAACGTCTACCCGCGGCGGCCGATGACGCTGAACTACAACCAGTGGTTCATCGATCTCGACGGACATACCGGTGGCACCAGCACGTACGTCCAGTCGGCCGACTGGGTCTACTACGCGAAGAACGAAACTTTGACGCCTGCCCAGATCACCACTCGCGTCAACAACTTCCGGTCCGCCAGTACGACCCACCAGGACACGATCAACTGCTGAGACAGCGACCCGGTCAGCACGTGAGATGGCTGTTTTGCCCATGGACAACCTGTGTCGGACTGAGTACGGTCCGTAAACGGCGTCCGCACCACGCCATGACGGAGGACGCCTCCGTACTTTCGACGGTGAGGTACCGCCCGCCAGTGGCACCTCACTGGTGGATGGGCAAGCAGCCCGCGGTGAGAGCCACGGCCTGATGGGGGCCCACCCACCTAGGTGGGGCGGCGAACGACACTCACTCGTTCACCGCCCCACCGACTCAAACACTCTTGCCCCCAACGCTCGGGCACCCTGGATCGTCTTGGTCTTCGCAAGCTGAACCGAGAGAACGGGTGCGGGATGGCGGACTGGGAACGGGCCTTCGAAGAGTTGCTGGCTGCTCGCGGCGGCGCTCTGCGGGCGTACGCCTATCTGTTGACCGGTGAGTCGGCCGCTGCCGCCGATCTGGTCCAGGACGCGCTGCTGCGGGTCTTCAGCCGGATGCGGGTCGGGAACGACGTCACCGCCCTCGAGGGTTATGTACGGCGCGCCATGCTCAACCAGTTCGTCGACGGACGTCGGCGGGCCGGACTGTGGCGAGCCAAACGGCACCTGCTGGTGCACCCGGCCGAACACCACGACGAGGACCGCCTGCTGACGGACGTCGTACGGCAGGCCCTGGCGACGCTGTCACCCAAGCAGCGGGCCTGCGTGGTGCTCCGGTACTACGAGGACCTCACCGTCCCCGACATCGCGGAACAGCTCGGCTGCGCGCAAGGCACGGTCAAACGCCACCTGTCCGATGCCCACGTGAAGCTCGCCACCCAGCTCGCCGTACCCGAGGAGACGATGAAATGAACGACCTGAAAGAACTGCTCCGCAGTGCCGCCGCCGAGGCCGAGAACGTGAGTGTCGACGGCAGTGCGCTCATCCCGACCATCCGCCGCCGCCGACGCGTCCGTACGGCGGTCGTCGGTGCCGGCGGGGTTGCCGCGGTCACCACACTCGCAGTCGGCGCGTACGCCGTACTGCCAGGTGCCGGTTCGCCGGCCGACGCTCCGGTCAGTGGTGGCGGATCCGTGGCAGGAGTGGATTGCGGTCCGCGGACTCCGCCGACAGCCGGCGACCGTGATCTCCCGATGGACCTGCGGGCGATCCTCCCGAAGACCGGTCAGAACGTATGGTCCGGGGATGTCCAAGTGACGAGCACGAGCGCGTACCAGATCAAGCTGTACAAGGACAAAGCGCCGCAGCGGTACGTACTGATGGAGAAGGGCGGCCAGGCAGTGGTCGGCCGGGGCGAGATCAAACCTCTCGCGGGCAGTACCTCGCGCACGCGGGGTGAAAAGGTCCACTTCACCGCGACGATGACGGTGCAGGGCTGTGGCCCGAAGGCTCTGCCGGCCGGTGTGTACTCGGTCTTCCCGGCGACGGCCGGGTTCGGGTCGGTCGGGGCAATCGTGCAGTTGCGCTGACCCCGTTGGTTTGCCGGATCGTCCGGCAATCTTCAGGGGCTGAGACGTTTCGCCGGACCGGGCGTGCGGGCAAACTGACCTGCGACCGACCCAACCGCCCTGGGAGTCGCTGTGGCCCGCTCGCTCCGCCCGGTCCTGATCCTCACCGCTGTCCTCGCGCTGTTCGGCTTCGGCATCACGCCGTCGACCGCCGCGACCCCGATCACCGTTGCGACGGCGATCGGCCGGCAGGACAGCTCTACCGCTTCAGTCACCGGGTATGTGGTCGGGCAGCCGACCGCTACCAACACGGTGGTCCGCAGCAACTATCCGAGCGACTACGCACTCGCTCTCGCGGACTCCGCGAGCCAGACGAGTACGGGGTCGATGCTGTATGTGCAGATCCCGGCCGCGTTCCGCGCGTCGTACGGGCTGCAGAGCAACCCGAGCCTGCTGGGGAAGCAGATCACGGTCACCGGCACGCTGGCGGCGTACTTCACGCATCCCGGGCTGAAGGACGCGACCGCGTTCACCGGTGGCGGCAGCTCGGATCCGGGTGATCCGCCGGACCCCGGTGACTACTACGCGGCCGCCGCCGGCAAGAGCGGCGCGGCGCTGAAGTCGGCGCTGCACACGATCATCTCGAGCCAGACCAAGCTCACCTACGACCAGGCCTGGAACGCCCTGAAGGACACCGACCAGGACCCGGCGAACAGCAACAACGTCATCCTGATCTACTCCGGCCGCTCGCAGAGCAAGACCACCAACGGCGGCGGCGCCAATGACTGGAACCGTGAACACGTCTGGGCCAAGTCCCACGGCGACTTCGGTACGGCGACCGGTCCCGGCACCGACATCCACCACCTGCGCCCCGAGGACGTCTCGGTCAACTCCGCCCGCGGCAACCTCGACTTCGACAACGGCGGCACCGCCGTCGCCGAATGCCCCGGCTGCACCGCCGACACCGACTCCTTCGCCCCCCGCGCCGCCGTCCGCGGCGACGTCGCCCGGATGATCCTCTACATGGCCGTCCGCTACGACGGCGGCGACGGCTTCGCCAACCTGGAACCCAACAACTCCGTCAACAACGGCAGCGCCCCCGCCATCGGCAAACTCACCGTCCTCAAGGCCTGGGCCGCCGCCGACCCACCCGACGCCTTCGAAAAGCGCCGCAACGAAGTCATCTACACCACCTACCAACACAACCGAAACCCCTTCATCGACCACCCCGAATGGATCCCCTCCATCTGGCCCTGAGCCGAGAGGCAAGCCGTACGGCTTGCCGATCACCGGTCATGCCGGCGTCGATTCGCGCTGTGCCGAATGGCCCCCCGGGCCGTTGATCAAGACCGATGCTGCTGGCAACTACATCAAGTCCTACCTGGCCTCGGACGCGGAGGCGCTGAACTGTTTCGTCAGGTACACCGACCCGTACCCGAGCTTGGGCGCGGGAGCCGATTTCGGGCGCCTCGGTGGGGTGTCGGGGGTCCCGGCCAAGACCTCCGCGAAGGTCGGTACGAACGTCGCCGTCAACGGCTCGGCCGCCGGCCCGCCGAGATTCTGCCCGATCAACCTGCAGCGTCTGTACGGCAAGACCGCGTGGCGGACGGTGAATTCGGCCGGAGTGCGGGTGAGCGGCCGCTACACCCTGACCGCTACTCCTGCCTACCGAGGCAAGATTCCCTACCGCGTCGAATTGCCTGCCTGTAATCAGTTCGTCACGTCGACCAGCAAACCCTTCACGATCACCGGACTCTGAGCTGTGTGCGGTTGCCCACATCCTCCGGCTGAGGTGATTGCCGTGAGCCCCGTTTTCTGGACCATGGCGGTATGAAGACTCGCACCATCCTGACCGCTCTGGGCGTCGTCACCCTGATGGGTACGGCGCTCAGCGCCGTCCCGGCCACCGCAGAGCCGCTGGACCTGCAGGTCCAGTCCGTGACCTTCGACAAGACGAGTGTCTCCGTCTCCGGCCTGAAGACGGCGCCGGTCACCGTGACCCTGAAGGCGACCTACAAGCTCGGCAAGCCGAACCAGCCGATGTACGCGGAGTTCGAAAGCTACGACTCGCAGTTCGCCTCGACGTGGGTGGTCTCCGAGCCGCTCAAGCTGATCGACGGCACCGGCACGGACGGGACCTGGCAGGGCATCGTGAACGTGCCGTCCACCGCGGACGGCAACCTGCGCGCGACCGGTGCGGTCGCGGGTGTTTACACCGGGACGTACAGCGACGGGAAGTACGACTCCGCGCCGATCTGGGGCCCGAAGTTCGCGGTGCAGGGGCTGCACGTCCCGCGGATCACGCGCACGGTCAGTGCGAACCCGGTGCCGTTCGGTAAGCCGTACTCGATCACCTGGAAAATCATCGACACCTCGACCGGAAAGCCGTACGGGACGCGTCTGACGGTGCTCGCGACCAAGGGGCCGAGCTGTCTCGAGGTCAAGGGTTCGCCGGGCGCGGCGCGGACCAATGCCGCCGGCGCGCTCGTCGTCAACTACGCCGCGGCCGACGCCGACCAGCTGAACTGCCTGCTGATTCCGACCACCCAGGCGCCGAGCGAGATCTACGCGCTGGCCCCGAACCGCCCGGGTGTCGTGGCTGCGACGCCGGAGAAGACCAGCGCCAAGGTCGGTACGACGGTCGCCGTCAACGGCAAGGTGTACGGGTTCACCTACGAGTGCACGGTCAACCTGCAGCGGCTGTCGGGGAAGACCCAGTGGCGCACCCAGAGCAGTGCGAAGGTGCGCGTGAACGGCCGCTACACGCTCGCCGCGCCGATCACCGCCAAGGGCGCGGGTACCTTCCGCGTGCAGTTCCCCGCCTGCCACCAGGTCCTGGCCGGCGTGAGCAAGAACTTCACCATCACCGGCGTCTGATTCCGGTACACCCTCTTCGCCTCATCGCGCAGGACTTCGGCCTGCGGGTAGGCGGAGGGGGTGACCCGGCAGCACGCTGAGCGGTATGCGGATGAGACGAGTGGTTGCGGCGCTTCTCACAGCGTCGCTGGTGGGTGTGGCGCTGGGCGTCCCCGCCGCGCAGGCAGCTCCGGACCCGGACCTGACGGTGACGGCGGCCCGGATCATCAGGACGACACCAGTCGCGGTCACCGGGCTCAACACGGTTCCGGTGACCGTCGAGGTCGACGCGAAGTACGCCTGGGCCGATGCGAACCCCGGTATGACGCTCTGGGCGATCCTGCACCGCACCGCAGGCACTGGGCAGCTGCAGGACCTGTACACGATGCCGCTCACCCGGTACGAGGGAACGACGCAGAACGGCAAGTGGCGTGGTGTCGTGAACGTGCCCTCGACGGCGAACGGCAAGTTCCAGCTGACCGATGTGATGGTCGGGAGCTTCTGGCCCGGCAGCGGTGACATGACCGACCCGACCCCGGTCCCGAACGGCCCGGTCCTGACCGTCAACGGCACCAACCTCCCGAAGCTCACCGCTCAGGTGCTCCCGGACCCGGTCCCGTTCGGCAAGGGCTACTCGATTCGCTGGACGGTGATCAACGGATCGACCGGTAAGCCGTACGGCACCAAGCTGAAGGTCTGGTTGCCCATCGACAACGGCTGCGTCGAGCAGTTCGGCGGACCGACCTACCTGACCGACACCAAAGGCTCCGTGACCAAGGCGTATCCCGCGGCTGCCGCCGACGCCCTCAACTGCCTGCAGATCCCCGCCCAGCCGTCCCCGTCCGCGTTCCTGTCGCTGTTCGTCAGACGCCCTGGCATCGTCTCGGCCACGCCGTCGAAGACCAGCGCCCCCGTCGGCTCGATCGTTCCGGTGGAGGGCAAGGTCGGTGGCGCTCCGCAGGGCTGCGCGGTGAACCTTCAACGCCTGTACGGCAAGACCGCCTGGCGCACGGTCAGTACGGCGAAGGTCCGGCAGAGCGGCCGGTTCACGCTGAGCGCGCAACCGGCGTACAAGGGCAACATCTATTACCGGGTGTCGTTCCCGGCTTGCTACGGCTACCTGGCCGGTCTCAGCAAGATGTTCGTCATCAGCGGAACCTGAGCATGCGGATGAGACGAGTGATCTCGATGAAAAGAGTACTTGCAGCGCTTCTCGCACTGCCGCTCGTGGGTATGGCGCTCAGTGCGCCGACCGCGCAAGCGGACCCGGATGACTTCCTGATCGTGCTGGCGACCCGGATCCCTCGGACGACGCCGGTTGCGGTCACCGGGCTCAACACGGTCCCGGTGACCGTCGAGGTCGATGCCAAGTACACCTATCCTGACGCGGGTCCGGACACCACGTTGTTCGTGTTCCTGAAGCTGTTCAGTGGCAGCGGTACGCAGGACCTGATCTCGATGCCGCTCAAGCGGTACGCCGGTACGACGGCGAACGGCAGTTGGCGGGGGGTCGTGAACGTGCCGTCCACCGGGAACGGGAAGTTCCGGCTCACCCATGTCCAGGAGGGGGCGTACCGGTCCGGGACCGGTGACATGATCGATCCGACCCCGGTCTCGGACGGGCCGGTGCTGACGGTGATCGGTACCAACCAGCCGCGGATCAGCTACCGGGTGATTCCGAACCCGGTGCCGTTCGGTCAGCCGTACTCGATCCGCTGGTCGGTGATCAACAAGCAGACCGGGAAGGCGTACGGCACCAAGCTGAAGGTCTGGCTGCCGGTCGACAACGGGTGTGTGGAGCAGTTCGGTGGCCCGGTCGCCTACACCGACACCCAGGGATACGTGACCAAGACGTACGCCGCGGACACCGGCGACTGGGCCAAGTGTCTGCAGATCCCCAACTATCCGGCGCCGTCGGACGGTCTGGCGGCAGCGATCAACCGTCCGGGCATCGTCTCGGCGACTCCGTCCCGGGCGAGCGCTCCGGTCGGTTCGATCGTTCCGGTGGAGGGCAAGGTCGGTGGCGCTCCGCAGGGCTGCGCGGTCAACCTCCAACGCCTGTACGGCAAGACGGCCTGGCGCACGGTCAGCAGCGCCACCGTCCGGCAGAGCGGCCGCTTCACGGTGACCGCGCAACCGGCGTACAGGGGCGACCTCTACTACCGGGTGTCGTTCCCGGCTTGCTACAACTACCTGGCCGGTCTCAGCAAGATGTTCACGATCAAAGGCCTCTGAATTCTGGTCTAGTGGAGTTCGCGGGCGGCCTCATTCTTGAGCCATGAAGAACCGACGCTTGCCCGCGGCGCTCCTCGCAGCCGCGTTGACGTTCATGACGCTCGGTACGGCGCCGGTCGCGCACGCGACCCCGCCGGAATTCGAGCTCAAGTCACTGACGCTGAACCGCGGCAAGATCGCGGTCTCGTCGCTCAACACTGTCCCGGTCACGGTCACAGTCTGGGCCGCGGCCGAGCCGACTGGATTCGACACGTTCTATGTCGGATTCGCGCGGGAGGATGGAGCGGCGCCCCTGCTCTACTCGGAGCCGCTGAAGCTGCTCGAGGGAGAGTTGATGCGCGACAAGTGGCAGGGCGTGGTGAACGTGCCGTCGACGGTCAACGGCACGATCAAGGCCACCCAGGTGGTCGCCGGCCGCTTCCACTGCCTGCTGTGCCCGGTCGACAATCCGCACGAGGTCAACGGGGTCGCCGCGCCGACGCTCAAGGTGCTGGGAACGCACATCCCCAAGATCAGCGCGACCTTCACGCCGAAGAGGGTGCCCGCGGGCAAGCCGTTCACGCTGAAGTGGACGGTCACCGACTCCCAGACGGGCAAGCCGTACGGCCCCCGGATCCGGATGACACCGGCCAAGGGTGCCTGCGGCAGTGAGGGCCAGACCGGTCGGACGGTGCTCTCCGATCTGAACGGCGCGGTCACCGTCAAGGCGAGCGACACCGCGGCCCTGTACTGCCTGCAGCTCCCCGGCAACCCGGCGTCGATCGCCCGGCTGGCCACCTCCGTCCCGAGCGTGCCGGTCATCTCGGCCGTTCCGTCGCGGACGAGCGCTCCGGTCGGTGCGGTCGTGCCGGTCGAGGGCAAGGCCGCCACCGCGAGCGGCTGCACGGTCAACCTGCAGCGTCTGTACGGCGCCACCGCCTGGCGCACCGTCAGTACGGCGAAGGTCCGCTCCAGCTCGCGATTCACGCTGACCGCGCAACCGGCGTACCAGGGCAACATCCCTTACCGCGCTCAACTTCCGGCCTGCCGCAACATGATCGCAGGCGTCAGCAAGACCTTCACGATCAAGGGGATCTGATGCGAGTTCTGACAGCTGTTCTGGCCGCGGGGCTGGTGTTCGGTGCTGCGCAGGCCGCACAGGCCGCACCCAACGCACCCGCTGCACCGGTCAAGGCGAACCCGGCGAAGGTGACGTTGAGCCGCGGGAGCCTCGCGGTCTCGTCGCTCAACACCGTGCCGGTCACCGTCACCGTCGCGGGTTCCGGCCACGGCGAATCCGTCTATGTGAAGTTCAAGCGGGTCAGCGGTAGCGGTCCCGAAGGCGAGTTCTACACAACGCCGCTGAAGCTGGTCGCCGGCTCGCCCGGTCTCTGGCGCGGCACCCTGAACGTGCCGTCCACGGCCAACGGCACCATCGAGCCGGCCGGTGTGTACGACGGTCAGTACATCTTCGGCGTGGATGACGGCGAGGCCGACCCGGTCGTCGACCCGCCAAAGCTGGTCGTCACCGGCGTCCACGTCCCGAAGCTCACCGCGCTGATCACGCCGAAGGTCGTGCCGTACGACAAGCCGTGGACGATCCGGTACACCGTCACCGACTCGCAGACCGGCAAGCCCTACGGCACCAAGCTGAAGCTGTGGGTCCGCGAGGACAACGCCTGCACCGAGAGCCCCAGCACCGCGACGACCCTGAGCGACGTCAACGGCAACATCACCCTCAAGTACGCCGCCTCGCCGAACGCCGACTGGGTCCACTGCATGATGCTCCCGGGCAACCCGGCACCGGTCGGCGGGATCGCCGCCCTGGTCAAGCGCCCGGCCGGCGTCTCGGCCACCCCGTCGAGGACCAGCGCACCCGTAGGCACCATCGTCCCCGTCGACGGCCGCGTCACCAACGGCGCCGGCTGCAAGGTCAACCTCCAGCGCCTGTACGGCAAGACCGCGTGGCGGACCGTCGGCACGGCCACCGTTCGCTCCAGCAGCCGCTTCACCCTCAACGCGCAACCGGCGTACAAGGGTGACATTCCCTACCGGGTTGATCTGCCCGCCTGCTACAACAAGATCGCCGGCGTCACGCCGACCTTCTTCATCAAGGGCCTCTGAGTTTGTCTTCGGTTGGGGTGCGTGGGTTAGCCTGAGTTAGGTAGACCTAACTTCCGCTTGAGAGGACCGTGGTCCAGTGGCCAGCCCCGCACCCCGCCGTAACCGCACGTGTAAGCGGGCCGTGGTCCGTCGTACCGAGCGGATCACGCCCCACATGATCAGAGTGGTGCTCACCGCCGACGACTTCGTCGACAACGGAACGAGCGACCATTACGTGAAGCTGCTCTTCGGCAAGGACGGCGTCGAGTATCCGGAGCCGCTCGACATGGGCGTGATCCGGGAGACGTTCCCGTCCGAGCAGTGGCCGACGATGCGGACCTACACAGTGCGCAACTTCGACGAGGCCGCCAGAGAGCTGACCATCGACTTCGTCTACCACGGTGACGAAGGCATCGCCGGCCCGTGGGCCGCGGCGGCCCAGCCGGGTGACGTCGCTTGGTACACCGGCCCCGGCGGCGGCTACGCGCCGGAGGAGTCGGCCGACTGGCACCTGCTGGTCGGTGACGAGAGCGCGCTGCCGGCGATCGGCGCCGCGATCGAGCAGCTGCCGCCGGGCGCGAAGGCGACCGTGTTGGTCGAGGTCGAGGACGAGACCGAGGAGCAGAAGTTCAGCGGCGCCGGCGAGGTGGAGCTGACCTGGTTCCATCGGGCCACCGCCGCTGGAGGCCGGGGCGACGGCCTGGTCGCCGCGGTCGAGGCGCTCACGTTCCCCGAGGGTGTCGTGCAGGCGTTCGTGCACGGCGAGGCCGGGTTCGTCTTCCGGATCCGCAAGCACCTGTTCACCGACCGCGGGCTGTCCCGCGACCGCGTCTCGGTCTCCGGCTACTGGCGCGTCGGCAAGAACGAGGACGGCTGGCAGGCCGAGAAGGCCGAGACCGCCGCCAAGGAGCGCGCGGCCGCCGGTAACTAAGGCTTGTTTCGGCGGCGATCCAAGAGCTCGATGAGGATCGCCGCCTCGTTCGTCGGCAGCACCCAGTCCTCGCCCGACGCCTGCAGGATCACCGCCGGCCCGGGCGTTCCGACGGCGGTCAGCGCGATCGGGAACTTGAGCCGCTCCGCACCACTCAGCGACGCCTCGAACGTCCCGGTGATCGCGCTCAGCGGATAGCTGCGCGTCTGGTCCTCGTTCCGCGCGGTCGGCGAGCTGCGGATCTGGATCGTGTCCGCGCCGAGCAGGACCGTCGCGAGCGGCGCTCCGCGCACCTGGAACACCAGCTCGTACGGCGACTCCGCCAGCTCGGGCACGACCGGGACCAGCAGGGCCAGGTTTGCGCGGCGAGCGAGCAGCAGCCCGACCAGCAGCCCGAGGATCACGGCCGGGATGGCCAGAATCGCCGGCCACCACACCCCGATCACCAGCGGGTAGAGCGTCGCGATCAGCCCGGTCAGCGCACCGAGCAACCCGCCGACCCCGGCCCACCACCGCGGCTGGTACCGATGCCGCGGCAACAGCACCAACCCGATCACCAGCATCGCGACCGGCAGCACCAACCCGATCCACGCCGCCGCCGGACCGCGCGAACTCACCCACGCCACGATCGCCAGCAGCACCACCGGAATCCCGACGTACACAACCGCAACGATCCGCTGCACGCGCCTGTGCCGACGCTCCACCTCAGTCACGGGAAGAGCCAACCACATGTGCGCCGGGCGGACGCGGACCGCCAGCACTTACCAATGGCGGTGGCGCCCGCTCGTTCACGCTCAACCCGCGGCCGAATACCGGCGCCGAGGGCTTTTGATCAGTGGGGGCGGTCCGCCTTGAACGCCTGAGCACCTACTGTGCCGAGGGTGATCGTGATTCCGCCGCAGCTGATCGAGTCGCACCAGGACGAGTCGCCGGAGTGGCTGGCCGCGTTGCCGGCGCAGCTCGACGAGTACGTGGCCCGCTGGGAGCTCACCCAGACCGGCGGCTTCCTCAACGGCGCCGCCTCACTGATCGTCCCCGTGGTCCGTCGGGACGGCACCGAGGCGATGCTGAAGCTGCAGCCGCGCAACGACGAGAGCGAGGCCGAGGCGCTCGCCCTCCGCACCTGGTCCCCCGACGACGTGGTCGAGGTGCTCGAAGACGATCCGGCGACTGCGACCCTGCTGCTGGAACGCCTGCAGGACCGGACGCTGAACGCCGTACCCGATCACGTCGAGGCCACCCGGATCCTCGCCGAGCTGATGGCCCGCTTGATCGTGGTCCCCGCCCCACCGGAGGTCCGCACCCTCGCCGACATCGCCGCCGAGATGGTCGAGGACGCCGCCGACCTCAAGCTCGACGACCCGGCCGAGCAGCAGCTCGTCAACCGGTACGCCGCGCAGGTCCGCGAACTGATCCCCGAATCCGGCGACCGCCTCCTCCACTGGGACCTGCACTACGGCAACGTCCTCGCCGCAGACCGCCAGCCCTGGCTGGTGATCGACCCGAAGCCACTGGCCGGCGACCCCGCGTTCGAACTCTTCCAGGTCCTGCACAACCGCTGGGACGACCTCGTTGCAACCGGCGACCTCCACCAGGCGATCCGCGACCGCTTCGACCTCATGCTCGACATCACCGGCATCGACCGCCCCCGAGCCCTCGCCTGGACCGCCGGCCGCGTCCTCCAGAACGTCATCTGGGAAGAAGAGTTCGCCCCCGAGCAGCTCGTCATCGCCAGTGCACTCCAGTTGTGATTACATGATTACGTGACTACTCCGACGCTGTACGAGTGGGCCGGCGGGCATGTGGCGCTGCGGCGGCTGACCGAGGTGTTCTACGACCGGGTGCTCGAGGACCCGATCCTTGCGCCGGTGTTCGCGCATATGAGTGATCAGCATCGGGAGCACGTGGCGCTGTGGCTCGGGGAGGTGTTTCGCGGGCCTGAGCGATACACCGAGGAGCTCGGTGGTTATCCCGCGATGTTGTCGCACCACATCGGGCTGCAGTTGACCGAAGAGCAGCGGTCGCGGTGGGCCGCGCTGATCGCGGCGAGTGCGGATCCGGCCGGGCTGCCCGACGACCCGGAGTTCCGGAGTGCGTTCGTCGCGTACGTCGAGTGGGGCACCCGGATCGCACTGGCCAATTCGCAACCCGGTGCCACGCCCCCGCCGAAGGCGCCGGTTCCACACTGGGGCTGGGGCGAAGCGCCGCCGTACCAGCCGTAGATGACCTGCTAGCTGACGAGACAAACACCCCAGGAAGACACCCGGGGACTGCTCGTTGGATACAGTCGCGGTTCACGACAAATCTCGGGAGGGACCCGTGACCGCTCAGCTCGAGTATCCCGAGATCGACGACGACAACGCGCTGTTGTCGATCCAAGGCCTGTGGAAGGTGTTCGGCCCGAAGGCGCAGCGCGTCCCCCGCCGGCCGGAGCTGGCGTCGCTCGACCGCGCCGCCCTGGCCGCGAAGACCGGCTGTACGGCGGCTGTCCGCGACCTGAGCTTCAACGTGGCACCGGGCGAGGTGTTCGTGGTGATGGGCTTGTCCGGTTCGGGCAAGTCCACGCTGGTCCGCTGCCTGACCCGGTTGATCGAGCCGACCGCGGGCAGTCTGATCTTCGAGGGTGAGGATCTGCGCGCGGCCGACGAGAAGCGGTTGCGTGAGTTGCGGCGGAGCAAGTTCTCGATGGTGTTCCAGCACTTCGGGCTGCTCCCGCACCGCAAGGTGATGGAGAACGTGTCGTACGGCCTCGAGGTTCGCGGCGAGAGCAAGCCGGACCGCCGTCGCCGGGCCCAGGAGGTCATCGACCTGGTCGGCCTGGCCGGCAACGAGCACAAGTATCCCGAGCAGCTTTCCGGCGGTATGCAGCAACGCGTCGGCCTGGCCCGCGCGCTCGCCAACGACCCCGACGTGCTGCTCTTCGACGAGCCGTTCTCCGCGCTCGACCCGCTGATCCGCCGCGAGATGCAGAACGAGGTCGTCCGCCTGCACCGCGAGGTCGGCAAGACGATGGTCTTCGTCACCCACGACCTGTCCGAGGCGCTCAAGCTCGGCGACCGGATCCTGCTGATGCGGGACGGCGCCGCGATCCAGCTCGGCACCGGCGACGAGCTGGTCGGTGCACCGGCCGACGACTACGTGCGGGACTTCGTCCGCGACGTACCGCGCGCCGACGTACTGACCCTGCGCTGGATCGCCCGCCCGCCGCGCGACGGCGAGGCGCTGGACGGCCCCGAGCTCGGCCCGGACGTCCTGGTCCGCGAGGCGACCCGCCTGGTCCTGGAGTCGGACCGCCCGGTGAAGGTGATCGACGGCGGGCAGCTGCTCGGCGTGATCGGAGACGAGGAGATCCTCGCGGTGGTCGCGGACCCGGCCGACTCGCACTGGTCCGCCCGTCCGGCCGACTCACAGCCGTCCGTCCGCCCGGCCGACTGATGGCCGCGATAACCAGCGACACGCACGTGGAGGTACGTCGACCTCGCCGCAGCGTGGTCATCGGCGTGCTGCTCGTTGTCTGGGTGGCCGCGTACTTCCTGCTCAGCGGGATCGACACCCTGCCGCTCGGCGGTCAGGAGACGACCGGGTTCCACCGCTGGCTGACCGAGAACCGCGACTTCGTCGGCCAGGGGAACGTCTTCTTCGACGCGATCCGGACCGCGGTCGGCAACCTCGTCGTCCTGCTGCAGGACCTGGTGTCGCAACCTTCGTTCGGTCGCCCGGTTCCGGTCGTCGGGTGGCTCGGGGTCGTCGCGATCTCGGCGTACGTGGCCTGGGCCTTCGGGAACTGGAAGGTCGCGCTGCTGACCGCGGCCGGGCTCGCGTTCGTCGGGCTGCAGGGGCTGTGGCAGGAGAGCATGGACACGCTCGCCCTGACCATCGCGGCCGTGCTGCTGTCGTTGCTCGTCGCGATCCCGCTCGGCATCTGGGCCGGGCTGTCCAACCGTGCGTTCAAGGTCGCGACCCTGATTCTCGACCTGATGCAGACGCTGCCGACGTTCGTCTATCTCGCGCCGCTGACGCTGTTCTTCGCGATCGGCCCGGCCGCGGCGACGATCGCGACCCTGATCTACGCCGCGCCGCCGGCCGTCCGGCTGACCGCGCACGCGATCCGCTCGGTCCCGCCGGAGAGCGTCGAGGCCTCCCGCTCACTCGGCTCCACCCGCGGTCAGACGCTGACCAAGGTGCTGCTGCCGATGTCCCGCAGCACGGTCGTCGTCGGCATCAACCAGACGATCATGGCCGCGCTGTCGATGGTCACCGTCGCCGCGCTGATCGACGCGCCTGGGCTCGGGCAGACCGTGCTCAAGGCGCTGCAGACGCTGGATGTCGGTGTCGCGTTCAACGCCGGGCTCGCGATCGTGGTGATCGCGATCGTCCTCGACCGCGTGACGACCGCCGCCGGTGACCGGCCGTGGCGGACCGCGAGTGTGCGGCGGAAGGTCCTGCTCGGTGCGGGCGGGGTCGGCGTACTGGTCGCGATCTGGTTCTCGCGGACCTATGTGTGGGCGGCCGAGTTCCCGTCCGAGGTCGGGATCGGTTCGCGGATCGCCGTGATCACTGCCGATGTCACGACGTGGGTCCAGGACGTCTTCGGTGGTTTCACGTACGGCGTTCGCGACGCGGTCACCAAGGGCGTGCTGAATCCGCTCGAGGCGCTGCTCACCGGATCGCCGTGGTGGTTGGTCGGAGCGGTCGTGGTCACGGTGGCCGCGATTCTCGGTCGCTGGAAGGCCGCCGTACCGGCGATCGTCTGCATCGGGCTGCTGGTCGCGACCGGGGTCTGGCAGGACAGCATGATCACGCTGGCCTCGACCCTGCTCGCCACCGTCGTCGTGGTCGCCGTCGGGCTCACGCTCGGCGTCTGGGCCGGCCGCAACCGCCGGGTCGACCTGGTCATCCGGCCGATCCTCGACGCCGGTCAGACGATGCCGCCGTTCGTGTACCTGGTCCCGTTCCTGGCGCTGTTCGGCACCAGCCGGTTCACCGCGATCGCGGCCGCCGTCGTGTACGCCGTACCGGTGACGACCAAGATCGTTGCTGATGGCATCAAAGCGGTCCCGGTTGCGACGGTCGAGGCGGCGAACTCGGTAGGCTCCAGCAACTGGCAGGTGATCAGCAAGGTGCAGCTGCCGGTGGCCCGGCGGGCGATCACCCTGGCGGTCAACCAGGGCCTGATCTACGTGCTCGCGATGGTCGTCGTCGGCGGCCTGGTCGGCGCCGGCGCCCTCGGGTACGACGTCGCGGCGGGCTTCGCGCAGAACGAGCTGTACGGCAAGGGCCTGGCCGCCGGTCTGGCGATCGTCCTGCTCGGCGTCCTGCTCGACCGGATCACCCAAGCGGCAGCACCGAAACAGCACACAAGAGGAGACATGCAGTGAAGAAACTCCGGTACGCCGGTGTCCTGACCGCCGCAGCCCTGGCCCTGGCCGGCTGCGGCGGAGCGAAGGTCGGTGACGAGCAGAAGCCGGCCGCCGGCGGCAAGGAGTGCGGCAGCTTCAACCTGACCGTCAGCCCGTGGGTCGGGTACGAGGCGAACGCGGCCGTCGTCGCGTACGTCGCCACCAAGGACCTCGGCTGCAAGGTGGTGAAGAAGAACCTCAAGGAAGAGATCGCCTGGCAGGGCTTCGCCACCGGTGAGGTCGACGTGAACCTGGAGAACTGGGGCCACGAGGACCTGAAGAAGAAGTACATCCAGACCGACAAGGTCGCGGTCGAGGCCGGACCGACCGGCGTCCTGGGCCTGATCGGCTGGTACGTGCCGCCGTGGATGGCGGCCAAGTACCCGGACATCACCGACTCGAAGAACCTGAACAAGTACGCCGACCTGTTCAAGACCTCGGAGTCCGGCGGCAAGGGCCAGCTGCTCGACGGCGACCCGTCGTACGTGACGTACGACGAGGCGCTCGTGAAGAACCTGAACCTGAACTACAAGGTGGTCCAGAGCGGCAGCGAGACCGCCCTGATCCAGGCCTTCCGCGACGCCGAGAAGGACAAGAAGCCGCTGCTCGCCTACTTCTACGAGCCGCAGTGGTTCTTCAACGAGGTCAAACTCGTCAAGATCGACCTCCCGCCGTACAAGCCCGGCTGTGACGCGGACCCGGCGAAGATCGCCTGCGACTACCCGCCGTACACCCTGGACAAGATCGTCTCGATGAAGTTCTCCAACTCGCACAGCCCGGCCTACGACCTGGTCAAGAACTTCAAGTGGACCAACGAAGACCAGAACACCGTCGCCCGGATGATCGCCGTCGACAAGATGACCCCCGACGCAGCCGCCGAGAAATGGGTCAACGCCAACCGCCCCAAGGTCGACGCCTGGCTCGGCAAGTAGCTCGCAACCCGGAGCGAGGCTCGCACCCCCTCGCTCCGGGGCACGCCCGCTCCTTCGTCGCGTGCACGCGGCTAGCGGTCCGGTGGTCGAGTGGGTGGGGTCGGTAGCGGTGGCCGGGCACTTTGGCTGGGTATCCGTTCAAGTTGGCGCGTGGTTGCGGTGATCTGCTGTCACCCAGAGACAGCAGATCACCGCACAACCGCAGTAACTCAGGGGATGGCGAGGTCAGCGACCAGGTTCCGGTCGCTTGGACCTCTCGGCACAGGTTCACGGACGATTGCTGCCGGTATGTGGCAGCAGCTCCACGCAAAGCGTGCACATTCGGCTCGGGACACGCCTGGTCCTCCGTTGCGTGCGGGCGGCGTGCCGCGAACGACACGTAATGGTCGGTTGTGCAGCCCGGCCGTCCCACCGGCTGAGCGTGCACTGCGACGGAACCTTCGACTACCTCATGTCCTTCGCGTCGCCCGCTGGCCTGATCCGCAGACCCAAGCCACCCCACCGGCGTCCCCCCACGCAATGTCTCCAACGACCCCCCGCAGATGACCGGCAGCAGGACTCGCGGCTGCACCCAGACGGTCAGAACATTCCGGGGCCTGGGGTGAGGATGCCGGCTGGGTCGTGTTTGTGTTTGAGGGTGCGGAGGAGGGGCCAGCGGTCGCCGTAGTGGTGTTGCCAGTCGGGGTTGGTGAAGGGGGTCGACTCGATGGGGTAGCGGGTGGCGCCTAGGGCGCGGGCTTGGTCGAAGAGGCGGCGGTTGCGCTTCAGCATGTCGGCGGCGAAGTCGGGGCCGGCGCCGGCTGGGCCTGCGGTCATGAGGGTGAAGAGGTAGACCCAGTCGCTGCCGTCGGGGGCTGGGAGGCTGAGTGAGGGGCGGGTCAGTTTGGTACGGCGGTGTGCGTAGAGCAGCACGAATCCGCCGGCGCCGATGTCGCGCGGGGTCAGTTTGCTGACGACCTCGGTCACGTACTGCTCGACGGAACGTTCCGGCAGCCAGAGGGTCATCCAGGGCTTCGCGAGGTGGTCCCAGTCGAGGGCCTCGCGGAGCTGTTCGACGGCGGCGTCGATCCGGGTGACGTGCGGGAGGAAGTCGTTCTGGCTGACCACGGCGTCGGCCGGCGGCTTGGTCAGGCCGCGGAGGATCTGGGCGTCGACCGGGGGTTTCGCGGTCGAGTGGAAGGTGAAGGCGTTCAGGTGGCTGACCTCGCCGTGCTCGCCGGGACGCCACCAGTCGCCGTAGATCTCGCTGATCTCACCGCGCTTGATCAGCGTCTTGAAGTCCTTGAAGAAGTCCTTCGAGCTGGTGTACGCGAGCTCGTGACCGCGGACCTTGGCCGGGGCCGGACCGAGCTTCACGGTCGCCTTGGTGATGACGGCGTACTGACCGAGGCCGGCCAGGACCGCCTCGAACAGCTCCCGGTCCTGGGTCTTGGAGCAGCGCTTGAGCTCACCCGTCCCGGTGACCACCTCGAGCTCGAGCACGCTGTCGACCTGCCCGCCGGACTGGATCGCGGGCGGGATCCCGCCGAGCGACAGCGTCCCGCCGAAGGTCAGCCCGAGGAAGCCGGTCAGTGCGGGCGGGGTGAGGCCCTTGGCGTGGGCGGCGTTCGTCAGCGCCAGCCAGTCGGCCCCGGCGTCCACGACCGCGCGGTCCGCGTCGATCCGGTGAATCGTCTTGAGCGCCCGCATATCGATCAGCAGACCGCCAACGAGTCCCTGCCCGTCCGTGGTGTTGGCCAGCCCCCGCGGAGCCACCCGCACCCGATTGCGAACGCAGTAGCGGATCATCGCCTGGATGTCCCGAACCGACCCAGGCACGAGCACCGCCTGCGGCACCTTCTGCACGTACCGCCCGGCGTCCTGCGACACGCCCTCGCGGCTGCTCGCGTCCAGGAGCACCTGACCGTCCAGCGGGGGCAGCGGGTCCACGTTGCCGCCGTCGGTCGCCCAGGAACGTCGTACCGGATCGAACCCGGTCACCACAATCCCGAGCCCGATCGCTCCGAGCACCGCACGCCGAGTCCCCATCCATGCCTCCTGCCGATCCACCCCACCACGCTAACCGGTGACGGGCTCAGCACGCTCGGTTACCCGATCATCTGGTCGGCGACGAACTGGCTCCACGCCACCGGATCCGGCGCTCCAGGCTCAGCGGCCCACCCCGCCACCACCTGTCCGGCGACCTCCGGCGGCAGTTGCAGTTGGCTGCGAACCACCTCTTGCCAGGTCGCCCCGGACAGGCCGTAGGTCTCGTTGAGTTTGGGCGTGAGCTGCTCCAGCGACAGGGCGGTGTCGGGGTCCAGCTCGCCGATCAGGGACAGCACGTAGCTGTCCACGAGTTTGAGGAAGGGGCGTCCGTCGTACCGCTCGTTCACGACCAATCACTCTCCGCCGACAGGTTGAAGTTGGGTTGAGCTTGTTCAAGGGGGCCGTGGGCAATTATCACGGGCTTGCGGAGCAACGCCGACGACACGCCGGATTTTCGGCGAAACACGGTAGCGTCGGTTCCATGATCATCGTGACAGCTGCACTGAAGGGCGGGGTCGGGAAGACAACCACGTCGGTGTACTTGGCCGCGCTGGCATCTTCCAACCGTCGCACAGCCACTCTGGTCGACGCGGATCCACAAGGCAGCGCTGCCGACTGGATCGATGCCTCGGACGACGCGAACCTGAACCGGATCGAGATTGCCGAGGCGCCGACAGAGCGGCTGCTGACCAAGGCGCTGGACAAGGTGCCACCGGAGGGGATCGGCATCGTCGACATGCCGCCGTCCCACGAGCGGCTGCTGAACAAGGCCCTCGAGCGGGCCCGGATCGTCGTCATCCCGACCCGCGTCGGCGGCGTCGAGACACCCCGGGTGAAGGCGGTCCTCGAGCTGGTTCCGGACGATGTCCCGGCCGGCGTCGTGATCTGCTCGGCCCGGACGTACACCCGCGCCTACCAGGACCTGATGGAGCAGTACGCCAAGGAGGGCATCCCGGTCTGGGGGTCCATCCCGGAGCGCGTCTCCATCACCGCCGGCCCGGACGGCCCGTTGGCACCCGACGGCCTCGAAGCCTACAAAAAGGTCTGGCGCAAGATCCTCGCCGCCGCCCGCACCTGACCTGCTGGACCCGCCCGGTTCGCCGGGCGGGGTCAGCGTTGCAGTGGTGGCTCGCCGCGGACGTAGGTGCGGATGACGGTGGCTGCCGCGCCGCGGGCCCAGTTGTCGAAGGTGTGCGACCGGAGCATCAGGCGGCAGTCGCCGGCGGCGCCGAAGGCGTGCTCACCGAAGGCCTGCCGCATCCGCTCCTCGTACAGGTCGTACTCCGCCACGCCCTCACCCGCGATCACCACCAGCTCGGGGCCGACCAGGTTCACCATCGCGGCCAGCGCCGAGCCGATGACTTCACCGGCCCGGTCGAAGGCGGCCCGGGCGTGCTCGTTCCCCTCGTGCGCAAGCTTGATCGCGCCGGCCAGGTCCAGCTTCGGCTGCTTGGTCGTCGCGCGGATCCGGTTCAGGATCGCGTCCGACGACGCCACGGTCTCGACGCAACCCCGCCGGCCGCAGGTGCAGACCAGGTCGCCGGGCGCGAGCGGCAGATGACCGAGCTCGCCGGAGACGCCGTACGCGCCGGAGACGACCTCGCCGTTGATGTAGAGCCCACAGCCGATCCCGGAGCCGATCGTCACCACCGCGAACGAGTCGGCGTCCACCCCGACCCCGAACCAGTGCTCGGCCACGGTCAGCGCGCGGACGTCGTTCGTCACGACCACCGGAAGTTTGAGCCGGCGGCCGAGCAGGTCGGCCAGCGGCACGTCCCGCCAGCCCATGAACGGCGAATCGCGGACCACGCCGTGCAGCCCGTCGACATCGCCGGAGACGGACACGCCGACGCCGATCACCGAACCGACCACCTCGGTCCCCGACTTCAGGGTGCCGATCAGCTCCTTGGTCAGCTCGGTCAGCTGCTCGATCACGGTCTTCGGGTCGGTGCTCTGCAGCGGCCGGTGGCAGACCTTCCGGATCCCGGCGGTGAAGCCGGTCGTCACGCCGATCAGATCGGTCGGCGTCACCTTCAGGCCGATCACGGACACGCTGTGCGGTACGACGGTCAGCGGGCTGACCGGCCGCCCGATGCCGACCATCCCGAGGTGGTTCTCGCTCTCGATCGGCGCGGCCGCCTGGTCGGTGACGAATCCCGCCTCGATCAGCGGTGCGACCGCCTTGGTCACCGCGGCCTGCGACAGTCCCGTCCGCCGCGCGATCTCCACCCGCGGGATCGGCCCCTGGGTCAGGATCCGGGTCAGCACCTCGACTCCCGCCGGCGTAGCCAAGGGGAGTGGACGATGAGGACGCAGCGGCACGAGAACAACCTACCGGCGGTTAAGCCGATCTGTCGGTTTCTCCCAACGTCGGTGACGTCAGTGCCCAGCGGATTGTCCGGGTCAGGCCATCGCCGGCGGCTCGGACCAGAGTTTGTTCTGTCAAAGGGAAGTAGGGCAGGCGGAGTGGCCAGCGCGCCCACCACGGGAGCAGGCCGACCGCGGCCGCGGTGAGGATTCCGTACGCCGGGCGCGCGGCCCACGGGACTGGTGGGTGCACGAGGATGAAGCGGGCCGCCTGCCGCGCTTCGGTCGTTCCGCGCAGTTCGGGCTGGTAGTCGGTGAGTGTCTGGCGCAGCTCGGCCACAGTGGTCGGCGGGTCGATCACACCGAGCTTCCCAGCCACCAGTGCGGTCTCTGCGACGTACTGGTCCTGGTCTGCGGCGCTGAGCGGGTTCGCGCCGTACACCTGATGCGCGGTGAGGAAGCTGTCCACCTCAGCGACGTGCACCCACTTCAGCAGGTGTGGATCGGATGCTCGGTAGTTCGCCCCGCGGACCCGCTCATGCACGGACTGGACGCGGGCGATCGCCTCCTCCGCGTCCGCCACCGCGCCGTACGTTGTGACAGCGAGGAAGTAGCTGGTCCGCTGCAGCCGCCCCCACGGGTCGCCGCGGTACCCGGAGTGCGCCGAGACCGCCGCCATCGCGAGCGGATGCAGCGACTGCAGCAGCAGCGCGCGCAGACCGCCCGCGAACATCGACGCATCCCCGTGGACCCGCTGGATCGGGCTGCCCGGCGCGAACCAGCGCGGACCGGGCGTCTTGTGCACCCGGTCGCGCTCAGCCTGTGGGTCCGGCCCCGCAACCTTCGTCAGGATCATCCGGGCCAGCTGGTCTCTCATACGACCAGTCTGCCCACCACTCCAAGCTAAACGACATCAACGAAGATCGGGTTCGTGTAGAGCCAGGTGTCCAGCCACGGGTCGCCGTCGTTCGTCGGGTGCTGGATCGGGCCGGCCGGGTCGATGCTGCGGCCCAGATACCCGACGCCGTGCCGGTTGCCGTCGCTGCCGCGCACCCGGACGTAGTGCGAGTGCTCCGCCCGCCCCAGCGGGATGCACAGGTCATAAGTCCCAGTACGGCGGTGCACATCGACCTGCTCGACCACTCTGGTGTCGGGTGCCTTCCAACTGTCCCGCGTGGCGGCCGGACCGGTCACCGCACCGCGGATCACGTCCACATGCGCCAGCCGCGGCAGTACGCCGTGGAAGTTCGGCCGGGACGCGCTGGTCACGGTGATCCGCAGCTCGAGCCGCTCATGACGCCGTACCCGCAGCCGTCCACCCAGCGTCACACCACGCTGCCGAGAACCGACCGGAGCGACCCGTACGTCGATGCCGTCGACCAGCTGACCGTGGTCCACCCACACCCGGCCCGCGCGCAGTGCGGCCATCACCTCGAGGTAGCCGTACTTCGCGACCCCGACGTGCGTCCGGCTGAACTGCCCCGGCCAGAAGTCGCTGCCGGCCTGCGGGGTGTCCGTGTTGGTCGGTGAGGGCTTCCAGCCGAGGCTGTCGAAGTTCTGCCCAGGCGGGAACACGCCGTCGGTCCAGGTGTCCCAGATGGTCCGGTGGTTGTCGCTGTTCGAGGTGACCGAGAACAGTCGGCCCTCGGCCAGCATGCTGTCCCACAGCCCGCCGACGGTCGCGGTCGCCCAGTCGAAGCCGCCGTACGTGCGATAAGCGTCGCCAGGAAAGCCCGGCCAGCTCCCAGTGCCAGGGTTGTTCACGTACTCGCCGCGCTGCGCATTGGTGGCACCGCGGAACTTCACCCAGGCCGGCTCAGCGTCGCCCTGCGAGCCCGGAGCACCCTCCATGCCGATGCAGACGCCGGTGTCGCGCCAGGCGCGGAGCTCGTGCGGGGAGTCGATGCCCAGCCGCAGCGGGTGGTTCGCCAGCACCAGGACGTCGTCGACGAACCCACTGCGCTTCTGGGCGGCCAGCCACTGCAGACCCTTGATCGCGTGCTGCTCGTTCTCCGGTGTGTCGCCCGAGCGGTTCGTCAGCTTCCCGTCGTACTCACGCTCGAACTGCTGCAGCAGCGCGACGTTGTTCGCGCCCGGCGCGACCAGGAGCGTGCCGTGCTCAGCGGCCGGGATGTACCACTCCAGGCCCTGGAAGATCAGCATCCGCGGATTCTCGGCCCGCGCCTTCAGAACCTCCGCGTTCTCGGCCGCGGCGCCCTTGTCGGCGTGCCCGAAGTTGCTGTGCTCGGTGAACGCCATCCAGTCCAGCCCGAACTGCGCGCCGCGCTGAGCCAGCTGCGTGAAGTCGTACTTCGCGTCATGGCTGTACCGGCTGTGCACATGGTGGTCCCCGACCAGGTAGACCAGCTCCGGGTCACTACCACCCTGGTACGACGACGTGGTGGCGGCCGCTTCCGTCGCGCCGGCCGCGGTCACCGCAACTGTGCTCACGGTGAAGGCGGCGCCGAGCAGCCCGGCGCCGCGGATCAGGTTCCGCCGCGACACCCCCTGCGGATCCAGGGTCGCTTCAGGTACGTCGGGGTCCGCCCACGGGGGTAGCTGCTGCATGAGCGCCACCCTGCAGGTCCGGACAAAATCCCGTCAAGGCTCCAGATGACGCGGAGATGAACGATCCGCGTACTCGTCCTCGAGAATCGAGTAGAGCAAGGAATCCCGCCAGGCACCGTTGGTGAACACATGGTCACGCAAGTGACCTTCGTAGCTGAAACCGATCCGCTTCACCACGGCGATCGAGGCCGCGTTCTCCGGGCCGATCGCCGCCGTCACCCGGTGCACGTGGAGGGTGCCGAACGCGAAGGCCAGCATCACCTTGGCGGCGTCCGTCGCATACCCGTGACCCCAGTGGTCCGCGTGCACGCCGTACCCGAGCTTGGCCGACCAGGGACCGCTCGCCGGGATCCCGGGCGCGATCCGGGCGAAGCCGATCATGCGGTCGTCGTCCCGGCGGGTGACGGCGAGCATGTAGTCGGGGCGCTTGTCCCGGGCCGAGCGCTCGAGGATGCCGGCCAGCACCTCGGTCCCCTTGGCCCGGTCGTAACTGTCGAACGCCATCCAGTCGGTGACGCGGTCGTCACCGAACACGGACAGGTAGTCGTCGAGATCGTTCTCGCGGAACTCGCGCAGAACCGTCAGATCACCGTTGAGAGGCTCCATGGGGCGATTGTGGAAGGAACCCGGGGTCACCGGTTGAGGGTCTGCACTGGTGTCCGCGTGAACGTTTCAATCTCCTCTTGCAACTCGCGGGCGTCGTCCGCGCGACCGGACTGCCGCAAGGCCTGGTGAACCCGGCGGGCCGAGTGCACGACTCCGTTGATCCGGCGCTCGGTCGGCAGGTCCAGCACCGGGGCGATCGCGTCCGCGGCGCCGTCCAGCTCACCGGTCGCGATCCGGCTGATCGCCATCGCGGCGTGGCTGCCGGCGGCGTCGCCGAAGGCCCACTCCGGGTGGTTCTGGTCGGCGTAGGCGTCGACGGCCTGCCGCGAGTACCGCTCGGCCTGCTCGCCCTCGCCCGGCAGCCACGCCAGCGCGTCGGCCGCGTAGTACAGCTGGCGGTGCCGTCCGAAGGTGCACAGACCGCCCATGTCGTCGAGCTCGTCGTTCTGCACCGTGGTCCAGGCGTTCTCGGCCCGCTCGAGCGCGGCCCGGGTGGCCTCCGGGTTGCCCAGTGCGGCCCAGGCGCGGGCCTCGCTGACCGGGAGCCAGACGCTGGTGGTGCTGTTGGCCTGCTCGGCGTAGCCGGCGCCGAGCTGGGCGTAGCGGACGGAGTCGTGCGGGTTGCCGGCCCAGTACGAGACGAGGGACTGCAGGCCACGCACCCAGGCGCGCAGGCCGTGGTGGTCGGCGTTGTCGGCGCACAGGAACGCGGTCCGCGCCTGCGTCAGCGCCGCATGCGGGTTCCCGAGGTCGTGCGAGGCCTTGGCGAGCAGGCCACCGGTCACCCCGCCGAGGAAGTAGAGCTGCCGCAGGTGCTCCGGCCGCTGCCGGCTCTCCAGCAGTGCGAAGACCAGGTCCTGCGTCTCGACCAGCTGACCGAGGATCTCCGGCAGTGGGCGCTGCGGGTAGGCCTTCGCGACGTGGCGCACGTCGTCGTACACCTGTTCCATGGCCTCGCTTCCGAGACCGGACTGGGCCGCAAGGGCAAATGCCCTCGCTCGGCTGGCAGCCATGTCGAGAACCTCCATCTCGTTACCTGTCGTGATCCGCCCACCCGTGGCAGCCGGCACCATCTGCTGCCCCACGTGCTGCGGGACCGTCTGTTCGGGGACGTACGGCGCGAGAAGTTCCTCGACCGGCTTTCCGAACATGCGTTGCAGGGTGCGCCGGGTCTGTGGAGTGGTTCCTGCCCGCTCGCCCGATGCGAGACGCCGCAGGTGCCGCTCGGTGATGGTTCCACCCAGCTCGACGAACTCGGCGACGATCTCGGAGTAGGTCTGGTTCCGGCGCTGGATCAAGTGCGCCAGGACCGTCTTAGGCGCCAACCTCGCCGCCATCGTTCCTCCCGTTCACCGTCAGAACAGACGTTGTCTCGACTAATGCCCCACGACAAGGTGCTGTCCTCCAGATGTCCGCCAGAGGTCCGGAAGAGGTCCGGCAAAGGTCCTCTTCAGGTCCTAGAGCGGTCACGTTGGGCTCGTGCACCATTACTGCCATGACAACCAGTAAGTCCAACTGGTTGCAAGGGCTGAGAGTTACGGGGTGAGAGGCAGTGAGCATCGCGGAAATGACGGCGCGACAGCATCGTCGCCGGGTTCGGGTCTGGTTCGGCGAGCATGTGATCGCCCAGTACGTCGCGGAAGCACCGCTGGCGGCCCGCTACGAGCAGGCGATGCGGCGCCGTTTCGCCGGCCTGAAGGTCACCAACGACATGCTCGGCCCGCTCGACAGCACGGACTGAATCAAACATCTGATCGACAAGCTTCCGGGCCCTCCTCAGGCTCGGTCAGCCGCACCCTGGAGTCTCCTCACGTTCAGGGTTCGGCTTTCTGGAAGGTTCGGGACCCTCCTCAGGTCCCGAACGAAACCCAGGTGCGGTCCGGGGCACTCCTCAGCCCCGGACCGCACCGCCCAAAGCCCGGCTGGGCTGGCGGCTGAGTTCCCTGTATCGCCGCCGCCCAGCCGTTCCAACCACCACCACCTGGCCGACACCTCGGGCCAGGCCGGGGCTGGGTGTCCTGGGCGGTAGGACACCACCGGTGGTTCCTGACACCTCACCAGGAACCACCCCCCCGAGGTGGCCGGCTCCGTTGTGTGACCGCCGCGCCTGGGCGGTCACACAACGGAGTCTCTGTCGTGTCCCGCGTGCTCACGCCGCGGCCGGAACCGGTGCACTCCACCGATGCGCGGACCGCTTGGCGTAGCTGATTGCCCAGAAGGTCAGTCCGACCCCGGTCATCACCTGCAGCATGCGGGACACGACAACCACCGCGTCGGGTCCGAGCGCGACCACGAGTCCGACCCGGACCAGCGCCTCCACGATCAGGACGGCGCCACAGATCCAGGTCATCCGGCCGATCACCTCGCGCCAGGCGGGTTGCGTCTCCCAGCGCTCGTCGAGCATCCGCCGTACGTCCGGGGTCGTCCCGGCGACCCGTAGCGCGACCGCGCGGAACGCCGGCCGCCCGGCCAAGGCGCTCACGACCAGTGCGATCCCGATCGCCCCGGAGATCAGCGAGTCGGTCAGGGTCGCGAGCTTCACGTTGCCGGTCGCGAGCGAAACCAGGAATGTCATCACGAACCCGAGCAGCACGAAGCCGGCCAGCCAATCAAGCTTCCGCTGCTTGATCGCCGTACGACCGACGATCACTCCACCGGTGACCGCTCCGGCCGCATAACACCAGCTCTGATCCAGAGCGGTCTGGCGCAGCAGGTAGTAGACGGCGAGCGGTACGCCGACATCGAGGAGCAGTGGGGTCATCCGTCGCAGTGTGCTCATGCCTGCCAGAGTCGCAAGCCGTGAGCGTTTGTGTCAAGATGTACATGTCCGGTCGTACACAACGGGTCCGTGAAGGTCCGGCCGGAGGTCCGCTTCAGGTCCGACGGACATGAACGGCGAAAGGAGCCTCCGCCTGCACCTCCGGTACGCCGTCCACCCAGCCCTCGGCGGTGATCTCACCCGCGTAGGTCATCCCGAGCCGGTCCATCACCGCCCGGGAGGCTCGATTGTGACGCTCGGTAAAAGCGATCACTGCCTGTGCTCCCAGCGTCTCGAACGCGAACTCCAATCCGGCCCGCCCGATCTCGGTCGCCAACCCGCGCCCCCGCGCCGACTCCACCAGCGCCCATCCCAACTCCAGCCGATCGACCGCCCACTCCGCCCCGACCAACCCCTCGACCGCCACCGCCACCGGGGATCCCGCGGTCATCCGCGACAACCCACCTCGCCCAGCCAGCTCCCCGCTCGACTGCTCATACGCGACCCACTTGCTCACCGAATCGCGTTCCCAGGCCGCGCCCATCTCGGCCGCCCGCTCCGCAGCCACCTCCGGCGACCACGAGCCGCCGTACCAGCGCGACACCCACGGATCCGCGAACAACCGCACCAGGTCCGGCACATGTCCGCCGAGGACCGCACCCGGTCCACTGATCGGCTCGAGCCGCAACCGCTCGGTCAACCGCATCCGCACCACGTGCGCCACGATGTCCCGCAGCCGCCGGTCCCCGTCGGTCCGCCCGACCATCAGCAACTCGAGATCGTCCACGCCGACCCAAGCCGACGCATCGTGCTTCCCCTCCTCCAACCGCGGCCGCTCCAGTTCCCCGTCGACCACGACCAGATAGTCGAGCTCACGCCGTACCCGCCCCTCCCACTCCCACTCCCAGTCCGCGACCGTCCCCACCACCTCGCGAACCGTCCACCCCGTCTCCTCCTCCACCTCCCGCCGCAACGCCTCCTCCGGCGTCTCCCCCGCCTCGACGTGTCCGCCGACCACATCCCAGATCCCCGGCAACAACCGCCGATCCACCGACCGCCGATGCACATAAACGCGCCCACGCCGATCCCGAATCAAAGCCCCCACACAATCCACAACCCGCATGCCGAAAACCTAGACCGTCGGTCTGACAGAGTTCGCCGGTGCGGAATTCACCGGTGATCCTGTTGCTCACGGTTCTTGGGCGGTGGGCCAAGTACGCGCCGCTGACGGCGTTCGCCGTACTGATCCTGTCGGGGGTCTTCGGCGATCTGGTCGTTCGGGACGTGGTGCGGTCTGTCGGTGACGTGGCTGGGACGGACGAGCTTGTACTGCGGGCGGTCGGGTGGGCGTGGATGGGCGGCCCGCTCGTGGTGATGACGGCTCTGTTTGCCGTACGACGCCGGCTGGGTCCGGTCGTCAAAGCCGTGCTGACGTATGTGATGTCGACCGTCGCGGCCAGCTCGGCGATGCTGCTCGGGCATCGTGGGGACGGCGGGCCTGAGCGCCGATTCGGCGAGGCCTACCTGGTTGCGCGGCCGGTCAGCTTCGGCTGGGCCAGCGCTGTCGGGGCGCTGATCCTGACGTTCCTGCTCGGATTGGTGACGCTGGCGATCGTCGGGAAGGTGGCTGGTCGGCCGCTGTCCAAGGATGGTCAGGTCCGGCTCGGGTGGGGACTCGGCGGGCTGTGGATCGTGTTGCTCGGCGTCAGCCTGTGGTTCGGCTTGACCGGGCCGCTGCCTAACTAGCCGAGGCGAGCGGCCGTTCGGGGATGCGGTTGGGGATGAAGGCGACCGCGACGATGAGCAGTACGGCGGCGCCGGCGGCCAGGTAGAAGACGTCGTGGATGGCCGGGGCGAGCACGTTGGCCGGGACCTTCTGAATGTCCTTGTGGGCAGCGCCGAGCCGCGCGGCGATCTCGCCGTTCGCAACCGCACCGAAGGCGGCGACCCCGACAGCGCTACCGACCGAGCGGGAGAACATGTTCGCGCCGGTGACCACGCCTCGGTGCTGCCAGTTGACCGACGACTGAGCCGCGACCACGGCCGGCGCCGACGAGAACCCGAGCCCGACACCGATCACGAAGCACGCCGCCGCGAGCTGCCACACGCCACTCGTCGCACTGACCGTCAGCAGGATCCCGGACCCGAGTACGACGAAGGCCGAGCCGAGCAGCATCGTCCAGCGGAACCCGAGCCGCAGATAGATCCGCCCGGACAGCGACGCCGAGATCGGCCAGCCGATCGTCATCGCGGCCAGCGCGAACCCGGCGATCAGCGCGGACGTCCCGAGCACGCCCTGCGCGAAGACCGGCACGTACGTCGACAGTCCCATCATCAGCAGCCCGATCAGGAACGCGGTCGCGTTGGCCGAGTTCAGCACCCGGCGACTGAGCACCCACGGCGGCAGGATCGGCTCGGCCGCGCGCCGCTCGACCAGCGCGAACGCGACGATCAGGATCACCGCCACCGCCAGGATCGCGATACTGATCGGCGCGTCCCAGGCCCACATCACGCCACCTTCGAGCAAGCCGAGCAGCAGCAACGAGCCGCCGACCGCCAGCAGTACGGCGCCGGCGTAGTCGATCTGGTGCTTGGTCTTCTCGGCGACCTTCTCCTGGAACCGCTTGCGCAGCACGATCGCCGCCGCGACCCCGAGCGGCACGTTCACGAAGAAGATCCAGCGCCACGAGATGTAGTCGGAGAAGACCCCACCGAGCGTCGGCCCGACGAACGACGAGATCCCCCACACGCTGGCGAGATATCCCTGCACCTTGGCCCGCTCGGCCACCGTGTAGATGTCGCCGATGATCGTCATCCCGATCGGCTGGATCGCGCCCGCGCCCAGCCCTTGGATCAGCCGGAACGCGATCAGCGCCGGCATGCTCCAGGCGAACCCGCAGAGCACCGACCCGATGACGAACAGCGTGACCCCGAACAAAATCATCGGCTTCCGCCCGCGCAAGTCGGCGAGCTTGCCGTAGATCGGCACCGAGACCGCCTGGGCCAGCAGATAGATGCTGAACAGCCACGGGAACTGCGTGAACCCGCCCAGATCCTCGACCACCGACGGCACCGCGGTCGCCAGGATGGTCGCGTCCAGCGCCACCAGCCCGGTACTCAGCATCACCGCCAGCAGGATCGGCCCTCGCTCCGACCGCAGTCCGATGCTGCCTCGATCGATCCGCTGAGTAGTCATGACAAAGGCCAACTTACGTGATCGTTGAACAATTCCTGCAGGGGCGATCCACGGACCGATACGCTCCGGTGCGTGAGGATGTGGATCCTTGCTACCTCGTCGCGACGAGTACGGGCGCGCCGATTGCGGCGGCAAGGCTGTCTCGGATCATCGTGGCGTGACCGTGGATGGCAAGGTGTTCGATGCCCGGCACGATCACGGCGGCGCTGTCTTCGACCGCAGCATCGACTAGGGCCCCGAACGCCGCAGGCGTTGTCTCGACTCTCTCCTCGAAGACCTTGCCCAGTCGGTACCCGTGCTGCCGCGCGGCTTGATCCAGCCGCGCCCGGAGATCGGCCTTCTCTCGATGGCCCATGAACATGTGTTCGCGGAAGTATCCATGGACGACCGGCGATTCTTCCGCCGGTTCGACTGACTGCTCCTCGGTGTGGTCCACCGCTGTCACCGGCGAACCTCGGGATCGTCGTGGCGCTCCCATTCCGAACTGGGTACGAATGTCGGCCACGCCCCGTGGAGCAGCTCCGCCTCCGCGGGCGTCTCGCACTCCGGCTCGGTCATCAGTGTTGGCCAGGGCCCAGCCGCGATGGCATTCTCGGGAGGACAAAAGTCGTGCGCCAGCTGCGCGAGGGTCCGCCGGGCCTCAGGCGAGAGCACAGCCCAGGCATCGATCACCGCATTCAGATCTAGGTCGTCGGACACCCTCTACCTCGACTCACTCGTCACCCCTTGCTACGTGGACCGGCCAGGGAGACGGGGCGGGGGAGAAATGTCGCACCGCCCTGCGCGCATGCTCTGGGCTCACCCGCCGCCCTGACCGTCCAGCGAACGTAGAGCTCACGAACTCCCGCCATCCATTGACTTGCAGCAACTTGCGCGGTGAATTGGCAAGATTCAATACATCTACCGCCGGAACCCGCTATCGAGAGCCTCGGCCGGCTTGCGGAGCCCTCCACACGGGCATCCGCCGGGCAACGAACTTGCGGAAACTTGCGGCGAGACCCGCTGAAGGGTTCCCTGGGATCCGTAACCCGACTAAGAATTGGTCCCCACCGGCGCATGCCAACGCAAGTCATTCGATACGGGAGGTCATCATGGCTTTGAAGTTCCATGGGAAGGACCCGAACAACCCCGGGGATACCTGTCCGGCCGTCTTCCGGGACGAGCAGACGGGCGACTTCTACTTCCAAGGTGAGACGGTCATCGATCCCGAACTGCTCGCGCGGATCTCGACGGACAGCCGGCTCCTGGATACGGAGTCCGTCGTGAAGCTACCGCCGAGCATGATCGACATCATCTTGGAGGCGTGTAGTGCCAAAGTCGACCACTGAGTTGCTCGCCGAGACCACAAGGACCGCTCTCAAACTGGAGTTCCGCGACCAGTACATGACCGAGGACCCAGGCCATCTTGCGTGGAAGGCCGGCAACCTCGATGAAGCCGTCCGCGCGTACGCCGGGTGGACCGAGATCGCCCGCCAGGCGACCGCCCGAGGGGTAGAGGTGAAGCGTGTACGAGTCGTCAGCGAACCGCTGTCGGACTACATACAGTTCGAGCACGCGGTAACCCAGCGAGTCAACATCGACGCCGGCGAACAGATCCGGTGGGTACCCAGGCAGCGAGTGTCAGCGCTCGCGCTGCCAGGCAACGATGTCTGGATCCTCGACGGCAGTACCCTCCAGTTCTACTTCTTCGCCGGAGACGGGCGATACGTCGGCGAAGAGGTCACGACCAATTCAGAAGCCGTCAAGCTATGTGAGGCAGCGTTTGAGGCATCCTGGGAACTCGGGATCGACCACAGCGACTACGTCGCATCCGGAGTGACGGCCGCCTAGCGTTCCGTTCGTAGATTTGCGATGTCTGAGTCACCGTTTTCAAGCGCTCAGAGCGCGCATCACGCTCTCGCCAACCGGCTGCAGGAGATCAGGCTCGACGCTGGTCTGACAGCGCGGGCACTATCTGCTGCCGCTGGTTGGCATGAGGCGAAGACATCGCGAATCGAGCACGCCAAGCAGCGGCCCAGCGAAAACGATCTACGAGCGTGGTGCTACGTCTGCTCTGCCCCGAAGCTGATACCTGAACTGATCGCCGAGGTCAGAGCCGTCAACTTAATGTGGCTGGACTGGCGACGGGCTGAGCAGACCGGGCTGAAACAACTGAACGTCGCCGTCCGTGATATCTACGAGCGCACACGCAAGTTTCGGTCGTACTGCCAGACCATGATCCCCGGTCTGCTTCAGACCCCGCAGTACACCACTGCCGTCCTGAGATCGGTGCGGGACCGTCGCCAAGTCGCAATCGACGACGTAGCCGCTGCAGTCGCCGAACGCATCGAGCGGCAGCACATTCTTCGCGAAGGCGATCACACGTTCGCCTTCGTACTCGAGGAAGGGGCTCTGCGCTACCAGGTGGGCGGCCACGCCGTACTCGCTGACCAGCTCCGCCACCTGCTCGAGGTGTCGACGCTTCCCTCAGTCACTCTGGGAGTCATCCCGACAACCGTGGACCGATCGTCGCGCTGGCCAGTGGAAAACTTCTACATGTTCGACAACAGCCAGGCAAACGTCGAGCTGGTCTCCGGGTTCCTCACGATCACACACCCACGCGAACTCGCGATGTACGCGGAAACCTTCACCGCGCTGTCGAGCTTGGCCGCGTACGGCGCAGCTGCGCGCCGGCTGATCACAAGCGCGTTGGCGGAACTGCCCGCCCCGGACGACGGTGGCTGACATCATGCTGCGCGGCTAGCGCCTACCGGGCGGTCGTCTCCACAGACTTCACCTTGACCTCAGGTGCCGTCCAGCTGACGACGCAGGCTACGTCGTACCGGTTGTCCTGCCACTTCGTCTTGTGATTCATACGAGTACGGGGACTCACGCCTCGACGCTATGCGGGCGACGGCTACGCTCGCCGGTGCCTCGGGTCGGGGCGGGTGACAGCCTCGACCACCGAGGGCACCGCGGTCGCCAGGATGGTCGCGTCCAGCGCCACCAGCCCGGTACTCAGCATCACCGCCAGCAGGCCCGATCCACAGGTCGATACGGCCCGGACCGATACGCTCCGGTGCGTGAGGATCCGGGACTCTGTCGTGCGCGCCGTCGTCATCGTGCTGACCGCCTCGCTCAGCCTGGTCCTGCTCCCGATCGCCATCAACGTCGGCACCGGCGGTACGGCGCCCGCCTTCCTCAGCCCGTACGTCGGCTGGACGTGGCCCGCGATCGGCGTCCTCTGGGCGATCCTCGTCGTGACCGCCCTGCTGGAGGTCCGCAGCCGCCAACGCCCCACCATCTCGAGCCGCTCAGCCGACGTACCCCGCAATCGCCAGCTCCTGCTCAAAGCAGTCGACGACTACCTGAACCAGCGCGTCGCCGGCTCCCTGGCCACCCGCACCCGCGTCGCCCTCGCCCTGGACGAGCGCCCGCAGGCGGTAGTCCGCCCGTACGACCTCTTCGTCCAGCCACCCAACAGCGCACCCCGGCAACTCCCGGAGAACGCAGACATCGCCGCCGTCTTCGACGAACTCCAAGACTCCATGCTGATCCTCGGCGCCCCCGGCGCCGGCAAAACCACCCTCCTCCTAACCCTCGCCCGAACCCTCGCCAACCAGGCAACCGCCGACGAACGCACCCCGATCCCAGTCGTGGTCGACCTGGCCACCTGGTCAGCCACCCCGTCCTCCAAGAAGGACGACCACCCGCGAGACACTCCGGCGCTGGCCGGCTTCGTCCGCTGGCTGCTCGACGAACTCAAACTCCGCTACGGCATCCCATCGGCGGTAGGCCGAAGCTGGCTGCTGCACGGGCATCTCGCGCTGCTGTTCGACGGCCTGGACGAGATCGACCGCCCACATCGCGACAAACTGGCAGGCGTCCTCTCAGATCTCCAGAAGCACTACACAATCCCCAAACTCGCCGTAACCTGCCGCAGTCACGACTACGGCCTGCTGACCAACAAGCTCGTCCTGAACGGTGCAGTGGACATCAGACCGCTCACCAGGCAACAGGTCCTCGAGTACTTCGAAGCAGTCGGACCCGCACTGGACGGAGCCCGCGCGGCGATCGAGCAGGACGACGAGCTCTGGGATCTCGTCACCACACCCCTGATGCTCGCCGTACTGCTCCTGGCCTACCAGGACCGCGGCCCCGAGGCCATCGCCGCGAGCGGCGCAGCGGATGTCCGCCGCGACCTCTTCGACACCTTCATCGCCGAGGTCCTCTCCAGACGCCGGTCGGCAAGCCGCCAGTACGACGCGCGCACGGCGGTGCGCTCTCTCTGGTGCCTCGCGTGGTTCACCCGTGACGAGGCCGGGGACCAAACTGTGGTACCGCGGCGGCTTGTTCCGCGGGACTTCTCCCCAAGCCGCCCTGAGGCGGACTACCTGGCCAACATGGTCTGCTTGCCCGCGCTCTTCCTAGGATTCACAGCTGGGTCGACGGCCGCCACGGCTGCGCAGTACGGCGTGCTGCCTGGCCTGGGTGTTGCCGGAGCGACGTTGCTGGCTGCGCTCTGGCGGCGCCGTACGTGGTGGTCTCCCGACTCCGTCAGTACCCCGGTGTCGCGACGCGTGGCACTTCTGGGGCTGGCGATCGCTGCAGGTGCGGCGACTGGAGTCCTGGTGACCGTTGCGATGATGGGCCTCATAGCGGGGCTGCCGCGGTGGACCGGCTTCGGGCTGGACATCCGTGAGTTCGTCACGGGGGTAGTGGTCGGGCTGGTGATTGCTCGCTGCACCAGGCTGTTGAAGGGCCGCTTCGCCTCGGCTCCGCGCGACCACGGCAGCGTGGGACCGTGGTGGCGGCCGGCCTGGTGGGTGATCGGTGGCGCTGCGTCGGGGATCGCGCTCGCCGTCGTGCTGGGGACCGACCTGTTCTCGGGAAACGTAGAAGCTACTGCAGGTCTCGCGGTCGGCTTCTTGTTCGCCAGAGCAAACCTGGGAATGCTCAAGACTCGGTACGCGGGTGTGCTCCTGGAGGGTCGCATCTACGACTTCCTGGTGCCCTGGAGCGGCAACGTCCCCTGGCGGCGCCGAGCATTTCTCCGGTACGCCGCCGACCGCTACGTGCTCGCCCAAACCGCACCCGGCGAGTACTCGTTCATCCACCTGCTCGTCCGCGACCACCTGGCCGAGTGCGACCCGGACGAACTAGCGGCGAAGGTGGACCGCCGTACCGCCGCTCGCTACTAGCGCGCATCACTCGATGACGGGTTCCTTCAGGGCGTAGGCGATTAGGGCGCAGGCCAGGGGGAGGGCTATCAGCGTGGAGAGGGCGGTGTGGAGGGAGGTGTGTTCGGCGAGGGTGCCGAGGATCGGGGTGCCGATGCCGCCGATGCTGACGGCGAGTCCTAGGGTCATTCCGCCGGCGGTGCCGACGCGGGTGGGTAGGAAGTCCTGGCCGAGGGTGACGTGCAGCGAGAACGGGATCGCCATCGCGATCGCGGTCAGCAAGAGGAAGCCGAAGAACGCCGGCCCGGGCACGAACACGAGCCCTGCAAGGGCCGGTACGGCGATGCCGTACGACGCGCGCAACGTCCGGATCCGCCCGAACCGGGTGGCGAACCGGCCGCCGAGGAGCGTTCCGAACGCGCTCGAGGCGAACAGCACGAACAGCGCGATCCCGCCGGTGGTCGTACCGCCGCCGACCCGCTGACCGGCGTACAGGGCGATGAACGTGCCCAGCCCGACGAACACGATCGATCGGCAGACCATGATCGCCGACAACCGCAGGAACGACGGCCAGTCGTCGGAACCGACCACCGGCTGACCGTTGCCAGCAGCAACGAATCCGGCGGATCGGATCGCGAGCCGGGTGACGACCGCACCGAACAGCGCGGGCACGATCAGCACCGGCGTCCAGCCCAACCCGCCGGAAGCGATGATCGGGGTGACCATGGCCGGCGCCAGCGCGAACCCGACGTTCCCCCCGACCGAGAACCAGCTCATCCCGACATGACTGCCCCCGCTGACCGCGCGCGCCATCCGGGCTGCCTCCGGGTGGTACGCCGCGACGCCGAGCCCGGACAGCGCGGCCGCGAGCCACATCAGCCAGTAGGAGTCCCCGACCCCGAGCAGCGCGATCCCGAGCCCGGCCGTCGTCATGGCGACCGGGATCAGCCAGGTGAGCGGCCGCCGATCGGTCAGTACGCCGAAGACCGGCTGCACCACGGACGACAGCAGGGTCGCGGCCAACGTGATCCCGGAGACCGCGACGTACCCGAGGCCGCGCTCGGCCACCAGAAACGGGACCAACGCCGGGACGCAGCCCTGGTACACATCGACACACGCATGCCCGATCGCCATCAGCCCGATCGGTCGGATTTTCCTCACACACCGATCGTTGCCGACAGACCCCCTGTCCGGCTTCCGATAAAATGCCAACCTATGCCGGAAAACCGCCACTCGATCGCGACCACCGGGATCCTGCCGATCCCCGCCGGTGGGGCGATCGACGCGCACTGGCACGACGAGCACCAGATCGTGTACGCCGGTCAGGGCGTGCTGTCCGTCGCCACCGACGCCGGCAGCTGGATCGCCCCGGCCAACCGCGCCATCTGGATCCCGGCCGGCACCGTCCACGAACACCGCGCCTACGGCTACACCGCCCTCCACACCATCGGCCTGACCGCGAACCCGCTCGCGCTCACAGCGCCATCCGCCCTGGTCGTCAGCCCGCTCCTGCGCGAGCTGATCCTCACCTACACGGCCCCAATGGACGAGTCAGCCGAGCGCAACCGCCTGTACGCCGTACTGCTCGACCAGCTCAAGCGCTCGCCGCAGCTGCCGACCTACCTGCCCACTCCGCGCGACCCACGGCTCACTGCGCTCTGCGAAGTCCTGTACGCCGACCCTGCCGACAACCGCACCCTCACCGAGCTAGGAACCCACGTCGGCGCGAGTGAACGCACGCTGAGCCGCCTCTGCCGCGCAGACCTCGGCATGACGTTCCCCCAGTGGCGCACTCAGCTCAGACTGCACACAGCACTCAGACTGCTCGCAGATGGTGAGTCAGTCACCCGAGTAGCTCACCAGTGCGGCTGGGCGTCGACCAGTGCGTTCATCGACACCTTCCGACGGTCCTTCGGTCACACTCCAGGCGCAAGCAGGGCCTGATCGAGGATGCGGCTCCACTGCCGGACAATCCCGCGTCGGCGCGCACTGTCATCCGACAGTAGGTCAGCCAGCCCCAGACCACGTGCCATGTCCAGCACACCCTGCACCGTCTCCCGTACGCCGGGAGTCCGCTCCGAAACGTCCAGTACGTCGAGCAGCGCCCGGTGCGCACGCCGTCCAACCCGCTCCTCCAGCCGGACGATCTGAGCGCGCAGCGCCTCCTCGGTCGACGCGGCCACCCACAGGTGCAAGGCAGCCCGGAACAGCGGACCGGTGTAGACGTCGACGAGCAGACTCACGATCGCCTCGGTCCGCCCCGGTCCAGCCGGCAAGGTGGCGGCCCGGATCTCCGCGAGCCGCACCTCGGTCATGTACTCGACGGCCGCCGCGAACAGATCCGCCCGGGTCGGGAAGTGGTGCTGCGCCGCGCCCCGCGACACCCCGGCCCGGGCCGCGACCACAGCCACCGTGGTCGCGGCGTACCCGACTTCGGCCAGTGATTCGACCGCAGCCTCCAGCAACCGCTGCCGGGTCGCCCGGCTGCGGTCCTGTTGTGGTTCGCGAAGAACCTCACTCACGGGCGGCCTCGCGCGCTCGGAGCTCACGCCGCAGGATCTTCCCGGACGCAGCCTTCGGCACCGCCTCGATGAACTCCACCAGCCGCACCTTCTTGTACGGCGCCACCCGCGCGGCGACGTACTCGAGCACCTCGTCCTCCGTCAGACCGGAACCAGGCATCGGTACGACGAACGCCTTCGGCACCTCGTTGCCGTCGACCTGCACCCCGATCACCGCCGCGTCCGCGATCCGCTCGTCGGTCAGCAGCACGGCCTCCAACTCGGCCGGCGGCACCTGGTACCCGTGGTACTTGATCAGCTCCTTGACCCGATCGACGACGTACAGGTAACCGCGCTCGTCGACGCGTCCGAGGTCGCCGGTGTGCAGCCAGCCCTCGCGGTCGATGGTCGCGTCGGTCTCCGCCACCCGGCCCAGATATCCCTTCATCACCTGCGGTCCGCGGATCCAGATCTCCCCGACCTCACCGTCGCCAACATCGTTGCCATCAGCACCGACCAGCCGCTGCTCGGTCGACGGGAACAGCTTGCCGACGGCACCAGGTGGCGGCTCCGGGTCGTCCTGCGGTACGGCGTGCGTCCCCGGCGACAGCTCGGTCATCCCGTAGCACTGCAGCACCCCGTGCAGCCCGAGCCGCTTCGCGCAGGACTCGGCCAACTCGGCATCCAGCGGAGCCGCGGCCGACGTCAGGTACTTCAACGCCGACAGGTCAACGCCATCGACGGCGGGATGTTTCGCCAATGCCAGCACGATCGGCGGCGCGACGAACGCGCGCGTGATCTTCTGCTCGTCGAGCGTGGTCAGGAACTGCTGCAGGTCGAACTTCGGCAGGACGACGACAGTCGCGCCGAAGCGGAACGGCAGATTCATCAGTACGGACTGTCCGTAGATGTGGAAGAACGGCAGGATCGCGATGATCCGCTCGCCCTCACCCATGTTGAACGTCGCCTCGGCCTGCACGAGGTTGGTCGCGATGTTCCGGTGCGTCAGCATCACACCCTTGGCCGCCCCCGTCGTACCGCTTGAGTACGGCAACACCGCGACATCTTCAGCAGGATCGAACGTCACCACCGGCTCGGGCGCGGTCGACGCCACCAGCTCCATCACCGACCGGTATCCCTCGGCCTGGTCGCAGACGAAGATCTCCGTGACGTCGGTGCCCTCGATCGCGGCCGTCGCGACCGGCAGGAACAGCGAAATCGTCACCAGCAACTTCGCCTTCGAGTCCATCAGTTGCTTGTGCAGCTCGTCGGCGGTGTAGAGCGCGTTGACCGTCGTGACAGTCGCGCCCGCCCGGATCGCACCGTAGAAGACGACCGGGTAGAGGATCGTGTTCGGGCTGTAGAGCGCGACCACGTCACCGTGCCGGATCCCGAGCTCGGCCAGCCCGGCCGCGACCCGCCGCGTCATCGCGTCGAGCTGGGCGTAGCTGATCTCGCGCCCGCTGACCGCGTCCACGAGCGCCGGGCGGTCGCCGTACTCCTGGGCGCGCCCGAGCACGGCCTCGTGCAGCGGTACGTCGAGGATCTCGACGGGCGGGAACTGGCTGGTGATGATCATCAAGCCGGACCTCTCTGAGCGGCGGAGTCAGTGCACGAACCTTGACCTACTACCGAGTATTCGCGCCAGACCTCAATAAGCCAGACATCAATACGACCGTGGCAGTCCGAGGCTGTGCTGGGCGACG
The DNA here is from genome assembly GCF_045040285.1 of Kribbella sp. NBC_01505. NCBI lineage: Bacteria > Bacillati > Actinomycetota > Actinomycetes > Propionibacteriales > Kribbellaceae > Kribbella > Kribbella sp. NBC_01505. Next base: position 3,566,552 of record NZ_CP109425.1, read on the forward strand.
AAGTTCAGGATCATCTCCCGGCTCACCGGCGCGATCCGGGCCGCCCGGGCCGCCGTCGAGAGCGCGGCGACGCCGTACTCCTTGGTCATGCCGTTGCCGCCGAGCGACTGGACCGCCTGGTCCGTCGACCGGACCGCGACCTCGCCCGCGGCGTACTTCGCCATGTTCGCGGCCTCACCGGCGCCGAGGTCGTCGCCGGCGTCGTACAACGCGGCCGCCTTCTGCATCATCAGGCGGGCGAGTTCGAGCTCGATCTTGATCTGTGCCAGCGGGTGCGCGATCGCCTGGTGCGCGCCGATCGGCGTCTTCCAGACCTGGCGCTCCTTGACGTATGCGATCGCCTTGCCGAGCGCGTGCCGCGCGATCCCGACCGCGAACGCCGACGCCATGATGCGCTCCGGGTTCAACCCCGCGAACAGCTGCATCAGCGCGGCGTCCTCGGACCCGACCAGCGCCTCACGCGGCAGCCGGACATCGTCCAGGAACAGCGTGAACTGCTTGTCCGGGCTGATCAGGTCCATCTCGATCTGCTGGAACTCGATCCCGGGCGTATCGATCGGTACGACGAACAACGCCGGCTTCAGCTTGCCCGTGCGGGCGTCCTCGGTCCGGCCGACGATCAGGACCGCCTGCGCGACGTCCAGGCCGGAGATGAAGACCTTCCGCCCGGACAGTGACCAGCCGTCCTCGGTACGGCGGGCAGTCGTGGTGATGTTGTGCGAGTTCGACCCGGCGTCGGGTTCGGTGATCGCGAACGCCATCGTGGTCGAGCCGTCGGCCAGCCCGGGCAGCCAGGTCTGCTTCTGCTCCTCGGTGCCGAACCGCGTGATCACCGTGCCGACGATCGACGACGACACGACCATCATCAGCAACGGGCAACCGGCCGCACCGAGCTCCTCCAGCACGATCGACAGGTCGCCCATGCCGCCGCCACCGCCGCCGTACTGCTCAGGCAGGTTCACGCCGAGGTAGCCGAGCTTGCCGGCCTCGTGCCAGAGCTCGCTGGTGTCGCCGCCGCTCCGCGCCTGCTTGTCGAACCAGGCGTAGCCGTACTTCTTCCCCAGCTCACCAACCGCCTTGCGCAGCGCCTGGCGCTCTTCGGACTCTGAGTAGAAGTCCTTCCCCACCCCACCACCCCGGACAATGCTCATGCGTTCTCCCCAACGACAGCCAGTACGGCGCCGACCTCGACCTGTTGACCTGCCTCGACATTGAGCTCACCGACCACACCGTCAGCCGGCGCGGCGATGGTGTGCTCCATCTTCATCGCCTCCAGCCACAGCAGCGGCTGCCCCTGCTTCACCACCTCACCGACCTGCACCCCGACCCGGATCACCGTCCCCGGCATCGGCGCCACCAACGACCCGGCGGCCACTTGCTGCGACGGATCCACGAACCGCGGCACCGGTATCAACGACACCGGCCCCACACAAACGAGCCCGTCGTACGTCGCGACGTCGAACGCCCGGCGTACTCCGTCGATCTCGAGCACCACGCGGTCCGGCGTACTCTCGATCAACCGAATGTTGCCGTCGACAACCAGCCCGTCCCGGGTCCGCCGATACTCGACGTCGTAGACCGTCTCGCCGACCCGGTAGCTCTTCCGCTGTGGCTGGGAAGCGAGGTTCCGCCAGCCGCTCGGCACCCGCACCGGCTGCACGCGGCCCGCCGCATCCGCCAACGCCGCAGCCAACGCGGCCACCTCCGGCGAGCCGGTCGACCCACCGATCCCATGCGTCGCGAAGAAGGCGGTGTCAGTCTCTCCCGCCAGGAACGCGGGATGCCGAAGAATCCAGGTCAGCAACTCCCGGTTGGTTCCCACGCCATGAATCGCCGCCCGCTCCAGCGCTCCCGCCAGCCTTCGGGCGACAGCGGTCCGATCGGGGCCGTAGGCAATCACTTTGGCGAGCATCGCGTCGTAGTACGGCGACACGACCGAGCCGTCCTCGACCCCCGAATCCACGCGCACGCTCGAATCCAGCTGGAACTTGTGCAGCACACCGGTCTGGGGTTGCCAGTCCTGCTGCGGATCCTCGGCGTACAGGCGCACCTCGATCGCGTGGCCGACCGTCGGCGGGGGCTCGGCCGGCAGGTGCAAGCCGTCAGCGATGGCGAGCTGCAGCTCCACCAGATCCAGTCCCGTGGTCTCCTCGGTGACCGGGTGCTCCACCTGAAGCCGCGTGTTCATCTCCAGGAAGTAGAAGTTCCCGTCCTCATCGGCGAGGAACTCAACCGTCCCTGCACCCACGTAGCTGATCGCCGCCGCAGCCTTCCGCGCGGCGTCGAACAACAGCGGTCGCATCGACGGAATCCGCTCCACCAACGGCGACGGCGCCTCTTCAACCACCTTCTGATGCCGGCGCTGGATCGAGCACTCCCGCTCGCCGACCGCCCAGATCGTCCCGTGCTGATCGGCCAGGATCTGCACCTCGATATGCCGCCCGCTCGGCAGGTACCGCTCGCAGAACACGGTCCCGTCCCCGAACGCCGACAGGGCCTCCGCCGACGCCGCGTCGATCTCCGCCGCCAGATCCGCCAGCCGCGAAACCACTCGCATCCCGCGCCCACCACCGCCGGCCGAAGCCTTCACCAGCACCGGCAGATCAGCCTCGGAGACCTCAGCAGGAGTCAGCTCAGCCAGCACCGGCACCCCGGCCGCCGCCATCAGCTTCTTGGACTCGATCTTCGACCCCATCGACGAGATCGCATCCACCGGCGGCCCGATCCACGTCAGTCCGGCCTCGATCACCGCCGCCGCGAACCCGGCGTTCTCCGACAGGAACCCGTATCCCGGATGCACCGCATCCGCTCCCGCCCGCAGCGCCGCCTCGATCACCAGCTCCCCGCGCAGATACGTCTCTCCGGGCGCGTTCCCCGGCAGATGCACGGCAGCATCCGCCTCCCCGACGTACGGCGCCTCCGCGTCAGCCGTCGAGTAGACGGCAACCGTGGACAGCCCCATGGACCGAGCCGTCCGGAACACCCGGCGAGCGATCTCACCGCGATTGGCCACCAGCACTGAGCTGACCCGCCGCACATTGAGTAAGTCGATCGATGGCAGGCTCATGACCAGTCACCTTCTGTCACAAATTGTCGGTGGCGTCGTTCAGGATCAGAGGTATGTCGAGGTTCCGTCTGTATCCGTCGCCCGAGCAGGAAGTGGTTCTGCTGGAGCATTGTGCTCACGCACGCTTCGTGTGGAACCTTGCCGTCGAACAGGCCACGATGACCGGAGGTCGCCGACGCCGTCCAGGCTTCGCGGAGCACTGCCGTCAGCTGACCGAGGCAAGGCAGGAATTCGAGTGGCTCGCTCGCGGGTCGTGCACGGTTCAGCAGCAGGCGCTCAAAGACTTCGCAGTTTGCGTCAGTGCGTGGCGGGCAGGCCGGGCGGGCCGTCCAGGTTGGCGTAAACGCGACCGGCATGAGAGCTTCCGCATAGTCGCACTCCGGCCTGGCCATGTCCGTCGGCTGACAAAGAGGTACGGCGAGGTGCTGGTGCCGAAGGCCGGGCGGATCCGCTTCCGGTGGAGTCGTGAATGCAAGGCCGCGAAGTCTTACAGGATCAAGAGAGATGCAGCAGGCCGGTGGTTCGTCGCCTTTGCCGTGATCCCGGCGCCGATGGATGGGCCGGGGACTGGCGAAGTGGTCGGTATCGACCGTGGAGTGGTGAATTCGGCGTCCCTCTCTACGGGGGAACACCTGTTCTGCCCGCGCATGACGCAGGACGAGTTGCGTAGATTCCGGAGGCTGCAGAGACGGCTGGCCAGATCCGTCCGCGGGTCGAACCGGCGACAACGCACGCGGTACGCGCTCGCTCGGATCAAGGCCAAAGAGGTCAACCGGCGAAAGGACTGGATCGAGAAACTGACTACGGATCTCAGCCGCAGATTCGACATCATCAGGGTCGAGGATCTGCGCATCAAGAACCTGACTCGCTCTGGACGCGGCACGCTTGGGAACCCTTCGCGTCAGACGAGTCGAAAGGCGAAGCTCAATCGAGGAATCCTGACTAGTGGCTGGGGAGCTCTTGTCCGCCGGCTGGAGGAAAAATCGGGCGGTCGGGTCGAACGAGTTTCTGCTGCATTCACGTCCCAAACCTGCTCCGAGTGCGGGTACTGCGCGCCCGAGAATCGCAAGAGCCAAGCGATTTTCGAATGCGACCGTTGCGGACGGACCATGCACGCCGATACCAATGCGGCAATCAACATCGCGGCCGGACGGGTCGTGCCTGCGCGGGGAGGCATGCCAACAGGCGCGCCATCGAACCGTGAACCTCGACACGCAACCTCCCTTGCTGTGTAGTCGAAACTCCGCCGACCTTGGCGGAGCGGACGTCAAAGCCTGAAGACGCCGAAGGAGGAGGTTCCCTCCACCGGTGCGGAGTGGATCGCGGACAGACAGATGCCGAGCACGGTTCGCGTGTCGCGCGGGTCGATCACGCCGTCGTCGTACAGGCGGCCGGAGAGGAACATCGGCAGGGACTCCGCCTCGATCTGCCCCTCGACGTACGCGCGCATCTTCGCGTCACCGTCCTCGTCGTACGGCATCCCCTTCGCCTCCGTGGCGGCGCGGGCGACGATCGACAGCACGCCGGCCAGCTGCTGTGGGCCCATCACCGCCGACTTCGCGGACGGCCACGCGAACAGGAACCGGGGATCGAACGCGCGACCACACATCCCGTAGTGGCCGGCGCCGTACGACGCGCCCATCAGGATCGACACGTGCGGCACCTTGGAGTTCGCGACGGCGTTGATCATCTGCGCGCCGTGCTTGATGATCCCGCCCTGCTCGTATTCGCGGCCGACCATGTAACCGGTCGTGTTGTGCAGGAAGATCAGTGGCGTATCGGAACGGTTCGCCAGCTGGATGAACTGCGCCGCCTTCTGCGCCTCCTCGCTGAACAGCACCCCCCGTGCGTTCGCCAGCACGCCCACCGGATACCCGTGCAGTGTCGCCCATCCGGTCGCCAGCGACGATCCGTACAGCGGCTTGAACTCGTCGAACACCGACCCGTCCACGACGCGAGCAATCACGTCTCGCGGATCGAACGGGATCTTCAGGTCACCCGGCACGATGTCGAGCAGCTCATCCGCGTCGTACAAGGGCTCCTGGTACGACGGCGCGGCCGCGGGACCCTGTTTGCGCCAGTTCAACCGGGACACGATCTGCCGCCCGAGCCGGATCGCGTCCTGCTCGTCGACCGCGAAGTAGTCCGCCAGACCGGACTTCCGGGCGTGCATCGACGCACCACCGAGTGATTCGTCGTCGGCGTCCTCGCCGGTGGCCATCTTCACCAGCGGCGGCCCGGCCAGGAACACCTTCGCCCCGCCGTCGACCATCACCACGTAGTCGCTCATGCCGGGGATGTACGCGCCGCCCGCGGTCGAGTTGCCGAAGACCAGCGCGATGGTCGGAATCCCTTCGGCCGACAGGCGGGTCAGGTTCCGGAACATGGCGCCGCCCGGGATGAAGATCTCCTTCTGGGTCGGCAGATCCGCACCGCCGGACTCGACGAGGCTGATCACCGGCAGCCGGTTGGCCCGGGCGATCTCGTCCGACCGGAGCGCCTTCCGCAACGTCCACGGGTTGCTGGCGCCGCCTTTCACGGTCGGATCGTTCGCGGTGATCAAGCACTCGACCCCGCAGACCACCCCGATCCCAGTCACCAGGCTCGCGCCGACCGTGAAGTCCGACCCCCACCCCGCCAACGGCGACAACTCCAGAAACGCGGAGTCGGGGTCGATCAGCAGCTCGATCCGCTCCCGCGCCAGTAACTTCCCGCGCTTGTGGTGGCGCTCGACGTACTTCTCCCCACCCCCCGCCAACGCCTTCGCATGCTCACCCTCCAGCGCCCTGAGCTTCTCCAGCATCGTCTGACGATTAACGTCCGAAGGATCGGAGGGCGTGGTCTCCGGATGTTCGGACGTTGTGGTGCTCATGCTGTGTACCCCAGTCGTTTGGCGGCGAGCGTGGTCATGATCTCGTTGGTGCCGCCGCCGATGGCGAGCACCTTCTGGTCGCGGTACTGGCGTTCCACCTCGGCCTCGCGCATGAAGCCGAAGCCGCCGTGCAACTGCACCGCCTGGTCGCACACCCACTGCCCGGCCTCGACCGCGGTGTTCTTCGCGAAACACACCGTGGTGAACACGTCCTCACCACGCTCGGCCCGTTCGGTGACCGAATGCACGTACACCCGGGCGACATCGATCCGTCGCGCCATCTCGGTCAGCGTGTGCTGCACGACCTGCCGCGAGATCAACGGTTTGCCGAACGTCTCCCGGTTGCGGCACCACTCGACCGTGAGATCGAGCGCCCGCTGGGCCCCGGCGTACGCCTGCACCGCAAGAATCAGCCGCTCCGCGACGAAGTTGGTCGCGAGCTGCACAAATCCCGAGCCCGGCGCCCCGACCAGGTTCTCGACCGGGACGCGGACATCGGTGAACGAGAGCTCGGCCGTGTCCGAAGCCAGCCAGCCGAGCTTCTCCAGCTTCCGCGACACCTCGAACCCCGGCGTACCCTTCTCGATCACCAGCAGGCTGATCCCGTGCGCGCCAGGTCCATCGGTACGCACGGCAGTCGTGACGAAGTCCGCGCGGACGCCCGAGGTGATGTAGGTCTTCGCGCCGTTGACGACGAAGTGATCACCGTCGCGCCGAGCCGTCGTCCGCAGTGAGGCGACATCCGAACCACCATCGGGCTCGGTGATCGCCAGCGCACCGATCAGCTCACCTTCCAGAGTCGGTCGCGCCCAGCGGACGATCTGCTCTTGATTGCCTGCAGCAACGATATGCGGTACGGCGATCCCGCAGGTCAGCAGCGAGGCGATCAGCCCGCCCGAACCACCCGCGTAATGCATCTCCTCGACCACCGCGAGCATGTCGCTCAGCGATCCGCCACCACCACCGGCCGACTCCGGAAACGCCACCCCGAGCAGGCCGAGCGCCCCGGCCTTCTTGTGCAGCTCGCGCGGCAGCTCGCCGTCCCGCTCCCACTGATCCAGGTGCGGCAGAACCTCAGCCGCCATGAACCTGCGAACACTCTGTCTCAGTGCCAACCGTTCGGCATTCACAGCAGCATCTCCGGAATGTCGACATATCGAGAACGCAGCCATTCGCCGACCGCCTTGGCCTGCGGATCGAACCGCGCCTGCGCGGCGACGCCCTCCCCGAGCAGCCCCTCGACGACGAAGTTCAGCGCCCACAGATTCGGCAGCAGATACCGGGTGACCTTCAATTCCTTTGTCTCCGGCAACAATTCCTGGAACAGGTCGACGGTCAGCGTGTGCGCCAACCAGCGCCAGGCCTTCTCGTCGCGCACCCAGACCCCGACGTTCGCGTCGCCGCCCTTGTCGCCGGACCGCGCACCCGCGATTCGTCCCAGCGGAACCTCACGCGTCCGCGGCCGACCGGTTGACGCCAGCGACGGCAATGGGATCGGCAGCCCAGCATCCTCAGCCGGGGTCAGCGGCTGCGTGTCCGCCGCGGGCTCGATGATCGACCGCGTCCCATCCGGCAGTACGACGACGTGCTCGACCTCGTGGATGTCGACGTACCCGGCCCGGAAGACGCCGTACGGCGAACCGTCGCCCGGCGGCGCGACCGCGTGGAATCCGGGGTAGCTCGACAACGCCAGCTCGACCGCCGCACTGGAGAACCCGCGGCCGACCACCTTCGGATCCGGATCCTTCACCGCGCACCGCAGGAAGACGCTCGCCTCCTCCTCGGAATCCGCGTTCGGCTTCTCGGTCCAGGCCAGCGTCCACTGCACCTCGGTCGGCCGCTTCGCGAATCCACGCTCCAGCTGAGCCTTGACCAGCTCGGCCTTCTCCTCGAGCTGCAACCCGGTGAGCACGAAGGTCACCTCGTTGCGGAACCCGCCCACGCTGTTCAAAGACACCTTGTACGTCGGCGGCGGCGCTTCCCCACGTACTCCGCTGATCCGGATCCGGTCCGGCCTGTCCTCCGACAGCTCAACCGTGTCGAGACGCGTGGTCACGTCCGGACCGGCGTACCGGGCGCCGGTGATCTCGTAGAGCAGCTGGGCCTTGATCGTGTCGATGGTGACCGCGCCACCGGTCTTGTCGTGCTTGGTGATCACGCTGCTGCCGTCCGCGTGGATCTCCGCGATCGGGAAGCCTGGTCGGCCCAGATCGTGGATCTCGCTGAAGAACGCGTAGTTGCCGCCGGTCGCCTGGCAACCGCACTCGATCACATGCCCGGCCGCGACCGCGCCCGCGAGTTCGTCGTACTGGGTCCGCTTCCATCCGTGATGCGCCGCGGCTGGTCCGACGATCACCGACGCATCGGTGACGCGACCGGTCACCACTACATCGGCTCCGGCCTGCAGGGCCTCGGCGATTCCCCAGGCGCCAAGGTAAGCGTTCGCGGTCAACGGTGTGCCCAGCTCGAGCTCGTCGGCCCGAGCGAGCAGGTCGTCGCCCTCGACGTACGCGATCTTCGGATGCAGGCCGAGTCGGTCCGCGAGCTCTTGGATCGCCTGCGCGAGGCCGGCCGGGTTCAATCCACCGGCGTTGCTGACGATCTTCACGCCGCGATCGAGCGCCTCGCCGAGACTGCCTTCGAGCTGCTTCAGGAAGGTTCGCGCGTACCCGAGCGACGGATCCTTCAGCCGGTCCCGCCCGAGGATCAGCATCGTCAACTCGGCCAGGTAGTCACCGGTCAGCACATCCAGCGGCCCACCGGTCAGCATCTCCTGCACCGCGCTGAACCGGTCGCCGTAGAACCCCGACGAGTTCCCGATCCGAATCGGCGCGGTCATGCGAACTGCCCCGGCTGCCGACCCTTGCCCGGCATCCCCGCGAACGCCTGCGCGATCCCCAACCACTCATCCGCGTCCGCACCTTCCGCGACCACGGCCAGATCGTCCCGATGCCGCCGCTGCGTCGCCAGCAGGCAGAAGTCCAGCGCCGGTCCACTCACCCGCTGCGCCGCGTCCTCCGGCCCCCAGGCCCAAACATCCCCATCCGGACCAGTCAGCTCGACCCGAATCTCAACCTCCGGAGCCGTCCGCCCATGCAGCAGGTACGCGAACCCGCGCGTCCGCACCGCCAGATGCGCCACGTGCCGCAGCCGGTTGCTGGGCGGCCGCCGTACCCCCAGCGCATCCGCAACGTCCTGCCCGTGCGCCCACGTCTCCATCAACCGCGCGGTCGCCATCGAGGTCGCACTCATCGGCGGCCCGAACCACGGAATCTTCTCCCCAGCCGGCACCGCCTTCAGTGCCGCGGCCAGCTCCTCCCGCGTCTCCCGCCAATAGACCACTAGCTGATCCGCCGGCAACGCAGCCCCCTCAGCAGCCGCTTCATCGACGTACCCAGTCGGATTCTTCACGCCCCGCTGCACCAGCTCCTGAAACCCCGCCGGGTCCACCGCCGCCAACCGAGCCGCCTCATCCGTCCAGGCCAGATGCCCGATCTGATGAGCGATCGTCCACCCGTCCGCCGGCGTTGCCCGAGACCACTCGTCAGCCGCCAACCCACCAACCAGCCGATCCAGCTCCGCACTCTCGGCCCACAGATCCGCCAGAACCTCGTCTACTTGCACGCCGCACTCCCAAGGGATGGAGATCGTGCCACCGACACTGACACGATCCCCAAAAAGAATCAAGCGTGCTTGTTTTCAGAAATGAGAGACTTCAGGGATGACCACGCTGAGCCGCGAGGCCGCCCTCGCAGCAGTGAAGGCCGTCCTGGGGCGGCTCGGCGGCGGGGACGCGGACCTTGAGCTGCTCGGGCCGATCGTGGACAACGCAGTCTTCCGACTGCCGGCCGGAGTGGTGGCCCGGATCTCGGGTGCACCGTCGTACGAGCGTGCCGCGCGAGAGGTCCGCACGGGTAACTGGCTGGCGACCCAGGGAGTATCGGCGGTACGGCCGCTTGAGGTAGCCGACCTGCCGTGGTCGGTGGACGGACTCGTAGTCACGCTGTGGCACGAGGTGCCCGAGGCCGAGATGGCGAGTACGGCGGAGCTCGGCGGCCTGCTCCGAGGTCTTCACGCGGTGCCGGTGCCGTCGGACTTCGCGATCCCGGCCCTCGATCCGTTCGTCAGAGTGGACGAACATCTGGCGGCGGCGGCCGGGGCTCTCGAGATGGTCGACCGGCAGTTCCTGGTAGACCAGTTGGACGAGCTGCGGCCGGCATATGCGGCTGCGGCGGCAAGACTTCCCGACCGCGTCATCCATGGCGACGCCAACCGGAAGAACGCGATCCGCGGCCGAGACGGCATCACCGTACTGCTGGATCTCGAGCGATTCAGCCTGGGACCCCGCGAATGGGACCTCGTCGTACCGGCCGTCTACCAGCGACTCGGCTGGTACTCCGACCCCGAGTACGACGCTTTCGTCGAAGCGTACGGATGGGACGTGCGGAGCTGGGAAGGGTTCGCCGTCTTCGCCACCGTCCGCGAGTTCCGGATGACCGCGTGGCTCGTCAGCCGACTGGCCCGCGAGCCGAGACTCGCTGCTGAAGCCGGTCGGCGCATCGCCTCCCTCCGGAACCCCGACGCCCCAAGAGCATGGACCCCGGGCGTCTGAGAGCTCAGGATGCGGCGCCCAAGATGTTCCGTGCGCGCTCACGGAACTCCACGATCGACCGATGCTGTCCGACGCCTTCCAGCCCACGGTCGAACGTTCGCACATACCGCCGCACCCGAGCGGATTTGATCCGGCCCGCAGCCGCCAGCGCTTCTCCGGCTGCCGCGCAAGCCTGGGGTACGTCGCCCGCATCGAGGTAGGCGGTGGCCAGAGTGATCCGGCAGAACGTACGACTGCGCAGGTGGGGATCGCTGACTTGCCAGAGTGCCGCGTGCGCGTGGCGTTCGGCCTCGCGAGGTGAACGAAGGGCCGTGAAGCAATGCGCCAGCTCGTCGTGGAGCTCAGCCTGATCGAAGTAGGCGATCCAGTCCGGCTCGTCATCGGCACTCTTCGCGAAGTCGACCTCGGCCTCGCGCATCATCCGTAGGCAGGCTCGCTTGTCCCCCATGCTGGCCAGGCCGCGTGCCTCCATGGCGGCGTACATCGAACGAGTCTTCGGCGTCGCCGCCGTTCCTGCTCCCAGAGTCGCCGCCCGTGCCAGATCGACAGCCTCCCGATACTCACCGAGGTAGTTGGCCTGGTGGCTCATCAACGCGAGGACTTTCCCGCCAAGAGGTCGGTCGCCGGCGGTGTGTGCAAGGTTCAAGGCCTGGACGAAGTAGCGACGAGCCAGGCCGTGCAGGCCGACGTCGTACGCCATCGCGCCTGTTTTGTAGGTGAACTGCGCCGCCACAGCGAACAGATCGCGGCCGATCACGTCGCTGTAGGTCCCATGCAGCAATGGTGTCACCGCGTCAGTGAGGTACTGAACCGCGGCGGTTCGGGCATGCCCGCCGCCGAACTGATGATCGAGCTGCTCGAACATCCGCACGGTCGCACGCACGGCCGCAACGTCGTCCGACCCGACCCGACGGGTCCCCTGCTTGCGAAATGGCGGATCAGTTGGTGGAGAAACCAGCCACCGGGCCATCGGTGTGGTCAGGGCACCCGCTGTGACTGCCATGCGAAGGAAGTCCGCGCGCCGCAGGTCCTCGGTCCAAAGCGTGCGAGCGGTGCGGATCGTAGCGTCGCGGGACTCCGCGAATGTCAGGCCCAGTGTCAACGGCTGCCCAGCCGTGAATCCCAGATCAGCCAACGACAAAGCGCGCCCGAGGCGCCGACCGAGCGCCTCGGCGATGAGCACCGGCTTGGCGCCGCGGGGGACCATTCCACGCAACCAGCGGCCGACGTCGACATGGTCACACCGGACCTCTTCAAGCCCCCGAGCCGCCGCAAGCTCCCGAATTTCGCGCGCCAAAGCGCTGCGTGAGCATTGCGCCTCCGCCAGCAACTCGGCGAACAACTCGTTGGGCGAATTCATCCAGCCTCTTCAGAACGCCTCGAACCGGTCTACCCACAGTAATCGGTGGATTTCAGACCGGACAGCCACTCGCGGTGGCGGGTCATCGCCAAGTGCACACCTTGTGCACAGGTCGCTGCGGAGTGCACGGGCTGTGCATCTGCCCGGCGGCGGCTGCACCGGCTGAGATGAGGTCATCCCCCGATCGACGGGGCCGACGCTGTGAGTTCCCCTGAGACCGGCGTCGGCTCCGTCCACCACGAAAGGCAGGCCCGCCATGACACCCGCCGTACTGCGCTGGTGGGAGCTGCGGAGGGGCGACCGGATCGCGCACTTCGACTACGGCACCGGAACGGTTGAGGGTGCCGGACCTCAGTTGATCTACATCACCTGGGACAACCCGGACGAGGAGTTGCATCACCACACCTCGGAGATCGTCAGGCACCTCCAGTTGCTGGCCCGGCCGGAGGGTCCGACGACTTCGGTGGTCTATTGAGGATGTCTTCGACGGCGGTGGAAAAGGTTTCGGTGGGGCATGCTGGGGTGTTACCCAGGATGCATGCATGGTTCGTTGCCGGGAAAGGCCGCCGAGATCCGGGCGTTGTTGCTGAGTTTGATCGACACGCTGCCGGAGGGCGCCGCGCTGCCGCCTGAGCGGGAGCTGGCTGTGCGGTGGAACGTGGCACGGATGACTTTGCGCCGGGCTGTGGACGAGCTGGTGATCGAGGAGCTCCTGGTACGCCGGCATGGCAGCGGCACGTATACGACGCGGCCGAAGGTGGCGCGGTGGCTGGGGATGATCGGGTTCTCGGAGGACATCCGCCGGCGTGGGATGCGGCCGGGGACCACGATGCTGGAGTTCCGGCATCAGAAGGCTGAGCGGGCCGCGGCGCGGCGGCTGCGGATTCCGGTCGGTGACCCGATCATCGCGTTCACCCGGCTCCGGCTTGCCGACGACTTCCCGATGGTGGTCGAGCGGACCACTTTGCCGGCGGCGTACGTCCCGGGTCTTGAAGCGGAAGACCTCAACGGGTCGCTCTACGACCTGCTGACCAATCGGTACGGCATCGACGTCGTCAGCGGTACGTCGCGGCTCGAGCCGGTCATGCCCGACGCCAAGACTGCCGCCTGGTTGGACATTCCGGTCACGCAGCCGTGCCTGGCCACGCACGGCATCAGCTTCGACAGTCGCGATCGCGTCTTCGAGTACACCTCGGCCCTCTATCGAGGCGACCGCTACGCCTTCACGACCGAGCTCCGGATGACCCAAACACCTCGGGCGCGCGCGACCAGCTTCTAAATGTCGAGGTGGTTCGGTCGGTTCCGACATCCTTGGCGTGATGACTGAACAGCAGGTACAACTCCCCGACGGCCGGACCCTCCACGTCTACGACACCGGATCGACCGGCCTGCCGATCATCTGGAACCACGGCACCCCGAACATCGGCGCCCCGCCCGAACCCCTGTTCGCCGCCGCCGAACGCCTCGGCCTGCGGTGGATCTCCTTCGATCGCCCCGGGTACGGCGGTTCCACGGTGGACCGGGGCCGGACCGTCGCCTCGGTCGCCCGTGACACCGAAGCCGTCGCGGACGCGCTCGGACTCGACCGGTTCGCCGTGGTCGGGTACTCCGGCGGAGGGACCTTCGCGCTCGGGACCGCCGCCGTACTGGGCGACCGGGTGCGCGCGGTCGTGACGCTGGCCGCGATCGCGCCGTACGGGGTCGAAGGGCTGGACTGGTTCACCGGGATGGTTCCGTCCAGCATCGCGGCGCTCGCCAGTGCCGTCGCGGGTGCCGAGGTGCGGGCCGCGCTGGAGGCGTCGGGGTTCGAGTACGACGCGGGCTTCACGGCAACGGATGAGCAGATGTTCGGTGGACCATGGGGCTGGCTGGGCAAGGTCGCCGGCCCGGGGCTCGATGCCGGACCGTACGGGCAGATCGACGACGACGCGTCGTACACGCACTCCTGGGGTTGCGACCCGCGGACGATCACCGCGCCGATCCTGCTCCTGCACGGCACCGAGGACCACATCATCCCGCCGTCACACGGCCGCTGGCTCGCGGCGAACTGCCCCACCGCGACCCTGCAGATCCAGGAAGGCGCGAGCCACTTCACGATCGTCGAGCACGCGGAGGAGGGGCTGACATGGTTGGCGGCGCAGAGCTGACGCCGTACGTGATCGATGTGCCGGAAGCCGAGCTCGCTGACCTCCGGCGCCGGCTGGTCGATGGCGACGAGCTCGTCACGTACTGGCGGGACTCGTATGACTGGCGCGCCTGGGAACGACGGCTGAACCACTATCCGCAGTACACGACCACGATCGACGGGACGCGGGTGCACTTCCTGCACGTGCGCTCACCGAAGCCGAACGCCTTTCCGCTGGTCCTCACGCACGGCTGGCCGGGTTCGGTCGTCGAATACCTCGACCTGATCGGGCCACTGACCGAGCTCGGCTACGACCTCGTCATCCCGTCCCTCCCCGGCTACACGTGGTCCGGGCCGACACCCGATGACGGCTGGGGCCCACGCCGGATCGCCCGAGCCTGGGCTCTGCTGATGGAGCGGTTGGGCTACGACCGGTACGGCGCCGCCGGCAACGACTGGGGTTCGCACATCTCCCCGGAGCTAGGCCGAGTCGCCCCGGACGCGGTCACCGGCGTACACGTCACCCAGCTCTTCTGCTTCCCAGAAGGCGAGTGGCTCTCCTACCCTCCATCCGTCGAACCCGACCGCAGCGCGCTGTCCCCCGACGACCAAGCCGCCCTGGACAGTCTGCGCAACCTCCAACGCTCCTTCGGTTCCTACGCCCACGTGCACGCCCAGCGCCCCGAGATCCTCGGCGCCGCGCTGAACGACTCCCCGGTCGGCCTGCTCACCTGGAACCGCCAAGCCATGAACGACCTCGACCCGGACACCCTGCTGACCCACGTCACGGCGTACTGGCTGACCCGCACCGCAACCTCGGCGATGCAGCTCTACGCCGAGTACGCCCGCCAGCCCCCACCGCCCGGCCCCACCACCATCCCCCTGGCCATCTCCGCCTTCCGCGACGACCTCCCCCCGATCCGCGCCTACGCCACCCGGGACCACGCCAACATCACCACCTGGACCAGCCACAACGAAGCCGGCCACTACGCCGCCCACCAAGCCCCCCACCTCCTCGTAGGCGACCTCCACACCTTCTTCACCACCCACCGCTGACGACGGCCGCAGCGCGCCCAACTCCCGAGCCGACAACCGGGGGCTTGGACAGGAAACGGTGGGCCACCACAGGTCATTACTTGTTCAAGCCCACCCCGCGATGTCCACACCCCCAAGAACCGGCACGCGCTCAACCACGGCTGGGGCCAACTACGAGTTCGCCCGGCCAACGTCCGAACGATCGCAGTACGTCGTCAGCGTGTCTTCGGACGTTATCCGCGGCGACCGTGGGTTTGCCTGGTTCACGGGATCTGCTGCCGCTGGGCAGTAGATCCCCGCAAAGGTGGTCGGTGTGCCCCCGAATCGCGCCGCACCGGACAGGCCGGGCACGTATGCGATGGCTGGTCGCCGCGGCGGCCGATTTGCTGAAGTGCTAGGCGGGCGTTGCCGGTGGTTGAGGGGGATGGCGAGGCCGGTGACCGCGTGCCCGGTCGTTTGAGCTTCCGGGCTTCGGTTGCGGTCCCGGAAAACGAGGGGATCTCCCCGCAAGTTGACCCTTCTCCCCTCAAATTTTGAGCAGAGAAGGGTCAACTTGAACGGATATCCAGCCAAATTCCCCACGCCAGGCAGACACCCCGAACCGCAGTGGTCAACCGCGGCGGCGGGTCACCCGACAGGCCTCCTCGCCGTCGGGAGCAACCACAACCCGTCAGCCACAAGCAACGGGAACCGCGGTCACCGACCGCACCATCCCCCCTCAACCACAGACGGCCCCAGCCACACCGCTTCAGGTAATACCGGCCGCAGCGGCGACCGGCCACCGCCTACCCAGCCGGCCGAATCCGAGCGGCCGGACGGGACGAGCACCTTCGGGAAGGCGGGGTTCCTGGCCAGCCGAAGTCCTCAGCCACCGCGGCCGATCACCCGCCGCGATCTCGCTCCCCAAACCGGTTTGGGGAGCCTCTGACCCTCCCGCAATGCGATCTGGGGAGGATTCACCCCCCGAATCCGTCCCAAATCCTCCCCAAATCGGCGCGACGCCGAGCGGCATCCTCCCCGAACCGGTTGGGGAAACGCGGCCGCCGAGTCGCAACAGGCACTGGGTGACAGTAGACCCCCGCAAACCGGCATCCGCAGAGCGAATCGCCCACCTCGCGGCGGCCGGACCACCTCGCTGACCCCGGAATCGCCAGCGCAGCTCGGGTCCGCTCGCCTTTGTGGAACCTCGTGGTCGCTGGGCGCCTATTTGATTCCACAAAGGGGGCTTCGCCCGCCTCCGGCGCTCACTGAACCGCCCTCGTGGGTGCGCCCGCGAGGCGGTCTACCTGTCAGGTGGTGGTGAGGGAGAGGAGGTGGGACTGGGCGTGGTCGGTGGCGGTGGCTATGGCGCCTACGAGGGAGGCTCGGTCGCCGAGGGTGGAGCGGGTGACGGCGACCGGGAGGGGGAGGGTGGCGGCCAGTTCGGCGACTCGGGCGGCGAGGAGTTCGTTGTCGCCGATGCCGCCGGTGAGGATGACGGTTTCGGGGTCGACGATCGCGCTCAGGGCGGCGACGATCTCGTGGATGCGGCGGCACTCGTCCTCGACCAGGGACAGGGCGTAGTCGTCGCCCGCGCGGGCTCGGTCGAAGAGGTCTTGGACATCGCGGAGCGCCGGATCCAGCGCGCGGGCCTCGCGCAGCAGGGCGAGACCACCTGCCTCATCCGGTTCGGTCGGCGTACCGCGTCGTGCATGCGTTGTCGGGAGGAAGCCGACCTCACCGGCCGCGCCATGAGCACCGCGTAGCAGCGAGCCGTTGTGCATGATGCCCGCGCCGACGCCGGCCCCGATCGCGATCACGGCGAAGGTCGACAAGGAACTCCCGGCGCCATGCCGGTGCTCGCCGATCGCGGCCAGGTTCACATTGTTCTCCAGCAGCACCGGCCCGTCGATCCCCGCGGTCAGCTGCGAATAGAGGTCGTACGGCGTCTCCTGCCCAAGGTTCCACGCGTACCTGACCATCGGATCGTTGGTCAGGTTCACCGCACCCGGCGTCGACACCCCAGCAGCCAGCAGCGGTACGTCGGCCCGCCCAGCCTCAGCTCGTGCTTCCGCGAGCAGCTTCACCGCCTGCCGTACGACGCTCTCCGCGCCCTGCGCCTGGGTCGGCCGCTTCACCTCGACCAGCGGCGTACCGCTCACATCGCAAACCGCCACCCGGAGATTGTTTCCCCCGATATCGATCGCCGCGACACACCCCGCGCTCGACGGGACGCCGTACAGAGTGGCTGTCCGTCCGGGCAACCCACTGCGCTGACCGAGCGACTCGACCAGCCCAAGCGCCTCCAGCCGCTCGACCGCGGCGAAGACCGTAGGGCGCGACAGCGCGCAGGCGGCGGCCAGCTCGGAGCGCGTCTGCGGACCCGCCTGCCGGAGCAGGCGCGCCAGAACCACGGTCGCGCTCGGCGTCCCGCTGACAACACGGTTCATGATCACCTTCTCCGGACTTCTTGACTCCCTCGTCGGCCCTGATAATACTGCCCGTATGTTAGGAAAGTTGCCTAACAAATAGAAGACCTGCCAAATGAAGACCTGGAGTGGGGCGATGGTGGCGATCGACAGGCGGACCGTGTTGAAGACGGCCGGTGGGGCCGGACTGGCGGCCTTGCTGGCCGCGTGCAGCGGGGGCAAGGGCGCGACCAGCGGGGACCAGGGCAGCGGCAGCAGCGGCGAGATCCGCGCGCTGTTCATGAAACAGGCGGCCTACACCGAGGACGACGTCACCAAGATGACGGCCGCGTTCACAACCGCGAACCCGGGCATCAAGGTGACCCCGGAGTTCGTCGCCTACGAGGCGCTGCACGACAAGATCGTCGCCGCCGGCCCGGCCGGGACGTACGACGTGGTGCTGATCGACGTGATCTGGCCGGCCGAGTTCGGCAGCAAGAAGATGATCACCGATGTCAGCAGCCAGTGGGCGGGGGCCTGGAAGACCGACATGCTCGCCGGTGCGATCGCCACCGCCGAGTACGACCAGAAGCTGTACGGCGTCCCGTGGATCATGGACACCAAGTACTTCTTCTACAACGACGCCCATCTAGCGGCGGCCGGGGTGAACCCGCACGGCCTCGACACCTGGGACGGCGTCCTGCAGGGTGCGCAGAAGCTGAAGGCGGCCGGGGTCGTGAAGTACCCGTTCATCTGGTCCTGGCAGCAGGCCGAAGCGCTGGTCTGCGACTACGCGCAGCTGCTCGGCGCGATGGGTGGCAAGTTCCTCGACGACTCGGGCAAGGCCGCGTTCAACGCCGGTGGAGGGGTCCAGGCGTTGGAGTTCATGCGGAAGACGATCGTCGACGGACTGAGCAACCCGGCCTCGACGCAGTCGCTGGAGGCCGACGTGCAGCGCGTGTTCCAGGCCGGCCAGGCGAGCATGGTGCTCAACTGGACCTATATGTACGGCGCCGCCAACGCCGCCAAGCAGAGCAAGATCGCGGGCAAGGTCAAGGTCGTGCAGACGCCGAAGGGCAGCGCGGGCCGGCCGGGCGTCAACGGCGGGATGGCGTTGTGCGTGACGGCGGGCAGCAAGAACCAGGCGGCCGCGTTCAAGTACATCTCGCACCTGACCAGCCAGCCCGAGCAGAACAAGTACGCGCTCGACTCGCTGCCGGTGTGGAAGGACTCGTACGACGATCCCGCGGTGGTCAAGACGAACCCGGCCGTCGTGCCGCAGGCCAAGAAGCAGCTGGACGACCTGATCCTGCGACCGCAGGCGAAGAACTACAACGCGATGTCGCAGGCCGTCCAGGCCGAGCTGCAGCAGGCTCTGCTCGGCCGCAAGCCCGCGCAGAAGGCGCTCGACGACGCGGCGGACAAGGCGAACAGCTTGCTGCAGTCGTGAAGCCGGTGCGGGTCCGCGGCGAGGGACGGTTCGCGCTGTTCCTGTTGTTGCCTGCGGCAATAGTCGTCTTCGGTGTGGTGCTCTACCCGGTGCTCCGGACGTTGCTGATGTCGTTCTACAAGGTCGACAGCGCGATGCCCGGCAGCTATCCGTTCGCCGGGTTGAGCAACTACACCAAGGTCTTCAGCGACCCGTCGTTCTACCCGGTGCTCGGCCACACGGCGTACTTCACGCTCGTCTCGACCGCGGCGGAGCTCGTGCTCGGGATGGGCGTGGCACTGCTGCTGAACGCGCCGCTGCGGTTCAAGTGGTTGTGGCGGAGTCTCGTCGTCCTGCCGTGGGCGCTGCCGACGATCGTCAATGGCGCCTTGTGGCGCTGGATCGACAACGGCCAGTACGGCGTGCTCAACCAGCTGCTCGGGACCGAGATCCAGTGGCTGGGCTCGCCGTTCCTGGCCCTGAACATGGTGATCGTCGCCGACGTCTGGAAGAACACCTCGATCGTGGCGTTCTTCCTGCTCGCCGGGCTGCAGACGATTCCGGGTGAGCTGCGCGAGGCCGCGGTGGTGGACGGTGCCTCGACCTGGCGCACCTTCTGGCAGATCGTCGTACCGCTGCTGAAGCCGAGTATCGCCATCGTCCTGGTGCTGCGCACGATCGAGGCGTTCAAGGTGTTCGACATCGTCTATGTGATGACCGGCGGTGGTCCCGCGTCCGGTACGCAGACCGTTGCCTTCTACACCTATCTGCAAGCGTTCTCGAACCAGCTCTTCGGGTACGGCGCTGCGCTCGCCTACCTGATCGTGATCGCGGTCGGTGCGCTGGCCATGTTCTACCTCCGTGTCCTTCGGCAGAACCAGTTGGCGGGGGTCTGATGCGCAAGTTCCAATACGCGATGTGCGGTCTGCTGGCGGTCGTCGTACTGGCGCCGTTCAGCTGGCTGCTGATCTCGAGCCTGTCCCCGGCCGACGAACTGAACAACGGTTCGCTGTGGCCGACGCATCCGACGTTCGCGCGGTACCAGGACATCTTCACGTCCGGGGCCGACGGGATCGCCGGGACGTTCCGCGTCTCGATGCTGAACAGCCTGGTGGTCGCTTCCGCGACCACGGTGATCTCGCTGGTGGTCGGCTGCCTGGGTGGGTACGCGTTTGCACGGTTGCGTTTCCGCTTCCGCCGTACGACGTTGTTCGCGTTCCTGGCGATCTACATGCTGCCGCCGATCGCCCTGGTGATCCCGCTCTACCTGGCCCTGGCGAACCTGCAACTGCTCGACACCCAGCTCGGCCTGATCATCACCTACTGCTCGATCGTCACGCCGTTCTGCCTGTGGACGATGAGCAACTTCTACCTCAGCCTCCCGCCCGAACTCGAGGACGCCGCCCGCGTCGACGGTTGCTCGCGGATGGGTGCGCTGGTCCGGATCGTCCTTCCGCTGGCCCGGCCGGGCATCGTCGCGACCGCGATGTTCGGCTTCCTGCTCGCCTGGGACGAGTTCCTGTACTCGCTGATCTTCACCTCGACCACGAACTCCAAGACCATCCCGGTCGCGATCGCCGAGTTCACCGGCAAGTTCTCCTCGGACTTCGGGCTGGTGGCCGCGGGCGGCGTACTGGCTGCTCTGCCTCCTGTCCTGCTTGCTCTGCTCTTCCAGCGCTACATCGTCAACGGCCTCACCGGCGCCGTCAAAGGCTGATGCATCAGGTTGATTACTCTGCGGAGCTGATTGGTTACTAGGGTCCCGTCATGGACCTGAAGCTGCCGATCAGCACCGTGATCCCCTCGCTGGACGGCCCGGTTCTCCAGGTGCTGGCCCGGGCCGGCGAGGGGTTGTCGGGGCGTGAGGTCCACAAACTCGCAGGTCAGGGGAGTGTTGCCGGCGTTCGCCTGGTCCTCCAGCGGCTGGCGGCGACCGGGCTGGTGCACGTCGATGACGCCGGCAACTCGCTGCTCTACTGCCTGAACCGCAAACACCTCGTGGCGCCGGTTGTCGAGTTCCTCGCCGACCTTCGGACCGCCCTCGTCCAGCGCCTCGCCGACGAACTCACCACCTGGCGCCTCCCCGCGGTGCACGCCTCCGCGTACGGCGCTCTCGCCCGCGCCGACGGTGACCTCGAGTCCGACGTGGAGCTGCTGCTGATCCGCCCCGACGACCTCGACGCCAACGATCCGCTCTGGAACGAGCAGGCCGCCAACCTCATGCAAACCGTCGTCGACCTGACCGGCAACCCGGCCCACGTCTTCGAACTGAGCCGCACCGAGCTGGCCGACCACCTAGCCACCGAGGACCCCATCCTCAACGACTGGATACATCCCACCCTGCACCTGGCCGGCCTCCCGCTGAATACGCTTCACCCGGTCGGGGAACAGGCAGAGGTATGGCCAAGTACGAGGTCAACGACGCTGCGGTTGAGCACGCTCGAAAGCTGATCGACGCCCGGCAGTACGTGCTCGACAGCGACTGGGGCGCGGTGCAGCCGCATGCGGATGCGCAGAACGCCTTCCTGGGGAAGCATTCCTGGGCGGACTACTCCGCCTGGCACCTCGGCCTCACCGAGGGCGCGAACGACGAGACCAAGGCGCGCTACGCCTTCGTGTACGGCGACCTCCGCCGCATCCATCGCTCTGGCTTGATCGCGTGCGTCTACCGGGCCTCGGAATGGCGGCACAAGA
Source organism: Kribbella sp. NBC_01505 (assembly GCF_045040285.1). Taxonomy (NCBI): domain Bacteria; kingdom Bacillati; phylum Actinomycetota; class Actinomycetes; order Propionibacteriales; family Kribbellaceae; genus Kribbella; species Kribbella sp. NBC_01505. The sequence goes on from NZ_CP109425.1 coordinate 3,588,133, forward strand.
AGATCGAGCTGGCCGCGCATGAGCTGCTTCAGCGGCTCGACGACAAGGCGGGGATCAGTTAGTGGCCTAGTAGGGGGGCCATCAGGCGGGCGATCTGGCTGTTGCGGCCGGTGAGGCGTTCTTCGGTGTCGGCCAACGTCATGGCGCGCAGACCGGCGTTGATGCCTAGCCAGCGGAAGGGTTCGGGTTCCCAGTTGCGGGAGTGATGGCCGACCCACGGTAGGCGGGTCAGCGCGGTCTCGCGGCGGAGGATCAGGTCGGTGAGGGTGCGCCCGGCCAGGTTCGTCGTACTGACGCCGTCGCCGACGTAGCCGCCCGCCCACCCGAGGCCGCCGTCCAGCCCGACCGACGCACACCAGTCGCGCGGCACGCCCAACGCACCGCCCCACGCGTGCGTGAACTGCACGTCCTTCAGGCCGAACAGGTCCCGCAATGTCGCCTGCAGCTTGGCGAACACCCGCGGCTCCTCGTCGTACGCCGGCCGCACCCGCGACCGGAAGTGGTACGGCGCACCGCGGCCCCCGAACACCAGCCGGCCATCGGCAGTCCGCTGCCCGTAGATGATCAGATGCCGGTGATCACTGAACGACGGTTGATCCGCCAGGCCGATCCGATCCCAGGTCGCGTCGTCGAGCGGTTCAGTCGCGACCACCAGTGAGTAGACCGGCGCGACAGCCCGCCCCTCGCCCCGCAGTGCCGGCGTGAACCCTTCGGTCGCCCGTACGACGACATCCGCCCGCACCACGCCGTACGGGGTCACCGCTCGCCCACGCTCGATCGCGCTGACGGGCGTCTGCTCGTGGATCGTCACCCCCAGGCGTTCGACCACCGCGGCCAGTCCGCGAACCAGCTTGCCCGGATGGATCACCGCGCAGTGCGGGGTAAACGTTGCCCCCAGCACCTTTGTCGCGCGGACCTGCGCCTCGACCTCATCGGCTTCGAGGAACCGCAGATCGCCCGGTCCCCATTCGTGCGCCTCGGCAACCTCGGCCCGCGCTCGAGCGAGCTGAGCCTGGGAACGAGCCAGCACGATCGTGCCGCCCTTGTGGTAATCGCAGTCGATCCCCTCGGCCGCGCTCACCAGACCGACCTCGTTGACCGAAGCCTGCATGGCCCGGTGCATCTCGATCGCCGCCTCGCGGCTCGACCCAGGCAACCCGGCCAGCTTCTGCGCCGACGCCGGGAACAACGCCGAGCACCAGCCACCGTTGCGCCCCGACGCGCCGAACCCGACCGTCTCCTTCTCCAGTACGACGATCCGCAGCGACGGATCAGCCTTCGCCAGGTAGTACGCCGTCCACAAACCGGTATACCCGGCCCCGACGATCACCACGTCGGCATCCCGGTCCCCAGGCAACGGAGACCGGGTCACCTCGGTGGTGCCCCAGAGATTCAGCGGACACCCCACGAATACGTCTGCTTGACGAGTTTCAGATACACGAACGATTCCGTGCTCTTGACGCCCTCGATCTGCCGGACGCGCTCCGACAGGACCTGCAGCAGATGCTCATCGCTCTCGCACAACACCTCGATCAGCAGATCGAACGAGCCGGCGGTGATCACGACGTACTCGACCTCGTCCATCGCGGCCAGTTGGTCGGCGATCGGCTCCAGGGCGCCCTCGGCCTTGATCCCGATCATCGCCTGCCGGTCGAAGCCGAGCTCGAGCGGATCGGTGACCGCGACCACCTGCATCACACCGGCGTCGGTCAGCCGCTGGACGCGCTGCCGGACGGCGGCCTCGGACAGCCCGACAGCCTTCCCGATCGCGGCGTACGAGCGCCGTCCGTCGACCTGGAGCTGTTCGATGATCGCTTTGGAGGTCTCGTCGAGCAGACCTTGGTTCTTCTCGGGGTGCCCCGTTCGTACTGCCACGCCGTGATCCTGTCAGCGAAACCGGACCACAAGCAAGCCGCCGAAGCGGAATTCGTTGTGAAAATCGAAGTTTGCTACGGAATCGCTTGTCTCAATCCCGATGGTTTGACAGTATCCACCGCGACAGCCCCTGCAAGGAGGTACGCGTGAGACCTCGTCGTACGCCGGTCGTCGGCCGCCGGGCGGTGTTGCGCGGCCTTGTACTAGGAGGGGGCCTGGGCGCCTTGGGGGCAGGCGCCCTGGCCGCCTGTGGCATCCCGCCCGCCCGGCAGAGTGCGGACAAGTGCATCAGCACCGATCAGTCCGCCGTACAGAATGCACAGGGCCAGAAGGCGCTGAACTTCTCGAACTGGCCGAGCTACATGGACGAGTCCGACGAGAAGGTCAACGGCAAGACCGTGCTGCCGACGCTGGACGCCTTCCAGAAGCAGAGCGGGATCCAGGTCACCTACACCGCCGACGTCAACGACAACTCCGAGTTCTACGCCAAGGTTCGTGACCAGCTCGGCTCGTGCCAGACCACCGGCCGGGACATCTTCGTGCTGACGGACTGGATGGCCGGCCGGATGGTGAATCTCGGCTGGCTGCAGAAGCTCGACCACGCCGCCGTACCGAACGTCGACCAGCACCTGCTCAAGCAGCTCAAGTCGCCGACCTGGGACCCCCACCGCGACTACAGCGTGCCGTGGCAGAGCGGGCTGACCGGGATCGCCTACAACGCGAAGGTCACCAAGGAGGTCCGCAGCTACGCGGACCTGCTGAGCAAGCCGGAGTTCAAGGGCAAGATCACCCTGCTGTCGGAGATGCCGGACACGATGGCGTTCATGCTCCGCCTGGTCGGCGCCGATCCCAGTAAGTTCAACGACGCCGAGTGGAGCAAGGCGTTGCAGATGCTGGAGGACAGCGTCGGCTCCGGCCAGATCCGGAAGTTCACCGGCAACGACTACGTCCAGGACCTGAACGACGGCAACATCTCGGCCTGTATGGCGTGGTCGGGGGACGTGCTCGCGCTCCAGGCGGACAACCCCGACATCAAGTTCGTCGTACCGGAAGAGGGCCTCAACCTCTGGTCGGACAACATGCTGGTGCCGAACAAGGCGACCCACAAGGCGAACGCCGAAGCCTTGATGAACTACTACTACGACCCGGAGGTCGCGGCCACGCTGGCCGCCTGGGTGAACTACATCTGTCCGGTCGAAGGCGCCCGGCAGGCGATGGAGAAGATCGACCCCGACCTGGTCGACAACCCGCTGGTCTTCCCCGACCAGGACATGCTCTCGAAGACCTCGTCGTTCATGCCGCTGGACACGGCCAAGGCGAAGCTCTACGAAACCGACTTCAACCTCGCGATCGGGGGCTGATAGATGACTCAGCAGATTTCCTCCCCCACCCCACCACCCCAGTCGGGTGATTTGGTACTAACAGGAATCAGCAAGCAGTTTGCGGGTCATCGAGCCGTCGACAACCTTGATCTGACCGTCCCCGCAGGCACGTTCTTCGCGCTCCTCGGCCCTTCCGGCTGCGGGAAGACGACGACCCTGCGGATGATCGCCGGGCTGGAGGAGCCGACCACCGGAACCATCCGCCTGGGCGAAGACGAGATCACCGGACTGCGCCCGTACAAGCGTCCGGTGAACACCGTCTTCCAGAACTACGCGCTCTTCCCGCATCTCGACATCTTCGAGAACGTCGCGTTCGGGCTGAAGCGCCGCAAGATCAAGGACTTCAAGCCGAAGGTCGAGGAGATGCTCGACCTGGTCGAGTTGAACGACTACGGCAAACGGCGCCCAGGGCAACTGTCTGGTGGCCAGCAGCAACGGGTCGCGCTGGCTCGCGCGCTGATCAACCGCCCGCAGGTCCTGCTCCTCGACGAGCCGCTCGGCGCGCTCGACCTGAAGCTCCGCCGCCAGATGCAGCTGGAGCTGAAGCGGATCCAGACCGAGGTCGGCATCACCTTCGTGCACGTCACCCACGATCAGGAAGAGGCCATGACGATGGCCGACACGATCGCGGTGATGAACGGCGGCCGCATCGAGCAACTCGGCAGTCCCGCCGAGCTCTACGACCTCCCCGCCACGACCTTCGTGGCGAACTTCCTCGGCCAGTCGAACCTGATCCGCGGCGCGATCATCGGGCACTCCGATCAGAACCTGATCGTCGAGGTCCAGGGCCGCAAGGTGATCGTCCCGACCGCGCGCTGCCGCGTGAGCGAAGGCGAGGTCTGGCTGGGGATCCGGCCGGAGAAGGTCTTCCTCGCCGCGGCCGGCTCGGAGGAGGGAGACGGCGTCAACCAGCTCCGCGGCGCAGTCGTCACGGATGTCAGCTACGTCGGCGTCAGCACGCAGTACCTGGCGAAGTTGCCGTGGGGACAGGAGCTCACGGTCTTCGAGCAGAACACCGGTGCCCGCGACGCGTTCGTGCCTGGCGACCCGGTCGATCTCCATTGGCGACCGGCGCACAGCTTCGTGCTCGACGCCGCGCAGGACGCGCTGGCTGGGGTGGAGGACGTGGAATGAGCGCCGTCGGCCAGCTCGGCGCCACGACCAAGGCCCCGGATCCGCCGCCACCACGGTCCGGGCGGCGGTTCACGGCGTACCTGCTGTTGCTCCCGGGCGGTCTGTGGCTGCTGCTGTTCTTCGTGGTCCCGCTGGTGTCGTTGCTAGCGGCAAGTTTGTACGATCCGAACGGGTCGATCGAGAACGGTTTCTCGATGACCTGGCACTGGCAGAACTTCGGCACGACGATGGTCGACTACGCGCGGCCGTTCCTGCGATCGCTCTGGTATGCCTTGCTGACCACGGCTTTCTGCCTCCTGCTCGGCTATCCACTCGCCTACGCGATCGCGATGAAGGCCGGCCGCTGGAAGAACCTGATGCTCGCGCTGGTGATCGCGCCGTTCTTCACCAGCTTCCTGATCCGCACCCTGTCCTGGAAGTTGCTGCTCAGCGACAACGGTTTCGTCGTGGACGCCTTGAAGTGGCTGCACCTCCTCGGCTCCGACGGACGGTTGCTGGCGACAACGGCCGCGGTCGTGACGGGTCTGACCTACAACTTCCTGCCGTTCATGGTGCTGCCGTTGTACGCCAGCCTGGAGAAGATCGACCGGCGCCTGATCGAGGCCGGTGGCGATCTGTTCGCCGGCCCGATGACGACGTTCCGCGTCGTGACGTTGCCGCTGTCGATGCCCGGGGTGGTCGCGGGCACCCTGCTCACGTTCATTCCGGCGGCTGGTGACTACATCAACGCCCAACTACTCGGTACGCCGAAGCAGCGGATGATCGGCAACGACATCCAGCGACTGTTCGCCGCCGGCGCCTACCCGACCGCGGCCGCGTTGTCGGTCACGCTGATGGCGGCGATCGTCGTACTGGTCCTGATCTATGTTCGTCGCGCCGGAACGGATGAGCTCGTATGACACGGGTCGGACGCTTCATCGGCCGGCACCTGGTGATGGTGCTCGGGCTCATCGTGCTGCTGTACCTGTTCGCGCCGATCGTCGTCGTGATGCTGATGTCGTTCAACCAGCCGAAGGGGCGGTTGTCGTACACGTTCGACGGCTTCACCTGGGACAACTGGCTGCATCCGTGCCAGCCCTACGGATTGTGCGACGCGGTCAGCACTTCGTTGCGGATCGGTTTGCTGGCCACGGTGGTGGCCACCGCGCTGGGAACCTTGATGGCGTTCGCGATGGTGCGGCACCGGTTCCGCGGGCGGTCGGCGACGAACCTGTTCATCTTCCTGCCGATGGCCTCGCCGGAGATCGTGCTCGGGTCGTCGCTGCTGGCGCTGTTCGTGTCGAGCGGGTTCGGCGGCAAGCTCGGCTTCTGGACGATCCTGATCGCGCACGTGATGTTCTGCCTGTCGTTCGTGGTGGTGACCGTGAAGGCGCGGCTGGCCGGGATGGACGGCCGGCTCGAACAGGCGGCGATGGACCTGTACGCGAACGAGTGGCAGACCTTCTGGCGGGTCACCTTCCCGCTGGTCTTCCCCGGCATCATGGCGGCCGCGCTGCTGAGCTTCTCGCTGTCCTTCGACGACTTCATCATCACCAACCTGAACGCCGGGACCACGGTGACGTTCCCGATGTACGTCTGGGGTTCGGCGCAACGCGACATCCCGCCGCAGATCAACGTCGTCGGTACGGCGATGTTCCTGATCGCGCTGCTCTTCGTCCTGGCCGGCGAAGTCACCCGCCGGCGCCGGAGCGTCCGGTGATCGCAGCCCTGGCGGATGCTGCACCGGAGGTCTTCTGGCTCGACGATCCGACCGCGCCCGAGCCGGCGCCACCGCTGACCGGTCCGATCACGGCGGACCTGGCGATCGTCGGCGGTGGGTACACCGGTCTGTGGACGGCGTTGCGGGCCAAGGAGCGGTACCCGAATCTGGACGTCGTACTGCTCGAGGCCAACACCTGCGGGTCGGCTGCGAGCGGTCGTAACGGCGGGTTCTGCGATGCCAGCCTCACTCATGGGTACGGCAACGGGCTCGCCCGCTGGCCCGATGAGCTCGCCACGATCGAACGCCTCGGCACGGAGAACCTGGACGCGATCGGCGCCACGATCGAGCGACTCGGCATCGACTGCGACTGGCGTCGTACCGGGGAATTGACAGTCGCCACCGCACCGCATCACCTGGCGGAGCTGGCCGAGGAGGTGTCCCGCCGGCCCGGTGCCGTGCTGCTGGATCAGGACGCCGTACGGGCGGAGCTCGACTCACCCACGTATCTCGGTGCGCTGTCCGATCCTGGGGGCACGGCCCTCGTCGAGCCTGCCCGGTTGGCGTGGGGGCTGCGGCAGGCCTGTCTGGATCTCGGCGTTCGCATCCATGAATACAGCCGCGTGACTGCTTTGCATTCGGGACGACTGACCACCGTGTCCGGCGCGGTGCGGGCGTCGCGGATCGCGCTCGCCACGAATGCCTTCCCGTCGCTGTTGCGTCGCCTGCGCTTGTTCACCGTGCCGGTTTATGACCTGGTTCTGGCTAGTGAACCGCTTTCCGTGGCGCAGCTCGCCAGCATCGGCTGGAAGAACCGGCAGGGGGTGGGCGATGCGTCGAACCTCTTCCACTACTACCGGCTCACTCGCGACAACCGGATCATCTGGGGCGGGTACACCCCGCTCTACCACTTCGGTAGCCGGATCAATCCGGCGTACGAGCAGCGCGACGCGATCCACAACATGCTGGCCGAGCACTTCTTCAGCACGTTTCCTCAGCTGGAGGGGCTTCGTTTCACGCACCGCTGGGGCGGCGTTATCGACACCAGCACTCGCTTCTGCGCCTTCTTCGGCACTGCCCACGCCGGGCGCACCGCCTACGCCCTCGGGTACACCGGGCTCGGCGTCGCCGCGACCCGCTTCGGCGCCGACGTGATCCTCGACCACCTGTACCGCGAGTCCACCGAACGCACCGGACTCAGCATGGTCCGCAGCCGCCCGGTCCCGTTCCCACCTGAACCCATTCGCTCCGCCGGCATCCACCTGACCCGCTGGTCGATGTCCCATGCCGACGCCCACGCCGGCCACCGCAACCTCTGGCTAAGAGCGTTGGACCGATTGGGACTGGGATTCGACTTCTGACTGTGGCAGGGCGGACCCCCACCACTGTCCAACCTCCCGACACGCCGACAGATCGGCCGCTCCACTCGGCGTGTCGCCTACTTGATCAGTGCTGGCGGTCCGGGGGCCCTGAGCAACAATGGGGTCGAGCAGATCGGAGCGCACCATGAAGGCAGTCAGCTTCTCCCGGTTCGGCGGACCTGAGGTCCTCGAGCTTGTCGACCTCCCCGAGCCGCATCCAGGACCGGGTCAGATTCGGATCGCGGTGCGTGCGGTCGGCCTCAACGCGAGCGACTGGAAGAAGCGCGAAGGGCTGATGGACGCGGACGAGCCGCTCCCGCGGACCATGGGCCGGGAGGCGGCGGGTGTCGTCGACGAGCTCGGCGAGGGCGTGGCGGACGTCGCGATCGGCGATCGCGTGTTCGGTCTGTCCGCCGACGAAGCAGCCCAGGCCGACTTCGTGGTGCTGGCGTTCTACGCGCCGATCCCGCCATCCCTCAACTTCGCGGGCGCCGCTGCCTTACCGGCCGCGGTCGAGACCGCCACACGCGCGCTCACTACGCTCGGAGTCGCGAGCGGCAACACGGTCCTCATCAACGGCGCGTCCGGCAGCGTCGGCGGTGCCGCGACCCAACTCGCCGTACTGCGTGGTGCACGCGTGATCGGGACCGCCGGCCCGGCGAACCACGACTACCTACGTTCCCTCGGAGCGGAGCCGGTCGCGTACGGCGAGGGGCTGGCCGACCGGGTTCGCGCGATCGCTCCCGATGGTGTCGATCTGGCGCTCGACGTGGCCGGAAGCGGCATCCTGCCCGAGCTCATCGAGCTTGCCGGCGGCGCCGACCACGTCATCACGGTCGCCGACTTCTTCGGTGCGCAGGAGTACGGCGTACGGTTCAGCCGCGGTGACGAGGGGCGCGCGAGCGATTCGCTGCAGGCGATCGGCGACCTGATCGAGTCCGGGGGCTTCTCGCTCCCGGTCGCGCAGACCTTCCCGCTGGCCGAGGTCGCCGAGGCGCACCGCGTCGGCGAGAAGGGCCGCCTGCACGGGAAGCTCGTCCTCCTGACCGGGGGCGCGGACCAGGAGGACGAGCCGACTGGGTGACCTACACCGCGTGGAAGGTGACCGTGAAGCCGCTGCAGTTCCGGCATTGGCGCACAGTCTGGTTGCCGCCTTCCGCGTCCTGCTTGGACCAGGCATAGGCCTTGGGACACCGCGAACTCAGCGCATCGCTGTACGGCGTCTTGTGGTCGCGGTCTAGATTCAGGCAGTACGGCGTGGTGCCGTTCGTGCCAACGCGTTTGTTGACCTGCGGGCAATAGGGCAGCAGGTTCTGCGGGCAGCCCATCGTCTCGCATTCAGGCGGCCCGCCCTGCGCGTTGTTCGCCTTGATCGTGATCGGTAGCGCGAACGCATTCACATAGCTGACGTTGTACCAAGGCGCGAGCCCGTCGTTCTGGTCGAAGTTGAACTCCGCCAAACTCGTCGGCTGTTCACCGAGACTGCACCGATCCGCATACGGACCGCAGTCCCCCACAGCACACTTGAACGTGGACCCGGACTGCCCACTACATCCCTGGCGGCCGAAGAACTTCCCCCGCCAGTGATACGGCCAAGCTCCCTCGGGAATCGTGACAGTCGCCGACTGTCCGTTGGCCAACGTCGGCAACCCACTCATGTTCACCGAGCTGTCGGCATTCACAGCAGCCCCGATCCACAGGGTCTGCCCAGAGTTGTTCACGAACGTGACGGTATGAATCGTCGCCGGCACCTGCCCGGCCGCCGCGACGACCGGCGCGGGAATGCCCAGCAACAACGCAAGCGGCACCAACACAGCAAGAAGTTTTCGCATTTCATCTCCGCAAAGAGTCGGGGCGGACGCGGAAGACTGCCCACTCACCATCCCACGCGAAACAACGCTGTCAACGCCCCCGACCCAAACCCTGTGGACCCGCCCTACGGGCCGCCGGGGAGGGTTGCTTCGACGCGCCAGCCGCCGCCGGGGGCCGGGCCGGCGGCGAAACGGCCGCCGAGTTCTTGGACGCGTTCGCGGAGGCCGATCAGGCCGCGGCCGGTGCCGGACAGGCGTGGGTGGTCGCGGAGCGCGTGGTCGTTCTCGACGGTGACGGTCAGGGCTCGGCCGGAGCCGTTGACCAGGACTCGTACGGCGGCGCCTGGTGCGTAGCGCAGGGCGTTCGTCAGGCTCTCCTGCACCACGCGGAAGGCGACGTGGGTCGTCGGTGCGGCGAAGCCGTCGCGTTCACCTTCGAAGCGGCAGGAAACATCGAGCCCGCCACGCGCGGCGCGCGTCACCACCTCGCCGATCAGCGACAGCTCCGGTCCGCTGACCTCGGTTCCGCCGAGCAGTTCGACGAGCCGTTGCAGGTCGTCGCGCCCCTGCCGGGCAGACTCCGCGATGTCCGCGAAGACCTGTTCGGCCTGGACCGGGTCGCGATCGATCAGCCGCTGCCCCGCGGCGGCCTGGATGACCATCACGCTGATCGCGTGCGCGACGATGTCGTGCAGCTCGGAGGCGATCCGGGCCCGCTCGTGGCGGACGGCGATCTCCGCGAACAGCTCGCGTTCCTCCTCGAGCTCGCGCCCCCGGTGCGCGAGCTCGTCGGCCGTCTCGCGACGAAGCCGCAGGACAGTTCCGGCGAGGAAGCTGGGCACGCTGAACATCACCAGCGCGACCTCGCTGGTATCACCGAGCACCCACCACAGCGTGGACAGGTAAACGACGAGCCCTATCGCCGCCACCCAGGCCGAGCGCCCGGACCAGCCGAGCGCGGCTACCAGCGTCAACAGGCCGATGATCGCGAACGTGGTATCCGGAAACCACCCGGAGTCCCCCAGGAACGCGGGCACCAGCAGGAAGGCCGCGCCGAGCAATGCGACGAGCCGCGGCTGAGTCCGCCACCAGATCAGCGTCAGTCCACAGCCGAGCAGCGAGGCAGTGAAGATGTTGCCGATCAGCGTCGTCGGCCAGCCGTGGTACGCCGTCGGCACCGCGACCGCGGCGACCACCACTGCCGCGATCGCCAGCTGCTCGAGCCTCCGCACGGCCGTCATCTCGGATCAGCCGACGACCGGCAGATAGGCAACGGCACCGGCGCGGCCCTTGCTCACCTTGACTTCGAGCGAACCCCCGAGCAGCCGCGCACGCTCCTTCGCTCGAGCAACGGCCGCCTTCAGATCAGCGCTCTCCCCCACTTGCCCGTTCACCCGGATCTCCAGCGCATCGGCCTCGAACCGTACGGCGACCTCGATCGGAGCACCGGCCTGATCGGCGAGCGCGGTGATCAGATGCTCCACGATCCGGAACGCCGACAGCTCGACCGTCGCCGGTAGCGCGCGTGGATCACCCGTCACAGTCAACCGCGAATGAGCGGTCCGCAGCCGCGCGAGCAGGGTGTCGAGGTGAGCGACCGTCGGTGACGGTGCCAGCGCCAGATCGTCACCACGCAACAGCCCGACGATCTCGCGCATGTCGTCCAGCGTCTGCCGGCTCCCCGACTCGATCGACTCCAGCACTGCCTTCGCCTCGGCCGGTGGCAGCCCGTCGGCCGACTCGGCGGCCGTCGTCAACTCCCCGAGCCGGTCCTGTAGCAGTCCGTCGAGCTGCTGGGACAGCCGGGCCCGGTCGTCCGCGACGTCGAGCGCCGCCCGCTCGTCACGCAACTGCCGGAGCTCCGCCTCGCGGTTCGCCAGTTCCTGATTCAGCACACTGCGATGCCGAGCCGCCAGACCAACGGCGAAGACGATCACCACGACCGGCACGGCCAGCAGGATCACGCTCGGCCCGGTGGTCGCGTCGACCACGAGCACGAGTCCGGTCAGTACGACGTTCAGGCCGCAGACGATCCAGGCTTTCGTTCGCTTGACCGTCAGCGCCCCGAGGAACGTCAGCACGAAGGCGAGCGGGAGACCCGCGCCGCAGCGGGTCACCCACCCGAAAAGCACATCGTGCAAGGCCAGCACCGCGACCGAGACGCCGGTGACGGCAAGAATGCTGCGCCGCCACCAGAGCACCGGCACTGTCGCCAGCACGAACACCGGGATCATCCAGAACGAGTGCGAACTCGTCCCGTGCACCATCGACCCCTCCGCGATGGCCTGCTGAACCTCGGTGTCGGGCATCTGGATGTTCTCCAGCATCAGGAGCACCCCGATCGCGGTGAGCCCGCCCGCGAGGAGCCAGTCGACGGGCTTGATCCCGCGGCTTCCTTGCTGCTGGGTGGCGTCCATCGCCGGCTCCTCCTCGCAGCAATCGCTCAGGCGGCCAGGCGCTGGTCGGCCGAGGCCATGCTCGCGGACTGCTTGGTGACTCGATTCTGCACGAGCAGACCGACGCCGTAGAAGAGCGCGGTGCCCGGAAGGGCAACGATCAGCCCGTTCGCGATCGTGTCGATCGAGGCGTCCCTGGCCAGCATCACGACCAGCTGTACGACGATTCCGGCCAGCCCGATCAGGTGGTTCCGACGAGCGCCGGCGTACCGGGCGACGCCGTACGCGAGGGCGAACGCCAACGGGAGGGCCACGCCGCACCGAGTCACCCAGCCGAACGCGAGCACGTGCGCCAGCGTGGTCACGGTGGTGATGCCGACGACCCCGAGGATGCTGCGGCGGCGCCACAGGATCGGCAGCGTGACCAGCAGGAACGCCGGAATCATCGCCCAGGTGGTCGTCGAGAGCGGGTGCGCGAGGTCCGCGCCCGACGCGGCGGTGTTCTCGTACATGAGGAAGACGCCCGCCACGCTCAGCACGCCGGCCAGGACGTAGTCGAGGGGCCGGATTCCCTGGAAGGTCTCGTTCATCGGATTGTCCTTTCGCCACGGGCCTTTCTGACCCATGTGGCGAAGGTAGATTTCGGCGTCCGTCGTCCACGTCTGGCGCGAGGACGATTGTCCGGCTCGCCCGTCCTCCCTGCGGATGACGCGGTCGCCGTACGGATGAGGGCACAATCACCGTGTGATCCGTGTCCTCGTCGCCGACGACCAGACCCTCGTGCGCACCGGCTTCCGGGTGATCCTGGAGGCCGAGGGCGACATCGAGGTGGTCGCCGAGGCCGACACCGGTACGGCGGCCATCCGGCAGTCCCAACTGGTCAAACCGGACGTGATCCTGATGGACATCCGGATGCCCGAGCTCGACGGCCTCTCCGCGACCGAGGAGATCCGCCGGCACCCCGACCCGCCGACGATCATCGTGCTCACGACCTTCGACCAGAACGAGTACGTCTACCGAGCCCTGCAAGCAGGCGCCGCCGGCTTCCTCCTCAAAGACTCCCCGGCCACCCGCCTGATCGCCGCCGTCCGCGCCGCCGCCACCGGCGACTCCCTCATCGAACCCGCGATCACCCGCCGCCTGGTCGAACAGTTCGTCGCCCCCGCCACCCCCCAAGCCCTACCCCCCGAACTAACCGCCCTCACCGACCGCGAACTGGAAGTCCTCCGCCTGATCGCCCGCGGCCTCTCGAACGCCGAGATAGCAACCGAGCTGACAGTCGCCGAAACCACCGTCAAAACCCACGTAGCCCGAGTCCTCACCAAACTCAACGTCCGCGACCGAGTCCAAGCCGTAGTAGTCGCCTACAAAACCGGCTTCGCCCCCCGAACCTGAAGCTAGGTGCGGCTCCACGAACTCTGGCTCCGGGGGCTTCAGGCTGCCCGAAAGTGATTGGGCTGAACCCTGGACCGCGGCCAAGCTGGATGAATGTCCGCCAAAGGATGGGATGTTCGGTCATGAGGAAAGTCACCGCGGGATTCGCAGTGCTGACGCTCGTGCCGGCCGTGTTGGTGTCCGCACTTCCGGCCACCGCCGCGCCGGCCGCAGCCTGTGCCGAGTTGCCGCCGCTGCCTCCGCTGGTCGCGGGCGAGGAGGCCGGCGTCGTGGCCGCCGACCCGTACGGCCGTTACCAGGTCGGCTATTCGAACCGTCAGGACGGTGGCTCCGCCGTGGTGCTCTGGCGCGATGGAGCTCCGTTGAAGCTGACCGAGTACAGCTCCAGTGAGACCGGCTACTACGCGCACGACGTCAATGCGCGCGCCGAAGTGGTCGGAAACCACCAGGAGCGTGCGTGGCGGGTCCGCGACGGCAGGCTCACGACCTTGGCCAACCCGGCCGGCTACGAGGCGAGCTACGCGAACGCGAACAACACCGCCGGCCAGGTCGTCGGCTTCGCCGCGGTCTTCGGCGAAGGCCACCGCGATCGGGCGATCGCCTGGTCCGCGAACGGCACCGTCCGGGTGCTGCCGCAGCCGGCCGGCTTCATCAACTCCTTCGCTACGGATATCGACGGCGACGGCACGATCGTCGGCAGCGCCAAGAAGTACAACGAGGAAGGCGATCCGGTGGCCGTCGCGACGGTCGTGTGGCCTGCCACGGGTGGCTACAAGGTGTTGCCGGCCACCGACGGCGAGGTCGTCGCGATCCGCAATGGCGTCGCAGTCGGGTCCGATACCAGAGCCGACGGCGTGCCGCAGCCGGTCCGCTGGGACCTCCGCACCGGCCGCAAGACAGTCCTCCCCTACGAGTACTCGAGAGCACTGGACGTGAACGCCCGCGGCGACATCACCATCAGGGTGTCCCCGCCCGACGGCGACAGCGGAACCCTCTTCCTCGCCGCCGGACAGCCGGCCCGTGCCGCCGGCAACTTCCTCTCCCGCGGCCTCTCCGACACCCGGAAGGTCTACCACCAGGACCGCACCGTCCAGGACTGCAACTGAACACCTGATCAGCTCCTTGGAGACGGTCAGATCCTCCAGTAGGTAAGGGCTCCGGAGTCTTCGGGGTTGGCGATCCGGTGCACCGGCTTCCGGGTGATCCCCGCGTCGCCAAGGACAGGTAGTAGGTATCTACGTACACCGCTGGCCGCGCTCAGCATGTAGTCAATCCGCGGTCCCAGCGGGACTACTACCTGTCCTTGGCGTCAGTGCGCGATGTTTGCGCCTACCAGCAGCGGGCGAAGCGTTGCTGTTCCGTGGCCCGATCGAAGATGGCGCGGAGCCAGGGGTGACGGACGGCGGGCAGCCGGGCCAGAGTGTGGAGGAACACCTGTACGTCGGGGTCGAACATGCTGAGAGGCCGCATCGGCAACGGGTCGTCGCGGAGCACGCCGTCAGGCATACCGCCCGTCGCGGGCATCGGTGAACGGCCTTCGTCGAAGGCCAGATAGGTCCAAATGTCTGCGTCCAGCGGAACCGTCACCGCGTTGCCGGGCGGCCGCCAGGCCAAGCCTGTCTGTGGATGGACGGGGGCCAAGAGGAGGTCAGCGTCCTCCAGAGACGCGGGTAGCTCCGGTCCGGCCAGGACCAATCGCTTCGGCGTCGTCCCAGCTGGGATCAGTACGTCGAGGGCGCGGCCGAAGGTCGGTTGAAGCAGACCGTGCGGCACTGTCACGGGACTTCCTGCTGACGACGCCAGCAGATGGGCCAAGGACATTCCGATGGCGGCTTCCCAGCGCGCACTCCAGATGCCCCGTGCATCGACCGGATACACGACCTGGCGTTGCTTGACGAGCGTGTCCCAGCTGAGTGGCGGGCTGACAGGTCCAAGGGAAGCAACACGGCGTACTGCGGCAGGGACGAACCAGACGGCTTGCCACAGCGAGCAGTCGTCGATTCGGGTTGCTACCGCTTGCCCGCACTGTGCACAGGCCAGGTTGGGGCCATCCCTGCCGTCCAGCCCCATGCAGTAGCCGTCGCATCGCTCTGGGATCAGGACGGTGCCGCGGGTGTCGCCAGGAGCAACCACGATCGCTCCAGCCGGCCCGAAGGACAGCGAGAAGACGGGAGCGAACACGCCCCGAGCCTCGGCTTCCTCCGACCCAACTTCATCCCATAGTCGCCATGGAGGCCCAGAGGGCTCGGGGTCGACGGCGTACGTTCCGGCTGCCATCAAGGCGGGCAACAAGATATGCCAGACCTGCTGGTTGGCGTGGGTCGGAAGTGCGACCCGTGACACCGCAGCCGTCAGTACGGCGCCACATCGCGCACACACGAACTCGTCCATCTGCCCTCCCCGCCGCAGGGAGTATCGCGGTCAGGAAGGCGTAGACGCGAACCCTTTTCGGAAAGTCGTGCTACAGCTTGGATTCGGCTTCGGTGAGGACTGCTCGGAGGGTTTGTTCGATTTCGTCGAAGTGGGACTGGTCGCAGATCAGGGGTGGGGAGAGCTGGATGACGGGGTCGCCCCGGTCGTCGGCTCGGCAGTAGAGGCCGGCGTCGAAGAGGGCTTTGGAGAGGAAGCCGCGGAGGAGGCGTTCGGACTCGTCGGCGTTGAAGGTTTCCTTGGTGGACTTGTCCTTCACGAGTTCGATGCCGTAGAAGTAGCCCGCGCCGCGGACGTCGCCGACCAAGGGCAGGTCGAGCAGCTTGTCGAGTGTGGCCCGGAAGTCCCCCTCGTGGTCCCGGACGTGCTCGTTGATGCCTTCGCGCTCGAAGATGTCCAGATTGGCCAGCGCGACCGCGGCGGAGACTGGGTGGCCACCGAAGGTGTAGCCGTGGGCGAACGTGGTGTCGCCCTTGGAGAAGGGCTCGAAGAGGCGGTCGGTGGCGATCGCCGCGCCCAGGGGTGAGTAGCCGGAGGTGATGCCTTTGGCGCAGGTGATGATGTCGGGCTGGTAGTCGTAGCGTTCGGCGCCGAACATGGTGCCGAGGCGGCCGAAGGCGCAGATGACCTCGTCGCTGACCAGCAGTACGTCGTACTCGTCGCAGATCTCGCGGACCCGCTGGAAGTAGCCGGGCGGCGGCGGGAAACAGCCGCCGGCGTTCTGGACGGGTTCGAGGAAGACCGCGGCGACCGTCGACGGGCCCTCGTTCTCGATGGCGACCGCGATCTGGTCGGCGGCCCAGCGGCCGAAGGCCTCTTCGTCGTCGGCGTGAATGGGCGCCCGGTAGAAGTTCGTGTTCGGCACCCGGAACGTCGACGGCACCAGCGGCTCGAACGGCGCCTTCAGGTCGGGCAGTCCGGTGATCGACAGCGCGCCGTGCGTGGTGCCGTGGTACGCGATCGCCCGGCTGACCACCTTGTGCTTTCCGGGCTTACCGGTGAGCTTGAAGTACTGCTTCGCAAGCTTCCACGCCGTCTCGACGGCCTCACCGCCACCGCTCGTGAAGAACACCCGGTTCAGATCGCCCGGCGCGTACCCCGCCACCCGCTCGGCGAGCTCGATCGACTTCGGGTGCGCATAGGACCACAACGGGAAGAACGCCAGCTCCGAGGCCTGCTTCGCGGCCGCCTCGGCCAGCTCCGTCCGCCCGTGACCCAGCTGGTTTACGAAGAGCCCGGCCAGTGCGTCCAGGTAGCGCTTGCCCTTGGCGTCGTAGATGTAGGCGCCGTCCCCGCGGACGATCACCGGTACGTCGGCCTTGTCGTAGCTCGACATCCGGGTGAAGTGCATCCACAGGTGGTCGCGCGCCGACTGCTGCAGCTTGGCGAATTCGGCATCGCCGATCGTGTCGGACGACATGTCGGATCCCTCGTCTCAGAACGCGTGGTGGTTGCAGGGCGCTTCTGATGCTCCCCCGCCTACTGCGCTGCACTCGGCACGGCACCTCGCTGCACTGGAGGCAAGGCCACGATGGAAAAGCATCGAGGCCTCCCCTCCAGCACACCGAGCCACCGCACCGAGCACATGCTCGCTACGGCGCGGGAGCACCAGAAGCGCCCTGTCATCCTGCCTGGCAAAATCTCTGCTGGCAAGTGATTTCGTGCCCTGGAAGCCGATAGGGTGTCGATGTCATCATTCGACGAGCCCAAATGGTTCGGATTCCGTACGACGAGAGGTCGACGCGTGGACACCCTGTTCGTGAACGGCGCGGTCTTCGACGGGACGGCGTACCGGCCTGGTCTCGCGGTCGCCGTCCGCCAAGGCCGGATCGCCGCGATCGGCCCGGACCTGGGCCGGCGCAACGGCGCCGAGGTCGTCGACCTGGACGGCGGTCTACTGCTTCCCGGCTTCGTCGACGCGCATGTCCATCCTCTCCAGGGCGGCTTCGAACGCGCGCGCTGCGACCTCTCGCCGTTGTCCGGACTCCCGCAGTACCAGCAGAAGATCGCCGCGTACGCCGCCGCCAATCCGCGAGCAGAATGGATCGAAGGCGGTGGCTGGCAGCAACCCGACTTCCCCGGCGGTACGCCGTTCGCCGCCGATCTGGACGCGGTCACCGGCGACCGCCCCGCCTTCCTGGTGAACGCCGACCACCACGGCGCCTGGGCGAACTCGAAGGCCCTGGAGCTGGCGGGGATCGACAAAGACACCCCCGATCCCGCGGACGGCCGGATCGAGCGCGACCACGACGGCATTCCCACCGGCACGCTGCATGAAGGCGCGATGCGCCTGGTCAGCCGCCTGCTCCCACCGGCCGACCACTCCGAAGCGGTTGCCGCGCTCCTGGACGCGCAGGCCTACCTGCACTCGTTCGGCATCACCGGCTGGCAGGACGCGATCCTCGGCGCCTACGCCAACCTCGGCGACGCCACCGCCGCGTACGTCGAGCTGGCGCAATCCGGCCGGCTGACAGCCCGCGTCAACGGCGCATTGTGGTGGGAACGCGACCGTGGCGCCGAACAGATCCCCGAACTCGTTGCCCGCAGCAAGGAACTCGACTACCCGCGATTCCGCGCCAGATCCGTGAAGATCATGCAGGACGGCGTCGCCGAGAACCACACCGCTGCCATGCTCGACCCATACTTCGACGGCTGCGGCTGCCGCACCGGCAACAGCGGCATCTCGTTCGTGGACCCGATCGAGCTCCAGCAGTACGTGACCGACCTCGACGCCGCGGGCTTCCAGGTCCACGTCCACACGATCGGCGACCGGGCAGCTCGCGAGGCGCTGGATGCGTTCGAGAAAGCCCAAGCCAGTAACGGATCCAACGACAACCGGCACCACATCGCTCACCTGCAAGTCATCCACCCCGATGACATCCCCCGGTTCGCACAGCTCAACGTCGCCGCGAACATGCAGGCGCTCTGGGCCGTCTACGAGCCCCAGATGAACGACCTGACCATCCCGTTCCTCGGCCCCGAGCGCACCGGCTGGCAGTACCCGTTCAAGTCGCTCCAAACGACCGGCGCCCGGCTCGTGGCCGGTTCCGACTGGCCGGTCTCCAGCCCGAACCCACTCGAAGCCATTCACGTGGCGGTCAACCGCCGTACCGATGAAGGCGACGACCCCTTCCTTCCCGAGCAGGCCATCGACCTCACGACCGCGCTCGCGGCGTACACGTCGGGCAGCGCTTGGGTGAACCACGCCGACGCCACCGGCCGGATCGCGGTCGGCGCCCTCGCGGACCTCGCGATCCTCGACCGCGATCCCTTCACCGCACCGACCGACGAGATCAACACCGCCCGAGTCCGGGCCACCTACGTCGAAGGCGTACCCGTCTTCGGCCCGACGAGAGAGGACGCCTCGTGACCCTGCACAACTTCATCGACGGCAAACCGGTCGCCGCCCTGAGTGGAGCGACGTACGACGTGATCGCACCCGCAACCGGGGAGTCGTACACCCAAGCGCCGTTGTCCGGGCCGGAGGACGTCGACCAGGCGATGACCGCGGCGGCGCGCGCGTTCGAGAGCTGGCGGGACAGTACGCCGGCCGATCGGCAGCGCGCGCTGCTCAAGATCGCCGACGCCATGGAGCAACGGGCGGACGAGTTCACCGCGGTCGAGAGCCGCAACACGGGCAAGCCGCTGGCCCTCACCGCGAGCGAAGAAGTACCGCCCTGTGTGGACCAATTACGCTTCTTCGCCGGTGCCGCCCGCGTCCTGGAAGGCCGGTCCGCAGGGGAGTACCTGCCCGGCCACACCTCCTGGATCCGCCGCGAGCCGATCGGCGTGGTCGGCCAGGTCACCCCCTGGAACTACCCGCTGATGATGGCGATCTGGAAGATCGCGCCCGCCCTGGCCGCCGGCAACACCATCGTCCTCAAGCCGAGTGACACCACCCCGGCCTCGACGGCCCTGCTTGCCGAGGTGTGCAACGAGTTCCTCCCGCCGGGCGTGTTCAACGTGGTGTGCGGCGATCGCGGCACCGGCCGCGCGCTGGTCGAGCACGACATCCCGCAGCTCGTCGCGATCACCGGCTCGGTCCGCGCCGGTCGCGAGGTCGCCTCCTCAGCCGCACGCAAACTCAAGCGCACCCACCTCGAGCTAGGCGGCAAGGCGCCGGTTGTCGTGTTCGACGACGCCGACCTGGAAGCGGCCGCCGAAGCGATCGCTGGCGCCGGCTACTTCAACGCGGGACAAGACTGTACGGCGGCCACCCGCGTGCTCGCCGGTCCGCGGATCCATGACGACTTCGTCGCCGCGCTGACCGAGCAGGCCAAGCAGACCAAGACCGGTCAGCCCGAGGACGACGTCGCGTACGGCGCGTTGAACAACGCCGATCAGCTCGGACGGGTGCGCGGATTCGTGGACCGCCTTCCCGACCATGCCGCCGTACAGACTGGTGGACACGCGATCGGTGACCGTGGGTATTTCTTCGAGCCCACGGTCGTGTCCGGGCTGCGGCAGGACGACGAGGCGATCCAGGACGAGATCTTCGGACCGGTGATCACCGTGCAGCGCTTCTCCGACGAGGAAGAAGCGCTCAGATGGGCGAACGGCGTCGAGTACGGCCTCGCGTCGTCCGTTTTCACGAAGGATCACGGCCGGGCGATGCGGATGTCGCGCAGGCTCGACTTCGGCTGTGTGTGGATCAACACCCACATCCCGATCGTCGCCGAGATGCCGCACGGCGGCTTCAAGAACTCCGGCCACGGCAAGGACCTGTCGATGTACGGCCTCGAGGACTACACCCGCATCAAGCACGTGATGTCCAACTTCGGCTAGATGACCTCGAGATAGTCGCGCGAAGGCAGCGTCGGGAACGGTGCGTGCGGCTCGGTCTGGTACCAGAACGACGTGGAGGCGAGGTCGTCCTGGAGCTGGAGGAACCGGCCGTCGCGCCGCCACCCGAGGGCCTGCACAGTCACCCGCAGGTCCTCGGTGAAGCGGATGGTGTCGGTCAGATGCCAGCGGTACAACCCGAACCGCTGCTGGTTCCGCATGAAGCCGTCCGGCTGGATCGCCTGCGGCATCCCCAGGTACGGCGTCGTGAACGTCGCGTACACGCCTTCCGGATGGATGAACCCCCACGCGCCGCCGAAGTAGTCCTCGGTCCCCGTCGTA
The DNA here is from genome assembly GCF_045040285.1 of Kribbella sp. NBC_01505. Taxonomy (NCBI): domain Bacteria; kingdom Bacillati; phylum Actinomycetota; class Actinomycetes; order Propionibacteriales; family Kribbellaceae; genus Kribbella; species Kribbella sp. NBC_01505. The sequence continues at coordinate 3,608,740 of NZ_CP109425.1, forward strand.
CAGATCGTCGGGAACTCGTCGTCGCCGTCCAGGTAGAACTTGACCTCGCCCTCACCCCACCAGCCGGTGTTGTTGCAGCCCCACGCGAGGTACGTCCCGACGTACTGGCCCTGTCCCTGGACGCCGTCGAGCAGCGTGTGCACCTCGCCGTACGGGACCGGGTTCGACCGGCGGAACTGCGCGTGGAAGTACGCCGCGTCATCCGGAACCTCGGTGCGAACGAAGTCGACCTGGTAGAAGAGTTCCGGTACGTCGACCTCTTGCAGATTCTCGATGGTGATTCGCGCGCCGGTGCGGAACGGCATCTGCCAGTAGCTGTTGAAGCCGCCCGACGGGTTGACCGCGATCGGCACCGAACTGATCTGCGCGTGCTCGCCCCAGCCGCTGCAGAAGAAGTCGCCGAGCGGGACCTCGATCGACGGGGTCTCCTCACCGTCCCAGTACGCCCGCAGCACCAGCGACCGCCAGACCTTCTTGTCAACGGTCATCCAGATGTGCGTGATCGCCCCGGAGCCCTCGATCTCGGCCAGCGTCGTGGTCGAGCCGGCCGGCAGCGGGATGCACGGCGACATCTTCCAGCCGACCCCCAGGTCGCGGGCCTGCCGCGTCATGGTGCCCTCGGTCGCCCGCGCCCCGCCGCCCTTGGCGCCGTCCCGGTTCTCGGCGCTGATCGAGTAGGTCTTCGCGGCCGACAACCGCGCCACGTTGCCGAGATGAACGTCGAGCCCGTTGAAGTCACCCATGGGCCCAAACCCTAGGCGGCGCTCAGCGGTAGCTGTCCAGCCTTTGCGCAACCTTCTCGAAGACCACTCGCTCGTGTTCCTTCGGTGCGTACAGCACCAGCTCGTCGAAGCCGATCCCGGCGTACCGCTCGACCAGCCGCGCGAAGCCGTCCTCGGACCCCCACGGATCGAGTTCGCCGTACCCGAGCAGCAGCCGACGGATCTTCCGCCCGTCCAACGCCGCATCCAGGGCCTTCGACCGCTCGACCGACTTCGCGTAGAACTCCTCCTCGGAGGCCGCACCCGGGAACGTGACCCACCCGTCGCCGTGCGCCGCAACCACGGCGAGGGCCTTCGGGGCGTTCGCCGCGATGATCAGCGGCAGCCGCTCCTGCACAGTGCCCGGCGTCATCGCCGCCAGCGAGTACGGGTAGTACCAGCCGTCGTGGTCAGTCACGTCGCCCGACAACAGCCGCTCCACGATCGCCACGAACTCGGCCAGCCGCTCGGTCCGCTCGCTCGCCGTCCAGACCGGCTCGCCGGCCATGCCGTGGTCGGTCGGCCAGACACCGGAGCCGATCCCGAGGTCGAACCGGCCGCCCGAGACGTGGTCGAGCGTGGTCGCGGCCTTCGCCAGGACGGTCGGGTGCCGGAAGACCAGGTTCGCGATCAGGATGCCGACGCGGATCCGGGTGGTGGTCGCCGCCCAGCCCGCGATAATCGTCGGCCCATCATGCACCGGTACTGCCGGGTCACGCGGATTCCGCAGGTTGTCGCCGGTCCACAGTCCGTCGAACCCGGCGTCCTCGGCGACCCCCGCCCAGTACGACGCGTCGTCCCACCCGGCCGGATTGATCTTCAGCCCAAATCGCATCCCACCAGCGTGGCACGTCCCGGGCCGCCGGCCGGAAATCGTGCCCTAGTGGTCTACCCGAGGTGCTTTACCGGCTGCCCTCGGTCGGGGACAGTGATCCGGTGACCGCAACTGCGCCTGTCGCCGTGATCGGCCCGCCGGAACCGGCCGCCGCGTTCACGGCCGCTCTAGACCAAGCGGGCCTCGTGTCCGTCCGGTACGACGACCTGCCGCTGGACCTCTCGCCGTACGCCGCCGTGATCGTGGTGGCCGGTGGCTACCCGGAGCCCGAGCACCTCGACGTGACCGGTTTGACGGACTACGTGCGTGCGGGCGGGTCGGCGTACGTCGAGTTCGCGCTGGACGACACCGGCTTCCTGCCGGCGGGTGACGTCCGGACCGCGCATATCGAGCGCATCTTCACGACCGCCGCGCTGCCAGGGCTGGAGCCGCTGCACATCCTCGACGAGCACGCCTCGCGGGCCCAGCAAGTAGTTGCCCCCAGCAACGCTGTTGAGCTGTGCAGCTACGGTTGCGTGGCCGGTACCCACGTCGCGGTCTTCGGTCCGTCGGACACCACGTTCCCGGCGCTGCTCGACATCCCGGTCGGCGACGGCCGGCTGCTCTACGCGACGACCGCGCTCAGCCACCACATCCAGGGCCGCTACAAGCCGGTACGGCGCTGGCGCCGCCTGCTGCAGGTGATTGTCGGGCAACTGACCGGGGTGCAGCTGGCCGAGGACATCGAGGTGTTCACCGAGCCCCGGGTCTGGGTCGCGACCGGTGAGCCGGTGAAGCTCGTGGTTCGTTCCAGCACCAAGCCGGCGGCGGACCTCGAGCTGGTCGAGATGAAGCCTGGCCGGTTCGAATCCGATCCGCAGTACCTTGCCGATGGCGAGCACACCTTCGCGGTCGGCGATCAGACGGTGACGGTCGCGGTTGGGCCGCGCGCGGAGCGGTACCGCCGGATGGTCGACCGGGCGATCGCCTGGTACGACAAGGCCGGCATGTTCTACGACGCGCCCGACGGCTCGAAGGGCGTCGCCGAAGGTTTCTCCAACGAGGTCGAGACCGATGGCACGCTCCCGTTCCGGCCGGTGCCGCGCGGTGACTGTTTCACCCAGACCGCACACGCGTTCCGGATGTACGCCGACCTCGCGGACTTCCCGCGCGGCCGGACGATCGCCGACAACCTGATGCGGCTGGTCGCCGAAGAGGAACAACTCACCGACCGGAACCAGTTGTTCGGATCCTTCGAGCCCCGCGGCGCGCGCCGGGACCTGACCGGCACGAGCAACCTGTTCGCCGACGACAACGGCTGGATCTCGCTGTTCGCGCTGATCTCGGGCCACGTCGAGGTGGGTCTGCGCGGGGTCGAGGCGCTGATCCGGACGGCGAGTGACGAGCTCGGCCTCCAGGTCGATCCGTGGCGGACACCGTCCACCCTGTTGGTGAAAGGCTGGGACGAGATCGCCCGGTCGCCGATCGTCGACGGCCTCGACCTCACCTCGCACTGGCAGAGCTCCGCGCAGTGCGCCTATCTCTATGCGTACGGCCTGACCGGCGATCAGCGGTACCTCGACATCGCCACCCGCGGACTGGACCACATGGCCGCTCACCACCCACGCGCGCGGCTGGAGACCAGCCGGACCTGCGAGGCGAGCCGGTTTCTGCTGCCGCTCGTCGGCGCCTACCACTACACGGGCAAGCCGCTCTACCTCGAGACGCTGCACTCGCTGGCGGAGTATCTGACGAGCCGGCAGGGACCGGACGGCGGATTCGCCGAGTGGGACGGGAAGTGCCCGCCGAGCAACGAGGCACACGGCGTCGACGAGGCATCGATCTTCCAGTCGAACGGCGACTCGGTCACCGACCAGTTGTACGGAACGCCGTTCGCGGCCTGGGCGCTTCCGCTGGCCTACCAGGTGACCGGCGAGCCGGTGTTCCAGGAGCTGGCGCACGGCGTCCTCGACTACCTGAGCCGGATCCAGATCGACGACCCGGACGACGAACAGCTCGACGGGACCTGGCAGCGGGCGTTCGACTTCGACTCCTGGGAGTACTACGGATCGAATGCGGACCTCGGCTGGGGACCGTACTGCGTCGAGACCGGCTGGTCGGTCGCACCGACGATCATCGGCGCCATGCTCTACCTGACCGGCGACGGGTTCTTTCCGCCTGCCCCTGAAACCGGTACAGCTGACGCCGATGCCGGTCTGTCCGGCCTGCCTGCGTCGATTCGGGCGGAATTCGACGCGATCCAGGCCGGGCAGCCGGCATCGGTCACCTTCGCCCGCCGCGATGACGGCCGGGTGATCCGGACCCAGGACGGCGTACAGGCGGTGCTCGGTGAGCTGGTCGCGGCGGGCGAGCCGGTCTGGACCCGCAACCAACCGGTTGGTTGCTACGAGATCTACGTCCGTGGCGCCGACGGGCACCTGCACCACACCTACCTGGACGACCGCGTCGGCCAGGGCAGTTGGCAGCAGATCGGCGAGCTCACCCTCGCGGACGATCCTGTCATCGCGTTCAACCCCGGCGCCAACGCGATCGAGGTCTACGTTCTGGGCGAGGACCGGCACATCCACCACTGCTCGATGATCGACGTCCGCGGTGGCCACACTCCATGGGAACCCGTCGGCACCCTGCACTTCACCGGCTCCCCCGCAGTCCTGTACGACGAAGAGATCGGCTCGGTCCGCCTCGTCGCCAACGACACGGCCGGCCAGGACCGGCGGACCCGCAAGGTCAACCGCTGGCACCTGCCCTGGCAGGACTACTCGCACTGGATCACCGCATGAAGGTCGATGTCGCCATCGACGGCGGTCAGTCCGCCCTCCGCCTCCGCGTCCTCCCCACCAACCGAACCGCCACCGCCCCCGGCTACACCCACGGCCCCAACGCCGCCGACCAAATGCTCAAAGCCATCCACCAAGCCGCCACCGAAGCCGGCCTGAAGGCTCCCGTGGGGGTGGTGGCGCTTGGGTTGACCGGGTATCCGCCGGCGGCTGGGGCGGCTGAGGCGTTTGCTCGGCGGGTGTGTGAGCTGCTGGGGGCTGATGAGGTTCGGTTGACGCAGGACATGGTGACTGCTCACGCGGGGGCTCTGGCGGACGGGTACGGCGTGGTGGTTGCTGCTGGCACCGGGTTGGTCTGCCTGGCGGTGGATCGGGACGGGAGTTGGCACAAGCTCGACGGGCACGGGTATCTGTTCGGCGACGCCGGGAGTGCGTTCGCGATCGGGCGGGCGGGACTGGCCGCCGTACAGCGTGCTCGGGACGGTCGTGGTCCGGTGACCAAGTTGGCCGATACCACGTTCGACCCTGTCACGCTCTATCGCTCACCGACCCTGGTCGACGACGTGGCCCGGTTCGCACCCGACGTACTGCGGTGCGCGGCCGAAGGCGATGTCGTTGCCAACGGCATCTTGAGCGGTGCGGCCGCGGATATCGCCGAGACGATCGATGCCGCCGTGGCGAAACTCGCAGGGACCAGCCCCGTCCCGGTGGCGTGTGTCGGTGGCCTGTTCGCGGGAGCCGGCGAGCAACTGCTCGCCCCGGTCCGCGCAAGGCTGTCCGCACGCGCACACCTGACTCCAGCGGCCGGCTCAGCACTGGACGGCGCCGAACGTCTGGCAACCGCCGAGCTCGGCCCGTACACCGCCCTGACAGTCATCCAGAGGCCACGTTGAATAAAGATGGAATGAGAGTCCTTGCCCCAGGCACCTTGGTGGTGTCCTGCCAGTCCGGCCCCGGCAATCCCCTGCACGCCCCGGAGACGATGGCGCTGATGGCCCGCGCGGCCGAGGCCGGCGGTGCGGGAGCGATCCGCGCGAACGGCGCCGCCGACGTCGCCGCGATCCGTGCTGTCACCGACCTCCCGATCATCGGCATCAACAAACTCGGCGACCCGGCCGGAGTGTTCATCACCCCGACCTTCGAGTCCGCGATCGACATCGTCCGGGCCGGCGCCGACCTGATCGCCCTCGACGGCACGCTGCGACCGCGCCCGGACGGACAGCGATTGGATCAGCAGATCGCCCGGATCCACGCGGAGCTCGGCGTACCGGTTCTGGCCGATGTGGACAGCCTGGAAGCCGGAATCGCGGCTCGTGAGGCCGGTGCCGACCTGGTCGCGTCGACCCTGTCCGGCTATACCAATGGCCACACTCCGAGCGGACCAGACGTCGAGCTGGTCCGGCAGCTGGTGGCCAAGCTGAACTGCCCGGTCGTTGCCGAGGGCAGGGTTCGCACTCCGGACGACGTCCGCGCTGTCTGCGATGCGGGCGCGTACGCCGTCGTGGTCGGCTACGCGATCACGAATCCGATGGACATCACCGCCCGTCTGGTCAGCGCGATCCCGTCGTAACGGTAACCGCATAACGCATCGGAGTGGTCTACTCCACCTTGTCGATCCAGGTCGAATCCCCTTCCGCAGTCCGGCCGCGCGGGCGTATCCATGTCCCAACCCATCCCCTGGAGAGGACGCGTCCCATGACCACAGACGGCAAGGTTGACCGCCGTACCCTTCTCCGCGTGGCGCTGGCGGCGCCCGCCGTGGCCGCGCTGGCGTCCTGTGCGAAGCCCGTGGTGGAGAAGTCCGCACCCGCCTCGTCCCTCGGTGCGAAGGTCGACGGCAGCAAGCCGCTCGAGTTCTTCAACTTCGACGGCGGGTACGGCAAGAAGTGGACGGAGATGCCGCTCGACCTGTACCGCAAGGAGTTTCCGCAGGCGGCCGTGAAGCTGACCAGCGGCCAGCAGCTCCAGCAGCAGCTGCAGCCCCGCTTCATCCAGGGCAACCCGCCGGACCTGATCGAGAACGTCGGTCTGGACGGCGCGGCGCTGGCCGGGAAGAAGCAGCTCACCGACATCGGCGCGCTGCTCGAGATGGACGCCTACGACCAGCCCGGTGTCAAGGTCAAGGACACCCTGCTCCCCGGCGTCGCCGAGGCCGGCCGGTACGACGGTGTGAAGTACGAGATGCCGTACGTGGTCGGCGTCGGCGGGATCTGGTACAGCCAGCCGCTGTTGGACGAGCACGGCTGGACGTACCCGAAGCACTGGGACGAGATGCTGACGCTCTGTGCCGAGATCAAGAAGGCCGGCATCGCACCGTGGACGTACCAGGGTAAGTTCCCCGGGTACCTGACCAGCCCGATGCTGATGACGGCCTTCAAGGCGGCCGGGCCGGAGCTCAAGCAGAAGATCGACAACCTCGAGCCGAACGCGTGGCGTGACCCCGCGCTGATCCAGGCGGCCGAGGGCTACCAGGAGCTGGCCGGTAAGGGCTACCTGCTGGAGGGCTCGCAGGCGTTGTCGCACACCCAGTCCCAGACCTACTGGGCGCAGCGCAAGGCTGTGTTCATCCCGTGTGGCGGCTGGCTGGAGAACGAGCTCGGCGCCATCGCGCCGAAGGACCTCGGCATGGCGATGGCTCCGGTACCCGGCTGGTCCGCGGCCGACAAGGCGCCGTTCGAAACGGTGACCGGCGGTCCGGGTGGCGCGCTGATCGTGCCGGCCCAGGCCAAGAACCCGCAGGGCGGGATCGAACTGCTCCGGATCATGGTCTCGAAGAAGTGCATGCAGAACTTCGCCCAGCTGACGAACTCGCCGGTCGTGGTCAAGGGTGGCACCGACGGCGTCAAGCTCACCTCGGCCGCCGCCTCGATGCAGAAGGCGATCGCCGCGGCCGGGACGAACATGTTCACCGACTGGCAGTTCCGGATCTGGTACAAGAAGCTGCTGGACAATTCGGACAAGGCGATGGCCGCGCTGATGAACCGCGAGGTGACGCCGGACGAGTGGAGCAAGCAGATGCAGAAGTACGCCGACGAGACGGCGAAGGATCCGTCGATCAAGAAGTTTCACGCCTGACATGCACCACGGTAAGTACCGCTTCGTCATCGGCCTGCTGCTGATCCCGCTCGGCCTGTACGCCGTCTTCGTGATCTCGCCGTACCTGCAGGCTTTTCCGATCGCGTTCACCGACTGGGAAGGTCTGTCGGCCGCCTACAGTTATATCGGCTTCGGCAACTTCGTCACGCTCTTCCACGACGAGGTGTTCTGGGTGGCGCTGCGGCACAACCTGTTCCTGCTCGTCACTCTGCCCACGGTCATCGTGACGCTGTCGCTGTTCTTCTCGGCGGTGCTGAACTACCGCGGCGGCGTCCCTGGGGCGAAGTTCTACAAGGTCGTGTACTTCTTCCCGAGCGTGCTGTCGATCGCCGTGGTCGGCGTGATGTGGCAGTTCGTCTTCGAACCGCGCACCGGCCTGCTGAACGGCCTGCTCCGGGCGATCGGGCTCGACGGTCTCGCCAAGGCGTGGCTCGGTGACGGCGACACCGCGCTGGGCTCGATCATGGCCGTCGTGGTGTGGGGTGGGGTGGGGTTCTACGTCGTCCTGTTCACGGCCGCGATGGCAGCGATCCCCAAAGAGCTGTACGAGGCGGCGTTGCTGGATGGCGCCGGCCCGTTCCAGGCGTTCTTCCGGCTGACGCTGCCGCTGATCTGGAACACCGTGCAGGTCGCGATCGCGTTCCTGGTGATCGGCGCGCTGGACCAGTTCGCCCTGATCAAGGTGCTGTCGGTCGGGGCGGGCGGTCCGGACGACGCCACCCAGGTGATCTCGCTGTACATGTACACGAACGCGTTCACCTACGGGAAGTTCGGCTACGCGTCGGCGATCGGCGTCACGCTGTTCGCCCTGAACATGATCCTGACCATCCTCACGTTCCGGCTCACCCGCCGCGAGCGCGTCGTCTTCTAGAGGGGTGCGTTCATGGCCACCGTCACGGATCCACCGCGGGTCGACCTGACCCCGCTCGCCGGGGTCGAGGAGCCGTCCGTCCCGCAGAAGGTCGGCGGCCGGCTGCTCGGCGGGCTGACGCAGGGGTTCGCGCTCGTGTGGGGTGCGATGGTGCTCTTCCCGCTGCTGTGGTCGGTGCTGAGCGCGTTCAAGTCCGACCCGGACATCTTCAGGAGCCCGTGGAGCCTGCCGTCGGTCTGGCACTGGGACAACTTCTCCCGGGCCTGGAACGAGTCGCACATCGGCAAGTACTTCCTCAACAGCGTCATCGTCGTGACCGGCGGTGTGGTGCTGTGCCTGCTGCTGTCGGCCGCGATCGCGTACGTGCTGGCGCAGTTCGAGTTCCCGGGCAGCAAGGTCCTGTACTACATCTTCGTCGGCGGCATGGTCTTCCCCGGGTTCATGGCGCTGGTGCCGCTGTTCTTCGTCGTCCAGAACCTGCACCTGATGAACACCTACCTCGGGCTCATCCTCGTCTACGCGACCGGCGGAATGTCGTTCTCGGTGTTCTTCCTGACGGCGTTCTTCAAGACACAGTCCAAGGATCTGGCCGAGGCCGCACTGGTCGACGGTTGCTCACACTGGGGAGTGCTGTTCCGGATCATGCTCCCGCTGGCTCGACCGGGCCTCGTCAGCATCGGCATCTTCCAGTTCCTCGGGATGTGGAACGAGTACCTGTTGCCGCTCGTGCTGAACACCGACGAGGACCGCTACCTGGTCACCCAGGGGCTGGCGAACATCGCCGTCACCCAGGGCTACCACAGCGACTTCTCCGGACTGTTCGCCGGACTCACCATCTCGATCATTCCGGTGCTCGCGGTCTACCTTGCTTTCCATCGGCAGATCAGTGCCGGTATGACCGCAGGAGCCCTGAAGTGAGTGATCTGTTCCTCGCCGCGACGTCCCTGGACGTCACCCCACCACCCGGCCACCGCCTGGACGGCTACGCCGCCCGGACCGGTCCGGCGACCGGTACCGCGGATGCGCTCCGCGCCTCCATCATCTGGCTCAGTACGGCGGATGCCCCCGGCGTGCTGTGGTTGACCCTGGACGCGATCGCGGTCGGCGCGGAGTTGACCGCGGAACTGTCCGCCGCCGCTGCCCGGGCCGCCGGTATCCCGGCAGAGCACGTGGTGGTGTCGGCCTCGCACACTCACTCCGGTCCGACCGGCTGGACGGGCCAGATCCATCCGGTGATTCCGGCCGAGCGTGAGGCCGAGCTGTACGAACCACTCGTCTCGGCGGTCGCGAGCGCCGTACTGGATCGGCAGCCGGTGGTGGCGTCGTGGCGGTCGGTGGAGGTGACCGGGGTCGGGACCAACCGGCACCGAGAGGACGGTCCGCACGACAACACGGCCGGCGTACTGGCTTTGCACTCGCTGTCTGGGTCGCTGCAGGCTGTGCTGCTGGACTTCGCGTGCCATCCGACGACGTACGGGCCGGAGAACCTGCTGTGGTCGGCTGACTGGCCCGGTGCGGCCAGAGCTGCGCTCGGTCCGGCTGTGGTCGGCTATCTGCAGGGTGCGGCCGGTGATGTCAGCCCGCGGTTCACTCGGCAAGGACGTGGTGCTGCCGAGATCACCCGGCTGGGTGGATTGCTCGCAGCGCGGGTCCGCTCCGCGTTGGCCGAGCCAGGGCTTGAGCTGCCCGCGGTCGCCCCGTCCATCCGACGTACGACGCTCCGACTGCCGGTGCGGGCGCTACCGTCCGCCGAGGAAGCCGCAGCGATCGTCAGCGCAGCGGAGCGGGCCATCCACACCGGAGTGGAAGACCCATCGGCCCGGATCGCCCAGACCCGCCTGGACGGCGCTCGTGGCCAGGCGCTGATGGCTGCGGCCGACCTGCCGACCGAGCTCGACCTACCGGTCAGCGTGGTGACCTTGGGCGACGTCTGCTGGGTGAACCTGCCGGTCGAGCTGTTCGCCCTGCACGGCGCCGCTCTGCAGCAGAAGAGCAGCTATCCGATCACTCGGGTGGTCGGCTACACCGACGGCTACTTCGGCTACGTCGTTGACCCGGCCGCGGCCGAAGCAGGTGCGTACGAGGCACTCATCACCTACTTCGACCAGCCGACGACCAGTCAACTGCTGACCGAGACCGCGGCCTTCGTCAACGGTTAGAAGATGGCGATCGGGTTGACCGGGCTGCCCGACGTACCGGCGTAGCGGACCGGCGCCACGGCGAGCTGGAAGTCCCACTGGCCGAGCTCGGCAGCTGTCGTCGCGCACTCTTCCAAGTCGCAGTTGTCGAGCATCCACAGGCCCATCGCGACCAGGCTCACGGCGTGCACCGGCATCAGCACGCCGTCGTATCCCGATGGCTGCACGTCCTGAGGGGTGTCGGCACCGATCAGTGCGACCTCCCGCTCCCGCAGCCAGGGCAGACAGGCCGCGTGCCAGCCGGCTTGGGTTATCCCGCCAGCGTCACCAGACTCGTGCCGGGAGCGCCCGTAGCCGGTCCGCAGCAGCACCGCGTCGCCGGAGCGGACCTGCACGCCCTGGCGACGCTCCGCCTCCTCGAGATCTGCGGGGAACACGCCCTCACCGGGCTCCAACCACGGCTTGTCGCGGACAGCCGCAACGTCCAGCAGGACGCCCCGCGTGACGATCCCGGCCGCCGCCGCGGTGACCGCGGCCCAGGCCGATCCGGTCTCGGCGTCGACCAACTCGTGCGACCGGCCGTTGTACATCTTGCCGTCCCAGAAGATGTGGCACGGCGAGTCCAGGTGGGTGATCGTGTTGCCGTGGAACATGATGCCGAGCCGCTCGTTCGAGAAGCCCCAGTGCCGGTCGTTGTGGAACAGCTGCGGCATGTGCTCGGCACCCGGCATCTCGGCGGCGCACGGGCACGACGTCGTCGACCGCTCCATCTCACCCGGTACGGCGACCTCCCAGCCGCACGAGACGCTCCGGCCGTGGCGCACGGCGCGCGCGGCCGCCAGCCGGACCTCGTCGGTGATGTGGTTCAGCGTGCCGCGCTGGTCGTCGTCGCCCCAGCGTCCCCAGTTCGAGAGTGTGTCGAAGTAGCCGAGCACCTCGTCCTGCGTGGGCATCATCTGAGCATCGCCTCCAGTTACAGGGCCAGCTCCGGCTGGAGCTTCTTGGCCGGCCACACACGCTGCTTACGAGCTGCCAGGGTAGACGCGGCCAGTGCCACTGCGAACCAGGCGGCCAGGGCGAGCAGGTCCTTGCCGAGCGATGCGGTGGAGCCGCCGTACATGAGGTGGCGGACGCCGTCGATCGCGTAGCTCATCGGCAGTGCGTGGTGGAAGAAGTACAGCGGTGCGGGGATGGTCTGCCACGGGAACGTGCCACCCGCGCTGACCAGCTGGATCACCATCATGACCAGACCCAGGAACTTGCCGATGGCACCGAACCACGAGGCCAGCGCGTGCAGGATCGCCACGAAGGTGACCGAGGTCAGGATCAGGAAGCCGACGGTCAGCCACGGGTGTGCGGCATGGATGCCGAGGCCGAGTGTCACCGCCGTGAAGACCAGCGCGGCCTGGATCGCGCCGAACAGCGCCGGCGGCAACCAGCCACCAAGAGCCACCCGGAACGGCGACTGCAGCCCGGCCAGGGCCCGCGGGGAGAGCGGACGCACCAGCAGGAAGAGCACGTAGGCACCGATCCAGCAGGCCAGGCAGAGGAAGAACGGGGCCAGACCGGCGCCGTAGCTCTCGGCCTTCGCCTGGGAGATGTTCTCCAGGCCGACCGGCGCACCCAGGGTCTCAGCAACGGCCTTGCGCTGCGCTGCGGTCGGGTTCGGGATCTCCTTGACGCCCTTGGCCAGTCCGGTGTTCAGCTGGGTGGCGCCGTCCTTCAGCTTGATCACTCCGGTGGCCAGGCTGTTCACGCCGGTCAGAAGCTGACCCTGCCCGGTCACTGCCTGCTTCTCACCGGCCGCTAGTTGCTGCGCACCGGTCTGCAGGGTGGTCAGGCCGGAGCTGAGCTGGCCGGCTCCGGTGTCGAGCTGCTTGGCGCCGCTGGCCGCTGCACTGATGCCGTTCGTCAGAGCCGGCGTTGCCTTGGCCAGCGCGGCTGCGCCGTTGGACACCTGCCGAGCGCCACCGGCCAGCTGGTTGAGCTGACCGGACGTCGCCTGGATCTTGGTGTTCGCCCGGACGACGGGGCCGCGCAGCTTGGCGGTCTCCGTGAGGACCAGTTTGATCTGGTGCGGGCTCAAGCCCTGAGCCTTCAGACGGGCCGCAAGGGTTTGGTCGAAGGTATTGAGGTCCTTGACCAGAGTGCTCGACGCAGTGGCGACCTGACGGCCCACACCGGCGATCTTCTCGTTGCCGTCCGCCACCTGGTCGGCGCCGTTCGCCAGAGCCTTGGTCTGCTGCGGGAGACTCGCTGTCTTGCTCTTCAGTGTGCCCAGGCCGTCGCTCAGCTGGTCAGCACCGGTGGCCAGCTTCGCGGCGCCCTGCTGCGCCGTCCCGGCACCACCGGCCAGCTTGGTTGCACCGGCGGACAGCTGCTGCTGCGCAGTGTTGAGCTGACCCGCACCGGACTGCAGCTTGCCGACACCGGTCGACGCACTCGTCAGACCGTCCTGCAACTGAGCCGCGCCGGTGGCCGCCTGGCTGATCTGACCGTGGATGGTGTTGTACCCGGCCAGCAACTTGCTCGCCGCCGTCTCGCTCACCTGGGACGCCACAGTCTTGGTGACCTGGGCAACGACCTGGTTGGCGATGGTGTGGGCGATGTAGTTGTTGGCGTCGTTGGTGAGCAGCTCCAGGTTCGCCTGGCGCGGCGTGAACTCCGCACTGGACGCCAGGTCGCCGGAGAAGGACTTGGGCAGCACCAGAGCGAACTCGTACTTGCCGTCCGACACGCCCTTGGTCGCCTCGGCCCGGTCGACCCGGTGCCAGCCGAAGCTCTTCGACTTGACCAGCTCGTCGGCCACCTGCGGCCCGACGTTCAGCTTCTCGCCGGTCGCCAGCGTCGTCCCCTCGTCCTCCACCACGACTGCGGTGGGGATCTGGCCGAGCCGGCTGTACGGATCGTGGTTCGCGTAGAGATACAGGCCGCCGTACAGGACAGGCACCATCAGCAGGGCAATCACTGCCAGCTTGGGCAGCCGGCCCGCGGTCAGCCGCCGCAGCTCGCTCAAGGCCATGCGGAGCGCGGTCACGCCTTCATCTCCTCAACTTGATCAGCGGGTACGTCGAGCAGCCGGGCGGAGGTATCCGCGCACGTGATCAGGACTGCGTAGCCCCGGTCGGCCAGATCGCGGCCGACGGCGTACCACTCGTGCGGATCGCCGCCATGGCGGTCGGGCATGGTCAGAATGACGACCTTGACCTCCGGCCGGGCCACGGTCAGCTCGGCGAGCAGTCTGGTGCGTGCGGCGACCGGGAGATGCTCGAAGCGCTTGTCGGCGTGCTCAGCGGCGCCGTGCTCGTTCAGCCACGCCAGCACGGCCTTGCGGCCGGCTTTGTGACCAGCCATGGCCAGCTCCTCGCCGACCACCGTCTGAACGGGCAGTGCGTCGTCCGGCTCGGTGATCCCGGGTGCGTCCACCACAGCGACCTTGCGACGCAGCACAGCGGGATCTGCGGCGCCCTGGAGGGTCACCTGGCCGGCGTCCGGCTTGAGCCGCCCGGAGAGAGCCAGTGCCGCGGCGATGTGGCCGGCACCGGGGTAGCCGGTGAGCAGGACGACCTGCTTCTCGTCGACCTTCACCGATGTGTTGGTCAGCATCGGCGCGTGCGGACCGTGCACGGTGACCCCGTTGGCTTCCAGCTGCATGACGCGCCCCAGTTCAAAGAATGACCAGTTCGATACGGTTGTGTATTCAATACAGAACTGTATCCTACTCCTATGGAAACACCCAAGCGCAGTCGTACCGCCACTCGGGCCCGCTTACTGGAAGGCGCGCTCGAAGTCTTCGCCGAGCGCGGCTTCGCGGGAGCGTCGGTGGAGGACATCTGCGAGCAGGCCGGGTTCACCCGGGGTGCCTTCTACTCGAACTTCGGTTCCAAGGACGAGCTGGTCCTGACGTTGTTCCAGGCAACGACCGACCGGTTGCTCGAGCAGATCGAGGCACTGCTGCCCGATCTGGCGAATCAGCCCGGCACGCTGCTGGACGCCGTCCTGGGCCTGTTGGACGACGCGATCGGGGATCAGCGGCAGTGGCATCTGATCTCGACCGAGTTCACGCTGCATGCGTTGCGCAATCCGGATGCGGCGCGGGCGTTGATCGAGCAGCGCGCGATGTTCCGTGCCAGCCTGACCCAGCTGGTCGAGAAGATCTCCACGACCAGCGGTGTGACCTTCAGCGTGCCGCCGGAGCAGTTCGTCCGGCTGATCATCGCGCTGCATGAAGGTGCGCGTTCGCAGAGCCTGCTCGAGCCTGCCAGCGTGCCCGCCGGATCGCTCGAGCACGCCTTCCTGCCGATCGTCCTCGATGCGGTCAGTCGACCTTCACGCTGATCGTGTGCAGGCCGGTCGAGCCATCCGGTGCCGGTGGCGCGGAGGCCTCGACCTGCGGAGTGCCCTGCGCGTCCAGCGCGCGGACCTGCAGGATGTGCGTGCCACGCGGCGCGTCCCAGGTCCAGTGCCACTGCCGCCAGGTGTCGATCGACGCGTCCGCGGCCAGTGTCGTTTGTTGCCAAGGGCCACCATCGACACGGACCTCGACCTTGGACACTCCGACGTGCTGGTCCCACGCCACCCCGGCCACGGTCGTCGGTCCCACGGTCACCTTCTTGCCCAGCGGTACGTCGATCCGCGACGACAGCTTGATCGGTCCGAGCTCGGACCAGCCGCGCGGCGTCCAGTACGCCTCGAACTGATCGAACCGCGTCACCTCGATATCGACCAGCCACTTCGTCGCGGACACGTACCCGTACAGACCCGGTACGACGATCCGCACCGGGAAGCCGTGTTCCACCGGCAGCGGCTCACCGTTCATCGCGAACGCCAGCATGGCTTGGCGATTGTCGAGCAGCGTGCTCAGCGGCGTACCAGCGGTGAAACCGTCCTTCGACGTCGACTGGATCGCGTCCGCGTCCTTCGACGGGCCGGCCTCTTCGAGCAGGTCCTTGAGCAGTACGCCCGTCCACAGCGCGTTCCCGATCAGGTCGCCGCCGACCTCGTTGCTGACGCAGGTCAGCGTGACCCACTTGTGCAGCACCTTCCGCTTCAGTAGGTCGTCGAAGCTCAGGTTGAGCTCGTTGGCGACCATGCCGTGGATGCGAAGCTTCCAGTCCGACGGCATGATCTGCGGGACCGCGAGCGCGGTGTCGATCCGGTAGAAGTCCTCGTTCGGTGTCGCCCAGGGAACACCGCCCTCGACCTGGACGCCGGCTGGTGGGGCGAGCGACGGCGGCATCGGAATGGACAGCCCATTGCGGGCGTCGGCGACCGCGGCGCGGTTGCCACCGATCACGCGTCCGAGCGCACCGATCGCGGCCGAACCGATCGCGACACCGGCGGACAACTGGAGGAAGCCCCGGCGGCTGACACCGTCATCGGGGTAGCGGAAGAGTGGTTCGAGGCGTGAGCTGTAGAGCCTGAGGACTCCGAGCGCTGTCAGACCGGCGACGGCGGACGGGACGAACCCGGTCTGCCCGGAGTCCGCTCGGGTCATCGCAGCGGCCACGGCCACCCCGCCCAGTACGACGACGATCAGCGCGCCGGCCCAGTACCGGCGTACCGCGAGAATCCCGCCCACTGCGGCCAGCGCCAGCAGGACGATCAGGATGCCGGCGCGGAGCGCGGTCTTGTCGTTCGTGCCGAACCACGAGATCGCGAGCTCTTTGAGCCACGGCGGCACGCGGTCGATGAAGGCCGAGCCGATCGCGACCACGGGCGTCTGGGAGGTGCCGAGGAGACCGGCGGCCACACTGCCGGCCGCGAGGCCCGCGAGGGCGGCCAGGACACCGCCGACCGCGCCACGCCAGCGCGTCGCGCGGCGGCCGTCCGGTGGGGGTTCGATCTGGTGCTCGCGCTCGGCCAGCTGTTGATTCACATCTCAACCTTGACGCGGAGGGGCGCCCGACACCAGTCGAGCGCCCCATCCGTTAGTTCCGGGTAATACGTTGAAGTTGTATTTGCTGGTTTACTGCTCGCCTTGTGGTGCGCTGATCAGAGCGCGGGCCGGCCGTTCGGCCAGCGTCGAGCGTTGTCCCGGACCCGGCGCAGCTTGCCGAGCACGACTTCGCGCTCGTCGGACAGCTGCGACATCCACAGGCTGTCGATCTCCAGGAGGTGATCCGGCAGTGCTTCGCGCAGCCGCCGCTTCCCCTCTTCGGTGAGCACCGCGTACGAACCGCGGGCGTCGTCAGGACATGGCTCGCGACGAACCAGGCCGAGGTTCTCGGCGCGGTCGACGAGCCGGGTGATGCCGCCGGTGGTGACGGTCAATTCCCTGGCCAGGGAGGTCAAACGCTGCTTCTCCCCGTGGCTGCGGGCGAGCCGCAGCAACAGTTCGAACATTGCCATTTGCAGACCACTGCGCTTGAGAGAGTGCCGCATCAACTGATCCAGCTCGGCTGCGGCTTCACGCAGCAGACCGTAGGCCGTGATGACGTCGCTTTCCCAGGGTTCCGCGGCGCGGGTGGGTTCTGCATCGGCGAGCGCTAGGGGCGAGCAAAGCGAAGGCGCGATGGTCATGCGCGGACTCTAGTAGCTGACTAGTTCACTTCGCTACACGGGGTGACCTTTTGGCTACAGATCGACCGGGAGTCGCAAACTTCCTGAGCGTAACCGAGCACCTGTCCAGACCGGTTCCCCGGGTGCCTGTGGATAACTTCCGCGGCGATCGGCCGATCTTTGCGAGCCTGTTCCGATGAGCGAGAGCGAGGGCAGTACACCGTTCGGAGCGGGCTTCGTCGCGGCCTGCATCGTCATCGTGGCCGTGATCATCTGTGGTGTCGTGCTGCTGGTTTCTGGATCGGACTCTCCTCGAGTTGCCACCGAGAATGTTCCAGCTACGGCGCTTCCGACTCGCTCTTCTCGTTCCACCTGTTCGCTGCCTCCCGGCGATCAGGCGGCTCCAGCCTTGGCGCCTGCGGTGGATGGATGGGAGGTGAGCCGACGGGTCGTCGTTCCCCGGTCGGCGGTTTTCGGTCCAGGGGTAGTCGACTCCGACGGCTTCCGGCGGTGCTTCGCGCAATCCCCGACGGGTGCGGTGTTCGCGGCGTACAACGTGCTTGCTGCGCTGGCTGATCAGACCAAGGTGTCCGCAACCGTCCGGAAGCTGATGCTGCCCGGTCCCGATACCGACGCTTTGCTGAGCGTGGTCGCTACGGAGAAGCCGTCGACCGGTACGGCGGCCACTCAGCTGGCCGGCTACCGCGTCCTTGCCGCGAATCGCGAGCAGGTGACGGTGATGCTCGCCGTACCGGTTGAAACGCAGTACACGAGTCTCACCGTGACGATGGTCTGGTACGACGGCGACTGGCGGCTCCAACCGCCGCCGCCGGGTGAGGCCGTCGGCGCTCCCTTCGTCCAGGTGCGCAGTCTCGGCGACTTCGTGAAGTGGGGCGGTCTCTGATGTGCGGGCGGGTCGATCTCGGCTGTCACGTCAAAGAGGGGATTCAGTCGATCGCCAAGAGTGGCCTGGAGGAGTTGCTCTTCCAGCTCAACCAGGCGGCGAGCGACGCCATGCACTCGATGGCGACGTTCTGGATCGAGGTGCCCGAGGCGACCATCGCGACCGGATCGGGGCAGACGTGGGAGGAGACTGGTCCGGTCGCCTATCTGCACAACGCTTCGCTGTCGGTGGTCTTGTCGGTCTTCACGCTGGCGATCATTGCCGCGGGCATCCGAACGGCGTGGGAGCAGCGGGCCAAACCGCTCCAGGAGTTGCTCAAGGCAATGCTGATCTTCGTTCTGGTGTGTGGTGCGGGGTCGGCGACGCTGCAGTTGCTGACGGACTGGTCCGACGACCTTGCCCTGGAGATCGTCGCGGGTGCCGCCGGCGGTGACGTCGAGGCGGGGCTGAACGCGATGGTCTCCGGAGTCGGTGCGAGCGAGGCCGGGGTCGCTACCGGGCAACTGCTTCTGCAGATGGGGTTGATGACGACGGCGATCATCGCGTCGGTGATTCAGATCGTGCTCTTGCTGATCCGGTCCGCGATGCTGGTGCTGCTGGCCGGGACCTTTCCGCTGGCCGCCGCCGCGACGAACACCGAGGTCGGGCGGATGTGGTTCCGGAAGTATTGCGGGTGGTCTTTGGCTTTTATCGCTTACAAGCCGGCTGCGGCGCTCATCTATGCGGCGGCGATGAAGCTGAACGAGAGCGCGATGCTGCCCAGTGACGATCAGCTTGTGACGGCGTTGACCGGGCTGATGATGTTGCTGCTCGCGGTGTTCGCGCTGCCGGCGCTGTTGCGGTTCGCTGTGCCGCTCAGTGCTGCGGTGGCTGGTGGAAGCGCTGGGATGGGTAGCTCGGTCGCTGATCCAGGGGGACTGGCCAGCGGAGCGATCAACGTGGGGCGCTCGCGGTTGAGTCGCGGGGGAGGCGGCGGTGCAGGGGCTGGCGGCGGTGGGGCTTCTGGTGCTCGCACGGTCGGATCTGCGGGCCTCGGTGCGGCTGGTGCTGCGCTCACGGCGGCGCGCAAGGCCGGGGGCGCGGTGAGCGGCGCAGCTTCGCACTCCGCCGGCGAAGAGGGCGGAGGCGGCAGCACGCCCACCTCCATCCGTCCCAGCGGCTCAGGAGGGGGCGGCGGCCCGTCCGGAGCGTCCGGTGGTGGGCGCAGCAGGTCTTCCGGTGGCGGTCGGTCGTCGGCCCCTCGTCCCAACCCGAGCAGCGGCTCTGACCCCTCTGAGTACGACGGTCCGGGCGGGGGTTGGTGAGAAACGATTTGCCGTGGGCGGGGCGGGCTTGAACTATGGCGGTCATGCAGCTCGAGCGGATCGCCCTCATCTCGGACGTCCACGGCAACCTCACCGCACTCGAAGCGGTCCTCGCGGACATCGAGGCCCGCGGGATCACCCGGATCTTCAACCTCGGCGACTACGTCGGCAAGGGTCCGCGCGGCCAGGCGGTGGTCGACCGCTGCCGCGAGGTCTGCGAGGTGAACATCCTCGGCAACTGGGACGACTTCCTCCCGGACCCCGACCGCGAATGGCCGGCCGGCGGCAGCATGCTCTGGTGGCAGCAAGAGCTCCGCGCCGACCAGCGCACTTGGCTGCGCAGCCTCCCGTTCTGCCACGACTTCCAGCTGAGCGGCCGGCAGATCCGCATCTTCCACGCGTCCGCGACCACCGTGCACCACCGCGTCTACTTCGACCACGACGCAACGGCGTACCGGGGCATGTTCGAGAACACGCCCGCCACCGGTGACGGCCCGCTGCCCACCGTGGTCGGCTACGGCGACACCCACGACGCCTACTACGAGAGCGACCTCGGCCGCACGCTGATCAACGTCGGCTCCGTCGGCAACAGCCTCAACGACCCGACCCCCGTCTACACAGTCCTCGAAGGCGGCGCCGACGCCACCGCACCCTTCGGCATCCAGTTCGTCCGCGTCCCGTACGATGCCCACGCCGAACTCGCCCACGCCCGCGAACTGGGCGCGCCCGAGCTCGACGGCTACGAGGCCGAGATCATCCACGGCATCTACCGAGGCACCTTGTACGCCGGCAAGACCTCGACGTACCACCGCGACTGACACCTGGCAAGGACTGTTCGCCCCCCGGTTCCGGCTCCGGTCGCCGGTTGCCGTTCGCGGCTTTCGGGGCGGATGCCGGGGGCGTGAACAGGAACCGGTGGGCGTGAACAAGGTATTACTTGTTCACGGCCCCCACCGGGTATGCGGGCCCCCAGGTTGTGGCGGGCCTGACCGACGTCACCATGCAGAACCGCGCGATCCAGCCAATCCCGACGGGCTGACCCCACCGCGTTGTGGGTTGGCCAACTGCATGCGGCTAGCTAACCCACAACCTCATGGGCTGGCCCACCAAACGTCGCCCACCTGTCCGGAACGCCGCCGGTACGGCGCTCGGCGCACGGTGGACGAAGTCGCACTGGCCACATTCCGGGGGCCCGCATACCCGGCCAACTGACACTGGCCGTTGTCGGCCGGCGTTATGACTTGATCTTCGGGGTGCGGTCTGCGGTATTCGAGTGGGGTTTCAGTGGTGGTTCAGGGTGCGCAGCCGTGCTCGAATGCGCTTCATGACGGACGATTCCAGCGCGACGCCCACGCCGACGATCGCCCGCCGCGGAATACTGCAGCTCGCTGCCGCGGCCGGCATCCTGCCTTTCCTGCCTGCCACCAAAGCTCTCGCTCAGACGACGCAAGCGGCCGCTGCGCCGTGCTCGTCGCGGCCGATCATCTCCGGGCCGGAGTTCCCGATCGGGGCGTTCTGGCCGCCGTCGATGCAGCCGCGGTTCAACACCCTGGAGAAGTTCCAGGAGATGAAGGACGCCGGATTCACCTGGACCTTCGTCGGCAAGGACGACGACGACAAGGAAATCCCGTACGTCCACTCCACGCTGGACCTCACCGACCAGGTCGGGTTGAAGGCGCTGGTCGTCAACTGGCACCAGAAGGCGCTGGAGCTGCGCAACGAGTACACCCGGCACCCGTCGTTCGTCGGATTCCGACTGGATGATGAGCCGGACATGTCGGAGATCGCAGATCTCGCCGCCGGTTCGGCCGCGCTGCGGGCGGCGGCTCCGAATCTGCTGCAGAACATCAATCTCTTCCCCGACGGCGGGGGATGGCGATCGTATGTCCACGAGTTCGCCAGCAAGGTCCGTCCGGAGATGCTGTCCTACGACCGCTATCCGTTGCTGGCCGACGGTTCCAACTTCCCCGGCTACTGCGCCGAGTGGCAGGAGTTCCGGGCGGCCGGCCTGGGCGCCGGCGTACCGACCTGGATCTACATCCTGTCGGTCCAGCATGCGCACTACCGGACGCCGTCGGCCGCGGATCTCGCGTGGCAGGTCAACGTCAGCCTGGCGTACGGCTGCAAGGGCATCCAGTACTACTGCTACTCGTCGCCAACAGCTGAACATGGGCCTTACGGCCCGGCGCTGATCGGTATCGACGGCAACCGTTCGCCGCTCTATGACGCCGCCAAGACGCTGCACAGCAGCTGGCTCGCTCCAGCCGGTGCCGAGCTGAAGCCGCTCGTGTCGGAGCGAGTAGTACACGCCAACGGTTCGGCCCCGCCCAGCGTGCAGGCATTCACCCCGGATTCGTTCCTGACCGGCACTTCCGGCAGTCCGGTCGTCCTCGGCAGCTTCCGCAGTAAGGACCGCAAGTCGCGGACCAGGTGGGTGCTGGTGACGAACTGGTCCTACACGGCGACCGCGCGCGCCATCCTGAACGTGAACACCGTGACGGTGAGCACGGTCTCGCGGTTCGACCCGGCGACCAGGACCTACCAGGCTCAGTCGAGCCCGGCGTCGATCTCGGTTTCACTTGCCCCCGGTGCGGCCGCGCTCTACCGGCTTGATGCACCTGGCACCTTCCTCGACCCGCGGGTGCAGCTCGTCCTGGCGTCGGACACCGAGGTACACCACGGGATCCAGCAGGCTGACGACACCTGGGTCGGTCCGGACGCGTTGAGCGGCCCGGCTCGCCTGGTGGCGGCGTCCGAGTTCAACGGCACGCTGAACGTGATGGAGATGACCGGTGATGTGGTCTATCACCGGGTGCGGGCCGTGGACGGCAGCTGGAGCACCCGGAACATCTTCGGTGAGCTCAAAGGTGTCTCCTCGATGTCGGCCGCGGTTGTGCTCGGCTGCCTGCAGGTGGCCTTCGCCGCGGGCGGCGCCGTCTACCACCTGATGCAGTTCCCGGACGGTCGCTGGGACGGCCCGAACCGGCTCGGCGATGCTGCGAACCTGGTGGCCGCCACCGAGTTCAAGGGCACCTTCAACCTGATCCAGGTCGAGGCTTCCGGGCAGATCTATCACCGGGTCCGGTACGGCAACGGCGACTGGAGCTCGCGGAACCTGTTCGTCAACCTGAGCGGCATCACCTCGGTTGCCGTCACCGTCGTCGGCGACGAGATGATGGTCGTGATCGCCGCAGGCGGCCAGCTGCACTACGCGATCCAGCACACCGACGGCAGCTGGCAGCTGCCGACGAAGACCGGCGACGCGGCTGACCAGGTCGCGGCCTCCTCGGTCGGTGGCGAGCTGCAGATCACCGCCATCTCCGCCGGCCAGGCCTACACCAAACGCCGGCACGCCGACGGCACGCTGGCCCCGAAGGTCGCCGTACCAGGAGCGCCGGCCAACCTCAGAGCGGTCGCCTCCGCCGGCCGCTCTGTGGAGCACTGCCCCTAGAGGAACAGGATCTCCGAACCGACGATCCGGTAGCCCGCGGCGAGGAACGCACGGAAGGACGCGGCGTTGCCGGGTGTGACTTGCGCCCAGATGTGCGCGTCAGCAGGGATCAGGGCGCGGGCAGCCTGCGCGAGGCGGCGGCCGTGCCCTTGTCCCCGGGCGGACTCGGGGACCTCGACCGAACACTCGGTCCGGCCGGCGACGCCGTTCCCGATCGTCATGACGCTTCCGGACGGATCGCCGTACACGCGGACGTGGTCGCGGAACTCCAGCGCCCGGACCACCCGCGGGTGGTCGTGGCCGGTGAACTCCTCAAGACCGGCCACAGCGGCAGCACGCTCGGCGGGGTCCCTGATGGCCGGCGCCAGGAGCATCGCGTCGAGGCAATGGGCGTGCCGGCCGGTCGCTTCGGCGAGTGCTGTCAGGAACGGCGGTGCGACCGGTTCGACCATGTCTTCGGGCGGTAGCCGCTCCGCGACCCAGGCGGCGTCGACGTCGGCGGCGACCACGACGTGCCCGGTGAACGCCATCACGCAGGACTCGCGGGCGGACGGCGGTGAGACCACCGTCACGCCCAGATCCGGGATTGGGAACGTTCCGCCTTCGACGCTGTGCAGAATGTCGGCGAGAGTTGTCATCACGAGCCATTGTGGTGGAGAACCCACCGAACGCACGGAGGCGACATATGCGGACACCGCAGCTGGTGCAGGCCGGCGGACTGCCCGACGAGGTCACGATCTACGAGGTCGGGCCGCGCGACGGACTGCAGAACGAGTCGGCGATCGTCGACGTCGAGGTCAAGGCGGAGTTCATCCGCCGGCTGGTCGACGCCGGGCTGCGGACCGTCGAGACCACCAGTTTCGTGCACCCGAAGTGGGTCCCGCAGCTCGCCGACGCGACCGAGCTGCTCGCCCGGCTCGACCTTCCGGACGACGTACGGGCACCCGTCCTGGTCCCGAACGAGCGCGGCCTCGACCGGGCCCTCGCGGCCGGAGTGCGGGAGATCGCGATCTTCGCCAGCGCCACCGAGACGTTCGCGGCGAAGAACCTGAACTCGACGGTCGACGAACAGTTCGCGATGTTCACCCCGACCGTACGGCGAGCGCTGGACGAAGGTTTGACCGTCCGCGGCTACGTGTCGATGTGTTACGGCGATCCCTGGGAGGGCGACGTACCGATCGACCAGGTCGTCAAGGTCGGCGCCCGCTTGGTCGACCTCGGCTGCCACGAGCTCTCCCTCGGCGACACGATCGGCGTCGCGACCCCGGGCCACGTCACCGCCCTGATCACCGCCTTCGTCGCCGCCGGCGTCAGCACCGACAAGCTCGCCGTGCACTTCCACGACACCTACGGCCAGGCCCTCGCCAACACCCTGACCGCCTTCCGCGAAGGCGTCACCACAGTCGACAGCTCAGCCGGCGGCCTCGGCGGTTGCCCGTACGCCGAATCCGCCACCGGCAACCTCGCCACCGAAGACCTGCTCTGGCAACTGGACGGCCTCGGCATCAAAACCGGCGTAAACCTCCCCAAGCTCGTAGAAACCAGCACCTGGATGGCCGAAAAACTCGGCAAGCCTTCCCCGAGCCGCGTCGTACAGGCGTTGGCCGGCTGATTCAGCGAGACTCTGGGGGCCGCTCGGCGTGCGGCCCCCAGAACGGCGCGACCATGGCGGCTAGGGCTCTATCGGGCGGCGGATTCGGCGGATGAGGCTCTTGTCGGCGTACTGACCGATTCGGTACGTCGACCAGCCGTCGACCGTGGCGCCGACGGCACCGCCCAGGAGCGGGACGCGACGGGTGACAGTGATGGCCATCCGTTTGCCGCTGACGCGCGCGATCAGCTCGGCGACCACCTCGGTGGAGACGTGGCGGTCGAGCTCGGGGTCGAAGACCGGCGCGGTGGCGATGGCCAGGGGTGAGGTCACCAGGTTGGATTTCTTCAACCGGTCGGTGACGCCGTCCTCGCCGAGCAGGCAGGTGATGACCGCCGTCCGGACCCGGGGGTCGTCGAGGTCGTAGCCGCGGATGTGGGCGATCGCGGCGACCATCCGGGCCTGGACGATGGCCAGGCCGGTCATGTTGGCGGGGAGGGCGACCGGGAGCGTGATGAGACCGCCGATGCTCGTGACGAAGCCTTGGACACCGGCCAGCCGGATGTGCTGGTCGACCACGGCGTCGATGGCGAGCTGTGGGTCGCCGCCGACCTTGGCGAGTTTGTTCTCCGCGACGCGCTCGGCGCTGGGGAAGCGCTGGTACCCGTCGATGGCGAACTCAAGGATCTGGCGCAGTACGCCCGCGGCGGCCTGAGGCGCGAACCGCTGGGCAGCGGGCGCGAGACTGCTCGCAACGAACCTGGCTACTCCGGCCACGGTGCTCCTTCCCGCCGAACCCCACGCTTCGGAGACCCAGGCGTACTTGCAACTCTACGTGGCCCCGGTGACCGCGCCACTCGGGAGAAACCCTCGGTGTCCCCTGGAATCCGTCGTGGTCCAGGATGTGGGGGTGCCTGTCGAACCTGCTGCGTCTGTGTGGGAGTTCCCGCCGGTATCCGTCGCCGGTGACAGCGACGTGGTGGCCGGTGGGGCGGATCTGGCGCCGGGGACGGTGTTGGCGGCGTACCGGCAGGGTCTGTTCCCGATGCCGGATCACCGGGCGTCGGTGCTGTGGTGGTCGCCGGTGGACCGCGGGGTGATCGAGGTGGCCGGCTACCGGCCGACGCGGACGGTACGGCGGGCCCGGGGGAAGTTCGAGATCCGGGTGAACACGGCGTTCGACCAGGTGCTCCGGGCGTGCGCGGATCCGCGCCGGACTGGTGCGTGGATCGATCAGGACATCATCGCGTCGTACACCGAACTGCACCGGCTCGGCTGGGTGCACTCGGTCGAGGCGTGGGACGGCGACGAGCTCGCGGGCGGCCTGTACGGCGTCGCGATCGGCGGACTGTTCGCCGGGGAGTCGATGTTCCATCACAAGACCGATGGCTCGAAGGCGGCGGTGGCCGGGCTGATCGAGCTGCTCGACGACGAGTACGCGGCCGAGCGGGTGTTCGACATCCAGTGGGTGACCGATCACCTGGCGACGATGGGGGCGATCTCGATCTCGCGTGCGGACTATGTCCGGCGGGTCCGGCGGGCGCTCGAGCTGCCCCTGCCGAAGGCCTTCAACTGATTAAGCCGAAGGCCTTCAGCTGATCCCGACGTACGCCGCCATCTGACGGCTGGTCTCGGCGAAGAAGTCGTCGGCCGGGTCCATCGATCCGACCAGCTGACCGAACAGCTCGAAGCTGATCATCCCGAACAGCTGGGTCCACGCGATCGCCAGTCGGAGCAGCATCGGCCGCGGTACGCCGGGGGCCAGGTCGGCGAGCACGTCGACCTGCTCGGCCAGTCGGCCGGTGGGTTCGGGTGCGTCCAGTTCGGCCAGCCAACCCTCTGCGTGGGCCTGGGTGAGGATGCGCATCAGGGTCAGCGGAACCCGGGCCGCGGGCTGTACGGTCGCCTGCGGGGCTTGGTAGCCGGTGATCGGGGAGCCGTAGATCAGCGCGTACTCGTGCCGGTTGGCGCGGGCCCAGGCGCGGACGGCGGCGTACACGGCGATCCAGGCTTCGCGGGGGTGTGGGTACTCCTTGCGGGCGGCGGTCTCGGCGGCCTCGCCGAGGGAGTTGTAGGCGTCGATGATGAGCGCGGTCAGCAGGTCGTCGCGGCTCGGGAAGTAGCGGTAGAGGGCCGACGACACCATTCCGAGCTCCCGGGAGATCGCCCGCAGCGAGAGGCTCTCGGCGCCACTGGTCTCCAACTGCCGTCGGGCCGCCGCCTTGATCTCGTCGGTCAGCTCGGCCCGGGCCCGCTCGCGGGCGGTACGTGGAGCGCTCATGGGGCCAGTCTGCCACAAAACCGAGAGCAGTGCTCTTGACACGGATCAGTGCTCACGTGTTCACTGATCACAACAGAGAGCACTGCTCTCGCAAATGACTTCGAGAAGGGCACGCCAATGCCGGACAACGCAACGCCGGAGTACAAGCAGACCTACGACAGCAAGCGCGTCATCACCTCCGGCGCGGGCAGCATGCGCTTCCTCAACCGGCTGGTGGTCCCGCTCACCAAGCTCGGCCTCGGGCTGCTGGGCAGCCGCGTCCTCTCCGTCCGCGGCCGCAAGTCCGGCGAATGGCGCAGTACGCCGGTCAGCCTGATCGTCCTGGACGGTCAGCGCTATCTGGTCGCCCCGCGCGGTCACACCCAATGGGTCCGCAACCTGCGCGCCACCCCCGAAGCCCGCCTCCAGTTGGGCCGCACCACCGAGACCTTCCGTGCCGAAGAGATTGCCGACGCGGAGAAGACCCTGGTCCTCCGCCGCTACATCAAGCTGTGGTCCATGGAGCTGAAGACCTTCTTCGACGGCGACG
This sequence comes from Kribbella sp. NBC_01505, assembly GCF_045040285.1. Classification (NCBI taxonomy): domain Bacteria; kingdom Bacillati; phylum Actinomycetota; class Actinomycetes; order Propionibacteriales; family Kribbellaceae; genus Kribbella; species Kribbella sp. NBC_01505. Next base: position 3,635,779 of record NZ_CP109425.1, read on the forward strand.
TAACCAAGAACTCCCCCGACGAGGTCCTCCACCACATCGCCCCCGGCGTCCCCGTCTTCGCTATCCACCCCGCCTGACTCGAACTGCAGCTTGCACGAACCTGCAGTGCAGCCGTACTGACACTGGACACCCCGGTCCCCAGACTGAGCTCCATGAGACGACTCTGCGCGCTCTTGTCCGCCGTCCTGGTCATGATCCCGCTCGTGCCCGGCACTGCTCAGGCCGACGACAGCGTCGCCTACGAGCGCGTCGCCTACGCCAAGCCGACGACGATGGTCGAGTCGCCTGACGACCCCGTGGGATCGGTGCGCGCCACCCTCGCCCTCGGCACCGTCGCCGCGGGCACCTCGCTCAACTTGAGCAGCGAGCTCGTTGTCGGCGACGGCCGCGCTGACGGCGCGCCCTCCCGCGTCGCCGTCGGGCACAAGATCACCTGCCAGGAAGTCGGCGGCACGACGCTGGCCGACGGCCAGATCTGGAGCGGCCAGAACCTGCTGGCGAACCAGCAGAACCAAAAACTCGTGGTGCGCATGTTGTTCACGCCCGCCACCACGGGCAACTACGAGTGCCTGCTGCGTGCGTACCTCAACAGCGGCCTGGTTCCCGGCCGCGAGACCGCGCGCCTGGTCAGCGGTTTCGTCGCGGTCATCGACAGCCCGGCCGGCCCGGTGGCGCAGTCGTTCGGTCCGAGTTCGAACACCCACATCGCACTCGACGTGCCCGGCCTGCAGCTGCACCCGGTGGACTACCAGCCGTTGCCGGGCGCAACGTCCTTCCTCGCCATCACCGACGTCTACGTGACGAGCTGCTACAGCGGCGGCGGCGATGCGTGCGGCGCCGGCTCGTACCCCGCCAGCGGTACCGCCCGAGTGCGCTTCCGCACCGTCGCCACCCCCAGCTCCACCGCCCCCGGCTGCACAGTCCAGGCAAGCCCGTTCACAACCACGGCAGTCACACACAGCGTGCACCACCGCCGCATCCTCGGCCAACTGACCGTCACCCAACCGGCCGCCGGCTGCGGTACCTGGCGCATCACCGCGTTCGCCGAGGACGCCGACGGCACCCTCCCCTTCGTCATCCACGGCATCCACCACGGCGTCACCTACGCCCGCCCCCCGTCTAGTGCACCTTCGTCTACGCCCGGGGAGGTAGCCGAGGAGCCGCCTGCGATACGACGACGCGGGCCTGACGACTGACGACGATGGTGGGTATTCCATTCGAGGTCGCCTGCGGCGGCCGACACCATCCGCGAGGGGGCTGTCCTGTGACAGCGCAGACCCGAGTCAACGATCAACCCGTTGCCTGGACAGCGATCGGCCGTGCTCACAGCCGGCACCGGACGTACCTGATCGCCACTTTGTACGGCGCTCGTCCTGGCCGCCATCGGTGACCAGGCGACCGGCTACGACGGGCCCGGTCCGTTCATCGATCTCGGCCTGGCCGTCCTGGTGGCCGTGGCATGGTGGCGGTTCGCCCCGTTGCTAGTAGTTGCCGGGAGCACCTTCTTTGTCGTCGGCGGACTCGCCACAACCGGGTTCACACCGCGGCTGCTCGACCCGGGCAGCTTCCTGGAGTTCGCCTCCGGCTGGCTGCAGATGCTCAGCTTCGTAGCCGCCGCCGTCTTCGCCGTGCTCGCGGTGCTCAACTCCCGCAGGGCCCAGTCATGATCCGGCTGAGTCGCGGCACACTCGTCACGCTGGCCGGTCTGCTCGTCGGCGCCGCCGGCCTGGTCATCCAATGGATCGCCGAGCCCGCCAAGTTCGCCGAGGCCCTACCGCCGCTCGGCGTCGCCTTCCCACCCGGCATCGCCTTCATCGCCGTGGCCGCCGTACTGACGCTCCTCACCTCCCGCTGGTGGTGGCACCCCGTCTTCGCCGTGGTGATCGCCTTCTGGATCGTCGGCGTCGGCACCCTCGCCGGCGAACTCACCCCCAACCTGACCTCCAACAACCCCGGCACCGTCACCGGCAACCTCGTCATGTCCGCCGGCCTCATCACCACCTTCATCACCGGCATCCGCACCACCACCGCCCGCCACCCCACCCAACACCCCGACCAAGCCCCCCACCCCACCTGACCGACCCGCCATTTCTGCAAGCAGCACTTGCAGAAATGGCGGCAGTTGAGTCGAGTCGATCAGTGGAGCCCGAGGAAGTCTTTGAGCCACTCGTCGATCTCGTGCTGGCAGTCGGCGTCGATGTGGCCGGCTGACCGGCTGACGCGATCCCGACTGATGGCCCGCGGTTGTTCCGTGAGTGCCCAACTGGCTTTGCGTAGCTGGAGTCTGGCGCCGGTCAACCGCACATGATGTGGCCAGCCACGGTCGGTCGTCGAGACCGGAAGGGCGATCGCGAGGTCTGGCACCGCGTCCAGGTAGTCGTTCGAGGCGACGATGACCGCGGGCCGCGCACCGAACTGTTCGCGGCCGCGGGTCGGGCTGAAGTCAACCCAGACCACGTCGCCGCGCCGCAGCTCACGCATCGGCCAGGCCGTCGTCGCCCGCCTGGTCCCAAGCCGCCGTGATCTCGTCGTAGTCGCGGTCGCGACCACTGCCGGCGTAGGCATGGCGCACAGCCGCGAATCGCTGACGCCGGGCGTGCTCCTCGATCAGGCGCCGCAGAAACTCCGCGGCGGTCAGTCCCTCGGCTCGAGCGGACTGCATGACGGCCTCCCGCAAGTCCTTCGGCACCTTGATCGTTGTCATCTCAGACATGTGAGCAGGATACCACCAGCACTCCTCTCTGAGGATACTGAACGTCATACCGATGGTATGTCTGACTGTCTCGTCGGAGGTGGCAAGGCCAGGCAGGTATCGGACATTCCGGGTCGATCGGGCGGGGGCGGTTTCGAAGCGTGGGTTGTCGTTCATGGCAGAACGGTTTCGCGGGGTGCGTGTGTGACACGAAGGGATTCCAGGGGCATTCCGGGGCATTGCGGGGCAGATCGGGGGGTGGTTGGGGCATGGCCCAAGGGGGATGGGGCGGTGGCAAGATGGCGGGATGATTACGCCTGAGCAGTTGGTTGCGGCGCCGAAGGTGCTTTTGCATGACCACTTGGATGGTGGGTTGCGGCCCGCGACTGTGGTGGAGCTGGCGAAGGAAGTGGGGCACAAGGTGCCTCGGGAGGATGCGGGGGAGCTCGGGGCCTGGTTCGTGGAGTCGGCGGACTCGGGCTCGTTGGAGCGGTATCTGGAGACGTTTGATCACACGGTGGCGGTGATGCAGACGGCTGAGGCGATCTCGCGGGTGGCCAGTGAGTGTGTGCAGGATCTGGCGGCGGACGGGGTGGTGTATGCGGAGGTGCGGTATGCGCCCGAGCAGCATCTGACCAAGGGGCTGTCGCTGGAGCAGGTGGTGGATGCCGTGCGGGAGGGGTTCGAGCACGGGATGGCGGTGGCGGAGCGGCCGATCGTGGCGCGGCAGTTGCTGACGGCGATGCGGCATCAGGCGCGGTCGATGGAGATCGCGGAGCTGTCCGTGCAGTACCGCGACGCGGGTGTGGTCGGGTTCGACATCGCCGGCGCCGAGGCGGGGTATCCGCCCACCCGGCACCTGGACGCGTTCGAGTATCTGCAGCGCGAGAACGCGCACTTCACGATCCACGCGGGCGAGGCGTTCGGCCTGCCGTCGATCTGGCAGGCGATCCAGTGGTGTGGCGCGGACCGGCTCGGGCACGGCGTGCGGATCATCGACGACATCAGCCATGACCCGGCCGGCGACAAGGTCGAGCTGGGCCGGCTCGCGGCGTACGTGCGGGATCGGCGGATTCCGCTGGAGATGTGCCCGAGTTCGAACCTGCAGACCGGCGCGGCCGCGTCGATCGCCGAGCACCCGATCGGGCTGCTCACGAAGCTGAAGTTCCGGGTCACGGTGAACACCGACAACCGCCTGATGAGCGGTACGTCGATGAGTCGTGAGCTGGCGTTGCTCGCGGAGGCGTTCGACTACGGGCTGGCGGACTTCCGCTGGTTCGCGATCAACGCGATGAAGTCGGCGTTCATCCCGTTCGACGAACGCCTCGCCATCATCGACTCCATCATCAAGCCCTGGTACGCCGAGGTGTTGTCGGTATCAGGGCTCTCAGCTCAGGCGTAGCAGGACTTTCCCGGCCGTCGTCGCCGCGGCATCGATCGCCGCGACGGCGTCGGCGAGGTCGTACTCGGCCGCGATCAGCGGGGTCACGTCGAGCCCACCGGCGAGCAACGCGACGGCCTCGGTGATCTCGTCGACGAACCGGTAGGAACCGGTCCAGGTGATCTCCCGACTGACCAGATCGCCAAGCACAGCAGGCGTTGGCGTGATCGGCAGGTTCCCCACCTGTACGACGGTTCCGCCGCGCGCCGTTGCTCGCAGAACCGCACCGAGTGCCGCCGGAACGCCAGAAGCCTCGACCACCAACGCGCTATCGCTCGGCAACTCGACGGCCGCATCGAACAGCTCGTCCGCACCCAATGCCGAGGCCATCGCCAACGCCTCAGCGGACACGTCCGCGCTCAGCACGCTCGCAGCACCACGAGCCTTGGCCGCCGCGACCACCAGCGACCCGATCGACCCGGCGCCGTTCACGAACACCTGCCGACCGCGCACATCCCCGAGCCGGCCAACCGCGTGCAGCGCTACCGCCAGCGGCTCGGCCAACGCAGCAATCCGCGTGGACAGCCCAGCAGGCAACGCCCGCAGCTGATCCAGCCGCACCACCCGGTACGTCGAGAATCCGCCGTCCTCATGCGGTTCGAACGCGGCCGACCCGAAGTACCGGACCTCCTGATGCAGATTGGTCCGCCCTGCGATCAGCGACGGCAGCGCCTCCGAAGACGGCGAGGCCGGATGCACAGTCACCGCATCGTCCACCGCATGCCCAGAAACGCCACGACCCAGTACGGCGATCCGCCCCGCCACCTCGTGGCCGAGAACCAGCGGGTGCCGGAGCACCGCCGTACCGGAGGCGCCATGGCGCGCATAGGAGATGTCACTCCCGCAGATGCCGCCCCACTCCATCGCGACGAGCACTTCGCCCGGCCCGGGAGCAGGGTCGGGCCGCTGCTCGACGCGAACATCCCCCGGGCCGTGGACGACCACAGCGTGCATCAGACCGAACCACCGCCGACCGGAATCGTCGCACCGGTCAGATAGCTGAACTCATCCCCCGCCAACCCGAGCACGGCCTGCGCAACCGCAGCTGCCGGCACAGTGCCCGCCAGGATCGTGTTCACCCGGACACCCTGCGCGCCGTACTCCGCCGCAGCAGTCCGGACCAGGTCCTGCGCGGCCGGCGAGTTGCTGATGATGTGCCCGCCGCCGCTAGCGATCAGGTGCGGGAGCTCGTACTGCATCGCGAGGAACTGCCCCCGCGCGTTCGTGGCCAGTCCGTCGTTCCACTCCGCCACGGAGCCGACGTGCACCCCGGCGTTGTTGAACGCGATGTCGAGCCGCCCATAGCGCCGTACGGCGGTGTCGACGAAGTTCTGCACGGACTCCGCCTCGCGGACGTCACTCTCCAGGTACGTCGCCTCGCCGCGCGCTGCTCGGATGCTCCGCTCGACCTCGCGACCCAGCTGCGTACGCCGGCCACCGATGACGACCCGGGCTCCGGCCGCGGCGAAGGCCCGGGCGGTGGCCGCACCGATCCCCGAAGTCCCGCCGGTGATCAGCACGACCTTCCCGGTGAACCTCCCGGGTGGACGCCCGGCGGCGGTGGACGTTCCACTGGCGGCGATACCGGCGGCGGTGGCAACGGCACCGCCGAGGACGGCCCGGCGACTCGCTCTGCTCATGCGCATTCTCCTCAAGGCAACAGTCAGTTGCTTCAAGCGTGCCGGAAGAATCGCTGCGGCGCGTCCGTCTAGCGCGCTGAAACTTCGCCGACCACGACCTCGAAGACGGTGTCGAAGGCCTCTTCGAGGGGCAGATCGACCTCGCCGAGGCCCCAGCGGTAGAGGATGCCGACGCAGCCGTCGAAGAGCACGTTGCCGATCGCGTCGGCGTCGACGTCGGTCCGGATCTCGCCGCGCGCCTGCCCGACGGCGACCGCGCGGCCGAAGGCGAGGCCGGTCGAGTGCGAGCCGGCCGTGGCCATCACCCCGGACTGCAGCATCGCCCGCATCATCGCCTGGTTCGTGTCCTGGTTCGCGTCGTACGAGCGGGCGGCGCCCCGGACCACCTCGCGGATGCCCTCGAGCACGGTCTGGTCAGGCGACGCCAGCTGCGCCTCGAGCCCGTCGCGGATGCCCTGCCGCCGCTTCAGGATGAGCTCGAGGAGGAAGTCCTCCTTGCGCGGGAAGTGGTTGAACGCCGTGGCCCGGGCGACGTCGGCACGCTCGGCGATCTCGTCGATGGTCGCGGCCCGGTAGCCCTTGGCCGTGAACGCGGCCAGTGCCGCCTCCAGCAGTCGCTGCCGCAGCGCCGCCTTGCTCCGCTCCCGGCGGCCCAGCGGGGTGACCTCAACTGTTGCCGAGTCAGAGTCCATCTAAAGACTATGACATCAACTTGGACTAGAGTCTGACTTAGGGTGGGCTACGGCGACCGATGGGGAGCACGGATGGCGAAGGTCTGGCTGGTGACCGGTGCGGACGGCGCGATGGGGCGCTCGATCGTGGCCGCCGCAGCCGCTTCCGGCGCGGTCGTGGTCGCCGCCGCCCGGCATCCCGAGTCCGTGTACGACCTGGTCGGCGCCTTCCCGCGGCAGGTCGAGGCGCTCGGGCTCGCCCCGGAGCGGGTCGACGACGCGGTCGCCGGCATCCTCGGCTACCACCACCGCCTCGACGTCCTGGTGAACACCACCAGCGACCGGGCGATCGAGGATGCGGTCCTCTCGCACTTCAGCGCCCAGCGGTCCGGCGCGATCGTCCGCCCGGACGCCGCGGCCGAGCCCTGGGAGACGGCCGACGCGATCGTCGCCGCCCACACCGAAGCTGGTTCTCGACCCAAGGGATTGCAGTCCCTTGGGTCGAGGGCCCCAAAGGAATCAAGCACTACACAGACCGCTGGTACGTGCGGAAGGCGCGGGTCGACAGCCACGCGACGATGAGCGTGAAGGCGACCAGATAGCCGCTGTGGCGCAGCACCGACGACCAGTCCGGGTCGGCGGCCAGCGCCTGCCGGGCGGCGATCGTGGCCCAGTCGACCGGGTTGAACCGGGCGGCGACGTTGACCCAGTGCGGTGCCACCGACGGGTCGATCATGATCGACGACATGAAGGTCAGCGGCAGCGAGACGAACTGCGAGATGCCGATCAGGGCCTCCTGCTGCCGGGTCAGCAGCGCGACCGCGTTGGACAGCGAACCGAACGCGACCCCGATCAGCATCGACGCGCCTGCCGTGACCGCGTAGCCGGCCGCGCCGCCGTCGTACCGGGCGCCCGCGGCGATCCCGATCGCGAACACCAGCACCGTCTGGATCAGCGTGTTGGTCGCGTTGCTGATCAGCTGCCCGGCCATCAGCCCGCCGCGGCTGACCGGTGACGCGAGCATCCGGTCCATCACGCCGCGTTCCATGTCCGCGATGAACGTCGTACCGCTCCAGCCGGCCGACATCAGTGCCGTCATCATCACGATCCCGGGTGTCAGGAACGCGATGTACGACGTGTCACTGAACCCGGGGAGGTTGACGACCCCCTTGAACAACTGCCCGAACAGCAGCAGCCAGATGGCCGGTTGGACCAGGGTGAAGATGATCAGCGCCGGTTGCCGGTACGACGCGCGCAGCCAGCGGCCGGTGACGAATCGGGTGTGTGCGACTGCAGTCGTCATCACGCCGCCTCCTCCGCTGCCTGGAACGAACGACCGGTGTAGTTCAGGTACACGTCGTCCAGGGATGGTCGGGAGACCGTCACCGCGGCGACCGGAATCGCCTTGTCCTCAAGGGCTCCCAGTACGGCGGGAACCGCGGTTGCGCCGTGGTCGACCCGCGCCCGGAGAACCTTGCCTTCGACAACGATCTTCCCAACCCCGGGGAGTTGGGCGAGCAGGATGCGCACCGAACCGTCGGTATCGGCGTCGATGAGTTCCACGTGGACCGAGTCGCCGCGCAGCTCGGACTTCAGCCCGTCGGGGGTGCCTTCGGCAACGATCTTGCCGTGGTCGACGATGGCGAGCCGATCGGCCAGCCGGTCGGCCTCTTCCAGGTAGTGCGTGGTCAGCAGCACGGTCAGGCCTTCGGCCCCGGCGAGCCGCCCGACCTCGGTCCACAGGTCCGCCCGCGCCTCCGGATCGAGACCGGTGGTCGGCTCGTCCAGGAACAACACCCGCGGCCGGTGCACCAACCCGAGCGCGACATCCAGTTTGCGCTGCATGCCGCCGGAGTACGTCTTGACCTGCCGGCCGCCGAACTCGGTCAGCCCGAACCGCTCGAGCAGTTCGGTTGCCCGCCGTACGGCGTCGGTCCGGGACAGGCCGTAGATCCGGCCGCCGAGCACGAGGTTCTCGACGCCGGTGGCCATCGGGTCCGAGCTGGACTTCTGCGGCACGTAGCCGATCGCGTGCCGGACCTTGTCCTGCTCGCGGATCACGTCGTACCCGGCGACGCGCGCGGTCCCGGAGTCGGCCCGGGAGAGGGTGGTGAGGATCTTCACGGTGGTGGACTTGCCGGCGCCGTTCGGGCCGAGCAGACCGAGTACGACGCCTTCACCGACGCTGAACGTCAGTCCGTCGAGCGCGCGGAGGCCCTTCGGATAGGTCTTGACCAGGTCGGTCGCTTGGATGGCATGCGTAGCCATAGTGGGGTGACTCCCTCGGTGTGATGGGGAGCCGGTCCAGGTCTGGCTATCCTGATGGTTGTGCCCTTGGATGCCAGGTCTTCGGACCGACTCTGAGGAAACTGCGGCCCTGACCCTTGGCGTTGCCGCGCCGCGGGTCGGGGCCGTTCTTACTGGTGCTTCAGCCAGGTGAACTCCTGGCCGAAGTACTTGACCGGATCCTTGAGCTGCTCGGCCGGAGTGATGCCCAGCTCGACGGAGTTCTTCCAGGCCTGGCGCCAGAACGCCGAGCCGCCCAGCTCATCGGTCCGGATCTCGTCGGCGAGTCGCCGGACATACGCCGACTCGGCCTCCAGCAGGGCCAGCCGGAACTCCGACTCGACCGCGAAGAGGCGCGGGAAGTCCATCGACGCCATGTACTCGTGGGCTGTGGTGATCTGCTCGATCTCCGCGTCGACCGCGGTCAGGCGCTGCTCGAGCAACTCGACGACGCGGTCGGGCGGCAGGCCGGGCAGATAGGTCAGCCCGGCCTCCAGCGGGTGGAACTCACGGGCCGTCGAGCCGAGCAGCTCGGTCAGCCAGTCGGCGAACTCGAGCTGACCGGCCTCGGTGATCCGGTAGATCGTCCGCTCCGGGCGGTTGCCCTCCCGGATCGTCTCCTGGGCCTCGATGAAGCCGTGCTTCTCCAGGGCGCCGACGACGGAGTACAGCGAGCCGTAGTTGAGCTTGATGCTCTGGTCCTTGCCGCGCGTCCGGAGCAGGTTGGAGATCTCGTACGGGTGCATCGGGCGCTCGGTCAAGGTGCCGAGCACGGCGAACGCGAGCGGGTTCGCCACCTTGCGTTTCGCCACGACAGACTCCTCGATCTCGATTACTTGAGATCGAGTATTAGTTCACGGGTATCCGATGTCAAGTATTGAGCCAGGCGACCGCACGGAACCCGAGCCGCCGGACCGGCCGGCGCGCGGTCAATAGCCGGTACGCCGGTTGTTCGACGTACTTGGTGAGCAGCCAGGCGAGCAGGATCGCCGCAGCGACCGCACCGGCGATCTGACCGAGCCGGCCGACTCCGAGGGTCATCAGGTGCCAGGCGACCAGGTAGCCGAGCTCCTGGTTGAGCAGGTAGATCCCGAACGAGATCTTCGCCAGAAACTCGATCGGCCGCCGGACTGGTTCGAACACCGTCCAGTCCGGCCCGCGCGCCGCCAGAGCGACGACTACCAGCAGGACGCCCATCCCTAGCGAGGACGGCAGGTCCTGGGTCTGCGCGTGGTGCGCGAAGACGGTGGCGACCAGCAGCGCGCCCAGGTGCGGCGTACCGATGCGGTGCTTTGTCCACAGCCATAGAGCGATTCCGATGGCGAACAGCTGCAGTCGGTGGATGCCGAAGCCGTTCCAGAGCTGGATCACCCACTGCGGGCTGTTGGTGATCCGGTCGTTCCACTGCAGGATCACCGGCGCCAGGATCATCACCCAGAGCAGCACTGTGACCCGCTGACCGGTCGCGGCGCCGCGCGGCCAGAGCAGAGCGGCCATAGTGAACGCCATCAGCTGTAGCGGCAGCGTCCAGTAGGACCCGTCGATCATCCGCACCGACGGGTCGAAGGAGCTGGCCAGGGTGAGGTTGCCCCACAGGTCATGCGGGGTGGGCAGCGTCCACTGGCTCGGGCCGAACAGCACCAGCGCGGTGTAGGTGATGACCACAGCGGCCAAGTACGGCGGGATCACCCGCGCGTAGCGGCGCCACAGCCACCGGAGCGTGGAGCCGTCCTTCCGGACGGTCACGCAGACGAAGTAAGCGCTGATCACCAGCAGCACGCTGGCGCCGACCTGGAAGGGATGCGGAGTCAGTGGTGCGCCCAGCTCGGGGTGCAGATACGGACCCATGTAGGTCGTGTGGGTGAACATCACGGCCAGCACGGCGAGGACGCGGACAACGTCCCAGCTCAACCGGCGCGCAGAGGTAACCCGGGGCGGGGTAGGCGTGGACACAGAAGCTCCAGCTTGGCTCGACTCGCCGAATCAGTATCGGCCGTGTCCCCCCAGTACCCGTTATCCCCCCGTGATACTTCAGAGATCTTAGTGGGGTCACCCCAGGTGGTAGCAAATCGTCTGTATCAGGTCACGCTGTGGTGCGGAACGTGCGCCGATAGTCCTGCGGCGGTACGCCGACCACGCGGCGGAAGTGATGCCGGAGCAGTGCCGCGGTCCCGAAGCCGGACTCGGCGGCGATCTGCTCGATCCCCATTCGCGTTTGCTCGAGCAGTGTCCGGGCGCGCAGTACGCGCTGAGTGGTGACCCACTTCAGCGGGGTGGTGCCGGTCTCGGCGACGAAGCGCCGGGCGAAGGTCCGCTCGGACATCTGAGCCTGGCGGGCCAAGGCCGGGACGGTGTGATCGACCGTCAGGTTGTCGACCATCCAGTCGAGCACCGGCTGCAGACTCTCCCCGGACGACTCGGGTACGGGCACCTCGACGTACTGGCGCTGGCCGCCGTCGCGCTGGGGCGGAACGACCATCCGCCGAGCGATCCGGGTGGCCACTGCGCTGCCGAGCTCACGCCGTACCAGGTGCAGGCAGGCGTCGATCCCGGCCGCGGTCCCGGCGCTGGTGATGATGTTGCCGTCGTCGACGAAGAGCACGTCCGCGTCCAGCTTGGCCAGCGGGAACTGCTCCTCGAACTTCTTCACGTAGCGCCAGTGCGTCGTGCAAGGCCGGCCGTCGAGCAGTCCGGCCGCGCCGAGCACGAAGGCGCCTGAGCAGACCGTCAGCAGGATCGCCCCGCGGGCCTCTGCCTTCCGCAGTGCGTCGAGGATGCGCTCGTCGTACGCGTGCCGCCAGGTCGTCGCCGGCAATGCGATCAGGTCGGCGTCCTCGGTCTCCTCCAGTCCGTACGGCGCGATGACCGACGAATGACTGCTGGTGGACATCGGCACGCCCGGCGTGGCCGAGCAGACCTTGAAATCGAACGGCGGCACCCCGTCGTCGGTGCGGTCGATCCCGAACACCTCGGAGACCACACCGAACTCGAACAGGGCCACGTCTTCCATCAGTACGACGGCGATCTTCCGCAGCATCCAGCCAGTATGGCAGGAATTTGATGCACACTGTCAATAGTGCCAATTGTGGCGGGATCTGATTGGTAGCATGATTACTGCCATGAACGGAATCGTGGTGATCGCAGTACTCGTACTGGCCCTGATCGCGGCCCTCGAGGTCAGCCACCGTCGGCACTCCGCCGACCTGGAAGGCTCGACCGGCGACCGTGACGTGGCCCGGACCAAGCTCGACCTGCTCGCCCTCGGCGCGTCGGCCAAGCCCTTCACCTCCAAGCCCACGACTACCCCGGCCAACGTGCACCGGATCCAGGTCGCCCGCCTGACGCACGGCCGGCACGCTGCCTGAACGGGCAAAAGCAGTGGTCGCTGCACGGGTCGACCTGCGACAGTCGGCCCGTGAGCGACTATCGGGAGATCAACCAGGCCAGCTGGGACGAACGCGTCCCCGCGCACGTGGCTTCGCCGAGCTATCACGTGGCCGAGTTCGAGAGCGACCCGTCGTACCTGAGTGATGTGGTGCGTTTCGACGTGCCGCTGCTGGGAGACATCTCGGGGCTGCGCGGCGTGCATCTGCAGTGCCACATCGGCACGGACACGGTGTCGCTCGCGCGGCTCGGAGCGCGGATGAGCGGGCTGGACTTCTCGCCGCCCGCTGTTGAGGCAGCTCAGGCACTCGCGGACAAGCTGGGGCTCGAGGCCGACTTCCATGTGGCAGACGTGTACGACGCCGTCGACGTGCTCGGGGCCTCGACGTACGACCTCGTCTACACGGGGATCGGCGCGCTGTGCTGGATCCCGGACATCGATCGCTGGGCACAGGTTGTGGCCGGCCTGTTGAAGCCGGGTGGGCGGCTCTTCATTCGCGAAGGGCACCCGATGCTGTGGGCGCTGGAGTCGGTCAATCGCGAGGTCGCGCTCAAGTACCCGTACTTCGAGATGGCCGAGCCGATGGTCTTCAACGAGGGTGGCACGTACGTCGAGACCGACGTCGAGTTCACCACGAACACCACGCACGACTGGAACCACGGGCTCGGCGAGACCATCACCGCCGTACAGAAGGCAGGACTGGTGTTCGATTCACTGGCCGAGCACGACAGCGCGCCGTGGTGTGGGCTGGACGGCCTGATGACCGTGGATGGTGCCGGTGAGTGGCGACTCACCGACAACCCCGAGCGTCTGGCAGCGACCTACACGTTGCAGGCGCACAAGCCTGTCTAGTGCGTACGGCGCTGCTGGATCTTCTGGAACGCCTGCTTGATCTTCTGCTGGTTCTGCGGCTTGCTCAGCTCACGCTGCGCCACCTGAACCACCTTGGCGACGACGGCGCCTTTCAGCAAGTTCTTCACTAAGCCTCCCATGGGGGCCTCCTTTGTCGACTTACCGTTGACACTATCGGCCTGCACAACCTGTCTCCTATGGGTGATAACCCGAAACTGTCCCTGGTATCGGGCACACTGGAGTCGTGCCTGAGTTGCCGGAGGTCGAGTCGCTGGCGGTTTTCCTGCGGGAACGTGCCGTCGGGCGGGCGTTCGTGCGCGCCGACATCACCGCGATCAGCGCCCTGAAGACGTACGACCCGCCGGTCTCTGCGCTGGTCGGCCTGCTGATCGACGACGTCCAGCGGCACGGGAAGTTCCTCGACTTCTCGGCGCAGGGCGTGCATCTGATCATCCACCTGGCCCGGGCGGGCTGGCTGCGCTGGCGCGACGAGCAGTCCACCGCGCTGGTCCGGCCCGGCAAGGGCCCGATCGCGTTGCGGACGGCGTTCGACGACGGGTCCGGGTTCGACCTGACCGAGGCCGGGACGCAGAAGAAGCTCGCGGTGTACGTCGTGCGCGATCCGGCCGAGGTGCCGGGGATCGCGCGGCTCGGGCCGGAGCCGTTCTCGTTGTCCATCGAGGAGTTCGGCGCGATCCTCAAGCAGGCCGGGCGGGTGCAGCTGAAGGGCGTGCTGCGCAACCAGTCGGTGATCGCCGGGATCGGCAACGCCTACTCCGACGAGATCCTGCACGTCGCGAAGATGAGCCCGTTCAAACCGGCGTCGAATCTGACCGACGACGAGCTGAAGACCCTGTACGACGCGATGCGGGCGACCCTGCAGGACGCGGTCGACCGGTCCGCCGGCCTCGCCGTACAGGATCTGAAGTCGGAGAAGAAGTCCGGGCTGCGGGTGCACGGGCGGACGGGTCAGAAGTGCCCGGTCTGCGGGGACATCGTCCGCGAGGTGAGCTTCGCCGACTCCTCGCTGCAGTACTGCGCGACCTGCCAGACCGGCGGCAAGCCGCTGGCCGACCGCCGCCTGTCGAAGCTGCTCAAATAGTTCCGGAACCAATGAAGTATTGACAGGCGGAAACCGCCTTCCGACAGTTAGGAAAGTTTCTTAACTATCGGAGGTGTGCACGATGCGTTTCCGCCCCATCGCATTTGCCCTCGCCATTGTCAGCAGCGCGCTGCTGATCCCGACGATCGCGACCACGGCTTCAGCGGCGACCACGTCGTACGAGGCCGAGAACGCGGGCCGGACCCAAGGCGTGGTGGAGTCCAATCACGCCGGCTTCACCGGCTCCGGGTTCGTCAACTACGACAACGTGACCGGCTCGTCGGTCACCTTCACCGTGAACGTCGGTGCCAGTGGCAACGCCTCGCTGGCGTTCCGGTTCGCCAACGGCACCACGGTGAACCGGCCGATGAGTATCGCGGTCGACGGCACGGTCGTCTCCACGCCGCAGTTCGCCGGGACCGGCGCCTGGACGACGTGGAACACCAGCACGGTCAACGCGAACCTGTCCGCGGGTTCACACACGATCAAGGCCACCGCGACCACCGCGAACGGCGGCCCGAACCTCGACTCGCTCGCCGTCACGGACTCCGGCGGCGGTGGTGGCGCGCCGACCGCGGCCGAGCTGCTCGCCAAGGTGACGAGCTGCAGCCAGATCTCCAACGGTACCTACAAGACCGACTCCGAGCTCGGCCGGACCATCCCGGTCTGCGGCAAGAACGGCGCCGTGTTCTGGAAGGCCGACATGGACGTCGACTGCGACGGCCTGCGCACCACCCAGTGCAACGAGAGCACCGACCCGTGGTTCCAGCCCGACACCGCCTTCCACACCTCGACGAACCAGCCGCTGAACGCGGCCCAGCTCCCGTACGTCGTCGTCCCGAGCCCCAGCAGCACCTGGGACTACCGCAACTTCCAGATCGCCGGTGGCGGCGTGGTCGCGGTCATCTACAACAACCAGGTCAAGTACGCCGTCGTCGGCGACACCGGCCCGACCGACATCATCGGCGAGGCGTCGTACGCCTCAGCCGTTGCCCTAGGCATCAACCCGAACCCCGAGAACGGCGGCACCGACGGCCCCGTCACCTACATCGTCTTCAAGAACTCCACCATCAACCCGATCGAGAACCAGTCCCTGGCCACGTCCCGAGGCCAAGAACTCGCGCGCACCTTCGTCAACAACAACTGACCGAAAAGCCCCCGCCCGGGACGATCCGGGCGGGGGTCAGTCGGTTCGGACTACTTGATCAGCTCAGCCAGCTCGGAGAAGCCGAAGTCGCCCTGCGGCGCGCCGCGGAAGCCCGCGAAGTTGTACGCCGGGAGCTTGCGCTCCGCGTGCTGGTCGGTCTCGGTGCGGGTGGTCGTGCCGTTGCGGTCGGCCACCTGCTCGACGACCGAACGCCGCGAGGCGTTGGCGAAGTCACCGGCGACACCGAAGCCGTCGTACGAGTACGGCAGCGCGTAGGTCGCGTAGCCGTCGCGGTCCGTCCGGATGATCGAGTCGTGGCGGTCGCCCGCGATCAGGCTCGAGCGGTGGTCGGCGAAGTCGAGCGACGGGTTGCCCGTGATCGCGCCGGAGTGGCCGGCGATCGTCTGGCTCGACGCGGACTCGTTGGTGACGACCTTGCGTACCGTGCGGTGCTTGTCGACGACCTCGGTGCCGCGAACGCTCTTGCTCGCCTGCTGCGAGGTGACGAAGCCGCTGACACCGTCGAACTTGAACGGCGCCGACAGCGAACCGGTGGTCGCCTGGTCGGTGACCAGTGCGTAGCGGCTGCCCCGGTCGTTGTGCAACAGCGTCGAGCGCCGGTCGGAGACCGCAGCCTGCGGGTCGGCCACCAGTCGGCCCACGACGACACCGGCTCCGGTATGGGTCGCACGCTCGTCGGACCGCACATCAGTGCGGCTGCCATGCCGGTCGCTCACCTTGGTCTTGCTGTAGTCGAGCGAGTAGGTGTCCGACCAGCCTTGCGCCTTCAGGCCACCGAACGAGATCGGCAGCGAGCCGGCCGCGTCGGTCGCGGAGTGCGAGCCGACGGTGTTGTGCTTGCCCACGCTGCTCTGGTGACTGTCGAAGGCCGCGTTCGGGTCCAGCGTGATCGCGCCGGTGCCGACCGATCCGCCGGTCTTCGAGCCGCGGACGGTACGGCGCTCCGAGACCGACGTACCGTGCTTGTCCGTGCGAACGGTCTTCTGGGCGTTCGCCGAGGTCTCCTCGTGCTCGGCGGTGAGCTTGGCGCCACCGATCGAGACCGGCGACTGCACGGAACCGCTGGTGTGGTTCGAGGAGCGGCGCGCGGTCGAGCGGGTGACACTGCTCAGCGTTCCGACCGGGTCGGCGGTGATCTTGCCGGTGCTCAGACCGACCTTGTTCTTGGTGGTCTTCGACGACTGCTTGGTGCTGGTCGTCGTGCCCTTCTTGCCGGTGTGCGACACCGTCGAGCTGTGGCTGGACGAGGAGGAGGTCTCCAGGCCCAGATCGATCGAACCGATCTCGATCGGAGCGGCTACCTTGCCCGTGGTGACGTCCTCGGACTGCGCGTGACCGGTGTCGGCGTGCGCTACTGCCGCGCCGGCGAAGAAGAGGCCACCAGCCACTGCGGCGGTGCTGAGGGATCGCTTGACCCACACGTTCATGAGGAATTGCCTTCCGTTCGTTGCGTTCGGTGGCGGCATGCCCGGAGGCAGGCCGGTCCTTCTGTGACGCGCTGAAACGGAAGCGATCAGTCGGGG
This sequence comes from Kribbella sp. NBC_01505, assembly GCF_045040285.1. Classification (NCBI taxonomy): domain Bacteria; kingdom Bacillati; phylum Actinomycetota; class Actinomycetes; order Propionibacteriales; family Kribbellaceae; genus Kribbella; species Kribbella sp. NBC_01505. The sequence goes on from NZ_CP109425.1 coordinate 3,652,539, forward strand.
GTCGTCCCCGGGCGGTCGGTGGGACGCGGGCCGAGCGGTGCCGAGGTCCGGACCACGGCACCGGTCAGGCCGAAGCGCTGATCGATCGGCTGCGGAAGTACGGCGTACTTCTTGGAGCCGTTCGTGCCGGAGCTCGACGAGGTCAGCTGAGCCGTCCCGTCGGGCACACCGGGATGCTGCGGAGCCGGCTTGGGAAGCGAGCCGGAGTGGACGCCCAGAACCTGGGGCGCTGGGCTCGGTTGAGCGATGTGCACAGCAGCCGGTACGGCGTGCTGCGCGGCCGGCCGAATGATGCTGGGAGCAACGGGTCGGGCGCTGTGTCGAACAGCGACGGCCTGCGTCGATTTACGTGCGACCGGCGGTGCTGTTGTGGTGGTGGCAGATCTCGAGACCTGCTGGGTCGCCAGCTCGAGCACCGGCTTGGGAGGGACGGGCTTCACCAGCGGACGAACCACCTTGTGCACGACCGGTTTGACGATCGGGCGCACCACGTCGTCCACTATCGGCCGCAGTACAGGCCGGACCACGTCACGAACCAGCGGCCGCACTACATCGCGCACAACTGGTTTGACGGTGGGGCGGACGACGTCGTGCATCACGGGTTTCACGATCGGGCGCACCACGTCACGGACGACATCCACCTGCTGCACGTGCGCCGCCGTACCGGAGTTGTCCGGTGCGGCGGCGGCGTGGGAGGACGAGAGGATCAGGGCAGCCGCGCTACCAGCGAGCATGCCGCTCAGGACTACCGCGCGACGCGTCCAGCGACTTCGTAGGACGGTCATCCGCGGCACCTCCCGAGGTCGGCTGGTCTGCTCCTGATGAACCTGCTTCGGAGCGACCAGCCGATCGGATAGGTACTACGTTGTCATCAGGTCGAACATGGTCTTCACGTCACCGGAGTTCGGTGTCGCGAGCAGCGTCGGCGTGCCGCTGGTGGTGCGGCGGGAGGTTTCGGCGAAGACGTAGCCGACGTTGGCGTTGATGCGGTCCTTCATCCAGGGACCGCCGCTGGCGCCGCCGTTCATGCCGCAGGTGAGGGCGGCGTCGGTCGAGCCCCAGGCGTAGGTGTTGCCGTCGCAGTAGTAGGGGACCTGGCCGTTGTACGGGGGCTCGGCCGGCCAGCCCCAGATGCGGGTGTTGGCCTGGGCGCGGCCGTTGCCCCAGACGAGGCCGTTGCCGCCGACGGCGTCGACGACGTTGACGTTGTTGCGTTTCTGCAGCGTGATGAACGCCTGGTCGTGGCTGAAGTCGCTGTTGTTGATCCACGAGTTGAAGGTCCGGACGTTGCTCCAGTTGTAGGAGCCGTAGCCGGATTCGCCGTTGTAGTAGGCGGGAGCGAACCGGAAGTTCGCGTGCCACGCGCCGCCTTGGCCGCTGTGTACGCAGTGGCCGGCGGTGATGATCAGGTTCTTGTAGTTGTTGTTGATCGTCGCCGCCGAGCAGACGTAGTTGGCGCTGCCGATGGTGAAGAACAGCTTGCCGGCGGTGCTCGGGACCGGGTCGGCGTTGGTGACGTTGCCCTTCGGCAGGACCGGGTGCGAAGCGACACCGCTGGTGTTGTTCACAGCGTTGCCCTGGGTGCCCTTGGCATCGGGTGCCAGGTCGTACGGAATGGCGTTGGCCATCTTCTCGGCGGTCCAGTAGTCAGCCTTGTTGAGCGGCGCCTGGATCGAGGTGGTCGCAGCCTCGGGGGCAGCAGCCGGAGTGGTGGGCGGCGCGGCGGCCGCGGTGGCCACCGCGCAGGCGCTGATCAGAACGCCGGCGACCAGTAGCCGGGCGAATCTGGGCATGGGGTTACGCATGGACGACTCCTCTATCGGGGCGGAAACAGAGTCCGACCGGTCACTGCTCTCGCAGGCCCGGTCACGCCCAGTACAAAGGAAGCGCTCTCATTATTCAACGGCTCGTCTGTGAACCATTGTGAGATCTGACATCATCAGGGGCATGTCCCAGAATCAGCAGATCCCTTCGGTCGTGGTGGCCGAGCTCGACGACGAGCTGCTCGCGGAGGCCTTCGTTCTCGACGTGCGCGAGCCCGACGAATGGGCCCGCGGACACATCGAGGGCGCCATTCATATTCCGCTCGGTGACCTGCAGGAGCGGGTCGGCGAGGTGCCGAACGACCAGAAGATCCTCTGCGTCTGCGCGGTCGGCGGCCGCTCCGGGATGGCGACCCAGTTCCTGAACTCGGTCGGCCGGGAGGCGATCAACCTGGACGGCGGGATGCACGCCTGGCAGACCCAGGGCAAGCCGGTCAGCACCGACTGATCACCTGCTGTTCGGGAAGAAAAGCTTCCACTTGGGTGCCGGTGACGTTACTTTGTCACCGGTATCTACCCAGGGGAGGCTCCTGTGCCGCTCGTCCGTCCTGCCTGTACGGCGCTCGCTGTCGGCACGCTGCTCGCCGGTATCGCCCTCGCCCCGGCCCACGCTGCTGATCCAGGGCTGGCCGGCGACGGCGTGGTCACCAGCCGCGCGGACTCCCCGGTCGCGCCCGGTGTCACGTACACCTCGTTCGAGCGGCTCGACCCCAAGGGCTGGTTGCGCGGCGACCTCCTGACCACCGACCTCGACAAGCACGGGGTGACGGTCGATTACGTCAGCACCGGCAAGGTCTCCGGCGGTGCGCCGCTGAGTCAGCAGCTGGCCCGGAAGGGTGCGATCGCCGGCGTCAACGGCGACTTCTTCGACATCAACGACACGACCGCGCCGCTCGGCGTCGGAGTCGAGCAGGGCGGCCGGCTGATCAACGCGCCGGCGGCCGGCCACAACGACACCGCCGTCATCGGCAAGAACGGCCTCGGCCGGATCGCCCAGCTCTTCCTGCAGGGCACGGCGACCGACGACGACGCCGTGAAGCTCGCGCTGACCAACCTGAACTCACCGTCCGTCGACTCCGGCGGTATCGGTCTCTACACCCCCGAGTGGGGCGACGTCGCGCGCGCCCGGACCGTCGACGGCCTGCCGACCGTCCGCGAGGTGATCCTCCGCGACGGCGTGGTCGTCTCCTCGGCGGCAGCACCCGGTACGACGGCGCTGGCGCCGAACGAGCAGGCTCTGATCGGTCGCGAGGCTGGGGCCGAGGCGCTGACCGCGTTCGAGGTCGGCGAGCAGGTCGATGTCGAGTACGGCCTGCGACCGGACGCGTCGAAGGTCGCGGTCGGGATCAGCGGGAACGTGCAGCTGGCCAAGGACGGTTCGGTGCCGGCCGACGTACCGGATGCCGACCTGGCGCCACGGACCGCGATCGGGTTCGACGCGAGCGGTCGGCGGATGATCCTGCTGACCGTGGACGGTCGCGCGACCGGATCGCGCGGGCTGTCGCTGAAGGAGATGGGTCAGCTGATGATCGGCCTCGGAGCCGATGACGCGCTGAACCTCGACGGCGGCGGATCGTCGACGATGCTTGCCCGCACACCTGGCGACGCTGCGCCGTCGGTCGTGAACGACCCGTCCGACGGTGGCGAGAGGGTGGTGCCGAACGGGCTCGGCCTGGTGCCGGTCAAGGGGTCCGGTCGGCTCAAGGGCTTCCGGATCGAGGCAGTTGGTACGGCGGCCGAGGATGCGGACGCCGATCTGTCCCCCAGCTCCCGGGTGCTCAGCGGGCTCAGTCGCGTGCTGACGGCGACCGGCCACGACGAGACCTTCGCGCCGGCAGCCGGTACGCCGTACTGGTTCGGGGGCAGCAACGTCCGCGTGGATCAGCATGGCGTGGTGACTGGGCGGCGGGCCGGGGATGTGGTGGTCAGCGCGGCCCGGGGGACGGCGAACGGGAGGTTTCCCATGACGGTGCTCGGTGCGCCGGTCCGGCTGGCCCCTTCGAGCAGGCAGGTATCGCTGGCGGATTCCGCGGCGCAGGGCTTCTTCGAGATCGACGGGTACGACGCGGACGGGTTCTCGACGTGGATCGAGCCGCGGGACGTCAAGCTGAGCTACGATCCGGCGGTTCTGAAGGTGGTTGCTAAGGGCAATGGATTCGAAGTGAAGGCCCTGAGCAACGATGCCGTATCGGCCGTGGTGACCGCGACGGTCGGCAAGCTGAGTACGCAGCTGAGCGTCACGGCCGGGCTGGCCAGTACGGTCGTGGACGAGCTGGACGATGTGAGCAAGTGGGCGGCCAACGCCGTACCGGCTGGGGCGGCGACCGCCTCGCGGTCCGCGGCGGAAGGTCACGACGGTGGGCAGGCGATCGCGCTCGACTACTCGCTCACGGGCAGTACGGCGACGCGCGCGGCGTACCTGGCGCAGACCCCGCAGCAGACGCTGCCCGGCCAGCCGCAGAAGCTCGGCGCCTGGGTGTACGGCGACGGCAAGGGCGCGTGGTTGCGAGCCAACGCGTACGACGGTGCCGGTGGATCGGCGCAGACGCTGAATCTCGCGGCGGCGGTCGACTGGGTCGGCTGGAAGTACGTCGAGGCGAGTATCCCGGCCGGGCTGACGATGCCGCTGCGGTTCTGGCGGATCTACGTCGTCGAGACGGTGCCGACGCGCCAGTACGCCGGGCGGATCGTGATCGATGATTTGACCGTCCGCAGCGCGCCGCCGGTCAACCCGGCGCCGCCGGCCAAGGTCGTCGACCCGATGGTGGTCACCGATGGGACCGCCACGGGCGGCGGGCGCTGGCGGTTCGCGGTGATGTCGGATGCGCAGTTCACCGCCGACGACCCGAACTCCGACTACGTGAAGCAGGCTCGGCGGACGATCCGGGAGGCGCTCGCGCAGCACCCGGACTTCCTGGTGATCAACGGCGACTTCGTCGACCGGGCGTTCGGTCCGGACATCGCGCTGGCCAAGCGGATCCTCGACGAGGAGGTCGCGGGAAAGGTGCCGGTGCACTACGTGCCGGGCAACCACGAGAGCTACGGGCCGGGCGACCTGTCCGAGTGGACCAAGGTCTTCGGGGCGCCGACCAGCACCTTCGACCACAAGGGCACCCGCTTCGTACTGCGGGACTCGTCGCTCGGTTCGCTGCGGGCCGGTGGGTTCGCGCAGATCCTCGACCTGCGCGCGCAACTGGACGACGCGGCCCGGAACAAGTCGATCCGGAACGTGGTCGTGATGGCGCATCACCCGATCGACGACCCCTCACCGACGCAGAACTCCCAGCTCGGTGACCGGAAGGAAGCCGCGCTGATCGTGAAGTGGCTGGCCGACTTCCGCGCAGCCACTGGCAAGGGCGCCGCGTACATGGCCGCCCACGCCGGCACCTTCGCCGCCACTCGCACCGACGGCGTCCTGCTCCCGCTCACCGGCAACTCCGGGAAGAGCCCGGCCGCGGCGCCGGATGCCGGCGGCTTCACCGGCTGGGCCCTCGCGGGCGTCGGCCAGGGGAGTGACTGGCTGAAGCTCGAACTCCGCCCGCACGTGGACACCCTCGAGCTGACCGCCCCGACGACCCTCCGCCGCGGCGCTACCGCCCCCGCCTCCGCGACCGTCGTACAGGACGGCCGCCGAGTCCCAGTCAGCTTCCCGGTGTCGGCCGACTGGCAAGCCACCCTCCAACTCCACGTCGGCCCCGCGGCCACCGCCCCCTTCTGGGCCGTCGCGTCGTACGACCCAGCAACCGGCACCCTCACCGCCCTCCGCCCCGGCACCGCCGAGCTCGCAGTCACTGTCAACGGGGTCAGCACCTCAGCAACGGTGAAAGTCACTTGGTAGCCGCTTCCAGTAGCGTCTGCACAGTGACTGAACCGATCGTTCCGCGTCCGTTGCGAGCTGGGGACCGGATTGCTGTGGTGGCGCCGTCTGGGCGGATTCGGGCGGAGCGACTCGACATCGGGCTCGAGTACCTCAGGGAGTGGGGGCTCGAGGTTGAGGTGATGCCTTCGGTGCTGGCTGGGCATGAGCGGTTCGCCTACCTGGCTGCTGAGGACAAGGCGCGGGCTGCTGACTTGCGGGACGCGTGGCTGGACGAACGGTTTGCTGCGGTGTTCTGCGGGCGTGGTGGGTACGGCGTGCAGCGGATGCTGGAGGCGGTCGACTTCGACGAGCTGGCCGCAGTGCCTAAGTGGTTCGTCGGGTTCAGCGACATCACTGCACTGCATGAGCCGCTGAACGCCCGCGGCCTGGTGACTGTCCACGGGCCGATGGCTGCTGCTGTTGAGCAGTTGGGAGTTGAGGAGGGACGCCGGCGACTTCACGACCTGCTGTTTGAGCCGGCCAGCGTGACCGACCTGCTGGCGCCGCGTGGTGCGCGCACTGTCGTTGGTGGGGTCGCGGAAGGCGCACTGCGCGGTGGAAACCTCGCACTGCTCGCCACCAGCATCGGTACGCCGACGTACGCGGCACCGTCCGGCGTCGTCGTACTGGAGGACGTGAGTGAGCAGGGTTATCGCATCGACCGGATGCTCACCCAGCTACTGAGGTCCGGCTGGTTCGATCAGGTGACCGGGATCGTGGTCGGCGACTTCAGCGAGTCCGACGACCAGGGGCTCGCGGCAGACGTCGTACGGGAGCGCCTTGAGCCACTCGGCGTTCCCATGGTGGAAGGCGGCGCGGTCGGCCACGAGGACCTGAACCTCGCCGTACCGCTGGGGCTGCCGGTCCGGTTGGACGCGGCAGCCGGGACACTCACTCCGCTGTGGCCAGGTGCTGCCGTAGGAAGCTGAAGGCCCGCGGGTAGGCGTCCAGCTTGTTCTTCAGCTTGGCCAGCCCGTGGCCCTCATCTGGGTACACGGCCAGCTCACACGCCACCCCGCGCTGCTCCAGGGCCGCACTGATCTGCTCTGCCTCGGACAGCGGCACCCGCGGGTCGTTGGCGCCGTGGATGACGAACAGCGGCGCCCGGATGTCGTCGACCCGGCTGAGGGGGCTCGCGGACTCCAGGAACTCGCGCTCGGTCGCCAGATAGCCGTACTCGCGCTCACGCGTCGCGCGGCGGTAGGAGGAGGTGTTCTCGAGGAAGGTCACCAGCGAGGCGATCCCGACGATGTCCACGCCGGCTGCCCACAGCTCGGGCTGGAACGCGAGACCGGCCAGCACCATGTAGCCGCCGTACGAGCCGCCCCACAGGACGGCGCGGCTCTGGTCGGCGCCGATCGTCGGCAGCCAGGCGTGGATCGCGGCCAGGTCCTTCACCGAGTCCAGGCGCAGCTGGCGGTCGTCCAGCGAGTACCAGCGCTTGCCGTACGCCCCTGAGCCGCGCACGTTCGGCACGATCACCGTGTGGCCCTCGGCGGCCAGGGCCGTGATCACCGGCTGCCAGATGCGCATCGCCGCGGCCTCGGGCCCACCGTGGATGTGTAGCACGGTCGATCCCAGGTCAGGTCCGGTCGGCCGGAAGACGAAGACCGGCACCTGCTCACCGTCGAACGACGGCACCCGCAGGCTCTCCGGCAGCGTCAGCTTCGGCACCTCAGGCATCCCAGGAGCCGTCACGGCCACCACTTCGCCGGTGGCCGGGACATACCGGTGAACCGTCGGCGGTGTGGACGGGGAGCTGTACGTGAGCGCGGCGAACGATCCGTCCGGGGACCAGATCGGATCGGGGGTCACCATGGTGAGCGCTGCGCAGCCTCCGGCCGGCAGGTCCAGGCGCTTGAGCTCCGAGCCGTCGGACAGCCGGTGCGTCGCCAGCGACACCTCACCGTCATCGACAACGGCCACCAGCAGCTGCTCACCGTCCGGCGACACCCATGCGGCCAGGTCGCGCGCATCGTCCACCAGTACGTCGCTCCACGTCGCCGTGCTCAACTCGTAGCGGCGTAAGGCCTTCCGGTCCCGGTCCGCGTCGGTCGACACCACGAAGGCGGACGAGTCCGGCAACCAGGACACCTGGCCCTGGTCGTTCTGCGCATCGGCCGCGGTGACCGCGGTGACCGTCTGAGTGGCAGTCTCGACCAGCAGAAGCTGGAAAGAGTTCGCCGGGACGCTGGCCACCACCAACACGACCCACTGGTCGTCCGGAGACGGGCTGACGCCCATGACCCAGCCACCGCCGTCGTACAGCACGGTGTCCACGCTGCTGGCGAGGTCGCGGGAGATCAGGTCGAAGTCGACCCGGTTGCGCCGGTTGGTCGTGTAGAGCACCCGGTCGGGCTTCGCGGCGACCAGGTGATGGAGGTAGGCGAGGTCGTGCACGAGCGGGGTCATCGCGGGCAGCCCGGGCTCGTCGAGGTCGAGAAGTGAGAGCTGACCCCGCTCGTTCCCGCCGGTGTCGTGCTCGACGACCACCAGCCGGCTGTCCGGCACGAACCGTGCGCCCCGGCAGCTGTCAGCGAGGTCGGTGAGCGGGCGCCAGTCACCGTCCGGCGTGATCTCGTTGACCTGGCGGACACCGGTCCCGTCGTACAGGACGAGCATCCTGCCCTCGTTGTCGACATCGAGGGCCATGGCAGCGGGCAGCGAGAGCAACGTCGTCAGCACACTTCATCCTCACATGTGATGCAGGGCAAGTGGCAGACGCTGGGCCTGCCACTTGATGCAATCAATCAACGGTGCAGCCTGCAATCAGTTAGCGGTCGCCGTGCCAGGAGTGCCAGAGCGCGGCATAGGGGCCCTGGGCATCGACCAGTTCGTCGTGACCGCCCAGCTCGACAATCCTGCCGTCCTCGACCACCGCGATCACGTCCGCGTCGTGCGCGGTGTGCAAGCGGTGCGCGATGGCTACGACAGTCCTGCCCTCGAGGACACCGGCCAGTGACCGCTCCAGGTGCCGAGCGGCCCGCGGGTCCATCAACGAGGTCGCCTCGTCCAGGACCAGCGTGTGCGGGTCGGCCAGCACCAGCCGGGCCAATGCGACCTGCTGAGCCTGCGCCGGCGTCAGGGTGACCCCACCGGAACCCACCTCGGTGTCCAGGCCGTCGTCGAACCCGGCGACCCAGCCGTCGGCGTCCACCGAGCGCAGTGCCGCCCACAGGTCCGCATCGGTCGCCTCGGTCCGAGCCAGCCGCAGGTTGTCGCGGACGCTGCCGACGAACACGTGGTGCTCCTGGTTGACCAGGGCCACGTGACTGCGTACCTGCTCGGCCGACATCTTGTCGAGGGCCGCACCACCCAGGGTGATGTCACCGACCCGCGGTGAGTAGATCCCGGCCAGCAGCCGGCCCAGGGTCGATTTCCCCGCACCGGACGGGCCGACCAGCGCCACGCGCGCTCCGGGCTGGACGGTGAGCGTGACGCCGTGCAGCACGTCGCGCCCCTCCAGATAGCCGAAGCGCACCTCGTCGGCCAGCACAGTCCGGCCCTCCGGCTCGCGCTCGGCACCGGACTGCTCGGTCTCGATCTCGCGGACACCGACCAGGCGGGCCAAGGATACCTGCGCCACCTGGAGCTCGTCGTACCAGCGGAGCATCATGTTGACCGGCTCGACCAGCATCTGGATGTACAGCGCGCTCGTGGTGAGCGCACCGACGGTCATCCAGCCCTGCAGCGCGAACCCGCCACCGATGACCAGCACGGCCGCCAGCGCGACCGTGTGGGTCATGTTGATCACCGGGAACAGGATCATCCGCAGGTAGAGCGTGTACCGCTCCCAGGCGACCCACTGCCCGATCCGGGTGTCGCCCAGCGCGATCCGGCGGGCACCGAGCCGGTGCGACTCGATGGTCCGGCCGGCGTCCACGGTCTCGGCCAGCGCCGACGCGACCGCGGCGTACCCGGCGGCCTCCGACCGGTACGCCTGCGGCGCCCGACGGAAGTACCAGCGACCGCCGACGATCAGGATCGGTGCTGCGATCACCACTGCCACCGCCAGCGGCGGCGCGGTGACGATCAGTGCGCCGATCAGCAGGCCGGCCCAGAGCACAGCAATGGTCAGCTGCGGTACGGCGTCGCGCATGGCATGCGAGAGCCGATCGATGTCCGTGGTGATCCGGGACAGCAGGTCACCGGTCCCGGCGCGCTCCAGCACACCCGGCGGCAGGCCGACAGCCCGGACCAGGAAGTCCTCGCGCAGATCCGCGAGCATCTCCTCACCGAGCACCGCGCCACGCAGTCTGGTCAGGCGGACGAACACCGTCTGCACCAGCAGGGCGATGGTGAAGCCCAGCACGACATACGGCAGATCGACGTCCTTCTGACCTTGGGACAGCTTCTCCACCACGTTGCCGAGCAGCCAGGGCCCGACCATGCCGCTCAGCGCCGCGACCGCGTTCACAGCGGTCAACCAGCCGAACGCACGGCGGTGCCGGCGGAACAGCGTCTTCAGGTAGGCGCGAACAGTCGCGCTACCTGCCACCGGCAGCCGGACCACTTCCTGTGGCGCCGCCGGGTCGTACAGAGGGGGCTTCACACCGACTCCTCGAGAGTTGGCTCTTCTTCACGGGTTACGACCGCGCGATACCGCGGATTGGTGTGCACCAGCTCGTGGTGCGTGCCGACAGCGTCGACGCGCCCATCCGGCACGAACACCACCCGCTCCGCGCGGTCCAGCATCAGCGGGCTGGACGTGAACACCACAGTGGTCCGTCCGGCCCTCAGCAGGCGCAGTCCGTCAGCGATCCGGGCCTCGGTGTGCGCGTCGACCGCACTGGTCGGCTCGTCGAGCACCAGCACCTGCGGATCGACGTACAGCGACCTGGCCAGTGCCACACGCTGCCGCTGCCCACCGGACAGCGATCGACCGCGCTCGGTCAGCACCGCCTGCATCGCGTCGGTCTCACCAGCAGGCAAGGTCTGACGCAGTACGTCGAGGATGTCCGCACACTGCGCGGCCTCCAGCGCCGTCTCCGGAGAGACCGAACCACTGGACGGTACGTCGAACAGGTCGCGCACCGTGCCGGACAGCAGCACCGGGTCCTTGTCCTGCACGAGCACGACAGTGCGGGCCGAATCCAGCGGCAGGTCGTCCAATCCGACACCGTCCAGCTGCACCGACGCCTCATCCGGCTCGGCCGTCGGACTGTGGCCACCCAGCCGGTCGGCCAGCAGACCGCCCGCGTCCGGATCGCCGGACACCACAGCGGTGAAGGAGCCAGCCGGCACGTGCATGCCGGAGACCGGGTCGAACAGGTCGCCGTCAGGCAGCTGGGCCGCAGCCGTGCCCATGGTGTCGTCGGTGCGCTGCAGCGACAGCACCCGTGCAGCCCGCTTGGCGGACACCTTCGAGAAGATGAACGCGCTCGCGGTCTCCTCGAACGTGTGCAGCGGCACCATCATGAAGGTGATGAACCCGTACGTCGTGACGAGCTCGCCGACTGTGATCTGGCCGGCCGCCACCATCCGCACACCCAGCCACACGATCAGCACCAGGAACAGGCCGAACAACAGAACCTGCAGCGCGGCGATCAGCGACCACATCCGGGCGCTGCGAACCGCACTGGCGCGATACTCCTGCGAGGCAGCGCGGTAGCGCTCCAGGAACAGCTGCTCACCGCCGATGCCGCGCAGCACGCGCAGACCGGCCACGGTGTCTGCCGCCAGCTCGGTCGCACGGCCGCCTTTGGCGCGCTGCTCGTCCGCACGCCGCTCCGCCGGGCCCATCAGCGGCACGACCGAGAACGCCAGCACCGGAACGGCGATCGCTACGACGAGACCGAGCTGCGGCTCGTAGAACAGCAGGCCGATGACCACCGCGAACGAGGTGAGCAGGGCAGCGGTGAAGCGGCCGAGCACCTCGACGAACCAGCCGATCTTCTCGACATCGCCGGCGCTCACCGCCACCACCTCGCCGGCCGCGATCCGCCGGGTGAGCAGCGAGCCCAGCTCCGACGCCTTGCGCATCAGCAGCTGCTGCAGGCGCGCCGCCGTACTGATCCAGTTGGAGACCACGGCGCGGTGGAAGAACGAGTCCGCACCGGCTTTGGCCGCGCCGAAGACGAGCAGCAGCGCACCGGCGAGGATCAGTTTCGGCCAGGACCGGTCGATCACCGCCTGGACGGCGAGGCCGACCGCGATCGGAGCGGCGGCGATCCCGCCGAAGAAGATCAAGCCCCAGAGGATCGCGAACGCTTGACCGCGCAGCTGCTGGTGCTCGAGCCAGAGAATGAGTCGGAGACCGGACCGGGTGTCTGGCACACCTGGGTCGGCGAACGGAATGAGGCGCAGGGACATGACGTCTCACAGACGAAGGCATAGTGGGGTAATAAGGGCACCTGACCAGGCGAATACATCAACCGTAGACGTGCCCTCCGACAGTCCGTCAAACCCTTTTCGAGGGGTGGTCCGGCGACTCGCCACCGGCCTGGCGCGACAAGCCGACCGCGACCCCGGCCTGGAAGCGGGTGGCGGCGTTCAGGCTGTTCTGCACCCGCTGTACTCGCCTGCCGACGGTCCGCAGGCTGATCCCGAGCTGGCGGGCGATCGCCTGGTCGCCCATACCGGCCGCGAGGAGTGCGATCAGGGTCCGGTCGTCCTCCGGGTCCAACTCGTCGCGGAGATCGGGGTTGAGCGGTAACGCCGTTGACCACACCTGCTCGAACAGCGCGATCAGAGCGTCCAGCAACGCGCTCGGCCGGACCACCAGGATCCCCTCGGTGACCGGCCGCCCGGTCCGGATCGGCATCGTGGCGACGGTGTCGTCGAAAATGGCCAGCCGCATCGGTACCGCGCCGACGACGCGGGCCTCCTCCCCGATCGGCAGGGTGACCCGAAGAATCTCCAGTCCCTGCTCCTCGATCGCCTGCCGGCTGTAGACGATCCGATGCCGGACACCGCGATGGATGGCGTCCGCCGCCGGCTCGGCGTCGGCCGGCAGGATCCGCTTGCCGTACGGCGGAGTCTCGAACGCGCGGAGCTGGTGCCGAAGGGACGCATAGATCGCTGCCTGGAACATCGGTGCCTCGTCGCCGGGGACGATCTGGATCGGCACCTGCCCGGCCGGATCCGGCGTTGCCCGGTGCAACCGCTCCAGTTCGTGCACCCGGGCCGCCGCGCGCTCCAGTTCGAGCCGCCGGTCGTCGAGGAAGTGCTGCAGCGCGAGTTCGGGCGGTACGGCGGAGTAGCGGCCGTCGAGGCACCGCAGCAACCGCATCGCGACCAACTCGTCCAGTGCCGCCGGTGACGCCGGCAGGTCGTCGGCTTTCCGGCCCGGACGAGTCAGGACGTGCTCGTACAGCTCCTCCTGGGCGGCGTCGATCCCGAGGCTCTCCAGCACTGCTACAGGCTATGACCGATACCAGCCATTGGCCTAGACCGGTCGTTGTGAATGTCTTTACAGCGTTCCGTGTTCTCGGTGACGCTCCTGGTACCCCGGTCGTCAGGAGCCGCCCATGTCCCGCCCAGCTCTGTCCGCCCTTCTCGGTCTGTCACTGGTAGCCGGTGCGTTGTCCGTGGTGACCGCTCAGGCCGCACCGCCGCCACCCGCGCCCAGCGATGGTCTGCCGCGCGTGCAGCGGCCGACCACGGTCACCCTCGTCACCGGTGACAAGGTCACGCTGACTCCCGAACCCGATGGGACCACCCAGATCACGACAACGCCGCGGCCGGGTGGGTTCCAGGCGGCGATCAAGCTGGTCGAGTCGAAGAACCGCCGGCTCGCGCTCCCGCAGGACGCCGCACCGTTCGTGGCTGCCGGTGTCCTCGACGAGACGCTGTTCGACATCGGATACCTGGTCGACAACGGGTTCGCCGACGACTCGACCCAACAGCTGCCGTTGATCACCCAGCTCAGCTCGACCGTGCCCGCCGCGAAGGTGCGCAGCACGGCGGACGCCGTACCGGGAGTGGCACCGACGAGGGAGCTGGCCAGCCTGCATGCGACCGCGGCAGACGTGCCGAAGAGCCAGGCGTCGGCCTTCTGGACGGCTGTTGCCGGTGCGAAGGCACCGCAGCGTGGGCAGGCGGCGGCACGGTCCTTCGGGAGCAGCGTCAGCAAGGTGTGGCTCGACCGCAAGGTGCACGCCACGCTCGACCGCAGTGTGCCGATGATCGGCGCGCCGCAGGCCTGGGCTGCGGGGTACGACGGAAAGGGTGTGAAGGTCGCCGTCCTCGACACCGGTATCGACGCGAACCATCCGGACCTCAAGGGCCGGGTGACGGCGTCGCGGAACTTCTCCGCGGACCCTGACCTCAGCGACGGCTACGGCCACGGCACGCATGTCGCCTCGATCATCACCGGCTCCGGTGCGGCCTCGGGAGGCAAGTATCAGGGGGTAGCGCCCAAGGTGGACCTCATGGTCGGCAAGGTGCTCGACCACAGCGGTACCGGCGCGGAGTCCGATGTCATCGCCGGCATGGAATGGGCCGCCGCCCAGGGTGCCCGGGTGATCAACCTCAGCCTCGGCGGCGATCTCCGGGCAGATGAGTCGCAGGACCCCTCCATCATCGCAGTGAACCGGCTGACCGCGGAGACCGGCGCCCTGTTCGTCGTCGCGGCCGGCAACAGCGGCCAGGCCGGCGCCTCGACGGTCGGCAGTCCTGGAGCCGCGGGGTCGGCACTGACGGTCGCGGCGGTGGACAAGAGCGATCAGTTGGCGCCGTACTCGAGCCTTGGTCCGCTGCTGTACCCCGATCACATCAGCAAGCCGGACATCGCTGGTCCTGGCTCGGACATCGTGGCCGCTCGCGCCACGGGGACGTCGATGGGCAGTCCGGTGGACAGCAGCTACACCAGCGCCTCCGGTACGTCGATGGCCACGCCGCATGTGGCCGGTGCGGCGGCGATCCTGGCGCAGGAGCATCCGGACTGGAGCGCGGCGCAGCTCAAGGCCGTACTGATGAGCACGAGCAAGGACGACAAGTACACCGTCTTCCAGCAGGGTGCCGGGCGCGTCGACATCGCGCGGGCCATCAGCCAGCAGGTGGTCGCCACGACGTCAGGCGTGGACTACGGCCGGATCCTCGACACCGAGACCGGCGACCTGGTGAAGCAGATCAGCTATCGCAACGACTCCGCGGCTGACGTCACTCTGGGTCTCGCGACGGCCGGGACGAGTACGGCGGTCTCCGTTCCGCCGCAGGTCGTCGTACCGGCGCACGCGACGGCCACTGCGGACGTGACGATGCATGCCGGTCAGCTGAGCGCGGGCTATCTGTCCGGAGCCGTCGTAGCGACCGCTCCTGGCGTCCAGCTGCGCACTCCGGTCGCACTGCGCAAGACTGCGAAGACCTTCCCGGTGCAGGTCGAGATGAAGTTCAGCGCGCCGGTCTATTTCAGCGCTACGGTCAGCGCGCTCAACCTCGACGACTCGGACGCACCCATCCTCGCGTTGAACTACGCCCGGCTGGCGCCGGACCTGATGAGCGCGTCGCTGACCCTGGAGCTGCCGCCGGGGCGGTGGTCCGTCACGGCCGACCATGACCGGCTGCCGGAGGGCAGGGCACTCCAACAGGTCTATTACGCGGCGCCCGAGCTGGACGTCCGTGGGCCGACCACGGTCGCGTTCGACGACAAGGACGCGGTGCCGTTCCGGATGACGACCGACACCCCGACCCAACCGATGGCTGGTGGCTACATCGCCCGCCGGGCCACCACCGACGGCAAGAACTGGCTCACCGAGACGATGCCGTTCAGCCAGTACGACGGCGGTACGCAGCTGATGACACCGACTCCGGCCGTCACGACCGGCACGTTCCACGTCAAGTTCGACGCCACTCGCGGCGTACCGCGGGTCCAGCTGACTGTCGACTCCGCCAACGGTCGCGGTACGTCGATGCGGCCGAACTACCGCGACTACGGCACCTACGACCCGCGCTTCGACGGGACGCACCGCAAGCTGCCGCTCGTCGACGTGGGGGCGTCGCTCGATCCGGATGAGCTGGCGAAGGTCCGCGGCAAGCTCGTACTGATGTCGTACACGTGGGGACACGGTGGCTACAGCTGCGAGCTGTTGCCGGACGATGTCATCGCGCTCGAGAAGGCCGGTGCGCTCGGAGTGCTCCAGGAGTTGGGCGAGTGCGGGCTCTACGGACGCTTCCCACCGCCCACGAAGCTGCCTATCGCTGACATCGACAAGCCGGAGGGGGTCCGGCTCCGCGAGCTTCTGGAGCATGGACCGGTCACGGTGACGTTGAAGGGCGTACCGAACTCACCTGTGGTCTACCACCTGGCGACAAGTGTCGTAGGCCGCATTCCGGAAGCCCTGGACTTCCGGGTGCGGGACAGCGAGCTGGCGAAGATCCGGACCAGCTACACCCCGGAATGGAGCTTCGGTCAGTTCGGCTTCCGGGAGAACGTCGGCCAGCGCCTGGACCGTTCGCTGGAGCCGACACTCTTCACCTGGCCCACCATGCTGCCCGGACAACCGCAGACCCGTGACGAATACTTCGGACCGATCAAACCTGGCCAGCAATGGATCAGATCGGCCACCACTGACATGCGGGTGACCTCGATGGAGGAACGCCGGTTGATCCTGCGGCCTGGCCCGATGCCGGACGAACGGTGGTTCGGCGCACCTCGCGGTACCGGACCGGCCGACGTACCGCCGGCCGCGACGAACCTGACCCACATGGGCTTCTGCTTCGCGTGCCGGGACGGGGACCGGCTCGTCGTGGTTCCGCAGTTCGCGAACCCGGACCCGTTGGTGATTCCGTCCCTGCTGGTGGAGGGCACGCGGGCCAAGCTCTACCGCGACGGCCAGGAGATTCCGGGGGCGGACTCCGCCTTCCCGACGTTCACGCTGCCGTCGGCCGCCGGACGGTACAAGCTGGTGCTCGACTCGGATCTGTCGAGCAACGCGGCGGACCTCTACCGGTACGGCGCGAAACAGCACACCGAATGGACCTTCGGCTCGCAACACGTCGACAAGTCGAACCTGGGGAACTCGACCTGCTACCAGGCCTGGCCGGCGAATCCCGCGCTGCCGTGCGCGCCGCAACAGCTGTTGTACCTGCGGTACTCCGCGCCGACCGACCAGAGCAACAAGGTCCGCGGACTGGTCCCGCTTCAGATCAGGCCGTACTACGAGCGCACGGCCGACCCACAGTCGGCGCAGTTCGCGTCGGTCCGGGTCAGTGCGAGCTATGACGCCGGCAAGACGTGGAAGGTGGTCGCTGGGGTCAATCTGGGGAGCGTCTACCAGGCTCTGTTCGTTCCGCCGCGCGGGTCGCAGACTGTGTCGCTGCGGGTCGAGGCGAAGGACCGGAAGGGCAACACGATCTCGCAGACGATCGACGACATCGTCGGCGTCCGCTGAGGACGCGGCCGGGTGTCCGCGGGGCGGCGGACATCCGGCCGTGATGGGGGACCGGAGTAGATTCGGGACCGATGACTCCGCAGATGGTCGAGGGTGGGTTGGGTCGCAGGCGGCGGCTGCTGGTGCTGGGGATCTGCTGTTGCAGCCTGTTCATCGTGGGGCTCGACTCCACGATCGTGAATCTGGCGCTGCCGGCGATCCGGTCCGAGCTGGGCGCTTCGGTGACCGAGCTGCAGTGGACGGTCGATGCCTACACGCTGGTGCTGGCCTCGTTGCTGATGGTGTCCGGGTCGACCGCTGACCGGGTGGGCCGGCGCCGGACGTTCCAGGTCGGTCTGGTGCTGTTCGGAATCGGCTCGCTGCTGTGCGGCTTCGCGCCGACGGTGGAGCTGCTGATCGCGTTCCGGATGCTGCAGGCGGTCGGTGGCTCGATGCTGAACCCGGTGGCGATGTCGATCATCACCAACACCTTCACCGATCCCCGGGAGCGCGCGCAGGCGATCGGGGTCTGGGGTGGCGTGGTCGGCCTGAGCATGGCGATCGGCCCGGTGGTGGGCGGTGCGCTGGTCGACAGCGTCGGGTGGCGGTTCATCTTCTGGATCAACGTACCGGTGACGGTGCTGGCCGTCGTACTGGCTGCGCTGTTCGTGCCGGAGTCCCGGTCGCTGGTGCCGCGGCGCATCGATCCGGTCGGGCAGGTGCTGGTTGTCCTGCTGCTCGGTGGGCTGGTCTACGGGATCATCGAGGGGCGTGAGGCCGGATGGACGTCGCCGCTGATCCTTGGGTGCTTCGGGCTGACTCTGGTCGCTCTGGTGACGCTGGTGCTTTATGAGCAGCGCAGGGACCAGCCGCTGCTGGACCTACGGTTCTTCCGCAGTGCGCCGTTCTCGGGAGCCACGTTGATCGCAGTGGTCGGGTTCTCGGCGCTGTCTGGTTTCCTGTTCCTCAACTCGCTCTATCTGCAGTCAGTGCGCGGGTACTCCGCCTTGCACGCCGGACTGTTGACGTTGCCGATGGCGGCGGTGACGGTGGTGGTCGCACCGATCTCTGGCTGGCTGGTTGGACACCGGGGGCCGCGACTGCCGCTAGTGGTGGCCGGAACGATGCTGGCCGCCTCTGGGCTGATCCTGTCCCGGCTGACCACATCGACCACCGCTGTGGTGCTGGCGGTCGGCTATCTGGTGTTCGGGATCGGATTCGGCATGCTGAACCCGCCCATCACCAATGCGGCTGTCTCCGGGATGCCCCGCGAGCAGGGCGGTGTTGCGGCGGCCGTGGCGTCCACCAGCCGTCAGGTGGGCGCGTCGCTTGGTGTGGCGATCGCAGGCACGGTTCTGGCGGCACGGCTCGTCGGACCGCTCGAGAGCGGGTTCGTGTCGGCCGCGCGGCTGTACTGGTACCTGATCGCCGGATGTGGGCTGGCGGTGCTCGCACTCGGTCTGATCACCACAGGTGCCTGGGCTCAACGTACTGCCGCCGCAGTCGCCGAGGACCTCGTCAAGCCTCGGTGATCCCAGCGCGGCCGAGTGCCTTCAGTCGCCCGCGCAGGATCTTCTGCCGGCGCTCCTCGTCCGGGAACAGATCGATGTACGCCGTCCCGCGCGCAGCGAGCAGGTCGTCGTCCAACCGCCGTACCGTGCCGGCTGGGAACCGATGCGTCATGGCTGCCTGGACGGCGAAGCTGTCGATCCCGGTGAGCAGGTCGGTCAGCTCTTCCTCGGTGGTGACACCGAGGCGGGCCAGGATGCCCAGGATCCACGCGTAGTGATTCGTCTTGGCGTGCGGGGCGTCCGGGTAGCGACGGGTCAGGTACGTCGTCAGGGTCGGTGTGTTGAGGTCCCGTGGCGACTTGTCCGGAGCGGCGGCCGCCAGCTCACGGTAGAGCCGGTCGATCTCGGTGAACTCGTTGTCGGCCAGCTCCATCAACGCAGCGGCCAGCAGGAACCGCCGGTCGAACTCCGGCTTGCGGTCCGGCGGGATGTCCAGCTTGTAGCGGATGTCGTGCTCGAACTCGGCCCATGCGTGCTGAACCGCGGTCCGGACCTGGATCTCCATCGTCAGGTTCTTCAGTACGGCGTACTCCGGCAGCTCGCGCCGATGCGCGTTCAGCCGGACCAGATAGTGCTTGCTGGCATAGCCGAACACGCCCTGCGCGCGAGTGTGCGCGCCCATGTCGGTGTGCTCGACGATCTCGAACTCTTCCTCGATCACCTCGCACACGCGGTCGACTGCCTCGACCAGGAAGGTGATGACCCGGGCCGCGACCAGGTCGGTGATCTGGTCGAGAGGCTCGTCGTACTTGGGCCGGTGCGGATCGTCCGGATGCGGCTTGGCTGCCTTGGCCAGGAAAGACTCGGGGTCTTTGGCCCGGGCCGTCGCGGTGAGGTAGTTGATGCCCTCTTCCTCACCGATCAGCTCATTGATTAGCGACTCGAGTTTGCGGGCGCCCCCGACGTACTGCTGGTGCACCCGCTCGTACAACGCTGCGGCCTGCTCAGCCCACTCCACCCGCCCAACCATGCCCGCACCATAGTGCGCCTGACGCGTCACCGACACCTGCGAAACTCTACGAATGCCGGACTTCAGCGACTGGACGCCGTACGTCGAGCTCACCACCGGGGACGCGCCACGTCCTTTCTATCTGCGGACAGTCGAGTTGGTGGACCAGGTTGGGACCGCTGTGGACCTCGGATTCGGGGCAGGGAACGAGGTGCTCGATCTGCTGCAGCGCGGGTGGCAGGTGCACGCTGTGGACTCCAGTACGGCGGCCCTGGCGGAGCTGGCCCGCCGTGCCGACGGACTGGCCGGGCTGACGCTGGAGCGCAGCGAGCTCTGGGAGGCTCAACCGCCGGCGGCCGACTACGTGCACGCTGGGTTCAGTCTGTTCTTTGCGCCGCCGGAGCGATTCGCTGAGGTGTGGGCGGTGGTGACTCGGGCGGTGCGGCCGGGTGGAATCTTCGCTGGGCAGTTGCTGGGGGAGCGGGACACCTGGGCCGATGAGCCGGGGCTGACCGTGCACACCGAGGCCGAGGTCCGGGAGCTGCTGGCCGAGTGGGACGTGCTCGAACTGAAGTCGGTGGAGCTCGACGGGAGGGCGATGAGCGGGCCGAAGCACTGGCACCGGTTCGACATCGTTGCTAGACGCATCTAGGGAAATCTAGTGTTGACGCTAGAAAGCTGTAGAGAGTGCTCGCGACACGCTCTGGTTGTTGATTGGTCAATCTACGGAAAACGCTAGACGGCCTCATACAGTGACAGCATGGATCCGATCCGGAATCCCTATGCGCCCGGCGCCGGTCAGCGCCCGCCTGAGCTGGCCGGTCGCGACACCGAAGTGCGGCAGTTCGAGGTGGTGCTCGAACGCGTCGCCGCAGGTAGGCCAGAGCGGAGTCTGGTGCTGAGTGGACTCCGTGGGGTCGGCAAGACCGTCCTGCTCAACACTCTGCGCAGTCAGGCGATCAAACGCGCCTGGGGCACCGGGAAGATCGAGGCCCGGCCGGACCAGAGCATCCGGCTCCCTATCGCCCAGGCGCTGCACACCGCCATGCGCGAGCTGGGGCACCGGCACCGCGACGACGAGCGGGTCGACCAGTTCAGCGCCGTACTGAAGGCGTTCGCGCTGCGGACCGATGCGAGCGACCGCAAGGGCATCCGGTGGCATCCGCCGGTCGACGTGGCCGCTGCGAAGGGCCGGGCCGACTCCGGTGATCTGGAGATGGATCTGATCGAGCTGTTCACCGATGCGGCTGACCTGGCCGGTGATCTGTCGGTCGGGGTCGGACTGTTCATCGACGAGATGCAGGACATCAGTGCCGACGACCTGTCCGCGCTGTGTGCCGCCTGCCACGAGATCTCCCAGCAGTCCGCACCCATGGTGGTCGTCGGCGCCGGCCTTCCGCACCTGCCCGCCGTACTGTCCGCCAGCAAGTCCTACTCCGAACGCCTCTTCCGCTACGTCCGCGTCGACCGCCTGGCCCGCGAAGCCTGCGACCGCGCGCTGATGATCCCCGCCGAGAGCGAAGGCGTGCAGTACGACCCCGAAGCCCTGGACGAGCTCTACGCCCAGACCGACGGCTACCCGTACTTCGTCCAAGCCTTCGCCCACGTCACCTGGGACCACGCCCCCACCTCGCCCATCACCATCAAGGACGTAGCCGTAGCCGCCCCCGAAGCCTCCGCCGAACTCACCGTCGGCTTCTTCGGCTCCCGCTACGAACGAGCCACCCCCGCCGAACGCGAGTACATGCGAGCCATGGCCGAGCTGGGCATAGCCGCCGACGACGGCTCCGTCCCCACCGCCGAAGTAGCCACCACCCTCAACCGCAAACCCCAGTCCCTCTCCCCAGCCCGAGACGGCCTCATCAAAAAAGGCCTCGTCTTCTCCGCCGAACGAGGCACCGTAGCCTTCACAGTCCCCCACTTCGGCAAGTTCCTCCGCACCCGAACCGCCTGAGACACGGCTGCCCTTTTGTGCAGGGGGTGGGAGTCTGTAGGGTGGATCGGCATGACCACCGGGCGGACTGGCCAGCGTGCTGGGGTGTCTGCGCGTGGGCGTCATAGCCGGCGACGGTCTCATCGGATGCAGTGGTTTTCGGTGACTGCGTTGGCGGTGTTGGGGACTGTGATGGTGGTGCATCCGGATGTGACCGGGCGGCGGAGTTTGGCTGCTGAGGTTGTTGCCGGTGCAGCTACTCCGGTTGCTCATGGGGTTCCGGAGGCGCCGGTTACGCCGGTGGTGGTGCCTACACCTTCGACGCATCTGACGACGCCGTTGCGTCCGGCACCTACCTTGACGCGGCAGCCCAAGGGGGCGAAGCCGAATGTGACGGTGTCGAGTGGGCAGCTGACTGTGGTGCCGGGGTCGAACGCGAGCACCGGCGGTGGGCGGAACAAGGTGACGTACCGGGTGGAGATCGAGCAGGGTGTCTCGGTGAACCCGGCCGCGGTGGCGGCGGCGATTCACAAGACGCTGACGGATCCGCGTGGGTGGCAGGCGGTGCACCCGGTGAGCTTCGAGCGGTCCGACGGTGACGACGTGGATCTGCGGATCATCGTGGCGACGCCGACGCTGACCGACCAGTTGTGCAAGCCGCTCGAGACCGGTGGTGAGGTGTCGTGCCGGGTCGAGGACCGGGTCGTGCTGAACGCGAAGCGCTGGATGTACGCAGTCCCGGCGTACGGCGGGGATGTCGCGCTGTACCGGAGCTATCTGGTCAACCACGAGGTCGGGCACGCGCTCGGCCACGGGCACTCGACCTGCGCGAAGGCGAAGACGCCGGCGCCGGTGATGATGCAGCAGACCAAGGGACTCGGTGGCTGCCGGCCGAACGCGTGGCCGACGATCAAGGCCACCTGACCACGTCCCGTGAGAAGCTGAGCCCCCAGGGAGGGAGCAGCGATGTCGTCACAGGACTTCCCGACGTACGGACGTGAACCGGAGCCCGAGCGCCCGGACGAGGTGCAGGAACAGCAGCACCTCGCCCCACCCACGCCGTACGGCGGTGGCACGTACGGTCACGGCGGCCAGCCAGTGCCCCCGCCCTACGCGCCGCCCCCGCAGAACTACGGCTCCCAACCGGGCCAGTACGGCGGTCCGCCCACCGATCCGGCACAGCCGCCGAGCTACCGGCCGGGACACCCGTACGGCGCGCCCGTGGATCCGCATCCGGACCACTTCCCGACGTACGGGCGCAAGGAGCCGTTCGCCGGTCGCGACCCGCGCGCGGCGAAGGTGGTGCTGCTCGCGACGCTGATCGCGGCGATCTACGGGCTGATGGTGATCTCGATCCAGCGGGTCTCGATCCGGGAGATCACCCAGGCACCGGGCTCAACGCTCAACCACCCGCTGCGCACCGACGTGATCGACGCACTCGGCCAGCTGCTGATCCTCCTGGTCGGTGTGGCCGCGCTGGCGCTCTGGGCGCGCGACGTGCTGGCTCGCCGCAAGGCCGCTCGCCAGCCGGAGACGTCCGAGATCCTGGGCGGCGTGCTGGTCGCGGCCTCGCTGATCCCGCTGCTCGTCTGGCTGGTGATGGTGCTGACGACCGGTCTGGGTGCTGCCGACGACACTCTGGATCGCCTGCCGAAGGCCTACGCCTGGGGCGGCTTCGGTCTGCTGATCCTCGCGGCCGGCCTCTTCCTCGGCTACCGCGAGCTCAAGCCGGACCCCGACACCGTGGTCCGGGCCGCACCGGGCCGCGCGCCCTGGGAGTGAGCACTCCGGCAGTCCTGGTCCCGGGCCTCGGCCTCGGGCCGGAGTCCTACGCGCCGACGGTCGAGCACCTGTCGATGCCCTACCTCGTCGCCACCCTGCCTGGGTACGGCGAACCTGCCGGCGACCGCGAGGACCTGCACCCCGCGGCCCTCGCCGTACTGCTGGAGCGGAAGGTGCGCGAGCGTTCCGTGCTCGTCGGGCACTCCGCCGGCGCCCAGATCGCAGTGGAGCTGGCCGTCGCGCATCCCGAGCTGGTCCACGCACTGGTGCTGATCGCTCCGAGCGGTGACGTGAAAGCCTCCAGCTGGCTGGACCTGGGGATGCGGTGGCTGGAGTCCGCCGCACCGGAGTCACCGCGGCTGGTCCCGGTCCTCGCACCGCAGTACGCACGCACTGGACTCCCGACCATCGCCCGCGCCGCGGCTGCCTGCCGGAAGCACGACCTGGCTGCTGTGATCACCAGAGTGAAGGCGCCGGTGGTGATCGTGCGCTCACAGCACGACCACCTGTCGTCGGCCGACTGGGCGCTCAAGCTGGCCAAGCTGACGCACGGTGAGGCGCGGACGCTCTCCACCGGGTCGCACATGCCGGTGCTGACCAACGGTCCGGAGGTGGCCGCGCTCATCCACCGAGCAGCCGCTGCGCGGTCAACTGAGTAAAGCGTTATCGTTGACGCGGTAGCAAACACCTCTGCGGGAGCTCGCACCGAATGCGGGCTGAGAGGGCGACTAGAGACCGGGTCGCCGACCGCCTGAACCTGACCGGGTAATGCCGGCGTAGGGAACGCGATGACTGACACTGCGGTTCGTCCTGCTGACAATGAAGAAGCTCCCCTCGTCCTGACCACGGACGCACCGAGGACGCTCGGGTTCCTCGACCAGTTCACCCTCTGGGGCAACTTCGGCATCTCACTCTTCGGCCCGGTCACCGGCGCCCTGGTCGCGGCGTACACGGGGTCGCTGTGGCAGGGCCTGCTGGCGGTGGTCGTCGGGTGCGGGATGGGCGCGCTGGTGCTCGGCGGAGCGGCCGTCTTCGGCTCGCACACCGGAGCGCCCGCGATGGCCAGTCTGCGCGGCCTCTTCGGTCGCCGCGGCTCGATGGCACCGACCGTGCTGAACATCGCGCAGAACATCGGCTGGGCCACGATGGAGATCATCGTGATCTCGCAGGCCGCGGTCGCGGTGACGAGTGAGCGCTGGCGCTGGCTGTTCGTCGTACTGGCCGGCATCATCGCCACCACGATGGCGGTCCGGCCGCTGGGCAGCGTGAAGGTGCTGCGCAAGTTCATGGTCTGGCTGGTGTTGATTGCCTCGGTCTACCTATTCGTCCAGGTGCTGAGCAAGCCGGTGCACGACCTGCCGCAGGACAGCGTGTTCGGCTTCTGGCCGGCCGTCGACCTCGCCGCCGCCGGTGTCGTCTCGTTCGCGCCGCTGGCCGCCGACTACACGCGGCATTCGAAGACCAACAAGGCCGCCTTCGCCGGCTCCTCGCTCGGCTACGGCCTGGCCGCGATCCTGTACTACGCCTTGGGTGTCTTCGCCGTCGCGACTCTGCAGACCAACAGCGAGGACGTGATCACCGCCCTCGTCACCTTGCCGGCCGGCGCGATCGCCTTGTTCGTGCTGCTCGTGGACGAGGTCGACGAGGCCTACGCGAACGTCTACTCGACCACGATGGCCGCGCACAACCTGATCGGGCACGTCGACCGGCGCTGGATCTCGATCGCGATCGGCGTCCTCGCCACCGGCCTCGCGCTCTTGGTTGACCTGGGCAACTACACGCAGTTCCTCTACCTCATCGGCTCGGTCTTCATCCCGCTCTTCGCGGTCGCGATCGCGGACTTCTTCCTGGTGAGCAAGATGAACTGGGACGTCTCCGGTACGGCGAAGTTCCGCTGGCAGCCGACAGTCGCATGGCTGATCGGGTTCGTGGCCTACCAGCTCGTCAACCCGGGCACGGTCGCCGGCTGGTCGCCGTTCTGGCTCGATGTCCAGGGCAAGCTCTTCGGCGGGCACGCGGTTCCGGGCTGGCTGGGAGCGACGTACACGAGCATCGTGGTCTCGATGGTGGCCGCGGTGCTGCTGGGCAAAGTAGGTCGCGGCCGGATCGTGACCCGTACACCGGTGGACAACTGACCTGCGGCACGCGGGATACTGGAGCCCATGCTCAACTCCGCACTGCGCAGCCGGGCCGAGTACGCCGAACTCGGCGCCGACGGTCTGGCCGCGCTGACCTCGCCCGAGCGGGACGCAGCCATCGTCAAGATCGTCGAAGAGCTCCTGGAGGGCCGCGAGACCGTCCTGGATCTGTGCTGTGGTTACGGCCGGATCGCGCTCCCGCTGGCCCGGGCCGGGAAGTCCGTGCGCGCGCTCGACATCTCGCCGAACCTGGTCGAGGCCGGCCGTGACCAGGCCGTCGAGGACGAGCTGGCGATCGACTGGGCGATCGGGTCGATGACCGACCTGCCGTACGCCTGGGACACCTTCGACGCGGTGATCTGCCTGTGGACGGCGTTCCACGAACTCTTCGCCGAGGACGAGCAGATCAACACGATCTGCGAGATCTCCCGGGTGCTGAAGCCGGGCGGGCTCGCGATCATCGAGGGCCCGATCTGGGGGCCGGCGACCGCGAGCGAGATCGCGCTCGGCATGCGCCAAGGCCCTGAGCACCGGATCGTCACGGCCGAGCACGCCGACGGTGTGACCAGGGTGCAGTACATCCACGACGAGATCAGCTACGGCCGGCTGTGTGCCGCCGCCGGGATCGACAAGTACAAGGTCTACAAGCGCGAGTGGGGCGGCAAGCGCCGGCTGATCCTCGAGATCCGCGGCTGACCCCGAAAGAACCGACCCCGAAGAAAAGGAGCAGATCCCCACTCCACATTGGGGACCTGCTCCTGTTTGTCTTAACTGTAAGGACTTTCCCGTGGCTACGGGGAAATGGTCCTTTTCTTTTCGAGATTCAACAAGTAGCGCTTGGCCTCGAGGCCGCCCGCGTACCCGGTCAGCGCGCCGCCGGAACCGATGATCCGGTGGCAGGGCAGCAGGACACATACGGGGTTCGCGCCCAGCGCCGTACCGACGGCTCGGGCCGCCTTGGGTCGTTCGATCTCGCCGGCGAGCTGTCCGTAGGTCTTGGTCGCGCCATAACTGGTGTGCGTCCGCAGGTCGCTCAGGACCAATTGCTGGAACGGCGTCGCGAGCGCGAGATCGACCCGCACGGTGAATTCCTGCCGCTCTCCGGCGAGGTATTCGTCCAGCTCCCGCCGTACGCCGTCCAGCGCGCGCGGCTGGCGTAGTACTCGGGGCGAGATGGCGCGGGCCAGTCGCCCGGTCATCGTCTCCTCGTCGCCGAACGAGCTCGCCACCACCTGCCCGTGCGCGACCGCGAGCAGCAGCGTGCCGATCGGGGTGTCGTGCAGGGTGTAGGCGACGTCGGCGTCCGGCAGGACGGGTGGTTTGAGGTCAGGGGTGCTGAACCGGCTCAGCCGGTCCTCCAGTGCGTTCATGCGTCAACTCCGAGTTTGCGGCGCAGGGTCGCGAGGGCGTCGCTGACAAGGCGCCGCGAGGCTGCGGGGGTGGTGTCCAGGGCAGCGGCCACGCCGTGGTGGTCCAGGTCGCCGACGTACTTGAGCGTGATCGCGTACCGCTGCCGCTCAGGTAGTGCGTTGACCGCCTGCCAGAGATCGGGGTCGGGCCACTCGGCGGCGTCCGGGCCGTCGACGGCGATCGGCGGCGCGTCGTCCAGTGGTCGTTGCGGGCGACGAGCCCGATGGACGTCGGTCGCGCAGCGGGCCGTGATGGTGAGCAGCCAGCCGCGCAGGTTCTTGGCCGAGGTCAGCCCGGGGTAGGCGGCGAACGCCTTCTCCCACGCGCGTTGCGCCACGTCGTCGCCGTCCACGGGTCCGGCGAGCGCGCGGGCCAGGCGGGCCACGTCCCGCCAGTGCGCGTCGACGAGCGCCTGGAAGGGCGGCAGTCCGGCAGTCACCATGCCCATTAAACGCAGTGGCCGCCCAGGATGTGAGGGCACCCCGTCCCGAGACGGTTGTCCCGCATGGTGGGATTGTCGAGTATCCCAATAGACATTGATGCGAAGATTGCTGACATGACGACGACCCTGCTCACCCGCCGTCGCGTCATCGACCTGCTGCGGACGGCGAGCGCCACCTGTCGGTGACCCCTCGGTCCCCAGTTGCTCCGGCGTAGCCCGCCGTACGAGGCCTAAGGCTTCCTCCTTTTTGCATGCCCTTTTCCCGAGGGAGAGACATGTCCGTCCCTGCTGTGCATCGCCCTGCCCTCTCACTGGTCCCGGAGCGCTCGGAAGAGCGCGTCGTCGACGCCGACGTCTACCGGAACGTGTTCCGGCGCCACGCCGCCGGCGTCGTGGTGATCACGGCCGACGCCGGTCACGGCCCGGTCGGTTTCACCGCCACCTCACTGGTCTCGGTGAGCCTGCTGCCGCCGCTGGTCTCGTTCGCGATCGACACCAAGGCGTCCAGCTGGCCGACCGTCAGCCTGACCGAGTCGCTCGCGATCAACTTCCTGTCCGTCGACCAGCAGGCCATCGCCGGCCGCTTCGCCACCAGCGGCATCGACCGCTTCGCGGCGCCGACCCGCTGGTCCCGCCTGCGCACCGGGGAGCCCGTGCTCGACGAGGCGCCGAGCGTCCTGCGCGCCCACGTCGAACACCGCTTCGCCGTCGGCGACCACTACCTGGTCGTCGCCCGCCTGATCACCCACACCGAACGCCGTGAGCACGAGCCACTGCTCTACCACGACGGTCGCTACGCCACCGCCACCCCGAAGGTTCACCATGTCTAAATCCCTGAAGTACTTCGCTCTGGCCGTTCTGCTGGTGGTGAGTGGCTGCGGCGGCGCGGCCCAGGCCGGCGGCGGCGCGAAGCTCGCGCTGGACGCGCCACTGCCGACGACCGTGCCCGACGGCACGAAGATCGTCGTCGGCGATCCGGCCACCCAGGTCGCGTTCAAACTGTCGGGGCAGCTCGACAAGGTGGAGAAGTACGTCAAGTTCGCCAACCTGAGCGGCGGTCCGCAGACCACCGAGGCGTTCCGGGCACATGCTCTCGACCTCGGCGCGGTGGCGGAGATCCCGTCGATCCACGCCACCTGGACCGGGCTGCCGGTGAAGATCGTCGCCTCGAAGTTCCGGCTGGACGCGATCAACCACCCGATCTACGAGCTGGGCATCGCGCCCGGCGTGAACGTGAAGACGCTTGCCGATCTGCGCGGCAAGTCGATCGCCTACAGCCCCGGCCAGGCGCAGGGTGCGCTGATCCTCAAGGTGCTGAAGAAGGCCGGCCTGACGAAGGACGACGTGAAGCTGGTCGAGATCCCGAGCACCGGTGACGTGTACACGAACGCCCTTGCAGGTAAGCAGGTCGACGTCGCCCCGATCGGCGGCGTACAGATCAAGCGCTATACAACGAAGTACGGCAAGGACGGCGCGACGACGCTGCAGCACGGCATCCGGGACGACGCAGGTCACCTCTACGGGCCGGTCGAGTCGCTCGAGGATCCCGCCAAGGCGGCCGCGATCCGTGCGTACGTTGCTGCCTGGGGCGTCGCGCAGATCTGGATCGACCAGCACCCGAAGGAGTGGATCGCGGGCTACTACGTCAAGGACCAGGGCCTCACGGAGGCTGATGGTCAGTGGCTGGTCGACAACGCCGGGCACCCGGAGATCACGGCCGACTGGAGTGAGGCGATCAACCGGCAGCAGGAGACGATCGAGCTGCTGGCCAAGGAGACCAAGAACCCGGTGCTCCAGGCCAAGGATCTGTACGACCTGCGGTTCCAGGCCGTCGCGGCTGACGCGATCAAGGCGGGGGTGGCGAAATGACCGTCACCAGTCTCCCGGGGCTGCGGACCGTCACGCGGACAGCTCCCGTCGTACGGCGCCGCCGGCTCGGACCGGGGAAGCCGATCAAGTTCGGGTCCGCGATCGGACCGGTCCTGCTCCTGGTGGTGTGGAGCGTTGGGTCGGCCACCGGCTGGATCGATCAGCGCGTGCTGTCGGCGCCGTGGACAGTCGTCACGACCGCCGGTGAGCTGATCTCCGACGGCCGGCTCCAGTCGAACCTGTGGACCTCGTCGCAGCGCGCCCTGCTCGGACTCGGCCTCGGGATCGTGCTGGGTGTCGTACTCGCCCTGATCTCCGGCCTGTCCCGCCTCGGCGAGGCGATTCTCGACGGCCCGATCCAGATCAAGCGCGCGATCCCGTCCCTCGCCCTGCTCCCGCTGCTGATTCTGTGGCTGGGCATCGGTGAGTCGATGAAGGTCGTGACGATCCTGCTCGGCGTCTTCGTACCGATCTACCTGCACACCCACAACGGCCTGCGCACGATCGACAGCCGGTACGTCGAACTCGCGCAGACCGTCGGTTTGTCGCAGCGCGAGTTCATCCGCCGGGTCGTGCTGCCGGGGGCGTTGCCCGGGTTCCTGCTCGGACTGCGGTTCGCCGTGACCGGCGCCTGGCTGTCGCTGGTGGTGGTCGAGCAGATCAACGCCACCAGCGGCATCGGCTACATGATGGAGCTGGCCCGGACGTACGGGCAGACCGACATCATCATCGTCGGCCTGGTCCTGTACGGCATTCTCGGCCTGCTCTCCGACGGCGTTGTCCGCTTGATTCAGAGGAGGGCCCTGACATGGCGCCGTACGCTGGCCTCGTAACGACAACCGTCCAGGTCCGCGACCTGGTCCGCCGGTACGACGATCGCGCCGTACTGGGTGGGGTCGACCTGGACATCGCGCCCGGGGAATTCGTTGCCCTGCTGGGGAAGAGCGGTTCCGGGAAGAGCACGCTACTTCGCGCTCTGGCCGGTCTCGATCCGTCGGTGGACGGTTCCGGGGAGATCGCCGTACCGGGTCAGGTCTCGGTTGTCTTCCAGGACTCACGGTTGTTGCCGTGGGCAAGAGTGCTGGACAACGTCGTGCTCGGATTGCGGGGCGCCGAAGAGCGGGGCCGGCAGAGTCTGGCCGAGGTCGGGCTCGCCGGCCGGGAGGACGCCTGGCCGAACGAGCTGTCCGGTGGTGAGCAGCAGCGGGTCGCCTTGGCGCGGTCGCTGGTGCGGGAGCCGGAGTTGTTGCTGGCCGACGAGCCGTTCGGGGCGCTGGATGCGCTGACCCGGTTGAAGATGCACGCCTTGCTGCGCAAGCTCTGCGCGGCGCATCAGCCGGCGGTGCTGCTGGTGACACATGACGTCGACGAGGCGATCGTGCTGGCGGATCGGGTGATCGTGCTCGACGCGGGACGGTTGATTGCTGAAGAGGTGATCTCGCTGGGGGCCAACAGGAGCTCAGCGGATCCGGAGTTCGCCGCGGTGCGGTCGCGGCTTCTTGACGCGTTGGGGGTTTCGTTGTGAGTAAGCATTTGCATCTGAACGCGTTCCTGATGAGTACCGGGCATCACGAGGCGTCGTGACGGTTGCCGGAGAGCAATCCGTTCGCGAACACGTCGATCGCGCACTATCAGGAGCTGGCGCGGATCGCCGAGCGTGGCTTGTTCGACTCGGTCTTCTTCGCGGATTCGCCGGCGTTGTTCGGTGAGGTCGGGCGGCGTCCGGCGGGTTCGTTGGAGCCGACGGTGCTGCTGACGGCGATCGCCGCGGTCACGTCGCGGATCGGGCTGATCGCTACCGCGTCGACGACGTACAACGATCCCTTCAATCTGGCGCGGCGGTTCGCCAGCGTCGATCACGTCAGTGGTGGGCGGGCCGGCTGGAACGTCGTGACCACGGCGGGACCGGACGCGGCGAAGAACTTCAACCTGGCCGACCAGCCGGCGCATGCGGAGCGGTACGACCGGGCGGCCGAGTTCCTCGAGGTTGCCTACAAGCTGTGGGACTCGTGGCAGGACGATGCCGCGATCGCCGACAAGGACGCCGGGGTCTGGGCGGTCAACGACCGCGTCGTACCGATCGATCACGTCGGCCGGCACTTCCAGGTCCGCGGCCCGCTGAACCTGCCGCGCTCACCGCAAGGGCACCCGCTGATCGTGCAGGCCGGCTCGTCGGAGGACGGCAAGGGCCTGGCGGCGCGGTACGCCGAGGCCGTGTTCACCGCCCAGCAGACGCTGGCGGACGCGCAGGACTTCTACCGCGACCTGAAGGCCCGTACGGCGGCGCTCGGGCGCGACCCGTCGACGATCAAGATCCTGCCCGGGATCGTGCCGGTGATCGGGTCGACGGTCGAGGAGGCCCAGCGGCTGGAGCGGCAGCTCGACGAGCTGATCCGGCCCGAGTACGCGCGACTCCAGCTGGCCAAGACCCTGCGGGTCGCTCCCGAGGCGCTGCCGCTCGACCAGCAGCTCCCGGCCGACCTGCCGGACGAGGACGAGATCGAGGGCGCCAAGAGCCGCTACACCCTGATCGTCACCCTTGCCCGGCGCGAGAAGCTCACGGTCCGCGAGCTGATCGGCCGCCTCGGCGGCGGACGCGGTCACCGCACCTTCACCGGTACGCCGGACCAGGTGGCCGACGCCATCGAGCAGTGGTTCGCCGCGGGTGCGGCCGACGGCTTCAACATCATGCCGCCGGTGCTGCCGTCCGGGCTGACCGTCTTCGTGGACGAGGTGATCCCGATCCTGCAGGCCCGCGGGCTGTTCCGCACCGAATACATCGGGACGACGCTGAGAGACCACTACGGTCTGGCGCGTCCTGCCGGCCGGACCTCCCTGTTGCAGGAGGCAACCGGCTGACCTGATGCGGGGGGCGTCGGGGGCGGCGCCCCTCGCATCAGTTCGTTGTCACCACCAGCTTGCCGACCGCCTTGCCGTCGGCCATCACCTGGTGGGCCTCGCCGATCTCGTCCATCGTGAAGACCCGGTCGATGCGGATCGGCAGGTCGCCGGCGGCCACCAGGTCGACGTACCGCTGGAAGGCCTCGGCGGGGAGGTCGTTGCTCTCGCCGCTGTACGCGGTCAGCCGGACGCCGTTCGGGAGATAGTCCATCGGATAGAAGTCCGGGATCGTCCAGTTGTCGCTGAGCATTCCGGTGAAACACGCCGTACCGTGCACCGCGACAGCTTTCAGGGTGTCCGGCAGAACATTTGTGCCGACGAGTTCGAGTGCCGCGTGCACACCATCCGGCTGGATTTCCCGGACCTTTGCCGCGATGTTGCCGTCGTCAACGATCGGATGGTCGACGCCGTGTTCTCTCAGGACGTCGACCCGGTCCGGATTGCGGGTGGTGGAGAAGACGGTCAACCCGTGCTCCTTGGCGATCGCGGCCGCGGCCACCCCGACCGACGACGTACCGCCGCGGATCAGGATGCTCTGGCCGGGCCGGATGGCCAGGCCGGTGAACAACGAGCCGTGCGCGGTCTGCAGCATCTCGGGGAGCGCGCCCAGAGTGGACCAGTCGAGGTCGGTCTTCACCGGGACGATCGACGATGCGGGTACGACGGTGTATTCGGCGTACCCACCGTCGTACTGGCGGCCCATCCCGCCCATCATCGCGGCGACCTGCTGACCTGCGGCGAACTCGCCGCCCGGCGCGGCGTCGATCGTGCCGACCGCCTCGATCCCGGGGATGATCGGGAAGGTCGCACCGGCGGCCAAACCCTCCCGCAGGTGGTACTCGGAGCGGTTGAGTCCGAAGGCCTCGACCTTGATCCGGACCCAGCCGGGATCCGGCTCGGGAACCGGCACCCGGCGTACTCGTAATTCCGATGGTTCGACCGGGTGGTCCAGCACGATTGCTCGCATCTCCATGGCGATCATCCTGCCTTGCCACCTGTCGTGTCAGAGTTACCTGTATGGGGCTAGGCAATTTCGGGAAGGGCCCGAGCGTCGTGGCGCACCGTGGATCCAGTGAGACCAGTCCCGAGCACACGCTGGCGGCGTACCGCCGAGCGATCGATGCCGGGGCCGACGGTCTGGAGTGTGATGTCCGGCTGACCGCTGACGGTCACCTGGTCTGTGTGCACGACCGCCGCATCGAACGCACCTCGAACGGCCGTGGCGTGCTGTCCACGATGCGCCTGGAGGAGCTGGAGAGCTTCGACTGGGGATCGTGGAAGAACCCCTGGTCGGACCTCGACGACGAGGCCGAGCTGCCGGATCCGGACCTGTCCAAGGTGCTGACGCTCGACAGGCTGCTGTCGACCGTCCGCGACGCCGGACGGCCGCTGGAGCTGGCGATCGAGACCAAGCACCCGACTCGCTACGCCGGACTGGTGGAACGGCGTCTGATCGAGGCACTGGGGCGCTACGGCTGGTCGCATCCGAAGGTCGGGACGGAGTCGCCGGTCCGGGTGATGAGCTTCTCCTGGCTGTCGCTGCGGCGGATGCGGGTGCTGGCGCCGAAGCTGCGGACGGTCCTGCTGATGGACCGGGTGCCGCTGCGCTTCCGCGACGGATCACTACCGACCGGCGTCTCGTACGCCGGCCCGAGTCTGGAGATCGTCACCGCTCACCCCGAGTACGTCGATCGCGCGCACAAGCACGGTCACCAGGTGCATGTGTGGACGGTGAACGCGGACGCCGACATCCGGCACTGCCGGGAGATCGGGGTGGACGCGATCATCAGCGACCGGCCGGAGTCCGTACTCCGGGTGTTGTCCGACGAAGCGCGGGAGATAGGACGTCCGGAAACGTAGCTCGATGAATGCGCGCGGTCATTGTTACGTTAAATACCGTCGCTTTCATCACAGTTTCCCGACAGTGGCCGTGATCTGCCGCCCGGGCTGTGTAACGGAATCCCATCAGGTGTTTTCCTCGACAGGTTCTTGGGCAGAAGTTCTGATGGCTGTTCCGATCATCGAGGAGACCCTGCTTGTCCTCAGCGACTCTGCCTGCCGACGTGAGTGTCGTGGACGTCGTACTGCCGCACGAAGTGTCCGCGGTAGCGGATGCCCGCCGCCGTCTGGCCGCATATCTGAAGCGATACCGGGTTTCCGACGCGGCGTGTGACGACGCCCAACTCGTACTCTCGGAGCTGCTCTCCAATGCCATCCGGTACGCGCCCGCGCTGCCGGCCGGTGAGGTGCGCGCGGCCTGGTGGATCGACAAGGCCGGCATCCACGTCGAGGTCACCGACGGTCGCGGCGAGACCGAGCCGCAGCGGATCGACGACACCCACCCGGAGTCGATCGGCGGCCGCGGGCTGGCGATCGTCGACGTACTGACCTCGCACTGGGACGTCCGGACCGCGGTGGCGCACCGGACCGTGCACGCCATCGTCCCGAACTGAGCAGCGTCCCGGACTGACCGGTTCGCCGTACGGCGGCGTTGGCTGCAAGACTGCGGCCATGGGAAAGAAGTCGCGGCAGAACGCGAAGAAGACGACGACCGTCACGCTCGACCCGGCCGATCTCGTCGGCGTCGGTCTGCGGGAGCCCTGCCCCTGCGGGTCGGGCAAGCGGTTCAAGCAGTGCCACGGCAAGGAGATCGCGGCCGCCGCGGACACCTGGGTGGTGCGCCCGTTCGAGGGGCTGCCCGCCGAGTGTGACCTGATCGCGTTCCGCGAGATCGTCCCGTCCGGTACGGCGCAGGTCGTTCTGAAGGACTCCGGCAAGACCGTCACCCTGGTCACGCTGCTGCCGATGGCGATGCCCGGACTGGTCCGCGACGACGAGTCGATCTGGATCGGCCTGCAGACGCACGCCTCCTCCGGCGACCCGTCGCGCGACGTCGCGCACGCGATCACCGCCGCCCTGGAAACCGAGCCCGGCAACCCGATCCAGGTCGGCGACCTGATGAAGGACGGCCCGCGCCTGCAGGACCTGATCGACACCACCAAGCCGATCGAGGTCAAGGTCCACGAAGGCTTCGACTTCTGGGTCGGCGAGAACGTCGAAGACCCGACCGGTGAGGTCGCCGCCGGCCTCGAGCGCGCCAACGCCGCCGCGGCCCCGACTGTCCGGCTCGAGTCCGTCGACGCGGCGTACTGGACGCAGATCGGCGACCGCCGCTACCTGCGCTGGGTCCTCCCGCACAGCGAGGACACCGTCCTGGACGCTCTCGCCCGCCTGCACGCCGCCGGCCAGTCGGCCCTGGTCGACGGCAGCCGCCTGATCGGTTCCTTCCGCGCCCTCGGCGTCCTGGCCCCGGTCTGGGAGCTCCCCGCCGACACCGAAGCCGCCGACGTCGAGAAGCCCGCCGCCGACTTCGCCACCGCCCTCGAGAAGGCCCTCGCCACCAGCACCTCGCTCACCACCGAAGAGCGAGCCGCCCGAGCCGGCCTGGCCAGCCGCCAACTGACCATCCGCTAGTACCCCGCCAAAGGCCCCGGACCTCCACGTCCGGGGCCTTAGCCGTACCTGGGTGACAGTAGGACTCCGCAAACCGCCATCCACGGGGCGACTCGCCCGCCTGGCGGCGGTCGGACCACCACGCAGACGCCGAATCGCCGGCTGAGCGCGGTTCGGCTCGTCTTTGTGGAACCTCACGGCCGCTGGGCGCCCATTTGATTCCACAAAGACGCGATTCGCCCGCCTCCGGCGGCCACTGGACCTTCGGGTGCGGCGGGGGCGGTGGCTGAGGGGGATGGCGAGGTCGGCGATCGCGTGTTCGTTGCCTGAGCTTCCGGGCTTCGGTTGCGGTCGGTGAGTTGCGTCGTCTGAAAGGTGCAGGTTGCGAGACTCCGTGAACCTGCGGACGGCCCTGTTGATCGCGTCTTTGCGGGGAACTGCTGCCGCTCAGAGGCAGTAGACCCCCGCAAACCGCCAATAACCACCGCAGACCGGCCACCTGACAGGCATCCTCATCACTGGCGGCAACCGAAGCCCGCCAGCCCAAGGCAACGGTCACGCGATCGCCGACTGCACCATCCCCCTCAGCCCCAGACCAGGCCAGCCACACCGCTTCAGGTAATACCGGCCGCAGCGGCGACCAGCCACCGCCCACCCCGCCGGCCGAATGCGAGCGGCCGGACGGGACGAGCACATTCGGGACGGCGGGGTTCCTGCCCAGCCAAAGCCCTCAGCCACCGCGACCGAACACCTGTTGCGACATCGCTCCCCGAAACCGGTTCGGGGAGCGTCTCGTCCTCCCGAAGGGCAAACCGGGGAGCATTCACCCCCCGAATCGGTCTCAAGTCCTCCCCGAACCGGTTTAGCGAGGACGCCGCCTGCCAATTCGCAACAGGCTTCCGGAACGCGAGAAAGCCCCGGCGGTGCCGGGGCTTTCGCAACGTGGACGGCCCAAGTCCTGCTGACGGGGGAGCAACAGGGCCTGGGCCTCCATGGAGGATACTCAGAAGAGGGGGTCTCCACAAGCCCCGATTTCACTCCGCGTGTCGTCCGCCTTACTTGCGCCGTCAAGTGAGGCGGTGCAGTAAGTCCGGTGGTGAAGTAAGCGGGGTCAGGCCGGGTCGCGGAGGATCGGGCAGGACATGCAGCGGGGGCCGCCGCGGCCGGAGCCGAGTTCGGAGCCGGAGATGCGGATGACGTCGACGCCGGATTCCTCGAGGCGCTGGTTGGTCTCGACCGTGCGCTCGTAGGCGATGCAGACGCGGGGTGCGAGGGCGAGGGTGTTGTTGCCGTCGTC
This sequence comes from Kribbella sp. NBC_01505, assembly GCF_045040285.1. NCBI lineage: Bacteria > Bacillati > Actinomycetota > Actinomycetes > Propionibacteriales > Kribbellaceae > Kribbella > Kribbella sp. NBC_01505. The sequence continues at coordinate 3,689,278 of NZ_CP109425.1, forward strand.
CCATTGTTCGCGTTCGGCGGTGACGGGGTCCAGGCCGGTGTCGATGCGGCGCAGGGTGTCGATGCCGAGGGCTTTGGCGGCCGCGACCAGGAACGGTTCGGACTCGGCCACGTGCAGCTGGTCGCCGTCGGTGGTGACTGCGAGTGCCCGCATCTCCTCGGCCATGTTCGGATACATCAGCACCGCGTCGACGTCGACCATGGTGCAGACCGTGTCGAGGTGCATCGTGGCGCGCTGCTGCGCGATCGGTACGGCGAGCACCGTGTGCGCCAGGCCCTTCGCGAACACGCGTCGAGCGAGCCGCTCCACGCCGGCCGGAGTGGTCCGCTCGCCAACTCCAACAGCCAGTACGCCGGGACCGAGCGCGAGCACGTCCCCGCCCTCGACATGCTCGAGCTGGTGGTCGTAGACCTTGTCCGCCCCGGCGAACCGCGGGTGGAAGCCGTAGATCAACTCGGTCAGCTGCGTCTCCCGAACGCGCGCCGGCATCGCCAGCGACGTCACAGCGACCGAGTCCCGGATCCAGACGCTGGAGTCCCGGGTGAAGAGCAGGTTCGGCAGCGGGTCGATGAGGAAGTCCTCGTGCGCGAGCAGCGACGTGACCAGCCCGCCTGCACGCACCTCGTCGTTCCGCACACCGGCCATCAACGCCTCAGCCAGCTGCGCCGGGTCCAGTGCCGTCAGCGAGCCCTCGAGGTACGAGCGCAGCGTGTCACCGAGCCGCAGATCCGCGATCGCACCCTCGACCGCCTGAGTGCGGGCGGTCGGGTCGGCGAGCGCCTCGATCAGCAGCTCGTGCAGGTAGAGCACCTCGACATCGCGGTCCCGCAACACCTGGGCGAACGCGTCGTGCTCGTCCTGCGCCCGGCCGACCCACGGGATGCCGTCGAAGAGCAGCTTGTCGTTGTTGCGTGGGGTCAGCCGGCGGAGCTCGTTCCCCGGCCGGTGCAGCATCACTGTCCGCAGCGTGCCGACCTCGCTGTCGACGCCGTACATCCCGGTCATCCGCCCCGCCCTTTCGTCGGTCCTGCCCACCACGCTACGGCAGTCCCCTGACGGCGGATCTGCTGTCTGATTGTCCGACAATATCCTAGGAAGGGCGGAGAGGTGAGCCCGCGGACGTGTGGGCGTCGTCACCGCCGGGGTGGTCCTTCGAAAGGACGAATGTGGGTCGGGTGTCGCAGCTGAGGCGGGGGATCGGCCGGGGAGGAACTAGGCTGCGGTGCTGTGTCCGGTGCTGATTCATCCCCTGAGCCGTTCGAGCGTGCCGTCGCCTGTGTGATCCCGGCGAAGGACGAGGCGGCGCGGATCGCGGCGACGGTCGACGCGGTGCACAAGATCATCGGGGTCGATCTGGTGGTGGTCGTCGACGACGGTTCGTCCGACGAGACCGCCCAAGCGGCTGAGCGAGCCGGTGCCGTCGTGGTCCGCCACGACCGGAACCGGGGCAAGGCGGCCGCGATGGAGACCGGCGCGGCGGCGGTCGCCGAGCGCGACGGCGCCCGCCCGCGGCACCTGCTCTTCCTGGACGCCGACCTGACCGACTCCGCCGCCGCTGCGGCCCCGCTGATCGAGCCCGTCCAGTCCGGCCGCGTCGACATGACGATCGGCACGCTGCCGGCTCAGATCCGGGCGGACGGTTCTAAGGCCGGCGGCCACGGGTTCGTCGTGAAGCTGGCGCGCGCCGGAATCCTGGAGGCAACCGGCTGGGCTCCGGACCAACCGCTCTCCGGCCAGCGCTGCCTGACCAGAGCCGCGTTCGACGCCGCCGTACCGCTCGCGTCCGGCTTCGGTGTCGAGACCGCGCTGAGTATCGACCTCGGCCGGAAGGGCTTCCGGATCCTCGAGGTCCCGATCGACGTCCGGCACCGGGCGACCGGCACCGATCTGCGCGGCCAGCTGCACCGCGGCCGTCAGTACCTCCATGTGCGTCGGGCCCTCGCGGCCCGCAGTGCGATGCCGGCCGACGGAGGACCGTCGCTGCGCAGCCTGTTCCCCAGGAAGACCACGCCATGAGCACCGAAGTAGCAGCCGACCCGCGCCTGGCGGAGCGGTACGGCAAACGCGCCGTCGCGCTCTACCTTGCCTGTACGGCGTTGATCGTGGCGGTCGGCCTGCTCGGCCCGTCGGTGGTCGTGCTGACGCTGACCAACCGGCACGCCTGGCTCCCGTCGTACTGGTTCGACGCGAAGCCGAACGACTGGCTCGTCTCGGTGCTGATCTACGTCGCGCTCTTGCTCGGCGGGTACGGCGTCTGGCTGGCCCTGAAGGCGCTCAAGCACGGCTGGGCCCCGCGGCTCAACCGATTGGTTGCCCTGGGCATCGGTACGACGGCGGCCATCACGCTGGTGCCGCCGATGGCTTCGGGTGACGTGCTGATCTACGCGGCGTACGGGCGGATCATGACGCTCGGCGGCAACCCGTACACGACGGCGCCGGCCGACACCATCCGCCTCGGGTACGACCCGGTGATCGCCGCGACCGAGCGGCCGTGGCAGGGCGCGCGCAGTGTCTACGGCCCGATCGCGACCTGGATCCAGTGGCTGTCGTCGTTGGTCGGTGGCGACTCGATGCAGCTCACGGTGTGGATGCTGCAGCTGTCGGTCGCGATCAGCCTGATCCTGACCAGCCTGCTCCTGTTCAAGCTCGTCGGTCCGAGCCTGCCGGCCCGCCGTCGCGTCGTGATGCTCGGCATGGCGAACCCGCTGCTGCTGTTCGCGGTTCTTGCCGGTGGACACAACGACTCGATCGCGGTGATGTTCGCGGTGCTCGCCTTGGTGGCACTGCGCCGACACATCTTCGTGGCCGGGCTGCTGATCGGGATGGCCGGTGCGACCAAGCTGTCGATCGGTCTGGTCGGGATCGCGATGCTGTGGTCACTGCGTGGTGACCGGCGCAAGATGCTCTACCTCTGCGGCGGTGGTGCGCTCGCGATGGGCGGTCTGTACGGCGTCTTCGGGCTGCAGGCGTTCCAGCAGGCGCGCTCGCAGACGTCGTTCATCTCGACCGGTACGCCGCACAAGGTGCTGCTGAGTCTGTTCGATCTCTTCCTGCCGGGAGCGCTCGTCCGGACCATCCTGGCGATCCTGGCGTGGGTCGGGCTGATCGTGGTCGCGATCCTGCTCTCGCAGGTGATGCCGAAGTCGCTCGTCCCGCAGACGCATCCGGATGACCCGGTGCCGGCCGCGGTTCGGTACACGGCGATCTATGCGATCGCTTGGGTGCTCACCGCGATGTACTCACTGCCTTGGTACGACGTGATCGCCTGGATGCCACTCGCAGCCGTGGCGGCGTCGAAGGTCGATGGGTTGATGGTGGTGCGGACGACGATGCTCGCGATCGCGTACGTGCCTGGCCGCGATCCGAACGCACGTCAGGTCGCGGCGAGCCTGTCCGATTCGCTGGAGTTCTTCAGCGCGCGGCTGCGGGACACCATCTGCCCGGCGATCGAGCTCGCCGTACTGGTCGGGTTGATCGTGTGGGCGCGCCGGAGCGGGGCGCAGTGGTGGCCGTACGACTGGCCGCGCCGCAAGCAGAAGGCCGTTCCGGAGAAGGTCTCCGCGCAGTAGCCGCAATCGCGTCAGCCCCAGAAGCCTGCGGCCGCTGCGACAGCTTGAGCCATGACTGCCTTCACCGGTTGCTTGAGCTCGGCGGCGGCCGTGACGACGTCCTCGTACTCCGGTTGCACGTTGACCACCTGGCCGTCGTACCGGGCGATCTTGATGCTGATCGGCTGGCCGCTGACGTCGACCGTGGTGAACTCGCGGTCGGCCGCGTGCTTGCGGATGTCGTATTCGCGGAGACCGATCGCCGTGGTTTCGGTGAGGACTACGCGGCGTACGGCGTCCGCGTTCGTGCTGCTGACCAGGACCGACAGGGTGTGTGCCGGGCGGCCCTTCTTCATCAGGATCGGGGTCAGCCAGGCATCGGACGCCCCGGCCTCCAGCAGGCGAGCCAGGACCGGCGGCCAGAGGCGCGGGTCCAGATCGTCGATGTTGGTCTCGTAGACGAGCTGTGTCGCGGGCCGTTCGGCGGTCTCGCCGACGATCACGCGCAGGATGTTCGGCACCTCGACCGGGTCCCGGCCGCCCGCCCCGACACCAGTCTGGGTGACCCGCATCGGCGGCATCATCCCGAACTCGTCCGCCAGCATCGCGAGCAACGCGGCCCCGGTCGGCGTAGTCATCTCGTACGGCGCTGTGCCGCCGACCACCGGCGCCTCAGCCTCGGCCACCAGGTGCAGCACCGCGGGCCCCGGAATCGGAATCCCCCCATGCTGCCCCCGAACCTGCCGTCCACCCCCGAGCGCGATCGTCGAAACCACCACCCGCTCAAGCCCTAGCGAAACAGCAGCCGCCGAGACTCCCACGATGTCCGCGATCGCGTCGAGCGCGCCGACCTCATGGAAGTGGACAGTCTCCACATCCACCCCATGAGCATTCGCCTCAGCCCGAGCCAACCGCCCGAACGTGTCCAGCGCCCGCGCCCGTACGGCGTCGTTCAGCGCAGCCGCCTCCAGAATCCGCCGAACCTCGCTCCACGGCCGAGTCGGCCCATGACTGTGCTCATGCGAGTCATGCCCGTGGCCGTGCCCATGCCCAGCTTCGGGCTCACTAATGACTGCAGCAGGACCTTCTGAGTGGGGTGTGCCGTCGACCTCTACTGATGCCTTGAGGGCGGCTATTTGGTGGCGGGCGGTGGGGGCTACTTGTACTGCTAGGGAGGGGTCTACGGCGGCTACTGCGGCGTTGACGTAGGAGAGGTCTGCGCCGACGTCCAGGAGGGCTCCTAGGAGCATGTCGCCGGAGGCGCCGGCGGAGCAGTCGATCCAGGCGACCTTCATGACTCGTCCTTGGCTTCGCGGGGGGCTGCGCGGCGGGCTACGCGGGCGGCGAAGACTCCGGCGCCGAAGCCGTTGTCGATGTTCACCACGGTCACACCGGGCGCGCAGGAGTTCAGCATGCCGAGCAGCGCGGCCACTCCGCCGAACGAGGCGCCGTACCCGACGGAGGTCGGCACAGCCACCAGCGGTACGCCGACGAGTCCGCCGACCACGCTCGGCAGCGCACCCTCCATCCCGGCGACCACAATCAGGCAGTCCGCCGCGTCCAGCCGCTCACGGACCCCGAGGATCCGGTGCAGCCCGGCCACGCCCACATCCGTGATCATCTCGACATTCGCGCCGAAGACTTGAGCAGTCGTGGCAGCCTCCAGTGCGACGGACGCATCCGACGTACCGGCGGCCACCACGGCCACAGTCCCCCGCAGAACCGGCAGGTCCCCGAGAACCGCCGTACGGCCGACTGGATCGACCACAGCCTCCGGTAGCGCCTCAGAAACCGCAGACTGGGCCTCAGGCGTCAGTCGAGTCGCCAGTACGGCGGTATCCGGGTGCGTGGCGTGCAGCGTGCGCAGCAGCTCGACCACCTGCTCAGGGGTCTTGCCGGCGCCGTACACCACCTCGGCGTCGCCGGTGCGCTCCAGCCGGTCGGTGTCGAGACGGGCGTAACCGAGGTCGTGAACCCCCGGCTGTGGTCCTTGGTCAGGCAAATGTGTCACGTCGTGAATCTACGTGCCCACCGCCCCGGACACCTCTTCCGGCCGTCGTTCCGCACGCTCCGCAACCACCTGAGTACTCAGGCAAACCCTGATGCCTTAGGCTCTCGTGCGTGTCTTCGACGTTAGCCGGTGCCTTCGGGATCGCTGCCCTGTTCGTGGCGGTCCTCGCCCTCGTGTTCGCCATCCAGGCGGTCCGCGGCCAGACCGGTACGCCGAAAGCCGCCGTACCGCCGGTGGCTCCGCAGCCCGAGCCGGAAGCGCAGCCCGAGCCCAAGGTGGGTACGGTGAAGTCCGAGCTGCGCAAACTCGGCAAGGACATCGAGGTGACCCGCGCCGAGGTGCGCGAGACCCTGCAGCACCTGGCCATGGTCCGGTACGACGCGTTCGGCGACACCGGCGGCAAGCTGTCCTGGTCGCTGGCCCTGCTGGACGACAACGGCCACGGCGTGATCCTGACCTCGATCAACAGCCGCGCCGACGCCCGCACCTATGCCAAGGAGATCCGCTCCTTCGCCAGCGAGTCCAAGCTCTCCCCGGAAGAGGAAGAGGCATTGGAGACGCTCCGCAAAGAAGCCGGCCCCACCGTCGCCTAGCGGCCGCGGGGGACCCGGGCGATCAGGGCCGCCGGCTCGACCTCGGCGGTGAGGGAGCGACCGGGGCCGATCGGGTCGCCGTCCAGTTGACGCTCGACGTCGGCGGCCGCGTGGATCTCCACCTTCCGCCCGGTGAACCGCTCGAGGTACATGTCGGCCCGGTTGGTCCGAGTCATCAGCCGCCACACGACGATCGGCCACTGCGTCACCCGCCGCGGCGCGAGCACCACCACATCCAGCAGACCGTCGTCCGGCCGCGCATCAGGCAGCAGCGGGATGTTCGCCTGCAGCATCCCGACGTTCCCGATCACCACTGTCCGCACCCGGCGCTCGATCGTGAGCTCGTCGTCCAGCGTGATCTGCACCCGCACCGACGGGTGGTTGATGTTCCGGGCAGTCGACACCAGGTACGCCGGCCACCCGATCTGCGCCTTCAGCGCCGGCGGCGCCTGCGAGATGATCGCCGCGTCCAGGCCCAGCCCCGCCATCACCGCGAACCGGTCCGTGTCGAGGCCGTCGCCGTACACCGAGACCAGGTCGATCCGCCGGTCCCGGCCTTCCAGGATCCGCTCCAGCGCATCGTCCAGATCCAGCGGGATGTGCAGGTTCCGGGCCAGCAGGTTCCCCGTTCCCGCCGGAATCACCCCGACCGGAATCCCGGAATGCGCCAGCGCCGCACAAACCACCCGGACAGTTCCGTCCCCACCGGCGACCAGCACCAGGTCCGACTCGTACTCGATCGCCCGCTTGGCCATCGCGTTTCCCGAGTCGTCCTCCCGCGTCTCCAGCCACAGCGGGTCGTCGAACCCGCGCAGCTCCAGCGACCGCGTCACCTTCCGCCGGAACGTCACCCCGTCCCCGACCTTGATCGGGTTCACGATCACCGCGGCCCGGGGCGGTCGAGCGATCTCGGCAGCAGAAGCCGGCGTACGGCGACGCCTCCGGCGCAACCCGGGGCGCAGGCCGAAGCCGATCGAGGTGGCGGTCAGAATCGCCAGCCCGAGCGCCCAGCCGCCCAGTACGTCGGACACGTAGTGCACGTTCAGCGCCAGCCGGTCGACCGAGGCGATCCACACCACCGCGATCACCGGAAGCAGCACCAGCAGCCGGAACCGCCGCCGCCAGCCGCGGACCGACGGCAGCACGACGCCCAGCGCTCCGGCCATCACGAACGCCGCAGTCGCGTGGCCGGACACGTACGACCAGCCTCCGCTCTGGACGAGCGCCTCGGCAGGGTGCGACCGGGTGAAGATGTACTGGGCCGCCTGGACGAGCCCGAGCTCCGCGCCGGCCGAGACCAGCAGCCAGACGGTCAGGAGCCGCGCCCGGCGGTGCCACAGGTAGGCGGCGACGACCACGATGACCGCTCGCGACGTCCAGGGCAGGACGACGGCCCCGATCACCTGCCAAACGTCGATCACGTTCGGGTGGGTGCCGCCGTACGCGCCGGCCCGGGCGGCGACCGAGGCGTCCCACTGCTCCAGCGGCGGCCAGTGCCCGAAGACGAGCAGGGTGATGATCGTGAACGGCACCGCACCCAGGACAACGGTCAGCGCCCGGCCGACCGTACTGGGTGGATGGTGGTTCATCGCCCGCTCAAATCCCCTCCGTGGTCGGCTGAGCCCACCCCATCATCCCGAATTGACTTCGCCCGTTCTGACACGCCCCGATACCCTCAGGGTGTGATTGACGCGAAACTGCTCCGTGAGAACCCTGACGTCGTACGTGCCGCCCTGACCAAGCGCGGCGAGAGTACTGACCTGGTCGACCAGATCCTGGTCGCCGACAGTGAGCGTCGATCGTCCATCTCCGCCTTCGAGGCGCTCCGGGCCGAGCAGAAGACGCTCGGCAAGCAGGTCGCCCAGGCAAAGGGTGACGAGCGCACCGCGCTGCTGGAGCGGACCAAGACCCTCGCGGCCGAGGTGAAGGCCACCGACGCGGCCGCGAACGAGGCCGAGCGCCGCTTCACCGAGCTGGCAGGCAACCTGCCGAACCTGGTCTCGGACGAGGCCCCGGTCGGCGGCGAGGCCGACTTCCGGGTGGTCGAGGAGATCGGCAAGCCGCGCGACTTCGCGGCCGAGGGCTTCACGCCGCGCGACCACCTCGAGCTGGGCGAGCTGCTCGGCGCGATCGACATGGAGCGTGGCGCCAAGGTCTCGGGCGCCCGGTTCTACTTCCTCAAGGGCGTCGGCATGCTGCTGCAGCTCGGCATGCTGCAGCTGGCCGTCCAGCAGGCGGTCGAGAACGGCTTCACCCCGATGATCACGCCGACCCTGGTCAAGCCCGAGGTGATGGGCGGCACCGGCTACCTGTCGGCACACGACGACGTCTACCGCCTCGACGAGCCGGAGCTCTACCTGACCGGTACGTCGGAGGTCGCGCTGGCCGGCTACCACATGGACGAGATCCTGGACCTGTCCGACGGACCGGTCCGGTATGCCGGCTGGTCGTCCTGCTACCGCAAGGAAGCCGGCTCGCACGGCAAGGACACCCGCGGGATCATTCGTGTCCACCAGTTCGACAAGGTCGAGATGTTCTCCTACTGCAGCCTCGAGGAGGCCGCCGCGGAGCACCTGCGGCTGCTGGACTGGGAGAAGCAGATGCTCGACAAGATGGAGCTGAGCTACCGGGTGATCGACACCGCCACCGGCGATCTGGGCCAGTCGGCGTACCGGAAGTTCGACTGCGAGGCCTGGGTGCCGACCCAGGGCGCGTACCGCGAGCTCACCTCGACGTCCAACTGCACCGACTTCCAGGCCCGCCGGCTGAACATCCGGCACCGGGACGCCGACGGCAAGACGCAGCCGGTCGCCACGCTGAACGGGACGCTCGCCACCACTCGCTGGATCGTGGCGATCCTGGAGACGCACCAGCTGGCCGACGGATCGGTCCGGGTGCCGACGGCACTGCGCCCGTTCCTCGGTGGCCGCGAAGTCCTCGAGCCGGTCAAGTGACGGAACCGCAGGCGGCCGCCTTTCGGCCGACAGCTGTTGCCCTGGACATCGATGGCACGCTGATCGACCACGACGAAGGGCTGTCGCCTGCGGTCATCGACGCCGTCCGGCGGGCGTCCGCGCAGGTGCCGGTCTTTCTCGCCACCGGCCGGGCGTGGTCGACGACCAAGCCGGTCGCCGAACGCTTCGGCCTGCCCGGCGGATTGGTTGTCGTGAGCAACGGTGCGCGCACTCTGCGCTACCCGGACGGCGAAGTGCTGGACGAGCGCACGTTCGATCCGCGCACGGTGATCGCCTCGGTCCGCAAGCACGCGCCGAACGCCCGGATGGCGGTCGAGGAGTACGACGGGACCTACCTGGTGACCGCGCCGTTTCCGGACGGCGACCTCGGCAGGAACGCCAAGATCCGGGTGGTCTCCGACGACGAGCTCGCGCCGGAACCCGTGACCAGGTTGATCATTCGCGACCCGGAGCAGTCCGAGGCGGACTTCGTCCGGCTGGCCGAGCGGCTCGGTCTGCACGGTGTCGGTTACTTCGTCGGATGGACCGCCTGGCTCGACATCGCGCCGGAGGGCGTGGACAAGTCGACCGGGCTGAAGGTCGCGCTGGCGCAGTACGACCTGGATGCTTCGGGTCTGCTCGCGATCGGGGACGGACGCAACGACATCGAGATGCTGACGTTCGCCGGCCACGGGGTCGCGATGGGCTCGGCCGTCGACGAGGTGAAGTCGGCAGCCGACGAGGTGACCAAGTCGGTCACCGACGACGGGGTTGCCGCCGTTCTGAATCGCTACTTCTGAGACCGGCCCATTGTCGGCCCTGGCCACCGGCCGATGCCAACCTTTCGACCAGAACGAAATAGGTTGACGGCCGAGAAGATTGCTGCGGGCAACGAAAAGGCCCGGAACCCCTGTCTACGCAGGGATTCCGGGCCTGTGCGTTGAGTGACCGGCGACCCGCTGGCGGGCCTGTCGCCGGGTCAGGCCACGCGGCTACCGCCCCGGCGGGGCTGGCACGGCTGGTTGTCGACGACGGTCTCGAAGGCGTCCAGGACCGCGTTCACCTCGGGCCGCGGACGCGGCGTCTTGGTGGCCGGGCTCTGGCCGCGCCGGGCCCGGCGCAGGTGCCGCTTGACGGTCGACAACGAGCATCCCAGCCGCATGGCAAGGGATTCCAGGCTGTCGTTGGGGTACTGGCCACGCAGGCGCAGTACTTCTTCGTGGCTCACCGGGCGCCGCGTGCCGCGGGCTCCGGCCAGTTGGTCGAAGTCGTCGGCCTGCACCTCGACGTCGAGCAGGTTGCGCATCGAACGACGTTGTGACGCGGTGGTTCCGGCGACGAAGCCGCTCACATCGTGCTCGGCGACGGCGCTGTAAAGGCAGTCGGTGAACAGCGGACACGAAGCACACAAGGCTTTTGCCTCGCGCACCAGCTGTTCGTACCGCTCCCGGGTCCGGCGGGTTGCCGAAGCGGGCGGTGGCTCTTCCATCAGGCGGTGCTGGAAAATATCCGACCGGGCGATACATCCGGTCATGACCCCAACTGTGCTGGAAGATGTGTCGACAGCTTGCAATTGTCCCGTGCGAGTGGCGCTGCTGACGGTCATCAAGGCTCCCCAAGTATCCGGACTCACATGAACGAACGGTGAACGTCGTTCGGTCACACGGATCCACTAACTGATGGAACGGCGAACTGTTGCCGACCCACCGTGTCGTCCCTGTCGCGGGACAGACTGATCCATAACTGTTGACGTCGCTGCTGAGGATTTGGTTGCAGCCAAATCCGCATCAATTCGCGGACGTTACTCTGCTGGTTCGCTGGCGGGCTGTCTCAGTCGTGCTGATCCAGAACAGGCATACGACGCGGTCGAATCGTTCCGGGTTCCCGGCCAGACCAACGCATGAAATCACGCGTCCTCCTTGCAGCGCAGCGGAACTTGCTGCCTTTGCAGCATGTTGCCGTAACGGTCTGGTGACGTTGTCAAAAGCTCAATCAGATTGATCAGAATCATCTGAAACCGGTGTCCGAGAACTTGCGCCCACGGGCGTTCCAGCGGTAGTGCGAGTCTCTCATTCCGGTGGCCGATACGGTGGGTCCGTGACGGCCCCGAAACATCATCGCCCGCCCCGCTTGATCGCCTCCGACCTGGACGGGACCCTGGCCCGCGGCGATCGATCGATCTCCGATCGGACCCGCGCCGCGGTGGCCGCCGTCCAGGCCGCCGGAAGTGTTTTCGTGATGGTCACCGCCCGGCCACCTCGCTGGTTGCACGAGCTGGCAGACCTGGTGGGCGATCACGGAATTGCAATAGTTGCCAACGGCGCCATTCTGTACGACGTCGGGCGGCAGCAGGCGATCCGGACCCGAATGATCGAGCCGGCCGTGTTGCACGAAGTGGCAATCGCGATCCGGGAGGCGATTCCTGAAGCGGAGTTCGCCATTGAGCGATCGGACCGTTACGGACAGGAACCGCACTATGTGAATCGCTGGCCGCGACCCGAGAACACATTGATCGCAGAGCTCGAGGTGCTGCTGGCCGAGCCGGCCGCCAAACTCCTGGTCCGGCATCCGAGCCGGCATTCCGACGACCTGCTCGCGCAGGTCAGTGCTCTGGTCGGCGAGCGGGTGACTGCCAGCCACAGTGGCGGCACCAGCCTGGTGGAGATCGGCGCGACCGGTGTCTCCAAGGCGGCGATGCTCGCGGACTTCGCCGCCGAGCTGGACATCCCGGCGGCCGACACGATCGCCTTCGGCGACTCGCTGAACGATCTGCCCATGCTCGCCTGGGCCGGTACGTCGTACGCGGTGGCGAACGCGCATGCCGACGTACTGGCCGCTGCCGACCGCGTGTGCCCCACAAACGACGAGGACGGCGTTGCCGCCGTCCTCGAGGAGTTGTTCGACCTTTAGGGCTTAGAGATACATCCCGCCGCTGCCAGGGCCGTCAGTGGCCTGTGGGGCGCCGGGGAAGCCCGGGCCTTCCTCGCCGGGAGGCTGCTGGCCGCCGGGGAGGGCGCGGCGCATGCCCTCCAGCTGCTGGCGTGCGGCCATCTGCTGGGCGAACAGGGCGGTCTGGATGCCGTGGAACAGGCCCTCCAGCCAACCGACCAGCTGGGCCTGTGCGATCCGCAGCTCGGCCTCGGTCGGCGTGCTGTCCTCGGTGAAGTCGAGGCTGAGTCGCTCCAGCTCCTCGACGAGCTCAGGTGCGAGGCCGCTCTCGAGTTCCTTGATCGAGGCTTCGTGGATCGTCGCGAGCCGCTGCCGGGAGGCCTCGTCGAGCGGCGCCGACTTCACCTCGTCGAGCAGCTGGCGAATCATGTTCGCGACCCGCATCACCTTGGCCGGCTGCTCGACCAGCTCGGTCACCGACCGCGGCTCGTCGTGGTCCTCGTCCTTGTCCGAGCGCGGCGGTCCTTCGACAGCCATGCCGTCCGGCCCGACGATCAGCACCTTGCCGTCCTCGGTCCGTGCCCCGGCCATCGGCATCTCCTGGCCCTCGCCGCCGCTGCTGCTCTCGCTCATCTGCCCATCCTAGGTCTATGAGACTTGAGCACTAGGGGGTACGGGCCCGATGCCTTCGGACGGCGTCCCGGTTCGCGCACGCGGGGCTGCAGTAGCGCTGGCGGCCGGTCCGGGACAGGTCGGCGTACACGTTGTCGCAGCCCTCGGTGGCGCAGCGCCCGAGCCGGGAGATGCCACGGCCGGCCAGGTGCAACGCCGTACCGGTGCTGATCAGCGTCGCGACGAGTCGTCCGACCGGGACGTTGTCGGGGCGGTAGTGCATGTGCCAGCCGTCGCCGGCGTGGTTGGTCAGCCGCGGATGCTCGGTGTACTTGGCGAGCATCGCGTTCATCAGATCGACGCGCTGCTGCTCGCTCTCCGCGTCGACAACCTCTATCCACTCGTCAAGCGCGACCCGGACCGCGGCCAGGTCGGCCGCGGTCGCCTTGCGGTCGCGGATCAGCGAGCTGTCGACGCGGTTCTCTTCGCAGATCTCGGCCAGTTCGACCGGGGTCGCGGGCGGCCTGCTGATCAGGTCGACAGCCAGCAGCACCGCGTCCGCGCCGTAAGGGTTGAGATGCATAATGCCATTACAGCACGATGGAGGCATGACAGCCCACACCGAGACTCATCGGCATCGCTGGAGCGCGGTGTCCTCCCATCAGGTCAGCGAAGGATTCGTTGTCTACCAACGGTGTGCCTGTGGCGACTGGCGCGTCACCAGCACACCGCCGTACCCGGTCGCCTATCCCGAAGTTGCCCACATCGCCAGCTAGTCGATACCGCTAGTCGATGCGGGCCACCATCGGGAGCTTCGAGCGCGTCAGCAGCCAGGCCAGAGCCGCGGCGAAGAGCGGTACGGCGATCACCGTGCCGCCGATCTCCGCCCAGGGAATCGCGAAGTGCGGCGAGCCGAAGGCAGCGTGCGCGGTGTAGCCGTAGAGCGCGCCGACCCCCACACCCAGCACGCATCCGAGCTGTCCGAGCAGCCACGCCTGGGCCGCCGCGAGATTCCGCCGGCGGCGTGGTGACGCGCCGACCGCCGCCAGGGTTGCGAGATCGGCCCGGCCTTCGGCCGCGGACAAGGAGACCGAGATCGCCACTCCGAGCAGAGTGACCACGGCGGCGGCGATGAGGACGCCGATCAGGATCTTGTCGCCCGGGTTCTGGTATCCCTGCTCGACGTACAGCAACTTGTCGTGTCCGAGGGTCACGTCCGTGGTGGCGATTTCTTCCTTGCTGGGAAGGCGTTTCAGCTGGTACTCGACCGTGAAGATGTCGACCTTGCCGAGCTTCGTGGCCGCGTCCGACCCGATCAGCGCCTGGTCCTGCATCATCTGGAGGAACGGTAGCCCGCCGACGTACGACGCCTTGTGCTGCACGAGCTTCGTCGGCCGGATCGGATCGGTGCCACCGATCTCGACCGTGTTCGTGGTGGTGAAGTCACCGCGCGGTACGACGATGTCGCCGGCGCGCAGGCGAGCCGCCACCTCCCGGCCGACGCCGTCGAGCTTCTCGAAGTACGCCGGATCCACCACGATCAGACCGACGAACGCGCCCCTCGAATCCTCCGGGTTCACTCCGGGCGGCTGCACGCCCAGATAGGTCGGGGCGCCGCTCTGACGCGGCACGTTGATCATCCCGAAGCGGTAGGTCCGTTCGGCGGACAACTGGGTGCCTACCCGCTGTTCGAGCTGGGGTGAGTAGGGGACGCCACCGGGGCCGCTGTCGAAGCGCAGGCTCGCGTTCCCCATCTGGGCCTCCGGGATGTACTCCACCCTGGCCGCAGCGATGGAGTTGGCACCCGCGAAGGCGGCCGCCGCGGTCGCGGCCACCGACATCATGATCGCCGCCACGGCCGGTGCGGTGCGGTGCCGATGCCGGGCGGCGTCGCGCATCGCGAGCCGTCCGCTCAGCGGCAGCCGGCCGGCCAGGCCGGAGATCGTGCTGACCAGACTCGGCAGCATCCAGATCAGTCCTGCGATCGCCATGGTGATGCCGAGCAGCACCAACGCGATCGGTTCCGTCGGCGTCACGGTGGCCTGGTAGTGCTCTTCCGCGTCGAACTGCCGCTGCGCCGCAGCGAGGTCAGCTGCCAGCAATCCGGAGCCGGCCACGACCACTACGACGCCCGCGATCACCAGCAGGAGCGCGGGTTTACGGATCGGCATCCGCTTCGTCGTCGCCGCGAAACGTCCGGCCAGGGCCGCCAGCGGCGTCTGCCGCCCGGCACTGATCGCCGGTACGACGGCCGCCGCCAGCCCGGCGAACAGGCCGATCAGGCTGATCGTGATGATCGCCGTCCACGGGATCTGCCATTCCAGGATGACGGTCGAGGTCATGCGTTCCCACTGCGACCGGCCGGCGATCAGCGCCACGGCGGCGAGCAGCAGTCCGCTGCCGACCCCGGCCACTCCGGCGAAGAGCCCTTGCAGGAGGACGATCCGCCGGACGTCTCGCGCTGTCCCGCCGGCGGCCAGGATCAGGCCGAGTTCGCGCGTCTGCCGCCGCGCTCCGACCGCGAACGCCGTACCGGCGAGCAGGACGATCTCGAGGACACCGAAGCCGGTCGCCAGCGCCATCGCGGCGTACGGGCCGACCGGGTCGGACGGATAGTCGGACGGGCTTGGTGGCGGGTCGACAATATTTGTTCTCAGCAACAAGATCAGGCCGTGTCCGCCCAGCTGCGTGACGAGTGCGTGCGGGTCGGCCGAGTCGGGGAGATCGAGCAGGTACTGCATTTCGACCGGCGCCGGGTTGCGGCCGACCGTGCTGGCCGGTGGCGCGAAGATCAGCCAGGGGTTGGGCTGGACGAGCTGCCGGGCGATCCCGACGACCTTGTAGGCCTTGCCGTTCGTGGTGGTCAGGGTGGCGCCGAGGGTCGTGATCCCGAGGTGCTTGGCCAGGGCCGGCGAGAGTGCGACCTCGTCCGGTGCGGTCGCGAAGCGCCCCTCGTCGAGCTTGACAGTGTCCTTCAGCAGCGGGCTCTGCCCGTCCCCGACGACCACGCCGGCGCTGTTGGTCGTGGACGGTCCCTTCACATCCGCCGAACCGGCCTCGGTGAACGGCTGCGCCACCACGGTGCCCGGTGGCAGCAGGGGCTTCGGATCGAAGGTCGCGGGGTCCCGCACCTCGTTGCTGTCCGCCACTGAGCCCGGCATCAGGTTGAGTGTCGGCTCGCCGTACGAGAGGTCGATCCGGTCGTACGGCGTGACCGTGAGCCGCGCGTCGGCCCGGCCGATGGTGGTCCGGGCCAGGAGCTCGCCGGTCGGGTCGCCGGAGCGGCCGGCCACGCCGATCCAGGTCGCGGCGAACACGGGCAGGCCGATCAGGGCCGCGACCAGGAGCGTGCGGCCGAACGACTTACGGGTGGTTCTTCGAGCGATCCGGAGGGGTGGACCCCAGCTGCCCATCAGTGGCTTCCCTGCAGCAGTTCGTCAGGTTCTGGGAGCGGGCCGGCCTGGCCTACCAGGACACCATCGCGCAGGTAGACCACTCGGTCGGCCCAGGCGGCGTGCCGGGCTTCGTGGGTGACGAGGACACCGGCGATGCCGTGCTGGTCGCAGCGGTCACGGAGGAGCTGGAGAACGGCTTCACCGGTCTCGGAGTCGAGGGCGCCGGTGGGTTCGTCGGCGAGCAGGAGGCGTCGTTCGCCCACGATCGCGCGGGCGATCGCGACCCGTTGGCGCTGGCCGCCGGACATGTCGTCGGGGAAACGGTCGGCGAGGTCACCGATACCTACTTCCTGCAGGGCTGCTTCGGCGTACTTGCGGGCGGTCCTGGTCCGGGTGCCGTCGAGCTCGAGCGGTAGCGAGACGTTCTCGGCCGCGGTGAGCGCCGGGATCAGGTTGAAGTCCTGGAAGACATAGCCGATCCGGCGGCGCCGCAGCGCGGCCACCCCGGCCTGCGGCAGGGTCACGATGTCGTTGCCATCGACAAGTACTTCGCCGCCGGTCGGACGGTCGAGGCCGCCGGCGCAGGTCAGCAGTGTCGACTTGCCCGAACCGGACGGGCCCATCACCGCGACCAGCTCGCCGGGCGCGACGCTCAGATCGACGCCACGTAAGGCGTGTACGGCCTGCTCGCCCTTGCCGTGGGTCCTGGTCAGGTGGCGGATGTCGAGAATCGCGCTCATCGGTGTACCTCGCTAGGGTCCTCGGCCGGGTCGTCGGCGTACTCTTCGGGCGGCTTCGACGGCCGGCCGCGATGCCTTAACAGGATGGACTCGCAGTGGTCGAGCCAGCGGATCTCGGCCTCGGCGGAGAAGATCATCGACTCCAGCACGAGCAGCCAGGAGATCTCGCCGTCGCGGTCGCCGCGCTTCAGCCGGGTCAGCTCCTGCAGGGACTGCATCGTCGCGGAGCGCTGGTTCTGCACGACCGCGCTGACGTTGACACCCGGAACGGCCAGCGCCAGCGCGAGTTTGATCGCGAGCTCGTCGCGAGGACGCGACTCACGCGTCACCGGTGTCTTGAACCAGCTGTCGAGCTCGGCGCGGCCGGCGTCGGTGATCTCGTACGTCGATCGGCCGTCCGACTCGGTGGACGCGGCCCGGACCAGGCCGTCGCGTTCCAGCCGGGTCAGGGTGGTGTACACCTGCCCGATGTTCAGCTGCCAGGTCGAACCGGTGGCTGCCTCGAACTCACCGCGCAGCTGGTACCCGTACTTCGGCTTCTCGCGAAGCAACGCCAGTAGTCCGTGCTTGATCGACATAGATACTGAGTATGCATACCCGGTATAGAGCGGTCAACCCATCAGCAGTCATCCCCAAAGCCGGTCAGTCAGGTGGCTCAGAGGTTTGCGCGAATCTGCTGTCGCTGGGTGACAGTAGCTCCCCGCAGAGGTGGTTGGTGTGCCCCCGATGCGCGCCGCACCGGACAGGCCGGACATGTACGCGATGGATCACTTACCCGGCCTCCTGTTCGTCGAGAGCAGCCACAACCCGTCGGCCACAGGCGACCGGGGAACGTCGGTCACTGGCCTCGCCATCCGCCCCAGCCGAAGACCGCCCCAGGCACCCGCTTCAAGGAAACCGGCCGCAGCGGCGGGCAACCACCGCGTACGCCGCCGGCCGCATCCCAGCGGACGGATGGGACGAGCACCTTCGGGACGGCGGGGCTACTGAGTCGCCACAGCCGATCACCCACAATGACGGATCACAGACGTCTTTGCGTGGATCTACTGCCGCTGGATGGCAATAGATCACCGCAAACCTGCATCCGCGCAGCAGTCGGGCCACCGACCGGCCCCGAATCGCCGACCGAGCCCGGAACTACTCGCTGCGTGGAAACTCCTTGCCACCCACGGCCACTTCGTTTCCACACCGGTCAGCAACCAGGCATCCTCATCACTGGCCGCAAACAAACCCGTCAGCCGTAGGCAACGCGGACCTCGGTCGCCGACCGCACCATCCCCCTCAACCCAGGACGACCTCGCCACCTCTCCTCTGTCAGCCGGCCTCAATGGCGAGCAACCACAAGCAGGTGCCATCGGCCGCATCCCAGCGGCGCGCAACCCCACCCCGCGGCGATACCCCAGCCGAATCGGGCGGTCCGACTAGTCAACCCAGTAGACGCCGTACCAGGCGGTCGGTGGTGGCGTCGACGTCGTACGGATGGCCGGTGCCGGGGGTGAGTTGGTCGAGCACGAGGCCGTCGAGGGCGAAGTGCAGCAGGCGGATCTCTTCGGCGCCGCCGGGTAGGCCGGCGTTCACGTGGAAGGAGACGTCGGCGTCGAAGCCCTGGCGCAGGGTGCGGGACAGGATCTCGTGCAGATCGGGGCGGCGGGCTGCCTCCAGGCGGAGCTCCATCAGGGCGAGTGAGAGCTCGGGGCGGCCGAGGAGCCGCTCGACGATGTAGCGGACGTAGTCGACGACCAGGTCGACCGTGGGCTCGCGTTCGGCTAGTGGTTCGAGGACGGCTGGATCTGGGGCGAGTCGCTCGAAGATTCGCTCACCGAGGGCGCCGAGCAGCGCGTCCCGCGTGCGGAAGTAGTTGGACGCCGTACCGGCGGGGAGGTTGGCGGCGGCGTCGACGGCGCGATGGGTGAGCCCGCGGGCGCCCGCCTCGGCGAGGACGGCGAGGCCGGCGTCGGCGAGGCGGATGCGGCGTTCGGGGTTCCGGGGCACGTTGACAACTGTAGCAGCTGTCAACTACAACTGTCGTGGTCAACAACAACAGCTGTAGTAGTCAGGAGCGCGTATGCAACCCGCAGCCTTCGGCGCCACCGTGGTCACCGACCGTCCGGCGGAGGTCGCCGCCTTCTATGTCCGGCACTTCGATCTCCAGATCACGCTCGACCTCGGCTGGTTCATCTGCGTCCGGCACGGGGAGGCCGATTGGGAGCTCGCGATCGTCGAGCGCGGGCACGAGTCGGTGCCGGCGCCGGTGAACGCGCTCCGGGACAGCACGAACGTGTTCGGCTTCATCGTCGAGGACGCGGACAAGACCGCGGCCGCGCTCGTCGACGGCGGGGTGCGGCTGGAGGGTGAGGTCGTCACCGAGGTGTGGGGTCAGCGGCACTTCTTCGTCCGTGACCCGGAGGGCAGCTGGATCGACGTGATCCAGCTGGTCGCGCCCGATGCTGAGTGGCTCGCCGCCAACTTCCCCAGCTAGGAGGCTGCTGAATTAGGGCGGTTTTGGGATTGGTTGCTGTGTGGGTCTGAGCGCGGAGATTGGTGGGCAGGCGCAGTTCGAAGTCTGGGGCGAGGCGTGGCAGAGCGGTCCGGTCGGTGAGAAGGTGTCTGGGGCCGGTGGGGTGGCTCGTGGTGGGCGCTGACGCCGATCGGAAGCCTCGCTGGTGGCCTTTGTCAGGTGGTCTGGGCGGTCAGGACCCAGAGTCCTGTCGTGCGGGTGAGTCCTCGGCCGATGAGGTTGCGTAGGTTGAGGGCGGCGGTGCGGTGTTTGAGCCAGGCGTTGTTCTTGGTGGTGCCGCGGTAGCGGAGTTTGACGCGGCGTCCGCCGTGGCTGGCGATCTGGGAGATGGCTCGTTCCACGTTGGGCCGGTTGGTGCGGTAGTTCTGGCGCAGGTCCGGGTCGTTGGACCAGTCGCGGCGGGCTTGGCGTAGCAGCGCGTCGTGGTTGTGGAGTTGGAGGATACGGCCGTTCTTGGCCGTGGTGCAGTGGGTCCGCAGCGGGCAGTCGCGACACAGCACGCCGAAGACCACGGCGCGTGTCTTGGTGATCGTCCGGGTGTGCCCGGCCGGGCACTGGGCCTGGCCGGCCGCTTCGTCCACGGTGAAATCATCGATGGTGAAACCGCCTTCGACCGGGGCCTTCACCGGGCCGGGTTTGATTACCGCGCCATGTCCGGACTCGGCGATGGCGGCCCGCAGATCCCCTGCGCCATAAGCGGAATCGCCGTACCACTGGCGGGGTTCGGTCTCGGCGGCCAGGAAGTCGGCGGCCACGGCAGCGTCGCTGTTGTCGGGCCCGGCTGCCTGGGTGAGGGCCTCGTCGGTGATGATCGCGGTCTCCGGCTCGGCGGCCACGTGCGCGCGATACCCATCGCGGGTGTTACGTGGCGACTTGCGGGTATGGCGGGCCTCGGGATCGACCGTGGAGATCACCCGCTCGGGCGCGGTCCGCCGCGCGATCCGCCACCGCCCGTCGGTGCCGTCGCTGCCGTCGGCCGGTTCCACGTCTTGGCCGGCGATCAATGCCAGCAACGCCACCACGTCCTCGGCGTCGTCGTCCAGCTTCGTGCCGGCCAGGGCATCGATCAGCGCGTTCGCGTCGTTGACCAGCGCCGATACCAGCGCCTGCCGCGCGTCACGGTCGTCCCAGTCGATCACCGGCTTGCCCGGCTGGGAATAGTCGTGGCCGGTGCACACCGCCGCGATCTGCTCCATAGCGCCAGGCACCTGCCGACCGACCCGGCGAATCACCGAGACCAGCTGAGTGATCGTGTCCTGAGTGGCCACCGCGTCGTCAAGGATCGTGGAATCCACCGCCCGCTTCGACCGGCCCCGCAACACTCCGGTCACCGCAACCAGCTTGCGGACCGCGTCATTGATCCGATACGGCCGATCCGACTTCGCCAACCGCCGCCGCCAATACACCAACGTCGAAGCGTCGAAACCCTTCGCGTCCAACGCCATCCCGGTCGCGACCTTCCACCGCAGATCACACCGCGCCGCCTCCGCGGTCTCCCGATCCGAATAGTCGTGCAACGTCTGCAGCACCATCACCGACGCCATCACCGACGCCGGGATCGACGGCCGTCCCTTACCCGACCCGAACAGATCATCGAAATCACTGTCAGCGAACAGCTCTCGCCGATGCTCAGCCAAGAACGCGAACATGCTCCCCTCAGGCACCAGATGACCGACCAGCGCCCGCGCATCCAACAACTCCCGATCAACCCGCTCAACACCCTGCACCCCACAATCGTCCCCGCGACCAACCCACACACCCGGCAGGGACACACCGATTATTCAGCGGCCTCCTAGAGGGTGAGGAGGACCTTGCCGATCTGGGTGGACTCCTCGAGCGCGCGGTGCGCCTCGGCGACCTCGGCGAGCGGGAAGGTGGTGTGGACGATCGGGCGGACCTTCTTCGCGGCGACCAGCGGCCAGACGTGGCCGACGACCTCGGCGATGATCCGTCCCTTGTCCGCGACCGAGCGGGTCCGCAGTCCGGCCGCGGTGACCGAGGCACGGCGGCTGAGCAGGCGGCCGAGATCCAGCTCGCCCTTCGCTCCGCCCTGCATACCGATCACGACCAGGCGGCCGTCGTACGCGAGGGACTTGACGTTGTCGGTCAGGTACTTCGCGCCGATGATGTCGAGGATGACGTCGGCCCCGGCGCCGCCGGTCGCCTCCTGGACCACCGAGGCCCACTCGGCTTCCTTGTAGTTGATCGCGATGTCGGCGCCGAGCCGGCTCGCGAACTCCATCTTGTCCTTGCTGCCGACGGTCGTCAGAACCCGCGCGCCGTGCGCGACGCCGAGCTGGATCGCCATCGTTCCGATGCCGGAGGCGCCGCCGTGCACCAGGAAGGTCTCGCCCTCCCTGAGGTGCGCGCCCATGAAGATGTTCGACCAGACGGTCGCCACCACCTCGGGCAACGCGGCCGCGCTGATCAGGTCGATGCCGTCCGGGACGGGCATCACCTGCGGCGCCGGTACGACGACCTTGGCGGCGTACCCGCCTCCGGCCAGCAGCGCGCAGCACTCGTCGCCGACGGCCCAGTCGGTCACCTCGGCGCCGACCGCGGCGATCCGGCCGGAGACCTCGAGTCCGATCGTGCCGGGTGCACCCGGGGGCGGCGGGTAGAAGCCCTGCCGCTGCAGGAGGTCTGCGCGGTTGACCCCCGCGGCGACGACGTCGATCACGACCTCGTCCACGGCCGGGGTCGGATCCGGGATCTCTCCGACCGTCAGAACCTCGAGTCCGCCTGCACCCTCACACACCACAGCTCGCATGACTCACAGCCTACGGCTCAGCCGTCGAGATCGGCCCAGGTGTCTACATCGTCACCACTCTTGGTCGGGTCCGACCAGACCAGGTCCAGTCCGGCGGTCAGGCGCCGTACCGACTTGTCCCGTGGATCGCCGAGCTCCGCGAGCGCATGCTCGAGAGAGCTTCGCCGGTACGCCGTGGCCAGCCACTGGTCACGGCCGTCACTGTCGCGCAGCCCGCTGCCGTCGTGTTCGCCGATGCTGTCGACCAGCCGAGCGATGTCCTGGTCGGTGACCCATGGCAGGTCGCAACTCAGTACGACTACGACTGGCGCGCTGCCTGTTGCCAGTCCAGCAGCCAGCCCCGCCACCGGTCCGCTCCCAGGCGGATCCTCCTGGGTCCACTCCACAGCCCGGTACGTCTCGCGGACCGGTCCGACCACCACAGTGCTCGCGGCGCGGTCCACCGCGTGCAGCACCCGATCGAGGAACGTCATGCCCTCGAGCACCACCAGCGCCTTGTCCACCCCGCCCAGCCTCGTGGACCCGCCACCAGCCACGACTACCGCATCAAACTCCACCCCAGCAGTCTGCACTGTGCGGCACCATGGGGGTATGAGGATTGCTGTGGTGCAGACCGCCAGTAGCTCTGACAAGGCTGCCAATCGGGAGCTGGTGACCAGAGCGGTCGCGGACGCCGCTCAGGACCGGCCGGACCTGGTGGTGCTGCCGGAGGCGATCATGGCCGACTTCAACCTTGACGGCGTCGCGGACGTGGCCGAGTCGTTAGATGGTGAGTTCGTGTCCACGCTGCGCAAGAGTGCGGTGGAGCACAGGGTGGCGATCGTGGCCGGCATGTTCGAGCGCAGCTGCGATCAGGACCGGCCGTACAACACGCTGCTGGCTGTTGGTGCCGATGGCTCGCTGCTCGGCGCGTACCGCAAGATCCACCTGTACGACGCGTTCGGCTACAAGGAGTCCGACCAGCTGACCGCTGGTGACGTCGCACCGGTCGTGGTGCAGGTCGCTGGGCGGACACTCGGGCTGATGACCTGCTACGACCTGCGCTTCCCCGAGTTGTCCCGGGCACTGGTCGACAAGGGTGCCGACGTCCTCGTCGTACCGGCTGCTTGGGTCAGGGGGCCGCTCAAGGAGCACCACTGGACCACTCTGCTCACGGCACGCGCGATCGAGAACACCTGCTACGTGGCGGCCGCGGCGCAGAACGGGAAGAAGTACTCCGGCCTCAGCCAGGTCATCGATCCGCAGGGCATCGCCATTGCCGCAGTGGGTGAGGCCGATGGCTATGCGGTCGCCGAACTGTCCGGTGACCGGCTGTCCGGCGTACGTCGGCAGAACCCTTCACTCGTCAATCGCCGCTTCAGTGTCACTCCCCGTTCGTAGTTTCGGGTTAGCCTCCACGTGTGGCGGATGGCTTTGACTTGTGGCACCACGGCGATCTCGAGGTCGGTGACGGACTCGTAGACCTCGCCGTCAACGTGCGGACCGGTACGCCGCCGCCGTGGCTCGTCGACGCGATTACCGCGAGCCTGACGGACCTGGCGGCGTACCCGCGTCAGGAGTCCGCGGTGCTGGCGGTGGCTGCGCGGCACCGAGTGACTCCGGAGCGGGTGCTGCTGACGGCCGGCGCGGCTGAGGCGTTTGTGCTGATCGCTCGTGCTTTCCGCCCACGCCATGCGGTTGTTGTTCATCCTCAATTCACCGAACCCGAGGCTGCGCTGCGTTCCGCGGGGCACATCGTCGACCGCGTGGTGCTGCGCCCGGAGGACGGGTTCGTTCTGGACCCGTCGGCGATTCCGGCCGATGCGGACCTCGTGGTGATCGGCAACCCGACCAACCCGACCTCGGTCCTGCACCGCGCGGACGACCTGCGGGAGCTAGCTCGGCCGGACCGCATCCTGGTGGTGGACGAGGCGTTCATGGATGCCGTTCCGGGGGAGCCTGAATCGCTAGCTGGTGCGTCGATTCCGGGGCTGGTGGTGATTCGCAGTCTCACGAAGACGTGGGGACTGGCGGGGCTTCGGGTCGGGTACGTGCTGGCTGCTGCCGGTCTGATCGAGCAGCTGGCCGCTGTGCAGCCGCACTGGCCGGTGTCCACGCCTGCGCTGGCCGCTGCGATTGCTTGCAGCAACGAGCAGGCAGTCGCCGAAGCTGCGGCGGCCGCCTGCGATATCGAGCGTCAGCGCTCCCATCTGCTCGACAATCTGGTTGCTGCCCGCACATACGGCGTACCGCGCGGCCCGTTCGTCCTCGTGCAGGTCGCGGGCGGCGCCGTACTGCGAGAAGCCTTGCGTGCCAAGGGATATGCGGTCCGGCGCGGTGACACGTTCCCTGGGCTGGGGCAGGATTGGCTGCGGATCGCCGTCCGGCCGGAGGATGTCGTTGACGGCTTCGTGAAGGTGTGGCGGGACACCGCCGTGGACCTGTAACCGTCTCGACGTTTAGGCCGTGCCCGCTTTGCGCACAGGATGGTCGCAGAGCGCGTGCTCCACTGTCCGGCGCTCTGAAGCCATTCAGTGAAGGGAGCATCATCATGGGTCTGAACGACGACGACATGAACACCTCGTCCGACGGCGAGTACGGAGGCTCAGCCGACGGCAACGACAGCCAGGCCGGCGGTAACACGTCGTCCGGGTACGGCAGCGAGTCCGAAGGCCCGGCCGACGGCGGTGCTGTAGGCGGCGGTACTGACGGTGGCGCCGACGGCGGTGCGGGCGGTGACTACGGCTCGGGCGGCGGCTCCGGCGATTCAGGTGACGACTCCGGCGAGGGTCCGGCCGACGGTGGCGCGGTGGGCGGTGGCACTGACGGCGGTGCCGATGGTGGGGCCGACGGCGGAGGCGGGGAGCCCAGTGAGGGTCCGGCTGACGGTGGCGCGGTAGGTGGCGGTACCGACGGCGGTGCGGACGGCGGCGCCGGCGGTGACTCGGGTGACGAGGGGACCGCTGACGGTGGCGCTGACTCCAACGCGACCGACGGTGGCGCCGACGGAGGCGCGAGCGGCAACTCCGGGAGCTGGTGACCACAGTGCCGGGAGCCGGACCGCAACCAGATCCTGCCGAGACGGTTGACCGTCCGGCTCTTCGGCGCTGCGTCGCGGGCAACCTCGACGAATTCGCCAGCACCTACTGGGGTTCCCGGGCGCTGCTGTCGCACGCCCCCGACCTCCCCACGCCGTACGACGATCTCTTCACCCTGACCGCCGCCGACGAGCTCCTGTCCCGCCGCGGTCTCCGCACGCCGTTCCTGCGCATCGCCAAGAACGGTGCGGTGGTCGGCGACTCCCAGTTCACCGGTTCGGGTGGTGTGGGGGCGGACATCTCGGACCAGGTCCGCGATGACAAGGTCGCCGCGCTGTTCGCCAGCGGGCACACCGTCGTACTGCAGGCTCTGCACCGCACCTGGCCGGCACTGGTCGACTTCGCTACCCAGCTGTCGACTGACGCGGGTCACCCGGTGCAGATCAACGCATACATCACTCCGCCCGAATCACAGGGGTTCTCGGCGCACTACGACGTACATGACGTCTTCGTTCTCCAGGTGGCCGGTGAGAAGCACTGGACTGTCCACGAGCCAGTCCACGTGAACCCACTGCGCAACCAGCCTTGGACTGACCACTCCGCCGCGGTAGCTGCGGCCGCTCGCGACCAAACGCCGGTGGTGGACGAGGTGCTGCGCCCCGGCGACGCTCTCTACGTTCCGCGCGGCTTCCTGCATTCGGCCAAGGCATTGGGTGGTGTCAGTGCGCACCTCACCGTTGGGATGCACACCTTGACCCGCTATCTCCTCGTCCAGGAACTAGCGGCGCTAGCGGCGAACGAGGCGGCGCTCCGGACGGCCCTGCCGCTCGGCTTCGACCCGGGCGACCCGGCTCAGCTGGCCGAGGTCCTTCCGCAGGTGACCGACCTGCTGATCGCACGGCTCCGCGCCACGTCGGCAGACGAGCTGGCGCCGCGGCTGCGTCGGCGTACCTGGTCGGCCAATCGCCCCGAACCCATCCCGCCGCTGGCTCACGCGGCAGCGCTGACGACGCTCGCGCCTGGGACGACGGTTCGACTCCGAGGCGGCCTGCGGCACCGCGTGATCCCCGGCGACCCGGTCACGCTGCAGCTCCCCGACCGAACCATCACCTTCCCGGCGGTACTCGCGGAGGCGCTCACGAGCGTCCTTGACGGCCAGGAGCACAAGGTCGGCACGCTCCCGTCGCTGTCGGTGGAGGACCAACTGGTACTGGTCCGCCGCCTGCTCACCGAGGCTGTCCTGGTCCCCACGTCCTAAACTGCTCCCTAGTGACCAATCCCCTGGATCCTGCTGCTGACCGCCGCTACCGACCTGACACGGGCTGCGCGGCGATGGCTCTCCAGCGCGGTGACTCCCTGGTCGCCACCGCTCCGCCCGCGGAGCGTTGGCTGCTCATCGAGGTCCGGACGGCATGGCCCCGCCAGGCGGTCGCGGCGCTCCCGGAGGTCGGTGCCGAAGTAGCCCGTCGCTGCGCCGAACTCGGCTACCGCCCGGTCCTGATCAGACGCCACGGCCGCCCCGATCACACCGCCGTACGGCGCTATGCCCTCGCCGACTGTCGTCCCGGCCGCGAGTCGACTCGCTGGGGTGAGCTCCCGTCTGACGACCACCTGCTCACGGTCCTGGATGCCTTGGCGGCCAACACCCTCGACGCCCTTCCCGACCTGCAAGCCCCCAGCGCAGAACCGGTCTACCTCGTCTGCACCCACGGCCGCCACGACGCCTGCTGCGCAGTCCGCGGCCGTCCGGTCGCGGCCGCGCTCAGCGGCGCCTACCCCGACCGCACCTGGGAATGCAGCCACATCGGCGGCGACCGCTTCGCCGGGAACGTCGTAGTCCTCCCACACGCCCTCTTCTACGGCCAAGTCACCCCAGCCCGAGCTGTGGAGGTAGCCAAACACCACGCCGAGAACCGCGTGGTCCCCGACCTTCTCCGAGGCTCAGGCGCGTTCTCTCCGCCGGTCCAGGCAGCCCAGCACTACGCCCGAGCCGCCGGCCACTCCCTGTCCGTCAACGCCCTCCACCCCACGCACATCCGCCAACTCTCCAACCACCACTACAAAGTCACCCTCACCACCACAGACCCCGCAACCTCGCAAGTGGCGGTCGAGGTTTCGGTGCATTTCGATCGGGTGGACGCTCGGTTGACGTGTAGTGGGAAGGCTCCAGTCCAGGTCCGGCGGTTCGCGCTGGAAGGGATCGAGCTAGTGGGCGGGTAGCTCGCGGTCGTCGTGGTGAGCGCCGTAGAAGGCAGATTGGCGCGCCATCATGTCGCGCATGCCGGTGCCCCGCGGGACGCCGTACACAGTGCCGGGGAAGTCGAGGCCGCGTTGGATCTCCCAGAGCTCTTCGTGCCGGTCGGGCGAGAAGAGTTGAGCCGGGTCTCCGACGGCGATCCAGCCGATCGGGAGGACCGCGCCGGGCTCCAGGCGCGAGTTCACCTGCAGCACGCTGTTGATCCGTAGCTCCGCGCCCGCGCCGACGACAGAACCGGGGAACAACGCGGCGCCCGTGGCGATGAAGACCTCGTCCTCGACCGTGGCGCCGTTCACGTGCGCGTGGGGACCTACCAGGACCGCGTCGCCGAGCAGGGCGGGATGACTCGCCCGGCCGCGCACCAGCGCGTTCTCCATCACCACACTGTTCGTCCCGAGCCGGACCTCACCGTCCTCCGCGGTCAGCACGGCACCGTGCAGGACCCTGCTGCCTTCGCCCAGGACGACGGCACCGCAGAGCACGGCCGATGGTGCGACATAGGCGGATTCGGGCACGACCGGTCGCCGGCCGCGGTGTTCGAGAAGCATCGAGTGCCATCCCTCCGTCGAGCGTCACCTTGCCTCTCTCAAGCTATCCAGCCGTCAAGTCGTCCGTGAATGGTCTGGGCGGTTCTCCGTCGCCCGGGACCTCACACCCCGGGCGGCGGGTCCGTCTGGCCGTCCACATCGAAGGTGGGAGAGTCGGCCGGCCGGACGTCCAGGTGGAGAACCTCGAACTGGGAAAACATTAGAACAGATGTTCGATCGAACGCAACGATTCCTGACAGGTCAATCTGCCTTGGTGTCCAGGTTCTCGGTTTGGGTCGGCAGGACTCGGCCGATCGCGGCGAGCGTGCCCGCGGCGACCAGTGCGAGCACTGCTGTGACTAGCCAGGGCAGCTCGTGCCGTACCTCGAAGAGCTGGGCGAAGAAGCCCGGTGCCAGCACGCTCGCGAACGCGAAGCTGTACTGCCAGTAGGACAGGTACTTCCCGCGGCCCACCAGCGGCGCGACGGATGCGGCGAGCGCGTTGTTCGTCGCTGCGTGCAGTAGGTCGGCAAACGCGTAGATGGCAGTCGCGAGCACCAGCACCGCAGCAACCACCGCGCTCGGCACCTGCGTCAGTGACGCCATCAACACGGCCCACACTGCCCATCCCACGCCGGCAACAACCAGCACCGACGTACGGCGAAGCTTCTCGGTGTGCCGCACCACCAGGGTCTGTCCGGCCGCCAGTACGACGGACGCGGCGGCCAGCAGGACTCCGACCAGCCACTTGGGCACCGGCAACGCCTCGGCGACGTACACCGGGAGGCCGACGCCCAGCATCATGATGCAGAGGGCGAAGAGGGTGTTCGCCGCGATCAGTACCAGGAACGGCTTGTCCTTGCGCAGGAGCGGCGCTGGGCCCGAGTCGTGCGCTGCCCGCTGGTGGTGGGACGCGTGCAGGCCAAGCAGCAGGACTCCGGCCAGGTAGAAGCTCACGGCGTTCGCAGCCATCGCGATGAGGAACGGTGTGGTTCCGCCAGCGGCGAGCAATGTGCCTGCGACCAGGCCGCCGAGCGCGAAGCCGCCGGCCTGCATCATCCCGCCGAGACCGAACCACCGGTCCCGTTCGCCCTCGTCCGCGACATCTGCCAGCAGGCTGAAGACCGACGACCAGAACACCCGCTGGCCGGTTGTGGAGACGAGTGCGCAGAGAAACAGGAGCCAGATCGAGCGACCGAAGAAGAAGCCGGTGAAGGCCAGCCCCTGGGCGACCTGCGCGCCGACGACCAGGTTGCGCGGACCGACCCGGTCGATCACCAGCCCCACCGCGGCCGGAGCCGCGATGGAGAACAGCGTGGCCACGGTCAGCAGCACACCCGCCGTACCGAGTGGGATGTGTGCGACGCGGACGAAGTAGAGCAGCATCAACGGGCCTGCGCAGCCGCCTCCGAACGAGTCGATCGCCAGACCGGCCAGAAGCGGTAACCGTCCGCGGACGTTGGGTAGGCCGAGGGCGGTGGCTGAGGGCATGCTCCATCCTTACCGGTGCGCAGCTGACATGCGAACCAGATTCAGTCCGGCGCGGGCGCTCGCCGTACCGAGACATGGCGCAGGGGGCGCCAGGCAACGGCAGTCATCAGCACCATGGCTGCGAAAGCTGCGGCGAACGGAGCGGTCAGGCCAAACCGCTGCGCCAGTACGCCGCCCAGCGCGGAACCGATCGCCGCGCCACCAATCGAGGCCAGCATGTACACGCTGTTCACGCGGCCCATCAGCGCATCGGGTGTCGCCAACTGCCGTGCTGTGGTCGAGACAACGCCCCAGACCACCGCATGGACACCGAACACGGCCATAGTCGCGCCGACGACCCACGGACTCCGGGTCAGCGCCAGGATCAGGTGCACCACCGTCTCGATGATCAGCCCGGCCCGCAGCAGCGTGAGCGAGCCCACTCGCGGTTCAAGCAGGTGGTACGCCGGCATCCCGAACACACCGCCGATAGCGCCGACCGCCATCAGCAATCCGAACTGGGTATCGCTCAGACCGAGCCGCTCCCGCGCATACAGCACCCAGGTCGCAAAGGCTGCACAGAACGTGATGTTCATGACGAGGATCGACCAGGCCAGGGTCCGCACACCGACATGCCCCCACAGCCAGCGGACTCCGTCCCGCACCTCGGCCCAGAGCGCCGTACCAGGGGACTCGGCGGGTCTAGGTCGGACACTGACGCGTGCGATCAGCGCTGCGGCCGCCAGGAACGTGACTGCGTCGAAGACGAGCGGTATTCCGGCGCCTGCCGCGAACAGCAGCGCTCCCAACGGCGGACCGCCGAGCTGTTGGAGGACGGTCCCCGTCGCGTACAGGCGGGCGTTCGCCTTACCCAGCTGGGCTTTCGGTACGGCGCTCACGAGTAGTGCACCGGATGCGCTGTCGGCGAGCGTCTCCGCCGTACCGAGGAGGAACAGTGCGGCGTAGATCGCCCACAGCGGGGAGCTGCCGAGCAGGACCGCAACTCCCAGCGCAGCAAGGACCACCGCACGAAAGAGGTCAGCGGCAACGATCATCGTCCGCCGGTCGAGCCGGTCGGCCAACGCGCCGCTGAACAGGGCGAACAGCAACCACGGCAACTGCTGCACGAACGCGGCAGCACCGACCGCGGCCGGCTCCCGAGTGATCGAGGCAACCAGCAGCGGACCCGCCGCCATCAGCGCCCCGTCGCCGAGGTTGGAGATGATCGCCGCCGGCCAGATGCGCCGGAAGTCGGCTCCGAGCGCAGCGGGCAGCACGGATTCACGAAGAGATGGCATACAGAAACTCCAGAGGGCATGACGAAACAACCGGACCAGCCGGCACTCCGCCGGCCGAAGGCCCGATCAGCGTCGAATCAGCCCGCCGACCGGACGGTGACTGCCATGACCTCGACCATCCGAGACATCAGCGCACCTCCGTTCACCACTCCGGACGGCTGCTCCGCCCATCTCCCAGCACCCTACCGCCGCCCCGGACCGAGCTTCAGCTGATTTCGTCTCTCGCGTGCTCGATCTGCCACACGATGGCCTGCGCACCATGCGCTTGGGCGATGGCGTGCGCCTCGTCGAGCGTTGCGAGGGCCTCCGTACGGCGCTCCTGCGCGGCGGCGATGTAGGCGAGGCCGACCATGTTCGCGGCGACGCCCGGCATCGCCCCGATCTCCCGGCGCAACCGCGACGACTCCGCCAATTGCTCGTGGGCCTCGTCCAGCCGGCCGGCCCGGTGCGCCGAGATGCCCAGGTGCCGTAGCGCCTCGGCTTCGGTCTGTTTGTCGCCGACTCGCGCCGCCAGTTCGCGGGACCGCTCCAGTTCCGGCACAGCGGTCTCGTCGTCTTGTCGCAGTACTTGATGCAGGCAGCCGATCCAGAACGACGCCTCCGCCTCGCCGCGCGCGTCGCCGAGCGCCCGGTACAACTCGATCGCGCGCTGGAACAGCGGCAGTTCGGCGGGATCCTCGGTGGGCGACGAGCCGGGCCGGGCGCGCTCGAGAAGAAAGCGCGCATGCAGGACCCGCCCCCGCGCCAGCGAGGTATCGGCCTCCACCGCGTCCAGGATCCGCTCGGCATGGCTCAGTGCATCGGCGTCGCCGCTGTATACGGCCCGTTCGTAGAGCGTTCCGGCTTGCCGGATCCGATCCTCGGAATCCATCGCGGCCCCCTTCCCGGCGCCGCTTGGAGCGGGCCGTGGGGCGCAATCTACTTGGCTGAGCGGTTTAAGACGGGCTCTCGACGACCCGTCGAGGCCCTCAGCCCCACCTCGGGACCGGGGGCCGACCCCGTTTGGGGGGCTGCCGTGCCAAATACGTGCCAACGGACCCGCTATCCTCGACCCTCGGAGCTCAGATCCACGCTCCTGGAGGGCTCGCATAGTGGCCGAGTGCGCTGGTCTTGAAAACCGGTATGGCGGGTGACCGTCATCGTGGGTTCGAATCCCACGCCCTCCGCTCGCACGCTCCTGACGCGGGGCTGTCGCGGTAGTACGGTCGCCGCATGACACGACCGCGGATGCAGATCGGGGCAGTAACGATCACGGCCGCGCCGACCCCGCGCGCCGGGGAGCTGGCCAGGTTCTACGAGCGGCTCCTGGGCTGGCGGATCGTCGAGGAAGGGCCGCGGGGCGGCTGGGCCCAGCTCCTCCCGCCGGAAGGCGAGTCGTTGATCGCCATCAACATCGAGTCCGACGAGGAGCACGAGCGGCCGGTCTGGCCGAGCGAGCCCGGTGGACAGCACGCGACGATGCACCTCGACATCGGTGTGGATGATCTCGACGCGGCGGTGGAGTGGGCGCTGCAGGCGGGCGCGAGTCTGGCCGAGGATCAGCCGCAGGAGCATGTGCGGGTCATGCTTGACCCGCACGGCAACCCGTTCTGTTTGTGCCGCTGACTCTGCGCGCTACTGCTTGAGCGCCTCGATGATGACGAACGGGCTTGGCGACCAACCCCCACCAAAAGGTTGTGCACGCGATGAAGGGAGAGTCCAGATGACGGTTTGGTGCTCGGTGGTGGCGGCGCAGTACCAGGCGACGCTCGACGACCTGGCCATCGTGCTGACCGGCTGTCCGGACGACCTGTGGGAGACGAGCCTCTACGAGGTCAAGCGGACCGACGCCGGAGCCTGGCCGCCCACCGACCGCGAGGGCCGCCCGTTCGACGATCCGGTGGTCCGCGAGCGCAAGTTCCAGGCTATGGCTGCTTTCTGGCGAGTCGCGTCGCATGCGCTCTGGTTCACCGACCGCGACCTCTCCCCACTGGCCCCCGAGTGGACACCGCCAGCCCCGTTCTCAACAGCCGACGAGGACGCGTACGTCGTACCGCCCACCTACTCCCGCGACCAGGTGTTCGCCTACCTGGCCCACTGCCGCCACAAAGCAGACACCCTCTTCGCCAACCTCACCGACGACCAGGCCGCCGCCCCACTCCCCGCCGAGCACCGCAACGGCGGCACATCCCTCGCCGCCGTACTCGTCCAAGGCGTCATGCACCTCCAACTCCACTCAGCCCAGTTACGCACCTACCTCAGAACCCAAGGCCTCCGCTGCTCCGACGAGTGAGCTGCGGTCGCATACGCTGCGGGGATGGGTGATGAGTGGCGCCGGGATCGGATCGGGAGTGCTTTGCGGGGAGAGAACCCCACGGTGCTGCGGCGGGTGAGGGCCGGGTTCGCAGTGATCGGGGATGTGCAGTTCCTGCCCGGGTACTGCGTGCTGCTGGTGGACGACCCTGCGGTGCAGCGGTTGTCGGACCTGTCGCGGGAGCGGCGGGTGCAGTTCTTGACGGGGATGGACTTGCTGGGTGAGGCCGTTGAGCGCGCCTGCAGGCGGGTGGAGGACGGGTTCCGGCGAGTGAACCTGGAGATCCTGGGGAACGCTGATCCGTTCCTGCACGCGCATGTGTGGCCGCGGTTCGAGTGGGAGCCGGCGGAGCTGGTGACAAGGCCGGTGTGGCTGTACCCGCGGGAGTGGTGGGGTGAGGCGCGCTACGCACTCGGACCGCAGCACGACACTCTGCGTACGGCGATCAGCGAGGAGCTGGCGCAGCTCGACTCTTGACCTCAGCGCACCAACAGCTCGCGCCAGGGCGTGGTGTCGAGGCCGGGGTAGCGTTGGCTGATCGCGGTGAGCGTCTGCTCGGTCCAGTACGGGTGGCCGGGTGCCGGGAAGCCGAAGAGCTCAAGCTGGCGTGGCGTGGCGCGCGCGACGAAGCTGCACCAGATGCGGCGCCCCGAGCTCCTCCGGCACGTCGGTGAGGAAGACGAACAGCTCAAGGTGCTGGTAGCGGTCGTCGGTCGACGGTACGAGGATCGTCTGGTTCAGATAGTCGCGGTGGAGCTCCTGGTCGTACGACGTGGCACCGGTGTACTTCGCCCAGGCCTCGGCCGACGACAGCCGCAGGTCGGTCTGGCCGAGCAGTGTCTCCGCGAGCTGCACGATCCGCGGGTGGACGGCCAGCATGCTCAACTCGGTACTGGCGAACGGAAACCCGTCGATCCCCTCGAACTCGTCCTCGAGATACCTCGTACGGCGCTCGTCGGTGCCGTCGTGGAATCCCTCGGCAGTCGGGAACATCGACGGCAGCTCACCAAGCGCTGCGACCAGATCCTCGGCCGACGAGAAGCCGGGCAGGATCACGAGCCCCGCGTCCGCCATTCGTTCACGACATCGTCAGGGTTCATGCGCGCCAGCCTCGCGGAGCAACTACACGGCCGCACCCAGGCTTCCACCTCACCGAGCCCGTCCTCCCCAAACCGGTTCGGGAGCGCCGCTTGCCTCGCCCACTGTGATTCCGGGCGCATCCCCTCAGCCGTAGCTGCGGCCAACCACACTTGCCGTTGGAACGCCCGCAGCGACGAGCAACCACCGCGTACGCCGCCCGCCCGTCGCCGCCAGCGGCACGGGTCAGACGACCGGAACCCATCGGCAGCTCCGGAGCCCGATCTGACGGCCAGACATGAACTCGGCCGACGCCGCCCGAGGTGGCTGGTCGCCCGCCCGGTCGGCCAAGCCCTGTTGCCGAACGATCCGGCCACCGAGGCGATTGGTTGCTGCACGCAACGAATTCTCCGCAACCTGGTCGAACGCGCTCTCACTGCCGCCCAAGGTCATCCCGTGCGGCCAACACGGTCTGGCGCTGCCCGGGATCATGCGGTGCGGCCGAACAGTGCCGTGCCTGCCAGTCCGTGCCTGAGCCCGACCGGTTGGCGGTTGCCGGCCTTCATCGTGCGCTGCGGTCTGTTCAGCGCTGTGGTGCCAGTCCGGGATCATAGGACTCACGCTGACCCGGCACCGGGATCGCGTGGCACCCCGGCAAACCGACTCCGCGTGTGGCACCCCGGCAAACCGGCTCCGCGTGTGGCACCCCGGCAAACCGGCTCCGCGTGTGGCACCCGGCAAACCGACGCCGGGTTCAGAGGCCCCCGGTCATGCGGTGCGCGGCTCACTGGGGTGCTGCGATTGCCAGTCGGGATACTGCGGCGCGCGGCCATCGCCAGCAGCAGCTGGGATCCGGAGATCCTGAGGTGCACGGCCATCGCGAGCAGCGGCTGCTGGCCGGGGATCCCGCGGCGGACGGGCATCCCCGGGCGGTGGTCGCGGGCCTGGGATCGTGTGGGCGCACAGCTGATCCGGCGCTGTGGTTGGTGATCCACGAGCGCCGGCTGCCGTTTCGAGTCGAGGCGTGCGCGCGGTCGTGGCCTCGAGCCACCAGCAGTGGGTCGGCCTACGGTCCTGCTGCTGGGTTGTCGTCGGTACCCCAGGGGTCTGTGTAGCCGGGTGTGAGTGAGAGGAGCCGTTCGCGGAAGGCTTCGCGGCGGGCGATGAGTGCGGCGTTGGGCTGGGTGCTGGCGGCGGGGAGCCGGGTCGGCCGTTCGTATGTCGGATTGCTGCCGCCATCGCCCCAGCTGAAACAGGTCCCGCCGTCCTCGCCCGCGTCGACACGAGCCCTGCTGGCACTAGGCGTGCTGGACTCGCCGGCACGGCTGGCATCGCCCGTACCGGCACTCGCCCCGTCGGCATGAATCCCGCTGTCACCGCCGATGCCCGGACCTGCCCTGCCGCTACTGGACCCACCGGCGTTGGCGCTGTTCGCGGTGCTGTGAGCGTCGGTGTCGGTGTCGGTGTTGTGGGCAGGGGTGACCCACGCGGCCATGGCAGCAAGCGCGACAGGGTCGGGCGGTGGTGGATCGGCCCAGGATGGGCGACCGACGTGGACGACGCCGCCGGTGATGGTGATGGTCCATTGGTTCTTGTGGACCGCGCGGTGATGGGCAGAACACACCAAGGCAAGATTCTGCAGACTGGTCGGTCCTCCATCGACCCAATGGATGACGTGATGGGCATGACACATCCACGGCGGTGCCTTACACACCACGCAGCCCTTGTCGCGTTTGTTCAACGCGCGGCGGATGTAGCGGTTC
This sequence comes from Kribbella sp. NBC_01505, assembly GCF_045040285.1. NCBI lineage: Bacteria > Bacillati > Actinomycetota > Actinomycetes > Propionibacteriales > Kribbellaceae > Kribbella > Kribbella sp. NBC_01505. Next base: position 3,725,010 of record NZ_CP109425.1, read on the forward strand.
ACGAACCGTTGCTCGGTGCCGACATCCAGCGGCTGCGAATCCCCACCCAGCACGATCGGCAAAATCGCCGCATCACAGGCGAGGAGCCGGACGGCGCCGGCGGACAGGTTGCCGCCGAACACCAACTCACCCATCCCACCCGATCCACCCACCGCACCCGATCCATCCATCCCGTCCGTGGCCCCCGAACCGCCATTCGCACTGGCCGCGCTGTTGAAGGCGTCGGGGATGTTGGAGAGGGCGTTTTTGAGGTCGTTGAAGTCGATGGTGACGGTGAGGTGCGGTACGCCGGGGTGGTCGGGGTTGCCTGCTGCAGCATCCGAGATCCCGATCAGCGCGTCGGCTTGGCGTTGTTCCAGGGTGCGTGGGTCGCGTTCACCGTCGATGGTTTTGTGGGGTTTGGCGAGGGTGTGGATCTGGGTCTTGACTTGTTCCCCGGCGGCGCCGGGCAGGAACCCGGTGATCTTCACCCCGCCCTCAACATCACGCAGCCGCAGTGACCTCTGTGTTTGGGCTTGGTCTTCGGCGGGTTCTGGGCCGTCGGTGTCGAGGCGCGCGAGGACGTCGCGGCCGAACTTGGCGAGCTCGCGGGTGTTGGTGTGCTCGGCGGCCCGGATCATTTCCCGTTCGGCGACGTCCAGAACCTCGACCGGCACCGTCGCCGGCGCCTTCTCCAAAGTCGACACGATGACCTTGGCCGAGTCCGGCGCCAGAACCGCCGACTCCGACGACCCCGACTTCGATGGGTCGGCAGGTTCTGGCAGTGCGTCGGCTACGGCTGAGTATTTGGGGAGGTTCTTGGCGAAGGTGAGGTCTTTGCGGACGTCGGCGGGGACGAGCCGGTAGCGCTGGGCGAGGAGTTCGGTGGTGTCGCGGGCGCCGAGTTCTTGGGCGGTGCCGATTTCGTCGAGGCGGGCCATGGTTTGCAGTTTCAGGGTTTCGACCAGGGCGGCGGTGGCCATCAGGGTGTCGAGAGTCGACAGCAGTTCGCTGCCGCTCTGCGTGTACACCGGTGGCATCGCCAAGATCTCCATACCCATAAGCATAGCCATGCCCACCGACAGTTTTCGAGCCCAGAACCCCTTATATACAAAGAAAGTGTGGGCTATTGGTGTGGGCTGATTGCCCGCTCAACTTGCCCACACCTGACCACGGCTAAATCAGGTGGTGGTGTTGGTCGAACTTCTTCGTCACTTGGGTGGCAGTAGATCGCCACAGAGGGGGTTGGTGTGTCCCCGATTCGCGCCGCACCGGACAGGCCGGACACGTACACGGTGGCTGGCCGCCGCGGCGGCCGATCTACTGAAGCGCTAGGCGGGCGTGGTCTGTGGCTGAGGGGGATGGCGAGGCCGGCGACCGCGCGCCCGTCGCCTGAGCTTCCGGGCTTCGGTTGCGGTCCCGGAAAACGAGGCGATCTCCCCGCAAGTTGCTGGTTCTCCCCTCAATATTTGAGCAGAGAAGGGTCAACTTGAACGGATATCCAGCCAAATTTCCGCAGGCTAGGCAGGCGAGGCAGGCGACCCGAACCGCAGTGGTCAACCGCGGCGGCGGGTCAGCTGACAGGCCTCCTTGTCGTCGGGAGCAACCACCGCGACGGGTCAGCTACCAGGCCTCCTGATCGTCGGGAGCAACCACAGCCCGTCAGCCACAGGCGACGGGGAACCTCGGTCACCGGCCTCGCCATCCGGCCAAGCCACAGACCAGCCCAGCCACCCGTCTCAGGAAATCCGGCCGCAGCGGCGACCAGCCACCGCCCACGCCACCGGCCGAATCCGAGTGGACGGACGGGACGAGCACATCCGGGAAGGCGGGGTTCCTGGCCAGACAAAGCCCTCAGCCACCGCGACCGACCACCTGTCGCAATCTCGCTCCCCAAACCGGCTTGGCCAAGAGCAGCCGCCAAATCGCAACAGGCACTTGGCGCCGAAAAGTTTCCGGCCAGCCCCCATTCCACGCGCCCAAGCCGTAGCCCGTCAGCTCCAGGCGACGGGATCGCGGTCGCTGGGCTCGCCATCTGGCTCGGGCGCCTGCTCTGCTCGCTGTGCGTGTCAGTTGGCTGGCCTTGGTGGTCGGGCGGGGTGCAGACCGAAAAGGACTCGGCCGGGGACGTGGGTTTGTGGTTGATCGCCGCGTCCGGCCGATCTGAAAGACAGCATGGCGGGTCGCCGCGGTGGCTGAGCCGGATGGCGAGGTCGGCGGTCAGAGGTGAGCGCTGCTTTCGGCTGACGGGCCTTGGCTGCGGTCCGAGAAGAGGACGGTGATCGGCTCTCCGTTGCTTGGGGTTGACGGGCTTTGGTTGCGGTCCGGCGGGGAGGCCCGGTGACCACCTTCCCGTTGCCCGGGGGCTGGCGGGTTTTCTGTTTGGGCAAGCTTTCTTGCGGTTTGGCGCGGGGTTTTGGAGGGTGGTGGGATGACGCGACGAGATGTGGGGCCTCCAAGTAGTGGTGGTGGCGAGAAGGAGACTCTGGTGGGGTTTCTGGACTATCTGCGGGAGGCGGTTGCCCGGAAGGCTGAGGATGCGCCGGAGCCGGCGGTGCGGACGGCTGGCGTGGAGTCCGGGACGAGTGTGCTGGGGCTGGTCAAGCATCTGACGGCTGTGGAGCGGTACTACTTCCTCGAGGCGGACATTCGGAGCTGGCCGGCCACCATGCGGCCCGGGGCCGAGGAGACGGTCGAGTCGATGGTCGCGGCGTACCGGGAGGCTGTGCGGCAGGCGAACGAGGTCATCGCGGGCTACTCGGACCTAACGCAGCCTGCACCGGCGCAGAAAGCGAGTATGCGCTGGGTGTTGGTGCACATGATCGAGGAGACCGGCCGGCACGCGGGGCACGTGGATATCCTGCGCGAGCAGATCGACGGCGCTACCGGACGCTGAAAATGCTGTGCGGCTGGTGACCGCGCCGGGCTACTGTCGCGAGCATGGTGGCGCATGTGAGTGGGCGGGCGCAGTCCTGGGCGGACTGCGATGCGGACATCCGCGAGTACGTGCTGGGCGCGGTCCGCGCTGCTGGTCTGGAGGGCAGCTCGGTCTACGTCCACGGGTCGTTGGCCATGGGCTGTTTCTACCGGGCCAAGAGCGACGTGGACCTGCTGGTGGTTGTGCCTGAGCCGTTGACACCAGTGGAGCGCGAGCGGGTGGCGCGCGGCTTTGCCGGTACGGCGGCCGCGCGGCCGGTGCTCGGTGACCTGGAGATGTCGGTGCTGACGGCTGACCAGGCCGCAACGCATGAGCATCCGCGACCGTACGAGGTGCACTACTCGGCGATGTGGACCGACGCCATCCTTGAGGGCCGCCTGGACTACACGGGTTCCGGCGCCGATCCGGATCTGGCCGCGCACATCACTGTCGTCAGGAAGCGCGGGGTGGCAATCAGTGGGGCACCGGCGGATGAAGTGTTTGCGCCGGTCCCGTACGAGGACTACCTGTCTGCGGTCATGGAAGACCTGCAGGACGTCATGGACGGGGACGCGCTGCTCAAGTCGCCGTACTACGGAGTGCTGAACGCCTGCCGAGTTCTGGCGACCTTGGAACTCGGACCGGGGACTGTGCTCAGCAAAGAGGAGGGCGCGGTGCTGCACGTGCCGGCTGAGCACCAGGCGGTCGTGGAGCAGGCACTGAGCTGCTACCGCAATGCCACGCCGGTGTCGGCCGCCGAGCGGGACACTGACGGGCATGGCTGGGATGCAGCGGCGCTACTTTCCTTCAGGGACTGGGTTCTCGCGCAGGTATGACTCGCGAGTGATGCGGAAGCAGCGCGTGGGTGTGGGGACGCCCAGGTAGGTGTCCGTACCGCTCTCGCCGGTTTCGGTCATGCCCAGCCGCTGGAGGATGCGGATCGACGCGTGGTTGAGCTCTGCCGCTTCCGCATCGATCCACTCGAGGTTGAGCTCCGTGAAGCCATGCGCCAAGCCCAGCTGGGCGATGGTCGTCCCGAGGCCCGAGCCCCAGCGGGCAGAGGGGCCGACGACGTAGCCGAGTTCGCGGTGGTCCAGATCGCTGCCGCTGAGGTCGACGTACCCGATCACCTCGTCTCCACCCACCGCTGCGAGCCGGAGGACGCTGCCTTCCTCGATGACTCGGCGCCAATGAGCTTCCCGTGCGGGTCGGGGCCGATCGACGGTCCAACCGGCATGGAGGCAGAGGCGGCTGTCACTGCCCCAGTCCGCGTACGTCGCGATGTCGGCAAGCTCCAGCGGACGCAGGTGCACCGGGGAATCCACAGACCCAGCCTAGTGGCTCGCTCCTATCCAACTAGCGAGTGTTGCCGCAGTGCGGCCGCTGTCCAGCGCTGCGCGGCACTGGTCCAAGCAGTCGGCCAGCTGGTCGAGGAAGTTGTCGGTCTGCAGGTCCAGCGTGGTCAGAGCAGCCGCAGCGTTCAGCAAGACGACGTCCCGGATCGAGCTAGACCCAGAGCCGTTGACCAGTGCCTCCAGAGCGCGCGCATTGCACGCTGCATCGCCACCGCGCAGCGCAGGCAGTGTGGTGGGCCGCAGACCGAGTCCACGCGGGTCGAACACTGTCTCGCGGGCAGTGCCGTCCCTGATCAGCCATAGTCGAGAGAACGTGGTCGTAGTCAGCTTGTCCAAGCCATCGTCGCCACGAGCAACCAGTGCCGATTTCCCTTGCTGGCATAGAGCCTGAGCGATCACAGGCACCATCCGGGGATTGGCCACGCCGACCAGCTGGTGCTGCGGATCAGCTGGATTGAGTAGCGGCGCTAGCACGTTGAAAGCAGTCGGTACGGCGAGCTCCCGCCGTACGACGGCTGCGTGTCGCAGCGCTGGGTTGAACCGCGGTGCGAACAGGTAGGCGAGGCCAGTCGTAGCAGCCATCCGGGCAGCCTCTGCAGCCGACAGGTCGAGTGGAACACCCAGCTGCTCGACCAAATCGACAGAGCCGCCTGCAGATGAGGAGGCGGCCCGCCCACCGTGTTTGACCACAGTGACCCCGGTCGAAGCGGCCACTACGGCAGCCATGGTGGAGAGGTTGATCGCCCCGGTCCGATCACCGCCGGTACCGACGATGTCGACGAATGGACCGTCGATACGCACCGGCGTCGCGTGGGAGCGCAGTACTGAGGCCAGTCCGAGCAGCTCGTCGGCGGTCTCGCCTTTGGCGCGCAAGGCGATCAGGAACCCGGCGATCTGAGCCGGCGAGACGTCGCCCAGTACCACCTGGTCCATGGCCCAGCTGGTGTCGGCCATGGTCAGGTCGGAGCCGTTGAGCAGGGCGGTGATGAGACCGGACCAGGTCCGGAGTGCTGTTGCCATGGGCAGTCCTCGGAGCAAGGACCGCTCCTACGAGGAGACATGACAACGGCCGCCTCGTAAGAGACGGCCGGAGTGGTTACACGCGGAAGCAGCCGTCTAGTCGACGGCCCACCACATACCCGCGCGCAGGAACATGTCTGTGATCCTACGCAACGACGTGGTCGACGGTAAACGTCGGCACCAGGTGGTGGTCGTCACCGGTAGACCGGTCCGGGAAGTCGAACACAGCCAGCATCAACTGCATCGGGTACGTCGGAGCGCCGGTGCAGCTGCGGATCGGCGTACCGTCCACCGAGAACGTGGCGACGCCGCCGGACCACTCCACGGCGTACGTGTGGAACGAACTGATGTCGATCGGCAGCCGGACCGCCTCGAAGTCCTCGGTGACCGACGGATCGCGGAAGCTGTGCAGCCCCATGCCAACCGCAGCAGACTCTCCGGGGACCACGGCGTCACCGAAGACCTCCATGACGCAGATCTCCGCACACCGCTCGGGCTGGTCCTCCAGTCCGACCATCCAGAGCGCAGCCATCGAGCGAGGGCTTAGATCTGCCCGAGCGCGCAGCTCGACGTATCCACCGGACGGAGTGCAGCCCCAGAACGGTGGCTGTTCCTCGCGGACGACCAGACCGTCGCGGTACGGCTGTTGGCCGGCCGTGCTGCCCACCGGCCCGGAGTAGCTACCGGACTGGAGGCCTGAGACGCGCAGATCGGGCTTGTGGTCGTCGGCGCACCAGAGTCCCTGGTCAATGGGGATGCTGAGCGTTAGGCAGGAGTCACTCAGCGCATAGCTCGCTTTGGTCGCCGCACGGGAGCTCCACTGCGGCAGGTAGTACGGCGACCAGACGGACAGGTCGAGTCTGGTGTCGTCGAAGTCGTCCCTCATGACTCACATCATCGCGGCTGTCACATGATGGGGCGCGGATCCGTCAGAGACTATGACCGGTCGGGCAACAAGAGGAGACGACGAGCAGTGGACGAGTTGGCGCGGAGTTTCGAGGAGCAGCGGGACCACCTGCGCGGAGTGGCGTACCGGATGCTCGGTTCGCGCAGTGAGGCCGAGGACGCCGTACAGGAGGCGTGGCTGCGGCTCAGCCGGTCTGATGTCAGTGAGGTGGCCAATCTGGCCGGCTGGCTGACCACTGTGGTGTCACGGGTCTGTCTGGACCTGCTGCGGAGCCGCAAGTCGCGGCGGGAGGATTCACTCGACAGCTTCGTGCCTGACCCGGTCTCGCTGCGCGCTGACACCAAGGCACCAGAGGACGAGGCCGTTCAGGCCGATGCGGTCGGGCTCGCGCTGCTCGTCGTACTGGAGACTCTGGCGCCGGCTGAGCGGTTGGCGTTCGTGCTGCACGACATGTTCGGGCTGAGCTTCGACGAGGTGGCGGAGGTCGTCGGCAAGTCGCCTGCGGCCGCGCGGCAGCTGGCCAGCCGCGCTCGGCGGCGCGTTCAGGGCGCACCGGCCAATGACGGCGACCCGAGCCGCCAGCGCGCGATCGTGGACGCGTTCCTGGCCGCATCCCGCGGCGGCGACTTCGAGGGGCTCCTGGTGCTGCTCGACCCGGACGTCGTACTCCGGGCGGATGCGGGCGGCGGCGAGTCCAGCGGTCCGGCCGCCTCGAAGCTCGTCCGCGGTGCCCTGGCGGTCGTCGAACAGGCCCTGATGTTCAGCCGGCTGGCGCCCTACACCGAACGCGCCCTGATCAACGGCGTCCCCGGCAGCGTCACGGTCGTCAACGGCCGCGTCCAGTCGGTGATGGCGTTCACGATCACCGAAGGCAAGATCACCGAACTCAATATCCTCGCCGACCCCGACCGGCTGGCCGCTCTCACTGTTGAGCGATGAGTCCCAGCAGACGCTCAGCCTGAGCCTCCGCCGTACCGGGTGGGTTCCTCGAGGCACTCGGTCCGCCCGGCCCGATCAACCCGAGCCAGAAGGCGGCCCAGAGCGTGCGCGCGGTCAGCAGACGCGATGGGTCCACCGGCCAGCGATGGAGCAGCGGAGTCCAATCGGTACGGCGGCCGGCCAGATGCTCGAGGAGATTCGCGAGCTCGACGGTCCGGTCGCCCAGCCCGGCGTCTTCGAAATCGACGATACGTAACGTCGTTCCATCCCAGAGATAGTTCGCCAGGTTCGGGTCGCCGTGCGCGACGACAGGGTCGTGGACGGTCAGCAGGCTGGACCAGTCGAGCTCGGCACAGGCCGCAGCGGCCCTACCGATCACGTCGTCGCGTGCACGCAAAGGATCTAACGCGGCATAAGTCCGCTCGACGAGCGCCGACAGATCGAGCGGAACAAGAGTCGGCGTAACGGACCAGAGCGTGTCTAAAGCGACGCCAAGTGCGGAGACCTGCGCAGGCGTCGCCGGATCGGTGAGCGGCTCACCCGGGATGACCGACATCGTCACCCACAGCGGCCCGCGGGCCAACGGAGTCGGCACCAGATCCGGTACGGCGTCCGCCAGCAGCTCGAGCGCGGCCCACTCCCGGTCCGGTTCACCTCGATCCCACGACGTGTAGCGCTTGGTCAGCACCGCGTCGGAGACGTCCACCGAATGAGTCATCAAGAAAAGTTTGCCGGGGGTGTCAATCCCGGCGGTTCTCCTTCGACGTCTTGGTGAGAGCACAACGGCGAAGGGGAACAGGACATGTCTGCACAGGTTGTGGTGGCGACGGCGCGGGACCTGGTCGCCGGGCTGCTCGGGTCGGGGTTCAACGGCGAGATCCGGCTGCCGGGCGAGGCCGAGTACGACGAGCAGCGGCGGGCGGTTCTCCCCTCGGTGGACTCGCGGCCGGCCGTCGTCGCGGAGGCATTCAGCCGGACTGACGTGCAGGCGGTCGTGCGCACCGCACGCGAGTACGGCGTACCGGTGGCTGTGCAGGCGACCGGGCACGGCACCAAGCTGCCGGCCGACGGCGGCATCCTGCTGAAGACCACCCCGATGACCGCGGTGTTCGTGGACCCGGAGCGACGGATCGCCAAGGTCGCACCCGGCGCGCGCTGGGGAGCCGTGCTGGATGCGGCGCGGCAGTTCGGGCTGGCGCCGCTGTCGGGATCGTCGCGGGACGTCGGTGTCACCGGCTACACGCTGGGTGGCGGAGTCGGTTGGCTGGCGCGCAAGTACGGCTCCGCGGCCGACAGCGTGATCCGCGCCGAGGTCGTGACCGCGGACGGCCGGGTCGTGACGGCAACCGCCGAGCAGCACCCGGACCTGTTCTGGGCGATCCGCGGCGGCACCGGCAACTTCGGCATCGTCACGTCGCTCGAGTTCCGCCTGTACCCGGTCCGCCAGGTGCACGCCGGCATCGTCTACTACGGCATCGACCGCGCCGCCGAGATCCTGCGCCGCTACCGCGACTGGACCGCGACGATCCCGAACGATCTCAGCACCGCCGTCGTCCTCACCCGCGTCCCCGGCACCGAACAGCGTGCCGTCGCGATCAAGGTCCTGTACGCCGGTACCTCCGACCTGGCCGACCACCTGCTGAAGCCGTTGTTCGAGGTGGCCGGACCCCGGCTCGCCGGCGAACTGAGCACGATCGAGTACGCCGATGCCGCGATGGGCGGGACGCCGGCCCGGCACCTGGACTTCCTGGACGAACTCACCGACGACGTGATCGACGTACTGACCGGCATCGAGGAGGAACCGACCGTCGAGCTCCGGCACTGGAGCGGCGCGATGGCGCACCCCGGTCCGGGTGCCGGTCCGGTCGGTCACCGGGAAGCCCGGTTCTCACTGATCATCGACCGCGAACTGCCTGCCGGACTGCTGCCGGACTCCGGTCGCACGTTCGTGAACTTCCTCGGCGACCACGGCCGCGCCGAGACGTCGTACAGCCCGGCCGATCTGGACCGGCTGCGCGCGGTGAAGCGGGCCTACGACCCGGCCAACTTCTTCCACCTGAACGCCAACATCAAGCCCTGAGCAGACAGCACAGCAGCCCGGTCCTTAGGAGGGGAGGACCGGGCTGCTGTGATGCTGAAACGTCAGACCGTGCCGGAGTTTCCGTAGACACTCACGTGCACGTGGTCGTAGTGGTTGGCCGTGGCGCCGCCACGGTCCTCCATCGCACGCCAGCCTTCGCTGCCGCGCTGGACCGTCCAGATGTGCTGTTCCCAGATCAGCTGGCTGATGCCGAGCTTCTTGTAGTTCGCGTGTAGGTAGTCCGCGACCTCTTGGCCCTCGGACCCGCTGACCATGATGTCCAGCGCACGGCCGGACGAGTGCTCCGAACCGCTGTCGCCCGAGCGGAGACCGCCGTACGACGTGATGTTCGGGAAGAGGGCGCAGATCGCGCGGTGCACACGGACGACGTCCTGGGTGACACCGGACTCGACCGACGAGCCGGACTTGCAGGCGGCCTGTGAGATGCCACCGGCGACGGCCTCGACCGGCTTGGTGGCCGACAGGTACTGCGCCTTGACCCAGCGGGACTTGCCGTCGCTGACGATCTCGGCCCAGAGGCCGTCGATCTTGCCGGTGACGGAGACCTTGGAGCCGCGCTTCAGGACATCGAGCAGGGCGCCGGTGAGCGGGATCGTCCACACGTTCACATCGGTGGTGGTGAACTTCGACCCGGTGATCTTCGGCGGGAGGCTGGCGGCCGCGCGCGTCTTGGTCGAGGTCGGCTTCGGGATCGGAGCCTGCTTCTTCAGGTGCTTCGGGGCCGGTGCCGCCGTGGTCGGCTTCACCGAGTTCAGATTCAGCGGGGGACGGAGGGCGTCCCGGCTGGTGGCCGCATCGCGCGCTAGCTGCAGGGACGAGCTAGCGATCGGAGTGTCCACCTTGACGTCGTGCTGACTCGGGAGCGCTGCCGCCGAGCCGGTCGCCACCAGGGCCACGGCCGCTCCGGGGATCGCAACCTTCACGAGGCCGGGGCCGATCAGCTTCGGGCGCGGTTGACGGTGCCGCGCCTGTCTATGCCGTCCTTCAGTCATTACGTTGAACCCAATCTGCCGAGACCAAAACGTTATCGACCGGAGGAGTCAAGCACAGATCCGCGAAAGGTTCGCAATCGACCGGCGTTTTTAACGCATTGCGAACATGTCGAAGGGATGTTGAGCGTGATCTGACCGCTATTCGGATGTAATCGATCCGAGATCAAACGCTTGGCTCCGGTAACAGCACGATGTGATCCACGGAGCAGCACAGAGGGGTTGCCGACTGGTTCACTGCAGATATGGATGACCTCGGGTTTCAGGTCCGGACCGGTGCGATCGCCCGGCTGGTGATCGATCGGGAGCCGAAGCGCAACGCGCTGACGCGGGCGATGTGGGAGGCCCTGCCCGGTCTGCTGGCCGAGTTGGCCGCGAACGACGAGGTCAAGGTGCTGGTGGTGACCGGCGCCGGCTCGAGCTTCTCGGCCGGTGCGGACATCGGCGAGCTGATCTCCGGTGCCGATCCAGCCGATCCGATGGCCGAGCTGCGCGCCTTCAACCTGCGCGCCCAGAGCGCGCTGAGGGAGTTCCCGAGACCGACCATCGCGATGGTCCGCGGGCACTGCATCGGCGGTGGGCTCGAGATCGCGATGAACTGCGACTTCCGGTTCGCCGCGCACGGTTCGACGTACGGCGTGACTCCCGCGCGGATCGGGGTCGTGTATCCGCCGGCCGCGATCAAGGTGCTGCTCGACCTGGTCGGTCCGGCGACGACGAAGTACCTGCTGTTCAGTGGTGAGCTCCTGACTGCGGAGCAGGCCGAGCTCAAGGGACTGGTCGACCGGGTCGTCGGCGAGCGTGATCTGGAGTCGGAGGTCGACGAGTTCGCCGCACTGCTCGTGTCGCGGTCGCAGCTGACCATCCGGTCGGCCAAAGAGACAGTGAACGCGCTGCTGGCCGAGACGGACGCAGATGCTGCCGCACTGGCGCGCTACCAGGAGACGATCGCCAGTGGTGAGCTCGCGGAGGGAATCGCGGCCTTCGGCGCGAAGCGCTCTCCGCAGTTCCCCTGGCGCTGAACAGAAACCCCGCGGACCTCAGAGGGGTCCGCGGGGCCTTGTTCTGTTGGGCTTTAGAACCAGTGTCGGCGTCCCCCGACCGCCCGACCGGTCGACCCGAGCAGGAACAACACTGCTCCGACCACGAGCAGCACGATGCCGATCGTCCACAGGATCGAGATCTTCAGTAAGAACCCGAGCAGCAACAGAATCAGTCCGAGGATGAGCATTGAACCTCCTTACGAGAGCCGCCAGGCGGAGTAAACGGCGGCCGCACCTCCAGTGCCCACTCCGCTGACCGGCAATCTCCAACGGTCGTTTGTCGAAGCCGGTGACACGGTTCCGACGTACCGGGTGAAGAGAACCTCACGACCTGGAGGATGGTGTCCGTGAAGTACATGCTGATGATCTACAGCAGTCCGGAGAGCTGGGCCGGGCTGTCCGCGGAGCAGCGCGACGGAATCACCCGTGCGCACAGCGGGCTGATGCAGGAGCTGACTGAGCAGGGGCTTCTGGTCAGTGCGGGTGGGCTGGCGGACCCGATCACCAGTACGACGGTGACGGTGCGCGATGGCGCCACCCAGACCACCGACGGACCGTACGCTGAAGCCAAGGAGCATCTGGCCGGGTACTACGTGGTCGAGTGCGACCTCGACCAGGCGATCGGCTACGCGGCGCGGATGCCGGACGCGGAGTACGTCGCGGTGGAGGTGCGACCGGTGATGGATCCGTCCGGGCTGGAGATGTGAACGACTTCGACCTGCTGTTGCGGGAGCAGGCGCCGCAGGTGCTGAGTGCTTTGGTCCGGCACTACGGCCACTTCGATCTGGCTGAGGAGGCTGTGCAGGAGGCGCTCTTGGCCGCTGCACAGCAGTGGCCGGCTGAGGGCGTGCCGGACAACCCGCGTGGCTGGCTGATCCGGGTCGGCTCCCGTCGGCTGATGGACCTGCTGCGCAGTGAGACGGCTCGACGGCGCCGGGAGGAGAACGCTGCTCAGCTCGCCACACCGGAGGAGTTTGTTGCCGCAGGCCCCGAGATCGACGATCTGGGTGGGCAGGACGACACACTGACCTTGCTGTTCCTGTGCTGCCATCCCGCGCTCTCCCCCTCCTCGCAGATCGCGCTCACACTGCGCGCTGTCGGCGGTCTGACCACCGCACAGATCGCAGCCGCGTTTCTGGTGCCGGAAACGACCATGGCGCAACGCATCAGTCGGGCGAAGCGTGGCATCAAGCAGGCCGGCAGCACGTTCGAGCTGCCGCCGGAGGCCGAGCGGTCCGAGCGGATGATCGCAGTACTGCATGTCCTCTACCTCATCTTCAACGAGGGCTACACAGCCTCATCCGGTACGGCGTTGCACAGCGCGGAGCTCACGAGTGAGGCGATCCGGCTCGTCCGTGGCGTGCGAAGGCTGGTGCCGGACGACGGTGAGGTGGCTGGGCTGCTGGCCCTGATGCTGCTCACCGACGCTCGGCGGGCAGCGCGGACGACTGCGGAGGGCGGACTGGTTCCACTGGGCGAGCAGGACCGCTCGAAGTGGAATCAGGACGCGATCGTCGAGGGTGAGGCGCTGGTCTCCGATGCGCTCTCTCACACGCGGCTCGGGCCCTATCAGGTGCAGGCCGCGATCGCTGCGGTCCATGACACCGCAGAACGGGCCGAGGACACGGACTGGCGGCAGATCGTCGCGTTGTACGACGTACTGGAGCAGCTGGTCGACAACCCGATGGTGAAGCTCAACCACGCGGTGGCAGTCGGCATGGCCGTCGGTCCGACGGAAGGGCTCGCCGTACTGGAGCCGCTGGAGTCCGACGGCCGGGTGACCGAGCACCACCGGTTGGAGGCCGTGCGCGCGCACCTGCTCGAAATGGCCGGCGACACGGCGGCTGCGCGGGAGAGCTACCTGCTGGCAGCCCGCCGTACGACGAGTGTGCCGGAGCGGGACTACCTGCAGTCGAAGGCGGACCGCCTGACCTGAGGTCGCAATAGGTCCGCAGATGTGGTCAAGTTGAGGTGTGGACCTCACCAGGGCGTCACTCCTGCGGGAGATGCTGACCGGGACCGAGCTGGGCACGCAGACTCGGAATTTCGGCCACTCACTACGGCGCTACACGACTCGTACCGGCGGACTGATGTTGTTCGGGCCGGTCGACGAAGAGCCGTGGCACCTGACCGCGCATCTGGACGACGAGCTGCACCGCGCGGGTGTAGACAGCGTCCGCCCGTCGCTGGTCCGCTGGGCCCCGCCTCCGGATGCTCCGCCGCATCTGGCGATCGGACTGGACCGGCTGCGCGACGCAGGTCGTGGTGAGTCGCTCCTGGTGGTGGCTGAGGAGGACCCCGCTGACACCCTGCTCGAACGGATCAGCGACGTACGACGTCGCGGTACGACGATCTTCAGCATCGGCAACGGTGACCAGGAGCTCACGTCACTGAGCCATGAGGTGCTCACACCCGAGCTGCTGGTGCCGGATGGCTTCGGCTGGTCGAGTCGACCGATCAGCTTCGACCACGACGAACCGGAGTACGAGCCGCAGCTCGCCCAGACCGATCTGGACGCGTCGCCGTACGCGGAAGGGTTCGAGATGGCGCAGCACCTCGTCAGCCTGGCCGCAGCGGACGACGAAGCCGGCCAACCCGCCTGGCGCCGCCGCCTCCGCGCAGCGATCGAGCGCCTCGGCGGCGAACCCGGCTGACCGCCTACTCCAGGTAGAGCACGGCCAACCGCGGCAGGTGGTCCTGAAGATCGTCTTCGTCGTCGAAGTCGATCTCCTTGCCCACCGGCAGATCCGGCGTGTCCGGCGCCTCCGCCTCGACGGCCTTCCAGTACGCCGGCTCGTCACCGGTCACGTTCTTGTACGCGTGACTCCCGACATGCAGCATCCCTTCGCCATCGAACCCCTCGAACCCGTCCGGCCGATCCTCGTCGACCACATCGGCGAGCGAGTCCGGCTCGACCAGCGCGGCCTCCCAGATCTCCCGCCCCTGCGCGATCAGCCACCCCCGGAACGAGTCGAACCCGTCCTCCGAGGCACCCGAGTTGATCAGGTACGCCGCCGCCCACAGGTCCCACCGGTACGACTCGACCAGCAACCGCGCGAGCTCGACCCCGAACCCCGCGATCTCCTCGGCCGCCAGCCCACCCAGCTCCCGCGTCAGCGCGTCCGCAACCCCGTCCGGGTCCGCGACGGTGTCGTCCACCGTGCCGCGCGCACCCTCCACAACTTCCCAGAACCCATCCCTGTCCACCCCCAAAGCGTCTCAAAAGCCCAGCTCATTGGGGAGGGGTGAATTCGTAACTCAGCCGGCGAATTCGCGGATGGCGGAGGCTAGGACCTTCATGTCGGCGGAGTGATCGGCGCCGGGGACGATCTTGAGGGTGGCGGTGGGGAGGTGGGCGGCCATGGCTTGGGCTCCGGCGGCCAGGGCGGGCCAGGTCTGGTCGCCTTGGAGGACCAGGACGGGTACGTCGATGGCGGACCAGCGGTCGGTGGTGAGGGGGTGGCCGGACATCGTGGAGCCCATGATGCGGCCGTCGTAGGAGATGGTGTGGGCGACGTCGACCACGGGCTGGAAGTAGGGGGACTGGCGCATGCCGGCGACTGCTTCGGGGGGCATGCCGATGGCGGCGGTGAAGAAGAATTCGGCGGCCAGGTCGGGGTGGCCGGCGGCGATGTGGGCTTCGAGCTGCTCGACGTAGTCGGCGGGTAGGGGTGGGCGGCTGTCGTCGACGATGACCGGGGGTTCGAAGGCGATGACCTTGGTGATCGGGAGGCCTGCGGCGGCCGCGTCGAGTGCGAGCAGGGAGCCGGAGGAGCCGCCGAGCACGATGGCCGGGCGGCCGGCGTCCTCGATCAGGGCGGCGATGTCCTCGATCTCGCGTTGGACGTCGTACGGCGCGGTGTCGGTGCTCTCGCCACGGCCGCGGCGGTCGTAGACGTAGGTGCGGAACTGGTCGCTCAGCAGCTCGGCGGTCTCGGCGTTCAGGGGGTTCACCGCGCGGTGGGCGGTGGCGCCGTCGACCAGGATCAGTGGCTGGCCCTCGCCGTACACGTCGTAGCTGATGGTGGTGCCGTCGGCGGACTTCACGCTGCTCATCGCTTCTCCTCAGGGGATCGATTGGAACTAGACCGTACAGTACCCGACAGAAAACTAGACTGTCCAGTATGATTTCCGGCATGGAGCTGAACCCGGAAGGCCGAACCGCCACCAAGCGCCGCGCGATCCACGCGGCGGCCACGGAGGTGTTCCTCCAGCACGGCTATCTCGGCGCGAGCATGGACGAGGTCGCGGCCAAGGCCGGCGTCTCCAAGCAGACCGTCTACAAGCAGTTCGAGAACAAGGAACGCCTCTTCGCCGAGATCGTCCTCGCCACCAACGACGAGCTCGCGGTGAACCTGGCCGCGGCGTACGCCGAAACCCTCGACGGCGCGACCGACGCCCGCGAAGCCCTGCGTGCGCTGGCCTTCCGGCTCCTCGAGAGCCTGACCGCCGACCACGTCCTCCAGTTGCGCCGCCTCGTGATCGCCGAGGCCGACCGCTTCCCCGAGGTCTGCGGAGCCTGGTTCACCGGCGGATTCGAGAAGTCCCTGGAGACCCTCGGCAAAGCACTCACCGGCCTCACCGACCGTGGTCTACTCCGCGAGCTCGACGACCCCACCCTCGTCGCCTACCAGTTCGCCGGCCTCGTCATGTACAAACCCATGAACCGCGCCATGTTCGCCGGCACCCGCGAACGCCCCAAACCCACCGAACTGGAAACCCTGGCCACCCGAGCCGTAGACGTCTTCCTAGCCTCGTACGGCGCCTGACCCCTCGCGCTATCCGGTGGATTTGGGGTGCTCGGCGACGAAAATCCACCGGATAACGCGCGGACTTGACCGGAGGCGGGGCGTACAACTCTTTCGGACGTTAGGTGGCGCCGCGGGTTGAGGTTCGGACCACTAGTTCTGGGGTGAAGATGACTCGTTGGTGTTCGTGGTTGGGGTTTGAGGACTCGTCCAGGAGCAGCTCGGCGGCGGTTCGGCCGAGGAGTTGGCGGGGTTGGCGGACCGACGTGAGGGGTACGGCGGCTGCTTCGGCGAACTCGATGTCGTCGTAGCCGACGATGGCCAGGTCCTCGGGGACGCGGAGGCCGAGGCTCACGCATTGCTGGAGTAAACCCAACGCCAGCAGGTCGTTCGCGCAGAAGGCGGCGGTTGGTCGGCGGGAGGCTGGTAGCCCGGCAAGACGTTGCCCGGCACCCTTGCCTTCGGCAACGGTCAATGCGCCGGTGGTGATCTCGATCAGGTTGTCCTCGGGCTTGCCGGCCTTCCGCAGTGCACTCCGCCCGCCGTCTCGACGGTCGACGACCTGGCCGATCGTCAACGGCCCACCGATGAACGCGATCCGCTCGTGGCCGAGCTCGAGCAGGTGGGCGATGGCAAGCTCGCCACCGAGAACGTCGTTCACCGCGACCGAACAGTGCTCACCGTCGTCGATCGCCCGGTCGACGACGACGACCGGCGTACCGCGGGCGGGAAGTTTGCGCAGTCGCGACGAATGCTGGTCGATCGGAGTGATCAGCACGCCCTGGACGCGTTGCTGCTCGAGTAGGTCGAGGTAGTCCGCCTCGCGCTCGGCGTCCTCGTTGCTGTTGCAGAGGAAGACCGACAACCCGGCCGCGCGGGCCGCCTCCTCGACGCCCTTGGCGACGTCGGTGAAGAACGGGTTGCCCGCGTCGAGCATCAGGTACGCGAGGATCCGGCTGCTGCCGGCCCGGAGCTGGCGGGCGGATTCGTTGCGCACGAAGCCGAGGGAGGCCATCGCGGCCTCGACCTTGGCCCGGGTCAGCGGGCTGACCATCTCGGGCCGGTTCAGCACGTTCGAGACCGTGCCGAGGGAGACGCCGGCCGCGGCGGCGACCGCCTTCACCCCGGCGGTGTGTCCCCGGCGTTTGGTGTCGTCCGCTGCCATGCCCACCTCCCCGCGTCAAGGCCCAGTTGAAACGTCTTAGAGCCCGAAGCGTACCGCGAGATCAGAGCAATCCGCAGTCCACCTCTTGACGCCTCCAATGACCGGCCCGTACTTTCCTTCCCAAGACTTTGAAACCTTTCAGCCGCGAAGTGAGGTGACTGATGGCAGCGGTACTCCGGGTCCGTGGCGTCTCGAAATCCTTCGGCGCGGTTGCCGCCGTCCAGGACGTCTCCTTCGACCTGTACGGCGGGGAGGCGCACGCCCTGGTCGGCGAGAACGGGGCCGGGAAGTCCACGATCGTGAAGATGCTGGCCGGCGTCCACCGCCCCGACGCGGGCACGCTCGAGCTCGACGGTACGGCGCTCGCCCTGACCGGACCCGCCGACGCGAAGGCCGCCGGGATCGCGGTCATCTACCAGGAACCGACGCTCTTCCCGGACCTCTCGGTGGCCGAGAACATCGCGATGGGCCGCCAGCCACTGGGTCGTTTCAACACGATCGACCGGGCCGCCATGGTTGCCCAGGCCGCGCGCCTCTTCACCCGCCTGGGCGTGTCCATCGACCCGAACCGCCCGGCCCGCGGCCTGTCGATCGCCGACCAGCAGCTCGTCGAGATCGCGAAGGCCTTGTCCGTCGACGCCCGCGTCGTGGTGATGGACGAGCCGACCGCGGCCCTGACCGGCGTCGAGGTCGAGCGCCTGTTCGCGGTCGCCCGATCGCTGCGCGACGACGGTGCCGCCCTCCTCTTCATCTCGCACCGCTTCGAGGAGATCACCGCCCTCTGCCAGCGCGTCACGATCATGCGCGACGGCAAGCACGTCTCGACCGACCTCCTCGCAGACACCAGCGTCGACGAGATGGTGCGCCGGATGGTCGGTCGCGATCTCGACGCGCTCTTCCCCAAACAAGACGTCACCCCCGGCGCAACGGTCCTCAAAGTCGAAGGCCTCACCCGCGACCCGGTCTTCAAGGACATCTCCTTCGAGGTCCGCGCCGGCGAGATCGTCGCGCTCGCCGGCCTGGTCGGTTCCGGCCGCTCCGAGGTCGTGCAGTCGATCTTCGGCGTCGACCCCCGCGACGCCGGTACGGTGGAGGTCGTCGGCAAGCAGCTCAAGCCCGGAAACCCCAAGCAGGCAATGGCTGCTGGAGTCGCACTGGTTCCGGAGGACCGCCGCCAGCAGGGCCTCGTGATGGATCTCTCGATCGAGCGCAACGTGACGCTCCCGCGCTCCCGCTCGCTGTCCCAGCTCGGCTTCCTCACCGGCAGCCGCGAACGCCGTTCCGCGAAGGAATGGACCGAGCGGCTGAAGACGAAGTACGGGCGACTGTCCGACGAGGTCGGCACGCTGTCCGGCGGCAACCAGCAGAAGGTCGTGCTGGCCAAGTGGCTAGCGACCGGTCCGCGGGTGCTGATCGTCGACGAGCCCACGCGCGGCATCGACGTCGGGACGAAGGCCGAGGTGCACCGGTTGATGTCCAGTCTGGCCGCGGAGGGAGTCGCCGTACTGATGGTGTCGTCGGAGTTGCCCGAGGTGCTCGGCATGGCCGACCGCGTGCTGGTGATGCGCGAGGGCCGTTTGGTCGCCGAACTCAGCCGCACCGAGGCGACCGAGGAGTCGGTCATGTTCGCCGCGACCGGTCAGGAGGCGACCGTATGACGGCCGTCGAGCTGACCGCACCCAAGCGCTCCTCTCTAGATTTTGTACTGCGGGCCCGCGAGCTAGGCATCGTCATCGCGCTCGCCTTACTCGTCGCAGTGACCGCAATCTCGAACCCACGCTTCCTGTCCGGGCAAAGCATTCGCGACATCCTGCTCAGCACCGCGATCCTGGCCGTTCTGGCGGTCGGCCAGGCCGTGGTGGTGATCACCCGCAACATCGATCTCTCGGTCGGCTCGGTCCTGGGCCTGAGCGCGTTCACCGTGGGCACGCTCCTCCAGAACAACCCCGGCCTCCCAGTAGTCCTCGCGCTCCTCATTGGCGCCGCAGTCGGCGCGGTCTGCGGCGTACTGAACGGCGTCCTCGTCCGCTACGGCAAAGTCCCCGCGCTGGTCGTCACGCTAGGCACCCTGTACGTCGTACGCGGGGTCACGTACTTCTGGGCCGGCGGTAGTCAGATCAACGCGGACGAGTTGCCGGCGGGATTCCTCGACTTCGGCAACGCGACTCTGCTCGGGATTCCGTATCTCGTCCTGATCGCGCTCCTGGTCCTCGTCGTCACGGCCGTTGTCCTGCGCAACTATCGGACCGGCCGCGAGCTGTACGCGATGGGTTCCAGCCCCGATGCCGCGCGACTCGCCGGCATCCCGACCGGCCGCCGTACCGTCGGCGCCTTCCTGGTGAGCGGCGCGTTGGCCGGAGTAGCGGGCGTGCTGTTCGCCGCCCGGTTCGGCACGATCGACGCCGCCGCCGGGACCGGTCTCGAGCTCAACGTGGTCGCAGCCGTGGTGGTCGGCGGAGTGGCAGTCTTCGGCGGCAGCGGGACCGTCTGGGGCGCCGCGCTCGGCGCGTTGCTGCTGACAACGATCGGCAGCGCGCTCGCCGTCCTCGAGATCAACCAGTTCTGGCAGCAGGCGATCGTCGGCGGCCTGATCCTGCTCGCGATCGGCGCCGACCGGCTGGTCGCCGTCCGGGTCGCGGCCGGTCTGAAGAAGCGAGGCTCTCATGTCGGCTGAGCTCACCGAAACCCGCGTCGGCAGGTTGGCGAACTGGAACGTCGCGATCATCGCGATCACCGTCCTGGTCCTGATCATCGCCGCGGCGAGCGTCGATAGCTTCGGCACCGGCCAGAACTTCGGCTTCCTGGTCCTCGACCTGCTGCCGATCGCCCTGGTCGCCCTCCCGATGACCCTGGTCATCGTCACCGGCGAGATCGATCTGTCCGTCGCCAGCACGCTCGGCCTGTCCAGCGCCTTCATGGGCTACCTGTGGAACGCGAACCAGCCGATCGAAACAATCATCCCGCTCTGCCTGCTGCTCGGCGCGGTCCTGGGCGCGGTCAACGGCTTCTTCGTCACCGTCCTCGGCCTCCCGTCCCTCGCCGTCACGATCGGCACCCTCGCCCTCTACCGCGGTCTCGCGTTCGTCGTCCTCGGCGACGGCGCGGTCGCCGACTTCCCGGCCGTCTACACCGACTGGGTGACCGGGACCATTGCCGGTACGCCGATCCCCAACGTGCTGATCATCATCGTCGTACTGGCCGCCGTCTTCGGCGTCATCCTGCACGCCACCCCGATCGGCCGGGCCGTCTTCGCGGTCGGCGCCGGCGAGCAGGCAGCCCGCTTCGCCGGCATCCGTCCGGGGCGCCTGAAGTTCTGGCTGTACGTCGCCAGTGGCGTGATCTCGGGTCTCGCCGGGGTGCTGTGGACGCTGCGCTACTCCAGCGCACGCGCCGACAACGGCGCCGGACTCGAGCTGGCGGTGGTCGCCGCCGTACTGCTCGGTGGTGTCTCGATCTTCGGTGGCAAGGGCGCACTGCCCGGAGTCATCGCCGGTGTTGTCCTGCTCGGCTCGTTGCAGAACGCGCTCCGCCTGTCCGATGTGTCCAACGAGGCGCTGAACGTCGTCACCGGCGTGCTGCTGATCGCCTCGGTCCTCGGCCCCAACCTCGCCAGCCGCCTCCGCCGAACCTGACTAACGCCGGCCCTGAAAGGTAGAACCATGCGAAAGCCCCTCACCGTCGCGGTTGCGCTCCTGGCGTTGACCGCGTGTGGCGGTACGACGAAGTCCAGCACCGAGGGCCAGAACACGGCCGCGCCGGAGAGCACGGCGGGTAAGGCGGATCCGAACGCTCCGCTCAAGGAGGGGCTGAAGATCGCCTACCTCCCCAAGCAGCTGAACAATCCGTACACCGATGTCGAGGTGGGCGGCGGCAAGGTCGCGGTCGAGGAGATCAAGGGCACCTACAAGCTGGTCGGCCCGAACGACGCCAGCGCGTCCTCGCAGGTCAGCTACATCAACACGCTCATCCAGCAGCAGCAGAACGTGATCGTGGTCGCGGCCAACGACCCGAACGCGGTCTGCCCGTCGCTGAACCAGGCGCGCAAGGCCGGGATCAAGGTCGTCACCTTCGACTCCGACGCAGCCAAGACCTGCCGGGACGCCTTCATCAACCAGGCGACCACGCAGGGCATCGGCGAGAGCCTGGTGAAGATGGCCAGCGAGCTGGCCGGCGGTTCCGGTGAGATCGCCGTCCTGTCCGCGACCCCGAACGCGACCAACCAGAACTCCTGGATCGAGGTGATGAAGACCGAGCTGGCCAAGCCGGAGAACGCCAAGCTCAAGCTGGTCAAGGTTGCCTATGGCAATGACGATGACCAGAAGTCGTTCACCGAGGCCCAGGGTCTCCTGCAGACCTACCCGAACCTGAAGGTGATCGTCTCCCCGACCACGGTCGGGATCGCGGCCGCCTCCCGGTACGTGAGCGCCTCCAGCTACAAGGGCAAGGTCGCGATCACCGGGCTCGGCCTGCCGAACCAGATGCGCCAGTACGTCAAGGACGGCACGGTGAAGAAGTTCGCGCTCTGGAACCCGTCCGACATCGGCTACCTGGCCGCGTACGCCGGTGCCGCGATGAGCTCGGGGCAGATCACCGGGGCACAGGGCGAGAAGTTCAAGGCCGGGAAGCTCGGTGAGTACACGGTCGGCGCCGACGGCGAGATCGTGCTCGGCCCGCCGACCGAGTTCACGCCCCTGAACATCGACAAGTTCAACTTCTGATGCACCGCTACTGCTTCTGTCTCCAGGTCCGCACCGACCGGCTGGACGAGTACGTCGAGCGTCACCGCGACGTCTGGCCGGAGATGCAGGCGGCGCTGCGCGAGGCCGGGTGGCACAACTACTCGCTCTTCCTGCGCGACGACGGACTGCTCATCGGGTACGTCGAGTCGCCGGATCTGGAAGCGGCGCAGCGGGCGATGGCCGCCACCGAGGTGAACGCCCGGTGGCAGGCCGAGATGACGTCGTTCTTCACCGCGGGTCAGCCGGACGAGTCCTTCGTGTTGCTGCCCGAAATCTTTCACCTGACGGAGGACTAAGACTATGACCAGCGTGCAGGATGCCCTCAAGCGTCAGGAGATCGAGCTGCCCTCGTGGGCGTTCGGGAACTCCGGCACCCGGTTCAAGGTGTTCACGCAGCCGGGCGTGCCGCGGTCGCCGGAGGAGAAGATCGCCGACGCGGCCGTCGTGCACCGGTTCACCGGGGTCGCGCCGAGCGTGGCGATGCACATCCCGTGGGACAAGGTCGATGACTATTCAGGCCTGGCGGCGTATGCGAAGGAGCAGGGCGTCCGGCTCGGCGCGATCAACAGCAACGTGTTCCAGGACGACGACTACAAGCTCGGCAGCGTCACCAACCCTGACCCCCGGGTACGGCGCAAGGCCACGGATCACCTGCTGGAATGCGTGGAGATCATGGACGCGACCGGATCGCGCGATCTCAAGCTGTGGTTCTCCGATGGTACGAACTATCCGGGGCAGGACGACATCCAGGACCGGCAGGACCGGCTCGCGACTGCGCTGCGCGAGGTCTACGACCGGCTCGGCGACGACCAGCGGATGCTGCTGGAGTACAAGCTGTTCGAGCCGGCCTTCTACACGACCGACGTCCCGGACTGGGGAACGTCGTACGCGCACTGTCTCGAACTGGGGTCGAAGGCAACCGTGTGTATCGACACCGGGCACCACGCGCCGGGGACGAACATCGAGTTCATCGTGGCGTTCCTGCTCCGGGTGAAGAAGCTCGGCGCGTTCGACTTCAACAGCCGCTTCTACGCCGACGACGACCTGATGGTCGGGTCGGCCGATCCGTTCCAGCTGTTCCGGATCATGTCCGAGATCGTCCGCGGGAACGCGCTCGACCCGGGCGCCGGGATCGCGTTCATGCTCGACCAGTGCCACAACATCGAGGTCAAGATCCCGGCCATCATCCGCTCGGTGATGAACGTCCAGGAGGCCACCGCGAAGGCGTTGCTGGTCGATCGCGCGGCGCTCAGGACGGCACAGCTGGAATGCGACGTGCTGGAGGCGAACGCCGTACTGATGGATGCCTACAACACCGATGTGCGGCCGCTGCTGGCCGAGCTGCGGGAGTCGCAGGGGCTCGATCCGGACCCGATCGCGGCGTACAAGCGCAGTGGGTATTTCGAGCAGATCGTGGCCGAGCGGGCTGACGGCCAGCAGGCCGGGTGGGGAGCGTGATGGAGCTCGTTGCCAGGAGCAACCGGTTGGGCGCGGACCCGCGGAACACCAACTACGCCGGCGGGAACACGTCGGCGAAGGGGACCTCGGTCGACCCGGTGACCCAAGAGCCCGTCGAGCTGCTGTGGGTGAAGGGTTCCGGCGGTGATCTCGGGACCCTGACCGCCGCAGGTCTCGCCGTACTGCGGCTTGATCGGCTGAACGCGCTCGTCGATTCGTACCCGGGTGTGGAGCGCGAGGACGAGATGGTCGCGGCATTCGACTACTGCCTGCACGGCAAGGGTGGCGCGGCACCGTCGATCGACACCGCGATGCACGGGCTGGTGGACGCGCCGCATGTTGACCACCTGCACCCGGACTCCGGGATCGCGTTGGCGACGGCGGCTGACGGCGAGAAGCTGACCGCGGAGTGCTTCGGGGATCGGGTGGTCTGGGTGCCGTGGCGGCGGCCCGGATTCCAGCTCGGCCTGGACATCGCCGCGGTGAAGCGGGAGAACCCGGCGGCGATCGGCTGCATCCTCGGCGGGCATGGGATCACGGCGTGGGGCGCGACCTCGGACGAATGCGAGGCGAACTCGCTGGACATCATCCGTACGGCGGAACGCTTCCTCGCTGACCGCGGTATCGCGGAACCGTTCGGCCCGGTGGTGCCCGGATTCGAGGCTCTGCCGGTGGATGAGCGGCGGGCGCGCGCGGCCGCGCTGGCGCCGGTGATCCGCGGGCTCGCGTCCACCGACAAACCACAGGTCGGCCACTTCAGTGACGCGGATGTCGTGCTGGAGTTCACCGCGCGCTCCAAGCTCGGCGAATTGTCGGCGCTCGGGACCTCGTGCCCCGACCACTTCTTGCGGACCAAGGTACGGCCGCTGGTGCTCGACCTGCCGCCTAGCGCTTCGATCGAGGATGCGGTCGCGCGGCTGAAGGAGCTGCACGCGGAGTATCGCTCCGAATATTCGGCCTACTACCAGCGGCACGCGGATGCGGACAGCCCCGCGATGCGCGGTGCGGATCCGGCAATCGTACTGGTGCCGGGCGTCGGGATGTTCAGCTTCGGCAAGGACAAGCAGACCGCTCGGGTGGCCGGCGAGTTCTACGTGAATGCGATCAACGTGATGCGCGGCGCCGAGTCGGTGTCGACGTACGCGCCGATCGACGAGCGGGAGAAGTTCCGGATCGAGTACTGGGCGCTGGAGGAGGCGAAGCTGCAGCGGATGCCCAAGCCGAAGCCGCTCGCGTCCCGGGTTGCCTTGGTGACTGGCGCCGGCTCGGGCATTGGCAAGGCGATCGCGCAGCGGTTGGCTGCCGAGGGCGCGTGCGTGGTGATCGCGGATCTCGATCTGGCTGCGGCAGAAGCGGTGGCGAAGGAGATCGGCTCGGCCGACGTAGCTGTTGCCGTGGGCGCCGATGTCTCGTCCGGCGAGGCCGTGGCCGAGGCGATGCGAGTGGCCCTGCTCGCCTTTGGTGGCGTCGATTTGGTCGTGAACAACGCCGGCCTGTCGATCTCGAAGTCGTTGCTAGAGACAACTGAACGGGACTGGGACCTGCAGCACGACGTGATGGCCAAGGGTTCCTTCCTGGTCTCGCAGGCGGCGGCGAAGGTGCTGATCGACCAGGAGATGGGCGGCGACATCGTCTACATCTCCAGCAAGAACGCCGTCTTCGCCGGACCGAACAATGTCGCGTACGGCGCGGCCAAGGCCGATCAGGCGCACCAGGTCCGGTTGCTCGCGGCCGAGCTCGGCCAGTACGGCGTCCGCGTGAACGGCGTGAACCCGGACGGCGTCGTACGGGGGTCGGGGATCTTCGCGAAGGGCTGGGGTGCGCAGCGGGCTGCCGTGTACGGCGTACCGGAGTCGGAGTTGGGTGCGTTCTACGCGCAGCGCACGCTGCTGAAGCGGGAGGTGCTGCCGGAGAACGTCGCGGCCGCGGTCTTCGCGCTGGTGGGCGGCGATCTCAGCCACACCACCGGTCTCCATGTTCCCGTCGACGCCGGCGTGGCTGCCGCGTTCCTGCGTTAGGGGGCTGACATGTGGAGCGCTGATCCGAGCCGGTCGGTCGACGGGCGTGGGGGTCTGCCCTGGGTGGAGCCCCGCAAGACACGGATCGGGCTGGTGGCTGGTGGGCTGGGTGCCTACTGGCCGCAGTTCCCTGAGCTGCTGCCGCAGTTGCAGGCCTCTGCTCGGCGGGTGGCGGAGCGCTTCGCTGCGTTGGACTGCGAGGTTGTGGACGTCGGGTTCATCTCTGACGCGCAGGAGGGTGCTGCGGCCGCGGAGAAGCTGCGGCTGGCGGACTGCGACCTGATCGTCGGCTTTCTGACGACCTACATGACTGCGTCGATGCTGGTGCCAGTGGCGCAGCGGAGTGGTTCCCCGGTGCTGCTGCTGAACCTGCAGCCGACGGAGTCGATGGACCACGCGTCGTTCGACACAGGTGCGTGGCTGGCGTACTGCGGTGCCTGTCCGCTGCCGGAGATGGCGAATGCGTTCGAGCGGTGTGGAGTGCCGTTCCGCTCGGTCTCCGGCTACCTGGAGGACGAGCGCGCCTGGGCCCGGATCGACCGGTGGATCCGGGCGGCCGGCGTACGGGCTGCGTTCCGGCATGGGCGGCACGGCCTGCTCGGGCATCTGTACCCGGGGATGATGGATGTCGTCACCGACCCGACGCTGGTGTCCGCGCAGCTCGGTGGGCACGTGGAGATCCTGGAGATCGACGACCTGCGCGTGCGGGTCGAGAAGGTCACTCCTGCGGAGACCCTGGAACGGATGGAGCTGGCGCGGGAGATCTTCACGCTGGACGACTCCGTGGTCGAGGACGACTTCCGGTGGGGCGCCACGGTGTCGGTCGCGCTGGACCGGCTGGTTGAGGACTTCGACCTGACCACGCTGGCCTACTACCACCGCGGACTGGACGGGGAGACGCACGAGCGCGTTGCGGCCGGGATGATCCTCGGTGCGTCGCTGCTGACTGCGCGGGGTGTTCCTGCGGCCGGTGAGTACGAGCTGCGCACCTCACTGGCGATGCTGGTGATGGACAAGCTCGGTGCGGGCGGTTCGTTCACCGAGCTGCAGGCGCTGAACTTCCACGACCACGTGGTGGAGATGGGGCACGACGGACCGGCGCACTTGGCGATCAGCGCGGCCAAGCCGTTGCTGCGTGGACTGGGCGTCTACCACGGCAAGCGCGGCTGGGGTGTCTCCGTCGAGTTCGACGTGAAGGCAGGGCCGGTGACGCTGTGCGGACTGGGCCAGCGGCGCGACGGTACGTTCCATCTGATCGCTTCCGAGGGCAGGGTCGTCCCGGGACCGCTGCTGCAGATCGGCAACACGACGTCCCGGGTGGACTTCGGCTGTGACCCGGGTGAGTGGACCGATGCGTGGTCCGCGTCCGGAGTGGCGCACCACTGGGCACTCGGTACCGGACACCGGGTCAAGGACCTCGAAGCGGTGGCCGGACTGCTCCAACTCGACCTGACTGTCGTCTCGCCATGAAGCGCGTCGCGGCGGTCGACCTAGGTGCCTCCAGCGGCCGCGTCATGCTCGGCGAGGTCGGACCCGACCTGCTGAACCTGACCGAGATCAACCGCTTCTGGAACGGCCCGGTCGACCTCCGCGGCACCCTGCACTGGGACATCCTGCACCTCTACCGCTCTCTCCTCGACGGTCTCCACACCGCAGGTCCGGTGGACTCGATCGGCATCGACTCCTGGGCGGTGGACTACGGCCTGCTGGACGCTGACGGTCACCTGCTCGGCAACCCGGTCCACTACCGCGACTCGCGCACAGATGGCGCGATGGAGCGCGTACTACAGGCGGTGTCGGCCGAGGAGCTGTACGGCATCACCGGACTGCAGCAGCTCCCGATCAACACCCTCTATCAACTGAGTGCGGAGTCGCGGTTGGCTTCCGCCGAGACACTGCTGCTCATCCCCGACCTCCTCGCGTACTGGCTCACCGGAGTGATCGGCGTCGAGCGGACGAACGCCTCGACCACACAGTTGTACGACGTTCGCGCGCGCGACTGGAGTGCGGAGCTGGCGGAGCGGATCGGCGTACCCCCGAAGGTCCTGCCTCGGCTGTGGGAGCCGGGGGAGGTGATTGGGGAGTACGGCGGGACTCCGGTGCTGGCGGTTGGTTCGCATGACACGGCTTCGGCTGTGGTGAGTGTGCCGGCGGAGGGTGAGCGCTTCGCCTACATCTCGTCCGGGACCTGGTCCTTGGTCGGACTGGAGCTGAACGAACCCGTGCTCACGGAGGAAGCACGGATCGCCAACTTCACCAACGAAGGAGGAGTGGATGGGCGGATCCGCTTCCTCCGCAATGTCATGGGGCTCTGGATCCTCCAGGAGTGCCAACGTGTCTGGCAGGACGACGACCTGCCCCGATTGCTCGCCGAAGCGGCCGCCGCGCCACCCTTCGCTCTACTCATCGACCCGGATTCACCAGAGTTCCTAGCTCCAGGTGACATGCCTGCTCGGATCGGGGATGCCTCCAAGGGTGTGATCGTGCGGTGCGTGCTGGAGAGTCTGGCGCTCGCCTACCGGCGGACGCTGCGGTCGGCGCAAGAGCTCGCGGACCGGCCTGTCGACGTACTGCATGTCATCGGAGGCGGCTCCCAGAACGAACTGCTGTGTCAGCTCACCGCAGACGCCTGCGGCCTGCCAGTACTGGCAGGACCGGTCGAAGCGTCGGCCCTGGGCAATGTCCTCGTCCA
Organism: Kribbella sp. NBC_01505; assembly: GCF_045040285.1. Classification (NCBI taxonomy): domain Bacteria; kingdom Bacillati; phylum Actinomycetota; class Actinomycetes; order Propionibacteriales; family Kribbellaceae; genus Kribbella; species Kribbella sp. NBC_01505. The sequence continues at coordinate 3,753,080 of NZ_CP109425.1, forward strand.
AGCTCGCGCACTGGGCGAGCCCCTCCCGGACCTGGCCGCCATGCGCGCCCTGGTCCGGTCCACCCATCGCCTGCGGAGCTACACCCCGCAGGGCAAACCGGCCGACTGGGACGCCGCCGAGTCCCGGGTGTTCGGAACCAGGTGATCAGCATGACCGCCCTCCCCCAGGAAATGCGCCCGCAGCGGATACCGCCGCGGGAGATCAGCCATGACGATCTGCAGTTGCTCCGCCTCCTCGCCACCGGCTTGCCGATGGACGCGGTGGCGCGCAGGTTGCAGTTGTCCGAACGGACTGTCCGCCGCCGGACGCGCTTGATCTGCGACCGGCTCGGCTTCAGTACCGCGATCGAAGCCATCGTCTGGGCCGCCCGCCGCGGCCTCGTCTAACCCTCAACAGATTCCTTCCCCGCCCCACCGCCCCGAGCTCAGTTCCGCCCCACTGACTGAGGAGTCTCGCAATGCCCCGATACCTTCGAGGGGTCTGCCTTGCCTTGGCAGCCCTCCTGGCGATGCCTGTGTCCACGGCGTCAGCCACACCAGCACCTCAGGTGCACAACCTCAAAACCAACGCTCTGGCCGAACCACTCGGCATCGCCGCCGGCAAGCCCCGGCTGAGCTGGCAGCTCGACGGCGACCGCCGCGGTACGGCGCAGACGCGCTATCAGGTCCGAGTGGCGACCACTCCATCCCGGTTGACGCATCCGGACGCGTGGGACAGCGGTGTGGTCCGCTCCGACCGTTCAGTCGACGTCGAGTACGCCGGTGCCGCGTTGAAGCCGTACTCGCAGTACTTCTGGTCCGTCCGGGTCTGGGACAACAACGGCCGCGCCACGCGCTGGTCGGACCCCGCAACCTTCGAGACTGCGCAGCTGCAGCCGTCGGACTGGAGTGGTCAGTGGATCGGTGCTGACAGCCAGCCAGGTGCGGAGTGGACCGACTACACGGTCGATGCCGACGTCACCGTCACCAAGGAGGCGCTCGGCGTCTTCTTCCGGGGCCGGGCCGGCATCGGCTACATGTGGCAGCTCAACACCGTCGGTGGCAACAAGCTGCGGCCGCACGTCCGCCAGCAGGGCGGTGGCTACGTCGTACTCGGTGAGATCCCACTGAACGTCGATCTGAGCCAGCAGCACCACCTACGGATCACAGTGGCCGGTCAGACGATCACTACCTGGATCGACGGCACACAGGTCGACCAGCGCGAGCGCACCGACCACAACTCGGCCGGGATCGTGGGCTTCCGCACCAACGGAGTCGAGAGCGGCGTTGTGCACAACCTGGTGGTGACCAACGCCACCGGTAAGAAGCTGGTCGACACTGCATTCGCGGCCGGCGATCAGACCTTCCCGGACGGGACTGTGCTGCCGACTGGTGGACTGCAGGTCAAGGGCAACACCGACCTCTGGCTACCAGGTCCGCCGCTGCCAGTGTTCAAGCGCACCGTCACAATCCCTAAGGGCAAGAAGGTCGTCCGGGCTCGCGTTTACGCGGCCGCGCAGGGTGTCTACGAGCTGAGCCTGAACGGTCACAAGGTCGGCGACCAGGAGCTGGCTCCCGGCTGGACGGACTACCGCCAGCGGATCCAGTCCCAGACGTACGACGTCACTCGGCAACTGCGGTCGGGTCAGAACGTGCTGGGTGCGGAGCTCTCCAGCGGCTGGTACGCCGGGAACCTCGCGATGTTCGGTCCGCAGAAGTACGGCAGTGAAACGGCTCTGACCGCTCAACTGCGCGTCACGTACTCAGACGGCAGCACCGACGTGATCGGTACCGACCAGAACTGGCAGACCGCCCCAGGCGCCGTACGGGTTGCTGATCTGCTCAACGGCGAGAGCTACGACGCACGCCGTACGGCATCTGAGTGGACACCGGCGTTGCTGCGGCCGAGTGCGACCGCACAGCTGGTCCCGCAGACCGATCAGCCGGTCCGCGTGACGCAACACCTGGCAGCCAAGGCCATTGCCTCGCCGACACCGGGCAAGTACCTCTACGACCTCGGACAGAACATGGTCGGCGTCGGACGCTTCAAGCTGACCGGACAGCCCGGCCAGACCGTGACGATCCGGTACGGCGAGGTACTGAACCCGGACGGCACGCTCTACACCGACAACCTGCGCGGTGCGAGGGCGACCGACCACTACACCTTCGCCACCAACCAGTCCGAGACCTACCAGCCCCGCTTCACGTTCCACGGCTTCCGGTACGTCGAGGTCAGCGGACTGCCGACCGCACCGCCGGCCAGTGCGATCACTGGAGTGGTGATGGGTACCGATGGTGCTCAGACGACCAGCTTCCACACCAACTCCGCACTGGTGAATCAGCTGCACAGCAACATCGTCTGGGGGCAGCGCGGCAACTTCCTGTCCATTCCGACCGACACTCCGGCACGTGACGAGCGGATGGGCTGGACCGGCGACATCAACGTGTTCGCCCGGACTGCGGTCTACAACTTGGACTCACAGGCCTTCCTGGCCAAGTGGCTACGGGACTTGCGCGACAGTCAGGCCACTGACGGCTCCTACCCGAGTGTGGCGCCGACTGTGCCGAATGCGTTCGATGGTGGCCTCGGGAACGCCGGCTGGGCAGATGCCGGTGTCAACGTGCCCTGGACGCTCTGGCAGGCCTATGGCGACACCGACGTGATCCGTGACCACTACGCGTCCATGACTCGGTACGTCGACTACCTGGCCTCGCACTCACCCGGTCTGATCCGTGGTGGCGGCGACTACGGTGACTGGCTGAACCTGGACGACCCGACACCCGGTGACTTGATCGGTACGGCGTTCATGGCGAAGGGTGCCCGGCAACTCAGCCAGATGGCTGCGGCGATCGGCAACACCACGGACGAAACGAAGTACCGGAAGCTGTACGACGACGTACGGGCCGCGTGGATCGCACGGTTCGTGGCGGCGGACGGGAAGGTCGGGGCGGACAGCCAGACCGGGTACATCCTCGGCTTCACCAACGACCTGATCCCGGACGTCACCAAGTCCGGCGAGCACTTCGTGAACACGATCCTGCGGCGGGACACGCACTTGTCCACCGGGTTCCTGGGAGTGGACGGGCTGCTGCCGGTGCTCAGCAAGGTGGGGCGGTCGGATCTGGCGTACAAGCTGCTGCAGAACACGTCGTACCCGTCATGGGGTTATGAGATCGGCAAGGGCGCGACGACGGTGTGGGAGCGCTGGAACTCGATCAACCCGGACGGCACCTTCAACGACGTCGGGATGAACTCCTTCAACCACTATGCGTACGGCGCGGTCGGTGAGTGGATGTACCGGACGCTGGCCGGTGTCTCGGCGGCCGAGCCGGGCTACCGCAAGGTGCTGATCGCACCGACGCCGGGTGCGGGGATCACCACCTCCGACTTCGCGCTCGAGACGCCGTACGGCGAAGTGGTCAGCAACTGGAAGTCCACCTCGCGCGGCTTCCAGCTGGACGTGACAGTGCCGGCCAACTCGACAGCAATCGTTCGTTTGCCTGCTGGTGATCCGTCGTTGGTGACAGAGAGTGGACGGCGGGTCTCGAACGCGACCGACGAGGGCGCGACGGTGGCCATGAATGTTGCCTCAGGCACCTATCGGTTCGTGGTCCGCGCCGGTTAGGAGGCGAGGGCGGCGGGTACCGGAGCGGGAACCCCGATAGAGGAGGAACCCCATGGACGGAATGACCGTCCTCTGGATCGTCGTCGCCCTCGCAGTCCTGGTGATCCTGGTCGCGCTGATCGCCGGCGCGTCCAAGACGTCGTCGAAGCGTCGTGCCGAACATCAGCGGCAGCAGGCCGAGGCGCAGCGGCAGGAGGCGTACGAGAAGGAGCAGGAGTCGCGGATCGCCGCGGCGCACGCCGAGCGGCAGCATGCCGCGGCCGATGAGGTCGACGCCCGCGCCAAGCGCGCCCAGGCGGAGTCCGAGGAGAAGGCCGCTGAGGCCCGTCGGCTGAGCGCTGGTGCCACCGAGCGCCGCGAGGCCGCCAAGACCGCCGATCGTGAGGCCGACAAGCACCACAGCGAGGCCGCGGCCAAGATGCCTGACCACGGGGCCGAAGAGGGCAACATGCCGCACGCGGGCGACGTACCGAACGCGGCCCGTCCCCAGCCGACGGAAACGGATGCGCGGCCGGCTGCGGAGAGCCACTGGGCGGACGGGAACCATCCGCACGACCCGCGGCGTCCCAACCACACGAAACAGTGAGGACGGTCTGGTCCCGCCGCAGGGTGAGGTCTGCGGCGGGATCAGATCAAGTACCTGAATTCGGGGGAGTTCGGGTTGATCCGCTCGATGTCGAGCGGGGCGGCATCCATCCGGGCCAGTAGACCTTCCAGGTCACTGGCCCGGCCGATCTCGATCCCGACCAGCGCGACACCGGTCTCCCGGTTGTTGCGCTTCACGTACTCGAACAGGGCGATGTCGTCGTCCGGCCCGAGCACGCCGTCCAGGAACTGGCGCAGCGCGCCCGGCTCCTGCGGGAACGTCACCAGGAAGTAGTGCTTGAGGCCTTCGTAGACCAGCGATCGCTCGAGGATCTCGCTGTACCGGCTGACATCGTTGTTCCCGCCGGAGAGCAGACAAACGACCGTCTCACCCGGCCGGACGGTGAGACCGTTGCCCAGGGCACTTGTCGACAAAGCGCCCGCGGGCTCGGCGATCAGCCCGTCGACCTGGTACAGCTCGAGCATCTCGCTGCACACCAGCCCTTCCGGGACCGACAACATCTCGACCCCGGCGCTCGCCACCAACGGCAGCGTGACGTCGCCGACCCGCCGTACTGCGGCGCCGTCGACGAAGCTGTCCAGCTGCGGCAACGTAACCGGTTCACCAGCGGCCAAGGCAGCCGCCATGCTCGCGGCACCGGCCGGCTCCACACCAACGATCCGTACGCCGGGATGCCGGGCCGTCAGCCAACTCGCGACCCCGGCGATGAGCCCACCACCGCCGACCGGAACCACCAGTACGTCGGGGGCGTGGCCCAGCTGCTGGACGATCTCGACGGCAACCGTGCCTTGGCCGGCCACGGTCCGCGGGTCGTTGAAGGCGGGGACCATCGTCGCGCCGGTTGCTTCCGCATCAGCGAGCGCCGCGGCGGCCGCGTCGTCGTACGTGTCGCCGGTCACGATCACCTGGATCTGCTTGCCACCAAGCGCCGCGATCCGGTCCCGCTTCTGGCGCGGTGTCGTCCGCGGAACGAAGACTTTTCCTTGAACGCCGAGCGTGTGGCACGAATATGCCAAGCCCTGCCCGTGGTTGCCGGCACTGGCACACACGACACCCGCCGACTTGGCCACGTCGTCGAGCTGAGCGATCAGGTTGAAGGCCCCACGCAGCTTGTAGGAACGGCCGATCTGCAGGTCCTCGCGCTTCAGCAGAATGTGCGCCCCGGTGCGCTCGGACAGGCGCAGATTGCGCTCCAGCGGCGTCCTGATCGCGATCCCGTCGAGCCTCGAGACGGCGGCCTCGACGGCGGCCGCACCGGCCGTTTCTGAGACGATCGCTGAACCGGTTCTGCTGGTCGATCGAGCGACTGAACTTCTGCCCTGCATGACGTTCCTTCCCGTGCATCTGCACGATCTTCGCCGTTTCGCTCGCTGCACAAGACGATCTGCGTCCATTCTGCGGACAGACGGCTACCGTTGCGCAACAGAGCCTGATTCCATGCGTGAAACGGCCCTTCACGGGGCAGTGTAGTTTTCATACGCTCACTCGGTGTAACGGCCAGGGCTCTGGACGGGATGAGCCGAGTAAACCGGTCAGCGGGGACTGGAGGGCACATGGAACTGATTCCGTTCAGTCTGTGGGGCGATGCACTGTGGTGTGGTCAGGAGGTCGTGCGGGAGGCTCCGCACGAGCAGGCGATTCGAGGCCTGTTCCCTGATCCCATCCCGGCACGCGGCGCAGATCTGGACACCGAGGCGGAACTGGTCCCGGAACCGCACAACAGATTCGACCCCCGATCGATCGCAGTCCGCGTTCAGGGGAAGGTTGTCGGCTACTTGCCGAGGGACGACGCACATCGCTACCACCCGGTGCTCTCGGAGCTGGTGGCTCAAGGACTGCAACCGCAGGTGCCGTGTCACCTGTGGGTGAGTGAATGGGAGCCGGCCGACTGGGCCGGCAAAGATGCTGACGGGACCGAGTTCCACGCCAGCGTCGCGGTGGCCCTGGGCCAGCCGCACATGCTCGTCCCGGTGAATCTGCCCCCGCCGGGGAGCTTCCACCTGTTACCGCCCGGCAGCGGCATCGTCGTACCGGGCAGTGAGGTGCATCCAGAGGTCCTGGCACCGTTCTTCCGGGCGGAGGGCGAGTGCTGGGCGTACGCCACCATGCATGCGATCGAGGAGGAGGACAGCATCCAGGACCGGCCGCGGAACGTGGTCGAGATCCGTCTCGACGACGAACCGGTCGGACGGCTCAGCCCACGGCTGAGTGCGGAGTTCCTGCCTGCCGTCCACTACCTGGCCGACATGCGCGCCGAGACCGCCGCACGCGTAGCAGTCCGCGGGGACCGCAGCGCATCGGAGGTGACCCTTTACGCGGCACGGAGTCATGACCTGCCGGCCACCTGGCCGGACGGCCTGACCCGTTCCCCAGTCGCGTCCCCACAATGGCACTACTGGGCGACGAAAGAAGCCAACTAGGCGGCTGCGCTGTACTCGCCCCGCCCCTCTGGGTGGGTACAGCGGAGCTACTTTCCAGCATGACTGTTGAGTGTGCACCTCCCTGCGTTGGTCCAACCGCTACGTTCTCCGTGTGAAGCTTCGTCTGCTGCTCGCTGTGCCGTTGATCGTTGCGGCTGTTCTGGTGGTGGGGCCGGCGACTCCAGGCGGCGGTGGAGTGCGGCTGATGCCGCTGGGGGACTCCATCACCTATGGCAATCCCGAGACTGGTGTCAGCTACCGCACCTCGCTGTGGCAGCACCTCCAGGGCGGACCGCAGGTGGACCTTGTGGGCTCGGTGCGGTGGGGGAATCTGCCGGACCGGGACAACGAGGGCCATCCCGGGATGCGGATCGACGAACTGCGTTCCTGGATCGACTACTGGCTCACGCTGAACCGGCCGCGGTACGTGCTGCTCCACATCGGCACGAACGACGTCGTACAGGCACGGGACCTTGCTGAGGCTCCTGCGCGGTTGCAGGAGCTGGTCGAGCACATCACCCGGCGGGTTCCCGGTGTGACGATTCTGGTCGCCTCGATCGTGCCGTCGCCCGACCAGGGGCTGAATGAGCGCATCGACACCTACAACGCGGCCATTCCCGGTGTGGTGAGTGCTGTGCGCGCTACTGGAGCGGATGTTCGGTTCGTTGATCTGAACGCGCGGATGGCGCTGTCCGACATCTCATCGGACAAGCTGCACCCCACTGACGCGGGCTTCTTGAAGATGGGCGACATCTGGTACGACGCGTTGGCCCCGGTGCTGCTAGGGACGCCGTAGCGCGTCGTACTGCTCGGCAGCCCAGTCGTCGAAAGTCTCCTGTACCAGTGGGAGCCCGTACGCCTGCACCTGCCGGAGGCTCTGCCTGATCGCCTCGGCGTTGCCGGCGAGGTACTGCTCGATCGTCTGCAGGAGGTCTTCGGTCGGCCAGCTCGGGAGCGGGTGGTGCTCCAGCGTCCAGGTCAGGTACTTGCTGTACGGCCGGACCTGTCCGTCGAGTGCGAACACCACATCCAGGAACGGCGAGATCGCCTCGGCAGCATCCAGGCGTGCTGCGAGCAGGTTCCCGTCGCGCGTTGACTTGAGTGTGCGGTAGGTCAGGTTGATCCACGCATCCAGCCGAAGCTCCAGAAGCGCCTGCACCTCCTCAGCACTCAGCCGAGTCTGCCGCTCGATCGCCCGCTCGATGCGCCCATCGGTGTGGTCCAGCAGCGTCGGCGCCCACGCGTACGACCACCGATACCCCCACTGGTCGTCCCCGAACACCGCCAGCGTCTCCAGGTGCTTGAGCGTCACCGGCAACAGCTCCAACTCGGTATCCCGCCGCAATGGCCGCTCAACCAGCTCCGGCGTCACCACCACGATCACATCAAGATCCGACCGCTCAGTCTCCACTCCCCGCCCCGCCGACCCCGACAAAACCATCCCAAGGAACCCCACGCCGTACTCCCGCTGGAGCGTCTTGGCCGCATCCTCGATCAACGCACAACGCCCCGCCGACAACGTCTCGGGAAACTTCACTCTGACTCCGCTCGGGCAATCTCGATCAGCTCCAGTAGCCAGCCCCTGAGCCCTGGATCCTCGGTCTCCGCCTCGTAGGCGGCGATCAGCTCCTGCAGGTGTTCAGCAGCGTGCGGAAGGAGTAGGTGGTACCCGTCTTCCTGGAGTTGCGGGTCGTGCTTGCGCATCAGCCGCATCGCTCGGTCGAACCTTGACGCCATTCGGTGAGACTACTGAGGGTCGTACCCTGGGCGCATGGGAGTTTCTGCGGGGCCGGCGTGCCCTGTGTGTGGTGAGGCGGGGGTGCCGATCCTCTACGGGCTGCCGACGCAGGCTGCGATGCGTGCGGCGGCTGCGGGGCGGGTGCGGCTGGCTGGGTGTGTGATGACGGCCGACCACGACCAGTGGGCCTGCCCGGCCGGGCACGAATGGCGCACCGGCGACGACCAGCAACTGGTCGCCGCCATCAACGCGGCGATTGCGGCTAGCGAAGCAGAGTGATCTCCTGCTCGAGGCGTTCGAGCTTGTGTGGGTTGCGGACGACATACATACCCGTGATGAGGCCCTGGTGGGTGTGGAACGCCATGACCTGCTCGATCTCGCCGTTGTGGCGCAGGAGCAGGCCGGGGGCGCCGTTGAGCTGGATGAGCTCCGTGCTGAGGACGCCGACGTACTGGGGAATGCCGGCGCTCAGAATGCGCCCGACCCGGTCGGCGCCGACGATCGGCTTCAGGACTGCCTGCCGCACACCACCACCGTCGCCGATGAGCACCACGTCCGGCGCGAGCATGTCCAGGAAGCCCTGAATGTCACCCGTCTCCACAGCTCGGCGGAACGCGTCCAGCGCCCCTCTCGCCTCGGTTGACGAGACCACTCCGCGCGGCCGACGGGCTGCAACATGCGACCGGGCCCGGTGCGCGATCTGCCGAACCGCCTCCGGCGACTTGTCGACAGCTTGCGCGATCTCGTCGTACTCGAGAGCGAAGACATCGCGGAGCACGAAGACCGCGCGCTCCGTCGGTTTGAGCGTCTCCAGCACGAGCAGCATCGCCATCGAGACGCTGTCGGCCAGCTCAACGTCCTCCGCCACGTCCGGTGTGGTCAACAGCGGTTCGGGCAGCCACTGACCGATGTACGTCTCGCGTTGCCGGCCGACCGTGCGCAGTCGGTTGAGCGCCTGCCGGCTGGTGATGCGGATCAGGTACGCACGCGGCTCGCGGACGGTCTCGAAATCGACGCCGACCCAGCGCAACCACGTCTCCTGCAGCACGTCTTCGGCGTCCGCTGCCGAACCGAGCAGCTCGTACGCGATCGTGAACAACAGGTTGCGATGGGCAACGAACGCCTCGGTCGCGGGGTCCATGGCCGCCTCCTCCACTGGTCGGGTCGCCCAACAGACACCGGTCACCACGATCTCGTGACAGTGGGCCTCGTCACAGCGCAAGGCTGTCACGGATCCGGCCCGGCGCGCATCTTGTGGGCACAACCGACCACGAGAGAGGACGCACGACGATGCGTATCAACCTGATGGGGACCCAGCTCGGCGGCAAGTTCGGCAAGCGGTTCGCCGGGCTCGCGATGGTGATCGAGCAGTCGACCCTGCCCGGCACGATCAAGGAGCTGGTGAACATCCGCGCCAGCCAGATCAACGGCTGCGGCTTCTGCCTCGACATGCACACCAAGGACGCCACCGCCGCCGGCGAGGACATCCAGCGCCTGCACCTGGTCGCCGCCTGGCGCGAGGCCACCATCTATACCCCCGCCGAGCGCGCCGCCCTCGCCTTCACGGAGGAAGGCACCCGCCTCGCCGACCTACACAAGGGCGTCTCCGACGCGACATGGGCCGAGGTCAGTGAGCACTTCGACGACGAGCAGATCTCGGCGCTGATCATCCTGGTGGCGCTCATCAACGCCGCCAACCGGATGAACGTCATCGCCCAGACCCCGGCCGGTTCCTACCAGCCCGGCATGTTCGAAGCCCTCCTCAACAACTGAGAAAGTCTTTGAGCAGTTCGACATCCATCTCGTGGCCGAGGCCCGCGGTGACCTGCAACGTCACCTCATCGCGGGCACCGGCCGCGGCATCCAGGGGTTTCCAGGGGCAGATCGCCAAACCGCCGTTTCCGACGCGGATCGCGCCCTCCGACCCCTCGAGCGCCAGCCCCGGCAGCACCCCCGCAACGTCCGAAGGAACCGCGCACGTGGTCTCCGGATCGTCGGACGTTAGCTGCCCACCCCGGCAACGTCCGAAAGAACCGCGCACGTGGTCTCCGGATCGTCGGACGTTAGCTGCCCACCCCGGCAACGTCCGAAAGAACCGCGCACGTGGTCTCCGGATCGTCGGACGTTAGCTGCCCACCCCGGCAACGTCCGAAAGAACCGCGCACGTGGTCTCCGGATCGTCGGACGTTAGCTGCCCACCCCGGCAACGTCCGAAAGAACCGCGCACGTGGTCTCCGGATCATCGGACGTTAGCTGCCCACCCCTGCAACGTCCGAAAGAACCGCGCACGTGGTCTCCGGATCGTCGGACGTTAGCTGCCCACTCCCGCAACGTCCGAAAGAACCGCGCACGTGGTCTCCGGATCGTCGGACGTTAGCTGCCCACTCCCGCAACGTCCGAAAGAACCGCGCACGTGGTCTCCGGATCGTCGGACGTTAGCTGCCCACTCCCGCAACGTCCGAAAGAACCGCGCACGTGGTCTCCGGATCATCGGACGTTAGCTGCCCACCCCTGCAACGTCCGAAAGAACCGCGCACGTGGTCTCCGGATCGTCGGACGTTAGCTGCCCACCCCCGCAACGTCCGAAAGAACCGCGCACGTGGTCTCCGGATCGTCGGACGTTAGCTGCGGCGCCTGCCCCTGTGCTTCGGAGGATTTGTCGGTAACGACATGTAGTGGGTGGCTCGGCGACCGGGTGCCAGGCGTCGGACTGGGGCCTAGATAGGTGGGGTGGGGAGTACTACGTGTTCTTGGCGACGGGGAGGTGGATTCCGGCGGTGGTGGTGAGGTGGAGGATCTCGTCGGTGACGGCGGCGAGGGGTTGGAGGGCGTTTACGGGGTGGGCGCCGGCGGCGAGCATCTCGGCTTCCAGGCGGGGACGCCAGTCGAGGGACCACTGCAGGGTGGATTCGGACTTGCCGAAGTCGTTGTTGCGACTGGGGTCAGTCAGTCGCTGGATCATCGTCGGTGCGTCGACCTGGAGGAGGATCAGCAGGTCGAAGCGGGCCAGGTGGTCGCCCATGTTCGCGGCCGTGCCGCAGACGACCAGTGGGTGCTCGCGTGACTCAGCCAGCAGTTGGTCGACTCGTTCGGGGACCCAGTGCCAGCGGTGTTGCTGGATCCACTCCATCGAGGGCGCCTCCGCGGGGAACGCCACCTGCGAACCGTCAGGATCCTCCCACCGGGCGAGGACGAAGTCCGCGTCAACCGATCGCATCCCCCGCCGCCGCAACTCCTCAGCCACCGACGACTTGCCAGACCCCGGACCCCCAACCACCAGCACCGATCCCATCACCCCAGCCTCGCCGCCACCCTCAATCCCAGCAACGCAATAAACCCCCTCCACCCCCGCTAAACGGTGCGTAGCAAGCGACCTGCGGGCATTTGCCGGGGGTGTGAACAGGAAGTGGGGGCCTTGGACAAGGCATAACTTGTTCAGGGCCCCAGCAGGTAGCGCTCACCCCCGGGATGTGTCCGCCCGCCACCCTGCACTACTTGGCGACCTTGGCGGCTTGTTCGACTTTGGCTCGGTGGGGGGTCCAGTCGGTGGTGGTGGGGATGGGGGAGGAGCCGAGGGCGCCGTCCAGTTCTTCGCGGAGGATGTCGGCGTGGCCCAGGTGGCGGTTGGTTTCGATGGTGAGGTGGACCAGGACGTTGAAGAGCTTCACGTCGGGCCGGGGCCACCAGGGGACCTGGCCTGGGGCGTCGATCGGCAGGGCGTTGATGGTGGCGTCGGCGTGCTCGCAGGCGCGGGCGTAGCCGTCGAGGATGTCGGCGCGGGATTCGTCCGGGCGGACCCACAGGTAGTCGCTGCTGTCGAAGCCTGGGTCGGAGAAGCTTGGGATGGGTTCCGGGTAGGGCCGGTCGAAGATCTGGCCGAAGTAGCGAGCCTCGGAGAGAGTCAGGTGCTTCACCAGACCGAGCAGGTTGGTTCCGGTCCGCGTGAGGGGGCGGCGGATGTCGTATTCGGACAGGCCCTCGAGCTTCCGGACCAGGTCGGCCCGGGCCCAGCCGAGTGCGTCGTGCAGATAGGTCTTCGCAAAGTCGTCAATCACGTATTTAAGCTTCCTCTTGAGATTTAGGCGGGGAACCAGCGCAAAGGTTCAAAAAGGAACTTCAACGATAAAGTTGAAGTCATGAATGCCGTCCTGGAGATGTTGTCGAACAAGCCGCGACTGCTCGCACTGGGCGAGCCGACCCACAACGAGAACCAGCTGCTCTACCTGCGCAACGAACTGTTCCAGCAGTTGGTGGCGGAGGGGTACCGGACCATCGCCTTGGAGTCCGACTGCTTGCGCGGGCTGGTGGTGGATGACTACGTGACGTCGGGGCTGGGCGATCTTGATGAGGTGATGGCGAGCGGGTTCAGCCATGAGTGGGGTGGGCTGGAGGGGAACCGCCAGCTGGTGCAGTGGATGCGGGCGTTCAACGAAGGGCGGTCGGACCAGGTGCGGTTCGCCGGGTTCGACGGGCCGCTGGAGATCAGCGGTCCGGAGAGTCCGCGCCACGTACTCACCACTCTGCACAACTACCTCGCGACCTGGCTCGACGCTGACCTGCTTCCTGGTACGTCGGACGCTCTCGACGACCTGCTTGGTTCGGACGAGCGCTGGACCAATCCGGCCGTCATGTACGAGCCGGACCAGTCCATCGGTCAGACGCCTGAGGCCGAGCGCCTGCAACTGCTCGCCGGACACCTCACCGCCCTCGTCGACACGCAAACGCCGTACCTGCTGAAGGCATCCTCCCGCGAGGAGTGGAACCGCGCCCGTCTGTATGCGCGCACCGCCACCGGCCTGCTGCGCTACCACTACTGGATGGCCGACACCTCGCCGAGCCGCATCGCGCGACTGCTCGCCCAGCGGGACTTGATGATGGCGGCCAACCTTCTCGACCTCACTGACCGCAGTCCGACGCTGGTGTTCGCCCAGAACGCCCACCTGCAGCGGGAGGAGAGCTCCATGAACATGGCCGGCGCCCTGCACCACTGGTGGAGTGCCGGTGCGCTGGTCAACGCGCAGCTGGGCGAGCAGTACGCCTTCCTAGCAACAGCTATCGGCACGATGCACCACCACGAAGTCGGCACTCCGCCTGAAGACACGATCGAAGGCGTCCTCTACGCGCAGGACCAGCAGCTGATCGATCCGCGCACGCTCACCGGCCCCCTGAAGCCCAGGGTCTCGCCCTGGTTCGGGTACGCCGCCCTCCACCCGGACCACCTGCCCAGCCTCGACGGGATCGTCTTCGTCAAGGACGTCAATCCTTCCTAAGTTCGATTCGAGCAGCGTCGAACCTGTCGCTCGCTGTCAACTTTTCGCACCTTCCGGACATAGACCTCTATGAACACCCATCTGTGAGGACTCAGTGGAGGTGCTATGAGGAAGGGACGCATTCGTCCCGCCGTGGCTGCGCTGGCGGTGCTGGTCGCTGCGAGCAGCCTGCTCGGCGGTACGGCGGCAGCGGGCGAGCTACGGGCCGACGGACCCCAACCGTCGGCGGCGAAGCCGGAGGGCCTGGGGGCCACCGGCGACATCACGTTGATCACCGGTGATCTGGTCAGCCTGCGCGGCGACCAGCCGGTCAAGATAGCGCCGGCCAAGGGTCGGAAGAACATCAAGTTCATCCAGCGCAAGGAGCTCAACGGTGACCTCACCGTGCTCCCGCTGGATGCTGAGGCCGCGGTGCGGTCCGGCGAGCTGGACGCGCGGCTGTTCAACGTCACACGGCTGCTCAAGAACGGGTACGGCGACAAGTCGCGCTCCGACATCCCGTTGATCGTCAGTGGTCCGGTGGCACTGCGGTCCGGTGCCAGCCACGCCCGGAGCCTGCCGAGCATCGGCGGTACGGCGGTTCGCGTCGGCAAGGAGACGCCGTACTGGACTGGTGCTCGGACGGCGCTCAGCGCGAAGGGGAAGCAGTGGATCCGGCTGGATGGGCCGGTCCGGGCGTTCCTGGACAAGAGCGTGCCGCAGATCGGCGCACCGGAGGCGTGGAAGAGCGGACTGACCGGCAAGGGCATCGAGGTCGCCGTACTGGACACCGGTATCGACACCACGCACGACGACCTGAAGGACGCGGTCGTCGCGGCGAAGGACTTCACCGAGAGCGCGAGCGGTACAGCGGACAAGTTCGGCCACGGCACGCATGTCGCGTCGATCGTGACCGGCGAGGACGAGATCTACCGCGGTGTCGCGCCGGATGCCAAGCTGCTGAACGGCAAGGTCCTCGACGACGAAGGGAGCGGCTACGACTCGGGCATCATCGCCGGGATGGAGTGGGCCGCGCACTCCGGCGCCGAGGTGATCAACATGAGCCTCGGGTCCGACTGGCCGAGTGACGGCACCGACGTACTGTCGCAGGCAGTCAACCGGCTGACTGCCGAGACCGGCACGCTCTTCGTGCTCTCCGCGGGAAACTCCGGCGGTAAACTGGGTAGCCCGGCTTCGGCCGATGCTGCGCTGACGGTCGGTGCGGTCGACCACGACGAGAAGCTGGCTGAGTTCTCCAGCCGCGGTCCGCGCTGGCTGGACAATGCGATCAAGCCGGACATCACTGCGCCCGGCGTCGACATTGTCGCGGCGAAGGCCAAGGACAGCTACCTCGCCGGTCAGTACCCGAACATCGGTCCGGATCACCTGCAGCTGTCCGGTACGTCGATGGCTTCCCCGCACACCGCGGGCGCGGCCGCGATCCTGGCGCAGCAGCACCCGGACTGGAAGGCCGCTGAGCTCAAGGCCGCGCTGATGGGTACGGCGAAAGCGAATCCGAAGCTGACTGTCTTCGAGCAGGGGGCCGGCCGGGTCGACGTCGCTGCGGTGGTGAAGTCGACTGTGCACGCTTCGGTCGGGAGCATCAGCAACGGGATTGTCCGTTGGCCGCACAACGACGACAAGCCGATCAACCGCGAGGTCACGTACTCCAACACCGGCACGGCTCCGGTCACGCTGGACCTGAGCACCTCGGTCAACGGGCCGGACGGAAAGCCGGCTCCGGCTGGGATGTTCACGGTCTCTCCGGCTTCGCTGACCATCCCGGCCGGCGGCAAGGCGACCGCCACGGTCACCACCAACACCGCCGTACCGGGTGTGGACGGGATCTACAGCGGCGTGGTTTCGGCCGGTCCGCTCCGGACGCCGATCGCGGTCACTCGCGAGGTGGAGAGCTACGACGTCAAGCTGAACTACATCGGCTTCGACGGCAAGCCGACGGCGAACTACAACTTCCGGTTCGTCGATGTCGACCACCCCAACATCGTCCTGCCGGACGAGAGCGCCGGGAGCACCACGACCGTGCGGGTGGTGAAGGGACGGCACTACTTCGAGTCCGACGTCTCGTCCGAGGACAAGGTTGCCCTCGTCGCCGAGCCGACGCTCACGGTCACCGGGCCGCTGGAGATGACCGTCGATGCGCGGTCCGGCGTACCGATCGGCTTCCAGGTCGACAAGCCCGACGCGGTCACCTCCCTCGCGGCGTTCGGGATCAGTCGCGACACCGCCTGGGGCGGCGACGAATCGACCGGGTCCACCGTCGGCTCGGCGACCTTCGACGGACTGTTCGTGGTGCCGAGCCGGACCACCGCGGCTCCGGACGAGGCCCGCTTCCTGACGCTGGAGGTGAAGTCGGCGCCGACCGACTCGACCTACCTCTACAAGCTGCAGCGCAACGATCTCGGCAAGCTGCCGAGCAAGCTGGTGCACCGGGTGCGGGACAGTTCGCTGGCTCGCGTGCGGTCGGAGCAGACCGGCAGCAAGCCCGGTACATACGGGATCCGCGATGGGTTCCTCACCAGGCCGCTGCCGTTCACCCTGGACGAGTTCTACTCGCCGGGCACGAAGTGGTTCCCGTCGTTCGTCGAGACCACGGATCCTGAGGACTGGCGCGGTTTCGCCAACCAGGCCGTCAGTACGCCGAAGTCGTACGAGCGCGGGCGGACAGTGACCGAGCGTTGGGGGCTCCCGGTGTTCGGTCCGGGCTTCCCGTCGTACGACGACAGTTCGGACGCGGCCGGTCGCATCGGCGACCTGATGCGGATCAGCCTGCCGCTCAACTCCGACCAGAACCCGGGCAACTTCGGATACTCGATGGCCGAAGGCACCACTGTGCTCACGAAGGACGGTAAGGAGGTCGCGGCGAGCGCCTACCCGGGCTACATCGACGACTTCAGCGTTCCGGCGGGCGCGGCGACCTACAAGCTCCACACCGAGGCAACCCGGGACAACCCGCTCTCCTCGCGCATCGTCGCCGACTGGACCTTCCACTCCGACACCGTCACCGGTCCGGAACCGGCCGCGCTGCCGTTCGTGGCAGTCCGCTTCGCCCCACCCGCGGGCGCTTCGGCCAAGGTCCCGACCCTGGTCCCGATCACCATCGACCACAACGCCGGCCAGCGCGCCCGCCTGACCTCACTGTCCGTCTCCCACGACGGCGGTACCACCTGGCAGCCGGCCAAGTTCTACACCGCCGGCAACAAGACCTTCGCCCTCATCAAGCACCCGACCGGCGCGAAGGCCGTCTCCCTGAAAGCCACCGCAACCGATGCCCAAGGCAACAAGGTCGACCAGACCATCATCAACGCCTTCCTTCTAAGGTAAACGTCAAGTAATCCGGCTGGGGTACCGCCTCCCCGCGGTACCCCAGCCGCTCGTAAAACCCGGCCGAAGTCCCCCGCCGCGCTTGCCACACCACATACCTGACTCGGCCGCTCGCCCACCCCTCAACAGCCGACATCAACGCCCGCCCAACACCCTGCCCACGCGCCACTGGATCGACGTAGAGATCATGCAACCGAGCCATCCGATGCAGATCCCCGATCCTCAGATGCGTCCCGTAATCCTGCACGGCGGCATACCCCACAAGCCGCCCACCGTCGAGAGCCCCCAGAATCCCCCAAGCCGGATCGCCGAGCAGCCTCCCGTACCGCGCCTCAGCCGTGCCCTCGTCGTCATCGGTTCCCATAGCCCGAAGCAACGGCCAGAACGCCGGCCAGTCGTCGATCTGAAGGTTCCGGGTGATCAAGATCGGGCCTATCCGGCGGCCTGTAGTTGCTTCGGCCACGGGAAGTCGAGGGGATCGGGACTCGCCTGCCACCGTTTGCCGAGCTCACGCAGCGTCTCGGTCGTGCGGACGAGATCGGCGTCCGTGTAGGGGCACGGCGCAGCCTGGGTGACGCCCCACATCTCCCGCACCCTCGCGTACGGCGTCGCGCTGTCCCGCTCGACCGCCTCGTGAATGACGCCCGCGATCGCCTCGCTCATCCCGATGCTGTTCCGCGCCTTCAGGATGCGCGCGCTCCGAACCTTCGCATCGTGACGCCGCTTACCCGCGGTCTGCTCCATGCTCTCGAAAACCAGACCTGCCGCGATACAACCGAAGATCCCGTCGGCCATTCCCAGCTCACGCTCAGTCACAGCATGCGCGAGATCATGCGGCACACGATGCTTCCGCGAGTACGAGAACAACGTGAACTCAGCCCCATCCGCCCGGCGAATCAAGGTGAAGCACTCCCCGCGCGGATCATGAACAAAGGTCAGCTCCATGCCCCCAGAGTGACCCGCCGAACTGCTCTCTGCCACCGGTTTTCACGCGTCGGGTGCTGCCCATGGATCAGAGGTAGGGGACGAGTTCGGTCCAGATGGCGTCGAGGATGTCGGTGGTTGGCTTTTCGTAGTGGGCGGTGACTGTGATGCAGGCGTGGTGGTTCGGCAGCATGATGCTGAATTGGCCGTAGATGCCGTCCATCCGCCAGGCGTCGTCGCGCGTGCAGGACCAGCAGTGCAGCCCGTACGACGCGTTGTCGCCGGGGCGGTCGGTTGGTGTCAGCTCGGTGCGCATCAGTTCGACGTAGTCGGCCGGTACCAGTTGGTCCCCGCGGAAGTTGCCGTCGTACAGGAGGGTCTCGCCGAGGCGCGCGATCTCGTCTGTCCGCAGGTGTAGGCCTATCGCGCCTAGGGGGAAGCCGAGCGGGCAACGGAACCATTGCGGGTTGCCGATCTCCAGCGGGCGGAACAGTCGTGGCATCAGGAATTCTCGGAGGTCGGATCCGCTGGCGGCGGCGATGATCCGGCCGAGGAGATAGGAGTTCGTGCCGCGGTAGGCGTACTTGGTGCCGGGCGGGCTGTTGAGTGGCGTCGCGAGAAATGCCTGGGCTGGATCGCCTGCGAAGTCGAGGTCCGGATCGTCCCAGCGGAAGTCGATGCCGGCCGTCATCGACAGCAGGTGCCGAACGGTCAGCTCGTCGACACCATCGGCCGCCGTACGGGTGAATTCCGGCAGATGAGCCAGGACGGGATCGTCCAGCTCGAGCAAACCTTCCGCCCAGGCCATGCCGACCGCAACGGACGTGAATGTCTTGGACACCGAGTAGATGTCGCGCCGATCGTCGCTCACCCACCGGAACGAGACCGGCTCCTCGCCGTCTCGGGTGACGTGAACCCCCTCCAGCCCAAGGTCATGTTCGTGAACCGCCTGCCGCAAACCCAGCAGCCCCAGCCGAATCCCGTCACTCGCCATCCCCGAACTTTACGGCGGTTTGTCAGAGCAACGCTTCGACCCACGCGTCGTGGTTCTCGGCGATGTAGGCGGCGGCCGGGCCCCAGTAGTCGCCGTGACCTTCGGCGTAGAGGCGTGCCCATGGCTGCTCGCCTGTGCGGTGGCCGTCGATCAGCAGGTCATACATTCCGCGCGTGTGGGCCGCGATCTGGGCGGGCAGGGCGCGGCGCTGCTCCTCGTCGAGGCCGTAGCCGTCCACAAGCGCGCGCAGGCGAGGTGCGTCCACCTGTACGTCGCCGCCCGGCACGAACGGTACGAATCCAGTGGCGGCGTACCCGAGGTCCCACAAGCGGGTCGCCGGGCCGGCGTTGTCCCAGTCGATGAAGACCCAGCGATCGCCGTTGCGAACCAGGTTCCAAGGGGCCAGATCGTTGTGACAGATCAGGTCCCCGCCGGCCGGATCGGCAATCACCGACTGCCAATCAGCGTCCGCGGGTGGCACGAACCCTTCCATCGCATCGTGCAGCTCCCGCACCAGTCGCCCGACCCGCTCCAACTCGGCCAACGAGAACGGCATCAACGTGTCGGCGAGATCTCCCGGAATGTACTCAAGCACATGCCGGCCCCGCTCATCCCGCCCCAGCGTCCGCGGTGCACCCGCAAGCCCCTTGCCAGCAAGGTGTTCCAGCACCGCCTCGACCCCGGCCGTCTGAGCCAACGCAGGCTTCCGCACAGTCGCCCCGACCCGAACAACCTCCGCGCTGACGTTCCCACCAGTCAGAACCTCTTCATACATCCCAAGATGATGCCTGCACTCGCGGACCGCCACCACTGACTAACGTCGGCAGCACTCGCCCTGCCACGCTCAGCCGCCATCCCAAAACCAATGCCAAAGGCACTTGATCAGTGGTGGCGGTCCGCGCAACCTAGAGTTGGAGCAGCGGACCACTTCGGCGTACCGCTTGATGATGTTGCTCAGCGCAACATTGCGAAGCTGGCCGATCGGCAGCGGCGGGCGGTGCTGGGTGGGAGCGGCGACAACCGTTAGGCGCTGAGAGCCTCGGTGAGCCGGGCGTCGGCGTTGGTGGACGCCTCCAGCAGGTAGAAGCGCTTGTCGAGCTCATCGAGCGTCGCGTCGAGGGAGTCGTCGTCGATCTTCTCGGCCCGCTCGTCAGGATCCGGCGGATACGGGGCGCCGAACAACGCCACCGCCTCACCGAAGAGATCAGCCCACCGAGCACCCAGCAGACGCGGCAGGGCCGTCATCGCGGTCAACGCGGTGTCACCACCGTTGTACCGAAAGTACGAGTCGAACCCACCGGAGTTGACCTCCTGGCGGAAATCGCAGACGGCCAGCACCTGCCGTTCCCGCTCGCTCAGCGAGGACCTGTCCGATTCCGCAAATTCCTCATAGAAGGCCCACGCGTCAATGGTCACCCGACGAACGGTACGACATCCCAGCCCCTCCTGCCGCCACTAGCTGTTCCGACGGGCGACGACGCGGGACAGACCGAGCACCCGGCCGGCGTCGGTTTGAAGCATCTGGGCTTCCTCCTGGCCCGGCGTACCGTTGTCATGGTCGCAGGCCTCGTTCCACTGCAGCCAGTCCCGCCACCCGTCGGGCAGCCGCTCAGCGACCTCGACGGTGACCAGCCCCGTCTTCTCCCAATGCCGCCGCCACCAAGCGGCGCTGTGCCACGCACAGAAGTCCCACTTCCAGTACGGCGTGAGGTGTGGCGGAGGCAGTGTCTCGTACTCCTCGGCAAGCCCCGGCTGCACGATGCCGATCTGCCCGCCGTCCTGCACGAACCGGGAGTAGTAGCCAAGGTAGAGATCATCGGTCCCGAAGTAGTGATAGGCGCCAATGCTGACCAGCGCATCGAAAAACCCTTCGGCAAACGGCAACGCGTGGGCCTCCGCATGAATCGGATGCACCCGGCCCTCCACCCCCGCCTCGACCACGCGGCGCAGGTTCTCGTCCGGCTTGACCCACAGATCGGTCGCCCACACCTCAACCCCGAACTCCTTGGCCAGGAAGATCGAGCTCAACGCCGCCCCGCACCCCATATCGAGCACCCGCATCCCAGGCTCAAGCACCATGCGCTCACTCAAAGCCTCCGCCTGCCAGACAGCATTCGGCCCCATCCCGCCGTCAACCATCCACCGAGCCGAATACCCACCAGACCGCGGATACCGCTCGTTCCTCAGTAAATCCCCCAGCGCAGCATCATCCACCCACCCGACTCTCCCCACCCCACCCGCAACCAAGCAACCAGTTATTGGATTACCTCAGCACTCCGGGTATTATCTGATTAGATAAGGGTGGTGGCATGGACAAGGACACTCAGGCGGTCGCTGATCTGCTCAATCAAGCACTCGCCGAGAGTGGGTTGTCGCAGGCCGCGTTCGCTGCTGCCCTCGGAACCTCCGCATCCCGTTTCTCGACGTACCGGTCAGGAAAGACCAAGCCGACGGCGCAGTTCGTCCTGCGGGCTGCCCGGCTCGCTCACGCCCTCTGCAAAGCGCGCGAGTACCGCATCATGTCCGCGCCGGTCACGGCGACGGCCATCCGCGAGGCGAGCGATGATGACTGGGCCTGGCGGATGCTGCTCCAGGGTCGCGATCACCTGCGCTTGCTGCTGGACCGTCATGACGGATCCGAGGCGGCCTGGGAGGCTGCGCCGGGTCCGACGAACGAGGCCGGCTTCGATGCATTGCTGGCTGTTCTGACCGCACACGAGTTCGAGGCTGCCGGCGAAGACCCTCCCGAGTGGAGCATCATCGAGGCTCTACCGGATCCATGGATCCCGGAGCACCCATTCCTCGAGCGCGCCGAGATCATCGACGAAACACCCGACTATCTGGCACGGGCCAACATCTACATCCCTGCTCGTGACTTGGCGACAGCATGAGCACCGCCCGCCACGAATTCTCGGCCGCCGAAATCATCGACCTGCTCTCGGAGCTCGACAAGCGGCTCAAGGCTCGTGGTGTAGCGGCTCGGTCTTCGTTGTCGGAGGCGCTGCGATCGCGGTCTCCTCGGACGACAGCCCCCGCCGCACCGAGGACGTCGATGCGATCACGCGCGACCAGGCGGTGATCGACGAGGCTCTTGCGATCGCGAGCCAACGTAAGCTCCCGGAAGATTGGCTGAACACCCGGGCCGGCGCGTGGATGCCGCCGCTACCCGAAGGTGCTTTGCGCCATGGCGATGCGCCCGGTCTGCACATCACGTATGCGACCGACGAGTTCTTGCTGGCCACCAAGTTGGTTGCCCAGCGCCGCAAGGATGCCGTCGACATCGTCACCCTTACCAGGCGCCTCGGTATGGCGAGTGCCTCGGCCGACGATCTCGAGCAAGTGATCGCCCGTCACTACACCGATGAGGATTCGCTCGAGTTCATTCTCGACGGCAAGGATACGAGGCGCGAGATCCGGCTCCTCGCAGTGAGGGCTGAACGCCTGTTGGCAAATCACCGATCTGAATGAGCACCGCGTAAATGGCGCGCGGAGGATCGGTGCATCGAGTGATGATGGCGGGATGCCCCAACAACACTCACGTCCTGTGCCCGGTGGTCGAGCCTTCTACACGACTGAACGCCTCTGGAAGCTGGCGGAAGGTCTGCCGTCCGAGGCGGTGCCGATCGACAGCATTCGGGAGTTCGACGAGGACTGCTGGTTCGGTGGCAGGGCGGTCACCTGCCGGATGGTTGCCGAGCACGTGGGCCGCATCCAGAAGGCCGAGCTCAGGTACCCGGTGATCCTCTCGTCGGACGGACGCCTGATGGACGGCGGTCACCGGATCGCCAAGGCCTGGCTCAGTGGCGCGACCACCATCGATGCGGTCCGATTCCCGACCGACCCCGAGCCCGACTACATCGAGCCGGACCCCAGCGCCTGAACCCCTGCCAGCGCTTCGGCGATCTTCGGCACCAACTCCTGGTACGCCGTACGTGTCAGGTGCATGCCGTCGGCATCGAACCCGGCGGGACCCAGTCGGTCGGTCACCGCGCGCACGTCCACCGCGATACCTCCGGCTGCCTCGACGAGCTCGGTCAGCACCTCGGCGTACAGGCGGATCGACGCGTTGACTTCGGCGGTGTCGAAGGGATGCGGTGCACGGGCAAGGCCTGGTGGTACGAGCGCCACCCAGCGACCACCGCGCTCCAGCTCCCGCGACACGTTCTCGCGGAAGCGCTTCGGTGAGCTGGCGAAGGCGGGATGGTTGTCGCTGCTGCCGATCGATAGGACGATCGCGTCGTACTCGGACAGGGGCCGGTCGCCGACCTGCTCTCGCAGCGACCAGGACCAGGCGCCGCCGACCGCCCGGCACTCGACGGATCCGCCGAAGGCGGCCGGTACCAGGTCGGGCAGCTCGTGATAGAGCCGAGCAAGGTTGCTGTCCCCCAGAAGTAGAACCGTCATAACCCCGATCCTGCCGCAGTGCGCCGACAGCCGTCGGGTTCGCAATCCGGTCGACGTGCTGGGCTGCCCGACGTACGGTCTCCGCATGACGGTCGAGCTCAAGCCACTCACAGCGGCGGACGCCGAGGCGCATTGCGCCGGGGAAGACGATCTGACCGTCCGGTGGCTGACGGGCGGTTACGGCGACGTCGAAGGGACGACCGAGTTCTTCGAGTGGCTCGCCGGGAACGCGGCCGCGGGAGTCGGTAAGCGCGGGCTCGGGATCTGGAGCTCCGGCCGGCTGTGCGGGTACATCGACTACACCCCCGACCTCGATGACGGCCTGGACCCCGATGACATCGCCTTGGCCTACGCGATCCACCCTTGGGCCCGCGGCCGAGGCATCGCCGTCGAGGCCGTCCGGCTCATCTGCGACGTCCTCCGAACCGAGAAGATCGGGACCCGGGCTGCCATCCGCGTCGAGCCCGAGAACACGGCCTCCGTCCGAGTGGCACAGAAGGTCGGATTCACCTACATCCGCGACTTCCCGTCCAATCGAGACACCCACCCCGACGGAACCCCAACAACCTTCAGCCTCTACCTGCTAGACCTTTAGAGAATGAAGCTCGCAGTCCTGCATGTGCCGGATTGTCCGAACCTTGCGCCGCTGCTGGAACGGCTGGGCGAGGTGACCTCTCAGGTTGTGACGACCAGGGTGATCGAGTCTGACGAGGATGCGGCGAGGTTCGGTATGGCGGGGTCGCCGACCTTGCTGATCAATGGGGCCGATCCGTTCGCCGCTGGGGAGCAGTGCGGAGTTTCGTGCCGCTTGTATCGCGACGACGACGGCCGACTCGTGCCGGCGCCATCCGTTCAGCAGTTGCGGGAGGCGATTGACTCTTGGGGTCTGTCAGGCTTAGCCTGACGAGTGTGTCAGGGAATTCCTGACGGAACTGGAGGCCTGTCATGGCGGAGACCGCGGTGTGTTGCTCGTTCTGTGGAAAGGACAAGGCCGACGTCGATCGGCTCATCGCCGGTCCTGCGGTCTTCATCTGCAGCGACTGCGTCGGCCTGTGCGAGCAGATACTGAGCGAGGACCCCACGCGCTCGTTCCCGCCGCTGGACGACAAGACCGTCGAGGAACTGCTGGCCGACATCGCGCGGCTCCACGTGTCCCGTGGTCAGGTGGAGGCCGCCGTACAGGAACGCGTCCTGCACCTCCGCTCTCGCTCGGTCACCTGGGCAAGAATCGGCGAAGCCCTTGGCATGAGCCGCCAATCCGCCTGGGAACGCTTCTCCGGCGAGGAGTGACGGTCTAGAGCGCTGCGATGTAGGCCCTGTTCTGCTCCAGCCACACTGCGGTCTCTCGCCAGGCGGGATCCGGGGTCGGGCCGAGCATCCCCCACATCCGCAACGCGTACCAGGCAAGCGCGATGGTGGTCACCCGCGTCAGATCCGCGCAGACCGGGAGGCCTCGCGTACGACGGTGGTCCGCCATCTGCCCGACCAGGCCTTGCCAGCCGGCTCGGGCGGGATCGGAGTTCAGCACCTGGGCGTAGGCGGCGTCGAATACCCACGGCATCCGGCAGGGTTCGAAGTCGATCAGCAGAGCCGGGCTGATCTCCGGCGCCGGAGTCCGCATCAGCACATTCCCCATGTGCAGGTCCCCGTGGCAGATCTCCGGCTCGCAGACCTCGTTGACGAATCGCCAGTCGTCCGTGAAGCGCTCGAGTACGGCGTCAACCGGGCCGGGCGCGTCGCGTTCCTTCCCCGCCACCAGCCAACCGTGCACGGCATCCGCGGTCAGCTCGGCGCAGGGAGGAGACGCGATCGTGCGTGCCAGCGCTTGGAACCGCACGCCAGCGTCCATCAGCAAGCCGAACTCCGCACCACCCCACCCGTCATGTAGCCCACCCGGCAGCCGCTCCATGACAACCCACCCAAGCTCGACCCCACCCAGCCGATCACCAGCCGCCAGCACCCGCGGAGCCAACCCAGGATCCCGCTCCGCAACAACCGAGCTCCAGAACCGCTGCGTCTCCGACACCCCAACCTTCAGCAGCACCTCGCCCTCCGGCCAGCGTCCGGTGAAGTACATCCCCGACATCCCCCACGGAATCGCCTCCGGCTTCAGCCCCGCCAGTGCACTCTCGCCCTGCACCAGCTCATCCAGGTAGGCAGCAACCTCCGGAGTCCGTCGTACCCGCCCGAACTCGTCCAGGATCTCCATCTCACCTCCTCTACTCAGCAGATTCTGTACAGCGGCTGTGCAGGTGTCTGTATGCGGCGCTCCTAGCGTCCACTCCGAGAGGCAGTCGATCGAGGAGCGCATGTGGAGTATGTGACCGTCGCGAGCCAGGCGCTGCTCACCGCGGTCTTCGGGTGGGCGGCGGCTGCGAAGCTGCGCTCGTTTGCGACCTTCCAACAGTCTGTACGGCGGCTCGGTCTGCTGCTGCTTATCAACCTGCGCGTTCTACGTTCGGGCTCCGGTTGCTCCACCGCTGCCGCGGGAAGTCCATGTACCAGTTGGCGTGGCTAATGAGAGGTAGGCCGAGGATCATGTCGATGTTGATGCCGGACAGGTCCAGTACGCCGCAATCCTGCTCGGGGAAGGTCACTTGGCCAATGCGGCACGGCGCTAGCCGCCCCATGGGATGCTGATTGCTGGCGCCATGGACATCTGTGCCAGTGCCGGACTCATCGGCAATTGCGACGATTTCCGGATGGGCTTCTGCCCACGCATGGTCGATGAGGGTGATCCCGGCGCCGGTGTCCCATACCGCCTTGATGGTGATGCCCTCCCACTGCACAGGCAGCGCGGGCGTCTTGTCAGACGGAGTTGGCAATGGCAGAAGCGGCTCACAGGGTGCTGGTCCGTCGAGCTCGAGGACGCCTTCACCGAAGCGGAAATGACATGCATGCGAGCCGAGGACATCCATGCCCAGCAACGGAGGGTGCGGCCAGCCCGGCGAGTCCATAGTCACCGTCAGGTCCCGCGTCGTCAGGGACCCCCACTCCAACACCCCCAATCGCATGAGCGTCTCGTCAACCTTCGCACTACCAAATACGCCACTTCCTGAGCGGGCGTTCTGCTGGAGGCCGTCGGTGGGCACATCCCGGTGCGGAACCGAACTGCGGTATGTCCCGGTGTCCAACAACATGCGGATAGGAACACCGTCGGCGACGGCATCCAGAAGCACTTGGCACGCACGCGGATCAGACGTGTCGGGCAGAACCGGCAGCGGAAGCATCAGCCTGGTCCCCATCACCCGATGATGGCAACCGAGGCCGCACGTGTACAGGTTGCTGCCGAGAGTTACCGGCCGCCAATCATTACACCGTGGGTCGGACCATCACCTTTAGGAGAGGGGAAGAGGTGGATTGCTGGCTCTCTCCGATCTCCGTATCCCCATGACTCGTAGAGCGCGTAGACCTTTCCGTCTCCGGCCGCCGCGCTCGATCGTGTTGGCGTCGGCATACCTGACCGCAACACCGCCCACGTAGGCAACCACCGCAACAAATCCCGGCTCCACGCCATGCCTGTCCAACCTCTCACCGAAAGCCTTCACCGCGTAGTTCGGCAGATGCAGCAGCTCCGACCGCACGGCTGCATAGACGTCAACAAGATCCCCTCGTACGTCGTCAAGCGCGATGAAAATATGCAGTTCAAGCCCGGTCATCCACGTTCCTCCAGGTGGCAACGTCTTCGGCTCAAGTCTGCCCGGGCAGAACGGTCCGTCGCAGTAGCGCGCGTGAGCTCGTCGTACCTGACCCACTCGCGGTAACCAGCTGACCGGCAGATGAGCGGCCCCCGGCTGATGAGGAGACCAACCGAGGGCCGCTCGCGGTGGCAGGTCCCCAGCCCGTGAGGTGTTGGGCTGTTGAGGAGTGGGAGCTGCCGCCACCGGAGAACGGCTCACGCGGGGCCCGTGATGGTGAGCCGTTCTGGTGGAAGGCAGAGCGAGCGCGGGCGCAGGGGCCGGCACGCCCGCTCCACCGATCAGGCGGCGGAATTCGTGAAGAGCACCTTCCCGCCGAGGTGGTGCTCCAGGTGGGCCTTCATCACCACCGGATTGCCGAGGCAGGCAAGGTGAATGACGCTGGGCATGATGATGGTCCTCACGCCGTTCCTCCACGTGTTCTGAACCATGTCGTCGAACGCGGCTGGCGTTGTCTCCGAGTCCTCCACGAAGGTCGCGAGGAGGATGAACCCGCACGCGATGGCGAACTCTGTGATGTCCCGCTTCAACGTTGTCAGCTCGGAGGCCGCGGCGAGCGCCTGCGCGCTGATGTACCCGACCGCGAGTGGCTTGGGGAAGGTGTCAGTCATCAGTCGTCCCGGTCGTTGCGGGTGATGTCGCGGACCATGCAAACGGCCAAAACGATGGCGATACAGATGAGTGCCCACATCTCAGGGATCACGGTGGGTCACTCCCAAGGGGTCGGACATTGCTGTGTTGGCTGTTGAACTGAGGCCCCTCCGGCGAAGGCGCGACGAGGCGCAAAGGCCTTCTACTGAAGGGATTTGACCAAAGCGAATCGGCGCTTGCTGCAGCGATGATTCGCTTGGTTGTGAGTCAAGCAGTCCCCGAATACAGGGGGTAGTCTTTGAGGGACAGAGAGTGGTTTAGCCGGTTTAGCGGAGGTGGGCGGTGGCGACGACCCGGCAAGCAAACGTCCAGCTCAGAGACACCATCGCTTCCACCGGCTGGACTTATGACGCAGTTGCGCGCGCGGTCCGGCGAGTAGCCGCGGAGAACGGTGAACTCCTGCGGACCAACAAGTCTGCCGTCGCTCACTGGGTCGAGGGTTCCCAGCCATCGGGCCGCACCGGCCAGTACTTGGCTGAGGCTCTTTCCCGCAGGGTTGGTCGTACCGTCACGGCGAGCGAAATCGGCCTGCGTGGCAGCGAGGAGATCTCGGTGGCAGATGAAGACCCTGTCGTCGCGGCTTCGGAACTGGGACGTGCGGACCTCGATCGGAGGCAATTGCTCGCAGTCGCAGCATTCACCGCGGCCGGCGTCGCGATGCCACTGTCTTACGACCAGGATGCTGTCGGTCGGATGATGCGAGCAAGGAAGTCTCTCGGTGCTGTGGGAGAGCCGGAAATCGAAGTCGTTCGTAACGTGACAGCCGTGTTCACTGCCGCCGATGAGATGCTCGGCGGCGGCCACGGCCTGTCGACCGTAGCTGCCTATCTGGCCGACACCGCAGCACCAATGCTGCGCGGAAGATTCCAGTCGGATGATGTCCGATGCCAAGCTTTCGGCGCCGTTGCCGAACTTGCCTACCTGGCGGGATGGAAGCACCACGACCTCGGGCACGAAGGCGCTGCCCAGCGGTACTACCTGGTCGGCTTTCAGCTGGCGTGTGAGGCCGACCCACACGGGCATGCCGCCTGGATGATGCGGGCGCTTGCACATCAGGCCTTGAGTTTGAAACAGCCACGGCACTGCGCGGATCTCATTGGACTGGCGCTCAAGAGAGGGCTAGGCCACCTCGATGGTCAGACCATGGCGTTGCTGCACATCACCCAGGCTCGTGCGTTGGCGTTTCTCAGAGACGGCGCTCCAGCTGCCCGGGCTCTTCTGGCCGCAGAGGCTGCCCTGACCAGGCTCGACGCCCCGCAGCCTGGATTCTCCGCTGCAGCCGGACCTGCGGCAGGGACGATCGCCAGTCACACCGCGCGAGCCCTGACGGATCTCGGGGACCACGGTGGTACGGAGCGACAGCATCGTGCCGCTCTCAAAGCTTGGGATCCAGTCAAGTACAAGCGAGTCCACGTCCTCACGTTCGCGGATCTCGGCGATAGCCTGGCCACCCAAGGTCGCGCTGACGAGGCGGTCGGTGCCTGGACAAGCTCACTCGACCTGACTGATGGGATGGTGTCTGATCGCACCCGCAAGGCGATGAGCTCCATCCGCCCGACACTCGCTGTCTATCGGAAACGCGGAGTGCCTGGTGCCGCCGACCTGGATCGTCGGGCTGCTGCGATGAGCCGCTGAACCACACGACGAAAGGAAAGTAAGTCCTTGCCCGCCAATGGATCCAACCTCCAGCCGGCAACAGAGTCGATGACGTTGCTGGTCGCCGGCGTGATCGTGCACGACCGAACCACAGACCGAGTCGCGTTGCTTCAACGCGGACCTCGGGCAAAGTTCGCCCAAGGCCTCTGGGACCTCCCAGTAGGCAAAGCCACGCCAGGCGAGCCGATCACTGTGACAGCAGTCCGCGAGCTGGCAGAGGAAACCGGTCTCGTCGTCGACCCGGCCGACCTGCAACTCGCGCACGTGATCCACAGCTCTTTCGGTGTGGAATCACCCACCGGATTCGTCACCATCGTGTTCGCAGCCCACCGTTGGACCGGCGAGCTGACAAACCTCGAGCCCGACAAGCACGCCACCGCCGAATGGATCGACGCGGCCGCCATCCCCGACGCATTCGTCAACACCACCGGCGCCGCCTTACGCAGCTACCTATCCGGCGCGGTCGAAGTCTCCCTAGACGGATGGCTCTAGGCGCCTCAGCAACAACTCCAAGGGCAGGCTGAGGCTCTAGTCGCCAACCGCCGCTAGTCTTCCGATCGGGCACACCTCATGGCCGCAGCTTGGAGAGTAGTCGCGTAGCCGGCGCAGGTGTCTGCGTCAGTGCATGACGCGCTCTGGTTCAGGCGCCAAGGCGTGGGGCGGCTAGCCCTGAGGCGACTCGACGCCATTGCTGCGTCGGCGTCAACTCCAGAGGCAGAAGGGATGTCCCGCAGGATCCAGCATTACCCTTAGCCGGCGCAGGTCTCGGTCTGCTGGCTGCTGAGGAGCCTCACGAGCACCGAACGACACTGCACGCGTGACCGCGGCTTGGACGTCGTTCACTCGGATCTCGAAGTGCATCATCTTCGTCTGCGCGGGAACGTCCTCTGGCCACACAGGTGGCAGATACCAATCATTGGCCTGGATGTTCAGCCACATTCCACTTTGGGGGTCGCGCAGGGCAGCCCAACGCGACTCGCGCTCGGCCACCTCAGTCCCGAGCAAATCGCGGTAGAAGGCCACCTCAGCGTCGTAGTGCTCGGGTGCGCAGTCGATGCAGACCGCATTCCAGCGGAACCGCACCGCTTCATCGTCGAAGCTCTCCATCGTTCGTCGCCTCCTCCGGGTTCCCCGAACGCTACTGGCAACGCCGGCCCGGCTGGGGCCTTACTGTCTCCAAGTCAAAGCCCCTGACGGCCTGCCTGTCGCGACCAGGAGGCCTCGCTGCCCGTAGGCGAACTCGTAGAGAACGTCCGATTCGGCCACGAGGGTGCGAAAGCGTGGGTCGGTGTCGCAGGTCGTGCCGATGAGTTCACGCGCTCGGTTCAAGGCTGCGTTGGCGAGGTCACCGAGGCGGGCTGATGGCGGGCTACCGGCATAGACAGGATCGACCGGGCAAGGGAACTCGACGTGAAGCCTGCGGCGGACTCGATCCGTCGCCGGATCGCAGGACAGGACGAGGTCGGCAAGGCCGATCCACGTCTGGCCGGATTCGAGCAACTCCAACGCCACAGCCCAGCGGCTGTCAGTAGTGGCCTCAAGATGCATCGACGCCTCACCTCCATCCATGGACGCATGGTCCCAAGGGAAGCGCCCACACCACGAGCGATTTACAGAACGCGAGCCTCACATGGTTGCGTAGGCTCGCGGTTATGGATCGACCAGTAGCCGAATCGTGGGCCGCGATTTTGGGTTGGCTTGAGGCTTGCTTGCCCGGTGCGTTCGAGAAGTTGGAGCCGGCCTCGGAGTCCGCCGTACGGGAGGCGGCTGAGCGGTTGCTGCCTGGTGATTTGGTTGCGTGGCTGGAGATCAGCAACGGCTTCGCGGAGCTGGGAACGTTCGGGAACCTCATCCCGGTACTGCATAATCCGATCCCCTTTCAGGGGATGCTCTCCAGCCGAGATCAACTTCGCCGGAGCTATGCCGACTGGCCGAAGCCAGGGAGCGACCTGCCGGCAGGGTCGTCGTCCAGAGAATGGCTCGACGAGTTCCTGCCGATCGCCGACTCCGGTACTGACGTCTGGCTCTTCGTCGATCTGCGGCCAGGCGAACTCTTCGGTTGTGTCGGCCAGTTCGAGTCCGAGGACGGCTGCGCCTCGCCGCGGTGGTCGAGTGTGGCCGCGATGCTGGCCGATGTTGCTGAAGCGTTGACCGATGGCCGCCCCGCGTTGAGGGACTTCGCGAATCGGGAGGCGGAACGGGGCGTTCGTGTGACGGCGACCTGGAGCCCGACGGTCCAGAACGGGCGTCTCCGCTGGCAGCCCGACATCCAGCGAACCTGATCGATCGCCGCCCGTTGGCGTCGTGCGGGCAGGTTGCGCTCTTATGCACTGACAGATACCTTGTGTTGCAAGGTAGTCAACAGGTCCTCATGTGGGACGGAGACACGGGGAGACGAAATGAGCGCTGACGGGCTGGTCGAGGCGTACCTGAAGGAGCTAGCCACGGCTGCGGCGGTGTTGCCTGCGGGGCGTCGTACGGAGCTTATCGGCGACATGACGACGCATATCGCAGAGGCGCGCGCCGAAGGGGCGACCTCGGAGGACGACGTGCGCGGAGTGTTGCAGCGACTTGGTGATCCTCAGGACATCGTCGCCGCAGCGACCGAGGGCCTGGTTCAGGTCGAGGTTCCGCCGCGCTTTCGGCTCCGGGAGTTCGCTGCGGTGGCGCTGCTGCTCGTCGGGCCGTTTTTCTTGGTGATCGGCTGGCTGGCCGGTGTCTGGCTGCTGTGGACCTCTGACCGCTGGACTCGTGTCGAGAAGCTACTCGCGACAATGGGCTGGCCGATCGGGTACGTCGTCGCGATGATCTGCGACTACACCTTGGGCCTCCCGCTCGGGCTGACGCTCGTGATCGCGAGCGTGGCCACCGTCGTACCGCTCATCCCCTTGCTCAAGAACGGCCGCCCCGGGCGCTCCGCCACCCGGACCCGCTCATCGGCGCCAAATCCTCAGCCAACCGCTAATCGGCTCTGACGCGTTTGGTGTCGTAGGCCCACATCGCGATCTCGACGCGGTTGCGGGCGCCGAGTTTGGTCATCAGCGAGGCTACGTGGGTCTTGGCCGTGCTCAGGCCGACGAAGAGCTCGGTGGCGATCTCGGCGTTGGTGCGGCCGCGGGCCACCAGCGCGAGCACCTCTTCCTCGCGTTCGGTGAGCGGGTAGATGGGCTGGACCGGTACGACGGGCGCCTGGTCGGCGAAGGTCGCCAGCAGCCGGCGGGTGACGTTGGGGGCGATCAGCGCGTCCCCGTTGGCCGCCGCGTGGATGGCCTGCACGAGTAGTGCCGGCCCGGCATCTTTGAGCAGGAAGCCTCGGGCGCCGGCGCGGAGGGCGCCGAGGACGTACTCATCGAGGTCGAAGGTGGTGATCACGACGACGGCCATCGGATCGGCAACGCCCTCCCCGGCCAGGCGCCGGGTCACTTCGATGCCGTCGAGCCCGGGCATCCGGATGTCGACGAGGAGGACATCGGGACGCAGCCGGGTCGCCAGCTCGAGCGCGTCGAGCCCGTCTGCGGCCTCCCCCACGACCTCGATGTCGGGTTGCGCGCCGAGGATCATGACGAGCCCGGTCCGGACCAGGTCCTGGTCGTCGGCCACGACGACACGGATGCTCATGCCCGCGCCTCCACCGGAAGTACGGCCTCGACGACCCAGCCACCCTCAGTCCCCGGCCCTGCGGAGAGCGATCCGCCGAGGAGCTGGGCGCGTTCCGCCATACCCCGCAGGCCGAACCCAGGCTCCGGAGCTGCTCCCGGCTCGGACTGCCCGTCGTCGCTGACACGCAGCCTGACGGCGTCGCCCTCCCGTCGTACGACGATCCTGACGCGGGTCGCGCTCCGGGCATGCCGTACGGCGTTGGTCAGCGACTCCTGCGCGAGCCGGTAGAGCGCGGCGTCCACGGGTCGTGCCAGCCGGGTCAACGAACCGTCCAGCGAGACCTCGACGGTAGGGGCCGCGTCGGCGCGCGCCAGCGCAGGCAGGTCCGCGACACCCGGCTGTGGTGCGTAGGCGACGGCTTCCTCGTCCTCCTCGTCACGCAGTACTCGAACCATGGATCTCATCTCCGCCAGGGTTCGGGACGCTTCAGTTTCGATCGCGGCCAGGACCTCGGCAGCCTTCTCAGGCTGCATTCCCGCGACCACGCCACCGGCCTGCGCCTGCACCGCGATGGCCGAGACGTGGTGGGCCACGGTGTCGTGCAGTTCGCGAGCCAGCGACACCCGCTCCTGATTGCGGATCTCGCGCTGTTGGCGATGCCAGAGGTCCGCGCGGTACCGGAACACCGCGGCGAGGGCGACGAACAACAGTAAGAGGACGCTCCCGCCAAAAACGTCGGCCCGACCCGCGGAGGAGGCGATCATCCCCAGCGCGACGACGACTGCCACGAACGCCGTACCCAGAACCATCTCTCGTCCCGAGCCCCACCGCACCAGGGAGTAGAGCAGGATCAGGTCGGCCATCATCGAGTAGAGGCCGAGGTCCCCGGCATGCACGGTCAGCTGGAAGATCGAGAGCAGCCCGGCGACGCTCCACCCGATCAGTACGGCGATCAGGGGGCGGTCCCGGCGCCAGAGCAGGGCAGGGATCAGCGCCAGGGCGAGCACCGTCACAAGCGGTCGCCAGGCCAAGCCCGGCCGAACGATGCCCTCGACCAAGGCAGCGGCCGCGAACACGCCCGCCAGCACCCAGTCGAAACGACCAATGGGTGCGGCGTCAGCAGGCCGCGACTCGTGCCAGATGGAGCGCCGGACAGTGTCCACGCCTCCAGCCTAGGGGTCGGTGCCCCTCGGCGTACCAACCGAAAGAACTAGAGACAGACCGTGCCATCGGCCAGTCGACCTCCGGCCTCCGGGCCGATGTGCCGGCCGCAGGAGCCCAGCGATCGTGGACCTACCGATCCTCACCACACACCGGAGCCCAGGATGAGCACAACACTGCAAGACCAGCCGATCTCGGTGAGAGCCAAGCTCGCCGCGGCGTGGACAAGCTTCATGTTCCTCTACGCCTACGTGGACATTCTCAACTTCTTCACGCCCGGCGCCATCCAAGACATCCTCGACGGCAAGGTCTTCAAGTTCGACCTCTCCCAGACCTTCTCGACCTCGGCGCTGACCATGATGGCCATTCCGATCTTCATGATCGTGCTGTCAATGACGCTGCCCGCCCGGGCGAACCGCATCGCGAACTTCATCGTGGTCGCGCTCTACGTCCCCATCACGGTATTCAACCTGGCGGGCGCGACCTGGCTGTTCTTCTACGGCCTCGGCGTCGTACTGGAGCTGGCCCTGCTCGCCGTCATCCTGCGGTACGCCGTGACCTGGCCGCGCGCCGTACTGGCGACCAGCCCGGACCGCGAAACCGTTCGCGCCCAGCTCTGAGCACCTCCGGGGGTGACGCCCGATGATGACAGGAGGGAGGTCATCGGTCGTCACCCCCGGCAATCCTGACCGCGAGGTCGACTGCCGGCTGATAAGCGTTGAGGCGGTCGGTGGTCCAGCATGTTGGACCACCGACCGCCTCATCAGTAGCGATTCGGTACACCAGAGCGCGGACCAGCATCTGCCCCCAG
The DNA here is from genome assembly GCF_045040285.1 of Kribbella sp. NBC_01505. Lineage (NCBI taxonomy): Bacteria > Bacillati > Actinomycetota > Actinomycetes > Propionibacteriales > Kribbellaceae > Kribbella > Kribbella sp. NBC_01505. The sequence continues at coordinate 3,787,940 of NZ_CP109425.1, forward strand.
GCTGGTAGGTGGCTCCAGCGGTCTGCGAGGTCGGGCGTGGCGTCGTACCAGCAAAGGGCATCGACGACAGCTACCGCCAGGGCCCAGGTCGGAGGACGCCAGTAAACGGGCCAGTCGATGATGGCCGGCGGCAGGCCATCGGCGAAGAGGACATTTCCGGGAAGGTCGCCGTGGACTGCCTGCGAGGCGAGGTCGACCGGGCGCCGGGTGTTGATGAGCGGCTGGATCAGCGGGTCGGCGGCGGGGCCGAACGAAAACGGAGCCTCTTCCCAGGCGACGCGGTCCCCCGTAGACCAGGGGTCCTGGCGAATGTCCAGGAAGGCCGGGCGTTCGACGGCTGCGATGGCCCGGTGGAATTCGGTGCCTGCCCGGAGTACTTCGTCTTGCCGGCTGACGTCTGTGGCTCCGCCCACGACCTGACTGGCTTCCCACCCTTCGGCGATCCACATACCGTCGGCGGCGCGAATCGGGCGGGCTACACGGAAGTACTCAGAAGCGGGCAGGGTCTCGAGGACCTCGGATCGCCAGATGGTCTCCGGCGCATAGTCGACTGGTTTGAGGATCACGTCGCCCGCTTGCCAAGTGCCGCCTCGGCCGCCACTGAGAAGGACCGGTTCGTCAGTGACCGCGAACGCGTCGATGACTGACGCTGACGGCCGATGCGTCGATGGTGTGTCCACCATCAGATCCTGAGGTAACAGGCGGACCTCCGCCATGCATTTTCCACAGCCGGCGAGGTCAGGGCTGGCACGGGTGACAGTGAGGTGTGCCTGCGTGTCGCCGAGTTCGCGGATGATGCGATGTTCGTCCACAAGGTCCGCCGCGACATATGCGATCGTCGATTGCCTACCAGGGTGTGCCCCGGCTGAGGGTCGTCGGGAAGGTATTGGGCCGCTGGGCTAGTGGAGTTCGCACTCCCAGGGTTCGAGGTCCTCTTCGCCGGGCGGGAGCTCTCCCGTGCAGTAGCTGTAGAGCCATGTGGCGGCGCGCCGCTCGGCGTACTTCTCGTTGATGGGCTCTCCCTGGTCGTCCAGTTCAAGGACGTTGGAGAAGATGGCGAAGCAGATTTCCATCTGGGAAGGCGATTCCTTCAGCTCTTTCCAGTAGTCGATCCCATCCAGCAGGGGGTGACCGACCGAGCCGCGAGCGACCCATCCGGCGAAACGACGGATCGCGCCTGACGCGCCGTTGCTGAGTCCGGAAGACATGCGCAGAACCCCCTTCGTGAAGCTGGTTGCGCCACCCTTGGCTGCGGGGGTTTCGTCCGACACCGCTTGTTGGCGAGTTCTGACACCGCCGGGCACGTGTCGGTGCCGCGGATGTTGGTTTGCGTCGACACCGCTTCCGCGCCCGACGGGTGTCAGGTTGTCCGCTGCCTTGTGGCTTGGGCCAGACGGTAGGAGTCGGTGCCGGTCTCGAGGATGGTGCCGCCGAAGGTGAGTCGGTCGACGATGGCTGCGCATAGCCGGGGGTCGGTGAAGGTCTTGGTCCAGCCGCCGAAGGACTCATTGGACGCGATCGCGACCGAGGCCTTCTTCTCACGCTCGGTGAGGACCTGGAAGAGGAGTTCCGCGCCGCGGCGATCGAGTTGCATGTAGCCGAGTTCGTCGATGCACAGCAGGTCGACGCGGCCGTAGCGGGCGATGGTCTTCGCCAGCGTCATCTCGTCGGCGGCCTCGACGAGCTCGTTGGCAACCTCGACACCATCTGTCCGCCCCGGTGTCCCTGGCGCGACGAAGATCTGCTTGCGTGGTGCCTAATCGGTCTTCCCGCAACACCTCGCAGGTCCCTCAGTGTTCGCTGCTGAAGAACCGTAGCAACAGCGGGCCGACGGTCTGTGGGTCGACGACGTGATCCTGCCCCTCGAGGGTCTCCCGTTGAGCGTGGGGTAATTGGTCTGCAAGCTCGTCGGCTGCGCGGTCGAAGAAGTCCGAGGGCAGGCCTGCCATATAGGGGACCGTGATCGGTCCTCCGGTGGTGACCAGGACCGGTTGGGTGACCGTTGCCAGTCGATCGGCCGGCAATTGGTAGCGGTTGAGGAAGACGCTGTCGTGGACCAGCGTGGGCGCGAGGGCGACCGAATGCGCCCAATGCGCCGTCTGCTTGCCTGCCGCTTTCCTGGCCGCGATGTTGTCATCGGAGGCGCCGCTCAAGCGCATGAACAGTTCGAGAACCTCCTCGTCTCGCCCGGCGTCGAAGGCGCGTCGGGTGTCCGCGACGTACTCCTCGAATCGCGGGCGGATGTCGTCCCCGACCGCGTAGGGCACCTCCCACACGGCGATCGTGTCGATGGCTGACCCGGCCGCGGCCGCTTCCAGCGCCAGCGCGCCACCAGAGGACGCCCCGAACAGGTGTGCCGAGCCGCCCGCCTCCGCGATCAACGCATCCAGGTCCTCGATCTCCCTCTCCACGGCATACGGCTCGGTGAAGCCGCTCGCGCCGCGTCCCCGGCGGGCATAGTTGTAGACCGTGAAGTGCTCGGCGAGAGCCGGCGCCAAGGGAGCGTTCTCCACCCCCTCGTCGAGTGCTCCGCCCACCAGGATGACGGCCGGACCGCTTCCCTTCCGGTCGTAGGCGATGGTGGTGCCATCGTTTGATGTCACGCGAAAGGCCATCTCGTTCATCTCACATCTCCGTTCGAGAGGTTTGTCTCAGCGCCTGAGCAGCGTGCCGACGACGGCCTCGGTGCGCGCCCACCGCGCCCTTGCGATCACGGCCGCCACGACGAGAAGGGCGAGCGGCAGCCAAGGGCTCTGCTCGAGCACGAACTGATCGGTGATGACAGCACCGGTCAGCAATGCCGCCAACCCCAGACTGGCCAGGCCTGCCAGAGCCGGAATCAGAAGTCCAACCCCTCCCGCGACCTCCAGCGCTCCGACCAGGTACCGGAGCCACTGGCCAGCCCCGATGTCGGCGAACATGTCCACCATGACCGGGTCGCCGGCGAGCTTCGAGATTCCGCCGCCGGCGATGATCGCCGCCAGCGCGACTTGCAGAATCCAGACCCCGATGCTGATCGCCCGCCCGGGCGTGTGCGCAACGGTTTCCGAGTTGTTCTTGGGGATGGTGGTCATGCGGCTCTCCTTGTCGTGTCCGGGCCTGGTACCGGTGATGGCGTTGGCCGAGTGGGCCGGGTTGTCGGAGTTGATGCCGACCAAGTGCTCGCGGTAGCGGGATCTACTTCTTGTTGCGGTAGAGGACCATGGTGATGGGACCGAAGACGGCGACGAGAAGTACGGACGAGACGAGCACCCAGCCGATTTCCCCGGCGGGCACCGAGCCGTCCATCAGGCCGCGTACCACGGTCGCCAGGTGGGTGATCGGGTTGACCTCGACGACCGCCTGCATCCACCCGGGCATCGTCTTCGGGTCCACGAAGATGTTGCTCACGAACGTCAGCGGGAACATCACCATCATGCTGACCCCCGCCACCGAGTTCGGCGTGCGCAGGATCAGGCTGAGCATCGTCCACAGCCACGACAGGCAGAACGAGAACACCAGCAGCAGCACCACCGAGAGCACCACCCCGACGGCGCCACCCTCCGGCCGGAACCCTAGGACCAGGCCGAGCGTGATCACGACCGCCGACCCGATCGAGTAGCGCACCAGATCGCCGAGCAGGGCGCCGACCAGCGGCGACGGTCGCCACACCGGAAGTGACCTGAACCTGTCGAACACCCCCTTCTGGATGTCGGTGTTCAGCGTTATGCCGGTGTTCATGGTGATCATGACGTTCGCCTGCACCAGGATCCCGGGCAGCAGGAACTGCAGGTACTCCTGAGTCGACCCGGCGAGCGCGCCACCGAACAGGTAGGTGAACATCAGTGTGAACATGATCGGGAACATGGTCACGTCGACGAGCTGCTCCGGGACGTGTTTGATCTTCAGCAGAGCGCGCCAGCCGAATGTCAACGAGGTGCGCACCGGGCCGGGGCGCGACGGCCGCTCACCGGCCAACAGCACGCTGCGCAGCGCGTCCTCAGTGACCGGCGCCGACCCCTGCTCCGCGGACGTGGCGGTCATGCGGCATCCTCCTCGGGTGTCTCCTCGGCGGCGTGTCCGGTCAGGGTGAGGAACACCTCGTCCAGGCTCGGCTGACCGAGCGCGAACTCGGTGACGTCGATGCCGCTGCGGGACAGCTCGGCCAGGGAACGGGCGACCCGTTCGGGGTCGGATATCCGCGCGGACAGCGCGGCCGGGTCAGCGGACGGCTCAACCGGCACCTCGAGGACGCCGGCGAGGACCCGCTCTGCCTCGGCCCGCTGCTCGGGCGCACGTAGCCGTACGTGCAGCGAGCCGGCACCGACCGATGCCTTGAGCTGGCCGCTCGTGCCCTCGGCGATCACCTTCCCGTGGTCGATCACCGCTATCCGGTCGGCCAACTGGTCGGCCTCGTCGAGGTACTGCGTGGTCAGCAGCACGGTGGCGCCCTCGGCGACCATGCCCCTGACGATCTCCCAGACCTGGTTCCTGCTGCGCGGGTCGAGCCCGGTCGTGGGCTCGTCGAGGAAGATCAGTTCGGGGGTGACGACCAGGCTCGCCGCGATGTCGATGCGCCGGCGCATCCCGCCGGAGTACTTCTTCACCTGCCGGTCGGCCGCCTCGGCAAGACCGAACGCGTCGAGCAGGTCGGCCGCCCGCTCCCTGCCTCGGCGGCGTGAGTAGCCGAGCAGTCTGGCGAGCAGCAACAGGTTCTCCACCCCGGTGAGGTCCTCGTCGACCGACGCGAACTGCCCGGTGAGGCCCACCCTGCTTCGCACCGCCTGGGCGTCACGCACGACGTCGTAGCCGAGCACTTGCGCCTCTCCGGCGTCGGGGCGCAGGAGCGTGGCCAGCATGCGGATTGTGGTGGTCTTGCCCGCCCCGTTCGGACCGAGCACGCCGTACACGCCCCCGGCGCTCACGGCCAGGTCCACACCGGCGACCGCGTGGGTCGTGCCGAAGCTCTTCTTCAACCCTCTCGTCTCGATCGCGAACTTTCCCATGGGTTCGATTCCTTCTCTCGGTGTTGCGAACGGATTGATTGAGCTAGTCAAGTTTGACTACCTGGCCAGAGTAAAGGAGGAAAAAGAAACGTCTAGTCAAGTTTGATTAGAGGCGCATCTCGAGGGGATCGGGGACCGTTCGCCACGAACCCGGATCATCGGCCATGGCGTAGGCGCCCTCAGACAGTCGCTCGCTCAGGCTCTTCGCCCACTCCAGTTCGGTGCGTGCCTGTCCCGCCCATAGTTCGGCCTGATCGCGGACGTGCTCGGGGGCGTCCCGATTGGGGTGCTCCCGCCACTTGGCCTGCTCTACGAGCTCCGCTTCCAGGCGCGCGACCCGCTCGTTGACCTGCGCGATGGCATCTGTCCTGGTCAGCATGGGCAACATGGCGATGGACGCGTTGAGCATGTCCGGGTCGTGGGTGCGCCGCAGACCGTCGCGGACCAGTTCGACGATCTCCTCGCGGCCCCGAGCTGTCGCGCGGTACAGAACGCGCTCCGGCCCGGAGTTGCCCGGCTCGGCGTGTTCGGTGAGGAGGCCATCAGCCGCCGCCTTCTTCAGCGCGTGATAAATCGAGCCGCGCTTGATCTTGGCCCAACTCTCCGCACCCCAGCTCTCCAGTTCGGACCGCACCTGGTAGCCATGCGCGCCGCCGGAGAGGTGCACGATACCGAGCACCAGGAGCTTCGTCGCCGATGTGCGCCCACCTCCGTTCAACCCTCTCGTCTCGATCGCGAGCTTTCCCATGGGTTCGATTCCTTCTCCCGTGTTGCGAACGGATTGGTTGAGCGCTAGACAAGTTTGACTACTTGGCCAGATTACACACGGAGGAAACGTCTAGTCAAGTTTGTCTAGAAGCGCTTCTCGAGGTGATCGGGGACCGTTCGCCACGAGCCCGGATCATCGGCCATGGTGTAGGCGCCCTCAGACAGTCGTTTGCTCAGGCTCTTCGCCCACTCCAGTTCGGTGCGTGCCTGTCCCGCCCACAGTTCGGCCTGATCGCGGACGTGCTCGGGGGCGACCCTGTTGGGGTGCTCCCGCCACTTGGCCTGCTCTACGAGCACCGCTTGCATGCCCGCCAGGGTGGTGTCAACTCCCACCAACACTAGGGTGCCCTCCTGGTCCGGGTGGTGTCAGCACTGACCTACAAACGGTGCTGGTGGAGACCTCCAAAGCCACACCCTCAATTCCGGCATGCGACGTATAGCAGTCAGGCAGCGGTCTGGTCGATCAACACGGCGCGAAGTTCGCTGGCGAGCAACTCGATTGCGCGTGCGTCCTGCTCCTGGGAGAGCGGGCCCAGGTCGGACGACCGTTCATCACCGATGGCCTCAGAGAGCAGTACGCCTGGCCAGGCAAGTGAGCCTGAGTTGTGCCGCTCCCTTACGCGCTCCTGGATGCGCGGGCCGAGCTGCACAGCCTGCGCGGCATCGAAGCCGATCACGAACGACACGGCACGCTCGTAGGTAGCTCGGCCCACGAACATCCCAAGCCGATGCTCCACCATGTCGACGAGGTCGGGCCACTGAAGCGGCTCACCATAGTTCTCGGATCGCCTTGTCATGCAACGGTTCTACACCAAGACGGGCTGCCGCAGCGGCGTTGCCGGGCACCTGTTGGCCCACCCAGTTCCACCGCAGGTTGTGCACGGGTCGTGCGCGGGTTCGGTGACTGCGTTTCCGTTCTTGATGCGTCTCTCCGCGATGATTGTCTGCATGTTTGTGGAGCGCATTGCGCAGTGGGGTCAAGCGACGTTTCGACCGCCTGCGGGGCAGGAGGCAATCTCGGCCTGCGCGGCGGCGCTCGGCCGGCCGTTGCCTGATGAACTGCGGGAGCTGTTGGCCGAGACGAATGGTGTTGAGGGTGAGTATGGGCTGGAGGTCCTGTGGAGTGCGGAGAGAATTCATTCCGGCAGACAGGCTGGCGAGCTGGGCTGGATCGGCGAACGGGCGTGGGTAGACCGATCATCCTGGGTCGAGGGCGGTACGGCGATCTGCGGCTAGGTGGATGAGGCGTTGGCAGCGATCTGGGCGGCTGGCCAGGCGGCGTCGTACTGGACGAAGCCGAGGAGGGCTGTCCTGTGGTGTGTTGCCACGGACGGCCGATGGTGAACAGACCGGGGACTGCTTCGACCACTCCACGCCGCTGGACTAGACGGCCACGGTCGTCGAGGGCTCCGGGGATGTGAACCCAGGTGTCGTAGCCGCGTCACGATCAGCCTCGACTTCGAGGGGCCTGGCATCGGCAAGATCCTCGTGCCGCTCCTGGTCAAACCCCAGTCACGCCAGGAAATGCAGCTCAACATGGTTCGGCTGAAGGCACGCCTCGAAGCCGAGTAGATCAACCAGCCCGCCATTTCCGCCGCAGGTTGTGCCGGGCTCGTGTTGACAGGTCGGCAGGACTGGTGCGGATTCAGGGATCAGCACGGCGGCGGACGGTGATGGCTCAGGCCGTGACCTGCTACTCGAGCGCATTGAAGGCGTCGGCGGCCGCGTGCTCTTCGAAGTGCGCGTAGTCCAGCGTTTGTCCCGCTGACTGACCGAGCCTCTTCGTTGTTGGCTCCGGACACACAAGAGCCCAGGTCAGCGGGCTGATCCTGGGCCTCTACGTGGCGCGCTCGGAGCGATTCGCCCCTCAACCTTCTGATCCGTCTGACCCCTGCACGTCCGGCTCGCCCCGCCGCCCGACATGGCTCAGGTCTGGATGGTGCCCGCCTCATGCCCCGCACCTGAAGCAGCCATTCGATCACAAAGTGTGACCTTCTGACCTTGTAGCGTGATCGATCACGCTGATTCTCCAGCTTGATTGGCTGATACGAAAGGATGTCCATGGTTCAGCAGTGGATTCTTGCGTTCGACGCATCGTGCGGAACGTGCACCAGCGTCTCCGATGCGGTTGCGGAAGCATGCGGGCCGGGTCTGGAGATCAGACCGCTGGGGGACGCCGACATACAGACCCTCCGGGTTCGGGCGTTGGGCCCTGACCCGGTGTGGGCACCGACCCTGCTGCGGGTGGACGGCGATCGGGTCCGGGCATGGACCGGGCGTGCGATCGCGGTTCCACTCGCCCGTCGACTCGGGCCGGTCGCGAGCGCCCGGGTCATCCAGGCACTGGGGAGGCTTCGCCGCCGCGCTGACGGCCGGGCCGATGAACTACCGGGCGCCCCGACCGGTACGGCGCAGCTCAGCCGGGCGCACTTCCTGCGGCTGTCGGGTGGGGTCGGCGTCATCGCAGGCATGGCCCTGACCGGCACGATGCCTGCCTTTGCCGACATCGAGAAGCAATCGGCCCGGGACTGGGTCGCGGCAAACCGGGCGGCCCTGCCCGATACTTACGAGACCTTCGCGAAGTATCCGCTGACCTTCCGTCGCGAGATCTTCACCGCTTCCGCGTCCGAGGTGCGCAGCCGGCTGTGGACAGCCCATCTCGATCAGTTCCGCGCCGCCCGGCCCAGCCTCACTCCCGAGCAGCACAAGGTCCTCGACGAAGCCCGTGCCCTCGTCGCCCGGCACGAGATCTGGGAACCGGAGCAGGCTGGGCGGTCCGCCGACACGACGAGACTCCGCGCCCTGAAGGATGCGGCGATCGAAGCATTCGGCAAGCCGGAGGCGTACGCCGCGATCGCGACGCTCGGCCCCGCCCCTGCCGGGCCGACCCAGAAGGCGACAACCGGCACCGCGGACACCTGCCCCTGCGCTACCAACGATGCATGGTGCGGAAACCTGCACTGTTACCCCGAAGGCTGTGACTACCGCCCGAGCGGCTGCGGCGCTGTCTGGGTCGAACCGTGCAACGGAACCTGTCGCTGAACCATCCACCCAGCCCGTCCCCCGGAGTCACCTCTAGCGCCTCCGGGGGACGCAGGGGGTCGAACGGTGCCGCATCACCGACGTCAGCGCCGAGTCGGCCGACGATCTGTTCGCGGCAAGTGAGCTGGTCACTGCGCCGCCGCCTTGACGAGGAAGACCTACGTCCATGCGAGCGACGACGACCTCGAAGAAGGAGCCAAGGCGCGCTCGCCAAGCTCCACGCCATCAAGTTCACCCAGCGGGCTGTGACCAAAGGTGGCCAACCTGGCTGGAAGGCTCGCTCCGGACATCGGCTGAACGCTCCTGGGAAACACAAAAGCCCAGGTCAGCGGACTGATCCTGGGCCTTCAAGTTTGCGCGCTCGGAGGGATTCGAACCCCCAACCTTCTGATCCGTAGTCAGATGCTCTATCCGTTGAGCTACGAGCGCCGGGCAACGTCGAGTAACGATACAGGGAGGTGGCGGGTCGATGCTAATCGGGGGTGGGGAGGGGGCTCTAGGGTCCGTTGTATGGGTATTGAGGACTTGCTGGGTGGGCGGGATCTGGGGGATGTGAAGAAGGCGGTCGGGTTCGTGATGGAGAACTCGGACGACTTCCAGAAGGTGCTGGATCTGGTGCGGGGGTTGCCTGATGGGGCTCTCGATTTCATCGGGAAGCTGCCTGAGTTGCTGAAGACCATCGGGTCTGGGTTGGCCGAGGCGGGGGAGCAGGCTGGGAAGGCTGCTGGGGCCTTGGTGGGGGATGACGGGGAGGGCGGGGCTCGGAAGGCGCTCAGTGGGAGTGCTACGACGATGCATGCGGCCAAGGACCGGTTGAACGATGCGGCGGGGATGTTGGCGGGGCTGGCTGGGGAGCTGGACAAGATTCCGGGGATCGGGGATGCGGCGGCCAAGAAGCTGAACGACGGGAGTGGGCAGGTGGGCGGGGTCGCGACGGAGATCGAGAGCCTGGCCGGGAACCTGCAGGATCTGTCGGGGATCCTGGCGACCGTCGGGGATGCGTTGAAGGGGCTCGGGACGAAGTTGAGCGAGTCCGGTGGGTCGGTGCAGAAGCTGCTCGACTGATCGAGCGGTCGGTAAGGACACGTAGAGGTCGGTGCCGCGTGGGTGGTTTGGGCGCGGCGTGTGCTCGCGGGGGTGGGGGCGCGGGGAGTACTACGTGTCGTTGGCTACGGCTCGGAGGACCCGGCGCTGGCTAGGGTCGCGGGTATGGGCAGTCGGTTGGTTCGAGGTACGGCGATCGCGGCCGGGGTGGCTGCGGTGGTCGGGGCCGGGGTTGGGTTTGCGCTGGGGAAGCCGGTGCAGGACGAGGACGTGGTGCCGGCCAGGCGGTTGGCCGCGGATGTCTGTGAGCGGCTCGGGGACGTGTCGGCGCTGTTGCCTAAGGCATCGAATGCGCGGTTGGTGCGTGCGGGGACGGATGCGGTGACGTGTTCGGCGGGGGTGAGCCGGCGGCAGGCCTCGACGTTCTCGACGGCGACGGTGAAGGTGACGATCACCCCGTACGGCGGGAAACTCGCGGCGGCCGGTGAGGCGCCGTACACGCCGGAGGCGATGGCGCGGAAGGCGTTCGAGCGGTCGCCGTTGAAGGCGATTCCGGGGCGGCCTTATTCGACCAAGGGCGATCGGACGGCGAACGGGCTGGCCGGTGAGTCGTTCACGACCCGGGTGCTCGTGCAGCGCGCGGATGTCGTCGTACTGGTGGAGTACACGGCCAACCCGGTGCTGGAGGAGACCGCGCAGCAGGCGGCGACGGTCTTGGCGGACCGGGCGATCTGGGAGACGAAGTGAACGCGCCGGAGATTGCCGGGTACCTGTTCGAGCAGCTGCTGCTGGAGCACCCGCTGGCGGAGGTGTGGCGCGGCCGGTCCTCCACCGGGATGGAGGTGGTCGCGCTCGTGCTGACCGAGGCAGGCGCGCGGGAGCAGGTGGTGCAAGACCGCCTGGTGCAGGCCGGCCGGGACGCCGCGCTGGAGCCGGGCCAGCAAGAGACGCCCCTGTGGGCGGCGAACTTCAACGCCACACGCCCGTACGCGATCACACAGCTCGTCCCGGGCCAGTCCGGTGCGGAGCGGGTCATCGATCCGCTCGACGGAGTCATCGGGAACGACGACGAGTCCCTCCAGGCAGTGCGCACACTACTAAGCCAGTACGGCGCAGTCGTGCCACCCACCACCCCCGAATTCCCCTCCTACATCGGCAGTACACCGAGTGGCGAGCCAAATAATCCAACGCAACCCAAAGCGGGCCCTGCCAGCGCCCAAGGCACAGGAGGCGGCCCCAAAAGAGAAACGAAGCTAGGCGGCTGGGCCTACGCCATCGCCGCGCTCGCAGTCCTCTTAGCCTTCACCATCACCTATTCACTCGGTGCCGCAGTAGGCAGCGCAGTCAAAGACGAGCCCGCCGCATCCCCACCGCCCCCGGCGGTCAGCCCGGCACCGCTCCCCGCCACAGTCCTGCTGCCCGCCTTGCCGAAAATCACGACCGCGCCGTACAAGCGGCCGGACGGCAAGCCAGGCCTGCTCGGAGCGACGTACGAAGCAGGCGCTGACCTGCAGGTGATCACGAATGCAGATCTGCCGTTCGCGCTCGGCTGGCCGCGGCCCCCAGCGGTGGCGCTCCTCGGGGAGTCGTCGAAGGTTGCCTACCGGCGGATCCAGACCGACGAGTCGTCGACCGGCCGGAAGGTTCCGCCGGACCTGCGGATCGCGCTGAGCGCCTGCGCGGACCTGGCGGACTGCCTCAAGGACCGGGCCGCGTTCGACCAGGAGTGGACGAAGGTCTACAAGTCACCGGCCCCGACCGTCGCCAAGGACGAGCGGACCTGGCTGACCGTCCACGACGAGCCGTACGCGCTGATGATGACGCGGGCGTTCCAGAGTGGCGGACAGTGGTGGCTGGTCGGAGCGGCTGTGACTGGTCGGCCGGGCGAGGAAGGCGACGTACAGCGGGTGCTGAACGACATCTGGCGGCAGACCAGCTGATCCACCGCAAGATCTTCACCGAACGGCCCGCGTCCCGACGCGGGCCGTTCTCTTTTTCACAAGCACAACCGGAAAGCGGTTGTCGGCAAAACTTTGTGACCGGGTTCACGTTCAACGGGTTCACAGCGGGCATTGTCGTCGCGTACCGTTAGTACCACTTGCACACTGGTATGCGTCCACTGCAATCACTGGTATGCGACACATCACACCGCCAGTCCGCTGGATCGAACCGCCGGAGACCCCGGCGGCCGGTGCCGTACCCGTTGCCTCAGCGTCGAGGACCCGGAGCGGCCGCCGGGCCGACAGCTGAGAGGGAATGAGCCGCCGATGACGACCACCGCCAGCCCGACCCACACCGCCGACCTCACCGAGACTGCGCCGTCTGAGACTGCGCCGACCGAGACCGTGTCCGCCGCCAGGATCACCGCGGCGTACGACCTGTCCGGCGCACCGACGCAGCACGCGGGCCTGCTGGCATGGGTGGCCGAGGTCGCCGAGCTGACGCAGCCGGACGCCATCCACTGGGTGACCGGCTCCGACGAGGAGTACGGCGTACTGACGCAGGGGCTCATCGACGCCGGCACCATGGTCCGCCTCAACGAGGCGAAGAAGCCGAACTCGTTCTGGGTGCGCACCGACCCCAGTGACGTCGCCCGCGTCGAGCAGCGGACCTTCATCTGCTCCGTGGACGAGAAGGACGCCGGTCCGACCAACAACTGGATGGACCCGGCCGAGATGAAGACCCTGATGACGGGTCTCTACCGCGGTTCGATGCGCGGCCGGACCATGTACGTCGTTCCGTTCTGCATGGGCCCGTTGACCGCGGAGACCCCGATGTTCGGTGTCGAGATCACCGACTCGGCCTACGTGGTCGGGTCGATGCGGATCATGGCGCGCACCGGTTCCGACGTACTGGCGAAGATGGGCACCGACGCGAAGTACGTGCCCTGCCTGCACTCGGTCGGCGCACCGCTCGCGCCGGGGCAGCAGGACGTGCCGTGGCCGTGCAACGACGAGAAGTGCATCGTGCAGTTCCCCGAGGAGCGGACGATCTGGTCCTACGGCTCCGGGTACGGCGGCAACTCGCTGCTCGGCAAGAAGTGCTACTCGCTGCGGATCGCGAGCGCGATGGCGCGCGACGAGGGCTGGCTGGCCGAGCACATGCTGATCCTGAAGCTGATCTCGCCGGAGAAGAAGGTCCACTACATCGCGGCCGCGTTCCCGAGCGCGTGCGGCAAGACCAACCTGGCGATGCTCGACCCGACGCTCGAGGGCTGGGAGGTCGAGACGCTCGGCGACGACATCGCCTGGATGCGGTTCGGCAAGGACGGCCGCCTGTACGCCGTCAACCCGGAGTTCGGTCTGTTCGGGGTGGCGCCGGGGACCGGCTGGAAGACGAACCCGAACGCGATGCGCACGATCGAGAAGGGCAACTCGGTCTTCACGAACGTCGCCCTGACCGACGACGGTGACGTCTGGTGGGAGGGCTACTCGCCGACCCCGCCGGACCACCTGACCGACTGGAAGGGCCGCGAGTGGACGCCGGCCTCGAGTGAGCTGTCGAGTCACCCGAACAGCCGGTTCTGCACCCCGATCGAGCAGTGCCCGATCCTCGCGGACGAGTACGACGACCCGAACGGCGTACCGATCTCGGCCATCATCTTCGGTGGTCGCCGGGCCACGACGGTGCCGCTCGTGACCGAGTCGCGGGACTGGGCGCACGGTGTGTTCATGGGGGCGACGCTGTCCTCGGAGACCACCGCCGCGGCCGTCGGCCAGGTCGGTGTCGTACGGCGGGACCCGATGGCGATGCTGCCGTTCCTCGGGTACGACGCGGGCCAGTACTTCGACCACTGGCTGACCGTCGGCAAGGAGAACGACGCGAGCAAGCTGCCGAAGATCTTCTACGTGAACTGGTTCCGCAAGGACGAGAACGGCAAGTTCGTCTGGCCGGGATTCGGTGAGAACGGCCGTGTGCTCAAGTGGATGATCGAGCGGATCGAGGGCCAGGCGGCCGCGGTCGAGACGCCGGTCGGATACGTGCCGGCGGCCGATGGGCTGGACGTCAGCGGGCTGGAGCTCAGCGAGAAGGAGCTGGCGATCGCGCTGGACGTGAACGCCGAGGAGTGGAAGGCCGAGATCCCGCTGATCGAGGAGTGGTTCGCCAAGCTCGGCGACACCGTCCCCGCTGAGCTGAAGGTCGAGCTCGACAACCTGAAGGCCCGCCTGGGCTGAGCAGTCTCCGCCGCCGAGTCGGAAGCCGGCAGCGGTAAGCACGCGGCGCCCTGGTCCCACCATGACCAGGGCGCCGCGCTGTGTGTAGCGACGGACACGTAGTGGTGGAGGCCCAGGGGTCGCCGCAGGCGTGGAGCGGCGTGCGGATGCTGTTCGCACCTGACCTCTACGTGTTCTTCCCTATGCAGATGAGTCGCTCAGCGGTGCCGCGGATGCGTAGGTTGGCGGCATGAAGATCGGTGTGATGTTGCCAGTGGGTGGGTCCGACGGGCCGACCGGGGAGATGCCGCGCTGGAGTGACGTGCGGGCGGTTGCGCAGGCCGCTGATGAGTCCGGGCTGGACTCGGTGTGGCTCGCGGACCACTTCTTCTACAAGGCTCCGGACGGGACCGTCGCCGGGATGCACGAGTCGTGGACGCTGCTGAGCGCGGTCGCGGCGGTGACCGAGCGGGTCGAGCTCGGGAACATGGTGCTCTGCTCGTCGTTCCGCGATCCGGGGCTGACCGCGAAGATGGCGGCGACGCTGGACGAGGTGTCCGCGGGCCGGCTGATTCTCGGGGTCGGTGCGGGCTGGCACGATCCGGAGTACGAGGCGTTCGGGCTGCCGACGAACTACCGGTACGCGCGGTTCGCGGAGTGGCTGGAGATCGTGGCGCGGATGGTGCGCGGCGAGACGGTCACCTTCGACGGGACCTACTACAAGACCGTCGACGCCAACCTCACCCCTGCCCCCGAGCGCCGGATCCCGATCCTGGTCGCCGGCGGCCGCCCCCGGATGCTCCGCCTGACCGCCGAGTGGGCCGACGCCTGGAACACCGCCTGGTACGGCGCTCCCGGCGAGAAGGTCCACGAGCGCCTCGCAACGTTCCGCGCCACCACCACCGAGGTAGGCAAGCCAGTCGCCATCACCGTAGGCATAGTCGTCCGAGACCCCGACCAACCCGCAGTGGACGACGCCGACCCCAACGCCTTCACAGGCACCGTCCCCGACCTCACCGAGATGCTCGCCGCCTACCGCGACCTAGGCGTAGACCACCTAATAGTCGCCACCGAACCAGCCACCCCCCGCTCCACCCACCGCCTAGCCGAAGCCAAACGCCTCCTAACCCCCTAAACCTCCAACCCCACCCGCGCCCCAACCGCCGTACCAGCGCCCCCGAGGTCCCGACCCCGCGCGAACGTCCGAAAATCCGGAGACAGCGTGTGCGGTTCCGTCGGACGTTAGCCAGTGCAGGCGGGCAACGTCCGACGATCCGGAGACGGGGTGTGCGGTTCCGTCGGACGTTAGCCAGTGCAGGCAGGCAACGTCCGACGATCCGGAGACGGGGTGTGCGGTTCCGTCGGACGTTAGCCAGTGCAGGCAATTAACGTCCGACGATCCGGAGACAGCGTGTGCGGTTCCGTCGGACGTTAGCCAGTGCAGGCAGGCAACGTCCGACGATCCGGAGACGGGGTGTGCGGTTCCGTCGGACGTTAGCCAGTGCATGCAATTAACGTCCGACGATCCGGAGACCACGCCTGCGGTTTCTTCGGACGTTAGCGAGCGAGGGCGGCCCCGGCCGCACCCGAGCGACGGCGGTGAGCCTGGCTGCGGCACCCGCCCGCCCGCGCCCCGCAGCCGCGCCCCGCAGTCGCGCTGCGGCGGGCGAGGGGCGCGACTGGGCGGGGGGTCCGGGGGCGAAGCCCGCCGGGTGGGGCCTGGGGGCTTCGCCCCCAGAAAAGGCCGAAGCGCCCCCGTCCACGCTTTCCGTGGACAAGGGCGCTGCAGGCGCGGAGGCGGCGAGATTTGAACTCGCGAGAGGGGTTACCCTCAACCCGCTTAGCAGGCGGGCGCCATCGACCGGACTAGGCGACGCCTCCTCCGACGTGCCCACCGAAAAGCTGGTGGTGGGCCGACGACGACCAAGACTATCCGTTGACGGGGCTCGGCGGCAAAGTGGGTCCGGGGCGGCGGTTTGGGAGTGTGGGCTGACCCGTGTGTAACCTGGCGTGCACCGACGGGGGTCGCCAGCACATGCCAACCTAACGGCGGGCGTGGGCGTCATAGGTACTGTGGGTCGCTTCGGTGACCCGCAGAGTGCCACCACGTCGTCGATCAGGGAAACGGAGCCATGTCGCGGAGTACTCGCGCCGCCGGACGGAGGTCCGCGCCCAAGGCCAGTCGGTCCAAGCACCGCACGCCGCGTGCCCGGACGACGTCCAAGGCCATCGGTCTCACCCTGCTCAGCGCGCTGGTCCCCGGCTCCGGGCTGGTGATGGGCGGCCGGACGAAGCTCGGTGCTTTTGTCCTGACGATCACCGGCGGGCTGCTGCTGGTCGCCGCGTACGTCGGTCTCACCCAGCGCGACTCGGTGCTCGCTCTGCTCGTGTCGCCGCGACAGCTGTTGATCGCGACCGCGGCCGTGGTCGTGCTCGGCGTCCTCTGGATCTGGGTCGTCGTCGCCTCGCACAAGCTGCTGCGACCGGTCACCATGACGTATACCGGCCGGCTGGCGGGCTCATTGTTCGTCGGCCTGCTGTGTTTCTCGATCGCGGTCCCGACGACGGTGGCGGCGCAGACGGTGATGGCGCAGCGCGACCTGGTCGGCAGCGTGTTCCAGTCCGAGGACAACTCGAAGAGTGCGACCCGCCCGAAGGTGGACAAGGCGGATCCGTGGGCGAAGACCCCGCGGCTCAACCTGCTGCTCCTCGGCGCGGACGACGGCGCCGACCGCACCGGTGTCCGCACCGACACGGTGATGGTGGCCAGCATCGACACCAAGACCGGTGACACGGCCCTGATCTCGCTCAGCCGGAACTGGATGCGGATGCCGTTCCCGGAGAGCTCGCCGCTGCACAAGATCTACCCCGACGGCTTCTGGAACCCGAGCCTCGGCAACGTCGAGCAGCCCGAGTACTACCTGGACTCGATGTACGACAACGTCCCGAAGGAGCACCCCGGCGTACTGGGCGCGACCGACAACATGGGCGCGGACGTCGTGAAGCTGGCCGCGGGATCGGCGCTCGGCCTCGACATCGACTACTACATGCAGATCAACCTGGCCGGCTTCCGCAAGATCATCGACGCGATCGGTGGCATCACCGTGAACGTCAACTACAAGGTGCCGATCGGCGGCGACTACGGCGCCGGACCGGGCACCCGGGGCGCGAAGAAGCCGTCCGGCTACATCCAGCCCGGCCCGAACCAGAAGCTCGACGGCTACCACGCCCTCTGGTTCGCCCGCGGCCGCTACGGCCTGAGCGACCCGTCGCGGCAGGAGCGCCAGCGCTGCACGATCCACGCGCTGGTGAACAGCGTGAACCCGGCCACCCTGGTGACGAAGTACCAGCAGATCGCCTCGGCCAGCAAGGACCTGCTGCGTACCGACATCCCGCAGGAGATCCTGCCGGCGTTCATCGAGCTCGGCCTGAAGGTGAAGTCGGCGAAGGTCGCGAACGTGGACCTGGACAAGAGCAAGAACTTCCCGACCGGCAAGAACCCGGACTACACGGCCATGCAGGAGATCGTCGAGAAGGCGATCGCCCCGAAGACCAAGCCGATCGCCTCGACCCCGTCGACGACGCCGACGAAGAAGGCGACCACCGGCACGAAGAAGCCGGTGAAGCCGACCACCACCCCGGGCGCGGCCCAGGACCTGAACGACGCCTGCGCCTACGACCCGACCCAGACCGGGACGAACTGACAAGAACTGGTCAATTCGGGACTGGTCCCACCTCTTCGGGGAAGAATGGTCTCCACCGAAGAGGCTGGGGGGCAACACATGCGCCGAATGATGGCGATAGCGGTTGGTACGGCGTTGGCCGTGGCGGGGTGCAGCGGGGAACCGGAGAGCAGCAAGCCGCTGCCGTCGGCGACGAGCACCGCCCCGACGGCGGAGCCGACCACTCCGACACCGACACCGACACCGCAGACGTCCACAACTCCGACGGTGACGTCGCTGAGTCCGGTGGGCTACCGAAAAGCAATCGCGAACTCCGAGACCAACCTGATCCGCGGGGTGCAGCGGGCGATGAAAGCTCCGACGATGGCGGCCTTCGACCAGGCCAGGGCCGAGCTCGCGGACGCCATCGCCCGGCAGCGGCACGACCTCGGTCAGATCGAGCCCCCGTCGACGGCCCGCACCGGACACTCGCAGGCTCTCACCGCCTTCGACGAATACCCGGGGACCGTGACGACGAACCTGGCCAAGTCCGGCGAGACCAAGACCGGCTGCGGGCTGCCCAAGGCGGCCGCCGTCCGGCTCTACCAGGCGAAGACCGGCATCCGGGAGTCGGTCATCGCGCTGTCGACGGAGGTCAACAAGAGCCTTGGCAAGGGCACCAACTACGGCCTCCGGATGACACCGCCGGCGCTCAAGCCGCCGCCGCAGATGACCGGCCGGGGTTCGAACGGCCAGATCATCCAGCGGTCCGGTGCGCGTGGGGCCGGGACGCTGCAGATCACCAACAACGGCTCCGCGGACGTCGTGGTCGTGGTCGCGAACAGCGTGCCGCGCCAGCCGCAGGTGACGATCTACGTCCGCCACGACTCCAAGGCGAACGTGCACGGGATCCGCGGCAGCTACTGGGTGTTCTTCAAGTCCGGTACGGCGTGGGACGGCGTCAGCCGGCAGTTCACCGAGGACTGCTCGTTCTCCAAGTACGACGACCGCTTCGACGGCAAGTTCGACTGGACGATCACGCTCTCCCCGGTGATCGGCGGCAACGCGTCCACCTCGGACGTCGACCCGTTCTGAGCGCCGACCGGGCCGATGGGATCATGGCCCGATGCGGACGACGACGTACCGGATGCGGTCAGGGCGATTTCTCGGGGTCCTGGCCGCAGGGCTGATCATTCTCGGCGTGACCGCGATCGCGTGGGCGTTCGGAGCGCCGCGGGTCGTGGTCACGGTGCTCCTGGTGCTGGGCGGTCTGGTCGCGCTGGCCGGGCTGTGGATCGTGGCCCGGCCGCCCGTCGTACTGCGGCTGCGTGACGACTCGATCGAGGTCCGCGGGGTGAAGACCGGCTGGACCGACATCACCGAGGTCGGACGGGTCGAGACGACGCATGGCGCCGCACTCGCGCTGCGGACCAAACGGCCGGACGACACCGTGCTGCTGCCGCTGTCCTGGCTGGCGCCGAAGCAGGTGCCGAAGCTGGAGACCACGCTGCGCGACAGGTTGAATACCGCGCACGGCTACACCATCTGGGACGGTACCGCCGCGGACCCTGCCGCTCCCGCAGAATGACCTAGACCCATCAGAGTGAGGAGCTGTCGGTGCTGTCCTTCGATCTGTCGTACGACGAACTGCTGACCTACCAGGGCACGAACCCGCGGCCGGCGGACTTCGACCAGTTCTGGGAGAAGGCGCTGCTCGAGCTGGACGGAACGGATCCGGAGGCCGAGTTCGCCGACGCCGTCGACTTCCCGTTGACCACGGCAACCGCTCAGCACCTGTACTTCACCGGCACCGGCGGCTACCGCGTGCACGCGAAGGTGATCCGCCCGAACGAGCCGACCGGTCCCGCCGTACTGATCTTCCATGGGTACGGCGGTGAGCAGCCGAACTGGGTCGACCTGCTGGCGTATGCCGCGCGCGGGTACACCGTGGCCGCACTGGATGTCCGGGAGCAGGTCGGCTTCCGGACCGTCTCGCAGATGGCGAACCACTTCGACCTGCACAGCCACCTCGTGCACGGTCTCGACGCCGGTCCGGACGGTCTGCTCTACAAGCACGTGTTCCTGGACACCCGGCGGCTCGCGGACCTGATCGGCGCGCTGCCCGAGGTGGACGAGACCCGGATCGCGACGACCGGCTGGAGCCAGGGCGGCGGGCTCAGCCTGGTGGCGGCCGCGTTGACACCGAGCATCAAGTACGTCGCCAGCGTGTTCCCGTTCCTGTGCGACTACCAGCGCACCTGGGACCTGAATCTGGACAAGGGCCCGTACAACGAGATCGTCACCTGGTTCAAGAAGCGGGACCCGCGTCACCTGCGTCAGGACGAGGTGTTCAACACCCTCGGGTACATCGACGTCCAGCACCTCGCCCCGCGGATCCGCGCCGAGGTCACGCTGTTCATCGGCCTCGAGGACCAGACCTGCCCGCCGTCGACGCAGTTCGCGGCGTACAACCGGATCACCTCGACCAAGGAACTCCGGGCCTACCCGGATCTCGGTCACGACGATCTGCCCGGGGCGCACGACGACATCTACCAGCTCATCGGGGCCAAGCTCTGAGCCCACTGGCGGGGCTCAGGTCGGAATCCAGACCGGCCACCACGGCGGGACGTTGCCCGGGCAGATGCCAGGTGACGCGGCTGGGGTGCCCTGCCAGGAGTAGAGCGCCAGGTCGGCGATCGCGATCGCGATGGCGGCTGCGATCAGTCCCATGAACAGGGTCTTGCCTGCGTAGCGGTAGGCGATGGTGAAGAGCAGCAGGTTGACGATCAGGGCCAGTGGCAGGCCCAGGAAGAGCAGGGTCAGGCCGTTGGGCATCGGCCCGGCCACGTCCACCTTGCACTCTTTCCACGACCGAGAGGTCAGCACTACGAGGCCGAACGCGGACCCGCCACCGACCACGATCGTCAGGAACGACTCGACCTTGCCACCCTTCGAGAACAACGCCATGTGATCACCGTAGGCGATCGAGGGCCTCAGCGATGCCTGCGTCGCCGATAGCGCCGTTGCCGGGGAAGAGGCGTTGCCAGGAGGTGGCTCGGGTGAGGCTGCCGAGCTGCCACGCGAGGTCGGCGGCGCGGCGAAGAGTGCGGCTGTCGCCGGGCCAGTGTTCGAGGTAGGCGTCGCGCAGGCGCGGGATGACCTCGGGGCCGAGCTCGTGGGCGGCGCGCTCGATGGGGACGAGCAGGCTGCAGAAGGGATGGGCGACGACGGCGTCACCCCAGTCGAAGAACGTGTAGCGGTCGCCGGTGAAGATCTGGTTCTCGTGCAGGTCGGCGTGGTCGATCGTGTCGGGGATGCCGAAGGACGCGAGCTCGGTGCACCACTCGACGAGCTCGGGGCGGAGCTTGCGGAGGCGCTGGTCGGCTCCGGCCAGCTGATCGAAGAGCTCGGGCAGTACGGCGGGTCGCCCGTCCGGTACGCCGAGTTGGTCGAGCTCGTGCACGTGGTCGACGAGCGCGCGCTGGAATTCGGCGTACTGGCCGAGCGCCTCAGCCCAGTGCCGCGGTTCCCGCTCGACGTCCCTCAGCAACTGCCCACCGTCCGGGAGGAGAGACCAGCCGCGTTCGGCATCGACGGCGTACGGGGTGAGGACATGGTCGGGGACGAGCTGCGCGAGGCGTCTGGTGAGCGCGGGTTCGAAGGCGCTGCCGGCCGGATTCGCCTTGAACCACAGAGGTTCCGCGGCCTCGACCCGCACGATCACCGACCAAGGGCGCAACCGCACCCGCATCGGCCCGGTCTCCCGAATCCCGAGCTGGTCGAGCTGCTCGACCAGCCAGCCCGTCGCCTCGCGGCGCCAGGCCGCGTGGTCCCACGGCGTGCGCGCGTCGGGGTAGCTCCCGCGATCGACCTGCATCGGGACAGATAATCAGAGTCGTGGTCTATCGCGTAGGGATTTCCGGCTGGCGATACGCGCCGTGGCGCTCGGTGTACTACCCCGAGGGCCTGCCGCAGCGGTCCGAGTTGGAGTATGTGTCGCGCCGCCTCAACTCGATCGAGCTCAACGGTTCGTTCTACTCGTTGCAACGGCCCTCGTCGTACCAGCGCTGGTACGACGAAACGCCGGACGACTTCGTCTTCGCGGTCAAAGGGCCGCGGTTCATCACGCACATGAAGCGGCTCGCGGACGCCGACGCGCCTCTGGCCAACTTCTTCGCCTCCGGACTGCTTGCGCTAGGCAACAAACTCGGACCGGTGCTGTGGCAGTTGCCGGGGAACTTCCGGTACGACGGCCCGCGGCTCGACGCGTTCTTCGCCTCGTTGCCCCGGACGACTGCGGCGGCGGTCGAGCTCGCCAAGCGGCACGAGGACCGGATGCAGGATCGCGTGTACCTCGAGGCGCGCGCCGAGCAGCCGATCCGGTATGCGCTGGAGGTCCGGCATGACAGCTTCGAGAACGCCGAGTTCATCGACCTGCTCCGCGAACACAACGTGGCACTGGTCTGCGCCGACACCGCCGGCAAGTGGCCGATGCTCGACGACGTGACCGCCGACTTCGTCTACGTCCGGTTGCACGGCGCCGACGAGCTCTACGTCAGCGGGTACGACGCCAAGGGCATCGACCACTGGGCCGAGCGCGCCCGGATCTGGCACCAGGGCCGGACGCCGACCGGCGGCAAGACGGCATCCCCCGACCGCCCGCCGCGCCGGCGCCGCGATGTCTACGTCTACTTCGACAACGACGCAAAGGTCCGCTCCCCGTTCGACGCCGAGGCGCTGAGCCGCCGCCTTGAGCTGTGAGGCGGACCGCCACCACTGATCAATTGCCGTCGCAGCAGCCGATTCACGCTCAGCCGGAATCCGGGGCGGGCCGTTGGCGAGGTTTGGTGAGTGGGGGCGGTCCGCTTTCAGAAGAGCCGAACGCCGATCGGCTCTTCGAGGTCGAGGAGGAGTTGCTTGCGCTGCAGCCCGCCTGCGTAGCCGGTCAGCGAACCGTTCTTGCCGACGACGCGGTGGCAGGGGATGACGATCGAGAGCGGGTTCTGGCCGACCACCTTGCCGACGAGCTGCGCGTGGCCGCCGACCTCGGCCGCGATCTCGCCGTACGTCGTGGTGGCGCCGAACGGGATCTCCTGGAGCCGCAACCAGACCTTCAGCTGGAAGTCGTCGCCGCTCAGGGTGGTCGGGAGGTCGAAGGTGCTGCGCTCGCCGGCCAGGTACTCATCGAGCTGGCGAGCCGCCTCGGACAGCACGGGGTCGGATTCGACCCGCTCGCCGAGCGGCATCGGCTTCACCCAGTGATGGGGGAAGTAGACACCGGCCAGCGCGTTGTCCGAGGCGACCAGCGTGAGCTCACCCAGCCGGGTGCTGACAATCATGTGCCTGTTCATGCCCATGGAACGCGTCAGCACCCGAAGGTGTGAGGGGCTAGCTGTTGACCCGCTCCCGAGTCCGCTGCCGGAACTCACGCCCGATCTGCGTGACGTCCTCGTGCAGTACGTCGGTGGTGACCACCGCCGGCGAGCCGTCCGCCGGAGCGTGGATCGCCCAGGCGCCGCGCGGATCGATCACGCCGGACTCGATCCCACCGTCTGGATTGGCCGGAACCGCGAGGCTGATCCAGCAGGTGTTGTTCACCGCGATCCCGCGTGCCTGGACCGCGATGTGCTCGTGGTGCGACACCCCTGCGGTCGAGTACGACACCAGTACGCCGTCTGCGCCGAGCCGGTCGTACTCGGTGAACAGCTCGGGGAACAGCACGTCCAGTCCGAGCGCGAGCCCGAACCGGAAGCCGTCCACCTCGAAGGTCACCGGGTCCTTGCCCGGGGTGTACATCCAGGTGATCTTCGTCGTCGACATCGTGCGTTCGTCGTACCGGGCGACCACCTTTCCCTGGTCGGAGACGACGTACATGCTGTTGTGCGGACGGGCGTCGGCGACCTGGTGGATGCTCGGGAGCACCGTCCAGACGCCCAGCTCGCCGGACAGCTTCACGATGCTGTCGAACTCTTCCTGCAGGACCTTCCAGTCGGCCTTGGTCCAGTCGCTCGGACCGACCTCGTCCGGGCCGAGTGAGGACATGATCTCCTTGCACGGAAAGCAGAGCGCGCCTTCGGTGAAGTGGACCAGGCGGGCGCCGGCCGCAGCCGCCTCCCGCATCAGGACGCGGACCTCGGTGCCGCTGGACCGCAGCAGCGAGGCGTCGGAGGGGTCTCGGTGCACCGTCGATTGAGCGACGGCGATTTTCAAAGCTTTGGGCACGTCTTCTCCTGATGGAGTCGGGCGGAAGTGCCGGAGGGCAGACGTGTAGGACTCACCCGTTTTGGCGGCGCGTGCACGCACTCGCCGTTTGAGATTCCGTTGCGCTGTCATCTGGCCTTCCGCATGCGCGAACTCGATCCTCCGGCGATCCCGTCCGCTGCAGTTGACCAGGACGAGCGGCCCGAGACGAGAAGTCCCTTTGCCCCCTGCGACGAGACCGGGCCGGAGCCGGTCAACGGAGGTGAGGCGCGGGCCGCGCCAGGCCCTAATCCTTGCCCGGCTTCGGGGTCGTCGTCAATCCACACGCCGACGGACGGCATAAAGTCGGGCGTGGATGTGGTTGGTGCTGGGGTACGGGTTGACGATGATTGGGAGCCAAGGGTGAGCATTCGGGTCGGGTACAAGGCGTCGGCGGAGCAGTTCGGGCCACGGGACCTGGTGGAGTACGCCGTCCGGGCCGAGGAGCTCGGGCTCGACAGCGTGACGGTGTCGGACCACTTCCTGCCGTGGCGGCACGAGGGCGGGCACGCGCCGTTCGCGCTCGCCTGGATGGCAGCGGTCGGTGAGCGGACGAACCGGGTGCTGATCGGGACGTCGGTCCTGACGCCGACCTTCCGGTACAACCCGGCCGTGATCGCGCAGGCCTTCGCGACCCTCGGTGAGCTGTACCCGGGCCGCGTGATGCTCGGCGTCGGCACCGGCGAGGCGCTGAACGAGATCGCCGTCTCCGGCCGCGAGTGGCCCGAGTTCAAGGAGCGGTACGCGCGGCTGCGCGAGGCAGTGCATCTGATCCGCGACCTGTGGACGAAGGACGGCGTCAGCTCGGAGGGCCCGTACTACAAGACCGTCGACGCGTTCATCTACGACCGCCCGGAAGTTCCGTTGAAGGTGTACGTCGCCGCCGGCGGACCGCTGGTCGCCAAGTACGCCGGTCGCGTGGGCGACGGGTTCATCGCGACCTCGGGCAAGGGCATGGAGCTGTACACCGAGAAGCTGATCCCCGCGGTCAAGGAAGGCGCCGAGGCGGCCGGGAAGAAGTTCGAGGACGTCGACAGGATGCTCGAGGTCAAGGTCTCCTACGACCGCGACCCGGCGCAGGCGCTGGAGAACACCCGGTTCTGGGCGCCGCTGTCGCTCACCCCGGAGCAGAAGCACAGCGTGACCAGCGCGACCGAGATGGAGCGGCTGGCCGACGAGCTGCCGATCGAGCAGGTCGCGAAGCGCTGGATCGTGGCGTCCGACCCGGAAGAGGTCGTGAAGCAGTTCCTGCCCTACCTCGAGGCCGGGTTCAACCACTTCGTGGTGCACGGTCCGGGGCATGACCAGGAGCGCTTCCTGACGCAGTTCACCGAGGACGTTCTGCCGCTGTTGCGGAAACTCGAAGGCTAAAGCGGGTTGAGGTCTGGGGTCGGGCACCACACAATCGACATGTGCCCGACACCCAGATAGTCCAGGACACCGACCCGCGCTGCGCCGAGCTCGAAGCGGCCGGGTACCGGGTCGTGGGCGAGTCCTGGGCCGCGCACCTCTCGAAGCCCGATCGGGATCTGCTGGAGACCGCCGTCAGCCGCGCGACCGCCTCCGGGTTGACGCTGCGTGAGCTTGGCGCGGAGGCCGCTGAGGCGCTGCACAAGCTCGAGAAGCTCAACGAGCCGGACTATCCCGTCACGCCGGCCACGCATCGCATCGTCGGTGAGCTCGAGAAGACCCAGGCGCTCTGGCCCGAGCATCGGGTGTTCGGCGCGTTCGACCGGTCCCGGCTGGTCGGGGCGACGGTGATCCGGTCGCACAAGGGCACTGGCGACACTCGGTTCACGTCGGTGCTCGCGGCGTACCGGCGGCGTGGCGTCGGGCAGGCCGTGAAGGCCGCGTCCATCCTCGCCTTCCTGGACATCGGCATCACCCGGTTCAGTACCGGCGGCGCCGTGATCAACGACGGCAGCCTCGGGGCGAACCAAGCCCTCGGGTACGTCGTGGACGAGCGCTGGCGGTCCTACCAGCTCTGAACGGTCAGACGCTGATCGTGACCGGGCGGCTCGGCTCGGCCAGGGGATCGGTGGTCAGTCGGGCATGCCGCTCGACGTCGTACCGGGCGCCGTCGTACGCGAGGCGATGCCGCTCGACGCCCTCGGCGAGGAAGCCGGCGCTGCCGGCGACTCCGCAGGAGGCCGGGTTCGGCAGGCGGTGGCCGAGCTCGAGGCGGTACAGGCCCGCGTCGTGGTGGGCCCAGTTGGCGAGCGCTCGGAGAGCGTCCCGGGCGACGCCTTGGCCACGGATCTCGGCGAGCGTCCAGTACCACGTCCAGCCGACCTGGTGGCGGTCGATGTTGGTCACGCCGACACAGCCGACCGGATGATCATCGGCGTCGGCCACGGCGTACACGTGACCGTTGTCGAGGTCGGCGACCCGGCCGATCCAGTCGAGCGCGGTGGCCCGGTCCACGATGCCGCCCTGGTAGACCATGTCGGGATCGGAATGTGCCTGGGCCAGGCGCAACGCGTCCGCCGTCCGCCATCGCCGAAGATCGAGCCGCCCCAGCGCGTATCCCATCCAAGAAATCTACCGCCGCGTCACGTCCACGAAACCCCACCCGGCGCGCCGCACCCCCTCCCCGCGCCCTCCCCGTGCCCTCCCGCCTCCCCGTGCCCCGGCGCGCGCCCAAAGGTGGGCCGGCTTCTCTTTGTGCGCGAAGTCCATCTTTGGGACCCCCCCAGCCATTTTCGTGAGCTCGAAGTGGTTGGTGGGGTCCCAAAGATGAGCGGGGTGCACAAAGAGCGGCGGGCTGCTCTTCGGGGGCGAGGTGGCGGGGGTGGGGGTTTGGCAGGATGGGGGGATGGGATATCTGGATTTCACGGACCAGGTGGTGCTGGTGACGGGGGCTAGCAGCGGGATCGGGGCCGCGGTGGCGGTCGGGTTCGCTGAGACGGGGGCTCGGGTGGCGGTGCATTACCACCGCAATGCGGAGGGGGCCGCGCACACCGTGGCCGCGGTCCAGACAGCAGGCGGTACGGCGTCTCTGCACCAGGCCGATCTCGCGGATCCGGGGTCGGCGGGGGCCCTGGTGGACGCGGTGATCGCCAAGCACGGGCGGATCGACGTACTGGTGAACAACGCCGGTGATCTGGTCAAGCGGTCGCCGATCGCCGACGTACCGGACGAGGAGTTCCAGCGCATTCTCGAGGTGAACCTGACCTCGGTGTTCGCGCTCAGCCGACGGATCGTCCCGGTGTTCCGGTCGCAGGGCGGTGGGGCGATCGTCAACGTCACGTCGATCGCGGCGCGGACCGGCGGCGCCGGTGGTTCGGTCGTCTACGCGACCAGCAAGGGCGCGGTCAGCACGTTCACCCGCGGCCTGGCCAAGGAGCTCGCGCCCGACAACATCCGCGTCAACGCCATCTCGCCCGGCGTCATCAGCACCCCGTTCCACGACCGCCACACCGGGTCCGACCAGATGGCCGGCATGGTCAGCACCATCCCGATGGGCCGCACCGGCACCCCGCACGAATGCGTCGGCACCGTCCTCTACCTCGCCTCGGAGCGGATGGCGTCGTACGTCACCGGCCAGATCATCGAGATCAACGGCGGCCAACTCGTGGGCTAGGGGGCCCGAAGGCCCCCTAGCGCTTAGCGAGACAAGGTGCGGTAGCGGTGGGCGGAGAGCGGTAGGAAGATCGCGGTCAGGAGCAGGGGCGCGATGATCGCCATCAGGACCGAGTGACTGCCGATCCAGGTGGTGGTGGTCGAGGGGTCCGGGTTTCCGAAGAGGGTTCGGGATGCGGTGGCGGTGGCGGAGAGCGGGCTCCACTGGGCGATCGTGCCCAGCCAGGCCGGCATCGTGGAGGTGGCGACGAAGGCGCTGGAGAGGAATCCGACCGGCCAGACCAGGACCTGCACCATCGTGAGGCTCTGGGCGTTCTTCGCCGACAGGCCGATGTAGATTCCGACCCACAGCAAGGCGAATCGCAACAACAGCAGCAGGGCGAACGCCGCGAGCGCGGACAGCAGGCCGTCATGCCAGCGCCAGCCGAGCGCGAAGCCGACCCCGGCCAGTACGGCGAGGGCCACGATCGTGTCGAGCATGTCGGCCATGCAGCGGCCGAGGACGACCGCGGCGGAGCTCATCGGGAGCGAACGGAACCGATCCGTCACGCCCTTGTCCTTGTCCTGGGTGACCGCGGTCATGGTGCCTTCGAGCCCGAACAGCATGGTCAGCGCGAAGATCCCCGGGACCAGGAGCTCGTAGTACGACTCGCCTTCGGGGAACTCCATGGCCCCGCCCAGCAGGCCGCCGAACATCAGCAGCATCAGCACCGGGAAGAACCAGGCGAACAGCATCAGCCCGGGTTGCATCCGCCAGTGCGTGAGAGTACGACGGGTGATCGTCCAGCCGTCGGCGATGGCCCAGCCGAGCGCGACTCCGCCCTTTGGTCGCTCGCTGCGCTCGCTCATGCGGCCGGTCCGGTCAGGTGCAGGAACACTTCGTCCAGCGTGGGTCTGCGTAACGTGATGTCCTCCGGTTCGATTCTTGCGTCATGCAACGAGTTCGCCATCACGGTGAGGGCGCGGGTGCGGTCCTTGACCGGAACGCTGATCCTGCTCCCCTCGACCCGGATCTCGCCGTCCGCGAGCGGCCCGGCCAGACCCAGCACCTGGTCGACGTCGGTCGGGTCGGTGAGCACCAGGTCGAGCCAGTCCGAGCCGAGCTGAGCCTTCAACTGATCGGGCGTCCCCTCCGCCACGACCTTGCCGTCCTTGAGCATCGAGATCCGGTTCGCCAGCTGATCCGCCTCCTCCAGGTACTGCGTGGTGAGCAGCACGGTCGTTCCGTTGGCGACGAGTTGCCGGATGGCCGTCCAGACCTCGAGCCGGCCGGCCGGATCCAGCCCGGTCGTCGGTTCGTCCACGAACAGGACGCTCGGCGCCACGATCAGGCTGGCGGCCAGGTCGAGCCGCCGCCGCATGCCGCCGGAGTACTTGCCGACGGCCTGGTTGGCCGCCGCGGTCAGGCTGAACTGCTCCAGCAGTTCGTCCGCACGCCGGACCGCCTTGGCGTGGCCGAGATGGTTGAGCCGGCCGAACATGGTCAGGTTCTGCCGGCCGGTCAGCACCTCGTCGATCGCCGCGTACTGCCCGACGAGCCCGATCCGGCGCCGGACCTCGGCCCCTTGGCGGCGAACGTCGTACCCGGCGACCGACGCCGTACCGGAGTCGAGCTGGAGCAGTGTGGACAGGATCCGCACCGCTGTGGTCTTGCCGGCGCCGTTCGGGCCGAGCAGGCCTGTCACGGTTCCGGCGGTGACTTCGAGATCGAAGCCGTTCAGGCCTGCCCCCTCGGTGCCGCCGCGATAGTGCTTCCGTACGTCGGCAGCCTCGATCACCTGTGGCAACGTCATTTCCCGCCTTTCACCTGGGTTGAGTCGTAGAGTGTACCGTACACTGTACGACTCAGGTACGATCGGGACAACGACGAGCGGTGGGAGTTTGTTCCGGTGGCTGGAAAAAAAGTGGTGGCGGCCGATCCGGCGCGCAGTCTGGCGCTGCTGTGGGGCAGTCACACCAAGCCCGGACGCTCCGGCCTGACCGTGCGCGCGATCGTCGATGCCGCGATCGAGCTCGCCGACGCCGACGGACTCGACGCCGTCTCGATGCGCGTGATCGCCGAGCGGCTCAAGGCCGGCACGATGACGCTCTACACGCATGTGCCCGGCAAGGCCGAGCTCACCGACCTGATGTTCGACCACGTGTACGGCGACCTGTACGCCGACGTGGACGAACCCGCGCGTCAGCCCGACTGGCGGTCCGCGCTGGAATTCGTCGCACACCGCAACTTCGACGTACTGGTCCGGCATCCGTGGATCCACGAGGTTGCGACGATCCGGACGGCGCTGGGTCCGAACATCACGCTGAAATACGAGGCCGAGCTACGTCCGTTGGACGGTCTCGGCCTGACCGACGTCGAGATGGACTCGGCCCTGACTCTCGTGCTCACCCATGTCGCGGGTACGGCGCGCGCCGGGGCCGAGCAACTCCGCACCCAACGCGACTCCGGCCTGTCGGACGAGGAGTGGTGGCGGCAGATCGCCCCAACCCTCACCCACGTCATGTCCGGCTCCAGCATCGCCTTTCCCACCGCGGGCCGAGTCGGCACCTCAGTAGGCGAACACTTCCAGTCCACCCTCGACGCAACCCACGTCCTATCGTTCGGGCTGGGCCGCATCCTTGACGGCATCGCCCTGCTGATCACCTCGCGCCCGCAGGACCACCAGGACAAGCCCGATCAGCGCTGACGCACCGCCCGCGATCAGATAACCGCGTGCGTCCGCAGCCGCGCTGACCCCGGCTTCACGGACGAGCAGGTCCTTGCCGTCCACGGCGTACTGGACCTGCAGTTGCGCACCCTTCGCGGGCACGTCGCCGAACTCCGTGGTTGTCGCGCGAACGACCTGCCCGTCCGGCAACGTGAGGTTGAGATCGAGCGAGGACTCACCTTTCACCGGATGCGTGACATCCACAACCGTCGCGATCGCCGTCGGTGCCCCGTCCAGCCGGTGATCGTCGTCGCGCATGACCCACGCCGCCCCGAACGCAAGCCCGCTCAGCACGAAGAAGAGCGCCGCCCAGCGCCTCATCGGCCCACCGCCACGATCGTCCAGGGGATCTCGCGCGGCGGGTTGGCGCGGAGGTGGTCGAGGGCGCGGAGCGCGTCGTCGTGGTCGGCGAGGAGGCCGTCGGGCGCCAGCGTGATGTCGAGGGCATGGCGTTCGGCCTCGTAGGGAAAGCAGTGCCACGAGTGGAAGGTGAAGTCGGACTCGAGGCCGACGAGCTCAAAGCCGAGGACCGTGGCGTCGAGTGGACGCTTCTGGTCGAGGAGGTGGAAGAACTCGTCGGCTCCGGGGTCGATCGCGGGGGACTTGCCGCGGCGCGACTTCGCGAGAGCGGGGTTGGCTGCCCACCAGTCCGCCCGGTCGGTCCGGAGGGTCTGGGCGAGCGACTCCTCGATACCTACCGCGAGCACGTCGGCGTCGACGCTGGTCGCTTTCACCGTTGCCTCGGCGGTTGTGCGGTCGACGAACCAATCGGCGTCCGGGGCTCGTGGCAGGTCTGGGAGCAGGCAGTGGCTGATCGTGCGCAGGGGCCGCGGAAGATCATCCGGCCCAAGCATCGTCGGGGTTGCGATCACGTAGCCCCCGACGATGTGCATCCCTCGAGTATCAGCTGTTCAAGAGATCTTCGAACGGCGTGGGGTTGGCGTAGGGGTCGGGCTTCACCGGGGTCTCGTGGTGGAGGGTGGCTACCAGTTCGGTGGCGGCTTGGGTGATTCGGGGGCGGAGGGTGGCGGCGTTGGGGCCCCAGTCGGTGGAGGCGGCGTAGACGCCGGTGGGGACGGGGAGAGCCTTGAGGTAGGCGAAGAGGGGGCGGAGGGCGTAGTCGAGGACCAGGGAGTGGCGCTCGGTGCCGCCGGTGGCGCCCAGGAGGACTGGTTTGCCGGCCAGGGCCTGGTCGTCGAGGACGTCGAAGAACATCTTGAACAGGCCGCTGTACGACGCGGAGAAGGTGGGCGAGACCACGATCAGCGCGTCGGCCGTGGTGACGGTGGTGAGGACCTTCTCGAGCTCGGCCGAGGGGAAGCCGGTGAGCAGGTTGTTGGTCAGGTCGTGCGCGTGGTCGCGGACCTCGATCACCTCGGTCCGCGACGTGATTCCGCGTGCTGCCAACTCGTCATGTACGGCGGCCGCCAGTTGGTCGGCGAGCAGCCGGGATGACGACGGGGTGGTGAGCCCGGCGGTCACCACCGCGATCACACGCTCGGTCATACCGACGGCTCCTCGATGGTCTCCAGGTCGCGGGCACGCTCGGCCGCGGTCTTCAACGAATCGTGCGTCGGCGCGTCCGGAACATGCGCAGGCTTCAGTGCCGCAAACTCCTTACGCAGCACGGGAACGACCTCTTCGCCGAGGATGTCCAGCTGCTCGAGCACGGTCTTCAACGGCAACCCGGCATGGTCCATCAGGAACAACTGCCGCTGGTAGTCACCGAAGTGCTCCCGGAACGTCAGCGTCCGCTCGATGACCTCCTGCGGACTCCCAACCGTCAAAGGCGTCTCGCGGGTGAAGTCCTCCAGCGAAGGCCCATGTCCGTACACCGGCGCGTTGTCGAAGTACGGCCGGAACTCGCGCACCGCGTCCTGCGAGTTCTTCCGCATGAAGATCTGCCCGCCGAGCCCGACGATCGCCTGGTCCGCGGCGCCGTGCCCGTAGTGCTCGAAGCGCCGCCGGTACAGGTCGATCATCTGCTTGGTGTGTGAGACCGGCCAGAAGATGTTGTTGTGGAAGAACCCGTCGCCGTAGTACGCCGCCTGCTCCGCGATCTCCGGTGACCGGATCGAACCGTGCCAGACGAACGGCGGGACGTCGTCGAGCGGCCGCGGGGTCGACGTGAACCCCTGCAACGGCGTACGGAACTTGCCCTCCCAGTCGACCACGTCCTCACGCCAGAGGCGGCGGAGCAGTGCGTAGTTCTCGACCGCGAGCGCGATGCCGTTGCGGATGTCCTGACCGAACCACGGGTACACCGGACCCGTATTTCCGCGGCCCATCATCAGATCCACGCGACCGCCGGCGAGGTGCTGCAGCATCGCGTAGTCCTCGGCGATCTTCACCGGGTCGTTCGTCGTGATCAGCGTGGTCGACGTCGACAGGATCAGCTTCGACGTCCGGGCGGCGATGAACCCGAGCATGGTCGTCGGCGACGAGGCCACGAACGGCGGGTTGTGGTGCTCCCCGGTCGCGAACACGTCCAGCCCGACCTCTTCGGCCTTCAGTGCGATCGCCACCATCGACTTGATCCGCTCGCCCTCACTGACCGTCCGGCCGGTGGTCGGATCCTCAGTCACGTCACTGACGCTGAACACCCCGAACTGCATCGGGTCCTCCTTCGGTTCGAGTAGTTCACTATTGAACTACCCATTCGCTGACAACGCCAGTCCGGCCCCCACGATTCCGGAACCGGCAGCCTCTTGTCAGCAGGGGTCCGCGTGATGAAACTAGGTCCCGCCACGTGAAACCTCACCGCCCGAGGAGTTCGCCCCATGTCTTCCCCTGCTCAGTTCACTCGTAGGCTCCTGCTCGGCTCCGCCGCCGCAACCCCGGCCGCCGCGCTGCTCACCTCCACCCCGGCCAACGCCGCGGCCGATCGCGGCCGCCCACCACGCGACCTCTCCAGCGAGCTGCTCGACGAGTGGAGCACCGCACCCGGCGCGCACCCGCTCATCCCCGATATCTCCCACGCCGGCTACCGCGGCGGCGAACGCCCGCGCCGCCCACGCACGGTCGCGAACGTCAAAGACTTCGGCGCCCGCCCCGGCGTCGACGCGGCCGCCGCCTTCACCGCCGCCCTCCGGTACGCCGGTGAGCGGGGTGGCGGGACAGTCGTCGTACCGGCTGGGACTTATCGCCTCGACTCGCCACTGTGGATCCACTGGTCGAACGTCGTACTGCGAGGTGCCGGGCAGAACCGGACCATCCTGCACTTCACCAAACCGCTCGAGGAGTCGTACCGGCCGAATCTCCAGCCCAGCCTGCAGAGTCGCTGGTCCTGGACCGGCGGGCAGATCTGGGTGATGCCGGCCGAACGCAAGGCCAAGTCCGAGGCCGAGGACTACGCCACCTCCGAAGGCTGGCTGCTCGGCGACACCCTGGCCTCGGTCGGTGCTGCTTCGCGTGGACAGCGGACGCTGCTCGTTGACTCGACCGAACACCTCGCGGCCGGCGACCTCGTCGTACTGGAGACAGACAACCCGCCAGACGCGGGCGTGCTCAAGCATCTGACCGGCGATGTGGCCGGCGCCTCGAACTACGACTGGCCGACGAAGGCTCCGCAACTGACTGCTGGCTCAGGCGGTCAGTACATCCAGTACGCGAGTCTGCAGTGGCCGGTCCGGATCGAGGCCGTGCTTGGTGAGCGGCTGGTGCGGTTGGCGCAGCCGCTGCGATACGACCTGCGGCCGAGCTGGCCGTCGCGGTTGCGCGAGATCGGTCCGACCGTGCACGACGTCGGCATCGAGGCTCTGACGATTCGCAACGAGCTGCGCCCGATGACGATCCACAACCGGCACCCAGGCTCGAACGGCCTGTGCTTCCAGGCGGTTCACGACTGCTGGGCCGACGATGTCCGGGTCGAGAACTGCGACCTCGGCTTCGGGTTCACCACCACGAAGGCGGTGACGTTGACGAACGTCGCCGTCGGCGGGCGCTCGGCCCACCACAGCTTCGCCTGCCGGATGCAATCGCACGACAACTTGGTCGACGGCTTCGAGATCGAGCAGTTCACCGTCCCGTTGCCGTCCGGTGCGCTGCATCACGGGCTGAACCTCGAAGGCCTCTCCGCGGGGAACGTCTGGCGTCGCGGCCAGATGGCCGAAGGCACCTTCGACACTCACCGCGCGATGCCGTTCGAGAATGTTCGGACCGACATCACCCTCGTCAACAACGGTCGAGTCGGCGGCTCCGCAGCCTCCGGCCCACTCTTCGGCGCCCGCATCGCGCACTGGAACGTCCGCATCACCGGGGGAAGCCCCTACGCGATCCACCTGGCCGACGTCGCTCCCCGCTCAGTCACCGTCGCCCTCCAAGGCCTCACCTCGGCCGGCAGCGGGTTGCCCCGAGACTTCCAGGGCGACCTGGAGAACGCGACCTACCTCCTAGGCGCGCCCGCCGCCGTACCGGACCTCTACGCCGCCCAAAGGAACTGCAGTTAGATTCCCGGGTGTTGGATGACGGGGGCGGCAGCGCGGGCCGCGATCTGCCAGTTCTGGCGGCGGAAGGCGAGGATGATGCCGGCGAGGGCTGCGCTGCTGAGTACGGCGGCGACGACGACCATGACGACGTCGCCGGTGAGTCCGCCGGTCACGACCAAGCCGAGGCCGACGACGATCGCGCCGACTGCCAGGGCGATCGCCATCGGCTTGCTCTGCCAGACCCACTGGCCGCCGCTCTCGACCTCGGCCAGCAGACCGTTCGCGAAGGTGGGCAGCTCGTCGTGCCACGGCGCCAGCTCGAGGATCCGCGTGGCTGCTTC
Source organism: Kribbella sp. NBC_01505 (assembly GCF_045040285.1). Classification (NCBI taxonomy): domain Bacteria; kingdom Bacillati; phylum Actinomycetota; class Actinomycetes; order Propionibacteriales; family Kribbellaceae; genus Kribbella; species Kribbella sp. NBC_01505. The sequence continues at coordinate 3,822,893 of NZ_CP109425.1, forward strand.
CCGGCACATCGCGCGCTGCTGCTCGCTGGCGATCACCCGCACGTCATAGATGGTGATCGCGAGCGAGGCCTCGGTCATCCTGCGGATCGCCCAAGCCATCTCGACCCGCAGGTCGTTGTTGCCCGGCTGGGCGAGCAGCGCTTGATGCAGCCGCTCGACCGCGGCGGCGGGGGGTTCGTCGGGGTGCGAGGTCACTGGTCACGTCCTGCCTGGTCGGCCGGCATCACGGCGCGGCCGCGTCGTGAGCGGTCTGATAGATCTCTTGCATGGTCGGCCAGTTCTTGGCCAGCGCGGAGGCGTAGATGACGTAGTCGTTCTGACCGGCACGCCAGTACACCGAATCCACGTGCTTGCGGCCGTCGGCGGTGTCGAACTCGAACGTCCAGTTGACCGCTTCGTGTTCACGCCAGGTGTTCGGCTGCAGGGTGATCAGCTTGTAGCCCGGGTACTGCGTGCTGAAGTTCCGCTCGGCGTTCCGCATCACGTCGATGAGCGGCTGGGCCGGTGACGGCGAACCGCCGTACCGCAGGAAGCTGGTCGGCTGCGCCGGGTCGGTCGCCTGGGCGTCGGTCTTGCCGGACCGCACCTTCCCCGTCCAGCCACTCGGGATCTTGGTGCCGATACCGCCCGGGCCGAACGCGTCCTTGTACGGCGAAGTCGGGGTCGGAGAGCTCGTCGGGGTGGCCGACGGTGTGGTTGACGGCGTCTCGCTCGGGCCAGGGGTGGACGAGGTCGACGAGGTCGGCGTGGTCGGCGACGGCGTCGGTACGGCGGTGTTCGCCGAACCGCTCGGCGCCCGCACCAGGAGCAGACCGGTGCCGACCAGCGCGCACACCACGAGATTCGTGGTGAACGCGATGATCGCCACCTTGCGGGTGGTCGCTTGGCTCATCATGACTCCGGCTGGAACTTGACCTGGCCCTGGTCGACGGTGAGCCGGCCCGTCACCGTGAACGTCGGCGACTCGTTCACGGGGTAGCCGCCGTACCCGGTGCCGGTGACGGTCGCCTTGCCGCTGCTCTTGGTCTCGACGACGACCGCGCCGTCGTCGGCGATCCGCAGCTCGATCGTCGGGAGGGTGTCGATCTTCCAGACTGCCTTGGTGATCTCGGTCCTGAACGGGCAGGTCTCCACGTTCTTGGCGGCGCACCCGTTCAGGTAGTCCTTCACCTGGGTCTCCGCCGCGGCTTGGGCGGAGGCCTTGATCTTCGGCTCCAGGAGCGCCTCGTTCGCACCGAACCCGGCGTCGATCGTGAGCGGAGCGCTCTCCAGCAGCTGGTTCTCCACGACGCTCACGACATACCGGCCTGGGAAGACATTGAGCTGGCGCGACTCCTTGGCATCGTCCGGCAGCGGTTTCCCATTGATCTGTACGTCGACCGGGGCCGCCGTACTGATCTGGATCGACGGGGTGTCGCCGTTGATGCCCCAGCCGCGGAACAGTCCGAGGGTCAGTTCGTCCTTGTGGTGCAAGGGAATCGAGCCGCTCACCTGCTTGTCGCCGATGAAGAAGCTGACCTTCGCGGTCTTGGCGTCGTCGCCCTCGATCTTGTCGATCTTGAGCTTGGTCGGCGGCACGTACTGGTCCGACTTCACGATGTCGGCGGTCGACGTGCTGCTGTCCTTGATGTACGACGACGCCTTCGTGACATCGCGGTCTTCGAGCGCGGCGAAGTATCCCTCGACCGTCGACTCCGGGGTCAGCCAGATCCGCTGGACGACGTAGGTCGCGGCGGACAGCACCACGACCACCGCCACCACCACCGCGACGATCGCCTTGGCCCGCGGCGACGCTTGCCACGGCTCGACGAACGGACTGACCTGCTTGGTCTGCGACATCATGCCTCCTCAGTACGACGTGCTTCGGCGAGGAACGCGTCGCGCTTCGCCATTCGCGCGGCCATGATCTGCCCGTGGTGTGCCACCGGCGGCTCGTGCCGGCAGGTCGCCAGCTCGCGCCAGGCCGTGGCGGATCGCCGGATCTCGTTGTGCCAGCGCACTCCGTCGATCGGATTCACGGCGGCCGACATCACCCAGCGATGCCAGTACCAGTACATGGTCAGCTCGGTCCGGAGCCCGACATGCGCCGGCCAGCACGGCGGCAACATCACCCACGGCGCGTAAGCCTCCTCGAGCCAGTCGACCCACCGGGCCAACTCGTCCCAGGACCGCTCCCGGTCCGCCGGCTCCTTCTCGTCCCAAACCCACGGTGGCTTAGGCATGCTCACTCCCTACCCCTGTCGTCACCGGCCGAGCTCTCCTCATACGAGTAGTCGCCCCCGCCCTCGTACTCCCCGTCGCCACCAGAACTCTCCATCGAGTCAGCCACCCGAGCATCATCCGAAGCCGCCTGCTCCTCATACCCACCCTCGGACTCGCTCTCGGTCTCCGCCTCGGGCTCAGGTTCGGGCTCGGGCTCGGGCTCGGGCTCGGGCTCAGGTTCCGGTTCGGGCTCGGGCTCAGGTTCGGGCTCAGGTTCCGGCTCGGGTTCTGCGTCTGCTTCCGCGTCGGGCTCGGCCTGCGCCTCGGCCTCGGCATCCGCCCGGGACGCCTCGTCCGCGTCGGCACCAGCGTCAGCCTCATCCTCGCGAGCGGTCTCTTGCTCACTCTCGGCCTCGTCCTCGCGTCCCGGCTCCTGCCCGGCCTCGGTCTGATCCTCACGATCCCGCTCCTGCCCGGCGTCCTCGTCGCGCTCCGAGTCACCCCCGGCCTCAACCTCGTCCTGCCGCTCCTCCTGCTGCCGATTCTCGCCCTCGCGCTCCTGCTCTTGCTGGGTGTCGGCTTGGTCGTCGCGTTCCTGGTCCTGTTCGGAGTCGGCCTGCTCGTCGCGTTCTTGCTCGGAGTCGGCCTCGTCCTCGCGCTCCTGCTCGGATTCCTGCTGCTGCTCGGATTCCGACTCGGATTCGGGGTTGGTTAGGTCTGGTTGATCAGGGTTGTCCCCGGGGTTATCGCTGTCGCGTCCTCGCGATGGATCCTGAGGGTCACCTTGTTCGTCCCCACGGTCGCCGGGGTCTGGAACTCCACTCCCAGGATCCGCACCGGCAGGTTCGTCTCCTCGGTCACCAGCGTCATCCCGGTCCGGATCACCCCGGTCTCCAGCATCCCCGGCACCAGGATCCCGTCCCTGTTCGGCAGGTCGAACGTGGTCTCCACCGTGAACCTGATCGCTGTCATGTTCCCTCAGCCTCTCCAGTGCGGGTGCTTCACTCGCGTACGCCTCGGTTTCGAGGTCCTTGACCTTCTCCGTGTCGAGCTCCGCGCCCTCTCCGGCGCGGAGCTGCTCGACGTGCTTCTTCTCGTGGGCCAGTGTCGCCACCAGCGTCTCCCGGTCCGCGAAGCTCGCCGGTCCGAGCCGAATCTCGTCGCCGCCCCGCTCAACCGGCGTGTACGCGTACGCCTGCTGATAATCCAGGTAGCGGATCTCGTCAGGCTGGTCGACGATCAGTACGTCGACACCCTCCAGGTCGACGCCGCCCGCAGCCGCCGCCTCGTCCACGGTCTCCTGCGTCCGCGGCAGCCCGTCCCCGCGGTTCGCGAGGTCCTGGTTGGTCCGGTCGCCGTACCGCGAGAACAACTGGTGATCATGCGCGTGCGGATACAACTCGTCCGGCCCCGACGCCTCCGGATCCAGATCCGCCTTCTTCTGGAACTCGGCGTACTCCTCCGGGCGGTAGACGACGAGCTCTCCACCCGCACTCTTGGCCGCGATCGAGCGCTCCACACCACTGTTGGTGTCGAACAGCTCGGCCCGATCCGCCCGCGCCGCATAGCTCTCGAATCCCTGGCTGAATCCCTTGTGTGCCTCAAGTTGCGAGCTCACCGGGACATACCGCCCCGTCCGCCCGGCACGATCCGCATTACGCCGTACGGCGACCGCGGGGTCGACGGTGACGCCGTACAGGCGCACCTCGTAGCCGGCGTCCTTGGCCCGGTCGATCAGCGCCCGACCCTTGGCCGGGTTGCCCATCGTCACGTCGTACGCGATGTTCCGGCGGCCGTCCATCGCCGCACCGAGCACCCGCTTCGAGACCGCGCTGCTCTCCTCGTGCACGGTCGCCGCGGCGCGGCTGTCGCCGGCCTTGATGATCTGCCCGTACTCGGGGAAGCTCTCCTTGATCTCGTCCGGGTCGAGGTTCACCACGTTGTCGGTGGCGATCTCCCCGCGCGCGATCAATGCGCTCTTGACGCCGCCCTTGCCCGACGCGCCGCCGCCGCCCATCAGGTACATGACCGGCTTGCGGTCGGTGACCGGGCTCGTCCCGGCGAGGTGGCTGTCGACGATCCCTTGCCGGAGTTCCTCGCGTTCGGGGCTCTGGTTGCTGTCGGTGGGCGTCAGCAGCGGGTCGTCGTCCGGCAGCGTTCTGGGGAAGGCAGGCATGCCCCACCCGTTGAGCGGCTCAGGCATCGCCGGCCTCTTCCGCCGCGCGGACGACCGGGATCAGGCGTCGGTGTCGGAGTCGGGGACCGGGAACCGCGGACCGTCGCCGAACAGCCGCCGCCCCTTCTCCTCTTCCTCTTCCTGCTGCTTGCGGATGATCTCGGCCGTCTCCTCCGCGCTGATGTCGTGCGTGCGGGCCCACTCCGCGGCCTCTTCGGGAGTCGCTACCCGCGGCTTGGGGGTCTCCGGTTCGGACATGGGGGCTCCTTGTGGGATCAGGCGCGGTCATTGGTGAAGCCTTTGAGCTGGGCGAACTCGGGGATGGCGCCGGCGGGGCGGGACTCCACCTGGAACGGCGGGTCGCTGCGCCAGAACAGCCAGGCATGGAACGGCGGGAGCATCTGGATCGCGTTGATCGGCAGGGCCGGTCGGTAGATGGTGCCGATGGTCGTGTTCTGGCTGGTGATGGCACCGCCGACGCCGACACCGCCGTGCATCTGCGGAACGCCTTGCGGGCCGAGCTGGGTGCTGGTGTTGGACTGGCGTTCTTCGCCGGCCCACGAGGAGATGTTGTGCAGGTCCTCGCCGTTCGACATCCCGCCGAAGATCAGCTTGGCAGTAGTGGCGGCAAGGATCGCGGCCTGCTGCTCGATACCGTACCGATTCCTCAACTGGGCAAGGGATTGCGTGGCCCAGAGCGTGATGATGCCGCGGCCGCCGCCCTCGCTGACCAGCGACGGGAGACTCTGCAGCGGTGCGATGTTGGCGATCTCGTCGAGGGCCAGCAGCAGCGGCGGATCCAGCCGGCCACCGCGGGCCGCGGCGAGCTCGGAGGCTCGTTGGGCAATGCTGTCGACCAGGCCCGCCATCAGCGGCGCGATCGCCTGCTGCTGGTGCGACGGGCCGATGATGAACAGCGACGACCTGCTCTCCAGGAACTCGTCGATGTCCAGGTCGTTCGCCGAACACGACGCCAGTACGGTCGGTTCGGACGTTGCCTCCAACGTGTTCCGGGCCACCGAGTAGAAGCTGCCGCGTTCCCGGTCGCCGAGGAGCTTGACCGCGTCCAGATCGTCGGCCCACATCGCGCCGGGGCTCGACGACAGGCGCAGGATCGCGGTTGGGTCCCGCGTCTCCTGTGCCGTCAGCCAACGCCGTACGACGGAGATCGGCAAACCCTCCAGCGCCGCCGCATGGAAGTACGCGCGCAGGATCGCCGCGGCACCGCCTCGCCAGTGGTCGCCGTCCGAAACCCCTTGCCCCGCAACGGCTGTCATCGCGGCGACGCGGCGGTAACAGACCGACGGGTTCTCGCAGTCGGCCAACGGCGACCAGCGCATCGACAACTCGGGGAACTCGCTGCCGAACGGGTCGTACACCCGCACAGTCCCCCCGTACGGCGCTGCCAGCGCCCGCCGGCGGTTTCCGGTGAAACCGAGGATGTCGCCGCGGGTCGACGTACAGACGACCGGACCCTCCCACCACATCACGGACGGGATGATCAGGCCGGAGGTCTTGCCGTAGCGCGGCGGACCGACGATGCCGACGGAGTCCTCGGGGGCACTCCAGCACCGCTTGTAGCCGCCCCGGGCGTCCCAGCCGAGGAACACCTGACGGCGTGGCTCGAGACTGAAGGGCGGGATCTGCGGCCAGGAGTCGCTCATCAGTCCCTCGCCAGCGAACCGGTGATGATCACCGGGGTCGGCATGTCCGGGTTCTCGGGATCCGGCAGCGGGTACTCCACGCCCGGCTCCTCGACGCGCTCCAGCCGGCTCTCCGGGGCCGGGTGGGTGGCCAGGATCGACATGTCCCAACCGTTACGGGCGCCGTCGAAGGTCTCCCGGAACCTCATCAGGACCGTGCGGATCCCGTCCCGGTGCCCGGCCACCACAGCGCCCTGGTCGGCCCGGTACTCGGCGTCGCGGCCACCTGCGGCCCGCAGCGGATTCACGAAGTACCGGATGCTGACCATGATCGGCCAGAACGCCATCCAGAGCACGAAGAAGATGGTCCCGCGAGTGATCCGCAGCAGGAAGGAGCAGACGGTGTAGGCGATGTAGAGCGGGAGCGCGACGCCGCGGATGAAGTAGTTCGAGACGCAGTCCGCGTTCCGCCAGTGGGTCAGCTCGTGGCAGAGGACGGCGGCGATCGGCTCGGTCTCGTACTCGAAGGCGTCCAGGAAGCCGCGGTACAGGACGATGTGCCGGCTGTAGGCCATCGCGTTGGGCATGCGGTCGTCGGAGATCATCAGCTTCGGTGTCGAGGCCAGTCCCATCCGGCGGGCGCAGTCCTCGATGATCGGCTCGAGCAGGGCCCGCTCACGCCGGCTGGGCTCGCGCCCACCTTCGAAGATGTTGATCCGCCAGCGCTCGACGGCAATGGCGTAGAACGTGTAGAGGACTCCGCAGAGCGCGGCGACCACGAGCTGGGCGAGGAAGCGGCCGATGCCTTCGATCGGGCTGGAGGCCGCGAGGAAGAACCAGGGCAGCGCCAGGCCCAGCACGAAACCACCGATCGCGCCGGCGGCGATGCCGAGCAGCATGCCGATGATTCCGCCGCCCTGCAGGAGCGCGCTGCTGAGCAGACCGTCGAGCAGCGGGATGTCGTGGGCCCAGGAGTCGGCCTGGCCGCTCCCGGTGAACGCGCCGCCGACGTACCCACCGATGCCTCCGACAACCATCCCGACGCCGCCGAGCAGCACGGCGATCGGCAGGTTGAACCAGCTCGCGAGCAGAGCGCCGATCAGGCCGCGCGGATTGCGCAGCATGCCGGTGACCAGCCAGACGAAGACGCTGCGGTAGCCGGGCGGCCGGGTGAAGAGCTGCCGGAACTTCGCGCCGATCGACCGCCGCGGGGCCGGGCCGGGGACCTGCGCGCTGGAGACGGGCGCGGGCCAGGACTCCGGTGAGCTGGTCGGCGGGCCTGGGGCCTCCAGGAACGGCGCCGTCGTCGGCGGTGGGTAGGCAGGCGGTACTTGCGGCGCCTGCTGCGCGGAACCAGCGCCGCAGTGTGGACAACTTTGGCTGGCCGGATCGCGCTGATTTCCGCAGCGGACGCAGATCCCCACTTGATCCTCCCGAGAGTCGACCCACCGAGGCTAGTGGTTGCAATGGGTGACGGGAGGGTTTGCGGGGTTCTGCGGCCAACATTGCATCTTGTTGCAATCGAGCCGTGCGTCAGGCGGCGTCCAGAGCCGCGATCTGGTCGGGGGTGAGGGTGAGCTCGATGGCCGAGTAGGAGTCGCGGATGGTCTCCGGGCGGCTGGAGCCGGGGATCGGGATGACGACCGGGGACTTGGCGAGCATCCAGGCCAGGGTCAGCTTCTGGGGGCTTACTCCGAGGTCGGCGGCCAGGGTGTGGAAGGCGGGGTGGTTGTCACCGAGGTCGCCGGCGTTCGAGATGCCGCCGAGCGGTGACCACGGCAGGAAGGCGATGCCGAGCTCGTCGCAGAGCTCCAGCTCGGGCTCGCTGGAGCGGAACTTGGGCGAGAACTGGTTCTGCACCGAGACCAGGCGGCCGCCGAGGATGTCGTTGGACAGGCGGATCTGCTCGGGGTTGGCGTTCGAGATGCCGGCCTGACGGATCTTGCCGGCGTCGAGCAGGTCGCGGATGGCGCCGACCGAGTCCTCGTACGGCGTCTTCGGGTCGGGGCGGTGGAACTGGTAGAGCCCGATCGCCTCGACGCCGAGCCGCTTCAGCGAGCCTTCGACCGCCTGCTTCAGGTACGCCGGGGAACCGTCCAGGGTCCAGCTGCCGTCGCCGGGGCGGAGGTGACCGCCCTTGGTGGCGACCAGGACGTCCGAGGTGTCGCCGCCGTACGACGAGAGCGCCTTCGCGATCAGGGTTTCGTTGTGACCGACGTCGGTCGCGGTCAGGTGGTACGCGTCGGCGGTGTCGATCAGCGTGATGCCGGCGTCGAGGGCGGCGTGGATGGTCGCGATCGACCGGGCCTCGTCGGGGCGGCCCTCGATCGACATCGGCATTCCGCCGAGCCCGATCGGGCTGACCTGGACATCACCGATCGTGCGGGTGGGGTTCGTCATACCTTCCAAGTTCCCGCACCTGAACCTGTAACTCCAACAGGAATGTTCGAAGGGATTGACCAGTCCTGGTCATGAATCAACCGCGGCGACCGCGTCCAGGGCGGCATGCAGGTACGGAATCAGGCATTCGACGTCGTCGGGATCGTTCAGGGCGGCCGTGCCGAGGACGGTGCGGTTGAGCAGCATGCCGGCGCAGATCGCGATCAGAAGTGCGGCGCGTCCGGTGCGGTGCGGGCCGGGGAGGCCGGCGGCCAACCGGGCCTGGTAGTTGCGTTCGACGCTGGTCCGCATGATCTCCGCGGCGCGCGGGTTGGCGACCGAGCGCAGCGTGAGCAGCAGGCCGTCGGTCGCGTGCGGGTCGTCACCGGACAGCAGCGCCCGCGCGGCTTCGCCGTTCAGGTCCGAGGTCATCATGATCGACTTCTCGAAGGCGGTCTCGACGACCTCGGTGAACAGGCCTTCCTTCGAGCCGAAGTACTTACCGATCAGGCGCGGGTCCACCTCGGCGGCCCGGGCGATCTCGCGGACCCCGGCGCCGTCGTACCCACGCTCGGTGAAGGCTGCCTGGGCGGCGCGCAGGATCGTGGCCCTGGTGGCGGTGGCATCCCGGCGGCGGGCCGGCTGATCGGCGCTCATGCCGACAGCCTACGCGGAAAGTCCTCAGGCGTGGACCTTGCAAGTCCGCAGTTGTGGACTTACTGTTGTCCACAGTTGTGGACTTAACCCTCCGACCCGTAAGGACCTCCGACAATGACTTTCCCGCAGCGCACCTTGGGCCCGTCCGGCCTCGCCGTCGGCGCCATCGGCTACGGCGCGATGGGATTCGCCCGGCCGTACGGTCAGACCGCGGCGCAGGCCAGTGACGACTCGGCCGACGCGCTCGTCGCCCGTGCCGTCGACCTCGGTGTCACGTTGATCGACACCTCCGACATCTACGGCGACAGCGAGGACCTGATCGGCAAGGCGATCGCCGGCCGCCGGGACCAGGTCGTGCTTGCGACCAAGTTCGGCATCGTCAGCTCCGGGGGGCCGGGCATGAAGCCGGTCGTCAGCGGTCGCCCGGAGTACGTCCGGCAGGCGCTCGAAGCCTCGCTGACCCGGCTCGGCATCGACCATGTCGACCTCTACTACCAGCACCGCGTCGACGCGACCGTGCCGATCGAGGAGACCGTCGGTGCGATGGCCGAGCTCGTTGCTGAGGGCAAGGTTCGGTACCTCGGACTGAGCGAGGCCGCGCCGGACACGGTCCGCCGGGCGCACGCCGTACATCCGATCACCGCCCTGCAGACCGAGTGGTCGCTGTGGTCGCGCGAGATCGAGGACGAGCTGTTCCCGCTCACCCAGGAGCTCGGGATCAGTGTCGTGCCGTACAGCCCGCTCGGTCGCGGGATGCTGGCAGGCAACCTCACCTCGTTCGACGACCTCCCCGAGAACGACTACCGCCGCCAGATGCCGCGGTATGCCCGGGACGCGTTCGACGCCAACCTCGCCGCGGTCAAGACCGTTCGCGAACTCGCGACGGCGTACGAGGCTGCGCCTGGTCAGGTCGCGCTGGCCTGGCTGCTCGCGAAGGCGCCCGACGTCGTACCGATTCCTGGCACGCTGCACGTCTCACGTCTCGAAGAGAACGCCGGAGCCGCCGCGCTCACGCTCAGCGCGGAGGACATTGCTCGCCTCGACGCTCTCCCTGTCATCGGTGGGCGGGAGAACCATCTCGTGGGCGACAACTGGCTCGGTGGGGTCACTCCGCCGCTGAGGTGAGCTCTTGGGTGCCGATCACCGACAGCAGGCGCAGCGCCTCCTCCGAGGGGGTGCCGGGGGTCGCTGTGTAGAGGACGAGTTGCTGGTCCTGCTCGGCGATCAGCAGGGCATCGCAGTTGACGGTGAGCGGGCCGACGACCGGGTGGACGAAGCTCTTGCGGAGGGTCGGTGCGACGGCGACGTCGCGCGCCTCCCAGAGCTCGGTGAACCGAGGGCTGCCCGCCAGCAGTTCCGCGATCAGGTCCTGCACCTCGGGATCATCCGGGTAGCGGGCCGCCGTACGGCGGAAGTAGTTGGTGGCGAGCTCGGGGAAACCGTCGTGGCGGGATGCGCCGAAGACGCGGCCGTCGGCATCGTGTGGGCCGAGGAAGGCGCGGCGCAGCAGGTTGCGGTCGCGCGGTGCGCGCTGCGAGAAGTCCTCGAGCAGGGCGGTCGCGAGGTGGTTCCACGCGATCACCTCGTACGTCGCCGACACCACAAAGGCGACCGTGTTCGGCAGGCGATCGATCAGGTCGAGGATGCTCTGGCGCACGATCTTCGATGGTCCGGGAGGAGTGGCCTGTACGTCGGCCAGCCGGTACAGGTAGTCGCGTTCCGCATCGGTCAGCCGCAGCGCCCGGGCGATCCCGGCCAGCACCTCGCCCGATGGATGCGGTGCGCGGGCCTGCTCCAACCGCGTGTAGTACTCGGTCGAGATGTAGGCCAGCTGGGCGACCTCTTCGCGACGGAGCCCCGGCGTACGGCGTCGTCGGCCGGCGGGCAGGCCGGATTCGGCCGGGGTGATCCGCTCTCGCCGGCTGCGCAGGAAGGACCCGAGCTCCACTTTGTCCACCCCACCAGTGTGCCTCGCGAAGGCCGCACGCCACTGGGACGTGCGGCCGAACCGATCGAGGTCGCTCAGGTTGCCGCCTGGCTGCTCAGCGACCGGTCGTCGTACGTGACCGGGACCGTGCTGCGGGTGGACGGCAGACTAAAGACCTAAGCGCTGTGGACGTGCGGGTTGCGGTCCTCCACCACGTACGTCGCGCGCGTGCTGATCGCCGCGCCCGGCGTCTGCACGAAGGGAACGACGCGGAAGTCGGAACGCCACTGCTTCTGGTCGACGGTGACCCGGACGTACCCGCGCTGGTTGTTGAAGAACTTGAGGTGCGGGTTGGCCGCCAGGAACTGCTTGCCCTGGTCCGTCATGTCGGCGCCGTCACCGCCGCTGGTGATCGACGTACCGACGAACTCGGTGCCGACCGCGGCGGATTCCGGAGCGTCGTAGTCGCGCTTGAGCTCGAGGGCGTAGTTCTGGTGCCGGTCGCCGGTGATGACGACCAGGTTGCGTACCCCGCTGTCCTGGGCGGCGCCGAGCACCTTGTTGCGCTCGGCAACATAACCGTCCCAGGGGTCGGTCCAGACATGCGTCTCCGGGCCGGGCGTCCAGTCGGTCTGGCCCATCGGGGTCTGGTTGCCGATCACCTGCCAGCGGGCGTGCGACCTGCGGAAGCCGTCCAGGAGCCAGGCGCGCTGCTTGCCGCCGAGCATCGTGTTGTCCGGGTTGTAGCGGTCGCCGCAGGTAGAGGAATCGGTGTCGCCGCAGACCTGGTCCGAGCGGTACTGGCGGGTGTCCAGGATGGTGAAGTCGGCGAGTCGCCCGTACGGAAGGCGGCGGTGGTAGCGGATGTCGGGACCGGCCGGCATCTGCTCGTGGCGCAGCGGCATGTTCTCGTAGAGGGCCTGGAAGGCCTGTGCGCGCCGGGCCCGGAAGACGGCCGGATCCTGGTCGGGTTCGGTGTCGACCTGCGAGATGTCGCCGGCCCAGTTGTTCTCGACCTCGTGGTCGTCGAAGGTGTGGATCCACGGGTGCGCTGCATGCGCGGCCTGCAACGGCGCCTCGGACTTGTAGAGCGAGTACTGCAGGCGGTAGCGCGCGAGGTCGAAGGTCTCGGTGTGAAACCGCGGGTCCGTGGTGACGCCGCGCTTGTTCGTCTTCACGCCGGACTCGTACATGTAGTCGCCGAGGTGGACGACCAGGTCGAGGTCTTCGTTCGCCATGTGGTCGTACGCCGTGAAGTACCCGTCCTGCCAGGCGTTGCAGGAGGCGAACGCGAACTTGAGCTGACGCGGCGTGGTGAACGGATGCGGCGTCGTCCGGGTCCGGCCGACCGGAGAGACCTGGTGGCCGGTGCGGAAGCGGTAGTAGTAGACGTGATCCGGCAGTAGCCCGCGCACCTCGGGGTGCACCGAGTGGCCGAGTTCGGGGGTGGCGACCACGCTGGCCCGGCGAACGACGTACCGGAAGTGTTCGTCGAGGGCGACCTCGTACTCGACGCGGACGGGCTTGGCGGGCACGCCGCCCTTGCCGTCGATGGCGAACGGGTCGGTGGCGAGGCGGGTCCAGAGCACGACGCTGTCGTACTGCGGATCGCCCGAACCAACGCCGAGCGTGAACGGATTACCGGCGGCGGCCGGAGCGGCGTACGTGGTCGAGGCGTCCCAGGCGCCGGTGCCGAGCAGTACGGCGGCCGAGCCCGCGCCACCCACGGCGAGGAAGCGGCGGCGTGAAACGGTCATGAAAAATACCTCCTGGACGAGGCGGGTTCAGGGTGAGCCATTTACATTGCTGGGGCGCCTTCACTGTTCTCTCGTCAGGTGTCGGACGTCTGTCGCTGAGGTGAAATCACTGCGCTGGCAGGATGGCGGCATGACCGTACGCCGTGCCGTTCTCGAAGACGTCCCAGCCATCGTCGAGCTCGTCTACGCCCTGGCCGACTACGAACGAGCCCCCGACGAGTGCCACCTCACCGCAGACCAGCTGGAGACCGCCCTCTTCGGCGACACCCCCGCCGTCTTCGCCCATGTGGCGCTGCTGGACGACCGGATCGTCGGCTGCGCCATCTGGTTCCTCAGCTACTCCACCTGGCGCGGCGTCCACGGCATCTACCTGGAAGACCTCTTCGTCCGCCCCGAAGCCCGCGGCACCGGCCTGGGCAAAGCCCTCCTCACCGCCCTCGCCCAAGAGTGCGTCCGCAACAACTACGAACGCCTCGAATGGTCGGTCCTCAACTGGAACACCCCCGCCATCGACTTCTACAAAGCCCTGGGCGCGAACCCCCAAGACGAATGGACCGTCTACCGCCTCACCGACGAACCCCTCGCAAAACTGGGCGCTGCCTAGAAACTCGGTCGCCTGAGTGGGTGGACGAGCACGACACTGGGGAGATGCCGACGCCTAAGCTCACCGAAGACGAGTACCGGAGGACTGTCGAGAGTCTCTCCGGTGTGCGTCTCATGGAGGTGACCTACTACCCGTTTGCAGGCGGTGACGACGGCAACAAGATCGACGACTGGGACTTCGGCGCGTGGCACGAACCCACGATGGGTGTCGGCCTCCGCACCGAGGACGGCACCCGCTACTCAGCAGTGTGGGACTCGAGTTTCGGCGACTACGGTCTGGAGCTCCTCCGGGAGCCCATGTCCAGCCAGCTGCTCAGGATCGGAGAGCCCGGAAGCCCAGCAGAGGTTGCCGTGACAGACCATCCCGCATGGTCTGCGTTCATCGGGGTTCCCCTCGTAGGCGCCGAGATCCTCTGGTCCGACAGCGGCCAAGGACTCCGCGTGCCGACTGCCGTCGAGCTCCGTGCACCCGATTCGACCGCCTGGCTCATCGCCGGCCGCTCCGCCCAGTGGCCCCCAGATGGGCGCTTCTTCCTGGGAACCGACGACGTGATGACGGTCTTCTCCCACGAGTTCGCCAGCACCATCGGCCTCTTCACAGCCACCGAACAAGCCTGACCCACCCCTCACGCCAGGCTCTGACCGCCAAGCCGCGGGAACGCCGCCCGGAGCTGCGCGATCAGCTCGCTGCCGCGGTCCTCGCCGTACGCGCCGATGGCTGTCCAGAGGGTGGAGAGCGCTGCTTGTAGTGGCTCGTCGTAGGCCTTGTGGATGGTGAGCAATGCCTGGATCGGCTCGGGGTGGCTGGTGTCCCAGCCGCCGATGGACACGATCGCCATGTTGCCCTCGGTGCCGAATGTGCCTGGAGGCGGTTGGATGACTTCGTCCTGATCGACGCCGCTGTCCATTCGGTCGAGGGCGGCGGCGACCCACTCCAGCCGATCCAGCCCGGCGGCGACACATGTCTGTCGAGCCGCCCAGCGGGCGACTGCGACGAGGGTGTCGTCGTCCGCCCGATCGAGATCGTCCAGCAACGGCCGATCGAACTTCACCAGGTGGAACGCGATGTAGGTCTCCCGGATCCGATCGCTCGGCAGACTCCCACCCCAAGCCGCCAACTGCTGCTTTCGCTGTTGCTCGGCCGCCCACTCGTCTTGTTGTGCTTGCGCCGCCGCGAGTTGCTCGGCCGTCGGAGGTGGCGGCAAGGTGCTCATCGTGTCGTGCCAGTACGCCGCTTGGGCGCTCGTCGCCTTGACCACCCGATCGGGCCCGGCCGGTGCCGGCCAGAACTGCAGCAGGTACCGATCGACGACCGGTTCGTCATCCTCGGGCGGACTCGCCTGGTGACCGGCGTCCATCCCCCAGCCGCAGTACCGCACGCGATAGTCGGTCTCCGCGAGCCCCAACGGCCACCACCCGCCGTCCCCCGCCCAAGTCATCAGAGACGCTTCCCCCACCGGCCGGTACGACGCCTCGACGATCTCCTCCCAGGTGTCGTCGATCGGTGGTTCCTCGTCGTGTACCTCGACCGCAAACCCCACCTCGCCGGTGTGCAGGCCCGTGATCAGAAACAGGACCCCAGCACTCGCCGCCCCGCACAAGCCGTTCCGCTGCCCCCGAAAGCAATCGTTCATATCCCCAAGGGACGACGTACTTTCCACGTAGATCTGCGCATAGGCAACCCAGGCCCGCTCACTCATCACCGTCCGCACGGTCCCCACCCCTCGCCGTCGTGCCAAGGATCCAAGCACACAACCGGTCTACGACTTGGCGAGGGCCGTGCTGATGATGACGACGATGGTTACCGCGATAGTCACCGCGAGGGCGAAGAGGAGGATGTCCAGCCAGAAGCTCAGTGAGAACACTGTGCGGATTTTCAGCGCCAGCCCCAGGAGCCGGTACGGACGTCGTACCCGGCCCGGGGTTACCTGTGGCTTCGGGGCCGGGGTCTTCAGGGCCGGCCGCTGCGGGGTTGGAGGTCTGAGGAGGGCAGTTGCCGTGAGCTCTGTCCACGCTTGGGGCGTGGCCGGGGTGAGCTCTTCGCCGCAGCGGAGCTGGGCGACGCCTTCCCCGTTGACAGTGAGGGTGATCGCCACGGGTTCGCGACCTCCGGTGCCGGCGACCGCCCTTTCGATCCACCAGCGGTAGCCGGGAGTCACCCTTGTCGTTGGGCCGCCGACATCCGTGGTCACCAGCCTGGTCGCCTGGTAGGTCCGCCAACCTGTCGGCGTCGTCCGACCGATAGCGATGCAACCGGGGGCCCAGCTGCTCGATCTCGTCCCGGAGCACCTCGTAGGCCTCGGTAGCCCGCTGCGCGGCGAGGCGCCAACGGCCGCCGTTGGTGGGCCGGGACGGGTTCTTCTTGTTGCGCCGCGGCTTGGGCATATCTCCGGATGCTAGGGCGGTGTCGTGGCGGCGGGCGGGTGATGGCAGCTCCCGGCCACTACTTGCGGTGCTGTTTGGCGGCGTACATGGCCTTGTCGGCGGTGTGCAGGAGGGTGTCGAGGTCGGGGGAGGTGGGGGTGATGGGGGTGGTGCCGATGGCGGTGGTGACCTTGGTGGTGATGCCTTCGAGGGGACGACTGACGGCGTCCTCCAGGCGGGTGATCAGGGCGGTGAGGGCGATACCTTCGATGTCTTCGGCGAGGATCGCGAACTCGTCGCCGCCCAGGCGGGCCACGGTGTCACCGTGCCGGACGGCGGTGGTGAGGCGCGCGGCGATCTCGCGCAGGGCTCGGTCGCCGGCCTCGTGGCCGTAGCCGTCGTTGACGAGTTTGAAGTGGTTGAGGTCGCAGAAGAGGAGCGCGCCGGGGCGGCCGGAGGAGCGGGTGCGGCCGAGCACCTGGTCGAACCGGCGTTGCAGGAGGCGGCGGTTCGGGAGGCCGGTGAGCGGGTCGTGCGCGGCGTGGTGGCGGAGCTCGCGTTCGGCGTCCTTGCGGGCGGTCACGTCGTCGATCTGGACGAGCAGGATGCGCGGCTGGCCGGTGCTCTCGGCCACGATCGCCGCCGTACCGCCGAGCCAGATCTCGTTGCCGGTCGGTTGGGTGAAGATCCGCTCGAACCGGTACGGCGCTTTGCTGCGGGCGAGCCGAGCCAGCTCCCGACGGGTCTGCTCCGGCTCCTCGTCGCGCAGGAAGTCGCTCGCGGCCGCACCGACGAGCTGCTCGGCGTCGTACCCGGTGATCTGGCAGAAGGCGTCGTTCACCCGCAGGATCCGCCCGCCGCCGGGGCCGTCGAGCGCGACCGTGGCCATCCCGTTCCCGGCGCCTTCGAAGACCATCCGGAACGTCGCCTCGCTCGCCTCCAGGCGGGCCTTCTCGGCGAGCAGTTGGTCGGTCAGCCGGGCCTTGTCGATCGCCAGCCCGGCCTGGGTGGCGAAGATCTCCAGCAGCTCGCGGTGGATCGGCCCGGGCCGCCGCTGGTCCTCCGGCAGATCCACGGACAGCATCCCGACCAGCTCGTTCTCGGACGAGTACAGCGGGGCGAACAGGGCATCGAGCGGGTGCCACGCGTCCGGACCGGCCGCGATCGGTACGTCGGGAACCCACCCGACCACGTCACCCTCGGGCAGCCGCTCGTGCGGCACGAAGCGGAGCCCGCCCCACACGTCGGCGATCGCGAACTCCGCGTCGAAGATGTCGGCGGCACTGATCGTGCCGAGCAGGGCCTCGCGCGCCTCCGGGGACCCGGAGACCGCGATGACCTCGAACTTCCCGTCCGGCTGGCGGAGGTTGAGCACGGCGATGCCGAACCCCAGACCGTCCACCACGCCGTCGACCACAGCCTGCAGGGTCTCGGCCAGGCTGCGCCCGGCGCCCATCCGCGCACTCACCTCGTACAGCCGACGGACCGCGGTCAGTCGAACCGAAGGGTCGTTAAGCACAAGATCGAGAATAGGCGGAAAGCACTGATAGTGAGCACCCGCATCCGGAGGGGAGCGTTCGGGCGTGCCTCATGAGCCCCCGCCTACTGCGCGGACTCAAGAGACACGCCCTAAATCTCGGTCAGCCCGCGGTAGCTGCGCTCCGCCGAGGCCCACGCGTCGGTCGGCTTGTCGTGCTCGACCAGGTACTGCTCGACGCCGCCCGCGGCCGAGTGCTCGAACATCGCACCGAAGTCGAGCTTGCCGGCGCCGACGTCCTCCCAGGACCCGTCCGCGGCCATGTCCTTCACGTGCAGCGCGGGGAAGCGTCCCGGGTGCTCCTGGAAGAGCTTCGCCGGGTCGTGACCGCCGTCGACCGCCCAGTAGAGGTCGAGCTCGAAGCCGAGCAGCTCCGGATCGACGTCGAGCAGGATGTCGTACAGGACCGTCCCGTCGACCTCGTCGAAGTCGTGACCGTGGTTGTGGAACAGCAACTTCAGCCCCGCGTCCCGAGCCTGCTTACCAGCCTCGGTGAACGCGGCGGCCGCCGTACGGAAGCCTTCGATCGAGCGCTGCTCGACCGGGATCGACGGCACGACGATCCACTGACCGCCCAACGTCTGTACGTCGGCGATCGCGCCGGACCAGTTGTCCGCCATCCGCGCGTACCCGACGTGCTCGAGGACGATCCGCAGCCCGGCGTCGTCCGCGAAGCCCCGGATCTCGTCGGCACTGTGGTCGAACCGCCCACTCACGCCGACCGTGCGGTAGCCGATCTCGGCCAGCCGCTTCAGCGTCCCCGGATAGTCCTCCGCCAGCACATCCCGCATGGTGTACAGGTGCATCCCGATACCGTCGGCGGGAATGGTCATACTCAGCTCCTCAGCGTTAGATGACGTGCTCCTGGTAGCGGGCGTACGCCAGGTCGAAGACTTCCTGGCCCGGCGCGTCCCACAGTTCCTGGTTGAAGATCTCGACCTCGATCGGACCGTCGTACCCGGCCGCCTCACAGGCTTCCCGGAGCCGGCGGAGTTCAATCACGCCGTCGCCCATCATGCCGCGGCCGAGCAGGTTGTCGACGGGGAGCGGAACAGTCCAGTCGCTGACCTGGTACGACAGGATCCGGTCGCCGGCGCGCTCGATCTGCCGGTAGATGTCGGCGTCCCACCACAGGTGGTAGGCGTCCACGATCACGCCGACCTGCGTCGCGGGGAACTGCTCGGCGAGGTCGAGCGCACCACCGAGCGAGGAGACCACGCAGCGGTCCGAGGCGAACATCGGGTGCAGGGCCTCGATGGCGAGCTTCACTCCACGTTCTTCGGCGTACGGCGCCAGCTCGGCCAGGCCGTCGCGGATCATCGCGCGGGCGCCGTCGAGATCGCGGGAGCCCGGTGGGAGGCCGCCGCTGACCAGCACGAGGACCGACGTACCGAGGGTTGCCGCCTCGTCGATCGCCCGGCGGTTGTCGTCGATCTTCGCCTGGCGTTCTGCGGGGTCGGTGGCGGTGAAGAAGCCGCCACGGCACAGCGACGAGACCTTCAACCCGGCATCCGCGACCAGCTTGGCGGCCCGCTCCTCGCCGTACTCCTGGATGGGTTCGCGCCAGAGGCCGATCCACTCCAGGCCGGCGTTGGCGCTGGCCTTCACCACATCCTCGAGCGGCCAGTACTTCGTCGTTGCCTGGTTGAGGCTGTAGCGGTTCACGCGTCGACCCCGCCCACTCGCAGCAACTGCCGGAACCGCTCGACGGCCAGCTCAGGATTCGTCAGTACGCCGGCTTGGTCGGCGAGGCGGAAGGTGTCCGCGAGATGCGGCAGCGACCGGCCGGTCTGCAGTCCACCGACCATCGTGAAGCCGGGCTGGTAGCCGTTCAGCCAAGCCAGGAAGGCGATTCCGGTCTTGTAGTAGTAGGTCGGCGCCGAGAAGATCTGCCGCGCGAGCGGGACCGTCGGCGCGAAGACCCGGTTGTAGGTGTCGAGGTCGTTGCCGTCGAGCGCCTTCAGAGCGGCCGCGGCGGCGGGGGCGATCGCCGCGAAGATGCCGAGCAGCGCGTCGCTGTAGCGGTCGCCGTCACCCTGGATCAGCTCGGGATAGTTGAAGTCGTCGCCGGTGTAGAGCCGGACGCCTTCCGGCAGACGCTTGCGCAGGGCAACTTCCTTGTCGGCGTCCAGCAACGAGATCTTGATCCCGTCCACCTTCAACACGTTGTCCTCGATCAGCCCGACCACCACATCAGTGGCAACCTCGACCGAGTCACTACCCCAGTAACCGTCCAGCGCCGGATCGAACATCGACCCCAGCCAATGCAAAATCACCGGCCGCGAAGACTGCGCCAACAGCCGGTCATAGACCTTCCGATAGTCATCAGGCCCGCTCGCCGCCGCACACAGAGCCCGACTAGCCATGAGAATCGGCTGAGCGCCCACATCTTCGGCCACCGCAAGCTGCTCCTCGTACGCCGCAATGACGTCGTCGAGCGCGGCGGGTTGTCCTGCGGCGGGTAGCTGGTCTGTGCCTACTCCCACCGCAATTCGGCCGTCGGGTGCTTCGGCAGCCGACCGACGGATGAGCTCCTGAGTGGATGCCCAGTCGAGCCCCATCCCGCGCTGGGCCGTGTCCATCGCCTCGGCGACCGACAACCCCAACGACCACAGGTGCCGCCGGAAACCCAGCGTGTGCTCCCAGTCGATCACCGCGGGCGCACCCGGCGAGTTGTCACCGAGCGGGTCGGCGACCACATGCGCCGCCGCGAACGCCAGCCGCGAGCTGCTGGGCGAATAGGTGCCCTGGGCAACCGGCGTACCGGTCAAGGTGTAGGGCTCGAGTCGGCCGTCGAGCGGAAGGTTGAGCTGCATCACTTGGACCCGAGGTCGAGCGCCGGCACCTCGAGCTTGCGGCCCTCGCGCCACGACTGCAGGCCGAGCTCGGCGAGCTGCACGCCCTTCGCGCCCTCGACGAAGCCCCAGGGGAATTCGGAGTCGTCGGCGGTGCTGGTGACGTGCCGCAGGAACATCTCCCACTGCACCTTGAAGCCGTTGTCGAAGTTCTCGTTGTCCGGGACCGTTGCCCACTGCTCGCGGAAGTTCTCGGTGGCGGGGATGTCCGGGTTCCAGACCGGCTTCGGGGTCGCGGACCGGTGCTGGACGCGGCAGTTCCGCAGTCCGGCCACGGCGGAGCCCTCGGTCCCGTCGACCTGGAACTCGACCAGCTCGTCGCGGAACACACGCGTGGTCCACGAGGAGTTCAGCTGCGCGACGATGCCGCCTTCCAGCTCGAAGACGCCGTACGCGGCATCATCCGCGGTGGCGGCATACTCGTTGCCCTGCTCGTCCCAGCGGGCCGGAACGTGCGTCGCGCCCTGGCAGTAGACCGACTTGACCTCGCCGAAGATCTGGTCGAGCACATACCGCCAGTGGCAGAACATGTCGACGATGATCCCGCCGCCCTCTTCGGACTTGTAGTTCCACGAGGGCCGCTGCGCTTCCTGCCAGTCGCCCTCGAACACCCAGTAGCCGAACTCGCCGCGCACCGACAGGATCTTCCCGAAGAACCCGCCGTCCACCAGCCGCTTCAGCTTCCGCAGCCCCGGCAGCGACAGCTTGTCCTGGACGACGCCGTTCTTCAGCCCCGAGTCCCGGATCAGCTTCGCCAGGTCGACCGCGGCCTCGAGGCTGTCCGCGATCGGCTTCTCGCAGTAGATCGCCTTCCCGGCCTCGACCGCCGCGCGCACGCCCTTCTCCCGCAACTGCGTGAGCTGGGAGTCGAAGTAGATCTCGACATCCGGCTGCGCCAGCGCCTCGGCGACATCGGTCGTCCAGCGGGTCAGCCCGTAGGTCTCCGCGATCCGCCGCAGCTTCAACTCGTTCCGCCCGACCAGGATCGGATCCGGAATGATCATCGTCCCGTCCGCGGCCGGAATCCCGCCCTGCTCCCGGATCGCCACGATCGAGCGCTCCAGGTGCTGCCGCAGCCCCATCCGGCCGGTGACGCCGTTCATCACGATCCCGATACGTCGCTCGCTCACAGTTCCCCGTGCCTCCCTCACCAACCCTTGGAAAGGGCTTTCCAAGGCGTGTTCCGCAACCATAGGAGAGCTGAAACGACGAGTCAACCCGAAACCGGAAAGCGATATCCCCAAGTCGCCGGTACACACCCGGCAACTCTCAACAGCAACCACCTACCTCGTCATCCCCCCAACCATCCGCTTGGCTCGCCGTGCGCTTCTTGTCGGCCGCCTTCGGCGGTCGAGGTGGGCTGGCCGCCGACAAGGGCTCGGCCGGGGACGTGCGTTGCGGTTGCTCGCCGCGACCGGGCGATCTGAAAGACAGCATGGCTGGGCGCCGCGGTGGCTGAGCCGGATGGCGATGCAGGTTCCCGCGTTTCCGTTGCCTACGGTTGCCGGGCTCTGGTTGCGGTGCGGATACCGGGGGTGTGAACAGGAACTGGTGGGCGTGGACAAGGTGTTACCTGTTTACGGCCTCCGCCGGGTGTGCGCACCCCCGGGTTGTGGCCGACCCGCTATTTGCCTGGCCCGCCCATCAAATGGGGTCGCCGCGTGCCGTCGTACCGGGCGGGGGGGGGGCAGGAGGGTGGCCAGGACCGCGGTGCCGAAGAAATCCTCGACCAGGTCTTCCTCCCCTGGTGCTGCCGCGCTAGATCGCTTACCCACAAGGCTTGTCGGCTACCCGTGCGTGTGGCACTCTCGGCGAGTGCGGGAAGGGTAGAGCAGGCGGCCTTGGGCTGACCGAGCGGGTGGTGGAGTTTGCTCCTGGGTGTTTTGGCGGCGGGGCGACGGTTGTTGCGGTGCGGCCGTTGCATGGGGAGCAGGGGCCGTGGTGGGTGACGGTCGCGGTGCGTGGCTCTCGGGTTGAGGTGGTTTTGCGGGCGGTGACTCCGCGGGTTGATGCCGCGATGATCGCGACTGGGGTTGCGGCGTTGCAGGTTGCTGAGGAGTACGGCGTGGCCGCGCCGCGGTTGCTGGGGGTGGACCTTGACCTGCCGGCGTCGGTGGAGACGGTGGTGGGGAGTACGACGTGGCCCGCACCGCCTGAGCCTGAAAGGGTCCACCGAGCGTTGGAGCGGGTGCACGTGCCGTTGGAGCCTCGGCCTGGGTTGCCGCTGCGGACCAGGCCCATCGCGGTGGACGACTTCGCGCGGGATCGGCGAGTAGGCACGATGAGTACGACGCCACTCCTGCGGCTGGCGGATGACGTCGTACAAGGGATGGAGCCGCCGCCCGGACCGACCGTGTTTCTGCATGGCGACGTCTGGCCGGGCAACGTGGCGTGGGTCGGCAACGAGTGTGTGCTGATCGACTGGAAGACGGCCGGCGTCGGCGACCCCGGCGTCGACTTCGGCGAGCTGCGCAAACAGATGGCGATCACGTATGGCCTGAAACCGGCTGGTGGGAGTGCGTACTGGGATGTGGTGGCTGCGCTCAACACGCCGACGGTGTTGTGGGCGGCGGAGGCTACGGAGCGGCGCGATGGGTTTCTGCGGGATGCGCTCGGCCGGCTGGGGGTGCGGGTGTGATGTGCTGGTGGGGTGACGGATTTGGACGAGCAGCGGGAGGTCTACCGGACGCTGGATCTGGCGTTGCGGATTGGTGAGGTGTTGTTGTCGAGTGGGGCCGGTACGGCGGATGCGACGGCGACGATTCTGGGGGTGACGGCGGCCGGGAGTTTGCGGGGGTGTGAGGTCGACATCACCTTCACGTCGATCGCGATCTCGTACCAGGCGTCGCCGGATACCGCGCCCGAGACGCATATGCGCGTCGTCCGGTATCGCTCGCAGGACTTCTCCCGGCTGACCGAGGTCGATCGCCTGGTACGCCGGTACTCGCGCGGCGAGGTTACCCGTGATGAGGCGAGCCGCGAGCTGGCCCGCTTGACGTCCGCGGGGCCGCCGTACCCGCGGTGGACCGCGGTTGTTGCGTGGGGCGTGATGGCGGGTGGCGCGACGCTGCTGCTCGGTGGTGGCTGGCTGATCACGCTGGTGGCGGTCGTCACGGCGATCGTGATCGATCTGAGCAACCGGTGGTTCAACCGGCAGCGGTTGCCCGCGTTCTATCAGCAGGTGGCTGGGGCGTTCGTGGCAATGGCGGTCGCGCTGGTGTTGTACGCCGTCCACGCACCGGTGGAACCGTCGCTAGTAGTTGCCGCAGGCATCATCATGTTGCTGGCCGGGATCGCCTTGACCGGTGCGGTTCAGGACGCGATCACCGGGTACTACGTGACCGCGGCCGCGCGCAGTCTGGAGGCGATGCTGCTGACCGGCGGCATCATCGCGGGCGTGAGTCTCGGGCTCGCGATCGGGATCAAGATGGGCTTCCATGTCGGCATCGAGGCGCAGACGATCCAGCTCTCCAACCTGCCGATCATGACCGGCGCCGGCGCGCTGATGGCGGTCGCGTTCGCCTACGCGTCGTACGCGCCGCTGCGGGCGTTGCTACCGGTCGCGGTGATCGGCGCCGCGGGGTCGCTGGTGTTCACGTTGATGACGCGGGCCGAGTTCGGGTCGGCGTGGGCGACGGCGACCGCGGCGTTCGCGGTCGGTCTCGGCAGCTACTCGCTCGGCCGCAGATCCGGCGTACCGCCGCTGGTCGTGGTGGTGTCCGGCACGGTTCCGTTGCTGCCCGGACTGACCATCTACAAGGGCCTGTACGAGCTGACCGCGCTCGGCAACCTGATCGGGATCGTCAGCCTGGCCACGGCGGTCGCGATCTCGATCGCCATCGCGTCCGGCGTGATCCTCGGTGAGTACGTCGCCCAGCCGATCCGCCGCGAGGCCCGCCGACTCGAGGACCGCCTGGCCGGCCCGCGCCTGATCGGCCCCCGCCGCCCGGTCCGCCGCCGCGACCGCCCCTCCCGCCGCAGCCGTCGCCAGGTGCACTAAAGACAGGTGGTGTCGCCGGATCGGGTGCCGCGCCCGCTCGGCTCACGCGTGCGGAGGGGTATACGCAGACGGATATGTCCTGTCGGTAGCCCCTGAAAGGATGGCGAGCATGCTGCATATCACCGACGCTGAGCGTCGCCGCCGGCTGGCGATGAGACATGGGCTAGTACGGCGGTTCGCGACGATCGAGGAGGCGGTGCGGGGGATGACCGTGCTGCACGCGACCGAGGCGGCGACGGTCCACCTGTCGTTGTGGGCGCGCGTGGCGGGCGTGACCGTCAGCGACATCGAGCGGCTCCTGTACGACGAGCGCAGCGTGGTGAAGCAGTTGGCGATGCGGCGCACGCTGTTCGTGTTCCCGCGCGACCTCCTGCCGGCCGCGCTGGGCAGTGCGTCGCAGCGGGTCGCGAAACAGCAGCGCGGGGCGTTGACCAAGGACCTGATCGCCAGCGGGCTCAGCGAGCCCGAAGGCTGGATCGCCGAGACCGCGGCCAACGTGCTGGAGTTGCTCGCGGACGGAAAGTCGCGGACCACGAGCGAGATCCGCGACCACGTCCCGGCGCTCGGCCGGATGCGTCCGTCCGGGCCCGGCGAGCTGCCGGTCGGGCCGGTCGTGATGGCGCTGCTGAGTGCCGAAGGACGCGTGCTGCGCGGCATCAACGCCGGGCACTGGCGACTCAACAAACCCGCCTGGACGTCCGCCGAGCACTGGCTCGGCAGCACGCCAGAACCGCTGGAGGAGGCCGAGGGGTATGCCGAGCTCGTCCGCCGCTGGCTCGGGACCTTCGGCCCCGGGACCGAGGCCGACATCGTCTGGTGGCTGGGCGCGACCAAGTCCGCAGTACGCCGGGCGCTCGCGGACCTCGAGGCGGTTGAGGTCAAGCTGGACCAAGGCACCGGCTGGGTGCTGCCGGACGACACCCACTCTCCAGCAGAGGTCGAGCCCTGGGCGGCGCTCCTCCCGTCCCTCGATCCGACCGTGATGGGCTGGAAGGAGCGCGACTTCTACCTCGATCCGGCCGACAAGCCGTTCCTGTTCGACACCAACGGCAATGCCGGCAACACCGCCTGGTGGGACGGGCGGATCGTCGGGTGCTGGCTGCAGGATGACAAAGACCCGGCCGCGCCGGTCCGCCTCGTGATCCACGAAGACGTTGGCAAGGCAGCACGCCAAGCCCTCGACGCCGAGGCGGACCTGCTCACCGAGTGGCTCGACGGTGTCCGCATCACCAACGTCTACGCCTCACCGCAGATGCGCGGTATGCGCCTGCCCTAACGCTCCTCCAGTACGACGTCATCCACCTGCAGCCACACATCCTGACCGTGCCCGAAGAACCCGGCGTACAGCTGGATCAGCGACTCGCGCCCGGAGTCGAAGTCGACACTGACCTTCGTGTACGCCGGATGCGCGCCGCCGACCTGTTGCGCGATGGTCCGGCCCCGCAGGCTCCGCACACCGAGCACCGTCTCGGAGTTGTTCTCCGCGGTCCGGATCCACGCGGTCAGGCGATACCGGTGATAGGGGCGCACGGCAACGTTCTGCTGAACGGCGTGCGCTCCGATCGAGTCCCGGAGGTAGGCGTTGTTGGCCCCCGAGTGGCCCAGCCCTGAGCGATCGATCCCTCCACGACCGTTCAGTTGCCACGGCGCGGACGGCGTACCGCTGGTCTGCGCCTCGAAGCCGGGATCCGTGACCAGGTTGGTGACCTGGCCGTCATTGGTGAGCTTGGTGTGCATCAGGAACACGTTGTACGGATCCCACTGCGACATCGTGAAATACAAGTCCGACCCGGACGACCAAGGATGCATGTAGGTCCCGTAGAGACCAGGGAAGTCGGTGCCTCGGACAACTACCTGCTCACCGCTCCAAGGTCCGGTCAACGACGAGGCGGACCGCAGTACGACGGATGCCCGCTGCTCGTCGAGGTACATCATCAACCACTTGCCCAGGTGGGCGTTCCATTGCACCGACACCTCGGAGATCGGCCCGGCCGCGATCGGTACGGCGGAACGCTCCGCCCCCGACCAGGTCCGTCCGTCCCAGTACCGCCAGGCCCGCTTGTCCAGTACCTGCTTCTCGGGAACCCGGGCCAGGTACGCGTTCCCGAACCGCCCGTTCGGCGTACCGATCATGTACACGTACCCAGCGGACCGCACCAGGGCGACCATCTGGAAGTTGTTGTCCCATGAGGACGTGTTCTGCCAGCGCGCGGTCGGCGACTTCGTCCAGTTCGCGCCGTTGTCGTCGGAGTAGGCGAAACCGGAGTAGTTCGTGAACCACGATCCGGCCGGGCCCCAGTAGTTGACCGACATGTACTGCACGTACTGGCGCTTCCCGACCGAGATCCCGCCGGTCGGGATCACGGTGTGCTCGTCGCGATCGATCTTCTTGCAGCCCAGGAACTCCTTGGCGTGCCCGGGCCGATCCTCGGCGGCCGAATCCAGCGTCATCCCGTCGGCCAGATTCCGGTCCTTGCTGCGGAGCAACAGGTTGCACCGCCAGTCGATGGTGGCCGGATCGCCCGCACCACCACCGGGACCGGTCCAGCCACTGCCGTAACTGTCACCGAACGCGGTCAGGATCTCGCCGGATCCGTTGTCCCACAGGATTCCGAGGTCCGTCGCCTTCAATCCGAACCGGGCCTCGGTGTCGTTGATCGACTGCGGACCGGTCAACTTGGCGACCCGCTCGGCCGGCGACGGCACCGGAGCCGCCTGAGCAGCGGGCCCGGTGCGCGCGGCGGGCACGAGGGCCGCTCCGATCAGCACCGGAAGGATCAACAACCATCGGTTCCGCATCCGAATCTCCTCAGGCGGCTGGATCTGACAGGAGGGAGAAATCGATTTCTCGCCACCGTAGACCCGCGATCGGACGAGGTCAACGATGAGCGGTGATCTCGTCCACGAAGAGCCAGTCGGCGTTCTCCGCGCCGGACTTGCGCAGCGTGACCCGGACGTAGCGCGCATTCACCGCGGTGAAGGGCAGTTCGAACCAGCGCACGGCCGCCGCCGACGTCCGAGCGCGTTCGGAGTACGTCGTACCGTCCGTGCTGGTCGCGACGATCACCTCCGACGGCGCGTACGCGTGCTCGTCATCGGCGTACTCGCGGACCTTCACCAGAGAGACCGGCGTGACCGCGCCCAGGTCCAGCACGACGTCCACTGTGCGGGAAGCGCCGACCGGGTAGCCGTACGACAGGCCGTCACGGTAGTCCCCAGCCAGTACGCCGTCCGCCGACTCCGACCCACTATCGGCGTACTGGGCAGGTGGCGCGGTGTACGACCGGACCAGATCAGGCCCGATGCTGCCGCGGACGGAGATCTCGCCGACGAACAGGTAGTCGGCGAAGTACCCCTCGGTCTTCGTCATCCGAACGATCACCCCGTCGTGAGTGACGGCGGGGAACGACAGGTCGTACCAGCCCCGCGTCGGCAGGGTGGTTTCGGCGACCACAGCACCGGCGACCACGACCTGAACCTTGTCCGGTGCGTACTCGTGGACACCGTCGTCGTACGCCTGAACCCGGACGTGATTCACGACCTTGGGCGTGCCGAGGTCCACCTCGACGTCGACCGTCTTCGTCTCGCCCTCGGCCAGCGGGTAGCCGTAACTCAGGCCGTCGCCGTACGCGCCACCACCGATGCCGTCGGTCGACTCCTGGTCGGAATCCGGGTAGGCGCCGGCCGGCTCCGCGTTCCGGTAGACCGGCCGCCCCCACGCCAGGTTGGCCGGCTCCGAGCCGCCGTACAGCTCGACGTCGTCGAGGAACATCTTGTCGCCGGTGTCGGACCCGGTCTTGGTGAACTCGAACCGCACGTACCGCGCCGGTGTGCTCGCGAAGCTCAGGTCGTACCAGATGCCCGCCGTTCCCCGCGGTGCCGGCTGAGCGGCGCGGGACGTGAAGCGCTGCCCGTCGACACTGGTCAGCACCCGCACCTCGTCCGGTCGATAGTCCGGGTACTCCTCGTATGCGTGCGTCTTGGCCCGGTTGATCCGCTGCGCAGCGCCGAGGTCCAGGGTCAGTGAGACAGTCCGCTTGGTGCCCGGAGCAAAAGTGAAGCCGACCGAGCGATCGTCGTCCTGGGAGTTGGCCGGCACGCCGTCCGTCGCCTCCCGCCCGCTGTCCGGGCGATCGCTCCGCGGCGTCTCCGACCAGCTGTAGGCGCGCCCTCCCGCCAGATTCGGCGTCTCGAGCGCGGCGCCGGTCGTCTCGACCGCCGCAAGCGCCGCCGGCGTCTCGATCCGGAGATAGCGCGCCTTCGCATTGGGGGTGCTGACACCGGTGCTCGCGTCGATCGGCGTCCAACGACTGCCGTCGTACGACACGCTCAGCTTCACCGAAGCCGGTACGGCGCCGGTCCAGCGCAGCCGCACGGTGTCGAGCTGCACCTGCTTGCCGAAGTCGAGCTGACGCCAGCCGGCACCCGTCGTCGTGGTGGCCGGCAGGGTCGGCACCGAGCGACCCGCGGCGAGGTCGAGCATGGTCCGGCGGATACGGATCATGTAGGACGTGTCCGGGGTGTAGGTTTCCGCGTCCGGGACGAGACCCGCGGCCAGGTCGTGAGCGGCGACCGGATCAGTCTTGCCGAGGAGGTTCAGCACCTCCCAGTCCTCGATGCCGTCGCGGAGTGATTCGTACCGGACCGTCGACTTGATCGTCTGGTGCTCGCGATCCGGCAGGACGATGTAGCCGTCGCCCTTCTCGGTCTGGTTGTCGATCGTGAACCACCACTTGTCCATCGCCCAGTGCAGGTAGCCGGTGCCACCGCGGGCGTAGGTGAACCACATCGTCTGCCGCTGGTGCCATTCCGGCTGGTCGACGAAGCGGTTGAGGAAGTTGCCGACCGGGATGGTGCAGTTGTAGAACCACAACTCTTTGCCCTCCTCCCGGTGCAGCCGGTCGTACTCCTCCGGGTTGGACGTGTAGTTGAGGAGGTTGGGGATCATGACGTCCAGCTGCGGGGCCAGGTTGCTGCCGGTGGGCTCCTCGTAGATGGTGTCGACGAGCTTGATCCCCGGCCAGACGGCGCGCATCCGGCTCGCGACCGCGTTCCAGTTCCGCACGCCGCTGTCACCGGTCGTTTCGTCGCCGACATGGGTCCAGAACTTCGACGTCCACCCCTTCGCCTCGATGTGCGACCGCAGGGCCGACGTGTACTGGTCGAGCCACCGGGTCGCCGCGGCGTCGGTCCGCGGCCGCTTCACCGGTCGATCGGTGGCCGGGTCGAGCATCTCGACCGTCCAGGTGGGCTTCTCCCGGTCGTAAGTCATCAGGAAACCCTCGATGGCCTTGACTCCGCCGCGGGCCAGGAAGAACTCGGCGATCTGGTCGAAGCGCTCCCAGTTGAAGACGTACTTCCCGGTCGTCTCGTCGAAGTAGCTATGGCTGTCGGTGAGCACCCGCATCATCGGGATGGTCAGGTTGTTGGTCCGGTGCGCCTTCCACTCCTTGGCCAGGTTGCCCATCAGGGCCCACCAGCCGTCGCTGTACTTCACCTGACCGAACACCTGCTGGACCGGCTCGACGCCGACGCCGACCTCCGGATCATCGGTGTCCAGAGTGCCGAACATCAACGACCACAGGGTGTTCGTGAAGGCGCTATTACTTGCCTCAGGCAACGTTACGGCCCGGATGTCGACCTGCACCGGCACTGCCTGGTCGCCGGCGCTCGTCCGGACGGTCGCCGTACCGGTGTAGAGGCCGCCGGGAGTGCTCGCGGGAACGAAGACCCGGATCCAGATCGGCTGTGTGGTTCGGGCCGGTACGTCGCGGGTCGGGTCGTTCGACAGGCCGTCGGGGAAGTCACCGGCGCCTTGGCGGGTGACCGGGTAGACCCCGCCGGAGTTCGAGTTGTGGTTCAGGTACGTCGATTCGACGAACTTGTACTCGAGATTCGTGGCGGCGATCCGGTTCGCGCCGCTGGCCAGCTCGGTGAACGCGACCTGGTTGATCCGGAACGCGTCCGGTCGCCGTACGACGATCTGCCCGCCCTCGTACTCGTTGCGGGCGGTGTCGAGCCGCAGCGCCGGACTCGCGTCGGCGGACGGTCTCGAGTCCTCGAACACACTGGTATAGGCCGATTCGGTCCAGGCCCAGGAAGCGGGGACCGCCGCGGCGGCGTTCGCGGGCGCGAGTGGAGTGAGAGCGGGAAGGGCGAGCAGGGCTGCAAAACAACGGAAAAGTCGCATCATCTGTCCTCTGGGCGGCCGGAGGTGGTAGGGCTCAGCGTCCGGCGCACCCCCGCGATCCAGCAAGCAAGTCCACTAGACCACTAACTCACCCGGACGGATCGACGCGATCCATTCGTCCCGGCGGTGCCCGCGCAGGCAGGCCGTGTCGGGGACCGTGGTGAAGCGGCGGAACCCGGTCTTCTCCGCGACGCGGCGAGAGGCGTCGTTGCCGGCGACCGCCCGCCAGATCACGGCTTCCCAGCCGAGCTCGTCGAAGGCGTAGCCGACGACCAGGCGGGCGGCGCGGGTCATCAGGCCGCGGCCGCGGGCCCAGGGAGCGAGGCCGAAGCCGAGATCGCCGCCGCCGGCCCGGATGCCGCCGAGGTCGATGTTGCCGGCGAAGCGGCCGTCGTACTCGATCGCCCAGCCGTGGATCTCGCCGGTCCGCCAGCCGTTCGGGATGAGTTCGGTGACGAAGTGTTCGGCGTGGATCCGCGGGTAGGGGACCGGTTTGTCGGTCCACTGCTGGTAGCCGGGATCGGAGCACATGGCCGTGAAGTCGTCGATGTCGGCCGGTTCGTGCCTGCGGAGCCGCAGGTCGGGGCCGTCGCTGAGGATCGGGGTACTGGTCACGGCTCAGTGTCGGAGAGTGTGTCCCGGCGTGCCAATCGGCCCGGGTGGACCAGTTCGGGGATGCTGATGACCTCCGTGGGTGCAGCCGTTAGAGTTACCGACGGGAAACATCGGCGATTCGGAGGATCGACGTGGCACTGGGTAGAACGTCCCCGCGAGACCTGCCGTTGTTCGCGGACCTGTCCGGTAAGGACATCCGGGACATCTTCCGGGCCGGCGAAGAGGTGTCGGTGCCGGCCGGGTGGTCGCTCATTCTCGAGCAGACCGCCCCGGACGCGGCGTACCTGATCCTGAGCGGTACGGCGGCGGTCCGGGAGAAGGGCGTGGAGATCGCCGAGCTCGGGCCGGGCGACATCGCCGGCGAGGTCGGGGTCCGGAAGAACATGTTGCGGACCGCAACGGTCACCGCGAAGTCGCGGCTGCAGCTGCTGCACTTCACCCGGGAGAAGTTCGAGGACCTGACCCGGCGGCTGCCGGACTTCCGGGACGCCATCGACGCCACCATCGCCGAGCGCCGCGGTGGAGCCTGACGCCGGAGCTGCCGCCGCTGACGGGCAGCCGGATCTAGGCGCCCTGCAGGCGGAGTTCGAGCGGACCCTGCTGGGCGGGGACCGGAAGTTCACCCGGATCGAGGTCTCCGAGCGGGCCGGGATCTCGATCGCGCGCGCCGAGCGGATGTGGCACGCGCTCGGGTTCGCGACGGTGCCGGACGACGAGGTCGCGTTCACCGACGATGATGTCGAGGCGCTGCGGCTGGTCGCGGCGCTTGAGGACGACAACTTCATCGACCCGGAGATGGAGTCCTCGCTGGCCCGCAAGCTCGGCCAGACGCAGTCACGGCTGGCCTCGTGGCAGTCGGCGATGTTCCTGGAGTTCCTGGCCACGGCGCCGCTGGAGGCCGACGAGGCGCTCGAGGTCGCCGGGCTGTTGCTGCCCGCGATGGAGAAGCTGCAGACCTACGTCTGGCGCCGGCACCTGGCCGCCGCGGCCGGGCGGGCGGTGGCCGGCTCCGACGAGCTGGCGCGGGGGATCCGTGCCGTCGGCTTCGCCGACATCGTCAGCTACACCCGACTGACCCGGCGACTGACCGAGGTCGAGCTCGGCCAGCTGATCGAGCGCTTCGAGGGGATGGCCGCGGACGTGGTCGCGTTGAACGGCGGCCGGGTGATCAAGTCGATCGGCGACGAGGTCTTGTTCGTCACCGACACCGCCGCCCAAGGCGCGGCAGTCGCCCTAGCCCTCCAGGATGCCGTCGCCGCGGTCGACGATCTCCCCGAACTGCGGATCGGCCTCTGCTACGGCAGCATCCTGATCCGCCTCGGCGACGTGTACGGCGAGGTCGTGAACATCGCCGCCCGCCTCACCTCCGAATGCAAACCCGGCCGAGTCCTCGTCGACCGCGAGCTGGCCGCCGCCCTCGACGGCCACCCGTCCTACCGCCTCCGCAAACTCCGCCGCCTCAACGTCCGCGGCTACCACCACCTCGTCCCCTACGCCCTCCAACGAGCTGAGACACAATGACGGTGTGCAGGAGATTCACACCACGGCTGACCTGATCGCCGCCGCCGCCGGGGATCCGTTGATCGTTTGGGCCGGGCAGGGCTTCGGTCCTGGCGTGCGGGCCTGGTACGACGGGAGGGCGGTCGCTGTTGCTGCTCCGGAGCTCTCGAAGCACGATCGGCTGGCTGTCGCGGGACCAGCGGACGAGGTTGCCCGGCTGATTGCGGCCATCGACGCAGAGCCGTCGTACCGGCCGTTCGGGGACGAGGATCTGATCCGCGAGTTGGCGGATCGTGTTCCTGGGTTGGAGTTTGCCGCGGCCTTCGGCTGGATGGACACGGCCGAGGTTCCGGCGGTCACGACGACCGCTGCGTGGATGGAGGGTGATGACGGGGTCGAGGCCCTGCTCACCGAGGCGTCACCCTCGTCGTACGCGTGGCCCGGGCGTCCCGGTGTACGGCGCTGGGCCGCGATCTCGGGGGATGACGGCGAGCTGCTGAGTATCGCGGCCGACGCGTGGAGCGCACCCGAGCTCGGATTCCTGGCCGGGGTGACGACACGGCCGGTTGCCCGAGGCAAGGGATTGTCCCGGCAGGTCTGCGGATTCGTCACCGCCGAGCTGGTGAAACGCCACGGCCGCGCCGGGCTGATGGTGGACCGCGACAACCCCGCCGCGATCGCGGTCTACCACCGCCTCGGATACTCCTACCGCCACGTCGCCGCGGCGCATTACTAGCGCGACGGCTGCACCGTCAACGTCGTGCCCGGCTTGCTCGGAGGCGTCGTCGGCTTCGTGCTGGTCACCGGCTTCGAAGCGGCCGGCGGGGTCGGCGTCGGTCCCGGGGTCGGTCCGGTGGTCGGGCCCGCGGTCGGGAACTGCGGCGGGGCGAACGGAGCCTTCGCGACGTCGTTGCAGACCGGCTCGACCGGTGGGTCGGTCTCGGAGATGCTCGCGCTCGGCGGCTCCACCGTCGCGGCGACAGTGTGCGGAACGATGTTGCTGGTGCCCGCGGTCGCGTTGTTCCTGTCGATGTTGTTCTGGGTCATGCAGTCCTGCAACGGCAGCGTCACCGCCTCGCCGTCCTGCGTGTACAGGGCGACCGAGGTCTGCTTGCCCTGGGCATCGAACGGGTAGAGGTTCGTGACCTCGTTGCCGTTCCAGCGCAGCCCGTCGGACGGCGGGTTGTAGTTGCTGGAGCCGTTGGAGGTGCTGTGGTCGAAGACGTTGCTGTAGGCACCCAGGAAGGCAGCGGACAGGAACGCCGGTACGGCGATCGCGGCGACCACGTTCAGCGGGACGACGTACCAGAGCCAACGCTGGTCCTGCTGCGTCCGGCGGGCGACCCAGACCGACACGACGGCCCCGACGATCGCACCGACCACCGCGACCGCGCCGGCGCCGAAGATCAGGAAGAACCCGCCGCCGCCGACCGCGCCGCGCAGCACCCACCAGACCGGCTGGCCGATGGTGACGAGCTCCTTGCGCAGGTTCGGCGGGATCTGCTCGATCAGCTCGCGGACCGCGCGCTCACCACGCTGACCGCGCGGGGTGGCGATGATGCTCCGCGGGTCGTTCCCGCGGAGCGCCCGGACGCCGAGGTAGGCGCCGCCGAACAGGAAGACGAAGCCGACGAACCCGACGAAGGCACTGGCTCCCTCGCCACCGGCGAAGATCGCGATGATGATCAGGAACGGGCCGACCAGGGTCGCGATCAGCCCCCAGGTCAGTGCCTTCTCGGCCGGATTCTGATCGACCGGCGGCTTGGTGGTCCGCGGTGGGTAGCCGGCCGCGGTCCGCAGTTCGTCGGCATACTGCCGCGGCGTCCCGAGGCGTTCGTGCAGCGCGGCGATCGTCGGCTCGGTGTCGAACTCGGCCGCCACCTCGGTGAGGTGGCCGCTGACGTCGTCCAGGACGTCAGCGAACTCGCCTGGCGGCAGATCGCTGAGCTCGGCGCGCACCTGGCTCAGGTACATCGCGACCGCTCCGGTCAGGGTGCTGTTCACGCGGCCTCCTTGGTCAGCAGCAGTTCCGCCATGATGTCGGCGAAGTTGGTCCAGGTCCGGGTGGACTGGTTGAGCAGGTCGTGGCCTGTCTTGTTGAGCCCGTAGTACTTACGGTGCGGGCCCTCCTCGCTGGGCTGCACGTACGACGTCAGCGCGCCGGCCGCGAACAAGCGCCGGAGCGTCCCGTACACCGAGGCGTCCGCCACGTCATGAAGCCCGGCGGCCCGCAGCCGCCGGAGCACGTCGTACCCGTAACCGTCGGCGTCGCGCAGAACCGCGAGCACCGCCAGGTCGAGCACCCCTTTGAGCAACTGGCTCGTATCCATCCCAGCCTCCTTGTCTGCACCACACACTACTACACACTGCGGAGTACTACGCAATGAGTAAACACAGGACGTGAAACAGGCGCCCCGGAGAGTCCCGGGACGCCTGTCAGGAAGTTGCTGTGATTGGTTCTTGGGGTCAGTTCTTGGGGTCGCGCAGGTCCGGCCGCTCGGTCGGGGTGGTGATGTCCACCTGGATCGGGGTGACCTTCGCCGGTGCGGTCAGCTTCCCGGTGGTCAGTGGCAGGTTGAGCCGGCTGCCGGCCAGGTCGATGTCGATCGTGGCGCCGGTGTCGTTCGGGCTGGTCCACTTGATGTCGGACAGCGTCACGGCCAGGCCGAGCACGCGGCCCTTCGGGATGATCTCGTCCTGGGCCCGCAGCGGGACGGTGACCGTCGTCCACTTGCCCGGAGTCAGCGGCTTCGGCTTGCTCAGTGAGCTGCTGTGCGCGGCGTCGATCCAGCCGCGGCTGACGATGCCGTGGTCGGACTGCTTGGTGAGCTTCTGTACCTCGAAGTAGCAGCCGTCATCGTAGTCGGTCCTCCCGCCGTAGCAGGACGAGGCAGTGCTCCGTTGGAGGCCCGAGTACCGCGCCGCGTCGCCGTACTCGATCAGGCGGGCGGTGATCGGGGTCGTGGTCGAGTCGGCCTTGATCCGCAGCGTGACGGTCGGGGTGCCGCTGACCCGGATCGCCGCCGGGAGTGGTGCGGACAGGAACATCTGCCGGCCGGCGATCACCTCGGACGGCGTCGCCACGATGTCGTCCTCGGTGAGGTCCGGGTCGTCGGTGACCGTGACGGTTCCCTTGCCTATGGCACCTAGTTTGCCGGCGGCCAGCGGGACCGGTGCCGAAACCTTGGCAGCGGGCCAGGTCTTGTAGTCGTGCCAGGTGTTCAGCGAGGTCTCGACCGAGGCCATCGGCTCGCGCATCACGCCGTTCGGCAGACCCTGCAGCCAGTAGTCGAACCACTTGTTCAGTTCGCTGACCCACTCGTCGCGACGGAACTCGAACGGGTCGACGTGGTCCTCGAGGCCGAGCCAGATCTTCCGCGGCACGTTGTTCTTGGCGAGGGCCGTCCACCACTGCGCGAAGTGGTTGGTCTGCACGTTGTAGTCGCTCAGGCCGTGGGTCATGAAGACGGACGCCTTCACCTTGCTCGCGTCCTTCAGGTAGTCGCGCTCGGCCCAGAACTTCGTGTAGTCGCCGGTCTCGTCGTCGTCGTTCTCGCCGAGGTCGGCGCGCACCGCGTCGCAGGCCGCCGTGTCGTGACCGACGTACTCGCCGAGCCACGGCATGTAGTCGTCGGAGTACGGCACGCCGCCGGAGCGGGTGTAGTCGTACCACGAGGAAATGGCCGAGATCGGGACGATCGTCTTCAGACCCTTGACCCCGGTGGCCGCGACGCCGTTGGCCAGCGTGCCGTCGTACGACTTGCCGATCATGCCGACCGAGCCTGTCGTCCAGGACGCCGTCACCGGCGAACCGTCGCCGGCGTGCGCGCTGTTGCGGCCGTTCAGCCAGTCGATCACCGCGACCACGGAGTTGATCTCGTTCTTGCCGCCGACGTCACCGCAGCCGGTGGAGCGGTTCGTGCCGACGATGTCGACACCGACCATCGCGTAGCCGCGCTCGACGAAGTAGTTGTCGTAGAACAACGGCATCTTCTGGATGACGCCGTTCTCGTCGTACGTCTTCGTCTCGCTCTCGTTGCCGCGACCGCAGCAGGAGTAGTACGGCGAGGCGTCCATGATCACCGGGATCTTGCGGCCGGTGAGCGCGGTCTCGCTCGGCCGGACGATGTCGACCGCGATCACGTCGTTCTTGCCGTCGGAGTCGGTGTCCATCGAGGTGTCGACGTAGACCGACTCGCGGATCGCGTTCTTGTAGTCGTAGACCGGCTTGGTGCTGTTCGTGCGCTGGTCGACGTTCGGCGGCGGGCCGGTCGGGGCGGGGCTGAGGCTCGGGCCACTGTCGTAGTCGTTCGGGAGCGGTGCCGCCGTGGCAGTACTGACGGCGGCACCGAAACAGAGCGCAGTGGACGAGACCAGGATCGTCACCCTGGTGCGGACGGTCGTCATGGATGGGAAGGCTAGTCACTCGGGTGTCGCAAAGCCAGGTTCTGGACGGATTGCCCGCGACTTGCCAGGTACACAGCGTCACGGCAACGCCTTTCCGATATGGTGACCGGCACCGCCCCGGGGGGAAGGCACGAAAGGGTAGCCCAGTGAATCTGCGAGCACCGGTCACATTGCTGGACGTTGCACAACGCGCCGGTGTGTCCGTCGCGACCGCCTCCCGCGTCCTGAACGGCGGCGACCGAGTACCCCGCCCGGAGCTGCAGGAACGCGTCAAAGCAGCGGCCGACGAGCTCGGCTACACGCCGAACGCGCAGGCCCAGGCGCTGGCGAAGTCCTCGACGAACGTGGTCGGCATCCTGGTCCACGACATCGAGGACCCGTACTTCGCCGCGATCGCGAACGGCGTCATGCGCGCCGCCGACGAGCGCAACCTGCTGGTGATGCTGGCCAGCACGTTCCGTGATGCCGAGCGTGAGATTGCTTACCTGGCCTCCCTGCGCGCCCAGCGCGCCCGCGCCGCGGTGATGATCGGCAGCCGCCGTACCGACAGCGAAAGCCTGGCCCGTACGGCGGCCGAAGTCGGATCGTTCCTGAACTCCGGGGCAGGGCTCGCGCTGGTGAGCCAGGCCGGGATGCCTGCGCACACGATCGAGCCCGACAACGCCGCTGGTGCGGCCGAGCTGGCGCGTTCGCTGGTCGGGCTGGGCTGGCGCAAGTTCGGCATTCTCGGTGGGCCCGAAACGCTGGCGACGGCGCGCGATCGGCGAGACGGTTTCCTGGCCGGCTTGGCCGATTCCGGACTCGAGCCGGTCGCTGTCGAGATCGGTGACTTCACCCGGGACGGCGGACATGCGGCCGCGGAGACATTGCTGGACCGAGGTGTCGACGTGGACTGCTTGTTCGCGGTGAACGACGTGATGGCGGTCGGCGCGATGTCCGCGCTGCGGGCGCGAGGTGTCGACGTACCGGGACAGCTCGGTGTGGCCGGGTTCGACGACATCGCGACCCTGCGGGACGTGTGGCCGAGCCTGACGACGGTGCGGCTGCCGTTGGAGCAGATGGGCCGACGCGCGCTGGAGCTCGCGGTCGAGGGCGGCGAGGCAACCGTCGAGACCTTCAAGGCCGAGGTCGTCCTGCGCGAAAGCACCGCACGCAGCTGATCTAGGCTCACTAGCGTGACCGTTTCCGAGATCTTCGACCCGTCGGCCTGGAAGCAGGTCGACGGCTTCGAGCTGACCGACATCACCTACCACCGCGCGGTCGACGCAGGCGTCGTCCGGATCGCGTTCAACCGGCCCGAGGTGCGCAACGCGTTCCGGCCGCACACGGTCGACGAGTTGTACCGCGTGCTCGACCACGCGCGGATGTCGTCGGACGTCGGTTGCGTGCTGCTGACCGGCAACGGGCCGTCGCCGCGCGACGGTGGTTGGGCGTTCTGTTCCGGTGGCGACCAGCGGATCCGTGGCAAGGACGGTTACAAGTACGCCGAGGGGACGACCGCGGAGTCCATCGACCCGGCCAAGGCCGGGCGGCTGCACATCCTCGAGGTGCAGCGGCTGATCCGCTTCATGTCGAAGGTGGTGATCTGCGTCGTACCGGGGTGGGCCGCCGGTGGTGGGCACAGCCTGCACGTCGTCGCGGACCTGACCCTGGCGTCGGCCGAGCACGCGCGGTTCAAGCAGACCGACGCGGATGTGGCGTCGTTCGACGGTGGGTTCGGGTCGGCGTACCTGGCCCGGCAGGTCGGTCAGAAGTTCGCCCGGGAGATCTTCTTCCTCGGCGACGAGTACTCCGCCGAGGACGCCTATCGGATGGGCATGGTGAACAAGGTCATCCCGCATGCCGAGCTCGAGGCGGTCGCGCTCGAGTGGGGCAAGAAGATCTGCGCGAAGTCGCCGACAGCCCAACGGATGCTCAAGTACGCCTTCAACATGATCGACGACGGCCTGGTCGGTCAGCAGATCTTCGCCGGTGAGGCGACCCGCCTGGCCTACGGCACCGACGAAGCGGCCGAAGGCCGCGACTCCTTCCTGGAGAAGCGCCCAGCGGACTGGTCGTCGTACCCGTATGCCTTTTAGGTTAGGCGCCTTCTAGCTCAGCGCTTCCACTTCTGCACCGGGGCACCGGTGCAGGAGCGGAGGACGAGGCCGGCGCCGTTGTCGCCGGAGGCGGCGGTGACGCACTTGTGGGTGTTGGGGTTGATCAGCTCACGCTCTTTGGTGAGCTGGAACTTCTGAGCCCAGCCCCCGTTGCAGTTGGCGAGTTGAACGCGGGTGCCGTCGGCACTCTGCGCGTTCGCCAGATCCATGCACAGACCCATCGAGCGGATCGACCCGTCAGGCTGGAAACCCCAGCTCTGGTTGGCGTTTCCGGTGCAGTCCCAGGCGATCAGGGGCGTGCCGTCGCGGCCGACGCCGTCGCCGGCGTCCTTGACGTCGATGCAGCGGTTGGAGCTGTCGCTCTTCAGCGTCACCGGCTGCTGTGCGCCCGGAGCCTGCGGGCCGTTGATGTTCGCGGTCTTCTCACCGGTCGGGACCTTGACTGTCGTGGTCGTCTTGCTGGTCGTGGTAGTCGTGGCGGTAGCGGTGGTGGTGGCCGGTGGCAGCGTCACGGTCGCCGTGATGTTCTTGCCGGGGACGGTGACAACCGTGGTGATGTTCTTGCCCGGGGCGGTGACCGTTGTCGGAGGCAACGTTACCGTCACGCCCGGCCGGATGACCGTGGTCACAGACTTTCCTGGGACCGGTCGCGTGGCCGGGGTGCTGGTCGTCGTCGAGCCGGGGACGAAGGCGACGTCGGTCGTGGACCCCGGACCGGACCCGCCGCCGGTGATCACCGAGGTGCCGATGACGACACCGGCTACCAGTGCCGCCACGACCGCAGTGGTGGACCAGGCTCTGCGGTCGGGCAGCCGGGTGATCCGCGGAGCCTCCGGCCGGCGGGCGAACGTGTCCGCGAACCGGGACGAATCGTGAGGTCGGTGGTGGCGCACGTCGACTCCTGTGCTT
Source organism: Kribbella sp. NBC_01505 (assembly GCF_045040285.1). Lineage (NCBI taxonomy): Bacteria > Bacillati > Actinomycetota > Actinomycetes > Propionibacteriales > Kribbellaceae > Kribbella > Kribbella sp. NBC_01505. The sequence continues at coordinate 3,862,713 of NZ_CP109425.1, forward strand.
TGCGGCGGTGGGCGGCTGCCCTCAAACGTTCGTACAGGCGAGAGCCTCGTCATGGTAGCCCGGCCGCCCGGAGCCGGTGATCAAGATTTCGTCTCCGGGCCGGCCGTCAGGTTCAGGTCCGGTTAATCGTTTGAACGGCGGGTTGCACCCGGCGGATCGCCAGCCTAGTGTCACGACGCGTTACTTGGTATATGCAGCTGGTATATCAACTCGGCGTTCAGCGGTCCAAGCGTCACCCGGTCACCGAAAAGTGGTTCTTGCACTCAACCTACGAGCGTTCCCATGCCATCTCGAGCTGTGAGCAGCCTCTGCCCGAATCACCTAGGGGGTTCCACCATGGACGCGCAGACCCATCAGGCCGCTGTCATCGAGCAGTGCCTGGCCGAGCGGGAGGGCCTACGGCGCTACGTCACGAGTCTGTTGGGGCAGGACCCGCACATGGTCGAGGACGTGGTGCAGGAAACGCTACTGCGTGCCTGGCAGGGTGCAGAGCGTCTCGATTGGGAGCGCCGCCCGGTGCGGATGTGGCTGTTCAGAGTGGCTCGGAACCTGGTCGTCGACCACTATCGCCGCGGTGGCCGCGCCATCCCGGTCGGACTCGGGTCGAACCAACTGGCGGAACGGGTCGACCAGCCCGATCCGACCGAGCAGGTGATCAACCGCCGGATGCTGGTCGACCTGCTCCGGCGGTTGTCGCCGGCCCACCGCGAGGTTGTTGCGCGGGTCCATCTGCTCGGGCATCCGGGTGAGGAGGTCGCCGCCGTCCTGGGGCTGCCGATCGGGACGGTGAAGTCACGGGCCCACAACGCTGTGCGCCAACTCCGTGCCGAGCTGACCCGGGAAGACCGGACCGGAGCGGCCGCGTGATGGTGCACGGGACACGACTGGTTCCAGGACGGGAGGGTCCATGACCGGGGCCGCGGGGCCGGGGATGCACAAGTTGCTCGGGTTGATCGGGCTGGCGCTGCTGACGATCGTTCTGATCCACCTGCTGGTTCGCAGACTCGGCGGCTGGAAGCGGTTGTTCGGCTGGCTGGGCAGGGAGATCAAGAGGACCTGGCGTGCGTTCGTGGAGCCGATCGCGGCCCGCCGGCGATATCGCCGGCGGCTTCGGCTGCTGGCCAAGGTGCTTCGCGACGAAGAGAGCTGGGACCAGGCCGAACGCGCGCTGGGCGCCGCGTCGGCAATCGGTCCGACGGTGGCCCCGTACGCCGTCGTTCTTGCCGGCCGGCGGATCGGGGTGCTGGTTGCCGGGGGCACCGTTCTCGAGCCGCCGGTTCCGTGGAGCGCGGATGCGGTGGATCCACGACTGTGGTGGATCGATCGCGGCGACGTGCCGGGTCGCAGCCCGATCCAGGAGATGCCGCTGCTCACCTGCCTCGGCACCGACAGCGGTGGCACGACCGTCGTCATGCTCGACCTGTTGTCCGGTCCCCGGACCTTGTCCGTCTACGGTGCGGAGCCGACAGCACGCGCTGTCGTCCAGGCGATCGCCGCCCAGTTGGACGTCCGGCTACCGGTCGGCGCGGTTGAAGTCGCTGAAGGCATCCACCCGTACCACGACGGGCTGCCGCTCTCCGATGCTGCCCGGCGCCTAGGTGCCTGGTTCGTGATCGGCGCCGGGCCGTTGCCGGTTCCGCTGCCGACCGGGCGACGGATGGTTTGTCTCGGGGTCGCCCGCGGCAGTGCCCGGCTGCTCGAGGCGATGCCTGACCAGACGTTGCGGCTGCACGGCGGCGCGAGCTGGCTCCGGATCGACCCGTTGCCGCTGGCAAGAGCTGTGGCCCGGTCCATCCGCGACGTGCCGCCGCACGACTTCGGCGGCGGCACGGCGCCGGACCCGGTCGAGACCGATGACCTGAGCGACGTGCCGGCCCCGACCGCGGCGGTCGGGGTTTCCGCAGTGAGCCGGGAGGCGACATGGAGCTGAATCTGACCATGATCGAGGCCCGGTCGGGCACCCGCGCCGAGCGGATCGTCCGGATACCGCGCGGTCTCTCGGTCAAGGACCTCGCAGCAGGTCTCGGTGTGCCCGGCACGACGCTGTTCCTCGGCCGCCGACGTCTGGATCCGGCGGGATCGCTGGCCAAGTCCGGCGTCCGCCAAGGCGCCGTCATTGGCATCGGCGGGCCGGTCGACGTACCGGACCTGCTGCAGGCGGCGCCGGACGGGCGACCACCGGTCGTTGTGGAGTTGCACGCCGTCTCGGGCCCGCAGGCCGGGCGGGTGTGGCGGGTCGGCGCGGGCAGCCACGAGATCGGCGCCGACCCGCAGTGTGCGATCACCCTCGAGGGTGACGGCGTGCCCGAACGGGGCCTGTGGATCACCGTCGGGCCGGCCGGTGCGGCGTACTGGCACCGGACGGAGGATCTCGGTGGCGCGGTGACCAGCCGGCGGATCGGCCCGCCGACGGACGACGCGGCGACGCTCGCGGTCCGGGTGGACGACGACGAGGTCGCCCACGAACCGGCCAAGCCGCGGGTGATCGATCCCGGGGCCGGTCCGGTCGGCCAGGTGAACGAGTGGCCGCCGGACGAGGACCTCGCCGTGGGACCGGTGCTGTTGCGGTGCGCCGGTGAGCTCGAGTCGCTCGCTGCGGTCCGGCCGGCCGACGACGGCTTCGGCCTCGACTACAACCGGCCGCCCCGGCTCGCGCCGCACCTCGACGAGGAGAAGCTCCGGCTCCCGGCACCGCCCGCGCCGCCACGCCCGAACCCGTTCCCGCTGCTGGTGCTGCTCTCGCCGATCGTCCTCGGCATGGTCATGGTCTGGATGTTCAACTCGTACTACTTCCTGGTCTTCACCCTGCTGAGCCCCCTCATGATGGTGAGCAACGCCGTCATGAGTAAGAAGAACAATCGCGTCCAGCACATCGAGGCCAGGCGCCGGTACTTCGCCCGTAAGGCGGCACTGGACGACGAGATCGCGGTCGCGGTGGCCCGTGAGCGCCGGGTCCGGAACCTGACCACGCCGGACCCGGTCCGGATCGCGCAGCTGGCGACCCGGCCTGGCAGCCGGTTGTGGGAACGCCGGCGCAGCGACGGGGACTATCTGGTGCTGCGCGTCGGCACCGGGCACCAGCCGTCACTGAAGGAGCTGAACGACGGCGGGCGCGAGGAGAACCACCAGACGATCCGCTGGACGATCCCGGACGCGCCCATCGCGATCGCCCTGCGTGCCCAGGGCGTCCTTGGCATCGCCGGGCCCACGACCACGGTCCGCGGACTTGCTCGCTGGCTGACGATCCAGACCGCCGTACTGCATTCGCCGCAGGCACTACGGATCGTGGTGCTGGCCGAGCCGGGCCATGCGGAGGATTGGGAATGGGTCCGGTGGCTGCCGCACCTGCGGCCGGACAAGGCCTCCGCGGCGGTCCTGATAGCAAACGACGACTCGACGACCGCCGCTCGCATCAGCGAGCTGGTGGCGCAGGTCCAGAATCGCCGGCGAGAGGCATCCGGCACGAGCACGCCGGAGCCGATCGACACCGAGGTGATGGTGATCGCCGACGGCTCCCGGCGGCTGCGCGACGTACCCGGATTCATCCAGGTGCTGACCGACGGGCCATCGGTCGGTGTCTACGCGGTCTGCCTGGACGGCGATGAGCGCCTGCTACCCCAGGAATGCAGTGCTGTGGTCGCGACCGGGGCCGAGACCCTGACGGTCCGTCTCCCCGGCGTCCCCGACCAGGAAGGCGTCCGCGCCGACCTGGTCACGCCGCACTGGTGTGACCAGATCGCCCGTGCGCTCGCACCGATTCATGACGTCAGCCCGGAGCACGACGCCGGTCTGCCGAAGCAGGTCAAGCTGCTCGACGTCCTCGACCTCGAACCGCCGACCGCGGCGGAGCTGGCCGGCCGCTGGCGCCGGCGTCCGGCCAGTACGTCGTTCGTGCTCGGTGCCGACTTCGACGGCACGTTCACCGTCGACCTGGTCGAGGACGGCCCGCACGGCCTGATCGCCGGTACGACGGGATCCGGCAAATCGGAGCTGCTGCAGACGATGGTCGCGTCACTGGCGGTTGCGAACCGGCCCGATGAGCTCACCTTCGTCCTGGTCGACTACAAGGGCGGCAGCGCGTTCAAGGAATGTGCCGGCCTGCCGCACACCCTGGGCATGGTCACCGACCTCGACCCGCACCTGGTCGAACGAGTGCTGCGGTCGCTGGACGCCGAACTCCGGCGCCGGGAGCGTGTCCTGGCCGCCGCGGACGCGAAAGACCTGCCCGACTACCAGGCGAAGCGGATCGCCGACCCGGAGCTGGCCCGGCTGCCGCGGCTGCTGCTGGTGATCGACGAGTTCGCAACCATGGCGCGGGAGATCCCGGACTTCGTGCCCGGGCTGATCAACATCGCCCAGCGGGGCCGGTCGCTCGGCATCCACCTGATCCTCGCCACCCAACGGCCGGGCGGTGTGGTCACCCCCGACATCCGGGCCAACACGAACCTGCGGATCGCTCTTCGGGTCACCGACTCGATCGAGAGCCAGGACGTGGCCGAGGTGAGCGATGCCGCCTCGTTCAGTCCGAAGAATCCCGGGCGGGCGGTGATCCGCCGCGGCCCGCGCAACGCGGATCTGTTCCAGACAGCGTGGGTGGGAGCCGAGCGCTCCGACGGTGCCGAGTCGCCCGATCCGCCCGATCCGACCGAGCAGGTACAGGTCTTCGAGTTGCCGTGGGCGGAGCTCGGGCGGCCGGTCGATCGCGGTGCACTGCCCGACATCGAGGAACCCGTCCGGGAGGCGCCGTTGCCGACCGACCTCAAAACACTCGTCGAGGCCTTGACCGCGGCGGCTGCCGAGCTGGACGATTTCACCGCCCAGCCGCAGCCGTGGCAGCCCGCGCTCGCACCGCAGATCCTGCTGGAGGATCTTCCCGACACCAGCAGTGCACCGCTGTTCGTGCCGTACGCGCTCGAGGATCTGCCACCGCTGCAGCAGCAGCGGGTGGCGGGCATCGATCTGGAAACCTTCGGCCACCTCTACGTCATCGGGTCGCCGCGGTCCGGGCGAACGCAGCTGCTGCGGACGATCGCCGGATCGGCGGCCAAGTATCGGAGCGTGGCCGACGTTCACCTCTACGGCATCGACGCGGCGGGCGGCGGACTGGCCCCGCTCGCAGCGCTGCCGCACTGTGGCGCGGTCGTTTCGCGGCACGACATGGAGCGTCTGACCCGGCTGCTGCGAAAGCTGAACCAGGAGCTGACCTCCCGTCAGGAGCTGGCGGGTCAGCACAACGCGACCGGACTGACCGAGCTGCGTACCCTGTTGCCGAAGGCCGAGCGCCCGGCCCACATCCTGGTGCTGATCGACGGCTGGGACGCCTTGGCTGCGATGCTCGAGGAGCATGACTACGGCCAGCTGTTGCAGGACGTGATTCGCTTGCTGCGTGAGGGCGGCGCCCTTGGCGTCCATGTCATCGCCACCTCGGAACGCTCACTGCTCGGTGGCAGACTGGCGGCGCACAACGACCACAAGCTGCTGTTACGACAGGCCGACCGTAGCGACTATCAGGCGGCCGGGTTGAAGGCGGACAAGGTGCCGGCGGTAGTGCCGCCCGGCCGCGGATGGCATGTCCTCAGCTCCTCGGAGAGTCAGGTCGCGGTGCTCGCGGCCGGGGGCGGATCTGCGCAGGTCGAGGCGCTCAAGGCGATCGGGGTGGATAGCCGGAAGCGGGACGCGAAAGTACCGGCAGCCCGGCAGCCCTTCCCGGTGGTGGGTCTTCCGGCGTTGATCGAGTTCTCTGCGGCCTACGAGCTGGTGGCAGCCGATCAGCGTCGGCCGCTCTGGGCGCTGATCGGTATCGGTGGCGACGACGGCGGAGCAGTCGGCGTCGATCTTGGTGCCGCCGGTTCGTCGTACGCGGTGCTCGGTTCACCCGGAGCGGGCCGGAGCAACGTGCTGGCCTGCGTGGCCGTGTCCTTGCTCGCGGGCGGCACCTCGCTCGTGGTGATCACTCCGCGGGAGTCGCCATTGCGGACCTTGCGACGGCATCCGCAGGTGACCGTGATGAGTGACGCGGATCCGTCCGAGGATGTGCTCAGCGCGACGCTGGAACAGTTGCCGGGGCCCAAGGTCGTGCTGGTCGACGATGCCGATCTGATGATGAACCCGTCCGCGGACCGAATGCTGAAGGACATCGTCGTGTCCGGTCGCGACCAGGGTCTCGCGCTGGTCTTCGCCGCGACCGTCGACGGTTTCCAGAGCGGGTTGTGCGGCTGGGCGTCGGCTGCGCGGAGAGCTCGGCGCGGGCTTCTGCTCGGGGCGCAGTCGTCCATCGACGGTGAGCTGATCGGTGTGCGGCTGGGGCAGAGCATCGTCCGTGCCGAGCCGCGCGTCGGCAGGGCCTGGACCACCGGCCCCGCTTCGCTGCCGGTCACGGTCCAGGTCCCGCTGACTGTCCTGCGGGTGGAATAGCCGAGCGGTTCAGCTCTTGGGGTTCAGGATGGCTTCCTTGAGGTCGCTGTCGAACTTCTCGGCGTTGGTCTTGATGTTGTCGAACATCTTGGAGAAACCTTCGATGCCCTCCACGGCCAGATTCAGGCTGGTGTTGAACTTGTCGTAGGTCTCCCGGATCACCTCGCTGGACTGCTTGAACACCAGGCCGTCCTCGACCAGCAGGTTCACCCTGTCATGCAGGCCCTTGATCTGCGGGACGAGTTCGCCGTACTTGTTGTGCAACAGCTTCACAACCTCGAGGATCTTGTCGTATTCGAGGTTGATGCCTTCGTACGCCATGACTGGGGTTCCTTTTCGTTCGGGGCATTCTGGTGGTTCGGGTCAGTTGATCTTCGGACCGGCTCCTGATGGCCCCTTCGGTGGCGGCGTGTCGTCCTCCACCTCGCCCGGGGATTTTGGCGCGTTGGCCTCCCTGCTGGCGGCGGTCTCTTCCCAGTCCAGCGGAGGTTTGTCCTTCGGGGTCGGACCGCGGGTGTACTCGCTCCACTTGCCGTCGTCGCTGGTGGTCTTCGACGTCCCGCTGCCGTCTGCACTGATGTCCACGACTGTGTGCGAGGTACTGCCGTCGGGGGACTTGCTGTCGGTCACCATGTGGTGACCGTCGTTGCTGTAGGCGGTCGTCGAGGTGTAGGTCTTGCCGTCGAACTCGACCGTCGTGGTTTCCTTGACCACCGTCTTCTTGTCGTCACCCAGGACGACATCGGTGTAGATCTTGGCCCCACCGGTGTTGCCGGTCGTCGTCTGGTGCAGTGGAGGTTCGTCACCGGGATCCGTGGCGCTGCAGAACCCCGGCTTGTCCTTGTCGGGAACGTCGCACTCGGACTTGTGGTCCTGGTAGTAGTCCCACTGCTTCTTCTGCTCGAAGTAGTTCTGGACTGCCGTGGTCGCACCTGACGCCATCATGCCGAGGGCCATTTCGGAGTCGAAGCGCGCGAACAGTTCGCCGACCGAGCCGAAGGAGGCCGCCAGTTGCTTGATCTTCTTCTCGGCCTGTTTCATCGTGTACGACGCGTCGTTGTGCAGAGCGTTCATCGCCGAAGCCATGTCCAGACTGCCGTACATCGCGGTCGTCGACTGCTTGAATGCCGCGTTGTTCATCGTCGGAGTGATGTCGTTCGCGAGCGCTTCCAGGCCGACCTTCGTCTCGTTGAGCAGGCCGTAGTCGGCTCTGAGCCTGGTGTATTTACTCGTCACGTTGCCTCCCGGTGCCTGGGGTGTCCACAGTGACCACGCCCCGGCAGCCGCTCAGGTTCACTCTGCTCTGAACCTGTTCCGCCGCTGCGGCGTGGTCAGTACGGAGACTCCGGATCAGCAAGGGGGAAGTCGGATGCCACGGCCGAGCGACTGGAACGCGATCGGGCTCGACAAGGACCCCACGCCGGGCGAGCCGGAACAGTTCGCCGACCTTCCCAAGGTGCTGACGGAGCTCGGCGACAAGGCCCGGAAGATCTTCGAGGCGATCGAAAAGGTGATGAACAAGAACGACGACAGTGCTTTCGTCGGCGAGGCCGCGGATGCGTTGCGTGGCAAGGTGGACGGCAAGTTGCGCGACCACATCGGGAGCGTGGCAAATGCCTTCCAGACCGCGGGCCAGGTGGTGGGCGAATGGCACACCGCTCTGGTCGAGCAGCAGCGCAAGGCCGACGGAGCGCTCGCCGCCGGCCGCAATCTGAACGCTGACGACCCCGAACGCGACCGGCAGAAGGGGATCGCCGAGGAGGCCGGCCGCGAGCAGGCCCGGCTCGGGACGGAGTACTCGAAGCGGATCTCGTCGCTCGACATCAGCCTGCCGAAAACCAACTGCGAGTTGTTCTGGGAGGCTTTCAAGATACTGGCGATTCTCCTGATCGTTCCGGCGCTGGTGTTCGGTGGAGTGGTCGCGCTGATCGCGATCGGCGTCAACCTGGCGTTGTTCATCAAGGCGGCGATCGACTTCGTGAAGGGCGACGCCAGCTTCCTCGACCTGTTCCTGGCCGGTCTCGGCCTGATCGCGCCGACCACGCGAGGGCTCCCGATCCTCAGCCTCGTCAAGGGCGGCATCACCGGGATCACCGCCGCGGGTAAGGGCGTCTTCAACGGCCTCAAGATCCTTTTCAGCGGGCCCTCGCTGTTCCGGGCGGGGGCGTGGCTCGGTGGGAAGCTCTCGCTGATCGGAAACCTCTCCCTCCGGGGCAGCGGACTGTTCGTGATCGACGGCATCAAATGGGTGCTGAAGGCGGGCCCAGGCGCACTCCTGGCCGATTTCGGCAAGTTCAGCCTCAAGGCGATCGACGCCACCATCGGCGCCGTCGGCACGGGACTGGCGGCGGTAGGCAACGGCATCGCGAGGTTCTGGGGTGGGACCAAGGAGTTCCTGGGCGCCCACTTCGGCGGCCTGCAGTGGACCCGAATCATCCTGCCGGTCGCGGCGGACGAGATCCGGGCCTTCAAGGCCGCCGGCCTGACGAACCTGGAGGCCTTCGCCCAGGCGCTCAAGGTCGGTGTGGTCGGGCGCGGGGTGTTCTCGCAGCATCTGACCGGCATCCCGGTGGTCGCCGCGGCCGGCCGCGGTATCTCGACCTCGGTCGACGCCACCATCGGCGTCGGACTGGGCAAGGGCTTCTGGACGCAGGCCAAGGACGACTTCATCCAGCACATGTTCAATCCGCTGGAGGTGAAGCCGGTTGACGGGATCCAGATCAACAGGTTCGGCATCGACACCGGATCCGGCTTCTTTGCCGGAAGAATGGGGGAAAGCCTGCACGAGATCCGGATATCGCCCCCGAGCACCAGCAGCGTGGGCAACGGGTTCAGCGGGCATTCGACGCCCGGGGTGAGCAGTCTGGATCTGCCCGCGACGTCCGGCGTGCAGGGGACGGCGGCGCTCAACATTCCGGCACCGCACGCCATTCCGGCACCGCACACCGGCCAGCCGTCGGCGATCCCGACGCAGGCCGGCGTACCAGGGCACAATGCGGTGTCCCCGACGGCACCGGCCCCGATGAGCGTGGGCGACCTGGTCGCGAACGGCCTCCGCGGCAACTCACCGGTGCTGGCGCCGAACTTCACCGGCGCGCTTCACGACGGGATCGCGCACGGGTTCGCCGCCAATCTGCTCAACCACTCGATCGACGACATCCTGCGAACTTCGGCCGTGACCACACCGGTCCCGCACGCGGGGTTCAGCCAGGCGCTGCAGACGTCCATGCCGTCGAGTTTCGACCGCGTGAACAGCGCGCTGAACCTGCTGCACGGTGAGCCGGGCATGACGCACTTCCAGCCGCCGGCCCTGGCGAAGACCGACGTCCCGGCGCCGCCCCGAGGCGTCGGCTCCGACATACCGAGCCCGGCCAATGCCGGGTTCTCCCCCGGACGGAGCGAGATCCCGCTGACTGGCCTGCCCGGTCACCCGGACGCCTTGGTCAAGGTGGAGCGATTCGAAGGCGGGATCGCGATGTTCAACCTCCACGGCGGCGGCCCGAACGCCCGCCTCGATCCGCTCGACAGCGGAGGAGTGCGGATCACCGACACCGGCACCGGTAGGACGACCCGCGTCGACAACGCCGGGCAGATGATCGATACCGGGATCCGGTTGACCAAGGCCGACGGGCTGCCGCGGATCGACGACCGGGTGCTGATCGAGGGGCCGAACGGCACCGTCCGGGTCACGGATCTCGAGGGGAATCTCGTACCGGGCGTGACCGCTCACCGGTCCGACGGTGGCCAGGTCGAGATCACGGGCAACGACCGGGTGGCGGTCAAGTACGACAGCCATGGCAGGCTCGCGCCCCGGACCACTGCCGTGGACTGGAGCCGGGACCACGCCGCCCAGGCAGGTGTGTTCCGCCAGGCCGGTGACACCGAGGCGACCGGCAAGGTCAAGATGGAGGAATTCGCCGTCGAGGTGCGGCCCGCGCAACAGCGGGTCGCTGCCGCGCAGCAGAAGGTCGACATCGACGGACAGCGGATCGACGGCCCCTCTACCGGGCCGGCCGTCGGCGACAAGGCCTACCAGGATCTGCGGTCGGCGAACGACGAGCTGTCCAGGGTGAAGGCGTCGTACGAAGGCAAGTACGGCGTCAGCGTCGACAGCATTCAGCGGCAACTGGACGACGTCGTCAGCAAGTCGCTGAAGGAACGGCCCCGGTTGCTCGGTGGCGTCGGCAGCCCGCCGCCCCTGCGGACCGAGCATTTCCCGCTGTCCGGCGGCGCGTTCGACGGCCGACGGGTGACAACGACGTACGACGGCAACGGGAACTTCGCCGGAACTTCGGTCGATGACGGATTCGGTGGCCGGCTCCCGGTCGCCGAAGAGGACGACCTGTTCGTGGTTCCGTCGAGTCAAGGTCCGCTGCACTACGAACGGTCCGGTCAGTTCGTGGGCGAAGGGCCGAGTCTGGTAGCTGGTCGCCCCCGTCCGGAGGCGCCGCCCGGCCTGACCGGTGCCGACCTGGCCAGTTGGCAGAACCATGTCGATCTGGCCCGGACGCATCTCGCGGCCCGCGGCGAACTCGAAGGCGTCAGCGACATGATGCTCTTCGTGAGCGAGGGCGGATTCACCAGCCAGCGTGGGTTCGGGGGATTCATCGACGAAGCCGCACTGCGCGGGGGCGAGAACCTGGTCGGCAGGGTGGAGGACTTCAACGAGATCGCCGAGAACCTGATGACGCACGGACCGGTCGGTCCGACGACGGTGTACCGGGGGATGGCGATGGATCCGGCCGGCGCCGCGGTGCCTCAGTTCATCGAGCGGCTGCCGTTCTCCACGTCGAACAACTGGAAGACCCAGCTCGACCTGCTCCAGGGTGCCGATCCGGCCAAGCGGGTCGTCCTCGAGATCGAGGTGCCGCCAGGCCACGGGAAGATGTCGATGGCCTACCCGGAGGGATATCGACGCGCCGGAGAGGATGCCGTCGCCTGGAACCAGGCCCAGTTCGAGATGACCGTCTCGCCGTCGGTGCTGACGCCGACCGGGCGGCCCGTCTACGTGAAGGACGGGCTGACGGTCGTTCCGGTTCGGGCGGAGCAGATCCCGGCGGCCCAGATCGGCGGCTATCTCCAGGAGCGGTGGCCGGGGATCGCGTCGGCGGAGGCCTTCGACGACTTCGCGAAGGCACTGGAGACGGAGAAGCTGAGCAAGTTCTGGGGAATGTCCGACGTGACCGCGACGTCGAAGCTCAGCCCGGACGGAAGGACCATCGAAATCACTGTGCGCAAACCGGGCTTCGGCGGCCAGGACATGGTGATCAAGGTCATCCGGAACCAGCAGGCCGACTCGGTGCAGGTGAAGGTCACAGCCGACGGCAGGACCACCGAGGTCGGGGCCTGGAGCAAGGACGGATTCCAACCGATCGCCATCGACCTGCGCGCCGGTACCCTGCACCAGAACGACGTGTTCAAGCTGCGTCAGCCGGCGGGCTGGCTCGGCGGAGAGCAGCCGTTCCACCAACAGTGGGCCGACGATCTGGCCGCCAAAAAGGATGTGTTCCGGCAGCCGGGTGATACCCCCCGCATGGTCGACGATCGCCTGGAGGACTTCAGCAGGTTGCAGCAGGCCCAGGCCGGTCTGGACAAGGCTCACGGCGACTTCGGGCTGGACGGGCACCGGATCGACGGACCGTCGTCCGGCGTGCCGGTCGGTCAGCAGTCCAAGATCGACCTGGAGTCCGCGCGCGCCGATCTGGACGCGAGCAAGGTGCGGTTCGAGCGCAAGCACGGGATCGACCCCGACGACCTCGGCGACGTCGTCGGCCAACTGGGTAAGCGGCCGAAGCTGGACGGCGGCGCGAGCCGGCTCCAGGATGTTCCGGGCGCGGATGTCTCGTTCCAGGTGGTGGGATCGTCGGTCCACTTCGCCGGTTCCCGGGCAGACTCGTTCACCGGCTCGGTTCTCGGTCAGGAAGTGACCGTCACCCGGTGGGGGGCGGACGGCGCGTCCACCGGCAGCTGGACATTTGCCAGAGGCAACGAGCGTTTCAACCTGCAGTCGCAGTCGGTCCACCTCACCGACGGCCCACTCGCAGGAGAGGTGCTGACCGTGCAGGGGATCGGCCGGATGGACGGCACGCTCGTGCAGGACGGGATCACGAGACTGACCCGGCTGACGGGCGACGACCTGACCATCACGGGACCGCAAGGAGTGCTGCGTTACGACCGTGGCGGTGCCTTCCAGGGCGCGGATCCGGGCGTTGCCGGACACCTCGGCAGTCCGGTGCCGCCGCCTCATCTCGCCGGCGACGAACTGGCCCGGTGGCACGCACAGGCCGACCTGTCCCGGATCCAGCTCACCAGGGCGGCCGGTGACGACCTGGTCAGAGGGATGATGAACGATGTGAAGGCCGGAACGTTCTCGTCCCGGCGCGGGGACGGCGGCTTCGTCAATCCGTCCCAGCTCGCGGACGGCCGGCTGCTCGGCTCCGTCGAGCGGTTCGTCAAGATCACCGACGACCTCCTGTTCGACGGCCCCGACAACGCGATCACCGTCTATCGCGGACTGTCGATGGATCCTGAGTCCGCGAAGGCCGACGTGTTCACCGACGTCGTCCCCAGTTCGGCCTCGACCAACCTCGGGTTCCAGACCGAGTGGGCTGCCCACGGCGCCGCGAGCAACCGGTTCATTCTGGAGATCGACGTACCGCCCGGCCACGGCAAGTTGGCCTTGTCCTACCCGGAGGGCTACCGCGCGAACGCCGGCGAGGCTCCGGCGGTGAACCCCGGGCAATCGGAAGTCACTCTCGCCCCGGCCGTCTACCGGCGGACCGGGCCGGACCGGATCCAGAACGGCTTGACGATCATCCCCGTCCGGGCCGAACGGATCCCGATCGACCAGTTGCCCGACCTGCTGCACAGAACCCCACCGGGGATGCCGATCGAGACGGCGTACGACGGCTTCGTGAAGGCGTTCGACCAGAACTCGATCATCCGCTGGGAGGACTTCGAGGACGTCCAGGTCTCGACGGCGACGGGTGCCGACGGCAACTCCACCACGATGACCGTGACGAAGCCCGGCGCCGCCGACCCGTTGATGATCAACATCAGCAAGGACCCGGCGGCCGGCACGGTCTCGGTGAAGCTCGACGGCGGCGGGTACGAAGTCTTCGAAGAGACCTGGAAGAGCCTGGAGCTCAAGGGCCTGGCCGCCGATCTGCGGGGCAACGTCCTGCACAACAATGTCGTGTTCGAGGTCATCCCGCGGCCGCTGTCGTGGGACGACATCACGGTGGGCGCTGTGACCCTGCCCGCGGTCCGGCAGGATCCGCTGAGTGGCGACTTCGGCGGCCGAATGCTGAACCGGCCCGAAGGTGGCCAGCCGCATGTGACCGGACCGGACGCCGAGAAGTTCCGGGTGGAGGACTTCGGCGACGACGGCTTCCGCGTCACCGGTCCCGACGGTCGCTCGCAGCTCTACGACGGCAGCGGTGAACTGGCCGGCGAAGGTCGTGCTCTGTTCGGTCACGACGACCTGTTCGACACCCGCTTCACCTCATCGGACGGCGCGGGCGGCATCCGTGCGGTCGACGAACGGGGTGTGCCGATCCCGGGCACCGACACCAGACTGCTGGCGAACGGCAGATTCCAGATCGCCGAGCCGGATGGGGTTGTGCGGAGTTTTGATGCGGCTGGTGGTTATTTGGATCAGCGGATTGTGCTGGGTGGGTTGAATGATGGGCGGGTGCTGGTTCATGAGGCGGGGGGTGGTTTGCGGTGGCAGGATCCGGTGTCTTCGCCGGGTGTTGCTGGGCAGGCGGTGCCTGAGCATGTGCCGGGTGGTGGTTATCGGGTTGTCGAGCCGAATACTGTGGTGCGGAATTTTGATGCGGCTGGGAGTTATCTGAGCCGGGAGATTACGCTGCGTGGTTCGGGTGGTGGGCGTGTTCTGGTTCAGGACGCGGATGGTGTTCTGCGTTGGCAGGATCCGGCGGTGGTGGGGAGCGTTCCCGAGCAGGTGCCTGGGGGTTATCGGCTGATCGAGCCGGATGGGGTTGTGCGGAGTTTTGATGCGGCTGGTGGTTATCTGGATCAGCGGATTCTGCTGGGTGGGTTGAATGATGGGCGGGTGCTGGTTCATGAGGCGGGGGGTGGTTTGCGGTGGCAGGATCCGGTGTCTTCGCCGGGTGTTGCTGGGCAGGCGGTGCCTGAGCATGTGCCGGGTGGTGGTTATCGGGTTGTCGAGCCGAATACTGTGGTGCGGAATTTTGATGCGGCTGGGAGTTATCTGAGCCGGGAGATTACGCTGCGTGGTTCGGGTGGTGGGCGTGTTCTGGTTCAGGACGCGGATGGTGTTCTGCGTCTGCACGATCCGGTGATTCCGGGCGGAAGCCGGGAGCGGGCGGTTCCCGCGGCGGTGGACGGTGGCGGTTTCCGGATCACCGAGCCGAATACGGTGGTGCGGAATTTCGACGCCGCGGGTGGTTATCTGGATCAGCGGATCGCCCTCGGCGGTGTCGACGGTCGGATTCTCGTGCACGAGGCGGGCGGCCGGCTGCGGTGGCAGGACCCGGCCACGACGACGGCACTTCCCGAGCCGATCCCAGGTGGGTACCGGGACGGGGGCGTCGACGGCGCCGCCTACCGGACCTACGACGGAGCCGGAACGGTGCGGGCCAACGGTCATCCTGTCGGCCTGCCCGGCCAGAACGGATACCTCGAGATCGCCGCGAACGGGGGCGCCGCACGCCGATTGGACCCGAACTTCCAGTCGATCGAAGGCCGGCAGGTCCGGATCGACCAGGACGCCGGTGAGGTTACCGTCGGTCGCGCAGGTGGATTCGACGTCTTCGGCTTGAACGGCGCTGTGCTGCGGGAGGTCACAGACCTCGACGGGTACGCTCTCGCAACGGTCGGCGGCCGGGTCACCCGTGACCCGAACGGCAACGTCTCCTGGACCGCCGTGGACGGTAGCCCGCTGACGACGCCGTACCGGGCACAGATCGCCGGCGACGGCTCGATCCGGATCGAGTTGAACGTTCAGAGCAGTGTCCGGAACGGTGAGTACCACGTCTTCAGCGACGGCCGGCTGGTCGAGCAGGGCTTCCCGGTCGTTCGCAACGGCCGGCCGACCGAGTTCACGTACGTCGTCGACCGGGTCCGTAACGTCTGGACCCGAACCGATGGCACCAACCTGGGCACCGGTGGTTTTCATCACGGCTCGGTCGACGTCGCGGGCCTGGGCAACGGTCAGATCCGGCTGAAGAGTTCTACCGGAGGCAAGGTCGACGTCTTCGAACGCCGCTGGCTTCCGGATGGAACGATCCTGGACAGCTTCCGCAGGACCGACACGCTCGGTTTCGGCTGGTTCGATCGCCGGACGACGTGGGTGACAACCGACACGGACGGCGCGCTCGCGAACCATGGCACCCGGCACTTCGACACGAGCACGGGCTGGCATGATGTCGACGCGTCCCATCGGACGGTCCGCGACTACCGCTCGGGACTGCAGAAGTACAACAACGGGGCCGGGCACGTACTGGCGATCAAGCAGGCCGACGGCAGTTGGATCTGGCACCGGTACGACGACCACGCCGGTCTGGTCGCACAGGGCAACCGGACACTGGAGCGGATAGGCGATGGCTGGACCGACACGGTCATCCGGGCGGGCGGAACCGGAACGGACATCGCCCAACAGAAGTGGGGTGCCTGGCATCTCCCCGAGACGGCCGGGCAGTATCGTGAGTTCACGATCACCCGCGGCGTCGATGGTCAGTGGACCAGGTCCGCGACCTGGTTGCAGCAGGCTCGTCAAGGCCCGCAAACCGGCAGCCTGACGCAGGTCGGCGACGACCTGTTGCAGGTCGTCCGCCGGGGTGAGCAGCGTCCACCGGTCCTGGTCCGGGAGAGCCCGCTGTTCCGTGATCCGCGTCCGCACGGCGCGGCCGCACACCTGGCCGGCGACAGCCGGGTCCAGGTCCAGGTCTGGTCCCAGGGCGACCGGGCCGGTCTCCGGTACGTCGCGCCCAACCCCGGCGCGCACACCTTCGATGTCGATGCCGGCGGCAACTTCGTGCGATCGACCACGACCCTCGCGGACGGAACCAAGCTCAAGGTCGGCGACCACGCCCGGCCGCCCGAGCAACCGCACCTGTCCGGCGGCCTGCCGTGGGAGGCAGGCGCCCAGCGTGGATGGCGAATCGGCGAGGGCCTCAACTGGCAGGATGTCCGGTGGGTCGACGGCGAATGGGTGGTGGTGCGGGAGGGTCGCCCCGGTGGCGTGGTGCGGGAGTTCCCCGATCCCGCGGTCCGAACGGTGTGGACCGACCGCGACGCGCACGGCAACCTCGTCGGGCTGTCGAGCCGTTCGATCGACCGGCCGGACATGTTCGTCGAAGCGACCGGCCCTGCCTTCTCGAGCCGCTGGACGTGGCGTGAAGTCGATGCCAACGGGGCCGAGCTCGGTGCCGGGGGCCAGCGAGAGTTCTTCCGTGGTTCGTGGGACGACCGGCTGTCGTGGGACGAGTCGTTCCGCGATTTTGATGCCGCGCGCAACCTCGTTCGTGATCGGCGGATGCTCGACGGTGGGCGCTACGTCGAATCCTGGTCGACGCCGGATGGCTGGCGGAGCGTCGCGTTCGACAAGTTCGGGAACCGGGCGACCGGGTCGGTGGAGCTGGAGCGGCTCTGGAGCACCAAGCAGGGCGACTGGCAGCGCGACTGGAGCCCCGGCGCCGTGTACAGCCGCGATCAGTTGCCGCTGCTCGACGGCCGGGCTCCACAGGTCGTCCGGGAGACGCCGAAACATATCGAGGGCGGGGTGGTCCGGATCCGCGAGTACCACCTCGGCGAGAACGGCACGGACTTGCGGCAGTGGAAGGAGTTCGACCGCGGAGCGATCGTGCGTGAGCGGAAGCTGGTCGGGGACAACTACCTGGAGACCACCTGGCGTGGACAGTGGAAGTTGTGGCACGCCGACGGCGACCTCGTCGCCGAGCGGGGCCAGAACGGCCTGGTCTTCGAGATGCACAACGGCAGGCTGCGCCTGACCGGTGACGAGCACGACTTCCGCGGACCGTTGACCGAGATCCGCGGCTGGGGCCGGCGCGTTCGCGAGGCACAACGGATTCCCTGGCTGGGCCATTCCGACTGGGCCCCCGGCGGTACGTCGATCGCTCCGGTCGGTCAGGCCGGGTACCGCGAGGCGCGGTACGCACCGACGTGGCAACTGGTCGCGGCGAAGATGGCGCTGGAGTTCGGCCAGGAGTTCGTGCTGCAGTTCGGCGCCTATCTGACCGTGTACGGGATCATTGCCGCCGGCCAGCACCGGCCGTTCACCGGTGAGGACGCGCTCAAGGCACTGATGAACGCCGCGACGGGTGCGACGATCAAGGTCGGCGTCGGTGCCGCCCTGACCGAGTCCAGGTTGCTCGGCCTGAAAGACCTGCGGTTCGGGATGAACAACCTCGACCGCGGCCAGCCGTTCACCGCCCGGCCGTTCAACCCGGACCGGCACTGGAGCAACGAGTGGGCCGGCAACGAGTTCGCGCTGCGCTGGCGATCGGGTGCCATCTTCGACTACGGGGTCAACGTCGGCCTCGCGGTCCTGGGTGGATTCGTCAACGGCGCCATGAATGCGGCGATCTTCGGCATCGTCAACGAATCGGGCCAGAAGGTGAAGCTCACCGGCTGGGACGCGATCGGAGAAGGTGCGATCGGCGCCTTGGCCTCGTTCACCTCCGGGGTCAGTACGGCGCTGCTGCGCAACCTGGCGACCGGAATCGGCGGCTCGCGCATCCTGCACCGGCAGGGCTTCGGCGAGTTCTGGCAGGCTATCCCGTTCCGGATCTTCGAAGGGTCGATGCAGGGGATGTTCCTGACCAACGCCTACCGGGTGTCGATCAGCCCGTCCTGGTACCAGTCAGGCGGCTCGGGAGATCCGGCGCCCGGTACTGTCAAGGTCCCGGCCGCCGGCCTCTGGCTACCGCCGGGTTCACTAGGAGCACAGTGACGAACCGCTATGTCGCCCCCAAGGGGCGAGGCACCTACCGCCGCATCTCCGAGGCTGTCCGCGCGGCCGCGCCGGGTGACGTGATCGTCGTCAGCCCGGGCGAGTACATCGAGCAGTTGCGGCTGGACCGATCAGTCTCTGTGATCGCCGCGCCCGGGCAGGGCGGCGAGGTCACACTGATCGGTGTCCAGGGCGAGCCTGCGGTGGTGGTCGAGGGCCTCGAGTGCACCGTGCGTGGACTGACGATCCGGGCCGTCGTGGATGCCGACGGCGGCCTTCCCGCCGTCGGGGTGGCGCCGGGCGCCGGGTTGCTGCTCGACGACTGCAGCGTGAGCGGTGGCCGTATCCATGCCCGAGGCAACGATGGTGCCGAACACGGTTCGGACCTGACCGGCTACGGCGTGACCAAGCTCAGGCTGCACCGGACCCGGGTGGAGCGATCCCGGCTGGCCGGCGTCCATCTGTCCGGGCGGGTGCATGCCCAGGCCGAGGACAGCGTGATCGATGCCATCGACGGGATCGGTGTGGTCCTCTCGGGATCGGCCTCCTTGGAGGCCACCCGGCTGCAGTTGAACGGCGTGTCGGGCTACGGGTTCCGGGTGCGGGGTGCGGGTCGACTGACCGCGACCGACAGCGAGATCCGCAAAGCCGGGCTGGCCGGAGTTCTGCTCGAGGACTCTGCGACGGCCTCGTTGACCGACGTACGGATCAACAAGACGGGCGGGCCAGGCGTCCACCTGACCGGGACGGCCAAGGCTGAACTGTCCGGCCTCCGGGCGCGGGATGTCGCGGCCAGCGGACTGGTGGTCCAGGACCAGGCCGACCTCACAGCGACCGACTGCGTCATCGCCGACATCGGCGCGAATGCCTTGCTGATCTCGGATGCGGCGACCGTTTCCCTCACTGACAGCCGCTTCGACCGTTCGGCGTACAGCGCAGTTCATCTCACCGGTACGGCGCTCGGTCGGCTGACGGACTGCTTGATCCGTGAGGCTGCGGAGCACGGCGTACATGCCACTGCGACCGCGCGAGTCGAGCTGACCCGGTGCGGCATCAGCGGCGCCACATTGACCGGATTGTCGGTCGTCGACGCTGCGACGGTCGAGGCTGTCGACTGCAGGATGATCGCGTGTGGGACCGGTGCCCGCCTGGAGTCCGCAAACGCTACCGGCTTGGACGCCTGCACGGTGAGCGGCTCCGTCGGGACCGGTATCGAGCTGGCCGGCGCGGGCCTGGCCAGCCTCCGGGCGGTGCGGGTCACTGGTGGCCAGGCTGCCGGAATCGTGGTGGGCACGGGCGCCGCGACGGAGATCGCCTCGACGACCATCGAGAACTGCGCCGGATCCGGTCTGGTGGTCTGGGCCGGCGCCGCTCCCGTCGTAGGGGCGTTGCGGGTCGCCTCGGTCGGGAAGAACGGCGTGTTCCTGGCCGAGAAGGCTGCCGGGACTTTCGCCGACTGCGATGTCACCGCGACCAAGTACCCGGCGCTGCATCTGAGCAAGGACTCCGCACCGGTGTTCCAGCATCTACGCATCCGGGACTGTGTCGAGGCGGTCGGCCAGGAGGACGGCGCGCAGCCTGTCTTCAAGGACTGCACGGTCGACGGGGTGGCGATGGTCTCCGAGGTGGCCGCGCCGACTGCTGCCGCGGCTGCCGCGAGCGTTTCCGGTGTGAGTTCGCCGGGGGCGCTCGAGGAGAGCATGCCGCCGGACGACGAGACGCTGGAGGATGTGCTCGCCGAGCTCGAGGAGCAGGTCGGACTGGAGAAGGTGAAGAGCAACGTCCAGTCGATGGTGAAGCTGATGCAGACGGTCCGGATGCGCGAGGAGGCCGGGTTGCCGGCGCCACCGCTCAGCCGGCATCTCGTGTTCGCGGGCAATCCTGGTACGGGTAAGACGACAGTCGCGCGGATCTACGGGCGGGTGCTGAAGGCGCTCGGCCTGCTCCGCAAGGGGCATCTGGTCGAGGTGGACCGCACGGCGCTGGTCGGTGAGTACGTCGGTCACACCGGGCCGAAGACGACCGCGGCCGTGACGCAGGCACTCGGCGGAGTGTTGTTCATCGACGAGGCGTACTCGCTGTCACCACTCGGGATCGGCAACGATTTCGGAGCCGAGGCGATCGCCACGTTGGTGAAGCTGATGGAGGACCACCGCGACGATCTGGTGGTGATCGTGGCCGGGTACGTCAACGAGATGTCGCGCTTCATCAACTCGAACCCGGGGCTGTCGTCCCGCTTCACCCGGACGCTGCTGTTCGACGACTACAGCGCGGCCGAATTGGTCGAGATCGTCGAGTTCCAGGCGCGGTCGCACGAGTACCAGATGACGGCGGATGCGCGGACGGCGCTGATGAGTCTGATCGAGCAGTTGCCGCGGGGCGACGGCTTCGGCAACGGCCGGTCGGCGCGGCAGATCTTCCAGGCGATGACCGAGCGGCAGGCGCACCGGATGTCCGAGCTCAGGACGCCGACGCCGGCCCAGCTGGTCTCGCTGGAGGTTCCGGATCTACCGGAGTCTTTGTAACACCTGTTCGTGAGTAGTTCACAGAAGTTATCGTTCGGCATGGCCAATATTTCCCGCCGTGGACTGCTCACGGGTGCCGGTGCGCTGCTCGCCGCCGGCTCCCTGGGTGTCTCCACCGCCTCCGCCCGGAGCCTTGCCCTGCCCGCCTCGAAGCGTTTCAAGATGAGCGCCACGACCAACGAGTTCTTCCGCCACAAACCGCTGTGGGGACCGCGGGTGATGCAGTCGTTCGCCTTCGACACCCCGAACAACCGGCTCTTCACCGGCCAGTTGCGGTCCGAGACGCCCGAGAACAGCGGCGATCTGACGCTCAGCCAGCTGGACTTCGCCGGCAATGTGCTCGGCCACATGTACCTGACCGGCTTCGGTCACGCCGTGTCGATCGGCGCCGAGGCCTCTGGCAGTACGTCGTACATCTGGACCGAGACGGATGCCGACACCACGAACGGGCGCGGGCGTCAGCTCACCCGGTTCGCGTGGCAGAACGGTAAGACGCTCACGCCGGCCTCGGTGACCAAGTGGAAGCCGGTCGCGGGGGCGACCGTTTACACGCCTGCCGTCGACCAGCGGTTCGGTCAGCTGGGGGTGCGGCACTCGCGGTCGGACGGCATGCACATCAACGTGTACTCGCTGGCGGCCGCGCGTACCGGTGACTTCTCGAAGGTGCTGGCGACCTTCAAGCAGCCTGCGTTGACGTCCGGGATCGACTTCCAGGGGTGGGCGCTGTACGGCTCGTTCGTGTACTTCTGGGAAGGCGAGGCCTACCCGGGCGCGCCGGACGAGACCAAGGCGAACTCGAAGCTCTGGTGCTACGACATCAACAAGGGCGAGCTCGTCGACTCGTTCCTGACGCTGGCCGGGAAGAGCCTCACCTACCGCGAACCCGAGGGCATGGCGGTCTACGGCTCGACCGACGGCACCGCTCGCCTCTACTTCGGCTTCGCCTCCGGTGTCGCTGGCGACCGCCGAGCCAACCTCTTCTTCCGCAACACCCTGGTCTGAGGACTTACTGGGCGACGCCGTACAGGCGGTCACCGGCGTCGCCCAGGCCGGGGACGATGTAGCCCTTCTCATTGAGGTGGGAGTCCATCGCGGCGACGACGAGGTTGCAAGGGATGTTGAGGTGCGTCAGCTCGCGCTCGATGCGCTCGACGCCTTCAGGGGCCGCGAGCAAGCAGATGGCGGTGATGTGGTCGGCGCCGCGGTCGACCAGGAACTGGATCGCGGCGGCCAGCGTGCCACCGGTCGCCAGCATCGGGTCCAGGACGTAGCACTGGCGGCCGGACAGGTCCTCCGGGAGGCGCTCGGCGTACGTCGACGCGGCCAGCGTCTCCTCGTTGCGGATCATGCCGAGGAACCCGACCTCGGCGGTCGGCAGCAGCCGCGTCATCCCCTCGAGCATGCCCAGGCCGGCCCGCAGGATCGGCACCACCAGCGGCTTCGGCGAGGTCAGCTTCACGCCCTCGGCCGCGGCGACCGGGGTCTGCACGGTGACCGGACCGGTCCGGACGTCGCGGGTCGCCTCGTAGGCGAGCAGCGTGACGAGCTCCTCGGTCAGCCGACGGAACGTGGGCGAGTCCGTGGCCTCGTCCCGCAGCGTGGTGAGCTTGTGGGCGACGAGCGGGTGGTCCACGACGAGGATCTGCATAACCCGGAACGCTACCGTCGGCGATTCCTCCCGCGAAACTTCTGGCGGCCTTAGCATCGAAAGTGCATTGGTTTGTGCCCTGCCTTCGCCCCGGGGAGTGCCGATGACTGCTGAGGACCTGCCTGACCAGCCCCGCCCCCGGTTGGTGGTGCCGCGCCGCGATCTGGACCGGCTGCACCGGCGGGCCGAGTTCCTGCGGGAGCTCGAGGAGGCGAAGGCGCTGCGGGACCGGATCGCGCCCCGCCGGGCCCGGGTCCGGCGGCTCCGCGAGGCGATGCGGAGGGCGACGTACCACCACTGAGTTCCCACGAGCCCCCGGACTCTGTCACCATGACTCTGTGTCCGACGCCACAGCAGGACCAGTAGCAGGACCGATCGCCACAGACCTCGACTTCGCGGTGGCCGCCTACACCGAGGACGAGGTCTGGACCGTCACCCCGTTGGTGTTGCGCGGGGAGCCCGATCTGGCTGCGGTGGTGTCCGGCCTGCGCCGGTACCCCGGCGAGGCCGGCGTACTGGGGATGATCTCGGTCGACGAGGACTTCTTCATCCTGATCCGGCTCGTCAGCGGCCGGGCCCAGTACCTGATCTCCGACGTGACCGCGGCGACCGAGTGGCCGCTGGCCAAGCAGGTCGTCGACGAGCTGGACATTCCGCTGGCCGATGACGACGACGAGCAGGTCCCGGCCGGCGACCTGGCGATCGTCGCCGATCTCGGGATGAGCGCGATGGATCTCGGTGCGCTCTGCGACGACGTCGACCTCTATCCGGAGGAGATGCTCGAGGAGATCGCCGACGCGCTCGGGTTCGGCAACCAGTTCCACGAGGCGATCGAAGCTCTTGGTTAGCCCGGCACTGCAGCGCGAGTGGTCCCGGCTGATGACGGTGGCCCTGGACGAGGCCGAGCTGGCGCTGCCCGACGTACCGATCGGTGCGTTGGTGATCGACGCCGAGGGCGAAGTGATCGGTCGCGGGCACAACGAGCGGGAGACGACCGGCGACCCGACCGCGCATGCCGAGGTGCTGGCGCTCCGCGCGGCCGCCCAGCACGTCGGCGAATGGCGGCTCACCGGGTGCACGCTGGTGGTCACTCTCGAGCCCTGCACGATGTGCGCGGGGGCGATCGTGCTGTCCCGGATCGAGCGGCTGATCTTCGCGGCGTACGACGAGAAGGCCGGTGCCGTCGGGTCCTTGTGGGACGTCGTCCGGGACCGCCGGCTGAACCATCGGCCCGAGGTGTACGGCGGCGTGATGGCCGATGAGGCGGGTGCGCGGCTCCGCGATTTCTTTTCCGGGCACAGGTCTTGATAGCCTCTGCGGCGGTGGCGTGTCCGAGCGGCCGAAGGAGCGCGCCTCGAAAGCGCGTGATGGGTACCCCCCATCCGAGGGTTCAAATCCCTCCGCCACCGCCAACCACTCTCCGGAGTGGACGTAGGACCGAAGACCCTGATGCTGTGTGATGCGTCAGGGTCTTCGTATCTCGGGACCTGAGCGGAAAGGCCCCAACCGTGAACGTGGCAGAGCTCGACCAGATCCTGTTGGCCGGAGCCGTGGTGCTGCTGGTCGCGGTGGTCGCCGTCCGCCTGTCCGGACGGCTCGGCCTGCCGTCGCTGCTCATCTACCTCGGGATGGGTCTGCTCCTCGGTGAGTCCGGGCCGGGGCACATTCACTTCGAGGACGCCCAGATCGCGCACGCGCTCGGGTTCGCCGCGCTGGTGATCATCCTGACCGAGGGCGGTCTGACCACCCGCTGGAACGAAGTCCGCCCGGTGATGCCGCTCGGGCTCGTGCTGGCCACGGTCGGCGTGGCGATCAGCGTCGGTGTGGTGGCCTGCATCGCGCACTACATCCTCGGGCTGGACTGGCAGATCGCCGTACTGATCGGGGCGGTGACGTCGCCGACCGATGCGGCGGCGGTCTTCTCGGTGCTGCGGCGGGTGCCGATCAGACCGCGGTTGCGGGGTGCTCTGGAGGCCGAGTCCGGTCTGAACGACGCTCCGACCGTTCTGCTGGTCACTCTGGTCAGCACGGGCGCCACGAGCGAGCACGGCTGGCTGTATTTCACCGGGCTGGTGGCCTATGAGCTGGTGATCGGCGCGCTGTTCGGGTTCGTGATCGGCTGGATCAGCGTCGGCCTGATCCGCCGGGTCGCTCTCGGCTCCGCCGGTCTGTATCCGCTCGCCGTCGTCTCGCTGGCGATCATCTCGTACGCCGGTGGCACCGTGCTGCTCCACGTTTCGGGGTTCGCCGCCGTCTACGTGACCTCGCTCGTGCTCGGGAAGGCGGAGCTGCCGCACCGGATGGCGACCCGCTCGTTCGTGGACGGGCTGGCCTGGCTGGCGCAGATCGGGCTGTTCGTGATGCTCGGCCTGCTCGCCTCGCCGGGCCGGATCGGCCTGAACGACGTCATGATCGCCCTGGTGATCGGGATCGCCGTCACGGTCGTGGGGCGGCTGCTCGCGGTCGTGGTGTCGACGCTGCCGTTCAAGATGCCGTGGCAGGAGCAGGCGTTCATCTCCTGGGCCGGCCTGCGCGGCGCCGTACCGATCGTCCTGGCCACCATCCCGCTGGCCGAGCAGGTTCCGCAGGCCACCAGGATCTTCGACATCGTCTTCGTCCTGGTCCTGCTCTTCACCCTCCTCCAAGGCCCCTCCCTGCCCTGGCTGGCCCGCAAACTCGGCGTCCTCGACGAGAACGCCGCCTTCGAGGTCGAGATCGACGTCGCGCCCCTGGAGTCCCTCGGCGCCGACATGCTCCAGGTGCACGTCCCCAGCGAGTCCCGCCTGGCCGGCGTCGAGGTCGGCGAACTCCGCCTCCCCGCGGGCGTCTCCGTCTCGCTGATCATCCGCCGCGACGAAGCCTTCGTCCCCGAACGCCGAACCGTCCTCCGCGCCGGCGACTCCCTCCTCGTCGTAGCCCCCAGCCCGCTCCGCGACCAGACCGCCCGCCGCCTCCGAGCCATCTCCCGAGCCGGCCGCCTAGCCGGTTGGTTCGGCGAAAAAGGCCGCGAAAACCACTGACAATTGGCGAGCCAGCCGTCGGGGGCGTCGACACCGCAGGGTGGGCTTGAACAAGTTATGACCTGTCCGCCCCCACCAGTTCCTGTTCAAACCCCCGGCTGTCGGCTCGGTGATGCGGTCGTTGAGGAGGCGGGGGCGGCGGCCGAAGACAGGTAACGGTTGCGAGGGACCTCGAACCACAGGTCTCCAGCCCTGCCTGCCTGTCTCCGGCCACAACTAGGGCATGTTGATGACGCATTAGGCTTTAGAGACACGCCCTAGTTGGGATTTTGCCCCTTCGGGACAGGCTGGGGGGTGTAGATGGTGGGGAGGCAGACGGAGCTGCCGGGGGCGACGGCTACGGAGGCCAGGCCCTTGGCGTTGAGTTTGGTGTACTTGGTGCCGACGACGAGGTCCACGGTGTGGCTGTCGCGGCCGTCGGCCACGGGGACGGCCTTCTGGGCGGTCTGGCCGGCTACCAGCTGAAGCTCGGGGGCGGTGTTGGCGTTGCCCCGGATCTCCACGGTCTCGACCTTGTTGCCGTTCGGCTCGTTGGCGACCTTGGCGACGTGGAAGCCGCGCTTGCGCAGCTGATCCGCGACGGCTGCGGCCGTGCCGCCCTTGGCGCCGCCGTTGTAGACGTTCACCGAGACCTGCTTGGGGACCAGGCGGTTGTTCGGCAGCTGCTGGTCGACGCAGGTCGGGCCGGCGCTGCTGTTGCTCAGCGAGTTCCAGCCCCACCAGGCGCCGCCGACCAGGATCACCAGCAGGATGACCATGGTGATGGGCGTGCGCCAGTGGATCCGCAGCTGCGGCCGGGGCTGGGGTTGAAGGGCGGTCATCGTGATCAGTCCACGACCAGGACCCGGGCGTGCAGAACCAGCCGCTGCTGCAGTGCCGCTCGCAGCGCGCGGTGCAATCCGTCCTCGAGGAACATCTCACCCCTCCATTCGACGACGTGGGCGAACAGGTCGCCGTAGAACGTCGAGTCCTCGTCGAGCAGCGCGTTCAGGTCGAGCGTGCCCTTGGTCGTCACCAGCTGGTCCAGCCGCACCTGCCGTGGTGGCAGCGACGACCAGTCCTTCGGCTTGAGCCCGTGCTCCGGGTACGGCCTTTCCTCCCCGACACGCTTGAAGATCACCCACCGAAGTCTAGCGTTGTCAGAGGTCGCGTGAGAGGTCATGAACGTCACCGAAACCACCCAGCACCAAGACTCAACCTTTTGGATGAGAAACACGTCATACCCAGGTTGTAGATGTTGAGGTATTAGCATGCGCGCATGACCGAGACAGGCGATGTCGTCGAGACCGTCAAGCAGGGGTATGCGTTCGAAGGGGCGGCGATCGAGCTCGGCGCGCTGCTGGTCGACGGTGAACCGAAACCGGAGGCCGCGGTCCGGATTCCGTTGTCGATGGTGAACCGGCACGGGCTGGTGGCCGGTGCGACCGGTACCGGTAAGACGAAGACGCTGCAGCTGATGGCCGAGCAGCTGTCCGCGGCCGGGGTCGCGGTGTTCGCCGCCGACATCAAGGGCGACCTGTCCGGGATCTCGCAGCCGGGCGAGAGCAACGAGAAGCTGCTGGCCCGGACCAAGACGATCGGTCAGGAGTGGGCCGCGACCGGCTTCCCGACCGAGTTCTACGCGCTCGGCGGCCAGGGCACCGGGATCCCGATCCGGGCCACGGTCACGTCGTTCGGGCCGGTGCTGCTGTCGAAGGTGCTGGGGCTGAACGACGTCCAGGAGTCGTCGCTCGGGCTGATCTTCCACTACGCCGACAAGCAGGGCCTGACGCTGCTCGACCTGAAGGACCTGCGCTCGGTCATCACGCACCTGGCCAGCGACGAGGGCAAGGCCGACCTGAAGGACCTCGGCGGTCTGTCCGCGGCCACGGCGGGTGTGATCCTGCGGGCGCTGATCGGGTTCGCCGACCAGGGCGCCGAGGCGTTCTTCGGGGAGCCGGAGTTCGACACCGCGGACCTGCTGGCGCAGCGCGACGGCAAGGGCCTGATCTCGCTGCTCGAGCTGCCGAACCTGCAGGACCGGCCGGCGCTGTTCTCGACCTTCCTGATGTGGCTGCTGGCCGACCTGTTCCACGACCTGCCCGAGGTCGGCGACGCGGACAAGCCGAAGCTGGTCTTCTTCTTCGACGAGGCGCACCTGCTGTTCAACGACGCCTCGAAGGCGTTCCTGGACTCGATCGCGCAGACCGTCCGGCTGATCCGGTCGAAGGGTGTCGGCGTCTTCTTCGTCACCCAGACCCCGAAGGACGTGCCGGACGACGTGCTCGCCCAGCTCGGTTCGCGCGTCCAGCACCAGCTGCGCGCGCACACCCCGAACGACGCGAAGGCGCTGAAGGCGACCGTGTCGACCTTCCCGAACTCGGCGTACGACCTCGGTGAGGTGCTCACCCAGCTCGGGATCGGCGAGGCGATCGTGACCGTGATGAACGAGAAGGGCGCGCCGACCCCGGTCGCCTGGACCCGGCTGCGGGCGCCGCTGTCGCTGATGGCTCCGGCCGCGGCGGACCAGATGACCGCCTCGGTGCAGGCCTCGCCGAACAACGCCAAGTACTCACAGGTCCTCGACCGGGAGTCGGCGTACGAGATCCTCGCCAAGAAGGTGCAGGCAGGCGCCGAGCAGGCCCAGGCCGAGGAGCAGGCCAAGCAGCAGCAGCCGCAGGAGCAGTCCGCGCCGCGCGGCCGGGCGCCGAAGCCGGAGAAGTCGATGGTCGAGCAGGTGATCGGCTCGTCGGCGTTCAAGCAGTTCGCCCGGACCGCCGGCCGGGAGATCGTCCGCGGCCTGTTCGGCGCCGCTCGTCGCCGCAAGTAGTCGGTCCAGGGGTGAGCCCGGTCCGCTGAGCAGACCCGGCCGCCGATCCTGCGGTCTCTTCGGGGCTTCCCGGGAAGACTTATCGAGACCGTTCGGTCCGTGTAAAAACCTAGTCAGATAAAGGTTTTTACGTTTGATGATTGATCAAACGACTGAATCCGACGGCATTGATCATCGTTTCCACATTGTCATCCGGGCCGCTCCGTCGCGGATTGGGACGATGCGCCTACTCGTCGTACCGTGGGGGTAATGGTTGCGCAGAGTAGGCGATCGGTACGGAAATGGGCGCTCTGGACCCTGACGGTCCCGGCGTTCGTCTTCGTCGTGCTCGTCGACTTCGCGGCCCTCGGGTACGGCGTCCAGGCGTTCACCGAGCTGCCGAGCTGGCACGGGATCGACCTGGTGGCCGCGCTCACCGTCTCGGCCCTGATCGCGGTCGAAGGCGCCCGCCGGGTGGAGAACCGGCGCCGCCGCGGCGGCGCGCTGCACAAGGACCTCGCCCCGGCCTGGATGATCGCGGCCGCGATCATCCTGCATCCGGCGCTGGCGATCCTCGTCGTGGTGCTGCTCCGGATCTGGTGGCGGATCCGCGCCGGCAAGTGCATCCCCTACCGGTGGGCCTTCTCGACCTCGGTGCACGTGCTGGCCGTCGGTGCCGCGCACGCGGTCTTCAGCTCCGCGCGCGACCTGTTCGGCGGTAGCGAGCTGGCCCTGGTCGCCTCGATGGTGGTCACGGCGATCACATTCGTGGCGACCGACACCCTGCTCTGCGGCCTGGCCATCTCGCTGATCGTTCCGGGCAGCAGCCGCCAGGAGACGGTCGGCGGGATCGACGACCTCTGCATCGACGCGACGGCCGCCATGTTCGGCTGTCTGCTGGCCGGTGCGTGCCTGATCAGCCCGTGGTTCGCGTTCGTGGCGATCCCGATCACGCTGACCGCGCAGCGCGCGCTGCTGCTCGGCCAGCTGGAGTCCGAGGCGCAGACCGATCCGAAGACCAGCTTGACCCGGGTCGACTGGTGGCGCCGGCAGACCGAGGAGATGTTGCGCCGGGCGCGGACCCAGCGCGAGCCGATGGCCGTGCTGCTGATCGACATCGACCACTTCAAGCAGGTCAACGACCGGCACGGGCACCTGGTCGGCGACGAGGCGCTGCGGGCGGTCGCGACGATCCTGCGCAGTGCGATCCGGGCCAAGGACGTGATCGGCCGGTTCGGCGGCGAGGAGTTCGTGATCGCGCTGCCCGACACCGGGATCGACGAGGCCACAGTCACCGCAGACCGACTGCGCAACGCGGTCGCGGGTAGCCCGCTGGCCGCGATGTGCGCCGGTGTCCTCGACAGTCCGGACCTGGATCTCAACACGTTCCACCTGACCGTCTCGATCGGCGTCTCGGTCTACCCGGCCGACGGCATTACCGTCGACGACCTGCTGCAGTGCGCCGACCGCGCCATGTACGCCGCCAAGGCCGCCGGCCGCAACCGCGTCCGCCTGGCCGCGGACCTCTCGCCGATGACCGCGCCCAAGCCGGCCGCTCGCCCGGTCGCGAGCGGCGCCGCGGCTCCCACCGATCACTCCTAGCCCCGCACGTGGGGTCGCGGTCGCCGCGCGACCACTTGTCGGGGGTGTGAACAGGCAATGGTGGGCTGGAACAAGGCATTACCTGTTCAAGCCCCCCGTGGGGTCTGCGCACCCCCGATTGCGGCGCCTGAACCCGGCTCCGGGACTGGGGAGATCTGTCGACCTTGGGCACGCATCAACCACTTTTCCGGTGGCGAGATGGCTGGTGGGTGCTCAAGGCCGGAAATTCTCCCCAGATGGCAGAACCTTTTCGTCCGCCGTCGCGTCCTGAGTGTGATCACTGTGGACGGAGAGCGAATGAGTCGTGACGACGACTTCACGGCGTTTGTGCTGGCCAGGTCCGGACGGTTGGTGCACTTCGCCCGGATGCTCTGTGGCGATGCCGGCCTGGCCGAGGACCTGGTGCAGAACGCGCTGGAGAAGGCCTACCTGCGATGGGACCGGATCGAGTTGGCCGACCCCTTCGCGTATGTGCGGCAGGCCGTGGTCAACCAGCACCTCTCCTGGGTACGGCGTCGCCCGTGGCGCGAGCGGCCGGCCGGTGCCACGGCCGAACTGGACCTGCTGGTCCTCGACACCCCGGTGGCCGACCAGTCCGGGGCGGTCGATCGCCGGCTGACGGTCGGGGCCGCACTGGCCACGTTGAGCCGTCGGGAGCGGGCGATCGTCGTACTGCGGTATGTCGAGGATCTGACGGAGCGGGAGACAGCTGCGGTGCTGGGGATCGCGGTCGGTACGGTGAAGAGTGCGAATGCCCGGGCCCTCGACAAGCTGCGAGCTGCGCCGGAACTGAGTGGGGTGACGCGATGAACACCGAGGACGAGCTGCGGACTGCATTGGCTCCGGACGGCAGCATTGCGCCGCTGGACCCGATGCGAGTGATCGCCGGGGCCCGTCGGCGCCGCAAGGTTCATGGGCTGGCCGTTGGGGCCGCCTCGGTGGCCGTGGTTGCGGTGGCCGCGGCGGGATTCGCGCTCGGCCCGGGCTCCGGCAGTGTGCCGCAGCCCGCGGGGCCGGGGCCGGTGACAACGCCGAGCCGGACGCCGCACACACCGAGCGGGCTGCCGAGCACGCCATCGACGCAGACACCGCCCCCTGCAACGCCGACGCCGAGCGACACGCCCCGGACACCGCCGGGATCGCCGGAAAGTCCGCAGACGCCGCCGACCAACACTCCGAGCAAGGCGCCCGACGTACCGACGCCGAATCGGGTTCCTGGCTGAGCAGAACCTTTTCGCCGCCGGGTCGCGTCCTTCAGCCCGACCGAACGACGAATTGGTGGCGGAGGGCAACAAATGGATGAAGTAGTCCGGAAGCGACGCACGACCCGGATCGTGCTGGGCGGTGTCGCGGCTGCAGCGGTGGTGCTGGTGGCAGTGGCCGGTACGGCGATGGCGCGCAGCGGTGGCGACACCAAGCCGGTACCGGCGTCGGCGACCCCGAGCCAGGTGCCGAGCGATGCGCCGACACCGCCGCCGGTCGAGCCGCCGACCGCGACGCCGCGGCCGGCGGAGGTGCCGAGCGATGCGGCCACACCGCCTCCGATGCCGCCGACCGCTACGCCGTCGCCGCTGGAGCCGCCGACCAAGCGCCCGCAGCAGCCGACGCCGAGCAACGCGCCGCGGCCGGCCCCGACGGATACGCCGTCGCCGCTGGAGCCGCCGACCAAGCGCCCGCAGCAGCCGACGCCGAGCAACGCGCCGCGGCCGGCCCCGACGGATACGCCGTCGCCGCTGGAGCCGCCGACCAAGCGCCCGCAGCAGCCGACGCCGAGCAACGCGCCGCAGCCGCCCGCGACCAAGTCACCGGGCAAGTAACGAGAAGCGCCGTGCGATCCCGGACTGTGGACCGCACGGCGCTCCGTTCTCTCAGTGGATGTCAGCAGGCGCCGAAGGTGCCGGCCGAGACCCACGCCTTCGCGACGTACATGCCCGCGTGGACGCGGAGCCAGACGTTGCTGGTGCCCTGCGACCCGGAGACGCTCTGGCCGGTGGTCTGGCATTCGACCGTGACCTGGGCCGACTTGCCGGCCATGCCCACGACGGCACCGGCCGAGCTGGCGCTGTTGCGCAGGTTCAGGTAGCCGGACGTGATCGAGACCGTGCCGCGGCCGCCGTCGCCGGTCCACAGATAGGTGACGTCGACGAAGCCGTTGTTGGACATGCCGAGCGCGTCCCAGAAGGTGCCGTCGGCAAGGTCGATGCCGGCCGGGTTCGCGACCTTGCGGCCGGAGCCGTCCTTCCCGCCGTTGTAACCGTTCTCGTACGCCGCCTGCGCCTCGGGCTTGCCCTGCGGCAGGTCCTTGAAGGTCTCGCGGGTGGCGCTCGGGTTCCAGTAGTCGTCCTTGGTGTTCCACGGGCCGACGTCCCAGACCGGCTCGAAGGCGCAGCGCGACGCCGTACAGACCTTGACCGAGTAGTTGCCGGAGCCGTTGCTCGCCAGACCGCGGCGAGAGGGCAGTGCGACGAAGTGGTCCCGGCTGACGATCACGTGGCCGTTCGCCGTCGTACCGCCGACGAGGCCTTCGCGAGTGGCGAAGACGCGGGACTTGAGCGGCGCGGCCTGGACAGTCATTCCGCTGGGCGCCACCTTGTCGGTCGGCTGGACGGTCACGTCGCTGACCCACGGCTGCGCACCGGTCGGCGGTGCGCTGACGATGATCCGCAACTGCACCTGGTCACTCGCGCCAGGCAGTGCGGTCGGCTTGCCTGCCGTCGTCGGCGTCCACTCCGACCAACGGTCGTGGACCCAAGCCCGTACGTCGACATCGGCCGCGGAACCGTCCGGCGTACCGGTGCTGTAGTTGGCGACGACTGCCGAGGTCGGTGCGGCGAACCGGACCGGCGCGAGCTCGGCGAGGCCCGAGCGCTGCTTGATCCCGGCCGACCCGATCGCGGCGGGCGCGTCACCGAGGATGATCCGGCTGCCGTCGTACCGGACGTTGCTGGAGCTGCTGACGGGCTGTGGAGAGGCTGAGCTCGGCAGGCTGATCGTCAAGAGTGTGAGAGCTGTGACCAGACAGGCTGCGAGTTTCGTGGTTCGGGTGATACGCATGTCGCGGAACCTCCGGGGCGGTGAGGTGCTTCCAGGGATCCAATGTGACAAAGAAACCTCTCCTCTGTACAGCGTGTTAACAAATTTCTTCCAGAGAGTTGGTGACACAACAGAACCTAGTCGGTCACTCAAAGGGTTTGGACTGATGTGACAGAGGCTGAGGAGATTCGATGACCCGGACCGCGGACGCCGATTTCGAGCGCTTCGTGCAGACCCAGTCAACCCCGCTGCTCCGTTTCGCGGAGATGCTCTGCGGCGATCGGCACCACGCCGAGGACCTGGTGCAGCAGGCGTTGATGAGGTCGTATCCGAAATGGCACAAGCTGGACGGCGATGAACTTCGCTATGTCCGGCGGGTGCTGGTCAACCGGTTCCTCACCCAGGCCCGCCGGCGCTGGAACAACGAAGTACCCAGTGATCCGGTTGAGAACGATTGGGACCAGCGAGCGGTAGCGGACTTCGCCCAGCAGGTGCAGACCAGAGAGGCCGTGCTCTCGGCCTTGGCCGGTCTGACTGTTCGGGAGAGAGCCGTCGTCGCGCTGCGCTACTCGCAGGATCTCTCCGAGGCCGAGACAGCCGAGCTGCTGGGCATGGCTCCCGGGACCGTGAAGTCGACGGCCTCCCGGGCGCTGGCCAAGTTGCGTCTGGCACCCGACCTGATCGACAGCGTAAGTGGAGGAAACTGATGAGTGACGAGCAGCGGGTACGCAGCGCTCTCGAGTACGACGTGGACCCGTTCACGCCGAATGCCGGTGACCTGATGCGGCGCGGCAAGCGGCGTGCCTGGGTACGGCGCGGTCTGGCCGCGGCCGGTGTGACCGCGCTCGCCGGGACGGTGGCCACGGTGTCCGCCGCGGTCGGTGGACCGGCCCCGGTGAAGAACCTGTTCGCCGGTGCACCGAAGCCGCCGGTGGTCGCCGTACCGGCCGAGACCCCGAAGCCCCCGACGGTCGACCCGAGCTGCCTGCCGAGCGTTCCGGCCAAGCCGAAGCTGCCGGTGGCGACCATCTCGGTCAACAAGACGATCGACCCGAACCAGCAGCCGGCGAAGCCTTCCCTGCCGACTGCGAAGCCTTCGCTGCCGGCCAAGCCTTCCCTGCCGACGGCTCCGACCGCCAAGCCGTCCTTGCCGGGCAAGCCGTCGCTCCCGACTGCGAAGCCTTCGCTGCCGGGTAAGCCGTCGCTGCCGACCGCGAAGCCGAGCTTCCCGACGACGAAGCCGTCCGTACCTTCGCTCCCGACTGCGAAGCCGTCGTTGCCGGGCAAGCCTTCCCTGCCGACCGCCAAGCCTTCACTGCCGGGCAAGCCGTCGCTGCCGACCGCGAAGCCGTCGCTGCCGGGCAAGGTCCCGACCACGGTTCCGGACTGCGTGCACGGCGTACCGACTGTTCCTTCGGTTCCGGGTAAGCCCGGCAAGCCGTCGGTGCCCGCGCCGAAGCCGAACGCGCCGAAGCCGGCCGTTCCGACCGTCAAGGTCTCCGGCGGCGTCGAGGTCACCGTCGAGCCGGGCAAGCACCCGCAGGGCAAGCCTTCGATTCCCTCCTTCCCGACCACGAAGCCCAGCGTTCCGACGCCGAGCTTCCCGACCACCTTCCCGACCGGCCACCCCTCCTCAGGCCGGTAGGGCAACCGGTCACCGGCGAGCAGGCGGCGGGCGGAGCCTCCCGCTCGCCGGTGACCACCATTTCCGTCGGCCCGCGCAGGCCGACGCCACCGAGCTTCGTTGCTATGCCAGCTCGCGGAGGAGTTCGGCGGTCTGTTCGTCGGCTGGGTAGAACGACTCGATCATCAGCTCGGAGACCGTGACGTCGAGCGGGGTGCCGAAGGTCGCGATCATGGTCAGCAGGGAGAGACGGTGGCCCTGGTAGTCGAGATTGAACGGTAGGACGACTTCCGTCTGCCCGGGGTGCAGCGGCTGATCGGCGGTCGAGTAGCTGCGGAGTTCGTCGTACAGATCCTGGAGTTCGGGATCGGCGGTGCTGACCACCTGGCGTTGCAGGCTGGTGAGCGCGGCGGCGTGGACCTCGGCCAGGTTGGTGATCCGGCGCGCGAGACCGTCCGGGTGCAGGGTCAGCCGGAGCGCGTTGATAGGTGCCTTGAGCAACTGTTCGTCGACGTCCTCGGTGAAGATCTTGATGCCGGAGTTGAACTCGACGATGTTCCACCAGCGGTCGACCACCAAAGCCGGATAGGGCTGATGCGCTTCGAGCAGTCGGCGCAGGGTGGACCGGATCGCGAGCATGGCGGGCGAATGCAGCGAGGACTCGGTGTAGATCGGCGCGTAGCCGCCGGCCAGCAGGAGCTGGTTGCGATCCCGCAGCGGTACGTCGAGGTGCTCGGCCAGCCGCAGGACCATCTCCCGGCTCGGCTGGGACCGGCCGGTCTCGACGAAGCTCACGTGCCGCGTGGACACCTCGACCCGGTTCGCGAGGTCGAGCTGACTCAGCCGCCGCTGCTCGCGCCAGCCACGCAGCAGCTCGCCGACCGGTCGCTGGAAGGTCTCTGTCATGCCTCAGACGGTAGCCGCCGACGTAGACATCGCCATTACCTCCGACGTCATCGACCAGACGCCGTACCGGCGGCAAGCTTCTGGTCATCCGCACCGACCAGGAGGAAACGATGACCGCACAGACTCTCGCCGACCAGTACTTCGCGACCTGGAACGAGCCCGACGCCGACCGCCGGGCCGAACTGATCGCGGCGACCTGGTCCGAGACCTCGACCTTCGTCGACCCGAGCTTCGAGACCCACGGACGCGACGAACTCAACAAGCTGATGGGCGCCGCCCAGCAGATGTTCCCCGGCCTGTCCTTCGTCCGCATCGGCGACATCGACGACCACCACATCTACCACCGCTGGACCTGGCACCTCAAAGCCGAAGGCCAGGAGCCCGTCGCCGGCGGCACCGACATCGTCCACCTCGACCCCGACGGCCGCATCACCCACATGATCGGCTTCCACGACTTCGCCCCGGAGCACTAGCCGGCGGATGTGAGGTCCACAGGCCGAAGGAGACTCCGACCGGGTCGAGGGCGGTGCCGAACCATCGGTCGTCCCCGCCCAGCGCGGTCCGCGCTCGCTCCACCTGACCACCGCGACGCTCGACCTCTTGGAGAGCCTCCTCGAGATCGGCCACCTCGACGTACAGGCGGGTGCCGACCTGTGGACGTGCGTCGCTCGTGGAGCGTTGGAGTCCGCCGATGCCCGTGCCGTCGACCTTGATGATCCAGTAGTCGGCGTCGAGCTCGCTCTCCGCGAACGCCGGCTCGAAAGTCCAACCCCACAACGCGCCGTGGAACTGCTGGAAGACCTCGGGTGCTGAGGTCTCGATCTCCCACCACACGATCTGCGACATACCGTGAGCATGCCACTTCCCCGCCCGGCGGTGGACCGAGGGCATCGTAGGTTGCTGGGTATGTGGAGACAGCTGAGTGGGGTGCTTGGTGCAGGGGTGCTGCTCGCCGGGCTGGTGCCGGCCGGTACGGCGGCCGCGGCCGGGCTCGCCTGGAAGGAATGCAAGCCGGGGGCGATCGAACAGTGCGCGACGCTGAAGGTGCCGCTGAACTGGGCCAAGCCGTCGGGGCCGACCACCACCGTGTTCGTGGTGCGGGTGCCGGCCAGGGACCAGGCGCACAGGCGGGGGGCGCTGGTCTTCAACCCGGGTGGCCCGGGTGGAGCCGGTGGGTCGATCTTCGAGGCCGGCCTGGCTGATTCGTTCCTTGGTCAGCTCCGGGACACCTACGACCTGGTCAGCTTCGACCCACGCGGTACCGGGGCGAGCAGCCAGCTGAACTGCGGTCCGGTACTGCGGCCCGGCGTACCGGTCTTCCCGAAGAGCAAGGCGCAGTACGACGCGATGGTCGCGTCGAGCCGGAAGACCGGGGAGCAGTGCCTGAAGCAGCACGGCGACCTGATGCGGAACCTGGACACCCGGACCGTGGCGCGCGACATCGACGCGATCCGGGGTGCGCTGGGGGAGCGCAAACTGAGCTTCTTCGGCCTGTCGTACGGGTCGTTCCTCGGCACGATCTATGCGCAGATGTTCCCGCAGCGCGTCGACCGGATGGTGATCGACGGGATCATCGACCACTCGCAGGGTTCGACGCGCTTCATGCTCGAGGAAGCCAGGTCGATGGAGAGCGAGTTCAACGCGTTCATCGACTGGTGTGCTTCGGACGCCGCCTGTGCGTTGCATGGTCAGGACGTCGGCGCGCTCTGGGATCAGACGGTCGCCAAAGCGGACAAGACCCCGCTGACCGGTCCGAACGGCCCGATTACCGGCGACGTCATGCGGATGGCGCTGCCCGCGCTACTGCCGAAGATCGAGCTTTTCGGCAGTGACTGGACCGCCCTCGCCGGCGCGATCGACGCCGCTACCAAGGGCGACGGCTCGGGTTTCGCCGCCAGCTACATCGGCAACCTCGAGAGCGCCTACGCGGCCGTCTCCTGCATGGACCTGCCCGGCGAACTCAAGGGGTACGCCGACGCCCGCGCCCGAATGGCCCTCGCCAAGGCCGTCGCCCCGCGCGTCGGTGCTGCCGTCGAGGGCTGGGTGATGGCGGCGGCCTGCTCCGGCTGGCCGATCCCGCCGAGCAACCCGTGGCAGCGCACGCCCGTGCACGGCGTACCGCCGATCCTGATCGCGGCGTCGTCCAATGACCCGTCGACCCCGGTCTCGGCGGCCCGAGGGCTGGCTCGTCAGATCGACAACAGCCACCTGTTCATCGCGCAGGCCCACGGGCACACGGCGTACCTCAACTCCGACTGCGCCCGCACCGCCATCACGGCCTACTTCCTGAACGGCACCCTGCCCGCGAAGAACGCCTGCCGCTAGAGCAGTGCTTTGAGTAGCCGTTCGCAACGCACGGGGTCCTCGGTCAGGCCGTTGCCGAGGCCCCACAGCCAGTAGTCGACCGTACGGAACACCGTCCAGGCGCGGGCCCGGTCCCGGACCAGGTCCGCTTCCTGGACGACGATCTCGAAGTACGGCGGGATCTCCGCCATCTCGTCGAGCTGCATCCACAGCACCCGGCCGAGGTCGTACTCGATGTCACCGCGGTACAGCACGGGATCGACCGTCACCCACGGCTCGCGGGTGCCGGCCAGCACCTGGTGGACGTGCAGATCGCCGTTGACCGAGAGATCCGTCGCCGGGTCGGTGAGCTGTGGCGCGATCTCGAGCGCCACCCGCAGGAACGCGGCATCGAACGGGCGTCCGAGCTCCTCCCACTGCCTCTCCAGTTCGACCGACCGCTGCCGCACGATCTCTCCGGTGGAACGAGCCTCCGGCTTCGGCGGTACGGCGAGTCGTCGCATCACCTGGCCGAGGACCGCCATCGCCTCCCCGAGCGGGCGGGTGGCGAGTGGGGTGGAGAGCCGTTCGAGCAGCATCGCCCCGGTCGTCACGTCGGCGTCGTACAGGTAGACCATGCCGCGGCCGTCCCACCAGCGGAGTGCGTCGGCCAACACGTCGACCTCAGGACCAGGCGGGGTCATCCGGAGGACGAACTCGTCGGTGCCGCGGGTCACGGGGATCACCAGCGCGTTCGAACCCCAGGCAAGGGGGCCGTTGACCTGCAGGCTCCAGGTCGCGCACTGGGTGGCCACCAATCCTGGAAGCGCGTCCAGCCAGGTGCTGCCGTCGTGCCACCAGCGGGGCATCTGCCGAAACTCGTCCGGGACCTCGATCATCCGTGGAGCCTAGGTTCAGCGCGTCGCTTCCGGGAAGCGAGTTTCTCGGGGGCCTGACCCGAACACGGCGGGCGCACCTGGGATGCGCCCGCCGGGGCCGGTCGTTCTCCCGCCCCTCAGTGGGAGAACTCGCGGCTCGGTGAGTCTCACCCATGCCCGAATGACACTGACTGAACCGCGGGACGACCTAGTGGTACCCCATTCCGGCGCCGAGCACACCTCGACGCACGCGGGACGATCCGAAAACTTGACGTTCATCGAACATGCCGGGGGTTCGGGCAAATAGTTGCCCAGGGCAATCGACAAGGCCCCACCGGTAGCAGCCGGTGGGGCCTTGGTGGTCCACTACCGCCCGAGCATTCCCGGTGCAGCTGTGGAGGTGGAGAGCGGAACCGACGCCGATGCAGGGGTCAAGACGTCAGCTCCGCTTGTCTGTTGAGTTGTTACGCTCCCGGGTTCGCCGCCCAGACGTGTGCCTGGTGGAACTCGAGGTGCTGCCGTAGAGCAGCCGGGGTGCCGACCGATCCGAGGTGGTGCATCGCGGGCACGACGACCGCCCTGACATCGGACCGCTTCACCTCCTCGAGCAGTGCGTGGAACGCCGCGGATTCGGCCGTGTCGCGCTCGGTGTAGACCGTGCCGAGGGTGAATCCCTCGGCGCTGGCGAAGGCGGCGAGGGAATCCGTCGCCGCGGCCAGCTCCTCCGCGCAACTCAGCGCGTCGGCCCGCACATATCCGAGCAGCGTCGGCCGGGTCGTCATTGACCCGGCCCTGCCACAACGACCGCCGGCACCGGCTCGCTCGTCACCCGGAGGGACGCGAAACGCCGCTGCATGGCTTCCTCGTACTGCGCTGCCTGCTCCGCTGTGGCGGTGTGGTCCGCGATCGGGTGAGCGCCGAACCAAACCCGCACCCGACGGTGCGTGGCGGGGGTTTCCAGCGTCTCGGTCATCAGCGGGGTCCTTCGGCAGTCTCGGTCGGCTCCCCGGACGGCTTTGTCCGGTGCTGAGAAAAGAACACCTCATCACTGCTCCCGCAGGAACACTTTCGTAGGGACCTTTACAGAGCCTTGACGCAGAGTAGGGAAACCCTACGAATCCCCTGGTCAGAGCGGTCTCGCGGACCGCTTATCCGCCGTCGGGAATGACCTGTCAAGAATGTTGGCAGGGATTTACCAATAACGATTTGGCAGCCTGCGGCACGTTTCGAGTCAGGTGGAAATGTCGCACTTCCTGCTAACCCTTCGCGGCCATTCGGTCACGCACCGGCATCCGTAATCCACCGGCCGCGACGCCGGCTCCGACGACGGTCGCGACCAGCGGCACCAGGAGACCGTTGCGGAAGGCATCGGTCGTCAACTCGTCCGCGGTCGCCAGTACGGCGGCCATCGCTACCTCCCGAGCTCGGTACGACGCGGCTGCGACGGCTGCTCCGTCGGCTTCGGTGGCTTCGGTGGTGCAGGCCGGGTGAATGCCGCCGGATGACCTGGCACGGCGAGGAGCGTCAGCACACCGGCGATCGCGGCGAACCCCGCGATGGTGTTCAGGGCCGTCGGCAGGCCGATGAGCAGTGTGACGGCCGGCGCGACGAGCGCGCCGATGATCAGGGCGAGTGAATCGGCGGCGAAGAACAGCGCGCCGATGCGGGCGAGCATGGCTGCCGGCGCGGTCCGTTGGATGCAGGTCTCGGCGGTGATCAGCAGGATGCTCCCGGGGAAGCCGATCAGGACGGCGGCGCCGATCGCGCAGGCGACGTTCGGGGAGTTGACGAGGAGGAAGAACGCGGCGGCGGTGGCTAGCTGGGTTGTCACCAGGAGCTCGCGAATGCCCAGCCAGGACTGAGCTTTCGAGCTCAGGGTGGCGCCGAGGAGGTAGCCGGCGCCGAGCCCCGAGATGAGGTAGCCGATGGTGGCGCCTGGTGCGTGCAGGCGTTCCACGGTGAAGGGCACCAGGAGTGCGGTCAGGCCGGCATTGGCGGTCAGGAAGAGCGTCTGGCCGAGCAGAATTCCGCGCAGGGCCCGGTGGCGTACGACGTACTGGACGCCGGGGCGCACTCCCACTGCTGTCGGCTCCGCGCGGCGGCGTGGCCGGATCGTCGCGATGATTGCTGCCGACAACAGGTAGCTGACGATGTCGATCAGCAGGACGGTGGTCATGCCTGGGCCGGTCAGGAGGAGTGCGCCGAGTGGTGGTGCGGCCAGGCGGATGATGCTGGCGGTCGTGGCGGTGAGTGCGTTGGCCTTGGCCAGCTCCGGGCCGGTGCCCACCACGGCTGGGATCAGCGCGCGGGATGCGGGCCGGAACACCGTGGCGGCCGCGCTCTCGACCAGGATGGCCAGGTAGATCAGCCAGATCCGATCCGCGTTGGCGAACAGGATCACCGCCACGGCGGCCGCGCTGACCAGATCGGCGATCCAGAGCGCCCGGGACAGGTCCCACCGGTCCAGCAGGGCGCCGGCCCAGGGCCCGAGCAGGAGTGGAGGCAGGGCCTCCAAGGCCAACGTCAGCCCGGTGGCCGCCGCCGAACCGGTCAGCGTGAACACCTGCACCGGCAGGGCGATCACCAGCAGCCAGGAGCCGATGCCGGACACCCCGCTGCTGATCCACAATCGCCGAAAGTCGCCGTTCATGCCGCGGAACGTATCCTGACAGAACACAAATTGGCAAATGTGTTGCGTGAGGATAGAGTTCGGGCATGGAACTCGGGGAAGTACTGCGCGCCCGCCGGGCCGCGGCAGGCCGCACGATCGCGTCGGTGGCGGTCGACGCCGGCCTGTCCGTGCCCTACATCGCGAACCTGGAGAATGGTCGCGGCAACCCGACGATGGCGGCGTTGGAGCGCCTGGCCGGCGCGCTCGGCGCCCAGCTCGAGGTCCGGATCGCCGACGAGGAGCCGCCACCACCGAGCTCGGCCGGCGCCGATCTGCTGGTCAGTTCCGAGCGGGCCGGACGCGTCGTCATCGAGTTCGCGGCCGGAGCACGACGGACCAGACCGTCCGTCCGGGCAGATCTGGTGCGCGTGCTCGATGCGCTC
The DNA here is from genome assembly GCF_045040285.1 of Kribbella sp. NBC_01505. NCBI lineage: Bacteria > Bacillati > Actinomycetota > Actinomycetes > Propionibacteriales > Kribbellaceae > Kribbella > Kribbella sp. NBC_01505. The sequence continues at coordinate 3,904,447 of NZ_CP109425.1, forward strand.
GGTGACCTGCTCGGGCAACCGCCCACGACGTCCGATCTCGACCGGCTGCTCGACCTCGTCCTGCTGGCCGAAATGCGGTCGAGTGCGTCCGCGCGGACGGACTAGGGTCGTTGTCATGGAGATCGGGGTGCGCATCGCGCGGGCACAGCTGTCCGGACTGGCGAGATCGCGGCGGCAGGTGATCGTCGGGCCGTTGGTCGCGATGCTGCACGACGAAGAAGCTTGGTATCTGTCGACCATGCTGGCCGCCGAGCCCGGGACTCCGTTCGAGCCGGAAGAGATCCCGGAGTCGCTGGCGATCGTCCGGAAGGCCTTCGCGGCCGAGGGGCGCTGGCTGAGTGCGGAGATCGTCGAGGAGGCGAGCCCGGGGCTGGCCGATCTGCTGGTCGCGAACGGGATGACCATCGCCGCGCGGCGGCCGTTGCTGCTGGTCGAGCCCGAGGACCTGCTGGTGACCAAGCTGCCGACCGGAGTGACTGTGGAGCTGATCGGTTCGGACGCCGAGCGGGCCGAGGCCAACGCGGTGGCTGCGGACGCCTATGAGACCGAGGACGTCGAGTTCAAGTACCAGCCGGTGCTCGCGGACGGTGGCGCAGTGCTCGTCCGGGTCGATGGTGTCGCAGTGGCGACAGCTGCCTGGACGGCGGTCGCGGACGGGGTCACCGAGGTGGCCGGAGTCGGCACGATCCACAGTTATCGCCGCCAGGGTCTCGCGGGGATCGCGACCGCGTATGCGACTCAGTTCGCCTTCGAGCAGGCAGGTGCCTCGCTTGCCTGGCTGACGCCGGGCGACGACGGCGCGGACCGCGTCTACCGCCGGGTCGGCTACGCGCCGCAGGCGACGGCCGTCCACCTCGGCGATCCAGGCGGCCATCTAGACGCTCTGCGCTAGATGCAACCCCGTTCTCCCGCCCTCTCGTATTGAGGGGGACAGTGGAGAGTGGAGGGGCTGATGGTGGACCGGGATCAGGGCTACGTCGAGTTCGTCGCGGCAGCGAGTGCATCGCTGCGGCGGACGGCGTTCCTGGTGTGTGGCGATTGGCATCGCGCCGACGACGTCGTACAGGACGCTTTGTGCAAGCTGTACCGCTCGTGGGCCAGGCTTGATCGCAGCGCAAACCCGCTCGCCTACGCCCGCCGCACGGTCGTCAACGCGGCCCTGGACAGCGGCCGGCGCCCCTGGCGCCGGGAAGTGCCGACCGCTGACCTGCCCGCCGAACGGGTTCCGTTGTACGACGACCCGGCCGTCGGGCACGCCGATCGTGACGAGGTCCTCGCTGCCCTCGCGACGCTTGCGCCCCGCCAGCGGGCCTGCGTGGTGCTGCGGTACTACGAGGACCTGTCCGTCGAGCAGACCGCCCAGATCCTGGGTTGCTCGGAGGGCACGGTGAAGAGCCAGTCGGCGCGTGGTCTCGACACTCTCCGGACCGCCATCGAACAGACCCGCCGAGTCGGCAGGCCTGCGTGAAGGAGAACCCCGTGAATGACGAACGCGTTGTCGGCGCCGAACTCGAAAGACTCGCCGCCACCGACCCGCTGGACCCGATCGACCCGCATGCCATGCTCACGCGCGGCCGCCGCAGTCGCCGGAACCGCCGCCTGCTGGGCGCCGGCGGAGGCATGCTCGGCGTAGCGGCGATCGTCGCCGGTGCGTCGATGCTGCCCGGGTTGGTCGTGGCCGACCCGGATCCTGCAGTCGCTTCGACCAAGCCGTCTGTTCTGACCGACGAGCCTGATTTTTCCGCGGTGCCCGGCGTACCGCGTGGTGAGGCAGGCGTGGGCGGTCTGGTCTCGGCGGCCGAGGCGAATCGTCGCTGCAGCGTGCGGAACCCGGACATCGACCGGCCGCTGCGCTCCGCGCCGAGCCGGCCTGCGGGTGGGACCGCTGACTACCAGTTGAAGCCGGGCGATCGAGCCGCGGACTGTACCGTTCCCGGCGGCGACAAGCCGTCGGCCAAGCTGGTCGAGGCCGTCCAGAAGGACCCGGTGCCGGCCACGCTGAAGGACCAGCTCCGTAACTGCTCGGTCTACTTCTGGACCGACATGACCAAGTGGCGGGTCGTGGCCTCCGACTTCCAGCCGGGATACGGCGCGGCCCTGGTCGCGATCTCACCGACCGGCAAGAGCGTCGCCAGTTGCACGCTGCTGGCAGCGACGCCGAACGACGGCGCCAGACTCGACCCGAACTCGCGCATCATGCGGACCGCGGCGGTTGTGCATGACTCGTTCGAGGCGAACTTCAAGGTGATCCCGGGGGAGTCGCTGTGTAGCGGCGGCAAGTGCGAGGGCTGGTTCTACCACGCCGACGGACGCGTGTCGGCGGACATCGCCCGGATCGTGATCGAGCCCCCGCGGGGTGGCAGGCACGAGATCAAGCTGACCGACGGCTGGTTCGCGGTGGCCTGGCGCAGCGATGACCCGAAGGGGGAGATGTACGCGAAGGCGACCGCGTACGACAAGAACGGAAAGGTGCTACAGGTCGTCGGTGGTTAGTGGCACGATCGCGGGCATGACACGTCCGGGTGGAGTGATCGAGCAGCGGAGCATCGACGTCGTACCGGCGGCTGAGCGGCACGGGACACCGATCAGCCAGTTCACGTTGTGGTTCGGCGCGAACACGCAGGTCACGGCGGTGGTCGACGGCGCGTTGGCGGTGGTGTTCGGGGCCGACGCGCTGTGGGCGATCGTCGGCCTGCTGCTCGGCAACATCCTCGGCGGCATCGTGATGGCGCTGCACTCCGCGCAGGGTCCCCGGCTCGGCCTGCCGCAGATGATCTCGAGCCGTGCCCAGTTCGGTGTGTACGGCGCCGTCGTACCGCTCGTCCTGGTCGTGATCATGTACCTCGGCTTCGCCGCGACCGGGACGGTGCTCGCGGGGCAAGCGGTGAACAAGATCCTGCACGTCGGCCCGGCCGCGATCGGCATCATCGCCTTCGGCGCGCTGACCGCGGTGTTCGCGACACTCGGCTACCGCTGGATCCACCTGCTCGGTCGGATCGCGACGGTGTGTGGCGTGCTTGGCTTTACCTACCTGGGGATTCGGCTGCTGGTGACGTCAGATGTCGGTGCCCTCTTCGGCGCGAAGCCGTTCACCTGGGTGTCGTTCCTGCTGGCGATCTCCCTCGGCGCCGGCTGGCAACTGACCTTCGGCCCGTACGTCGCGGACTACTCGCGCTACCTGCCCGCCGACACCCCGGAGCGGCACACGTTCCTCGCGACCTTCCTGGGCAGCGTGATCGGCTCGCAGTGGTCGATGACGCTCGGCGCACTAGTCGCGGCGGGCGGCGCCGGATTCCTGGCCAACCAGGTCGGCTACCTCGGCGGGTTGGCCGGGCCGATCGCGATCCTGATCTACCTGGTGATCGTGATCGGCAAGCTCGCCGTGAACTGCCTGAACGCGTACGGCGGTTCGATGACGATGCTCACCACAGTCTCCGCGTTCAGCCGTGCAACGCGCATCGGGCCGGCCGCGCGATCGGCGTACACGATCGGTTTTCTGCTCGTGTCGGTGCTGATCGCTCTGTTCGCCTCCCACGACTTCCTGGACAACTTCAAGAACTTCGTCCTCGTCCTGCTGATGGTCTTCACCCCCTGGAGCGCCATCAACCTCACCGACTACTACCTGATCTCCCGCGAACGAGTAGACATCCCAGCCCTGTACGACGCCACCGGCCGCTACGGCGCCTGGAACGTCGTAGCCCTCGTCTCCTACGGCCTGGGGATCGTCGTCCAGATCCCCTTCCTGGCCCAAAAGCTCTACACCGGCCCCATCACCGATGCGTTGGGCGGCGCCGACATCTCCTGGATCATCGGCCTCGTGGTCACCGCCGCGATCTACTACCCCTGGGCCCGTCGCACCTCGAACCCACCGACCCAAACCATCCCCGCCTAGCGTGGATGACTCTCGGCTGGCGAGCTATTTCGCTCGCCGCAGCCCGGAGCAGCCACCGCCACTGCTCGGGCCGCTGGTGAAGCTGGCCGGCGGATGGGCGAGCGACCTGTACACCTTCACGCTTTCGGACTCGGCTGAGGCTCTCGCGACGACGATGGTGCTCAAGACGTACGCACCGGACACGCGTGGCAGTGCGCACGCCACCCGGGAGTGGCGTGTGCTCACCTGGCTGCGCGGCCTGAACTACTCCGTGCCACGCGTCATTCTCTACGAACCGGACACTCACCACCTTGGGCGGCCGTTCATCGTGATGGAACACCTCGCCGGTGTGCCCTTCTGGTCGGTCATGCAGGCCGCCGATCCAGATGCCCAAGCCCGACTCACCAAGTCGTTCGTCGCGCAGCTGGTCGCTCTGCATGCTCTTGATCCAGAACTACTTGAGCCGACTGCTGTTCGCGCGGATCCGGATGGCTATCTCGACCGGGAACTCGAGCAGATGCGTCGCGACTGCGCGAACTCTCCACGTTCAATCCTGGGTGAGGTCGTGGCATGGCTGGAAGAACGCAAACGGACGGTCGCGTGTGAGCGGCTAGTAGTTCTCCACCGTGACTACCATCCCTGGAACGTGCTGGTGGACAGCGCCGAACACCTCTGGGTGATCGACTGGGACTGGCAGCTCGGCGATCCCCGGTTCGATCTTGCCTGGACCTGCATGCTGATGGAACGCAGCGACTCCCGATCGTTCAGCAGCGCTGTTCGAGCCGAGTACGCACAGCAGAGCGGCCGTCCGCTCGACGACCTCGCCTACTTCGAGGTCTTGACGACGGTCCGCTGGCTGCTGAACGTTCTGCCCGCTGTGGATTCGGACGACCTGCTGGATCCCGCGAAGCGGGTCGACTTCCGCGAGTTCCTGGTCGAGCCGGTACGTCGCGCGCAGACCTTCCTGCACGAACAGACCGGCATCGAAGTAGACCTGCCGATCTAGAAGCCAACCGCCCGCCCCACCCGCGCTCCGGGCCGAGCCACCAACCGTGGGCTTGAACAGGAACCGGTGGCTCGGCACAGGTCATAACTTGTTCAAGCCCACGGTTCGCCCTCCACAGCCCCGGCAACTGGCCTCAGCCAAAGCCCGCCACCCTCAGGCAACCTTCGCCGCGGTGAGCCGGGCCGGTGGCTGAGCTGGATGGCGAGCGCGGACCTGCGCCACTGACCAACTCACTCCAGCGAGGGTTTTTGGGTGGCGGTTGAGCGTGGCGAGGTGGGTGCCGCGGAGGTTGGTCAGTGGTGGCGGTCCGCGAGCGAGGTGGACCAGGCCCACGACGCGTCGTCTCAGCCGACCGCGCCGATGCAGGCCGAGGGGTGGACGCGCTATCCGGTCGATTTTGGGGACCCGGTGACGAAAATCCACCGGCTAACGCACATCGCAGGCGGGACCGCCCGGCGGGACGTCTCAACTGCTGACCGGCGCCCCTTCCCGAACAGCAACCGAACCCAAAGCCCGTCAACCCCAAACAACGGACAGCCGATCACCGACCTCTTCTCGGACGGCAACCAAAGCCCGTCAGCCCTAGGCAACGGACTCGCGGTCACCGGCCTCGCCATCTGGCTCAGCCACTGCGGCGCCCGGCCGTGCTGTCTTTCAGATCGGCCGGTCGCGGCGGGGAACCACAGCGCACGTCTCCGGCCGAGGCCTTTCGGTCTGTACCCCGCCCGACCGCCAAGAGCGGCCGACAACACAGCGCGGCGAGCAGAGCGCATGGCTAAGGGGACGGCGAGCCCAGCGACCGCGATCCCGTCGCCTGGGACTGACGGGCTAGGGCTGAGGCACGGGAAGTGGCACTAGCCGGAAACTCTTCGGCGCCATATGGCGACAAAGTTCCGACCAACACGATCACCTGCACCTGACTGAGCCGCGGCCAACGCCAGGGTGCGGAACATGCGCGGCTCCGGGGGCAGGCGGTCGTACCAGCCTCGCAGCTCGCCGGTCAGTCGGTCAGGGCCGGCGCACTTGCCATCTGTCGAGCGTAACGATCGGCCGCCGCCTTTCCGCCCACGTGCAAAGCTGTGGGGTGGGGTAGACGGCGGCCGATGTCAGGTCAGCGGACGGTGAAGCCGGCCTTGCGGAAGGCGTCGGCGAGGGAACCTTCGTCCATGGGGGTGTCGGACTTCGGGGCGCCTTGGGCCGGGCCGCGTCCGCCGCCTTGGCCGCCGCGTCCACCGGGGCCACGACCGCCGCCACCTTGACCGCCACCGCCACCACCGCTGGGTCCACGTCCACCGCCACCGCCCGGGCCGCGTCCACCGGGACCACGACCGCCACCGCCGCCGCCACCGCCGCCTCGGTTCTCGCGCTGGCCGGGGCCGGAGGTGCGGGCGCCGCCTACCTCGTCGTCGAGGCGGAGGGTGAGGGAGATGCGCTGGCGGGGGATGTCGACCTCGAGCACCTTGACGGTGACGATGTCGCCGACCTTGACGACCTCGCTCGGGTCCTTGACGAAGTTCTTCGACAGGGCCGACACGTGCGCCAGGCCGTCCTGGTGGACGCCGATGTCGATGAAGGCACCGAAGGCGGCCACGTTGGTGACCTGGCCTTCCAGCTTCATGCCGGGCTTCAGGTCGGCGATCTTGTCGACGCCCTCGGCGAAGACCGCGGTCTTGAACGCCGGTCGCGGGTCACGGCCCGGCTTCTCGAGCTCGGCCAGGATGTCGGTGACGGTCGGCAGACCGAACATGTCGTCGACGAAGTCCGCCGCCTTCAGCCGCTTCAGCTCCGCGGAACCGATCAGCGACTTCACGTCGGAACCGGTCGCGTCGAGGATCCGGCGTACGACGGGGTAGGCCTCGGGGTGCACGCTGGACGAGTCCAGCGGGTCGTCGCCACCGGGGATCCGGAGGAAGCCGGCCGCCTGCTCGAACGCCTTCGGGCCGAGCCGCGCGACATCCTTCAACGCCGAACGGGACGCGAACGGGCCGTTGGTGTCGCGGTGCTGGACGATGTTGTCGGCCAGGCCCTGGGTGATCCCGGAGACCCGGGTCAGCAGCGGCGCGGAAGCGGTGTTCAGGTCGACGCCGACCGCGTTCACACAGTCTTCGACGACCGCGTCCAGCGAACGGGACAAGGCGTTCTCGGCCAGGTCGTGCTGGTACTGACCGACGCCGATCGACTTGGGGTCGATCTTCACCAGCTCAGCCAGCGGGTCCTGCAGTCGCCGGGCGATCGAGACGGCACCGCGGATCGACACGTCCATGCCGGGCAGCTCCGCCGACGCGAAAGCGGACGCCGAATACACCGACGCGCCGGCCTCGGAGACGACGGCCTTGGTGAGCTTGAGCTCCGGGTGCTTGGCGATCAGCTCCGCGGCCAGCTTGTCCGTCTCGCGCGACGCCGTACCGTTGCCGATGGCAATCAGCTCGACGTTGTGCGCGGCGGCCAGCGCGGCCAGGGTGGCGATCGACTTGTCCCACTGGTTCTGCGGGACGTGCGGGTAGATGACGCCGGTGTTGACGACCTTGCCGGTCGCGTCCACGACGGCGACCTTCACGCCGGTCCGGAAGCCCGGGTCGAGGCCCATCGTGGCGCGGGTGCCGGCCGGGGCGGCCAGCAGCAGGTCGCGCAGATTCGACGCGAAGACCCGGATCGCCTCTTCCTCGGCGACCTGGCGCAGGCGCATCCGCAGGTCGATGCCGAGGTGCACGAGGATCTTCGTCCGCCAGGCCCAGCGGACCGTCTCGACCAGCCACTTGTCGGCCGCGCGGCCCGAGTTCTCCACGCCGACCTTGCGGGCGATGGTGGTCTCGTACTCGGTCGGGCCGTCCGCCTCGACACCGGCCGGCAGCGGCTCGATGCTCAGCGTCAGCACGTCCTCCTTCTCACCACGGAACATGGCGAGGATCCGGTGCGACGGCATCTTCGTGAACGGCTCGTCGAACTCGAAGTAGTCCGAGAACTTCGCGCCGTCGGTCTCCTTGCCCTCGCGCACGACCGAGGCCAGCCGGCCTTGCGTCCACAGCCGCTCGCGGAGCGCGCCGATCAGGTCGGCGTCCTCGGCGAACCGCTCGACCAGGATCGCCCGCGCGCCGTCCAGCGCGGCCTGAGCATCCGCCACCTCGGCATTCACGAACACCGCCGCGGCCGCCAGCGGCTCGACGTTCGGGTCGGCCATCAGCCCGTCGGCGAGCGGCTCCAGGCCGTTCTCCCGGGCGATCATCGCCTTCGTCCGCCGCTTCGGCTTGAACGGCAGGTAGATGTCCTCGAGCCGCGCCTTCGTGTCGGCCGCCAGGATCGACGCCTTCAGCGCGTCGTCCAGCTTGCCCTGGCTGTCGATCGACTCCAGTACGGCGTTCCGGCGCTCATCGAGCTCACGCAGATACCGCAACCGCTCCTCGAGGGTGCGCAGCTGCGCATCGTCGAGCTCCCCGGTGACCTCCTTGCGGTACCGCGCGATGAACGGAACCGTCGACCCCTCGTCCAGCAGCGTGACCGCTGCCCGCACCTGGTTCTCGCCGACCTCCAGCTCCAAGGCGATCCGCTGCTCGACCGACTGCACCACCACGTTGTTTCCCCTTCACCGACAACTGTCCAACGACCCACAAACCGCTCGCCCCCATACTTCCCCATCCCACCCCCCACCCAGAAACCCGATCCCTCACCCTGTGGACAAACCCCGTGGGACCATCGGGCATGCGTCAGTTCGACAGGTTCGTCCAGCGCACCCTCCGCCCACCCAACGTGGTCCTGCGGATCAGCAGCCTCGTCCTCTCCATCGCCCTCACCGCCCGGGCCGTCGTACACCCGACCCTCGAGAACGTCCTGAGCGCGGCGTGGTTCGTGATCCTGCTCGGCCCGGACGTCGTCGCACCAGGGAGATACCGCGCCTGGCTCGCCGGCCTGGAGCGCAGACACCCCGTCTTGGGCGGCACCTTCGGCGCCCTCATCATGAGCTGCGCCACGTTCCTCCTCCTGCGCTTCTTCCTCGACCGCCCTCTGAGCGCCGTCATCGCGCTGGCCCTAGCCCTGATCGCCGTCACCGCAAGCCTGCTCGGCCGCCGCCGGCGTACAACATGAGCGGCCGCGTGGACTGGCCCGGCCGTGGCCCCACCTGGCTCGGCGTGCCCGCCTTAGTGCTGGCTTTGATCGGCACCGGGATCCTGATCGGCGCGCTCGATCGACGGGACCTGGGTCGCGAGCTGCTCGACGCCGGGACCGCGACCATGGCGACCTCCGTGCAGCTCGACATCTACCCCGGCAAAGGTGACCCAGGCATCGGAGAGGTGCGGGTCGAGTTCGTCGCTGCTGGGCAGCAGATCCGGACCGTGCTGAGCGACCAGGAGGACGATGCGCAAGGGATGCACGACGGAGTGCAGTCACCAGCCGCTGGGACGCGCTACGCCATGCCGCTGCAGATCGTCTACCTCCCGTCCGATCCATCGGTTGCTCTGGCAGCAGTCGACGCGCACCTGTGGGTGGACGACAGTGAAACCCGCCGAGTGTCGATCGGTCTGATCGTCGGCGGGTCCGCACTGGTTGTGGCTGCCATGGTGATGCTCACGATCGGTGCGCGCCGCCGGGGTCTCGCCGGGTGGAAGTGGTACTCCGACGCGCCGGCCGAGCACCGCCGTACCGGCTAGTTCTTCTTGGTGGGGCGCATGACGAAGTAGGCGATGAGGACTGAGGCGCCGACGATGGCGGCCGCTACGGCGAAGGAGAAGTGGTAGCCGTTGGTGAGGGCCTGGAGCGGGTTGCTGCCGGTGCTGTGGGTGGCGGAGAGGGTGGCCAGGATGGCTAGGCCGAGGGCGGCGCCTACCTCGCCCATGGTGCCGATGAGGCCGGAGGCTAGACCGGCGTCCTCGGGCTGTACGTCGGCCATCGACAGACCCATCAGGGCAGGGAAGGCGATGCCACCGCCGAGACCCAGCAGGGTCAGGACCGGCAGGACGTGTACGACGTAGCTGCCACCGACCGGGGCCTGCGTGAAGAGGACCAGTCCGGCGGTCACCAGCGTCAGTCCGGCGATCAGGGGGCGACGGGGGCCGTAGCGGGTGACCAGCTTCTCCGAGTACTTCACCGACAGCAGTCCCATGACCACGGTCGTCGGCAGGAACGCCAGTCCGATCTCCAGAGCGTCGTACCCGAGCACTCGCTGCAGGTAGAGCGAGCCGAGGAAGAAGATGCCGAACATGCCCGAGCTGGAGAGCGCCTGTACGACGTTCGCGCCGGACAGGTTGCGGGAGCGGAAGATGCGCAGCGGCACCAGCGGGTTGGCCGCAGTGGCCTCGCGGACGATGAAGCAGAGCAGCAGAGTGATCGTCAGCAGCGCCAGTGCGACGGTCCGGCCGGCAGTCCAACCCAGCTCAGCCGCAGGCTTGACGATGGTGAACACACCGAGCATCAGAGCCGCAGTGATCAGGACAGCGCCCGGTACGTCGGTACCGCGGCCCATGCCGAGGCCCTTGTCCTTTTCGATCAGCTTCACAGCCAGTACGACGGCCAGAATGCCGATCGGCAGGTTCACGAAGAAGATCCAGTGCCAGCTGATCGCCTGAGTCAGAACGCCGCCTGCGAGCAGACCGATCGATCCACCGGCCGAAGCGACGAACGCGTACATGCCGATCGCCTTGGCCTGCTCCCGCGGCTCGGGGAACAGCGTGACGATCATGCCCAGGATCACCGCTGAGGTGAGCGCCCCACCGACGCCCTGGATGAACCGCGCGATCACCAGCACCTCCTGCGAGGACGCCAGCCCGCACAGCACCGAGGCGATGGTGAAAACGACCAGTCCGGCGATGAAGATGTTGCGGCGCCCGAGCAGGTCGCCGAGTCGCCCGGCCAGCAACAGCAGACCGCCGAAGGCGATCAGGTAGGCGTTCACCACCCACGCCAGCGAGGAGCTGGTGAAGCCGAGGTCGTCCTGGATCGCAGGCAGTGCCACGTTCACCACGGTGACGTCGAGCACGATCATCAACATGCCTGCGCACAGTGTGTACAAAGCCAGCCAGCGCGCGCGGCCGCCCTGCGTGGCCGGCGTGGTCGCCAGGGTGTCGGTCGTCGCGTACATCTGGGTCTCCTTCGTGAGGGCCTTTACACCCTTACGTCGAACCGGAGCGCCTCAGATTGACACATCCCCCGAATCTTTTTCCTCAGACTCAGGCGGTGTTGTCTCAGTTTGGCGCCGCCCGCCACCCAGCCAGTAGGCGATGAGCGCAGGGACCAGTCCGGACCCGATCACCAGCAGCGTCGGCACCTGCGACGCCAGCGCGAACCAGGTGAGCAGCATGACCACTCCACCCGCCACAGCCAGCGACCGCCGCAGCAGGAACAGGTTCGCCTGCCGGAACACGGTCTTCAGGGTCGCGTCGTCGCCCGCATCACGCAGTACCGCCAGACCGCTCAGATAGAGCCCGACGATCATCCCGGTCAGTGGGATGAGGATCACCAGCGCGAAAATCCGCGCAGGTCCGGTGGCGTTCGCCCAGAAGACCAGTCCGAACGCGAGCATCACGCCGCCGACGTACAGGCCGAGTCCGGACAGCCAGAACCGCTTGAACGCCCAGCCGAACTCGCGGAAGTACATCCGCATCAGACCGGTGCGCTCCTGGCTGATCGCCTCCGGCACCATCCGCTGCAGCGCGATCGCCGCCGGGAACAGGGTGACGATTCCGGCGCTCAGCACCAGGAAGGTCAGTTGGAGCAGGAGCAGATCGCCGACCACTGTCAGTTTCGCCAGCACCGCGTTGGTCCGGCCGCCGGTCTGTTCCACTGGTTCGCCTCCTCGTTGTCACGCGCATTCCGGATGTGCCTAGGTTGATCGTATGATCACAAACAATCACCAGAGACCACCAGGCCAGAGAATCGGGAACCGCGCATGCTTGCACCGGAGCGCCACGAGCTGATCCTGCGGAGCCTGCGCCGCCACGGCCGGCTCCGGGTCGCCGAACTGGTCGCCGAGCTGGGCGTTTCCGCGATCACAGTACGCCGGGATCTGGCCGAGCTCGACGGCGCCGGGCTGCTCCGCCGGGTGCACGGCGGCGCGATCGGCACCAGCCCGACCGACCAGAGTGCCCCGGGCAACCGGCTGACGATCGGCATCGTGGTTCCGAGCGCGTCGACGTACTACACCGACGTCATCCGCGGCGCCGAAGCGACCGCGGCCCGGTACGGCGCGCGCCTGGTCCTCGGCGTCTCCGGGTACGACGGGGACACCGAGCTGGAGCGGATCGAGAAGGTCCTCGGGATCGGAGTGGCCGGTCTACTGCTCAGCACCGCGTACGGCGATGGCGACGCGCACCGGATCGGCAGCCGGCTCGAGGAGATCGACGTACCACTGGTGCTGATGGAGCGCGCGTTCGGATTCCCCGATATTGGGCGTGAATACGACCACGTCCGCACGGATCACGCGTACGGCGCCATGCTCGCGCTGCGCCATTTCACCCAGCTGGGCCACCACCGGATCGCGGTCAGCCTGCAGCCGACCGTGACGGCGTACTGGCTCCGCCGCGGTATCGAGGAAGCGGCCACGACCCTCGGCGTGGACATCTACGTGTCGCCGCTCGAGCTCCCGCAGACCGGCGACGACCCGGCGTCGCTGGCCCAGCTCGACGCCTTCCTCACCGAATGCGAAGCCTTCGGCTCCCGCGCGGCGCTGATCCACTCCGACGAGCAGGCCGCCCGCCTGGTCGAACGTGCGATGGAACGCGGCCTGCGCGTGCCCGAGGATCTGGCTGTCGTTGTTTACAACGATGTCACCGCGGCGCTGGCGGTCGTCCCGCTCACCGCCGTCTGTCCGCCCAAGTTCGCGCTGGGCGAGACCGCCTGTGACGTGCTGCTCCGCAAACTCCAGTCCAAGCCAGGCCCGGTCCAGCATTTGTCATTACTTCCCACGCTCAATCTCCGAGCGTCCTGCGGCGCGCAGGCCGCGTCCCTGAGCCGTTGAAACAGTCCGCTGCACGGAACAATGATCGTTCTGGTTCCGGAACTGATCGAAAGTGATCATTCGAGCGTCGAGGTCTTGACGAGGAAAGCCCTTTCCCATACTTTCGCTGCACTTGATGCGAAGGAGTTCCCCTGTGAGACGTTCCGTGGGACTGACGTTGCTGGCCGCGGCCCTTGCCGTTGTGGTCAGCAGTTGTGGTAGCGGGGTGATCGACAAGAGCACGGACGGCGTGGCGCCGGCCGAGGCCACCGGGACGTTGCGGGTGCTGCTCCCGTCGTTCCCGCCCAGCAACGAGGGGCGGCAACAGTTCCAGAAGGTCGTCGACGACTTCCACAAGGCCTATCCGAAGATGAAGGTCGAGCCGGACTTCGCGACGTACAACAACCTGAACGAGAAGATGTCGACCTCGATCGCGGCCGGCATCCCGTACGACGTGATGGTGACCGGCGTCGGCTGGATCCAGCCGTTCGCGTCCAAGCGGATCTTCGCCGACCTCGGCGAGTTCGGGCTGACCCCGGACGTGATCCGGGAGAAGAGCCTCGCGGCGCTGATCCCCGCGGTCACCTACGACGGCAAGATGTACGGCTACCCGCTGCTCGCCGACACCCGTGCGGTCGCGCTGCGCAAGAGCGCGTTCATCGAGGCCGGCCTGGATCCCGAGAAGCCGCCGACGTCGCTGGCCGACATCAAGATCGCGGCCGAGAAGCTGACCAAGCGCGACAAGAACGGCAACATCACCCGGAGCGGTTTCGACCTCGCGTCGGCCACCGGCTTCCGGCAGTCGTTCACGACGTTCCTGGCCTCCACCGGCAAGCCGCTCTACGTCGGCGGCGAGCCGAACTTCGACAACCAGGAGGGGCTCGACACCCTGCTCTGGATCAAGTCGATGATCAACAACGTCCAGCCGTACGGGCAGGTGAACGCCGCCCAGCAGCCGCTGGTCTACTCCGGCGAGGCCGCGATGGGGATCGTCGGCGGCGCCGTCGACTGCAGCACCGGCGGTAAGGGCATCGGCCAGAAGACCTGTGACGACCTGAAGTTCTTCCGCTTCAACAGCGGCAAGGAGATCGAGTACATGGGTGGTGACCTGGCTTCGATCGGTTCCCGCAGCCGGCACAAGGAAGCGGCCTGGGCGTTCATCCAGTCGATGACCCAGCCGAGCACCCTGGACGCGATGGCCAAGCTGAACAAGAAGCTTCCGGCGTACAAGGACGCGGTCAACTCGCCGCAGGCGAAGTCGAACCCGCTGAGCAAGTTCGTCGCCGAGGGTCTGGACCGCGCCGCGAACGAGAACGAGGTCCCGCCGAACTGGCTCGAGATGCGGGGCAACTTCGACATCCAGCTCACCCAGGCGGTCCTCGGACAGAAGGATCCCGCGAAGGTGCTGCACAACCTGGCAGGACAAAGCCGATGAGCACAACACTCGAGCGCCCGGCGCTCGCCACCACGGGCAAGCCGGCGGTGGCCAAGGACAAGGGCACGCTGACCCGCAGTCAGGTCCGGACCGGTTGGGCCCTGCTGTCACCCGCACTGCTGCACTCGGGCATCTTCATCGTCATCCCGGTCATCTCGGTCCTGGTGCTGAGCCTGACCGACTACAGCTTCGGTGACACCTGGTCCTGGGTCGGTTTCGGCAACTACTCCGAGCTGTTCCGCGACGTCGACTTCCTGGCGGCGTTGTGGCACACGGTGCTGTACGCGCTGATCGTGATCCCGATCTCGATGGCGATCTCGCTCGCCGTCGCGATCGGCCTGAACCAGAAGATCCGCGGGATCGGCTTCTTCCGGACCGCGTTCTACGTCCCGACCGTCACCGCGACGGTCGCGGTCGCGACGATCTGGCTGTGGATCTACAACCCGGGCTCGGGTCTGGCGAACGGATTCCTCAGCCTGTTCGGCTTCGCGCCGAACCGCTGGCTGGCCGACCCCGGTACGGCGCTGGGCTCGCTGATGGTCGTCGGTATCTGGCAGGGGCTCGGCACCAAGATCATCATCTACCTGGCCGCGCTGCAGGGCGTGTCCCGCGACCTGCTCGAGTCCGCGGACATCGACGGCGCCTCGCGCTGGCAGAAGTTCCGCAACGTGACGTTGCCGGCCCTCGGCCCGGTGCAGTTCTTCGTGCTGATCACGTCGATCGTCGGCACCTTCCAGGTCTTCGACCTGGTCTACGTGATGACGCGCGGCGGACCCGGCAGCGAGACGCGCGTGCTGGTGCTGGACATCTACCAGAACGCGTTCCAGGACCTCAAACTCGGCTATGCGTCCGCCGAGACCGTGATCATGATGATCGTGATCGCGCTCTTCATCGGCGCCGGACGCGCGCTCCAGAAGGCGGACACCAATGACTAGCGCCACGTTGCCGGCGGTCGCGAGCGCGTCGACCAAGCCGTCGGCGGTCCGGCCCGGCCGGATCCTGCTGTACGTCGTCCTGGTGATCGGCGCGCTGCTGATGATCACGCCGTTCCTGTGGATGGTGCTGACGGCGTTCAAGAGTGAGCTCGAGATCCTCAAGTTCTCGTGGTTGCCTGGTGAGCTGCGGTGGAGCAACTTCACCGAGGCGATGCAGACCGCGCCGTTCCTGCGCTACTTCCGCAACAGCGCGCTGATCGCCCTGGGCGAGACCGCGTTCACGCTGCTCGTCTGTACGACGGCCGGCTACGCGCTGGCGAAGATGCCGTTGCGGGGCGGGAAGTTCATGCTCGGCTACTTCATCGTGCTGCTGCTGGTGCCGTTCCAGATCATCCTGGTGCCGCTGTTCATGATCGTGAAGTCGATCCCGCTGTTCGGCGGCAACAACATCCTCGGCCAGGGCGGCATCGGCTGGCTGAACTCCTGGTGGGGACTCATCATCCCGCTCGGCGCCGCGCCGTTCTTCACCTTCCTGGCCCGGCAGTTCTTCGTCTCGCTGCCGGACGAGCTCGCCCAGGCGGCCCGCGTCGACGGCCTCGGTGAGTTCGGCATCTTCTGGCGGATCATGACGCCTTTGATCAAGCCGGCCCTGATCACCATCGCGGTCTTCCAGATCGAAGCCGCCTGGAACGGGTTCCTCTGGCCACTGATGATCACCACGTCGGACGAGCTGCGACCGCTGCAGCTGGGGCTCGCGATCTTCTCCCAGAACCCGGCCGAGATCCAGTGGCCCTACCTGATGGCCGGTACGGCGCTCGCCACGTTGCCGATGATCATCCTCTTCGTCTTCGCGCAGAAGCGCTTCGTCGAGGGCATGGCCAACGTCGGCATCAAGGGCTGAGGGGTTCAGAAACTCAAACAGGTGCTCACCCCGCCCCGGGTGAGCACCTGCGAGTCCCCCCAACCTTCCGGCGATCCCGAAGAAGCACCGGAGCGTTCCGCTGGCCCCCCACCGGCACGCTCACCCGTTTATCGTCACGGAGCGTCGACCGTTACAGCTTCGTACGGTTTTTTCGCCTTTTCTCCGCACGATTTCTCCCGCGGCAGGCAATCTTCCAGAAATCGTCACGTCACGCAGCGTCACGCTGACGCGGAGTAGTCAAAACTGTCGGCGCGGGTGTGCAGACTGGTCGGATGCCGATCGTTTTCGTGGACCTCGAGACCACCAGCCTCCGTGAACCATGGCTTCCGGGCGGCCGGCAGATCTGGCAGCTCGCCGTGATCCGGCGCGAGGACGATGGCCGCGAGACGACGTACAACCGCTTCGTTCCGCTGCGCGAGCTCGATCTCGAGCGCGCGACCGAGCAGGCGCTGACCATCAGCCGCTTCGAGCGGCACCCGGAGTCGCACGGCTCCGAGGTCGATGTCGCCACCGGCCGCGAGATCGCCGAGCTGATGGTCGAGCTCACCGCTGATCAGCCGGTGTGGGTGGGGGCGGCTCCCTGGACGGACGCGAGCGACGTACTACATCTCATGCATGTCCATGGGCTGATTCCGTTGGAGGCGACCGACGTCCCGTGGGACTTCCGACTGGTGTGCGTGATCAGCCAGCTGCTGGGGCGGACTGCGCTGCCGCCGACTGCTGCGGTGGGGGAGATGGCGGCGATGGTCGGGATCGACCAGTCGGCTTATGCGATTCATGACGCGTTGGCGGATACGTATTTCGTTCGCGACCTGTTCGACGCGCTGGCACGATCAGGGGATGGACGAGCTGGTACGCCGTAATCGGGCCGTGTGGGAGCAGGCTTCGACGAAGCATGTTCGCGAGTACGACGAGCTGCTGGAGGACGCGCGCGGTCGCAAGGAGCTGTTTCCACGGGAGCTGGAGTTGCTGGCGCCGGTGCTCGCGGGAGGGCCGACTGTCGTGCACTTCCAGAGTGGGCACGGGGTGGACGACCCCGCGTTGGTCCGTGCGGGGGCGCGAGCGGTGATCGGGATCGACTACAGCGTGGTCGCGGCGGGGGCGGCACAGCGGCGAGCTGTGGAGCTTGGCGTTCCGTGTCGATACGTGGCGGCCGAGGTTCCCGGCGTACCGGTGCGTGATGGGTGTGCCGATCTTGTTTATACGGGCAAGGGTGCGCTGATCTGGATGCGCGACCTCGACGCCTGGGCGCGGGATGTGGCGCGGGTGTTGCGGCCAGGCGGGAGTCTCTTCGTCTATGAGGCGCATCCGGCCGTGCCGCTGTGGACCTGGGACGAAGACGAGCCGCGGATCCGCCCGGATCGCAGCTACTTCGCCGAATCGCACATCAACGACACGTTCCCCGGCGACGGCGCTCGCGAATGGCAGTGGACGCTCGGCCAGCTCGTCACCGCGATCAGGCGCGCCGGACTGCGGCTCGACGTACTGGAGGAGTACGCCGAGCCGTTCTGGCGACCCGACGACGGGACCACGGCTGCCGCGTGGTCCGGTCGCCTGCCGAACGCCTATGCCCTACTGGCTCACAAGTAGGCCAGCAATGCGGCTTCCTCGCGGTCGAGGTGGGCCGTCAGGAGAGCGACGATGCGGTCGACCTCCGGTAGTAGGTCGGGCTGAGGTGTCGTGAGCAGCTTCTCCAACTCCTCCAGATGTACGGCGAGTTGGTCGTGCTCGGCTTGGAGCGTCGTGATCTCGTCGGACAGTTCGGGGTGCTGCTGGAGCAGTCCGGGGAAGATGCCGCCGGACTCGCCGGTGTGGTGATGGTGCAGTCCCCGGCACAACGTCAGGCAGTTGACGCGCAGTTGCGCGCCGATCCCCGCCGTACCGGAGGTGGCGACCTCGGCCCGGATCAACGCGAGCTCCTGGCGGAACGCGGTGTGGATCCGGACCAGCAGATCGCCGAACGAACCGCCGCCACGCGGGGGCCCGATCTGCTTCTGGGTAAGGGCGATCACGGGCAGCGTGCGCGCCGTACCGGCCTGGTAGTTGCCCCAGCCCTTGTCCGCCTCGACGAGCCGGGCGAACACGTCGTCGCGTTCGGTCCCTTCGAGCGGTACGGCGTCGGCCTGGTAGGTGAACAGTCCGGTCTCGACGGTGCCCTCGGGGTTCGCGAGCAGGTTGAGGTACCAGTCCGGGTGCTTGTCGGAGCCGCCGGCCGAGCCGACGACGAGGACGCGATCGTTGTCGGGGTAGTACCCGATGATCGCCGTGTGCGACCGGCCCGAACGGCGGCCGGTCGTTGTCAAGAGCAACATTCTTCCGTCGGCGAACGGCCCGCTCAGGCGGCCGTCGTTGGCGCGGAACTCAGTGATCAGTGCATCGGTAAAAGGGTTCGGCATTCTCTTCTCTCGGTTGGGGGTACTGCGCTGGTGCGGGTGAGAGAGAGATGCGGGCGGCCCGCGGGCGGCCCCTTCGGCGCTCAGAGAGCGACCGGGAACCCAAACTGTGCATGGCGTAGAGCCGACCCGGTAGTCACGTCGGACACTTTAGACGGACCGCAGGGCCATCACAATGGGGTTTTCTTCGGCCTCCCCCGCCTGGGCGCTCCGGCGAGCGGCAGATGTGATGGCGTGCGGGTCCGGGTGCCCGACAATGGCCAGGTGACCGAGATCCCGCTGCGCGACCGCCTGGTGCAGGCCGGCGTCGAACTCCTCGAGTCCGAGGGGCTGGCAAACCTGTCGCTGCGCGCGATCACCCGCCGTACCGGGGTCTCCCACGGTGCTCCGCGCCGCCACTTCCCGACCCACAACGCGCTCCTGGCCGCGATCGCCGCGACCGGCCTCACCGACCTGGCCGCCCGGCTCGCTCTGCCGTCGACGGGTTCTCCTGAAGACCTCTTGGTCACAGCCGCCACCCGCTATCTGGACTTCGCCGCCGAGCGCCCCGGCATGTTCGACCTGATCTTCCGGCACGACCTTCTCGAGGGAGCCGGCGGCAACCTGCGCGCTCAGTCCCTCCCGCTGCTCAAAACTTTCACCGACCTGATCGCCCAAGCCCACCCGACCGACGCCCCGCTCCGAGCCGTCGCCCTCTGGACGAACCTGCACGGCCTAACCACCCTCCGAGCCACCCACACGCTGGACCTTCTGGAGGACCTGGACGTGCCGACCTTGGTCCGCCATACCGTCCGCATCCATCTGGCCTAATCGCGCCCCATCCAGGTGGCAACGCAGGCCTCGTTGCCCTCGGCGTCAGCCAGCACCCACCACTTCGGCGCGTGCTCGTCGGAGACCAGCCGCCCGCCCGCAGCCAACGCGGCCGCGACCCTGGCCTCGGCCTGATCATGCGGTACGGCGATGTCGAGGTGAATCCGATTGCGCCCCGCCCGGGCAACATCCAGCTGCTGCAACCCGACCGCCGGCCCGCGCCGCAACGGGTCGTACAGGTAGTCGTCCCCGATCTGCCCGTAGCCCAGTACCGCCCGCCAGAACGGCAGCACGTCAGCTCCCACCAGCGCATCCACGGTGATGTTGACGACCTGCACCACACTCGGATCGGCCCGGAGCCTCAACTCCGCCGCCGCCCTCGAGATCCGCCGAGCCAGCTCAACATCCCGCCGCCCCAACGACACCGTCACCCCAGTACGCCGTACATCGATCGCGACGTACTCCGCGCCCTCCCCGGCCACCCGCCCGACCGCAGCCGCGAGCGCCGCTCCCTCATCCAGCGACTCAGTCCGAAAGTGTGCCGACACAAGGTGGTAGACCGACCGCCAGTCCCCAATCCCCTCAGCCGCATGAAACTCCTGAGCCGTCACTCGTGCGTTCATGGCCGTGAACCTATACCGACTGCCGTGAGGCGTAGCGCGAGCGCGCGAACGTCGTACCATCGGAACCGGGGAGGAGCGTGATGGACGGACATGGTTCTGATGCGGTGTTCGTAGGGTCGATTCCTGAGTTCTACGACGAGTACATGGTGCCGATGATCTTCGCGGTGTACGCCGAGGATCTCGCCCGCCGAGTGGTGGAACTCGCGCCGGCTCGGGTGCTGGAGATCGCGGCGGGGACAGGCGTGGTCACGCGGGTCGCCGCGCGGCTGCTGCCCGAGTCGGTGGAGCTGACGGCGACTGACCTCAACCAAGCGATGCTGGACCGAGCTGAGGCGATCGGCACGGAGCGACCGGTGCGCTGGCAGCAGGCCGACGCGATGGAGCTGCCGTTCGAGTCCGCGTCCTTCGACGTGGTCTTCTGTCAGTTCGGAGCAATGTTCTTCCCGGACAAGCCGCAGGCCTTCGCCGAGATGCGCCGCGTCCTGCGCCCCGGCGGCTCGGTGCTGTTCAACGTCTGGGATCGCCTTGAGGACAACGAGTTCGCGGCGACCGTCAACAGCACCCTCGCCGACCTCTACCCGTCCGACCCACCACAGTTCATGGCGCGCACACCCCACGGGTACTTCGACCTGGACACCATCGCGCGCGACCTCGCCGCCGCCGGCTTCACCAGCGCGCCCCACCACGAAACGATCACCGCCCGCAGCCACGCCGCCTCAGCAGAAACAGTAGCCATCGCCTACTGCCAAGGCACCCCACTTCGCGCCGAAATCGAAGCCCTCGCCACCCCCGACCTACTAACTGCAACCGCCGCCTGCGCCGCAGCCCTCACCCACCGCTACGGCCCAGGCCCCCTCGACGCAAAAATCCAAGCCCACATCATCACAGTCCAGGACTAGGCCCGGCTGCTGACGGCATCTGCCCGGATGGGCATTGGTCAGGGGTGGATGTAGAGTCCGGCGCCCTGGTCGAGGCGCATTGACTCGAGGATGACGAAGACGGTGCTGGTGATGAAGACGTCGGCGGCGCCTAGTAGCCCGGTGTACTTCTTGACGACTGGTGCGGCGGCTTGCGCGGAGGCTGTGTCGAGGTAGGCCTTGACTGCGGATTCGGCTGCTCGTCCATCTGGTCTCTGCGCTCATTGCGGCAGCCCAGGACCGGCACCAGGAGGCTTTGGCTGAGTTTGCCGCCGCGGGCAAAGTCCAGGCGGGTGCGCATGCACTGACCCAACGCCTGGCCGCCGGGACAATCGTCACCCAGGTCCGCGCAGGGCTCCTCGACCACGCCGCAGCGCTCCGCGCTCTCGAGTCGACGGACATCCTGACTCGGATCGAAGTGAATCTGCTGGCCGCTCTGAACCATTGCGATCTCGGCGATCAGCGCGCAGCCACGACCGCGCTCGAGCAGGCCCTCGACCTGGCTGAGCAGGACCGCCTGATCCTGCCCTTCCTGATCACGGGCGCCTGGAAACTCCTCAAGGCCCTCCCGGCTTGGGAGACCGCGCACGCCGCGCTTATCGCCGACATCCTGGACGCGGTGCACGGCGAGGTCCCGCGGGCCGATCCGCTCAGCCCTGGTGAACTGCGAGTCCTCCGCTACCTGCCCACCAACCTCACCCGCCCCGAGATCGCCGGCGAACTGCTGATCTCCCTCAACACGGTCAGCACGCACATCCGCAGCATCTACGCCAAGCCCGGCGCCACCGACCGCACCACGGCCGTCCAGCGCGCCCGCGCTCTCCGCCTGCTGTCCAGCCGTCCGTGACCGAAGTGGACTGACAGATCGCCCTCGCGGCGCTTATGCTTTCCGGGATGAACAACAACTCCTCGTACGGATCGGGGGAATCGTTCGCGCAAGGTGAGTGCTGATGGCACCTACCGCGACCACGATTCCGGCCCGCCTGTTGATGTGGCAGCGCGTGCGCGAGTACGCCGTACCGCTGTCGATGATCGAGACCGCCACCGCACGACGTGTGGCCGGCGACTGGGCGGGGGCTTGTGCCGCCGCTCGGGTCGACGTTGATCTCGATCTGCGTGCTGTGCGCGACCGGCATGGCACTGAACTCGTCACTCGCCTTCGTGCGGATCTGCGGCGGTTGGCGCCGGATCTGCTCCGCTGGCACATGCCACGGATCGCTCCGGACGGACGGCTCCGGCCTGGGCTGACGGTCGCCCTGAGCCGCTATCTGAGTGGTGGCGTGCAGTTGGTGATGCGGACCCCGCCGACCTGGGCGGGTGCCGGGCAGCGGATGTCGCTGGCGCTCTGGGAGGCGTCCGGGGCCGCGCAGCATCCCAGTCGGCGTTTCCGGCTCGATCTGCATCGGCATCTCTGGGACTCCAGTCGGTACGGCGAATTGGCGTCGCGGTGCGGTTTTTCGACGACTGACGTGGCTGGCGGCTCTTGGGCGTCGGACCGGTGGGCTGCGGAGGCTGAGCTGCTGTTCGGCTCTGAAGAGCGTGCTCGCGGACTGTTCACCGTGCGGCTGGGTGCGCGGGAGCGCGTCGTACTGGAGCTTGTTGCTCCTGACAACCATCACGTGCCGACGGTCCGCCCGCTTCGGGACGGGTTGCCGCCGCAGGAGATCGCGGCCCTGCCGGTACTGCCGGAGGCGGCGGCGCGGGTCCTTCCGGATCTGGAGCTGTTGCGGGCTGGTCTTGTTGCGCCCGACCGGCTGCATCCCCTTATTTCCAAGGCGTTGGCGGTGGCCGGGCCGGTCGCTGACTCCGACCGGCGGCCTGGCGACCCGCACCGGGTGGAGTGCCGAGGCGAGATGCACCGGATCGAGCTGCGCGACGGCGTACTGGCTGCGGTTGATCACGACCCGGAGCAGCTACGTCGGGAAGAGCTACTGGTTGCGCTCGGCGGGCCGCCACTGCCGTGTCTGCGTGCAATAGACGCCGTACTGCGTGATCCGGAGGCACTGCCCGCGGTGCGCGAGCGCCTCGACCATGGCGACACCACCGGGGCGTTCGACGTTCTCGAGGGGCTGCTCGGGCCTGGTGCGGTGCTGCGCGACGGTCCGCTCCGGGAGGAGCTGAGGTTGGCTGCGGATCGCCGCGTCGACCATGGCGTCTTCCGCTCGGGGCTGGTCTCGGCGACCGGTGTTGCCGGGGCGGGACCACTACCGCGTAGGCCCCGGCCGAACCGCCGGGTACCTGTCGCCCAGCGCCTCAAGCGCGGGCGCCGTATCGGCTTGGCCTAACTCTCTGGATGGGCCCTGCCCGTCCCTGATCACACTCCAGGTGATGCATATGACTCTGCCCACTTTTCCCCGACTCGACGTTGCCGAGGACCTTCTGGCCTTGCTGCGCACGACTACTACTGAGCCGCGTCCTGACGAGCAGCTCGAAGCCCTCACCCTGGCTGTCGCGGCTGACCTGCCCGTACTGCTCTGGGGTGAACCAGGCATCGGCAAGACCGCTGCCCTGACTCAGCTCGCCGCCTCTCTCGACCTACCGCTGAAGACCGTGATCGCCAGCGTCCACGAGCCGACCGACTTCTCCGGCCTGCCCATCGTCGGCGACGACCCGACCGTGCAGGGCGTGCCGATGGCTCCGCCGCAGTGGGCGGTGGAACTCGTTCGGGCCGGACGCGGGCTGCTGTTCCTGGACGAACTCTCCACTGCTACTCCGGCCGTCCAGGCCGCACTGCTCCGGGTCGTTCTGGAGCGGCGAGTGGGGGCGCTGCAGCTACCGCCAGGCGTGCGGATCGTGGCCGCTGCCAACCCGCGCGCGTCGGCCGCAGACGGGTGGGAGCTCAGCCCGCCGCTGGCGAACCGGTTCGTGCATCTGTACTGGGTGCACGACCGCGAGGTGGTAGTGCGCGGGCTGGGCGGTGTCTGGCCGCGGGCCGAGCTGCCCATGCTGGTTCCGGAGCAGCTGCCGGCGGCAGTGGCGTACGCCCGGCGGGCAGTCTGCAGTTTTCTGGAAGCCAGGCCGACGCTGATCCACCGGCTGCCGAGCACCGAGACGAAACGCGGCAGTGCGTGGCCCTCGCCGCGGAGCTGGGAGGCCGCGTTGACACTGCTGGCCTTCGGTACGGCGGCCTCCGTCTCCCGAGAGGTATTGGCGCTACTGGTGCGGGGCGCGGTGGGGGACGGGCCGGGACTCGAGCTGCTCGCTCATCTCGACCGGATGGAGCTGCCAGACCCGGAGTCTCTGCTGGCCGACCCGTCCGCTGCCGATTTGCCCATGCGAGGTGATCTGCGACAGGCCGCGCTAGAGGCAGTGGTAGCCGCCATTGGAGCGCGGCCGCAGCGGGAGCGCTGGGACGCGGGTTGGGCGGTGCTCATCCGGGCGCTGGAGACCGGCGTACCGGATCTGCTGGTCGCACCGGCCATGGCACTCGCCGCACTGCGCCGCGACGACTGGGAGGTGCCGGAGGAGGTGGAACGGCTCACTGGGGTGGTCGACATCGCCCGGCGGGCGGACCAGTCGGTCGAGCGCGTCACAGCGGGTGTGGGCCGATGACAGGGGCCGTGGCACCTCTGCCACTGGACATGGAGAAGCTGCTGACCGCCCGGCTGCATGCGGTGAAGGTCCGTCCCTACCTGGCGGGCGCACTCTTCGCGCTGCAGATAGTGGAGGACCGGTCGGTGCCGACCATGGGCGTGGATGCGCACTGGCGTTGCTACGTCTCTCCCGGCTTCGTGGCGCGCACTCCTGTGGAGGAGCTGGCCGGTGTCTGGGTGCATGAGGTCTCCCACCTGCTCCGAGATCACCATGGCCGAGGCGACCGGTATGCACGGGAGCACGAGGAGTACGGGCCGGGCGAGCGGCTGCGGCGGAACATCGCCGCCGACCTGGAGATCAACGACGACATCTACGGCGACGGCCTGCTCGTACCCAGCGGAGCGCTACTCCCGTCACCGCTCGGTCTCCCGGTCGGCCTGCTGATGGAGGAATACCTCCGCGGTACGTCGCTGTACGGGCTGACCGTCGAGGCGGCCTGGCTGGACTGCGGCAGTGGAGCAGATGGCTACGGCCGGCCATGGGAACTCGGACCGGACGGCGCACACGGGTTGAGCCGCCAGGAGCGCGACGCAGTCCGCTTCCGGGTCGCCGAGGGAATCAAAGGCCGGCCGGGCGACACCCCGCAAGCCTGGCGCCGGTGGGCAGACGAGGCGTTCCATCCACCGCAGCCGTGGCGGCAGCTACTGGGAGCAGCGATCCGCTCCGCCGTGAGTGCGTCGGGAGCGGGCGACAACCACAGCTACCGGCGCCCGTCCCGACGCTCGGCTGCGCTGCCCGGCGTACTGCTCCCAAGCCTGCGACGGATGCCGCCCCGGGTCTGCATCGTGATCGACACCTCAGGGTCCGTCAGCGACGCCGAGCTGGGCAGCGCAC
This sequence comes from Kribbella sp. NBC_01505, assembly GCF_045040285.1. Lineage (NCBI taxonomy): Bacteria > Bacillati > Actinomycetota > Actinomycetes > Propionibacteriales > Kribbellaceae > Kribbella > Kribbella sp. NBC_01505. Next base: position 3,929,711 of record NZ_CP109425.1, read on the forward strand.
TGCTGGAGGTGGCAGCGATCTCGCGAGCAGTCGGCGGCCGCCGCGACCTGGTCTCGGTGATCTCCTGCGACGCTACAGCCGGCGTGGCCGTCCCGCTCTGTCAGGCCGAGCACCTGGAACTGATCGGCGGCGGCGGAACAGACCTACGCGCCGGGTTCGCCGAAGCACTCCGAACCCGCCCCGACGTCATCGTCGCCCTGACCGACGGCCAAACCCCCTGGCCCTCCGCCCAACCCGCTTGCCGCACCGTCGTCGGCCTCTTCCCCCGCCCAGCAACCGACGAGGATGAGGACGACCCCGACTACACTCCCGGCAACCCACCCTCCTGGGCCCGGGTGATCACCATCAACTGATGGACCCGCGGTGTGCGGGGGAGCGGGCCATGACGGAGAGGCCGATGACGGCGAGCAAGCCGAAAGCTGCCGGTACGACGAACACCAGCGGCAGGCCGATGCTGTCAGCTGCGATACCGGCGGCCGCTCCGCCGAGAGCCGAGGCCAGCGCGGTGGAGCTCAGGAAAATGGCGGACGCGGTGGCGACGGCTGTCGGGAGAAGGCGCTGCGCGACGATGATTCCCAGGGCGGCGAAGATTCCCCACACGCCGCCCATCAGGATCTGTCCGGCGAACAACCCGGCGGCAGTGCCGGTCGTGGCGAAGCAGATGTTGGCGGCGACCCCGAATGCCGCGCCGACCACCATCAGCTTCATCATCGCGACCCGGCGCGCCACGACGACGACCACGGGCATGATGGCGAGCTCGACCAGTGGCTGAATGCCGATGATCGCTCCGCTGAGCCCGGACGGGAATCCGCGTTCCCCGTTCATGTAGAGCGGCAGATACGCGTACTTGACGGGCTCTCCGGCGTACACCAGGACGTAGAGCGCAGTGAAGGCCAGCAGCGGGAGCATCGCGCGCAGGCCGGGGCCTTGGGCAACGGATTCCTTCGTGATCGCGGCGGGTGGCGTTCTGAACCCGGCGAGCGGAACGAGCTGGACCAGCGTGCAGACCGCCGTCGCGACCAGCATCGCCCGTAGCGAGGTCTGGGCTGCGAGGAAGGATCCGGCGACCGGACCGACCACCCAGCCGCCGGTCAGGGCCATCCGCACGATGGCGACCACGCCGTCGTTGCCCGGGTCCGGGTGAGCCTTCAGCTCGTCGTGGAGGAGCGCGAAGAGCTGGGAGGTGGCGGCGCCGGCGAAGCCGAGCACCACCGCGCTGATCACGTACGGCATCCACAGGTGGATCGAGAACGCGATCCCCACCCAGCCAGCGAACCCTGCCACGGCGCAGGCACGCAACAGGCCAAGACGTGCGCCCGTGCGGTCCGACCGAGCACCGACCAGGTAGCCGGCCACCGGCGCGGTCAGATTGGTCAGATAGAACAGTCCCGCTTGGGTCAGCGAGGCGCCGAGGTTGTTGACCAGGAACGACGCGATCTGGGGTGCGGCCGCCGAGAACCCGAGGCCGGACAGGAACAGCGCAACGGTCGCGCCGCGGTACAACGGGGAAGCGAGCGTCAACCGCAGCGCCGACGTACGCGCAACTGCCGTCGGCGGCACTAGCGGGTGCTCTGTCGTACGACGAGCTCGACCGGGAACTGCCGGCGATAACCAGGTGCCGGATTCCCCTGCAGTAGCAGCTGGGTGGCGGCCGCGGCCATCTCCTCGACCGGCAACCGCATCGTGGTCAGCGGCGGATTGGTGCACACCGCGGCAATGCTGTCGTCGAAGCCGATGATGCTCACGTCCTCGGGAACACGCCTGCCGCTGGCCGTGATCGCCTGGACGGCCCCAGCAGCCATCAGGTCGCAGGCAACGAACATCCCGTCGATGCCCGGGTCGCGCTCGAGCAGTTCCCGGGCCGCGCGATAACCACCTTCGCGGAGGAAGTCGCCGTACAGGCTGATATCGGTCAGGCCCAGTTCCCGCACTGCCCGCAGGTATCCGCTCCGCCGGTCGATGCCACACGGATTGAGCGCGGGACCGTGAATAGCGGCGATCCGGCGACAGCCCAACTCGTGCAGCTGCCTGACCGCCGCGTACGCGCCTCCCGCGTTGTCCGCCTCCATACCCGGAACTGACGACGCCGTCGGCACAATCGACACCGTCCGGCGGCAGTGGCGGTGAAACTGGGTGGCCAACTCCGGAGTCACGTCCGCGAGAACGGCCCCGAGACTGGTGTTCGCAGCGATCCGCTCGAAGACCCCGGCCGCCTCCAGCGGACCCACTGCGTGCAACTGCAACTGCGCGCCGACACCCTCAACCACAGGCATCATGCCGGCCAGCACCCGACTGAAGTACGGATGAGTCCCCAGCCAGCCACTACCCGTCCCGTACGTCACCGCGATCACATCAACCGTCCGCTGCCGCCCGGACGCCAGCGCCCGAGCAGTCTCGTTAGGCCGATACCCCAACTCGTCCACCGCCGCCCGAACCCGCGACCGCAACACCCCCGAAGCCCCCGGCGCATCATTGATCACCCGCGACGCCGTAGCCCGCGAAACCCCCGCAGCCCGAGCAACATCCTCAATCGTCGGCCTCAAGCGACCCATCACACCCCGCCTCTCCATCACGCCCCACGCCTCGGGACCCTAGCCCCGAGAGCGCTCTCAGCAGAACCCACCAGTGCGTATCCACCTTGAAGGGCCGATAGGGACGACGGGCACGCCCGAAAAGGCATGTGCTTACCTGTCGGGCCTTGCGCTGGCTAGATTTCGGTGTCTTTCAGAAAGGGCCACGATGACGGCAGTCGACGACCCCTCTCAGGTTGTCATGGATATCTTCTCGATCGGCGAGGCGCTCGGGGTGATCCATGCGAGCGCCGAGGACGAGCAACTCGACGGCCGGATCGTCACAGTCGACGGCCGGAGGACGGTGAACTTCAGTTCCTGCGGCTATACCGGGCTGGAGATGCATCCTGCGCTCAAGGCCGCGGTTGCGGAGGCGGTGCATCGCTACGGCACCCAGTTCTCCAGCACAAGGACGTTTCTTTCGTCTCCGCAGTACCCTGCGGCCGAGGCGGCCCTGACCGAGATGTTCGGCCGACCCACGGCGATCTCCGCCAGTACCAGCATGGGCAACATGTCGGCCATCCCCACCCTCGTGGGCGCCGGAGATGTCGTACTGCTCGACTCGCAGGTCCACCGGAGTGTGCGGATGGCCGTCAAACTTGCCGACGCCCCGGTGCATGCGATCCCGCACAGCGACGTCGACGTACTGGAGCGCCGGATCCGTCAGCTGAGCGAGCAGTACGACCGGGTCTGGTACATGGCGGACGGCCTCTACAGCATGTTCGGTGATTTCCTGCCCGCGAAAGAGCTGAGCATCCTGGCCGAGCGGTATCCGAAGCTCTGGCTGTACGTCGATGACGCCCACTCCATCTCGTGGACCGGCAGACACGGCCGAGGTCATGCTCTGGAACAGCTCAGCCCCACCGCCTTGCAGAAGACCGTCATGATCGCCTCGCTGAACAAGTCTTTCGGCATCGCCGGTGGTGCGATGACGTTCCCGGACGACGCGATGCGGCACCGGGTCTTCAGTGTCGGCTGGCCGATGATCTTCTCCGGCCCGGTGCCACCGCCGATGCTGGCCGGAATCCTCGCCTCCGCCAGACTGCACCTGTCAGCCGAACACTCCGCCGTGCAGGCACGCGTCCTGAGCCTGATCCGGCTGTTCAACGCCGAAGCGGCGGCGCATCGGTTACCTGTGGTCAATCAAGCCGAGACGCCGATCCGCTATGTCACCACCGGCAACACTGTCGAGGGGGTATGCCTCGTCGGCCGTCGCCTCCAGGAGGCGGGGTTCTTCGTGAACACCGCGAGCTATCCCGCGGTGCCGGTCAAGCGCTCAGGCATCCGCATCGCCATCACGGCCCACCAGACCGAGGCCGACGTCATCGGCCTGGTCCAAGCCGTCGCCGACATCCTGGCCTCCGACCGACCTGCCGACGAGGGCATCGCAGGAGAAGCGCTGCTGTCCGCCTGAGAGTCCCATTGAGACCCTGCACTGAAGAAGGGCCGGTCGCGTGATGCGACCGGCCCTTCCTTTGTTCAGCCCCTGCGAGTGCCGTACTGCGCTCTGACCAGCGGAAACACCGGTCAATCGGCCGCTCTCAGAGTGGCGGAGGATACGAGATTCGAACTCGTGAGGGGTTGCCCCCAACACGCTTTCCAAGCGTGCGCCCTAGGCCACTAGGCGAATCCTCCAAGCGGAGAGAATACGCGAGTCGGTGTTGGTTGTGGAAATCGGGGGCTGGCGAGCGGGCTTCGCGTCTAGGGTCTGGGTGTGGATGCTCCGGATCCGGATGTTGTGTACCCGATGCCTGCGGTTGAGCGGGTGGTGTTGCTGAAGGGTGTGGTGACGTCGCCGCTGATCGAGGTGGGCGACTACTCGTACTACGACGATCCGGACGAGCCGGCGGCGTTCGAGAGCACCAATGTGCTGTACCACTACGGGCCGGAGCGGCTTCGGATCGGGAAGTACTGCGCGCTGGGTGAGGGCACGACGTTCATCATGAACGGCGCCAACCATCGGATGGACGGGCCGTCGACGTTCCCGTTCCCGATCATGGGTGGGGCTTGGGCGGAGCACTTCGATCTGATCACCGGGCTGCCGGGGCGTGGGGACACGGTGGTTGGGAACGACGTGTGGTTCGGCTACCGCAGTCTGGTGATGCCTGGGGTGACGATCGGGGACGGGGCGATCGTCGCGTCCGGTGCGGTCGTGGTCGACGATGTACCGCCGTACGGGATCGTCGGTGGGAACCCGGCGAAGCTGATCCGCCGGCGGTTCCCGGACGAGGACGTGGAGCGGCTGCTGCGCATCGCCTGGTGGGACTGGCCGGTCGAGAAGGTCAGTGCGAACGTCCGCGCGATCATGGCCGGCCGGATCGAGGACCTGGAGGCTACGTAAGCAGGACTGGTGCCAGGGCTCGCCACTGGTCGACGGGCTGTGGGCCTGTGACGCCGGTGATCACGTTGATGGCGACGTGGTCCGCGCCGGCCGCCAGGTGCTCGGTCAGCTTGGCTTTGATGTCGGCTGGGGAGCCCCACGCGGCGAGCGCGTCGATCATGTGGTCTGGCAGCGCGGCCTGGTCCGCCGCAGTGAATCCCTGCCGTTCGAGCGAGGCGACGTACGCGGGGATCGTCGTGAAGAAGCTGATGGTGTCCCGGGCGATCGCCCGCGCCCTGTCCTCGTCTGACTCCCGTACGACGAGGTGGCTGACCGCAAGCAGCTTGTCCGGCCCGAGCACCCGGCGTGCCTCGGCTGTGTACGCCGGGGTGATGAGGAACGGGTACGCGCCGGCGGAGTGGTCGCGGGCGAGCTCCAGCATCCGCGGACCGAGCGCTGCGAGCACCCGGCGCTCGACGGGGACCTTAAGCTCGTTCAGGTACGCCGTGAGTCGTTCGACCGGCCGTGGACCGTGCGCACCGCCCAGACCGACCGTGAACCGACCGGGCGCGCTCGATTCCAGCGCGGTGTACGTCGCTGCGACGTCAGTGGCCGAGTAGGTGACAACTGCCAGTACTCCGGTGGTGAACTTGATCGACTCCGTGGCGCCGACCAGGTCCGTGATGGTCTGCAGTCCGGGGAGTGGGCCGCCGGACAGCCAGATCGCCGGGTAGCCGAGTTCTTCGGCGGCCTGCGCGGCCGCGAGCGATTCCGGGCTGCTGTCCAGGCCGGTCGTGATCCCGAACCTGCCAAATTGATGATCTGTCACATACCCAGCTTGCGGCGCTGCGGGGTCCGGGAGCCAGAGTGTTCGCTGACAGCGTGCCGGGAGGAGGCCGATTCCCGGTCGGTGTCCGAAGTCCCGTACACTCTTCCTTGGTTCCCCGCGTGGCGGTATCTCGCCCAACTCCCCCAGGGCCGGAAGGCAGCAAGGGTAAGTGAGCTCTTCCGGGTGCGCGGGGAATCCTTATGTCCGGGCCCGGTCGGGGAGGCATCAGTGAGCGACGAGATCCGCTACCTGCAGGAACTGATCATCGCCGAGCTGGGCGTGCCGGCGTCATTCGATCCGGACACCGAGATCGAGCGCCGGGTCGAGTTCCTCGCGGACCAACTCCGCCGTACGGGCGCGACGACGTACGTGCTCGGAATCAGTGGCGGCGTCGATTCCGCGACCGCCGGCCGGCTGTGCCAGCTCGCGGTCGAGCGGGTCCGCGGTGAGGGCGGTCAGGCGACGTTCGTCGCGATGCGCCTCCCGTACGGCGTCCAGGCCGACGAGGCGGACGCGCAGCGGTCGCTGGAGTTCATCCGGCCCGACGAGACGCTCGTGGTCGATGTGAAGCCGGCCACCGACGCCATGGTCGACTCGGTTCGGCACGCGGGCTTCGGGGAGCGCGAGGACTTCCACGTCGGCAACGTCAAGGCACGCCAGCGGATGATCGCGCAGTACACCGTCGCCGGTGCGCGCGGCGGCCAGGTGGTCGGCACGGATCACGCGGCCGAGGCCGTGATGGGCTTCTTCACCAAGTACGGCGACGGCGCGTGCGACCTGACCCCGCTCTCCGGCCTGACCAAGCGCCGGGTCCGTGAGGTCGGCGCCCGCCTCGGTGCGTCCCCGGAGATCACCGGCAAGGTGCCCACGGCGGACCTCGAGACCAACAACCCCGGCGTCCCCGACGAAGCGGTCCTCGGCGTCACCTACGACGAGATCGACGACTTCCTCGAGGGCCGTGAGGTCGACGAGAAGGCCGCGAGCAGGATCATCGCGACCCACCGCCGGACGGCGCACAAGCGCGTCGTACCGCTCGCCTTCAGTTGAGAAAGGCTGTCACGAGCTCGGTGTAGGCGTCGGCCGCCTCGGCGTGGACGAAATGCCCACTGCCTTTCGCGAAGTAGTAGGTCCCATCCGGTACGTCGGACTGGAACCGGGCGATCTCCTCCGGGCTGGTGGCCGGGTCGTACTCACCCTTGATCAGCAACGCTGGTTGGGTGAGCTGCGCCAGCAGCGGCTGTAGCGACTCCAGGAACTCCGGTGTCTTCATGATCTCCTCGGAGAACTTGCCGGAGCGCGCGTGCAGCTCATCGGCGATCTCGGTGTCCGCCGGAAGAACCAGGTCCTGACTGTCCGGGCCGAGGTAGACCTCCATCCGGCGCTCGCCGAGCTGATGCAGCAGGGCGATCCGCTCGTCCCACATCTGCTTGGTCGCCGGGCCGTCGTGGGGTGGGAGCTGGATGTCGGGAGCGATTCGCTGGGCCGCCCGGACCAGGGTCTCCGAGTTGAGCAGCACGTCCCAGGCCGGGTTCTCGAAGACGACCTTCGTGACGGCGTCAGGGTGGGCAACGGCGTACCGGAGGGCCAGGCGACCGCCGAACGAGTGGCCGAGGATGGACCAGCGCTCCCGGCCCAGCGTTTCGCGGAGGGCCTCGAAATCCGCGATCAGGTCGAGCTCGTTGACCGGTCCGGTGAGGGGATCGGACTGCTGGACTCCGCGTTGGTCGACGCCGATCACGTGGAAGTGCTCAGCGAGGCGATCGCCCTGGAAGGAGAGGAAGTCGTAGGAGCCGGATCCTGGACCGCCGTGGAGAAACAGCAGAGCCGGTGCGCTCTCGGAACCGCGTTGGTCGACGTACAGCCTGGTCCCGCGAACCTCGATCAGCATGCGCGGAGTTTAAGCGCCAGGCGCGCTGTCAGCTATGGGTTAGTTCCCGGAGGCGGTTGGAGAGGCGGGCCAGGCGAATGGTGGCGATATTCCGGTACGCCGGGCGCAGGACGGCCGCCAGTGGGCCGCTCTGCTCGAACGTGTGGGTGACCTGGCTGTCCGGGCCGATGGTCCACGTGCCGACCTCGCGGAAGCCGGGGACCTGCCAGGTGATCTCGATCCGCTCCGCCTCGACGGCCGTGTAGACGAGCTCCCCGGACAGACCCGGGCGCACCCGCAGCGCATACCGGGAGCCCTGCTCGGGCGCGGTGGGACCTTCGATCGCGAGGAAGGCCTCGTTCCACTCCGGGAGGTCGAGGGCATCCAGCAGCACGTGCCGGATCGCGGTCGGACCGGCCGGGATGGTGTCGGTGGCTTGCTCCATAGCTATCTCTCCTGGACGACTATCTGTCTTGGGCGAAGGCATGGCCGGGGTCTCGTCGGCGGGCCAGGGCGGCGCCGGCGGGGAAGCCGTCGGCGACGGCACGGAGGGTCGCGATCGTCTCGTCGAGCTCACGGTCCGCGACCAGGCCGTCGATGGTCCGGTGCAGCCGGTTCTCCGCGGTGACGACGCGGCGGTGCAGGGCGCGGCCTGGTGCGGTGAGGGTCAGCGCGAGGTAGCGCCGGTCGACCTTGTCGACGCTGCGCTGCACCAGGCCCTGGGCAACGAGCCTGTCCACGAGGCGGCTCGGACTGTTACCTGTCTCACAAACCAGGAGGCCGCCCAGCGCGTTCAGCGTGAGCGGACCGTGGTCGCGCAGCACCCGCAGGACCTCGGCCTGGGAAGGCGTGATCCCCAACGGGCGCAGCTCTGCGGCGAGCAGCCGGTTGCCCTCGCGCTGGATCGCCAGCACGAGATAACGCAGCTCCTCCAGTACCTTCATGGCCGATACATTACACGACACGTATGTCATGTCATCTATCTGAATGCCTGGAGAGTTCCGGAAGAGTGCCGGAAAAAGTCCTGCTGAGGTCATTTCAATGCGACATCGGGACTGGCACAGTGTCTGCATGAAGGGTCTGATGCAGGACTACCAGTTGTCCCTGGACGCGATTTTCCTCCGGGCCGAGCAGTTCTTCCCGGACCGGACCGTGCACACCGGCGGTCCGGCGCCGACGACGATGACGTACGGCGAGTGGGCCGCGCGGACCAGACGCCTGGGCGGCGTGCTGGACACGCTCGACGTCACCGCCGACGGCCGGGTCGGCACCTTCGCCTGGAATTCCGGGCGCCACCTCGAGTTGTACTTCGCCGCCCCGTGCACCGGCCGGGTGCTGCACACACTCAACATCAGACTCTTCCCGGACCAGATCGTCTACATCGCCAATCACGCCGAGGACGAGGTCGTCTTCGTCGACCGCTCGCTGCTGGGGCTGTTCCTGCCGCTGCTCGACCGCCTGCCACTGCTCAAACACGTCGTGGTGATGGACGACCTCCCGCCGGGCGCACCGGGCGTCGAGGTCCCGGACGACCCGCGCTTCCACGACTACGAGGAGCTGCTGGCCGCCGCGCAGCCGGTGGAGTTCCACGTCGAGGACGAGAACCAGGCAGCCGCGATGTGCTACACCAGCGGTACGACGGGGAATCCGAAGGGTGTCGTCTACTCGCACCGGTCCACCTGGCTGCACTCGATCGGCGTCCTGACGAACTCGGCGATCGGCCTGGCCGAGACGGACACCGTGATGCCGGTCGTGCCGATGTTCCACGCGAATGCCTGGGGCCTGGCCCACGCGGCCCCGATGGCCGGAGCGAGCCTGGTGTTCCCGGGGCCGGACATGAGCCCGCAGGGGATCCTCAAGCTGCTGAAAGAGCAGGACGTCACGCTGACAGCCGGCGTACCGACCATTTGGCAAGGACTACTGCCGCTGCTCGATGGGGTCGAGCTGCCCAAGCTCCGCCGCATCCCGTGTGGTGGTTCCGCGGTGCCGCTGGCTCTGTCCGAGGCGTTCCGGGCCAAGCTGGGCAAGCCGATCCTGCAGGCCTGGGGCATGACCGAGACCAGCCCCGTCGCGACCGCCGCCCACGTCCCGTCGAGATACGCGCACCTCCCCGAAGAGGAGCAGGCGCACGTCCGCGCCCGCGCCGGCACACCGCTGCCTGGCGTCGAGGTGCGGATCGTCGAGCCCGGCTCGATCACCACCCTGCCCTGGGACGACGAGGCCACCGGCGAGCTGCAGGTCCGCGGCCCCTGGATCGCCGCCGAGTACTACCGCCCCGACGCCGGCGTCCAGCTGAACACCGAGGACGGCTGGATGAAGACCGGCGACGTCGCGGCGATCGACCAGTTCGGCTCGGTCCGCCTCGTCGACCGGACGAAGGACCTGGTGAAGTCCGGCGGCGAGTGGATCAGCTCGGTCGAGCTGGAGAACCTGTTGATGGCACACCCCGACGTCAAGGAAGCCGCCGTCATCGGCGTCCCGCACCCGAAGTGGGACGAGCGCCCGCTGGCCTGCATCGTCCGCCAGGAGGGTTCCTCCGTGACCGCCGAAGAGATCCTCGACTACCTACGCCCCCAGATCGCCAAGTGGTGGCTTCCCGACGCGGTCGAGTTCATCGACGAGGTCCCGAAGACCTCAGTAGGCAAGTTCTCCAAGAAAGACCTCCGCACCCGCTTCGCCAACTACCACCTCGAGTAACCCGGTTTGCGGTAGTTCACTGCCTCTGTGTGCCTGTTGCGATATCGCGACAGGTGGTCGGTCGCGGTGGCTGAGGGCTTTGCCTGGACAGGAACCCCTCCTTCCCGGATGTGCTCGTGCCGTCCGGCCGCTCGGATTCGGCCGACGGCGTACGCGGTGGCTGGTCGCCGCTCCGGCCGGATTTACTGAAGCAGTGTGGCTGGGGCGGTCTTCGGCTGAGGGGGATGGTGCGGTCGGTGACCGCGGTTCCCGTTGCCTGTGGCTGACGGGTTGTGGTTGCCGCCGACGATCAGGAGGCTTGGCAGCTGACCCGTCGCGGTGGTTGATGGCTTTGTTCTGCCCGATTTCGCTGGCTAGGTACCGAGCTTGGGGGTTGTGCACTCTGATTCTGGTGCATAACTCCCAGTGCGACTGGTTAGCCAGGCAATCGGCGAGGGCGGGGCCTCCCCGCGAGTGAAGCCACCGTGCGAGTGTGAGGGCTGGACCGTCGAGTGTGAGGAGAATGTCGCCGGAAATCGATATCCGGCGACACGGTCCTCACACTCGAGTGCTGATTGCACGGTGGCTTCACTCGCGGAGGGCACTTTGTTCCAAAAAAGCGACCTGAACCTACCGACTACCGTCACCTCACCTACCTCAGCCATAGCCCGGAAGCTCAAGCAACCGCAACCGTGGTCACCGGCCTCGCCATCCCCCTCAGCCCCAGGCGACGCCCGCCTAGCGCTTCAGTAAATCGGCCGCCGCGGCGACCAGCCACCGTCGACGTGTCCGGCCTGTCCGGTGCGGCGCGAATCGGGGGCACAGCTCTCTTTGCGGGGATCTACTGCCTCCCAGCGGCAGCAGATCCCCGCAAACACGCACAAGCCCCGCCCAGCCACAGGTTCACGGAGACCTACTGCCAAATACCGGCAGCAATCATCCGTGAACCTCGTCATCCGAGGCCGCTCGGCCAGCTGAACCTTCGCGGCTGGCCGACCAATCGCGCGCACCTCGAACCACTCCGCAACGTCCGAAAGAACCGCGGGCCAGGTGTACGGATCATTCGGACGTTGATTGCAAAGGCAGCAGCCGAACACCGCCGGTTGTCGAGTTCCGGGCAGTGGTCCGTACGTGATGTTCTGTTGAGCGGTGATCGGAACCTTTTCGGGTGCAGGCGACGAAGAATAACCGCCTAACAACAGTCAGCCGGCGCCCTTTCCTGGCGGGCCTGCCGACTGCAGCGCAGGGCGAGCAGAGCAGATGGCTGAGGTACTCCGCTATCCGGTGGATCTTGGGGACTCGGCGACGAAAATCCACCGGATAGTGAGAGCGGACGGTCGCGGGTAGTGGTTCAGTTGAAGGGGACGCCGAAGTGTTGGTGGAGGTGGGCCAGGGTGGCGTTGACGAAATCTGCGGGCCACGGTTCGCCGGTTTGTTCGGCTAGGGCTTTGCCGCGGCGGAGGACTTCTCGGCAGAGGTATTGGTTGGCGGCGATGATGTCGGTCGGGTCGGTGCCGGTCGGCGGGATGGCTTCCAGGACAGTGCGTTGCTCCGCGGACAGCAGGGCGTTGAGCCGTTTGGCGCCGCCGGTACGCCGTACTCCGCGCTCGGCGAGCATCAGGCGGATCAGTTGGTCCCGCACTACGCCGACGCCCTGGCTGGCGGCGATGCGCTCGTCGCGGCCGAGGACGGTGACCAGGTTGCCGAGGAAGTAGAAGCACATCTGCACGACTGACTCCGGCCAGTACGGCGTGCCGGGGCGACCGTGCTGAGCAGGTTGGTCGCCGTCCGGGAACAAGGTGCCGTCGCGATCGAACAGGACCCGGACGCCGTCGTACTGGAAGCGGTCGAACGAGGCGAGCGGGTGCGCGATCAGGTCCACGTGCAGCCAGTCCGGGGTGATGCCGAGTCCGCCGGCGAGGGTGCCGAGGCGCTCGGTGAAGACCGTCGGTCCGGAGAGCTCCCGCAGTACGTCGTCCCAGTGCTGCTCGAACCAGCCGATGCTCGCGTCCGTGACCACGAGGTGCAGGTCGAGGTCGCTGAAGCGGTCCTCGGCTCCGGTCGCGTAGCTGCCGATCAGGTAGCAGGCCAGTACCCGGTCGTCGGCCGGGAACAGCTCACGGGCGCGCTGGATCATCACGTCGTACCGCTCGTCACCGGACCCCATCCCCTCAGCGTAGGCGGGGCCGGGACCGGCGCGCGGGGCTGATCCGGGCGACGGTGGTTTTGTCGGCGGGCGGCGCTAGGGTTGCGGCGTGGAAGCACCCCTTGCGCTGTATCGCCGGTATCGCCCGGAGACGTTCGCCGAGGTCATCGGCCAGGAGCACGTCACCGCGCCGCTGCGGAACGCGCTGAGCAACAACCGGGTCAACCACGCCTATCTGTTCTCCGGGCCGCGCGGGTGTGGCAAGACCACCAGCGCCCGGATCCTGGCTCGCGCGATCAACTGCGAGAAGGGCCCGATCGCCGAGCCGTGCGGGGTCTGTAAGTCCTGCACCGACCTGGCGCGGGGCGGGCCGGGAAGTATCGACGTGATCGAGATCGACGCCGCGTCGCACGGTGGTGTCGACGACGCGCGCGACCTGCGCGAGCGGGCGTTCTTCGCGCCGGTCGAGAGTCGCTACAAGATCTACATCATCGACGAGGCGCACATGGTGACCACGCAGGGCTTCAATGCCCTGCTGAAGCTGGTCGAGGAGCCGCCGCCGCATCTGAAGTTCATCTTCGCCACAACCGAGCCCGACAAGGTGATCGGGACGATCCGGTCCCGGACGCATCACTACCCGTTCCGGCTGGTGCCGCCGAAGGTTCTCGGCGACTACATGGCGACGCTGTGTGAGGCCGAGGGTGTCGCGATCGAGACGGCCGCGTTGCCGCTGGTCGTTCGCGCGGGCGCGGGGTCGGTGCGTGACTCGCTGAGTGTGCTCGATCAGTTGATCGGTGGTGCGGGGCCGGCTGGGGTGACGTACGAGCTGGCGGTCGCGCTGCTCGGGTTCACGCCGGATTCGTTGCTGGATGCGTGTGTGGACGGGTTCGCGGCGCATGACAGCAAGACCGTGTTCGAGACGGTCGAGAAGGTGATCGAGACCGGGCAGGACCCGAAGCGGTTCGCCGAGGATCTCCTGCGACGGCTGCGGGATCTCGTGGTGCTCTCCGCCGTGCCGAATGCGGTTGCTTCCGGGCTGATCGAGGCTGCCGAGGATCAGGGCGAGCGGCTGCAGACCCAGGCCGCCGGGATCGGTCCGGCTGAGCTGACACGCGCCGCGGACATCGTTGCTGCCGGGCTGTTGGAGATGCGTGGTGCCACGGCGCCACGGCTGCAGCTCGAGCTGATCTGCGCGAAGGTGCTGCTCCCAGGCGCCGACGATTCGACGAACGGTATTCAAGCGCGCCTCGACCGGATGGAGCGCCGCTTGTCGATGGGCGTCCCCGGCCCCGCCGACCCCGGCGGCAACACAGTCGCAGCCGACCCCGCACCCGACGCAGCCTCCAGCCGAGCCGCAGCCCGAGCCGCCGCAGGTGGTCCACCGCCCGGTACACCGGTTGCTGGTGAAGCACCCGTTGGTAGGCCGACCGTCGGTGCGCCGACTGGTCCTGCGGATGATGCGGTGCCGCCTCCCGTCGCTGCCGCCGAGAACAACTCGAGAGGTGCTGCTGAGCAGGCTGGGCCCGGTGGTGGAGCGGGCTCGCCGGCCGAGGTTCCCGCTGGCACGGACGCACCGATTGCAGATGCCGGTTCCGGGAGCGCGACTGGTGCTGTCAGCTCTGCGCCTCCGGCTACTGGAGCTGCTGCTTCGACGCGTGCTGCTGGCTCTGCGTCTGGTGGTGGGCGGCAGGGGGCTTGGGGGGATGAGCCCGCGGCTGGGAGTGGGCAGCCGGTGGGTGGTGGCGTGCCGGCGGTGAGTGCGCCGGCTGCGCCTAGTGCGCCGGTGGGATCGCCTTCGGTGGGGGCTGTGGGGCTGGCGGATGTGCGGCGGTTGTGGCCGCAGGTGTTGGAGGCCGTGAAGGCCAAGCGGCGGTTCGCCTGGATCATGCTGAGCCAGAACTCGCAGGTCATCGCGGTCGACGATCAGACATTGACGTTGGGTTTGCTGAATGCCGGCGCGCGAGAGAGTTTTGCGCGGTCCGGGAGTGAGGACATCCTGCGGCAGGCCATGATCGACACGATCGGGCTGAACCGGCGGATCGAGGCCGTGATTGACCCGTCGGCCGATCCGGGTGCGGGTGGTGCGCCTGCTGGTGCTGGCGGGCCTCGGGCCGGCGGACCGTCGGCTGGGTCGGGTTCGCCCGGGCCTGCGGGTGGTCCCGGCGGTGGTGGCGCTCCGGCAGCGCCGAGCAACGCTCCCAGTGGTGGCGCTCCGGCAGCGCCGAGCAACGCTCCCAGTGGTGGCGCTCCGGCAGCGCCGAGCAACGCTCCCAGCGGCCCGGCGAGCCAGCCGTCGGCGGCTCAACCAAGTGCGAGGGCCGACGTACCGGTCCAGGCTCCGCCGCCTCCGGTGGCGCAGGCCGCGCCGGTGGGCGAAGCAGCAAAGACTGGCGCCTGGGGTGCCGAGGCAGACACCGCGGTGGCCTTGCAGGAGCCGCCTGATCCGTACGACGTACCGCCGGAGCCGGAGGCGTGGGAGCAAAGCACTCCGGCCCCAGCCCAAGCACCGGCAGCGACCGAGGTGGACCGGAAGCAGCAGGCCGCCAGCAAGCGGCGAGCGGCTGAGGCAGCAGTCGCGGCTGAGCAGGCGCGGCGGAGCGCGGCGGCGCCGGCGGTGGAAGCGGCACCCCTGACGCCGGAGGAGGAGGCCGACTCCATTGGCGAGGACGACGTCGTGCTCGAGGAAGATTCCCGGTCGCACACGGACCTCCTGCGGGACACCCTCGGCGCCGAGATCATCCTGGAAGAGACCAACGGAGCCAAGTAGTACCGAGCCGTGAAATACCGCGTCAGGCAAGTCCTGGTCGTGTGAGCATCGTGGGGTGCCTATCGATGAGCAGGTCTTTGTCGCATTCGTACTGACCACGTTGCTGGCCATGGTGGTTCCGGGTCCGGACATGTTGTTCGTGCTGGGCTGTGGGATTCGGGGCGGTGCCCGGGCCGGGATTCTGGCAACGGCGGGTGTTGCTACCAGCGAGGTGATTCACGTGGCCCTGGCGGCGGCCGGGTTGGTGGCGTTGTTCGCGGCGGTGCCGGCTGCCTTCGCGGTGACGCGGATTGTCGGCGGCGCCTATCTGGTGTTCATGGGGATCCAGCTGATTCGCAAGCGGGGTCAGGGTTTCGACGGCGCGGAAACCGGTGCGGTGTCGGGCCGGCGCGCGTACTCGATGGGGCTGCTGACCAACCTGGTGAACCCCAAGATGGTGACGTTCACGCTGGCGTTCCTGCCGCAGTTCGTCGATCCGGCGCGGGGACCGCTGTGGGTCCAGTTCGCCGTACTCGGGGCGGTGCTGGTTGTGCTCGAGTTCCTGGTGGACGGCGCGGTCGGGGTGACGGCAGGCCGGATCGGCGGCTGGCTGCGGAGCCGGGAGCGGGTCCGGCGCGGGATCGACGCGACGACGGGCGGGCTGTTCATCGGCCTGGGGGCCCGCCTGGCGCTGCAGCGATGATCGGCTGATTTCCACCGGTTGTGCACGGGAGCTGTGGACAAGTGGAGCGGGTTCCCACAAGTTCCACAGGCCTGTGCACGGAGATGTTCACAGGCCTGTGGAAAACTTGGGGAGACTGGTCGGTTTCCGGGGGATCGAAGGGATGTCGAGGCGACCGGCTAGGGTTGGTCGAAGAATTCGGTGGCGGCTCGACGAGGAGATCGCGTGTTCGACGGTGGCGGTTCCGGCGGTTTCGACATGTCCAACCTGCTTGCGCAGGCCCAGGCCATGCAGGACCAGCTGATGAAGGCGCAGGCCGATCTGGAGACCCAGGAGGTCTCGGGCTCGGCAGGTGGCGGGCTGGTGACCGCGGTGGTGTCCGGCACGGGCGAGCTGCTCAGCCTGGACATCAAGAAGGATGCGGTCGACCCGGAGGACACCGAGACGCTGGCCGATCTGGTCGTCGCCGCGGTCCGGGACGCCTCGGAGAACGCGAAGGCCGCCGCCGCGCAGGCGATGGGCCCGCTGGCCGGTGGCATCCCCGGGTTCGGCGGCGAGTCGCCGTTCGGTGACGCCCCGGCGAGCCCGGAGCTGCCGGGTGGCGGGATCGGTTTCACCAAGCCGTCCGGTCCGCCCGGCCAGAACCCGGTCTGACGTGTACGAAGGCGCCGTCCAGGACCTGATCGACGAGCTCGGCCGGTTGCCGGGAGTCGGTCCGAAGTCCGCCCAGCGGATCGCGTTCCACCTGCTGGCGTCCGACGAGACCGACGTACGGCGGCTGGCGCATGTGCTGATCCAGGTCAAGGAGAAGGTCAAGTTCTGCGAGATCTGCGGCAATGTCGCGGAGGAGCCGCAGTGCCGGATCTGCCGTGACCCGCGCCGGGACCTGAGCCTGATCTGCGTGGTCGAAGAGGCCAAGGACGTGGTCGCGATCGAGCGCACCCGCGAGTTCCGTGGCCGGTACCACGTGCTCGGCGGGGCGATCTCGCCGATCGAGGGGATCGGGCCGGACGAGCTGCGGATCAAGGAGCTGCTCCAGCGGCTGGCCGGTGGAGAGGTGATGGAGATCATCCTCGCCACCGATCCGAACCTCGAGGGCGAGGCGACGGCGACGTACCTGAGCCGCTTGCTGCGGCCCATGGGCTTGCGCGTGACTCGATTGGCTAGTGGACTTCCAGTAGGCGGTGACCTCGAGTACGCCGACGAGGTCACACTCGGACGGGCGTTTGAAGGGCGACGATCGATCGATGACTGAATCAACCGATATTGCAGAGCGCGCGCTGAGCGCCGACTCCGGCGACCTCGCCGAGTTCGCGGAGCAGATCGCCGACCAGGTGCAGAGCTTCCTGATCTCGGTGCGCGACATCGCCGCGCAGCCGGACGAGGAGGGGATCGACGAGGGACTCGCCTCGTTGCCGTACCTGCTCCTCGAGGTCAGCCAGCTGCTGCTGGCCGGCGGCCGTCTGGGCGCGTTCGAGGACTTCGTGCCGGAGGAGCGCTTCGAGTCCGACGCGGGCCCCGACCCGGATCTGGACGCGATGCGCGACCGGCTGGCCGTGCTCTTCGAGGGCCTCGACGAGTACGCCGAGGTCTTCGACCCGTACGCCGCACCCCCGGAGATCACCGTCAACCGGCTCTCCGACGACCTGACCGCGATCGCGACCGACCTCGTGCACGGTCTGGCCCACTACGAAGAGGGCCGGATCGTCGAGGCGCTGTGGTGGTGGCAGTTCTCGTACGTGTCCACCTGGGGCGCGGCCGCGAGCGCCGTACTGCGGGCGATCCAGTCGCTGATCGCGCACGATCGGCTGGAGCCGGCCCACGACCCGGAGACCGAAGCCACCGACCGTGAACTGGTTGAGGTGGCCGAGGAAGCCGTTCAGCGGCGATAACCCGCATGACATCGGGAACAATGTCCAGATGTCCGTTCATGAAGTGATCCGGCGACTGCCCGATATCGGCGCGGTCCGCCGGGTCAGCCGCGCGCTCGCCGTTCTCGATCTCGTGCTGGACGGCGGCGACGACATGCTGCCCTTCTTCGCGTTCGACTCCCGCTGGTCGGAGACCGAGGAAGCCGCGCTGATGCGCGACGGCTCGGGTAACGAGTATTCGATCGTGTTCTCCCCCGAAGGCGCCTTCGCCTACGGCTTCGACCACGATTCGCCGATCTCGCCGTGGCTGCACAACAACAAGCTCTGGCCCGGCCTGCTCGATGGTGTCCCCGAGGTCTTCCATGCGGCCCGCGACGAGCCGGCGTTCGCGGATCAAGGTGTTCCGCGCGCGACAGTCTGCTTCTGGCGGACCACAGCCGACGACGCGTGGCGGACCGGCCCGGTCGATGGTGCGCTGGACGGTGCGGAGTACCTGTTCAAGCTACTCGCCGACGGCCGGCCGGAGGCGTACCTGACCTTCGCCGAGGACTACTTCGACGTGAAGCTCGACATCGAACCGATCCGGCACGTCTACGCCCTGATGCCCCTGACCGAGTACGTGGTCACCTCGCTCAACCCCGAACGCCGCCTTGCCGACCTCGCCGAAGGCATCGCCGAAATCGGCTACCCACGCTCGTAGTCAGTGCGCAGGTCGGGTGCGGCGGCGTCTGCTGCCGTAGAAGATGGTGAGTGCGGTCAGGCCGGTGAGGCCGGCGGTGATAGCGAGGGTGGGGTCGGGGTCCTTTCCGGGGGCGTCCGCCAAGCGGGGCTTTAGGATTCCCAGCGGATCCACCAGGATCTCGGTCCGGTCGCCGGCCCGGAACTGCTCCCAACAGTTCTCGCGCTGCGTCAGCACGTGTTCCCGCTGCTGACCGCCGAGCTCCTTGACGGTGCAGACCAAGTCATTACCGCGCCGGTTGTCCTCGTCGACCACCTTGGTCACCTCCACGGCGACCGGTTTGCCCACGCTCTTCAGATAGAGGTCGTAGACGGCCGGCCCCGCGAACAGCATCAGTGCGCCGATCAGTACCGCGGCCAGCGTCGCTGCGCCGGCGCGGCCCCACTTGTATCCAATGAGAGTCGCCGTCACCGCAAGAACCGCCAGGTTGCAGACCACGCCGATCCACAACGACCACAGCGTCACCGTGGTGGCCGCGAACATCGCCACCGGCAGCACGATCGCCCACATCACTGACCGAACCGTCAACTGCGCCTTCGAGATCACGAGGTCAACTCTGTCAGAGGGCGGAGCTGCGCCGCTCACCAAGTGGGTGTGACCGGGGTCGGCTGAGCGTCGCGAGTAGATGCCGCCGGGGTTGGTGAGTGGGGGCCGGTCCGCGCGGGGTGCTAGTGGGCGTTGACGACGCCTTTAGATGCTGCCTAATCGGGCAGCATCGGCATCACCAGGCCTTGGTCGTGGCCGAGGAGGACGCCGCGGGTGATCGCGTTGGCGCCGAACTTGTCCTTGACGTCGTCGAGGGCTGCGTCGAGTTCGTTGTTGGCGGCCTTGTCGAAGGGGAGGGCCAGCTGCACAGCGGCCTCGTTCTCCAGGTTGCCGACGGAGATGCCGATCATCGTGAGGCCCTGGGAGCTGATCAACGGTTGCGCGGCAGCGAACAGCGCCCGGGCGGTGATCAGCACGGCCCGCGTCTGATCAGTTGCCTGAGGCAACGTATGGGACCGCGTCGCGCGAGTGAAGTCGTCGAAGCGCAGCCGCAACGTCACCGTCCGCCCGGACCGGCCAGCGGATCGCATCCGGCGGGTGACCCGATCGACCAGCCCCGCCAGTACGGCGTCCAGCGTCGCCGGTGACTTCCGCGACCGCCCGAGTGCCCGCTGCGAACCGATCGACCGCCGTCGACGCCCGACCTCGATCGGTCGTGGATCGCGGTTGTGCGCCAGGGCATGCAGATGCCGCCCCGAAGCCCGGCCGAGCATCGCGACCAACGCGGCCTCGGGTAACTGCGCGACGTCCCCGACCTTCGTCAGCCCGCGGGTCCGCAGCTTCTCGGCGGTCACCTCGCCGACTCCCCACAACCGCGAGACGTCCAGTGGATGCAGGAACTCCAGCTCGTACGCCGGTGGCACCTCGAGCAGGCCGTCCGGTTTGGCGATCCCACTCGCCACCTTCGCGAGGAACTTCGTCCGCGCCACCCCGACGGTGATCGGCAACCCGACCCGTGCCAGTACATCGGCCCGCAACTGCCGAGCGATCGCCACCGGCGTACCGGAGATCTTCCCGAGCCCGCCGACGTCCAGGAACGCCTCGTCGATCGATAGCCCCTCGACCAGTGGCGTGGTGTCCTCGAAGACCTTGAAGACTGCCTTGCTGGCCTCCGAGTACGCCGACATCCGCGGCTCGACGATGATCGCGCCGGGGCAGCGCTGGAGCGCCTGGCCGCCGTTCATCGCGGTGCGCACACCCATGGCCTTGGCCTCGTAGCTGCAGGCGAGCACGACGCCGGCCCCGACGATCACCGGGCGGCCGCGCAGCCGCGGATCGTCCCGCTGCTCGACCGACGCGTAGAACGCGTCCAGGTCGGCATGCAGGATCGTCGCCGCAGTCGCCGCAGTCGCCGATCCGAGGGCCGTCACGAACACATGTTCGCATACTCTCAGGAGAACAAGATAGGGAGAAATCCCGAGGCGCCGCGCGAGTTTGTCAGGACAGAATCATCCCCATGGACCTGACCGCGTATCGCGACCTGTGGCGGACCCCTGGTGTGATGACGCTGCTCGCCGCGGCGCTGACCGCGCGGATGCCGGTGATGGCGACGATGGTCCCGCTCGCGTTCCTGGCCAAGGACGCCTCCGGCAACTTCGGCTGGGCCGGAGTGGTCGCCGGTGCCTACTCCATCGGTACGGCGGTCGCCAGCGTCGTCTGGGCCCGTTTCGCCGACCGTAGGGGTGCTCGCCGGGTCGTCATCGTGACCGGCACGGCATGGGCCCTGATGATGGCCGTGACCGCTCTCCTGCCCTACGGCTGGTACCGAGTGCTGCCGGTGGCCGCTGCCCTGGCAGGTCTCTGCGTAGCTCCGGTCGCCTCGACGTCACGCGCCGCCTGGCCGCGCCTGGTGCAGGGCGGACGGCTACGCGTGCTCTACGCCCTCGACGCGTCAGCCACCGAGCTGCTGTTCGTCATCGGCCCCATGCTCGGCGCAGTCATCGTCAGCATCGCCAGTCCGCGCGCCGGTCTGCTGGTCTGCGCGGTTCTGGCAGCCGCAGCGATCTGGTGGTTCGGGCTGAAGCAGCAGTCCACAGCGATCCGGGAGACGATCGAGGCCAAGCGAATCACCGCGCGCGAGCTGCTCTGGCATCGTCATCGGCTGCCGCTGGTGATCGCCTTCGGCTTCATGGTGATGGGGTTCGCGTCCATGTCGCTCGGCATCGTCGCGTTCGCGGACGAGCACGGCAATCGACTGATCGCCGGAATCCTCGAGACGGTCGCCGCACTGGGCAGTCTGATCGGTGGACTGGTCGGCGGTGCGCTGCCAGGCGGCCGCGCTTCCTATGTCTGGCGGCGGATGCTGGTCTTCACCGTGCTCGCGGCCGGCTGCGTGTTCGCGACCGCCTCAGTGGTCGCGCTGGCGATCGCCCTGTTCGCGGCCGGTTGTCTGATCGCGCCGACGGTCGGTGCACTGTACGAGCGGCTCGGCGCGATCACCCCGGCCGCGGCGCGGACCGAGATGTTCGGTTGGGTCTTGAGCGGCGGGATGATCGGCTCGGCGGCTGGGTCGGCTGTCGGTGGTGCGGTCGTGGAGAGCTTCGGAGTCCGCTACGCGTGGGCGCTGATGGCGGTCCTCGGCGTACTCGGCACGGTGGCGGTCTTGCGGGTGCCACCCCATCGGCCGGTCGACTCCACACTCGAGAGTGCTCCGGTCGCGGCGTAGTGCACCTTGTAGCCCGCCTCCAGGGTGCCGGCAGCACCAGCACACAAAGAGATGAGCTTGAAGGACCGTCGGTCCAGCGCAGTGCCCTGACCGGCGCGGACCGGGTGGATCTGCAGGGTGACGTCGTCCAGGAGCCGCCACCGCAGCAGGGACCGGATCAGAGCCAGGCTGCCGATCACATGCAGGTCGGGACCTGGCACCTGCTTCAAGGCCGCGAGCACTCGGCGCGGATCGCCTTTCAGAACCTCGCTGTGCGGCTGGTAGGCCACCGGAGTCGACGCAAGCACGAGCTTGCGGACCGAACGCAGTCCCGCGACCGATCCGGCGTACTGCTCATAGGTGCGGCGTCCCAGCAGCACTGTGTCCGTGCCCGCGGACAGTTCGTCGATCACACCGCCCAGTGCCGGCGCTGGTAGCCACCGCTCCGGCCGGTCCACGATCCCGTCTTCCGACATACACAGATTCGCAATGATCGCTCGCATCCGCGCCGCCCCCTCCATCGTCGTCTACATGCTCGATGCAGGGAGTGGGCGGAAGGTTTCGAAATTTCAGCGGCGGCCGCGACGGATCTCGGTCTCGAGCGCGTCCAGCCGGTTGTCCCAGAACTTGCGGTACCGGTCCAGCCAGCCGTCGATCTCGCGCAGCGGTTCCGGGGCGACGGCGTACAGGCGGCGGGTGCCGGCCACGGTGACGGTGGCGAACCCGTTCTCGCGCAGCACCCGCAGATGCTGGGAGACGGCCGGCTGGCTGATCCCGAACTCCGCGTGGATCGTCGCCGCGATGCTGCCGGCCGGCAGCTCGCCGTCGGCCAGCAACTCGATGATCCGGCGCCGGACCGGATCGCCGAGGATGTCGAAGGCGTGCACGCCCGCATTGTTTCAGTGATGACTTATATGAACAAGTGGTCCAGTCCACCGGACGGTTTCCGGCGGGCGCGGCCCGGTGCCGCCGAACCTCCGGACGGACCAGCTATTTACCGCACGTGACGGCCGAGGCCTGGTCAGCCGGTAGGCAACGGCGAGGTCACGGCTAGAATGAGCGCTGAGACTACGCCTGGTGCAGTGCCGCACGGCGTACCGCAACCAGTGGCAACCAAGTGGTTTTGAGGAGACACAGCTGTGGGACGCGTCGTGCACAAGTACGGCGGTTCTTCGGTCGCAGACGCCGATGGCATCAAGCGCGTCGCCCAACGAATCGTCGCTAGCAAGAAGGCCGGGAACGATGTCGTCGTCGTCGTCTCGGCGATGGGGGACACCACCGACGAGCTGATGGACCTGGCCAAGCAGGTCTCTCCGCTGCCGCCACCGCGCGAGCTGGACATGCTGCTCACCTCGGGTGAGCGGATCTCGGCCGCCCTGCTGGCGATGGCGATCGCGAACCTCGGCTACGAGGCACGCAGCTTCACCGGCTCGCAGGCCGGCGTGATCACCACGTCCGCGCACGGCAACGCCCGGATCATCGACATCACGCCGGGCCGTCTGGAGGAGGCGCTGGCGGAGGGCCACGTCGCGATCGTGGCCGGCTTCCAGGGCGTGGCGCAGGACACCAAGGACATCACCACGATGGGCCGCGGCGCCTCCGACACGACCGCGGTCGCGCTGGCCGCCGCGCTCGAGGCCGACTACTGCGAGATCTACACCGACGTGGACGGCATCTTCACCGCGGACCCGCGGATCGTGCCCGCCGCCCGGCAGATCCCGAAGATCTCCTACGAGGAGATGCTCGAGATGGCCGCCTGCGGCGCGAAGGTGCTGCACCTGCGCTGCGTGGAGTACGCGCGGCGCTACAACGTCCCCGTTCACGTGCGTTCCTCCTTCTCGCAGAAGGAAGGCACCTGGGTTGTCGATGCGAAGGAACTGGATCAGATGGAACAGGCGATCATCACCGGCGTGGCCCAGGACACCAAGGAGGCCAAGATCACCGTGGTCGGGGTCCCGGACAAGCCCGGCGAGGCCGCCCGGATCTTCGAGACGGTCGCGGGGGCCGAGACCAACATCGACATGATCGTGCAGAACGTGTCCGCGGTGGCCACCAACCGCACCGACATCTCGTTCACGCTGCCCCGTGCCGACGGCTCCCGCGCGATGTCCGCGCTGGCCCGGATGAAGGACGAGGTCGGCTACGAGCAGCTCCTGTACGACGACCAGATCGGAAAGGTCTCGGTGGTCGGGGTCGGGATGCGCTCGCACCCGGGCGTCTCCGCGAAGTTCTTCTCCGCGCTGGCCGACGCCGGCGTGAACATCGAGATGATCTCCACCTCGGAGATCCGGATCTCGGTGGTCGTGGACGAGAACCTGGTGGACGCGGCCGTGACCGCGGCGCACACTGCATTCGACCTGGACGACCAGCACACCGGCGCGGTCGTGTACGGAGGAACTGGACGGTGACCCCTGTGAGCGCTGTGGAGAACACGATCGAGGACCGGACGGGTCTGCCTTCGCTGGCGGTGGTCGGTGCGACCGGCGCTGTCGGCTCGGTGATGCTGACCCTGCTCTCGACCCGGGAGAACGTCTGGGGTGAGATCCGGCTGATCGCCTCCGAGCGCTCCGCGGGCAAGCGGCTGAAGGTCCGCGGCGAGGAGGTCGAGGTGGTCGCGATCAGCGCGGCCGCGTTCGACGGCATCGACGTGGCCATGTTCGACGTACCGGACGAGGTCTCCGCGCACTGGGCGCCGATCGCGGCCGCGGCGGGTGCCGTCGTGGTCGACAACTCCGGTGCGTTCCGGATGGATCCGGACGTCCCGCTGGTGGTCCCCGAGGTGAACGCCGAGGCGGCCCGCAACCGTCCCAAGGGCATCATCTCGAACCCGAACTGCACGACCCTGTCGATGATCGTGGCGATGGGCGCGCTGCACCACCGCTACGAGCTCGAGCAGCTGGTCGTGGCGTCGTACCAGGCGGCCTCCGGGGCCGGTCAGGAGGGCATCGACACCCTCTACGACCAGCTGACCAAGGTGGCCGGCAATCGTGAGCTGGGCAAGACGCCAGGCGACGTACGGCGGGTTGTCGGCAACGGCCTCGGCCCATTCCCGGCGCCGTTGGCGCTGAACGTGGTGCCGTGGGCGGGGTCGCTCAAGGAAGGCGGCTGGAGCTCGGAGGAGCTCAAGGTCCGCAACGAGTCCCGCAAGATCCTCGGTCTGCCCGACCTGAAGGTCTCCGCGACCTGTGTCCGGGTGCCGGTGGTGACCACGCACTCGTTGTCGGTGCACGCGCGGTTCGCCCACGAGGTCGACGCCGAAGGCGCTCGCGAGGTGCTGCGGGACGCTCCGGGCGTGCTGCTGTTCGACAACCCGGCCGAGGGCGAGTTCCCGACGCCGGCCGATGTCGTCGGTACCGACCCGACCTGGGTCGGCCGGGTGCGCAAGTCGCTCGACGACCCGAACGCGCTCGAGCTGTTCGTCTGCGGTGACAACCTGCGCAAGGGCGCCGCGTTGAACACGGCCCAGATCGCCGAGGTCGTCGCGAAGGAGTTCACCCCAACGAAGGGCTGACAAGGTGACGTTCTCCCGTCGAACGCTGCTCGCAGGGACGCTGTTGGCGGCCGCGCCGCTCAGCGCGAAGGCGACAGCCGGCCCGCTTGCTGCCCTGTGGGCGGTGAACGACGGCGAGAAGGTCGACGCCGACGACCTCGCGAATCCGAACAAGCAGCACAACACTGCCTGGGACGGTCACACCGCCCGGGTCTTCGGCGCGCGCAACGAGGTGGTCGCGTTCCAGCTCGTCGCGGAGGCCGGCGCGGCCGGTATCGGCGCGCTGTCGGTTCGGCTGCCCGTTCTACGGCAGGTGGGTGGGCCTGGCGTGATCCGCTACGCGCCGCCCGCCGCGGATCCGACGTACACAGTAGGTCGTCAGATCCAGGTCTTCTCCGAGCGCTATATGCGCATCTCCGAGAAGTCCAACGCGGACTGGATCTACCTGCGTGACTCCCCGGCCGAGCCGCCGGATCCATTGGGGGTCAAGCCGGTCCAGCTCGTGCCGGAGAACGCCGTACAGGGTGGTTTCCCGCTCACCGTGCCGGCCGCCACCAACCAGGCTTTCTGGTTCGACATCTACATTCCGCGGCGGGCGCCGGCGGGTGTTTACCGCGGACAGGTTGAGGTCCGGGCCGATGACCTGCACAGGGTCGTGCCGGTCGAGCTGACGGTGTTTCCGTTCACGCTGCCCGACCAGAACAGCATCACCGCGATGTTCTACTACGAGAGCTCCCAGGTAGAGCTGCGGTACGGCCGCAACCTCGACCCGGTGTTCCACCGCTTCGCGCACCGGCACCGCGTCGAGTTCGTGGACGCCTACGACATCACGAAGGCCACCGCGGCCCGGAATCGCTTCACCGGCACGGATTTCACCCGAGCGAACGGCTACGAAGGTCCGGGAGAGGGTGTCGGAAACACCCTTGTCCCACGGACTTTCTACGGCCCCGAGCCCGACTTCGACACCCCCGAGAAGGCGAAGGCCAACGCTCCGCTGTGGACCGACTGGCTGTCGCGGAACCTGCCAGGCAAGAAGACATTCCTCTACATGCCGGACGAGCCCGGGACCGAGGAGTACGAGTACATCCGCTCGCTGTCCGCGGCCGTGCGGGCGTCCGGCGCGCCGCTGCCGATCTTCACCACCCATTCGTACGACGCTGTGCTCGACGGACCGGACAAGGCGATCGACATCTGGGCGACGGTTGCCGATCTGTACGACTCCGCGGCCGCGCGGATGCTCCGCAAGCAGGGCCGGGACATGTGGTTCTACAACGGCCAGCGACCGAACGTCGGCTCGGTGGTGATCGAATCGCCGGCCACGGATCCGCGCGCCAATCTGTGGGCGGCGTACAAGCACGACGTCTCGACGTACTTCTATTGGCACACTGACCATTGGCGGCACAACAAGCAGGTCCTGCCGGGCCGCGAGCGCAACCAGAACGTCTGGGTCGACCCGGTCACGTTCTACAACAAGCGCGGCTGGTGGGCCAACGGTGACGGCGTCCTGATGTATCCGGGTGAGGACCTGATCTACCCGGACCAGGACCGGGGCATCGCCGGACCGATCTCCACGATCCAGCTCGCCAACTTCCGCCGCGGTCTGCAGGACCACCTGTACCTGACGATGGCCCGCGAGCTCGGCCTGGACCACCTCGTCGATCGGACGGTCGAGCAGATCGTCCCGGCGGTCTTCGACGATGCCGGACCGCGCGTCTCGTTTCCCCAGCAGGGCAACGCTTTCGAGCACGCGCGGCTCGAGCTCGCTCGGGCCATCTCGGCCCGAGCGCGGTGATCAGAGCCAGTTCTCCCTCGCGGCGTGCAGGGCGAGCTGGAAGCGGGTGCTGGCGCCGGTACGGTTCATCAGCCTCTCCAGGTAGCGGAAGAACGTCCGGCGACTGATCCCGAGGGTGCGCGCGATGGTGTCGTCGGCGGCACCGGTCGCGAGCAGGGCGAGCAGCCGGCGCTCGATCGGCTCCAGTCTGTCGTCCTCGGCGCCCACCGACGCGTGCAGCGGCAGGGCATTGCGCCAGCACAGCTCGAACATGCCGATCAGTGCGGTCAGCAGACTGCTCGGCCGGATGATGAGCAGCGACCTGTTCACATCGGTGTCGCGCACCGACATCGATACGAACGCCATCGAGCCGTCGATGATGGTCAGCTTGGCCGGTACGTCGGGCAGCACGCGGGCCTGCTCGCCGGCCTCCACACACGGCAGGATGTTCTCGGTCAGGTAGCCGGGCACCTCGACCGACTCCGGTGAGTACACGACCCGGTAGGCGACGCCGCGGCTGAGCTGGTCGATCTCCTCCTGGTTCGGGCCGCCGATGTAGTACGGCGGGGAGTCGATGGCCAGGATCTCGCGCTGGGCGCTGCCCTTGATCTGGTGGATCCGCTCGACGATCGCGCTGCCGGTGACGACCTCGATCAGGTGCGTCGTGGACTCGTTGTGCACGGTCCGCCGGAACTCGTCGTACGC
Source organism: Kribbella sp. NBC_01505 (assembly GCF_045040285.1). Taxonomy (NCBI): domain Bacteria; kingdom Bacillati; phylum Actinomycetota; class Actinomycetes; order Propionibacteriales; family Kribbellaceae; genus Kribbella; species Kribbella sp. NBC_01505. The sequence continues at coordinate 3,957,313 of NZ_CP109425.1, forward strand.
GTTCAGGACCTCGATCCGGGCCTGCTTCAGCTCGGACTCCCGGCGCAGCGTCATCGCCTCCAGGCCAGCGTCCGGAGGCACCGGCAGGAAGCGTGAGTGGTCGGACCCGGACCGCCGCGCCAGGCCCGCCTGGACCAGTGCGCCGAGGATGCTGTCGATTGGCGCCGAGCGGTCCGGTACGCCGTCGTCCAGCTCGGTCACCGACGAGGGCCCGTTCCGCAGCAGGTGCTGGTAGACCCTGATCTCGTCGTCCTTGAGTCCGAGCACCCGCAAGTGGTCGGCACGCTCCGTGGCCGAGCTGCTCACGACTCGTCCCTCCCGTCCGAAAGCCGTCACCGTCCGCTACCGCCTTTCCAGCCTAGATCGGACACCTCAGAGCGATCCGCACTGTCCGTGTCCTGTTGAATGCAGGCAGCGATAATTGTTGTCCTGTCAGCATTCTTGTGCCGTGTCACCATCCGGCCACCATTTCCGCGCAGTTGTGAGCGAGAATTGAGGTCCAGCAGCCCGGCGACGGACCACCTGAGCGCCGCCGGGCTGCTGTTCCAATTCTGGCGTGTGTTCGCTCTTCCGTCAGCGGAGCCCGTTTCGGTTGGGTCTCGATCCCGGCGTATCGGTGCCCTCGCACTCCCGTGCCATCACCGGCTGTGCTGGAGGGTGTACAAACTGTGCATCTCCATCGTGAGGCCGATGAGAAGGAGAGTCCGATGCGACCGGTACCGCGCCGCCAAGCCCGCGCTGCCGTTCACCTCGGTTCTACCGTCCCCGGTGCCCGTCGTTCGACGGTACCGCCTTCCTGCGCGGCCTCTGGCGCGATGACCGCCGCCCTGGTCATCGTGCCTGCCGATCCGGTGCTCGCCCGGCCCGACTCCGCCCAGTGCGGCCGGGCCACCGGATCCAGTGCGCGGTCCCAGGAGGTGCCGAGCGGTGCTCCGTGGATGGTGAGGCTGTCCATGGGGAAGCGGGGACAAGACGTCCACCGCGCGGCTCGCCCCGGCCACAAGGCACCCCTGGGACCCGCCGGTACGACGGCCCTCTGACGGGCTCTGTGACGTGCTCGGCCCAACTTCGTGGCCACCCCGGACGTCGTACCGGTGAATTGACCCGGATTTGATGCTCTGACTGCGCTATTTGATGCTCAGGCAAGGCGTTTTGGCTCCTAGGAGCTGTCAAATGTATATTCCGGATAACGATCGGAGACGACCGGAGCCCCGGTGGCCCTCCTCGATCGGGCGCGACGTCGGTAGCCGTGCGTACGTCGTTGCTCACACTGGAGGACTGCTGTGTCATCGGCCCCAGCGCCGATCCGCTACTCTCTTCCCGGTCTGCGTGGCCCGTCGTCGTACCAGGGAACGGCGGAGAGTTCGGTCACAGAACACACCAGCGGCTGAACGTGGACAGGACTTCATGGCAGAGAGAGGCGTCGCCTGAATGAACGCGACTAGCGTCGACGAGGCATTCAACCCGTCGGTGCATGTGTATGAACCACACAAGGCCGGTTTGCCGCCCTTGCGCCCGTACTTCAAAGCCCTCTGGGAGCGCCGCGTGTTCGCGGCCGAGATGTCGCGGAGCGGAATCCGGGCGGCCAACACCAACACCTTCTTCGGGCAGATCTGGTTGGTCATCAACCCGCTGCTGCTCGCGGGGGTCTACTACCTGCTCACCGACATCCTCGCGGGCGGTGCGGCCCGGAAGGACTCGGGCGCGATCTTCGCGCACATGTGTGGCGGCCTGTTCGCCTTCTACTACTTCCAGGGCGCGGTCACGACCGGGGCCGGCAGTGTGGTCGGCGGCGGCAAGCTGCTGATGAACATGGCCTTCCCGCGGATGCTGCTGCCGTTGTCGGCACTGCGGACGGCGTTCTTCCGCTTCCTGCCGACGATGGTCGTCTACGCGGCGATCCACCTGATCACCAAGCAGCCGTTGCACTGGGTGATGCTGCTGGCGCCGGTCTTCCTGATCCTGCTGACGATGTTCGCGGCCGGGATCAGCATGATCTTCGCCGCCGCGCAGGTGTACTTCCGCGACACCTCCAGCTTCCTGCCGTACCTGATGCGGATCTGGCTGTACCTCTCCCCGGTGCTGTGGTTCGCCGAGAAGGCGCCGGCGAAGTTCCGCGACTTCATCCAGTACAACCCCCTCTACTCCCTCCTCGGCGGCTGGACCGATCTGCTGGTCCGCGCCAAGATGCCGGACCACGAGCTGTGGATCGGGGCGGTGGTCTGTGCCGTGGTGTCGTTCGCCGTCGGTTCGTTGTTCTTCATGTCGAGGGAGCGTGAGTTCGCTGTCCGTCTCTGAAGCCGAGAAGAAGACCATGTCAAACGTCGATGCCAGTCCGGCCGTCAAGGTCCAGGACGTCTCCATCACCTATCGGACCACGTTCGAGCGGGTGCCGACCTTCAAGACCGCGATCGTCCGGTTCGGCCGCGGCGAGCGTGCGGTCCGCGAGGTCAAGGCGGTCCAGAACGTCTCCTTCGACGTTCCGCACGGCACCGCGATCGGCATCATCGGGGCCAACGGCGCCGGCAAGTCGACGCTGCTGCGGGCGATCGCCGGCATCCTGCCGCCGACCTCGGGCCGGATCGAGGTGCACGGCCGGGTCAGCACGCTGCTGTCGCTGGGCGTGGGCTTCAACGCCCAGCTGTCGGGCAAGGAGAACGTCGTCCTCGGTGGTCTGGCCGCGGGTCTGACCCGCAAGCAGGTCCAGGAGCGGTACGAGGAGATCGAGGACTTCGCCGAGCTCGAAAAAGGGTTCATGGAGATGCCGATGCGGACGTACTCGTCCGGCATGTTCGCGCGGGTCGCCTTCGCGGTGGCCGTGCACATGGATCCCGACATCCTGATGATCGACGAGGCGCTGTCGGCCGGTGACGCCAAGTTCAAGACCAAGGCCGCCGACAAGATGAAGGAACTGGCCACCAACAGCCGGACGATGTTCCTGGTCAGTCACGGGATGAGCAGTGTGCGCGAGCTCTGCAACGACTGCATCTGGATCGACAAGGGCAAGCTCATGATGCGCGGCACGCCCGAGGACGTCATCGACGAGTACACCCGGTTCCTCAAGGTCGACGCCGGACAAGCTGTTTCGCGCGAGGACCTCTGACGATGTCTCGCGGGCCAGCGCCGGACGTGGGAATCATCACGACCGGCCACGATGTCGCCGATGCGCGTCTGCACAAGATCACCGCGGCCCTGCAGCACCGCGACCTCAGTGTCGAGCTGTGGGGCCTCGGTGAGCCCGAGGGCGGACCGGCGGGCGCTGTCGTGCACGCAGGCCCCCGGGGCAACCTGGTCCAGCGCCTGGCCCGGACGGCGGTGCTGCCGTGGCGCACCAAGGCCAAGGTGGTGATGACGGTCGACCCGGACATGATCCCGGTCACCCGGCTCGTCACTACGCTGCGGCGGCGCAAGATGGTCGCCGACGTGCACGAGGACTACACCCGGCTGCTCGCGGACCGCGCGTGGGCGAAGGGCCCGGCCGGACTGCCGGCCCGGATGATCGTCCGGGCCAGCTCCAAGCTGGCCGCCGGCGCCGACCTGACGGTTGTCGCCGATTCCCATCTTGCCCCGCACGAGGCGAAACAACGCCTCGTCGTCCAGAACTTCCCGTATCTCCCGTTCCTCGCGCTGACGCCGCCTACGGGCGCGCCCCGCGCGGTGTACGTCGGCGACCTGCGGGCCAGCCGCGGACTGTTCGACATGGTCGAGACGGTCGCCGCTGCACCGGAGTGGTCGCTGGACCTGGTCGGCCCGGTGGCCCCGAGCGACCGTGACGAGCTGGAGGTCCGGATCAACCGGGCCGATCTGGCCGGACGGGTCCGCCTGCATGGCCGGCAGCCACCGGCAGACGCGTGGCAGTTGACCCAGGGCGCCTGGGCCAGTCTGGCCATGCTGCAGCCGACCCCGGCCTTCGTCGAAGCGATGCCGTCGAAGATCTACGAGTACCTGGCCAGCGGTCTCCCAGTGCTGTCCACCCGGCTGCCACGGCAGACCCGGGTGATCGAGGAGTCCGGTGGCGGAGTCCTGGTGGATTCGGTGGCCGAGGCGTCGGAGACGTTGCGACGCTGGTCCGCTGATCCGGGTGAGCTGGAAAAACTGCGTGACCACGCGCTGCGGTGGGCGGCCGCCAACCTGCCCGCCACGACGCCGTACGACGACCTGGCCGACGCAATTGTCAACCTGCTGAAGGCATGACTCCTGAAAGGACGGGCATGACGGACCGCCCACACATGTTGTACGTCGCCTGGGGGTTTCCCCCCTGTCGAGGAGGCGGTGTGTACCGGGCGCTGGCAACCGCGAACCGGTTCGCCGCACTCGGCTGGAAGGTGACGGTGCTGACGGCCGAACGCGAGACCTTCTACCGCTTCACCGGTGCCGACGCGACCCTTGAGGACAGGGTCGACCCCTCCGTCGAGGTGGTCCGGGTGCCGTTCGACTGGCCGGTCATGGAGACCGATCTGCGCCGCTGGCCGAAGGCCCGGGCCCGGAATCCGCGGCTGTGGAGCAAGTGGCGGAACAAGCAGGACCTGATCCCGTTCCCGGAGCACGGCTACGGCCCCTGGCGCTCGGTGATCGAGGCGGCGGCGGAGCGCATCCATGCCGAGAACCCGGTCGACCTGACGGTTGCCACGGCGAACCCGCATGTCGCGTTCACGGCGGCGTACCACCTGCACGAGAAGGCCAACGTGCCTTACGTGATGGACTACCGCGACGCCTGGCTGCTCGATGTCTTCAGCGGCAACCGGCTGCACGAGCCGAACAGCCGCGCCGCGAAGTGGGAGAGGAAGCTGGTCGAGGGCGCGCAGGAGGTCTGGTTCGTCAACGAACCGATCAAGGCGTGGCACGTCGAGCTCTACCCGGCGCAGGCGAGCAAGATGCACGTCGTGGCCAACGGCTTCGACCCGGAGCTGGTCCCGGACACCAACGACCGCGGTCCGGTCACCGACCGCCCGCTGACCTTCGGGTACGTCGGCACGGTGTCGCCGAAGGTGCCGCTGCAGGACTTCGTCGACGGCTGGAAGCTCGCCGTCGAGCAGTCCGAGGAGCTGGCCGGTGCCAAGGCCAAGATCCACGGCTACCTCGGGTACTACGCCGTCCCGCGACCGGACATGCTGGCCGTGATCAACTCGGGTGCCGATGAAGGCGTGAGCTACGAGGGCCCGGTCGGCAAGGCCGAGATCGCCAAGGCGTACGACGAGTTCGACGTCCAGCTGCTGATGCTGGGCAAGGGCAAGTACGTGACGAGCGGCAAGGTCTTCGAGTATCTGGCGACGGGTCTGCCGGTCGTCTCGGTGCACGACCCGGAGAACGCGGCCTCCGACGTACTGCGCGGTCACCCGCTCTGGTTCCCGGTCACCGAGGTGACGCCGGAGGCCATCGCGGCGGCCCTGATCGAGGCCGCGCACGCGGCCCGGACGGCCGACGAGGGAATCCGCAAGAAGGCGCGTGAGTTCGGCACCGGCTACCGGCGCGACCTGGTGATGGACCCCCGGATCGAGGCGCTCGCCGAGGCCGTCAAGAAGAAGAGCGAGGTGCACGCATGAACCAGAAGGTTGTGCTGATGAGCACCAAGCGGTTGACGCCGGAGTACTTCGACACTGTCCGCGCTGACCTCGGTGGCGGGGACGACCTCGTCCTCGACGTCATCGGCTGGCTGCCGCCGGAGGACCTCGTCGACGACAAGGTCAACACGTTCACGCTGATCGGCCCGGGCCAGATGCCCACCATCGCCGACCGGGTGGAGAACCACGACGACGGCGAGGAGTTCGACGAGGCGCCGGACGCGGTGCTCGCGCCGGAGGCGGTCTCGGGTCCGCGCCCGAAGCAGAAGCCGCAGCCGACGCCGCCGTCCGCTGTCCGGGTCAAGAAGGCCGCTGGTTGGCGGGTCCGGCGGGTTCAACAGTCGGCTGTGCGCGTCGCGATGAAGATCGGTCCGGTGCGGATCGTCCGGGTCTCGCGGATGAGCAAGAAGATCAGCAACGCCTACTGGAAGCGGGTCCAGGCCCGTCCCGACGTGCGCGACTTCCTCGCCCAGGCCGACGTGGTCATCGCGCTGGACGGGAACGCGGTCTGGGCCGGTTGGAACCTCGGGCAGGAGCGGCCGGATCGGCCGGTCGTGCTCGGTCTGCCGGCCGCTCGCCGCGAGCTCGACCAGCTCAAGGTCCCGGCAGGTCATTGAGGTCATGTCCATGACGGTGTCGCGTTCGATTCGTGACAGCCTCCCGGCGCCAGTTGCCCGGACCGCGAAGGCGGTCCGGGCGCGTCTGCGTGGTCTGCGCTACTCGTACGCGACGCTGCCGGTCTTCCCACCGGCTGCCACCACTCCGGTGCGACTGCTGGTCGGACCGACCAACTCCGCCGGTCAGGGCTATGCCTGGGCCCGTGCGGCCGAGACGCTGCCCGGAGTCGCGGCTGTTTCGTTCGCGCTGCGCCGGTCGGCGGCGTTCCGGTTCGCCGACGACTACGACGTACCGCAGGCGTGGTGGAGCCAGTCACGTTGGGCACGTGCCCAGCGTGAGCACGTGCTGAGCAGTTACACCCACGTCATGGTGGAGTCCCTGCGGCCACTCCTCGGGTACGGCGGCCACCCGGATGCGGCAGCGGACATCGCCGTGCTGCGGCAGGCCGGCCTCGACGTCGCCCTGCTGTTCCACGGCTCCGACATCCGGCTGCCCAGCCGCCATGCGGCCCGCGAGCGGTTCTCACCGTTCACCCCAGGTGATGACCTCACCGACAAGCTCGAGGTCCAGGCCCGGCGGCATGCCGAGCTGGTCGAGAGCCTCGGCCTGCCCGTCTTCGTCTCCACGCCCGACCTGCTGATCGACGTACCGCAGGCGACTTGGCTACCGGTAGTCATCGACCCGGCGCCGTGGGCCGCGGCTGCTCGCCCGCTCTTCAGCGGTGAGCGCCCGGTCGTCGTGCACGTCCCGTCCAGCGCCAAGCTCAAGGGCACGGCCCGGATCGACGAGGTGCTGGGCGGTCTGCACGAGCGCGGCCTGATCGAGTACCGGCGGATCACCGACGTGGCGCATGCGGAGATGCCGAGCGTGATCGGTGCCGCTGACATCGTTGTAGACCAGCTCGGAATCGGCCTGTACGGCGTCGCCGCGGCCGAGGCCCTCGCGGCGGGCCGGATCGTCGTCTCGTACGTCGGTTCGGAGCTGCGCTCGCGGGTGCGTAGTCTGGCTGGGCGAGAGGTACCGATCGTGGAGGCGGACGACGACACGCTGGGTGACGTCGTCGGCGATCTCGTCGCCGACCGGGAGTCCGCGGCCGCACAGGCGGCGGCCGGGCCCGGGTTCGTGGCGGAGCTGCACGACGGTCGTCGCGCAGCCGAAGTCCTCAGCCAGTGGCTGACTGTTAAGGAGACCCTGTGACCACCCGCATCGCCCCGTCGGCCGACGTCGACGAGCGCGCCCAGATCGGCGACGGATCGTCGGTCTGGCACCTGGCCCAGGTCCGCGAGAACGCGGTACTGGGGAAGAACTGCATCGTCGGCCGCGGCGCCTATGTCGGGACCGGGGTCCGGATGGGCGACAACTGCAAGATCCAGAACTACGCCCTGGTCTACGAGCCCGCCTCCCTCGAGGACGGCGTGTTCATCGGCCCGGCCGTGGTGCTGACCAACGACTACTTCCCGCGCGCGGTGAACCCGGACGGTACGCCGAAGTCCGGGCACGACTGGGAGCCGGTCGGCGTGACGCTGAAGGAAGGCTGCTCGCTGGGTGCGCGCAGCACCTGTGTGGCGCCGGTCACCGTGGGCCGCTGGGCGACTGTCGCCGCCGGTGCCGTGGTGGTCAAGGACGTGCCGGACTTCTCGCTGGTCGCCGGGGTCCCGGCGCGCCACCTCAAGTGGGTCGGCAAGGCTGGCGTACCGCTGCTCGCTGTCGGGGACGGCGAGTGGAAATGCCCGAACACGGGCGAGATCTACATCGAAACCGACGGACGGCTGCGGCCGGCCGATGAAGCACAGGAGGAGAACTGATGGTGCAGCCGATTCCGGCCGCGAAGCCGATCATCGGGAAGGAGGAGCGCGAGGCTGTCGACCGTGTCATGCAGTCCGGCATGCTCGCCCAGGGTCCTGAGGTGGCGGCGTTCGAGCAGGAGTTCGGCGCAGCGCTGGTCTCCGGCCGGGCGTGCGTCGCGACGAACTCGGGTACGTCGGGTCTCCACCTCGGCCTGCTGGCCGCGGGCGTGGGACCGGGTGACGAGGTCATCGTCCCGTCCTTCACCTTCGCCGCGACCGCGAACAGCGTCGCGCTGACCGGTGCGACCCCGGTCTTCGTCGACATCGAGCCGACGTACTTCTGCCTCGACCCGGCCGCGGTCGAGGCCGCGATCACCGAGAAGACCAAGGCCGTCATGCCGGTGCACCTGTTCGGCCACCCGGCCAACATGACCGCGCTGCAGGCGATCGCCGACAAGCACGGCATCGCGATCTACGAGGACGCGGCCCAGGCCCACGGCGCGACCTGGAACGGCGCCCCGGTCGGCACCTTCGGCGACTTCGCCATGTTCAGCCTCTACCCGACCAAGAACATGACGTCCGGTGAGGGCGGCATGAACTCGGTCGCGAACGAGCAGCTCGAGCGCCAGATGCGGCTCTACCGCAACCAGGGCATGCTCAAGCAGTACGAGAACGAGGTCGTCGGCCTGAACAACCGGATGACCGACCTGCACGCCGCCATCGGTCGCGTGCAGCTGACCAAGGTCGGCGGCTGGACCAAGCAGCGGCAGGAGAACGCGGCCTTCCTGGACGCGAACCTGGCCGGTGTCGGCGTCCCGGCCGTGGCCGACGAGGCCAGCCACGTCTACCACCAGTACACGATCCGCGTCACCGAGGACCGCGACGGTTTCGCGAACGCGCTGCGCACCGAGTACGGCGTCGGCTGCGGCGTGTACTACCCGATCCCGAACCACCGGCTCCCGTCGTTCCGGCGCGAGCTGGAGCTGCCGGAGACCGAGAAGGCCGCGGCCGAGGTGCTCTCGCTGCCGGTCCACCCCTCGCTGTCCGAGGACGACCTGAACCGGATCGTGGCCGCGGTGAACACCGTGGCGAAGGCTGGTGCGTGAGATGGCGAACCTGAAGGCGGGCCTGATCGGCCTCGGCATGATGGGTCGTCACCACGCCCGCGTGCTGGCCTCCCTGGACGGCGTCGACCTGGTCGCCGTCGCGGACCCGGGCGGTGACAAGTTCGGTGTCGCCGGCGGTCGTCCGGTGCACTCCACCATCGAGCAGTTGATTGCCGAAGGCATCGACTACTGCATGGTCGCGGTGCCGACCCAGTACCACGCCGAGATCGCGAAGGCGCTGGCCGAGGCCGGCGTGCACGCGATGATCGAGAAGCCGCTGGCCGGTTCGTCGGCCGAGGCGACCGAGATCGCCAAGGCCTTCGAGACCGCCGGCCTGGTCGGCGCGGTCGGTCACATCGAGCGGTACAACCCGGCGCTGCAGGCGCTGCGGTTCCGCCTCGAGGCCGGCGACCTGGGCGACATCTACCAGATCACCACCCGTCGGCAGGGCCCGTTCCCGGCCCGGATCGCCGACGTCGGCGTGGTGCTGGACCTGGCCACGCACGACATCGACCTGACCGCGTGGGTGACCCAGTCCCCGTTCGTCACGGTGGCCGCGCAGAGCGCGCACAAGTCCGGCCGTGACTACGAGGACCTGATCGCCGTCACCGGCAAGCTGGCCGACGGCACCGTCACCAGCCACCTGGTCAACTGGCTGTCCCCGATGAAGGAGCGGCTCACCGTCGTCACCGGTGAGAAGGGCGCCTTCATCGCCGACACCCTGACCGCGGACCTGACCTTCCACGCCAACGGCACGGTCGCCACCGCGTGGGACGACGTCGCGCACTTCCGCGGTGTCAGCGAGGGCGACATGATCCGCTACGCGATCAGCAAGCCCGAGCCGCTGCGCACCGAGCACGAAGCGTTCCGCGACGCCGTACTGGGCAAGGACGCCGATATCGTCACGCTGCAGCAGGGCCTGACCACCGTCGCGGTGGCCGAGGCAGTGATCCAGTCGGCCGCCGAGGACCGCACCATCAGGGTCGCCACGCCGTGAAGGTTCTGAGCGTCGTGGGGGCCCGCCCCCAGTTCGTGAAGCTCGCGCCGATCGCGGAGGCTTTCGCCGCGACCGACCACGAGCACATCATCGTGCACACCGGTCAGCACTACGACAAGAACATGTCCGACGTGTTCTTCGCCGACCTGAAGATCCCGGCGCCGGATGTCCACCTGGGCATCGGCTCCGGGAGCCACGGGGTGCAGACCGGCGCCATGCTGTCCGCGATGGACGCCGTACTGGACGAGCACCGGCCCGACTGGGTGCTCGTCTACGGCGACACGAACTCGACGCTGGCCGGCGCACTGTCGGCCGTCAAGATGCACCTCCCGGTCGCGCACCTGGAGGCCGGCCTGCGGTCGTTCAACCGGCGGATGCCGGAGGAGCACAACCGCGTGCTGACCGACCACGCGTCCGACATCCTGCTGGCCCCGACCCAGGTGGCGATGGACCACCTGGCGAACGAGGGCCTGAAGGACAAGTCGCGGCTCGTCGGCGACGTCATGACCGACGTCTGCTTCCGGGTCCGCGACGCCGTCCAGGACAAGCCGCTCGATCTGCCCTTCAAGCAGGGCGAGTACCTGGTCGCGACGATCCACCGCCCCGACAACACCGACGACCCGGCGCACCTGGCCGGCATCATCGAAGGCTTGGCGAATGTCGGGCGCCCGGTGGTCCTGCTGGCGCACCCGCGGCTCGTCGCGAAGTGCGCGGAGCACGGCATCAAGCTGGAACGTCCGGACGGTTCGCTGCACGTCCGCGAGCCGCTTGCCTACCCGGAGATGGTTCAGGCCGTCATCGGTTCGGCCGGTGTCGTCACCGACTCCGGTGGTCTGCAGAAGGAGGCTTTTCTGCTCGGCCGCGTCTGCACCACGCTGCGCCCCGAGACCGAATGGGTCGAGACCGTGGAGTCCGGCTGGAACGTGCTGACCTCCGACGTGAGCAAGCTGCCCGAGCTGGCCGCTCGGACGGCGCCGACCGGCGAGCGCCCGATGCCGTACGGCGACGGTCACGCGGCCGGTCGCGTGGTCGCCACGCTCGCCGAGTAGCCCGATGACGATGGCTGCCGATGACCGGGTGCAGCCGCCCGCCCAGGATGTCTCTGGGCCGGCGGCGGGCCCGGCCACGGCAGCTACGGTCGTTCCGCGGCGGATCGAGTCGCTGACCGGGCTGCGCTGGTGGGCGGCGTTCTTCGTCTTCACCCACCACATGAGCAACCTGGCCCCGCTGCCGATCCGCGAGTTCCTGAAGCTCGGCACCTCCGGGGTGACGTTCTTCTTCGTGCTCTCGGGTTTCGTCCTCACCTGGTCGACCCGGCCCGGGACGGCGGCCGGTACGTTCTACCGCCGCCGGTTCGCCCGGATCGTCCCGGCCCACGTGGTCGCGCTGATCCCGGCGATCTTCGTGTTCTACCGGTTCGATCCGCCGGACAACATGTTCTGGATCAAGCCGGTCTCGATGACCGCGATCGTGCTGTCGCTGTTCCTGCTGAACGGCTGGTCGAACAACCCGGCCATCCTGTACGGCGGCAACCCGGCGTCCTGGACGTTGTCGATCGAGGTGTTCTTCTATGCGTTCTTCCCGTTCCTGCAGCGGGCGACGGCCAAGCTGAAGCTCGTCGGAGCGCTCGTCTTCGCGGCGGCCGCGATCGTCATCGCCTGCGGATACCGGCTCACGCAGTACAACTGGGTCGATCTGCCGACGCTGCCGCCGCCGTTGCTGCACGCGCTCGCGTTCCTGATCGGTATCGCGATCGCGATCGCGTTGCGGTCCGGCTGGACCACGCGGCTGCCACCGTGGCTCGGCTATCTGGCGATCGGCGTCGGGCTGGTCGTCCTCACCTACACGTTCCGGCACCCGGGCAAGGTGCCGTTCGGAACCGAGATCAGCGTGCTGCAGAAGGAGATTCTCACCCTCCTCTACGGCTTCCTGATCCTGGTTGTCGCCGCCAGGGACCTGCGTGGTGGCCGGTCCCTACTCAGGAGCAAGCCACTGGTCGCACTCGGCCAGTGGTCGTACTCCTTCTATCTGGTGCATGCCACCGTGCTGTACGCGGTCAGGGAGTTCCACGGACACAGCGAACCTGCGTCCTGGTTCAACCTGACCTGGTACGCCGGTGTCGGCGCCGTATCGATCCTCGCCTCGTGGCTGCTCTACAAGTTCGTCGAGCACCCGCTGGAACTCAAGCTACGAGGCTCCCGTTGAAGAATCACTATCTAGTGGAGTCAGAGTGCGCGTCAGTGTAATTGCCTTGGGCAAGATCGGTCTGCCGTTGGCGGTCCAGTTCGCTTCGAAGGGGCACCAGGTCATCGGTGTCGACATCAACGAGAAGTTCGTCGAGCTGGTGAACGCCGGCCAGGAGCCGTTCCCGGGTGAGGACCACCTGCAGGAGCTGCTCGCCGAGACCGTGGCCGACGGCCGCCTGCGGGCGACCACCGACTACGCCGACGCCATCCCGAACAGCGACGCCGTCGTCATCGTGGTGCCGCTGTTCGTCGACGACAAGACCGGCGAGCCGGAGTTCGGCTGGATGGAGAACGCGACCCGTTCGCTGGCCGAGCACCTCACCCCGGGCACCCTGGTCTCCTACGAGACCACGCTGCCGGTCGGCACCACCCGCAACCGGTGGAAGCCGATGCTGGAGGAGATCTCCGGCCTGACCGAGGGCACCGACTTCCACCTGGTGTTCTCGCCGGAGCGCGTCCTCACCGGCCGCGTCTTCGCGGACCTGCGCAAGTACCCGAAGCTGGTCGGCGGTCTGTCCGACGAGGGCGCCAAGCGCGCCACCGAGTTCTACGAGGCCGTCCTGGACTTCGACGAGCGTCCGGATCTCGAGCGTGGCAACGGCGTCTGGGACCTCGGTTCCGCCGAGGCCGCCGAGCTGGCGAAGCTGGCCGAGACCACCTACCGCGACGTCAACATCGGCCTGGCGAACCAGTTCGCCCGGTTCGCCGGCCAGAACGGCATCGACGTCACCCAGGTGATCGACGCGTCGAACTCCCAGCCCTACAGCCACATCCACCGTCCCGGCATCGCCGTCGGCGGGCACTGCATCCCGGTCTACCCGCGGCTGTACCTGTACACCGACCCGGACGCGACCGTCGTCCGCGCCGCCCGTGAGGCGAACGCCGGCATGCCGGACTACACGATCGGCCTGCTCGAGGGCGCGTTCGGCGACCTCAAGGGTGCCAAGGTCGTCGTGCTCGGTGCGTCGTACCGCGGTGGCGTCAAGGAGACCGCGTTCTCCGGTGTCTTCCCGGCCGTCGACGGGCTCAAGGGCCGCGGCGCCGAGGTCTTCGTGCACGACCCGATGTACACCGACGAGGAGCTCCAGGGCCTCGGCTTCACGCCGTACGCGCTGGGCACGCCGGTGGACGCGGCCGTGCTGCAGGCCGACCACGCCGAGTACGCCGAGCTGTCGCCGGCCGATCTGCCTGGTGTCACGGTGCTGGTGGACGGTCGCGACAAGACCGACGCCGCCAAGTGGGCCGGCGTCCGTCGCATTGTGATCGGAAGGTCCGTCCGGCAGTGACCCAGCCCGACCTGCGGGTGGTGGTGCTCGTCGCTGACGACAGCACCGCTCACGAGGGGGCAGCAGTACTCGCCGGGGCCGGGGCACAGGTGACTGTGCTCCGGCCTTCGGCCACCAGGGAGTCGTCAAGGGGGCTTGTCGACGGCGCCCTGGTCGTGCGCGTCCCGATGCGTGAGCCGCAGGCCGGTGACGCGCGCAAGGCGGCCATGATCGAGTTCAAGGCCGACAGCGGCCACGGGCAGCTGGGCCGCGTCGAAGCGTTGGTACGGCGGGTCTGGCTGCGGCTGCTGAAGTCCGGGGTGCCGGAGCGGCTGGCCTCGTCGGAGGGTCAGGACCTGGAGCTCACCTTCGGTGGGCTGATCGATCGCCTGCAGCCGGATGTCGTGCACGCGCAGGGTGTTCAGACGCTCGCCGTCGCCACCCGCGCTGCTGGTCGGGCGAAGGCGCAGAAGCGGCCGCTGAGGGTCGTCTACCAAGGCACCACTGACAAGGTCCAGAAGAAGTACCTCGGCCGGGCGGATGTGGTCATTCAGCCTGGCGCTGACGTGCTCGCCGCGTACGGGCGGAGTCCGGTGCCGGCTCGCAGCAGGACGCACGAGCGCCGGCTGTTGATCGGTCCGGTGAACAGTGCGGGCCAGGCGTGGTTGTGGGCGACCGCACTGGAGCGTGAGGTCCCCGGGCTGGCCGCAGAGGCGCTCAACACCGCCGGTGCGACGTATCAGTTCGCTGCGCACCGCACTGCGACATCTGAGCAGTACAAGACCGATCTGCGCTGGCAGTACGACCTGATGGCGTGGGCGTTGGCAGAAGTGACCCATGTGCTGTTCGAAGCCGGTCGGCCGATGTTCGGCCAGCTGCCCGGGCAGATGTGGACGAGCGACGTACCGGCGCTGGACAAGGCGGGTATTCGGCACGGACTGGTCTTCCATGGCTCGGAGATCCGCGATCCGGCCAGGCATCGGGAGCTTTTCGAGCACTCGCCGTTCCAGAACGCCGATGACGACTTCACGAAGCGGTTGCAGGCGGCGAATGACGTGCTGCGGCGGCATCTGGCGACGTACGAGGGTCCTGTGTTCGTGACTACGCCGGACCTGCTCGAGTTCGTCGACAACGGCACGTGGCTGCCACTGACGGTTGATGTGGATGCGTTCGCGTCTGATCGGCCCGTGCTGGAGCGAGAGCGTCCAGTGGTGCTGCATGCGCCGTCCAGTGGCGCGCTGAAGGGTTCGGCGTACGTCGACCCGGTGCTGACCGAGCTGGAAGCGCGCGGACTGATCGAGTACCGACGGGTCGAGGGTGTCCGGCATGCCGAGCTGGCTGCGCTGGTGCAGGACGCGGACATCGTGGTCGACCAGCTGGTCCTGGGCTCGTACGGCGTACTGGCGTGTGAATCGATGGCGGCCGGTCGCGTCACCGTGGGACATGTCGCGGAGCGTGTGCGGGCGTTGCTGCCGGCCGAGCTGCCGATCGCGGAGGCAACTCCGGCTGATCTGCGCCAGGTGATCGAGCGCCTGATCAGCGAGCGGGAGACGGCGCGGAAGCTCGCCGACGGCGGGGTTGCCTACGTGCGGGAACTGCACGATGGCCGCAGAGCGGTCGAAGCGCTGCTACCTTTCCTCGGTGGCAGGTGAGATGCGGGTATTGATGATTGCGCAGTCTCCGATCGCCGGGGACTCGCGGATCCTTCGCGAGGCAACCGCGCTGGCGGATGCTGGGCACACGATTCACATCATCGGGCGGGACGTCCCCGAGGCCTTCGAGATCGGTCCGGGCATCACGGTCGAGTCGGTCTCGCGCTCCTCCGGGCTGCGGACCGGTGGCGGCGGGCTGGCGGTCGGGCACGGTCGGCGGGGGCCGAAGGTGCTGGCCAAGCGCTTCGGACGCTGGCTGCTGCTGCCTGAGCACCGGCTGCGCACCGAGAAGCAGTGGCGGCTCGCAGCGGCACCGCGAGTGGCCGAGTCCGGGCCGTTCGACGTCGTACACGCCCATGACTTCAACACCCTGGAGCTGGCCGCCGAGTTTGCCGAGCGCTGGCAGGCGAAGCTGGTCTACGACAGCCACGAGCTGTGGTTCGACCGGGCGCTGCCGGGCCGGCCGACGCCGCTCTGGCGTGCGCGTGGCCGCAAGTTCGAGGCCGAGCTGGCCGCGAAGGCGCGGGTCGTCTTCACCGTCTCCGACGGCATCGCCGTCCGGCTGCGCGACCGCGGTCTCGCCGACGTCCGCGTCATCCGGAACACCTTCCCCCGCGCGCATTTCGTCCCGCCGCCACTCGAGCGCCCCGAAGGACTCCTGTACGCCGGTCGCGTGGGCGCGGGTCGCGACCTGCCGACGGTGGTCGGTGCAGCTCGTCAGCTCGCGCCGTTCCGGACCGTGTTGATGGGGTCGGTGGATCCCAACTACCGCTTGGATCTGGGCCCGGTCGAGGTGGTGGCCGAGCGCTCGATCGACGAGGTCGACGAGACCCTGCGTTCCTACGGCATCTCGCTCGTCACGCTCACCAACACCTGCGAGAACCATCGCCTGGCGCTGCCCAACAAACTCTTCCACGCCGTTCGGGCCGGCGTACCGGTCGTCGCTGCCGACCTTCCGGAGCTCCGCTCGGTGGTGACGGCGCACAACCTCGGCACGCTCTATACGCCAGGTGACCCGGTGTCGCTGACGGCCGCCGTACGGGCGCTCATCGAGACCTATCCCGTCTACACCGCCGGCATCCGCGAAGCCGCCGACGAGCTCAACTGGGAACACGACGCCGAGTCGCTCGTGAAGGCCTACTCCGAGCTGTAAAAACCTAACGTCCGAAGACTCGCCGAACGTCGTCGGCGTTTCTTCGGACGTTATGAAGAACAAGGCGGGGCCACAGCCGAAGCTGGGGCCCCACCGGTGTCAGCGGGAAGCTTCCACCATCTGCTGCATGAGCTTCACCGGGTCCTTCTCAGGCTCCGGCTGGGCCAGGTCGTTGGCCTGGACCCGTGCCTGGGGTGCTCCCGCGGTGGCCAGCGACTGGGTGTAGCCGGTGAGCGGGAGGGTCAGGGACGAGTGGGTCGGGTCCAGGGTGAGGGTCGCACCCGTGAACGGGACCGAGGGGTTGTCGGGCTCGACCGTCAGGACGAGCCCGAGGCGGTGACCGGCGGCGAAGACGATGTCGTCGGCGTTCAGTTCGAACGTCAGGTCGTACCACTTGCCGGACTTGAGTGACTCCTTGCGGTTCAGCGACTTGTAGTGCCCGACGTCGGCCAGCGTGCGCACGACGACGGCGGCGTCCGAGACCGCGGTGTTGATCTGGGTCTTGCCGTAGCAACCGGTGTCGAGCTTGTTGCCGTCACCCCAGCAGACGCTGGTGTTCGGCACCGTCGTCACGTTGGTGTAGCGGGTCGCCGTACCGTAGTCGACGATCCGGGCCTTGATGCCGGCCGCGACCTTGTTCGACTTCACCCGGACGGTGACCTTGCCGGTACCGCTGATCCGGACCGCCTTGTCCAGCGCGTCGCTGAGGAACACGGCGCGGTCGGGCTTCGGCGTTGTCGGGTCCAGTACGACGGTGTCCTGCGACTCGTCCGCCGTACCGGTGAAGCTGATCGGGTCTCCCGAGGCGGCCGCGATCGACAGCCCGCCGGCGCGGCCGTTGGACGCCTTGCCGAGGTTCAGCTTGGTCTGCTTGGCACCGGCCGCCGGCCACTTGGCCTCGGTCGTGTAGCTGCCGTCCTCACGCATGATGGTCGCCTGCGGCTGCTTCATGATGCCGTTCTGCAGGCCCTGCAGCCAGTAGTCGAACCACGGGTGCAGCTGGTCGACGTACGCGTCCCGGAAGCTGAACCCGTCCAGGTGCACGCCCTGGTGCAGGAAGATCTTCCGCGGCACGTTGCGCTTGGCGATCTCGTCCCACCACTCGCCGAACTGCCGGGTCTTCACGTTCTCGTCGTCGAGACCGTGGATCGCGAAGACGGACGCGTGCACCTTGCTCGCGTCCAGGCGGTAGTTCCGCGGGTCCCAGAACTTGCTGTAGCTGCCGGTCCGGGTGTCGGAGTCCTGCTCGACCTCGTCGGTCAGCGCGACACAGCGCGGGGTCTTGTCGTTGCTGACGTAGTCGTACAGGAACTCCATGTACGCGTCGTAGAACGGCACCCCGTTGCTGCGGGTGTAGTCGTACCAGCTGGAGATCGCGGCGATCGGGACGATCGTCTCGAGGCCACGGACGCCGGTGCTGGCCACGGAGTTCGCGATCGTTCCGTTCCACGACGTACCGATCATGCCGGCTTTGCCGGTCGACCAGTCGGCCTTCGCCTTGCTGCCGTCCGGGTTGTAACCGGGCACCCGGTTGTTCAGCCAGTCGATGACGGCCTTGGTGCCGAGCACCTCGAAGTCGCCGCCGACGTCGGTACAGCCGGTGGACCGGTTCGTCCCCGGCATGTCGACGAACGCGACGGCGTACCCGCGCGGCACGAAGTAGTTGTCCAGCCAGCTGCCGTAGACCTGCCGGACGCCGTTGGCGTCGAAGTAGCTGGCCGGGTCCCCGGCGTAGTACGGCGACGCCTGGATGATGACCGGTACGTCGATGCCGGCCTGCGCGGCCTCACCCGGGCGGATGATGTCCACGGTGATCTGGTCGGTCTTGCCGTTCTGGTCGTTGTCCGTCTTCGGGACGTCGACCGCGATCCGCTCGTGGATCGCGTTGTCGTAGTCGTACGCCGCGACCGTCTGCGTCCCCTGGACGAACGGCTTGGCCGGTGGCTTCGCGGCGTCGGTGGACGGCCGGGCGGCCGCTGACAATGTCGCGGCCGGAATCAAAGCGGCCGCAGCGAGCAGGATCGTTCCGGTCCGGAACGGAGTTCTGCGCATGCGTGTCTCTCCCCTGTGGGCGGGTGGGTAGATGCACGACGGCCCTCCCTCGACGGGGCCGTGGTGATCGCACCCTACGCACGAATGACCATCGTTGTCAGTACAGATTCCGTCTCAGTCGATCACCGCGGGTAGAGATCACGGGTAAAACTTCGGGCGCGCTACGGTGAATCGCATGCATCGCAGCCGTGTGTCCACGTTCCTGATCGACGTCCGGCGGAGCGAGGTGGACGCCGCGGCGACGTTCTGGTCCAAGGCCCTGGGTGTCCAAACGTCGTCACCGGAGGGCGAGCCGCAGTTCATCAGCCTGCACGACGCCGTCCCGGGGTATGTGACCGCCATCCAGTCCATCGAGGACGAGTCGCGCTACCACCTGGACATCGAGACCGACGACGTACCGGCCGAGGTCGCTCGGCTGACCGGGCTCGGGGCGGTGGAGGTGTCGAGCTGGCAGGGCTGCCACACCCTCCGCGCTCCCGGCGGACATCTGCTGTGTGTGATCCCGGTGCACAGCGATTTGGCGGTCTTCGAGCAGCAGGCAACCGTCTGGTCAGCTGACTAGGTGCAGTTTCACCGGGGCGATGCCGATTTCCAGGCGTTGGCCCCAGGTGAGGGTGAGGGTGTCGGTTTCCATGCCGTCGCCGAAGACGACCAGGTCGGACTCGGCGGTGATCGTCAGGGTGTCGGGCGCCTTGAGTAGGCCCTCGGTGTTGTCGGTGCCGGTTGCGGGTGACGGCCAGGCCTCTCGGACGAACCAGCTCAGGACCGGGTCGATCGGGCCGGGGAGGGCGAGCGGGCTGTGCCGTTCCTGCCAGGCCGAGCGACACCAGCCGGTCGAACCGGTCCCGGTGCCGACCAGGATGCCGGAGGACGACTGCCGCTCCGCGCCCAGCCGGTACCGCGCGGACTGGTGGCTGCGGTGGCCGACGTACACCTCGTTGAGGGCGATCAGCTGCTGCCCGTCATCGGTGGTCGCGGCGACCATCGTGCGCTCCGTGATCTGCCGCTCTGTTATCTCCCTTTGGGCGAGAAGTTCCGTGATCGCGGCGGGCTCGTGGGGGACCAGGATGCCGGGGTTGCGGTCGGGCTCGGGGTTGATGCCGATGACCGGCTGACTGTCCAGATACTTGGCGACGTTGGCGACCAGCCCGTCCTGACCAACCGCGATCACCACGTCCTCCGGCCCGAACACGAACCGGTCGAGATCGTTGCGCTCGGCAACAGTACGGCGCCAGTCCAGCGGAATGGCGGCGGAAATCGTGGCCAGTGCGTCGGTCTGGGCCTGGTGCCGGGCATCCAGCTCGGCCAGGTCCCGGCCGCGGCCGGCCAGGAAGAAGCCAGCCTGCTGCCGGGTTCCGTGCCGGGCGATCAGCTCACTGAGCTCGGTCGCCCGATGCACGATCACCGCCCGGGGTGGGAGTGGCATGTCAGGCCGTCAGCTTGGTGAGCAGCGGGGTGAGCAGGTCCGGCGTCAGGTTGAGGGTGCCGATCTCCGGCAGCGCTCCCTGCTTGACCGCCATCGCCAGGATCGTGCCCTGGTCCAGCTCGGCGTACGCGTCGAGCATCGCCTTCTCCGCCGCCGCCTCAGCCGAGCCGATCACGCGCTTGGCATCCGCCTCGGCCTCGGCCATCGCCCGCTGCCGACCCGCGGCCGCCTGCGTCTCGATCTGACCGGCGGCCGCCGCCTCGGTCGCGCGCATGCGCTCGTTCTGACCGCGCTGGTTGACCAGCTGCTCCTCGCGCCGAGCGAGCTCGATCTGGTTCTGCAGCTCGTTCTCCGCGATTGAACGCTCTCGCTCGACCGCCATCGCACGCCGTTCGTACGTCGCCTTGTCCGCAGCCTGCTGGACCATCTCGCGAGTGGGCGTCTGCAGCGCCTTCTCGACATCGCGCTCCGCCCGCACGGCGACCACCCGGACATCCTCGACGCCGATCCCGAGCCCGGTCAGCCGCTGATCCTCGCGCAGGCCGGTCCCGCAGGCCCGGCGCAGCTCGGTCATGCCCTCGGACAGCGCCTCGGTCAGGCTCATCCGGGCGAGCAGGTCGAGCGCGGTCTGCTGCGCGAGCTCGGTCAGCAACCCGCCAAGCTGCTCGAGCGGCGTGGACCGCCACATCCCCGTGTCGGGGTCGATCCCGAAGTCCAGCCGGGTCGCGGCCAGCCCCGGGTCGACCACCCGGTAGGTGACCGTCGCCTGGACCGCCACGTCCTGGAAGTCCTGCGTCCGCCCGTGGAACAGCAGCGGCTGCTCGCGGTCGTCGACCGGGATCTCGCTCAGCGAGGAGTTCAGCGCCCGGAACCAGAACGCCTGCCCGGCGCCGTCGTGCGCGAGCTTCCCGTTCCGCAGGTGCCGGACGTGGGTGGTCGGGTTGGCCCGCAGGTGGCTGATGAAGCGGAAGCGGGTGATATCTGCCATGGTTCGTTCTCCCTTGTCGTCACTCTGACGATAAGGGGAGGAGTGACTTCTCGTCAAGGTGACGATTAGACTGGTCGACCATGGACTTCGTGCCGCTGGGCCTGGCCACCGACCTGGTCATCCTGACCGTCCGCGACAGCGCCCTGCAGGTGCTGCTCATCCGTCGCGGCATCGCGCCGTACCGGGGTCGCTGGGCGCTTCCCGGCGGCTTCGTCCGCGAGGACGAGGACCTCGAGACCACGGCCCGCCGCGAGCTGACCGAGGAGACCGGCCTCGCTTCCGACCGCATCCACCTCGAACAAGTCGCGACGTACGGTGCTCCGGCCCGCGACCCCCGCGGTCGCGTGGTCAGCGTGGCCTACCTGGCGCTGGTCCCCGACCTCCCGGCCCCGGTCGCCGGCACCGACGCCGAATCCGCCCGCTGGGTCCCCACCACCGACCTCCTGGCCGACCCCGCCCGGCTGGCCTTCGACCACCACCGCATCCTCACCGACGCGGTCGAGCGAGCCCGAGCCAAACTCGAGTACTCCCCGCTGGCAGCGGCCTTCTGCCCACCCGACTTCACCATCTCCGAGCTCCGGATCATCTACGAAGCCGTCTGGGGTACCCCGCTCGACCCCCGAAACTTCCACCGCAAAGTCACCAAGGCCCTGGGCTTCGTAGAGCCCGCCGGAACCACCACCACCCGAGACGGCGGCCGCCCCGCCCAACTCTTCCACCGAGGCACCGCCACCACCCTCCACCCCCCCATGACCCGCGCCTAACCCCCACCCCAACCCGTCGCCCCCGCCTCCTCCTCCGCGCCAAAGGTGGGCCGGCTGCTCTTTGTGCACGAGGGCCCACTTTGGGAACCCATCAACCGTTTCTGCGCCCCGCGAATGGTTGGTGGGTACACAAGGTCGCGTTTCGCGCCCAAAGGTGGGTGGGCTGCTCTTTGTGCACGAGGGCCAGCTTTGGGCGCGATCACCGACTTTGGGAGCCCACCGACCACTTCGAGCGGGTCGAAATGGTTGGTGGGTGCCCAAAGATGAGCGGGGTGCCCAAAGGTGAGCGGGCTGCCCAAAGGTGAGCGGGCTGCCCAAAGGTGAGCGGGGCGCCCAAAGGTGAGCGGGCTGCCCAAAGGTGAGCGGGGTGCCCAAGGGTGGGTGGGCTGCTCTTTGTGCACAAGGGCCGACTTTGGGCGCGATCACCGACTTTGGGAGCCCACCGACCACTTCGAGCGGGTCGAAATGGTTGGTGGGTGCACAAAGATGAGCGGGCTGCCCAAAGGTGAGCGGGGTGCCCAAAGGTGAGCGGGGTGCCCAAGGGTGGGTGGGCTGCTCTTTGTGCACGAGGGCCAGCTTTGGGCGCGATCACCGACTTTGGGAGCCCACCGACCACTTCGAGCGGGTCGAAATGGTTGGTGGGCGCCCAAAGGTGAGCGGGGTGCCCAAAGGTGAGCGGGGTGCCCAAAGGTGAGCGGGGTGCCCAAAGATGAGCGGGGTGCCCAAAGGTGAGCGGGGTGCCCAAGGGTGGGTGGGCTGCTCTTTGTGCACAAGGGCCGACTTTGGGCGCGATCACCGACTTTGGGAGCCCACCGACCACTCCGAGCGCGTCGAAATGGTTGGTGGGTGCACAAAGATGCGCAGCGTGCACAAGGGTGCGGCGGCTGCTCTTTGGGCGGGTTCAGCGGCGCGTGACCGATCAATCCAAGGCTGCGCTGCGGGCGGCTAGCTCTTCGGCGGTGATGAGGTTGGTGTGGGTGCCGGGGGAGGCGCAGGCCCAGGCGCCGGCGATGGCGCCGGCCTGGGCGGCGTCGTACCAGCCGACGCCGTCGAGCCAGCGGGCGAGGAAGGCCGCGACGTAGGCGTCACCGGCGCCGTTCGTGTCGACGACCGGATGATCGGGCAACTCAATCGCCGGGATGTGCTTCGGTGGCTTGCCGGGCAGATGCAGATAACTCCCATCCGCTCCAGCCAGTACGACGACCGCCTGCGCCCGTCCATGCCCAAAGATCCAACTGACCGCATCATCCGGCAGAGCGCTGGCCGATACGAACACGAGGTCGGCCGACGTGGCGAAGTCCCGGTGGTAGTCGTCCCGCCCGTCCCAGTCGTGCAGATCGGTCGAGATCGTGCAGTCCGCGGCCAACGCATCGGGCAGTGCGTGCCGGGCGAAGTCCATGATCGACACGTGGACGTGCCGAGCGTGCGCCAACCCCGGCCGCCACAGCTCCGGATCCACCCGCAAACCCGCCGGATGCCGCCCGTCGTAGAACGTCCGCCGCTCCCCGTCCGGCGTGACCAGGTTGACCGACCGCCGTGTCCCGCTCGGGTGTGACACGAAGTACAGCGGCATCTGCAGATCCCAGTACAGCTGCCGGATCCGGAACGCCTCGTCGTCCTCCCCGATCACATCCGCCAGCCCGGCCTGTACGCCGAGCAGATGACACCCGAGCGCTACCCCGTGCCCGGTATGACCGACGTACGTCTCGATCGGTTCGACCCACACCGTCTCCCGGTCACCCGGCGCCAACGCGGGCACCCGCACGATCGTGTCGACCCCAGCACCGCCCACCACCAACACATCCAGCTCCACCCACCCGTCATACCCGACTTTCGTCAAGTCCAACAGGTGCGTTCCGCCACTCGGCGTCGCGGTTGACGTCCGGCCGGGTGCCGAGGCAGTACTCCTTCGACTCGGCGTACGGGCCGTCGGTCGGCAGCACGGAGCACTGCACATCCAGGTGCCGCATGCTGCACAGAGCTCGATCCAGGTATTTCATGATCCGGCCTCCCTTGAACTCGCTGACGAGTTCAAGGTTCGCCGTGTCGACTATCCGATCGCGTCCCTAGATCTAATGACATCCACTACCGGGTGATCGGGGCGCCGGTCTTGCTCTGCAGCTCTTCGAATGACACGCCGTCGGCCAGCTCGACGAGCTTCAGCCCGTCGTCGGTGATGTCCAGTACGGCGAGGTCCGTGATGATCCGGTCGACCACTCCGCGCCCGGTGTAGGGCAGGTCGCACTCGGTCAGGATCTTGTGCGAACCGTCCTTGGCGACGTGCTCCATCAGCACGATCACCTTCTTGGCGCCGTGCACCAGGTCCATCGCGCCGCCCATCCCCTTGACCATCTTGCCGGGGATCATCCAGTTCGACAGGTCGCCGGTGGCCGACACCTGCATCGCGCCCAGGATCGCGGCGTCGATCGCGCCGCCGCGGATCATCCCGAACGACAGCGACGAGTCGAAGAAGCTCGCCCCGGGAAGCGTGGTGACGGTCTCCTTGCCGGCGTTGATCAGGTCCGGGTCCTCGTCGCCGTCGAGCGGGTACGGCCCGACGCCGAGGATGCCGTTCTCCGACTGCAGTACGACGGTGACGCCGTCCGGGATGTAGTTCGGCACCAGGGTCGGCAGCCCGATCCCGAGGTTCACGTACGAGCCGTCCTCGAGCTCGGACGCGGCCCGCGCCGCCATCTGCTCACGTGTCAACGGCATCTCAGGCCTCCTTCGCAGGCTGCACGGTGCGCTTCTCGATGCGCTTCTCAATGTCCTTGCCGACAGCAACCACTCGCTGCACGTAGACCCCCGGCAGGTGGATCGAGTCCGGATCCAGCTCACCAGGCTGGACCAGCTCCTCGACGGTCGCGATCGTCACCCGCCCGGCCATCGCGGCCAGCGGATTGAAGTTCCGCGCACTCCGGTCGAAGACCAGGTTCCCGTGCGTGTCGCCGCGCAGGGCGTGCACCAGCCCGAAGTCGGTGGTGATCGAGTCCTCGAGCACGTACGTCGTACCGTTGATCTCGCGGGTCTCCTTCGGCTCCGAGGCCTTCGCGACCGTGCCGTCGGTGTTGTACTTCTGCGGCAGCCCGCCGTCCGCGACCTGGGTGCCGACACCGGCGAGGGTGAAGAACGCCGCGATCCCGCAGCCGCCGGCGCGCAGCTTCTCGGCCAGCGTGCCCTGGGGGGTCAGCTCGACCTCCAGCTCGCCGGACAGGAACTGCCGGGCGAACTCCTTGTTCTCCCCGACGTACGACGAGGTCATCTTCGCGATCCGCTTGTCCGCGAGCAGGATGCCCAGGCCCCAGTCGTCGACACCGCAGTTGTTCGACACCACGCTGAGCCCGCTCACCCCCTTGTCATGCAGGGCGCTGATCAGATGCATGGGGTTGCCACACAGTCCGAAACCGCCGACCGCCAGGCTCGCGCCGTCCTCGATGTCGGCGACCGCGGCCTGCGGCGACTCGTAGGTCTTGTCCATGGCGACGACTCTAGTGGAGCCTCGCGGCTAAATCTCGGCACTGGCGGCGCCCAGGCACGCACCTCGCGGCGTTGGAGGGAAAGCCACGATAGAAAAACATCGAGGCTTCCCCTCCGCCTTGCGATGCACCCACCTGGACACCGCCAGCACTCGAGCTTTAACCACGAGGCTCCACTAAGCTGTCGCCGACACCCTCTCTAGTGCCGCCAGCTCGTGATGCGCCTCATAGTGGGCGTCCTCCAGGTCGGGCAACTCCAGTACGGCGCTGAGGTGGGCCTGGGCGGTTTGCACGTGCCCACAGCACCTGGCGGCTCGGGCCAGTCCGAGGTGGGCGACCGCCACTGTCTCCGGTAGGTCGGTGCGCTCGCCCAGCACCAGCGCCATGCTGTAGTCGTGGCGGGCGGCGTCCAGCTTCCCTTGCACTCGGTACAGGTCACCACGCCGACACAGCAGTACGCCGACCTGTTCGTCCAGCCCGAGTTGCTCCGCCAGACCGAGTGCCTCGGTGGTCAGCTCCAGTGGCGCACCGACTGACTGCTGGAGCGCACTGAGCGCCAGGAACGTGCCCCAGGCGTCCTCCAGCATCCGGAACCGGCCCAGCGCCGTACGGAGGGCCTGTGCGGCCTCTTCTGGGGTCGCACCGGTCAGTCCGGGGTAGCCGCGGCACAGCTCGACCGCTGCGCGCGTCCACGCGTCGCCGTGCTCATTGCGCTTGAGCACGTCCTCGACCACCTCGGCCGGCTCGAACGGGCCGAAGACGAGACACCACAGCAGCACGGTTGCGGAGTACCGGAAGGGTCCGTTCGTGGCGTCGACGATCTGCTGCGCCAGCTCGATCTGCTCCTGCTCCGCCGAGCTGGCTCCGTGCAGTACTGCGAGCAGGTACTCCTCGTCCAGCCCGACGGGGATCGTGCGGCCCAGCATGCTGAGGACTCGCTCGGCCGCCGCGGCCGCCTCGTCCTCCAGACCGCGGGACCACCAGTACGCCGAGTAGCGGGCGACCAAGCGGAGTGCGGTTCTCAGATCGGTCTCGCAGGCGCGCTCGACCGCGCTGACGACTCCGCCCCCGAACTCCACGTAGCTCATTGTTACCGCTGCACCCAACTGGCGCTCAGGTGGGTGTGTCAGAAACGCAGTACGCCCCAGCGCGGCGGGTAGTGCATGTTCGCGACGTACTGCGGCGACCAGACCCAGAACTCGCTCTCGGCGCCTTTCACATAGCTGCCGTCGGTGACCTCGTGCGGCCACTGGCAGCGCATCAGGTTCATCCGCCACTCGTCACCCTTGACGGGCGCGGTCGGCCGGCCCTTGGTCGGTACGGCGAGGTCGGCCCACGGGATGGCGATCTCGGCTGTCCACCCGGTGTCGGTGTCCGAGGGGTCGTTGACCGTGCCGTCGACGTGGATCGCGGTCCGCAGACCGGGCAGGTTCGTCGGGTCGATCGCTTCGCCGCCCTCGTCGTACGGCTTGGTGAGCGTCAGCTCCCAGATCGTGCCGAGCGGGTTGATCTCGAACTCGTAGTAGTTCGCGCCGTCACCGTCGGGGTCGAGGAAGACCTCGAAGTTGTTCTCGAAGTACAGCCGGCTGTTGTGCTCGGTCATCGTCGACCAGACGTGCGGTTCCTCGAGCTTGCCGCCGACGTACAGGAAGTCGTCGTCGTACATCAGCTTCGCCTGGGTCCGGAACCGCGGCCCCGGGCCTTCGCCGAGGATCTGGACGAAGTCGGTCGTCCACGGTGCGACGTCCCAGGCGGGATCGGTCAGCGTGCCGTCGAGCTTCGGAGCGATCGGCGTCCGCGGGCAGTCGTAGACGGGCAGGTCAGGCATCAGCACGCTCCAGGAGTCGGGCGACGAGGTCGGCGAGCAGGAAGGTGATCGCGGTCAGCACCGGGACCACAGCCAGGGTCCACGGCGAGGACAAGTTGCCGGTCAGGAAGGCGAGCACGACGGCGAGCATGAACGCGACGCCGAGGAACGCGACCAGCCGCGGATGCGGCATCGCGAGCCGGCTCAACGCGAGCCCGCCGAGCACCATCGTCACCACCACGATCAGCAACAGCAGCGGGAGACCGAGCGACCCGCAGCTGGTGGTGTCGCGGACGCGCTCGCAGCCCTGCTCACTGCCCCACACCAGTCCGATCGTGGCGAAGCCGCACAGCAGCCCGACGAGCGCCAGGATCAACAGCGGCGGCAGCGGCGGTTTGGCGTCCTCCTGCTCAGTCATGGCCGCACAGTATCCGGATCAGGCCGCCCCGAGGGAGACCGCGATCGCATCCCGTACGGCGGCGTCGTCCGGAACCGGCCGTCCGGCCTCGGTCGCCAGCTCGGCCAGCGAGACCATCGTGACGTCGTGCAGTCCGCAGGTCGTGAACGTGTGGAAGACGGACATGTCCGGGGCGACGTTCACCGAGAACCCGTGGCTGGTCACACCCTTGCGGATCCGCATCCCGATCGAGCACAGCTTGCGCCCGTCGGCCGTCCACACCCCGACCAGACTGCTCGCACCCTTCGGCGTCTCCCGCCGTACCAGCGGAAACCCGAGCGACCCGAGCGCCTCGATCAAGCCGTCCTCCACCCAGCGCACCACGTCCACGACCCCACGCCGCTTCAGATCCATCACCAGGTAGCCCACCAGCTGCCCCGGCCCGTGGTACGTCGCGAACCCGCCGCGGTCCACCGCCACCGCCGGGATCCCCGCGGTCTCGGCCGGCAGATCGCCGGCCGCCGTACGGGATCCGTAGGTGATCACCGGGGGATGGCTCAGCAGGAAGAGGCGGTCCTCCGCCGTCCCCGCGAGGCGCTCGGCAACCCACTCCTGCATCTGCTTGCCGGCGACGTCGTACTCGATCTCACCCAGATCAACTCGCTGCACCTTGCCAGCGTAGATCGGCAGCACCAACAACGAATCAGCCCCAACAACGAATCAGGGCCAGTCACCGGAGTGACTGACCCTGAGTCTCTTGGTCGGGCTGACAGGATTTGAACCTGCGACCTCTTCGTCCCGAACGAAGCGCGCTACCAAGCTGCGCCACAGCCCGAATCGCCGTTAGCTTACATGCGCCGGGGCGTGGGACGAAATCGGCCAAGAGAGTGCACTGACGCGGGGGACCAACGTGAGCAATGTCGCTTCCGGACGGCAGGCGAAACGGACCGGCGCGTACGGCGAGGTGCCGAGGCCGGCGGAGACGTGGAGCGCTGCTTGGCGGCCGCTGCTGCCCCAGGTGGAGAGGCCTTTGACACGCGAGGCGTCGAGGTCGCAGTTGGTCACCAGGGCGCCGTAGAACGGCACCGCGAGCTGGCCGCCGTGGGTGTGACCGGCGAGCACCAGGGGATAGCCGTCGTCGACGAAGGCGTTCAGGACCCGCTGGTACGGCGCGTGTGTGACTCCGATCGAAAGGTCGGCCGACGGGTCCACCTCGCCCGCGATCACGCCGTACCGGTCGCGCTTGATGTGGGGGTCGTCGGTGCCGGCGAAGTCCAGGCGCAGGCCGTTCACCTTGAGGCTGGTCTTGGCGTTGTTGAGGTCGGCCCAGCCCGCGTCGGTGAAGGCGCGCCGCATCTCCTCGAACGGCAGATCCGGCCCGTGTGGCTTGTGGCGCTGCTTGTTCGCCGGGAGGAGGTACTTGGCCGGGTTCTTGAAGTGCGGCTTCCAGTAGTCGTTCGAGCCGAACACGAACACGCCGGGAAGATCGAGCAGATCGCCGAGCGCCCGCAGCAGCGGCGGCACCGAGTCCTGGTGGGACAGGTTGTCGCCGGTGTTGACGATCAGGTCCGGCTCGAGCGCGGCCAGATCGTTCACCCAGCCGATCTTCTTCGCCTGCGTCGGCATCAGATGCAGATCAGACAGATGCAGCACCTTCAGCGGCGCGGCACCCTCGTCGAGCACCGGAACCGTCACCTTGCGCAGCGTGAACCACCGCACCTCGACCAGCGCCGCATACGCCACGCAAGCGGCTCCCACCGCACCCACGGCGGCCGTGGCCTTCAGCGTCGTACCGGCAATCCCGCGCAAACTCATTTACCCAGCCTGCCACAATCTCTGCTATGTCCAACTCCGGAATGAAACAGCGCCTGCACGACGACATGACCGCCGCGCTCAAGGCGCGCGACGAGATCCGCAAGTCCACGCTGCGGATGGCGCTCACCGCGGTCACCAAGGCCGAGGTCGCCGGTAAGGAGGCCCGCGAGCTCTCCGACGCCGAGATCCTCGAAGTCCTCGGCTCCGAGAACAAGAAGCGCCGCGAGTCCGTCATCGCCTACCGCGACGCCGGCCGCGCCGAGCTCGCCGAGAAGGAGCAGGCCGAGGCCGACATCCTCGCCGAGTACCTGCCCGAGCAGCTCACGGCCGAAGAGATCGCCGCCCTGGTCACCGAAACCATCGCCGCCACCGGCGCCGCCGAGCTCGGCCCCCGCGGCATCGGCAAGGTCATGGGCGCTCTCCAGCCCAAGGTCAAGGGCAAGGCCGACGGCGGCGCCGTCTCCGCCGAAGTAAAACGCCAACTAGGCGCCTGACAAACGAAAGGGCCCCCGTCCGCAGTGGACGGGGGCCCTTGTTTTGTCAGCAGTTGGGGTAGTTGCGTTCCCAGGGTTGGCAGCCTGGGGTGGCGCCGCCGCTGTTGGGCTGGTTGTTGTCGCCGTTCTCGTTGTTGCCTTGGGTGTTGTTACCGCGGTTGCCGTTGGAGACGTAGATGGTGACGGTGGAACCGGCGGGGGCTCCGTCGCGGCGGCGGGGGTCGGTGTAGGCGACCGTGCCGGCGGATTCCTCGGAGTTGACCTGGGTGGGGCTGATCTGCGCCTCGAAGCCGGCCTGGCGGAGCTTGTTGGCCGCGTCGTCGGGGTTCATGCCGTTGACGGACGGGAGCTCTTCGTTGTTCCCGTTCGCGGTCTTCTCGTCCGGCGCGGTGAAGTGCGTGGTCGGGTAGCCCTGCAAGGCGTTCTGCATCGCGGTCATCCACAGCGGACCCGCCGTCTGCGAACCGGAGGCGTCGTTGATCTGGCGGCCGTCCAGGGTCTGACCGGACAGGCGCTTGGTCGGCGGGCTCGCGTCGGCCACCACGGCCGCGCTCGCGAGCTTGCTGGAGTACCCGGCGTACCACACCGCCTTGGCCTCCTGGATGGTTCCGGTCTTGCCGGCCAGGTCGCTGTTGCCGAACTTCAGCCGGTTACCGGTACCGCCCGGCTCCATGACCTGGTGCAGCACCGCGTTGACGCCGTCGGCAGCCGCCTCGGGCAGAACCTGCTTGCAGTCCGAGCCCGGGATGTTCACGGCCTTGCCCTGCGGGTCGCGGACCGAGGTGACCAGCAACGGCTTGCAGTACTTGCCGCGGGCCGCGAAGGCGGCATACGCGGCCGAGAGCTGCAGCGGCGTCACCAGGTCGACGCCGAGCGTCATCGACGGAACCTGCTCGAGCGGCTCACCGGTCTGGGCGTTGTTCATCCCCAAGCTCGCGGCGAGCTTCGCGATCGGGCACAGGCCGACCTTCTGGGACAGCTGCAGGAAGTAGGTGTTGGTCGACTTCTGCGCCGCCTCGATCATGGTCGGCTCGGCCACGTTCTGCGTCGAGTTCGTCGGCGCGTAGTCCTTCGGCACCGTCACGTTCCCGTTGCAGGTGCTGAACTTCGTCCCCTCGAAGTGCAGCGGGCTCGGCGACGGGATCTTGTAGTTGATCGAGTAGCCCTTCTGGATCGCCGCGGCGATCGTGAAGGCCTTCATCGTCGAACCGTTCTGGAAGCCGCCGAAACCACCGGGGGACGACGGCGTCTTCTCGACGTTGTAGTTGTACGACGTCTGGTCCTTCTTCGCGCCGTACTTCTTGCTCTGCACCATCGCCTTCACCAGCCCGGTGCCGGGCTCGACGATCGTGATCGCCGCGATCGCCTGGTCGTTCGGCTTGGTGTGCTCGTCGATCGACTTCTGCGCGGCGGCCTGGATCTTCGGGTCGAGCGACGTCCGGATCGTCAGACCGGCGGTCTTCAGGTAGGTGGCGCGGTCCTTCGGGGTCTTGCCGAAGGCCGGGTTGTCCTTGAGCTGCGCGACGATGTAGTCGCAGTAGAACGGGTACGGCGAGTTGCCGCAGCCGATCTGGTTCTTCCGGACCTTCGTCGGGTCGATGACCGGCTGCCGCAGCGCCTGGGTGGCCTGCTTGACCGAGATCACCTTGAGCTCGAGCATTCGCCGGATGACGACGTCGCGACGGTCCTTGGACCGCTTCATGTTGTTCGTCGGGTCGTACGCGGTGGGGCTCTTCACCATGCCGGCCAGCATCGCGGCCTGGGCCAGGTTGAGGTCCTTCGCGTCGACGCGGAAGTAGTGCTGCGCGGCGGACTGGATGCCCCAGGCGCCGTCGCCGAAGTTCGCCAGGTTCAGGTACTTCTCGAGGATCTCGTTCTTCGAGAACTCCTTCTCGGCGGCGATCGCGAAGCGCAGCTCGGCGACCTTGCGCTGGGTGGTCGCGGCGGTGGCGGCCTCGACCTCGGCGGGGGTGTTCGCCTTCTCGATCAGGCTCAGCTTGATGAACTGCTGGGTGATGCTCGAACCGCCCTGCTGGACCGCGCCCTCGGTCTGGTTCACCGCGAGCGCGCGCAGCGTCCCCTTGAGGTCGAGCGCGCCGTGCTCGAAGTACCGGTCGTCCTCGATCGCGACGATCGCCTTCTGCATGATCGGGGCGACCTTGTCGAGCGTCACCGGGACCCGGTTCTTGTCCGCCAGGGTCGCGATCACGGATCCGTCGGCGGCCCGGATGGTGCTCTTCTGCTTGAGCGGCACCTCGTCGAACTGCTGCGGCAGGTCCTGCAGGGTCTCCGACGTCTTCTCCGTCGTGAACCCGGCCAACCCGGCCAACGGCATTGCCAGACCTGCTGCCAGCGCGCCCGACAGCACACTCACTCCGAGGAACAGAACCACCGACTGGACGACTCCGCGGTCGCCCTTCTCCCTGACGCGCATGGTTATAGAGACTACGTGACCGGCTATTTGGGTTACCGCTCACGATGTGATTTGCGTCACTGTCGCTGGACAAAGTTCATCCAAAAGAATGAGGGCCCGAGCAGACGCTCGGGCCCTCATCGGTACGACGGTCTCAGGCGGCGTACTGCCGCGCCTCGACCTGTGCTGGTTCGAGTGCCAGCTCCAGCACTTCCCGTACGTCGCTCACCGGGTGAACGGTCAGCTCCGCCAGCACCGACTCCGGTACGTCGTCCAGGTCGGGCTCGTTGCGCTTCGGGATCAGGATCGTGGTCAGTCCGGCCCGGTGTGCGGCGAGCAGCTTCTGCTTCACCCCGCCGATCGGGAGGACCCGTCCGGTCAGAGACACCTCACCGGTCATCGCGACCTCCGACCGTACCGGCCGTCCGGACAGCAGCGACGCGAGCGCCGTTGTCATCGTCACACCGGCCGAAGGTCCATCCTTCGGGACGGCACCGGCCGGTACGTGGATGTGGGTGTTCCGCTCGGCCAGATCGCCGACCGGCAGCCCCAGCTCCGCACCGTGCGAGCGCAGGTACGACAGGGCGATCTGCGCCGACTCCTTCATCACGTCACCCAACTGCCCGGTCAACGTGACTCCGGTCGGGCCGGTCTCCTTGTCGGCCAGCGACGCCTCGATGAAGAGCACGTCACCACCCGCACCGGTCACCGCTAGCCCAGTCGCGACGCCCGGGAGCGCCGTACGCTCCGCAGACTCCGGTGTGAACCGTGGCGACCCCAGGAAGCCCTTCAGCTCACCGGCGTCCACAGTGACCTTGCCGACGTCCTCGCCCAGAGCGATCCGAGCCGTCACCTTCCGCAGGACCCGAGCGATCGACCGCTCGAGCTGCCGTACGCCGGCCTCTCGGGTGTACTCGCCGGCCAGCAACCGCAGCGCCGATTCGTCGACCGTCACCTCGTCCGCCGTCAGGCCCGCCCGCTCCAGCTGTCGCGGAAGCAGGTGGTCACGGGCGATGGTGACCTTCTCCTCTTCGGTGTACCCGTCCAGCTGCACCAGCTCCATCCGGTCCAGCAGCGGACCGGGGATCGAGTCCAGCACGTTCGCCGTGGCCAGGAAGACCACGTCGGACAAGTCCAGCTCGACCTCCAGGTAGTGGTCCCGGAAGGTGTGGTTCTGCGCCGGGTCGAGGACCTCCAGCAGGGCGGCGGTCGGGTCGCCCCGGTAGTCCGAACCCACCTTGTCGATCTCGTCCAGCAGTACGACGGGGTTCATCGAACCGGCCTCGGTGATGGCCCGGACGATCCGGCCCGGCAATGCGCCGACGTAGGTACGCCGGTGCCCGCGGATCTCGGCCTCGTCCCGGACGCCACCCAGCGCCACCCGGACGAACTTGCGGCCCATCGCTCGCGCCACCGACTCACCCAGCGAGGTCTTACCCACACCAGGAGGACCGACGAGAGCCAGTACGGCGCCACTGCGGCGACCGCCGACCACGCCCAGTCCACGGTCCGCACGGCGACGCCGTACAGCCAGGTACTCGGTGATGCGTTCCTTGACGTCGTCCAGACCGGCGTGGTCCGCGTCCAGCACGGCCCGCGCCTCACGGATGTCGTAGTTGTCCTCGGTCCGCTCGTTCCACGGCAGCTCCAGCACCGCGTCCAGCCAGGTGCGGATCCAGCCGACCTCAGGAGACTGCTCCGACGTCCGCTCGAGCTTGTCGACCTCGCTGAGCGCTGCCTTCTTCACGTGCTCCGGCAGATCAGCGGCCTCGACGCGGGCCCGGTAGTCCTCTTCTTCGGACTCGGCCTTCCCGTCCAGCTCGGCCAGCTCCTTGCGGATGGCGGCCATCTGCTGGCGCAGCAGGAACTCCCGCTGCTGCTTCTCCATGCCCTCCTGGACGTCCTTCTGGATCGTCTCGGAGACCTCGAGCTCGGCGAGGTGATCCTTCACCCAGCCGATCAGCTTCTCCAGCCGCTCGGAGACGTTGGCGTTCTCCAGCAGCTCGGACTTCTGCTCGTTGCTCAGGTACGACGCGTAGCCGGCCAGGTCGGACAGCTCCGCCGGGTCGTTGACCTGCTTCACGGAGTCGATGACCTGCCAGGCGCC
Source organism: Kribbella sp. NBC_01505 (assembly GCF_045040285.1). Taxonomy (NCBI): domain Bacteria; kingdom Bacillati; phylum Actinomycetota; class Actinomycetes; order Propionibacteriales; family Kribbellaceae; genus Kribbella; species Kribbella sp. NBC_01505. The sequence continues at coordinate 3,991,437 of NZ_CP109425.1, forward strand.
ACGGCGCTCCAGCACGGTCGTGGTGAGGGACTTGTAGTCGCGGGCCAGCTCGGCCGACCGCGAGTCGGTGATCTCGTGCAGCTGGGTCGCTCCGACCCAGAGGGCAGCACCCGGACCAGTGGTCCCGGCGCCGATCAGGACCCGCGCGGTACCGCGGATCACTGCTGCCTGGGCTCCGCCCGGCAGCCGGCCGATCTGCTCGATCTCACCGAGCACTCCGGCCTTCGCATATTTCCCGTCCAGTCGCGGTACCAGCAGCACCTGGTCGGCACCCGAGGCCTGCGCGGCGTCGATGGCCGCTCGCGCCTCGCTGTCGGCGAGGCGGACCGGCACGACCATTCCCGGCAGAACGACGATGTCGTCCAGCGGCAGAACCGGAAGATTCAACGTATCGGTCACGCTGTCACACCCTTATCCAAAGATTGAGTCTGACAGGCTCAACCAATGCCCCCACCAGGTCATTCCCGGTGTTCCCGGCGTTCGCTCAGGGTGAAATGGAGGGTGGCTCCGCCTAGGCGGTGAGCAGATCACCGATCTGGCGGAGGCCGGCCAGGTCATGGACGTCGTCCGCGAGGGCCGGGACCTCGATGGTCGGGATCGACCGGTGACCGCGCTTGAACCGGTCGGCGCGCTTGTGGTCGGCGACCACCTGCTGCATCTTGTCCGCGTGCAGCCGGAGCAGCGCGGCGGTCAGCGGCGACTTGTCCGCCTCCTCCAGCTTCTCCGCCGCCGCAAGCGACCGCTCCGCCGACAGGTCGATGGCCTGCGACCCCGTGACCCGATTCAGTACGACGCCGGCCAGCGGCATGTTCTCTTCCCGCAACCGCTCGGTGAAGTACGACGCCTCCCGCAACGCGTCGTTCTGCGGAGCCGCCACCACGAGGAAGGCAGTCTGCGGCTCCCGCAACAGGGCAACCGTCTTCTCGGCCCGCTTCCGGAAACCACCGAACAGCGTGTCGAACGCCGCTACAAACGTCTGTACGTCGGTCAGCACCTGCGCGCCGAGCACCTTGTTCATGACCGACATGGCCATGTTCACCCCGGCCGACATCAACTTGAACGGCCCGCGAGCCGGCACCAGCAAGAGCCGCAGGAACCGGCCCTCCAACAGTGAGGCCAACCGTTCCGGCGCATCCAGGAAGTCCAGCGCGGACCGCGACGGCGGCGTGTCCACGATGATCAGGTCCCAATCGCCAGACGCCTCGGCCTGCTTGTGCAGCTGGCCGAGCTTCTCCATCGCCATGTATTCCTGCGTCCCCGCGAACGACGAGGACAGCGCCAGATAGAACGGATTGGCCAGGATCTGCTCGGCCTTCTCCGGCGTCGCATGCGCGAGCACGACCTCGTCGAAGGTCCGCTTCATGTCCAGCATCATCGCGTCCAACGTCCCACCGGCGGTGCCGTCGACACCGGCCACCGCCCGCGGCGTGTTGTCCAGCTCGGTCAGCCCCAACGACTGCGCCAACCGCCGCGCGGGATCAATCGTCAGTACGACGACCTTCCGCCCCCGCTCGGCCGCCCGCAGACCGAGCGCCGCCGCGGTAGTCGTCTTGCCGACCCCGCCCGACCCGCAGGTCACCACGATCCGGGTCGTGGGGTCGTCGATGAGCGCATCCAGGTCCAGGGTGGTCACGGGCGGAACTCCTCGGCGATGTCGATCAGTGTCCCGTGGTCGATTCCCTCGGGTTGCAACATCAGCTCGGTGACCTGCTTGCCCAGGGCATCGATCCGGTCGCGGTTCTCCCGTTCCAGTCCGACCCGCACCGCATGGTCGCGCGCCTCGTCGGCGAGTGCCGAGACCAATTCCTTGCTGACGGCAACACCGGCTGCTCGGAGGCCCTTGGTCAGCTCGGTGGCGGAGAGTTTCTCCTTTGCTGCAAGGGCGATCGCGTCGTCGTCGAGCGGACTGTGCCGCACCATGTTCACCACGATCGACCCGATCCGCAGATCCAGCGCCTCGAGCTGCTCGACCGCATCCAGGGTCTCCTGGACCGGCATCTCCTCCAGCAGTGTGACCAGGTGGATCCGCGTCACGTCCGACCGCAGCATCCCCATGATCGCGTCCGCCTGGTTCCGGATCGGTCCGACCTTGGCCAGGTTGGCGACCTCGTGGTTGACGTTCAGGAACGAGCCGATCCGGCCGGTCGGGGGTGCGTCCACCACGACCGCGTCGTACGCGAGATGTCCGTGCGCCTTGCGTCGCGTCGCCTCGTAGACCTTGCCGGTGAGCAGCACGTCGCGGAGTCCCGGGGCGATCGTGGTGACGAAGTCGATCGCGCCCACCTTGTCGAGCGCCTTCCCGGCGCGACCGAGGTGGTAGTACATGTCGAGGTACTCGAGCAGGGCCGCCTCGGCATCGACGGCGAGCGCGAACACCTCACCCCCGCCGACGCCGGTCGCGATCTTGCGCTCGACGTACGGGAGCGGTGGTACGTCGAAGAGCTGGGCGATGCCCTGGCGCCCCTCGACCTCGACCAGCAGTACCCGTTGACCCTGCCCGGCCAGCGCGAGCGCCATGGCGGCGGCAACGGTCGACTTCCCGGTGCCTCCTTTGCCGGTGACCACATGGAGTCGCGCCATAAGGACCAGAGTAGGACGTGGCCCACGGCACACCGACCGGGGCGGTGGGGCGGGGAAGGTATTTGGCAGAGCCCAGCCCGTTAGAGTCCACCTCATGAAGAAGTTCGAGTACTTCACCGCGCCGCTGCTGGTCCACTCGACCAAGGAGATCCTGGACAACTTCGGCCAGGACGGCTGGGAGCTGGTCCAGGTCGTCCCGGGCATGAACCCGGAGAACCTGGTCGCCTACTTCAAGCGGGAGATCGAGTCCAAGTGAGCCACCCCGAGGAGAAGCTGGCCGAGCTCGGCCTGAAGCTGCCGGAGGTGGCCAAGCCGGTCGCCGCCTATGTCCCGGCCGTCCGGACCGGCAACCTGATCTACACGTCCGGTCAGCTGCCGCTGCGCGATGGCACCCTGATCGCCACCGGCAAGGTCGGCGACGCGGTCACGCCCGAGGTCGCCAGCGAGTGTGCGCAGCAGTGCGCGCTGAACGCCCTGGCCGCGGTCAAGGCCGAGATCGGCGACCTGGCGAACATCAAGCGGATCGTCAAGGCCGTCGCGTTCATCGCCTCGACGCCGGAGTTCACCGGTCAGCCCCAGGTCGCGAACGGCGCCTCGGAGCTGTTCGGCGCCGTCTTCGGTGAGATCGGTCAGCACGCCCGCAGCGCCGTCGGCGTACCGGTTCTGCCCCTCGACGCCCCCGTCGAGGTAGAACTCATCGTCGAGGTCTGACCACCGCCACCCCTGCTGCCATTTGGCTGGCTAGGCAGGGGTTTTGGGGGTTCTCCACCGTGGTCAACGGTGCAGAGCCCCCGATTTGGCTGGCTAACCAGGCAACCGCGCTGGTACGGCGGGTGCCGGGAGGAACTGCATGGTCCGCGATCTGAGGTCGGAGCCGCTGACCGGCCGGATGGCCGAGGCGGCGTTCGCGCACGTCCGGGAGTCCCGGACGCCCGCCGAGCCCCGCCCGGCCGCCACCGTGATCCTGCTTCGCGACACCACCGCCGGCCCGGAGGTCTACCTGCTCCGGCGGCAGCAGTCGATGGCGTTCGCCGCCGGTATGACGGTCTTCCCGGGCGGCCGCGTCGACCCCACCGACTCCACGGTCGCCGACTCGTGGTCCGGTCCGCCGCCCTCATGGTTCGCCGAGCGACTCGGGTGCTCCGACCAGACAGCCTCGGCGTACGTCGCCGCCGCCGTCCGCGAGACGTTCGAGGAGTCCGGCGTACTGCTCGCGGGCCCGTCAGCCTCATCGGTGGTCGCGGACACGAGCGGTGACGACTGGGAGGCCGATCGCGTCGCCCTGGAATCCCGCGAACTGGGGTTCGCCGACTTCCTGCACCGCCGCGGCCTGGTGCTGCGCGCCGACCTACTCGGCGCTTGGGCGCACTGGATCACCCCCGAGTTCGAGCCGAAGCGCTACGACACCGCCTTCTTCGTCGCCGCCCTCCCGGCCGGCCAGATCACCCGCGACGTGACGAGCGAGTCCGACCAGGTCGCGTGGCTGAGCCCCGCCGCCGCGGTGGCCGCCGTCGACAGCGGCGAGATGCTGATGCTCGCGCCCACCTATCTGAGCTGTGCCGAACTCGCGGCGTACGACGACGTCGCCGCCACCCTGGCCGCGGCGGGTGACCGCAAGATCCCGCTGATCATGCCGACCCTGCGCATCGAGAACGACCTCGCCTACCTGGAGAACACATGATGGAGCGCGTCACCGACTACGCGACCCGGGTGCTGGCCGCGAACCCCGGCCCGATGACGCTCGAGGGCACCAACACCTGGATCCTCCGCGCCCCGGGCGCCACCCAGTCCGTGGTGGTCGACCCGGGACCGCAGCTCGAGGACCACCTCCGCGCCGTACTGGAGGCAGCCGGTGACGTCGCTGTCGTTCTCCTGACACACAAACACCCCGACCACACCGAAGGCGCCGCCTGGTTCGCCAACCGGGCCGGCTGCGGAGTCCGCGCCGTCGACCCCGCCTTCCGCCTCCCCACCGACCACGCCCACGGCCTCGCCGAAGGCGACATCATCACCGCCGAAGACCTCCGCATCGAGGTCCTCCCCACCCCCGGCCACACCCTCGACTCCGTCTGCTTCTGGCTCCCCCAAGACGGCTCCCTCCTCACCGGCGACACCGTCCTGGGCCGCGGCACCTCCGTAGTAGCCCACCCCGACGGCGCCCTCGCCCCCTACCTCGACTCCCTCCAGAAGCTCCAAGCCTTCGCCAACTCCGCCGCCGGCCTCGAACGCCTCCTCCCCGGCCACGGCCCCGTCATCACCGACCCCGGCAAGGTCCTCACGCAGTACCTGACGCACCGCCGCGAACGACTGGAGCAGGTCCGCCAGGCGGTAGCCGCCGGCCACACCACCCCCGAAGCCGTAGTAGCCCACGTCTACGCCGACATAGCCCCCACCCTCTGGCCCGCCGCCACCCTCTCCGTCCGCGCCCAACTCGACTACCTCCAAGCCCCCTAACCCCCTCCCGGCCCGCTGGGCAACCCCCCACCCCACTGGGCAACCCCCCACCCCACTGGGCAACCCCTCACCCCGGTGGGCAACCCCTCACCCCGCTGGGCAACCCCCCACCCCGCTGGGCAACCCCCCACCCCGAGGGATGCCCACTGAGATGAGGGGTTGCCCAGCGGAAATTCGGATAGGCAACCCCCCATCTGAGGGGATATCCACTGGATCGGAGGGTTCACGCGGTCGGTGGGGTTATCCACAGGTTGGAGGAAGGGGGGCAGCGGGAGGACGGGGTCTCGGCTGATGCTTGGAGGGTGAATCTGAAATTGAAGCTGCTCGCGGATGGGCAGGGCGGGGTGTTCAGCCGTCCTCAGGCTGCGGACTGCGGCTATACGCCTGACCAGATCCGCGATCGGATCCGGGATCGGCGGTGGGTACGGATTCGCCGCGGTCAGTACGCCGAGGCGCGGGATCTGAGCCACCTGCCTTCGTGGGCTCAGGCGCTCTCGAAGCATCGACGGCTTGTTCATGCGGTGATGAACTCCATGCGCGCGGACGCAGTTGCCGTGAGCCACCAGTCGGCGCTCGCCCTGCACGGCATACCACTGTGGGGACCCGACCTCGGTGAGGTCCAGGTCACCCGGCTCGACAGGCACCGCGGCGGCCGGATTGCCGGCGTACGTCACCATCGGGGAAAGCTGACGGCCGAGGACCTGACGTTGGTGGGGCGGTTGCCTGTGACAACCGTGGCCAGGGCGCTGTTCGAGATGTCCTGTACGACGTCCTTCGAGGCGGCTGTGGTCAGTGCCGACGCCGTCCGGCGTGGCCACCCCAACCCGGACCCGCTGGACCGTCTGCTGCGGGTGACCGAGTTCTGGCCGGGGAGTGCGACGGCGCGGGCCGCGCTGGCCTTCAGCGATCCGTTGTCGGAGTCGGTCGGCGAGTCGCGGCTACGAGTGCTGATGTACACCCACGGCCTTCCGATACCGACGCTCCAAGCAGAGTTCACCGACGCCGTCGGTTTCGTCGGCCGGGTCGATTTCTACTTCCCCGACCAACGGACCGTCGTCGAGTTCGACGGGTTTCAGAAGTACGACCACAACACGCGCGAGCGCGTGATCCAGGAGAAGCTCCGGGAGGACCGCCTACGGGCTCTGGGCCTGCAGGTCGTACGCATTACCTGGGCCGACCTCGCGGACCCGGCCCAGGTCGTTGCCCGGATCCGCGCTGCGTTCGCCCGCGCCTGACAGTCCGCTTGCCCACTGAACTAGGGGGTTGCCCCCTCGAATTATCGATGGGCAACCCCCCAGAAGAGGGGATAACCACTGGGATGGGGGTTCGCCTGGCGGGAGTGGCGGGAGTGGCGGGAGTGGCGGGTGGAGCTGGTGCTGGACGGCGACCGGGGTGTGGCGGATACTGTATGCACGGACGATGAGAGGTGTGGCTGATGGGTGAGTTGGGGCGGCTGGACGCGGGGCGCGCGGTTGTGCGGGCGAAGCGCGGAAAGGGGCTCACCTGGGCGGCGATCGCCGAGGAGGTCGGGCGGGGGAAGGTCTGGGTGACCGCCGCGCTGCTCGGGCAGCATCCGGTTTCGGCTGAGCTGGCGGAGCGGGTGGGGAAGTTGCTGGGGCTCGACGGTGAGGTGGTCGAGGCGTTGCAGCTGCCGCCGGTGCGTGGGGCGGGTGTCGTGGACACCAGTGAGCCCGCGGTCTACCGGCTGGAGGAGATCGTGCAGGTCTACGGGAGCGCGATCAACGAGCTCATCCGCGAGGAGTTCGGGGACGGGATCATGAGCGCGATCGACTTCGAGATGGAGCTGACCCGGGTCGCCGATCCGAAAGGCGACCGGGTCGTCATCACACTGAACGGGAAATACCTGCAGTACCGCGAGTTCTAGCGGGCGCGGCGTTGGAGGCGGTCTACGTCGAGGAGTACGACGGAGCGGGGCTCGAGGCGGACCCAGCCGCGGGAGGCGAAGTCGGCGAGGGCCTTGTTCACGGTCTCGCGGGAGGCGCCGACGAGTTGGGCCAGCTCCTCCTGGGTGAGGTCGTGGTGGACGTGGACGCCGTCGTCGGCGGTGCGGCCGAAGCGGCTGGCGAGGTCCAGGAGGGCCTTGGCGACGCGGCCGGGGACGTCGGAGAAGACCAGGTCGGCGACCACGTCGGAGACCTTGCGCAGGCGGGAGGCGAGCTGCAGGAGCAGGCCGCGGGCCACCTCGGGGCGGCCGGCCAGCCAGCGCAGGAGCTCGTCGTGGGTGAGCGACATCATCGACGCGTCGGTGACGGCGGTGACCGTGGACGAGCGCGGTCCGGGGTCGAACAGCGACAGTTCGCCGAACATCTGGCCCGGGCCGAGGACGGCCAGCAGGTTCTCCCGGCCGTCGGCCGAGGTGCGGCCGAGCTTGACCTTGCCCTCGACGACGATGAACAGCCGGTCCCCGGAGTCGCCTTCGTGGAACAGCACCTGGCCACGCCGCAGCCGGCTCTCGGTCATCGAGGCGGCGAGCGCGTCGGCCGCCTCGTCGTCGAGTTGACTGAACAGCGGCGCCTGCTTAATTACTGTGGCATCCACTTTTGGGGCCTCCTAGGACCTTCGACCACGACTACGAACAGGGGATCACCCCACCCGGCGAGATGAGCGTATCCACCCGCTCGCCCCAAAACCGTAGCCCCTCGGGTGGCGGCCACGCCACGTAGGCCACTTCCGGCGAGTCCCGGCCGCCTCCGGAGGCCGTCTCTGGTACCCGGCCGGGAGGTCTCGCCGGCCTCAGGACTCCACGGGGAGATCGGCCAGCCAGTTGCCGTGGAACCCGTACGGGACGCGGACGGGGAGCTGAATCGTCGCCACCGGCGCTGCGGTCAGATCGGTGGCGTCGAGGATCACCAGATCGCTGGTGTCGGACGCGGCGTCGTGAACATAGGTCATCAGCCAGCCGTCGCCGCCGGGTCGGTTGTCGGCCGGGACGAAGGCGGCCTCGCCCGGGGTGCGGCCCGGACCGAACTCGTGCGACGTGACCCCGCCCTCGCGCAGGTCGTAGCGGATCACCGCACCACGAGGAGCGCCTCCAGGGGGCGTCCGGGTGACAGTGGCATGGCCGTGGCGGCTGTTCAGGCCGGCCAGCCGGTCGTCGATGCGGGGGAACTCGGCAGCCCGGTCGTGGAGCTGTTGCTCCCGGACGGTGCCTGTCGTCAGGTCGATGATCCAGCGCCACAGCGTTGCCTGCTGAGAGTCTGTGCTGTTCTTCCGGAACAGCTCCGGATAGCGCATGACGTGCAGGACGATCTGTTCCTGGCCGTCGGGCCCGGTCTCGTCATGGGCGTTCAGGGTGTGGAAGACGTAGCAGGGATCGATCGCGAACCAGCGGACTTTGCCGTACGGGTCGTCGCGCCTCAGTACGCCGAGCCGAGCGCCGTACCCGTCGCTCCAGCTGAACGGCATCCCGCGACCTGTTCTGGCGATCTCCAGATCGAAGACCACCGGGAGGTCCATGAAGACGACGTGACCGGCGGAGAGGCTGAAATCGTGGTTCATCGTCGCGGCCGGAACGTCGATCGGCCGGCTGATCACCAGCGCCCCGGTCGCGTCCGCCCGGTGATAGGTCAGGTACGGCGCGGTCAGGCTGTAGCCGAAGAAGTGCAGCTCCCCGGTCGTCGGGCAGGTCTTCGGGTGCGCGGTCATTGCCGTGCGCAACTTTCCACCGAAGTCGTACGAACCCACGGTGTCCAGCTCGCGGGTGAGCTCGTAGGGGTAGGACGACTCGACCAGGGCCAGCGTGCGGCCGGCATGCCGCACGACGTGGGTGTTCGCGACTCCGGCCGTCAGATCCAGGTTTCCTTCGCTGTCGTTGACCCTGGCGCCGTCGGTGAAGGTCGACGTACGGACCCAGCGGTTGCGGTAGGAGACCGCCCGGCCGCCGTCGATCCGGACGCCGTGGATCATTCCGTCGCCGAAGAACCAGTGGCCCGAGGCGGCGTCGTGCGGATTGGGGCCGTTGCGCAGGTACCAGCCGGTCAGCTCGGGTGGGATCCGGCCGGTCACCGGCAGGTCGTAGGCGGTGAGTTCCTTGTCGACGGGCGCATAGTTGCCGGCCAGATGGGGTGCGGTCTGCATGAGTGGCTCCTCGAGAAGGGTTTCAGCGGGTCCGGAGCTGGGCGGCCTTGGCCCGGATGTGGGCCACGTAGCGCACCGTGAAGACCATCGGTACGACGAAGGCCGCGATCTGAACGATGGACCGGGTGGTCGAGCCGGAGTGCGCGAGAGTGGCGAGAACGACGGCGCCGACGGCGAAGCTCGCGGTCCAGGCGGCGGTGATGATGACGTTGATGCGGACGAACAGCGGCTGGTCCCAGACCTCGCGCGGCGTGGTCTGCTTGGCGATCCCCAGCGTGAACGGCTTGCGGACAGCCAGCGAGACGCCGGCGATCAGGGCGAGCGTGGCCGACGACAGCGCCGCCGTGTAGGGGTGCAGTCCGCTGTCCGGCGTGGTGAACGCGATCACGGTGATGGCGGCGAAGAACACGGCCGAGCCGATCTCGATGATCTGGGCGTCGAGCGAGCGGCCGGATCGGGTCTGCAGAGCGATCAGTCCGAGGGAGAGGGCCAGGGCGATCAACGCCGCCCAGTTCCAGTGCGCCGACGGAATGATCGCGTAGACGATCCACGGGGCGAAGGTCCGCAGGTACGACATGAGGGTTGCTCCCTAACTGATGGCCGATCGGAGATTCCGATCTCGACAGGTCAAAAGTAGAAGGTCCCGACTAGACATGTCAAGAGTGGAAGGTAGAATGGGTCGCATGAGCCTGCGACACGCCCTGCTCGGACTGCTGGTCGAACAACCGGCCAGTGGCTACGACCTGCTGAAGACCTTCGACACCTCGCTCGCCAACGTCTGGCCGGCCACCCAGAGTCAGCTGTACGGCGAGCTGGGCAAACTCGCCGACAGTGGCCTGATCGTGGTCTCCGAGCAGGGTCCGCGCGGCCGCAAGGAGTACACGCTGACCGAGGCCGGCCTGATCGAGCTCCGGCGCTGGCTGACCGAGACCGAGCCGCAGCGCACCCGCAGTGACGTCCTGCTGCGGGTCTTCTTCCTCGGTGTCCTCACTCCCGAGCAGGCGCGCGACTACCTCGACGGCCAGGCCGCCCACGCGGCCGGACTGCAGGTCGAGCTGAAGAAGCTCGACGACACGATCGACTGGGACGACGCGGACCTCTCTGTCTACGGCCGGATCGCGCTGGCGTACGGACAGCGTTTCGCGGCGATGCAACAGGAGTGGGCCGAATGGGCCCGCACCCAGGTCAAGCCTGGCTGAGGACCCAGCGGTCAGAAGTCGTTGACGGGGCTGACCGGAGCCGGCGAGCTCGGCCGGCGGAATTCTGTAGGCGGGCGCACGTAGGCTGGTCCGCATGCCATCCCAGCGTGTCGCGGAAGCTGTCGAACACCCCCTCCCGGGGGCGTTGGAGACGGTGACGCTGAAGCTCCCCCGCAAGGCTCCGGTGTTCGCCGGCGAGACGTCCAGTCAGTTGGTCCGCAGGGCCCGGAAGATGCACAAAGTGCTCACCGAGACCTATCCGGACGCTCACTGTGAGCTCGATTTCACGACTCCGCTCGAGTTGCTCGTGGCCACCATCCTGTCCGCCCAGACCACCGACGTGATGGTCAACAAGGTCACCCCGACGCTCTTCGCGAAGTATCCGACGGCCCAGGCGATGGCCGAGGCCGACCGCGAGGAGATGGAGGCGATCCTCAAACCGACCGGCTTCTTCCGCGCGAAGACGAACAGCGTGATGAAGCTCGGCCAGGTCCTCGTCGACGAGTACGACGGGGTCGTCCCCGGCAAGCTCGAGGAGCTGGTGAAGCTCCCCGGCACCGGCCGCAAGACCGCCAACGTGGTCCTCGGCAACGCCTTCAACGTCCCTGGGATCACCGTCGACACCCACTTCGGCCGGCTGGTCCGGCGGTTCGGCTGGACCGAGGAGGAGGATCCGGTCAAGGTCGAGCACATCATCGGTGAGCTCTTCCCGAAGAAGGACTGGACGATGCTCTCGCACCGGCTGATCTTCCACGGCCGCCGCCGCTGCCACGCCAAGAAGCCCGCCTGCGGCGCCTGCCCGGTCGCCCAGTGGTGCCCGTCGTACGGTGCTGGTCCGACCGACTACGAGTCCGCCGCGAAGCTGGTGAAGGTCCCGGCCGCGTGAGGCGCGTGCTGGCGGCGGCCGTCCTCGCGACGGTGCTGGCGGGCTGCGGGCCAACTCCCAGTACGCCGGTTGCCGGGTCGACCGGGGCTCCCGGTGCCGACAAGCTGGTCGCCTGCCCACCGGCCCAGTCCCGGCCGCCGGTGAGTGGCGGGTTGCCCGACATCACCCTCCCGTGTCTCGGTGACGGCCCGGACGTCCGGCTCGCCGATCTGCGCGGGCCGCTGCTGATCAACGTGTGGGCGCAATGGTGCCCGCCCTGCCGCGCGGAAGCGCCGTACCTGGCTGCTTTGCAGAAGAAGGCGGCGGGCAAGCTGCAGATCCTGGGGATCGACTACGAGGACCCGCGCGCCGAGCTGGCCGTGAAGTTCGCTCTCGATCGCCAGCTGGATTATCCGCACGTCGTCGACTCCGAGAAGCTGGTGCGCAAGACGTTCAAGGTCGTCGGCCCGCCGGTGACGGTGTTCGTCGACAAGGACGGCAAGTTCACTCTGCATCAAGGCGCGTTCACCTCGCAGAAGCAGCTCGACCAGCTGGTGAAGGACAAACTGGGGGTGTCGCTGTGACCTTCGAAGATGTGGAGATCCCCGACTGGCTGCACCCGTTGGCCAAAGCCTCCGCGGATGTCGATCCGAACGTGCTGTCCCGCTTCCTGCCGCCCGACGACCCCTCGGTGCGCAACTCCGCCGTACTGATCCTGCTTGCCGAAGGCAACGAGGGTCACGAGGTGCTGCTGACCGAGCGGTCCTGGATGTTGCGCAAACATGCCGGTCAGATCGCCTTCCCGGGCGGTGGAGTCGACCCCGAGGACGGGACCGGCGAGTCCGGGCTGGTCCGGACGGCGCTCCGCGAGGCCTGGGAGGAGACCGGCCTCGATCCGGACGGCGTCGTACCGTTCGCGATCTGGCCGGCGCTCTGGGTCCCGGTCAGCAACTTCGGCGTGTCGCCGGTGCTCGCCTGGTGGCGTACGCCGTCGCCCGTGGCGGTCGTCGATCCGGCCGAGGTGGCCTCCGTGCACACCGTCCCGGTGCAGGTCCTCGCCGACCCGGCCAACCGGGTCAACTGCCTGCATCCCTCCGGTTTCACCGGGCCCGCGTTCCTGGTCGGCGACCTGTTCGTCTGGGGCTTCACCGCTGGGCTGCTCGACAAATTGCTGCTGCTCGGCGGCTGGGCGCGCGACTGGGACCCCTCGAACGTCGTACCTTTACCCGACCGACTGGTGGAGGCGGCCTGGCGGAGTGAGGGACGCCGGTCCGAGGACGTGCGGCGGATGACCGCTATCGAGCACGATCTTGGCCGGACGGACGGGAACGATCCGGAGGACGTGGAGTGAGCAAGCTCGACTGGGCGCTGGTGATCGTGACCCTGCTGGTCGCGATCTCGGGGTACATCGAAGGCTTCGTGCTGGGCGCGTGTGCCACCCTCGGGCTGCTCGGCGGTGCCGCGATCGGAGTCTGGGGCGTCCCGCGGGTGCTGGACAACTTCTCGCCGAGCGTCTCGGTGTCGTTCGCCGCGCTGGTCCTGGTGGTGATCCTGGCCTCGATCGGCCGGACGGTCGGGGCCGTGATCGGGTCGAAGATACGTAACAAGATCTCCTGGCGCCCGGTCAAGGCGGTCGACGCGCTCGGCGGCGCCGTGCTGGCCGCGGCTTCGGTGCTGATCGTCTCCTGGGTGCTCGGGGTCGCGGTGAGCGGTGCGCGGATCCCCAGCGTCACCTCGGCGGTCCGCGGCTCGGCCGTGCTGGCCAAGGTCGACCAGGTGCTGCCCAGCGGCGCGGACAACGCGCTGCAGGCCTTCAACGACGTGGTGAACACCGACCTGTTCCCGCGCTTCCTCGACCCGTTCGTGCCGGAGCGGATCCGCGACACCCAGCCGCCGGACAGCGCGATCGCCCGGCAGCCGGCGGTTCGCCAGGCGTACTCCCGGATCGCCAAGGTCACCGGCGTGGCCAACTGCTCGCGCGGGCTGGAGGGCAGCGGTTTCGTCTACGCGCCCCAACGCGTGATGACGAACGCGCATGTCGTCGCCGGCGTCAGCTCGCCGCAGGTCGAGGTGAACGGCAAGTCCTACGAGGCGAACGTCGTACTGTTCGACTCCGAGGTCGACATCGCCGTCCTGTACGTGCCGAAGCTCGACATCAAGCCGCTGCAGTTCGACTTCACCGCCAAGGCCGACGACCCGGCCGTCGTGCTCGGCTACCCGGAGAACGGCCCGTTCGACTCCGAGGCGGCCCGGATCCGCTCCGAGGAGCGCCTGCGCGGCCCGGACATCTACGGCGACCGCACAGTCACCCGGCAAGCGTTCTCGATCTGGGCCTCGGTCCGCCCCGGCAACTCCGGCGGCCCGCTGCTGTCCGCGAAGGGCACCGTGTACGGCGTGGTCTTCGCGGCCTCGGTCGAGGACAACCGCACCGGCTACGTGCTGACCGCAGAGCAGGTCGCCGACGACGCCCGCCAAGGCGCCTCGGCGACGCAAGAGGTCTCAACAAAAACCTGTACGTAGGACGCAGCAGATCCGCCCGGTCGCCGCGTTCAGGGGGTGTGACGGCAACCATGGACGGATCAGTGCAGTACGACGAGCTGGTACGCGCGACCCAGCCTCGGCTGGTCCGGCTCGGCCTGATGCTGACCGGCAACCTGCACAGCGCGGAAGACCTCGTGCAGGCCGTCCTCGCCCGCGCACATCGCCGGTGGGACCGGATCAGCGGTCTGGAGTTTCCCGAGGCGTATCTGCGCACGATGGTGGTCAACGAGTTCCTCAGCTGGCGGCGGATCCTCAAGAACCGTGAGCTGCCGCTCGCCGAACCGATCGACCAACCGTCCGACGAGGACATCGGCTCCCGTCAGGCGATGAAGGACGCCACCTGGCAGTTGCTGACCATGCTGCCGCGCCAGCAACGCGCCGTCCTGGTGCTCCGGTACTACGAGGATCTGCCCGACACCGAGATCGCCGAGATCCTCGGGATCGCCGTCGGCACGGTCCGCTCGAACGTCGCCCGCGCCCTGGCCAACCTGCGCGATCACCTGTCCACAGCGGAGGACTGACATGACCAAGCTCACTGACAACCAACTCGGCGATCTCCTCCGCGAGACCTTCGCCGATCACGAGGCCGACACTCTTTTGCCCAAGGCAACTAAGCGCCGGCCGCTCGTCCCGGTGCTGGCCACGGCGGCCGCCGTACTGGCTGTGCTTGGCGGCACTGTCTACACCGTCCACGGAAACGACTCGGTCGTTCCCACCGACCAGCCCCCATCAGCGTCGGCCGGTCTCCCGGTCTCGTCGGATGCGGCCGCCTGGGCCAAGGCGATTCGGGCAATCGCCGAGGATCATGCCCCGGCCGGCGGCTGGAAGCTCCTGGAGATTCACAAGTCCTGGGGCGAGATGGTCTCCACCGGGGTGAGCATCCCGGTGGGCAAGGAGCGGCCACCCGCGCCGACGCCGGGACACATTCCATCCTTGGGGCCGGCCGAGCAGGAGGCGATCGGGCGGTCGCTGCGAGATGTTGCCCCGGTGACCTGGAAGGAGGGCCTGCAGAACCTGTCCGGAGCCTTCGACTCCAGCAGCGCGCAGATCCTGATCTATCCGGTCACGCGCACGGCCGCGCATCGAGTGGCAGAGGTCAAGCTGATCCACACCGGGTATGTCGGCACCCGCTGGCAGGTTTCCACCTACACCGAGAAGGTCGTCGTCAGCTGAGCCAGTCGAGGAGTTGGGTGTTGAACAGCTCCGGCGTTTCCTCGTGGGGAAAGTGACCGGCGGGGGTGATCATCTCGTGCCGCAGCGACGCCGTCACCAGTTCGGGCGGCGTCGTCGCGGTGGGGGAGACGGCCGGATCCTGCGCTCCGTTGATCTGCAGCACCGGTACGGCGATCGGCGTCCGCATCCGGGCCGAGTACTTCCGGCCGTCGGGGCGGAAGCGTGAGCGGGCGAACCAGCGGTGGTACTCGAGCGCACAATGCGGAGCCGGCCAAACCTGCAGCGCGGCCCGATAGCGCCGGGACGCCTCGGCGTCCGGGAACGATCCGCCCGGTGCTGACCAGTCGCGAAGCAACCCCTCGATGTGTACGCCGTCGTGCGCGAGCAACCGTCGCTCCGGAAGCACGGGCAGTTGGAACCACGCCGTACGAGCTAAGGCCTTGGTCTGCCCGGATCGCGCCAGCAGCAACGGATGTGGGGCCGACACCGCAGCCAACGCCCGCACCTGTCGTGGTGCCAGCACGGCGGCGGACCAGCCGATGAATCCGCCCCAGCCGTGTCCGACGACCACAGCATCGGTCGCACCGAGCGAGCGGATCACGCCCGAGACATCGGCGGCCGCGGTGTAAGGGTCGTAACCACGAGGCGTCTTGTCGCTGGCGCCGTACCCGCGCAGATCCATCGCGACCGCGCGGTAGCCGGCCGCCGCGACGACCGGAAGCTGATGACGCCAGGCCCACCAGAACTCCGGGAAGCCGTGCAGGAAGAGGACGAGCGGATCATCGGCCGCTCCGCACTCGGCGACGTGGAACCGTGCCCCGTTCGCCGCCACCAGCGAGTGCGACCAGGGCCCGTCGACCAGGAGGTCGACGACACCCGCGGGGCTCAGTCGCCCTTGCCGATCGCCTTGAGGACCTCGACGGACTCCTTCGAGGTCTCGATCGCCCGCTCCGGGCCCTTCGCCTTGCCGAGCGCCCGCTTGCCGAGCAGCACCAGCACGGCCGCGATCAGCAGGTAGACCACGGCGGCGCACACGAACGCCAGCGCCGGGTGCAGGCCGATCGCCACGAACGCGTAGCCGAGGGCGACGGACAGCAGGATGATGGCGAGCAGGCCGAGGAAGGCCGCACCACCGAACATCCCGGCGCCGGTCCCGGCCGCGACCGCGGTCTTCTTGAGCTCGGTCTTGGCCAGCTCGACCTCGCTGCGGACCAGGTCGGACAGGTCCTTGCTGGCCTTGGCGACCAGTTGGCCGACCGTGGGCTCGTCCCCGTTCATGGTGCTCCTTCCATGGGTCCGTGCTCCGACACTACCGTGCGTACTTCCGGTTGCGACGGACGAGTAACACCGACGCGACGAGTGCCGCCAGCACCGAGGCGATCAGGACCGCCGCCTTCGCGCGCTCGACCTGGTCCACGTCACCGGCGAACGCGAGCTGCGCGATCAGCAGCGCCACGGTGAAGCCGATTCCGGCGAGCACCGAGACGGCGGCCACATCCCGCCAGGCGAGGTCGGAGTTCAGCTCGGCTCTGGTGAAGCGCGCGGTCAGCCAGGATCCGCCGAAGACCCCGATCGCCTTGCCGATCAGCAGTCCGGCCGCGATACCGATCGCGACCGGGTCGGTCACGAGCTGCTTGACGGCGTCCCCGCTCAGCGTGACCCCGGCCGCGAACAACGCGAACACCGGTACGGCGACGCCCGCCGACCACGGCCGAAGCCGGTGCTCGATCCGCTCGGCCGGGGCGTGTTCCTCACCCGGATCCGTGACCACCCGCGTGACGAACCCGAGGGCGACCCCGGCGATCGTGGCGTGGATCCCGGACTCGTGCATGAACCACCAGGCCGCGATCGCGATCGGGATGTAGAGGAACGGCGTACGGATCCGGTAGCGCTGCAGGACGTACCAGACCGCGATCAGGGCGGTCGCGGCCAGCAGCGGGAGCAGGCGGAATCCGTGGCTGAAGAAGACCGCGATGACCAGGATCGCGCCGAAGTCGTCGACGACCGCGAGGGTGAGCAGGAAGGCCCGCAGAGCGCTCGGCAGCGACGAACCGACGATCGCCAGCACCGCAAGGGCGAACGCGATATCCGTTGCCGTCGGCACCGCCCAGCCGTGCGGCTTGCCGTCCTGTGCGGTGAGGTTCACGACGAGATAGATGGTTGCTGGGAGCACCATTCCGCTCAGGGCGGCGACGACCGGGACGACGGCTTCGCTGAGCTTCGACAACGAGCCGACGACCAGCTCACGCTTGAGCTCGACGCCGGCCAGGTAGAAGAACAGGGTGAGCGCGCCGTCGGAGGCCCAGGACTCGACCGTCAGCGGGCCGAGCTGGAGATCGCGAAGGTGGTGGTAGGCGTCCTGCCACGGAGAGTTGGCCCAGATCAGCGCGACCACCGCGGCGCCGAGCAGCAGCAGGCCGCCGGTCGTTTCGGCGCGCAAGGTATCCGCGACGAAGTCGCGTTCGCGGCCGAGAAGGTTGGGGAAGACACGCCGGGTGCTCATGAGGGCCTTTCGGCTTTTGGGGTCGGTCGGCTCATCGCCGACCAGACTTCCCGGCACTCCTGATAGTCAGTCTACTTGGCTCCAGACCTGCGGATCGGGTCCTTTCGGCACGATTCCGGTCGGGTTGATGGTGGTGTGCGTCACGTAGTAGTGCCGCTTGATCTGGTCGAAGTCGACCGTTTCACCGAAGCCGGGCTGCTGGTAGAGCCGGCGCGCGTAGGCCCAGAGGTTGGGGAACTCGGTCAGCTTGTTGCGGTTGCACTTGAAGTGACCGTGGTAAACCGCGTCGAAGCGCACCAGCGTGGTGAACAGCCTGACGTCGACCTCCCGCAGCGTGTCCCCGAGCAGGTAGTCACGGCCCTGCAGCCGCTCCTCGAGTACGTCGAGTCTGGTGAACAGAGCGTCGTACGCCGCCTCGTAGGCCTCCTGCTCGGTCGCGAACCCGCAGCGGTAGACGCCGTTGTTCACATCCCGGTAGATCTCGTCGATCAGCTGGTCCATCTCGGCGCGGTCCGCCGGGATCAGCTGCGGCGCGTCCGAGCGGTGGTGGTCGGTCCACTCGGTCGACAGGTCCAGCGTGATCTGCGGGTAGTCGTTGGTGACGACCAGCCCGGTCACGGTGTCGATAATCGCGGGCACGGTGACGCGACCGTCGTACGACGGGTCTGTGCGCAGGTAGGCCTCGGACAGGTACTGGATGCCGAGGACCGGGTCCCGGTCGTCGGGGTCGAGGGTGAACCGCCAGCCCTTCTCGTCCCGGACCGGGTCGACGACGGCCAGGCCGATCGCATCCTCGAGCCCGAGCAGCCGCCGGACGATCACCGACCGGTGTGCCCAGGGGCAGGCCAGGCTGACGACCAGCCGGTACCGCCCGGGCTCGACCGGCCAGCGGCCTTCGCCGTCCGGCCCCTCGCCGGGGGACGAGTCGGAAGCCCGGCTGATCCGGTCGGTGAACCGGTTCCCCTGACGCTTCCACTCGCCGTTCGATCCACTTTCGTTCACGAACTGTGCGCGACGCATAACGTTAAAACTACCCTGACTCGTCACTGGCCGTGAGTCGGTGGCAGCGGTTACAGTCGGGCTGACATGGTCCGTCGCGACAACGCCCGTCGCGGTCGTCCAGCAAGCACCCGATCGATCGGCACGACGTTCGCGGTCAGCGCCCCCGGCAACCGGTTTGCCGGCCAGAATTCCAGGGATACTGAGCTCATGGCCCGCCCACGGAACAACCCCGGCGACCTCGCCGACCTCCCCACGGAGCTGCGGCCCGACCGGCCCAAGGGTGACCAGATCCGCGAGATCCTGGAGAACCTCACCCGCTCGCTGACGGTCGGGACAGTGCTCCCCTCGGAGCGCGTCCTCGCCGAGCGCTTCGGCGTGGCGCGGATGACGGTGCGCCAAGAGGTCGACCGCGTGGTCGCCGAAGGCCTGGCCGCCCGCCGCCCCGGCGGTGGCACCTTCGTCGCCGAGCCGCGCCCCTCCCGGATGCTCGCCTCGTCGTTCAGCCAGGACATGGTCAACCGCGGCATCACCCCCGGCGCCCGAGTCCTGGAACACCGAGTCGGCGCGGCCGACGACGTACTCGCCCGCGAGCTCGAAGAGCCCCTCGGCACCCCGGTCCTGCACCTCGTCCGCCTCCGCACCGCCGACGGCGAGCCGATGGCGATCGAGCGCACGGCCCTGTCCCTCCGCCGCTACCCCGGCCTGGACGAGGTCGACCTCGCCCAGAACTCCCTGTACGGCGTCCTCGCCGAGCGCTTCGGCGTAGCCCTCGGCATGGTCTCCGCCTCCATCGTCGCCGCCCCACCCGAAGGCGACGACGCCGAGCTCCTGGAGATCGCCCCCACCACCCCCTGCCTCATCATCACCTCGGCCCCCCGCACCGCCTCCGGCGAAGTCATCGAATTCGGCCGCAGCACCTACCGCTCCGACCGCTACGACATAACAGTCGCCTACCGAGCCACCTAAAGACTCGATCCCGGGGTCGGCGCGGGGCCGTAGCCGAATCATGGTGATGGCCGACTGTGTGACGCCTCATCGGCGCCGATCCGATCACTTAATGTAATCGGCACTATTGTGCCGGTATCGGCAAAATAATGCCGATGCCGGGAGTTGACCGCGGCCTTGACCTGGTCGAGCCGGCCTCCATTGACCGCCCGCGACGTGCGCTACGAGGCAGCGTCGATTCACATCGTGCTCACGAGCACATCAACCGATTGGCTTCCAAGCTTTCGGCCGTTCATTGCTACTCCTGTTTGAACAGAGTGGCCTCAATCCAGAAAGCTCATATCAGTGACGCAGGTGATTCGCGAGGAAGATCTGGCTGCCGACGGGGAGCCGGAGAAGGAGTTCAACCCTGGGATCGCGGGCAGGCTTCCGCGCAAGACCACCGCCGGTGGAGCGCTCATTCGAGATTCCATCGGTCGACTCCTGTTCCTTGAGACGGTCTACAAGCCGACGCTTGAGATTCCCGGGGGCGTTGCCGAGTTAGACGAATCTCCCCTGGATGCCTGCCGACGAGAGATACGGGAGGAGATCGGCATCGACCTTGATATCCGAGATGTCTTGGTGGTGGACTGGATTCCCGCCAGAGGTCCCTGGTTTGACGGCGTGATGTTCATCTTTGATGGTGGAGTGATGAGTTCCGAGCAGGCTGACAGCATCGTCCTTGAGGCGTCAGAGGCCCGCCGCCATCACTTCCTCACACTCGATGAGGCGAGCGATCGCCTGTTGCCGTCGATGGTGCGGAGGCTTGCGCGGGCCGAGGAATCACTGCGGCGAGGATTCCCGCAATATTCGGAGTACGGCCGCGGTCCGACCGTGCAGGTCTAGGCTCCAGGGCCGATTGTTTGGCGAGCCAGAACTCCGGCGACATCTGGAGGTTGGTAGCGGTCGCCCTTCTGCACTTTCCCATTTCTCAGCACCGGTCGACCGTCGGACCCGAGCTTTGTCATGTTCGCCTGGTGGATCTCTCGGAGCACCGCATCAAGGTCGATCCCATAGCTGATGGCCGTTCCGTAAGCGGCATAGACGACGTCGGCCAGTTCGTGGGCGATCTCGGCGATGCGGCCGTCCTGTTGCGCCTCGGCGACTTCTCGGACCTCTTCGTCGAGGATGCGCTGGCGGATCTCAGCCAGTTCGCTGGTCGGCGGGGTCGGCCGGTTGGGACGCTCCAGGTCGAATGCTTCGTGGAACTCGCGCACCAGGTGCCAGGGAGATCTAGTCACGCGGGGACTCTAACGAGGCGCGCGCTCTGCGTCGGGAAGAACACGTACTAGTGCCTCGACAGACAGTCCGGGCGCCGCTCGCAGGCGTGCGGGGTGTGGCGTCGCCTGACCTCTACGTGTCCTTAGCCACGCCCCGCGGAGCACGCGGGGGGAAGATTATGCGTTCAGGCTGTGGAGGACGTTGGGCTTTTCGAGGCGGCTGACTATTTCTACTGTGAGGGCCTGGGCGAGCATGGCGCCGACCATGGTTGAGGTGGCGCCGGTCTTTTCGGGGGTGGTGGTGACTGTGATCAGGGCGTCGCCGGGGGTCCCGCAGTTGTCGATGACTACGTCGGCGGCTTCGAAGAGGCGCTGGCCGCCGGGGGCTCGGGAGGTGACCGAGTTGCTGTGGGCCAGGGAGGTGAGGGCGATGACGTGGGCGCCCCGGGCCCGGACGCCCAGCGCGAACTCGACCGGTACGGCGTTCCGCCCGGAGTTGGACGCGATCAGTACGACGTCGCCCGCCTCGATGTCGTTGATCTGCAGCAGCACGTCGGCCAGCCCGGGGAGCCGTTCGAGCAGCGAGCTCTTGGTCAGGCCCTCGTGCAGCATGAGGCCGGGCTCGAGGACGGCCCGGACGTCGGCGAGTCCGCCGGCCCGGCCGTAGAGTTCTTCGGCGATGAGGTGGCTGTGGCCGGTGCCGAAGACCCAGAAGCGGTGGCCGGTGTTCATCGCCTCCACCACCAGAGTGGCCGCCACCTGGATCGCGCCGGCCTGGGTTTCGGCCGCGCGCTGTGCGATCACCAACGCCTGCTGCAGGTACTCCGAAGCCCCGGTCATGCGCGCGAACCTACCGCCGATCGGGGGCAGCGGCGAGCATCCGAACTAGACCACTTGCCCCGCGACGACCCCGATCGCCTCGCGATGGTGCCGCGGGCGGTCTACCTCGTCCACGAGCGCGATCGCGAGATCGGCGTACGAGATCAGCTCACTGGCGGAGCCGGGCGCGACGCGGTAGCTGCCGGTTCGGGCCGGCGCCGCGTGGTTGAAGTCGCCGGTCGGCGCAACCGAAACCCAGTCGAGTGCAGATCCCCGGAACACCTCGAGCGCGGCCTGATGCGCCAGATAGAACGACCGGTACTCGTTCGGATAGCCGTCGGTGTCCATCACCAGCGTCCCGTCCGCGGTCGGCAAGATGGACGCCAACCCGACCCACACCAAGCGCGAGTCGCCCAATCCCTCGACCAGTGCCGCCGCGGCCTCCGGGAAGAACGTCGGCCCGCTGTCGTACACCGAAGCGATCACCGCGTCCTGCCCGGCCGCCAGCTCGGCGATCCGCGCAGCATCCGTCACATCACCACTGACCAGCCCATCGCCGCCAGAACGCGCCACGGCGGTCACCTCATGACCTCGCCGTACCGCCTCGGAGACGGCTGCTTTACCTGCGCGCCCACGGGCGCCGATCACCATGATTCTGCTCATGCCGGCGACTGTAGAAAGAGCCCTGGTTCCCGATTGGATACTGTGAATGGCATGGAGGCGTTGCGGGCGGACATGTTCGAGGAGATCTGTCCCTCGACCCTGCTCCCGTTCCGGATCGGCCCCGACAAGTGGTCGGCCGCGGTGATCCGCTGCCTCGAGGACGGCCCGCGCCGGTTCTCCGAGCTCCGCGTCCCGCTGGCCCGCGTCACCCCGAAGGTGCTCACCCAGTCGCTGCGCGCCCTCGAGCGCGACGGCTTCGTCCGGCGTACCGAACAACCACGCCGAGTTACCTACGAGCTCACCGACCTCGGCCACGGCCTGCTCAAGCAGCTCTACATCCTCTGCGACTGGACCTCCGACCACTGGGACGAGCTCCTGGACGCCCGCGAAGCCTGACCTGCGGCTGACCTCGCGGCCAGACCACCCGGCGTACTGGCCTTTCGACCGCCTGGCCCGGCGGGGGTTCTGTTCGGCGCAGCATGCGTACTGCTGGGCGATACCAAGGTTCCGCGCGCGGGTTTGCCTTGGTAGAAAGGGGTCGGGCGCTGCGACGCGCCGAAGCCACGAGGAGGAGTCGTCGACGTGCCGAACGAAGATTCACCGCAGTCCGAAGCCCTGTCGAACCTGATGCACGAGGAACGTCGGTTCGAGCCGCCGGCCGAGCTCGCGGCGAACGCGAACCTGAAGGCGGACGCGTACGAGCGGGCCGACGCCGACTTCGAGGGGTTCTGGGCCGAGCAGGCCAAGCGGATCACGTGGGCCGTCGAGCCGACCGAGACGCTGGACTGGAGCAACGCGCCGTTCGCCAAGTGGTACGCCGACGGCAAGCTGAACGCGGCGTACAACTGTGTCGACCGGCATGTCGAGAACGGGCTCGGCGACAAGGTCGCCTACTACTTCGAGGGTGAGCCCGGTGACACCCGCGAGATCACCTACGCCCAGCTCAAGGACGAGGTCAGCAAGGCCGCCAACGCGCTGGTCGAGCTGAACGTCCAGGCCGGCGACATCGTCGCGATCTACATGCCGATGATTCCCGAGACGGTCGTGGCGATGCTCGCCTGCGCCCGGATCGGCGCCCCGCACACGGTCATCTTCGGCGGCTTCTCCTCCGAGGCGCTGAAGGACCGGATACTCGACTGCGACGCGCGCGTCGTGATCACCTCCGACGGCGGCTACCGTCGCGGCGCCCCGGCGGCGCTGAAGCCCGCGGTCGACGCCGCGCTGGTGGACTGCCCGGATGTCCGCAACGTGCTCGTGGTGAACCGGACCGGCCAGGAGACCGCCATGGTCGACGGCCGGGACCTGTGGTGGGAGGACTTCGTCGCGAAGCAGTCGACCGAGCACACGCCGGAGGCCTTCGACGCCGAGCACCCGCTGTACGTGATGTACACGTCCGGCAGCACCGGCAAGCCGAAGGGCATCCTGCACACGACCGGCGGCTACCTGGTCGGTACGTCGTACACGCAGTGGGGCGTCTTCGACCTCAAGCCGGAGACCGACGTCTACTGGACCGCGGCCGACATCGGCTGGGTCACCGGCCACAGCTACATCGTGTACGGCGCCCTCGCGAACGCGACCACCTCGGTCCTGTACGAAGGCACCCCGGACACCCCGCACCAGGGCCGCTGGTGGGAGATCGTGCAGAAGTACAAGGTCTCGATCCTGTACTGCGCTCCGACCGCGATCCGCACGTTCATGAAGTGGGGCAAGGAGATCCCGGAGAAGTTCGACCTCTCGTCCCTGCGCGTGCTCGGGTCCGTCGGCGAGCCGATCAACCCCGAGGCCTACATCTGGTACCGGGAGAACATCGGCGGCAACAAGACCCCGGTCGTCGACACCTGGTGGCAGACCGAGACCGGTATGCACATGATCTCCCCGCTGCCCGGCGTCACCGCCGGCAAGCCGGGTGCCGCGATGAAGGCGATCCCGGGCGTCAGCGTCGACGTGGTCGACGACGCCGGCAAGTCGGTGCCGAACGGATCCGGTGGTTACCTGATCATCGACAAGCCGTGGCCGGCGATGCTGCGCACCCTGTGGGGCGACGACGAGCGCTTCAAGGAGACCTACTGGTCGCGCTGGCCGGGCGTCTACTTCGCCGGTGACGGCGCGAAGAAGGACGAGGACGGCGACATCTGGCTGCTCGGCCGGGTCGACGACGTGATGAACGTGTCCGGCCACCGCCTGTCCACGACCGAGATCGAATCCGCCCTGGTCTCGCACCCGAAGGTCGCCGAAGCCGCGGTCGTCGGCGCCTCCGACCCGACCACCGGCCAGGCCATCGCCGCCTTCGTGATCCTGCGCTCCGAAGCCGGCGACGGCGGACCCGACGTCGTCCAGGAGCTCCGCAACCACGTCGCCAAGGAGATCGGCCCGATCGCCAAGCCCCGCCAGATCATGGTTGTGGCCGAGCTCCCCAAGACCCGCTCCGGCAAGATCATGCGCCGGCTTCTCCGCGACGTCGCCGAGAACCGCGAGGTCGGCGACGTCACCACCCTCGCCGACTCGTCGGTGATGGACCTGATCAAGACCAACCTCGACTCCGGCAAGTCCGACGAGGACTGAGTAGCGCTGCCAGAACAGACCCCGTACGCCGCAGGCCGGCGTACGGGGTCTGCTGTGTTTGTTCAAGCAGGGTTCGGATTGCGTGTCGCGAGCTCAGCCTCGACGACCCGCTCGAGCGGCGAATTCGTCCAGGGCCGACAGAACCTCCGGTGCCTGCCACAACCGGTTGCGCTTCTTGTCGCTGAACTCTTTGGTCACTCCTGCCGAGGCAAGTTGCAGCAGGGCGCGGGTGGCGTTCGCCGGGCTGATGTCCAGCTCTCGCTCGACCAGAGCGGCGTCGACGACAGGTTGCCGGAGCAGTAGGTCCATGATCCGCCAGATGACAGCATCCCGACGGGCCGCGATCTGCTCGGACCAACGTTCCCGGGCGCCGTTGAGATCTCGCACCAGGAGGCGGCCGTTCGAGATGGCGGTGAGGGTCGCTTCGGCCATCAGGGTCACGATGACCTCTGGTTCACCACTTTATGATCGGATAAGTAGTTATCCAATCATAAGGGCGTCCCCTGGTTGCGGATGTCGAGAGGCTTGACGGGATGCACCTGAGGGGCCCTAGGGTCGTGTTGTGCCGACTGCGATTCTCGCCATCATTCATGCCGGGCTGGCTGCTGCCTGGGTGGGCGGGATGGCGTATTCGCTGTTCGTCGTTCAGCCCAAGCTCAAGCGGTACTTCGGTCCGGACGCGGCGGGGCGGGAGGCGCTGACGACGGTGATTGCCTCGGGCAACCGGTGGAAGGTGGTCGGGTTGATCGTGGTGATCGCGCTGAGTGGCGTGGGGTTGCTGGTGCTGGGTGGCGGGCGCTGGTGGATCCATGCGGTGAAGGGGGCGCTGTTGCTGGGGGCAACTGGGATCTTCTGGTACGTGTCCTGGAAGCACTGGCCGGCCCGGGTGTTCGCGACGGCGGCCGAGGTGCCTGTTCTGCAACGGCGGTTGATCGTCCTCGCCACCACGATGCTCGGGCTGGCCGGGCTGGCGTTCGCGCTCGGGGTGGTCGCGACGCGGTTATGACGTTCACCACTGGGCCGTAGGCGAACGTCGTTCGATGTGCCAGGATCGAGCTTCTCGTCGGAGGTGATCGCGTTGGAGCAGGAGACCCTGCAACTGCTGGTGAGCATGCACCGGATCGTCCGGTACCTGCGCCGCAGCCGAAGTGCCGTCCTGCACCCGACCCAGTTCCTCGCCCTGATGCTGATCGCCGACGAGCAACCGATCCGGATCGGCGAGATCGCCACCCGCGTTCCGTGCTCCCAGCCCACCGCCACCACCACGGTCGCGGCCCTGGAAGAGGCCGGCCTGGTCCGCCGCGAGCCGGACCCCGTCGACGGCCGCGCCACCGCCGTCGTACTGACCGAGACCGGCGCCACCACCGTCGCCGACTCCGGCCGCCAGGCAGCCGACGAGCTCAGCAAGCTCCTGCACCGCCTCGACCCCGAAGAGCGCGCCCTGGTCCTCCAAGCCGGCGAACTCCTCGACCGCATCGCCCGCGACCTCTAGCCCGCCCCCGCCCCGCCCCGCCCCGCCCCCGCCCCACCGGCGAACCCCCCATCTCAGGGGATATCGCCACGCTTGGGGGGTTGCCCCCTGGCGTTTCGAGTGGGCAACCCCCTATTTGGGTGGGCGTCCCTTGGGTTGGGGAGTTGGCGGGGGGATGTGGGGGTTGCCTGTTGGGATGGGGGGTTGCCCCCTGGGGTTTCGAGTGGGCAACCCCCCACTTGGGCGGGCGTCCCTTGGGTTGGGGGGTTGGCGGGGAGATGCGGGGGTTGCCTGTTGGGGCGGGGGTTGCCTGTTGGAGTGGGGGCGGTACGGCGGGTTGGGTGGAGTAGACGAATTCGGGTGGGGCCGAAGGGGAGATTCGGGCAGGGGTGAAGGTCTCGTGGGTGAACCCGGGGAAGGCGCAGACTTCTGGAATGATCCGGATTCACTTCAGCGCGGCAGATCTCGGGCGGGTGGTTTTCCCGGCGGAACCGGCGCCGTTGTGGGAGGCCGCGCTGGCGGCCCGGGCGCTCAGCGCCTCCGTGACAGGCGAGTCGCTCTCGCCGGTCGCCCGCCGATGGCGGCAGGTGGCGGCCCCGCTGGTGTCGCCCTCGATGAGACCACTGCTCAAGCTGATCATCCCAGCCGGCAGTTTCCCCGACTTCCTGACCCCGACGGTCGTCGCGTCCGGGGTGAAATCCGCGGTCGAACTGCTCTCGGACACTCCCACAGAGGTCTTCCGCGACGAGCTCGACGAGCGCTTCCCCCGCGATACCGACCCGTTCCTGCACAGCCTGCGTTCCGGTGATGCCGCCGCCCGCCAGGCCCTCGGCACGGCCGTGATGGACTTCCATCAGAACGTCCTCGCGCAGTCGTCCGACGAGATCTCCCGCCGGTACGCCGCTGATATCGCTCAGCGGGCGCACACCCTGATGCACGGTGGGATCGAAACCCTGCTCACCGACCTGCACACCGACGTCAAGTGGTCTGCTCCGACTTTGACCGTGCGCGCCAACAAGAGCCTGGACGTCCACCTCCGCGGTCGAGGTCTCCTGCTCTACCCGTCACCGCTGACCGCCGAGTGCATCATCGACGACGACCCGCGCCGCCAACCGGTCCTGGTCTACCCCTGCGCCGACGGCCTCGACACCGAACCGCATGACCCCGACGCCGACACTCTCGCCGCGCTCCTCGGCCGGACCAGAGCCGCCGTACTGCGCTCGCTCGTCACTCCCGCGAGCACCACCCAACTGGCCCGCCGGATCCATATCTCGCTGGCCTCCACCTCCGAGCACACCCGCATCCTCCGGGCCGCCGCACTCATCACCACCCGCCGTTCCCAGGGCACCTCGCTGCACTCCCTCACCCCGACCGCCCACACCCTGCTCATGCAGAACAGCTGACATCCGGCAGGAGCCGCCGACGCGTACGCCGACGGCTCCCTCGCAAGCCGGAGATCAGTTGCGGTTGATGGTGAAGGTCGAAGTGGTGTTGCGGATGTCGACCGCGTTGTTGGACAACGTCAACCCGTTGAAGGTGACGCTGCCGACGGCCGGGCCCTGGCCGGGCTCGGGCAGCTCGTTGGCCCAGAGACCGAAGCCGGACTTGGCGTCGAAGGCGTCGCCAGACTTACGTGCTCCGGAGATCGTCGTGTTGGTGAAGATCGTGTCGGCGACCGGGAACTGGGGCTGACTGCCGACGTAGTTGGTCTGGAACATGATCCCGCTGTACGTCGGATCGACGATGTCCAGGTCGCTCACCCGGATCCCCTGGTAGACCTTGGAGGCCGAGAAGATCCACAGCGCCGGGAACGACTGGTTGCCCCAGAAGTGCCCGCCGGAGCGGACGATCGACACGTTCTGGAACTGCGTCGGCGGGGTGGCGCCGAAGCCGTTCATCGGGATGCCGAAGTCGAGCGAGCTGATCGTGACACCGGGGTACGTCAGCATGTCCGCGGCGTACAGGTTGCGGAAGATGTTGTTCGTCCCGCCGTAGACGGCGAAGCCGGCGGCCCGCCAGGTGAGGGTCGCGGACAGGTTCTCGAAGACGTTGTCCCGGACCTCGCCGCCGCCACCGTCGATGGCGTTGAAGAGGGCGAAACTGTCGTCACCGGTGGACCGGGCGTCGTTGTTGCTGACGGTGTTGCCGGCCGAGCCGTTGGTCATGTTGATGCCGTCGGCGAACGAGTTCCGGATCCGCGAGTTCTTGATCGTCGAGGTGTCGGTGTTGGCACCCCAGTAGAGGCACATCTGGTGTTCGGCCCAGATGTTGTCGATGGTCATGTTCGCGGTGCCGTTGAAGTTGAACACCTTGCCCGGACCGTCGTTGCGGGTGTCGTAGTTGCCGAAGTACGAGAAGCCGCTGAACGTCGATCCGTTCGCCGACGACTGGGAGTCGAAGCCCACGTCGGTGTTGGCCTGCGTCGGCGGCGACACGAACTTGGTGAACCACGGTCCGGCCCCGACCACCTTGGTCGCCTTGCCGTACACGTTGAACTTCGACGAGGTCGGGTACTCACCGGCCGGCAGGTAGACGCCCTGCAGGGTGGTGTCCTGACGCACCCGGTCGAGTGCGGCCTGGACGTCCTGCTGGCTGAACCCGGCCGGCGTCACGAAACCCGCACCAGGGTTGGGGATCGGCGCGACCTGCTCGGTGTCGACGAAGTCGATCGAGTACGTCGTGCTGTTGGCAGGGTCCTTCTGGAGCCGGATCTTGGCACCGGCCGGGACGGTCGAGTCGAGCATGATGCTCGCCTCGTCGTAGATGTGCCGCGCCGGTCCCGCGCCCGGCGAGTTGCTCGGGCCGGCCTCCGCGCCGTACAGCCAGGAGTACTTCGAGGTGAGCGGCAACGCCTTGTGGAAGGTGCCGTTCACGTAGACGTTGATGGTGGAGCTGATCCCGCCACCACCGGCCGAGTCCGGGATGGAGAACCGGGTGACGAGGGTGTTCGTCGACGCCCGGGTGGTGAACTCGACGTACGAGCCGTTCGCGTTCAGCGTGACCGCGCGCCGGCCGGAGGCCTCACCGGCGAGGTCGCCGATGGTCCGGTTCGGGCCGATCACCGTCGCGCCGCCGCCGACCGAGGCGTCTTCGGCCTCCAGGTGGTCGTACGGCATGTTCGCGCCGCGACCCACGAAGAACGGCCGCTCGCTGGTGTTGTTGGTGCGCTTGACCGGCAGTTCGTTCGCGTCATCCGCCAGTACGACGCGCACGGTGTACCGGCCGTTCGCGGCCGTCCAGTTGCCCAGGGCAATGGCCGAGGTGGAGGCGCCGGCCGCCAGTGAACCGCTGTACGAACCCGTGAGGGTGGCGACGGTCGAGCTGCCGTTCAGGACGGTCAGCGTGATCCCGTGTGCTCCCGAGGCCGAGGCGATGCTGCCCTGGTTCTTCAGCACGACCGAGAACGCGACCGGGTTCCCCGCCGACGGGTTGTTCGGCGTCCAGTTGACCGCCGAGGCGATCAGGTCCGAGCTGGCGACCGGAGTCACCACGAGCGCGCTCGCGGCCGCGGCCGAGTTGTTCGCGTCGTTCTGCTCGATGACCGTGTTGGCCTCGTCGACCTTCGCGCTCAACGCATAGCTGCCCGCGTCCCGCGCACCGATCGAGGCGCTGACTGTGGTCGAGCCGCCGGCCGCGATCGCTCCGACCGCCGCCGTACCGACCTTGGTGGTGCCGAGGTAGAAGTTCACGTCGGTCGCCGGGGAGGCCGCCGAGCCGGTGTTGCCGACGGTCGCGCGGACCGTGATCGTGTCGGTCTCGACCGGCGAGGTCGGCGTCCACGTCACGTTCGACAGGGTCAGGTCCGGGTTCGGCGCCGGAACGCCCATCACCTGGAACTCGGCGACCTGGCCGGCCGGAGCGCCGGTGTTCGCGGTGAAGTTCAGCCGGACGTCGGCCACCCGGGCACTGACCGGGATGGTCACCAGGTTCCCCGACGACGGGTTGAAGTTGTACGACGCGCTCGCGGCGATCGTGCTGAACGTCGTCGAGCTCTGCTCGCGGCCGAGGACCGAGAAGGTCTGCGTCCGCGCGCCCCAGGCCGAGTCCGGGTTGAGCCGGATCACGATCGAGCTGAGGTCGGCGTTCGCACCGAGCTCGGTGGTCAGCGTCGCCGGGTTGGCGTTGCCCTCCCAGTACGTCGTCACGTTGCCGTCGTTCGCGTTCGTCGCGACGAAGGTGAAGACCGAGCCGGAGGCGCTGATCGGCTTGCCCGCGGCCAGGTCGCTGCCCGGTCCCTGGCTGCCGTTGCGGGTCACCGTGTTGCTGTTCGGCGACTGGTTGCCTGCGGCATCTTTCGCCCGGACGAAGTAGGCGATCGTCGAGCTGGTCGGCTGGGTGTCCGAGTAGGTCAGGACGTTGCCGGCCACGCTGGTGCGGAGCTGGCCGTTCGCGTAGACGTCGTACCCGGTCACGCCGACGTTGTCGGTGGACGCGCTCCAGGCGAGCCGGATCTGGCCGGCCCCGGGCTCGGTGAAGGACAGGCTCCCCGGGGCGGTGGGAGCCTGGGTGTCACCGGTCGCCGGGCCGTAGACCTCGAGTTCGGACAGCTGTCCGGCCGGCCAGCCGGTGTTCGCGGTGACCTGGATCCGGATGTACCGCACGGTCGCGTTGCCGTAGTCGACGGTGACCGTGTTGGTCGGCGGGTTGAAGGCGCGCGAGGCGGCCGCGGACAGGTCGTTGAAGTTCTGGCCGTCGGTACTGCCCTGGACCGCGATGGTCTCGTTGCGGGCGCCCCAGCCGGAGGTCGGGAGCTTGAGCACGACCTGGTTGGTGGCGATCGACGCGCCGAGGTCGACCTGGACCCACTGCGGGAAGGCGTTGTTGGCGCTCTCCCAGTAGGTGTTCTGGTTGCCGTCGGTCACGTTCGACGCGACGTAGCTCTGGTTGACGGTGCTGGCCGACGAAGCCTTGCCGGCGGCGAGGTTCGGACCGGCCAGTACGGCGGCGCTCGCCGTACTGGCCGAGGTGGAGTGAATGAGCGGGCCGGCCGACAACGCCAGGCTCGCGGCGAGCAGGGCGACGGGTAGCCGCCAGTGACGGATTCGCATGGCCTCTCCTGATGGGCGGTGGAGATCGCAGGTGGGTGCCACGCAGAGTTAGAAACTTTCGTTGGCTTGCCAATTTCTTGCGCGGCGCTGGCTCATTGTTACGGCAGCGCTACGAAAGCGTCAACGGTTCGAGAAAAACCGCTCTGCTCATCAAAAGAAAAGGACCGGTCCGCGATCGCGGACCGGCCCTTCGAGGGTGTGTGTCAGTGCTTGCTGGCGGTCTCCGCACCGGCGCCGGTGAGCGCGCGCACGGTGAGCTCGGCGTACCGCTGCTCGGACGACCGGTCCTTGCCGAGGTACGTGCCGAGGACGCCGAACAGGAAGCCGAGCGGGATCGAGACGATGCCCGGGTTCGAGAGCGGGAACCAGGCGAAGTCGGCGCCGGTGATCATCGACGTCGGCTTGCCCGACACGACCGGCGAGCAGACCACGAGCACGACCGCGGAGATCAGGCCGCCGTAGATGCTCCAGACCGCGCCGGAGGTGTTGAACCGCTTCCAGAACAGGTTGAACAGCAGTGACGGCAGGTTCGCCGAGGCGGCCACCGCGAAGGCCAGGGCGACCAGGAACGCGATGTTCAGCTTCTGCGCCGGGATCGCCAGCGCGATCGCGACCGCACCGATGCCGATCGCCGCGAACCGGGCCACGCGCAGCTCGCTCTTCTCCGAGGGCTTCGTCTTCGCGATGACATTGGCGTACAGGTCATGCGCGAACGACGACGCCGAGGTGAGCGTCAGGCCCGCGACCACCGCGAGGATGGTGGCGAACGCGACCGCCGCGATCAGCGCCAGCAGGATCGAACCGCCGACCGATCCGGCGCCACCGCCGACCGCCTCGGCCAGTCTCGGCGAGGCGATGTTGCCCTTGGAAGCCTCGACGGGAGAACCCTTGGCCGTGTTCAGCAGGGCCGCCGCGCCGAAACCGAGGGCCAGCGTCATCAGGTAGAAGGCGCCGATCAGGCCGATCGCCCACTGCACCGAGCGCCGCGCGGACCGCGAGTCCGGCACCGTGTAGAAGCGGATCAGGATGTGCGGCAGACCCGCCGTACCGAGGACCAGGGCGAGGCCGAGCGACAGGAAGTCGATCTGGCCGACGAGGTCCTTGCCGTAGAGCAGCCCCGGCTGCAGGAACGCCTCGCCCTTCCCGGACTTGGCCGCGGCCGCGCCGAGCAGGTCGGAGATGTTGAAGTGGAACTTCAGCAGTACCAGGAAGGTGATCAGGACCGTGCCGATCATCAGCAGGACGGCCTTCACGATCTGCACCCAGGTGGTGCCCTTCATGCCGCCGATCGTCACGTAGACGATCATCAGCGCGCCGACCAGGATGATGACCGCGGCCTTGACGCCCTCGCTCTTCACCCCGAGCAGCAGCGTGACCAGCGAACCGGCGCCGACCATCTGGGCCAGCAGGTAGAAGATCGACACCACGATCGTCGACGACGCGGCCGCCGTCCGGACCGGCTTCTGCTTCATCCGGAAGGCCAGCTGGTCGGCCATCGTGAACCGGCCGGAGTTCCGCAGCAGTTCCGCGACCAGCAGCAGCGCCACCAGCCAGGCGACCAGGAATCCGATCGAGTACAGGAAGCCGTCGTACCCGTAGAGGGCGATCTGGCCGGAGATGCCGAGGAAGGATGCCGCCGACATGTAGTCGCCGGCGACGGCCAGGCCGTTCTGGGCGCCGCTGAAGTTGCGGCCGCCGGCGTAGTAGTCGGCCGCCGTCTTGTTCTGCCGGGACGCCCACCAGGTGATGTACAGCGTCACGGCAACGACCGCCGAGAACAGCGAGATGGTCAGCACCCGGTTACCGGGGTCGCCGTCCGCCAAAGGAATCAGGCTCGGCGGGATCAGCAGGGGCGGTGTCATTGCAAGAATGGGACTCACCGGCGGCGCTCCCTCTTGTACTTGGCGTTCAGGCCGGCGGCCAGGGGATCGAGCTTGCGGTTCGCGAACCGGCCGTAGATCGCGGCGATCACGAAGGTCGACACGAACTGCAGCAGACCGAAGACCAGCGCGACGTTGACGTGGCCGATCACCTGGAGCTTCATGAAGTCACGAGCCCAGTTGTTACAGGCCACGTAGGCCAGATACCACGCCATGAAGGCGATCGTCCACGGCACCACGAAGTTCTTGTACCGGCGCTTCAGCTCGGTGAAGTCGGCCGCGTCGTGCACGGCCTCGTAGGCGCGGGCATCCCGCTCGCGCACGACATCCTCGTCCATGCGTGCACGTTAGCCCTAAGTAGGTGGTTTGTGACTTATAGGGCGTGTCCGCAATCAAAATGTTTCCGCGACACCCCTAGAGGTGCGGCGCCACGGGCGCGTCGAGGGTACGCCGGTAGTTCGCGAGGTCGCTGGGGCGAGCGCGGTAGCACCCGGTGATGTACGGCATCCGCAACGGCTCGGGCGGCCGGGCCGAGGTGTCGTAAACGGAGTCGACCTGCTCAAGTACCGCTTCGCGGCGCGATTCGGTCAGCACCGCAACCCGGCTGTGCGACAGCGCCAGCTTGCGCAGACCGCCGCGGTCGAGGTCCTGCCAGTGCTTGAACTTGGCCGTCTCGATCGCGGCGAACATGTCCGACTGGAGCAGGATCGTCATCGGGTCGAAACTGTCGCCGCCGCCGTAGTCCTCGCCCATGATCGCGCGGTGCACCCGGCGGACCCACGGAACGACCGTGTCGTAGTTGTTCCAGAGCAGACCCAGTACGCCGTTCGGTCGCAGGATCCGGGCGATCTCGGGGAGCGCGCGGGCATGGTCGAACCAGTGGAACGCCTGCCCGACGATGACCGCGTCCACCGAGCCGTGCGCGAGCGGGATGGACTCGGCCGCCCCGACCATGGTGTCGATCCCGGGCCGTGTCCGGCAGATGGACAGCATCTCCTCGGACGGGTCGACCGCGACCACGTCGTGCCCGAGGGAGGCGGCGACCGCGGCCAGCTTCCCGGTCCCGGCGCCCAGGTCGAGCACCTGCAGCCCGCGCCCCGGACCGAGGATCCAGGTCAGCGCGTCGACCGGAAAGGTCGGCCGGCCCGCGTCGTACGCGGCCGCGACGGCCCCGAACGACGCGGCGCGGGCCCTGTCGCTGAGGTCGGGTGCTGGATCATCGGTGCTCATCACGGTAAATCATGCCGTAGCCACAGGCTTGCGGGTTGTTACTCGCCGAGCTTCTTCTGCTCGATGTGTGCGTTGAGCGCGGCCAGCTCGGGATGTGTGTCCAGAATCTCGACCAGTTCGGCACAGTTCAGCCCGGTCGCGCCGTGTTCCTCGAAGAGGGCGTCGAGCAACTTCCAGTCGTCCGGGGTGTCCAGACAGAGCCGGTACGACGCTCCGCCGCCGGCCCAGGGCAGGTTCAGCAGGCGCATCTCGCCGGACCGGTTCTGGTGCAGATACGGCGTGACGTGCTCCCGGTCGGCCTGCAGAGTCGCGCGGGCCTCCGCGTCGTACAGGCGTTTCGCGGAGAAGACCTCGTAGTCCATCCCGCGGGGGTAGGTGCGCTCTAGGCAATTCGAGAGATAGAGGTCGAGGTCCTTCTCGGACCGCCAGCGGTCGACGGCGGCGGAGATGATCGCCGGGTCGATCAGCGGGCAGTCCGACGTGACCCGGACCAGGCCGTCCAGCCTGTGCTCCCGGGCGGCTCCGGCGAACCGGCTCAGTACGTCGTCCTCCGAGCCCCGGAAGACCGGGACGCCCGCGTGCTTGGCCACCTCGAGGATCACGTCGTCGTGGTAGTTCGTGGTGGTCGCGACGATCACCGGGAGACCGGTCTGCTGGAGCCGGTTCAGGTGGTGCTCGAGGAAGGACTGCCCGCCCGCGGTGAGCAGCACCTTGGCCGGTAGTCGCGAGCTCGTCACCCGGACCTGGGTGACGATGCCGATGTTCAGTCGTTCCATCGGAACAGCTCCCGGATCTCCTCGGGACAGACGACGTGGTCGACGCCCAGCTCCGTGTCGGTGAACTCCTTGGCGATCGCCGCCGGCACGTAGGGCTGGTCGAGCTCGGGCCAGAGGCGTTTGATCCGCGCCTGCCCGCCGAACGACGGGTGCTCGTTCTCCAGCACCATCGGGTCGCCGTACACCCCGGGCTGGAGTCCGATCGAGGCGCCGTACAGGACGGCCGAGCTGAGCCGGTTGGAGGCGACCCGGGTGTGGCCGCGGAGCTCGCGGAGCTGCTTGACCAGGAAGTCGGGGTCGATCTTGCGCCAATGCAGCCCGCGGTAGCCGTGGGTGATGACGCGGAAGCCGGCGGCCTCGTAGACCTGACGGATGGCGGGCTGCTGGTACTCGTTCCAGTACAGGCAGACCGTCACCGGGCCCGTCTCGTGCTCGTTGATCGAGGCAACGATCCGGCCGTGGTCGCCGAGCACGTTCTGCCCTTCCCAGCCGTGGAACGGATAGAAAAGGGTGCCCTCGGCATTCTTCGCCGGGGTCGCGAGCTTCGGGTGGGTCTTGAGCAGGTAGAGCCAGACCGAGCCGATCACCGAGTAGTTCCGGATACCCATCGACTGCCCGCGCCGCCGGACGCTGTCCGTCCAGACGTACTTCGGCATCCCGGCCGCGAAGTTCGTGCCGTGCGCGAAGCCGTCCAGGATGTTCCAGCCGTGCTGGAGGTAGCCCCAGATCTTGGGCGTGCGGCGGAGTCCGGCGTACGACGCCATCACGTCGGCATGCCCGTAGAAGTGGTTGGCGTGATGCATCAACGCCTCCGCAGCACGCGCTTCAACCGGCGTCGGACCACTCGCGCCGGATTGAGCATCGCGTGCCCGAGCCGATAGGGAACCGACTTCCGGATCCCGTTGATCGTTCCCTGGAACAGGATCGCCCGTGCGCTCGCATGCGCCAGCTCGTCCGCCAGCCGAGCGACCGTGGCGAGCTGCTCAGCACTACCCAGCGGCCTGATCACCTCCGGGCTGGTGGAAGGGCTGAGCGTGATGCCTGCCATCGAGGCCAAACGCGCCGTCAGGACCTCGGGGTCGCCGCCAGCAGGCCACGGCTGCCGAGCCCCGCTCTCCAATGCCCGCCGAACGAACCGCGCAAGGTGTTCTTCGACCGTCCCGCCGCTCTCCGCACCGAACAGCCGGTACGACGTTCCCGCCACGATCACGTTGTCCGGAGCGCCCGACGTTGACGTGGTCCGCGCCCACTCGACATAGGCCACGACCTCCCGGCGCAACGCGAGCTGGTCGTCGACCCGCAGTGCGTTCAGCAGCCGCTCCTCCACCAGCTCCCCGGTCGGGGTCTCGTCGGGTAGCTCCACATCGCCAACAACCACGTACCAGGCAGGCGCCAGCTCGACGAGCAGGCCCGCGGCGGCTGCATCCATCACCACTCGGTACGGATCCATCAGCGTCGGCCCACTGTTGCGCACAGCAACAACCCGAGCGGCCGCCGCGGCAGTCAGTTGCTCGCTGTCGCCGACTAGCACCTCGGCCTCGATCAACGACGGGTACACCCCGAAGACCTGTCCTCGAACCTCTGCCCGCAGTGCCTTCAATCCGGCGGGTGCGCTGTCGCCGACCGTGCGACCCCAGTCCTCGTCCCGGGGGAGCGCAGCGGTGATGTCCGGCTGGATCATCCGGTTGACACTGAAGCTATTGGTTGCGCCGAGCAACAACCGGCCGTTGGGCGTGAGGCGCGCGGTGAGCTTGCTCAAGGCATCGGACCACGGCAGTGCTGCGGTGTCCGGGCCGACCAGGCGTTCCAGCCCGTCCAGCGCGACGATCAGGTCGTAGGTCTCGTCGGACTCGAACCGGTCCAGCGAACCGCAGTACACCTGGGTCTTGGCGTGGGTGAGGGTCTCGGCGAGCTCCTCGGCATCGGGCGCGGACCGGACCAGGATGTCGATCGACTCGGCCTGCGCCGCGACATCGGCGTACAGGCTGTGGCTGTGTGGGCCGGCCATCAGTACGGTGTCGCCGGGCTTCAGCGCTGCGGTCAGGAGGGTGGTGGCAGCGGATCCACTGGCCGCGGGACGGCTGTCGGCCGGATGGAGATCCGACCAGTTGAGCATCTCCCCACCGACCAGATTCGATCGGGTCACTTCAGTCACGTTAGCTAACCACTCCTGTGAGGGTCTCGATCACCCGGTCGACGTCGTTGTCGGTGAGGTCCGGGTAGAGCGGCAGGGAGAGCTCCTCGGCATAGAAGGTCTCTGCGTTCGGGCACAGGCCGCGGGAGTATCCCTGCCGTGCGAAGACAGGATGCCAGTAGACGGGGATGTAGTTCACCTGGACACCGATGCCGGCGGCCCGCATCCGCTCGAAGATCTCGCGTCTGCGCCCGTCGAGGACCCGGATCGGGTACAGGTGCCAGGCTGGGTCCACGCCGGCCCGCTGCACCGGCGTACGGAGGCCGTCGACGCCTTGGAACGCCGCGTTGTAGCGGGCGGTGATCTCGGCCCGGCGCTGTTTGAAGGCGGCGAGCCTGGACAGTTGGGAGAGCCCGAGAGCCGCGCCGAGGTCGGTCAGGCGGTAGTTCACGCCGTACTCGTGGACCTCTTGGTGCCAGGGCCCCTCGTCGGTGAGCTCGAACCGATCCGGATCCCGCACGAGGCCGATGAAGTGGAACTCGTGCGCCCGCTGACCGACCGCAGGGTCCTTGCAGACCACCGCCCCACCCTCGCCGGTGGTCAGATTCTTGGTCGGGAAGAACGACATCGTCGTCACGTCAGCAAGATCTCCGACCGGCCGCCCATCGGCGCTCCCACCGATCGAGTGCGCCGCGTCGGCCAGCGTCCGGGCGCCGACCCGGTCGGCCACGGTCTGCAGGGCTGCGTAGTCCGCGGCCTGACCGGCGTAGTCGACGGCTGCGATCACCTTCGTCCGGTCGGTCGTCACCGCCTCGACGGCGGCCGGATCGATCAGTGCGGTGTCCGGATCGACGTCCGCGAAGACCACCTTCGCGCCGAGGACCGCCGCGCAGGAGGCGGTCGCGACGAACGTCATCGGCGTCGTCACCACCTCGTCGCCCGGCCCGACTCCCAGCGCGGCGTACGCGATGTGCAGCGCCGCGGTCCCCGACGTACAGCTGACTGCCCGGTGCCCGCCGGCCAGCTCCGAGATCGCAGCCTCGAAAGCGCTCACCGCCGGCCCGGTCGTGAGCCAGTCCCCCTGCAGGACAGCCGTCACCGCCGCGATGTCCGCGGCAGAGATCGACTGCCGACCGTACGGGAGCATCAATGCCTCCTCAGCCTTCGACCTCGAGGATCTTCTGGATCTCCTCGATCGTGTACCACTGGTCGTTGGTGTTCGACGAGTAGTGGAAGCCCTCGTCCAGCTGTACGCCGCCTTCCGGCGCGATGTAGCCCCAGGTCGCGAGGTCGGGCTGCAGCACGTACCGGTTGCCGACCGCGAGCACTCGCCGGCCTTCCTCGGGGCTGATCATCTCCTCGTGCAGCTTCTCGCCCGGCCGCAGCCCGATGTCGTGCATCGCCGCGCCCGGAGCGATCGCTTCGGCCAGGTCCGTCACCTTCATCGAAGGGATCCGCGGCACGTACAGCTCGCCGCCGGACATCTGCTCGAACGAGTCGACCACGAACTCGACCGCCTGCGGCAGCGTGATCAGGAACCGCGTGCACCGCAGGTCGGTGATCGGCAGCGACTGCCCGGCCGCATGCAGCGCCCGGAACTTCGGGATGATCGAGCCGCGGCTGCCCATCACGTTGCCGTAGCGCACCACCGCGAACCGCGTGTCGTACGCCGCCGCGTAGTGGTTGCCGTTGACGAACAGCTTGTCCGCGGTGAGCTTGGTCGCGCCGTACAGGTTGATCGGGCTGGAGGCCTTGTCGGTCGACAGTGCGACCACCCGCTTGACCCCGGAGTCGATCGAGGCCTCGATCACGTTCTGGGAGCCGATCACGTTCGTCTGGACGAACTCCCACGGGTTGTACTCGCCGCTGTCGACCTGCTTGAGCGCGGCCGCGTGCACCACGTAGTCGACCCGGTGCATGGCCCGCAACAGCCGGGCCCGGTCGCGGACGTCACCGAGGAAGAACCGCAGCCGCGAGTCGTCGCCGAACAGCTGGCGGACCTCCCACTGCTTCAGCTCGTCGCGGCTGAACACGATGATCCGGCGCGGATTCAGCCGGTCGAGCGCGTGCTGCACGAAAGCCCGGCCGAAGGACCCGGTGCCCCCGGTGACGAGAATGTCGGAGCCGGTAAGAATAGACACGTCGAGCAGGCTCCTTCTGACGGACGGTAGCGGTTGCCGCTCCGAAACAATAGCTGCCCAGTTAGCGACCCCCTCAATCCGCTTGGGTACGGTCTCTGCGTGAGACGGGTTGTTGGGGTGCGGTGTGATGTGGGGCCTCGGCGGGGCGTTGGGCATGTGATGCGGTGTCTGGCGCTGGCTGAGGAGTTGCTGGGGCGCGGGTTGGGTGTCGAGTTCGTGTGTGATGCGGACAGCGTGCCGTGGGCGGCGGCGCAGATCGCGGCTCGGGGGATTGCGGTGCGGCCCGTGGTGTGGACGCCTGCGGAGAACGCTGCGGTGCTCAGCCGGTACGACGCGGTGGTGTTCGACTCGTATGACCTGGCGGCGGCGGTCTACCCGGCGGTGCGGGGGACTGGGGTGCCGACGTTCGCGATTGTGGACGGGGACTTCCGGGGCGCTGAGGCGGACGTGCTGGTCGACCAGAACCTTGCAGCCGAGTTGGACCGGCCGGTGCTGCCGCCGGGGACCGTGCGGCTCGCTGGACTCGACTACGTGCTGATTCGGGACGAGATCCGCGCGCTGCGGCCGTCGGAACCACCTGCGCTGCGGGAGGCCGCCGTACCGAAGGTGTTTGCGTTCTTTGGTGGGACGGATGCGTTTGGCGCCGGACCGGCCGTCACACGAGCACTGGTCGCGACGGGCGTGCCTTTCGAAGCGACTGTAGTAGCTCCGACTCCGGAACTGGCCGCACAGGTCGCTGCGGTTTCAGAGCGCGTGAAGGTGATCGGTCCGACCGATCAGTTGGCTGCTGCAGTTCGCGAGGCGGATGTGACCATCAGTGCGTCTGGTACGTCGACCTGGGAGCTGCTGTGTCTTGGCGCGACCGCAGGTTTGGTGTGTGTGGTGGACAACCAGGTGATGGGCTACGAGCGCGCGATCGGCACCGGAACCGCGGCTGGGGTCGGAGTGCTCTCAGAGCTCAGCGCAGACCCGACTGCCGCGGCCGCAGTGCTCAAGCGGCTGTTGACCGACGCGACCGAGCGAGCCCGGCTAGCGGCTGCGGGATGGCGGCTGGTCGACGGTCAGGGACGCGTCCGGGTGGCGGACGCACTCCTTCACTTGATCTCGTAGATCGTCACATCGAGAGTCGCGTGCCGGATGCTGACGAAGTCGCCGAGCTTCGGTGACACCATTCCGGCCCGACGGTCGGCGAACAGGTAGCGCACCCCGGCGTTGCGCAGCCGCTGGATGATGTCGGCCGACGGCGACCTGAACGCGGTGTCGTTGGTGGCCAGCTTCCCGCTGTCCCAGTACGGGATCAGGCTCGGGTTGGAGTCGGTCTCGAGCGCGATCCGGTTCGCCTGGTTCGAGTAGGACCAGCCCTCGACCAGCACCGGGCGTTCGGAGAGCGCAGCGAGCCAGAAGTGCCGGCTGTCGCAGACGTTGTCGCGCTGAATGATGCAGTGCGCGTTCGTGGCGATCAGTTCGCCCGGTTGGGTGTTCCGCCGCAGCCACTGCGCAGCGCCTGCCTCGGCCGCCGTCGCTCCGCCGCGGGAGACCTTCGCGTAGACGAGATTGGATGCGCTGTCCGACACAAACGCCTGGAGTGGCACGAGCACCGCGCCGATCATGCACGCCGCCACCGCCGCGGCCACCATGGCCACTCCGACGTTCCCTGGCCGTCGGAACACCTTCCAACCAAGCCCGACAACCACTCCGACGACCAGAACCACGGCCAGCATCCAGAGCGC
Organism: Kribbella sp. NBC_01505; assembly: GCF_045040285.1. Lineage (NCBI taxonomy): Bacteria > Bacillati > Actinomycetota > Actinomycetes > Propionibacteriales > Kribbellaceae > Kribbella > Kribbella sp. NBC_01505. Next base: position 4,032,510 of record NZ_CP109425.1, read on the forward strand.
CGGACCTTTGACACCAGCCAGGCCAGCGGCCTTGGACCGTGCAACTGCGAGACCGGCCAGACTCAGTGCACCAGCTGCACCCACCAGCGCTACACCACGCCGATCACCCAGCTGACCGACCAGGTTGGCCAGTCCGATACAAGCGAGCACTGCGATCGCTGGAAACGCCGTACGGAGGAAGTAGAGCTGGCTGATCCCGGACTGTGCAGTCAGCAGCGTGCCGGCCAGCCCTGCCACCGCGAAGCCCATCAGGAACGCCGTACCGACGTCTCGCCACTTCCGGCCGAGAAACCACAGCCCGCAGACCGCAAGCCCCCAGCTCAGCAGGGTCGCCAGTCCATTCAGTAGCTGCGCGTGCGGACCACCAGAGAACAGCGAGTACGGCGACAGCTGGATGAAGGTCTTGAACGGCTTGATCTCCGTCCCCCAGGTGCTCCCGCCGAAGATCGTCAGCAACGCGGCGATGAACACCACGAAGGCCAGCAGGCCGCCCAGCAATGCAGTCCGGTTGCTCTTCCGCGCCATACCGGCGTGGACGAAGGCGAATGCGAATCCCAAGCCCAGCAACGGCAAAATGGTCGACTTCGACCCCGCTGCCACCAGTGCGAGCAAGATCAGCAACACCCACCGACTCCGCGGCGGTTGGTTGCGCAGGAGGTCGACGGCCACGACGCAGAGCGCCATAGCGATCATGACGCCCAGATTCTGCGTCGGACTCAGATAGGCCGCGACCGCGGTCGAAACCCCGCCGAAACCAGTCTCTGCGAGCGGCTGCATCGCACCGCCCAGCCCAGCGATCAGTACGGCGAGCGGCCCGGCCCAGGTAGCCCCGGTCTCGGCTGTCGGCGCGAACCGGCTGGCCAGCGCGAAGATCAGCCCGCACCCGGCCAGGAACAGCGGTAACCAGGTCAGTGAGTGGATGAGGTCGGTCAGGTCGATCCGGGTCGCCCACGCAGTCGCAGCGGTCGCCTGGTGGTAGAAGGAGTGGTACTTCATCGGCTCACCACCGAGCCACAGCGTCGCAATCGGTACGTCGTACTTCGCGCTGGCGGCCACGGCCTGCTGGAAGGCCAGATCGGGGTACGAGCGGAGCGGATCGGTGTAAGCAGGCAGGAACTGCCCCGGACCGCGCCGGTAGACGATCAGCACGACGACTGTGGTCGACAGTGCGAACAGCCACGCCTGCAACGGCCGGAGTGGTTCGGCAACCCGTCGCCAGACCCGCGCTCGGACATCGCGGTCGATGAACGACAGCACCAGCACGACCGGTCCCCACACCCAGGACCAGGCCTGCAGTCCGATCGACGCGGCGGCCAGATAGACCACGATCTGTCCCGCAGTCCCGACTGCGAAGCCACCGGCCAGGTCCTCGACCAGATTGCGGCTGTAGCTGCCGACCAGCCGCCACAGCGCGAACCCGGGCAGCGCCACCCCGAATGCGCTGAACAGCACGAACCGACCGACCTCGAAGACGGTGGCGTGCTGCAGCAGCAACACGATCGCGAGGATGCCGACAGCAACGCCGGCCAACAGTCCTGTCAGGGACGGCCCCGCCGTACGCGGCCCCCGCCGCCGTGCCCGTGCGCGCATGCGCTCACCCTAGAGTGAAACGCTTGGTTTACACAGGGTTATCCGAGTCGGTGGCCGACAGCACCCGGAGGCATCTACTAAGCTGCGAACTCATGCCGGTGGGATCAGTATGAGTTGGTACGAAGCACTCGAGTCCGGTGAGTTGAGCATCCGCCCTTCGGTGGACGCGGCGAAGCGGTTCGGTGTCTCGATCGACCGCATGTCGGTGTCCGCTTCGGCCGGGACGCCACTCGCCGAGGTGCTCGCTGCGGTGGAGCGGTCGACGGCCGACGTCGTCGTACTGCGCTATCCGGCGCGGGAGACCACGTGGTTCGCCGCACTGTCGGCCGGGCCGCGGAACGCGCTGCTGGCCGACACCGTCGTGTACTGGTCGCTCCCGGCCGGGAAGGGCCGCCGGCCGGCACCACTGGCCGGTTTCGCGGCCAAACTCGAGCCGGCGGCGGACGACGTACTGGTCGATGACGTGGTCGCGGACATCTTCGGCGACTCCGGAAACCACTACTGCGCGAACCCGATGTTCGACCGGTCGGTCGCGCTCGCCGGGCGGCAGGAGTGGGCCCGGCGGCGGATCCGGGCGGCCGGAGCGGTCGTACTGCGCGGTCCGGACCGGCGGGTGCTCGCGCTGGCCGCGATCGACGAGCAGCGCTCCTGGACCGAGATCCAGCTGGCCGGCGTCGTACCGGCCGAGCAGGGCCGCGGCCGCTACGGGCACCTGCTCTCGGCGATCGAGGACGCGGCCACCACCCGCCGTCTGGTCGTCTCCACGCAAGCGCACCAGACCGGAATTCAGCGCATCTGGGCACGTTACGGGTTCGAACCCGTGCATAACCTCCTCACAGTTCACCTCGTTGCCGCTACGTAGGGTGCGCGGCCAGGGCGCACCCCTCGGGCGAGGGGAGTACTGCGGGAGTGACGCCTCGGCTGAGCGTGGTGGTGCCCTTCTACAACGTCGGTGAGTACATCGGCGACTGTCTGGACTCGATCGCCCGGCAGACCTGGACCGACTTCGAAGCGATCCTGGTCGACGACGGGTCTCCCGACGACAGCGCGGTGATCGCGAAGGACTTCTGCACCCGCGACTCCCGGTTCCGGATCGTCCAGCAGGACAACGCCGGTCTCGGACCGGCCCGGAACACCGGGGTCCGGCACGCCCAGGGCGAGTACCTGACGTTCGTCGACAGCGACGACCTGGTCACCCGGCACGGCTTCCAGAAGCTCGTCGGCGCGCTCGACCGGACCGGCTCCGACCTCGCCGGCGGTAACGCGCGGCGGTTCAACAACAGCTCCGGCGTCCGGCCGTCCTGGCTGCACCGCCAGCCGTTCATGCGGGACCGCTTCGCCACCCACGTCTCCGAGGTCACCGATCTGGTCCTGGACCGGATGGTCTGGAACAAGGTCTACCGGCGGTCCTTCTGGGACGAGCACGGCTACGAGTTCCCCGCGATCCGGTACGAGGACTACCCGGTCACCCTGCAGGCGCATCTGGACGCCGTCACCGTCGACACCATCGCCGCTCCGGTCTACTACTGGCGCGAGCGGGAGTCCGGGGAGTCGATCACGCAGCAGAAGTTCCAGCTCGGCAATCTGCAGGACCGGGTCACCTCAGCCGGTCTGGTGATGGATCTGGCCGACCAGGCGCTCCCGGCGATCCGCAGCAAGCTGCACGCACACTTCACCCAGATCGACCTCCTGACGCTGATGATGGCGTTCGGTGCGGTCCCCGCCGGTGAAGAGCAGGATCTGGTCGACCTGGCCGGCAGTCTGCTCGGTCGGCTGGACCCAGCGGCTCTGGAGCGTGCACACCGCTACGACCGGATCCAGCACGCCGCACTGCGCGCCGGAGACGTCAACCTGCTCCGGCGACTCGCGATCTTCCGCGAAGACGGCGGACTGCGCGGCGGAGCCCGCGTTCTGCCCCGGCCGCGGAAGCGCAAGCAGTACGTCTACAACTACCCGGGCGTGTACGACGGTGCGGTGGCACCGGAGCTGTATCGGGTCGCCGAAGAGGACCTGACGCTGGCCACCAGCGTCCGCTCCGTCACCTGGGTCGACGGCAAGCTGTCGGTCAGGGGCACCGCGGAGATCAAGCACCTGCCGATCTGCGAGTCGTCCAGCCTCCGCATCGACCTGGTGATCGGCGGACTGCAGTACCCGTTGAACGTCCGCCGGTACGACGCCACTGACCTGCACGGAGACACCAGTCGGGTCGGGTTCGAGGTGGTGCTCGATGAGGACCTGCTGGCCCGATGCACCGCCGGTCCGGCGCATTTCGACGTACAGCTGAAGCTGGGCCGGTTGCGGCGGCGGGAGCTGCTGCGTGGGCAGGCCGCCGGCAGTCCGGGCTGGCCGCCTGGTGCGTGGATCGACGAGACCAACTGGATTCAGCCGGGCGCGGGTACGGACGGCTGCTTCGCCGTACGACGGCTGTCCGATCCCAGCCGGTTGACGTCCATCGAGCACACGCCGGACGCACTGGTTCTGCACGGGCGTTCGTCGTTCGACGAGCCGTCGTTGTTCGTCACGCGGCCGGTGTCGGGTGGCGAGGAGCAGGTGCCGATCAAGGTGGACGGGCGCGACTTCACCGCCTGGCTGCCGATCGGATCGATCCTGGAAGAGACCAACCCGGACGATCCGTTCAGTCAGCGGACGACGCGGGCCTTCCGGCTGCGCGGTCCGGGCGGGCAGGAGAAGCTGCTGCTGTGGACGGCCGGCGACCGGGCGGTGTCGCACGCCGAGCGCGGCCGGGTGATCACGATGACGCGGTCCACCGGCGGTTACGTCAATCTGCACGAGTCGCCGATCCGGTTCGCGGCGGCCGCTGTAGTTGCTGCAGGCAACATGTTGGTCGCGCGTGGACCGGACTGGGGCGAGGTGTCGTTCGCGTGGCGGCGCTTCTTGCCGGGGAGCGACGACTATGTGGAGATTCCGGCGCGGCGGAGCTTCTCCGACGACGGCTGGTCCGCAGTGGTCGAGCTGGACACCCTGATCCCGTCCGTCGACCGGACGACTGAGCATCGGGTGTCCGTGGACCCGACTGCGTCGCTGGCCGACTGGATCCTGTTCGCGGTCGCCATGGACGGCTCGGCCCACGCCGTACAGTGCGAGCCCTTCCTGTGCAGCAGGCTGCCGCTGGTGGTGCGCAGCGGTCGGCACACGCTCGCCGTACGGCCGCATGCGGGCACTCTGCACGTAGAGGTGCGCTGAATGCATCACCACAACCACTACTACGGGCAGGCGCACATTCTGGCGCGCTATGCCGGCCTGGAGTACGACCAGCCGCCGCGACTGCGTGGCTACCTGCAGCACGGCTGGAACATCGGCTGTGGCTGGAATCCGGTGCACGAGTTCTATGACGGCGCCTGGCGCTTCACCTGGAGCGATGCGCCGCGTCGGCGCGGCCATGCGCTCGGGCGGCGGAACTACCACAGCATCGGTGCGCCTTTCCTGTATCTGCTCGACCTGGTGCCCCCTGTCCCGGAGCAGGAGCGTGAGGGGACGCTCTGGTTCCTCTTCCACGGCTGGGAGGGCGGCAAGATCCATGGCGACCACCAGCGGCTGATCGACGAGATTCGCGAGACCGAGCCCGGTCCGGTGACGTTCAGCCTCTACTACACGGAGTACGAGCGCCCCGAAGTGCGCCAGTACTACGAGGACGCCGGCTTCCGGGTGGTGTCGTTCGGGCGGCGTGGGTTCTCCTACGAGGGGACCGACAAGCAGTTCCTCTACAAGCAACTGGCCGAGCTGCGTAAACACAAGCGGGTAGCGGCCAACCGGCTCTCCACCGCGATCTTCTACGGCGTCGCCGCCGGCTGCGAACCGGCCGTGTACGGCGATCCGATGGAGATGGACGGCGAGAACCCACTGTTCGGTGGGCAGAGCCGGATCGAGCGACTGTGGCCGGAGATGCTCGGACCGTCGATCGACCCGGAGGCGGCCCGAGCGACCACGGACCTGGAGCTCGGCAAGGACTGGATGATGCCGCCCGCGGAACTGCGGACCCTGTTCGATTGGAGAGAACGTGTCTGAGGTCCTGGTCGTCCCTGGCGAGATGCAGCCGTGGACCGATCACACGACGCGGCAGCCGGTGCTCGCGGCGCTGCTGACCGACGTGGTCCCGGCCAACCGCCGGACGCTGATTCTTGGGCCGCACTCCCCGCTGCTGATCGAGTCGGTGCTCGCGCACTCGGCCGATGTCACGATCCTGGTCCGCTCCGTCTCCGACGCCGAGCAGCTGACCGCCACCTTCGGCCCCTGTCTCCATGTGGTCGCCGGTGCGCTGGACGGACTCCGGTCGGTCGCAGCTGTGCAGCCCACGCTGTTCGAGATGGCGACCGAGGGGGTTGCGCCTTTCGAGGTAGTCGTCGCGGCAGATGGGTTGGACCGCGTCCTCGGCTATGACAGTGAGCACCTGAGCTGGACCGAGCGTCTTGCTGCGCTGGAGACACTCACCGCGCCGGACGCCGTCGTCGTACTGGGTCTGCGCAACGAGTTCGCGCTGGTGAACCTCCTGGACCGCCGTCCCGCGCACCTGCGCCACGGCGACGACGAGTGGGTCCCCCTCCACGACGACCCGACCCGTCCGGTCTCGGTCGACCAGTTCCAAGCCGCACTGCCCTGGCCGGCCCAGCTGTACGCCGACTTCTCCTCCCAGACTCTCGTAGGCGTGGAAGCTGCCGCCTCCGCACGCCCCGGTCACCTGCCTACCCGGCTGGCCCAGCAGGCGCTGGAGTCTGTGGACACCCCGCTCCTCACGTCCCCGACCGAGCCACTGGAGTTTGCAGCCCGCGCCGGCCTGCTGGCTGCTGTCTCCACCTCCTGGTTGGCCGTCTGCAACACCCACAGCCCCTACGCCATGTACACCGACGTCGGTCCCGCGCTTCTTCGCGCTACCCCCACCGCCACCGGGTGGCGCACGACCTCCCGTCATGGGGCTGGATCCGAGGCCGTGGGCATCGCCGGGCCGGCGGAGCTGCTCTTCGACTCCACCGTCATCCCCGCGGAGATCCCAGGTGGAGTGACTGTTGAGTCGGTGTTGTTCCGGCTGGCTGCGGCCGAGGACGTGCCGGGGTTCCGCAAGCTGGCGGCTTCGTTGGGGGACTGGGCTCGGGGCTCCCGAGTCCTGTTGCGCTGGGACGACATCATCGTCGACGGCGACACCTTCGCGTTCGGCGTCTCCGGCTGGGTCGCCCCCGAACGCGTCGCCAAGGACGACCTGCTCGCGGCCGCCTGGCTGCGCTTCCACAAGCGCCTGGTCGACGGCCACCGCCGGCACCCCTGGCCGCCGTGGATGATCGGCGACGACCTGGTCTCGACCTGGATGTCGATGTCCGGCCTCGAGCCCGTCGACCCGACCCCCGCGACCGCCCCACACGTCGAATCCGCGATCGCCGAACAGCTTGCCTGGGGCAAACAGTTGGCCGCCGCGCTGGCCGCCGTACTGGATCCGCCCGAGCACGCCCGGCCCGACCTCCGCAGCACCCTCGCCGACGCCGACCGGGCCCGCCTCGAGCTGATCGAGCTGCAGGGTCACGTCTTCGGCCTGGAACGCACCCTCGGCTTCCGCAACAAGGCCATGAAGACCCGCGAGAATCGCATCCGCGAACTCCGCACCCAGGTCCAGAAGGCCACCGTCGAGCGCAACAAGATCCACGGTTCCCGCTCCTACGCCCTGGCCCGCACCGTCGCCCGCGCCGCCCAGCTCCGCAACCCCCGCAAACTCACCGCCAAACTCAAACGAACCCTCCGCAAACACCTCACCAGCCCCCGCTAACCCCGCTAATTCCACCCCGCGCCCCTGCCCCGCCCTCGCACAATTTGAACGGATACCTGTTCAAGTTGCCCCTTCTCCCCTCATTTTTTGACCGGAGAACCAGCAACTTGAGGGGAGATCCCCTGAAGTTTCCGCGCGACGGGACGAGGCGTGACGGGGTGGGGGAGAGGGCCTAGCGGCGGGCGATGAGGAGTTGGTGGGTGTCGGGCCAGTCGACGGGGTCGCCGGTGGGGGTGGTGATGGAGGCGACCGGGGCGATCCGGTTGTCGATCACCCAGTCGTTGCGCCAGGGCCTGGAGGACGGGTCGATGCGGAAGCCGGCCCGCTCGGCGACCGCTGACCAGCCGGCGAAGTTGAGCCCGCAGAACTGCTCGTGCGTTTCGCTCAACCAGTTGTCCACATAGTCCTTGCGGGTCAGGAAGTCCATCGCGTCGGCCAGCCGCAGTACCAGCCGATCACCCTGTACGGCGTACTCGAACGGCACGCGTGCATTCCGCCGGAAGTCCTGCGCGAACTGGAAGAACCGCGCCCGCGTCGACAGCTTCCCGATGTACGCCGCCGGGTCGTCGAGCGACTCGAGCTCGGCCGGCTGAGCCGGGTTGGAGCCATCGCTGTCGTCCAGCTCCAGTACGACGGAACGGTCGGGCTCGGCCGGTCCGCAGACATCGGAGTTGATCCAGACACCCTCGGGCGCCGTGTGGGCGTACAGCGCATCCGCGAAGCGCTGAACGGTCTCGGGCCGCGACCCATCGGCGTACGACCAGATCTCGTGCGTCAACGCCAGCGTCAAGGTCGTGTCGATCGACCGCGCCGGGAAGACCGCGGAGCCGAGCATGTTCCGCTGGTAGAAGTACACGTTGGGATTGCGGAAGAAACCCTGCTCCTTCTTGTGCTCGCACTCGGCGAACAAATGCCGCGCGACCTCGACCCCGATCAGGTCCGACTCGTGGAACCGCGGATCCGCATCGACCAGTTGTAGCGTCGCGCCGGTCGCACACCCGATATCCAGAATGCGTCCCGGCCGCACGAACTCCTTGATCTGCTGCCATTTCCGGTCCGCGGCCGTCTCGAACGCATCGGCATACGTCTTGTAGTCCCGGGTCGTGGTCAACCCGCCGTCGTCCCCGACCACCGGATCATTCACGCAGCGTCGTACCTGAGCGTCCAACGCATACCGCTCGAAAACATCGACCGTCGCCGGATGAGCGACCGCGCGCCATTCATCATTGCCCGCAGCAACCATCAGCAACACGTCCCACGGCCGCAGCACCCCCTCCGGCTCCACCCCGATCACAGTGAACCCGAGCCGCTCATAAAGCTTGCTCACCTCGTCCGTGGAACAAGCCACCACCGTGTTCTCCGGCGTCAACCGCACGAGATCATCGGTCCCGGCCTCAATAGCCTTCACCGTAACCTCGGCGAACTCATCCGTCGGCGGCGTATCCACCACACCCACCACCAACGACCGAATCCCCTCCGCCACACTGAACCGCTCGATCGCCGCCTCCCGCCGATCGAACCCCACCGGATTCCGCTTCGTCGTCCGATGATTGGCCGACGTCACCGCCCAAACCACCGTCCGCCCACCCGCCCGCTCCCGCAGAAACTCCCCCTGAAACCGAGTAAGCACATGATGACGCCCCGGAAACAACAGATACTCGGTCATCCACCGTCCCTTCCCCGCTACCATGCCTCGACATCACATGCTCGCAGCAGGAGAGACCAACGAATGCGCCACCCCACCAGCCGACAGCTACTGGTCGGTGCCCTCCTCGCTGCCACCTTGTGTGCCTGCTCGACCTCGGCCCCGCAAGCGCGGAACCAGCAGACTCCTACGTCCATCCCGACTTCGGCCGCCTCGCAGTACAAGATCTCGTTCACCTACACCGCGGAACAGTTGACCGCCGCGCTCCCCGAGCGACTCGGAAAGGTGCCCCTGACGCGATCCGCGTCTCCGCCCGGCTGGATCGCGCGCGAGGCGGGCACCAAGTGGACCACTGAGCCCGAGTCCTGCCAGGCCCAACTGCTGAACGGAGGCAGGACGGCCAGCACTTTCGCGGACTTCCCGGTCCTCCCGGAAGTGGAGGCACGCCCCTCCGATCCGGACCTGCTCTCGCCGATCGTCCGGGCGATTCCGCTGCCACCGGCGTACGCCGACAAGTACCTGCAGCGGGTGGTCCAATCCGCTCCACAGTGCAGGAATGTTCGGATTCACGACAGCGGACCCGAAGGCACGGGATCGATTGTCGAGCAGACGGTTCCGGGCCTCGGAGTGCGGTCACGCTTCGTCATTGTCCGCTATCACCGGAGCGGCAAGGACTACTCCTGGATGACCGTCTTGTTCCGTACGGCGACCTATTATGCCAGCGTCGAGTGCTCCAGCGGGTCGACGACCGACTGCCTCGCTGCCGCCCGTCAGCTCGAGGCAACGGTCACTCGTACGATGCATCGACAAGACATGATCCCAGGGGAGGGACCGCAGTGACTCGCTGGCTGGTGGCGGCTGGATGCCTGACGTTGGTGCTCACCGGATGTACGGCGGCGAACCGAACGGCGACCCCGACGCCGAAACCCGCCGTTTTCACCACCGTGCCACGGGTCTCGGAGACTCCGAAGCCGCCGGCCAAGTTCCATTTCACGGCCGAGAAGCTCGAGGCAGCGCTACCGACGGCATTCGGTACGTTCCCACTGAAGAAGTCGCGTGACGTCTATCCGGGCGCCGACCCGAAACCCCGGCCGGATCCGCTCGTGCTGTGGAGTGTCTCGCCCGAGATCTGCCGCAACGTCATCCGTTATCGCGGAGTCCCCGGTTCGCCTGGCGACTTCGTCGACCCGACCACGCCCTCGGCCGGGGCGGTCGCCGAGATCGGTCCACTGGCCGTCAACGAGCGTCCGTTCGTCAGCGCGGTCGTTGTCGAGTTGGCGCCCGCGCTCGGTGACCGACTGCTCGACCAGCGCATTCCGACTCCGCCTGAGTGCGCCCACGTCCTGCTCAACGGCGCGGACCGTGCCGCGATGGTCGAGCGCGTTCTTCCCGGGTACGGCGTGCGGTCGCGCTACATCGTCCGTACCTTCCCGCTCGGCGATCAGACTTATACCGAGCGCACGCTGACCTACCGCACCGACCAGTACGTCGTGGTCATCCGCCAGGATTCGTTCGACAACCCCGAGGCCACCTTCCTCGCCTTCGCGGCGAAGACGAGGGACGGGCTCGCGAAGCTCAAGCCGAACGTCTAGAGCAGGTCCCAGGTGAACGGCGTACCGGCCTTCACATCGGTGGGGAAGAAGCGGCCTTGGATCTCGGGGAAGAGATGGGGGGCGAGGCCGCCGGCGGGGCGGATGGAGCGGACGTTCTCGCGGGTGATGGAGTCGCCGGCGTGGACGTCCTGGGTGACGTAGAGGGAGCGGCGGAAGCGCAGGACGTTCTGCTCGGCCTCCTTCGGGCCGATCACCGGGCGGCCGAGGGCGAGTTGGGCGACGCGGGTGTTCTCGACGAGGTCTTCGAGCTCCTCGGGCTGCAGTGAGAAGGCCGCATCGACGCCGCCGTCGACGCGTTTGAGGGTGACGTGCTTCTCGATCACGGTGGCGCCGAGGGCGACCGCGGCGATGGCCGCGCCGATCCCCATCGTGTGGTCGGAGAGGCCGACCTGGACGTCGAGGGCATCGCGGAGGACGGGGATGCCGCGCAGGTTGGACTGCTCCGGCGGTGCCGGGTAGCTCGCGGTACAGGAGAGCACGATGATCTGCTCATTGCCGGTCGCCCGGGCGGCGCGGACCGCCGCGTCGATGTCGGCCAGGGTCGCGGAGCCGGTGGAGATGATGATCGGCTTGCCGGTCGCGGCCATCTCCTGGACCAGCGGCAGGTCGCCGATCTCGTTCGACGCGACCTTGTACGCCGGGACCTCCAGCTTCTCGAGGAAGTCGATCGCCGTCTCGTCGAACGCGGACGAGAACGCGACCAGCCCGAGCGACCTGGCCAGCTCGAAGATCGGCTCGTGCCAGGCCCACGGGGTGTGCGCCTCTTCGTACAGGTCGTAGAGGCGGGCCTCGCTCCACAGTTCGTGCTCGACCGGGAGCCGGAAGGCGGGGAGGTCGAGGTTGAGGGTCATCGTGTCTGCGGTGTAGGTCTGCAGCTTCAGCGCCTGCGCGCCGGACTCGGCGACCGCCCGGACGATGTCCAGGGCCCGCTCCAGATCGCCGTTGTGGTTCCCCGACATCTCCGCGATGACGAACGGCTGGTGCTCAGCCCCGATCGGCACCCCGCCGATCTCGATGGTGTCTCTCATCCCTGCTCCTCCGTACGGCGCGGTCTGCGGTCCTGGCGGCGCAGACTGATCGGGATCACGGTCACCGCGCGCCCATCGGCGTACCGCTGCTCGGCCGGACCCTCGACGAACCGGAATCGCCGGTTCATCTGCCGGACCACGGTGTTGTGTTCGAGCACCTCGCCGGTGAGCAGGTCGAGGCCGAGCTCGTCGAACGCGTACGTCGTCGCCTCACGCATCACCTCGATCCACGCCGGCAGCGTCTCGCCACGCTCGGCCAGCCCCTCCGCGTCCAGCAGGAAGCCCCACGACCCCACGATGCCGTCGAGGTCGAAAAAGTTCACGACGCCGGCGGTGACGCCGTCGCGGACGTAGATCAGCACCCGCCGCGTCGGGTCCACCGACGTCTTCGCCCACCAGGTCGCGTGCTCGGCCGCGGCGATCTCGTGCGAGGTGATGCTGACATCCCGATTGGCCTGCTGGTTCCGCAACCGCCGGATCGTGTCGACATCGTCGTCAGTGGCGGCCCGCAACATGCCTCTAACCTAGCGTCTTCTCACCAGCGCCCCGATGTGTAAACATCTTTCCACTTCATCTGCAGCGATTGTCGGAGAGTGACATGAGAGTCTGGCGTGCCATGGGCGTTCTCGGTGCCACCGCAGGTCTGTTGCTGGGCGGATTGGCCGGTACGGCGTCCGCCGCGCCGGTGCCGTCCGACGACGCGCGCTGTGCGGCCAGCACGACCACACCGCTCCGGCAGTTCCGCGCAACGTGGATCTCGTCGGTGGTGAACATCGACTGGCCCTCGAAGACCGGTCTGACGCCCGCACAGCAGCAGACCGAGCTGATCGGCTGGCTGGATGATGCGGTCCGCCAGAAGCACAACGCCGTGGTACTGCAGGTGCGACCGACCGCTGACGCGTTCTGGCCGTCCAAGGTGGAGCCCTGGTCGCAGTACCTGACCGGTGCGCAGGGTGGTGACCCTGGCTACGACCCGCTGAAGTTCGCAGTGGCCGAGGCGCACAAGCGCAACCTCGAGCTGCACGCGTGGTTCAACCCGTACCGGCTGTCGATGGGCACGAACATCAACGCCCTGATCCCGAGTCACCCGGCCCGGCAGCACCCGGACTGGGTCGTCACGTACGGCGGGAAGCTCTACTACAACCCCGGTATCCCCGCGGCCCGCAAGCTGGTCGAGGACGCGATCATGGACGCGGTGTCGAACTACGACATCGACGGCGTGCACTTCGACGACTACTTCTACCCCTACCCGGTGGCCGGTCAGGTCTTCGACGACGCGGCGACCTACGCGCAGTACGGCGGTGGCATCCCGACTCTGGCCGAGTGGCGGCGCAACAACATCAACCTGCTGATCCAGGAGCTGCAGCACCGGATCAAGGCCGCCAAGCCGTGGGTGAAGTTCGGCATCTCGCCGTTCGCCGTCTGGCGCAACAAGGCGACCGATCCGGAAGGCACCGACACCACTGCGGGCGTTCAGACGTACGACGACCTGGCCGCCGACACCCGTCGCTGGGTGCGCGAGGAGTGGATCGACTACATCGTTCCGCAGGTCTACTGGGCCGGCGGCTTCGCACCGGCCGACTACAACAAGATCGTCCCGTGGTGGGCCGAGCAGGTCCGCGGCACCCACGTCCACCTCTACATCGGCGAAGCGACGTACAAGGTCGGTACGTCGACGCAGTCACCGGACTGGGCCGACCCGGCCGAGCTGAGCGAGCACATGGCCTTCGACAGCGCGATCCCTGAGGTGAAGGGGAACATCTTCTTCTCCGCCAAGGACGTCCGCGCCGACCGCCTAGGTGCGACCAGTCTGCTCAACAGCACCTGGTACACCCGCCCGGCCCTCATCCCCGCCATGCCGGCCCTGGACTCCCGCGCCCCACTCCCGCCCCTGGGCGTTCAAGCCACCCGCACCACCACCGGCGTCCAGCTCAAGTGGCACCGCACGTCTCCCGACACCACCTCCTACGCCGTCTACCGCCGAGAGCTCCTGGCCGGTGACCATTGCCCCGACAACGACGCCCGCAACCTGGTAGCCACCACCCGCTCCACCAGCTACCTGGACACCACAGCCACTCCAGGCAAGCTCTACCTCTACTCCGTAACCGCCCTGGACCGCCTGTCGAACCAAAGCATCCCCATCCCCACCATCACCCTCCGCTGACCTGCTAACGGGAGTGTAGGAATCCTGCTAACGGTAGTCTTAGGCGCCTGCTAACGGTATGGTTTGACTCCTGCTAATGGTAGTGTTGGCGGGTGGCGAACTACCTTGCGCGCGTCGTGGACGCAGAACTCGACGAGCTGCTGTCAGGCTTGCCGGCGATCACCCTCGACGGACCGAAGGGGGTCGGCAAGACAGCGACCGCGCAGCGTCGAGCGCGCACCGTCTACACGTTGGACGACCCGGGTCAGCGGCTCTTGCTGGAAGCTGATCCAGGTCGCCTGGACCGAGCGGAGCCGCCGGTTCTGCTGGACGAGTGGCAACTACATCCCCCGGTATGGGATCTCGTGCGACGAAGCGTCGACCGGGACTCCGCGCCGGGACGGTTCTTGTTGACGGGCAGTGCGAGCCCCGTCGAGTCGCCGACGCACTCGGGTGCGGGTCGCATCGTGCGGTTGCGGATGCGGCCGATGGCACTGGCGGAGCGTGGTATCGAATCTCCGACTGTCAGTCTGCGAGGCTTGCTGACTGGTTCGAGGGCGCCGATCGACGGCTCGACGAATGTGCGGTTGGCGGCGTACGCCGAGGAGATCGTCGGCTCGGGCTTTCCCGGTATCAGGCCGTTGGCGGCCAGGGCCCGGCGAGCACAGCTCGCCGGGTATCTCGACCGGATTGTCGAACGAGACTTTCCCGAACAAGGCCATCTGGTCAAACGCCCGGCCACGCTCCGCGCCTGGCTGGCGGCCTACGCGGCCGCGACGGCGACAACCGCGGCGTACACCGCGATTCTCGACGCGGCGACGGCGGGTGACACCGACAAACCGGCCAAGACAACGACGATGGCCTATCGCGACGTGCTCAGCCAGTTGTGGTTGCTCGAGCCGGTCGAGGCCTGGCTGCCGACCCGCAATCGGCTCACCCGCTTGGGGTCGGCGCCGAAACATCATCTGGCAGATCCTGCCTTGGCCGCCGCTCTGCTCGGCGTCGGTGTGACGGCACTTCTCGACGATGTGACCGGAGACAGTCCGCGTATCCGCGACGGTGTCCTGCTGGGACAGCTGTTCGAATCATTGGTCACGCTGGATGTCCGGGTCTACGCGCAGGCTGCCGAGGCGACGGTTCGGCACCTGCGGACGCGAAACGGCGACCACGAGGTGGATCTGATCGTCGAGCGTGCCGATCATCGCGTGGTCGCGATCGAGGTGAAGCTTTCGCCGGTGGTGACCGACGACGACGTACGCCACCTGCGCTGGCTGAAGGCGCAGATCGGTGATGACCTTCTCGACGCCGTGGTGATCACTACCGGCGGGGAGGCGTATCGGCGTGCTGACGGGATCGCTGTTGTCCCGGCAGCACTTCTTGGGCCGTGAGGGCTGCGCTAGCTGGCTGGTGAGCTTGGGCCGGTGCTGGTCAGGTCCGTGGTGGTGGGGGACGGGGTGAAGAGGCCCTGGGTCGGGACGCTGGTTGTCGGCAGCGTCCCGCTCGGGATCGGGTTCGAGGGGATGCTCTGCGTCGGGAAGCTCGGTGTGGTGGTGGGGAAGCCTGGCGTGCCGGTCGGGAAGCCGGGGGTGCCCGGTGTGCCGGTCGGGAAGCTGGGGGTTCCGGTGGGGAAGGACGAGGTCGGAGTGGGCGTCGGCGTCGGGAACGGGCTGTTCGCCGGTGGGGGCGGGTAGAGCTGGTAGACGCGGACGTTGCCCAGTTCGAAGCGGAGGTCGGTGAGGCGGTCGAGGTTCTTCGGGGGCTGGGTGACCCGGTCGTCCAGCAGGAGCCACTGGACGCCGTACTTGGTGCGTAGGGTCTCGAGGAGCTCGCGGGTGGGGTTGGCGAAGACCTCGTCGTTGACACGGAGCTTCTCCTCGTCCCAGTAGTTGCTCTGGGGCTTACCGGGGTAGCTGTCGTCCACGCGGGTGCGGAAGGCCCAGCCCTGGACCAGGACGCGGCGTTCGGCGTAGCCGGCGATCCAGTAGGAGCCGGCCAGGCAGCGGGTGTTGCTGGGTTTGTGGCAGTGCACGTTGGTGGCGATCCGGTCGTTGGCGCCGGAGTTGCGCCGGATGAAGCGTGCGGCCTCGATACCGCCCGGTGCGATCGACTCGTAGTCCGTCAGTGACGGACTGGCGAATTTCCGCACCGATGCGAGCGTCGGCGACACCGTGGTCCCGAGCAGGACGGCAACCGCGATGACAGCCCAGGTACGGCGGGAGCCGCGCAGAATCAGCCCGAATAGTCCGATGCCGAGCGCTGCGATCACCAGTGCGACTGCCAGTCCCTGGCCGAAGCAGTTGGTCGTCGTGCAGGAGCCGGGTGAGCGGTAGCGACCCCAGTAGATCGCCGCTACCCCGATCAGCAGTGCGACTGCGGCAATCCAGTACTGCTTGCGTTTCAGCGAGCTCAGACCCCAGGTGGCGAGCAGTACGCCGTACAGGAAGCCCGTGCGGATGAAGAAGAGCTGTACGTCGCCCTCGTCGTACAGGAGGGAGGCTGCGACGACGGCGGCGAGCAGACTGACGACCAGGAAGACCGGCATCGGGTCACGCTTGACGCGGCTCCTGATCAGCAACGCGCCGACACCCGGCATCACCCAACCGACAACCACCACCGCAGCAATCACTGCGACCGCGGAGCCCCCGCCCATCCGGTCGGCCAGCCGATCGAAGGTGCGTGCCGGGTCGAACAGGAGGCTGGACGGCGTGCCACGCAGTACGACGAAGTAGGTCAGCGCGAAGGCCGCAGCGACACCGATGCCGAGCACCAGACCGCGCAGGTTGAGTCGACCTCTCCTGACAGTCAGATAGACCCACGCAGCGGCCAGACCGGCGCCGTACACGGGCAGTGTGGTCGCTTTGGTGAGTGCCAGTGCAGCGATCAGTACGGCGGCCACCACAAGCAACCGGAAGACGTGAGCACGCGACGGGCGGCCGGGCTGGCGGCGCAGCAGGAGCGCAGTGACCGCGATGAGCGGCAGCAGGAGAACTGTCGAGAACGCCTGCGCCGGATTGGTCAGTTGGCCGAGTGAGAACGGCCCGTCCGAGAAGACGCGATCCGAAACGGCCCATGGCCACGCAGTGAGGTCTCCGGCAGCCACGGTCAGTCCAGCAGCGATCGGTGCGGCTACTGCGCGACCGGTGAGCAGGACCCCGACAGCGGCCGCACCGACAACCGTCAGCAGGATCCACGCGAACGGGACCATCCGATGCGTCAGGACGTCGAGGGGGATCGTCGTGATCCAGTGCGACGACGCGATGTGGTCGTACGCCGCCCAGTGGCCGGTCAGCCACCGACCATCGGCGTACGGGAGTCTCGGTGGGAAGTGATGGGTCAGCTCGCCGGCGATGGCGAGGCTGTGGGGTGCATCGGAGTTCGGTCGGAGCGCAGCCGGGCCTTGGAGTGGGATGAGCTGTGAGCCGGTGCGGACGAACCACGCAGCTGCTGCGCCCACTGCGACCATTACACCGGCGGTCGCCCACCATGGCGTCGGGCGCGGTGCTCGTGGGGCGCGGGGGAGGGCGCGGACCATGCCGAGAGCGAGCGCGGGCATCAGCAACCCAGCGAACGGCATGCTGAACAGCATCCCGATCGGGTACACGAGTGCCTCGACCGCGAGGCCGAACGCAGTACCGAGCACTGCGTCCACGGTGAACCAGCCAGTGCCGCCGGTCAGCCGCCGCCAGAACATCGTCCCCGGTACGGCGATCACCACGAGGAAATAGGCCAGGTACACGATCGGCATCCAGACCGGATGCTCCTGCAAGCCCACGAACCAGGCCAACGGCAGCACCGGCACACTCACCAGGCCAGCCGCACGCATCCCACGCCCGCTGAGCCGCCGCTCACCCCGCCGTCGCCAGAACCGCCGCTTCGGCTTCTCCTCCGCCGTCGCGTCAGCTTTGCCCTCGGGTTTGCCCTTTGGGGCGTCCGCCGTGCCTTTCTCCTCGGCCGGCTTGCTCTTCTCCTCGGCCGGAACGGCCGGTAGCTCCTGCGTGACCGCCTCAGATGCGGTCTTCGGGTCCCCCTCGCCAGCTGCGGTCACCCGGAGAGTCTAGGCATGCGAAGGCAGCACCGAGCCGTTTACCACCGGCGTGATCGCCTTTACACTCAGTAACCTCCCAGGTCTCGCAGCATCGGGGAGGTCCCATGGTCGTCCTCCACATCGCCGGACTGCCGGTCGAGGAGGTTCTGCTGGCCGCGATCGCGGCCGCCAGCCCACTGATCGCACTGATCGGCTGGGAGATCTCCAGCCGGATGAAGCGGCTCCGAGCGGCCCTCCGTCGCGACCCCGCGGATCCGACATGACGCCCGCCGCCGGTCCGGCGCGGCAGGCTAGGCTCTGTGGTCATGAGTTCGGTGGCGCGGGACAGGGTCCGGGAGTTGATGGGTGAGGTGATGACCGCACAGGGCAGGTCGTTACCGGCCGACGACAGCGCCGATCTGCGCACGATCGGTTTCCGCTCGCTCGACTTCTCCGAGCTCGCGCTCCGGGTGGAGGACGAGCTGGGCGACGAGTTGAACTTCGATGCGCCCGGGCTGCGCCGGATCGCCACCGTCGGCGACGTACTGGACTTCATCGAACAACTCCAGACGGCGTGACTACGAGGCGCCGGACCACCGCACTGATCGGTGACGACAACACCGTGGTCGTCGCCGGCAAGAGCCTGACCTGGCGGACGCTGCACAAGCTCCCGCAACTGCCGTCCCCGGCCGCAGTCCTGGTCGACAACGGCGCTGATGCGCTGGCCGCACTCAGACACCACGCAGTGCACGGCACCGAGCTGCTGGTCGCCACCAGCTCGCGTGTGGACGAGTACATGCGCGAGGAGCTCGGCGAGTCCGGCTTCTCGATCGTCCTGCCGGACGGGGAGGTCACACCGGCCAGACTGAAGCGTGTGGAGGAGTCAGGCCGCGCTTGGCTGCTCACCTCCGGTTCGACCGGCCGTCCGAAGCGGATCGGTCACACCCTCGAGTCACTCACCACAGTGACCGCCGACCAGCCCCCACGCACCTGGCTGCTGCCCTACTCGCCCGGTACGTACGCCTGGTGGCAGGTCGTGATGATCTCCCTGACCCAGCAGGACCAGGGACTCGTCGTGATCGAGCCGGACGAGCTGGAGGACTGGCCGCAGATCGCTGCCCGGCACGGCGTCACCGCAGCCTCCGGTACGCCGACCTTCTGGCGGCAGGCGATCTACCGGGACTCGGAAGCGCTGGCCGCCGTACCGCTGGAGCAGATCACCCTCGGCGGTGAGCCGGTCGACCAGGCGATTCTCGACCAGCTCCGCGACCTCTTCCCGAAGGCCCGGATCTCCTGGATCTACGCGTCCTCGGAGGTCGGTGCGTCGATCGTGGTGCACGACGGCAAGGCCGGCTTCCCGCGCGAGTGGTTGAAGCGCGCCCCGGATCCGGACCGCCCGATGCTGTCGGTGGAGAGTGACGAGCTGGTGATCCGCTCGCCGCATCACGGCGCCGGACTGGTCGGTGCGGTGCACACCGGCGACCGGGTCGAGTACGACGGCGACCGCGTCCTCATCACCGGTCGACTCGACACCGACGAGATCAACGTCGGCGGATCGAAGGTATCGGCCGGAGTGGTTCGCAATGTGCTCATGGGACACCCAGGTGTCTCCTGGGCCCGCGTGTTCGCCCGCAAGGCCCCGCTGGTCGGCCGCATGGTCGCAGCCGAGGTCGTGTCGAACGAGTCGCTCGGTCCGATCACCGACGCGGACCTGGTGCAGTGGTGCTCGAGCCGTCTGCCGGACTACGGCGTACCGCGGCGGATCAAGTTCCTGGACGAGATCCCGCAGAAGGAGACGCTGAAAAGCGATGTCTGAGTCCGTACCGCCCGCGTCGGTCGTGCTGGTCTCGGGTGGTTCCCGCGGCCTCGGTCTGGCGATTGTCACCGACCTGCTCACCGCCGGCATCAAGGTGGCCGCCTTCGCGCGCACTGTGACCCCAGAGCTCACCGAACTGACGTCGAAGTACCCCGACCACCTGTACGCCGGTTCTGTCGACATCAACGACACCCCAGTCGTACAAGCGTTTGTGAAGACCGTGGAGTCCACCCTCGGCCCGGTCGACGGCCTGGTGAACAACGCAGCGATCGGTCAGGACTCACTGCACGTCCACACCAGCGCGGAGCGGCTCGAGGACATCATCCAGACCAACCTGACCGCGCCGTTGGTGCTCACCCGCTTCGTACTGCGCCGGATGCTCGCAAAGGGTCTGAAGGGCCGGATCGTCAACGTCACCTCGATCTGCGCCCAGCGCGGCTACCCCGGCCTGGTGGCCTACTCGGCGACCAAGGGCGGCATGGATGCGGCCACCCGCTCGCTCGCACGTGAGCTGGGTGGCCGTGTCCTCGCCAACGCCGTGGCGCCGGGCTTCTTCGCCTCCGAGATGTCAGCCGTGCTCGGACAGACCCAGCTGGACCAGATCGTCCGCCGTACCCCGACCGGGCACCTGACCGAACCGGACGATGTCGTCCCCGTGGTCCGGATGCTGCTGCTGGACAACACCAACATCAACGGTCAGGTGCTCGTCATCGACGGAGCTGCGTCCATCTGAAAGCCTAGGCAGCCTAATAATCTAAGCAGGCAGTATGTTCTGGTTGCGGTGGAACACGTTGTCCGGGTCGTACTTCGCCTTGATCTGCTGCAACCGCTCGTACTTGGACCCGTACGACGCCTTGATCCGATCGTCCTCGGCCTCCGTCATCCCGTTGACGTAGCTACCGATTCCGGCCGTGTGCGGCTGCAGCGCTTCCCAGAAGCTCCGGACCCACTGCTTCTCGGCCTCGAGCAGCTCCGGCGCGAGAGTGTGGCCGACGATGAACAGGGCGTACTGGTCGGTCCGCTCACCCCCGAAGGCGGTGGCGTCGTCGTCGACCGCGGAGTAGGCCTGGTCGAGCCGATAGATCATGGTCGCGGACATCGGCGAGACCTTCTTCGCGATCTCCTGCGTGATGACCTCGATCGCGCCGTCGCTGAGTTCCTTGAGGTAGGAGCCCTTCTCGTACGAGTGGTGGCCCCAGTCGTTCGGCTCGTCCAGCGACTGCTGCAGTGCGACGTAGGGCATCGGCGTACCGAACTCGAAGGACGGCGGCAACGCGGTACGGATCCGCTCCAGCACCTCGGCGTGCTGCTCGGGCGGACCGAAGCCGACAGTCACGAAGGCGTAGCCGGGGGCGAAGTGCAGCGCCTCCGGTACGAACGGTGCCGGCGGAGCGTTCAGTGCGGCGATCACGATGTTGATGTCCGCGGGCAGCGTCGGGAACAGCTCCCGTGCGAGCCGCAGTACGTCGGCGCCCTGGTCGACTGTCCAGAACTGCATGCCGTACTGGACCATCGGCCCGGCCTCGTGCAGCCGGAACTCGAACTCGGTGACCACTCCGAAGTTTCCGCCGCCACCGCGAACACCCCAGAACAGATCCGGGTTCTCGTCCTCAGCGGCGCGCAGAATGCTGCCGTCCGCGGTGACGAGCTGCACGGACTCCAGGTTGTCGATGCTGAGGCCGTACTTGCGGCTCAGCCAGCCCATGCCGCCACCGAGCGTCAGACCGCCCACTCCGGTGTGGCTGATCACGCCGGCCGGCACAGCGAGGCCGTGCTCCTGCGTAGCGCCGTCGAGGTCGCGCAGCAACGCGCCTCCGCCCACGCGCGCCAGTCGGGCCTCGGCGTCGACGTACACGCTGTTCAGTGCACTCAGGTCGATCATCAGACCGTTGTCGACCGACGACGCTCCGGAGACGCTGTGTGCTCCCCCGCGCACTGCGATCTCCAGACCGTTCTCCACTCCGTACCGGATCGCGACAGCGACGTCCTCGGCGCTCTGCACCTGGGCGATCACCGCCGGTTGCCGGACATGCTGCGCGTTCCAGAGTCGCCGCGCCTCGTCGTACCCGTCCTGGTCGGGCGTCAGCACGGTTCCGCTGAAGCCTGCAAGCTCAGTCATCACATTCCTCCCCGATTGTGGTGCCGTCAGGCTAAGTCCGAGGACCGGTCGGGGCGGTGTCCTTTAGGGCAGATCTTCGCGCGGAATCGCTTGCTGCACCAGGTTTTCCACAGGATGCGAGCTGCCCGTTTGGGTGCGGCTCCGGACGGTGTCAGACTCGACCGCGTGAGTGACGACGAGATTCTGCGCCTGCTGCCGATGGCGGCCGCGATCGTTGCCCTGCACGACGATCGGGCCGACGGCGAGCTCGCCCGCCTGGGTGGGTTCGACGAACGTGACCAGGCCCAGGTGGATCGCGTCCTGCACGGCTTCCTGACCGGCCTGTTGCGGACGAGTTGGGAGCGCGGCTGGACGCCGGCCGACCTCCTCCAGCACGGCCGCCGCGAGTTCGACCCGGGTGTCGAGCCGCTGCTGCTGACCGCGATCGCCGCCGAGCATCGCAACTACCGCGAGGACATGGTCGATCCGCGGTGGCTCGATCAGCTGCTCGACCTCGGCATCGAGCCGCCGTTCGCCGAGCTCGACTTCGCGGCCTGGGCCAAGTCCGAGCGCGTCAGCCGCTACCTCACCTTGCGGCACACGCTCGCGCTGTCGGGATTCCTGCAGTCTCTGCCGCCGTTGGCCCAGCTGTTCCCACCGCCAGGCACGACCGTACGCCGGATCGCGGGTGAGCGACCGGCCGCTCCGGCGAACGCGAAGATGCTCTCGCGGATCCGCGGCCTGCTCGCGAAGGCGGAGGCGACCGAGTTCCCGGACGAGGCCGAGGCGTTGTCCGGCAAGGCCCAGGAGCTGATGGCCAAGTTCGCGCTCGACCGGGCGCTGGTCGAGGCGGATCCGGCGGTCGAGATCCCGGACGATTCGGCCGCCCGGCGGATCTGGCTGGACACGCCGTATGTGTCGGCCAAGGCGCAGCTGGTCGGAGCGGTCGCGACGGCGAACCGGTGCCGCACCGTCATGATCGAGCAGCTCGCCGTGGTCACCGTCATCGGGGCCGACCTCGACCTGCAGCTCACCGAGATCCTCGCCACCTCCCTGCTGGTGCAGGCGAATCGCGCGATGATTGCCTCCGGCAAGCACATCGGCCGGTACGGCGAGTCCCGGACGAGGTCGTTCCGGCAGTCGTTCCTGATGGCCTACGCACAGCGGATCGGCGAGCGGCTGCAGGCCGCGACCGAGGCGACCCAAGCCGCCGTGCCGGTGGCGGACGCCAGTCGGCTGCTGCCGGTGCTGACGCGCCGCGAGGAGCAGGTGGAGGCGTTGTTCACCAAACTCTTCCCGAACACGAAGATGCGCCGGACCCGGATCACCAACGGCGCCGGCTGGGCGGCCGGGCTGAGCGCGGCCGACCAGGCGCAGCTCGAGGCGCGCCAGCAGGTCCGCCGATGAAGGTGCGCGAGACGTCGATCGCCGGCCTGCTACGGATCGAGCTCGCCCTCCAGCCGAATGCTGACGGCTGGTTCGAGGAGAGCTTCCATCGGGACAAACTCGCGGCCGCCGGAGTCCCGCCGTACGAGGTCGTCCAGCACAACGTCACGTACTTCGAGCGAGCCGGGATCCTGCGCGGGATCCACGCGGAGCCCTGGGACAAGTACCTGTCGCCCTCGGCCGGCCGGGTCTTCGTCGCGATCGTCGAGCTGCACTCCGGGCAGGTGGAGACGTTCGAGCTCGGGCCCGGCGATGCGCTCTACGTGCCGCGGGGGCTCGGCAACTCGTTCTGCACGATCGCGCCGCACACGGTCTACAACTTCCTCGTGAACGAGCCGTGGTCGCCGGAGCGGATCGCGGTGAACCCGTTCGATCCGGAGCTGGCGATCCAATGGCCGGTCGCCGAGCCCAGCTACACCGAGCGCGACGCGGCGAGCCCGTCCCTGGCTGAGGTCAGGGCGCAGTTGGCCTGAGGCCGCACAGGACGATCTCGAGCATCCGCATCGCCTGATCCGGCGCCACGGCAGGGCTCAGATGGCTGATCCCGCCGGCGAGCCGCATGACGTCGGCCAGCTCGATCTCGGGCCGGATGTCGCCACTCTCCTTGGCCTTGACCAGCAACAGCTCGCCGGCCTCCTGGATGTTCGTCTTGCAGGTCTTGAAGAACTCCGAGTCCCGGCCGAGCGCGTTCATCATCTCGACCGCGAGCGTCTTCTTGGACAGGCCGTAGCCGACGAAGCTGCGCAGCCAGGCGCTCAGAGCCTCGAACGGCGGCAGCTCCCGATCGAAGTCGTAGGCACGATCGATCACCGACTGGATCTCCTCGACGTACACAGCTTCGAGCAGGGCCGTCCGGTTCGGGAAGCGGCGGTAGAGGGTGCCGATGCCGACCCCGGCGCGACGGGCGATCTCCTCCAGTGAGGTGTCGGTGCCGTGCTCGGCGAACGTCTCCCGGGCGGCCGTCACCAGCAGGTCGTAGTTCCGGGCCGCATCCGCGCGGGTCGGCCGCGTGGTGGGCAACGGTGTCGACGCCATGCGGACCTCCCTGGAATAAGACGGCCGACAATATCGCTTGCAAAGCGGAGGATGCCTCCGTATTGTGAAGCGGAGGAAGTCTCCACTTCCTCCCACAACTGTAGCCCCTCCGGGGTAAGGAGCACTATGTCAGGCACGACCACCCGGCGACCCGGGCTTGTTCTCGCGGTCATCCTGGTCACCCAGCTGATGGTGATCCTGGATGGGACCGTGGTGAACATCGCCATGCCCAAGATCCAGCAAGCTCTCGATTTCAGCCCGTCCAGCCTCTCCTGGGTGCAGAACGCCTACGCCCTGGCCTTCGGCGGACTGCTTCTGCTCGGCGCCCGCGCCGGTGACCTGCTCGGTCGCCGCCGCGTCTTCATCACCGGCGTCAGCATCTTCACCCTTGCTTCCCTCCTCGGCGGACTCGCTCCGAACGCCGAACTCCTGCTGTCGGCTCGCGTTCTGCAAGGCGTCGGTGGCGCCATCGCAGCGCCCGCGGCCCTGACCCTGATGATGCTCACCTACCGCGAAGGCCCCGAGCGGATGAAGGCGCTGGGCTACTACAGCCTGGTCTCGTCCGGCGGCGGCAGCGTCGGCCTGGTCCTCGGCGGCATGCTGACCGACTGGGCCTCGTGGCGCTGGGGCCTGTTCATCAACGTCCCGATCGGGATCGGGCTGGTCATCGCGGCCCGCCGGGTGCTGACCGAGACTCCCCGGGAGACCGGCCGGTTCGACATCGCCGGTGCGCTCACCTCGACACTCGGCATCACGTCGGTCGTCTACGGTTTCATCCGCGTCGCCGACGTCGGTTGGACCGCGGCTGAGGCCCTGATCTCGTTCGGTGCCGGGGCGCTGCTGCTGGTGGCGTTCGTGCTGATCGAGCGCCGGGTCAGCCACCCGATCGTGCCGCTGCGGCTCTTCCGGTCCGCGTCCCGCTCGGCGTCGTACGTGACGATGCTGCTGGTGATCGGGACCATGTTCGGGATGTTCTTCTTCCTCACCCAGTACCTGCAGGGTGTGCTCGAGTTCAGCCCGCTCGCGGCCGGCCTGGCCTTCCTGCCGATGACCGGTCTGCTCTTCGCCTCGTCCCGGGTCGTCCCGAAGCTCCTCAACCGCATCGACGGCTCGCGCTTCATGCTGGCCGGTGCGCTGCTCATCACCACCGGCACGATCTGGCTGACCCAGCTGGACGCCAACAGCACCTACCTCGCCAACGTGGTCGGACCGCTGCTGGTCTTCGGACTTGGCGCCGGCATGCTCTTCATCCCGCTGGTCGGCCGGGCCATCGCCAACGTCGCACCGGAGGACTCCGGAGCCGCGTCCGGCCTGCTCAATGTCGTCCAGCAGGTCGGCGGTGCACTGGGGTTGGGCATCCTGGTCACCCTCTTCGGCACGGCCAGCCGCAACTCCACCGGTACGACGCCCCGCGCCGTACTGACCGATGGGGTCCACGCGGCCTTCATCGGCGCCCTCGTGTACGCCGCCCTGAGCCTCACGATGATCGTGATCAGCGTGAAGCCGTGGACGTGGCTGCGTCGCTCAGAGTCCCAGGCGGAAGGTGATCCACTTGCTGTGGACAGCGAAGCCAAGGCTCTCGTAGAGGCCGAGGGCACCAGTGGGGTTGTCGGCATCCACTCCTAACGAGGCCCGCTGATAGCCGGTCCGGGCGCCTTCGGCGAGCACCTTCGCCAGGGCGGCCCGGGCCAGCCCACGTCCGCGGTACTCACGCCGGGTGCCGACCTGACCGACATACACCTCGCGTACGCCGGTCGCCTCGGTGTCAGCGACCCATTCGTACCCGAGCGCATAGGCCGCGACGGTGTCCCCGTCCAGTACGACGTAAGACACATCTGGCCGGAATGAGCGCGAGCCGGTGACGTGGGTCTTCCAGGACTCGGGGTCGCGAGGCAGAGCGGCCCAATGGTCGCGGAAGGCCTCGTTGTGAGCCACCCGGAGTCGTTCGTCGACGGACTGGTCGAACGGCACCAGCCGAAAGCCGTCCGGCAGGTCGACGACCTGGACCGGCTCTTCGAGCGAACGCTTCATGTCGCAGAAGTAGCGGGCCTCCTCGAAGCCGAGCCCGCGCAGCATGGCGATCGTGCCGTCGTGCGTGCTCCTCGCACTGGCGCGGACCTCACCAGGGGAGTCCGGAAACTGCGCAGTGTGCTGCGCACTGGCGGCCTGGATGGTCCACTGCATCAGGGCGCCGCCGACACCACGCCGTCGCCACTCCGGGTGCACAGTGCCCTCGACCGCGACCCGGTCCACGTCGATGACCGACGTGGACGGGTGGAGCTTGGCGTAGCCGACCATCTGCTCGCCGGACCACAGCCCGATGGTGGCTCGCTCGACGTCGAGGTGTGGATCCGCTAGCTCCTCGAGGAGATCGGCCGCGTCGTAGTTCTCGCCGCCGTGGTCGATCAGCTCGCGGACAGCGAGCAGGTCGGCCCAGGCCTGCGCATCGTCGTTGCTGATCGGCCGTGCGGTGATCCCCGCCGGCCAGGTCACTGGAACTGCTCACAGAGCCAGCGGACGGCCAGGGGATAGCGGTACTCGATTCCACCGTGCTTGCCGTCGAACAGCTCGAAGTGCACCTTCTCCTCCGGTACGCCGATCGCCTGCAGGCCACGGTGGAACGCAGTCGCCCCGAGGTCGAGGTAGTACTCGTCATTGCGGCCGGCGTCGATCCAGATAGCCCGCATCGAGCGCGCAGCATCGGCGTACTGGGGTTGCTTGAGCATTTCGACCGGGTCCAGGGCCAGCCAGCGCTCCCAGACCTCCGGGATCACTTCACCGAGGTCGTCGAACGGCAGCAGCACCGTCCCGTCCGGCTCGGCGGAGTACGCCGAGGAGTAGCCATAGATCTCGTAGAGGTGGATGTCCTCGTTCTGCAGCTGGCCGGCTCGCCCCGCGGCGTCCTTGAAGAAGTTCTGGATGTCACCGTCGTACTTGTCCCGCAGCGTGCGTGCATGCGCGGCGAACTCGCCGCGGTAGCAGAGCTCGAAGCTCGCATCACCCGCGTGCGTCGCCAGTGCGCCGAACACGTCCGGCCGCAGCAGGGGCATCACCATGGCGGTGTAGCCACCACTGGACTTACCCGTCATCGCCCGGTGGTCGCGGTCGGCGATGGTCCGGTACGTCGCGTCCACCCACGGCACGATCTCGTCACACACGTACGACAGGTACTGGCCGGTGCCGGGGGAGTCGAGACTCTGCCCGCCGCCGTACCTGGTCCAGGTGTCGACGAAGACCACGATCGCCGGCGGTACGTCGCCGGCCGCGAACATCGCGTCCAGGAGCTCCGGGTAGGGCTGCCGGAAGGGCACGCGGTTGAACCACATCCCGTTGTGACCGGTATAGCCCATGGTCACGTAGACAACCGGGTAGCGCTGGTCGGACTCGTCGTACCCGGGTGGCAGGTAGACGAGCACCGGCCGCTCGTGCGGGTCGCCCAGCGGGTTCCCTCGCAGCAACGCACTGTCGTACGTCTTCTGCTCCAGTGTTCCCGCCCAGTCGATCGACCACGGCAGCATCGGCAGCCTCCTTCAGAGAGTCACATCGCGTCAGGTGCCGCGATGCCCAGTAGACCAAGCCCATCCTGCAGCACCTGCCGGGTCGCCGCGCACAGGGCGATCCGGCTCGCTCTGGTCTCGCCCTCGCTCTTCAGCACCGGACACTGTTCGTAGAACACAGACAGTGCCGCAGCCAGCTCGTAGAGGTACGTACACAACCGGTGCGGCTGCAGAGTCTCGGCCACCTGGGCGACGGTGTCGTCGAAGCCCGTCAGTAGTAGCGCCAGCCGCTGCTCGATCGGGTGATCCAGCAGAGTCACCGCGCCGGGGGTCTCGCCGGCGTTGGAGAGCAGCCGAGTCAGCCGCGCGTGCGCGTACTGCAGGTACGGACCGGTGTTGCCGGTCATCGCGACCATCCGGTCCAGGTCGAACACGTAGTCGTTGTCCCGGTCGCTGGACAGGTCGGCGTACTTGACCGCACCGATGCCAACAGCCACGGCGGTCGCGGCGCGGTCGATACCGGTGCGGTCGTCCAGCAACGCGTCCGCCCGCTCAACCGCCTCGTCGAGCAGAGTGGTCAGTTTGACCGTCCCGCCGGCTCTGGTCTTGAACGGCTTGCCGCCTGGGCCGAGCACGGTCCCGAAGCTGACATGTTCGGCGGTCGTTGTCGGCGGCAACCATCCGGCCGCCCGCGCCAGCGTGAAGATCATGTCGAAGTGCAGCGCCTGCCGATGGTCGACGACGTACACGATCCGTTGCGCGTGCAGGTTCTTCACCCGGTGCCGGATCGCGGCCAGGTCGGTCGCGCTATAGCCGAAGCCGCCGTCGGACTTCCGCACGATGACCGGCAGCGGCTGACCGTCGCGACCGACGTATCCAGGCAGGAACGCACACGAGGCGCCGTCGGACTCGGTCAGCAGACCGTCCTGTTCGAGCTCGGCCACGATCACCGGCAGGTCGTCGTTGTAGGCGCTCTCGCCAACCACGTCGTCCCTGGTCAGCGCAGAGCCGAGCCGCGCGTAGACCTGCTCGAAGTCGGCCAGACTGACGTCCACCATGTGCTGCCAGTTCGCCCGGGTCGCCGGATCACCGGTCTGCAGTGCGACGACCCGCAGCCGGGACAGATCGGCGAAATCGCCGTCACTGTCGAAGTGCCGCCGGCTCCGCTCGTACAGCTCCTGCAATCCCTGCAGGTCAAGGGTGTCCGCGTCCAGACCCTCTTCGAGCAGCTGCTCGATCATCATCCCGTACTGCGTGCCCCAGTCGCCGACGTGGTTCTGCCGGATCACCTGGTACCCGACGTACTGCAACACGTTGCAGACCGAGTCGCCGATCACCGTCGACCGCAGGTGACCGACGTGCATCTGCTTCGCGACATTCGGCTGCGAGTAGTCGACGACGACCCGCTCGCCCCGTGGCGCGAAGGCCGGCCGGTCGTTGATCGCGGCCGCCAGCACGGTGGACCGCACGGTCAGGTTGATGAAACCAGGCCCGGCAATCGCGGGCGGCTCGCACAGATCGTCGAGCTCTAGTGCGGCCACCAGGCGTGCGGCGACCTCCCGCGGCGGCAGGCCGAGTTGGTTGGCGAGTCGGAGCGCCAGATTGCTCTGGTAGTGGCCGAACTCGGGCTTGGTCGCCGACCGCAGCTCCGGATCGAGATCGATGCCGAAAGCGGCAGTGGAGGCAGCAGACAGTCTGGAAGTAAGCGCAGACGCAACAGCGGACATGAGAAAGTCCTTTAGAGACAACAGACGTGAACAGGGAAGGCTGAGGTGTTCAGGCAGTCTGTCGTCGTCGCATGTCAGCCATTATGCACGAAGGTTGCTCCAGTACGCCGAGGGTGCCGGTGACCGGTGGGCCAGCGGAGTGATCGCCGGTACGTCGTCCTCGCCGAGAAACACCCGCCGTACGACGCGCTCGGCGGCCCGGCCGTCGTCGTACTCGCAGAAGCGCTCCCGGAACAGCTGCCGGTGTTTCGCGGCCTCTGGCGCGGCGAACGCAGCACTGCGGAACGCGGCACGCAGCTCGTCCGCGGACTGCGCCACCAGCCCCGGCGGGAACTCGGTGATGTCGAAGTAGGTCTCACCCGGGCTGCCCTCGACCAGCAGCACGATCGGACGGTCCAGGTTCGCGTAGTCGAAGGTCAGAGCCGAGTAGTCCGTGATGAGGACGTCGGCCGCGAGCATCAGGTCGTCGACGCGCGGACCGGCGTTCACATCGAGCACCGCAGCGTCGGTCAGCTGCCCCAGGTCGTAGTGCGACCCCTCACGGGCGTCCAGCAGCACCAGCTGCGAGTCGTCGAACCCGAGCGCCGCCCTGATCGCCCGGACGTCCGCCAGAGTCGCAGTCAGCAGCCGGTCGTTGCGGGGGTACCCGTACTCGAGCTCTTCGAAGTACGACGGGAAGGTGCGCTCCCAGATCTCCGAGGAGTACCGGTTCGAGGACAGGTTGAAGTCCCAGCGGTCCACCAGATCCAGATCGGGGCCAGTGGTCTGCTTCTTGAGCGGAGTGCCGTGCTGAGTCTGCAGCTGGACCTGACCGGGCCGTTTGCCCACGTCCCTCGACCAGTTCGCGTTGTTGACGAAGTACGTCGCCCGTCCGAGCAGCTTCTGGTACGCCGGTGAGCCCGCGACGACGTACTCGACGCCCTCCGGGATGTCCGCCAGGTGCTCCGGGTCGATCACCCACACCCCGCGGACCTGCGGCGCCAGCTCGGCCGCCTTCTCGTAGATCGCCCGGGGGTTGCACGCATACCGGGTGCACCGGCAGGCGGCGTACACGGCGAGGTTCGGGTCGAGTTTGGCGCGGTGCAGCAGTTTGCCGACGCTGTTGCGCGGACTCGGGAACTGCAGCACCTTCCCGGTCACCTTGAGCGTCGAGTAGGTCGCGTAGTCGTCGTAGATGAGTTGCCAGCGCCGGAAGCCGCGCCTGCTGCGGTCAATGGTGTAGTCGTCGGGCTTCCATCGCTTGGCGAACGCATGGGCCGCGTGGAAGAAGTCGGCGCGGTCCTCAGGAGCGATCCGCTCCGGCTTCGCCAGTACGGCGAGGATGTGGTCCAGGGACCGGTCGAAGGCGAACCGCCGCCAGCCGGCCAGCTCCGGATCGGACTGGATGAAGGCGTGCACCCGGTCGTACTGGTCGAAGATGTCCCATTGCCGACGGCCGCTGGTGGCGTGGATGTTGCCGCCGGTCCGGTGCTGGCGGTAGTGCACCACCACGCGGTCCAGGGTGGCGATCCGCTCCGCGGTCAGCATGGTCGAGTACGTCCAGGGGGCGTCCTCGTAGAAGCCGGCGGTGAACGCGAAGCCGTGCCGACTGAGGAAGTCGCGGCGGCAGGCCTTGTTCCAGACCACCTCGAGGAAGGTGAGGAAGATCGGCCGCTCCGCCGCGGTGAACACGCCGGCGCCCTCCCGGGCGAAGGCGTCGTGCCGCTGGTTGCCGACCAGCCGGCCGTCCCAGAAGATCCGCTCGTAGTCGAACAGGACGATGTCCGGCTGCCCGGTGTCGTCGATCCGGCGGGCGATCGCCTCCAGCGAGCCGGGCAGGTAGAGGTCGTCGGCGTCCAGGAACAGCACGTACTCGCCACGGCACTCCTTCAGCCCGGCGTTCCGGGCCGGACCGAGGCCGACGTTCTCCTCCAAGTGCAGGACCCGGACCCGCGGGTCAGCGGCGGCGTACTCGTCCAGGATCCGGCCGGAGCCGTCGGCATCGGCGTCGTCGACGCCCAGCACCTCGAAGTCGGTGAACGACTGGCTCAGCACCGAGTCCAGGCAGGGTCGCAACCACGCCCGGGAGGCATGGCAGGGGACCACGATGCTGAACTTGGGGACGGTGCCGAGCGCCATACGACCGCATCTTAGTGCCGCGAGTTGAGCGTTCGACGGCACTGGAGGCGCCCAGGCACGCACCTCGCTGCGTTGGAGGGACGCCCACGATGAACCCCGCATCGAGGACGCCCCTCCGCCTTGCGATGCACGCACCTGGACACCTCCAGCGCTCGCCGACCACTCAACTCGCGGCACTAGGCTGCACGTATGACAACGGATGTGTTCGAGCCCCTGGCCACTCTGGAAGGGGTCGGGTCGGCGGCGCGGGCGGCGCGGGATGCGGTCGACGTACTGCTCCGGGACCGGGGCCTGCGCAAGGTGGGCGCGGACATGACCGCTGAGGCGCTGCTGCGGGGTGCACACGCGTCAGCGGCGCTCGCGGGCAGCACTGCGACGCTGGACGACGCACGGCAGGGGAGTGCCGACCCGCTGGTCACCGGCGCGGTCCGGATCACCGGAGAGCTGATGCGGCTCGCGCCTCAGGTGGACATCGCGCCGGTCCAGGTGTGGACCAGGCTGCACCAGCTGGCCGGCGCCGATCTGGGCCCGGAGCCCTCTCTGGGCCACTTGCGGACCGCTCGGGAGCCAGTGCCCGACGACATCCCCGGACTGCCGCCGGCACCGTCCGCGGACGAGATGTGGGAGCGACTGAGCGCACTCGGGAAGGCGCTGAGCCGTCCGACCAAGGCTCCCGCGCTGGTGGTCGCCGCGATCGTGCACGCCGAGCTCGCCGTACTGCGGCCTTTCCCGACCGCCAACGGATTGGTGGCGCGGGCCGCCGAGCGCGCGATATTAGTTGCCCGAGGCATCGACCCGGTCGCGGTCACGGTCCCGGAGCTCGGTCACTGGGAGTTGTCGGCAACCTATTCCTCCGCGCTCACCGACTACACAGTGCGAGGACTGGTCGGCGTCCGCGATTGGTTGCTGCGGTCCTGCGAAGTCGTTGCCCTGGGAGCCGAGCGCTCGCCGCTGGCAGGTTAGTTTGCCCTTGTATTACTGATATATGGGCGCATGCGAACAGCGCTCTCACGGGGAGAGCGCCGTCGCTGGCACGTCATTCTGGTTACCATGCGTGCACCTGTCTGCCGCCACAGGACTAGCCTGGGTCGCGCTGCCCGGTTGGGATGGGCTGGTCGCCGCGTGGGTACCTGACTGCCGTGCAATCTCTACCGGATCCGAAGATCCTTTGTGCTTCCTTTGTACTCCTCGAATCCCTTCCTGTGAAGGGGATGCGCGGTGTTCATGGAGTTGAGAAGAATGAAGCAAACTTCAGCTTTGGGTTACTCCGCCGATGATCTGCCGCGCCGCCTTGATGCCAGCAGAAAGGCCCCGGCGGCGATTCCCGCGACCACGCCGGCGGCCAGTGCGGGACGCCGTACATCCTTGAGGCGGGAACGCTCCGTGAGGCCGACCGGCTCGTTGAAGTCGAGCACGGGCCAGTCGCGGGCGGAGGCCAGGCGGCGCAAGGCCTTGTCCGGGTTGACGGCGAACGGGTGCCCGACCGCGGCCAGCATCGGCTCGTCGGTGATCGAGTCCGAGTAGGCGTAGCTGGACGGCAGGTCGTAACCCTCGGTCGCGGCCAGCGCCCGGATCGCGGTCTCCTTGTGCGGCCCGTAGGCGTACTCCTCGATCACGCCGGTGTACTTGCCGTCGGCAACTACCATCCGGGTGGCGATCACCTTGTCGGCGCCGAGCATGGCGCCGATCGGCTCGACCACCTCGGCGCCGGACGACGAGACGATGACGACGTCGCGGCCGGCCGCGTGGTGCCGGTCGATCAGCTCGACGGCCTCCTCGAAGATCATCGGCGTGACGATGTGGTGCAGGGTGTCCGCGACGATCGCCTTCACGGTGCCGACGTCCCAGCCGGTGCACATCGCCGAGAGGTACTCCCGCATCCGCTCCATCTGGTCGTGGTCGGCGCCACCGAGCAGGTAGACGAACTGCGCGTACACACTGCGGAGCACCGCCCGCCGGTTGATCAGTCCGCCGGCGTAGAACGGCCGGGAGAAGGCGAGCGTGCTCGAGCGCGCGATAATGGTCTTGTCCAGATCGAAGAAGGCGGCCGATCGGGCGGTGGCAGAGGGCTGTCCGGCGTGCTCCATGAGGTCGAGGATAGGCACCGATGAGAAACGCCGGGCGACCCGGGCTTTTGTGTTGGCGACTCTCCCGTTAGACTGTTGATCAGTGTGACAGTGGTACTGGTCGCAAGGTCGGTTCACCGGCCGCGACGCCCGGGAAAACAGGCACTCGGTTGCAACAGAACTGAGATGTGTGAGATCCGGACTTGGGGGGTACATACCCCCTGACAGTGGCAGACTGTCGCCTCCCTGAACGGCCCCCGGCTCCTCCCCCCGAGCCCGTGGCCGAAGACGGCCCCCGGTCACCCCCCCGCCGGGGGCCGTCGCCTTTCCCCGGGCAGGTAGTTCCTGCAACGAACGATTGAACGCCCTGAAACTTTCGGGAGTTCCACTCTCAGTGGTCTCGACCGGTTCGCGTTCCACTGTGCAGAATCTGTACATTCTTCACTTTCCCTGACGTGAGAGCGCGTTCACTTTATGCAGGGTCTTGACAATGTAGTTATGTAGCCACAGTTTCTAATCATGAAACCGCCTGTACGCCGCCCCCAGGCAGTGGTTCTCTCCAGCCTGATCGCTTTCGTCCTCGCCCTCACGGGTCTGGTCCTGGTCCCCGCGACCGGACATGCCGCCACCAACCTCGTCGTCAACGGCTCGTTCGAGTCCGGCACACTCTCCGGCTGGCAGTGCGCGGCCGGCAGTGTGACCAGCTCGGCCCACTCCGGTTCCTACGGACTGCAGTCCGCGCCCAGCGGCTCCGACATCGGCCGCTGCAGCCAGACGATCTCGGTCCGCCCCAGTACGGCGTACACGCTGTCGGCGTGGGTGACCGGGTCCAATGTGTACCTCGGTGTGGACGGGGGCGCGTCGACCTGGACCACCAGTAGCTCCTGGAGCCAGCTGACCGTCCCCTTCACCACGAGCGCCTCGGCCACGTCGGTGACCATCTACACGCACGGTTGGTATGGGCTTCCCGCGTACGGGGTCGACGACGTCGTACTGGACGGCCCAGGCGGTACGCCGGACACCACTCCGCCCTCCACGCCGGGCGGACTGACTGTCGGTGGTCCCACCTCCAGCTCACTGCAGCTCAACTGGTCGGCCGCGACAGATGCGAACGGCATTGACCACTACGACGTCGTACGGGGTTCTGAGGCCGCTCAGAGCGTCGGCAACGTCACGAGCTGGACGGCGACCGGGCTGAGCCCGACCACGACGTACAGCTTCAAGGTGCGGGCGTGTGACCCGAGCGGCAACTGCTCGCCGTACGGCGCCACTGTCTCGGGGACGACGACCACCGGGCCGACGAACCCGCCGGGTGGAAGCCTGCCCAAGCACGTGCTGACCGGCTACTGGCAGAACTTCAACAACGGTGCGACGGTCCAGAAGATCTCCGACGTGCCCGCGGCCTACGACCTGATCGCGGTCGCCTTCGCCGATGCGGACGCTTCCCGGCCGGGTGGCATCACCTTCAACCTCGACAGTGCGGGGCTGAACGGGTACACCGTCGCACAGTTCAAGTCCGACATCGCGGCGAAGAAGGCGGCCGGCAAGAAGGTCATCCTGTCCGTCGGTGGTGAGCGGGGCACGGTCTCGGTCGCCAACGCGACGGCCGCGGCGAACTTCGCGTCGACCGCGCTCTCGGTGCTGCGGGAGTACGGCTTCGACGGGATCGACATCGACCTCGAGAACGGCGTCAACGCGCAGTACATGGGACAGGCGCTGCGCAGCCTGCAGAGCCAGTTCGGCAGCGGGCTGATCATCACCATGGCTCCGCAGACGATCGACATGCAGGCGACCACCTTCGAGTACTTCAAACTCGCGCTGGCGATCAAGGACATCCTGACCATCGTCAACGTGCAGTACTACAACTCCGGTGCGATGAACGGCTGTGACGGACAGGTGTACTCACAGGGTTCGGTCGACTTCATCACCGCGCAGGCCTGCATCATGCTGCAGAACGGCCTCCGCCCGGACCAGGTCGGTCTCGGCCTGCCGGCCTCCTCCCGGGGTGCCGGTAGCGGCTACGTCTCGCCGACGATCGTCAACAACGCACTGGACTGTCTGGCCAAGGGCACCAACTGCGGCAGCTTCAAGCCGACCACCACCTGGCCGACGCTGCGCGGTGCGATGACCTGGTCGACCAACTGGGATGCGCTGAACGGCAACCAGTTCTCGAACCAAGTCGGCGCCCACGTCCACGCCCTGCCCTGATGCACAACTACCGCCCCGCTCCGGTGCTGGAAGCGCTTGGTGTCTGCTCGGAGGACGAGCAGCTCTACCGGGCGCTTCTGGCCCGCCCGGAGTCCACAACGACAGACCTGTCCAACGACACCGGCTGGCCCGCCACTCGGGTCGGCCGGCATCTCCGGTCCCTGCAGTCCCTCGGTCTGGCCTCCCGCATGCCCGGGAGGCCGGCCCGGTACGTTCCGGCGGTTCCGGAGGCGGCGGTCGAGCTACTGGCGCTCCGGAAGCAGGCGGCCATCGTCGAAGCTCGCGTCGGTGCCTCTGTGCTGACTGCGGAGTTCAGGGCGCGGCATGACGCGTTCACGATCATCCGTGGCGTCGAAGCGGTCGCCCAGCGCTTCTATCAGGCTCAGCAGTGCGCCCAGAACGAAGTGCTCGTGCTGGATCGGCCGCCGTACGTCGTCGTACCGGTGGAGGCCCGTCGAGCGCACGGCGTCACCTACCGGACGATCTTCGACATGGCGTCGCTGTCCGAGCCGTCCGACCTGATGGCTGCGAGATCGGTCGGCTGCCGGATGCTGCGCGACGTGCCGCTCAAGATGCTGGTGATCGACCGGCGGATGGCGCTGTTGCCGACGAGTCACGACGTGATCGTCGAGGTAGGACCGTCCAGCCTCCTGGACGGTCTCCTCCGCCTCTTCGACCTCCTCTGGCACCAGGGCAGCCCGCTGTCACCGACGCCGTCCGACGGGCCGTTGAGCTTCGAAGACCAGCAGTTGCTGTCACTGGCTGCTGCCGGTCTGACGGACCAAGCGATCGCCCGCCGACTCGGAGTCGCCCAGCGAACTGTCGAGCGTCGCATGCAGCGGATCCTCAAAGCTCTCGACGCCACCACCCGTTTCCAAGCAGGCCTCCGTGCCGGACAGGCAGGTCTACTCGCTTAGTTGTGGCTAGGCTGCGCGGATGAACGTCGCAGTCGCCGTCGTGGCGATCTTCTTCGCAGGCATGGGCTTCGCCGCGCTGGTGAAGCCCGCGTTGATCTGGAAGCCCTTCGGGGTGGCACCCACGACACCCGCGGCCCGCAACGAGGTTCGAGCCGTCTACGGCGGTTTCGGCCTGGCCATCGCGGCGCTGCTGTTCGCAGCCGACTCGGCGACGGCCGGCTTTCGCGACGGCGTACTGGTCTCGGTGGCGGTCGCCCTGGGCGGCATGGCCGCCGGGAGACTCGTTGGCGCGCTGGTAGAGCTCAAGCCGCTGCTCGGATGGCCGGGCTTCTTCTTTCTGGTGGAAGCCGGGCTCGCCGGGCTGCTGCTCATCGCCCGATAGGCGTGGTTCTAATCGGTCACG
Source organism: Kribbella sp. NBC_01505 (assembly GCF_045040285.1). Classification (NCBI taxonomy): domain Bacteria; kingdom Bacillati; phylum Actinomycetota; class Actinomycetes; order Propionibacteriales; family Kribbellaceae; genus Kribbella; species Kribbella sp. NBC_01505. Next base: position 4,069,654 of record NZ_CP109425.1, read on the forward strand.
TCGGCGACTGTGGCGTCGAGGGCCTTTGCGAGCTCGCCGGCGTCCACGGTGATGCCGGTACCGAAGTCGCCGCCGCCGATCGAGATGGTGCCGGTGATGCGCTCGTCGGCGATCACCGGCCAGGCGTGCGTGCTGCCTAGCGGAGTGATCGTGCCGCGCAAGTAGCCGGTGACGGCGAAGGCGGTGTCCTTGTCCGGCATCGACATCCGCTTCACGCCGAGCAGTGTGCGCAGCTTCGGCCAGGCGATCTCACGGTCGCCCGGGACCAGGACGAACCGGTAGTCGTCATCGGAGAGCCGTACGACGATCGTCTTGATCAGTCGGGCCGGTTCGATCCCCCGAGCGGCCGCTGCCTCTTCTAGCGAGTTCACCGGTCCGTGCTGGGTCATTTCGTAGCTCAGCCCGAGCTGGTCGGCCGCATCCGTTGCCTTGGTCACCCGTCCAGTCTAGGAACAGCCTTCAGGACCAGCGACAGCACCAGTGCGATCGCGAACAGCACCCCGGCCTCCAGTGCGACTCCACTCCAGCCGGCGCGACTCCACGCCGTACCGGCTAGGCCGCCGAAGACGGATGAGCCGAGGTAGAAGGAGAACAGGTACATGCTGGACGCCTGACCCGTCCCGACGCCTGCTGCGTGTGCTCGCGCCGGGACCCAGCCGCTGCCAACGCCGTGTACTGCGAAGAAGCCTGCGGTCAGCAAGGCGAGCCCGAGCACGATGAGCGGTAGTGGGGCAGCCAGTGTGACGGCAACGCCAACCAGCGCGACCACCCCTCCCACTGGAACCACCGCACGCCGGCCGAAGCGATCGGCCAGTCGTCCTGCGGTGGCAGAGCTGAACGAGCCGAGCAGATAGACCGTGAACACGAGCCCGGTTGCCCCAGAGCTCAGGCTGTACGGCGAATCGGTCAGCCGGAACACTGCGCCGTTGTAGACCGCCACGAAGCCGCCCACCACTGTGGCTGCCATCGCGTACAGCGCGAGCAGACCTGGGTCCCGCAGTACGCTGCCGAACTGTGCACGCGGCCGGGCGGACCGGGGGACGAAGTTCCGTGAGGCCGGGAGGAGCATCCACACCGCCACCGCGCATGCGGCACCAAGCAGTGCGACCCCGGCGAGCGCCAGTCGCCATCCGCCGAGGTCTTCAAGCGCACCGGCGATCAGTCGGCCGGTCATGCTGCCTACTCCGGTGCCTGCGACGTACAGGCCGCTGGCGCGGGCGTGGCTGGCCGAGTGCACCTCCTCGCGAAGGTAGGCCATGGCCACTGCGGGAAGACCGGCCATCGCGATGCCTTGTAGGCCGCGCAGCACGAGGAGTGTGTTCCAGGTGGGCGCGAAGGCGCACAGCAAGGCGATTGCCGAGCAGGCCGCTACTGACCAGCGCATCAGAGTGATCCGGCCGATGCGCTCGGAGATGTTGCCGGCGATCAGCAGTGCGAGCCCCAGGCCCAGCGTCGCGACCGACATCGAGATCGCGCTCTGACTGGGGGAGACGTGGAAGGCGTCGGCCAGCTCGGGTAGCAGGGGCTGCGTGCTGTAGAGCAGGGCGAACGTAGCCATCCCGGCAGCGAACAGTCCGACGGAGATGCGCCGGTACTCGGTGTCTCCCGGTCGGTAGCCCACAGCGACGGATTGGTGCATGTCTTCGACGGTGCCACGATCTCTGCGATACGTAAAATGTCGATTTCACCAGAAATCGATACGATATCCGTATGCATGTTGAGGATCTGCGCTGGTTTGTCGTGCTCGCGGAGGCTGAGCACCTGACGGAGGCAGCGACGGCGTTGGGGACCAGCCAGCCCAATCTGTCGCGCTCGCTGCGCCGGGTCGAGGACGCGTTCGGGGCGGCGTTGTTCGAGCGTGAGCATCGTGGTCTGCGGCTGAATCCGTACGGCCGGATCGTTCTGGAGGCAGCCCGAGCCGGCGCTGCGGCGGTCGATGCCGCGCAGCACCGGATCGACTCGCTGCTCGATCCGCAGTCGGGGACTGTCCGGCTTGCGTTCCTGCATTCGGTCGCGTCCAGCCTGCTGCCGGACCTGCTGAAGGCTTTCCGTGTGGTCGGACCGACTGTCGAGTTCGCGCTGCGGCAGGGGAACTCGAACGAGATCGCCCAGGATCTCGAGAGCGGTGACGCGGAGATCGGTATTACTGCGCCCCGGCCGGATCTGGAGCGCTTCGGCTGGCATCCGCTCGAACAGCAACGGCTCGCGCTACACGTGCCACCAGGCCACCCGTTGGCGACCCGCCGCCGCGTGGCGTTGTCCGCTGCGGCGAACGAACCGTTTGTCGGTCTCCAGCCCGGCTTCGGTTTCCGCCGGGTCTGTGACGACCTCTGTCGGGCCGCCGGGTTCACTCCGCGGCTGGCCTTCGAGGCGAGCGACCTGACCACGATCGACGGTCTGGTTGGCGCCGGACTGGGCGTGGCTGTGCTTCCGTCCAGCGCAGTGCGCGGTAGTGAGAGCGGAGCGGTGCCAGTGCCGCTGGCCGGCGTTCAGGCCCGTCGTGAGATCGGTATGACGTGGCGGCTCGGCGCGGAGCTCAGTCCGGTAGCCGAGCGGTTCAGAGCGTTCGTCCGCGCCCGCGCAGTGACGTCGACATGAGTACGGCGGCGTACGAGGGTTGCCCGCACGCCGCCGTACCGGCTGTCAGAAGCCTGCAGTGATGCGGGTGAACTCCCAGTCGGGCTGGGCGATGCCGCTGCAGTTGGAGACCACGCCGCCACCGGCGCAGCCGCGGTCACGGTTCACCGACCAGAACGCCAGCCGGGCCAGGCCGTTCGTCTTCGCCCAGTTGGTGATGTTCTGCCAGGTCGCCGTCGTCGTCATCTCCTGCTGGTCGGACAGACCGTTCATGCCGGAGATGCCCTGGTGGGCGTAGGCCTGCGCGGTGGTCCAGCCGAAGACCGACTTCAGCTTGTTGTTCAGGCCCGTCGATGCACCGACGGTGTCGTTGTAGATGTTCGAGCTGCCGAAGTCGAACGGCATCAGCGTGAAGACGTCGATGTTGGCGCCCAGTGCCTGCGACCGCTCGATCAGCCGGTTGCCGTAGTAGTTCGGGCCGGTGGTCGAGGTGCCGAAGGTGAGGATCGTCTGGATCCCCGGGTTGTTCTGCTTGACGATCTTCAGGGCGTTCAGGATCCGGTCCTGGACGGCCTCGTTCTCGAACTCGTCGGAGTTCTCGATGTCGATGTCGATCGCCTTCAGGCCATAGGCGTTGATGACCTGCTGGTACGCACCGGCCAGTGCCTCCGGTGTGCTGCAGTTCGGGCCGAGCTTGTTACCGCTCCAGCCGCCGATCGACGGCACGATGTCGCCTCCGGCCGCACGGATCTGTGCGATCGCGGTGGCATCCGCACTGCCCTGCAGCGGTCGTGCGCCGTCCCAGGCCGGGTTGCAGCCACCGGACGACAGGATGAACGCCATGGTGAACCACTTGATCCCGGTCGCGTTCATGACGGTCTGCGGGTTCGGCGGGTCGCCCCAACCCATGTACAGGTACGGCGCGGCCCGCCTGCTGCCGACCGGGTCGGTACCGGCCTTGGTGGTCACGGAGACCGAGCCGGTCTTCGGGCCTTCGCCCGCACTGTTCTGACCGCTCACCTGGTAGCTGTAGCTCGTGCTGGCGGTGAGCCCGGAGTCCGTGTACGCCGTACCGGTCGACGTACCGACCTTCGAGCCGTTGCGGTAGATGTTGTAGCTGGCTGCACCACTGGCCGCTGACCAGGACAGGCTCACGGTCGAGGCGGTCGACGTACCGGACAGCCCGCTCGGTGCGCCCGGAAGGGTGACCGGACCACCGCCCGCACAGGAGCCGCCGTTCAGGCGACAGGCGGCCAGACCGGGGAAGTTGCCCGGGCTGCCGTTGAAGCCGAAGGACACGCTGGCACCAGGTGCCAGCGGTCCGGCCCAGCCAGGCGGAGTGAACGTGTGGGTCTGACCACTGGTGCTCCGCGTCGCGTCCCACGAACTGGAGATCGTGTAGCCCGACGGGAAGTCGAGTGCGACCGACCAGGTGCTCAGTGAGCTCGTGGTGTCGTTCAGGATGGTTACTTTGCCCTCGAAGCCGCTGCCCCAGTCAGACACCTTCGTGAAGGTCGCAGTGACTCCGGCCGCGTTCGCGGTCGGTGCGACGAGAAGTGCGAGTACCACTGTGGTGATGGCCGCGATCGCCATCGAGATGCGTTTCATGTTGCTCCGATCAGAGGGCGGTACGTGATCAGACCTTGCCCCAGAGTGCGGGGACGTTCGGCGGCTCCCAACCGGTCAGGGACGTGTGGCCCTGGATGCACTTGTAGGTAAGGCCGTTGTAGCTCACCAGTGCACCGGTCGCGTACGACGTGTTGGGCGCCCACGGGGTGGCCGTCGGGGGCGTCGGAGTCGGAGTCGGGGTGGGTGTCGGGGTAGGCGTCGGCGTGGGGGTAGGCGTCGGCGTCGGGGTCGGAGTGGGCGTCGGAGTCGGCGTGGGGCCGCTGCAGCCCGCGGTGTCCGCGTTGACCGCGTTCACGACGTGGTTGAAGAGCGTGACGCCAGGGTCGAGCGCCTCCATCGAATACATCATCGCGCCGGCCAGACCGTTGCAGTGTGCGTAGTCGGCCTTCGCCTTGATGGACTGCTGGTTGTCACCGGTCCAGAACGTGCCGCCCTGGTAGAACCACGACGACTTGGTGGTGTCGTCCCAGAAGGTCGAGGAGGGGTTGTCGACGAAGCCGGTCAGCTCCTTGTAGAAGGAGACGCCAGGGACGTTGCCGCTCAACGCATGTCCGTCGGCCGGTCCGGTGGCGGTCTGGTACTTGCCGTTCGCCGTGCTGGGCACGCCCTTCCAGCCGCGGTAGTAGAACGGGTAGCCGATGGTCAGCTTGTTCGCGGGGAACCCGCCAGGGATGCCGTACGCCGGGTCGCCGGTCGTCCACGCCTTGACCGCACCGTCGACGGAGTACTTCGCCGTACCCGGTGGGATCGGGTTACTGGGGTCGTTCGGGGCCTGGTAGAGCGGGTCCTGGAAGTTCGTCGGCCCGGTGGCGTCCCAGCCACCGTGCATGTCGTACGTCATCACGTTGTTGTAGTCGAGGTACTGCCCGATCTTGTCGGTCTCGATCGTGGCGATCTTGTCCTGGCCGGCCGGAGTGGCGGCGGTGAGGTAGTACCGCTTGCCGTTGGCGCTGCCGAGCGCGTTGAGCTGCGACCGGAACTCGGCCAGCAGCAGAGTGAAGTTCTGCTTGTCCGAGGCGCTGTAGTGGTTGCCCACATGGCCGTTCGGCGAGCCGGGGTACTCCCAGTCGATGTCCACACCGTCGAAGATGTTCGCCGCGCTGCCCGGACCACCGAAGCCGTCGACCACCGGCAGGTCGCCCTTGATGAACATGTTCAGGCAGGAGCTGACGAAGGTCTTCCGCTTGGCGTCGCTGGAGGCCGCGTCGGAGAAGTACTTCGAGTAGGTCCAGCCGCCGATCGAGATCAGCACCTTGAGGTTCGGCTGCTTGGCCTTCAGCTTCTTCAGCTGGTTGAAGTTGCCCTGGATCGGCTGGTTCCAGACGTCCCCGACACCGTCGACGCTGATGTCCGCACCGTAGGACTTGCCGTAGTCGGCGAACGCGTCACCGGCGCCGTCACCCGCGTTCGGGTTGTTCTCGTCCTGCGACGCGGCCTGGTTGGCCATGAAGCAGGTGTGGTTGGTCGGGTGGATGTTCGCGAACGCGTAGTTCAGGAAGTCCAGCTTCGCGGCCGCACCGGTGCTGATCAGGTTCTTCGGGTAGAACCCGTTCTGGTAGATCCCCCACTGCGTGAAGTAGGCGGTCTTGATGCCACCGCTCGCGGCCGGGGCCATCACCTCGGCCTGGGGCACCGGGGCGGCGGACGGCAGTTCGGCGCTCGCGAGCGAGACGCCGGCGGCGGTGACCAGGGCTGTGGCGGCCACTGCGGCCGTAGCGGTCAGAAAACGCAATCGACTCATGGGCGGGGTCCTCCGGAACTTGGGCGGGGTAAGCGTCCGGTGAAAATTAGATAAAGACACTTCGAAAGGAACGGTAACTGTTTCGGCCGGGTTGGTCGCGGGCTCACTGTGGCGGATACCCGCTGCTGGCGGAAAGCCGACAATCCGTTGTCCACAGGGCCGTTCCGGCCGGTCCGGAACACCTCCGACGCATGCATCTTCTTGGCATGAACCCCACAGCGCTCTCCCCCTCGGTGCTCATGGCAACTACCAACGAACGATTGCTTGACGACCTGCTCCGGCTGGCCGCCGCGGCTTCGATCACCCCACTCGTCGAGCGTGATCTGCACGGTCTGCGGCGCGGGTGGCACACCTGCCCGTTGGTGATCGTCGGCGACGACCTAGCCGCTGGACTCGCCCGGACCACACCACTTCGACGTACCGGCGTCGTGCTCGCCGGGGCCGGGCCTGGCGGCGACGAGCTGTATCGGCATGCCTTCGACATCGGTGCGGATGCGGTCTTTCGATTGCCTGCCGACGAGGTCGCGTTGGCAGGCCGGTTCGTCGACACCTTGGACGGCGGCACCCGTTCCGCCGTCATGCTCGCCTTCGTCGGTGGGTGCGGGGGAGCGGGCGCCACCACAACGGCCGCGGCCGTCGCGCTCTTCGGTAACCGTCGCGGCCTGCGGACCATGCTGATCGACGGTGATCCATTGGGCGGCGGCATCGAGCTTGCCCTCGGCATCGAACGCGATGCCGGGCAGCGCTGGCCGGAGCTCCTCAACGCTGCCGGTCGAGTGAGCGCAGCTGCCCTTCGCTCCGTCCTGCCGACAGCCGATGGCCTTCCGGTCCTGTCGTGGGACCGTTCCGATGTCACCGCCCTGCCTCCGGAGACGATGCGTTCGGTCCTCAATGCGGCGCAGTGCAGCAACGACCTGGTCGTCCTGGACCTTCCGCGCCGTCCGGATCCCGCCGTCGAGGAAGCCTTCGTCCGCGCCACCGCGACCCTGCTGGTCGTCCCGTGTGACATCCGCTCGCTGGCTGCCGCCAAACGACTGGCCGGGCCGCTCGCCGAGGTTGCCGGCGACCTGCGCGTCATCGCACGCGAGACCCGGCGTGCCGCCATCCCGGCCGCCGAGGTCGCCGCGCACCTATCCTTGCCGTTAGCAACGACAGTCGTCGATGAACGTGACCTCCCCGCCGCGATGGATCAGGGCCGCTTCGCGCCGCACCCACGAGGCCCGTTGGCGCACGCCGCCACTACCCTCCTCGATCTCTTCGCCCCGGCCGCATGATCATCTCCGCCGAACTCCTCAACGAGGTGCGCGGCAGGCTCGCAGTCAGCGGCGGCGAGCCAACTCCAGCGCGAGTTGCCGCCGCGTTGCGTGCCGACGGCGGTGTGTACGGCGACTCCATGGTGCTGGCGGTCGTTGCCGCCCTGCGTCGTGAGGCCCTGGGTGCCGGACCGCTCGACAGCCTGCTCGCCGAGCCGGGCATCACCGACATCCTCGTCAACGGCCCCGACGAGGTCTACATCGACCGCGGCTCCGGCCTCGAGCGCGTCTTCGTCCCCACCGGCGACGATGCCGCGATCCGCCGCCTCGCCACCCGACTGGCGGCCGCCGCCGGCCGCCGCCTCGACGACGCGACGCCGTACGTCGATGTCCGCCTTCAGGACGGGAGCCGCTTCCACGCCGTCCTGGCGCCGATCGCCGCGCCCGGGACCTGTCTGTCCCTCCGAGTCCCCGCAGGCAAGGTCTTCACTCTTGACACCCTCGTCGAGGCGGGCTCACTTTCACCTGAGGGGGCTGCGCTGCTTCGTGATCTGCTGGATTCCCGGCTGGCGTTCCTCATCAGCGGGGGCACCGGGACTGGCAAGACGACGCTGTTGAGTGCGCTCCTCTCCGCCACTGACCCCAATGAGCGTCTGCTCGTTGTCGAAGATGCCAGCGAGCTTCGTCCGGACCATCCGCACGTGGTTCGGCTCGAAGCTCGCCCGGCCAATGTCGAGGGGAGCGGGGAGATCTCCCTGCGCGACCTCGTCCGGCAAGCCCTCCGGATGCGTCCGGACCGTTTGATCATCGGCGAGGTTCGCGGTCCCGAAGTCATCGACCTCCTTACCGCGTTGAACACCGGCCACGAAGGCGGCTGCGGCACGATCCACGCCAACTCGCCCGCCGACGTACCAGCCCGCATCGAAGCCCTGGGGGCGCTCGCCGGCCTGCCTCGTGAGGCCATCCACAGTCAGCTTGCCTCGGCACTGCAGGCCGTCCTTCACCTGACCCGCACACCTAGTGGCCTCCGCCGCCTTGCCTCAATTCATGTCCTCGACCGCCTCCCCAGCGGGGAGGTCATCACCCGGCCTGCGGTCGACTTCCCGCTGATGGGACTGCCGACGCTGTACCCCTCTGCCGCCCGCTTTGCTCGACCAACTCCCAGGGCCGTCGCATGAGCCGGTTGCTCGCCGCCGGCTGCGTCCTGCTGGCGCTCCAGCTCCTGTTCCCGTTGCCCCTGCGTCCGTTGCGACGCTTGGCCTCCGCGCCGCCTCGCGCGTCGGCCTCCGTTCGGGTGCGCTCGGGTGGTCGCCGCAAACTCCGACTCGTCCCACCGGTCGCGATCGTCCTGCTTGCCCTCGGTCCGCAAGTCTTCTTCTCCGCCGGGGCTATCACGGTGATCGTCACCCTCGTGTTGCTGCAGCGAGCGCAACATCGACGACAAGCAGCCGAAACCGCCCGGCGTGCCAACGTCATTGAGGCTTTGGATGTTCTGGCCGCCGACCTGGCCGCTGGTCGACCACCCATCGACGCGCTGGGAGGGGCCGCCACCATCGCCCCCGATCTGCAGTCGGCCCACTCCGTGGCCAAGCTCGGCGGCGATGTTCCAACGGCTCTGGAGCTGGCCGCCCAATCTCCAGGCAGTGCAGGCCTCCGGGCGCTCGCGGCAACCTGGCGTGTCGCCGAGGAATCGGGCGCTGCCTTTGCTGCCCTCACCGAAAGACTGGCCGACTCGCTCCGCTCCGACGAGGCCATCCAGCGTCAAACGGCGGCCGGTTTGGCCGGTGCCCGTTCCTCCGCCCGGATCCTCGCTGCCCTGCCGCTCTTCGGCATCGCCCTCGGCTACTCGCTGGGCGCTGCTCCGTTGGCCTTCCTCACCAGTACGCCACCTGGCTGGCTCTGCCTCACTGCCGGCCTCGCTCTCACCGCCCTGGGCCTGCAATGGACCACTCGTCTCGCCGCCGGAGTCCATTGCCCATGACAACGATTTCTCTGGCGGCCACTGCTGCCGCCGTCACTGTCTGCCTGCTCGTCCGTACGCCGACTGACCTCCGTCGCCTGGCTCCTCCCAAGCCCACCCGTCGGCGGTCGCCAAGGGCGCATCGGCTGGTGGCTGTCGGAGCGGCCTTTGCTCTCGTTGTTCTGATCGATCCGCCTTGGGGGTTGGTGCCGGCTGCTATTGCGTACTTCGGGATCCCGCGACTACTGAGCCGGCTCGAACCGGCTGCCACCAAACGCCGCCGAGCCGCCATCGCCAACGACCTGCCGCTGACGGTCGAGCTCCTGGCCGCCTGCCTGCGGGCCGGCCGTCCACCCCAGCAAGCCTTTGCTACGGTCGCTTCTGCCGTTCACGGCCCGTTGGGTGACCTCCTGTCCGAGATCGCGCACCGCCTTGCTCTCGGCGCCGATCCGCAAGATGCCTGGGCGCTCCTGCGCGCCGAGCCGCCGTGTGCCGCCGTGGCGCGAGCCATCGACCGTTCCCTCACCTCCGGCGCGCCGTTGTCCAGGACTCTCGAACGCCTGGCCGACGACACCCGCCAGTCCCGCCATCACGCCGCAGATCAGCATGCCCGCACGATCGAGTCCCGCTCGGCCCTGCCGCTGGGCCTCTGTTTCCTGCCTGCCTTTGTGCTGCTCTCGATCGTGCCCACCATCGCCGGTGCGTTGATCCCGTACCTCACTGTGCCGTAATGATGCCCAGGGCAACGACTTGTCCACAGGCTGAAAAGTCCTTGGTTAGAACGCTCTTCGTCGACTGCATCTTCTTGGCAAGAACACCAACCCAGGAGGACCCCGATGTCCCATCCCAGCACCCTTGTTCGCCGCACCAGGCCGCGTCGGCTCCGCCGCTTCCGCACCCGCTCCGAGCGCGGCGCCGCCACCGCCGAGTATGCGGTCACGATCGTCGCCGCCTGCGGCCTCGGCGGCATCCTCGTCGCCCTCCTCAAGTCCGACGTGATGATGAACGCCTTGAAGGCCCTCATCAACTACGCCCTCAAGCTCGCCGGCGTGGAAGGTCTCGAGCTCTGACCCCAGGGCCGGCCGCCACCCCTCCGGCGGCCGGCCTCCCGGTCAAACCATTGGGAGCCCCTATGTCTCGCAGTGCCTCTCAGCGCGGGTCCATCACCACCGAGACCGCGATCGCCCTCCCGTTCCTCCTCACGCTCATCCTCGCCGGCGTCTGGTGCCTCGGACTGATCACCACCCACCTCCAATGCATCGACGCCTCCCGAGACATCGCCCGAGCCCTGGCCCGCGGCGAATCCCCCGATGACGTCCAGTCCCTCATCCGCCACCTCACCCCGCCGAACGCGTCCGTCACCTTCCAGACGAGCCCCACCATCGAAGTCACCGTCAAAGCCACACCCCGAGCCCTCTTCTCCTTCCTCCCAGCGCCCACTCAGATCGCCGTAGCCACCCTCGACCCCGAACCGACAGCCCTGATCGGAGGCACAACGCGATGACTAGCCACCACGCCCACCCTTGCGACGAACACTTCAGGCGCGGGCCTACCCGTCGCCGACGGTCGGAGCGAGGAAGTGGCACGATCCATATGTTGACCGCGTGCCTGCTGCTCTCGACTGCGCTTGCGGTGGCCGTTCTGTGGGCGGCGGTCTCCACGGCTCGCCACAAGCTGGGTGCGGCCGCCGACCTGACCGCGCTGAGCGCTGCCTTCTCGCTGGCAGCCACCCCGTGCGTCGCAGCGGAGCGGACTGCCGCCGCGAATGACGTCACCCTCACTGCCTGCACCCCGACAACCGAGGACGTCACGGTCCAGGTGTCCGTTCCGCTGTCCCTTCCGTTCCTCCCCACCCGAACACTCTCGACCTCGGCACGGGCCGGTCCCGACTCGTCGCAGGCACCGAGCTGACCGAGGAGCGCGGGGACAACGGGGTCAGCGGGCGACAGCGTGGGCGATGACGTCGACGCAGCGTTGGAACTGCGCCGGCGAGGCCGGGTTCTTCCAGCCGAGCTTCTCCAGCGCCCAGTCGATGGCGAAGGCCGGTGTCCATCCGGCATCGGCTGCTTGAGGATCGGCGATCCGCGCGTACCCGCGACGGACCAGGTCCAGTCGGTCCTGCAAGGGCTCGCCGGCATCCACCTCCCATTGGGCGAGGTCGTAGGCCGGGGAGGCGAGACCGGAGAATTCCCAGTCGATCAGGCCCGCGACCGTTCCCTCGTGGATCAGGATGTTCTTCGGGCAGAAGTCGCCGTGGACAAGCGAGACCGGAGGCGCCTCACGCGTCGTCAGTTCTTGGCGCAGGAATTCGGCGCCGCGCTCGACGACTGCGCGTGCCGCTGGGTCAAGCCGCTCCTCGACAAGAGATGCGACCCGGTCGACTTCGTGCTCCTCGGGCAATCGCAGTTCGTGCCGGATGCCTCGGCCATCGTCGGGTACCAGGCTGTGCACCCGCGCCAGGATCTCACCGGCGTCGGTGACCAACCGTTCGAGTTCAGCGCCAGGCAGCACGCCGATGAGCTCGGCAAGGGAGTTGCCCGGCAGGAACTGCTGGACGGAGAAGGACAACAGTTCGCCGTTGTGCTCTTGGTGCTCGAGGCCGAGTATCTCTGCTGTCGGTACGCCGATGTCACGTGCCTGCGTCATCAGGTGTGCCTCGTCGATGAACCAGGGTGTCGGCTGGTGCGCGATCCGAACGACCGCGGTGACCTCGCCACCGAGCTCGGCGCGGTAGGTCTCGTTCATCCCGCCACCGGTGAGGGGAACGAGGCGCTCGATACCGCGGCCGCACACTGACCGCACCACAGCGTCGATGGTCGAGAGCGGCGTCGTCATCCTCCGAGTCTGGCTCAACGCGGCTCTGGTGCGCACCCGTATTCGGAAGGACGGTGGGCCGGGACCTTCACCTGCACGGTGAGGATCTGACCACCGCGTGGCCCGGTGATCAGGCGGTCGAGGTTGTCCGAGATCGGCTGGTCCGAGTGCCATTCGGCGGTACCGATATAGAGCGTCGTACCGTCAGATCCGCCGAGGGCCAGTGCGAAGGGGGCTCGGTGCTCCGGCAGTTCGACCCGTTGGAGGACCTCGCCTCCGTCGGCGACGCGCACCACCGAAGAGCCACCGGTGGATACCCAGATCGCTCCCTCCGCGTCGAGGCAGATGCCGTCCGGGCCAAGACCTTCGGCGAAGGTCCGGCGATTCGTCAGGCCACCGTCAATCTGGATGTCGAACGCGGTCAGCCGGCCGGCGAAGGACTCGGACACAACGAGAGTGCGATTGTCGGGAGTGATGACCATGCCGTTCGGGAACTGGATGTCGAGAGCTACCTTGCGCACCTCCCCGTCCGGCGTGAGCAGCATGAGATAGCCCGGCTTCGGGGCCTCGCCGCCGGCGAAGTCGAAGTCGGTGCCGTTGAGGTAGACGTTGCCCCGGCGGTCGGCCACGATCTCGTTCGAGCTTTGCTCCGACAGGACGCTCACTGACCCGTCAGACTCCAACCGTCGAACCTTGTCGCCCGTCGTCAGCAGCCGGCCATCGGGCTGCCATTCGATCGACCAGCCCATCAACGGCACCACCGGCGCGGGCGTGAACTCCGCCGTACCGTCGGCGTCGACCGCCACGATCTCCTGGCCGATCCAGTTCGCGAACCACAGCCGTCCGTCGTGCCACCGCAGAGACTCCGGGATCCCGAGTCCGTCGCGCAGAACCTGTACCTCCGGCATGACGCCACCTCATCTCGTCGTACCTGTCGGCCTCTCGAAGGCCGCTGACACCCTCTACACGAACGGCGTCGGGCCGGATCGACATCGGTGCTCGAGGCGGTTGTCCTGCACGGATTCGTGCAGGAGTTGGCGGAACTGCACGGGGGTGGCGGTGGCAGTACTGAAAGCGGTCGCGATCTGGTCGCAATCTGGTAGAGATGCCGCGTTGATGTGGACGAGGTGTGGCGGCTGCCTCGATGATCTGGACCGATAGATCAAGAACCGATGTTCTGCCCAATCTCCCGGACGCACTTCCCCGGCGCCCGGACGGTGACCCCGGAGGCTCGTTTGCCCGACCCCATCCGGCTGTTGCTGGTCGACGACCAGATCCTCAGCCGAGGCGTCCTCAGAAACGGTCTGGAGCGCGAACGCGACTTCAGGATCGTTGCCGAGATCAACAGATCGGACGATGTCGTGGCTGCCGCGAAACGGCATCGGGCGAACGTCGCCCTCCTCGACACCGCCGGGCCCGGGACCGCCAGTCTCACCGTCACCACCGAGCTCCGCACGCTGATCCCCGAGTGCCGCGTCGTCATGCTCACCACTTATGGCCGCCCGATCCACCTCCGCCGCGGACTCGAGGCCGGCGCCAAAGGGTTCGCCCTCAAGGGCTGCCCCGCCCCGCAACTAGCCGATGCCGTACGCCGCGTGCACCTCGGCCTCCGCGTCGTGGACGCGAACCTCGCCGCCGAGTCCCTCAAGTACTCCGAAACGCCCTTGAACGACGAAGAGACCGACACCCTCCGCGCGGCCCGCGACGGCGGTTCGGTCGCGATGATGGCTCGCACCCTGCACGTCTCCGAGCGCGTAATCCGCCGCCGCCTCTGGTCCGCCATCGGCAAAACCGGCGCGCGAACCCGCTCCGACGCCATCCACATCGCCGAACACCACGGCTGGCTCCTCGACTGACCCGCACCGCCCCCGACCGACAGTTGCTGGGGGTTTGAACAGGAACTGGTGGGCGTGCACAGGTTATTACTTGTTCACACCCCCCAGTGAGGGGACGAACCCCCGTTGGTTGGCAGTCCACAACGGCTGGCGGGCCAGACCTATCCCGCCTCCGGGGAGCAGGGTCACAGAGTTTCGAGTTGGTCGAGGAGCCAACTGGGGCCGGTGGTGGTGGCGCCCAGAGGTTCGACGCGTTGGCGAAGCCCTCGGTCAGCGGTCACCACGGTGACCGCGGGTGGGTTCTCCGCCGCGAGGAAGTCGACGGTGACCTGGGTGATGGTGTCGTCGCCGGATGCGGGGGCCATGACCACTCGGAGGCCGCCGAGGTCCAGCGGATCGCCGTCGAGCGCTTTGCGAGCGGCACCTTCGAGGACCACGGCGATGGTGGTCCCAGGCAGTTGCCCCTGCAGCGCGGCGAGCTTCACGAGCAACCGACGGGCAGCCCCCGCCCGATCACGCCACCACCCATCGGGCCGTGAGCCCACCACATTGGCAGCATCCACCACAACAACTCGCTCCTCCGCACCACCCATACCCCCAGTCTGCTCCCCAAGCACCCCAAGCCCCGACCCCAACCACGCCAAGCCCCGGCCCCGAGCGCCGGAGCCGAACCCACCAAGTGCCGATCGGTTGGTCGCGGCCGACGGCGTACGGGGGTGGCTGGTCGCCCGCACGGCTGGCTACTGCGAACACCTGGAAGCTCGTCTTTGTGGTGATCTACTGCCACCCAGCGGCAGCAGATCACCACAAAGGTGCGTGCTGCGGGTTCGCCTGCAGAGTCACGGAGTCGTGCTGCCTGTTGCGATTTGGCGGCTGCTATTCCCCAAGCCGGTTCGGGGAGGGTCGCAGTGGCTGGGCACTTCGCCTGGCCAGTTACCCCGCCTCCCTGAATGTGCTCGCCCCATCCGGCCGCTCGGATTCGGCCGATGACGTACGCGGTGGCTGGTCGTCGCTGCGGCCGGTATTACTGAAGCGGGTGGCTCGGCAGTTCTATGGCTGAGGGGGATGGTTCGGTCGGCGACCGCGGTTCCCGTTGCTTTGGGCTGGCGGGCTGTGGTTTCCGCCGACGATCAGGAGGTTTGATAGCTGACCCGCCGCGCTGGTTGCTGCCGCCAAAAAACAGTCGGCCGGGGGGATGCCGTCGGCGAGTGAATCCTCTGTGCTGCCCGCGAGTGAAGCCACCGTGCGGTCGGCGAGTGAAGCCACCGTGCGGTCGGCGAGGGAAGGCCACCGTGCGAGTGTGAGGAGCGGGGCGCCGAGTGTGAGGAATAGGTCGTCGAAAATCGATATCCGGCGGCACGGTCCCCACACTCGCGTGCTGATCACACGGTGGCGCCACTCGCGGGGGCGGTGATGGTCGGACTGGGGAGCCTGACCTGCCGAAACCGGCCAGTAGAACTCCCCAAACCCCGCTGGCCCGCTGGTCCCGCGCCACCACCGGCGGCCGGAGACACCGAGCGGGGGCTGGAGACACCGAGCGGGGGCTGGAGACACCGAGCGGGGGCTGGAGACACCGAGCGGGGGCTGGAGACAGCAAGCGGGGGCCGGAGACCTATGGCAACAGGTCTCCAGCCGTCACAAGGTGTCTCACGCCAGCAGTCGTGGCGCGAGACCGATCACCTGCCCAGCGATCGGACTCCACTGCGCAGAACTTACTGACTGCCGTCACCCGCCGACCTCAGCCGTAGCCCGGAAGCTCAAGCAACGGGAACCGCGGTCGCCGACCGAACCATCCCCCTCAGCCGTAGAACTGCTGAGCCACCCGCCTCAGTAATACCGGCCGCAGCGGCGACCAGCCACCGCGTACGTCATCGGCCGAATCCGAGCGGCCGGACGGGACGAGCACATCCGGGAAGGCGGAGTTCTTGACCAGCCCAGCGGAGATCCACGGAGACCTACTGCCAAATAGAGCCTGTTGCGTTATCGCTCCCCAAACCGGTTCGGGGAGAGTTTCGTCCTCCCGGAAGGCGAACCGGGGAGCGTTCACCCCCCGAATCGGTCCCAAATCCTCCCCGAACCGGTTTGGGGAGGATGCCGCCGGCCAAATCGCAACAGGCTCATAGAGGCAGTAATCGTCCGTGAATCCGCCTCGACCGGAACCAGCCCATCAGATGGAGTTGGCCGGGGGACGCGTTGGGCGATCGGCGCGTTGGCCGGGGCCGGGGCCGGGGCCGGCGGGCGTGCTGCAGTTATGGCTGGTGGGTGGGGACAGGAAGTGGGGGGCGAGGACAGGGTGTGCCGTGTCTCATGCCACCGGATGGTGTCTCCGGCCACCGGAGTGTCTCCCCGATGGCTGGAATCGCGGGGCTGCGCCGGGTGTGAAAGGTCCGGAGAACGTCACGGTCGAGGAGATCGCCGAGGCGGCCGACGTGTCGGTGCGGTGTGCGAGGGTGCGCGTGACGACCGGGTCAGTGCCGTTAGGTGCAGGTGGAGAGGAACTGGCCGGTGTGGGTTACGAGGGTGTGGGGGCCGGGGGCGGCGGGGAGGTGGTGGGTGGCGGAGGTTACGGGGTGGGGGGTGCCGTCGGGGGAGAGGATGAGGGTGTTGGGGGCGTCCAGGGCCAGGAGGGTGTCTTCCAGGCGGAGGAGGACGGGGGCGTTGTAGGTGGTGGAGATGGCGGTTCGGCCGGCGGATAGGGCTTGGAGGGTGGCTTCGACTAGCTCGGCGGGGGTTTCGGCGGCCGCGTCGACTGCTAGCCAGGTGGTGGGGGTGCCGATGGGGGTCGGGGAGGTGGGGTTGTGCCAGTCGCTGCCGCCGATGGGGATGGTGTCGAGGCCCCAGGACTGCCACCAGGCGATGGGGCCGCCCCAGTGGTGGTCGAGCCAGGAGGAGTGCCAGATCTCGGCGAGCGGTGGGTGTTCGGTCAGTGGGTGACGCCAGGCGCAGTCGCCGCTGAGTGGGTGGTTGATCGAGAGCAGGCCGCCTTGGCGGGCTACCTCGCTGACCCAGGTGGCGGCGGGCCGGCGGAAGTCGATGGGGCCGAGGTGGCCGAAGGCGTTCGCGTGGCCGGTGTCGGTGGTGACTTCCTGGCCGGGGATCAGGCCGATGCCGAAGCGGTCGCTGAGACCGGGGAGTTCGGCATGGTGGGCGACGGTGTTGTGGTCGGTGATCGCGAGGACGTCGAGGCCGGCGGCCACGCCCATGGCGGCCAGGTTGGCGATCGGGGTCGCGCCGTCGGAGTGCAGTGAGTGGGCGTGGAAGTCACCGGCGATCCAGCGGAGGCCGGGCGCGGCGGGGAGGACACGGCGGGGCGGGCGCTCCGGTACGGCGATCGCGGCCGTCGCCTCGGCGTACGCGGTCAGGCCGGGGATCTCGGCGACCGGTCCGGTGACGGCCTCGACGATGAGCTCGGCGCCTTCGACGGGGAGACGGTAGAGGCCGATGACGACCCACCAGGTGCCGGCCTCGAGTTCGCCGGGGACGTATCCGGGGGTCGCCGCGGTCGGGGTGATCGCGAAGGTCCGCCGCGCGCCGCCGGACCAGCCGCGCCACCCGCCGGCGCCCTCACAGCCGATGTCGATGACAACCCCGTCGATCGGCGGAACCGTCAACGTGACCAGGAGTCCTGGACAGTCGGCCGGTACGTCGACGGGCAGGGAATGCCAGACGGATTCGGCCCGGTCGTCCAGCGTCCAGACGCGTCGGTACGACGTGACTGCCATCAGGCGACCGGCTGTCGGGCGAGCAGTTCCCCGGACTCTCGGTCGTACAGGAGAACGCGCGCGGCGGGAGCCGTGAGAAAGACGGGCTTGCCGGGCTCCGGCTCTTCTTCCTCCGGAACGGTCACCCCGATGAGCGTGCCGTCGCAGTCGACCGAGACCAGCGACTGGACGCCGAGGTTCTCAGCCACCACAACGGTTCCCCGCAGCCCAACGCCGACGGCGTCGCCGGTCGTCAGGGATAGGTACTCCGGCCGGATGCCGACCGTCACCTCAGCACCTTCAGGAGTGAACCCCTCCACCGGCAAAGCGCCACCGGCCACCGAAACGCCGGCCGCCGAGACCACACCTGGGATCAGGTTCATCGGCGTCGAGCCAATGAAGTTGGCGACGAACGTGTTCACCGGGCGGGCGAAAACCTCGCGCGGGGTACCGAGCTGGCGGAGCTTGCCGGACTCCATGACGGCGATGCGGTCGGCGAGGGCCAGGGCTTCGGCTTGGTCGTGGGTGACGAAGACGGTGGTGATGCCGAGGTCGCGCTGGAGCTTCTTGAGGAAGGTACGGGCCTCGAGGCGGAGGCGCGCGTCGAGGTTGGAGAGAGGCTCGTCCAGCAACAACACCTTGCCCTGGGAGGCGATCGCGCGGGCGAGCGCGACGCGTTGCTGCTGACCGCCGGAGAGTTGGCCGGGGCGGCGTTCGAGCAGGCCGGTCAGGGACAGTTCGCCGGCTGTGCGTTCAGCGGTCTCGGCCCGCGTGGCGGCGGCGACCCGCCGTACCTTCAAGGGGTAGGTGATGTTCTCGGCGACGCTCATGTGCGGGAACAACGCGTAGTCCTGGAAGACCATGGCGACGCCGCGCTTGCCTGGTTCGGTGCGGGTGACGTCCGCCGCGTCGATGCGGACGGTGCCTTCCGAAGCATTCTCCAGGCCGGCGATGGTGCGGAGCAAGGTGGTCTTGCCGCAGCCGGACGGGCCGAGCAGCGCGAAGAACTCACCGTCGGCGACGTGCAGGTCGAGGCCGTCGACGGCGCGTACGCCGTTCGGGTAGACGGTCGCCAGACCCTCGATGTCGATACCGGCCATCAGGACTTGATCCCTCCATGGAAGCGGAACCCGTAGCGCGAGTTCACCAGCAGATACAGCACGACAACGGGAATCGAGAAGAGCAGCGAGAAGACCGGCAGGACCTGCAGGTTCACGCTGCCACCCTCGTCGGTGAGCGTCTGCATCAGTACGGCGGCCGGCTGCAGAGTGGTCGACCGGATGAGCAGGAAGGGCACCAGGAAGTTGCCCCAGGAGTTGACGAACGCCCAGACCATGATCGTGGCCAGGCCCGGTCGGGCGACCGGCAGTACGACGTCGCGCAGGATCTGCAGGGTGGACGCGCCGAAGACCCGCGCCGACTCCTCGTACGACTTCGGCACGGCGTCGACGAAGTCCTTCAGGATGAAGATTGCCGCTGGCAACAACCCGCCGGTCATCACCAGCGCGACCCCGAACCGCGAGTCGATCAGCCCGAGCTGGTAGATCATCACGAAGATCGGCACCATCGCCGCCGTGCCGGTGACAACCGATGACAGCAGCAACAACCCGTACAGCAACGCGTCCCGGCCCGGGATCCGCACCCGCGACAAGGCGTAGCTGGCGAGCGCCGCGAATGCCGTGACCGCCAGAGCGACCGTGACACAGATGATCAGAGAGTTCACTATCGCATGCAGTGCATACGGATGGTCGAGCGTCTTGCGGACGTTGTCGAGCGTCCAGTCCGGCCAGTGGACGCCGAGACCGGGGTTCTTGTCGAACGGCGACGACGCGATCCACAACATCGGTACGGCGAAGAACACCGTGACCGCGCAGATCAGTACGTAGAAGCCGATCCGCCGTACGACGTAGGCCGGAGTCACGCGCGCCTCCTCAGCAGCCGAAGGTAGATCAGCGAGACGAGCAGGTTCGCCAGCAGCAGCAGGAAGGAGATGGCCGACGAGTAGCCGAGCTCACCGCCTTGTAGCGCGACGTTGTAGATGTAGACCGGGACCGTCTCGGACTCGTGGTTCGGTCCGCCCTTGGTGAGCAGGAACGGCGAGAAGTCGTTGGCTGTCCACAGGGAGATCAACAGGGTGTTGGTAAGTACGTGGCCGCGGATGTGCGGGAACACCACGTCGCGCAACGTCTGCCAGCCCGAGGCTCCGACCATCCGGGCGGACTCCAGTTGCGACGGTGGAACGGCTTGCAGGGCGGACGAGTAGAGCATCATCGAGAACGCCGTACCGCGCCAGGTGTTGAACACCACCAGGCACACCATCGGGTAGTCGATCAGCCACGCGGTCCCCGTCGTACCGAGGATGCTGTTCAGCGTGCCGGTGTCCCGGTCGAAGAACGCGATCCACAGGTACGCGACCACGGTCGACGGCAGGATCCAGGCCAGCAACGTCAAAGCCTCGACGGTACGGCGTACTGCCGGGCGCGCGCGGCGGAGAATCCAGGCGAGCGTGAAGCCGAGGATGTTCTGGCCGATGATCGCCGAGCCGAGCACGAACAGCATCGTCAGCCACAACGCGTTGTGGAACAGGGCGTCGTTGAGCGCGCGGGTGTAGTTCGACAGCCCGACGATCGACGGCGAGATCGCCTCGACGCCGGTCAGCCGGTAGTTGGTGACGCCGATGTAGATGGTCCAGACCGCCGGGAACACCAGGAACGCGGCGATCAGCAGCATCGCGGGGGCCACGAAGCCGAGCGCTCTACCGACGCCCAGCCCGGCCACATCCTGTGCGGGGCGCTTGCCCCGCACAGATTCGGTAGCGGTCGCCATCAGTTCGTGGTGACCTTGTCCTTGCCGCCGGCGGCGGTCTCCACCGACTTCTCGTACGCCGTCGCGGCGGCGTCGGTGGTCTTGCCGCCGACCACGTCCGCGGTCGCCTGCTGCAGTGCCGCCGAGATCTTCGGATACTCCGCCAGGCCCGGCCGGTACTGCGTGATCGGCAGCACCTTGGTGGCAACGAAGCTGAGCATCGGGTCACTGGCCAGGATCTCGGTGTTGACGTCGGTCCGCTGGGTGATCTTGGCCGCGCCGGCCAGGGACGCCTTGACCATGTCGGCGGAGTTCATGAACTGCAACAACTCCCACGCCTGCTGGGGGAACTTGGTGTTCGGGTTGATCACCGTCGCGCCACCGCCGGACATCGACACGAAGTCCTGGCCCTTCACTCCGGCACCGGGCTTGGTCGCCGGGATCAGCGCGTAACCGACAGCGGTGTCGCGGTCGGCCATCTTCGCGACACCGGCCTTCGGCTCCACCACACTGCGCCAGAAGTAGTCGCTCTCGAGCAGGATGCCGATCTTGTTCGCGGCGAACTCGGCGAACGACTTGTCCCGGCCCTTGGCCTCGCGCTGCAGCACCGGGTCACCAAGGCCCGTGCTGTAGATCTGGTGATAGAAGTCCAGCACCTGACGGACCTGAGGGGTGTCGCCGAGCCACTTGCCGTCGGTGTTGATGGCAGCGCCGGTGCCGACCAGCAGCGGCAGCACGCCCTGCATAGTGGTCGCTTCGCCCATCGCCGTGCCGCCGTTGATCTGGATCGGCGTCACGCCGGACAGCGCCTTCAGCTTCTGACCGGCCTGGGTGATCTCGTCCCATGACTTCGGCTGCCAGTCGGCGGGGAGACCGGCCTGCTGGAACAGCTTCTTGTTGAAGTACAGCACCCGGCCGTCGGTACCACCGGGAACGCCGTACCGCTTGGTCTCGAAGGTGCCGAGCTGCTGCACCGACTCGGGGATCTGCTTCCAGCCGTCCCAGTTGTCCACCTTGCTCGCGTCGCCGACGGTGTCGGTGAGCGGCTTGATGTACCCGGCCTGCGCGAACTCGCCGACCCAGATGCCGTCGATCTGGATCAGGTCCGGGCCGGACTTGTTCGACAGGTCCAGCGACAGCTTCTGCTTGTAGACCTCGTCGTCGGAGCCGTCGCCCTGGAACTTGACGGCGACGTCGACGCCCTTGGCCTTCTGGTCGGCGACGAACTTCGGGATCAGCACGTCTTCGATGAAGGTCGCGCCGGCGCTGCTCTTGCCGCCCTTGACCGCGTTCGAGCCGATGGTCAGCTCGACCTTCTTGGCGTCGGCGTTGCGGTTCGCGTCCTGGTCGCCGCTGCCGGACGAGCCGAGGCAGCCGGTGAGCAACAGGGTGGCCGTGGCGCCGAGGGCGAGCGCGCTGGACAGCCGGAGTGATCGCATCAGGGGACTCCTTGCGAGGGTCGGTACTGCTGGTGCCGGTCAAACCTTGGCACCGCGCGGCAGGTTTGTGAAGACATTTGCCCAAACGGTGTACGGCGCGTAGTCGCCACTCCGGGCGCGGTTACCGGGAGTCGTCGAGCCGGGTCAAGTTGGATCCGGGCGGGGAGCATTGCGGGTCCGTTAAAGTGCGCTCAAGGTTCTGTCGCAACCCGTAGTGGAGTAGATACAGACCGTGAACTCCCGAGGTAGCGTCATGCCCGTTCGGTTCATCGGAGCGGAGGTGACTGCGAATGTTGTACGGAGTTCTTCACCTGGTAGACGACCTGCTGTTTGGGCATCACCACCACCACGGCCACTGGTGCTGGTGGTGACGGGTACCGACTGGTGATTCCCGCTCACAAGGGAAGGCCTGGACGGTGACGACGGCGTACGGCTCCCGCTGACGCGCAAGCAGCGGAATCCCGCGCCGATCCCCGAGCACCGCCACCTGACCGACGACGGATCACCAGTCTCACAACTGAAAGCAGTGTCGATCTCTAAGGAGTGAGAAAACAGCCGGCCCCGACGATGTCGGGGCCGGCTGTCAGTTGGTGCCGAAGGTTACTTCTGCGCCAGCTGCATCATCTGCTTGGGCAGCACCGACATCTGGGCCGGGATCGGCAGCTGAGGCTTCACCAGTTCGAGCAGGCTGCCCGCGGCGTTCGCGATCGGCAGCGGCAGGGCCAGGCCCAGCGATGCCAGCAGCGCGTTCACCAGAGCCAGGACTGCACCCAGGATGTCCAGGCCAGGCAGCGGCAGTGCGCTCCAGCCCTGGACCGGTGTGCCGGTAGCACCCATGCTGCCGGTCGGTTGTGCCTGCTTGGCCTTCCCCTTGCCAAGCAGTGAGGTGAGTGCGAGACCGCTCGCCTGGTTGACGAACGTGCCTGCGCTCTCGTCGTAGTTCCACTTCTGGCCGTCGCCGCTACGGCACGGCAGGACCAGGAGCGGGGCCGCGGCCGGAACCTTGGCCAGGTCGGCACCGCTGTCCAGACAGGCTCCGGTCTTGGCAAGGGCGCCACCGACGCTCTTGCTCATCGCGACCTGCAGCTGGCCGGACTCGGTGTAGATCCACTCCTGGGTCTTGCCTTCCTTGCCAGGAGCACAGGCCATCATGACGCCCATCGGGACCTTGTTGGCCGCGACGAAGGTCAGGCAGTAGCGGGTGTCGGCGCGGGTGGCGATCTGCTTCGCCACGCCGATCTCCACGCCCGGAGCCGCGGAACGGTCCGTGGCCGGCTGAGCGGCCTGGGCCGGGATGGCGGTGGCGAGTGCGACGCTGACTGCGAGGACTACCACGCCGGTACGGCTGAAGAGCTTACGGGTGATCAAGACAACCTCCGAAGGTCGTGCCTATCTCAACTGGCGTCAGGTCGTCGGGACCCCGTTACGAGAGCCGGTCCGTGTTTCCGGGAACCGCTTCGCCACCCCTTGCGCGGTGGGCGGGTTGCGGGTCGATCCCCCGTGAGGAGGCGGTGTGGCCCGGAAGGCCGACAGTGACTCAACGCGACGTTGACGCCACGACCAGTAATGCACAGCTCGGTCGGAGGTGGTTATGGCACGACCCCGGAACTTGATGCCAATGGCAACTAACTGCCAGTGAAAAGTCGTTGCGGTGGGCATCGAAATCCGGCTGCGGGGTGGCCGTGCGGGCGCTGAAGCGCGGCTGTGTTTCGATCGAGATGTTACGGCAGTGCACCGATACTGGGGTGGTCCACTGTGCTAATTGATGCCGTGGGCAACAGAGTGGTCAGTGGGACTGCTTGTGGTCCGTGGTGTCGGTGG
The DNA here is from genome assembly GCF_045040285.1 of Kribbella sp. NBC_01505. Lineage (NCBI taxonomy): Bacteria > Bacillati > Actinomycetota > Actinomycetes > Propionibacteriales > Kribbellaceae > Kribbella > Kribbella sp. NBC_01505. The sequence goes on from NZ_CP109425.1 coordinate 4,093,229, forward strand.
CCACGTGCTTACCGGTCGCGAGCGGCTCGACGGTTGTCTCGTCAGCTACCTCTGCGTCGCGGTCCTCGGTGAGCACCGGGGCCGTGTCGCGTTCCGTGACCGCGGGCTCGGTCGCGGTCGGGGCGGTCGCGACCTGGGCGCGCAGGTTGCGCACCTCGCGGTGCCGGCGCCAGCCGCGGGCAAGTCCCTTCTTCGTCAGCCAAAGTCCGGCGACCAAGGCGGCGCCGGCCGCGGCGCCGAGGAAGAACACCGTCGGCACGACCACGCCGAAGTCGATTCCGAACACCGACAGGTTGGTGGAGTCGGTCGACGAGACCGAGACACCCAGGCCGAAGAGGACGGCGATGACAATCAGAACGATTCCGAGGACGAACATGGCGCACGCTGCCTTTCAAGCCTCACTACTGAGTAGTGCGGTGAGCAGCGCTACCGCGCCGCCTTTGTCGAGTGGGTTGTTCTGGTTCCCACACTTGGGTGACTGTACGCAGGATGGGCAGCCATCCGTGCACTCACAGTGTGCAATGGCCTCACGTGTCGCGGTCAACCACTCACGCGCTGCGGCGTACCCGTGTTCGGCGAAACCTGCTCCTCCGGGGTGGCCGTCGTACACGAAGACGGTGAGCCGGCCGGTGTCCGCATGCCGCGCGGTGGAGACGCCACCGATGTCCCAGCGGTCGCAGGTGGCGAACAACGGGAGCAGCCCGATCGAGGCATGCTCAGCGGCATGGGCAGCACCCGGTACGTCGCCCAGCGCCAGCGACTCGACCGCCGAGTCGGGCATCGTCCACCAGACCGCCTTGGTCCGCAGCGTCCGCTCGGGGAGATCGAGCGGCTGCTCGTCGAGCACATCACCGGTCGCGATCAGCTTGCGCTGGAACGAGATCACTTGACTGGTCACCTGGACCCAACCGCGGGACAGCTCGGCCGTCCCCCAGCCGCGGGTCTCCTCGGTCGCCAGGATGCTGATCTCGGTCACGTCGCGCGCGAAGGTGGTGTAGTCGGGCGCCGCCGGCTCGACGATGGCGGCGTGACCCTCCAGGTCGAGTGTCCGGACCAGATACGACTCACCGGCGTGGACGTAGACAGCACCCTCGTGGACCGAGGCATGTGCCGAGCCACCGTCGACCGTGCCGAGCAGACGACCGGTCTGGTCCTCCACGATCTGCACTGTCTTACCACCGGCCGAGCGGATGTCGATGGCGTCCACAGCGCGGTCGCGACGCGTCCAGAACCAGCCGTGCGGCCGCTCGCGCAGCGCACCTTGCTTCACCAGCTGCGCGATGACACCAGCGGTCGTACTGCCGAAGATGTCGTAGTCCGCGGTGGTCAGCGGTAGCTCTTGAGCGGCGGCGCATAGCTGCGGGCCGAGCACATACGGATTCTCTGGATTGAAAACAGTCGCTTCAACTGGCCGTCCGAAGACCGCGGCCGGGTGGCGAACCAGATAGGTGTCCAGCGGATCATCCCGAGCCACCAGCAATGCGAGAGCTTCCCCGCGGGCACGTCCGGCGCGACCGGCCTGCTGCCACAGTGATGCGCGCGTACCTGGCCAGCCCGACAGCAGCACGGCATCCAGACCGGCAATGTCGATCCCCAGCTCCAGGGCATTCGTCGCGGCGACTCCGGTGAGCTCGCCGGTCTGCAGCATGCTCTCGAGCCGTCTGCGCTCTTCCGGCAGATAACCAGCCCGGTACGCCGAGACTTGGTCCATCAACGCGGGATCGACCTCGGCCAGCTTCTCGCGCGCGGTCATGGCCACGGTCTCGGCTCCACGCCTCGACCGGACGAACGCGACCGTCCGCACGCCCGACACGACCAGGTCGGTCAGAAGGTCGGCCACCTCGGCCGTGGCAGAGCGACGTACCGGGGCGCCGTTCTCTCCATGTAAAGAGGTGAGGGCCGGCTCCCAGAGGCCGAAGGCGATCCCGCCGCGCGGAGAACCGTCGTCGACCACCTCCTCCATCGGGAGGCCGGTCAGTCGCTCACCTGACACGGCTGGCTCGGCAACGGTCGCGGATGCGCAGACGAAGACCGGATTGGCGCCGTACTGCGCGCAGACCCGGCGCAGTCGGCGCAGCACGCCGGCGACGTGCGCACCGAAGACACCGCGGTAGTGATGGCACTCGTCGATGACGACGTACTGCAGGCAGCCGAGGAAGCGCGCCCAGCGTTGATGGTTCGGCAGGACGGACCGGTGCAGCATGTCCGGGTTACTCAATACATAGGTGGCGTGGTCGCGCGCCCAGTCGCGCTCGGTGCGCTCGGAGTCGCCGTCGAGTGTGGTCGGGCGCAGCCCAGGCACTGTGTACGCCGAGACTGCGCGGAGCTGGTCGTGGGCCAGCGCCTTGGTAGGAGAGAGATACAGCACCGAGGCGGTCCGCCGGTGTGGTGAGGCGGCTTGCGCGATGCTCAGCGTCGCGAAGGCAGGTAGTAAGTAGCCAAGTGATTTGCCGGAGGCGGTCCCGGTCGCGACCACGACATGACGACCCGAGTACGCCGCCTCGGCCGTGGTGACCTGATGGATCCACGGTGCCGTGATCCCGGCGTCGGCCAGCTGGTCGAGGACCTCGGGCGGAACCCAGCGCGGCCACTCACCTGTGCGTCCCGGACGAGCGGGAACCGTCTCCACATGGGTGAGCCGATCGGCCCGGCCGGCGGCGAGGCGTCGTAGTACAGCAGTCGCCTCACCTTCACGCATGACGATGAGCCTAGTTGGCGCCACGGACAGAGCCATTCCGGTCCAGTGGGCGTGCACGGATTCGTGCACATTCGGCTGCAAGTGCTGATGCACGCGGCTTTTTGTGGGGGGAGATCGACTTTCGATGCGACTAGATGAAAGAGTTTTCCGTAACGGCCCTTCTCACGGTCCGTACATGGTTGAATGCAGCAGTTCACGGGATCGGAGGCCGAAGTGGATCTGTCGCTGACCGCGCGCGCCGAGGGCGGGCGTACCGTCATCGAGGTGGCGGGGGAGATCGACGTCTACACCGCACCGAAGCTCCGCGAGAAGATCGCAGCGCTCGTCGATGACGGTCGGTACGACCTCGTCCTGGACCTGGAACGCGTTGAGTTCCTGGATTCCACCGGCCTCGGGGTTCTGGTCGGCGGACTGAAACGGGTCCGCACCCACGACGGATCGCTGTCCCTGGTCTGCACCCAGGAACGGCTGCTGAAGATCTTTCGGATCACCGGTCTGACGAAGGTCTTCGACATCCACCCGGATGTCGCCTCCGCTGTCTAGGGACAAGAGAAAAGGTGTCCCTGTCAGCACTGTGCGTGACACTCCCGCCTGACCGCCCCGGTATGGCGTAGACCACCCTGTCGTCAGGTCTGGTCGGAGAGCCGTTAGAGTGACCCACCGCGCCATGTCCTTGGCGCTGTTTGGTATTTTCCCCAACCCTTCGGTTGCGGCAGACGGGGGCCGTCAAGCCTGGATGGGTTGCCTACAAGGAGGACGGATGTCCGCGCTGCTTGCACCACAAGCGGTGGATCTTTCGTCGAGCAACACCACACTGGTAATCGTCGTTGCAGTGATCGCGGTTCTCGCGGTTGCCATTGCGATGGTTTTCCGGAGCCAGGTGCTTGCCGCGAACGATGGCACCGAGAGTATGAAAGAGATCGCCGCTGCGGTTCAGGAGGGTGCAGCAGCCTTCCTGAGTCGGCAGTTCCGGACACTGTCGGTCTTCGCGGGAGTGGCGTTCCTGCTGCTTTTCCTGTTGCCTGCGCACACCGACGGCGACAACGCGACGACGCTGAAGATCTTCCGCTCCGTGTTCTTCCTGGTCGGTGCGGGCTTCTCCGCGCTGATCGGCTACGTGGGCATGTGGCTGGCCACGCGCGCCAACGTCCGGGTCGCCGCGGCTGCCCGCGACGAGGGTCGCGAGCCCGCGATGCGCGTCGCGTTCCGCACCGGTGGCACCGTCGGTATGTTCACCGTCGGCCTCGGTCTGCTGGGCGCCTCGGTCGTGGTGCTGCTCTTCAAGGGTGACGCCCCGACCGTGCTCGAGGGCTTCGGCTTCGGTGCCGCCATGCTCGCCATGTTCATGCGGGTCGGCGGCGGTATCTTCACCAAGGCCGCCGACGTCGGCGCCGACCTGGTCGGCAAGGTCGAGCAGAACATCCCCGAGGACGACCCCCGCAACGCCGCGACGATCGCCGACAACGTCGGTGACAACGTGGGCGACTGCGCCGGTATGGCCGCGGACCTGTTCGAGTCGTACGCCGTGATGCTGGTGGCGTCGCTGATCCTGGGCAAGGCCGCCTTCGGCGAGCAGGGCCTGATCTTCCCGCTGATCGTGCCGGCCATCGGCGCCGTCACCGCGGTCATCGGTGTCTTCCTGACCCGCCCGCGGGCCGGCGAGAACGGCCTGCGCACGATCAACCGGGCGTTCTACATCTCCGCGGTGATCTCCGGAATCCTGTGTTCGATCGCAGCCTTCGTGTACCTGCCGAGCAGCTTCAAGGAGCTGACCGGCGCGACCGACACGATCGCCGCCTTCGACGGTGACCCCCGCGTCATCGCCACCGTCTCGGTGATCATCGGCATCGTGCTGGCCGCGGTCATCCTGGCCATCACCGGCTACTACACCGGCACCGAGGACAAGCCCGTCCAGGACGTCGGCAAGACGTCGCTGACCGGTGCGGCCACGGTCATCCTGTCCGGTATCTCGGTCGGCTTCGAGTCCGCCGTCTACACCGCGATCGTGATCGCGGCGGCCGTGTACGGCGCCTTCCTGGTCGGCGGTACCGGTGTGGTCGCGCTGTTCGCGATCGCGCTGGCCGGTTGTGGTCTGCTGACCACCGTCGGCGTCATCGTCGCGATGGACACCTTCGGCCCGGTCTCCGACAACGCGCAGGGCATCGCCGAGATGTCGGGCGACGTCGACGGCGAGGCGGCTCAGATCCTCACCGAGCTGGACGCCGTCGGCAACACCACGAAGGCCATCACCAAGGGCATCGCGATCGCGACCGCCGTACTGGCCGCGACCGCTCTGTTCGGTTCCTACACGGACTCGATCCGGACGTCGCTGGCCGAGAACTACGCCAAGTTCGAGGCGGACGCGCTGGTCTTCAACCCGGGCACCCTGGTCGGCATCATCCTCGGTGCGGCCGTCGTGTTCATGTTCTCCGGTCTCGCGATCAACGCCGTCGGCCGCGCCGCCGGTGCGGTCGTCTACGAGGTCCGCCGGCAGTTCCGGGACATCCCCGGGATCATGGAGGGCACCGGCAAGCCGGAGTACGGCAAGGTCGTCGACATCTGCACCAGGGACTCGCTGCGTGAGCTCGCGACCCCGGGTCTGCTCGCGCTCTGTGCCCCGATCGCCGTCGGCTTCGGCCTCGGCGCCGCGGCACTGGCCGGCTACCTGGCCGGCGCGATCGGCGCCGGCACCCTGATGGCGGTCTTCCTGGCCAACTCCGGTGGAGCCTGGGACAACGCCAAGAAGCTGGTCGAGGACGGTAACCACGGCGGCAAGGGTTCGCCCGCGCACGAGGCCACCATCATCGGTGACACCGTCGGTGACCCGTTCAAGGACACCGCCGGCCCGGCCATCAACCCGCTGATCAAGGTGATGAACCTGGTCTCCGTGCTGATCGCCCCGGCCGTCGTCGGCCTGTCGGCCATCGGCGACGACACCAACACCGCGCTGCGGATCGGCATCGCGCTGGCCGCGGTCGTCGTACTGGCTGTCGCCGTCATCGTCTCCAAGCGCCGGGAGTCGGTCATCTCCGACACCCCCGCCGAGGCGAACGTCGCCGCCTGATCTGTCGCTGTAGCCGAACGGCCCGCCGGACATAGTGTCCCGGCGGGCCGTTCCGTTTACGGTTGACTGGTGAGACTTGCGCGAGTGCCGGCGTTCCTGCTGCTCGTCGCGGCCGGAGTGCTGGGATCGGCCCAGCCCGCCGGTGCGGCGACGCAGCCCGATACCGAGTATCTGAGCCTGGCCCACGCGCTCAATCTGACGATCGTCGCCGCCGCGCACACGGCGTCCGGCCAAAGTACGTCGTCCTGCATCCGCACGGTCGCCGGCCGGCTGGAACGCGACCACCGGAAACTGGCCGCCCAGGAGAACACGGTCGCCGGCCGGCTCGATCTCGAGCTGGCGACGACAGTGGCGGCCGATCAGCGCCGGCAGCTGGTCGCGCTGGCCGCGAAGGCCGGGAAGAAGGGGTACGACGCCGCCTGGCTGCAGTTCCAGCGGCAACAGCACCAGGAGTACCTGAAGCTGGTCACGGGCGAGGTCCCGAAGTTCGCGTCCCCCGCGGTCGAGTCGGTGGCCAACGGCGCGAAGCCGGTGCTCGAGATGGATCTGCGGATGGTGACCGGCCAGTGCAAGGACGCGACGCAGACGCCGTCCGTCGACACCGGCGCCGGTGGCATGGTCGCGGATGCCCGACAGACGCGCTCCCGGGTCGCGCTGGGCCTGATCGTCCTCGGTCTGTTGCTGTTGCTGATGGGTAAGTCCGTCCCCGTCCGTCGGCGGTTGCTCGGCATCGGCGCACTGGGCGTAGGCCTGGTGATGATGTTCGGCGGTGCGGCGCACGACGCCGGCCAGGTACCGAAGGCCGCCGCCGGCCCGCAGGAGCGGGAGGCCGCCGTACCACCCGTCGAGCTGAAGGTGCCGGGCCTGCTGAGCGTGCGGGTGCAGCCGGTCGCGGCCGGTAGGGACGGCCGGTTGCAGGTCCCGGCCACCGCTGACGTGGGGTGGTGGGCCGCTGGTGCGGCACCCGGTGCCCAGGGCGGGACGGTGCTCCTCGCCGGGCATGTCGACACCGCTCGTGGACGAGGCGTCTTCGCCAAGCTGTCCGAGGTCCCGATGGACGCGCGGGTGGGCGTGACGGACGGCGCCGGCGAGCAGCACTGGTACCGGATCGTCGCGCGCCGCACATACCGGCAGAACAACCTGCCGCCGGACCTCTTCAACGGCTCGCAGAAACCGCGGCTGGCGCTGGTGACGTGCACAGGCTCCTACGACCACGCCGCCCACCGGTACAGCGACAACCTCGTCCTGTACGGCGTCCCGCTCGACTGACGGTTCTCGGGGGTGCTCGGGGCCCGCTCAGGGATTCAACCGATGCGGTCCCCTACCGGTGGACGGCAGAATCAACCCACGGGTGGACACACCGGGTCCGCCCCGGGTCCGATGATCTGGGCGGGTCGGCCCTCGATACTGAGGGGGCAAGCCCGCCCACACCATTGGCGCGCCACCGAACGAGGAGTACGGCGATGATCGAGGCACACGGCCTCACCAAGCGATACGGCGCCACGGTTGCCGTAGACAACCTGTCGTTCGAGGTGAAACCCGGCAAGGTGACCGGCTTCCTCGGCCCCAACGGTGCCGGTAAGTCCACCACCATGCGGATGATCCTCGGCCTCGACACCCCGACCGCCGGATCCGTCACCATCGACGGGACGCGGTACCGGGACCTGCACCGCCCGCTGACGAAGGTCGGCGCGCTGCTGGATGCGAAGTGGGTGCACCCCAACCGGTCCGCCCGGGCGCACCTGGCCTGGATGGCGGCGTCCAACAAGCTGCCGAAGTCCAGCGTCGACCGCGCCCTCGACATGGTCGGCCTGACCGAGGTCGCAGGCAAGCGGGCCGGTGCCTACTCGCTGGGTATGTCCCAGCGACTCGGTATCGCCGGTGCGCTGCTCGGCGACCCGGAGGTGCTGCTGTTCGACGAGCCGGTCAACGGTCTCGACCCGGAGGGCATCGTCTGGATCCGGACCTTCATGCACCGGCTGGCCGACGAGGGCCGCACGGTCCTGGTCTCCAGCCACCTGCTGTCCGAGATGGCACTGACCGCCGAGGACCTGGTCGTCATCGGTCGCGGCCGGCTGATCTCGCAGAGCACCACCCAGGAGTTCGTCGACCGCGCGGGCGGCACCACTGTCAAGGTGCGGACCCCGCAGCTCGACCAGCTGGCCGGGGTGCTGCACCAGCAGCAGCTCGTCACGCGGATCGAGGACGTCGAGGGCCAGGGCAAGGTCTTGTTCGTCGAAGGGGACCTGACCACCGACCAGATCGGTGAGACGGCAGCGGCGCACGGCATCGTGCTGCACGAGCTGGCCATCCAACGCGGCTCGCTCGAGGCGGCCTTCATGCAGATGACCGGTGATTCGGTTCAGTACCACGCGACGGACGGACAGCTTCCGGACCCGTCCGCCATCGAGGTGGCCACTGGGCCGAAGGAGGACAACTGACATGTCGGCATCCACTGCAACGGCTCCGGCCGCGGCCAAGACCTCGTCGTACGGCGGCATTGCCGTCATCAATGTCGAGCGGATCAAGCTCTTCACCACCCGCTCCCCGTGGTGGTGCATGATCGTCGCGGCGGTGCTGAGCGTAGGTCTGGCGTCGCTGTTCACCGGGTTCATCCCGAGCGACCAGGAACAGCAGGCGTCGATCTTCATCACCCAGGGCGGCACGCAGTTCAGCCAGATGGTGATGATGGTGATGGCCGCGCTGGCGGTCACCACCGAGTACCGGTTCGGCACCATCCGGACCAGCTTCCAGGCCGTACCGCAGCGGTCGCAGATGTTGCTCGGCAAGACTGTCGTAGTCAGCCTGCTGGCCGGGCTCGTCGGCCTGGTCGCCGCCTTCGGTGCCTGGTTCGTCGGCACTCTGTTCGTCGGCAGCGCCGACCTGGCGATCGACACCGGAGCCGAGTGGCGGCTGCTGGCCGGGCGCGGCATCGTCTTCTTCCTGTCCGCCGTGATCGCAGTGGCGGTCGGCATCCTGATCCGGCAGAGTGCCGGCGCGATCGCGATCCTGATCCTGTGGCCGCTGCTGGTGGAGAACCTGTTCAACCTGATTCCCAAGATCGGCGACGACCTGTCGAAGTGGTCGCCGTTCCAGAACGCCAGCTCCTTCCTGACCCAGGGCAACGACGGCGGTTTCGCCGGCGCGGTCGGTGACGCCAGCAACTACGCGCTGAGTCCCTGGTGGGCCCTGCTGTACTTCGCGGGTTGGGCGGCGGGGCTGATGGCGATCGCGCTGATCAGCGCGAGCAGGCGCGACGCGTAACGAAGCTCGGCCGGGCTGAGGGGTCCTGGTCGCTACGGCCCGTGGAACTTCGTGTTCCACGGGCCGTTCCTTTGTGCTGACCTGGTGACTCGTCTAACCTCCGGCCATGACCGATTGGGCGCAAGTACGCGCTGACGACTTCGCCGTACCGACTGATCGGCCGTTGGCTGAGTTGGTGAGTGAGCTCTCGGGGCTGTTGCGGTCGCCGGATCCGATCGAGCGGGACAGCATCGCGTACTCGACGTTGGCGACCTGGATCGGGCGTGGGGTGCTGTCCGGGGATCAGCTGCGTGAGCTGGGCGATGAGATGGCTCGGCGGTTCGGGGACTCGGAGCTTCAGGCGCGGACGTTCGCGCCGCTGATCCTGGACTGCATCGTGTCGGCCGGGGTGTACGAGGCGAGCTGGGTGCCGCCGTTCGAACGTTGGTACGTCGCTGAGTCCGACCTGCGCGGGTACGACGCGAAGCTGGGCTGGCTGCATGCCGTGGCGCATGGGGCCGACCTGCTGGGGACTCTGGGGCTCTATCCGGCCGTGGAGCCGGTGGAGATGCTGCGGCTGGGCATTGGACGGCTTCTGACGCCCACTGAGTACGTGCTGCGGGAGATGGAGGACGACCGGCTTGGCTACGCGCTGGCGGCCACTCTGACGCGTTCTGAGCTCACAGTGGAGGATGCGACCGAGTGGCTGGTCCCAGCCTTCACGGGGATCGTTCCGCCGGCAGCCACGATCAGTCCGGTCAACACGAACACCACGCGGACGTTGCGGGCGCTCTATGTGTTCGTGGACCGCGGTGTGCGGTTGCCGGATGCCAGTGAGGCCACGCAGATCCCGCACCGCGCCGAGATCAAGGCACAGCTGGTCGAGGTGCTGCGGTTGGTGACCCGGAGCTACTTCTGAGGGAACGCGGCTGGATACCCTTGCTGGATGAAGTGCGGGGGGACTTTCAGGACATCAGCCGTCGGGTGGTTCGCGCACCCTACTTTCGGCGGTGTTTTCCCTGAACTGCCCCTGAGGTACGGCGTGCCGCGACCGGCGTCCATGACAAGGTCTGTGCAGGCATCGGCCGTGGTCCCCTCCCATGGTGGTGCCAACGCCACTACCGGAAGTAGTGCCTACACCATCAGATCTGGTCCCCGGCAACGTTAGCTTTTAGCTGACGGAAACAGTCGGGGGCAGCGGTTCGCAGAGAGGGCGCGTGGAAGTCATGGTTGCGACATACCTGAAGAGATGGGTCGGCAACCGGATCCTGAACAGGACCAGCCGCAAGGGTGGGCTGGACCTGTTGAAGATGCGGGTGTTCCCGGCGCAGGTGACGTTGCCGCTGCGCCGGCAGGGGCTGGACCCACTGCCGGCCCTGGGCGAGGCACGGGAAACGGATCCGGTGCACCGGTTGGCGCATGTGTTCGGGATCACCGTCTGGATGGTGACCGGGCACGCCGAGTCCAAGGCCGTCCTGGCCGACTCCACGAACTTCAGCAACGACGTCCGGCCGCTGGTCGGCTCCGACCCGAACAAGCCGTCCGAGGGGATCGGCGGGCTCGGGTTCACCGATCCGCCGGACCACACCCGGCTGCGCAAGCTGCTCACCCCCGAGTTCACGAAGCGCCGGCTGGCCCGGCTGGAGCCGGCGATCGAGAAGATCGTCAACGACCAGCTGGACCTGATGGAGGCCAAGGGTCCGGTCGCCGACATCGTCTCCGACTTCGCCTTCAACGTGCCGTTCCTGCTGATCGCCGACCTGCTCGGCGTCGAGGAGCAGGACCGCGACCGCTTCCGTGCCCTCGGCCCGGCCCGGTTCGACCTGTCCGCCGGTGGGATCGGGGTCTTCGGGTCGGCCAGCGAGTCGCGCGACTTCCTGTTCGAGATCGTCCGCAAGCAGCGGGAGAACCCGGGCGACGGCCTGATCGGATCGATCATCCGGGCCCAGGGCGACGACCTGGACGACGTCGAGCTCGGTGGGCTCGCCGACGGGGTGTTCCTCGGCGGCTACGAGACCTCCGCCAGCATGCTTGCCCTCGGCACGCTCGTGCTGATGCGCAACCCCGAACACTTCGAGCGGATCCGTAACGAGCCTGGAGCGGTCGACGAGATCGTCGAGGAGCTGCTGCGCTACCTGACTGTCGTGCAGGTCGCGTTCCCGCGGTTCGCCCGGCACGACCAGGAGCTGTTCGGGAAGCAGGTCAAGAAGGGCGACCTGGTCGCGGTGTCGTTGTCCGGCGCCGACCGCGACAAGGAGGTCTTCGGTGACGACGCCGAGGACTTCTACCCCCGCCGCGCGTCCTCTGCCGCACACCTTGCCTTCGGCCACGGCATGCACCGCTGCGTCGGTGCTGAGCTCGCCCGGATGGAGCTGCGGGCGGCCTTCCTGGCGCTTGCGAACCGCTTCCCTGACCTGACCCTCGCCGTACCCGAGGAGCAGCTTCGCTTCCGCGAGCTGTCCATCGTCTACGGCCTGGAGTCCCTGCCCGTGCAGCTCCACGCCGCCAAGACCCAGCAAGCCGCCGGATGACCGTTCCGGACTACATCGCCCGGATGCCCCGCAAGCGCCTAGCAGCCGCGGTCCTCATCCGGGACGATGCGGACCGCGTGCTGCTGCTCGAACCGTCGTACAAGCCCAACTGGGAGCTCCCGGGCGGCATCGTCGAAGCCGACGAGTCCCCCTGGGACGCGGCCACCCGCGAGGTCGTGGAGGAGCTGGGTCTCGAGCTGCCTCTCGGTCGCCTGCTGGTTGTCGACCACGTGCACGCGTACGACGATCGGCCCGACGGCATCAACTTCATCTTCGACGCCGGCCGCCTCGACACCACGCCGACCAGCTTCCCCGACGGCGAGATCCTCTCCGCCCACTTCCTGACTCTCCCCGAGGTCGCTGTGCGGACGAGGCCCCAAATGACCGCCCGCATCGCTGCAGCCTTGGAAGCAGTCGCCGAGAACACCACCGCCCTCTGCAACCACGGCGTACGGATCGCCTGATTTGTGGGTGCGGACCTGCGGCACTGATCAACTGCTCTGGGAGGCCGGCCTGCCGGGCCTGCCAAGCGTGCGGGTTGGCTGGCGGGTGAGGTTGGTCAGTGGCTGGGATTCGCCTGGGAATGGTGTGCCGGGCGGATAGGGGTGAGGTGGAATGGCAGGCATGGGCAACGAAATGCGGGTCGGGGTGCTAGCGCCGTTGAGTCGGCCGGGGTGGGTTGAGGCGGGGCGGCAACTGGTTGCGGGGGCTGAGCTGGCGGCTCGGGAGCGGTCGGTTGAGCTGGTGGTGCGGGATACGGCGGCTGATCCCGCGCGGGCTGTGGCGGCGGTGGATGAGCTGGTGGGGCTCGGGGTCGACGCGTTGGTCGGGGAGTATCACAGCGTGGTGGCTCGCGCGGTGGCCGAGCGGGCGGCTGCATTGGGTGAGCCGTATCTGTGTTCTTCGGCGGTGCTGGATGAGCTGGTGACGGAGCCGACGGACTGGGTGGCTCGGATTGCGCCGGTGCAGTCTCGCGGGTGGCGGATCTTTGCGGAGTACCTGCTGAGCGTCGGGCACGAGCGGGTCGCTGTCGCGGCGCAGACGAGTGTGTATTGGGCTGCTGGCGTTGGGGTGCTGCGGAAGTACCTGGATGTTGTTGAGCTGACTTCGGTCGAGCCCGCCGTGGTGTGCGACGAGCTGGCGGCCTGCGGGGCTACGGCGTTGGTGTTGCTGGTCGGTACGCCGGAGCCCGGGGTGCCGATCGTTGAGGCGGTACGGCGGGATGCGCGGCTGGCGGAGGTATTGATCGGTGCACCGGCCGGGCAGCCGGAGTTCGCCGAGTGGGCGGGCCTGTTCGGGATACCGTTCCTGCGTTACCTGCCTGACGAGTTGACCCCACTCGGCGCCCAGGTAAAGGCCCAGCTGGGCGGAGAACCTTCCTTCGTTGCCTTCGAGGGCTACGACGCGATCGCCGTACTGGCAGAAGTTCTTCGTATACATGGTGCAAAATGGCAAAAGGTCGCGGTGCAAGGAACCCGCGGCGAGATCACCTTCTCCCGAGTGCCCGGCATCGGCGTATGGCAATGGGCCTGGTCCCCGATCCAAGTAGTCGAGCGAACCCCCGCCGGCTTCCACACCCTCCACCAAGCCTGACCGATCCGAGCCGCGTGCACAGCTCAGAAGTCGGGCTGACGCGTTGCGTTGATCCACCAGTCGAGGTTGGGGCGCACGCCCTCCAAGAGGTCGAGTCGTGCGACCGCGTGCCGCACCACCTCTTCGGGGAGCCTGATCGCGTGGTCGTAGACGTAGTGGGCGAGCCCTTCCGGCCACTGGTACACGTCGTCGGCGAACTCCAGGGCGCCGTTGTTCTTGCCGCAGATCCGGCATGGTGACAGGCCCATGTAGGCGACAACCATCGTTCCGGAGGAGAGGTAGGCCCAGACCATGTGTCGTTCGTCGGCGTCCCACGAGTCGTCGACCCAGTCCGCGGGGTCGGGGTATTCGGGGTGCTCGTCGTTGCGCCAGTAGCCGATCAGTCGTCGAGGTTCCACGAGGTCAGTCTGACGAACTCTTCCGGCACTCGCGGTGTCGTAAGTGCTGCGTTCTGGTTGAGACGTTTGGGGGGAAAACTTTGCTGAGTTATTACGCGTTGTGCGGAATTTGTGGCACTAAGTGGTCGGTGGCTGATTCAGGGCGTGACAGGGGTGGGATGGGTGGTGAGAATGGGCCGTTATGGGCGAGGAGGCGATGGGTGGGGAGCTGACCGCCCGGATCGCTGCCGCGATGACTGCGGCTCAGTCGGGTGGGCATGCGACTGCGGCGGCTGAGGTTGAGCTCCTGAAGGCCGAGTTGGGGTCGGTGCCCAGTTATCAGTTGGCTGCCGTCGAGTATGTGCGTGGGGTGACCGCACATCATGCGAGTGACGCGGATGAGGCGTTGCGGGCGGTGGATGCGTTGATCGAGGTGGCCAAGGCGATCGATGAGCCGGGGTGGGAAGCGAACGCGTTGCCGATCCGGATCATCAATCTGGCGCGGAGTGGGCGGGGCGGCGACACGGTCAATGATCTGGTGGCGGCCGAGCATGCGCTGAGCCGGACGCGGGATGCCGGGCTGATCGCGTGGGCGCACACCGGGTTGGGATATGCGTACGACGTCCTGCGCCTTTTCGAACTGTGCATTCCGCATTACGAGCTGGCGGCCAAGCTGGAGGACGACGTGTTCGACCTGGCCGAGTCGACGGCGATCGACCGGCTGAATCTGGCCGAGACGTATCTGCGCTGGGCGCATGAGCTCGAGCGGCTGGGCGATCCGTCGTACGGGCAGGAGATTCGCGAGCGGCAGGGCTCAGCGGCGTACTGGGCGCGTGAGGCCGAGCGGGTGATCGTCGATGACGAGAGCCAGGAGTACTGGCGGCTGAGTGCCCGGTTGTGGGTGGCGGCCGCGGCGGCGGAGACGGATCCGGCGGTGGCGGTCGAGGAGCTGACCGAGTGCCGGGACGAGATCGGCAAGCTCGGTGAGACGGAGCGGCTGGCGATCGCGGGGGCCTATCTGGCGCGGGCGTTCGCGGCGAAGGGCGAGCTGGACCAGGCGCGCGCCGCGGCCGATCGGGCCGCGGCCGACCTGCTTCCGCTGGCGGATCCGTCGACGCATCTGCTGGTGCTGCAGACGCAGTCGGAGATCGCGGCCGAGCGTGACGAGCCGGGAGCCCTTGCAGGGTTGGAGTATGCGCGGTCGGTGGCGCGGGGCTGGTGGAAAGAACGGCAGCGGGCGCTGAACGCCGTACGGCATGCGTTGACCAGCCATGACCTGTCCGCGCGGCACGATGCCGAGTGGCACGCGGCCCGGCAGGACCCGTTGACCGGCGTCGGGAACCGGCGCGCACTCGAGGAACGACTGACCGCGGCCCGCGATTCGGGGCGCGCGGTGACGTTGCTGGCCATCGATGTGGACGGCCTGAAGGTCGTCAACGACACTCACGGGCACGCCTACGGGGACGAATTACTGCAGGTTGTGGCCAATCTCCTGGTAGAACAGGCGCGAGCGACCGATGCCGTGATTCGATCAGGAGGCGACGAGTTCTTCGTCGTCCTGGATCAGCCGGATGCCAAAGGCGGCGCCCAGCTGGCGATGAGGATCCGGACCGCGGTCGCGGCGATCGCGGCCACCACGGACCTGCCCTGGTTGCGGCACCTGGGACTCAGCATCGGGTATGCCGCGACGGCGGAAGGCGTCGGTGTGGACCACCTGGTCGCCACCGCGGACCGGCGGTTGTACGACGACAAACGCCGGCACCAAGTGAGGCAGTGAAGGAGATTCGGTGCGCGAGACGTCGGGGGTGACGGCGCGGATCGCGGCGGCGATGACCCGGGCACAGTCCGGGAACCCGGCGGAGGCCGGTCTGGAAATCAATCGCTTGCTCGTCGAGCTCGGGACCGAACCGAGTCCGGAGCGCGCCGCGGCGGAGTACGTGCGAGCGGTCGCCGCACATCACGCGACCGACGCGGTCGAGGCGCTGGACGCGGTCGACGGCTGCATCCGGGTGGCGCGCGCGATCGACGAGCCGGGCTGGGAAGCGAATGCGATCGCCATCCGGATCGTCACGCTGATCCGGACCGGCGAGGGCGGTGACTCGGTCGCCGACCTGGTCGCGGCGGAGAACGCGCTCTCGCGGACCCGCGATCTCGGGCTGGCCGGCTGGGCGCACACCGGGCTCGGCTACGCCTATGACCTGCTGCGCTTGTACGAGCTGTGCATCCCGCACTTCGAGCTGGCCGCGGACGGCGATCACGTCCCGCTCGGGCTGGCCGAGGCGCCGGCGATCAATCGATTGAACCTCGCGGAATCCAACCTGCGTTGGGCGCACGAGCTCGAGCGGCTCGGCGACACGTCGTACGACGAGGAGATCCGTGAGCGGCGGCAGGCTGCGCACCACTGGGCCGGACAAGCCGTCGACGTGATCGTTGGCGCGGACCTGCTTGGCTACTGGCCGATTGCCGGGCGGCTGTGGCTGGCCGCCAGCAACGACACGACGGATGCCGCTGCGGCTTCGGTCATCCTCAAGGACTGCCGGGACCAGATAGCGAAGCTGGGCGATCTGGAGCTGGCTGCCATCGCAGGCACCTACCTTGCTCGCGCGTACGCCGCTGCCGGGCGACCCGACGATGCCATCGAGGCCGCACAGCGCGCTGGGAGCGATCTACCGCCGACGTCTGATCCGCCAGTGGAGGCTCTGGTCCGTCACACGGCGGTGCAGATCTCTGCGGAGGCAGGTGACGCGGGCGCGGTGACAGGGCTGCAGTACGCGCGGGCGATCTCCAGAGGCTGGTGGGCGGAGCGGCTACGCGGCCTGTACGCCGTGCGGAGCGCACTGGCCAACCATGAGCTCTCGATCCGGCATGACGCCGAGTGGCGGGCCGCACGGGAGGATCCACTGACCGGAGTGGGCAACCGGCGTGCTTTGGACGAGCGCATGTCCGTTGCGCACGACGCCGGCCGGTCGATTGCGGTGATCGCGATCGACGTGGACAACCTGAAGGTCATCAACGACAGCTACGGGCATGCGTGTGGTGATGAGGTGCTGCGACGCGTCGGGCATCTGCTGCGGGAGCAGAGTCGCGCGGAGGACGTGGTGGCGCGGGCCGGTGGTGACGAGTTCGTCGTCATCCTGGAGAACCCGGACGAGCGCGGCGCACGGGAGCTGGTCGAGCGAATCCGATCCGCCGCGGAGCGGGTGGCTACGGCGGAGGTGGAGCCCTGGTTCGCCATGCTGCGGCTCAGCATCGGGCAGGCCGCCAGCGTGGACGGTACGCCGGTCAGCGAGCTGCTGACCGTGGCCGACCAGCGCATGTATGCCGAGAAGCGACAGCGCCGAGCCCAGTAGTCCAGCTCAGTAGTCGAGGAAGCCTTCGACCAGCAGACGGCGGATCTGCGGCAGGTACTCGGTCAGTACGTCGACCAGCTGCCGCTCCAGCAGCTCCGCCAACGCAGACAGGATCTGGCCGACACTCAGCTCGCCGTCACACGCACCAACGAAGCCGGCCAGGACGGTGTCCACCTGCTCGGCCCGCCGCATCCCGCGCTGACGCCGCAGCACGATGGTGGCCGGGTCCTCGGCACCTGGTTGTCCAGTGGTCTCCTGGATCACGTCGTCCGCGACAACCAGGTGCAGTCCGGTCAGATCGGCCGGAAGCCCCTCCAGCCGCTCGAAACGCCGCAGTACGTGCGGTCCGATCGGACGCTCGATCTCGTACGGCCATTCCTCGGCCTCGAGCACTCCAGGCACGTTGTGCAGGCTGATCCAACCCATGCCGATCGCCTCGACCTGCTGGTCGTCCAGCCAGCGCAGCCACTCGTCGTACCGGCTCTGGTACTCCGGTGTGCCGTGCAGACCCGCATCCCGCAGCCAGAGCTCGACGTACTCGGAAGGGTCGAGCTGCTCGCGTTGCACGGCCCAGGCGGAGCGGTCGCCGGTCCAGCTGGCTAGGCGATCGCGCCAGTCCTGTCCGCGCACGCAGGTCCAGTTGGCGAGCAGCTGGCACCAGCCGCCGTCGGTGAGGTGCAGTGGGGCCTGCTGGACGAGCTGCTGCACCAGACTGTCGCCGGCGAAGTTCGTCTCGCGGTACGTGAGCTGTGAGTCCGGCGGTGAGATCACGTACGGCGGGTTGCTGATGATCAGGTCGAAGCGTTCACCGGCGACCGGCTCGAACAGACTGCCGGTCCGGACGTCGAGGTCGATCCGGTTGAGCGCGGCCGTGGCGCGAGCCAGGTCGAGCGCGCGCGGGTTCACATCGGTCGCCACGATCTGGTTGACGCGATTCGCCAGGTGCAGCGACTGAATACCGCAGCCGGTGCCGATGTCGAGCGCCCGCTCGGCCTTGATCGGCACGGTCAGGTGCACCAGGCTCAGACTGGCCGGCGCGATCCCGAGCACGTAGTCGTCGCGCATGGGCTCCCGGTGCCCGTCCAGCCCCGGGGTGAGGTCCGCAACCACCCACCACTGCTGCTCATCCTCCGCGAACGGCCGGATGTCGAGCACCGCCCGGTCGTCCGCAACGATGCCGAGCGCAACCAGGTCGATCCCCGGAAATGCCTTGTCCACAAGCTCTTTCGGTACGACGCGCTGCAGCAGGAACAGCCGGATCATCGTGTCGAGCGCGGCACCACCGGCAGTACGCCGTACCGCCAGCGTCGTCTCGTTCCGCGCCAGCGCCCCGTTCGCCTGCTCACCAAGCCGCCGCGCCACACCTTCAACGGTGTAGTCGGCCGCCGCAAACGCCCCCCGCAGCCCCTCCACCAAACTCCCCGTCAGCTCCACCCCCACATCCTCCCACCCACCCCCACCCCCACCCCCGCCCCCAGCCGGGGCAACCCCCCCCGGCTGGGGGGGATATCCACCGCGTTGGGGGGTTGCCCCCTCGCATTTCGGATGGGCAACCCCCCGCTTCAGTGGGCAACCCCCTGCTTGGGTGGGCAACCCCCTGCTTCGGTGGGCAACCCCCCAGCTGGGTGGATATCCACCGAATTGGGGGGTTGCCCACTGGGATTTTCGATGGGCAACCCCCCGGACGAGGGGTCATCCCCTGGGTTGGGGGGTTGCCCACTGGGTTGGGGGGGTGCCCACTGGGTTGGGGGGTCATCCCCTGGGTTGGGGGGTTGCCCACTGGTGGTGGGGTCGAAGGGGTTAGGGGGTGCAGGTGAGTTTGGGGTTGGCCCAGTCGGCGTGGTCGCTGGTTACGCCGTCGCCTCCGTCGGTGACTTGGAGGGTGAGGGTTTGGGCGCCGGCTACGTCTACCGAGACCGAGGCGGTGGGGGAGGTGCCGGTGAGGAGGTCGGAGGTGTACTTGGCGACCCCGTCGGTCAGCACCTTGAAGGAGACTTTGCCTCGGTCTTCCATTTCGTCGTCGACACCGACCTTCGCGGTGAAGGTCTGGCAGTTGCCGCCGAGGCGGACGCTGACGAGTGAGGGTGCGTGAGTGCCGATGCCCTTCGCGTACGTCGTTCCGTCGAGGGTGAGCGCGGCTCCGTCACCCGGGGCGTCTTCGCCGTTGCTGTGGTCGCGTTCGACCGGGCCCCAGCCATTCGTGGAGTCCAGGAACTCCAGGTCGCTCACCCACTGCTCGCCACGGGGCGCTGGCGGTAGCGGCTTGTTCGCGATGGTGGCTGCGAAGAAGCCGAGTCCGCCACCGGGCAGCTTGATCGCCTGCACGGTCTTGCCAGGATCGAGCGGTACGGCGGTGTAGAAGACCCGGTAGTCCGTTGTGGTGTTGGCCAATCCGGTCGGCGTGTAGCGACCCTTGGTGGAGACCGCGAGCTTCGCGCCCCCGGTGGTCGCGTCCTGGCAACACCAGTTGGGTAGCTGGAACGTCGCCTGGGACTGCGTGCCGTCGGTATAGAGGATCGTCACCGCGCCACGAGCGTTCAGACTGGCCCCAGCCCCGAGCAGTGCAAGGTGTGAACCGGTGCCGGACACCAGGATCGGTGCCGTCTGGTTCTTCACCAGGTTCGGCGTACCAGGCGCTCCGGACGGCCAGGTGAACTGCGCATCCTGCACGGTGACGGTCGCTCCCGGCTTGTATCCGGCCGCAGCCAGAGCCTCACCGTTGAAACTGTTGCCCGACCCATCGAAGTTGCCCTGCGCGTACGTCGTCGCGTCCGTCACCCCAACGGTATTCGCAGCCTGCGACAGCGACCCGTAAGGCAATTGGGCAGTCGCCACAGCGGTCTGGGAATACCGCTTGCCTTGAGCAACATAACTCGCGGCGAGCGACAGCGTGAAGCTAGCCGGCTGTACGTCGGCACCCGGCGTGACCTGGAGTTTCGTGGTCACGGTCTGGCCGGCGCGCACCGAGTCGAACGCCTTCGAACCAGCAGACGTCCACCCGGTCGGCAGTTGCAGGTCCAGGCTGACGTTGCGGACGGTGGAGCCGGTGTCGTTGCGGAAGCTGGCAGTCACCTCAGTGGCCTGGCCCGGGGCGTTCCACAGCGCGGGTGCGCTGAGCTCCGGCGTACCGAAGGTGTTCGCAACGTTCGGACCACCGACGGACGACGTGCCGTACAGCTTCACCAGAGCGTCGCGAGAGGTGGAGACAGACGCGGTGCGCACGTGCACTACGCCGTCCTTGTAGTCCCAGTCCTTCACCACGCGGCCGTCAATCGTGACTGCCGCCGGAGCCGAGCCGGTGTGCAGTGTCAGCTCATACGGTCGCGCAGCCGGCTTACCGGCGTACGAGCCGTTCAGTGCGCCGATCCGGACGGAGATGTTGCCGCGACCGTCCTTGGGTGCGTCGACAGCGAAGGTCTGCTGGGCGGACTGCTTGGCCCGAGTGACCCGGTCGTCCTCGAACAGCGTGAACGACGACTTGCCCTGCGGGTAGATGTCCACAGTGAGGCGGTCACCGAACTTCTGCTCTGCGGCCGCATTGATCCCCGGCTTCCACATCGGTACGACGGCGCCCGCCTTCACGAACAGCGGCAGCGTGTCGAGGCCGGCGTGGTACCCGTTGACCGTCGTCGGCCCCTGGTAGACCTTGCCGGACCAGTAGTCCACCCACCGTCCCTCCGGCAGGTAGATGCCGTTCTTCACCTCGTCCGCACCCCACATCGGTGCGACCAGGAACTCCTTACCAGCAAGGAACTCGTACTTCGTGGTGTCGTCCCACGTCTTCGGGTCGTTCGGGTACTCCAGCACCAGCGACCGGTTCAGCGGAGCGCCGGTCCGGTGCGCCTCGGCGGCGTACGTGTAGAAGTACGGCAGCAGGCGCTCACGCAGCTTCAGGTACTTGCGGTTGATATCCGTGTACGGCGCTCCGTACGCCCACGGCTGCTTGATCGCCGGAGTGGCCCAGCCGGACATCGTCATGAACGCCGGGTTGAACACCTTCCACTGCAGGTCCCGCACGTACGACGTGGCCGAGCCACCGAAGATACCGTCGACGTCACCGGCGCTGTAGGCGATACCGGAGTTGCCGGAGCCGGTGATTGCCGGGATCTGCCACTTGATCGCGTCCAGGGAGCCGGCGTGGTCGCCGGTCCACTGCACCGCGCACCGCTGCGCACCGGCCCAGCCCTCAACCATCCAGGCGAAGCCACGGGCGTTGCTGTACTTCTCAATACCGTCATGTGCGGTGTCACAGGCGCTGAGCGCGTACCGGTAGCCCGGACCGACCCAGGCGACGTCCAGCTTGCGCACGCGCACCCCGGCGTCACCGACCTCGGCCGGCTGCCGGTCCAGCGAGGACTGCGTCCACAGGCCCATCTCGATGTTCTGCTTGCGCAGCTCGTCGCCGGTCTGCTTCAGAGCAGGAATCTCCCGCTTGCCCCAGTACGTCCCGTCGACCTGCTCGAAGTCGGTGTTGTCGGAGTAGCCGCAGCCGTAGTCGTCGTTGACGAGCATCCAGCCGCCCGGCATGTCCTCGTCGCGGAACTTCTGTGCGACCTTCACCGCGTCCAGAGTGGTGACCTTGTCCGGGTTCACCTTCCAGTCGTTGCTCGGGTCCGGGTCCTTCGCATAGTGACCGCGGTTGTAGCAGTCGGAGTCGCCGTACTCGAGTCCGTAGATCGGTGGCATGAAGGGCCGGCCGGTCAGCTCGGTGTAGCGGTCCAGCGAGGTCTTGAGGTCGCCGATGAAGTAGTACGCGTCGAAACGCTTCTCGTCGTGCGTAGCGGTCACAGGGCTGCCGAAGCTGTAGCTGCCCGGAGTGAACGTGTTGCGGAGTACGCCGTACCCCGCTGTGCTCATGTAGTACGGCGATGCGTTCGGGTTGCCGCCGTCCTCCCAGTTGAAGTCCTTGGAGATCTTGATGGTCTCGTCCCGGTGCGAGAAGCGGCCGTTCTGCATGCCGCCGCCGAAGAACTGCTCGGTCGCACCCCGGGTCAGCGACTGGGTGGTGGAGGTGTCGGTCCAGGACAGCGGTGCGGCCTCGGCCCAGACCAGCCGGCTGTCGCGGTAGACGCTGAACTTCAGCGGCTTCTTCTGGGCCCGGACCTCGATCTTGCCGGTCGTGAGCGAGTAGTACTGCCCGCGGTCGCGCCATGACGTCCGTGGGCTGCCGTAGTCGGTCTTGGTGACGATCGTCGACGCCGGGTCGGTCGGATTCTCCGGCGGCGTACTCGCGGGGTCGGAGAAGGTGCCGTCCGGTGCCAGCCAGAGCCGGAACACGTCGTCCTTCAGGAACACGACCCGCACCTTCGCAGTCCCGGCACTGAGCGTGTACGTCGCTCGGTCAGCGACGAACCCGGTCACGTCACCGAGAGTGGTGCCGGCGGCCTGCGCCGGAGCGGTCGTGCTCACGAGGGCGCCCGCAAGGAGCGCTATCGCGACTACTGAACGTTTCATGCGAACAAAGATGCTCACGAGACCCTCACTTCACGCATCTATGAACAGAATGCGCTCATTGAAGCTCACCGTGCTCGTCTTGTCACCACGTCGGCCGTCATGAAGTTGAGACGAGGTCTCCATCACAGGGTGAAAACAGGCGGTGACGATGAGTCGCATGGTGAACTCCGGTCACAGCAGTCACATCCGTCACAGCCTCGGACGGCGTGGGCTGCTCGTCGGCGGCCTCGCGGCCGGCCTGGGCCTCGTGGTCCCCGGCACCGCGTCTGCGTGGCCGGTCAACCCGGACCGCTTCCGGGGCGCGACCCCGGACGGTGCCGTCCGGACCAAGGACGACCCTGACTTCCATCCGGTGAAGTTCCGCCTCCCGGAGCCGACCGGCCGGAAGTTGCTCGGTACGACGTCGATCCATCTGATCGACGCCAAGCGGCCGGACCCGACCATGCCCAGCGGCAAGCGCGAGCTGATGATCACCATCTGGTACCCGTCGACGCTCATGGACGACAAGCCGCTGGCGAAGTACATGCCGAAGCGGACCGCGACCGAGGTAGACGACACCTGGACCGGTGAGTACGGCCTGGCCCTGCCGCCGGGGACCTTCGACTTCGCGAACACGGTGACCAACAGCCGCCTGAACGCGCCGATGCAGAAGATGAAGCATCCGGTTCTGATCTTCTCGCCCGGTTATCAGTACAGCCGGTTCGTGAACACCGCGCTGGCCGAGGACCTCGCCAGCCGCGGGTACGTCGTGGTCGCGATGGACCACACGCACGAGACCCCGACCGAATTCCCCGGCGGCCGGTTTTTGCCCGGCGTACCGCCGACGCAGCCGTCGGACCCGCTCTTCACCCGCCAGTACGTCGACACCCGGGTGGCCGACGCGCGGTTCGTCCTCGACGAGCTCACGAAGATCGCGGCCGGCCACAGACCAGGTGCCGAGGGCAACGAATTGCCGACCGGTTTCGGGCTCGGCCTGGACCTGCGCCAGGTCGGGATGTTCGGGGTCGGTCTCGGTGGCTACGCGACCGCGGCCACGATGCGCGTCGACAAGCGGATCGCCGCCGGACTCAACCTGGACGGAACGCTGCAGGACGATCGGCTCAAGGGCCCGCCGGCCGAGGTCGCGCTGAAAGGCCTCGATCAGCCGCTGCTGCTGTTCGGCTCGGACGAGACGCAGTTCACCGACCCGAAGAAGGACTACTTCGACATGTCCTGGGCGACCTTCTGGGCGGCGCAGAAGGGCGGCAAGCTCAACCTGAACCTGTCCGGGTCGAAACAGAAGGCGTTCACCGACTACCAGTTCGTCTTCGACCAGGTCTTCCGGGAGATCTACGGCGACGACCCGATCATCACCTCGGTGATGACGGCCCTGGTCGGCAAGGTCAAGCCGGACCAGAGCGTGCGGGCCCAGCGCGAGTTCATCGCGGCGTACTTCGACACCACGCTGCGGCGGCGTCCGAACCAGTTGCTGCGCCAGGGCTCACCGGATTTCCCGGAAGTGCACGTTCGCTGGTGAAACCTACGACCGTGGAGTGAACGCGGCTCCGGTACCACCAGGCGCAGAACTGGTAGCGACCCTTCCCGCAAGAACTGCGGTCGGCGGTGACACTAGCCGGTTTCCGGGCAGGGTGTCCTCGTACTGGAGGTGGAGATCGGGGTTGATGCCTGACTGGGAAATCTCCACCTCGGTTCCTACCGCGGACCGACTCCACCCCCGTTGCGGTGGTCGTAGCGTCGTCATCGACGGACATACCGTCGCAATAGTGACCATCGAAGGAGCACCACCCATGTTGATCGGATCTCTACTGGCTGCCATTGGCCTATCGTCCGGTGCGCCAACCGCAGTGTGGCTGACCGTGGCTGTCCTCGCCGTGGTGGGCGTGGTGGCCTTCAGGATGCGGAGGCGCCGCCAGCGTTAACGGCCTCGGTGATGACGGCGCTGGTCGGCAAGGTCGACCCGACCCGGAGCGTGCGCGCGCAGCGCGATTACGTCGCGGCGTACTTCGACACCACCCTGCGGCGACGTCCGAACCGCCTGCTGACCCAGAACCCGCCGGAGTTCCCGGAAGTGCACGTCCGGTGGTGAAACGTACGACTGTGGAGTGAACGCGGTTCCGGCCGCAGTCTGATTCGAGCATCGCCGATCACCGGTTGGCTGGTGCGCATGATCAGTCGACGTCTGTTTATCGGAGCCATGGGCGCAGTAGCGCTCCCACACCACGTTAAGAAGGCCAGTACGCCGTACCGGGTGGAGCTGCCCGCACCGACCGGACCGCACGCCATCGGCACCAGAGAGTTGCATCTGGTGGACCACAGTCGCCCGGACCCGTGGCGGTCCGGTCCCCGTGAGCTGATGGTGAGCCTCTGGTTCCCCACGCTGCCCCTGCCCGGTGCGAGAGCGCCGTACGCCGGTAGTGCGGTCGCGCTCGCGTTGGCGACCGAGATGGCCGGGTACCTGCAGTTGAGCGGCGACACCGTCGATCTGGCCGGCAGTCTGACGCATGCGCGCCGGGACGCGCCGGTGGCCCGCACTGCGCCGACACTGCTCTATTCACCGGGGTCAGGTGCGTCACGTGTCATCGGGACGAACCAGGCCGAGGAGCTGGCCAGCCACGGCTATCTGGTCGTCACTGTCGACCACACCGGCGAGGCGCCGGTCGAGTTCCCCGGTGGGCGGGTGGTGATGCCGTGTATACCCTGGGAGGCCCCGGTCGCCGTACGGACGGCGACAGACACGCGGGTCTCCGACGTGCGATTCGTCATGAATCGGCTGCGGGTGACTCGGGCCGGGATGTTCGGGTACTCGATGGGTGGTGCGGCGGCCGCGTCAGCGATGCTGGTGGACCGGCGGATCCGGGTCGGCGTCAATCTCGACGGTGGCATGTACGACGGTGACGAGCCGAGTGAAGTGGCGCGCAAGGGACTCGACCGACCGTTCCTCTTGTTCGGAGCGGGTGATCATTCCCGGGCGACCGATCCGAGCTGGAAATCCTTCTGGGAGGCTCAGCGCGGATGGAAACGGGAAGAGTTGCTGACCGATGGTGGGCACGGGTCGCTGGGTGACTATCAGTTCACACTCCCCGCACTTGCCCGGTTGAACGGCGTACCCTCGGGAGCCTTGGAACCGGGGCTCGGAACGGTGGATCCGGCGGTTGCGGTGGCTCGGGTGCGACGCGCGGTAAGAGGGGTTTTCGGATACTTTCTGAAACCCTGAGAGGGGTGTCCGGCGGCGGACCGGTTACGGTGCGTGGACAAATGCTGGAGCAAATACGTTGCTGACGGCCGTACTCTGTCCTCGGATGGACCGGCCGGCACGGGGGAACAAGACGTTCGGTCACGGACGTTGACGGCAGGAACGGCGGTGCGAGAGGAGCACGGTGGCAGGGGCAACAGGGACGAAAGCCGCGGCGGCGGGATCGTCGTCGGGCGGTGGACGACGGCTGGTGATCGTCGAGTCGCCGAAGAAGGCGCGGATGATCGCGGGCTTCCTGGGCGCCGGATACGTGGTCGAGTCGAGTTTCGGCCACATCCGGGACCTGCCGAAGGGCGCGGACGAGATCCCGGCGAAGTACAAGGGACTGCCCTGGGCCCGGCTCGGCGTCAACATCGAGGACCACTTCGACCCGCTGTACGTCGTACCGGCCGACAAGAAGGCCCAGATCCGCAAGCTCAAGGATCTGCTCAAGGACGCCGACGAACTCTTCCTCGCCACCGATGAGGACCGCGAGGGCGAGGCCATCGCGTGGCATCTGCTCGACGAGCTGAAGCCGAAGGTCCCGGTCAAGCGGATGGTCTTCCACGAGATCACGCCGAAGGCGATCCAGGACGCGGTCGGCGCGGCCCGCGACATCAACGAGTCGCTGGTCGACGCCCAGGAAGCACGCCGCATCCTGGACCGGCTGTACGGCTACGAGGTCTCGCCGGTGCTGTGGAAGAAGGTCATGCCGAAGCTCTCGGCGGGCCGGGTGCAGTCGGTCGCGATCCGGATGGTGGTCGACCGGGAGCGGGAGCGGATCGCGTTCCGTTCCGCGTCCTACTGGGACCTGGACGCGAAGCTCGACGCCGGCGAGGGCAAGACGCCGCGGATCTTCCCGTCCCGGCTGGTCTCGGTGGACAGCCGCCGGGTCGCCCAGGGCCGGGACTTCGCGTCGACCGGTGAGCTGAAGACCGGCACCACGGTCCACTTGGACGAGTCGACCGCCACCGCGCTGGCCGCGGCGCTGCGGGACTCCACGTTCAAGGTCCGCTCGATCGAGTCCAAGCCGTACACCCGTAAGCCGTACGCGCCGTTCCGGACCACCACGCTGCAGCAGGAGGCCGGGCGCAAGCTCAACATGTCCGCCTCGCAGACGATGCAGATCGCGCAGCGGCTGTACGAGAACGGAAACATCACCTATATGCGTACCGACAGCGTCACGCTGTCGGAGACGGCGATCACCGCGGCCCGGGCGCAGGTCCGCGAGCTGTACGGCGCGTCGTACCTGCCGGACAAGCCGCGGGTCTACACGTCCAAGGTGAAGAACGCGCAGGAGGCCCACGAGGCGATCCGTCCGGCCGGGGAGCACTTCCAGACCCCGGCTCAGACGGGTCTGTCGGGTCCGGAGTTCC
Organism: Kribbella sp. NBC_01505; assembly: GCF_045040285.1. Taxonomy (NCBI): domain Bacteria; kingdom Bacillati; phylum Actinomycetota; class Actinomycetes; order Propionibacteriales; family Kribbellaceae; genus Kribbella; species Kribbella sp. NBC_01505. The sequence goes on from NZ_CP109425.1 coordinate 4,120,147, forward strand.
GGCTGTACGAGCTGATCTGGATGCGGACGATCGCGTCGCAGATGAAGGACGCGGCCGGTAACAGCGTCTCGATCAAGATCGACGCCAAGGCCTCGACCGGGGAGAACTGCGAGTTCACCTCGTCCGGCCGGGTGATCACCTTCCACGGCTTCCTGAAGGCGTACGTCGAGGGTGCGGACGACCCGTCCGCCGAGACCGACGACCGTGAGACCCAGATCCCGGACGTCTCCGAGGGCGACGTGCTGCCGGCGACCGAAGTACTGGCGTCGGGTCACGAGACCAAGCCGCCGTCGCGCTTCACCGAGGCGACGCTGATCGCCCAGCTGGAAGACCGCGAGATCGGCCGGCCGTCGACGTATGCGTCGATCCTGGGGACGATCCAGGCCCGCGGTTACGTGTACAAGAAGGGCACGGCGCTGGTGCCGGCCTGGCTGGCGTTCGCCGTCGTGCGGCTGCTCGAGCAGCACTTCACGCGGCTCGTCGACTACGCCTTCACCGCGTCGATGGAGGACATCCTCGATGAAGTTGCTTCAGGCAACCTTCAGCGCGAGGGTGTGCTCGGTAACTTCTACTTCGGCGACGGCGACACCGAGGGGCTGCAATCGATGGTCACCGATCTCGGTGACATCGACGCCCGCGAGATGTCGACGTTCCCGGTCGGCGGTGACGACAGCGGTGTGGTCGTTCGCGTCGGGCGCTACGGGCCGTACGTCGAGGACAAGGACGAGCGGCGCGCCAACGTGCCGGAGGACCTGCCGCCGGACGAGCTGACCATGGAGAAGGCCCAGGAGCTGCTGGAGCAGCCGTCCGGGGTCGAGATCGAGCTGGGCGACGCGCCGGACACCGGCCTGAAGGTGGTCGCGAAGGCGGGCCGCTTCGGTCCGTACGTGACCGAGGTGCTGCCGGAGGACGCGCCGAAGGGCGCCAAGCCGCGGACGGGTTCGCTGCTGAAGTCGATGCAGCTGGACAGCATCGGGCTCGACGACGCGATGAAGCTGCTGTCGCTGCCGCGGGTGGTCGGCAAGGATCCGGAGAGCGGCGACGAGATCACCGCGCAGAACGGGCGCTACGGGCCGTACCTGAAGAAGGGCACGGACTCGCGGTCGCTCACCTCCGAGGACCAGATGTTCGAGATCACCCTCGAGGAAGCGCTGAAGATCTACTCCGAGCCGAAGCAGCGGGGCCGGCGCGCGGCCGCACCGCCGCTGAAGGAGCTCGGCGCGGACCCGGCGTCGGGTGAGCCGATCGTGGTGAAGGAGGGCCGCTTCGGTCCGTACGTCACCGACGGGGAGACGAACGCGACGCTCCGCAAGGACGACGACGTCGAGACGATCTCGCTGCTGCGGGCCGCCGAGTTGCTGGCGGACAAGCGGGCCCGTGGCCCGGTGAAGAAGAAGGCGCCCGCGAAGAAGGCCCCGGCCAAGAAGACGGCCGCCAAGAAGACCACGGCAGCCAAGAAGACCGCCGCGAAGAAGACGGCTGCCAAGAAGGCTCCGGCCAAGAAGGCTCCGGCGAAGAAGACGGCAGCGAAGAAGTCCTGAGGGGGCGCTCATGACGAGTGCGGTCGAAGTGTCCGCGCAGCGGTTGCGGGATCGGGGTGAGCGGGTGACCCCGGCCCGCCTCGCGGTGGTCGAGGTGCTCGCCGGGACCGAGGAGCACCTGAGCGCCGAGCAGATCGGTGAGCGGGCCGAGGCGCTGCGGCCCGGGATCCACCGGGCCACGGTCTACCGGGCGCTGGACGCGCTCGGCGAGTTCGGGCTCGTCACGCACGTCCACCTCGGCCGCGCCGGTACGACGTACCACCTGGCCGGTGACCTCGCCCCGCGGCACCTGCACCTGCGCTGCTCGGAGTGCGGGACCGTGTACGACGCTCCCGGCGACATCCTGGAGTCCGCCCGGAAGAAGGTCCTCCGCGAGCTCGGATTCCACCTCGCCCCGGAGCAGGTCGCCCTCGTCGGCGTGTGCAAAACGTGTCGACCCTGATTCGCCCTGTCCATATTTGTTGACGAGTGTGGATTTGTGCGCAGCTGTGGGCTTAGGCTCATGAGCTGTGAGCTACGTCGAGGACTTTGCCCCCGGTCAGAATGTGTTGCCGGCCCGCGCTTGGCTGGATGACGACACCGCGCGTGTCGCGCTGAGCGGGGACTGGAGCTTCCGGCTGTCGCCGAGTGTGGCCGACGCCCCGGACGATCTGAAGGATCCGGACACCTCCGGCTGGGACACCCTCGCGGTGCCCGGGCACTGGCAGCTGAGCGGGTACGGCGCTCCGGCGTACACGAACATCGTGTATCCGTTCCCGCTGGAACCGCCGTACGTGCCGACCGAGAACCCGACCGGCGACTACGTGCGGACCGTCGCCGTACCGGCTGACTTCGCCGGGTCGCGGATCGTGCTGCGGTTCGAGGGCGTGGACTCGCGGTTCGCGGTCTGGGCGAACGGTTCGTTCGTCGGCTGGTCGTCGGGTTCGCGGTTGCCGAGTGAGTTCGACCTGACTTCGCTGGTGACGCCGGGGTCCGAGGCGCAGATCGCGGTCCGGGTGCATCAGTGGTCGGCCGGTTCGTACCTCGAGGACCAGGACATGTGGTGGCTGTCCGGGATCTTCCGGGAGGTCAACCTGCTGGCGTTGCGGCCGGGCGCTGCGACCGACGTGTTCGTGCACTCGTCGTACGCCGATGGGGTCGGCACGTTGCGCGTGGACGCCGACGTTGCCGGGACTGTCGACATACCGGAGCTTGGTCTTTCGGTTCCTACTGGTGCTTCGGTGACTGCTCTCGTGGAGCCGTGGAGTGCGGAGAGCCCGCGCCTGTACGACGGCGTGCTGCGGACCGACGGTGGTGAGGTCCGGCTGCGGATCGGGTTCCGGACGATCGCGATCGTGGACGGCGTGTTCACGGTGAACGGGAACCGGGTGCTGTTCAACGGGGTGAACCGGCACGAGTTCCACCCCGACCGCGGTCGCACTCTGACCGAGCAGGATATGCTGGACGACGTACTGATCATGAAGCGGGCGGGACTCAACGCCGTCCGCACGAGTCACTACCCGCCGCACCCGCACTTCCTGTCGCTGTGCGACGAGTACGGGCTGTATGTGGTGGACGAGTGTGACCTGGAGACCCACGGGTTCGGGTACGAGCCGCAGCCGCCGGACCTGCCGAACCCGGTGATGGACCCGCGCTGGCGCGACGACCTGGTCACCCGGATGCAGCGGATGATCGGGCGCGACAAGAACCACCCGTCGATCGTGATCTGGTCGCTCGGCAACGAGTGCGGGATGGGCGAGAACCTGCGCGCGATGTACGACGCGGCGAAGGCGATCGATCCCTCGCGGCCGGTGCACTACGAGCGTGACACCGAGGCCGAGTTCGTCGACATCTACTCGCGGATGTACACCGACCCGGCGGGCTGCGCGGAGATCGGGGCGGACCCGGCGTCGTACCGCGGGCTGCCGTTCATCCTGTGCGAGTACGGGCACGCGATGGGGAACGGGCCGGGCGGGCTGCTCGACTACCGCGAGGTGTTCGAGAAGTACCCCCGCTGCCAGGGCGGGTTCATCTGGGAGTTCATCGACCACGGTCTGCGGACGACGATCGACGGCCGCGAGGTCTACGCGTACGGCGGCGACTTCGGCGAGACGATCCACGACGGCAACTTCGTCTGCGACGGCCTGCTGTTCCCGGACCGGACGCCGTCGCCCGGCATGCTCGAGTTCGCCAAGGTGATCGAGCCGCTGCGGATCGTTGCCGATGGCAAGGGCGTCACGATCACCAGCCACTACGAGGTGCTCGACACGTCGCACCTGACCTTCCGTGCGGTGGTCGAGGTCGAGGGTGAGCAGGTGTCGTCGGAGGTGCTCACGGTCGCCCCGATCGCTCCGGGGGAGACGGTGTCGCTTCCGCTTCCGTACGACGGCTCGCAGCCGGAGACGTGGGTGACTGTCTCGGCCGAGCTCTCTTCTGCCGCTTCCTGGGCAGATGCAGGCCACCGCATCGCGTGGGGCCAGGTCCGGCTCGACGAGCCGGCCGTGGCGGTTGCTGCTGCTGGTTCGCCTGCAGAGGTGAGCGCCGGCGTACAGGGCATCAGCTTTGGCACGGTCTCCAATGCTCGGATTGAGGTGTGGCGGGCGCCGATCGACAACGACGTACAGCCTGGGGTTGCCGATGCTTGGCGCGAGGAGGGTCTGCACCGAGTGCAGCACCGCATCGTCTCGGCGGGCGAACGCGACGGAGCCTGGGAAGTCATCACCCGTACGGCGCCGCCCGCATTGCAGTGGGGATTGCGCAGCACGTGGCGCTGGACCGCCGTCGAGGGTGGCGTGCAGCTCGAGCTGAACGTCGTACCGGAAGGGCAGTTCCCGAAGGTGTTGCCGCGGCTGGGCATCACCTTCGAGGTACCGAAGGTCGACCGCGTCGAGTGGTTCGGCACCGGCCCCAACGAGGCCTACATCGACACCCGTGAAGCCGCCGCGGTCGGCAAGTACGCGTCCACGGTCGCCGACCTGCAGACGCCGTACGTCCGCCCCCAGGAGAACGGCCACCGCATCGACACCCGCTGGGTCCAGCTCGACACCCTCCGAATCGATGCCATCGGCAACCTCTTCGGCCTCACCGTCCGCGACTGGACCACAGCCGACCTGGAAACCGCCACCCACACCGCAGACCTGAAGCCCGGCGCCAAGACCCACGTGACCCTGGACCTCGCCCAAACCGGCGTAGGCACCGCCGCCTGCGGCCCAGCCCTCCCCGACCGCGACAAGCTCCACACCGCCCCAGCCACCCTCACCCTCCGCTTCACCCAATAACCCAACCCCCCACTTCAACAGGCAACCCCCCACTGGATGCGGCAACCCCCCAATCCAAGGGATGCCCATCGAGTTGGGGGGTTGCCCATCGGAAACTCCAGTGGGCAACCCCCCAACTGAAGGGATACCCATCGAGCTGGGGGGTTCGCCCACGGCCGGGGAACCCAGTCGGCGGGGCGAGGGGCGTACGGACCGACGGGTAGTGGGTGCCGCGACATCGCGATGCCCGGGCTCGGTCACGCGGGCCGGTCGGCTCGCTGGCTACCCACCGGCGACCACTACCCGTCCGTCGGTACGCCGCCCGCCCGCTGCCGCGAGGCTTCCCGCCTGCCGATGGCGTTCGGTGGGTTCACCCGGCCAACGTCCGAACGATCGGAGTACGTGGCCTGCGTGTTCTTCGGACGTTAGCCGCGACGACTGCAGGGTTTGCGGGGATCCACTGCCGCTGGGTGACAGTAGATCCACGCGAAGCTGCATCCGCGGAGTGAATCGCCCACCAGAGCACCGAGCACACCCCCGAATCGCGGGCAGAGCTCGGGTTCGCTCGTCTTTGTGGAGCGTCGTTGGCGCTGGGTGCACATTTGGTTCCACAAAGGCGGTTTCGCCCGCCTGCGGCGGCCACCGAAGCGCCCTGTACGGCGGGTCTGTGGCTGAGGGGGATGGTGCGGTCGGCGATCGAAGCCACCTTGCCGATGGTTGACGGGCTATGGCTGAGCTACCTGACAGGGCCGCGTTAACAAGTGACCGTTGCCGGGTGTTGGCGTTACTGCAGGCCAGCGACAAGCCACCCGTGACGGTCAGCTTCTAGGCGCCCTCGCGACCGGCCGCAACCACAGCCCGTCAGCCACAGGAAACGGGGAGCCGCGGTCACCGACCTCGCCATCCGGCCCAGCCACAGACCGCCCAAGCCACACCGCTTCAGTAGATCCGGCCGCAGCGGCGACCAGCCACTGCGTACGTCGTCGGCCGGATCCGAGCGCTCGGACGGGACGAGCGCCTTCGGGAAGGCGGGGTTCCTGGCCAGCCAAAGCCCCCAACCACCGCAACCGATCACCAATCCACGGACGCCTCTGCGGGGTTCTACTGCCGGTGAGAGCCAGTAGATCCCCGCAAACCCTCATCCGCTCGCCTTTGTGGACCCTCGTTGTCGCTGGGAGCCTGTTGCGATTTGGCAGGCGGGGTCCTCCCCAAACTGGTTTGGGGAGGATTTGGGACCGATTCGGGGGGTGAATGCTCCCCGGTCCGCTGTCCGGGGGGAGGAGACTCTCCCCGAACTGATTTGGGGAGCGGGATCGCGGCAGGTGATCGGTCGCGGTGGTTGGGGGCTTTGGCTGGGCAGGAACCCCTCCTTCCCGGATGTGCTCGTCCCGTCCCGCCGCTCGGATTCGGCCGGCGGCGTTCGCGGTGGCTGGTCGCCGCTGCGGCCGGTTTTACAGGGACGGGTGGCTGGGCGGGTCTGTGGCTGGGCCGGATGGCGAGGCCGGTGACCGAGGTTCCCCGTCGCCTGTGGCTGACGGGCTGTGGTTGCTCCCGACGGCGAGGAGGCCTGTCAGCTGACCCGCCGCGGTGGTTGCTCCCGCCGATCAGGAGGCCTGCTAGCTGGCCCGTCGCGGTGGTTGCTCCCGACGATCAGGAGGCCTGCTAGCTGGCCCGTCGCGGTGGTTGCTCCCGACGATCAGGAGGCCTGTCAGCTGACTCGCCGCCGCGGTTGACCACTGCGGTTCAGGTCACCTGCCTCGCCAGCCCTGGCCTGCGGAAATTTGGCTGGATATCCGTTCAAGTTGACCCTTCTCTGCTCAAATATTGAGGGGAGAACCAGCAACTCGCGGGGAGATCCCCTCGTTTTCCGGGACCGCAACCGAAGCCCGGAAGCTCAAGCAGCCGAAACTGTGGTCACCGGCCTCGCCATCCCCCTCAACCACAGACCACGCCCACCTAGCGCTTCAGTAGATCGGCCGCCGCGGCGACCAGCCACCGTGTACGTGTCCGGCCTGTCCGGTGCGGCGCGAATCGGGGGCACACCAACACCCCGCGAACATGCACTAACCGCGACCAGCCGCCTCGTTGCATCTTTGTGGAGTCCTACTGCCGCTGGGCGCCTATTTGGTTCCACAAAGGCGGTTGCGCCCACCTGCGGCGGCCACTGAAGCGCCCAGTACGGCGAGTCCGTGGCTGAGGTGGACGGTGCCGCTCGGTGAGCAACCACGCGCCGACCTCACCGGCCGCATCCCAGCGCGCCCCGCCGTACAACGTCCGAAAGAACCGCCGTGGGCGTGTGCCTCGGCCGGTGACACCTGGTGGGTTCACCCAGCGGGTGGTGGGTTCTGGACTCTCATGCGGGTACAGAAGCCACAAGCTCACTGGGGAACCCATCAGATGGCTATTAGGGGGCGGGTGGGGGTGGGGCGCGTGGGGGCTTGGTAGGCGTGCCAGGCGGACCTCAGGCGGCTGACGGATTCGGTGAGGGTGGGTTCGGGGGTGTGGAAGTGGAGGCGGATGTGGGTGGTGCTGTTGCCGGTCAGGTCCAGGCCGGCGCCGGGGAGGACGGCTATGCCGTGGCGGAGGGCGGTTTGGGCGAAGGAGTTGCCGTCGCCGGTGGGGAGGCGGATCCAGAGGACTTGGCCGCCGGTGAGGGTTGGGTAGCGCCAGGTGGGGAGGTGTTCGGCGAGCAGGGTGGTGAGGTGGGTGTGGCGGGTGGCCAGGGTGGCGCCTACGTTCAGGGCGTCCAGTTGCGGGACCAGGTGGGCGGCGGCCAACTGGGCGGGGACGTTGCCGCCTAGGTCGTGGACGGCGCGGAGGCGGGCTAGGCGGGTGATGAAGGGGGCCGCGGCGCGGATCCAGCCGATGCGGAGGCCGCCCCAGATGCTCTTGCTGAGAGAGCCGATCGAGATGACAGAAGGCCCGTACGCCGCCATCGCGGTCGGCCGTTCCTGGCCGGGGAAGCCTAGGTCGGCGGGGACCTCGTCTTCGATCAGCGGTACGTCGGCCGCGGCCGCGGCGCGCGCCAGGCGCTGCCGGTCCAGTCGGGGCAGCACTGAGCCGGTCGGGTTCTGGTACGTCGGAATCACGTAGGCCAAGGCCGGACGCCGCTCCCGGACCGCACTCTCGAAGCCGTCCAGCCCGACCGGCAAACCACGGAGGACCGCACCCTGCTCCCGGAACACCTCCAGCGCACCAGGGAACGTTGGCGCCTCAGCCAGCACCTGATCCCCAGGTGACACCAGTGCGTGGGCCAGCAACGACAGTGCCTGCTGGCCGCCGTTGGTCACGAGCACCTGGTCAGCCACGGTCGGTACGCCGTACTGCGTGTAGCGGGCGGCGATCGCCGTACGGAGGGACAGATGGCCGTAGGGGTAGTACCCGATGTCGCCAGTGATTGCCGCGAGCTCCGGGATGATCCGCTGGTAGGCCTCGGCCAGCTCGGGCGGTGGTTCGCCGGGTGCTGCACAGATAGCGAGCAGTACGCCGTCGTCCCGCGTCTCGAGTGCGCCCAGGAAGATCGGATCGGCCGGCAGATCCTCAGACGCGACCGGAGCGCCGGCGACCCGCGTCCCACTGCCCTGGCGTCGAGTGATGCGGCCTTCAGAACGCAGCAGGTCGTAGGCGGCGACCACTGTGGTGCGCCCGACCGCGAGCGCCTCGGCCAGGGTGCGGTCGGGCGGTAGCAGCGCGCCGCCGGGTAGTTCGCCGTCGTCGATCAGCTGCCGCATCCGGGCGGCGAGCAGGACATACAGAGGCCCTCGGCCGGAGGACCACCGGCCGAGACGGTCACACAGCTCGATTGGTCTCATTGGCAAACCAATTCTGCCGGATTGGCTCTGGGGTGACCAGCCCTCGCCTTGGAGCATCAGAGGTATGGCGAACTTCGTGCGCAACCCCATCCAGACCCTGTCCGACACCCACCCGCGGTACGACCTCGGTGAGAGCTACGGCCCGGAGCTGCGCCTCGCTGACCTACTGACGCCCGAGATCGCCGAGCTGGAGCTCGGCTACGGCACCTCTCAGGGCGATCCGAAGCTGCGGGCCGCGATCGCCGCCGCGCACGACGTCGAGCCCGAGCAGGTCATCGTCACGATCGGCGGGCAGCACGCGATCTTCCTGCTGGCGTTCCTGGTCGCAGAGGGCGGTCAGGTCGTCACGACCGCTCCGCTGTTCCCGATGGCTCGCAACGTCTGCCATGCGGTCGGTGCTGAGGTCAGAGTGGTCGAGCTGACCTTCGACACCGGCTACCAACTCCAGGCAGCAGATGTGATCGCCCAGCTGACCTCAGACACGAAGCTGGTCAGCCTGGCGAGTCCGCAGAACCCCTCCGGTGTCGCCATACCGCTCCGGGTGTTCCAAGAGATCTACGCAGCCATGGCGTCCACCTGCCCAGATGCGTACCTACTGGTCGACGACACCTACCGCACCGCCTCGTACGGCGACGCCCCGATCGCAGAGTCGACCCTGCAGCTCGGCAACAAGGTGGTGACCGTCGCATCCCTGTCGAAATGCCACGGCGCGGCCGGACTGCGCACCGGCTGGGCGATCAGCACCGACGCGGACCTCATGGAGCGGCTGGTGACCGCGAAGTTCAGCACGGTCGTGACCGGCTCACCGATCACCGAGGCGCTGGCGGTTCGCGTCTTCGAGCTGCAGGACGAGATCCTCGCCGTACGGCGACCTTGGCTGGCCGATGCGCTAGCGACCACCGAGCAGTGGGTGCAGGCGAACGCCGAGCTCGTCGAATGGGTCCGCCCGGACGCCGGAGCGCTGTGCTGCGTCCGGCTCCGCCCGCAGATCGACCTCGACCGATTCCGGGAGGCGGCCGCGGAGCTGAGCGTGCGGCTCGCTGACGGGGAATGGTTCACCGACGAGCCGCGAGTGTTCCGGCTCGGTTTCGGCTACCCGCCGCCAGTCGATCTGAAGGCCGGCCTCGACGTCCTGACCACCGCACTGCACAAAGCTGTCCAACCAGCCGACTAGTCTTGGCGGCGTGCCGGAGGTATATGACCCGCTGACCGATCCTGCACCCGCGCACGACGTGCGCGCGGTGTTGCGGATCCGGGCGTTCCGGCGGCTGTGGATCGCGTTCGGGCTGTCCAGCCTCGGCGACTGGATCGGGCTGCTGGCGCTGACCGCGATGGCGAAGTCGTTCGCCGGTGACGACTACCAGGCGGCGAACTTCGCCATCGGTGGCGTGCTGTTCCTCCGGGTGCTGCCCGCGCTCGTGATGGGGCCGGTGGCCGGCTGGGTCGCCGACCGGCTCGACCGGCGCGCGACGATGATCCTCGGCGACTTCATCCGGGCCGCGTTCTTCGTCAGCATCCCGATCGTCGGCACGCTGACCTGGGTGCTGGTGGCAACGGTCCTGATCGAGATCGTCAGCCTGATCTGGGGTCCGGCCAAGGACGCCAGCGTGCCGAACCTGGTGCCCCGGCACCGCCTCGAGGCGGCCAACCAGCTCAGCCTGATCACGACGTACGGGTCGGCGCTGCCGGCGGCCGCGATCTTCACCGCGATCACTCTGGTCAGCCGCTGGGCGGGTGCCCTCTCAAATAGCACGCTTTTCGCGATCGACCTCGCGGTCTACGTCAATGCTGCGACCTTCGCTGTCTCCGGGTTCGCGATCATCTCGATCCGGGAGATCGGCCGCGCCGTCCACGACCACGAGGACCACCCGACGCTGTGGCGGACCATGGTCGAGGGCTGGTCCTACGTGACCGGTACGCCGGTCATCCGCGGTCTCGTGGTCGGGATCTCCGGCGCGTTCGCGGCCGGCGCGGTGGTGATCGGCCTCGGCCGCACGTATGTCGAGGATCTGCACGCCGGCGACCCCGGGTACGGCGTTCTGTTCGGGGCGGTCTTCGGCGGTCTCGCGCTCGGGATGGGGTTCGCCCCGCGGATCTTCTCCGGACTGTCCCGCCGGCGGCTGTTCGCGGCCGGTCTGGTCGGATCGGGGATCTGCCTGGCCGGGCTGGCGCTGATCCAGCAGATCGAGATCGCCACGATGATCGCGATCCTGCTCGGCTTCAACGCAGGTGCGTCCTGGGTCTCCGGATACACGCTGCTCGGTCTCGAGGTGCCGGATGCGGTGCGCGGCCGGACGTTCGCGTTCGTGCAGTCCGCCGTCCGGACGGTGCTCGCGGTCACGCTGGCGATCGCGCCGTTCGTGGCCGGTGCGATCGGGCGGCACACCTATTCGATCTCCGGTCATTCGGTGAGCTACAACGGCGCCTCGATAACGATGCTGATCGCAGCGGTCGTCGCCGGCGTGATCGGGCTGCTGGCCTGGCGCCAGATGGACGACAGACCCGGCGTACCGTTCTGGCGCGACCTGCGGCGCAGCTTCGGCAAGACGCCGGGCGTCTACCCGACGACCGGGCTGTTCATCGCGATGGAGGGCGGGGACGGCGCGGGGAAGTCGACGCAGTCCGCCCTGCTCGTCGAGTGGTTGCAGGAGCAGGGCCAGCAGGTGGTGCTGACGCGCGAGCCCGGTGCCACCGACCTCGGCCAGGAGCTGCGGCGGATCATCCTCGACCCCGCGACCGGCGACATCTCGCATCGCGCCGAGGCGCTGATCTACGCGGCCGACAAGGCTGAGCACGTGGACTCGGTGATCAAGCCCGCGCTGAAGTCGGGCGCCGTCGTGATCACCGATCGGTACGTCGATTCTGCCCTTGCCTATCAGGGTTCCGGGCGCGACCTGGAGGTGGCGGACGTCGAGCGGGTGAACCGCTGGGCCACCGACGACCTGCGCCCGAACCTCACCATCGTGCTCGACCTGCCGCCGAAGAACGGGCTCGGCCGGTTCGCCGAGCGGGACCGGATCGAGGCGCAGTCGGCCGACTTCCACGAGCGGGTCCGGAACGCCTTCCTTGAGCTGGCTGCCGCCGAACCCCAGCACTACTTGGTCATCGATGCCACCCAGGACCGCGACGACATCGCCAAACAGATCCGCGGCCGTCTCCAACCCCTGCTGCCAAAGGTGACCACGGTATGACGGTTTGGGACGACTTGGTCGGGCAGGAGCCGGCGGTCGCCGTACTGCGGAAGGCCGTGAGCGGCGCTGCGGCGGCGGTGCGGGGTGAGTCCGGCGCTGCCGTGGTCGGGATGACGCATGCGTGGCTGATCACCGGGCCGCCCGGGTCAGGGCGGTCGAATGCGGGTCGTGCGTTTGCTGCGGCGTTGCAGTGTCATCAGGACGGCTGTGGCGAGTGCAACGACTGCCGGACGGTTCTCACCGGAGCGCATCCGGATGTGTCGCTGATCCGGACCGAGCTGCTGTCGATCCGGGTCAGTGAGATTCGCGAGCTGGTACGCCGGGCTGCGATGAGCCCGACGCAGGGCCGGTGGCAGGTGATGGTGATCGAGGACGCGGACCGGCTCACCGAGCAGGCCGCGGACGCGTTGCTGAAGAGCATTGAGGAGCCCGCACCGCGCACGGTGTGGGTGTTGTGCGCACCGACCGTCGAGGACGTCGTGCCGACGATCCGGTCGCGGTGCCGGCTGCTGGTGCTGCGGACCCCGCCGGTGAACGCGGTGGCGCAGATGCTGGTGAAGACGCTCGAGATCGACGCGGAGCTGGCCGGGTTCGCGGCGCGGGCCGCGCAGGGGCACATCGGACGCGCTCGGGCGCTGGCGCGGGACGAAGAGGTCCGGGCGCGGCGATCGCGGGTGCTCGAGGTCCCGTTCGCACTGCGTGATCTCGGGGCGTGCCTGAAGGCTGCCCAGCAGCTGGTCGAGGCGGCCAAGGAAGAGTCGAAGGCGAGCGCGGAGAAGGTCGACGAGAAGGAGCGGGCCGCGCTGGAGCAGGCGCTCGGCGTCGGCACCAAAGGCGCGAAGCCGCGCGAGGCGAATGCCGCGCTGAAGGAGCTCGAGGACCAGCAGAAGGCGCGCGCCAAGCGCTGGGAACGCGACGTACTGGACCGGTCACTGGTTGATCTGATGGCGCTCTACCGCGATGTGCTGGTGCTCCAGACCAAGGCCGGGACCGAGCTGATCAACGCCGAGCTGACCCGGCAGATCGAGGCTCTGGGCGCGCGGACCACGCCGGAATCGACGGTACGGCGACTCGGCGCGATCACCGCCTGCCGCGAGGCGATCGAGACGAACGTGGCACCGCTGCTCGCGCTCGAGGCGATGACGATCGGCCTGTTCGAAGGCTAGACCAACGCTTGAGACGGCCGTCCGATGGCTGGACGGCCGGTGTAACACCGGCGCTGATCCGAGCGATGTCCGTGTGTCCGGGCAAAGCAGACCGCTCGGCCGCTTCGCCGAACGGACGCCCATGGTCACCCAGCCGCCTTCACCGATGCAGCCTGCGCGGCCGTCATTGCCGTCGGCCGAGTCGTGGCTGACGGGCGTGCCGACGCCCGCGCAGCAGCGGCAGGACCGGTACGCCGTGGCGGCGCTCGTGACGGCACTGCCCGGGCTGGTGCCGGTCGCGCTGGTGCTGGCCGGGATCGCGTTGCGGCGGATCAAGCGCACCGGCGGCCGCGGCAAGCGGTTCGCGTACGGCGCTCTGGTGGTCTGCGTGTGTTGGGGGATCATCACCGGGGTCGCGGTCGCGCTCGGACTGGCCGGGCAGTTGCGGGATGGGGTCGGACGGACGGTGCCGATCGCCCAGGTCGATGTCGGGCGCTGTTTCGACGCCGAGCTGGAGGCGGACACGCTGCGGATGGCGAGGATCGCGAACTGCCGGACCGCGCACAGCGGCGAGGCCTACGCGAAGGTGCGGGCCGAGCTGTCCGGACGGTCCCCGGAGGAGACCCAGACGATCGCGACCCGGGAGTGCACGAGCGCGTTCGGCACGTTCATCGGGAAACCGTACGAGCAGTCGGAGCTGGACATGTACTACGTGGTCCTGGAAGATCGTGCTGTTGCTGACGGCAACGTGTTGTGCCTGGTGGGGCTGCCGGGGACCCGCCTGAGCGGTAGCATGCGCGGATCGCAGCGGTAGCACGGTGCGCGGGGGAATCATCTGGGGGAAGTCGTGAGTCAACCACCGTACGGCCAGGAACCGGGCCGCCCACAGGACACTCCGAGGTCCTTCCCGAACTACGCGCGCCCGGACGACACCGTGCCGGACGAGGCCACGCAGCCGCTTCCGAGCTCGGATCCGACGCAGGTGCTGCCTACCCGGACTCAGCCGCTGCCGACGCAGTCGGGATGGGTCGCGCCGGGTCAGCCGTCGACCGGTGCCACGCCCGGGCCATCGCAGTACGGGCCGCCGGCCGCCCAACCGCCGTACGGGCAACCGAGTCAACCGACCTACGGTCAACCGGCCCAACCGCCGTACGGGCAACCGAGTCAACCGGCTCAACCGCCGTACGGGCAACCAGGCCACGGACAACCGAGCCACGGGCAGGCGCCGTACGGGCAGCCTGGTTATGGGCAGCCGCCCGGACCGCCGCCGTACGGGCAGCCGCCGGTGGGGTATCCGGTCGCCTACGGGTACGGGTATCCGGGGCAGGCCAGCAGCACCAACGCGTTCGCGATCGCCTCGCTCGCCTGTGGGGTCGGCGGGTTCGTGATCGGGATCTCGGCGCCGTTCGGCGTCGGGTTCGGGATCGCGGCGCTCGTGCAGCTCAAGCGCCGGCCGCAGGACGGCAAGGGGATGGCGATCGCCGGGATCATCACCGGCGGCCTGGTCACCTTCTTCGGTGTGTTGATGATCGCGTTGATCGGCCTCGGGATCGCGTACGGGGGCGACGACTACGGCTCGTCGGAGGACCCCGCCAGCTCGTCGAGCTCGGGCACGTACGTCGAGGACCTGGCCGTCGGAGAGTGTTTCGACGACGGCAACGAGGACGGCGAGGTGACCCGGAAGGACTGCTCGCTCGGCCATGACGGCGAGGTCATCTCCAACGTGTCGCTCCCGGAAGGCCCCTATCCGGGGGACCGCAAGATCGACCTGGCCGGCAAGGATCGCTGCGCCGCCGAGTTCGCCACCTATGTCGGCATCAGCGCGGACAAGTCGATGTTCGACCTCGGCTGGTTCACCCCGACCGAGGACAGCTGGGACGAGGATCACGACCGGCTGGTCGTCTGCACCGCCACCGGCGGACCCATCACAGGATCGGTCAGAGGGCTCAAACGCTGATCAACCGCACCTGAGAGGGTGCTTTGGAGCTCCAGACCTACTGCGGGGCACTCGGCACGGCACCTCGCCGCACGGGTGCAAAGCGCTAGATGCTCCGCATCGAACCCTTCGCCCCGCGCACCGAGCCACCGCACCGAGCACCTCCTCGCTACGGCCTGGAGCTCCAAAGCACCCTCTCGGGCAAGTACTCTGACGGCGTGGGCATGGTGATGGCGGTGTCGTTCGAGCGCTACGGGCGGCTGTATTACCTGGATCCCGGCCCGCATCGACCGCGGGTCGGGGACAAAGTGCTGGTCCCGACCGACGACGGGCCCGAGGTGGCCGAGTGCGTCTGGGCGCCGCAGTTCGTAACCGAGGAGATCGGTGGGCTGCCGCTGTGTGACGGGATCGCCAGTACGGCGGACCTCGATCGCGACGAGCAGAACCGGCAGCGCCGGGCCGACGCCCGGGTGATCGCCAAGCGGCTGATCCGGCAGCACGACCTGCCGATGAAGGTGGTCGGGATCGACTTCGTCGACCGGCGGGCCGAGGTCGACCAGTTGGTGATCGTGTACTTCTCCGCGCCGCACCGGGTGGATTTCCGGGAGCTCGTCCGGGATCTGGCCCGCGGTCTGCGGGCGCGGATCGAGCTCCGCCAGGTCGGTGCCCGCGACGAGGCCCGGCTGCAGGGCGGGATCGGGCCGTGCGGGCGGGATCTGTGCTGCGCGACCTTCCTGAAGGACTTCGAGCCGGTCAGCGTGCGGATGGCGAAGGACCAGGACCTGCCGCTGAATCCGCTGAAGATCTCCGGCGCGTGTGGGCGGCTGATGTGCTGCCTGAAGTACGAACACCCGCTCTACCAGGAGTACAACGCGAAGGCCCCTGCTGTCGGCACCGCCGTGGAGACCCCTGCGGGTGATGGAGTGGTGGTCGGGCACAACGTCCCGAGCGACACCGTCGTGGTTCGGCTGGCTGCTTCCGGTCGGCGCTGCGCCTGCAGCCGCGCGGACGTGTGCTCACCGCGCCAGCAGTACGAAGCCTCCAGTACGACGACCCCGGACGCCGTACCGGTCGAGCTCTCTGTACGCCGGGAGCCCGAACCCCAGCCAGAGGTCGTGGAACCGCCGGCTGAGCCAGCAGCGGAAACGACCGAGGCCGTAGCGGAAACGACCGAGCCAGTAGCGGAGACGACCGAGGAACGGCGGCAACGCAAGCCCCGACGCCGGCGCCGTCTGAACCACGAAGAGGGAGACCCCGAGCAGTGAAATTCCGCAAGACGACCGTAGTCGTGGCCGCTCTGGCGGTACTGCTCAGCGGATGTGGTGTGGCGAGCCGGGCACAGGACGCCGACGGCGGCCCGACCGGGACGAGCACCGGTGGGGGCCCGTCGAAGGGGCCGGCCGGGCCGATTCCGGCGGGGCTCGAGCAGTTCTACAACCAGCAGCCGGAGTGGGAGCGCTGCGGTAGCAACCAGCAGTGCGCCACGATCAAGGTGCCGCTGGACTACACCAAGCCCAACGGCAAGACGATCGAGCTGAGCGCTCGCAAGGTGCTCGCTCGCGATCGCGCCGGCCGGATCGGCACGCTGTTCATCAACCCGGGTGGTCCGGGCGGATCGGGCGTGGAGTTCGCCGCCTCGGCCGGGTTCGTGCTCGGGTCGTCGCTGCTGCGCAAGTTCGACGTGATCGGCTGGGATCCGCGCGGGGTCGGCCAGTCGACGCCGGTGAAGTGCCTGGACACCGAGCAGCTGGACAAGTTCATCGCCGCGGACGGCAGCCCGGACGACGAGGCCGAGATCACCGAGCTGAACGACGAGGCCAAGATCCTGGCGGACGGTTGCCAGCAGCGTTCCGGCGAGCTGCTCCCGCATGTCGGGACCAAGGACGCCGCCCGCGACATCGACGTACTCCGCGGCATCGTCGGCGACACCCAGCTGAACTACCTGGGCATGTCCTACGGCACCTTCCTGGGCGCGACCTACGCCGAGTTGTTCCCGAAGAACGTCGGCCGGCTGGTGCTCGACGGTGCGGTCGACCCGTCGAAGACCTCGGAGGAGAACAACATCGCCCAGGCGAAGGGCTTCGACACCGCGCTCGACGCGTTCGCCGAGGACTGCGCTCAGCGGCAGTGCCGGCTGGGCAACAGCAAGACCGAGATCCTCGGCAAGGTCGACAAGCTGATCAACGACAGCGACGCGAACCCGCTGCCCGGTTCCGGGAACCGCAAGGTGACCCAGGCGATCGTCGTACTCGGGGTGATCTACCCGCTCTACTCGCAGGAGCTGTGGCCGCGGCTCGAGGACGCGGTGCTCGACGGTCTCGACGGCAAGGGCGCGCGGCTGCTCGCGCTCGCCGATCAGTACACCGAGCGCGAGAGTTCCGGCTACGCGAACAACCAGAACGAGGTCATCTACGCGGTGAACTGCGTGGACCGGCCGGACATCGCCTCGGTCGCGCAGGCCAAGGCCGAGGAGCCGAAGTACAAGGCGGCCTCACCGCGGTTCGGCTCGTTCCTGCTCTGGGGCTCGCTCGCCTGCGCGAACTGGCCGGTCAAGGCTGAGGACAAGCCGCACGCGATCAAGGCGGCCGGCGCGAAGCCGATCGTCGTGGTCGGTACGACGCGGGACCCGGCGACGCCGTACGACTGGGCTGTCGGGCTGGCCAAGCAGCTGGACAGCGGCGTGCTCGTCTCCCGCGACGGCGACGGTCACACCGGCTACAAGGCCGGCAACTCCTGCGTCGACGGCATCGTGGAGACCTACCTGCTGTCGGGACAGGCGCCGACCGCCGACGTCAGCTGCTAGTTCGGGCGGTTGTTCGGGTCCGGCAGCTGGAGCGATGACGTAGCGCGCTCCAGTACGGCGCGCAGAGCGGCCTCGTCCTGTGGGCGACCACCAACGGTGATCTCGACGGCCGTGCTGCTGCCGTTGTCGGCGGAGATCCAGCGGGACAGGCCCATCCGCGGGCCGCGGGCGCCGTCGACATACGTGTAGACGAGCGTGCCGTTGTCGCGGCTCAGCACGTTGAGCTGCGTCTCCTTGATGCTGCGCTCGCGATCGCTCACCTGACGGTCCGGGGCCTTGCTGCTCCCGCGGGTGTCGAAGCGGATCTGCCAGACGCCGCTCGGGTCCTGGAACCGTGGCCGCTCGCCGTCCTGGTTGGCTCGCCACGTCGTCGGAACCTCGGCCGAGACCGGGCTCCGATCGGTGCCGAAGGTCTGGGCTGCGAACTGCAGGCTGTCGCTCTGCAGACCGTCGCCGCGGGGTGTCGGGCTCGAAGGGGTTTGCGTGACCACGACATCGGTCGCCCGCTTGTCGTCGTCACCGTTGCCGTTGATGGCCAGCACGGTGCCGAAGACTGCGACACCGACGGTCATCCCCGCCAGTGTCATCAGCAGCGCCTGGTGCCTGGGCGTGAGCATCCCGACCTCCCTGCCAATTGATGCAGCCGTTTCTCAGGCTTGATTATCGTCTACGAAGGGGGCGTCCCGACAATTTTGTCCATGGACGGCGCGTACGCTAACCCGTCGTGAGCACGCCCTTTGATCAGGCCCTGGAGCGGTACGACGCGGGCACCGCCGAGCGTCCCGACCTGAAACTGCTGACCAAGGAGCTGCTGAAGCTCCTGGTCGCGAAGGCGCCCGGCCACGCCGTCGAGGTCCGCGTCCCGCCGTACGGCGCTGTGCAGTGCATCGAGGGGCCCCGGCACACCCGCGGGACTCCGGGCGCGGTGGTCGAGCTGCCGCCCGAGCTGTGGATCGAG
Source organism: Kribbella sp. NBC_01505 (assembly GCF_045040285.1). Lineage (NCBI taxonomy): Bacteria > Bacillati > Actinomycetota > Actinomycetes > Propionibacteriales > Kribbellaceae > Kribbella > Kribbella sp. NBC_01505. Next base: position 4,138,769 of record NZ_CP109425.1, read on the forward strand.
CTCGCCCTCGGCCGGACCACCTGGCCCGAGGCGCGGAGTACCGGGAAGCTTCGCGCGAGTGGTGAACGCACCGACCTCAGCGAATTGTTGCCCCTGGTAACCACTTGATGACTAGCAGATATGAATTGGGCATAAAGGGGCCGCGACACCCCGCCCCGGGTGCCGCGGCTACTGGTATAGACGTGTTGGGACGCCGGAAAGTTCGCTCGCTGAAGAAAATCAGCGATTAATTTCTCAGCGCCCGGCGGTGGATGTGTGCCAGACCACAGTGCGGCCGACCATGATCTGGACATCGCCGGTGTTCTGCAGGACCAGGGCGGAGCCCTTGCGAGTGGTCTTGCTGGACCACAGTGGCACCTTCGCGGCGCTGTAAACGACCAGGTTGCCGTCGGTCTGCATGACCGCGAACGCGCCCTTGCTCTGCGTCTTGGTGCTCCACAGCGGGGTCTTGCCGTTCTTCACCAGCACCAGGTTGCCGTCGGTCTGCATCTGCAGGCGGTAGACGCGGTTCAGCGACGTCAGGTACTGCGGAGTCTGCAGGAGCCGGCCGGCGCCGAGGACCTGGACCACCATGTAGCGGCTCCAGTTCGGCTTGTTCCGGGTGTTGTAGATCACCAGGTTGCTGTCGTTCTGGACGACGAGCCGGGCGTTCGGGCTGGTGCCGGTGTTGCTCTGCCAGATCGCGGTCCGGCCGACGACGACCTCGAGGTTGCCGTTCTTCTGCATCACCACGACGGCGCCCTTGCGGTTGGTGGCCGTCGACCACAGCGCACTCTTGCCCTTGTAGAGCACCGCGTTGCCGTCGGTCTGCATGACGAACGTGTACTGGCCGTTCGTCGAGCGGATGAACTGACCGGCCCGCAGGACCTGGCCGGGCTTCAGTGCGTCGTACACCTTGGTGGCGCTCGTGGCGGCGGTCGTCGTGGCCTGCGCGGTGGCGGGCACGAGCAGCGCGCCGGTGGCGGCCATCGCCCCCGCGGCGAGGGTGGCGAGCACCTCGGTGCGTACCGACTTGGTCGAGATCATCCGGTTGTCTCCGTCTGTCCTGGGGTTAGGGCGTGTCTCTCAAGTTCTCCGAGATTGACGCCGAGGGCAACCAATCGGTTCCACGGTAGGGAGAAAAGGGTTCTTCGCCTGGGCGGAGTCCTGACAGGATGTGCCGGTGGCAGCAAGTTTCCGAGCGCGGCTCGCCCGGCTGCGTGTCGATCTGACTCCGTGGCGTGGTTCCCGAGACTTCCGGATCCTGGTGGTCTCGGGCTCGATCTTCTTCCTCGGCAGCATGTTCGGGTACGTCGCCCTGCCGTACCAGCTGTACTCGCTGACGCACTCGAACTTCGCGGTCGGCGCGATGGGCCTGATCAACATCGCCCCGCTGGTCGTCTTCGGCCTGTACGGCGGTGCGCTGGCCGATCACGTGGACCGGCGAAAGATGCTCATCTTCACCGGGATCGCGCAGGTCGCGGTCTGCGCCGTACTGCTGAGCAACACGCTGCTGTCCAACCCGCAGGTGTGGATCATCTACGTCTGTGGCGCACTGAACGCGATCGCCGCGTCACTGCAGCGACCGAGCCGGGACGCGCTGTTCCCGCGGGTGGTGAAGCATTCGGAGCTGCCGGCCGCGGTGGCACTGAACGCGTTGACCATGCAGACCGGTCAGCTGGTCGGTCCCGCGCTGGGCGGAGTCCTGGTCGGGACGGCCGGAATCGGCTGGGCCTTCGGGATCGAGCTGGCCGGGCTCGCGATCGCGACCCTGATGTACATGCGACTGAAGCCGTACCGGGTCGGCGAGCATTCGCAACCACCGAGCCTGCGCGTCATCGGCGAAGGCATCGTGTACGCCGCGCGCCGCAAGGACCTGCTCGGCACGTACGTCGTGGACATGGTCGGCATGTTCATGGCGATGCCGATCGTGCTGTTCCCGGCCTTCGCGACCGAGGTGCTGAAGGAACCGAAGCTGCTCGGCGTCCTCTACAGCGCCGAGGCTGTCGGCGCGATGATCGCGACGCTGACCATCGGCTGGACCAGCCGGGTGCATCACCACGGCCGAGCCGTCGTGATGGCGGCGGCCTGCTGGGGTGCCGCGATCGGAATCGCCGGTCTGGCGCCGAATATCTGGTTCGCGGTCGTCTTCCTCGCGTTCGCCGGCGCCGCGGACATGGTGTCCGGCATGTTCCGTTCGGTGATCTGGAACCAGACGATCCCGGACGAGAGGCGCGGCCGGCTGGCCGGGATCGAGATGCTCTCCTACATGCTCGGCCCGCTCGGTGGGCAGGCCCGGTCCGGCCTGGTCGCCGACCTGACGAGTGTCCGCACGTCGATCGTCAGCGGCGGCATCCTCTGCGTGGCCGGCGTCGCGGCCACCGGAGCCGCCCTGCGCGACTTCTGGCGGTACGACGCACGCACCGACGAGCACGCCGTCCGGGAGCGCGAGCTGCGGGCTGAGGCCGAAGCCGACGAAGCGTAGGCTTTGGCACACCATGCGTATCCGTCCGGTAGTGCCGATCGCCGTCCTCGCAGTGCTGCTCAGCGGTTGCGGTGGACCGGGGCAGGAGACTGCTCCGAGCGTGCCGCCGCTGGTCTCGGTTCCGACGACGCCTACCGAGACTCCCTCGGCAACGCCGTCGAGCACCCCGTCGTCCTCGAAGGTCGCCGACACGGTCTGCGTGCGGATGGACCAGCAGCTGGTGCAGACCACGCTTGCGGCTCCCGCCGTGCAGATTCAGCCGCAGAACTTTCCGGCGGACTTCGGCGTACCGGCGACTTATGACATCTGCCAGCTCGGCCTGAGCGCGACTCCGACCGGGCCGGTGCTGCGGGTCGGGGTCTCGGTGGAAACGGCGACGACGGCCACCCTGGCCGCGGCTCAGAAGGCGAGCAAGGGCGCCAAGCCGGCGGTCGTCGGTGCGAGCAGCTTCGGCACCAAGGCCCCCGGCTTCGGAACGGACAGCTTCGTGGTCTTCCTCCGCGACGGCCGGCTCTACAAGGTCGCCGGCCCGAAGGCCACGCTCGCGAAGTACGTCGTGCTCGCGGAGGAGGTGGACCGGCAGGTGGGCGGGCTGCCCGAGCCGCAGCCGTTGATCATTCGGCCGGACTGCGAACGTGGTTCGTCGGCCGCGGCCAAGGTGATGGGCGTGCCGGCGTACATCCGTCGGGACGGTGCGACGGAGTCCGGCGACCTGGTCTGCGGTTGGGTCGCCGCGAACAGCGTGCTGTCCACGTCAGTACGCCGTACGCCACAGGCCAAGACGTTGATGACCGCGATCCGGACGACGCCGACCGCGCAGGCGCTCCCGCTGGGTGACGAGGGGTACGTCGACACCGCGACGGGGCGGACGACGATCCGGATCGGCGACGACCGGCTGATCGATTTCGTGCCGCTACCGGCCCGGGCGATCAACCCGGACGTCATGACGCAGTTCGCGCTGGCGATGGTCTCGCAGTACCGCTGAGGTACTGTGGCGGCGCCGTGGTGCTCGGGAAGCCGGTTCAATGCCGGCGCGGCCCTCGCCACTGTGATCGGGAGTTCACCGGCAGTCCCTCGTGAGGGAGGTCACTGGCCGGTTGGCTGGGAAGACCAGGCCGGTGAACTGAGTCCCGTCAGCCAGGAGACCGGCCACGGCATGTGATCCGTCCACGAGGTGCTGGAGGAGCGGTCCTGTGCTGCGTAAGTCCGTCATTTTTGCCCTGATGCTCGGTCTGGTGACCGGTTGCGGCACGACCACCGCGGTGAATCCGCCGGGGTCGACGATCACCGTGAAGAACTGCGGGATCGACGTCACCGTCCAGGGTCCACCGAAGCGGGTGTTCGCGGCGTACCAGCCGGCCATCGAGATGGCGCATGCGCTGGGGATCTCGGACCGCCTGGTCGGTACGGCGTACCTGGACGCGGAGGTGCTCCCGGAGTACGCCGGCGCGCAGGGCAAGGCGAAGTACTACAAGAACCTGCCCAGCCGGGAGGAGCTGCTCGCGGCGAACCCGGACTTCGTGCTGTCCGGGTTCAACGACGTGTTCAGCGCCGGCGGTGGCAGCGACCAGAGCTTCGGCAGCCGTAAGAGCCTGGCCGAGCTCGGCGTCCAGACCTGGATCTTCAGCCCGCTCTGCCCGACCGCGGACGGCAAGGGCGACGAGGCGATCGATCCGTCCAGCGTCACGATGGACAACGTGTACGCCGACCTGCGCGGCCTCGGCAAGCTGTTCGGGGTCGAGGACCGGGCCGAGGAGGTCATCGCGGACCAGGAGAAGCGGATCGCCGCGGTCGAGGCCAAGGTGAAGAACGCGCCGAAGCCGACGGTCGCGATCCTGCGGCCCGGGCTGGAAGGCGGCGGGCTGACTGTCTCGGGTGGTCCGGACTTCGGCACGGTGCTGATCAAGCAGGCCGGTGGCGTGAACGCGTTCGCCGACCTGACCGCGAAGCGGAACGTGAAGATCGGCGTCGAGGAGCTGATCAAGCGCAATCCCGACTACATCCTGATCAGCGGGTGCTGCGACGCGGCGCTGACACCGGCCGCGACCAAGCCGGACGTGGACAAGCTGCTCGCGAACCCGGCGTTCCAGAATCTCAAGGCCGTCCGCAACAAGCACGTCGTACCGTGGCTGTTCGCGAATCACTCGGCCGGGGTGCGCGGTGCGTACACGACCGAGGACATCGCCAAGACGATTCACCCCGATCTGTTCAAATAACGTGCTTGTTGAAGTGAAGGGACGCGCGGCCGGACTGCTGCTGTGCGTCGCGGTGCTCGCCGTCTCCGTCCTGCTGTCGTTGAGTATCGGCAACCAGCACTTCGGTGCACACGACGTCTACCTGGCGCTGGCGGACTTCAGCGGTAGCGACAACGACCGCGTGATCCGGTATCTGCGGTTGCCTCGTACGGCTGCCGGTCTGCTCGCCGGGGCGGCGCTCGGGCTGGCCGGTGCGTTGATGCAGGGCGTGACCCGCAACCCGTTGGCCGACCCGGGAATTCTCGGCGTGAACGCCGGGGCGGCGCTGGCCGTGGTCGGGGCGATCGGCGTACTGGGTGTGCACAGCCTGACCGGCTATGTCTGGTTCGCGATGGGCGGTGCATTGGTGGCGACTGTGGTCGTCTACCTGGTCGGGGCGATCGGGCGAGGGGGCGCAACGCCGGTGAAGCTCGCGCTGGCCGGCGCGGCGATCTCCGCGCTGCTCGGGTCAGTGACGTCAGCCATCACGCTGCTCGATCTGTCAACGCTGAACGAGTTCCGGTTCTGGGTGGTCGGATCGCTCACGCTGGCGACCAGTTCGGTGATCGGCCAGGCGGTTCCGTTCATTGCCGTGGGCATCGTTCTGACCTTGGTGCTCGGGCGGTCGCTCAATCAGTTGGCGCTGGGTGATGAGCTGGCGCGGTCGCTCGGTACTCGGGTCACGTTGGTACGGGTCATGGCTGGGCTGGCGGTCGTCGTGCTCGCTGGTACGGCGACCGCGATCGCTGGGCCGATCGGGTTCCTCGGGCTCGCCGTACCGCATGTCGCACGGACGTTGGTGGGCGCGGACTATCGGTGGATCCTGCCGTGGTCGATGGTGTTGGCGCCTGCCGTGTTGCTGCTTGCGGATGTGGTTGGGCGGCTGGTGGCTCGGCCGGATGAGCTGCAGGTCGGAATCATTACCGCGTTGATCGGTGCGCCGCTGTTCATCGCGCTGGTGCGACGGCGTCGTACGGCGGCATTGTGAGGGTGTCATTGTGAGGGTGTCATTGTGAAGGCGCTCCGGGTTGGGCCGGTCTCGACGCGGGTCGATGGCTCGAGCGTTGTCTGGGCGACTGTTGCTTGGATTCTGACGCTTGCGGTTGGGGCGGTGTCGTTGACGTTGGGCGACTACCGGATTCCGTTGCCGGTGGTGCTCGATACGCTCGGCGGTCACGGAACGCTGATCCTCAACGACATTGTGGTGAACGGACGACTGCCCCGGGTGCTCGTGGGGATGGGAGTCGGTACGGCGTTCGCTGTGTCGGGAGCGATCTTCCAGCGGCTGGCGCGCAATCCGCTGGTGAGTCCGGATCTGATCGGGGTCAATGCAGGGGCCGCGCTGGCCGCCGTACTGATGATCACTGTGCTCGGGTCCGGATGGATTCCGGCGGGGGCGTTGCTCGGGTCGTTGCTGTCGGCAATTGTCGTGTACCTGCTGGCCTATCGGGATGGCATCTCGGGGTACCGGCTGGTGCTGGTCGGGATCGGGGTGACCGCGATCATCGGCTCGATCACGGCGTACCTGCTGACGCTCGCCGATATCTACACCGCGAAGAGCGCGGTGCAGTGGCTGGCCGGGAGCCTGGCCGGTCGGACCTGGACGCACGTCGTACTGATCGGGGCCGCGTTGGTGATCTTGCTGCCGGCCGCGCTCGCTGGGTCGCGGCAGCTGCGGTTGCTGGAGCTCGGTGATGATCTGGCGCGGACGTTGGCCGGTCGGGTTGAGCTCTCGCGCGGGTTGTTGATCTTGGTCGGCGTTGCGCTAGCGGCCTTGGCGACTGCGGCCGCGGGGCCGATCGCGTTCGTGGCCCTGGTCGCGCCGCAGCTCGCGCGGCGGTTGGTGGCCGAGCGGGTCGCCGGATTGTGCACGGCCGGTGCGCTTGGTGCCTTGCTGGTAGTGGTTTCCGACCTGATCGCCCGCGAGATCTTCGCGCCGACCCAGCTGCCGGTCGGCGTCGTGACCGCGTTCCTCGGGGCGCCGTACCTGCTCATCCTGATGGCTCGCGCCAACCGCATCGGCCGGGGAGGCTGACATGACCGAACTCCGGGCAGACCAACTAACCCTCGCGTACGACGGCCGCGCCGTGGTGCACGAGTTGTCCGTACTGATCCCGCGGCAGCAGATCACTGTCATCGTCGGCGCCAACGCCAGCGGAAAGTCCACCCTCCTGCGCGGACTCGCACGACTGCTCACTCCGCGCGGTGGAGCGGTGTACCTGGACGACGTAGACCTGTCGAAGGTCAGCGCCGCCCGCCTGGCAACCCAGCTAGGCATGCTCCCGCAACAACCAGTCGCGCCGGACGGCATCACGGTCGCGGACCTCGTCGGTCGCGGCCGGCATCCGCATCAACGCTGGTTCCGCCAATGGTCGTCAGAGGACGAGCGCGTGGTCAGCTCCGCCCTGGCCGCGACCGGCGTCGCCGAGCTGGCCGACCGTTCCCTGGACGAGCTCTCCGGCGGCCAACGCCAACGCGTCTGGATCGCCCTCGCCCTGGCCCAAGACGCCGACACCATGCTCCTCGACGAGCCAACCACCTTCCTGGACCTGGCCCACCAACTCGAGATCCTCGACCTCGTCCAAGACCTCAACCGCAAGCACCACAAGACGATCGTCCTCGTCCTCCACGACCTGAACCTCGCCGCCCGCTACGCCGACCACCTAATAGCCCTCAAAGACGGCCGCATAGCCGCCACCGGCACCCCCACCGAAGTAATCACCCCCGCCACAGTCGCCACCGTCTTCAACCTAACCGCCCAAGTAATCCCCGACCCCCTGACCAACACCCCCCTGGTAATCCCCGTCCCCCGCCCCACCAACGACAGCTAGCCGCCCCTCCCTCCACCCCTTTTTCGTTCGGCACCCCCCAGCTGGAGGGATATCCCCGCGGTTGGGGGGTTGCCCCCTGAAAATACGAGCGGGCAACCCCCCGGGCCAGCAGGCATCGGGTCCCATTGGCTGACGGTGTCGGATCAAACGCGGGTTCCCCGCAAACCCGCGCCCACTCGCTTTGTGGAACATCGCGGCCGCTATACGCACATTCTTTACCACAAAGGCGATCCCGCCCGCCTCCGGCATCCGAGCCACCCGCTCCCCCGCTAGCGTCCGAAGGATCGCAGTACGACGTCGGCGTGTTCTTCGGACGTTAGCCGCGACAACTGCGCGCCGTACCGGACAGGCCGGACACGTACCCGGTGGCTGGTCGCCGCGGCGGCCGATTTACTGAAGTGCTAGGCGGGCGTCGCGTGTGGTTGAGGGGGATGGTGCGGTCGGTGACCGCGTGCCGGTCGTTTGAGCTTCCGGGCTTCGGTTGCGGTCCCGGAAAACGAGGGGATCTCCCTGCAAGTTGCTGGTTCTCCCCTCAATATTTGAGCAGAGAAGGGCCCATTTGAACGGATATCCAGCCAAATTTCCGCAGCCAGCCAGCCAGCCAGCCAGCCAGGCAGCCAGGCAGGCGAGGCTGGCGAGGCAGGCGAGGCTGGCGAGGCAGGCGACTCGAACCGCAGTGGTCAACCGCGGCGGTGAGTCAGGTGACAGGCCTCCTGATCGTCGGGAGCAACCACCGCGGCGGGTCAGCTGACAGGCCTCCTCGCCGTCGGGAGCAACCACAGCCCGTCAGCCACAGGCGACGGGGAACCTCGGTCACCGGCCCCGCCATCCGGCCCAGCCACAGACCCGCCCAGCCACCCGTCTCAGTCAATCCGGCCGCAGCGGCGACCAGCCACCGCGTACGCCACCGGCCGAATCCGAGCGGACGGACGGGACGAGCACCTTCGGGAAGGCGGGGTTCCTGTCCAGACAAAGCCCTCAGCCACAACGACCGAACACCTGACGCGATCCCGCTCCCCCAAACCGGCTCGGTGAAAAGCAGCCGCCAAATCGCAACAGGCTCTGGGCGACAGTAGATCTCCGCAAATCTGCGTCCGCCGAGCGCCGTCTCGCCTTTGTGGAACATTGCGGCCGCTATCCGCACATTCGTTACCACAACGGCGACTTCGCCCGCCTTTGGTCGCTCCATCCCGCTGAGCCCAAGGCCGACCCCGCCAGCCGTTCTGTGTCGGCCGGCCGCGGCGGCGAGGGGCCACTGGGTACGTCCGCGGCCGCATTTGAGCGGTGCGCGTCGGTAAGGACATGAGGTGGGAGGCGGGAGCGGGTGGTTTGGGCGCGGGCTAGGCGGGACGGGGTGCTTCCGGATCGATTACCTCATGTTGTTGGCGACGGTGTGAGGAGGGTGGCGATGGTTTGGATGGCCTCGGTTAGGGCGGTGGGGGTTCGGGCGGCGTAGCCGAGGACCAGGCCGGGGGCGTGGGGGAGTTGGCAGTGCCAGGAGAGGGGGTGGACTTTGATGCCTTTGGAGAGGGCGGCTGCGGCTAGGGCTTTGTCGTCGATGTCGGGTGGGAAGGTGATGGTCAGGTGGAGGCCGGCGGCGGCGCCGTGGATTGTTGCGGTGGGCAAGTAGGTGGCGACGGCGGTGGCCAGGGCGTCGCGGCGGGTGCGGTGGCGGCGGTGGACGTAGCGGAGTTGGCGTTCCAGCTCGCCGGATTCCATCAGGTGCGCGAGGGTCAGTTGGGGGAGCGATGCGTTGCCTAGGTCGGCGCGACGTTTGAGGGCGATGAAGTCGTCGCGGTGTTGGGCCGGCGGCACGATCCACCCGATCCGCAACGCGGGGGCGAGCAGCTTGGAGACGCTGCCCGCGTAGAGCACCTGCTCGGCCTGCATCGAGCGCAAGGCGGGGACGGGTGGCCGGTCATAGCGGTGCTCGGCGTCGTAGTCGTCCTCGAAGATCAACCCACCCTCGGCCGCCCACTGCAGCAGGTCGCGGCGCCGCTCACCCTCCAGTACGACGCCCGTCGGGAAATGGTGAGCCGGAGTCACCATCACCACCGGCGCACCGGATTTCCGCAGTACGTCGACCTGCAGCCCACCCGAGTCGACCGGGATCGGCGGGGTCCGGAGCTGCCATTCCTGTAGGTGCTGCCGTGAACCCAGAGACCCCGGATCCTCCACGGCGACCTCGCCGATGCCGCGCTCGGTGAGGAACTGGGCGAGCAACGCGATCGCCTGCGAGACCCCGGCCACGATGATCACCTCGTCCGGGTGCGCGGTGATGCCGCGGTAGCGGGCGAGCCAGGCCGAGACGGCTCGACGCAACGCCGGCGTACCGGACGGGTCGCCGTACCCGAAGGCGGCGGGTTCGAGGTCGTTGAGGACGGCACGTTCGGAGCGCAGCCAGGCGGCGCGCGGGAACGAGGCCAGGTCCGGTACGCCGGGAGTCAGGTCGATGTGAGCCGGCGCTGCCCGGAGTTCGACGAAGATGTCGAGTCCGGGTGCGGTCATCTGAGGCGGTTCGTACGATCGGGCCCGGGCCGCGGGGGCGACGGCCGGGGCGGCGACCACGATCGTGCCGGCGCGGCCGCGTCCGCTGACCTGGCCTTCCTCGGTCAGGCGTTGATAGGCCTCGGTGACGACACCTCGGGAGATCCGCAGTTCGGTCGCCAACTGACGTGTCGCGGGGAGGCGGCTGCCGATCGGGAGGCGGCCGTCGGAGATCGCGGTCCGGACCTGGTCGGTCAGCCAGTCGGCCAGACCGCCCGCTGGTACGTCGGCGGCGTTCAGCTGCAGGAAGTCCGCGCCATTGGACCTGCTGAAGTCGCCGTCATTGGACCTGTCCATCGGACCATTGTGACCGCACCGTGGAGGTATGAGAACCGATTACGTGCATGGGTACACCCCGGCCGAGACGCGCCGGCTGACCGATCAGGCGCAGACGCTGGCAGAGCTCCTGCACGGCGGCATCGGCTACCCGCCGGGCGCGCGGGTGCTCGAAGCCGGCTGCGGTGTCGGCGCCCAGACGGTCCAGCTGGTCACTCGGCATCCCGGGATCGACCTCGTGGCGGTCGACATCTCCGAGGAGTCGCTGGCCCAAGCGAAGGCGCGGGTCGGGCCCGAAGCGCGGGTCGAGTGGCGCTGCGCCGATCTTCGCGAGCTCGCCGGTGAGCAGTTCGACCACATCTTCGTCTGCTTCGTCCTCGAACACCTCCCGGACCCGACCGCTGCGCTGATCAGCCTGCGGAAGCTGTTGCGTCCGGGCGGCACGATCACCGTCATCGAAGGCGACCACCAGTCCGCCTTCTTCCATCCGCGCAGCGCCGCCGCGCAGGCCGTGATCGAGTGCCTGGTCGACCTGCAGGCCGAGGCCGGCGGCGACTCGCTGATCGGTCGCCGGGTCCAGCCACTCCTCCATGCAGCCGGCTTCCGAGACGTCCGCACCGAGCCCAGGACCGTGTACGCCGACGAAACCCTGCCGCACCTGGTCGACGGCTTCACCCGGAAGACCTTCATCGCGATGGTCGAGTCGGTACGCGTCCAGGCTCTCGCGGCCGGACTGCTCACCCCGGCCGAATGGGCCGAAGGCATTCGGGATCTCGAGCGTGCGGCCGAGCCCGGGGGCACCTTCCACTACACGTTCTTCCGAGGGGTGGGGCAGACATGATCGGGTTCGTGGCGATCGTCGTACTGACGGGCTGGGGACTGCAGCGCAACCGGCGCAAGCAGCTCCGGACCATCTCGGCCAACGGCGTTCCGGATCGAGATGTGCAAAGACTTGTCGCTGATCTGCGGGCCAGTTCATGAACTGCTGGTAAACAAGAGGCATGCCGACCGAGCAGCTCGAGATCGAGACCAAGTACGACGTCGACGAGATGACCCATCTGCCGGCGCTGCACGAGTTACCGGGCGTGGCGAGTGTCGCGCAACCGGTCGAGCTCGAGCTCGAGGCGGTCTACTTCGACACCGAAGCGCTCGCCCTGGCGGCGAACAAGGTCACCTTGCGGCGGCGGACCGGCGGCGAGGACGACGGCTGGCATGTGAAGTTTCCGAAGTCGTCCGGCGCGCGGCTCGAGGTGCAGTTCCCGCTCGGCCGCGCGGTGCGGAAGGTGCCGATCGCGATCGTCCGTACGGTTCGCGTGCACGTCCGCGACAACGAGCTGGTGCCGGTGGTCACGCTGCGAACCCGGCGTGTGGTGCACCGCCTGCTCGACGCGAACGGCGACGTACTGGCTGAGCTGGCCGACGACCACGTCACCGCCACGACCGGGGACGGCGAGCCGGACAGCTGGCGCGAGTGGGAGGTCGAGCTGGTCGGCGGCGACCGCGAGTTGCTGGAGGCCGCCGAGACCGTACTGCGTGCCGCCGGCGCCGAACCGGCCGCCGGGCCGAGCAAGCTGGCGCGGGCGCTCGGCGATCGAGTGCCGGCCGGTGACGAGTGGGAGCTGCCGGCCAAGCCGCGGACGGCCGACGTGTTCCGCGCCTATGCCGCTGAGCAGGTGCAGGCGATTCGCCAGCGTGACCCGGAGGTACGTCGGGATGCGCCCGAGGGGATCCACAAGTTCCGGGTCGCGACGCGGCGGCTGCGATCCGCGCTGGCGACGTACCGGCCGGTGATCGATCGTGCGGCCGGTGACGAGATCCGGGCCGAGCTGAAGTGGCTGGCCGGTGAGCTCGGCGTCGCGCGCGATGCCGAGGTGCAGCGCGAGCACTTCGCCGCCGAGGTCGCGGCGCAGCCGGTCGAGCTGGTGCTGGGCCGAGTGGCCGGGCGGATCGACGACCATCTGCGTGGCGTCTACAAGGAGGGGCGCGCGGGTGCGCTGGCGGCGTTGGAGAGCGAGCGGTACTTCCGGTTGCTGGACACGCTCGACCAGCTGATCGCCGAGCCGCCGCTGACCGATGACAACCGGAAGGCCGCCAAGCAGCTGCCCGAGCTGCTCGACCACGACAAGCGCCGGATGCGGAAGGCAGTGCGCCGCGCGCAGAACGCGTTGACGGCCGAGGACCAGGACCACGAGCTCCACGAGGTGCGGAAGAGCGCGAAGCGACTCCGGTACGCCGGGGAGTCCGTCGTACCGGTCCTGAGTGACGGAAGTGAGTTGGCGACGCGGGCCGAAGAGGTGCAGGAGGTTCTCGGCGACTTCCAGGACTCGGTGGTGTCGCGCGAGCTGCTGCGGGAGCTCGCCGTACAGGTGCATCTCGACGGTGGGAACGCGTTCACCTTCGGGCGGTTGCACGCCCTGGCCGAAGCTCGCGGCAAGGCTTCCACTGCCGCGTTCTTCGAGCTCTGGCCGTCGCTGGACTTCTGAGGACACAACAGAAGGTCCCGGCTCAGGGGAGAGCACCGGGACCTTCTGGAGGCGGAACTTTGGGGCTGTCAGGCAGGTCCGCCTGATTTCGCAGGACCTACCTGACAGGTTCAGGGGGGACGGTTAGTGTTCGACCGCCTTCTCGGCGCCCGCGCCGGTGAGGGAGCGGACCTCCATCTCGGCGAACTTGTCGACGTCGACCGGCTCCTTGCTGGTGATGGTTCCGATCCAGCCGAGCAGGAAGGCCAGCGGGATCGAGACGATGCCGGGGTTGTCCAGCGGGAACCAGGAGAAGTCGATGCCGGTGTCGGTGATCATCGACAGGCTGGCGTGGGTCTTGGGATCGACCTTGCCGGAAACGACCGGGCTGAACGCGATCAGGATGATCGCGGCGCCCAGACCGCCGTAGATGCTCCACAGTGCGCCACGGGTGTTGAAGCGGCGCCAGAACAGCGAGTAGAGGATCGTCGGCAGGTTCGCGCTCGCCGCGACGGCGAACGCGAGTGCCACCAGGAAGGCGACGTTCTGGCCGTTGGCGAAGATGCCGCCGACGATCGCGACCGCACCGATCACCAGCGCCGTGATCCGGGCGACCTTGACCTCGCCGTCGCCGCTGATCTGGCCCTTCTTGATCACCTGGCCGTAGATGTCGTGGGCGAACGACGTACTCGCGGTGATCGTCAGGCCGGCCACGACCGCCAGGATGGTGGCGAAGGCGACCGCCGAGATGATGCCGAGCAGCAGCTCACCACCGAGCTCGAAGGCCAGCAGTGGTGCCGCCGAGTTCGCCTTGCCGGGCGCGGCGCGAATCCGGTCCGGTCCGACGATGGCGGCGGCGCCGTACCCGAGCACCAGGGTGAACAGGTAGAAGATGCCGATGATCCAGATCGCCCAGGTGACACTGCGCCGGGCCTCCTTGGAGTTCGGCACCGTGTAGAACCGCATCAGCACGTGCGGCAGGCCCGCCGTACCGAGAACCAGCGCGAGCGCCAGCGAGATGAAGTCCAGCTTGCTGATCCCCGTTGCGCCGTACTGCAGACCAGGGCCGAGCAGCTTCTCGCCTGCCGCCGGGCTCTTGTCGACGGCCGCACCGAGCAAGCCGGACAGGTTGAAGGTGTACTTCGCGAGCACCCAGATCGTCATGATCCCGGCGCCGATCACCAGCAGGGCGGCCTTGATGATCTGCACCCAGGTGGTGCCCTTCATCCCGCCGACCAGCACGTAGGTGATCATGATGATGCCGACGATCGCGATCACGAGGCTCTGCCCGGCGCGCTTGTCGATGCCGAGCAGCAGCGCGACCAGACCACCCGCACCGGCCATCTGGGCCAGCAGGTAGAAGAAGCAGACGACCAGCGTCGAGATCGCCGCGGCCATCCGGACCGGGCGCTGCTTGAGGCGGAACGACAGGACGTCGGCCATCGTGAAGCGGCCGGTGTTGCGGAGGAGCTCCGCGACCAGCAGCAGGGCGACCAGCCACGCCACCAGGAAGCCGATCGAGTACAGGAAGCCGTCGTACCCGTTCAGTGCGATCGCGCCGGCGATGCCGAGGAACGACGCGGCGGACAGGTAGTCACCGGCGATCGCGATGCCGTTCTGCGGGCCGGTGAAGGAGCGGCCGCCGGTGTAGAAGTCGGCCGCGGTCTTGTTGTTGCGCGACGCCCGCAGCACGATCGCCAGCGTCGCCACCACGAAGGCCGCGAAGATCGCGATGTTGATCTTGGGGTCACCGATATCGGTTGCCATCGGCAACAGCAGCGGGGTGCTCACTCGCCGTCTCCTTCGATCTGGCCGCGGAGGCGCTCGGCGTCCGGGTCGAGTTCACGGTCGGCCCAGCGCACGTAGATCATCGTGATCGCGAAGGTCGAGACGAACTGGCCGAGGCCGAACAGCAGCGCGACGGTGATGTTGCCGAAGACCTTGGTCGACATGAAGCCGTGCGCGTAGTCGGCGAGCAGGACGTAGACGAAGTACCAGACCAGGAACAGTCCGGTCATCGGGAACACGAAGCGGCGGAACCGGCGGCGCAGTTCGGAGAAGTCCGGTGACACCTGGACTTCTCGGTACGTCGTCAGCTCCGGATCACCCGAGCGAACATCACTCATGCGCGGGACCTCCAGACAGGGAATGGCCGGGCGGAACCGGCGTGGTGTGCTGCCCGTACTGTGGTCCAGCTCACGACCGGCCGACAGCACCCACACGCATCGAGCGCTCAGCGGCCCACCCCAGGCGACCGACGGGGCAGCGTCCTGCGGCGAACGGTCGGTCGGTGGCGATGAGCGGTACGGCTGCTGTGTCAGGGGTGCTTCAGGGGTGCGGCGTGGGGTCGCGGTCGACGTTGACGGCTTCGGGGGTGTGCAGGCGGACCAGGCTGCGGGCGGTGCCGGCGGGGATCGTGTTCGGGGTCAGCTTGGAGACCACGATGACGGTGAGGAAGGCCAGTGGCATGGTCCAGGCGGCCGGTTGGACGACCAGGGCGCGCGGCCAGCCGGCGCTGGGGGCACCGAGCACGTTGACCAGAGCTGCCGCACTGGCTGCGACTCCGCCGACGATCAGGCCTGCTGCGGCGCCGGTGGTCGACATCCGGCGCCACCAGATGCCCAGCACCAGCATCGGGCAGAAGGTCGACGCCGCGACCGCGAACGCGAGTCCCACGGTGTCGGCCAGGCTCAGCGCGCCCGTGACGCGGAAGGCGACGTACGGGACGGACATCGCCAGCAGGGCGGCGATGCGGAAGCTGTTGACCGCAAGGTAGTCACCGCCGGTCAGACGGGTCAGTCGGGTCCGCAGCAGGTCCTGGTCGATCACTCCAGCGATCGCGACGGTCAGTCCGGAGGAGGTGGACAGGAAGGCGGCGAACGCGCCGGCCGCGACGAGCGCTCCGAGCAGGTCTCCCGCCGTACCGGGGAAGATGCGGCTGGGCAGCTCCAGTACGACGGTGTCTGCTGCACCGGCGACCAGGTCTGGAGCGAACGAGCGGCCGAGGATCGCGTAGACGGGTGGGAAGAGGTAGAAGAGGCCGAGCAGCGCTAGTACGACAACCGTCGTACGGCGGGCCGCGCGTCCGTCGGGGTTTGTGTAGAACCGGACCAGTACGTGCGGGAGGCCCATGGTGCCGAAACACAAGGCCAGTAAGAGTGAATAGGTCGCATAGAGCGGGTGATCGCGACCACCGGCAGTGGAGAGCGGTTCGGCCCACTCGGCGGCCGCACCGTGCAGTGATTGGAGCACTCCGACCTGGTGGTCGCCGGACCGCCAGGCGATCAGGATGATGAAGATCGGTGTGGCCAGTGCGGTGAGTTTGAGCCAGTACTGGAAGGCCTGGACGAAGGTGATCGAGCGCATGCCGCCTGCGGCCACATTGATCACCACGATGACGGCGACAACCAGTGCGCCGACATCCGGCGGTGCTCCAGTGACGGTCTGGAACGTCAGCCCGGCTCCGCGGAGTTGCGGGAGCAGATAGAGCGTGCCGATGCCAACAACCAGGCCGGAACAGATGCGCCGCACCATGGCGGACTCGAAGCGGGTTTCGGCGAAGTCCGGCAGGGTGTAGGCACCGGAGCGCCGGAGTGGTGCCGCGACAAGCACTAGCAGCATCAGATAGCCGACCGTGTAGCCGACGGAGAACCACAGCATGTCGGCGCCGTTCACCAACACCAGACCGGCGACACCGAGGAACGATGCGGCGCTCAGATACTCGCCGCTGATCGCAGAGGCGTTCCAGCGTGGGGTAATCGCCCGGCTGGCCACGTAGAAGTCACTGGTGGTCCGGGAGATCCGCAGGCCGAACAGACCGATCCCGATCGTTGCCACGATCACCAATCCGATGCCTGTGAGGCTCATTGCCGAAGACATCTACTGCCGTCCCACGAACTCGGTGAACTCGGCCTCGATGCGTTCGGCGTTGCGGACGTAGATGCGGGCGGCGACGTACACGACGGGGTAGACGACGATGCCGAGGATCACCCAGGGGAGCGGGAGACCGAAGACCGAGAAGGTCCGGGTCGGTGGGACGAGCCAGAACAGCAAGGGGATGCTGCCGAGGATCAGACCGGTGCCGCCGATCACTGCGAGCGTGAGGCGGAGCTGGGACTGGATCAGTGAGCTCATGTAGATCTCACCGAGCCGCGTCTGCTCGTCGATCTCCCGCGTACCGGTCGGAGTGGTGGGTCGACGGGCCGCACTGGTCCGGGGGCTCGTCACTCGGACGCGGCGCGGGCCTGGCGGCGTACTGGCGCTCACAGTCTGGTGCTCACAGGGCTGGCGCTCACAGTCTGGTGCTCACGGGCGCAGGGAGGTCGAACGGACCAGGAGGTCGCGCAGCTCCCGGGTGTGCCGCCTGCTGACCGGCAGCCAGTCGTCACCGACCCGTACGGCGCAGCGGCCGCTCTCGACGCGCATCTCGTCCACATGGGCCAGGGCGACGAGGGTACTGCGGTGGATCCGGGTGAAGCCTGCGTCGCGCCAGCGCTCCTCGAGCGTGCTGAGCGGGATGCGGACCAGATGCGAGTTCTGACCGGTGTGTAGCCGGGCATAGTCGCCCTGGGCCTCGACGTACCGGACTGTCGAGCGCTGGACGAACCGCGTCACCCCGGCGAGCTCGACCGGAATCACCTCGTCGCCTTCATCGGCTGGCTGCGGTGCGGCCGGTGCGCCCGCAGTGACCACGCGGCGAACGGCTTCGGCCAGTCGCTCGGCCCGGACCGGCTTCATCACGTAGTCGGTGGCCTCCAGCTCGAACGCCTGCACCGCATGCTCGTCGTACGCGGTGACGAAGACGATCTGCGGCCGGTTGACGAACTTCGCCAGCACCTTGGCCAGGTCGATCCCGTCCAGCCCGGGCATCTTGATGTCGCAGAACACCACGTCCAGGTCGGCCGCCTGCAGGATCTTCAGCGCCTCCGGGCCGTTGGACGCCGTCCGGATCTCCCCGATCCGCTCGTCGCGCCGCAGCAGATACACCAGCTCGTTGAGCGCCGGCTCCTCGTCGTCCGCGACGAGCGCGCGCAGTGGTGTGTCGGCCATGACGTCACCTTAGGGGGAGGCATGCACTCCTGAGGAGTATTTGGGGATCCGGAAGGTCACCTTGGTTCCGGCGTCGACCTGCGTCTCGACGACCAGGCCGTAGGCGTCGCCGTACACCTGGCGGAGCCGGGCGTCCACGTTGCCGAGGCCGATCGAGTCGCTGGCGGACTCACCGGCCAGGACCGCACGGATGACCTCGGGGTCGCTGCCGGCGCCGTCGTCCTCGACGCTGATCTCCGCCTCGCTGATCTGATCCCGCGCCCGGATGGTGATCCGGCCGACGCCGGTGGTGCCTTCCAGGCCGTGCCGGACCGCGTTCTCCACCAGCGGTTGGACGACCAGGAACGGTACGACGACGGGCAGCACCTCTGGGGCGATTTGGAGGGAGACCGTCAGCCGCTCGCCGAAGCGGGCCTGCTCCAGGACCAGATAGCGCTCAACGTTACGCAGCTCGTCGGCCAGCGTGGTGAACTCGCCTCCGCGGCGCAGTGCGTAGCGGGAGAAGTCGGCGAACTCCAGGAGCAGCTCACGTGCTCGCTCGGGATCTGTGCGCACGAACGACGCTATGGCGGCCAGTGCGTTGTAGATGAAGTGCGGGCTGATCTGAGCGCGCAGGGCCCGCAGCTCAGCCTCCATGGCACGCGTGCGTTCCTTATTGAGCTCCGCGAGCTCCACCTGGCCGGAGACCCAGCGGGCGACCTCTTCGGTCGCCCGGACCAGCGCTGCGGATGACCGTTCGCTGTAGGCGACCAGTACGGCGACCACGCGCTCCTCAATGACGATCGGGGCGACGGCCGCCGTACGGATCGGGCACTGAGGGTCTCCGCAGGCGACGTCGTGGACGCCGAGCACCGCGGTCCGGCCGGTGCGGAGCGTCGGAGCGGCCAGGGAGCGAGCATCACGCCGGTGGTTGCTCTCGTAGGCGCCACCGACGCCGTCCCAGGCCAGTACGCCGGAGGAGTCGCAGATGGCGATGGCCGCCGTACCGAGCAGGTCTCTGAGGTGGCGGCTCGCCTTGCCGGCCGCAGCGGGCGTCAGCCCCTCGCGCAGGTGCGGACTGGCCAACGAGGCGGTATGCAGAGTCGCATACGTCGCCTTGTCAGCCGGAGTACCGAAATGCTTCCGCCGCCGCGCGAACACCCCCTGACGGTAGCCGCTCAGCCCTCGGCACGCGCCCTGAACGCGTCCAGCGCCTCCGTGTCGGAGTAGTTGGTCAGCATGTACGCGTCGACCCACTCCTGCCGGCCGGGGTACCTCGAGTTGTTCACGATCTGCTCTGCCGCTCTCGCCCGGTCCAGGGGCGACCGCCGGAGCTGAACGCCCTCGGGCGTGATCATCGCCCAGCTGGGGCCCGGAGCGCCGTACGGCATCCCCACACTGCCCGCATTCACCACAGTCCGCCGATCCACCTGCCGGGCGAACGGCATGTGGGTATGTCCGCAGACGACAGTCCGGATGTTGTCCGGCACCCCGCCCAGCACCTCAACCCACCTGTTGATGGGGCTGTCCACCAACACGACCTCCTCGTCGTCCCGAGGCGTCGCATGACAAATCAGCACGTCCCCGAACGTCACAGTCGTCGGCAAGGCATCCAGCCACTCCACCTGCGCATCCGTGAGCTCACCCGCGGCCCAAGGGCTCACCGGATCCGGCGCTACCCCGGTGAACGTCCCCCGAGCCATCGCCACGGCTTCCCGGTCCGCGTTCCCGCGCACCCAGACCACGCGGTCCCCCATGGCCTTCAACCGTTCGAACACCTCCCGAGGCTGCGGCCCACTCACCACATCCCCCGCCACCACCACCGTGTGCGCCGCCCGCACATCCTTCTCCGCCAGCACCGCCTCCAACGCCGGCATCACACCATGGACATCCGCAAGCACCGCAAGCCGAGTCATACCGCCAGTGTGGTCCAGAACCGGTCAGGAGCCGATGACGAGTGGGGTGTCGGTGCCGATCGGAGTCGCGAGCTCGCAGCTGCCGGTGGTGATCGTGCAGCGAATGATCGCCGTCTTGACCTTCTCGGTCTGCCCGGCCGGAGTCGCGTAGGCCATGACCAGCACATGCTGGTCGTCCTCGGAGCTCATGTTCTGGAAGCAGCCCTTCCACTGGTGCAGCACCTTGCCGGAGTTCGCCTCCATGGCTGCCGACGTACCCGCACAGAAGCCCTCGGCGTTGTCCTCGACGCCGTATGCGGTGGCGCCGTTGGGAGTGAAGCCGTTGATCTGGAACTCACAGGTGCGGAAGAACTGCGTGCCGCTGGAGGCCTGGACAATCGTCGAGCAGGTGCCGTCATCGTTCCGGACCCCCATGGAGGCGGCGGTGCGGCCGTCGGCGGAGATAGCTGTCGGTGAGACGACCGTTTTGATCAGCTGGCCCTGCGCCTCACCAGGGACCCAGGAGTACAGCTTCCACGGGCCGGTCTCCTTGTCGCTCGCGCGGTAGTACACCTTGCCGCCGGTGTAGGCGAGGACCTGGACCTCCCAGCTGTTGGGCAGCTTCAGCGACTGCAGCGAGTTGCCTGACTCCGCATAGACGGTGGCACCCTTGTTGGCCACACCCAGGTTGCTGATGCGCGCGGCAGCATAGGCGGCGGCGGTCTGGTCGACCGTCGTCACCAGGGACGACACATCTGGGGTACGCCGGTTCACGGTGCCGGCCTGGATCCTCAGCAGCTCGGTGCCGTCACCGTCGGGCTCGTACATGACGACAGCCAGGACGCTCGACTGGACCCGGCCGACCGAGAGCACGCCACCCTTGCCGGGGATCGTCTCCGTGTAGCCAGAGGTGCGGACCTCGCGGCCGATCAGGTACGGGACCTGGGGCTCGCGCCCCTGGGGGAGCTTGCTGATGGTCAGCTTGGTCTCGGTGGGTGCCGACGGGGTCTTGGTCGGAGTAGCACTCGGGGACGGTGTTGACGGAGTGGTCGTCGGGGTGGGGCTGGGGGAGGTGGTGAGGGGGGCTGCGGCGTTGGCCTGGCCGGACTGCGGGCCTTGGCGGTAGGCGAGGGCGGCGCCGATGGCGACCGCGGCTACGGCGACGGAGGCCACCACGGCGATCAGGCGGCCGTTCTTGTTCCGCATCGGTGGACTCCTTACGAGCCTAGGAGCAGGGGTTCTTTGGACAGGGGTGTGGCCAGCTCGCACTCGCCGGTGCTGACGGTGCAGCGGACGATCGCGGAGCTGGTCCGGACGTCTTCTGCCGCGTACCACTGGAGCAGGACGTGGTCGTCGTCCTCTGCCAGTTGGCGGCTGATCACGGAGGCCGTCCAGGTGCGGATCGGCTTGCCGGTCTTCGGGTTCACGGCGGCGAGCGATTGGACGCCGACCGGGCCGCCGGTGTCTGGTGGCAGGCCGATCACGAACGCATTGCCCGGACTGAAGCGGTCGAGGCGGTACTGGCAGGACTTCCAGCGCTGCAGACCGGTTGCGAGGTCGGTGATGGCCGAGCAGACCCCGCTGTCGGTGTAGACCGGCAGACTCGCGCCGAGGGTGCCGTCCGCGCTGACCGACAGCGGCGAGGTGAGCTTCGGAACCACGGTGGCGGTCTTCTGACCGACGGTCCAGCGGTAGAGGCTCGCCACGCCGCCCGGAGTGGCGGAGCTGCTGAAGAAGACCGTCTTGTCGGCGACGGAGAGCACATCGAGAGCCCAGGACTTGGGCTGCGCCAGCTTCTCCGCAGGACCGCCCGGCTTCTCGTAGTACACCGTCCCGCCCTGGCGGACAGCCGCGAAGCGATCACCGGAGCCGTACGCGACGGCGTCGCCGTCGGCGCTGCCGACGAGCGAGTCGATGTCAGCGACCTCCCGCAGCACCTTCCCATCGGAGTCCTGGACCACCAGGGTGCCCTTGGGGGTGGAGTCGACCTGCAGTGTCAGCGTCTCGTCCCAGAGCCGGACAGCACCGTCGATGTCCCGGCTGCCGGGCACCTTCACCGGCTTGCCGATGCCGCCCATGACCGTCCGGCCGCGCACGTAGGCGACCTGCGGTCCCTGGCCCATCGTGAGCTTGGTCGCATCGACCTTCACGGTGGTCGGCGGCTGAGTGGTCGATGGCGGGGCGGTCGACGGCGGCATGCTCGGCGCCTGGCTGAGCGGTGCGGCAGCCGCCCCGGACTGGTTCTGCGGACCCCTGGCAGCGGCCAGCATTCCACCGCCTGCGACTGCTACGACGGCCACCGCTGCCACTGCGATCGCCAGCGACCGGTTCCTGTTCGACACCTGCTCCACCCTCGCTGAGACGCACGAAGTCGCGGTTTTGTTCGCACCGGCGAGCGAGTCGCAGGAACGATCGAGCATAATGCGTGCATGGACCAGCCCCAGCGGATCGGCCGGTACGCCCTGGTCCGCCGGGTCGGTGCCGGTGGTTTCGCGACCGTTTGGCTGGCCAAGGACGAGCAGTTGGACGCCGAGGTGGCGGTCAAGATCCTGTCCGACCTGTGGACCGACGACGAGGACGTCCGCCGCCGCTTCCTGGCCGAGGGTCGCTTCCTGCGCCGCGTCGACTCGCTGTACGTCGTGGGTGCCCACGACGTCGGAGAGACCGATGACGGCCGCCCCTACCTGGTCCTCACCTACGCCGACCTCGGGACGCTGGCCGACAAGATCAAGGCCGGTCCGCTGGAGATCGGCGACGCGGTCCGGATCATCACCGAGGTCGGCCGGGGGCTCAAGCACCTGCACAGCCGCGGTGTTTTGCACCGCGATGTGAAGCCGGCCAACGTGCTGTTCCGCAGCATCGCCGGCGGCGACCGCGCCATGCTCGGCGACCTCGGTTTGGGCAAGGCGGTCCAGGACGTCTCCCAGCTGACTATGCCGGGTGGCACTCCGGCGTACGTCGCGCCAGAGCAGGTGCTGGGTGAGCGTCTGGACCACCGGGCTGACCTCTACTCGCTCGGAGCAGTCGCGTACGCGGCTTTCACCGGCCAGGCACCGCATGGCGTGAACAGCCTGGGTGCGGTGATGCAGATCGACAAGCCGCCGCCATCGATGACCACTCTGCGCAAAGACATCTCGGATGCGGTCGACGTCGTCGTACGGCGTGCTCTCGAGCCGGACCGCGAGCTGCGCTGGCAGGACCTGGACAGCTTCCTCAATGCGCTCCGTGAGGCGCATGCGACCGGCAAGATCCCCGCAGGGCTGATTCCGGCCGCGGATGTGTCGCCGGTGACGCCAGGCGACGTCGACCAGGAGACTGCGCTCTCCAGTGCGAACCAGCTGACCCAGGCACCGCCCAAGCGCTCAGCCCGTGGCCGCGTGCTCGCTGGACTGCTCGCCGTACTGCTAGCCGCCGGTGGTGGGTACGGCGGCTACCAGTTCGTGCTGTCCCGTCCGGTCAAGGTGGAGTACGGCGGCCTGTCGGTGCAGGTGCCACGCGCCTGGTCGCAGAAGGCGGAGAACGCCCAGGGCCCCCGGCTGCTGGTCGCTAGCAGCACTGCGACCTGGCAAACGAACTCTGGCGTCGAAGGTGCCTTCCTGGAGGTCCAGCAGGCCACCAAGCTGCCGACGACTGTCGCGCCGCCGCCTGGCTGCAGTGCACCGCCGCCACCGGACGGCGGCACAATCGGCGACCAGGCGTTGGCGACCTTCCGCTTCAGCTGTAGCGGCCCGTCGGTCATCGAGCAGTACCGGCAGCTGAATCCAACGACCCTGCTGCGGATCCAGGTCCGCGACGACGATGCCGTCGGTCGGCAGACCGTGCTGGATTCCGTTGCCTACAAGGCTCCTTAAGGCACCAGCGAGGTCAGCGACGAGATCGTGGCCTTGTGCATCCGCGGGATCACGTTGAGCGTGTTCGGGTCCGACCCGTACAGGTGTGAGCCCGACTCGTAGACCAGGTACGCGGATCCGTTGTACTCCGTGATGCCCTCGGTCATGCTCGGCGCTCGGAAGCAGCTGAGCGCTGCGGCGTCCAGATCCTTCTGGCCGCGCTTCACGACGTACAGGTTGCTGCGGTTGGTCCGCCCGTACGACGTGCTGTAGATGAAGTGGTTGGCCGTGACGGTCAGCCCCTGGGTCTTGGTGGGGATCTCCCAGGCGCCGGACAGCGTGGTCAGTGTGCCGTCGGCCGCGATCTTGTACTCGTACATGGCGCCACGGCCGGTCTCGTTGAAGGACCCGGCGAACAGCGAGTCGCCGTACGTGCCGATGAACGACGCCGCGGCCACGTCCCGCGCCGTACCGACCTGTGTCAGGTACGGCGTGCCTGCGGCCTTCATGGCATCCCGCAGCGCAGTCAGGCTGTACTTCCGGATGCTGGTGCCAGCACCCGACACGAACGCCCAGCCGTTGCTGACGGCGATCCCGCCCATGTGTGACTCGGCAACTGCGACCACACCGACCGTCGCACCAGTGGCTGGGTCGATGCCGTAGATCTGCGAGTCCGCACCTTCGCGGTACGAGCCGACCAGCAGCAGGTTCTTGCCGCTGCCGTCCCAGTTGTACCAAGTGCCTGCGCCTTGCGGTGTGTGCGTGCTGAGGTTCGGAATGCTCGCACTGTTGCTGAAGCGCGCGTCGTACTTCTTGGAAGCGGACGGTCCGTCGTAGAACGTCGAGCCGCCGGTCGTGGCGGTGTCGCAGGTGATCGCTGCCTGCGCGGGCAGTGCGACCGTCAGAGCGGTAGAGGAGAGGAGCAGAGCAGTCATCAGGGGGCGGAGCCGGGACATGCGGTTGTCCTGTTCTCGATGGGGCGGAAAGTTACCTCGGGACCACCCTATGGGGACAATCACCCACAATGAACCCTTCGCGTGTCTAGGGTCGGCCTGTGCTCAAACGCTTGCTCGCGATGACCCTGCTGACCGGACTGCTCGCCGTACCGGGCCAGGCGCAGGCTGCCGCGCCGGCCCTCTCGCAGTGTGCGGGAGTGAAGGTCGGCCCGGCGGAGGAGGTCGTGTCGAACGAGCGTCGGAAGGCACTCGGGCTCGAAGGCTGGGCAGACACCGCGTACGGCGTGTTGCCGGCGGGGAACGGCAAGTACGACTTTCTGGCGGTGGCTGCGCTGGTTCGTGGGCAGAGCATCGCGGTCACTCGTGGGACTCTCGACGATCCGGTGGCCGACGGTGTCCAGAAGATCGAGCCACTGATCGGACTGCCGGCCGGCTACAACTACGGCGGTGGTGGGCCGGTCTATCGCGATCCGCAGAGCGGCGTCGTCCTCCAGATGGTGCACCTGGAGCAGAACACGACGACGGGCGGCTTCTACTCCACTTTGCACCTGGGCCGCTATGACCCGGTGAGCAAGCGGACGACCTACCTGGGGCCGTTGGCCAGTCCGCGGGCGACCAAGGACCAGATCGACGCTCTGCGCGGCTCGGCCGACATGGGGACACCGGCCTTCGCAGTCCGCGACGGCTATCTGTACGTGCACTTCCCCGATTACTACGTGAACTCCGGTGGCGGCTTCGCCAGTACGGCGCTCTCCGTCGCGCGAGCGCCCCTGGCCGACGTACTGAGTGCTGCCGGCGCGGGCCGGGTCGTGGCGTGGCACAAGTACCTGGATGGCGCGTGGGACTCTCCGGCGGTCGGTGGCGCGTCGACCGAGGTGCGGCCGGGAGAACGAGGCTCTTGGCACCCGAACGTCGTACGGACCACGCGCGGCGGCTCACTGCTGGTGCAAGGCGTTTCGTCGACCGAGTTCGTGCTGGCCGACTCGGCGGACGGCGTGCTGTCGTGGTCGGCCGCGGTGCCGCTGTTCAACGACCCGGACAAGTTCAACATCTACCCGACCGTGGTCGGCACCGGTGCGGACCCGTCTGTGGTCGGCGACGAGTTCTACATCTATTACCTGCAGTGGAACAGCAAGCAGCCTGACTGGAACAACGCCCACATGATGCGGCGCCTCATCAGCTGCACAGAGGGCCGGGACCTGGGTACGGTCGCGCTTGTCCGCAACGACAACGGCAACCGGCATCGAGTGACCACTGAGCCGGTGACCGACTTCGGCTACTACCCGACGCGCACCTGGATGCTGGAGGCCGGCCAGAAGCCTGGCACGGTCCCGGTTTTCAGCTGCCGCAACGGAGCCCGCGATCAGTTCGTATCGCCGGGCGCGGGCTGTGACGGCTTCAGCTTCCTGCAGACGCTGGGCTGGATCTACAGCTCACCGCCGGCCGCACCGTCCGTCGCGCTGTACCGCTGCACCGTGGCTGGTCTCGACGATCACTATCTGTCGACCGAAACCGGATGCGAGAACCCGAACGCAGTCAACGAGTTCCGGGTCGGCTACGCGCTCAGTACGACGAAGGTCGCGTTCTCGCGGTTCGACAGCACCTCTGAGCGCTGGGTGACCAGTGGGGCCGTGACAGGGAGCTATGGCGTGGTGAAGCGCTGGTTCATCGAGGGCAGCCAGCAGCCGGGCACCACCGCGCTCTACGGCTGTTCGTACGGGATGCCGAGCGGAACCAACCACTTCATCTCCAGCGACCCCAACTGTGAGGGGCTCACGAAGCTGCGGACCGAGGGCTGGATCTCCTCGAGTAGGACAGCCGAGGCGACCGCACCGCTCTACCGCTGCTACCAGCCGGACGACTACGACCATTTCCTCGGCGACGAGCAGTGTGACGGAGTCGAGGGTGCTCAGCGTGAGGGCTTGATGGGCTACGCCGTACCGTAGGCGGCATGACTGACCTGTCTGCGGCGATCGACCGCGTTCTGCCCAGTGTCCGTGCCGACCTCGAGGACCTCATCCGGATCCCTTCGGTCAGCTACGAAGCAGCCCGTGCGGGCGACGTCCAGCGATCAGCCGAGGCGACCGCCGCGCTGTTCGAGGCGGAAGGCTTCGCGGTCCAGATCGTCCGGGCCGGCGAGGGTGCGCCCGCGGTGATCGCGAAGAAGGCAGCCCCCGCCGGGAAGCCGACCGTGCTGCTGTACGCGCACCACGACGTGCAGCCGACCGGTGCGGTCGACCAGTGGACCTCGGACCCGTTCGAGCCGACTGAGCGGGGCGACCGCCTCTACGGTCGTGGTGCGGCCGACGACAAGGCCGGTATCGCCGCGCACCTGGCCGCCGTACGGGCCTTTGGCAACGACCTGCCGGTGGGCGTGACGGTGTTCGTCGAGGGTGAGGAGGAGATCGGTTCGCCGACCCTGCTGCAGCTCCTGGACCAGTACTCCGCCGACCTGGCCGCGGATGCGATCGTCATCGCGGACTCCGGTAACTGGGACGTCGGCCACCCCGCACTGACTGTTTCACTGCGCGGTCTGGTCGAGTCGTACGTCGAGGTGCGGACTCTCGACCACGCTGTGCACTCTGGTCTGTTCGGTGGACCGATTCCGGACGCACTGTCTGCACTGTGCCGACTGCTCGCCACACTGCACGACGAGAAGGGCGATGTGGCGGTTGACGGTCTGCACGCATCCCGTGCGGCCGACGTGGTGTACCCGGAGGACCGCCTGCGCTCCGAGTCGAGCGTGCTGGAGTCGGTGCGGCTCACCGGCTCGGGTTCGCTCGTGGACCGGCTGTGGACGCGCCCGGCGATCGCCGTACTGGGTATTGACGCACCTTCGGTGGCTGAGGCCAGCAACACGCTGGTGCCGGTCGCGCGGGCCAAGGTCAGCCTGCGGGTCGCCCCTGGCGACGACGCAGTGAAGGCGAGCGCTGCGCTGAAGGCACACCTCGAGAGCAACGCACCGTGGGGCGCACAGGTCACCGTCACCGAGGGCGAGGTTGGCCAGCCGTGCAGCATCAACGCACGCGGCGCCGGCTACGAAGCGGCCCGGTCGGCGTTCCAGACCGCCTGGGGTGTCGAGCCGATCGACATGGGGATGGGCGGATCGATCCCGTTCATCGCCGAGTTCCAGCGGGTTTTCCCGGCTGCCGCGATCCTGGTGACCGGCGTCGAGGACCCGGACACCCGGGCGCACGGCATCGACGAAGGCCTGCATCTGGCGGAGTTCCGCAAGGTCTGCCTGGCCGAAGCCCTGCTCCTGCAGAACCTGGCGGACAACGCCTAGAAAGCTTTGCAGGACACAACCTGACCACGAGGTCGGGACCGGGGTTTCCGACAACGCTCGGTTTGGCATAGGTTTCGGCGAGTGAAGATCGCAGTGGTACGGGAGACCAGGCCGGCCGAGCGCCGGGTCGCATTGGTGCCGGAACAAGTCGCGAAACTGATCGAGCTCGGGTACGAGGTCGCGGTCGAGCCGGCCGCCGGTGAGCGGGCGCTCTTCTCCGACGACCAGTACCGCGAAGCCGGAGCCGAGGTGGCCTGGGGTGCCGACCACGCGGCCACCATCGTGGCGTCGGTGCAGCCGCTGGAGCGCGAACGCCTGCAGCGGCTCCACGCCGGTACGGCGTTGCTGTCGTTCCTGCCGACGAATCCGCCGGACGTCGTCCGGACGGCGACCCGGGCCAAGCTGACGGCGTTCGCGATGGAGCTGGTGCCGCGGATCTCCCGGGCCCAGTCGATGGACGCGCTCTCCTCGCAGGCCCTGGTGGCCGGCTACCGCGCCGCGATCGTCGCCGCCGAACGGCTCCCGCGGTTCTTCCCGCTGAACATGACCGCGGCCGGCACGGTCCCGCCGGCCCAGGTCCTCGTCCTCGGTGCCGGTGTCGCCGGCCTGCAGGCCATCGCGACCGCGAAGCGCCTCGGCGGCGTCGTCAAGGCGTACGACGTCCGGACGGCCGCTGCCGAAGAGATCGCCTCGATGGGTGCGGTGCCGATCACGCTCGAGCTCGGCACCCTCGACGGTCCGGGTGGTTACGCCCGCGAGATGACGGCCGAGCGGGCTCAGCTCCAGCGCGAGCTACTGACGCCGTACGTCGCCGCCGCGGATGCGCTGATCACGACAGCCGCCGTACCGGGCCGGACCGCACCGATGCTGGTGTCACGGGCAATGGTCGAGCAGATGAAGCCCGGCTCCGTCGTCGTCGACCTCGCCTCCGAGCAGGGCGGCAACGTCGAAGGCTCGGTCGCCGGGACCGAGCTCACGATCGGGAACGCACTCGTCTGGGGCGGCGCGAACGTGCCCAGCCAGATGGCCGGACCGGCCAGCCGCCTGTACGGGCAGAACATCGCCAACCTGATCCGGCTGATGACCCGCAACGCGGCCTTCGACCCCGACTTCGACGACGAGATCGTCCGCGGTTGCTGCGTCACCCACGACGGCACCGTCCTGCACGAGCCGACCCGCGAACTCCTTGAAGGGCCTTCGGCATGACCGAATCCATTGCGCTGCTGACGATCTTCGTCCTCGCCGCGTTCGTCGGCGTCGAGGTGATCAGCAAGGTCTCCTCGACCCTGCACACGCCGCTGATGTCCGGCGCGAACGCGATCCACGGCGTCATCCTGGTCGGCGCCATCATCGTCACCGGCCAGGCCGAGTCCACCCTGGTGGTGATCGTCGGCCTGCTGGCCGTCGTCCTGGCGACCGTGAACATGGTCGGCGGGTTCGTCGTCACCGACCGGATGCTCGAGATGTTCAAGCCTCCGTCCGCCCGCAAGAAGGAGCTCGGCAAGTGATCCCGACCTGGGCCCAGATCGGGTACCTGATCGCCGCGGTCTGCTTCATCGTCGCGCTGAAGGCGCTGTCGTCCCCGAAGTCGGCCCGGACCGGTAACGCGCTCGGCGCGGCCGGCGCCGTACTGGCCGTCATCATCACCTTCGTCGCCTACAAGCCGGACCACCTGGCACCGATCCTGATCGCGCTCGCGATCGGAACCGTCGGTGGTGTGGCCGGTTCGCGGCGCGTCCAGATGACCCACATGCCGCAGCTCGTCGCACTGTTCAACGGTGTCGGCGGTGGCGCTGCCGCGCTGGTCGCGCTGATGGAGCTCGGTGAGGTCCCGGAGGGTGCGACCGTCGCGGCGATCGCGACGGCGTTCACGATCCTGGTCGGTGCGATCAGCTTCTCCGGCTCGATCGTGACGTTCGCGAAGCTTCAGGAACTGATGACGACCCGGCCGGTGACCTTCCCCGGGCTGCCGGTCCTGTTCATCGCCTCGATCCTCGGCAGCCTGGTGCTGGCCGGGTTCCTGATCTCCGACCCGCGGGTCTGGGTCGGCATCCTGCTCTGCCTGGTCGGCCTCGCGGTCGGCGTCATGCTCGTGCTGCCGGTCGGCGGTGCCGACGTACCGATCGTCATCTCGCTCCTGAACGCCTTCACCGGCCTGACGGTCGCGGCCGGCGGCTACGTCCTCGGCAACACGCTGCTGCTGGTCGCGGGCACCCTGGTCGGCGCGGCCGGATCGTTGCTGACCAAGATGATGGCCGACGCGATGGGTCGCTCGGTCTTCAACATCCTCTTCGGCGCGGTGAAGGGCGGCTCGACGCTCGGCGGCGGTACGGCGTCCGAGCGGCCGGTGATCTCCGGTGGAGCCGAGGATGTCGCGATCCTGCTCGGCTACTCGAACAAGGTCATCATCGTCCCGGGCTACGGCCTGGCTGTCGCCCAAGCCCAGCACACCCTGCGTGAGGTCGTCGAAGAGCTGCAGGACCGCGGGGTCAAGGTCGACTACGCCATCCACCCGGTCGCCGGCCGGATGCCCGGCCACATGAACGTCCTGCTCGCCGAAGCCCAGGTCCCCTACGACCAGCTCCGCGAGATGGACGACATCAACAGCGACTTCAAGTCCACCGACGTCGTCCTGGTCGTCGGCGCCAACGACGTGGTCAACCCGGCGGCTCGCAACACCCCCTCGGCCCCCATCTACGGCATGCCGATCCTCAACGCCGACGAGGCCCAGCGAGTCATCTTCCTCAAGCGCTCCATGCGCCCCGGCTTCGCCGGCATCGAGAACGAACTCCTCTACGACCCCCGAACCACGCTCCTGTTCGGCGACGCCAAGGACTCCCTCACCAAACTCCTGGCCGCCCTGAAAAACATCTGACCCACCCGCACCTCGCCAACGGCCGCCGCCTCCACGGCAGCCGTTTCGCTTCCCGCTGCGCCGCCGCGCGCGGCAGCCCGCCGCGCGCGGCAGCCCGCGGCGAGTTGGTGGGCGGGGCCGCGTGGTGCCCACCCCAGGCCACAACGTCCGAAAACACGCCGACCACGTACCGCGAACCTCCGGACGTAGCGGCGGTCCTGACTTTGGTCATTGGGGTTAGCGCCTGAGCCGGCAACCGGTGACAGCAGGTCGACGCGCGGCCGCCCGTGCGCTCAGGTAGAAGAGGCCAGGCGTAGGACGGGTAGGGGTCTCTGCTGGGCGCGGTCGCGCGTGCTGGGGAGCAAAACCGCCCGATTCAGGGGAACAGGACTCCCCGAACCGGTTTAGGGACAGCGATCGGGTCCGACCTGGACGCTCCCTAAACCGTTTTGGAGAGCACAACCAACCGATTCCGGTTCACTACCCTCCCCAAACCAGGCACGCCCCCCGATCGTTCGGGCGTTACGACACCCCGCGCGGCTGCTCGCCGTTTCCCCTGGGACCGAGCGGGGCGTAGACCAGCGGTTGCCCTTTAGCGCAGCCGTTCATCCTGTGCGCACGAATTCGTGCAGTAATTGGTCCAGACCGGAGTTGCTTGCTGTGGTTGGCCGCTCCCGGCCAACGTCCCACCCCGGCCACTCGGATTCATTGCCGCCGATTCCCCGCACCTGTTTGACTTCTCCTGGCAGGAAGTCCCACTGCCCCGGCGTGAACACCCCGCCGTCCGCCCCCACACTCCAGGAGTGCGCTTTGCCCTGCCCACCCAACAATTCCCACCGAGCCTGGGACTGGGGTTAATCCACCCATCCCCGCTGAGCCGCCCGAACCCCCAGTTCAAACCGCCCGGAAGCCCCCACCTGCTCCGCAAGTTTCGCCGCCATTCGCCGAACCGTCCGCATCGACACCCCCAACTTCCGAGCCACCTGCTCATCAGTAGCCCCCTGCACGAGAAGGCGCAGAAACCCGGACTCCTGGCTGGTCAGTTCGCCGACATCAGTTGCTGGGAGCTCGTAGTAGGGCCGGGCTGACTGCCAGTAGAACTCGTACAGTTCGATGGCGATGCGGACGACGGACTTGCTGTGGTGGACCATCGCTCCGGGCGAGGTGTCGTCCGGATCGATTCCGACCACGACGGCCTCACCATCGAAGATCACCATCTTCAACGGAACCGCCGGCACCAGTCGGGCCTCGGCTCCGTACTTCCGTGCGAAGTCGTAGAACTCGCGCGTTCCCCGCAGTTTCAGTTGTGCCTCGACATTGAGATAGCGGACGTCGATTCCGCGTTTCAGGATTGCGGCGTCGGTGGATTCTTCGGGATCCCGGCGCGGATTGGGGTCCGCAGGGATCATGCCCCACATCGACTTCTTGGGACGGAAATGCTGCATCCGCTGATATGCGCGCTCGCCCTCGTGGATCTCGACGCCGCCGATGCTTTTGTGAGCCAGGAATTCGGTGTATCCGGCAACAAATTCTGCCACTGCCACGCGATCTGAATCCAGGCCCGCTGCGAGCTGATTGATCTCCTGCTCTCGACGCCTCGTCAGCAAATCGAATCCATCTGCCGGATGCAGCGGGTAGTCCTCGTCCTCGATATTCCAGCGTGGCACCAGCAGGCCCAGCTCGCGAAGCTCGGCGATCTGCTCGGCCGCCTCGTCCTCGGAAACGCCGACAGCCTGGGCGAGCTCACCGACTCGCGCGACGCGGACGAGCTCCGGCTGCTTCAGTAGCGCACGGTAGGTCGCGAGGTTCCGATCGCTCAGCCCCAGTGACTCGAACACTCAGACCCAGCCGCGTTTGGCGGCTGCCACCCCGAGCTCGAACCGGCTGGCTGCGTCGAGGCGCTCGGACAGGTTGGCCGTGATGCGACGGGCGGTCCGCAGCGAGATCCCAAGCAGCCGAGCCACCTGCTCATCCTTCGCCCCACCCGCGAGCAACCGCAGTACTTCGGCCTCGTGGGGGGTGAGTGGTGACTCGTTGTCGCGGTCGTCCGGGGCGAACAGCTCTGATGATCGGGCCCAGTAGGCGTCGAAGAGGGCGGTGGCTATGTGGACCACAGCGGGGCTGCGGTGGATGACCGCGCCGGCGGCGTGGTTGTCAGGGTCCATCGGCATGACGGCGATTTCCTGGTCGAAGATCAGGAGTCGCATGGGCAAGGTCGGGGTGGCCCGGACCTCGCCACCGAGGCGATGGATGGCTGCGGCGTACTCGGTGGCGGCCTTGGATTCCATCATGTTCTGCAGGTAGACGGCACGCATCTTGATGCCGCGCTCCAGCAACGGCGCGTCCGGTGAGCTCTCGATGGGGCGAACCATGTCGTCGACGTGAGCGGGAGTCAGTGCCCAGAAGGAGTGGCGGACCTTGAGGGCCAGTTCGTCGATCCGGCGGGACGCGTTGGCCCTGCCCTTGATCACCTCGACATCACCGCTGCTCCGGGCTGTCAGGAGCTCGTTGTACTGCTCGGCGACGACCTCGGCGCTCGCTTCGGCCTCGCGGAGGAGCCCTAACTCTGCATTGAGTTCAACCCGGCGCCGCTCGGCGAGATTGGCGAGACCGACCCGAGGGTGAACGGCGTGTTCGCCCTCGGGATTTGCCCAGGTCGGGACCAGGAGGTCGAGCTTCCGTAGCCTGTCCATCAGCCCATGTACATCATTAACCGATTGATGTACTAGCGCGGCAATCTGCTCCGGCGTACTATCCGGCTGGCTGAGAAGGGCGTGATAGACCGCAAAGGTGGCTTCATCCACACCTAGCGGATCGAGCACGAAAAGCCTCCTTGTGAACCTGTCGGAACCGACCATATACAGAGAGCGTCGACAGAGGGCACTCAATGCGCGGTTCCGGGATTATTTCGAAGGGACAAGTTGTGATCAAGAAGATGCTGTCAGTGATCGGCCTCACTGTCGTGCTGATGGGCGTTGCTGCAGGTACGGCGAACGCCGGCCCGCCGTGCGAGCCGAGTCCGGCCTCGGCCTGCTGGGGATGGCCTAAGTAACCGCGGGGTCGGCCCCGCCCGGTCGGCCTTCTGAAATTCGCCTCGTCAGGGAGACGCCGCTTCGTCGCGTAGACTGCTGGTGTGGCTCGTGGCGATGGTCGGCTCACTCATGACCTTGACCCTCAGGACCTGGGACCGCAGGACGCTTGTGGCGTCTTCGGGGTTTGGGCGCCGGGGGAAGAGGTTGCCAAACTCACCTATTTCGGGCTCTATGCCTTGCAACACCGGGGGCAGGAGTCGGCGGGGATCGCAGTCAGTAACGGGAGCCAGATTCTCGTTTACAAGGACATGGGTCTCGTCAGCCAGGCGTTCGACGAGGCGACTCTTGCCTCGCTGCGCGGGCATATCGCGATCGGGCACTGCCGGTACTCCACCACTGGGTCCAGTGTGTGGGCGAATGCTCAGCCGACGTTCCGGTCCACGGCGACCGGGTCGATCGCGCTCGGGCACAACGGCAACCTGACGAACACCGGGGAGCTCGCCGCCAGTCTGCACGGCGGGGGTGACCTTGATCTCGGTCTGGACGCCGGCGCCGATCACGCGAAGGCGAACGCGAAGCACACCGCGTCCTCCGACACCGACGTCCTCACCTCGATGCTGGCCGGCTACCCGGATCTCACCATCGAGCAGGCGGCAGCGAAGATCCTGCCGAAGGTGAAGGGTGCGTTCAGCCTCGTCTTCATGGACGAGAACACCCTGTACGGCGCTCGCGACCCGCAGGGCATCCGTCCGCTCGTGCTGGGCCGGATGGAGCGCGGGTGGGTGATCGCCAGCGAGACCGCGGCGCTCGACATCGTCGGCGCGAGCTTCGTCCGGGAGATCGAGCCGGGTGAGATGGTCGCCATCGACGCCGACGGGCTCCGCTCGCAGCGGTTCGCCGAGGCTGATCCCAAGGGTTGTCTGTTCGAGTTCGTCTACCTGGCGCGCCCGGACACCCAGATTTCCGGCCAGCGGATCCATTCCACCCGCGTGGAGATCGGCCGCCGCCTGGCCCGTCAGCACCCTGCCGAGGCCGACCTGGTCATCGCGACGCCGGAGTCCGGCGTACCGGGTGCCATCGGGTATGCCGAGGAGTCGGGGATTCCGTACGGCGCCGGCCTGGTCAAGAACGCCTATGTCGGCCGGACGTTCATCCAGCCGAGCCAGACGATCCGCCAGCTCGGGATCCGTCTGAAGCTGAACCCGCTGCGCGAGGTGATCGAGGGTAAGCGCCTGGTGGTCGTGGACGACACGATCGTTCGCGGCAACACCCAGCGCGCCGTGATCCGGATGCTGCGCGAGTCCGGGGCGAAGGAGATCCACGTCCGGATCACCGCCCCGCCGGTGAAGTGGCCGTGTTTCTACGGGATCGACTTCGCCAGCCGCGCCGAGCTCATCGCGAACGGCCTGAACACCGACGAGATCTGCCGGTCGCTCGGCGCCGACTCGCTCGGGTACATCGACCTGGACACGCTGGTCGAGGCGACCAACGTGCCGAAGGACCAGCTGTGCCGGGCCTGCTTCGACGGTGTCTACCCGGTCGCGCTGCCGGACCCGGAGTATCTGGGCAAGCACCTGCTCGAGGTCCCGGTGAGCACCGACGCGGACGGCCTGGCCGCGGTCGTCGGTGGTGGCGGCGCAGCCGACGCCCTCAGTCGTCCGTAACAAAGCGTCGGCAAAGCATCGACGTCGTACCGAGGAGAAGAACGTGAGCGAAGGCGCCAGCTACGCCGCCGCCGGAGTCGACATCGAGGCCGGTGACCGGGCCGTCGAGCTGATGAAGGAATGGGTGTCGAAGGCGACCCGGCCGGAGGTCGTCGGCGGTCTGGGCGGGTTCGCCGGACTGTTCGACGCGAGCGCCCTGACGGCGTACCGGCGGCCGCTGCTGGCGACCTCGACCGACGGGATCGGGACGAAGGTCCAGATCGCGCAGCGGATGGACAAGCACGACACGATCGGGTTCGACCTGGTCGGGATGGTCGTCGACGACCTGGTGGTCTGCGGCGCCGAGCCGCTGTTCATGACCGACTACATCTGCACCGGCAAGGTGGTCCCGGAGACGATCGCGCAGATCGTGAAGGGGATCGCGGAGGCGTGTGTCGAGGCCGGTACGGCGCTCGTCGGCGGCGAGACCGCGGAGCACCCGGGCCTGCTCGAGCCTGATGAGTACGACGTCGCCGGTGCCTCGACCGGTGTGGTCGAGGCGGACGAGCTGCTCGGGGCGGAGCGGGTGCGCGCCGGGGACGTGGTTGTCGCGATGGCCTCGTCGGGTCTGCACTCGAACGGCTACTCCCTGGTCCGGCACGTGTTCTTCGACCGGGCCAAGTGGGCGCTCGACCGGGAGGTTCCGGAGCTCGGGACCACGCTCGGTGAGACGCTGCTGACGCCGACCCGGGTCTACGCCAAGCACTGCCTGGAGCTGATCCGGGCGCTCAACAAGGACGGCGCGACCCCGCTGCACGCGATGTCGCACATCACCGGCGGTGGATTCGCGGCCAACCTGGCGCGGGTCATCCCGTCGGAGCTGTCGGTTCGGATCGACCGGTCGACCTGGTCGCCGGCCCCGATCTTCGGCCTGGTCGGGCAGCTCGGTGCCGTCGAGCTGCTCGAGCTCGAGAAGACGCTGAACATGGGCGCCGGCATGGTCGCCGTACTGGATCAGTCGGCCGCCGACGCCGCGATCGCCGAGCTGGCCGCGCGCGACATCCCCGCCTGGGTCTGTGGCGAGGTCCTCGGCGCCCCGGGCGGCGCGGTCACCCTCGAAGGCGACTACGCCAAGTAGTCAGGTCGGACACGACGAAAACTCCGCTCGGGCTCGACCTGAGCGGAGTAGGTCACGCTGACCGGACGCGACAAGAGCCGCGCCTGGACGAGCCAGGCGCGGCGGAGCTTGCGCGCACACATCCACCAAGCGGTAGCCCCAGGTGGTGTGTTGGTCTGCTTCAGCCCGCCGGCTTCGGCAGCACAACGTCACCGCGTGGTGCTGGTGTGGTGGAACTACGTCGGACGCACGGAGAACTGCTCAGTCCCCACCGGGGGTGCTGAGCAGCTCAGCCGGGCTGATGTTGCTTACCGACGGGGATGGTAGTCGTCGGCGTCGCTGTCGTCGCCGTCGTTGTCACCGTTCGCAGAAGCGGTCCCGCCCTGTTCTCCGCCGGCCAGCTCTCGTTTGAGCTGGTCCAGGTCGGTGTCCCAGGTGCGGTACTTCAGGTCGCGTGCGACCTTCGTCTGCTTGGCCTTTGCACGGCCGCGCCCCATAGCGTCGACCCCCTCGCACAAGTCAACCGGGTACGCTGCGTGGCGTCCACGGATCAGTCGTCAGTAATCGTGGTTCAAGGATACCCGGAGCTGGGGATCGACACACGCACCGGCCCCCTGGCGGACGCCGAAGAGGTCCGATCACCGTGCCGGCGGGGCGGCCCGGTCCCCTCAAACCGGTCCGCCCCGCCGCGTCTTTCGGTGTTATTTGACCTCGCGGCGTGAGCTAAGCCACAGTCCGACGATGGTCGGGAGGACTACCCAGACCCCGATCGCGGTGAGCGTCTCGGGCAGCATCCCGTGCAGGTCGCGCTCGGCGATCCGGCCGAAGGCGGAGAAGACGTCCAGGTAGTTCGCGTTGTCCTTGAACAGCGCCGGACCGGCCAGCGACCAGGCGGTGGGAGCGATGAAGAAGACCAGGATCGCGACCGCGGTCTGGGCGATCACCGCACCGAAGGCGGCACCCATGACCACGTTCAGCGCCATCGTCAGGTAGGCCCCGGCGAGCTGTCCGCCCAGTCCGGCGTACGTGGTGGCGTGGTCGGTGAGCGCTGACGTGAGCGCGGTGAAGACGAAGCCGAAGGCGACGACGACGCTCATCACTACCGCGCTCAGGGCGACGGCGGAGACGAACTTCGCCAGCTGGACCCGGACCCGGCGCGGCGACAGCGTGAAGGTGGTGAGCGCGGTCCGCTGGGTCCACTCCGACGTCATCGCCATCACGCCGATGACCGGCAGGATCAGCATGGTGCCGACCGTTCCGGCGCCGAGGAACGCGTCGAAACCGACGGTGCCCTCGCCCAGGTGGGTGATCTGCCAGGTCATCGCGGCCAGCGCGATCAGCAGGATCGCGGCGACCAGGACCCGGCCGCTGCGGGTGTCCAGGGACTTGCGCAGCTCGACGGTGACGAGCTTCAGGAACGACTGGCCGCGCGCGGGCGGCAGCGCCGTACCGGCTTCGGCCTTGTGCTTGGCCGGGGCTGCCGGCGCTGCTTCAGTAAGAGTGGTCATGGTGTTCGTCTCCAGGAAAAGGTCGAGGTGATCAGGCGGCCGCGGGGGTGGCGGTCAGCTGGAAGAACAGGTCTTCCAGGCCGGCACCGTCGCTCTGGCGGAGTTCGAGCAGGATCTGACCGGCCGCTGCGGCGGCGCGTCCGACCTGCTCGGCGGTGGCGTCGACCCGCAGCGATCCGTCGAGGCCCGGCTCGAGGCTCAGGCCGGCCGCGGTCAGTGCCTGGTTCAGGCCGATCGGGTCGACGCCGCGGACCAGCGTGCCGGTCCCGGCGAGCAGTTCGTCGAGCGAACCGTTGGCGACGATCCGGCCGCCGCCGATGACGACCAGCCGGTCGACGGTCGCCTGGACCTCACCGAGCAGGTGGCTGGACAGGATCACGGTGCCGCCGCGCGAGGCGAAGTCCTGGAGCAGCCCGCGCATCCAGCGGATGCCTTCGGGGTCCATGCCGTTCGCGGGCTCGTCGAGGATCAGTACGGCGGGGTCGCCGAGCAGCGCGTTCGCGATGCCGAGGCGCTGCCGCATGCCGAGCGAGTACTGGCCGACGCGGCGCTTCGCGGCGTGCGAGAGGCCGACTGCCTCGAGCATCTCGTCCGCACGGCTCTTCGGGACACCCAGCAGGCTCGCGTTCAGCGCCAGCGTCTCCCGGCCGGTGCGGCCGGCGTGCTGCGCGGCGGCATCCAGCATGACTCCGACGACCCGACCCGGGTTCGGCAGCTCGACGTACCGCTTGCCAGTGATGGTCGCGGTACCGGACGACGGCGGGGTGAGCCCGGTCAGCATCCGGAGCGTGGTGGACTTGCCCGCGCCGTTCGGGCCGAGGAAGCCGGTGATGCTCCCGGGCTGGACGGTGAAGGACACATCCTGGACAGCCGTGGTGCTGCCGTAGCGCTTGGTCAGGTTCTCGACGGTGATCATGACAACGAGTCAACCGTCCGGACCCCCTTCCGCACATCGGACGTCCGGCTGCGAGCACCCCCTACGAAAGTCTGCGATCGGGGGCCCGGAACCTAACCTCATGGGGGAGGGCCTGGTGGAGGCCGCCCCACTACGCTGGGTGAATGCGACGTCTGCGCCGGTGGTACGCCTGGTGGCGCACGCATGCCCCGCGCATCCGCGATTTCCTGTACGTCGCGTTCAGCCTGCTGACTGTCGTCGCGCAGGCAAGCATGGGCAACGGATGGGATCTCCGGGGCTGGGTCGTGCTGGCCGCCGGCGTCATCTCCTCGGTCGCGCTGCTCTGGCGCCGCCGCTTCCCGGTCACGGTCACGATGATCGGCATCGTCGGGATGCTCGTGGGCGGCATCTTCGTCCCCCTCGGCCTTGCCCTGCTGACACTCGCGATCCGCCGCCGCGACGTGGTCCTCGTGATCCTGACGATCCTCGGGTACGTCGCGCTCGTGCTCAACAGCGGGCTGTTCGACGAAGCGTTCTGGGTGTCGGTGTTCACCGGCCCGTTCCTGATCGGGACCTGGGTCGCGATCGGCGCCTTCGTCGGTGCCCGCCGGGATCTTGTCGCGTCCTGGCAGGACCGGGCCGAGCGAGCCGAGGCCGAACGTGAGCTGCGCGCCGAGCAGGCCCGGCTCGGTGAACGGGCCCGGATCGCCCAGGAGATGCACGACGTCCTCGCCCACAAGGTGTCGCTGATCGCGCTGCACGCCGGTGGCCTGGAGGTGAACCCGGCGGTCGGCCCGGAGAAGATCGAGGGCTCGGCGCGGCTGATCCGGGAGACCGCGCGGCAAGCGATGGAGGATCTGCGCGAGGTGCTCGGGGTGCTGCGGTCCGACACCAGCGTGGCCGGGGCCGACCTGGCGCCGGTTCCGCAGGCCGCCGACCTCGAGCGGCTGGTCGCCGATTCACGCGCGGCCGGAGTCACCGTGAGCAGCGAGATCGCGCTGCCGACCGACGTACCGCTGTCGATCGGGCGGACGATCTACCGGATCGTCCAGGAGTCGCTGACCAATGTGCACAAGCACGCGCGCGGTTCCTCGACCGAGGTGCTGGTGTTCGGCGGGCGTGGTGACGGTCTGACGGTGAGGGTGACGAACGTCCGGCCGGTCGCTGCTGATTCACTGCTCCCAGGCGCCGGTGCCGGACTGGTCGGTCTGCGCGAACGCGTCGTACTGGTCGGTGGCCGGCTGACGACCGGCCCGACGCCGGCCGGTGGCTGGCGGGTCGAGGCCTGGCTGCCGTGGCCGGCCGGCCGGGAGAGCGAGACTGTGCCATCGGTACCAGTTGAAGAAGGGGAACGATGACGCGGCTGCTGATCGTGGACGACGAGGCGCTGGTCCGGGCCGGACTGAAGATGATCCTGGAGTCCGACGAAGAGCTCGAGGTGGTGGCTGAGGCCGACGACGGCGCGGACGCGGCCGCGATGGTCACCCGGCACCGGCCGGACGTCGTACTGATGGACATCCGGATGCCGCGGCTCGACGGGCTCGCCGCGACCCGGGCCGTCCAGGCGCTGCCGGATCCGCCGAAGGTCGTCGTACTGACGACGTTCGATCTGGATGACTATGTGTTCCGGGCGCTGCAGGCAGGGGCCAGTGGGTTCCTGTTGAAGGACACGCCGCCGCGCGAGCTCGTGCAGGCGATCAAGGTGGTCGCGGCCGGGGACGCGATGCTGTCGCCGGCAGTGACGCGACGGCTGATCGGGCACTACGCCAAGGACTCCCGCGCCGATCGGCGCCGGGTCGGGCAGGAACGGATCAGCAAGCTCACCGAGCGGGAGCGCGAGGTTCTCGTCGAGGTCGGCAGCGGTCTGCCGAACGCCGATATCGGCAAGAAGCTGTTCATGAGCGAGGCCACGGTGAAGGCGCACGTCTCCCGGACGCTGGTGAAGCTGGACGCCACCAACCGGGTGCAGGCCGCGATCATCGCCTACGAGGCCGGGCTGCTCACCGACGACTGAAACAAAAGAGCCGGCCGGCGGGATCGTCGGAGGGGTGGGGGGGGCGACGATCCCGCGGCCGGTCTCGGTCAGCGCGTCCGGGGGGACGGACGGCTGACGGGGAAAGACCTCAAGTGCCTCGTCAAGGAGCGTTCGGCACCTTTAGCGGCGCCCCAGACGCCCCCTGGCGGCGTTGTCGTCGTCGCGAGATGCTCCGCATCGCGCTCCTCCTCCGCCTTGCCAGAGAACGACTGGACCACCGCTAAAGGCACCAACGCTCCTCGACGAGACACCTATCAGGTCAGACGCGGCCGAAGGCCACGCTCTTGGTCCAGATCTTGCCCTTCTGGATCGGCGTCCCCGGCTTCGAGGAGTGCCACAGCAGACCCTTACCGGCGTAGATGCCGACGTGGTAGACGCTGCTGCCGTTCTTGAAGAAGATCAGGTCGCCCGGCTTGGCGGCCTTGGCGCTGATGTGCGTGGTCGCGGCGTACTGCTGACGCGACGTACGCGGCATCTTCTTGCCGGCCTTCTTGTACACGTAGCCGGTGTAGCCGGAGCAGTCGAAGCCACGGGTCGTCGTGCCGCCGTAGCGGTACGGCGTGCCCTTGAGCTTCGCGGCTTCCTTGAGGACCTTCTCCCGGAAGAGCTGCGCCTTGACGCCGCCCTTGTTGCCGAACAGCACCTTGTGGCTGGCGGCCCAGGTGAGGCGACCCCAGGTCGCGTGGTCGGTGGTGCCGGTGGCCTTGATGCCCCAGGAAGCCTGGAACTTCTTCAGTTGCGCGACGGTGGTCTTGCCGTAGTAACCGTCCTGGGCCACGCGGAGGGTCTTCTGGGCCCACTTCACGGTCGGACCGGAGTCACCCAGACGCAGCAGCGGGCGGCTCTTGATCGTCGCCTTGCCACGAGCCAGCGCGGCATTCTGCGCCGGGGTGTGAGCAATCTTGGCCGACGCGGTGGTCGGTGCGGCAGCGATGCTGACCAGGGCGCCACCGCTGACGGCGAGCCCCACGGACAGTACGGCGGCCGCGGCCCGCGGAGCTGCGGACCGGGAAGGCTTGCGGTGCTTGGCAGTCCGAATGGCGGCGGACTCGGTATGGCTGACGGCGCGCGAAAGCGACGTCCGTCGGGCAGTGACGGGCATGGTTGTCTCCCGACGCCTACGGAGTTAGCTGTCGGGTTCGGGCTGGAAAACTTGCCCGGTCCGCTCCCGCGGACTTCACCCCAGGGTTCCGACCACTCACAGTCGAAACCCAATCTCCTGGGTCCCCCACCTCTGCCATGGTTGTTCGAGGGGAGCGCAGATGCCTGGCAGAGCTCGGCGTGACATCCGTGCAGTTCGTGTTATTTACCGAACCGCCGACGACTGTATAACAGAATGATCACGGCGCAAACCCTCAGATCGACAGGGACCCTCCCAAAAGGCCCTGAGAGCCTCTCTGACGGGTCAGGGAGTCAGGGTGAACATCTGGTGTCCTGAGCGCGTCTGAGCGTGCCGGAGACGCCAAATGAGGGCTTTTGTGTGAGCTGGGTCACAGTCGACGGTGGCTCTCTGTGACAACGGGCACAGTGCGTACTCAGGTCCGCCTCAGTTCCTTGCGGATTCAGGCTTTGTTGAGCAAGTCGAGGAAGCGCTCCAGACCGATGTTCCCGCCGCTCAGCACCACTCCGACGCGCTCGGGCAGCCCCTGGATCCGTCCGGCCAGCA
Source organism: Kribbella sp. NBC_01505 (assembly GCF_045040285.1). Taxonomy (NCBI): domain Bacteria; kingdom Bacillati; phylum Actinomycetota; class Actinomycetes; order Propionibacteriales; family Kribbellaceae; genus Kribbella; species Kribbella sp. NBC_01505. The sequence continues at coordinate 4,181,328 of NZ_CP109425.1, forward strand.
ATGCGGCCAGCGCGCTGGCGCCGCTCGGCTCGAGGACGATCTTGAGTCGTTCGAACGCAAACGTCATCGCCGCGAGGATCTCCTCGTCGGTGACCAGCTGGAAGGACTCGACCAACTGCTGGTTGATCGCGAAGGTCAGCTCGCCCGGCGTCGAGATCGCCTGGCCGTCCGCGATCGTCCGCGGTACGTCGATCTCCACCCGCTCCCCGGCCACCAGCGACCGGGCGTGGTCGTCGCCTGCGGCCGGCTCGACGCCGATCATCCGGATCCCCGGCGACAGCATGGTGGCCGCGGTCGCGCAGCCGGCCATCAGCCCGCCGCCGCCGACCGGAACCAGCAGTGCGCCGAGGTGGCCGACCTCCTTGATCAGCTCCAGCGCGACCGTCCCCTGCCCGGCCATCACGTCGTAGTGGTCGTACGGCGGGATCAGCGTCATCCCGCGGTCGGCGACCAGCTCCATCGCCAGCGCGGCCCGGTCCTGCGTATAGCGGTCGTAGCTGATGATCTCGGCGCCGTACCCCTTGGTCGCCGCGACCTTCGTCGGCGGTGCGTCGGCCGGCATCAGGTTGGTCGCCTTGGTGCCCGCGAGCCGGGCGGCCAGAGCTACCGCCTGGGCGTGGTTGCCCGAGGAGTACGCCACCACGCCGCGCTCGAGCTCGTCCGGAGAGAGCCGGCTGATCGCGTTGTACGCGCCGCGGAACTTGAACGCCCCGATCCGCTGGAAGTTCTCTGCCTTCAGGAAGACCTCCGCCCCGACCAACTCGTCCAGGGTCCGGGAGGTGAGGACCGGCGTACGGTGTGCGACGCCTGCGATCCGGTCGGCGGCGGCCTGGACATCTGTGAGACTCAGATCAGCCATGGGGTGACGCTATCGCGATGTCAATGTGGTGCGATCGGCTCCGTACTCATCATCGAGAGGGCCCGGCCGGGGTCCGCAGCTGAAGGAGACACCCGTGAAGTACCTACTGGTCCTGAACATCAACCCCGACGTGCTGTCCGCGCTGTCCGAGACCGAGCAGCAGGCCATCTTCTCCGGGCACGAGAAGTTCATGGCCGCGATCCAGGAGTCCGGCGAGTTCCACAGCACGGCCGCGCTGGCCGAGCCGGCCAAGACCTCGGTCGTGAAGGTCCGCGACGGCGTACCGGCGGTGACGGACGGGCCGTTCCTGGAGGCCAAGGAGTTCCTGGCCGGCTACTACCTGATCGACGTCGCCTCGCTGGAGCGCGCGCAGGAGCTGGCCGCGCTGATCCCGGACGCCGCGATCGAGGGGCTCGGGGTCGAGGTCCGGCCGATCATCCACGAGGTCGGTCTCTGAGCGTCGAGCTCTCAAAAGAGTCAGGGGGTTTCTCCACAGCCTGTGGAGAAACCCCCTTGTTCTGTTGCCGTCTCAGTCGGTCTGGTCGTCGAGGTTCGCGTCGGCCGCGTTCTTCTTGATCGACTCGATCCCGTTCAGCGCGGCGGCCTTGGTGCCGTAGCTCTCGCTGCTGGTCGCGATCACCTCGCCGTTGCCGGCCTTCAGCCGGAAACGGAACTCGCCGGACTTGTCCTTGTAGAGCTCGAACTTCCCCGCCATCGGTATACCTCCACCTGGATTGGTATCACTCACTCCGTTGGCGAGCGTAGCGCCGTCAGCCCGCCGGTACCTCCCGCACCACGCCGGGCGGTCCGTCCCAGCCGGGCCACGGACCAGGCGCCGTACCGTCGGCGTCCGGCCGTTCTTCTTCCAGAGTCTTGTACGGCGTGAGTCCGCGCGCTCGGTAGTTCGCCAGCGCGGCAGGCCCGTCCAGGGTGTTGGTGTGGACCCAGACGCGGGTGATCGGGGCGATGCCTTCGTGGCGCTCGTTCAGCGTCCAGGCCTGGCGCAGTCCGGTCGTCAGCAGGTGCCCGCCGATACCGCGCCCGATGAAGCCGCGGAGCAGGCCGAAGTTCTCGATCTCGACCTCACTGCCCGATCCGAGCAGAGTGACGTACCCGGCGGGGACTCCGCCGACCCACGGCACATACGTTTCGAAACCAGGTCTGCTCAGCCACTCCACCCACTGGTCCCAGTTCCAGCCGAGCTTGCCGAACCAGTGCCAGTGGCCGCCGATCGCGGTGTAGAAGTAGCGGGCGAACTCCGGCGCGACCTCCTCGACCGCTCTGATCTCTACTGGCTGCTCTTTCGCCGGTAGAAGCTCGTCCGGGCTGTGCTGTTCCAGATAGGTCACAACGCTGAGGGCCAAACCCGCTACTCCTTGTTCTGTACGCCGCAGATGCCGGCAACGACCAGCTCGATCCCCAGGTCGTAGTACCGCTTGCTGGAGTTGTGGCAGACCAGTGTGTCGGCTGCGGCGGTGACCAGGGGGTACTTCCGAGGCGGTAGCGCGGACAGCGCGGCACGCTTCATCCGCAACGAATCCTCGCGCTGGACCGGGTCACTGGTCTCGCGAGTCAGGGGGTCCGTGGTCACCAGAGTGATCAGCGAGCAGATCGACTGCCGGCCGATCTCCGCCGCATCGTCGACCTTGAACCCGCCCTGGGTGAGCAGCTCCATGGTGCGCTCGGCGATCCGCAGGCCGTCCTCGGAAATCAGCATCCGGAAGAGCGTCAGGTCAGCCAGGCGCGGGTGCGTGCGCAGCGCGGCGACGAACGCCGTCAGTAGCGCCTGCAGCTGCTGGTCCCAGGGCTCGTCGGTCGGCTCGGGGAGCACGACGCTCGCGAGCAGGCGGTCGCCCAGGGCGGCCAGCAGGTCGTCCTTGTCCTTGAAGTGCCGGTACAGCGCCATCGGCGTCACGCCGTGCAGCTGCGCCAGCCGCCGCAGCGTGACGGCCGCGGGACCTTCCTCGTCGGCGATCGCCAGCGCACTGTCGATGACCTTCTGCGGATCCAGGCGGCGGGGCGTCTCCTTGGTGATCACGTTGACAAGTTTACACCGTAGACCTAACGTCTACTAAGTACGCATACAGCGTATACATACGGCGTAGACTTAGTGAGGTCGGAATGCGACGCAGTCCCTGGGCCACCCTGGCGGTGCTGGCCCTCGCCCAATTCATCGTGGTGCTCGACGTGACGATCGTGAACGTCGCACTGCCCCACATCCAGGCGGACCTGAACTTCTCCACCGACTCCCTGCAGTGGGTGATCAACGCCTACACGCTGCTCTTCGGCGGCTTCCTGCTCCTCGGCGGCCGGACGGCCGACCTGCTCGGCCCGCGCCGGGTGTTCGTCGGCGGCCTGCTCCTCTTCGGCGTCACCTCGCTGGTGGCCGGCCTCTCCAACTCACCCGAGTTCCTGATCGGAGCACGCGCCGTACAGGGTCTTGGTGGTGCGTTGCTGTCACCTGCTGCGCTGGCGATTCTGACGATGACCTTCGCGCACGGTCGCGAGCGCAACATCGCCATGGGCGTCTGGGGCGGTCTGGCGGGTCTCGGTGGCACGCTCGGTGTGGTCGCGGGCGGCGTACTGGTCGATTCACTCAGCTGGCAGTGGGTCTTCTTCGTCAACGTGCCGATCGTGCTCGCACTGGTCGCGCTGATCCCGGTGTTCGTCCCTGACGTCCGTCACCACGTGGGTGCACGTACTTTCGACACTTTGGGCGCAGTGCTCGGTACGGCGGGCCTCATGGCCATCGTGTACGGCGTGGTGCGGTCGGAACCGCGTGGCTGGGGTTCTGGCGAGGTCATCGGCGTACTGGCTGCCGGAGTGGTACTGATGGTCGCGTTCGTTCTGGTGGAGCGGCGGTCCGCAGCTCCGCTCGTGCCGATGCGGCTCTTCCGGTCCCGGGCGCTGAGCGTGTCCGGTGCGGCGCTGTCGCTGAACGGTGCTGCGTTTCTCTCCATGTTCTTCCTGACTGCTATCTACCTGCAGCAGGTCCGTGGGGACAGTGCGCTTGAGGCGGGCTTGCACTTCCTGCCGATGGGCGGTGCGGCGATCGTCGCCGCCGTACTGGCGTCCCAGCTCGTGCAGCGAGTCGGTACTCGGACTGTCCAGCTTGGTGGAGCCGTTCTGAGCGTCGGTGCGCTGCTCTGGCTCTCGCAGGCCGACGCGACTGGCAGCTACACGACCCAGCTGCTCCCGGGCCTGATTCTCTTCGGTTTCGGCATCCTGGGAGTCGGAGTACCCGGTCAGATCAGCGCTGTCTCTGAGGTTCGGCCTGCTGAGGCAGGTGCCGCGTCCGGTGTTGTGAGCGCGATGTATCAGGTCGGTGGGGCGCTGGGACTGGCCATCGTCACCACTCTGTCGATCAGCCACACCACATCTGAGCTAGTGCATGGCGCTACTCAGCAGCACGCACTTGAGGCGGGCTTCGAGCGCGGTCTGCTCGTGGCCGCGCTCTTCTCGGTGGCCAACGTGGTTCTGACCTTGGCTAGCCCGCAACTCCAACCCACCTCCGAACAGCTCGTGGAAGCGACTGCGGCTGCCTGACTGGAGTGTCAACGCCCCGGTGCCTCGTGCACCGGGGCGTTTTCGTTGATGATCGACTCCATGCCGACGCCTCTGACCTGGCCGAACTGCCGCAACGTCCGAGACCTGGGCGGTCTGATCCGGAGCGACAACCTGGACCAACTGGTTCCTGAAGGTCTCGCCGCCTTCGAGGCTGCCGGGGTGGCCCGCATCGTCGACCTCCGGGACGTCTGGGAGTGCGAGACGTTCCCATCGCCCTTCGGGGCCGACCCGCGCTGGTTCAACGTTCCTTTGAACGACCCTGCCGACCCCGCGATCGATGACGACGATCTGCTCGTGCAGTACCTCGCCCTGATCGACAACTACCCGCACCGCTTCGTCAGGGCCCTGACCGCCATCGCCGAAGCACCACCAGGCCCAGTCGTCGTCGCCTGCCACGCCGGCCGCGACCGCACCGGCCTGGTCATCGCGCTCACCCTCGCAGCCATCGGCGTACCGGCTGAGGACATCGTCACGGACTACGCGACCGCCACAGCGCAGTTCCCAGCCTCGGCCGCCACCATGCGCTCGCTGTTGGCGCATGTGGACGCGAAGTACGGCAGTCCGCTCGACTACCTGCAGGCAGCCGGTCTGTCACCAGATGCCCTTGCTGCCTTGAAGAATCGGCTCAATGCCGAATCAGCCCACCAACCACCACCGGCGGCAGATGCCCACTAGCCGGCCGCTGCGTCGCCAACCCGACCCCGACATCAACCACCGCCGATCGATCCAGACCGGCGATCTCCCCAATCGGCGTCCAAACAGCCTCAGCCGTCTCCCCGTTGGCCTCCGGCCGCACCACCCCACCAGTAACCCGCACCCCGTAGAACACCCCCACGTTCTGATGCACCACGCCCAACCTGGCCTCACTCGCCGGAATCACCCGCGAGTCCACCCCCAGCAACTCCTCCACCACCCCCGTCAACCCGGTCTCCTCGCCAAGCTCCCTCAACACCGCATCAAACGGGTCCTCCCCGTGCTCCACCTTCCCGCCCGGCAAAGTCCACCAACTCCCAGCCCCCACCGGCGAAACATACCGAGCCAGCAACACTCGCCCATCCCGAACACAAACCCCATAAGCCGCCAACCGAAAACTCATCCCCGGAACCTACCCCGGGTGGATCTGCGCCACTGTCCAACCTCCCGCGCGACCACTCCCGCAGCTGACGCTGAGCCTGAACTCCCCAGGCCGCGCCAAGTTGGTCAGTGCCAGCGGTCCGCTACCGTGCCCCTCGTGCCCCGCCCGCTGCTGTTTCTCGATGTCGACGGACCGCTCATCCCCTTCGGTGCCTCACGGCCGTACCCGGCCTATCCGCCGTACGACGACACGAACCCGCTGCTCGACCGCGTCGATCCAGCGCACGGCCCGCGGCTCGTGGGCCTCGGCTGCGACCTGGTCTGGGCAACCACCTGGATGAACGACGCCAACGACTGCATCGCCCCACGGCTCGGCCTCCCCGCCCTCCCGGTAGTCGACTGGCCCGACCCCACCGGAGACGAGCCCCTCGGCATCCACTGGAAGACCCCGACCCTCGTAGCCCACGCCGCCGCCCGCCCCTTCCTCTGGCTGGACGACGAACTCACCGACGCCGATCGAATCTGGGTCGACTCCCACCACCCAGGTCACGCGCTACTCCACCGCGTCGACCCAGCACAGGGTCTCGCCGAGTCCGACTACAAGACCATCAGCGACTGGCTGGGGCGTAGTAGTTGGTGAGCATCTCGGTTGGCCAGCTGGGTTGGCGCACCGCCCCGCGAGGCGCGAACTCGTTGAACCACGGCTTGATGTCGACCACCGGCGTACCGTCGATCGCGTCCAGATCCTCCACATGCAGATCCAGCCCGTCGACCCGCACGAGCCGGCACCTCGACACGGCCAGCCAGTTCAGCCGCCGCATGTTCCGATGCGCAAAAACACCCAGCTCCGGCCAGCGCGCGTCGTTCCGCGGCCGCCGTACCCCCGAGGGCAGATCCGTCTTGTCCATCAGGTGAAAGTGAAACACCACCTCAAGATGCGAAAACTCCTCAAGCCCGTACGTCGCATCCGCCCCGAACAACGTCTCGTCGATCCGAATGATCGCCGCCGTCCCACCCCAATAATCATCCGTAGGCTCAACCCGCCCACCCACAACCCGCGCAATCGCCTGCACCTCAATCAACGGTCCACTCATCACAACCCCTTATCCGTAAGGCACTCCCGCACAACAACGACAGTAGGCGAGTCTGCGATCACCTCCTGATCAGCTCGCCGTACCCCACCCCACCCCCGCGATGATCGGTGGATACCCAAAGACGCCGCATCCACCCAAAGGTGGGCCAACCCACCCTTGTGCGCGAACGCCGTCTTTGGCCGCGAACTGCATCTTTGGGAACCCACCAACCATCCCGCGCCCCGAAAAACGGTCGGTGGCCTCCCAAAGTCCCCCCAGATGCCCAAAGACCCGCCGACCCACCTTTGGGCGCGCGCGGCGTCTTTGGGCGGGTACGGCGTCTTTGGGTCGCCACCGACCATCGGGGGTCCGGGAAAGTGGTTGGTGGGTTCTCAAAGTGGGGCTCGGAGGATCGGGGGAGGCCAACGGCTTCGGGGCGGCCCGAACTACTGGCAGCCGAATCGAGCGGCTGTGATCCGACCGGGGCGTGAACCTGTCGCGGAGGAGGATGCCGGTATGACGCGTTGGGTATTCGACGGGGTTGGGTTGCCGAGTGGTGAGCGGGTGCGGGTTGAGGTGGGGAGTGGTGCGGCCGAGCCGTTGCCGGGGCGGTTCGTGCTGCCGGGATTGGTCGATTCGCACTGTCATTTGACGGTCGGGCTCCAGGACCATACGCCGGTGGCGCTCGACGAAGGGGCCGCCCGGGCGATGCTCGACGAGCTCGGGCAGGCGGGGGTTCGCGCCGTACGGGATGTTGGTGGGGATCGGTCGATCACGCTCAAGCTGGCGGCTCATCCGGAGGACGGGCGGCCGCTTGTTCTTGCGGCGGGCCGGTTCTTCGCGCCGGAAGCGTCGTACTTCAACGGCATCTACGAGCCCGTACCCGCCGACCAGCTCGTGGCCGCGGTCGAGGCCGAGCTCGATGCTGGCGCGACGTGGATCAAGCTCGTCGCCGACTTCCCACCGGTCGGTCCGGACGGCCCGATCCCCGGCAGCGCGATGACGCCGAACTACGAACCTGACGCCGTCGCGCAACTCATCGCAACGGCTCACGCTCGCGGTGCTCGGGTCGCAGCGCACCTCCAGACTGCTTTGGTCAGCGAACTCGTCCAAGCCGGCGTCGACTCCGTCGAACACGGTGAAGTCATCACCGCCAAAGACCTCGAAGTACTCGGCGCGCGCGGCGGCGGCTGGACGCCAACACTGTCCGCCTACGGCCCGCCCGACCCCAACGCCACCCCGCAGCAGGCCGAACGCCGCCGCGCCCGGACCGAACACATCGCCGAGATGCTGCCGCTGGCCCGCCAGTACGGCGTTCACGTGCTGGCCGGCTCCGACATGGTCGGCACGGTCGCCGGTGAGGTCGACCAGCTCGTCAAGCACGGCCTGACCGTCACCCAGGCCCTCGAAGCAGCCAGCACGTCGGCCGCCGACTTCCTGGGCCTCACCACCACCGACAACCTGGTCACGTACGACGCCGACCCCCGCGAGCACCCCGCCGTACTGGCAACTCCCACCGCCGTAGTCCTACGCGGCCACCGCATCCGCTAAGCCGTCCTAACGACAGGAGGTAGTCGTCTACGTACACCGCGCCGCCCGCGTAAACCCCTACGTCCGAAGCCCGTCGCAGACCTATATGTCCTGTCGTTAGAGCACGAGCAAGCGACGGTATGGTCGGGGCCGTGGATGATCGTGGCCCGGTCTGGCGCCTGCGGCGCGGAGACGGCGTCCGCGTCCCGAGTTCCTCCTCCACATCGACGGCCAAGCCGCCTGGTGGCGCTGGAGCGACGAACCCTTCGACGCCTGACCGCCCGCGCCCAGGCCGTTGGCTCGTGATGTAACACTGGTGATTACATCGTTACGCCTAGCCGGGAAGGATGCCGATGAGTCTGCGCCAGTACGAGTACGCCTTGGCTGTTGCTGAGGAGGGTTCGGTGACGGCGGCGGCTGAGCGGTTGCATGTCGCGCAGCCGTCGATGTCGCAGCAGATCCGTGGGCTCGAGCGTGAGCTGGGCGTCAAACTCTTCGCCCGTACGCCGTCCGGCCTGGTACCGACCGTCGTCGGGCGCGCGTTCCTGCGAGAGGCGCAGGTCGCGGTGAACGCGTCGCGGCGGGCGCAGGCGACCGCCCGGGCCGGTGCCGACGAGCTCGTGGGTGAGCTGGTGGTCGCCGTACAGCTGGGCTTTGGGACCAGGCAGCTGCCGGGTGCACTAAGTGCGCTGCGCCGCCGCTTCCCGCGGCTGGAGGTCACCGTCTTCGAGGAGCAGAGCTCGGCTGAGCTGGAGCGGCTGTGCAGCCGGGGCGTGCTCGACCTGGCCCTGATGGCGGCGTGCCACCGGAGTCCGTCAGACGCCCACCAGCTCGGCGAGGAGGAGTTCGTCGTGGTCCTGGGCCCCGAGCACGAGCTGCTCGCCGAGGACCGAGTCGAGCTCCGCGACCTGAAGGCCGAACCCTGGCTGCGATTCGACCGCGACAGCGCGCTGGACGGCGTACTACTGAGTGTCCTGCGCGCCCAGGACCTGTCGCCGACCACCGCCGCCCGCGTCTCCCAGACGTCGACCGCCGTGCGCTGGGCCGCGCACGGTTTGGGCGTGACGCTCGTTCCGGCCTCAGCGGTACCCGACGGTCACGAGCACCTCGTGCGACCGGTCTCCCCGGTCGTGACCCAGCCGGTCATCGCCGTACTGCGTCAGGACGCCGGCCCCGCCGAGACGGCCCTGCTCGAACTCCTGCGTGCGGAGACCTGGCCGCTAAAAGACGTTGCCTCCAGCATCGACATGCAGCGTGGCCCCGTTGATGTAGCTGGCGCGCGGCGAAGCTAGGAAGACGATCGCCTCGGCAATCTCCGAGGGCTGTGCCGTTCGGATCAGCCCCAGTTGCTTGGCAAAGCCCTCGTTGCCGTCCGGGCCCAACTCGGCCAGCACGCCCTCGGTCCGGGTCGGACCGGGCGCAACACTGTTGACCCGTACGCCGCCGTCCGCGAACTCCACCGCCCACGTCCGGGTCAGCGCATCAAGCGCGGCCTTGGAAGCGCTGTACGCCGATGTGCTGGCAAACGCCTTGTGTGCAGCCAATGTGGTGACGTTGACGATGCTGCCGGCCTTCTTCGCGAGCATGTTCGGCACGAGAGCCGCGACCAGGAAATAGGCACCGCGTACGTTGGTGTCGAAGATCCGTTGATAGTCCGCGACGCTCTGCTCGACAGTGAGTGCTGTCGGGAAGGCGCCCGCGTTGTTGACGAGGATGTCGACCGCCCCAGTTTCCCGAGCCAGCTCAGCGACCGACTCCAAGTCGGCCAGGTCGCCGGCGACGAATCGGACCGCCCCATCCTCCTGCGCCGAGCGTGCAGCATCCTCACCACGCCGTACATCCCGCCCACTGATAACAACCTCGGCACCACTGCGGGCCAGCAAACGAGCAGTCGCTAGCCCGATCCCCGAAGTCCCGCCGGTGACCAATGCGGTTCTACCCTGCAATTCCACGGTGATCTCCTTCAACGCCTCGGGTATTCGCCGCCGTCGACGACAAGATTGCTGCCGGTCACCCAGCCCGCTCGCTCGGACGCCAGGAACAGCACCGCATTCGCAAGGTCGTCAGGCCGGCCGTCCCGCCCCAATGGCGGCACCGCACCGGCGTCATCCGATGAGCCGGCGATCTGCGCCCACAGCACCCGGGTTGCCTCGCCGCCCGGTGTCGCGACCCGACCCGGCGTCACGGTGTTGACCCGCACGCCGTACGGCGCCAACTCCAGCGACAGCCCGCGGCTGTAACTCTCCAACGCCGCCTTCGCCGCGACGTAATGCAGAAACGGCCCGACCGGGGTAAACACAGCCGCCGACGAAACATGCACGATCGCACCGGATCGCCGTTCCCGCATCCCTGGCGCCAGCAACGAATCCAGTCGCACGGACGCCAGGTAATTCAAATCCAACGCGTCCTGCCACTCTTCATCAGGAATAGCCGCGCTATCCACAAACGGCCGCGCACCGCCCGCATTGTGAACCACAATGTCCGCCCCACCGAACGTCTCCGCCACAGCCGCCGCAACCACCTCGGCCCCCGCTCGGCTCCGTACGTCAGCTGCCACAACCGTCACACCCTCAGGTGTCGCAGTCTCCGCTGACCGAGCAGTCACCAGCACCTGCGCTCCGCCCGCGGCCAACTGCCGTGCGACAGCAGCCCCAATTCCCCGGGTGCCACCCGTGACAACAGCCCGCTTCCCCGCAAATTCCTGCATTTCCAGCCCTTCGTCTCCGTTGACCTTCTATTTCACGGTAAGCCGCGAAAAGAAGGCAGGCAAAGACGAAATAACAGCAGCCCCTATAGAAGATCCCTATATCGTGGTCGGAGTGAACGACGCCCCCGTGACGATCACCCTCACCCACGACTCCTGAGAGATGATGCCTGCGTGGATCTCAACGGGAGCAGTGAACGCGAGTTCTGGGCCGAGGTGTCCCGGCGTCCCGGACTGTTCGTTTCGCGCCCGTCGTTCACGAGCCTGACGGCGTACCTGAATGGGTATGACGCTCACGCCTACAGGCACGGCGGCTCGGAGCTCGACGGCTGGTACGACTGGCTCGTGGCCCGCAGGGGACGCGAATGCAATCACGCGTGGAACGGTGTGGTCCGCCACATCGCACTTCCCGAAGGGTGGGAAGTCTGGGAGCTCACTCCGGACCAAGATCGCCGTGTCATGGAGGTCTTCTTCGAGCTGCTCGACGAGTTCTTGGCCGAACAAGAGCAGAGCCGACCTGACCGACGTCCGTAGATTTGCTAGCCAAACTGTCGGATCTGGTCCGTAGCGTTCGTGGAACAGGTATGACCGAGACGAAGGGCCAGGTGTTGTGAAGCTCTTACTTACCTCCGGCGGCATCACGAACGGGAGTATCCGCGATGCGCTCGTCGACCTGCTGGGCAAACCGATCTCCGAGTCCCATGCGCTGGTCGTCCCGACGGCGATGTGGGGGCACCCGAAGTGCGGGCCAACCTTCGTGCGTGGCTCCGTCACCGGTGAGCCCCCGTGGAACATGCCCAGCCAGGGCTGGGCATCCGTCGGCGTTCTGGAGCTCACCGCCCTGCCCAGCATCGGCCAGGACCGCTGGGAGCCGTGGGTCCGAGAGGCCGACGTACTGCTGGTCGACGGCGGCGACGCCACCTACCTGTACCACTGGATGCGCGAGTCGGGCCTGGCAGACCTGATCCCCTCCCTGCCCGACACCGTCTGGGTAGGAGTGAGCGCCGGCAGCATGGTCCTGACTCCGCGCATAGGCAAGGACTTCGTCAACTGGCCATCCGCCCCCGACGACCGGACCCTGGGTCTCGTCGACTTCTCGATCTACCCCCACCTCGACCACGAACACATGCCCAACAACACCCTCGCCAACGCAACCACCTGGGCCGCCGACCTGGAAACCCCCGCCTACGCCATAGACGACCAAACCGCCATCAAAGTAGTCGACGGCAAGCCCGCCCTAATCTCCGAAGGCCACTGGAAATCCTTCCCCGCCTAGCCGCGCGCGGAGGAGGCGCACCTCGCTCTCAGAGAGCGCTGAACAGGCCGGTCTCACTGTCGGAGTCGAAGGCCCGGACATTGAGCCGCCTGAGCAACTGCGCGACGAACTCGTCGGCCGCGGTCTGATCACCGCCACGGATATGCAGGACGACGCCACCGAGCTGCGGCTCGTCGGGCACGTTGATCTCGATCTGCGCGCCCGGAAGGACAACCTGTCCCCACGTCGGTGCCGTGAAGTCCGCGGAGGGGACAAGCGCGCGAACGGTCGCCACAACCTCAGCCCGGCCGAACGGCAACGGCGACGGCCTCCACGCGTCAGGGATCTCCGCAACGCTGCGAATCCCCGGCGGGATGTCCTGAACAAAGATGTCGCGGCTCACACCACTGATGATGCCAAGCGCGGTTGGTCAGAAAAAGCTCTGGGAGCGCGAGAGGTCAGTGCCCAGTCGTCTTCGGCCTCCGCACGGGCAAGGTACTCAGCCTTCGTGATCATCCGCCGATGATGCCAGCCCTCAGGTCGAGGACAGTTGTGGTGGGCCTTGGCGGAGGATTGCTTCTGCTTCGGGGCGGGGGCCGGGGGCGATCCAGCGGCCGCACCAGGTGGCGCCGGCTTCGGCGTAGGCGGCTGGGTCTCCGTCGCCTAGGCGGACCTTGATGTCCAGTGGGGTTTGGCGTTCGGCTTGGAGGGAGCGGATGTCTTCGGGGACCAGCTTCTGGGGTGCGGTGGTGGGGCCTTTGTAGGCGGTGGATCCGTCCCAGCGGAGGATGCGGCGGCGGACCGACGGGACCAGCAGGTTGCCGCCGACCCAGATCGGGATCCGCGGGTGCTGGACGGGGCGGGCGGTGAGTTGAGCGCCGTCTAGTTGGTAGTGCTTGCCGTGGTGATGGACAGGTTCGCCGGTCCACAGGGCCGTGATGACTTCCAGCGACTCGTCGAGCATCTCGGCGAGCACCCGCGGGTCGCTGGGCTCACCGACGCCGGCCAGGAACGGGTCGCCGGGATCGCCGATTCCGACGCCGAGGATGAGGCGACCGTTCGACAAGTGGTCCAGCGCGACCGCTTCGGCCGCGAGCTTCCACGGACGACGCCGGGGAACGGGTGTCACCGTCGTACCGAGTGTGATTCTCGACGTCACCGAAGCCATCGCGGCCAGACAGATCCACGGATCGTACGTCGGCTCCGAGGTATCGCCCTGATAAGCCAGGTAGTCCTCGAGGAACACCCCGTCCCACCCGCAGTCCTCGGCCATCCGCGCAAGCTCAGCCAGCCCACGCGGATCGCGCCCCGGCCCTACCGCCCCGAACGTCACAGAGAATCGCATGAACCGAAGCTAACAACCCCCACCGACAGAAAACGTCAGCTCAGGTCGTGCACCCAGTTGTCGAGGCGTTCCACCTCGATCGCCGATCCGAACATGGCCGCCCTGCCTGGCGGCGGCAGGAATCCGACCGCATCCATCACCAACCAGTACTTCTCAACCGTGCGACCGGTCAGCGCGGCGTACCGTTCTAGGAATGCGTGGGCGGGCTCAGGTCCGAAGGCCAGCGCCAGATTCGTCGCCGCATGCCCGGCGTCGAGCCAGGCAGGACCGGTCGAGGTCTCAACCCAGTCCACCACTCCGGTGATCTCGCCCGCACTCCACAGCAGATTCCGGTGGCTGTAATCCCGGTGCAGGAATATCGGCTCGTACGGCGGTGGATCAGCCGCGAGCAGATCGAATCCGCGCCGCCAGGAACCTGGATACTTCGTCCAGTCGGGCGTGATCCGCTTCTCTTCCCACGCCCACGATTGGTACGTGCGAAAGGGCTCCGCAGGCTTGACCTCGTGGATGGCTGCCAAGAGCGTCGCCATCGCGGTCAGGTCGATCTCAGCCGCAGGGCCGCCCGGCAGGCGTGACATCAGATGGGCGGCAACTCCTGTACGCCGTCCCTCCCCGTCCAGCCCCAAAGTCGTGGGGGCCGGTACCGCCGTGGCTTCCAGCACTTCCAGGGCGGTCGCTTCGCGACGGGTGAGGTCCAACCCGTGTTTTCGCCAGGGCTCGTTGGTCATCAGCCGAAGAACCGACTGCCGTCCGGCCGCATCTGTCAGCGCGAGCATGGTCGAGGTCAGACCTCCTGAGAGCTCGCCGACGTCGGTGATCCGAGCACCTAGAACGTCCTCTGCCCATCCCAGTGCTTCGCCATGCATGCACTCGACTTTAGTAGTTGGGCTCAGGCGTGCAGCGTCGGTCGGTAGATGAGTTCCTGGGTGTGGCCGTCGAAGGTACGGGTCTCGATGAGCTCGAGGTCGAAGTCAGCCGCACCGCCGAAGATCGGTTCCACGCCACTCCGTCCGGCGATCACCGGGAAGACCGTCACCTGGACCTGGTCGACCAGGCCGGCGGCCATCAGTGCACGGTTCAGCGACAGGCTCCCGTGCGAACGCAGCGGTACGTCGGACTCCTCCTTCAGGCGGGTGATCAGCTCGACGGCATCGCCACTCACGACCGTCGCATCCGGCCAGTCGAACGGTCCTTCCAGCGTTGACGACACCACCGTGGTCGGCAGCCTCCGCATCCGTACGTTCTCCCGATCGAGCGCCTCGTCCGGCACCTTGCTCACGCCGACCATCTCCGCCATCAGCCGGAACGTGTTGGCCCCGAACACCATCCGCTGCGCCTCGCCGTACAAGGCGAACCGCCGATCCAGGAACTCCGGCCCGTGCTTACCCCAGTACGGTCCCCAGTCGGCATCGTCGTACGACGCGAACCCGTCGAGGCTGGAGTAGACATCGAAGGTGTAGGTCGCGCTCATCATGCTCTCCTCGCAACTTCGGCAACCCGGACAGGCAGCCACTCACTACTGCATCGAACAAGCCATGCCCGATTCGACACCCTCGGCCAGAATTCCTTCAGTGGTCAGCAACGAGAACGCTGATCCACGGATGCCCGTCGCCCCTGGTCTGCGCAAGCGCATGTGCCAGCCAGTTCCGTGCCGCAGCGCTCAGGAGAGGTACGGCGGCCTCGAAATCCGACTGATCTTTCGGCCGAGTCTGCAGACCCTTGAACAGCAGAACCAGCTCCGGGCACAGATACGGGATCCCGTCCGCCGTGCGGGCGACCGCGTCGGCGTACGGGCGATGGATGTTGCGATCGAGTGAGCAGATCCAGTTCGTGCCGTCATCGGGGATGCGCATGACGTCGACGCGCCACCTGCCGGTCGACGGGTCGCGCGCCATCGTCTGCTGGTACTCGAAGAACGCGGCACCCGCGCCGTCGACAGGCCAGAAGCCCTCCCGGCCCGCAACGAAGAATTCGTACGCCGACAGTCGCTCCCGAATCAGGTCGAAGTCCCACATCGGCGTGGCGATCTCCAGATCCTCGTGTTCACGGGTCTGGTGGCCGTGGAACAGATCCAAAGCCCAGCCGCCGACCACGCACCATCGCGCCGGCGTCCCCGCAAGGAGACCGGCGATCGTCTGTGGGTGCCATGCGTCCCAACTCTCGGGACCCCAATCAAGCCTGACCGGTTCTGTCAGCACGCGGCAATCGTAAGGCCCGCTGATCGGCGAGCTGCCGGACTTGCCCGGTGTGGATGTCGCGCACCCATTCCCAGTCCTGCGGGGGATGGGTGAGGCGCGGGTCCTCCGGAGAACGACCGTCACGCAGGGTATCCACGTACGCGCGGTCCTGTTCGATCCGCGTGCGTACCTGATCAGCTCCGCCGACTGACCCATGACCCGGTACGACGGCATCGACCTCGTCCGCGACGTTCTCCAGCAACTGCAGCCCAATGAGGTAGTCCTCGATCGGGTCGGCGTCGAAGTCGAGCATCGGGACGAACACGTCCGAAAGCATGTCCCCGGCAACGAGGACCCGGCTCTCCTCGATCACCAGCGCCGCATGACCCTTGGCATGCGCCGGATGCTCGATGATCCGGATCGCAGGACCGTCCCAAGGAATCTGCGTGGTGCCCGCCGACAGACCGGTGATGAGGCCGAACAGCTCCAGCGGTGTCTCGTCAGCGATTTCCGGCGGTAGCCCCTCGCCCACGTGGGTCTTCCAGTCCGGGTTCGACCGCAGTTCTCGCATGGCGGCCGCGCATTCGGCTGTGCCGTAGCGGGGCGCTGCACCGAGTTCGGCGTGCCAGAGCACGTGATCCCAATCAGGATGCGTCGCGAAGCCAGCCACCACCGGCTGGCCCAACGCGCGAAGGTCGGTCGCGAGACAAACCATCTCGCCCTCCGTCAAGCCAGGGTCGACAAGCAACACACCGGCCCGACCTTGTACGACGACAGCGTTGTTCCGGAGCAGCTCGCTCTGATGGACCAGTACGCCGTTCGCGACTCGCCTCAGCATGGTTCCTCCGTCCGACAGGCTGGCACCCGGACACGATCATGGCAACAACGACGTTATCCGGATATGAGGATCGGACTGATACCAGACACCGAAGGACCGCACGAGCGCCAACCGCAGCCTCAGCTGGGATTCACAGCCACTCGCCAGACGCGATCGTCTTCCCATGCGACAGCCCGTTCTCGCCAGACCCATCCCGCTGTAGCCGCACGAGACCAAGATCTGCGGAGTCCTACTGCCAAATAGCGGCAGTAGATCACCGCAAACCGCCGCCAACCAAGCCCTCCGACGCGAACGCAGCGTCCGGTACGCCGTTGCCGGGGCGCGCGCCTCCGCGCGGGATGATGAGGGGATGGATCTCATCGGTATGGATGAGCGCGACCGCCGGTTCTACGACCTGTGACCGTCCACTTGCTAGCCGCCCTCCTGCGTCGCAGCCCCGTCATCCTGCTCGACTTCGACGGGCCCGTGTGTTCGCTTTTCGCCGGGTACGCCGCATCGCAGATCGCCGGCGAACTACGCGCGCTCGTCGTAGACCAGTTCGGCTCGCTCCCCGCCGTACTGGACGCTGTGTCGAGCCCCCACACCTCCTGTCCAAATCGGCCGGCATCTCACGCGACCTGGCCGCATACATCGAGGAAGCCCTCCAGCTCGCCGAAGTGAAGGCCGCCGAGAGCGCCACTCCAACCCCGGGAGCAGACGAGTTCCTAGCCGCCTGCCACACAGCCGGACGTCAACTCGCAATCGTCAGCAACAACACAGCTGCCGCGATACAGGCCTACCTCGCCCGATCCGGCCTCGCCGACTACGCCCAAACATCGAAGCCCGAGACCCATCAGACCCAGCACTCATGAAGCCGAACCCCCACCTGATCAACCGAGCTGCCCAAGCCCTCGGAGTATCACCGAAAGCCTGCACACTCATCGGCGACCAGATCACCGACATCCAAGCCGCCCAAGCCAGCGGAGCCGCCAGCATCGGCTACGCCAACAAACCCGGAAAGCCCAACGCCCTAAGGGCCGCCGGAGCCGACCTCATCATCCGCCACATCTCCGAACTGACCGAAGCAATCCGCACCCACTGACTAGCTAGCCGTGGACCTAGGGCAGCTGCGCCTCATAAGCCGCCCGGTCAGGCGCTGCGGGAGAGGTGCCGCGATCCCCAGCCGAGGAGAGGTTGGAGCGCGGTGATCAGCTCTTCGCCGCGGACCGAGGGACGGTAGAGGATCTGGACCGGAGTCGTGGGGATCACCTCCCGCTCGAGTAAGCCGAGCGACTCCAGCTCTCTGAGCCGTTGGGAGAGGAGCCGGTCCGAGATGCCGACGACCAGCCGCCGGTATTCGCTGAACCGGCGGGCGCCGCGTGTACAGGCCAGCAGAACTGCGCCGGTCCAGCGCCGGCCGACGATGCTCAGGATCTTCTGCATGGCCTCGCAGTCGCTCGCGTTCGCGTCGTGATCGGCGAGCTGGGCGGCCATGACAGCGGAGGGGTCTGACGATGACGAAGGCACTTACAAATAGTAAGTAGCTAATCTATGGATTGGCAACCTTCGCCGGGGCCGCGAGTCTCGTGACATGACGTCACTTCGCGAAGGAACCCGGATGCAAGTCGGCTTCACACTCCCGCAGGCCGGCGCGGTCGCGTGGCAGGCACCGCAGATCGCGCGGTACGCCGGTACGGCCGAGCAGCTGGGAGCAGACAGCCTGTGGGTCATCGACCGCCTGCTCGCGCCGGTCCAGCCAGAGGTCGGTTACAACGGCAGCGACACGTTCCCCGTGCAGTTCCAGTCGGTACTCGACCCGTTCGCTCTGCTGGCGGTAGCCGCGAGCGCAACTGAACGGGCGACCATCGGAACCAACATCCTGAATACGCCCTGGTACTCACCTGCGTTGCTCGCCCGCATGCTGACCACGCTCGATCAACTCAGCGGAGGGCGTTTGATTCCGGGGCTCGGCGTCGGTTGGTCGCCAGACGAATTCCGTGCGGTGGGTGTGCCGATGCGCGAACGCGGCGAGCGGCTCGACGAGATCCTCGACGTACTGGAACGGTTCTGGACCGCCGACCCGGTTGAGCACCATGGAAAGCACTGGCAGATCGACGCCACGCATTCCGCGCTCAAGCCGGTCCGCAAACCCCCGATCTATCTCGCCGGGTTCGCGCCTGCCGCGATGCGGCGAGTGGCCACCCGCGCGGACGGCTGGTTACCGGCTATCGCCCCGCCGGTCCTTACCGACCTGGATACAGCGGTGAACAAACCGATGGCCACGATCAGACAGCTCGCATCCGAGGCTGGTCGCGATCCGGGCGAGCTGGACATGATCCTGCGGATCTACCCCGTCGTACGCAGCGTGACCGTCGTGACCGACGTGGCGGACACGATCAAGCGGGTGGCTGAGACCACCGACGTACGGCATGTGCTGGTCGATCTGCTGTACCAGGCCGACGAGATCGATCAATTGTTGGAGCTGGTCTCCGGCGTTCTCACCGCGGTCCGTTGAGATGGCGGTACTTCGTGGCCGTACGGCTGTCATCACCGGAGGCAGTGAAGGAATCGGCGAGGCCATCGCCGACCGGTTCACCGCCGAGGGTGCCACGGTCTACGTGACCGGCCGGGATCAATCCAAGCTCGACCGGATCAGCCGTCGCCTGAAGGTCATCGCGATCCGTGCGGACGTCTCCGTGATCGAGGAGAACGAGCACATCTACGACACCGTCCGCGCACGCGGGGACCGCATCGATGTGCTGGTCGCCAACGCGGGCATCGCAGGCTTGGCCAACCTCGACCAAGCGGGCGAGGACTTCTTCGATCGCATCTCCGACACCAACTTCAAGGGCCTCTATTTCACCGTGCAGCGAGCGCTGCCGTTACTCAACGACGGTGCGTCCATCGTGTTGTTGTCCTCCATGGCGCATCGAGGCGGCGTGGCCGGCCTGTCGGTGTACGCCGCCACCAAGGCAGCGGTGCGGTCACTGGCGCGAAGCCTGGCGGCGGAGCTTGCCGCTCGCAACATTCGGGTCAACTCGCTGAGTCCTGGTCACACCGAGACCGCCGCCTTCGTCCGCGCCGGCGGCGACAACCTCGACGCGTTCCGAAGCGCATTGGCCGCGGAAGTCCCGCTCGGCCGCGTCGCCTCCCCGGCCGAGGTCGCCGGAGCCGCTCTGTTCCTCGCATCCCACGACAGCAGCTACATCACCGGCATCGACCTGCCCGTCGACGGCGGCATCACCCAACTCTGACATCACCCGGTTCAGAAAAGAGCACAACGATGTACGCCGTACTCCCGATCGTGTCTGTCCTCCTGGCCCTCACCTTGCTGCTGTCGGCCGGTGGAAAGCTCGCTGGCCAGGAAAGCCAACTGGCCACCCTGCGCCGGGTGGGCTTCCCGCCCAATCTGGCATGGCTGCTCGCGACCACCGAGGTCGCAGGAGCGCTCGGCCTACTAGTCGGTCTGATCTGGCCACCGCTAGGCGTCCTAGCCGGCCTCGGCATCATCCTGTACTTCCTCGGTGCCATCGCCTCCCACCTCCGGATCCGCGACTGGCACATCGCACCCCCCACGGTCCTGCTAGCCATAGCCGCCGGAACCCTCGCCCTGCGCTACATCACAAAGTGAGGCCCCGCCTCGCCGGTCTCGTAGGTTATTCCTCGTCCAGCCACTCCGCGCCGTCGGCGGTTCGGTGGTAGCCCTTGTGGTTTCCGAGGATGCACGGCATGCCTGTGTTCGGGTGGAGGCCGTCGCAGAGTCCGGTGCCTGACCGGTCGACCCCGTCTCGTCCGTGCCCCGTACGTGTGCCGTTCATGGGGTCAGCTTGTCGGTAACCGGGCGTGGGATCACTGGTTCCCGCGTATCCCTCAGGTTCAGGATGCAGGGATACAAAGGCATGAGTGACACTGGAGGGGTGACCTTCGGAGATCGGCTGAGGGAGTATCGCGAATACAGGGGTTGGTCTTTGGCCGACCTCAACAAGGCGACGCACTACAGCCGGTCGTACCTGTCGAATCTGGAGAACGGCAGAAAGGTCCCCACCGAGGATGTGGCGCAGGCCTGTGACGAGGCGCTGCGGGCAAAGGGCGAGTTGATCTCGGCCGCCAGGGGAGACAAGGTCTCCAAGCTCGATCGGACGCCATGGCAGACGGCTGAACTCATCCAGCGGATGCAAGCCAGCGACACAACGGCAAGCACTCTCGAGAGCCTGCAGTCAACGGTTGAGGAGTTGTGCTGCCAGTACAACCACCGCGACGCGCTTGAGCTGCGCCAGGAGGCCCATGGCTGGCTCCATCATGTCGCGGGCCTCCTAGATCGGCCAGTCGGTCTGAAGGCACATGCGGACCTGCTCGTGGCCGGCGGATGGCTTGCTCTGCTGGCTGGTTGTGTCGAGTACGACCTTGGGATGCGAACCGCGGCGGAGTCCACGCGCAGGGCGGCCATGCAACTCGGTCTCGAGGCCGGTCATCCTGAGATTATCGGCTGGGGACACGAGATGACTGCGTGGTTTGCACTGACACAAGGTCGGTACCGCCAGGCCGTCGACGCTTCGGTGCGAGGGCAGGCCGCGGCGCCGCGAGGCACTGTGCACGTCCAACTCATAGCCCAGGAGGCCAAGGCCAAAGCGCGCCTTGGTGACTCGGGACTACAAACAGTGCTTGACCGCGGCAAAGAGGTTCTTGATCACCTGCCGTACCCCGATCGGCCGGACAATCACTTCAAGGTGGATCCCGCCAAGTGGGACTACTACGCGATGGATGTTCACCGAATCGCCGGAGACGACGAGCTGGCCACGAGGTACGCGCATGGCGTGATCAACGACAACATCACCCCGGACGGCATCGAACTCAGCCCAATGCGAATCGCCGAGTGCCGCCTCACCCTCGGCGTCGTCGCGGGCCGCGAAGGCGACCTTGAGCAGGCTGTAGCGCTGGGTACGTCCGGGCTCAAGGAAGGCCGTCAGAGCAAGCCACCCCTGCAGATGATCGCCGCGGAACTGGACCAGGAGCTACGCCACCGCTTCCCCGGCGAGACCCTGGTAGTCGAGTTCGAAGAGACCCTCCGCACCCTCTGAGCTATCGAACCGTGGGTTCTTGTCACCCACTCGGTGGACGGGCTTGCGGTGCGGTTCGCCCCTCCGCACGTCTGTACCGACAACGAGGCCCGCCTTCTAGCTGAGCCGCCCGGCGAGCGGTAGCGGGCGCGAGCGGGCTAGGGCAAAAGAAAAACCCTCACCGGTTAGGGAGAGGGTGAAGGTGGTCAGGGGCGGTCTCGAACCGCCGACCTTCCGCTTTTCAGGCGCGCACATAACCGCAGGTCAGAGGCCACTTTCGAGTTAGGCGTGCACTCCGTGTGCAACATCAGTCGATCTTGATCGTCTTGGGGAGCCGGGCCGCCGAGCCGTTCTCCGCGATCTCGCTCAGCGCCTTGGCAACCTCCTTGTCTCGGCCCTCAACGGCGTGGATGTACCGCTGAGCAGCTACGGCCGTGGAGTGGCCGGCGCGCTTCATCAGGTCCACGGTGCTCGCTCCCGACGCGGCGGCCAGACTCTGACCGGTATGACGCAGGTCATGGAACGTCAGGGTCAGTCCGACCTTCTCGCGGGCGCGAACGAATGCCTGATAGATGGCATTGCCCCGCATCCGGTTTCCGTCCTTCCCGATGAAGAAGAACTCAGGCCCGGCGAACTCGTCGGCGTGCGCGATGAGTAGCGGCCAGACGTGCGGAGGGACAGAGACCTCACGCTTGCCAGCCTGAGTCTTCGGGTCCTTCTCGAACTTCTTCGGCGATTCGAGCAGCTCGACCCAATTCTTCCGTACCCAGACCTCTTTGTGCTCGGTGTCGATATCCGCCGTACGGAGCGCGCACACCTCGCCACGTCGCAACGTGCACCAGGCGGCCACCGCCACTACGGCGCGGTACCTCGGGGTGATCGCTTCAATGAGCTTCGCGACCTGATCCGGTGTCGCAATGGGTCGCTCGGATGCCTTGTCCGCACCTGCCCCCGGGATCTGGCACGGATTCTTGACGATCGCCTCATCTCGAACCGCAGCGTTCATCACCGCCCGCAGGAACCGATATGACTGTGCGATCGAAGTCTTACCGCCCTTGCCTTTGCGAGCCTTCGAGTACCACTTGCGCACGATGGGCGGCGTGATGGTCTTCAGCGGCATGTCTAGGAGGTCGACCATGTGCAGTCGCATGTTGCGGCGGCAGGTCTCTGCCCAGCGCTCCCCGACCTCTTCGTTCTCATCGAGGTAGTCCTCTGCGTATTGCCGAAAGGGAACCTTGCCCAGCGCCTCATCCTGCCAAGCTCCGCTGCTCAGGTCAGCCTCAACCTTGTTCAACCAGCGGTCAGCATCACGATCTGTCTTGAACGGTGCGGGAGCTGTCTGCCGGATGCCAGTGCGGCCGATGTACGACGCCTGAAACTTGCCGGATGGCAACTCTCGAATGGAGCCGAAGTCGCGACGAGGCTTCTTGCCCTTCTTCGCCTCAGCCATCACGCCACCGCCCGGCCGGCACTCCAGCGAACCTCGATCGGGTCGACCGTCTGCTCTGCGATATATGCCGTCAGCACGTCCTCGGGGATTCGCACATGACGACCCACACGGACGAAGTGGATTCGACGCTCCTCGATGAGGCGCCGCGGGAACCGTTGAGTGGTGCCCAGTACGTCAGCGGCCTGGGCGACCGTCAGTAGCTTTCTCACTGCCTTGCTCCCCGTCTATGCCGCCGAGCTGGCGGTCAGCTGGTCAGTTGCCGAAGTGGTGTTGTCGGGTGGTGGCGTGCCGTCGCGGGCGCGTTGTTTGGCGTGCTCGTATTGCTCGCGCCAGCGGATGCGTTTGGTGATGCTGTAGGCGAGGACTTCTTTCTGAGTTGGTGCGTCCTCGTCGCCGGGCCGGACTGGTGTCCAGATGAACCGCGGTTGGTCGTCGTCGCTGGTGGTCTGGGTGACCGACATGGCGGTTTGGTCGTCCATGTCGACACCGGCAGCGGCGAGGGTTTGGCGGATGACTTCGGCGCGGTCGGCTCGGTGGTCGGTCAGGGTTTTGCCGGTCCACTGACGCGAGACCAGGACGCGGCGGCCGCCGAGGCCGAGGTGTGCTCGGTCGTGTGCCTTGCTGTCGCACTCGCCGGGCATGAGGTTGCCGTCAGCATCTTTGGGCGTGATGCCGTACAGGAGCCAGTTCCCGCAGGTCGGCGAGCAAGGCAGGTGCTTGACGTGATCGTGGAGCCGGTTGAGGTGTTCGTACTGGGCCGGGTGCAGCTCGGCGGGGTCTTCGCCGTAGGTCTCCCCGATGGCCTTGCCGAGGTACTTGGTGAGGTAGCCGATCGCGCGGCTGACCTTGTTCTCGGAGTCGGCGACGATGCCTTGGTAGTCGACCTGTTCACCGAACCGGACAACGTGCGCGGGTTGTGCTGCGGGATCAGCGGCGAGGTCGTCCAAGGCGTCGTCCCAGGTGGGCAGCAGAACGCCAGTGGTGGGGTCGATGAACCGTTCGGCGTCCTCGTCCCACACGGGCAACTCGTTGCCGGTATCGCCGCCGTAGAGGAGTTCGTCATGCTGCGGCCACCACACTTGGTGGTAGGTGGCGGCGACGACCTTGCGGACGAGGTCACGCGGCACGGTTCCCCGGACAGCCATGTGCAGGTGCGGGGCCAGGCGCTTCTGTGGCTCGACCACGGCGAAGTACTGGGCTTTGTATCCGGCGCAGCGGCGCAGGTTCTGCACGAAGCGGTCGACGCCCTTGGAGAAGTGGAGCGCGTCGAGTGCGGCGCGTCGGTAGTCGTAGGTCGACGGGTTGACCGGCGTCGACAGGATCGGCGAATCCGAGCTGTGGTGGACTCCGCACGAGCAGGGCTTGAGCTCGCCTTTTACCCGGTAGGGCATGCGGTGGGTCGCGCCGTAGGAGTCGAGGGTGAGCGTGAGGAACATCGACGGCCGGTAGGTCTTGCCGTCCGGGGTCCGGAACGTCGTACCGATGGTGCGCTTGTCCATCGGAAGCCGCGGGAGGTCGGGTGCGTCTTGCCGGCGGCGGGTCGATCGGACGCGGCGCGAGGACTCGTCATCGCCGGTCTCGTCCGGAGTCTCTTCCGGCTCGTCTTCGTCGTCGGGGAGTTCGGGATCGTCGGTGGGCTCGAGTTCGGTGTCTCGGTGCCAGCCTTCGCGGCACTGCTGCATCCGCAGTCGGCGGTTCGCCTGTGCGCAGGGAGGGCATTTGGTGGTGAGCGTCGAGCCGCAGGAGACGCCGACGATTCGCTCAGTGCCAGTCTCGGTGTCGATGACGCGGTTCAGGATCGGGCGTACACAGACGCCGTTGGTGATGGCGAGGTCTTGCACTACGTCGAGCGGGAAGCGGTCCAGCGTGATCTTGTGACGGGTCGTGGTGCCGGTCATTCTGGACCACCTCCTTACCGGTCTGGATCCGGCTCGGTCTGCTCGGATCGGTCGTATCTGTGGGGAATGCGGGCGGTGAGGTAGCAGCGGACGCCCGGAGATCCGCGGTTCGTGAAGAGCTGACCCGAGCCGTCGAGCTGGAACACCACGGCAAGGACCTTGACCATGACCTCGATCTGTTCAGGGTCGCCGGACAGACGAAGCTGAACGTTCATGACCGGGTCGCCCAGTCGGCGAAGGCGCGGCCGACGATCCCGTGCGCGCAGGCTTGGCACCACCGCAGCAACGGCCGATCGTTGATGGTGACCACGATGTGTGGCTCACCCGGGATGATCAGGCCGTCGCAGTCGGCGGCGTCGATGCTCGCGGCCATCCGGGTGCAGATGTAGGCATCCGGATCTCCGATGACGAACTCGTGGTGGGCGTCGACCTGGACGCCGTCGGTGATCCGGAAGCCGAAGGTGGTCATGCTGCCGTCCTCTGGTCGCGGCGGGCAGGGAAGAGCTTGACTGGGTCGAGCTCCTTGGGACCGGGTGTCCACTCGGTGCAGCAGGCAGCCGGTCGGGCGGTACGGGTTCGTTCGACCCAGTACGGCGAAAGGTCGGCCAAGCGGGTGGTGATGGCTTCACGCTCGGACTCGGTGGTGCCGCCCCAGACGCCTTGCTCGTCGTTGAGCAGTGCCGATGCGAGGCAGGCCCGCCGTACCGGACACGAGCCGCACACGCGCTGTGTGGCCTTCTTCTGTTCGGCGGGCTTGTCGCTGTAGAACGCTGGGTCCTCGGTGGTCTTGCAGGCCGCACGGTCGTGCCAGTCGCGGGTGATCCAGCGGTTGACCACGACTCGCATCGCCAGGGACAGCCGCGGAATGATCGGCAGTTCGAGTTGGCCGGCGGATTGGGGCTTGGGGTTGCTGACGAGTCGCAGTGAGGTGGTCATGCGGCTTCACCGCTCTCGATCACTTCGCCGTCGACGGTGTTCGGGTTGAACAGGGTCACGCCGTCGAGCGAGGAAGCTTCGATCGCGCCGTGCGGGCTGTAAGAGACCGCCATCTCTCGGATTGCGTCATCGGTCATGTAGGCGGACCGGACCCGAACGGGCTCGCGTTTGCCTTCCTGTACGACGTACGCGACGCCCGGCATGGATTCGGGGATGCGTTCGCACTCCGCGCCCAGGTCATGAGCGCCTTCACCGAGTGCCATCTCAACCTGAGCTTCGTTGTCGAGGCGCATCGCGATCTTGACCGAGAACAGCTCGCGCCACGTCACCACGTCCTTGGTCACCAGCAGCGAGGTAGCGAAGACGGCGAATCCCGGGGCGCGGCCCTTGCCGAGCAGCCGACCGAGCGCGACATCGATGCGTGCGGACAGCTGGCGGCCTTGCGTGCCCGGCAGCAGGACGGTGAGCTGCATCAGCTCGTCGATGATGACCAGGACGAACGGGGTTTCCCGGCTCGCGGTGAACTTGCGTGCCTTGCCTCGCAGCAGCTTCGTTCGCTCATCGAGGTAGTCGGCGTCCTCTTCGAGCAGTTCGGCCATCGCGGAGTAGTCGTCGGCTTCGTACCGGTCGAACAGCTCGCGGCCGAACTCCAGTTCCATGCCGCCCTTGGGGTCGAGTCCGTGGACCACGACGAGACCGGCGCGGATGTACGGCGCGAGTGCCCACAGCAGCGACCACAGAACCGAGGACTTACCAGCACCGGACACACCGCAGACGAAGATGTGCCGATCAACGACCTTGAGCCGCCACGGCGTACCGTCCTCGCAGTAGCCGAGGATCAGGCCGTCCAGGTCCTTGACCCGCAGCTGGGTCGGGTGCGGGAACGGGGAGATCGTCTTGCGCAGCGGGTCAGCGGTGTAGAAGTCCACCCATACGCGGCCCGGGGCGACCTCGCGGACTGCGACCCGGCGGGCATTCGCGGCGTGGCGCAGATCCGGCACCGCGTCGGCTACCTGAGTCGTGCGGACACCGAGCGGTAGATCCAGGAGGACCGAGTCCACACAGCCGGTGGAGCGGACCTTGAGGATCCGCGGCCGCAGGATCCAGCCCGTCATCTCGTTGGTGACCGACATGCCCAGGCGGCCCATCCAGAACCACCACCGCGGCGCGTAGAAGAACCACCGCCGATACCAAGCCTTGCCCCGGTACACGATCTGATTGCGGAACGAGATCCGCCACCACATTGCCCACCCCGCGAGCACTGCGACCAAAAGGCCGGCAACTCCGATCGGACCAGCCCAACCCCGTGTGAACCCGTAGACCATCACGGTGGGGACCAGGAGCAGCGGCACCATCACGCCCGGATGCCGAAGCAGTGAGGCCGCCATCCGGCCATGCGGGAAATCGCCGGTGGCCTTGCGTCCTTCCTTGATCTTGCTGCCCATCAGTTGCGTCCTCTCTCGTGCTTGGCGAACCGCCGCTGAACCTGCAGCAGGTTTGCCGAGGCGTTTTCGAGTGCCGTCATCGCGCCGGTAGCGCCCGTGGCGGCGTCGGGATCCGGGACCGAGGCCAGGACCTTTGTCGTCTTGGCGAGCTGGGATCGTGCGTCGTCCAGCTCGTTCATCAGGAGACGGATTTTGTGCATCGCCTCCAGGTCGTTCGTCACGTCGAGGGCTCGCGCCCACTGGTCCAGGAACCGGCGTCTACCTGCAATCGCCATGACTCATCAGCCCCTCTCGTGTACTGCGAATCCGCGCAGCGCCTCACCCACGGCGAACACCGCCAGGTCCAACCGGCCCAGAGCCGTAGCCAGCGACCGGCGCACGTCCTCGTTAGGGGCCTTCGACAACGACCGTGCCGCCGTCCTGATCCGGTCCTGCCCATCGAGCAACCGGCCCATCAGCTTGTGCAGCTCCCCCGAGGCGTCCGAGTCGTTCGACACCCCCAGCGCCACCGCCCACGCGTCCAGATCCCGACGCGTCGCAAACAATCCCGCCATCAGTCATCACCCCTCTCATGCGAGACGAACCGCATCTCGATCGCCTTTACTCGGCTCCACAGCTCCAGGCCGATGTCATGACCGACGGACAAAGCCGCCGTCAGATCCGGGTCCGGCGCATTCACAAGCGACCGTTCGACATCCAGCGACGCGAGCGCCAGATTGACCAGCCGCTGCCGCAGCCGGACCAGCTCGGACAGAGCCGCGAGGTCATTGGTCGCGCCGAGGACCTTCGCCCACCGGTCCAGCTCCTTGCGGCCCGACATCTCAGAGCCCCCGCTCGTGTAGCAGGAAGTCCCGCTTGACCCAGAACAACCGCTCGTTCGCGGCGTCGAACCGGTCGGCAGCCCGAGCCGCCAATCCCCGCTCGTCCAGGCCGCGCAGCCGGTCGCAGATCTGGGCGTACTGGTCTTGCAGTTCCTTGGTCAGCCGCTCCAGCTGAGCGAGCCGATGGATTGCCGCGTCGTCATCACTGACACCCAGCGCGACCGCCCACGCATCCAGATCGCGCCGAGCCATTACAACCAGCCCTCGGCGTACAGAACCCGACTACCCGGACGGCAATCGGCCGGCACGTTGTCTTCCTCCTGGTCGTCGCCGTAGTCGTCGTCATCCAGCGGGTTGTCTTCAACGGTGGGGTCGTCGTGACGCTCCCAGGCCGTACCCGGGCTGGAGACGACCACGGGGACGAAGGGAACCGGCTCGTCGATCAGTTGCTCTAGGCACTGGTCGTGATCGTGCTCGTTCCACTCCAGGGATCCGAGCACATCGACGAACCGGCAGGGCTCCCCGTTGGGAAGGAGCCCCAGCTCACCCGCGAGCTCCTTGCGAGCCTGTTCGACCATGTCTCCCAGACCATCCAGGACCGTGAGATCCCGGACGAAGAGGCTGATGGTCTCCAAGCCGTCGCCGATGTCGAGCGTCATCCACGGGCTCCCGCCGGGAGAGGTGAACAACTTCTTCCTCAAGGCGGTGTGCTCATCCATGTGGACATGGATGGTGACCGCCGCCGCAGCCGAGTTGCGCGCCACGATCAGGCCGCCTTGTCGTTCGACGCCACACGCTGACCCGGCATCGACTTCGGTGCCTTCACACCCGTTGCCCGGAACGACCAGCCTTGACGAGCGCGGCACCGGTGGCCTCTGCCGTTCTCCGGGCCGGTGCACGAGCGGGTGTCGACCCACGGTGCGGCCGTCATGCCTTCCAGCTCGATCGGGGTGAACGGCAGACCCGGCAGCGACTCCGGGAGCACCGGCTGAACGTCGGCCAGCAGCCGGATCACGATCGTCCGGTCCGCCTTCTTGGCGTCCGGGTCGGGGTCCATGACCTCGACCTTCCAAACGAGCTGCTCGGTCTCCTTGTCCCGAGCCTGCACGGGGCGGTCCTTGGATGACCGCTCGAAGTCGAGTTCCGGCTCAACCGGGCTGACGGCGTACAGGCCGTACGGGAAGGCCAGGCCGAACTGCACCATCACTCTGCGGGGCATACCCATGGTTCTTCCTCCACTACGATGTGTGTTGTACCAACCTTTGGAACATCACCAACCATAGGCACGCATTAGGAGGAGGTCAAGAGGAATGGCACCATTTGTTGGAACAACCTTGGAAGGACGCCGCATGGCCCAGTCGGATCCCCTCTACCAGCGCATCGCGAGCGACCTCCGCGATCAGATCCGGACCGGCGCGTTAAAGGCCGGCGAACGCCTCCCGACTGAGGCGGAGCTCCGCGACCAGTACGACGTATCGCGGAACACCGTTCGGCTCGCCCTGGGTGTCCTCCAGAACGAAGGCATGATCAGCAGCACGCAGGGCAGAGGCACTGTCGTCCGTGAGCAGATGATGCTCACCTATCACGCAGCCTGGGCGGAGAGCCGCGACCGGCTAGCCAGTGACCAGACCGACGCCTTCAACGCCGAGATGCGGGACCAAGGCCGCAAGGGCGAGTACCGCGACTTCGAGATGCGCATGAAGTCCGCTAGCCCCGAGTTGGCCGCCCGCCTCCAGGTCGAAGAGGGTGACGCGCTGGTCTCGCGCGCGATCACGCGTTACGTCGACGGGCAGCCGTTCAGCCTCCAGGACAGCTACTACCCGATGGACATCGCTCAGGAGTGCGGTCTGCTCACTCCGCACGACGTGCCCGGCGGTGTCATCCGCGCGATGGCAGCGAAGGGGCACACCGAGATCGGGTATGTGGACGAGCTGACCACCCGCATGCCCCGCCCGGACGAAGCCCGCAAGCTCGGACTGAACACGGGTACGCCGGTTCTCGTCTACATCCGCACGACGTACAGCGATACGAGACCGCTGCGACTGACGCTCACAATCTTTGCCGGAGACCGCAATCGTGTGGTCTACGAGATCGGTGATCTGAAGGCGCTACCTCGCGAGAACGGAGCTGAGTCGTGATCGTCGAACAGGCCACGATCGCGGACCTACCAAGCATCCTCGCGATGCGTACCGAGGCCAGCGAATGGCTCGCCAAGCGAGGCATCAGTCAGTGGGCCGTCGCCTGGCCGAACCCGGAAGCTCAGTCGGAGCGCATCCTCCGCAGCATTCGCGCAGGAGAGACGTGGATGGTCCGAACCGACGCAGGTGACACTGCCGCCACGGTTGCGCTCGACTCGTTCTCTGACCCGCAGCTCTGGACACCCGACGAGCAGGCCGAACCAGCGATGTACCTCCAC
Organism: Kribbella sp. NBC_01505; assembly: GCF_045040285.1. Classification (NCBI taxonomy): domain Bacteria; kingdom Bacillati; phylum Actinomycetota; class Actinomycetes; order Propionibacteriales; family Kribbellaceae; genus Kribbella; species Kribbella sp. NBC_01505. The sequence goes on from NZ_CP109425.1 coordinate 4,211,752, forward strand.
CGGCTAATCGTTCGCCGGAAGTACTCCGGTCTCGGAGACGACGTCATCGACTGGGCATGCGATCGCGCGGGCAAGCTCGGCAATCGGTGGGTGCGCATCGATGTTTGGACTGACAATGTCGGCCTCCATCGCTACTACGAGAACCGCGGTTTCAAGCACGTCCGGACTCTTGATCTCGCGGACTACCCCTCAGGTGCTTTGTTCCAGCGGCCAGCGACCGAGTGGCGCAGTGAAACTCCTCGGGTACTCGCCGAGCAGCCCGAGACGCTACCGACGAAGCGGAGCCTATTCGAGCCCTTCGAGCGCGCCTTGTGGCCTGTACTTCAAGAAGCGCCCATCTGACGAAGTCGTCGCGCAACTTCCCGCAACTCCGCTGACACGCAACGACGAGTAACTGCAGACTCGACAGAGCAAGTTCAAGCAACCACGGAAAGCAGGGGATCAGTATGAAGCTCACACTCGTAGCAGGAGACCCGCAGTCCCGTCCGGACAACAGCCCGACCCTGTACAAGACCGACCGGGGGAGCTGGGTCGTGCAGGGTTGGGTCGTCGATGACCCCGAAGCACTCGCGGCGCTGAATGTGCCGGCCGGAGAGACCGTCGTGGAGATCCCGGACCGCATGATCCAGTTCTTCCAGTAGAGGCGCGGCTCAAGTGGAAGAGATCAGCGAAGACGACTTCGGACAGCTGTTGAGGTCGTTCAACCGGTCGTCGCTGCATCTTGAGACCCGTGACGCCTACGGCACAGAGATTGAGCTGCCGCACATGGCTAGGTGGGCGGCCGGTGAGACGGATGACTTCGAATGGCTCAAGAGCTACTGCGAGAGGCTCCGAGCCCACAGGGCCGCCGGTCGCATCGTGCATCGGGCGATGATCGTGTCCGAACCGCTCAGCGACTATCAGCGCTGGGCATACAGCACTACGCAGCCGCTGGTTGATGCGGGCGAGGATCTTCGCTGGGTTCCGAGGCGGCGTGTCTCGGAGGTCTGCATCCCTGGCAACGACTTCTACCTTTTTGACGATGAGCGAGCGGTGTTTCTGCACTACGCAGGATCAGGCATGAACACTGCCTTCACAACCACAACCGATGCCGCCGTAGTGGCGATGTGCCGAGACGCCTTTGCGCGTGTCTGGGCTCTGGCAATTCCGCACAGTGACTACAAACCCGAGTAGTTCAGCCAGGAAAGCGCAGGAGGCGTTAGGGATACGCCTGCGAGACCTGCGCATGGATGCAGGGCTGACCGGTCGCGAGCTAGCAGCCGCGACCGGTTGGCATTTCACCCGGATCAGCAAACTTGAGCACGGTGTGCAGACGCCCACCGATCAGGACATACGCACGTGGTGTGCTGCCTGCCGTGCCGAGGATCAAACCGCGGACTTGATCGTGCAGTCCCGGGCCGTCACCTCGATGTACATGGAGTGGCGTCGCAGAACGCGTGCTGGCATGAAGCAGCTGATGCTCTCGGGCGTACCTCTGTACGAGCGCACCAAGCGCTTCCGGATCTACGAGCTAAACGTCATCCCCGGCTTGTTTCAGACCGCCGACTACGCTCGCGCGATGCTCGCCGTGTGGATCGAGTTCCTAGAGGCGCACGACGACCTTGACGCCGCAGTCGCCGCGAAGATGGCAAGGCAGTCGGTCATCTACGACGGCACCAAAACCTTCGCTGTCCTCTTGGAGGAAGCCTCCCTGAGGACATGGTCCGGCAACGGTCACACGATGCTCGCCCAGCTCGACCGGCTGCTGTCGGTCATGACGTTGCCCAACGTTTCGCTCGGCATCCTGCCAGCCATGATCGAACGTCAGGCGGTGGGCTCCGCAGGCTTCTGGATCTTCGACGAAACCAGCGTTGCTCTCGAAACGCCAACCGCCAGCATCGAGGTAACCCAGCCTCAGGAGATTGGCCTCTACGCCCGGATGTTCGAACAGATGAGCCGAGCAGCGGTCTACGGGCGTGAAGCGCGCGCAATCATCATCCGCGTGCAATCCGAGATCGACGAGAGCAACTGAGCGCAACTGTCTATCCCCAGCCCGGGCGACCTTCCTAGCGTTGAACCATGACCTCAGCACGACTCGCAGAAACCTTCGGTGTCGAGTGGAGCGGCGAGCCGACTCCGCCGAAGCCCAGCGGACTCGGTTGGCCAACGCTCCGACCAACCGAACGCTGCGACGGCGAGAATCCCATGACCGGGAGACCATGCATCAACGGTTGCCACAAGGGCTACCACCGCGACGGCCTCGGCGCGGAGTGGCTTGATGAGTAGCGCCGAGCCGTCCGCCTGGTGAGCACACCTAGCAGGCGGATCGGTGCGCGGCCCCTGTATTCGCGCCGTCCTGCCGCATCTCGTCAGACCAGATCGAATGCGCCACTGACGCCGAACTGCACAAGGGAGGCCGCAAGGTGAACCGCGGCGCGGGCCTCATCCGCCGTCTCCACACGCGTAGGGTTTGCGCCGCCGTGACGCGAAGTCTGGCCATCCCACAGCATCCGCATCATCGAGAGCACTGTCTCCACGCCGTCCGCGTTCTTGCCGGCAATCGCGAACTTCCACTTAGACGGCTTCGCTGCGATGTCTCGAATCATCGTGCCAAGTGTTTGTACGGAATTCTGCGGTGCCACCCTAGACGCCATCGCTGACTCAACGGCCTTGACCGCCTCGCTGTACGCCTTGGTTGGATCCGGGTTCCTGCCATAGGCCTCGTTCCACGCAGTGGCGAGATGCTCGCCCGCTGACCCACTCGCTGCGTTCACCGCCTCTTGGACCACTTCCTTGACCCCAGGGGCCAGCCGTTCCTGCAAGCCATCCCAATCCGGGTTGACGACGTATGCCGAGTTGGCCCTGGTCAACAGGTCGGCGAGATCTTCTCCGCTGCCGTTGTCCCAGCCGTGGCGCTCAAGCAGTTGCTCAACCACATCGAGCATGCGGGTCGGCTGATCGCTGCACCAGGCCATCAGAGACCTCAGCTTCTGCGGGCCGGTGTCGCCTGCGAAGTGGGTTCGGAGGTCAACCGCCAACTTCTCCATGCGATCCGCATCGACCAATCCGCGGCCACCTCGGAGAGCCAGACTGCCCGCAATCCAGTTCCAGAGCGGTTGCGTTAGGTGGTCGGGTACGTCAACAAATGGATCTTCAAGTGCACGCGCAGCTTTACGTTGTCCGGGTGTCCATGCCACAGCGCAAACGATAGGCCCAAATTCCGCCCCTGATACCAGCCGACGAGTTGTCTACTGCCGGATTGACCTCTTATGGATCAAGGGCGCGCCCGCTGGGCGCGCCGCCGGACCGGGCCGCGCCCGCGCCCTCCGGCCGAACCACGTCCCGTCCCGGCGGCGCAGCGGGCGGCCTATTCCAAGGGTTACTACGGGCCGTCAGCGGGGGAGTCGATCCGGGCTTTCGCGAAGCCGTGTCTTCCATCGACTCGTCACTCGGCGGCCGGCCGAAATCTCGCAGCCGGTGTGCATGTGCTCCGGGGCCGCCCCGAAGAAGTTGGCCGCCGTATGTCGTTGCGCTGTCGATAGAGGCGCGGGCCCTGCGGCAAGACAGCGATGTGAGCTGAACGACAAAACGGCCCGTCCTCGTGAAGAGGATGGGCCGTTGTAGGTCATGCGATCCGCGTGCAACATCCGTGCAACTACGAATGGTCTTTCAAGGGGTTTCACGGGGACTCACAGTCGAGCCAGATAGGCCCGATTCACGCTCAATGAAGGTGGTCAGGGGCGGTCTCGAACCGCCGACCTTCCGCTTTTCAGGCGGACGCTCTACCAGCTGAGCTACCTGACCGGGGAGAAAATTTGGCGGCGGTGATTTCTCACCGCCGCCTTCTCCTGGCGACCCAGACGGGACTCGAACCCGCGACCTCCGCCGTGACAGGGCGGCACGCTAACCAACTGCGCTACTGGGCCAGGTTTCTCGAAGATCTTACAGCATCCTCGAGGTGGTTCTGACACTGGTCTTTCGACCGTATCCCCAACGGGATTCGAACCCGCGTTACCGCCTTGAAAGGGCAGCGTCCTAGGCCACTAGACGATGGGGACTGGGACCCGCGGGAGCCGAAGCTCCAGGGACAGCCGTAAGCATAGAGGACAGTTCGCCGACTGCCAAAACGAGATACCTGCCTAGGCTGGGGGTGTGATCGAGATGACTCGCGCGGACTTCGAGGTGCTGGTGGCCGAGGCGCTGGACGAGGTGCCGGGGGAGTTGGCGGCACTGATCGACAACGTGGCGATTTTTGTGGAGGACGAGCCGCCCGCGGGGGAGCCGGAGCTGCTGGGGATCTACGAGGGGATCCCGTTGACGGAGCGGGGGCACTTCTACGGCGGGGTGCTGCCGGACCGGATCACGATCTACCGGAATCCGACGCTGCGGATGTGCGAGACGGTGGAGGACGTGGTGGATGAGGTGAACATCACGGTGGTGCACGAGATCGCGCACCACTTCGGGATCGACGACGCCCGGTTGCACGAGCTGGGCTACGGCTGAGGGCACGCCAGAACCGCCGTACGGCGCAACAGGCCGTACGGCGGTGAAAGACAATCAGGAGCGGCTGAAGAGCAGCTTCCAGGGCATCAGGGCGGACTCGAGCTGGACCCGGAAGCTCATCTTGGAGACACCCTCGGTGCGCTCCTCGAAGTGGATCGGGACCTCGGCGATGCGCAGGCCGCGCTTCACGGTGCGGTAGTTCATCTCGACCTGGAACGAGTAGCCGTTGCTCTCGATCGAGGCGACGTCGATCCAGCGCAGGGTGTCGGCCTTCCAGGCCTTGAAGCCGGCGGTGGCGTCCTTCACATGCAGCCGCAGCAGGGCGTTCACGTAGAAGTTGGCCCAGGCCGAGAGTGCCCGGCGGTGCCAGCCCCACTCGGCGGCCGCGGAGCCGCCCTCGACGTACCGGGAGCCGATCACGAGGCCGGCGTCGGTGGTGCGCAGGGTCTCGACCATCTGCGGGATGACCGAGGCGGGGTGCGAGAGGTCCGCGTCCATCTGGATGACGATGTCGGCGCCTTCGTCCAGCGCGCGGGTGATCCCGGCGATGTACGCGCGGCCGAGGCCGTCCTTGGTGGTGCGGTGCAGGACGCCGACCTTCTCCGGCGACTCCTTCGCCAGCTCGTCGGCGACGTCACCCGTACCGTCCGGGGAGTTGTCGTCGACGACCAGAAGCTCCAGTCCGGGCAGGTTCAGGTCGGACAGCAGCCCGGCCAGGACGGGCAGGTTCTCCCGCTCGTTGTAGGTCGGTACGACGATCACGATCTTGGCTAAGTCACCCATGACATTCCTTCTTCGGGGATACCGGACGCTACCGCATCCAACGGGCGACCCCCTGAACCCGGTACGCCGAGTTGCCAACGGCAACCCAACGGCAACCTGAAGAAGAACGCGGGCGAAGTCACAGTACGGCGAGCGCCTCCGTCGTCGAGGCGAAGATCTGGAACTGTCCCCCCAGCCCGGTGACCGACAGCGGCCGGTCGACCGGACGGCCGACGCCGACCAGTGCCAGGGTGATGTTGTGCCGTCCGGCCAGCGTCCGGGCCTCGACCAGGTTGCCCAGGCCGGCGGAGCTGAGGAAGGTGACCGCGGAGACGTCGATCAGCACCAGCCGGGCCGGTGGTGCGACGGCGGCCCGGATCGACTCGGAGGCGAAGTCGGTGGTGGCGATGTCGATCTCACCGGACAACCGGACGAGCAGGACCCCTGCTTCCAGCTCTGTGGTCACCGCGTCGAAGGTGGTTCTGATCATGTCGCCGTCCCGCGGCTCAGGCTGGCTTGTCACGCCGATTTCTCCCCCGGGTAGCCCCGCACCGCCGGTCCGTCCTGACGGGTTGAACTGCCCTGGCCCAACCGTATGCCCCGACGCCTGAACGTCACAACGCTTGCTCAAGGGATGACCTCGGAGCGTGACCTGCCCGATGTCAGCGCTGCCGGTGAAAGTCAAGCTCTGCAGCGACGACGCGGACTGTCCGCGCCGGGTGGTAGACAAAGAGGACTCCGGCGGAAGGAACGGCAATGGGCGTACTCGACGGCAAGGCAGCTCTCGTCACCGGCGGGTCGCGGGGCATCGGAAAGGCGATCGTGCGGCGCCTGGCCGCGGACGGCGCGGTCGTCACGTTCACCTATTTGAACAGTGAATCGAAGGCGGCCGACGTGGTTGCCGAGGTGAAGGCGGCCGGCGGCCAGGCGATCGCCGTGCAGTCCGACCAGGCCGATGTGTCGGCGGTGCCCGAGTTGTTCGAGCGGGCCGCGGAGCCGACCGGCACGCTGGACATCTTCGTCTGCAACGCGGCGCTGGCCACGATCGTGCCGATCGCCGATGTCACCGAGAGTGTGTACGACGAGTTGTTCGCGACCAACCTGCGTGGTCCGTTCTTCGCGATCCAGCGCGCCGCCGAGGTCCTGCCGGACCATGGCCGGGTGATCGCGCTCTCGACCCTCAACACCGCCATGCCGATGCCGAACGTCGCCCTGTACGCCGCGAGCAAGGCAGCGCTCGAGCAGTTCATGAAGATCGCCGCCCGGGAGTACGGCGCCCGCGGGATCACTTTCAACTCGGTCTCCCCGGGCGCGACCGAGACCGAGATGTTCCACGACAACAACCCGCCCGAGATCCAGCAGCTGCTGATCAGCTTCACGGCCCTGGCCCGGGTGGGCCAACCGGCGGACATCGCGGACGTCGTCGCCTTCCTGGCCGGCCCCGACAGCCGCTGGCTCACCGGTCAGAACCTGCGGGTCGGCGGCGGCCTGATCGTATGACCGCCGCAAACCCAACCGCCGCAAACTCAACCCCCGCAAACTCAACCCCCGCAACCCCGGCCGCCGCGACCCTGACCGCGGCCGCGCTGCTCGCCGAGATCGACGCGGTGGCCGATCCCCAGGTCGCCGAGGTCCTGGAGCGCTACTTCCAGCTGCAACCCGGCGGCTACGGGTACGGCGATCAGATGGTCGGCGTCAAGCTCTCGACCATCCGCGACCTGCTCAAGCCGTACCGCAAAGCGTCCGTCCCCCTGGAAGAGCTCGAGCAAGCGCTGACCAGCCCGATCCACGAGCATCGCCTCGCAGTCCTCTGCCTGCTTGCAGATCGGGCCGCGAAGGAGAGCGCCGAGATCTACGAGCTCTATCTGCGCAGTACGGCGTACATCAACAACTGGGACCTCGTCGACTGCAGCGCCCCGGAGATCGTCGGCGGCTACCTGTTCGACAAGCCGCGCGACGTCCTGGAGACCCTGGTCCGCTCGGAGTCCCTGTGGGAGCGCCGCATCGCCCTGGTCGCGACCCACTGGTTCATCAGGCGCGGTCAGACCGAGGACATCTACCACCTCGCCCCCGAGGTCTTCAACGATCGCGAGGACCTCATCCACAAAGCGGCCGGCTGGATGCTGCGCGAGGCCGGCAAGCGGGTCTCGGAGGAGGAGCTCCGGGAGTTCCTCGACGAGCATGCCCCGGCGATGCCGCGGACGATGCTGCGTTATGCGATCGAGCGGCTGCCGGCCGACGTCCGCGCGCAGTACCGCGCACAGCGCTAACCTTCAGCCAGGGTCGAAAGGACTGCTTCGCCGGTACGACGAACCTACCCTGAGCCCATGAAGCTCATCCGTCTTGCTTTGCTGGCGATTCTGGTCGCCGCCGGACTGGCCGCCGTACCGACAACGGCCATGGCCGCGCCTGCCTTCCAGATGCCGATCCCCTGCGGGTTGCGCTGGACCACCGCCAGCCACAGCGGCCACGCGAGCCAGTGGATGATCGACATGGTCGATCTCGGTGGGAACACCCGCGGTACGCCGGTCCTCGCGTCCGCCGGCGGCACGGTCAGCGCCTCGCTGAACTCGTCGACCGGCGGTCAGATGGTCGTGATCGACCACGGCGACGGCTGGCAGACCCGTTACCTGCACATGGATCGCCGTGATGTTGCCGTCGGCAACACTGTCGACCAGGGCACGCAGCTGGGCATCGTCGGCAGCACCGGCGACAGCAGCGGACCGCACCTGCACTTCGAGCAGAAGCTCAACAACGTTGTCCAGCAGGCCTCGTTCAACGGGCACGCCGTCCCGCTGACCTGGTCGTACGGCGAGCACTTCGAGACCAGCGCGAACTGCGGCGCCGGCGACGGCAAGTTCTGGGTCGACACCTTCGCCAACGCTCCGGGGTACGCCAACCCGGGCGAAGGCGCCAGCACCGGCACCTTGAACAAGGGCACGAGCTACGTCTTCTGCCGGCAGTGGGGTCCCGAGGTCCGGGTCGGCTCGTCGTTCAACCATTGGTGGCTGAAGACCGACCTCGACTCCGGCCCGAAGAACCAGTGGGTCTCGGCCTACTACCTGTCGCGCTGGGGCAACGACGAGGCCAAGGACAACGCGGGCCGCGATATCAAGGACTGCACGTAGTAGCCGACCGCAGCGAGCACCAGGTACGCCGGGACGAGCAGCAGCACGTCCTGGCTGACCAGGTTCGCTGACCAGCCGGCGTCCCGTTCGGCTCCGTCGACGGTCAACCGGTTCACGGTGAGGAAGGTCAGGTGCGTCGCGACACTGGCCCACAGTGAACCGGTGGCCGCGCGGGCGGCGACGAGCGTGAACCCGAAGATCGTCAGCAGGAACACGTACGACACCGGATCCTGCCCAGGCGGCACGAGACTCAGCTCCTGGGTGTCCAGCTCGAAGATGGTGCCGAGCACCAACTGCACCGCGGAAGCGATCCCCGGCACGAGCAGAAACAGCACCGTGGTCCCAAGAGCGGCGAGAAATCCGCGGTACCGCGATCGCAGCGCAGTCCAGGTATGACCGCGCAGACTCAGCTCCTCGGGCAATGCCTCAAGCAGCAGCGCGATGATCGTATTCGTCAGCAGGAAGAGCAGCACGCGATGCGGCTCGAACTTCCCCCAGCTGATCCACCCGGCGAGCGTGCCCGCGCCCAGCACCAGAACCGCGCTGCCGCCAGTCACGACGAACCCGCTGAGCAGGCCGCGTGCCGCATTCCGTAGGCCTAGCTCCTGGCTCCGCCGGAACGGCCGGATGAGCAGGACGGCGACCACAAAACACACCATCGCCGGCAGGAACCGGTTGTGCACCGCCTCCGACACCGTGATCGAGCACCCCAGCGCGAACCCCATCGCCACGGCTCCGAACGCCGCGCGCCACCACACCAACACCTTGAACCTCCCCAGGTCGATTCGCCTCGACTATATCGCACGACCGTGTCAAAACAAACACAGTTTTGTCGACATGTCGCTGCGACAGCGCGAGTGCTAGCGCGGTGCGTGCGTGTACGGCGGCGCCTCCAACGCGCAATGCCGATGATGCGGAAGGTGCACCAGGCGACGAGTCCCATCTCCGAGCGTGGTCCACGCAACAACCGCACCCATCGCGGCAAGCACCGCGGAGATGAGCAGCGCCCGGTGAAACCCATTGCTGAAGGCAACGGGATTCCGGTACGACTCCCCGGTGATCCCCGCCGCCATCGGAATCGCGGCGACCGCCATCAGCTGGGCCGATCGCGCCACCGTGTTGTTGACCCCAGACGCTATTCCAGCATGGTGATCCTCAACCGACGACAGCACAGTCGCCGTCAGCGGTGCCACTGTCGACACCAAACCCAATCCCAGTACGACGACCGCCGGCAGCACCGCGGTGACGTAGTGAGCGCCAGGCGAGATCCGCAGCATCAGCAGGAACCCGCCCGCCATCAGCAACGGCCCGACCGTCATCGGTATTCGCGCCCCGATCTTCTCCGCCAGCCCACCCGCATATCCGGAGAGGGTGAACATCAGCGCGGTCATTGGTAGCAACGACGCCCCGGCCCACACCGCGGCGTACCCAAGGGCTGTTTGGAAGTAGACGACGACCAGGAAGGTCGCCGTCCCGAGGGCGCCGTAGACGACCACGGTGACCAGATTCGCACCCGTGAAGCGGCGGTTCGCGAAGATGCCAGGTGGCAGCATCGGATGCGAGCTGCGTCGTTCGACAAAGACGAAGGCCACGAACGCCAGCAGCCCGATCACCAGGCTAGCCAGCACTGACGCACTTCCGAACCCGCCGGAGCCGGCCTGGATCAACCCGAACGTGAACCCGGCCAGGCCGATCGTGGCCAGGGCCGCGCCGCTGAGGTCGAGCTTGCCGGCCATGGTCTCGTCCCGGGTCTCCGGCACATGCCGCAGTGTCACCAGGACGGTGACAAGCGCGATCGGCGCGTTGATCAGGAAGATCAACCGCCACGATCCACTGTCCACCAAGGTGCCACCGACGAACGGCCCGACCGCGGCCGCGACCGAGGTGAGCCCGGACCAGGTGCCGACCGCCTTGCCCCGGTCGCCCGGCGCGAAGGTGGTCTGCAAAATCGCCAGACTGCCCGGCGTGAGCAATGCGCCGCCGATGCCCTGCAGCACGCGGCCCGCGACCATCACCTCAAGCGACGGTGCGAACGTGCAGATCATCGATGCGACCGCGAACCAGCTCACGCCGATCACATACATCCGCCGTCGGCCGAGCCGGTCGCCGAGCGAACCGCTGAGCAGAATCAGCGACGCCAGCATCAGCATGTAGCCGTTGATGATCCACTGCAGCCCGGCCATGTCGGCGCCGAGATCCTCGCCCATCCTCGGCAGTGCGACATTCACCACCGTGCCGTCGAGGAACGCCATCCCTGATCCGAGCGCCGTGGCTGCCAGCACCCAGCGCCCACGCGCGGTCCCCAACGCGATCCGTTCCTCCGCCATGGACCAACGGTAAGCGTCCCCACGGACAGAACGTCGTCAGGGCAGGTCGAACTGGATCACCACCAGCGCCTGCGAGACCGGGATGTCCGGCCGGATCGTCAGATTGGGCGGATCGCCCACCGCGCAACGGGTCTCGGTGAGCAGCGGACAGACCGCGTTCAGCAGCCCGGACGCGACGGAAACGGTGGTCGGCAACGTGTCCTCAGCCGGCGCGATGAGCGGTCGCAACGCAGCCGCCGCCCGCTGCGGCCTTTGCGGCGTACGGCGAACTGTCGTCCCCGTCAGCCGATAGGTCAACCGAAGCTTCGTGGCCGGTGTCGTCAGCGGCATGTCCCGCGTGGTCTCGACCGTGCTCGCATCCAGCGCCACGACAGTATCGTCCGCCAGCAACTGCAGATCGGACGCTCGCGGTGCCGTCTTCGTCATCAAGCCCGGCAGCAACTCCCCGGAGGTCGGGACCTGCATCTGCAGCGTGTCGGCCGGCTCCGGCAGCACCACATCCTCGACCACGTCGAACGACCCATCCGCCCGCGGTACGGCGACCAGTCGGATCCCCGGTGTGGTCACGCCCGGCCCCGGCGTCTCGGAGCTGGACTGGCCGGGCGGTGGAATGGCGATGGTGTCGTCGGCCCCCGGACTCGGACCAACCGGATCGGGTCCGCCGGAACATCCACCGAGCGCCAGGATCAGCACAGCCGCGAGCACCACCTGCCTGCGATGCGGCATCACTCATCGCCCCCAAGCCGAGTCGTCGCAAAGAAGGGATCCGGTTGGGCACGCTGCCTCTGGCGGCCGGATCGGTTTGCGCTTACGATACGCCGCAATTCGCTGAATTCGGAGAATGTGAGGTCATTTTCCGGATCGGCAGCCAGGGGGCGAAAATGCAGAAACGCAGTGTGTTCGAACATCTTCGATCGGTATATTCGAGAATTCGAGGTCCGGTAAATCGCAGGGCCGTTCCGGTGCTGCTGGCGCTGGCCGTGGCGACCGCTCCCGCGGTGCTCGCGGTGCCCGCCGAGGGGGCCGCCGGAGGGAACGTCTACATCGTCCAGGGCCTGCCCGGGCAGAGCCTCGACATCAGCATCGACGGTCGCGAAGTGGCGACCAAGGTGCCTGCCGCGAAGCTGCTCGGCCCGATCGCTGTCTCCGCCGGCCAGCGCACGATCACCGCGAAACAAGGCGGGAAAGTGGTCATCGAGCGCCAGGTCACGGTCGGTTCCGGTGGCAGCCTGGACGTGGTGATCCACCAGCCGGCTTCACCGGGTGGCGCGCCGGTGATCACGTCGTACAACAACAAACTGACCGCCGTGCCGGCTGACAAGGCAGCCGTCCGGGTCGCGCACACGGCCGCGGTCGGGCCGGCCGATATTCGGGTGAACGGTCAGGTCCTGTTCGCGAATGTGGCGAACGGAGAATCACTCGACGTAGTCGTCCCGGCGGCGACATACAGCGTCGAGATCGTTCCGGCCGGCGCGAAGTCGCCGGTTGTTCTCGGTCCGTTGGCTTTGCCGGTGAAGGCCGGATATCTGACCCGGGTTTTCGCCGTCGGCGCTCCGAGCCAGAAGACGATGACGGTGGCGGTCGGCACGATCAAGCTCCGGCCGGCCGGGTCGCCCAAGCCGAAGGTTGTCGACACGGGAGCCGGTCCCGACCAGACCGCGGGGCTGGCCGGTATCGCGCTGCTGCTTCTCCTGGCTTCAGCGATCACCGTCCGAAAGGTGACACGCCGCTGAGGAGGCTGCTGTTCGGACTGCTGCTGTGTTGCTGCGTGGGCCTGGAGGGGTGCACCGCGCAGCTGGACGGAGCCGTGCCGAGCACCGGGGTGGACGACGCGACGCCGTCGTCCACCCCCTTCGATTCGGTGATCACCCCCTCGGCCAAGGTCTCACCGGGTCGAGTCGGTACGCCGGCGCCCAGTCAGCGGATCAGGTTCGTGCCGACCGAGGTGGTGCTGCCCGGCGGCGACCACGCACCCGTCGTACCGGCCGGAACGGTCAACGACCAGCTGCAGGTGCCGTCCGGCCCGCGCCGCGTCGGCTGGTGGGACGGTGGCGCCGAGGCCGGTGATCCGTTCGGCTCGATCGTCCTGGCCGGTCACGTCGACACGAAGACCGAGGGGCTCGGCTTCTTCGCGCGCCTGCGCAAGGCCGAGCCCGGCGAGTACGTCGTACTGCGTGCACCCGGCCGCACGGCGACGTACCGGATCAGCTCGAAGGTCTCCGTGCCGAAGGACGCACTGGCAACCCGGAGCGGTGCGTTCGACCAGACGGGCGGTCATCGGCTCGTCCTGATCACCTGCACTGGCGCCTACGACGCCGACAACGGCGGCTACGAAGACAACCTGGTCGTCACCGCCACCGCGGTCGGCCTCGCGAAATAGGCTATTCCCCGACGACCTGACGATCCGGACTGGAGAACGCGATCACGAAGATCGCTTCGCCTCTCGTACAGGTCGAGAATCATTCGGACGTCGGCCAGAGTTCCTTTCTGCACTGGCTTTCCGGCCAGCAGGCTCTGGCCGAGTGTTCCACTACAGCGGCGCGACCTCGTCGTCCGCGATGAACGACGCCGACCGCCCGTACGGCAGCTCGCTCGTCGCTCGAGAGGTGGCCCGCCGGCTCGTCGATCACTACGAGGACGCGGTGGCCGAGCGCCGTACGAACCGGTGGTTCGCGTCGCGCGCGAGCTGCAGCGGTAGGCTCGGAAGGTGGCCAGGTATTTCGATGTGCATCCGGAGAATCCCCAGAAGCGAGCGGTCGGCCAGGTCGTCGACCTGGTCCGTGACGGCGGCCTGATCGCCTATCCGACCGACTCGTGTTTCGCCCTCGGCTGCGCGCTGGGGAACCGGGAGGGGATCGACCGGATCAAGTCGATCCGGCAGCTGGACGACAAGCACCACTTCACGCTGATGTGCCAGGACTTCGCCCAGCTCGGGCAGTTCGTGCACATCAGCAACGCCGTCTTCCGCTCGATCAAGGCGGCGACGCCGGGCAGCTACACGTTCATCCTGCCGGCCACCAAGGAAGTCCCGAAGCGGCTGCTGCACCCGAAGAAGAAGACCGTCGGCGTCCGGATCCCCGATCACGTCGTGACCCAGGCGCTGCTCGAGGAGCTCGGCGAGCCGATGCTGTCGAGCACGCTGCTGCTGCCCGGTCACGAGGAGCCGATGACGCAGGGCTGGGAGATCAAGGAGGAGCTCGACAACCAGGTCGACGCCGTCATCGACGGTGAGACCGGGACCGAGCCGACCACCGTGATCGACTTCTCCGAGGACTTCGCCGAGGTGGTCCGTATCGGCGCGGGAGACCCGACACCTTTTGAATAGGGCCTTGCGCTCAGGGTAATTGATGCCGGATTGTGGCGGACGACCGTAAGTTAGTTTCTTCGACCGCCCCCGGAGGATCTCCCATGCGACGTCTCCTGGTCGTACTCCTCGCCCTGGCCCTCGCGCTCATCCCGACCACCGCGAACGCCTACGCCAACGCGTTCTTCCCGACCCAGAGCAGCGGCAACCGCGGCGCCGACGTACTGGCGATCCAGTACCTGCTGCAGCACAACAGCCAGACCGCCCCGGCCGACGGCGTCTTCGGCGCCTCGACCGTCGACGCGGCCAAGGCGTTCCAGACGGCGAAGGGCCTCGGCTCGGACGGGATCGTCGGCCCGCAGACCTGGGCCGCGCTCGTGCCGACCATCCGGTCCGGTGACAACAACGCAGCCGTCAAGGCCCTCCAGGTCGAGCTGAACGCCAAGCGCCGCCTCAGCCTCCCGGTCGACGGCGTCTTCAGTACGGCGGTCCGCGACGCGGTGGCCGCCTTCCAGACGCACGCGGGCATCGGGTCGGACGGCATCGTCGGACCGATCACCTGGCGCAACCTCGCCTGGCACTACGACTACCCGGACTTCACCGCGAACCTCTGCGACCAGGACCCCGACGGCAACGGTACGGCGGCCAACTGGGCCACCTCAGCCGCGGTCGCGCAGCTCGAGCAGGCCGCTCGCTCCTTCGCCGGCACCAGCCAGGGCAAGGTCCCGTACGGCGATGCCGGGTTCGAGCACGGTGGCGACATCCCCGGCCACGGTAGTCACGAGGTCGGACTGGACATCGACATCTGGCCGATCCGAACCGACAACAACCAGTGCACGGCCGGCCGGATCACCTGGCAGTCGGCCACCTACGACCGCGCTGCCACCCGCCAGCTCATCCAGGCGATCCACGCTGCCGCCCCCGGTCACGTGCGGATCATCTTCTTCAACGACCCCACCCTGATCAACGAGGGCCTCACCACCGAATGGCCGGCTCACGACAACCACCTCCACGTCCGCTTCTGCGAAAAGGTCCACCCCAACTCCCCCTACACCTGCTGACACACTGGTGGCATGACGCTGACGCCTGACGAGTTGCTGACCACCACCAGGACCGTGCGGAAGCGGCTGGATCTTGAGCGGCCGGTGCCCTTGGAGCTGGTGAAGGAGTGCATCGAGGTCGCGGTGCAGGCGCCGTCCGGGAGTAACCGGCAGACGTGGCACTGGATGGTCGTCACCGACGCGGAGAAGCGTGCCGCGATCGGTGAGTACTACCGGCTCGCGGTGGAGCAGTATCTGGCCGGTCCGGGAGCGGCGGGCAAGCTGCACTCCGACGACCCGGACCGTGCGCCCGTCCAGCGCCGGGTCGGCGACAGCGTCGCCTACCTGGGGGAGCGGATGGGACAGGTCCCCGTACTGGTCATCCCGTGCCTGACGGTGAGCAAACTGCCGGCGGGGAACCAGTCCGGCACGTGGGGCTCGATCCTGCCGGCCGCCTGGAGCTACTGCCTGGCTGCGCGCGCCCGCGGTCTCGGTACGGCGTGGACGACGCTGCACATGGTCTACGAGAAGGAGATCCAGGAGCTGCTCGGACTGCCGGAGGAGATCCGGCAGTCCGTGCTCCTTCCGACCGCGTTCTACACGGGTGACACCTTCAAGCCCGCCCCGCGGCAGTCACTCGACGAGGTCATCCACGTCGACACCTTCTAACTCACTTCCAGCTCGGCGAGCTGCATCCGGTAGCCGCCTTCGGAGTCCGCCCGCAGCTCGGTCGCCCGCACCTGGACGTACCGAGCTGTGGTCGTCGCAAACGTGTGCGTCACCGCCCCGGACCCAGGCTGCGGTACGTCGGTTCCACTAGCAACCTGAGTGAAGTTGACCCCGTCCACCGAGGTCTCGACCACGTAGTCGACCGGGAATCCGGCACCAGTGCTGGACCCGTCGGACCGCGCGTACAGATCGACCTTCCCGATCCGCGACGGCCCGCCCAGGTCCACGCGGACCCACTGTGATGAGTTCGCCGCGACGGACTCGCTGGTCCAGCCCATCGAGTTCCACAGCCGCGACTGGCGAGCGCCGTCAGTCAAGTTCGACCGCAGCCAGCCCTCGTTGGTGAACTCCGAGGAAGTGGACGAGCTCACCGGCCGCCCGGCCGCAAGGTTGCCGCCGGCAACCTCGACCTCGGCCAGCTGCATCCGGTAGGTCCCGAACGGATCCTGAGCCAGCCGCTTCCCGGTCACCTGCACGTACCGCACGTTCTGCGTCGCGAAGTCCACCGACTGCACACCCGTCGGCCGCGGCTGGTTCGTCCGCGCAGCGACTGTTGTCCATGAAGCCCCGTCCGCCGACACCTGTACGTCGTAGTCGACCGGGAACCCGACCCCCACGTTCGCCCCGTCCGCCCGCGGGTAGAGGTCCACCCGCCCAAGGGATCGCGCCGAACCGAGATCCACCTTGAGCGTCTGCTGGTCGGTCGCACTCGACGCCGCTCCCGACGTCCACCCCATCGAGCTGCCATCCGACGTACGACGTCCGTCGACGGCCGCGATCGCACGCCAGCCGTCACTGTCGTACGACGAGGAGACGGTCGGGGTGCTGCCCTCGGCCGGGTTCACGTCCGGGTTGAGTCGAACGTTGTCGAAGGCCACGTTCACGCCACCGCTCGCCAGCCCGACCCCACCAGCGGTGAAGGCCGAGTCGGTGACCGTGATGACCGGATCCTTACCAGTTCCGGCGTATACGGTGATCTTGTTGCCGCGTGCAACCACGCGCAACCGGTTGACCTGACCGGGTGCATAACCAACAGCCTGCCCCTTGCCGAGAGTGGCTCCGGACTTGAAGACGAAGACCTCGCCATTGTTGCGCTGGGCCACGAGATAGCCGCTCTCGAAGTCGGTCGGGTTCAGGTTGCGAACCACCAGCCCGGCCCAGTTCGTGTTGCCACCATTGGAGTTCACGCCGCGGATCTGCAGATCGACGCTCGCCGACACGTCGCCGTACGCGCGTCCCTCCAGTCCGGCGACGTAGTTCCAGCCGCCGGTGTTCGTCTGGGTGAGCGCGCCGCCCGAGACCGACCAGTCACCCGCGTTGGGCTGCCAGGACTGCGATCCAGCGCCGAAGTCGTCGGCGTACGGATAGATCTGGTCGGGTCCGCCGGAGGCCAACGCGTCGAGCACCTGCCGGTGTACGGCGTCCGCTGCGACCCCCGACTTGTCCAACGTGTAGGAGTTCATCAACAGCGAGTTCGCCAACGCGCGAGCGAGCACGGGCTTCGTCGCGGCGAGCTGGGTGAACAACTCGTAGTCCTCGACCCCGTCCAGCTGGGCCTCACTCCGGATGCTGTCGTAGAGGTCGTACGCCGGCTTGTTCGGCCGGACGATGAAGTTGTCGCCGTTCTGCGGGCCGTCGAAGGTGTTGAAGACCGGGTCCGTGTCGGCGCCCGTCGGATACCAGTAGTTCCAGCCCCAGTGCAGGTAGCCGACCGCGTTCGCCTTCCAGGCCAGCAGCGGCGTCAGCCGGGTCTTGGCCAGGTGCGACATCAGGAAGCGGTTCAGGTACGGGCCGCGCGGGCCGATGCAGTTGTAGATCCACAGCTCGTTGCCGGCCAGCCGCTTGGTCTGGAAGACGCCGACGTTGTTCTCGTACAGATCGAGGATCGGTGTGTTCGCGGTGACGCTCGCGGTCGGGTTCAGGACGGCCAGTTCGGCCTCGTTCAGCTTCGGGTTGGGGAAGTACTTGCGGTAGATCCCGTACATCCAGTTGGCCGCGTTGGTGTCCTCGGTCCGCGTCGTCTCGTCGTTCGCGCTCATGTAGAAGAGGTCGGTCAGCCCCTTGGCGTCCAAGTGCTGCTTCAGTGCGGGGAAAACCTTGTTCAGGTACGCCGTGCCCTCCGCCGAACCCGAGTTCACCGGGACCATCTGGGTCGTACCGTTGCTCGCGCGCTTGAGCATCTCCAGCTGGTTGGGAACGCCCGCTCCCGGGTTGCTCGAGATCAGCAGGTGCGGGGTGTGGATCCACTGCAGCGCCCCGGCGTCCTGGTAGATCTTGATGAACCGGTCGAAGGTCTCCCAGCCGAAGGTGTAGTTGCCCGCCGCATCGATGGTGGTGTTCGGGATCAGCAGCGCCTGGAAGTCCGCGAAGACCACGTTGTTGCGGTGCTTGGCGTGGTTACGGGCCATCGACTCGATCACCCGCCACCAGTTCGGGCTGAACATCGCGGCGTCCGGGTACTGCAGGGGGATCGCGTTGATCGTGCCGGTGTAGTCCCAGCCGGCCGACGTCGTCCAGTTGTTCAGCTTGAACGTCGACTGGTTCGTCGGCGGGAGCGTGGCCGAGGCGACAGTCACCCGGACCGGTACGACGGTGTTCCCGGCGCTGCTCTGGACGGTCGCCGTACCGGTGTAGAGGCCGGGTGTCGCGCCGGCGGGCACGCGCACGCTGTAGTGGTACGGCTGAGTGACGTTGGCGGCCAAGGTCCGCGGCGTGTTCTCGACGAGCGCGTCGTAGTACGCCGTGCCGGTGCCCTCGCGCTCCGCGTCCGGCGCCTGGAGGACCTTCGGATGCAGGTATTCACGCCGTACCGTGATGTCCGAGAGCGTCGCGCCACCGGGACCGGTCAGGTTACTCACGGCAACGGAGACGTTGTCCGTCGAAGCGGTCGGCCGGATCGCGATCTGGGCAGCCTCCGTCTCGTTGCGGGCGGCGTACAGGTCGATCGAGGTCGGCGCGTTCGCCGGTCGAGTCGCATACGGAAAGAGCCGGTCGGCGGAGTTGTGCGTCCAGACCGGCGGCGGCGCGGCTTGGGCAGGCAGCGGTAAGAGAGCGGCGAGGAGGACACCGGACAGGAGGGCGGCAGACTTGCGCATGCGGGCAGTCTTAGTCGCACTCTGTAGCCGGTCAAGGTAAGGCGGGTGGCCAAAACCGGTCAGGTCTCTTGACGCTCAGGACCGGGAGGCGGCCGCTTCTTCGATGGTTAGACCACTCAGCACAGATCGTGGCTCGGTCACCGTCAGATCCACGTCGGGATCGGCGTCCTCGTCACGGACCTTGACCAGCAGCCAGTCCTGCTTGGTGCGGGTGAAAGCCCAGGCGCCGGTCAGCTTGATGCCGTGGAACTGCACCTTGATGTGACCGCGATCGATCGCCTCGGCCGCACTGCCCGGCGTCAGATTGGTGTAGACGCCGGCGTCCCAGACGATGACCGAACCGCTTTCGTACGACGCATACTCCAGGTCGTGATCGGTGGTGAAGACGGCGAGCCGCTTCACCACCGGATCCAGGGACGGCCCCCGCGGGACCGCCCACGACTTCAGTACGCCGTTCACCTCCAGCCGAACGTCGTAGTGCAGACGCCGCGCGTCATGCAGCTGCACGACGAAGATCGGCCGGTGGCTCAAGCGGCAGCTGCCGCAGGGGGTTCGAGACGGTCGCGGAGCCGGTCGAGGATGCCGCGGAGCAGACGCGAGACCTGCATCTGGCTCACCCCGATCTCGGCGCCGATGTCCGCCTGGGTCTGGCCCTCGATGAAACGCAGCTCCAGAATCCTGCGCTCCCGGGGCTTGAGCATCGTCAGAGCCGGAGCCAGCACGGCGACCGCCTCGGTCTGCTCGAACGCCATGTCGTCATCGGCGATCGTGTCTCCGAGCCGGGCCGCGGAATCGCCGTCCAGCGGGCGATCCAGCGAGAGCACCGAGAAGCAGCCGTCAGCCGCGATGGCGTCCTCGATCTCGTTGACTTCGGCCCCTATTTCGGCGGCGAGCTCCGCCTGGGTCGGTTCGCGGTGCAGGTCCTGGACCAGTTGCGGCCGGACCGAGGCGATCGAGCCCTGGAGCTCCTGCAGGCGGCGCGGGATCCGGACCGTCCAGGAGCAGTCCCGGAAGTACCGTTTCACCTCGCCGCGGATGGTCGGTACGGCGTACGCGAGGAACGGCGTGTCCGTCGACGGATCGAAATTGCGGGCGGCCTTGACCAGGCCCAGGTAGGCGACCTGATCGAGATCGTCGGCCTCGACGCCGCGGTTGCGGAACCGCGACGCGATGCTGTGGGCGACACCGAGATGCAGCTCGATCGCTTGATCGAGCAGCTCCTGCCGGTGCGCTTCGTCGATGCTGGCGGCCCGCTCGCTCAGTAGAGCGCGGGCTTCGCTGTCCCGTTGGTCGGCACGATGCCGGGCGGGGCTGGCAACAGTGGTGCTGTTCATGTTCTGACCTCGCGACGTGAGTCACGGCGCGGCACATGTCTGGACCACGGTCAGGACCTTGCACCTCATTCCTACCCCACTCGGACCCTGTTATGCATCTTCTCGGGCCCGAACGGTTGTACTTCAGCTTCGTTGTGCTTCGTGATCAGTTCGAGTTATCGCTAACGCCGCGTCACAATGCGGTTGTAGTCTTGTCGCTGCCACCCCCAGTCTCCGCCCCTGTCACGAAGTCAGGTCGCTATGCCTCTCGCCTCTTCCCCGGCCAAAGGTTCGTCCACCACTACCTCCGGTGAGGTCCAGATCCGCGTCGGCGGTCGCTGGGTCGCCGGTCACGAGCTCGGCCGTCGCGCCGACGAGGTCCTGGTCAGCCACCACGGTCACCTGGTCTGGGTGGACCGCGGGGCGGTCCGTCCCGCGCAGTGACACACTGCCGGAGTGGAACTGCGGCAGCTGGAGTACTTCGTAGCAGTGGCGCATGAGCGCAGCTTCACGCTGGCTGCCCGTCGTCTGCACGTAGTCCAGAGCGCAGTAAGTGCTGCGATCGCGGCACTTGAACGGGACTTGAAGGTCACGCTCTTCGAGCGCAGCGCCCAACGTGTGGTGCTCACCGAGGCCGGTACGGCGTTGCTGCCCGAGGCGCTCGCGGTGATGGATGCCGTGCAGGGGGCTCGCGATGTCGTCGACGAGCTGGGTGCCGGCCTGCGCGGATCGGTGCGGGTCGGGCTGCTGCCCGGCCTCGGTCTGATCGATCTGCCGGCGGCTGCCGCCGAGTTCCGACGCCGCTATCCGAACGTCGAACTGCAACTCAGAGTGAACGCCGAAGGTTCGGCCGGAATCATGGTCGCGTTGCGTAACGGCGATATCGACATCGGCTTCCTCGGCGTACCGCATGGCAGTGTGCCGCGTGAGCTCACCACCTGGGAGCTGCTGAAGGTGCCGCAGGTGCTGGCCGTGCCGGTCGGGCATCGGCTGGCCCGGCGACGATCCGTGCGGGTGGCGGATCTGGCCGACGAGGAGTTCGTCGACTTCCCGCCGGGGTTCGGGACCCGGACGTTGATCGACCAGACCTTCGAGGCGGCCGGGATCGAGCGCCAGGTCGTGGTCGAGGCGCTCGGAATCGAGAACGGTGTCCAGTTCCTGGCCCAGGGCGTCGGCCTCGGCATCCTCCCCGAGTACGCCGTCGCCGGGCTGGACGCGATCCGCGTCGTACCGATCGTCGACGAGACCTTCCAGTGGTCGCTCTACATGGCGACCCTGCGGAAGCGGAAGCCGACCGCGGCGTTGCGGGCGCTGCTCGGGTTGGTCGGCACGCATCTCAAGCAGCCGCCCGGGACCGAGCTGGGCGAGCAGATGCATCAACAGAATTGAACCTGCCATCGACTTGAGTCGTTGGACTTGATCCATCGTCCGGAGCACGATCGAGATGTCAGTAAGAACGGCATCCAGATCGAAGGACAAGACGATGAGCGAGAACACCAGGGTTGCGATCGTGACCGGCGGATCGAGCGGGATCGGTCGCGAGGCCGCGGCCCGGCTCGGCCGCGACGGCTTCGCGGTGGTGATCGGGTACTCCGGCAACAAGGACCGCGCCGACCTGGCGGTCAAGGAGGTCGAGGCCGACGGCGGCCGGGCGATCGCCGTCCAGGCCGATGTCGCCGACGAGAACGCGGTGACCGCGCTCTTCGACACCGCCGAGCAGGAGTTCGGTGGGGTCGACGTGGTGATCAACGCGGCCGGCATCATGCCGCTCGCGCCGCTGGCCGAGCTCGACCTGCAGGTCTTCGACGACATCATCCGGACCAACCTGCGCGGCACCTTCGTGGTGAACCAGCAGGCCAGCCGCCGGGTCCGCAACGGCGGCGCGATCGTCAACATCTCCAGCTCGCTGACCCGGCTCGCCCGCCCCGGCTACTCGGCGTACGCCGCGAGCAAGGGTGGCGTCGAGGCGATCACGCTGATCCTGGCCCGCGAGCTGCGCGGCCGCGACGTCACCGTGAACGCCGTCGCCCCCGGCCCGACCGCGACCCCGCTGTTCCTCGACGGCAAGCCGCAGGAACTGATCGACCGGATCGCCGCCGAGCCGCCGCTCGAGCGCCTCGGGCAGCCGTCCGACATCGCCGAGATCATCGCCTTCCTGGCCGGCCCCGCACGCTGGATCAACGGCCAGGTCATCTACGCCAACGGAGGTTCGGCAGCATGATCGTCCTGATCAGTGGTGCATCGAGCGGCTTCGGCGCTCTGACCTCGCGCGCTCTCGTCGACGCCGGCCACATCGTGTACGCCGGTATGCGTGACCTCGCCGGCCGGAACGCGACCGCGGCGGCCGAGGCTACCGCTTACTCCGAGAGGTTGCGGCCGGTCGAACTGGACGTCAGCTCGGAGACCTCGGTGCAGCAGGCGGTCGACACGGTGGTCGGCGAGCAGGGGCGCATCGACGTACTGATTCACAATGCCGGTCACATGGTCACCGGGCCGGCCGAGGCGTTCACTCCGGAGCAGGTGCTCGATCTCTACGACACCAACGTCGTTGGGACTCAGCGGCTCAACCGGGCCGCCCTGCCGGTGATGCGTGCTCAGCAGGACGGGTTGGTCGTTTGGGTCGGCAGTTCGAGCACGCGCGGCGGCACCCCGCCGTACTTGGGGCCGTATTTCGCGGCGAAGGCCGGGATGGACGCGCTCGCGCAGAGCTACGCGCTCGAGCTGGCGCGGTTCGGGATCGAGACGACGATCGTCGTACCGGGTGCTTTCACGCACGGCACCAACCACTTCCTGCACAGCGGTTCGCCGGCTGACACGGACGTGGTTGCGGCGTACGAGACGAAGTACGCCGGTCTGATGGAGCAGGTCGGTCAGCGGCTGGCCGAGATCGAGCCCGAGTGGTCCGACGTCGGCGAGGTCGCGCGGCTGATCGCGTCCGTGGTCGACATGGAGAAGGGCACCCGCCCCTTCCGCGCGAGCTACGACCCGTCGGACGATGGCGCGATCGTGGTCAACGCGGTCGCCGACCGAGTCCGCGCCCAGCTCCTGCACCGCATCGGCCTGGAAGACCTTCTTCACCCGGTCGCATGACTGTGTACACGCACTTCCTGCCGCCGGAGTACGTCGCGGCGGCCGAGCGAGCCGGGCATCTCCGTCCTGACGGGCTGCCCGGCTGGCCGACGTACCAACTGCCGGACGATGCGGTGCTGTCGATCCCGTCGCCGGGCGTGCACTTCGGCGACGACTTCCGCGCGCAGGTCCTCTCCCGCCGCGTGAACGAGCTGGCCGCCGAGCTCTGCCGCGACCACCCCGGTCGCACTTTCCTGGCAAGCCTGCCGCTACCCGACGTCGACGCCGCCCTCGCCGAACTCGACTACGCGTACGACGTCCTGCACGCCGACGGCGTCATCCTGCTCAGCAACGTCACCGGCCTCTACCCAGGCGAGCCCTCGTGGGAACCACTCTGGCGAGCCCTCGACCAACGCTCCGCCCACGTCCTGCTCCACCCGACGTCCCCGCCCCAATGGCGTCAGGTCGCCCTCGACCGCCCACGGCAACTCATCGAGTTCCCCTTCGACATAGCCCGAGCCGTCACCGACCTGACCCTCACCGGCGTCCTGACCCGGCACCCCGAAATCCACTTCACCATCTCCCACGGCGACCTACTCGACTGCCTGGCCGACCGCATCGAAGAGTCCTCCCACTGGAAGACCTTCACCCACACCGACTGCTGCCGATGAGGGGTACCCCGGCGGGCCCTGACAGCTCCGCCGGGGTGGCTTGTGTTGTTGACTCAACAAGCACCGGATCGTACGTGGCAAACGCTCTCTGGGGCAGGGGGCGTCTCAGCAAGAGAGCAGGTGGGCAGCCGATGACGGGTTCCTGACGCGGCGGGCTTATCGTTGGTAGTTGCAACCAAATACCTGGCTGGGTGAGGACGACGCCGGCCGCTTCCGCCTCGAGGGACAGTGCTGATCCACTGCCCTCGGCCGAAGCGACCCCGCGGATGAACGGAACCCGATGTCAGCCACCCGGACCGAGGCCACCGCTTCGGCAACGGCTCAGCTCGAAGCCCCCACGCGTTACCGATCCCAGTACAGCTCCGAGGAGCCGGCGGCCGCCGTACCGGCGTCTTCTTCGGCTGCCGATCCTGAGCTCACGCATCGGCAGATCCTGGAGATCCTCGCCGGTCTGCTGGCCGCGCTCTTCACCGCGGTGCTCAGCTCGACGATCGTCAGCAACGCGCTGCCGACGATCATCGCCGACCTCGAGGGTTCCCAGACGCAGTACACGTGGGTCGTCACCGCGAGCCTGCTGGCGATGACCGTGTCGACTCCGGTGTGGGGCAAGCTGTCCGACCTGATGAGCAAGAAGCTGCTGGTGCAGCTCGCCATCATCACGTTCGTGATCGGCTCCGCGCTCGCGGGTGCGGCGCAGAACGTGCCGTTCCTGATCGGTGCCCGCGTCCTGCAGGGGCTCGCGATGGGCGGCCTGATGGCGCTGGCGCAGGCGATCATCGGCGCCGCGATCCCACCACGCAACCGCGGCCGGTACTCCGGTTACATGGGTGCTGTGATGGCGGTCGCGACCGTGTCCGGTCCGCTGGTCGGTGGCGTCATCGTCGATACCTCGTGGCTCGGCTGGCGCTGGTGCTTCTACGTCTGCGTACCGCTCGCGGTCATCAGCCTGATCATCCTGCAACGCTTCCTGCACCTGCCGGTGATCAAACGACAGATCAAGCTCGACTACCTCGGCGCCGTACTGATCGCGGGCGCGGCCAGCCTGCCGCTGATCTGGGTCTCGTTCGCCGGGCAGCACTTCGCGTGGTGGTCGTGGGAGACCGGCGCCTACCTCGGCGGTACGGCGTTGCTCGCGATCCTGGCCGTCGTCGTCGAGACCCACGCGCGTGACCCGCTCGTCCCGGTCTCCGTGGTCCGCGAACGGACGACCGCACTCGCGATCCTGGCCAGCCTGGCCGTGGGGATCGCGATGTTCGGCAGCGCGGTGTTCCTGGGGCAGTACTTCCAGGTCGCGCGCGGCTACAGCCCGACCGAGGCCGGGCTGCTGACCATCCCGATGATGCTCGGTTCGTTCTTCGGATCGGTCGGGTCGGGGCAGCTGATCACGCGGTACGGCAAATGGAAGCGGTACCTGGTGCTCGGCGGACTGTTCCTCACCGCCGGCCTCGGCGTGCTCGGGACGATCGACCACGAGAGCGCCTATTGGTACGTCGGGGTCGGGATGCTCGCGATGGGCATCGGCATGGGCATGATGATGCAGAACCTGGTGCTCGCCGTACAGAACACCGTCGACGTCAGCCAGGTCGGCGCATCGAGCGCGACCGTCACGTTCTTCCGCAGCCTCGGTGGTGCGGTCGGTGTCTCCGTCCTCGGCGCAGTCCTCGCGACCCGCGTCACCGACCTGATCACCCGCAACCTCCGCGCCCTCGGCCCCGAAGCAGCCGGCGCCGCACCGGGGGGATCCGGCGGCTCGGTCCTGGACGTCAACGCGCTCCCGGCCCCGGTTGCCGAGATCGTCCGCCACGCCTACGGCGACGCCACCGGCCACATCTTCGTCATCGCCGCCGCAGCCGCAGCAGTCAGCCTCCTAGCCGTCCTCTTCATCCGCGAAGTCCCCCTCCGCCAAACCGTAGCCATGACGGACGAAGACCCCACCGACCTATCCGCCGCAGCAGCCTCCGGAGCCGCCGGATCCGGAGTAGTCCCCACAGCCGATGGGACAGGTGCGGGGAGCGCGGCCGGGGTGAATGGCGCTGGGCCGGGTGTCGTTGCAGGTGTTGAAGGGTCAGGAGCCGACGGTGCCGAGCCGGGAGAGGACGGCGTGCTGGTTGTGGTGGGGCATTCGGTTGATGATCCGGCGGAACGTGCGGCGGTGGTTGCGCTTGATGTGATCACCTCGGCGGAACGCATCGCGCGTGAACGTGAACGCGAGGCCAACGAGCACGTCCAGGCCGCCGCGACCACGATCCGCCAGATGCGTACCGACGTGGCCGACCTCTTCACCCGCGTCGACCAGCAGATCGCCGCCCTCGAGGACACCCTCCCCGACGCGATCCCGCAGCCGGCAGCCGCCATCCTCGATGCTCAACGCCAAGCGGGCGAGCTCTCCGACGAACTCCGCCGCTACGAACTCAGCGTCCTCAGCGCCAGCCAACGCACCGCCGACCACCTCCGCGAAACCGCCAAGTCCGAGGCCGACCAGCTCCTCGCCGAAGCCCGCGCCGAAGAACAAGAGATCCGCACCCGCATCGCCGAACTGGAAGCAGTAGAAACCCGCCTCCTCAGCAAGATCCGCGACGGCCTCTCCAACACCCCCACCCCACCCCCCGCACCCCCAGCAAGCTCAACCGACCCCGCCACCCCGCCACACCCCAACGGCGAGCCCGCCGCCCCACCGCACTCCAACGGCACTCCGAACTACGCGGACGCCCCGGCGCCCGCCGTACCGGCGCCGTCCATCCCAGCACCGCACGCCGTCCTGCCCCCGTCCCACCACACCGGCAACGGCTACCCCGACCACGCCACCCCCACCCACCCAGACGTAGAACACCGCCAACCCTTCGGCTGACCAACCTCCCATCTGATGGGGGAACCCACGAGCTTGCCGTCGACCACCAAATGGGGTTTGAGCTTCGGGGTGTCGGGGGTGGGTGGGATGCTTTCGGGGTGGAGACGTGGGATGCGGAGCGGGTGCTTGCGCTTGCTTCTGATCCTGCGTCTGCGAAGGCTGGGCAGGGGTTGGCTCGGGGCGCGAAGTGGTCGGGGACGGGGAGCTCGGAGCGCGCGGTGTGGGGGTTGTGCCAGGGGAGTGGCAAGCAGCCGTACCAGACCGCGGTCGATCTGAGCGGTCCGGCGTACAAGTGTTCTTGTCCGAGCCGGAAGTTTCCGTGCAAGCACGCGATCGGGCTGCTGTTGTTGTGGGCCGGCGGTGAGATCCAGCCGGCTGACGAGCCGGAGTGGGTCGATGCGTGGGTCGGCCAACGTGCGACGCGAGCCGAGCGGCCGGAGCGGAAGCCGGGTGAGGTCTCCGATCCACTGGCCGCGCAGGAGCGGGCGTCGCGCCGGGCTGATCGGGTGTCCGCGGGGATGGCGGAGCTGTCGAGCTGGCTCGAGGATCAGGTCCGGCAGGGGCTGGGCGGATTCGACCAGCGAGCGTACACCGAGCTGAGCCGGCTGGCCGCTCGCATGGTCGACGCACAGGCGCCAGGTGTTGCTGGAGCGGTACGGCGAGCAGCCGCGGTCGTCGGGCGTGGTCACGGCTGGCCGGGGGAGCTGCTCGAGGAGTTGTCGCTCATCCACCTGGTCGTCGCCGCCCACGCCCGCCTCGCCGACCTGCCGCCAGCACTCGCGGACACCGTGCAATCGCGCATCGGTTGGACGGTCGAAACCGCGCGCGTCCTGGCCGAGGGTGAGAAGGTCGAGGACGACTGGCTGGTACTCGGCCGCATCATCGAACCCGACGACCACCTCACCGTCCGCCGCGTTTGGTTGCGCGGAGCGACAACCGGCCGCCTCGGCCTGATCCTGAACTTCGCCGCCGGCGGCCGCCAACTGGACCCGCTCCCCGCCCGCCCAGGCGAATACGTCCCCGGCGTCCTCTCCTTCTATCCGGGAGCCCTGCCGATGCGCGCCCTGCTCACCCAGTCCGCACCCCGCCTCCCCGCCCCGCGCCCCTCCGGATCCACCGCCCACCAAGCCCTCGCGTCGTACGTCGAATCCGTCGCCGCCGACCCTTGGAACGAACGCTGGCCGCTTGTCCTCCAAGACGTCCGACCAGCCCGGTACGGCGAAGGTTGGGCGCTCGTCGATGCCGTCGGCGATGCCCTGGAACTCCTGCCCGGCGTGGATCCGTGGAAGCTCCTCGCGGTCTCGGCTGGTGCCCCGATCACCGTCGCCGGCGAATGGAACCGTGCCGGATTCCGCCCGATGACCTGCTGGCACGAGGATCGGCCGGTGATCCTGTGAAGGGCTGGGACGGGTTGGTGAGTTCAGCGCTGCTCGGGACCGAGCGGCGGCCGACACACTTCGAGGAGCTGCCGGAAGCGATTCAGGAGCGCCTAGGTGAGGGCGGTCTGCTGGACGCGGCCGCGTTGGCAACCCTCTACCGACGCGCCGGACGCAAGCCGCTGCGTGAGGTCGAACCGTTGCCGACCGCCCCTGGCGAGGACCGTCCCCTGCCGCGTCCCGTAGCGATCCGCCGACTCGCCGCGATGCTCGGCGGCTTCCAGACAACGGCTCTCGGTGAGTGGTTGCGAGCCGCGGATGAGCGCGGCTGGGGTGTCCCCCCGGAGTACCTGCCGGCCCTCGCCGATCACGCCCGCAACCGCGCGGAGTACCGACCGCTCGTGATCGCGGCTGCTGGACGACGTGCGCATTGGCTGGCAGAACTCAACCCAGACTGGCGATTCCTCCATGCGGCCAGTGCCGACAGCAACAACCCCGAACTCTGGACCCACGGCGACCCCATCCAGCGCCGCAGCTGGCTCCGCGACCAGCGCCGTACCGATCCGGCCGCAGCACTCGAGGCCCTCCGCGAGGTCTGGCCGACCGAATCCGCCGCGACCCGGACCGACTTCCTTGGCCTGCTGACCGAAGGGCTGTCTGCAGCCGACGAGGAGTTCCTCGAAGCAGCACTCGACGATCGGTCCCGAGAGGTACGGCGAGTCGCGGCGACCCTGCTCACCCGACTACCGGGCAGCCGCCTCGGCCAACGCATGATCGAGCGGCTCAACTCGCATCTCCTGGTCAGCCAAGGCGTAATCGCAGTAGACCTCCCCCGACAGCTCAACGCGTCCATGGAACGCGACGGCCTCGACTCCCAGCTCACCGAAGGAATCGGCAAGCGCGCCAACTGGTTCCGCCAAATCGTCGCCGCCACCCCGCTCACCGCGATGGACCTCGCCTGGCTGCAACTCCCAGTCGAGGGCTGCGCTCCCGAAGTACTGCAGGCCGGCTGGACCGAAGCGGCTATCCGCGAGCGATCCGCCGACTGGGCCCGCGAACTGCTGCGCACCAACGCGAACACCGGCACCCGCAGCCCGGCCGAGCTCCTGAGGCTCCTCCCCGCCGACGAGTGGGCCCGAGCCGTCGAGGCCCTCCGCAAAACCGTCGACATCACCGAGCTCGTCGGCGGCCTGCCCGTCCCGTGGCCGACCTCCCTCGCCACCATGCTGCTCGACCAGTTGGCCAAGGTCGGCACCGCCCGCGACTGGGCCCGCCTGGCCAGCGTCACTGCCCGCGCCGCCCCTCCCGACGTACTGGATCACCCGATCACCCGCGAACCGACCGGCGAAGAAGACACCTGGCGCCGCCGACTCGTCGAAACCCTGACCTTCCGCCGCGAGCTCTATGAGGAGTTGACATGACCGAAGTACTGCGGCCGCATGCCGAGACCGAGTACGCCGGGGAGCTGGCCGCGTTGGCGGCGGCGGACGATCGCGCACGGCCGCCGGCGTGGTTGTTGTCGCCTGCGGCGGTGGTCACCTATCTGCTGGGCGGTCGGGCGGGAGATATCGAGATCACGCCCAAGTACGTCGGACCGCGGCGGCTGATCGAGGTTGCCGTGGCGACGTTGGCGACTGACCGCGCGCTGTTGCTGCTCGGAGTGCCTGGTACGGCGAAGACGTGGGTGAGCGAGCATCTCGCGGCGGCGATCAGCGGGGACTCGACCTTGCTGGTGCAAGGGACCGCGGGGACGGCTGAAGAGGCGATTCGGTATGGGTGGAACTACGCGCAGTTGATTGCCCAGGGCCCCAGTGAGGCGGCGTTGGTACCGAGTCCGGTGCAGCGGGCGATGGCCGACGCGAAGATCGCGCGCATCGAAGAGCTGACCCGGATGCCGTCCGATGTGCAGGATGCGCTGATCACGATCCTGTCCGAGAAGACATTGCCGATCCCCGAGCTGGCGACGGAAGTCCAAGCCCGTAAGGGATTCAACGTCATCGCGACGTCCAACGATCGGGACAAGGGCATCAACGAGCTGTCCAGCGCACTGCGCCGCCGGTTCAACACCGTCGTGCTGCCGCTGCCGGACAACGCGGAGGACGAGGTCGAGATCGTCTCCCGCCGGGTCGCGCAGCTCGGGGCGGCGCTCGAGCTGCCGCAGGCCGATGACGCGCTCGACGAGATCCGTCGCGTGGTGACGATCTTCCGCGAACTGCGGTCGGGACGCACTGAGGACGGCCGTACGGCGGTCAAGTCGCCGTCCGGCACGTTGTCGACCGCGGAGGCGATCAGCGTGGTCACCGGTGGTCTCGCGCTCGCCGCGCACTTCGGGGACGGCGTGCTGCGGCCGACCGATGTTGCCGGCGGCATCCTCGGCGCCGTGGTCAAGGATCCGTCGGCCGATCGGGTCGTCTGGTCGGAGTACCTGGAGACCGTGGTTCGTGAGCGGGACGACTGGGCGCCGTTCTACCGGGCGGCCCGAGAGATCTCCGGATGACCGTTCACCTGTTGGGGATTCGGCACCACGGGCCGGGGTCGGCGCGGGCGGTCGCGGCTGCGCTGAACGAGTTGCGGCCGGACGTCGTACTGATTGAAGGGCCGCCGGAGGCCGACAAGGTGGTCGAGCTGGCGGCGTCCGAGGAGATGGAGCCGCCGGTCGCGTTGCTAGCTTATGCGGTGGACGATTCGACGCGGGCGGCGTTCTGGCCGTTTGCGGTGTTCAGTCCGGAGTGGCAGGCGATCAAGTATGCGCTGGCGGCCGAGGTGCCGGTGCGGTTCTGCGATCTGCCGGCCGCGCATCAGTTCGCCTCGTCCGGTCGCGAGGGTCGGCGCGGGGTGTCGATGGATCCCCTGGCGACGCTCGCGAACGCGGGTGGGTACGACGATCCCGAGCGCTGGTGGGACGACGTGATCGAGTCGCGGCGGGATGGTGCCGAGCCGTTCACCGTGATCGCCGACGCGATGCGCGAGCTGCGTCACGATGAAGAAGCGAGTGGCCGGGAGGCGCAACGTGAGGCCTTCATGCGGACCGTACTGCGGAAGGCGATCCGCGAGGGTTTCGAACGGATCGCCGTGGTCTGCGGTGCGTGGCATGTGCCCGCGTTGGAAGCGCCATTGCCTCCGGCAACACATGACGCGCGCATCCTGAAGGGTCTGCCGAAGCGGAAGGTTGCCTGCACCTGGGTGCCGTGGACGCACGGTCGGCTCGCGGCGGCCAGTGGGTACGGCGCCGGTATCACCTCCCCTGGTTGGTACCACCACCTGTTCACCGCGCCGGATCAGATCACCACGCGCTGGCTGACCAAGGTCGCTCAGGTCCTGCGTGCCGAGGACCTGCCGGTGTCGAGTGCGCACGTGATCGAGGCGGTCCGGCTCGCCGATACGTTGGCCGCGTTGCGCGAGCGTCCGTTGGCTGGTTTGAGCGAGGTGACCGAAGCAACGAGAGCAGTGCTCTGCAATGGGAACGATGTTCTCCTCAACCTCGTCACCCGGGAAGCGGTCGTCGGGGAGCTGCTCGGATCGGTGCCGGGCGAGACACCGCAAGCACCGGTGGCCGCCGATCTTGCGGCTCAAGCGCGGCGGCTCAGACTGCGCAGGGATGCGACCGAGCGGGTGATCGAGCTCGACCTCCGCAAGGCGAACGACCTGCAGAAGTCGCGGCTCCTGCATCGCCTGCGGATTCTCGGCGTTCATTGGGGCGTCCCGGCGACCGACGAGCGGCGCGCACAAGGCACCTTCCGCGAGATGTGGAAGCTGACCTGGGATCCCGGCCTCGAGGTCGAACTCGTTGCCGCCGGCGCCCACGGTACGACGGTCGTCGGCGCGGCGACCACCGTCATGCTCGCGGCCGCCGACGATGCGAACACGCTGGCTGACGTCACCGCGGCGCTGGAGAAGTCGTTGCTGGCGGCACTCGAAGACGCCCTCCCGGCACTCTTGCAAGGCGTCGATACCCGAGCTGCGGCCGATGCCGATGTCGGTCATCTGATGGCGGCGCTTCCCGCGCTGGCCCGATCCTCCCGGTACGGCGACGTCCGCGGTACCGACACCGCCGGCCTGGCCTCGGTCGCCGGTCGGATGGTGTCCCGGATCTGCGCCGGCCTCGGACGCACCGTCCACGGACTCGATCCGGACGCGGCGACCGCCGTACAGGAATTGATCGACGGGGTGCAGGATGCGACTGCGCTGCTGACCGAAGAGGTGCGGGACGAGTGGCTGGAAACCCTGCAGGGGTTGAGTGATCGGCCGTCCGTGCCGCCGTTGATCCGCGGGCGGTTGACGCGGTTGATGCTCGATACGTCGAGAATCCCGGACGCCGAGATCGCCCTCCGGCTGGGTCGTGCGCTCTCGCCCGGTACGCCGACCGCCGATGCGGCCGGGTTCGTCGAGGGCTTCCTCGCGGGTGGTGGCCTGCTGCTCGTGCACGATGAGCGGTTGCTGGCGTTGGTCGACGCGTGGCTGGGTGGGATCCCGGATGACGCGTTCGTCGAGGTGCTGCCGTTGCTGCGGCGTACCTTCGGCACGTTCGCCGCGCCCGAGCGCCGGACGATCGGCGCCCGGGCCAAGGTGCTGGCCGATCCCGGCAGTGTCGTGGTTGCTGATGACAACGATCTTGACGCCGAGCTGGCCGCCTCCGTGCTGCCGGTGGTCGCGCAGCTGTTGGGGGTCTGATGAACGAGCGACTACGCCGCTGGCGACTCGTCCTGGGCAGCGAAGCCGACCTCGAGGCCGGTACGACGCTGTCCAGCGCCGACCAGTCCATCGACAAGGCCCTCGCCGCCCTGTACGACGCGTCGCCCGGCGAGCATGGTGGTCAACGGGCCGCCGGGCTCGGGTCGTCGGCGCCGCGGGTCGCGCGGTGGCTGGGTGACATTCGGCAGTACTTTCCGAGCACCGTCGTACAGGTGATGCAGCGCGACGCGGTCGATCGGCTCGGGATCACCCGGATGCTGATGGAGCCGGAGCTGCTGAACGCCGTTGAACCGGACGTGCATCTGGTCAGCACGCTGATGGCGCTCAACGAGGTGATGCCGGAGGAGACGAAGCAGACCGCGCGCGAGGTGGTCGGCCGGGTGGTCGCCGAGCTGGAGGCGCGGTTGGCCGAGCGCACCAAGGCGGCCGTCACCGGTGCGCTTGATCGCGCCGGGCGGACCGGTCGGCCGCGGCACTCCGATATCGACTGGGACCGCACGATCCGGGCCAACCTCAAGCACTTCTCACCGGCGCTCGGCACGATCGTCCCGGACCGCCTGATCGGCTATGCGCGACGCAATCACAGTGTGCAGCGGGACGTTGTACTGGCGATCGATCAGTCAGGTTCGATGGCGGAGTCGGTCGTGTACGCCGCGCTGTTCGGGGCGGTGCTCGGGTCGATCCGGACGTTGAAGACGAGCCTGGTCGTGTTCGACACCGCGGTCGTCGATCTCACCGACCAGCTGGACGATCCGGTCGACGTACTGTTCGGGACGCAGCTCGGGGGCGGGACGGATATCAACCGGGCGCTCGCCTACTGCGAGCAGTTGGTCACCAAACCCTCCGAGACTGTTCTCGTGCTGATCTCCGACCTTTATGAGGGTGGGGTGCGCGAGGAATTGTTGCGGCGTGCCCGTGGTTTGGTGGAAGCGGGTGTGCAGGTGATCGCGCTGCTGGCACTGGCCGACTCCGGCACACCCTCGTACGACGCGGAGAACGCGGCCGCGCTCGTGGAGCTCGGCGTACCGACTTTTGCTTGCACACCCGACCGTTTTCCGGACCTGATGGCGGCCGCGATCCGTCGCGACGACATCGCCGGCTGGGCCTCGACCAACCTGTCGTGAAGGGATCGAGGCCCAGTGAACGTCAGCTGTGGGTTACGGTGACGCTGTAGATGACGTTCTCGCCGTAGTTGCTGGTGTCGCAGGGCGAGGAGTTCGTGCAGTTCGCCTGGGTGTAGACGCCGGCCTTGAAGTAGCCGCCGGTGAACGACTTCAGGATCGTTGCCTGTAGCACGTTGTTGTAGTAGGCCTTGATCGAGCCGTTGCTGACCACGAACTTGGCCTGGAACCGCTTGCCCAGCGTGTAGTTGCCGTCGACAAGCTTGTAGTGCGTGTCGTTCTCGTTCGTGACGTACAGGCTGGTGCCGTCCAGGCGGAACGTGGACATGTCGTTGCCGTTGTGGATCTGGCCGGCGACGACCTGCGGCTTGGTGTTCGGGCGGTGCGTGATCGCCTGGTCGATGATCATCGTGTGGACGCCGGAGGTCGAGGACCACGACGCGGCCGCCGTACCGCGCATCTCGCGGAGTTCCGAGCGGGCGTAGGTGGTGTTCGGGGTGGTGACGCCGTTCACCGCGTTGCGGAAGCGGACGCCGTTGCAGTTCGGCTGGTCGATGAACCACGGGCTCAGTTCGTAGGAATCGAGCGACGGTTGGCCGACCTCGAGCACCTGGGTGCCGGACTGGTTCGGGTTGTCGACGGGCAGTTGCACCTTCCAGTTGGCCAGATTCAGCACGTCGGCAGGCGTGGAACAGGCGGTGGGAGCGGCAACTGCGAGGGGTGTTGCGGCTGCGGTCGCGCTGAGCAGCGCGGCGGCGACGAGTGCTCGGACGAACATGCTGTTCTCCTTCGGGGCGGTAGGACAATCAGAACCGCTGGGCTTTGTCGACCTGGTTGATCAACGGGTCCCCAGCGAGGAACCGACGGGTGTTCTCCAGCAGTACGGCGAATCGTCGTTCGGCCGCGTGGGGACCGGCACCGGCCACATGCGGCGTGATCAGTACGTCGGGCCGTGCCCACAGCGGGTGGTTCGGTGGCAGTGGCTCGGTCTCGAAGACGTCGAGGGCGGCTCCTTTGAGCCGTCCCTGTTCGAGCGCTTCGGTGAGGTCGTCGAGCCGGACGGTCGGCCCGCGACCGACGTTCACGAACAGCGCTGTCGGTTTGAAGTGCTGCAGGAGCGCGGCATCGACCAGGCCCTCGGTCGCGGGGGTGTGCGGCACGGTCAGTACGACGATGTCCGCTTCCGGGAGCAGTTGCTCGAGCGCCTCGACTGGGTGGACGGCCTTGAATCCCTTTGGTGCCTGGGTGATTCGGGCGTCGACGCCGACAACCGTCGTACCGAACTCAGCGAGCAACCGGCCGACCTCAGCCCCCACCGCACCGGCCCCGATGATCAGCGCGGACGCCTCGCCAAGCGGCAACACCGAGCCCGGATCCCAGTCGGGCGCCCACTGAGCGGTCTGCTGATCCTCGAGGTATCGCGGCAATCCGCGAGCCATGGCCAGCACCAACGCCAACGTGTGCGCAGCCACGTGATCGGTGTACGTGTCCCGCATGTTCGTCACAGTCACGGGATGCTCAACCAGCGCCGGGTAGTAGAACTCCGGCGCCGGCCCTGCCTGCGGCGCCTGCAACCACCGAAGCCGAGCCGCGTGTGCGAGCAGCTCCTCGGGCAGTACGCCGTACGCCGCATCTGCCTGAGCAATCACCTCACCCGCATCCCCCTCCGGCCGCAAGACCCGCACCCCCGGCAGTGCAGCCTCCAACCGGCCCGGCCAGTCAGCGTTCTCCGCATCCTGAGGCGGCACCATCACCAGCACCACGCCACTCCCACCCCGCCCACCGGCTTCTCCGAGATCGGACTCGGGACCTGGGGCGTGCTCCGCCCCCCATCGAGCCCCCACCCGGAAGGCGTGCTCCGCTGCTGAGGTGGGCTCCGGGCCTGCTTCTGACCGGGACGCGGCCTGCGCCCCGGAGCTCACGCCCTTGCTCGGCGTCATCGGGTCGCCTCGGCTATTGCGGTGCGGATGCGGTCGAGACGTGCTCTCGAGGCGAGGCCTACGTGGTAGTACCTGACTTCGGCGGCGCCTGCTTCCAGTAGCTGCGTTACGCCGTCCCAGCGATCGTCGAGGGCTGTCACGTTCGCGACTAGTGGAACGTCGGTTCGTTGGGCTGCTGCCTTGAGCTGGCGGGCTGCCGTTCCGGGGTCGCCCCAGCATTTGAGGACGAAGGCGTCGGGGGTGACGGATTGGAAGTCGACGCCCACGTCGGGCCCGGTGACCCAGGGGTCGTCTGTTGCCATGAGCAACACTCGGCGGTTGCCGGCCAGGGACTTCGCGTCGCGGACCAGTCCGCCGATCACGGTTGCTCGGTGTGCGAGTAGGGCAGTTGCGTCGACTTCCGCCGTACCTGATCCGTGGAGTTCGCCGTCCACGGCTGAGCGGACTGCGCGGGCTAGACGGTCGGCGTCCGGGCCGAGCGCCGTACGGCAGGCTGTGCAGAAGCAGAGGGAGAGTAGGCGGCGGGCGGTAGGGGAGAGATCGGCGCCTTCGGTCTTCTCGTGATGGCTGCCGTGGTCGAAGCCCAGCCAGCCGCATGCTTCGAGCATCAGCGCGCTGACGTCGTACTGAGCGCAGACCTCGCTCACGATCGTCAGCGCGTACTCGCGGACCGCCTGGTGCGACGCGCAGAGCGCATACGGGTAGCGCTCACCGTAGGCGTTCCGCACGGTCAGCTCCGGGTGGGCGGTGCCGAGCGCGGAGGAGTGGGTGAGCACCAGCCACGCCTCGACCGAGAGCCCGGCGGCGGCGAGCCCGGCGGCCGCCGTACCGAATCGGTCTGGGTTTTCCACACCCCAGCTCGGGGCCAGTGGACGGAGGCCGGGCCAGCGGTCGGCGCGGATCGGGAAGTAGGCCGCGGCGTGCTCGGCGTGGACGACGCGGTGGGCCGGGTGCCACGGGGTGATGCCGCGGACCGCGTGGTACGCCGCCTGCAGCGTCACCGTGTCCGCGCCCAGCCCGGCGATCCGGGCGGCGGCATCGGGGTCGCCGACCAGGTCCCACGTGTACGCGAAGACGCCGTGACTCACGAGCCTCACTCCTGTTGGTAAACGCTTGCCGGGATCGA
This sequence comes from Kribbella sp. NBC_01505, assembly GCF_045040285.1. Lineage (NCBI taxonomy): Bacteria > Bacillati > Actinomycetota > Actinomycetes > Propionibacteriales > Kribbellaceae > Kribbella > Kribbella sp. NBC_01505. The sequence continues at coordinate 4,248,775 of NZ_CP109425.1, forward strand.
GTTCGCCCAGAGTAGATCCGGCGGGTCGGCTCCGGCAAGAGCTGAGAAAGCGGTTTCATATCCACAGGTTGTGCACGACCTTGTGGATGAGTAATTCTGAGAAAGGGATTTCAGAGGAGGTGAGACAGTCGCGAGCCAACACCCAGCGGGTGACGATCACCGACGTCGGCGCGGCCGCCGGGGTCTCGCCGGCCACCGTCTCCCGGGTTCTGAACGGCACGGCCAAGGTCGACGCCGCCCTCGCCGACCGCGTCCAGACCGCCGTCCGGACCCTCGGCTACCGTCCGAACGCGGCCGCGCAAGGACTGGCGAAGGGTCGCTGGGGCACGATCGGCGTACTCGTCCCGGACCTCGCCAACCCGTACTTCCCCGAGATCCTCAAAGCCGTCAGTGCCGTCGCCCGCGCCAACGGCCACCGCGTGATGATCATGGAGTCCGAGGAAAACCCGGCGGTCGAGCCAGAGCTCGTCGCAGACCTCCTCCGCAGCTGCGACGGCCTGTTGCTCTGCTCACCCCGGATGCGCCGCGACCAGCTCGTCGACCTGGCCGATCGCGGGCACCCGATGGTGCTCGTCAACCGCATCGTCCCCGGCCTCGCCGTACCGTCGATCTCAGTCGACTTCTACGGCGGTACGACGCTCATCTGCGGCCATCTCGCCCAACTCGGCCACCGCGAGGTGGCTTACCTCAGCGGCCCGGAAGCCTCCTGGGCCAACGGCGAACGGATCCGCGCGCTCGAAGCAGCCGCCGCCTTCGGCCTCCGGGTCACGGTCCTGCCCTGCGGAGCAACCGCCGCCGACGGCCACCGGGCGGCGGACCAGATCCTGGAGACCTCAGCCACCGCAGTGGTCACCTACAACGACCTGGTCGCCCAAGGTGCGCTCACCAAACTCCACCAACTGGGCATCGCCGTACCAACCGACCTCTCGGTCGTCGGCTTCGACAACCTCTCCCTCGACTGGTCCGGCCAAACCACCCTCACCACGGTCTCCATGCCCCGGGACAACCTAGGCCGCCAAGCCGCCGACCTCCTAGAACACCTCATGACCGGCACCCCCGACACCCACCCCCGCCTCCTCCCCACCAACCTCCTGATCCACCAAACCACCGCCCCACCCCCACCGCACTGATATGGAGTGGAGTGTTCCCGCTTTTTTGGACGCCGGTTTAGGCTGCCAGTTGGTTGATTTCTCTGAACCCTAGCTCGTATTCTCGGGGTGTCAAATATCCGAGAGTGGAGTGACGGCGGATAGTGTTGAAGTAGTCATCTACCCAGTCGATTGTTGCGGCCGTGAGGGTTTTAAGGTCCGGCCAGGGCCGGGTGTGGATGAGTTCTTTCTTGTAAGTCGCGAATGTTGATTCGGATACCGCATTGTCGTAACAGATCCCGGTCCGGCCGAGCGATCTGCGGATTCCGGCTTTTGTGCAGTACCGGTCGAATTCGCTGGATGTGTATTGTGTGCCGCGGTCGGAATGGAAGATGACACCGGCCGATGGTTTCCGGTTCGCGATGGCCATGTCGAGCGCGTCGGTGACGAGGCTGGTGCGCATGTGGTCGGCGATCGCGTAGCCGATGATGGCGCGCGAATGCAGGTCGATCACGGTCGCGACGTAGGCCCAGCCGGTCCAGGTCTTGACGTAGGTGATGTCTCCGCACCACTTCTGGTTCAGTTCGTCAGCAGTGAACGAGCGGTCGATCAGGTCTGGTGCGTTGACTGGATGGTCGCCGTGGACCGTGGTTCGCTTCCAGGCCTTCGGATGCCGGCCACGCAGCCCGGCCAGCCGCATCAGACGGTAGACGCGCTTGTGCCCGACCCGGTGCCCGGCAGCGGCCAGCTCCGCGCGCATCCGCCGCACGCCAGGGTTCCCGCGCGCCTGAGCATGCAGATGCCGCAGGAGCACCATCAACGCCTCGTCGTCGGTCTGGTGCTGCGACGGGGCAGCTTTGCGCCAGGCGTAGTAGCCCGACCTGGAGACACCCAGCTCGGCGCACATGAACGCCACCGGATAAACATCGGAATCAGCCCAATCCGCGACAGCAGCGAAAATCACTGCTTTCCTTTCGCGAACCAGGTCGCTACTTTTTTCGCGAACTCGACCTGCATCTGCAGCTCGGCAATCGCGGCCTTGTCATTCTTGGCCTGTTCCCGCAACCGGATCAGCTCCAGCCGCTCGGACTCACCCAACGGGCCATCATCAGGCACCGCCGGCTCCTCGGAGTCTTTAGCTTTCTTCACCCATCTACCCAACGTCATCTCGTGAACACCGATATTGCGCGCGACCTCAGCAACCGACCGGCCACCAGCAAGCACGAAACCCACCGCCTCGCGCTTGTACTCCTCACTGAAACTACGACGAGTCGAACCCATCTACAAACTCCCGACGAATCGGGCAGCTACCCCCGGTGTCCACCGAAGCGGGAACGGTTCAGGAGCGACCTGCTGTCAAGGGGCAGGGTGAGGCGCCCGGCTGGGATGTTGCCCGGTCGGGCGCCTCGTGGCTTCGTTGGCGCGTGGGCTGTTGTGGTGAGCGTGTCGTTGGCGACGCGCGGTCAGACTGATATGCGCGGGTTGGTTACCGCAGGACGGGGTGTTCGGCTGGAGCGGGTCCGCGTGTCTAACATCGAGCGTGACCGCCTCTCCCTGTCGGAAGGGGTGCTGGTTGCTCATAGTGCCGGTCGCGGGTTTGCTCCACGCGCTGTCACCACTGGCCTTTGGTCGACGAAGCCGGTTTGTGGGGGCTAGTCGTCCATGATGGCCAGTGACCAGCACCAGCCGGCGAGTTCGCGGGCGATAGCGACGTCGGCGATGGTGGATCTCTTGTTCCGTTCGAGGAACTTGATCCAGCGGGCGTGCAGGCGCCGGTTGCCGGCGTCGCCGCGTGCTCGGGCTGCGGGGGTGGCCAGTGCCCAGCGGTCGTGGATGGTTTTGCCTGGCCGGTAGCGGGTGCGGTGGTGCCAGGCGGCCTCGACCAGGAGCCGGCGGGCGTGGGTGTTCCCGGTCTTGGTGATCGGGCCCTGGACGCGTGATGCGCCTGATGAGTGTTCGCTGGGCACGAGGCCGACGAACGAGCCGATGGTGTTGCCGGTGAACCGGGTCCAGTCACCGATCTCGACCGCGAGCGCGAACCCGGTCAAGGTCGCGACACCGCGCAGGCAGCCCAGCCTGCGGGTCACGGCGGTGAACTCTGAATCGGCTGCCATCGCTGTGATCGCGCCATCGAGGCGGTCGCGGCGCGCGCTGGTGGTCAGGACGCAGTCGTAGCAGGAATCGAACGTCAGCCGTGACGCCGGCATCTCGAAGTGTTGACTGCGCAGCCAGGCGTCATGTTTGCCGGTCCAGGCAGCACCGCCGGAGTAGACGATCCCGTGCCGTAATAGCAGTTTCGACAACCGGTGCCGCGCGCGCATCAGGTCACCGCGGCAGTCTTCCCGGGCCCGGACCAGATCGCGTGCTGTCTCCTGCCCGATGCTCGGCACCGCGACCGGCGTGATCTCGTCGAGTCGCAGCAGCCGCGCTAGATGGATCGCGTCCTTGGCGTCGGTCTTCACCCGGTCACCAGTTGGGCGTTGCAGTTTCGACGGTGCCGCGACCTCGCACCGCACCCCGGCAGACATCAACGCCCGATACAGCCCGAACCCGGTCGGCCCGGCCTCATACGTCACCGCGACCGGTCCCGGTAACTGCCGAATCCAGGACCGGATGTGGTCATGGGCCGGGGTCAGCCTGGCCTGCACCAGTTCGCCGGTGACTCCATCGATCGCAGCGGCCGCGACCGATCGGGCGTGCACGTCCAGCCCAACACTCGTACGCTCGGTAAACACCGGGGGCCTCCCCACATTGTCGGATAGGCCGAGCAGCCGAAATCTGCTCGGTAACCCACGAATCTGTGCGGTGAGGCCCCCGGCCCACAACCCCTCACCGTGCTAGGGCCATCGGCCACAGCTCGCCGTTGCCCGGCAGGCGGCCAAACCAGCCGGCCGATGCGACGGCGTCAACGTGGAGCACGCGCAGCGCAGCGAGCATGAACGACGTTGACACCGGCCCACCGGCCGGCTCCACAATCCATCCGCCGGGAACGGTGCCACGCCTCCACCGCCTACAAACCCGAGAGTCACTCCATACCGTCTAACCGGCGGATTTTCGTCACCGGGAGGCTGTTGCAGAATCGGCGTGGCGTTGGTGACTGCAATCCGGTGGCTGGGCGGGGTTGGTGCGGGTTCACGGATGATTGCTGCCGGTATTTGGCAGTAGGTCTCCGTGGACCTGTGGCTGGGCGGGGTTTGTGCGTGTTTGCGGGGAGCTGCTGTCGCTGGGTGGCAGCAGATCCCCGCAGAGGTGGTTGGTGTGCCCCCGATTCGCGCCGCACCGGACAGGCCGGACACGTAGCCGGTGGCTGGTCGCCGCGGCGGCCGATTTACTGAAGCGCTAGGCGGGCGTCGCCTGTGGCTGAGGGGGATGGCGAGGCCGGTGACCGCGTGTCCGTCGCCTGAGCTTCCGGGCTTGGGTTGCGGTCCCGGAAAAACGAGGGGATCTCCCCGCAAGTTGCTGGTTCTCCCCTCAATATTTGAGCAGAGAAGGGCCCATTTGAACGGATAGCCAGTGAAATTCCGCACGCTGGCAGCCGACCCGAACCGCAGTGGACAACCACGGCGGCGAATCACCTGACAGGCCTCCTGATCGGCGGCGGAAGCCACAGCCCGCCAGCCACAGGGCAACCCCAACCGCGGTCACCGACCGCACCATCCCCCTCAGCCGAAGACCGCACCAGCCACCCGCATCAGTAAAACCGGCCGCAGCGGCGACCAGCCACCGCGCACATCGCCGGCCGGATGCGAGCGGTCGGATGGGACGGGCACATTCGGGGAGGCGGAGTTCCTGGCCGGCCAAAGTCCTCAGCCACCGCGACCGATCACCTGCGGCGAAATCGCAACAGGCACCGAGCACCCAAAATCCACCGGCTAACGCGATGCCCCCTCAGCCCGCACCGGTCACCCGAGACGAACGCCGCCGCGCCCCGCTGACCCGCGCGTTCGCGGACCGCCCCCACTGATCAACCTCGGCCGCGCCCGCCTCTCCACGCTCAACCGCTGCGCGAATTTCCTCGCCGGGGTGAGTTGGTCAGTGGCGCAGGTCCGCCCTCGCCGTTCAGCTCAGCCGCCGGCCCAACCGTTCACCGGGCGAGCACCGGGAGCGGCTCGCCCCACGCCGCGGACCGCCATCACCCAGTAACCTCCGCGTCGTCCACCTCCCCACGCTCACCCGTCGCCCGAATTCCTCGCCAGGGCGGGTCAGGTTGGTGGGTGCACAAGGTTGAGGCCGCCTCGTTTCGTGCGCGAAGGTGGGTGGGCTGCTCTTTGTGCGCGAAGGGCAGCTTTGGGAACGCCTCAGGCAGTTCTTGGCGTCGGGGATGGTTGGTGGGGGCACAAAGTTGGGGTTTCTGCGCGAGGGGGCGCGAGTGTGGGGGTGGGAGGAAACGGGATGGCGTGGGGGGATGGGGCGCAATTACGTTGGGGGGATGGAGATTGGGGATGTGGGGGCGGAGGAGTATCGGCGGGCGGCGGAGTTGTGGGAGGCGTCGGTTCGGGCCACGCATGACTTTGTGACCGAGGCGGATCTGGAGGTTTTTCGGCCGCTGGTGAGGAGTGCGTTCGGGGGGATTCCGCACCTGGCTGGATTGCGGGCGGACGATGGCACGCTGATCGGGTTCATCGGGGTGGCGGAGGGGAACGTCGAGATGTTGTTCCTGGATCCGGCGTATCGGGGGCAGGGCGGCGGGACGCTACTGCTCGACCATGCTCGCGCGGAGTTCGCGGCGGAGAAGGTCGATGTGAATGAGCAGAACCCGCAGGCCGTTGGTTTCTACGAGCACTACGGGTTCAAGCTGGTCGGCCGGAGTGAGCGGGACTCGACGAACAAGCCCTACCCGATTTTGCACATGACGCTTTAGCCGGCGATCTCGAGGATGTCGATCTCGGTGTAGGGGTCGGCTTCGGCGAAGCGCAGCGCCCACCGGATCGCGTCGTCCTTGGAGTCGACGCGGATGATCGACAGTCCGGCGACGAGCTCCTTGGTCTCGGCGAACGGGCCGTCGACCACGCGGGCGGGGCCGGGCTGCGCGACCGAGATGCGGGCGCCGTGGGAGCTCGGCATCAGGCCCTCGGCGACCAGCAGGATGCCGGCCTGCCGCATCTCCTCGAGTACGGCGTCCGCGCGCGCCAGGATCTCGGCGGACGGCGGGTTGCCCGCTTCGAGTGAATCGTTCGTCTTGTGGAGCAGCATGAACCGCATGCCGCCGACTCTAATGCGCGGCGAGCTCGCCCCAGAATGGTTCGGGAACGGCGTGTTCCAGCCAACCGGCGACCTCGCTGATCTCCTGCGGGCTGCGCGCGCCGACCACCACGGCCGGTACGGCGGGATGCCGCAGCGGGAACTGAACCGCAGCAGCCAGCATCGGTACGTCGTACCGGCGGCACAGCTCGCGGAGTCGGTCGATCCGGGCGAGCAACTCGGCCGGCACTCGCGCATACCCGTGGGGAGCGCCTGCTGCGGTATCGGCGAGGACCCCGCCCTGGAACACGCCAGCTGCAAGCACGGCGACCCCGAGCTTCGAGCAGAGCGGCAGCAGTTCGTCGGTCGCGGACCGGTCGAGCAGCGTGTACCGGCCGGCCAGCAGGATGCAGTCCGGACCGGCGGCCCCGGTCTCCCGGAGGAAGCGGGCGGCGACGTCGGCGTGGTTCACACCCAGGGAGATGGCCCGGATCGCGCCGCGGCCGCGCAGCTCGTTCAGTGCGCGGAGGGCGCCGGTCGAGGCGGTCGCGAAGTCGAGGTCGGGGTCGTGGATGTGCAGGATGTCGATCCGGTCGATGCCCATCCGCTCCAGACTCGCCTCGAACGAGCGGATCACCGCGCCGTACGAGTAGTCGAGCCGCGGCCCGACCCCGGCGGGCGGTTCGGCCCAGATCGGTTGCAGGTCCGGGCCGCCCGGCTCGATCAGTCGGCCGACCTTGGTGGAGAGGACGAAGCGGTTCCGCGGGCGGCCGCGCAGGGCTAATCCGGCGCGCTGCTCGGAGACGCCGTACCCATAGACCGGAGCGGTGTCGAACAGTCGCACCCCGAGCTCCCACGCCCGGTCGATCGTCGCGATCGCCTGCGACTCGGGCACCGCGGCGAACATCCCTCCGATCGACGCCAGCCCCAACCCCAACTTGCTGACCCGCAACCCCGTCCGCCCCAACTCCACACTCCGCATGCCGCGACCCTAGAAGCCCCCACCGACATTCCCCGCGCCCCGCCGTACCGATCGATGCCCGCCCAAAGACACGCCCGCCCACCTTTGTGCACGAGGGCCAACTTTGGGCGCCCACCGACCATCGGCGGTGCCGAGAAGTGGTTGGTGGGTTCTCAAAGACACGCTGGCCCACCTTTGTGCGCGAGGTCGATCTTTGGGCGCTCACCGACCATCGGCGGTGCCGAGAAGTGGTTGGTGGGTTCTCAAAGACACGCTGGCCCACCTTTGTGCGCGAGGTCGATCTTTGGGCGCTCACCGACCACCGGCGGTGCCGAGAAGTGGTTGGTGGGTTCTCAAAGACACGCTGGCCCACCTTTGTGCGCGAGGTCGATCTTTGGGCGCTCACCAACCATCAGCGGTGCCGAGAAGTGGTTGGTGGGTTCTCAAAGACACGCTGGCCCACCTTTGTGCGCGAGGTCCAACTTTGGGCGCCCACCGACCACCGGCGGTGCCGAGAAGTGGTTGGTGGGTTCCCAAAGACACGCCGGCCCACCTTTGTGCACGAGGTCCAACTTTGGGCGCCCACCAACCATCGGCGGTGCCGAGAAGTGGTTGGTGGGTTCTCAAAGACACGCTGGCCCACCTTTGTGCACGAGGGCCATCTTTGGGCGCCCACCGACCATCGGCGGTGCCGAAAAGTGGTTGGTGGGTTCCCAAAGATGGGGTTCGCGCACGAGGAGAAGCGGGCGCACCTTTGGGGGAAGGGGCGCTAGAGGGGGTGGACTAGGTGGGGGAGGGAGTTGGGGGCGTAGTAGATGTCGGGGGTGGGGCAGAGGGGGGCGGTGGTTAGGTGGTCGGGGGCGGCGAGCAGGGTGGCGTGGCCTGCGGCGATGGGGCCGGCCAGGTATTCGTGGCCGGGGAGGTTGGCGACGGCGGTGCGGCAGCCGAGGGCCATGCCTTCGAAGAGGGCCGTGGTGGAGACGCCGACCTGGTACGTCGCCTTCGCGAGCAGGTCGAGGGTGTTCCCCGAGGTGGAGAGCTGCACGCCGGCCGAGGGGTTGTAGTCGGCTGCGTGTTCGCTCGGGTGCAGCCGGAAGAGGACCCGCAGCGATGGGTTCGCCTTGGCGACGGATTCGGCGACGTTCAGCAGGTCGCCACCGGTTGTGCCTTGCGAGAGGAAGACCGCGAGCGACGGATCCTTCGGGCCGGCAGCGGGCAGGTACGGCGAGCCGACGACGGACGTCTGCATGCCCGCGGGAAGGTCCGCGACTGAGGACCAGTAGGAGCCGAAGGTCCACAGCTCGTCCGGCTGATCGGCGACCACCGGGCGGCCGGGGTAGCTGTAGCCGAGGTGGAACGGGCTGATCGCGCCGTGCTGCAGCTCGACGACCCGGATCCCGAGGTCGCGGGCCGCGCCGACGATGTGCTGGTGGAAGTAGGCGACGACGACGTACACGGTCTTGATGTCGTGCCGCTTCAGCAACCGGCGGTAGAGCGCCCGCAGCCGCAGATGCTTGGGCACCTCGCGGGCGAGCAGCGCGCCGACCGGAACGGAGACCCCGGTCAACGCCGACAAGGCGGAAGCAATGCCGAGCGGGTCGTCAGCGGAGCGGGAGTGCACCGCGCCGGCGGCGGAGGTGAAGAAGTCGAGGTTGCGGCTGCCACGGAGCGGTACGCCGTTGATCCCCGAGTCGAGGATCAACGCGGACGAACCGAGCGCAGCGCGGAGTTCGGAGGTGTAGATCTCGATACCGTCCGGTTTCCGCGGATGCGGAACGACCATCGAGGAGTACCGGCCGAAGAACGGATTGCGGGTCACCAGGCCGGCCACGTGCCGCCCGATCAGCCCGGCCTTGTCACCGGCCGAACGGCGGACAGGATGCGGTACGCCGTGGATTCCGCTCCGGCGGGTCAGCTCATGGAAGACGCGCATCCGGATGATCGGCCACGGGTGCGCGCCCCGGATCTGCCAGTCGAGCAGACTCAGATCCTGCTCCACCTGCCAGATCGCCCGGCACAGGCTCGCCACCGTCGTGTTCGGCGCCGTGCCGTTCCCGGTACTCGTCATGGTTGATCCCTACTATGCCTGCCAGGCTGCCGACGCCGGAGAAGAACCGGCGGACTGCCTTCAGCAGGTGCGTCTTCCGGCCGAGCAGCAGCCCGGCGAGCGCGTAACCGATCGCCGAGACCACCCGGGCCGAAGCATAGGCCAGCACCAGCACGTAGCTCACCGCGCCCGGACGGATCAGCAGCCGGCTGATCGTGTCCCCGCTGCCCGAGCGGAAGGCGCGTCGTACCAGCCAACTGAGCGTCGTCCGCGCGGCCGGCACCTCTTCGGCGATACATGCTTCCTCGCACCAGACGATCCGGAAACCAGCCCTGTGCACCCGCAGGAAGAAGTGCAGGTCGCTGGAGCCGGTGTACCGGAACGCGGGATGGAATCCCGGCGTAACCGTGTGGTAGACCCGCCGGCTGACCAGCGTGTTGTTCGTGTATGCCTTGCGCATCTCGAGCCCGGTGGTGTGCCGGCCGGTCGAGTCGTGGACGTCGCTGTAGTGGTTCCACGGTGGTGCGCCCGCTGGGAGGTTGCCCTTCACCGGGCCGGTGACAACGTCGGCACCGGACTTCTCCCACGCCTGCAGCAAGGTCGCCAGCCAGTCCGAAGGCGCGACCTCGTCGTCGTCCACGAAGATCAGCGCGTCGTCGTTCCAGCACAGCTCCACCGAGCGTTCGCGGGCGAACGGGATCCCCGGCTCCGGCTCGACCACCGACTCGATCGGGTACCGATCTCCGTCGAAGGCGGCGACCACCTGCGCCGCGGTGCCCTCGGCATCGTTGTCCACGACCACGATCCGGACCGCGTAATCCGAGTCCGCCGGGAGTTCCTGGGCCTGCAAACTCGCCAACAGTCCCCGCAACAGACCAGGCCGCCTAAACGTGATTACCGCAATGGCGACGCTGGTGCTCATAGTCCCCCGAGACTATCGGTCCCGCACCAGCTCCGGCCATCCGACGTACGTCGCCTGGTTGTCGGCAAGGACACGTAGAGGTGGGGCGTGGCGGCGCGGCGAGGTGGACGGTGAGCGTGGGCCGGTCAGTACTACGTGTCGTTACCGACGCTGTACCGATGGGTACAGTGGTGAGGTGGAGACCGTGGAGCGGTTGATCGTGAGTACGCAGGAGCTGTTGTGGGAGCGGGGGTACGTGGGGACCAGCCCGAAGGCGATCCAGGCGGCGGCCGGCGCCGGGCAGGGGAGCATGTACCACCACTTCAGTGGCAAGGCCGAGTTGGCGAAGGCTGCGATCGAGCGATCGGCCGCCGAGATGCGTGCCGCGGCCGAGGAGCAGCTCGGCGGCGCCGGTACGGCGAAAGCCCGGATCGCGGCCTATCTGAAACGGGAGCGCGAAGTGCTGCGGGGCTGCCGGATGGGGCGACTGACGGCCGATCCGGAGGTGGTCGCGGACCCGGAGCTCCGGGCGCCGCTCGACGAGACGTTCACCTGGTTGCGCACCCGGCTGGCCGAGGTGGTTGCTGAAGGCAAGCAATCACAGGAGTTCCCGGCCACGGTCGACCCGCGGACACTCGGTACGACGATCGCCGCCGTACTGCAGGGTGGGTATGTGCTCGCCCGCGCGGCCGGATCGCCGGAACCTTTCGAGCAGGCCGTTCAAGGACTCCTGGAGTTGATCGAGGCATGAAGATCGGTGCAGTGTTCCCGCAGCTCGAGATCGGTGCGGATCCGGCGGTCGTCCGGGACTGGACGCTGACCGTGGAGGCCGCCGGCTACACGCATGCGCTGGCCTACGACCACGTTCTCGGTGCGGATCCGACGAACCGCCCCGGCTGGACCGGATACACCGACAAGTCCTTGTTCCACGAGGTTTTCGTGCTGTTCGGCTACATGGCCGCGATCACGACCACGCTCGAGCTCGTCACCGGCGTTCTCGTCCTGCCGCAACGCCAGACCGCACTCGTCGCCAAACAGGCGGCCGAGGTCGACGTCCTCTCGGGCGGGCGGCTGCGGCTCGGCGTCGGCATCGGCTGGAACCAGGTCGAGTACGACGCGCTCGGCGTACCGTTCACCCAGCGCGGAGCGCGGCTGACCGAGCAGGTCGAGCTGCTCCGCAAGCTCTGGGCCGATCCGGTCCTCACCCACGAAGGCAGGTTCGACCGGGTCGACGAGGCCGGCCTCAACCCGCTGCCGGGTCGTCGGATCCCCGTCTGGTTCGGCGGCGGAGCGGACGCCGTACTGAAAAGAACCGGTCGGATCGGCGACGGCTGGATGCCGCAGGGCGCTCCGGATGACGCGATGCGCGCGCAGATCAAGACCATCCGCGAGGCCGCGGAGGAGGCCGGTCGCGACCCGGCCGAGATCGGTATCGAGGCTCGGCTGTCGCTCAACGCCGTACCGGAGGCGGAGTGGCGTGTCTACGCGGATGCCTGGCGTGACGTCGGCGCGACTCATCTCAGCGTCAACACGATGAACTTCGGGCTCGCGCGGCCCGAGGACCACGCCAAGCTCCTCCGCGAGGTCCTCCCGGCTCTGGGGTGATCCTCGTCATTCGGAGATGACAGGGCGCCGATCGCCCCGGCTAGGGTGAGCGTTATGGCCATCGAGGTGATCGGAACCAAGGGCGACCGGTACGACGAGATCCTGACCGAGCGTGCGCTCGGGCTGATCGAGCGACTGCACCGCGAGTACGACGACCGCCGGCAGGCGCTGCTGGACCGCCGTACCGGGCGGATCGCCGCGATCTCCGGTGGCGCGTCGCTCGGGTTCCTGCCGGAGACGAAGGACATCCGGGAGGACCCGGAGTGGCGGGTCGCGCCGGCCGCGCCCGGTCTGGTCGATCGGCGGGTGGAGATCACCGGCCCGACCGACCGGAAGATGACCATCAACGCGCTCAACTCCGGGGCGAAGGTCTGGCTCGCCGACCAGGAGGACGCGAACACCCCGACCTGGGAGAACGTCGTCGGCGGTCAGCTGAACCTGCTCGACGCGATCACCCGGCAGATCGACTTCAGCACCGACGCCAAGTCGTACGCGCTGAAGCCCGACGCGGAGCTCGCGACCATCGTCGTACGGCCGCGTGGTTGGCACCTGCCCGAGAAGCACATCCTGGTCGACGGTCAACCGGTGAGTGGATCGCTCGTCGACTTCGCGCTGTACTTCGTGGCCTGTGGACAACTGCAGCTGGACCGCGGCCAGGGACCGTACTTCTACCTGCCGAAGATGGAGTCGCACCTCGAGGCGCGGCTGTGGAACGACGTGTTCGTCACGGCGCAGGAGGCCCTCGGGATTCCGCGCGGGACGATCCGCGCGACCGTGCTGATCGAGACGTACCCGGCGGCGTTCGAGATGGAGGAGATCCTCTACGAGCTGCGCGAGCACTCGGCCGGTCTGAACGCGGGCCGCTGGGACTACATGTTCAGCGTGATCAAGACGCACCGCGACCGCGGGGCCGAGTTCCAGCTGCCCGATCGCAACAGCGTGACGATGACGGTGCCGTTCATGCGCGCGTACACCGAGCTGCTCGTGCGGACGTGCCACAAGCGCGGTGCGCATGCGATCGGCGGGATGGCGGCGTTCATCCCGAGCAAGGACCCGGCCGTGAACGAGCAGGCCTTCGCGAAGGTCCAGGCCGACAAGACCCGCGAGGCCGGCGACGGTTTCGACGGCTCCTGGGTCGCGCACCCCGGTATGGTGGAGACGTGCCGCGCGGTTTTCGACGCCGTACTGGGGGACAACCCCAACCAGGTCACCAAGCTCCGCGAGGACGTCGAGGTCACCGCCGAACAGCTCCTGAACGTCGCCGCCACGCCCGGCGAGGTGACCGAGGCCGGCCTGCGCAACAACATCAGCGTCGCCCTCCAGTACCTCGCCGCCTGGCTCGAAGGCACCGGCGCCGTCGGTATCTTCAACCTGATGGAGGACGCCGCCACCGCCGAGATCTCCCGCTCCCAGATCTGGCAGTGGCGCAAGAACGGCGTGGTCCTCGACACCGGCGACACCATCACCACCGACCTCGTCGAACGCCTCGCCGACGAAGAGATCAACGCCCTCCCGGAGTCGCTGCGCTACCAGTCCGCCCGAGCCCTCTTCCTCGAAGTAGCCCTCGCCGACGAGTACGTCGACTTCCTCACCCTCCCGGCCTACGACCGCTTCGCATAAAAGTGGAACGACTCCGGGCTCCGGTAGACTTGGACTGGATGGGAGGTGATCACCATGTCGGAGCCGACATCAGCACCAGATGCTCTTGACCATGCTGACACTGCCTTTTGGCGCCGGGGTGATCTCGAGGACGTCCTGCGAGGGACGGAGCCACTCCGCGAGGATGAGTCTTTTGAGATCCCGGACCTCGCCGACGACGAGTGGGACCGGTTCGTCGAGGCGATCCACGAGTGACTGCTGCAGCAGTTCTGCTCGACACGAACGTCTTCACGGCTTGGCTGAAGCCTCGATCGACGCTGATCCCGATGTACGGAAAGCACGTCTTCGGGCGTCGTATCGTGATCACCCAGTAGACGGTTGCAGAGGCCAGGTACGGCGCTGTCGTCGCAGGCTGGGGTGACAAGCGGCTGGACAACCTTGAGCGACTGATCCACCGGAGCGCAGTGCTCCCGGGCGACGACGAGACGACCTGGGCCTACGCGCGGCTGAGAGCCGAGTGCCGCCGAGTTGGTCATCCACTCCACCAGAAGCAGCACCTTGCTGACTTGTGGATCGCTGCCGCCGCGGTTCGGTGGGAGTTGCCGTTGATCGCGCATGACGCTGTGTACGTCGGGTGCCCCGGCGTTGATCTCGTCACTGAGCTGTCGCGCTGACGGGCGGATCTACATTCCGGCTCAGCGCTTGGGTGGGTCGACGTTGACGGTCGGGATCCCGCCGCCGGCGCGGGCGATGATCGCCAGGGACGGGATCTTGGCGGGGTTGCTCTCGCGGTGGACGGTGAAGGCGGGGACGTGGACGAAGTCGCCGGCGACGGCGTCCAGGTACTCGTCGGTGCCTTCGAACTCGAGGCGCAGCACGCCGGAGACGATGTAGAGGCTGCTCTCGTTCTTGTCGTGATGGTGCCAGCCGGAGATCGCGCCCGGTTCGGTGGTGACCTGGCCGGCCCACAGGAGTGGGAGTTCGAAGGCCCGCATCCGCAGCATGCCGGAGGTGGGGTCGGCCGCGACCAGGTCTCCTGCCTTGATGACCCGAACAGGCTCAGTCATACCTCCAGTGTCAGCGCTTGGGGTAGGCGGCGTCGACCTCTACTTCGACGAGCCAGCCGGCTACTGGGAGGTTCTCGATCTCGAGGGCGAAGCGGGAGGGGCGGGACTTGTTGACGACGAAGGGCTTGGTGGGTGGGGCGGTGCCCAGGGGGACCGGGACGTACTTGCCGGTGGTGAGGTCGGTGTTGGCGAAGTACTGCCGGTAGGCGCGGTTCCAGCCGGCGAAGTCGGCGGCGGGGGCTCCGGCGGGGTTCTGGAGGAAGACGCGCATCGTGTAGACGTCGGCGAAGGATAGGCCGGCGGCTTGGAGGTTCTCGCCGATCCGGCGGAGAGCGTTGATGCCTTGGGCCTCGGTGAGGGTGACGCCGGTGGGCAGCGTGCCGCCGGGGAAGATCGCGGTGTCGATGTACGACGACTCTGTCCCGGCCGGTGCTCCTGTGTTCAGCGCGGTCGGGCCGATGCCGCTGGTCTTGTAGACCGCGGTGTTCGCGCCGATGCCGACGCCCGTCGCGATCATCGGGTTGGCCTGACCGGCGGGAAGAGCCGGTACGACGGTTCCGGGGCGAGGTGGATGGGGCTTGTCCCACCAACCGGCCGCCGTACTGGCGCCTGCGGTGAACGAGACGACTACGGCCGCGAGTCCGACGGCCAAGAAACGACGCTTCATCGAGACGTCACCACCCGGTGGTGTAGCGCGGTCACGGTGGCGCGGGCCGAGGTCATGGCGCCGTGCTGCCAGGCGATCGCGTGGGACAGATGGTCGCCGGCGAAGTAGACGTTGCCGGTGGGTTCGAGCAGTCGTTCGTAGGTCGCGTCGGTCTGCGACGGCCAGCCCACCCAGGAGCCTTCCGAGTACCGCGTCCCGGCCCAGTTCACCGAGAACGACGCCTCGATGTCGCGACCGTAGACGTCGCCGTGCATCTTGGTGCCTTGGGCAACGGCTCGCTGGAGCCGGGCGGCCGGCGTGAGGGCGCCGTACGTGTTCGCGTTGGTGCCGGTGTTGTAGTAGCCGATCACCGTGCCGCGCGGGCCGTGGAAGCCGGTCGACGGATACCAGGTGTTGCCGGTGTCCAGGCTGCTGTTGGTGATCCCGCCGTAGATCCGCAGGTCCTCCTCCCACCAACGGCGTCCGTACTCGATCCCGATCTTGCCGGCGTTGGTCGGCCGGGCCCACTTGAGCGAGTCGACGACCGGCGTCGGCAGGTTCGACGGAATCTTGGCCGCGATGTGCGGCGGCAGCGCACAGATCGCGAAGTCGGCCGCCAGTACTCGCGGCCGGCCGCCTGTGCTGTAGGTGACCTGGACGCCATCCGGAGTGTTCCGCAGTCCGAGGACCTCGGCGCCGTACTGGATCTTCTCCCGGCCGATCGCGCGCTCGAACGCGTACGGGATCCGATCCATCCCGCCGACCGGCTGGAACATCATCATCGCCTGGTCCCAGCCGAACTCGAACGAGAAGTAGTTGCCGACCCCGCTCGCGAAGACATCACTCAGCGCGTACGGCGCGGCCGTCGTACCGCCCTCTGTCCCGGCGCCGGGCTCGACCGTGTAGCCGCGGCGGCCGTCGGTGCCGGTGTACTTGAATCCGCCGGCCTTGTCCGAGATCGAGCCGAAGCTGGTCAGGAATCCGATCAGCGCCTGCTTGTCGGTGCTGGTCAGATAGCTGTCGAGGGCACCTTGGTCGGTCGCCTTCGCGAGTAGTTCGGAGACGTAACCGTAGACATCCGCCTTGGCGGTGCGGTGCCGGATCGGTTGATTGGACAGGGCTGTCGTGCCCTCGCGGTAGAGGTAGGCGTCGGCGTTCTGGTTGACGAACGGCTCGATCGCGACACCGAGCTCGCGGCAGTAGTCGAGCGTCACGTGGTGCTGCGGGATCCGGCCGGGGCCGGCGTTCATGTACTGCCCCGGCGAGAACCGCGCCCGCTGGGTGGTGCCGGTCAGGTCGGTCTCCGAGGTCCCGCCGCGGACGGTCCAGTTCCGGCCGCCGGGACGTTTCCGGGCCTCCAGCAGCGTGACCTGGTAGCCGGCCTTCAGCAGTTCGTACGCCGAGGTCAGTCCGGAGATCCCGGCGCCGAGGATCACGACGTGCTTGCGCGGCCGGCCGTGCAGATCGATCCGCGCCGGGGCGGCGTACGCGGGGGTGTCGGCCAATCCGGTCAGGCCGAGGGCGGACATCGTGGAGTAGAGCACACCGGCACCGCCGGTGATACCGACCTGTTGCAGGAAGTGACGTCTGGTCTGCGCCATGCCTTCTCCTCACGGGCCACGGGCTTGTGACCAGAAAGGTAAGGACAAAGTGTTGTGGCGCCGTGTCCGAGCGATGACGTCCTCGCGCCGGAACTGACAGGTATGTTTCGCCTTAACGAACCTGTGAAGGCACAGCACGAACCTGAGCAAGCAGTGTCTTAACTACTGGCGCGACCTCCGCATAAACCCCGGGATAGCCCTCTTTTGCGCAGCCGTTGCCCCACGAGACGATCCCGAGCAGCCGGCCGTTCAGCACCAGTGGTCCACCCGAGTCGCCCTGGCAGGCATCGCCTGTTCCATCCAGGTAACCGGCGCACACATTCGCCGCCGCGGTGTAACCGTTCTCGGTGTAGCCCTTGATCCCCGTGCAGGTCGCGTCGCCGAGATCCGGTACGGCGACCTTCTGCAGCGTGTCGTCCGGCCCGGTCCCGTCGGTGTCGCCCCACCCGTAAACAGTCGGCACCGCGCCCCGCCGATCCGCCTTCGGGCTCGTCTCCAAGCGCAGTACCGGCACTCCTGGCATCGGCTTCTTCAGAGTCAGGACGGCGAAGTCGTTGCGGTTCGTGGTCGTGCTGTACGCCGGATGCACCCACACCTTGCTGACCGCGGAGAACCGGCCGACCTCCCGGTTGCTCAGATCCGCGCGCCCCTGGACCACGCCGTACGACGTGATCGGCTGGCGGGCGCAGTGTGCCGCGGTCAGCACCTTGTCCGGAGCCACCAGCACCCCGCCACACCATCGCTTCGACTCCCGCACCGCCGCCGAGTTGGTCAGCACCACCGCCCACGGCGCCTCAGCCACGCTCGCCAGCGTCCCCCCGACCACCATCGGCTTCCCCTGGTCGGCCGCCACCGACCCAGCCCCCACCACCAAAAACGCCACCGCCAACACCAATGCCCGCTTCACCATGCGGGAGAACTTACTCCAAGTAGTCGCCCGAACGCAGAAAGTCCGCACGGTAGAGTCCCGAGCCCATGGGGGTCGACGTCCTGCTGTTGCGCGTGGATCGAGCGGGGACGAGCCCGAAGCGCCGTCGCCTGGTGCAGCTCGCCGTACTCGGGGATCCGGACGATGTCTTCGCCGGCCTGTGCGCGCGGAGCGACCTGCCGATGCTCGGTCGCGTCGACCCGTACGGCGATCTGGTCCTGACCACTTCCGAGATGCCGCAGTTCCTGGCCGAACTGGCGGCTGAGCACGCCCGGGAGCCGCAGGAACTGCTCACCGGCATCCGGCAGCTCGCCGAGCGGTGCGCCGCGGAACCAGGCACCGAGCTGCACCTTGTCGGTGACTGACAGGCCCGATCGGGTGAACACTCGGGAGTAATCGACCCCGGTATGCAAGGTCTGGGGGCGGAGGTGGCTACTGTCTTCAGGTGCAGAAATGGCCTGGTCGTCCTTATCCCCTCGGAGCCACGTACGACGGTTCCGGGACGAACTTCGCGGTGTTCTCGGAGGTGGCCGAGAGAGTTGATCTCGCCCTGATCGGTGACGACGGGACCGAGCAGTTGGTGCAGTTGACCGAGGTGGACGGGTTCGTCCACCACGCGTACCTGCCGGCGGTGCAGCCGGGGCAGCGGTACGGGTTCCGGGTGCACGGGCCGTACAGCCCGGCCGACGGGCATCGGTGCAACGCGTCGAAGCTGCTGCTGGACCCGTACGCGAAAGCGATCGACGGGCAGGTCGACGGTGACGAGTCGCTGTTCAGCTACCGCTTCGGCAACCCCGGTGAGCTGAACACGATGGACAACCGCGAGCACACGATGCTCTCGGTCGTCACGAACCCGTTCTTCGACTGGGGCAACGACCGTCCGCCGGGTCACGCGTACCACGAGACCGTGATCTACGAGGCGCACGTGAAGGGCCTCACCAAGACACACCCGGGGCTCCCGGAGGAGATTCGCGGCACGTACGCCGGGATCGGGCATCCGGCGATCATCGAGCACCTGAAGGAGCTCGGGGTGACCGCGATCGAGCTGATGCCGGTGCACCAGTTCGCCCAGGACGGTCATCTGCAGGAGCTGAACCTCACGAACTACTGGGGTTACAACACGATCGGCTTCTTCGCCCCGCACAACGCCTACTCGTCGCTGGGCAGCCGCGGTCAGCAGGTGACCGAGTTCAAGACGATGGTGCAGGCGCTGCACGAGGCGGATATCGAGGTCATCCTCGACGTCGTCTACAACCACACCGCCGAGGGCAACGAGTTCGGCCCGACGCTGTCGTTCAAGGGCATCGACAACGCGGCCTACTACCGGCTGGTGGACTCGGACAAGTCGCACTACTACGACACGACCGGCACCGGCAACAGCCTGCTGATGCGGCACCCGCACGTACTGCAGCTGATCATGGACTCGCTGCGCTACTGGGTCACCGAGATGCATGTGGACGGGTTCCGCTTCGATCTTGCGTCGACGCTGGCCCGTCAGTTCCACGAAGTCGACCGGCTGTCGGCGTTCTTCGACCTGGTCCAGCAGGACCCGGTCGTCAGCCAGGTCAAGCTGATCGCCGAGCCGTGGGACGTGGGTGACGGCGGCTACCAGGTGGGCAACTTCCCGCCGCTGTGGACCGAGTGGAACGGTAAGTACCGCGACACGGTCCGGGACTTCTGGCGGGGTGAGAAGTACACGCTGGCCGAGTTCGGCTCGCGGCTGACCGGTTCGTCGGATCTGTACCGCGACGACAGCCGGCGGCCGCTGGCGAGCATCAACTTCGTCACCGCGCACGACGGCTTCACGTTGCGCGATCTCGTGTCCTACAACGAGAAGCACAACGAGGCGAACGGCGAGGGTGGCAACGACGGCGAGAGCCACAACCGCTCCTGGAACTGCGGTGTCGAGGGTCCGACCGACGATGCCGCAGTGCGCAAGCTGCGGTCCAAGCAACAGCGCAACTTCCTTGCCACGCTACTGATTTCGCAGGGCGTCCCGATGCTCGCGCACGGTGACGAGCTGGGCCGGACGCAGTCGGGTAACAACAACGTCTACTGCCAGGACAACGAGCTCGCCTGGGTCAACTGGGACCTCGACGAGGAGCAGAAGGACCTGCTGGAGTTCACCGGCGACCTGGTCCGGCTACGCAACGAGCACCCGGTCCTCCGGCGCCGCCGCTTCTTCCACGGCGACCAAGGGGTCGACGGGCTGGGCGACCTGGTCTGGTTCACCCCGGACGGCAAGGAGATGCAGGACGGCGACTGGAGCCGCGACGACGCCCGCGCGGTGGCCGTGTTCCTGAACGGTGATGCGATCTCCGAGCCGGATCAGCGCGGTGAGCCGGTGGTCGACGACTCGTTCCTGATCCTGCTGAACAGCAACTACGAGCCTGAGGAGTTCCTGCTGCCTGGGAGCGAGTTCGGCGAGACCTGGTCGGTTGTGGTGGACACCATCCGCCCGACCGGCCGGGCCGAGGACGGCGAGCACGCGGCGGGCAGCACGATCCGGATCGAGGATCACGGCATGCTGGTGCTGACCCGACCACGCCGGACTGCGGGATGAACTCGATCCCGCAGGCGACGTACCGGCTGCAACTGCGCGCCGAGTTCGGATTCGACGATGCGGCGACGATCGTCCCGTACCTGAACAGCCTCGGGATCTCGCACGCGTACCTCTCCCCGATCCTGCAGGCCGCGCCCGGTTCCACCCATGGGTACGACGTGGTCGACCACAGCCGGTTGTCGGAGCCGATGGGTGGTCGTCCCGCCTTCGATCGGCTCTCGATCCGGCTGGGCGAGCACCGGATGGGTGCGGTCGCGGACGTGGTCCCGAACCACGTGGCCGTCCCGACACCTGCCCGGCTCAACAAGGCGCTGTGGTCCGTGCTCCGGGACGGCCCAGGATCGCCGTACGCCGAATGGTTCGACGTCGACTGGGGTTCGGGGAACCAGCCACTGCTGATGGCGGTTCTGGGGCAGCGGATCGGCCAGGTGCTCGCAGAGGGCGAGCTGGCGGTCGACGGCGACGTACTGCGCTATTACGAACACGAATACCCGCTCCGACCCGGTACGGCGGATCTGCCGATCGCGGAGCTGGTGACCGAGCAGTGGTACCGCCTGGCGCACTGGCGGGTCGCTGACGAGGAGCTGAACTACCGGCGCTTCTTCGACGTCGACACGCTCGCAGCGGTCCGGGTGGAGACGCAGGAGGTCTTCGAGGCCACACATGCGTTGCTGTTCGAGCTTCTGCAGGAGGGGAAGCTCAACGGCTTCCGCATCGACCACCCGGACGGTCTGGCCGACCCGCGCGGCTATCTGCGTCGGCTGGCCGAGCGGACCGGCGGTGCGTGGGTAGTGGTCGAGAAGATCCTCGAGGGCGACGAAGAGCTGCCACACGACTGGCCCTGCGCCGGTACGACGGGCTATGACGCGCTGCTGCGGGTAGGTGGGCTGTTCGTCGACCCCGCCGGCGCAGCACCCCTTGCAGCACTGCACTCTGAGCTGACTGGTGAGCCGGCCGACTTCAGCCCGGTAGTGATCGAGGCGAAGCGCGAGATCGTCAAACACGGCCAGTACGCCGAAGTGCACCGGCTGGTGGAGTTGCTGGCTCGCATCTGCCAGGACGACGTCAGACTGCGTGACCACACCAGGCGGGCGTTCCACGAGGTTGTGGCGGAGCTTCTGGTCCAATTCGACGTCTACCGGGCGTACGTCGTACCGGGGGAGCAGCCGGCGCACTCTGCTGTCCGGGTGCTGGAGCGAGCAGCGACCAGGGCCCGCGAGCACCTCGACGAGGACCGGCAGGAGACGCTGGAGGTTGTCCTGGACCTCCTGATGGGCCGTGAGGTCGGCACTGCGAGCCGGATCGATGAGCATGCGCGGCATGAGCTGATCGTGCGGTTCCAGCAGACCTGTGGGCCGGTGATGGCCAAGGGGATCGAGGACACCGCGTTCTACCGGTGGTTCCGGCTCTCGTCGCTCAACGAGGTCGGTGGGGACCCGGAGCACTTCGGTGTGACGCCGGAGGAGTTCCATGCGTTCTCAGCCCAGCTGAACCGGCGCTGGCCGCGGACCATGACCACACTGTCCACTCACGACACCAAGCGCTCCGAGGACGTACGTGCGCGGCTCGGTGTGCTGTCCGAGCAGCCTGCTGCGTGGGCTGAGGCTGTGCGTGAGTGGCGGCGGCTGTCTGAGGACCACCGGAGCCCGCTGCTCGACGGGAGCACGGAGTACCTGTTCTGGCAGACCCTGTTCGGCACCTGGGGTGACGGTCCGATCGCGGTCGACCGGATGCAGGCCTATCTGCAGAAGGCGATCCGGGAGGCTAAGCGTCACACCACCTGGACCGAGACGGACGAAGAGTACGAGCAGGCCGTCGCCTCCTTCGTGACCGCGGTCCTGGCGGACTCAGCAGTGCTCGACTCGGTACGGCGCTTTGTCGGCAGGCAGGCCGAGTTCGTTCGGGCGGCGACGCTCGGGCAGAAGCTCGTGCAGCTGACGATGCCCGGCGTACCGGATGTGTATCAGGGCAGTGAGCTGGTGGACCTGTCGTTGGTGGACCCGGACAACCGGCGTGCGGTCGACTACGAGTACCGGATCGAGCGCTTGCGCCGGTTGGACGAGGGTGCGCGGCCGGATGACCTGTCCGACGAGAAGCTGCTGGTCACGGCACGTGCGCTGCGGTTGCGTCGGCAGTACGCGGAGGCGTTTGCCGGTGGTTACACCCCACTGCCCACCTCCAACGGGCACGCGGTCGCGTTCGCTCGGGGCGATGAGGTGATCACCATCGCCACTCGGCTGCCGGCCGCACTGCATCGGCTGGGTGGCTGGGGCGACAGCACCGTCGTACTGCCTGCTGGAGAGTGGAAGAACGTGTTGACCGGCCGCGACGTGGGTAGTGGAGCGGCTCGGATTCAGGAGCTGCTGGAGGACCTCCCGGTGGCCCTGCTCGTGAGGAGCTGACTACTTGCACACCTTCAGCGTCTGGGCGCCTCAGGCGCCGACGGTCGACCTGGTCCTGCGGGACGGCGTACTGCCGATGCATTCCGGCGCTGACGGGTGGTGGGTGCGTGACGTGGTCGAAGCGCGCCACGGCACCGACTACGCGTTCACGGTCGACGGCAGTGAGCCGCTGCCGGATCCGCGTAGCCCTTGGCAGCCTGATGGTGTGCACGGCTTCAGCCGAGTCTTTGACGCGGACCGCTTCCGGTGGACCGACAGCGAGTGGACCGGGCGCGATGTGCGCGGTGCGGTGTTCTACGAGCTGCACATCGGCACCTTCACTCCCGAGGGCACGCTGGCTGCGGCTGCGGATCACCTGGACTACCTGGTGCTGCTGGGCGTCGAGATCGTCTCGCTGATGCCGGTGGCCGCATTCCCGGGTCGGCATGGCTGGGGTTATGACGGTGTTGATCTGTATGCCGTCCATGACCCGTACGGCGGTCCGGCAGCTCTGCAGGCGTTCGTGAATCGGTGTCATGAGGTTGGGCTGGGCGTCTGTCTGGACGTGGTCTACAACCACCTCGGACCGAGCGGCAACTACCTGGACTCGTTCGGCCCGTACTTCACCGACCGCCACACCACGCCGTGGGGACCGGCGGTCAACCTGGATGACACCGGGAGCAGCGAAGTACGCCGGTTCATCTGCGACAACGCGCTCCGGTGGTTCCGTGAGTTCCACATCGACGCTCTGCGGTTGGACGCCGTACATGCGCTGCTCGACGAGAGTCCAGTGCACCTGCTGGCGCAACTGTCGACCGAAACCGCCAGTCTGTCCGAGGAGCTCGGGCGTCCGCTTGGACTGGTTGCGGAGTCTGATCTGAACGACCCTCGCATGGTGGATCCGGTTGCGGAGGGCGGTCTGGGGATGACTGCGCAGTGGAACGACGACTTCCACCATGCGCTGCACACCATGCTGACCGGCGAGCGAGCTGGGTACTACGAGGACTTCGCCGAGCCCGGGGTGTTCGCGAAGGTGCTCACGCATGTGTTCCTGCATGACGGTGCCTACTCGACGTTCCGCGGGAAGGACTGGGGTCACCCGGTCGATCCGGCCACGCATCGGGGTGGACAGTTCCTGGCCTATACGTCGGATCACGATCAGATCGGCAACCGTGCACTGGGTGATCGGCCTGCGTTGACGCCCGGGCAGTACGCGATCGGGGCCGCGCTGGTGCTGACTTCGCCGTACACACCGATGCTCTTCATGGGCGAGGAGTGGGGCGCGTCGACGCCGTGGCGCTACTTCACCGACCACGACGAGCCGGCCCTGGCCGACGCCGTCCGGACCGGTCGGCGCCAGGAGTTCGCCGCCTTCGGCTGGAGCGCCGACGAGATCCCGGATCCCCAGGACCCCGCAACCTGGCGGAGCTCGGTCCTGAACTGGTCCGAGGTCGACGAGTCACCGCACCGCGAACTACTCACCTGGTACCGCGACCTCCTAGCCCTCCGAGCCCGAACCCCCGAACTGCGGGACGACCGCCTGGATGCGGTCCGGGTCAGCGAGGGCCCAGGCTGGCTGATCGTGAGCCGCGGCAATCTCCGGATCGTGGTCAACCTTCACCCGGAACCAGCGGCAGTCCCGGTCGAGCGAGCGTCGTACATCCTCCTCGCCTTCGGCACCCCGACCCTGGGCGCAGATGCCGTCCACCTCCCACCCCACTCGGTCGCCGTAGTCCTCGCCGGTTGAGGCGGCCACCCACTGCGGCCGACGACGTACGCCGGGCTGTGTCATTTCACTGGATATCCGTTCAAGTTGACCCTTCTCTGCTCAAATATTGAGGGGAGAAGGGTCAACTTGAGGGGAGATCCCCAGAGTTGCCGCTGAGGACGTTCGGCGGGGGAATCTTTCGTATTTGGGGCTGAAACGCACAGAAGGCGGCGTTCGAGCTTGTTGTTCGGTGTCGATTTGCGGAATCGCTTGTGTCCGGACTCTGCGTGACGGAGTGTGGGATCGCCAGCAGCGTGAGCGGGGGCGACGGGAGGACACAGATGACAGTCGGAGGCGTCGACACCTACTACGACTACGAAGAGAAGCAGTGGAAGAGCCGGAGGCTCGGCGGTGGAGTGATTCCGCGCGGTCCGGTTTGCCCTGCTCCACGCACCACCGATCCCGTAGCGGCGAAGCACGATCGCCGGCCCGCGTCCCACGACAAACCCAAACGCTGAATCCCACGAGGGGTGGCACGGCCCGCCAGACCTGGTCACCCCGACCTGAGGACTACCGCTGACGCGACCCTGGGAGCAGGGTGCGCAGTTCGAGTGCGGCCTGGAGCCGATCCAGCCACGGCCGGGAGCGCAGAGCCCGCCGTACGGCGTGGACTCCGGTCCAGGCCTGCCCGACCGTGTCCGGCGTCGCCGGGCCGCCTGACCAGAGCGCCTGGTCGACGGCCCGCGCGACGTTCGCGAGGCCTGGACCCGTGTCCGGCAGGTCGCGGGCCGCGTCGGCGAGGTCCCGCACGGTCATGCCGGCGGTGACCGGGATGCCGTGCGCCCGGATTCGGTCCCGGGCCTCGGCCCAGGCACCGACCACCGCTGCGCTGCCGCCGCGCCGCCGGCGCCGCTGTGCGCGGAACTGCTTGAGCAGCGGTACGCCGCCCAGCCACAGCAGCAGCAACGCCGCGGAGACTCCGAAGACCGGGATCAGCGGGATGTGCAGACCGCTGGAGTCGTCATCACCCGCCTCGTCGCCGGTCGGCGGCTGCGACTCCGGGTCCTTGATCTTGTCGATCTCCGGGACCCCCGCACGAGCCTGATCGGTGATGGACGCCGCCGAGCCGGCCGGGTTCGTGCTGCCGGTCTTCGCACCGGCCGCAGGATCGAGCGGCCACCAGCCGATCCCCGCGACCGCGACCTCCGGCCACGCGTAGGCGTCCTGGTTGGTCACCGTGTACCAACCGGCCGCGTCAGGCTTCTCCGGCGCCCGGAAACCGACCACGAGCCGGGCCGGAATCGAGTTCTGCCGGGCCAAGGCGACGTACGCGGCCGCAAACTGCTCACTGCTGCCGATGTTCTGCTCCTTGCCCAGGAACGTCTTCAGCTGCGGCCAGCTGTACCCGGTCGGCGCCGCGCTCGAATCGCTCGGCAGCCGGTAGTTCTTCCGGAACCACTTCTCCAGCGCGATCGCCGTCGACATCGTGGCGCGCTTGCCGCCCAACGGGTTCAGGTCCGCGATCTCCGGCGGGATCGGGCCCATGTCGCCCAGCCCGCCGGGAGCGTTGCTGTCGACCCCGGCGCTGCCGAGATAGGCCGCGTCGATGGTCGGCTCGGCCCAGGTGAGCTTGTAGTAGTCGGGACGCTCCGGTACGACGAGCGTGCTGCCGATCGGCTCGACCTGCGGATCGACGGCGTTGCCGACCGTCTCCGGCAACAGTTGCCCGGGCAACCAGGGGCCGTCCAGCGCGTCGTCGGGCCGGATGGTCGCGCTCTGCGTTTTGGTGTCCACCCGCACTTCCGGACCGTGGGCGAGCTGCGTACCCATCCGCAGCAGCGGGTGGTCGCTCGTCCAGTTCACGCCGTCGAAGTTGTCGAAGGCAACCAGTCGCCAACGATCGACCGGCTCCGACGTCTGGTACTTGAACACGACCTTGTCCCGGGCGTCGCGACTCAGCCGGCCCGCGAGCTCATCCAGCGGACTGGTCTGCCGGGTCGTCGGAGCAGTCGCGGACTGCACCCGCTGGAGCGAGTACGGCGTCCGCCCGTGCGGATCGATCGTGCTCACGACCAGCCCGCAGATGATCGCCACCAACGTGACCGCGGCGGTCGTCGCCCATGGAGTGAGTCGGCGGTACTCGAAGTGATCAGGGATCAGTACGGCGATCACCAGCAGCCCGAAGCCGATCGCGATCAGAACCGCGGTCAGCCCCTCGGCGGCGACGTACAGCTGGCTGACTCCGACAACGCCGACCGCGGGCAGGAGCGCGACCAGCGGCGGTGCGCGGTCGAGCAGCTCGATCGTCAGCACACAGGCGATCAACGCGAGCAGGGGAACGAAGATCAGCAGTTCAGGCTCGGGGCGCGCCGGCCAGGTCGACTCGAGCGTCAGTCGCCATGCGGTGAGCCCGTCGCCCAGCGCGCGCATCGACGACAGCGTCGGCAGTCCCACCAAAGTGGTTGCCTGGAGCACTGATTCGACGATCGCCAGCACTCCGGCCACGAGCACCAGCAACGGCCGCCAGCTGAGCAGAGCAGGTCGACGGCGGCAGACCTCCGCCACGATCGCTGCGACCAAGCAGACCAGACCAACGGGAAACCAGAGATGCCCAACCCCGAAGACAGGCGCGAAACACAAGCCACCCAGCAGAATTCCAGCCAGGCTTGCGATTGTTCGGCGGGTGTTCATCGCAGCACTCCAGTCCACTGCGCCAGCGCCTCTCGGGCGGTCCCGGCGAGCACGACCTGAGCGCCGAGGATCGGCGCCACGCCTTGCAGCGGGCCGAGCCCGATCGCGGTGACGGATGAATAGCGGGTCAGCAGCGGCGCGAGATCAGCCGCCGAACCGCGCGCGCCGGTGACGACGACGATCGCCCCGCCCGCCGACGTACCGGTGGTGAGCACGGCCGGGACCAGGGCGGACTTCTCGTCGCGCTGCTGCACGATGCACAGCTCGTCCAGGAACAGCCGCGAGGCCACCGCGCCGCCTGGAGCGGCAAAGTCGGCACCGGCTGTCGTGACGAACCGGCAGCGGTGCCCGGCTGTCGAGGCCGCGAACAGGATCGACGCGGCCACCTCGACCGCCTCCTCGAAAGTGGCTTCAGGCAACGGTTCGGTCCGGGTGTCGAGCAGGACGGTCAGTCGCGGCTGATCCGGGTCGGCATAGTCGCGGACCATCAGCTGCCCGGTCCGCGCGGTCGCCTTCCAGTGCAGGTGCCGAACCTCATCGCCGACGACGTACGGCCGGACATCGCGCAGATCGGCCGAGCCGCGGAGCGAGTCATCCGCCGTACGGCCGACGTGGTGGTGCCGTGGCCGTCCGGCGACGACGGTCCTGGTCGGGTGCCGGCGCGGGTGCACCCAGAGCGTCCCGACCTCACCGGTCGCCTTGCTGTTCCGGGTCAGGCCGAGCGGGTCGCGCCGCTCGAGGCTCAGCGGACCGACCGCGATCCGGCCGCGCCGCGAAGTCGGAAGCTCATACCGGTACGTCGCCTCGATCCCGGGACCCAACTGGCGAACCCGGACCTCCTTCCAGGCCGCGCCTGCGGAGTCCCGCGCCGAGAACGACGCCTGCCGCCGGGTGCCCTCGTTCCGCACGCGCAACGTCGCCAGCGCCGGCCGACCGCGTTCGACGCGATCCGGCGACAACACCCGCTGGACTGTTACCTGCGGCTGGCGCAGCGTCAGTACGACGGCCGCCAGCAGCGCGCCGATGCCGATTCCGGCCAATGCCCGGAACAGTGCATACCCGGCGAACTCGCCCAGCGCGTAGAACGCGATCGAGCCCAGCAGTACGGCGATTCCACGCCCGGTAAGTCTCATCTCCGCCTACCAGGTCACGTGGTTCGATGTGTAGTCGCCGACCGTCACCCAGACATCGCCACCGCGGTCATCGTTGTAGAACTTGTTGATGGTCAGGCTGCCGTTCGGTCCGACCTTGAGGCTGTCGCTGTGCAGAATGCCGTAGTTCAGCGTGTGGCCGACGAAGGTATAGCTGGTGTTGGGCTTGAAGCCGGTGGCGACGATGTGGATGTAGTAGCAGTAGCTGGGGTTGTCACACGGCGCGAAGTCGCCCGTATACAGCGGACCCCTGGTGATCTTGATCGAGGGGGTGCCGCCGCTGGGCGTCGCGGACACCGTCGCGGGAGCGCCGATCAAGTACTCACCCTTCGCGTTCCGGGTGACCGTGCGGACCTGGAAGGTGTACCGCGTTCCGTTCGACAGACCGCTGAAGCGATAGCTGGTGGCAGTCGTCGTGTCGGTGTCGCTGTCGTTCCGCTGGATCACGCTGTAGCGGACGAAGGCGCCGCCGTTCAGGTTCGGCCGCTTCCAGCTCAGGGTCACCCTGCCGTCACCGCCAACCGCCTTCAAGGACAGCGGTGCTGCAGCCGGCGTCGCGACCAGCGGTGGCGGCGGCTTCGGCGTGGGCTTGGGCTTCACTGTGGGTTTGCGGGTTGGAGGCGGTGGTGGTTGCGTGGTTTGCGGCGGATCCACCGGCAGACGGGGTTGCACCGGACGGCGAGTGGGCTCGACCCGTCGCGGCGGCTGGTTGGTCTTGTCGCCGCCAGGATCGGTGGTGTGCTGCGGCGGCAGACTCGGATCCGGAACCGGCGGCTTCGTGGTGGTCGGCGGCACGACCGGCGGCTTCACCGGAATGGTGGGCTTCTGGACCGGTCCCGACGCGTCGACCGGCTTGGAGACCGAGCCGTCCCGGTCCACGACCAAGGCCTGCTCCCCGCCGACACTGTCGACGTACAGGCGCTGGTCCGCGCCCCGGACGAGCAGCGGCCGGTCGTTCTTGCCGGGCTTGACCTTGTCGGACGGCTGCGGGATGTCCTTGCTGTCCTTTTGGTTGCCATCGGCATCCAAAGTGATGAGCTTGGTACCGGCCTCGTCGACCAGCGCGAGGTTGTGGCCGGACGAGGCGATCTGGGTGAACTTGCCCGCCGGCAGGTTCCGTTCGACGCTGGCCGGTCCCTTCGCGGTGCCGCCGGTGATGGCCGCGGTGTCGACCAGATGCAGCTTGGACTTGTCCGGGTCGACGATCGCGATCCGGCCGTCCACGTCGTTCGGCGCGATGATCGACTGCGGCGACAGGGTCAGGCCGGGAACCGTCAGTGCGCGGCCGAGCCCGGAGGAGGAGACCGTGCGGATCTGG
Source organism: Kribbella sp. NBC_01505 (assembly GCF_045040285.1). Taxonomy (NCBI): domain Bacteria; kingdom Bacillati; phylum Actinomycetota; class Actinomycetes; order Propionibacteriales; family Kribbellaceae; genus Kribbella; species Kribbella sp. NBC_01505. The sequence goes on from NZ_CP109425.1 coordinate 4,278,211, forward strand.
CCGGCGGTGGTATCGACGAACACGACCCGATCGCCAACCACAGCGAGCGAACCGATGTTGCCGCGCTGCAACTCGGCCGGACAGGTCAGCCGACCCGCCTGGGCCGCGAGCTGGCACAGTTCACCGCTGAGCAGCCGGTGCACCCACAGCGTCCCGTCCGGCGTCACAACCGGCCGACCGAGAGCATTGTTGTTCGGCAGCGTCAGGCTGGTCGGGCCGAGGCGGACGATCGATCCGGCGTCGCGGTAGACGGCGTACGCGACCCCGGCAGCAGCGAGGCCGTCGGGCACCTCGTCCGACGGCGCCTTCTGGGGGTCGGTGACGTGCAGCGTCGACTTCTCGAAGCTGGTGATGCTGCCGCGCGCCAGGACGTAGCCCTGGCTGTCGGTCTGCACAGCCTGGGTCCCAGGCGTCCCACCCGGTACGGCGACCGAGCCGTCCGCGCGCTTACTGCCGCCGTCGATGTGGAAGACGGCACCGATCGTGCTGTTGTAGATCAGATGACCGGACTGCAAGAACTTCTGGCCGGACGAGTCCGCACCGGCGGTCGTGACGGCGAGGGTGGTCGCAGTGACGCAGAGGGCGACCACTCCGGCCAGCGCGGCGCGCGAGCGCCACGGCGGGGCGGCCGTTTCGCCGTCCTCCGGGACCGCCGTCCGTCGGCGGATGATCGCTTTCAGCTGATCTAGCTGCATGAACCGGCCTCCCCAGTTGCTCGCACGCGCCCAGTTTGTCTGCGCAGGTCGTCAGCCCGCGTTGACGCCCGCCGTCGGCGCCGGCGTCGCGGCGAGGACCTCGTCGACCACCGAGGCCGGCGGCCGCTGGCTCAGCTCGGCGTCCGGTGTGAGGACCAGACGGTGAGCGAGGACTGGTTGTGCGACCTGCTTGACGTCGTCAGGTGTGGTGAACGCGCGCCCATCCGTCGCCGCGTACGCCCGGGCCGCGCGCACCAGCGCGATGCTTCCGCGCGGACTGGCGCCGTACCGGACCGCGGTGTGTTCGCGGGTGGCGGCGGCCAGTTTGACGGCGTACGAGCTGATGGCGGGGTCGACGTGGACCGAGCGGACAGCTGAAATGGCGTTACGCAACGCTGGTACGTCGATCACCGGGCTGAGGGAGTCCGGGCCGATCCGGCCGGTGTCGCCGAGCACGATCCGGACCTCGGCGTCGTGATCGGGGTAACCGATCTCGATCCGCATCAGGAACCGGTCCAGCTGGGCCTCGGGAAGGCGGTACGTGCCTTCCATCTCGATCGGGTTCTGCGTCCCGATCACCAGGAACGGATCCGGCACCGCGCGGGTGTTCGAGTCGACCGTCACCCGGCGCTCGGCCATCACCTCGAGCAGCGCGGACTGCGTCTTCGGCGTACCGCGATTGATCTCGTCGGCGACCACCACGTTGGCGAAGATGCCACCCGGATGGAATTCGAAGGTCTCGTTGCCCTGGTGGTAGACCATGACACCGGTGATGTCACCGGGGAGCAGGTCCGGGGTGAACTGGATCCGGTTCCAGGTCGCGTCGATGCTGCGGGCGATACAGCGCGCCAGCGTGGTCTTACCCAGGCCCGGCACGTCCTCGATCAGCAGGTGGCCCTCGGCGAACAGCGCCGTCAGCGCCAGCCGGATCACCTCCGGCTTCCCGTGGATGACCTTGCCCAGATTGTCGGCTACCAAGCGGTACGCCTCGCCCGGCGGGATGGTGGCACTCATGAAAGAACTCCCCTCAGCATCTCGCCGAGAGTAACGGGTTCCGGTCCAGACGCTGTCCAGGACCGGTCCAGACGAGCGGCTACTGCGGTGCCGTCGGCAACTGGAACTCGAAGATCGCGCCGCCCTCGTCGCCGTTGTAGACCCGCAGATCCCCACCGTGTGAGAGCGCTACCCAGCGCACGATCGACAACCCCAGCCCGCTGGATCCGCCACCGCTGGTGAAGCGCTCGAAGAGGTCTTCACCGATCTCCGGGTCGATCCCCGGACCCTGGTCGGCCACGGTGATCCGGCCGTCCGCGACCGTGACGGTGATGATCGCCTCGGCGGCGCCGGGGAGCCTGCCGTGCCTGAGCGCGTTGTCCAGAAGGTTGCCGACGGCCCGTTGTAGGAGGGTCGGATCGGCGCGCACCATGCTCGGTGCGGTCACCAGCGAGATCCGCGCGCCCTCGGTGGGGAAGTCCTCGACGACGCCGGCGACGAGTTGATCAAGCCACACCGGCTGCACAGCGAGCTGTTCCACGCCGGCGGCAAGTCGGGCCCGCACGAGCAGCCCGTCGATGATGTCGCCCATCTTCCCGGCCAGCCGGACGGTCCGCGGGAGCAGCTCGGCCCGCTGACTTGGATCCCGTACGGCGGTCTCCGCCAGTGCACGCAGAGCCGCGACAGGGGTGCGCAGGTCGTGCGCGGTCTCGGCCAGCAAGGTCTCCTGCTGTTCGAGGGCAGCCATTGCCGGCCGAATCGCTCGCCCCGACAGCCAGTAACTAGCGGCCGCCGCGGCCCCGATCAACCCAGCACACAAGGCCAGCACGATCCACACCAGTTGCTGATGCTTGTCGGCTCGATCCTGCGTGTCGACCCAGGCGACGACGGCGCCGTCGTTCCGCTTGCTGTCGGCGAACTTGAACGGTTTGGCCATCAGCCGGATCGAGTGCCCGTTGACCGCTGTCCCATCGGCATAGGAGTCATCGCCCGACGCGGTCGCCGCGGTGGCGATCTCGTTGAGCATCGCCTTGTCGACGACCGTGCAGAGCGGGTCGTTGTAGAGCGCGGTGAACGACGTACCGCCGCCGGACAGGATCGCGAAGTCCGGGCAACTCCCGTACAGCGGATCCTGGGTGACCGCGGAGGTGTTGATCGGGTCGGCGCTGGTCCCGCTGCCGCTTCCGCTTGCCAGCCGGAGGATCGGTGCGGTGACCACGCCCAGCTCGGCGTTCACGGCGGCCAGGTCGCGTTGGGCGTCCTGGCGGATGACCACCGGGGCGAGGATCAGCAGTCCGACGGTGTTGGCGATGGTGAAGACCGCGGTCAGCCACCAGCGGAGGCGGCGCAGGCGATCGGCGGCCGGGCCCTTCACGGGGCGATCAGGCGGTAGCCGCGGCCGCGGACGGCCTGGATGAGGTCCGGACCACCGCGCAGACGGGCACGCAACCGGGTGATGGTGACATCGACGACGTTCGACATCGGGTCCGCGGCGGCGTCCCAGCAGTGTTCGATCAGGTCGGTCCGGGAGACGGTCTGCTCGGGCCGGCTCATCAGGAACTCCAGCACGGAGAACTCCTTCGCTCGCAGGGTGACCAGGACGCCGGCCCGCCGGACCTCACGGCGTCCGGTGTCGAGCTCGACATCGGCGTACCGCAGGATCGGCGGCCGGATGGTCGGGCCGCGCCGGCTCAGGCTGAGCACCCGGACGATGAGCTCCTCGACCGCGAACGGCTTGACCAGGTAGTCGTCGCCGCCGTGCTCGAACCCGTCGACCCGGTCGGCGAGCTGGTCCATCGCGGTCAGGAACAGCACCGGGACCGCGAAGCCGTCCTGCCGGCGGCTGCGAACGTACCCGATCGAGTCCCCGTCCGGCAGCATCCGGTCGAACACGACGCAGTCGTAGGCGTTGACGAACAGCGCCTCGTCGGCCGCCGCGATCGTGCCCGCCAGGTCCACCGCGAGCGCCGCGGAACGCAGTGCCGCCGGTACGGCGACCTGCAGCTCCGGGTCGTCCTCGACCACCAATACCCGCACGGGGACCCCTCACAGATCGTGTGTCATCGAAATGTCATCGTCACCCCGGATCGTATGTGTCATGAACGGTCACTCAGCGCACCCATCGGCCCTGTCACCGGCCTTCCGCGTGCTGGGCCCGCTGGAGGTGGACGGCCCGGACGGCACCCAGATCGACGTCGGCGGGGGCAAACCGGCCACCGTGCTGGCCCTGCTCCTGCTGCACCGCAACGCCTGGGTCAGCACCGAACAGCTGATCGAAGCTGTCTGGTCGGGCCGGGATGTGCCCGCCTCCGCGCAGAACAACCTGAAGACCTACGTCTGGCAGCTCCGCCGGACCCTCCCCGACGACCGGATCGAGAGCCGCCCCGGCGCGTACCGGGTCCGGGTCCTGTCCGGCGAGCTCGACGCCGACGCCGCCTCCGCCCTCGGCGACCAGGCCCGGGCGCTGCTCGCTCGCGGATCCGCCGCCGAGGCCGTGACCGTCGTCCAGCGCGCGCTCGACCTGTGGCGCGGCCGTCCGTACGACGGGCTCACGGACGACGCGGCCTCGGCCGTCGACCGCCTCACCGAACTGCACCGAACCCTCCGCGAGGACCTCGCCGACGCGCATCTGGCACTCGGCCGGCCCTCCGAGGCGATCGCCGTACTGCGGGTACTCACCGACGAGGAGCCGCTGCGCGAACTCGCCTGGGCCCGGCTGATGGCGGCGTACCGCCTGGTCGGACGCCGGCACGACGCACTGGCGGCGTACCAGCGAGCCCGGACGGCGCTCGTCCGCGACCTCGGGATCGAGCCTGGCGCCGAGCTGACCGCGCTGCACCTGGAGATCCTCAGCGAGGACTCCCGTCGGCCGGTGAAGGCGCCGAGCAGCTCGAACCTGCCGCCGCGAGTCGCCGGATTCATCGGCCGCGAGCCCGAGCTGGAGGCGCTCCGCGGCGCGACCGGCGTCGTCACGATCGACGGGATGCCGGGCATCGGCAAGACCGCCTTCGCCCTCGAGGCGGCGGCGCTGTCCGGCCACGAGACCCAGCAGTACGTCGATCTCCGGGCGGGCAATGTGGTTGCGCCGACCGGTGGGCTGCTGATCCTCGACAACGTCGATCACGCCGACCAGGTGCAGCCGCTGCTGCCGAACGACCCGACCGCACTGGTGCTGGTGATCAGCCGGCGCCGCCTGGCCGGGCTCGACCGCAGCGGAGCGATCACCCTGAACCTGCTCGCGCCGGCCGAGGCCGCGGAGCTCACCGACAACGCACAGATCCTGCAGGCTGCCAGTGGGCACCCGGGCGCGATCAGCTACCTCGTCGAGCGGATCCGCAACCGGCAGCCGTGGACGGCCGCCCGGATGCTTGGTCAGCTCGAGGACCAGGCGGGCCGCTGCTATGCGCTGGCCGAGCTGCTCAGCCGCTTTGATGGGGACTACGACGGGCTGGCCATGCTTGCGGCACAGCAGCTGTACCGGCGGATCAGCACAGTCGGCCGCTTCGACCTCACACAGGCCGCGCGGCTCGCAGTTGTCCGGCCGGACGAGGCCGAGGCGATGGTCGATCAGCTGATGGATCTGAACCTGGTCGCCGAATCGGCACCGGGTCGGTTCGAGCTGCTGCCGATCGCCCGCGACCACGCCTATCGGTTGCTGCTGGCAACTGAAGGGCGCCGGACCAAGGCGGAGCTGGTCGCATGAGGACCCAGGCCACGGCGGCCGCACCGGCCGCCGATCGTCAGATCGACGCAACCCCGGCTGCTGCTCGGATTCCGCAGGCCACGGCGGTCGGCGTACCGCTGGCTCGGTCGTCCGTAAAGTTGCCGTCGGCATCGGTTTCGGCTCCGGTGCCCGCGATCGGACCCGCCGCCCACTACGGGATCGTCGTCCAGCCGCCGGCGCCCGAGATCGTTGTCGACGCGGTCGAGCGGCCGGATCGAGCGATTCGGGTCGGGCAGATCGTGTGCTGGCAGCTCGCGTTGGTCATGGTCGCTGCGGCGACCACGGGTTCGCGGACGGTGCTGATCCTCACGTCCGTGGCGGCGCTGTCGCTGGTGCTGCTCACGGCGGTCCGGATTCGCGGACTGTGGTTGTACCGCTGGATCGGCGTACTGGTCCTGTTCGCACTGCGGCGGCGCCGGGTCGACCTCGGCGAGGGCGTGGCGCTCAACCTGACCAGCGCGTTCCTCGGCCGGACCACGACCGATGTGGTGACCGTGCGGGAACAGCCGTACGGCGTACTCAGCAGGCCGGCCGGGGTCAGTGTCGCCCTGCGGCTCGGCCCGGATGCGCAGTACCGGCTGCTTCCGCAGCTCGCTTCGCTGGCCGAGGCGGCCGACGAGCAGCCGGTCGGCGTCGGGCTGCAACTGATCCTGCACGCCGGTCTCAAGCAGGGCCAGAAGCCGCGGACCTGGATCGCCGTCGCCGCCGAGCGGACGCCGGACATCGCCACCGACGAGCAGTTGCGTCAGGTGGTCGCCAACACCGTTCGCCGGCTGGTCCGGCGGTTCGACCGGGAGCAGGTCGAGTACCTGGCCCTGGACGAGTCCGACCTGCTCGCCTCGATCGGTGCCCTTGCCCACGCCAACGCCGGCCGCGGTCAGCTCCAGGAACGCTGGTCGACCTGGGCCTGCGGGCCCGTCCATCAACTAACCATCCGGTTGGTTGGCTCCGCCGCGCTGCCCACGGCAACACTCGAGGCACTTGTCGGCACCCTGCTCGGCACCGGGACCGGCGCCGCGCAGACCATCGCGATCACTGTCACCGCGGCGGCCGGCAACACCACCTCCGCCCGTCACGACGTCGTCCTGCGGTTGGCCGCGGCGCACCCCGCCACGCTCGACACGGCGACCTCGGTCCTGATCACACTGGCGCGCTCCTTCGGGGTCGAGCCGGAACGCCTGAACGGCCGGCACGCGTCCGGTGCCGCCGCAACGCTTCCACTGGGGGTCCAGATCTCATGACTGTGCCTATGCCACCCCTCCGGGGCGGCGAGTCCTGAGGTCTGATTCCCGTTCTTCCCTCGTCCTTCCAGTCGCTTCGCTCCCTCCACTCCTCAGTCCAGAACGGGGACCTCATGACTGTCACGCTCATCAACCGGCCCACCGGTTTTCACCACGTCCCCGCCCAGGGCGCCATCGCCGAACTGCTGGCCGGTGCCAAGGACGAGGTCATCGCCCTCAGCAACCTCACGCCGGCCGGACCGGCCTTCGGTCCGCGCGACGTCAAGCACGGCGTCCGCTACCGCGCGATCTACCCGGACACCGCCCGTACGGCGCCGAACCTGTGCCGCCACCTCGGTGCGATGTCGATGGCCGGTGCGGCTGTCCGCACGATGCCGCTGGTGCCGATGAACGCGCTGGTGATCGACGGCCAGGTCGCCGTCCTGCCGGCCGACGCGGCCAACGGGAGCGTCGCCGTACTGCGGCTGTCGAGCGTGGTCATCACCGTCCTCGAGCTGTTCGAGCGGGTCTGGCCGGACTCGGTACCGCTGGCCGCCGACGACCTGCCGGACGACACCGATCTGTCGATGCGTGAGCGCGAGATGCTGCGGCTGCTCGGGCTCGGCGCCACCGACGAGGCGGCCGCCGCCCAGCTGGGGATCTCCGTCCGGACGGTACGGCGGATGGTCGCGCAGATCATGCATCGGCTGGGCGCGCGCAGCCGCTTCCAGGCCGGCGTGAAGGCCGCCGACCGTGGCTGGCTGCTGGACCGGGCGAGCTGATGTCGCGGATCCTCACCGTCGCGACCGATCGGCCGGGTGCCTACCCGACGATCGGCGCGGCCCTGCTGGATGCTCCCGACGGAGCCACGGTCATGATCGCCGCCGGGACGTACGCCGAGACGCTGGAACTGACCGGACGCACGGTCACCCTGCGCGGCGAGGGCGGCGCGGAGGTGGTGATCGACGGTTCGGGCGCGGACTGGCCGACGATCCGCGCGGTCGACGGTTCGCTGTCACTCCACGGTTTGACCGTCCGCTCGGCCGACAACCTGACGGTGTCGACCGAGCGGGCGGCGCTCAGCCTCGTGCAGTGCAAGATCTCCGGCGGTTCGAGGCCTGCGGTCAGTGCGCACGCGGGGCCAGGGCTGCGGATCGATCAGTGCACCGTGAGCGGCGCGGCGACCGGGATCATCGTCGAGGGCGTCGGCGGTGAGATCACCGAGACCACGGTCACGGATGTGTCCGGCGACGGCATGGTGTTCGCGCTCGGCGCCGACCCGGTGGTCACCGGTGGATCGGTCCTCGGCTGCGGCGGTCGTGGCGTGTACGTCTACCAGTACAGCCGGCCGTCGCTGCTCGATCTCGAGATCGGGAACACCGGGGCCGAAGGAGTCGGGGTCGCCCACGGCAGTACGCCGGTGATGCGCCGAGTGACTGTCCACGACACTCGTGGGCCGGCCGTCACGGTCGGGCCCGGATGCGGCGGGACGATCGAGGGACTACGGCCGTCGAACACCGTAGAACCGGCAGTGCAGATCGCGGCCGGTGCCACGGTCGAGGTGATCGAGGCGAGTCCACTCACGGCCGCGTCCAGCGGCCCGATCGACGAGCTGCTCGGGGACCTCGACACGATGGTCGGGCTACCCGGGGTGAAGGGCGAAGTACGGGCGCTGGTCGACGAGATCCAGGTCAACGAGTGGCGTCGTACGGCGGGACTGTCGGTCGGCGCGGTCAGCCATCACCTGATCTTCGCTGGAGCGCCCGGGACCGGGAAGACGACCGTTGCGCGGCTCTACGGCAAGCTGTTGAAGGCGCTCGGCGTACTGCCGGACGGTGGGTTCACCGAGGTGTCGCGGCGGGATCTGGTCGGGCAGTACATCGGCCACACGGCGGAGAAGACCTCCCAGGTGTTCGAGAAGTCGCTCGGCGGGGTGCTGTTCATCGACGAGGCGTACACGCTGTCGCGCTCGGCCGGGAGCGGTGGCGACTTCGGCCAGGAGGCGATCGACGTACTGGTGAAGCTGATGGAGGACCATCGCGACGAGATCGCGATCATCGTCGCCGGCTACACCGTGGAGATGACGGACTTCCTGGCCGCCAACCCCGGTCTGGGCTCGCGGTTCTCCAAGACGATCGAGTTCGAGAACTACAGCGCCGAGGAACTGCTGCTGATCACCGACCGGATGGTCGCCGGCGGGGACTACCTGCTCGACCCGGCCGCCGGTGGTCCGCTGACGTCGTACTTCGACCGGATCGCCGACGGACCGAACTTCGGCAACGCCCGCGAAGCGCGCCGGTTGGTCGAGGGGATGCGCAAGGCGCAGTCCCAGCGGCTGCGGTTGCTCGGCCGGATGCCGACCACGGACGAACTCCGGTCGCTGCTGGCCGACGACGTACTGGCAGCTGCCGGCGCGCGTTAGGTCAAGAGATCCGGGGCGGCGGGGTAGTGCTCGCATCGCATAGAGTGACTTCCGTCAGTATCTGATGGGAAGGACCGCCGCGATGGCCGACGAGCCGCCGTTCCCCGGGTTCGACGTCACGAAGCCGAGTATCGCCCGCACCTACGACTACTTGCTGGGCGGCAAGGACAACTTCGCGGTCGACCGCGCGTTCGGTGACAAGTTCATCAAGGAACTGCCCGGCTCGCGGGACATCCCGATCGACAATCGCGGCGTACTGGTCCGGGCGATCCGCGAGATCGTCTCGACCTCCCCTGTGCGCCAGTTCATCGACCTCGGCAGCGGCCTGCCCAGCGCGGACAACGTGCACCAGGTCGCGCAGCGGATCGACCCCGACGCCAAGATCGTGTACGTCGACAACGACCCGATCGTGCTCGCGCACGGCCGCGCCATGCTCGCCGAGAACGAGAACACCGTCGTCATCCAGGCCGACCTGCGGGAACCGAAGTCCATCTTCGAGGCCGAGGCGACCAGGGCCCTGATCGACTTCGAGGAGCCGGTCGCGATCATCTTCAGCGCGACCCTGCATCACGTGAACGACGACGAGGACCCGGCCGGCCTGGTCCGATTCTGGGCCGACCGGATCGCCTCCGGCAGCCACGTCTTCATCAGCCACTTCCGCAGCGAGAACGACCCGCGCAGCCAGGAGCTCGAACAGGTTCTCCAGGGCTCTCTCGGCCGCGGCCGCTGGCGCACCGACGACGAGATCCTCGCCCTCTTCGGCGAAGGCTTCACAGTCCAGGAGCCCGGCCTCGTCGCCGCCGCCGAATGGCGCAACCCCAAGGCTCCCGAAGACCTCCGCGAGTACCAGCGCCTGATCGCCGCCGTACTGGCCGTCAAGGACTAGAGCGTGTCTCTCAAGCTCAACACGTCATCAACATGCCCAAGTTGTGGCCGGAGACAGGCAGGCGGGACCGGAGACCCATGGCTCGAGGTCTCCAGCCACCACTCCCTGTCCCCAGCCACCACTCCATGTCTCTCCCCGTCATTTCCTGTCCCCGGCCACCAGTGATGGCCCGGGACGCATAGTCGGGGCTGGAGACCTGTGGTGCGGGGTCCCTGGCAACCGTTACCTGTCTCCGGCCACCGCCACCGCCTCCTCAACCACCGCATCACCGAGCCGACAGCCGGGGGTTTGAACAGGAACTGGTGGGGGTGGACAGGTCATAACTTGTTCAAGCCCACCCTGCGGTGTCGACGCCCCCGACGGCTGGCGGCGGAGACAGGTTCTCAGAGCCGGAGACCTGTGGTGTGGGGTCTCCGGCAACTGTTGCCTGTCTCCGGCCACCACTCCGGCCACGACGGTTAGACGCACCGCCCCAGGAGTGGGGCGGGGTACTGGTGGGGGAGGAGCGAGAACGAGTGTTTGGTGGAGGCGCCGGCGGAGGACGTGTTCGCGATCCTCACCGACGGCTGGCGCTACGCGGCTTGGGTGGTGGGGGCTTCGCGGGTGCGTGACGTGGATGCGCCCTGGCCGGAGCCTGGCGGGCTGATCCACCACTCGGTCGGCGCTTGGCCGTTGCTCATCAACGACACCACCGAATCGGTCGAGTACGACGCCGGCCGCCGACTGCGCGTCCGCGCCTGGCCGGCCGGTGAAGGTGATGTCCAGTTCCAGGTGGACGAGGGGCCCGCGGGCTGCCGGGTCGTGATGACCGAGCAGGCCGTCCGCGGTCCGGTCACGCTGCTGCCCGGCAAGGTCGCCGATTTGTTGCTAGGGGCCCGTAATGCCGAGACCCTGCACCGCCTCAAACTCCTCGCCGAGCAGCGTTCGGGACCTTAACCCGACTTCCAGGTGAAGATGTTGGACTTGTACGGTCCGCCCGGCCCGGTCACCGTGACGTACACCTGCTTACCGACCATGCCGCACGGGAACCGGTCGTCGACCAGGAGATGACCTTCGCTGCTGGTCTTGAGCGTGGCGCCCGGGTTGAACTGCTTCCCGGCGACGAACGGCACGATCTTGTAGTTGGTGTTCGGCTGCAGGTTCTCGATCCGGACCTGGATGAAGGCGCACTCCGGCGGCTGGCAGTCGTCGTACGACGTCCCGGCGCCGCGCGACGCGACGATCCGCTTGGTCCGCTCGTCCTGGCCCACCGACGCCGCGGACAGGCTCGTCCACTTGCCGACCAGCTGGTCGCCGTTCGGGGCCCGGGTGATCGCCCGTACGTAGAACAGGTACTTCGTACCGTCCTTCAGCCCGGTCACCGTCGCCTGGGTGGTTGTCGACGAGGCCCGCGCCTTGGCGGTCGGCGATCCGACCGTGACGGTGTACTTCACGAACGTCCCGTCGCCCATCGTAGGCGGATCCCACTCCAGCGTGAGCTGCCCCGATATACCGTCGCCGCGGACCACCAGTTCGCGCGGCGACTCGGCCTCGGCGTACGCCTTCTTGACCGAGTTCGACCGTACGGCGGGACCCGCGCCGACGCGGTTCACCGCCCGGACCGTCACGTAGTACGCGGTCGTCTTGCCCGCGAGCTCGGTGATCATCGTCGACCGCGTGCTGCCGCTGACCGTCTTCGACCCACCCGTCCAGCTCAGCTGGTACGACGTGATCGGGGCACCGTTCGGCGCCGCGGCCTTCCAGGACACGCTCGGACCGTCGGTGCCGTACTTCGCGCTGACTGCTGTAGGCGCACCCGGAACACCAGCTGTGATGGTCGGCTTCACCGGTGGTTTCGCCGGCGGATCTTTCTTCGGCGGGTCGTTCTTCACCGGCGGATCGTGCTTCTGCGGCGGATCGGACTTCTCGGGCTGCACCGGCACGTTCGGCTTGTGGTTCTCCGGCGGCGTCGTCTTGTTCGGCGTTGGTTTGTCCGGCGTCGAAGGCTGGTGCGTCGGCACGACGGGCTTGTCGCCCGGCTTGGGCGTTGCCGGCGGCGTTGTGGGCTTGGTCGGCTTGTGGATGATGCCGTCGTCGTCGCTGCCGATCTCGACCGGCTTCGCGCGCCCCTGCTCGTCGACCACGACAACCCGGTCGCCCTTGCCACTCTCGACGTACACCTGGGAGTCGTCACCACGGAAGAGGTTCGGCTCGACCTTGTTCTTCTCGTCGGACTTCTCGTTGCTGTGGACCTTGTCGTAGCTGACGGTGCCGTCACGGTCGAGGGTGACCAGGTCCGAACCCTTGCGGTCCAGCAACGCCAGCCCGTGCCCGGACGAGGCGACCTTGTCGTAGTTGCCCTTCCGGATCTTGGTCGTCTTCGGCGGCTCCGCCTTCTGACCGGGGCGATCCGGCAGTTCGACCAGGTTGACGACGCTCTGCTCGCGGTCCACGAACGCGATCCGGCCGTCGACATCGTTCCCGGCGACCAGCGCCGTCTCCGGGATGTCGTTGCTCAGGTCAACATGTGAGCCGAACCCGTCCGGCGTCAGGTTGTAGACCCGGTCGGAGGTCAGATCGACGAACACGGCCTTGGCGCCGATCGCGGTCAGCGCGCCCTTGTGCCCCTTCTGAACCGTCGCCGGGCAGGACATCCGGTCCGCCGTCAACGGCAGTTGGCACAGGTCACCCTGATCGACCCGGTGCACCCACAAGGTGCCCTCGGACGTCACCACCGGATCCCCGAGCGTTCCACCCGGGAACGCCGTCGCTCCGTGCTTGCCGAGGCGCATCACCCGGCCGGACTGCTGGTAGACCACGAAGGCAGTCCCAGCGGCCTCGAGCCCGATCGGCTGCTCGTTCTCCGGCACCTCGATCGGCTCCGCCACCGTCAGGTCCGACTTGCCGAACTGGTCGATCCGCGACTTCGACAGCACGTACGCGTCGGTGTCGGTCTGCACGACCTGGGCGCCCGGCTTACCGCTGGGCATCGGGACCTGGGCATCGATCTGCCGGGTCGCGCCGTCCAGGTGGAAGACCCGCCCGAGCGCGCTGTTGTAGACCCAGTGACCGGACTGGCTGAACTTGAACCCCGAGTTCGGGTCGCCGGCGCCGGTCAGCACGACCACGCTCATCAGCGCGACACACCCCGCCACGACAGCCGCCAGCCCCGCGCGGCCTCGCTGGCCCTCCGGCCGGTCCGCGCGGCGCAAGAACTTGGTGAGCTTCACTTTGGTCTGCCTCACTCTCACAGGGTAAGTGTGGGTGGTCCAGGAGTGGTCCAGACAGCGTCCACTAGCTCTTGCAGGTGGCTCCGCGGATGCTGCGCGGGGTGCTGTAGAAGACCTCGCGGCCATCGGTGCCCTGGACCTCGAAGCAGTACTTCAATCCTGCACTGACCTGGACGGTCAGCGTGGTCCCCTTCCCGCGGTACGTCGATTTCGGGGCCTTCGCACCCTGCTCCGCCACGAACACGGCGTACTCGAGCGGCTTCGAGAACGACCACTTCAGCACCACCGTGGTGCCCTTGTCCTGCGGTGGCTCCAGCTGGATCAACGGCGTCTCGGTCGTCTGCACCTGCGAGGCCGGCGGTGCCACCGGCACGGTCGGTTGCCTTGTCGCCGGACTTTCGTTGCCCGGCCGCAGCAACATCGGCACCACCACGACCAGCGCGACCGCCGCCACGATCCCGATCAGCACCTCTTTACGCGGCAGCTTCCACTGCCGCCGTACCGGCTTGGGCTTCGCCGAGGCGGTTGCCAACGGCACACTCCGCCCCGCTGCCAGCTCGTCCCGGAAGTCGTCGAAATCCAGCTCGTCCGCCGCATCCGTCGTACCCCGGAGCATCGTCTCGAACTCGCGGACCACCGCCGCCGCATCCGGCCGCGTCCCGGCCTCCTTGGCCAGCATCCGCCGCAACAACGCCGTCAACGCCGGCGGCACATCCTGCCCCGACACCTCCGGCGCCGGCTCCCGCAACACCCGCAGTACGACGTCGTCCGGCGTCTCACCCGGCTTCGTCGGAAACGGTGACTGCCCGGTCAGCGCCAGATACAACACAGCGCCCAACCCGTAAACGTCAGCCTCTTCGGACAGCTCCCCGTCCCGCAGCACCTCCGGAGCCGTATACGCCGCCGCCGCGGTCAGATCCCGCGGAAACCGCAATCGCAAAGCCATCCCGAAATCCGCCAGCACAGGCTGCCCATCAGGCCGCTCCAGCACATTGCTAGGCGTCACCCCACCATGCACCAGCCCACCCTCATGAGCCTCCGCCAGCACAGATCCCAAGATCTGCCCCAGCACCACCACATCCCCGATCGGCAGCCCACGCCCAGCAGCCAGCTCCACCAGCGACTGCGGACAAAACTCCATCCGCACCCCGGTCCGCCCGTCCGGCAACTCCTCCACCGCATCAGCCAGCAACATCGACCCAGCCACCCGCAACCCGGCCAGCTTCGCCTGCTCAACCTCCACCGCATTAAAAGTCCGCCGATCCAGCCCCCGCGGATAAACCTTCACAATGCTCGGCGGCCCACTGTCGTGCGGCGGCATCAGAAAAACCCGCGCCACCGGCCCGGTAGCCCGCGGAATCAGCGAATCGGGAGCGATCTCAGCCATCAGAGTCATCCTCGCATCCCCTCAGCGCACCACGTCGAGATAGCCGCACCCGTGGGCGACCAGCGTCCGCAGGTCCTGGAAGACCCGATCGGCCGCGCTGCGTGGATCGTCACTCGAGGTGACTGTCGACCTGAGCTCGCAGTACGCCCACAGACTCGGCGTCGTAGCCGCCCACTGCCACAGCTCATAGCTGTCAGGATCGAGTACGGCGACCACTCCCGCCTCGGGGACGCCGATCCGATGATGGCCAGGCTGCTCCGCGGTGTCACCCAGGCCGATCATCAACGCTTCCAGGCGATACCCCCGCGCGACTCCTGCCACGTCCGGATCGGCGGGATCGATGGAGAACACCAATCCGCGGGCCTCGAGATCGTCCAGCAGGTCCGGTGGGAGGTCGATTGCGAGGCGGGTTGCCTCGGCGGTCATCCGCCGCCGGGTCCATGGCTCGGCTGTCGCCTCAGCGGGGCCGTGGGTCAGCATCCAGGCTCCGAACTCGACGTCGGTCAGGCGGTGCTGCTTCATGCCGACGCGGACGACGTGGTTGGGTGCGCCGATGGCCACGGGCAGCACACCGGTGTAATGGCCGACAGGGAAGATCACAGTGGTCATTCGGCCGTCCTCCGATCCAGGTACGCCGCTCGCACCCGCAACAGACCGTGCAACGAGCCGAGCACGCCGGCCAGGACAAGCTCGGGATCGAGCTCCTGCGGATCCGTGACCCCCTGGTGCCGGGCGACGTCCGCGGCGACTTCGCAGGCCTGCCACAACTCCGGGCTGAGATGTGCCCAGGTCCACAGGTCGTACAAAGGAGTGGACACCTGTGCCAGCGGCTGACCGAGCAAGCCGATCAAGAGCATTCCTACGTTGTCCGGGTCGGGTCCGAGCCCGAGCATCAGTGGAGCCAGCCGATGGCGACGTGCGAACGACAGCGCGCTTTCTTCGCCAGGCACGACCTCCGCCAGCAGACCGTCACCGAGGAAGCGCTCGATCGTCGCGCCGGTCTCCCGGTTGCCGATCCCGAAGCGTTCTCCTGCTGCCGTCAGCGACCGCTGGGTCAGCGGGTCGTTCTCGTCCAAACTGTGGGCCAGCAACCAGACGACGTACTCGGGACCTGTCAGCTCCATCACTTCCGTGCCCACCCGGACCTGCTGCAGCCGGACATCGGGCGCCGCCGATCGGGCACCGAGATCATGCCCGATCGGCAGGATCAAAGCTTCGTGCGGCACGGCTGACCTCCTCGTCGTCTCGTCCCCCACACCGTAGGAACCGATCCGTCGCCGATGCCCCGGGCGGCATGAACCTGCCGCAGCGCACGCGCCGCCGACACCCGCACCAAGACTGAGTCCAGTGCAGAGAACGGCGCGAGGATTGGGAGAACGCCGATGAACATCACCGGATTGGTCCGGGTCACAATTGATGCGCCAGGGCGTCGGCTCG
Organism: Kribbella sp. NBC_01505; assembly: GCF_045040285.1. Classification (NCBI taxonomy): domain Bacteria; kingdom Bacillati; phylum Actinomycetota; class Actinomycetes; order Propionibacteriales; family Kribbellaceae; genus Kribbella; species Kribbella sp. NBC_01505. The sequence goes on from NZ_CP109425.1 coordinate 4,294,184, forward strand.
ACCTGGCGCTACCAGAGCAAGCCTCCGTCGCCGAGGTCCTTCCGGGCCTGCTTGTCAGAGCCGGCGAGGAACTGGCGGACGAAGGTGTGGCCGGCGGTGGCTGGGTCTTGCGCCGGGTGGACGGCACCGAGCTGGACCTGGGCCGATCGATCGGCGGGCACCGGATCCGCGACGGGGAGATCCTCTATCTGGTGCCCCGCGAGACCGATTGGCCAGAGCTCGAGTACGACGACCTCGTGGACGCGGTCGCCTCCGGTTCTCGACGGCTCGGCGCGGCGTGGAGCCCCTGGCACACCCGCGCCACCGGTCTGATCGCCGCGGCGATTGCGTTGCTGGCGGCCGGGTTCACGATCGTCAGGGCCGGAGACACCTGGGACCTGCCCGCCGTACGCCTCCTGCTGATCGCACTGTTGCTTACAGCAACTGGTGTGGTGTTGGCGCGCGTGGTCGGAGATTCCGGCGCTGGGGTGGTGATCGGCGGGTTCGCGCTACCGGCGGCCGCACTGGGCGGCGCCCTGCTGTTCGCAGGCGACGGTTCCTGGCCGGCCATCGGGGCGCCGCAGATCCTCGCCGGCGGGGCAGCCCTCCTGCTCGTCGCAGTGCTCTGCCTCGTCGGAGTCGTCGACGGTGCCGGGCTATTCGTGACGGCTGCCGCTTTGGGCATCGTCGGCATTCTGAGCGGCTGGATCGGTACGGCGGACTCGTTGGGCGGTGCGGATGTCGCCGCGATCACCGCTTCGGCGCTGGTTGCCGTGTCACCGCTGTTCGGCTCCATCGCGATCCGCCTCGGTCGAGTCCCGATGCCGATCCTGCCGCGAACGACGGCCGATCTGGTCCGCGACGATCCACAACCTCCACGCCGGCAGGTGTACGGCGCCGTCGTGCGAGCCGACGACCTGCTGACCGGGATGCTGACCGCCACTGCGATCGTCGTTTGTATCTGCGAGGTCCTTCTCGTGCGTAACGACACGAGGTCCACGACGATCCTGACGGCACTGATCGTCGCGGCCGCACTGATCCGGGCCCGCCTGTACCCGATCGTCAAGCAACGCATGACCTGGTTGCTGGCCGGCGCCGCCGGGCTCGTCGGTCTGCTGATCGGCGTGCTCGGTGCCGACCGGCCCGACCCCGTGCCGCTCGTCGTACCCATTACTTTGTTCTTCGCGACCGGAGCGATTGCCGCCGGTCTCCACTACAGCCATCGACCGCCCAACCCGTACTTCGGCCGCGCGGCGGAGATGCTCGAGATCATGGTGGTGCTGGCTTTGGTGCCGGTCGCCTGTGGAGTCCTTGGGCTCTACGGCCTCCTGCGTGGATGGGGCGGCTGAGATGGCAACGCGCAAGGACCAACTGCAATCACACCAGTTCCTCGGCCAGCGGATGGTCTCCGCTCTGGTCACCAGAGAGTCCGACCCCGAACAACCGCCGTTCCGCCGCCCCTTCGTCTCGGCGATCTGGAGCGTGGCCATCGCCTTCATCGCTCTTGCCGTCATGGGGGTGTACGGCCTGGTGGTTCCCGGCGGCAACAAAGCCTGGCAAGCCGGTGATGCGGTCATCGTCGAGAAGGAGACCGGTACCCGCTATGTCTACCTGAGCGGCCGTCTGCATCCCGTCGCCAACTACGCCTCCGCACTACTTGCCATCGGCAAGAAAGCGGAGACGCGCCGCGTCTCGCAACGTTCGCTCCGCGACGCTCCGCGTGGTCCGCGGATCGGCATCGTCGATGCGCCCGATGCACTCCCACCTGCCAAGCAACTGCTCCCTGGTGCCTGGAGCTTGTGCTCGGAACCGATGCTCGACGGAACCGGAGAACGAACCAGCGAGTCCGTACTTCTGGTTGGCGCGCAGCCGGTCAGCTCTCAGTCGCTCGGCGCGTCAGCGCTCCTCGTCAACGTGCTGGGCACCCGCGACCAGTACATGATCAACGACGGCTACCGCTACAAGCTCGACAGGGGAGTCGCGTTGCAGGCCGGCCTCGCCCTGGGCGGCGAAGGGTGGGCGACAGTCGGTAAGGCCTTCATCAACGGACTTCCCGAAGGCCAACCCGTTGCCCCGCTGGCGACTGCGGGCATCGGCAAGCCGTCCAGCGCCATCCCGAAACGCAAGACCAAGGTCGGCGAACTCTTCATGGTCGGCAGCGGCGGGGTCCGCCAGTACTACATGGCGACCCGGGACCGCCTGCTCCTGCTCACCGACCTCCAGTACTCCATCCAACTCACCTACGCTCCCTTGAAGAACGCCTACGCCGGAAAATCCCCGCACCCCTTCGAGCTCAATCCCACCTCGCTCGGACGCGTCGAGACGCCTCCCGACTCCGTCCCCGCCGGCACCGACGGCCGTCTCCCCGCAACCCGCCCCACCTTCGCCCGCCCCGCCGACGAAAGCACCATCTGCGCCGCCTACCGACCAGGCGCCACCGTCCCCACAATCCTCGTCGACGCGACCCTCCCACCCCGCGACCCAGCCATGGTCACCCCCAAACAAGGCCCCGAAGGCACCCTCCTGGCCGACCGCATAGTAGTCCCCGCCGGCTCCGCCGCGATCGCCGAATCAATGCCCTCCAGCCGAGCTCCGGCGGGAACCATCCTCATCATCACCGACATGGGTCGCGCCTACCCCCTTGCTGCGGCAGACCTCCTCAAACTCTTCGGCTACGAAGGGGTCCCCCCGGTCCGTCTCCCCGCCAACCTCATTGCCCGAATCCCTGAAAGCTCCGGCCTTGACCCCGCCACCGCTGTCCGTCCCACAGCCTGACGCCGAACCGAACAAAGATGCCCCCGGCCATTTCGGCCGGGGGCATCTTGCTGGTACTGGTCGTTTCTCAGCTCGCAGGCCGCGGAGGCTGGCGCTGTTCGGTCGCCAGAGGTTCGACTGTCGCGTCGACCTTCCACAGTTCCTCGTCGAGAATTTGCAGCGTCTCCGGGGCCTCGGCTTCGCGCTGCCGTCGCGTTGCTGCCTTGGCCGTCGGCATCGCGGCGAACGATGCCTTTTTCGTCGACCGCCCGCGCAAGCCATCCGGAACGCCCGGCGTCGGGCCTCCGCTGCGCTTGCGCTGACGCCCGTTCGGGCGGATGGCGCCATTGGTGGTCGACTTACCACCACCAACTCCACCGGCACCGCCGGCCATCGGCGGCATCATGGGTGGCGGCATCGAACTCGCAGCGCCGCCGGCGGCGGTCGCACTCGAGCCACCCAGTCCGTTCCCGAGTCCCGGTGCGAAGCCTGAACCCAGCGCACGATCCGGTGAGACCTTTGCTACCGGAGCGATCTGCCCGGTCTGCTCGATGCTCTTGAGACCGCCGACCTTGCCGACGGCACCTACTCCTGTGGTTCCAGGATTGCCGATCGCGAGGCCGCCGCCCACTGCGCCGCGGCCGATTCCGCCGATCGGAGCCACTGGCGTGACCGGAGGTATCGGGGTGATCGGTGTCATGGGAGTGATCGGTACCGGCTTGATCGGCGGCAGCGGTGTCACCGGCGTCACCGGCGTCACCGGCGTCACCGGTGGTGTCGTTATTGGCGGCATGCTCGACAGCTCCGGCCCTTCGCCTTCGGTCGGGCCTCCGGCCGTGTCACCGGGCGCGCTACCCGGGTCGGCACCGGGGTCGGCGCCAGGCTGATCGCCTGGAGCTGTTCCGGGATCTGTCGGCGCCGTACCTGGTGCAGTACTCGTCGGCGCCCCAGCCGGACCGGCACCCAACGGCACGGTGTTCGGTCCATTGGCTGCATCACTCTTCGCCCCGACCCATCGCAGCCCTGCTGCGACCGCGCTCAGGTTTCCACCCATCGTCCCGTAGTTGCTGCTCAATTGGTCCATGTTGCGCCCGATGGCAACCAATTGCTGCTTCGCCGCGGCCATTTCGCTCACCGTCCACGAGCCTAAATGGCCATTCAGCTTCGCCAGGTCAGCGATGATTGTCGTCACCGCTGTGTTGAGCTCGGTGACGCCCGCGTCGATCGCATCGACCTGGAGGGCAGTCACGCTCGCATCGAGTGAATCACTGCTCGGGATGCTGGCCTCGCGATACACGACGGCCTCCGGGGTGTCTCCCCAGTCGTTCGCCAGGCCGTTGGTGCGTGCGCGGAAGCCGATGGCGACCGCCTTCAGGCTGTTCTGGTATTCCCGCCAGGCTGTCACCTCGTTCCTGAGGGTGGTGATCGTCTTTGGTTCCTCCGCCATCTCACCTACGAACTTGATGATCAGCGCGGGGATCTGCTCGTAGTTCTCGGGAGTTGCCTGGGCCACGGCTTCGTAGTTGCTGCCGCCCCCCGCATCCGGAGTTGCGCTGTTCACCATCAGCCGTTCACCTGCGCTGCGCCTTCAGTGGCGGTCTGGAAGGTCTTGCCGATCATCGTGGCTGTGACGTGGTCACGCGTCTCGATGTACAGAGTTCCGAAGGCTTGGGTGCTGGTGGCCCAGACGCCGACGCCGGTTGCCATCGTCTCGGTTGCCGTCGCCCCGGTCTGTCGGGCGGTCTGCGCCAAACCGACCACGACAGAGGCACCGACCAACTTGCCGCTGGCCCCTGTCTCTTGCTTGCTCAGCGTCGCGCCTGCCGTCTTGAGGTCGGTCTGGAGCTTGCTCAGATCCGAGGCGGCCGGATAGAACAGGGTGACGTCGGTGACGTCTTCTTTTTCTGCCATCATCTGCCTTTCTGTGTTGACGGTTCCCGGCGGCCTCAGGGCCGTCAGGCTTGGGGTGGCATGGCCAGTTGGATGAGCTTGGCCGTGCCTTGGCGGCCGATCAGGTGGCCGCGGCCTGGTGGTAGCTGCTGGGGGCGCAGGCCGCCGAGCAGGGGGCCTTCCTCACGGGCGCCGGACAGCAGGATTCCCGGTGAGGCGATGTCTCGCATCCGGCCGATCACCGGCTCGAACAGGCCGCGGCCGGCGCCGCCGGTGCGGCGGGCAACGATGACGCGAAGGCCGATGTCGGCGGCCTGGGGGATGAACGGCATGAGCGGCATCAGTGGATGCCCTTCCACGGTCGCCACCAGGTCGTAGTCGTCGATCAGGACGAACAACTCCGGTCCCGTCCACCAGGACCTCTCACTGAGCTGTTGTGCGGTGACATCTGAGCCGGGGAGGCGCTCCGTCAAGGCTTGGCAGACCTCGGCGATCAGATTCTGGGTGACCTGGTGGTTCGTCCCGTAGCCGAGCAGATGAGGCCCCTCGATGCCGCTGAGCAGGCTCCTCCGGTGGTCGACGACCACCAGTCGTGCCTCCTCCGGGGTATAGACCTCCTGTACGCGTTTGGCCACAGTCCGCAGGAACCCGCTCTTTCCCGTGCCGGTGTCACCCAGGAGGATGAAGCAGGGGTCTTCGGCGAAGGACAGCCGGACAGGAGACAGGTCCCGCTCGGCCACGCCGATGGCGAGTCCGCGGTCCTTGTCGCTCTCACCGTCGAGTTCCGCAGACGGCACCTCGCCCGGCAGCAGAAGTACCGGCGGCGCGCCGGCACCTGTCCACGCCGCAGCGATCTGGTCGACAAGCCGCGAGATTCCCTCGGATGTGCCGTCGATCGCGTCGTTGCTGAGCTGTGGGCGCGCCGTCAGAAACTGGTGCCTGCTGGGGAGGATGCCGCGCCCCGGTGAGTTCTCGGGGACGAGGACGGCGGCCTTCCGGTCGAGGAACGAGTCGATCGGGTCTCCGATCCGCAGTTCGAGCTTGGTCACGCACAAATCGCGGACGTTGGTGCGTACCTCGAACCACCGAGCGGCGCTGATCATCAGGTGCACGCCGTAGGCGAGACCGCGCACCGCGATGTCGGCGAGCATCTGTTCCAGATCGTCGAAGTCGTTGCGGATGGTTCCCCATCCGTCGACCACCAGGAACACATCGCCGTACGGCGACGGCGGCACCGTGCCCGCCCGACGCCGGGCCCGATAGGTCGCCATGCTGTCGATTCCGAGCCGAGCGAACTCCCGTTCGCGGTTCACGATCAGATTCGCCATCTCGGCCACGGTCCGGCGGACGGCGTTTGCGTCCTGCCGTCCTGCAACACCGCCGACATGAGGCAGTCCACGCACCGCGGAGAGCACACCACCGCCGAAGTCGAGGCAGTAGAACTGCACCTCCTCGGGGGTGTGGGTGAGAGCCAGGGAGACGATCATCGAGGTGAGTGCTGTGCTCTTGCCACTGTGCGGACCGCCGGTGATGGCGAGGTGCCCACCACCCGCGGAAAGATCAAGTGCCAACGGGTCGCGTCGCTGCTCGACCGGCCGGTCGACCACGCCTGCGACGGCGGTCAGGCGACCGGCCCAGCTCGCATCGGCGGTCAGACCGCGCGCAGCGTCGACCGAGACGCCGCCGAGTACTTCGTCGAGGCAGGGCGATTCCTTGAGCGGCGGCAGCCAGATCTGGTGAGCCGAGTCGCCGCGGCCCTTCATACGTTCGACCAGGATGTCGAGCAGTGTCTCCCCGATACCGGGATCGAACGCGTCGTCGGCCGGAGTTCGCTCAGGCGTGGTTTCCGGCTCCGCGACCGGGGCGACGTACCCGCCGACGAACTCGTGCAGGATCGGCGACTGATCGGTCGCCGTGGAGACCTGCCCGGGGAGTTGGCGCCGATGGACTCCGGACACATAGGCGGCGCGGAAGCGGTCCATCTGCTCGGTACCGACCTTGAGGAATCCGTGGCCGGGTGCCCTGGGCAGTAAGAAGGCGTCGTTGACGCCGAGGACCGTTCGGCTGTCCATGTCCGAGAATGTCCGCAGACCGATCCGGTACGACAGGTGTGCATCCAGACCACGCAGTCTGCCCTCGTCGAGGCGCTGGCTGGCGAGCAGTAGGTGGACGCCGAGCGAGCGGCCGACCCGGCCGATCTGGACGAACATGTCGATGAAGTCCGGCCGGTCACTGAGCAGTTCGCTGAACTCGTCACACACCACCACAAGGGTCGGTACCTCGGCCAGCGGCGCACCCGCCATCCGTGCCTTCTCGTAGTCGCGCAGCGAAGCGAAGTTGCCGGCATCCCGGAGCAATTCCTGGCGACGGATGAGCTCTCCGTTGATGGCATCGGTCATCCGGTCGACCAGGTCGAGCTCGTCGGCGAGGTTGGTGATCACCGCGCTGGTGTGGGGCAGCTTGTCCAGGGTCGCGAACGTCGCGCCGCCTTTGTAGTCGATCAGCGCGAAGTTCAACGACCGTGGTGGGTGCGTGATGGCTAACGCCAGCACGAGTGTGCGCAGGAGTTCGCTCTTGCCTGATCCGGTCGCGCCGATCAGTAGACCGTGCGGTCCCATGCCCTCCAGCGCGGACTCCTTCAGATCCAACTCGACCGGTGAGCCGTCGGGCTGCAGGCCGTAGCGCACTCGCAGGCGATCCCGGTTGGGGCGCTGCACCCAGGTTTCGTCCGGATCGAAGTCATACGGATCCCCGAGCTCCAGCAGCTCTCCGAGTCCGAGATCAGCGGTCAAGGACTGATCCCCGTGCACACCTGCAGTCAGACGAAGCGGCGCGAGTTGGCGAGCAAGGCCTGTTGCGGCGGTGACCGAGAGGCTGTCGGCTTGCCCCAATTCGTTCTCACTGTCCAGCGTCGCGCTGCTCAGCGTGCCGTCCGAAGCGATGTCGAGAACGACGGAACTCGCATCGAGTGAACGTGGCGGCGCAGTGGCCAGGTCCAGAACGCTGACTCCGTCCAGACCCCGGTCCGCGAGCAGATGGTCCGATCCGCCGGTGTCCCCACCGGCGATGACGACCACCACGTGCGGCCCACCGGAAGAGTGCGCCGATTCGGGGTCGAACCGTGGGCGGCCGGCGAGGAGGTCGTCGAGCATCGCCTCGACGGCTGTGATCGACGGGCCGATCAGCCGAACGGGCCCCAGTGCATCCGTGCGTTCCGGGTGCGTTGCGTGGGGCAACCATTTGACCCATTCCCAGTCCGGAGCCCGTGACGGATCGACGACCACCGCGATCCGAAGGTTGTCGGGGGCATGCAATGTCACCAGTTGACCGATCATCGCGCGGACGAGCGCATCCACCCGTTCGGTGTCTCCGGTGCAGTAGATGCGCGAGAAGCCGGTGATGGCGATCGCCAACGGCAAGTTCGGGACTGTCGCGTACGTGGTGACGAATCGCCGCAACGCCATTGCAGACAGCGGTTCCAGGCGTTCCAAGGGTTGCGTGTCCGGAGGGACGATCGCGATCGCCGGTACTTGCGGACCGACGGCGATCCTGGTCACCCCGAAGTCTGCGTCGTCGCGTCGCCGTTCCCAGAGCCGGTGGCTCGCGGCAAGTGTCCACAGCGTGTCCGGCGCGGGATGGACATAGAGCAATGCCTCGCGCTGCTTCTCCAGCGACCGGGTGAGCCGAGTGCGTTGCTGTGCAAGCTCTCTGAGGTAACGTCGCCGGGCCTGCCCCATCTCCGCTTTGCCGCCACCGGAGCGACCCCAGAGACCGGCAACGATCATGCCGAGCATCGCGACGCCGAAGAGGCCGTAGACGGCGTACCGCAGGCCCCCACCCATGCTGCCGCTGAACATCAGCATCATCGCGCCCATCATCGCGACCATCGGGAGCATCATCAGCAGTTGTGCCCATTGCCGGCCGCCGGGTTCGGGGACCTCAGGCGGTGCCGCGAGCAGCAGTTCACCGCCGGGAATCTCCGGACCAGACCGCCGGTCGGGCCGACGTACCACCATCGTCGCCATCTGCATTCATCCTTCCTTGCCGCGTGAGCCGATCGTCGCCCGTCAGGACCGTGCTGCTCGCGGTGTGGCAGGAACGTGCCGCAGCGGCGACTCGGTCGGTGCCGCGCTCTTAGCGTGAGTGGCGTAGGACACCAACAAGGAAAGGAGACTCGGATGTCTGCACCGTGGGTCCAAGCCTTTGGCGACGAGGTCTATCGCCAGGCGGGCGTCAAGGCCGGGATGGTGAAGGAGGAGCTGACGAACGTCTATCAGCAGGAACTCCGGACCCAAGAGGCCATCCCGAGCGCCACACGCGGGAGCATCATGACGGCCGGCGTCAATCGCAGTCAGTTCCTCAGCGACATGAGCCGGCCCAACCTCCAGTACCTCCAGGGCCAGGAGGACTTCGGCTACCTGGCCGGAAACACCTTCATGGATGCGGTGGCGACGCCTGCCGCACGGCTCGGCGCAACAGCCTGACGTCCAGGCTGCGACACGGCATCGAAGAGAAAGGACGAGACGATGAACGACGAGCTCTACATGAACTACCCGGAGGTCGAGCGATGGCACGCGGAGACGACGGGACAGTTCACGCACAAGGGCGACACCAGCACCCAGCATGTGCATGACTATGCTGCGATGGACGGTGTCTGGTCGAGTTACGAGCAACAGACGGCGTTGGGTCAGGTGATGTCCACCGACCGTGACATCCAGGACAACGTCATGGCTCAGCAGCAGTACGCTAACGATATCCAGTACAGCAATGAGTACGTTCAGGAGTCGCAGAACCGCGTGTACCAGGCGGCACTGGCGCTTCGCTGATCTGCTGTCTCACACCACGGATGCCCGGCCAGATCTCTGGCCGGGCATCTCGTCGATGTGGGTCAGTCAGTCGGACTTGCCGAAAAGGTGCTCGGGCAACGGTTCGTCCGCGGCCGGTCCGGTCGAAGGCTGCGTTGTGGTGCGGACGGCGGACCAGCGCCGTCGACGCCCGACCGTCACGATCAAGCCCAGGACAGCCATGGAGATGGCCGACGCCATGGCCAGGACGGTAAGTCTCCGGGCCTGCTCCGAGCTGTTGTGCCACCAGGCCTGCTGGGCAAGGAATCGCGGATCCTCCGGCCGATGGGCGGCGGCGGGAACGGCCGTCTCGACGGCTGCCATGCCTTCGGTCACCGCTCGATATGGGTCGACGATCCCGGCGCCGTACTCAAGACTTCCGGATCCTCCTCGAGCCGGCGTCGCGGTCGCTTTGAGCCGCTGGATCACTTCGGCAGCAGACATCTTTGGCCAGGCTGCGCGGACCAGAGCTGCCGAGGCCGCGACGAACGGGGCGGAGAAGCTGGTTCCGTCCACATACATGTGCCCGGCTTGCCGGGTCGGTGCCAGAATGCCTGCCCCGGGTGCGACGAGGCCCACGTACGTACCCTCCTGGGAACCGCTGACTCGGCTGCCGGAGATGTCGATCCCGCCGACGCCAAGGACTCCTGGGTACGACGCCGGGTACGACGGGCGCGCGGTCTCCTGCGCGGATTGCCGATTGCCGACTGCGGCGACGATGACCACGTCCTTGCTCACGGCGTACGCGATGGCCTGCCGGACAGGTTTCTGATCGCGGCTGCCGGCCAAGGACAGGTTGATCACCTTGGCGCCCTGATCGACGGCGTAGACAATGCCTCGGGCAAGTACACCAGGGTCTATCGGATGGCTGCTCTCACCGTCCGACGTCTCCCGGTCGGTCACGCGGACCGGGAGGATCGTCGCGTCTGGTGCGATTCCGTGGAAGCCGATACCCGATGCGGGGTCGGCGGCGATGATTCCGGCCACTGCGGTTCCATGGGAGATGCAGTCATAGTTGCCCGGGAGATGACCCTCCAGAAACCAGTCTCTGCCGGCCTTGACCTTGCCGGGGCGCCGGAGTTGTGGGTGATCGGCATCGACGCCTGAGTCGATGACCGCCACGGTGACGCCGGCGCCTCTCGTCTGTGGCCAGACGCGCTCGGCTCCGAGTAAGTCCTGTGCCCAAGGCAACTGTCTGACGACCGGATGGGCGGGGTCCGGGTCGTTGCAGGCCCGGGGTGGTGGACCCGCTGCGGCCATCGGTGAGCAGAGCAGCGGGCCGAGGGCGACAGCGGTGCAGGCGGCCGCAAGTCGCAGGCCGAGATGCCGGTCCCGGCGGTGAGTTCGCGATGTCTTGTCGGTGTCCACGGTTCGATGATTTCGGCCTGATGCCCGACGCTCGCCGGCCTGGCAGGAAGAGGTCAGGCGCCCTTCCTGCCGTTCGTCGGCCTGATGCTTGAGGGGCACGACAACAGATGGAGGGCAGCGATGGATCCGCGAACACAGCCAGTTGGAACCCGCCTGGCGGACATCGAGCAGCTGGAGCGCGCTGCGCTGCGCGCACAGCGAGCAGCACAGGAAGCCAGTGGCACGGCGGATGCCGGCGCCGATTTGATCACGGCAACGGTGACCGGCGAGGGGCGGCTGGAAGCGCTCTACCTCGATGCCCGGGTCTATCGTGAATATTCCCCGGAGCAGTTGGCGGACGAGATTGTCGACGCCGCTACCCGGGCGTGGAACCAGGCCCGGGAGAACGCGGTCGAGGCCTACGGCAAGGCATGGCCCGACGGACCGGGTCTCGTCGACGGTGATCCGGCGTTCGGGCCGGTGCTCGGCGTACTGGGCAGCAAATCCGGTCGTGATCGGGGCAGCCGATGAACGCGGCCCCCGGTGGTGGCGATCTGACCCACATGAAGTTCGGCCCGACCAGTGACGTTGTCAACGGCGTACAGCTCGAGATCGACGGCTGGACGACGGCCTGGACAGGACTGTCCGCGGCGATTCGGGCTGAGGAGCGCGCGGTCCAAACGGGGTTCGACGACATCAGCGTGGCATTTCGGGAGAAGTACAACGCGGCCGAGCCGGAGCTCACCCAGCGAGCCGGTGACGTCGGTGCCAAGGTGAACGAGGCGCTGGCTGTCGCGCGCGCCGGGTTGGCGACGTACCAGGCCACCTACGGCGTCGCGACCGCCAAACTCCAACCCCCGGGATGACCTTGCCATGATCCCGGAGCCCACGACGAGCATGTGGCTGGATCTGCGGAAGGCGATCGACTCCTTCTTCCCGATCTGGATCGACGAGAACGCCGCTGCCCGGATGGGCGAGCGTTGGAACGCTGCTGCCGCCAGGCTGGAGGCGACCACCAAGGCGGCGACCGCGATCAATGAGAGACTGCCGGCGGCGTGGCCGGACTCGGCTGGTGCAGAGGTGTTCCTCAAGGTCAGCCGGACCTTCAACGCGCCTGGCATCGGGACGACCGAGCTGGTGAAAGCCATGCGCGAGCTTTCGCTGATGGCCAAACAGTACAGCGACAGCATCGCGCAGGTGAAGAACCAGATCAACGCGGAGCTGGCGGCGAACGGTGCTGCCTTCGTGGCGAGCTTTGCGATGGGTCCGCTGGGCGTCCAGTACCGCAACGAGATCATCGCCGCCGCGATGGCGCGGATCGCGCAGGTCGTCCGCGCCGGCGCGGACCTGATGCGAGCGTTCAAGCCGCCGCTCCTGCGGGCCATCGTGGTGGAGATGATGGAAGAGCCGGGGATCGAGCTCACCGGTCAGATCATGGACATCGTGGGCAACCATCGGCAGAGCATCGACTGGCGACAGGTCGGGATCACCTCGCTTGCCGGTGGGGCCGGCGCCTTGCTGAACGTGGCGGTCACGCCTGTGGCGCGATGGGTCTCTCGCCCGGTGCAGGCGATCGCGCCGCCCTCGATGCGGAAGAACGTCGGGAACTACACGACGACTTTCCTGAGCAACGGCTTCACCTCACCGGTCTCCAGTACGTTCGTCCAGAACGTTGCTGATGGCAAAAATCCGTTCGTGCTCGAGGACTATCGCAAGGCACTGATGGAGCAGGGGCTCGGTGCCGGTGGGTTGGCCGGAATGCGTGTTGGCGCGCATGATGCCGGCCATGTTGTCGGAGACTGGGCCGCGGGCAAGCTTGCTCCTAAGCCCGATCCGAGCACGCCTCCCATGGGTCCTCCCGACGGTGGCGGTCCGATCGGTCCGATCGGACCGCCACCCAGCGGTGGGCCAGTGCTGTCACCGTCAGGTGCGGAGGCGACAGCCGCCGCCCAGCAAGCTGCTCCGGCTCCGGCGGCCGATTCCGGAAGCTCGCCCGCTGCCCAATCGGCGCCGGACGTGGTTGGCGCCGGAAGGGTCAGCGGCGCAGCTGGGACGAACAGCAGTACCAGTCAGCAGGACGTGCTGGCGCCCCAGGCATCAGTTGCGGAGCTGGGATCAAACGCGGTGCCTCCGGGGTCGGTTGTCACCCCTGTGCAACCTGCCGCTACAAGCGTCCCGACCAATAGCGTTCTGGGTCCGCCCGGTACAGCTAGCAACGGGCCAGGCCCAGCTGGGCAGCCGGTAGTGCCGGATGCAGGACACAGCGCGGCGCAACCGACCGGCCAGAACGGCCAGACGAATGCTGGCCAGCCCAACGCCGGTCAGGGCGCACCAGCGAGTACGGGGCAGGGCGCGCAGGCGAGTACCGGGCCGAACGCGCAGGCGAGTACGGGGCAGGGCGCGCAGGCGAGTAACGGGCCGAATGCACAAGGGCCTGCGCAGGGTGCCCAGCCGGCTGGACAGCCTGCGGCCGGGCAGGGAAATCAGACCACGGGACAAGGTCCGGTGCAGGGGAGTCAGGGGTCGGGGCCCACCGGGCAGGGCAATGCCGGTCAGGTGGGACCGGGCAACACCAACGGAACCACGCACGGCCAGCAGGGGGCGGTCCCCACCGGGAATGGTTCGGAGCGGGTCGGCAAGCCTGGTACGTCTGAGGAATCCAAGCCAGCGGCCGACGGCCTGTTCCGGGTCGATGGTCCGCCGGATGGGCCGCTCACGCCACAAGATCTGGCACCGATCAACGCTCCGCCGGTCCGGGAGTTGGTTGTGCATGCGCCGGAGGGGCCCGGGTATGTACGGGGGCAGGGAAAGGTCGAGGCGGCGCCGGAGCACGCGGACGCGCTGGCGGCTGCAGAGGGGGCTAAGAAGGAGCATTTCGGCGGGCTGCTCACGGCGGATCCTGTAGTGGTTGGGGATCACGTTGTGGTTCAGGCGAAGGATGGGAAGACGTACAGGTTCGCGCTGGAGTTGGAGAAGGTCGAGGGAAAGCACGCCGCGCAGACGACAGTCGCGCAGGACGGGGGGCCGCAGAAGACGCGCATCGATCCGCAGGTGAAGCCGTGGCAGTGGACGCGGACATGGGTGCATGAGATCGGGCATGCGGTGCGGGAGGCGATGCGGGCTGAGGCTGGCGAGCAGGCGCACGAGCACACTGAGGATCTGTGTATTGAGGCCGAGCATGATGTGCGGCGGTTGGTGGCGGAGCAGGCGGCAGAGGCTCGAGCGGCTGCTGAGCGGAGTGGGTTGCCTGAGGATCGGGCGCTGGCGGAGCAGCGGGAGCAGGAGCTTGCGCAGCTGGATGAATGGATCGCGGCGCGGACCGAGGCGCACCAGGAGCTTGTCGGCACGCAGGACATCGCGCAGGTGGAGGTTCCGGTCGACAGACCGGCTGGGCGGAACGAGGTGGCGACCGACGGGCAGGTGGGGTTGCTGCAACTGCTCAACGACCGGAGTGAGAACGGCAAATTGTCCTTGCTGGCCAAGGTTATGCGCGAGCACTACTACCATCGGCCGCGCACGGGCAAGCACCTTGGGCAGGTTCGTCTCCAGACCAGGCCGGGGCGGGAGACCTTCCCGGTGCGTACGTCGGACGGCACGGTCGTCCAGGTCGCCGTTCCGCAAGTGTCGATGGATGCACAGGGCAACTTTGTTCTGAAGGATGTCAGGGTGGTGCCGGGCAAGGTGCTCGGCAAGAAGATCCTCGCACTCTTCAGCAGCGAGCGGTTCGGGTTCAACGCGGCGGAGCTGGAATCGATGCAGTCCGTTGCCGAGATGTGGAACGAGAGTGCGACCACGACCGATACCGATCCGGTCGAGCAGTGGATGACACCCAATGATCATCGGGTGTGGCAGGGGCTGATCGAGGCCGAGCGGAAGGCGATTCTCGCGGACCGGCCGATGGTGAAGTCGACCGATGGGAAGCGGTCGTCCATCTGGGGTGAGCGGGTCGGTGAGGCATTCGCGGAGTCGATGCTGCGCTGGCTGCGGAGCGATCCGAACCATCTGACGCAGGACGTCTACCGGGTGTTCTTCCAGAACAACGGTGGTGCCGGGCGGATGGACCAGCTCTACATCCGTGTGGACAAGGCCACCCGGGAGATCCGCGGGTTCGTCGTGGTCGAGGCCAAGGGCATCTTCGGCAGGCTGGTCTCCCGCAAGGGGGTGGACCTGGTGAGCTATCTCCAGGGCCACGAGGAGTACCTGAACAGCCTGCTGTCCGAGATCCGTGCGGACGTCGATGGTCGCGCCGCGGAGCCGGTCGCCGTACTGGACGGGTTTGCCGTCGAGAAGGTCGAGGTTCCTTCACACGCCGAGTACGACGGGCCGCCGCGCTACTCGTCGCGCCCGGTCCGGGCGGAGCTGGCGACGCCGATCCACACCGCGGCCGACCTCATCGCCGCGATGCAGGAGCAGGCGGAGCAGGGGAACCTGCAGTACCTGGTGGTCAAGGCGAAGGTGGAGTTCGCCGGCGGCAAGATCATTGCCAAGGGCATCGAGATCACCGAGTACGACATGTCGGCCCTGAAGCTCGGTCCGGTCGCGACCAGGGTCGATGCGAGCGCCCAGCCGGCGGCGGAGGCAGCTCAGGTCAGCGAGGAGAACGCGGCTGAGCCGCGCGGGCCCGAGACCGACGGGCAGGGGCGGGTTGTTCATGCGCCGGAGGGGCCCGGGTTTGTTCGGGGGGCGGTGGAGACCGCGCCGAATCCGGCGGCGGTGTTGGAGGCTGCGAAGAGGGCCAAGCAGGAGCATTTCGGGGGGTTGCTGACGGCGGATCCGGTGGTGACACCCGATCGGGTTGTCGTGCAGGCGAACGATGGCAACACGTACGAGTTCGCGCTTGAGGTGGAGGCGGTTGAGGGGAAGCACGCGGCGCAGACGCAGGTCTCGGAGGACGGGACGTTCACGACGCGGATTGATCCGGGTGTGAAGCGTGAGCAGTGGACTCGGGCTTGGGTGCATGAGATCGGGCATGCGGTGCGGGAGGCGATGCGAGCTCGGGCCGGTGAGCAGGAGCATGCGCACACGGAGGATCTGTGTATTGAGGCCGAGCAGGATGTACGGCGGTTGGTGGCGGACCAGGCGGCGAAGGCCAGGGAGGCTGCGGAGCAGAGCGGACTGCCCGAGGATCACGCGCTGGCGGAGCAGCGGGAGCAGGAGCTGGCGCAGCTGGACGAGTGGCTGCAGGCGCGGATCGATGCGCATGAGGCCGAGGTGCGGAGCAGGCCCTGGTCCGATTCGTCGGAATCGTTCCAGCCTGCTGGGTTTGACGGGCAAGGGCGGCGCGACAGATCGCAGATCTTGCGGTTCGGGCGCAACCAGGGCCGGATAGCCGTTGGCGAGGACGGCCGGGTCCGTGAGGCCAGGGCTCGTCTCCGCGAGGACTACAACGACGGGAAGCGGGGCGGCCAGGGGAGCAGCAACCGTCAGGCCGTGACGGAGGAGGCCGGCATCCCGGGAGACAGCGGCGGTCACTTCCTCGCGCGGCGGTTCTTCCACAACGACGAGTTCTACAACCTCTTCGCACAGAACCTGACATCCAACGATCTGATGCTCGAAAGGATGGAGGAGGAGTGGGCGAGGTTGACCAAGCTGGGCTACGAGGTCGACGTCATCATCACTCCCAGCCCGGGCAGGACGCGACCCGATGAGGTCACGATCACCTACACGGTGGTCGATCCCGGGGTGATCGATCCCGCGACCGGACAGGAAAAGGTCGTCTGGCAGAGCGGCCGGACCGCCGTCAACGCGGCGGGAACCCGGATCACCGTCAACCCCGCGGGAGAGATGTTCTTCGGCTTCTTCGAAGCCCAGACGCTGCACGAAATGGAGACCGCCGGTACGACGCGCCTCGGTGCGAACGAGGTCACCCGAACCGTCGGCCCCGACGGCATCGTGGACAAAGTCGTCGCCGTTCTCCGCAAGGTCGACCCTAAGCGATTCCCGCTGAGCAAGCAGGCCGTCGGGAAGGTACTGGCCGCTCGAGAACGACTCCCACTCGGCCCGGATGGCAAGGTCGCGGGATCCAGGCTGTTCGGGCCGGCTGGGATTGCTGCGTTGTTGCCGGCGGGGACGACGATCGATCCGGCCGAGTATGCCCGGCTGGAGCAGGAATGGATCGGCCACATCGCGGCCGGGCAAGGGGTGACCGTCGAGGTCAGTCGGCCCGGCACCCCTGGTCAGCATGTGGAGTTGACCTTCACGGTCACCGCGAGCCCTGCGCCGTACAACTCGAGCGAGCCGCAAGGTCCGGCGCCGTTCCGCGATCGGATCGGCGGGGAACGTGCCGACTGGTTCGGGCGGCCGCCGGACGCGCCGCCGACGAGGGTGAACGCGCCCAGTCAGCCGGGAATGGACCGGACCAGCCGGCCGGCGAGTCAGGCTCCGGCTACTCAGCAGGATCTGAACCAGGCGGCACAGGCGGCGGAGGAAAGCGACTTCGGTGGTCTGATCACCGGGTCGGTGCAGATGTTCGGCGATGTCGTAGTGGTCGACACCCCGAACCTTGGGCGGCGGCAGTTCCGGCTGCGGCTCGGCGACATCCCGGGGAAGAGCGTTGCCCACACCGATCTGAGTACTGATGGCAGTCCGAACGAGACGACGATCGAGCGTGGTCTGCGCACGGACCAGCTGACGCGGGCGGTTGTGCACGAGATCAGCCATGTGTTGAAGGAGATGGCGAATCAGAAGCTGCGGGCGGAGGGACAGACCGGGCCGTTCGAGGATGCGTGTCTGGTGGCGCAGGTCAACGAGCACCGGTTCCTTCAGCGGTTGCTGGGCGTGGCCAGGGTGGTTGCTGCCCGGACCGGGAGCAAGGCCGACCAGCAGTTCGTGCAGAAACTTGAGATGGAGCTCGAAGGGCTGCGGCAGTCGCTGGAGAATCAAGGGATCCACGGACCGAGCCAGCAGACGTCGGACACGACGGCCTGGCAGGAGATCGACGGCGGTAGCGTGGGAACGCGCCAGGTGCGATCGTTCGGGGAGAACGTCGTGGCGCGTCCCGTCGGCCCGGTGACGACAGGCGAGTCCGTCATCGCCGAGCTGCGCAAGCTGATCCCGGACGCGGTGCCGGCGATGATGCGCGCGATCGCCGCCGCGGCCGGACTGGGCGGCGTGCCGCTGGTGAACGAGCGCCCGGTCGGCTGGAGCTTCTTCGGTACGACGGGACTCGCAGCGCTCGGTGTGACGCTCGACCCGGCCGCCTTCCACACGCTCGAAACCCGCCTCGGTGCATTGATCGCGAAGGGATACACCGCCACACTCGCACTCACCAAGCTTCCGAGCCCCAGCAGCACGATCGAGAAGTTCCGCTACACGGTTGCGCTCACTGCGCCGAACGGCACGGTCACGATGCATTCGGCGATCGACCTCAACACGCTCGCCGCCTCGCTGC
Organism: Kribbella sp. NBC_01505; assembly: GCF_045040285.1. Taxonomy (NCBI): domain Bacteria; kingdom Bacillati; phylum Actinomycetota; class Actinomycetes; order Propionibacteriales; family Kribbellaceae; genus Kribbella; species Kribbella sp. NBC_01505. The sequence goes on from NZ_CP109425.1 coordinate 4,312,388, forward strand.
CGTTCGAGATCGCGGCGCCGGTCGCGCTGTCCGAGGCTCCGGTGCTGGCACAGCCCAACCGTCCCGGCGTTGTCGGACGGGTCGCGCAATGGTTCACCGGGCAGGCGGTGTTCAACCCCGGTTGGTTCGTGCTGACCGACGAACTCCAGCGTGCGGTGCTCCGCGGGGACGTCTGGGTGGCGGCAGGGATCGAGGCTATCTCCCGGATCGCCAACCCCATCCAGGACTTCGGCGGCAACTACCGCGTGAAGATCGCGGGTACGGAGGAGTTCCGGCTGACGCTCAGCGTCGGCAAGACGGCGAGTGAGCTGTGGGCGGAGGCCTCGCTGGTGTTCGAGTCCAGGGGGCCTGTGCTCGCCCTCGTCCTGTCCGATGAGATGTCCCCGCGTGATGTCGCGCCGGTGCTCGCCAGGGTGATCGCCGAAACGGTGGCTGAGCTTGCCTCCACAGCGCCTGCGGAGGGCCCTAAGGTCTTCGGGCCGGCGACGCAACCACGGACGAACGCTGTCCAGAACATCGAGGACGTCGGCGACCGGGCCGAGCTGCGGCACCGTGGCGAGGTAATGAAGACGCTCCGCCGGATCGAGTTCCTGAAGGCAGCGCTCCAGCGGATCGACGGGACGAAGCTGCTGACCCAGATGGGATTGCGCGACCACCAACGCTCGGCCGAACTGCTCCGGACTCTGCTCGACCAGAGCGAGCGGGACTTGGCTGCTCTGCTCGACACCGGCAAGTCGCTGAAGGACGAGCGGGCGAGTGTGCTGGCCTACGAGGCGAAGGCGCTGCGCGGATCCGGTCTGACCAACACGGTGATCGCTGTCACCACCGCCATCGTGACGGGGAACCCGTTGATGGGCATCGGGATCTTCGTGCCGGCGCTGACCAACGCGCTCGTCGGCGCAGTGATGGAGCGGTGGCTGGACGGGCGCAAGGAGGTCGGCCGGCAACCCGCGTACGACGCCGACCGGGCCGCCCGCGACCAGCGGAACCCGGGCCTGCGCGGGCTGCTCGACGACGTCGTACTCGGCGTCCGGAACGGGCTGGACAAGAAGTTGCCGCGGGCCACCAGTATGTGGAACTACACGATCCGGTACGGCGCCTCGTCGATCAGTACGGCGGCAGTCATCGGCGTACTGGAAGGGCACGGTGTCCCGGCCTTCGCATCGCTCGTGGTGATCGGCGCCTCCTCGCTGGGGAAGTGGCTCACCGAGAAGCTGGTCGACTCCTTGAAGCTGGACTACCGCCTGAGCCGGGTCGACCGCTCGACCGAGGCGCGGATGACCGATCCCAACTCGCTGGACAACCAGGTCCTGCGGAGCTTCACCGAACTCCACGACCGGGTGGGGCGCGCGTTGGAGATCCTCACCGGACAACCGCAACCGAGCGCGCCGGCGTCGACCAATCCGGGCCCCGTCGAAGCGAAGCGCGAGATGCCGCCGTTCTGGTTGCATGCCGTGGTTCAAGGCGTCGACGGACTGTCCGCGGCCGCGCGCCGGCTTGTCCTGGCGACCGGCGAGGACGTGAGCGATCCGACTGAGCTGTCCCGCGCGCTCAGTGGTCAGATCGAGGCTCTGATCGGTGCGTTCGCTCCGATCCTCCCGACCGGCGTCCTGGGTGCGTTCGGCGAGATGAAGTTCCTCAACCTCGAAGAGGCGGCCAGCGACAAGCAGAAGAACTACGACGCCGAAGAGCGTGAGGCGGCCCAGGGTGCCAAGACAGTCGCCGAGCTCCGGCCCTGGCACGAAATTCTCGAGCAGCGGGTGCGCGTCCTCGAAGCCATGGCCGGTCTGGCCCCGGATCTCGGCGTACGGGCTGGAGATCGGGCGGGCTTCCCGCAGGCGCCGCAGGGGCCGGCCGGGGCTCGGCCGTACGGCCAGCGTTCGCCCTGGATCTACGCGATCCCGGTGGTCCTGGCCTCGATCGGTGGGGTCGGCGGCACGCTGCTGCTCAATTGGCAGCTAGGCCTGAGCGGGAACAGCGTCGCGATCACGATCGCGGGTGCGGTCGGAGCGATCGCCGGTACGCCGTTCGCCAGGTCCGGTTTCCGTCGTGCCGAACTGAATCGCAAGGACGAGGTGGCCGCTGCCCGCGCCAAGCAGGAGGCCGATCCGCGCAAGCTCCTGGAGCAGCGAGCGATGGTTCGCTACCTCGTCACACAGCTGACGCTCCGGGCGGAGGTGTTTCTGGCTCGTACCCAGGACGCGCCCGCCGTGATTCTGCCGGCGATCACCACTCGGGCCGATCAGATCAAGTACGCGATCAACCAGGCGGTCCGGGAGTTGGCCGGCCGGCCCGACAACAAGCCCAAGCTGTTCGAGCGGCTGGTCGCGATGGAGCAGGTGCTCGACACTCTCGAGGCGCTGGAGTACCACCAGCAGCACGGGACGCCGGACTCGATCGCGCTGCTCGAGCAGGAGCTCAACGGGCGCCTCGGTGCCGTCGACGAGCTGTGGCAGGAGCAGGGACAGCAGAACGGCTTCCCGATGCCGACGCTGACTCCGACGCGGACCGCGATCCAGCAGGCCCTCAACCCGGCACCGAAGCCGCCCGGCGGACCGCACTACGGCCGGGAGGTGCGCGGCACCCGCCACGTCAGGGACGGCCGTCCGGCGAGCGAAGGCGTGCTCGACGATTCCGTCGTACTGGATGCGGTGTCCGGCACGAACAAGGAGGACTTCGGCGGCCTGCTCGAGGCGGCGCCGAAGCGGGTCGGCGAACTCGTGGTCGCTCGACCCGGCGAAGCCGATGCGCAGCACTTCAGGGTCGAGGTCGGAAAGGTGCGGCGCGGGCGGATGGCTGCGACGTACTTGCATTCCGGTACGGCGGCCGATCCGCACATCGTGCGGATCGCGCCTGGCGTGGCCAACGACCAGCTCGCCCGCGTGTGGGTGCACGAGATCAGTCACGCACTCCATGCGCTGCACGGCCACGGTGTCGGCAGCCGGGTACGGCAAGTGCTGAACCGGATCACCGGAGCCGTGGTGGACGCCTGTATCGAGGCGCAGATCAACGAGCATCGGTTCCTGGCCCGGCAGTGGGGTGCAGCGAAGACGGAGGCGGATCGGACCGGGCTGCCTGAGGATCGTGCTGCGGAGGACCTGCTTCGGAAGGACATCGAAGGGCTGGCCAAGGCGATCGGGCGTCTGGGACACACGCCGCCGTCGGCGCCCTGGGCCGGACCGACGGAGTTGGCCGGCGTCGATCTTCAGCAGGAAGCGAATCGGCTCGCCGATCAAGTGACAGACCTGAATGCGCATCGCACGGACAAGGAGAGCTCTGCCACCAAAGCCGAGAAGGCAGCGCGGAAGGCGGAGCGGCAGGCCCGGGCGGCTGGGCGGTACCGCGATCAAGGTCGGTTCGCGAGAGTTCGGGAGAAGCTTGCCGAGTCCGTCAAGCAGAGCGATCTGGCGAGTTGGCATCAGCAGCGTGCCGAGGCCTACCAGCACGCGGAGACCCAGGCGGCTCGGCTGCAGGCGATGTACGAGCGGCTGCTCGTCGCGACACCCGATCAGCTGCCTCAGATGATGACCGAGTTGACCGCACTCCGGACCGAGTACGACCAGGCGATGGCTGCGCTGACGCCGCCGCAGATCGCGTTGCCGAACATGATGCCGACCGGTGCGCTGCCGCACATCAGCAGCCTCGCCGAGCAGGTGAACACGGAGCTCGCTCGCCTCGGTGTCGAGTACCGGTTCAGCGCGGAGAGTCTGCAGAACAGGCTAAGTGCCGAGTTCGGCCAGCTCGTCACCCCCGAGGGCGCCGTGCTGCGCTTCGGTACGGCGGAGCTGCGGATCACGCTGTCCGTCGGCGAACTGCAGGAGGTACTGCGGCCGCCGGTCACCTCGTCGGAGATGATGGCCGGCGTCATGCCGCAGCGCGGCCGGCGCCTCGGAACCGCAGCGACCAGCCGGTTCGGCCTCGGCATCGACCAGTCGCTGCGTGAGCTGACCAGACTTCTCATCGCCCAGATCCCGACGATCGCGGGAGTCGGCGAATTCATCACCGCGCGCGTCGGAACGTCGGGCAGCCGGAGTCTCGCGGTCACCGGCACCGCGGCCGAGTTCGCGCAGGACGGCGCGGTCGAGGACAACCGAGGGGAATCCCTGCTGTACAAGGGCGAGGGTCGCTGGCGGATCGATGTCCGTACCCCGGAGACCGTCCGCTGGCGCACCGTGGACGCCGATCTCCGGCCCGGCGCGATCCAGGGCTGGGTTTCCCACGTCTATACGGTTCCGGCCGCGAAGAACACTGTGACCTCAGGGCGCCAGCCGCACGGCAGGTTCCCCGATGCGCTGGTCAGCTCGATCACCGGTCTGCACGAGCTGTCCGACACCGTCACCACTGTCTTCCGCGGTCGCCTGCAACGCCTGGGCAAGGTGGCCGACAACGTCCGTCAGCAGATCCAGGAAGCGATCGCCCACGATCTGGTCGGGCGGCTGGCCGAGTCGACCGAGCGCGTGATCATCCAGCCGCTGCTGGCCGACGGCGTACCGATCGGGCACGTCGAGATCACGACGACGGTCCGCTACGAACAGACCGAACTCGTCGGCGCCGAGAGCGCGACGCACTGGCAGGAGCGGGTCCGGGTCGGGTTCACCACTGTGTCCGGGCAGGCGGGCTACGGGACGAATGTCGATGGCAAGGGCACGCTAGAGCTCGGTCCTGCGCCCGACGGATCCGGAAGCGAGTTCAACGGGGAAGCGAGTATCGGCAAGGCCGCTTCGCGCGGTGAAGCCCAAAGCGTGGGCGGTACGGCGATCCAGGTCGGTGTCCACCGGTATACCGGGCCGACCCAGGGATACCGGATGGTGCTGGAGCACAAGGTGGTGCTGGTTCTTGGTGGCCGCCGATTCGGCGCGGTCTCGGGAAACAGCGAGGCCCTGGTCAGGCTGCGGCTGAACGACGCCTTCCATCACGGATTGCCGGTCAACGCGGCCGCGCTGGTTCGCGACGACCAGGGACAGGTCGTTGTCGATAGCAACGGTCGGCCCGTGGTTCGCGGTGATGTCCGACCGGACAGCCGGACTCCGGAGCAGCTCGCCGAGCTCATTCCCGGGCGCAAGTTGGAGCTGCCGACCTGGGCCCGGCCGGGCGCTGGTGTCGGGCCGGCGCTCGTGCAGGACGTGACCGGCGGAAACGAGGCGCTGGCCCAGATCATCGGCGGCCTGACCGAACGCGGCTATCTGCCGCCGTTGCGATCCGACGGCACGATCGACATGGCGCGGCTGACGAAGGACCCGGTCGAGCGGCACGGCCAGATCCTGAACCTCGAAGAGCTGGTTGCCCAGCTCTCGACCCAACGCCTGGAGGCCGGGTACGACGCTGCCGTACAGAGCGGCCTGCTACTGACGCTGACCCGGCCGCGGACCCAGATGGCGACCGAGACGGTGACGTTGCGCATCAACCTGGTGCAGGAGGCCGATGGCGCTCGCGCGGTCGGCATCACCTCGGACGAGGCGATGGTGACGTTGAACATCGGCTCGGACAGCGCCGGCCGGTTCGGGAGCCGGTCGAAGGCGGTGCCGTTCTCGGTGAAGCCGGTGGGGGTCAACGACCCGACCGCCGACGACGGATCCGGTGGGAAGGCGGGATTCTCGTGGGGCCGCTCAGCGTTCGGGCGGACGCTCGGATTCCTCAGCGGCGGCACGGTCAACCAGGTCACGCTGGTGGAGAGCACGTCGCCCCTGGCCGTCTTCGAGCTCACGCACCGGCTGGTCGTGACCGAGGTCGGGCAGGACACCGAGACCGTTCTTCATGAGGGGCCCGGGACAGCCCGGGTCCTCCTCGACAGCGACCTGCTCCCGTACAGCAAGGAGGTGTTCGAGGCGAGTACGACGCCTGGCCGGGTCCGGCAGGCGCTGCTCGACCGGGCCACCGTGCTGGCGCTCCACTCGCCGGATCTCCTCGCCGCGCTGCCTGCTCAGCTGCTGCGCGACCCGGCTGCCCGGCAGTTGGCGGCGGCGTTCCTCAATCCCAGGAACCTGATGGCACACCCGGAATGGACGGATACGCCGTACCGGACCGGAGTGATCGTCCAGGGACACGGACCGGTGTCGCAGCGCTACACACTCGGCGTTACCGGATTCGTGCGTGACGCGGTTCTGATCGGGGTGACCGACGGTGTGTCCGGGGACATCAACCTTGCCATGGGCAACTATGGCGCGGTGACCGGATGGTCCAGCTCGCAGACGAGCTCGGTGTCGGAATCCGCGGCTGTCGACGACAACCCGGACAACCAAGCAGCGCCCCAGGGTGCCGGCCTGGCGGCATCGATCGGCAGTACGACGTCCGCGTCCACCGTCGACCAGACCATCTGGGGCGTGGAGCGGCTCACGATCGAGGTCGGCCGGCACTACGTCTTCGCGGCCGATGCGGACCTCTCGCTGAACGTGACGGACGCGGGCCGGCAGGTGGCGGACCACACGAACACGGGCAAGCTGGTGTTCCAGATCGCGGAGCGTGATGCGCTGGCGTTCTACGCGAAGGGTGAGTTGGCGTTGCCGCTGCAGCAGGTCGCGGATGCGGTGGAGCGCTACCTCAACGGCTCGTTGACGCTGGACCGGCGTGCTGCGACCGCGCTGATCGGTGCCTATCGGGCCGCGTTGACGAACGGCCCCAAGCCCGCCAAGGATTCCGGTCTGCCGCGGCTGTGGAATCGGCACGGACCGGCCCGGCTGCTCGCCAAGCTCGGCGCGACCGTGACCGATCCGCTCTTCCCAGCGCGAACCCGGCTCGCTGACCTCCTCGCCAAGTTCGACGTCGACGGTAAGGATCTGCCGCTGATCCCGGTGCCGGCGCAGTACAAGCACAGCCTCGGATCCACCCTGATCGAATCGACCGAGCTGAACGGGACCGTGCTCGACGCCGTGCAGGGCGTGCTCCGGAGCAAGCTGGGTGTGCAGTTCGCGAATGATCCCGCCATTGCGGAGGCCTTCTTCGGTGACCTGGCGGGCAAACGGTGGTGGGGCCGGATCGACGACATGCTGGGTCCTAACGGGTTCGCTCGGAGCTTCCCGGTCCAGCGTCCGGGCAGCCTGGTTCCCGAGCGGGTCACCGTCCGGATCCGCGCTGAGCTCGACGACCACGGCGTACAGCTCGGAGACAGCAAGACGACGATCAGCATCGTCCAGCGCTATCTGTACGGCGATCGCAGTGCGACTCGTGGTCGTGGTCAGTCGCTCGGTGGCGGGGTCGAGGGATCGCTCGCGACCGGCGCCGACCCCGCAGCGCAGACCGATCGTTCGGAATCGGTGAGCCACAGCTTCGGGCAGCAGCAGACCCGACTCGAGCGAATGGCGACCTTCGATGGTGTGACCAGACTCCGACGTGGGCTGAGGTTGCACATCGAGGTGACGCACAACCCGACGGCGGCTCCGACGAGCGGTCGCATCCGGCAGGCCTTCCAGCCCACCGAAACCGATCCCGGCGCTGTGCGAACGGAGACGGCAGTGCTGATCGGCTCGCTCATTCAGCTGGTGCCGAGCGGCTACCTGAAACCGCGCGTGACGCCCGCTGGGCCGACTGGCGACACGACGCCGGTCGAGATGCCCGAGACGTACTTCGTCGAGGCTATCGGGTGGCAGGATGGCGCCCAGTTGCTGGAAGCAATCCGGGCGGGCCTTGCGGATCCGGAACTGCTGGGTCCGGGCGGCGCGCGGATGCGAGCTGCCGAACTGGAGAACCTGCTGTCGCCGTCCGCTCTGCATGCCGAGTTCAGCCAGATGGCCTCGGCGGACGGGTATCGCATTCCGGGTGTGCCCGCACCGGGGCAGGCGTCGCGGGTGGTGGACATCGTCATCCGCGTCGTACCGTCGGACCCGGAGATGCTGACCGAAGCCGTTCCGAACAGCGAGCTGGGTGTGGTGAACCGCACCCAGAGCACCACCAGTACGACGGCGTCCAGGGGCCGGCTGCTGCCCGCCTCCGGTCGGACGACCGTCCCGTTCCCGGGCATCGGCACCAAGCCGACTGTCTCGGTCGGGGAACAACTGTCCGACCAGACCACCGACGTCCGTGGCGTCCGCTTCGAGCGCAGCCGCTTCGAGGGCGAGTCGATGGTGACCGCGCGGCTCAAGGTGAGATACGAAGTGACGTTGATCCCGGTCCAGGTGCTGGGATTCAATCCGGAACAGCCGGATCGCCCGCTCTGGTCACGGCGACTGCCCTGGATCCCAGGAGAGGTCTACGTGACCGGACACGACCATGAGATCGGAGTGAACCCATGACCGGTCAGTTGCCGGTAGCAAGAACCCACGACGAGGCCCTGCTCTGGCTCGAGCGGGTGCCCTGTACCGAATGTGCGACGACGAGCACCACCTGGGAGCACGGACTTGCCCAGGACGACGCCGGCGAACTGGTGCTGGCCTATGACACCGAGTGCTCGTCCTGCGGCGCGGACCGCGAGTACTACTTCGGGCTTCCGGAACGGGAGACCGGGCTGGGCGCTTTCGGTGGGTCGGAGCCGTCCGAGCTGATCGACGCGGGGCAATGGCTGGCGCTGGCGGACGAGCTGGCATCGCGTGTACCGAAGGATGAGCCGGCCGCGAGGGCGGAGCGACTGGGCTGGGCTGCCGCGGCGGTCGACGAGGTGCTGAAGTTCGTGCCCGCGGGCGAGGACGACGTACCCGACTGGGCGTTCTGGACCACCGACGGTCGGAGCGTCCGCGACGAGCAGCCCGGCAGATTCCGGCGGCCCCGCCTCGAGGTCGTGCTCGCGACCTATCGCCCTTGACAGGTTGATGCCGAGGGCGTCCGGGGTGGGCGCACCGCTGCGACCGTTGTGGTGACGAGAGGGGTTGCCGTGAGCGTTGACGAAATGACGGTTGCGAGGCGGTTGTTGATGCGGGAGCCACGGTTGCGGAATGTTCGGGGGGTGGGGATCGCGGCTTGTTGGGCGATCTGTGTGACGGTGGTGGCCGAGTTGGGGCTGACGGTTGGGGCGTGGCAGATCACGCTGGCCGGGGAGTCTGTGCTGACCGGGACGGAGTTGTCGGCGGGTGATGTGGTGCTGCTGGCGGCCGTGGTGATGTGGGCTTTGGGGTCGCTGGCGGCGGCGGTGCTGTTCATCGTCTGGTTGCTGCGGGCGCGGGAGAACTCGGAGTTCTTGTGTGACGGCAAGCATTCTTACGCGCGGGCGTGGGGCGGGGTCGGGTGGTTCGTGCCGGTCGCGGCGTTGTGGGTGCCGGGGAGGTTCGTGCAGCAGGTCGCGGCGGCGAGTGATCCGCGGATCGGGGCGCGGGACGCCTGGATCCAGAACGTCAAGGACTCGACGGTTTCGGTCTGGTGGGGGTTCTGGATCATCTCGTTCGTGGCGAACTTCTTGAGCGTCCGGGTGTCGGGCGGGTCGGGTGACGTTCTCGGGGTGGGAGCGCTTCTCCTGTTGACGATCAGTACGGTGACCGGCGGTCTGGCGGGGGTCTTCGCGGTGTTGGTGATTCGGATGATCAACCGGCGGCAGAGCGCTCGGAATCCTGTTCCGTGGTGGCACGCGCCGGCGTGATGACGGGGATCAGCTCACCGCGCAGCCAGAACTGCAGCTGGTCGTGGTGGTGCGGGTGACCTTGGATGCCGGAGGCACCTAACGGGACGACCCACGAACTGGCGGAGCGGTCGGCCAGATCCCAGGCGAAGCGGGCCGCGGAGGCGCGGACGCAGAGGTCGGTCAGGCCGGGGATACTCGAGGTGGACCAGACGCAGTGGTGGTCGCCGGACAGGCCGAGGTCGATCGGGTCTTCGTCGGGTGTGAAGAGCGGGGTACGGAGTGGGTGCAGGGGAGTGAGCTGATGGGTCTCGCTCCAGGGCGGGCGCGGCTTGCCATGGGCAACGTCTTCGAGGGCGGCCCGGATGATCGTGGTGACGTCGAGATCGGCGGACTCGAGGAGGTTCTCGAGGGCGATGGCGACGTGGGCGAGCGGGTCCAGGTAGGGCGCGAAGATCGGTGGGCAGTCGGCGTTCTCGAGGATGCCGAACCGGTCGGCCAGACGGGCGATGACGGCCTTGCGGACAGCGGCGTACGTCGACGCGATAGTGCTGTCGCCGTTCATCCGACGGTCCCAGTCGAGGAGATCGTTGCGCAGGGCAACAGCCTCTGAGGAAAGATCGGTACTGGGAAGCCGGTCGAGGATCATGCCGGCGGAGTTGAGGTAGGTGTCGGTGTGGATGGTCGGCATGTCGTCGACCGACCAGTCGGAGCGCTCGTGCAGGAGCTCGCGGATCCGGTTCACGCGGTGCGGTGCGGCGAACTCGACGCCGAGTGGCGTGGCGATCCCGCGCGCGTTGGCCATCGCCTCGGGGCCGGTGACGGTTGCCTTGGGCATCGGCTTCCAGCCCGTCCAGGCGAAAGCTGTTTCCCAGGCCGGTACGACGCGCAATCCGTTGGCCTCGTGGCGTTCCGGGACCATGCCCGCGACGCGGTGCAGCAGCCCGCCGTTGACATCGGCGGCGAAGACGACGTTCACCGGCTCGACCCAGTCTTCCAGAATATCGTCGATATCCGCAGCACTGGTTGCCTGAAGCAACCTGGGCATCGCCTCGAAGCCGAGGCGCTTGAGGACCCGCGGTGGGTAGCGCAGGCTGAGGGTCTGCCCCGGTTGGTCGACGATGATCGGGCCGCGCTCGGTCTCGATGACGTCGATCGTCACGGGATCCGCGCCGGCGATCTCGACGACCTCGGTGTGCTGGGAAGCCGGTTCCCAGCCTGCAGGGCCGAGCGCCTCGACCGAGGATCCGGTCCGGCGGAGCTGTTCGGCGTACACATCTTGGTAGTCGGCCGTGGCGTTGGTGATCGCCCAGGCCACCTTTCCGGCGTGCCCGAAGTGCGCGATCCCGGGGATGCCAGGAACGGCCAGCCCCAGTACGTCGTACTCGGGGCAGGCGAGGCGGATCTGCTGGTACACGCCGGGGTGCTCGACGTACCGGTGCGGGTCGCCGGCGATGATCGCCTGGCCGGTGGTCGTGGCCGAGCCGGGGATCAGCCAGCCGTTGCTGCCGGACGCGCTCGGGCCCTCGGAGGTGAACAGCTGCAGGTATTCCTCGCCGAGCCGCTGCGCGACATGGGTGCGCCACAACTTGCCGGGGAAGCCCGCGAACAGGATGTGTACGGCGAGCCAGATGCCGAGTGGTGTCCACGGCTCCCACTCGCCCGGTGTCAGTCCGGTCTGCGCGAACTCGGGAGCTTCCGCCGATGGGAGGGCCGAGTTCACACCATCGACGTACGACGTGACCCAGGCGCGGGTGTCGTCGTCGAGCGCGTCGAAGCACTGCCGGGCGGTGTCGGCGAGCCGGGCCTGCCGGGCGAAGGTGTCCCACGGGAGTGCGTCCGGGCCGAGGAAGGCGGCGGTCGTTCCGTTGAACCGGTGCCGGGCGAGCTCGAGCTGCCACGCGCGGTCGTGCGCGGCGTTCGCGCCCTGGAGGTGGACGAGAGCGAGTGGATCACCGGCCTGCAGGTGGGGAACGCCATACGCGTCGCGGGTCACCTGAGGATTCACGCCGTGCCTCGCTTCAGTTAGGGTAGCCTTAGTTATCTATCTAACTTAGAAAACCTGGCTCACTCGTCCGGATCAACCTATGGACTGAACGAGACCGGCCGCAACGACAATTCCCAGGAGGTACGGCGTGGGGCACGGCTGGGAAGGCGCGGTCCTCAAGCTCTTCCGCGGGAAGGACTTCGTCTTCACCGTGACGGGTGCCGAGGATGTCACCGAGCGGTACCGCCGGGTGCACTTCACCGACGGCGGGCTGCTGGCGGCGATCGGCGTCCATCCGACCATGTGGGTGCGGCTGTGGTTCGACAAGTTCGGCAAGCCGCATCAGCGCGCGTACACGCTGGTCGATCCGGATGTCGAGAACGGCACGTTCAGCATGGAGTTCGCGCTGCACGAGGGCTGTGCGAGCGACTGGTCGCTGAAGGCGCAGCCCGGGGACACGATCGACGCGACCTTGCAGGGGACCGGGTTCGAGATCCCGGATCCGTTGCCCGCCCGGATGCTGGTGATCGGTGCGCCGGCGTCGTTGCCGGCGATCAATTCGCTGCTCGCCGTGGCGCCGAAGCTGCCCGCGACGATCTGGTTCGAGACCACGCACGAGGGTGATCGCGAGCTGCCGTTCCGGACCGACCCCGGGCTGCATGAGGTGCGCAATCTGTCGAGCCAGGAGCTGGTTGAGGCGGTCAAGAGCGAGCTGCCCGAGTTCATCGACGATCCGGCCGGCGCGTACGTGTGGATCGCCTGCGATACCCGGATGACTCGCGCGCTCACGTCGTACGTGGTCAAGGAGCTCGAGGTGCCCCGGCATCGGGTAAAAGCCCTTGGCTACTGGCGCGCAGCCTGAACTACCGTGAGCCGAATGATCACACCACTCGACCTCACCGACCGCGCGCTGGCCGAGCGGGTGCTGGCGATTCAGCATGCCGCGTACGCCGTTGAGGCCGAGCTGATCGGGTTCGACGGGATCCCGCCGTTGCAGGAGGATCTCGCCGGGCTGATGGCGTCGACGGAGCGGTGGCTCGGCCGGTACGACGGCGAAACCCTGGTCGGCGCGGTTGCGTATGAACTCGAGCCCGGCGTGGTCGAGATCAGTCGGCTGATCGTCGACCCGGCCCACGCGCGACGCGGCCACGGCCGGGCTCTGCTCGACCATCTGGATGCGCTCGAACCGCGTCCGGTCAGCCGGGTCTCCACCGGCAGTCTCAACGCCCCGGCCGTGAGTCTCTACGCATCCCGCGGCTATCAGGTGCGGGCGCGTCTCGAGGTGGCTCCGGGCGTCGAGATCACTGCCTTCGAGCGCGGTTAGCGGCGCGGCGGGTTCGGCTGCGGGCCCTCCGAGACCTCGCCGGGGTGATCCGGCGGGTCGACCTCATGGTCGGTCACCTCGACCCCTTCTTCGGCCAGCGCGGCTTCGACCTCCGCATCGAGCTCACGACCTGCACGCGGTAGACCAGGCCTGTCGAAACTCATGGCGCTCTCCAGTTGCTCGGGGATTTCAGTATGTCTGGAGTTCGAGCAGTGTGCCGTTCGGGGCGCGCAGATGCGCGGTGCGGAGGTTCGGACCCCACTGCGGCCGGTCCTGCGGAGCGGTCAACACGGTCGCGCCGAGCTTCTCGAGGATCCCGGTGGCATCGTCGACCGAGTCCACCTTCAAGACCAGCATCGAGCTGTCCTGCGCATCGGCCTGCGCCGGCAGCGCCGTCGTACCGATGGTCCCGGCGATCTGGTCGCGACCGAACAGGACGAGGCCGGTCTGGCCGTCGAAGTCCCAGTTCGCGTACTGCGCCTCGTGGATCACTTTCACTGGTTCGACACCGAACAGCTCGCGCAGTGCGGTCTCGTAGAAGTCGACCGCTGCCGCGAAGTCGCTGACCAGGAGTCGGGGGTAGAGCGCGTCCATGTCTCCACCCTGCTGTCGGCGGTCGGGAAAGTCCACCCTGTTAATAACTAACCGTTGTCTGTATTGTCTTCGGTGAAAATCTTCATCACCGGTACCGCCCCACTGGAGGATGAGATGGTCCGACGTGTTGTCGTTGGTTTCCTGGCCCTGGCAGTCGCCGGTCTGGCGCTGCTCGCCCCGGCCCCGGAATCGCGAGCCGACGAGCTCGCGGGTCCGACCGCGGCCCAATTGAAAGCTCGCGCCGGTGGCTGCGAGACCCAGCTGTCGAACGGGAAGTACGCGCAGGACTCCGGGGGATCGCGCACGGTCGCGGTCTGTAAGTCCGGTGACGCGGTGCACTGGACGGCCGACTTCGACGTGGACTGCGACGGTCAACGCACCACGCAGTGCAACGAGAACACCGATCCGTCGTTCCAACCGAACACCTCGTGGAACCAATCCGACGGTCGCCCACTCAACGCGGCCGGTCTGCCGTTCATCGTCGTACCGCTGTCGAGCTCGATCTGGAACTTCCGGAACGCCGGCATCAACGGTGCGACCATCGCCGCGGTCGTCTACCAGGACAAGGTCGCGTACGCCGTTGTCGGTGATCAGGGCCCGACCGGGATCATCGGCGAAGGGTCGTACAAGCTGGCCCAGCAGCTCGGCATCAACCCGAACCCGTCGTCCGGTGGAGTGTCCGGTGCGGTCGTCACCTACATCCTGTTCCCCGGGGTGTCCGCGGTGCCGATCGAGAACCAGACCGACGCTGTCTCGAAGGGCGAGGCGGCCGCAACGGCCTTCGTGAACAGCACTCAGACGTGCGCCTCCACCAACCTCGACTTCACCGCGTACCCGGCGCTCCAAGCGGGTTCCACCGGCGGCGCCGTACGGGCTGCGCAGTGTCTGCTCGGCGGAACCAGTGAGCCCAGCGGAACCTACGACACCGCCACGACCGATGCGGTCAAGGCCTTCCAGACCCGGGTAGGCCTGCCCGCCGACGGCCTGATCGGCGCCAAGACCTGGACCGCCCTGCTGTCCGCCGGCGACCAACCCACCATCCGCAACGGCTCCACCGGTACGGCGGTCCAACGCCTGCAACGGTCCTTGACCGCGGCCCTGGCTCGGACAGTCATCATCGACGGCCAATTCGGCCCCAGCACCGAAACCGCCGCCGAGGACTACCAGCGAACCAGAGCCCTGATTGTCGACGGAGTGGTCGGTCCAGTCACCTGGACCGCCCTCCAAGCGGGGAAGTAGCAGCGCTAACGTCCGAAGCATCGGAGCGCACGGTCGGCGTGTTTTCGGACGCTAGCTCGCGGTGGGCCCGGTCGCGGTCGCTTTGTGGGGATCTGCTGCCGCTGAGAGGCAGTAGGCCCCCGCAGAGGTGGTCGGTGTGCCCCCGATTCGCGCCGCACCGGACAGGCCGGACATGTACACGGTGATTGGTCACCGCGGCGGCCGGATTTACTGAAGCGCTAGGGGGGCGTGGTCTGTGGCTGAGGGGGATGGCGAGGCCGGTGACCACGGTTGCGGTTGCTTGAGCTTCCGGGCTATGGCTGGGGTCGCTAACTCGAAGAAGTGCCCCCTGCGAGTGGCGCCAGCGTGCAATCAGCACTCGAGTGTGGGGACCGTGCCGCCGGATATCGATTTCCAACGACATACTCCTCACACTCGACGCCCAGGAACTCACACTCCGAACCTCCCGCAATGCGATCTGGGGAGGATTCACCCCCCGAATCCGTCCCAAAACTTCCCCAAATCGGCGCGACGCCGAGCCGCCACCAAATCGCAACAGGCACTGGTTGACAGCAGATCCCCACAAACCTTCCCCGGCGGCTCCGATCGGATGCGGCCGGTGGTGGCGCGAGACAGCGGCGGTGGGGAGTTCTACCGGTCGTTTTCGGGTGGTACGGCTCCCCAGCCCGCCGCACGGCCGCCCCCAACCGGCGGTGCATTTGAACGGATAACCCCGCAAGTTGTCCCTTCCCCCCTCGCATGAAGGGGGAGAAGGAGCGATCTCGACGGTTAACCGTCGAGATTTCGGAGTGGGTCAGCGGTCGGCGATCGGCCGGCGGCGGGCCTCCGGGGTGAGGGAGGGGTCGGGCCAGGCGCCGTTGGAGTGGTAGATGTCGGTGCCGGGCGGGACGATCTCGTCGATGCGGTCGAGGGTGGCGTCGTCGAGGGTGAGGTCGGCGGCTTTGAGGAGGCCGTCGAGCTGCTCCATCGTGCGGGGGCCGTTGATCACCGAGGTGACCGCCGGATGGGTGGTGACGAAGGCCAGGGCTAGTTCGGGGAGGGAGAGGCCGGCGTCCGCGGAGACCTCGACCAGCTGCTCGACGGCGTCGTACTTGGCGGCGTTCGCCGGCAGCGACGGGTCGAAGCGGTCCGGGGCCAGGCCGGCGCGGCCGGTGGTGAGGTCGATCGGCTGATCCTTGCGGAACTTGCCGGACAGGAATCCCCAGGCGAGCGGGCTCCAGGTCAGGACGCCCATGTTCAGCCGGCGGGTGGTCGGCAGCAGCGACCGCTCGATCCCACGGCTGAGCATCGAGTACGGCGGTTGCTCGGTCCGGAACTTGCCGTACCCGCGACGCTCGGACACGTGGTACGCCTCGACGATCTGCTCGGCAGGGAACGTCGACGTGCCGAAGGCGCGGATCTTGCCCTGGCTGACCAGATCGGTGAGCGCCCAGAGGGTCTCCTCGATCTCGGTCGTGTGGTCGGGGCGGTGGATCTGGTAGAGGTCGATCCAGTCGGTGTCGAGGCGGCGCAGGCTGTTCTCGACCTCCTGGATGATCCAGCGGCGCGAGTTGCCGCGCCGGTTGCGGGTGTTCTCGTCGTCCAGCGGGAAGTGCACCTTGGTCGCGAGTACGACGTCGTCGCGGCGGCCCTTCAGTGCCTTGCCGACGATCTCCTCGGACTCGCCCGAGGAGTACATGTCCGCGGTGTCGACGAAGTTGATGCCCTGGTCGAGGGCGGCGTGGACGATCCGGACGCAGTCCTCGTGGTCGGGGTTGCCGACCGCTCCGAGCATCATCGTGCCCAGGGCCTGAGTGCTGACTTCGATTCCGGTACCGCCAAGGGTTCGATAGCGCATGACACGGAGGCTAGAAGCTAGAGCGCTGTCTAGGTCAAGCCATCCGTAAGGTGGGAAGCGTGGACTACAAAGATCTGTGGAGACCCGAGCCCGGCTGGCTGAACACCGCGTCGTACGGCCTGCCGCCGCGGCCGGGCTGGGAGGCGTTGCAGGCTGCTCTGGCCGACTGGCAGGTGGGCGCCACCAGCTGGGAGCCGTGGGACGAGTCGACCACCCGGTCGCGGGAGTCGTTCGCCCGGCTGGTCGGCGCCGACGCCAAGGACGTGTTCGTCGGGAGCACGGTCTCCGGATCGATCGCGCCGATCGCCGCCGCGTTGCCGGACGGTGCGCGTGTGCTCACGGATGACATCGAGTTCACCTCGAACGTGTTCCCGTGGAAGGTGCACGAGGACCGCGGGGTCGAGGTGATCGCCGTACCGGGTGCCGAGCTGGTCGCCGCGATCCGGCCCGGGATCGACGTGGTCGCGGTCAGCGCGGTGCAGTCGGCGACCGGCGCCGTACTGGATCTCGCCGCGGTAGTTGCCGCTAGCAAGGAGATTGACGCGCTGGTCGTGATCGACGCCAGCCAGGGGATGGGCTGGTTGCCGCTCACCGTCGACGGTATCGACGCGCTCGTCGTGCACACCTACAAATGGTTGATGTCCCCGCGCGGCGCCACGCTCGGCTATCTGTCGCCCCGGTTGCAGGAGCGTTGCCGCCCAACCGCGGCCGGCTGGTACGCCGGAGCTGACGTGCACTCGTCCTACTACGGCGACCGGATGGAGCTGGCCGAAGGTGCGCGCCGGTTCGATCAGTCGCCTTCGTGGTTCTGCTTCGTCGGAGCCGCCCCGGCACTCGAGCTGGTCGAGCAGATCGGCGTCGAGACGATCAACAAGCACAACCTCGAGCTGGCCAACGAGTTCCGCGACGGCCTCGGCCTCCCGCCGTCGAACTCGGCGATCGTCAGCACCGCTCGGCCCGGCGCGGAGGCGGCGTTCGCCGAGGCAGGTATCCGGGCAGCGGTTCGGGGCGGGAAGTTGCGGGCGTCGTTCCACATCTACTCCACCCGCGACGACGTTCACCAGGCGCTGGCTGCGCTCAAGGCGACGTAGGCTCAAAGGCATGGGGCTGAGCATTGGGCAGGTAGCGGAGCGGACCGGGCTGAGCGTGCACGCGCTGCGGTTCTACGAGCGCGAAGGGCTGCTCGCCGATCAGGTACGGCGTGAGTCCAACGGCAGGCGGGTCTACTCGGAGGACGACATCGGCTGGCTGGCGATGTGCGTCAAGTTCCGGTCGTCGGGGATGCCGCTGGAGACCATCCGGCAGTACACCGAGCTGGTCCGGCAGGGCTCTGGCAACGAGCAGGCTCGGCTGGAGCTGCTGCGCAGTCACCAGGAGCACATCGCCGCGCAGATCGATGACCTGCAGGAGTCTCTGCGGGTCATCACGCACAAGGTGACGATCTACGAGGAGCACGTCGCCGCCGGGACCGCCTCCTGCCAGTGGGTGGCCCCACCGGATTAGCTCGCGCGAAGCACGCGGAAGAGGGTCGACGGCGCGAGCAAGGACGGCGGCCCCGCGAGCAGGTTGGCCACCTCCAGGAAGCGGCGGCCGACGACCGGGTCCGTCTGGGCCGCCTTGTTCAGTCGGCTCAGGTAGCGGATGAGCAGGCGGGACGCTAACGGCTGTTTGCCCGTGGTGGTGTCGAAGCGCAGGTCGTTGGAGACGGACATGACCCAGGCGGTGTCGACGAGCTTCGCCATTCCGGTGAAGTAGCGGCGAGTCACCTCGTCGGAACCGGCCTCGAGCGTCTCGGCCAGATGTTCGGCCGCCAGCGCCGCGATCGTCATCCCTTGCCCGTACGCCGGATTGAAGCAGACGAGTGAATCGCCGGCCGCGACGAAGCCCTCGGGAAGACGCGCGGCCTTCTCGTAGCGACGCCGTACGCTCGGGCCGATCCGGTAGCGAACCGGCTCGGTCAGCGGCTCGGCACGAGTGATCAGCCGGTGCAGTTCCGGCCCGTCGAGCCGGGCCGCGAAGTCCTCGAAGGCGCCCGGCTCGGCCGGCGGTGGGTTGTCCTCCATCCCGACCAGCGTCACGAGCCAGCGGTCGCCGTCGTTCGCGCCGACTCCGCAACCGACCGGATTGTCCGGGTAGTGCCCCGAGATCACGCCGGTGAAGTCCGCGTCGCCCTGCACTCGGCGGTACTCGCGCGTCGTGTAGACGATTCCGGCCCGGACCTCGTCCTGCGGCGCGGCGTCGTACCCGAGTTCACGCAGCCAGGTCGGACCGCGGTTGCTCCGGCCGGTGGCGTCGACCACGAGGTCCGCGTCGAGGTGCTCACCATCGATCCGTACGCCGGTCACTCGGCCGTTCTCGGCGGTCAGCCCGTCGACCGTCGTACCGGGGCGGGTGACGATGTTCGGCACCTCGGTCACCTTCGCCCGCAGTACTGACTCGATCAGCGGCCGACCGGCGAGCAGACCGGCCAGATTCGACGGGGCACGCTTGAGCAGGCGGCCTTCGTTGTACCAGAGGACGTCGTTGTGCAGGTCGTTCGCCACCGCGCCCCGCCGGACCAGCTCGTCGCGGAACCCAGGCACCAACCGCTCGATCGTCTGATGCCCGCGGGCGAGCAGTCCGTGTGCGTGCCGACTCTGCGGAACGCCCTTTCGATGGACGGCCTCCAGCGGCAGCTCGTCCCGGTCCAGAACGACAACCTCGTCGTACCACCGGCTCAGCACCTTCGCCGTCAGCAGCCCCGCCATGCTCCCGCCCGCGACCACAGCCCTCGTACCCATGCTCCCAGGCTCCTTCAGCACCCGATGAATTCCCCGCGCCATCGGGCAGACCTCGGGGCACCGGCGCGTGGGTTGATAGGCGGCGTCTATCAGGTCATAGGCAGCATTGCTTTGACCACGCTCACGCAACACGGGATGTTGTATACATGACGAGTGAGGTAGTGGCCGCTTCCTCCGTTCCGGCTCCTGGACGTGCTCAGCGCGTGCGGGAGATAGCTACTGAGCTGCGCGGGCTTCGAGGGTCGTTGATTCCGATACTCCATGCTGTCCAGGAGGAGCTGGGGTACGTCGATCAACCAGACGTGCCGGTGATCGCCGACGTACTGAATCTGTCGGTGGCCGAGGTGCACGGGGTGGTCACGTTCTACAAGGACTTCCGCCGTACGCCGGCTGGTCGGACTGTCGTGGCGATCTGCCAGGCCGAGGCCTGCCGATCGGTCGGGGCGGTGGCGCTGGCCGAGCATGCGAAGCGGAGCGTCGGCTGCGGGTTCGGTGAGACGACGTACGACGGACGCGTCACGCTCGACGAGGTGTTCTGCTTCGGGAACTGTGCGCTCGGCCCGGCGGTCCAGGTCGGTGAACGGCTGCACGGCCGGGTGACGCCCGCGCGGCTCGACGCGTTGCTGGGAGATGCGCGATGACGCGGGTGTACGTGTCCCGCGACTCGGCTGCCCGGTCGGTCGGGGCTGATGAGGTCGCGGAGCGGATCGCCGTACTGGCACCCGAAGTCGAGGTCGTGCGGAACGGGTCGCGCGGGATGCTCTGGCTCGAGCCGCTGATCGAGGTCGAGACTCCGGACGGACGCATCGGGTACGGGCCGGTCGCCCCGGAGGACGTCGACGGACTGGTGGCCGCCGGGATGCTCGACGGCACCGGACCTTGCCTCGGGCCGATCGACGAGTTGCCGTGGATGAAGCGGCAGCAGCGGCTCACGTTCGCCCGGGTCGGGGTGACGGATCCATTGTCCGTCGACGACTACACGTCGCACGGCGGTCTGCGGGGTCTGCGTCAGGCGTTGGCGCAGACCCCGGCAGAGGTCGTGGAGACCGTGGTCGAGTCCGGTCTCCGCGGTCGCGGAGGTGCCGGCTTCCCGACCGGCATCAAGTGGCGGACGGTCCTTGGTGCTGTCTCCGACCTGAAGTTCGTCTGCTGCAACGCGGACGAGGGCGACTCGGGCACCTTCGCGGACCGGATGCTGATCGAGGGTGACCCGTTCACCCTGATCGAGGGAATGACGATCGCGGCGTACGCCGTGGGGGCGTCGGAAGGCTATGTCTACCTGCGCTCCGAATACCCGGATGCGGTCGCAACGCTCAGGGCCGCGATCGAGCTCGCCCGGACCGAGGGGTGGCTGGGGGCCGATGTCCTCGGCTCCGGGTTCGAGTTCGATCTGCACGTCCGGGTGGGCGCAGGTGCGTACATCTGCGGTGAGGAAACCTCGATGCTGGAGAGCCTCGAGGGTAAGCGCGGAATGGTTCGCGCGAAGCCGCCGATCCCAGCCCTGCAAGGACTCTTCGGGCTGCCGACCGTGGTCAACAACGTGTTGTCGTTGGCAACGGTCCCGACGATTCTGGCGGACGGTGCGGCGACCTACGCGGCGTACGGCGTCGGTCGGTCGCTCGGTACCAGCGTCTTCCAGCTCGGTGGGAACGTGGCTCGCGGCGGCATCGTCGAGACCGCGTTCGGGATCACGCTCGGCGAGCTGGTGAACGAGTTCGGCGGCGGTACGTCGTCCGGTCGCCCGATCCGCGCCGTACAGGTCGGTGGACCGTTGGGTGCGTATCTGCCGGTCGAGCAGTTCCACTTGCCGATGGACTACGAGGCGTTCGCGGCGGCCGGCGCGATGGTCGGGCACGGCGGGATCGTGGTGTTCGACGAGACCGTGGACATGGCCGCGATGGCCCGGTTCGCCTTCGAGTTCTGCGCCGCCGAATCGTGCGGGAAGTGCACGCCGTGCCGGGTCGGCGCGGTCCGCGGCGTCGAGACGATCGACCGGATCGTTGCCGGTGACAACCGGGAGAAGAACCTCGTCGTGCTCGACGATCTGTGCGACCTGATGACCGACGGCTCGCTCTGCGCGATGGGTGGGCTCACGCCGCTGCCGGTGCGCAGCGCCGTCCGCCACTTCGGAAAGGATTTCGGCGCATGAGTCTCTTGAAGGAACCGGATTTCGGTACGCCGGCCCGCGCGGGAGCGGCGACTGTCGAGCTGCTGGTGGACGGGGTTGCTGTTCAGGTGCCACCGGGTACGTCGGTGATGCGGGCGGCCAAGGAAGCGGGCATCGACGTACCGAAGCTGTGTGCGACCGACAACCTGGAAGCGTTTGGGTCGTGCCGGTTGTGTGTGGTCGAGATCGACGGCATGCGCGGTACGCCGGCCTCCTGTACGACGCCGGTCGCGCCGGGCATGGTGGTGCGGACGCAGAACGAGAAGCTCGGCAAGCTGCGGCGTGGGGTGATGGAGCTCTACATCTCCGACCATCCGCTGGACTGTCTCACCTGCTCGGCCAATGGTGACTGTGAACTGCAGGACATGGCTGGGGTGACCGGTCTGCGCGAGGTCCGCTACGGATCCGGCGTCGACGCGGGCGCGAACCACATGGATGCGCCCACCGATTTCTCCAACCCGTACTTCGATTTCGAGGCGTCGAAATGTATTGCGTGTTCGCGGTGTGTGCGGGCGTGCGACGAGGTGCAGGGCACGCTGGCGTTGACGATCGAGGGTCGTGGCTTCGACTCGAAGGTCGCGGCCGGCGCTGGTGGATCGTTCTTCGAATCCGACTGTGTGTCCTGTGGTGCTTGCGTGCAGGCGTGCCCGACGGCGACGCTGCAGGAGAAGTCGGTGATCGAGCTCGGCATGCCGACGCGTTCCGTGATCACCACTTGCGCGTACTGCGGGGTCGGCTGCTCGTTCAAGGCCGAGCTGCGCGGTGATGAGCTGGTCCGGATGGTGCCGTACAAGAACGGCGGCGCCAACGAGGGGCACTCGTGTGTGAAGGGACGATTCGCGTTCGGGTACGCGAGTCACCCGGACCGGGTGCTGGAGCCGATGATCCGGGACACGATCGCCGAGGAGTGGCGGAAGGTCTCGTGGGACGAGGCGATCTCCTTCACTGCAAGGCGGTTGCGGGAGATCCAGGCGCAGTACGGGCAGGGGTCGATCGGTGCGATCACCTCGTCGCGGACCACGAACGAAGAGGTGTACACGGTTCAGAAGATGGTCCGTGCGGTGTTCGGGAACAACAACGTGGACACGTGTGCGCGGGTCTGTCACTCGCCAACGGGGTATGGGCTGAAGCAGACCTTCGGCGAGTCGGCCGGTACGCAGGACTTCAAGTCGGTCGACGAGGCCGACGTGATCCTGGTGATCGGGGCGAACCCGACGGACGCGCACCCGGTGTTCGGTTCGCGGATGAAGAAGCGGATCCGCCAGGGCGCTCGGTTGATCGTGATCGATCCGCGGAAGACGGACCTGGTCCGGTCGCCGCATATCGAGGCCGCCCATCATCTTTCGCTTGCCCCCGGCACCAATGTCGCGATGATCAACGCGATCGCGCATGTGGTGGTGACGGAAGGGCTGGTCGATCGGTCGTTCGTGGCGGATCGGTGCGAGGACTTCGAGACGTGGGAGACGTTCATCGCGGATCCCGCACACAGCCCGGAGGCGGTCGCCGAGATCACCGGCGTACCGGCTTCTGAAGTGCGGGCGGCGGCTCGGCTGTATGCGACCGGTGGAAACGGCGCGATCTACTACGGTCTCGGCGTCACCGAGCACAGCCAGGGTTCGACGATGGTGATGGGGATGGCCAACCTCGCGATGGCGACCGGCAACATCGGTCGTCGGGGTGTCGGCGTGAATCCGCTGCGCGGTCAGAACAACGTGCAGGGTTCGTGCGACATGGGTTCGTTCCCGCACGAGCTGCCCGGCTACCGGCACGTGTCGGACGACGGCGTACGGGAGGTGTACGAGAAGCTCTGGGGTACGCCGTTGCTGAACGAGCCCGGACTGCGGATCCCCAACATGTTCGACTCGGCGATCGACGGCTCGTTCAAGGCGTTGTTCGTGCAGGGTGAGGACATCGCGCAGTCCGACCCGAACACGCAGCATGTGTTTGCCGCGCTCGGTGCTCTGGATCTGCTGGTGGTGCAGGACCTGTTCGTCAACGAGACGGCGAAGTTCGCGCACGTTTTGTTGCCTGGGACATCGTTCTTGGAGAAGGACGGGACGTTCACCAACGCCGAACGGCGGATCAACCGGGTCCGACCGGTGATGGCGCCGCAGACCGGTAAGCAGGAGTGGGAGATCGTCTGTGAGATCTCCCAGGCGATGGGCTACCCGATGCACTACAACTCGGCGGCCGAGATCATGGCCGAGATCGCGCTGACCACGCCGACGTTCATGGGTGTCTCGTTCGAGCGGCTGGACAGCGTCGGCTCGATCCAGTGGCCGTGCAATGTCGAGCACCCGGACGGTACGCCGATCATGCATGAGGAGGAGTTCACCCGGGGTAAGGGGCGGTTCATGGAGACCGTCTACGTGCCGACGTCGGAGCGGTCGACGCGGAAATATCCGTTGATCCTGACGACTGGACGGATCCTTTCGCAGTACAACGTCGGCGCGCAGACTCGCCGTACGGCGAATGTCGCTTGGCACCCGGAAGACATTCTCGAGCTGCACCCGCACGATGCGGAGGTTCGTGGGATCGAGGACGGGGACACCGTCGCGCTGTCGAGTCGGGTGGGCCGGACTACCTTGCATGCAAGGCTTTCCGACCGGATGCCGGTGGGGGTTTGCTACACGACCTTCCACCATCCGATCACCGGCGCCAACGTCATCACCACGGACAACTCCGACTGGGCCACGAACTGTCCGGAGTACAAGGTCACCGCGGTTCAGGTCGATCTGCTCCCGATGTCCGTTGCCGAGGCTCGGGAGCCGGCCGTGGTCGGTGACGCGCGATGAGCCGCGCCACGATGCCGCCGTACGTGCGACTGGCGAACGAGATCGCGGCGCAGTTCGCGCATCGGCCGACGGCTGATGCGGCGACTGCTATCGCCAACCACATGAGGGTGGTCTGGGATCCGCGAATGAAGAGTGCCCTGAAAGCTCATGCCCAAGCCGGTGCCGTCGACCTCGATCCTGCCGCCGCCCTAGCCGCTCAACAGCTGTGACTCAACCGAACGACCTGCCACGGCCTGAGCACGTGTCGTGGGACTCAGCCCGGCGGGTGGCGCACCTGATCGGTCGCCCGCAGGCTGCGGTATCGCGTGTGCTGGCTGAGGCCGCTGGGTGTGTGCTGGCCAGTCCGTTGGTGTCGCCGGGTGCGGTGCCGCCGGTGGACCGGTCGGCGATGGACGGGTACGCCGTGAGCGGGGCTGGGCCGTGGCGGGTGATCGGGCATGTCAGGGTGAACTGCGCTGCCTCGGTCGAGCTGACGGTTGGGCAGGCGTGCAGCATCACCACGGGAGCTGCAGTGCCAGCTGGTACGACGAGTGTGGTGCGGGACGAGGACGTCGAGCTGGATGGTGATTGGGTCAGCGGGCCGGGAGAGGCCGGGCGGCACATCAGACGAGCTGGCGAGGAGTGCCGGGCCGGTGAGGTCGTCCTGCCTGCCGGAGTCGTCGTCGACGGTCCGGTCCTCGGGCTGGCCGCCTCACTCGGCCTCAACCGCCTGACCGTCATCCCCCAGCCAACAGTCGCCGTACTGATCACCGGAGACGAACTCGTCCACCAAGGCCCCTCCGCGCCCGGCCGAGTCCGCGACGCCATCGGCCCCATGCTCCCCCACCTGATAACCCAAGCCGGCGCCCACCTAGGCCCCGTCTTACACCTCCCCGACACCCGAACAGCCCTCCTCGAAGCTCTCGACGTTGCTCGCGCTGACCTGATCTTTGTGTCGGGGTCTTCAGCGGCTGGGCCGGCTGATCATTTGCGGCCGGTGTTGGCGTTGCTGGGGGCAGAGTTGATTGTGGATGGGGTGGATTGCCGGCCGGGGCATCCGCAGGCGTTGGCTCGGTTGGGGGATGGGCGGTTGGTGATTGGGCTGCCGGGTAATCCGTTCGCGGCGTTGAGCGCATTCCTGACGCTGGGGATGGCGGCTATCTACCGGCTTCGCGGGTTGCCGTTGCCTGCTTTGCCGGTGGCGTCGATTCCGGGTGGGGTGGATTGCCATCCGCGGAGTACGCGGTTGGTGCCGGTGCGCGTGACCGAGCAAGGCGTCGTACCGGTGGGGCATGGTGGGTCGGCGATGTTGCGTGGTGCGGCAGGCGCGGATGCGTTGGCGGTGGTTGAGCCGGGTCCGGCGGAGGCGATCGCGGCTCGGTTGTTGCCGCTGGATCCGGGAGCGCGGTTGTGGGGCGGCTGATCGCGCGGCGCCCGGTGATTCGGATCGGGCCGGACGGCGAACGCAGCCGGCCCGACTCGCTCGCGGTCGAGGAACCGCTCGAACTCCGCGTCGACGGCAAGGCGCTCGCCGTCACGATGCGCACCCCTGGTCACGACGTCGAGCTCGCGCACGGCTTCCTGCAGACCGAGGGCGTGATCGGCAGCGCCGACGACATCCGCGACGCCCGGTACTGCGATTCCCGAGACGACGAAGGGCGCAACACCTACAACGTCCTCGATCTCGGACTGGCTCCCGGCGTACCGCCGCCAGTCACCGGGGTCGAACGGAACTTCTACACCACCTCGTCCTGCGGCGTCTGCGGAAAGGCCTCCCTCGACGCGGTTCGCCTGAAAACCAGACACTCGCCGGCCGAGGACGACGTGCAGATCCGGTACGACGTACTCGCGGAACTGCCCGACGTACTGCGCACCCGGCAGCAGGTGTTCGACCGTACCGGCGGTCTCCACGCGGCCGGCCTCTTCACGCCCACCGGCGACCTGCTCGTCGTCCGCGAGGACGTCGGCCGACACAACGCCGTCGACAAAGTGATCGGCTGGGCCCTCCTGGCCAACCGCATCCCCGCCCGCGGCCTGATCCTGATCGTCTCCGGCCGAGCCAGCTTCGAGCTCGCCCAGAAAGCCGTCATGGCCGGTATCCCCGTCCTAGGCGCCGTCTCAGCCCCCAGCTCCCTAGCAGCCGACCTAGCAGACGAATCCGGCCTAACCCTCGCCGGATTCATCCGCAACGGTTCCCTCAACGTCTACACCCACCCCCACCGCATCACCACGCGCGCTGTCAGGCCCTAACGTCCGAAGGTTCGCAGTACGTGGTCGGCGTGTTTTCGGACGTTGTACTGCGGGGTCATCGCGCTCCTTCAGGTAGCTCAGCCATAGCCCGCCGACCGCACCATCCACCTCAGCCACAGTCCCCCCAACCGGTACGGGGAGCGAGATCGCAAGAGGTGATCGGTCGCTGTGGTTGGGGTCTTCGGCTGGCCAGGAACCCCGCCTTCCTGAATGTGCTCGTCCCATCCCGCCGCGCGGATTCGGCCGAGGACGTACGCGGTGGCTAGTCGCCGCTGCGGCCGGTTTGACTGAGACGGGTGGCTGAGGCGGTCTACGGCTGAGCCGGATGGTTCGCTGGGCGACCGCGGTTCCCCGTTGCCTGTGGCTGATGTGCTGTGGTTACCGCCGACGATCAGGAGGCTTTGCAGCTGACCCGTCGCGGTGGTTGCTCCCGACGATCAGGAGGCCTGTCAGCTGACCCGCCACCGTGGTTGACCACTACGGTTCGGGTCGGCTGCCAGCGGGCGGAATTTCACTGGATATCCGTTCAAATGGGCCCTTCTCTGCTCAAATTTTGAGGGGAGAACCAGCAACTTGCGGGGAGATCCCCTCATTTTTCTGCACCGCAACCGAAGCCCGGAAGCTCAAGCAACCGCAACGGTGGTCGCCGGCCTCGCCATCCCCCTCAGCCACAGACCACGCCCGCCTAGCGCTTCAGTAAAATCGGCCGCCGCGGTGACCAGCCACCGTGTACGTGTCCGGCCTGTCCGGTGCGGCGCGAATCGGGGGTACACGAACCGCTTTGCGGGGATCTGCTGTCGCTCAGCGGCAGTAGATCCCCGCAGACCGGGCAAATCCGCAGTTGTCGCGGCTAACGTCCGAAAGAAACGCCGACCACGTACTGCGATGCTTCGGACGTTAGGTGGTGGGGGCCAGGGAGCCGCCCCAGTTGTCGGTTAGTTGCTGGGCGTTGGCGTCGATGAAGAAGCGGTGTTCCAGGGAGCCGTTGGCGATGCGGTAGAAGACGTGGTGGGCGTCGGAGGTGGAGAGGCCTACCGGGTCGTCGGTGACGACGCCGAGGGCACCCCAGTTGTCGGCCTGGGGCGGGTCGATGGTGGGGGACCAGTAGAAGTGCACCAGGTCGCCGTTCTCCTTGCGGGCAACGACATGCTGCTGGTCCTTGTGTGCGAAGGCATACGGGTTGCCGACGAACGGGCCGCCGGTCCAGATGTCGCCGAGCACCTGGGTACCGCTGAGGAAGCGGTGCTGCAGTTGGCCGTCGGCGTTCCGGAAGAAGACGTGGGCCTGGGCGCCGGTGCTGAATCCGGTCACGTCCGAGGTGACGCCGGACGCGACACCCCAGTTGTCGTTGGCCGGGTTCTGGCCCGGGACCCAGTACCAGTGCTTCAGCTCGCCGTTCGGCCCGCGTCCGAAGATGTGCTGTTCGTCCTTGTGTACAAAGGCAAACGGGTTACCGACGAACGGTCCGCCGGCCCAGACGCCCGTGGTGATCTGGTCGGTGCCCTGATCCCAGAACTTGTGCTCCAGGTTCCCATCCGGGTTGCGGTAGAACAGATGCTGCTGGTTCTTGTACGCGAACCCGGCAGGGTTCGACAGTACGCGTCCCTCGGTGCCCCAGGTGTCGGGGACCGGAGCGCTCGTCCCGGCCTGCCACCAGTGCCGCATGGTGTTGTCCTTGCTGCGGGCAAACACATGCTGCTGCCCGTTGTGTACATAGCCGATCGGCTTCCCAGCCAGGTTGCTCGATCCCCAGTCCTGCACCTGCTTGTCGGTGCTGGGCGACCACATCAGGTTGACCAGCGTGCCGCCGGTGCCGACCGCCGCGACGTGCTGCTGGTCCATGTACCGGTACGCCTGACCGCCCGCGCCGCCACCACCGGCGAGCAGCGCGGCGATCTCCGCCCGCAACGCGTCCAGGTCGATGAACGACGGGTCGATCTTGCCCGTCGTACTGGTCTCCCGGTGGCCGCGCACGTAGCTGGCGTCGCGACCGATCTGCTTCAGTACGGCGACAGTCGCCTTCACCGAGGCGTCGTACTGCGCCGGTGTCATGTGCTGGTTGACGCCGTCGTAGTCGATCTCCCAGCCGATCAGCATCGTGTTGCCGTCACCGGCCGGGATCGGACCGCTGGCCCGGGCCGCGCCGGCGTGGTTCGCACGGTTGGCGGAGATGACGTGGAACACGCCGTTGTAGTCGACCAGCGCATGGCACAGCGGGCCCTGCAGGTCGGAGCGGCCGTTGATGCAGATGCCCAGCGCCGGGGCCGGGTTGGTCGGGCTGGAGCGCGCGGCGGTGTGGTGCCAGAGCACGCCGATCGGGTTGAACGACCCGGAGACACCGCGGGCCTTCCAGTTACCTTCCTCGACGACCTGTACGCCGGCTGCCCGCAGAACGTCGGCGAGCCAGGGGATGCTGGCCATCAGCCGGCCGCGATCAGGTCGGCCACGCACTCAGGCTTCTTCTTGAGTGCCTGGGCGGGAGCGGCCTGCAGCGCGAACCGGGCGGCGACGGCGACCGCCGGGATGCTGAGCAGAACTCTGCGACGGGACAACCGGGGCGGGGTCATAGTTCCTCCAACGATGAAGATCGATGGAAGCTATAGCACCAGCCCGCTCACCCCTCAGCAATCGATGCAATGTAGATGGAATGGCTCGGCGACCCTTGAGCACGGTTCAGTCATTTCCGCGGGCGGGAAGTGGTTGACGGGTGCTCAAGGCGGGGCGGCGGTCAGGCGGGGATGGGCCACGGGACGGGGCCGTAGAGGGCGTGGGGGTGTTGTTCGGTGTAGGCCCAGTAGCGGTCGCCGTAGGACCAGTGCCACCACTCGGTGGGGTAGTTCACCAGACCGGCCGAGGTGAGGACGTCGGCGAGGAGTTCGCGGTTGGTGCGGGCTTCGCGGCTGATGTTGGTCGCGGCGAAGAAACACGCTCCGTCACTCTGCTCGGGCGTGGCGTCGATCGGCGTACCGAGATCGAGTGGACCACTCGCGCCGACCAGGGTGAGGTCGACGGCGGCGCCCGCGACGTGCGGGGCGACCTCGATCGGGGAGACGAAGCGGCTCGCCAGCACCCGGATCTCGGCCTCGTCCATGTCTGGGTTCAGCGTGCGGAGCTCGGCGCAGTAGCCGTCGTAGATCTCGCGCTGCGACTCGAGCGGCCGCAGCCCCTCGACCACGTGCAGCTGGATCCCCGACGGCAGGAACGCGTTCGCGATCACCAGCCGGTCCGCCACGCCCTCACGGGAGTAGGCCACGCCGGGCGTCTGGATCCCACGACTGGCCAGCTCGACCAGGGGTTCGCCGTTCTCGATCGCTTCGATGCTGGTGATGCGCTCGTCGCTGAGCAGTACCGTCACGGCTTGGCGACCGCGGTGTCGATCAGCACCCCGACGACATCGGCGTACGAGTAGCCGGCCGCGGCCCACATCCGCGGGAACTGCGAGGCCGGGGTGAAGCCGGGGAGCGTGTTGATCTCGTTCACGACCGGCTTGCCGTCCGCCTCGATGAAGAAGTCGACCCGGGCCAGCCCGGTGCAGCCCAGGACGTCGAAGACCTCGAGGGCCGTACGGCGCAGTTGCTCGGCCAGCTCGGGGTCGACCGGCGCGGGGATCAGGAACTGGGTCGCGCTGTCGGCGTCGTACTTGGCGGTGGCGTTGAA
Source organism: Kribbella sp. NBC_01505 (assembly GCF_045040285.1). Lineage (NCBI taxonomy): Bacteria > Bacillati > Actinomycetota > Actinomycetes > Propionibacteriales > Kribbellaceae > Kribbella > Kribbella sp. NBC_01505. The sequence goes on from NZ_CP109425.1 coordinate 4,342,475, forward strand.
GAACGGCTGCGCCGGGTCGCTGATGATCTCCAGCGACGGGCCGACCTCGACCCGGCCGTCGGGGAACTGCAGCACGGCGAGGTCGATCTCGCGGCCGATCATCTCCTTCTCGACCAGCACCTGCGGGTCGAGCTCGGCCGCGGCCGCGATCGCGTCGGCCAGCGAGGCCAGGTCGGTGGCCCGGCCGACGCCGAAGCTGGAGCCGCCGTTGGCCGGCTTCACGAAGACCGGGAACTCGACGTCGGCCGCCTTGAGCTTCTGGATGGCGGCCTCGGTGTCAGTCGTCTCCGCGCCGAACAGCCGGACGCCGGGGGTGACCGCGATGCCGTGCGAGCGCAGCACCGACTTGGTCAGGTGCTTGTCCAGGCCGACGGCACTGGCCAGTACGCCGCTGCCGACGTACTTGACCTTGAGCTGGTCGAGGAAGCCCTGCAGGCGGCCGTCCTCGCCGTACTCACCGTGCAAGCCGATCAGCACGACGTCCACGGAGCGCAGCAGGTCGATCGCCTCGTGCAGGCCGACCGCCCAGTCGCCCTGCTGGTCGATGACGAGCGGGACCGCGGTGTGACCGAGCTCGGTGACCGCCGCGGCGATCCCCTTGCCGCTGGCCAGGGACACGTGGTGTTCGGGGCTGGTGCCGCCCATCACGACCGCGACCTTCATCGAGTTGCCTCCTCGTAGCGACGCGGCACCCGAGTTCCGATGCCGCAGTAGATTTCGTGCGGGATGGTTCCGGCCCACTCAGCCCAGTCCTGAGCGGTTGGCTCGCCCTGCGAACCGTCACCGAAGATCGTCACCGGCTCGCCCGGGTCGACCGCCAGATCACCGGCATCGACGACGAACTGGTCCATCGCGATCCTGCCGACAATCGGCATCCGGACCCCGCGGCACAGCACACTAGCCTGCTTGACCGCGACACGCGGAATCCCGTCGGCGTACCCGACCGGCACCAGCAGGACCGTGGTCTCGCGGTCGGCGGTGAAGTCATGTCCGTACGAAACGCCTTCGCCGACGCCGATCCGCCGTACCTGGATCGCCTTGCTCATCAGCCTCATGGCGGGCCGCAGACCGATCCCGGTCTCGTCGATCCCGTACAGCCCGGCGCCGATCCGGATCACGTCACAGTCCGGCGCGTCGAGCGTGATCGCACCGGCCGAATTGGCCAGGTGGATCGTGCTCGGTGTCAGTCCTGCGCGCCGGGCCAGCACCACCCCGGTCCGGAACAGCTGCAACTGCTTCCGGTTCTGGACGGCGTCAGGATCGTCGCCGTGCGACAGATGCGACCAGATTCCCCGGACCACGAGCGCCCCGAGCGCCTCGTGGTGCGCCGCGGCCCGGGTCAGTTCGATCCACTGGTCGGGGGTGCTGCCGGCCCGGTGCAGACCGGTGTCGAGCTTCAGATGCACGTATTTGACGGCCGGGACCGAGGCGACCTGCTGCAGCTCGGCGACCGTGGAGACGCTGACATCGACGTCCATGTCGCCGAGCAGCATCAGCTCGGCGGCGTCGTACAGCCAGGTCAGGAGCGGGGCGGTCAGCCCGGCGGCCCGCAGCTGCAGGGCCTCGTCGGCGCGCGCGACGCCGAGCCAGGTGGCGCCGGCCTCCAGCGCGGCCCGGGCGACCGGTACGGCGCCGTGGCCGAAGGCGTCGGCCTTGACCACGGCCATCACGTCCTGCGAGGCCAGTCGCCGGAAGGTGCTGACGTTGTCACGCACCGCCGACAGGTCGACGACGGCCTCGGAGAGACCGGCGATACCCGCGGGCGCCGGCCGCTGCCGGACGTGGACCAGGTTCATGTTCCTCATTGTTGTAGCTGGCAACCATCAAATTCATCGGATCCGGGACTGATGTTGCGGAGATCTGACGTACGACCTAGGTAGGACGCCTTGCTCCCCATGATTGGTTCACCCTTCCGCCCGGATTGCTGCACGGAGGGCACGTTTCACCATAGCTTCGCTACTCTCCGTGAGGTTGGGTGACCGCCTGCAGCTGCCGGATACTGGGCCTCGTGGAGCCCACGGATCACCTCAAGGCGTCGCTCGCCGCCGCGATCGCGTTGGCGAACCTCTTCGGCGCTCCGTCGCGGCAGGGTCGCCCGGCCGCGCCGCCGGACGACGAGGCAGTCCGCGCTGTGCTGCGGCTCACCACGAACCGAACCATCCCGATCGAGCTCCACGAGTACGAGACGGGCGCACGGCAGTTGTATGACGCACTGAGTCTGCTGCCCGACGTCGACAGAGCGGTCGCGGTGGTCAACGACCTGCTGCGCCGAACCCAGGCGGCTCCACAGCTGACCCGGGAGCCGGGGCAGCTCTGGCATCTGCACTTCGCAGCGCCGGGAGCGTCCGCAGCGACCGGTTGGCTCGCGGAGTTCGCTACCGCGGTGGCGATGCTGCTCGGGAGTCACGACGCCGAGCGACTACGACGCTGTACGGCGGAGCGGTGTGACGAGCTGTTCCTGGACTCGACCCGCAACCGCACGCAGCGGTTCTGCTCAACGGCCTGTCAGAACCGCACCAAGGTCGCCGCGCACCGCGCTCGTACCGCCTGAGGCCGTCACCATCGTTGCCTCCGGCAGCCAGCCGAGTGAGCGATAGAGGTGGACGCCGACCGCGGTGGCCATCAGTAGACCGTTGTCCGCGCCACGCTCGAGTGCCCGCTGGCTGAGCGCACCCATCACCACGCTGCCGAGGCCGCGCCGCCGGTGGTCCGGATCGGTGTGGATGTCGTGCATGACCGCGTCCGTGCCGACCGTCGCCATCATGCCGCGGGCAGCGACCGTGCCGTCCGGGGCGAGGAGCTGCATGTGATCCAGTGGTCCCTCGGTTTGCCTGACCAGCCGGTACGACGTCGCCGGGTGCGGGTGATCACGCAGCGCGATCGACATCAGCACCTTCTGCTCGGCGAACGGCTCCAGCCCGGCGGAACTCAGCCGCGAGGTCACGGCATCGCCGTACTGGGTGGTGACGGTCAGCCACGTGGTCTCGGTCACGACTGTGGCCAGGCGCTCGATCAGTGAGGGATCGTCGGTGAACAGTTCGCGCTCACGCCCGGGGAGGTCGAGCTGCGCGAGTACGACGCCGTCGTACTCGACCGGTGGTTGCAGTCCGCGGCACAGGCGCCAGCCGCTGATCCATCGCCTCACGGTGTCCATGCAGGTGAGTGTAACTGCTTATCTTGAGTTAGTCAGTTACCAAGAACGAAGGTCTGGATCGCGATCACCGCGCCGCCGCGGGCCCACTCGGTGAAGTCGGCCGGCTGCAGCACCATCGGCAGCTCGGCGCCGGAGGGGTGCCGGTCGGCGTGCAGGCCGGCCAGCAGGTCGGTCCGGGCGACCTCGGCGAGCCGGACGCCTTCGCCGCCGAGGACCACGAGCTCGGGCATGGTGAAGTTCGCGGCCGCGGCGATCAGCCTGCCCAGGGCATGGCCGGCCTCGCTGATCAGCGGCTGCACGGCCGGGTCGCCCTTGGCCGCCAGGTCCAGGCACTCTTCATAATCGACTTCCCGCCCGAGCAAGGAGCCGACCCGGCCGGTGATCGAGCCGACCGTCAGCAGGCTGATCGCACAACCGCGATGCCCGCGATCGCACGGCGGTCCGTCCGGGACGAGCGGGTGGTGCCCGATCAGGCCGATGCTGGTGTCCGGGCTCTCGACCGTCCGGTTGTGGACGACCAGCGCGTAGCCGACGCCGGCGCCGATGGTGATCAGCACGAACCGGTCGGTCCCACGGCCGGCCCCGAACCAGTGGGTCGCCTCGGTGAGCGCGTTGAGATCGTTCGCCACCACGATCGGCGTACCGGTCCTGCCTGCGAGCAGGTCGCCGAACGGCACGTCGACCCAGTCCAGGTACGGCGCCCAGCGGACCTCGTTCCCGTCCACGACCCGTCCACCCAGCGTCACGCCCACCCCGGTGATCGGGCCGGGAGAACGTTCGGCGAGGTCGTCGGTCAGCTCCAGCACCAGGTCGACCACGGCGGACGGCGTGTGGTCGGTGAGCGGTCGCTCCAGACTCGCAATGACCTCGGCCCGCAACGTCGTCAGTACGCCGATCGCCCGGTCACCGGTCAGTTTGATCCCGACGAAGTGATGGGCGGCCGGATCCAGATCGAGCGGCTGTGACGGCCGCCCGACCCGAGCATCGGTGATCTCGGTGATGACCTCGACCAGCAGCCCCGACTCGACCATTGGCTTCGTCAGCCGGGTCAGACTCCCTGGCGAGAGCCCCACCCGCCGGGACAGCTCGGCGCGCGACAGCGGCCCGTCCAGCAGGATTTCCAGAGCTACCTGCCGGGAAGGCCCCATCAACGGCTGCCAACTCCCCATCCCGACAGCCTACGGCGCTCACCCGCCCCGCTAGGCGTCCTGCTCGCGGGCGAGATCGCGTTGCAGGCGGCGGAGGCGGGTGCTGCGGCTGCTTGTTGCGGCGAGCGTGAAGACGGCGCCGAGCATCACGAGGAGGCCGGGCATCGGGTGCGAGATCGCGAAGAGCAGCACCGCACCGGCCACGAGCAGGAGGCCGGTAGCGATCCGCAGCCGGATGATGTCCGTCCGCAGCCGCCGCGCCTCCCACACCTGCTCGACCGTCATCAGTGCGGGAGTTTGCGGGTGTCGATCAGTTGCTGGGCCACGTCGCGAAGTTTGGTGTTGGTGTCCTGGGAGTAGCGCTTGAGGATGGCGAAGGCGCGGTCGCCGTCGACGTCGAAGCGCTCCATCAGGATGCCCATCGCCTGGCCGACGAGCTTGCGGGCGTCGACCGCCTGCGCCATCGTCTCCTCGTGCCGGGCCGAGGCCACGGCGACCGAGGCGTGCCGGGCGAGGATGTGCGCGATCGCCTCGTCGTCCTCGCTGAACGCGTCCGGCTCGGGACTGTAGAGACCCAGTACGCCGACGGTCTGCCGGGCCGCGTCACCGGTCGTCAGCGGTACGTCGAGGGTGCTGCGGACGCCGAGTGCCGCGACCTCGGTGGTCCAGTCGGGCCAGCGGCCGTCGGTCTCGGTGTCGCGGATCAGGATCGTGGTCCGGTCCCGCAGGGCGGTCACCAGCGGGCCGACGTCACTGCGCAGCTGCAGGTCGTAGACGTTGGCAACGACCGGATCGGTCACCGCCGCGATCTCCGGGCTCCCGCCGCGTGTGTAGAGCGCGACTCCGGCGTACGTGCAATTCAGTGCCTGCAGCGCGAACTGGACGACGGCATCGATCGTCTCCTCGACCCCAGGGGCGTCGTGCAGCTCGATGGCCAGCCGCGCGAACGCATCCGCTGAGGTAGCGGTGAGTTCCTGCTCGGTCAACGGGGCTCCCAATGGTTTCAACTGCGCCTGAACACCCGGGCAGGGGGTGTCCGCAGGAGACATCATGCAGCCTCAACCCTGGATTGCGGCAGTAGGGTGACGACATGGCGGACTTCCCGGCCTTGTTGAGCGGCCGGACGAATTGGCGACGGGAGTTCGCGGCTCCGATGCGCAGCTTCCTGCGCACCGAGGCCGGTAGCTCCGGAGTGCTCGCGGCGGCGATCGTGCTGGCCCTGCTCTGGGCGAACCTGGCCCCGGATTCGTATGACGGTTTCTGGCGGACCGACCTCTCTTTCGAGCTCGGTCACCATGCGTTCGGGCTGGATCTGCGGGAGTGGATCAACAGCGGTCTGATGACGCTGTTCTTCCTGGTGGTCGGCCTGGAGGCGCGGCGCGAGTTCGACCTCGGCGACCTGCGGGACCGCAGCCGGTTCGTGCTGCCGGTGCTTGCCGGTGTCTCCGGGATGGCCGCGCCGGTGCTGATCTACCTGGCCTTCAACCTCGGCACGGACACCGCGCACGGCTGGGGCGTCGCGATGTCGACCGACACCGCGCTCGCGCTCGGTCTGCTCGCGCTGGTCGGCCGTGGGGTTCCGGATCGGGTCCGGGTCTTCCTGCTGACCGTGTTCGTGGTCGACGATCTGCTGGCGCTGGTCGTGATCGCCGTGATCTACAGCGAGAACATCGACCTGATGCCGCTGATGATCGCGATCGTGGCCTTCGGGGTCGTCCTCACCCTCGCGCTGCTCCGCGTCCGCAAACCCTGGGTGTACGTCGTTCTGGGCGTGATCACGTGGGCCGCCCTGCTCACGAGTGGCGTCGACCCGGTCGTCGCCGGACTGGCCATCGGCCTGACCGCACCGGCGTACTCGCCCGGTCGGGAGGAGCTCGAGCAGGCGAGCGGGCTGTTCCGGGTCTTCCGGGAGCAGCCGACACCCGAGCTGGCCCGGTCGGCGACCGTCGGCCTGACCGCGACGATCTCGCCGAACGAGCGGCTGCAGTTCCTCTACCACCCGTGGACGAGCTACCTGATCGTGCCGCTGTTCGGCCTGGCCAATGCCGGAGTGACCATCGACGCGGACTTCCTCGGGCGGGCGTTCACCTCGCCGGTCACGCTCGGCATCGTGGTCGGGTACGTGGTCGGCAAGCCGGTCGCGGTCACGGTGGTCTCCTGGCTGCTGGACCGCTTCTCCGGCGGCCGGTACGGACCGCAGGTCGGCTGGGCGGCCGTGGTCGGCAGCGGCACGATCGCCGGCATCGGCTTCACCGTCTCCTTGCTGATAGCAACGATCGCGTTCGACGGCCCGGCCCTGGCCGAGGCCAAGATCGGGCTGCTCTCGGCCGTGGTGGTGTCGGCAGCGCTGACCTGGCTGGTGTTCCGGGCCGTGAAGCTGTTGAGTCCGGCGAAGAAGGCGCTCGCACTGCTCGGCCGGGCCGAGGAGCTGGTCGACCTCGTCGACCCGATCGACCCCGAGCTGGATCACGTCCGTGGTCCCGAGACCGCCACGGTGACGCTCGTCGAGTACGGCGACTTCGAGTGCCCGTACTGCGGGATCGCGGAGCCCGTCGTACGGGATCTTCTGCATGACGACGACCTGCGGTACGTGTGGCGGCATCTGCCGTTGTCGGACGTGCATCCGCGGGCGCAGATCGCGGCCGAGGTGGCCGAGGCCGCGCATGAGCAGGGTGCGTTCTGGGAGATGCACGACCTGCTGCTGTCCAACCAGGAGAACCTGCAGCCCAAGGACCTGATGTCGTACGCCGAGCAGCTCGGCCTCGACAACCAGCGGATCCACGACGAGGTGAAGCGGCATGTCGCCGCGGCTCGGGTGGCGCGGGATGTGGAGTCGGCCGACCTCAGTGGTGTGTCCGGGACACCGACCTTCTTCATCAACGGACAGCGGCACTACGGCGCGTACGACGTGGAGACGCTGAAGACCGCGATCAAGGTGGCGCGGGCCCGCGCTCGGATCAATCGCCCTGGCTGAATCTTGTTGTACTAGGTCATTTCTGCCACTGTTCTCGCTGATCCGCATCGCTGACGCTGAGGACATGACTGAACAGACCGCAGCCGTGGCCCACTTCGCCGGACGCCTTGCCTACGAGACCGATGTATCCGATGTGGCGACCGACGTCGGCGCCGGTACGACGGGTTGGGTGCTGATCGACAGTCGCAGCCATGAGAGCTGGGACCAGGGCCATGTCCCGGGCGCGATCCACCTGCCGACCCGGGAGATCGCCGAGCGTGCGAGCGCCGTCGTACCGGCTGGGATTCGGGTGGTGACCTACTGCTGGGGGCCCGGGTGCAACGGCGCGACCCGGGCGGCGCTGGAGTTCGCGAAGCTGGGGTATCCGGTCAAGGAGATGATCGGCGGCTTCGAGTACTGGGCTCGCGAAGGCCTCCCGGTCGAGACCGCCGACGGCATCAACCGCCGGCTATCGGACCCGCTCACCGCACCTCGCGGTGTCGCCTGCGCCTGCTAGAGATTGGCGAGGTACTCGGCGTTGCCGCGGATGGCGGCCTCGTAGCGCTTGATCTCCGGGGTCTCCAGGCGGTCGGCGATCACCAGGAGCAGGCTGGCGAGCGCCTTGTCCTTGCGGTCGGCCGCGTGCAAGGTCAGAGCCTTGAACACCCGCAGCGAGTCCGACTCCGGGAACTCGGCGCACGCCTTCTTGAACACGTCCAGCGAGTCGTCGAACCGGTCCAGGTTGCGCAGCGTGCTCCCGTACTGCAGTAGGCACTTCCGGCGGGTCTCGCCGCTCAGCCCGGGCAGAGCCTGCTCGTAGAACCCGACGGCCTTCTCCTCCTGGCCGGCGGTGTCGTAGGAGCCGCCGACCTCGTAGAGCACGTACGGGTTGTCCGGGTGCTCGACGAGCAGTGCCTCGAAGAAGTCGATCGTGGGCTGCATGTTCTCCCGGTCGCGCCGGGAGAAGCCTGCCTCGATCGTCGCCGCCAACTCAGGCGTCAGTTCGGTTGTCACCCCACCAGTATTGCCGGGGTGATGTTCTGATTCAGGTGGAACAGGTTCGCCGGGTCGTATTTCGCCTTGAGCTCGGCCAGCCGGGCGAGCTTCTCCGGCGGGAACGCGCGGTGGATCGCCTCGCCGTTGAGCGTGTTCACATAAGCCCCTTGCGCGTATGGCGTGAGCGCGGCGGCGTACTGGCGGACCTGGCTGATCCGGGCCTCGTCGTCGGCCGGGTCCTCCCAGCGCGCGGACGTGACGAACTCGAACAGGGTGTCCCGGTGGCTGAAGGCCGCGTCGCTGTCGGGGGTGTCGGCGATCGCGCCGCCGTAGGCCTGCAGGCTTCCGGAGACGCCGGGGGTGTTGATGAGCGCCTTGATCGCTTCATCGGGCAGCGACTTGAAGTAGTGGCCCTTCCAATAGCGGCGGAAGCGATGACCTTGGATGCTGTCGTCCCGCGTCTGCAGGGTCAGGTAGGGCATCGCTTCCACGTACTCCTTCTGCACGGGACCAAGGGCCCGGAACTGGGGCAGCAGTTCGCTGCCGAGCGGGCCGACCCAGACGTAGCCGAGGGTGACGCCGTCCGGCGTGATCGAGGCGGTGAAGGTCGCCTCCCGCGGCGCGGTCCGGTTGAGCTCACGCCAACCCCGCAAGGCGTCGTACGCCGCCTCGAGCGGATAGGTGAACTCGGCAACCAATGCGCGGGTGCCGATCTCGTGCAGCCGGAACTCGAACGAAGTGACGACGCCGAAGTTGCCGCCGCCACCGCGCAGTCCCCAGAACAGGTCGGCGTTCTCCTCGGCGGTCGCCCGAACCACGTCGCCGGCCGCGGTGACCACCTCGTACGCCGTGACGTTGTCGCAGGCCAGCCCGAATCGACGGGCCAGCCAGCCCATCCCGCCGCCGAGCGTGAGCCCGCCGACTCCGGTGTGCGAGACGTTGCCCGCGGTCGTCGCCAGGCCGTAGCGCTGGGCGGCACGGTCGAGTTCGCCGAGCAGCGCGCCGCCCTGGACGAAGGCGGTCTGGCGTTCGAGGTCGATCTCGACCGTGTTCATCGGGGTCAGGTCGATCATCAGCCCGCCGTCCGGGACGGCCAGGCCGGCGATGTTGTGACCGCCGCAGCGAACCGCGAGCTCGAGGTTCTGCGTGCGGGCGAGGCGGACTGCCTCCACCACGTCGGCGGTCGTCGTACAGCGCGCGATCACGTCCGGCCGGCGGTCGATCATCGCGTTCCAGATCGAGCGGGCCGCGTCGTACCCGTGATCTCCGGGGTGCAGAAAGGTCGTCATGCCTCCACCCTGACAGCGCAGCGGTACTCCGATAAGGTCCAGTTTCGTGACCCGAATCAGGACCAGTTCCGGTGAGCTACTGATCGAGCTCCAGCGCTCAGGTGGTGCGCCGCTGCATCAGCAGCTGGAGAGCGGGATCCGCGCCCGGATCCGCGAGGGGCTGTTGCGGGCGGGTGCGGTGATGCCGTCGACCCGGTCGTTCGCCGAGGATCTGGGGTTGTCCCGAGGCGTGGTGGTCGAGGCGTACCAGCAGTTGGTGGCCGAGGGATACCTGGTCAGCCGGGGCGGTGGGTACACCGAGGTCGCGGAGGTTGCTGCGGTCTCGGCTTCGGACGTGGGGTTGGTGCCGGACGGCGAGGCGCGGATCGACTTCCGCTACAGCCGGCCGGATGTCTCGCAGTTTCCCCGAGCAGCCTGGTTGCGGTCGGTGCGCCGGGTGCTGAACGAAACGCCGTACCGGAGTCTTGCCTACTTGGACGGGCTCGGGACGGTCGAGCTGCGGACGGCGCTGGCGGACTACCTCAACCGAGTCCGCGGTACGGCGGCGCGGCCGGAGCACATGCTGATCTGCAACGGGTTCGCGCAGGGGTCGCGGTTGCTGCTGAAGGTCCTTGCTGCCCAGGGATATCGGTGCCTCGCGGTCGAGGATCCGTCCGACGACGATCTGCGCCGGACGGCCGCGGAGGCCGGGTTGACGGCGGTCGGCGTACCGGTTCTCGACGGTGGGGTTGATGTCGAGGCGCTCGAGCGGTCGGGGGCGGACGTCGTACTGGTGACTTCGGCGCACCAGTTTCCGACCGGGGTGGTGATGTCGGCGGAGACGCGGGCCGCGCTGGTGGCGTGGGCCGCGCGGCGGGACGGGCTGGTGATCGAGGACGACTACGACGCTGAGTTCCGGTATGACCGGGAGCCGATCGGTGCGGTGCAGGGGTTGGCTCCGGATCGGGTCGCGTACATCGGGACGGCGAGCAAGACCTTGGCGCCGGGGCTGCGGCTGGGGTGGATGATTCTGCCGCCGCGCTTGGTCGAGGTGATGTCGCAGGCGAAGCTGATGGACGATCGCGGGTCGCCGGTGCTCGATCAGCTGACCTTCGCGGACTTCGTGGCGCACGGTGAGTTCGATCGGCACCTGCGCCGGATGCGACCGCGGTACCGGTTGCTGCGGGACACGTTGATGGAGCGGCTCGCGCTACGGGTGCCCGAGCTGGAGCCGATCGGGATCTCGGCCGGGCTACATGTGATGGCGTTCTTGCCCGAGGGGATGACCGAGTCCGCGATCCAGGTGGCCGCTCTCTCCCGCGGGCTCGGCGTCTACGGGTTGGCGCCGTACTGGGTGACGCCGCCGGGGCCGGCCGGGCTGGTCTTCGGGTACGGCGGGTTGAGCGTGAGCTCGGTGATCGAGGGGGTCGATCTGCTGGCCGAGGCGATCGCGGCTGCTCGACGATCGTGAATAACTATTCAATACATTGCAATTCGATCCTAGGAGTTCTACTCTCGGTGAGGTGATCACCGCAGCTGGAATCGACCACCTGATGAACCGGGGCTGGCCTGCCGCGCACAGCACCGAGCTCGACGGCTGGCTGGTCCGACGAGCGGCCGGTGTCACCCTGCGGGCGAACTCGGTGCTCCCGGCCGGAGCGCCGTACGATCTCGGTAGGGCCTTGGACTACGTGGAAACGCTGTACCAGGCGCACGGCATCACGCCGTCCTTCCAGATCAGCCCGGCGGCCCAGCCGACCGATCTCGACGCCCAGTTGGCGGCTCGCGGTTATCAGGTGAAGAATCCGACGCTCGTCCAGTGCGCGGCCGTCGCCGACGTCCTGGCCGCGCTGCCGGTGCCGATGGGCGAGGTGAATATTTCCTCGGTCGCCGACGATGCGTGGACGGAGTTCTGGTGGCAGCACGACGGCCGCGGCGGCTCCGCCGAACGAGCCGTCGCCCGCCAGATCCTCGACCGCGGCTCGGCCCTCTATGCCCGCATCATGGTCGGCGACCAGATCGCCGCGATCGGCCGCCTGGCCCTCGTCGACGACTGGTCCGGCCTCTACTGCATCGCCGTCGACCCAGCCTTCCGCCGCCAGGGCCTGGCCCAAGCTGTCATCCACGGCCTGTTGCTGGAGGCAACAACCAGCGGCATCGGCCAGGTCTTCCTTTCGGTCCTCGCCGACAACACCGCCGCCCGCACCCTCTACCACCGCTTCGCTTTCAGCACGGTCTCCCGCTACCACTACCGGATCAAAGACTGATCTTCTGCAGCAGGTCGAGGAGTACGAACCGGGCGCCGGTCTTCTCGACGGAGGTGCGGAGCGGGGTCAGGTCGGTCCAGGGGACGCCGGGTTCGGCGAGGGGTTTGTCGAAGTCGTCCCAGTGGGTGGCCAAGGCGGTGGGGACCGGCTTGATGGTTTCGAGGAGGCGGTCGGTGACGCCCGGTTCGCCGCCGGGGGCCACCAGGACGACGTCGACCTGGAGGTCGCGGAGCGCGTGCGGGTCGAAGTTCGCCGTACTGAGGCTGAGGATGCGCAGGCCGCCGATCGTGATGACGTAGGCGAGGGTGCCGCCTTCGACCAGGTCCTCGATCACGCGCGGACGCGGCGGTACGGCGTCCTGGTGGTAGCCGGGGTAGGCGTAGGTATGGCGTTTGCCGCCGCACGAATGCAGCGAGGGGTAGACCTCGACGGTGAAGCCGTCGAACACCAGGTACTCGCCGCCGCGGACCGGGGACAGCAGATCGGCCTGGGTGCGCATCGCCTTCAGCAGGTTGACGTGCGTCTGGGTGCCGAGCACGGTCGCCTGAGTTTTCGCGGCGACGTACGGGACGTCGGACAGGTGGTCGTAGTGGCCGTGATGGACCAGGATCGCGTCTGCCTTGCCGAGGTGCTTGTCGATGACGGTCTTGTCGATGACCAGCTTGGTCTTCGGGTCGGCGCCTTCCGGGGTGAAGGTGCCGGTATGGAAGCGGGTCAGCCACGGGTCGGTGAGGACGACGTGCTCACCGCAGCGGATCTGCCAGGCGTGTGTGCCGAACCAGGTGAACTCCACCGGCGTACGGCGTTCCTTCGGCTTGCCAGGTGTTTCGGCACTCGCGGGCCGGCCGATCACGCCCGCTGCTCCGACCGCCGCCGCGCCTGCGAGCATGCCTCGTCGCGTCACCTTCACTGCGTTCTCCTCTCACCGTTCCGGAGGCTTCAGTCAAGGTGAGGGGATCGCGGTGTGTCGAATATGCTTTCAGGCATGAAGCGAGTGTCTGGGGATATCACCGCAGGTCAGCAGGGTCATGCTGACTGAACGGCACCTGCAGATCTTTATCGCGCTCGCCGAGGAGCAGCACTTCGGCGACGCGGCGCGGGTCGTCGGGATCACCCAGCCACCGCTGTCCCAGGGCCTGCGCCGGCTGGAGGCGCTGGTCGGGGCGAAGCTGTTCGAACGCGGTTCGGGTGGGGTCGAGCTGACGCCCGCGGGGACCGCGCTGCTGCCGTTCGCGCGGCGAGCGCTGACCTCGATCGAGGAGCTTCATCAGGCTGCGGTCGCTCGCGATCCGGAGGGTCCGGAGATTCGCCTCGGTCTCGCTCCCGAGGTCCCACCGGGTGCTGGTGCCGCAGTGGCCGCAGCCTGCGGGGCAGCAGTCCCCGGAAGTCGAGTGACGGTCGTGACGGCGCCGACCAGCTCACTCGTCGGCCAGGTCTCAGCGGGCAGGTTGACGCTGGCCGTCGTACTGCATCCAACCGTGCTGGACGGTCTAGCGGCTGGGCCGGTCCAATTGCTGCCGACCTGGGCACTCGCGCCTGCTGGTCTCGCTGCTGACTCGGTTGTCGAGTTGAAGATGTTGCGCGGTCTGCCGGTGGCGGTTCGGCCGCGGGCGGAGGCGCCGGCGGCTCGGGATCTGTTCCTGGACACGCTCGCGATGCATCGGCCGGATGGTGGAACCGTGGTGGTGACCGATGAGCGGGCCGGGCTTGCGATGGCGGCGGCTGGGCAGGCGATCGTGATGACCGCCGACCCATCGCTTGCCGCGCCCGGCGTCGAGCGGCATCGGTTGACCGGCGATCCGCTGCCGACCCGGTTGCGCTTGGTGTGGTCGCACGACCGGACTCCGTTCGCCAGCCCGGCTGACCTGACCACGGCGTTGGTGACGCCGTGAACGCCCGGATCCGAGCAGTCTTCGAGGACGCCGGCGTACGCGGCTGGCTGCATGCGGTCGCGCTCGATTCCCCCGAGTCGACCGTCTCCCTCGACGCGGACGCCGTCGTACCGATGGCGTCGGTCTACAAACTCCCTTTGCTGGCTGGCTTCTGCCGCTTGGTCGACGAGGGCGAGCTGGATCCCCGCGCGCAGCTGACGCTCGAGCCGTCGTCCCGGACCCCCGGCCCGACCGGCCTGTCGATCCTCGCCGACCCTGTGACGATGTCGCTCCGCGATCTGGCCGTGTCGATGATGACGGTCTCCGACAATGCCGCCGCCGACGCGCTGCTCACCGTCATCGGGCTGGAGCGTCTCGCCGAGCTGCTGGAATCCTTCGGCCTGCGACGAACCTCGGTACGGCGGGGGACCGCGGCCAACCTGCTCGACCTGCAACGCCGTACCGGACTCGACGATCCGGATGCGGCCCTCGCCGTACTGGCTGACAACAACCGCACCACACCCGACGGGGTGTATGAAGCGGCCAACGCCTCGGCCAGCACCCCGCGCGACATGACGTTGCTGCTCAGCCGGCTCTGGGCGGGCGAACTGCTCTCCACCGCTCAGACCGACTTCGTGAAGGCGGCGATGCACCGGCAGATCTTCCAGCACCGCCTCGGTTCCGGCTTCCCGCACGACGCCATTCGCGTCGCAGGCAAGACCGGAACCTTCGGCGCCCTCCGGCACGAGGTCGGTGTCGTCACCCTTCCGGCCGGTGACGCCTACGCGGTCGCCGTCTTCACGCTCACCGCCCGCGTCGACTCCCGCCAGCCGCGCGCCGATTCCACCATCGGCCTCGCCGCGCAGCTGGCCGTGAACGAACTCAGATAACGGCGTATGCCTCGATCTCGATCAGTGCCTCAGGGCTGAACAACGCAACCACCTGTACGGCGGTGCTCGCCGGCCGCGGGCCGCTACCGAGGTGCTCGTCCCGGACTTTGCGCAGTGCCAGAAGGTTGGCCATGTCGGTCAGGTAGAAGTTCAGCTTCACCACGTTCGCCCAGGTGGCTCCCGCAGCCTTCAACGCGGCCTCCAGGTTGGCGAACACCTGCCGGGTCTGGGCCTCCGCATCGCCCTTGCCGACGAGATTGCCGTCCGCATCGAGGGCAACCTGGCCGGCGATCGCGACCCATTGGCCGGGTCCGGTCACCACATGGCTGTAGCCGTTGCCCGGCGCAACACCCTCAGGCTTCGGATATTCGAGCGTACCCATTCATCCTCCATCAAACAGTGATCTTCGGTTACCCCTTGGCAGCCTAGGCTCGCGACCGTGAAGATCTCCAGGCTGCTCATCGCGCTCGTGGTGCTGGCGACACCGTTGGTAGCAACGGCATCCGCCGCGGCATTCCTGCCGGTCGATCCAGGCACGGCCGGGAAGTACCGGGTCGAGGTCGGTGACTACAACCTGGGTGATCGGGTGGTCGACATCCCGGCGTTCAAGATCAAGAGCGAGCTGGCCGGGCGATCGTATTCGCCGATCGGGGCACCCGGGCGGCGGCCGCTGGTGCTGTTCCTGCACGGCATCCACCTGACCTGCTACGCCAAGGACGTCGACCCGGGTGACCTGATGGAGTGGCCGTGCCCGAAGGGGACGAAGTCGATCCCGAGCTACGCCGGATACGACGCTCCGGCGAAGGCACTCGCCAGTCACGGCTACCAGGTGGTCTCGATCAGCGCGAACGCCATCAACATCGCGGACTTCGACACCCAGATGACCGGCTCGCTGGCCCGCGCCCAGCTGGTGATCGCCCACCTCAAGCTCTGGCAACGCTGGTCCACCCACGCCGACGGGCCCTTCGGCCGCAAGTTCCTCGGCAAGCTCGACCTTCGGCGCGTCGGCCTGATGGGTCATTCCCGCGGTGGTGAGGGCGTCGCTCGCGCGGTCCAGTTGAACGCGGACCTCGGGGAACCGTTCGGTATCCGCGCGGTCCTGCTGCTCGCTCCCGGCGGCTACCTGCGGCCGAACCTGCCCGGGGTCGCGATGAGCGTGATCCTCCCGTACTGCGACGGCGACGTGGCAGACCTGTCCGGTCAGCGCTACTACGACGACACCCGGTACTCGATGACCGGCGATCCCGCGGCGCGGTCGACCGTGCTGATGATGGGTGCCAACCACAACTTCTTCAACACCGAATGGACGCCGGGCCGCTCGGTCTCGCCGACAACGGACGACTGGACCGCCGACGCCAAGGCCGAACCCTGCGGCTCGAAGTCGAAGCAACGGCTGACCGCGGTCGAGCAGGAGGCGGTCGGACGGGCTTATATGGCTGGGTTCTTCCGGCTCGAGCTCGGTCGGGAGACGGCGCTGCTGCCGCTGCTCGACGGATCCAACACGCCCGCTCGCTCAGCTGGTCGCGCGGTCGTTTCCGTGATGGCACAGTCGCCACATCGGTACGACGTCGCCCGCCTGGACGGGCCGGCCGGCGTACTGACCGGGGCTGCTCGGACCCGGGTCTGCTCGGCGGACTGCGTGCGCGACGGCTACTCGCGAACACCGCATTGGGTGGCCGAATCGCCGGTGGAGAATCTTGTCGCCGGGCGGGCGACGGAGCTGAGCTGGACCGGGACAACTGGACGGCTGCGCTTCGATCTGCCGGCTGGACGGCGCGACGTTCGGCAGTACTCCGTGCTGTCGTTGCGTGCGGCAACTGAACGGTCGACCGATCTTTCGGTCCGGTTGGTCGACGGTCACGGTCGGGTGGCCAGCGTGCCGGTATCCACGGTCAGTAAGGCGTTGCAGCCACTGCCGGGCAAGATCGCTTATCTGCTGCCGAAGGTGCTGATGCAGACGGTCCGGATCCCGCTGGCCGGTCTTGCGGTTGATCTCCGCGACGTGCGATCGGTGGAGATCCGGACCGATCGGGTTGCCCGAGGTACGGCGTACCTGGCTGATCTGTCGTTCTCGACTCCTGCGCTCAGTCAGTGGCGACCGCGGATGCTGCCGGTGCTGTCGGTCGCGGATGTGGACATGGTCGAGGGTGATTCCGGACCGCGGACGGCCGACTTCCAGGTGCGGATGTCGCGGGTCAGCCCGCGGCCGGTGACGTTCTGGGCGGAGCTGTCCGGGGATCTGAACAGTGACGTGGTGGGCGCGTTCCACGGCCGGGTGACGATTCCCGCCGGGCGTCGCTCGGTCACGATCAAGGTTCCGCTGCGCCCGAACAAGCGGGACGGGACGGACGAGGAGTTCATCATGGTGCTCGCCGGATCGACCGATGCGATGATCGGCCGGTCGCTCGCCCACGGGATTGTGCGCGACGACGATCCGACCCCAACGGTGACCATCGGACCGGGCGTCGGGATCGAGGGGCGTGGCGGTGTGGTCTTTCCGATGAAGCTGTCCGCCCCGTCGGATCGCACGGTCAATCTGACCGCCGAACTTCGCAGCGGTACGGCGAAACTCGGCGTCGACTTCGTCAACCCGCAGGAAGGCCTCTACCCGCAGATCGAACCAGGCCAGACAACCGGACAGTTCGTCGTACCGATCAAGGACGACAAACTCCGTGAGAAGGCCGAGACGTTCACGGTCGTGATCACGGCGGCGGACGGCGCCGTACTGAAGGTGCCTTATCGGGTGACGGGAACGATCCGCGACAACGACTAGCTCAACGGGAGCCGGTACGAACGCTGCTGGCCGTAGGAGACGAAGCCGAGCCGTTTGAGGATCGGGGAGCTCGTGGCGACTCGCCCCTGGGTGAGCGCCATCGTGGCGCCGTGCTCAACGGCGTAGGCCAACCGGACGGCCGTCAACGCGCGATAGATGCCGTGGCCCCGATACTCCTCGAGGACGGAGCCGCCCCAGATCCGCGCGACACCGTCGACCAGGTCGATGCCGGCGGCTCCGGCCGGGACGCCGTCCACATAGCCGACCAGCACGCCGCCGGCTTGCGCCTCGGTCTGCCTGCGGTAGGCGGCCAAGCGCGACGCGAGATCCTCGTCGGAGGC
The DNA here is from genome assembly GCF_045040285.1 of Kribbella sp. NBC_01505. Classification (NCBI taxonomy): domain Bacteria; kingdom Bacillati; phylum Actinomycetota; class Actinomycetes; order Propionibacteriales; family Kribbellaceae; genus Kribbella; species Kribbella sp. NBC_01505. Next base: position 4,360,136 of record NZ_CP109425.1, read on the forward strand.
TCTGGAACCACCGAAGACTGTGGACGCCACCGCGTTGGCATCGCGGGCGATCTCCAGCTCGGTCACCCAGCGAGCCTCGAGCTCCGGTGCCTTGACCTCAGCGGGCAGAGCTAGGGCCAGTACGTCGGCAGTGTCGACGTACTCGGCGCCACGCTCCAGCAGCGCCTCGTCGAGGCCCGCGGGCGAACTGATCTTGACGTAGACGGACACCTCGGGCAGGCCATAGGTGGATGCTTTGGCAACCGCGTCATCCAGTACGGCGGCCGCCGGGCGCGTGGACTTGATCCACTGCACCTGCAGCGGATGGGGGAAGCGATCGGGGAGCCGGACCAGCCGGTACTCCGCGGTCTCCACGATCTCCGAGCCTTCCGGCGCCGGACCCATCCACGCGTCGTTGGCCGCCGCTACTGTCGCCAAGTCCATAGCTACTCCGAAGTCGGCAGTCCGGTTGTGGGGGAGGACGCCTGCGCGGAGTGCCAGCGGCGGGGGACTCGCCCTGCCAGCAAAGCGTTCCGGCCGGCGCTGACCGCGTCGCGCATCGCGGCCGCCATCAGGGCCGGCTTCTCCGCGCGGGTGACCGGGGTCGCCAGCATGACGGCTGCGCAGCCGAGCTCCATCGCCAGTGCCGCGTCGCTCGCCGTACCGAGGCCGGCGTCGACGATGACCGGGACGTTCGCGCCCTCGACGATCAGGGAGATGTTGTGCGGGTTGCGGATGCCGAGCGCGGAACCGATCGGTGCGGCCAGCGGCATCACGGCCGCGCAGCCGGCCTGCTCCAGGCGGCGGGCCAGGATCGGGTCGTCGTTCGTGTAGGGGAGCACGGTGAAGCCGTCGGCGACCAGGATGTCGACGGCGTCGAGCAGCTCGACCGGATCCGGCAGCAGCAGGTGGTCGTCGGCAACCACCTCGACCTTGATCAGATCGGTCCCCAGCGCCTCGCGCGCCAGCCGCGCGGTCAGCACGGCCTCCGCGGCGGTGTGACAGCCGGCCGTGTTCGGCAGGATCTCGATCCCGTGCCGCTTCAGCACATCGAGCACCGAACCCTCGTGCCCGGTGCCCAGCCGGCGCATCGCGACCGTGGTCAACTGGGTGCCGGAGGCAATCAATGCCTCCTCCATCACTTCCAGGTTGGCCGAACCGCCGGTGCCCATGATGAGCCGCGAGGAGTACGTGCGGCCGCCCAGCTCGAAGGGGTCGTCCATCTCAGCCTCCCTGGACCGCGCCGACGATCTCGACCCGGTCACCCGCGGTCAGGATCGTGGCGGCCCACTCGCCGCGGGTCAGCACACTCTGGTTCACCGCGACCGCGATCCCGGTCTGCCGGTCCGACATCTCCCGGACCAGCTCCGCGACCGACATCCCCGGTCCGCTGGTGGTCGCCGTACCGTTCACCCACACGGCGTGCTCGGCCGGTGACTCGTCGTACTGCGTCATGCGTCCTCCCTCCGTCGGAATTACCCGATTCAGGTTCAGCGGTCGGCGACGCCTGCTCTGTCGCCCTCTCAGCCCACTCCGGTGCGAGCTCCCGCGGTCTGGTTTCGACTTCCGTGTCCCGCAAACAATGTAGCTCGGCGCTATCGGCGCCCAGGCACGCACCTCGCGGCGCTTGAGTCACGCCCACGATGAACACCGCATCGAGGACGCGCCTCAAGCACCACGATGCACGCACCTGGACACCGATATCACTCGACCTACATCGTTTGCGGGACACTAGTGTCCTGTCAGCAATTGGGCCAACTCTGTCGGTCGGTAGAGCACCTGCTTGCCGGCTCGTTGCGCTTCGACCAGGCCGGTACGGCGGAGCAGTTGGAGGTGCTGGCTGACCGCTGACGGGGTGACCTGCAGCTCGGCGGCCACGTCGGTGGTGGTGCGCGGATGCGTGAGGAGCTGCAGGATGCGGGCGCGCGCCGTACCGATGAGTTGGGCCAGGTCCTGTGGCGTGGGCGGATCGACGACGGTCCACAGGTTGGCCTGGCCGCGGGGCGGGTAGCCGAGGAACGGTTCGGCGCCGGGGTCGTACGGGATGACAGCGTGGGGGCCGAAGAGGGTTGGCTGGAGGACGAGGCCGCGGCCGTCGACGCTCTCGGTGCGGCTTTGTTCGCTGACCTTGTCGACCTTCAGAAGCCCTTGGTGGTAAGAGATTGCGGGGCCTAGCTCGTTGAGCATCGCGGCGGTGCCTTGCTGGGTGAGGATGTGGCCGCGATAGGTGATGTCGGCGGAGAGGATCGTCCGCATGCGATTCCAGTACGGCGCCATGACCGTCTGCCAGTAGTCGCTGAGTGCCGTGGCGACCCGGGCCGGCGTGAGGTCTTGGTCCAGCTCGCCGTTCACCGCCGTGAGCTGTCGGGTGAACGTGTCTTGATCGACCGCGGCTATCAGCTCGAGCTCATCGGCGAACTGGGTGAGCGGCGAGGTCGGCCGCGGCGTGAGGAAGTCCGGGCTGCCCATCGTGTCGTTGACGAGCTGGCCGAGGACTGTCCAGTCCAGGTCACTCAGAAGCGGCTGCACCGCACGAACCCACGGAAGCTGCAGGGGAAACCGACCGGGGTCCCGCAGCGCCCGCAGGCTCAGCACAGTCTCCGCCGCAGGCGACAGCGCGAACCGGACCTCCTCCAGGTCCCTGGACGTCAGCTCGTAGGTCAACACCCACGCATTACATCGCATGGCCCGGCATGCCGTGCCTACTCGCAGCCGATGCCGTCGTGGTCGGCGTCCAGGCGGTAGATGTCGGATCCGGTGACGGTGACTGGGCCATCGACGTACTCAGGGCCGTTCCCGCTGCCGCCGGAGCAGTCGACGTCGCTCGCGATCGGGACGCAGCCGCTGTAGTTCGGATCGCAGCCGCCGCCGGTCTCCTCCGCTTCGACCTTGGTACCGACGGCCGTCACCTGGGTTCGCGGTTCCTTGGCGACCTCCTGGCGGACGAGCTTCTTCGTCGTCTGCTTCCCGTCGACATAGGTGACGTCGTACGTGAGCTTCCGGGAACCGTTGACGCCCGGGGTCCGGATCGTGCGCTCGCCCTTCGGCAGGGCGCTGTCGGTGACCGTCTTCTTCTTGAACGGGATCACCTTGAGCTCGACGACCGATTTCGTGGTCGTCTTCGGTACGACGAGCTTCGGCTTCACCGTCGTCGTGACGGCCGGTGTCGGCGTGGTCGCCGGTTGAGCGGTTGCGGGTTGAGCGGTTGCCGGTTGAGCCGTTGGCGGTTGGGTGGTGACGGTCTTTGCGATTGGTTTGCCGGCGACCGCGGCCGGCTCGGTGGACTCCGCCGTACCGCACCCGACCCCGAAACCGAGCACCACGACAGCCATGAACGCAGCACGAATACACACCACAGTGGTTCCCCCCAAACCCGCCGTCGGTCCCCCCGCGGCGGGATTGTCAGCGCCTGGACGACCCAGGCGAAGAGACCTGCATAGCACTCCGATCGACCCCTCGGCCAGAGCTCAGCGCACTTTCAGCCGGCCGCTACCCCGACCCCGGCCAACGCCGCGCACACGGCCCCCGCCAGCACCCCGACCGTCCCGATCACGATCAACGGCCCAGCACTGATCGGTGGCTCCGGCACCTGCTGCCGGAACACCGCGAACAACCGCTCCTCAGCCGGCCGAACCTCCCGCAGCAACACCGCCGAAGGATGCGACCGCGCACCGAGACTCTCCAGCGACTCCAACGCCGCCCGCGCAGCCTCCAGCGCGGCCCGAACCACCGACACGATCACCGCCCCCGACGCGACCGTCACCACCCCGATCAACGCCGCGGTCGTCTGCGCCATCCCCACCTCGGCCGCCGGCGCGAACACCGTCCGCAAAGCCTGGAACGACCACCACCCGAAGAACCCCAGCACCCCCGCCGCGAGACCGACCCCCGCCATCACCCCGCTCAACGGATTCTGCGCCCGCACCGCCGCCGCGAACGCCCGCGCATCAGTCGCCAGATCCCCCGCGTCCCGAGCCAGCCCCTCGAACCCGGCCAACGCCTCGGCCCGAGCCCGCAACGTCACCCCGATCGCGATCCGATCGGCCAGCCCCATATCCGAAGCCTGCTCGACAATCTCCCGCCAGGCCCCCACAACCTCCGCATGGGCCCGCACCACCTCAGCCCGCTCCACAACCCCCATAACGCCCCCTAGCCCCAGCCCCCCGCGGCGCGAAGTAGTACTCCCCAGACCCCGACAGTACGCCTCACCACCCCCGCCGAACACCCCACAAACCACCCCACCACCCCCACCCCGCCCCCAAACCTGCGACACTATTCCCCAACCCCTCACCACCAGGGGCCTCTAGCTCAATTGGCAGAGCAGCGGACTTTTAATCCGCGGGTTGTCGGTTCGAGTCCGACGGGGCCTACAAAACCCCAGGTCAGAAGCTTGACCTGGGGCCAGTAGCCAAACGACACCGCCGCCGGCGGCGACTCATCTTCGGCGCCTCCAGCGCGAGCGCCCACCGTGGTCTCCCTACACGAAGTTTGGCGGCGGACCGGCCGTTGGGAGCACGTTGGCGACAGCTCAGGCCGACCTCGCTCGCGGAAAAGGGGAGGCGACGCCACTTCGGCGGCTGGCAGCATTCGGGGTGTGGCGCTGCCCTACGTGTATCAGGTGACGAAGTACGACCCTGCCGACTGGAACGAGGCTGGGCTGTACGCCGGGCCTGAGGACGAGGCGAGCGATCATGGGCCGAAGGAAGCGGCGTACCTCGCGGCGGTGCTGGCCTTTGCTGAGGAGAGCGGCGTCACCGAGGTCAGCCTTCGGCGGCCTGGTGTGACTGGCTTTGTGAATTTCGGGCTGGAGGCGCCGGTCGAAGGGCACGGGCTGGCGGGGCTGTTCGCCCCGGATCTCAGCGACTACTACGACGGACGGGTTGTGCCGATCGGGGTCGGCGTTGAGCTCGTCCGCGCGATGCTGCGGGACAACGGCGCGTCGTGTCACCTCGAGGTCGACGGTGTGTTCGAGGTGAGCCTCGGCTTCGACCAGTACATGTACGTCGGTAGTCACGTCCCCTGCGAGCGAGCAGTTGCCGCAGTCACCGATCTAGGACTGTTGCCGGTCCTACTGGACAGGCAAGCCGAAGAGGACGAAGACTTCTGGCCGCCGGCCGATGCAGCGTTCTGGGCGAAAGCTGCCGACCTAATGGCTAGCCGGGGAACCCTACTGCTGCAGGAGTGCCCGGCGTGGAACCTGTTCCGATGGCACCGCCTGACGCCAGAAACAATCGAAGATCTTCAACTCGCACCACGGGCGATGCTGACCGTGTGGCCCGACCTCTCACGCGACGTAGAGGCCGTCAACGCGACGGCCGACGACTGCGAGTATGTCTGGGAGGATCCCGCCGGCCGCATTCAGAGTCGCAACCTCGACGACCCGGAGGCCGGGGACTTCCCCACCGACGCGGTCGCCGCACTCGTCATCCCGAACATGCTGAGCGACTACAACCCGCTGCTCGAAGGCGCGCTGCCCGACCCCGACGGCGTCCTACGCGCCCGCTGGCCAGCCAACTAGCCCATCCCGAGTTCGGCGGCCAACAGGTGGTTGGGCGTGCGTGCGGACCGCCAGCACTGACTAAGTCTGGTCGGCTTGGCTGGTTCACGCTCAGGACGCGCTGCCCGGATAGCTCAGCAGCAGGTTGGTCAGTGGCGCAGGTCCGCTCCAACTCGGGCCCGGCGGCGCGAGGCGCGGGAGCAAGAGAGCTCCTAGGCGTTGGGGTCTCGGAGGCCTACTGCGTCGTGGTGCCAGAAGGGGGGTGCGTAGACGAGGGTGCCGGTCATCCAGGGTTGGTAGGCGGGGAGGCGGATGGCTTGGAAGGCGGCGTCTGGGATGCGGAGGGAGGGCTTTCGGAAGGCTTGGTCGGCGCCGGGGGTGAAGCCTAGGCGGGAGTAGTAGCGGGGGTCGCCTTCCAGGAAGACGACGGGGACGTCGCGGTCGGCGAGGATCGCGAGGCCGTGGCGGACCAGGGACGAGCCGATGCCGCGGTTGTGGAGGGCGGGTAGGACGGCCAGGGGGCTTAGGACTTGGACGTCTACTAGGCGTTTGGGGGCGTCCAGGAGGCTGCGGGTGAAGAGGGCATGGCCGGCTAGTTGGCCGTCGTGGACGGCTACCAGGGAGAGCGGGTCGATGGTGTCGCGGAGGGCGTCGGTCAGGTCGGCTACCAGGGGGCCGTGGTCGCCGAAGGCCTCGAGGTGAAGGTCCCGTACGGCGGCTCTGTCGGTCGGCTGTTCTTCGCGAAGCTCCATGGTTGGAGGGTAGGGAGCCACCGGGGTGGATCGCACGTGGTTTCTAGTGGTGGGCGGGGTGGAGCCGCCTGGGTGTGCGACGGCGAAGCTCCGATTCGTTGCTGAGGGCAAGCAGTGCGACGGCCTCCTGGCGGCAGTAGGGCGCCTCGAGCAGCGCTGGACTATGGGAACCCCCAGGGGCCCGATAAACATTCGCGTACGGCGGGGTGCGGGTGATGTGCTGGCTGGGTGGATGAACGTGATGGGGTTCGGCCGTTGACCGTGGAGTGGGTGGAGCGGCAGTTGGAGGTTGGCGAGCGGCTCGTCGGGGCCGTGGCGTTGCACGGGGGCATCACGGCTGAGATGCGCCGGCTGACTATCGGCAATAGGGATGGGAGTACCAGGGAGCTGGTACTGCGAAGTGTCGTCAGCGAGCCGGATGCCGAGGACTGGCTGAATCGGGAGGCGGCTGCTCTGACCCTGCTCGTGGAGACCGGGGTGACTGCGCCTGAGCTGGTTGCGGTTGATCCGACGGGTGCGCAGTGCGAGTACCCGTCGCTCCTGATGACGTATCTGCCCGGGCGCACGGTGCTCGATGACGAGGGAGTCGAGACGCGCGTTCCACTGTTGGCGAGGCAGCTCGTGGCGATCCACGCGCTGCGACCGGCCGAGCGTCCGCCGACGTTTGTGACGCTGACGACCGCTGACACCGTGGTGATTCCCGAGGGCGCCGACCCGGCGATCTGGGGTACCGCGATCGACATGCTCCGGCAGCCGGCGCCGCCGTACGAGGGATGTTTTCTGCACCGGGACTTTCACCCAGGCAACGTGTTGTTCGACGGCGCGCGGATCACGGGCGTCGTCGACTGGGCCGGTCCGTGTTGGGGCCCGGCCGATCTCGATGTCGCGCACTGCGCGACCAATCTGGCGCTGGTGCACGGTCCGGAGTGGGGGCTGCGGCTTGCCGAGGCCTATCAGGAGGCTGGCGGGAAGCTGAAAGATTTGTATTGGCAGGTTCGGGACGCGCTGTCTTTCTCGGAAGAACTGGACGCCGTCTCAAAGCCGTGGCGGGACGCTGGGCGGACGGACCTGACTACGCGAGTCGTGGCTGAGCGACTCGACGCCTACGTCACCGCGCTCGTGGGCGGACCAGACCGAGGTCGTACGCGATGATCGTCGCCTGGACGCGGTCGCGGGCGCCGAGCTTGGTGAGCAACGCGTTGACGTGAGTCTTCGTCGTACCGACTGTGACGCCTAGCCGGTCGGCGATCTCAGCGTTGGTGAGGCCGGCGGCGATCAGGGTGAGCACTTCGCGCTCGCGGGGAGTCAGCGTGGCGAGGGCCTCGGCAGTGCTGGAGGTCGGGGCGCCGGCGGCGAAGGCCTGGATCAGGCGGCCGGTCACGGCGGGGGCAAGCATGCCGTCACCAGCAGCCACCACCCGGATCGCGGTGAGCAGGTCGTCGGCCTGGGCGTCCTTGAGGAGGAAGCCGGAGGCGCCGGAGCGGAGCGCCTCGTAGACGTACTCGTCGAGATCGAAGGTGGTGAGGACGAGCACCCGAGGCCGCTCGCCGCGCTCGGTGAGCAAGCGGGTTGCGGAGAGGCCGTCGAGCCCGGGCATCCGGATATCCATCAGTACGACGTCAGGGTCGAGCTCGGCCGCCAGTGCGACTGCCTCGGCGCCGTCACCCGCTTGGCCCACGACGGTCAGATCGGGTTCGGCGTCCACGATCGCGGCGAAGCCGGCGCGGACGACTGTCTGGTCGTCGACGATCAGGACCCGGACCGGCATCAGGAATGCTCCTTCTCAGCTGGCGAACGAGGGGCGGGGGCGCCGGCCTCGTCGAGTGTGGCGAGTAGCTCGCGCATCGCGGTCAACGCCGAGCGCGCCTCGGCGGTGACGCCTTCCAGATCCCCGGCCTCGGCGAGAGCGATCATCTGATGGGTACGGGTCAGGACGCTGTGGTGCAGGCCGGCGGCGATCCGCTGACGTTCGGTGTGGACCTCGAGCTCGGTCGCATACACGAGTTGAGCGAGGGTCTCACCCGTATGGTCCAGCCGGGCGATTCTCCGCCGCCGAACCAGGGCTCCGGCAAACCAGCAGGCCAACAGCGGAAACGCCAGTACGACGCTGACCAGCAAACCCATGAACGCCGGAAAGCCCGGGTCGGACGGGTCGTCCGCGGCTGGTGCCAGGGCCACGAGCGCGCCCGCCGCCTGGCCGTAGCCGGCGCCGGCGATGAGGATCGAGGTCCAGCTCACCCCCGGATCACCGCCGTACGCGGCGACTGCATAGACGGCGGCTGCGGGCGCCAGGAGGCAGAACCCCAGCGATGGCGCGAGCGAGTCGGGTAGCCAGCTGAGGCCGATCGCGAGCGGCCAGAGCCAGGATGCGACGACTACGCCGATGAGCGTGATCCAGGGTCGGTCCTGGCGGCCGAGCAGGATCATGCCGGGGACCAGGGCGAGCAGGATCGCGAGGCTGATCGTCGCCGCATCGGGCGCCGGCCGGGTCTCGGCGAGGAACCCGATCGTGCCGCCGACGGCCGCTAGCGAGACGGCGAGCAGTACGCCGGATTCCGACAGCAACCGGTCTCGCCACCGCACGCCCTCGCGCGGTGCGGTGCTGGCGATCCCTGGCGGGAGGCTGGCGCGTACCTGCCAACCGCCGTCCGGTCCAGGGCCTGCGCTGAGCGTCCCACCGGCCGCCTTGGCACGGTCCTTCATCCCAGTGACGCCACGCTGACCACCTTGGCCGGACGCCGCCGTACCGGTCGCTTGACCGTTCTCCACCAGTACGTCGATCTGGTCGCCAGCACGAGTGACCAGCACCCGTACGGCGGCGCCGGGTGCATGCCGGAGCGTATTGGTCAGGGACTCTCGGACAATGCCGAAGACCGCCTCGGCGACCGGCCCGGACAGGTCGGGCGCGACATCGACCACGACCTGCTGTCCCAGCCGCGTGAAGGCCTCGGCCAGACCGGTGATCCGGGCACTGAGCGGCTCGGACTGGTCACGCTCGCCTGTCTCCAGCATTGCTACCAACTGATGCAGCGACCGTAGGGTTTCGTGGCCGGTGCTCGCGGCGTAGGTGAGTGCCTCGGTGGCGAGTTCGGGGCGGCTGCCGGCCAGCCGCTCGGCCGCCGTACCGGTGACGACGATCGAGGTAAGGTGGTGGGCGCTGACGTCGTGCAGCTCACGGGCGAGCCGGCGGCGTTCGGCCGCAGCCGCATCCTGCCGGCCGGCTTCGGCGTCGGTGATCTGCCGGGCCATGTCGTCGCGGGTGGCGAGTCGGCGGTGGCGGTTCTGCCCGGTTCCCAGGATGGCGACGTACAAGATGAGGTTGGTGGCGGCCTCGACGAGGAAGTCCTCGCCCGGGCCGTAGTCCAGCAGGGACGTCAGAGTCTGGACGACGGCCAGTACGCCGGTCGCGTACCAGCTGACGATCGGCGCGCAGCGGACGGCTACGGAGTACAAGGCAACTATTTCGGCCGGGACGATGTTCAGCGCGTCCGGTGGGGTGGCGAGATGGCCGACGGCCAGTACGGCGATCACCACGCCGAGCGTCGGGAGCGGCGCGCGGCGGCGGAAGCCGAGCGCGATCGCCGCCACCGCTGAGGCTGCGGCACCGGCGACGAACTCCTCGTTGCTGAGCGGTTGGCCTGCCCAGGCTGAGAGGTTGGACGACACGGCGATCCATCCGAGGCCCAGGACGATCGGCAGCAGCCAGTTGCGGACGTGTTCCATCAGAGCCAAAGCATAGGGTGTCTCTACCCGGCGACCGGTCGTCTCTACCCAGCGATAGAGGCGGCGATCGTGCTGATGGCCGACGCGGATTCGAGCGCCCATCTCCATTCTGGGGACATGACAATCGCGTACTCGGCAGCACCCGCCCCGGCCCAGGTCCCGCAGACCGTTGAGCCTGTCAGCTATGACCAGCTCGCGCGGGTGACCGGCCGGCACAACTGGTGGCGGCCGATCGTCGGCACCTTCGTCCTGCTCGGCCTGGGCATGGTCGGGATAATGCTGCTGATTGGCCCGAGCGAGGCGATCGGCGCGGCACTGGATCTCCCGGTCGACAAGGACGGGATGCGGGTCTTCGGCGATATCGTCACGATGGCGCTCTCCCTTGCATCGCTGGCGATTCTGCTCCCCGCGCTGGCGCTGACCCTCTGGTGGGTGCAGCGGCGCAAATGGAGCTCGATCACCTCGGTGACCGGCCGACTGCGGCTGCCGTGGCTGGGTCGGTGTTTCGCTGTTGCCGCGGTGGTCTTCGGTATCAGCCTGGGTGCGCTGGCCGGCGTGGAGGCCTTGACCAATCCCGATGCACCGTCCGAGGGGTCCTGGGTGGGCTGGGGAACGTTCGCCCTCAGCATCGGCATGCTGGTCGTGCTCGTCCCTCTGCAGGCAGCGGCCGAAGAGTTCATCTGCCGCGGCTGGTTCCTGCAAGCCGCCGGATCGTTGCTCCGTCGCCCCATCCTGATCATCATCCCGCAGGCCCTGCTCTTCGCCGCCGCCCACGGCTGGGGCACCCCCTGGGGCTTCGCCGACCTCACCGTCTTCGGCCTCGTCCTAGGCTGGCTCACCATCCGAACGGGCGGCCTAGAAGCCGCAATCGCCTTGCACGTAACCAACAACCTGGTTGCCATGGGCATCGCCGCCGCCTACACCGGCGGCCTCGGTTCCGAAGAAACCGCCGCCGACCTCCCCTGGCACTACGCCCTGATCGACATGACCATGACCATCCTCTTCGCCATCCTGATCCTCCAGCTCGCCAAACGCTACAAACCCACCACACACCTGGTCAGCAGTTCATAGGTCTGCGGCTACATGGCCCAGGGTCGGGGGCGTCGGGGTGGAGGCTGGGACTGCTGACAGTGAGTTCGCCGGTCGGTACGTCGAGATCGGCTTCGATCTCGAATCTCAGCGAGTCGTCAGTCACCGGCGCAGGCTATCGCGTACCGGCCGACGGGTAGTGGTCCCGGCCGACTCGCATCCCCAGGCGTCGGCGCGGGGAGATCGGGCTGTTGGGGGCTACTACTACCCGTTCGTTGGTACGGCTTAGAGGGTTACGTCGGGGACTTCGAAGGTTTGGATGGTGTTGGTGGGGAACCAGGACCAGAAGCGGGGGCCGTGCATGGTGGTGTCTTGGGCGGGTTGGTAGTGGGTGGTGCCGGGGGTGGTGGACCAGCGGGGGATGGGGGCGCCGTCGGTGGAGGGTTTGGTGAATTTGGAGAGGTCGAAGTCCAGGTAGGCGGCGGGGCCGGTGTTGAGGGCGACGATGACGAGTTTGCGGGTGGTGGGGTCGTAGGCGGCGATGGTGTTGGGGTTGCCGCCGTCGAGGATGCGCATGGTGGGGCGGATATGACGGGTGTAGTGGGCGAGGACGTAGTACTTGGGGTTGATGGCGCCGGTGGTGTTGTTGCCGTTGTCCTGGATGAGGCCCCAGCCGCCGCCGTCGACGACTTGCCAGTAGACCCAGGCGGTCGGGTGCAGCCAGCGGAAGTCGAGGTTGAGGTTGCTGGCCAGCGACAGTCCGGAGGCATCACCTTCGCCGTACTCGGAGTTCCAGATCTTGCGGCCGGCGGACTTTGCGGCGGCGTACAGGAGGTCGCGGCGGCCGCCGCTGCCTTGGTAACCGTGGACGTTGATGCGGGCGACGTTGCCGCGGGTGGTGCTGTCGAAGCTGTTCCAGGTGGAGAGGGCGGCGTCGTAGCTGTTGCAGTCGGAGCCGGCGATCGGCATCCAGCCGAGGTCGCGGGCGTTCAGTTCGGCGCGGAGGGCGTTGATGACCGGGCGCTGCGTGGCCGGCTCGAAGTGGCAACCCTCTTGGGTACCGTCGGCCCGCCACCAGGTGCCGTCGGGTTCGTTGAACGGTTCGACCGAGGCGAAGTCGACACCCCAGTGGTCGTGCGCGTAGCGGGCGACTGTCGCCAGGTAGACGGCGTGCTGCTGGTGGTTCCAGGTCTGCAGGTTGTCGCCGCCGTTGGCCGCGCCGGACGGGTTGTGGTTCTGGCACATCCACCACATCGGCGAGTTCGAGAAGAGCTCGATCCGGTTCACCCCACGGTCGCGAGCCTTCCACATCAGGTTGCGCTGCGCGCTGTCGACGTACCAGTTCCAGCTCGCCGACGACGGGTCCGCGCTGAACCAGTCGAGCCAGTAGCCGTCCACCTGCCGCGGGTCACCGATCTTCGGCGAGCGAACCATCGACTCCCCGTTGATCGGCTTCGTTGAGCAGGCGCCGGCGTTGTAACGCGCGATCGTCAGCCCGAGCCCGGGCAACGTCGTACCTTGATAGTCGACGTTGTTCCGGGTGAAGAAGATGTCCGCCAGGTCGTCGCGATTCCCGTGCGCCTTCCCCCACCAGCACAGCGACGTACCCCACCCCTCCCACGCACCCCAGTCCACCCGCGGGTCGATCGTCGAGGCCGCGGCGGCGGCAGGTGAGGTCTGACCCAGTACGGCGGCGCTCAGCGGCGCGGCGACGATCGAGCCCAGCACGGTACGACGACGCATGAGCATGGCCTCCAGGGGGCGGTCCGGTAGGTGCTACCAGCGACCCTAGCCCCGCCAAAAGTGGTTGCCCACCCCCGCAACGGGATCGGCGTCAGCGGCTGTGCAGCGGCCGGACCGTCGAATCCGGATGGTGCATCAGCAGCAGGGCGTCGTCGCGGATGACCAGGTCGGCGAGTCGATAACTGAGTTCAGGATCGTCGTACGGCGCGAGCGTCCATTCCGTCGAGAGGTTGGACTTGAGCAGGTAGACGTCCGCCTTCGAGGTCAGATGCGGCGCGATCGTGCTGGTCGTGCTGACCGTGCTGTTGTCCGGGATCCGGTCGATCAGCCGGTTGGCCGCGGCGGCGAACTCGGCGGGTTGGCCCGGTCCATTGGAGGCTGCGGAATGGAGGAAGAAGCTGAGACAGCTGATTGCCAGTCCGGTCGCTATGAGCGGCCGGAGCAGTCGCCGCCGGCGTCCCAACAGATGCGGACGCAGGAGGGCGAGGCCGTGGATGAGCGCGCAGAAGACGATCGGCATCAGTACGGCGTCGTAGTGGAACGTCGGGATCCAGTAGAGGACGTACGTGCTACCCAGCCGCCAGGCCAGTGTCGGCAACAGCAGCAGAACGATCGGCGACCTGAGGGCTATGAAAAGCGTTGGCAGCAAGAGCAATGCGACCAGCCAGAGCTTGTCCCAGCTGAACAAGTCGCCAGCCATCAGACCGCTTGTACCGAGGTAGCGATAGGTGCCGTAGGCACTGAATGCCGGGATGATCACGAACACGCTGAGCAACGAAGCGGCGGTGCCGCCGATCGCGGTCCAAACTCCGAGACGACGGGTCTCGGGGCGCAGCGCGATCAGGAAGCCCAGTACGGCGAGCGTCAGGCCGAGGTCCTCCTTGACCAGCACCAGCGGGGCCGCGATCGCCACCGCGCGACCGGGATGGCCATGCAGGAATTCAGTGAGCGCGAAAGCCAGCAGGGGAACGGCAAACGCGACCTCGTGGAAGTCGAAGGTGATCGCGTTCAGCAATCCCCAGGACAGGCCGTAGCAGGCCCCGATGACCAGGCCGATCCGGTTGCCGAGCGTCGTACTGGCCAACCGTGCGATCGGAAAGACCGAGACCGCGAAGAACAACGCCTGAGCAACCAGCAACGTCTCGGCCGTCGGAAACAGCCGATGGAAAGGTGCCAGGAGCATCAATATCGGGTGGAAGTGGTCGCCGAGCAGAACGAGGTTCGGATCGCGGATCGTCGAGACCGGTAGGTGCCCGTGGGCATAGCTGTGAACGGCCTGGTCGAAGATGCCGAGATCGAAGGCGCCGGTGCGGAACGACCGATGCTGCATCAGTACGAACCACGTGTTCACGATGGCGAACCCACTTGCCAGTACGGCGGCAGGCCACGCCCGTGCACGGTAGTCGGCGATCGGTACGGCGGAACGGGTGAATCGGTCGGCTCGGAGCAGCATCATGCCCCGGAGTATTCAAACGACGTACCCAAGAGAACCTGAAGCAAGCTGAAGCGTTCTTCAGGATGATCCGCGGAGCGTGCGAACCTTGACCCGTGCGGTTACTGGTGGTGGAGGACGAGCGGCGGCTCGCGGCGGCGGTGAAGTGGGGACTGGAGTCCCACGGCTTCACCGTCGACGTCGTGCACACCGGGCCGGACGCGTTGTGGGCCGCGGAGGAGAACGAGTACGCCGCGATCATCCTCGACGTGATGTTGCCCGGGCTGAACGGATTCCGCGTCTGCGAAAGCCTTCGCCGTACCGGCGTCACCACTCCGATCATGATGCTGACGGCCAAGGACGGCGAGTACGACCAGGCCGAAGGGCTGGACACCGGCGCGGACGACTACCTGACCAAGCCTTTCTCGTACGTCGTGCTGGTCGCGCGGATCCGCGCGTTGTTGCGGCGCAGCGGCTCGGTCCGGGCCGAGTTGGAGGTCGGTGACCTGGTGATCGACCCGGCCGCCCGGACGTGTCGCCGGGGCGAGGCGACGATCGAGCTGACCGCGCGGGAGTTCGCGATCCTGGAGTGCTTGGTCCGGCGGCGCGACGTGGTCGTGACGAAACGCGAGATCCTGGACCAGGTCTGGGATGCGCACTACGACGGGGATGTGAATGTGGTCGAGGTTCACGTGAGTGCATTGCGCCGCAAGATCGACCAGCCGTTCGGCCGCCGGACGCTGGAGACCATCCGCGGCATGGGCTACCGCTTGACGGGGAGCACGCGTGCCTAGGTTCTCGACCGCTGCCCGAGTCACCGTCGTGGCCGGCCTGGTCAGCGCGCTGCTCGCGGGTGGGTTCGCCTTCTGGATCCGCCACGAGGTCTACACGTCACGCTACGAGGTTCTGCAGAAGCGGGCCCGGCTGACGATGAACATGCTCGTGGGCGAGACCGAAGTGATCAAAGGCACCTCCCGAACCCCGATGTCCCTCGAGCATCCGGCCACCGACGACGTGTTCGAGATCGTCGACGACAAGGGCGAACTCTGGGACTCGGGCAACCAGTTGTGGCCGTTCCAGGGGCACACTCGCCCGCTCCAACCTGTGCCCTTGTCCGGGGAGGAGTCGGAGTGGCTCGGCGGGCATTACGTCACCATCGGCTCGCCCGATGCCAAGCACGAGGCGCAGGAGTCAATGCTGTGTCAGGACCCGCACATCTCCGACCGTTGCGCTCTCATCAAGAGAATGACCGGTCAGCGCGTTGAGATCTTCCGCCGGGTGTGGCTACTGAAGGACTTCAGATGGCGCGGCGAGCCGGCCAGGGATATGACCGATCCTCGAGCCGTGGCGATCACGGTGTTCGTGCTGCCGTTCGAGGCTGAGGATGCTGTCGCGGATGTGGACCGGGTACTGAAACCGGCGCTGCCGCTGGCGGTGCTGCTGATCATGCTGGGCGCGTACGTCGGCACCCGGACCGCCCTCCGACCCGTGGAACGGATGCGGGCGCAGGCGGCAGCGATCAGCCAGCGGAATCTGCACGAGCGGGTGCCGGTGCCGCCGACGGGTGACGTGGTGGCCCGGCTGGCCACCACGTTGAATGAGACGCTGGGTCGGCTGGAGGTGGCGGCCGAGCAGCAGCGCGGGTTCGTCGCCGACGCGGCACACGAACTGCGCAGCCCGATCGCCAGTCTGCGCGCGATTCTCGAGGTGGCGAACGCGCATCCGGATCGGGCCGACTGGCCGCGGGTGAGCGACACCGCCATCGAAGAGACCCGGCGCCTGCAGCAGTTGGCCGACGACCTGTTGCTGGTGGCCA
This sequence comes from Kribbella sp. NBC_01505, assembly GCF_045040285.1. Lineage (NCBI taxonomy): Bacteria > Bacillati > Actinomycetota > Actinomycetes > Propionibacteriales > Kribbellaceae > Kribbella > Kribbella sp. NBC_01505. The sequence continues at coordinate 4,376,107 of NZ_CP109425.1, forward strand.
AGCTCGACGCCGAGCCCATGACGAAGCATGAGCCCGTCGACCTCGCCGAGCTGGTACGGCGTCAACTGGCGAGGCGCGTGGATGAGGGGCCGGAGCTCGCGTTCGATGCGGCTGAGTCCGTGCTGGTGCCCGGGGAGGCCGCGCAGCTCGACCGGTTGGTCCGCAACTTGATCGACAACGCGATCCGGCACACGCGCACCATGGTTGCCGTGAGCATCGAACAGCAGGACGGCAACGTCGTACTGCGGGTGGATGACGACGGGACCGGGATTCCGGAGCCGGATCGGGAGCGGGTGTTCGAGCGGTTCACCCGGCTGGACGAGGCGCGTAGCCGCGACGCCGGTGGAGCCGGCCTCGGGCTGGCGATCGCCCACGAGATCGCGCTCCACCACGACGGCACTGTGACAGCATCGGAGACGCCGACCGGTGGAGCACGTTTGACGCTCGTCCTGCCTCAGGTGTGATCGAGGATCCGCTCCGGCGTGAGACGGATGACGACCCGCTGTAACCGCGGGCACGGACAATCTGCCCGGACGGGCGCGGAAATGAGACTCCTGGACAAGAGCGCTGGAACTGTCGACGAGCGCTGGCAGACTCGGGTCATGCGTTGGGATCGAGCGGTGCTGTTCAAGCTGGCCACGAATGATCGACTCGAGCAGGTGGTGAAGGGGCTGCCGGGTGGGGAGGAGCAGGCCTGGCGGGCGGCTTCGCGGTACGTCGCGGGCCGGACTCGGGACGAGGCGTTGCAAGTGGTCGAGGCGCAGCTCGCGCTCGGTCATGAGGCGAGTATCGACCTGTTCGGTGAGCTGTCGACGGATCCCGATGATGCGGATCGGGTCGTCGATGAGTATCTGGAGCTGGCGAAGCTGACGACTGCTTGGTTGTCGCTGGATCTGTCGCATCTGGCGGTTGACGTGGATCCGATGGGTGCGGCCGGCCGGGTGGCGCGGATCGCGCTGGCCTTGCCTGCCGGTCGGAGGCTGCAGATCGGGGCCGAGGACACCGGCCGGACCGACCGGATTCGTGAGTGTGTGCTCGAAGTTGCGAGTCGTGGGCTCGGCGACCGCCTCGGCGCGACCGTCCAGGCGAACCTGGAACGATCGCCCGACGACATCGACGCGCTGGCCGAGGCCGGCGTACAGATCAGGTTGGTGAAGGGCGCGTACGTCGAGCGTTCCGGAGCGCATGCATACGGTGAACCGACGGATGTCGCGTATCTGCGATTGGCTCATCAGCTCGCCGAACGTGGTGCCGACTGGTCACTCGCGACCCACGACGGGCGCCTCCGCGAGGCCGTGCTGCTTGCCCTGGGCAAGGTGCCGGTCGAGCAGCTGCTCGGGATCCGCCCCGACGTGCTCGCGGACCTTCGCGAGCGCGACATCGCCACCAGGGTCTACGTCCCCTACGGCCCGGCCTGGTTCCGCTACTGGCTGCGCCGCGTCGCCGAGTCCCGCGGCGCGTAGTGCTCAGGTCTTGAGCCAGCGCTGGACTGAGAAGGTGAGGGCCCGCCGTTCGGGCCGCTAGCCTTGGCAGTACGGCATCCCAAGCGCTCACGCCGTCTCCCGTCGTACCGGAAAGGCCCGAAACCTACCAGCTTCTCGGTGCCGTACCTGCGGTTCACTGGTATGGAACTTAGTTCCAAAAAATCCCACTCCTGGCACTAGCTGACGGGTAAGCGGTTGCCCTACGGTGAGCTCGCGTACGCGGACAGTTACCGCCCCCGACTCTCCGATGAGGTAATGCGATGAGAACTTTGCGCGTTGTGTGTGCCGCGGCCCTGCTGGCGCTGGTCAGCCCGGTGGCTGCTCATGCCCAGGTGGAGCCTGGAGGATGGACGTCGTACTCGCCGTCGTTCACCGAGCAGGAACGAGGGTGTGGACAGATCAGCGGACTGAACTTCCAGCTCACCTGCTCCACCGGAAGTGGTGATCAGCGGGCCGAGCGCCGGTACGCGACGTACACGAGCGGGACCCGGCAGTTCGAGGGATCGTTCCGGATCACGTCGATGACGGGCACCCGGATCAGCCTGAAGCAGACGTTCAACGAGAGCGCGGCCGGGCCGTTCTTCATGCTCGCGGTCGAGCGTGGCGGCCGGCTGTACCGGGTGGGTGGCGACACGATCGCCACCGGCGCGACAGTCGGTACGACGGTTCGCGTCAACACCGTGCACCAGGTCGGAAGTCAGCACCGCACCTACATCAACGGCTCGCTCAAGCACACGATGTCGAGCCCAGGCGGCAGCTTCTACGACAAGTTCGGCACGTATCGAACGGACAGCGGCTCCGGCCCGATCCAGGCGACCTGGAGCGGTGTCCAGTTCTGGCGGAAATAGATGCGCCTTCCCGGCCTCGGTCTGGCTGTCCTTCTGGTGCTGACCGGCTGCGGCCAGCACCAGAAGGGGTTCGAGCTGACTGCGAACCTCGTCACGGACGACGTGACCCTGCAGTGGTCAGGCGCGCCCGCCGACGCGGCGTACCTGATGGTCGAGTACGCGACGGAAGAGACTGGAACGTACACGATCCTCGACTTCCTGCCGCCGGATCAGCACACCTTCGAGCATCCCGATCTGATGCCGGGTACCACGTTCTTCTACCGGGTCACGCCCCTCACCGCCCCGAGTGGCGACCCCGCGAAAGCCCAGCCACACAAGGACGAAGTGCAGCTCACCTGGACCGACACAAGCTCCGACGAGGACGGCTACCTCCTCGAGCGACGCAGTACGGCGCAACCGGTCCAGGTCGCCGCCTACCTCGACCCGAACACCACCTCGTTCGATCTGCCGCTCCTCCCCACCGACAAACCGGCCACCTACTACCCTCGCCCCTTCCGCCGCGGCACCCCCAGCCCCATCACCCACGAAGCCATCCCTCCGGAATGACGGGGCCTGACTGGCCGACCTCGTACACCATGCGGGAGCCCTGGTCAGGGTGTTTCGCGGTCCCGAGTGGGTGGTCTGCGGTCACGGTTGGTTTGTGATCCGGCCGGTGAGGTCGGCGGTGGCTGGTCGCCGCTGCGGCCGGTCTTACTGGAGCAGGGTGGTGGGGGTTGCTTGTGGCTGGGCCGGATGGTGCGGTCGGTGACCGAGGTTCCCCGTTGCCTGGGCTGACGGGCTGTGGTTGCGGCCGACTATGACGAGGCCTGCCAGCTGATCCGTCGCGGTGGTTACCGGCACAGTTCGAGCCGGTTGAGGTGCTGCGGCTGGGCGGTGGGCCTGGGGAGCCGTGTCCCCCGAAAGCGACATGTGGAACGACAGGTAGAACTCCCCAGCCCCGCTGGCCCCGCGCCACCACTGGCGGCCGGAGACAAGAAGCTGGGGCTGGAGACCTATGGCACCAGTTCCCCAGCAACCGCAAGGTGTCTCACGCCACCATCCGCGACGCGAGACCAACCGTCTACCCAGCGATCGGACTCCACCAAGCTGAGCAAGCGATCGGACTTCACCAACCTGAGCAACAGGCCCAGTCCCGCCGGCCCCGCCACCACTGGCGGCCGGAGACAACGAGCGGGGGCCGGAGGGCTACGGCAACAGGTCTTCAGCAACCGCAAGGTGTCTCACGCCACCAGCCGCGACGCGAGACCAACCGCCTCCCCCGCGACCGGACTTCACCAACCTGAGCGAGCGATCGGTTTTCACCAACCTGAGCAACAGGCCCAGTCCCGCCGGCCCCGCCACCACTGGCGGCCGGAGACAACGAGCGGGGGCCGGAGGGATACGACAACAGGTCTTCAGCAACCGCAAGGTGTCTCACGCCACCAGCCGCGACGCGAGACCAACCGTCTACCCAGCGATCGGACTCCACCAAGCTGAGCAACAGCGTGGAACTGCAGGCAACGTGCGACCTCGGTCGCCGACAGAACTCCACCCGCCTCAACCCAAGACCGTCCGCCCCAGGCAACGTGCCACCTCGGTCGCCGACGGAACTCCATCCACCTCAACCCAAGACCGTCCGCCCCAGGCAACGGGGAACGTCGGTCGCCGACGGAACTCCATCCGCCTCAACCCAAGACCGTCCGCCCCAGGCAACGGGGAACGTCGGTCGCCGACGGAACTCCATCCGCCTCAACCCAAGACCGTCCGCCCCAGGCAACGGGGAACGTCGGTCGCCGACCGCGCCGTCCTGCCCAGCCACTGCTTTCAGTAAGAGCGGCTGCAGTGGTGAGTGCCTCGTGCCGAGCTAGCCGGCCGGATCGCAGCGCACGGAAACCGTGGTTGCGGGTTAGACCGAACGGTTTACAGACCCGCGGATGAGAGGTGCTCAGCCGCAAGGCTGGTCATCGGGTTCGATGATGCGGTGGGTTCCGGTGCGGTCGACGTGGAAGACGAAGCCGTGGGGTGTGGTCCATTCGAGGGTGGTGGCGTTGAGTCGGTGGATCGTCCAGCCGCGTGCGTGGGTCTTCAGTCGGTGAGCGCGGCGGCTGAGCGGGATGAGGTTGGTGGTGCTGGTTTGGCCTGGCGGTCCGAGTGGGTCGTAGGGCTTGAGGTGGTCCAGGTCGAGGGCGCCGCTGGTTTCGCGGGTGCCGTACGGGAAGAGTTCGACGGGGTGGGTGAGTTTGACGCGTTCTCGGATCGGGGCGGTGGCCTCGTAGCAGTTGACTGAGACGGCGTCGTTGAGGTCGATGACGGGCTTGACGATGTAGGGGCCGTAGCCGATGAGCTCGCCGAGCTGCGTGGCCAGGAGCGGACCGTTGCCTTCGACCCGCAGAACACCGTCACAGTCCTGACCTGCGGCTGCGGCATCTGCGGCGGCTGCGAGGGTGCTATCGGTGAGGTGCACGTAGATGACGGTTTTGCCTGGACGGACCTCAGCCCTACTTGAACGTGCGGCACTCCTCGGGCGTGCGGTGCTACCCGAGCGTGCGGTACTACCTCGGGCCGCGGACTCACCTGGGCTCGCGGGAGCCTTGGGAATCGCGGGGTCGTCGGAAGTCGCGGGGTTGTCGGGAGTCGCGGGGTCGTCGGGAGTCGCGGGGTTGTCGGTGGTCGCGGCGGAGGCGAGCCGGGCGTAGGCATCGTGTTTGATTTGTGCGAGCCGGCTCGCGAGTGCGCGTTGTGCGGCGGCGTCCATGGGTTGGCCGTCGTCAGGTAGGCGGCACGAGGCAGGATCGAACGGTTCCATTAGTCGGTAGGGCGGGCGATCTGGACGGTCCATCGGGTCGGGCAGGTTGCTGCTGCTCGGGTGCGGCGCGTCCCGGTCCGCTTCGTCGTCCGGACCAGGGTCGTCAACATCCGCCGGGGTGAGTGAACCCGGGGTGGCGGCGCACGGGGGGTACGCGCTCGGGGGTGAGACGTTGCCGGTTGAGACGTTCGGGGGTGAGGTGACGGCATGGGGGCCGGGGCCCTGTGGAGCGGAGGTATCCCGAGCAGTTGGCACCGAGGAGCTCGTGGTCGGAGTGCGCCCGGCGGGCTCGGATGCCGGTGCCTCGGGAGCGTAGGCACCCGGAGCAGAGGTCGGGGTTGCGGAGGTGGGCGAGGCAGGAGTGTTTGAGGTGGGAGCGGGCAAGGTTCCGGCAGTCGAAGCCGAGGTTGCTGTCGCCGCAGCGCCTGCAGCGGCCCCTGTAGTGGACGTCGCTGCAGCTGGAGCGCTTGGGCCGGCGCCGGTGGTGGAAGCTCCTGCAGCTGACGTGCTCGCGACATCCATGCCGGAGACTGCTCCGGCAGACGTGCTTGAGCCAGCGCCTGTGGTGGAGGCTGCAGCAGCTGGTGTGTTTGCGGCATCCGTGGTGGAGGTTGCTCGGGCTGGAGTGTTTGGGTCGGCGCCTGGGGTGGAAGCCGCTGTAGTTGGTGTGTTTGCGGCATCCGTGGTGGATGCTGCTCCGGCTGACGGGCTTGGGTCCGCGTCTGTGGTGGGGGCTGTTTCGGCTGGGGTGTTTGGGGCGGTGTCTGGGTTGGGGGTGTGGGGGTGTTGGTGGGCTTGGTTCAGGAGTTCTTGGGCGAAGACTGGGTCGGCGATGATGCCTACCGCTTCGGCGCGGCGGAGCTGGGTGGAGCGGGTATCGCCGATGGATTGCTGTGCGTCGCCGAGGGCGTCGATGGCGGCGTCGAAGCGGGCGGCCGCGCCAATCGACGTGCGGATGTAGATGGTCTTGGTGCCGTGTTCGTTGGAGCGGCCGACGAACACGCCGCGTTCGCGGACCTTGGCGGCCGCCTCGGCGTGGGCTGCTTCGGGGTCGGCGTGCATCTTGGCTGCCTTGACGATCTTGTCCAGGCGGTACGGAGTGATGGTGTCGATCAGTGCGGCGACACGGCTGTCGACGAACCGGGCGGCTTCTTCGGACAGGTCGACGCACTCGCGGACGATCCGGCAGGCCTTCCACGGCGTTGCGTCACCTGACAGAACCCGGGCCCAGGTCAAGGGGAACCGGTGCCGCAACGCTAGCGCGTCACCGATGATCTTGGCGCCGATCCCGTGCGAGACGCCGAGCACGACCGCATACTCCGAGATCGCGAACTCCATGATCTCCGGGCAGCCCTCACCGCCAAGAACCACGGGACGTTCGCGACCCTCGAACGAACGCCGGCCAGGACGCGAGGCACCGGCGTCGGGGTGGAAACGATCGGCATAGACCAGGGCGTGTTCGAGACCTCGCGCGTCCGCCCGGTTGGCGAACGCGCGGTGGTCGGCGGCCGACTCCAGCAGGTCGGCCGTCGGAAGCAGCGTCAGATCTTCGTCGAACATGTGTTCGATTCTATGCATCGCGGAGAGTCAATGCAAATCAGCTGACAGCCACAACCTCTTATCCACAAGGGGAAACATCGCGCCCGGAGCGATCACGAAACCGTGTAAGCAGTCGCGTCAGACGGTAGGGGTGGCGCCGTCGTGGCGGCGGGTCGGGGTCTCGCTCACCAGATTCGTGGGTATCGAGCAGGGGCTGGATGTGCACGCCCGACCGGGTTCGGTCTCGTGTGCGTTGACTGTGCCGAGGCGTCCGCCGCGGAACCCATTCGCGACGGGCACCGCATCCTGCCGATTGACGGCAAGCCACTACATGTCAGTTGGTGGGCTTGGTGAGGACTGGGTCTTCGGCGTAGCTGAGGCGGACGCGGCTGCCTTCGGTGAAGGGAGAGGCTTGGGCGCTGGGGAGGTCTGCGGTGATAGGTGTGCCGTCGTCGAGCCGCCCCGTGACTCGGGTGACCGGGCCGCGGAAGCTGATGGTCGTGATGGTGGTGTTGCCGTCGGGGTCTTCGGTGAGGCGGACTGCTTCGGGGCGGATGAGGGCGGTGACTGGCCCGTCGGTGTGGACGCTGAGCGGTAGGCGGCTGCCGGTGACGGTGACCGTTGCGCCGTTGGCGATGCCGGGGACGTGGTTCATCGAGCCGATGAACTCGGCCACGAACGGCGTCGCCGGGCGCGAGTAGATCTCGGCCGGGGAGCCGCATTGTTCGAGGCGGCCAGCGTTCATGACTGCGATCCGGTCGGACATGCTCAGCGCCTCCTCCTGGTCGTGGGTGACGAAGACGGTGGTGATGCCGAGCCTGCGTTGGAGGGCGCGGATCTCGTCGCGGAGCTGGATCCGCACCTTCGCGTCCAGGGCGGACAGGGGCTCGTCGAGCAGCAACACCTTGGGCTCGACGGCCAGTGCGCGGGCAAGCGCCACTCGTTGCTGCTGACCGCCGGACAGCTCGGACGGGTAGCGGTCCGCATGATGATCCAGTGAGACGAGCTCGAGCAGTTCGACGGCGCGACTACGCCGTACGGCGGGTTTGACGCCGCGCAGGCGCAGTCCGAACGCGACGTTGTCGGCAGCGCTGAGATGCGGGAACAGGCTGTAGGACTGGAACACCATGCTCATGTCGCGTTTGTTGGCCGGCGTCCGGGTGATGTCCTTGCCGCCGACAACGACCGTGCCGCTGTCGGTCTGCTCCAGGCCGGCCACGATCCGCAGGGCGGTGGTCTTCCCGCAGCCGGACGGTCCGAGCAGGCTGATCAGCTCGCCGGACTCGATCTCGAGATCCAGCCCGTCGACGGCACGGACGGCACCGTAGCTGCGGGTGATCCCGGCCAGGCTAATTGAAGCGGCCTTCTCTTTGTACAACACCGTCATCGGGACCTCCGCAGAGTTCGGGCGCGACGGCGGCTGAGCACCGACATCACGAGGAGCAACACCCAGGACACGATCAGGATCAGCATCGAGGCGGCCGTCGCGACCGCACCGTTCGACTGTCCGGCCGAGACCGTCCAGACCGGGAGGGTGTCCAGCAGGAGCAGGCTGGCGAGGGTGAACTCGCCGAGGGCGAGCGCGGCCGCCAGGATCGCCACGTTCAGGATCGCGGTGCGCAGATTCGGTACGACGACCCGCAGCAGCGCGGTCGCCCAGCCACCACCGAGAGTCCGGGACGCCTCGACCAGCGCGACCACGGGGATCGCCGACAACCCCGCATCGAGCGCGCGGAACGTGAACGGGAGGCTGAGTACGACGTACTCGAAACAGAGGATGACCGGCGTTCCGTTCAGCCAGGGCGGCGCGTCCTGGAAGGCGACGAAGACGCCGTTGGCCAGGACGACGGCCGGGATCGCGAGCGGGAGTACGCAGATCGCCTCCATCGTTCGGCGGAAGCGCGGCATCCGGAGATGGATCAACGTGGTCGTCGGCACCATGATCAGCAGCGTCAGCGCAACGGTGCCGAGGGCAAGCTTCAGCGAGGTCAGCAGGTTGGTGACGAACCCCTCCTGCTGGAACAGCGTCTTCCACACCTCGAGCGTGTGCGTGTCCCCGGTGCCGCGCAGGCTGAACTCGACAGCCGCGACCAGCGGCAGCAGGAAGTACAGCCCGATCAGCGCCAGGAAGATGCCACCGGCAACTTTGCGCCCGGTCATCGCAGCCACCTCGTGGTTTTGCGCTGGGCCCAGCCGTAGCCGGCCATCGCGAGGGCGACCAGGACGATCGCGCCGAGGCCGAGCGCCTTACCGACGTTCTCCTGGCCTGCGGCGACGTTCCCGGACATGACTTGGCCGATCTGGATCGGGACCAGCGGAATCGATCCGCTGGTGAGCGCCGCGGCGGTCGCGTATGACGCGAAGCTGTTGGCGAAGAGCAACAGGAGCGCACCCGCGAACGGCGGGAAGAGCAGCGGCCCACCGACGAGCCGCCAGTACTGGAACCGGCTCGATCCCAAGCTCCGAGCGGCCTCGACCCACTGCGGTCGCAGACCCTCTAGCGCGGGAAGGATCACCAGCACCATCAGCGGAATCTGGAAGTACAGATAGACGACGACCAGCCCACTCAGGTCGAACAGATGCAGGCTGAAGCTGCTGATGTCGACCCCGTTGCCGGCCAGCCAGCGCGTAGCCATGCCGACCGGACCGAACGCCGCGATGAACGCGAACGCCAGCGGCACACCACCGAAGTTCGCCAGTACGCCGGATGCCGTCGAGACCGTCTGCCGCAGCGGACCGTCATCGGGGGCCGAGCTGATCACGAACGCCACCGCGAGCCCGACCACTGCCGAGATGACCGCACTGATCAGTGAGAGCTCGGTGCTGACCACGAAGGCCTGCCCGTACACGCCGGTGAACGCCGCATGCAGGTTCTCCAGCGTCCAGCCGTCGGGACCCCGGAACGCCCCGACCGCCAGCACGACGGTCGGAGCGCCCAGGAAGACAGCGACGTACAGGAGGAACGGCGACAGCCCGGCCAGGTCGGCCCAGCGGCGCCGATCAGCCAACGGACTTGGCCCAGGTCTGGGTCAGCGTGGTCTTGGCCTTGTCGACCTGCTCCTGGGTCGGGAACTCGACGGTGCCCTCGACCTTCGGCAGCGCGGCCGCGGCGGTCTTGTCGATGGTGCCGGCCTTGGTCATCGCGTCGAGCCGGACCGGCCGGGCAGAGCCCTGCAGGAAGAGGTTCTGGCCCTCGTCGGAGAACAGCCACTCCTGCCAAAGCCGGGCGGCCGCGGGGTGCGGGGCGTTCGCGTTGACGGCCTGGTTGTAGTAGGTCGCGTACTTGCTGTCCGACGGCAGCGCGATCTTCCAGTCGACCTTGCCCTTGAGCTCGTTCGCGGCCGACAGGTTCGTGTAGTCCCAGTCGATCACGATCGGCGTCTGGCCGGACTGGATCGTCGCCGGGCTGGCCGCGACCGGCAGGAAGTTGCCGGACTTCTTCAGCTTGCCGAAGAACTCGATGCCGGGGGCAATGTCGTCCAGGCTGCCGCCGGCCGCGAGCGACGCGGCCTGGACACCGGCGAAGGCCGCGCCGGCCTTGTTCGGGTCACCGTTCAGTGCGACCTTGCCCTTGTACTCCGGCTTGGCCAGATCGGCGAACGACGTCGGCGCCGGGCTCACCTTGGCCGCGTCGTACCCGATCGAGATCAGGCCGCCGTAGTCCTGGACGTACTTGCCGTCGCTCTCCTTCTGGCCGTCCGGGATGTCGGCCCAGGTCGCCACCTTGTACGGCGCGAGCAGGCCGTCCTTGGCCGCCTGGATCGCGAAGGCCCCGCCGATGTCCAGTACGTCGGGGGCGCGGTCCTGGCCCTTGAGCTGCTTGACCGCGGTGATCTCGTCCTGGCTGGAGCCTTCCGGGTTCGCCTCGACGACCTTGAGCCCGTACTTCGCCTTGAACTTGTCGATCGAGGCGCCGTAGTTGGCCCAGTTGCGGGGCAGCGCGATGACGTTGAGCTGGCCCTCGGCCTTGGCGGCCGCGATCAGCGCGTCCATCCCACCGGCCGCCTCGGCCGAGGTCGCGCTCGCCGCGGCGGACGGCTTCTTCGCGTCGGCATCGGCCGACGCTCCGCAGGCCGTGGCGCCCAGGGCAAGCGCGAGTGCGCCTGCGACGAGCAGGGTCGGACGTGAACGCATGGATCCTCCACCGAACGAGATCGGCCCGGCCGGTCGCCGTGTGCCTTCCCGGAGAGTCGGGAACGAAGCGGGCGGGCCGGCGACGCGAAGCTGAACATGGCTGTACAAGAAGATGTACAGCCATGTTCGGCCGCTCCGGCGCTAACCTGCTCGGTATGACCGCCCCGGACAGCGCCTCGCTCTACCGCACGATCGCCGCCGATCTGAAGGCCTCGATCCGAGCCGGAGTGTATCCGGCCGGTGCGCGGCTGCCTTCGGAGAGTGAGCTGGCAGCAGAGTACGACGCCTCCCGGGGCACGATCCGGCAAGCGTTCGCGGCGCTGGCCGCGGACGGGGTGATCTCGTCGCGACGCGGTGCGCGCCGGACCGTGCTGGGCGGCCCGCGTCTGCAGAGCTTCGCGGACCTGCTGAGCTTCTCGCGCTGGGCCCGGTCGGTCGGTGAGAAGCCGGGCGGACGCGTTGCCCGCTTGGAACATCGGGCCGCGACCACCGAGGAGGCCGAACAGCTGGAGCTGACGGATGAGGCGAACGTGTACCACCTGACGCGCGTCCGGATGCTCGGTGACCGGCCGGTGATGATCGAGCGCACCGCGTATCCCGAGCATGTCGGTGAGTTGGTGGTGGGGCTGGATCCGGCAGGTTCGCTCACCGAGCGGCTGGAAGAGCTCGGCGTGATCTTCGCCGATGCCGAGCACACCATCGACGCCGTACCGGCGACTGCGGAGGATGCGCGGTTGCTCGCGGTGCGCCCGCGGGTGCCCCTGCTGCGCGAGCGCCGCCGTACGACGGATCCGGCGGGAGCGCCCCTGGAGTGGTCGGAGGACCGCTACTTGGGTCAGGAGGTCGCGTTCACCGTGCGGAACTCGGTGAACCGAAACTCCTTGTCCCGTTGGCATTCCGGGCGTTAGTTCAGCTGAACCGGCGGTGCTGTTCATTTTCTCGTGTTACAACTTGTACAGCCAAGTTGCTGACGAGAGGATGGATCATGTCCGCCGCCCTGTCTCCCTTCCCGCCGATCTGGCTGCGGGACAACTGTCCGTGCCCACAGTGCCGCGACCCGCGGAACGGGCAGAAACTGTTCGGGATCACCGATCTGCCGGCCGAGCTGGAGCTGCTCGACGTCACTGAGTCCGGTGAATCCGTGTCGGTGACCTTCGCGCCGGATGGTCACCGGGCCGACTTCTCCCGGAGCTGGCTCGAGGCGCAACGCGTCGCCGATCACGGCGACGGCCGCACCGAGCGGGCCAAACAGTTGTGGTCGGCAACTGAAGTGGCTGAGCTCGTGCCGGTCGCGGAATGGGCGGCGTACGGCGACGAGGTGGCGACACGGGCCCGGGTTCTGCGCGGTGTTCGGGACCTCGGTTTCGCCGTGCTGCACGGGACACCGGTGGTCGAGGAGACCGTGTTGCGGATCGCGGAGACCTTTGGGTTCACGCGCGAGACGAACTACGGCCGGCTGTTCGACGTCCGCGTCGAAGCGAAGCCGAACAACCTCGCCTTCACCGGCCTGGCGATCGCGCCGCACACCGACAACCCGTACCGCGATCCGGTCCCGACGCTGCAACTGCTGCACTGTCTCGACAATGCGGTCGACGGTGGTGAGTCCGGTCTGGTCGACGGCTTCCAGGCGGCCGATCTGCTGCGCCGCGAGGATCCGGAGTCGTTCGCGATCCTGACCTCGATCCCGGTGCCGTTCGCCTGGTCGGACGACACTGCGAGCCTGCGCGCCGACCGGCCGTTGATCGAGGTCGATGCCACCGGTGCGGTTCGCGAGATCCGCTTCAACAATCGGTCGATGCAAGCGCTCCGATTGACGGCTGCGCAGTCCGAGGCGTTCTACACGGCGTACCGGGCTTTCGCCGAGATCGTTCTGCGGCCTGAGTTGCTGTTCACCTTCCGGCTCGAGGCCGGCGACTGCGTGATCTTCGACAACACGCGGCTGCTGCACGCGCGGACGGCGTTCGCCGAGTCGGGCTCGCGGCATCTCCAGGGCTGTTACGCCGATCTCGACAGCCTGCTGAGCACGCTGGCCACCTTGGAGGCCCGGTCGTGAACCCGATCGATCAGATTGCCGAGCTGTTCGCCGGGCAGGGCGCTGAGGATTACTTCGGCGAGGCGGTCACCCAGGCCGAGCACATGTGTCAGGCCGGTCTGCTCGCGCAGCAGTCCGGTGCGCCGGATGCTCTGGTCGCTGCCGCGTTGCTGCACGACATCGGGCACTTCCAGGGTGAGCTGAGTGGCGACGACCTCATGCAGGGCACCGACAATCGCCACAGCCACAGCGGATCCGAGTGGCTCGCCCAGTGGTTCGGGCCCGCGGTGACTGAGCCGGTGCGTCTGCATGTCGCGGCCAAGCGCTACCTGTGCGCTGCCGAGCCGGAGTACTTCGCGAAGTTGTCGGAGGCGTCGGTCTACACCCTGCAGGTGCAGGGCGGACCGATGACGCCGGAGCAGGTCGAACGCTTCGAAGCCGAGCCTTACTGCACTGACGCTGTCGCCCTCCGCCGCTGGGACGACGAAGCCAAGGACCCGACCATCCAGACCCCCAGCTTCGATCACTTCCGTCCGCTGCTGGAAGGCCTCCTTTAGACCGGCGTGGCCTCGATCAACCAGAAGCCGACCTCGGGCGGGAGTGCGTGGATGGCGGTGAGACTGAAGCCGGAGCGTTGGAGGAGTGCGTCGAAGTCGGCGCGGGTGCGTTCGCGGCCGCCGACGTTGACGAGCATGTTGAGGTCGCTCAGGTAGAGACCTGGCCGGAGCCCCGGTTCGGCGCGGTCGGGGAGGATCGGCTCGACGATCACCAGGCGGCCGTCGGCGGGGATCGCGGCTCGGCTGAGCCGGAGGATCTGCTCGCAGCGGTCGTCGGACCAGTCGTGGATGATGCTCTTGATCAGGTGCAGGTCGTAGCCGTCGGGGATGGCGTCGAAGAAGTCGCCGGTCACGACCGTGGCGCGGTCGGTCAGCCCGGCCTCGGCGTACCGGGCTGGTGCCTGGGCGGCGCCTTCGGCCGAGTCGAGGACGGCTCCGCGCAGGTTCGGGTTCGCCTGCAGGATCGCGGTCAGCAAGGTGCCGTCGCCGCCGCCGATGTCGAGCACCGAGGTGAACCGCCCGAAGTCGTACGCCGAGGGCGCCGTCGCCGCGACACCGCGGGTCGCCTCGCTCATCGACGCGTTGAACAGCGCGGACTTCACCGGCTCCTCGGCGAGCTGATCGAAGAACGGCTGCCCGAAGATGTCGTCGAACGTCGTGTGTCCGGTCCGGACGGCGGTCGCCAACTCCTCCCAGCCGCGCGTCATCAGCGGGTCGGTGAACATCGCGACGATGGCCTGGACCGAGGCCGGATGCTCGCGCCCCAGCAGATCGGCCTCCGGCAGCACCTCGAAGTGATCGTCCTGCTGCTCGGCGAACAACCCGAGCGCGGTCAGCGCGCGGAGCAGCCGGCGGGTGCTGTCGACAGGCAGCCCGAGCTCGGCGGCGACCTCCTTGGCCGGTCGCGGTACGCCGGCGAACGCGTCCACGATGCCGAGCTGGGCAGCCGCGCGCACGACGTACGCGGGCATGAATCCGAAGGTGAGCTGTCGTAGCTGGGTTCCTGGCGGTGCGGTGGTCATGGTCCTCCCCAGAATCGCGCTCGGAGCGAGCAAGTTAGGTAACCCTAACTTCAATCTGGGGGCTGGGCTAGGACGCCGGCCACGCCGGGGAGCGGCCGAGCAGCGCGACGATGCGGTCGAGCTGGCCGCTGCCGGACCACTCGACGTCCGGACCGAAGGCGGCGCCGGGGATTAATCGGGCCTCGCCCACCGGGACGATCTGCGCCACGGCCCACGCGGGGTCGAGGACGTCCTGGGTGAAATCGACAGTCGTGCCGAGCGCCTTGGCCAGATCCCAGCTGTGGACGACGTAGTCGATGAAGTGGAAGCTGATCGCCTGATGTCCGGGCGCCTTGACGTCCGGGCCGAACTCCGGCAACGGGAAGATCCGCTCGGTCACGCCCTCCTCGGCGAACACCTCCAGTACGTGCCCGGCGGACTCGACGTACGCGTCGACGGGGTTGTCGCCGAGATCGCGAAGCTTCCAAACCTCCGGGTTGCTGTCGCCGCGGGATGCTGCGGCGAAACCGTAGTGCTGGGTGGTCATGTGGGCGAGCAGGCCGTAGAGCGTCCACGCGCGGCAGGGCGTCGGCTTGGCGAGATCGGCATCGGTGACGCCGGTCGCCAGCTCGATGCTCGCGGTGACGGCGCGGCGGTCCAGGGAGACGAAATCAATGGTAGGCATGCATAGATCGTAAGCGCCCGCATATGATCGCGCCAGTGTTATCTTCCGGGCATGGACGATCGCCCGGATCTCGCCGCGATGCTGTATCCGCTGGTGCGGCTGCTGATCGCGGCCGAGACGCCGATCCTCGCCGCCCAGGACCTCTCGATGTGGGGCTACTCGGTGCTGACCGCCCTTGACGAGACGCCGGTCCGGACCCAGGCC
The DNA here is from genome assembly GCF_045040285.1 of Kribbella sp. NBC_01505. NCBI lineage: Bacteria > Bacillati > Actinomycetota > Actinomycetes > Propionibacteriales > Kribbellaceae > Kribbella > Kribbella sp. NBC_01505. The sequence goes on from NZ_CP109425.1 coordinate 4,391,376, forward strand.
GCGCTGGCCGAGGCGATCGGCGCGGACAAGTCGCGGATCATCGGCACCCTCGACGAGCTGCAGCTGGCCGGGCTGATCGAGCGGATGCCGGATCCCGACGACCGCCGGGTGCGCCTGCTGTCGATCACCGCCAAGGGACGCCGCGTCCGCCGTACGGTCCGCAAGAGCATCCGGGCCTACGAGAACGAGCTGCTCGGTGCGCTGCCGGCGGCCGACCGGGACGTGTTCCTGAAGTCGTTGCGCGCTCTACAACAATAGACCGCTTCAGTGCAACCGATTCGTGCTGTGACGTAAAGGTCCCTCTCGGTGACATCGTCGGTTGAACCAGATGAGCCGGGGATCCGTTCGGAAGGACAAGTCCCCAAACCGCCCCTTGAGGAGTGAGGCTCATGCAGGTTCTGGAGCGTTATCAGTCACAGGTCATCGGTGTCTTCCGGATCGTCGTCGGATTCCTGTTCGCGTGTCACGGCGCCGCGTCGATCTTCGGTGTTCTCGGTTCCAAGCAGGTCGAGGCGTTCATCTGGCCCTCGTGGTGGGCCGCTCTGATCCAGATGGTCGGCGGTGCGCTGGTCGCGATCGGGCTCGGCACCCGGTACGCCGCGCTGCTCTCGTCCGGGTCGATGGCGTTCGCCTACTTCACCGTTCACCAGGTGGATGCTTTGCTGCCCGTGCAGAATGGTGGCGAGAAAGCGGCGCTGTTCTGCTTCGCCTTCCTGCTGATCGCGGTTCTCGGTAATGGCGCCTGGGCGCTGGAGCGGAGTGCGCCGGTCCAGCAGCGGCAGACCGCGGCCGTGGCGACCGAGTGAGCCTTTAGCCCATGCCCGACAGAGCAGGAGCCCCGATGGCCGACGACCGGGCCGCGATGCTGCGCGAGCTGCACGACGTGCATGCTCCCGCGCTGTGGCGGTTCGTGGTGCGGCTGACCGGCGACGACCGACTGGCCGAGGACGTCGTCCAGGAAACCCTGCTCCGGGCGTGGCGGCGGCCGCAGATCCTGACCGAGGACGAAGCGGGTGCCCGGGCCTGGTTGTTCACGGTGGCGCGTAATCTCGTCATCGACGACCGGCGCAGTGCCCGGGTCAACCGCGAGGTGGCCAGCGGCGACCTGCCGGAGAAACCCAGTACGGACCACGCGAACGCCGTACTGGATGCCTGGCTGGTGGCCGAGTCGCTGGCGTTGCTGTCGGAGGAGCATCGGCAGGTGATCGTCCGGGCCTACTACGGGCGCCGGACGGTCACCGACATCGCCGAGGAGCTGGATATCCCGTCGGGCACCGTGAAGTCGCGGCTGCACTACGGGTTGCGGGCGCTGAAGCTCGCGCTGCAGGAGAAGGGGGTGACGAGTCAGTGACAGACAAGTACCGGGAGTGGGACGCGGCGTATCTGGTGGGTGCGCTGCCGGCCACGGACCGGCGGGAGTACGAGGAGCATCTGGCGACCTGCGCCGAGTGTTCGGCGGCAGTGGCGTCACTGACCTCGGTGCCGGCCGCGCTGGCCGCGTTGCCGAGCGATCAGGCATTGATCACGGTGAACACGACTACGCCCAACCTGCTGCCTGGTCTCGCCCGCAGGGTGCACGAGGACCGGCAGCGTCGGCGCTGGCGCGTCGGCGGTCTGGTCGCTGCGGTGGCGGTGGTTTCGATCGGGATCGGCGCGGTGCTCGCGGTCCCACTGGTTCAGGACGAGCCGCAGGGCGACTACGTGGTGCTCGCGCAGACGGTGGAGAGCAAGCTGTCCGCGGATGCCCGGCTGGTGCCGGAGCGCTGGGGCACGACGATCGAGATCAGCTGCCGGTACGACGAGCTCGCGACCCCGAGCGAGCGCGCCCGCGGCTATGAGCTGTACCTGACCGACGACTCGGGCAAGGCGCAACTGCTCGCGACGTGGACGGCCGCACCGGGTACGACGGTGAAGCCGGCGGCGACCACGAAGTTGCAGCGCAGCGAGATCCGCGCGCTGGACATCCGCAGTTCGGAGAGCGGGCGGATCCTGCTCGCCGTGCATTTCTGATCGAAGTTGTGCATGACGCCGTACAACCGGGGCACTTGAGGACCACGAGCCGCCGGTCGCGCGCGAGGCCGACGACCCAGGCCCCGGTGTTCAGGGATGAGTGCACCGGGGCCGCCCTCTGCCCGGCGTGCTGTCGCACCCCCGAAGAAATTTCCCTGAATCGTGTAACACTCCCGCCGTCACCAGCGATACACCGTGTGTAACGCCACTGAGGATCCCGTCCCAGGTCAACCGCCCGAAGGGCCTGGGACGGGGTTCTCGTCCGCCGCCTAGGCGCCCCGGCCCGGCGTTACAAGCAGAAAGCCCCCGGTTGACTCGCATCCCGGGGGCTTTCTCGCATCCTTTCAAATGTTGCCGTCTGCGGCCTCTTACGAGGCCTGCTCGCTCGGCGCTGGCGGCGCGGCCAGGGCGATCAGCTCCGCCGGCAGGCGTTCCGTCCGCTCCTGACCCTCGTCGTCCTCGTACTGCACCAGACCGGTCCATCCCGACTCCTCGTGCTCGCGGCCGATCAACCAGCCGCGCCGCCACTGGCCGTCCGCGAGGACGACCACGTGACCAGGCAAAGGGAGTCGGGACACCACGTCGGCGCCCGGTTCGAACTCACTCATGGCCGTAGGATAAGCGCTTTTCGCCGGTCCTGCCTCTTTGAGCGTGTCTTCTCACAGCATTCTCAGACAAGTTTCAAGCGATCGATCTCTTCGTCGCTGAGCACAACATCGAGTCCCGCAAGGACATCCGGCAGGTCATCAGGCCGTGCATGCGCGGTCCGGCCTTGTGGGGTTGAACTCTTGCCACTCGTCGGCCAGGTCGAGAGCCTCGATGTTCCACCTGCCGCCTACCTCAGCATCTCAAGTCCTCTTTAAGTCAAGCGGGAGACTTGATAGTGCGCGATCAGCCCGTCCCGGAGCACCACACTGAGATTGACGGTGATCGTCGGACGGTCGGTGAAGCTGAAGTCCACCGTCAGATAGACCAGCGTGACGCCGTCGGCCAGTTGGCGGGTTTCCAGTACGTCGTACTTCGCCGTCAGGCCGAGGGGTTGCGAGTCGTAGTACTCGGCGACCGCATCGCGGCCGACGCCGTACGGGTGCAGGCCTTGGAAGATCGCGTCCTCGGTGAAGAGGGCAGCGACCGCCTTCGGATCGTGGGCGGCGATGCCGGCCGCCCATTCGTCGAGAACCTTCATGTCAGTGGCCGGCCTGCTGGCCGCCGTCGACGTGCAGGATCTCGCCGGTGACGAACTTCGCGCTCTCCAGGTAGGTCACCGCGTCGACGATCTCGTCGATCTCGCCGAGCCGGCCGACCGGGTGCAGGGCCGCGAGGAACTCGTGCGTCTCCTCCGGGTGCATCGGCGTCTTGATCACGCCGGGGGAGACCGCGTTGAAGCGGACGTTGCGCGCGGCGTACTCGATGGCGAGCGAGCGGGTGGCCGAGTTCAGCCCGCCCTTGGTCAGTGCGGCCAGTGCGGCCGGGACGTCGCTCAGGGCGTGTTCGGCGAAGGTGGTGGTGATGTTGACGACGTGCCCGCCGTCCTCGTGGTCGAGCATCGCGGTGACCGCCCGGCGGGTGGTTTCGAAGAAGCCGCGCAGGTTGATGCCGGCGATCCGCTCGAACTCGTCGTCGGTGTACTCGGTGAACGGCTTGGCGACGAAGATGCCCGCGTTGTTGACCAGGGTGTCGATCCGGCCGAAGGCCTCCAGGCCCTGCTCGATCACCCGGGTGCCGACGCCGCTCTCGGCGATGTCGCCGGGGACGGCCAGGATCAGCGGGTCGTCCGAGCGGGTGATCGAGCGCGAGTTCGCGACGACGGCGTACCCGAGCTTGCGGTACGCCGCGACCAGGCCGGCTCCGATGCCCTGCGACGCCCCGGTGACGACGGCGACTTTCTGGGTATTCATATTTTCCTGCCTTCTTGAGGTGTTGTACTTCGACAGTTGTCGAACCATGTGAGGTTTTCCACGACCGGTCTTCTCCCAGCTGAGAGGCTGCGCCTATTACTCTTCGAAGGTGGAGCTTCGGCAGTTGCGGTACTTCGTGGCGGTCGCCGAGGAGTTGAACTTCGGCCGCGCCGCGGCGCGGCTGCACATCGCCGGGCCGTCGCTGTCCCAGCAGATCAAGTCGCTCGAGCGGGATCTGGGCGTCCAGCTGTTCGAGCGCGATCGCCGGACCGTGACGCTGACCGCGTTCGGCGAGACCTTGCTGCCGCGGACGCGGGCGTTGCTGGAGCAGGCCGACGAATTACGCCGTACGGCGCGTGGGTTCGCGGTGAGTGAGCCGGTGCGACTGGGCTACGTGAGCTGGCGGCCGCCGGATCTCGAGAAGCGCGTGTCCGGGGTTGCGCGGCTGCGCGTGGATGCGTGGGTGATGCCGTCGCACACGCAGGCGGCGCGCGTCGCGGACGGCAGCATCGACCTGGCGATCACCTGGGTGCGGGCGACCGACCTGGCCGAGCAGCAACTAACCGGTCGGTTGCTTGGCGTCGATCGGCTGTACGCCGTCTCGTTCGGCGACGAGACGCCCGTCCGGGCTCAAGATGTCGTGGTGCTCGTCGACGCGGATACGGCGACTTGGTCCTCGTGGAACATCTACGCGATCGAGTTCGCCCGCTCGGTCGGCGCGTCGGTCGAGCGCATCGACGACCACGGGATCACCGGTTCGGCGTTCTTCGATCATGTACGGCGCTTGCGGCGGCCGGTGTTGAGTTCGCCGAAGCGGGACGCCACTCCGTGGCCCAGCGGCTTCACCCGGCGGCCGGTGGTCGATCCGGCGCCACTGTGGACGTGGGGGCTGGTGTCGCGCTGGGACGAGTCCGATCCGGCCGTGCTCGCGGCGGTGGAGGCGTTGACGCGGGATGTCACGGTGGAGTTCGGGCCCGCGCCGTACTGGCTGCCCGGGGATGATCCGTTCCGGCCGGGGGCTGCGACATATCAGCCCTGAGTTGATAGCGATTTCGGTTTTGGTTTCACAGCTTGTACTGGACTGATCCGGAACCCACCCTCACTGCATCGGCGACTTGCAGGAGGTCATGGTGCGGTGGATGCGGGCGTTGCTCGGTGTGGGGTTGATCCTCGGCCTGGGGGTGGTGGCGATACCACCGGAGAAGGCGGCAGCTGTGTCTCCCCCCGGGCACTGGGTGGAATCGGCGTACACGTCGGTGTTCAAGGACAGCGGGCCCTCGGAGGAGGCGGCCGACGTACTGAAGCTGGACACGGCGCGCAACGACTACGAGGGCGGCCAGGTGGTGCTGCGTGGTCCCGCCGCGTTCACGATCAACGGGGTCGACTTCAGTGACCTGGTCGGGCCGTCGGATGCGATCGCTGCTGCGAACCTTTCGTACAACTTCGTCGGGTACCAGAACCTGAACCGGAACTCGACGTTCGACGGGGTCCAGCCGGCCTGGCTCACGATCCGGGACGCGCCCGGCCTGTTCCCCGACCGCCTCGTCAACGATCCGACGATCGCCGTACCGGCGAACACCACGCAGTCGGTCTGGGTCCGGGTGTACGTACCGGCCGAGGCCGCCGGCGGTACCTACAGCGGCCGGGTGACGCTGCGGACGACCGCGGGAGACATCTCCGTCGCGCTGCGCGTGAACGCGCGGGCAGTGACGATCCCGCCGGCCAAGGACGGTGGATTCACCAACGTGCTGTGGCAGAGCACGATGCAGGCGATCCTGCCGGATCCGAACGCGACCGACACCATCGAGGACTTCTACAAGTACAAGAAGTACTCGCCCAAATGGTGGGAGCTGCTCGACCGTCAGGCGGAGATCACCAAGCGGTACCGCGGGAACAGCATGCAGGTCCAGACCGTCCAGTTGCTCAAGGACGCGGGCAGCGTCATCAACCCGGCGACCGGGAAGTACACGTTCGACTGGAGCCTGGTCGATCAGGTCGTCGAGCACTTCCAGGCACGTGGTGCGGTGAAACGTCTCGAAGGCAATGACTTGATCGGCAACAAGCCGCGGTTCAAGGTGGCAACCCTGCCGAGCACGCCCGGAGCCTTCCAGGTCTACTACGACTGGGATTCGGCGGCCGGCCAGAACTGGATGAACCAGTACATCCCGGCACTGCGTGACCATGTGGCCGCGAAGGGCTGGTCGCAGATGTGGTTCCAGCACATCTCCGACGAGGAGCAGGACGTCGCGGAGTACACCGAGGTGGCCAACAAGTACCGCCAGTTGTGGCCGGGCATCACCATCGCCGACGCGCTCGTGAACGCCGGGGCGTTCGGCGTGGCCAAGGTCACCGACATCGTCATCCCGAACCTGCATACGTATACCGGTAACCCGGACCCGTTCGACGCGGAACGGGCCAAGGGCAAGGAACTGTGGTTCTACAACTGCAACATCCCGGTCTACGACCACCTGAACAGGTTCATCGACCAGGCGCAGTGGAACCAGCGCCTGACGATGTGGCTGGCCTACGGACGCGGCGCGACCGGCTACCTGCACTGGGCCTACAACAACTGGCATGGTGGCATCGACGAGCAGAACCCGAAGGGGGACGCCTGGATCACGCAGCCGGATGTCGCCCGCAACACGCTCGAGGTGACGACCCGGTACGAGTCGCTGCGCGACGGCATCGAGGACTGGGAGGTGCTCAACCTCCTGGGCAGGACCAATCCCGCACTGGCGACCGAGCTGTCCCGCAGCCTGGTTGAGAAGAGCAACAATTTTCAGGCGGACATCTCTTATATGCAACGGATCCGGGCGATGGTTCTGGATGCGGCCGCCGGGCAGCCGGTGGTTGCGGCCGATCTGGCCGTCGGCAAGAAGGCGACTGCGTCGAGCCTGTCCGGTGACGCGGCGAAGGCTGTCGACGGGAACGCGTCGACCGCCTGGCAACCGGCCGGGACGGGTGAGCAGTGGTTGCAGGTCGATCTCGGCCGGCAGGTTCAGCTGAACGGCGCGAATCTGGCGTGGACGACGGCGCCGGCGTCGTACAAGGTGCAGGTTTCCTACGACGGGTCGTACTGGTCGGACGCGCGGGCAGTGAGTGGTGGTGCCAAGGCGGCATTCGCCGGGATCAACGCAAAGGCGCGCTTCGTGCGCATCGTCGTACCGGCCGGCTCCGGTGCCGTAGGGCTTTCCTCGGTGGAGGTTTCCGGACTGTATCTGCTTCAGCAGAACCTTGCCGGAGGCAAGAGCTACGGCCGGTCGGACGGGACGGCGCCCAGGCACCCTGACGCGGGCAAAGAGGCGACTGACGGCGTGCTGTCGCACGACTGGGGCGACGGTCGTGGCTTCGGCTACGAGGTTCCGGACGACGCGGTGGCGCATTCGTACGACGTGACGGTCGACCTCGGCAACGTGCAGACGGTCGGCCGGGCGAGAGCCCATGTGTACGAGGCCTTCCCCGGTTACCAACCGGATCGGATCAAGGTGTCGACCAGCGGTGACGGCGTGAACTTCACCGAGCGCGCGCAGACCGGTGCGGACCGGGGGATGTACAAGATGTGGTACCAGGCCGACTTCGCGCCGGCCCGCGCCCGGTACGTGCGCTTCACCTTCGTCAAGACGCGGTCCGGGCCGAAGACGTCGGTCTTCTTCGACGATGTCGAGGTGTACGGCGTGGGCTCGGTGCCGGCTGCCACCGAGGAAGTGCCGGGGTCGGCCGGGTACCAGTACGGTGCCCAGGAGTTGGTGTTCGCACCGACGACCACCGGGTCGATGATGCGCTGGAACTGGGCTTCCGGGGTGGGGACGAAGACCGCTGTCTGGGGTGCGGGCCCGATCGCGGGCCGCCCGTCCGGGTATGCCTGGAACGACCAGCAGCACGCGATCGCTCGCAGTACTGACGGGAAGTTGCTGCACTGGTGGCAGACCGATGGCCAGTCCCAGCCGTCCTTCGCGAACTGGGCCGGAGACGCGGCCTCCGATCCGGTCGGTGCGGTCTGGGGTGGGCAGCAGCACATCTTCGCCCGGTCGGGTGACGGCGCGTTGTCGCACTGGTGGTGGGACCCGGCCGATCAGACGCTACGGCTGGACAAGTGGTCCGGCGCGCCCGGCCCGATCGTCGGACGGCCGTCGGTGTACACCTATCGTGACCAGCTCCATGTCGTTGCCCGTAGCACCGACAACCACCTGTACCACTGGTGGTGGATCGCCGACGAAGCCGAGCCGCACTTCGCCGACTGGGGCGGTGAGGCCTACTCCGATCCGGCGACGTTCACCTGGCAGGGCCAGCAGCATGTGTTCGCCCAGGCCGCGGACGGGCAGTTGCAGCACTGGTGGTGGGACAGCGGGAGCGGATTACAGCTGAACAAGTGGACCGGTGCGCCTGGCCGATTCGTCGGTGCGCCGGCCGGGTTCGCCTTCGGCGACGAGCAGCATGTCGTTGCCAGAGGCCCCAACAACACGCTCTACAAGTGGTTCTGGAAGCAGGCCACCAACAAGGTCGCCTTCGATGACCGCGGTGGTCAGGCGTACTCCGATCCGGTGGCCTACCAGTTCGCGGATCAGCAGCAGATCTTCGCGCAGTCGGCGAACAACACGCTGTACCACTGGTGGTGGTCACCCCAGGAGGGATGGCGGCAGAACGACTGGGGCGGGAGCGTGGGCTACCAGCCGTGAGCCTGGGCGGTTGCGGGCGTGAGCCGGTAGCCGGTGTTCTCGGAGAACTCGGCTGACAGGGCGAAGCGGTCACCGCGGACGACAGTGTGGCGCCACTCGACCGGGCGGTTCTGGGCGTTGCCCTGTCGGATGATCGAGAAGACGGCGGCCTCGGCCGGGCAGTGCAGCAGTGCACGCTCGGCCGAGGTTGGCGTGACAGCGCGGATGTCCTCGCGGCCGTGGTCCAGGCGGAGGCCGGTGCGCTCGGAGAGCTCGTTGTAGAGGCTGGTGTGGGTGAAGTCGGCGTCCAGGAGCGGCTCCGCCAGGGTTGCGGGCAGCCAGACTCGGTCGAGCGCCAGCGGCTCGTCACCGGCGTACCGGAGGCGCTCCAGATAGAGCAGCGGGATGGATGCCTCGAGCTCCAGGCGGGCGGCGATGACTCCGTCGGCGCGGATGTCGAGGGCGCGGACCACGCTGTGCTGGGCCAGGCCGGAGGCCTCGACGGAGGAGAACAGGCTGTAGAGGGCGCCCATCGGCTGGCGGATCTCGGGGACGACCGCGACCCGGGGCTGGCGGCCGCGCTCGGCCACGATCAGGCCGTCGGCGCGCAGCTGGCCGAGGGCCTGGCGGACGGTATGACGGCTGACGGCGTAGGCCTCGACCAGCGCCAGCTCACCGGGGAAGGTGGCGTCGAAATCGCCGGCCTGCAGGCGCCGTACCAGGTCGGTCTGCAGTTGTTTCCACAACGGCTCCCTGCCTGAGCGGTCGAGCACGGTCATCCGGGTCAGCCTCCGATTTGCCAAATGTCCGGTCATCTCTTAGCTTAAATGTACGCACATTTCTGCGGAGAGGAGCCGGGCTGATGGTGCAGGTCGAGATTAGGCCAAGCCGTGCCATGGCTCTTCCCTTTGTGCGATTGCACCGTCCTCGTCTGCTTCCGAGGCGTGGGCCCGTGCCCGGGCTTCTGGTGGTGCTGGTTCTCGCCGCCGTGGCCGTTCCGCTCGGGCGGCTGGTGCCGGTGGTCGGCGGGCCGGTGTTCGGGATCGTGTTCGGCGTGCTGACCGGGCTCGCGTTCCCGCGGGTGCGGTCCGAGCTGTTCCGGCCGGGGATCGACTTCGCGTCGAAGAACCTGCTGCAGCTCTCGATCGTCGTGCTCGGGACCGGGCTGTCCCTGCAGCAGGTGGCTCGCGTCGGCCTGTCGTCGTTGCCGGTGATGCTGGGCACGTTGGCGCTCGCGCTGGGCGGGGCCTGGCTGTTCGGCCGGTTGCTCGGCGTCCGGGACGACACCCAGATTTTGATCGGCGTCGGTACGGCGATCTGTGGTGGCTCGGCGATCGCGGCCGCCACCGCGGCGATCGGGGCTCGGCGGTCCTCGGTGGCCTATGCCCTCGCGACGATCTTCACCTTCAACATCGTGGCGGTGCTGACCTTCCCGCCGCTCGGGCATCTGCTCGGGATGAGCCCGGAGGCCTTCGGGCTCTGGGCCGGTACGGCGATCAACGACACCTCGTCCGTGGTCGCGGCCGGGTATGCGTACAGCCAGAGCGCCGGCGATCAGGCGATCGTCGTGAAGCTCACCCGCTCACTGACCCTGATCCCGATCGTGCTCACCCTGGTCGCGCTCAAGGTGCGCCGGGAGAACCGCGCGGCCCGGGCGCTCGACGTACAAGGCGCTTCGTATCACGGGTCGACCGCGTCCACGCGGGGGCCGTTGCCGTGGAAGAAGCTGGTGCCGCTCTTCCTGATCGGGTTCATCGCCGCGGCCGGGCTGCGGACGGCGGGCGCCGTGCCGGATGCTTGGCTGCCTTCTTTGAGCCTCGTGGGGACCTGCTTGATCACTGCGGCGCTGACCGCGATCGGTCTGTCGCTGCGGCCGCGTGAACTGCGCGACGCAGGACCCAGGCCGCTCCTGCTCGGAGCGATTCTCTGGATCCTGGTCGCGGTCGGTTCACTGGTCCTTCAGTCCTTCTTCTCGTAGGCGGCCAGGCGCGTCTGTGCCGCCTGGATCCGCGGTACGTCGAGCTTGGTGCTGCGATCGAAGTTGTAGATCCCGTTCTCTTCCTGGAAGACGTCGGTGAGCTGCGTGTAGCAGTAGCCGAACATCAGCGGGTCATCGAGCAGCGCGTCGACCAGCCCGGTGAAGCGGACGTAGAAGTCCTCCTCGTCGGCGACCCGCTGGCCGTAGCCCCACGAGTCCTCACTGTTGCCGGTCTTACCCGCGGCCGCCTTCTCTGCGTTCCACCAGATGCCGCCGAACTCACTGCAGAAGTACGGCTGACCGGCGTACGGCTGGGAGATCGGCCGGCCCTCGGGACCGCCGAGGTTCCCGTACGGCGTTCCGTCCTTGAGGCCGGCCAATTCCTGGGCGAACTCGGCCGGGTCCTGCGTGTAGTTGTGCGAATCCCAGACGTCGGTCTCCGGGACGCGGTGCGAGTAGCCGGAGGAGTCGAGTACCGGTCGGGTCGAGTCGGCCGCCTTGGTGGCCAGGAACATCGCCCGGGTTACGTCGTCCAGCTGGGTGATCCGGTCATGCAGAAGCTGATGCGTCTCGTTCAGCGGGCACCAGCCGATGATGCTCGGGTGGCTGTAGTCACGCTCGACCGCCTCCAGCCACTGCGCCACGTACGACGCCGTCGGCTGCTGGTTGTCGTCACCGGTGTGGCCGACGCCCGAACCCCAGTCGCCGAACTCGCCCCAGACCAGGTAGCCGAGGCGGTCCGCGTGGTACAGGAACCGCTCCTCGAAGACCTTCTGGTGCAGGCGGGCGCCGTTGAAACCGGCCGCGATACTCAGCTCGATGTCGGCGATCAGGGCTTGGTCGGTCGGCGCGGTCATCAGACCGTCCGGCCAGTAGCCCTGGTCCAGCACGAGTCGCTGGAACACGTGCTTGCCGTTGATCAGGATCGCCTGACCGTTGATCGATACCGACCGCAGTCCGGCGTAGCTGTCCGCGGTGTCAACAACGTTGCCATCGGCATCGATCAGTTCGAGGGCGACGTCGTACAGGTGCGGGTCGGTGGTGTCCCAGAGCCGGACGCGGTCCGCGGGGACCTGCAGGGTAAGGCGGGGTGCGAGGTCGAGATCGGCGCGTACCTCGGCCGTTGTGACCTCGCCGTCCGCGTCCTTGAGGGTGGCGCGGATCTTGTAGCCCGGCTTGTTGGCCGAAACCGGTACGGCGAGATGGAAGCTGGAGCCGGCCACGTCGGGGGTGATCCGCGGGCGCCTGAGGTGCACGGTGGGGACCGCCTCAAGCCAGACGGTCTGCCAGATGCCTGTGGTGCGCGTGTAGAGGCAGGCGTGGTTGAAGTACAACTGGCTCTGCTTGCCGCGTGCTTGCGGACCCTTGTGGGTATCGCGGGCACGCACGACGATCGTCGCTTCTTCGCCTGGTTTGGCGACCTTGCTCAGGTTCGCGCTGAACGGGGTGAAGCCGCCGCGGTGCCGGACGACCTCGGTGCCGTTCACCCATACCGTCGCGTCGTGATCGACGGCTTGGAAGTGCAGGACGGCTTCTTTGCCTGCCCACTCGTGGGGGATGGTCACGGTCGTCCGGTACCAGACCGCTTCCATGAAGTCGACGTCCTCGATGCCGGACAGCTCGCTCTCCGGGGCGAATGGCACGGTGATCCGCCGTTCCAGCTCCCGGTCTCGCACCCCCCGCTCCAGGCCGCTGTCCGATCGATCGATCTCGAACTGCCACTCGCCGTTGAGGTTCACCCACTCCGACCGCACGAACTGCGGACGCGGGTACTCGGCACGAGGCTGTGTCATAGAAGCTCCCGAAAGCATGAGAAGGCGGGGTCCAGAAGACAGTACAACGTTGGAATCGGGTCGGCAACGGGTGGAGCCGGTGGCGATGTCGCGGTGGGCTGATCCACCGTTCGACCCAGGAACCCCGCCTTCCCGAATGTGCTCGTCCCATCCGAGCGCTCGGATTCGGCCGGTGGCGTCGGCGGTGGTTGGTCGCCGCTGCGGCCGGTTTTACTGAGACGGGTGGCTGAGGGGGTCTTCGGCTGAGGGGGATGGTTCGGTCGGTGACCGCGGTTCCCGTCGCCTGTGGCTGACGGGCTGTGCTTCCGTCAACGATCAGGAGGCTTGGCGGCTGGCCCGTCGCGGTGGTTGATGGCTTCGTTCTGCCGATTTCGCTGGCTAGGTACCGAGCTTGGGGGTTACGCACTCTGACTCTGAGTGCATGACCCCCAACGAGACTGGCTAGCCAGGCAATCGGCGAGGGCGGGGCCTCCCCGCGAGTGAAGCCACCGTGTGAGTGTGAGTTCTCGAGTGCTGATTGCACGATGGCTTCACTCGCGGAAGGCACTTTGTTCCCAAAAGCGACCGAAACTTACCGACTACCGTCACCTCGCCTAGCCCAGCCATAGCCCGGAACCTCAGGCAACCGCAACCGTGGTCACCGACCTCGCCATCCCCCTCAGCCCCAGACCACGCCCGCCTAGCGCTTCAGTAAAATCGGCCGCCGCGGCGACCAACCACCGCATACGTGTCCGGCCTGTCCGGTGCGGCGCGAATCGGGGGCACACCGACCACCTTTGCGGGGATTTACTGCCTCTCAGCGGCAGCGGCTCCCCGCAAACACGCGCAAACCCCGCCCAGCCACAGGTTCACGGAGACCTACTGCCAAATACCGGCAGTAATCATCCGTGAAGCTGCGCCGGGGGCGATGAACTCACGTGCTGAAGAGGGCGGCGTTCAGGAAGGGGGTGCCGAAGGTGTTGGGGATGCCTTCGCGGACTGGGCGGAGTTCGATGGGGGTCAGGGGGTTGAAGATTTTGGTGAGGTCTTCTAGGGAGAAGGACATGCCGCCGGCGGTGTCGCCGGTGGTGAGGATTTGTAGGTCCGTGGGGGTGTCTACCTGGCCGGCGGCGAAGGTGATGATGGCGAATCGGCCGGTTGGGGCTAGGGCGGGGAGGACTCGTTCGAGGTAGGTCAGCCGGCGGTGGGGGGCCAGGTGGTGGAAGCAGCCTGAGTCGTAGATGACGTCGTACCGGTCGCCGGGGAGGGGGTTTCGGAGGATGTCGAGGGCGGTGACTGTGGCTGTGGGTGGGAGGTCCGGGCGGATGCGATCTAGGAGGTCGGCGGCTAGGTCTACGCCCTGGACAATGGCGCCCTGGTTGGCGAACCAGCGGGTGTTGCGGCCGCCGCCGCAGCCGATGTCGAGGATGCGGGCGCCGTCCAGCGAGCCCAGGAGACCGCGGGAATGCCAGTCCAGCAAGGGCTCGTCGGGCAGTTGCGTGGCTAGTGGGTGACCTTCGCGGGTCAGGATCTCGGTCCAGAAATCGGCGGCGGCGTGCGATGATCGGTCGCCGCGGCTGCTGCGTTCGACGACTTGGTCGAGGGCCTGGAGGAGTTGGTCGACGGTGTGAAGGCGCGCGGTGTCTGACACTCCCCGATTTTACCGGCGGGAGGGTTGAAGACTAGGCCCAATCGACGCCTTCGAGCGTCAGGATTTGGGGTTGGTTGAGGGCCCAGGTGATGTCTGGTTGTTCAACCAGGGCTCGGCTTTGGTTGTCGGCCCAGCTGTACCAGGAGTGGGCGAAGACGGCGGTGGTGTAGGTGTCGAGGGAGCGGTCGACGAGGGCGCGGGCGCCGCGGGGGTAGGAGTCGCCGCCGGGGCCGAATTCGGCGAGGCCGGCTGGGTGGTTGAGGTTGCGGGTCTCGGTCCAGTCGTCGGCGTCGGGGCGGTGGCCTGGTTGGTACGGGCGGAGTTCGTCGTCGTACAGGTCGAAGCCGGCCAGGTCGACGTACGCCGTACCGGGGTAGTAGTGGCGGATTGCGGCGTTCCAGCTGGTGGCCGGTGAGTAGAGCCAGAGCAGGTTGCCGAAGCGGGCGGTCAGGTAGGCGTGCAGGTCGCGCCAGAGGTCGACGAGGGCGGTCCGCGCGACGGTGACGTCGTGACCCCACCAGAACCACGGCCCGTTCATCTCGTGGAACGGTCGCAGGATCACCACGGTGTCGGTGAACCTGTTCAGTACGGCGACCAGGTCCGCCACCTGCCGCCAATACGCACGCTTCGGCGCCGAGTCGGGCGCCGTACTGAGGAGTTGTCGCAGGTCGGGCTTGCGGGCCTCGGAGTCGCGGACGTAGTACTTGCCGGAGCTGGGGTAGTCGCCCCACGGATGCGTCCAGTGCGTGCTGATGGTGACGAGCCCGCCGCGGTTCTTGTGGTCGACGAGCTTGTCGATCGTCAGGCGGTCGTAGTCGCCGGGCTCGAGCAGGCTGACGCCCACCATCGCGGGTCGCTTACCGGTCTTCCGTTCCAGGCCGTCGACGAAATCCCCGTACGTCGCCGCGCTCCAGGCCGAGATCTCCTGCCCGATCAGCAGCCGATCGATCGAGCGGGTCTGCAGTGAACGTAGCCAGGTCAGCAGGCGCTCGCGCGGGAGGTCAGCTGGGCGGAGAAGGCCGGCCGCGGGGGTGAAGGCGGCGGCCTTGAGGACGGTACGGCGACTCAGCATGAGTGACTCCTGGATCCGAGGGGCGGTCCAGGTCAGTGAACGCGTACGACCGGTCGGTGTTCAAAGCTTTCGACCAGCCGAGAAACCTCAGAGCCCCAGCAGGCGGGAGCCGTTCACCGAGCAGACGGCGCGGAGCCAGGCGTCGCCGAGGTCTAGGTCCGCGAGGGCTTGGAGCTGGGTGGCGTAGGAGTAGGGGATGTTGGGGAAGTCGCTGCCCAGAACGATCCGGTCCTGGAGGTCGCCGAGGCGCGGGATGAGGTCGCGGGGGAAGGGCATCAGGGCCTCGGTGAACGGGGTGAGGGCCATCGTCGTGTCGAGGTGGACGTTCGGGTACGACGTGAGGTCCAGGTGCTCGGCGTATTCGGGCATGCCGAGGTGGGCGACGACGACGGTGAGCTGGGGATGCTGACGCAGTACCTCGCCGATCGGACCGGGGCCGGTGTGGCGGCCGGGGATCGGGCCGGAACCGCAGTGCGCGACTACCGGCGTACCGGCTTCGGCCAGTTGTCCCCAGACGTCGTCGAGCACCGGGTCGCGCGGGTCGTAGCCGCCGACTTGCAGGTGGACCTTGAAGACGCGCGTGCCCAGATCGAGAGCTTCGCGGACGTACGCCGATGCCGTCGGCTCGGGGTAGAAGGTGCCGCTCGGGACGCAGCCGGGCGTGCTGGCGGCGAAGTCGCGCGCCCACGTGTTCAACCAGGCAGCCATGTCGGGTTTGTGCGGATAGACGAGAGCCGGAAAGGCCTGAACACCCAATGCCTGCAGGGTTTTCAGGCGCTCCTCAACAGACGTCCGGTAGGTGATCGGCCACTCGGTGCCGTAATGCTCCGAAGCCCGGTCGAAGTACGCCCAAACCGCGTTCATCACCTGGTCGGGCAGGAAGTGGACGTGGATATCAACCAGCCCATCCAGACCAAGCCCGCGCCACCACGCCGGTACGTCGTCGTCTCGCATGAGTCCAGCCTAGAACGAAGACTTTGCGAGAATTACGTAAGTACGTATTATCCACAATGTGGAGAAGGCTGTGGATAACCGGCTGGCCGAGCTGGAGCGGCGGATCGCTGCTCTGGAGGAAGCCGCCGGCCCACAAGCCGAGGAGCCGATGCTCGGCGACGACCCGCTGTTCCTGCTGCGGGCGTTGAAGGAGCGCGTCACCGAGCCGGGCGGGGTCGTGTACGTCGGCAGCGTCACCCTGCCGACCGGCCAGACCACCCAGTGGCAGTTCGGCCGCCCGACCGACGTTGTTCTGGATGCTGACTGGGCCGCCCGCGCTTCGATGCTGGCTGCGTTGGGGAACCCGGTCCGGCTCACGTTGCTGCGCGAGATCTTGCACGGTCGCGCCACGGTCAGCGCGCTCAGTGAGGTCGAGGGCCTCGGCACGAGCGGGCAGGTCTATCACCACCTACGGCAACTCACCGCCGAGGGCTGGTTGCACAGTCCGAGCCGCGGGACCTTCGCCGTACCGCAGACCAGAGTGGTTGCCCTGCTCGCCATCCTGGTCGCCCTCGAGAGGTAGCGCCCATGAAAGTCGTCGCAATCCTGCTCGCCGTCGTACTCACGATCGGCGGCTGGCTGATCCGTCCGCACCGATCTCGGTGTACTGGTCGTGCTGCTGTTATGACTCGGACTGGTCGGCTAGCCAGAGGTTGATCAGGCCTTGGAAGTGGGCTTGGAACTTTTCTTGTTCGTCGACCGGGTAGGTTGCGACGACTGTCTCGCGGAGGATGTCGGTGAACTCGGATCCGCTGAACCAGTCGCGGACGCGGGCGTCGAAGTCGGGGAGGTGCTCGGCGCACCACTCGTGGTAGCGGACGGTGTCGAAGTGGGCATCGGCCAGGGCTAGGTAGGCCTCGATCTTGGCGTCGTAGTCGAGGGACTCGTCGTCGGCGATCGCGAAGTACTTGTCGGTCTGCAGGTCGACCGAGCTGCGGCGGCCGGTGGCCAGGCTGAACACCGACCACTTCACCAGGGCGCTGATCGCCCACGGGAAGTAGTAGTGCAGGGAGGTCACCGCGACGTCCGGGCACGCGTTGGCGTAGTCGATCGGGTGCACGGAATCGCCGCGGACCAGCATCTCGCAGGAGTTGAACTCCCAGCCGAAGAAGGCGTTCACGATCCGGCTGATCGCGACCGCCTGGTGGCCGGCGGACTGCGAGAGGAATCCGTGTGAGACGGCGTACCGGTTGTGCATCGGCTCTTCGGGACGGAAGTCCATCACCATCGTCTCGGCGCCGATCGACAGCGCGCGGGCGAACTTGTCGTAGTCGATGGTCGCCTGCAGGTGCATCAGCATCTCGCCGGACTGGTCGTAGGCGTGGTGCAGGTCGACCTTGTTGTTGATCCGGGAGACGCCGCGCCAACCGCCGCCGTCGAACGGCTTCATGTACAGCGGGTAGCCGAGGTCCTCGGCGATCGCGTCCAGGTCGAAGGTCTTGTTGTACTTCGCCGACGTGTAGGCCCAGCGGACGTTGTCGACCGGGTTCTTGTACGGCACCAGCACGGTCTTCGGGATCTTCAGTCCGAGCCGGAGCATCGCGCAGTACGCCGAGTGCTTCTCCATCGACTGGAACGTGAACGGCGAGTTGAGCAGGTAGGTGCCGTTCATCAGCGCGGCCTTCTTCAGCCATTCGCGCGGGTGGTAGTACCAGTACGCGAGCCGGTCGATCACCAGGCCGACCTTGACCGGGTCGTTCAGGTCGAACGGCTCGATGGTCAGCCGATCGGCCTCGAACTCATGGGTGCCGGAGGCGGTCTTGACCGGGCCGACCCGGCGCAGCAGGGCTTCGAAGGCCTGCGGCCAGTCCTCCTCGGCGCCTAGCAGCAACCCGATCAGATGGCGAGAGTTGTCGGCCACAGCTTCTCCTCAGACGAACGAGTCAGACGAATCGAGTCAGACGAATCGGGGCAGGTGATGGGCGATCTGCTGGCGCCACCACGGCCAGTCGTGGGCGACGTCGTACCCCCACTGGTCGAGCTCGTGCGGGATGCCCTTGGCATTCAGTACGGCGTCGATCGCGCGGGCCGACGGCAACGAACCGGTCGGGTGGGTCTCCCAGTCGCCCTGACCGACGGTGAGCACGAGGAAGAGCCGGCGGCGCAGCCAGTCCAGGTGGTCACCTTCGAGATTCGGCAGGTAGTCGGCCGGGTTGTTGAAGTACGTCGCCTCGCCGCGCTCGCCCCAGGCGTGCCAGCTGGCCGCGTCGTAGTTGCCGGACTGGCAGATCGCGACCGGGAACAGGTCGGCGCGTTTGAAGGCGAAGTTCAGTGCGTGGAAGGCGCCCAGGCTGCAGCCGGTGGTGATGATGTCGGAGGTGCCCGGGGAGTCCGCACCGATGGCGGGGACCACCTGATCCAAGATCCAGGACTCGTAGCCGCCGTGCCGCCGCGCTCGCTCTTCCAGCGGGATGTTGCGGTCGGACCAGCTGATGTCGTCGAACGAGTCGACGCAGTACAGCTTCACCCGGCCGGCCTCGATCAGGTCGGCGACCGCGTCCACCATGCCGTTGTTCTCGTAGTCCCAGGCACGACCCTGCTCACTCGGGAACACCAGCACCGGACGGCCGTAGTGCCCGTACCGGATCAGCGTCCCGCGCCGGTCAAGTCCTGGCGCGTCGAGTTCGACCTGCTCTCGCTCCATCCGCTTCACCCCCGCAGTAGTGTCCCGCCAGCCACCTTGCCATGTCTTTACCTCGCATGCTTTGTCTCAGCGCGTCCTGCCAACGGACCGAGCGCTGCGACGACTACAGCCAGTACTGCGACCCCACCGAGTGCCGTCGGCAACGACCAGACGCTGGACGCGGCACCGACCATCGCAGGTCCTAGCAGGAAGCCCAGGTAGGCGATGGTGGTGACGGTGGAGATCGCGCTCGCCCGGCGCTCCGGCCCGGCCCAGGCGCCGGCCATACCGATGATGGTTGGCGCGCAGACCGACGTACCGAGGCCAGCGATCGCTATGCCGACCAGTGCGAGCCAGGGGCTGCCGGCCACGGCGGCCAGGGCGCTGCCGAGGGCGGCGATGATGCCACCGGCGACCAGAAGCTGGGCAGGCCTGAGGCGGCGGAGGAGGGCGTTGCCGCTGATCCGACCGGTGGCCGCAGCGGCGGCGAACACGGCCGGTGCGCTGGATGCGAGCGCAGGCGCAGCGCCGAGCGTGGTGTCGAGGTGTACGGCGCTCCAGCTCTGCCACGCGTTCTCGACGACGAAGGCGAGTGCGCAGAGACCGCCGAAGACCAGTAGCGCGGGCTCCAACTTCCGTGGCGCCTTCTCGGCCACTAACGGCTTGATGCGGGTAGAGCCGGGAGCAAGAGCGACAAACACCAGCACGGCGATCAGTACGGCGACTCCGCCGAGTACTGGTAGCGCACCGGCACCGGCCGCGCGCAGCGCCGCCGTACCGAGGCTGGCGACGACCACTGCGATGGAGAACAGTCCGTGTGCCAGGTTCATCAGCGGCTTGCCGCTTGAGGCCTCGGCGGCGGAGCCGGTCGCGTTGACGGCCACATCGGTGGCTCCTGAGGTAGCGCCGAGTAGAAACAGCGCACCGCCGAGTGCGACGGCCGATCCGGCCAGTGCGGGCAGCACACCGCACGCTGCGAAATGCAGGACGGTCACTGGAAGTACTACGCCACCGAAGCGGTCGATGAGGTAGCCGGTGAACCGCATGGAGCACAGCGCGCCCACTCCGACCATGAGGAGCGCAGCGCCCAGTTGCGCATCGGTGACGCCCGCCTCGGCCTTCACAGCAGGCAGTGCGGCACCCCACGCACCCCAGAACAGACCGAAGGCCCCGAACCCAGCGAGTGTTTTAACCACCCGCTCGACCCTAGGCCCAGACGCGGTTCAGCAACTCCGTCAGGTCCGGATCGAGGACGTCTCGCCAGGCGGTGAAGTTGTGCATGTCCGGTGTCTCGTCGAACTCGACTGCCAGCCCCAGCTCGGCCAGATGCGCGGCCATCACTCGGTTGTTGTGCACGTTCTCCTCAGTGGCACCCGCCGTCATTGAGACAGCCGGTGTGCTTGGTGCGGCACCGGCAGCCAGCACCTCACGGACGAAGCCGGTCACCTGGGCGTAGAACTCGAACCGGGACTCCTGCGGGTCGGTGTCCGGTGTGAAGAACGACCCGGACTGCAGGAACAGCCCGTCGAACGTGCCCGGATGATGCCACTCGGCGTGCAGGGCGGCCAGTGCGCCCAGGCTCGCACCCATCAGCACCGGCTGCCGGCTCTTATACGCCGTGGTCAGCGTCGGAAGCACCAGCTGCGTCAGAGCCTCGGCGTACTGCGGATTGGCGGCGTACCAGAGGTTCCGCGTGGTCGGCCGGATCAGCGCGAGCCGGTACGGCGGGAGGTCCGCGGAAGCGACCATGGCGCCGGCGTAGTGCGTCAGACCGGCGTACATGGCGAACTCAGGCCCGTCATGCGACAACAGCAACGGCAACTCGAACGCCGGGGTGATCCCCTCCGGCGCCCACACCTGTACGTCGATCGCCCCCACCGGCGAGTCCACCGTGAGCGGGGTCAGCGTGGAGGCCACCGGCTCGACGCCGATCCAGGCGGGCTCGACGTAACCCGGCAGCGGCAGCCAGGAGTGCTCACCGAAGGCGCCCCCGACCACCCGCGGATTGGTCGGGTCGGTCCGCATCCCCAGGTCGGCGATGTCGAACAGGTACTCCATCCGGTGCACCGACGGCCGCGCCAACCGCAGCTCCCAGCCGTACTCCACCGGTTTGAACTCGAGCAGGTCGGCAGCGAGCCCCAGCTCCTGCCACAGCCGCACCCCCGGGAAGGCATGCGCCGGATCGCCGAGGCGGAACACCACCTCGGCCCCTTCGACGGCACTCACCACATCGGGCATCCGCACACGGTACTGGCACAAAGACTGACATCACCTGTCAGTCATCCCGGCTTATCGTGGGGAGGTGGTCGATCTCACGGACATTCGGGCAGCGACAGCCGACCTGCCGCGCAGCTACGAGGTACTGGTCCGGGACCGGATCAAGTTCCGCGTCGGCCGCATCGTCTACCTCGCGGTCGCGCCCGACGAGGAGACGATCGGCATCGGCTTCCCCCGCGAGGAACGCGCCGCCGCACTGGCCTCCGAGCCGGACAAGTTCCTCCCACCGAGCAAGTCCGACGAGCGCTTCCAGTGGATCGTCGTACGGCTGGCGGCCCTCGAGTACGACGAACTCCGCGAGCTCGTCATCGACGCGTGGTCACTGTGCGTCCCGAAGAAGGTACGCACGGAGTTCTTGGCACATCTCTGACACCGCTCCCGGTGACGGAGCGCAGTGGAATGGGTACGTTGTCCCCTCGACCGTGCGAAATTCTGGGGGAGAACATGGCCGAGAAGGTGCCGTTGGGGTTCAGCCAGCTGGCCGAGTGCCTGGCTGAGGTGTACCAGAGGCGCAGCCTCAACCGGTTCGACCACAGCCTGCGGCACGAGCGGGACGAGGCGCTCCCGATCTTCGCCTGTGTGCAGGACCCGCTCGAGCTGGAGCGGCCGGCACCGCCCGGACAGCCGGCCCGTCCGCGGGTGCTGCGGATGTTGTCCGACCGGCTGCGTCCCGAGGGCGCGAAGTCGCCCGAGCTGCAGGTCCCGCATTTCGTCGTCGGTCTCGAGGACAAGTCGCCCAAGGACGGCCCGGATGCCGAGCTCCAGCCGGTGTCGGTCGAGGAGGTCGACGAGCTGGTCAACCTGCTCGACCGGGCGACCACCGGCCTGAAGGACAACCTCGCCGGTGGCTACGACTTCCCCCGCTACGACCTGGTGCGCTGGCTGATGGGGCAGTCCTTCGGAGAAGCAAAGCAGGTACGACGTGCGCTGTACCGGCGCGCCGTTGGTGGTGCCGGTGACAGCGACGGACTGTGGGCGCGCATCCAGCTCCAACTGCCGGGCTGGCTACAGGTTCTGACACTGTGGCTGCTGCCCACGCTCTTCTGGCTGCGCCACAGCGGACGGGTGCCGCTGCTGTCCGGGACCTACCGGTGGTTGCGGAACCAGCCGTACCTCGCGCGTGGTGACGACAACCTGTTCGAGCTGGCCCGCCGTGTCACCGGGGAGAAGCGACCGGAACAGGACCCCGAACGATTCGCCGGCCTGCTGGTCAATGCGTTCCTGGAGGATCTGCGGGCCGGATTCCGGCCGATCGAGTGGGTGCACCGGCACCGGGCCACGCATCCGATCCTGCTGGTCGGCCCGATCAGCCGGAGCAACGGCGGCTATCTCCTGGTGCGGATGGTGGCGGAGGTTCGCAACGACACCATGCGCTTCGACCCGCTGCTGCTCGTCACGATCGGTCGCAAGGTGCCGCCGCTGGCGCTCGAACCCGGCGAAGCCAAGGTCGACGAGAGCGTGGCCGCCTGGCGTGCGCGGCATCTGCAGGAGAGCCTGCAACGCTGGATCGGCGCCTGGCTGCTGGTCTTCCCGATCGGGGCGAGCCAGGTCGCTGCGACACGCAAGCTCAGCCTGAAGAACCGGCCGGTCTCCAGACCGACCGAGGACGAGCGCGAGGTGCGGTTCCACCGGGCAGTCGGGCCGATGTGGCGGCGGCGGTCCGGTGGGTGGTTGATCATCGGGACCGTGCTCGCCGTACTGGCTGCTACGTACGCCGGGATCGGGGTGCTGGACGATCGGCGGCACTGTGGTGGCGACGGGTTCCGCTGGCTCTTCTTCGAGGCCGTGGATACCTCGGTGGCCCGAGTGGACGGGGACTGTGTCGGGCTGACCGACGGGACCAACGCGCTGCTGTACCCGAGTGAGTCGTTCGGTCCGGTGGGGGACAAGATCCTCGAGCAGAACCGGCAGGCCGTCGAGTTGAGCAAGCGGGAGCCGGAGCGGCCCGTGATCACGCTGGCCTCCCTCACCTCGACCAGCGACGGATCGTCGAGCCCGGGCGGTTTCACCGCGGAGCGCGAGCAGTTGGCCGGGCTGGCGGTCGCGCAGGCTGTCCAGCTCGGGAAGCCGGCCCAGCGCTACGAGCCGATCCTCCGGGTGCTGATCGCGAACGCAGGGCCGCGGTATCGGCATGCCGATCGGGTGGCGGCGCAGCTCGGTGCCCTGGCCGCGAAGGACCCGTCGGTCGTGGCGGTGGTCGGCATGGTCGAGAGCCGGCAGTCGACGCAGGACATGATCCGCAAGCTGGCCGCGGTCGGGCTGCCGACCGTCGCGGCCACGCTGACGGCCGACCAGATGGTCGACGTCAGCCGGATGTACCTGCAGATCAGCCCGCAGAACCGGCGGGAAGCGGCCGTCGTCGCCGCACACGCCCGGAATCAGGTCGCGACCGGAAAGGACCCGTTCGGCCACGCGCTGACCCGCAAGGTCACCGTGTACAAGTCCGACGATCCGGCCGATACCTACAGCCAGAACCTGGCCAAGGACGTCCTGCAGGCGTTCGCGGCCGTGGGCATCTCCGGCACCTCGTCCTCCTTCGGCCCCCAGAGCGGGGGGACGGATCCGGCCGCCGCGGGCCGCGAGGCCTGCGACCACCAGGGCGAGATCGTGTTCTTCGCCGGTCGCGGCCAGGTCGACTTCCAGGCGTTCCTCAGTGGTATCCAGGATCGCTGCCGGACCAGGCCGCCGTACATCATCGGTGGCGACGACACGACCAAGTACGTCGCCGATCGCGGGGTCAGCGGCCTGAACCAGTCGGTCCCGTTCCAGTACCTCGCGCTCTCGCTGGCGCCCGATCTGCTGGAGAACGCAACCTCGGAGTCGGCCGATTTCTACGGCCGGCTGGAGGAGTTGTTCCCGTACGAGAAGACCGATCGGGGCCGCAGCCTGGACGGTCATGCCGCGCTGAGCTACGACTCGGCGTACGCCATCGTGCTGGCGACCAGCTTCCTGCGGCGCGACAACATCGCCGTGAACGGCGGCACGGTCTGGGCCGGACTGCAGTCGATCACCGACGCGGACGGGGCCAAGCGCGGCTACCAGGGGGTGACCGGGCGGATCGACTTCGGTGGCAGTGTGTCCCGGCGGGTGCCGGTGAACAAGCCGGTCGCGATCGTCACCTTCCAGCGCGGCAAGCCGGTGCCGAAGGCAACGATCGTCTGCGGGGCGCCGGCCGATTCCCCGGCGTGGTGCCCGACCGGCTAGTCCTTCAGTAGGACTCGAAGACCATACCGACGGCCGATGGGTGAACGCGATTCGCCAAGCATCCTTGAAGGTATGACCGGGGACTTCTTGCCTGAACGCCGTAAGGCTTCAGTGATCAGCCAGACACTGACCGTTGTACTACTGCTCGCTGTGGCGGCCCTCGCGGCCTATCTGTTCCTCTAGGAGTCCCAGCGCACTTCAGCCTCGCCGGGCCGGACGACTCCGGCCTCGTAGGCGACGACCACTGCCTGGACGCGGCTGGACAGGCCGAGCTTGGACAGCACGCTGCTGACGTGGGTCTTCACCGTGGTCTCACTGACGAACAGCTTGCTGGCCAGGTCGCGGTTCGACAGGCCGCGGGCCATCCAGACCAGGATCTCCCGCTCACGCTCGCTCAGCTGACCGAGCATCCCGGCCCAGCGCGCGTCGGCCTGCGCGGGCGCCGCGGCCGTCGTACCGCCGACTTGACGCTCCAGCTCCACGCACCGCTCCAGCAAGACGCGAGTCGAGGCTGGATCGACCAGCGAGTCACCGCGGTGCACTGCGCGGACAGCGGCGACCAGCAGATCTGGATCGGTGTCCTTGAGCAGGAACCCGGATGCCCCGGCCCGCACCGCGCTCAGCACATAGGCCTCGTCGTCGAACGTCGTCAGCACCAGTACGGCGGGCTTCGACCGGCCGGCGGCCTTGTTCGCCGTGGTGATGTGCTCGGTGGCGACCAGTCCGTCCATCACCGGCATCCGGATGTCCATCAGTACGACGTCGGGGTCGTACTGCTCGATCATCCGCAATGCCTCGGCGCCGTCACCGGCCTGCGCGACCGTGGTCAGGTCGGGCTCGTGATCGAGGATCATCGCCAGGCCCATCCGGATCACGCCCTGGTCGTCGACCACGAGAATCCGGATCTGGTCCGTCAGTTCTGCGGCGGCAGCCATGCCTGCACTCTCCATCCACCCAAGGGGCCCGCCGCGACGGCGAGTGTGCCGCCGACCGCTGTGGCCCGTTCGCGCATCCCGATCAGCCCGTTCCCGCGGCCGCTCTCGCTCCGCCGGGCGGTCTCCAGCACGTTCACCGGTGGTGGTCCACCGCTGCCGTTGTCGTCGATGGTGAGGAGCTCGCCCTGCGCACTACTCTGCCAGGTCACCCGAGCCGCAGTGGCCTTTGCGTGCACCATGACGTTGGTCAATGCCTCCTGAATGATCCGTACGGCGGTCAGGTCGGTGGCCGTGGTGAGCTGCTGCTGCCGGGGTGGCAGGAACATCGCGACATCGATGCCGACCGCCTTCAGGCGTTCCCCCATCCGGGCCACGTCCGCCAGATCCGGGACCGGCGCCGTACCGCCGCCGGAGTCGGTCGGCTGCGTGCCGGGGCCGGCGTTCAGGACCCGGACCGTCTCGCGCATCGCGGTCAGCGCTTCCTTGCCGCTGGCAATGATCCAGCGGATCGCCTCACGCAGTACCTCAGGTCGCTGGTCGGCGACCCGGTCGGCCGCCTGGGCCCGGATCACCACCGCGCTCACATGGTGCGAGATGACGTCGTGCAGGTCACGGGCGATCCGGGTGCGCTCGGCGACCGCGGCCCGCTCCGCCTCGACCGCGCGCAGCCGGACCAGCTCGGCGTTGCGCTGCTCGAGCACCGCCACGCTCTTACGGCGCCGGCGGGCGTCGGCCCCGAGCAGGACCATGCCGCAGATCAGGGCTTCCGCAAAAACAAACAGTGAGACGTTGATGTAGCTGTAGAGGCTCTGCAGGTCGCTCGGCAGGTTCTCGTACCGCCTGCCGTACATGATGGCGCGGTCCGAGTGACCCAGCACGATCGCGACCACGGTCGGCAGGCCGATCATCAGTCCGGCCAGGCTGCCCATCGCGAAGAAGCCGCTGACCAGGCGGCGGACGCCGTTCGAGGCGGCGATGTAACCGGCCACCAGCAGCGGGACGAGGTGGATCTCGGACTGCAGTGCGGCGTCGGCGATCTCGGGCTGGCCGAAGAGGGTGAGCCCGAGCTGGGCGGCCAGTCCGGTGCCGACCACGGCGTACACCAGGGGGTAGAGGATCGCGACGGCGATCAGGGTCGTGCGGGGGCGGCGGCGGCCGAAGGCGATGGTGGCGACCAGGAAGACGCCGGTCACCGCGGAGACCATCGGGTTGCGCGGCCGCAGCCAGCTGTCGTCGATCACGCCCAGCCCGACGAACCAGATGATGCCGACGACAGCGGCCACCAGGAGGTCCTGCTGGAGCTGCGACAGGCGTCGCCATGCGGTCATGTCGCCCAGCGTAGTCATTCGGTTGTGAGTAACGCTTCGTCACAGCGGTCGGGAAGTCTCCAACTTTCGGACGAGTCCTGACGTCCGAACTGATACTCAGGGCCTACTCACGGCCCGACAGGACGGTCCCTGGGACCGATGCGGCATCCATGGCAATCCGAGAGGCTGTACCCCATGACCGAACAGCTACCGCAGCGGCCGCGCCGTACCGTGCGGTCGAGGTTGCTGTCCGTGACCGGTGCGGCCGTGCTGGTGACCGTGGTCGGCTCGCTGCTGATCTGGCACACCCAGCTCGGCGAGTTCCTGTCGCCGGAGGCCGACAAGGAGCCGGTGATCTCGGGGCTGAACGCGCCGGGCGTCGCCGGTCCGCCGAAGCCGACGCAACTGGCCACCCACAGCCCGACCGCCCTGCCCTCCAAGCCGGTGAAGCCGAAGGCCACCACGAGCCCGAAGGCGAAGCCGACCAAGACTCCGAAGCCGGTGCCGAAGGAGAAGCCGACGGCCGAGTCCGGCGAGGAGAGCATCAACGGCCTGTCGCCGATCCTCCGCGCGCGGCTGAAGAAGGCGATCGTCGCGGCCCGCGCCGACGGCGTCACGATCCGGATCAACTCCGGCCGGCGTAGTGCCGCCAAGCAGCAGCGGCTGCTGGACGAGGCGATCAAGAAGTACGGCTCGTACCGCGAGGCGACTCGCTGGGTGCTGCCGCCGAACAAGTCGGCCCACGTGCAGGGCAAGGCCGTCGACATCAAGCCGGCCGCCGCCATGCAGTGGCTGGACACGAACGGCTGGCGCTTCGGCGTCTGCCGCCGCTACGACAACGAACCCTGGCACTTCGAGGCGCTGACCTCACCAGGGACCAAGTGCCCGCCGCGCGAAGCCAGCTCGACGGCCAAGAAATAGTCCACCAGATCAAGACACTCGGGAGCCGATCATGACGATGACCTACGCACAGCCGATGCCCACGCGCTACACCCGCGCCCGGCTCTCCGTCCCCGCCCTGTGGCGGCAGGTGGTCCGCTCGAGTGAGACCGCCAAGGAGAAGATCGTGCCGGAGCCGGACCGGTCGGCGTACACGCAGCTGGAGATCTACGACGGCGTACTGGCTGCTTTCGAGCGCCGGGACGAGGTCGCCGCGGTACTGGGGGCCGCGGGGGACCGGGAGACCGCCGTACGCCGGTTGCGCCAGGAGCTGGGGCTTTCCCAGCTGCAGGCGACCGCGCTGCTCGACCTGCCGCTCACCACCGAGTGCCGGGACCGGATCGCCCACCGCGCCGCGGAGTTGCGTACAGCGCTCGGTCGGTAACACTGGAATGTGTGATCACCCTGGAGCAGGCAGCACGGTTACGTAAGGCGGGTGTCCTGTGGACACCCGCGGCCGGCGATCGGTTCATGGTCCCGGACCGGGAGATGGACGACGACGTGTTCGTGGTGAGCGACATGACCGTCGAGGTGCACGACTATCAGGGCAGCAAGGTGATCGGTTTCAACGGGACCACCGAGTGGGCCCTGGACAGCATCGAGCAACGCGAGGTGATCTGGCTCCCTCGCGAAGAGCAGTTGCGAGCGCTCCTCGGTCCGCACTTCCGCCGGCTGGAATCCGCCCCCGATGGTTACACCGTCGAGCTGACCGGGTCGACGCATTCCGCCGAGGACGCCGAGCAGGCGTACGCGGCCGCCGTACTGCATCTGCTCGCAGCGTGAATCACCGCGGCGTGTTCGGCCGCCAGTACTGCTTCTTGTCCTTGTCCTTCACGGTGTAGCCGAGCTTGGCCACCTCGTCGCGGAGCTCGCGCAGGTCGGCCTTGCCCTTGTCCCCGTCGCCGAAGCTCTTCGCACGAGCCTTCAGTACGGCGTTCGCCCCCGGAGGCAGCTCGGGTTCGTCCTCGACCCAGCGCCGGAACCGGTCCGCGTGCGGATCGCCACTGTCCGACCACGGATAGCCGTGCGTGCGGAAGGCCTGCGGGATCTGTTTCGCCTCGGTCTTCAGCTGGTCGTGCTTCTCCCGCGCCAGTTCGCGCATGGTCGCGTCCAGCAGGACGATCTCCTTACCGTCCAGGAACGCGGTCGCGACCTTGCCCCGCGGTACGGCGACGGTCTTCTCGTTCTTCAGGAACTCCACCGACTCGTTGGTGATCGTCACCTTGAGGGTGTCGTCGAGCGCCATCGCGGCCAGCAGGACGCCGCCGAGCAGGCCGACCACGATGCAGATCACTCCCACCCACCAGCCGTCCCAGCCGGCCACCAGCTCCAGCGGTCCCTGGAACGGGACCCACTTCTGCCGGGCGGCCCAGTCGGCGATCCGCGGTAGGAAGAACCCGAGCACCAGGCCGGCCAGCGGCAGACCGCCGAACAGCACCACTTTGTCCGTGACCGAGTGCCCGATCACCGTCTTGCTCTGCATGCTTCGAAACTAGCGTTCGGGCCGGGAACTTTAGTATCGAAGTGTTGACGCACGGCCGACTGAAGGAGACTTGTGACCGAGGGCATCTGGCTGCGCTTTATCGGCGGCCCCGAGATCGATTCGCTGGGACTGACCCGGACCGAGATCGTGGACGCGGTCGAGGCGGCGGTCCGGGAGCACGGTCTCGGCCGGACCAGTTTCGAGCCGCGGGTGCATCTGATGCCGTCGAACGGCGGGATCGGTCACTTCAACGTGTTGCGCGGGCACCTGGACGGGCTGGGCGAGCGCGGGGTCAGCGGCGTGAAGGTGGTCGGCGACTTCGTGCCGAACTACCAGCTCGGGCTGCCGAGCGAGCTGGCGATGGCTACGCTCTTCGATCCGACCACCGGCGTACCGATGGCGGTGCTGGACGCGACCTTCATCACCGCGGCCCGGACCGGCGCGATGACCACGGTCGGAGCGCGGCATCTGGCGCGGCGGGACAGCAAGGTGCTGGCGCATGCGGGTGCGCGGGGGACCGCGTGGTGGAACGTGACGATGCTTGACGATCTGTTCGACCTGGACGAGATCCGGGTGACGTCGCGGCGGCCGGAGTCGCGGGAGAAGTTCGCGGCTGAGCTGTCGGAGGAGCTGTCCACGCCGGTGCGGGTGTTCGCTTCCGCGGAGGAGGCGTTCGACGGTGCGGATGTGATCGTGGAGGCGACTCGGTTGATGGAGCCGGAACCGCTGTTGCGGACGGCTGCGGTAAAGCCGGGCGCCTTTGTGGTGCCGTACGGGACGGTCAGTGCGGTCGAGCTGGATCTGCTGGATGTGATGGACAAGGTCGTGGTGGACGACTGGCGCGAGGCGCAGTCGGGTCGGTTCGGCGCCTTGCGGCAGCACGTGGATACGGGGCGGCTGTCGCCGGAGACCCTGTACGCCGAATTGGGGCAGATCGTGGCCGGGCGGAAGCCGGGGCGCGAGACTGATGCCGAGCGCAACCTTTTCTGGCATCGCGGGTTGTCGCTGCTCGATGTGGCAATCGCCTATCTGATCTTGCAGAAGGCCGAAGCCGCCGACGTCGGCACGATGCTGCGGTTCCACTGACATGCTGATCACCCAGGCGTCCGAGGTCGATCCGTCGAGTGCTGAGCCGGTGGAGATCGCTCAACCACTTCTGGATCGGCTTGCAGCTATTCGTGCTGAGGTCCTGCGGTCGTTGACTTCCGGGGATCCTGTGTACGGCGTCAATACCGGCATGGGTGCGATGAGTAAGGTCCGGTTGACCGAGGCCGAGCAGCGCATCCACCAGCGCAACCTGTTGCTGGGGCGAGCGGTCGGTGGACCTCCGTGGCTTCCGCCCGCTGAGGTGCGCGCGGTGTTGCTTGGTCGCCTGCGCACGTTTCTGAACGGTGATGCCGGGGTCTCGGCTGAGCTGATCCAGCAATTGGTTGCCCTGATCAACAGTGGTTCGTTGCCGCGGATCCCTTCCGAAGGTGCGGGGTCGGCGGGCGAGATCATTCCGCTCGCACATGCCTTCGGCCCGCTCGTGGGAATCGGCCCGAGCGCGTTGACGCCGTACGAGCTCGGGCCGAAGGAGGGGATCGCCTTGCTGGCGGGGATTCCTGGGGCTACCGGGCGGGCGGCTCTGCACGTTACGCGGGCTGGGCGGTTGGCTGACCAGCTGACCGCGGTTGCTGCGGGGGCTATTGCAGTCGTCGGGGCTAACCGGGCGCCGTACCAGCCGCTTGCAGGACGGGGCGACGCCGTACTGGCTGGGGAGTTGGCTCGGTTGCTCGAGCTGGCCGGGCCGGAGGCGGAGCCGCGGAGTTTGCAGGCGCCGGTGTCCTTCCGGGTTGCCGGGCAGGTGATCGCACACGTACGGCGGTCGGTGGCTGACCTGGATGCGGCCGTGGGGCGGGCGTTCGACGGGGTGACGGACTCTCCGGCGTACCTGGGTGGGGAGTTTGTTGGGACGGCTGGGTTCCACGGGATCGATCTGACCGCGTACTGCGATCACCTGGTGGCGGCGTTGGCGCATGCGGCCGAGGTGTCGGCGGCGCGATTGCATCGGCTGCTGGATGCGGGGGTGACGGGGTTGCCGGCTCAGTTGGCGCATACGCCCGGGCCGCAGGCTGGGTTGGTCGCGGTGCACAAGCGGGCGGTGGCGACGACGCATCAGCTGCGACGGCTGACGTTGCCGACGGCAATCGGTACGGCGGAGACGTCGAACGGTCAGGAGGACGTGCAGAGCTTCTCGTGGGAGGCCGTCGGCAACCTCGCGGAGGCCCTTCGCCTGACCCGCGAGGTCACCGCCTGCGAGCTGCTGGCCGTGTATCAGGCGTTCCTGCTGGCGAAACGTCCGCTGCCTGCCAACCTGCAGGCGGTAGCGGACGTCGTACCGGCGATCGTTGCAGACCGGCCTTTCGGGGAAGACCTGACGCGGCTACTGGAGACCGTGCTTCAGCCCTGACCGGCGACAGCCTTCTTCAGTTGGGCGACGAGCTCCGGCAGGATGAACTTGATGCCGAGCGGGCCGCCGATCGAGAAGGCGCTGGAGAACTCGCCGCTCGGCGACGGGGTGTTGATCACCGGTGCGCCGCCGAAGTAGGCGACGTGCTTGCCCTGGACTGCCGGAAGTGCGTTGTACAGCTTGTTCTTCTCGAGGCCGGCGTCGACCTTCCCGGCGGCGTCGAGCGCGGCCAGGTAGATCACGTCGGCCTGCGCCTTCGACGTCTGCTCGGCCGGGATCGCGACGTAGAAGTCGCCGTTCTCCATCGCGTCGACCTGCGGGTTCGTTGTGAAGCCCAGTGAGGTCAGCAGGTGCATCCGCGGGTCGGACGGCAGCCAGGCGTTCACCACCTGGTTCGTGTAGACGCCGGCCGTGATCGTCTTGCCGGCGAACTCCGGGTTCGCCTTCGCGGCGTCGGTGAGTAGCGCCTCGGTCTGCTTGATCACCTCGCTGCCCTCGGTCGAGGTCCCGGTGGCCTTCGCGATCTCGGCGACCTGGTCCTGCCACTTCACGCCGTACACGTTCTTGGTCCCGGCCGGGGCCGCGATCGTCGGCGCGATCGCGTTGAAGGTCTCGAACTCCTTCTTGTCGTTGATCGAGTTCACGTAGAGGATCAGGTCCGGCTTGAGCGCGGCGATCTCCTCGAACTTCGGCTCGAACGACTTCACCAGCTTCGGGGCCGGCTTGTCGCCGAGCGCCGCCTTCACCCAGCCGCGCGTCTCGGTGTTGCCGAACCAGTCCGCCCCGGCGACCGGGACGACGCCGAGCGAGATCGCGGCCTCCATGTCACCGCCACCGATTGCGACGACCCGCTGCGGCTTCGCCTTGATCGTCGTGGATCCGAACAGGTGGGTGATGGTGACCGGGAAGCCCGCCGAACTGCCGCCGGCGGTGGTTTGCGGGGTCTCGTCCTGACCGCACGCGGTGAGGCCGGCGCCGAGGCCGAGCAAGGTGAGCACGACGGCCGCGGTGGATCGGACACGGGACCAGG
Organism: Kribbella sp. NBC_01505; assembly: GCF_045040285.1. Taxonomy (NCBI): domain Bacteria; kingdom Bacillati; phylum Actinomycetota; class Actinomycetes; order Propionibacteriales; family Kribbellaceae; genus Kribbella; species Kribbella sp. NBC_01505. Next base: position 4,423,655 of record NZ_CP109425.1, read on the forward strand.
TCATAAGGGAAGCCTAACCTGACCTGTCAGTGACCGTCCGTGTGGGTTGAACGAAAAATCCAGCGCGACACGCTGGTTGCGGCCGAGTCGCAAGTAGCCTGCGCCCCCGTTGTGTCGTTCTCTTCGTAAAGCTAACCCTGCGGGGGTATCCGGCCACTGGTTGTATCCAGTAGCCTCTCGCGCGTGCGGCCGATCTGGAGGAACTCGTTGAAGCGGTTCGTGGTCCCACCGGACTGGCCGTCGCCGCCACGTCGCAGTTGGGTCCCGCCGAAGACCTGGCGTCCCGATCCCTCGTGGCCCCCGGCACCCGAAGACTGGCAGTTCTGGGTCGACGGCAAGGGCCAGCCGGTCCGCGGCCCCATCGGCCGGTACGCCGGCCCTTCGCAACGCACACTGTTCGCCAGGGCGGGTGCGGGTGTTCTGGCGCTCGCCGTCCTCTTCTGGGCGTTGTCCGCGGTCGGCCTGTTCGGCGGTGGCGACGGAGACAGCGCGGCCCACCTCGCGGGCGACGACGCCTCGACAACCCCGTCCGCCTCCCGGACCCCCGTCGTACCGTCGAAGTTGCCGACCGTCACGCCGTCCGCCCTCAAGCCGACGCCCACCCCGACGCCGATCAAAGCAACCGCCGAGCCCACCCGCCGGCCGACGCCCACCAAGACCACCAAGAAGCCGACCGTCAAGCCGTCGACCCCCCGAACGACGACCCAGACGATCAAGCCCACCCGCCCCGCCACCACCCGCCCGCCCACCCGGGACGAGATCCTCCGCAAATACTGCACCGACCGCGGCTGGCCCCCCGAATGGTGCGTCCCCGAAGAAGACCCCGCCGAACGCTGACCCCACCTCCGGCAACTCCGACGTACACGTCGCCTACGGCTGACGGGCTATGGTTGCGCCCGGCGCCGACGATGCCTGCCACCTGACCCGTCGCGGTGGTTGCTGACGCAGTTCGGGCGGTTTGAGGTGGGGCCAGTGGCTTTCTGTCGGGTGGGGGAGCCGTACCGCCCGAAAATGACCAGTACAACTCCCCAGGTCCAGTGACCCACGCCACCACCTCGGTCGCCGACGGCGCTGCACTGGCCTCGGCCATAGCCCGTCCGCCCGAGGCGAGGGCACCTGAAGCTCAGACGGCGAACACGCGGTTACCGCCTCGCCATCTACCTCAACTACAGGTCAGGCCAACCATCCTGTCGTTCGAACGGCCGCAGTGGCGAGTCGCCAGCGCCCACCCCGGCCAGCCGCATCGCAGGCGAGCGGAAGCCGGCCTTTGCGGGGATCTGCTGTCTCTCAGCGGCAGCAGGTCCCCGCAAAGGTGGTCGGTGTGCCCCCGATTCGCGCCGCACCGGACAGGCCGGGCACGTGGTCGGTGGCTGGCCGCCGCGGCGGCCGATCTACTGAAGCGCTAGGCGGGCGTGGTCTGGGGTTGAGGGGGATGGCGAGGCCGGTGACCGCGTGCCGGTCATCTGAGCTTCTGGGCTTCGGTTGCGGCCCCGGAAAATGAGGGGATCTCCCCGCAAGTTGCTGGTTCTCCCCTCAAATTTTGGGCAGAGAAGGGCCCATTTGAACGGATATCCAGTGAAATTCCGCACGCTGGCAGGCGACCCGAACCGCAGTGGTCAACCGCGGCGGCGGGTCAGCTGATTGGCCTCCGGATCGTCGGGAGCAACCACAGCGACCGGTCAGCGAACAGGCCTCCTTAGCAGCCTGCTCAGCCAGAGCCCGTCAGCCACAGGCAACGGGAACCTCGGTCACCAACCGCACCATCCCGCCCAGCCGAAGACCACCCCAGCCACACCGCTTCAGGTAATACCGGCCGCAGCGGCGACCAGCCACCGCGTACGCCACCGGCCGAATCCGAGCGGCCGGATGGGACGAGCACCTTCGGGGAGGAGGGGTTCCTGTCCAGCCGAAGTCCTCAGCCACCGCGACCGATCACCTGCCGCGATACCGCAACAAGCACCCAGCGGTAGTAGGTCCACTGTTAGACGACGTTTTGTTCGGTTCGGGGGGTGTTGGTGGCGAAGCGGCGGGCGTTCATGGGGGTGATGTCTACGAACGGGGTTTGGCCTAGGTAGAGGTCTCGGATGATCTCGCCTACGGCGGGGCCTTGGAGGAAGCCGTGGCCGGAGAAGCCGGTGGCGTAGAGGAAGCGGGAGAGGTTGTCGGCTTCTCCGATGAGGGCGTCGTGGTCGGGGGTGACTTCGTAGAGGCCGGCCCAGCCGGTGGTGAGGCCTACGTCGAGGAGCGAGGGGGCGCGGCGTTCCATGGCGGTGGTGAGGCGGGGGAGCCAGGCGTCGGTGCGGTCGAGGTGGAAGCCGGGGAGTTCGTCGGGGTCGGACATGCCGATCAGGAGGCCGGGTCCCTCGGCGTGGAAGTAGAAGGTGCTGGTGAAGTCGATCGTCATCGGCATGTTCGGCGGCAGGTCGGGAATCGCCTCGGTCACCACGATCTGACGGCGCAGCGGGGTGACGGGCAGGTTGAGGCCGAGCGGCTCTGCGAGTGCGGCCGACCAGGCGCCGGCGGCGCAGATCACCGTGCTGGTCCGAACGCTGCCGAGGCTGGTGCGCACCGTGCTGATGTTGTTGCCAATGACATCAATGCTCAGTACGTCGCAACCGGTGAGCAGCGTGGCGCCCAGCCGGCGGGCGGCCGTGGCATAGCCGAGTACGACGGACTCCGGCGTACAGTGCCCGTCCGCTGGTGAGAAGCAAGCGCCCGCCAGGCCGTCCGCGGCGAGGATCGGTGCGAGCGACAGTGTTTCGTCGACGCCGACCATGCGAGTCGGTAGGCCGACGGCGCGTTGGCGGATCGTGCTTTCGCGGAAGAGTTCGAGCTGGTCGTCGTTCTCCAGTAGGAACAGGTAGCCGACCTGGTGCAGGTCGATCTCCTGCCCCGGACGTTGGGCGAACTGACCGAACGCCTCCAGGCTGCGCGCGCCGAGAGCGATGTTCAGATCGTCCGAGAAGTTCGCCCGGATCCCGCCGGCCGCCTTCGAGGTCGAGCCGGATCCGAGTGCGTTCCGCTCGAGCAGCAGCACGCGTTCGACCCCGGCCTCGGCCAGGTGGAACGCGATACTCGTGCCCATCACGCCGCCGCCGACGATCACCACGTCGGCGGCCTCCGGTAGTACGCCGCTCATGGCAGCAAGCCGTGTCAAATTAAGTAGGCCAGGTCAGCTTCGACCGTCTCGGTATCCATCTGGGCCTTCTGCAGCTTGCCCGAGTAGTCCCAGTTCATCGACTGCCAGCGGGTGAACTGGTCGAGCACCCAGATACCGCTCTGCCGCGAACCGTTGCCGGACTTGCCGTTCCCGCCGAACGGCAGGTGCGCCTCGGCGCCCGAGGTCGAGTTGTTCACGCTGACCATGCCCGCCGAGATGCCTTGCGCGAACCGGAACGCCTCGTTCGGATCGGTCGTGTAGATCGAGCTGGACAACCCGTACCCCGGCTTGTTGCCCAAGGCAATCGCTTCGGGCAAGGTCGAGTACGTCGTGATGCCGACGATCGGACCGAAGGTCTCGTTCAGGAACAGCTCGTCGTCCGAGCGCACTCCGTCGACGACCACCGGGTGGTAGAACAGCCCGCCCGCGGGATCACCGACGAATCCGGCCCGCGGGTTGTCCGCAGCGACCCGGCCGGTTGCGCCGATCACCTGGTGGTGCGGGGCGATCCAGCCCAGCGTCTTCTCGAATCCGGCTGCGAACTTCTCGTCCAGCAACGGCCCGAACAGCACGTCCTGCGTGGGATCGCCCATCGCCGCGCCCGCGACCGCCACGGTGAACCGCTCCACGAACTCATCGTGAATGGACTCATGCACGATCACCGTGCCCAGCGACGTACAGCGCTGTCCTGCAGTGCCGAAGCCGGAGAACAAGGCGCCCTCGACGGCTAGGTCGAGCTCGGCGCTCGCGCTGATCACCATCGGGTTCTTGCCGCCGAGTTCGAGGCACGGCGTCTGCAGGTGCCGGCCGCACAGCTCGCCGATCTGGGTACCGACCGCGCTCGACCCGGTGAACCCGACCTTGTCGATCAGGCCCGCCTGCAGCGACTGCTCCAACCCCGCGAACGTGTCCGGGCCATCGGCGTACACGACGTTGAAGACCCCAGCCGGTACGCCGGCGTGCGCGAACAGCTCGTAGAACGCGTCGGACATCACCGCCGAGTACTCCGCGGGCTTCCAGACGACTGTGTTGCCGCAGAGCAGGGCGGGGACGATGTACCAGGACGGGACCGCGACCGGGAAGTTGCCGGCCGTGATCACCGCGACCGTCCCGATCGGGCGGCGGAAGGTGAACAGTTGCTTGTCCGGCATCTCCGACGGAACGGTCTGCCCGTACAGGCGACGCCCCTCGCCGATGAAGAAGTCGCAGGTGTCGATGATCTCCTGCACCTCGCCGCGCGCCTCGGCGATCGGTTTGCCGATCTCCCGGGTGACGAGCGCGGCCAGCCGCTCCGTGTTGGCGGTCATCAGCCGGCCGACGTTCGCGATCACCTGACCGCGTTGGGGAGCCGGTGTCGCGGCCCACGCGCCCTGCGCCGCCCGAGCCGCCTCGGCCGCCCGCACGAACACCTCCGGGCCCGCGCTGCCCACCGTCCCGACGACATCGCTCAACTGCGCCGGATTCGTCGACTCGGTACGCCGTACCGTCTCCGCAATCCGCTCGCCCGCCACAACCGACAGCACCTCGACGCCCATCCACTACCCCTCACCTAGTCGTTCCCCCCACCCTCACCCACCCCGCCGCGCCCCGCCACCCCAACCCGCATTTGCCGGGTCCACTCACAACCGGATGGGGTAACCCATGAGATGGCTGAGCGGGGTGCGTTTGGTGGGTCCACCCATGAGGTTGTGGGTTCTGTACTCGCCCGGGTGTAGAACCCGCAAGCGGATGGGGTAACCCATGAGATGGCGGGGGCTAGGAGGGGACTTTGCGGTTGGGGTAGAGGTCGGGGACGGGGATGGGGAGGCTCCAGAAGTGGGTTCGGGAGTTGACCATTCCGTAGCGGACGGCGAGGTAGCGCATGAGTTTGAGGGGGCCGCCGATGAGGATCAGGGCGAGCGGGATCTCCAGCAGTACGGCGCTGAGCACCGCCTGCATGAGGTCGCTGCGCTGGCTGGTGAGGATGTCGAACCAGGCGTCGCAGAGCAGCAGTACGCCGGAGATCACCGCGGTCGGGAAGACCATCACCCGGCGCTTCCAGCCGGCGATCGCGGTCAGGGCGAGGGTGGCGAGTAGCAGGATGTCGAAGCCGACCCAGGTGGCGACCCAGTTCCGCGCGACGTAGTGGTTGGGCAGGGTGACGGCCAGGTAGACCGTCCACGGGATGAGCGCCAGCGAGCAGAGCAGGATCAGCGCGGTTCGCCACTTGCGGATCCGGTTGATCGTGCGCACCGACGGCAACCCCTCCGGGCGCGGCACCAGCCGCAGCAGTAGGTCGCGCCGCTCCGCCGGGGTCAGCGCGGCGATCTGGTCGTCGGTCAGGGTCACCCCTCCAGTATCGGCACAGCCAGTATCAGCCCGCCGTCCAGCACCTCTTGTGATTGCATTCACAAGCCCTTAGAATGGACGTCCGGAGCAACCGTGGAGGTGTCGACGATGACCAGCCGCAAGCCCCCGAGTATGTCGATGCAGGAGTGGATCGACTGGCAACTGCGCGAGGCCGAGAAGGCCGGCGAGTTCGACAATCTGGTCGGCGCGGGGAAGCCGTTGAAGCTTGCGGACAAGCATGACCCCGACTGGTGGGTGAAGGACTTCATCCGCCGGGAGAACATCGACACCGATGCCCTGCTGCCGCCGGCCGTGCTGCTGCGCAAGGAGAAGGCGCAGATCCGCGAGAAGGTCGCGAAGATGCGCCGGGAGTCCGAGGTGCGCGACTACCTCGAGGACCTGAACAAGCGGATCGTGCTGAACATCCGCGACACCACCGGCCCGGTGATCCCGGTCGGGAAGGTCGACGCCGAGGCGGCGCTCGCGCAGTGGCGCGTCGACCACGACGAGTGGCTGGAGAACCGCCGGCGGGCGGCTGTCCGTGCCGCCGAGGAGCCCGCCGTACCGGCGAAGAAGTCGATCTGGCAGCGGATCTTCAGTTCTTGAGCAGTGCCCGGGCGGCGGTCTCGATCGTCTCCTCACTGAGCAGCACCTGCCGCGCCGCGTCGCCGAGCGGGACGAACGAGTCCTCCGACGTGACGCGGCCCATTCGGCCGGCGTAGCCATGGTCGATCAGCGCGGCCAGCACGCCTTCGGACACGCCGCCGGATCGCCGGGTCTCGTCGACGACGAGCACCCGGCCGGTGGCCGTTGCCTCACGCAACAAATCCTCGACCGGTAACGGCGCCAGCCACCGCAGGTCGAGCACCCGTACGCCGGGAACCCGCGCCGCGACCCGAAGACTCATCGGTACGCCGTTGCCGAAGCTCACGAGGGTCAACTCGGTGCCAGTGCCGTAGGTGCGGCCGCGGCCGATCGGCACCGGCTCGGTCGGGTACGGCGTCGACCACGCGTCGTCGGCCTCGTCGTACAGATCGCGGCGGTGGTAGAGCGCGATCGGCTCGAGGAAGACGCTGACCGTGCCGGACGATCGGGCCGCCGCGGCGCAGGTGTGCAGCATCGCCGCCGCGTCGTCCGGGCGCGAGGGGGACGCGATCACGAGACCCGGGATGTCGCGCAGGACGCCGATCGCGTCGTCGTTGTGGAAGTGGCCGCCGAAGCCCTTCTGATAGCCATAGCCAGCGATCCGCAGAACCATCGGATTCGAGTACTGCTCCTGCGAGAAGAACTTCAGTGACGCTGCCTCGCCGCGGAGTTGGTCCTCGGCGTTGTGCAGATAGGCCAGGTACTGGATCTCGGGGATCGGCAGCAGCCCGGAGACCCCGGCGCCGAGCGCGAGACCGAGGATCGACTGCTCATCCAGCAAGGTGTCGAAGACCCGGGCCGCGCCATGCGCCTTCTGCAGTCCGCGCGTCACGCCGTACACGCCGCCCTTGCGGCTGACGTCCTCGCCGAAGACCATCGCCTCGGGATAGGACGCCAGTACGTCGCTCAGCGCGCGGTTGATGGATTGGCTCAGTGTGAGGCGCTCTGTGGTCGGTGTGCGTTGGGGCAACGCTTGCGCGACGGTCGCCGGGTCGGGGAAGCGGAGTGGCGCGGCGACTGCCTCGGCGGATGACAGCTGTGGAAGACCGGAGACCTCGGCCGCGATCCGCATCGCCTCGGCGCGCTTGTCCTCGTAGAGATCGATCACCTCGTCGGCGGTGAGACCCGCGCCGAGCAGGCGGCGCGCCGTACCGAGTAGTGGGTCCAGCACCTCGTCGGCGGCGACCTCTGCCGTGCTCCGGTACGCCGCTTCGACGTCGGAGCCGGCGTGGCCGAGCAGCCGGACGGTCCGCAGCCGGAGGAACGCCGGCCGCCGATTCCGTCGTACGAAGGTGGCTGCTTCCGTCGCCATTGTCAGGGTCGCGGCGAGATCGGTGCCATCGGCATCGAAATACCGCAGACCGGGCCGCTGGCCGTAGGCCTGCTTGATCCAGCCGTCCGGCGTCCGCACGCTGATCCCTAGCCCGTTGTCTTCGCAGACCAACAGCAACGGCATCGGGATGCCCTGGTACGACGTATGCAGCGCGGCGTTGATCGCGCCGGTGGCCGTCGAGTGGTTGGCGGATGCGTCGCCGAAGCTGGTCACCACGATCGCGTCCGCAGGCCAAGGCGACGGTACGCCGAGCTTCGCGGCGCGGGCCATCGAGAACGCGACTCCCATCGCCCGCGGCAGGTGGGACGCGATCGTCGAGGTCTGCGGGATGATCGCGAGGTCGTGGCGGCCGAAGACCTTGTGCCGGCCGCCCGAGATCGGCTCGGTGGTTGCGGCGGCGACGCCGAGCAGGATGTCCCGCAGTCCGTCCTTCACACCGCACTGGTCAGCGCGGGCCAGGTAGAAGGCGCCGGAGCGATAGTGCAGCAGCGCCGGGTCGGTCGACCGGAGGGCCGCGGCGACGGCCGCGTTGCCCTCGTGGCCGGCCGACCCGATCGTGTAGAAGCCGTGGCCCTGCGCCTGCATCCAGCGCGCGGCCAGATCCGCGTGCCGGCTGCCGAGCTGAGCGTCGTACAGGCTGCGCAGCAGATCGGCGGGGTAGTCGCAGGGGGCGGGTTTGAGGGCGCGCACCCGCTCCGCGAACCGCTCGTCGACGCCGGTCATGGGGCCTCCTGACCTGGAGTGACGAGGGAAGGGCTGGAGTTAAAGCCCCCTGGCCGCCGCGCGGAGCGCGGAATAGACAGAGTCATGGGGCAAGGCCCTGGTCAGAGGCCGCAGTCGAATCCGTCGTCGTTCGGATTGGCGTCGGCCAGGACGTCCAGGATCCGGCTCGCGCCGTGAAGGTCCTCATTCGATACATGATCCGCGAAGAACGTCGAGACCACAGCTTCGACCACGGGTCGGGCCGCGTCGAGCGCCGTCCGGCCGTCCTCGGTCAGCTCCGCCCAGGTCGCGCGGCGGTCCTCGGGAGTGTTCCGGCGGACCACCCAGCCGTCCTTGTCCTCGAGCTTGCCGATCAGCCGGGTCGCGCCGCTGCGGGAGATCATCAGCTCCGCGGCCAGCGGGGCCATCCGCATCCGGCCGCCGGCGCCGTCCAGGGCGCGCAGCACCTCGTGCTCGAAGTAACTCATCTTCAGCCTGGTCCGGAGCGTGTTGTCGAGATGCGCGAACAGCAGGGTGTCCGCGCGGTACATCGCTCGCCAGGCCTGGAGTTGGGTGGGGCTCATCTCCGGCGGCATGGAAGGGAGTCTACGCCGTTCCATGCACAGATAAACTGTTGACACGTGAACTGTTCGCATGGATATTCTGTCGGCGCTGGGTGGAAGAGTCCGCGGTGCGAGCAGAAGGAGGCGATCGTGAGCGAGGCAGGCGCGGGGTGGAAGGCGGTTCGGCCGCTGCGGCACCGCAACTACCGGCTGCTCTGGATCGGCCTGGCGGTGGCGCTGCTCGGCAGTGGACTGTGGCTGGTCGCGCTGGCCTGGCAGGTGATCGAGCTCGGTGGCGGTCCGGTCCAGCTGTCGGTGGTGACCACGGCGTACAGCATCGGTTTGGTTGTCTGCGTGCTGTTCGGCGGAGTTGCGGCCGATCGGCTCTCGCAGCGCTCGGTCATGGTCGCGGCCGATGTGGTCCGGGGGTTCGTGCTGCTCGTGGTCGCGGGTCTCGCGTTGACCGAGCTGCTGGAGATCTGGCATCTGGCCGGAGCCGCCGTGCTGATCGGCGCCGGCGAGGCGTTCCTGATACCGGCGTACACGGCGCTCGTGCCGAAGCTGCTGCCTGCTGACGAGTTGCTGGCGGCCAACGGGCTCGAGGGGACGCTGCGGCCGTTGGCGCAGCAGGCCACCGGCCCCGCGCTCGGCGGTCTAGTCATCGCCGCCATGTCGCCGGGGCTGGCGATCCTGATCACCGCGCTGACCTACTTCTTCTCGGCCGCCTGTGTGCTCGCGATGCGGCTCCCGGCTGCGGAGCCGGCCGAGGTCGACGAGGAGCGGGCGACCGGCATGCGGGCGATGTTCGCGGATCTCCGTGAAGGCTGGACCTATGTACGGCGTACGCGGTGGCTGCTCGCGTCGTTGCTGTTCGGCACGGTCTTCGTGCTGCTGATCCTCGGGCCGCTGGAGGTGTTGCTGCCGTTCGCCGTCAAGGACCAGTTGGGCGGCGGGCCGAAGGACTTCGGTCTGGTGCTCGCGGCCTTCGGCATCGGCGGAGCGATCGGTGCGCTGCTGATCTCGTCCCGCAGTCTGCCGCGCCGCTACCTGACGATCATGACGTTGATCTGGGGCTTCGGGGCGCTGCCGATCGTGGTCCTCGGTATCGCCCGGGACCTCTGGGTGATGGCGGCGGGTGCCGCCCTGGTCGGTGCCTCCGGCTCGGCGGCGATGGTCATCTGGGGCACGCTGCTCCAGCGCCGGGTTCCGGATCAGCTCCGCGGCCGGATCTCCAGTCTCGACTTCTTCGTCTCGCTGCTGCTGATGCCAGTCTCGATGGCTCTCGCCGGTCCGGCCGGCGCCCTGCTCGGCGTCCCGGCCGTCTTCGTCATCGCCGGCGTCGGGCCCGCCGTCATCTGCCTCTTCGTCGTCTACTTCGGCCGGCTGCCCGCCGACGAGATCGCCAACCCGCTCGATCCCGCCCCGGAGCCCGCCAGCGCCTGACCCAGCTCCCTATCGGGCGATGACAACCTTTCGCGAGGTTCCAGACGTCTTCTTTGGGGAACGGTGGGATAGGGCCGCTCGTTCTACGGAGTAGTGGGTGGGATTACGTGAGGTGGGCGTGACTGTGAGTGTGCAGCGGGTGGTGATTGCTGCCGGATTGGGTGCCGCGACGATTGGGGCACTCACCGGCGTGCTGCTGCTTGGCCCGTTGGGGGCATCGCTGCTGCTCGGCGTCGTGTTCCTGATCGTCTGGCCCTTGGCCGCGGTCATCCGGCACGTCGTCGACGAAACCCCGGACTACTCGGCCGTCACGGTCGCGGCCTTCGCCGCGGTCGGCGTGCTCTGCCTGCCCGGTCTGGTCCGCCTGGTCGCGGACGGCGCCTTCGGTGTCGCGACGCTCCTGGTCGGGGCGGTCATCTTCGTGCTGATCGACCTCGTCGTGCCGGATCGCCCCGAGCGGTCTTGGCGTCGGCAGCGCCGGATCCGGCGGCTGACCGAGGAGCAGTTCCTCGAGGACGAGGCGCTGATCGCTTCCCTGCAGTGCCCGCTGAGCATCAGCGAGCTGTGCGATGTCTGGGTCGAGACCGCCGGCCAGCTCGCCCAGGGCGCTGACATGCGCGACCGGCAGGCGGTCGCTGAGGTGCGGCGGATCTGCCTGGACGAGTTCGAGCGCCGCAACCCGGTCGGCTTCCAGCGCTGGCTCGACGCCGGCGCCCCGCCGAACCCGACGACGTACCTGATGGCGCACGGCGAATAGCCCTCAGGCTGCCTTCTTCCGCGCTGCCTTCTTCTTGGGCGCTGCCTTCTTGGTGGTGCGAGTTGTGCGGGACTTGCGGGCGGCCTCGACGCTGGCGCGCAGCGCGCTGACCAGGTCGGTCGGGGTGGTCGCCTCCGGCTCCTCCTCGGAGAACACGACCTCCTTGCCCTTGCGCTTGGTCTCGACGAGCTTCTTCACCCGCTCGGTATAGGTGTCCTTGTACGACGAAGGTTTCCACTCGCCGCTCATCGCCTCGATCAGGTCGGCGGCCATCGTCAGCTGCTTCCCGGCCCGCGACTTGGCCGGCAGACCGTCCAGCTCCTCGACCGGGTCCCGGATCTCGTCCGCGAAGTACATCGTCTCCAGCACCAGCACCTTGTCCTGCGCGCGGATCGCGGCCAGGTACTCCTTGCCGCGCATCACGAACTTCGCGATCCCGGCCCGGTTCGTCTTCACCAGCGCATCCCGCAACAGCCCGTACGACGACGCGTTGTCACCGTCCTTCGGACCGAGGTAGTAGGTCTTCTGGAAGTGGATCGGATCGATCTCGTCCAGGTCGACGAAGGTGTCGATCTCCAGCGACCGGGACTTGCCCGGCGCGATGTCGTCCAGCTCGGCCGGCTCGACCACGACGTACTTGCCGTTGCCGAGGTCGTGGCCCTTCACGATCTTGTCGAACGCGACCTCACGGCCGGTGCGTTCGTTGACCCGCTTGTACCGGATCCGGTCGGAGGTGCCGCGCTGGAACTGGTGGAAGTCCAGCTCGTGTTCCTGGGTCGCGCTGTACAGCCCGACCGGTACCGAGACCAGGCCGAAGGTGATGTAACCGCTCCAGATCGATCGCGCCATGCGACCCCGGTACCCACCTCACATGCGGTTGTAGCGTTTGCGCGCCTCGCGGCTTTCCTTCTGGGCTTCGCGGGCGGTACGTCGGGCTTCGTCGAGCTCGGCGCCGACGTTGTGGACCAGTTGCTGTGCCTCGGCGAGCGCCTCGCGGGCATCGTCGAGTTGCTTGTCGAGGTCCTCGACGCGTGCCTCGGCCGCTTGAGCAACGGCGACGGCCTCCTCGAAGACCTTCTTGGCCTCGGCGCGCTCCTTGGCTTCGCGTTCCTCGGCTTCGCGCTGCGCGCGGTCCTGCTCGTCCGCGGCCTTGGTATCGGCGGCTTCCTCGGCCTGCTGGGTCTTCCGGCGGGCTCGCGCGGCCGCGCGCCGTTCGTCGGTGAGCGGGGTGACGTTGGTCGGTTCGCCGTTCTCGTCCACGACGCCGAACCCGACATGCCGCAGCGCACTGCTCAAACGCCCCTCCCGTACGGCGTCGCCGGCAGCAGGGTCGACCAGGGCAGCATCGAGTGTCTCGCGGAGCTTCTGAGTGACATCCGCGCTGACCTTCTGATCGGCCGCCTTGGCGAGCCGGCCAGCCTCTTTGACGAGCTTGTCCAGCAACTGGTGGCGCTTGGGGGTCAACTCCCGCAGCCGGCCGCCGTCCATGTCGGCGGTCGCCTCACGGAACTCGTCGCCCAGCGCGATCAGATCATCCAGGTCGTCCGGCGCGTTGTGGGCCACCAGGTTCGTGACCCAGGCGGCGACCGTCGGTTTGCGCAGCGCCTTCAGACGCGTCGAACCGAGCTGGTCGCCGTCAGCCTTCAACTGTTTGGCCAGCTCGTTGCGCGTCGCAATGAAGTCGGCAGCCGGAACCGCATACAGCTGGTCGGCTGCCTCCTCGAAGTCCACCCGCCCGACGCTACCCGAAAGCTGACATGTTCTGGCAGGTTGAGCTGGTTGGCTCGCGAGGTGAACCAATGCTGCTCCGTCGTCGACCTCCGCCAGTACACGCTGCACCCAGGCCGGCGTGATGCCTTGATCGACCTGTTCGACGAACACTTCGTCGAAGGCCAGGAGGTGTGCGGGATGCACATCGCCGGTCAGTTCCGCGACCTGGACGACCCCGACCGCTTCGTCTGGCTCCGCGGTTTCCACAGTCTCGAAGCCCGCGCCGAAGCTCTCAAGTCGTTCTACTACGGCCCGATCTGGCGCGAACACGCGGAAGCGGCCAACGCCACCATGCTCGACTCCGACAACGCGCTCCTGCTCGAACCGATCCACCTCGGCCCGGACTACCCACAGCCAACTGCACCGCACCCAACCAGCCCGGCGTCATCGGTCATCGCGGGCATCGTCCATCCGGCCGCCGACGGCTTCGAAGACCACTTCCAGCACGACCTGCTCCCCATCCTCACCACGCTAGGCGTCTCGCCGCTGGCGATCTTCCGCACGCTTCCCGCCGAGAACAACTTTCCCGCGCTCCCGCTCCGCGACGACACCGTCCTCGTCTGGCTCGCGCGCTTCGCCGACGACGCGGCGTACGGGGTCGTCCGCGGCGAGCTCGGACCCCAGTGGGCAGGGCAGGAGTTGCGGCTCCGCCCGACTGAACGATCACAGTTGCGCTGATCCCCGAGGAGCATCGACAGCTGGCCTTGAGCGGCTACTGCGCTGGGGTGTCTGTCGACCGTAGATAAATACGTTGCGCGGCTGGATCTGGGCGGGCATGCTGAATCGACTTGAGCGGCGACGAGCGCTGCCTGGGCTTAAGGAGGGCTGACGGATGGCTATCACTGTGCTGCGGCATGTCCGCGTCAGTCTCACTCCAAGCCTCAGGAGCACTCCCGATGTCTTCCGACGTCTTTCGTACCGAATCTGACTCGTACTCATTCGAATTCCAGCAGGTCGACGAAACTCTGGCGCCGAACCAGCGCTGGACCACCTGGCTGGACGTCGAGCGCGGTTCTCGCGGGCCTGAGCCCCGCCCTTCGTGGGTGGTGACGGCACAGGCCGCGATCGATACCGAGCTCGGCGTCCTTAAAACCGGTAAGGAAGCTGATGTCTTCCTGATCGAGCGCGCCGTCGAAGCCATCGGCGACGCGCCTGCACAGTCCTCGTTGCTGGCGGCCAAGCGGTACCGCGGCGAGGAGCACCGGTCCTTCCACCGCAGTACGTCGTACGTCGAAGGTCGGCGTACCCGCAACAGCCGCGACAGCCGGGCCATGGCCAAGAAGACCCAGCACGGCCGCAACGTGGCCGCGGGCCAGTGGGCCGGCGCGGAGTGGGGTGCGCTGAACCAGCTGTGGAAAGCCGGCGTCCCGGTGCCGTATCCGGTCCAGATCGACGGGACCGAACTGTTGATGGAGTTCATCGACGACGGTGAGGGTGGGGCCGCGCCACGGCTCGCCCAGGTCCGGCCGTCGAAGGAGCTGCTCGGCGAGTACTTCGAGCAGTTGCGGGGCGCCATGCGGGAGCTGGCCCGGGCCGGCCTCGCGCACGGCGACCTGTCGCCGTACAACGTGCTGGCTCAGAAGGAGCGGATCGTGATGATCGATCTGCCGCAGGTGATCGACATCGTCGGTAACCCGAAGGGGATGGAGTTCCTCCTCCGGGACTGCCACAACATGGCGACCTATTTCACCAGCAGGGGCTTGGAGATCGACGAACAGGAGCTGTTCGCCGATCTCCTCTCGATGGCCTTCTAACTGACTGCCTTGGCAGCTGCGCGGCCGGCGGTGCGACCGGTGAACAGGCAACCGCCGACGAAGGTCCCTTCGAGTGAGCGGTAGCCGTGGATCCCGCCGCCACCGAAGCCGGCCACTTCGCCGGCCGCGTAGACGCCAGGCAGCGGCGTACCGTCGTTGCGCAGGACCCGCGAGTCGAGGTCGGTCTGCAGACCGCCCAGCGACTTGCGGGTCAGGATGTTCAGCCGGACCGCGATCAGCGGGCCGGCCTTGGGGTCGAGGATCCGGTGTGGAGTCGCGACCCGGATCAGCTTGTCGCCGCGGTAGTTGCGGGCCCCGCGCAACGCGGTGACCTGCAGGTCCTTGGTGAAGGTGTTGGTCAGCTCGCGGTCCCGGGCGACGATCTGGCGCTCGAGGTCCGCGAGGTTGATCAGGTTGTCGCCGGTCAGGTCGTTCATGCCGCGGACCAGACTGGCCAGGTCGTCCCGGATCACGAAGTCGGCGCCCTTGTCCATGAACGCCTTCACCGGCGGCGTCGGTCCCCCGCGGGCGCGGCCGAGGACGGCCTTGATGTCCTTGCCGGTCAGGTCCGGGTTCTGCTCCTGGCCGGAGAGGCTGAACTCCTTGTCGATGATCTTCTGCGTGAGCACGAACCACGTGTAGTCGTAGCCCGTGGTCATGATGTGCTCGAGCGTGCCCAGGGTGTCGAAGCCGGGGAACAGCGGGACCGGCAGCCGCTTGCCGGTGGCGTCGAACCACAGCGACGACGGGCCGGGCAGGATCCGGATGCCGTGCATCGGCCAGATCGGGTCCCAGTTCTGGATGCCTTCGGTGTAGTGCCACATCCGGTCGCGGTTCACGTACCGGCCGCCGGCCTGCTCGGTGATCGCGAGCATCCGGCCGTCGACATGCGCCGGTACGCCGCTGATCATCCGCTTCGGTGGTTCACCCATCCGCTTCGGCCACTGCTGGCGGACGAGATCGTGGTTGCCGCCGATGCCGCCCGACGTGACGATGACCGCCTGCGCGGACAGTTCGAAGTCACTGACCTCGGTCCGCGAACTCGGCTGACCGCGGAGCACGCTGCTGGGCTCCAGCACCTTGCCGGAGACGCCGTCGACGACACCGCCGGTGACGGTCAGCTCATCGACACGGTGCCGGAAGCGGAACTCGACCAGGCCCTTGGCCACTGCCTCACGCACGCGGCGCTCGAACGGCGCGACCAGGCCCGGGCCGGTGCCCCAGGTGATGTGGAAGCGCGGCACCGAGTTGCCGTGCCCGTCAGCGTTGTACCCGCCGCGCTCGGCCCAGCCGACCACGGGGAAGAACCGCACACCTTGGTCGTGCAGCCAGGACCGCTTCTCGCCCGCGGTCCAGTCGACGTACGCCTCGGCCCACTGCCGGGCCCACTTGTCCTCGTCCTCCAGCCGGTCGAATCCGGCCGAGCCGAGCCAGTCCTGCCAGGCAAGCTCGTGTGAATCCTTGATTCCCAGCCGGCGCTGCTCGGGGGAGTCCACGAACATCAGCCCGCCGAACGACCAGAACGCCTGGCCGCCCAGTGACGCCTCCGGCTCCTGGTCCAGCAGCAGCACCTTCTTGCCCGCATCGGCAAGCTCCGCGGTCGCTGCCAGCCCGGCCAGTCCCGCCCCCACGACGATCACATCGGCGTCCATGCGGACATGTATACCGGACGGTAAGCAGGGATGGACTCCATTGCGCGTAGTTGCAAGAATGTCGGGTGTGACGATCCTTTCTGCGCAAGATCTCGTGCTGCCCGCCGCTGCTCTGGGCGGCGAGAACCCGCTGCCGCCGCTGCGCAGCCACCAAGAGGTGCACGAGGTCCGCAACCTCGCCGAGCTCCCGGCCGACCTCCGGGCCAACATCGAGTACGGCGGTCTGCGCAGTACCTTGCCGTGTCTGGATCAGGACGGGTACGACCGCACGCTCGTCGAGACCGTACTGCCGTCGCTCGTCCTGGAGAACGATCACGTTCGCGCGGTCGTGCTGCCGAGCCTCGGAGGCCGGCTGTATTCGCTCATCGACAAGGCGTCCGGTGCCGAGCTGCTCTACCGCAACCCCGTCTTCCAACCCGCGAACCTTGCCCTGCGCAACGCCTGGTTCGCGGGCGGCGTCGAGTGGAACTTCGGCAGCACCGGCCACTGGACCGGGACCTGCGCCCCGATGCACGCGGCGCGCGTCGAGGGTCCGGACGGTACGCCGATCCTGCGGTTGTGGGAGCTCGAGCGGACCCGGAACCTCGTCACCCAGCTCGACTTCTGGCTGCCTTCCGACTCCACCTTCCTGTACGTCGGCGTGCGGCTGCAGAATCCGGCCGACCACGAGGTCCCGGCGTACTGGTGGTCGAACATCGCGGTTGACCAGTCCGAGCGGACGCGGGTGCTGGCGCCGGCGGATCAGGCGTGGCAATACGGGTACGGCGCTCGGCTGGATCTGATCGACGTGTCGAGTGAGCTGACTTATCCGACCTCGCACGAGAAGGCGGTCGACTACTTCTTCGAACCGATCCCGGGCGAGCGGCCGTGGATCGCATCAGTCGATGCTGAGGGCAACGGTTTGGCGCAGACATCGACCGAGCGGTTGCGGGGACGGAAGCTGTTCGTCTGGGGCGAGGCTCCGGGCGGTCGCCGGTGGCAGGAGTGGCTGGCGCCGGGTCTTGACGGTCCTGGGTATGCGGAGATTCAGGCGGGGCTGGCGCGGACCCAGATGGAGCACCTGAAGTTGCCGGGGGCAACTGCTTGGCAATGGCTGGAGGCCTACGGTCGAGTGTCGGTGGATCCGGTAGCGGCACACTCCGACGACTGGCAAGTTGCCCGTACGGCGGGCGCCGTGGCACTGCACGCGGTCGTCGACGGGCTGCCGGCGCGCGAGGCCGAGTGGTCGGCGGTGATCGACGCGGCACCGGCGGAGCGGCTGGCGGTTGGATCAGGGTGGGGTGCGCTGGAGCTGGCGCGGAGCGGATGGTCGGTATCGCAAGGGACGCCGTTCGCCGTGGAGACCATGACGGACCGCGAGCGGGCCTGGTTGCCGTTGCTGGATGGACAGTTGCCGGCGGTGGACGGCGTACCGGACGGGACGTTGGTGGGGTGGCGGGAGCTGCTGGAGAAGGCGGCGGACAACTGGCTGGTCTGGTATCACCGTGGGGTTGCGCGGTACCACGCCGGCGATGAGGCCGGGGCGCTGGAGGCGTGGCGCGAGTCGGGGGACAACCCGTGGGCGCTGCGGAACCTCGGGTTCGTGACGGGCGAGCTCTCGTACTACGAGCAGGCGGTGGCGCTGCTGCCGGATCTGGTCGAACTGCAGGTCGAGGCGATCGGGGCTGCGCTCGACGCGGACGCGGAGTTGGCGCGGCGGCTGTTCGACGGGCTGTCGGAAGAGGTGGCGGCTGATCCGCGCGTGCGGCTGCTGCTTGTCCGGTACGCCCTGGACACCGGCGATCCGCAGCGGGCGCACGAACTGCTGGCGGAGGGGATTCAGCTGGCTACTGTGCGCGAAGGTGCGAATCCGCTGACCGACTACTGGTTGGCCGCTGAGGAAGCACTCGGAACGGGGCGTCCGGTACCTCCGGAGTACCAGTTCGGCATGTCGGGAACCTGACGGAACAAATTCTTTGTCCGAACCTGGAACCTAGTACGTGTAACCGGCGTCTCACCGTCGTGCGGCAAAGGCCGCGCAGTCAGTTTCGACAACGACCGCGTCGCTCGCGGGCGACGCGTCGGGGGTGAGTGCCATGTTGACCATCGTTGTACTCGGTGGGTTCGGCCTGGTGCTGCTGGTCACAACCTTGATCGTGGCGGATGTGGTCAGTGGTTCCCGGCGTGAGGCGAACGCTTCGGGTAGTGAGGAAAAGACCGCAGGGCGGGTGATCCGGGTCCGCGGCCCGGTGCACGGCCGCCTGGAGAACGGAACCCCGGCTGTCTACACCGAGGTGACGGTCGAGTACTACACCCGGCGGGGTGAGGGACCCTTCGAGGTCGCTCGCAAGATCCCGACGGGCAGCAGGACGTCGTACGTCAAGGGCGATCGTGTGATCGTCGCGTACGACGTGCGCGCGCCACGTCGCGGCCGGATCGCCGGTCGCGTCACCCACTGGCCCCAGTTGGGGCCGCGAGCGGGCCAGCCTTCAACGGGCCAGCCTTCAACGGGGGAGCCGCTGCCACAGCGGTAGTCCCCGACCGGCCTTTGGAGTCCCTCACCTGATGACAGGTGAGGGTTTTGTGATTCACACGGGGAAATGTGGGGCGAGCGCGCTGTAGATGGCGGGCAGCCCCTGCGACAGCACGTACTCGGCCTCGGGCTCGTCGAGCCGGTCGGCCAGATGGGCGAGGGCCTCGCCCATCGCGATCGCGAGCGTGACCGCCAAGCGGAACTCGCGGCTGTCGACAGCGCCGAAGCGCCCCACCAGCAACTCCGAGAACTCGCCGGCGTGCTGGTCGTCGTACTCACCCGGCTGGGTCTCCAGATCCGGATCGCCGAGTCCGCTCAGGACGACGGCGCGGAAGCCCGGGTCGGTCCGGTGCATCTCGCGGAACGTCGTCATCGTGACGTCGACGGCCTGCCGCCAGCTGGTCACCTCTGCCAGCCGGATGCTCACCGCCTCCGTGTAGCGGGCCTGGTTGCGGCGTTCGATCGCCTGGATCAGGCTGCGTTTGTCGGGGAAGTACCGATAGACGCTGCCGACCGCGATCTCGGCCCGTTTCGCGATCCCGCTGGTGGAGGCCGCGTCGTACCCACGCTCGACGACCTCGGCACAGGCCGCGTCGAGAATCCGCTCGACCTGGCGGCTGGCCCGGTCCTGGGTCGGTGTGCGGCGCAGCGGATACGCCCCCGATGTCACCATTCGGCCATTGTGCACCGGATCGTCGACAACGCTGCCACCTTCGTATGACAGATTGCCGTCAGATCTGCGTCATGACTCATGGGAGGGAACGCAACAGATGCGTATCAGCAAATCGGTGATCGCCGGGATCGCGACCACCGCCGTCGCCGCGTCCGGCCTGGCCGGTTCGGCCTTGACCACTCAGACCTCACAGGCCAGTACGTCGGCCGGCGTGAAGATGAACCAGATCCAGGTGATGGGTTCGCACAACTCCTACCACCGTGAGGTCAGTGACAAGGAGAAGCAGATCCAGTTCGGGCAGCGTCCGGACTCGGTCGACCTCTGGTACTCGCACGCCCCGCTCGGGCAGCAGCTCGAGGACCAGAACGTCCGGCAGCTGGAGCTCGACCTGTTCCCGGACCCGGCCGGCGGCCTCTACACCTACCCGCTGATCCGCAAGATCGCCCAGCTGCCCGCGCTCACCGACCCGGAGCTGGCCAAGCCCGGCATCAAGGTGATGCACATCGTCGACGTGGACTACAACACCGTCTGCCGCAGCTTCGTGCAGTGCCTGCAGCAGGTGAAGACCTGGTCCGACGCGCACCCGCACGCGGCGCCGATCGTGATCAACCTCGAGCTGAAGCAGTCCGACCCGGCGATCGTCGCCCAGGGTGGCGTGAAGGCTCCGCCGTGGGACGCCGGCAACCTGAACAGCGTCGACGCCGAGATCCGCTCGGTCTTCAGCGAGCAGCAGTTGCTGTCGCCGGACGACGTACGCAAGCCGGGCCTGACGCTCGAGCAGTCGGTGACCACCAAGGGCTGGCCGACGCTCAAGAACGCGGCCGGCAAGGTGCTGTTCTACTTTGACAACGGTGGTCCTGGAACCGAGATCCGCGACCTGTATCGGGCGGGCAAGCCGAACCTGGAGGGCCGCGCCGTCTTCACCCGCGGTGCCGAGGGTGAGGCCGACGCCGCGATCACCCAGGTGAACGACCCGCGCGCCGCGGGCACGGCCGAGATCCAGCGCCTGGTGAAGAAGGGCTACCTGGTCCGGACCCGGTCCGACGAGCCGCTGGCGACGATCCGGAACAACGAGTTCAGCCGGGTCGGGATCGCGCTGGGCAGCGGTGCACAGTTCGTCAGCACCGACTTCCCGGTGGCCGGGATGGCATCGCGCTACGACAGCGACTTCGTCGCCGAGCTGCCCGGGGACACTCCCGTACGCTTGAACCCCGTCACCGGGAAGCCCGGAGCGCATGTAGCTGAGAGGTGATCTGAACATGTCGGAGCACGTGGTCGATGTCAGTTGGAGCCGTGGTGAGCACGAGTTCACCTACGACACCTACAGCCGCGACCATGAGTGGCGCTTCGACGGTGGGGTCACCGTGCCCGGGTCCGCCAGTCCGGCGTACCTGGGCAGTCCCGGGCCGGTCGATCCCGAGGAGGCGTTCGTGGCGGCGATCTCGTCCTGCCACATGCTTTCGGTCCTCGCGATCGCGGCCCGCAAGCGGTTGGTCGTCGAGTCGTACGACGACCACGCGGTCGGCGTGATGGCCAAGAACGCGGCTGGGCGGGTCGCGGTCACCGCGGTGACGCTGAACCCGAAGATCGTCTGGGGTGGCACGGAGCCTTCGGCCGAGGTGCTGGGCCGGTTGCATCACCTGGCGCATCAGGAGTGCTTCATCGCGAACTCGGTGACCACCGAAATCACTGTCGTGCAGTAAAAAAACCACCCACCGGATCTGGCCTGAGCCTCGCGCAAGCGGCGTCAGGACAGTCGGTGGGTGGTTTTACGGTGCATCTCTGTGGTGATGCACCGGACGGATCCGGCGGCGCTGCACATGGGCGCCTCTGCGTTTCGTGTGCGTCATCCGTGCGGTCCAACTCGGTGGGTAGGACCGTTCGGGTGCGCCGCCGGTTATCCGTTCGTCCGGTTCGCGCCAGTTACTGCTCAGCGGCGGCGTCGCTCCGGTCGTCTGTGGGGGTGGTCGTCTCGATGAGTGCGTCGGTCCGGCCCTGTTCGGTGGCCAGCGCGGTCATCAGTCGGTGGATCGTCATGCCAGTGAGACGCACGCCGGACCGGGGTATGACGGGAAAACCGAGAAATTTCTCGATGTGACCTAGGACACTTTGTCCGGACCTACTTCTCGTCCAGTCCATCCAGGCGCAGCGGCACGAGCTTGCGAGCCTCGTCGTACGACGTCCCGGTCAGCTCCAGCAGGTCGACCACGGTGGAGCGGATCTGGCCGAGCACGACGACCGCGGACAGACCGGTCGGGAGCGGCATATCCGCCGTACGGCGGCCGAGCTCGCCCAGCACGCGGTGGGCGGCGACCTTGGCGGCCGGTTCGAACAGGGACTCGGCGATCAACCGGGTGCCGTCGGCGAGGCGGTCGAGGAGCATCGGGTACTCCTCGGGCATCCGCTCGTCGCGCCACACCGAGACCGCGCAGCGCCGTACCAGGACGCGGATGTTGCGGATCGCGCGGTCCAGCGGGACGACCAGGTCGGCGATCTGTTGCACTCGGCCACGATGCCGGCGGCGGAACGGGGAGAGGCGGACGACGGCGACACCTTCTGCGGCGGCGCTGCGGAGGTCGTCGAGCATGGCCTCGCTGGCGCGTGCTCTGCGCAGCGCATCGGTCAGCTCACGCTCGTCGCGCTCTTCCGCATGGGCCTCTTGATCGGTCTTGTCGCGCAGGCCCTCGGCGGTCTCGACCAGGATCGCGGAGAGCTCGTTCAGTACCTCGGAGGCTTGTTGCCGCGGACGCCTGATCGCGGCGGCCGGGGCGATCGTCGCCGCGGCGAGCGCGACCACGCCACCGAGAACCGCATCCAGCCAGCGGTCGAAGCCCGCGCCGGGATTGGGGAGCAGAGTGGTGACGATCGCGGCCTGGACGCCGGCCTGGGTGGCCATCAGGGTGCCGGCACCGAGCAGTACGGCGATGCTCATGGCGAGCGCGATCACGAACACGATCTGCGGTACGCCGGTCCCGAAGAACCGGACGAACAGGTCACCGACTCCGACCCCGACGGCTACGCCGACCATCACCTCGGCGACTCGACGTAGCCGCTGGCCGAAGCTGAAGCCCAGACAGACCATCGCCGCCACCGGTGCGAAGAACGGTTGCTTGTGGCCCACGACGTACCGGGCCAGGGCCCAGGCGACGCCGGCGGCGAGCGCGCATTGGGCGATGAAGAAGATCCGGTCCCGCCAGCGCTCGAGCCGCCGCCGCACCGAAGCCCGCGAACGACGCGCCGCCTGCGGGGCGATGTCGTCGCGCAGCTCCCGCAGCTGGTCCAACGTGAGCCTGACCGGATCCATTCGTTCATTGTGCCCGGCTTGATTCATTGGGGCTCGAAGGGACACTGTGTCTGCATGACGGAGAACAACCGCGAGGACTACGGCAGCTACAGCGTCGACGACGAGGACCAGCTGCAGGCGGAGGACACCCTGAACGACCGTGGGGTGGACGATCTGCTCGACGAGGGCTACTCGCCGCCCGAGAAGTGGTCCGCCGGTGAAGGATTCGGCACCACCGCCGAGGAGGCGCTCGAAGGCGAGACGCTGGATCAGCGGATCGCCCAGGAAGAGCCCGATGTCGACCCGTACGCCGAGGACGGCGAAGACGTCGGCGGTCCCGAGGTCGGCACCCGCCGCTCCGGCCGCCTCGTCGCCCCCGACGAAGGCGCGCACTCCGACAGCGACTCCGACCTGGTCGCCGAGGACGTCGGCTTCGACGGCGCCGCCGCCTCAGCCGAAGAAGCCGCCATCCACGTCGTAGACGACGAGGACAACTTCGAGCTCGAAGACGACGACGACACCGACCTCTCCACCTACGAAAACGTGGACCTGGGCGACGTCACCGACCCCGAGAACTGACCCCTAACATCCGAAGTCGCCGCTAACGTCCGAAGATCCGGAGACCGCGTGTGCGGTTCTTTCGGACGTTAGCGGGGGGTGACGGTGAGTCGGGTGCCGTGTTTGGGGACGAGGGTGACGTTATTGGCGATGGCCGGTTCTGGGGTGGGGTCGGGGGCCTGGAGGTTGTAGGCGGCTAGGGTGGCGCGGAGGATCTCGGTGCCTTCCATGAGGGAGAAGCCGGCGCCTATGCAGCGACGGGCGCCGCCGCCGAACGGCATCCAGGTGCCGGGGGCGGGCGGGTCCTCGGAGAGGAAGCGTCGCGGGCGGAACTCGCCAGGGGCGGGGAAGTGTTCGGCGTCGCGATGGACGAGGCCGATGGCGGCCAGGATGGTCGTGCCGCGGGGGAGCCGGTATCCGGCGATGTCCGTGGTCTCGGTGAGGCGGCGGCCCACCTGATAGACGACCGGGTGCAGGCGCATGGACTCCTTGACGATGGCTTCCAGTTCGCCGTCGGCGCTGTGGTCGGCCGCGTTCTGCCCGAAGGCCAGGTCCTCCGGACGGCGGGCCAGCTCGTGGAAGGCCCAGGCGAGGGCAGTGGCCGTGGTTTCGTGACCGGCCAGCAGCAGGGTGACCAGCTGGTCGCGCAGTTCGGCATCGGTCCACTCGCCGGCCGCGAGCAACCGCGTCAGTACGTCGTTGCGCCCGGCAAGGTTTCCGCGGCGGCGCGCGATCTCGTCGTACAGGATGTCGTCGACCTGCTTCTGGGCGCGCAGGAAGCTCCGCCACGGTGGGACGCGGAGCAGTGCCGGATAGAAGCCGCCGAGCATGATGATCGGGTTGACCGAGACGATCTTGTCCATCAACGGCCGCAGCGTGTTCAGCCGGTCGACGTCGGTCACGCCGAAGATGACCTGCAGGATGATCTCCAGCGTCAGGTTGCGCATCCGCTGATGCATCTGGAACGGCTTGCCGATCGGCCAGCTGGCGACCTCGGCGACCGCGAGCTCGTGCACCATCTCGGCGTACCCACGGAGTGCCTGACCGGAGAACGCAGGCATCAACTGCTTCCGCATCCGGACGTGGTCCTCGTCGTCGAGCAGCAGCAGTGAGCTCGATCCCATCACCGGCTCGAGGGCGGTGTTCCCCTCGCCGGCGTGCATCACCGCGGGCGAGCCGCCGAAGACCTCGCGGATGTGGTCCGGCCGGCTCAGTACGACGCAGACTCGGCTCGACGGGACCAGTCGGATCGTGAACACGTCGCCGTACTTCTCGCGCCACCGTGGGAAGAACGTCTTGCGCTGGTTCGCGAACAGCACGCTCTGCACCAGCGTCGGCAGGTGCGGGCCCGGCGGCAGCGTGCGGGCGGTCTGCCGATCGAGGGTGCGGGAACCGAGCAGTGGTGTCGGAGCCATGCATTCACGCTACGTCAGCCTGGTGAACGGTGAGCATCGAATGCGACAAGCGCAGCGACGATCCTGGGCAACTGATCGTCGCTGCCCGGGTCGAGCCCGGTCAGTCTCGCGACTTGCTTGAGTCGGTAGTCCACGGTGTTGGCGTGGACGTGCAGGTCGGCCGCGGTCTGCCGGCGGCCGCGGGCGTTGCCGAGGTAGCAGCGCAGGGTGGAGAGCAGGTCTACCCGGTCTTCGAGCGGTGCGAGGAGCTGCGCCAGGCGGTCGCGGGCTGGGCTCGGGCGGCTCAGCTGGAACTCCAGTACGAGGTCGTCCAGCTCGTACACGCCGGGCTCTCGACGGTGGATGCGGATGACGTCGAGCAGGTCCCGCACGAGGGCGGCCGCAGCCGGTACGTCGGAGGGCGGGCTGGTGGTGATTGCCAGGGTGATGTCGACGCCGGCAACTCGGCTGAGTTTGGCGCGGAGGTTGTCGACATCGCTTGTCTGGTGCGGGAGTAAGGCGATCCCACCGTCGACCGAGAGGCTCGCCATACTGCCGGTGAGCCGATCGAGCTCGACCCGGATCCGCCGAAGCTTGCGTCGGGCAACGATCTGCGGATCGACGCCTGGCTGGAGCTCATCAGGGTGGGTGCCGAACGCCATCCCGGCGACGAGGTACTCCGCCGGAATTCGGATGCCGGCCCGCAGTGCGGTCTCGTCCACCGCTCGACCGTCGAGCAGCGCGGCCAGCACCGCCTGCCGGGTCGCCTGGACCTCACCGGCGATCGACTGCCGTTCCTCGAAGTAGCTCGCCGAGACGATCGCGGTGACCTGCTGCAGGAAGTCGAGGATGAGCCGGTTGAGCACGATCGCGTCGGGCAGCTCCTCGGGCCGGAACCCGGCGGCGACGTCGTCGGCGCAGACCTTCCCGCCCAGGTGGTAGGCGGCCAGCAGCGCCTCGAGCGGGACGCCCTCCTCGGCCCGGCGCCGGGCCGACTCCTTCAAGGGCGCGAGAATCTCGCCGGTCGGTACGACGCCGGTCCGGAAGGTCTCGATGAAAGCGCGCAGGCTCTGGTCGGTGATCCGGCGGATATCGCCCTGGAGCTCCTCGGCCGGCAACTGCGCGTAGAGCGGGATCTCGGCGACCAGTCGCGCCAGTACGTCGTCGACCAGTCTGGGCAGCCGGGATCGGACGAGCTCATGCACCGGCACACCGCCGGAACGCAGCTCCTTGTGATCCATCACAACGATCACCCCTCGAACTCTGGGCGTGGCCCCAGCGACCGGCGGGCGGTTTGGGGTCGAACATTACTACCCAGAAGTAGAGTGTTCGACCGACCGCAAAGGGTGATGGGTATGAAACGACGGGTACTGCTGGCCGTGGGCGTGATGCTGGCCGGTCTGGTCAGTCCCGCGGTCGCCCGCGCGGCCGAACCGCTCGAGTACGTCGCCCTCGGCGACTCGTCCGCCGCCGGCCCGCTGATCCTGCCGCAGATCGACCTGCCCTGCCTGCGCTCCTCGGCGAACTATCCGCACGTAGCGGCGGCCAAGCTCGGCGCCCGGCTGACGGACGTGACGTGTTCGGGTGCCGCGATCCCGGACTTCAGCGGGAAACAGTTCGGGTTCGTGCCCCCGCAGTACAAGGCTCTGAAGTCGACGACCGACCTGGTGACGGTCGCCATCGGAGCCAACGACTCCGGGCTCTTCCAGGCCGCGCTCAGCTGCATCAACCTGCTGCCCGCGCCCGCCGGTGTCTCCTGCAAGGAGCGCTACACGGCCGGGGGCAAAGACCAGCTGGCCGCCAGCATCGATGCCACCGCCCCGGCCCTCGGCAAAGCCCTCGACCGGATCCACGAGCTGGCCCCCAACGCCCGCATCCTCGTCACCGGCTACGGCACCTACATCCGCCCCGGCGGCTGCTTCCCCCAGGTCCCCGTCTGGCCGGCCGACGGTTCCTATCTCCAAGGCGTCATCGACCACCTCAACCGCATGATCGCCACCCAGTCCGCCGCCCACAACGCCACCTACGTTGACCTCCGCACCCCCAGCATCGGCCACGACACCTGTGCCCCCGCCTCCCAACGCTGGCTAGAAGGCCTGATCCCCGCATCCGACGCAGCCCCCCTCCACCCCAGCCGCCGAGGCATGGCCGCCTTTGCCAACCTGGTAGCCGCCGCGGCCAACTAACCCCCGCCCGGAGCACGCCCGCTCGCCTTTGCGGAGGTCTACTGCCACCCAGTGCCTGGTGGCCTATCGCGACAGGTGGTCGGTCGCGGTGGCTGAGGGCTTTGTCTGGCCAGGAACCCCGCCGTCCCGAATGCGCTCGTCCCATCCCGCCGCGCGGATTCGGCCGAGGACGTACGCGGTGGCTAGTCGCCGCTGCGGCCGGTTTGACTGAGACGGGTGGCTGGGCGCGTCTGTGGCTGGGCCGGATGGCGAGGCCGGTGACCGAGGTTCCCCGTCGCCTGTGGCTGACGGGTTGTGGTTTCCGCCGACGATCAGGAGGCCTGTCAGGTGACCCGCCGCGGCGGTTGACCACTGCGGTTCGGGTCGCCTGCCTCGCCAGCCTCGCCTGCCTGGCTGCGGAAATTTGGCTGGATATCTGTTCAAGTTGACCCTTCTCTGCTCAAAATATGAGGGGAGGACCAGCAACTTGCGGGGAGATCCCCTCGTTTTCCGCGACCGCGACCGCGACCGCGACCGCGACCGCGACCGCGACCGCAACCGAAGCCCGGAAGCTCAAGCAGCCGAAACCGTGGTCACCGGCCTCGCCATCCCCCTCAGCCACAGACCACGCCCGCCTAGCGCTTCAGTGAATCGGCCGCCGCGGCGACCCAGCCACCGTGTACGTGTCCGGCCTGTCCGGTACGGCGCGAATCGGGGGTACACGAACCGCTTTGCGGGGATCTGCTGTCGCTCAGCGGCAGTAGGTCCCCGCGAAGATGCGATGAGCGGGCAGGCCGGCGGGTCCACGGAGGCCTACTGCCTCGCACCGGTAGTACGACTCCGTGAATCGCCTGGGTTGGCCGGTGTCGGTGGACTGGCTGTGGGTGGGTTGGGGCAGGGGCGTCGCCCTTTCGGCACTGATGTTCGGGTGGGTGGAACAAAGGGGCTGCTGGCAACGTTGGCCGGGGCATGACGGATCTTCGTAGTTTGGGCGTTTCGGGGTTCTGCCTTGGTGGCAATGTGTTCGGGTGGACGGCGGACGCGGTGCAGTCGCGCGACGTGCTGGATGCCTACGTTGCCGGGGGCGGGAACTTCATCGACACCTCCGACTCCTACATGAACTACTTTCCTGAGCAGGGGAACGTGCCTGGGCAGTCCGAGACGATCATCGGCGACTGGCTCGCTGCCCGGGGCAACCGCGACCAGGTTGTGGTTGCGACCAAGGTCGGCGATCACCCGGAGTACATGGGGATCGAGCCGGCCACGATCAAGGCAGCGGTCGACGAATCGCTGCGCCGGCTGCGGACCGACTACATCGATCTCTACTACCTGCATTACGACCGGGACGAGTCGATCCCCGTCGGCGACGTCATCGGCGCGCTCGACGAGCTGGTGCAGGCCGGCAAGGTCCGTGCCATTGGCGCCTCGAACATCACGCCCGAGCGGCTCGCGGCCTTCCTCGAGTTCTCCGATCGCGAAGGCATGGCTCGGTTCAGTGCGTTGCAACCGCAGTACAACCTCGTCTCCCGCGAGACCTACGAGGGCGGGCTCCGTGATGTCGTCCAGCGCGAGGGCCTGGCCTGCGTGCCGTACTTCGCGCTGGCCTCCGGCTTTCTCACCGGCAAGTACCGCGCGGGCGAGGCCTCCGGGAACGTCCGCGACGTGCCTGGAATGGCGGGCGGCTATGCGGGCACCGAACGCGGGACCCGAGTGCTTGAAGCGTTGGAAGCCGTCGCTACGGAGCGCGGCGTGCAGCTGGCCACGGTGGCAATCGCCTGGGTGGCGCAGCAGCCGACCGTTGTCGCCCCGATTGCTTCAGCACGTACGGTCGAGCAGCTCTCGGCGCTCTTCGCGATGAATGACGTTCAGCTCACTGCGAGCGAGCTTGACGTCCTGGACGTCGCATCGCGCTGAGGATGAGCACGGCCAGCGCGGTGGCCCAGATGTTCGCCGGCCACAGCGACAGTCGCTCGAAGAAGCCGTGACCTGTGCCGCTGGGGTGGATGCTGAAGGCAACTGCCCCGGCCAGCGATGCGAGGCCGACGGCGATGGTCGACCAGCCGAAGGCCGGTCGCGTGCGGCGGAGGGCGAGGCCTAGCAGGAGCAACGCGAGGGGCTGGACGAGGAAGCCCGGGCCGGACACCAGGCTGTGCAGGGCGAGGTTCTTGTCCATCGGCACCAGTCCCGTGCCGATGGAGGTCAGGCCGCCGATCACATACAGCACCACTGCAATCGTGGTCATCCGTCCGGACGGCAACTGCGGGCGAAGCAATATCGCGCCGGCAGCCAACAGCACCCCGGACACCACGAACGAGACGTTCATAAATGCATGCCACGGTGAGCAGACCGAATACGGACCCAAGGGCGGCTCGCCGAAGGTCGTGCAGGTGACAGCGCCGAGCTCGCTGATCGTGTTACCCGTGAACGAATACGGCACCGTCACCCGTCCAGCGGTGACGATCTCGGTCACGAAGTACAGCGGCTGAACCAGCCAGAACAACACACCCCAGAACACCGGCTTCCCCATGTCCTCAGTATCGCCCGTACCTCACCATGCCCGAGCGCCTTCGGGCACCATCCTTGCCCAGGAACACCTCGCGCCCGGCACCAAGAAGCTGGCACCGGGCGCGAGGTGAAGGGGCACCGGGGTGGGGGGAGGGCGGTGCCCCTTCGGGGGTCAGGAACGCTTGAAGCGGAGGGTGAGGATCTGGAAGGGGCGGAGGTCGAGAGCGACTCCGGTCTCCAGGGCTCGGTCCGCGAGGTGGCGCTCGAGGAGGTCGACCTCGGTCACCGCGGTGGTGGCGAAGGTGGGGGTGATGGTGGCGCGGGAGCGGCCGCCGGTGGATTCGTAGAGACGGACGATGACATCGCCGGACTCGTCGTCGGCGAGCTTGAGGGCCTCGACCACGATGTTCGGGTTGTCGATGGTGACGAGGGGGTCCACGCCGTCGGCGCCGGTGACGACGCGTTCGGGGAGGTTGATGCGGTAGCCCTCGGAGATCGCCTCAGGGATGCCGGCACCGACGACCAGCGCGTGGTTGACGATGTGCACCCCCTGGTCGGTCTGCGGGTCGGGGTAGCGCGGCGCGCGGATCAGCGAGGTGCGGATCGTGGTGGTGGTGCCACCGTCGGGGCGGGCCGTGCGGTTGATGTCGTGGCCGTACGTCGAGTCGTTGACCACGGCGACGCCGTAGCCGGGCTCGCCGACGTGGACCCAGCGGTGAGCGGCGATCTCGAACTTCGCCGCGTCCCACGAGGTGTTCTGGTGGGTCGGCCGGAAGATGTGCCCGAACTGGGTCTCCGACGCCGAGCGGTCGGCGTGCACGTCGACCGGGTACGACGCCTTGAGGAACTTCTCGGACTCGTGCCAGTCCATCTCGGTCTCGATGTCGACGCGCTTCGCGCCCGGGCGCAGCCGCAGCGTCTGGGTGACGGTGGACCGGTTGAACGAACGCTTCACAACGACCGTCGCGACGCCGTCGACCGAGCTGAAGTCGACCGAGTCGACCTCGGTGACGTCGCGGACGTTGTTCTTGTAGAACGAGTCGACGTCCCACGCGTCCCACTGGTTCGGGGTGTCCACGTGCAGCTGGAGAAGGTTGCCCACGGCACCTGGTGCGATGACCTCGCGGGCAGCCTCGACGTCGTACAGGGAGGTGATCAGGCCACGCTCGTCGATGGTGACCCGGATGACGCCGTTGTCCAGTACGCCGTTCTCGACCGTCACCGACTTGCCTTCGCCGACCGCGACGCCGGCGCCGAGGCCGGCGATCCCGTTGCGGCCGTGCGGTGCGCCGTTGAAGACGATCTGCGCGTCACCGCTGCCGGCCAGCGCCTGCTGGGCCTTGCCGATGATCGCCTCGAGCTCCGCGCCGAGCTTGGCGTAGGTCGCCTCGGCCTCGCGGTGCACCCACGAGATCGACGAACCCGGCAGGATGTCGTGGAACTGGTTCAGCAGCACGGCCTTCCAGATCCGGTCCAGCTCGGCGTACGGGTAGCTGTCCAGCTTGCCGGCGACCACGGCCGCGGCGGACCACAGCTCGGCCTCGCGGAGCAGGTGCTCGCTGTGCCGGTTGCCCTGCTTGGTCTTGGCCTGTGACGTGTACGTCGCCCGGTGGATCTCCAGGTAGAGCTCGCCGGACCACACCGGCGCGTGCTCGGCGTACTCCTCCTCGGCGGCGCTGAAGAAGTCGGTCGGGGACTCGATGGTGACCCGCGGCGAGGACTCCAGGTTGGCGACCCGGCGGGCGGTCGCGATGAACTCACGGGTGGGGCCGCCACCGCCGTCGCCGTAGCCGAACGGGGCCAGCGATCGGGTCGCGGCGCCGTTCTCCTGGAAGTTCCGCTGGGCGCGGGCGAGCTCACGACCGGACAGGTCGGAGTTGTAGGTGTCGATCGGCGGGAAGTGCGTGAAGACGCGGCTCCCGTCCAGGCCCTCCCACCAGAAGGTGTGGTGCGGGAACTTGTTCTCCTTGTTCCAGGAGATCTTCTGGGTCAGGAACCACTTCGAGCCGGACAGCTTCACCAGCTGCGGCAGGGCGGCGGTGTACCCGAAGGAGTCCGGCAGCCAGACCTCCTGGGTGTCGATGCCGTACTCGTCCAGGAAGAACCGCTTGCCGTGCACGAACTGCCGGGCCAGCGCCTCGCCGCCGGGCAGGTTGGTGTCGGACTCGACCCACATGCCACCCACCGGAACGATGGTGCCCTCGGCAACGGCCTTCTTGAGCCGCTCCCAGACCTCGGGGTAGTTCTCCTTCACCCAGGCGTGCTGCTGGGCCTGCGAGAACGCGAAGATCAGCTCCGGGTACTCCTCGGCCAGCGTCGCGACGTTGGAGACCGTGCGGGCCACCTTGCGGCGGGTCTCCCGCAGCGGCCACAGCCACGCCGAGTCGATGTGGGCGTGACCGACCGCGGAGACCTGGTGTGCGCTGGCGTGCGCGGGACGGCTCAGTACGTCGGTCAGTTGCGCGCGGGCGTCGGTCGCGGTCTTGGCGACGTCCTCGTAGTCCAGCGCGTCCAGCGAGCGGCTCAGCGCGCGCAGGATCTCGCGGCGGCGCGGCTCCTGGAGCGACAGCTCCTGCTGCAGGCTGTTCAGCGCCTCGAGGTCGAGGATCAGATCCCACACCTCGGCGTTGAACACGGCCAGGTCGGCGCGGGTGAGCTGGTAGATCGGCTTGCCGCCAGGCTCGGGCTTGTCGCCGATCGAGGTCGGCGAGAAGCCACCGGCGTCACCGAGGACCTCCGGGTTCGCCGCGGCCTCGACGTAGAACTCGATCGAGTCGCCGGCCGCGGCCGCCGTACCGTCGGGGCCCAGGATCGACAGCGGCGCGTAGGTCTGGCGCGGGTGCAGGCCCTTCAGCGGAACGCCCTTGGTGGTGTGCACCAGGCCCTCCGCGGAGAACCCCGGTCCACCGCTGAAGCCGAGGTCAATGACGGCCTCGATCTCGGAACCGGCCCACTCGGCCGGAACCTGGCCGCTGAAGTGGAACCACGCGGTGCCCCAGGGAGCGCCCCAGGGGAGGCCGATCTCGGCCGGCTCGTAGGTGGCGGCGAGGGCCTCGGCGGGTGCGACCGGCTCACCAGGCGCGTGCCACACCTTGATGTCCAGCGGGACCGCCGCGCCGTAGACCGCGGGGCGGATCCGCTCCCGCAGAGCGCGCTGCAGCCGCTCCTCGATGAGTTGACGGTCGTCGTGCACGAAATCATCCTCCGGGGCCTGGTCACTGGGGTTCAGTCACGCAACCCACGCGGGCGCGTCCTGACAACGCTGTCACACCGACCGGGGGCCCGTCCAGACACAGTTTGTGAGAACTTGCGTCCAGACGCTCCGGGTAGCGGTTCGGTAGCGGCGGGCACGCGCAGCTACCGATCGGGACCGGTTGCCACATAGGTTGTCCCGTATGGATCGCTCCCGCCTGATTCTTCCGGATTCGATGAGCCGGCGCAGTGTGCTCGGCCTCGGCGCGGCCGCCGCGGCGGCGTTCGCGCTGCCCGGGTGCTCGCGGGGCCGCTCCGACGAGCCGGCGCCGTCGGCCCCGGCCAAGCTCGCGACCGGGAACGTCGGCGGCGTCTACAACCGCTTCGGCGCCGGACTGGCACTGCTGGTCGGCGAGGTCACCGGGATGACGCTGACCCCGGTCGAGACCGCGGGGTCGATCGACAACCTCCGCCGGGTCGCGCGTGGTGAGGCCGACGTCGGCTTCACCACCTCCGACTCCGCGTACGCCGCGTACGAGGGGCTCGACGGGTTCAAGTCCGGGGCGCTGAAGTTCCGGGCGCTCGGCCGGACCTACGACAACTACGTGCACGTCGTGGTGCCGATGGCGTCGAAGGTGAAGACGCTCGCCGACCTGGAGAAGAAGATCGTCAGCGTCGGCCCGGCGAACTCCGGGACCAAGTTCGTGGCCGACATGATCCTGGACACCGCGAAGGTCGCGAACGTGACGAGGAAGGCGCTCTCACTGGAGGACGCGGTGAAGGAGCTCCGGGCCAAGGCCGAGGAGCCCGATTCGAACCCGCGCGGCATCGACGCGATGATCTGGAGCGGCGGGCTGCCGACCGGCCCGATCAAGGAGCTGCAGAAGAGCATCGGCTTCCGGCTGGTCGACATCGCGGAGACCGCGGAGACCATCGCGCTCAAGCAGTTCGGCGGCTACATCGTCTCGTCGATCCCGCCGAAGACCTACGACCTGGCCAGTGCCGTCGCGACCCTGACCATCCCGAACTACCTGATCTCCCGCGTCGACCTGTCCGACTCCTGGGCCTGGTGGATCGTCAACACGCTCTTCCGCCGCCAGAAGGACCTGATCGGCAACATCAACGACCCCGAGCACTACCACCCGGAGGCGAGCGCCCTCGACCCGCGCTCGGCGATCGCGACGATGCCGGTGCCGCTGCACCCGGCCGCCGAACGCTGGTACCGCAACAACCACGTCTGAGTCCTCACAGGCAGTGACCCCGGTCACATTCGGGCGTTATCGGTATGGGACCATCGCCCGGTCTCTACCGTCCGCCCGCGGAGGATGCATGTCCCCGAAGTTTGTGCGCTGGATCCAGTGGCTGACCCTCGGGGTGCCGGCGATCGCCGCCCTCGCCGTCGGCCTGGCGGACCAGCTCGGTCTGGCCGACAAGGTCTCCGAGAAGAGTGTGGCGCGGCTGACGCTGCTGCTGGTCGGCAGCGCGATCCTGAACCTGTTCGTCGCGCTCCAGCCGTTGGACGCGCTGCGCGACATCCGGCGGCGGCTGGCCGGCCTCGACCTGGAAGGCGTGGCCGAGCAGCAGCGCCGCGAGCAGTACGCCGGGGTGACGAAGGTGCACCGGGTGTTTCCCGTCGAGGTGTTCGAGGGCTATCTCGCGACGGCTCAACAGGTGACGATCCTGAACACCTGGATCCCCAACCTGGGCCGGTTGGAACGCGATCTGCGGACGGCGATCACAGAGCGCCGTACCGAGGTGCGGATCCTGATGCTGCATCCGAAGTCGGAGTTGGTCGGGCTGCGGGACGCGGCGCTGCGTGCGTCCTCCGGCGATGCCGGTGCGGCGCATGTCCGGAGCGGGGTGGAGGACTGCCTGCAGAAGCTCTGCAACCTGCACAGCCGGCTGGACAGGGGCCACCGCAGCTACCTGAAGGTCCGGGTGTTCGACTCGCAGGCATCGATCTCGGTGTACCGCGCTGACCAGCACTACCTGGTCAGCGTGTTCCTGCACGGGCAGCTGGCGATCGACACACCACAGTTCGAGATCGAGGGGGCCGAGGACACGATCCTCGGCGTACAGGTCCAGGAAGAGCTCGACCAGCTGTGGAACATCGGGCACGACGTGGACCTGGCCAACTGGCGCGAGAGTATCGAGAAGTCGGATCCCACCGGGGAGGTGTCGCCGTGAGCGACCTGGACGCGTTCGAAGACGACCTGATCGAGCAGTTCCGCGGCCATCCGGTGCTGCGCGACATCGAAACGGTGCCCGAGGCAACGTTGCACGAGATCCTGCTGCAGCGGCGCTTCGTGTCGCTGGCGTTCACCCCTGCCTATGACCTGGCGATCGACCTGCTCACCGACGAGCAGGCGATCCGTACCGCCCGCGTGATCCTTCGCGAGGAGTACCCAGAAGGCACCACACCAGGCGGTACGCCGTCGCACCGGGAGGACATGGTCGCGGACATCCTCGCGGCTGGGGTCGACCGGTCAGCCGTGCTGCGGTCGCGCAAGTCGCCGGCCACCGCGGCCGCTGTCGAGGCCTCGCTGGAGCTCATCGCGGCGGCCGGTGAATCGAAGTACGCGGACGTCGAGCTCCTGACGGTGCTGCGGTTGTGGGGCGAGGTCCTGGTCGCCGTCGAGTACGGCGAACTGTGGCGCCGGATCGGGCCGATCCTCGGCCGCAGCTCGGTGTTCTACTACCCGCACCTCGTGCACGACGCCAAGTCCCAGCCGTTGGTCGCCGACTCGGCGCTCTCGCAGACCCACTCCGACCAGCTGGGCTCGCGCCTACTGCAGCTGCTCGACTCGGCGGAGGCGCAGCAGCGCTTCCGCGTGGTCGAGCAGGTCGTCGTCGACATCAAGACCGCGTTCTACGACCAGTTCGTCGGTCAGAGCTCGTAGTCGTCGATCAGCGGGACGCGGACCTCGATCACCAGACCGCCACCGATCGGCGGGCGGGCGACGACCCGGCCACCGACGCGGGCCGCCTCGGAGCGCACGATCGCCAGGCCCAGGCCGGTGCCCGGCATCTCGCGGTGGTGGGCGCTGCGCCAGAAGCGTTCGCCGACCTTCTTGAGATCGCGGGAACCGAGGCCGAGGCCGTGGTCGCGCACCGAGAGCACGACCTCGGTGCCGTCGCGGGTGACCGACACCTCGACCGGCGGAGCGCCGTACTTGGAGGCGTTGTCGAGCAGTACGTCGAGGATGTCGTCGACCTCGAGCTCGGGGCCGACCCCGCCCGGGACCATCTCGCCGATGATGAGTTCGAGGTCGTCGGCGGCGTACACGGCCTTCCAGCCGACGAGCCGCTCCTTGACCGCCTGGGCCAGGTCCAGCGGCTCCTCGCTGTTGCCCTCGGCATCGGCTCCGGGGCGGTCCGAACCGGCCAGCCGGGACAGCCGCTGGACGATCCGGCCGAGCCGGTCGATGTCGCTGAGCGCGAAGCGCGCGGTCGGGGACAGCCGGGACAGACCCTCGATGTGGATCCGGGCCGAGGTGAGCGGGGTGCGGAGCTGATGCGACGCGTCGGCGACGAACTCACGCTCGCGCTGCCGGGCCTGGTGCAGGCTGAGCGCCATCGAGTTGAAGCTGTCGCCGAGACGACGGAGCTCTGGTGCGCGTCCGTCGGTGGCGACTCTGGTGTCCAGCGCCCCGCGAGTGATCTGGTGGGTCGCGTTGTCCAGGTCCTTGACCGGGTTGATCACCCAGCGGCTGATCGGCCGGACGATGCCGGCGATGATCGCGCCGATGCTGATCAGCAGACCGATCAGCAGCAGGATCAGGCTGCGCCGGACCTCGAGCCGCGGGTCGTCGGTCGGCACCCGCAGCACCGCGGCACCGAGGATCCGGCCGTTGTTGGCGACCGGGCGGGCGACGATCATCTCGCCGCCTTCCCACGGCCACAGCGCCGGCGGCTCGGCCGGCAACCGGCCGGCCAGGGTGCTCCCGAGCGCGGCCGCGATGTCCGGCTCGGTCAGGTCGACCCCGGACTTCGAGGTGGCGACGACCTTGTTGTTGTCGTCGACGATGAACACCGGCGTGGTGTAGAGCTCGTCGTACCGGACCGCCATCTCGCGCAGGTTGGCGATGTCACCGGACTGCAGCGGAGCCTCCGCCATGGTGGCGAACCAGTCGGCGTCGTTGCTGCGGGACAGGAACAGGGTGCGGGAGGCGCCGGTGGCGATGAAGTTGGCCAGTGGGACGGTGGCGACGATGGCGAGCAGGACGACCATCGGAACGAGGGACTGCAGGAGGCGACGACGCAACGGTCAGTCCGAACCGAGGCGGTAACCGACACCGCGGATCGTCTGCACGAGCTCCGGACGGCCGAGCTTGGCCCGCAGGCTGGCCACGTGCACGTCCATGGTGCGTGAGGACGCCTCGAAGACCGACTGCCAGGCGTACAGGGCGACCTGTTCGCGGGGGACGACCCGGCCGTGGTGCGCGGCCAGCACAGCGAGCACGTCGAACTCCTTGCGGGTCAGGCTGATGGGCTTGTCAGCGACCTGGACGGTCCGGGCCTCGATGTCCACGGTCAGGTCACCGACAGTGACCCGGGGGCGGGGCTGCAGCAGGCCGGTACGACGTAGTACAGCATCGATCCGGGCCAGGAGCTCGGAGATCGCGAAGGGTTTCACCACATAGTCGTCGGCGCCGCTGCGCAGGCCGCGGACCCGGTCGGCCGCCTCACCGCGCGCGGTGACCGCGATCACCGGGACGTCGGAGACCGAACGGATCTGCCGGCACACGTTGATGCCGTCCCCGTCGGGCAGTCCGAGGTCCAGCAGGACCAGGTCGCCGGGGTCCGCCGCGAGGGCGTCCGCCGCCGTCCGGACATGGGTCACCATCAGGCCATAACGCCGCAATGCGGGTATCAGGGCATTGGCGATATCGAGATCGTCTTCGACCAAAAGAATCCTGACGGCGCCACTCATGCGGTGATCGTAGGCCAGGTGGCGCGTGGATGTGTCAGATCTTGGTAAAGACGTAATCACGCGACTCCACGCAGTGTTCGGCAACATTAGCCTTCCGCACACAGGAGGGAACCGGTAGATGACTGTCGGTATCGGAACGGGGGGTGGCGTGAGCACGCCCTCCGACGAGGAGTTGGCCGAGTACGAGCAGGAGCGCCCCGCTCGGCGGCTTCGCCCTGCCCTCGACCTGGTGATCTCGGTCTGGTGCGTGATCGTCAGTGTCGGAGTGCTCGCGCAGGTGTTCTTCCCATTACCACAGGGAACCCAATTTTACCTGGTGATCTTTCTCGCAGCCATTCTGCCGATCACGCTGCTGTGTTACCGGGGCTGGAAGGTCCCTGCGGTCCTCAATCCGTTCAGACCGCGGTCCCATGACGACCCCGGTCTGACGGACTGGTTGCTGGCGCTGATCGCGCTCGCGGTCTGCATCTACCCGCTGCTGGACTTCGACGGCTACCTGGAACGGCGTCAGGCTCCGACCGGTCTCGACGTACTGATGGGCGCTGTGCTGCTCGTCCTGCTGCTCGAGGCGTGCCGTCGTACGACGGGTTGGGTCCTGCCGGTGGTCAGCCTGCTGTTCATCGCCTACGCGTACTACGGCGGCTACCTGCCCTACACGTGGTCGCTGGCCCACCAGGGCTTCAACTTCGACGCGATCATCGGCCAGTTCACGATGGGGACCGCGGGCTTCTACGGAACGCCGCTGAGTGTTGCCGCCAGCTACATCGTGCTCTTCACGATCTACGGGGCGGTGCTCGACTACTCCGGCGCGGGCAAGTTCTTCATCGACCTGTCCTTCGCAGCCTTCCGCCGTAGCCGCACCGCACCCGGCCGGACTGTCACGCTGGCCGGCTTCCTGCTCGGCAGCGTCTCCGGCTCCGGTACGGCGACCGCCGTATCGCTCGGCACAGTGTCGTGGCCGATCCTGCGCCGGGCCGGCTATCCGCCCGAGCCGGCCGGGGGAATGCTCGCGGCCTCCGGTATCGGCGCGATCCTGTCGCCGCCGACCCTGGGCGCGGCGGCGTTCATCATCGCCGAGTTCCTCCAGGTCTCGTACCTGACCGTGCTCGGGTACGCCGTGATCCCGACGATCCTGTACTACCTGGGCATCCTGCTCGCGATCGAGATCGATGCCCGCCGGCACGGGACCACGTCGGCCGAGACGTCGACCCAGTCCGCTCGGAAGTTGCTGCTCCGGTTCGGCTACCACTTCCTCTCGCTGTTCGTGATCATCGGCTTCATGGCGGTCGACGTACCGCCGTTCAAGGCTGTCGTCTACGCGGTGATCATCCAGTTCGGCCTGTCGTTCCTGGACAAGGAGCACCGGCTGACCGGCCGGCCGCTGTTCAAAGCGCTTGCCCAAGGCACCCGTTCGGTGCTGCCGGTGGCGGCGACCTGTGCGACGGCCGGAGTGATCGTCGCGGTCACCACGCAGACCGGCCTCGGGCTGAACCTGGCCGAGATCATCGTCGGCGCGGCTCGTGGGTTCACCGACAACCACACGGTCATCCTGATTCTGACCGTCGTGCTGTCGGCGATCGCCGTACTGATCCTGGGGCTTGCGGTTCCGGTCACCGCGTCGTTCATCATCGCCGCGGTGATCATCGCGCCGGCGCTGGTGCAGCTCGGCGTGACGCAGGCCGAGGCCTACATGTTCATCTTCTACTACGCCGTCCTGTCCGAGGTGTCGCCGCCGACGGCGCTGGCCGCGGTCGCGACCTCCGCGATCACCGGCGGCAAGGTGATGCCGACGATGTGGCAGGCCTGGAAGTACACGCTGCCCGCGTTCCTGGTGCCGTTCGCGTTCGTGCTCACCGACAACGGCGCGCACCTGCTCGGTCAGGGATCGTTCGTCGGGATGGTCTGGACGCTCGCCGTCTCGATGCTCGCCGTCGCCGCACTCGCTGTCGTGACAGGCGGTTGGATCGTGGTCGCGACCACCTGGATCGAGCGCGCGTTGTGCGTCCCGGCCGCGCTGCTGCTGCTTTACCTCGCGCCCGTAACCATCAGCGTCGGAATCTGTTTGCTACTTGTTGCCGTCGTCATCAATGTGGTCCGGCGGCAACGCCTGGCCGCACCCACGGAAGGATCCGCCAGATCATGAGAATCCGTCGCCTCCCCGTTGTTGTGGTGGCGCTCGCCGCCACGCTCTCACTGGTCGCCTGTGGTGGTCAGCGCGAACCCACCGGATCCGGTACGGCGTCCGGCGGCCGGCTGACCATTGCCACCGGCAACACCACCGGTGTCTACTACCAGCTCGGTGGTGCGCTGGCCTCGGTGATCTCGCAGAAGATGTCCGGCTACCGGGCGACCGCGAGTGAGACCGGCGCCTCGGTGCAGAACGTCCAGGGTCTCGTCGGCGGCAACTACGACATCGCCTTCTCGCTGGGTGACACCGCGGCCGACGCGGTCAAGGGCGAGAACAGCTTCCAGGCCAAGCAGGACGTGGTCGCGCTGACCCGGCTCTACAACAACTACACGCAGGTCGCGGTCCGCACCTCGGCGAACATCAACTCGATCGCCGACCTGAAGGGCAAGCGCGTCTCCACCGGCTCGCCGAACTCGGGCACCGAGGTGATCGCCCGGCGGCTGCTCGAGGCGGCCGGCCTCGACCCGGCCAAGGACGTCACCGCCCAGCGGCTCGGCCTGCCGGAGTCGGTGGACGCGATGAAGTCGGGCTCGATCGACGCGCTGGTCTGGTCCGGCGGCCTGCCGACCGGTGGCATCACCGATCTGACCACCAGCCTCGGCAAGGGCGTCAAGCTGTTGCCGATCGCCGATCTGCTGCCGAAAATGACCGAGAAGTACGGCTCGGTGTACTCCGAGGCGCCGATCCCGGCCGCGACGTACAAGCAGCCGGCCGACGTCGCGACGATCGTCGTGCCGAACGTCCTGCTGGTCCGCAAGGACATGCCGGACGCACTGGCCGAGCAGCTCACCAAGACCATCTACGAGAACCTCGACGCCCTGATCGCGGTGAACGCCGCGGCCAAGGGCATCACCAAGGAGAACGCCGCCAAGACCGACCCGGTGCCGTTGCACCCGGGCGCCCAGAAGGCGCTCGACGGTTTGAAGTAATCCCCTGAACCGTCCTCTCCCGCACACCAGGCGCAGCGGGGGAGGACGTCAGGCCGGCTCCCACAACCAGGCGCAGTGAGAGCCGGTCGACCGGGCCCGGCCCTTCGGAGGCATCCGAGGGGATCCGGGCCCGGTCACTTTTTGGCCGGTCATTTTTCTGCCGGGGGCATCGCCGTTCCGTAGAGGTAGTGCGACAACGCCGAATTGCGCTTGGGATGCACGTGGTACTTCGTCGGTACGACGCGCCCCTCGGCGCTGTCCCAGGCGTTGTCCGCCACCCGCCACATCCGGTGTGCCAGCCGGCCGGCGCGGCCGGTGTGCGGCGAATTCGGATGCGCCCGGGTCGGCGCGACCTCCTCGGCCTCGACGAGCTGCTCGGTCAGCGCGTTGACCTCGGTGGCGTCGAGCCGCTCACCCAGCTGGCGGCTGTAGTCGGACTCGAGCCGCTCGTGCTCGGTGAGTAGCCGGTCGATCGTGCGCAGGACGTCGTGCGGATTCAGGTGCAGAACGCGGCTGTCGCCGTACTGGCGTCCTTTGAGGAAGCGCAGGGATCGTTCCAGGTCCTTGGCGTTGCCGACGTAGCGAGCAACCAGCTCGGCGCCGTCGGGCAGCTGCCGGATGCGAGGCAGCAGCACATCCTCGGCCGCGGCCAGGTGCTGCGCCGCGATCGCGTAGAACCAGTCGGTCTGATGCCTGCGGTCCGGGTGGGCGGCGGCCGGGTGGTGGGCAGGTTCGGCCAGCTCCCGGATCCGCTCGTGTTCGTAGCTCAGCGCCATTTCCAGCGTCGAAGCAGCCACAACAACCACCTCCAGGGTCTCTCTCAGCGTGTGCCCACCGACTGCACAACGCAACCACCCCGGGACTTTCCGTAAGGTAACGGTTGCCCGGGGTGGTGGGAGACGGCCTGGATCAGTGGTCGGAGCTCTTCTTCCACAGATTGATGCCGGCCTCGACGGCGTCCGCGTCGATCGCCTCGAGCTCTTCCTTGCTGAACTCGAGGTTGCGGACGGCCTCGAGGTTGCCTTCCAGCTGCTTGACGCTGGAGGCGCCGATCAGGGCGCTGGTGACGCGGTCGTCGCGCAGCGTCCACGCGAGGGCGAGCTGGGCGACGGTCTGGCCGCGATCCTTGGCGATCTCGTTCAGCGCGCGGACGTGCTTGAGGGTGTCCTCGGTCAGCGAGTCCGGGTTCAGCGACTTGCCCTGCGAGGCCCGCGATCCCTCCGGGATGCCGTCCAGGTAGCGGTCGGTCAGCACGCCCTGCGCCAGCGGCGAGAACGCGATCACGCCGACGCCGAGGTCACCGACGGCGTCGAGCAGGTCCTCCTCGATCCAACGGTTCAGCATCGAGTACGACGGCTGGTGGATCAGTAGCGGTGTCCCCAGCTCCTGCAGGATCCGCGCCGCCTCCCGCGTCTTCTCCGCGCTGTACGACGAGATACCGGCGTACAGGGCCTTGCCGGACCGGACCGCGGTGTCGAGGGCGCCCATCGTCTCCTCGAGCGGGGTGTCCGGGTCGAAGCGGTGCGAGTAGAAGATGTCGACGTAGTCGACGCCCATCCGCTGCAGCGACTGGTCGAGCGAGGCCAGCACATACTTCCGCGAGCCACCGCCCTGCCCGTACGGACCCGGCCACATGTCGTACCCGGCCTTGCTCGACAGGATCAGCTCGTCGCGGTACTTCGCGAAGTCCCGCGCGAAATGCGTCCCGAAGTTGGTCTCGGCCGCACCGTACGGCGGACCGTAGTTGTTCGCCAGGTCGAAGTGCGTCACGCCGAGGTCGAACGCCCGGCGCAGGATGTCGCGCTGGGTCTCGAACGGCTTGTCGTCACCGAAGTTGTGCCACAACCCCAGCGAGATCGCCGGCAGTTGCAGCCCGCTCCGCCCCGTCCGCCGATACACCATCCGGTCGTCGTACCGCTCCTGTGCAGCCACGTAGTCAGTCACGAACCTCAGTCTGCACCATGTCGTAACAAGCGCAAAACCCCTTGTTCTGCACAAGAAACGCCACCTCTGACACCCAGAACCCGGTCTTCTTGATGCCGCTCAGGTGAGCGTGCTCCACGGTGCGGGTGGGTTGGTGGTGAAGAACTGCAGGAGGGCGGCGAGGCGGCTGAGGGGTGGCGCGGTCCAATGTCGTTGGTTGCGCTCGGGTGGTGCGGTCAGTTTGCTGAGGGCCCAGGAGAGGTGGAAGTGGAGGATGCCGGCGGCCAGCTCGTCGGCGCTGAGAGGCGGCCCGGTAGCGGCGGCGAGGTAGTGCGGAAGGATCGCAGCGACCTCGGAGAGTCGGAGCTTCGCGAAGTCCTGAGCGCGTGGGGCCCAGGCCGCATCACCCCAGTCGATCAGTGCGTGCAGAGCGCCGGTGCCGGGATCGACGAGAAGGTTGTGCGGGGCAACATCGCCGTGGATCAGCACCTTGGGCGCCGACCGGTCGATGCGCGACTCCAGCCGCATGATCCACCCGCACAGCCAGTCGGCGGTCCCCTGGTCGAGGTGTCCCTTGATGGCCAGCGCCTGCACGGCGTGCTCCGGACTGCCCCAACCATCCGCCGGTACGCCGACGAGCAGCGGAGCGTCCGGTTTCGGCGGCGTACCGGTCTCGGGCGCACCGTTCTCGCGTCCGTCGGCCGTCCCCGGTGATGCCTGGACCGGTGGGGCCTGGAAGGTGGCGTGCAGGCGGGCGAGGTCGGTAGCGAGCTCCGCCGGAGCAGCGGCCGGCTCGACCCCGTGTACCCGCTCCATCACGACGTACGGCGCCGGGACGATCGTGCAGGTGTTGTCGTACTCGAGGACGGCGGGTGTGCGGACGCCCAGGGCCCGGGCGGCCGGGACGATGATGGTCTCCTTCTGCAGATCGCTCTCGAAACCCTCGCGGGCCACGCGGACGAACCAGCGTGAGCTGACCGCGAAGGCGCGGTTCGCGACACCGCCGGGAACCTCGTGCACCTCCTCGGCGGGGAGGTTGTGGTACCCGGCGAGCCTGATGATGGCCTCGGGCAGATCGTCGTCGTCGTACTCGGTCAAGGGTTCCTCCGATCGAGGCGATCCTGGTGGTGGATCGGGGTGTCGGGCAACAGGTTTGATGTACTGCGGGAGTGCGTATCGAACTGGATCCGGAGAGTGTCGAGCCGCGGGAGATCTACGCGACCCTGAACTCGGTGGTGGTGCCGCGGCCGATCGCGTGGGTGTCGAGCCGCTCGGCGGACGGCGTGCTGAACCTCGCGCCGCACTCGTTCTTCACGGTGTCGTGTGTGCGGCCGCCGATGGTGCAGTTCACCTCGGTCGGCCGGAAGGACAGCCTGAACAACGTCGAGGCGACCGGCGAGTTCGTGGTGAACTTCGCGGCGGAGCCGTTGTTCGAGCAGGTGAACGCATCGGGGACGAACTTCCCGCCGGAGGTGTCGGAGTTCGACGCGATCGGTGTCACCGCCGAGCCGTCCCGGACAGTCTCCGTGCCGCGGGTGGCCGAGTCGCCGGTCGCGATCGAGTGCACCCTGCACACCACCCTCGAACTCGGCGACTGCACGGT
The DNA here is from genome assembly GCF_045040285.1 of Kribbella sp. NBC_01505. Taxonomy (NCBI): domain Bacteria; kingdom Bacillati; phylum Actinomycetota; class Actinomycetes; order Propionibacteriales; family Kribbellaceae; genus Kribbella; species Kribbella sp. NBC_01505. The sequence continues at coordinate 4,467,620 of NZ_CP109425.1, forward strand.
GGTGATCGGGCAGGTCCGTGCCATCGCCATCGACGACTCGGTGCTCGCGGAGGGCCGGCCTGAGGTCCGGCTGTTGCGCCCGCTCGCGCGGCTCGGCAAGGACGAGTGGTCCACGCTGGGCGAGATCCGCGAGATCACACGTATCTCCGCTCGCGACTGGCCTGGGCATTTCACTCCACCTCGTTCCTGACCTCCGGCGGCAGGGAGCTGATGAGGGTTGTCAGTTGTGGGGAGAGGGCGAGGGTGGTGGGGGAGGTCGTGGTGGTGGCGGGATGCCAGGTGGGATGGCCAGCCGGGGTGAAGGTGACCAGGTGGATGTCGGGGGACAGCGGGCCGGGCGCCTGGCTGTGAGCTCGGTCGGTGAGATGGAGGAGGAGCCCGAGGGCGGGTAGGACCGAGAGGTCCTGGACCACGTGCAGCAGGAGGAGGTCTCGGGACGGGACGGCCGCCAGGACCGCAGGTGGCAGCTCGGAGAGGTTGAGGGTTTCGTGCAGGACCGTGTCGAGGACCAGAGCACGGGACGCGGTGAAGCAATCGCCGGTGAGACGGGCCAGCTGAACACCGTCCTCCTCGAGGAGCTCGAGGTGGTCAGTGCGGCGGCGGAGGTTGGCGAGGCCAAGTGCTTCGGCGGCCGACCAGGTGAGGCCCAGGTCGGTCGGGTCGAGATACATGGTGACGGTGGTGTCGTGCAGCGTCGCGGGCACGGACAGCAGACCCGGGAGCACGTCGGGTCGGTCGTCGATCCAGTTGGGTGGGAGCGCGGAACGTGGCACCAGACGCTGGATGAGCTCGCGAGCAGGGTCGTTGGGTGGGTCAGGGGCCCCTTCGTCCAGCCGGCGGAGAAGCTCGATGAAGTGGGTGTCGACGAACTGGGGCCAGTCGTCGGGATCCTCCTGGGCGATGGCCCGGGCCAGGTTGGTGAGGCCGAGGATCGGGCCGGGGCTGGAATCCGCGGGGATCAGGGCGCCGGCGTCGTACTCCAGGGCGAAGCCGTGCCGGCGGCAGGTGGCGAGGGACAGGGCGACCAGGCGGTCGGCCTGGAGGACGATCAGCGGGCTCAGGTGGGGGTCGGTGCGAGTCTCGGTGGTTGTCATGGGCACCTCCTCGCCAGAGAAAGTACGAGGAATCGCCCTGCTTTCCGCCGGTCAATTCGAACCTGTGGACAACTCGGTCGGTACTCTGCGGCCCGGGACCGAACCCGGTCCGGAGGTCAAGGAGGGACCAGATGTCCAGCATCCCGGCGTCACGGCCGACTTCGGTGACCAGGTTGTCGCTGTCGCACATCACGGCGCAGCACGAGACGAACCTGCTCGGCACCGTGCACGGCGGCGTGATCATGACGCTGGTCGACTCGGTCGCGGGCGTGGTCGCGGCCCGGCACTCCGGTGGCGCGGCGGTGACCGCGTCGATGGACGAGATGGTCTTCCTGGTCCCGGTCCGGGTCGGCGATGTCGTGCACTTCAGCAGCCAGGTGAACTGGACCGGCCGGAGCTCGATGGAGGTCGGGGTACGGATCACCGCCGACCGGTGGGACGCGGTCGGCCCCGAGGTGCACGTGGCCTCGGCGTATCTGGTGTTCGTGGCGGTCGACGCGGACGGCAAGCCGCGCGAGGTGCCGCAGGTGGTGCCGGAGACCGACGAGGAGCTCCGCCGGATGCGGGAGGCGGAGATCCGCCGCAGCCACCGCCTCGCTCGCCGGGCCGCGATCATCGCGTCCCGTGAGGAAGATCGGACATGAGCTGGTTCACCGGCGCCCGGCGGCATCCGTCCGCCGTACTGCTCGTCGTGCAGTTGCTCGGCGTGGTGATCTACCCGCTGACGCAAGGCTCACAGGCAGGGCGCGTCGGCTTCGAGATCATCGGCATCGTCGTGCTGGTGCTCGCTGTCTTCTCGGTCCGAGCTACGCCGGGTCTCACCTGGATCAGCATCGGGCTGGGGATACCGGCGGTCACGCTCTCCTTCATTGATGTGTACAACTCGAGCGACGCTGTGGTGGCCATCTCCGCCGTGTTGCACGCGGCGTTCTACTTCTACGCTGCCTATAGCTTGCTGCGCTACATGCTGTCCGACCACGACGTCAGCACGGACGAGCTGTACGCGACCGGTGCCACGTTTACCTTGGTGGCCTGGGGGTTCGCGTACCTGTTCGTCTTTGTCCAGGTCCTCGTGCCTGGCAGCTTCATCGCAGCGGTTGCCCCTAGCAACGACCGTACTTGGATGGAGCTGCTCTTTCTGAGCTTCACCACTCTGTCCAGCACCGGGCTCAGTGATGTCGTCCCGATCTCCGACTGGGGTCGCTCCGTGGTCATGCTCGAGCAACTCGCCGGCCTCGGTTACGTCGCAATGGTCGTCTCCCGCCTGGTGGGCCTAACCCTTTCCCGCCGGACCACCTAACGCTCGACGCCAAGGTGGGCGTCGTCTGTCGCGGGCTTGTGGCTGATCCATCGCGATGGTTGATGGCTCGGTCTGGCCAGGCGCCCCGCCTCCCTGACGGTGCTCGTCCCGTCCGGTCGCTCAGATTCGGCCGGCGGGGTACGCGGTGGCTGGTCGCCGCTGCGGCCGGTTTGACTGAAGCGGTGTGGCTTGGGTCGTCTTTGGTTGGGCGGGATGGTGCGGTTGGTGACCGAGGTTGCCGCTGCTCAGGGCTGACGGGCTTCGGCTGAGCCCGCCGCCGACGAGGTCTATTTGCTGAGCCGCCGCGGTGGTTGCTGCCGGCGCGGCGAGGCCAGTTGCTGGGTCGCGGTGGTTGCTGCGGGCGCGGCGAGGCCAGTAGGTGAGCCGTCTCGGTGGTTGCTGCCGATCGCCACGAGGCTTGCCAGCTGATCCGTCGCCGTGGCGGGGTGCTGTGTGGCGTTTGGCCGGATATCCGTTGAGATTGGCCCTTCTCTGCTCAAAATTTGAGGCGAGAAGCAGCAACTTTGAAGGGAGATCCCCGCGTTTGCCGCAGCCGCAGCCGCAGCCGCAGCCGCAGCCGCAGCCGCAGCCGCAGCCGCAGCCGCGAAGCTCAAGGAGCGGGCACGCGGTCGCCGACCTCGCCATCCCCTCAGCCCGAGCCCGTCCAAGGCACCCGCTTCTCTGCCAATCGGCCGCAGCGGCGACCAGCTACCGCAGGAGCTGCAGGCCGCAGTGGTTGACCTCCCCAAGGGGAGATCCACGGATATCTACTGCCAAATACCGGCAGCAATCGTCCGTGAACCTGTGCCGAGAGGCCCAAGCGACCGGAACCTGGTCGCTGACCTCGCTATCCCCTTAGCTACTGCGTCTTTGCGGGGATCTGCTGTCTCTGGGTGACAGTAGATCCCCGCAAACCGCGCCTTGGCGCGCTGGGATGCGGCCGGAGGCCTCGGTGCCGGGTACTCGCCGCCGCGGCCGGCGCCAACGAGCAGGCTGGCTGGCCGATCCTGTGGCCGAGGTGGACGGCGAGGCCGGCGCCCCGGGTGCCCGTCGCCTGGGCTTCCGGGCTTCGGTTGCGGTGCAGAAAACGAGGGGATCTCCCCGCAAGTTGCCGGTTCGCCCCTCAAATTTTGAGCAGAGAAGGGTTAATCTCAACGGAGATCCAGCGAAACTCCGCAGGCTAGGCAGATGCCCCGAACCGCGATGGTCGACCTGGCGCCCGACCTGAACCGCGGTGGTCGACCGGCACCCGAGCCGAACCGCGGTGGTCGACCTGGCCCCCGACCGGAGCTGCGGTGGTCGACCTGGCACCCGACCCGAACTGCAGCGGCGGGTCACCTGACAGGAATGCTCATCGTCTGGGGGCAACCACAACCCGTCAGCCACAGGCAACGGGAACCGCGGTCACCGACCGCACCATCCGGCCCAGCCCCAGACCACCCCCAGCCACCCGGTCCAGTCAAACCGGCCGCAGCGGCGACCAGCCATCGCGTACGAAATCGGCCGAACCCGAGCGGCGGGACGAGACGAGCACCTTCGGGACGGAGGGGCTACTGGCCAACCGAAGTGCCCAGCCACCGCGACCGATCACCGATCCGCTATCGCTCCCCAAACCGGTTTGGGGAGCGAGCAGCCGCCAAATCGCAACAGGCACTAGATCCCGCTAAGGCGCGTTCCGCTCGCGCCGCGGAGTGAGGTCCGCACTGGCGTGCCCGGTCGGCGGCGGTATCCATCCGTACATCGGCCAGGAGGGCATCGCGGCCGGAGCGTGCGCGGCCCTCGGCCCGAACGGCCGGGTTAGCGGGTTAGGGCGGCCTGGATTAGTTGTTGGGTGGCGCGGACGGTGGGTTTGTAGGTGGCGGGGTCTCGGCCGATGCGTTCGGCGCCGGCTCGCATGGCGCCGGCTAGGAGTTCGACGGTGAGGGGGACGTCGGGGATGTCGCGGAATTCGGCGCGGGTGATTCCGGCTCGGACTACGTTTTCTACCTCGGCCATGATGGCGTGGAACGGGCCTCCGGGGCCTTTGGGGAGTTCGTCGATCAGGGGGCCGGCGCCTGGTCGGAACATCGGTTGCAGGGCTTGGTCTGTGGAGGCTTCGAAGACTGCCTCGACGATCTGGTGCATACGGTCGGCGGCGGGCTCTTCGGTGCTGGCGGCGATTGTGGTGACGCGCTCGAGCATTGGTCGGCTGGCTCGCTCGGTCAGGGCTTGGACCAATGCGGCTTTGTCGCGGGCGTAGTTGTAGAGGGTGTTGCGGGCGATGCCGGCCTCGGCTGCGATGTGGCCCATGTTGATCGAGTCGTAGTCGCGCTCCAGGAGGAGTCGGCGCGTTGCGTCGGCGAGGTCGGCCCAGACGAGCTCGTGGTGTTTCTCGATGCTGCCGCCACGGATCCTCGGCACTTAGCTTGCCTGCGCTGCTGTGGTGGCGGCCAGGTGCTCGTTCTCCTGGTGGATCGCGGTGAGCTTGACGCTGGTGAGGCGCCAGCCATCCGGTGTCCGGACTGCCTCGTTGTCGTAGAAGCCGACCACCAGCCAGCGATCGGGGCCGTCGCCGGCGAGCTCCTTCGGGAGCCAGTGCTCGGCGCGGACGTGGGCGTGGATCGTCGCGTGGTCGCCGTCGATGGTGACGACGTGGCCGGTGATCGCGTGGTGGGTGGCTTTGAAGGCACCGAAGGATCCGCGAAGCGCCTCGCGGTAGGAGTCCAGCGGGACTGTCATCGGCGCCATCCCCGTCACCGACGAGAAGTCGATGGTCAGCGGGTCGGTGTGGACCAGCGCGGGCAGGGCGTCGAACGACTTCAGGTCCGCGATGTCGGCATACCGCCCGAACAGCTCGAGGATCTCGGCCCGGTCAGCAACTGCGTTCATCATGACTCCCTCGTTATCCGGCAAGTTGTCGTAAAAACGAGATTACGACACTCTGTCGCAAAAACCAACCCGAGACCAGCCGGCCAGCATGTCGGCGGCGGCGCGAGCGGCGACTTCGGTCGCGTTCGCCATCGCCGCGACGCGATAGCTGACCAGCGCGCCCTCGTGGAGCAAGAGCAGTCGATCAGCGAGTTCGCCCGGGTCGGCCATCCCGGCCAGCCGTGCCTGCGCCTCGAACTCGGATCGCATCCACTGCTTCTGGCCGACGATCACTGGCATCGCCGGGTGATCGGGCGCTGCCAGTTCCACGCTCGCGTTGATGAACCCGCAGCCGTTGCGCGACCCGGCGAGCCAGTCGGTCAGCGCAGCGAACAGTGCGAGCACCACCTCCTCAGGCGTTCCGGGCGCGCGCTCCTCCAGTTGTTCGTCGAGGAACTCGTGCCACACCCGATTCCGGTGCTCCAGGTAGGCCGCGATCAGTCGGTCCTTCGAGCCGAACCGGTCGTAGAGAGTCTTCTTGGTGACGTCTGCCGCCGCCGCGATCGCATCGACTCCGACAGTCCGGATGCCCTGCTCGTAGAACAGGGTCGAGGCCGCCGCCAGGATCCGCGCACCGGCCGGTGTCAGCCGGTCCGCCGCCGGCACTGCGCGATCGACCAGGAGTCTCATCTGCTGAACAGGCATACTGACAGTATACCGACCGGTGTGGTTACTCTCGGGCCATGACAACCGCCCTGGCAGTACGACGGACGCCGAGCCTGCGCCTGATGACGCTGGCCGCGGGAGCCGGCTTCGTCGTCTTCTGGAGCTCGGGCTTCATCGGCGCGGGCTGGGGAACTCGGTACACGAGTGCGTTCGACCTGCTGGCCTGGCGCTTCCTCGTCGCCGGACTGCTCGGCGCGGTGATCCTGGCTGTCCGGCGCCCGCGCCTGACCCGTCGCGACCTCGTCACCCAGGTGTGGATGGCCGTGCTGACCCAGTTCGTCTACCTCGGCGCCATCTTCACCGGCATCGACCACGGCATCACCGCCGGAGCCACAGCGCTGATCGGATCGCTCCAACCGTTGGTCATCGCGACCTTGGCCGGACCGCTGCTGGGAGAGTCGGTCAGCCGACGCCAATGGATCGGACTGGTGATCGGGCTAGCCGGAGTGGCGCTGGTGGTCGCCGACGACCTCCACGCGGGCCATGGCTCGCTGCTGCTGTTCCTGATCCCGCTGGCCGGTCTGCTGGGCTTGGTCGCGGGCACCTGCCTGGATCGCCGACGCAAGTCGACAGTCAACTCGTTCGACGCGCTCTGCGTGCAGAGCCTGGTCTCGGGTGTCCTGTTCGTCACACTCGGGGCCGCGACCACCCAGCTCACCGTCCCGACGGAGCCGGGTTTCTACGGCGCTGTCCTGTGGTTGGTGCTGCTGGCAACCGGTGGCGGATGGGGCTTGTACCTGGTGAATCTCAAGCTTTCCGGCGCAACCAGAGTCAGCAGCCTGCTCTACCTGGTGCCGCCGACCACGATGGTGCTGGCCTACTTCGTGCTCGACGAGACCATCGGCGTACTCGCGATCCTCGGCATGTCGGTCTGCGCCGTTGCAGTACTGCTGATCAGAGCAAACGACAGTGCCTCGTCGAGAAGCGTTCGGCACCTTTAGCGGCGCCCCAGACGCCCGCTGGCGGCGTTGTCGTCGTCGCGAGATGCTCCGCATCGCTCTCCTCCTCCGCCTTGCCAGCGAACGACTGGACCACCGCTAAAGGCACCAACGCTCCTCGACGAGGCACTACGCTGCGGACATGGCGGAACCCCGATGGCTGAATGAGAAAGAGCAGCAGGCTTGGCGTGCGTTCATCGCGGCCCAACGCGTAGTGAACGGCCGGATCGAGCAGCAGTTGCAGCGTGACGCCGGGATTCCGCACACGTACTACGAGATCCTGGTGCGGTTGTCCGACGCACCGGACGGTCGGCTGCGGATGAGCGAGCTCGCCGTTGCGACGCTCGGCTCGCGGAGCCGGCTCTCGCATGCGGTCAATCGGCTGGAGCAGTATGGCTGGGTGCGTCGTGAGGGCATCGAGTCCGACCGCCGTGGTCAGGTAGCGATCATCACCGAGGCAGGTCGGGAGAAGCTGGTGGAGTCCGCGCCCGGCCATGTCGAAGAGGTGCGCAGTGCGATCTTCGATGCGCTGACCGAGGAGCAGGTGGACCAGTTGTTCACCATCTGCAAGGCCCTGGCCGATAACACCGGCCAGGAGCGGTGATGCGGACCCGTTCCACCGCCCTCGTCGTACTGTCCGCGCTACTCCTCGCAGGCTGCAGCGACGACCAGTCGTCGCCAACAGCTGGGCCGGACACGGTCCCGTCATCGTCGGTACCGCTGCCGACGAAAACCACCGGCCAGCCGACCAAGACGCCATCAGCTACGCCGACGTCGACGCCCAGCTGCCTCGACGCGAAGCTGCAGGACCTCACACTGCGCCAGCGAGCAGCCCAGCTGATCATGACCGGCATCAGCGCCAACGGCATGACCTCTGCCCAGCGCCCGATCGTCCAGAAGCAGAAGCCCGGCGGAGTCCTGCTGCTAGGAGCAGGTGGCAGCCTGGCCCACACCCGTACGGCGACCGCCGCGGCCACGAAGGCTGCCACGGTGGAAGGCATTCGGCCACTGGTCGCAGCGGACCAGGAAGGCGGTCAGATCCAGCGGCTGAAGGGCGCCGGGTTCACCCGGATCCCGGCGGCGACAGTTCAGGGCACGTGGACGAGTGACAAGCTCACCGCCCAAGCGACGCAATGGGCAGGCCAGCTCAAGCAGGCCGGAATCAATACCGACCTCGCTCCGGTGGCCGACGTCGTACCGGTGTCGTTGAAGAAGCAGAACGCGCCCATCGGCAGTCTGGACCGCGAGTTCGGCAATACGCCCGCAGAGATCGGCCCGCCGGTCCAGGCGTTCGTCCGCGGCATGATGGCGGGTGGCGTGATCACCTCGGTCAAGCACTTCCCGGGCATCGGCAAGGTGCGTGGCAACACCGACTTCGCCGCCGACGTACTGGACAACGTCACGGTTCGTGGTGACGACGACCTGCAGCCGTTCGCGGACGGTATCGAGGCCGGCACCGAGATGCTGATGGTCTCCACGGTCACCTACACCAAGATCGACCCGAAGAACCGGGCGGCGTTCTCCTCGACCGTCATCCAGGGCATGATCCGGGGCGACCTCGGGTACGACGGCGTCGTGATCACCGACGATGTCGGGGCGGCGGCCAACGTGGCGAAGGTCCCGGCCGGTCAGCGGGCCACTCGGGTCATCGCGGCCGGCGGAGACATCGTCATCAACGGCGCGGCGGACCTCACCGCGGCCATGGTGAACGCACTGGTGGTGAAGGCCCAGCAGGACGAGGCCTTCGCCAAACAGCTCGACGCCAGTGTGCGGCGCGTGCTGGCACTCAAGCAGAAGCACGGTCTGGTGACCTGCTGATGCAGGAGGAGCAGGAGCCCGACTACCGGTTCACTCTGGCGAACGAGCGGACCTATCTGGCCTACCTGCGGACATCACTGGCCTGTTATGCCGGTGGCCTCTCGGCGGTGCAGTTCCTCGACCTCGGACTGGATCGCTGGCCGGCCCGGATCATCGGACTGATCCTGGTGAGTGCCGGACTGGTCACGACGTTCGGGGCACTGCGGCGCTGGCAGCAGAACATGGTCGCGATGCGCCGCGGCGAGCCATTGCCTGTGACCAGACTGCCGTTGATGCTGGCGGCAACTATCGCTGGGGCCGGTCTGATCGGTCTGATCTTCGCCCTCTGGCGATAACTGTGGCGATGAGCACACCGGACCCCGGACTACAGCCCGAACGGACCCTGCTCGCCTGGCGACGCACCTCGCTCGGCCTGATCGCCAACGGGATCCTGCTGCTTGCCTCAGGCCACGGTTCGTCCGACGTGCGCACCGGCCTCGGCATCGTCGTACTGGTGCTCTCACTCGGCTGCTGGGCGGCTGTGAGCGCGGTTTACCGCCGTTCCCGGGGTGCCGCGGTGCATGCCCTCGGCCACGAGCGAGTGCTCCGCGTCGCCGCCGGTCTGGTGCTCGTCGTCGGCCTCTTCGACCTGTACGCCGTGATCACGCGCTGATACCGATTGATTACTCGGTTGTCATCTCCTAGTGAACTAGTTCACCCCGACGCGCTACGTTGACCCCGCGGATGCGAGATCCGTGGACTGTTCCCCCTAGCATGATCAACGGTTTGTCCCTCGTTCACCCGGAGCTTGAAGTGCCGTTACGTCTGCGTCCGAACGACCCGACGTTCTACGACCTTTTCACCGAGTCCGCCAACCACCTCGTGGACGGAGCTCGGATCCTCGCCGAACTGCTCGGCAGCACCGTCGGCAGTGGCCTCTCGGCCAGTCATCAGATCGCCGTCCAGATGAAGGACGCCGAGCACGCCGCCGACGAGACCACCCACTCGATCATCCGGCGGGTGAACTCGACGTTCGTCACGCCGTTCGACCGTGAGGACATCTACCGGCTGGCCTCCGACCTCGACGACGTCATGGACTTCATGGAGGAGGCGGTGGACACGATCCACCTCTTCAACCTGGAGAAGCTGCCGGAGGAGGTCGCCGAGCAGATCGAGGTCCTCCAGCGGGCCGCGCAGCTGACCGCCGAGACGATGCCGCGGCTGCGCACCATGAAGGACCTCGCCGAGTACTGGATCGAGATCAACCGGCTGGAGAACACCGGTGACGCGGTGCACCGCCGGATCATCGCCAAGCTGTTCAGCGGTGAGTACGACACGCTCACGGTGCTGAAGCTGAAGACCGTGGTCGATCTGCTGGAGGCTGCGATCGACGCGTTCGAGCATGTCGCCAACACGGTCGAGCAGATCGCCGTCAAGGAGAGCTGAGCGTTGGAGCTCACGCTCGTCATCGCGGTCGTCGTGATCGCACTGGCCTTCGACTACACCAACGGTTTCCACGACGCGGCGAACGCGATCGCGACCTCGATCTCGACCCGGGCGCTGACGCCGCGGGTGGCGCTGGCGATGGCCGCGGTCTGCAACTTCCTCGGCGCGCTGGCCGGGACCGAGGTCGCCGAGACCGTCGGCAAGGGCATCATCACCGCTCCGTCCGGACAACACGGACTCGTGGTTGTCATCGCGGCCCTCATCGGCGCGATCACCTGGAACCTGATCACCTGGTACTTCGGCCTGCCCAGTTCCTCCTCGCATGCCCTGATCGGCGGCCTGGTCGGCGCCGGACTGGCCTCGTCCAGCGTGGTGCTGTGGACCGGGATCGTCGACAAGGTCGTCATCCCGATGGTGCTCTCGCCGGCGATCGGTTTCCTCGGTGCGTTCCTGCTGATGATCGCGATCCTCTGGATCTTCCGGCGCAAGAACCCCGGCAAGACCACCCGCGGCTTCCGCTTGGCGCAGTCCTTGTCAGCCGCCGCGATGGCGCTCGGGCACGGTCTGCAGGACGCGCAGAAGACGATGGGCGTGATCTTCCTGGCGCTGCTCACGACCGGGCACGCGGACGCCGACGACGGCATCCCGCTGTGGGTGAAGTTCTCCGCCGCGACCGCGATCTCGCTGGGGACCTACTCCGGTGGCTGGCGCATCATGCGTACCCTCGGCCGCCGCATCATCCACCTCGACCCGGCCCGCGGCTTCGCCTCCGAGGCCATCGCCGCCGGTGTCCTGTATGTGATGGCGATCGGCCTGCACGCACCGGTCTCCACGACCCACACGATCACCAGCGCCGTCATGGGTGCGGGCGCCACGAAGCGCCTGTCCGCCGTCCGGTGGGGTGTCGCCAAGGGCATCGTCACCGCCTGGGTGCTGACCATTCCGGCCGCTGGTCTGGTCGCCGCCGCTTGCTACGGGATCGCGCACCTGATCCTGGAATGAGATTCCCGAATCTCATTCATTTCGAATTCATCCACCACCCCTACGGTCGGTCGAGTGCCACAACTCGTCCGCCGAGGGATGTGATCGGGATGGATCTGTCGTTTCTCGTCATCGTGGTGATCGTCACCGCACTGGTGTTCGACTTCACGAACGGCTTCCACGACACCGCTAACGCGATGGCGACGTCGATCGCCACCGGCGCGCTCAAACCGAAGGTCGCGGTGGGGCTGTCCGCCGTACTGAACCTGGTCGGCGCGTTCGTCTCCACCGAAGTCGCCAAGACCATCTCGAGCGGTCTGGTCGACGATACGAAGGTCACGGTCCCCATCATCTTCGGCGGCCTGGTCGGCGCGATCCTGTGGAACCTACTGACCTGGTACGTCGGTTTGCCCAGCTCCTCGTCGCACGCGCTCTTCGGCGGCCTGATCGGCGCCACGTGGATTGCGGCCGGCAGCGGTGCGGTCAACTTCGGCACGGTCGCGCAGAAGATCATCATCCCGGCGGTCGCCGCGCCGATCGTGGCCGGTGTGGTCGCGCTGCTCGGCACCTTCCTGGCCTACAAGATCACCGCCCGCGCCCGGAAGAAGAGCGTCGACGACGGCTTCCGGGTCGGTCAGATCGCGTCCGCCTCGCTGGTCTCGCTGGCGCACGGCACCGGTGACGCGCAGAAGACGATGGGCATCATCACGCTGGTCCTGATCACCTCCGGCAGCCTCGCGCAGGGTTCGCGTCCGCCGCTCTGGGTGATCTTCGCCGCCGGTCTGGCGATCGCGGCCGGTACCTACCTGGGCGGCTGGCGGATCATCCGGACGATGGGCAAGGGCCTGACCGAGATCGAGTCGCCGCAGGGCTTCGCCGCGGAGACCAGCTCGACCGCAGTGCTGCTGGCCTCCTCCCACCTCGGCTTCCCGCTGTCCACCACGCAGGTCTGCTCCGGCAGCATCCTGGGCTCTGGTCTGGGCAAGCGGCTGGCCGAGGTGCGCTGGACGGTCGCCGGCCGGATGGCGCTGGCCTGGCTGTTCACGCTGCCCGCCGCGGCGATCGTGGGGGCACTGGCCGGTCGCGTCGCGAACTCCGGAAACCTCGGGGTCGCGCTGATCGCCGTACTGGCTGTGGCGGCCGGCGGGGGCATCTACCTGGCTTCGCGGCGTACGCCGGTCACCTCCAACAACGTGAACGAGTACCCGAGCACCCCGGCCGCCTCCTCGGCGCCCGCGGCGGTCTGAGAGGGGCAGGACGATGCACATCAACTGGAGTGCACTCGGTGAGGTCGCCCTGGTCAGCCTGCTCTTCGGAGTGGGGCTGGCGGTGCTGTTCGCCTTCGGTGTGACCGCCATGGCGCGCCGGGCGGCAGCTATCGACGAGAAGCGGCCGGCCCCGATGGTGGACACCGCAGTGGCGTCACTGTGCTTCGCAGCGTGCCTCGCTGCGGTGCTCTACGGGCTCTACCTGATCATCCCGCAGTTCCATTAGGCACTAGCGGTTCCAGCGGCGCACTGCCTTGGCCACGTCCTTGGTGCGCACCGCGTCGAGGTTCTGTTCCCAGGCTGTGAAGAGCCGGTCGCCAAGGGCGTCCGCGTCCAGACCAGCCTGGGGGCGAACGGCCACTGCCCAGGTGGCAGCGGCCGCGTGCCCCTGCTGGTGCAGCAGGTGATCGACGGTGGCCTGGATACGCCGCCGGTTCTCACCGGTCAGGCCGCGTGCGGCCCAGTCCTGCAGGATGGCCGCGTCGTCTGCCGTCATCTGGGCCAGATAGGTCAGTGGACCGCGCCAGAAACCCCGGTGACCGATGCTGTCCAGGCGCTCGAGCGGGAACCAGCCGTTCGCGCAGCGGCGCCCGTTGACCGCGGCCTCGACCTCACGGGCGCGCTCGGCGTCCAGGTCCCGGGTGGACCAGTCGATGAAATAGGCCCCCGCATCCGGGATGTGCTCCGCGACATGCGGTGCCACCACCAGCGTCCCGGGTTCGAACAGGCGCAGTTCTTCCGGTGAATCGAACACAAAACCTTCCCCCGCCCAGCACAAGGCAAGCAGCACAGAAATCCCCCAGATTCCTGCCTTGTCAATAACAAGTGCCCTTCGTACCCTCACAGACCGTCAAGGGTCAACCCCTTGTCCGGGGTGCGTCGGTGCTATTGCCGCCGCTCGGCCCGGCGTGCCAGCTCCTCGCGGTCCAGCTCATCCGCCTCTTCTGGAGTCGGCGCGGAGCCGCCGTACGCGGCCGGCAGCCACCAGGCGCCCGGCGGCTGCTCCGGGTAGGCGCGGATGGTGTCGTCGAGCATCTCGGCCATCGTCGACCGCAGTACGGCGGTCGCCTCGACCGGATCGTCGTCCGTGGTCACGGCCATCGGCGTACCGACCGTGATCGCGATCGTGCGGTGCCGGGAGAAGTCCTTCGGGTGGTCCTTGGTGAGCATCCGCTGGGTGCCCCAGAGGATCAGCGGGATCACCGGTACGCCGGCCTCCGCCGCCATCCGGACCGTCCCGGACTTGAACTCCTTCAGCTCGAACGACCGGCTGATCGTCGCCTCCGGGAAGACACCGACCACCTCACCGGCCCGCAAGTACTCAAGTGCTTGTGAGTACGACGCCGCGCCGGCACCGCGGTCCACCGGGATGTGGTGCATCCCGCGCATCAGCGGACCGGACCAGCGGTTCCGGAACAGGATGTCCTTGGCCATGAACCGGACCAGCCGCTTGCTCGGCACAGCGCCGTACCCGCCGAGGATGAAGTCGACGTAGCTAATGTGGTTCAGCGCGATCACCGCACCGCCGCTACGGGGCACGTTCTCGGTGCCGGAGAGCTGGAAGTTCACGTCCAGCACCTTGAAGGCCGTCCTGGCGAAACCGACTACCGGCGGATACACAAAGTCGCGCATCGTCGGAACTCTACTAAGGTATGGCTGATAACTGGAGATCGCGGGAGCTCGCACCGTAGTGGGCTGAGAGGGCGGCTGGAGGAATCCGGCGCCGCCGACCGCCGAACCTGTCCGGGTAATTCCGGCGTAGGGAGCACAGCAAGTGACAACTATCGGCACCGTACGACCGACTGTCACCACCGGCCCGATCTCGGGGTCGGAGAAGATCTACCGCGGCGAGCTGGGAGTTCCAGCTCGCCGCGTCCATCTCACCAACGGCGAGCACTTCGACCTGTACGACACGTCCGGGCCGTACACGGACGCGACCGCGCAGATCGACGTACAGACCGGTCTGCCCGCGCTGCGGCGCGAGTGGGTGGCCGGGCGGGCGAACCTGACCCAGCTCGCCCACGCCCGAGCAGGCACCATCACCGAGGAGATGCGGTACGTCGCACTCCGGGAGAACATGGATCCGGAGTTCGTCCGGTCCGAGGTGGCCCGCGGCCGGGCCGTCATCCCGGTCAACCGCCGGCACCCGGAGAGCGAGCCGACGATCATCGGCAAGAAGTTCCTGGTGAAGGTGAACGCGAACATCGGCAACTCCGCGGTCAGCAGCTCGATCGAGGACGAGGTCGAGAAGCTCGTCTGGGCCACCCGTTGGGGCGCGGACACCGTGATGGATCTGTCCACCGGCAAGAACATCCACGAGACCCGCGAGTGGATCCTGCGGAACTCACCCGTCCCGATCGGGACCGTGCCGCTCTACCAGGCGCTGGAGAAGGTGAAGGGTGATCCGGCCGCACTGACGTGGGAGGTCTACCGCGACACGGTGATCGAGCAGTGCGAGCAGGGTGTCGACTACATGACCGTGCACGCGGGCGTGCTGCTGCGGTACGTGCCGCTGACCGCGCGGCGGATCACCGGCATCGTCTCGCGCGGCGGGTCGATCATGGCGGCCTGGTGCCTCGCGCATCACCAGGAATCCTTCCTGTACACGCATTTCGCCGAGCTGTGCGAGATCCTGCGTGAGTACGACGTGACGTTCTCGCTCGGCGACGGGCTTCGGCCGGGATGTATCGCGGACGCGAACGACGCGGCGCAGTTCGCCGAGCTGCGGACGCTCGGGGAGCTCACCAAGATCGCCTGGGAGCACGACGTCCAGGTGATGATCGAGGGTCCGGGGCACGTGCCGATGAACAAGATCGCGGAGAACGTGCGGCTCGAGGAGGAGCTCTGCGGTGAGGCGCCGTTCTACACATTGGGGCCGTTGGCAACTGATGTGGCGCCGGCGTACGACCACATCACCAGCGCCATCGGCGCGGCGCAGATCGGCTGGCTGGGTACGGCGATGCTGTGCTACGTCACGCCGAAGGAGCACCTCGGTCTGCCGGACCGCGATGACGTCAAGGTCGGCGTGATCACGTACAAGATCGCTGCCCACGCTGCCGATCTGGCCAAGGGGCACCCGGGGGCGCAGGCCTGGGACGACGCGTTGTCGACGGCCAGGTTCGAGTTCCGCTGGGAGGATCAGTTCAACCTCTCGCTGGATCCGGACACGGCACGGTCCTACCACGACGAGACGCTGCCGGCCGAGCCCGCGAAGACCGCGCACTTCTGCTCGATGTGTGGGCCGAAGTTCTGCTCGATGCGGATCACCGCGGACATCCGCAAGTACGCCGAGGAGCGCGGGCTGACGTCGACCGAGGCGATCGAGGCCGGCTTCAACGAGATGTCCGAGACCTTCAAGGCCAATGACAGCAAGGTCTATCTGCCGTTGGCCGACTGACTCTGCAGCCAGGGTCCGACCTGAGCCGCTGCAGTGTCGAGCAGGCTGAGGTGAGTCTCTCCCGGCAGGATCGTCACCTTCACATGGGGCGCCTGCCGGGAGAACTCGGCCAGTTTCGTCGCGTCGAACACCTCGTCGTCCGCACCGACCTGGACGCCGACGGGTCCGTCGATCCGCTGCAGATCGGTGTCCGCGTGATCGGCGTTCTGCGCGAGCGCCATGTTCACCGTGTACCGGTTCACCATCCCGGACTCGCGCAGTTCTTCAGTGGTGTAAGCAAAGCCGAGCGCCTTGGCGTGGCCGTCGATCCGGCCACCGGCCACGGCATTGGCGATGCTGCGTCGGTGATGATGGCTCTGGTGCAGATCGTCGCGAAGTTACTGCCCCGCGCGACTTTCTCGGTGTCGGAATGCAGCCCGTAGTCCGGAGCGAGGAAGACGTGACCGGCGATCGCGTCAGGGAACCGGTTCAGGCTGTTGAGGATCAATCCGGCCCCGGCCGAATGTCCACCGGCGAATTCCGGGAGCCCCGGCCGGCCCGGCCCTGGGCTCGTGTCGCCACCTTGTCACCGTAGGTCGATGGGGTGCTGGGCGGCGGTTTTGGGGCCTTTGGAGCAGGAAAAGTGAGCTTTTCGGCCTTACGCGGAGTGAAATCGCCCGGTGAGTCGAGATGGCGAAGTGGCTCGATTGAGCGGAGAATTGGGGAATCGGCTGCCTTGCGGGGTGACTACGGGGAGTGATCGGGTGAACCGATTCAGGTTTTTGCCTTCACTCAGCGTGAATAAGACTGTAGCCTTAATCCGTCAGTGAGGAGGTGCAGGGCAGTGGTCTTTGTTCTCACGGTAGATCAGCGGGGCAGTCGAATCACCAGCGATCTCGTACCCGAGCTACTGAACAATCTGAATCGCCGTCCCCGGCGTCCCGGACTTCTCCGCAAGTTCGAGCGGACCGCGGGGGACGAGTTTCAGGGCGTGCTTTCCGGGGCCAAGGCAACGATCGACATCATCGTCGAGCTGCTCCGCCTGGACTCCTGGTACGTCGGGCTCGGGATCGGCGACGTGATCGAGCCGCTCCCGCGCAGCACGCGGGCCGGTAACGGGGACGCGTTCGTGTATGCGCGGCAGGCGGTCGACAAGGCGAAGATCAGTCCGCACCATGTCAATGTGTGCGGCTCCGACGCCCAGGTGGCCGATCAGGTGGAGACGGTGCTCTGGTTGATGGCGTCGGTACTGCGCCGGCGCAGCGACCGCGGGTGGGCTGTCGCCGACCTGCTGGCAGAGGGACTGACACGACGGGAGATCGGCGTGAAACTGGGGATCAGCCAATCTGCGGTAACCCAACGGGCTCAGGCGGCCGGAGTGGCCGAGGAGCAGCGTGGACGGTTGCTCGCGACCGAATTGCTCGCCCGCGTCGAGGTCGCTGCGTGACGGCACTCGTCCTGGCGCTCACCGGAGCCGGGCTGATCCTCGCCGTACTGGCGTGGGTGCCCAAGGCTGGTGCGACGCTGGAGATCATCCTCAGCGGCCTGATGCTGGCCTGTGGAGTGGCCGGCGGCCTGGTGCTGCTCTACGGCAACGGTGTGGCCGACTGGGACGAGCGCTGGTGGAATGTGCTGCTCCTGCTGGCCGGAGGGCTCGCAGTGACCGGCGGCGGCCCGCTGACGACCTCTGTGCTCGCTTTGGTGGACCGGGGCAACACTCGGGCCCAGTCGACCCAAAAGGCCGGTGAGGTGCTGCGTGGCGGCGCCCTGATCGGTTCACTCGAGCGTGGTGCGATCTTCGCGGCCCTGGTGGCCGGCTGGCCGGAGGGGCTGGCCATCGTGCTGGCGATCAAGGGGCTGGCCCGCTATCCCGAGCTACGCAGTCCTGACCAGCCCGCCTCCGTCACTCCGCAAGCAGTAGCGGAGCGCTTCATCATCGGCACCTTCACCAGCGTCCTGTGGTCAGTGACCTGCGCCGGCTTCCTTCTATCGCACTAGCTCTGAGACGGAGTGGTCATGTGCTGACGACTATGTCGTTGACTACCTTGTCGTGCCAGGTCTGCTGCTTCTCGTCCCAGAGCGGCCAGAGCAGGTTGATGAAGCAGAGGTAGTTGAAGAAGTAGGCGAGGAGCTCGCGGCCGAGGTTCGCGCCGAAGCCGATCCTTTCACCGGTACTGATGCTGATGACCCGCGACCCGGTCATCTTCTTGCCGAGTGACTGGCCGGTGCGGCCTTGCTGGACCACCCGGTTCAGGAACCAGATCACGGTGCTGCAGATGCCGCCGATGGTCAGCGGGAGACCGGCTGCGTCGGCGTGGGGGCCGGTGCTGATCGAAATGGTGACGATGAGGCCGATCCCCATCGGAAACCCCTGGAGAACGCTGTCGATGAGGGAGGCGCCCACCCGGGTGGTGTAGCCGACCGGCTGACCGGGCAGCGCGTACCGGTAGCTGCCCTTCCCAGAAGGCCCTTGGTTGTAAGGGTTGTAGCCCGGCTGGATGTGCCCGCTGGGCTGATACCCGCCACCGGGCTGTCCCGGCGGAAGCTGGTTGGGCTGACCCGGTGGGTACTGATTGGGCTGGCCTGGCGGCGTGGACCCGTCGTACGGGCCGGACGGAGGGGTGGTCACCGGAATTCCTCTCTGGTGCACGACTGCGAACTGGAAGGCAGGTTACTGTGGTCCGGTGAGTGAAGGCGTCGTAATTCGCCCCGCTGGGCCGGTCCCGCCGGTCGACCGGCGCGTGCAGGGGCTGGCAGCGGTCGGTGTCGGCGGCTTCGTGCTGGCCGGTGTCTATCAGCTGACCGGGCTCGGCATCCCGTGCGTCCTGCACGCCACCACCGGTCTGAACTGCCCGCTCTGCGGATCGACCCGGATGGCTGCCGCCTTACTACGTGGCGATCTGAACGCCGCCTGGCACTTCAACCCCGTCGTACTGGTTCTGGGCCCGTTGGCCGGCCTCGCCATCGGCTACCAGCTCCTGGCGTGGGCCCTGGAGTCCCTGCGCGTCGTGCGGCTGCCCCGCCTGGCCTTGAGCCCGCGAGTCACCGACTGGCTCACCAAGGCGATCATCGCGCTGCTCATCGTGTACGGCGTCGCCCGCAACCTGAACTGAAGATCGCCGGGTAGCTAGGTGCTACCCGGCGATCATCACGTACTGGACGTCAGCGGCCGACGAGGCCCGTGGCGTAGCCGAGGATGCCGAGGACGAAGGCGACGATGCCGCCGATCCACGCCACCTTGGCCAGCGTGTCCGACTGACCCTGCTCGCGGTACTTGCTCTGGGCCAGGAAGCCCAGGACGATCGCGGCCGGGGAACAGCAGAACCAGCAGACGATGCCGATGATCGACATGATCATCGGGGTGTTGCTCGGTGCGGCCTGGGCGCCGCCGTAGCCGTAGCCGCCGGCCTGGGCGCCCGGGTAGGCGCTGTAGCCAGGCTGCTGCTGTCCATAGCCGGGCTGCTGCGGCGGCTGCTGGCCGCCGTACCCAGGCTGCTGCTGGCCGTAGCCAGGCTGCTGGGGCTGGCCGTACTGCCCGGGCTGCCCCGGGTAACTGCCCGGCTGCTGCTGCCCGTAGCCAGGCGCCTGCGGCGGCTGCTGGCCGTAGCCAGGCTGCTGCGGCTGGCCGTACTGGCCCGGCTGGACGCCCGGAGTCTGGCCCGGGGTGTCCTGCGGCCCGTTCGGGTCGTTCTGGTCATCGCCGGGAGGCGTCGGAGTGCTCACCACAGTCCCTTCTGAGACGTCGAAGAATCCCTGCAGACTATCTGGGCCACAGGTTCAGGGTCACGCGCCCGCGCCGCCCGGCGCGGGTCCCCACTCTTCGCGACTCAGCCGAAGCGGCCGGTGATGTAGTCCTCGGTGGCTTTTTCGGTGGGGTTGGAGAAGATCGCCTTGGTGGCGCCCATCTCGATCAGCCGCCCCGGCTTGCCGGTGGCGGCCAGGTTGAAGAAGGCGGTCTGGTCCGAGACCCGGGCCGCCTGCTGCATGTTGTGCGTGACGATCACCACGGTGAACCGGTCCTTGAGCTTCTCGATCAGGTCCTCGATCGCCAGCGTGGAGATCGGGTCCAGGGCCGAGCAGGGCTCGTCCATCAGGATCACCTCGGGCTCGACCGCGATCGCCCGGGCGATGCACAGCCGCTGCTGCTGACCACCGGACAGACCCGCGCCCGGCTTGTCGAGGCGGTCCTTGACCTCGTTCCAGAGGTTGGCGCCCTTGAGCGACTCCTCGACCACCTCGGTGAGCTTCTTGCGGTCCTTGACGCCGTTCAGCTTCAGGCCGCTCGCCACGTTGTCGAAGATCGACATCGTCGGGAACGGGTTCGGCCGCTGGAACACCATGCCGACGACCCGCCGGACGGCGACGGGGTCGACACCGGTCGCGTACAGGTCCTGCTGGTCCAGCAGCACCTTGCCCTCGACCCGGGCGCCCGGGATCACCTCGTGCATCCGGTTCAGGGTCCGCAGGTAGGTGGACTTGCCGCAGCCCGACGGACCGATGAACGCCGTGACCGAGCGGGGCTCGATCGTCATCGACACGTCCTCGACGGCCTTGAAATCACCGTAGTAGACGTTGAGGCCGCTGACCTCGATGCGCTTTGCCATATCGACTCAGAACCTCTCCGACTATTTCGACTTGATGGCGCTGAACCGGGCGACGAGCCGGGCCAGCAGATTGAGGGCAAGAACGAGCAGGATCAGGGTCAGCGCGGCCGCCCAGACCCGGTCCGCGGCCGGCTGCAGCGCCAGCTCGGTCCGGTCCTGGTTGATCATCGTCGGCAGCGCGCCCATGAACCCGTCGAACGGGTTCAGGTTGATGTTCTTCGAGTAGCCGACCAGGATCAGCAGCGGCGCGGTCTCACCCATCACCCGGGCCAGACCGAGCATCACGCCGGTGATGATGCCGCCGAACGCGGTGGGGACGACGACCTTCAGGATCGTCTTCCACTTCGGCACCCCGAGCGCGTACGACGCCTCCCGCAACTCGTCCGGGACGAGCTTCAGCATCTCCTCGGTGGACCGCAGCACGACCGGGAGCATCAGCAGCACCAGCGACAGCGACACCGCGAAACCGACCCGGTTGAAGCCGAGGATCGTGATCCAGACCGCGTAGATGAACAGCGCGGCGACGATCGAGGGGACACCGGTCAGGATGTCGACCATGAAGCTGACCGCGCGCGCGGCCTTGGTGCCCTTGCCGTACTCGACCAGGTAGACCGCGCCGAGGATCGCGATCGGAACCGCGATCACCGCGGCGATCAGCGACATGATCAGCGTGCCCATGATCGCGTGGTACGCACCGCCGCCTTCGCGGCGGACGGTGATGCCGCGCTGCGACTGGCTCCACCAGTCGGCGCTCAGCAGCAGGTGATAGCCCTTGCTGACAACGGTCCAGAGGATCCAGATCAGCGGGATCAGCGCGATCACGAAGGCCGCCACGATCAGGACGGTCGCCAGCAGGTTCTTGAAGGCCCGGGCCCCGGACTTGCCGGTGAGGTCCAGCTCCTTGCCGTCGTACGCCGGCTTGTTCTCGACGATGGCCGTCATACTGACGCTCCTTCGGTGGCGCGGCGGTTGCGGCGCGGACGCTTGGCGCCGGGGGCGCTGCGGGCGACGATGATGCGGGCCGCGGAGTTGACCAGGAACGTGACCACGAACAGCACCAGGCCGGCCGCGATGAAGGCGCCGGTCTTCTCCGGGGTGTCGAACTCGGCGGCGTTGTTGGCGATCTTCGACGCGAAGGTCTCGCCACCCGCGAAGATCGACGAGTTCCACGGGTCGTTGCCGTTGGGCACCGTCAGGATGATCATCACCGCGACGGTCTCACCGAGCGCGCGGCCGAGACCGAGCATCGCGGCGCTCGTCACACCGGAGCGACCGTACGGCAGGACCGCCATCCGGATCATCTCCCACTTGGTGGAGCCCAGCGCCAGCGCGCCCTCGCGATGCGCGACCGGCGTCTGCGCGAAGATCTCCCGGCTGATCGCGGTGACGACCGGCAGGATCATGATCGCCAGCACCACCGAGACCGTGAAGATCACGCCGACGTTGTCGCCGATCGGCTTCGCGAACACCGGGACCCAGCCCAGCGCCGACGAGATGCCGTTGATCACCGGCAGCAGGATCGGGGCGAAGAACAGGCTGCCCCACAGGCCGTACACGATCGAGGGCACCGCGGCGAGCAGGTCGACGGCATGCGCGACCGGGGTGGCCAGCCGCTTCGGCGCGTAGTAGGTGACGAACAGCGCGACGCCGATCGCGACCGGTACGGCGATGAGCATCGCGATGATGGAGCTGATCACGGTGGTGTAGAACAGCGCCGCGATCCCGAACTTCGGATCGGCGCCGCCCGGCTCCCAGACGCGGGAGAACAGGAAGTTCGTGTTGTTGTCGGCCAGCGACGGGATCGCCAGCGCCAGCAGGAAGATGCCGACGAACGCCACGATCGCGATCACCAGGGCGCCGGATCCGCGGGCCAGACCGGAGAACAACCGGTCGCCGAGGTGACCGACCGGGCCGAGGTCGAGCTTCTTCTTGCTCTCCTCGGGCTTCGCGGCCGGCGGAGTTACTTCGTCGGTCAACGTCTCGAAGTGCACGGCCGGGGCGGTCTCGTCGACCAGGTCCTCGATCCGTGGCTCGGCTTCGGAGGCGGCCGGGTCCGCCGGCCGGTCGGGCGGTTCCGTGCCGTCTGGACTACTCATCGATGGTGCTCCAAGCGCCTGGGGTCGTCGTGGGGCTGATGCTGGAGGACGAGGCGAAGCCCCGGCCGTCCTCGAGGATCTCGGGACCGGCCGGGGCTCGCATCACTGCTGTTTCTTGGTCAGTGGATCGGCTGCGTCAGCTGATCGACTGGATGGCCGTGGCGACCTTGGTCCGGATCTCCTCCGGAAGCGGCGCGTAGTTGAGCTCGGTCAGCGCGCCCTGGCCGTCCTTGCCCGCGAAGTAGGTCAGGAAGCTCTTCACCAGCGCGGTCTTCTCGGCCGGCAGGCCCTTGCTGCAGGCGATCTCGTAGGTGACCAGGATGATCGGGTAGGCGCCCGCCTCCTTGGTCGCGTAGTCCAGCTTCAGCGCCAGGTCGGACCCGGTGCCGGCCGGCTTCGCGGCGGCCAGCGCCTTGCCGGCGGTCTCGGCGGTCAGCTCGACCGGGGTGCCCGAACCGTTGTCGATCTGGGCGACGCCGAGCTTGTTGTCGACGGCGTACGACCACTCGACGTACGTGATCGAGTTCTTGGTGCTCTTGACGCCCTCGGCGACACCCGCGGACTTCTCCTTGCCCGCACCGGTGCCGGTCCACTTCTTGGCCGGCGTGCCCGTCCAGGCGCCGCCGCCGGCGGCCTTCAGGTACTTGGTGAAGTTCTCCGTGGTGCCGGACTCGTCCGAGCGGAAGAACACCGAGATCGGGGCGGTCGGCAGCGTGACGCCTGGGTTCAGCTTGGCGATCGCCGGGTCGTTCCAGGTCTTGACGGTGCCCTGGAAGATCTTCGCGGCGGTCGCGCCGTCGAGGACCAGCTTCTGCAGGCCGTCGACGTTGTAGGCGATCGCGACCGGGCCGATGACCATCGGCAGGTTCAGCGCCGGGTTGGTGGCGCAGCGCTTCGCGGCCTGCGCGGCCTCGGACTCGCCGCCGTCGGCACCCTCGGTCTTGAGGGCCGAGTCGGAGCCGGCGAAGTCGACCTGGCTCGCGTTGAACTGCTTGATCCCCGCGCCGGAGCCGGTCGGGTTGTAGTTCACCGTGACGTCTTTACACGTCTCGTTGTACTTGCTGATGACCTCTTCGATCGCGTTCTTCTGCGCCGAGGATCCCTCGGCGTTCAGCGTGCCCTTCGGGCAGTCGGTCGCGCCGGTCGAGGACGCACCCGTGGTCGGGGTCGAGGAGCCGGACGGCTCCGGGTCACTGCCACAGGCGCTCAGAGCGAGCACACCGAGGGATGCCACGGCGACAGAGCCGACGCGGAGGAGGCGATTCACGGACACGAGAGTGTTGCCCTTCTGCGGGAATCAAGACTTCTGAACTTCCACAGACGGTAGGGAGACCAGATGACTGGGTGGCCCGTCGCCGGTAAACGACCGGTGAACGGTTCCGGCACCGTAAACGACGCCCGGCGTGCCACCAGGCAGCCATCAGGTGAACTGAGTTAACAACCGTGACTCTCTGTGCATCAAAACGCGCGTTTGCTCACATTCCGGTAACGCTCAGCGGACAGTGAGCGTGAACGGCTTGCTGCTCCCCGGCTCCACCCAGAGCCCACTCGCCGTCTGTACAACGGGCGTCAGGATCCGGAACTTCACCGTCCCCCGTCGGGTCGCCTTGACCGGGAAGTTGAAGTGCTCCATGTCCCACGCGATGGAGCGGACGTGCTTCCACTGCTTGCCGTCCCACTGCTGCAGGGCGACGTTCATCGGCGTCGTCGGTATCGCAGCGACCCGCATCGTGGTCGTCGTACCGAGCGCGGTGGTGGCCGGATCGAAACCGGCGAGGTACACGTCCGCGAACGTCTTCGAGGACCGCGCCGAGGTCGACGCCGCCGGTGCGAGTTTGAACTCGCCCAACTTGGACTTCTTCACCGCCGGCACCCACAGACGGTACTGACTGGCGCCCAGCGAGGTGAGCTGGGTCGTGTGCGCGGCGCCAGGCGCCGTCATCAACCGCCCGACCGTTCGCCAGCCACGGTTGCTGGACGGCCGCGCCTGGATCTCGACCGGAAGGTCGTCGATGGTCAGACCCGAGGTCACCTTGCTCTGGATCCCGAGCGCCTTGTTGTAGCCCGCGATGGCGGGCACGGTGATCGCAGGGTTGTTCGTGCCGACCTGCGCGAGTTTCGCCGGGGTGCTGTACGTCCACCATTCGTTGCCGACGTCCAGCGCGAGCCGTACCGGTCCGGGCCGTGCGGGCAGCGTGTAGGACGTCGTACCGACCGGGAGCGGGATCCGCTCCTCCTGTCCCGCGGCCGGGCCGCGGACGACCAGCGTGATGAACTCGGCGGAGACATCCAGCGGGTCGCCCGGGGTGACGTCCTCGATGGCCTTCTGCGTCCACTGCACCCGGACTGAACCGTCGGGCAGCAGTTCGGCGTCCTTGCGGACCGGCTGGTTGACCCACTGGGTGTCGAACAACACGCTCAGACCTGGAACGCTCTCCTCCTGCGCGGCGCCCCGCGACGTCACGGAGATCCGCAGCCGGCTGCTCTTGATAAACCCAGAAGGCGGAGTGACCTTGTTGGTCTCGCCGACCTGGGTGGTGCGCTCCAGGTACACCTTCCCCGTGTCGAGGTCCTCGGTCCGGACGATGTTCGCCTCGCCGTTGTCCTCCCACGTCACCTGGACCTTCCCGTCCACCCGCGTGACCTGCACGTTGGTGGGGGCTTCGGGGGCTGTTGCCCAGGCTGGGGTGGTGAGGATGCCGGTCAGGAGTGCGGCGGTGGTGGCGATGGGGGCTAGCTTGCGCATTGGGGTCCTAGCGGATGGTGAGGGTGAAGGGCTTGCTGGAGCCGGGCTCGACCTGCAGGCCGTTCACCTGGACGACGGGGGTGACGATGCGGAAGGTGACCGTGCCGCGGCTGGTGGCCTTGGTGGGGATGTAGGCGCGGCCGTTGGTGATGGGGACCGAGCGGACGTGCTTCCAGGTCGTGCCGACCAGTTGCTGGAGGGCGGCGTTCATCGAGACTTCCGGATTCACGTGGACGCTGAGGTTGGTGGTCGTGCCGATCGCGGTCGTGGCCGGCTCGAAGCGGGTGTTGTAGACGTTCGCGAACGACTTCGAAGAGCGCGCCGAGGTGGAGACGGCTGGGGCTAGCTTGATCACCGACTGGTCGATCTCCTTCACAGCAGACGCCCAGAGCCGGTACTCGCGGGCGCCCGGCGAGTTGACCGGGGTCGACCGCGTCTGGCCGGGGTAGGTGGTCCAGCGGCCGATCGTCTTCCAGGCCGCGGTCTTGGAGGTCCGGGCCTGGATTTCGATCGGTACGGCGATGCTCTCCAGGTCGGAGTTGATCGTGCTCGTGATGCCGAGTGTGCCGCCGTACACCGCCTGTGCGGGCACTGCGATCGCTGCCTGCAGAGTGCCGAGCTGCACGCGACCGGTGCCGAAGGTCGAGGACCAGCTGTTGCTAACAGCAACAGAAATCTGCGCCGGTCCGGTTCGGGCCGGCAGCGTGTACGACGTCGAGCCGGCCGGAAGCGGGATCCGCTCCTGACCGCTGATGTCCAATGCGAGCAGGTCGGGGGAGTCGAGCGGGTCGCCGGGGGTCAGGTCCTGGGCCGCCGCGTAGGTCCACTGCACGCGGATAGAGCGGTCGGGCAGCAGGTCGGCGTTCGTCAGCGCCGGCTTGGTCACGTGCAAGGCGTCGAACAGTCCGCTGACCCCAGCGGTGCTCTCCTCCTGGGCCGAGTTCACCGAGGTCACCGTGACTCGGATCCGGTCGCTGTTCCGCAGGTTCTTCAGCTGGACCTTGTTGGCCGCGTCGGCAGCCGGCCTCGTCAGCACGTCCACAACACCGGTGTCCAGGTACTCCGCCCGGACCACGTTCGCTTCCCCGTCGTCGACCCAGGTCACCTGGTTCTTCCCGTCAACCCGCCCGACCTGCACGTCGGTCGGGGCGTCAGCGGCGGCCGCCCAGGCCGGGGTAGCGGCGGTGGTCAGCAGTACGGCGGTGGCTGCGAGGGGGATGAATTTGCGCATGGAGCTGCTCCTCATCGGACGGTCAGCTTGAACGAGGGACCAGTGGTGTAGATGACGGGGAGCCCTTTGACCTTCACCGCGGGGGTGGTGATCCGGTACTTCGTCGTCGTGCCGCGACCCGAGGCGCGGATGGGGATCGAGGCCTTGCCGGTCGCATCCAGCTGGACTGCGCGCGTGTAGACCCACTTCTTACCGTCCCAGCGCTCCAGGCCGGCCTGCATCGGAAGGCCCGGGGCGACGGCGACGTTCAGCCGGACTGTCGCGCCGACCGGGGCCGATGGCGGCTCGAACTGGGACGTGTAGATGGCCGCGTAGCGCTGCACGTACTTCGCGGAGGTGGAGACGGGTGGCGTCAGCCAGATGGCCTCGTCCCGGAACAGACCGGTGGTAGCCGGAACCCATATCCGGTACTCCTGGCCGCCGGCCGCTCCGGGCCAGGAGGTGAAGGTCTCGCCAGGCGTAACCTCGGACCCGAGAACCTTCTTCCAAGGAGCGGACTTGTTTGGTCGCGACTGGATTTCGAACCCGATCGGCTCGCCGACAGGCTTCCCGGTGCAGGCGCAGTAGGTCGTCCGCAGCGTCGACTTCAACTCGAAGCCGCTCCAGTCGGACCTGGTCGGAAACGCGGTCGAGATGCCCACACTCCCGACCTGGACGATCTGGTGGTCGCGGGCAGGGCCGGCGCCCCACTCGTTGCTGCCCGACAGCTTGATCGTGGTGACGCCTGCGCGGACCGGTACGTTGGCGACCTGCGTGCCACCGGGGATCAGCGTCTCGGTCTGTTGGCCGGCGGACGGTCCGGTGACCGTTGCCTTCAGCAACTCTCCGGCCGGCTTGTCCAACGGGTCACTCGGGTTGGGGTCCTCGAACGCGTCCTGCATGATTGAGAGCTGCACTGACGTGGTCGAGAGCGCGACTGCGTTCCGGAGCCAGGGCGACGAGACCTTATGGCTGTCGAAGACAGGGCTGAAGGCGTCCGCGCTGAGCTCGCGGCCAGGCCCTACTGACCTGACCGAGACTCGAACCTGGGCGCTGTCCCGGAACACGCTCGCGTCCAGGAGCACCTCGTTGGGTGCTTCGGCCGCGGGCGCGGCGGCCACGTAGGTCGTGCCCGTGTAGTTCGGCCCGACCCTGTTGGGTGTGCCGTTGTCTTCCCAGGTAACGCGGACCTTGTCGCCGGCCCAGGAGATCTGCACATTCGTGGGTGCGTCGGGCGCGGCGGCCCAGGCGGGGGTGGAGAGGCCGGCGGTGAGCAGCAGGCCGGCGATGGTGAGAGTGGTGAGCTTGCGCATGCGTGTTCCTAGCGGACGGTGAGGGTGAAGGGCTTGCTGGTGGTGGGCTCGATCGGGAGGCCCTTGACGGTCACGCGCGGCGTGAGGATCCGGTACTTCGTCGTCGTGCCGCGGCCGGAGGCGCGGATGGGGATGGTGGCGACGCCTCGGACGAGGGGGACGCCGCGGGTGTGCCGCCACTGCTTGCCGTCCCAGCGTTGGAGGGCGGCGTTCATGTCGGCCTTCGGCAGCAGCTGGACGGTCAGCTTGACGGTCGCGCCGACAGGAGCCGAGGCAGGCGAGAAAGCAGCAGTGCCGAAGTTCGCGAAGGTCAGGGAGGTCTTCGGTGCGGTCGAGACAGGTCGCATCACGACGATCGGGATGTCACCGAACCACGAGTTGCCGTAGGCCGGAACGAAGATCCGGTACTGCCGGCTGCCAACCGCTTCCGCTTCGGTGAAGAACGGCGTTCCGGGCTGCCCGGCGTTGCGGCCGATCTTCGTCCAGGGGGCGGAGGTGTTCGGCCGCGCCTGGATCTCCACCTCGACCGCGTTCTTTCCCGGGTTCTTGTCGTCGGGGCAGTTGCACTGGTACCGCAGCGTGGTGAGGTTCATGACGGCGTAACCGTAGATCTGGCGGGGGACGACCGCCGTCTCCGCGCGGGTGACGCCCACCCGGACGAACGGGCCGGTGCCGGCCGTCGTACCCCATTCGTTGCCTGCGGCAAGGGTAATCGTCGACAGCGGTGCCGGGGCCGGTACGTCGAACATGCTGTCGCCGCCCTCGAGCGGCAGCGTGTACTCCTTCTTCTGCCCCGCGGCAGGCCCAGCGACCGTTGCCTTGAGCCACTGGGCCTCCGGCCGATCGAGCGGATCCTTGTAGTCAATGCGCGCCTCCCGGTACCACCACAGCCGCACCGACAGGTCGTCGCGCATGTCGGCGGTGCGCATCTCAGGCCGCACCGGCCGCCGGGTGTCGAACGTCGGACTTTGCCCCCAGGCACTCAGCCGCCCATCGGTCCCCCGCGAGAGCACGATGATCCGCGCCTCGTCGGTCTCCGGGAAGTCACTCGACAGCAGGACCTCGTTGGGCTCGTCGGCGGTCTGCGTGTCGACCTCGACGCCGTCACCGGTCGTCGTCTTCTTCCGGATCACGTTCGCTTCGCCGTCGTCCTGCCAGGTGACCCGGATCTGGTCACCCGCCCACGAGACCTGCACATTCCGCGGCGCCTCCGGTGTAGCACCCCAAGCCGGCGTCGCCAGACCACCCGTCAACAGCACAGCGGCAGCCGCCAGAGCCACGAACCTGCGCATCTCAGGTGACCTTGAGTGTGAATGGCTTGCTGCTACCGGCTTCGACCGGCAGGCCGTTGACCTTCACCGGCGGAGTGAGGATCCGGTACTTCGTCGTGGTCCCGCGACCGGCGGCGCGGATCGGGATGTTGGCGTTCCCCTTGGCGTCCAGCTGAACCGCGCGCACGTGCACCCACTGCTTGCCGTTCCACTTCTGCAGAGCGGCCTTCAAGGGAAGGTACGGCTCGACGTTCACGACCAGCTTCACCGTGGCGCTCACCCGAGCTGTCGACGGGGTGAACTCGGCGCGGTAGACGGCCGCACAGCGCCGGACGAACTTCGCCTTGGTGGAGGCGGCCGGTGACACGATGAACACGTCATCCTGCAGGAACTCTTCCGCCGGGACCCACAGCCGGTACTCCCGGCCGCCGGAGGCGCCGAGCCAGGCGAAGATGGGAGTGCCGGGCTTGTCGAAAGTGACGCCGCTGCTGACCTTCTGCCACGGGGCGGAGCTGTTCGGCCGGGCCTGGACGTCGTAGTTGTACGTCGCGTAGTCCGGGGCCCCGGGCACCTGCACGATGCCCTTGATGTTGAACCCGCCAAAACCCGTCAGAGCGGGAAACCCGAGAACCGTGGTGGAGACTCCCGTGGTGATGACCCGGGCGGTCTGAAAGTCACCGGCCGGAGCAGTCCCCCACTCGTCGCCCGCGGAGAGCTTGATCGTCACCGGGCCGGCAGGGACTGGAACATCGGCGGTTTTGGCGCCGCCCGGAATGAGGGTCTCCCGCTGCTGGCCCGCAGCCGGACCAGTGACGGTGGCCTTCAACCATGCGCCGGTGGGCTGGTCCAGGGGGTCGTTCGGAGTGACGTCTGCTGTCTCTTCCTGGATCCACCTGAGCCGCACCGAGGTTGTGGACAGCGATGTGGCGGCCCGGAGGGCAGGTGGGGACACCGGGACGGTGTCGAAGAGCGGGCTGTGGGCCGGTGCGCTCAGCTCCTTGTCGGCGCCTATCGACCGCACCGAGATACGCACCTTGGACGCGGCCCCGATGGACTTGACGTCGAGAGAGACCTCGTTAGGCGCGTCGGCTGTCGGCAAGGCCACGGGAAACCCGGTGTCCGGAAAGACCGCCAGGACACGGTTGGCTTCGCCGTTGTCGTTCCAGGTGACGCGGATCTTGTCGCCGGCCCAGGAGACCTGTACGTCGGTCGGCGCGTCCGGGACGGCGGCCTGCGCGGGCGTGGTGACGCCGGCGGTCAGGAGGATGGTGGCAGCGGTGGTGGCTGCGAAAGTTCGCATGGGATCCCCAGGTGAGAACGCCTGGTGGTCACCCCTGCCGCCAGTGCGTGAGCAAAAAGTAGCGCACGCACCGGCGGATCGTGCAAGTCCAAGCCGTTGCAGCTTCGTGCAATCAGCGGATGGTGAGGGTGAAAGTGGAGCTGGTGGTTGCGTTGATGGTCAGCCCGTTGAAGACGAAGGGGCCCAGGTTGACCCGGTAGCGGGCGGTGGCGCCGGAGGCCTTGATGGGGACCAGGGCGGTGCCGTTCTTGAATTGGACCTTGCTGCCGTTGATCCACGTCTTGCCGGTCCAGCGTTGCAGGGTTCCCTGCACGGTGGCGGCGGGCTGGATCTTGGCCGACAGGTTGACGGTCGCGCCGAGCTTGGCGGTCGACGGGCTGAAGCCGGCGGCGGTGAACTTGGTCAGCGTGACCGAGGACTTGGCCGAGGTCGAGACCTCGGGGATCAAGGTGATCTCGTGCGCGCTGACCTTCTTGCGACCCGGGACCCAGAGCCGGTACTGACGGTTGCCCAGGGCAGCGATTCCGGTGTCGAAGGCAGCCGTCGTGTTACCGGCGTACCGGCCGGAGGTCTTCCACGCCGCGGTGCTGGTCGGGCGGGTCTGGAGCTCGACCGGGATGCCGGTCACCTGGTCCTCGCGGCCCGCGGTGGTGAACAGGTCGAGGGTGCTCTTGATGGCGAGCGTTTGTGAGTAGACCTGCTGTGTGGGTACGGCGATGCCGACCCCGGCTCGGGCAACGCGCACGAACTTGTCGTCGTCGCCTGTCGATGTGCTCGCGGTGCCCCAGTCGTTGGCGGCCTCCAGCCGGACGATCGCCGGACGCGGCTGTGCATCGATCGTGGCCGTAGATTCGCCCCCGACCGGAAGCGGGACCTGGTACGCGGGCGGGCCGTCCGTTGCGCCGACGGTGGCGTACAGGCGGTCCACCGGCCGGTCCAGCGGGTCGTTCGGAGTCTGGTCCGGGCTAGCTATCTGGGACCAGATCAGGCGAACCTGCGCGCCCGGTGCCAGGCTGGCGTCCTGGAGGTACGGAACCGCGGGGACCTCGGTGTCGAACCATTCCGAGTACGCCGGCTGGCTGAACGACGTGCCGTCGTAGGACTGGACGTAGAGCCGGACGCGGTCCGAGTGCAGCAGGTTGGCCGGCAGCAGCAACTCGTCGGAGTCGTCGGCGTGCCGTGATGCCAGGAAGACGTTGTTCTGGCCCAGGTTCGGATACTCGACGTGGACGTAGTTCGCGTCGCCGCCGTCCTTCCAGGTCAGGCGCAGCTTGTCGCCCTGCCAGGACAGGGTGAAGTCGGTCGGCGGCGGGAGGATCGCAGCGTGGGCCGGGACCGGCGAGAAAACGCTCACCGCCACGGCAACTGCTGCCGTGGCGGTGAGCTTGCGGAGACTGATCACTTGACGGTGAGCGTGAAGGCGGCGCTCGAGGTCGCGCTGACGGTCAGGCCGTTGACGACGACCGCGGGCACGGTGACGCGGTAGCGGGACGAGCCGGCCTCGGCGCCGGCGCTGCCGTGCTGGATTGCCGCGCCCTTGTTGAACTGCAGGTACCCGACGTCGAACCAGCTGCGGCCGTCGAAGAACTCCAGGCGGGCCTTCACGGTCGAGGCGGGCTGGATCTTCGCCGACAGGTCCACGTTGGCACCGCGCTTGGCCGTCGACGGCGTGAAGCCGGCGGACAGGAACTTGATGTACGTCTTCGAGGACTTGGCCGACGTGGAGGAGGCCGGGGTCAGCGCGATGACGTTGCCGCTGACAACCTTCCGGGCCGGGACCAGGATCCGGTACTGACGGTTGCCCAGCGACGCGAGGCCGGTGTTGAAGGCGGCCGTGGTGTTACCGGAGAAGCGGCCGTAGGTCTTCCAGGAGCCGGTGGCCGAGGCGCGAGCCTGCAGCTCGACCGGGATGCCGCTGGCGCGCTCCTCGCGACCTTCGCTGGTGAACAGGTCGAGCGTGGTCTTCATGCCGAGGGTGGACGAGTACACCGCGCTGACGGGGACGCTCAGGCCGGCGCTCATCGTGCCCAGGCGGACGGTCTTGACGTCCTTGGCGCTGAAGCCCCACTCGTTCCAGGCGCTCAGGTTGATCGCCGCGGGCCGTGGCTGCGGCGCGAGGGTGCCCGACGTCGCGCCGGTGGCGAAGTCGGTCTCCAGCCCGGTCGAGCCAGGCCCGTCCACGCTGGCCCGGACCGTGCCGTTGCCGGGGACATCCAGCGGGTCGTTCGGCGTCGAGTCCGCGACCGCACCCAGCGTCCAGCTCAGCGTGGTGCTCAGGTTCGCGGCCAGGTTGGCGTCCTTCAGAGCCGGTACGGCGGGACGGTGGGTGTCGAACCAGTCCGACACGGCACCGGCGCTCTCCTCGCCCTCGACGACGCTCTTGACGATCAGACGGGTCTTGTCCGACGCCTTGAGCCTGAAGCCCGGAATCAGCAGGTCGTTCGGAGCGCTCGCCTCGATCGTCCCGGCGACGTACGGCGCTTCGCCTTCCTTCTCGACGTAGACGACGTTCTTGGCGTCGGTGTCGGTCCAGGTCAGGTGGACGTGGAGATCCTTGATGGCGATCTTGAAGTCGGTCGGTGCGTCCGGAGCCGCCGCGAAGGCGGGCGTCTGCAGACCGGCGGACAGCGCGGCGACAGCAGTCACCGCAAGGGCAATTTTGCGCATGGTTGGCTACCTCAGGGGATAGATGGATCAGCGAACAGTCAGGGAGTACGACGGGCTCGTCGTGGCGTTGACGGTCAGGCCGTTGATGACGATCGCCGGAACGGTGAACCGGATCTTGAAGCTGATCCGCTCGGTCTCGGGGCCGCCACGCTCGACGTAGGAGCCCTTGGTGTAGGGGATGTCGCCGGCGGTGACCCAGCTCCCGCCGGCCCAGACAGACACCGTGCCCGTGACCGTCACGCCGGGGTTGATCTTCGACGACAGGGTCACGCGCTGGCCGATCCGCGCGCTGGACGGGCTGAAGCCACCGCTGACGAACTTGATGTACGCCTTCGAGGACTTCGCCGAGGTGGAGCTGGCCGGGGTCAGCGCGATGACGTTGCCGCTGACAACCTTCCGGGCCGGGACCCAGAGGCGGTACTGGCGGTTGCCCTGGACAGCGAGCTTGGTGTCGAAGGCGGCCGTGGTGTTACCGGTGAAGCGACCGTAGGTCCGCCAGGCGTCCGTGGTCTTGCCGCGGGCCTGCAGTTCGACCTTCACGTCCTTGGCCTTCTCTTCGCGGCCCTCGCTGGTGAACAGGTCGAGGGTGCTCTTGATGCCGAGGTGGTCGCCGTAGAACCCGGTGGCCGGAACCGTGATCCCGGCGTTGAGCGTGCCGAGCCGCACGACCTTGACGTCCTGCGCGCTCTCGCCCCACTCGTTGACCGCGCTCAGCTTGATCGCGGCCGGCCGAGCCACAGCCGGAACGGTGCCGGACGTCGCACCGGGCGCGAAGACCTGGGTCTTCGTGGCGGTGCCGGGGAGGTCGACGTTGGCCTGCACCGAGCCGGGCCCGTCGATGTCCAGCGGGTCGCCCGGCGTCTGGTCGGCGGCCGCGGCGCCCTGCGTCCAGGTCAGCGCCGTGCTCAGGTTCGCGGCCAGGTTGGCGTCCTTCAGAGCCGGTACGACGGGCCGGCGGGTGTCGAAGTACGGAGTCGCCGTCCCCTCGCTGAGTCCGCCGTTGTCGGAGGACTTGACGATCAGCCGGACCTTGTCCGAGGCAACCAGCGGATTCACCAGCGGAACTTCGTTGCCGCCGGCGCCGGTCACTCCCACGATCAGTTCGGGCGTGCCGCCGTTGTACTCGACGAGGATCTGGTTACTCTCGCCGTTGTCCTTCCAGCTCAGGTGGACCTGTCCCTTGACCCAGCTGACGGTGAGATCGGTCGGTGCGTCCGGCGCCGCCGCGAAGGCGGGGGTCTGCAGACCGACGGAAAGGGCGGCGACAGCGGTCGCCGCGAGAGCAAATTTACGCATGTATACCCCAGGTGAGAACGCCTGGTGGTCACCCCTGCCGCCAGCACGTGGCTGAGACGGTAACAGGACTTCGGTTCAGACCGGAAAACTTTTGCAGCAACGTGCAACAGTTCACACGTCAGCTGGAGAAGTCCTCCGGGGCGACGCCGTCCAGAAACTGGCGGAAGCGTTCGAGCTCGGCCTGCTCCTCCTCCGGCGTGGCCACCCCGGCCTCGCGCAGCACCTCTTCGGTGCAGCGGATCGGGGTGTTCAGGCGGACCGCGAGCGCCACCGAGTCGCTCGGTCTGGCCGATACCCGGACTCCGTTGTCGAGCAGTAACTCAGCGTAGAAGACCGCGTCCTTGAGCTCGACGATCTCGACCGCCTCCAGGTGCACGCCCCAGGCCTCGATCAGGTCCCGCATCAGGTCGTGCGTGAGCGGCCGCGACGGACGCAGGCCCTGCTCCTCGTAGGCGATCGCGGTCGCCTCGACCGATCCGATCGAGATCGGCAGGTAGCGGTAGCCCTCGGTCTCGCGCAGCATCATCACCGGAGCCCGGTTGGGTGACTCCATCCGGATCCCGATCAGTGTCAGTTCTCGCATCATCGTCATGGTGCGACCTCTCCTCAGACCGGCATCCGGTGGGGCGCCGGTTCCTCGGTAGGAACATACCCGTCGCTCTCAGTGTCACCCGGACACCCCTGCTGCCGTGCCAGGATCGTCACCGAGCCGTGTCGGTCGCGTAGTGGACTACTACGGAGCGCGGAACCGCTCGTACAGGAGACGGCCGTCGGTGAGCCGGTGCGCGACCAGGAACGCTCCTGGGGAGAACTTGCCGACCTTGAGCCCCAGCTCACGCTGCAGCGCGGGCAACACGGGCCGGTGCGAGCACACCACAGTCACCCGGCCCGGCCGCCACGCCCGCTCGCCGAGACCACGCAGGCCACGCGGATCGGCTTCGTACCCACGCTCGGAGATCTCCGGCCAGAGGTGCAGGTGCCGCTCGATCGCACTGGCATACGGCAGCAGTGTGGACGTGCAGCGCTCGGCGTCGCTGCTGATCAACCGGTTGGCACCAAGAGCAGCCAGTACGTCGCTCAGTCGCTCGGCGACCGCCGTACCGGTGCTGGTGAGGGGGCGGAGGGTGTCTTTGCCGTCCCAGTCCTTGCGTTTCACCGCCTCCGCGTGCCGCACCAGGACCAGAGTGGACTCGACAGCCGCCAGGCCGTCCAGCGCGTCCAGGATGTCCACGTCGCGTGGGTAGCTGAGCCGTGCGCGGGCCTCGTCCACCGGCAGCCAGTCGATCTTGTCGACCTCGTCGTTCGGCTCGAAGCCACCGTCCGCAGTAGCCACCGCAGCCCAGTAGTGCACGAGCTTCTCGGTCGTACTGCCGTTCTTGCGGATCGGGTAGCGCTGCACACCGAGCGGTGGACCGAGCACGACCTGTACGCCGGTCTCCTCTTCGATCTCGCGCTGCGCCGCCAGCAGCACGTGCTCGTGGTGGGTGAGCTTGCCCTTCGGAAGGGACCAGTCGTCGTACCGGGGGCGGTGCACCAGCAGCACCTCACGGATGCCGCGGCGCTCACGCCAGACGGCACCACCCGCGGCGATAACCGCCGGGTTGCTCATAGATTCAGCCTAGGTAATCGGGTCGGCGGTTCTGCGGCGGCCACGCGTGGCGATCAGCTTTTCCTGCAGGTCACGCAACGGTCCGCCGTCCGGCCCGGTCAGCCTGGCCTCCCAGGTGTTGTCCGGCCGCAACCACCAGGACTGGGTCCCTTCGTCCATCGCCATGTCGAACATCTCGCGGATCTCGCCGATGTGGTCGGTCTCCTTGAGCTGCACGAGCACCTCGACCCGGCGGTCCAGGTTGCGGTGCATCAGGTCGGCCGACCCGATCCACGCCTCCGGCTCACCACCGTTCTCGAACCAGAACACCCGGCTGTGCTCGAGGAACCGGCCGAGGATGCTGCGGACCCGGATGTTGTCCGAGAGCCCTTCGATGCCCGGGCGGATCGTGCAGATGCCACGGATCCACAGGTCGACGGGCACGCCGGCCTGCGATGCGCGGTAGAGCGCGTCGCACAGGGCCTCGTCGACCAGGCTGTTCACCTTGATCCGGACCCGCGCCGGACGACCGGCCAGGTGGTGCTGTACCTCACGGTCGATGCGCTCGATCAGACCACGCCGCACCGACTGGGGCGCGACCAGGATCCGGCGATACCCGGCGTTGCGGGCGAAGCCGGAGAGGTGGTTGAACAGGTGGGCGACGTCCTCGGTGACCACCCGATCGCTACTGAGCAGACCGAGGTCCTCGTACAGCCGGGCTGTCTTCGGGTGGTAGTTGCCGGTGCCGATGTGGACGTAGCGGCGCAGGCCGTCCGGCTCGTCCCGAACCACCATGGAGAGCTTGGAGTGCGTCTTCAGGCCGATCACGCCGTACACGACGTGGCAGCCGGCGTGCTCGAGCTGACGGGCCCACTTGATGTTCGCCGTCTCGTCGAAGCGGGCCTGGATCTCCACCAGCACCAGCACCTGCTTGCCGGCCTCGGCCGCGTCGATCAGGGCGTCGACGATGGGGGAGTCACCGGAGGTGCGGTAGAGCGTCTGCTTGATGGCCAGCACGTGCGGATCGGCGGCTGCCTGCTCGATGAAGCGCTGCACGCTGGTCGAGAACGAGTCATACGGGTGGTGGACCAGTACGTCGCGCTGCTTGAGCGCGTAGAACATGTCCGCCGGGTTGGACGTCTCCACCTCCGCCAGATGCGGGTGGGTGGACGGGACGAACGCCGGATACTTCAGCTCGGCGCGGTCCAGACCGGCGATGGTGAACAGGCCGCGCAGGTCCAGCGGACCGGGCAGCTCGAACACCTCGGCCTCTTTGATGCCGAGCTCGGACAGCAGTAGTGCCTTGACCTGCGGGTCGATCGACTCCTCGACCTCGAGCCGGACCGGCGGACCGAACCGGCGGCGCAGCAGCTCCTTCTCGAGCGCTGCCAGCAGGTTCTCCGCGTCGTCCTCCTCGACCTCGAGGTCCTCGTTGCGTGTCACCCGGAAGGTGTGGTGCTGGGTGACCTCCATGCCCGGGAACAGCTGGCCCAGGTGGGTCGCGATCACGTCCTCCAGCGGGACGAACCGGCCTTCCGCGACCTGCACGAACCGCGGCAGCAACGGCGGCACCTTCACCCGGGCGAAGTGCTCGCCGCCGGTGTCGGGGTTGCGGACGACGACGGCCAGGTTGAGGCTCAGGCCGGAGATGTAGGGGAACGGGTGCGACGGGTCGACCGCGAGCGGCGTCAGCACCGGGAAGACGCGGTCCCGGAAGAACCGGGTCATCTCCTCGCGCTCGCTGACCTCGAGGTCGACCCAGCGCAGGATGTCGATGCCCTGCTCGGTCAACGCCGGCTGGATCACCTTGTGCCAGGTCTCGGCCTGGCGGTCCATCAGCTCGCGGCTCCGGCTCAGGCTGCGGTCGAGCACCTCGCGGGGGAGTAGACCACTGGCCGCCTTCACCGCGACCCCGGCCGCGATCCGGCGCTTCAGGCCGGCGACCCGGACCATGTAGAACTCGTCCAGGTTGCTGGCGAAGATGGCCAGGAACTTGGCCCGCTCGAGCAAGGGGACCGTGTCGTTCTCGGCCAGCTCCAGCACGCGCTGGTTGAACGCCAGCCAGCTGAGCTCGCGATCGGAGAAGCGATCCGCCGGGAGATCACCGGCCGCCGCGATGTCGTACGGCGGTTCGACGTCGTACTCGCGATTATGGGACGCCAGCAAGTCTCCAGCCACGTTGTCCAGCATCGCATCCTTTGGTGAACACGAGGTTGCGGAGGGCATGTCGGCGGGCTGTCCGATCTTGTTGCTAGCGTCACTCCTTGTGAACCCTCGACTGGACGCCTTGCTCCGCAGCACCGTGTCCGCCGTACAGGCGAACGCGCTGACCCCGATCTACGCGCTGCCCGCCGCCGTCCGGCGACGCCTGGCCGGCGCCCCGATCCAGATCGACGGGAACACGCTCGACCCCGAGATCCAGCTGCTCGTGCGGCTGAACGGATTGTTGCCGGGAACAACGAAAACCGACGCGGCCGCGGCCCGGTCGTCGTTCCGGAGCGTGAACAAGCTGATCTCCGGTCACCCGCGCGAGCTACAGCGTGTGACCGAGCTCACCGTCCGCGGCGCCGACGGGCAGCTCGGCGCCCGCCTCTACGTGCCGCGGAACGCCGGCCGTGGTCTGCTGGTCTTCTTCCACGGCGGCGGCTGGGTCGTCGGTGATCTCGACACCCACGACGCGCTGTGCCGCGTGATCGCCGACGACGCCGGTGTCCGCGTGCTGTCCGTCGACTACCGCCTTGCCCCCGAGGCCCCGGCCCCGGCTCCCGCCGAAGACGCCATCGCCGCCTTCACCTGGGCGGTCGAGCACGCCGAAGACCTCGGCGTCGACCCGGCCCTGATAGCAGTCGGCGGCGACAGCGCGGGTGGGAATCTGGCCGCGGTCGTCGCCCAGCAGTCCGTCGTCCGCGATTTGCCGCGTCCCGCGCTCCAGGTGCTTCTCTATCCCGCCGTGGACATGGTCGGCCGTCGCCCCAGCCGAGATCTCTTCGGCGAGAATCTCCTCCTCACCGAGGAAGACATCCTCTGGTACCGCGAGCACTACACCCCTGACCCGGCCCTGCGCCCCGACCCGGTCGTCTCGCCGATCCTGGCCGAGTCCCTGGCCGGTCTACCCCCGGTCCTCATCACCACGGCCGGCTTCGACCCGCTCCGAGACGAAGGCATCGAGTACGCCGAAGCCCTCCAGGCCGCCGGCGTCGACGTGACGCACATCAACCACGTCTCCCTGCCCCACGGCCACTACAACCTGCAGACGATCCCCGGCGCCGCCGCCGAAGCCATCAAAACCCTCACCGCCCACCTGAAGTCAGCGCTGCACTAGCTGAGCCCGCCATCAGCCAACCGATTCGTGGCTGCCCGGCATCCCTTGCCCCGGTCGGCCGCCGCGCCCCCGCCCTCGCCGTACCGCCCCAGGGCAATTTGAACGGATATCCCCGCAAATGTGCTCTTCTCCGCCCGAATTTCGAGGGGAGAAGGAGCGACTTGAGCCGATATCCGTTGAAATGGCGCGGGATCGGCGGCCGGGCTCGAACACCGGTACGCCGTGATGCGTGTCGCGGACGGTTGGGGGCCAGGAGCCGCCCGGCTGGGGGGTTAGAGGCACGGACGGCTCCTGGTTGTTGGTGGGACGGCGTCGGTCCGCGTTTATGACGCGGAGTGAGGACGCGACTTCGGTGTGGCGTCGGTCACGGGGTGTACTGGACGTGCTGGGCGGCGGTGGTGAAGCCCAGGTTCGTGTAGAGGCGGCGGGCTGGGGTGTTGGTGCCGTCGACGTACAGGGTGATGGCGTCCAGACCGCGGGTTTCCTGCAGGTAGTGGAGGCCCTGGAGGGTTAGGGCCTTGCCCAGGCCGGCGCCTTGGTGGGTGGGGGAGACGCCTACTACGTAGACCTCGCCGACGCCGTCCTCGATCTTGGTCCAGTGGTAGCCGGCCAGGTTGCCCTCGGCATCGACAGCGAGGAAAAAGCCTGCGGCGTCGAACCAGGGCTGGTTGAGGCGGTCGGTGAGGTCGGACTGGGTCCAGGAGCCTTGTTCCGGGTGCGTGGCGAAGGCTTGGCTGTTGACCTGGAGCCAGGCGGCGTCGTCCTGGCCGGGGACGAAGGTGCGGACGGTGATGCCGTCGGGCCAGACGGCGGCGGGGAGTTCGGCGCTGGTACGGCGGAGGAAGTAGAGCTCGCGGGATACCTGGAGCCCGAGGCGGCCGGCGAGTTCGTCGGCGCCGGGCAGGCGGCCGTGGGCCCAGACGGCGAGGCGGGAGCCGGCGTGGTCGAGCAGGGTGCGGAGGAGCGCCGTACCGGTGCCTTGGCGGCGGAAGGCGGGGGTGACGACGAGCTCGGCGGAGCCTTCGGGGGACAGGGCGGCGTAGCCGATCAGGTTGCGGGCGGACTGGAGGCCGGTGGGTTCGATCGTGCCGGGTTCGCCGTCGTAGGCGAGGACGTGCAGGTCGCCCGGATGCTCGCCGTCGAGGTGCAGCAGGGTGCGCTCGTCGAGCGGATTCACACCGTCGCTCTGCGCGGCCGTGCGAGCGAGCTCTGTGACGGCGGTGGCGGTAGCTGGGGGCAACGGTGAGGGAACTGCTTCGAGGGTCACAAGGAATACCGTAAAAGGTCGTCGTCAGTTCCTGCTCAAGTCCTTGGAAGGGCAACTACCTCTCGGGTAATTTTCGCGGCACCGCACACCATTCGCGGGGCCGCGACCGCGCGGTGATCGCTACAACGAGGTAGACGGAGTAGACATGGCCTTGACAGGACGAGACATGAAGTGGCTGAACCGACGCCGGGCCGTAGGCCTGATCGCCGTCGGCACGGCCGCGGTGCTCGGCTTGGCCACGGGGGGAACCGTGACCCAGGCATCGCATTCCCGGCCGAAGCCGACGCACACCCAGGTCCAGGTGCTGGCCCTGAACGACTTCCACGGGAACCTGGAGGCCCCCACCGGCTCCAGCGGCAACATCAACGGCGTCCCGGCCGGTGGTGCGGTCTACCTGGCGACGCATCTGAAGCAGCTGCGGGCCGCCGCCGAGGCGAAGGGTCAGGACTCGGTCACGGTCGCCGCCGGTGACCTGATCGGGGCGTCGCCGCTGCTGTCGGCCGCGTTCCACGACGAGCCGACCGTCGAGGCGATGAACCTGATGGGCCTGGATGCCACCTCGGTCGGCAACCACGAGTTCGACGAGGGCTGGCGCGAGCTGCTGCGGATGCAGAAGGGCGGCTGCCTGAAGGACGGCGACGGGCAGAACAACCAGAACTCCTGCCCGGACAAGAAGCACCCGTTCCAGGGCGCGGACTTCGACTACCTGTCGGCCAACGTCTTCTACGAGAACACGAAGAAGACGCTGTTCAAGCCGTACACGATCAAGACCTTCGACAACGGCCAGAAGGTCGGCTTCATCGGGATGACCCTGGAGAACACGCCGAACATCGTCACCAAGTCCGGTGTCGAGGGGCTGACCTTCTCCGACGAGATCGAGACCGCCAACGCGCTGGTCCCGGAGCTGAAGAAGAAGGGTGTGAAGTCGATCGTCGTGCTGCTGCACGAGGGTGGCTTCCCGGTCGACGCGAAGGCGTACGACAGCTGCCCGGGAATCTCCGGCCCGATCGTCGACATCAACAAGGGTCTCGACCCGGAGATCGACGCGATCATCTCCGGTCACACCCACCAGGGCTACAACTGCAGCCTGCCGGACAGCGCCGGTCAGCCGCGGCTCGTCACCAGCGCCTCGTCGTTCGGCCGGCTCGTCACCGAGGTCCGGCTGAGCATCAACAACGCGACCAGTGACGTCGACCGGCTGAACACGCTGGCCAACAACCAGATCGTCACCCGGGACGTGCCGGCCGACCGCCGGACCAGCGAGCTGATCAGCAAGTACCAGACGCTGGTGGCCCCGATCTCGAACAAGGTGATCGGCCACATCTCCGGTACGGCGGTGTCGCGGACCCCGGACGACTCCCTGGAGTCCCCGCTGGGCAACCTGATCGCGGACGGTCAGCTGGCCGACCCGTCGGTGGTGACGGGTGGCAAGGTGCCGGTGGCGGCGTTCATGAACCCGGGCGGAATCCGGGCCGACCTCGCGTCGAACGCCGGTGAGGTCACCTTCGGGCAGGCCTTCACGGTGCAGCCGTTCAACAACTTCCTGGTCTCGATGGACATGACCGGGACGCAGATCAAGGCGCTGCTCGAGCAGCAGTTCTCCGGGGTGAACGGTCCGGAGGCCGGGAAGTACAAGGTGCTGCAGATCGCCGGCATCACCTACACGTGGAACCCGGCGGCCGCGGCCGGCTCGAAGATCGTGGCGGGCTCGGTGAAGATCGCCGGACAGCCGATCGTGGACGGCACGTCGTACCGGATCGTCACGAACAACTTCCTCTCCGACGGTGGCGACGGGTTCCCGGCGTTCACGACGGCGACGAACAAGTTCTTCGGTGGGCTCGACATCGACGCCTTCGCCAACTACCTGACCGCGCACGACCCGTACACGCCGGGCGCGACGGACCGGATCTCGATCGGCTCCTGACCTGCCGACTGTGGGTGCGTCCCCTCAGCGGGGCGCACCTACAGGAAGAACTTGAACAGCACGAAGGCCAGCGCGCAGCCGGTGGTGACGGCGGAGAGGCCGCCGAAGCCGCGCCGGATGGCGGCACCGAAGACGGCCAGCGTGAGCGGGACCAGCATCACCAGCAGGGTGACGCCGGCCGCGTGGATGCCGACGTGCGCGCGGCCGCTGAGGACGAGTCCGAGGATCATCGCGAAGGTCAGACCGAGCCAGGTGGACCGGCGGATCGGTCCGTCAGCTGTGCGGTGACCGCGGTGCGAGGCGCGGGTCGCGCGGCGATGCGAGGTCGGAGCAACGTGCGCCATCGAGGATCGGTGACCTTCCGTGGA
This sequence comes from Kribbella sp. NBC_01505, assembly GCF_045040285.1. Classification (NCBI taxonomy): domain Bacteria; kingdom Bacillati; phylum Actinomycetota; class Actinomycetes; order Propionibacteriales; family Kribbellaceae; genus Kribbella; species Kribbella sp. NBC_01505. Next base: position 4,510,365 of record NZ_CP109425.1, read on the forward strand.
ACGACGGAATACGCAAGGTAGCAGGATCCTTGACAGTCGTAAAAGAGCGTCGTCTCACCAGTCACACAACACTTCTGATGTCACATCACTGGTCTAGGAGGGCTCAGCCGCCCGCGAAGGGCGGCAAGGCGTCGACCTGGGCTCCGGCGGGGAGCAGCGTCGCCGGTACGGCGCGTTCGCCGTCCAGCAGGAACGTGCACAGCGAGAGCACCCGCGCGAGCTCGGGGCGATCGGCCGACACAGTGCTGATCAGGTCGCCGAGCGAGGTGGCCTGTGCGGTCGCGGTGGATGCACCGGCGGCGCTGCGGGCGGCAGCGAAATACCTGATGGTGACTTCCGGCATCTGGAGGGGACCTCACTAATCGGTTAAGTCTTCCGCTATTATGTCAGCTTGCTGTTGCTATCCAGTGCCCCGGGCCCCCGGCAACGACGCCGCGCCCGACGTGCACTATGACCGGCACAGGGGGACAACGTGAGCACGTTGCTTCTGCTGACGAACGCGCTGCAGGCCTCTACCGAGGTGTTGCCGTCGCTGGCGTTGTTACCGCACCAGATCCGTATTCTGCCCGCCGAGGTCGCCGCCCTGGTGGACGCCCCCGACGCGGACGCCGTCCTGCTGGACGCCCGGCGTGACCTCGTCGCCGTCCGCAGCGTCTCCCGCCTGATCCGTACGACGGGCATCGACGTACCGCTGATCCTCGTCGTCACCGAAGGTGGCCTGACCGCTGTCAACGCGGACTGGGGCGCCGACGACGTGCTGCTGGACACCGCCGGACCGGCCGAGATCGAGGCCCGGCTGCGACTGGTGATCGGCCGGCTGGCCGCGACCCGCAACGAGGACCCGGACACCAGCCTGATCCGCACGGGCGACGTGGTGATCGACGAGGCGTCCTACACCGCGAAGCTCAACGGGCGCGCGCTCGATCTCACCTACAAGGAGTTCGAGCTGTTCAAGTTCCTGGCGCAGCACCCCGGGCGGGTGTTCACCCGGGAGCAGCTCCTCCAGGAGGTCTGGGGCTACGACTACTTCGGCGGCACGCGCACGGTCGACGTGCACGTCCGGCGGCTGCGCGCGAAGCTCGGCCCGGAGCACGAGCAGCTGATCGGCACTGTCCGCAACGTCGGCTACCGCTTCGTGGTCCCGCCCACCAGCCAGCGCGAAACGGCCGAGGTTCCCGCCTAGACCCTCGCGACGCCCCCACGGGCAGGTAGATTCTGCCCGTGGCGATGGAGTCGGGGTCGTTGCTCACCACGGTGGGCCGCGCGGGGGTCTTGTTCAGCAAAGCGTGGCCGAGGTTGCTTGCGGTCTTTCTGATCGCTCAACTCGCGCACCGCGGGCTGCAGTGGGTGGCTGTCCAGGCAGGTGCCAAGGCCGAGGCCGCCGGTCTCGCCGTACTGGCGCTGATCGTGGTGGTCTCACTGGCCATGTATGTCGGCATGTTCCTGGTGCTGCGCGGTGAGCTGCCGTTCCATCGCCGGGCCGTTGCCGAGGGCATGCTTGCGCCCGACGGAGTCGAGCCGGGCAAGGAGAGCCGCCCGGTCGACGCCCTCGCCGCGGCGCTGCTGCCGTTCCTGGCGTTCTACGCGGCGTACAAGTTCTTGCAGGCCGAGGCGCTCGACTACGAGTACCAGCTGGCCGTGCACCAGGCCAACGACACCCTCGGCAAGATGCTCGGCGGCGGGGCTGCCCCCGAGCCGTCGCAGGGGCTGCAGTCGTTGTCGACCTGGCTGTTCGTCGCGGTCGGCGCGGTGGCCTACCTGCTGCGCTTCGTGTTCAAGAAGTGGAAGCGGGAAAACGAAGGCCCGGTCCGCAAGCTGTTCGTCACGTATCTCGAGGCGCTCTGGATCTTCGTGGTCATCTACCAGGCCACCGCGTACATCCCGTCACCGAAGCAGTGGCTGGAGACACGACAGATCTGGCAGTGGCTGCAGGACGCCTACGGCTGGGTGCTCGACCACACGCTGGGTGTGACTCACGTCCGCGAGGTCTGGGACGCCGTCACCGGGTTCATCGCGGCCGGCTTCGGTGACCTGTGGAGTGCCGCGGTGCTCCCGCTGATGTGGATCACGATGACCGCGGTGATCTACGGCCGCGCGGTGCACAAGGCGCACAAGGAGCCGCGCTGGCGTTTCGACCGGCTGACGAACCGCTGGCAGCAGACGCCGCGCTTCGTCCAGGTGGCCGGTAACTCGGTCGTCGCGGACTGGAAGGACCGCTGGTCGCCAGTGGTGAATGCGTTCCGCCTGGTGATCCGCTCCGGCGTGCGCCCGATGCTCGGCTACTTCCTGGCCTGGGCGGTCGTGACGTTCGCGGCCAGTGGCGTGTGGATCGCGCTGAAGCTGTGGGTGCTCGGCCCGCACACGCTGTCGTTCTGGCTGGTGATCGACGGGCCGCTCAGCCTGCTGACCGACGCCCTGAAGATCATGCTGCAGGTCAGTCTGCTGGCGGCCGCGTACGACCGGATGATCGGCGGCCTGGCCGGCTACGTCAATCGCGGCACCCACGCTGTCGTCGAGCAGAACGACAGCGAGCAGGGCGGCGTCGCCGACCTGACCGCCGCTACCTCGGGAATGCCAGATACTCAGGGATCTTCGTAGTCCACGTGATCGTGGGCTGCACACTGGCCGCGACCGACTTCGGTACGACGAACACCGCGACCGTCTCGTAGGGCTTCCCGGCGACCGGCTTCACGTAGTACTGCGCGAGCGGTCCACGCCAGCTCTGCGGCTTCTCGTCGTACCCGCCGGTGCAGCTGTTCGGCCGGTCCTGGAAGTCGTCGGCGAGGATGTCCTCGTCCCAGATCCGCCCGTCCGGCGCGCGCAGATGCGCCTGGCAGCCACCGAGCCCCGGCTGGTCCAGTACGGCGAGGTTGTCGATCTGGATCCGGAAATGCACCCGGACCCGGGTGGTGTCCGGCGGCAGCGGATCGGCCGCCCCGGCCCGCCTCGGCTCCGGGTTCTCCTCGACGCTGGCCGCGTACCAGGTCGCTCCCTGGTACGGCGTTCCGCCGTCGGCCACGACGACCGCGTCCCGCGGCTCGGAGTCGTACCAGGACTTGTAGTCGGAGTGCGTCGTCCACCAACCGGCCAGCGGCACGGTGATGACGAGTGAGGTCAGGGCCGCGACGTTCTTGCTGAACCAGCCGCGGCGGGCCCGGCGTGCGCTGCTCATGAGTCGCTCGCCTTGCTGAAGGTGACGACCTCGCCGACCTCGGGAGCCTTGACGTCGAGCGGGATGTTCAGCTCGGGTTCGAGGTCGTTCATGATCGCCTTCTCCATCACCTGCAAGGTTGCTCCGGGCAACTTGTCGGACGGCATCTCGACCACGAACGCACCGTGCGCGGGGATCCCGGGCGCGAACTGGAAGCCGGTCAGGTCGACGCGGTCCAGATCGCTGCGGTTGGCGCCGAGGTAGGTGAATCCGTCCGAGGTGCGGATCTGTACCCGGTTCAGGTGGATCGGCTCCCGGGTCGCGGTGACGGTCGCGTCCACGACGACGAAGCTGGTCGGGGTCTTGCGGTCCGGCGAGCTGTTCGGGATCTTCAGCGTCTTGCCGACCCGGACCGCGGTGACGGTCAGCTTGAACCGTCCCGCGTCCGCCGCGCGACCGACGATGCCGTTCACCGGCGTCGGGTCCTGGATGTCCTTCTGGGTCGGCGTCAGCCGGTAGAGCCCGACGATCGCGACCAGCACGGCGGCGATCAGGACGCCGTTCAGGACCTTGCGCCCGGTCATTTCTTGGTGTCCTTGGTCTTGTCCGTGACCTTGATGGTGCCCTCGCCGGCGATTGCGTCCGGAAACCACTTGTCGTGGTGGTCGAGGATCGACTCCTCGGCGTGCTCGTACCCCTGCACGGCCAGCTTGACCTCGGCCGGCGGCTCGGAGAGCTTCGGCACCTTCCAGACGAGGACGATGACCTGGTCGACGTCCGGCGTCAGCACCGGGTTCGTCGTGTTGTCGTCGATGGTGCTGATGCCCAGCGGCGCCTCGGTGTCCTTGACCCCCGGTACGCCGATCAGCCGGATCAGGTCCGACGGTGTCGTGGTGCCGAGGTCGTCGGTGACCTTGATCCTGGTCACGACCGCGATCAGGGCACCCCCGGGATCGGGCTTGAACGTCGGTGCGAGGTCCGGGACCGCGACCACCCGGTCGATCGTCACCGCGAAGCGGCCGGCGTCCACCGCGGTCCCCGCGGTCAGCGGCGGCGTCTCCGCGGTGGCCTTGTTCAGGCCGCCGAACGCGGCCGAGACCGCCAGGACGCCGGCGCTCACGCCGATCACCCAGGTCTTGACCGAACGCCCGCGCACCTTGAAGTTCGCCAGCTCCGGAAGCTCTTCGGGCTCCTGATCTTCGCCCGGCCGTTGTTCTGGCGTCCCCGTCTGCACGGGAAAAGGGTAACGAGGAGCAGGGGCAACGCGGTCTAATAGGGCCGTGGAGGAGACGGGGCTGATCGTGCGACCGGGACTGGTGGTCCCGGAGGGGGAGCTGAGCTGGCGGTTCTCCCGGTCGGGCGGGCCGGGCGGGCAGTCGGTGAACACCACCGACAGCCGGGTCGAGCTGAGCTTCGACCTGGCCGGTACGACGGCGCTGTCCGGCGTACTGAAGACCCGGGCGCTGGAGCGGCTGGAGTCGCGGCTCGTGGACGGTGTGCTCACGATCGCAGCCTCGGAGTACAAGTCGCAGTGGCGGAACCGCGAGGCGGCCCGGACCCGCCTGGCGACGCTGCTGCGGGAGGCGATCGCACCGCCACCGCCGCCGCGGCGGCCGACCAAGCCCAGCAAGGGCGCGGTCCGGCGCCGGCTCGACAACAAGACGCGTCGCGGTCAGACCAAGCGGCTGCGATCCCGCCCAGAGGACTGACTGTCCAAGGGGCGGACCAGCAGGTGGAGCAGAAAAACCACCGACGTACTCTGGATTGTTGTGAGCCTAGGTCTGTGGGTGCTGGCCGGCGCGCTCGTCGCCGGAGTGGTCCTCAGCGTGCTCAAATCCTGGATCGACGGGCGATTCCGGGGGAAGGCGAGTGACGTGGAGCGGGTCTCAGCGGCCGACGTAGGTGTCGAGCTGGGCGAGCGGGCCACGCTGCTGCAGTTCTCCTCCGCCTTCTGCGCGCCCTGCCGCGTGACCCGGCGCACGCTGGCCGAGGTCGAGGGCATGGTCGAGGGCGTCCGGCACGTCGAGCTGGACGCGGAGTCGCACCTGGATCTGGTCCGGAAGCTCGACATCCTGCGGACCCCGACCACACTGGTGCTCGACAGCACCGGAGCGGTCGTCAAGCGCGCCAGCGGGGCTCCGCGGAAGCCGGATGTGATCGCTGCACTGGCCACCGCGATCGACCGCCAGCCGAACTGATCTACGTCCGTTACCTGCAACCGGATGGCGCTTTGGCCTCCAGGTGGGCAATGCTTTGCCCGTGAGCTTCCCAGTCGGTTGGTATGACGATCCCGAGAACCAGACCCAGCAGCGCTACTGGGACGGCAGCGTCTGGACCGATCAGCGCCGTCCACGTGAGCAGCAGCCGTCCCCCTACCAGGGGCAGTACGGTCAGCCCGCGCAAGGACAGCCGCAGTATGGGCAGCCCGCGCAGCACGGCCAGGTCTACGGCGGTGCCCAGTCGCAGCAGCCGAACCAGGACCGGCCGGTCTACGGCCAGCCCGGCCCGCAGCAGCCCCAGCAGCAGGCGCCCCAGCCGCAGTACGGGCAGCCGGCACAGCACGGGCAGCAGCCTCAGCAGCACGGCTACCCGGCGTACCCGCAGCAGCAGGGGGGCTACCCGGCCTACCCGCAGCAGGGCGGCTACGGCTACCCCGGTCAGAACCGCTTCGCGACCCCGGACGGCCAGCCGCTGTCCGGCTGGTGGCGGCGGGTCGGCGCGCGCATCATCGACAACATCCTGGCCGGCATCGTCGCGCTGCCGTTCACGGGTTACTTCTTCTGGCAGTACATCCAGTGGATGTTCGACTACCTCGACTTCGTGATGGACTCGGCTGCCGCCGGTGCGCAGCCGCCCACCTCGGCGCTGCCGCCCGAGGTCTACAAATGGATCATCCCGATCACCCTGATCAGCGCCGCGGTCGCCTTCGCCTACGAGTTCTTCTTCCTCACGAAGAAGGGCGCGACCCCGGGCAAGATGGCGCTGGGCATCGCTGTCCGGGAGCGGGACCGCCCGGGGCTGCCCAGCAGCGCCGCGGTCGCCAAGCGGGCCGGGTTCTTCGCCGTCATCGGCGTTCTCGGCCTGGTCCCGCTGGTCGGCACGCTGCTCGGGCTCGTCGCACTGCTCGACGACCTGTGGCCGCTGTGGGACGACAAGAAGCAGGCGCTGCACGAGAAGTGGCCGAACACGAACGTCGTTCGCACCTAGCCGTATTTTTTACAAAGCATCCGAATGGTGAACAGTTGTCTCAGCTAATGGGACAACTGTGAACCAGCCTCCACGATGTCCGTACTCTCGGACCGTGGAGTACACGACCTTGCTGACCAAGCGCCGCGCAGTGGACAACTGCCGCATGCGCTCGTCGCTGTGTCGTTGCCGCTGACCAGGCGGCGTCCCGAGCGCTGTGGAACCGGCATCTGAGCACGGTTCCACGTACGTCGTCTCCCGCGGATACGGGCGGGTCCGGCTCGAACCACTCCTCCTCCAGGAGTCGTCATGTCCGAACAGACGGCCAAGCAATCCTCTCCCCAGGTCGACCCGCGGGGGCTCCGGTTCGCAGCCGGTGTGACCGCGGTTCTGCTGGCGTTGACACTGATCCTCGGTAACCCGTGGGTCCTGGCGGTCCAGACACTGGTGTTCGCGATCGGGGTCGCCTTCGGCGTCCAGGCATCGCCGTACAGCCAGTTCTTCCGGCGCGTGGTTCGGCCGCGCCTCGGACCGCCGAAGGAGTTGGAGGACGCGGTGCCGCCGCGGTTCGCCCAGCTGGTGGGCCTGATCTTCGCGATCGTCGGCCTGATCGGCTATCTGAGCGGCGCGACCGTGCTCGGAGTGGTCGCCACCGGATTCGCCCTCGTGGCCGCGTTCGTGAACGCGACCGTGGGGCTCTGCCTCGGCTGCGAGGCCTTTCTGTTGATCCAACGCATTCGTACGCCAAGCCGTGACACCGGCACTGTTACCAATTAAGAGAGGCTTACTAAATGAGCAGGGAAAGCGCGCTCGTCTCGGCCGACTGGGTCGAAGAGCACAAGAGCGATGCCAACGTCGTCCTGATCGAGGTCGACGAAGACGTCTCGGCGTACGACGCCGGCCACATCGCCGGTGCGATCAAGCTGGACTGGAAGGACGACCTCCAGGACCCGGTACGCCGGGACTTCGTCAACCAGCAGCAGTTCCAGGAGCTGCTGTCCGGCCGCGGCGTCAAGAACGACGACACCGTCGTGCTGTACGGCGGCAACAACAACTGGTTCGCCGCCTACGCCTTCTGGTACTTCAAGCTCTACGGCCACGGTGACGTCCGCCTGCTCGACGGTGGCCGCAAGCGCTGGGAGCTGGACAGCCGCGAGCTGACCGACGAGGCCGTCAAGCGCGAGGCCACCGAGTACGTCGCGGCCGCGCCGGACCTGAACATCCGCGCCTTCCGGGGTGAGGTCGAAGAGGCCATCGGCGTGAAGAACCTGGTCGACGTGCGCAGCCCCGACGAGTACGCCGGCCGGCTGCTCGCCCCGGCGCACCTTCCGCAGGAGCAGGCGCAGCGCGCGGGGCACATCCCGACCGCGGCCAGCATCCCGTGGAGCAAGGCGGCCAACGACGACGGCACCTTCCGCTCCGACGACGAGCTGAAGACCCTGTACGCCGATGCCGGGGTCGACTTCGGCAAGGACACCATCGCGTACTGCCGGATCGGCGAGCGCTCGGCGCACACCTGGTTCGTGCTGCACGAGCTGCTCGGCCAGGAGAACGTCAAGAACTACGACGGCTCGTGGACCGAGTGGGGTTCGCTGGTCGGCGTACCGGTTGCCCTCGGCGACGAGCCCGGGGAGGCCTGACATGTGCGGTGCGAAGAAGGGCGGCCTCGATCTCAAGGGCGTCGACGTGGACAAGGAAGCCGTGATCCAGGGCCAGGTACTGCGCGGCGAGGAGCCGGTCGGCGGCGCCTACGTGCGGTTGCTGGACGCAACTGGTGAGTTCACGGCAGAGGTCCCGACCTCGGCCACCGGGCACTTCCGCTTCTTCGCGAAGCCGGGCGAGTGGACGCTGCGCACGCTGGCCCCGAAGGCGGACCCGGTCGACCGCCAGGTCGTGGCCCAGTACGGCGCGGTCGCGGAAGTGGCCGTTACCGTCTGACTTCTCGCTCGTTACTGATGGTGCCGCCGTCACGGGACGGTAGCCCACCCTGAGGCAGTTCCCGAAGGGCCCGGACCTTGCGCGTCCGGGCCCTTCGGCATGCCCGGAACTGCTTGTGGACAACGGATCCCAGGTCATTGGACCGGGGTTATGGGTACTCGGCAACGGAACTGCAAGGTAACGGTTTGATCTCGGAGCGCATCAGCCTCGTTACCTACCGCAACCACCCGAGTTGTGCTCTGTGTCCTGGCCCGCGCTACGGGTCATGTCATCACTCAGGGAGGAGGGGTCATGGGACCCCGCATCGGATACAAGAAGCTCGCCGCCGTCGGTGTAGCGGCGGTCGTCGGCGTTGCTTCTACGATCGCGCTGACTTCGGGTTCGGCGTCCGCGTCGTCGGTTTTCGGCTACAGCGGATACGGCATCGGCGTTGAGGCGAAGGGTGGCATCGTCAACGGCGGTGCACAGACGGTCAGCACCATCAGCTGCACCACGAACTCTTCGGCCAAGCAGTCGAACGACGTCGCCGCGGCGAACGTCAACAACCAGGCCATCGCGCACACCGTGCGGACCGACACCCACGCGTTCAACGACAAGAGCGGCAACGGCGTCACCAGCAACGCATCCGCCGTCGACGTCAAGGTCGGCAGCCTGCTGCACCTGACGGGTGTGAAGACGACCACCACGGCGGTCTACAAGAACGGCAAGCTGTCCTACACCGGTAACACGACCTACGCGGGCGTGAAGATCGGCAACGTCTCGGTTCCGTCGCTGCTGAAGCCGGCTCCGAACACCAAGGTCGCCGTTCCGGGCCTGGGCTACATCGTGCTGAACCGCGTCGGTGGCGTGAAGAGCGACACGGGCATCTACTCGTACGCGCAGGGCGTCGTGCTCTTCGCGAACGTGAAGAACAAGTACATCCCGGAGGGCATCGAGGTCGCGGTCCTGAAGACCCGCGCCGAGATCTCCAAGCCGGCCGCCGCGGTCGTCTTCGGTGAGACCTGGGTGACCAAGGCGAACGTCGACAAGCTGGTCGTTTCCGGCCCGACGTCGTACCAGGCCACCTGCAAGGGCACCGAGGGCAAGACGATCCGTCAGGCCGTCGGCGAGGTTGTCATTCCGAAGGTCGCCTACGTCGGTGCTGCTTACACCACGAAGAACGGCTACCAGAACGAGAACAAGGCCGCTGTCACCTTCACCTCGCACGTCGCGGGCGTCAAGGTCGGCAACCTGTCGATCGGTGCGATCAACTCCGAGGCCTACGCCTCGAAGACCAAGGACGGCAAGTACGACGTCGCCTACAAGTCGAGCATCGCTTCGATCACGGTCAACGGCAAGACCTACCCGGTGAAGACCGGCGTGAACTCCACGCTGGACATCCCCGGCATCGCCAAGCTGACCTTCAACCAGGTCGTCAAGCAGCAGCGGTACATCTCGGTGAACGCACTCGTGATCGACGTCTACAGCCTGAACACCAAGGTTGTCGTCGGCCACGCCGCGTCCGGCGTGATCGGCTGATTCAGCCACCTCGTCTGAGTCGAACCTCACCGTCTCAGAACTTCTGAGAACCGCCCCGGGTCCGTAAGGATCCGGGGCGGTTCTTGTTATCCCAGTAGGCGCGCAGCAAGCTCAGCGTTGCGTTGGGCAAACAACTGCCAGCCGGCCGGAGTCGCGGCCACGCGGTCGTGGGCGGCGCGCTCGGTCATCGCGTGCTGGGTCCAGGTCCGCACCCGGCCGCCCCGCAGTCCGAAGCCGACCATGATCCCGTCGGCCCAGCCGAAGACATCGGCGTCGTCGGCCGTCAGCAGCGACACCTTCTGCTCGGCCACGATCCACTCGAACGCGGCCAGCTCGTCCTGCAGCTTCCCCGCGAACTCGAACCGCAACGCACCCGCCGCCTGGTCACGTCGCCGTACCAGCTCGGCCCGCACGGCTTCCACCGCATCAGGCTCCCGATCCAGTACGGCGTACGCGGCCTTCGTCAGGCTGTCCCGATCGTCGGGGCCGACGCCGAAGAGCTTCGCGAACTCACGCACCGACCCGGTCGCGGCGGTCGTGTACTGCAGTGGAATGACGCGTTGTAGCGCCGAGATCGCCTGCCGGACCCGCAGGCCGCCCAGATAAGGCCCGAAGTGCTTGGTGGTGGTGCCGAGCTCGTGGGTGAACCGCGGCCCGTTGGCGTCGAAGCGGATGTAGCCGACCACCTCCTGCCCGCCCTCGGAGATGTTCCAGCGGGGCTTGGTGTGTTCGAGCAGGTTGCGCTCGAGCCAGGCCGCTTCGTGGTCGGAGTCGCACCAGACGCCCTCGACGCGGGCGATCCGGTTCACCATCCTGGCGAGCCCGGGGCGGTCGCCGAGGTGTGTCCAGTACGACAGCACGCGGCGGCGCAGGTTCACCGCGCGGCCGATGTAGAGGATCCGGCCGCCGTCGTCGCGGAAGCGGTAGACGCCGGGTGCCTGGGGCAGGCGGCGGGCGAGGAGGCGGGCCTGGCTCATCGGAGGGTCAGGCGTCCAGGATCAGCGTGACCGGGCCGTCGTTGACCAGGCTCACGTCCATGTGGGCGCCGAACCTGCCCCGCTCCACCTTGGCACCCAACTCCTCCAGGGCGGCGCAGAAGGCGTCGTACAGGGGTTCGGAGACAGGGCCGGGGGCGGCCGCGTTCCAGGATGGACGGCGGCCCTTGCGGGTGTCGGCGTACAGGGTGAACTGGCTGATCGCGAGGATCGGCGCCTGCTCGTCGGAGGCGGAGCGCTCGCCGTGCAGGATGCGCAGCGTCCAGATCTTGGCGGCCAGGGTCCTGGCCTTCTCGGGGGTGTCGTCGTGGGTCACGCCGAGCAGGACCAGTAGGCCCGGTTCGTCGATCGCGCCGACCACGGCGGCCTCGACCGTGACGGAGGCCTGACTGACTCGCTGCACCACTGCTCTCATAGGGGTAATCCTGCCGTGCCGGAAGATATCCTGCGAGTCCCTGGTTGAACCGGTGATCTTCTCGCCTTGAGTGAGGATCTGGCAGTATTTGCCTCATGGCCTCGACTCTGATCACCGTTGCCCCCACCGGCGCCGAGACGGCGAAGGCGGACTGTCCCGCGCTGCCCACGACGCTCGACGAGCTGGTCGAGACGGCGAAGCGGTGCGAGGCCGCCGGGGCCGCGATGATCCACCTGCACATCCGCGACGGCGAGCACCGCCCGACGCTCGACGTCGGCCGGCTGACCGAGGCGGTCGCCGCGATCCGGGCGAACACGGCGCTGATCGTCCAGCTCTCCAGCGGCGGCGCGGTCACCGATCCTTACGACCACCGGCTGCGCGTTCTGGACGCCGAGCCGGACTCCTGTTCGCTGACGATGGGCACGGTGAACTTCGGCGACGACGTCTTCATGAACCCGTGGCCGTTCGTGACCGAGCTCTACCAGCTCAGCCAGGAGCGCGAGATCGTCCCGGAGTTCGAGCTGTTCGACCTCGGCCAGGTCGCGGCGCTGCACCGGCTGCTGGACAAGTTCGGCCTCCCGTACGGCGGCCGCGTGCACTGCGACCTGGTGATGGGCGTCCCCGGCGGCATGCCCGGTACGACGGATGCCCTGGTGGCCGCGGTCAACGCGCTGCCGAGCGCGGTGACGTCGTGGTCGGCAACCGGCATCGGCCGTACGGCGATCACCGTCGCCCTGGCCGCGTTGTCGAAGGGCGGCCACCTCCGCGTGGGGATGGAGGACACGCTGACCCTGGCGAAGGGGCAGCCGGTCAACCACAACGCCGAGCTGGTCGAACGCGCCGCTGCTCTCGCGACGATGGCTCAGCGGCCGCCGATGTCACCGGACGAGGCGCGCGACCTGTTGAACGTACGGAGTTTGTTGAAGGACGGGCGAGACCGCTGAAGAGCGAAAACCAGCAAACCGACGACGATGATTGTTGCTTCGAGCAATAACCAGTCGCGGAGATAGTTGCGGGGGAGGATGGTCGGGTTGGCCCCCTTGCCCTGCCGCAGCAGCAGCGGAATCGCGATCAGGGTCGTGATTCCGACGTACAGCAAAGTCGTGCGGACGGCGCTGACCGTGCGGTGGTTGTCGGGGCCGATCGACCAGCGGGTGACGAGCCAGCCGATGGTGACGGTGGTCGGGACGAGGAAGAAGTCATCGGCCAGGACGGCGCCGCCGAGCCAGATCGGCAACCGGATCAGCTGCGGGGGTTCGAGGGCCTGAAGCAACAACCACAAGCCCCAGAGGCCGAAGCCGATGCCGAAGGCGGCGATCGCGCCACGGGTCTTCACACCATCACCTCCAGTCGGTGCACCCATTTGGTCTGCAGTACGCCGGGTCGGTTCGGGGCGATGATGCGCGCGGGGAAGCCGTGGTCGAGGGCGAGCTCACCGCCGTTCAGGCGAAGTGCGAGCAGGGTGAGCGGATCGGCGGCGTACTCGGGTGGGAGTTCGGTGGTGGCGTAGAAGCCGCCCTTCTCCATTGAGACCACGCGGACGCGCGAGGTTGCCGGCGCGCCGCAGAGGTGCAGGAGATCGCGGATCCGGATGCCCTCCCAGCGGGCGCCTTGGCTCCAGCCTTCGACGCAGGCGATCGGTAGGTCGGAGCGGCTCTGTGGGAGCTGCTGGAGCTCCGCGAGGGTGTAGGAAAGTTGCTGTGGGCCCCTGATTGTGAAGCGCCAGTCCGCGGCGACACCGACGACACCGGCATCGTGTGCGGTGCGGTTGACCGGAAGGCCCTGGGGTCCGATGTTCGGCTTGCGGGGTGCCAGGATCGCGATCGGCCCGAATGCGGGGACCGACTGGCCGATCGTGCTGATCCCGACTAGCGACGCAGCGCCGGCGGCGGTCCGGAACAGGCCGCGCCGGGTCAATCCGGTGATTGCTGGTGGCAACGAACCGGTCGCGGGCTCCAGTGCCTGCTCGCGATCGGCCATCGTGCGGCGCCAATGAGTTCGGATCAACGGCAGCTTGACGGCGATGTGGACGAGCAGCGCGCCGATGATGATCCAGCCCAGCGCGTAGTGGGTCTGCTTGAAGGGGAACGGCCACGGATACCACTGCAGGGTGTTGAGGTAACCCATGAACAGTTCCAGGGCCATCGCCGCGACGAGGACCAGGATCGACCCGCGCTCGAGGATGTTCACCAGCGCTTCGCGGCTCGGCGGCCACGGCGGCTTGGCGAAGAGCTTGGGGTAGACGGTCCAGAGCTTTGCCAGCAGCAACGGTACGGCGACCGTTCCGCTCAGCACGTGCAGTCCCTGGGTGACCCGGTAGAGCGAGGCCGGTCGGGTCGGGATGTGCAGCCAGGCAGGCGTTTCCTGGGTGAAGTGGCTGAACAGGCCGGTCAGGAAGCAGACCAGTACGGCGACGGCCAGCCAGCGCCCGATCACCGTGGCCACCCGCGGATGGTGCAGCGGCGACCGGAAGGAGTTCTCCGTCGGAGGGGCCGGAAGCTTCATGACACCACTACAACGCAGATTGCGGGGACTGAACGGCGATCATCGATTACTGCTTGCGAACGGGGATCCGTCGGACGTCGTGACACGTCTATCGGAAGGTGGGCCGGGCACCTGAGGAATAGGCTTGGACGGGGTAAGGGGGTGGGGGCGAGGTGCAGACTCAGCAGCGGTCGTCCGACGACGACGAACGCGCGATGGCGGATCTGGCCGAGGTGTCCGATTGGACAGCGGTCTGGGGGCCGCCCGGGCCTGGCTTCGAGGCGATCGGGGAGCGCGTCGTCCGGGCCACCGCGGCCACCGGCTGGATGCCCTGGCTCCCGGGGAACATCGACCCCGAGCGGTTCTCCTGGGGCATGATCACCCCGCGCGAGACGGTCATGCTGCTGCTGCCGGACGCCGTACTGCCGGAGAGCCCGCGCAGTGGGTGGTCGGCGTACGGGATCGGTCCGGACGAGCTGAGCCCGGCCGAAACGGGACTGGACGAGCACTGGCCGGCCGAGCTCGAGCGCGGCCGTCGGCATTGGGGCGTTCCGGTGTACGTCGGGCCTGGATCGGATCCGCGGGTTCCAGCGGAGTGGCGGAACCGCCGCCGGCATCTGGCCGTCTGGCTGCGTCCGGGCGCCGAGATCCACTTGTATGCCACCCAACCGGATGCGGACACCCCGCAGGCCGGGTTCGGGTACTCCGTCTATGCGAGCGAGGTTGCCTGATGGCCGACGACGCCGAGGAGATGCTCAAGCAGGTTAGGCAGTTGGCGCGCGACCTGGACAGCTTCCGCGGGGAGCCGCAGCAGGCGCGGATGCCGCGGGAGCTGATGGAAGAGATCCGCAACATCCGGCACCACAATCCGGACGTCGACCGCGCGTTGAACGACCGCCCGCCGCCGGACCAGTACGGCCGTCTTGAGCGCGAGCTTCGAGGAGGCTAGTAGACGATGGCCTGCGCGTTGTCGGCCAGGATCTCTTCGGTGAACGCGGGCGCGCCGGCGATCCGCGTACCGGGGAGCAGGTCGGCCTCGGTCAGGTCCCGGCGCTTCACGCACTGTGTGCAGGCAGTCAGCTGCCCGCCTTCCAGGACCGCTGCGAGCAGGTCGGCGAGCGGCGCCGCGTGCGGAAGCTCGAAGGCCTCGGCGCGGCCCGGCACGGCGAACCAGACGGCCTCACCGGTCAGCCAGAGCGACACCTCGGCACCGGCCGCGACCGCGGTCGCGGCGACCGTGAAGGCCTGGTTGGCGCGCTCGGCCTCGTCGGCGCCTGCGGTCAGTTTGATCACCAGCGTGCGGGACATCACGCCACGGTAGCCGAAGCACCCGGAACCATCCTCTAGACTCGGGATCGTGCTCCACGTCATCTTCACCACGCTGCTGATCCTGGTCACCATCTTCATGGGCTGGTTCTCGGCATACGTCGTCTACCGGCTGTTCCGCGGCCGCCAGGCGAGCTGAGCGACCCCGATGGCGTTCGAGATCCCGCAGAACCTGCACCCCGACCTGATGCCGCTGGCCTGGCTGCTCGGTCGCTGGGAGGGCCGCGGGCACGGTGACTACCCGACCATCGAGAAGTTCGAGTTCGGGCAGCAGATCGACTTCAGCCACAACGGCAAGCCGTTCCTGCACTACGTCAGCCAGACCTTCGTGGTCGGCGAGGACGGCAAGCGGGAGCGTCCGCTGGCGCTCGAGACCGGGTTCTGGCGGCCGAAGCCGGACAACAAGCTCGAGGTGATCCTCGCGCACCCGACCGGCTTCGCCGAGATCTGGTACGGCGAGATCGACGGCGCCAAGATCGAGATGCGCACCGACGTAGTCGCCCGTACCGAGACCGCCAAAGAGGTCACCGCCGGCCACCGCCTCTACGGCCTGGTCAAGGGCGAGCTGATGTGGGCCTACGACATGGCCGCCGAGGGCAACCCCCTCCAACCCCACCTCTGGGCCACCCTAATCCGCGCCTAGCTTCCCTAACGTCCCCGCTAACGTCCGAAGATCCGGAGACAGGGCTCGCCGATCCTTCGGACGTTAGCTTTCGGCTACCCAGGAGTATTCGACTTTGGGGCGGCCGGAGCGGCCGTCGTAGCGTTGGGTGCGGAGGGCTTGGCCTTGGTCGGCGAGGTGCTCCAGGTAGCGGCGGGCGGTGATGCGGGACGTGCCTAGTGAGGTCGCGATCTCCTCGGCGGTCCAGCCTTCGCGGTTGCCGAGGAGTTGGACTACTCGGTCCAGGACTGAGCCGGCTAAGCCTTTCGGGACCGAGGACGAGGCCCTGGCCGGGTGAAGCAGGCGGTCGACCTCGTCCTGGTCGGCGACCACCTGACCGGATTCGGCGGCGCGGCGTTGCCGGGCGTACGCCGTGAGCCGGTCGCGCAAAGTCTCGTAGGCAAAGGGCTTCAGCACGTACTGCACGACGCCGATCCGGGCCGCCGCCTGGACCGCCGCGACCTCGCGGGCAGCGGTCACCGCGACCACGTCGGTTTGGTTGCCTTGGGCCCGCATCCGGCGGACGACGTCCAGCCCGTGACCGTCGGGCAGGTTCATGTCCAGCAGCACGAGATCCACGCCGGGCCGGGTGAGCACCTGCAGTGCGCGCGCCGCCGTACCGGCGATGCCGATGCAGGTGAAGCCTGGCAAGCGATCGACGTACGTGCGATGTGCCTCGGCCGCGACCGGGTCGTCCTCGACCACGAGGACCCGCAGGTCAGGCACTGGCGCTCACCGCCCGCGGTAGCCGCACCCGCACGGTCAGTGCCGGTACGTCGGCCAGCTCGGAATCCGGATCGACCATCAGGGTGCCCTGCCAGCGCTCGACCGTGCTGCGGACGAGCACCAGGCCGAGGCCATGGCCGGGCTCGGCCTTCGTCGTCCAGCCGCGCTCGAACATGTGCGCCAGCTCGGTCGCTCCCAGCTCGGCGCCGGTGTTGGTGACGATCAGGTCGATCGCGTCCGGCGTCGTACCGGCTCGAAGCTCGACGCGGCGCGGAGCCGGTCCGCCACGAGCCGCCTCGATCGCGTTGTCGAGGAGGTTGCCGACCACGGTGACCACGTCCTGAGCCGGGAGGCGGGTGTTCAGCGCCTCGTGGCCGAGCTCGAGGGTGAGCGTGACGCCGCGCTCCTGGGCCTGTGCCAGCTTGGCGAGCAGCAGCGAGGCCAGCACCGGATCGCCGACCGTGCCGACCACCCGATCCGTCATCGCCTGGGCGAACTGCAACTCCGACACTGCGAACTCCCTGGCGCGCTCGGGCTTGCCGATCTCGATCAGGCTGACGACCGTGTGCAGCCGGTTCGACGCCTCGTGGTTTTGTGCCTGCAGCGACTCGGCCAGACTGCGGACCGCGTCCAGCTCACCCAGCAGCCGCTGCAACTCGGTGTGGTCCCGCAGGGTGACGATCCGGCCGGCCCGCGAGGGTTGCTGGTTCACGACCAGTACGCCGTTCGCGCCGAGGTGAAGTTCGTCGTACGCCGTCCTGCCGTTCCGCAGGAGCTCCGCGAGGGGCGTGCCGAGGTGGAGCTCCTCGATCGGCGTACCGGGTGGGACGTTGCGCAGACCGAGGAGCTGCAGGGCCTCGTCGTTCGCGAGCTGGACCCGGCCGTCGGCGTCGAGCAGGATCAGGCCCTCGCGGGCGGCGTGCAGGACGCCCTCGTAGAAGTCGAGCATCCGGGTCAGGGCCTGGGTGCCGACGCCGCGGGTGGCGCGCCGGACCCGCCAGGTGACGAGCGCGTTGCCGGCGATCGCGACGCCGAGCATCAGGCTGGCGATGCCGAGCATCGGGCGGATATCGGAGCGGATCAGGTCCGTCCAGCCTTCCGGTGTGGTGCCGGCCGCTGCCGCGTCGCGGTGCGACTGGGCGCGGGAACGGCTGATCAGAGACGCCCAGACCATCACAATGAGAATCGAGACCGTGACCGTCTGCAGCCAGAGAACCTGGCGACGGAGTTCCCACGGCCGGTGTTTCACACCGGACAGTCTGCACCGAGAACGATATGAACGAAACGCGCACTTCTCCTGTGCGTCACGTCACAGTTACTCAAGCCCTCCCGCTTCCTTGCCCGCCCGGCCGATACAGGAGTCCCCACCATGGCGAGCCCAGAACCGCGCACCACACCGGTCCGCAACGACCGGACCCACTTCCTCTACATCGCCGTCATCGTCGCCGTACTGCTCGGCATCGGTGTCGGATTCCTGTTCCCGGACTTCGCGGTCGAGCTGAAGCCGCTCGGGACCGGGTTCGTGAACCTGATCAAGATGCTGATCAGCCCGATCATCTTCTGCACGCTGGTGATCGGCATCGGCTCGGTCCGCCAGGCGGCATCGGTCGGCAAAGTCGGTGGCCTCGCGCTCGTCTACTTCCTGGTGATGTCGACGGTCGCGCTCTTCATCGGTCTGCTGGTCGGCAACATCGTCCAGCCCGGCTCCGGCCTGAACCTGACCGACAAGCTCCGCGAGTCCGGCCAGAAGCAGGCCGCCGGTGCACACGCGACGACGACCGACTTCGTCCTCGGCATCATCCCGAAGTCGCTGCTCTCCTCGCTGACCGAGGGCCAGGTCCTGCAGACAGTGCTGGTGGCGCTGCTGGTGGGCTTCGCGCTGCAGGCCCTGGGCTCGAAGGGCACGCCGATCCTGACCGGGATCGGGCACATCCAGCGGCTGATCTTCAAGATCCTGTCGATGGTCATGTGGGCGGCGCCGGTCGGCGCCTTCGGCGCGATCGCGGCCGTCGTCGGAGCGACCGGTGTGGACGCGCTGATCAGCCTCGGCAAGATCATGATCGCCTTCTACATCACCTGTCTGCTGTTCGTGATCGTTGTCCTGGGCACCATTCTCAAGACGGTCACCGGGATCTCGATCTTCCAGCTGCTGAAGTACCTCGGCCGCGAGTTCCTGCTGATCGTGTCCAGCTCGTCGTCGGAGACCGCCCTGCCCCGGCTGATCGGCAAGATGGAACATCTCGGGGTCGGCAAGTCGGTCGTCGGTATCACCGTCCCGACCGGCTACTCGTTCAACCTGGACGGCACCGCGATCTACCTGACTATGGCGTCGCTGTTCATCGCCGAGGCCATGGACACGCCGTTCTCGCTCGGGCAGCAGGTCTCCCTGCTGGTCTTCATGATCGTCGCCTCCAAGGGCGCCGCCGGTGTCACCGGCGCCGGCCTGGCCACCCTGGCCGGCGGCCTGCAGTCGCACCGCCCCGAGCTCGTCGACGGCGTCGGCCTGATCGTCGGCATCGACCGCTTCATGTCCGAGGCCCGTGCCCTGACCAACTTCGCCGGCAACGCCGTCGCCACCCTCCTGGTCGGCCACTGGGTCGGCGACTTCGACAAGGCCCAGGCCCGCCAGGTCTTCGCCGGCGAAGACCCCTTCGACGAAGCAGCCTTCGCCGCCGGTGACACCCACGCCGGCGACGTCCCCGAACCGGCCGAGCCGAAAACCCCCTGACCACTCCTCCACCCCCCACACTGCCCGCCGGAGCCACAGCCCGGCGGGCAGTGCCCGTTCAGAGGAACTCGAAAGCGGTCTCGATCCGTCCGACGAGTACGTCGTCCAGTTCGCCCTCGACCCGGACCATCACCAGCCCGGCGTCGAGCTCGTTGGCCACCCGCACCGTGAGCGCGGGATCGCCCAGCACCGGATAGTCGTACCAGCCGTCGGCCCGTTCCGAATCCGTGTACCGCAAGGCGGTCTCCACCGCGCCCCAGTCCAGCGCCCCGAAGTCGTACCCGACGCAGCCCGCCAGGAACTCCAGCAACCGCTCAATGTTCCCCTGGTCCACCCACCCACCGACCTGCCGGTTCATCCCCCAAGCTCCCAGATCCCCGCACCCCCGTCTGCCGATTTACCCGCGCACACCTTTGAATGGATATCCACCCAGTTCGGGGGTTGCCCACTCGCAACATCAGTGGGCAACCCCTCAGCCCAACGGGCAACCCTCGATCCGAGGCACCCCAAGCCCAGTCGATCAACGGCTTCACCCACCTAACGTCCGAACGATCGCAGTACGTCGTCTGCGTATCTTTCGGACGTTAACCGCGATCCCCGCAGGTTTGCCCGGTCTGCGGGGATCTACTGCCGCTGAGAGACAGCAGATCCCCGCAAACCCGCATCCGCACAGCGAATCGCCCATGTCGCGGCGGCCGGAACACCTCGCGGCGGCCGGGTCACCTCGCTGACCCCGGATTCGCCGCCGGAGCTCGGGTCCGCTCGTCTTTGTGGAGTCTCGTGGTCACTGGGCGCCTATTTGGTTCCACAAAGACGCGTTTCGCCCGCCTCCGGCGGCCACTGGAGCGCCCAGTACGGCGAGTCTGTGGCTGAGGGGGATGGTGCGGCCGGTGGCCGAAGCCACCTTGCCGATGGTTGACGGGCTATGGCTGAGGTACCTGAACGGGCCGCGATGACAGTGACCGTTGCCTGAGGTGAACAGCCCACGACCGCCAGGGCGAGCACCGGTGGCCAGTGCAGAACCACCGCGGCGGGTCACCTACCAGGCCTCCTCGCAACCGGCCGCGACCGTAGCCCGCCAGCCCGAGACAAGGTGCACGTCATCGCCGACCGCACCATCCCCCTCAGCCGTAGCCCACCCCAGCCACCCGTCTCAGTAAATCCGGCCGCAGCGGCGACCAGCCACCGCCGACGCCCCCGGCCGAATCCGAGCGGCGGGACGGGACGAGCACATTCAGGGAGGAGGGGTTCCTGCCCAGACGAAGCCCTCAGCCCACCGCGACCGAACACCGGCAGCGACCTCGCGACCCAACCACCCCCGTCAACCGGCCGCAGCGGCGAGCAACCACGAACCGACCCCACCGGCCGCATCCCAGCGCACCCCCACCACCCCGCCTTTCCCAGCCGGCCGCAACGGCGAACAACCACGAACCGACCCCACCGGCCGCATCCGAGCGCGCCCCCCGCCGTACCGGCCAACCCCCGCAGCACAACGTCCGAAACAAACCGCCAACCACGTACTGCGGAACTTCGGACGTTAGCGTTGAAACAGCCCGAACCCCCTTAACTCACCGGCTTCCGGGTGCACCGACCAAAGGGGCGCCCGGTACATCGGTATGGATGGGGGGCGGATCTCCGCCACTGACCAACGTGGGGTCCGGGGTGGTTTGCCCGGGTGGCTGAGCGGGGGAGGGGTGGTGGGTGACGGGTTGATCAGTGGGGGCGGTCCGCTACTTCCCGTGCAGGAGCTCGACGACCGGGGCCAGGTCCTCCAGGTAGCCGGCGTTGACGGTTATGTAGGTGGCGCCGATGGTTTCGCGGCGGCGCTGGAGTTCGTCGGCCATTTGCTGGGGCGTGCCGCGGAGGAGCATGAGGGAGTCCATGGACTCCAGCTCGTCGGGGTCTACCCCGGAGGCGCGCTTGGTCCAGGGCGGGAGCGGACGGGTGCCGGCGGCCAGGAGGTTCATCGCCAGTTCGATGTCGTCGGCTCGGGGGCCGGCCAGGGTGCGGAGTTCGGCGGCCAGGGCGGCCACCTCGGAGCGGGGCGTGGTGGCGTCCTTGGCGAGGGAGACGACGTCGGCGCGTTCCGCGGCCAGCGCCAGGGCTTTGGGGCCGCCGGCAGCGAGCATGATCGGCGTACGGCGGTCTCCGTCGAGCTTGCGCAACAGATCGAGCGTCTCGATGACCTGTTCCCGACGCTCCCGAGCGGTCCCCCAGGGGAGCCCGACCTCGACCGTCTGCTGCTCGGCGACCGGCCGCCCGGTGCCGATGCCGAACTCGAAGCGGCCATCGGTGAGCGTGGTCAGCGTGTGCGCTTCCCAGGCGGTCTGCCGGGGCGTGCGCAGCGGGGCCGCCGCGACGAACGTACCGACGCGGATGTCGGCGACCGCGGCCGCCATCGCCAGGGACGGGAACGGCGACGGGAGCTGCAGCCCGTCCGGCATCAGCACGGTCGAATACCCCAGCTCCGCGGCCCGCCGTACCGTCGCCATCCACTCCGCACCGGTCGTCGGACTCCCCGCTACCCCGAACCGGAATCGCCTGTCGCTCATCGTCTGTCTCCCTCCGAATGGTTTACCCACAGCCTGGCCCCCGGCCCGCCCTGTCCACATCCCACGGTGGGAGGCGATCGCCGTACGCCGGGCGACGTACTCTGGTGACATGTCACGGACCCGCAGCCCCCTGCTCGACCGGCCCGCGGCCGTCGAGGCCGACGGACTCGACGCCGGAGTCGCGGCCCACTACGGCTCGGATCTGCGCGAGCAACGCGCGATCGTCGCGGGCGAGGCGTTCGTCGACCTGTCGCACCGCGACGTGGTCACGATCAAGGGCCCGGACCGCCTGACCTGGCTGCACGCCCTCACCACGCAGTACTTCGAAGGCCTCAAGCCCGGTACGTCGACCACCGCGCTGCTGCTGTCCCCGACCGGTCACGTCGAGCACGCCCTGTACGGCGTCGACGACGGTGTGACGTTCTGGGTGCACACCGAGCCTGGTGCGGCGGCAGCGATGATCGAGTGGCTACAGAAGATGGTCTTCATGTCCCGCGTCGAGATCACCGACGTGACCGACGACTACGCGATCGTCTGGCGCCCGGG
Source organism: Kribbella sp. NBC_01505 (assembly GCF_045040285.1). Taxonomy (NCBI): domain Bacteria; kingdom Bacillati; phylum Actinomycetota; class Actinomycetes; order Propionibacteriales; family Kribbellaceae; genus Kribbella; species Kribbella sp. NBC_01505. The sequence goes on from NZ_CP109425.1 coordinate 4,532,591, forward strand.
GCCGGCCGACGGCCCACACGTCACCCGCTCCGGCGCGGACTCGCTGGGCGGCCACGAGGTCTTCCTCCCGCGCGCCGAGCTCGCCGGCCTCGAGGGACCGGCGGCCGGGATCTGGGCGTACGAGGCACTCCGGATCGAGGCCGGTCACCCGCGCTTCGGCCTGGACACCGACGAGCGCGCGATCCCGAACGAGCTGGGCTGGCTGGGCATCGGCGTACACCTCGAGAAGGGCTGCTACCGCGGCCAGGAGACGGTCGCCCGCGTCCACAACCTCGGCCGCCCGCCGCGCCGGCTGGTCCGGCTGCTGCTGGACGGTTCGGTCGACCACCTGCCGTCGCACGGGTACGCCGTTCGCGCCGGCGAGAAGCAGGTCGGCTTCATCGGCTCGGCGGCCCGGCACCACGAGCTCGGTCCGATCGCGCTGGCCCTGGTCAAGCGCAACGTGGACCCCGAGGTCATCCTCGAGGTCGTCGCCGAGGACCAGCCGACGGTGACCGCGACCCAGGAGCTCCTGGTCGACCCTGAGGTCGGCCTGCACGTCCGCTCCCGGCTGTGAGCCGGATCATCCGCAAGATCGCTTTTTGCTCCTGACATCCAGGCCGTACAGTTCGTGCCGTGAGCGAACCTGTGATCCTGGCCGATGTCGTCCGTAGCGGCTTCGTCGAAGGCCACCACCGTGGCTCCGTCGTGGTGACCAACCCCGACGGCAGCGTCTCCTGGTCGGCCGGCATCGTCGACGAGCCGATGTTCCCCCGCTCCTCCAACAAACCCATGCAGGCGTTGGGCATGCTCCGCCACGGCCTTCCCCTCGACGGGAAGCTGCTGTCCCTGGCCGCCGCGTCGCATTCGGGTGAGCCGTTCCATGTCGACGGTGTCCGGGAGATCCTCGCCCTCGCGAAGCTGGACGAGTCGGCACTGCAGACGCCTCCGGCGTACCCGCTGGAGGACGCTGTGCGGGACGCCTGGGTGCGCGCGGGGCACGGTCAGGAATCGATCGCGATGAACTGCTCCGGCAAGCACGCCGCGATGCTGCTCACGTGTGTGATCAACGGCTGGCCGATCGACACCTACCGCTCGCCGGACCACCCCCTGCAGCAGGTCATCCGGACCGCTGTCGAAGACACTGCGGGCGAGAAGGTTTCGTACGTCGCTGTGGACGGCTGTGGTGCGCCGATCCTCGCGATCAGCCTGGCCGGTCTGGCTCGGTCGTTCGGTCTGTTCGCGGCCGCGGCGCCCGGCACGCTCGAGGCCAAGGTCAAGGACGCCTACCGGGCCTACCCCGAGTACGCCAGCGGGAGTACGCGTGACGAGACCGCGCTGATGCGGGCGATCCCGGGCCTGTTCTGCAAGGTCGGTGCGGAGGCGGTGTACGCGGTCGGGCTCGAGGACGGTCGGGGGATCGCGATCAAGATCGAGGACGGTACGCCGCGGGCCCGGGCAGTGGTGATGGCCGCCGTACTGGGCAAGCTGGGCATCGAGCACGAGGTGCTCGAGCAGCAGGCGAAGTTCCCGTTGCTGGGTGGCGGCGTACCGGTCGGGGCGGTTCAGCCGCACGCGCCGAGCTTCGGTTAACGGGGGATTACGCAGGGCGTGAGTGAGGTCACGGCCAGTCTGCTTGCAATTGCAAGCACCCTGCTAGCAGACTGGGGGCATGGCCAGATTGAGTGATCGTGTCGCCGGTTCGGTGGGCTCCGTTGGTGAGTACCTTGCCGAGCAGCGGCGGCACGCGCAGCTGTCGTTGCGGCAGCTGTCCGACCTGGCCGGTGTGTCGAACCCGTACCTGAGTCAGATCGAGCGTGGCCTGCGGAAACCGTCGGCCGATGTGCTGCAGCAGCTCGCGAAGGCGTTGCGGATCTCCGCGGAGACCCTCTATGTACGGGCCGGCATCCTCGATCCGGACGACAGCTCAGACAGCTCGGACGGCCGACGCGCCTCCGGTGTGGTCGACGCGATCCTGCTCGACCCCGCGCTCAACGAGCGGCAGAAGCGGGTCCTGCTGGATGTGTACGGCTCCTTCGTCCGTGAGAACACGCCCGCCGATGAGACCGCCGCAGAGCCTCCTGCCAAGAAGGCCGCGGCCAAGAAGACCCCTGCACGACCCCGCACCACCTCGTAGTACTTCCTCGCCGAATATTTCAAGGAGAAGCCTGATGGCTACCCGTACCCCCGTCACCCCGCTGTACGCGATCGCCGGCGCCGGCGACCTGGCCGTGGAGAAGTTCCGCGCGGTCAGCGAAGACGTCAGCACCCGGTTCGCGAAGCTGGACCAGAAGACCGTGCAGGCCGAGTTCAGCAAGCGTCAGAACGAGCTCACCGCCGAGCTGACCAAGCGTCAGGCCGAGCTGACCAAGCGCTTCGAGGCCCTGGTCGCCGACGCCCGCACCGCCCCGGCCAAGCTGCGTGAGCTACCGGCCGTCGCGCAGGCCGGTCTGACCACCGTTCTCGGCCAGGCCGAGGAGACCTACGAGGACCTGGCCGGCCGCGGCAAGGAGCTCGTCGAGCGGATCCGTTCGCAGAAGGCCACCGAGGACCTGGAGGCCGCCGCGAAGACCACGGTGAGCAAGGCCAAGGCCACCCGGACCACGGTGCGCAAGACGGCCCAGACCGCCGAGCGCAACGTCAAGGCGACCACGACCGCGGCCAAGAAGACCGCGAAGACGGCCGCCAAGGCCACCACCGACGCCGCGGCGAAGATCGGCGACTGAGAGTAATAGCTACCCATCATTGGGTAAATGTTTCCGCCTGGGCGGCCCGCACCTGTTGCTGACAGGGGTGGGCCGCCCGGTCTTTCGGCTAGGCTCGGGGCATGCTCCCACTCGCCACGTTCCCGAACCTCTTCCCGGGGTTCGCGGGCCCGTTCGAGATCATCTGGTGGGTGCTGCTCGCGTTGAAGCTGGTCGCGCTCGTCGATGCGGCCCTCCGGCCGCGGGCGGTGTTCCTCGCCGCGGACAAGCTGACCAAGCCCGGCTGGGTGCTGATCCTGGGCGTGTTCTCGCTCAGCCAGCTGTTCCAGGGGTGGTTGAGTTTCTTCGGGCTGATCGGGATCGCCGCCGCCGGCGTCTACCTGGTCGACGCCCGGCCCGCCCTGCGCGCCGCCACCGGCCGTGGCCGGGGCGGCTGGGGCATCCGCCGCCGTCGCGGCCCCCGTCCGCTCTGAGGCCCGCCTACGAGCGGTAGACGATCACCTTGTCGCCGACCTTGACCATGTCGAACAGCGCCTTGATCTTGGTCAGGTCCCGGACGTTCACGCAGCCGTGCGACGCCCCGTTGTAGCCGCGGGCCGCGAAGTCCGAGGAGTAGTGGACGGCCTGGCCGCCGCTGAAGAACATCGCGTACGGCATCGGTGAGTCGTACAGCTTGGAGACGTGGTTCCGGCTCTTCCAGCCGACCGTGAAGCCGCCCTCGCGGGTCGCCGTCTTCACCGCCCCGAACCGCACATCGAACTGCATCTTCACCACGCCGTCGACGACGTACCGGAGTTTGCGCGTCGTCTTGTCGATGCACAACGCCGTCCCGGTCGCGCACCGCGCGTCGAGCTTCCGCCCGTCGATCACGGGGACCGGCGGGTACAGCTCCTTCTGCGTCGGCTCCTTGGTGGCGGCCAGCAGCTTGTCCCAGGTGTTCTGGTCGACGTACCCGAGCGGCGGAATCCCCTTGGACTGCTGGAACTTCTTCACCGCGCCGCTGGTCATCGTCCCGTACTCGTTGTCCAGATACTGCTTGTCGAGCATCTTCAGCTGGATCAGCCGGGCCTCGAGCTTCCGCACGCTCACATTCACAGCGCCGTACTTGTACAAGGCCTTCGGATAGATCGGCAGCTGCCCGCTCACCTCGAACGGCACGGTCTTGACCTCCACCGTCGCCGCCCTGGCCACCACCCCGGCCCCGGCCAGCACCGCGACCGTCGCCCCAGCGACCACCCCAGCCACCACATTGCGAATGACCACCGCGCGCATCGGACACCCCTCAGTCGACCTGGTCCCAGTACCCGTAGGACGTCCCGCCACCCAATTTTGTTGACCCCCCAGCGTAAATTACCTACAACACCCCCCACACCCACCGTAAGCAACTTGTGACCGGAGACCCCGCAATGGACATCGTCCTGAGTACGGCGGACATCACCACCGTGCCCGCCGACGCGGTCGTGAACGCCGCCCACCACGCCTTACGCGGCGGAGGCGGCGTCGACGGAGCGATCCACCGGGCCGGCGGTCCTGAGATCCTCACCGAGCTGATCGAGCGGTATCCCCGGGGCGCGTCGCCGGGTGACGCCGTGTGGACGACGGCCGGGGCGCTGCCCGCGTCGTACGTGATCCATGTGGTCGGGCCGAATTACAACGCCGGGCAACGGGATCCCGCGCTGCTGGAGTCGTGCTACCGCAATGCGTTGCGGATCGCCGATGAGCTCGGCGTGAAGACGCTGGCGCTGCCCGCGGTGTCGGCGGGGATCTTCGGCTGGCCGGCCCGGTCGGCGGCCGAGATCGCGGTCGGGACACTTCGCCGTACGGCGAGTGGGGTCGTGACGGCGACGTTCTGTCTGGTGGAACCTCGGCTGTACAAGGCGTTCGGAAACGCAACAGCGGCCGAGGTTTGAGCCTCGGCCGCTGTGGTGGTGGTGCTGTGGGTCAGCCGCTGTAGACGACGACCTTGTCGCCGACCTTGATCTGGGCGAAGATCTTGGCGAGCTTGGCCTTGTCGCGGATGTTGACGCAGCCGTGCGAGCCGCCGTTGTAGCCGCGGGCCTTGAAGTCCGACGAGTAGTGGACGGCCTGGCCGCCGCTGAAGAACATCGCGTAGGGCATCTTCGACTTGTAGAGCGTCGACACGTGGTTCTTCGACTTGCGCTGGACCTTGAAGGCGCCGTTGCGGGTGGGCGTCCGGCTGGTGCCGAAGCGGGCATCCAGGACGTACACCGTCTTGCCGTTCACCAGGTAGACCAGCTTGCGCGTCTTCTTGTTGATGCACATGGCGCGGCCCGTCATGCACCGCGGGTCCAGGTGGTAGCGACCGATGTACTTGGTCTTGGCGGCCGCCTTCTGCGGCACGGCCACGGCGGTCTTGGGCGCGACCTGCGGTGCCACGGTGACGGCCTGGGCCGTTGTGCCGACGGTCAGCGCACCGACCCCGACGAATGCGACGGCGGTCATGGTGGCGCCGAGCTTACGCAGAATCCCCATGGTGATTCGTCCTTCCCCCAACTGAAGTTTTGCTGTTCACAGAGTCAGACGCCGCGGGGCGCCGATAGGTTGGTAACGGTTCGGGACGAACTCCCCGGCGACCGGCCGAAAACGGTGTATCACAACCGTGTATTTCGACGCACGTCGCCGAGGACTGCGTTGCCGAACCGTGCTCTGAAAAGGGAAGTGTCAGCCCTTGTTCTTGCGCCCGAGCTTCGCGCGCTCGATCTGCGTGAGGGCGAGCTTGCGGATCCGGATCGCGTCCGGGGTGACCTCGACGCACTCGTCCTCGCGGCAGAACTCCAGCGACTGCTCGAGCGACAGCTTGCGGGCCGGAACCAGCTTCTCGAACTCGTCCGCGTTCGACCGGACGTTGGTCATCTTCTTCTCACGCGTGATGTTGACGTCCATGTCGTCGGCGCGCGAGTTCTCGCCGATCACCATGCCCTCGTAGACGTCGGTGCCCGGCTCGCAGAACATGGTGCCGCGCTCCTGCAGGTTCACCATCGCGTACGACGTCGTGACGCCGGTACGGTCCGAGACCAGCGAGCCGGACGGGCGGGTGCGCAGCTCGCCGAACCACAGCTCGTAGCCCTCGAAGACGTGGTGCGCGATACCGGTACCGCGGGTGTCGGTGAGGAACTCGGTGCGGAAGCCGATCAGGCCACGGGCCGGGACCAGGAACTCCATCCGGACCCAACCGGTGCCGTGGTTGGTCATCTGCTCCATCCGGCCCTTGCGGACCGCGAGCAGCTGGGTGACCGTACCGAGGTACTCCTCGGGGCAGTCGATGGTCAGGCGCTCGACCGGCTCGTGACGCTTGCCGTCGATCTCCTTGGTGACCACCTGCGGCTTGCCGACGGTCAGCTCGTAGCCCTCGCGACGCATCTGCTCGACCAGGATGGCCAGCGCCAGCTCGCCACGGCCCTGCACCTCCCAGGTGTCGGGACGCTCGGTCGGCAGCACCTTGATCGACACGTTACCGATGAGCTCGCGGTCGAGCCGGTCCTTCACCAGTCGCGCGGTGACCTTGGTGCCCTTGACCCGGCCGGCCAGCGGCGAGCTGTTGGTACCGATGGTCATCGAGATGGCCGGCTCGTCCACGGTGATGAACGGCAGGGCGACCGGGTTCTCCGGGTCGGCGAGGGTGTCGCCGATCATGATGTCGGGGATACCGGCGATCGCGACGATGTCACCCGGTCCGGCCGAGTCGCCGGGCACGCGCTCGAGCGCCTCGGTGACCAGCAGCTCGGTGATCTTGACCTTCTGGATGGTGCCGTCGTGCTTGCACCACGCGACCTGGGAACCCTTCTTCAGGGTGCCTTCGTGGACCCGGACCAGCGCGAGCCGGCCGAGGAACGGCGAGGCGTCCAGGTTGGTGACGTGGGCCTGCAGCGGCGCGTCCTCGGTGTACTCCGGGGCCGGCACGTTCGCCAGGATCGTCTCGAACAGCGGCTCGAGGTCCTCGGAGTCCGGCAGGCCGCCGTCGGCCGGCTGGTTCAGCGAGGCGCGACCGGCGCGGGCCGAGGCGTAGACGACCGGGAAGTCGAGGGCGCTCTGGTCGGCGTCGTGGTCGAGCAGGTCCAGGAAGAGTTCGTAGGTCTCGTCGACGACCTCGGCGATCCGGGAGTCCGGACGGTCGACCTTGTTGACGACGAGGATCACCGGCATCCGGCGGGCGAGCGCCTTGCGGAGCACGAACCGGGTCTGCGGCAGCGGGCCCTCGGAGGCGTCCACGAGCAGCACGATCGCGTCCACCATCGACAGGCCGCGCTCGACCTCGCCACCGAAGTCGGCGTGGCCGGGGGTGTCGATGATGTTGACGGTCACGGTCTCGCCGCTGGCCATCTTGTGCCGGACGGCGGTGTTCTTGGCGAGGATCGTGATGCCCTTCTCACGCTCCAGGTCACCGGAGTCCATCGCCCGCTCGTCCACGTGCTGGTGGGCGCCGAAGGCGCCGGACTGCCACAGCATCGCGTCGACCAGGGTGGTCTTCCCGTGGTCGACGTGGGCCACGATCGCGACGTTGCGCAGGTCGTTACGGACAGGCATGGGGAAGCGCTCCAAGCAGTAGACTGGGTGTCAGGCGGTGGCTACGGCGTGTAGTGAGTCACGCCGTGTTGATTCACAACAGAGGCCACTCGACGCAAGGCACAGCAGCTCTATCCTACCGGTCACCCTTCGTATAAACGAAACGGCCGCCCTATGGAGTGGGTGGGTGCCAATCGAGGATGCGGGTGCCGGACCGTTGCGCGACACCGGCCGGCACGATCCGCATCAATGCGTTGCGCAGCCACCGTCCAGAGCCCAGGTGGGCGCCGACCCGAGCCATCTGGACCGATCGGGACACCAGTTGCTGAGTACGGCGGTAGCGCGCGGCCTCGTACTCGCGGAGTCCCAGCGCACCGAGGCTCGCATCGTCTTCGAGCGCCGAGTTCGCACCCTGGCCCAGTGTCGGCAGCATCGGGTGCGCCGCATCGCCGATCAGCACGGTCCGGCCTTGTGTGTACCGGGGGAGCGGTTTGCCGAGCTCCCAGACGTCATGGCGGAGCAGTTGATCCGGACTGGTCTGGTCAACCAGTGCACGGATGTCCGGTGCCCAGGTAGCGAAGTACTCGCGTGCGGCACTGAGCTCATCCGGGAAGCGCTGGCCGGGCGGCAATGCGACGTACCCGTACCAATAAATCTGGGTCGGGCTGATCCGGAGCGCCCCGAACTCGGCCCGCCTGCCCCACACCATCGCGAACCGGTCGGCGTCGGACGTGCTGTCGTCGATGACCGCGCGCCAACTGGAGTAGCCGCTGTAGGTGAGGGCGTGATCGGGGAAGAGCGTGTCCCGTACGACGCTTCGGATGCCGTCCGCACCGACCACGAGATCAGCGGTGGCCGTCTGCGAGCCAGTGGGCGATTCCCAGCTGACATTGGAGGAATCGACGGAGGTGACACGGGCGTTCGTGATGATCTCGGCGTCATGAGCGGTCGAGGCGAGGGCCTGGTGGAGGCGCTGGCGGTGGATGCCGAGCATCTGCCCGAGCTCATCCGGGGAATCCGATGCCTTGAGCAACCAAGTCCCATCGGCCCGCCGAGCACCCGCAGGCCGTACGGCGTGCCCTGCTGCTCGGACCGCATCGGCGGCCCCGATCGCCGCCAGCGCACGCATCCCGTTGACCGTCACCGCGAGCCCGGCCCCGACCTCACCGAGTTCCGCGGATCGCTCAAGTACGCGAACCTGCCAGCCCGCCTGCCCCAACGCGGCCGCGGCCGTCAGCCCCGCGATTCCGCCACCGACCACGATCGCCCGTTGTGCCATGAGCTCACGCTAGGAGTTCGCGGCGGCCGTCGCGTCCCGCGCCCGGCGTATTCGCCGGGCCTTCCGGTGGAGTACGCCTACTGAACGCGGTGGACCTTGTGCTGCGCGGCCTGAGCGCGCGGACGGACGGTGATGCGGTCCAGATTGACGTGCGGCGGGCGGCTGGCGACCCAGCTCACGATGTCGGCGATGTCGTCGGACGTGAGCGGCTCGGCGACCCCGGCGTACACGGCGTCGGCCTTGGCCTGGTCACCCTCGAAGCGGGTCAGCGCGAAGCCCTCGCTCTTGACCATGCCGGGCGCGATCTCGCTGATCCGGACCGGCTGGTCGAAAAGCTCGAGCCGCAGGGTGTCGACGACCGCCTTGACGGCGTGCTTGGCAGCGACGTACCCGCCGCCGCTCTCGTAGGCGACCTGGCCGGCCGTCGAGCCCATCACGATGATCGTGCCCTGCCCGGCGATGAGGGCCGGGAGCAACGACTTGGTGACGGCGGCGACCCCGATCACGTTCACCTCGAACATCCGCCGCCACGCGTCCAGATCCGCCTGAGCCACCGGCTCCGCGCCGAACGCGCCACCGGCGTTGTTCACCAGGAGATCCAACCGGTCACCGACAGTCGCGGCAAGCGCGGCCACATCGTCGGCCGACGTCACGTCGCACTGGACCGCGCGGCCGTCGATCTCCTTGGCCAGCGCCTCGATGCGATCCAGCCGCCGCGCGGCCGCGACCACCTCGAACCCATCCTTGGCCAGGCGGCGGGCCGTAGCGGCCCCGATCCCGCTACTCGCTCCGGTCACCACGGCAAGAGGACGGTCGTTCACAGTCATGGCCCCCAGTCTTCCACTCTCGCGGCCCGCCGCTACAGCCCGTCTCACGGCACCAGGGTGCGCTCCGGTGCCGCCGCGTGCTTCGGTACGGCGACCTGGCGGCGAGCGGAGGTGATCGTGAAGGCGAGCGCCAGCAGGCTCAGTGCGACGAATCCACCGAGTAGTCCGAGCGTCTGCCCATCAGGGTGGATCACCGACTGCCCGCGGAACGCTTGCGCGCTGGTGGCAACCATCAGACCGGTGTAGGCGATCGCCACCACGCCCACGAGCCGGGCGCGAACCCTCTCCGGCCGCAGCCAAACTACCCTGGTTGCGAGGACGCTCAGCAGCAGGACGACCGCCAGCAGGACCTGGATGGCGTGCAGACCGATGAAGTGCGGGACGCGGAGGTCGCCACCCTCGGTGCTCCAGTGCACGAGCGGCAGTCCGGGTCCGCCGGTCTCGACGCCGATGGTGTGACTGCCCGCGAGGTCGACCGGCTGGCCGTACGCATCGGTGGTCCTGGTCTCGGCGCCGTTGGCGCCGACGAGGTAGAAGGCCAGGAACATCCCGGACACGGCGAGTGCGACGCCGGTCCGGATCGCACGGTTCAGCGGGGCGTCGCCGACCCGCTGGAACTGCAGCATGATCGCGATCACCAGGCTGGCGCCGAACAGGCCGATCACCCCGGACGAGAAGATCCGCTGACCGACCTGGTTGAAGGTGTCGGTGTTGTCGTTGAAGTGGCTGAACGTGCCCCGGGCCGCCTGGACGGCGATAAAGCCGACGTCGACGACGCCGGTGAGCGCGAAGACGGTACCCGTCCACCAGCCGAAGCGCTTGGCCTTGCGCAGCCGCGACAACAGCCAGGCCAGGGTGGCGCCGTACAGGACGAAGGACAGGGCGAACTTGAACGGCTTGAGCCAGACGGACTCGTTCAGGATCTCGCGGTTGTCGACCAGCAGACCGACGGCGGCGACGAGGACCAGGGCGGCCATGGCGGACACCATCACCATCAGCGGGCGATGCCAGGTTCTTACTTCGGCGAGGACTTTGTGCATGTCCTCAATGCTTTCTGCGCAGGGTCTGCACCGCAGTGGGCTCAGAGCGCCTCCCGTGGGGGAGGTAGCTCTACTTACGGGCGTACGCTGACGAGGTGAGTCTGCCGCCGTCCGCCGACCGTCCGCCGCGGCGGGTCGCGATGATCAGCCTGCACACCTCGCCGTTGGACCAGCCGGGTACCGGCGACGCCGGCGGCATGAACGTCTACGTCGTGGAGCTGTCCAAACAGCTCGCCGAGCTCGGGATCGAGGTCGACGTCTTCACCCGGGCGACCACCTCGGCGCTCCCGCCGCGGGTCGAGATGCTGCCCGGCGTGACCGTTCGCAACGTCGCCGCCGGTCCGTACGAGGGCCTGACCAAGAACGAGCTCCCGGCCCAGCTGTGCACGTTCGCGCGCGCCGTCCTGCGGGCCGAGGCGATCCACGAGCCCGGCTGGTACGACGTGATCCACTCGCACTACTGGTTGTCCGGGCAGGTCGGGCTGCTGGCGCGCGACCGGTGGGCGATCCCGCTCGTGCACACCATGCACACGATGGCGAAGGTCAAGAACGCCAGCCTGGCCGAGGGCGACGTACCGGAACCGCCTGCGCGCCTGATCGGCGAGGAGCAGGTGGTCGAGTCCGCCGACCGCCTGCTGGCGAACACCCCGGACGAGGCGCAGGAGCTGATCAGCCTGTACGGCGCGCAGCCGGCGAAGGTCGGTGTCGTCAACCCGGGCGTGGACCTGGAAGTGTTCGTGCCCGGCGACCAGGCCGCGGCTCGCCGAGCGGTCGGCGTACCGGAGGATGCGATCGTGCTGGCCTTCGTCGGGCGGATCCAGCCGTTGAAGGCGCCGGACCTGCTGATCCGGGCGGCCGCGCGGATGGTGGAGCGTGACCCGTCGCTGCGTTCGCGGTTGGTGGTGGCGATCATCGGAGGCCCCTCGGGGAACGGGATGGAGCACCCGGAGGCGCATGCCGAGCTGGCCCGGGCGCTCGGGGTCGACGACGTGACCCGGTTCGTGAAGCCGTTGGAGCGCAGCGGGCTGGCCGAGTGGTACCGAGCCGCTTCGGTGGTCTGCGTGCCGTCGTACTCGGAGTCCTTCGGGCTGGTCGCGCTGGAGGCGCAAGCCTGCGGTACGCCGGTCGTCGCAGCGGCCGTGGGCGGGCTGACGACCGCGGTGGCCAACGGGCAGACCGGGCTGCTGGTCGACGGGCACAGCGCCGACGACTTCGCCGACGCGCTGGCCCGGATCGCGACGGATCCGACCACCCGCGAGACCATGAGCCGGGCGGCGGTCAAACACGCGCAGGGATTCGGCTGGGAGCTGACCGCCCGCAAGACGCTGGCGGCGTACCGGACCGCCGCGGAGACGATGGCGGCTGAGGTGTTCTGAATGAGGGTGTCCGCGGCGGATGTGATCCGCCAGGTGCTGACCGAGAACGAGATCGAGTTCACCGAGGCGTCGCCAGGCGTCTTCAGCGCCGACCTGCCGGGGGAGCGCAAGCTCAAGACCACGGTCGCGCTGACGGTCGGCGCGCAGGCGGTCCAGGTGCACGCCTTCGTGGCCCGGCACCCCGACGAGAACCACGAGGCCGTCTACCGCTGGCTGCTCGAGAAGAACCTGAAGATGTACGGCGTCGCCTTCGCCGTCGACCACCTCGGCGACATCCACCTGGACGGCCGCGTCCCGCTGCACGCGATCACCCCGACCGAGGTCGACCGGCTGCTCGGCGCCGTGCTGGAGTACTCCGACACGTCGTTCAACACGATCCTCGAGCTCGGCTTCGCCACCTCGATCCGCAAGGAGTACGACTGGCGGATCTCCCGCGGCGAATCGACCCGGAACCTGGACGCGTTCAAGGGCTGGCTCGAACCTCAGTAAACTCGGGCCATGACCTATCGCCTGATCCTGCTCCGCCACGGCCACAGCGACTGGAACGCCAAGAACCTCTTCACCGGCTGGGTCGACGTCGACCTGAACGCGCAGGGTGTCGAGGAGGCGCAGCGGGGCGGTGAGCTGCTCCGCGAACGCGGCCTGCTCCCCGACGTCGTGCACACCTCGCTGCTGCGCCGGGCGATCCGCACCGCGAACATCGCCCTCGACGTGGCCGACCGCCACTGGATCGACGTCCGCCGCTCCTGGCGCCTCAACGAGCGCCACTACGGCGCCCTGCAGGGCAAGGACAAGAAGCAGACCCTCGAGGAGCTCGGCGAGGAGCAGTTCATGCTCTTCCGCCGCTCCTACGACACCCCGCCGCCGCCCATCGAGCGCGGCTCCGAGTACGACCAGGCCGGCGACCCCCGCTACGCGAACCTCCCGCCGGAGATCATGCCCGCGACCGAGTGCCTCAAGGACGTCGTCGCCCGGATGCTCCCCTACTGGTACGACGCCGTCGTCCCCGACCTCCGCGCCGACAAGACGGTCCTGATCGCGGCCCACGGCAACTCCCTGCGCGCCCTCGTCAAGCACCTCGACAACCTCGACGAGCCCACCGTCGTAGGCCTCAACATCCCCACCGGCCTCCCCCTCCTCTACGAGCTCGACGAAGACCTCAAGCCGCTCACCCCCGGCGGCGAGTACCTCGACCCCACCGCCGCCGCAGCCGCCATCGAAGCAGTCAAGAACCAAGGCCGCTGACCTCCTCGAGGTCGAGTGACCGGAGGGCTGGCCCGGCTAACGTCCGAACGTTCGCAGCACGTGGTCGGCGTGTCTTTCGGACGCTAGCCCGCGATGGGCGCGGTTGCGGTCGCTTTGTGGAGTCCTACTGCCACCCAGCGGCAGTAGGACTCCACAAAGATGCAACGAGGCGGCTGGTCGCGGTTAGTGCGTGTTCGCGGGGTGTTGGTGTGCCCCCGATTCGCGCCGCACCGGACAGGCCGGATACGTAGCCGGTGGCTGGTCGCCGCGGCGGCCGATTTACTGAAGCGCTAGGCGGGCGTGGTCTGTGGTTGAGGGGGATGGCGAGGCCGGTGACCACGGTTTCGGTTGCTTGAGCTTCCGGGCTTCGGTTGCGGTCCCGGAAAACGAGGGGATCTCCCCGCAAGTTGACCCTTCTCCCCTCAATATTTGGGCAGAGAAGGGTCAACTTGAACGGATATCCAGCCAAATTTCCGCAGCCGAGGCAGCCGAGGCAGCCGAGGCAGGCGACCCGAACCGCAGTGGCCAACCGCGGCGGCGGGTCAGCTATCAGGCCTCCTGATCGTCGGGAGCAACCACAGCCCGTCAGCCACAGGCGACGGGGAACCTCGGTCGCCGGCCTCGCCATCCGGCCCAGCCACAGACCAGCCCAGCCACCCGTCTCAGGAAATCCGGCCGCAGCGGCGACCAGCCACCGCGGACCCCACCGGCCGAATCCGAGCGGCGGGACGGGACGAGCACATCCGGGAAGGAGGGGTTCCTGTCCAGACAAAGCCCTCAGCCACCGCGGCCGAACACCCGTCGCGATCCCGCTCTCCCCAACCGGTTCGGAGAAGAGCAGCCGCCAAATCGCAACAGGCTCTGGGCGACAGTAGGACTCCGCAGCGGCGAACAACCAGGAGCAGACCTCACCGGCCGCATCCAAGCGCAACCCCCGCTGCACCGGCCGTCGGGGGTTGATCGGATTCGATCGGGTTTGTGTTGTGGGCGGGGGGCAGCGGCGCACGATGGCGGCTGGTGGGACGGCGTGACGGGTCGTTCCGAGGCCGATCGGAGGAGCTATGGGTAGGAAGCGGTTGCTGAGTACGGCGGTGGCGGTGGTTGTTGCTGGAGCGGGGAGTGTGTTGGCTGTGGGGGCGGCGCAGGCCGCGCCCATTTACGACTGCTACTACGAGACCAACACGGGGATCGATCTGTTCCGGTCGCCGACGTCGCAAACGGCCGACTACTTTGTCGGGGCGGGGAAGACGTTGGTGGACCTTGGGTGCAACGGTCTGCGGACCGGGCGCAGCTACACGGACTGCCGCAATGACAACCGGTGGGTGCCGGTGGATGCGGTGGTGGGACAGGCCGGGAAGCACGGCTTCGCCGCTTTCGGATGTGTCACCGGCCCGCGCAAGGTCCTGCGCACGGGGACCTGAGCCGGAACAGGCCAATGAAAAGGCGCCCTCGGCAATAGTTGCCTAGGGCGCCTTTCGTTGTACGGCGGGGTCAGTCGTTGCCGTTGGGGTTGGGGGTGGAGGCACCGGCGCCGGAGCCGGCGGCGGTGCCGCCTACGGCGACCGGGAGCTCGCCGGTGACGAGGTAGACGACGCGGCGGGCCATCGAGACGGCGTGGTCGGAGATGCGCTCGTAGTAGCGGCCGAGGAGGGCGATGTCGACTGCCACCTCGACGCCGTGCGGCCAGCTGTCGTCCATCATCAGGCGGAACTGGTTGGTGCGGAGCTTGTCCATCTCGTCGTCGGTGGCCTCGAGGGCGCTGGCGGCGTCGACGTCGCGGGTCTTGATCACGTCGCCGGCGGCGTCGACCATGTGGCCGGCCACGGTGCCCATCTCGGCGATGACGCTGTGCAGCTCGGTGGGGATGGCGGGGGACGGGTAGCGGAGCCGGGCGATCTTGGAGACGTGGGCGGCGAGGTCGCCCATCCGCTCGAGGTCGGCGACCATCCGGAGCGCGGCGACCAGCATCCGCAGCTCGTTGGCGACCGGGGCCTGCCGCGCCATCAGCTCGAAGACCTTCTCCTCGACACCCTCACCGGCGGCGTCGAGCTGGATGTCGGCGGCGATGACGTCCTCGGCCTGCCGGATGTCGGCCTCCAGGAGGGCGGCGGTGGACCGGCGGACGGCGGTCGACACCGTCCGGGTCATCCGCTCGAGCTCGGCGAGGATGTCGTCGAGCTGCTCGTGGTAACTGTCACGCATTGTGTTCGTTTCCGATCTTCTGAGTGCCCGTGGCCCGGTGCCGGACAGGCCAGTACCCGCCCAACCGTCACGGTATGCCGTCGAGGTTGCCGGTCGGCGATGAGTGGTGAACGCCTGATGAACAGTTGTGACGCGTCCCGGTCATCCGGTGCTCATTCGGTCTTTCCCTGCTGGTTGCCCGCGTAGCATCGGTGCTGTGGACCCCACGCTGGCTGCGGTGCTGGGCGGCGTCATCGGCGCAGCCCTGGCCCTCCTTTCGCTCGGCGCGATGATGCTTTCCGAACGGGCTCAGCGCAAGATCCCCGAGTCCCCCGACCCCGCCGTGCCGGGCGGTGTCGCCACCGTTCTGTCGGTACTGCGCTCGTCCGCGGTCGTGATGGGGCCTGAGGACCAGGTGCTCCAGGCGAGCGCCCCGGCCCACGTGCTCGGCATCGTCCGGGGCGAGCGGCTGGTGGTCGACGACATCCTGACCATGGTTCGCTCGGTCCGCCGCGACGGCGAGATTCGCCAGCAGGACCTGGAGATCGTCCGCGGCCGGCTCGGCGCCACGCAGTACGTGAGCGCGCGGGTGGCGCCGCTGGGCAGCCAGCTGGTGCTCGTGCTGGTCGAGGACCGGACCAGGGAGCGCCGGCTGGAGGCGATCCGGCGCGACTTTACCGTCAACGTGAGCCATGAGCTGAAGACCCCGGTCGGAGCGCTGATCCTGCTCGCCGACGCGGTCTCGGAAGCTTCCGACGACCCCGAGGCGGTGCAGCGGTTCTCGGACCGGATGCGGATCGAGGCCTCCCGGCTCAGCCGGCTGGTCAAGGAGATCATCGAGCTGTCCCGGCTGCAGGGCGACGACCCGCTCGAGCACCCGCACTCGGTCGACATCAACGCGGTGATCGACGCCGCGGTCGACCGCTGCCGGGTGGACGCCGAGGACCGCGACATCAAGATCGTGGTGAAGACCGAGCCGGAGCTGGAGGTGATGGGCAGCGAGGACCAGCTGTCCATTGCCATCGGCAACTTGGTGGAGAACGCGGTCAACTACAGCCCGGACGGTACCCGGGTCGCGGTCGCCGCGCACCCGATCGGCGACCTGGTCGAGGTGACCGTCAGCGACCAGGGGGTCGGGATCCCGACCAGCGACCTGGAGCGCATCTTCGAGCGCTTCTACCGGGTCGACCGGGCCCGCAGCCGGGAGACCGGCGGGACCGGGCTCGGGCTGTCCATCGTCAAGCACATCGCCTCCATCCACGGCGGTGACGTGCGAGTCTGGAGTGTCGAAGGCCAAGGCTCCACGTTCACCGTGAGACTCCCACTGCGGCTCGATTCCGCGGAGGGCCAGACCGGTTCGCCCAGCCAGGATGAGCCGGCCGTCACCCTGACGCCTACCCCGTCAGGGCA
This sequence comes from Kribbella sp. NBC_01505, assembly GCF_045040285.1. Taxonomy (NCBI): domain Bacteria; kingdom Bacillati; phylum Actinomycetota; class Actinomycetes; order Propionibacteriales; family Kribbellaceae; genus Kribbella; species Kribbella sp. NBC_01505. Next base: position 4,549,157 of record NZ_CP109425.1, read on the forward strand.
GATCACAAAGGAGACAGCTTCGTGACCCGAGTGCTGGTCGTCGAAGACGAAGAGAGCTACAGCGACGCGTTGTCGTACGTCCTGCGCAAGGAAGGCTTCGAGGTCGCCGTCGCGGAGACCGGGCCGGACGCGCTGGACGAGTACGACCGGGCCGGCGCCGACATCGTGCTGCTCGACCTGATGCTGCCGGGCCTGTCCGGTACCGAGGTGTGCCGGGCGCTGCGCAGCCGGGGCAACGTCCCGGTCATCATCGTCAGCGCCAAGGACACCGAGGTGGACAAGGTCGTCGGGCTCGAGCTGGGTGCGGACGACTACGTCACCAAGCCGTACAGCCCGCGCGAGCTGCTGGCCCGGATCCGCGCCGTGCTGCGTCGTGGTCAGGACGTCGAACTGCTTCCGGACACCCTTGAGGCAGGTCCGGTCCGGATGGATGTCGAGCGGCACGTCGTGACCGTCGGTGGCGCCGAGATCCGGCTGCCGCTGAAGGAGTTCGAGCTGCTCGAGATGCTGCTGCGCAACACCGGGCGGGTGCTCACCCGCGGGCAGTTGATCGACCGGATCTGGGGCGCCGACTACGTCGGTGACACCAAGACCCTCGACGTCCACGTGAAGCGGCTGCGCTCCAAACTCGAGAAGGACCCGTCGAACCCGCAGCACCTGGTCACGGTCCGCGGCCTGGGCTACAAATTCGATTCCTGACTCCGGTTGTGTCCCGCGTCATGGCCCCCTGACTGCCATCTCCCGGGAAGTTAGCTTAGGCTGTCCTTAGTTGAGGTTCCGACTGAGGAGAGTTCCCCTATGGTGTTGCCCCCCTTCCCGGCGATCAGGGCAGGTCGGGCGATCAGTGCGGCCGCCGGCGTACTGATCGCGACCAGCTCGCTCGTCGCGTGCGGTGCCGCCGACGACGCGCAGCCGCAGGGGAGTACGGCGAGCATCGGGTTCCCGGTGACGCTGAAGAACACCTTCGGCGAAACCGTCGTACCCGCGAAGCCGCAGCGGATCGTCACCCTCGGCTGGAACGCTCAGGACATCGTCCACGCCCTCGGCGAGACCCCGGTCGCGATGCCGAAGATCACCTACGGCCCGACTGCCGCCGGGATCAGCGCCTGGCAGGCCGACTGGTTCGACCCGGCCAAGACCCAGCTCCTCGACACCGGCGACAAGTACCCGTTCGAGAAGATCGCGGCCCTGAAGCCCGACGTGATCCTCGCGCCGTACGAGGGCTTCGACAAGGCGACGTACGAGACACTGTCCGGGATCGCGCCGACCGTCGCCTATCCGGGCCGCCCGTGGCAGACCACCTGGCAGGACCAGACGCTGCTCGTCGGTCAGGCCCTCGGTAAGAAGGCCGAGGCCGAGAAGCTGATCACCGGCCTGAGCGACAAGATCAAGAAGGTCGCCACCGATCACCCCGAGTTCAAGGGCAAGACCCTCGCGGTCGGCTCCTTCGGCCCGGAGAACTGGCTGTACATGCCCAGCGACCCCCGCGTGCAGATCCTGAACCAGATGGGCTTCGTGAACGCGCCCGGCGTTGACGCCCTGCAGAAGGCGAACAGCAAGAACGAGTTCGCCGTCAGCATCAGCAAGGAGAAGATCGCCGACGCCGATGCCGACGTACTGATCGCGTACGTCGACGGCCTCGGCCCGCAGAAGTTCACCGCGGACCCGATCTACTCGTCGCTGGGTGCCGTCAAACGCGGCAGCGCCTACGCCCTGGACGACCCGCAGGTCATCTCCGGCATGAGCTCGGTCAGCGTCGTCAGCATCCCCTGGGTGCTCGACAAGATGCTCCCCAGCCTCACCAAGGCCGCGCAAGCAGCCAACTGAAACGTCCGCCGGGACCTCGGCCACAGGCCCCGACGGCACGACGAACGGGCCGCCCCGCGCCGGGAGCGGCCCGTTCGGCCGTCTGGCTGAGTTCTAGTGCTCGCCCGCGGACGCGTCGTCGCGAGGGGTCGGGGCGTAGTGGTCCTCGGTGAGGACCGGGATGTCGGTGGTGATGGGGCCGGCGTTGCCGAAGGTGATGGTTACGTTGACCATCTGGCCGGGCTTGCCGCCCAGGGCCTCGCCGGGCTGCAGCTTCGGCAGCGGGGTGGGCGTGGCGCCGCAGGGGACGGGGGTGGCGGGTGCCGAGGCGGTAGGCGTCGCGGTGGACTTGCCGGGGGTCGCCGTGGCGGTGCCCGGGGTCGCGGTCGCGGCGGTGCTCGGAGCGGGTGTCGCGGTGGTCTCGATGGCCTGCGGGAGGCTGATCGAGGCGCCCGGCTTGAGCGTCAGCGCCTCGAAGCTGCTGAACAGCCACTTGGCGGGCTGCGGCTTGTCCGCGGCCGGGCACGGACCCTGCTCGATCGAGACCAGGGTGTCGGCGGTGGTGCCGTTGTTGACGACGACGCCGTGCAGCTCGCCCTTGCCGGCCTCGGAGGCCAGGACCAGGAGGTTGCGGACCACGATGCCGCCGGACGCGGCGTTGGTGCCCTCGGCCGCCTGGTAGGGCTGGGCGGTCTGGGCGTTGAAGCTCGCGCCACAGGCTGCCAGAGCGATACTGAGAGTGGCGGCGGCGCCCGCCAGCGCGGCGCGCCGGACGGACCGCGAGGACAACGTGATCGGCACTGGAATCCCTCTCCTGCAAGCTGTTTCGGGGCCTTTCGGCGGGGTCCGAGTCCTGGAATCGGTCATCGGCCTCCGGCGCAGCACAGCGTAGTGCCCGGCCGGCCCGAGCCCGACGCCGGGTGGGCTCTCGAAGGTGTCACCGGCAACGGTCTTCGCGCGTACGAGGCATGGCCGAAAGCGTTTGTCAAGGCGGGAAGTGGCCTCTGACCAGCACAAACGCCCGAACCGGACCAGCCGGCGCGTGGTAGGATAGGACTCGGAAAGGGGCACGTGACATATGACTTTCACAGTCGGCGAGACGGTTGTTTACCCCAACCATGGTGCGGCCGTCATCGAGGACATCGAGACCCGTCAGATCAAAGGTGAGGACAAGACCTATCTGGTCTTGAGGATCGTCGCTCAGAACGACCTGGTCGTCCGGGTCCCCGCGTGCAACCTCGATCTTGTCGGCGTGCGTGACGTCGTGGATCAGGCCGGTCTGGAGCGCGTCTTCGACGTGCTGCGGGCTCCGCACACGGAGGAGCCGACCAACTGGTCGCGACGTTACAAGGCGAACCTGGAGAAGTTGCACTCCGGTGACGTGATGAAGGTGGCCGAGGTCGTCCGCGACCTGTGGCGCCGTGAGCGGGACCGTGGTCTGTCCGCCGGCGAGAAGCGGATGCTGGCGAAGGCTCGCCAGATCCTCGTCTCGGAGCTGGCGCTGGCCGAGCACACCAACGAGGACAAGGCGGAGGCCATCCTCGACGAGGTCCTCGCGTCCTGATTGTCAGGTCGAGTCTGATCCCGTGACCCTGCTGTCTTGTCCCGCCGCCGTATGAGTACGGCGGCGATCATTCCGGCGGCAGGTCTCGGGTTGAGGCTCGGTGGTGAGACCCCGAAGGCGTTTCGAGAGGTCGGTGGCGACGCGCTGCTGGTCCACGCGGTCCGTGGACTGAAGGCAGCGTGTGCCGCCGACCTCGTCTGTTTGGTGGTCGCGGTCCCGCCCGGGACCGAGGAGACCGTCAGGAAAGAGCTCCTGCCGTACGTCGGGGAGACCCGCCTGCTCGTGGTCGCGGGTGGCGCGGAGCGGTCGGACTCGGTCCGGACGGCGCTCGAGCTGGTCCCGACCGACGGGATCGACTGCGTTCTGGTGCACGACGCGGCCCGGGCGTTCGTCCCGGTGGACGCGATCGAGCGGGTGGTCGCGGCTGTGCGAGCAGGTGCGCAAGCCGTCGTACCGGCCGTTGCGGTGACCGACACGATCAAGCAGGTCGGACCGTCCGGCGAGGTGGTTGCCACCCCGGACAGGTCGACCCTGGTCGCGGTCCAGACTCCCCAGGGCTTCGCGCCTGACGTACTGCGGCGGGCGCATGCGGCCGGTGTGGTCGGGGCGACCGATGATGCGATGCTGTGCGAGGCGCTCGGTGTGACTGTGCAGACGGTCGAAGGGTCGCCGGACGCGTTCAAGGTGACGCGCCCCCAGGACTTGCTGCTGGCAGAGGCACTGCTGGCGGAGAGGCGATTGGTTTGATCGAGGGCAGGATTCCCCGGGTCGGCAACGGCATCGACATTCACCCGTTCGAGGAAGGCCGCCCGATGTGGCTGGCCGGCCTGCACTGGCCGCGGGAGACCGTCGGCGCCGCAGGTCATTCGGACGGCGACGCGGCGGCCCACGCGATCTGTACGGCGTTGCTGAGCGCGGCCCGCCTGGGCGACCTCGGCACGAACTTCGGGACCGATGAGCCGGAGCTGGCCGGGGCGGCCGGCGTGACGCTGGTGGCCGAGTCGGCCAAGCGGGTGCGGAACGCCGGGTACGAGATCGGCAACGTGACCGTCCAGGTCGTCTGCAACCGCCCACGGTTCCTGCTGCGCAGGCAGGAAGCCGAAGAAGTGCTCAGCGCGGCCTGCGGCGCCGACGTCTCGGTAGCCGCCGCTACCAGCGACGGCCTGGGCTTCACCGGCCGCGGCGAAGGCATCGTCGCGATGGCGACAGCCCTCATCTACTAACCGGACCGGTTGCCGACGGCCCCGGTTCACTGGGACGGAAACGCCCGGCGATCCATCACGTCCAGTACATCTTTGTCGATTTTCTATACCCTGTGGTTATGGACCTGCGATTGCTGCGGGCGTTTGTCACGGTCGCCAGGGTGCGGGCCTTCGGGGCCGCGGCTGAGGAGCTGGCGACGAGTCAGCCTGCGCTCACCAAGCAGATCCAGGTGCTGGAGCGTCGCCTCGGTTCGGTCCTGTTCGTGCGAGGTCGGCATGGTGCCCGGCTGACTCCCGAAGGTGAGCTGCTGCTTCCTGACGCTCTGCAACTGCTTGAGCGGTCCGAGGCGTTCGAACGACGAGCCGCTCAGGTGGCCGCGGGGGTCGAGGGATCGCTGGCGATCGGCTTCGGCCTGTCCGGGATCGAGCTGGCACCGCGGGCGGTCGCACTCTTCCGCAGCCGCTGGCCGCAGGTCTCGGTGTCGCTGGAGGACATGTCCTCGACCGCGCAGTACGAGCGGCTCCAAGCCGGCGGACTGCAGATCGGATTCGTCCGGCTGCCGGTCCCAGCTGGTCTTGAGCACCTGCGGCTCCGCAAGGACCGCCTGGCCCTCGCACTGCCGATCGATCAGGCGGTGCCCCGCGACCTTGCCCGCTGGCTGGACGGCCGCCCGCTGGTCCGGCTGACACCGAGCAGTGGGCCCGGCCTGACCGACCAGATCAACGGCCTGTACGCCGAACTCGGTTGCCGCCCGCAAGTACTCCAGGAGGCGGGAGACCTGCAGACCATGCTGGCGCTCACCGCATCCGGCGCCGGCCCATCCGTCGTACCGCTGTCTGCCGAACGCCTCGCACCGGGCGAGGTCCGTCTGGTGCCACTCCCCGGCCGCACCGCCACCTGGTGGATCGGCGCGGCCTGGTCCACCCGCACCCCACTCACCGAACGCTTCCTCAAGGCCGCTGCCGAGGTAGCCCGCGCGTCCTAGGGGCCCGATGAGTAGCGCGGGCTGACGACGTGGTCGACCTGCCCGTGTCGCCGACGACGCTGTACGGCGGCCGCCGCGACGATGCCCGCGGCACCGAGCAGGCACGCGATCCCGGCGACCAGGTCGACGGTGACGTGTTCCTGGCCGACGAACTGAGGCTTCAGCACCCCGTGCGGGTCAACGATGACCTGCACCTTGCCACCGGGAAATTCCCGGAGCTTCTCGGTGGTGAAGTCATAGCTGCGGCCGTCCGGACAGTCTGCGGTGAAGTCCGAGACATGGCGCCCGCGGTAGTCGTGCACCGAGCAGGTGATCGTCGTACCGACCGCGGCCAGGCCGACCGGCGTCGGTGTCATGAAGAGCGGGACCGCTGCCAGCCCACTCGCCAACGCGCCGAGTAGCCCGAAGTAGCCGCCGCCGAGGATCGCGATGCCGAGTGTGAAGAACACCGTCCCGAGCACCATGACGAGCACCGCGGGCAGGACGGCGTGCGGCGGCAACGTGAAAAGCAGGCCGGCGACGACGAACAGTACGGCGCCGAGCCCGACGTACCGCCACATCGGGCCCTGGGGTGATCCCCGCCGGCGCAGCGGCTTGCCCGCCACGATCGTGATCACCAGGATCGCGGCCACTCCGAGGAAGAACTCGAGCGGGAGGTATCTCACGTACGGCGTTTCCTCGCGGAGCGGGGTAGCAGCGGCAGCTCGTACGAGCCCAGCCAGGTGGCGAACAGCTCTCGGAGCGCGTCCTGGTCGGTGGAGAACTGAGTGGCCTGGGCAACGAAGTCGGCGGTGGTGACCGAGCCGTGGCGGTAGGTCTTGGTCCAGCTGCGCAACATGTCGAAGAAGGCGTCGTCGCCGAGGTGCAGGCGGACCGCGTGCAGGGTGATCGCACCGCGCTTGTAGAGGCGGTCGTCGAACATCAGCTCTGGGCCCGGGTCCGACAGCAGTAGGTCCTGGGGCAGTCCGCGCAGTCGCGTGTAGGCCTTCGACACCTGCTGGTCAGCGCTCAGACCGCCGGACTCCTCCGACCACAGCCACTCGGCGTAGCAGGCGAAGCCCTCGTTGAGCCAGATGTCCTTCCAGGTCGACGGAGTGACGCTGTTGCCGAACCACTGGTGTGCCAGCTCGTGCGCGACCAGCCGCTCCGACGTCCGCTTCCCGTCGACGTGGTTGCTGCCGAAGACCGAGATGCCCTGTGCCTCCAGGGGAATCTCCAGGTCGTCGTCCGTCACCACGACCGTGTAGTTGCCGAACGGGTAGGACCCGAACAGCTTGCAGAACAGCTTGATCATGTCCTGCTGCCGACCGAAGTCGTGCTTGAAATCGCGCAGCTCACCCGGCGGCACCAGCGCCCGCGTGGTGACCGGAGTCGAGGCCAGGTCGAGTACGTCGTACCGGCCGATCTGCACGGTTGCCAGGTACGTCGCCATCGGCGCGGCCTGGTCGTAGACCCAGGTCGTGCGACTGGCCTTGACCCGGCGCGAGACCAGTCGCCCGTTCGCGAGGGCGTGGTACGGCGAGTCCGTGGTGATCGTGATCCGGTAGTGCGCCTTGTCGCCCGGATGGTCGTTGCAGGGGAACCAGGTGGCCGCGCCGCTGGGCTGGCTGGCCACGATGACACCCTCGGTGAGCTCGTCCCAGCCGAGGCCGCCCCACGGGCTGTCCTCCGGCTTCGGGTTCCCGGCGTACTGGATGTCGACGATGAACTCGGCGCCGTCCATCAGAGTGCTCGCCGGGGTGATGTGCAGCTTGCCGGAGCGCTGCGTGTACCGGGAGACGCGGCGGCCGTTGACCGTCACCTTGGAGGCGCGCAGACCGGACAGGTCGAGTGCGAAGCGGGTCAGCGCCTGCTCGGCGACCGCAGTGATGCTGGCCTTGCCGGACAGGCGGTTGCTGTTGACGCGGTAGTCCAGGTCGAGCTCGTACGACTCGACGTGGTACCCGCCGTTGCCGTGGTGCGGCGTGTAGGGGTCACCGGCGGACGAGTCTCCTGGCTGTCCGTGGCTACGGAGAACCATCAGCCCTGCCAGGGAGCGATCGGGTTACCGGCCCAACGGGTTCCGTCGGGCACACCTTCACCGCGCATCACGAGAGACACCGGGCCGATAGTAGCCCCCGCACCTACTGACGCCGCAGGCAGGACGATGCCGTGCGGTCCGAGCGTTGCTCCCGGCCCGAAGGTGACTGTGCTCATGGAGAGCACTCGATCATGAAACAGGTGCGTCTGCAGCACGCAGCCGCGATTCACCGTTGCCCCGTCGCCCAAAGTGATCAGATCGGCCTCGGGGAACCAGTACGTCTCGCACCAGACCCCCTTGCCGATCTTGGCTCCGAGCGACCGCAGCCAGAGCGCGAGCACCGGCGTACCGGCGGCGGCGTTCGCGAACCAGGGCGCGGCGACCAGCTCGACGAAGCTGTCGACGACCTCGTTGCGCCAGACGAACGAGCTCCACAGCGGGTACTCGACCGCGCGGGTGCGGCCGACGATGACCCACTTGGCCACGGTCGCCATCCCGCCGGCGACCGCGCCCGCTGCGAGGATCACCGCGCCGGAGAGCAGCAGCGCCGCCCACGGACCGAGCCAGATGTCGAGCGCCTGCAGCGCGAACAGCACGCCGAGCGCGATCAGCACCGTGCACATCATCGGGACGAACCGGCACAGCTCGACCAGCGCCCGGGCGACCTTGAGCTTGAACGGCGGGTGGAACGTGCGGCTCTGGTCGCCGTCGAGGGCCTGCCGGCGCAGCTTCACCGGCGGCGAGCCCAGCCACGACGTACCGGCCTTGGACTTCTTCGGAGCGGCGGACAGTACGGCGACCAGGCCGTTCTTCGGCACGTTGCGGCCGGGCGCGGCCATCCCGGAGTTGCCGAGGAAGGCGCGCTTGCCGACCTTCGCGCCGGCCACGTGCAGCCAACCGCCGCCGAGCTCGTACGACGCGATCATGGTGTCGTCGGCCAGGAACGCACCCTCGCCGACGGTGGTCATCTTCGGCAGCAGCAGGACTGTCGAGGCCTCGACGTCCTTGCCGATCTTGGCGCCCAGTGCGCGCAGCCACCACGGTGTCGCCAGGCTCGCGTACAGCGGGAACAGCAGCGTCCGCGCGGTGTCCAGCAGCCGTTCGGTCGCCCAGACCTGCCAGCCGACCCGGCTTCGGACCGGGTAGTGGCCGGGCTTGAGGCCGATCCCGAGCAGGCGAACACCGATCAACGTCAGTACGGCGAGGGTGACGAAACCGACCAGTGTCATGAGTGGAACCGCGCCCAGCGCCCGCAGTGCCGCCTCACCGAGTGTCTCGGTGCCGTGGAGGGCGCGGCCCAGCACGACCAGCGCAGCCGCGGCAGCAGCTACCGGAAGCAGGGACATCACCGCGGACTGGGCGCCGTACGCCGCCACCCACCACGGGGCGCGGGCTGGACGCTCGTCGGGCCACGGGTGTCGAGCGCGTCCGACGCGGCTGGCCGGGGAGCCGGACCAGCGCTCGTTTGCTGGGACCTTGCCGGACACTGCCGAGCCGGCTGCGATCTCGGCGCTCCGGCCGATCTCTGCGCCCGGGAGCAGCATGGAGCGTGAGCCGATGACCGCATCCGGTCCCACAGTGATCGCGCCGACGATCAGCTGGTCGCCGTCGATCCAGTAGCCGGACAGGTCGACCTCAGGCTCGATGCAGGCGCCACGGCCCATCGTCAGCATGCCGGTGACCGGGGGAAGCGTGTGCAGGTCGACGCCGCGGCCGATCTTGGCGCCGAGCGCTCTGGCGTAGTACGCGATCCAGGGCGCACCGGCCAGGTTGGCCGCACCTGCGGCGTCCGCGAGGTTCTCGGCTGCCCAGAGCCGGACGTGCACGTTGCCGCCGCGTGGATAGGTGCCGGGCCGCAGACCACGCAGCAGGAGCCGCGCACCGACCACAGCGATCCCCATCCGCCCAGCGGGGGTGATCAGCAGCAGCCAGCCGGCCAGGATCCACCACCACGACACCGTGCGGATCCATGGCAGCGGTCCGGCGAACTGGTCGAGCAGGTTGTTCAGGGTGAACAGATAGACCAGCCAGCGCACGCCGACCACGGTCTGCAACACGAGCGTGAGTGCAGTCTGCAGGAGCTGCGTACTGGGTGGGGTTGGCCGGATGTCGCGCAGCTCAACCGGCTCGGCCAGCACCTGAGTGGAGTCGTCGAGTCGATCGGCCAGTGCGCCGAGCCGGGGGTACTCGTAGATGTCTGCGACCGTCACCTCGGGGTAGCGCTCGCGCAGCGCGGACACCAGCTGCGCAGCGGCCAGACTGCCACCACCGTGCATGAAGAAGTCGTTGTCGGTCCCAGTGACCTTGGCACCGAGCACCTTGGTCCACCGCTCGGCCAGCCAGCCCGCCGTACCGTCCAGGTCGGCCGCAGGGCCGTCAGAGTCCATACCGGGCAGCGGCCAGGGCAGTGCGTTGCGGTCGACCTTGCCGGACGTCCGAGTCGGCAGAGTGTCCACGATCGCCAGCAGTGGCACGAGTGCTGCGGGCAGAGCCTCACGCAGTCGCTCAGTCGCACCGGACTGGTCGAACGCCTCCGGATCGTCCGGTACGACGTACCCGACGAGAAGCTGGTTACCGGCCGCACTGGCCCGTACGGCGGCTGCCGCGCCCGTGACGCCGGGGAGTGCCTGCAGAGCCGCGTCGACCTCGCCCAGCTCGATCCGACGGCCACCGAGCTTGATCTGCTCGTCGGCCCGGCCCTGGAAGAGCAGACCGGCCGCCTCGTTCTTCACCAGGTCGCCGCTGCGATACGCGCGCTCCCAGCCCAGTGTCGGCATCGCGGCGAACTTTTCCGCGTCCTTGACCGGGTCGAGGTAGCGGGCCAGGCCGACGCCGCCGATGATCAGCTCGCCGATCCCGCCCTCGGGAACTTCGTTGCCCTCAGCATCTACTACTGCGAGGTCCCAGCCGTCCAGCGGCAGACCGATCCGCACCGGGCCTTCGCCGGTCAGCGGCGCGCCGCACGCGACCACGGTCGCTTCGGTCGGGCCGTACGTGTTCCAGACCTCGCGGCCGTCGACGGCGAGCCGCTCGGCCAGCTCGGGCGGGCAGGCCTCGCCACCGAAGATCAGCAGCCGCACCTGGTCGAGTGCGTCGGCCGGCCAGAGCGCGGCCAGCGTCGGGACGGTCGAGACGATTGTGATGCCCTGGGCGACCAGCCACGGGCCGAGGTCCATGCCACTACGCACCAGCGAGCGCGGTGCCGGCACCAGGCAGGCGCCATGGCCCCAGGCCAGCCACATCTCTTCACAGGACGCGTCGAACGCGACCGACAGCCCGGCGAGCACGCGATCGTCCGGGTCGATCGGCTCCTGCTGGAGGAACATCCGGGCCTCGGCATCCACGAACGCGGCCGCCGACCGATGCGACACCGCGACACCCTTCGGTACGCCGGTCGAGCCCGAGGTGAAGATGATCCAGGCATCGTCGGTCGGCTCGGGGCCGCCGCCGGTACGCCGTGGCGGCGCGGCCTCGGTGGAGTCCATCCGAGCCGAGTACGGGTAGTCGTAGTAGCCGTCGGCGTTGTCGTTCTCAGCGGGCGGAGCCGGGTGCTCACGGAGCACGGTGAGCTCGAGCTCGTCGGCGACCGTCGCGGCGACCGCGGCCTCACCGAAGACCAGTTCCGCGCGCTCCTCGGGGTCGTCCGCGTCGACCGGCACGTACGCGGCACCGGCGTACAGGGTGCCGAGGATGGCGACGTACAGGTCGTTGTGGCCCGACGAGATCCGGACGCCGACGCGGTCGCCGGGACCGACGCCGGCCGCGGTCAGGCGGGCGGCGAACTTCTCCACCTGGGCCATCAGCTCGCGATAGCTCAGGCTGACACTGCCGTCGTCCAGCGCGGGTTCGTCGGCGTACTTGGTGGCTGTCTCGGACAGCACGTCCACCAATGTCCGCGCCGACGGCGCCAGGTCCCCGCGTCGCAACGTCACGGGCGAATGTTACGCCGCTCGGTTAACGACGCCGGAACGTCGAATGGCCGGTGGACTACTTCACCAGATCGGTACTCACCGCGAAGGTGTTGCAGGCCTTGTTCGCACCGATGTTGAAGCCGTTCTGGATCCAGAAACCCTGGCTGGTGGCCAGCCCGTGGGTGCGCTCGTCCTCGGGCGTGTTCGGGCTCTCGCCGAAGCTGTTGCTGGACTGCTCCTTGAACTCGTCCAGCCGGCCGGTCAGCGGGTAGGACTCCTCAACCGCCTTGCTGAACACACCGGCGAAGCAGGACGCCTGCAGCTCGTTACGCCGCGACGACTCGAGCTTCTGCTCCGGGTGGTCCTGCAGATAGACCGCACGGGCGTAGAACAAACCACTGACTCCCTGCACATGGTGCCCGTACTCGTGCGCGATCGTCATCAGGTACGCGAGGTCCTGCTGCGACCCGAACGCCTTGTTCATCTGCAGTACGTCGGTGTACATCACCTGGTTGCCGTAGCAGTAGAAGGCGAGTACGCGGCCGGACAGCGGTGCGAAGTTGCCGCACGGCGTCTGCACCGGCTTGTCGAAGACCACCAGGCCCGGATCGGGCTTCTCCTGCCCGATCTCCTTGAAGATCGGCCGCCACGCGTCGTTCAGGCAGGCGAACAGCTTCTGGTAGTAGACCTTCTGCGAGGCCAGACTGCCGTCACCGAGGTTCTCGGCCTTGCAGTTCTGCACCGGTAGCGGTCCGGTCCGGTAGATGCTCGCGTTGAGCAGGAAGTCCTCGGCCGTGCCCTTCGGCGGCTTGGTGGTGGCCGTCGGTACGATCGACGGACCGGTCACGCCCGGGTCGGCGGTGACGTCGCTGCCGCGGCCGAGCAGAACCACGATGACGACCAGCGACACGCCCAGGAACACCAGCACCATCATGCTGAACACGATCAGCCGGACTCCGCCGCCCCGGCGCTTCGGCGGCTGGAAGCCGTTGAACTGTCCGCCGGGCGGGCCGTAGTACGGCTGGGCCCATTGGCCCTGCTGCTGGAACTGACCCTGGGGCGGATACTGCTGGCCTTGGGGAGGTCCGGAGTACTGCCCCTGCCAGGGCGCGGCCTGGGGTGGTGGGAGGACACCGGGTGGGGGTCCGACCCGGTCCTGGGGACCGCCGTACGGGCTGCTCACCGGTCTTGCCCTCCTGATTTCGCTCGACGAACCGGCACGAGACTACTCTCAACCCATGTCACTGAAGCGCCGCGTGCTCCCGGCCGCCCTGATGATTTGTCTGACCGCACCGATCGTTGCCTTGAGCACGTTGCCCGCCCAGGCCGCGGACGACCAGATCTCGGGCTACTCCGCCGATGCGACGCTGACCAAGGACGGCAAGCTCCAGATCAAGGAGACCGTCGATCTGACCGCCGGCGGCTCGACGTTCAGCCGGACCCTGACCACCCGGGTCCGCTCCGACGCCGAGCGCGACCGGACGTACGACGTCTCTGACGTGTCAGCCACCGTCAACGGTCAGCCGGCGCAGGGGTTCAGCAACGAAGGCATCGACGACGGTCGCCGGATCACCGTGAACGCCTCCGGCAAGTCGACGGTTGTCTACAGCTACACCGTCGGCAATGTGGTGGCCGAGTCCACCGAGGGCCGTGAGGTCAGCTGGCCGGTGGTGCAGGGGTTCGCGACCGCGATCCCGAAGGTGGCGCTGTCGGTCAACGTTCCGTTCGCGACTTGGGTGACGTGCTTCGCGGGTCGCACCGGTTCGAGCATGCCTTGTACGTCGTCCCAGCTGGCGGAGTCCGCTGCGCTCGAGATCACGCAGAACGGCGTACCGGCTGGTGGGCGGCTGACCTTCCTGACCGGTCTGAGCGACCAGGCGACTGTGCAGGCCAACGCGCAGTTCACTACCCGCTGGACGCTCGGGCGGGCGTTCACTGTCGACTCCGGCACGGTTGGACTCGCTGTGATCGTGCTGGGCATCGGACTGCTCGGTGCGGCCGCGCTGTGGTTCCTGCGCGGTCGGGACGCGGGCAAGATCGGTGCGGGTGCGCCGGAGCGTCCAGTGCTGGACGGTGCGGACGGACCGCAGTTCGCTGCGCCGGATGGGATCCGCCCGGGCCAGGTGGGCACGGTGGTGGACGAGACCGCGGACGTCGTGGACATCACCGCCACGCTGCTCGACCTTGCTGTGCGCAACTACCTGACCATCGCGGAGCTGCCGCGGCAGTCGCAGTTCGGCAAGCTGGACTGGGAGCTGCACCGCCAGCACCAGGGCGGGCCGGAGCTGCTGTCGTACGAGAAGGCGTTGCTGGACGCGGTCTTCGCGGACGGTGACACGGTGATCGTCTCCGAGCTCGGCTCCGCGCTGCGGCCGCGACTCAACCTCGTCCGCGAGCAGCTGTACGCCGACGTCGTCACGCAAGGCTGGTTCGCCAGCCGCCCGGACGCCGTACGGGGTCGCTGGACCACTGCGGGTCTCGTGCTGATCGGAGCAGGCGTCGTACTGACGGTTGTGCTGGCTGTGGTGAGCAAGTTCGGTCTGGTCGGCTTCGCGCTGATGGTGGCCGGTCTGGCGCTCGCACTCGCCGGCCAGGCCGCACCGGCCCGCACTGCTCGCGGGGCTGCAGTTCTCGGCCGAGTGGCCGGTCTGCATCGCTACCTGGCTGACGAGACGTCCGCCTCGCTGCCGCAGAGCCACCGCCTCGAGTTCGCCTCCCGCTGCCTCCCGTACGCCGCAGTCCTCGGCCTGACCGAGAAGTGGGCCGCCGAGATCGCCGCCACCGACGATGACGACGACCCGGACGCCGGCATCGGCTGGTACACCGGCCCCGAGAACTGGCACCTCTCCGACATCGGCGAGTCCCTCAGCAACTTCGTCACCTCCTTCGGCGGCTCCCTGTCCACAGGCCGCCGCCTGTTCTGACCCCTCTAAGGCAGGTCGTGCCAGTTGGAGGGGAGGGTTGGTGGGTTGGGGAGGACGAACTTGGCGTGGTGGCCGGTGGGGGTGAGGATGTGGCCGAGGCGCTTGGCGAAGCGGGGGAGCATCCAGCGGTCCTCGATCTGGGCGGTGGGGAAGGCGCGGGCGATCTTCGCCTCGAGGGTGTCGAACTCCAGCAGGTCGCGCATCCACAGGACCGCGGTGAGGTTGGCGCTGTTGATCACCGAGCAGCACATGCGCGTCTCCGGGAGCATCGCCAGGCCCGCACCGACCGTCTCCAACTGGTGGTGCGGGACGCTGAACCACACCATCACCGTCGCGTTGTAGCCGACCACGTTGTGCGCGAGGTCGACGCGGGTCCGCGCCCAGGGAGCGTAGAGCAGCTGACCGATCGCGCGCGTCACCGTGGCGACGCTCTTGCCGATCTCGTCGGCGATCGAGGTGGCCGAGCGGCGGACGTCGCCCGCGAGGCCGTTGATCACCTGCTCGTGCAGAGGAGTCGGCCGGGCCGGTGCGTCGATCCCGCTGGCCGGTAGGGCGTTCAGCGCCCGGATCTGGCTCTGGCTGAGGACGCCGAGCCGCCAGTTCGTTCCCTCCTTGAAGAACGTGCGGGTGAAATGCGTCCTGGTGGCCAGTACGCCGGGCACCGTGGCCAGCTCCGTGGCGACGTACTGGTCCACCTCGGCGACCGACCGGAAGGACAAGGTCAGGATCAGCTCGCGCGACCCCGAGGTGCACTCGATGGTCAGGACCGAGGGGTTCGGTGCGATCCGGTCCAGCACGTCCTCACGTTCGCCGGCCACGCAGGACACCTCGACCAGCGCGATCACCCCGCGCGACTGCCGGGGCCCTTCCGGCGGGGTGACGGCGAAGCAGGAGCTCCACACCAGACCGCTGTCGACCAGGCGCGACCAGCGGCGCGACAGCGTGGTCGCATCGACCCCGATGATCGTCTCCAGCTGGGACCAGCCGGCCCGCGGACTGATCTGCAGGGCGTTCACCAGCGCGAAATCTACGTCGTCCATAACGCAAAATCACTGCATGGGGACGCACCGTATGCAAGTTCCCTGCAATCTCTTCGAGAAAATATGACTGAACAGGCGTCCTGAGGACCATTTGGGCTACCCCGCGATCTCCCATCTGCCCTGGAGGATCCGCTTGACGACTACCCCGGCACTGCTACAGGTCGGCAATCTCAGGACCGAGTTCAGCACCGACCAAGGCGCGGTCACGGCCGTCGACGAGGTCAGTTTCAGCCTGGCGGCCGGGGAGACGCTCTGCCTGGTCGGTGAATCGGGGAGCGGCAAGTCCGTCACCGCGCTGTCGATCATGCGGCTGCTCGCCGACAACGGCCGGGTCACCGACGGCCGGATCCAGTTCGAGGACCACGATCTCGTCACGCTCCCCGAGGGGCAGCTGCGCGGGATCCGCGGCAACTCGATCGCGATGATCTTCCAGGAGCCGATGACGTCGCTGAACCCGGTGCTGACCATCGGCGACCAGCTCTCCGAGACGATGATCCTGCACCTCGGGCTGAGCCGGGCACAGGCGCGGGAGCGGGTGATCGAGTTGCTCGCGAAGGTCGGCATCCCGCGAGCGGCGGAGATCGTCGACGACTACCCGCACCGGCTGTCCGGCGGGATGCGGCAGCGGGCGATGATCGCGATGGCGTTGAGCTGTGCGCCGAAGCTGATCATCGCCGATGAACCCACCACCGCCCTGGACGTGACGATCCAGGCCCAGATCCTCAAGCTGATCAGGGATCTGAGCGCCGAGACCGGTACGGCGATGATCCTGATCACCCACGATCTCGGCGTGGTGGCGGAGATGGCCGACCGGGTCGCGGTGATGTACGCCGGGCAGGTGGTCGAGGAGGCGGACGTCTTCACGCTGTTCGCCGAGCCGAAGCATCCGTACACGATCGCGTTGATGCGATCGGTCCCGCACATCTCCGGCCCGGGCGGCGAGCGGCTGGCCTCGATCTCCGGTTCGGTGCCGAGCTTGCTGCAGATGCCCACCGGGTGCCGGTTCCACGAGCGCTGCCCGCAGGCGATGGACCGCTGCCGCGACGACCGTCCCGAACTGCTCCAGCTCGCGGCCGGGCCAGGCGATCACACAGTCCGATGCTGGCTGTACGACGTACCGGCTGCGCAGGTGTCGGCATGAGCACGGCAGCGGGCGAGCCGTTGCTGCAGGTGCGGAACCTGAAGAAGTACTACCCGATCCGGAAAGGCGTCATCGCCCGGACGGTCGGGCAGGTGCGCGCCGTCGACGACGTCAGCTTCGACGTCTATCCGGGCGAGACGCTCGGCATCGTCGGTGAGTCCGGCTGTGGCAAATCCACCACCGGCCGCGCGATCGTCCGGCTGGAGACGCCGACGGCTGGGTCGGTGCTCTTCGAGGGCACCGACATCGCCACGCTGTCCGCGGGCACCATGCGACGGCTCCGCACGGATCTCCAGATGGTCTTCCAGGACCCGTACTCGTCGCTCAATCCGCAGATCCGGATCGGTGACCTGCTCGCCGAGCCGTTGATCGCGCACCACCGGCAGAAACGCGCCGCGGCGCACGCCCGGGCGGCCGAGATCCTCGAGGTGGTCGGTCTGCCGAGGCAGTACCTGAACCGCTACCCGCACGAACTGTCCGGCGGTCAGCGGCAGCGGGTCGGGATCGCGCGGGCCCTGATGCTCGAACCGAAGCTGATCGTCTGCGACGAGCCGGTCTCGGCACTGGACGTCTCGATCCAGGCCCAGGTCCTGAACCTGCTCAAGGATCTGCAGGGTGAGTTCGGGCTGACCTATGTCTTCATCTCGCACGGCCTGGGCGCGATCAAGTACATCAGCGACCGGATCGTGGTGATGTACCTCGGCAAGGTGATGGAGGTGGCGACCACCGCGGAGATCTTCAGCGGCCCGCGGCACCCGTACACGGAGATCCTGCTCGACGCCTATCCCGAGGCCGATCCGCGGCTGCGGGACCGGCCGCGGATCATCGTCGAGGGCGATGTCCCCAGCCCCGCGAAGCCGCCGGCCGGCTGTGTCTTCCACACCCGGTGCCCGTCCGCCCGGGCGATCTGCCGGACCGAGATCCCGCGGCTGAGCAGCGAAGATCATCCGGTGGCCTGCCATTTCCCCTTGTCCATAGGGAAAGCCGCAGAGGTGGTGGGCTGATGGGCAGCTACCTGATCCGGCGGCTGCTGATCGGGATCCCGGTCCTGATCGGCGTCACGATGATCAACTTCCTGATCATCAACCTCGCGCCGGGCAGTCCGGCCGATCTCTATCTCACCCCGACCTCGACGTCGGCGGACGTGGCCAGGGTCGAGGCCGAACTGGGCCTCGACCAGCCGATCTTCGTCCAGTACTTCCACTGGCTGGTCCGCCTGTTCCACGGTGATCTCGGGGTCTCCTTCCAGAACCGCGCCCCCGTCACCGAGCTTCTCTCCGAGCGGCTCGGCCCGACGCTGCTGCTGATGGGTACGTCGCTCGTCGTCGCCTACCTGATCGCCGTTCCGATCGGGATCCTCGCGGCCCGGAAGAAGAACAGCCTCACCGACTACAGCGTGGTCGGCGCCGCGTTCCTCGGCATCTCGGTGCCGCACTTCTTCCTCGGTCTGGTGCTGATCTTCGTCTTCGCGCTCCAACTCGGCTGGCTGCCGACCGGGAACATGATCACGCTCGGCCGCGGTGGCGGGTTGGCCGATCGGGTCGACCACCTGATCCTGCCGGTCGCCGTACTGGCCACGGCGACGGCGGCCAACATGACCCGCTACGTCCGCTCGAGCATGATCGACGCCTTCGGCCAGGACTACATCCGGACCGCGAAGGCGAAGGGGCTGGGCAGCCGGGCGATCACCAACAAGCATGCCCTGCGGAACGCGTTGATCCCGGTGGTGACAGTGATCGGCGTCGACCTCTCGGCCCTGATCGGCGGGGCCATCGTGACCGAGCAGATCTTCCAGTGGCCCGGGATCGGGCTGCTGACGATCCAGTCGATCGGCGCGCGCGACTACTCGGTGCTGATGGGGATCAACCTGCTCGCAGCGCTCGCGGTCTTCGGCGCGAACCTGCTGACCGACATCGCTTATGCCGTGGCGGATCCGAGGGTCAGCTATGCATGAGCTCCGAAAGACGCGCTCATCCGCCAGTTTCGTCGTACGGCGGTTCCTGCGGCATCGGATGGCGGTCGCCGGGCTGGTGCTCGTCGTTCTGATGGTGTTGACGGCGGCGCTCGCGCCATTGCTGGCACCGCATGACCCCAACCAGATCTTCGGATCCTTCGAGGCTTCACCGTCGGCCGATCACCTGCTGGGCACGGATGCGGTCGGCCGCGACGTGCTGAGCCGGCTGATCTACGGCGCGCGCGTCTCCATGAGCGTCGGCGTCGGGGCGGTCGCCGTCTACGTGCTGATCGGTGTCCTGCTCGGCCTGCTCGCCGGGTACTACGGACGCTGGGTGGACTCGGTGATCATGCGGATCACCGACGTGTTCATGTCCTTCCCGTACTTCATGGTGATCCTGATCCTGGTCAGCATCCTCGGGCCGAGCCTGCTCACGATCATCGTCGTGATCGGCTTGCTGGCCTGGCCGATGATCGCCCGGCTGGTCCGCGGCAGCGTGCTGTCGATCAAGCGGACCGACTACGTGCAGGCCGGGGTGACGCTCGGCTACAGCACGCCGCGGATCCTGTTCCGGCACATCCTGCCGAACACGTTGTCGCCGATCATCGTGAACGCGACCTTCGGGGTGGCGCAGGCGATCATCCTCGAGTCCGGGCTGAGCTTCCTCGGGATGGGCGTCCGGCCACCGGCGGCCAGCTGGGGAAACATGCTCAGCGAGGCCCAGTCGATCACCGTGCTCTCCAGCCAGCCGTGGATCTGGCTCCCGCCCGGCCTGATGATCCTGCTCGCCGTGCTGTCGATCAACTTCGTCGGCGACGGCCTCCGCGACTCGCTCGAGTCCCGCTCGTACAAATGACCCCTCCCGCCGGACAGATTGGGAACCCACGATGAGAGCACCGAAGACCCTGATCGCAACCGCTGCCGCCCTGCTGGTCGCGGCGGGTTGCTCCGGCGGTTCCGGCTCCGGTGGAGGCGGTGACACGCTCTACATCGGCACCGTGAATCCACCGGCCAGCATGAACCCGATCAACCAGGCCGACATCGGCGGCCAGTGGGCGGTCCGGTTCGCGATGGACACGCTGGTGGACCAGCCCGAGCCGCTGAAGTTCATCCCGAAGCTGGCCGAGTCCATCACCAGCACGGACAACAAGGTGTTCACGGTCAAGCTGCATCCGGGCGCCAAATGGAGCGACG
Source organism: Kribbella sp. NBC_01505 (assembly GCF_045040285.1). NCBI lineage: Bacteria > Bacillati > Actinomycetota > Actinomycetes > Propionibacteriales > Kribbellaceae > Kribbella > Kribbella sp. NBC_01505. Next base: position 4,568,899 of record NZ_CP109425.1, read on the forward strand.
GTCAGCCGATCACCGCGAACGACGTCGTCTTCACGCTGAACCTGATCGCCAACCGGGACTCGCTGACCAGCCTCGGCAGCAATGTCTCGTCACTGCAGGGCGTCGACGCGACCGGGAAGCTCCCCAAGGGCCAGTCGAAGATTCCGGGGCTGTCGGCAACCAATGACACCACCGTGGTCTTCAGCACCAAGTCACCGGTGGACCCGAACTACATCAAGGAGCTGATCGGGACCAAGGTGGTCATCGTCCCCGAGCACGTCCTGGGGAAGATCGAGCCCGCGAAGGTGGACGACAGCAAGTTCGCCCAGCTCCCCGATGTCACCAGCGGTCCGTACAAGTTCTCGAAGTACACGGCCAACGCCAGCATCGAGTACGTCGCCAACCCCGGCTACTACCTGGGTGCGCCCAAGATCCCCAGCGTGATCATGAAGATCATGCCGGCCGCGAACCTGGCCGGTGAGCTCCAGTCCGGGTCGATCCTGATGAACTCCGGCGGTGGCATCGGGAACGTCCCGTTCCAGGATCTGAAGACCGTGCAGGCCATTCAGAGCGTGAACACCAAGGTGAACCCGAACATCGGCTTCCAGACGATCCAGTTCAACGTCAAGAAGTTCCCCGACCCGCGGCTGCGCCAGGGCCTCGCGCACGCGATCAACCGGCAGCAGATCGTCGACGAGTTGCTGCGTGGCAACGGCGAGGTGGTCGACGGGCCGTACACGAGCCAGAGCCCGTACCTGAACAAGGATCTGAAGAACCTGAGCTACGACCCCGACCTCGCCAAGAAGCTGCTCACCGAAGCGGGCTGGAACTTCGCCACCAAGATCAACTTCGTGGTGCCGACCGGCAACGAGATCCGCGAACGCTCCGCCGACATCATGCTGCAGAACTTCAAGGCGATCGGCCTCAACGTGGTCCAGACGAACTACGACTTCCCGACCACGCTGGCGAAGGCGCGCGCGAAGGACCACGACATGGTCCTGATGGGCCTGAACTTCAACGTCGATCCGGATGTTTCGACCATGTACGGAACGGACGGCTCCTTCAACCTGACCGGCTACAGCTCCCCGCAGAGCGACCGCCTGCTGGAAGCCGGCAAGGCGGAACCGGAGTTCGCCGCCCGCCAGAAGATCTACAACGAGCTGCAGAAACTCTGGCAGGACGAACTACCGGTCCTCACCCTGTACTCCGATCACTCGGTGGCCGCCACCAGCAAGTCGATAGCGGTCGGCGGCGTCGCCCCGTTCTGGGGCGGCACCGTCGCCACGATCGGCCAATGGGCCTTCGAAGGAGCGAACTAGGGCGTATCTCTCAAGTCCCCGCCTACTGCGCGGACTCAAGAGATACGCCCTAGGCGACTCTGGCTTGGCTGGCGCTGAAGGTGTTGCAGCTGCCGGGTTTCTTGGTGTTGAAGCCGGCAATGTTCCACGCGTAGTTGCTGGCCTTGTTGCCGTGGTCGTGGACGCGGGGGCGCGAGTAGTCGTCCCCGCTGTGTTCGATCAGGAAGCGGTAGCTCTGCAGCAGTGCGCCGGTGATCGGGATGAAGCCCGCGTTGATGCCCAGGTACGCCGCTCCGAGGCAGGTGGCCTGGAGTTCGCGGCGGCGGCTCTCCTCGAGCTTCCCTCCGGCGTCCATGTTCTTGGAGCGCTCGAGGGAGGCGGCCAGGATGCCGGTGCGGTTCTGGACGTGATGCCCGTACTCGTGGGAGAAGGTGCTGAGCATCAGTGCGCGCGCGTAGAGGGCGTTGGACTTGTAGGAGCGGGCATCGACGGCGAACGGCATGTAGATGGTCTCGTTGGCGCCGCAGTACGCCGCGCGGACGCCACGCTGCATGCCGCAGGCGGTGTTGACCTTGCCGTTGTAGACCGCGAGCTTGGGACCGCGGAACTTGACGTTGACCTTCTTCATCGCGGGCACCCAGGTCGCGTTCAGGCAGACCAGCAGATTGCTGTAGTAGCTCTGCGCCAGCGCGAAGCTGGTCGGCGCGAACGGCGGCTCGGGGCACTTCGACGGTCCCAGCGAACCGATGGCGTACAGGTTGCTCCCGGTCACGATCTTGTCCGCGGCCGCGGTGTTCGGGGTGGGCTGCGTCGGCTGCGGGGCCTGGGTCGGCGGCTTGGTCGGGGTCTGTGACGGAGCCGTCGACGGGGTGCTCGAGGTGACCGGGGTCGGGGTGTCGGTGGCGATCGGGGTCTTCTCGTCGTCGCCGAGGTTGCCGACGAGCAGGGTGATGCCGGTGCCGACCACCAGGACCGCTAGTACGACCAGGCCGATCAGGAGGACGCGGGGTGTCTTGGTCGGCTTCCGGCGCCGGCCGGAACCCGGGGGCTGCGGGATCGGGATCGGCGGGTACTGCCAGGTGGGCGGCTGCTGCACCGGCTGACCCATCGGACCGATCGGCCCGCCACTCGCAGCGTGGCGAGGACCACTGGCCTGCTCAGGTGGGCCCCACGAGCCGTTGTTCGCCGGGGGCGGCGTAACCGGCCGCCCGCCCTGCGGCGGGCCGGCGTGAGCCCCCCGCCCTCCCTGCGGAGGCGCCGAGTACGGCGGTTGCTGCTGCCCAGCCCGCGGTCCGCCAGGACCAGCCGGGGTGGAACCTGCCGGTCCAGTGCGCGGTCCGCCGGACTGCGGCGTCCCCGGCTGTCCAGCGCGGGGCGCGCCCGGGCCGGACTGAGCCGGTCCGCCCTGCGGGGGACCTGCCGGACCGGTCCGAGTCGCGGGACCAGACTGCGGTGGGCCAGCCGGCGTGGAACCTGGCTGACCGGTGCGGGGTCCCGCGGGCCCGGGCTGAGCCGCGGGGGAAGGCTGTGACGGGCCCGGCCGAACCGCGTCCGGCTGCCCGGTGCCAGGCCAAACCGGGCTGGGCTGGCCAGTAGGGGGCTGGGCTGGGGGTGGTGTCCGGCGGGGGGTTGGGGGTGGCGTGGGGCGGGCGGGGGTGGGGTCTTCGGGGCGGCGGGCGTTCCAGCCGTCGCCGAACCAGTTGTTCGCCGGCGGCGGCGGCTCCTCGGACCCGGTGGGGTCCTCGAACTCGCGTTTGGCCTCGCTCCCGGTCCACCACTTGCGCGACGACGCGTCATCGCGCTCCGACGGGGCGGCACTCTGGCCGTCCGCCGGTTCGTCCCCCCGTGGTGGGTTCCCGCTGTCCGACATCGATACTCCTCACGACCTTGCTGGGTGTAGCCGTCGACTAACTGCTTCCGGCGCTTCTCGGGGTGCCGAAGCCGCGCACGTCCTTCGTCCCCCCGGACAACGCCGTACGCCCCCGGGACATACTCTGCGTGATCCTGGGGCCGGACGCCAGCTACGGCGGCCCGTCGGTGAGCCACACGCCGATTACTGCACCTTCTTGGGTGACGCGACGTACGTGTTGCACGCGCTCGGGTTCCGTGCGTTGTACCCGCGCAGCGCCCAGTACTGGTGGTTCGGGGCGTCACCGTGGTCGTTCTGCTTGTCGGTGACATGCCCGATCAGCCAGCGCCACTCGGTGGCCGACTGCCCGGTGATCGGGTAGCTGCTCCGGTTCGACCCGATGAAGATGTCGCTGAAGCAGGACGCCTGAAGCTCGATCCGGCGGCTGATCTCCAGCTCCTTCGCGGTGGACGCCGCGTCGTACTGCATCCGGTGCGCGGCCGAGAAGATCCCGGTCAGCTGCTGCACGTGGTGCCCGTACTCGTGCGCGAACTGGTGCAGCATCCACATCCGGGCCCAGACCCGCGGACTGTTCTGCGGGTACTGGTTGTAGTTGCCGACGTCCTCGGTCAGGTTCATGTAGATCGTCTCGTTGCTGCCGCAGTAGAACGGCGGACCGGAGTCGTACCAGGTGCCGCAGGGGGTGTTGATGCTTCCGCTGAAGGTGCGCACACTCGGCGCCCGGAACTGCGCACCGGACTTGGTCACCAGCGACGGCCATGAGCGGTTCAGGCAGTTCCACAGGTTCTTGTAGTTCGTCGTCGCCCCGGCGGCGTTCGACGGCCGGGCCTTCGACTCCTTGCAGTTCACCGAGCGCATCGCACCGGACTTGTAGAGCCGGTTCCGCGCCACCACATCGAGGTCCGTGACCACCACCGGCTTCTTGGTCGGCCGAGTCGTCGGCCGGGTCGTCCGCGGTGCCGTCGGCTTCACCACCGGACGCGTCGTGGTGGGCTGCGGTGGTGGCTGCGTCACCGGCCGGCTGGCCGTAGGCGTCGGCGTGGGCCGGTCGACTGTCGGCGAGTACGTCGGGCTGTAGGTCGTCGTGTACGTCGGTTCCGGTTGGCTGCTGTACGGGCCATCGCTGCTGCCGTTGTGCTTCAGCACACTCGAGATGGCGCTCAGCCCGACCACACCGGCCACGACCACGCCCACGGCGATAAGAACGATCTTCGCGCCGCCGCCACCCTTCTTCCTGGGCGGCCGCGGTCCACCAGGACCAGCGCCCCATCCGAACTGCGGTTGCCCAGGCGGTGGCCCATACTGCGGTCCGTACTGCGCCTGTGCCCCGCCGTACGGGGGCTGCTGTGGCCAGGGCTGACCTGGTGGCGGCTGCTGGGGGTACTGCCCGGGCGGTGGGCCCCACTGGTTGCCTGACACCCACCAGACGGTAGCGGAGCCCGGGATCACCGAACCTTGGCAGGCCCCGCGCTGTAGGTGTTGCACTTGGACGGGTTACGAGCGGTGAATCCGCCCCGCGACCAGTAGCCATGACTTGCCGTGGTGCCGTGGTCCGCCGGGATGTTCGGGTTGATGTCACCACTGTTGTTCACGATGTAGAGCCACTGCCGGTAGGCCTCGCCCGTGATCGGGTACGAGCTCCGGTTGCTGCCCAGGAACACGTTGCCCAGGCAGGACGCCTGCAGCTCCATCCGGCGGTTCATCTCCAGCCTGCCGGCCTGGGTGCCCTGCTGGTAACGAGCCCGCGTGTAGGCCGCCATGATCCCGGTCGACTCCTGCATCGCGTGCGCGTATTCGTGCGCCACGGTGTGCGTCGCCAGCGCCCGGGTGAACGCGGGGTTCTGCTTCCAGCCCGCTACCTCGTTGGAGGCTCGCATGTAGATGCTGTGGTTCGACGAGCAGTAGAACGACAGGCCGCGGTCGGAGTCACCACACGGGGACTGGGCATGGGTGTTGAAGACGATCAGTGCCGGTGCCTGGAAGCGTGCACCGGAGGCGCTCACCTGCCGGGGCCAGGCGCGATCCAGGCAGGCCTTGATGGTCTTGTAATAGCCGCCGGCCGCGCTGACCGTCCGGAGCCCGCCCTTCGACTCCTTGCAGTTCACCGACCGCATCGGACCCGACTTGTAGAGCCGGTGGGTGGCGATGTACTTCAGCGGATCGGTCTGCGACAGCGGTGGTGGGGTGCTCTTCGTCGTCGGCGGAGGCTGGGTAGGAGCGGTCGTTGCCACCGGCACCGAGGGGCTCCGGGGCGGCAGTGGCGTGTAGCGGGTCGTCGGCACCGGCGAAGTCGTTGCCGCGTCGTCACTTCCGCTCTGCAGGATCTTCACTGCGATGACCAGGCCACCGGCTGCGATCAGAGCCAGTAGGGCGAAGACCAGCCCGGCCTTTCCGCGCTTGGGCGGCCGTTGCTGGGGAGGCATCGGTCCCCACCCGTACTGCGGTGCGCTCGGCGGCGGACCGTAGTACGGCTGCAGTGCCGGCGCGTAGTACCCCTGGGGAGGCGGAGGTGGTCCCCACTGCTGGTTGCCTGACACGAACAGAACGCTACTCAAGGTGCGGCTCACCGTGGTGGTGGTCCGCCTCACGGTATGGTGCCCGGGTCAACTGACCCTCTCTTTACGGTGTGATTGGTCGATGCGTCTACGTCTGCTCGGGATTTCCCTGTGTGCTCTCGGTCTTGCCGCCCTGACCGGCGTGCCGGCGGGCGCGGCAACCACCCATGCCACCGCTGATCCGGTCGTGACCAGTTACGCGGCCCAGGTCCGGGTCGAGGAGGACGGTCTGCTGCGGGTCGCGGAGACCTGGAAGCTGAGCAACGTCACCGGCACCTTCAGCCGGTTCCTGCTCACCCGGCAGCACCTGGCCGACGACATCGACCACGTACAGGAGGTCGGCGACCTCAAGGTCAAGGCCGGCGGCGCGGACAAGAAGGCCGAGCAGAAGGTCGAGGGTGACGTCACCTCGATCGCTGTCGGCGACCTCAGTGGCGACACCCAGCTGGACGTGACCTACACGGTCAAGGGCGCGGTGTCCAAGACGCTGAACGGCACCGAGGTGGAGTTCGCTCCGCTGAGCGGGATCAACCTGAGCATCCAGTCGGTGCACGTCGAGTTCAGCGTGCCCGAGGTCAGCCACATCGCCTGCTTCGTCGGCTCGATCGACAGCAACACCCCGTGCACGCTCGCGCAGCTCGGTGAGGTCGCCGGGCCGACGTTCGAGCAGGCCAGCATGCCGCCGGGCAACACGGTGCGGATGACGGTCGGCTTCCCCGAGGGTCAGATCGCGGCCAACCCGATCGTCGAGTACCGCAGGACGTTCTCGCGGGCCTTCTCCACCGACACCGCACAGCTGCTGACCGCGGTCATCCTGCTGGTGCTGGGTGCGCTGGCACTGCTGCTGCTCTACCGCCTCCGCGGCCGCGACGAGGTCGACGCGCGCCGCGTCGTACCGGCTTCGCTGTTCAGCCTCGGACAGGACGCGCGGATCAACTTCACGCCGCCGTCGGATCTGCGGCCTGGTGAGGTCGGCACGCTGATCGACGAGCGGATCGACCCGGTGGACGTGACCGCGACGATCATCGACCTGGCTGTCCGCGGCCACATCACAGTCATCGAGCTGGAGCACCGCAGCGAGTACGCCCGTCCGGACTGGGAGCTGCGGCGAGTGTCGAACGCTCCGTCCGAGGAGCTGCAGCGCTACGAGAACGTGCTGATCCGGGCAGTCTTCGGCGACTCCGACTCGGTGCTGGTCTCCGAGCTCGGCAAGCAGGTGCGGGCCAACCTCGCGCAGGTGCAAGACGCCCTGTACGACGGAGTGGTCAAGCGCGGGTGGTTCAACGAGCGCCCGGACCGGACCCGTTCGCTGTGGGCGACCATCGGGATCGGGACGACCGTTGTCGGCATCGTGATGACCATCGTGCTCGCACTGATCAGCAGCTGGGGCCTGGTGGGCCTGGCGGTCACCGCAGTCGGTGTCGGCCTGCTGTTCATCGGTCGCCACATGCCGGCGAAGGCTCCGGCGGCCGGACGGGTGCTCGGCCAGATCGCTGCGATCCGCGGTGAGCTGGCTGAGATGGACGTCAGTGAGCTGCCGGCCGACCAGCACGCCGAGCTCTGCGCACGGGCCCTGCCGTATGCAGTGGTGCTCGGCGGCTCGGAGCGCTGGATCGACGCGCTGGTGGCGACGGACGACGACGCCGATGAGGACGAAGGCTTCGCCTGGTACCGCGGTCCGCGTGGCTGGCACCTGCAGAACCTGCCGGACTCCCTGCGCAACCTCACCACCAACCTCACCGGCGCTCTCTTCGCCCGCTGAACCTCACAACGTCCGAAGGAACGCGGTACACCACCCGCGTGTTCTTCGGACGTTGTTGTTTCACCAGTTCGCTTGCGGCTCGTGCGGTGGGAGCGGCGTACCGGATGGGTGGATGACGTAGACGACTCCACCCGAGTGCGGGACCCAGGCGTTCTCGAAGGCGGCGCGGTCGTAGGTGGTGCGCACCTGGTCGTTGCTCGCGATCAGGTGCGACGCCGGGTCGTTGACGACCACATCGCCGTTCGGGGCGAAGCCGACGATCACCATCAGGTGACCGTTGGTCCCGTAGCCCGCACCGGGCAGTTCGCCCTTCTTGAACGACAGTGAGGCCACCAGTGGGATACCGGCCTTGATGAACTGCTCCGCCTCGGTCAGCGACCGCAGCCGGGTGACGAATCCGTCCACACCGCGACTTCCGGCGTACGCGGTGTTGAACGGCCAGTTGCCGGCACCGTCGTAGTCGTAGTCGAAGACATGGCGGGCGGAGTGGTCGACCTGTGGGTCGGGCTCGTCGCCCACCCAGTCGGTCTCATCAGCTGTCGGCCCAGCGCCGTAGTAGTCGAGCACCATCGCCGTAGAGGTCGCGGAACACCACGCCTCACCACCGTTGTCCCACTGCGGGTAGTGACCGATGTGCGTCTCCTGTGAGTACGTCGGTACGTCCAGTACGACGCCCTCCGCGCCACCAAGGGGGCTCACGGCAACTTTCGCGTCAGCGGGCAGTCGGGACGACACTGCGCCGACCGAGCGGACGAGCGGCGCCTGCGTCGAGCCGGCCAGCCGGTACAGCGTCACCTTGAGCTGCCAGCGGTCCATCCAGCGGTCCTTGGCAGCGACGAACGTGTCAACGGCCACGCGGCCGTTGGTGTCGCCCTGAGTCGGCACTGAGGTCCGGTGGATGTCACCGGCGGCGATGTCGTCACCACCGGTCCAGCGGCCGAGTACGTACCACTTGGTGGTCGCGCCGAGGTTCGTCTTGGCCGCCATCGACACTTCGACCCAGGTCCCGGGCGGGGTGGTCGCGTTCCAGGAGGCGATCAGCTCGGTCACCCCGAAGCCGGTGCTGACCGGCGGCGACACCCAGCTGGCCTGGTCGTAGCTCTTGGCGGTCCCGTCGCCGAACGGATCGACGTACGCCGTGGTGCCGGTCGCCTGGCCGAAGGTCAGCGAACCGTCGGAGACGGTGGTGCCGGAGTGCGCACCGGCGAGGAAGTCGGCGTTCGACGTCCACGTGTGGAAGGCGATCTGTCGCGGTGGGGCAACCTTCACGGCCTCGCTCGGCAGCACTGCCGAGCTCAGCACGACCACACCGGCGATCAGGGCGGTGAGGGTACGGGGGGCGGTCATCTTTCGACGGTAGACCCGGCATCCGCCGCTGTCGCGGTGAACGCGTGCCGCGAATGATTCCGAACCGGTTAATTAATTACGAACCCGTTGTCGAAGTGTGCAGCTTCCACTCGTCGCGGAGCATCGCGAAGACGGCCTCGTCGGTCCACTGGCCCTTCAGGAACTCGTTCCGGACGAAGTGCGCTTCCTGGCGCATCCCGAGCCGCTGCAGCAGCTTGGCCGAGCTGCTGTTGGTGGCGTCCAGGCGACCGATGATCCGGTGCATCCCGAGCTCCTCGAACCCGAGCCGCAGCAGCGCGAGCGACGCCTCCCCGGCGTACCCGTGCCCGTGCGACTCCGGGTGAAACACGAAGCCGAGCTCGCCACCCTGGTGCTCGAAGTTCTGCACGAACAGCGTCACCTCGCCGAGGTGCTGACCGGTCTCCCGCAGGATCACCGCGAGCGTCAGCGCCTGGTCCGGAGCATCCATCGGTACGTCGGCCATCCGGCCGGCCAGGGATTCCTTCACCTGGTCCGGCGTCTTCGGGTCGTACAGCAGGAACCGCGTGACAGCGGGGTTGGACTGCAGCTTCAGCAGGTCGTCGTAGTCGGTCTCGACATAGCGGCGCAGCGTGAGACGGTCAGTCTCGATCGGCAACGAGTAGGTCACCAATCGAGGCTATGTGGCCCTGCAAGTTGTTTACCGCACGTACTGCGGACCTGCGACGTAGGTGTTGCACTGGGACAGGTTGCGGGAGTTGTAGCCGCGGTCTGCCCAGTACGGCTGGATCTGCTTGCTGCCGTGGTCCCGGACGGTGTCGTACTCGTCGCCGGAGTTGTGGCTGATGTAGACGAGCTCCTTGCGGACACCGCTGGTGACCAGGGTTCTCTTGTTCGACCCCAGGAACACGTTGTCGAAGCAGGTCGCCTGGATCTCCTTGCGTCGGCTCATCTCGAGAGCCTTGTCGCCGCTGCGCTCGTACTGGATCCGCCGCGACGCGGACAGGATGCCGGTGATCGCCTGGAGGTGGTGGCCGAACTCGTGGGCCGTCGTGTCCATCATGTCCGCGCGGACCCAGTTGTAGGAGATCGTGTCGCCGGGGTGCTTCTTCCAGTTCACGACGTCGGACTGGGCGTCCATGTAGATCTGCTTGTTGGCCTCGCAGTAGAAGGAGCGCCGGTACGAGCTGCCGCACGGGCTGTACCCGGTGCCCCAGTACGCCTCCATCCGCACGCCCTGCCAGGTGTACCCGGCCTTGCGGACCTGGGCCGGCCATGCCTTGTTCAGGCAGGCCATGATCCCGGAGTAGTACTTACGCGCGCCGACCAGGTTGGTCGGCCGGTCCTTCGGCTCGCGGCAGTTGACGCTGTTCTGGATCCCGGTCGAGTAGAACCTGTTCCGCGCGGTCAGATCGACGTCCGACGGGGGCGGCGGCGTGTTCTTGGTCGGGGGCGGTGCGGTCGGTCGGGTCGGCTTGGCGACCGTGGCCCGCGGAGTGGTCGGGAACGCCGACGGCTCCGAGGTCGGCTCTGTGGACGGCGAGTTCGGCGCGTAGGTCGAGGTGTACGTCGGCTGCGGGCTGGAGTAGTTGTTCCGGCGGTCCTGTTTGGCGTTCAGCGCGAACAGGTAGAGCGAGATTACGCCGGCGAACAGCAGCACGAGCGGGACCACGATGAACGGCGCCTTGCTGCGCTTCTTCCGCGGCGGCGGGTAGCCGTTGCCCCCGAATCCGAAGCCGGGGCCGCCCGGCGGCGGGCCCATGGGCGGGCCGTACTGCGGCGGCGGGCCCTGCGGAGGTCCCCAGTACTGCTGCTGCGGCGGGCCGTACTGCGGGGGCTGGCCGGGCGGACCACCGTATGGCTGCTGCGGCGGCGGGCCGTACTGCTGGTTCGACAAGGGTCCTCCTGAGGGGTGCTACGGACATCTTGTCAAGGAGAAGTGCCATTTCCCGTACTCTTGACCGGTGACACTTCGCTTGTACGACACCGCGACGGCAACAGTGAGGGATTTCGTACCGGTCCATCCGGGCAAGGTCGGGATCTACCACTGTGGGCTGACGGTGCAGGGTGCCCCGCATGTCGGGCACATCTACAAGGAGGTCGTCTTCGACGTCCTGCGGCGCTGGTTCGAGCGCTCGGGCTACCAGGTCACCGTGATCGCGAACGTGACCGACATCGACGACAAGATCCTGGCCAAGTCGGCCGATCGCGACGTCGAGTGGTGGGCGCACGCCTACGAGTTCGAGCGGGAGCTGCACTGGGCCTACGAGGTCCTCGGCTGCCGCCCGCCGACGTACGAGCCGCGCGCCACCGGGCACATCCCGGAGATGCTGGAGATGATCGACCAGCTGATCGAGGCCGGCCACGCGTACGTCGCTCCGGACGGATCGGGCGACGTCTACTTCGACGTGCGGTCCTGGCCGGCCTACGGGTCGCTCTCGCACCAGAAGATCGCCGACATGGAGGCCGCGCCCGACGCGGATCCGCGCGGCAAGCGGGACCCGCGCGACTTCGCGCTCTGGAAGGGCCACACCGAGGGCACGCCGCGGACGGCCTCCTGGCCGACCCCGTGGGGCCGCGGCCGCCCGGGCTGGCACCTGGAGTGCTCGGCGATGGCCGGGAAGTACCTCGGCGAGGAGTTCGACATCCACGGCGGCGGGCTGGACCTGCGCTTCCCGCACCACGAGAACGAGCTTGCCCAGTCGACCGCGGTCGGGCAGAAGTTCGCCCGGACGTGGATGCACAACGCGCTCGTCACCACGGCCGGCGAGAAGATGTCGAAGTCGATGGGCAACAGCGCCGTGGTCCGGAACGTGGTCGAGCGGGTGCGCCCGATCGAGCTGCGCTACTACCTCGTCCAGTCGCACTACCGGTCGGTGGTGGAGTTCTCGTTCGAGGCGCTGGACGAGTCCGCGAAGAGCTTCCAGCGGGTGGACGGTTTCGTCACCCGCGCGACCGAGGTGACCGGCGGGGTGAATCCCGCGGCCGACCTGCCGCCGGAGTTCTCCGCGGCGATGGATGACGACTTGGGTACGCCGGCCGCGGTCGCCGTACTGCACAACACCGTCCGTGACGGGAACAAGCTGGTCGCCGACGGCGACTCGGCCGCGTTGCGGGAAGCACTGGCGGCGGTTCGGGGCATGCTCGGCGTGCTCGGGCTGGATCCGCTGGCCGAGCCGTGGGCGTCCCGTGCCGCGGCCGGAGACGAGCTCACCGAGGTCGTCGACGGGCTGGTGCACGCGCTGCTGGAGCAGCGTCAGGCCGCCCGTGCACGCAAGGACTACGCCGCGTCGGACGCGATCCGCGACCGGCTGAAGGCGCTCGGCGTCGTCGTCGAGGACACACCCCAGGGGTCGCGCTGGACGCTCGCGGCGCCGACCACGATCGAAGGAAACTGACGTGCCAGGCAGTAGCCAGCGCAAGGGCGCCATCCGGAAGAAGCGCGGAAACCCGACGGCCGGGTCCGGCGGACGGATCCGCCAGGGTCTGGAAGGCCGCGGCCCGACCCCGAAGGCGGTCGACCGCACCAAGCACCCCGCCCACAAGCGGGCCAAGGCCAAGGAGCGCGCCGAGGAGCGCGACACCCGGCGCCGTCCGGCCCGCAAGGACAACGACTCGATCGTCGAGTGGGTGTACGGCCGCAACCCGGTCGTCGAGGCGCTGCGCGCCGGCGTACCGGCTGCCGCCCTGCACATCGCAGAGGGCACCGAGCGTGATGCCCGCCTGCGCGAAGCCCTGCTGATCGCTTCGCAGCTGGGTCTGTCGGTCCTCGAGGTCCCGCGCCCCGAGCTCGACCGGGTCACCGCCGGCGGCGCCCACCAGGGTGTCGCACTGCAGATCCCGCCGTACGAGTACGCCCACCCCGACGACCTGCTGGACCGCGCCTACAACGCGCACGAGGTCCCGCTGATCGTCGCCCTCGACGGCGTCACCGACCCCCGCAACCTGGGCGCGATCACCCGCTCGGCAGCAGCCTTCGGCGCCCACGGCGTCCTGGTCCCGGAACGCCGCTCGGCCTCCGTCTCGGCCTCCGCCTGGAAAACCTCAGCCGGCGCCGCCGCCCGCATCCCGGTGGCCCGCGCCACCAACCTCAACCGAGCCCTCAAGTCCTACAAGGACGCCGGCCTCCTCGTCATCGGCCTCGACATGGGCGGCGAAGTAGAACTCCCCGCCCTCGAAGCCGCCACCGAGCCCATCGTCCTGGTAGTAGGTTCCGAAGGCAAAGGCCTCGCCCGCCTGGTCCGCGAGAACTGCGACCTGATCGTCTCCATCCCCATGACGTCGGCCACCGAGTCCCTCAACGCCGGCATAGCCACCGGCGTAGCCCTCTACGAAATCTCCCGCCGCCGCCAAGCCTGAGTCAGTCGAACTCTGATTGCCCACTAAAACGGGCATATGCCCGGTATAGTAGGCAATCGGAGGTGGTTTGGGTGCGCTTTGTCGAGCCGGTGTCGACAGTGGTTCCCGGTCTGCACGGTCAGGTGCTTGGTGTGCTCGCGCGCACCGAGCAGGCGCTGACCGGGCGGGCCGTGGCTGGTCTGTTGCGAGTTCCGGGGAGTGCCAGCGGCGTACAGAAGGTTCTCGACGACCTGGTCAGCAGCGGCGTAGTGATCGCCGAGCCGGCTGGTCGTGCTCGGCTGTATGTCCTCAACCGAGAGCACGTGGCGTACGCGGCGATCGACAGTCTGGCTCGTCTCCGCGACGTACTGCTCGACCGGATTGGCGCTGAAGTGAAGGCCTGGCAAGTGCCTGCGCAGGCCGTCTGGCTGTTCGGTTCGACTGCGCGCGCGGAGGGCGACGTCGGTAGCGATCTCGATCTGTTGATCGTCCGCCCGGACGAGGTCGACGAATCAGATCGGCGCTGGCTGGGCCAGCTGGAACTGCTCTCGGCGCATGCCACCGCCTGGTCCGGCAACTCCTGCGAGGTCGTCGAATACAGCGCCACGGAGATCGCCGACCTCGTCGCTCGCGGCGAGCGCCTCGCCACCGAACTCCGCCGCGACGCAGTCCCCATCGCCGGCGCCACCCCCCACCGAACCCTCACCCGAAAGGCCGGCTAGTGGCACTCCTCGACGAAGCCGTTGCCGAGCTGAAGAACTCAGGCCCCGCCGGACGAGACGCCAGTACGACGTTCTCGCGCCTTCTGAAGCTGAAGTCCAAGGCGCAGTACCAGTCAGCACCGGTCTCGGCAGCAGATGCCGCCAAGAGCATCGACTGGGCCACCCGCCTCCTGGAAGCCGCCCAATCCACCGTCCCCGGCCGATAACGTGGCGAGGGGCGATTGAGGTGAGTCTGCTTCGGTTCATTGGGGAGCTGGCGACTGAGGAGTACCGGTTGGATCCGGCGGACTCGTTGCAGGAGACCCGTGACAACACGTGGTTCCTGTCTTCTGACGAGGAGGAGCGGGAGCAGCTGTCGGTTGCTGAGGTGGTCGGCGCCTTCGAGTCCTGTGCGGTCGCTTTGCGCGCGAGGTTTGCCGAGGCTGGGCAGGCGACTCCTGCGGTCTTCTCTGTCTGGCATGACGAGCGGGCCGGTCAACTGCGGTCCTCCATCACCTCGCTCCCGCCGGACCAGTTGTTGTTCGGGGCAACTGTTCGCCAGGCGTCACTCGAGTCGATCGTGGACGGGTTCCTGCATGCCGCGAGCTTCGTCGCCTGGTCCGAACTCGAGTTGGTCGACGAGCCTGTCGAGGACGGCGACCGCGAGTACTTCGTCGACGTCTGGCACGCCTCGTCGCCTAGCCGTGAGCCGACGGTCAGGCGATCGCTTGCCTGACCGTCGGCAACCTGTTCTTAACTGCTCTTCTGTCTTTATCTTTCAGTGTTCTTTGCTTCTGATCGCTTGGTTCAGTTCCTGCTCAGTAGACGTGGACGTTGTACTTGGTGAGGACTTCGGTGACGGGTTGGAAGTAGGTGGTGCCGCCGGAGGTGCAGTTGCCGGAGCCGCCGGAGGTCAGGCCCAGGGCTACGGAGCCGGCGAAGAGGGCGCCGCCGGAGTCGCCGCCTTCGGCGCAGACGGTGGTGCGGATGAGGCCGGTGACGGTGCCTTCGGCGTAGTTGACGGTGGCGTTGGTGGCGGTGACGGAGCCCGAGCGGAGGCCGGTGGTGCTGCCGGAGCGCTTGACGGCCTGGCCGACGGTGGCGTTGGCGGCGGAGGCGATGTCCTGGCTGCTGCCGTTGTAGAGGTTCACGGTGCCGGGGTGGTTCGTGTACGAAGTGCTGTACTTGACGATCGCGTAGTCGTTACCGGGGAAGCTGGAGCCGGAGACCGTGCCGAGCAGGGTGGTCTTCGAGGAGTTCGCGTACCAGCTGGACGCGATGTTGCCGCAGTGGCCGGCGGTCACGAAGTAGTAGGCGCCGGCGTTGTCCTGCACGTTGAATCCGAGCGAGCAACGGTACTGCCCGCCGTAGATCGCGTCACCGCCGGCGATGTACTTGGTGAGCTTGCCGGGGATCTTCTCGAGCGTGATCGCGCCCCCGAACCGGTCGGTGACGCGGGTCAGGGCGGCGAGCTTCGACGCGGTCACGGTGTCGTCGTACGACACGATGATCCGGCCGTCGGGGTTGGTCTGCCAGGCGGTCCCGGGGATCCGGGCCTCGGTGTTCAGTGCCGAGGTGATCGCGGCCGGAGACGGTACGGCGGCGGTCGCCTGCCCGGTGCTGAGCAGCCCGGCGGCGGCGAGCCCGGCGACGGCCAGGATCGCGGTGGTACGGCGGATGGGAGAAACGTTCACGGTTTCAGCCTCCTCACGATGAGGACGCGCTCGGGGCGGGTGCGTCCTTGACTTCAACCGTGAGGTTTCCTACCCGCGATCAGCGCGGAGTATTCGACCGACGCCGGAGCGTGAGGCTGTTTTCCCCACGCTCCGGCGGAAAAATCAGTAGACCGACACGCCGTACTTGGTCAGCACCTCGGTGATGGGCTGGAAGTACGTGACGCCGCCCGGGCCGTTGCAGTCGCCGGTGCCGCCGGAGGTCAGGCCGTAGGCGGAGCGACCGCTGAAGAGCGGGCCGCCGGAGTCACCGGGCTCGGCGCAGACGCTGGTGCGGATCAGGCCGGTGATCGGGCCGTCGCCGTAGTTGACCGTGGCGTTGAGGCCACGGACACGGCCGCTCTTCAGGCCGGTGGTCGCGCCCGCGCGGTAGACGTAGGTGCCGAAGGCCGGGGTCGTCGACTTCACGATGTCCTGCGACTGCCCGTTGTAGAGGTAGACGCTGCCGCCCGGCTTCTTGATGCCGGCCGGGTAGTCGACGATCGCGTAGTCGTTGCCCGGGTAGCTGGAGCTGCGCGTGGTGCCGATCTTGTTCGTGTGGGCCTGGTCGGAGAACCAGGTCGAGGCCACGTTGCCGCAGTGGCCGGCGGTGATGAACGAGTACTTCCCGTTGCGCACGACGTTGAATCCGACCGAGCACTTCCACTCGCCGCCGTACGTCACCTCCCCGCCCTGCACGAACTTGCGCAGCTTGCCGGGCAGCTTCTCGAGGGTGACGCCGCCGCCGAGGCGGCTCGTCTTCGTCTTCAGGTCGGCCAGCTTGGCCCCGGTCACGGTCGAGTCGTAGGAGACCAGGACGGTGCCGTCAGGTTCGGTCTGCCAGGCGGTGCCGGCGATGTTGACGTCGCGGGTGAGCGCCGACGTGATCGCGGCGGCGGAGAGCCGCTGCGGCGGGGCCGGGTCGGCCTGGGCGGCCGGTACGGCGGAGACAGCGAGCGCAGCGGCGGCGAGGGCCGCTGCACTGCGGCGGATGGTCGAAGTTCTCATACCGGTCAACCTCCCATGGCGAGGGGTCCTAAGGAGTCAGATGGCAACTTCAGGACGACAAACCCTCACTGAGGGTAACTCAGGGTATGGACCAGTCGCTGCTGGTCACCGTGCAGCTCAGCGTGCTCCACATCGACCGTCCAGCTCTCACCGGACAGCCGCACCGTCATAGCGCCGTTCGCGAACCACGGCCCGTGCGCGAGCTGCCAATCCGCCGACACATCCCGTACGCCGGCCGACCGCGCGAGCCGATGCAGCAACCACGTCATCCACCGCGCATCGAGCAAGTGGTTCGCCCACCGCACATGCCGCGGCACCGGATTCCGGAACGGCGACATCGTCAGCTGCCGGATCGCCGTCCCCGGATGCTCGACCGCCTGCAGCGAAGCCTCGGCGATGTAACTGCAGTGCACGTCACCCGACAGCATCAGGATCGACGCCGGCGGATCCTCACCAGTCACCAACGCCCTCAACAACGAGGTCACATCGTCGAACGACTTCCGGAACGACGCCCAGTGCTCCAGATCCATCCCCTGCCGGATCCGCTCACCGATCCGCGCCCCACGCGGCCCCCAAGCACCGGACGAGATCGCCTCGTCCCAACCCTCCAAGTGATGCAGGCCCGGTGCAAGCAGGAACGGCAGTGTAGAAGCCAGCAGGAGATGGTGAATCGGTCGACCGGCGTCCAGCACAACCTTCTGCACCCACGCCCACTCGTGCGCGTCCACCATCGCCCGCTCGGTCGGTTCCAGGTGCCGCGAGCACCGCGAGTCGACGGCGACCAGCCGGACGCCGCGGGCCGCCGTACCGAAGTCGCGGTAGAAGCTCCAGCGGGTCGACGCCGGGTCCTCGTCGGCAGTCCACGCGAAGCTCTCCAGGTACGCCGTCCGCTCGTCGTCGCTCTCGAGCGTCAGCATCGCCTTGTACGTCGCGTCCTGGTCGAGCTGCTCGGGCGACAGGTTCCCCAGGTGCTGATAGACCCAGTACGACGCGTACGCCCCGACCACGCGGTCCCGCCACCACGGTTGCTCGGTGACCCAGCGCCGCCAGGTCAGGGAGGTGTTCCAGTCGTCGCGCAGGTCGTGGTCGTCGAGCAGCATGCACAGCGGCACGGTCGAGAACAGCCAGCGCACGGCCGGCTCCAGCCAGGCGTCGTCGTACAGCCAGGTGTACTCCTCGAAGTTGCCGATCTCGTCGGCCACCTCGGACCCCTGCCGCCCACCATGCGCGTCCCGCAGTCGCTCGAGTACGGCGACGGACGGCTCGTCGGCGTACACCTGATCCCCGAGCAGCAGCAGCGCGTCCGGCAGCTCGCCACCGGCGAGCGCCACGAGCGCATCGGGCCCGAACCGCTTGAATCCCTCCGCATCGAACGGCGCCGATCGCCGGCACGACCCGAACGTCAGCTGGAACGTCCCGTCCGCCCGCGGCGTCCTGATCACGCTAGGTCCGTAGGGCGAGTCCGCGAGCGGCCAAACCACCGAGCCGTCCAGCCGAACGTCGTACGGCGTCGAGCTCTCCGGCTCCAGTCCCTCGATCCGCACCAGCGCGTAGTGATGCCCGTGCACCGACCAGGTCGGCGCGGAGTGCCCGAGCACCTCGACCACGCCCGGCCCCGAGGTCTCCACCCAGACGGTCGCGCGCGTCTCGTCGACGTACCGCAGCAACGGACCGAGCCTGAGTTCCATGCCGGAAAACTACAGACCTAATCCAACCGCAGCGAATGCAGGACGAACGACGCCAGCTCGCGGTAGGCCTCGGCGTCGTTCAGGCCGGTACGGCGGGCGATGTCACCGCGCTGGATGGCCTGCATGGTGTGCGCGATCATCTCGGCGGCGAACGCGATGTCGACCTGCCGGAAGGTCTTGCTGTTGATGCCGTCCTCGATCAGCGTCCGGACCCGGTCGGCGGCGATCCGGGTGTTCCGCTCGTAGACCGAGCGGGCCGGCGCGAACGTCGCGACGTCGTCCAGGAAGGTCCGGCTGGCCGGCCGCAGCGCGTCGGCGACGGCGTTCAGGTACGCCGCGATCCGGCGGTCGTGCCGGGTCTGCCGGGCGACGGCGGACTCGACCTGGGCGGTCGCGTTCTTGAAGTAGTGCTTGACCACCTCGACGGCGAGCTGTTCCTTGCTCGGCGCGAGCGCGTACAGGGTGGTTTTGCTGCAGCGCAGCTCGGCGGCCAGGTCGTCCAGGGTGAACCGGCTGAAGCCCTGATCGAGGAACAGGGACAGGAGGCGGTCGAGCAGTTCGCTCTGCCTGCGCGTGCGGCGCCCCGGCACGACGGTCGTCATAACGAGACAGCATAGAACGATACTAGACTGTGGCCGTCAGTATCATTCCTGGTATCATTCTGGCAGACCCGGGGAGGGGTGCCTGATGAGCGTCGATCGCCTGTTGCCGACCGAGGAATCCACTGATCTGCTCGCGCTTGTCCGCGACCTGTGTGAGCACGAGCTCGCCCCGTACGCCGCCAAGGCCGAGGAGACCGAGTCGTTCCCGCGGGACGCGTTCCGCACGCTCGGCAAGGCCGGCCTGCTCGGACTGCCCTACCCGGAGCAGTGGGGCGGCGCCGAGCAGCCGTACGAGGTGTATCTGCAGATGCTCGAGGAGCTCGCGGCCGCCTGGATGTCGGTCGGTGTCGGGGTGTCCGTGCACACGATGGCCAGCTACGCGATGGCGACCTTCGGGACCGAGGAGCAGCGCGCTCGCCTGCTGCCCGACATGGTCGGCGGTGACCAGCTCGGCGCCTACGCGCTGTCCGAGCCGCAGGCCGGATCCGACATCAGCGGCATGACCACCAAGGCGGTCCGCGACGGCGACTCCTACGTGCTGACCGGGACGAAGTCCTGGATCACCCACGGCTCGCACGCCGACTTCTACACGACCTTCGCCCGTACGTCGCCCGATCCGAAGCGCGGGATCTCCGCCTTCCATGTCCCGGCGCCGACCGAGGGGCTGAGCTTCGGCGCGCCCGAGCGCAAGATGGGGCTGACCGGCTCGACCACGACCCTGGTCAACTTCGACCAGGTCCGGATCCCAGCGGCGAACCTGATCGGTGCCGAGGGCGACGGGATGCGGATCGCGCTCTCCGCCCTGGACTCCGGCCGGCTCGGAATCGCCGCCGCCGCGATCGGGCTGGCTCAGGCCGCGCTGGACGTTGCGGCGTCCTACGCGAAGGAGCGGCAGCAGTTCGGGCAGGCGATCGCCGACTTCCAGGGTGTCCAGTTCCTGCTCGCGGACATGGCCGCAGCGGTCGAGTCCGGGCGAGCGACGTACCTGCAGGCTGCCCGCCGCCGCGACCTCGGCCGGCCCTTCACCCAGCAGGCCGCGATCGCCAAGCTCATCTGCACCGACGCCGCCATGAAGGTCACCACGGACGCCGTCCAGGTCCTCGGCGGCTACGGTTACACGCGGGAGTTCCCTGCCGAGCGCTACATGCGCGAGGCCAAGGTGACCCAGATCTTCGAAGGAACCAACCAGATCCAGCGGCTCGTGATCAGCCGCGACCTGCTGAGGAGCGCTTCATGAAGTTTGCCCCGTCCGATGTCGCCCTCGTCACCGGTGGCGGTTCCGGCCTCGGAGAAGCGACAGTACGGCGGTTGGCCGCGGACGGGCTCGGGGTCGTCATCGTCGACCTCCCGTCGTCCGCGGGCAAGGCGGTCGCGGACGAGCTCGGCGACCGAGTGGTCTTCGCCCCGGCCGACGTCACCGACGAAGCGGCCGTCACCGCGGCCCTCGACGAGGCGACTGCTCTCGGCAATCTGCGGGTGGTCGTCACCTGCGCCGGGATCGCAACCCCGGGCCGCGTCGTCGGCCGCAAGGGTCCGTTGCCGTTGGCAACCTTCCGCCAGGTGATCGAGGTCAACCTGATCGGCAGCTTCAACGTGATGCGGCTGGCCGCCGAGCGGATGATCGCGCTGGACGCCGGCGGCGACGGTGACCGCGGCGTCATCGTGATGACCGCCTCGATCGCCGCGTACGACGGTCAGGTCGGCCAAGCGGCGTACGCAGCCAGCAAGGGCGGCATCGTCGGCCTCACCCTCTCCGCGGCCCGAGACCTTGCCGACAAGGGCATCCGCGTCGTCACCATCGCCCCCGGCACCATGGAAACCCCCATGCTCGCCGGCCTCCCCGAGGAGACCCGCACCGCCCTCGAGGCACAGGTCCCGCACCCCTCCCGCCTCGGCCGCCCCTCCGAGTACGCCGCCCTGGTCGCCCACATCCTCGACAACCAACTCCTCAACGGCGAGGTAATCCGCCTCGACGGCGCCCTCCGCATGCCCCCGCGCTGACGCTTCGGAGGAACCACCTCAAAGGGCTGCATGGTCAATCGGCTCGGGTCGAAGGGCCCGTGCGGATTAGCGCGGCTAACGTCCGAAAGATCGCAGTACAGGGTCGGCGTGTTTTCGGACGTTAGCCGCGATGACTGTAGGTTTGCCCGGTTCACGGAGATCTACTGCCGCTGGGTGACAGTTGCGATTTGGCGGCTGTTGCTCTCCAGACCGGTTTGGGGAGCGGGATCGCGAGAGGTGGTCGGTCGCGGTGGCTGAGGGCTTTGTCTGGACAGGAACCCCTCCTTCCCGAATGTGCTCGTCCCGTCCCGCCGCTCGGATTCGGCCGGCGAGGTCCGCAGTGGCTGATCGCCGCTGCGGCCGGATTGACTGAGACGGGTGGCTGGGCTGGTCTTCGGCTGAGGGGGATGGTGCGGTCGGTGACCACGGTTGCGGTTGCTTGAGCTTCCGGGCTGTGGTTGCTCCCGACGATCACGAGGCCTGTCAGCTGACCCGCCGCCGCGGTTGGCCACTGCGGTTCAGGTCGCCTGCCTCGCCTGCCTGCCTGGCTGGCTGGCTGGCTGGCCCGCGGAAATTTGGCTGGATATCCGTTCAAGTTGACCCTTCTCTGCTCAAAATTTGAGGGGAGAAGGGTTAACTTGCGGGGAGATCCCCTCGTTTTCTGGGACCGCAACCGAAGCCCGGAAGCTCAAACGACCGGGCACGCGGTCACCGGCCTCGCCATCCCCCTCAGCCACAGACCGCGCCCGCCTAGCGCTTCAGTAAATCGGCCGCGGCGGCGGCCAGCCACCGTGTGCGTGTCCGGCCTGTCCGGTGCGGCGCGAATCGGGGGCCACCGACCACCTTTGCGGGGATCTGCTGCCTCCCAGCGGCAGCAGATCCCCGCAAACCCGTGGAAACCCCGACCAGCTACAGATCCACGGGGTTCTACTGCCAAATACCGGCAGCAATCATCCGGGAACCGGCCCCGACCACGGCCGAGGTGGTCGGCGTCCGAAGACCACGACGAACGCTGCCTGAGGCCAGGTGGATGCTCTCGGGCCACCACCAATGGCGCGAGACACCTTGTGGTTCCTGGAGACCTGTTGCCAGAGGTCTCCGGCCCCAGCTTCATGTCTGCGGCCCCAACTTCATGTCTCCGGCCACCAGTGATGGCGAGGGGCCAGCAGCACTGGGGGAGGTTCTTCGCGTCGGGCTCCGGGGGACGGCTCCCCAGCCCGACGGTTGCCACCCTCGCGAGAGGCGCCACTGCGCAACCTCGCCGTGGCCACAAGCTGGGGGTGTGAACACTCGGCGGTGGGCGTGAACAGGTCATACCTTGTTCAAGGCCACCGGAACTTGTTCAAGCCCCCGGATGGTGACTCCGGATCGGACGCCGCGGCGACCAGCCACCGCATACGCAACCGGCCTGTCCGGTACGGCGCGAATCGGGGACACCAACCCCGCTATTGCAGCCGCTTACCTGTTATACGCCTCGACGGGTGCCCTGTGCGTGCCGCATCATCACCTTCGCACGCTGGGCAGGTGCCAGACGTTGCGTCGGCTACTTGCGTGTGGTGACGAAGGGGCGGAGTTTTGCCTCGAATGCTTCGAGGTCGATGCCTCGGAGGAGTTCGGTTGTGTTGTCGATCAGGGTGGAGGGACAGCTGTCCTGGTCGGATTGAGTGCCGCGGACGCTGAACCTGCCGACCTGCTGCCCGGTCCGGGCGGTTCGGACGACGACGTCGTACTTGGCCTCGCGGACCCCGAGCGTCAGCGTCTTCGGTTGCGGGCGGTCGTATTTGCAGCTGACCGGCCGCGAGCCCGCGGTCGCCGTACCGGTCACGCACGCGACCAGCTGGACCCGTCGCCGGTCGAGGTCGCCCGAGGTACCTCGCTCCGCGCCCCAGCCGGAGGGCGGAAAGATCGTGGTTGCAGCGGTCGTGTCCGGCAGCGAGGTGGCCACGGCGATCAGATGCGAACCAGGACCCCGGTACTGCGGTCCGCTGAGGCTCACGACGTACTCGGCCGGCTTCTGGCAGGCCAGCTCAGGGGGCCCCACCTTCTGTGCCGGCTTGGACGTCCCCGTCTGAGCAGGCCCACCCGGTACGTCGGCAGGCCAGCCGCACGGTGAGGTCAGGACCACCTGTACGTCGTCCTCGATCATCGTGATCGCTGCCGTGAA
Organism: Kribbella sp. NBC_01505; assembly: GCF_045040285.1. Taxonomy (NCBI): domain Bacteria; kingdom Bacillati; phylum Actinomycetota; class Actinomycetes; order Propionibacteriales; family Kribbellaceae; genus Kribbella; species Kribbella sp. NBC_01505. The sequence continues at coordinate 4,591,903 of NZ_CP109425.1, forward strand.
GCCGTCGCTGGTCCGGCCGTCCAGGGTCGGTTGGCCGTCGACCGTCTGCTCGGTGACGCGGAAACGGTTGGCTGTCAGCCACGTCCGGAGCAGGCCGTACTGCGTGGCCGGGTTGGTGTCGCCGATCGAGAACTCGGTCTTCGCGATACTCCCGACGCCGGGACAATCCGGCGCCGGTGGACTCGGATACGTGGTGACGGCTCGCAGGGGGATGTCGCTGTCGACCATCGGAGTGTGCTGGGTGCTGGCATCACGCGTCAGCGCCTCGTCCTCGATCCGCAGGGTGTAGGTGACCAGCCGGTCGGCGACGTCCTGGAGCCGGATCGAGGGACCGGTGGGCGGTGGCTTCTCGCCGCACGACGCCAGGGCCAGGGCACAGAGCATCAACGCTGCCAAGCGGACCTTCATCCTTCGATCCTCCGCCGCCGCGGCCGATCGAGGACTGCCCTGGCCCGAACCGGTCAGTCCAGGTCGGGGTCGAGGGTGCTGCCGGGGAGGGGAGCAGGTGGGAGGGCCAGCTTCTCGTCGGGTTTCGCGCTCAGCACGTTCTCGACGTACGAGCGGGCTGCCTCCATGGTGTCGACCTCGTGGCCGGCCTGCTCGGAGAGGAACCAGCGGTGTTCGAGCACCTCGTGGAAGACCTCGGCCGGCTCCAGCTTGCGCTTCAGATCCCGGGGGACCGAGCGGACGACCGGCTCGAAGACGTCGGTCAGCCACTCGTGGGCGACGATCTCCTCGTCCTCGTTCTGCTGGTCGGTGGCGGCGGCGTACGAGTCGAGGTCGTTCAGCAGGCGGCGAGCCTGGTTCTCCTCGACGTCCAGGCCGGTGAGCCGGATCAGGCGGCGGGAGTGATGGCCGGCGTCCACGACCTTCGGCTGGATCCGGACCTGGCTGCCGTCCCAGTCGGTGATGATGTCGATCTCGGCGACGTCGAAGCCGAGCTCGTTGAGCCGCCGGATCCGCGAGTCGAGCCGGTGCATCTCGTCGGTGGCGAACTCCTCGGGTGCGGTCAGCTCGCTCCAGAGCGCCTCGTAGCGGTCCTGGATCGACTGGACGATCTCCTGCGGGTCGAGCGACTCGTCGAGCAGGCCGCCGGCCTCCAGGTCGGACAGCTCGCCGAAGAGGTTGATCTCGGCCGTGTAGAGGTCGTGGGCGCGCTGACCGTTGGAGATCTCCTGGTGCAGCTCGCCGGTCTCGGCGTCCACCAGGTACGCCGCGAACGCGCCGGCGTCCCGTCGGAACAGCGTGTTGGACAGGGAGCAGTCGCCCCAGAAGAAGCCGAGCAGATGCAACCGGACGATCAGCGCGACCAGGGCGTCGATCAGCCGGTTCACGGTGTCGGGGCGCAACGTGCTCGAGAACAACGCGCGGTACGGGAGCGAGAACTGCAGGTGCCGGGTGATCAGGATCGAGTCGATCGGCTCACCGTTGCGGTCGATGCGGTCGGTGATGACGCCGACCGGTTCGACCGAGGGCGATTCGAGACGCTCCAGGTCACGCAGCAGCCGGTACTCGTGCAGCGCGAGGTGCTCGAGCACCTCCTTGATCGCGTAGACCGTGCCGTTGACCCGGACGAACCGGACCACGTGCCGGGAGATACCGCGGGGCAGCGCGACCAGCTGCTCCTCGGGCCAGTCCTCCAGCGGGACGTCCCACGGGAGTGACAGCAGACCGGTGTCCGGACGAGTGGCGACGAAGCGAGGCACCCGGACAGTCTGTCAGCAACCTGACCTCTCAGGGAGCCGAAGGGAGCCGATTCTGGCAGCGCAAGTCGTTGCAAGAAATTGCGTAGATAGGCGTAGAGTTTGCGTCATGACACGACGACTTGCAGAGGTGGCCAAGAAGGTCGGCGTCAGCGAGGCGACCGTGAGCCGGGTGCTGAACGGCAAGCCCGGCGTCTCCGAGGCGACCCGGGAAGCGGTCCTCACCGCGCTCGACGTACTGGGTTACGAGCGGCCCACCCAGCTGCGCGGCGATCGCGCCCGGCTGGTCGGCCTGGTGCTGCCGGAGTTGCAGAACCCGATCTTCCCGGCGTTCGCGGAGGTCGTCGGGGGAGCGTTGGCGCAGCAAGGTTTCACGTCCTTGCTCTGCACCCGGACGGTCGGTGGCGTGTCCGAGGCGGACTACGTCGACCTGCTCCTGCAGCAGCAGGTTTCGGGGGTCGTCTTCGCCGGTGGGTTCTACTCGCAGGCGGACGCGCCGCACGGTCACTACGAGCTCATCCAGGAGCGAAAGCTGCCGACCGTTCTGGTGAACGCGGCGGTCGACCATCTCGGGTTTCCGCAGGTGTCGACCGACGACACTGTCGCCGCGGAGATGGCGATCGGGCACCTGCGTACGCTCGGTCATCAGCGGATCGGGATGGTTCTCGGGCCGCGCGACCACATCCCGTCCCGCCGCAAGCTGGCCGCGTTCCTCGCCTCGGAGGAAGGGGATCCGAAGCTGGTCGAGCACACGATGTTCTCGCTCGAGGGCGGTCACGCCGCCGGCAGCCGACTGGTCGCCGCGGGTGTCACCGGCATCGTCTGCGCCAGCGACATCCTCGCCCTCGGAGTCATTCGCGCCGTACGGCGTGCCGGCCTCGACGTACCGGGCGATGTGTCGGTGATCGGGTACGACGATTCCGCGATGATGAACTGCACCGACCCGCCGTTGACGACTGTTCGCCAGCCGATCGACGCCATGGGCCGGGCGGCCGTCGAGATGCTGATGGCGCTGATCGAGCGCGCGGCGGTCGCTGCCGACGAACTCCTCTTCGAGCCGGAACTCGTCGTACGGGCCTCGACTGCCCGAGCTCGCACCTAGCTCACTGCCAGTAATGCCCCGTTCACCCAGGTGAACGGGGCATTCGTGCGTTCAGGCGTAGCCGCGTTCTGTCATTAGTCACGTTTTTGCAATCTTCTCTTGAAGTATTGCGCTCATGTGTCGACAACCCTACGGTGTGGCGCAGAGTCGAGGGAGAGGGTTCAACATGACGACAAGGCGCCGCGGGCTCAGCCTGCTGCTGGTAGCGGGACTCGGGCTGGGGGCCGTGTCCTGCGGCTCGGGGGACGACAAGCCGGGGGCCCAGGGCTCCGGTGGAGCGGACGGACCGGTCAAGATCACGGTCGGCTGTCAGCCGCCGAAGAGCAACGCCAAGGAACGGGAGGGCTGGGACGCCGACGTCGTCGCGTTCCAGAAGCTGCACCCGAACATCACCATCGAGAGCAAGGACGCGTTCCCCTGCATCAACCCGGACACCTTCCAGGCGAAGCTGGCCGGCGGGACCCAGGAGGACCTGTTCTACGTCTACTACACCGACGTCCAGAAGATCATCAAGGCCCGTCAGGCCGCCGACATCAGCCAGTACGTCGGCGATGTGAAGGCGACCAAGGACCTGCGCCCGGATGTCCAGGGTGTCTTCAAGGACGGTGACAAGACCTACGGCCTGCCCCGCAACAACTACAACATGGGCCTGGTCTACAACCGCAAGCTGTTCACCCAGGCCGGGCTCGACCCGGACAGCCCGCCGAAGACGTGGACCGACGTCCAGGCCGCGGCCAAGAAGATCGCCGGCCTCGGCGCCGGCTACACCGGCTTCGGTGAGTACTCCGCGGGCAACACCGGCGGCTGGCACTTCGCCGCGTCGCTCTACGCCCGCGGCGGCTCGATGGTCGGCGAGGACGGCAAGACCGCCGCGTTCAACAGCCCCGAGGGCAAGGCGGTTCTCGAGAACCTGAAGGCGATGCGCTGGAACGACAACTCCATGGGCAGCAAGCAGTTGCTGCAGTGGGAAGACCTGATGCGCATGATGGGTTCCGGCAAGCTCGGCATGATGATCGGCGCGCCCGATGTCGTGCAGTCGGTGAACAACGACTTCCAGGGCAAGTTCGAGGACTACGGCGTGACCGCCGTACCGGAGTCCGAGGGCAAGTCGTCGCTGAGCGGTGGCGACGGCTACATGTTCAACCCGAAGGCGACACCCGAGAAGATCAAGGCAGGCCTGCTCTGGCTGGAGTTCCACGAGCTCACGCCGGGCCAGGGTCAGTTCAACTACCAGCGGGCCAAGGAACAGGGCCGCCCGGTCGGCCTGCCGATCCCGGACCTGTACGGCGACTCGGCCCCCGGGAAGGAAATCGTTGCCCTGCGCAAGCAGTTCGCCACGGTGCCGGTCGACCACTTCACGCCGTACGTGACTGCTCAGGGCTCGATCGCCAACAAGCTCGAGCCGCCGAAGGCGCAGGAGCTGTACGCCGTCCTCGACGTCGCGATGTCCGCCGTACTGACCCGTCAGGACGCCGACATCGACAAGCTGCTGAGTGACGCCGAGTCCAAGGCCAACAAGATCCTGGCAAAGAACACGTAATGACTGTCACCCAAGAGCGGGTACGCCGTCCTCAACCGAGGGCGGCGGGCCCGCGCCCGGACGAGGACCGTCGTGGCGCCCTGAAACGGGCCTTCGGGCGGAACCTCACGGCGTACGGATTCCTGTGCGGCGCACTGATCTGTTTCGCCTTGTTCTCCTGGTACCCGATGGTGCGGGAAGTGGTTCTGAGCTTCCAGGAGAACAACTTCGTCGACCCGGGGAAGTGGGTCGGGTTCGACAACTTCCGCAACGTCATCGAGGACCCGGCGTTCCGGCAGGCCTGGCTGAACACCGCGGTGTTCAGCGGGCTGGCGCTCGTGGTCGGGTATGCGGTGCCGTTCGTGCTGGCCGTCGTACTGAACGAGCTGAAGCACGCGAAGGCCTACCTGCGGTTCATCGTGTACCTGCCGGTGATGCTGCCGCCGGCGGTCGCCGTACTGCTGTTCAAGTGGTTCTACGACCCGGGTGCCGGCCTGTTCAACCAGGTGCTGGATACGTTCGGCATCCCGCCGCTGGCCTGGCTGGACTCGACCAGTACGGCGCTGATCAGCCTCGTGCTCGTGTCGACCTGGATGAACCTCGGCACCGGCACCCTCATCTACCTGGCCGCGCTGCAGAGCATCCCCGGTGATCTCTACGAGTCCGCCGAGCTCGACGGTGCCGGCCTGTTCCGGCGGATCTGGCACGTGACGGTCCCGCAGACCAAGCTGATCCTGCTGGTGATGTTGCTCCTGCAGGTCGTCGCGACCATGCAGGTCTTCATCGAGCCGTACCTGCTGACCGGCGGTGGTCCGGAGAACGCGACCGTCACGGTCGCCTACCTGATGTACCAGTACGCCTTCAACTTCGGCGACTTCGGCGGCGGTAGCGCCCTCGGCCTGATGCTGATGATCGTGCTGATGATCTTCTCCACGGTCTACCTGCGAGTCTCCCGGGAGGCGGAGCGATGAGAACTCTGGTGTCCCCGCTGGCCCTGCAGACCCCGCGCGGCCGGGTGCTCTACTGGACGATCCTCGTGATCACCGTGGTCGGCTTCACCGGCGCCTTCGTCTTCCCGCTGTACTGGATGATCACCGGCGCCCTGAAGTCACCCGACGAACTCGCCCAGATCCCGCCGAGCTTCTTCCCGAAGCACTTCGATTTCGGCGTCTACCTCGAGGCGTGGAACCAGCTTCAGCTCGGCGTCTTCCTGAAGAACACCGTCCTGTACGCCGGGGGCGCGTGGCTGTTCACGCTGGCGGTCGACGTCACCGCGGCGTACTCGTTGTCGAAGCTCCGTCCCTACTTCGGCAAGGTCGTACTCGGGCTGATGCTGGCCACGTTGATGATCCCGCCGATGGTTCTGCTGCTACCGACGTACCTGGTGGCCAAGGACCTGCCGATCCTGCACCTCGATCTGCTCAACACCCCGTGGGCGATCTGGTTGCCGGCGGCGGCGAACGGGTTCTTCGTGTTCCTGCTCAAGCGCTTCTTCGACTCGATCCCGAAGGAACTGCTGGAGGCGGCCGAGATCGACGGCGCGTCGCCGATGCGGATCCTCTGGTCGATCGTGCTGCCGGTCTCCCGGCCGATCCTCGGTGTGGTCTCGATCCTGTCCGTGGTGACGGTCTGGAAGGACTTCGTCTGGCCGCTGCTGGTGCTGCCGGAGACCGACAAGATGTCGATCAGCGTCGGCATCGCGTCGCTGTCCGCGCAGATGCCGCAGAACGTGCTGATCGCGTCGCTGGTGATCGCCAGCCTGCCGACCATCCTTGTTTTCTTCGTGTTCCAGCGCAGCATCATGGCCGGCCTCACCGCCGGTTCCCTCAAAGGTTAAGGAGCTCCGATGGCAGACGTTTGGTGGCGTGGCACGGCGATCTACCAGGTCTACCTGCGCAGCTTTGCCGACGGCAACGGCGACGGGATCGGTGACCTCGCCGGTCTGCGCGCCAAGTTGCCGTACCTGGCGGAGCTCGGCGTCGACGCGATCTGGCTCAACCCCTGGTACCCGTCCCCGATGGCCGACGGCGGGTACGACGTCGCCGACTACCGCGCGATCGATCCGGCGTTCGGCACCTTGGCCGAGGCCGAGGCGTACATCGCCGAGGCCCATGCGCTGAACATCCGCACCATCATCGACATCGTGCCGAACCACGGGTCCGACCAGCAGGAGTGGTTCGTCCAGGCTCTGCAGGCCGGACCGGGGTCGCCGGAGCGCGAGCGCTTCATCTTCCGCCCGGGCCGAGGCGATCAGCCGCCGAACGACTGGCAGTCGATCTTCGCGGGCCCGGCGTGGACGCAGGTGCCGGACGGGGAGTGGTACCTGCACCTGTTCGCGCCCGAGCAGCCCGACTTCAACTGGCGCAACCCCGAGGTGGTCGAGGAGTTCCACGACATCCTCCGCTTCTGGCTGGACCGGGGCGTGGACGGCATCCGGATCGACAGCGCCGCCGTACTGTTCAAGGATCTGGACAGTGTCGAGGAGTCCTACACCGACCACGACGAGCTGCACGACATCTACCGCGGCTGGCGCCGCATCACCGACACGTACGAAGGCCGGATGCTGGTCGGCGAGATCTGGATGCCGGACCAGGAGCGTTTCGCGCTCTACCTGCGCCCCGACGAGATGCAGACCGCCTTCAACTTCGACTTCCTCTCCCGCCCCTGGGAGGCAGCCGAGTTGAAGGCTTCCATCGACCTCACCCTCGCCACCCACATCCCGATCGGCGCACCGCCCACCTGGGTCCTCTCGAACCACGACGTCACCCGCCCGGTCACCAAGTACGGCCGCTCGGACACGTCGTTCTCGCACCAGGACCGCAAACACGGCATGCACACCGACCTGGTCCTGGGCGAACGCCGAGCCCGCGCCGCAGCCCTGCTGGCAATGGCCCTCCCCGGCGCGGTCTACGTCTACCAAGGCGAAGAACTAGGCCTCCCCGAAGTGGAAGACCTTCCCAACGAGCTGTTGCAGGACCCCATCTTCGCCCGCTCCAACGGCACCGACCGAGGCCGCGACGGCTGCCGCGTCCCCCTCCCGTGGTCCGGCAAAGAACCCCCCTTCGGCTTCGGCGCCGGCACCCCCTGGCTCCCGCAACCCGCCGACTGGAAGAACCTCACCGTCGAATCCCAGCAAGCCGACCAGAACTCGATGCTCGCCCTCTACCGCAACGCGCTGGCGATCCGCCGCCACCACCTAGGCGACGGATCCCTGACCTGGCTGGACTCGGACCCCCAGGTCCTGTCCTTCCAGCGCGAGCACCTGACCAACATCACCAACCTGTCCGCCGAACCCATCGACCTGCCGCCCCACACAGAGCTCCTCCTCACCAGCAGCCCCCTGGACAACGGCCAACTCCCCCCAGACACCACAGCCTGGCTCCGCTAACCGGCGAGCACATCCCGGGGGCGTGAACAAGAACTGGTGGGCGTGAACAAGGCACAACCTGTTCACACCCACCGTCAGATGGGTGCACCCCCGAAGTGTGCCCTCCCACACCACGTAACGTCCGACGATCCGGAGACCACGCCCTTCGATCTTTCGGACGTTAGCCCGGCGACTGCCCGCTGAAGACTTGCGTCCAGGCGGCCTCTGTCGGGTCGTCGACCGCCGGATCGTCATCGCTGATTTCGAGTGCGAGCCCGGCGGCCGCGAGCGTGTTCAGAACCAACTGCAACTCGAGGCGGGGATGGCCCTGCTCGAGTCTGATGAGCCACTCGCGGGAAACGCCCGCGCGCCGGGCGAGGTCTTGCTGGGTCATGCCGTGCTGCCGCCGTGCCTCGCGTACGGCGGCACCGAGGTTGCTCACCGTATGGATCTTCATGGCGCCCCCAACTTGCATATGTGGTCGTACTGCAACTTTAGCGGATGTTGTCGTACGACAACCCGATCATATGTGGCCGTACGATCACACAAGGATCTCAGCTCAGGGCGCGGAACCTTCGGAGGCGGAGGCTGTTGGTTACTACGAAGACTGAGCTGAGGGCCATGGCGGCGCCGGCGAGCATGGGGTTCAGGAGGCCGGCGGCGGCTAGGGGGAGGGCGGCTACGTTGTAGGCGAAGGCCCAGAAGAGGTTGCCGCGGATGGTGCGGAGGGTGCTGCGGGAGAGGCGGATGGCGTCCGCCGCCGCTCGTAGGTCGCCACGCACCAGCGTGAGGTCGCTGGCTTCGATGGCTACGTCGGTGCCAGTGCCCATGCTCAGGCCCAGGTCGGCTTGGGCGAGGGCGGCGGCGTCGTTGACGCCGTCGCCGACCATGGCGACGACCCGACCCTCGGCCTGCAACTGCTTGATGGCGTCGACCTTGCCGGCAGGGAGGACCTCGGCGATCACCTCGGAGATCCCGACCTCCGCCGCGACCTTCTGCGCCACGGCTTCGTTGTCGCCGGTGAGCAGGACCGGGCGCAGGCCCAGCGCCTTCAGGTCCTTGATGGCCTGGACTGACGTGGGCTTGACGGTGTCGGCAACGACGAGCACCGCGCGGGCCTGGCCGTCCCAGCCGACCGCGACCGCCGTACTGCCTTCGGCTTCGGCGTGTTCTTTGGCGTGGGCCAGGTCTGCGGGCAGGTGCTGGCTCCACTCCTCCAACAACTGCGTGCGGCCGACGAGGACGGCGTGGCCGTCGACGATGCCTTGGACGCCCAGCCCGGCGACGTTGCCGAAGTCCTCGACATCCGGCAGCTTGCCGGCCGCCAACGCGGCGCGTGCCACGGCCTGGGCGATCGGGTGCTCGCTGGAGTGCTCCAGCGCTCCGGCCAACCGCAGCACCTCGCTGCGGTCCTGATCAGGAGCCAGCAGTACGTCGACCAGCTCCATCCGACCGGTGGTGACGGTGCCGGTCTTGTCGAGCACGACCGTGTCGACCCGACGGGTGGATTCGAGCACCTCGGGGCCCTTGATCAGAATGCCCAGCTGCGCGCCCCGCCCCGTCCCAACCAGCAGCGCGGTCGGCGTGGCCAGTCCGAGCGCACAAGGGCAGGCAATGATCAGTACGGCGACCGCCGCGGTAAACGCGACCTCGACCGGCGAACCGTTGCCCAGCCAGAAGCCCAGCGTGGCCAGCGCCAACCCGATCACGACCGGCACGAACACCCCGGACACCTGGTCGGCAAGCCGTTGTACGGCGGCCTTCCCGTTCTGCGCGTCCTCGACCAGCCGCGCCATCTGCGCCAACTGGGTATCCCCGCCGACCCGGCTCGCCCGGACCACGAGCCGACCGCCCGCGTTCACGGTCGCACCCACGACGGCATTACCCGAACCGACCTCGACCGGCACCGACTCGCCGGTCAGCATCGACGCGTCGACCGCGCTGCTCCCGGTGACGACCACGCCGTCCGTGGCGATCTTCTCGCCCGGCCGGACGACGAACTCGTCGCCGACCTTCAGCTGCTCCGCCGGAATCCGGGTCTCGACGCCATCTCGCAGTACCGCAACGTCCTTCGCGCCGAGCTCCAGCAGCGCACGCAGCGCGGCACCGGAACGACGCTTGGCCCGGGCCTCGAAGTATCGTCCGGCCAGGATGAACGTGGTCACGCCGGCCGCGACCTCGAGGTAGATCTCCTCGGCGCCGCCGCCCCGCGACGGGATCAGCGTGAACGGCATCTTCATCCCGGGCGCACCGGCCGAGCCGAGGAACAGCGCGTACAGCGACCAGCCGAAGGCGCTCACCACGCCGACCGAGATCAGCGTGTCCATCGTCGCGGCGCCGTGCCGCAGGTTCGTCCAGGTGGCCTTGTGGAACGGCCAGGCCGCCCACGTCACCACCGGGAACGCGAGCGTCAGCGACGCCCACTGCCAGAAGTTGAACTGCAGCGCCGGAATCATGCCGAAGGCAATCACCGGCACCGCCAGTACGGCGCTCACGATCAGTCGTTCACGCAACGGCCGCAGCTCGTCGACCTCGACCGCGTCGGCAACCTCAAGTGTCGGAAGCGTTGCGGTGTAACCGGTCTTCTCGACGGTCGCGACCAGATCGTCCGGCGTGATGCCTTCCGGATACGTCACCTTGGCCTTCTCGGTGGCGTAGTTGACGGTCGCCGTGACGCCGTCCATCCGGTTCAGTTTCTTCTCGACCCGCATCGCACAGGAGGCGCAGGTCATCCCACCGATGACAAGTTCAACGGATTGGCTCATGGTTGCTGCTCTCCTCTCAGTGACCGTGCGGGGTTTCTTCATGTGACGGGTCGTTCGGCAACACAGTCGGCGGAACGATCGCCTTGCCGTCGCCACCGACCTGCACAGTGAACTCGGCCGTGTGGACCGCGCCCGCGTGCTGGAAGTCCAGGAACAGCCGGTAGGTCCCGGCCGTCGGGAAGGTGGTGCCGAACTTGATCTCCGGCCCGCCGTTCATCCCCACCGCGGCATGCTGCGTCGGATGGTTGTGCAGGTAGGCGAGATCCCCGCTGCGCAACGACACCAGGTGTCCGAAGGCGCCCAAGTACGGCTGCAAGTCGGTGACCGGCTTCCCGCCGCTGCTGACCTTGAACGTCAGCTCGGATTCCTTCCCCGCAACCGGCGTCCCCGACAGCGTCACGTCGTACGCGTGCACGCTGTAGCTACTGGCCGGATCGTTCAGTGGGACCGGGATGTACAGCCCGGACACGTTCACGTCGGTCCCGAGCGTCAGCGTGCGATCGAGCCCGGCCGGCTGGAAGTCGGCGTACAGGCGCCAAGTGCCTCCGGCAGTGAACGTGAACGGAATCGACCACGTGCCACCGGCATCGCGCGTCGGGTGCACGTGATGAAACCCGGACAGATCCCGCCGTACGACGATCAGGTGCAGATCCTTCTCGTGGGTCGGGGTGTAGCCGGTGACCGGCTTGCCGTCCGGGCCCTTGATCGTGAACCGCAGCAGGGTCTTGGAGTTCGCGGTGAAGAACGTCGACTCCGGCGCGAAGGTGTAGCCGGCGTCGGACACCGCGAGCCCGGGCAACTGCCCGCCGGACTCGCTGTGCCCGGCTCCGTGGGTCGCTCCGCCCATGTCCGCCATACCGCCGGACTGGGCGGGCGGTTCGGCCGCCGCGATCGGGTCGACGGCCGAACCGATCGCGAACGCCGCCGCGAAGGCGAGCGCGAGCGCACCGGCGAACGCGCCGAGCCGGAGCGCGACGGCCCTGGTCACGACGCGGCCAGTTCGTAGCCCGCCTCGTCGACGGCCTCGCGGACGGCGGTCTCGTCGAGTACGGCGGAACTCGTCACGTGCACGGCCGACGTGCCACCGGCGTTCAGGTCGATCGTCACCTCGGTGACGCCGTCCAGCTTGGTGAGCTCCTCGGTGACGGCGGACGTGCAGTGCCCGCAGGTCATCCCGTTGACGGAGTAGGTCGTGGTGGTCATATCGATCTCCTCGAAAAGGTGTATTAGCTACGAACCAGGCGGGCGATCGCGTCGGAGGCCTCGCGGACCTTCTCCTCCGCCTCCGCGCCGCCCTTCTGTGCGGCCTCGACCACGCAGTGCGACAGGTGCTCGTCGAGCAGCTCGAGCGAGAACGACTGCAGCGCCTTCGTGGCCGCCGACACCTGGGTCAGGATGTCGATGCAGTACTTGTCCTCCTCGACCATCCGCTGCAGACCGCGGATCTGGCCCTCGATCCGCCGCAACCGCTTGAGGTGGCTGGACTTCTCCGACGTGTAGCCGTGGACGTGTTCAGTGGTCCCAGCATCGGTCTGCTCAGTGGTCATGGCGGATCCTCTTCCTCGCACCCTGCTACCCCTATGGGGTATGTCGACAGACAAAAAAGTACCCCCTAGAGGTATCCAATGCAAGTCTGCTCGGATACCTCGCGGGGGTATTAGGTCACAGCCCCAGATCGGTGAGCCCCGGGTGGTCGTCCGGACGGGGCCCCGGGGCGTCCCAGCGGAACAGACGATCGGACTCCGAGATCAGTTGGTCGTTGATGCTCGCCCGGCGTACCCGCATCAGGCCGTTCTCGTCGAACTCCCAGTTCTCGTTGCCGTGCGAGCGGAACCACTGCCCGTCGGTGTTCCGGCACTCGTAGACGAACCGGACCGCGATCCGGTCGTCGGTGAAGGCCCACAGCTCCTTGATCAGCCGGTAGTCCAGCTCGCGCGCCCACTTCTGGGTGAGGAAGGCAACGACCTCCTCGCGACCGGAGACGAAGGTGTCCCGGTTCCGCCAGTACGTGTCCGGGGTGTAGGCGAGCGAGACCGCCTCCGGATTCTGGTTGTTCCAGGCGTTCTCCGCGGCGCGGACCTTCTGTACGGCGGTCTCCGCGGTGAACGGTGGCAACGGGGGTCGGGTGCTCACGACGAGGCTCCTCTGATGGTCGACTGTATCCATTCAATATTGCAGCAGATTGCAACAAGTGGCGATCGATCAACCAAACAGCCGTCAGTGGAGTCTTCCTCTGCAAGGATGTTCGTCCCCTCACACCGGGGGACAACGTGAGAGGGGTGGCATGCCTGACCTGGCGATCAGTACGCGCGGTCTGCGCAAGACGTACCGGACCCGGCGCGGCCGGACAGTAGTGGCGGTGCAAGGACTCGACCTGGATGTCCCGGTCGGGGGTGTGCACGGCTTCCTCGGTCCCAACGGATCCGGGAAGACCACCTCGATCCGGATGCTGCTCGGCCTGATCCGGGCCGACGCCGGCACCATGACGGTCTTCGACCGGCCGGTACCGGCCCGCCTTCCCGAGGTGGTCGGGCGGGTCGGTGCGATCGTCGAGTCCCCGAAGTTCTTCCCGGCGTTCACCGGCCGCAAGAACCTGGAGCTGCTCGCCGCGGCCATCGGGGCCCCGAAGCAGCGCGTCACCGAGGTGCTCGAGCAGACCTCGCTGGCCGAGCGCGGCAAGGACCGGTTCAAGGGCTACTCGCTCGGGATGAAGCAGCGGCTGGCCATCGCGGCCACGCTGCTCAAGGACCCCGACCTGCTGATCTTCGACGAGCCGACCAACGGCCTCGACCCGGCCGGTATCCGGGAGATCCGCGAGACCATGCGCGGGCTCGGCGACCAGGGCAAGACGGTCCTGGTGAGCAGCCACATCCTGGCCGAGGTGGAGCAGGTCGCGGACACCGTCTCGATCATCGGCCACGGCCGGTTGCTTGCCTCCGGCACCGTCGCCGAGGTGATCGGCGGCGGTACGACGACCACCGTCAAGGTCGGTGTCGACGACCGGGAGGCGGCCACGCGGGTGCTCACCGCGGCCGGGCTCGCCGTACGGGCCGATGGCAACTATCTGCTGGTGGACGGTGTCGAACACCCGGCCGAGCTGACGAAGCGGCTCGCCGACCAGCAGTTGTACGTGAACGAACTGGTCCCGATCCGGGCCGACCTGGAGTCGGTGTTCCTGGAGCTGACCGCAGGGGAGGGGCTGGCGTGATCCGCCTGACCGGAGTGGAACTGCGCCGGCTGACGGCGCGCCGGATCACCATGATCGGCGTGGCAGGCGTCGTACTGATCACGGCGTTCCTGCTGTTCGTGACGTGGCGCGAGGCCCGGCCGCTGTCGGAGGCCGAGCAGCGGCAGTCCCAGGTGCAGTTCGAGAGCTCGCACAAGGAGTGGGCCGAGCACCACGTCGAGAACGAGGCCGAGTGCCGCAAGGGCTGGGACCAGAACGCCAACCCGGGCGCCAAGATGGAAGAGGTCTGCGCCTACCCGGAACCCAAGGCCGAGGACTACGGCAAGCCGCAGGCGAAGTTCGCGGAGCTGATCCCGAACCTGTTGCAGGGCTCGTCGTACTTCCTGCTCTTCGCCGGCTTCCTGATCGGCGCGAGCTTCGTCGCGGCCGAGTTCAGTTCAGGGGCCATCGGCAACTGGTTGACCTTCGAACCGCGCCGGATGCGCGTCTACGGCAGCAAGATCGCGGCCGCCGGGCTCTGGTTCGTCCCAGTCGCGGTGGTGATCACCGGCGTGGTGACCCTGGGTACGTACCTGATCACCGCCCAACTCGGCTCAACCGCAGGCACCGACTGGAGTGACGTCATCGGTACGGCGGTCCGCGTGGTCGTCACGACCGCCATGGGCGCCGTCCTAGGCTCCGTAGTCGGCCTGATCCTCCGCCACACCGCGGCAGCGATCGGCGTCGTGATGGGCTACATCGTCCTGGTAGAAGCCGTCTTCGGGAGCTTCCTGCAGTCGGCCCAACCCTGGCTCCTGGGCAAGAACTTCGACGCCTTCGTCCTCCACGACACCACCTACTACCTGAACAACTGCAAGGTCCAGACCAACGACGGCAACTACGTCTGCGAAACCATCGAGAAGACCCTCACCTTCGAACACGGCGCCTGGTACCTGGGCATCCTCACCCTGGTAGCCGTCCTCCTGGCCGGCGTCATCTTCCAACGCCGAGACGTCAACTAACGCAATCCGCATGCGCCCCGTCCACCCCGGGTTTGGGGCGGGGTGCACTCGGATGCGGCCGGCGACGCACGCGGTGGTTGGTCGCGCTGAGGCCGTTTGAACGACAGGGTGGTTGGCCGCGCCTGTGGTTGAGGTGGTTGGCGAGGTCGGCGACCGCGTGTCCGCTGCTTGAGCTTCCGGGCTTCGGTTGCGGTGCAGAAACGAGGGGATCTCCCCGCAAGTTGCCGGTTCTCCCCTCAAAATATGAGCAGAGAAGGGCCAACCTCAACGGATAACCAGCCAAATTCCGCAGGCCGGCAGACGACCAGCCACCGCGTACGCCGCCGGCCGAATCCGAGCGGCCGGACGGGCCGAGCACCTTCGGGGAGGCGGGGCTACTGGCCAACCGAGGTGCCCAGCCCCCGCGACCGATCACCTGCCGCGCCATCGCTCCCCAAACCGGTTCGGGGAACAGCATCCGCCAAATCGCAACAGGCACCCCCAGAGACAGTAGATCCCCGTGAACCTCGACAAACGGTGTTAGATCGAGAAGTCTCTGACCTCGGTGTCCCAATACGGGGGTAGGTCGGCTGGGGCCCAGGACGGGTCGGGGCGGAAGTCTGTGTAGTGGCCGTTGAAGGGGAAGTGGGCGGCTTCGATGGCGGTGGTGATTCGGTGGGCGGTGGTGCGGAAGTGGGCTGCTTCGGCTGCGGTCCAGTAGGCGGGGTGGCCGATGCGCTCGGCCAGTTCGTCTTCGTCCTTCAGGGACCAGGTGCGGTCGGGCTCGACCACGATGTCCAGTGCGTGATCGAGGATGTCGATTCCGGCCGACCAGCGGCGTACCGGGGACTCCAGGTTCACGTACCAGCCTTCGAAGCGCATCTCCAGGTCGAAGAACCACCAGACCGAATGGTCGGCGTCGGGCCCGGTGCGGATGAGGGCGTGCCGGCCTTCCCAGGGGCGCGGCCAGAGCATGGAAGGCGTCTCGTCCCGCTCCGCGAGCGATGTCTTGCGGATCAGCTCGCCGTCGCGGGTGCCGCGCAGCATGCAGTCCGATCCGGGGGCGATCCAGGTGAGCAGCGCCTCCGCGTCGTCGCGCACGACCCGCGTGGTCTGTACCGCGGCGATCATTCCGTTGCGGTGGATGTCACGGCGGGCGATCGATCGGCCAGGAGCGAAAGTCATCGGGCCATGCTAGGACCGCGAACAACAGAAAGGCCCCGGAGTCGAAACTCCGGGGCCTTCGTGTCAGTGCTGTGCAGATCAGGCGGTGAGGCGCTCTTCCGTGGAGGAGGAGAAGAGGTGCAGCTTGTCGGTCTGCGCCTCGAGGTGGATCAGCGAGCCCTTCTCGACGTTCATGCGAGCGCCGATCTTGGCCACGATCTGCTGGTGGTTGCCGTCGTGCTCGGCGGTGCCGTAGAGGAAGGCGTCGGCGCCGAGCTCCTCGATGACGGCGACCTTCACCGGCAGGCCGTTGTCGGAGACCTTGAAGGCCTCCGGGCGGACGCCGATCGAGACGGTCTTGTCGCTACCGGCCTTGGCCAGGATGTCGCGCGCGACCGGGATCGTGTAGTCGCCCAGCTTGACGCCGCCCTCGACCAGGTCGCCCTTGAGCAGGTTCATCGCGGGGGAGCCGATGAAGCCGGCCACGAAGAGGTTCTTCGGGTTGTCGTACAGGTTCAGCGGGGTGTCGACCTGCTGGAGCAGACCGTCCTTCAGTACGGCGACGCGGTCGCCCATCGTCATGGCCTCGACCTGGTCGTGGGTGACGTAGACGGTCGTGACGCCGAGGCGCTGCTGCAGCTCGGCGATCTGGGTGCGGGTCTGGACCCGGAGCTTGGCGTCGAGGTTCGACAGCGGCTCGTCCATCAGGAAGACCTGCGGGTTACGCACGATGGCGCGACCCATCGCGACGCGCTGACGCTGACCACCGGACAGCGCCTTCGGCTTGCGGTCCAGGTACTCCTCGAGGCCCAGCAGCTTGGCGGCCTCCAGGACGCGCTTGGCGCGGTCCTCCTTGGAGACACCCTGCATCTTCAGCGCGAAGCCCATGTTGTCCGCGACCGACATGTGCGGGTAGAGGGCGTAGTTCTGGAACACCATCGCGATGTCGCGCTCTTTCGGCGGACGGTGCGTGACGTCGCGGTCGCCGATGTAGATCGAGCCTTCGTTGACCTCTTCGAGGCCGGCCAGCATCCGCAGGGAGGTGGACTTGCCACATCCGGACGGGCCGACGAGAACCATGAACTCGCCGTCCTCGATCTCGAGGTTGAGCTTGTCGACGGCGGGGGTGTCACCACCGGGGTAGATCCGGGTGGCGGCCTTGAAAGACACAGTAGCCATGACTGGGTACATCCCTTCACCGGCAGGAACGTGCCGGACGATCCGAGTAAAGGCCCCCGGGCGGGGGTGCGCTTATCCTCGCCTCCCCCGCTCCTCCTGACAAGGGATGCAGGGTGTGACCTGTCCATTCTGTTCACCCAGTGGACACCTATGAACACTCTCAGCCTGCAACTTCTTGCAACTTCTTGCTGCAATGTCAACGAGGGGTCTGTATGGTGCCGCAGTGAGCGAGCGGAGCGAGCGAACCGAAAGTACAGCGGGTTTTACTCATTCCGGAGCTGAGCGAAGCGAGGCGGAGGAATGAGTACGAGAGCAAGGCTCGCGGATATCGCGGCCAAGGCGGGGGTCAGTGAGGCGACGGTCTCGAGGGTGCTGAACGGCAAACCGGGGGTCGCTGAGGACACGAAACAGTCGGTACTGACGGCACTCGACGTACTGGGATTCGAACGTCCGACCCGGCTGCGGCGGCGTTCGGCCGGCCTGATCGGGCTCGTGATGCCGGAGCTGATCAACCCGATCTTCCCCGCGTTCGCCCAGGTGATCGAGTCCGCGTTGTCCCAGCGCGGCTTCACGCCGGTGCTCTGCACACAATCTCCTTCCGGCGCCACGGAGGAGGAGTACGTCGAGATGCTGCTCGAGCGCGGTGTCTCCGGAATCATCTTCGTGTCCGGCCTGCACGCGGACACCGGCGCGGATCACGAGCGCTACCAGTCGCTGGTCGAACGGCACCTGCCGGTGGTCTTCGTGAACGGCTGGCTGCCCGAGGTCCAGGCGCCGTTCGTCTCCTCGGACGACAACGCGGCGATGGAGCTCGCGGTCACGCATTTGGTTGCCCTCGGCCACCGTCGGATCGGCTTCGCGTCCGGCCCGGAGCGGTTCATCGTCGTCCAGCGCAAACTCGCCGGGTTCCGGACCTCGATGAAGGCCCAGCTCGGCGTCACCGACGAGGACCTGGAGCCGTTCGTCTCGCTGAGCATGTTCGGTGTCGAAGGCGGTCAGGCCGCCGCCCAGCCGCTGCTCGACGCCGGCGTCAGCGCCATCATCTGCGGCTCCGACATGATGGCCCTCGGCGTCATCCGCGCCGCCCGCCAACGCGGCCTCACCGTCCCCAGCGACCTGTCGGTCGTCGGGTACGACGATGCTCCGATGATGGAGTTCACCGATCCGCCGATGACGACCATCCGCCAACCGGTCCAGTCGATGGCGCTGGCCGCCGTACAGTCCCTGCTCGAAGAAGTCCGCGGCCATGCCACCCCGAAGACGGAGTTCCTCTTCCGCCCCGAGTTGGTCGTCCGCAACACGACCGGCCCGGCCCGCTAGTAGCCGTACGCCTCGCAGGCCTTGGCTTTGAAGTCCGTCAACGTCCACACCCGGTTAGGCGGTTCCGGCGCGTTCTCGTCCTCCGGCCAGTCGGTGGGCGGACCCGCCAGCTCACCCGGCTTCAGCTTCGTCAGCTCGTGCTGACTGAACTGCAGCCAGGTCGTCGACCAACTCGCATCAGCCGTCCAGCCCTTGAGCGTGTACCGCTTCCCCGGATCGCGCGGCCGCAGCCGACCGTTCAACGTCCACCCGTTCCCGCCGTCCTTCAAGCTGAACTGCGAAAACCCCGAGACCTCCGGATCCGCCGTCCATCGGCCGATCTGCTCGTCGTGCGGATCGTCACTGAGATCCGCGAGGAACAGTTCGGCGCCGTCGATATGCCCCGTACACATCTGTACGACGGCGGTCCCGTCGCCGAGTACTCCGAAGACCCCACCGTCCGGCACGCCGCAGCTCGTCAGCGTCCCCACCCCCAGGGCCGCCGCGACCGAGATCCCGACCCAGCGACGCATATCAGTTGTAGACCTGGCAGGCCTTGGCTTTGAAGTCCGCCAAGGTCCAGACCCGGTTCGGTACCTCGACGTCCTCTTCCGGGAGGTCGGTCGGGAGGCTGATCAACTCGTTCGGCTTCAGCTTCGCCAGCTCCTCCTGGCTGAAGTCGAGGTGGGCGGCCGACCATTGGTTGTCGTAGGACCAGCCGTAGATCGTGTAGCGCTTCTTCGGGTCGCGCGGCTTCAGCCGGCCGTTCAACGTCCACCCGTTCCCGCCCTTGGCCAGGCTGAACTGCGAGAATCCGGAGGCGGCCGGGTCGGAGACCCACTTGCCGATCGTCTCGTCGTGCGGTTCCTCGCCCTCGGGCACGTGCGGATCCGGCAGATACAGCGTGGCGCCGTCGATCTGCCCCTCACACATCTGTACGACGGCAGTCCCGTCCGCCGTCATCGCGAAGACGCCACCGGCCGGTACACCGCACCCCGTCAGCGTCCCCACCCCCAGGGTCGCCGCGACAGAAATCCCCACCCATCGACGCATCCACCCACCCTACGGCCGCTCCGCGTCACCCCGCCCCCACCCAACCCACTTCGTTACCCCGCCCCAATCCCACCCGCTCCAACCCCGCCCCAACCCCGCCCGCTCCAACCCCGCCTCCCCTCCCGCCCGCCCAACCCGCCCAAAGGTGGATCGCCGTGTCTTTGTGCACGAAGCTCGACTTTGGGTACCCACCGATCACGCACAGCCCCTCGAAGTGGTTGGTGGCTTCCCAAAGTGCCCATCCGTGCCCAAAGAGCAGCCGACCCACCTTTGTGCACTGGCCGCGTCTTTGTGCACGCGTCGCGTCTTTGGGTACCCACCGACCACGTGGAGCCCGTTCAGATGGTTGGTGGGTGCACAAGGTGCCCACCCGCGCCCAAAGAGCAGCCGACCCACCTTTGTGCACTGGCCGTGTCTTTGTGCACGCGTCGCGTCTTTGGGTGCCCACCAGCCACGTGGAGCCCGTTCAGATGGTTGGTGGCTTCCCAAAGTTGAGCTTCGTGCACAAAGAGCAGCCCACCCACCTTTGTGCACGCACCGCGTCTTTGTGCACGCGTCGCATCTTTGGGTACCCACCAACCACGTGGAGCCCGTTCAGATGGTTGGTGGCTTCCCAAAGTTGAGCTTCGTGCACAAAGAGCAGCGGGCCCACCTTTGGGCACGACGCCGGTACGGAACGGGAGGGTTACCAGGTGTTGTGGTGGACGACCTCGTTATAGGTACGGCGTTTGCGGGGGCGGGCGGCTACGTCGCCGTACTGGTTGGCGTCGGGGGCCTCGTGGCCGAGGAGGGCGATGCCGACCGGGATGTACGACGTGGGCATGCCGACCAGGTTGCGGATCAGGTCGTGGTCGACGCCGCCGATGAAGGCGGCGGCGATGCCCTCGTTGACTGTGGCCAGGAGGAGCAGGGAGAGGGCGGCGCCGGCGTCGGTGTACCAGTAGGGGACCTTCCAGAGGTCGTCCTGGGAGGTGTCGCTGACGAGTTCCTGCTTGTCGGATTCCTGGTAGCGGCCGGTGTAGATCGCGGGGCTGACGCAGATGACGACATGGACCTGAGCCTGCGCGGCGAAGTTGGGCTGCTGGAGCTGCTCGAACATCTCGTCGCCGGTCGCCGCGATCACAGCACGCTTCGCAGGATCGGTGATCACCACGAATTCGACGCCCTGGCTGTAACCCGCGCTCGGACCGCGCCGAGCAGTATCAAGAATCCGTCGTACGACGTCGGCCGCGACCGGCTCGTCGGTGAACGATCGGACCATCCGGCGCCGCCGGACTACCTCAGAAAAATCCACAACCTGCACGGTAAAGCACTCCGGCCCGACCTACCCCCTGCCGGGAAGGTCGAGCCGGAGAAATTGGTGTGAGTCAGCGGGCGATCGTGAAGGCGGTGGTGTCAGCCTTGCCGTTGGCCCACAGGGAGTTGACGCGGGAGCGCTCGTTGGCGTCCGGGTTGGGGTTGGTGCAGGACGGGCCGGGGCCACCGCCGGACATCAGTTCGGTGCACGGTCCGGAGTAGTGGTCCGGGAGGCCGAGCACGTGGCCGGTCTCGTGGGCGGTGATCCGGGTGGAGTCGTACTGCTGGGCCTGGGCGTAGTCGATGAAGACGTAGCCGCTGCCGTGGCCGTCGGTGGACGCGTACGAACCGCGGGAATCGTTGCCCTCGGTGTAGTAGAAGTCGTAGTTGCTGCCCTCGACGAGCTGCACGTTGCTGACCGACGAGTTCCAGATCTGCGTACTGCGGCTGATCTGGCCGGCGAAGGTCGGGGCGTCGACGGCGTACGTGACGGTGACGGCGTCGAGCTTCTGGCCGGAGGCCTTGGCCTTGGCCTGCTTGGCGAGCGCGGACTTCATGACCGCGTCGTAGAACGCCTTGGTGGCGGCCTCGTCCTGTGGCGAACCGATGTACGCGGCGCGGGTGGCCTCGGTCGACACGTTGGACGGGGTGGCCGGAGCGGCGGCGAAGGCCGGTACGGCGAGTGCGGCGGCGGCGAGCCCCGCGAGACAGGACAGGATACGGCGATGCGACATGGGAGGGCCTCACTCCGGATCAGTGGCGGAAAGCGACCAGCGGGCTACTGTTCGCTACATGCCGGAGCCTGCCCCGCTCACCGTTTTTCCGCACCCGTTCGGGAAGAACTCGGGGGTTAACCCGCGAAACCCACCACCGGTTCTATGCCATCCATAACCGCCCGCCTATGACCCTGGACCAGCCCTGGATCCGTTCGGGACCGGGCCCGGACCACCAGTCCTACGCTGATTTCATGCGGATGCTGGGGAAGTTCCTGCTACTGCTCGTGGCCGTGCTCGCGGTGATGGCATGGTTCGGCGGTGGCATCACCATGGCCTTCGTGGGGTTCGTCAGCGAGTACGCCGACAGCTACACGTACAAGGTCGGCTTCAAGCATCCTGGGGACGAGTGCGGCAACAACAAGGTCGCCTTCAACGTCACCGGCGGTGGTCAGTTGACGTGTGGGTTCGGTGGCGGACGCGCGACGCTGCCGGGCTTCACCGAGGCGCAGAGCGAGCGGCTGGTGCAGATGGCCAAGGAGTTGGGGGCCGACGGCCTGGACGCGTCCGACCGGGAGTCGATCCAGGGGTACGTCGACAGGGTGGTTGCCGCCATCCCCGCGGATCAGCGGCCGCAGCACCCGTGGTTCTACGGGTGGAAGGTCGGTGTGGTCGGACTGATCGTCGCCGCGCCGCCGACGTACGTGTTCTTCATCCGGCCGCGGCTCAAACGCCCGTACCGCAGGGCCCGTTCCTACCGGGGTGGGGCGCACCAGTGATTACTCGCCCGGGATGCCGACGTTGAGGATGCGGGCGCCGGGGCCGCGCTCGGCGAGGCGGTCGGACTTGTTGTAGAGGTTGCAGCGCTGCAGGCTGAGGCAGCCGCAGCCGATGCAGCCGTCGAGGTCGTCGCGGAGGCGCTCGAGCTCGGTGATCCGTTCGTCGAGCCGCGTCCGCCAGCCCTTCGACAGGCGGCTCCAGTCCGAACGGGTCGGCGTGCGGTCCTCAGGGAGGGAATCGAGGGCCTCGCGGATCTCGGCGAGCGCCAGACCGACCCGCTGGGCGGCCTGCACGAAGGCGATCCGCCGGAGCGTGCTGCGCTGGTACTGCCGCTGGTTGCCGGCCGTCCGCCGGGAACCGATCAGGCCCTGGTCCTCGTAGAATCTCAACGCCGACGCCGCGACCCCGGACCGATGCGCGATCTCCCCGATGGACAGCCAGTGGTCCTTGCTCGGGACGTTCTCCTCCGCCATACCGCCACCCTAGAACCGCACTCCAAGAACTCAAGCTCACTTGAACTGCAACCCGCAACCAGTTGGATCACTGGTCTGGTGATCGGCATCATGGTCAGACCCAGGGGCTGATTCCTGTACACTTGTCAGGTGTCGGTGCGCGAGTCGCGTCACCAGAGTTCTTTCCAGGCGCTCCGACCCGTCGGTTTCAGCACCCGCTGAAAGTCCGGCGCCGAGGGTGCAACGCGATAGCACCCGCAGGTCGATGCCTATCTCCTGCCTGTTCCTCAGACCGGTCAGCTCAAAAGCTGCCCGGCCTCTGCGTGCGGGCCACTCGGGGTGTCGTCCGCGATTTTCGAGAGAGAGATTGTGACTCAGCACCACCCTGTTAGCTCTGATGACAACGCGGGCTCCAAGAAGCCGCGGCACAAGAAATTCCAGAACCAGTCGTACGGCGAGCGCATGGGGCAGACCCCTGCATCGACTCCGCCGGTAGCTCGTGACGACCGCCCGGAGCGTCGTGGCGGCCCCTCGCAGTACTCCGACCGTGGGCAGCGCGACGACTCCCGCGGCGACGACCGTCGTCCCCCGGCCAAGGGTTACCGCTCCGACCGGAGCACGCAGCCCCGCCGCGACGACCGCCCGTCGTACCAGCGCCGTGACGACAAGCCTGCCTACCAGCAGCGCGACGAGCGTCCGGCGTACCAGCAGCGCGACGAGCGCCCCGCGTACCAGCAGCGGGACGACAAGCCTGCCTACCAGAAGCGCGATGAGCGTCCGGCGTACCAGAAGCGTGATGACCGGCCGACCTACCAGCAGCGTGATGACCGCGCTCGTGGTGGCGACCGCCCGCAGTACCAGTCGCGTGACGAGCGCCCGTCGTACCAGCGTCGCGACGACAAGCCTGCCTACCAGAAGCGCGATGAGCGTCCGGCGTACCAGAAGCGTGATGACCGGCCGACCTACCAGCAGCGTGATGACCGCGCTCGTGGTGGCGACCGCCCGCAGTACCAGCAGCGCGACGAGCGCCCTTCCTACCAGCGTCGGGACGACAAGCCGTCGTACCAGTCGCGGGACGAGCGTCCGGCGTACCAGAAGCGTGATGACCGGCCGACCTACCAGCAGCGTGACGACCGCGCTCGTGGTGGCGACCGCCCGCAGTACCAGCAGCGCGACGATCGTTCGTCGTACCAGCGCCGGGACGACAAGCCGTCGTACCAGCAGCGTGACGAGCGCCCCTCGTTCTTCAACCGCGGTGAGGACAAGCCCTACGTGAATCGTGAACGGCCCGCCTATCAAGGCAACGCAGCCGAGGACACCCGGCGCAAGGACAACGCACCGGAGCAGCCGGTCACCGTTGCCGAGGACAACCAGTTCGCGGCGCTGGGCCTGGACCCGAAGCTCGTGCAGCGGCTGGCCCGCGACGGCATCAGCGCGCCGTTCCCGATCCAGTCCGCGACCATCCCGGACGCGCTGGCCGGCAAGGACGTTCTCGGCCGTGGCCAGACCGGCTCCGGCAAGACCCTGAGCTTCGGCCTGCCGACGCTGATGCGGCTGGCCGGCGGCCACACCGAGTCGCGCCGCCCGCGCGGGATGATCCTGGTCCCGACCCGCGAGCTCGCGATGCAGGTGCACGACGCGCTCGAGCCGCTCGCCCACGTGATGGGTGTCTCGCTCAAGCTCATCGCCGGTGGCCTGCCCTACCCGAAGCAGATCGAGTCGCTGCGCCGCGGCGTCGACCTGCTGATCGCCACCCCCGGCCGGCTGATCGACCTGTGTGAGCAGGGCGCTGCCGACCTGGGCGCGGTCGAGGTCGCGATCCTCGACGAGGCCGACCACATGTGCGACATGGGCTTCATGCCGGCTGTCACCACGCTGCTGGACATGACGCCGAAGGAAGGACAGCGGCTGCTGTTCTCGGCGACGCTGGACAACGACGTCGACAAGATCGTCAAGACCTACCTGAAGGACCCGGTCACGCACTCGACCGAGTCCGGCCAGGCCACGGTCTCCGGGATGGAGCACCACCTGCTCGTCATCGAGCCGGGTCACAAGCAGTCGCTGACGGCCGAGCTGGCCAGCCGCGACGGCCGCACCATCGTCTTCGTCCGCACCAAGCTGGGCGCCGACCGCGTCGCCACCCAGCTGCGCGACCGTGGCGTGATGGCCGCGGCGCTGCACGGTGGCCTGACCCAGGGCGCGCGTAACCGCACCCTGGACCAGTTCAAGGACGGTTCGGTTCCGGTGCTGGTGGCAACGGATGTCGCCGCGCGCGGTATCCACGTCGACGACGTCGGCCTGGTCGTCCAGGCCGACCCGCCGGCCGAGCACAAGGACTACCTGCACCGCGCCGGTCGTACGGCGCGCGCCGGTGGCAAGGGTGCGGTCGTCACCCTGCTCCTGCCGCACCAGCGTCGGGGCATGATCCGGATGGCCGAGACCGCCGGTGTCGAGGCCGAGCCGGTCCGCGCCCGTCCGGGCGACGAGCTCGTCACCGAGCTGACCGGTGGCAAGACGCCGTCCGGCCACCCGGTGCGTCTGCCCGCCCCCAAGCCGCAGCGCGGTGGCGGTGGCGGTCGTCGCTTCGGCGGCAGCAGCAGTGGCCCGCGTCGCAGCAACAGTGGCCCGCGTCGGGACAGCAGCGGCCCGCGTCGCGAGAGCGGCCCGCGTAAGTCGTACCAGCACTGAAACTAAGCGAAGCCCCGGGCTCCTGCAGAGGAGTTCGGGGCTTCGCTATGTCAGCAGCGACCAGAGCCTCGCGAGGATGGTGGCGACCTCGTCCTTGGTGAGCGGGACGAGCTCGAGCATCAACTGGTCGTCGGGCAGGCGCTCCGTCATCACATAGATCGACGGACAGCCGGCCTCGAGCTGCGTGGCGAGGTCGTGCGCGTTCGGCACCGTGAGGACCGCCCGCGACACCTGCAGCCCGGTCGGGTCCGGTACGACGTCCGCCGTGACACCGGGGATCCGGGCCGCGGCCTCGGCGAACGCGGTGACCTTCGCCAGCTCGTCCGCCTCCCACTTCATCCGGTCCCGGGCCTGCCATTCCTCCAGCGCGGCGATGACCCCGACGATCGCCTCCTTGGTCGGCTTCATCCCGCGCCCGATGCCCTTCTCCTGCGCCCGGACCGCCTGGATCAACGGCCAGGTCCCAGCGATCAGCCCTGCCGTCGGCGACGCGAGGTACTTCTGCCCGCTGACCAGCACCAGGTCGGCGCCGGTGGCGATCAGGTCGGCCACCCGCGGGAACTGCGCGGCGCCGTCGATGATCGCCGGTACGCCGCGGCGGTGGGCGGCGCGGATCGCCGCCACCAGGTCGATCTGCGGGCAGTCGGTCAGCCGGGACGATACGAGGACGAGGCAACAAACGTCGGGGCCGTCGAGCTCGGCCTCCAGATCTTCAATGCTGCAACGGGTTTCGTCCCCGGCCAGGTCGACCTGGGCACCGGCCAGCCGGATGCCCTGCAGGTTCGAGTGTCCGTAATCGATCACGTGGCACGCCGGCAGCACGACCCGGTTGTGCATGTCCGTTGCGTCCGGCAACGAGGCGATCCGGCGCGGGTCGACGCCGGTCATGGTCGCGGCCACGGCCAGCGTGAGGCTGGCCGCGGTGCAGTGCGCGACGGCGCCGGCCTGGGCGCCGGTGACCTGGGCGATCGTCTCACTCGCCCGGTCACCGAGTTCGGCCATCACGAAGAACTCGGGCAATGCCTGTGCGACGGCCTCCGCCACCCCGTCGGAACTCCGTGACACCCCCAGCGGGGTGTAGGTGCCCCTGGCGTTGATCACCGCACTCAACCGATATCGGTCATGAATGCTCATGGTGCTGGACACCATAGTGGTCACTGTCAGTACTTGAACAGTGCTGACCCCGGGAGAATGATCGAAGTCTTGACCCGAAGCTACTAGTGAGTCATTCTCATTTTCTTCGACCAAGGGAGGATTCCGTGCCCCGCCCCGCAGTCAGGACCCGCACCCTTCGGACAGCGATCGCTGTCCTAGCTGTGACAGCCACACTCGCCGCGCTCCCCGTCCCCACCACCCAGGCGAGCCCGCAAGCGGCTCCCGCGGCCGCACCGGTGGACTATTGCGCCGACCAGTGCCGCGACATCCTGCCACCCGGCCAGAACGGCAACGCCACCTTCACGGATCTCCTTGGTTTCAAGGCTTTGGGGATCAGACCGCCGCACTTCAGCGACACCGTGAAGCCTTATCAGGACCTGGTCTGGAACTCGCAAGGCATCCAGGACGACGGCCTCGCGCCGTACTACGACGACGCCTCGTTCGGAGTGAAGCCCGGCGACGTGGCGAGCACGATCCAGCCGCGTTCGGACGTCACGATCGTCCGGGACAAGTCGCGCGGGATCCCGCACATCACCGGCACCACCCGCCTGGGCACGATGTTCGGTGCCGGGTTCTCCGGTGCGCAGGACCGCTTGTTCGTGATGGATGTCTTCCGGCACCTCGGCCGCGGCCAGTTGACGCCGTTCGCCGGTGGCGCGGCCTCGAACCGGGCGTTCGAGCAGGAGTTCTGGCGGACGGCGCCGTACACGGAGGCCGACCTGCAGCGCCAGTACGACGACGCCGACGAGCTGTACGGCGCCGACGGCGTGAAGATGCAGCAGGACATCCAGGCCTGGGTCGACGGGGTCAACCACTACATCAACACGATCGGCATCGCGTACCCCGGTGAATACGTGGCGCTCGGTCTGCAGTGGCCGACGAGTCCGTGGAAGGTGACCGACGTGGTCGCCACCGCGGCCGTGGTGGCCGGCATCTTCGGCACCGGCGGCGGTGCGGAGGTCAACTCCGCCCTTGCCCTGCTGGAGGCTCAGGCGAAGTACGGCGTTGCCCAGGGCACCAAAGTCTGGGAGTCGTTCCGTTCGCAGAACGACCCCGAAGCCAGTACGACGGTGCACGACGGCACGTCCTTCCCGTACGGAACCACCGGTCCGAACCCGGCCGGCCGGGCGATGCCCGATCGTGGCTCGGTCACGCCGGAGCCCGAGGTCATCAACCAGACCGTCAACAAGAAGGCGGCACCCAAACCCGCGCCCAAGGTCAAGGGAGCCGACAGCCTCCAGGGCATCTTCGACGGCGGCGTCTTCCCCGAGGGCTACGGGAAGAAGGCAATGTCGAATGCGCTGCTGGTCTCCGGTGCGCACACCGAGAGCGGCAACCCGGTCGCGGTCTACGGCCCGCAGACCGGCTACTTCGCACCGCAACTCCTGCTGCGCCAAGAGCTTCAAGGCCCTGGCGTCAGTACTCGCGGGATCGCCTTCTCCGGACTCAACTTCTATACGCTGATCGGCCGCGGCCAGGACTACTCCTGGAGCGCGACATCCGCGGGCCAGGACATCACCGACACCTTCGCAGTCCCGCTCTGCGAGCCGAACGGCAGTACACCGACGAAGAACTCGACGTACTACGTCTTCCGGGGCGAGTGCACGCCGATCGAGCGGCTCGAGCGGAACAACGCGTGGTACTCGAGTCTTGGCTCCTCCGAGCCGGCCGGGTCGTACACGTTGGTTGCCCTGCGCACCAAGTTCGGCATCGTCACGCACCGCGGCACGGTGGCGGGCAAACCGGTGCTGTTCACCAAGAACCGGTCGACCTACGGCAACGACGCGGGCTCGGCGCTCGGGTTCATGCTGTTCAACGACCCGGAGAAGATGAAGTCGGCGGCCGACTTCAAGAAGGCGGCCGAGAAGATCGGCTACACCTTCAACTGGTTCTACACCGACAAGTCGTCGATCGCGTACTTCAACTCCGGTGACAACCCGGTCCGCGCGGCCGGTGCCGATCCGAACCTGCCGACCTGGAGCACGTACGAGTGGAAGGGCTGGAACTCGGCCACGAACCGGGCGACGTACACGCCGCCGGCCGAGCATCCGCAGGTGGTCAACCAGGACTACCTGACCAGCTGGAACAACAAACAGGCGCCCGGCTTCTCGGCCTCCGACAGCCAATGGGGCTACAACGGCATCTACCGCAACCAGCCGCTCGACGACCGGATCAAGTCGGTCATCGACAGCGGTGGGAAGTTCACCCGCGGCAAGCTGGTCGAGGCGATGGAGAGCGCGGCGACCGTCGATCTGCGCGCCGACTACGTGCTGCCGTATCTGCTCCGCGTGCTGAAGAGCGCGCCGATCACCGACCCGGCTGTCGCGGACGCGGTCGCCAAGCTGACGGCCTGGAAGGACGCGGGCAGCCATCGCAAGACGCCGAACGCGTCGTCGAAGACCTACGACCATGCCGAAGCGATCCGGATCCTCGACGCCTGGTGGCCGATCCTCGTCCCCGCGCAGTTCAAGGACCTCGGTCCCGACCTGTACGGCGCTCTGGTCGCGAACCTGAAGATCGACGAGCGCCCGAGTGCGCAGGGGTCGGCGTTCCAGAGCGGCTGGTGGGGGTTCGTCCAGCGCGACCTCCGCAAGGTGCTCGGCGACCCGGTCAAGGCGGCACAGCCGGTGACGTACTGCGGGAGCGGAGCACTGGCGGCCTGTCGTTCGGTGCTCACCGACTCCTTGCTGGCGGCCACCAAGGTGCCGGCGGCGACGACCTACCCGGCGTCAGCGGACTGTACGGCGGGTGACCAGTTCTGCGCCGACCAGATCGCGCACAACCCGATGGGCGGGATCACCCAGGACCGGATGGCGTGGGTCAACCGGCCGACGTACCAGCAGGTGGTCGAGTTCCCGGCGCACCGCGGTGACGACGTGAGCAACGTTGCCCAGGGCAAGACGGCGACGGCGAGCAGCCACGAGACCGGGATCTACAACTCACCGCCGCTGAACGCGGTCGACGGGAAGCTGGACACGCGGTGGGCCAGTGACTGGTCGGATCCGCAGTGGCTGTCGGTCGACCTCGGCAGCACCCAGCAGGTCGGCCGGGTGGTGCTGAACTGGGAGGCGGCGTACGCGAAGGGCTATCGGGTCGAGGTGTCGACCGACGGGTCCACCTGGAGACAGGTGTACGCGACGACGACCGGGAACGGCGGGGAGGACGTGGTGCGGTTCCCGGCCACCCAGGCCCGGTACGTGAAGATCACGGGCACTCAGCGGGCGACGTCGTACGGATATTCGGTGTATGAACTCAGAGTGTTTCGGCAGTGATGTCAGGATGAGTGCATGACGCAGAACTATCCTCCGAACCCCAACCAGCCCTACCCCCCGCAGCAGCAGCCTGGTTACCAGCAGGGACCGCCTCCCGGCTACCAGCCGCCGCCGCCCGGGTACCAGCAGGGGCCGCCGCCGCAGGGCTACGGCCAGCCGGGTCCGGGAGGGCCTGGTCCGGGGTACGGGCAGGCGCCGGGCAACTACCCGCCGGCGCCGCAGAACGCTCCGCGCGTCGTGCCGCAGGGTTCGCCGTACCCGGTGCTGGTCTCGACCATGAACGACCTGCCCGGGTACGTCGCGGACACCGTGTTCGGTGAGGTCTTCGGGCTGACCGTGCGGAGTCGCGACTTCGGGTCGAACTTCACCGCCAGCTTCCGGTCGCTCGGCGGCGGTGAGGTGCCGGAGTACACCCAGATGCTGGCCGAGTCGCGGCACGTCGCCGTGATGCGGATGTGCCAGATGGCGCAGCAGATGGGCGCCAACGCGATCCTCGCGATGCGGTTCGACTGCAACGAGATCGCCCAGACGATGAGCGAGGTCGCCGCCTACGGGACCGCGGTGATCGTCCACAAGGTCGAACCGATCGACACCACTCCAGATGAGGACGATGTGAGTGACAGCTGAGCTCAACTTCCCGCCCGGATTCCGCTGGGGTGTCTCGACCTCGGCGTACCAGATCGAAGGGGCTGTGGCCGAAGGCGGCCGCGGTCCCTCGACCTGGGACACGTTCTGCGCCGAGCCCGGCAAGATCCTGAACGGCGAGACCGGGGCGGTCGCCTGCGACCACTACCACCGGTACGCCGAGGACGTCGCGCTGATGCGTGAGCTCGGAATCGACACCTACCGGTTCTCGTTCTCCTGGTCGCGGATCCAGCCGGACGGGACCGGGCCGGGGAACGCGGCCGGTCTGGACTTCTACGACCGGCTGATCGACACGCTGCTCGGCGCCGGGATCCAGCCGGCGCCGACGCTGTTCCACTGGGACACGCCGCAGCCGCTGGAGGATGCCGGCGGCTGGTTGTCGCGGGACATCACCGAGCGGTTCGCCGACTACGCGTCGGTGCTGGCCGGGCATTTCGCGGATCGGGTCCCGATGTGGATCACGATCAACGAGCCGATGGTGCTCACGCTGATGGGCTACTCGCTCGGTGCGCATGCCCCGGGCAAGGAGTTGATGTTCGACGCGTTGCCGGTCGCACATCATCAGCTGCTCGCGCACGGCCGCGCCGTACAGGCTTTGCGCGCGGGCGGTGCGGTCAACATCGGCATCGCCAGCAATCACGCGCCGACGTGGCCGGCCAGTGAGAGCGCCGAGGACGTCGAGGCCGCCGGGATGTACGACAACCTGATCAACTGGTTGTTCGCCGACCCGGTCCTGCTCGGGAAGTACCCGTCCGGGTACGAGGCCGCGATGCCGGGGCCGGTCGAGGACGACCTGAAGATCATCTCGACGCCGCTCGACTGGTTCGGGATCAACCACTACGCGCCGGTGACCGTCGGCGCCGCGACCGGCAACGCGGACACCGGCGCGACCGACGGCATCCCGCTACCCGCGGGGCTGCCGTTCGAGCCGCGGGCGACCGAAGGGTACGAGCGGACCGACTTCGGCTGGCCGATCGTGCCCGACGCGTTCGGCGAGGTCCTACGTACTTTCAAGGACCGGTACGGCGATCGGCTGCCACCGATCTACATCACCGAGAACGGGTGCGCGATCAACGACGTACCGGTCGACGGTGTGGTCGACGACCAGCGCCGGATCGCTTACCTGGATGGGTATCTGCGGTCGTTGCGATCGGCAATCGATGACGGTGTCGACGTTCGCGGGTACTTCCAGTGGTCGCTGATGGACAACTTCGAGTGGGCTGCCGGATACTCGCAGCGGTTCGGGCTCGTGCACGTCGACTTCGAGACGCTCGAGCGGACGCCCAAGGCGTCGTACCAGTGGTATCGCGATCTGATCGTGAAGAATCGCGGATGACCGTCGACCCCCTGGTCGAACCCACCGTACGGGTTCGGCCAGGCTGGGCCGCCACTGTGGTGCTGGCGAACGTCGGCGTGTTCGCCGCCTGGTTCGGCCCGATCCAGGTGCTCCTCGCCAAGCAGTCCGAGGCTGTTGCGCCTAGCAACAAAGAGTTCGTCTTCGGACTGGTCACCGGCATCGGTGCGGCGGTCTCGGTGGTCGCGGCGCCGGTCTTCGGTGCGGTCTCGGACCGGACGACCTCGCGGTTCGGCCGCCGGACACCCTGGACGCTCGGCGGCGCACTCGGTGCGGCCGTCGGGCTGTTGATCCTGGCCGGCGCGCAAGGCGTGGCGCTGATGCTGGTCGGTTGGTGCCTCGTGCAGTTGTTCGGCAACGCCGTACTGGCTGCGCAGACCGCGACGGTCCCAGACCGAGTGCCGGTTGACCAACGCGGCGTCGTCGGAGGCTGGGTCGCCGTCGCCCAGGTCCCCGGCGCGCTCGTCGGGACCGCGCTGGTGACGGTCGCCGGTGGCATCGCTTTCGGGTACGTCGCCTGTGCGGTCTTCCTCGTGCTGTCCGTCGTACCGTATGTGCTGCGCGGTCGGGACGCGCCGCTCGCCGTCCAACCACCGCGATTCGTGCTGCGCGAGTACCTGCGGGGTTTCTGGATCAGTCCGCGGCGGTTTCCGGACTTCGGTTGGGCCTGGTTGACGCGGTTCCTGTTCAACGTCGGGAACTCGATCGGCCTGCTGTACCTGTTCTACTACCTGCAGGACGAGGTCGGCGTCCCGGACGCGACCACCGCCGTACTGATCCTGACCGCGATCTACAGCGTCTGCACCCTGACCACCGCGATCGCCTTCGGCAGCTGGTCGGACCGCATCGGCCGCCGCAAGATCTTCGTGATCGGCTCCGGCCTGGTGATGGCGGTCGCCGGCGTGATCCTCGCCCTCTGGCCGACCTGGCCGGGTGCCATCCTCGGCGCGATCGTCCTCGGCATCGGCTTCGGCGTCTACCTGTCCGTCGACTTCGCCCTGATCACCGAGGTCCTCCCGAACGTCCAGAACCGCGCCAAGGACCTAGGCGTCATCAACATCGCCAACTCCCTCCCCCAAGTCCTGGCTCCCCTCATCGCCGCCCCCATCGTCAAACACCTAGGCGGCTACCCCGTGCTCTACCTCCTCTCCGCCCTGGTCACCGCAGCCGCCGGCCTCCTGGTCACCAAGGTCCGCTCAGTCCCCTGACGTCCAAAGCCCCCGCAGCACAAAGCTCGGCGTGCTGTCGACGCCAGCTCGCCCGATCGCGGTCGCTTTGCGGGGCGCCGCTGTCGCTGGGAGGCAGTAGCGCCCCGCAAAGGCGAGCTCCCGCTCGGTTGCTGAGGCGGCCGCATCCCAACTGGCCGACCCGGCGACCGGCCGCTGGGCATTTGAACGGATAACCGTCGAAGTGGTCGGCCGCGGTTGTCAGAGAGCGGTGGCCACCGAGCGGGTGAGGGGGCTGGTGGCGGTGATGTGGAGGTTGGTGAGGCCTAGCCAGTCGGCCATCAGGCGGAGCTCTGCGGCCAGCGACTCGGTGAGGTCGGAGGCGTTGGGTTCGGGGGTGATGGTGGGGACGACGAGGGTGGAGGTGGAGCGGTCGGCTTTGAGGTCGATGCGGGCTACCAGACTGTCCCCGAGGAGGAAGGGGAGGACGTAGTAGCCGTGGATGCGTTCGGCGGCTGGGGTGTAGATGCTGATCCGGTAGAAGAAGTCGAAGTAGTGGTGGGTGCGGTCGCGGTTCCAGATCAGGGGATCGAACGGTGAGAGCAGGGCGCGGGCATCGACCGGGCGATCCTCGGCCTGGTGCCAGCGGTAGCTCTGCTTCGGGACACCCTCGACCTGGGTCGGGATCAGTTCGCCGGATTCGACGAGCTCGCCGATGATCCGGCGAGCGGTTGCCGTGGGCAACTTGTAGTGGCCGCGGGATCCGCACAGGTCGGCGGCGGTGCCGATGCCGACGCCGCGCGCGGCGATCCGCACCAGCTCGCGCTGCGGGTCCGCAGGCTCCGGTGCAGCCAGTACGGCGGCCGGCAGCACCCGCTCGGTCAGGTCGTAGAGCCGCTCGAAGTTCCGCCGGCCCGCGATACTCACCAGACCGGCGCAGAAAAGGTACTCGACCGCGATCTTCGCGTCCTGCCAGTTCCACATCTTGCCGGTTCCCGGATCCGGATCGGGGTCGCTGCGCTTTCGTCGTACATCGTCCGGACTGAGCTCGCCAGCCGTCAACGGACCGCGCTCGGCGATCGTCGCCAGCACCCGCTCGACGAACCCGGGCCGCTCAGCCTGCAGCCGCCGCATACCGATCACCACCGCCCAAGGCGCCGTGATCTCAGGCGCGAGCTCAGCCGCCCAGTCCTGCTGCTCGGCCGCCCGCATCCGATGCCGCAGCAACGGAAAATACTCCACCGGCAGCAAAGCCGCCTTGTGCGCCCAGAAGAACTCGAACAGCTCCCGCGGTGGCGCCCAGCTCAGCTGATCCAGCCGGTCGCGCGAATAATCCCCCAACCGCGAGAACAACGGCAGGTAATGCGCCCGCGTCAAAACATTCACCGCATCAACCTGCAGCACACCGGCCGCCCCGATCGCCCCACGCATCCGCCGTACGTCGATCCGCCCACCCGGCCGCCCACCCGCAAACCCCTGCGCCCCCAACGCCACCCGCCGAGCCGCAGCAACCGGCACGTCGTCCCCGATCAGCTTCAGAACAGCCATACCTGAACTTAACCTGCTCCACCGGCACGGATGTCTTCGGCTGTGGTTGACGCGCTCTTTCGACACTGATCGACGGGGTTCACCGCAGCCCGTCGCCCTTCTAGCGTCGGCCGAGCCGAAAGGAAAAGTCGACGAAGGAGGACATATGCGGAAGAGCATCGGTGCACTGCTGGGCGTCGCCACCGTCATGACCGGAACGCTGGTGGCCACGCTGCCCGCGGGGGCCGCCGTACCGAACTACCAGCTCTGCAACAGCAAGAGCGGCTACACGGTCTGCATCGAGCGGGACGGCCAAGGCTGGCACGCCCGTGCGTGGGGGCCGGACTGGATCTGGGCCGCGCTGTACAACGGCCGGACGAGGCTCGAGTCGCACTGGACGCCGCCCGGCGGCAACAACGAGCGGACCGGGGGTCACGGAGCGGCCACGATCGCCTGCGCCGGTCACCAGATGTGGGGTGCCGAGGTCGTCTGCGTCAGTCCCCAAGTAAAGATGTGAATCGTCCGCGGCCGCCGTTCGATGCCGGCGGCCGCGGGGTCGGGGCCGGCTACTTGATCACTTCTACTTTCTTGTCGCCGGCTGCCTTGATGATCTCGACCTTCTTGTCGCCGTTGCCTGCGATCGCGGCCGTTGGCGCGAGCACCGCGGCCACCGTCAGTACAGCAAGGAGTCCGGCGCCGACGCCGGCTCGAACTGCTGCGGTCTTGTTGTTCATGTCCCACCCCTGGTTCACGTCGACTGATTCAGTTCCCCAAGCCTACCTGGGACATCGCTGCTTGCAGTACGGCGAAATCGTCGGGCTGCAGCGGTACCAGGCCTCGGCGTAACTGATAGCCCCAGTTCGGTTGTGCGGTGAGTTGGAGCTCGCCGGTGATGTCGGTGAGGGGCACCGGGGTGACGTCGGCGAAGGCGACGGTACGACGCCACGGCTCGACGGTCCCCCGAGCGCCCATGGACATCGGAGCAGCCTGGTAGGGCTCGTCGTCGGCCACGATTCCGAGCGCGGTGAACGCGCGCAGCGGCGTCTTGTCGCCGTACAGGTCGGTGGGGGAGTAGATGACGAAGCCGTCGCCGCGGTGCAGACGGGCGACGCCGGGGCGTTTGCCGTGGTTGAGCTGGACGAAGCCGCCGGCGACTGCACGGCGCGTGTGGTCGGCGGAGACAACCGCCAGCCAGGCTCTCTCGATCGTGGTCATGAATCCAGCCTCGCCCTGAATAGGTGACATGTTACGTCATATATCTCGCCGATCGAGACCGGACCGACCCTGCCGATCGGCAGGGTCAGGTAGGGGTCGATCGCGGGCTGTGGACGGGGCCCCGCGTCCGTAGCGTTTTCCGCAAGCGAAACGGAAGACGGTGAGGGACCATGATTACCCTGCGAGGCTTGACGAAACGGTACGGGGAGAGGACCGCTGTCAACGGCCTCACGCTGGAGATCGCACCCGGAAAGGTCACTGGCTTTCTCGGCCCGAACGGGGCCGGCAAGTCGACCACGATGCGAATGATTCTCGGGCTCGACGCCCCGAGTGAGGGTTCGGCGCTGATCGACGGCACGCCGTACAGTTCGCTCAGCCATCCGCTGCGCAAGGTCGGCGCACTGCTGGAGGCCAAGGCCGTGCATCCGAGCCGATCGGCGCGGAACCACCTGCTCGCCGAGGCGCACACCCACGGTATCCCGGTCTCGAGGGTCGACCAGATTCTCGGGGTGGTCGGCCTCACCGAGGTGGCACGCAAGCGGTCCGGCTCGTTCTCACTGGGCATGGGGCAGCGGCTCGGCATCGCCGGCGCGCTGCTCGGTGACCCGGAGGTCCTCATCTTCGATGAGCCGGTCAACGGGCTCGACCCGGACGGTGTCCGCTGGATCCGGGATCTCGTGCGGTCGCTGGCCGACGACGGCCGGACGGTGTTCATCTCGAGCCATCTGATGAGTGAGATGCAGCTGATCGCCGACCAGTTGGTCATCATCGGCAAGGGCGAACTGATCGCCTACGCCCCGATGGCCGAGCTGATGGCGAACGCGTCCGGGCAGTCGGTCAGGCTGCGCAGCCCGGACCCGCGCGGTATCGAGGCGCTGGCCGGGCGACTGGCGGGTGACTCGGTCGCGATCCAGCGCGACAACCCGTTCGAGCTCGGCATCCGTGGTGTGCCGCCCGAGCGAATCGGCGACCTCTGCTTCGAGCTGGGAATCAGAGTGCACGAGCTCAACCCGCTGGGCGCCTCGCTGGAGCAGACCTATATGGAACTCACCGCCGGCAGCGTCGAGTACGGCGAGTCGAACTCGCTGCGAGCGACCGCGAACCACCAGAAAGCGCAGGTGTGAAAGGTATGACGATCTCGATCTCGGTGGTGCCGCCACGGCTCGATCTGCCGCCGGCTGCCGGGGGTGGGTTCTTCGGCGCCATGCGCTCGGAATGGACGAAACTCCGCTCGGTCGCCTCGACCTGGTGGACGCTGGCCGCGGCCACCGCGCTGCTGCTCGGAGGCGTGGCGATCGCCGCGATCTCGACCAGGTCACAGCATGCGGAGGGCAACCCCAACGCGTTCACCAGTTCGGCGCCGTTCGTCACCGGTGAGGTGATGGCATACCTGGTGCAGTGGGGCGTAGTCATTCTCTCGGTGCTGATGATGACCGCGGAGTATCAGTCGGGCAGCATCCGCAACACCCTGCAGTGGACGCCGAACCGGGTCAGGATGCTGCTGTCCAAGGTGGCGGTCCTGGTGCCGCTGCTGGTCCTGCTCGGGTTTGTCTTCGGCAGTACGGGGCTGGGCATCGCTGTGGTCGGCCTCGGTGATTTCGGTGACAGCTTCAGTACCGACGACGCCTATAACGTCGTGGTCGGCGTGACGCTGTACCTGCCGATGATCGGTCTCTTCGCGCTCGGCCTGGCGACCGCGGTACGCAGTGCCGCGGCAACCATCGCGATCATCTTCGTGGTGCTGCTGATCCTGCCGTTGATGATGCCCGCGATCGGGCTGGAGACCGTCGCGGCCTACCTTCCGGGTGACGCGGGAGCGAACCTCATGCATGGGAGCAGCGATGCCGTCTACCCACGCGCGGTCGGTGGGTTGATCGTGCTGGGCTGGAGTCTGTTGTCGCTGGCCGGCGGCTACTTCATGCTCCGCAAGCGCGACGCCTGAAGCACCCTGAGGCCCCTGACAGCGGACCGTACGCTGTCAGGGGGCGCTGTCGATGAGGCCCGCTTCGTAGGCGAGGACAGCCGCTTGGACACGGTTGCGGACGCCGAGGCGGTTGAGGATCGTGCTCACGTAACTCTTCACCGTGCCTTCGACCAGGAAGAGCTCACGGGCGATCTCCCCGTTGGACTGTCCGGCACCGAGAAGTGTCAGTACCTCGCGCTCGCGGCCGGTCAAGGCGCTGATGCGGTCGATGGCGGTGGTGATGCGGGACATCTTGTCCCCACCGAGGTTCGCGATGACCCGCGCCGCGATCTTCGGTGACAGGTACGCCGCACCTTCGGCGACCGCGCGGACGCCGGCGACCAGCTCGCGGGGGTCGCCGGACTTCAGCAGGAATCCACTCGCGCCGACGCGCAGCGCCTCGGCGATGTAGCTGTCCTCCGAGAACGTCGTCAGCATGACCACGGCGGTCTCCGGCACGCGCTCGCAGATGCCGGCCGCCGCAGCCAGTCCGCCCACACCCGGCATCCGGATGTCCAGGACCGCCACGTCCGGCCGGTGCGCGATGACCAGCTCGACGGCTTCGCGACCATCACCGGCCTCGGCGACCACCTCGATGCCGGGATCGCTGGTCAGGATGCCCTTGATACCGGCACGAACCATCGCCTCGTCGTCGGCCAGGATCACTCGAATCACTGTCGCTCCTTGTCCTAGGGACGGGTCAGCTCGTCCTTGGCGACCAAACGGCCGCCGGAGAAGCACAGTCGGTAGATCGGGGCCGCGGTTGCGAGCAGGTCGGCATCCGGTACGTAGTACTCGCACCGAGCACCCGCAGGGGCGGGCAGCCGGCGCAGTTGTTCGGGAAGGTCGCTGTAGCTGTGCACAGGCAAGTACGGGCGGACTTCGGCCTCAGGAAGGCCGATCTGCACGCGCGCGTAGTCCTCGGGGCTCAGCACCGAGGAATAGGTCTGGTAGACGATCCCGGTCGCGGCCAGCAGCATGAACAGCCCGAAGGCCGCAGGGACGGCGAACGCCAGCAGGAAGCCACGCCGCGCGCGTCGCTGGGCGCGGTCGCGCTGCCTGGCGGCCATCGACAAGGTGGCGGCCGGACTCTCCGCGCCGGTCGCGGTCCGGTCGGCGACCCCTGCCGCGTGGGGAAGGCGCGCGACGGTGGTGAAGATCCCGCCGCGCGGGCCGGCTTCGAATGTTCCCCCGGCGAGCCGGACTCGTTCCTGCAGGCCGACCAGGCCGAGGTTGCCGGTGCTCACGCCGGTGACCGGCTTCGGTGGCAGCTTGTTCGTGACAGTCACGACGGTCTCCGCTCGCTGGTACGTCAGCCGGACGGTGACCGCCGCGCCCGGCGCATGCTTCGCGGCGTTGGTCAGCGACTCCTGGACGACCCGGTAGGCCGCACGGTCCGCCATCGGTGGCAGTTCGGCGGCCTCGCCCTCGGTCTCCAGCCGAACCCTCAGTCCGGACGATCGCGCGCGCTCGACAAGGTTCCCGACACTGTCCTGTGCCGGCTCACTCGGCGCGGGCTCCGAGTCGTCACGCAGTACGCCGATGATCTCGCGCAGCCGCTCGGTCGCCGTACCGGCTGCCATGCGTAACCCGCCAACGGCGTCGCGGTGATGCTCGGCCAGGTCGGACGAGAGCTCCAGTTCGCCTGCCCGCAGGGTGAGCAGGCTGAGCTCGTGGCCGAGCGAGTCGTGCATGTCGTGCGCGATCCTGGCCCGTTCGCGCAGCCTGGCCTGTCGTAGATCCGCCTGTTGCGCTTGCTCCATCTCCTCCGCCCGGGCCCACCCGCCGAAGGCCAGGTCGTGCTGCTGGCGGCGGTACCTGCCGACGAGCCAGGGGACGAGACTGACGACTGGTAGAGCCACCGCGGTGTAGCCCCACACCCACGCGGCCTCCCGGAAATGCAGTACGAACCCGCCGAGCATCGCAGCGAGCACGATGATGGCCATCGCAACCAGCACTGGGCGAGTGCTCGGCGCCCGCACCGCGAGCAGGTAGCTGACCACGACCACGGCGAAGGTGTACCGGTCGACCGGGCTGAGCGGGTCGAGCACGGTCAGCGCGACGGACAGCGCGAAGGAGACGAGTGGGAACCGCCGATTCATCAGCACCACCGCGGCCAGTGCGATCGGAGGGCCGAGCAGCTCCCACCAGTTCAGCACGGCGAGCCTGCCGTCGACCGCCCAGACCACGCTGGGTGTCAGCAGCACCAGCCACAGCGTGACGTCGCGCGCGGCACGCCCCGCCGCGGTGTCGACCCACCTGGCGATCTGCAGTCTCACAGGCCGACGATACCGATCCGTACCAGGACGCGCCTACTGCCGATCGGCAGTGATCCGGCCGCCGGTCGACAGGCCACGTAAGGTCGCGCTATGCCGATGTTCTCGTTCGAAGGTAAGAGTCCGACGGTGCACCCGGACGCCTGGATCGCACCCACCGCGACGCTGGTGGGGGATGTGGTGGTCGAGGCCGGGGCGTCGATCTGGTACGGCGTGGTGATCCGCGCCGACCTGGCCACGATCACGATCCGGGCCGGGGCGAACATCCAGGACAACACCGTGATCCACGCCGGCCACACCGGCTGTGAGGTCGGGCCCAACGCGACGGTCGGGCACCTGTGCCTCGTGCACGACTGCACGATCGGCGAGCAGGCGCTGATCGGGAACGGCGCGATCGTCCTGGACGGCGCGGTCGTCGGGGCGCGCACGCTGATCGCGGCCGGGGCGACCGTCACGCCGGGAGCGGTGGTCCCGCCGGAATCGGTGGCGATGGGGAGCCCGGCGAAGAAGATCGTCCCGCTGGCCGGGACGGCCAAGCTTTTCGTCGATCACAACGCCGCCGTCTACCACGACCTTGCCCGCCGGCACGCGGAGACAGTAGAACTGGTGGATTGATCGGCAGGGGGCCTCGAGACGCGTCGCGCCAACGCCCCGCCTCGAGGCCCCCGCCGTGGGCTGTCTGCTCAACCCGACAGAGTTCCGGTACCCAGGCAACCAGATTGAAAGCGTCGTGAAAGAACCTCGGGCGAGGCTACGGTGACGGGGATCCAACCGAGGGAGGGGTCATTGTGACCGAGATCGCGAACACCGGAGCCTTCGTCATCGATCGCGCCGACGGCCGGGACGATGGGGACGGCTGGGAAGAAAACTACACCGAGCTACCAGGCGGTGCCGGTGTGTCACTGATTCTCGAATCCACCACCAAGGAAGGTGTCGGCCCCCGCCTGCACCTGCATCCGTACGCCGAGACCTTCATCATCCGGCGCGGTTCGGCCACCTTCACCGTCGCAGACCAGCAGCTCGTCGCGCACGCCGGCCAGATCCTCGTCGTACCGGCTGAGACCCCGCACAAGTTCCGCACCGGCCCCGGCGGCTACGAGGCACTGCACATCCACGCCAACCCCACCTTCGAAACCACCTGGCTGGAGTAGTCCGGACCTCGGTCCTCAGGGGAGCCGGATGGTGACGAGCTTGGTTTCGATGTTGCTGTCGATGAGGTTGCCTGCGGCATCGAAGGCGGCGGGGCCGTCGGTCATGCCGAAGTCGTTGTCGTTGATGACGACGAGGGTGTGCTTGGAGGTGAGGGCGACGCCTTCGATCTTCTTCGGGGCACCGGCGACGATGTTCAGGTCGAGGAAGAGCTTCTTGGGCAGGACCGGTACGCCGGCCGCGGCGGGGTCGGCGAGAGCTTCCAGCGACGGTGTGGTCGCGGTGTCGTCCCACGCCGTACCGAGGATGTTGTCGCAGTCACGCAGTACGACGCGGTGCAGGCGAGCGGCGTTGTCCGTGCGCTCCTGGACGAGCAGGGTCTCGCGGCCGACCGCGATCACCGAGGAGATCTTCAGCTCGGTGGTGTCGTCCTCGCCGGGGTCGACGACGCCGACCGGGTCGAAGCGGTAGACGTACTCGGCGGTGACCTTGCCGCGGTGCGGGGAGAAGCGGACCAGACGGGTCGTGCGGGACGCCTCGCCGATCTTCTTGCTCGGGTTCAGCAGCGGGCTCTGCAGTGCCAGGACCAGGTCGCCACCGGGCAGCTGGGCGAGGCCCTCGAAGCCGCGGTTGATCTTGCGGGTAAGGAAGATCGCGGGCAGAGACTCGATCACCGGGTAGTCGGCCCCGGTCAGCTTCAGGCCCTTCGGCACGTACCGCGCGAGCACCCGGCCGCGAGCGGAGACGTGCACCAGGGACGGGCTGTACTCGTCGACCAGCCAGAACGTGCCGTCGTGGGCGCGGACCAGGCCTTCGGTGTCGAGTCCGTTCGGGTTCACGGTCAGGCGGGTCGAGGCGTCGTACGTGTAAGGCAGTTCGTCGCGGCTCTCCTGGTTGGAGAGCCCGGTGACCGGGTCGCCGTGGCGGGTGGTGATCGGAATCGCCGACAGCACCCGAAGCTTGCTGCCGTCGGCCCGGACCTTCACGATCGCCGGGTCGAACCCGGGCACCGGGAACGTACGACGGTTGCTGCCGTCGACCTTGATCTGGCCGTTCGGCCCGCGGTCGGTGACCGTCCAGAACTCACCGGGCCGGTCGGTCGGGTAGATGTCGCTGCCGATCCCACCGAGGTCGATCTGCCGGTCGTTCCCGACCGAGTG
This sequence comes from Kribbella sp. NBC_01505, assembly GCF_045040285.1. Classification (NCBI taxonomy): domain Bacteria; kingdom Bacillati; phylum Actinomycetota; class Actinomycetes; order Propionibacteriales; family Kribbellaceae; genus Kribbella; species Kribbella sp. NBC_01505. The sequence goes on from NZ_CP109425.1 coordinate 4,634,032, forward strand.
CCGGATCAACGAGTTCGAGAACGCTCCAAGCCCGAGATCCGGCAACGTCGCCGTACCCACGACCTTCGCCTGTACCGGCGGCCGCTCATGAGCCTGGGCCCCGCCCGCCACCAACGCCATCGCGGCCAAGGCCGCGGTCCCCACCAGAGCGATCCGACTCACCATGACCGAGACCCTCGTCCCCACCGGTGAACACCGGTTGTACGTCTCGCAACGTCCGAAAGAACCGCAGACCAGGTGTACGGATCCTTCGGACGTTGGCGATGCAGCGCCTACGGCATCACGAACTTCTGGGTCGCCAAGGCGTTGCAGGCGTTGATGACGAGTTTGGTGCGGTCGGTGTTCAGGCCGTCGGCTGGTTCGAGGCAGAGGCCGGATCGGACGTTCAGGAGGGTGCCGTCGGCTCGTGGGGTCCATTTCTGGCCGGGGCTGTTGTCGCAGGTCCAGAGGACTGCCGGGCTCTTGGCCGCTGTGCTGCGGGCGTCCAGGCACTTGCCGAGCGTGGATCGCATGGTGCCGTTGTCCAGGACCAGCCAGCGCTGGGCGTCGGTGCCGTTGCAGGTGTACAGCTGGGTTGCAGTGCCGTCGGCGGTCTGCGAGCCCGCGACGTCGACGCACTTCCCGGCGATGCCGGTGACGTCGCCCTCGTCGGTGTAGACGCCCATCTCCCACAGACCGTTGTAGCTGTTGGGGACGCCGCGTGCGGTGATGTTGATCTGGATGTACCTGGCCTTGGTCGACGTGAAGCCGAGGCTGTCGATGAAGCCGTCGCCGGTGGTGGTCGAGTACACCGTCCGCCACGTCCGACCGCTCTCCAGCGTCTGGATCTGGTACGACTTCGCGTACGACGTCGACAGCCAGCTGAGCAGCACCCGGTTCACGACCTGCGCCCGTCCGAGGTCGATCCGCAACCACTGCGGATCGCTGCGCGCGCTCGACCAGAACGTGGCCGCATCGCCGTCCACCGCGAGTGATCCGGGCCGATTGCTGTAGACACTCGAGGTCGTCACTGGTTGATTCAGAGCCAGGTTCCGTTTCGGCACGTACGTCGCCGTGTACGTCGAAGCGCTGTCCGGCGCGACGAAGTTGTGGTTCCGCGCACCGCCATCGGACCACGACGCGAACTTGTACATGTTCGTCCCGATCAGCTGCACCGGCTCGGTCGAAACCGACCCAGTCGACCCAGTGATCGTCTCCGCGGTCGCGGGTGCCTTCAGCGTCTTGTCCAGGTAGGTGACCTGCAGCCCGTTCGGCTGGGTCGCGAAGCTGAGCTTGGTCGTCTTCGGGTCCAGCCGGACACTCTTCACATCCGTCAGCCCGCCGGCGTCCTTCGCGGTCAGCTTCAGTTCCAGGTACGACGGGTACTCGTGATCAGGCGCGGCGAACGAGCCGCTCGCCCCGGTCATCGAGGTGATTTGGTGCACATGGCAATCACTCGGACAGTGATGCATGATCAGCGCCCAGGTGAGCGCGGAACCGGGCAAGGCGCCCTGCTCCGCATCGGTCGCCGATCCCGAGAACGAGATCGTCTCTCCGACCTTCCAGGTGACGGCCGGGCCTGGTGACGTGATCGATGCGGTCGGTGCCGTGTTGCCGACATTGATCTGGGTCGACGTCGTCGCCGTACCGCCCTTGCCGTCGCTGACCCGCAGTCGCACAGTCACCGGACCGGTCGAGTAGGTACGCTGCACGGTCGCCGCGGTGGAATCGTCGTACTGGCCGTCGCCGTCGAGGTCCCAGGCATAGGTGAGTGGATCGTTGTCGGCGTCGCTGGATGCGCGTCCGTCGAAGTTGACCTGCAGTGGCGCATTGCCACTGGTCTTGTCCGCTTGGATCACCGCGGTCGGCGGGTTGTTCGTGGCGTCGTAGACGTAACGCTTGATCGCGCCGTTGTCGTAGTCGACGGCGAACAGGTCGCCGCCGGGACCGGTGAGCAGCCGGGTCGCGCCGTACCCGGAGGTGAATTGCACGATGTGCGTCGGGTCCGGGAGGCCGTTGCTCCCCTTGAGCATCGCCCACGCGCAACGTCGGCTGTAGTCGGCGAAGAACAGCGCGCCGTCGTACTCGGCGGGGTAGTTGCCGCCGGCATAGAACGCCAGCCCGGAGATCGACGAGCTGCCGACCGAGCAGGTCTCGTCCGGCGTGACGTGGGCCGTGTGCCGGTAGGTGTAGTACGGCCCGGAGGCCGCCGTCGAGCCGGCGGCCCACAGACTCTTGCAGACGTTCAGGTCCGCCGCTTGGAAGGCGGTCGAGATCCGGGTGCCTTCGTTACAGGGCCAGCCGAAGTTCTTGACGCCTTCGGTCGGGACGGTGATCCGGTTGATCTCCTCCCAGGTCGCGTAGCCGACGTCACCGGCCCACAGCTCGCTGGTCCCGGGCCGGAAGGTGAATCGCATCGGGTTGCGCAGACCCTGGGCGATGATCCGGCGGGCGTTCGGATCGGTGCTGGACGCGAGCGGGTTGCCGGGCGCGGCCTGGCCGGTGTCGGGGTCGAGCCGGATGATCGAGCCGTCCAGCGTCGTCGGGTCCCCGGGCGTGCGCAGGTCCTGGGATCGCAGCGCACCGCCCTCGGCGGTCGGCGAGGTCAGGGTGGCGCCGACCGGCGCGGTCCCGTCGCCACAGGCGTTGCTTGGGGTCGCATCCGAGTTGGGATCGCCGTCCTGGCCGTAGTCGGTGAAGGTGAAGCTCGCGCCGTCACCGCCGCCGGCGTACAGCATGCCGTCCGGACCGAACTCGATCGTGCCGATGGAGTGGCTCGGGAAGACCTGACACCAGTCCTCGATCAGCACCTGCTCGGACACGGTCGATCCGGATTGCGTGAGCACCGCCAGCCGGGCACTCGCCATGCAACCGTCGCTCGTCGGGCCGGGCGGCGTCGGACACGGGTCGTCACTGACATTCGCCGTACCCCACTTGGGCGCCTGGCCGCCGATCACCGCGTCGTGCGTGTACAGCACATAGATCCGCGGATCGGCCGGGAAGTTCGGATGCAGCGCGAGCCCGAGCAGACCACGGTCCCAGAAGTTGTAGACCTCGGTCCGCAGATCGGCGTACACGCTGGGCGTCGGGTCGTCGAGCGAGGCGAAGACCTTGACCAGCCCACTCTTCTCGGCCACGAACACCCGGCCGTCGGGCGAGAACGCCACGTTCGTCGGGTTGGTCAACCCGCTGAACACGGTCTGCTCGCTGAACCCACTCGGCGCGCCCACGGCACGCGCCGACCCTGTCGCCACCAGCGGCACCAACAGTGACACACAGATCACAGCCAGCACTCGCCGGAACGACAGTCCATTTTCCCTTTGGACGGAAAAACGCATGAAAAAATCCCCCAGCTCACCCTTGATCCCCACGCCCCCGTGAGCTTGGCCAGGATGCGGCTTCAGGTCCGCCCTCCGCAAGTGCCCGTTTGACATTCGTCCCCAACCGCCCCCCGAACCCTGCCCCCACCGAACCGATCCACCCCGACCCGCCGTACTGGAAAGTCGGTTGGCAGGTTGTCGAGTGGGTGCGGAGACTGAGGGCGTGGAGACCAAGAGTGTGGTCGCGGTGGTGACCGTGGGGGATCGGTACGTCGGGACGTTGCCGGCGTTCGAGGCGGATCGGGTCTGGTGGGCCGAGATCGAGGACGCGACCGCGCAGCTGGACGACGTGCTGGGGGTTCGGACCGTGGTGCTGCGGTTGCTGCATGCGGATGAGGCCGAGGTGGGGCGTGGTGGGCGGGTGGTTTATCACGTTCAAGCTGACGGCGAGCCGACTCCCGGCGTACTGGATCCGGCCGAGAACGAATGGTCGAAGGACTTGAACCGGCCGGAACCGCACCGCGCAAGCTGGGCTGAGGTGGACGGGCCGCGGCGGATGATCTCGTGGGCGAGCGAGATCCTCGGTACGTCGGACTGGGCGCAGGTGAAGACGTGGAATCTCTCATGCTTGATCCGGCTCCGGGGCGCCTGGGCGAAGGCGACGAGCCCGTTCTGCAGCGTCGACGCAGACATCATCCAGCGCGTGCAGCAGCACGATGCCCAGCTCGGGCCGGCAGTTCTTGGCGTCGACCTGGATCGGCGCTGGTCACTCCTCGCGCACGCGCCCGGGATCGACTGCTGGGAACCCGATGCGGCGACCGTCGAGAACGTCCTCACGCGCTGGGTCGCCGTCCAGGCTTCCTTGTCCACAGACGATCTCGGTACGCCGAGGCTGCTGCCGAACGAATTGGCCGGGCAGCTGACCCAGATGCTGGCCGGTGAGGTCGGAGCACGACTGTCCGCCACCGAGAACGCCCAAGCCCGTGAACTCGTCGACGCCCTCCCGGGAATCGTTGCGGAGCTGGATGAATCCGGTCTGCCGATCACCTTGGTGCACGGCGACTTCCACCCCGGCAACTGGCGTTCGGACGGCACGACCCGGATGATCGTCGACTGGGCGGACAGCTTCATCGGCCATCCGGCGACCGACCTGCGCCGGCTCTACGACTGGCTGCCACCGGAGAAGCGCGACCACGCCGCGACCGTCTGGGCCGCTGCCTGGCAGCGCCACCTGCCAGACAGCCAGCCGCTACGCGCCCTCGCGCCGATGCAGGTGCTCGCTTCCCTGCACGGCTCCGTGCTGTACCAGAAGTTCCTCGACAACATCGAGCCGAGCGAACGCGTCTACCACGAAGACGATCCGACCACCGGAGTGCGCAGCGCGTTGATCAGGTAGGTCAGCCACGGTCGGCCTCGAGGATCTCGGTGGCGACGCGGTCGGCGGACTCCAGGGCGCCGTTCATCCAGGCGATCCAGAGCGAGGTGTGTTCACCGGCGAAGTGGATGCGGTTCTCGGGCCGCCGCATCGCCGGGTACATCCAGGTCAGGTCACCGGGGTCGACCATGCCGGTGACGCCGCCGATCCAGCGGTCCTCCTGCCAGACCTTGGTCCGCGCGACCAGTTCCTGACCCTTGAACCCGGGCAAGAGCTTCTCGAATTCGCCACGCATGTGCGCGACCCGCGAGGAAGGACCGCGCTTGGCGAAGTCGAGGGCATCCGTGTCCAGCATGTAGCTGTGGATCATGCCCAGCTTCGGATCCGCCTGCTGGGAGCTGGTGTTCCAGATCCGGCCCACCGAGGTGTCCGTGCCGACCAGGTTCAGTCCGCCCAGCGTGGGTTGCCAGAAGCGCGACTTGGTCTGGAAGTAGCAGCGGGCCGCGGCGACGTACTTGAGTCGGTGGATCGCGGCCATCTTCGCCGGTGAGAAACATCCGGACAGGTCCACCCGGCGCAATGGGACGAACGGCATCGCACATACGACCCGGTCTGCCTCTATCTGATGGCGTCCCCAGCGATCGACGTAGTTCACCGTCACCCCGTGCGGTCGAGCCGCGATCCGCACCACCTCGCTGCGGTACTTGACCCGGCTCCCGAGCGCCTTGGCGAATGCCTTCGGCAACTTGTCGTTGCCGCCCACGATGCTCGTCACAGTGTTGCCCGAGGCAACGTGTTCTTCGGCGAACACCGTGAGCGCGTTGATCCGCCCGAGGTGTCCTTCCTGCGCGAAGAACCACTCCGTCCACGCCTTTGACGCGCCCTGGCTACGCATGTACTGCGCGAAGGTCTGTCGATCCAGTGCCGCTGTCGACGGGAACGCTCCCGGCCAGCCCGCCGCATGCACATCACCCAGCTGGTCGAACCCGGACAGGATGTACTTCGGGAAGAACGAGAACGGGTCGGCCCGCTCGGCCTCCGTCATCCCCGCGATCGGCCACGGCGTACCGGCCGGCGGCGCCATGAAACGCTTGCCCTCGACGAAGAACGCCCGCTGACCGGCGTCGTACGGCGCCAGTTCGAGTCCGAAGTGCTGGACGTAGCGGTTGGTGTATTCGTGCGTCTCGAAGATCCGCGTCGCACCCATCTCCGCGTGCCCACCCTTGTGGAACCCGTCCCGGACGGTCAGCACCCGGCCGCCCGGCCGTTCCGTTGCCTCCAGCACCGTCACGTCGTACCCGGACTTCATCAACGTGTACGCCGAACTGAGCCCCGCCAACCCGGCCCCCAGCACCACCACCCGCTTGCGGGGTGCCCCGGCCTGAGCTGCCCCCGCCGCCATCCCGGCCAACGGCACGGCCGCTGCTGCCTGAAGCCCTGCCACCTTGAGGAGTGTTCGCCGATCGATCGCCATAATGCCTTCCTCCGCTTGCTCATCGGTCAGCGAGCTGTACGTCGGTCGGCAGTGGACTGGATCCCGGCGTACGGGCGTGACGAGGTACTACGCACAGTCATCGGCACGGCCGCCCTCAATGATCTGGCCCGAGTGGGCGGCCATCCGGGCACCCGTCGGCGCCGAAGGATGGGCGTGAAGCGACTCGTTCTGTGGTGGGCAGCACGGCAATCTGTCCATGGAAGCCGGTACCCTGAAGGTGGCTGCTCTTCGCGGAGTCCGGCGCCGCCTCATGAGGTCAAGGCCACACGAGGTTTCTCCGAAAGGGTGGCCGATCCTGGTCCGGGCGCGGTTAGCCTGGACGAGACAAATCGTCGACCGACCAGTTGCTGTGGCCCGAAGGGGTGGGGATCCGTCGTGGTGAGAGGCCGGGACAACGTACGTTGTGGCTGGCAAGGGGACACCCGATGACCGCCGCGGAGACATCACGCGTCCGGTTCAGCCGGCCGCGCAAGGCGGAGACCGTCGAGGCGCGGTTGTTCGAGCACGTCGAGCGGCTCGGTGAGGACCACCCGCCGATCCCGTTGGACAGCGCCGATTTCAGCATGAAACGACCAGACCTGTTGGCCAGCAGGTTCGGTGGCGTGCTGGCGTATATGACGCGCGTCGAGCTCGAGGTCGAGCGCAACGTCCTGGAGCTGAATCTGCTGCTCCCGGATCCGCCGCCGGTCGACAAGCTCTTCTACGCCGACGTCTGGTCGCCGCAGGAGATCCACCACGGCCTGCTGCTGGACCGGTTGCAGACCTTGGCCGGCCTGCCGGTCTCGGCCCCGAACGTCGACAAGATCTCCTTCCAGCTGCGGTTCCTCGGCGCGCTCGCGCACCTGCCGGTGATCCAGGACATCAGCCGGATGCTCTACTACCTGACCGGCGTCGCCACCGAGAAGTCCGCGATCCTGGCCTACAACCTGCTCCACAAGGGCCTGCTGGATCTCGACGAGAAGGCGGTCGCGTCGACGATCATCGCGCCGATCCGCCGCCAGGAGCCGGGCCACTTCGCGTACTACAAGATCGCGGCCCGCGGCCTGTGGGACGAGATGGCCCCCTGGCAGAAGTGGCTGACCCGGCTGCTGCGCAAGCAGTCCTTCGAGGTCGTCGGCGCTTACAACAAGCGGCAGCGCGCGGAGTTCGGTGGCGTGATGGAGGACCTGGGCATCACCGCCGAGGGCGACATCGGCATCCAGAAGTATGCGCAGCAGGTCGGCCAGGTCGAGCTCGAGCTGCTCTGGGCCCAGAAACAAGGCCTGCGCCTGCCCACGTACGTCGTCGACTCGTTCCGGAGCGCTTTCCGGCTCTACCGGCGGAGCTGACCGGCACGGACCGTTCCGACTCCGTTGCGTAGCGGAGTGGTCCCGGTGAATCGCTTGCTTTGCCCTGGACAGTGGGTGGAGGCTCAGCTATAGGTTAGGCCCCCGTTAAGTTCCCGCCCCCTCTGGGAGTTCGCTCGATGAGTTCGATCCGCCTCGACTCGATCACGAAGTCGTACGACGGGGAACATCTTGCTGTCAGCAAATTCTCGCTGAACGTCGCCGACGGGGAGTTCATGGTCCTGCTCGGGCCGTCGGGCTGCGGCAAGTCGACGGTGCTGCGGATGATGGCCGGCCTGGAGCAGATCACCGCCGGGGACCTGTACTTCGGCGAGCAGCACGCGAACTGGATGGCGCCAGGAGCTCGCGGCGTGGCGATGGTCTTCCAGAACGGCGCCCTCTACCCGAACAAGACGGTCCGCGGGAACATCACCTTCCCGCTGCAGATGGCCGGCGAAAAACCCGAGGAAGCCAGCGAGAAGGCGCGCCAGTTGGCCGGCGTACTGGGAATCCAGCAGACGCTGGATCGCTTGCCGCAGACGCTGTCCGGCGGGCAGCGGCAGCGGGTCGCGATCGGGCGCGCGATCGTCCGGCAGCCCTCGGCCTTCCTGATGGACGAACCGCTGTCGAATCTGGACGCCGCGATGCGCACCGAGCTCCGCCAGGAGATCGGCGCGATGACCCGCGACCTCGGCATCACGACCGTCTACGTCACCCACGACCAGGTCGAGGCGCTCACGCTGGCCGACCGGATCGCCGTCATGCGAGACGGCCGTCTCGAGGACGTCGGTACACCGGCCGAGGTCTTCGACGACCCGGCCACCGCCTTCGTGGCCGGCTTCCTCGGCACCCCGCGGATCAACCTGCTCTCCAGCTCGGTCCGCGCCGAGGGCGGCCGGGTCAGCCTGGTGCTGGGCGGCGGCCAGGCGCTCCACCTCGACCCGGACGATCGCCGTACGACGCTGTTGCTCCGTCGGGGTGGTGAGGAGATCGTGATCGGCGTCCGCAGCGACGCCCTCACGCTCGACGGCGAATCCCCGGTCAACCGGCTGGCGGGGAAGCTGCGCACGCTCGAATACCACGGCCACCAGTGGATCGCGTACGTCGAGACCGGCATCGACATGGTCAACCCCGACCTGATCGGCCGCAGCAAACCCGAACGCCTCACCGCCCACTCCCGCCGCTCCTTCTGGCGCCGCGCAGCCCGAGCCACCAAACGCTCCGGCATCCTGCACCGCCGCGAACTGACCCGCGCCGCCATCCCCGAAACCTCAGCCCCCACCCACCGCCGCGCCGACCTGGTAGTCGAGCTCCACACCAGCACCCCCCACGTACCCGGCGACCAAGTCGCCTTCGCCGTAGACATGACCCGCGTCTACCTCTTCGACCGCCACGGCCAACGCATAGACCGAGTAGCCCGCTAACACTCCGCCCGGTCTGCTGGTCGAGCCCTCGGATGCCGCCGCCGACGTACAAGGCGCTTGCCCGCCTGCGACGCCCGTCTGAGGCGGGCGGAATCGCCTTTGTGGTAATAAATGTGCGCCCAGCGGCCCGAATGCTCCACAAAGGCGGGCAAATCGCTCGATGATGCGGGTTTGCGGGGATTTGCTGTCTCTCAGCGGCAGCAGGTCCCCGCAAAGGTGGTTGGTGGCCCCCGATTCGCGCCGCACCGGACAGGCCGGACACGTGGTCGGTGGCTGGTCGCCGCGGCGGCCGATTTGCTGAAGTGCTAGGCGGGCGTCGCCGGTGGCTGAGGGGGATGGCGAGGCCGGCGACCGCGTGCCGGTCATCTGAGCTTCCGGGCTTCGGTTGCGGTTCAGAAAATGAGGGGATCTCCCTGCAAGTTGCTGGTTCTCCCCTCATATTTTGAGCAGAGAAGGGCCTATTTGAACGGATATCCCGCCAAATTTCCGCGGGCCAGGCAGGCGAGGCAGGCGACCCGAACCGTAGTGGTCAACCGCGGCGGCGGGTCAGCTGACTGGCCTCCGGATCGTCGGGAGCAACCACAGCGACCGGTCAGCGAACAGGCCTCCTCAGCAGCCTGCTCAGCCAGAGCCCGTCAGCCACAGGCAACGGAAACCCGGTCACCAACCGCACCATCCGGCCCAGCCGAAGACCACCCCAGCCACCCGTCTCAGTAAAACCGGCCGCAGCGGCGACCAGCCACCGCGGACCTCGCCGGCCGAATCCGAGCGGCCGGACGGGACGAGCACATCCGGGAAGGCGGGGTTCCTGTCCAGACAAAGCCCTCAGCCACCGCGACCGATCACCCTGCCGCGATACCGCTCCCCAAACCGGTCTGGAGAGCAACAGCCGCCAAATCGCAACAGGCACCCAGCCGCAGTAGATCCCCGCAGACCGCGCGAGCGGACAAGGCGGCTAGCGGGCGGGGCCGGTGGAGGCGCGTTCGATTAGTTGGACGTTGAGGGTGATGGGGGAGTCGGGGGGTTGGTGGTTCTCGATGGTGGCGAGGAGGCGTTCTACGGCCAGGGCGGCTTTTTGGGGGATGTCTTGGGCGACTGTGGTGAGTTTTGGGGTGACGTACTCGCTGAGGTCCAGGTTGTCGAAGCCGATGACCGAGAGTTGCTCTGGTACGGCGTGACCGGTGTCGGCGAGGCCTTCCATGATGCCGATGGCGAGGATGTCGGCGGTCGCGAAGACGGCTGTGGCTTCGGGATGCTCGGTGGGGATGCGGTGGCCGAGGTCGCGGCCGGTGGCGTGGGTTGTTGTTTCCACCGTGATCACGCGTTCGGTCCAGGTCAGTCCGGCCTCGGTGAACGCGGCCCGGAAGCCGGCGTGCCGCTGGTGGACGACGCCGGCGCCGCTGAAGGCTGGGCCGGCGAAGACGATCTCGCGGTGGCCGAGGCCGATCAGGTGCCGGGCGGCGAGTAGGGCGCCGGTGTGGTCGTCGGAGCGGACGCCGGTAGTGAGCGGATTGTCCGAGTAGCTGTCGACGGCAAGCAGCGAAACGTTGCCTACGGCACCTGGTGTCAGTCGGTCGACGTCTTCGTCGAGAAAGCCGAGCAGCACAGCACCATCGAGGCTCCACGACTTCAGCGCTTCGCCGACCTCGCTCGGCTGAGCGATCCCGCGAAGTAGCAAGTGATAACCGCTCTTGCGTAGCTGACGCTCGATCTGGCCGAGGATCGCGACGTTGTGCGGGCTGATCATCAGGCTGTCCTCGTCGGCGGCCGGGACCAGTAGACCGATCATCCGCGACGACTTCGCGGCCAGGCTGCGCGCCGACGCGCTCGGGACGTAACCGCGGGCCGCGACGATGCGTTCGATCCGCTCGATCGTCTCCGCCGAGACGCGGGCCCGTTTGCCGTTCACGACGTTCGAGACCGTCATCATGCTCACGCCGGCCTCGTCCGCGATGTCCTTCAGCGTGACCCGCACGCAGCCTCCTCGAACTGTTGACAGTTTCGTTTCCCGGAGATTACCTTCCGATGAAGGTGGAGCGCTAAACCTACCACGAACGAAGGAGAATCCGGATGGACCAGTGGTGGCGGGACGCGGTGATCTACCAGGTCTACCCGCGCAGTTTCGCGGACGGCAACGGCGACGGGACCGGAGACCTGGCCGGCGTCCGATCACGCCTGAAATACCTGCGTGAGCTCGGCGTCGACGCCCTCTGGTTCACCCCGTGGTACCTGTCCCCGCTGGCCGACGGCGGGTACGACGTGGCCGACTACCGCACGATCGATCCGGCGTTCGGAACCGTCGAGGAGGCCGAGCAGCTGATCGCGGACGCCACCGCCCTGGGCATTCGCACGATCGTCGACATCGTGCCGAACCACGTCTCCAGCGAGCACGAGTGGTTCAAGGCCGCGCTCGCCGCCGGGCCCGGTTCGCCGGAGCGCGAGCGGTTCTGGTTCCGCTCCGGCGAGGAGCTCCCGACGAACTGGATCTCCAGCTTCTCCGGCGAGACCTGGACCCGGACCAAGAACCCGGACGGTACGCCGGGCGAGTGGTACCTGCACCTGTTCACCCCCGAACAACCCGACCTGAACTGGAACCATCCCGACGTACGGCGCGAGCACGAAGAGGTGCTGCGCTTCTGGTTCGACCGTGGAGTGGCCGGGGTCCGGATCGACAGCGCGACGATGCCGGTCAAGGATCCGACCTTCCCCGACCTGGGCGAGACGTCGGACCACCCGTTCGTCGACCGGGACGGACTGCACGAGATCTACACCGGCTGGCGCGCGGTCGCCGACTCCTACGATCCGCCACGGATGCTCGTCGGTGAGATCTGGCTCGCGGATCCGGAGCGGTTCGCCCGGTACCTGCGCAGCGACGAACTGCATACCGCGTTCAACTTCGACCTGATGGGCCGACCGTGGGACGCCTCCGCGCTCCGCGACTCCATCCGTACGACGCTCGCCGCGCACGCGCCGGTCGATGCACCGGCCACGTGGGTGCTGTCGAACCACGATGTGACACGGCCGGTCACCCGATATGGCCGTGCGGACACCTCATTCGCCTTCGACGCAAAGCGTTTCGGCGTACCGACTGATCTTGCTCTCGGCAACCGCCGGGCCCGGGCCGCGGCGTTGCTCACGGGTGCACTGCCGGGCTCGCTGTATGTCTACCAAGGCGACGAACTCGGGCTGCCTGAGGTGGAGGACCTGCCGACCGCGGCCTTGCAGGATCCGATCTTCTATCGCTCCGAAGGCACTGACCCCGGCCGCGATGGTTGCCGAGTTCCTTTGCCGTGGACAACTATCGGTTCGAGCTTCGGGTTCAACTCGCACGGCTTCGGCCCGTGGTTGCCGCAACCGGCGGACTGGGGTTCGCGGTCGGTCGAGGCCCAATCCGCAGACCCGGACTCGATGCTCTCGCTCTACCGCTCGATGCTTGCCGCGCGCAAGGACCTGGACGAGTCCTTCGCCTGGCATCCGCTGGACGGGCAGGATCTGCTCGCCTTCACCCGTGGCGACGTGCTCTGCCTGGTGAACTTCGGCGCCTCCCGACCGTTGCCGGCCGGCTCCACCGTGCTGCTCGCCAGCGCTCCCCTGACGGGCGATCTGCCCACCGACACCGCCGCGTGGGTGCGGCTGCAAGGAGAACGACCATGAAGACCATTGCAGTGGTTCTGGCGCTGGCGGCCGGTCTGACCGCCTGCTCCAGCTCGACTCCCGAACCTGAGGCGGACGGTCCGGTGACGCTCAAGGTTGCCCGGGATCCTGGTCTCGACAAGGGGGCGATCGCGGCCTTCGACGAGCGCGTCGCCCAGTTCGAGAAGGCGAACCCGGGGATCGACATCGCCCCGCAGGAGTACAACTGGACGGCGACGACGTTCACCGCGCAGCTCGCCGGTGGCACGCTGCCCGACGTGTTCACGGTGCCCTTCACCGACGGTCGCGGGCTGATTGAACGCAAGCAGATCGCCGATATCAGCGGCCTGGTCTCGAGCTTGCCGTACGCAAGCAAGTTCAACGAGAACGTGGCCAAGGCAGGGAAGGCCGAGGACGGCAAGATGTGGGCCGTCCCGATCGCGGCGTACGGGCAGGCTCTGCACTACAACCGGGCGCTGTTCAAGCAGGCCGGGCTCGATCCGGACAAGCCGCCGACCACGTGGGACGAAGTACGGGCGGCTGCCAAGCAGATCGCCGAGAAGACCGGCAAGGCCGGCTATGCGCAGCTGACCACGGACAACACCGGCGGCTGGATCCTCACCACGCTCGACTACGCGTACGGCGGTCGCACCGAGAAGCTCGAGGGTGCCAAGGCGACCGCGGAGCTGGACACGCCGGAGCTGGCCTCGGTGCTGCAGTGGCTGAAGGACCTGCGCTGGACCGACAACAGCATGGGCTCGAACTTCCTCTACGACTGGGGCGGCATCAACCAGGCGTTCGCCTCCGGCCAAGTGGGCATGTACGTCTCTGGCGGCGGCAACTACGGTTCGCTGGTCACCCAGAACGCGCTGAAGCCGGCCGAGTACGGCGTCACCGTGCTCCCGCTGGCTGGGAAGCCGGAGGCTGGTGTGCTCGGGGGTGGGACGCTGGCGACGGTCAGCGCGAAAGCCAACGAGGCTGTGAAAGCAGCTGCGGTGAAGTGGATCGACTTTTTCTACCTGAACAAGCTGACCAACAAGGACGCCGCCGCGCTGGACGCGAAGACCACCGCAGCCTCGAAGCAGCCGGTCGGCGCTCCGCAACTGCCGGTGTTCGACAAGGCGACGTACGACGAGTCTCTCGGCTGGGTGAAGTCGTACGTGAACGTGCCGCTGGAGCAGTTCAAGCCGTACACGGACAAGATGTTCGACCAGCAGTTGGTGGCCGAGCCGGTGCGGTCGACGCAGGAGGTCTACAAGCTGCTCGACCCGGTGGTGCAGTCGGTGCTGACCAACAAGGACGCGGACATCGCCAAGCTGCTGAAGAACGCCGACGCCGAGGCCCAGGCCCTGCTGGACCGGAACTGACCCATGGCCTCTCGTATCCGGGGCGGTGGGCTGAGCACACTCGTGTTCCTGCTGCCACTGCTGCTCGTCTTCGGAATCTTCTCCTGGATCCCGATCGGGCGCGCCGTGGTGATGAGTTTCCAGGAGACGAACCTGGTCACGCCGTCCACCTTCGTCGGGCTGCAGAACTTCCGGGATGTCCTGGCTGATCCGCTGCTCTGGACGGCGATCAAGAACACCCTGTACTTCGCGTTCCTCGCCCTGCTCTTCGGCTATCCGGTGCCGCTGCTCGCCGCGGTGCTGATGAGCGAGGTCCGGCGGTTCAAGGGGTTGTACAGCGCGCTCGCCTATCTGCCGGTGGTCATTCCGCCGGTGGTCGCCGTACTGCTGTGGAAATTCTTCTACGACGCCGGACCAACCGGAGTGTTCAACACGATCCTCGGGGTGGTCGGGATCGGGCCGGTGGCTTGGTTGCAGGACTCGGCGATCGTGATGCCGTCCCTGGTTCTGGAGGCTACCTGGGCGGCAGCGGGTGGAACGGTGATCATCTACCTGGCGGCGCTCACCGGGGTCTCGACGGATCTTTACGAGGCCGCCGAGCTCGACCGCGCGTCGATCTGGCGGAAGGTCTGGCACGTCACGTTGCCGCAGTTGCGCGGCATCTTGCTGATCACGTTCATCCTGCAGATCGTCGGTACGGCGCAGGTGTTCCTGGAGCCGTTCCTCTTCACCGGCGGCGGCCCGGCGAACTCGACCACCACCCTGCTCCTGCTGATCTACGACTACGCGTTCGCGAACAGTCTGGGCGGGCAGTACGGGATGGCGACCGCGTTGAGCATCATGCTGGCCGTCGTACTGGGTTTGCTGTCCGCGGTGTACTTCCGGCTGACGCGTGGTTGGAGCAAGGTATGAGCCGCGGGATCCTGTCACCCAGTGAGTGGCATCGGCCGGGCATCCGGCGGACGACCCGCGGGTTGCACGCCGTACTGCTGGTGTTGTTGTTCGTGATCGGGCTCGGTCCGATGCTGTGGCTGGCGAAGGCGGCGATCACGCCGACGCAGGACACGCTGCGGTCGCCGCTCGCGCTGTGGCCGCACGGCGTGGATTGGGCCAACCTCGCGACGGCCTGGAGCCGCGTCGAGGTGGACAAGTACTTCCTGAACACGGTCGCGCTCGCCGCCGGCTCCTGGCTGGTGCAGTTGCTGGTGGCAACGACAGCAGGCTTTGCCCTGTCTGTACTGCGGCCGCGGTACGGGAGGGTGATCACGGGTGTCGTGCTGGCGACGCTGTTCGTCCCGTCGGTGGTGCTGCTGGTGCCGCTCTATCTGACGATCGTCGATCCGCCGTTGCTGAAGGTCTCGTTGATCAACTCGTTCTGGGCGGTCTGGCTGCCGGCCGGGGCGAACGCCTTCAACATCCTGCTGGTCCAGCGCTTCTTCGACAACCTGCCGCGTGAGGTGTTCGAGGCGGCGCGGGTCGACGGCGCCGGCCCGTTCCGGCTGTTCTGGTCGGTGGTGCTACCGATGTCCCGCCCGATCCTCGGGGTGGTCTCGGTGTTCGCGATTATCGCCGCCTGGAAGGACTTCCTCTGGCCGATGCTCGTCCTCCCGGATCCCGATCTGCAACCGCTGTCGGTCCGGCTGCCCGCGCTGCAACGGTTCGTCGAACTCGACGTGTTCCTGGCCGCGCTGGCGATCTCCACGGTGATCCCGGTGGTGCTGTTCGCGGTCTTCCAACGCTTCTTCCTCAAGACCGGCGCTCTGACAGGCGCCGTGAAGGGCTAGTAGTCATCCCTCTCAGAAGGGCACCGCCATGTCCCGATCTCGACTCACACTGCTATCCGTCCTCACTTTCTTCCTTACCCTGTTGGCGATTCCCGCCGCTGCGGCACCCGTCACCTACGAACTGGAGAACGGCACCCGCTCCGGCGGCGCCGCCGTCGAAACCGACCACCCCGGCTACTCGGGCACAGGCTTCATCGGCGGCTTCACCGACGGAAACAAAGGCACCGCGGCCGTCACCACCACTGTCTCAGCAAGCGCCGGCCCCGCCACCCTGACCCTGCGCTACGCAAACGGCACCGGCACCGCGAAAACCCTCTCGCTGTACGTCGCAGGTATCCGACTGCGCCAAATCACCCTCCCCGCGACGGCGAACTGGGATACCTGGGGAACCACCTCCGAAGCAGTCACTCTGGTTGCCGGTAGCAACAGCATCTCCTACCGCTTCGACACCGCCGACTCCGGCAACGTCAATCTGGACAACGTCACGATCACCGAAGCAACCGAGCCGCCGCCGTCGGGCGGGCCTGCCCTCGAGAATGCCTTCCTCTCCGGCGGCACCTCCGCCGCGACCTCGATCGCCGGGTACGCCGGGACCGGCTACGTCACCGGCTTCACCGCGATGGGCGCTCGTGCTATCCGTACCGTCAACGTGACCGCAGCAGGCGCGGCCACGGCAACCCTTCGCTACAACAACTCCACTGGCAGCACGAAGACCCTCAGCACCTACGCGAACGGCATCAAGGCCGGCCGGCTTTCGCTGCCTGCGACCAGCGGTTGGGCAACGGTTCAGCAGTCGCTCACCCTGCGCGCGGGCCTCAACCTGATCGGCTACCAGTACGACAGCGGTGACAGCGGCAACGTTGAGCTCGACGACCTGGCGGTCGCCGGATCGGCGAGCTTGGCCGCCCGCGGTGCCACGGTTGCGTACACCTCGTACGAAGCGGAGAACGCCAGTACGAACGGGGTTGCGATCGGTCCCGACCGCACCTATCGCACGGTCGCCTCCGAGTCCTCCGGTCGGCGCGCGGTCCGGCTCGACAATGCCCGCAAGTACGTCGACTTCACTCTGACCAAGCCGACCAACTCGCTCGTCGTCCGCTACTCGATTCCGGACAACGCAGGCGGTACCGGGATCACCGCTCCGCTGGGGATCTACACCGGCGGCTCGAAGGTCAAGGACCTGTCGCTGACGTCGGCGTACAGCTGGGTCTACGGCAGCTACCCGTTCCCGAACGACCCGGGACTCGGTGGCGGACACCGGTTCTACGACGAAGCCCGTACGACGTTGCCGTCGTACCCGGCGGGAACTGTCCTGCGACTGCAGAACGACACGTCCACCCCGATCACGATCGATCTGATCGACACCGAGGTTGTCGCTCCGGCGTACACGATCCCGGCGAACTCGGTCGAGCTCACGGCGTACGGCGCGGTGTCGGGTGGCGGGGATGACACGGCCGCGTTCAACTCGGCGATCAGCGCGGCGAAGTCGGCCGGCAAGACGCTGTGGATTCCGGCCGGCACCTTCGACCTCACCGCGCGGGTGAACGTCGACAACGTCACCATCCGGGGCGCGGGCATGTGGTACTCGACCATCCGCGGCACTGCCGGGCGCGGTGGACTCTTCGCCACCGGCAGCAACGTGCAGCTGGCCGACTTCACCTTCGCGGGCGACGTCCGCTACCGCGACCCCGATGGTCAGGTCACGACGGACTCGGCGATCGAAGGCAACTTCGGTACAGGATCGTTGGTACACAACGTCTGGATCGAACACTCGAAGACCGGCCTCTGGGCCAACAGCGGGACCAACGGTCTCTACATCGTCGGGGTCCGGGTCCGCGACATGTTCGCCGACGGACTCAACCTGAACACCTTCAGCGGTGACGGAAGCCCGGTCCGCAACACCCGGGTCGACCAGAGCGTGTTCCGCAACACCGGCGACGACGCGATGGCGATGTGGTCCTTCAACAGCGCGGTCTCCGACTGCGCGTTCACCTTCAACACCGCAGCGCTACCGACGCTGGCCAACACTGCCGCGATCTACGGCGGCGCGAACAACCGGATCGAGGACAACCTGTTGTCCGACACGGTCTACACGGCATCCGGGATCACCTTGAGCACCTGGCACTCGGCGCAACCCTTCGCCGGTACGACGGTTGTCCAGCGCAACACGATCACCCGGGCCGGCGGCTTCAACACCGACTGGAACAGCAGCCAGGGCGGACTGTGGATCTACGCCGAGGCCCGTGAGATCACGGCACCGATCCTGATCAAGGACGTCGACATCATCGACAGCACCTATCAAGGCATCTTGATGAGCTGGCAGAAGACGGTCAGCAACATCACCTTCGATCACGTCAAGGTGCAGAACACCGGTACGTACGGCATCGATCTGCAGGTTGCCGGCAGCGGCACGTTCACCTACGTCACGGTCAGCGGTGCGGCTTCGGGCGGCCTGAGCAACACCGCCGGCTTCACGCTCGACCGGGGTGCGGGGAACTCGGGTTTCTAGAAAACTTTATCGTGTGAAGTATTTACCAGAGCGGGGTGGATCTGTCACGGTTCGACAGCGTTGTCATCCGCCTGAAGGAGCGACCATGACAGATCCGCTTCCGCCCGCCCCAACTCCACAATCCACCCGTCGGCGCCGGACTCTCGGCGTACTGATCGCGACCGCGACGCTTCTGGTGAGCACCGCGGCCACGGCCTACGCCGACCAGCTTCCGACCCTGCCGCAGAACGCGGGAGGTTACGAGCAGTCCTTCTCGCCCGCCTACGACTACGACGGCGACGGTTGTTATCCGGTCGCGGCGATCAGCCCGACCGGAACGCTCAACCCCGGTCTGAATACGACCGGCGCCGTGAACGGCAACTGCCACGACCAGTCCGACCTCGACAACTCGCAGACCTACTCACGCTCGAAGTGCAACAACGGTTGGTGTGCGGTCATGTATGCCAGCTACTTCGAGAAGGATCAGGCCGTCGACGGCAGTGGTCTCGGCGGTCACCGGCACGACTTCGAGCACGTGATCTCGTGGGTGAATCAAGCGTCGAACCAGGTCGAGTTCGTGACCACGACGCAGCACGCGAGCCAGATCACCTACCCGCGCTCGCAGGTCCGTTTCGACGGTAGTCACCCGAAGGTCGTCTTCCACAAGGACGGCCCGGGGACGCACTTCTTCCGGCTCGCCAACGGCGCCGACGAACCGCCGGAGAATCACTACCACACCTGGCGTTTCCCGCCGATCGTCGGCTGGGACGGCTGGCCGAGCACCGGTCTGCGCGACACCTTGATGAATGCCGACTTCGGGTCGGCCACCATCAAGATCACCGACAAGGACGACCGGTTCCGTTACCTGCTCAACGTGTCCAAACCGAGTGGAATCCCGTTCGACCCGTATGCCTGAAGTTTCCTCATTTTTTCGCTGGTGAAGTATGTACGGACAAGCGGCTGGTCTGTCATCGTCGGGAACGTTGTTCTTCCGCCCCGAAGGAGTGACGATGACAGATCATTCCCGCGCTCGCCGACGGTTGATCGGTGTGGCGATCGGTACCGCGACCCTGCTGGTGGCGACGACCGTTGCCGCGTACGCAGCGCCGCCGCCGAGCCTCCCGCAGAACGCGAACGGTTACGAGCAGTCCTTCTCGCCCGCCTTCGACTACGACGGCGACGGTTGCTACCAGGTACCGGCGATCGGTGCCGACGGCACCTTGAACCCGGGCCTCAACACGACCGGCGCGGTCAACGGCAGCTGCCGTGACCAGTCCGACCTCGACAACTCCCAGACCTACTCACGCTCGAAGTGCAACAACGGCTGGTGTGCCGTTGTCTACGCCGGCTACTTCGAGAAGGACCAGGCCGTGGCCGGCAGCGGCCTCGGCGGTCACCGGCACGACTTCGAACACGTCATCTCCTGGATCAACCAGGCGTCCAACCAGGTCGAGTTCGTGACCACGACACAGCACGCGAGCCAAGTGACCTACCCACGTTCACAGGTCCGCTTCGAGGGCACGCACCCGAAGGTCGTCTACCACAAAGACGGCGCCAGCACGCACTTCTACCGGCTCGCCAACAGCAACGACGAACCGCCGGAGAACCACTACCACAACTGGCGTTACCCGCCGCTGGTCGGCTACGACGGCTGGCCGAGCACGGCTCTGCGCACCACGTTGATGAACGCCAACTTCGGTTCGGCCACCATCAAGATCACCGACAAGGACGATCGCTTCCGCAACCTCCTGAACGCCTCCAAGCCGAGCGGGATCCCGTTCGATCCCTGGGCCTGACCTGAGGTGAGGTGGGAAGGAGCCCCGCCGGCCCCTTCCCACCTCCGTCTCATTCGGTGAGCTTCAAGTAGTCCAGGTTGAAGCCACCGCTCTCGCAGAAGACAGTGATGTTCTGCTCGCCGGCCGGCAGCGTCACCTGAGTGCTGACCGACTGGTACGTCGCCCAGCCGCCAGTAGCCGGTACCGAGACCTTCGTCAGTACGGCGCCTGACGCGTCCCGGATCGAGATCGCGTCCGGGGCAACCGCGCCGGTGCCGTTGGCCACGCGCAGCTCGAGGTTGTAGGTGGCCGCCTTCTTCAGATCGACGCGGTACTGCAGCCACTTGCCGGTGTCGGTCCAGCCGATGTTCTTGCCACCACTGGCTGATGGGTTGGACTCGACGAAGTTCGCGCCGCCGTCGGTCCAGCCGCTCTGCGCGACGTACGACTCCGCCTCGATGTTCTGGCCGACCGGCGTACCGTGCGGCGTGACGGTGATCTTGATCGTCGTCTCGTCCTTGGCAGCGCCATCGGTGACACGGACCTTCACGGTCTGAACGCCGGCGACGGTCGGGCGGAGCGTGAGCAGACCGGTCTGCGCGTCCAGGCTGACCCCGGCCGGCAGCTCGGTCGCGTAGTACGCGAGCTTGTCCCGATCCCGGTCCCTCGCAGCGAGCTGCACCTGCGCGGCGCCGTACTGATCAGCAACGACATCCGGTACGTCGTTCAGCACCGGAGCGTGGTTGCCGTGCTGGGACGGGACATCTCCGTGCCAGCGGTAGGTCGCGAACGAGTTGGCCGGAACCGTTACGGTGAAGGTCTTTCCGGCCATCGCGACGCGGACCTGGCTGGACGTGGTGTTGGAGTTTCCGACGATCGCCACGAAGTTGTCACCGCGGTCCTTGTAGACCACGTTGCTGATCCCGTTGGTCGTCGTACCGGACTCGACGCGGGTGTGCTCGGGGCCGAGGTACTTGGCGAACTGGCCCATCGCGTAGAGCTCGTCGCGGACCGTGAAGGTGCGGGCGGTGGTGTCGACCTTGACCAAGCGGTTCGGCCACTTCGTCGTCCGACCGACCTCGGCCCAGTCGATGTTGTTGTCCCGGGCCGGCGTCCAGTGCAGCGTGCCGCCGTCCTGGTCTGTGGTTTGCGCCCACATGACGTACGACGACGCGTCCAGCCGGAAGTAGTTCAGGATCGTGGCCGGGTTCAGGTCGCTGGTCTCGGTCATGTGCACCGGCTTGCCGGTCTGCTCGTACGCGTCCCGCATCACCGTCGGGTCGCCCCAGTACGGGTGGAACGCGATCGCGTCCGAAGCGGCCTTCGTCTTCGGGTCGTTGAAGATCCGGTAGTAGTTCTTGGTCGCGGTGCTGTTCGGGTCGCGCCAGTCCCAGAAGTTGAAGTCGTGCACGTAGAGCTGGGTCGACAGGCCGGCCCGCCGTACCTCGTTCTTGATCGCCACCGCGAGCTTCTGCTGCTGCTCGACGCTGATGTCCATCGCCGGGTAGACGACATCGATGCCCGGCTCATTGAGCAGCGTGAGCGCGTCGACGTTGATGCCGTGCTTGGCGAAGGCCTGGATGTACTTCACGTAGTAGCGCGCGAAGACGTCGATGCAGTCGTCGCGGAGCTTGCCCACCTGGTAGTACGACGTGGTGCTGCCGGGCTTGAGTGCGACCTCACCGGTGAACCGGTTGTTGGTCTTCATCCACGCCGGCGCACTCCACGCGGAGGCGAAGAACGTCGCCTTCGGGTTGTAGCGCTGGATCAGCTTGACCGTGTCGACGATATGCGTGTCGAGGTCCCGCTTGATCGAGAAGTACTTGAGCCCGAAGTCCTCGGTCACCCCGGCCGGCAGTTCGTCGTACGACCAGAACGGCAGGTGCTCGATCAGGTCCGGACTGCCGATCGTCAACCGGAACCTGTCCAGCCCGGCGCCGTTCTTCGGGTCGACGAGCAGCCGGATCGCCCGGTCCCGCTCGGCCGGCGTGAGCTTCCACAGGTTCGACACGCTGGTCTCGTCGAGCGAGAACCCAACCCCGCTGTACTTCTGCCGCAACGTGCTCGGGTCGATCACCACGGTCGCGTCCGGCGTCGTACCCCGATCGTTCCCGACAAACGCCGATGGCAACGGCTGCCAGGTCTGCGCCGACCCACTCGAGTACGTCCCCGTCACCACCGCCCCACGATCGGGTCGCCCAGCCTGAGCCGGCACCCCGGCCCCCAGCAGCCCGGCCCCCAACGCCGCCACCGTGACAGCCACCCCAACAGTTCGCCTCACAAATCCTCCCAGCATCCCGGAAAGCGCTTACTAGCCGCGAACCCTACGCGCCGGAATGCGCATGCACACCCCCTCGCCGGTTCCGGAACTCCCCTGGCGTCGCGCCACCACTGGTGGCCGGAGACAGGAACCGGTGGGCGGAGACCTATGGCAGCAGGTCTCCAGCAGTCACAAGGTGTCTCACGCCACCACTGATGGCGCGAACCACCCACCCGTCCGACGACAGCTCACACCACCGTTGCGGGCGGGCCGATCCTCCGAAGGACAGGAGGTGTACGCCGGTCGCCGTACCTGCTCGGCGACGGCGAGCGTGGCCGGGCGATGCAGTGGACCTATACGTCCTGTTGTTGCGCAGATTCGCCAAGCTTCTTGGCGGCAGCTCTCGGGCGGGTGATGCCGTCGACCGACAGGCAGATGCCGAAGACGCGGTCGTGGCTGGTCCACCCGTTGATGCGGCCGCGGTTGTTGCTGATCTGGACCCGGTTCTTGGTGGGATCCACGGCTGACACCAGGTGCAGGTAGACGGTTCCGGCGACGCGGGCGAGGACGATGTCCCCGACCTCCAGTTGGGTCGGGTCGACCGGCGTGACGACGACCTCTTGCCGGCTGCGGATCAGCGGGACCATCGATGAACCACTGGGCCGAAACGCCACAGTGGCACCGCCGGTGACCCTGCCGGCCACCGCATCCAGTGCACCCATCCGATGATCGTGGCAGATTCCCCCGCATCGCCGTACCGATTTATCGCGGCAGGACGCCGTTCTCCAGGTAGACGGGGTGAATCGGCTCGGACACGTCATCACCTAACCATCTACCTGATGAGCTGGGCGGCTTTTTGGAGGAAGGTGGTGACGGCTTGGGTGGCGAGGAGGGTTTGGTCGGTGAAGATGCGGTGGCCGGCGTTGTCGATGACGACCAGTTCGGCGTGCGGGATGGCTGCGGCCAAGGCTTCGCCGGCTGATAGCGGGACCAGTCGGTCGTTTCGGCCGTGGAGGATGAGAGTCGGCAGATCCAGCTGGTGGAGTTCGTCGTGGCGGTCCCACGGCGAGGCTGCGAGGAGCTGACTGCGCATGCCTTCGGAGGTGGTCGGGATGACGCTGGCGACCTCGATGTCGCGGTCGATCTCGGCCGCGGGGGTGTCGTCGACGTACAGGATCGGTGTCAGCGCCTGACTGCGCTGTTCGGGTGGCAGGTTGGCGATGGTGGCGACTGCGGAGGCCGCGACAGTCAGGTGCGGTACGCCGGCGTGGGTGCTGGCCAGCATCAATGAGCTGGCTCGGCCGGGGTGACTGAGGGCGAGCTCCTGGGCGATCAGGCCGCCCATGCTAAGGCCGAGAATGTGCGCCCGGTCGACGTTCGCCGCGTCGAGGACGGCGACCGCGTCGGTCGCCATCGTGGGCAGGCCGAACGGTTCCGGGGAACACCCGGTACGCCCCACACCGCGGTTGTCGAACGTGATCACCCGGTAGCCGTCGAGCCCCGGGAGCAAGCGGAACCATGATGTCGATGCTGACCCCAATCCGTTGATCAGGAGCACCGGCGCCCCCGCGCCGGTGCTCTCCCACCAGATACCTGTCGATGTGCGCATCCAACCCCTCCAGTGGAACGCTCGTTACATTACTCTGAGCATCCATCACGCTGGTGTCAAGCGCAAATTCTGCTAGCTTATGGATCGAACGTTCTAAGGAAGGTGAGATGCCCTCAGGATTGCCCGTAGTGCTGCCGCCGCGGCTGGCCGCGGACGGTGCGAAGGGCCGGCTGCTGGAGGCCGCGGTCGAGCTGTTCGCCGCCCGCGGGTATCACGGCGTCTCGGTCCGGGACCTGACCGCGCATCTCGGCGTGCAGCCGAGCTCGCTGTATGCGAAGTACGCCTCGAAGGCGGATCTGTTCAGCGAGCTGGTGTTCCTCGCCAACGAGGAGATCCGGGACCGGATGCGCGCCGGGCTGCTGGAGGCCGGGCCGGATCCGGCGTCGCAGCTGAGCGCGCTCGTGCACGCGAACGTCGAGTTCCACACGACGTATCCGCTGTTCGCGACGATCGCGCACAACGACTTCGGCATGCTCACCGAGAGTGCTTTGCGCCATGTCGCCGCCAGCCGCAAGGAGGCGATCGACCTGATGCGGGCCGTCATCGACCGCGGCAACGACCTCAGCGCCTTCGACTGCGACGATCCGTGGACCGCGATCGCCGCGATCGCCGGCTTCGGGATCCGGCTCGCGGTCTGGTATCGCCCGCCCGGGCACATCGACGACTCGGCCGCCGGTTTCGCGGCCGAGGTCCAGACCTGGATGGGCCGGGATCGGTCGATCGAGGACCTGAAGACCACCTACGCGACGTACGCGCTCAGGCTTGTCGGTGCCGTCACTCCTTCTTGACCGGCTCCTCGCCGTTGCCGGTGACCACCAGGGAGAAGTCGTCGCCGTGGGTGGTGACGCCTTCGATGACGGCTGCCTCCATCGCCTCGCTGCCCATCGCCTTGCGCAGCATCAGTGGGTCGGTCCGGAGATCCTTGGCGAGCGCAACCGCCAGGCCGACCATCACGATCGCGAAGGGTAGCGCCGCGACGATGGTGAGATTCTGCAGTCCCTGCAGGGCCTTCGCGCCACCGCCGCCGACGAGCAGCATGACCGCGGCGACGGCGCCGGTGAGGACACCCCAGAAGATGACCACCGCCTTACGAGGCTCGATCGCTCCCCGCTGCGACAGTGTGCCCATCACGATCGAGGCCGCGTCGGCGCCGGAGACGAAGAAGATCGCCACCAGTACGACGACCAGGATCGTGGTCACGGACGCCAGCGGGTAATGGTCGAGCAGACCGAAGAGCTGACCTTCGGTGGTCGACTGGCCGGCGATGTCGACGCCGTGCCGCTGGGTGTCGATCGCGGCGCCGCCGAAGACGCAGAACCAGACCAGGCTGACCATCGACGGCACCAGCAGTACGCCGGTGACGAACTGCCGGATAGTCCGGCCACGGCTGATCCGCGCGATGAACATGCCGACGAACGGCGTCCATGAGATCCACCACGCCCAGTAGAAGACCGTCCAGCTGGACAACCAGGTCGCCATCGCGTCGCCGCCGCTGGCCTCGGTCCGCGCCGCCATGTCGGCGAGGTCGCGCAGGTAGTCACCGATCGCGGTCGGCACCAGGTTGAGGATCAGTACGGTCGGTCCGACGACGAAGACGAACGCTGCCAGCACCACCGCGAGCACCATGTTGATGTTCGACAGCCATTGGATGCCCTTGGCAACACCGGACACCGCCGACGCGACGAAGGCCGCGGTCAGTACGGCGATCACTCCGACCAGCACGGCGTTCCCGGTCTTGTCGAGCCAGCCGAGGATCCGCACACCGGACCCGATCTGCAGCGCGCCGAGCCCGAGCGAGGCCGCCGACCCGAACAGTGTGGCGAAGATCGCCAGACTGTCGATCACCTTGCCGATCGGTCCCTCGGTCCGCTTCCCGAGCAGCGGTGCGAAGGCCGCGCTGATCAGCTGCGAACGCCCGCGCCGAAAGGTGCCATAGGCAATCGCTATGCCGACGACGGCGTAGATCGCCCACGGGTGCAACGTCCAATGGAACAACGTCGTGGCCATCGCCGTCTGCAGCGCCGCGTCGGATCCACCCTCCACCGTGCCCGGCGGCGGCTTCATGAAGTGCGACAACGGCTCACTCACGCCGTAGAACATCAGCCCGATCCCCATCCCGGCGCTGAACATCATCGCCACCCAGGACACGGTCTTGAACTCGGGCTCCTCGTCGTCCGCCCCGAGCGGAATCCGCCCGTACCGGCCGGCCGCCAGCCACAACACGTAGACGACGAACCCCGAGGCGAGCAGCACGAACAGCCAGCCCGTGTTGGTCTCGACCCAGGTCAGGGCCGAGCCGGACGCCGTACCGAGGCTGGTCGCACTGGCGAATCCCCAAGCCACGAAGGCGAGTGCGATCACCGCCGTGACGCCGAACACGATCCGGTCGAGCCCGGAACCGGTACTTCGGCTACCGGGCGGTGGTGGTGCCGCGAGCGCAGGATGCTCGGTTGCGTGGTCAGGTTCTACTTGCTGGCTGTCGAAATCGATCGCCACAGCTGATTCACGCCTCGCTTCGGCGCGCCTCCACTTTTCACTAGGAATCGGACAAACGTGCCTCTCGACCCTTCCCGAGATCGTGGCAAAACGCAACTATCGTGGCCGCGGCCACACCGCGCGGTCCCGCTTCGATCAGGTTGGAGCGGTGGGAGCGGGAGCTCGCCGTACTGCGGGGGATGGTCGATGCGGCACGGGGTGGGGTCGGGAAGTCGTCGTTGCTCGAGGCACTGACCGCTGAGGCGGAGGGCCGCCGGGTGACGCAGGCAACTGCGCACCGCGCTCCAGTGACTTTCCCTGGTGCGAACACCCCGGCAGCGGCCTGACGGTAGGCCCATGCCTACCAACACCTCCGAACTCGGTGACTTCGACCAGCGGATCGAGGTCCTGATCATTCCGGTCTCGGACGTCGACCGTTCCCGCGACTTCTACGTCCGCCTCGGCTGGCGCCTCGACGTCACCCCGCCCGGCGTCGTACAAATCACTCCGCCCGGCTCGGCGACCTCCGTCCAGTTCGGCCCCGAAGGTTTCACCCCCGCCGCCCCCGGCTCCGCCACCGCCTACCTGGTCGTCGCCGACATCGTCACCGCCCGCGAAGCCCTCATCGCCGCCGGCGTCGAGGTCACCGACTACTTCCACCGAACCACCGAAGGCTTCACCCCCGGCCTGGACCCCGCTCGCACCACCTACAGCACCCGAGCCACCTTCCCGACCCCGACAACAACACCTGGATCCTCCAAGAAATCACCACCCGCCTCCCCGGCCGCGAGTAATCTCCAGGCGTGATCAAGCACTTACTGGTGGCCGCTCCGGAGCTGAGCTATCGCCCGAACAAGCTCCACGGTGATGAGCTGGTCGTCGGCACCGAGCACGTCTATACGGAGGCGAACGACGAGTGGCTCACCGCCGCCGAGGTCGAGCAGGTGCTTCAGGCTGATCCGGGCACTCCCCTCGTTCTGTTCGACGGGGAGGTCGTGCATCGGTTCAAGTCGGCGGGCACCTGGAAGCCGCACTACATCTCCGACGACGGATATCCGCCGCCTGGCGCCGACATCGGCCTGCTGGCACACCTCTGGACCGACTCGAGCGGTAGCACCCTCCTCCTGTTCCAGCTCGACTGCTGATCTCTTGCTGGACAAATTGGGGGTGGAGCGCGGAGCCTGGAGGGGTGCTCTGGGGTGAGGTCGAGGTCGGTACGACGTATCTGGTCGAGGTCCCGCATGTGCTGGAAGGGGACCAGCGGCTGACTTTTGGCGCGCTGCGGGGAGCGACTTTTCCGCTCACTGTGACGGGGCTGGAGGAGTCGGCCGCCGAGGGGGTTCGGTCGGTGCTGAGCCCGACCACGGCGGTCACGCTGACTGCGGAGCAGTGCCAGGAGCTCGGGTTGCCGGAGGGCACCTACGAGATCATCGGCAACCTGCGAACCCCGGACGGTACGCCGATCGTGCTGCCGCGGGTGCAGACGTTGACCGTGCCGACCGAGTGGCTGGTGCCGTTCACGGACGACCGTTCGCAAGGTCACTGGGACGCCACCGGTTCGCTCTGGTAGCCGAAAAGGCCGTGCCGAACTCCGCGCTCCGTTGCTACTCTCGGTGCGTGCCCAAGACAGACACGGTGCGCCGTCGCTGAGAGTGACGGCGCATAACCCCTAGAGCCGTCGCTCCTGGCCATTCGTCAGGAGCGCCCTCGTGGCGCTCGGAATCTGCTGACTCCGGAGCGCATCCCGTGT
Organism: Kribbella sp. NBC_01505; assembly: GCF_045040285.1. Taxonomy (NCBI): domain Bacteria; kingdom Bacillati; phylum Actinomycetota; class Actinomycetes; order Propionibacteriales; family Kribbellaceae; genus Kribbella; species Kribbella sp. NBC_01505. The sequence continues at coordinate 4,662,070 of NZ_CP109425.1, forward strand.
TCTATCTGTCTGTTCGTCATCGTCGGCGCGTCCTCGTCGCCGACCTCATCTCCACTGCCGTCTTCCCATTGGCCATCACCGGGTCGACCGCTGTTGTCCCCGCGGCGACCGCCGACCTGCCAGGGGTCGATGCCCTCGGCCCCTGGATCGTTGTCGGCTACAACGGTCTTTTCGCCGCCGCGCTGTTGCTGGCCGGAGTTCTGGCCGACCGCACCTCGCGCACGAAGTTCTTTGCTCTAGGCAACATCGTGGTCGCCGTCGCCGGTGTGCTGTCCGCGCTGGCGCCGGACCTCGGCACGCTGGTCGCTCTGCGAGTGCTAGCCGGCATCGGCGCCGCCATGTGCGCGGCCGGTGGTTCGGCGATGGTGCTGGCCGTCTACCCGCCAGAGGATCGGCACCGGATCTACGGCTACCTAGGCGCCGTACTAGGCACGAGTCTCGCACTCGGCCCCTTCGCCGCGCAGGGCCTGATGGCGATCGGCGGCTGGCCGCTGGTCTTCGTCGTACCGGCGGGCGTCGCGGCCATCGCAGTCCTGATGTCCATCGGCCTACCGAGCCTTCGGACCCGCGACCTGCCGAAGGACTTCGACCTCGCCGGTGCGGTCATCTTCGGCTTCACCATCGCGGCGGCCGTGACCGCCTTCGGATTCGCCCTGCCGGTCTGGGCGACGGTCGGGTTGCTGCTCATCACAGCCGCTGGATTCGCGTGGCTGGTCCGAGTGGAACGCCGTACGCCGGATCCCGCGATTCCACTCGACCTGCTGCGCATCCCGGCGTACCGGGCCTATGCCCTGGCGACAGGCGCCTTCATGGGAGTCCTCGTCGTCGGCCTCACCGTCCTGCCCCAGCTAGGAGCGCATCTGGGCGCCGGTCAAGTCGGCCTGCTCCTCAGCCTCCTCACCATCCCCTCGACCGTCCTTCCCTTACTGGCCTCACGAATCGCCCGCCGCTGGTCATCACCGCTGGTCATCACCGCGCTGGTCGTCTGCACCGCCACCGCCGTCGTGCTCCAGTTGACCGACGTACCGCTGGCCCTCTTCATCGGCGCCGCCCTGCTAGGCATCTGCCTAGGACTCACCGAGGGTGTGCCCGACGGCCAAGCCCTCAAGCACGTCCCGTCCCACCGAGGCGGCGCCGGTGCGGCCCTCTTCAGTACCACCCGGATGACCGTCGAAACCCTCACCCTCGCCGCGGCCACCGGCGCCGCAACCCTCACCAGCCCCACCAAAGCCCTCCTCGTTCCCGCCGCCGTCTGCCTCCTCTCCGCCGTCACCCTCCACCGCTCCCGAAAACCAATCGCGGTAGGCGGCCGTGATGCCTAGCCTCGGAGCATGGACAACGCAGAAGCCAAGGAGCTGGTACGGCGGGGGTACGACGCGCTGTCGGCTCGGTACGACGAGGCATTTGACGGGGACACGAAGTACGGGGACTGGCTTGCCGAACTCCTGACGGGATTGTCAGCCGGGAGCCGGATTCTCGACCTCGGCTGTGGCTCCGGGGTGCCGGTGGTGAAGGTGCTTGCCGAGGCCGGGCATCACGTCACCGGCGTGGACATCAGCGGGGTGCAGGTCGAGCGCGCCCGCGAGCGGGTTCCGGCGGCGACGTTCCTGCAGGCGGATGCGACCACGCTCGAGCTGCCCGCGGATTCGTTCGACGCGATCGTGTCGTTCTATTCGCTGATCCACATCCCGTTGGACGAGCAGGAGGCGCTGCTGCAGCGGATCGGCAATTGGCTGCGCCCGGGCGGCGTGTTCGTGGCCACGGTCGGCGTCGGCGCATGGACCGGCGCAGAGGAGAACTGGCTGGGCGGCGACGTACCGATGTGGTGGAGTCACGCGGACACAGCCACGACCCGGGCGTGGATCGAGGCGGCGGGGCTGGTGGTCGAGCGGGCGGAGTTTGCCGCGGAGGGCGACGGCGGGCACACGCTGATCTGGGCAGCGAGGCGCTGACCTCGCTAGCCTGGGGGGCCTTGAACAACTGACTGCGAGGGATGCCGCCCATGCCCAGAGCTCTTGCTGTTCTGCTTGTTGTCACACTCGCCACGTTGACCGCCGGTTCGGCCGCTGCGACCACCACCGCCGCGTCCGATCCGGCCCGGGCCGAGTTGCGCGGGATCGTCGAGAACGTTTCCGGCGCGACCGGGAAGCGGTACAACACCAAGGACGATGCCGGTCATGTGATGGACACGGTGAAGATCATCCAGGACACGACCGGCGGCTATCTCGCCGTCTCGCACCACCTGGCCGGCGACGGCCATTTCCGGGTGAACCTGGCGACCTCGACCGACCTGCTCAACTGGCACTGGGTGCGTGAGCTCGCCGGCAGCAACACCGGGCCGGCCTCGCAACCAACGATCGTGCAGGCGTCGAACGGCGGGTTCGTGCTCGCGTGGGAGCAGGAGCAGGCCGGTGGTGGCAACAACCACCTGGCCTTCCGGTACTTCACCAACCGCGCAGATCTGCTGGCAGGCAAGGTGAATCGAGCCTTCGACGCACCGCGCCGGCTGTCGTCCTGCGCGGAGGGTACGCCGAACATCTACAGCGTCACGCTGTCACCGGATATCGACCACTCGACGATCGACATCGGCGGCCACTACTGGTGGAACTGTGACCGCGACCGCCAGCAACGCGGCACCCTGACGAACTTCAACTCCTGGACCACCGCAGCCCAGCCGAACTTCGACAACGCCCTACTGCACTGGGGCGTCGGCGGCAACATCGGCGACCGCGACAAAGCCACCTTCCGCGGCTACAACTTCGGCCTGATCGAAGGCCAGTACACGAAGGGTGACTTCGGTTCCTGGCGGACCTTCGTCTACGACTACCAGACCGGCAACGCCGACCGCACCACGATCCGCACCAACGGCGGCAGCACAGCGTTCGCCAACCCCAGCGTCACCGCCCTCAAAGCCCCCAACGGCCAGAACGCCTTAGTAATGACCCTCTTCATCCCCAGCGAAGGCGCCGCCCCCGGTGAATCCGGCCAACTAATCTACTACCAAACCTACTAAACCCTCCGCTCCGCAAGGCCGACTAGCTAACGTCCGAACGATCGCAGTACCTGGTCTGCGTATCTTCGGACGTTAACCGGAGCGACTGCAGGTTTCCCCGGTTCCCCGCAGAGCTGCATCCGCTCGCTTTGTGGAACGTCGCGGCCGCTGGGTGCCCATTTGGTTCCACAAAGGCGCGATTCGCCCGCCTCCGGCGGCCACCGAACCTTCGGGCGCGGCAAGCCTGTGGCTGAGGGGGCTGGCGAGGCCGGCTACCGAGGATCTTCGCCGCCTCCGGCCGACGGGCTATGGCTGGCGTACATGAACGGGCCGCGTTGACAGTGACCGTTGTGTTGGGTGGGCATCGCAGGTCGAGTAGTTCACCGTCGCGACGGGTCACCCAACAGACCCCCTCACCACCGGCAGCAACCACAACCCGTCAGCCCCAGACAACGTGAACGCGATCGCCGACCGCACCATCCCCTCAGTTCAAAGACCACCCCCGCCACTCGTCCTCTGTCGGCCGGCCGCAGTGGCGAGCAACCCCCGCGTACCCTGCCGGCCGTATCTGGGCACACTCCGCCGCCCTGCCTTTGCCAGTCGGTCGCAGCGCCGAGCAGCCACCACGCACGTCGCCGGCCGCATCCCAGCGAACCCGTCACTCGTCCTCTGTCGGCCGGCCGCAGTGGCGATTAGCCACCGTGTGCGTCGCCGGCCGCATTCGAGCGCGCCCCCGCCGTACCGGCCAAACCCCCGGCACCAGACTCCGCAACGTCCGAGAACGCGCTGACCACGTGTGGCGGGTGTTCGGACCTATCCGGTGGGGAGGTGGCTCCGAAGAGTGGGGGATGGGCCTGATTTTCGCCCGATGGTTCGTCATGGCCGGTGGGCCGCTCGGCTCGCCGGAATCTCACTGACGGAGACGAGCATGTTCGACAAGCTGTTCATCCGGAACGCGATCGAGCGCAGTGCCGAGAGCAACGTGGATCGTCGGAAGTTTCTGCGGGCCGCGGGAGTGGTCGGCGCCGGGGCGGGGTTGGCGGGTGGTGGTCTGCTCGCCGGCGGGATCCTGAACCCGGAAACCGCCGAAGCGACCGCCGACGCCGCTACCGGTAAGCCCAGCGATGGCGCGGTGCTGAACTTCGCGCTGAACCTGGAGTATCTGGAGGCCGAGTTCTACCTGCGCGCGGTCCGTGGTTACGGACTGTCTGCGGTTGACGTTCACGGCAAGGGCAAGCTGGGCGGCGTACGCGGCGGTCGGAAGGTGCGATTCCAGTCGAAGGTCGTGCGCTCGTACGCCGAGGAGATCGCGGCCGACGAACTCGCGCACGTCCGGTTCCTGCGCAAGGCACTGGGCAAGGCGGCCGTCGCGCGACCGTCGATCGACATCGACGCCGCCTTCACCGCGGCCGCGACCGCCGCGAAGCTGATCAAGCCGGGGCAGAAGTTCGATGCCTATGCCAACGAGAACAACTTCCTGCTGGCGGCGTACGTGTTCGAGGACGTCGGCGTCACGGCGTACAAGGGTGCGGCCCCGCTCATCACCAACAAGACCTACCTTGAGGCCGCCGCCGGCATCCTCGCGGTCGAGGCGTACCACGCGGCCAACATCCGCACCACGCTCGTATCCCGCGGTCTCGAAGCACCGTCGGTCGCGATCTCCAACGCCCGCGACAGCCTGGACGGCAAGACGGACGTCGACCAAGGTACGACGTACCGGGGCCGGACGAACATCGTGCCGACGGACGCGAACGGTATCGCGTTCAGCCGGGGCGCCGACCAGGTCCTGAACGTGGTCTACCTGAACCCGAAGAAGGTCAGCAAGGGTGGCTTCTTCCCGGCCGGCGTGAACGGCGAGATCAACACCAGCCGCGCCAACTGAGTCACCACCTCATTCGGGATCGTTGCCGCGCAGACCGTCGACAGCTTCCCGCAGTACGTCGGCATGCCCGGTGTGCTTGAGGTATTCCTCGAGGAGGTCGATGAGGATCCGGCGCCGACTGGTGATCCAGTCGGGGTCGCCCTCGTCGATCTCCACGTCGAGCCCGCCGTCCGCGGACAGCTCGACCCAGGTCGCCCGCGAGCGCTCGACGCTCCCGTACCACAGCGCATACAACTCCTGCGGATCGTCGGTGACCGCGGATTCCCAGCCCCAGTTGTCGTTCGCGACCCAATCCCGAACGTCCCACGGCGCCTCGATCGCCCGCCCAGCCGCGCGTGCGGTGAACCCGGCCTCCACGAACGACATGTGCTTGACGAGCCCAGCCAAGGTCATAGTCGATGGCGGATGCTGCCGCCGCAGTTGCTCCGCCGTCAGCCCACCCGTCTTCCAAGCGAACTGCCGTCGAACCCGATCCACCGCGAACTGCAGCATCTCCGCCTCACCCCCACGAAGACACTCAACCAACGGCAAGTCCCGCCACTCCATAACCCCTCCTAAGAACCGACGCTGACCCTCCGAAGCACAGGACGTATATCCCCAAGACCCCAGCCCGCCACGCTCACCAGCCGCAACCCGGGGACCCACCAACCACACACCTCCTGTCCCTAGGCCGATCCAACCAGCTCAGCCCCCCAGCCGCACGAACAACAGCACAACCTCATCCGCCCCGCCCCGCCCCGCGCCCCGAGCAGCCCCGCCCCGAGCAGGCCCCGCCCCGCGCTCCGCCCCGAGCAGCTCCGCCCCGCGCTCCGCCCCGCGCTCCGCCCCGCGCTCCCGCCCCGAGCCGCGCGGTCCCATCCGCCGCCACCCCTCCGCCCGCGGGGGACGGACCGCCGCCTTTGAGCACCGCTCAACCACTCTGGCAGCCGAAATCGGGTCGATGGGTGCTCAAAGCAGATCGCGTGCACAAAGAGCAGCCGGCCCACCTTTGGGTGCACTCTGCAGCTTTGGGAGCCCATCAACCATTCTGAGGGGGCGCGGATGATTGGTGGGTTCCCAAAGTGGGCGTTCGTGCACAAAGAGAAGCCGGCGCACCTTTGGGCGCACTCTGCAACTTTGGGAGCCCATCAACCATTCTGAGGGGGCGCAGATGACTGGTGGGTTCCCAAAGTGGGCGTTCGTGCACAAAGAGAAGCCGACCCACCTTTGGTGCGATTCTGCTGCGGGTGTGAGTGGTACGGCGGGGGCCGCGACGGGTGGCTGGGTGGTCGGGGAGGCACGGAGGGCGGCAGGTGTGGAGTTCATCGGGGGATGCCGTGGTGCGCGAACGCGTGGCGGGCTGGTGGGACGCGACCACCTGCTGTCGTTCGTGCTGGACGCTCGGTCTGTCGGACGGCAGCGTCTACACCCTGCCGTACCGACCTTCAGGCGCCGCGCGTGATCGAGCTCAGGATCAGCGCCTTCGCCTCGGCCGCGATCTCCGTCGTCGGGTAGCGCGCAGCGTGTGTCTGCCACTCGCGGAGCAGGCCGGTGATAGCGCCGACGATCATGATCGCGGTCAGCCGGAAGTCCCGCCGCGGGGCCAGGCCGGCCTCCGCCATCCGGTCCGCCTCACGCTCGATCAGTGAACTCCAGCGACCGACCCACTCCACATGCAGGGCCTCGACCGCCGGGCTGACCCCGACCGCCTCGACATAGTTCAGGCGAGCGAGTCGCGGATCCGAGGTGACGGCGGCCAGATAGACGTCGATCAGTACGTCGATCCGCGCGGCCGGATCGGTTGTCTCCAGAGTGGTCAGGGTCTGGCTGACGTGGTCGTGCGCGAGTTGGTTCGTCCGGACGTACAGCTCGAGAAGCAGCGCTTCCTTGGTCTCGAACTCCTGGTAGAAGCCCCGGGTCGACATCCCGGCCGCCGCGCACAGCTCGGTGATCTTCGTCTGCTGGTACCCGGTCGACGTGAACAGGTCGACCCCCGCCGCCATCAGCCGTGCCCGGCGGTCCTCCCGGCGCCGAGCCAGCGGCACGCCGCCATAGCTGCGCTCAGTCGACGCCACCAGAAACCTCCGAACGAACGAACCGACCGACGAACCGAACGAACCGAACGAACCGAACAAACCAGCGATCAGGGCATTGTCACAGCCTAACCCGCGCCCTATATTCGGGTAATCCTCATTACCACTCTCCCGCCCCGGAGGTACCCACCGTGATCCGAAGACTCGTCATCGGGCTGGCCGTCGCCGGCCTCTCCTTCGCGGGCGTCGCGCCGGCCTCGGCCGACCCGCGCCCGCCGACCCCGCAGAACGACCCCTTCTACACCGCGCCGTCCCCGCTGCCGAACGTCGCTGCCGGGGATGTCCTCAGGACCCGGAAGGTGGACCTGTACGTCGACATCCTCCGGCTGTTCCCCGTCCCGACCCGCGCGGATCAGGTCCTCTACCGCTCGACATCAGCCACCGGTACGCCGAACGCCGTGTCCGGCACGGTGATCACCCCGCTCACCGCCTGGACGGGACCGGGGAAACGCCCGGTCGTGGCCTACGCGATGGGCACACAAGGCATGGGTGATCAGTGCGCGCCGTCGTACCAGATCCGAACCGGTACCGAGGTCGAGGTCGCGTTCATCGCCCAAGCCATCGGCCAGGGTTGGGCCGTCGCACTGACCGACTACGAAGGACTCGGTACGCCGGGAACCCACACCTACGCGACCGCCAAATCCGAGGGCCGCGCCCTCCTGGATGTCGCCCGCGCCGCGACCCGCCTCCCGGCCGCCGGGCTCGACAAGGCAGCCCCGATCGGCGTCTTCGGCTACTCCCAGGGTGGTCAGGCGGCAGCCGCAGCGGCCGAGCAGGCCGGGACCTATGCGCCAGACCTGAAAGTCGTCGGTACGGCGACCGGCGGCGTACCGGCTGATCTCGACCTGGTTGCCGCGAGCAACGACGGTGGCATCGGATTCGGCCTGGTGGCCGCTGCCGCAGCAGGCCTCGCGACGGCGTACCCGGATGTTCCGCTGGACAACGTGCTCACCGCGCAGGGCAAGGAGCTGTTCGCGAAGATCAAGCAGGCCTGTGTCGCCGAGATCGCGCTGCTCGCGCCGGGCCGCAAGCTCAACGACTTCACCACGGTCCCCAACGTGATCAAGGACCCGCGCTGGCAGCAGCGGCTCAACGAGAACAAGCTCGGCAACGTCAAGCCGTCCGCGCCGGTCTATCTCTACCACGGCACCGCCGACGAGCTCATCCCGTACGCCGGTGCTGTCGCTCTGAAGAACCGCTACTGCGCAGCCGGCACCAACCTCGAGTGGCACGTGATTCCCGGCGGCGGACACGTCGTCACGGTCTCCCTGTGGGGAACGAATGCACTGAACTGGCTGGGTGCCCGCTTCCAGAACCGCCCCGCGACAACGTCCTGCTGACAAAACACCAAGGCGGCGCGATGAATCACGACACAGTCCTCGACCTGACTGTGCCAGATCTTGTGGCAAGTAACGCGGCCGAGCACGGTGACGTGATGGCGATCGTCGACGGCGAACGGCGGTTGACCTGGGCCGAGTACGAACGTGAGGCCCAGGCGATCGCCCTCGTCCTGCTCGACCTGGGGATCGAACCCGGTGACGTGGTCGGCCTGCAACTGGTGAACCGGGCCGAGCACGTCCTGGCCGATGTCGGCGCCATGCTGGCCGGCGCGACCCCCTCGTCGTACTACAACACCCTGGCCGCCGAGCAGCTCGCCTATGTGGCAGCCGACTCGGCATGCAAGGTCTGCATCGTGGGCATGGAGTTTCTGCCCACCTGGCTGGCGATCAAGGACAGCCTGCCGGAGCTGCGGACGCTCATCGTGATCGGCCCCGGCCCGGCGCCGGTCGGCGTACTGTCCTTCGAAGTCCTCACCGCCGCCGCGGCAGCGTCGTTGCCGGAGCGGATCGGCGAGGTCCAGGAAGCAACGGCGAAGGTGCAATCGGACGATCCGGCAACGATCATCTACACCTCCGGTACGACGGGTCCGCCGAAGGGCACGATCGTCACCCATGCCGGGATCTGCACAGTCCTGCAAGGAATTCTCACCCGCGTCACCGAGGATCTAGGCGAGCTCCCCGAGCCCGGCCGCACGCAGGTCTCCTACCTCCCGCTGGCCCATCTAGCCGAGCGGATGATCACCCACTACCTCGGTACGGCGCTCATCTCGACAGTCACGTACGTGCGCGACCTCCGCACCCTCGCCGACGAGCTGCCGGCCATCCAGCCGCACATCTTCCTCGCGGTCCCGCGGGTCTGGGAGAAGTTGCTCGGGGCAATCACCGAGCGAACCGTCACCGAACAGTCCGCAGTACGGCGGGCGCTGCTCCGGAAGGCGATCGCGATCGCCCGCCGGTCTGGCCAGGCCCGGGTCGGCACGGGGGCCGGCCCGGGCCTGCGGTTCCAGCACGCGCTGTTCGAGCGGCTCGTCTACCGCCGGATCCGGCTCGCGCTCGGGCTGAACGAGCTGGTCGTCGCCGTGAGCGGCGCGGCACCGATCGCGAAGGAGGTGCTGATGCTCTTCCGCGGCCTCGGCGTCACGATCGTGGAGGCGTACGGGATGACCGAGACCTCCGCAGTACTGACCCTCAACTCGCTGCGCGAACCACGGCTCGGCACGGTTGGTCGCGCGTTGCCCGGGGTCGAACTGCGCCTGGCCGACGACGGTGAACTGCTGGCGCGCGGCCGGATCATCTCGCCCGGCTACCTGAACCGGCCGGACGCTACGGCCGACACCTTCATCGATGGCTGGCTGCACACCGGCGACCTCGGCCAGATCGATGCCGACGGCTACTTGTCGATCGTGGGCCGTAAGAAGGAGCTCATCATCAACGCGGCCGGCAAGAACATCTCGGCCGCGAACGTCGAGCAGGCGTTGTCGTCAGCCTCCGAGCTGATCGGATCGGTCTACGTGCACGGCGACAACCGCCCGTACCTGGTGGCCCTGATCGCCCTCGATCCCGGCTGGAGTCAGTGGTGCGCGGGACGCAAGATCGCGGTGACCACTCCGGCCGAGGCCGCCGCGCATCCCGCCGTACGGGCTGAGATCGAGCAGGCGGTCAAGGCTGGCAACGAGCGGCTCTCGCGGGTCGAACAGGTGAAACGCTGGACACTGTTGGAGTCCCTTTGGGGCACAGATTCCGGCGAACTGACACCTACGCTGAAGCTCAAGCGCTCGGTGGTGCGGGACAAATACGCCCACTCGCTGAACACTCTCTACGCCTCCAAGGAGTCTCAGTGAAACGTCTGCTCGCGATCGTCGTCACGGCCGCCGCTCTGGTCGTCAACCTGACGCCAGTTGCCCAGGCCGCCGGCTGCCCGTCGGTGAACAAGAACTGGGCAGCGCCCGGCCCGTACGCCGTGACGTCGGCATCGAATGGGCAGGGCACCACGATCATTCGGCCGGCTCAGCTGGGGACGCTCGGATGCGCCAAGCACCCGGTGATCCTGTGGAGCAACGGGGCGCTCGGCACGGTTTCGACGTACCAGCCACTGTTCGATCATTTCGCTTCGCACGGCTTCATCGTGGCTGCGGGCGAGGGGCAGTCCGGCTCCGGTGACCCGATGCTGAAGGGGCTCGACTGGCTGACCGCACAGAACGGTACGGCGGGGAGCGTGTTCGCGGGCAAGGTCGACCTCGAGCATGTCGGCGCGACCGGTCACTCGCTCGGTGGTGGCGCAGCCGTCGGCGCGGGTGCGGATCCGCGCGTGGACACCGTGGCGCCGCTCGAGGGTGGGCCGTTCAACGACCCCGCGAAGCTGCATGGTCCGGCGCTGTACTTCGCGGGCTCGGCGGATCTGATCGTCTGGCCGTCCGGAGTGCACGACCGCTACACGCAGAGCAGTCACGTGCCCGCGATCTACGCCGAGCTGAAGGGCGCCGATCACTTCGTGGTGAGCCCGGACGGTGGGGGTTTCCGCGGCGCGATCACGGCCTGGTTCCGTTATTGGCTGCTCGGCGACCAGCAGGCCCGCGGTGAGTTCTTCGGCCCGTCCTGCGCCAACTGCACCTCGGCCATCTGGTCCAATTTCGAGCGCAACGCCAAAGCAACCGGTCTCTAACTACCAGACAAAGTCGTCGAGAGGCTTGGCCAGCTGTCGCAGTTTCTCCTCGTCCGCGCTGCCGGGGTCGGCGGTGAAGATGGCGAGGAACTGCGAGCGGTCGGCGTCGACGACGTAGTCGCTGTTGAGTTCCAGCGCACCGGCCGACGGATGGTTCAGGTGTAACCGCGGCCAGTCCTGCTCGAACACCGGATGCTCGGCCCAGACCTCGGCGAACTCGGGGCTCTGGGCGAGCAAGGTGTCGACCAGGACGGCTGCCTGCGGATCCGAGGTGGCGTGGGTGGCCAGCACCTCCGCGACGATCGCCCGCGAGATCCGGTGGTGGTCCCGCGGCTCGTAAAGCTCCCGCTCCGCCGGAGTCATGAACCAGCGATACGCCCAGTACCGCTGTATCCCCTCGAACGCGGAGTGATCGCCAAAGACAGCGACCGAGAGCTCGTTCTGCCGAAGCGTCTCGCCCAGATGGCTGCAGATCTGGGCAGGCGTGTTCTCCAGCCGCTGCATGACCCGCAGCAGATGCTGGGCCGCTCGGTCGTGCAGGTGCCGCGGTGGATTGGGATAGCCGGCCAGCCGGAAGAGGTGGTTGCGCTCGTCATCGGTCAGCTGCAGGCCGTCGGCGAGCGCGTTCAGAACCGGCTCCGACGGCCGCGGCCCGCGCTGCTGCTCGATCCGGCTGTAGTAGTCGGCCGAGACCCCGGCCAGCTCGGCGACCTCCTCGCGGCGCAGGCCGTCCGACCGGCGGCGCCGCGCCCGCGGCAGCCCGACGTCCTCCGGCTGCAGCTGCGCCCGACGGGTCCGCAGGAAGTCGGCGAGCATCGCCCGGTTCAGTCCTGTGCCCTGGATCACAGGACAAAGTATCCCTGGTTGCCTCTGCGCGTTGTTGGTTCGGTAGGGATCATGAAACGACTTCTGACCCTGGTGGCGGCGGCGATCGTCCCACTCGCGGCGATCGTCCCACTCGCGGTGCTCGTCCCGCTGCCGAGCAGTTCAGCGGCTGAGCCCAGCGCCTGTTCGAACCTGTCCGTCAAGGCTCCGCAGGGCGCCCACATCGACGCCGTGACGGCCGTTGACCGGCCCGGTGGCACGGTCACCTTCCCGCCCAATCCGCCGTTCCCGAACGATCCGGTCGCCGACGTACCGGCGTACTGCGAGGTCACTGTCCAACTCAGCCATCCGGGCGCCGGGGATCACGTGAAGACCGCGGTCTGGCTGCCCAAGGGCGGCTGGAACGGGCGCTTCCAGGCGCTCGGCGGCAGCGGCTACGCGGCGGGGGAGTTTGGCGCGCCGTGGGCGAACGCGGTCAAGGCCGGGTACGCCGTCGCCTCGACCGATGCCGGTGTCACCGGGTCGCCGTTCACCGCGGACTCGTGGGCGCTCAAGAACGGCAAGGTCGACCAGGGCCTGCTGAAGAACTTCGCTTCGCGCTCGCTGCACGATCTCGCCGAGGTCGGCAAGGCGGTCACCAACCAGTACTACGGCCGCGCGGCGTCGTACTCGTACTGGAACGGCTGCTCGACCGGCGGCCGCCAGGGGTACATCGAGGCGCAGCAGCACCCTGATGACTTCGACGGCGTCCTCGCTGCCTCACCCGCGATCAACTGGGACCGCTGGACGGTGGCCGCGATCTGGCCGGCCGTGGTGATGAACCAGGAGCACACCTACCCGACCAACTGTGAGCTCGAGGAGTTCAACAAGGCCGCCGTACAGGCGTGTGGCCGGGACGGCGTCATCCAGGATCCGGTGAACTGCCACTGGGCGCCGGAGCGTCTGATCGGCAAGACCGTGTTGTGTGAAGGCAAGACCGTGAAGATCACCGCCGCCGACGCTCGGGTCGTCCGGAAGATCTGGGACGGGCCCCGCGGCCTCTGGTACGGACTCACCCGCGGTACGCCGTTCAACGGGCTGGCCGTCACGCAGGACCACCCGCCGTACGCCGTTCCGTTCGTCGTACCGGACAGCTGGGTGCGCAACTTCCTCAAGCTCGACCCGGCCTACGACACCAGCAAGCTCACGTATGCCCAGTTCTACAAGCTGTTCCGGCAGTCGCAGGCGCAGTACAACCAGGTGATCGGCAGCGACAACCCTGATCTGTCCGGCTTCCGGCGCTCCGGCGGCAAGTTGCTCTCGTGGCACGGCCTCGCGGACAGCCTGATCCCGGCCCAAGGCACTGTCGACTACCGCAACCGCGTCGAGCAGTCGATGAGCCGAGTCGACAACTTCTACCGGCTCTTCCTCGTCCCCGGTGCCGGCCACTGCGGTGGCGGCCCGGCGCCGACCGACCCGCTGGGCGCGCTCGTGAAGTGGGTCGAGCAGGGTAAAGCTCCCAGGACCCTCGCAGATCTCAACAGTTAGTGAGAACTGAGTTTTGGTGAGAGCAGGCGTTTACCTGGACGCAACAACTGAAGAGTGTTCCTGAAACCGTTGGGTCCTGAACTGGAACAGACCCGCCGGAACGGCGGGGCGCCCCTAGGGTTCCGCCACCATCCGGTGGGTCTGGTCCGAGAGGGGAGACGGTGCATTCCGTGCACCGTTCCACGGCGGGACAAAAGCCCGGGAGGCCGCAGAGGCCCCGGGCTGCCGTCGCATTCCGGGCCAACCAACGGAGGCCGGAATGTCAGCTGCTCCTGACACAACCACCATCGAGCCCGGCGCGACGGACCTCAGCGGGTTCGGTTACGCGCAACAACTGTCCCGTCGCGTCGGCAGCTATGCGTCGTTCGCGGCCGGCTTCTCATTTGTCTCGATCCTGACCACGGTCTTCCAGCTCTTCGGGCTCGGCTTCAGCTTCGGCGGTACGGCGTTCTTCTGGACCTGGCCCGCTGTCCTGGCCGGTCAACTGATGGTCGCGTTGTGCTTCGCCGAACTCGCCGCCCGCTACCCGCTGTCCGGCGCCATCTACCAGTGGGCCCGGCGGCTCGGTGGCGCGGTCATCGGATGGTTCGCGGGCTGGACGATGGTGATCGCGCAGACGATCACGCTGGCGGCCGCGGCGATCGCACTGCAGGTCGTGCTGCCCGCGGTCTGGTCAGGGTTCCAGCTGGTCGGCACCGATCCCGCGCTGGCCTCCAAGGACGGCGCCACGAACGCCGTCGTACTCGGCTGCATCCTGCTCGTCGCGACCACCATCCTGAACGCGACCAGCGTCCGCATCATGGCAGTGGTGAACTCGATCGGCGTCACCCTGGAGCTCGTCGGTGTGGTCCTGATCGTCGTCCTGCTGACCAGCAAGGCCGAGCGCGGTCCGTCCGTCGTTCTGCACACGACCAACCTCGACAACACCACCGGGTACGTCGTTCCGTTGCTGATCTCGGCGTTGATGGCGGCGTACGTGCTGGTCGGTTTCGACAGCGCGGGCGAGCTGGCGGAGGAGACGCACAAACCGCGCGCGACCACCCCGCGGACGATCATCCGCGCGGTGGTCGCCTCCGGAGTCGGTGGCGCGTTCCTGATCATCGCCGCGCTGATGGCCGCGCCGTCGGTGACCGACGGCAACCTTGCCACCCAAGGCCTGCCGTACGTGCTGACCAGCAGGCTCGGAACCACCGCCGGCAAGCTCCTGCTTCTTGACGTCGCGCTCGCGGTCTGCGTGTGTACGTTGGCGATTCAGACCGCGGCCGCACGGATGATCTTCTCGATGGCCCGGGACAACGTGCTGCCCGCATCGGCCTGGCTCCGCCGCGTCTCGCCGCGGACGGGCACCCCGGTCGCGGCGACCGTCGTACCGGGCGTGCTCGCTGCGGTCTGCCTGGTGGTCAATGTGGGCAACGCCGGTCTGTTCCTCGGCCTGGCCAGCGTCTGCATCATGCTGCTCTACATCGCCTACCTGATGGTCACCACACCCATGCTGGTACGGCGCCTCACCGGCAACGGACTGCCCGGCGGCACCGATGAGAACGGGCGGCCGTTGTTCTCGCTCGGACGGTTCGGTCTGGTGATCAATATCGTTGCCGTCAGCTACGGACTCGCGATGGCGATCAACCTGGGCTGGCCGCGCGCGGAGGTCTACGACCCGGCGGGCGAGGGCTGGTACCTGCACTATCTTCCGTTGCTCACGCTCGCGATCGTGGGGATCGGCGGCCTGATCGCCTATCGTTCCCAGCGGCAGGCCTACCTTGCCGAGGTGGCCGCATGAAGCACGAGATCCCTGGTGACGCTGCCTGGTCGTTCCCGATCCGGGCCGGGCGCGCGCTGACGTTGACCGCATTGGCTGCCGACGCCAACGCCTCGGTGCTGATCGTCGGCGGCGACCGCCTCGATCGACTGAACATCCCGGACACCTTGAAGTCGCAGATGTCGGCCCGGATCCATGCCGGACTGGTGCTGATGTCCGATCGCGGTCTGGCCCTGGCCACGGTGACTGCCTCGACGCTCGACTGGCATGACTGCCTGACCGGGTTCATCCCGAGCCCGCTGCTCCTGTTGGAGCTGGCGAAACACGGTCTTGGTGCGGCCGATCTTCATGGCTGCATCAACTTCTTCTCGAAGGTCGGGATCTCCTCGGGGGCCGCGCTCACATACGTTCCGGGCCACGCGAGCGTTGATGACAGCGTGACCTTGCGCGCCGACCAGGACCTGCTGGTGTTCATCCAGACCACACCGCATCCGCTGTCGACGGGACCTGCCGGCGGCGTCGGCGTACAGATTGGGACTGCGGAGCCGGGCGATCCTGAGCTGCGGCCGGAAGCCCTTCGTGCGTTGGAGTTGGTCCGATGAACGCCTTGGACCAGGTGGTGGAAGCGGGCGAGGGCGCACTGCTGACCGTCCCGGCGGGCGGTCGGCTGCGGATCGTCGACCTGCAGGGAAATCAGGCCGTGGACACGTTGTTCTACGACGCGCATGACATCGACAACCGCTACTCGGCGTTCGACACGATTCGTGAACAGGGCGCCGTCTACCTGACGACCGGATCGCGGTTGCTCTCGACTCGGCGCGACGAGTTGGCGGTCATCACCGACGACACCTGCGGGCGGCACGACACGGTCGGTGGTGCCTGCTCGCAGGAGAGCAACGTCATCCGGTACGGCCTGCACACCCGGCACCAGCACGCCTGCCGGCAGACCTTCCTCACGCTCGGCGCCCATGCCGGGATCGGGCAGCGGCAACTCACCCACAACATCAACTTCTTCATGAACGTTCCTGTCACGCCGTCCGGTGATCTGAAGTTCGACGACGGGCTGTCCGCTCCCGGCCGGTACGTCGAGGTGACGGCGAGCCGGGACATCCTGGTACTGATCAGCAACTGCCCGCAGATCAACAACCCCTGCAACGGCTGGAACCCGACGCCGGTGCAGCTCCTGGGTTGGTGGTGACGATGGCTGTGGTCACTGTGATCAGCCCTGGCCTGCAGACGACCGTGCAGGATCTGGCCGGTCGCCCGGGGCTGTGGGATGTCGGCGTACCGCCGTCGGGTGCGGCTGATGAGCTCACCTTTGCTTTGGTGAATGCCGCGGTTGGCAATCCGTCGAGTGTGGCGGGGCTGGAGTGTGTACAGACCGGGCCTGTGCTGACCTGTGACGAGGATCGGTTGGTCTGCGTCGGCGGTGCGGCGCGGCAGGCGACGATCGACGGGTGGCCGCTGCGGCCGGGGCTGGTGGTCATGCTGCCGGCCGGAGCTGTGCTGGATCTCGGTCCGCTCGAGGGGATGCGCGGGTATCTCGCGATCGAGGGCGGGATCGACGTACCGGTGGTGCTGGGTAGTCGGTCCACTTTTGTGCTGGGTGGGTTCGGCGGTCAGGACGGGCGGTCGCTCGCGGCTGGTGACGAGTTGCCGTTGGGGCGGCGCGAGAATCTGCTGAGCCCGGTGAGCGTTGAGCTGCCGGTCATCACGGACAGCTGGCAGTTGCGGGTGATCCCGGGACCGCATGGTGCGCCGGATCACTTGACTGCCGACGGGGTGGACTCGTTTTTCGGGACCGAGTGGGTTGTCGATCATCGGTCCGATCGGACGGGCGTGCGGCTGGCCGGTCCGCTGCCTGGGTGGGCGCGGAGCGACGGTGGTGAGGCTGGGCTGCATCCGTCGAACGTGCACGACTCGGCGTATCCGGTGGGCGGGATCATGCTCTCCGGCGATACCCCGGTCATTGTTGGGAAGGACGGGCCGTCGCTGGGCGGTTTCGTCGTACCGGCGGTGGTGATCGAGGCCGATCGGTGGATGCTCGGTCAGTTGCGGGCAGGGGACCGGGTGCAGTTGTTGCCGGTGGCAATCGAGGTGGCGACGGCGGCGATCGAGGAGAGGCGGCGGTGGCTGGCCGACCTGCGACAGGAGTCGTTGCCTGCTGCCACTATCGCCGGTACGGCGGGGCGTCCTGACGTACTGCATGAGACCGATCGGTACACGATTCGGTGTGCTGGTGAACGGCATCTGCTGGTGGAGGCTGGGTCGGCCGAGCTCGATCTGACTGTCCGGGTGTGGATCCATCTGCTTGCCCAGGCGTTGCGAGCGCAGCGACCTGATGGCGTGACGGAGATCGTGGAAGGTGTGCGATCACTGTTGGTTGCCTTGGACACCTCGCGGCTTGGTCCGTTCGAGTTGGCCAAACACCTTGTGCAGTTGACGTTTGGGCTCGCCGACCCGGAGACCGTCGTACTGCCTGCTCGTGAGGTGACGTTGCCGATCGCGTTCGATCATCCGGAGGCGCATGAGGCGATGCGTCGGTATGCGACCTCGGTCCGGCCGGATGCGCCGTGGTGTCCGGACAACGTGGAGTTCATCCGGCGGGTCAACGATCTGGACGAGCGGGACGAGGTGTTCGAGATCGTCCAGCAGGCGACGTACCTGGTGGTCGGACTGGGCGATGTCTACCTTGGTGCGCCGGTTGCGGTTCCGATCGATCCGCGGCACCGGCTGGTGACGACGAAGTACAACCCGGCCCGGACTTGGACGCCGCAGAACGCGGTCGGGATCGGTGGGATCTATCTGTGCGTATATGGCATGGAGGGTCCTGGCGGTTACCAGTTGGTTGGGCGGACTGTGCCGGTCTGGCGGCTTGGTGACGAGCGGCCGTGGTTGCTGCGGCAGTTCGACAAGATCAGATTCACGCCGGTGAGCGTGGAACAGTTGGCGCATGAGCGGGCCGAGATCGCGGCTGGACGGGCGGATCTCAAGGTCGCGCCATCCACGTTCTCGATTGCCGACGTACGGCGGATCGAGCGCGAGGCGCCGGTGGACATCGCAACTCTGAGGGCACGGCGCCGGGCGGCGTTCGATGCGGAACGGGCGAGGTGGGGAGCATGAGCAACGCCGAATGGATCACCCGAGTGGCCGCGATCGAGCCGCAGGCCGGACCGTTGCGCGGGTTGACGATGGCACTCAAGGACAACATCGATTTGGCTGGTGTTCCGACGACGGCTGGTGATCCGCGAACGGTTGAGCCGGCGTTGACCAGCGCGTTCGTGGTCGACCGCCTGATCTCCGCGGGCGCCGTACCGCTGGGGAAGACGAACCTCGATCAGTACGCGACGGGGCTCGTTGGCACGCGCTCGCCGTACGGGGCGTGCCACTCGGTCTTCTCGGTGGACCACATCTCGGGGGGATCGAGCTCGGGGAGTGCGGTGGCGGTCGCGACCGGTCAGGTGGACTTCGCGCTGGGGACGGATACCGCGGGGAGTGGTCGGGTGCCGGCCGCGTTCAATCGGCTGGTCGGGATCAAGCCTTCGCGGGGTCTGGTGTCGGCTCGTGGGGTTGTGCCGGCTTGTCGATCGCTCGATTGTGTGACGGTGATGGCGCGGACGGTGGAGACGGCTCGCCGGGCCTTTGAGGTGATGGTCGCGTTCGATCCGGATGATGCGTGGTCGCGGC
This sequence comes from Kribbella sp. NBC_01505, assembly GCF_045040285.1. Classification (NCBI taxonomy): domain Bacteria; kingdom Bacillati; phylum Actinomycetota; class Actinomycetes; order Propionibacteriales; family Kribbellaceae; genus Kribbella; species Kribbella sp. NBC_01505. Next base: position 4,680,816 of record NZ_CP109425.1, read on the forward strand.
GGTTCGAGTCGCTGCCGCATGGTCGGCCCGGTCGATCGGGTGGTCCGGTGATCGGCGTACCGGATGTCGATCTGGATCTGGATCCGGCGTATGAGAAGGCTTGGCAGGAGATGTTGGCCGGGGCGCATCGGCTCGGGGAGGTGGTCCGGGTTGATGTGCGGCCGCTGCTTGAGGCGGCTGACTTGTTGTATTCCGGGCCTTGGCTGGCCGAGCGGTGGTTGGCGTTCGGGGACAAGCTGGATGATGTGCCTGAGGTTGATCCGAGCGTCCGGACGATCGTCCGCGGCGGCGAGGCGTTGAGGGCGTCGGCAGCCTTCGCCGGGTTCGACCGGCTGGCCTCGCTTGCTCGGGCGAGTTCGGAGTTGTGGAACGGTGTTGATGCGTTGTTGTTGCCGGTGGCACCCAACCATCCGACGCTCGCGGAGGTCGCTGCTGATCCGATCGGTGCGAACAGTCGGCTGGGGCGCTTTACCAACATGGTTAACCTGCTCGACTTGTGCGCTGTCGCTTTTCCTGGTCCCGATTGTGCTGACGGTTTGCCCTTCGGTGTTCAGCTGATCGCCCCGGCCGGCCACGACTACATGCTGATCGACCTAGCTGCCCAATGGACCGACGAGGTCCTCCTAGCAGTCGCCGGCGCACACCTCACCGGCCAGCCCCTCAACCACGAGCTGGTACGACGCGGTGCCCGGCTCGTCGAGTCGACCCGGACCGCACCGACGTACCGCATGTATCTCGTCGACGGCCCCCGCCCCGGCGTGACGCCAGCCACCTCAGGCGCGGAACTGGAGGTCGAGGTCTGGGCGCTCCCTGCGAGCCAACTAGGCGGCTTCGCCACCACAATCCAGCCTCCACTGGCCATCGGCCCCCTCACCCTCTCCGACGGCCGCCGCCTCCTAGGCTTCCTCTGCACCGCCGACGCGATCGACCCAGCGCAAGACATCACGCCGTACGGCGGTTGGCGCGCCTACTTATCCACTCAGTCAACCCAGTAGCCCCGCCTTCCTGAATGTGCTCGTCCCATCCGGCCGCTCGGATTCGGCCGGTGGGGTGGGCGGTGGCTGGTCGCCGCTGCGGCCGGTATCACCTGAGACGGGTGGCTGGGCTGGTCTGTGGCTGGGCCGGATGGCGAGGCCGGTGACCGAGGTTCCCCGTCGCCTGTGGCTGACGGGCTGTGGTTGCTCCCGACGACAAGGAGGCTTGTCAGCTGACTCGCCGCCGTGGTTGAGCACGGCGGTTGGGGTCGCCTGCCTCGCCTGCCTGGCCCGCGGAAATTTGGCTGGATATCCGTTCAAGTTGACCCTTCTCTGCTCAAAATTTGAGGGGAGAACCAGCAACTTGCGGGGAGATCCGCTCGTTTTCCGGGACCGCAACCGAAGCCCGGAAGCTCAGGCGGCCGGGACGCGCACCAACCCCGTTCCGGTGCCCGCCATCGCCTCTTTGTGGAGTCCTGCTGCCGCTGGGTGGCAGTAGCACTCCACAAAGGCGAGCTTCGGCCCGGTTCGGATGCGGTCAGGGAGTTGAGGTCGTCTGGAAGGTGCCGGTTGCGAGATTCACGGATGCCTACTGCCGCTCAGTGACAGTAGAACTCCGTGAACCGGCAGGCATGCCCGCACATCACGCCTCTGCGGGGACCTACTGCCGCTCAGAGGCAGCGGATCCCCGCAAACACGTGCTAGCCCGACCGGCGACAGGTTTACGGAGTCCTACTACCAAATGCTGGCAGCAATCATCCGTGAACCTGCGGCTCGGTGGGCCAGGGGGTGGTGGTTACGGCGGAGGTGAAGACGGGGGTGCTGGATTGGGTGACGGTGACTTGTACTACGCCGTTCGTGGATGGTGAGGCGGTGACGGTGCAGGGGTGGTCGAATTCGACGTAGCGGTGGAAGTGGGTGTCGAAGTGGGTGGTGGCTACCGGGGTTGGTTGGGTGGCTTGGGCTGCTTGGGCGGCGGCTTCCAGGAGGACCATGCCGGGGACGTGGTCGTGGGGATGGTCGAAGAGGACGCTGTGGGTGGTGTCGACGCGCAGCTGCCAGGTCAGGGGTTGGTCCAGTGGAGTCAGTACGACGTTGCCGGGGTTGCTGCGGCCTACTAGGGCGGGTGCTACCGGTGGCGTGAGTTGGATAGCCTTGCTGAAGGCGTCCTTGGCGGAGGAGTAGGGGCCGCGGAGGCGGTTGTAGATCGCCGGGGGATGGGCGCTGTAGCGCACTTCGGCGCCGCCGATCCGGCGGCCGGCGCTGACTGCGTCGATGCGGGAGATCAGGTAGACCGAACCCATCCTGCGTCGGGTGACGCTCGGGTGACTCACCAGGAGAGTCACCTTCTTCGCGCTGCTCTGGACGTCCAGCGCGGTCGGAAGAATCCAGGAACTGATCTGTTCCCAGCCGAGGCGGTGTCCTAAAGGAATCGCGTGGACCCGGTGGCTGAGTAAAGCAAGTGCTTGCCGCAGGCTTTCGGTGAACAGCAATGGCGTGTAATGGTCGCCCTCTGTGTAGAAGGCGTGACTCTGCGGCCAGGATGTGGTGACCTCTTGGACGAGGTCGGGGAGTTCGCGCCAGTCCGTCACGAGCGCTTCGTCCGATTTGTCCTTGCGGACAAGCGTTTGGATGGCGGCGGTGGCGGGTGGAGCTATGGCGGTCGGGCTCACGGTCATGACAGGTTTCCCCCCTGCGGGACGACAGGTATGGGACATGGGAGGTGGTTCCACCCCAGTGTCCACGTATAAATTAAATAAAGTTGTTCTTTTCGTGAAGCGATTCGGGTCAGATTGCCAGGAAAGAGGTGTCGTCATGGCTCCACGGGTGGTGAAACAGGCGCGGGCCGAGCGGACGCGGGCGGCGGTGCTGCAGGCTGCTGCCGAGGTGTTCGCGGAGAACGGCTTCTCCGGTGCCAGCGTCATGAAGATCGCCGATCGAGCCGGGGTGACGCTGGGTGGGGTGTACTTCCATTTCCGCTCCAAGGAGGAGCTCGCGCGGGCGATCGTGGCCGGCCAGCCCGACTTCGTCGTACCGCCGGAGTCCTCGCACGGCCTGCAGCGAGCGATCGACGTGACCCGGACGTGGGCGCAGCAGCTCGCTGAGAACCCGATCCTGCGGGCGGGGGCGCGGCTGGTCTGGGAGCAGGACCGCTTCATGCCGGCGGGCGAGAACTCGCATCAGCAGTGGACCAGCATCATGGCGGCCGACCTGCAGTCCGCGGTCGACAGCGGTGAACTGAAGCCCGAGGTCGACATCCAGTCGATCGCCCGGATGATCGTCAACGCCTGTACGGGCGCGCAGATGCACTCGTACGTCGAGACCGCGCACGAGGACCTGGTGGATCGGGTCGAGGAGATCTGGCGCTGCCTGCTTCCGGCCCTCGGAGTGTCGGATCAGTTCAACGGACTCAAGGGGATCGGGCGTGAGTGAGGCAATGGGCATGCTGGCTGGAAAGACGGTCATGATCACCGGGGCCTCGAGCGGCATCGGTGCCGCTGCCGCGCGATTGTTCGCGGCGGAGGGGGCGGCCGTCGTACTGATGGCTCGTCGCAAGGACAAGCTCGAGGAGATCGCCACGGAGATCCGGGCGGCCGGCGGCCGGGTTGAGCTGGCGCCGGGAGACGTGACCGATACCGATGCGGTCGAGCGGGCCGTCGCGACCGCGGTGAGCGCGTTCGGCGGACTGAATGGTGCCTTCAACAACGCGGGCTGGGGGACCATCGGGACGCTCGTGCACGAGACCGACGACGCGGACTTCGAGCGGACCATGGACGTCAATGTCCGCGGGACGTGGAACTGCCTCAAGCACCAGCTGCCCGTGATGATGGAGTCGGGTGGCTCGGTCGTGAACACCTCCAGCACCGCGGGCGAGTTCGCCACCGGCGCGGGCGCGGCGTACGTCGCCTCCAAGCACGCCGTACTGGGGCTGACCCGGGCGGCCGCGGCTGAATATGGGACACACGGCATCCGGATCAACGCGCTGATCGTCGGCACCACCCGGACCGAGCTGATGGAGAACGCGATCCGCGTCTTCCCACCGCTGGAGGAGGGGTCGGTCGCCCGGCAGATCCAGAAGCGGATGGCGGACCCGGTCGAGGTGGCCCGGGCGGCGGCCTGGCTGCTCAGCGATCAGGCCTCGTTCGTCACCGGCGGAGCGATCCCCGTCGACGGCGGATCCAGCGCGATCTAGTACCTCGCCAAGGAGCGTTCGGCACCTTTAGCTGCGCCCCAGACGCCCCCTGGCGGCGTTGTCGTCGTCGCGAGATGCTCCGCATCGCACTCCTCCTCCGCCTTGCCAGGGAACGACTGGACCACAGCTAAAGGCACCAACGCCCCTTGCCGAGGCACAGCCCTTCATCCCCTCTTTGCCCACCTGGTGACTATCTTTCGTTGACGATAAAAAAAAGATCACTATCATTTTAGTGTCCTGGGGGGACGCTGCCGGTGAGGTCTCGTATCGAGAGGCATGTGAGGTGAGCAGTGGCACAGGGGACAGTGCGCGTTCTCGTGGTCGAAGGGATCTCCGCGGAGATCGAAACCAGACGGCAGGACCTGCGGAGGCAGGGCTATGCCATCAGCAGTGTGGACACCGGCGCCAAGGCGTTGCGGGCGCACCGGAGTTCGGATTTCGTCTTGCTGGACTTGGATCTGCCCGATATCGACGGGCTCGAGGTGTGCCGGTCGATCCGGGGTGCTGGTGACAAACCGATCATCACGGTCTCCTCTGGTGGGACGGAGACGGATCGGATCCTCGCCCTGCAGGCCGGTGCGGACGACTGCGTGGATGCACGCTGTGGTCCGCGGGAGATGCTGGCCCGGATCGAGGCGGTACTGCGGCGGACGTTGCCGTGCCGTCAGCCGGGCCGGGTGATGACGCTGGGCTCGTTGAGCCTTGATGTTCAAGCGCATGAAGCGCGGTTGCGCGGTGAGCCGGTGCGGTTGACCGGCAAGGAGTTCGAGCTGCTGCACAAGCTGGCCTCACATCCTGACGAGGCTGTCTCACGCAAACAGTTGATGGCCAGTGTCTGGGAGACGAGCTGGGCCGACTCGAGCCGCACGATCGACACCCATGTGCGGAGCTTGCGCGCCAAGCTCGGGGCCAGTTCCTGGATCATCACGGTTCGCGGAGTCGGCTATCGGATCGGTAGAGGCTGAGTTTGATTCTTTGGGAGAGGTGCCGTGTCCGCCCGAGGAAGACCCTCGCGACGGACACGGCCTCTTCGGCGATCAGGCTGCGTTTGGTCGCCGGCTTGGGAAGCCGTGCTTGCGGGCGAGGACAGCCACCAGCAGCACGGGGATGACGAGCACGAGCACGCCCCAGGGGAACGATGTCGGGCCGAGGATCGCGAGCAGGATGCCGCCGACCGCGCCGCCGCCGGCCATGAACGAGTTCCAGGTGGTCACCAGCAGAGCCTGGCCCCGGTCACCACCCGCATCGGTGACGGCCGTCTGCAGCAGCGTGGTCACGCCACCCCAGCTGAGGCCCCAGATGATCATGGCGGCGTAGACCACGAGGTCACTGCTGGCACCGACCGCCAGCATCGCCGCCGCGAGGACGAACATGGCCGCCGAGCCGATGGTGAGACCGCGCAGCTTGCGGTCGACCAGCGCGCCGGTGACCACGATGCTGACGACAGAGGCGATGCCGAAGACCAGCAGTACGACGTCGCGCCGGCCGCCCATGTGGTACTCGTCGAGGAAGGTCGAGATGTAGGTGTAGAGGATGTTGTGAGCCAGCACCCAGGCCGCGACCGTGAACAGTACGGCGATGACGCCCGGAAGCTTGAGCGCCTGGAAGATCGGCTCGCGCTGACCGACCGCCTGGCCAGGTGTGGACGGTACCGACAGACCCATCCAGCCGAGCAGCAGGACGGAGAGCGCGGCCACGATGCCGAAGGTGAGTCGCCACCCGAAGAGGTTGCCGAGGAACGTGCCGACCGGGATGCCCAGTGCGAGCGCGAGGGGGACGCCGGCCATGGTGATCGAGATGGCTCGGCCTTGCAGATGCGGTGGCGCCAAGCGGCGCGCGTAGCCGACCAGCTCGGCCCAGACCGCGGCCGCCGCGATACCGGCCAGCAGGCGGAAGCCCATGGTCAGCACGTAGCTGGAAGAGATCGCCGTGACGATGTTCGCGATGCCGATCATCGCCACCGCGAGCAGCAGCAGTTTCTTGCGGTTCCAGGTGGCGGTGGCCACCGACAACGGGATCGCCGAGATGCCGGTCGCGATCGCGTAGATCGTCAGCGACTGGCCTGCCGCGGACTCGCTGACCGACAGGTCGCGGGCCATCTCGGGCAGTACGCCGGCGGGCAGGGCCTCGGTCAGGATGCCGACGAACGCCGCGGTGCTCAGCGCCAGCAGGGGTGACCAGGGCAGTTTGTTCCCGCCTCCGAGGGGCGGTGTGGAGATCTCAGTCTGGGAAGCAGCCATGGGAGATATACTCAAACCTTCTCATTGATGTGCAGGTCAAGGTCATCGGACATGTGAGGTGCACCACATGCGGATCGGAACTCTGGCGGAGCGGACCGGGACCTCCCGGCGGCTGTTGCGCTACTACGAGGAGCAGGGCCTGATCGGCTCGAAGCGGTCCGCCAACGGATACCGGGACTACGCCGAGTCCTGCGTGGACAAGGTGATCCAGATCCGCGGCCTGCTGGACGCCGGTCTGCCGACCCGGGTCATCCGGGAGGTCCTGCCGTGTATGGACACCCCACGGGCGATCCGGATCTCCGCGCCCACCGAGGAGACGGTCGCGCTCCTCGAAGGCGAACGGGACCGGATGTCCGAGCGCATCCGCTTCCTCGAGCGCAACCGCGACGCCATCTCCGAGTACCTGGTTGCGGTGCGGGAGGCTCAGGCAGAGGCCGCCCCCCAGACCCCGAAGTCGGCCGAGGCCGTCGTCACCGCCTGACCGGCGTACACGACGTCGTTCGCCAGCACGACGCCGTGACTGGCGATGTCGAAGATGATCCGGTCGCCGTCGGCGATCCGGTAGCCCGCGTGCCAGCTGGCCTTGTCCGAGCCGAGGAGCAGGTAGTTCACCAGCCCGGGGCGACGCATCCCGGCGTACCCGAAGAGGTTGTCGACCATGTCGGGGACGCGTTGGAAGATCGAGTCGGCGCCGGCGGAGAAGTCGCCCTTCCAGGCCACCTCGCCCTCGCGCTCGATGATGATCTGCCCGGTGACGCTGGTCGGGGGTTCGCCGAGGAACAGCCACGGCGTCAGCGAGGTGTCACAGAGTTTCGCGTACGGCGTCCACCCCCACGGGTTCTGCAGATGCAGCCCGATGTCGTTCAGGTCGTTGCCGAACGTGTAGCCGGCGTAGTGCGGGTTGCCGTCCTCGTCGTTGACGAAGACCAGCCCGACCTCGGGCTCCTCGAGCAGCTCGATCGACGTGGACGGCACGGTCAGCGGCCGGCCGTTGGTCTCCAGCCAGGAACCGAAGCCCTTGATCAGCCAGTTCGGCGCCTTGAACTCCTCGTCCGGCGCGGGCGGCGCCGGGAACTTCGAGCGGTGCGTGCCCATGAACCCGGTGACGAGCGAGTTGTTCGAGGCCGGGAGGAGTGGCGGCAGAAAGTGGATCTCAGGGTCGTCCGCGGCGATCGTGACGGTGTCGGTTCCGGACGTCAGCGAGTCCAGCAGCGCCTGCGTGCCGCCACCAGCCAGTACGGCGTTCCGCAGCTGGTCCTCGGCGACCGGGAACAACGTGACCGGCGCATCGGTCGGCAGCCCCACTCCCGCGTAGCGCCGGCCGCGGTACTCAACTTCGAAGATGACGGTGGACATTGCTCTCCTTGGTTAGGTCGGTCAGTACTTCGGTCAGTCGGTCGATGGACGCGCTGATCCAGGGCAGCGTGAGTGGGTCCGGTGCGTGCAGTGCGGCTAACCGCTCGGCATCGGTCTCGCCGTACAGGCGGCTGGTGGCGGCCCGAATCCTTAGTGAGTGCTGGGGTTCGCCGAAGGCGGTGCCAGGTAGCAGGGCGACGCCGTACTTCTTGCTGAGCAGCTCGGTGAGTTCGTTGCCGTTGATGCCGAGCTGTAGGGGCTCGAAGTCGGGGTAGAGGTAGCAGGTGGCTTGCACCGGCGCGAGGTTTGCGCCCACTGCGGTGAAGACTTCGGCCACTCGCCGTACGACGCGTTCGTGCAACCGACGTGAAGCGGCTACTCGGTTGATCACCTCGGGTGGTTCGGCCAAGGCGTACGCAGCCGCCGCCTGGACGGGGGCCGCCGTACTCGACCAGATCTGGCTGGCGATGCCGATCAAGCGAGTGCGGAGTTCAGGGGTTGGCAGTCGGGCGATGCCGAGCCGCCAGCCGCCGACGGCCAGGTTCTTGGTGAGGCCGGTGGTGACGACGGTCCGCTCCGGTGCGTAGATCGCGGGCGAGACGACCGGTGCATAGGCGAGATCGCAGTAGATCTCGTCGGAGATGATCACCAGGTCGAGTTCGCGCGCCACCTCGGCGAGCTCGCGAACCGTCTCCGGCTTGGCGATCGTGCCGGTCGGGTTGTCCGGCAGCGTCACCACGACACTGCGCGGATCACCGCCGGCCTTGCGGGCTTGTAGAACCTGCGCACGCAACTCAGTTGGATCCGGTACGCCGCCTTCTCCGGGGCGCGTGCGTACCGGGATCGACCGCAGACCGGCGAGCTGAGCCTGCGCCGCGTAGCTCACCCAGGTCGGAACCGGTACGACGACGTCGCCACCGACTGCCAGCATCAGCGCGAACAGCAGCGGCTTCGTCCCGGGACCGCAGACCACATCGGCCGGATCGGTCGGCAGGCCACGGCGGTTCCAGTAGCCTGCAGCGGCCAACCTGACGTCAGCGGATCCGGCAACGGGACCATAGGCGTTCCGTCCGGACGCAGCGATCAGGTGTTCACGCAACTCCGGCAGAACCGGCAGCCCGATCTCACCGGTGGCCAGGAACAACACCTGCTCCCCGGCCAGCCGCCGACGTTCGAACTCCTCGTCGGCGGCCAAGGTCGCGGACATGGTCACCGTCATGCGTAGAGCTTTCGGAGCTCGACCTTGCGCACCTTGCCAGTGAGCGTCTTCGGCAGAACATCAATCAGTTCAAGCCGTTCGGGGTAGAACCGCTCGTCCTGACCGGCAGAGCGCAGATGCGCCTGGATCTCTTGCAGGGTTGGCCTGCTGCCTTCTCGCGCAACCGCCACCGCGAGGATCAGGTCGTCGACCTGACCCGTCGTACCGACGAGTGCGGCCTCGGTGACCTTCGGGTGCTGGGAGATGACGGCTTCCAGCTCGGCCATCGGTACGACGATGCCGTCGCGGACGATGGTGTCCCTGGCCCGGCCGAGGATCCGGATCCCGCCGCGACCGTCCTCACGAGCCACGTCGCCGGTGTCGAACCAGCCCTCCTCGTTCACCTCGGCGTCGAACACGTCCTGCTGCTTGAAGTACCCCAACGCCTGCGAGGCGCCACGGACCCGCAACCGGCCGACCGGTGCACGCTTCGACGGGTCGTGGCAGAGGTCGACGCGGATCTCCATCGAGTCGATCGGCCGGCCGTGGCTGTGCGCGGCCCAGTCCTGGTCGTAATCGAGCCGGCTGATCGTGATCGGCCCGAACTCCGACATGCCCCAGACCGAATAGGTCCGCGACCCGAAGGTCGACCGCATCTCGTCGACGAGCCCCTGGAGTACCGGCGCGGCACCGGTGACCGTGTGCTGCAGGCTCGAGACGTCGTGGGGATCGGCCTGCTGGACCCGTGCAACACCGCTGAGGGTTGGAGGGGGACCGTACAGAAGCGTGGCGCGATAGCGCTCCACGAGGTCCAGCAGGCCGGCTTTGTCGGGACCGTCCTGGAAGGCGACCGTCCCGCCGAGCAACACACTCGCGAGCACGCCCTGACCGAAGCCCGAGTAGTGCACGAGTGGGGTGGTGTTGGCGACGACCAGGTCGTCGCTGAGCATGAACGCATCCACATAGCCGCGTACGCCGGAATGCACCGTGTTCTGACTGTGGACAACGCCCTTGGAGAACCCCGTCGTACCGGAGGTGAAGAGCACCACGAACGGCTCGTCCGGTCGCAGTTGACGACCCTTCAGATCGGCGGTGTCTTCCCAGTGCGTGTGGACGAAGTGGTGGTGGAATTCGGGGCTGTCGATCACGAACAGCTTCTCGACCGGCAAGTCGTCTACCGCGGCTGTGGTGATGAACAGCTTGGCCTCGGTGAGCGCCAACCGATGATGTAGCTCGTCACCTTGGCACTCAGGGGCGATCGGGACAATGACCGCGCCGACTGCCATGGTCGCGAACATCAGCGGCACGATCTCCCACCGGTTCGGCAGCTGCACCGCCACGGTCTCGCCGCGCTCAACCCCCAGCTGTAGAAGGGCTCCTGCGAACCGATCCGTCAGCGTAGACAGCTCCGAGTAGTCCAGGGTGTCGGTACGCGCCTCTTCGAGCCGGCGTCCGGCGATGGCCAGTTTGCGAGGCCGTTCCCGCGCCTGCTTGCGCAGATCGTCGAGGAAGGTGTCGTCCCGCCACCAGCCGCGGCGCCGGTACTCGGCTGTCATCGGCCACGCTCCGCACGCCGTACGGCGAGAAGCTCGGGCAGCGGGTCGCCCGCACCGGCCTTGGCAATCTCCAGCAGGGCCTCGGTGTTCAGCTTCACGCGATTGCCGATCCAGTCGAAGACCCAGGCCTTGCGAGCCTCGGCCCCGAGGTCGAACGGGACCACGCGGGTGACGGCCAGCGCGGCCGAGCCTGCGCCCCCGATGTTGGCGATCACGCCCGGCACCAGTACGGCGCCCGCCGCGCGAGCCTTCTCCTGCGCTACCGGGGTGGAGGCGATATTGGCGCCCTCGACAACGAGTTCGGCGCGCAGCCGGTGCACGTTCTCGTCGTTCAGTGCACGCTTCTGCGCCGCGAGGATCAGCAGATCCGCATCGACATCCAGCCACGCATCCGGACCGTTCGACTGAACCACGCCGTCCGGCAGTTTCGTCCGGTCGATGCGACCGAACTCGTCGGTGATCGCGATGAGCTTGTCGACCGGGAGCCGGTCCGCGCTGATCGTGCCGTCGATGTCGGCGACGCCAACCACCACGTGACCGCGCTGCTCAAGGAACTGAGCAACGGCCCGGCCGACGGCACCGAACCCCTGTACGACGACCCGGGCTTCCCTGCGGCCACTCGCCTCGAGCGCGGTGATCGCGCCGACGCCGACCCCGTGGCCGGTGCAGTCGATCAGCGGCTCGTAGTACGTGCGCCAGTCGATCGGCATGTCCGGAGCGCCGAGGCGGTAGCGCGGATCGTACTTTGCCTCCTCGAAGAAGATCGCCCGGTCGGCCGGGGTCACGCCCATGTCGATACCGAGGTGGATTCCCCCGTGCAGCAACGGTTTCACGGTCCGGCCGAAGGTCTTGAACGTCGTTTCCCGGTCGGTGCCGTCGGAGACGACGCCGGCCTTCGCGCCACCGATCGGCAACCCGGCCAGGGTGAACTTGTGGGTCATGTCGCGGGCCAGCCCGGCGACCTCTTCCTCGGTGACACCGGTGGTCATCCGGGTGCCGCCCATCGCGAGGCCGTCGTACAGGGAGTCGATGACCACCCAGCCCTTGAGGTCGCCACCGGCGCCGTTCAGGTGCACGGTGAGGGCGGGCTTGTCGTGCTCAGTCATGCCGTGTCCTTCGGGTCTAGAGACAGCGTCTGATTTAGAGAAAGCTTTGGGCGAAGCCGCGGAGGATCTCGCGGCCGTCGTCGCGGAACTCCAGGTGGGCCTGGGATCCGAAGATCCGGCCGTCGTCGGAGCGCAGGAACTCGACGGGTGCATGGTCGGAGCGGCCGATCGACCGGAAGCCGACCGGCGCGGCCTGCAGGTAGAGGGTGTGCCGGTGGAAGACCGTGACGGTCGGCTTCACGAAGGTGAACAGCGCCTCGTCCTTGTCGACCTCGGCGTCGTGACCGCCGACCCGCTGCTCACCCTCGGCCAGCTCCGCGCCCTGGGAGACAGCGATGATCTGCATGCCGCCGCATATCCCGAAGACCGGGACATCCGACGTCATGACCAGATCGATCAGCGGCTTGTAGTACTCGGTGTCGTAGGCGCGAACCTTCGTACCGCTCAGCACGATCGCCTGGTGGCTGCCGTTCAGCTTCGCCGGTACTTCGGTGCTCGAGACGACGTCGGTCGCCGCGCCGAAATCCTCGAACCGCTTGCGGAGCTGGGGCAGGGACAGGGTCTTGTTGTTGACGACCAGTACGCGGGGTTGCGCCACGGTCATTGCTCCTTCGCTCTCGTGATCACGGTTCCGGTCCGGCCGGCCAGCAGGTCGGAGACCGGAGCGCTGCCGATGACGACCTCGGCCACGCCTTGCTCCAAGGCCTCGCCGGCGGCGCGCAGCTTCTTCCGCATGCCCCCGGTCGCACCCTTGTCGCGGAAGGCTGCGGCCGCGTCGGCATCGATCCGGGAGACCGGTTGATCGTCGATCAGCAGATGCGCGACGTCGGTGACGAGGACGAGGTTGGTGGCCCCGATCGCGCCCGCGATGGCCGCGGCCGCGCGGTCGGCATCGGTGTTGACCTCTTGCCCGGCCTCGTTCCTGGCCAACGGAGTCACCAGGTAGACATGGCCGGGGCGGAGGTTCTTGAGGACGGTCGGCTCGACCTTGGTGATCGGGCCGACCAGGTTCTCCAGCTCCACCAACTGCTTGCCCTGCCACCACCAGCGCTCGCCAGGTCCGGCGTACACGAGACCGTCGCTGCCGAGCTTCCGCTCGAGTGTGATGCCGCGATACTCCAGCCGGGTGGCGACGTCGTCGGCCATCACCGTGCTGACCGTCTTGATGTCCTCGATCACCTCGGTGGTGGTCCAGCGACTCTGGTTGCCGTACCGGTCGCGCAGGATCGCGGACGGGTCGGTGTAGCGCGAGCTGAGCTGCTTGAGTGGCTTGGACCAGCCATGCACCAGTACGACGGGTTGCTCCGCCGCGTGCACCGCCAAGTCGTTCCACCACGGGCCGGCGAGGTCGTCCAGGCAGCTGCCGCCGAGTTTGATGACGATCGGGTTCATGCGGGCATCACCGGCTGCATGGTCAGGCCCGACTCCTCGGGCAGTTCGAACCGCAGGTTGGCGGCCTGGATCGCTTGTCCGGCCGCACCCTTGACCAGGTTGTCGAGCGCTGCGAGCGCTACGATTCGCTTGGCTTCCTCGTCGTACAAGACGGTCACGTCGCAGTAGTTGGAACCCAGCACTGCTTGCGGATCCGGGACCGGGATCAGCGTTTCGTTGTGCCGGCGGACCCGGACGAACTGCTTGCCCTTGTAGAAGCGGGTGTACGCCCGGTGCAGGTCCCGTTGGTTGACCTCGGTGTCGGTGAAGACGTAGCTGCTGGTCATCAACCCGCGGACGTGCGAGACGCCGTACGCCGACATCGACAGCGAACCGATGGTTCCGGGCTTGGCGCGCTCGAAGAAGTCCCGGACCTCACCGGCATGGCGGTGGCCGGTGGGGGAGTACGGGGCGATCGCGCCGTTGCGGAGCGGATGGAGGTCTGTCTTGCGCATCGACAGACCACCGCCGCTGGATCCGCTCTTACCGTCGATGACGACCGTCTTGAGGTCCAGGCCGAGCTCAAGGGTGAGCGGGGCCAGGGCCAGCGTGATGGACGTGGCGTAGCAGCCTGGGAGCGAGATCAGGCTTGCCTGCGGGAGCTGGTCGGCGATCAGTTCGGGGACGCCGTACACGAAGCGGTCGGCGAGCTCGGTGCTGCGGTTGACCTTCGGATACCAGCGGTCGTGCAGTTCTGGCGTGCGGATGCGGAAGGCGCCGCTGAGGTCGATGATCGTGGGACCCTTGTCAGCCAGCAGATTCGCCAGATCCGACGACACCGGGGCGGGTGTCGCCAGGAACAGTACGTCGACCTGGCCCGCGATGTCCTCGGTGACTGGTTGGACCGTGAGGCCTAGGTCCATCCGCAGCCCGGGGTGGAGCTCGGCCGGACGGCGGCCTATCGCGGATGATCCGCCGAGGAACGTGAGTTCCAGCTCGGGATGCTGGACGATCAGTCGGATCAGGTCGCCGCCGGCCAGCCCGGAGGCACCGACTATTCCGGCCCGGATCATGCGAGAACCTCCTCGAGGTAGTTGCCGATGGCCACTGCCACGTTGACGCCGGTGGCGGTGGCCACGCCTCGGAAGCCCGGTGCGTGGTTGACCTCGTTCACCACGTAGCCCTTCGGCGTACGAAAGAGATCGACGCCGTAGATGCCGGGGCCGAGGACGTCGACGACGCTGCTGACGATCTTGGCGACGTACGGGTCGTCCGCTGCGGCGTGACTGGTGTTGCCGAGGGCGGCGTTGTTGCGCCAGTCCTCGCCACCGGTGCTGAACTCGGCGACTCCGACCAGTTCGTTGCCGACGACCAGACAGCGCACCGAGGCGCCGCCGGCCAGGAACGGTTCGACCAGGCAGGCCTGCTCGAACGCGTGGCCGAGATCCTCGACGTAGTCGTAGACCGAGTTGGCGAGATCGGAGTCGCGGATCAACGTGACCCGCTTGCCCATCCCGCCGTACACGGGCTTGAAGACGACCGGGAGGTCGAACTCGGTGAGGGCCTTGGCGAAGTCTGAGCGGGAGAACACCATCCGGAAGTCCGGGACCGGGACTCCCGCGGTTCTGAGCGCGGTCCGGAGGACGGCTTTGTTCTCGCACAGGTTGATGGCGTGGGCCGAGTTGATCACCCGGGTGCCGGACTCCTCGGCCAGGGTGGCGATCAGGCCACCCCGGGTGTAGCTGCGGCTGCGCAGCAGGACGGCGTCGAAGCCGGCCAGCGCCGAGGCATCCGGGTTGCCTAGGCAGAGCGACTCGTCGTTGATCCACTCGACGGATAGGTCCAGCTCAGGACCGGCCTGGATCAGTTGCCGCTCCTCCCAGGCGATCCGGTCCGCAACGATCGCGATGGACTTCGTGGGCATCTCACTGACCCCAGTCGCGCAACTGCACCTCGACCATCGACAGCCGGAGCTGGCCGTCGTCGATGGCCTCGACGCGCAGGGTCAGCATGCACTCGGGGCAGGAGAAGGTCTCGCCCTGGACGAGCGCGGGAACGGTCAGGTCGGTCTCACACTCGGGGCAGACACCGGAAAGGGTGGCGGTGGACATTTGTGAACTCCGTCGTTTGGAAGGGGTTGGTTTAGATTGCCTGGAAGTCGACGGCGGCCTTGCGAATGCCGTCGCGGTCGAGCAGGTGCCGGCCGGTTTCTTCCTGCCGTTCGACGAGCCACGGCGTGAATTCGTCGACATTGACTGTCAGGCCGGAATCATTGAGTGCCCATTTGACCAATGCGGGAGTCAATCGGGTGCGGACCAGTAGTTCGCGGGAATTGCCGACCAATTCCGCTGGAACTGTTTCGTACGCTTCCGGGTTGGTGAGTTGACCCGGCAATTCGTACGCGAAGGCGTGCGGGGACGTCGGCCCGGACTGGAACGCCGTACCGAGGCCGGCGCCGCGCAGCGCGACCCGGGACAGCTCGGTCAGGTGTGACAGGTCGAAGCGGTGGTCGCCGTGCACGATGCGCAGTGCCATCAGCAGCTCGGCCAAGGGTGCGTTGCCGCCGCGCTCGCCGATCCCGCCGACGGTCGCGGAGATCCACTGCGCGCCGGCGCGGACCGCGGCGAGCGAGTTCGCCACGGCCATCCCCAGCATGTTGTGCGAGTGGATCTCGATCTCGGAGCCGTCGATCTCGGTCAGGCTCGCGATCTGGTCCTGCATCTGCCACGGCGACAGGTAGGCGACGGTCTCGGCCACCCGGAAGCGGTCGGCGCCGACCGCGAATCCCGCTGTCACATAAGGAACCAAGCGCTCCTTGGGTGTCCGGGCGCCGTCCTCGCCGCTGAATGTGACGTGGAAACCACGGTCCTTGGCCTGCGTGATCGCGGACTTCGCCAGCGCCTCGAGGAAGCGCGGGCTGGCCGATCCGAGCTTGAGCATCGCGTGCTGCTCGGAGGTCGGGATCGAGTACATGATGTGGTGGACGCCGAGCCGCTGCGCCTCGTCCAGGGCGGTCGCGACCTGCTGGCGGTCCCGGACCACCACGAGCGACATGCTGCGCTCGGGGCCGATCGCCTCGTGGGTGGCCGCGATCAGGTCGGCGTCCTTGCTGTTGGGGCCCGAGATCATGCCGACCTCGACCAGTTCGATCCCGGTCCGCACCAGCAGGCCGGCGATGACCGCGGCGTCCTGCGGGCCGAATTCGACACCGGCCATATGGGCCGAATCCCGCAACGTGGCGTCGGACAATCGGGGCCGGATTTCCTGCCCGTCGTCGGTGCTTACTGCTGGTTCCATCGCGTGTGTGCTCCTCGGTTCCGTTGCTGCGGATGGCGGTCTTCCGGCCGCGGGGCAGCCCCGGCTTTCGTTCGAGAGAGCGGGGCGGCTTCGCGAGCTGTTCACAACCTTGCGGGCGGCGGGAGGGACGGGGCAAGCAGGTCTGTGTCAAGGATTGTGGAGCCTTGTGAGCGCAGAAGTGGGCCGGTGTCGAAATCTGCCGAGCGGTGGTTTTCTGTGATGGTTCCGGGTCTGCTGGAAATTCACGACTACGGTCTTCGAGGTCATCCCGAGTACACCAATGGAAAGGGGTTCAAAGTGAAATTCCCTGGTGAAAGTAGTGAGGATGCTGCGCCGGTGATTGAGCAGGTTCGGCAGTTGGCCGGCCACCTCGCTCGTCCGACGGCAGCCGCTCGCGATCGGCACCGCGAGTGGGACGAGACGCTGTTCAAGGCATTGACGGTTCCGGGCACGTTCGGTGGCGGGCTGTCCGCCGTACAGACGTGTGCGTTGCTGACGGCTGTGGGGGAGGGTTCGCAGGATCCCGGCCTGGCGCTTGCTGTTGCTACGCATGCGGTGCTGGTGACGGTGCCGCTGCGGGCTTTCGGGACTGCGGCCCAGCTCGAGCGGTACCTGCCGCCGATTGCGGCCGGTGAATGGCTCGGCGGGCTGTCACTGCTGCAGACCGCTGGTGGCGCTGCTGCGGTGACGGTTAAAGCTGCTGCGGACGACTGGCTGCTGTCGGGTTCGTTGGATCTGGTTGCCTTAGGCCCCAAAGCGCATCACTTCCTGGTGATCGCCGAGCACAGCACGGGGTCGCGGACGGCGTTCCTGATCGACGCGGATACTCCGGGACTGCGGGTTGAGGAGTCGACTCCGGCGGCGCTGCGCAGCTGCCCGTGGGGACGGGTTGTGCTGGACGACTGCCGGGTGCCCGCGACCGCCGTACTGGGTGGGGTTGGTACTGCGGCCGCGGAGCTCGAGCCGCTGCTTGCCGCGCTCGACTGGGTCTTCGTCAGCGCCGCTTGGCTCGGGATCCTGCGGGCGCTCGCCAGCGATTCGCTGAGTGTGCTCAGCACCCGGGAGGTTTTCGGTGCGCCGGTCGGTCATTCGCAGTCGGCGCGCTTCGCCTTGGCCGATCTGGCGATTCAGAACGAACTCGTCGCGGGGCTGATCTCGCAGGTGGCGGCTGGGTTGGACGCTTCCTTGCCCACCGTCTACGAGGACGCGGCAGCGGCGCGGTTGTTCACCGCCTCGGCCGTCCGTGCAGTCACCGAGGCCGCGGCCGAGCTGGCCGGCCCAGCAGCTGCGGACGAGGGGTTGCTGGTCGACCGCGCGTACCGCGATGCCCGCTTCTTCGTCTCGTCCGGCGGCGGTTCGGAAGTCCTGCGCCCCGTGATCGCCGCCTCCATGCTGAAGGACTGACATGACCATCACGTACGACGGCATTGCCGGCCGGGCCGCCAAGGTCGATGCCACCGGCACCATTCCCACCGAGAACTGGCAGGAACTCGTTGCCAGCGGCTACTTCGGTGTCTTCCACCCGCCGCATCTCGGCGGCACCGGAGGCGATGCGGCCGAGCAGGTCGCGGCCATGGAAGCGCTCGCCCGCGCCTGCTCCGGAACCTACTGGACCGCGACCGTCTCGGCCTTGCTGTGCGGGAACCTGCTGCGCACCTACGGCAACGAGAAGCACCACGACCTGGTCCGCTCCCTCGTCACCGGCGAGCGGCTCGCCGCGTTCGCGATCGTCGAGACGGCGGCCGGGAGTGACGCATCCACCTATCAAACGCTGGTACGTCGTACCGGCGACGGGTTCACGATCAGCGGCGAGAAGTCCCGCATCACCAACGCCCCGCGCGCCGACCTGGCCGTAACGCTCGCCCGCCGGGAGGTCGTCGACGACGGCCCCGAGTGGTGCCTGGCCTTCGTCGAGCTCGACCAACCCGGGGTGCGCCGCTACGACATCCCGCACATGGGCCTCCGCGGCATGCCCTGGGGCGGCATCGTCTACACCGACGCCCACGTCGACGAAGCCAACGTCATCCCCGTCCCCTTCACCGAACTCGCCGAAGGCATGACCTGGGGCTGGCTCCTGGTCTCCATCGCCGCCATAGCCACCGCCGAGTCGGCCCTGGCCGCCTCAGTCCGGCACGCTCGACAACGCGTCTCCTTCGGCCGCCCCTTGGCCCACATGGAAGGCATCCAAGCCCAACTCGCCGACTCCCGCGCCCAGCTGGACGCCGCCCGCATCCTGGCGATCCGTGCCGCCACCGAACGCGTCGCCGGCCACTCCGCCAAAGAGCTCATCGGCATGCTGAAGGTCTACGCCACCGAACTGGCCGTCGAGATCACCCAACGAGCCGTCCAGATCCACGGCGCCACCGGCGTAACCACCGGCCACGAAGTAGAACGCCACTACCGAGACGCCCAGATGAACGTCGTCGGCGCGTTCGCCACCAACCGCCTCCGCGAACAACTAGCCGAAAACCTAACCCAAACCCCCGCCACCTACCGCCCCTCCCCCCACCTCCCCAACTAACCAGCCACCCCCTCCCTAACGTCCGAAGAACCGGAGGGGCCCGTCTCCGATCGTTCGGACGTTAGACGCCGCGCTGTCGTAACGTCCGAACGACCGGAGAGGCCCGTCTCCGGATTTTCGGACGTTAGCTAGTAGGCATTTGTGGATCTCCCGTTTCGAGGCGGTCAACCAGTACGGCGTGCGCGGTGGCTGGGCACTTCGGCTGGTCAGGAACCCCGCGCTCCTGAAGGTGCTCGTCCCGTCCGGACGCTCGGATTCGGCCGGCGAGGTAGGCGGTGGCTGGTCGCCGCTGCGGCCGGTTTACTGAAGCGGTGTGGCTGGGGTGGTCTGGGGCTGGGCGGGATGGTTCGGTCGGCGACCGCGGTTCGACGTTGTCTGTGGCTGACGGGCTGTGGTTGCCGCCGACGATCAGGAGGCTTGGTAGCTGACCCGTCGCGGTGGTTGCTGCCGCCAGGTCAGCTGGCTGAGATGACCCCGGCCGCGAGTGAACCCCGTCGTACGAGGGCCCGCCGTACGAGGTCCTGCTGGGACGTCGAGTGTGGCGGTGGAAATCGAAGTCCGGCGGCACGCTTCTTACACTCGGGCGCTGATTGCAGGGTGGCGCCAATCGCGGCGGCGGTGATTGTCGGGCTGGGGAGCGGAGCACCCCCGAAAACGACCGACAACGCTCCCCAACCCCGCCTTCCCAGCCCCTGCCAGTCTCGGCTTCTCGTCTTCGCGCGATGGGAACCGAACAGGCCGCGGGAAGCTCCGGCGAACCGAGTTCCCGGCTCACCCGTGTACCAGGTGTGTCGGGTGCGCTGGTCGGTACTTTTCTCGGGATAGCGGCCCAAAGGTGCCGACTACCGTCCCCTCGCCCAGCCCAGCCATAGCCCGGAAGCTCAAGCAACCAGAACCGCGGTCACCGGCCTCGCCATCCCCCTCAGCCAGAGACCCGCTCAGCCACGCGCTTCACTGTCAATCGGCCGCAGCGGCGAGCAACCGCCGCGTGTTCGGGCCCGGCCGTTTCGGATCGGCGAAGAGCACGACGCAACCCCCGCCAGCCCCGGTACGACGTTGAGCACGAATCAGTCACCCGGCCGGCCCAAAAGTGGTTGATACGTGCTCAAAGCAAACCCACCGCGCGGCCTTGAGCACCGCTCAACCATTCCAGCGGGGCCAAGGTGGTTGATGGGTGCTCAAAGCGAAGCGGCCGCGTGGCCTTGAGCACCCACTAACCGCCCCAGCGGACCGGCCGGGGTCCGCCCCAACCCCGGCCGGTCACTCGGCCCCGAACACGATCAGCGTGGCGCCCACGCGCGCAGCGATGTTCTTCACGGTGCTGAACACCATGTCCACCTTGTTGTCGCCGCTGTTGTCGCAGTAGGCAGTGCCGACGTGTTGTCCCCACGCGCGTGCGCTTCCGGCGTCAGGAGTCGACACCCAGGGCGCGCCCGAGTCGCCTCGTTGCGTCAGCTGCGAGCCGGTGACGCAGGTAAGCCGTTCAATGGTGATCCCGTTGACGGCCGCGGCGGTGTTCCGGTTGTTGATCTTCCCGCAGATGAGCCCGGTGAAGGCACCGCTCGAGCAGACCGTCGTACCGGTCACTGTTCCGGCGTCGACCGACGTGATGTTGCGGAAGACGCCGGTGTCGGCGGGACCGACCCAGACCCGGCCGGCCGGAGTCGTGCCGGCCCGGGTGACGTTGACGAACGCGAAGTCGACGTACTCGTAGTTGTTGAGATACCGGGTGCCGACGTAGCCGAGCCGCTGGCTCTCGTTCGGCCCGTAGAGATTCTCACCGGAGGCCACACAGTGGGCCGCGGTGCTGACGTACGAGTCCCCGTCCGAGTGGCGACGCCAGTTGAACCCTGCGGTGCAGTCGGCAGTGCCGACATCATGCGAGCCTGGGCCTGCTTTCCACAACGGTGTGCCGGCGAAGAACAGCGGGCTGTCTTCGTACCGGCCCTGGGCCTGGGGCACTCCGCCGGTGTGGATGTCGACCGCGTTGCCGAAGTACTTGCGAGCGGCGGTCTGCAACTGCTCGGCGCTGATCAGCGCGGTCGCTTGGATCCGGCCGGTGAGTTCGTCGACCGAGGCGGTCACGACGTTGTCGACTGCGGCTTTGCCGCCCCACTGGGCGCGCTCCTTCAGGAACCTGTCGACGAACGCGTTCTGCTGGTCCAGGGACAGCGGAACCGTGCGGTACTTCGTCGTCACGCCGAGCTTGGCGGACGTCAGGCTGATCGCGCTCTGTAGTTCGGCGCGGTGATCGGCTTGTTTCGCCTTGGGCTGCACGAGGTTGATGTACAGGATCTTCGCTGTGGAGTCCCAGTGCGCGCCCGCCGAGGAGTTCGGGTACTTCGCGGCGACCTTCTCGGCCTCGTCCGCCGCGGCGAGCACCGGGACCTCCTCGGCGGGGGTCAGGAGCTGCGGGAGTGCCGATGGGGCCGGGGTCTCGGCGGGTGCCGGATGGGCGGTGGCTTGAACGCCGGTCATGCCCAGGAGAAGCGCTGTCGAGCCCAAGACGGGCAGGGCAAAGCGAGCTCTTCGCATGTTGGGTCCTCACTGAAGTCGCTGATTGTGCTGGTGACGCCACCACAATGACGCCTGATCCGGGTGCGTGGACGCGATCGTCCAGAAGTTGCAGGAAGTGGCAGAGACGACCGGGTACCCGAAGGACAGGAGGTGTCCGGCGGATCGGCGACTCCGGTCGGGAGTCGTCGGCATGGACGGGGGTGTACGTAGGTGTCTATGTCCAGTCGTGCGGGGTGTTGAGGTGGCCGCGGGTGGCTGCGACGGCGATCCAGGGGATGGCGGTGAGGGTGCCGGCGGTGAGGAGGATGAGGGCTGGGCGGAGGCCGATCGCGGCGCCCAGGAAGCCGCCGGTGAGGCCGCCGATGGGGCCGGTGCCCCATTCGATCAGGCGGATGACGGAGCCGACGCGGCCTAGGAGGCCGGGTTCTACGGTGTGCTGGAGCATGGTGGCGCGGATGATGATCAGGTGGACCACGCCTAGGCCGAGGAGAAACTGTCCCAGGCCGATGGTGGCGATCACCAGGAGGTCGGGGCCGTGGGCGAAGGGGATGAGGAGTCCGGCGCCTTGGAGGGTGGCGGCGATGACGGCGGTCCAGGCGGGGTTGAAGCGGCGCGTGATGGGGGTCGTGGTCAGGCCGGCCAGGAGTGGGCCGAGGGAACCGATCACCGCGATGGCACCGATGGCGGCGGGGGACAGTCCGAGCTCGCGAACGGCGTACAGGACGTAGAGGGCGAGGGCGCCCCAGTGGAAGAAGTCGAAGCTGCCTTTGCCGAGGGTGATGGCGACGATGCCTGGCTGATGGCGGAAGGCCTCGAAACCGACGCGCACGGAGACGCCGAAGCGAGCCTTCTCCGTGGCGGGTAAGGGATCGGGCCCTCGCCCGGCGGCCTGGAGCGCCGCGGCTACCAGGAAGGACGCCGCGTCGACGGCGATCGCAATAGGTGCCGTGAGCAACTGAACCAGTACGCCGCCCAGTCCCGGACCGGCGACCGCGGTGACGGAGTCGGTGAGGGCGATGCTGCTGTTCGCGGCGGTCAACTGGCGTCGATCAGTGACGAGGACGGGGACGTAGGCGGTGTGGGCCAGCCCGTACGCGAGCGCAAGGGTGCCGACGGCAAACGTCACCACGTAGAGCTGCGCCATCGTGAGCAGTCCGAAGGCGGCGGCGAGGGGCACGGTTCCGATCAGTACGCCCTGGCCGATGTTGGACCAGAACAACAGTCGGCCGCGCCGGAGGCGATCGACGTACACACCAAGGAAGAGCGCGAGCAGCAGGCTCGGCAGGGACTCGAGCGCAGTCAGCACACCCATGGCCGTAGGTCCGGCGGACAGAGTCAGTACGGCGATCAGCGGGATCGCGAGTTCGCTGACCTGAGTCCCGGCGTTCGAGAGAAGCTGCGCGGACCAGAAGAAGGCGAACGGCCTGTTGCGCCGGAGCGACACCCGCCTGCCTTCCTCTTGGCTCTGCTGAGCCTTGAGTATCGGCCGCGGGTGTCGCCCCTGACTACTGAGTTGTTACTGGCCGTTCCAGGTGGCCAGGACTCGGAGCTTGCTCCAGGGGATGTGGCTCAGGGACGCGCTGGTGCCGTCGAGGCCTACCTGCTTGAGGATGCCGCCGGAACGCATGCCGTTGCCGGGCTTCTGCCAGGGCGCCCGGTTCGGGTCGGTCAGGTCATCACCGGCGACGCCGATCCCGCTGATCGGGCCGGGGCCGCCGCTGTCGAGGACGTAGCCGCCGTACTTCTGCATGGCGACGCAGATCATCTTCTCACCGGTCGAGGCTCCGGACAGGCCGGCGCAGTTGACGGACGGGTCGAGCTGGAGGCGGGCGCCCATCGGGACGCAGGAGGCGCCGCCGGTGCTGCCGTCGGACTTGCCGGCCGGCTTGCGGAAGTTGCCGCAGGTCGTCCTGGAGGTGAAGGCCAACGCGTGCTCGATCGCACCGGTGCCGATCTCGCTGTTCAGGATGAAGCCGGCACCAGCCTGTACTTCGGCTCCGTTCCCGACTCCGGTGGTCTTCGATTCGGCACCGCCTCCGCCGGCGGCCGGCCAGGTGCCGCCGCAGGAGCCGTTCCAGCTGCCGCCGTCCTTGCTGGCGCCCCAGATCGACTTCACGGTCTTGTCGTCCTTGTTGTAGACGACGATCCACGCGTCACCTTCGTCGTCGGCGCCGGGGAGTTCACGTGTCCCGTAGTCGGGGATGTGGATGCCGTCGCCGACCGAGCAACCCCAGTTCTCGCTGAACTCCGGGTGGTAGAGCGGGTCGGAGTTGCTGGCCGTGTAGACGGTGATCTGCCAGTCCGGACCGTTCAGCTTCGGGGTGTTGCTGCCGATACTGTTCACGATCGCGGTCGAGTTCGGGTCGAGCCGCGGGCTGCCGCCGATCGGCGTACGGAAGTAGTTGACCGAACCGTCGGATGCGGTGAACAGATCGTTCGGGCCGGGCTGCCGCGGGTCCCAGTCGCCGGTCGGCGGCGGGTCGGTCGGGCCGCCGCCACCAGCGCCTTCGTAGGCACCGACGTCGTAGCCGTTGCCCTGCGGGCGGACCACGCCGTCCCGGTCGGAGCCCGGAGCGCCGGTCGCGCTACCGGCATCGATCGCCGCCGAGCCTTCCCGGAGGTGGAAGTCGCCGTTGCCCGGGTCAACGAATCCCGGGTCGCTGGTCAGGTTGTGGTCGGAGCTGAACGGTCCGCCGATCCCGGTCGCGTTCCCGGCGAAGATCGTGTTCCGTACGACGTTGCCCGAGCCGCTCACCTCGGAGACACCGACGAGCCCCGGCTTGGGGTTGTTCGCGATCGTGTTGTTGATGATCGAGATCCCTGAGATCGTGCCGCCGCTCTCCTTCCAGAACGAGATACCGCCACCGGCGTTCTGGTAGGAGATGTTGTTCACGATCTTGATGTTCTGGGCCTTCTGCGACTCCGACAGCTCCTCGACGGCGACCGCGATGCCGGCCTTCGACGACTCCTTCGCGCCGTACGTCGTGTTGCCGTTCACCTCGACCCCGGACGCCGAGTCGACGTAGATGTTCGGCCCGCGGTTGTTGTAGACGAGGTTGTTCCGGATCACCCCGGCCGCGTTGTCGCTGTACTTGGCGTCGATGCCTTCTTCGCCGTTGTCGTGCACGCGGTTGTTCCGGATGTCGAAGCGGGTGCTGTAGCCGATCGACAGCGCCTCGTTGGACGCGCTCGTGCCCTTGTCGTTGTTGTTGTGGATGTCGCAGCCGTCGACGACGTAGTCGCTCCCGTTCAGGAACACCATCCCGCCGTTGGACGACGACGACACCTCACACTTGCTGAAGGTGATGTGGCTGGATTCGTTGCCGTAGACACCGTGTGTCGGCGACTTCGTCACCACGATCCCGTCGAACTTCAGCCACGACTTCCCGTCGAGGTTGAGCAGACCGTTGCCGGACTTGAGCGTCTTGTTGCCATCCAGTACGACGCGCGCGCCGGGGGCAGCCTGGTAGACGATCTCCTGACCGGACGCGCCGCTCTTCGGCTTCAGCGCCTCCTGATAGGTACCGGCCGAGATCAGGATCGTGTCACCCGGCTGCGACGCGTCGGCCGCCGCCTGGATCGTGCTGTACTGCCCTCCCGACTTCGCGACCGTCAGCGTCCGGCCGGCTGCGTCGGCAGAACTGGCGAGGGTCGGGGGCAGGCCAAGTACGAGCAGCCCGGCGATTGCCACGCCGGCCACATGTTGTCTCTTCATCGGATTCCTTCGCGGTTGGGGGCGATAGCCGCAGGGGGGACGGCCACCGTCCCCCAGCCCACTGAAATCCCCATGACCTCGAGATGACACGACCGCTCACTGTCCGCAACCTGCCACCCCACCCCACAACGCCCCCAAAGGTGGGCGGGCTGCTCTTTGTGCGGGAACCCACCAACCGTTTCCGCGGGCTCTGGATGGTTGGTGGGTGCACAAAGACGCGGTTCCTGCCCAAGGGTGGGTTGGCTGCTCTTTGGGGGAGAGGGGAGGCGTTCCTATACGATGTACGATCAGGCGTGCTTGATGTGACGGAGTTCGGGGCGGATCGGTCGGGGGTTGCCGACAGTACGGCGGCTGTGGCGGCGGCGATTGCTGCTGCGGAGGGGGTCGCGGGGCCGAAGCGGTTGGTGTTTCCGACGGGGGACTATCGGTTCTACCCGGATCGGGCGGTTGCTCACGAGCTCTACCTGTCGAACACAGCGGGTGCCGATCCGGCGGTGCGGTTCAAGCGGTTCGCGATGTACGTCGAGGGGATCGACGACCTGACCATCGACGGGCAGGGATCGCGGTTCCAGCTGCACGGACAGTTGGGGCTGTTCGCGGTGATCGGCTCGAGCCGGGTGACGCTGACGAACTTCGAGTTCGACCAGGCGGCCCCACGGATCATCGACCTGACCGTCATCGAAACCGGACCCGGCTACCGCATCCTGACGGTCCCCGCCGGCAGTCCGTACGTCGTCGAGGGCGGCCGCCTGTCCTTCCTGACCGAGCCCAGCCCGTACGACGGCGCGCCGTACTGGCGGTATTCGTCGGACGAGCTCGGGGTCGGGCAGCAGGTCTTCGATCCCGTGGCGGGCCTGGCGAGCCGACGGCCGGCCTGGTTGTTCGAGGGGGTCGTGTCGGTGACCGATCTCGGCGAACGGCGGCTAAGGATCGACTACGGCGACGAAGCAACGCCCGACGGGCGAGGAATGGTCTATTCGCTGCGCGAGGTCACGCGGGACACGGCGGCCGGATTCATCTGGCAGTCGAAGAGCGTCGCGGTGACCGACCTGAAGGCGCGCTACCTGCACGGGTTCGGCATCCTCGGCCAGTTCAGCGAAGACATCGTCGTGCAGGGCAATGAATTCGTCGCCGACCGGGCCTCCGGGCGGATCGCGGCGGCGTTCGCGGACTTCGTGCAGATGTCGGGCATCAAGGGAACGATCACGATCGTCGGGAACACCTTCGACGGTGCGCACGACGACGCGATCAACATCCACGGCACCTATCTCCCGGTCACCGAGGTCGACGGCCGGACCCTGCACCTCCGCTATGCCCACAACGAGACGGCCGGCTTCCCGCAGTTCCACGTCGGCGACGAGCTCGAGATCGCGAACCGGTCGACCCTGACAGCGGTCGGCCAAGCGATCGTGACCGCAGTGACCGGGCCGACCGGCCGCGACTCACATCAGCTGACGACGATGAGCGTCGTACTCGATCGGGATGTCCCCGCCGAGGTTGCCGCAGACCCCGGCGCGTTCGCCGTCGAGAACACCACCTACACGCCGTCGGTGCACATCGCCGGGAATACCTTCCGGAACATCCCCACCCGCGGGATCCTGCTGACCACCCGTCGTCCGTCGGTGATCGAGGACAACGTCTTCGACGGCCTGGACATGGCCTCGATCCTCGTCTCGGACGACGCCTCCGGCTGGTACGAATCGGGCCCCGTCCGCGACCTCACCATCCGCCGCAACACGTTCCGGCGGCCGTCCCGGGATCATCCGGTGATCCTGATCCACCCGGAGAACTCGGTCGTCGACGAGTCCGCGCCCGTCCACGAGAACATCCGGATCGAGGACAACACCTTCGAGGGCGGAAACATCCTGGTGGCGGCGAAGAGCGTCCGGAACCTTGCCATCCGCAACAATCACACCGAGGGAGAACCGAGGTTCGAGTTCACCGCCTGCTCCGAGATCAGCCTCGAAGGCTAGTACTCCGAGCACAGGCAGCCGACGCCGCGCTCGATCCACTCGGGGAGCCGCCAGTCCGGGTGCCGCTCGATCATCAGCGCCCGAACCTCCTCGGCGATCGTCTCCACCGGCATCGCCGAGTCCCGCCGTACCCAGGTCTCGTCGCGAAGCTCGGTCAGATAGTCGCGGACGTCGACGAGCAGCTCGGTATCGCCACCACCTCCATGACCCGGTACGACGATCGCCGGGCTCGATGCCGCCAGATCCTCCATGACCTTGATCCAGTGAATGCCGGAAACGTCCGTCTCGTGCGGCGGGAACCACGGGAAGATGGCGAACTGGCCGGTCTCGACAAGGTCGCCGGTGAACACGGCCGACGAGTCCGGTACGACGATGAGCTGGTCGCCGTTGCTGTGCGCCCGCCCGGTCGGTCGCAGCTGAACCACCCGGCCGCCGAGGTCGAGCTCGTGGGCGTCGGAGTAGACCACCTCGGGCGTCGGCCGCTCGGCGCCATCCAGCTCGCGAGCCACCGCCGGAGCGAGCTGCGTGAACATCGCCATGGTGCTGTCCCACTGGGAAGACAGGTCGGTCGCCTGGGCGGAATTCACCAGGTACGTCGCCTCGCCGGCGAAGGTCTGAGCGCCGAAAGCGTGTTCCGGGTGGAAGTGGGTCGTGGTCAGGTACAGCCGCCGGCCGGCGGCGTACTCGGTGGCGAACCTGAGCACCTTCTCGGCGTTGCGCGGACCGAGCCCGGTATCGACGACCAGGACCGCCTGGGAGCCGCCGATGACGCCGATATTCGGGACCAGGTCGACATTCTGGTTCGGGATCACGACCAGGTCCCGCGCGACCTCGTGAGCGGCGGAGGTGTCGATGATCGGATCGGGGAAGGGGTAGTCAGCCATGCCGCCATCGTTGCTCGGTCCGCTCGGGCCGGTCCAAGACTTTCTTCCGCAGTCCCGATACCCGGTGGGTATCATCCCTGGTCATGGACCTGCGAACGCTGCGCTACTTCGTGGCGGTCGCCGAGGAGCTGCACTTCGGCCGGGCCGCGCGCCGCCTGCACATGAGCCAGCCGCCGCTCAGCCGGGCGATCCGCCAACTGGAGGCCGACCTCGGTACGACGCTCCTGCACCGCTCGGCCGCGGGGGTCTCGCTGACCGCGGCCGGCGCGATCCTGCTGGTCGAGGCCCGCAACCTTCTGGAGCAGTCCGATCAGCTCCGGACCCGCGTCGCCGCGGCAGCCACCCTCACCGTCGGAATCCTTGCCGACAGCACCGATCCGGGCATCGCCCGGCTCGCTGACAGTTACCGCAGCCGGCACCCGAACGTCACGATCCAGATCCGCGAAGCTGATCTCACCGACCCGACCTGCGGCCTCCGCGCCGGGCTGGTCGACATCGCCATCACCCGCGCGCCGTTCGACCGGACCGGCCTGCACCTCCACGAACTCCGCACCGACCCCCTGGGCGCCGTACTGCGTGCCGACGACCCCCTGGCGAAGCGGGACCACCTGACGCTGGCCGAGCTGGCCGATCGCCCCTGGTTCCAGTTCCCGTCTGGAACCGACGCGCTCTGGCAGTCCTTCTGGAACGGCGGCGAACCCCGCGAGGGGCCGGTGGTTCGAGCCGTCCAGGAGTGCCTGCAGGCCGTCCTCTGGAACGGCACCATCGGACTCGCCCCACTCGGCCACCAGCTGTCCGACGAGCTGGTCGTCGTACCGGTGACCGACCTGCCACCGAGCCCGGTTGTCGCGGCCTGGTCCGGCACCAACCCGCTGCTCCCCGACTTCGTCGAGCTCGCGGTGGCTGCGTACCGCAGTACGGCGCCCTCCCCGAATGGATCCGGGGAAGGCGCCGTGGAGGACTGAATCAGTTGAACAGGCCGAGCAGGCCGTGGCCCCAGTGGCCGTGGCCGCTGCAGCGCGAGCTGATCTCGACGTACAGGCCGATCACGATGTTCAGGCTGGAGTGGTACATGCGCTTCTCCTTCGAGGAAATGAATCGCCCTCGGGTCCGGATGGCGGGTCAGGACTCGAACGATGAAGCCGGCGACGGAGCAATTGTTGCTCCCGGCTACTAATTCGGCGCGGTCCGGGCAGCGGATGGGTGTGAGTTTCGAACCATCCGGATCACCGTCGGCTCCGAACGCAGGGCATGACGACGAGATCGGTACGACTGGCCGGCTTGCTCGGCGGAGCTGTCGCGGCGGGTGCCGCACTGGCGATCGGCTATCTGGTCGCGGCGATCACCGGCGGGCCGTGGCCGGTGGACGCGGTCGGGGCCCGGGTCATCAACATCACGCCTGGTCCGGTGAAGGACTGGGCGGTTCGCGAGCTGGGGACCAGCGACAAGACGATCCTGCGGATCTCGATCTGCGTGGTGCTGCTCGTGATCGGCGGGATCGCGGGGTGGAAGGCCGGTCAGGGCGGTCGCGGGCGGCAGCGGATCGCCGTCGGGATTGCGGCAGGGCTGGGCCTGGTCGGTTTCGCGTTCTCGGTCTTCTACCGGTCAGCCGCCTCCGGATTCGCGGATCGGCTGCTGCCGGCCGTCGGCACCCTGCTCATCGCCGTCCTGGCGATGTACCTGGTGACGCGAGCGTTCGAGTCCAAGAAGCTTTTGGAGTCGCCCACGCCTCGTGAGAAGGAGCAGCCGGAGGGATTCGATCGGCGGCGGTTCCTGGTGACGGTCTCCGCGCTGGCGGTTGCCGGTGCGGCCGGTTGGTCCGCGACGAAGGTGCTGCCGGTCCGCGCCGGGGCGGCACTGCGGGACAAGTTCCGGGTGCCGGTTCCCGCGGACCGAGCCCCGGCTGTGCCGGCTGGAGTGCAGGTCGACGTACCGGGGATCAGTAACTTCGTCACCCCGAACCCGAAGTTCTACCGGGTCGACACCCTGCTGGAGGTGCCGCGGATCGACCCCGACAAGTGGGAGCTGCGGATCCACGGCATGGTCGACAAGGAGCTGCGGCTGTCGCTCGCGGACCTCGTCGATCGCCGCCTGATCGAGCGAGACATCACCCTGACCTGCGTCTCGAACGAGGTCGGCGGCCCGTACGTCGGGAACGCCCGCTGGATCGGCGTTCCGATCGCCGACCTGCTGGCCGAGGCGGGCGTCCGGGGCGGAGCTGACGCGGTGAAGTCGACGAGCGTCGACGGCCTCACCATCGGTACGCCGTTGGCCGCGCTGACCGATGGTCGCGACGCCATCCTCGCCGTCGCGATGAACGGTGAGCCGCTGCCGTTCGAGCACGGCTTCCCGGTCCGCATGGTCGTCCCGGGCCTGTACGGCTACGTCTCGGCGACCAAGTGGTTGGTCGACTTCGAGGTCACCCGGTTCCAGGACTTCAGTGCCTACTGGACCGACCGCGGCTGGGCTGCCGAGGCTCCGATCAAGACTGCCTCACGAGTAGAGGTTCCCAAGGGCTTCGCGACTCTGAAGGCCGGCCCCGCGGTTGCCGCCGGCGTCGCGTGGGCGCAGCGTCGCGGGGTGAAGAAGGTCGAGGTGCGGGTCGACGAGGGCGAATGGCAGCCTGCGAAGCTCGCCGCCGAGGCCAACATCGACACCTGGCGGCAATGGACCTTCCAGTGGAACGCCACCCCCGGCATGCACCGGCTCACCGTCCGCGCCACCGACGGCGAAGGCCAACTCCAAACCAGCGACCTGGCCGCACCCCGCCCGAACGGCTCCTCCGGTCTCCACGACGTCGTCTTCACCGTAGACGCCTGATCCCGCGCTAACGTCCGAAGGAACGGAGTACGTGGCCGGCGACTCTTTCGGACGTTAGGGGTGGTTCAGCAGGCGATGTCGCGGAGTTGGCGGATGGCGTGGTGGGAGCGGGATTTGACCGTGCCGACCGGTACGCCGAGGACCGCGGCGACCTCCCAGCCGACGAGGCCCTGAAGATGCAGCATCGCCAGCACCTGCTGGTGTGCGGGTGACAGACCGCGCAAGAGTTTGACCACGAGTCCCCGGTCGGCGACCTCGTCGGCCGGGTCGGGCTCGGTCGACGGGCGGTCCCAGTCGACGACTGTCAGACCGGCCGGTGCGACGCGGCTTTGCTTGCGGTGGTTGTCGACCACGAGGTTGCGTGCCACTCGGAACATCCACATCCGCACCGGCCGTCGCCAGTAGTCGATCCGATCGGCCGACTGCCAAGCTCGCAGCAGCGTCTCCTGGACGACGTCGTCGACCGTATGACTGTCCTGCCCGATCAGGCTGGAGACATAGCGGCGCAGGCTGTCCTGCTCGGCCAGGCAGTGCTCCATGACTGCCGTCCGGTGCGTCTTCGTGTTCATAGCAACCTCGGGGGCGTCAGTTGGTGCGGAAGGTGTAGGGAGTCGACGATGCCGTCGGCAACGTGCCGGCCGCGTCGGCGAAAACTACGTAGATCGCGTATCCAGACGCCTCAGCCGACCAACAAGGTTGAGCGCGATCCGGGGAACGTTTCCAGAACTGAACATTACCTGGTTAATATTAACACGACAAGATTGAAGTGACGAAAGAGGGTGCGCCGTGACGGCGCACCCTCTTGGTCAATCGGTCCTGCTGTGCTCAGTGCTTACTGCACGGTCAGTGCTTACTGCACTGTCAGTGTTTGAAGGCGTCCTTGACCTTCTCGCCGGCGTCCTTCAGATCGGCCGTCGACTGGTCGACCTTGCCCTCGGCCTCGAGGTTCTCGTCGCCGGTCACCTTGCCGACCGCCTCCTTGGCCTTACCGGCCAGGTCCTCGGCGGCGTTCTTGGCCTTGTCCACGAAGCTCATCGTCGTCCCTTTCGAAGCGCGGTTGTCAGAGAAAGGACACCCCGAACCCCGCCAACGTCACGGTCACTGACCTGTGGCGAACCTCACCGTCCGGACCGGGCGGCCAACGCGGTGGGATCGACGGTGGGCCCACCCCGGAAACCTACGGTCCAGAGGCGGCTGCCGGCCGCCTCGGCGCCGGTGAGGGTGCCGTCCTTGACGTTCGGTCCGGTGGTCTCGACGAACTGGCCGTCCTGAAGCGCGAGGACGAACGGGTGCGCGGTGATGATGTGGTCAGCGGTCGTGAACTTCTCGCCGACCGCGATCGGCTGGTTGTTGAAGACGGTGATGTCGTACAGCTGCGAAGACAGCTCCGGAGTCGGGATCTGCTTCCAGGCCGTGCCGTCGTAGTGCAGGATCAGCGGCCGCTCACCCTTGGACGTGTGCGCGACACCGGAGGCCCAGATGTCCTTCGGCCCGGAAGCCACGAGACCGGTGGGGATCTGCGAACCATCAGTCGGTACGTCGGCGTCCAGCGTCCACGTCTTGCCGTCGAAATGCGCCATCCCGCCGTTCAGTCCCAGCCAGGCGTTGGTGGCGGAGAGAACCGTCAAGGTGTTGCCGTTGACGGAATCTTCCAACCCAGCGGTCAGCGGCTGCCATGCGCCCTTGGCGTACCGGTAGACGACGGCATGCTCGCTCCCACCGATATCGGCCCAGCCGGAGATCCACGGCGTTCCGTCCGGGGCGATCGTCACGGCGCTGAACGATCCCGTCGGCACGGACGGCCCCGGTACGACCTTCCACGCCGTACCGTTCCAGCGCATCGCCAGCGGCTTGGTCTTCTCCGGTACGGCGCGGTCCTCGCCGACCGCCCAGACCTCCTTGGGTCCGGCCACGGCCACACTGTTGAGCGTCGAGTTCGTGCGCATCGGCTGCGGGGTCTCGATCCAGCGCGTCCCGTTCCAGCGGAACGCGAGTGGCCGGGTGTCGTCGAACGAGGCGAGCAGATCGGTGCCGACCGCCCACGTCTCACTGCCCTTCGCGTCGATGTCGTCCAGCGTCGACGGCTTCGACTTCGTGGGGGTCTCGGTCCAGACCGGCGCGGCCTGGGCGGTCAGCGCCGATGCGATCAGGACACCGGACAGGGCCGCGGTCAGGAGGGTCTTGCGAAGAATCATCGGTTCAGGTTCTTTCCGTAGTTGGCGGCCGGGAAGCTCCAGCTGTTGCTGTAGGCCATCTCGACGAGCTGGGCGATGGACAACGGCGGCTCAGCGCGCGTCGCCGGCCCTTCCAGGCCGAGGCCGTTCGTGCTGGTCAGGCTGATCGCGCGCCGGTCCGGGTACTCGAGGACCACGGCGTTGTAGTGGATGCCGCGGTCAGAGCTCGAGTACGTCCGGAGGAAGGTGCCGTCCGGCTGGACCTTGCAGTTCTGGGTCGACGGCACGTCGGCGCAGTTGGGGTCGTACTTGACCGTCTCGATGCCCATCTCGAGCCACGCCTTCCCGAGGTCGTCGACGACGAACAGGCCGGCGCCGATGAAGTCGTCACCCCAGGTCTTTCCGCCGGAGGTCGGGAGCCCGGGGACCAGGCCCTTCAGCGTCGTGAGCGTCTCGGCGGGGCTGGCCGGCGGCGGCGGAGCGGGTGTCGCCCAAGCCTCAGCCTCCGGATCCGGTTTGGGTTTCGGTTTCGGTTTCGGCGTGCTGGGTCCGGCCACTGGCAGCTGATCTGCCTGGGGCCCCAGCTGCGCCTGGACGAGCGCCACCCCTGTCACTGTCATCGCGACCGCTGCCGCGCCCGCCACGACACTCAGCACCCGTCGGCGCCGACGCCGTACGACGCCTCTCTGCATCCCGCGCTCGACCAGGTCGGGTCGGCGGGGCTCAAGTGTCTCGGTGGCCTGCCGCATCAAATGCTGTAGCTGGTCGTCGGTTGTCTTCACGGGATCCTTCTCCTGCCTGTTCACAGTGCGATGACCGCCTCGTCGCCAAGAACCGCCCGTACCCGGACCAGCGCCCGAGCCGTCCGGTTCTTGATCGCTCCGGCGCTCTTGCCGAGATCACGTGCCACTTGTTCGACACTGCGATCTTCGAAGAACCGCAGTACAAGCACCGCTCGATCCAGCGCGGGCAGTCCGTCCAGCGCTTGGAGCAACAGGAGCCGCAACTCGGGGTCGTCCCCTTCGGCAGACCGCTCCGGTACGGCGTCCGTCGGCTGCTCGTGCCAGCTCCGCCGACGTCGTTGCGAGATGAAGGTCCGGGTCAGCACGGTCTGCGCGTAAGCAGCCGGCTTCTCCATCCGCCGGACTCGCCCCCACACCCCGAACAGCTTCCCGAGGGTCTCCTGCACCAAGTCGTCCGCGTGGTACGAATCCGCCGTCAGCAACCACGCCGTCCGGTACAGCTGATGTGTGTTCGCCCGCGCGAACGCCTCGAAATCAGCCTCGGTCGAGCTCATCGCCCACCTCTTGTCGCCGTCACATCCCTACCAACGCACTGAACCTGCCATCAGGTCACAAGTCTGCCCGGCGAAGGTGTCGCGTTCGCGGGGCACGCGACTGAAGCCGCACAGGGAGTGCTGACTCTCGTTTACGAGGGCTGACGCAGCGCCAGTACGGCGTTCGCGAAGGTGGCCGGGTCTTCCTGGGGCGGGTTGTGGCCGGTGGGGACGAGCCGGTGGTCGACCAGGTTGGTGAAGTGCTTGCGGTGCTCCTCGATCGGGACCGAGGGGCCGAGGCCGTCGTACAGGGGGTCGACGATGATGGTGGGTACGTCGATTGTCGGCTGAGCCGCGATGAGTTGCTGGGTGGCGGCGTAGGCCGGGTCGCCGTCGACCAGGCCGTAGCGGTGTCGGTAGGAGTGCACGACCACGTCGACGAAGTCCGGGTTCTCGAACGACGGAGCCGTGGCTCCGAATTCGGCTCCAGTGAACTCCCATCGCGGTGACCACTGCCGCCACAGCAGCTCGGCGAACTCTCGCCGGTAGGTCTGGAGGCCGAGTACGCCGCGGTCGCCGTGCAGGTAGTACTGGTACCAGAGGGCGCTCTCGGTCTCCGGTGGAGCGGGCGTACAGGTCAGTCAGTTCACGCTGGGCAGCATGCTCTTCGGCACCACCACAGCGTCGTACTGGGAGCCAAGACCCCTGACCGTCCCCTACTTCCTCGACGACTCCTTCGCCGACTTCCGCCCCCACCTGCACCGCTGGTAGCGCCCCGGTTGCGCCGAGCTCGTGTCCGTTGTTGACTCCTGTCTCCGGGAGGGAGAGCTGCGGTCGTGGAGTTCGGGGTGCTGGGTGCGGTCGAGGCGCGGGTCGGCGGCGTCCTCGTCGAGTTGGGTACGGCGCGCCAGCGGGCTGTGCTCGCGGTTCTGCTCGTGGAGACGGGACGATCGCTGCCCGTCGAGCGGCTGATCGAGCGGATCTGGGGCGACCGGCCGCCCAAGCGGGCGAAGGAGTCGCTCTACAGCTACGTCTCCCGCCTGCGCACGGCCCTCGCGGCCGGCGGCGGTCCGACGATTGAGAGCAGCTCGGCAGGCTACGCGCTGGCCGCGGATCCCTCGGTGGTGGATCTGCATCGGTTCCGCCGCGGGGTCGCGGAGGCTCGTGAGATCGCCGACCCGGCGGAACGGCTCCCGCTGCTGGAGGACGCACTCGCGCAGTGGCGTGGCGAAGCGTTCGCCACGCTCGACAACGAGTGGCTGAACCAGCTCCGCGCGACGCTGGACGAAGAACGCCTGGCCGCGGAGCTGGATCGTGACGATCTCCGGCTGGCAACAGGCGGGCACCCGGCGATGGCGGCCGAGTTGTCGCAGCGGGTCGCCGAACATCCCTTGCACGAGCGGCTCGCCGGC
Source organism: Kribbella sp. NBC_01505 (assembly GCF_045040285.1). NCBI lineage: Bacteria > Bacillati > Actinomycetota > Actinomycetes > Propionibacteriales > Kribbellaceae > Kribbella > Kribbella sp. NBC_01505. Next base: position 4,716,399 of record NZ_CP109425.1, read on the forward strand.
CAGCTCATCCGGGCACTGCATCTCAGTGGCCGGCAGGTTGACGCGCTAGCTCAGTACCAGCAGGTCAGGCGGCGGCTGGCCGACGAGCTCGGCGTCGAGCCCGGTACGCCGTTGCAGCGGTTGCACCAGGAGATCCTGGCCGGTGGTCCAGCAACCGTCGCCCCGCCGAGGTGGCGGCCCGCCCAGCTGCCGATCACCATCGCGGCCTTCACCGGGCGCACGGATGAGCTTGCTCAACTCGACCAGCAGCTGACCGACCGCGCCGCCGGGACTACGGCTGCCGTCGTCTCCGGAATGGCAGGGGTAGGCAAGACGGCGTTGGCCGTCCACTGGGCGCATCAGGTGGCCGACCAGTTCGTCGACGGCCAGCTCTACCTGAATCTCCGCGGCTTCGACCCGTCGGGATCACCGCTGGCACCCGAGAACGCTGTGCGCGCGCTACTGGAAGGCCTGCAGGGCCCGGGCGAGCGGGTGCCGATGGACCTCGACGCGCAGATCAGGCTCTACCGGAGCCAACTGGCCGGCAAACGGGTGCTCATCATCCTCGACAACGCCCGCGACGCGGAGCAGGTCCGGCCGTTGCTCCCGGCATCCACCACCTGTTTCGTCGTCGTCACCAGCCGCGGCCGGCTCAGCGGCCTCGGCGCCCATCCGGTGAAGCTCGAGCCGCTGGCATCCCACGACGCCCGGACCTTGCTGGTCAACCGCATCGGCCGCGATCGGGTGCTGGCCGATCCCCAGGCGGTCGAGACGATCGTCGACCTGTGTGCGCGGTTGCCGTTGGCCCTGGCGATCGTGGCCGCCCGTGCCGCCGGCCGGCCCACCTTCCCCTTGGTTGCCCTGGTCAACGAACTTGTCGAGGGACGGGACCGCCTGGCGGCCTTCGACGGCGAGGACGCGGCGACCGACGTACGGGCGATGTTCTCGTGGTCCTACCAAGCCCTCGATCCGCCGACGGCACGGATGTTCCGGCTGCTGGGCGACAGTCCGGGGCCCGGAGTCGGCGTGGGCGCGGCGGCCGCGCTCGCCGGCGTGGCCTCGGCCACCGCACGACAGCTCCTGGACCAGCTGGTCGAGGCGAACCTGCTCCAGCAACCGCATCCGGACCGCTACGAACAGCACGACCTGGTCCGCATGTACGCGATCGAACTCGGTCGAACCACCGACTCCGCAGCCGAGCGCGACGCCGCGCTCCGGCGGCAGCTGAGCTTCTACCTCCACTCGGCCGCCAACGCACGGGCCGCACTCGGCCGCGCGGCGCCGCTGATGGAGATCGAAGCCGCCGCTGACGGCGTCGTCCCGCTGGAGTTCGCCAACGATCGCCAGGCGCTGGACTGGTTCGACACCATGCGCGAGACCACGCTCGCCGCCGTACAGCTGGCAGGCGAGCGCGGCCTCGACCGGATCGGCCACGAGCTGAGCCACCTGATGGCGATGGCCTTCCACTACCGCCGCGCCTACGTCGACCTGCTGCGGGTGCAAGAACTCGGCCTGAGCTGCGCACGCCGTACCGAAGACGTGGTGTCGATCGCGATCTCGGAACGCGACGTCGGCACCACCAGTTGCGAGCTCGGCCTATCGGCTGCGGCAATTGCCCACCTGGAGCGGGCGGTCGTGCTCTTCGAACAGACTGCTTCGGAGCGCGGTCACGCGGACACGCTCGAATCCCTGTCCTGCGAATACGAACGGACCGGCCGTCACGCGGAGGCCGTCGAACTCCTGTTGCGCGGCATCCAGCTCACTCGCCACAGCGGCGGAGATCCGACAGAGGCGAGGAAGCTCAACAATCTCGCGGTGTCGTACCTCAGCCTCGGCCAGTACGAGGCCGCGATGACTGCTGCTCAGGACGCTCTGAACCTCTCCGGTGGCACGAACCGGATCCTGGAGTCCTATGCCTGGGACAACCTCGGAGTGGCCCATGCCGAGCTCGGCCACCAGGACGACGCTGTCGACGCCTATCAGCGGTCACTCGCGCTCTGCAACGAGTTCCACCAGCAATTGCTCAAGTCGGAGGTGCTGGGTCATCTGGCCAAGGCGCAGCACACCCTGGGCCAGGCCGACCAGGCCCGCAGCACCTGCCGACAGGGCCTCGAGATCCTCGCCGGCCTGGTGGGAGACCCGCTCACCGAGATCCGCCGAGCGGAGCTGATCGAGATCCTCGCCAGCCTTGAAGACGGTGAGGCTGTTACGGCGCGAGGAGCGGAAGCGGGCTGAAGGTGTGGTGCTGCCAGAGCTGTCGTGAAGCCTGTTCGGGGTAGGCGGCGATTGTTGAGGGCGTATCGAAGACCTGAGTGCGGCTCCCGTCGTACGGCGGCCAGTTGGGGTTGCCGTTGGTGGCGAAGGCGACCCACGCCGACTGCATCTGGTCGGAGAGGGCCTGGACTTCGGGGGTCGGGGAGCCGATCAGGGTGGCTGGGCCGCCGGTGGTGAGGTTGCCGAAGATGAGTGGGATGTCGAGGCCGTGGGTGGCGCCGAGCTCGCCGTTCCAGGTGAGTTCGTAGAGATGGGCTTGACCGCCGCCGGCGAGCTGCGCGTCGGCGAGGTGCAGACTCGGCATCCGGAACAGCCAGTCCTGGTTGACGAGTTCGTACAGTTCCTCGTCCGAGGCGGTGGGGAATGCCTCCCGATAGGGGCCAGGAGCAAGCATCTGCAGTGCGGTCTCGGTCTGCTCGGTAGTGACCTCGCCGAGTACGCCGTCGATCAGGCTGAACAACCGGTGTTCGTCGCGGGTGTGCCCGACGAGGAGCGGAATGGTGGCGCCGTTCGCGAGGGCCTCCCATGGCGTCGTCGGCAGGACGTCGCCATCGACCACCGGAGCGAACGGGATCGGCCGGTGAGCGATCTGCCCCCAGCGCGCTCGGTGTTGGATCGCTTGGTCGGAGACCGCATCGCCGACCAGCGGCAGGAAGGCTGGTTCGACCGTCGAGAAACCGGCCAGTGTCGGCGGTACGTCCAGCTCAGCGGCGCAGGCGGCAGCCACGTCGGCGGCCAGTTCGGGGGAGAAGTAGGTCCCCGGCATGCTCTGCACGATCGCGCGCTGGAAGAGACCGACCGCGCGCGGCATGGCAAGGAGCGCGGCAACCGACCCACCGCCCGCCGACTGCCCGAAGATCGTGACCCGGTCCGGATCACCGCCGAACGCGCGGATGTTCTTGCGCACCCAATGCAGCGCCGCGACCTGATCGAGCAACCCCCGATTGGCCGGAGCCCCCTCAAGCTGCGCGAAGCCCTCGATGCCGAGGCGGTAGTTGAGCGTCACGACCACCACGCCACTCGCCGCCAGCCGCGCGCCATCGAACTCCGGGAGGCTCGCGTCGCCACCCATGTACGCACCGCCCGGGATCCACACCATCACCGGCAGCCCGGAACTCTCCGGCGTCCAAAGGTTGAGCGTCAACCAGTCGTCACCAGCGTCTTCCTGCGACGCCCCCAACAGCCCGGACTGCGGTGGTGGCGGTCCAAACGTGGTCGCATCCCGTACGCCGTCCCACGGGTCGACCGGATGCGGTTCGGCGAACCGAAGTGCGCCGACGGGCGGCTCGGCATACCGGATGCCCCGGAAGACCGCACAACCCGCCTCCCGGACCCCGCGCAGCACGCCGCCCGTCGTACCGATCTCCAGTGTCTCCACCCGGCCGACGATCCCAGCGCCTTTCGCCATCGGCAATCCATTTAGCGCACCGCGAGCGGGCGCGTGCTGGAGTTCGGTGGCCCGCTAACGTCCGAAGAAGCGGAGGGCGCGGTCGGCGTGTTTTCCGACGCTAACCGCGATCACCCTCGTACCCCAAGGTGGGTCGCCTTCTCTTTGTACGCGAGCTCGATCTTTGTGCACCCACCAGTCAATTTCTTGGGCTCCAAGTGGTTGGTGGGTTCCCAAAGACGAGCGGAGTGCCCAAAGAGCAGCAAGGCCTACGCGGCCTGAGACGGCTCGAGTGGTGTAAGACTGCGAGTGGTGGATACACCACGGTGTGTCATGGCTGCGCGGTCGACTGGAGGCGGATGTGGTGTTCGGGGCTGAGGTAGTGGCGGCTGCTGGGGATGTGCATGCGCCGTGGAACGGCCATGACACGCGCGTGCTGGTGGTGGCGGCGGTGGGGATCGGGGTGATCGTTGGCCTGATCGTGGCGGTGAAGGTGCATGCGTTCCTGGCGCTGACCATCGGCGCGTTGTTCGTCGGGCTGGCTTCTGGGATCGGGGCCGGGGCGGTGACCAAGTCCTATGAGGCCGGGGTCGGGAGTGTTCTCGGGTACGTCGGCGTGCTGATCGCGCTCGGGGCGATGGTCGGAAAGTTGCTGGCCGACTCGGGTGGCGCGGATCAGGTGGTGGACACCTTGCTGCGCGGCCGGGCCGGTGGGCTGCCGTGGAAGATGGCGCTGGTCGCGGGGATCATCGGGATTCCGATGTTCTTCGAGATCGGGCTGGTGTTGCTGATTCCGGTGGTGGTGCTGGCGGTACGGCGCTCTGGCGTGAAGGCGATGTTGCTGGGTATCCCGGCGCTGGCCGGGCTGTCCGTGCTGCACGGGTTCGTGCCGCCGCATCCGGGTCCGCTGGCGGCGATCGGCGTACTGGGTGGGAACGTCGGGATCACGCTCGCGCTGGGTCTGCTCGTCGCGATCCCGACGGTTGTTGTCGCAGGCCCCTTGTTCGGCAGGCTGGCGGCGCGCTGGGTTCCGATCGGCGCGGCCGGTACGGCGCTCGAGGTGACCAGCGCGTCGGGCGACAGCGAGCGGAAGAAGACGCCGTCGTTCGCGGTGACGATCGTGACGGTGCTGGCCCCCGTCGTACTGATGTTGCTGAAGGCCGCGTCGGACATCTGGATGAGCAAGGACAACGCGATCTACCCGGTCCTGCAGTTCATCGGTGATCCCGTGACGGCGCTGCTGCTCGCCGTACTGCTGGCAATGGTCACGTTCGGCACGTCGGTCGGTTTCAGTGTGCCGGTGCTCGGCCGGAAGATCGGGGACAGCCTGCTCCCGATCTCGGGCGTGATGCTCATCGTCGGCGCCGGCGGTGGATTCAAGCAGGTGCTCGTCGACGGCGGCACCGGCACCGCGATCGCCAAGATCGCGATCGCCGCGAACCTGTCGGCACTCCTGCTCGGCTGGATCGTAGCCGTCCTGATCCGCCTGGCGACCGGCTCCGCAACCGTCGCCACCGTGACCGCCGCAGGCATCGTCGCACCGCTGGCGGCCGGCGAGAATGCAACCCATGTCGCCCTGATCGTGCTCGCGATCGGCGCCGGCTCGCTGTTCTTCTCGCACGTCAACGACGCCGGCTTCTGGCTGGTCAAGGAGTACTTCGGCATGACCGTCGGCGAGACCATCAAAACCTGGTCCCTGATGGAAACAGTCATCTCCGTCATGGGCCTGGGGATGACGCTCCTCCTGTCCACCTTCCTCTGACCAGGGAAGATTCAGGGAGATAGCGGGTGTGTTCCGGCCCGCTATCACCCATACTCGTAGCCATGCCCAGTACGCCGGTCGACGAGTACCTGACCGCGTTGCGCCATTCGCTCGCGGGCCCGCGGCGTCACAAGGCGGACCTGCTCGCCGAGGCGCGGGACCACCTGGCCGATGCGACGGAGGCGTTCGAGGCCGACGGGTTGGACCGTGAGCAGGCAGAGCGCGAGGCGGTCGCCGACTTCGGCGAGCTGTCCGAGGTGGTTCCGGGCTACCGGGCCGAGCTCGCGGTCAGTCAGAGCCGGCGGACCGCGATGTTGCTGTTCCTGGTGCTGATCGCGCAGCCGATCGTCTGGCTCGAAGGGCTCTGGAGCTGGAACAACGAGCCGGACCCGCCGAGCGCGCTGAACCATCTTCTGCAGTCGGTCGTGCAGACCCTGGGCTCGTTGTCGATTGCCGGCGCGGTCCTGGCAGTAGTCGCGACCGGTGTCGGGCAGCGCTTCCCGCTGGTGCGGGATCACGTCAGCCGAGTGACCGCGCAGTTCGCGCTGGTGAGCGCGGCCGTTGTCGGTGCGGTCAGTGTCGCCATGGTGTCGCTGGGCCCGGGCGCGCTCGACGTATCGGCGGTGGGCGTCGTTGCCGGGCTCGTCGTTCTGCCGCTGCTTCTTGTCAGCCTCCAGGCCGGCCGGTGCCTCCGCCTGGCGCGCACGTCCTAGTGTCCTAGGACTCCTTCGACGACGGTCCGGAAGACGGCCCATTCCTGCTTGCCGGCCGAAAGCATCCGCCGGCCGTCGGCGGTGAGCTGGTAGGTCCGGCGCTTCCGCCCGCCGACCGTGCTCCATTCGCCGGCCAGATAACCGGCCGCCTCCAGCCGGCGCAGCGCGGGGTAGAGGGTCCCGGTCGGCAGGTCGAGCTCGCCGCCGCTGCGCTCCAGGAGCGCCTCCATGATCGCGTAGCCGTGCAGCGGCTTGGCCTTGACGACCGCCAGGATCATCGGGTCCAGGTGCCCACGCAGAGTATCCGCCTTCATGTAGACAGTCTACTCATCCATGCCTTAATGTCGAGAGACGACATGTAGTCGATCTACATATAAGGATCTGAGGAGACCGAGATGGCCGTGGACACCCCCGTACGACGCCCGCCCGAGAAGGTGGGCGGCCGCTCCGGACTGCTGCACCGGGTGTCCGGCTGGTCGATGCGGAACGCCGGATTCGCCCTCGCGTTCTGGGTGCTCGCGCTGACTGCGATCACCGCGGCGGCGACCGTGGTCGGCGCGAGTTACGACAACGGCGGCTCGCTCCCGGGGACCGATTCCCAACGGGTCGGTGATCTCCTCACCGCGCATCAGCCCAAGGGGGAGACGGGCTCGGTGCAGCTCGTGCTGCGCGCCGATGGCGGCCTGGCCGCGGACAAGTCCCGGATCGCCTCGATGCTGGCCGGTATCGGCGACCTCCCGCACGTCGCTTCGGTGGCCGACCCCTTCACCGCGCCCGGATCTGTCTCGCAGGACGGGCGTACGGCGTACTCGACCGTGAGCCTGGACGTCGCGGCCTCGGACATGCCGGGGGCGGACGTGCGGACGATCATCCAGCGGGCGCAAGCCATCGCCGGCCCGGGGCTGCAGGTGGAGGCCGGCGGCGATCTGGCCCGGAGCGCGTCGGAGAGTTACGGCGGCGTCTCCGAGGGAGCCGGGATGCTGGCCGCGCTGGTGATCCTGGTGCTGCTGTTCGGATCGTTGCTCGCAGCAAGCATTCCGTTGCTGACCGCCGTGTTCGCGGTCGGCAGCACACTCGGTCTACTGGTGCTGGCGTCGCACTTCTTCCCGGTGCCGAGCTACACGGCGCCGGTGATGATCCTGGTCGGGCTCGGTGTCGGGATCGACTATGCGTTGCTGATCTTCTCCCGCTATCGGCATGAACTGCTGAAGGACGGTGTCGATCGGGCCACCGCTTCGACTCGCGCGCTGGACACTGCCGGGCGCTCGGTGATGTTCGCCGGGTGCACCGTGGTGATCGCGTTGCTCGGCCTGCTTGCGCTGGGGCTCGGCACGCTGCAAGGCATCGCCCTCGGTGTGACGCTCACCGTGCTGGTGACGATGCTGGCCGCGGTGAGCCTGCTGCCGGCTCTGCTGACGTTGTTCGGGAAGCGGATCGAGCGGAGCGTCCGTAAGCATGCCGCGAAACAGCGCCGTACGCCGGGTGACGGCTGGCGGAGGCTGGCTGCCGGCGTGCAGCGCGGACCGTGGGTGCCGCTGGTGCTGGGAGCGGCCGCGTTGGTGGCCTTGTCCCTGCCGGCGTTGGACATGCGGCTGGGGTTCGCCGATGCGAGCACGGATGACCCCGCCAAGACCAGCCGGAAGGCCTACGACCTGCTGGCCGACGGCTTCGGGGCGGGCTTCAACGGCCCGTTGGTGGTCGTCTCAGAGGGGAACCAGGCCGCGGCCGACGCGCTCGGACAGACGCTGGCTGCTGATCCGGGGATCGCCGCGGTGACTCCGCCGCAACTGACACCCGACGGCAAGATCGCGACCGTCCTCGCGTTCCCGACCTCGGGGCCGCAGGATGCCGCGACCAGTGACCTGGTGCAGCACCTGCGCGAGACGACCTTGCCGGCGCTGGAGTCGCAGACCAGAGCGACGTACCTGATCGGTGGCTCGACCGCGGCCTCCGACGACTTTGCGACGGCGGTCAGTAACCGGCTGCCGATCTTCGTGCTGGTGGTGGTCGGGCTGTCGGCGCTGTTGCTGACGGCGGTGTTCCGGTCGATCCTGATCCCGCTGAAGGCGGCGCTACTCAACCTGCTCAGTATCGGTGCCTCGCTCGGAGTCATCACGCTCGTGTTCCAGCAGGGGTGGTTCGGGGTGCAGCCTGGTCCGATCGAGGCGTTCGTACCGGTGATGATCTTCGCCATCGTGTTCGGGCTGTCGATGGACTACGAGGTGTTCCTGGTCTCCCGGATCCACGAGGAATGGCGTCGTACCAAGGACTCCCAAGCTGCGGTTCGGGAGGGCCTGGCGGCGACCGGCAGTGTGATCACGGCAGCGGCCGCGATCATGATCGTGGTGTTCGCCGCGTTCCTGCTCAGCCCGGACCGGATGCTGCAGCAGTTCGGCCTCGGTCTGGCGACCGCCGTACTGCTCGACGCGCTGTTGATCCGTTGTGTCATCGTCCCCGCCGTCCTCCGGCTCTTCGGTGACCGGGCCTGGTGGCTGCCCCGCGGCCTCGATCGCGTGCTCCCGAAGATCGCGCTGGAGAAGGACTAGTCGGAAGCTAATGGTCACCAGGTGAGCGGTGACGGTCAGTTCAGTTGCCGCTCGGTGCCCCTTCCCGAACGGCAACCACAACTGTCGACCCCAGACAACGGACAGTGCGGTCACCGGCCATCCTTTCTGGACCGCAACCAAACCCGTCAGCCCCAAGGAACGCTCACTTCTGGCCGCCGACCTCGCCAACCACCCCAGCCACCGCGGCGACCCGCCATGCTGTCTTTCAGATCGACCGGTCGCGGCGAGCAGCCACAGCGCAACGTCCCCGGTCGAGTCCCTTTCGGTCTGTACCCCAAACCGGCCGCCGGAGGCGGTCGACTGAAGCGCACGGCGAGCAGAGTAGATGGTTGAGGGGGATGGTGAGGCCGGCGACCGAGGTTCCCGTCGCCTGGGGTCGACGGGCTATGGCTGAGGTGCGAGACCTTGCGCTATCCGGTGGATTTTGGGTGCCCCGGTGCCTGTTGCGTTTTGACGGCTGTTGCTCCCCAAACCGGTTCGGGGAGCGAGATCGCGGCAGGTGGTCGGTCGCGGTGGGCTGAGGGCTTTGCCTGGCCAGGAACCCCGCCGTCCCGAAGGTGCTCGTCCCGTCCGTCCGCTCGGATTCGGCCGGCGGCGTACGCGGTGGCTGGTCGCCGCTGCGGCCGGATTTACTGAAGCAGTGTGGCTGGGGTGGTCTTCGGCTGAGGGGGATGGTGCGGTCGGCGACCGCGGTTCCCGTCGCTTGTGGTTGGCGGGCTGTGGCTGGGCTGGCGGTGAGGAGGTCGGGTAGGTGATCCGCCGCGGTGGGTTGCTGGTGGGCAGATCGGGAAGCCGGGTTCGTTAGCCGGCACTTTTTCTTATATAGCGACCGAAACTTACCGACTACCACAACCCCGCCGACCCCAGCCATAGCCCAGAAGCTCAAGCGACGGGCACGCGGTCACCGGCCTCGCCATCCCCCTCAGCCCCAGGCGACGCCCGCCTAGCGCTTCAGTAAATCGGCCGCCGCGGCGACCAGCCACCGGCTACGTGTCCGGCCTGTCCGGTGCGGCGCGAATCGGGGCCACAGCTCTCTTTGCGGGGTTCTACAGTCACTCAGCGGCAGCAGCTCCCCGCAAACCCGCACCAACCCCGCCCAGCCACCGGATTGCAGTCATCAAAGCCACGCCGATTCTGCAACAGCCTCCCGGCGACGAAAATCCACCGACTAAGGCCAGCACCGACACCGGACCGAGCCGCGGCCAGGGTGTGGGCAATTTCGGGGGCAACCAGCCCACACCAATAGCCCACACATCCCTTACAAATAAGGGCATTCTCGGCTCGAAAACTGTCGGTGGCCATGTCTATGCTTTCAGGTATGGAGATCTTGGCGATGCCACCGGTGTATACGCAGAGCGGCAGCGAACTGCTGTCGACTCTCGACACCCTGATGGCTACCGCTGCCCTGGTCGACACCCTGAAACTGCAAGTCATGGGACGCCTCGACGAAATGGGCACGGCCCAAGACCTCGGCGCCCGCGACACCACCGAACTCCTCGCCCAGCGCTACCGGCTCATCTCCGCCGATGTCCGCAAAGACCTCGCCTTCGCGTCCGCCCTGCCCAAGTACTCTGCAGTGGCGGACGCGTTGCCTGATCCCGCGGACCCGTCGGAACCGGCGACCCTGGCACCTGATCTAGCGAAGGTCATCGTGTTCACGTTGGAGAAGGCGCCCTCGATGGTGCCGGTCGACGTCCTCGATGTCGCCGAACGGGAAATGGTCCAGGCCGCCCAGCTGACCAACGCGCGCGAACTCGCCAGGTTCGGCCGCGACGTCCTTGCCCGCTTGGACACCGACGGTCCGGAGCCTGCCGAAGACGAAGCCCACGCGAAGCGGTCACTGCGGTTGCGGGACGTCGAGGGCGGGGTGAAGATCTCCGGGTTCCTGCCCGGCGCCACCGGTGAACAGATCAAGACCCAGATCCACACCCTGTCCGAGCCGCACAAGACGATCGACGGTGAACGTGACCCGCGGTCCCTGCAAGAGCGCCAAGCTGACGCGTTGGCGGTCATCTCGGATGCTGCGGCAGGCAACCGCGACTACCCCGGTGTTCCGCATCTGACCGTCACGATCGACTTCGAGGACCTCAAGAACGCTCTCGCCGACATTCCAGACGCCTTCAACGGTGCGGCCGGATCCACGAGAGCGACCGGTGGACCGGGGGGAACCGGCGCCACGGGTGGATCGGGTGGGATGGGTGAGTTGGCGTTCGGCGGGAACTTGTCGGCGGGTGCGGTTCGTCTGCTGGCGTGTGATGCCGCGATCTTGCCGATTGTGCTGGGTGGGGATTCGCAGCCGCTGGATGTCGGCACCGAACAACGGTTCGTGAACCGGTACATGCGACGGGTGTTGAACAAACGCGACAAAGGCTGCGTGATCTGTAAAGCGCCGCCGTGGATGTGTCATGCCCATCACGTGATCCACTGGGCCGACGGCGGACCCACCAGCCTGCACAACCTCGCCCTGGTGTGTGCTGCCCATCACCGCGCGGTCCACAAGAACCAATGGGCCATCACCATCAATGGTGGTGTCGTTCACGTCACCCGGCCGAGCTGGGCCGACCCGCCCCCACCCACCCGTGCTGACCTTGCTGCCATGGCTGCGTGGGTCACCCCTGCCCCCGACACCAGCGCCAATGCCGGCGCCAACGCCGGCGGGGACAGTGGCGGCCGGCCCAGTACCGGCAGGGCAGGCCCGGGCGTGGACGGTGACAGCGGGGCTCACGCCGACGAGGCCAGTGCCAGCACGGCCAGCGCCAGCACGGCTCGGGCCGATGCGGGCGATGTCAGCGGGGCTCGTTTCTCCTGGGGCGATGCCGGGAGCTACCCGGTATACGAGCGGCCGACCCGGCTCCCCGCGGCCAGTGCTGTGCCCGACCCCGCGGTTGTCGCTGCCCGTGAAGCTTTCCGCGAACGGCTCCTCGCAGGATCGCCCGGCTACGTCGATCCCTGGGGCGCCGACGACGCCCCAGCAGCCGGACCATAACCACCCGGACTCCTGCTGGCTCGCGGCACCGACAACCGGCACAGGCACCGCCACCGGGCTCGAAGCGGCAGCCTGCGCTCGTGGATCACCAACCACAGCGCCGGATCAGACCTGCGCCACACGACCCCGGGCCAGGAACCGCGAGTTGGCCGCGGGCTGCATTGTGCCGGCCCGGGCGCCGCAGCCTCGGAGTTGGCCGCGCATCGCATGGCCGGAGGCCCGCAACCACGGTGGCACGTACGACGGCAGCACGTACGACGGCAGCACGTATGTCGGGCTGAACCTCACATCATCACCGTCAGCGAACGACGCGGCGCATGACGCAGTTGCCGATGCCTTTGGCGCGGATGAACTCGAAGCCTGCCTGCTCGAACATGGTCCGGGTGCCGTTGTAGAGGACGGACTTTTTCTTGCCGCCGGGGTCGTGCGGGTAGCCCTCGACGATGCCGCCGCCGGCCGCGGACATCAGGTCGAGGGCGCCTTGGAGCACGACCTTCGACAGGCCGGTACGGCGGTAGCGCTTGTCCACGAAGATGCAGGTGATCCGGTAGTCGGGGAGCAGGTCGAGCTCGGCGTCGTACTGCTTGCGGTGGTAGATGTTCGGCAGCTCCTCAGGACTCCCGTACTCGCACCACGCGACCGCCTCGTCGCCGTCGAACACGAGCGCCGCATGTGCGCGCCCCTCCTCGACCAGTCGTTGCTTGAGGGACCGGTTCGCCTCGTAGGTCCGCTCCTTCTCGGAGTTCATGGTCTGGAAATACGTGCACCAACAGCCGCCGAAGACGCCGTTGTGCCGCTCCACCATCGCTGCGAACGCGTCCCACGTGTCCGGACCGAGTGCTTTGACCACCATCTGCTGTCCCTCGCTTCGTCGTCTGTCGCTCAGGATGGCAGGGATTCCGGACGCTTTACCTCCGCATTGTCGGTCAGTTTCGGCGGGCTGCCCAGACAGTGCGTTCGGTCCGTACGGCGAGATCGTCGCGGAGCAGGATGCTGTGCGGGCTGTTTGCGTCGAGGAGCTGGTCCAGCGCGGTGAGGTCATCGGCGCCGAGTACGTCGGCGACCGAGTTGCGGAGGCGAGTCAGGCCACTGAGGGCATAGCGGCCGACCAATTCGGATCGGCCGGGCGGGATGTCGACGGTGATGGTGCGCTCGCTGTCGAGGGTGAAGCCGGCGGCGGTCAGCAGGATGCCCCAGTCGGCGCCGCGGTGCGGCAGGTGTTCGGCGGTACGGCGGTCGCTCGCGGCGTGCAGGCGTTTCTCCAGGCCGTCGTGCGCATCGTCGGGGAGGAACCGTGGGAAGCCGGCGAGCTCGACGACGGCGAACAGTCCGCCCGGCGCGAGAACGTCGTACACCTTGCGTAGCGTGCTTTCCGGGTCGGCCATGTGATGCAGTGAGGCCGAGGCCCAGACGAGGGCAGGCTTGCCGAGGTCTGGCCAGGTCGCGTCGAGATCGGCCTGGATGGTGCGCACCCGGTCGGTCAGGCCGCGGTCGGCAGCCTTCTCCTGGAAGCGGTGCAGGTGTTCGGAGGATGAGTCGACGGCGGTGACGTGTGCGTCGGGAAAGCGGGTGAGCAGCGCGAAGGTGCCGGTGCCGGTTCCGCATCCCAGGTCGACGATCTGCTGCGGCGCCGTCTCGGTCGGCAGCCACTCGATGATCGAGGCGGTGTGCTCGGCCAGGACCTCGGCGTCGAGGTCGAGAATCTCCGCTTCGCCACCGTGCCCGTGCCCGTTTTGGCCTGCGTTGTGAGTGTTGTGCTCCATGGTTCGACGGTAAGTCGAGCATGCGCGAAACGCACGAAAGTTTGCTCAAATGGCAAAGAGGCCGCGATCCGCATCGCCGGTCGCGCAACCCAAGCTCAGCGGAGGTCCTTCGACAAGGCTTCGGCGGCTTCGGTGAGGAGCGGGACCGCGCGGGCGACCAGGTCTTCGGTCATCCGCGGCGCGGGGCCGGAGACCGAGATGGCCAGCGGGCTGGGCGCGTCGGGGACAGCAACAGCCACGCAGCGTACGCCGAGCTCCTGTTCGCCCTCGTCAGTCGCGTACCCGGACTGCGCCGCCTCGTGGAGTTGGGTGGCGAACGCGTCGGGGGTGCTGATCGTGTTCTCGGTGTGCTTCGGCATGCCGGTCCGGGCCAGCAGTTCGCGGACGGCCGTTTCGGGGTAGCCCGCGAGGATCGCCTTGCCGACCGCGGTGCAGTGCGGGAGAACGCGCCTGCCTACTTCGGTGAACATGCGCATCGAGTGCCGCGACGGGACCTGGGCGAGGTAGACGATCTGGTCGCCGTCGAGCATGGCCATGTTGGCCGACTCGCCGAGCTCGTCGACCAGGCGGGCGAGGTGCGGCCGGGCGAACACGCTGAGCATGTGCGACGAGCTCTCGCCGAGGCGGATCAGCTTGGGGCCGAGGATGTACTGCCTCGACGGCTCTTGACGCACGTAGCCGAGATCGACCAGGGTCCGAACCAGCCGGTGGATCGTCGGCAGCGGCAAGCCGGAGGCCGTGGCCAGCTGGGACAGCCCCATCATCCCGCCGGCGTCGGCCATCGTCTCGAGCAGGCCGAACGCCCGCTCGATCGACTGCACGCTGCCGGTGCGAGCCTTACCGCCGGTCTCAACCATTACTGCCGCCCTTCCTGACAGACGCTGCCGGATGGCGGAAGCCTAGTGTGGATCTTGGAGGATCGCACGGTATTGCTTCCGCACAGTAGATATTAGTCTCCGCTATACGGAAACCAGAGGAGGCGAGTCCATGGGGCTGGAAGAGCTTGGTGCTGAGCTGGACCGGCGGTTGGGGGCTGCCGACGCGGCCCTTGCCGCCGACTATCCGGGGGATCGCGGGGTCCGGCAGCCCGTGCACACGGTCTATGTGCCGGCCGACCGGTACGACGATCGCACGGTCGCCGACTGGGGTGCACAGGCGCGGGCGGCGGTCGCCGGCCACGAGTTGGCCGACGTACTGGAGTTGCCGGCGGAGTTGGCGGGGGCGGTTCTCGACCGGATGTCGGCCAAGCTCGAGCGGGAGCCGATCGAGGATCTGCGGATCGACTTCGAGGACGGGTACGGGAATCGGCCCGATTCGGAGGAGGATGCAGCAACTGTCGCGGCGGCTCAGGTTGTCTCCGGGACGCCGTACTACGGGTTGCGGGTGAAGTCGCTCGAGGCGCCGACCCGGCGGCGGGCGATCCGGACGCTGGATCTGTTCGTCCGGGAAGGCGGGGTGCGCGAGGGGTTCGTGGTCACGCTGCCGAAGGTGACGTCGGTCGGGCAGGTCGAGGCGTTCGTCTATCTGCTGGAGACGCTGGAAGATACCTACGGGATACCGGAGCTGAAGTTCGAGATCCAGGTCGAGACGCCGCAGGCGATTCTCGGTGCCGATGGGACCGCGTTGATCGCTCGGATGCTCAAGGCCGGCGGGCGTCGCGTCACCGGGCTGCATTACGGGACGTATGACTACAGCGCCTCCCTGGGCATCGCAGCGGCGTACCAGAGCATGGAGCATCCGGTCGCCGACCACGCCAAGGATGTGATGCAGTTGGCCGCGGCCGGTACCGGCGTCTTCGTGTCGGACGGTTCGACCAATGTGCTCCCGGTCGGCGCCGGCGCTCACGCTGCCTGGCAACTGCACTTCCGACTGGTACGGCGTTCACTTGCCCGCGGCATCTATCAGGGCTGGGACATGCATCCCGCGCAGCTGCCGACCCGCTTCCTGGCGACGTACCTCTTCTATCGCGAGGGTTTCGACCAGGCCGCGACCAGATTGAGCGCCTACCTGGGCCGCGGCGAGTCCGGCTACCTCGACGAGCCGGCGACCGCGGTCGCCCTCGCCGGTTTCGTCTTGCGCGGCCTTGATTGTGGCGCGATCGATTCCGGTGAGATCGATTTCGACCTGGCGGAGCTCGCCAAACTGGCTCGCCGACCATAACCTCGCACCATGCGATTGGTTGCCGAGTTCACCACCGAGCCCTTCGATGTCGAGGGATCGCCACCCGCGCACGTGACCGAGGCGCTCCGGGCTGCGGAGGAGGCTGGGCTGGAGTGCGAGTTCGGTCCGTTGGGGACGCAGGTCAGTGGCGAGCAGCAGGAGGTGCTGTCCGCGCTGCAGCAGGTGCTCCAGGCGGCCTTCGCCGGAGGGGCGAGCCAGGTGACATTGCAGGTACGACGCGATGCCTGAGCAGCACCCGCTCGTCGAGGCGATCGGCCCACTGATCGAGCGGCTGAACGCTGAACTCGTCGCACCCGATGAGGCTCACGAGGACGACATTCCCCTGCTGTGGAAGGGGAAACCGGTGGTCGCGGTTCGGCTGACCCCCAAGCCGGTCGACGGCGTGCAGGGTCTGCTGGCGGAGGTTGCCGGTGAGCTCGGCGGTCCGCTGAGCGAGTTGTCGCGTACGGACAAGCAGCAGGCTGTGCTGTTGCTGGAGGCGCGTGGCGCGTTCGAGTACCGCAAATCGGCCGAGATCGTGGCCGAGGCGCTCGGCGTCACCCGCTTCACCGTCTACAACTATCTGAATCGCGCCCGCTAAATTCAACAAACTGTTGACGGTGGGTCGCGTGGGATGGCAGGCTCTGGCCATGGATCTGGTGGAGTTCAATGCAGCGCCCGCCGACCGGCTGCGGTCGGAGCTGGTGAGCTGTTGTGACGTACCACGCTGGGTCGAAGGAATCCTGGCCAAGCGCCCGTACGGCGATCGCCCCGCCCTGACCGCGGTCGCGGACCAGCTGGCGCGCGAGCTCGACGACAACGAGGTCGATCGTGCTCTCCAAGCGCACCCGCGGATCGGCGACCGGCCGCAGGGTGCGGGTACCGAGGCAGCCTGGTCCCGCAAGGAGCAGTCCGGCGTCGGTGACGATCCGGAGGTCCGTGCGGCGCTTGCCGAAGGCAACCGTGAATACGAAGACCGGTTCGGACGGGTCTTTTTGATCTGTGCAACGGGTTTGACCGCCGCACAGATGCTGAGCAGCCTGCAGGACCGCCTCACGCATGACGACGCTGTTGAGGCCGTCGTAGTCCACGAGGAGCTGCGGAAGATCGCGTTGCTCCGGTTGAACAAGTTGGTGATCGTGAGTGAGCGGAGCGAGCGAACCAAAGGTGCAGCGAGCTTTGCTCATGACGGAGCCGAGCGCAGCGAGGAGGAGGCATGAGCAGTCTTTCGACACATGTGCTTGATACCGCGCTCGGGCGGCCGGCGACCGGCGTACCGGTGCGGCTTTATCGGGACGATGTCGAGCTGGCGTCCGGTGTGACGGATGCTGACGGCCGGATCGCCGAACTGGCGCCGACGCTTGCTCGCGGCACCTACCGGCTCTGGTTCGACGTCGCGGCGTACAACGAACAGAGCTTCTTTCCGGAGGTCTCTGTGACCTTCACGGTCGCCGATGAGCGGCACTATCACGTCCCGTTGCTGCTCAGCCCGTTCGCGTTTTCCACCTACCGAGGGAGCTGACCGCATGGCCATCCGCCTGGGAGCCAACCAGTACGGCAAAGCCGAGAGTCGCGTGGTGCGCATCTACCGCGACACACCCCGGCACCAGATCCGCGACCTGAACGTCTCGACCGCGCTCCGCGGCAACTTCGCGGCGGCGCACACCTCTGGCGAGCAGAGCGACGTACTGCCGACCGACACCCAGAAGAACACCGCCTTCTCATTCGCCAAAGAGAAGGGGGTCGGCGCGATCGAGGACTACGCGCTGACGCTCGGATCGCATTTCCTGGACGCCTCGCCGGCCGCTGAGGGTGCGCGGATCGAGGTCGAGGAGTACCCGTGGGAGCGGATCACGGTCGACGGCCAGGAGCACGAGCATGCGTTCGTGCGCTCCGGGAGCGGCGTACGGAACACGATCGTCAACGTCGAGGGTCGCGGTGCGGATCGGAAGACGTTTGTTGTCTCCGGCATCAGTGATCTCGTGGTGCTGAAGTCGACCGGGTCCGAGTTCCATGGGTTCCTGAAGGACAAGTACACGACGCTGCCGGAGACCAACGACCGCCTGCTGGCGACCTCGCTGGTGGCGCGCTGGCGCTACGACCACACTGAAGTCGACTGGGACAAGTCGTACGACGGGATCAAGCAGTTGCTGCTCGAGAAGTTCGCGACGATCCACAGTCTCGCGTTGCAGCAGACCTTGTACGGCATGGGCGAAGCCGTGCTGAGCGAGCACCCGGAGGTCGCGGAGATCAAGTTCTCCGCGCCGAACAAGCACCACTTCCTGGTCGACCTCAGCCCGTTCGAGGTCGAGAACCCCGGTGAAGTCTTCATCGCCGCGGACCGCCCGTACGGCCTGATCGAGGCGACCGTGATCCGGGACGACGCGAGCGACGCCGGGAGCGCGTGGCACGCCGTACCGGGCTTCTGCTGACCATGGCTGCGTTGGTGATCGAGGGCGCTCACGTGGCGACCCTCGATCCGGCCCGGCGTGAGTTCGTCGGGCATGTGGTTGTCGAGGGCAATCAGATCGTTGCTGTCGGCCCTGGATCGGCACCGTCGTACGACGGCGCGCGGTTGATCGACGGGTCGGGTTGCCTCGTCACGCCGGGATTCATCAACACGCACCAGCACCTGTATCAATGGGTCACTCGCGGTCTTGCCGTGGACGACACGTTGTTCGGCTGGTTGCAGACGCTCTATCCGGTCTGGTCGAGGATCACCGAAGAGTCCGTGTACGTCGCCGCGCAGGGCGCGCTGGCGCAACTCGCGCTGACCGGTTGCACGACAGCCGCCGATCATCACTATGTCTTCCCGCGTGGTGCGGGTGATCTCCTCGCGGTCGAGATCGCCGCTGCGGCTTCCGTGGGATTGCGGTTCCATCCGGCGCGGGGCTCGATGGACCGCGGCCAGAAGGATGGCGGCCTACCGCCGGATTCGGTCGTCGAGGACCTCGACGACATCCTGGCCGCGACCTCGGCCGCGATCGACCGGTGGCACGATCCGTCGCCCGGTTCGATGCTGCAGATCGCAGTCGCGCCCTGCTCGCCGTTCAGCGTCAGCGGTGAGCTGATGCGGGAGTCCGCCGTACTCGCTCGTCGCAAGGGCGTCCGGTTGCACACCCACCTCGCGGAGACCACGGACGAGACGGCGTGGTGCCAGGAGACGCACGGGTGCACGCCGCTCGAGTACGCCGCCGGCCTCGGCTGGACGGGGGACGACGTGTGGTTCGCACACGGCATCCACTTCGACGACGCCGAGATCAAACAGCTAGGCACGACCCGCACAGGCGTCGCCCACTGCCCCAGCTCCAACGCCCGCCTCGGCGCCGGCATCGCCCGTACGGCGGACCTCCGCGCAGCCGGCGTACCAGTCGGCCTAGGCGTCGACGGTGCCGCCAGCAACGAAGCCGGCAGCCTGGTCGAAGAGCTCCGCCACGCCCTCCTCCTAGCCCGAGCCCGCAACGGCCCCCAGTCCCTAACCGTCCGAGACACCCTGGAAATGGCCACCCTAGGCGGCGCCCAACTCCTAGGCAGAGCTAGCGAAATCGGCTCCCTTGAACCCGGCAAACTAGCCGACCTGGCCCTCTGGAACCTCAACACCCTCCAACACGCCGGGATCCCCGACCCCATAGCCGCCCTGGTCCTAGCCACACCCCCGCCCCTAACCCTCCTCCTGGTCAACGGCCGCCCAGTAGTAGAACAAAACACCCTCCAAACCCTCGACCCCCAAGCCCTAGCCACCAAAGTCAAAACCACCCAAAATTCCCTCACCTAGTCCCACACCAACCCAGCCGGCCACCGAGCCCCCGCGATCGAAGCCACCGTGCCTCCGTCGACCGAAGCCACCGTGCCTCCGTCGACCGAAGCCACCGTGCCTCCGTCGACCGAAGCCACCGTGCGAGTGTGGGGACTGGACGGTCGAGTGGGAGGATCGTGTTGCTGGTAATCGTTTTCTGGCGACCGGGTTGTCACAGTCGGCGTGATTCGCCCGTGCACCGCGACCGAAGCCATCGTGCACCGCGACCGGAGCCGGTGTGCACCCGCGACCGAAGCCGGTGTGCGAGTGTCTGGGGCCGGAGGCGGACCGCTAGCCCATCACAACTGCGCGCGGTACCCCCGTCCACCGCTCAACTGCGTCTGCGGCGCTCGCTTGTGATGGCGTAGCGGTCCGGGTGCGCGGCCAGGTCGCGAACACGCAGGCCTGGTTGCAGTCGACCGGCGGACCGCCCCCACTGACCAACCTCGCCCAGCCGCCCGCTCCACGCTCAGCACTCCGGCCGGCGAGCCCGATCGGAAGGTTGATCAGTGGCGCACGTCCGCCCGCGCGATTGAGTTGGCGGACCGCCATCACCCAGTAACTTGCGTCGGCGGATGTGGTTCACGCTCAGCGGGGTCGTTCGAGGGGCTGGGTGGGAGGTTGGACGGTGATGGAGGTCCGGCGGCTCGCGCGACGCCAACGGCGCGCTCGGGCGAACCGCCCCCACTGACCAACCTCGCCCGCCCCACCCCTCCCACGCTCAGCACCCCGGGCAGCGAGTCCGATCGGATGGTTGATCAGTGGCGCACGTCCGCCCAGCGGCGACCTGGCGCTGCGGTGGCCGGGCGGATCGCCGGCCCATCACAACTGCGCGCGGCGCCTTCGTCCAGCGCTCAACCGCGTCTGCCGCGCTCGCTTGTGATGGCGTAGCGGTCCGGGCGGACCGCAGCACCCGCTAACTTGCGGTGGGTTGCGCGGTTCACGCTCGGCGGGGCGGGGGCCGAGGGGGCGGGTCGGGGTTGGACGGTGGTGCAGGTTCGCTCGCCTGCTGGCGCCATCGGTGGCGCGGTGCGGTCTGACCTCATCCACGGGCGTCGGCCTTGAGCACGGGTCGACCGTTTCTCGGCGGGGGAAGTGGTTGAGCCGTGCTCAAGGGGCGGGGGCTCAGGGGGTTAGGAGGTCGCCGTTGATCCAGACGGCTTGTACGTCGGTGGTGGTGCCTAGGGTGAAGATGCGGGCTACTGCCTCTTCGTAGCCTTCGGCGTGGCTGATGCCGATGGCGAGAGGGGAGCCTTGGGCGGGGCGGATGAGTTGGGCGTCGAAGGCTTGGCCGGGGCTGAGGTGGCCTACTTGGGGGAGGTTGAGGGCTTCGGCTCCGGCGGTGGTGGAGAGGTAGAGGAGGTGGGTGCCGGTCAGGGGGCGGCCTTCGTCGGCTAGGAGTTGCTGGCAGAAGTAGGCCTGCAGGCCTTCCTTGAGGAGCGAGAAGCCGGCGCCGGCTCCGACGTCCGAGCCGAGGGCGACGCGGACGCCGTACTGGAGGTGGCGGTGCAGGGGGAACAGGCCGCTGCCGAGGGCCGCGTTGCTGGTTGGGCAGTGCGCGACGCTGGCGCCGCTGACTCCGAGGAGTTTGAGCTCGACGTCGGTCGGGTGGACGTTGTGGGCAAGCACGGTACGGCGGTCGATCAGGCTGTGCCGGTCGTACGTCGTCACGTAGTCGCTGCCGCCGAACAGGTCAGCCACCGTGGCGATCTCGGCCTTGTTCTCGTTCACGTGCGAGGTGAAGAGGGCGCCGGGGATCGCTTCCATCAGCTCGTGGCAGGTGGCGAGCAGTTCGTCGGTGCACGACAGTGAGAACCGCGGCGTCACGGCGTACCGGTTGCGACCGGTCCCGTGCCAGCGGTTCGCGAGCGCGAGGGATTCGGCGTACGCGCGGACCGGAGTGGTCAGCAGATCGGGTCGCAGCAACCGATCGCTCAGCACGAGTCCGCTGGTGATCCGGAGCCCGACCTCGGAGGCGGCGCCGAACAGGGCGTCCATCGCGTCGGAGTA
Source organism: Kribbella sp. NBC_01505 (assembly GCF_045040285.1). Classification (NCBI taxonomy): domain Bacteria; kingdom Bacillati; phylum Actinomycetota; class Actinomycetes; order Propionibacteriales; family Kribbellaceae; genus Kribbella; species Kribbella sp. NBC_01505. The sequence continues at coordinate 4,737,796 of NZ_CP109425.1, forward strand.
GTGCGCCCCGAAGACCAGTGCAGACGTCGTACCGGCCGCGGCCAGCCCGCGCACGAACTCGCGCGCCACCCCGGTCGCGTACGCGGCGTCAGCCATCCGGGCTTCCTCGGGCAGCGCGTACTTGTCCAGCCACTCGAGCAGCGGCAGTCCGAGACCGCCGACCGCGCGGATCTGCGGGAAGTGCACGTGCGAGTCGACGAACCCGGGCAGTACGACGCCACCCGTCAGATCGACCACCGGCTCGGCCGGGTGCGCCCGGCGGATGTCCAGGAAGGGGCCGCGGGCAACGATCACTCCGTCCTCGACGAGCAGCCCGGCGTCGGTGTCGACGCGCAGGACACCACCGGTGAACGGGTTCTCCGGGATGTCGATGAAGGTGCCACGGAAGATCGTCATGCGTTCGCCTCACGATGAGCCGGCGCAGGGCGACGCTCGGCGATGAACAGTTCGAGCAGCCACGCCGCGACGCTGACTGCGATGACGGCCGGCTCCTTGCCGGTGATGCCGGCCACCCCGATCGGGGTGGTGATGCGCGCGATCGACGCGGCGGAGTTGCCGTCCTCGGCGAGCTTGCGCTGGAAGCGGGCCCACTTGGCCCGGGAGCCGATCAGGCCGATCGTGGCCAGCTGCTCGTTGCGGATCGCGGCGTCACACAGCGCCGCGTCTTCCGCGTGGTCGTGGGTCATGATCACCGCGTGCGTACCCGGCGGCAGTTCGCCGACGACCAGCTCGGGCAGGACCGGCACGTTGTGCACGTGCACCGAAGCGATCGCGTCGTCCAGCACGGCCAGCCGGTCGGCAGTCAATTGTGAAGACCGCGAGTCGACCAGATGCAGCTCGATGTCGTGCCGCGCGAGGATCCGCGCCAGCTCGAGCCCGACATGCCCGACCCCGAAGATCGCCACGGACGGCACCACCGGCAACGGCTCCAGCAACAAGGTCACCTCACCCCCACAACACTGCACTCCATGCTGGTACGGCGCTTTGTCCGACAGCGCAGCGGTGAGCGATTCCGGCGTCCGCAGATCGCCGCTGATCATCTCTCGCGCTCGCTCGATGGCGAGCGCCTCCAGATTCCCGCCGCCGACGGTCGCCCAAACGTTGTCGAGAGCAACGACCATCTTCGCGCCGGCCTCGCGCGGCGCATGTCCGCGGACCGCGGTCACCGTGACGAGCACCCCGGCCCGGCGCCCGGCCCGCAAGGTCTGGATCGCCTTCACCCACTCCACGAGACACCTCCACGAGCCCGCGCCAGCGCCCAATAGACGGCTTCAGGAGTAGCAGGCGACGGCAGGTCCACGCTCGTACCGGCCGGGCCGAAGGCGGCGGCTGCGTGCCGCAACGCCTCGCGGACCGAGAAGGCCAGCATCAGCGGCGGCTCCCCGACAGCCTTGGAGCCGTAGACAACGCCGTCCTCATGCGCCTTCTCCAGCAGGTGGACGTTGAAGACCTCAGGCATCTCGGAGAAGCTCGGCAGCTTGTAAGTGCTCGCGGCCTGTGTCGCCAACCTGCCGCGACGCGGCCCAGTGCTCTCGTCCCAGCGCAGGTCCTCAAGCGTCAACCAGCCCGCGCCCTGAACGAACCCACCCTCGATCTGCCCGATGTCGATCAACGGACTCAGGCTGTCCCCGACGTCATGCACGATGTCGACCCGGCGCAGCCGATACGACCCTGTGAACCCGTCGACCTCCACCTCCGACGCGGCAACGCCGTACGCGAAGTACTTGAACGGCTCGCCACGCATCGCGTTCGCATCCCAGTGCAGGCCCTCGGTCCGGTAGAACCCGGCCGCCCACAGTTGGACGCGCTGCATGTACGACGCCGCGACCAGCTCCTCCCACGGCAGACCGTCCCCAGCCAGCCCCCGTACGACGCCGTCGGCGAACCGCACGTCCGACGGGCTGATGCCGAGTCGCCCACCGGCAACCACGGCCAGCCGCTCCCGGATCTGCTCGCACGCGTTCTTTATCGCGGCACCGTTCAGATCGGCGCCGGCCGATGCCGCGGTGGCAGACGTATTCGGCACCTTGTCGGTGCGAGTCGGGGCGAGACGGACCCTGGCCAGCGGAACCCCGAGCGCGGTCGCGGCGACCTGCATCATCTTGGTGTGCAGACCTTGACCCATCTCGGTGCCACCGTGATTGATCAATACTGATCCATCTTTGTACACATGGACCAATGCACCAGCTTGGTTGAACGCCGTCAGGTTGAACGAGATCCCAAACTTGACCGGCGTCATAGCCAGGCCGCGCTTCACATGCTCGTGCGAGGCGTTGAAGGCCGCGAGCTCAGCCTGCCGGTCGGCCACCTCGCCACTCGACAGCACCTGACTCCAGCAGGACTCCAGCCGGTCCGCGTGCCGCACCGGTTGCGCGTACGGCGTCGAGTCGCCGGGCTGGTAGAAATTCCGCCGGCGAAGCTCCAGAGCGTCGTACCCGAGGAGGGGTGCGCAGCGACCGAGGATGTCCTCGATCACGAGCATCCCCTGCGGCCCGCCGAAGCCGCGGAAGGCTGTCTGCGAGGTCTTGTTGGTCTTCGCGATCTGGCCGTCCACCCGCAGGTGCGGGATCTGGTAGGCGTTGTCGATGTGGCACATCGCCCGGGCCAGTACAGGTTCAGACAGGTCCAGGCTCCAGCCGCCGTCCGCGGTCAGCGTCGCATCCAGCGCCACCAGCTTGCCGTCGGCGGAGAACCCGACCGTCCACGCGCTGTGGAACCCGTGCCGCTTCCCCGACATCGTCATGTCCTGCGTGCGGTTCAGCCGCAACCGCACCGGCCGCCCAGTCAGCGTCGCGCCCAGCGCCGCAATCGCCGCGAACCCGTGCGGCTGCATCTCCTTACCGCCGAAAGCGCCGCCCATCCGCAGGCACTGCACAGTCACCGAGTGACTGGACAGCCCGAGCACATGCGCAACGATCTCCTGCGTCTCCGACGGGTGCTGCGTACTCGACTGAACGAAGATCTGTCCGTACTCGTCCACCAGAGCCAACGCCGCATGCGTCTCCAGGTAGAAATGCTCCTGCCCCGCAAACTCGAATTCACCCTTGAAAACATGTGCCGCACCAGCCAATGCATCCGAGACATCGCCACGCTCCAGGTGCCGCCCGATGCCCTGGAAACTGCCTGCCTCGATCGCCTCGCGGACGTTCACCAACGACGGCAGCGGGTCGTACTCGACCTCCACCGCCAACGCACCGAGCCGCGCAGCCTCCAGCGACTCCGCCAGCACCCAGCAGATCGCGTGCCCGTGGAACATCACCTCGGCCGGGAACAACGGCTCGTCATGCTTGATCCCGGCGTCGTTCACCCCCGGTACGTCGTCCGCCGTCAACACGCGCACCACACCAGGAACGTCGTACGCCGGCTTCACCCGCAGTGCCGTGATCCGCGCATGCGCATGCGGCGACTGCACCGGCCAAGCGTGCAGTACGGCGTGCGTCCGCTGCACCAGATCGTCCGTATACAAGGCATTCCCAGTCACATGAAGCGCAGCACTCTCATGCGGCATCGGCACCCCAACGACAGCCGCAGCTGGCCGTTCAGACAACAAGCTCATGCTGTCAGCCCTCCAAAGTAGAAGCGCAGCAACGACTGCCCGAGCATCGCCGCCCGGTACGACGAACTCGCGCGGTGATCGTCCATCGGCGTACCCTCGGCCGCCATCACCGCCGCCGCCCGCCGGACCGTCTCCTCGGTCCACGGCTGACCGATCAACTCGGCCTCGGTATCGCGGGCCCGAAGCGGTGTCGCGGCCACGCCGCCAAGGCCGATCCGAGCGGAAGCTACCACCCCGTCGCGCACGTCAACGGCGTACCCGATCGCCACACTGGAGATGTCGTCGAAGCGCCGCTTGGCGATCTTCTGGAACGCGATCATCGGTGCCAACGGCAACGGAATCACGATCGTCTTGATCAGCTCATCGCCAGCCTTCACGGTCTCGCGGTAGCCGGTGAAGTACTCGGCCAGCGGAACAACCCGCTCACCACGACTGGATGCGAGCACCAGGGACGCATCCAGCGCGAGCAGTGCAGGCGGCGTATCGCCAATGGGAGAACCGGTTCCCAGGTTTCCGCCGATCGTCGCGCCGTTGCGGATCAGCCGCGACGCGAACTGCGGGAACACCTCGGACAGCAGCGGCACGCGCCCAGCCAACCGCCGCTCGATCTCAGTCAGCGTCAGCGCCGCACCCAACCGAACCTCGGCGGATCCGACGCTGAACTCGCGCAGCTCCTCCAGCCGATCGATCGCGATCGTCAGCCGTGGACGCGAGCCGAAGATGTTCACCTGCACACCGAGATCGGTAGACCCGGCAACGACCACCGCATCTTCCCGCTCGCCCAACAACGCCAACGCATCCCCGAGCGACGCCGGGCGGACGAACTCGCCCTCCCCACTCACCATCCCGGTCACAGCGGCCGCAGGCGGGGGAGTACTGAGACGTGCAGCCAGTACGTCGTTCGCAGCCGGATCGCCCAGCGCATAAGCAGCATCACGGATCGGCCGGTACCCGGTACAGCGGCAGAGGTTGCCGCTCAACGAGTGCAGGTCGAAGCCGTTCTCCCCATGCTCATGATCGCCCGCACAGGCCGCCCGCGATGGACGGTAGTACTCAGCGGCCATGCTGCACACGAAACCCGGCGTACAGAAGCCGCATTGCGAACCGCCGCGGACCGCCATCTCCTCCTGCACCGGGTGCAGGGCGGCCGGAGTCCCGAGCCCCTCGGAGGTGACCACCTCCTGACCGTCCAGACCGGCGATCGGCAGCAGGCAAGCGTTCACCGCCGTCCACTCGGTCGGAGTGCCGGTGCCCGGCCGGGCGACCAGCACCGAGCACGCGCCACACTCGCCCTCCGCGCAGCCCTCCTTGGCGCCCGTCAGGCCGCGGTCGCGCAGCCAGTCGAGCACGGAGGTGTGGACCGGTACGGCGCCGATCGCGGTCCGCTCGCCGTTCACTGTCAAGGTAGGAGTGGTCATCGATTGCTGCTCCAACGGGATCGGGCACTGTGAATCGGGTTGGCCTCGGAGACGTAGTCGTCGAACCGGTAGCCGGCGATCTTCGCGATCTCGAGCAGCGCGGCGGCGTGCTCCTGGTTCTCGCAGTTGCCGAGCCGTTCACGGCCCTGCTCGAGGATTCGAGCGTACGACTCCGCGTCCCGAACGCTGATCACCAGCGGGAAACCGAACCGCTCTCGGTACGCTTCCGTGATCGAGGACAGCTCGTCCTGGTCCGGGCCGGCCAGGAACGTCAGGCCCTTGTCGGACTGGTCGCGCAGGGACGCCGGACCGCTCAGACCGTCCGCGACGAACTGCGAACCGAGCTGCGGGTAGGCCTCGATCAGCTCCCGCTGCTCATCCCGCGAGCCCGAGAACAGCGCCTCCTGGAAAGACCGGCGGAGCGCGTGCGTGTCGGCGTACGGGCGTAGTTCCCAGGCTCGCTCGACTGCCCAGCGCGGGCCTTGGAAGAGGTCGCCAAACGTGTCCACGAACTCCGACTGGGTCATCTTGTTCACCTGGTCCAGCCGGATCGAGTCGCCGGGCTGGCCGGCCACCGCGGGCCCGAAGTCCTTGCCTACATGGTGAAACAGGACGTTCAGGAAGATCGCGGTCAGGCTGCCGAGCGTGATGCCGCTGCCGAAGATGATCTCGGCCCAGTCCGGGACCGCCTGCGCGACCTGCGGCTGCGCGGTGACGTACATGGCCAGGCCGACGCTGGTCGCGACGATCACCACGTTGCGGTGGTCGTTGAAGTCGACCTTCGCCAGTGTCTGGAAGCCGACCACCGCGACGGTCGCGAACATCGCCAGCGCGGCGCCGCCGAGCACCGGATGGGGGATACCGGCAACGATCGCGCCGGCCTTCGGCAGCAGGCCGAGCAGGATCATGATCCCGCCGGCCGCCGCGACCACCCATCGGCTGCGGACCCGGGTGAGCCGGACCAGACCGACGTTCTCGGCGAAGCAGGTGTAGGGGAACGAGTTGAAGATGCCGCCGATCGTGGTGGCCAGGCCGTCGGCCCGGAGCGCCTTGGCGATGTCGTCGCGGGTGATCCGCTTCTCGACGATCTCGCCGGTGGCGAAGACGTCGCCGGTCGTCTCGACCGCGGTGATCAGCATGACCACGACCATCGAGATGATGGCCGCCACCGAGAACTTGGGCCAGCCGAAGTAGAACGGCTGCGTGACCCCGACCCAGGCGGCGTCGCTGACCGCGCCGAAGTGCGCGTCGCCGAAGGCCCAGGCGACCAGGGTCCCGATGACGAGGCCGGCCAGTACGGCGATGGTTGCCATGAAGCCCTTGAAGACCCGCTGGATGAGCACGATCAGGGCGAGCGTGCCGAGCGCGTAGGCCATGTTCTTGCCGCTCATCGGCGCGGCGGTCGGGCCTGCGCCACCGACGGCATCCCCAGCGGCGACCGGCAGCAACGCGAGACCGATGATCGTGATCACCGAGCCGGTCACCACCGGCGGGAAGAACCGGATCAACCGGCTGAAGAACGGCGCGATGAAGAAGGTGGCCAGGCCGGCGACCAGGACGGCGCCGTAGATGACCAGCAGGCCGTTGGTGCCGCCGCCCGCGGCCAGCCCGATCGCGATCATCGGCGAGACGGCCGTGAAGGTGACGCCCTGGAGCAGCGGCAGCTTGACGCCGACCTTCCAGAAGCCGACCGACTGGATGATCGAGGCGATCCCGCAGGTGAAGAGATCGGCGTTGATCAGGTGGATCAGCTGCTCGGTGCTGAGCCCGATCGAGCCGGCCAGCAGGATCGGCACGATCACGGCCCCCGCGTAGAACGCGAGCACGTGCTGGGCGCCGTACACGGCGAGTTTGCCGGGAGGCAGTACCTGGTCGACAGGGTGGCGGCTGGTGCGGGCTGCCTTCATCGGACATCGCTCCTCAGGTTTGACCTGCACGCCAGCATCGGCCCGGAGCGGCCCGGATTGCACCCAAGGAACCTCCGAAGATGACTGGCGGGGAACCCCGCTCTTTGGAGGATCCACCAATCAGAGTGACTTCAGGGCCAGAAAGACGTCAACCCGGTTCTCGAGCGTCGACAGATCGCGACCGGTCAGTTGCTCCACGCGTTCGATCCGGTACCGAACGGTGTTGACATGCAGGTGCAGGAGGTCCGCCGTACGGGTCCAGGAACCGTCGCAGCCGAGGAAGGCCTGCAGGGTCGTGAGCAGGTCGGCGTTGGTACGGCGGTCCTGCTCGAGGACCGGGCCGAGGACGCGCTGGGTGTAGGTACGGCGGACGTCGTCCGGCAGCGTCGAGAGCAGGAGCACGTGCGAGGCGACCTCGTCCGAGGTGACGACCGAGACCGGCGCCCGGCTGCCCGCGGCGGCGCGCTGCGCGAAGCGGGCCTCCTCGAGCCCGCCGGCGAGCGCGTCAACCGCCGTTTCCCCGCTCACACCGACCGCGAGCCGGGCCCGATGCAGGCCGGGCGCGAGGCGGCCGAACGCACGCCGCAGCTGCTCCGGCAGGCCTGGTGCGGCCGGCAGAAACCCGACCAGTAGCCCGTCTCTCGCAGGTGCGACGACGGCTGGCCCGACGGTCAGCGCCACGTCCTCGAACAGGCTGAGCGCGACCTCGCTCGGGCCGTCGTCGCGCAGCTCGCCGACCGCGACGACCAGGGGCCGGCCTGAGTACGCACCCGCCTGCCTGAGCCGCGCGGCGACTTCCGCGTGGGGTGCGCCGGACTCGACCAGGGCCAGCGCATCCGCCACGAGAGGCCTGAGCGCGCGCCGGCCTTCGTCCCGTCTGGCCCGATCCAGGGCGCCGATCGCGCAAAGTTCGTGCACCGCTTCGACATGATCGCGCGACCAGGTGGTGTGGTCGCCGTCGATCACCAGCACCCACGCGGTCAGCCGGTTGCCGAGGCCAGAACCCACCGGGAACAGGCTGTACGACGTCTCGCCCGCGACCGCGAGCGCCGGAGTTCGATCGGCGGTCAGGAACCGATGCGTGATCGCGTCGAGGACCTCGATCGGCAGCTCGCCGGGACCCGGTACGACGTGCCGCCCGGTCGGGGTGAGGACGCGGCAGTCGTGACCGATCTCGGCGGAGATCCGGGCCGCGAGCTCGTCCAGGCTGCGGCCGGCCGCGATCGACGACAACAGTTGCCGCTGACGGACCAGGCTCGCGGACAGCCGCGCTCCGGTCTCCGCCGACCCGGCAGCGGCGACGTACTCGGTGATGTCGGCGAAGGCGATCTCGATCGGCACCTCGATCAAGGTGACCTCGTGCCGCTGACAGGCGTCGAGCAAGTCGGCGGGTACATCGCCCAGTTGCGCCCGTCCGGCGAGAATCGTGGTGGCCCCGCGGGCGGCCATCGAGGCCACGAAGAGCTCGCTGTCGAGCGGTCGGCGCCGCCAGACCAGGCCGGTCAGCACCACCTCGCCGCCGTTCAGGTAGCGGCCGGGGTCGAGTAGATCCGTCGTCACCAGGCGCCCGACCGGCCGCTCGAGTGCGCGGCCGGCGGCGTGCACCAACCGCAGTCCGAGCTCCGGCGCATCCAGTAACTCCGACAGCAGCACGCCGTACCTCCTGAGGTTGTGCCTGTTCAGGCTTGCAGCTCTGCCTTTAGAGGAACGTACAACGCGCACCCGTGTCCGCGGGAGGCCGGGTGAGTGCTTGACGCCCGGTCTTTCGCCAACCTATGGTCATTTCGCAGAACAGAATTTAGCTTCCGCGATACGGAAAACTGGAGTGAGTATGGGCCATCACTTGCGCCACACGGTGAACTGCTCGTTGCTCTTCACCGAGCTGCCCCTGCTGGAGCGACCGGCGGCGGCCAAGCGGGCCGGTTTCGGGGCGGTCGAGTTCTGGTGGCCGTTCGTCGAGGCGGTACCGCCGGATCGGCAGGTGGACGCGTTCGTCAGCGCGATCAGCGATGCCGGTGTGCAGCTGACCGGGCTGAACTTCTTCGCCGGTGACATGCCGGGCGGCGATCGCGGGCTGGTGTCCTGGCCGAAGCGGGCCGGTGAGTTCCGCGACAACGTCGACGTCACGGTCGGCATCGGTGAGCGGCTCGGCACTGGCGGGTTCAACGCGCTCTACGGCAACCGGGTGGATGACGCTGCGGCCGCTGAGCAGGATGAGCTCGCGGTCGAGAACCTGGCTCTCGCTGCGCGGGCGGCCGCTCGGATCGGCGCGACTGTGCTGGTCGAGCCGGTCAGCGGGGCTGATCGGTACCCGCTCAAGACGGCCGCTGACGCGCTGGCCGTGATCGACCGCGTCGACGTACCGAATGTTGGTCTGCTTGCTGATCTCTACCACCTCGCGATCAACGGGGATGACGTCGAGCGGGTGATCGCCGAGCACACCGCGCGGATCGCGCATGTGCAGATCGCGGACGCACCGGGGCGGGGTGAGCCCGGTTCTGGATCCCTGCCGCTCGATCAGCAGCTGACTTTATTGGAGACCAACGGCTATTCCGGGTGGGTCGGGCTCGAGTACAAGCCGTCCACCAGTACCGACGAATGCTTCGGCTGGCTGCCGTTCGAGCGCCGCTGACTTTCTCATAGGAGACGAACCGCATGACGAATATCGCCTTCATCGGCCTCGGGATCATGGGCAACCCGATGGCTGTACACCTTGCGCAGGCCGGTCACACCGTGGCCGGGCTGGATCGCAGCCCGGAGCGGGCCGCCGAGTTGATCGCGGCCGGCGGTCGCGCCGCGACCTCGATCGGTGACGCGGTCAAGGGCGCCGACGTGATCTGCGTGATGGTGCCGGACTCGCCGGATGTCCAGGACGTGCTGGACGGTGAGTACGGCGTCTTCCAGCAGGCCGAGACCGGCACGCTGATCATCGACTTCTCCAGTATCCGTCCCGACATCACGCAGCAGCTCGCCTCGCAGGCCCGCGCGCTCGGGTTCCGGTTGCTCGATGCACCGGTCTCCGGCGGCGAGGCGGGCGCGAAGAACGCCGTACTGTCGATCATGGTCGGTGGCTCGGCGGACGACTTCGCCGAGGCTCGGCCGTTGTTCGATGTGGTGGGCAAGACCGTTGTGCATGTCGGACCGAGTGGCTCGGGCCAGACGGTCAAGGCGGCCAACCAGCTGATTGTTGCCGCGAACATCCAAGCTGTCGCGGAGGCTGTTGTCTTTCTCGAGGCGTACGGCGTGGACACGGCCGCTGCCCTTGAGGTCCTCGGTGGTGGACTTGCTGGGTCGGCTGTCCTTCAGCAGAAGAAGGCGAACATGCTGTCGCGGTCTTTCGAGCCTGGGTTCCGGATCGACCTGCACCACAAGGACATGGGCATCGTCACGGCGGCCGCTCGGGAGGCGGGCGTCGTCGTACCGCTGGGGTCGTTGGTCGCGCAGCTCGTCGCGTCGGCGCGGGTGAATGGTGACGGTGGGCTCGACCACTCCGCGCTGCTGCGTGGCGTGGAGCGGCTGTCCGGGCTCGAGTCTTTGAATAGGCTGGTCAGCTGATGGCACGCATGCGTGCGGTTGATGCGGCGGTCTTGATCCTGGAGAAAGAGGGATCGACGCAGGCGTTCGGGTTGCCGGGGGCCGCGATCAATCCGTTCTACAGCGCTCTTCGTGCCCATGGCGGGATCCGGCATATGCTGGCCCGGCATGTCGAGGCCGCGTCGCACATGGCGGAGGGATACACGCGGGCTGAGGCCGGCAATATCGGTGTCTGCATCGGTACGTCGGGACCGGCCGGAACGGACATGATCACCGGGCTGTATTCGGCGTCGGCGGACTCGATCCCGATCCTGTGCATCACCGGGCAGGCGCCGGTGGCCAAGCTGCACAAGGAGGACTTCCAAGCGGTCGACATCTCGGCGATCGCGGCGCCGGTGGCCAAGTGGGCGGTCACGGTGATGGAGGCCGCGCAGGTGCCGGGGACGTTCCAGAAAGCGTTCCAGGTGATGCGATCCGGGCGTCCTGGTCCGGTGCTGGTCGATCTGCCGATCGATGTCCAGCTGGCGGAGATCGAGTTCGATATCGAGACGTACGAACCCTTGCCGCTCGCGCGTCCGGCCGCCACTCGTGCTCAGGCCGAGAAGGTGCTGACGATGCTGGCCGCTGGTGAACACCCGCTGATCGTTGCCGGTGGCGGGATCATCAATGCGGATGCGGCCGAGCTGCTGGTCGAATTCGCCGAGCTGACTGGGATTCCCGTCGTACCGACGTTGATGGGGTGGGGTGCGATCGGGGACGACCATCCGTTGAGCGCTGGGATGGTCGGGCTGCAGACGTCGCACCGGTATGGCAACGCGACCATGCTCGCGGCGGACGTCGTCCTGGGAATCGGGAACAGGTGGGCGAATCGGCACACGGGTGGGATCGATGTCTACACCGCCGGCCGGACGTTCATCCATGTGGATATCGAGCCGACGCAGATCGGCCGGGTGTTCGCGCCTGACTACGGCGTCGTGTCGGACGCGCGGCTGGCCTTGGAGGTTCTGGTCGAGGTTGCCCGGGAGTGGGCTGACCGGTTGCCTGACCGTACGGCGTGGGCGGCGGAGTGCCGGGAGCGTCGTACGACGTTGCAGCGGCGAACCCACTTCGACGCGGTACCGATCAAGCCGCAGCGGGTGTACGAGGAAATGAACCGTGCGTTCGGCCCGGACACACGTTACGTATCAACGATAGGACTGTCGCAGATCCAGGCGGCGCAGATGCTGCACGTGTATCGGCCGCGGCACTGGATCAACGCCGGCCAGGCCGGGCCGCTCGGTTGGACCGTCCCGGCCGCACTCGGTGTCGCGGTCGCGGATCCAGCTGCCACGGTGGTTGCACTCTCCGGTGACTACGACTTCCAGTTCCTGATCGAGGAGCTGGCGGTCGGGGCGCAGTTCAACATCCCGTACATCCATGTCGTGGTGAACAACTCCTACCTGGGGTTGATCCGGCAGGCGCAACGCGGCTTCGACATGGACTACTGCGTGCAGCTCTCGTTCGAGAACATCAACAGCCCGGAGCTGCAGGGCTACGGCGTCGACCACTTGAAGGTCGCCGAAGGCCTTGGTTGCAAGGCGTTGCGGGTGGTCGAACCGGACGGCATTCTTCCTGCGTTGGAGCAGGCCAAGAAGCTGATGGTCGAGCACCAGGTCCCGATCGTCGTCGAGGTCATCCTGGAACGCATCACCAATGTGTCGATGGGCGTCGAGATCGACAACATCATCGAGTTCGAGGACCTGGCGATCAACCCGGCTGACGCGCCGACCGCCCTTGCGCTGCTCGACTGATGGTGCGGGTGGTCGTTGCCTCGGACAAGTTCAAGGGTTCGTTGACGAGCGCCGAGGTGGCGGCGGCGGTTCGCGTTGGGGTACGACGAGTGCACCCTGACGCGACCGTGGTCGCCGTACCGGTGGCTGATGGTGGTGACGGGACGCTGGCCGCGGCTGTCGCTGCCGGCTACGCCCTGGTGCCGGTGGTCGCGTCCGGGCCCACTGGGCTGCCGGTCCGGTCGGGGTATGCACGTCTTGGCGACACTGCGGTCGTGGAGCTCGCGGATGTCTGCGGTCTGGTCCGGCTGCCGGGTGTGCTCGCTCCCATGACGGCGTCCTCGTTTGGCGTCGGTGAACTGATCGGTGCGGCTGTCGACGCCGGCTGCAGTCGAGTGATCGTCGGCATCGGCGGCAGTGCATCGACTGACGGGGGCAGGGGACTGGTCCACGCTCTCACCGGCAGCCTCAGCCTCGACGCCGATGTGCTGCGGGCCCGGCTGGACGGTGTGCATTTGGTGGTGGCCTGCGACGTCGACAACCCGTTGACCGGACCCCGTGGTGCGGCCGCCGTCTACGGGCCGCAGAAGGGTGCGTCACCGTCGCAGGTGGCGGATCTGGACGCCAGGCTGGCGGAGTGGGCGGACCGAGTGGCCGCGCTGACTGGGCGGGACCTGCGGGAGACGCCAGGTGCCGGAGCCGCGGGCGGGGTCGGCTTCGCGGCGCTCGCGCTGCTGGGTGCCGAGCTGCGGCCCGGGATCGAGCTGGTCCTGGAACTGGTCCGCTTCCGCTCGCTGATTGTGGGTGCGGACCTGGTGATCACCGGCGAAGGCGCGCTCGACGAGCAGACTCTGCACGGGAAGGCGGTCGCCGGAGTTGCCGCCGCGGCCTCCGGCGTACCGGTGGTGGCGGTGTGCGGGGTGAACAAACTGCCGCCGGAGCGGCTCGCCGCGGTCGGCGTGCGAGCGGCGTACGCGCTCACTGATCTTGAGCCGGACGTGGCCCGGTGTATCGCCGAACCGATTCCGCTGCTGGAGAAACTTGCCGAGCGGATCGCGAGCGAGCACCTTACGATGGCTGGAACTCGGGAGGGCAGCGCGTGACTGGATTGGATCTGGTGGTCCGGGCTCGGCGGGTGGTGCGGGCCGCGGGGGAGCAGGCGGGTGCGATCGGGATCCGCGACGGCCGGATCGTTGCCATCGCCCCGTACGACGCGGAGCTCGTGGCCGCTGACGAGGTTCGGCTCGCGGACGACGAGGTGCTGTTGCCGGGGCTGGTCGACTCGCATGTTCACGTGAACGATCCGGGGCGGACGGCGTGGGAGGGGTTCACCTCCGCGACCCGGGCCGCGGCCGCTGGTGGCGTGACCACGATTGTCGACATGCCGCTCAACAGCCTGCCGCCGACCTGCGACGTACCGGCACTGACGTTGAAGCGCGAGACCGCAGCGCCGCAGGCGTTTGTCGATGTCGGCTTCTGGGGTGGTGCGATTCCGGGCAATCTGGCTCAGCTTCGGCCGCTGCATCAGGCCGGGGTCTTTGGGTTCAAATGCTTCTTGCTGCACTCAGGGGTGGATGAGTTTCCGCCGCTCGACACCGCTCAGCTGGAAGCGGCGATGGTCGAGCTCGCGGCGTTCGACGGGTTGCTGATCGTGCATGCGGAAGATGCCCACAGCATCGATCACGCTCCGCCGCCGCGCGGCGCGTCATACCAGGACTTCCTGAACTCGCGGCCGCGCGCCGCCGAGAACCAAGCCGTTGCCGAGGTCATCGATCTTGCGCGGCGGACCGGTTGCCGGGTTCACATCCTGCACGTCTCCAGTGCGGAGGTGCTGCCGCTGATCGCGGCCGCGAAGGCCGACGGCGTGCGGATCACCGCGGAGACCTGCCCGCACTACCTGACCTTTGCTGCCGAGGAGATTCCGGACGGCGCCACGCAGTACAAGTGCTGCCCGCCGATCCGCGAGGCGGCGAACCGGGATCTGTTGTGGGCGGGGCTGCGCGCGGGGATCATCGATCTCGTCGTCTCCGATCACTCGCCGTCGACGATCGACCTCAAGCACCTCGACACCGGCGACTTCGGTACGGCGTGGGGCGGGATCGCGTCGCTCCAACTCGGTCTCCCGGCCGTCTGGACCGAGGCACGCCGGCGCGGATTCACCCTGGCCGAGGTCGTCGGTTGGATGGCCACGGCCCCCGCCGTACAGACCGGCCTGCTGAAGAAAGGCCGGATCGAGGTCGGCGCCGATGCCGACCTCTGCGTCTTCGCGCCCGATGAGACCTTCGTGGTCGATGCTCGTCGACTGCACCACAAGAACGCGATCACGCCGTACGACGGACGCACCCTGTCCGGCGTCGTCCGCGGCACCTGGCTCCGCGGCGTACCGATCGATTCCGAACCCCATGGCCGCCTGCTGACTCGAGGAGACCGATGAACTACTACGCCCCGAAGGGCGGCCTGCCCGCGCAGACCGACCTCACCACGGACCGTGCGGTCTTCACCGAGGCGTACGCCGTCCTGCCCGGCGGCACCATGCGCGACATCGTCACCAGTCGGCTCCCGTTCTGGGACGACACCCGCCTGTGGGTGATCGCGCGCCCGCTCTCCGGCTTCGCCGAGACCTTCTCGCAGTACATCGTCGAGGTCGCACCCGGCGGCGGCAGCAACACACCCGACACGGACCCGGCCGCCGAGGCTGTCCTCTTCGTTGTCGACGGCAACATCACGCTGACGGTCGACGGGGTCGAACATTCGTTGACGCCGGGCGGCTACGCCTACCTGCCTCCGGTCCTCGACTGGACGGTCCGCAACGTGAGTGACGCGACCTGTACCTTCCACCTGATCCGCAAGGCCTACGAGCGGATCGACGGCATCGACGTACCGGATGCCTTCGTCACCAACGAGGCCGACGTCGAAGGCATCGCCATGCCCGGCACCAACGGCGCCTGGAAAACCCAACGCTTCGCCGACCCCGACGACGTCCGCCACGACATGCACGTCAACATCGTCAGCTTCGAACCCGGCGGCGTCATACCGTTCCCCGAGACCCACGTCATGGAGCACGGCCTCTACATCCTCGAAGGCAAAGCCGTCTACCTGCTCAACAAGGACTGGGTAGAAGTCCAGGCCGGCGACTTCCTCTGGCTCCGCTCCTTCTGCCCCCAAGCCTGCTACGCCGGCGGCCCCGGCCCCTTCCGCTACCTCCTCTACAAAGACGTGAACCGCCACCCAAGCCTCACCCTCTGACCAACTGCTCGAACTTCCAGCGGAAGACCATTCCGGCACGATTCGAGTGATCAGTTGGATGGCTCCAGAACTACCTGTAGAGTCATCTGTGACATCTATGACAGATGGTTCATCTGAAGACCGCTGGGGGACTGCTGTGAAGACCTTCGAGACCGCGAAGATCCCTGCTGAGCAGTTGGACGCCCTTGAGCAGTTCGCGGCGTCGAGCGCTGGGCCGGAGCTTCGAGCCGCTCTCTTGAGCCTGAGTCACTTCGCTCGCGAAGATGACGCTCTGGTCGTCAGCAGCGGCTCCGAATCAGTCACTCCGAACAAAGCGGCCGAGCAACTGGGTATGAGCCGTACGCACCTGTACAAGCTGCTCGACAGTGGAGAGATCGCATCGCATCGCGTCGGTCGCGACCGACGCATCCGTATGCGCGATCTTGCCGCCTTCGAAGTGCAGCGTGATGCCGACCGCCGTGAGCTCGCCGAGCGTTTCGCACACCAACGCAAGACGGCCTCCGGCGCGATCGATGAGATCGCCGACTTGCTCTGATTGGGCGTGTCGGCGATCAGTTCGCCAGGATTGGGCGCGTGCACAACCGCCGCGCCCGTCCGACCCTCCGCGCGCTCGAACACGACCTGACAAGTGGCTGGCTTGCCCCTTGCCATCAGCGCCACCTGGCCGAGGGTCGGTACGACGAGCTTCATCCGCTCAGCGAACTGCCACACCCGATCATCGCCAAGGCCGTGGGCTCGTTCGGTGCGGACCCGGCCGATGACAACTTTGTGGGAGCGATTGCGAGCTCGACTCGGGTCCGGCTTCTGGAGACGTCGCTCGGTGGCTGCCGACCGAAGAGGATCAGCGCCTGCTCAAGCGGGAAACGGCGGCACGCCTGCTGACCGAGTGGGAGCTCGAGGTTCAGCGCCGGGTCCTGGAAGCTCTGCGGGTGGTCCATGCGGGCGCCAGTCACCGGATGGAGGTACATCATCCGGTCAGCACAGAGAAGAAGATTGCTGAGATCGATCTGACTGTCGGCGTAGTACGTGATGACGGTTATGAAGCCGATGAGATCGCTCTTGAGATCATGGCCGCACAGGGGTTCGTGGGTAGTGAACTGATCTGGCAGCTCACTACGAGGGTGCTCGTCGCGCTCAGTCCGCCGGTGCAGGGCTGGGATCGTTACAAGGACACCTACTCCAATATCGCCGAGCCTGGCGCCTGGACCGCGCGTGTCGCCAAACTCAGCGCGCTCGTCGACGCCAACGAGCTGGAGGACCCAGAGCCTGGAAGGACCAGCCACTACGTGCACACCAAACATCTAGCGGGCAATACGATCGAAGGTCGTGCTGTGCGGGCGATGTGTGGCATTTACTTCGTGCCGATGCAGGATCACGAGGCGAAGCCGAAATGTGCGGAGTGCTCGACGCGATTCGCGGCCCTGCCCGGTTAGCCCGGCGACAACGACATCGCTCTGGGGCCGGGAACGCGATGTGCCGCGCGGTTCCAGATCTCGTCGGTGGCGTCCGTGGAGCTCAGCTGTGCACCCCGACGAGCTTCTGGAGGAAGCGGTCGATCTGGTCTTGGAGGGGTGGTAGGTCGGCGTCGGGTTCGTTGAGGCGGATGGAGACGGCGCCGTGGATGGCCGCGCGGAGGTCGAGGGCGATGGCGGCGGCGTCGTCGGTCGGTGCACGGCCGGCGTCCATGCAGGCTTGTACGGCGGCGGTCGCCCGGTCGGCGAGTTGCTGCTTGAAGACCAGGTGCATCCGCCGGTTCAAGGTGCTCTCGTGCAGGACCTTGTAGAGGCCGCCGTACTCGCTCACCCATGTCCCGAGGAACACCAGCCGCGCTCGTAGCCGCTCGACCGGGTCGTCGCCGCCCTTCGCCTCCGCCTGGTCGAGGTCGCGGATCAGGTCGGTGGTGCACTGCTCGAGCGCGGCGAACACCAGCTCGTCCCGGTCCGCGAAGTGGATGTACGCCGAGGTCGCGGCGATCCCGACTTCCCGGGCGATCGCGCGCATCGACAGACCTTCGTCGTCGCCGAGCTCGTTCAGCATCCGTAGCGCGGCATCGATGATGTCGCGCCGCAGCAGTTCGCCCTGGCCCCGGCGGTTCCGGCTCCGGGCCGGCGTGCTCGCGTCCATGGCGACATTGTATTGCAACAAGCGTTGCCCTACAGTCGTAGCACTACAGCTGTCCACTTAAGGATTTCAGATGAGCCAAGACAAGTCCGCCAGCGGCTCGCTGCCGACACTGGCCGCCCCCGGCAACTCGCGTCGCTGGTGGGCGCTGGGCGCCGTTGCCACCGCGCAATTGATGGTCGGCATCGACCTCACGATCGTGAACATCGCCCTTCCGTCCGTGCAGCGTGATCTCGAGCTCGCCGATCCGACCCGCCAATGGGTGATCACGCTCTTCGCCCTCGGGTACGGCGGTTTCCTGTTGCTGGGCGGGCGCCTGGGCGATCTGCTCGGGCGGCGCCGCGCCCTTCTGATCGCCTTGACCGGCTTCGCCGCAGCCTCGGCGTTGGGCGGTGCCGCGACAGGTCCAGCGATGCTGCTCAGCGGTCGCGCCCTTCAAGGCGTCTTCGCGGCGCTGCTGACGCCGGCCGTTCTGGGCACCCTGGCCACTTCCTTCCCGCTGCCGGCCGAACGCGGGAAGGCGTTCGGTATCTACGGCACCGCGATGGGCAGTTCGTCCGGCCTGGGCGTCCTGATCGGTGGAGTGCTCACCGACTACCTGGACTGGCGGTGGTGCATGTTCGTCAACCTCCCGGTCGCCGCCCTGGCAGCAGCCGGCGTCCTGTACGCCGTACGGCCGGCCCCGCGTCCTGATGGTGGTCGAGTGGATGTCGGCGGTGCGGTCCTGGCGACTGCGGGGCTGATGGCCGTGACCCTTGGATTCGCCCAGGCGCAACCACACGGTTGGGATGCTCCGGCAACCTTCCTTCCGCTGGCAGGCGGTGTGCTCCTCCTGGTCGCTTTTATCGCCGTTCAATCGCGCGTCAAGTCACCGCTGCTACCGCTGCGCGTCGTGCTCGACCGCCGGCGGGGTGGTTCGTATCTGGCGGTTTTCAGCCTCGCGATCGGCATGTTCGCCGCATTGTTCTTCTTGACCTTCTACCTGCAGAACATCCAGCACTTCACCCCCGTACGCGCCGGCCTCGCCTTTCTGCCGCTCACGGTCGGCCTGATGCTCGGTGTGCGCGCGGTGAGCCCGCTGCTCGCCAAAGCCTCGGTGCGCGCGCTCATCTGCCCGGGTTTGCTGACCATTGCCGCTGGCCTGGGCCTGCTCGGATTCCTCAACGCCGACAGCAGCTACTGGCTCCACGTTCTGCCGGTGTTCCTGCTGATCGGCCTAGGTACCGGATGGGTGCTGGTCACCGCGAACAGCACGGCAACTCTCGGTGCCGGCCCTGACACCGCGGTGGCCGGTGCCATGGTGATGACCTCGCAACAGGTCGGCGCCTCACTCGGTACGGCGCTGCTCAGCACCGTGGCCGGGACAGTCGCAGCCCGCTCCGACGCCGTACACGGCCTGAACGTCGCAAGCCTCGGAGCCGCCGGCTTCCTGTGCGTCGCCGCCCTCGCCGTCTATCGGATCGCCCGCTGTCGGTAAGCACACGTAGTAGTACCCACCAATCGATCCGGCCGCCCGTCCGCAGGCGTGAGCCGCCGTCCGCAGCTCGACCACCACATGTCGTTCCCGACGGATCGTCCGAGCAACAGGACGTATACGTCTGCTGGATCCTCGGGCCGTCGACGGTGAGCGTGATGATCGCGGTCGGTAGAGCTATACGTCCTGTCCTTCGGAGGGCGGCCCGGCATCCCCGGTGCTGTCTGGGTGGATCCCGAGTCCGAGGCGGGCACCGAAGGCGACGTGGGCGAGGCCGGATCCGAGTTCTAGAGCGGGTACGGCGTCGATCGGCGTACCGGTCAGAAGGTAGTAGCGGGCGCGTTTGGTGCCGAGTGCTTCTTGGAGGACTAGGTGCATGCCGTCACCAGGTGGCGCGTGGCCGATGGCGAAGTTGCCGTCCGAGATCGTCGCATGGTCGGCGCACAAGGTGATGTCGCACATCAGTGTCGGTCTCCTTCCGCGGTCCGGGGCCGTTGATCACGCCGATCGTCGGCACCTCGACGGAGAGGACCAGGTCCCGGATCATCGCGAGCCCGTCGGCGTACAGGGTCTGGTAGGCCTGCCCGGCCGGGAGGTCCGGTACGGCGTTCATCGTGGCGAGCGAGTCCGGGTCGACGCCGGCGATCCAGGAGTCGCCCGTGCCGCCGAAGATGATCACCTCGTTGCCGGGATCGGCCGATACGTCGCGCCATCAACGGCCTAGCGCATGCTTGAGCCCAAGGGAGAACAGGGGGCCGGGCTGAGAGTCAACCGTCATCGTCTTAGCTGGTGCGGTGCAGGAGTTCGTCGAGGATCTCCGGCTCGCGGCGGTACGGTTCGAAGTGGCCGGCGTCGCCGAACTCGCGCAAGGTTGCGGTGGGCAACTTGTTGATCAGGCGCTGGGCGGCGGGGAACGGGCAGTTCCGGTCGGCGGCGCCGTGCCACCAGGTCAGGCTGGTGGTGATCGCGGTCAGGTCGATGTCGGTCCAGGCGCCGCCCAGGGCGAGGGTCTCGTCCACCCAGCCGTCGATGCCTGGTGCGAAGGCGTTCTCGATCGCCGTGGTCTGGGCCGCTCGCCAGAGCGGGTCGCTCATGATGGCGAGATCGGACGCCGGTGCCGTCGTCATCGCGGCATCCAGCCCGGACAACGGAACGGACCGCATGGCCTCGAAAGGCCCGGCCAGGTTCCGCCGGATGGCGGCCTCGTCACCGTCGCGGGCAGCGCGGAAGCTGGCCGCGTTGAGCGGGATCATCTCGTCGTACTCGGACTCTTCCAGCGGCGGGAATCCGACCGTGATGGTGGCTGCGACGACCCGGTCGGGGTGATGTGCGGCGAAGGCGAGCACATGTGGACCGCCGCCACTGCCTCCGGTGACGTGGACTCGCTCCAGCCCGAGGTGGTCCAGGATCGCGGCGAGGTCGTCGGAGTGCTCGCGAAACCCCCGGCCGGGCAGACGGCTCGATCTGCCGAAGCCGGGACGCTCGGTCGTGATCACCTGCAGGCCGCGCTCGGTCCAGGGGCTCCGATCGGCCCGGATGCTCCAGCGCGAACCCGGCGTACCGGGCAGTCGTAGCAACGGAGTTCCGGTTCCGGTCCGGGTCCAGGCGATCGTTCTGCCGTCAGGGCGGATCAGGTCCTCGTCGAGCACGTCGTCGGTCACATCCGCGATCATCGCAACCCGCCGGGGTCAGGCCCGCCCCTCACCCCGTAACGTCCGAAAGACCCGCAGGCGTGGTCTCCGGATCTTCGGACGTTGTGGCGCTTTCCAATGCGGCGAGGAGGGAGAGGGCGCGTTCGTCGGGCTGGGCGCGGACCTCGTTCATCAGGTAGGAGAAGGCGATCCCGTGGGTCGGCCAGGCGCCGTGCCGGGAGCCGCCGGCGCCGCCGTGGCCGAAGGTGTCGGCCGGAGGGCCGAGATGAGCGCCGGCGACCCGGAGTTCGAAGCCGGCGCCGTACGCGATCTCGGATCCCCAGGTCGGCTCGATGCCGCGCCGGATCTCCCGTTGACCGAGTTCGACCGTCTCGGTCGTCAGGACGCTGCCGCTCAGGAGCGCGGAGTAGAACCGCGCCATGCCGCGAGCGGTCGCGAAGCCGCCGACCGCGGCCAGGCCGGCGCCGCGGTACTCGGGGCTGTTCCAGATCTTCTCCGCGCCCGGCACCCAGAGCGGATTGGGTCGCAGCAAGGAATCGGTCTCGGGAACGTCCACCAGTACGCCGTCCGGGGCGACCATCGTCGTCGCGCGCCCGTGCAGTTCTTCCGGCAGGCCGATCCATACCTCCAGGTCGAGCGGAGCCGCGAACTCGGCGGCGAAGAACTGGCCCGCGCTGCGCCCGTCGACCCGGCGGATCAGTTCGTCGACCAGCCAGCCCCACGTGATGGCGTGGTACATGAAAGCGGCCCGCGGGTCCGTCGAAGGAGCCTGTACGGCGAGGTGCGCCGCCATCACGTCATGGTCGAGCAGATCGCCGTACCCGGCGTCGACCCAGGCCAGGCGGGCCTGATGGGACAGCGCTTCGGCGACCGTGATCTCCCCGGCGCGGAACTCGGGCCAGTAGCGGCTGAGGGGATCGTCGAGCGACAGTTGGCCGCGCTGCACCAGCAGCAGGACACAGGCCGCCGCGAGCCCTTTGGTACCGGAGAAGATCAGCTGCACGCTGTCGCGGTCCCACGCCCGCCCGGCTTCGCGATCCGCGAGCCCGCCCCACAGGTCCACCACGAGCTCGCCGTCCCGGTACGCCGCGAACCCCGCGCCGAGCTCGCCCCGGTCGGTGAAGTTCCGCTCGAACTCCGCGGCCACGCGGTCGAATCCTGGTGCCGTCCATCCGTTGGTCATGGATAAGATAGTACCGATCGGTCTTATCTAGCGCCAGTAGATGATCCCGATCGGTACTATGAATGCCGGAGGTGGTGACGATGCCGGTCAAAGCTGGCGATCGGCTGGACCCCGAGGCGACCAGGGCGCGCATTCTGGCGGCGGCGTCGGACGTGTTCAGCCGGCGCGGGATCCATGCCGTCGGCATCAATGAGGTCGCCGAGGCGGCCGGTGCGTCCAAGCTCACGATCTACCGGAACTTCGGTTCCAAGGACGGCCTGGTCGAGGCGGTGCTGACGGACCGCACCTCGCGCGTTCGCGCCTGGCACGAGCAGGCGGTCGAACGGGCCGACACCGGCCGCGACCGCATCCTGGCGGTCTTCGACCTCGTCGCGACCTGGTACGCCGAAGCCGGGTTCCGCGGGTGCGCGATGATGAACGCGGCCACCGAGGATCGCGGCCGGGACGGCGCTCCCCAGCGGCTCGCCCGGGAGCATCTCGCCTTCTATCGCGACCTGTTCGGCCGGCTGCTGGCCGAGGCCGGCGCCCGCGACCCCGAGCTGACAGCTCGCCAGTTGGTCGTCGTACTGGAAGGCGCGACCATCATCAGTGCGGTCGATCGGAATCCCGGCCTGGGTGCGGAGGCGCGGGTCATCGTGGAGACACTGCTCGACGCGGCCTGAGGAACGCCAGGCAGAGGAGCAACGACGCCGCGGCCGCACCCGCGGCCACGACGAACGCAGTCGGGAATCCGAGCTGCTCGGCGATCAGTCCACCGACAGGTCCCGCTGCCATCACTCCGAGATCCCAGAACGACGTCATCACGCCCATCGACACTCCCGGACGCATTCCACGGACCCGGTCGAGCGTCATCGAGATGCAGGCCGGATAGATGAGTGCCAACCCGAGCCCGGCCAACGCGGTGAACGCCAGCGCTCCGGTCGCGCTCCGAGCCGCCGCGATCCCCGTCAGTGCAACCATCTCGATCCCGACGGTCGCCGCCGCCACCACGCGCCCGCCGTATCGATCGACCAACGGGCTGCCCGCGAATCGGACGATCAGAAACGTGCCCGCGAAGACTGTGAGTGCATAACCGTCGACCCGGAGCTCCTCCGCGCGCAGGTGTAGGACCAGGAGGGCCGCGATGGTGCCGTAGCAGTACGCCGCGAGCCCGATGATTGCTCCTGGCAACGGGATGCCGGAGGGTGCCAGCTCGCGGATCGGTACCAGTGGCTCGACGTGGCCAGAGCTCGGGCGGGTAGTCAGCACGAGGATCATCGAGGTACCGGCCAGTCCGGCCATCGTCCACCACACCAGGTCCCCGGTCAGGGCCGCGATCAACGGCCCGCCCGCCAGGCCGCCCCACATCGACAGTCCGAACCAGCCCGCGAGCCGCCCGCGCTGGGCAACCCGCGTCCCGGCCAGCACCCACGGCAAGGCCGCCGAGAACAATGCCGCCTCGCCCGCGCCCATGATCAGCCGCGCGACGAGCAGGGTCGGCAGATTCGGTGCGGCCAGCTGCCCGACGGCGCCGATGGCGGTCAGTGCGGCGCCTGCCAGTACGACGGGGCGCGACCAGCCGCCGTCGGCCAGCCAGCCCGCGAACGGCCGGGTGCAAGCCGTGGCCAGGAAGGCGATCCCGACTGCCGTCCCGCTCGCCAAGGCGCCTCCGCCGTACCGGGTCGGCACGTAGGTCGGCAACGCCTGCAAGGCGGCGCCGAACGCGAGATATCCGCACAGCACCGCTACTCACAATCGCTTCACCGGAACAGCCATGCGTGAGATGATACCGATCGGTCTTATCTATTCATAGACCTCCAGGTCATCAAGGTCTGCCAGGAATCCGTTGCCCGGGTGATCGGGGCGGGCCACAATCTTCGGATGGCAGCGGCTGAACCGACGACCGACGGCACGTACCGGGATCGCACGTTCGCGGTCGAGCCCGGCGGCAGCGAGGTGATTGCCGAGGAGGACAGGCACGGCAAGCCCAGCCAGCTGTTCTGGACCTGGATGTCGCCGAATCTCGAGTTCGCGACGATCTTTGTCGGCGTTCTGGCCGTAGCGGTTTACGGGATGAGCTTCTGGCAGGCGGTTGCCGGGGTGGCGCTCGGCACGGGGCTGGGTGCGCTGGCCCACTACTTCCTGTCGGCGCGGGGCCCGCGGCACGGGGTTCCGCAGATGGTGTCGGGCCGGCTGGCTTTCGGGTTCAAGGGGAACGCGCTGCCCGCCGTACTGATGTCGATCACCGCGGGCGTGGGCTGGTTCGCGACGAACAGCGTAAGCGGCGCGTATGCGCTGGCCGCACTGTTCGGCATCGGTCCGTTGCTGGGTCTGATCATCATCGTGCTGACCCAGACGGCGTTCGCGTTCTTCGGCCACAACCTGGTGCAGGCCTTCGAGAAGTACGCGTTTCCGGTCCTGGCGGTGATCTTCGCCGTCGCCTCGGTCGCGATCCTGATGAAGTCGCAGCTTGGCGCGCCCGCGCTGGACCCGGTGGTCGGCAACGGTTCGCTCGGCGGGTTTCTGCTGACGGTCGGTACGGCGTTCGGGTACGCCGCGGGTTGGACGCCGTACGCCGCGGACTACACGCGCTATCTGCCATCGACGGTGTCAGGCCGCCGTACTGGACTGTTCGCTGCAGCAGGTCTGTTCCTGTCGTGCACGGTGCTGGAGATGGTCGGCGCCGCATCGGTGACCATCGGGCCGGCCCTCTCCGACAACCCCACGCAAGCCTTCACCGGCGAGCTGTCCTCGCCGATCGCCAAGGCCACGCTGCTGGCCATCGCGATCGGGGCGATCGCCGCCAACTCGATCAACATCTATTCCGGCGCGATGGCCTTCGTGACGATCGGCGTGAAGCTGCCCGGGCACATCGCCCGTGCGCTGGTCACGGTGTTCTTCGGTGCGGCCGGCTTCCTGGTCGCGTGGTGGGCGCTGCCGGACGCGGCCACCAGCTACGAAGCCTTCCTGCTGATCATCGCCTACTGGGTTGGGCCCTGGCTGGGCGTGGTGCTCGCCGATCAGTATCTGCGGCGAGGGCAGTCGATCGCCCACTTCCTGTACGACCGGTCCTACGCGAACTGGGGCGGCCTGCTGTCGTTCCTGATCGGTCTCGTCGGATCGGTGGTGCTGTTCTCCAACCAGGAGAAGTTCACCGGCATCGTTACGAAGGCCGTGCCCGGGCTCGGTGACGTCACTTTCTTCGTCGGATTCCTGCTCGCCGGCGGCGGCTACCTGCTGTTGTGCCGGTCCAGGATCAACAGTGAGATCGTTGCGGTATGACGCCTTCGGAGATGCTCGAGGTAGCCGTTTTAGAGGCCCGCAATGGCTTGGCTGAGGGCGGGATTCCGATCGGGGCGGCGCTGTTCAGCTCGGACGGCGTGCTGCTGGGGAGTGGTCACAACCGTCGCGTGCAGAACGACGACCCGTCCGTACACGGTGAGACGGATGCCTTCCGCAACGCGGGCCGTCAACGTGACTATCGGTCCACGGTGATGGTGACGACGCTGGCGCCGTGCTGGTACTGCAGCGGGTTGATCCGGCAGTTCGGTATCGGTGCGGTGGTCATCGGCGAGAACCGAACCTTCGACGGCGGTCAGGACTGGCTGGCCGAGCACGGCGTGACCGTCACACTGCTCGACGATCCGCGCTGTGTGACGATGATGACCGAGTTCATTGCCGCGAATCCGGCACTGTGGAACGAAGATATCGGGGTCTCCGAATGAGCGCGATCACCACCATCGACATCTCCCGCTGGTACGCCGGCGGTGCCCAGGCCGATGCAGTTGCGGCGGAAGTCGACGCGGGACTGCAGCAGGCCGGCTTCATCCTCGTCACGGGGCATGGCGTTGACACCGGACTGGCTGCGCGGGTGCGGGCGGCCAGCCGCGAGTTCTTCGCGCTGCCGACCGACGTCAAGGCGCGCTATTCGGTGCCGGTGGGTGGACACGGCTGGCTCGGTCCGGGCGCGGAAGCCAATGCGCTTGCCGAGGGCACCCAGTCCCCGCCGGATCTCAAGGAGAGCTACAGCCTGGGCGCGGAGACGGCGACCGGGGATGCGGAGGTGGACCGGCTCTGGTTCGCACCGAACGTGTGGCCGGCCGAAGTTCCTTCCCTGCAAGCGCTTGTGGACGAATACACCGCGGTGATGCGGCAACTATCCGATGATCTGCTGGCGCTGTTCGCGCACGCGCTGGGATTGCCGAGCAACCCGTTCGCCACGTTGGCCGATCACCCCACGTGGACGATGAACATCAACCGCTATCCGCCGGTGAGCGTGGTGGGTGAGCCCGAGCCGGGACAGTTCCGCATCGGTCCGCACACCGACTTCGGCACTGTGACCGTGCTGGACCGCGAGCCGGGCGCGGGCGGCCTGCAGGTGTATTCCGAGTCAGGTGGTTGGGAGGACGCACCTTGGGAGCCGGGCGTGCTCACGGTCAATATCGGTGACCTGCTGGAACACTGGAGTGGACGGCGCTGGCCATCCGGACGGCACCGCGTGCTGCCGCCACAGCCGCACGCACCCGAAGAGGATCTGGTCTCGCTGATCTATTTCTACGAGGCCAACCACGACGCGGTCGTCACTCCGCAGCAGCCACCGATCGGCAAGGTGACCGGCCTGGAGCCGGTCACCTCAGCGGCGTTCATCAAGGAACGCCTCGACGCCATCACCGTCGGGTAGACCTCAGGACATCCGGGCGCCGACGGTCTGGACGACCGGTGTCAGGACCTTGTTGATCCAGTTCTCGTAGCGCTGCTTCTCAGCGGCGGTGGTCTCGTTGAGGGTGGCCTTCTTGCCAGGGTTTGGCCCCAGGCCCCCGGCCGAGCTCGAGCCGGTGACCTCGAACAGGTACGGGCCCTGGTAGCACTCCGCAGTTCTGTTCAGGGCGCCGCCGTACGAGTAGCAGCCCTTGGTGCCCCAGGCGGCGGCCAGGTCCTTGAACTCGTTGTCGTCGCCGGCTTCCTTCTTCTTGTCCTCCGCGTAGCGCGCCGCCACCAGTGCGGGATCGGCGACCGCCGTCACGGTGACGGTGAAGCTGCTGTTGCGAGCGCTCTTGTCCTTGCCGGCGGGGAGGGCGAACTCGAACTCGCATCCGCCGCGCGGCACGTCGCCGACCGTACTGGGATCTGCTGCCTTCAGCGGATTGAAGTTGGTGATCGTGACCTTGACCGGCGTCCGCTCGAAGTCCTTGGCCTGCGGAAGGATCGCGGTGATCTCGGGGTCGGTCACCAGCTTGCAGGCGTCGGGCCACTCGGAGAGCGCCACCGCGGTACCGGACTGCGGCTTGAGGCCGATCTGGTCGCCGGCCGGTTTCGCCGCGCCGAACTCGATGGCCGGCGGCGGCTTTTCCTCGCCGCAGCCTGTCAGCAGCGCTGCACTCGCCAGAATTGCCAACGGCAACCATGCCGCTCGTGACGTCACGATCTATTCTCCCCGGAGCTGTTGAGGTCTTGCGAACGGCACTGAGGATACTGCTCACGCAGTGCAGATCGCCCCGCGCCGGCGCCGTACAGACGTTGCAGGAAGTGGCAGGTTTCGGCCATTGACTTGCGTCGAGTGCGGTGCCGGGGAGACTGGGCGCTATGTTCGGGACTCCTGCGCAGTGGGCGGCCGCGGGTCACGCCGCTGCGGCGGATGCGTTTGTCGAGCGCGTCCCGGATCCTGCAGTGGCCGTGCGGATCCTGCTGTCGTTGGCCGCAGTGTCTGACTCGGCCGAGCGCCGCCTGGAACTGCTCCTGCGTGCTGGCCAGAAGGCTGCATCGGTGGAGCGTGTGGTGCCTCGGGGACTCGCGGCCATTGCCGTGACGCGTGCTGCGGTAGCTGCATCGGCGGCTGGGGTGGTCCAGGAGATCGCGGCCAATGTGGAGCCGGGCCTGGCGCTCCATCTGCAGGAGCGGTGTGCGGTCGAGCTGGCTCGATGTGGCGGCGTGCGGCAGGCTCATGCCGTCCTTGAGAGCCTTCCTGCAGTACGGCGGGATCGCGCGTTCGCCGCGGTGAGCGCGGAAGAGGCCCGGCTCTCGGGAGATCCCGAGGTCGCGCGAGCTCTTGCTGAGCAGGTGGCTGGAGATCCGGCGCGGGTTGCGGTGCTGCTTGCCGGTGGGCTGGTCGATGAGGCGTTGACGGTGCCGCTGGCAACGGTCGAGATGGATGCCGTGGGCATCGAAAAGGCGGACATCGCGCGGACGGAGCTGGCCGTGGCGCTGTCTCGGCGTGGTGACTTCGACCAGGCGTTCGAGGTCATCGCCCGGATCTCGGGTCCGCGGCGCCGGCACTATGCCCGGCTGTCTGCCGCTCGTGCAGCAGCGCCGCTGCCGGGGGCGATGCGGTTCGCGGACCTCTTTTCCGACTGGTCCCTCGGCCGGTATGTCGGTGAGCTTGCGGCGCGGGTCGAGGACATTGGTTCCGCGCTTGCGCTCGCGGAGGCGAGCGGGCGGCGTACCGAGGTCTTGCGAAAGTTTGCCGTTGTGATGGCCCGGCGTGGAATGGTGCCGGAGGCAATGGAACTGGTGGACGACCTCGAGCCGGATACGGTGAGCGCGCTCGAGTTGGCTGAAGCGGTTGCTGGGCAGGGCGATCGGGACATTGCGCTCGCGATGCTCACCGACCCGGCGATCTGTATGCGGTACGACTTCGAGAATCCCCCTCCGGCGTACGACGTCGTACCGGGTGCACGTGCGGCGGGAGCCCATGGGGAACTGGCGCACGCCCTGGCCGCCGTCGAGTTCGCGCGGGAGTGGGACAAGGGCGCCGTACGGCGGAAGGCTGCGCGAGCGGCCGCTATTCAGGGGCACCCGCGTACGGCGCTTGCTCTGGTGGCGGGGATCGACAGTGAAGAGGGTCGGCGGCATCAGACGGCAGCGGTGCTTGCCGCAACCGCGGCCCGAGGCGACCTGTCGGATGCGTTGGCGTTGCTGGATGAGCACGTTCCTTTGCGGGACCAGCTCTACACGCTGGTGGTGATCGGCCGCGGCCTCGTTCGAGCCGGTCGGGTTCCGGCCGCGGGTCTGCTTGCTCGAGCGGAGGCTTTGGCCGCAGAGGTCGCTGACCATGGGGATGTGGTGCCTGCGTTCGCGCTGGCTGAGCTGGCCGCGGTGGCGGGGCAGGTTGAGCGGGGCGTGATCGACGCGGCGCGCGTTTACCGGCCGCCGGATCTGCCGCTGATCCGTGATCAGCTCAATGGTCCGACGTACGCGTTCATGCGGCACATCGCTTGTGCTGCGGCCGCGCAGGGGCGGATCGATGAGGCGCTAGCGATTACTGAGCCGTGTCATGCGCTGGTGATGGCTTCGGGTGTTGGTGGGCATCTCACCGCTGCGCTGGCGATGGCTACCGGCATCGCGACCGAGCAGGCTGCGCGGCGATACAGCCAGCCTGTTGCCGTGCATCGACGCGACATCGTCATCAATCTGTGTACGACGCTGGCTGGTGCGGGTATGGCCGATCGCGTTGTGGAGGCTGCGTTGACGCTGCCGCCGCGGTACCGCGATGCTGCGCTCAGGATGGCAGGGTTGGCCGCGCTTGAGCACGGGTACGCGGAAGCCGGTTTGGAACTGTTGTGGCTGGTCGGCGGATCCCGGTCGGCCGTCGCCGAGGTGGCGATCGCAGATCTCGCTGCAGGGCTGGCGGTTGCGGAAACCATCGGCAAGGACATCTACAGCGGCCGCGAACGAGCCTTCCTCAACGTCGCCACCATCGCCGCCTCCCGCGGCCTGCTCGCCGAAGCCGGTGCCGCGGTCGCCCGCATCCCTCTCGACAGTTGGGCGCTCTCCTCCGCCTGGCGCAACATCGCGGGCCGACTCGACGAGGCCGATCGGCAGACCTTCGCGGCCGCTTATCTGACAGCCCGGGGTGTTTAGGCGCCAGGGTGTTTAGGCCGCAGGGCGTTAGGCCTCAGGGTTTTGGCGTAGGCGCTTTCGCTCGGCGAGGACCGGGAGAAGTTCGCTGAGGACGCTCATCGCCAGGCCCACCACGAAGATCGCGCCGGCGGACTTCATGTGCTCCGGCGCGCGTTCCTTGGCCGCGACCTTCTCGTCGTAGGTCTCTTTGTTTCCGCTCTGGTCGACGCAGACGTCGCCGGGCTCCATGCCCTGTGAACCGCACATGTCGCCGGACAGCGTCGTACCGCAGGAGACCACGAACCAGATGCTGCCTATGACGAGCGCGGCAATGCCGGCGTACTTGATGAGGCGGGTCATGTTTGGGTCTCCGTCCAGTCACCGATGATGCGGGCGAGTTGTGCTGGGGTATCGCGGGCGATCAAGTGGCTCGCTTCTTTCACTTGCGCGACCATCAGCGTCGGATGGTCGGCGCGGAATCGGTCCACGTCGGCGTCTCTCACCGGCGAGGCTGGACCAGCCCGGACCAGCAGAATCGGTAGCTGGAGCTTGGAGTTCTGCAGTTCCTCGCGGTGCTCGAAGATGTCCGCGATGAGTTCGGGGTTCTCCTCAAGAAGGCCTTGCTCGTCGAGCCAGCCGCGAGCGTGCTCTGGATCGAGATGCGGCAAAACATCAACCAGCACCAACCCGGCAACGCCCTCTACTTTGTTCTCGGAGAGAGCGCGTACTGCCGCCAGTCCACCAAGCGAGGCGCCCACCACCATGGCTGCCTTCTCCTGCCGGATCATCGCGGTCACGTCCTCCGCGATCTCCTCGAGCGTCTTGGCAGCTCCTTCGCTCTCCCCGTGGCCGCGCAAATCGAACGCCACCGTCCGCAGCCCACGCCGATCAAGCGCCGCCGCGATCGGCGCCCACACACCCCGCTCCTCACCACCGGCATGAAGCAACAAGACCGTTGGGCCTGCACCAACCGCCGTACCGCTAAGTCGCACGTCTCCTCGGTCGAGGACGACTTCAGCCATCATTCCTCCTTACCTTGACCACTCAAGGTAAGGAACCTATTGCCTCCTACCTTGATGCGTCAAGGTACATTCGGCGCTGTGACGCCACCGCGAATCCGCAGGCCCCCCGAGGAGGCACGCCTCCTCATCCTCAACGCAGCCGCCGCCCTCCTCGCCGAAGGAGGCGCCCCCGCCGTACAGGTCCGCGCCGTAGCCGCCCGAGTAGGCATGACCGACACCGGCGTCACGCACCACTTCCAAAACCGCGACAACCTCCTACAAGAACTCCTCCGCCACGGCGGCCGCCAACTGCGCACAGCCCTCCAAACCGCCATCGCCTCATGGCTCGAGGACAGCGCCGACCTCCACGCCCTAGTCCAAGCCTTCGCCGACGTCTACAACCAGGGCTACGGCGAACTAGCCATCGCCCTCCACGCCGCCGGCTGGCGAGACACCGGCAGCGGAATGCTGGACCCAGTAGTCGACGCCCTACACCAACTCCGCCCCGCGACCGCATCCCTAACCGACACCCGCCTAGCCGTAGCCGCCCTACACCAGGCAATGGCCACCGAATCCCTCTACGGCCCCGCCTTCCGCCGAAGCGCCGGCCTAACCACCTCCACCTCGGCTGACCAACTCACCTGGTGGACCCGCCAACTCCACCTAGCCCTAGACCTCTGACGCCACCATCCCCGCGTGCTACGCAGTCGCTCCTTCGTCACTCCCGCTACGCGCGCACCCGCCCACCCTCAGTTCCTCGCGGGCTATCGCCCGCGCCCAACCACCCCGGGGCTGGCGTGCCAGCGGATGCCTCGTGGGGTTCGTTGGAGCCTTCGTCAAGAAGCGCCTCGACACCATCCGCCAATTCAGCCGCAGGGCAAGTTGCATCTTGCTGCAGCAGCGAATTGTGGCCGCAGGAACACGCTGACACATAGTGTTGAGAGCACTCCAGGCAGTGGAGGGCGGCTTGAGAGTGCTGGGGAGGCGCGTGCAGATATGACGTCCGGACGGGCCGCTCGAGGGGCCGTCTTGATGTGCGCGCCGTGTTCGAGCTGAGCCTGGATGTGAGTCGGAGACTGCCGGTTCACTGATGGGAAACCGCGAGATCTTGCAGAAGCTGCTGCAAAATCCGAGGCGGCGTGCCTGCGCTCCAGAGGTCGAACGAACAGGCTCCTGCCGCTAGCTGTCCGGCTGCCCGTGCGTACTGCATGGTCACTTACCGCGCTGCAAGAAGGGCGACGGCGTCCTCAAAGTGGCTGGCTGTGTTCACGTCGTGCTCGAGATGACTGACTCGCGGCGCATTGGTTGGGGAGAGTACTTCGACGAGGCCGAGCGGAACCGCGATGCGGTCGCTGCGATCGGCATCGTCCGTACGCCGGACCAGAACGACGGCCAGTCGATCCGCGTGCTCGGGCCACGGCGCCTCGTCCTGGCGTTTGATCCGACCAGTGACGATCCTGAACTGCTGCGCACTGTCGTACTGCTCATCCGCACGGTCGCGCTCACCGCCACCTCGCGGACTGGAACCAGCGAAGTAGCCACCGCCGAGGAGAAGATCGAGGAAGCACTCGGGCAGTTGGGCAGGCTCACCAAGGTCAAGAAGCTCGCGGATGGTATTCAGAAGAAGGCCGGAGCTATCGACAGCGAGTGCACCGGCTTGAATGCGTCCATCCGCCGGCTGCTGGACGATGCGCTAGTCGCGCTGGCAGGCTCTTCCAGCATACCGGCGCAGCTGACAGGCGTTCCGTCCGGCGCCGCCTGACACCCTCCGAAAGTTAGGACCAATCCGTCAACAGTCCCTTCCCGGCCAGCCGGGATCAGAGGCCGGCTTCGGATAGAGGAGCCGGCCTCATTCAGTCGTAGTCCTAATCGGCTCGCGGATGTAGAGCCAGGCATGCGGCGACGGCGGTGGCTGCAACCGAGACAGCCGCCAATCCGGCGCAACGCGAGCCCGGCTACACGGGCATTCATTCGTCAAGACCGTAGATCGTTCGACAGTGCGAGTCCGCTCGCGATTGCTGTGACTACCGCGTCAGCGATGTCGGGGAGCCAGGCCCACCGGCCGTGACACTGATCTCTAGGGAGTGCCATTCACTGATTTGGCTTGAGTCTCTGGCGTGGTCTCAGGGTCCCGATCTTGCAGATTCAGATTGTGTCGCCCATCCTGATGCAACGGAGTGTAGTGGGGACAACACATCCGACAGATGTCTTGCGGCGAGAGGAGCAACCAGGTTTCTGCTGGTAGTCCGCAAGGAGGTCTGGTGGCGCGTACTGACGAACGAGATCTTGGTGGAGCGCGGGCTAACGCCGATCCGGTTGAGGATTTCGGGCAGCGCTTCGATGAGGCCGTATCGAGGTTCGGCTCGCTTGTTGCGCCGAAGTTGCGTGCAGGCGTTGGGCAGTCGGAGGCCAATCTCACCTCCGCGGTAGAAGCACTCCTGCTTGACGTTGCGCGCCTGCTCGGTTTAGAGGCGCTGGTTCACAGCGAGGCTGCTGAACGTTCGTTGGGGATCCGGCCAGATCTAGCTGTAGACGTGGCAGGGGCCCGCATCGGAGTTGTTGAGCTAAAAGCACCGGGCGTGGGGGTGCCGGGCGGGGCTCGATGGGGAAAGTCGCGCGATCGGTCTCAGTGGGAACGCTTCAAGGCCTTGCCGAACGTCATGTACACCGACGGTTCCACATGGGCGGTCTATCACTACGGGCAACCCATCGGCCATCCGATTGTCCTTGATGGGGACTTGGCTCGGGCTGGATCCAAGCTGCGGGCGCGCGACAGTGGATTCGCGTCCCTGATGAGCACCTTCCTGCTCTGGGAGCCGGCAGCGCCACGAGATCTACGGACGTTAATCAAGATCTCAGCCGGCTTGTGTTCTTTTCTCCGCGAGGAGGTGAGCTCGTCTGTTCACAGGGAGAGGAAGGGCGATTCGAAGCCGTTATTCACCGAGCATCTCGCCGACTGGCAAGAGTGGCTGTTCCCAGACCTCACCGACGACGAGTTTGTCGACGCCTATGCGCAGACGATTACCTTCGGGCTCCTCCTTGCGAGGCGGGAGGGAGTGATCTTCGAGGGGCTCGAGATCCCGGACATTGGTGAACGTTTGGCAAAGCGCCACCTGCTGGTCGGCCGCGCTCTATCAATTCTCACTGCCCGCCCAGATCGTGGACTTAGCGTTGAGGAACGCAGCGTGGCACTACAGACCATGCGGCGAGTCATCGGGGCAGCCGACTGGAGTCGGTGGCCTTCGGCTGGCTCTTACCACTGGCTCTATGAGGAATTCCTCCAAGCATACGATCCGGCGCTCCGGAAGCAGACCGGTGCCTACTACACACCGACTCCGATCGCCGACTTCATGGCGCGTTTCGTGGACGAGGTCCTGCAGACTGAGCTCGGCCTGAATGCTGGCCTCTCGAACCCGGCCGTCGTCGTACTAGATCCAGCCATGGGCACCGGGACTTTCTTGCAGAGCGTGCTCGATCGAGTCGCCGAGGCGACTGCCGATGAGGGCGGTGACGTCCCAGCATCGCTGAGGGCGCTGCTCAATCGGTTGATCGGGTTCGAGCGCCAGATCGGACCATACGCGGTCGCGGAGCTGAAGCTGGACCGGGCTTTGGATACCCACAACGCCGAAGCGAAGGGCGAAGACTTTCGGCTCTATGTTGCGGACACGCTGGACGATCCAGACAAGGTGCCACTGCCAATCCGAGCGCGGCTGTACGCGCCGCTTGCAGATTCACGCCGAGCGGCGAACAAGGTGAAGGCCGAGGAACAGGTAATGGTCGTCCTTGGTAATCCTCCTTATCGCGCACGTGCGAAGAACTACGGGAAATGGGTACTTCAGGCGGACCGCAGGGGGACTGCATTGTTGGATGACTTCCGTGAGGCGAGCAATGGGAAGCACGAGCACAAGCTGCATGACCTCGCTATCTACTTCTGGCGGTGGGCGCTGTGGAAGGCGTTCGAGTCGACGCCGGATTCGTCGGCTGGAGTAGTTGCGTTTATCACGACCCAGGCCTATCTGGACGGCCCGGCATTCGCAGGAATGCGTCGCTACCTGCGGCGGCAGGCAGATCGGGGCTGGATCGTTGATCTTTCACCTGAAGGTCATCGCTCAAGCATTCACACCCGCGTCTTTCCGGGGGTTCCCCACCCGGTGTGCATCGGAATCTTCGTACGAAAGGCGCCCGCGAATCCGTCCATACCTGCCACTATTTTGCACACGTCTGTTGAGGGAACACAGGCGGTCAAGTTCGCAGCGCTGGCAGGCCTGGGCTCGTCCAGCGACGGGTGGAGCAGTTGCACAGAAGACTGGACCGCGCCACTTCGGCCAATAAAGGAAGACTCGTGGGCTAGGTGCCCGGAGGTTGGGGATCTCTTCCCGGTAGGTTCCTTGGGATTCACGACGAACAGAGCCTGGGTACATTCGCCCAGTGCGGACGTTCTACGCGAGCGATGGCGTACCTTCGTGCTGGCGTCGGCGAACGAGAAGCGGAAGCTTCTCAAAGAGACACGAGACAGGACGATAGACAAAGTTCTGCGGTCTCACTTAAGCGACAAGCATCGCCTGTCTCTGCGCAACGAGAAGTCGCCTACTCCCAGTTTGTCTCCCGTCGGGTACCGGAGCTTTGATCGGCAGTACCTCATCTCTGACGAGCGCGTCATCGATTTTCCGCGGCTGGCCCTGTGGAGCTCGCATAGCGAACAGCAGGTCTATTTGGTGACTCAGACCAATAATCCGATCACCGGTGGGCCAGCGGTTGTCTTCAGTCGGCATGTGCCAGATGTGGACTTCTATAAAGGTCGAGGTGGCCGAGTACATCCTCTGTACTGCGATGCGACCGCCGCGGTGACGAACATTGCCCCCGGGCTGGCAAAGCTGCTTCGGAAGATTTTGGCTGTAACGGTCTCCGATGCAGATGTCATGGCGTACGTGGCATCTGCCATAGCACACTCTGACTACACGGACCGCTTTCGTGACCAGCTGCAGCAGGGCACGCCTCGGGTTCCGGTGACCTGGGATCCGGAGTTATGGCGAGAGGCCGTCGAGATCGGTCGCGAGGTTATCTGGCTGCACACCTACTTCGAGTGCTTCGAAAAAGCTGTGCCGACAGTAGCGCAAGACGCGCACTTGGCTCGGCGACCCGCAGTGCTCGTACCGATCCCTGGTTCAGCAGAGCGGATGCCCGACACGATCGAACTCATCTTGGATGGTGGGTTTCTGCAAGTTGGACTCGGGCGCATCGGACCTGTCAGTGAGGCAGCCTGGAACTACGAGGTCTCGGGTATGCGGGTTATCAAGCATTGGTTCGACTATCGAAAGAGGACGCCGGCCGGACGGCGTGGTGGGTCTGCCTTGGACACAATTGTCGCGGACCGGTGGACGCTTGAGATGACTGAGGAGCTGCGTTCCCTTGTCGCCGTGATTGAGGGTTGCGTGGCCCTTGAGCCGCGCCAGGCGGATCTGCTGGAACGCATCCTGTCCGGGAGGTTGATCACGAACCAGGACTTGACCGCTGCCTCCGTGCTTCCGATACCGGAGTCGGCGCGACGACTTTCAATCGCTGACCCCGACCGACTGTTCTGAAGGCACAGTTCGACGTCGCCGTACTTACGGTTTGGTCTTGCCAGCAGCCAGGCAGATTTGGCATGTGCTCTACAGCCGGAGGATGTTGATGTCCTCAATTGGCCAGTGTGGATAGGTCTGGGTGTTGCCAACCTTCTGCCAGCCCCAGCGTTGGTACATCGCATGCGCCTGTGCACCCGGGCGCGAGATGAGGCTGGCGAACGCCCTGACTTCGGTCACTCCTTCTCGGTTCGTCGGGGCGCAGCGCGCTGACCTGCGGTGATGGCCAGCCGGGGAGGTGGTTTGAGGCACTAATTAGTGTTCTAGGCTCGGGTTGTGGCGTGGGTGCGGCGGGTGCGAACGGCCTCGGGAGCGACGGCTGTGCAGGTCGCTGAGTATGTGGATGGGCGTCGGCGGATCGTGGCGCATGTGGGTTCGGCGCATACCGAGGCTGAGTTGGGTCTGCTGCTTGAGCGGGCTCGTGGGCTGCTGGGTGATGCTGGTCAAGGCGTGCTCGAGCTGGGGCTGGAGGCGACGCAGAAGAAGGCGCGGCTGGTCGCTCCTGCTGTGGACGCGGGGTTGTTCGCCGGGCCGGTCCGAGGTGTTGAACAGGAGCGGGTGTCTGCCCCGCAGGTGGTCGCGACGTCGTCGCGGCTGCTGTTCGACGTGCTCGCGGAGGTCTATCGCGCGCTGGGGTTCGTCGCGGTCGGGGACGAGACGTTTCGTGATCTGGTGATCGCCCGCATCGTCGAGCCGACCTCGATCCTGGACACCGGTCGTGTCCTGATCGATCTGGGGTGCAAACCGGCCAGCGAGAAGACGATGCGCCGCACCCTGATACGGGCTCAGCAGCGCGATTACCGCGAGCAGATCGCGACCGCGTGTTTTGAGCACGTGCTGGCCAGCGGCGATGTGTCGCTGTGCCTCTACGACGTCACCACGCTGTATTTCGAGGCCGAGAAGGAAGACGACCTGCGCAAGGTCGGCTACTCCAAGGAACGCCGCGTCGATCCCCAGGTCGTGGTCGGTCTGCTGGTCGACAGGCACGGCTTCCCGCTCGAGATCGGCTGCTTTGAAGGCAACAAGGCCGAGACCACCACGATCGTGCCGATCATCAAAGCCTTCCAAGACCGCCACAACCTGGCCGACATGGTCGTGGTCGCCGACGCAGGCATGCTGTCAGCCAGCAACCTGCGTCAACTGGATGAGGCGAACCTGAGGTTCATCGTCGGCTCCCGCGTGACCAAAGGCACCAGCCGATCTGGAGTCCCACTTCCGCTGGCACGGGACTGCGTTCACCGACGGGCAAGTCGTCGACACGATCACCCCGCGCACCGGGCACAAGGTCGAGAACAACCCCAAGCTCAAAGCCGAACCGGTCTGGGATCCCGAACAGCATCCCGGGTCGTGGCGGGCGGTCTGGGCCTACTCGACCAAACGGGCAGTGCGCGACAACAAAACTCTCACTCTGCAAGAGAACCGGGCCAAAGACGTAGTCGCCGGGGACAAGACCGCCAAGGCTCCGCGGTTCGTCAAAACCAGCAACGGGTCACGCAGCCTGGACGAGGTCTCACTCGCGCGGGCGCGGCGCCTGGTCGGGCTGAAAGGCTACGTCACCAATATCACCGCCGGCGTCATGCCCGCACGCGAGGTCATCGCCAGCTACCACGAGCTATGGCACGTCGAGCAGTCCTTCCGGATGTCCAAGACCGATCTGCGCGCCCGGCCGATGTTCCACCACACCAAGGACGCGATCGAGGCCCACCTCACCATCGTGTTCACCGCCCTCGCGGTCAGCCGCGAGATCCAAAACCGCACCGGACTCGCGATCCGCAACGTCATCCGACAACTCCGGCCACTGCGCTCAGCC
This sequence comes from Kribbella sp. NBC_01505, assembly GCF_045040285.1. Lineage (NCBI taxonomy): Bacteria > Bacillati > Actinomycetota > Actinomycetes > Propionibacteriales > Kribbellaceae > Kribbella > Kribbella sp. NBC_01505. Next base: position 4,775,903 of record NZ_CP109425.1, read on the forward strand.
ACCATCGCGATCAACGCCACCGAGCAGACCATCCCACCCGCCATCCCCACTGACAAGCAGACGATCCTCGACTCGATGAACCGGCCCCAACTCAGGCACTAACCCAAATGACCGAAGTCAGGCCGGAGGATGTTGATGTCCTCAATTGGCCAGTGTGGATAGGTCTGGGTGTTGCCAACCTTCTGCCAGCCCCAGCGTTGGTACATCGCATGCGCCTGTGCACCCGGGCGCGAGATGAGGCTGGCGAACGCCTCTGGTCGGTCGGACAGGAGAGTATCGACGAGGCGGCGGGAGTAGCCGTGACCGCGGGAGTCGTTACGTATGCCGAGCTCGATCACCGCGAAGATCGGGCCGTCTGCGATGTTGTCGGGAGGTGGATCGGTCGTAACGCCGGTCCACCATCGGCCGGGCGGGAAGGTGAATCCGTAGGTGAACCCGATGAGTTGGTCGTCGAGCACGCCAGTGACCAGGGTGAAGCCTGCTTGGTCGGCGTGCTTGGCGATTCGGATCTCGAACTGCTCGATGTCTTCGCTCGACAGGTCGTAGGGCGGCTCGGAGTATGCGTCCGCATAGAGCACCTTCAGTTGCGGAACGAGCAAGAGCGTCTCGGGCCCCGCGTGGCGAGTCAAGTGCAGTTTCATGTTGTCTCCGCGTTGAGTCCTGCTTGGTCTGATCGGCCTTGGCCTGACGCAATAACGGCTAGTTGAGCCTTGTGAATCAAGTGCCAGTTCAAACTAGGTAGCGTCGCTCGCGTGCCACTACTTTCTGGGGAGCGCCGAACTCATTCCGCCAGGAATATGGACGCGCTGCTCGTCCGACGCGACGGTCACGCGGAAGGACTCGATGCCTGGTTCGGCGGCCTGACGCCAGTCCGTGATCGCTGTTTCCACCTCATCCCAGAGGCGCGCTGGACCACCTTGCCTGACGATCCAGCCACTCGCGGTTGCCGAAAGCGCGGCGTACGAGTCGTCCGGCTGGACGAGGATGTGCTCGGGCAGGTCGCTGCCGGGACCGAAGCTGATGTGCTGTGCTTCGGGAACCGCGAGTTGTGCGACGAGCTGTGCGGGCCCATATGTCGTCAACACCTCCGGCCCGAGTGACGTTGTCCGAGACGCCGACTCAGCGGACATCTTCGGGATGATCGCTGGCTCGGGGTTGTGGGCCCTCGCCGGCATGAAGCTGACGTATCCAGGTAAGAACTGACCTTCAGCCGTACCGTCGCCCGTGACGGTTAGCTTGACGAGACCTGTGCCTCCGAGCCAGCCGGAAAGAGTGACCAGGATGATCGTGCCCGGCCTGGATTGGTCAAGCCACGCTTGGGGGATGTAGCGAAACGCGCATGTCGCGATGATGCGGTCGTAGGGCGCTGTGTTCGGTGCTCCCGTCTCACCGTCGCCGACTATGAGATGAGGGTGGTAGCCGGCGCGGCCGAGAGCTCGACCTGCTCGGGCCGCTACCTCAGGATCGACCTCGACTGACGTGATGTTTTCTTCTCCGAGCCGGTAGCAACCCAGCGCGGCGGAGTACCCCGTACCTGTGCCGATCTCCAGCACTCGGTTTCCGTCTGCCACCTCGAGGTCTTCCCACATCCGGAGCACGAGACTCGGCATGGTGGACGACGACGTCGGGTTGCCGTCGACCGCCTCGGTGACATCAGTGGCGGTTGTCTTGCCATCCAGCTGGGTTACATGCGAGATGTCTTCGTAGGCCAGTTTGAGCCAGCGTTCGTCGCCGGACCGCTGTGCTGAGATCGGGTCCCACAGAGTCGGGCCGTCGGTCCGATCGACCTTCGCGAAGAAGTCCGGAATGAACTCCTCTCGCGGCACGCTTTCGACAGCTGCGCGCCACTCTTTTGAGCGCAAATTGCCAGCCTTGGTCAGGTCCGCGGCGAGTTTCTTGCGCAGCTCCGTCGCGTGCCTGGTGGGTTGATCGGGTGTCACAGGTTTCCTTCCAGCGCGTTCGCGAATGCTGCCGCCATTGGCAGCCCGGTGGATGGCTCCATCCAAGCCCACTGCCCGTTGGGGTTGCACTCCAGAAAGTACGGCACGTTCTGCTCATCGAGGGCGAAGTCGAAGCATCCGAAGAGAAGACCGAAGCGGCGGAGGTAGTTACGCATTCGCCCGGTGATGCCAGGTGGTGGTTCGACTACCTCGTAGGCCAAGGTGTCGTAGTCCGAGCGCCAGTCGAGCCGGCTGATTGATGAATCGATCCGGACACAGAACACCTCGTCTCCAACCACCGTGACTCGCAGATCGGCGACCTTGCCGACAACTTCAGCTTGGAACAGATGGGCGGTGCCGGCAATTGAGCCATCGAGTTCGTCAGGCTCAACGCGCCGCGTCCAGATGGCTTGCGGTCGTCCGTCGCGCGTAATCGCGGTGAGCCGAAGCGGCTTGTAAATGATCGGGGCATGTTTCTCGGCGAATGTCCGCGCCGCGGCTGGGTCGGAAGTGATGAGCGTCGGTGGCACCGTGAAGCCGAGCTCGGCGGCCACACTGAGCTGACCCGGTTTGTATTCTGCGGCCCAGTTGCGGTGTGGGTGATTCACGTAGCGGGCGTTCGGCAGGCTGGAGAGCACCCCGCCGAAGCCTTCGCGTGCCTGCACTTTGGCGAACTCGGCTGCCTCTTCGTCGAGTCCTGGGAAATCGCCGGGCGTCGGGCGCCGCCAGTACACCGACGTCACGTCAGCGAGGTCGAATTGTCTGCTGGGTGTAGTGAGCGGCCCGATCCACCGGCCGGACTCGGGGTCGAGAAAGGCTGACATGCCGACGCCATGCGGCATGTCGCCCGGATTGACCCGGGCGACCTCGCATCGTCCACGCCGATGCAATTCAGCGATGACTGCATCTGCCGTGACATCGTCGGTCCCAGTGGCGACTAGGACGACCGGCTGACGTATGTGGGTTGAAGCCATCAGTCGCGATCGCCGTCGTATCCGTTGTCGCTGTCGGGAGCCGGACCGCCGCCACCGTCCTGGCCGGTGGCCGTTCGCGGGTTGGTGGTAGTGCCGGAACCGTGCTTGGGCGAGGCGAGCATCGGGTCAACTACCCCGCCACTCGAGTCCCGGAACTTGCCCAGCTGAGTTGCCGGATCGATCTCGACCGTGATGTAACCCAGCGGCTCCGTGTCCACGAAGTCGCTGGCTCGACTGAGGCCCCACGGCCTGACTGCACTTTCGCTCATCAACATCACTCCTCAAGAGACTCTTAGTCAGCATCGCTAAACATCCATGCCGATACTTAGCGTCGTAGTGCTCCAGGGCACTTGTGCCGCGCCTTGGAGGTCTGGATCGGCTGGCACGGGGCGGACTCGTCTCACGCCCCGCGTCAGCCTGCAGGTGGGATCCACGACCGAGCCCTCCACAGGGGAGGGGAAGGCTCGGTCGCAGGTCAGCGGTGACGGACATCGGTGGGTGCCCGGCGATCAGCTGCACGTGAGGACAACCATGGCGCTCCATCGAGTCCGCCAGGTCCTGCGATCGAACTTGCAATGACGACTCGAGCGCCGGTCGCTCGCTCGAAGGCGTCTTTGACGTTGTGGGTGATGGCCAGGGCTGAGAAGTGCAGTCGGCTGGGGATCACGACTGTGGTCACTTCGTAGCGGTTGACTGCCTCGATCAGGGCTTCGAAGGCGGCCGGGGTCGTCTCGGTTTCCTCGGTGTAGATCGTGCCCATCGCGAAGCCCTCGACCTTGGCGAACTCCTCGAGGTGGTCTTTGATGTCGGCCAGCTCGCCGTCCGTCATGAGGAGGTGCTTCAGGACGTAGCCGAGGAGGAGCGGCCGCGTGTAGTCGACCTCGCCTGGCGAGCTTCGTCCTGCCGCCGCCGGAGCTTGGCGCCCAACCGTGGTCATCTGTCTCGCACGTCCTTCGCGATGTCGCGAACCATGAGGACGGTGAGTACGGCGGTTCCCAGGAGGAGGAGCCACATGCGCAAAATCACTGTCAGTCACCCCGTCGCTGCTAGAAGTGGACTCGGTAGGTGAGTAGCTTGACGCTGTGTGACAGGACGGCACTATGAACTACACCGGACGCTTGGCTGCCATCTGACTGCCATTCGACTTGGAACGACGCTTTGGGCGCCCAGACGCCAGAGATCGAGACCTGACTTCTGGCTGCCATCTGTCGGACGTTTGGCTGCCATCGACGCACGAGTCCGGGTTTCCGGCTGCTTGTCTGACGTACCGTGAAGGCGTGGCTACGGCGCAGTACAGAACGCTGCTGGAAAAGATCGTCCACGAGGGTCCATGGACGATCGAAGAGACCTGCCGAGCGTACGAAGCTCGGGCGCAGCAGATGAAGGAGTCGGCGACGCTGTCGCCGCGTCAGTTGGCGCGGTGGATGCGAGGCGATGTCGCTCAAGCGAGAGCGGTCGCGCAGCGTGTAGCCGAAGCGTTCTGGGGTCACCGTTTCGAGGTTTTGCTTGGCTCGCCGCACGATTTCTCCGAGTTCGAGCGTCACAGCGGAACGGCCGCGCCCGGCCTATCCGTTGACGTCGAATCGTTGGAGGCAGCGGCAGTCATGGCCGCCCACGAGAGTTTTGAGCACTCAGCCCGAATCGCCGGCACCGTTGACTCGGACGACATTTCGGAGCTCCAAGAGTCAGTCCTGGAACTCGCCCGCGGTTACCAAACCAAACCTCCGTTGCAGCTGCTGACGGAAGCTCGGCATATTCGCAATGTCGCGTACCTACTGCTCGACAAGACCAGACGACCGGCTCAGACAAGTGAGCTGTACCAGGTTGCAGGCCAGGCTTGTGGACTGCTTGCGGTCGTCGCGTTCGACTTGGCTCGATGGGATGCCGCCGAGGAGCAAGCCCGCTCGGCTCGGACCTACGCCGAGTTGATCGGCGACGCCGACCTCGAGGCATGGTCGCGAGGGACGCAGGCGCTGATCGCTAACTGGCGTGGACAGAGTCGACGCGCGATCGACCTGATTGCGAGCAGTGTGGACGACGCGCCGGCCGGTGTATCAACGGCCAGGCTGCGAGCTATCGAAGCACGGGCTTGGGCCGAGTTGGGTCGGCCTGATCAGGTGAAGGAGTCTTTGCGCCTGGCCGATGTCGAGATGGAACAGGCGCGGCACAACGAGTTGTACGGCGCTACCGGCGGAGAGTTCGGCTGGGGGCCGAGCCGTCACGCGGCATGTGCTGGTACGGCGCTCCTGACAGTCGGCCACGGCGAATCCGCAGTGACGCGGATCAGTGACGCGATCAGCCTCGCCCCAGAGGATCCGCTCGGTGGGTTGGAACCGGCGAGGGCGCAAGTCGACCTTGCTACTGCCGAACTCGTAGCGGGACGGCTAGATGCCAGCGTTGACGCTCTCAACAGCGTTTGGACGATTCCGGCGCCGCATCGACGTCAAGGAATCACTGGCCGGATGGACCAGCTGGCGCACAGGCTGATCGGTCGCGACTGGCGCGATACCCAGCAGGCCGTCGAGCTAAGAGACCAGATCGAGGTCTTCAACTCCGAGGCAGCCTCCCGACTGGCTTTACCGAGCGCCTGACTGGTCGGCATCCCACGCGGCCAAAAGCTCGGCCTCGTGTTCGGGTGACATGCCGTGATCGGCCTGGCGGGGGTGGTCGATGAGGCCATCCCGATCAAGGGCGGACTTGAAGTCCCGCAGCGTCTCGCGAAGAGGTCGGCATCGAAGACCGGCCTCCGCGGCTCGCTGGCCGTCGACCTGCCAGGTGCCGGCGGGAGTTCGCCACAGCGGGATCTCGGTCCATTGATCGACGCCGTGTTCCTCCAGCCACTGCGGGTCGGCGCAGACCGGCTCAGTACGACGCCCAGTCAGCTCTAGGCATGTGTCGATGAGCTCGCCATATGTCGCGTGTCCAATAGGAGCAACCAGGTTGAATACGCCGTCGCGCTTCGCCTCGATCGAGTCCAGCAGGAACGTCGATACGTCGCGGACATCGATTGGTTGGATGGGCTGGTCAGCGGGGGCTGGGAGCAGCCAGCGTCCACCGCGGGCTGCTCGGTCCAGCAGCTTTAGGCCGCGACCGACGTACTCGCCGGGGCCCAAGATGACGCCAGGCCGAACGATGAGGCTGCGCTTCGCGCCCTCCGTTGCGGCAGCTTCACAGCCTGCCTTGAGGGTGCCGTATTGACCGCCGACGGTCAGGTGCGCCAGTTCGGGTGATTGCTCGGTATAGGTCGGTGAGGATGGCCAGAGCGGCGAGGACTCATCGACTGGGCTGGCTGGCCAATCGGGGTAGGCGCTGACCGTTGAGATGAGTACGTATTGCTCGACCAGATCAGCCAGGGCGTCTGTCACCTGTGCGACATCGACGGGTTCGTAGGCGCTTGTGTCGATCAGGGCATCCCAGGGGCCGTGCTCAGCCAGGCGGTGGAGATCGGCGTCGTTGCGGCGGTCACCTACGACGTGGGTGGCTCCGGCCGGCGGTTGGCCACTCTTGCCGCGGGAGAAGGCGGTCACCTCCCATCCGCGAGCCAATGCGTCGGAGACGACTGTTCGGCCGAGGAACCAGCTGCCACCGAGGATGAGGAGTCGCATGGTGACGAGTCTGCCGGGTCAGACCGACATATGGCGACACGTTCGGTTGCAGTATGTCGACGACTCAAGCGCAGCTCTCGGTAGTCCAAACCTGATGAGGGGCGCGGGACCTGTGGTGCGGTGGGCACGTTCAGTAACTAGAGTGATGTTGGGGTGGTCCGCTGGGGTGACCGCCGGTGAATGGGAGGGTGTAGTGGCTGTCAAGGGTGCCGGGGTCGGACGCCGCCAGCACACCCACTTGCTGCTACCTCATGCGGCACTGGATGGCCCTCAGCGGGCGCTGTTCGAGACTGCGCTGCGGCCGACTGGCTGGGTGGCGGATCCTGATGACAGCTCGAGCATGTCGGTGCGGTGGAATCGCGGTCGGGCGGCGCTGCGGTTGCAGACGCTTGGCTGGTTTCCGCTGCTGGTGACTGTGGGGCCGATCGGGAAGGCGACGGCGGCCCACCGGGATGCCGTCGCGAGATTGACCGCGGCGGTTCTGGCCAGCCGGGGGATGAGTTTCAGCGATCAGCAGCTGGTTGAGTACTTGCCGCAGGCACAGGCTCGTTGGCAACGGGCGTTGTTGGAGCGTCGAAGGCTTTCTACAGCTGAGCGAATGCTCCAAGCTCGCCGTTGCTCGTACTGTGCGTCGTGGTCCGATACGTCGGCGACGCATTGTGCTGGATGTCGTCGGCGGTTCACCGTCGCTGACGACACGGAGTGGGATGCCACGGTCAGCCGTGCCTCGGCGACTGTGGCTGAGGCCGAGGCGGTCCTTGCTGACCTGGCGCGTGGTGTGGTGCTGGAGCGGCTGAATGGTGCGTCGCATGGCTGAGCCGATGGTTGCGACTCGTGAGGCCGAGCAGTGGGGCTGGGAGTACCGCGGGCAAGAGGTTGTGGTCGTTGAGCAGCAAGAGCCACCGCTGCCCGCCGTACCGCCGCCGTCGGCGCTCGCGACGTTGGAGACTAAGCGTGCTTCTGCAGCGCGGGTTAGTCCCGTACTGATCTGGGCGATGACCGGGACAGTCGTCGCTACGGGTGTCGTCGGCGTTGTCGTGAATCCCTGGCTGGCTGTCGTGCCCGCCGCGGTAGCTGTCGGTCTCGGATGGTTGCGATGGGGGCGGCCGGAGATGTTGCGGCGGGCGGCAGTTAAGGAGCACCAGCGGTGGCTGGCCGACTGCGTCACCACGATGGCTGGTTTCGAGCGCGACGTGGAGGTTTGGCAGCAGGATCTGGGCGAGCGGGAGAAGACGAAGGCGCTGCAGGTCAGTGCCGTGCGTCCGTGGGTGCCTGTCGGTCCGGTGACCAAGGAGCGCGTCGACCTGTACGGCGGGACCGCGGCCGGCTGGCGTGCTGCGTTGCTGGCGATGGGAAGCTCGTTGATGGGTGCAGGCGGGCGACTCGTGGTGCTGGACCTCACTCAGGATGCAGTGGTCGATCCGCTGCGCCGCATGGCCGGCGAATACGGCGCACCGATCCGGTCGGCCGTCGTACCGGATGAAGCGCGGGCGTTGAATCCTCTGACCGGTCTGAACCCGGAAGAGATGGGCGTGGTGATCGCTGAGGGACTGCGCGGAGCCGAGCCTGAGCAGAACGAGTCGCGCGGTGTTGATGCGGCCCTGGTGCAGCAGGTTGTTGAGTGCTTGGTAGATGGTCCGGTCACGTTCACTCGGCTGCACTTGGCTTTCCAGGTGTTGCTGCGGCAGTTGACGCCGGATCAGCGCGGTGAGCTGACGCGTTCGGAGTACATGAAGCTGGCCGACCTGCTGAGCGAGTCTGCCCGGCGTACGGCAGAGGCTCGGTTGTTCCGGCTGGCTGCTGGTGTGCAGCGGTTGTCAGCTGTCACCGGTGATGTGCCGATGGACGGTTGGGATGGCGACGAGGTTTCGTTGCGGGTGTTCGAGCTGTCGGCTCGTGAATCAGAGCTGTCTGCCTCGTTGCTGCGGCACCTGATGTTCCAGATCACGATGGTCCGGATCCAGCGTGGGCAGCTGTCGGGGCTGGGCGAGCGCATCGTCGTGATCGCTGGTGCGGATGCCTTTGCGCGGCCAGAGCTTGAGAGGTTCGACAGTATCTGCCGGCGTAACGGGCTTCGGCTCGTGCTGCTGTTCGCGCATTTGCGTGACAGTGCGGTGGAGCTTCTCGGCGGTGGAGACGCGGTGCTGTTCATGCGGCTCGGGAACGCGAAAGAGGCCGAGCAGGCTGCGAACTTCATTGGTCGGCAGCACCGGTTGGTGGCGAGCCAGTTCACCTATTCGCATGGGACGAACACGTCCACCTCGACGTCCGACAGCACTACGCGTGGCAATAGTGCGTCGACGAGCGATTCGGTCGGCGTACAGACTTCGGACAGTCGGCAGGCGACGTTCGGGCTGCTGTTTAGTCGGCGGCACCGGTCTGGATCCAAGACCGCTGGCGAGCAGTACTCGTCGTCTACCACCGGAGGAACGTCGTGGTCCGAGGCGATCTCTAGTTCGGAGTCGAGTGGATCGACGGAAAGTACGTCGGTTGGGTATCAGCGCACGTACGAGTATTCGATGGAGCCGACGGTTTTGCAGGGCTTGTCGCCGACTGCTTTCGTGATGGTGGATCCGCTTGATCCGGCGAGTCCGCGGCTTGGTGATTGCGATCCGCGGTTGGGCGCCTCGTGATTCCGCAGTGGCGCATTACCGAGGTGCCGTTGGCTGGTGGGCCGGACACGGGCACGGCGCAACGGCTCACCGCGCTTCGGCGCGGGTTGTTGCCTGCGCTGATGCTGGAGGCATCGGCAGGGCGGCCGTTCAGTTGTTGCTGGACTCGCACGGTGGCCGGCGGGCCGATCGAGGTCCGGGTGGGAATCGAGCCTGTGGATGGCGCGGTGTCCTACCCGGTGGGTGCGCGGGCGGTCGCTGCGGACCCAGTCGAGTTTCCGCACTGGTTGGCGGTGAACGGGCGGCACGACGTACTGACCGCGCTGCCTGAAGCCGAGGTCGAATCGGCCGGGATGTTGGAGGATCTGGCTGAGGCGTTGCCGGCCTTTGCCTGGTTGGTCAGGGCTGTCCCGATCGGGGTGGAGGACCGCGGGGAGTTGCTTGAGGACCTTCATCTGCAGATGACGATCGAGCTGGATCGGGAGAAGGGCTCAGGTCGGGGCGCGCTTGAGCTTGAGCGGAATCGGGCTCGGTACCGCGATTTCTCCGCCGCGCAGGGTGGTCTGTGGTCGGTTCAGGTCCTTGCGGGTGGGGCTTCTGAGGCCGCTGCGAGGATGGTCGCGCAGACCCTCGTGGGGGTGGCCGACTTGCATGCCACGCCGTACTCCTTGGCTGCTCAGTCTGTGATTGGTGCCGAGGTGACTGGCTTTGCGGCGACGGGTGAGCTGCTGGCTGCGATTGTGCGGCCCCCGGTGCGTGAGATCGCCGGTGTCCGTGTGGTCGAACAGGTGCGCTTCGACCTGACGCCGGAGACGCCGGCGGACGGCATCCCGCTTGGTGACGTCATCGACGCCTCGGGGCGGGCGGTCGGGGCGATGACGGTTTCGCAGGAGACGTTGAACCGGCATGCGTTCGTCGCCGGCGCCACTGGCTCCGGCAAGTCGCAAACGATTCGGCACCTGCTGGAGGGTCTGACTGCCGCATCCATACCGTGGCTGGTGATCGAGCCTGCGAAAGCCGAGTATGCGGCGATGGCCGGTCGACTGGGCTCGGACTCGAGCGTCGCAGTCATTCGCCTCGGCGACCCTGACGCCGTACCGCTGAGTTTGAACCCGCTGGAGCCGGAAGCCGGCTTCCCGCTGCAGACGCACCTAGATCTCGTTCGTGCGCTGTTCTTGGCCGCCTTCGAGGCGCACGAACCGTTCCCGCAGGTGCTCGGCCAGGCGCTGAGCCGGTGCTATGCGTCGTACGGCTGGGATCTCGCGTTGAGCCGGGGCGGGAGCGAGTATCCGTCGCTGGCTGACCTGCAGACGACAGCGCGGGCGGTTGTCGATGACATTGGGTATGGCACTGAGCTTGCGGCGGATGTCCGTGGGTTCGTGGATGTCCGTCTGAACTCATTGCTTCTTGGGACGCCTGGGCGGTTTCTCGGTGGGGGATACCCGCTCGATGTTGCTGATTTGCTGGGCCGCAACGTCGTACTCGAGCTTGAAGATGTTGGTGACGACCAGGACAAGGCGTTCTGTATGGGCGTCGTCCTGATCCGGCTGATCGAGCACCTCCGCGTGCGCCGCGGACCGTCCTCGAACCTGCGCCACGTGACCGTCGTCGAAGAGGCCCACCGCTTGCTCAAGGCAAGTACCGATGGCACCACTAGTCATGCAGTCGAGATGTTTGCCGGGCTGCTTGCCGAGATCCGGGCGTATGGCGAAGGCATCGTCGTTGCAGAACAGATCCCCAGCAAGGTCATCCCCGATGTAGTCAAGAACTCCGCACTCAAGATCCTGCACCGGCTGCCTGCTGCTGATGATCGTCAGACCGTCGGCGCCACGATGAATCTTGACGAGCCTCAATCCCGAGCCGTCGTCTCACTCCCACCCGGTCAGGCCGCCGTCTTCACAGACGGCATGGACCGGCCGGTCCGGGTTCGCATTCCGCACGGAGGACCACGCGAGCGACGGGCCGATACGCCGCCGACAGTCAAGGCTGCTGGTCGTCGGGACCAGCTTCCTACAGTTCGCGAGAGCGCTGATGTTGCTCAGTTCCTTGAGCAGAATCAGCAATTCGTCTTGTGGGTCGAGTTGCTGACGGTGGCCCATTTGGCTGCTGTCCCCAAGCCTCTGCCGCAATCGCCCTGGGTGTTTGCGGGTGTCGCGCCGGCGGTGGTGGCGCGTGCGATCGCCGAGGCTGTGGGTACAGCCGTTTTCGGACGGGCGTCGGCGATCGAGCATCACGTCGTACCGACGCAGCTCGCCGACCATTTGGCCGAGGTCGTCATTGGCGTTGTGTGGAGACGAGAGCTCAGCTGTGCGACCACTGAAGTCGAGTGGCAGGCCGGAGCGTTTAGGTTCGCGGACGTGGCCGACGCCTTGCTGAACTGCCCGGGACCGCTTGATGTTCCGCACCCGTTGACGGCGGAGTGGGAGGTGCGGGGAGCGAAGCTGTGGGGATCCACGCTCGAGGAGCAGATCATGACCTTCTTGAAGGTGCAACAAGCGAAGGTTTCGCCGACATTGTTGCTCGGTGACGGGACGCTCCTTCGCGCTGCTGCCACTTTGTCTGCGGAGGCTGAGCCGTATGCGCAGCTGATCGCCGCCGCCCGTGAGCTGAATGTTCCTGGGCAATGGCATCGTCGCCTCTTCCGGATGCTGGAAGAAGAGGGGGAGCAGCTCGATGGACCGACCACGTAGGCCAGAACCCATCGAACCGGAAGATACCTCCGGCCAGACTCCCGGACCTGACTCCTCGGCCGAGCGGTCCATCCCGGACGCAGTCGATCGCCAGCCGGACATCGAGGACCCCAAGCCGCAGGAAACTGCCGATCGCGGGGATCGACCTGTCGAGGAAAACTCCACGCCTTCGGCCGAGTCAAGTAAGGACGCGCCTGCCTCGCGGCCGGATGAGGCTCAGGTAGATCGGCCGGATGAACCCTCGACCCGGCCTGTTCGTGATGGGGCAGACTCCGTCGACCAGCGAAGCCTACGCGATGCATCGTCGGAGACGACACAGCCATCCGATGACCCGACATTGGCCCTCCCGGCTGCCGCTGATCGCCTGCCCGCGGACTTGCGCGCAAAGATGCTCGAGCACCCGGTATTTACCCGCCTCGGCAGGGGAACCGACGACCAGACTGAGCTGGGCGATGACGTTCAGAACGGAGTCACTCCTGACGATCAGGCAGCGGTCCGGACCGTTGAGGTCGACGACCGTGCGCCACTGGAGCAGCCCGACGTCAGCGTCGATGAGCATGCCGCCGCTAGCGACGCGAAGGATGATCTGTCGGCAGACATCGAGGCGGCGGACGTAGTCGCAGTCGCTGATGGGCCAGAGGCACGGGAAGGGACAGACCTTGCCGGCTCGGGCGATGTCCTGGAACCCGTCGCTGAGGACGGCATGCCAGAGGCGCTGACGACAGAGACACCAACTCGGACGGATGACTCGAAGCCGGGCACAGACCTTGGGAACCCACCTAGCGAGACCTTGGCCGCCGATGTGCCCGAGGCCATCGATCAGAACATTCCCACAGAACTTCCCAGCAGCGGCATCGCAGAGCGTGTAGCCGAGCATGACAAGCACTGGGATACGGCCGAGGCCAATCTCCCACCGGGACCGCTGCCTGAATCCGCAAAGGACCTTGATCCCGAGGTGCTCGAGTCGCTTGACCCCGATATCCGGCTCCTACTCGAGTACCAAGGCGCGGGCGAATACATTGCTAAGAACATGGAAGCGCGCCCTTGGCTCGAACCAGCCAAGGATGCCTCGCCGGCGGTGCAAAGAATCTTCGCCGCCATCGATCAAGGCACAGGCCATGCCCATATTCGCCACGGTCCGATGGGTACCGACCAGATGTACGCCGACCGTGTCGCCTATCTCAATGACCCGGCGCAAACCGACGTCGCCAAGCGCGAGGCAGGAGTCGACGGTTTGGATCCGACTCGACTGCATCGCTGCGGCCTGCAGGCTACGCGGATTCACGATGCGGAAGCGTTCGTATCTGCCTTCGCTGCGGCGGTCAAGCTCCCAGACGTCCAGGCGGCGCTCGCCACGTCTGTGGAGTCGAAGACCGACCGTCCAGTTGCGATAAGAGTGCCGATTGCCGAGCTTCTCGGCGATGACGGCCACAAATACTGCTCCGGCTACGAACTCGAAGGCGGTCGAGAGGGAGCAAAGGCTCGCAAAGAATGGGCGGAAGCACGTGCGCGTGGCGACGACCTCAGTGGCTTACCTGAGCCAAGGGTGAGGCCTATCGAGACATTCGAGGGCGGGTACGTGGTAATTGCTTTTCACTCAAATGGGAAAAATTACGAGATCAACACCTTGTTCGTTGAACCGCCATCAGTCGACCGATAGAAGGAAGAATTAGAAATGTCACTTATCGACAGGTACTGGCTCGATGATGAATCAGTTCCGTTCGGTACATTTTTGAGGTATCTGCAAACGTACTACGGTCCAGAAGTTCACAATGATAACTATGAGAGTCTGGTTGCCAGGGCGAGACTGGCAGATCCAGATGATGCCGGCATGGCGACCTTCAAGAACGAACTCGTCAGGTTGCTAAAAGGTGACCGAGAGGGGCTTCATCCGATGGCGATTTTTACCGCAGCGGAGTACGACGACTGGGATACCGATGATGAGTTTCTCCGATGGCTGTGGAATGAGCTTTATCCAAGTGAACTAGCACCGACGTCCACCGCGGCCGAGTCAGACTGATCTGCCAGCCCTTGGGTCGTTTCGTAGCTTGCCTCGATATTGGCGGTCGAGTGTCAGAGTTGCGAACATTCAAGGAAGAGTTGATCACGCTTCCGGAGGGAATCGTGAGGGCTTCATCTGCGGATGCTCGACCTCGCGGCGGGTTGCGACCGGTGGAACGATGACGAGTTCCTAGCCCGGTTGTAGCGCGAACTGTATCCCGCTGAACCTGTGCCGGAGTGGACCTGGCAGTCGGTGATTTCTCTCATATTTTAAAGTGATGGAAGGGGGTGTCGTCTATGGCGAGGTCATATTGGCTGGATGATCGCTCCGTGCCATTTGCGACCTTCCTTGCAGTTATTCAGACCTACTACCATCCCGAAGCTCGAAATGACAACTTCGATGAGCTGGTTGAGTGGGCGAGGGCTGGGCGAGGCGGGGAGAAGATGGCGGTCTTCAAGGCGGAACTGACCCGCCTGGTCCAGGGTGAACGTGCAGGTCTGCGACCAGGCGCGATCGAGGCAGCAGCAGAGTATGACGACTGGAGTACCGACGAGGAGTTCCTGGACTGGCTGTGGCAAGAGCTGTATCCAGATGAGCCTGCTCCGCGGCCTGTCGGTTAATTGCGCCGTACCGCATGAACCTCGCGTTCGCATTCGTTGAGTCGCCCGGTTCCTGACCAAAGAGGCGTGGAAGGACGTTAGTTAATGAATGACCAGAGGGAGCGTGAGCTGCAGGGTGCGGTCGAGTATGTCGCCGCATTCAACCTGACTTCGGTCATTTGGGTTAGTGCCTGAGTTGGGGCCGGTTCATCGAGTCGAGGATCGTCTGCTTGTCAGTGGGGATGGCGGGTGGGATGGTCTGCTCGGTGGCGTTGATCGCGATGGTGGCTGAGCGCAGTGGCCGGAGTTGTCGGATGACGTTGCGGATCGCGAGTCCGGTGCGGTTTTGGATCTCGCGGCTGACCGCGAGGGCGGTGAACACGATGGTGAGGTGGGCCTCGATCGCGTCCTTGGTGTGGTGGAACATCGGCCGGGCGCGCAGATCGGTCTTGGACATCCGGAAGGACTGCTCGACGTGCCATAGCTCGTGGTAGCTGGCGATGACCTCGCGTGCGGGCATGACGCCGGCGGTGATATTGGTGACGTAGCCTTTCAGCCCGACCAGGCGCCGCGCCCGCGCGAGTGAGACCTCGTCCAGGCTGCGTGACCCGTTGCTGGTTTTGACGAACCGCGGAGCCTTGGCGGTCTTGTCCCCGGCGACTACGTCTTTGGCCCGGTTCTCTTGCAGAGTGAGAGTTTTGTTGTCGCGCACTGCCCGTTTGGTCGAGTAGGCCCAGACCGCCCGCCACGACCCGGGATGCTGTTCGGGATCCCAGACCGGTTCGGCTTTGAGCTTGGGGTTGTTCTCGACCTTGTGCCCGGTGCGCGGGGTGATCGTGTCGACGACTTGCCCGTCGGTGAACGCAGTCCCGTGCCAGCGGAAGTGGGACTCCAGATCGGCTGGTGCCTTTGGTCACGCGGGAGCCGACGATGAACCTCAGGTTCGCCTCATCCAGTTGACGCAGGTTGCTGGCTGACAGCATGCCTGCGTCGGCGACCACGACCATGTCGGCCAGGTTGTGGCGGTCTTGGAAGGCTTTGATGATCGGCACGATCGTGGTGGTCTCGGCCTTGTTGCCTTCAAAGCAGCCGATCTCGAGCGGGAAGCCGTGCCTGTCGACCAGCAGACCGACCACGACCTGGGGATCGACGCGGCGTTCCTTGGAGTAGCCGACCTTGCGCAGGTCGTCTTCCTTCTCGGCCTCGAAATACAGCGTGGTGACGTCGTAGAGGCACAGCGACACATCGCCGCTGGCCAGCACGTGCTCAAAACACGCGGTCGCGATCTGCTCGCGGTAATCGCGCTGCTGAGCCCGTATCAGGGTGCGGCGCATCGTCTTCTCGCTGGCCGGTTTGCACCCCAGATCGATCAGGACACGACCGGTGTCCAGGATCGAGGTCGGCTCGACGATGCGGGCGATCACCAGATCACGAAACGTCTCGTCCCCGACCGCGACGAACCCCAGCGCGCGATAGACCTCCGCGAGCACGTCGAACAGCAGCCGCGACGACGTCGCGACCACCTGCGGGGCAGACACCCGCTCCTGTTCAACACCTCGGACCGGCCCGGCGAACAACCCCGCGTCCACAGCAGGAGCGACCAGCCGCGCCTTCTTCTGCGTCGCCTCCAGCCCCAGCTCGAGCACGCCTTGACCAGCATCACCCAGCAGCCCACGAGCCCGCTCAAGCAGCAGACCCAACTCAGCCTCGGTATGCGCCGAACCCACATGCGCCACGATCCGCCGACGCCCATCCACATACTCAGCGACCTGCACAGCCGTCGCTCCCGAGGCCGTTCGCACCCGCCGCACCCACGCCACAACCCGAGCCTAGAACACTAATTAGTGCCTCAAACCACCTCCCCGGCTGGCCATCACCGCAGGTCAGCGCGCTGCGCCCCGACGAACCGAGAAGGAGTGACCGAAGTCAGGTGGCAAGAGCTGTATCCAGATGAGCCTGCTCCGCGGCCTGTCGGTTAATTGCGCCGTACCGCATGAACCTCGCGTTCGCATTCGTTGAGTCGCCCGGTTCCTGACCAAAGAGGCGTGGAAGGACGTTAGTTAATGAATGACCAGAGGGAGCGTGAGCTGCAGGGTGCGGTCGAGTATGTCGCCGCATTCAAGGAGCGGCGACCGTGGTTGGAGCCAGTGTCGAAGTGTGATCCGCAGGTGCAGCGCGTGTACGCGTCGATCGACTTAGGTCTTGGGCACTCGCACAAGCGGCACGCGGCTTTCGGCGATGACACGCTCCAGCGACGGCGGGTTGCTTACTGCGAGGATCCGGCGCAGGTGCACTTCCGGATGCGGATGATGGGCTTCGACGGGTTCAAGCATCACCGGCAACACGTCTGCGGCGCGGAGGCGACGAGGGTTCATGACGCGACTGCTTTCGTGGCGGCGTTCATGGCTGTCGTGGAGCACCCGGAAGGGCGCCGCGGGCTCCACACGCCGGCTGTTGGCGGCAGAATTCCTGATGCTGTGAGGATCCCGATCGCCGACCTGCTCGGTTCAACGGGTCACGATGCCTGTTCGGGATTCGCCTTGGCTGGTGACTGGCTGGACGCCCGGGAGGTGCGGCGGAGGCTGACCTGGGCGCGGTTGACTGGGGAGGATACGAACGAGTTCGCCAAGCCGTCTGTCGAGCAGATTCCCAGTTTCGAGAACGGGTACTTCATTGTGCGGTTCGTGCCGAACTCGCAGACGGAGACGGGCGGCCACCAGATCTGCACGCTGACTCCCGAGCCGGAGCGGCACGTTCTGCAGGATCCCCGACGGGAGGTCGCCGACCGCTACTGGCTGGACCCGATGGCTCTTCCGTTCACCACCGTCCTGAACTTCATGGAGAAGTACGTCCACCCGGAAGTGCGATTCAACAACTACCACTACCTGATACGCCGTGTGGCCATCGCTGCTCCTGATGACGAGCAGCTGACGACTTTCAAATCAGAGTTGGTCCAACTACTTGAAGGCGACCACAGAGGATTGCATCCGCATGCACTCAGCGTCGCATCGGGGTATGAGGATGAGGGGAACGACCAGCAGTTCCTGGTTCGACTCTGGCAGAAGCTGTATCCGCTGGAGCGCGTGCCGCAGCCGGTACAGGGCTGAGTCGGTTCAGCCGGATAGGGCGCAGGTAGGTTGACGCGACGCCCTGGCGGGAGGCACCCCGGGCGGTAGACGACGGTGACCATGCTTAGCACGCGGGGGTAGGGGCAAGGAGCTGCATTGCGTCGGGGGGTTGGGGCTGGGGGAGTGCCGGGCGGGGGATTGGCACGTACGGTTCTTGGTGGGCACCGGGGACGGTGACGGGAGACGGAGTCTGCTGCCTGGGGAGGGCTTTGCTATGTGGAAATTTCGTCGTATGGCGTTGGTTGTCGCGCTGTCTACTTTGCTTGTTGGTGCTAGTGCGTGGCCGGCTGCGGCCACGTCGGGCTTTGCGAACGGATTTGAGAATCCGCGGTTGACGGTTGAGTTCCATGACTACGTTGCTGGACAGCAGTTTGATGGGTGGACGGTGACGTCGGGGAGCGTTGATCTGACGACCGACTGGACCGATGCTGAAGGTCGGCAGTCGCTTGACCTCAATGGGTCCAATGACGGTGCGGTTGCTCGTACTCTGCCTGCGCAACTTCTGACGACGTACAAGGTCACCTTTGCCGTGGCCGGGAACCCGGAAGGGCCGCCGACGGTGAAGAGCGGCAAGGTCACGGTCAACGGGCAGGAGGTTGACGCCTTTACCTTCAGCATCGCTGGGAAGAACAACAGCAACATGGGCTGGGTCTATCGCAGCTTCTACTTCACGAACGTGCTGTCGCCGACCGCGGTTCTGCAGTTCGCCGGTACGACGGGCTCCGCGTGGGGTGCTGTCGTCGACGACGTCAAGGTGGAGAGCTGCCTGCTGATTCTCTGCCCGTCCGGAGCAGCAGCGGTCAACCGAATTCACTGAAGGCGCGGCTACGTCGCGTCCATGGTGACGGTTGTGGATCCTCGGCCGCATGAGCCGAGGTGGCCGGTTTCGTTTTGGGTGGCGATTGTTGAGGAGCCGCAGGTCCAGCCTTCGATGTTTGCGAAGCCGCCGCTGCCTTGCTTCTCAAGTGAAGCGTCGTTGTAGTAGCGGTTGGTGATTCGTAGGGCTTCCTTGCAGATCGGCGGGCCTTTTTCGATGCGTACTACTGCTCTGACGGTGGCTGTGCGGACTGTGCCGCAGGAGGGGCGTGTGGTGCGGCAGACTACTTGGTCGGCGCAGTAGTTCTTGGGGTCGACGGGATGAACACCCACTGGGTCGACGTGGTAGACGGCTTGGTAGCGGGCGGCGTACGCCGTCATTCGGAAGGGCGGCTTGTCCGGGGCGGGGACGAGTACGGTGCGGTCCTTGTCGTGATAGCGGTAGATGACCTGCAGGCGCCAGGTGCAATCGCATCGTTGGGTGACGGTGCGAAGGTGCATCGGATGTACCTCGCCGGGCTCGAGCGTGATGTTGCGGCTGGCGAAGAACGGTTCGCTGGTGGGATCGCCGGAGTCGGTTCGGCCGGTCGGCTGCGCTTGTGGGGCGTCGAGATTGAGGTCGAGAACCGTTGTCTGGGAACTACCCTGGCTGAAGAATTTCACGAAGGTGCCGGCGAAGGGTTCTACGTGCTTCTCGATGACTGGGCGGATTCCAGTCACCAGAATCTTGGTCGAGCGGTGATTCTCGAGGGTCAGTCGTTGCCCGGAGACGCCGGCAGGCAGACCTCCGGCCTGGCGGGCAATGTCCTCGATCTTGGTGAGGTCATCGGTCGTTGGCATCGTGCCGGGAGTTGCCAGAATGGGCACACTGGTCATCAGCGTGCTCGCATCGGCCGACTCGACCGTGATCGGCTCGTCGCTCCACAGATCTCGGACCGAATCGAGCGTCCTTGGGAAGACGGCTGGAATCGCCACGCCGATGACCGTGGTGACCACAGCCACCACGAACCAGTTCTTGCCGCTCAGGATGCGGCGCTTGCCAGTCGCTGGAGTCTGCTCCGCGGCTGATGCCTTGGTCCTGGCCGCCGCGTCCCGTAGGAGTTTCGGCTGGGGCTTCTTCGACATCATCATGCTGGTGCGTCCTCTCTCAGACGGCTGACGACATCACCAAGAGCTGAGTCGAGGAACGCTACCGTCAGCAGGACCGCGGCGCCGATCGCCAGGTAGTAGGTGGGGCGAACCTCGACCTCGACATCCGGGAACCAGGCGAGCAGCCGGCCGGCCAACAGGATCGTTGCCGTCACCGTGCAAGTGACCAGCCCGGCCCCGGTCAGCCATCTCCGGATCCGTACCGACTTCGACAGCATCAGGACGGTCAGGAAGATCAGCGCAGCGATCGTCGTGAACCGGAACGCCGCCAGCCACGAATCGAGCCGTGGCGGTCCACCCCATACCGGGTCGACGGACATCGGGTCTGATGGATGCCGCAGCCAGGGCTCGGACAACGAGCTGACCAGCATGACGAGGGCGATTCCGGCGCACAGATATCCAACGCGATGCAGTTGCGCCGACGCGACCGCAGGCTGGTGGTGCGACTGCGGTCGGACAGCCACCACCGAGCCGGCGGCCATCATCAGGATCCCCAGGCAGCACAGGGCAAGGCCAGTACTCGGCTCAGTTGTGTAGATGTTGCGATCGAATTGGACCGACTGCCCGAACTCACGTGAGTAGCCGTAATTCACCGAGCGCAGTACGACGACGTACAGGACACCGACGAACCACGCGATGAAGATGCCGGCGACCGGGGTCAAAACGCGCAGTGCCCGATTGGCCAGACCGACCGTGCCGAAGCATGCAGCGACAACCAGGGCGAACCCGATCACCACGAGAACGGTCACCACCGAAGCGGGCTCGTAGTTGCTGATCCTGGTGAGGAAAGGTGTCTCGGGCATGCCCGGCACGACCTGTTGACCGGGCCGCGGATAGACGAACGTCCAGGGCAGCGTCAGCGAGACGATCGCGAGGAGGAACCCGAGCGAGTACGCGACCAGACCGACCAGCCAGCCGATCGTGATCTCGATCCTCGGTTGAGCGATCCAATGATCGCCTGCAATGCCCTCGTCTTCCAGTTCCGGCCAGTCCGTGTCGTACGCCGCCTCGTCCGCTTCCCAGCCGTCTCCGGGGTCGTCGTCCGAGTCGGAGCGAACGTCTGCGTCACCCATCAGTCTCTCTCCGTAGCCGGGCAGTGCCCGACAATGATGGCCTGAGGTACGTCGTTGTGGCTAGCGCCTCGTCAAGCAACGTTGGGTAGGTAATCGGGTCGGCGGACCTTGGATTCGCGATCGGGAACCAGCCCCGGCCAGGTCGACCCGACACGATGACAACCCCAACGTTTCTTGCCGAGGCACTAGATCGCACGCCTTCTCAGCGGTGGGTGGCGAGTTGGGCGCGGAGTCTCTCGGCTTGGGGATGGTCGAGCTCGTCGAAGATTTCCAGGGCATCGGTCCAGGCTGTCCGGGCGGCATTGGTGTTGCCTGCGTCGGCTTGGATGTCGCCGATCGACTGGAGGGTTGTGGCGGCGTAGAACTTGTCGCCGATGCGGCGATAGAGCTGCACGGCTTGCTGGTATGAGCGGACTGCCTCCTCGTGGTTCTGCTCGCGGTTGCTCACGTAGCCGAGGACCTGGTGGCTTGCGGCGACGGACTTGAGGTCGCCGAGGTCGCTGGCCAGGGCAAGGGCCTCCGTGGCGGTTGCGGCCGCTGCGTCGAGTTCGCCGAGCTGAGCTCGGTTCCAGCCGATAGAACCTAGACCGCGCAGCTGGCCGATCCGGTTCCCCTGGCCGGCGTAGATCCTGACCGCGTTCTCGAAATAGCTGATCGCTGAGCGATACCTTCCGCGCTGGTCCATCACGACCCCCGCGATCTCCAGGGTCATCGCCAGCCCGATTCGATCGCTGCTCGAGCGGTAGAGATTAAGCGAACGGCGAATGTGCTGCCGGGCTTCGTCCAACTGACCTGTCCGCATGTGGAAGTAGCCGAGACCGCGGTAGGTCATCGCGAGGGTCGCGGGGTCGCCGACTCGTTGCGCGGCGACCAGCCCGACCTGTTCGACGGCGATGGCATCTTCGTAGCGTCCCGTCCGGCCGAGGAAGCGGGCGGCGAGATCCGCGAGCCGCCAGGTGTCGGTGTGGTTCCCGGTACCGGACGCCAGCTCGATGACCGACCGGATCACCGGCAGCTCATCGGTGAACCAGGCGAGCGCGGTGTCCACGTCGGCGAGGTCTTCGGGCTGTGCGCCGCTGTGCGGTTGCCCGAGATCGAACTCGTCACGGGCCGGGTTGAGCAGTCCCACGGCCCGGTACGCCGTATGGAGGTAATGATCGAGGAGCCGCCGTACCGCCGCGTCCCGGTCCGCTGCGGATTCCTCGGCGCACACCGTCTCCGCGGCGAAGATGCGGAGCAGATCGTGGCAGGCGAATCGGTCGGCGACGTGCTCTGCGAGCAAACTCGCCTGGCACAGCCTGTGTAATGCCTGCTCGATGGTCACGCGATCGGTCCCCGCGAGGCTCGCTGCCGCCGGCCCGGAGATGTCTGGGCCGGGATGCAGGCCGAGCAGGCGGAACAACCGTCGCGCCTCCGGGTCCAGTACGTCGCGGGACCAGGAGGGGACTGCCCGCACGGACGTCATCGGATCCGCGGTCTCGAACCGGTCCAGACGAGACTCGCCGTCGGTCAGTTGACGCGCAAGTTCGCCGAGTGGCAGCTTCGGCAGCAGCGCAGCGTGTGCCGCCAGCACGGACAACGCGAGCGGAAGACCGGAACAGTGCCGTGCCAAGTCCGCAACCGCCGCTGGCTCCGCGGGGGCTTGGCGGGCGCCCATCCGCTCGCTGAGCAGCTTCTCGGCGTCGGCCGCACTCAGCAGATCCAACAGGACCGGACGCGCACCGAACTCGGCGACCACGCCGGCCAGCTGGTTCCGGCTGGTGACGACGACGGCGCATCCAGGTGCGGTCGGAATGAGTGGGCGGACCTGGCCGGCGTCACGGGCGTTGTCGAGAACGACGAGGAGGCGTCGCTCGGCGGTCATACTGCGGAACATTGCAACCCGCGCTTCGAGTCCGGCCGGTACCTCCTGCGGCCGGACGCCGATCGCCTCGAGACACGCTCGGAGCGCTTCGGCGGGTGCGGTCGGCTCGCCGGCCGGGTCGAACCCGTGCAGGTTGAGGAAGATCTGACCGGCGGGGTAGCGATCCTTGACGCGGTGTGCCCAGTGCAGCGCGAGCGTCGTCTTGCCGATCCCGCCCGTACCGACAATGACTGAGATCGCGACAGCCGGTACGGCGGTATCGAGCGACTCGTCCAATGCCCGGATCTCGGCCGACCGTCCAACGAGTGCCTGGGTGACGGCCGGAATCTGACGCGGTACGACCACGTCGAAGTTTGCGGATGGAGCGGTGGGCTTTCGCTCCCGCCGAAGAATGCTCAGATGCAATTCCTGGAGCTCGTCGTTCGGCTCCTCGCCGAGTTCGCGAATCAGCCGGTCCCTGAGCTCGGCGTACAGGTGTAGTGCTTCGGCTCGTCGGCCGGCCTGGACCAACGCCCGGATCAGGAAGCCGGCCAGCGGCTCGGACAGCGGGTACTCGTCAGCGACCCGGACGAGTTCGTCGGCCAGGCCGGCCAGTCCTCCGGAACAGTCCGTCCGTTCGGCGAGCTGCAACCAGGCCGACAGCCGGTCGTCCATCAGGCCGTTGCGATACGAGGTCGCCCAACTGCTGTCCAGACCTGCCAGCGGCATCCCACGCCACAGTGCCAACGCCGAGCGCAGCGCCGCAACGGCTGCCACGGGATCAGACTCCTCGAAGGTGATGATCTGACGCCGGAATCGGAGCGCGTCGACGGCGGCTTCCGGTGCATCGAGCAGGTAGCCGCCGCTGCGCCGCGCGATCGCGAATCCTGCCGGACCAAGCGCGCCTCGAAGCAGGCTCAGGTAGTGATACAAGGCGTCAGCCGGCCGCTTCGGCAGCTGCTCGCCCCAAACCCGATCGACGAGCACATCGACCGGCACCTCCTGCCCTGGTTCGGTCGCCAGCGCCGCGAGCACCAGCCGCTGCTTCGCCGCGCCAACATCGGCCGCCACCTCGCCGACCCATAGGCCGACCGGCCCCAGCAGACGAATCTCCGCCACTATCAGCCCTCCCCCGTGAGCCACCAGCAACCCGATCAGCCACGGTCCCAGCTCGCGGGGCGGCGGCAGACGTCAACCGTACTCGGGCCAACGGGCCAACGGGCCTGACCGGTATTTGGGACCGGTGCTGCCTGGCGGCAGAACGCCGAAGATTCTCCGAAGGTTTTCCGAAGGCGCCCGTGTTTCGATCCTCCGACATTCAGTGAATGCCGGGTCTGCCGGCTCACTGACCGAGCAGAAGGAGAGTCAGATGCGAGCTCCCATTCGAGTAGGCATTGCGATTGCGACGGTCGTGACCGCGGCCGGTGCGCTGGCGCCGGCCGCCGCCATGGCGGGCACCGACAGCGGCGTGTCGTCGACAACCGGTGCCACCGCGAAGTTCGTCTCCTACGGCGACAAGATCATGCTCTGCGATCAACTCGGGGACACCTTCTCGGTCTACGCGCAGTACTACGTCAACGGAGGGG
This sequence comes from Kribbella sp. NBC_01505, assembly GCF_045040285.1. NCBI lineage: Bacteria > Bacillati > Actinomycetota > Actinomycetes > Propionibacteriales > Kribbellaceae > Kribbella > Kribbella sp. NBC_01505. Next base: position 4,799,920 of record NZ_CP109425.1, read on the forward strand.
CCATCCACACGACCTCTCAGCACAACGGCGGTAACGGCACGTGTGACACCAGGACCACGGGGGACCCCGCTGAGGGTGCGCAGGTCACCGTCCGCGCAGGGCGCCAGGTCGACGGCGGCGCGGACAACTACGGGCCGTGGAAGAGCGGACGGGCGTGACGCGGCACTAGCCAACTGCGCGGCCTGGGTGTTGCCTGCACCGCTTGTGGTGGTGCCAGGCAATACCTGGAGCCGCAGGAACATCGTTGCTCGCCGAATGAGTGAACAGAGGCTGCCGGGGTGGATGACAGATGCTGACAAAGAACTGGTGGGCCGCGATGGCCGCGATGGTGTGTGCGACGCTCGTCGTGACGGCCTGTGCCGGCGACCCGAGCGATGGCAAGTCCGACCTGATCGAGCCTTCACAGGTGTCGCTGCCGAATCCACTGCCGGCGGTCACGTGGCAGTCCACGTTGCCTTACGACGACCTGACTCTGTCGGCCAAGGAGCGTGACCGGCTCCACCTTGCCTACAACAAACTCGTCGAGGTGTGCGCGAAGCGTTTCGGTACGACGCTGACGCGCGTCGAGGATGACCCGGAAGCGCTCGGCCCGGAGTTCGCTCTGTGGGCCGGTCGATTCGGGACCCTGCCTCTGGAGCAGGCGAAGAAGTACGGGTACCACGCCGCACCTGGCGAGCCGGTGACCAAGCCATGGGCGATTTTCACCGATGAAGATGAGCAACCGGTTCTCGGCGTCCTTCAGGGAGAGTTCTCCCAGGGGCAGGAAGTTCCTCGAGACAGCGCGGGCAGCCCGGTACCGTCGGGTGGGTGCCGTGGAGAGGCCGCCAAGAAGGTGGGCGGCGACCCCAACGCACTCGGTCCGGAAAATGCCGAGGAGTTGCGCCTAGCTGCTCTGCATGACCCCCGCACCGTCGCGGCGTCGGAGCAGTGGTCGTCGTGCATGCGCGCACGCGGGTACAAGTACGCCAAGCTCGACGGGCCGATCGACGAGGCGCTCGGCAAGCGCCTGGCCGAGCCGGAGAAGCTGATCGCGGTCGCCGATGTCGGATGCACCCGGACAAGTAGATGGCGGGACATCTCGTTCGCGATCGAGCGAGGGCTGCAGATGGCGTCCATTGATGTTCACCGAGACAAGTACGAAGCATCGCTGAAAGCCGAAAGGCACATGCTCGAACGCGCCGAGGCCCTCGCGGCCGAAGCGAACGACTGACCCGACTGGAACTACCCCGGACTGTTCTCCACCTTCTCACCCAGCCGCGGACCGACTCGACCGGCGCGTAGACACATCGGCGGCGTCGTTGCACGATGTTGACCGCATGGTCGGCTGCGCTGCAGAGGGTTGCGGATGGGTACTCATCGTCAGGTGGGTACCCGCTGTTTCCGGGGGAGGTTTCGGGGTGGCAGAGATTCGTCTGCTCGGGGCCGTCGAGGTATGGGCTGACGGCGTGGAGATCGATGTCGGCTCTGCGAAGCCGCGCATGGTTCTCGCTGCTCTTGCGGTGGCGCCTGGATGCGTCGTACCCACCGCAGTGATCGCGGACCGGGTGTGGGGCCTGCGGCCGCCCAAGAAACCGGCCGCCACCCTGTATCCGTATCTCAGCCTGCTCCGAAACGCACTACATCCGATCGGCATCGGGATCGTACGGCGTGGCGGTGGTTACGTACTCGAAGCACAAGAGGAGGACATCGACGCGCTGCGTTTCCTGCGGGTACTGAGCGAGGCCAAGGCAGGTCGAGCCACGACCGCTGAGCTGGAAGAGGCAACTGCGTTGTGGCGTGGCATTCCGCTCGCAGGTATGGATAATTGCTGGATAGCGGAGTACCGCGCCGAGCTGTTGAATGCCCGTCTGTCGGCGTGGCTGCTGCTCGCGGAGCAGGTGGATTGTTCGGGGGAGCTCGCCGGGTTGGCGGATGACCTTGCTCGGGTTGTCGGCGACTTTCCTTTGTCCGAGTCGCTGGCCGGCTATCTGATTCGCGCGCTGGCGCAGGCTGGGCGACGTACCGAGGCACTCCAGCAGTACGTCGAGTTACGCGAGCGGCTGGTCGCCGAACTTGGTGAGGAGCCGAGTGACGAGGTGCAGGCACTTCACCTGGCCGTCCTCCGCCGCGAGCCGGGGCTAGCGAATCGGTCGCAACCCCAAACCCGTCAACGCCAGGCCGTGCCGCGGCAACTGCCGTCGACCACCCGGAATTTCGTCGGCAGGGACGTCGAGCTGAAAACCCTTGACGGGTTGCTCTTCGGCGGTGGCTCATCAGCGGGCGTGATCTGCGCGGTCGCGGGCACTGCTGGGATCGGCAAGACGACGCTGGCCCTGCACTGGGCGCACCGAGTCGCGGATCAGTTTCCGGACGGCCAACTGTTCGTGGACCTGCGAGGCTTCGACCCGACCTGTACGCCGACGGCGCCGGCTGACGCGCTTCGAGCGTGCTTGGACGCTCTCGGGACTCACCCGGATCGAGTTCCTCAGGGCCTGGAGGCCCAGTCCGCGTTGTTCCGCAGCATCACTGCCGGGCGACGGTTGCTGATCGTTCTCGACAACGCCCGGGATGTCGATCAGGTGCGGCCGCTGATCCCCGCGACTCCAGGCTGCGCGGTCCTGGTCACCAGCCGCAATCTGCTGACCGGGTTGGTTGCGGAGTTGGGTGCCCACTCGATGAAGCTGGACCTCCTCAGCCCGGCTGAGGCCAAGGCGTTGTTGTCCTACCGGATCGGTCCGGACCGGGTCGCCGCCGAGGCTGTCGCGGTGGCCACGTTGGCCGGGCAATGCAACTTTCTTCCGCTGGCGCTGGCGGTTCTGGCCGCAGAGGCGGCGCATACGCCGGACCTGTCACTGGCGAGCTTGGCCGACCATCTCGTCGACGACAGCAACCGGCTCGACCAGCTCGATACCGCGGACCCGATGACCTCGGTGCGGACGGTCCTTTCCTGGTCGTACGCCGCGCAGGATCCCGCCGAGCGGCGCCTGTTCCGGCTGCTCGGCCTGCATCCCGGACCGGAGATCTCCCTTGCGGCGGCAGCAAGTCTGATCGGTGAGCCTCCGAAGGAAGTGGCTCGGCTGTTGCGTCGGCTCTGCCAGGCAACGCTGCTCGACAGTCCCGCCCGTGACCGGTACTCCCATCACGACCTGCTCCGCGCCTATGCCTGCGAGGTGGTCATGGCGGGGGAATCCCGGGCCGACCGCGAAGCCGCGCAACGACGCGTCATCGACTACTACATCCACATGGCGTACCGCGCGGTCGGCCACCTCAATCCGGATCGGGACGAGTTCTCGCTCGGCGAGCCCAGCCCAGGTGTGGAACTCGCGGACTTCGCAGACGTTCACGAGGCACTCGCCTGGTACGCCGCGGAGCTCACCGTCATCCTCAGGTTGGTCGACACGTCCAAGGCAGCCGGGCGCTGGGCCGAGTGCTGGCAGTTGGCAGACCTGGCCGCCAGGTATCTCGGTCGTCAAGGACGCTGGCGCGATGCGATCGCGGTCGAACAGGTCGGTCTGGCATCGGCCGAAGCGCTCGGCGACCCAGCCGCGCTCGGGTTGGTCCACCGCGGCATCGCCTACTTCTCTGCCCTGGCCGGCCAGCACGCCGAGGCTCGGCAACACCTCCGCCGCGCGCTTGAATTCACCCGGGCGACTGGTGACCGCCTTCGGTTGGCCTACGCGCTCGGACTCGGGGGATTCGTCTCGGCTCAGCGGCAGCAGTTCGCGCCGGCGCTCGCTTACGCACGCAATTCTCTTGCCCTCTATGCGGCGCAAGGATCGCGAAGAGGGCAGCATCGCGCACTCGGATCGATCAGTTGGTACCTCGCAAGGCTCGGTCGGTTGGACGACGCCGCCATCTACGCGCGACAGGCCCTGCAGATCGCCGAGGAACTCGGCGACGTCAAGTCCCAGGCAGGCGCCCATGACACGCTCGGCTACCTCAGCCACCAAGGCCGCCGCCACGACGAGGCCGCGCACTCGTACCGCGCCGCGGCGCGGCTGTCACGCCGCATCGGCGACAAGTACTACCTGGCGGCCGCTCTGCACTCGTTGGGCGAGGTGCATTCCGACGTAGGCGATTTCGGCGCCGCCCGCGCCGCCAAGACCGAAGCCCTCCGGATCTTCGACGAGCTCGAACACCCACGAGCAGAGCTCCTCCGCGCCGAACTCAGAGACCTCCACACGAAGCGCTAGCCCGAGCGCCAAAGGTTCTCCAAAGGTGAACCCGTGAGGCTGTGCACAACATCAGCTCTTCTCGGGAGGACAAAATGCGCAAACTCATGGCCGCGGTCGGGGCCGTCATCATCGGTGGAAGCCTGCTCATGACCTCTAGCGTGGCCAACGCTGCGGGATGTGAGCACGGGCTGAAGTACCGCGTCACCGGTAAGGCCTCCACGCATCGGGGCATCTACGAACTCCCCAACCTCGTGTCGGCGGACTGGTACGCAAATGGGGGAGACGCCGTGAAGGGTCCGGGAGGCTCGACGGGCGGCGCTACACCCGTGACCCAGTACTGGAAGAACAATACCGAGGGGTGGGTCCCGCTCAAGAGCATCAGCACCGGCGACGACGTTGACTGGATGGCAAGCGTCTTTCTCGACTATCTGGGTTGCGCCAGCGCGTGATCTCCCGCTGGGGATGAGGAGATTCCATGGTGAGAACCACACGTCGTATCGCGGTGCCAGCCGCTGTTGTGACTGCTTTGCTTGTTGTCTCGGCCGGGCCGGCCGCGGCGGCTGCTGAGGTTTATGTCGAAGCGCCCGCCACGCTGGATGGAAAGTGGAAGGCGCTGGGCAGCTATGCCCGGAACATCGACGGTACGACGATCGACAAGGTCTGCGTCCGCACGTACAACTCGGTGCCCGGAGCTACCTCGTACGCCGCTATTAAGGACGCACGCTCCAACGAGTATTACGCATGGGTCTTTGACACCAACGCTACCGACGGACAACCGGAGTGCGAGCGAGGCAACTTCCGTCTCGCAGGCAAGGACTTGGTGCTCATCGTCGAGCATGAGAACGCCTCAGGGCACCTGGATGCCAGGACGACAAAGCCGTTCGGCGGCTGACTCCTGATCCGGTCCCACCGTGCTGCCCTGTGCACGAGCACGGGGCAGCACGTGGCTCGGGTCGATGAGGTGTGGTGCTAGCCGCAGACGCCGTCGCAGTCGTAGTTCCAGAACTTTCCGCAGTCGCCGACGATCACTTGGCAAGCGGGCGGGCCCTTTCGGTCCCGACAGGTCGGTTTGGGGGCGGAGCAGTAGGGGCTCACTTTCGAGCACTCGCAGGTGTACGGATCGACCAGGATGACGGCACCGCTCGATGGGGCTGGGGTTGTCTCGGGGAGCGGGCCCAGCTGGTTGAGGAGAGGGCCGGCGGTGTCGGGGCCGAAGGCGTTGTCGAAATCTTTGCCGAGGGCATCGATCTCGGGGTCGGCCTTTCGGGTGAGGGCGTCTGTGCGGTTCAGGTAGGCCTTGGCTCGGTCCAGGGCTGCGGCCTGCTCGGGGGTGGGCGCCGATAGGCCGGAGCGGTACTGGGTCAGTTGGTCTGCCCACCAACGGCGGCGCACGGCGACCGGCGTACGGGCGTAGATCGCGTGTCGGTAGCCGTCCGGTAGTGCAACGACTTCGCGGTACGCCGTCGGCAGGTTGGAGGCGTTTCGCGCCATCCAGGCCTCGATCTGCTGGTCGGCGGGAGTGGCGAAGGCCTTCGGGGTGCGGCCACCGATGACGACCGACGCGGCTACTGCCGTACCCACGGCGACTTTGAGAAAGTCCTTTCGGCCGAGGGACGCCGGGGCCGGCTGCTGGCCGGGTTCGACGATCGGCAGGGTCGAGTCTGTCGGCCGGGTTGCAACGCCCAGCGCGCGGAGTACTAGTAGGCCGTCGCGAAGGCCGAGGACCCGGACAAGCCGGCCGAGCATCCGCGGGCCTGTCCAGGCCTGGGCCTGGCCGTTGGCGTCGACTCGGATCAGCGTCGGTACGTCGCGTGGCTCGGAGCCCAGCGCTTGCCTTCGCCAGCCGAGGACCTCGTCTCGAAGCAGTGGTGCGACCTCGAGACGCCCGCTGCAGACGCCGGTGACGACCTCGGACATCTTCCGGCAGGTACAACACGAACTGTCGAAGGCCAGGACCCAACGAGCACCGGACATAGTTCTCCTCCTGAGTGAACTCTCGCGATCGGGGCGGATTCGCGAACGAGGCCGAACCTCAAGACCGGAGGCACCCGTTCCTGTCGTCCACGCATCACTATGGATGAAGCGAACAGGCCAGGGTCCCCTTGGCATGAACCGGTCAGAACAGGCTGAAAGCTGGAGTCAGCCGTTTGTAAGCGTTTTGGAAGCGCCCTCCCACAGTCTCGTCTCATCGAGTATCGCGAGACAGGGGAGACGAGATGGCGAACACGATCCAGCGGCGGTCGGCGTCGGGGCGCAGAAGGTTGGCAGGAGTGGCGGTCAGCCTCGTCGTTGTCGTGAGCGCGGTCGTTGTGCGGGCACAGCCCGGTGGTGCGGGCCCCAGTCAGTCTGTGGAACCGGTTTCAGCTGAACAGGTCGCCGTACTGGAGCGGGCCGAGGACGTTCTGATCCAGCGCTGCATGGAGCGAGCCGGATTCCGGTACTCGATCGTGCCTCGCGTCGTTGATCCCGTGCCGTTCCACTTCAGCTATGTCGTGGATGACATCAGGTGGGCTGACAAGCACGGCTACGGGACGGCGCTGCGCCGGCAGATCATGGAGAAGGAAGATCCGAATCAGCGGTACTTCGGGTCGCTTCCGACGGACGAGCAGCAAGCCGCCGCGACCGCGCTCAATGGAACGGAACCGACCGGGCTGATGGCGACGCTGCCCGGCGGCCAGGTCGTCCAGCACAGCGACACGGGCTGCCAGTCCGAGGCACAGCGCGAGCTGTACGGCGATCTGCCGGCTTGGTATGCGTCGACGAAGCTGGTTGAGAACCTCATAGGGCACCGGTACGGGCTGGTCGTTGGCAATGCGCGATTCCAGGCAGCGATACCAGCGTGGTCGCTGTGTATGCGGGATCGGGGATATCGGTTCGTCTCGCCGGAGGAAGCACATGCCAGCGAGCTTTCATCCATCGCCGAGGTCCGCAGGGCGGGTGCGGAGGCTCGATGCGCAGTCGAAACCGGCCTCGGTGCGCTGGCTCGTGAGCTCGACACCACGTATGACGCTGGGCTGCGCGAACAGCACCGGGGCGTGCTGTCGGCGCGAGCCGACCTGCAGCGCCGCGCGCTACCCAAGGCGCGAGTGCTGTCCGAGTCCTGACCGCGACGAAGACGCCACGGTCAACCACCAAAGAAGCAGGAGAAAGTAGATGCGATTCATGCAGAAGACAGCAACCGCGGCGGCCGTTGTCGCCGTCGCTCTGACCGGGGCGATCCTGAGCGCAGCCCCGGCTTCAGCAGCTGTGACCGCACCACCGCCCGACGGCAACGTCTATGCCTGGCTCAACATCAATGCCGGTGAGGTGTACCACTGCCGCTGGGTGGGCAACGACGACAACTGGACGAACTGCACAGACTGGAACGGCGTTGCGCACGACATGAACGACAAGGCGAGCTCGGTCCAGAACAGGGGCTTCTCCTGGGCCGTGAACTTCTATCACGACGCTGGTCGACGCGGCGCCTATGCATGCCTCAGCAGGGGAGACTACTGGCCGGATCTGAGGAACCAGCGCTTCACTCGGGGAGGCGGCAGCGGGGCCGGCGAAGTGGTCAACAATCAGATCAGTTCACATATGTGGGTCTCCAGCTGCTGACTCGTACCGCTAGGAGGCGTCAATTGGGCGCCTCCTAGCGGTATGTAAGCAGACCTACGACACTCGTCGGCTGCTCGGCGACCTGGGTCGGCTGGCACACTGGCGAGATGGGTCGGCTGGTGGTGAGTTGCCTTGGACCGTTGGAAGTGAGCAGCGCCGATCTCCGAGTGGTTCTGAGTCCTCGCCCCCGCATCGTGATGGCCGTCTTGGCTTTGTCCGCGGGACAGGTCGTGACCGTGGAGCGGCTGGTGGCGGCAGCGTGGAGCGATTCCAAACTTCCGCGAGACCCGCGCAGCAGTTTGCATACCCTGGTTTCCAGGCTCCGAACGGCTCTTGGCCCGGCGTCGATCGAGACCGAGCCCGCGGGCTACCGGTTGGGGATCGATCCTGACGCTGTCGACGCGGTCCGGTTCGGTCGGTTGTTGCAGGACCTGCGGGCGGCTGACGCGCAACAGATCGACGAAGCGCTCGGCTTGTGGCGAGGCGAGCCGTTCGCTGATCTCGGGTCCCCGTGGCTTGATCGGTTCGAGCGACCTGTTTTGGTCGAGCGGTACCTGGAGGCGGTCGAGCGTCGTGTGGAGCTGGCTCTTGCCTCCGGAGACGCCGCGGACCAGCTGTCCCGACTGCAGCAGTTGGCCGATCAGTACCCGCTGCGGGAACCTCTGCTGGCTCGGCTGCTCCTCGTCCTCGACCACGTGGGGCGGTCCGCCGAGGCCCTTGAGCGCTACGACGCGCTCCGTGGGGAACTCGCTGATGCACTCGGAGTCGATCCCGGTCCGGAGCTTCAGGACGTACACGCGCAGTTGCTCAGGCGTACCACCGCCGGAGCGGGCAGCCGCCGTACAGCATCGGCGCAGGTGCCGCACCAGTTGCCGGCGGCGATCAGCGACTTCGTTGGCCGGGCGGACGCGCTGGACCGGCTTGACGCGCTGCTCCCGGCCGACGATGCCGTGCTGCCCGAGGTGGCTGTCATTTCGGCTATCGCAGGTGCCGCCGGGATCGGCAAGACATCCCTGGCGGTGCACTGGGCGCACCGCGTTTCTCATCGCTTTCCCGACGGGCAGCTGTACGTAAACCTGCGCGGCTTCGATCCGGCCGGGCAGGTGACGGATTCGGCCGACGTACTCCACGGCTTCCTCGAAGCGTTAGGTACTCCGGTCGAGCGGATGCCCAGTGATCCAGATTCCCGAGCGGGTCTGTATCGATCTCTGCTGGCCGGGAAGCGCGTGCTGGTGATCCTGGACAATGCTCGCGACGCCAACCAGGTCCGCCCATTGCTGCCGGGCTCGGCAGGATGTCTGGCTCTGGTCACCAGTCGGAATCAGCTGTTCAGCCTGGTCGTGTCGGAGGCCGCGACGTTGATCACCGTGGATCTACTCACGCCGAGCGAGGCACGGCAACTGCTCGAGGCACGCATCGGTGCGGAGCGGGTCACCAGAGAGCCGGACGCGACTGGCGAGATCATCGCCAGGTGCTCAGGATTCCCACTCGCGCTGGCCATCGTCGCCGCACGCGCGGTCCTCCGGAGCAACCTGCGCCTCGAAGCTCTCGCGGAGGAACTCCACGAGGCCCGCGGCAGACTCGATGCACTCTCCGAGGACGACCCAGCAAGCGACCTGCGATCAGTCTTCTCCTGGTCCTACCGCACCCTCACTCCTGAAGCAGCACGATTGTTCCGGCTTCTGAGCCTGCACCCCGGCCAGACCATGACAAGTTCGGCCGCCGCAACTCTTACGGCCTTGCCGCGGCCGGATGTCAGCACGCTGATCCTGGAGCTGGTCCGTGCCAACCTCCTTGTCCCGGAATCTCGTGACCGACTCCGATTCCACGACCTCATCCGCGTCTATGCCGTCGACCTTGCCTACGAGCACGATTCCGAGCACCAACGCCTCGCGGCAGGCCATCGGATTCTCGACTGGTACCTCAACAGCACAATCCAGGCAGCCCGACTAATTCGTCCATCGAGCCGGCAGACCGAGGTCTTTCCCGTTCACGGCGACCTCACACTGGAATCGATCATCGACGACAGCGCCGCGCTGGGCTTCCTTGCCGCCGAACGGGGTGCGTTGCCACAGGTGCTGAGCCAAATGGCAGACGCTGAACGCCACACTGCGGTCGTTCTCCTGACTCAGGCGGTGTCAACGTTTCTTGTATGGCAAGGGCATTGGCCAGACTTGGCCGTCACCGCACAGGCTGGACTCACGGCCGCAATCCACCTGGACGATCGTCGAGCACAGGCCCAGGCCCGGCATGGACTCGCTCTCGCTCTCCGCGGAATCGGTCGCGTCATCGAGGCCGAACAGCAACTTGACGCGTCCTGGCAGCTCTACGACGAGATCGACGACCCAGCTGGTAAGGCATCCGTTTACCGCGAGCTCTCCCACATCATGAGCTTTCAGCGAGACGATGCCGGGGCGCTCAAGCACGCGCAACTCGCGCACGAATCCTTCCAGCTCGCCGGTCACGAAGAGGAGAGACTCGCGGCTCTCAACGACGTCGCCTGGTTCCTTGCGATCCAAGGCAGGTACCGGGAAGCATTCACCGCCATCCTCGAGGTACGGCGGCACCACCAGCGGCAGGACGACCGCAGCCTCCACGCCGCAGCTGTTCTGAACAGTCTCGGCTATATCCTCCGTCACCTCGGACATTGCCAGTTCGCCGTCGCCTGCTACCTCCAAGCCCTGGATCTTCAGATCAAGTTCGGCGCGCGGTTTCACCAAGCACACACCCTCAACGATCTGGGTGACGCGTACTACGCGGTCCAGGATCGGAAGGCCGCAGCCGCCACCTGGCGGCGGGCTGCAGCGATCTTTGACGACCTCGGCCACCCGGATGGAACCGCCGTGCGTGCCAAGTTGTCGTCCAGTACTGATCGGACCGATGCGCCCACTGGTCTTGCGCCCCGGGGCCAATGACCCGAGGACCGAGACCAGTGGGCTCACAGCCGTACCTCAGCCGCCGGGGATTGGGCCGATCAGAATGGCTTGCGCAGATTGTCGAACCACTCGATGAACTCCTTGACCGTCCCGACCTGCCGCACTCGATCATGTAGCGCCGTCTGGTCGTGTCCGGGGATGAAGTCCTTGCCGGCCGGTGTCGGTTCACCGCAGCCGCACAGGCATTGGGTGTGGTCTTCGGGTGCGTCGAAGTAGCCGACCGGGTTGCGCTGCGGAGGGATCGGAGAGGGCTGGCCGACGTACCGGTCGTGGACTGGATGGCCGTCGGTCAGGATGTCGCCGTGGATGACTGAGCGCCTGGAGGTTTCCCTGCCTGCATACGTTCCTGCCACCGGCTCGATGTGGTTGATGCCGATAGCCTGCACGACAGTGCGGTCGAAGGTGACCAGGGCGTAGCTCTCACGGCTGGCTCGTTCGCCCAGATGCCACGTGCCGTGGTTGGCGTCGTACAGCGCGCCAGGGCTCATGGTCGGGCTGTAGCCCACCCGATCGCGGCCAAGGTCGTCCTCCCCTGCTTCGAGCGTCCGCTCAGGGCCGAGCGTGATGATGATCATGAGGTTCCCCCACTTCAGATACCCAATACCTTGCGTGTCGGGATGTATGAACTATGAAGGCGGGTTCGATACCTTGTCAACCCGGGCAGCGGAATTATCTATGAGTCTTCGGCTAGCCGCTGCCGTCGTCGGCCTGTACGAGCAATCGGGTGGTGGCGGAGGGCAGCATCAAGGTGCCCGCTACGAGTAGGGCGATTCGGAGGCTGGCGAGTAGCCACACTTCTGGCAGCGTAGAGCCTGGGTCGGGCCGGTCCCGGGTTCTTATTGAAATGTTTTTGCGGGTTTCCGCAGGGTTTCCGCAGGGGTGGGGGGACAGGGTGGTGGTAATTCGGGTCAAGCGATGACCTGGAACTCTGGAGAGGAACTCGGGGATGTTCAACAAATTCAAGGTTGCTGCGGCGACTGTGGGTATTGCGTTGGGTGCTGTTGCTTTCACGGCGCCGGCTGCTAGTGCTGTCGGTAGTGTGGCTTCGGGGCCGGTTGTGGTGCAGGGGATGTCGTTCTACGACGACTTCAACTCGCTCGAGGAGTGTTTGGCTGTTGGGCGGGCGGGGCTGAACGCTGACAAGTGGTGGACGTTCGACTGCCAGGAGAGCACGTTCGACTGGGACTTGTACGTCGCCTGGAAGTAGTTCATGCCTCCCGGCAACATCGTCGTGGTCGTGGCGATGTTGCCGGGTGCTGGCAGGGGCGGCCGGCTTCGGAGCTTCCGAGGGTTGTGCGCTGAAGGGCGCGATCGTCGAGCAGGATTTGTTGCTGTAGCTCGAGTAGTTCGGGTCCGGGGTCGATGTCTAGTTGCTCGTCGAGTTGTCGACGTAGTTCCTGGCAGTGGTCCAAGGCGTCGGCTCTACGCCCGCATCGGTAGAGGGCGAGGATTAGTTGGCCGGCCAGTCGCTCGTCGAGAGGGTGTTGATCCGCGGCGAGCTGGAGTTCGGCGAGCAATTCGTGATGCAGGCCTTGGCTTAGTGCCAGGTCGTTGCGGAGCAGGTGTGCTGCGAGGTGTTGTGCTGCGAGGGCCTCGCGTAGTTCGTTGGACCAAGGTGTGTCCAGGTCGCGGAAGGCCTCGCTTCGCCAGAGCCGCAATGCCTGTTCTGCAAGGTACAGAGCGCGTCGGTTGTCGGTGGCAACCTTCGCGTCCTCGATCAGGCGCTGGAAGCGGAACATGTCGATCGTGGTGGGGTCGACGTCGATCCGGTAGCCGCCGCGGGACTGATTGATGGGGACGTCGCCGACGGCCAACAGCCTGCGTAGGCGGGAAACGTAGCTGTAGAGCGCGTGGCGTGCGCGGGACGGCGGGTGCTCGCCCCAGGCGCGTTCAACGGCTTGGTCGGCCGAGACGATTTTGTTGGCGTCGGCAAGCAAGGCGAGCAGGACTCGCCGCTGCTGTGGGTGGCCGATGTCGATCGAGCGGTTGCCCTGATACACCTCGATATCGCCGAGGACAGCGAACTGCAGGGCGGCTTGGGGGCCTCTACATGTCTGGAACATCCGGATCCGCCAATCGATCACGCTCATCAATGGAAAGTGAAAAGAATTCTTACTCACTGTCCTGAGTTAGTGACCGTCAGTTTAGATTTCGCCTCTCCTGGAGAGCCTCGCTGTCATGATTAGGACATTTGGTGCTATTTGGTCCGCGGGGTCATGGCGAATTGCTTCATGACGAAGGCCAGCCAGGAGGTCGAGACGAGGCCTGGCGCTTGAGGTCAGTCGGAGAGGAGTTCTGACAGCTGAGGGGAGTAGGCGCGGTGCAGGACGAGGGCTGCGCCGCCGACTACGGCGGCGTCGGCGCCCAGGGGGGAGAGGACTACCTCGACGGGGCGGATGGTTCTGGCCATGACGCGGGCTGCAACGGCGCGGGCGGCGGCGTCGGTGTAGCGCTGGCCGATGTCGCGGCTGCCGTGGCCGCCGAGGATGACGAGATCGACGTCGATGATGTTGACGACGTTGACGACCGCGGTGGCGACGTAGTCGGCCGCTTGAGCCAGTACGCCGGCGGCCAGCGGGTCGCCGGCGATCGCGGCGGCGTCGATCGCGCGGATGTCGACCGACGTGGGGTGGACGTTGAACCGTTTGGCCAGGGAGCTCGCGCTTCCGGCCTGCAGGCGGCGGTGCGTCTCGGCGACGATCGCGGCGGGGCGGGCGACGGTTTCCAGGCAGCCTCGGTTGCCGCAGGAGCACGGAAGGCCGTCCTGTACGACGGACATGTGGCCGAACTCGCCGGCGTTGCCCGAGCCGCCCCGGTAGACCTGCTGATTGAGGACCAGGCCGCCGCCGATGCCGGTACCGAAGAAGAAGTAGGCGAAGTTCGGGACGCCGCGGCCGGACCCGGCCCAGCGCTCGCCGACCGCGGCGGCCGAGGCGTCGTTGTCGAGGGTGACCGGCAGACCGGTGGCCTCGCTCAGCAGCTTGGTGATCGGGACCCGGCCCCAGTGCGACAGCTGGGCCGGAGAGACGACCACGCCGTCCTTCTGGTCGAGCGGTCCCGGGCTCGCGAGACCGAGCCCGAGGATGAGGTCGGGGGAGACGTCGGCGACCTCGATGACGTCCTGGACCAGGCTCGCCATCGCCGCGATGACCTCCGTCGGGTCCGCGCCGGCCGGGGTGGGAACACGCTGAGTGACGAGAGGCTGACCGAGCAGATCGACGACGACGCAGCTGAGTTCGACCGGATCGAGGTGCAGGCCGATGGCGCGGCCCGCGTCGGCGTTGATCCGCAGGATGGTCCGGGGCTTGCCGGAGCTGTACTCGCGGCTGGCGCCGTCCTCGCGGACGATGCCTTCGTCAATCAAACGCCTGACGATGCCGGAAACCGATTGTGGGGTTAGGCCCGTGTGCTGGGCGATCTCCTGCCGGGTGACGCCGTCGGCACGCTGGATCCGCTCCAGCACGACCGCTTGGTTGTAGCGGCCGACCTTGGGGAGATTCGTACCTGCTTGGCGCACCCGTTGACCCTCCAGATCACTGATCGACGCCAGTCTCCCTCAGACCGTTGACTAAGTAAATCAATTGGATTTACAGTCCTGGCCACAGGCAGTAATCGCGAGGATTTGCGGAGACCAGTGATGCCAATGCCAGACCGGGACGCTCCGGTTCTGCTCGAAATGCGCTCGATCACCAAGACGTTCCCCGGTGTGAAGGCGCTGGCGGACGTGAACCTCGTCGTCCGCGAGGCGGAGATCCACGCCATCTGCGGCGAGAACGGCGCCGGCAAGTCGACGCTGATGAAGGTTCTCAGCGGCGTGTATCCGTACGGTGACTACAGCGGTGAGATCCGTTACCGCGGTGAGGAGGCCCGGTTCGCGGACATCCGGGCCAGCGAGAACGCCGGGATCGTGATCATCCACCAGGAGCTCGCGCTGATCCCGGGGATGTCGATCACCGAGAACATCTTCCTGGGCAACGAGCCGCGCACCGGCCTGGCCATCGACTGGAAGACCGCTCAGCGCCGCGCGCTGGAGCTGATGAAGCTCGTCGGCCTCAACGAGGACCCGGACACGCTCATCAAGGACATCGGCGTCGGCAAGCAGCAGCTGATCGAGATCGCCAAGGCGTTCGCGAAGGACGTCAAGCTGCTGATCCTCGACGAGCCGACCGCCGCGCTGAACGAGTCCGACTCGCAGAAGCTGCTGGACCTGCTGCGCGAGTTCAAGACGCAGGGGATCACCTCGATCATCATCTCGCACAAGCTGAACGAGATCGAGGCGGTCGCCGACTCGATCACGATCCTGCGCGACGGCAAGACGATCGAGACCCTGAACGTCAAGGACGACGGGGTGAACGAGGACCGGATCGTGCGCGGGATGGTCGGCCGCGACATGAGCAGCCGCTTCCCCGACTACACGCCGAACATCGGCGAGGTCTTCTTCGAGGTCCGCGACTGGACCGTGCGGCACCCGATCACCGACCGGCTGGTGACCAAGCACGCCAACTTCACCGTACGGCGCGGTGAGGTGGTCGGATTCGCCGGCCTGATGGGTGCCGGGCGGACCGAGCTGGCGATGAGCCTGTTCGGTCGCTCCTACGGCACCTGGCTGGGCGGCCAGGTCTTCAAGGACGGCCGCGAGATCCGGCTGCGGACGGTGTCGGAGGCCATCGAGAACGGCCTGGCCTACGTCAGCGAGGACCGCAAGGCGATCGGCCTCAACCTGCTCGACGACATCAAGACCTCGATCGTGGCGGCCAAGCCGGCCAAGGTCGCGCATCACGGTGTCATCGACGAGGTGGCCGAGCACCAGGCCGCCGAGTCGTACCGCCAGGAGCTCCGGATCAAGACGCCGTCGGTCGACGAGGGTGTCTCGAAGCTGTCCGGCGGCAACCAGCAGAAGGTCGTGCTGGCCAAGTGGATGTTCAGCGACCCGGACCTGCTGATCCTCGACGAGCCGACCCGCGGGATCGACGTCGGGGCCAAGTTCGAGATCTACGGGATCATCCACAAGCTGGCCGAGGAGGGCAAGGGCGTTGTCGTGATCTCCTCGGAACTGCCGGAGCTGATCGGCCTGTGTGACCGGATCTACACCGTGTTCGAGGGCACAATCACCGGTGAGGTCGTGCGCGCGGAGGCCGACCCCGAACGTCTGATGAAGCAGATGACCACTACGAAGAAGACGGCGTGATGAGCGGACTCCAAGACCTCAAGAAGAACCTCTTCGGAGGAACCACCACTGTCGGCCGCCAGTTCGGCATGATCTTCACCCTGGTGGCGATCGTCCTGCTGTTCGAGGTGCTGACCGACGGCCTCACGCTGACATCGGGCAACCTGATCGCGGTCGTCAGCCAGTACTCCTACATCCTGATCCTCGCGATCGGGATGCTGATGGTGATCGTTGCCGGACACATCGATCTGTCGGTGGGGTCGGTGGCCGCGTTCGTCGGGATCGTGGTCGCCAAGTCGATCGCGCACTTCGGCATCCCGTGGCCGCTCGGGATCGTGCTGGGCCTGGTGGTCGGCGCGCTCATCGGTGCCTGGCAAGGGTTCTGGGTCGCCTATATCGGCGTCCCGGCGTTCATCGTGACGCTGGCCGGCATGCTGCTGTTCCGCGGTGGCAACCAGTTCATC
Source organism: Kribbella sp. NBC_01505 (assembly GCF_045040285.1). Classification (NCBI taxonomy): domain Bacteria; kingdom Bacillati; phylum Actinomycetota; class Actinomycetes; order Propionibacteriales; family Kribbellaceae; genus Kribbella; species Kribbella sp. NBC_01505. The sequence continues at coordinate 4,816,238 of NZ_CP109425.1, forward strand.
GGCAACGCCGACACCGTTCCGGTCCCGGAAGGCTTCCGCTACATCGGTGCGGGGTATCTGCCCGAGGTCGGGCCCGCCACCGGGTACAACAACCTGACGCTGCTGCTCGGCCTGCTCGGGTGTCTGGCCGTGGCCTGGCGGGAGTGGCAGGCCCGGCGGACCCGCAAGGAGATGGGCGCCGAGCCCGCACCGATCTGGATCTCCGGTCTGCGGCTGGCCGTGATGGTGGGCGCCATCGTCTTCGCCACCCTGCGGTTCGCCGGTGGCCGGGTCGGCACCAGCCTGCCGATCTCGGGCATCATCCTGATCGTCCTGGTGCTGATCTACTCCTTCTACACCCGCAACACGGTCTCCGGGCGGCGCATCTACGCGGTCGGCGGCAACGCCCGCGCCGCGGAGCTGTCCGGTGTGAAGCTGCAGCGGGTCAACTTCTTCGTCATGTGCAACATGGGGGTCCTGGCCGCGCTGGCCGGAATGATCTTCGTGGCCCGGTCCGCGGCCTCCGGCCCGCAGGACGGTCTGAGCTGGGAGCTCGACGCGATCGCCGCCGTCTTCATCGGTGGCGCCGCGGTCTCGGGTGGTCTCGGCACCGTCAGCGGCTCGATCGTCGGTGGCCTGGTGATGGCGTTGCTCAACAACGGCCTGCAGCTGATGGGCGTCGGCGTCGACCTGGTGCAGATGATCAAGGGCCTGGTGCTGCTGCTCGCCGTCGCGATCGACGTCTACAACAAGAGTCAGGGTCGGTTCTCGATCGTCGACTCGATCATGCGGCCGCTCCGTCGCGACGCTCCGTCGGTACCGGCGCCCCTGGTGGAGGCGCCGCGTCAGAGCGACAAGACCCCGGCCGCCGGCTGAGGTTTCCGAACTTCCGCTGAACTCGTGTCTGGCGGCAGCACTAGAAAGGTATTCACGATGTACAAGCTCATCAAGAAGGCGGTCGCGGTCGGTGCCGTAGCCGCACTCGCACTCACGGCCGCTGCCTGCGGCAACAACCGTGAGGGCGAGGGCAAGACCGGCGACGCTCCGGCCAAGGGCTTCGCCGCAGACTCCCTGATCGGGGTCGCGCTGCCGTCGAAGACTTCGGAGAACTGGGTGCTCGCGGGCGACCTGTTCACCAACGGCCTCAAGGAAGCGGGCTTCAAGTCCGACGTCCAGTACGCCGGCGCGTCGACGACCGTCGCCGACCAGCAGGGCCAGATCTCGTCCATGGTCACCAAGGGCGCGAAGGTCATCATCATCGGCGCGACCGACGCCGCGCAGCTGTCGACCCAGGTGAAGCAGGCCAAGGAGTCCGGTGCGGTCGTCATCGCCTACGACCGGCTCATCACCAACACTCCCGACCTCGACTACTACATCGCGTTCGACAACTTCAAGGTCGGCCAGCTGCAGGGCCAGGCCCTGCTGGACGGCATGAAGGCCAAGAAGGCGACCGGCCCGTGGACCATCGAGCTGTTCTCCGGCTCGCCGGACGACAACAACGCCGGGGTCTTCTTCAACGGTGCGATGGACGTCCTCAAGCCCCTGATCGACAAGGGTGAGGTCGTCGTCGGCTCCGGCCAGAAGGACGTCAAGCAGACCGCGATCCAGGGCTGGAAGGCCGAGGGCGCCCAGCAGCGGATGGACTCGCTGCTGACCTCGACGTACACCGGTAGCAAGACGCTGGACGGCGTACTGTCCCCGAACGACACCCTGGCCCGCGCCATCATCACCTCGATCAAGGGTGCCGGCAAGCCGATCCCGGTCGTCACCGGTCAGGACTCCGAGGTCGAGTCGGTCAAGTCGATCATGGCCGGCGAGCAGTACTCCACGATCAACAAGGACACCCGCAAGCTGGTGACCGAGTCCATCAACATGGTCAAGGCCCTGCAGACCGGTGGTACCCCGCAGGTCAACGACACCAAGACCTACAACAACGGCTCCAAGGTCGTCCCGTCCTTCCTGCTGCCGCCGGTCATCGTGACCAAGGCCAACGCAGCCGAGGCCTACGCCAACGACCCGAAGCTGGCTCCGCTCACCAAGTAGTTGTAGACGCCCACGGCGCCTGGTGACCCCCGCGGCCGTCGCAACCCCTCGCTTCGAGGAGTTGCGGCGGCCGCGTCGTTGTGGAGACTTAGGCAGGGTGACTTTCCTGAGGGGGAATCCATGGTGATCAGCACCAGTCCGCGGATCGGTCGGCTGCTGGCCGAGTACGACGACGTCGGGGCGGTGGCGCTCGACAACTTCTGGCGTGAGGTGGCCGCGAGCGGTACGCCGTTCATCGAGGAGCCGGATGAGGGTACGGCGCTGGTCACCTTCGTCTGGCGTGGATCGGCCGAGTCGACGAACGTGGCTTGGGGCGTGAACATTCCGCTGGAGCGCTTCGCGGAGACCGACCTCTGGTACGGCTCGGTCCGCCTACCGCTGGACCTGCGCACGATCTACTTCCTGTGCCACGACGGAGCCGACGACGTACCGCTCAAGGACAGCGGTAGCGGTCAGACCCACGTCGATCCTCTCAACCAGCAGATCGTTCATTTTCCGCGCGATCCGCACGACAGCACCGACTACGACTGCTGGGCTTCCCTGCTCGAGATGCCTGCCGCGCCGGACGAGTCGTGGTCGATCCCTCGGGAGGATGTGCCGCAGGGGACGGTGACCGACGAGCTGGTGCCGAGCAAGGCCCTGGACGAGACGCGTTGCGTGTCGGTGTACCTGCCGCCGGATGTCAATACTGACGCTCTGCCGTTGCTGGTGATCTTCGACGGCTACCTCGGGAAGACTTTGCTGCGGATGCCGACGACGCTGGACAACTTGATTGCCGAGGGCAAGATTCCGCCGCTGGTGGCCTTGTTCGTCGGCGGCCGCGCTGATCGGCGTACCGATGAGCTGACTCCGACCGAACCGATCCTCGACTTCGTCACCGGCGAACTACTGCCCTGGGCACGGCGTCGCTGGGGAGTCAGCGATGACCCGTCCCAGTGTGTCGTCACCGGCGCGTCCCTCGGCGGGCTGACTGCGGCGTTCATCGGTCTTCGGGCGCCCGAGTCCTTCGGGGCGGTGATCTCGCAGTCGGGAAGCTTCTGGTGGCCGGCGCCCGAGAAGGGGCAGAGCGAGTGGATGACTCGTGAGTACGCCGCGCAACCGCGCAAGTCGGTGCGCTTCTACCTCGATGTCGGTGACCAGGAGACGCTGCCCGGTCCTGGCGGTGCGCCGTCACAGGTCGAGGCGAATCGCAAGCTGCGCGACACCCTTCTGGAGCAGGGGTACGACGTGACGTACGCCGAATATCGCGGCGGCCACGACTACGTCAACTGGCGACGGACCTTCGCCGACGGACTGATCGCCGTACTGGGTCGTTGACTAAAGACAGTATCGGCGGCTGATCTGGCTTCGTACGGTCGAGGGCATGAAACGTCCCTGGAAGTCACTGGTCGCTTTGGCGATCGCGTTCGCTGTCCTTGTCGTACCGGTTCAGGCGCATGCTGCTGCTCCGACGGCTACGCTTCCGGCCCCGTCGGGGGTGTACCCGGTCGGCTTCGAGAAGGTGCATCTGATTGACCGGAGCCGGGCTGATCCATGGGTGCCGGCGGCCGGGCCTCGTGAGCTGCTGGTTTCCCTTTGGTATCCGACTGTGGCGCCGTACGGGAGGGGGAAGCAGTACCTCAGCGTTGCTGAGTCTCGGGCGTTGTTGGAGTTCCACAAGGTGCCACTCGATCCGACTGCTGTCGCCGGTGTTCGCGGGGCCGATCGGGCTCATGCTCCGGTTCTGCCGACGCTTCGGGGTTATCCGTTGGTCGTGTTGTCTCCTGGTTTCACGCTGCCGGTGGCGACCATGACGAGTGTCGCGCAGGACCTTGCCAGCCTCGGCTACATCGTGGCTGGGATCGATCATCCGTATGAGTCGGCCGGGCTGGACCTTCCCGGTGGACGGTTCGCCTCCTGTGTTGCCTGCGAAACCGCCTCGCCTGGTCAGGTGCCGCCGGTTCGGGTTCGGGATGTGAGCTTTGTCCTTGATCAACTGACAGGCCGCAGACCCGTTTGGCCGGGCGCCCGCTGGATCGACCGGACCAGGATCGGTATGGCGGGGCATTCGATCGGCGGGAACACTGCGTTCGACGCGATGCGAGCCGATCGGCGGATCGATGCCGGAATCAACCTGGACGGCACCTTCTTCACGGCGCCGCCGGGCGAGGGTATGGACCGCCCGTTCCTGATGCTCGGCACGCCCGCCCATGCCCGCGGCGGCATAGACAGCTCCTGGGACCGGGCCTGGCCGCTACTCACCGGGTGGCGCCGGTGGTTCGTTGCCGAGGGCACCGGTCATCTGTCCTTCACCGACTTCCCGGTCCTGGGCAAGCGGTTCAACCTGCCCGTGGATCCAGCGGTTCCCCTCGACGGCGACCGTACCGACCAGCTGACCCGAGCCGTCATCCACGACTTCTTCAACCACCACCTCAACCACCGCCCCGCCACCGCCCTCCTCAACGGCACCGACCCCGCCTACCCCGAACTGCACCGCCAGTAGGCGACACGCGCGGGGCGGAAGTTGTGGGTGTGCGTACCGGGTCGGGGCTGTGCACAGGTCATACCTTGTTCACGCCCACCGGTTCTTGTTCAGGCCCCCGGGTTTCGTCCCGGGGAGGGCGCGTCTGCCAGAAGCAGCAGAAGAGGTTCAGGATCTGTTGGTGGGGCTTCGTGATGCGGCAGGATGCTGCGATGCGCGAACGCCTGGTCTCTCTGCCTACTTGGGTTCTGTTCCTGTGCTCCACGCTGCTCTGCCTGCTGCCGATGCTGGTCACCACGCTTTTCGACAGCTCGCACCTCGAGGTCAAGGTGCTGTTCTACGTCGGATTCAGCCTGGTGTTCGGGGCCATGCTGACCTTTGCGCTCAGGCGGAGGTTCCGCAGCGAACGCCGCGCGGTCGGCGACATCCCGGTGGGCGTCGAGAGTGCTGCCCACCGGGCGTTGGGACGCGGACAAGTGCCGACCGATCCGGAGGTTCGCGCGGCGACTCTGCGGCTGGCTGAGCATCAGTTGGGCATGATGATCAAGTGCCGGCCGCTGGTGATCATCGGTTTCACACTGGCGATGGTCAGCACTGTCGTCGGTGTGGTCGGGGGATCCGGATCGCCGTGGCGGCTGCTGTTCGTCGCCGGGTACCTGCCGCTGATGCTCGCCCAGTGGTACGGGCCGAAGAAGATGCGCCGCCGCATCCAGGAACTGTCCGAGCCCGCCGAGTCAAGCTAGGGCAGCGTGGTAGGAGCCGCTACCTCAAGTTCGGCTAGTTGGAGGCGGTAGGCGTTGCCGGTCGATTCTGGGATAAGGAGGCCAAGGGCGTGGGCGGTGAGGCTTCGGGCCGTGAGTAGTCGAGCCAGCCCCCGAGCAGTCTGATCGTCGACGTCGCGACACCAGGTCCGCCAACTACGGCGTAAACCCCACCACCTACCGCCGCCAACGCCTACTCCCATAGTTCTGGCAACAATGGGTCACGACCGCGGAAGGAATGCGCCATTCGAGCAAACTGATCCACATGAATCAGCTCAGGCGTCACTGCGCGGGAGTGGCCCTTGTCGTGCTTTGTTTTGCTTTGGGCGCGTGTGGATCGGGTTCCGGCACCACGTCAGCACCACAGCCGAGTGCGACGCCGACTCCCACTCCTACCCCCGCGCCGACGACGCCCACGGTGACCCCCTCGAAGCCCAAGCCGAAGCCGACGGTGAAGCCGGCGCCGGCGAAGTGCGTCGGCACCTTCACGCGCGACAACATCAACATGAGCCTGATCGACGGCAGCTCGATCGTCGGAGGCTCGTTCACCTGCGGCGCCGACGGTCAGATGTTCACGCCCGAACAGGTCAAGAACGGCGTCCGGATCTACGTAGGCGAGGCCGCAGCAACCGCGCGCCTAGGCGGCAAGGCCGTGGCAATCGGCGGCTACACCGTCCAAGTCCGCTCCGTAAAAGGCAACACAACCGTCTTCGAGGTCACTCCCCGCTGACCACTCGTCGCACCACCACATGCAGCCCCGCCTCGACTGTGGAGTCCAATCGCAGGGCAGATGGTCGGTCTCGCGCCGTCAGTGGTGGCGTGAGACACCTTGTGGTTGCCGGAGACCTGTTGCCATAGGTCTCCGGCCTCCGCTTGGTGTCTCCGGCCGTCAGTGGTGGCGCGGCGCTGGGGAGTTCTACATGCGTTTTCGGAGGGGGACGGCTCCCCAGTCCCGCCAGTCCGCCCGGTCCGTCAGTCCACCTGGCAGAAAGCCGTGCGGGGCACGTTAAATGGCTCGGACTGTGCTGGTAGCGACCGTGGCGGGCCTGCCTCACCGGCGGGATCACAAACCGGCCGGACCGCGGGCGCAGGTTGTCCTGCGTTAGTCGCTGTCGTGGAGGCGGCGGAGGCTGGACTCGAGGTTGAGGGAGAGCCAGCCGGTTAGTTGTGGGTGGGTGGGGTGTTGCCAGAGGCCGTAGGGGCCGCGGAGGTGCTCTAGGTGGGTGGTGAGGGTGTGGGGGGAGATGCCGCAGCGGGAGGCTAGGTCCAGGTGGAAGGCTGGGTCGGGGGTTACGTAGAAGGTGACTTGGCCTTTGGCCGGTTCTAGGCCTAGGAGGCGGGAGGTTTCCCAGCCGAGGGTTGAGGTGTCGTGGGAGCCGCGGGCCAAGAGGTGGTTGACGGCGGCTTGGGCTGGGGCGGAGTGGTGGTGCTCGGGGTGTAGGGCCAGGCAGGCGGCGGCGCCGGTGGTGGCGGAGCGGCAGCCGAGTCCGTTGGGTAGGCGGCGGTAGGGCTTCTCCGGTGGGCTGGGGTCGGACTTGGGGCCGGAGGGCCAGGAACCGTCTGGGAGGCGGACGCTGAGGAGCCATTCGTAGGCGCGCTCGGCGCGTGGATCAGTGGCGAAGCCGGCGGCGGCGATTCCGCGCAGGGGTACGACGGTGTGCATGGTGATGAAGCGCGCGCCTTCGATCGGGCCGGGCGTAGACCACGAGCCGTCTGGCTGCTGGAGGGCGAAGAGCTTCTCGACCGCGGCCTTGGTCGCAGGGCCGCGGTAGCCGAGGTGGGCCAGTTGGCAGAGGAGGTAGCCCGCGGTCGACGGCTGCGTGTCGGCTGCTTCCAGGCGCTTCACCAGTACGGCGATCTCGGGGCTGCGGTCGATCTCGGCACGCCAGGCGATCACCTCCGCGTCATCGTCGGGGGCACCGTCGAGTTCGCGGGCGGCACGCCAGCGCAGTGACGGGGACGGGTCTCCGAGGAGCAGGGTGGTGATGGTCATCGCAGCACCTCGGCAACGTAGGGCGCGGTGGCTGTGCCGGTCAGCGCTTCCGGCGTGCCCTCGAAGACGATCCGGCCGCCGTCAGGGCCTGCGCCAGGGCCGAGTTCGATCACCCAGTCGCAGGCCGCGAGGAAGGCCGGGTCGTGCTCGACAACCAGCAGGCTATTGCCAGCGGCAACGAGTGTGTCGAGGGTCTGGACGAGTACCGCGACATCCGTGGCCTGCAGTCCGACGGTGGGTTCGTCCAACACATAAAGGGCAGTTGACTTTGTCGATCGGGCGAATTCCTTGGCCAGCTTGAGCCGCTGGGCCTCACCACCCGAGAGACTCCAGCCCGGTTGCCGTACGACGAGGTAACCGAGCCCGAGCGTGATTGCGGCGCCACCGACTCGGCGTACCAGGTCGATGTCTCCCCACTCCTCGACGAGTTCGGCGATGGTCAGGGCTTCGAGGTCGGCCAGGTTCCGGCCGCGCTCGTGCAGGGCAGCGGCCTCGTGTCGATAGCCGGATCCGCCACAGGCCTCGCAGGTCTGGGACACCGTCGGCAGGAACGCCATGTCCTGCTGCCACACCCCTTTGCCCTTGCAGGCATCGCAGCGGTAGGCGAGGTCCTTGATCGTGAGGCCCTGCTCGACGGCCTCCTCGCTCGCGGCAAACTCCTTGCGGAGGGCACCGATCAGTCCGAGGTACATCCCCGGTGAGGTGATCTCGGCGCGGGACTGGTCGGCCACCACTGTGCGCGCGGGCGCGCCGGAGATGGTGTCGTGGGCGCCGGGCTCGACGCGAACCACGCCGCGGCCGGGGATGTTCGTCTTCGGCCGGTTCAGGCCGAGCGCGATGGTGTCGACGACGAGCGAGGACTTGCCCGAACCCGATACCCCACAGACCCCGACGAGTACGCCGAGGGGGATGCGGACGTCTATCCCATCGAGGTTGTTCTCCCGCGCTCCGGTGACCTGCATCCAACCGGTCGGCACCCGACGGCCGCGGCGCAGAGTTGGAACGACGAGCGTCACCGACTCTGGGCTGTCCAGTGGGACCACGCGCCCACCCGCTTGGCCGGCACCGGGGCCGATCTCGATGATGTCGTCGGCCGCGCGGATCAGCGTCGGGTCGTGCTCGACAGCAATGACGGTGTTGCCGGCGGCCCGCAGTTCGGTCAGCGTTCGGGCCAGCGTGGTCACCTCGGAGGGATGCAGGCCCCTGGAGGGCTCGTCGAGCAAGACCGTCATGCCGACCAGCCCGGCGCCGAGCACCGACGCGAGCTTGATTCGTTGGGCTTCACCGGCAGACAGGGTCCACGTCGATCGGTTCAGCTGGAGATAGCCGAGGCCGATGGCGCGGAGGAAGCCGAGCCGGTGCAGCGCGGTGGTGAGGGCATCGGCTGCTTGTTGATCGTCAGGCGCGGGCATCGAGGCCAGAACGGTTTCCAGGTCGACGAGCGACGCTGCGAAGAGCTCGTCCCGCGCGCGCCCTTGGACGCGAATCGAAAGGTACGGCGGCCGCAGCCGACTGCCTCCGCATTCCCGGCATGGAAACACGGTCGAATCCTTGCTGCCAAGGTCATTCGCGGCCCACTGGTTCAAGCCGGCCCACGAATCGCCCTGGCGGATATCGTTCCCGGCCGGGGCCACCGCGTCGCCGTACAGGACGGCGTGCTGGACCTGCTTGCTCAGCTGCGCCCAGGGAGTGTTGTCGAGGTCGAACTTGTAGTGCTCGGCCAACGCCCGCATTGGTGGCTCAAGGCCCCCAGTTGCGCGGAACCAGGCCAAGCTGCCACCGAAGACGCCGTCCACGATGGGCGCATCTGGGTTGACGATCAGCTTGGTGAAGTCGAACTCGCGCTCGACCCCGAGCCCCAGGCACTGCGGACAAGCCGACAGCGGTGAACCCAGCAGATGACGTGGCTCGATCGGTACTGCGCTGGCGCCGCAGGAGCTGCAGTTCCACGGGGAATCGGCTTTGGGCGAGGTACGGCGTACCGTGTCGTGGTTGCAGACGAGGCAGGTGCGGACGCCAGCTCGGGCAATGATTATCGCGAGCAGACGCTCGAGATCGCTGGATCGGCCGACGGTCACGCGGTCCGCATCCCAGACGTAGAAGCCCGGGCCGCGTGCGTCGAAGACCAGCCCGGACGCGTCGATGCTCATCGTGGGACCGAGCCCGGTCAGCGCGTCGACCGGAGCCTCCGGGCCTTCGCGAACCGACTGGCGCTCGTAGACCGATAGGCACTCCAGCAACCGCCGGTTCGCCTCGGCTTCCACGACGTCATGGACCAAGGACGACTTGCCCGAACCCGATACGCCGGTCACGACGGTGAATCGGTTCTTGGCGAAGTCGACGTCGATTCCCTGCAGGTTGTGAGCGCGAGCACCACGGACCTGGATGGCGTCGCTGGACCGCCGCTTGCTGCGCGGCTTTGCGCGTGGCCGGATCTGACGCGGTGCCTCGGCCACAGGCGGACCGGAATGCTGCAGACGTCCGCCTTCGGGGCCGCCGCCCGGGCCAAGGTCGATGCGCCAGTCAGCGGCAGCGATCACCTCGGGCTGGTGCTCGACCACGACGACCGTGCAGCCGTTGTCCGTCAGCCGATCGAGCACCGCGAGCAACCGATCGAGGTCGCCAGGGTGCAGACCGGTCGTGGGTTCGTCGAGCAGCACCAGATCGCCGGCCCGGGCCTTGGCGACCTCGCGGGCCAGCCGTACCCGTTGCGCTTCCCCACCGGACAGGCTCGGAGACGGCTGCCCGAGCGTCAGATAGCCCAGCCCAACCTCTTGCAAGGAACCCAGGATGCGTTGCACCGACGGGTGTTCGGCGAACAGCGCTTCGGCCTCGTCGATGCTCAACGCCAGTACGTCGGCGATCGAGCGGCCTCGCCAGGTCGCTTCGAGGACGTCGGACCGGAAGCGCTGCCCGTCACAGGCCTCGCAGGGAACCCAGATCGGCGCCAGGTAGCTCATGCCGATCGCCACCGACCCCATCCCCTCACACTCCGCACAGGCACCCTCTGCCCGGTTGAAGGTGAACTCCGAGGCGGACCGCCCGGTCTCACTCGCGAAGATGTCGCGGATCCCGTCGAAGACCTTGGTGTACGTCGCCGGGTTGGAGCGCGGGTTGTTACCCAGCGGGGCCTGGTCGACTGCGCGAGCTCGCATCGCCGGGGCATCGAACGTCGTACACCCGACTGGCTGACGCTCGCGCAGGGAGGCCAGCAGTACCTCGTGGCTCAAGGTGGTCTTGCCGGCTCCGGATGGGCCTGTGATGACCGTCAGCGATCCGAGCGGGATGTCGCAGTCGACGTCGCGGAGATTGCGCAGGTTCGCTCCGGTCAGGCGGATCCGGCTGTCACCTGCTGGGCGACGCGAGCGCTGCGGACGGGTGCTGGCCGAGAAGCTGCGGCCCGATGCGGTGTCTGCCCGCCACAGCTCTGCGGGCGGGCCTTGAAACACCAGTCGTCCGCCAGCGCTGCCGCCAGCGGGCCCAATCTCCACGACGTCGTCGGCCATGGCGACGGCCAGCGCGTCGTGCTCGACCATCAGCACCGGACCGGGCAGGGAGACGATGGCGTCCATCAGCCGCTGGAGATCGCTGTGGTGCAAGCCGATGGTCGGCTCGTCGAGGACGTGCAGGAGATCTTCAAGCCGCCCGGAGAGCACGACCGCGAGCCGGGTGCGTTGCGCCTCACCACGTGACAGGGACGGCATCGACCGATCGAGAGCGAGGTAGCCGAGACCCAGTTCCTGCAGAGGGCGCAGGCGTCGTACCAGCTCGTCTTGAATGCGTTGGGCTTGAGAGAGTTGCTGGACGAACTCGAGTACGTCGCTCACCGATCGGCCCAGCAGATCGGGGAGCGTGAGGCCGGCGATGCGGTGCGACGAGGTGTCGGTGTCGCCACGGAAGGCCGACGGTTCGAGAGGGCGGACCCAGGTGCCGCACTGCGGGCAGATCGGGGCGCGGAGTACCGGCGTACCAGCGAGCAACACCTCGGGCCTGCCCAACGCGTCGGCCTGCTCGAGAGCGGCCCGGACCTCGGCCGCCGACAGGCCGCGCTGAAGGGTGGCCACTCGAACCACGACATCGTGCGGCAGCTTCGGATCGAGGCGGAGGCTTGCTGTCCAGGGGCGTCCGTCGACGAAGACCTGGTGGAACTGCACACCGGCAAGCATGCGCGCATGGCTCCCCGGAAGCCCGCGAACGATGGCAACGTCGACATCCACCGTGTCTTGGTGCGCCAGCAGATCCAGGGCGGTAGCGAGGCGCTCCTCGGCGGAGACGGCCCGAACCGGGATCAGGCACTGCGGACACTCGACCTCGGCGAACCGTGAGTACAGGATCCGCAGGAAGGGATGCAGGCCGACCGACGTCGCCACCGTCGAGGCTGGGTTCCGGTTGAGAACGTTCTGGGCGACAGCGACTGCTGGCCCCAGACCCGCAATGCTTCGGACGCGCGCAGCGGGCACCCGCGCACCGTTTCCGCCGAGACCCAACGACTCCACGAACCGACGTCGAGCCTCGCTGTAGACGACGTCGAACGCCAACGACGACTTACCCGACCCGGAAACGCCGACGACTGCGGTCAGCCCCGGCCCGAAGGCGACATCGACATCACGCAGATTGTGCTCAGCCGCACCCCGCACCGTGAGGAAGGGCCGGTGAACAGGCATCAGCTTCGGCCGTCGAGGTAGGTGATGACGGCGAGGACGCGGCGGTGGTCGTCGGTCGTGGTGGGGACGTGGAGGGTCGCGAAGATGCTGCCGACGTGTTTCTCGACGGTGTTCTCGCTGATGAACAGGCGGTCGGCGATCCCTCTGTTGGTGAGGCCCTGGGCCATCAGAGCGAGGACTTCGTGCTCACGGGGAGTGAGCCGGTCGAGGGGGTCGTCGGTCCGGCGGCGGTGGGCGAGCAGCTGGGTGACGACGGTCGGGTCGAGGACCGAGCCGCCGTTCGCCACGGTACGGATGCTGGTGGCGAGTTCGTCGAGCTTGGCGACGCGATCCTTGAGCAGGTAGCCGACGCCTTCGGTGCTGTCGGACAGGAGCTCGACAGCGTAGGAAGGTTGCACGTGCTGGGACAGGATCAGGATGCCGACCTGTGGGTGGGTCGTCCGGATGGTGCGGGCCGCCTGCAGCCCTTCGTCGGTGAAGGTCGGTGGCATCCGGATGTCGATGATCGCGACGTCGGGCTGGGTGCTCTCGACCAGTGCGAGAAGCTCGGTGGCGTCCGCTGCCAGTCCGGCGATCTCGAAGCCCGCGCCCTGGAGGAGCTTGCCCAGGCCCTCGCGCAGGATGACGGCGTCGTCGGCGACGACTATCCGCATGGCAGCTCCACCGTGAGGGACGTCCCGGCGCCGGACGGGCTGTGAATGCTCAAGGTTCCTCCGAATGCTTCGACCCTATCGGTGAGACCACGCAGGCCGCTGCCGTGCCGCAGGTCGGCGCCGCCGCAGCCGTCGTCGACCACGTGCAGGCGCAGAATATCGCCGTGCGTCTCGGCGGTGAGGGTCAATTTGCCGGCGCGGGCATGCTTGGCCGTGTTGGTGATCGCCTCGCTGGCGACGAAATAGGCCGCGGTCTCGATCTCGGCCGGTACGGCGGCGCTCAGCCGGAGGTCGACCGTGGCGGGCACGGTCGACCGGTTCGCCAGGTCCGTGAGGGCGGGGCCGAGGCCACGTTCGACCAGGACAGCGGGCCGGATGCCTTGGCTGAGAGTGCGTAGTTCGTCCATCGCGCGGATCAGTCCGTTGCGGGCGTCGTCGAGTGCTGTCCCGGCCGCGGCCGGATCGCGGTTGAGGTCGGACTCGGCCGACGCGATCGCCATCGCGACCGCGACCAGTCGTTGTTGGGCGCCGTCGTGCAGGTCGCGTTCGATCCGGGTGCGTTCGGACTCGGTCGCGCGGACGAGCCGTTCCCGGGAGGCGCGCAGTTCGGTGAGGCGGGCCTCGAGGTCGGCTCGCAGGCGCTCGTTCTCCAACGCCATCCCTGCCGCCGCGCAGGCCGAATCGATCAGGTCGCGATCGTCCTGGAGCGAGACGTCGTGCCGGAGGATCGCGACGGGTTGCCCATGCCGCCGTACCGCCGTGGTTGCCTGACCGGGATCGTCGGCCACCGGGTCGAACGGCTGTCCCGCCGCGTCGACGTAGGTCCGCGTGGCCGGTCGCCAGTAGCCCAGCGTCAGGCTGGGATCACCGAGTGCCTGGCTGAGCGCTGTCCGCAGGTCGACTCCGGCGTCCAGCTCGACCATCAGTTGCGCGACGGCACCGCGGGCGAGTCGTTGCTGCAGGAGCGACGCGAGGATCGCGACCGGTACGGCGGCGAAGACCAGGCCGCGCATGAAGTTCGGGGCCGGTCCCAGTGGCTCGCCCGTGACGTCGTTGACGATGGTCACGCCCAGAGCCGCGCAGAGCGCGCCGCCGGTCCAGAGGACGGGGGCGAGGGCTCGTCGCTGGGGTGACGAGGCGCGGCGGATGCGCCGGACGATGACGGCGGCGGCGAGCAGACTGGCGGCCAGCGCGGCGCTCCGCTGGAACTCGAGGATCCGGCGGGCCCAGTCGTCGTCGCGGACGATCTGCAGCACGTTCTCCGGACAGCCATCGCAGACGAGTTCGCCGGAGTCGGCCAGGACCAGCCAGGCCAGCTCGACGACGGTTCCGAGTACGACGGTGGCCGCCATCAGCACGCGGTCGGCGCGACCGCTCAGGCTGCCGCGGGGGAAGACGAGGATCAGGTACATCACGCCGATCAGGTAGATGTCCTCCAGCGCGGTTCCGAGCGTGAACCAGAAGCTGTCGTTGCTGTAGGCAAGGTACGTCGCGAACCAGGCGAAGCCGATGAAGACCAGCAGCATGCCGATCCGGGTCCTGCCGTACCGGGACGCCACCAGGCCGCTGCCGATGTAGGCCCAGCCGACCGTGACCGCGAGTACGGCGGACATGGCCGCCTCGGCCCCGTCTTCCTGCCGGCTCCGCGCGATCAGGCCAACCACCCCGACTCCGGTCGCGAAGGCCAGGACGGCCCAGGCGGCGGTCCGGATCACGGTTGGTGGAGAAGACACCGCTTGAGGATGCCTGCCCGGCACCGGATTGCGCCATACCGGCTGTCCACCGAACCGGTATGGCGGCTAGCCGCCATCGCAGACTCCGGCTCGCACCCTGCCGCGGCACGGACTCCTTGAGCAGGCTTGGAGACACCGCCAACCGGAACGGAGCAACACCATGAACAGCTCGTCCCAACGACTCGTCGCAGCCGCCCTGGCAGCACTCGGAGTGGCCAGCGCCATCCCGATTCCACTGGCCGGCCTCGACTTCGCCGGAGTGATCAACATCTTCGGCATCGACGCCGGCGACGTCCCCACCGGTCTGCTGACGCTCGTCACCGCGGGCTCGGTCCTCACGATCGGGGTGCTGATCCTGGCCGCGGTCGCAACGGTGCTCGCGGCAACCGGTTCTTCGGCCGCGCGGCCGCTACTGATCGTCACAGCGGCAGCGGGAATCGTCACGGCACCGGCCGCCTGGCTGCCGACCGGCGTTCTCCTGGGGACCGCCGCCTACCTCGTCGGCCAGCAAACGCCGCACCGCGTCTGATTCTCAAGAGGAGTAACCATGCCTACTGTCACCGCCAATCGAACCGTGTTGTTGCACTCGGCTGTGCCGGCCGTCATCGGGATCGTCGCCGCCGTCATCATCGGTGCCGACGGCGGAATCCCGTCCGCACTGATGATGTGCGCGGCGATCTACCTCGTCGCCGCGGCCGTCGGCCATCCAGCCGCCGCCTGGTGGGGATTCGCCGGGACCCTTCCGCTGATCGCGCTGGGTGACCTCCTCGGCAACGAGTGGGTGTCACTCGGCGCCCTCGGAATCGCCCAGCTGATCATCCTGATGGCAGGTCAGCGCCGCCGAGCCTGGAACCACCGCCACAACCAGCTCCAAGTCGTCGCAGCCGCCGGGTTCGCCGTACTGGCCATCGCCGCTGCCACCGGCGCTCCGACCGCCGCGGCGCTGATCGTCATCGTCGGCCTACTCGCCCACGCCGCCTGGGACCTCGCCTACCACCACGCCGGCACCGTCGTGACGCGCTCGTACGCCGCCTTCTGCGCCGGCTTCGACCTCGCCCTAGCGATCGCTGTGGCTGTCGCTCTCCTCGGCCAGTGACCGGGTGCGCTGTAGCCAGACGGTGAAGACTTCGAGGTCCTTGACGTGTTCACGGGTGATGTCGATGTGCCGGAGCCGTTGGTACGCCTGGATGCGCACGAAGGCCGTGCGGATGCCGAGGGAGCGCAGTACAGGAGGGGTGGGGCGGAGGGTGATGTCCTGGATGTTCGTCCAGGCGAGGTGGTGATCGCCGCGGGTGATCCCTTGCTGAGTGATCGTGAGTTTCGATCGGCCGGTGACGATCCCGTAGTACAGGCCAAGTGCGCGGGCTGCGAAGCTGCCGACGGCCCCCGCGCACAGCATCAAGGCGACCCGGGCAAAGCCTGTCAGCGGATCGTGGCCGCTCGAGATGGCCAGGTAGATCCCCCCGGCGGCGAACAGGACAAGACCGCCCGGGTAGAAGACCCGCGGACCACGGCGGACCGGGACCTCGATCGTTTCGCCGGAATCCAGCCGACGGGACCAGTCGTGGTTCATCGGCCGGCGCTCCTTCGTTCTTCCTCCAGCCTGGCTCGCAACCAGATGGCGAAGGGGCGGAGGTCGTCGACGTAGATGTGGGAGATGGGCAGGCGGCGCGGCTTCTCGTCGTACGGGCGCACGTTGACGTAGGCGAAGAGCCACTTGCCGATGGGGTCGCTGATCGTGTCGACGCGGTCCCAGGGGATTCGCATGCGGCTGCTTGTTCCGTAGTGGACGCCGGCGTGATCGATGCGGAGCAGTGGGCGGCGGGTGATCAGCTGCCAGATCGTGTAGCCGAGGAACCAGGCCAGGAAAGGGAGTCCGATACCTATCAGGACGGTGAGGATGATGGATTCGTCGTCACGCAGGTTGTCGATGAGCTGAAGGCTTGAGTTGGCGACGAGGAACAGGGCCAGAGCCGCTCGCCACCACAAGGGTCGCCGGCGTTGCGGCAACACCACCGCGCCTCGCGTCTCCCATTCCGTCGACCAGTTCGTCGTTTCCAGTTCGGCCACCCCTGACGCCTCCTCGAGTTGTCCGCTTCCGGTACCCGCTGACGGGCCAGGGAAGCAGACAAGGTGAATGACGCTCTATGGTTGGGCCGCATGAGCTACCCGCAGCAGCCGCCGCAGTTCCAGCCGGATCCGTCGCAGCAGTTTCAGGCGCAGCAATTCCAGGCGCCGCAGTCCCAACCGCAGGCTCCGACGGGGTTACTGCAGCTGACCATCCAGGGCAGCGTGATGACGAACAGCCTGATCCCGCCGAAGGTACATCTGAACGGCTACCTCGTTCCGGTCAAGTACGGCCGGAACGACATCCCGGTCTTCGCCGGACCGATGCACGTCGAGATCCACTCCCAGTGGATGATGACCTTCGGCAAGGCCGCGCTCGACTTCACCGTGCAGCCCGGCCAAGCGGTCCCGGTGTTCTACGCGTCGCCGTACCACCAGTTCTCGTCCGCCGGCAGCATCGGCCACACCAAGGTGAAGCGGAAGGGCCTCGGCTTCCTGCTCGGTCTGGTCGGCGGCATCGTCGCCCTGTGCCTGCTCGTCATCATCCTCGCGGCGCTGAACTAGCCCTGGGCCGCTTGGGCCTCACGATCGGGCAGATGGTGCCGGTCCGGGAGTTTGCTGGGCGGTGATTGTGCCAGTGTTGGGGGACACGACTGAAAGTTGCTGGGGGCAATGATGCTGGACGGGCGGTCCGCGGTTGTTGTGGGTGGGGGAATCGGCGGGCTGGCTGCTGCGTTGGCGTTGCGGCGGACGGGCTGGGCGGTCACGGTTCTGGAGCGGGCGCCGCAGATCCGGGAGGTCGGCGCCGGGCTGACGATCATGGAGAACGGGCTGAGCTGCCTGAATCAGCTGGGTGTGGGGGAACGCATCCGGCAGATGAGCGTCTTGCAGCCGCCCGCCATTCGACGGTGGGACGGTCAATGGCTCGTTAGAGCGACCGGAGCTGCGGCGGTGCGCGTCGGGACGGTCGGAATGCATCGGGCGGAGTTGCATCGCATTTTGCTTGAAGCGCTGCCGAGCGAGGTGGTTCGGACTGATGCGACGGTGGTCGGGGTCGCGGATGGCACAGTCCGGTACGCCGACTCCGGCGGCGAAGGTGAGATCGTCGCCGACCTGGTCGTCGCTGCCGACGGGATCCGCAGTACTGTCCGCAATCTGCTCTGGCCGGAGGTCCCAGCGCCGTCGTACGGCGGGTCGACGGTCTGGCGCGCGGTGACCGCGGAACCGTGGACGGGGTCGGATGTTCTGGGGTTCAGTTGGGGGCCCGGAATGGAATTCGGGATGGGCCCGATGGTCGACGGGCGAGCGTATTGGTACCTCGCGGTCAATGCACCGCCTGGCACTCGCCACGACGACCAGCTCGCGGCCGTCCGGGCACTTGTCGGGGACTGGCATGACCCGATCCCCGAGCTGCTTGCGGCTACCGATCCGGAGGCGATTCGCCCCGACGACATCTACCAGTTGGCCACCCATCCGGCGTCGTTCGTCCGCGGCAAGGTTGTGCTGCTGGGCGACGCCGCGCATGCCATGCTGCCCACGCTCGGGCAGGGTGCGGGACAGGCGATGGAGGATGCCGTCGTACTGGCTGCTGAGCTTGCTCGGACCACTTCGATCACCGACGCACTGGCCGCGTACGACCGGGCCCGCCGACCACGCGCTCGGCGGATTGCGAACCTGGCCCGGCTGTCGGGCGCAATGGGTCAGCGGCTGACCAATGGAGCCCTCGTGGGTCTGCGCAACGCCGCCTACCGGGCGCTGCCGCCGGCCATGACTATCGGCACGCTCGGCGTGGTGACCAACTGGCGGGCGCCGGTGTTGGCCGCTAGGGGTTGAGCGCTGGAGAGAGGGTGTCGACGGCTGTGGTGAGCGGGGTCAGGTCTTGGCGGAGGCGCGCGAACATGATGGCGCCTTCGAGGGTGCTGATCATCAGGACCGCGAGGCGGCGGGAGCGGGCGGCTGACATGCCCATCCGGACCAGTTCGTCGGTGACGGCCTGCTCCCAGCGGTCGAGCGCGGCCTGGACCTGAGGGGCGTCCGTCCCGCCTAGGTCGGCGACGGATGCCATCACCGGGCAGCCGCGCTCGTAGCCCCGCTTGGCGAACTCGTCCTGCCACGGCTTGACCATGTGCGCGAACAGGCCGCTCGGCGTCGGGCCGCTGGTGGTCTCCGGGTAGTGGGCGACCCACTGCGCGGCGAAGTCGCCCGCCCACAGCACCGCCTCGCCGACCAGCTGGTCCTTGCCGCCGGGGAAGTAGTGCTGGAACGAGCCACGCGGCGCACCGGCGTGCTCGATGATCTCGCGTACGCCGATACCGGCCGGGCCGCGTGCCCGCACCAGCTGGGCCGCGCTGTAGACCATCCGCTCGCGCGGAGTCCGGTTCATTCGGGAACTCCTTTGGTCATATGACAGCTGTCATAGTACCGTCTTATGACAGTCGTCATAGAACGGAGTCGTCGATGGGTATCGGGTTCCTCGGTCTCGGCGTGATGGGTCAGCCGATGGCACTCAACCTGGCCCGGGCCGGCGCGGAGCTGATCGTCTGGAACCGCTCGCCCGACCGCTGCGACCCGGTCCGCGCGGCGGGCGCGAAGGTCGCGGAGTCTCCGATCGAGGTCCTCCGGCAGGCCGAGGCCGTGCTGGTGATGCTGGCCGACGGCCCGGCGATCGATGCCGTCCTCGGCCGCGGCACCGAGGCCTTTTCAGCGGTCGCGGGCCGGACGATCGTGCACATGGGTACGACGTCGCCCGAGTACTCACGTGGACTCGAGGCCGCGATCCGCGCCGCCGGCGGCAGCTACGTCGAGGCGCCGGTTTCCGGTTCGCGCAAGCCCGCCGAGGCCGGCGAGCTGGTCGCGATGCTGGCCGGCGAGCCCGCGGCCGTGGCGCAGGTCCGCGCGCTGCTCGGCCCGGTCTGCCACCAGACGTTCGACTGCGGCCTGGTGCCGAACGGCCTGCTGACCAAGCTCGCGGTGAACATCTTCCTGATCACGATGGTCACCGGCCTCGCCGAAGCCACCCACTTCGCCGCCGAACACGGCCTCGCCCTCGACCAGTTCGCCGAAGTGCTCGACGCCGGTCCGATGGCGAGCAGCGTGTCCCGCGTGAAGGTGCGCAAACTCGTCACCGGCGACTTCGACGTACAGGCGTCGATCGCGAACGTGCTGGAGAACAACCGCCTGATCGCCGAACAAGCGCGCGCCACCGGCGTCGCCGTACCGCTGCTCGATGTCTGTCACACCCTGTACGGCGAGACGCTGGCGCTCGGCCTCGACGACTCGGACATGGTCGCCGTGGTCCGATCGATCGAACGGCGCACCGCCGCGCGATGACCGGCACCAAGCTGCCATCCCGCTGCGGTGAGCTGGTGGGTTCGGCAGAATTGGTGGGTGATCCCAGCAATCAGCGCGATGGGCGTTACCGGCGTACTGGCTGTGGCTGCGATCGCCGTCGGCGTGATGCTCAGCCTCATCAGCCAGCACCGCTATCAGAAGCGGCTCGAATTGCAGGAGGCGGAGCGGGCGGCTGCGGACTGGACGCGTCCGGAGAACCTGCCCCGGTTGGTGGCCAACGGCCTCGCCCCCGGCTTGCGGGATCGGGAGAAGAACACTCCGCTGCATCTGGCCTACTACTACGAGAGCCAGGAGAGCATCGAGCGGCTGCGGGAGTACGGCGCCGACGAGCACCTGACCAACAAGCTCGGTCTGGTGCCGGCCGAGATGGCCGACCTGCGGCGAGCCGAGGAGCTGGTCCTGAAGGGCGCCAGGCTGCTTAGCGCCTGGGGCGGATGGCTCGAACGTCAAGCGGGCCGACGGGCCTACGACGCGCTGCAAGAGATTCCTCTACGAATCTACGAGCCCGCGCTGGTCCGAGTCCTGCTCGCGCATCGCGGGCTGCGCCAGTTGATCTTCCTGGCGGTCAAACTGGGCCGCCCGTCCATCAGCCGGATGATCGAGATCCTCAAGGCGTACGGCGATCGCACCGTGGCCACCCACTACCTGAACTCAGGCTCCGACGAACTGGCCACGGCCGCGCGCGAGTGGGCCCATCGCCACGGCTACCAGATCCACTACGAAAGCCGAGTCGGCGCGACCCACGTCAGGTGGGGCCAGTTCTGATTCTTCGATCAGCCGCGGGGCAGGTCGAGGGCTTTGAGGAGCATGGGTAGGGAGTCGTGGAGTTCGCGTTGCCAGTAGGACCAGCCGTGGGTTCCGGGGCCGTAGAAGTCGGTGATCAGGTGTCGGGCGCCGGCCTGCTGGAGGGCGGTGGCTAGGGCGTGGTTCTGGCGGTTGAAGTCGGCCTCCAACGCATCGGTCTTGCCGGGCGGATCGAATGGGCCCGCCGTACCGTCACCGCAGGACAGATAGACCGGCATGGACTTCAGGCGCTTGGCCAGGTAGTAGGGGTCGTGCGCAGCCCAGATGCCGCGTTGCGCGACCGGATCGCCCCAGACGCGGAGCGGGTCGTTGCCTTGGCCGGCGAAGAAGCCCATGATCCGTTGCACCGACTCGTCGTTCAGCAGCGGATGCGCCGAGCCGGAGTACGACGCGACCGCGCGGAACATGCCGGGGTGGCGAGCGGCGTACAGGAGTGATCCCTGACCGCCCATCGACAGGCCGGCGACGACCCGCTTCGAACCGGCTCCCCAGTCCCGCTCGAGCAGCTGCCGGAGCTCGGTGGTGTGGAAGGTCTCCCAGGCGGGGTCGCCGCCCGCGCCGTGGTTCCACCAGTCGCTGTACCAGCCGTTCCAACCAGCCTCCGGCATGACCACCAGGACCTTGCGGAGACTGTCGATCTTCGCGATGTCGGTCCCGGACCAGGACGTGTAGTCGCCGCAGCACCCATGCAGCAACCAGAACGTCGGCCAATGCTGCCGCCGGTCATTGGGATTCCACCCGTCCGGCGTCAGCAGCCGCACCTTCACCGTCCGCCCTCCGAGCGCCGACGAGCGCACAGACAGATCCACCAGCCGATCAGCAACCGGCGCGACCGCAACAACCTCCGCGCCCCGAGCCCTGGCCTGCACCGTCTCAGCAGGCCGAACCTCAACCGCAGCCGCCGGAGCAAGCGGCCACAACGCAAGCAGAGCAAGCACGAACGTGACAACCGCACTTCGCACAACAGATCTAGGCACCTTCAACACCTCTCGGGGCGGGCAGCAGGAGCACCCCCAGTATCCCAGCACCCCAGCCCCGCCGCTGGGAACACGAGTCCACCCGCCTAACGTCCGAACGACCGCAGTACCTGGTCTTCGTATCTTCGGACGTTAACCGCAGCGACTGCAGGTTTGCCCGGTTCACGGGGATCTGCTGCCGCTGGATGACAGCAGAACCCCGCAAAGCTGCATCCACGAAGCATTTCGCCTTGCTGGACGGCGGCCGGGCCACCGCGCGCTACGAACCGCTGGCGGAACTCGGTTCTGCTCGTCTTTGTGGAGTCTCGTGGTCACTGGGCGCCCCTGGGGTTCCACAAAGACGCGATTCGCCCGCCTCCGGCGGCCACTGAAGCGCCCAGTACGGCGAGTCTGTGGCTGAGGGGGATGGTGCGGCCGGTGACCGGGGCTCTTCGTCGTCTACGGCTGACGGGCTACGGCTGAGCTACACAAAGGGGCGGCGATGACAGTGGCCGTTGCCTGAGGTGAACAGCGAGCGACCGCCCTGGCGGACATCGGTGGCCAGTGAAGAACCACCGCGGCGGGTCAGCTATCAGGCCTCCTCGCTACCGGCCGCAACCATAGCCCGTCAGCCCGAGACAACGTGCACGTCATCGCCGACCGCACCATCCCCCTCAGCCGTAGCCCACCTCAGCGACCCGTCTCAGTAGATCCGGCCGCAGCGGCGACCAGCCACCGCGGACGCCTCCGGCCGAATCCGAGCGGCGGGACGGGACGAGCACATTCGGGGAGGAGGGGTTCCTGCCCAGACAAAGCCCCCAGCCCACCGCGACCGAACACCGGCAGCAACCTCGCAACCCAACCACTCACCCCTGCCAGCCGGCCGCAGCGGCGAGCAACCACGAACCGACCCCACCGGCCGCATCCGAGCGCACCCCCGCCGTACCGGCTAACCCCCGCAGCACAACGTCCGAAAAAACCGCCAACCACGTACTGCGGAACTTCGGACGTTAGCGTTGAAACAGCCCGAACCGCCTTAACTCACCGGCCTTGGCGGTTGGCTCGTGAAACGATGGGGGTGTGGATCAGCGGCGGAGGCGGGCGGTGGTTGCTGCGTTGGTTGAGCTTGCGGGCAGCGACGACTATCGCGATCGGGCAGACGCGGGCCGTGCGTTGGCGAGCTTCGCCGAGCTGCCTGAGGCGCGGGAGCCGCTGGTTCGACGGGTACTTGATCGCCGCGACACCTTTGTCACCTTGGTGACCGCAGAGGCGTTGCTTCGGCGGAAGGACCTGGTGGGGTTCGCGATTGTGGCTCAGGCGTTGGCTTCGGCGGATGATCAGTACAGCCACTACATCGAACAAGCCGCCGGGACGGTCTTCATGGTGTACGCGTCGGAGCGGGAGCAGGCGATGGAGGCCTGTGATGCTCTCGCCCTCGACGCCGGCGCGCTCGTTCGTGAGGGAGCCGCCGAACTGCGCGAGATGCTCGCCAAGGTCCAGCCGATTCTCTACCCGGCCTGACTGTAGGCGAAGCGGGAGGGTGGGGTCGGTACGTCGTCCAGGCGCGGATCGAAGCGGTCGACGTAGGTGACGCCGGGCGGGACTTCGGTGCTGATTGTTGAGGTCCAGCCTCGGGTCAGGGTGGGGAAGTCGGGCACGTCCGGGTGGTAGTGCGGCTTGCCCGTTCCGAGGGCGTCGACCGCCATCGGCGAGCTGATTGCCTGGTATCTGAAGTCGGCCGACAGCCGCAGCTGGTTGGTCTTGTTCGGCATCGCGCCGTGCACGGTCAGGCTGCTGAACAGCAGCACGTCACCTGGTTGGTACGTCGTGGTCCGCCACTCGGGATGATCCTCATCGGCCTCGGCCCGCATCATGCCCGGTCCGTCGGATGCCTTCACCGGCAGTACGCCGAGCCGCGGCGACCCGGCGAACACCCGAAGCCCACCGATCTCCGGGGGAGCGGCGCTCAAGGGCAACCAGGTCGTCAACGTATCGACGCACCCCTGGATGAACCTGTAGTCCTGATGGATCGGCGTCGGACTCGCCCCCGGCGACGGCGGCGCGATCCGGCAGATATGCGCCGGATGCGCAAAGGCAGGCTCTCCGAGCAACCGCTCCGCCAGCGTCAGCAACTCCGGCCGCACCGCCAGCGCGTGAAACGCCTCCGTGCTCTGGATCGCGGTGTAAGCACCGAAGAATCCCGCCGACCCCTCTTCCACCGCGCGACCCGAGGCGAGCAGGTCATCGGGCGACGACTCGGGCGCCAGCCAGTGGCTGTCAGCGAGAATCTGGGCGATCTGCCCGCGGACGTCATTGATCACCCCCGCCGGCAGCAGCCCGCGAAAGAACAGATACCCCTCGCCGGCCAGGCGCTCGCGTAGTACCGACGAGTCATCGGCGACGGGAGTCGAGTCGAGCAGCTCTTTCATTTCTTGTTCCCGATCTTGTCCAGGGTGGCGGCGACGCCGGCCACGTCGGTCTTGTCCAGGTAGACGTCGTTCATCGCCTTGTTGATCTCGGCAACCTTCGCGGTCCAGCCCTCGGCGATCGGCATGTTCACCGTGCTGCCGGCGGCGGAGTCGACGAACGGCTGCACGTCGATGCCCTTCTTCTTCCAGTACGCCGTGTAGCCCGCGCTCGCACCGTTGAGAGCCGGGATGACGTACCCCGCGTCGCCCATCAGCTTCTGCGCCTTCTCCGAACCGAGGAACGCGATCAGCTTGCCGGCCTCCTCGGGGTGCTTCGTCCTGGCGAACATCACTTCGGCCAGCCCGTTGATCACCACCGTGCGTCCGGACGGTCCGGCCGGCAGGGCGGCGACGCCGATCGGGAACTTCACCTCGGGCAACGCGAACGGCAGCAGCGCGTTGTTGGCCGGGAACATCGCCACCTCGCCGCGGTAGAACATCTCGGTGGCCTGCCCGGTGGGTGGGTTCGTCCGGGTGCCGTCGGGGGAGACGCCCCACTTGAAGATCAGGTCGCGCGCCCATTGCAGTGCCTCGACCGACTTCGGCCCGGCGAAGTCGAAGCTGCCGTACGGCTTGTCCATCGCCTTGCCGCCGTTGGACGCGATCCAGTTCAGCCACTGGGTCTGGCTGTGGTTCCAGGAGCAGAACCCCCACTGCTTGTCGCCGACGGTCAGCTTGCGGGCGATCTCCAGGAAGCTGCCCGAGCCGTCGGGAGCCCAGGTGAGTTGATCGGGCATGGTGATCCCGGCCTTGGCCACCAGCGTCTTGTTGTAGAGCAGGCCGACCACGCCGAGGTCCTTCGGCAGACCGAGCTGCTTGTCCTCGAACTTGTACGACTGGACGACGTTCGGGTGGTACGAGTCGAGCTTGAGCCCGGCCTTGGCGATCAGGTCGTCGAGAGGGGCGAGCACGCCCTTGCCGGCCAGATCGGGGAAGTTCTCGACCGTCAGCCAGAAGACGTCCGGCGCCTTGCCACCGGCCAGTTCAGTGGTGAGCTTGGTCCAGTACTGATCCCACGGCAGCACCTCCATCCGGACAGTGATGTTGGGATTCTCGGCGGTGAACGCGGCGAAGACCGCCTTGTAGCCGACCTCCTGCTGCTCGTCCCACAGCCGATAGACGAGCTCGGTCTTACCGCCGCTGCTTGCCTTGTCGGTCGAAGAGCCGCAGGCGGTCAGACCGGCCAGACCGGCAGCGCCTAACAGAAGGGTCCGTCGTGACAGGGGATGGGACATGGTGAGCCTCCTACTTGAGCCCGGTGACGGCGACCGAGCGAACAATGAAGCGCTGGAAGAAGATGAACAGCACCAGCAGCGGCGCCAGCGCGATCAGGCTGCCGGCCATCACCGCGTTGTAGTCCACGCCGATCTCGCTCTTGAACAAGGCGATTCCGACCGAGAGCAGTCGCTTGTCCTCGCTGCTGGTGATGATCAGCGGCCACAGGAAGCTGTTCCAGTTGGCGACCACGGCCAGCGTGGTGACGGTGACCAGGATCGGCTTGGACAGCGGCAGGACGATCGAGAGCAGCGTCCGCACCCGCCCGGCGCCGTCGATCCGGGCGGCGTCCTCCAGATCCGCCGGGATGGTCCGGAAGAACTGGCGTAACAGGAAGATCGCGTACGGCGTACCGAACATCGTCGGCAGGATCAGCCCGGCCCAGGTGTCCACCAGCCCGAGCTTCTGCATCATCAGGTAGAGCGGGATCATCGTCACCACCGGCGGAACCATCAAGGTCGACAAATAGACCCAGAACAGGGTGTCGCGGCCGGGGAACGACAAGCGTGCGAAGGCATAAGCAGCCAGTACGGCGAACACCAGCTGGCCGACCGTGATGCCCACGGTGACCGCGACCGTGTTGACCAGGTACCCGCCGAACCCCGATCCGAACAGCCGGTCGAAGGCCGCCGTACTCGGTGGCAGCCCGGGCTCCCAAGGCGCCGTACCAAATAGTTGCCCAGGGCCCTTGAATGCCGTCAGGAGGGCGAGGTAGTAGGGGAAGATCGCGAACACGCAGCCGGCCATCAGTACGCCGTACGGCAGGATCCGGTATCTCGACATCGGCACCACCTCAGGAGAAGTCGTACGTCGTGCGACGCTCGAAGTAGACGAACTGGGAGATCGTGACGACCAGGATCACCACGAACAGACCCACGGAGATCGTCGAGGCGTAGCCGAAGTCGAACTTGCGGAACGCCTCGTCGTAGATCAGGTACGTCGCCACCTCGGTGCTGTCGCCGGGGCCGCCTTCGGTCATCACGAAGATCGTGTCGAAGGCCTGGAAGGAGCCGATCACGTTGGTGATCAGCACGAACAGCATGGTTGGCCGGAGCAACGGCAGGGTGACGGCGAAGAAGTGTGCGACCGGCGACGCGCCGTCCAGGGACGATGCCTCGCGCAACGATGCCGGGATGTTCTGCAACCCGGCCAGGAAGAACAGCATGTTGTAGCCGGCGAACTGCCAGATGTGCACGGCCGCGACACTCGGCATCGCCAGCAGGGGCGACGACAGCCAGGCCGGGCCGTCGAGGCCGAAGAGGCCGAGGAACTGGTTCAGGGCACCGCGGCCGGGATCGAAGATCCACGTCCAGACCAGGCCCATCGCGACCGGCGTTGCCATCCACGGGATCACCAGGAGTGCGCGGAAGTACCTCATGCCGCGGAGCTTGCGGTTGACCAGCAGCGCCAAAAGCAGCGACAGGATGGTGGTGCCGGGCACGCAGATCAGGACGTAGTACAGGGTGACGAGGAAGGAGTGCCGGACGTCGGCGTCGCCGAGTAACTCGCGGTAGTTGGCGAGGCCGATGAACTCGGGGGTGGAGAGCAACTTCCAGTCGAAGAGACTGAGCACGATCACGATCAGCACCGGCGCGAGCAGGAAGCCGAGGACACCGACCATGCTCGGCGCGAGCAGCGCGTAGCCGGCCAGCGTCTGTCGCTGCCGCTGGATGCGACGGGTGCGTCGGGGCGCGGGCCTAAGCATCGGGATTCCGCAACGGATGCGGCCGGGGCGAGCTGGGCGTGAGCAACTCCCGGGTGCGGGCGAGGCCCCACCGGTCGAGGTCGCCGATCGGATCGCTGGACATCCGTAGCCCGGGCGCGTTCTCGATGTGCGCGGCCCACGCCTCACGAGCCTGTACGTCGGGTCGCACGATCAGGCAGTCGGAATCGTTGGCCCACCAGCGGCCGTGCAGGAACTCGCGAGCGATCGAGGTGGAACGGGCGCCGCGCTGGCCGGGTTGGGAGATGTCGCCGGATGGCGGGTCGACCAGCGGGTCGGTGTCCGGGGAGATCCGCATGCAGTCCACCAGACCGAGGCTGGGCAGGATCGGGGCGCCGCAGCCGTGCAGGATGCGATTCGGGCCGACCGCTTCCCGGAGGAGGCGCAGGCCGGTGCGGTAGGCGGCGATGCCGTCGAGCTGCTCGTGACGGTCGCCTTCGATGGCGCCGGCGTACAGGAAGTCGAGTTTGAAGTGGTCGTAGCCCTGGCGGCACAGTTCGGTGAAGACGTCGCTAAGGTGTTGGGCCGCGCCCGGGTGGGTGACGTCGAGTACTAGTTGCTCTTGGCCCCAATTGGTGCCGGCGGTGATGCCCGGGACGAGCCACTCGGGGTGCCGGCGGGCGGTCTCGCTCTTGCTGCCGACGAGGAAGGGCGCGACCCAGATACCTGCTCGTCGGCCGCTGGAGCGGATGTCGGAAGCCAGCCGGACGGTCGAGCCGAAGTCCTCGCGAGGGGTCAGCCAGTCGCCGATCTCTGCTTGGTAGCCCTCGTCGAGCAGCACGAGGTCGACGCTGAGATCCTGTTCGTCGAACTGCCGGACCTCGGTCATCACGTCGCGCTCGGTGACCTTGCCCCAGTAGGCGTACCAACTGCACCACGACGGCCCGAACACCCGGACGGCGTGCTCGACGGATCCGCGCGCGAATCCATCGGCCCAGTCGGCCAAGGCCTGATTCGCGTTCGCGTACTCGCCCGAGCTGACCTGCACGTCACCGTCGGCAGACACCATCACGACGCCGCCTCGCACCTCACAGCGGATCGACGGCACCTGATCCGGTGACGAGGCAGCGAACACGGTCACCTCGTTGCCGGTCGTAACAGCCAGCAGACCCTCGCCTTGGAAACCCTCCGCGGTGACGCCGGGCCGGTAGGCCATCACGTGGTGATTGGGGGCGGTCGGGCGCGGCGGTCGCGCGTCCAGCGGGTACCAACCGCTGGGGCTCCAGGACTGCCAGCCGTGTTCGAAGACACGAGTGCCGGCGTCGTGGGCGAGCTCGGTGACGGGGACGAAACCCACGGGGATCCTCACTTCTTTGGGGTACAGGATCTTGCTGCTGTGTGAGTAATCTAGGGATCCGCAGGAGGGAGACACCATGACAGAGCCTGCTGACTTCGAGCACGATCTTGCTACCCAGGTGCTGATCGAGCTCTACAGCGAGATCCCGCCGCCGAGCAAACTGGTGACCGGCCACTTCCACAGTGGCGGCGACTATCGCGTGGTTCGGCCGGCCGGCGTCGGCAGCTGGTACCTGCTCTATACCGCCGGCGGTACCGGTCACTTCCAGATCGCCGGCGACAAGCTGACGCTCCGCCACGGCGACCTCGTGCTCGTCAGCCCCGGCACCGAGCACGACTACGGGACCGTCGGCACCTACTGGGAGACGTGGTGGGCGCACTTCCAGCCGCGCCGCGAATGGCACGCCTGGTGGTCGTTGCCGCAGGCAATGCCTGGCCTGTCCTACGTCCGGCTGACCAGACCGTCGGAGACCGACCGCCTGGTGTCCGCGTTCGCCCGCCTGCATCGCGACGCCCAACTCGCCGGCCTGTCACCCACCGGCGACACCGAGCTGCACCTGCTGGAGAAGAACCTCGCCGTCCAGTTGACGATGAACGGCATCGAAGAGGTGCTGCTGGTCGCCACCAGCAGCCTGCGTCGAGACACTCGCCACCTCGACTCGCGAGTGCAACTGGTGCTGGACGCGGTCACCTCCGACCCCGCCCGCCCGTACACGCTGGCCAATCTTGCCGCCCTCGCGCAGGTGTCGGTCTCGAGACTCGCCCACCTGTTCAAGGACCAGGTGGGCGACTCGATCATGAACGTCGTCGTCGGGCTCCGGCTCCAGCGTGCCTCCGAGTTACTCGGCGCGACCGACATGTCCGTCGTACAGATTGCTCGTGCGGTTGGGTTCGAGTCACCGCACTACTTCAGTCGGCAGTTCGGTCAGCGCTTCGGCCTGCCGCCGACGAAGTACCGCGAGAAGGTCAGGAGCCCGGAGCCAGAGCAATATTGAGTTCGGTCGCCGCCGCATAGTCCGCGCCGCCTGCGAGGCCGATCAGCCGGACGTAGCGTGCCGCCGTACCGGCTTGGAAGCGGGCGATCTTCGCCTGCACGGTGTCGTCCCAGTTGCCGGTGGCCACCGATTGGAAGTTGTTGCCGTCAGCACTTATCTGTACGTCGTACCGGGAGATGCGGCCGTTCGGGGAGATGTCCTGGCGCGGGGTGTAGACGAGTGCCTCGATCGAACGGCTCTGGCCGAGATCGAGAGTGATGTACTGCGGCAGCGGCGCGTGCGGGCTCCAGTTGGAATGCCACATCGTCGTACAGCTGCCGTCGAGCGCCGCCGCAGGATTGTTGGTTGCCGATCCCTGGCTGGTCGCCGTGGCCTGCATCTCCTTCTGGGGCAGCAGATTCAGCGGTCCGAACGGTCCGTCCACCGGAGCGGGCGTGCCCGGGATCGCCGTCACTCGGCCAACTGCGGGCGCCTTGATCGAGTGCTTAGTCCGCAGATAGTTCAGGAACACTTCCTGGCCCATGCGCGGCGCCCGGGTCAGCTGCGTGTACTGCTGGAACCCCGGATAGCCGTACTCCGCGCCGTGCAACGGCATCGCCGCGCTGGTCGCCACCCGGTACGTCCTGCCGAGCTCCAGTCGCTTACCGCGGATCAGCACCTTCGTCGGGTCGATGCGGCCACCCACTGGCTTGCCGAGATCGTAGGAGTAGCGAACCTGATCGGAGACCGCGAGCGAGGACAACCGCGAGCACCCGTACGCCGACGGAATCCACTGCTGTTCGAGGATCTGCTCGATGGCCGATCCCTTGAGTGCCAGAGTCGTGATCGGCGAGATCCCGGCCACCGGCCAGGCATCGCCGAAGGAGACCGTCCCGGCCTTGAGACCGGCCGCGATCACATCGACACCCAGGTCGGCCGGCACCAACGCGAAGTCCGCGCGGCCCTCCGATTGGTAGAGGTCCGCGACCAGATTTCCGGTCCGGCTCTCGGCGGTCCTGGAGAAGTCGAGATCGCGATCGAGCTTGGCCAGCGGCTGCCGCTGCCGGACTGCCCACTTGTCCATCCAGTACTTCACGATCTTCTGGACCGCCGGGTCAGGCGTGAGGTCCTTGGTGACCGCGTGATTCGTGGCGGTCGTCGCCGAGCGGATCACCTCGCCATTCGCGGGATCGAGCGACAGGTTGACCTCGCCGAGCACCCGCCCGTGATTGGAGGCCTCGAGCACCGGCCGCGGTACGCCGTTCGGATCCGGAATCATGCAGTTGAACGCGGTGTGCCAGTGCCCGCCGAGGATCACGTCGATGTCGGGAGACATCGTCCGGGCGGCGTCGAAGATCGGGCCGACCGGGTTCTTGCAGTCGTTGAACAGTCCGCCCTGCTGGCCGCCTTCGTGCATGCTGACCACGATCGCGTTCACACCCTGCGACTTGAGCTCGGCCGCCGCGCGGTTGGCAGCGTCGACCAGCCCCTGGAACACCAGCCCCGACTGTGCGATCGACAACGTCTCGGTCGGCGTACCGGGGAATCCGAGTCCGATGAACCCGATGCGCGCCGTCCCTGTGCGTGCGATCCAGTACGGCGGGAGCACCGGCCGCTGCGTTTTGGCGGCGACGATGTTGGCCGCGTGGTACGAGTAGTCGGTGCCGTGGAACGCGCGGCCGCGGGAGTCGGTGAAGCAGGTGTCGAAGCCCGCCTTGCCGTAGCAGGCCCCCGACATCATCCGCTGCAGGAACGGCAGCTCGCGATCGAACTCGTGGTTTCCGGCGACATCGAAATCGAGCCCGAACTCGTTCAGGACCTCGATCGTCGGCTCGTTCGCGAACCCCTGCGTGTAGTCCGGCCAGCCGCTGAACTGGTCACCGGACCCGATCAGGAAGCTGTTCAGCTTCCCGGCACGCAGCTTGTCGAGATGCGCCTTCAGGTACGCCGCGCCGCCGACGGGGAGGGTGCCGGCCGGGCCGGCGATGGTCAGGTTCTCGGTCTCGGACAGGTAGCCGTGCAGGTCGGTGAGGCTGAGTACCTGCACCGGAATGGGCGCGGCAGCCGCTTGAGTTGGTACGGCGAGCGAGGCGGTCAGCAGGGTGGTCGCCAGGGCGATGACGGCGCTGAGTCTGAACATGACTGCAACCTAACGACGCGACGCGAACAGCCGACATCGCCAAGATTGCTGACTTCCTGCAGGATCCGGCTGTGGCTCGCTAGGGGCAGAGGCGGGTGATGGCCTTGACGGAATCCCGGTCGGCGGTGGTGATGGGCAAGGACCACTTGCTGGCGACCTGCAGGTAGCGCAGCGCGTACGTGCAGCGGTAGTTGCGGTTGATCGGCAACCACTCGCCGGGGCCGGAGTCACCTTTCGATGCGTTGGCCGGTCCGTCGACGGCGATCAGGTTCATGGCCTCGTCGTTGGCGAAGTCGACGCGGCGCTGCTTCGGCCAGCTAGCGGCGCCCATGTCCCAGGCGCGCGACAGCGGATAGATGTGGTCGATCTGAATCTCGGACGCGGCCGCCTTGCGGAACTCGAGCTGCTTGCCGGTGTACGGGTCGACGACCAGGGTGCCGGCGATCACGACGCACCGGGACTTACCGCGGTACGTCGGCGCCTTCAACTGTGCCGCGAGTACGTCGTTCCGGGTATCGCACCCGTTGTGACCGCCGACGCCGGCATGGTCGTCCGTCCATGCGCGGCCGAACTGATCCCGCCGATACCCGGCCACCTCGCGACGCTCTCCCAGCACGCGCACCTTTCCCAGCGCGGCCGTAATCGCCTTCCCTGTCCCGGGCGAAGCGCTCGGCGTACTGGGCGTCGCCCCCGGATCCGCCTCGGCCAAGGTGCATCCCGCGAGTACAGCAGGAACCAGACAAACAACAGCGAACAAGCGGCGAGTCACCGGCCGGACAGTACCCGCTCACGCCGCCCGCACCTCCGAGGATCGCCGGGTGATCCAACACTGTCGGCCGTTGGGCAGAAGGAGGGCTAGGTGCGGGGCCTGGGGGCTAGTTCGGTGTGTTGGGCGGCGTCGGTCAGGGTTAGGTGGGAGGTGACGCGGTAGCGGTCTCCTCGGTACGACGCGTGCGTGTACTCGAAGAGTCGGCCGTGCTGGTCGCGGGTCAGGCGGTCGAGGGTGAGGATGGGTGCGCCTTCGGTCAGGCCGAGGAGTGCGGCTTCGGTGGCGTCGGCGGCCGCGGCTTCGTGGGTTTGTTCGGCGTCGGTCGGGATCACGTCGTACCGGTCGCGGAGGAGGGCGTAGAAGGAGCCTTCCTCGAGGGCGGTGACGTCGAGGGCGGGGACGAGTTCGTCGAGGACGTGGATGGTCTCGAGGGACATCGGTTCGCCGTCGACGAGACGTTGGCGGGCAATGCGCAGTACGGCGGTGCCCGGCTCGATTCGTAGCCGGCTGCCGATCGCCATCCCGGCGGGGATGACGGAGTGGCTGAGGATGCGGCTGGTCCAGGTGCCGGGGGCCGGGGGATAGGCGGCCCCTCCGGTGCGGGAGGGGCCGCCGACGATCTCCTGCGCGATCTTGGGGGAGCCGACGAACATGCCACGGCCGTGCTGGCGGACCAGCCAGCCGTCGCGGACGAGTTCGTCGACCACTGAGCGCAGGGTGGGACGGGAGATGCCGAGCTCGGCGGACAGCTGGCGCTCGGACGGGATCGCCTGCCCGATCGCCCTGGCTTCGATCAGGCCGATCAGGTGTTCGCGAGCGCTGTCACGCTTTCGCAGACTGGCTGTCACTACTCTCCCTCCCGAGGTGCTGCTGTTAGCTGTAGACGCGAACGTAGTCGACCAGCATCTTCGCGGGGAACTTGGTCGAGGAATTGGGCGGGCCCGGCCAGACACCGCCGACGGCGAGGTTCAGCAACAGGTAGAAGGGGTGGTCGAAGACCCACTTCTTGCCCGCGGGAATGTTGGCCGGGGTGATCCGGAGGTACTCGCGGCCGTCCACCAGCCACTTGATCTCGTTCGGCGCCCAGTCCACCCGGTAGGTGTGGAAGGCATCGGCCCACTTCTGGCCTGCGGGCGCTGACGTCTGGCCGCCCGGCCCGTTCTCCGAGTGGTACCCGGGGCCGTGCACGGTGCCGTAGAGGGTCGACGGCTCGCTACCGATGATCTCCATGATGTCGATCTCGCCGTTGTTCGGCCAGTCGGCGGTGTCGATGTCGTTGCCCATCATCCAGAACGCCGGCCACAGGCCCGCGCCGTCCGGAATCTTGATCCGGGCCTCGTACCGGCCGTAGGCCTGGTCGAACTTGTCCTTGGTGGTGATCCGCCCGGAGGTGATGTCGCAGGTGCCGTACTGGCAGTTCTCCATCCCGGCCAGTTTCTCCTTGCGGGCCTGGATGACAAGATGGCCGGCGCCGTCGGTGGAGACGTTCTGCTTGCGGTTGGTGTAGTACTGCCACTCCTCGTTGCCCCAGTTCGGCTCGCCGCCGACTTCGTAGTTCCACCTGCTCGCGCTGGGCTTGGTTCCGGCCGGATCGTTGAACTCGTCCTGCCAGGTGATGGCCAGGGCTCGCTGCGCGTCGGGCTTCTCGTAGGCGCCGGCCGGCGCGGTGGTCAGGGCGGGTGAAACGACGGCAACCGCGAGCAGCGCGGCCACCAGGCGGGTTCGTCTCATGGCACCTCCGATATCGGGTCAGGATGCCGAGGACCATCGCATACTGGACAAGAAGTGGTCAATGACGCACTGAAATCTCTTCCTGATCGCTCGTGGCAGGTTTGACAACCCTCGCCATCGCAGTCGACACTGGCCATAACCGTGCTGGTAAATAAGTGGTCAAAAGATGAGGTGCTGTCATGAAAGCCACGGCGTTGCTGGCCGTTGTCCTGCTCGCCGCGCTGAGCGCCTGTACGGACACCGGCGACGAGCCGGAGCCGACGGCGACACCGTCCGGTCTGGTCTGGTCGGACGAGTTCGACGGCTCGGGCCCGGTCGACGAGAAGTCCTGGAACGTTGCCACTGGCAACAAGGAGTTCGACGGCTGGGGGAACGAGGAACTGCAGTACTACACCAAGGACAACCTGGCCCGGGATGGTGCGGGACACCTCGCGATCACCGCCGAGCATGCCGATCCCGACGCGGAACTGCCATGCTGGAACGGCAAGAACTGCGCGTACACCTCGGGCCGGATCACCAGCGAGGACAAGGTCTCGATGCAGAACGGGCGCGCCGAGGTGCGGATGAAGGTTCCCGCCGGCGTCGGCCTGTGGCCCGCCTTCTGGATGCTCGGCTCCGGCGCGGAGCAGTGGCCGAACGGCGGCGAGATCGACGTGATGGAGTGGGTCGGAAACGAGACCAGGACGGTCTACGGCACGGTCCACGGCCCCGGCTACTTCGACGACGCCGGCATCCAGGGCGAGATCAACCTCCCGGCCGATCTGAGCGACGACTTCCACGTGTTCGCGGTGCAGAAGAGCCCGCAGCGGATCCAGTGGCAGGTCGACGGCAAGACCTTCTTCGAGATGACTCCCGACAAGCTGCCCGAAGGCAAGAAGTGGGTCTTCGAACGCCCCTTCTACCTCCTCTTCAACCTGGCCGTCGGCGGACCATGGCCGGGCAACCCCACCGCGGCAACCAAGTTCCCCGCGACACTGCTCATCGACTACGCACGCGTCTACAAGTAGCCGCACTGACGGCCGACCATCAGGGGTGGCCGGCCGTCAGCAGTTTGCGGGTGTTACGAGATGCACGACCAGGTCACGGGTCGGGAATGACCCTCGGGGTCTGAGCTGACGCCGGCGGCGGTGTTGTTGTTGGTGACCGCGATGGCAGCGGTGTGGAACGGGGCGGCACCGGGGAGCGCGGGGAGCGCTTGCGCTTGGCCGTCGACCCAGATCACTGCACCGAGGTTGCCCTCGGCACCGACCACTGTCCCGTGATCGTTCACTGCCTGGGCGTCGGTCTGGACACCCGGCAGGGCGTGCGGCCCGCTCGGGTCCCACCTGACCGCGCTTCCCAGGTCTTCGGATCCACCAGCGAGTACGGCGACCCCGGCGATGTAACGGCCCGCCGCGGCGCGTGCCATCGAGTTGGTGCCGGGCTCGGTGCCGGGCAGCGTCGTGAGTCCCTTGCGAACCGAGCCCACGATGGCCTGCTGGCTGAAGGTGCCGTCGACCGTCTCGGTCCACCCGACGACGGTGCCCTGCTCGTTGACGTCGGTGAGGACGGCCGAGCCGGCCATCTCGCCGAGATCCCGGATGGCTCGCGGGGAGCTCGTCGACCAGGCAACGGCATGGCTGGTGTCTCC
The DNA here is from genome assembly GCF_045040285.1 of Kribbella sp. NBC_01505. NCBI lineage: Bacteria > Bacillati > Actinomycetota > Actinomycetes > Propionibacteriales > Kribbellaceae > Kribbella > Kribbella sp. NBC_01505. Next base: position 4,851,709 of record NZ_CP109425.1, read on the forward strand.
GTCACCTGCATAGCCGACGATCAGCCCGGCGTTGTTCATCGCGGTCGGTACGGCGTAGACCCCGCCGGGCAGCACCGGCAGTTCGATGACCCTGCCACCGCGCCACAGGATCGCGTGTGCCGGTGTGTCCCCGCCTTCGGTCACGCCGACCACGTCGCCGCGGCTGTTCACGTCCTCCGCGACCGCCTCCACGCCGCCCGGGGCGCTGAGCACGGTCACGGCGCCGTCGTGCCACACCAGCGGACGCGTCTTGCCCTCGGCGTCGATGCCGTAGCCGGCGAACGAGTTGTCGCGGTCGCTGTCGTGCACGTACCCGGCACTGAACCCGGCCGGCAGCGGGAGCTCGTTCACCACCCAGCTACAAGCGGCCGCCTTGTGCGGCTGCACCGCAGCCGAAGCCGGCAACTGCAGCACAGTCGCGGCCAGGCCCACAACCAGGCCGGCAAGCAGCGGCACAGATCTACGCACCGAAAGTTCCATTGGTCCCCACCCTCTTCGACGACGGAATCGTTACTCTAGTCACGACGAGGGCAGTGCGGTGTCCTGTTGCACGTTGTTGCAAACGGATCGGTCACCCGTACATCGGCGTACCCCATTGGCCGCGATGAACGACGGAATTGACGTCGCGCCGTCGCTCAGCCACCGTCGGGTTCTGGGGCTTGACGTCGTCGGCTCGGTAGCCGATCGCGATCGCACCGATTGGGTGATAGTCGTCCGGGATCCCGAACTCCTCGCGGAATCGTTGCACGTGCTCGGCAACATCCGGGTCGGGCTCGTCCTCGCTTGACTTGGGCATGAGCCAGAAGAAGAACGCGCCGAGCCCCTCGTCCACCGCTGACAGCAGCATCAGCATCGCCGCCATACCGGTGTCGATGAACCAGTACGGCGCCGGCCACTTCGCCTCGGCCTGATCCTGCCAGTTCTTGTCCGGCTCGGCGTACCGGTCCAGGTAGCTCGCCTTGTGGGCCAACGGGACCACCACCAGCGGCGCGTTCTTCATCGCGGGGGTGTACGCGGCCTGGTTGGGCACGAACGGCCAGAACCGCTCACGGTCCGCCGCGTCCTGCAGCACCAGGAATCCCCAGCCCTGCGCGAATCCCGCCGACGGTGCCCGCAGCGCGCTGGCGACGATCCGGTCCACCACCTCCGCCGGCAACTCCCTGTCGGCGAACTGCCGAATCATCCGACGACGACGAACCACCTCGCTGAATTCCACCCGGCCACCCTAAGGGTTGGGGGTGGCCGGGTAGGGGGATCAGTACTTCTCGAGCGGCGGCGGGGTGCCCGGGGAGCCGGACTTGCCGAGCGTCTCGTCGTAGATGGCCTTCCAGGTGCCGTCGGTGGCGGACTTCTCCAGGACGGTGTTCACCTGGTCGCGCAGGGCCTTGTCGTCCTTGGGCAGGCCGATGCCGTACTTCTCGGTGCTGAACGGCTTGCCGACGACCCGGAGCTGGTCGGGTGCGGTGGCGGCGTAGCCCTTGAGGATGGCGTCGTCGGTGGTGACGGCGTCGGTCTTGTTGTCGAGCAGCTGGGAGACGCACTCGGAGTAGGTTTTGTACTCGGAGATGTTGCTGGCCTCGGTGAGCTGCTCGTCCTTGACCCGCTGGATCGGGGTGGATCCGGTCGCGGAGCAGACCTTCTTGCCCTTGAGTGCGGTCTTGCCGCCGTCGAGGGAGGTGTCGTCCTTGCGGACCAGGAGGTCTTGTCCGGCGATGAAGTAGGGGCCGGCGAAGGAGACCTGGGTCTTGCGCTTGTCGGTGATCGAGTAGGTACCGACGTAGTAGTCGATCTCGCCACCGGCGATCGCCGTCTCGCGGTTCGCGGACGGGATCTCCTTGTACTGGATCTTGTCCGGGTCGAGGCCGAGACCGGCCGAGACCATGCGGGCGACCTCGATGTCGAAGCCGCAGCGCTTGCCGTCGGCGTCCTTGTAGCCGAGGTTCGGCTGATCGGCCTTGACGCCGACGATCAGGCTGCCGCGGGTCTTGGCCTTGGTGAAGGCCGGGCTGCCGGCGATGTCGACGGCGGACGCGGTGGTGAACTTGTGCAGCGTGCCGCAGGAGTCGGACGCGGCGGGCTTGTCGCCGCCGCCTCCGCCTGAGGCCGCGGGCTCTTCTTTACCGCAGGCAGTCGCAGTCAGCGCGAGCGCCGCGACGCCGAGACCGGCGACGAGGTGACGCATTCTCATGGTGGCATTCCCCTTCAGGTACTGACGTTCGGACTCTTCGTGGTTGATTGAAGAGTGCCGGTGTGGGAGGAAAGTGGACAGGCGTTGACCGCAAGCTGTCATTGGTGCCCCCGTGGGCCACTAGCGTTGGGGCTCCACAAATTTGGGGGTCGCCGTGCGCCGCATTGTTGTTCTCCTGCTTGCTTGCCTCTTGCTGCCGATCGCGCCGAGCTACGCAACGGCGATCGTGGACAAGCCAACCGTGCTTCGCGGACCGGGGCAGGCGAAGTACGACGTCGAGCTGACCGGTGACGCGACCGGGCGGAGCTGGCGCGGGCGCGAACGGATCGCTTTTGCGAACACCACCGGTAAGCCGCTGACCGAGATCTATCTGCGGCTCTGGGGGAATTCCTGGGACGGATGCGAGTCGCCGGTGAAGCTGAGCCGGTTCGAGGGTGGTAGCGCGGGGGCCCTGACGGTCAATTGCACTGCGCTGAACGTCAAGCTGGCGAAGGCAGTTGCTCCGGGCGAGCGTTGGATGGTGGCGTTCGATGTGGTGATGACCGCTCCGGATCGGCTGGAGCGGTTCGGGCGGGTGGGTGCGCACAGCTTCTTCGGCAATGCGTTGCCGGTGCTGGCGGTGCATGACCAGGCCGGCTGGCACCTCGAACCGGATCTCGGGGTGGGGGAGAGCTACTACACGCTGGCCGCCGACTTCGCCGTACGGCTGAAGCACCCTGCAGCGCTGCAGATCCCGGCGACCGGTGTGAGCTCGACTGTCCGCAAGGGAAACACGGTCACGACGACGAGTGTGGCCAAGCAGGTCAGGGACTTCGCGTTCGCGGCCGGACCGTTCCAGCAGTCCGTGGTGACCTCGCCGGGTGGGACGAAGGTGCGCACCTGGTGGACCGGGACGGTGACGCCGGCCGCGGTCGCCGATGCCCGGACGAAGGGCGTCGCGGCGATCGACGACTTCAGCCGGCGCTTCGGGAAATATCCGTACGGCGAGGTCGACCTGGTGCTGAACGACCAGTGGGGCTCCTTCAGCGGGATGGAGTACCCCGGGTTCGTGCTGCTGATCGCACCGCCCGACGAGGAGGGCCCGGTCGTGCACGAACTGGCTCACCAGTGGTGGTACGGCATCGTCGGCAACAACGAGTACGCCGATCCGTGGCTGGACGAGTCCTTCGCGACGTACGCGTCGTACCTGCATTGGGGTGACCCGCAGCCGGACTGCTGGCCCGGCGAGCTCGAGGCCCGCATCACCAACGACATGCCCTTCTGGAAACAGTACGGCCCCGGCTGGAGCCGCTTCGTCTACTCCTACGGCTCCTGCATGCTCCACGACCTAGAACGCTTCATCGGCACCCCCGCCATGGAAAGGTTGATGAGGACCTACGCCAGCACCCACTGGTACGGCGTCTCAACCCCCACCGACTTCAAGTCCGCCGCCGAAGCCGCAACCCCAAAGGACCTAGCCCCCTTCTGGACCTCCCACCAGATGTACTAACCCGACGTTCCGGGAGGCTCGACCAGCTCGATACCGATGGCGACCACGCCGAGCGCTTCCCGTTCCGGCGGGTAGATCTGGCGAATATTCGCGAGCTGCTCCTCCCGGGTGGCGAGCGGATTCACCGAAGCGACGGATTCCGAGTCGAACATCGCGTCGAAGTCGGTGTACCGGGCCACCCGGGTGACGCGCGTCAGTATTTCCTCGCCCTGGCAGCGAAACCGGATCAGGGAGCCTGTCTTGATGTTCTTGCGGCTGGAGTCGTTGACCCGGATCTCGGTGGTCTTACGCCCGCTCGCGATGAGATCGAAGTACCGCTTGTAGATGCCCATTTCGTGCGCGCGGATGGATGGTTCGGTAGGGCGTTCGGTCATCAGCCGGCCCAGCTCCTTGACAGTGAAAGATCGGAAGAAGTGCTTTGGGTCTCCAAGGACTTCCGCCATACCAGCGCATCGACGTAGTTGTCGATGGTCCCGGGCCAGGCGGTAGTGTCGAGCATCCAGGGTTCGACATCGGCGGGAAGAACACCGCGACCGTGCTCACGCAGGAGCGACTTGGACAGCTTCGCACCTGTCGGCGCCAGGACCTGTGGCGTGAACACCCTGATCGGCATCTGCCGCGCAGGAGTTCGAAGGGCCCCAAGGGCGCCGTCGACGAGCTGGCAGCCAAAGGCCCAGTCCCCACCCTTCATCATCACCTGCAGCGTCGATTCATTGCGGCCGCCAGCGCGCTCCTTGACCAGATTGCGGTAGAGGGTGGCGAGGTCGAGGTACGGCTCGTCATCCTCGGGGTCGACGTGTGCCTCGTAGGCTCCGTGGTCGAGGCACACCGCGGTGAAGGTGGCTCCGTCCTCGTCGAGCCGGGCAAGTTTTGTTCGGTCTGCCCGCTTCTGCGCCCAGCCACACTGCGGACACGGGATTCGGACATGGACTGTTCCGTGCGAGGGAGCCAGCCACCATCGGATGTCCTCAAGGTGTTCCAGTGACCGCAGGAACTCTGCCCGGAACGCTGGTGTTGCCTGCTGATCGGTGTAGGTCTCGACAGCGTAGACCGTGTCAGTGGCCTCAGAAACAGAGTCGAAGAACGCCCGATAGTAGGTGTCGATCAGCTCTCCGATCTGATCCTTGCCCAGAGCATGGAAATAGGTCTGCTGGTAGGCGGTGTGCGTCTCGGGGTCGAGAACGAGGTCGTACGGGGCATTGTCCAGGGCACCGAAGCGCACGGTGGTGTCGATCGAGAACTCCCGCCGGGCGAGCTGTGCCAACAGGAACGCCGACGTCTGCACCAGATTCGTTCCCAGATGCGGAGCTCCATTGATCTGGGTGCCGACGACGAATTCGATCCGAGCGGGACGGTTGGCCAGTACTCGTGGTCGGAGCAGGTCGATCGATCGCAGCAGAGAGTTGGCCAGCACGCTGTTCGGTGACAGCAGCAGCGACGTCTCGGGGGGAGTCACCATCGGTCATACTCCTCGGCTGGGGCGGGGGAGGCGGAGGTTGGAGCAGATGAAGTCGAGCCGCGCGATCGCAGAGTCGGCTGCCACGAAGACCGGCTCGTACCCGGCGTCGTAGTAGCCCTGGACGATCAGCTCGTGTACTCGGCGGATCTCACGGTCTTTGGCCCACACGACGTCGTCTGCATCCTCGAATCGGTCGAGAGGATCCAGCACGAAAATGGCGTCGTAACGATATGCCTGGGTCGCTTTCTCCAGCTCGTCGGTGGGGCGCAGGCCGAAGAACCCTTCCCAGCCGTAGCCGTCCGGGATGCCGCGATTGTAGAAGCGGATGCCATGCGAATGGGCCTCGTATTCGGCGATGAAGGCTTCGAGGACTTCAAGTGAATACTCGCGCCGATCTTCCTTCTGTAGGTGGCGTCCGAGTCGCTCGCGGTGTTTCCGGTAGATCTCGCGGCCCGGCTCCTGAATCATGCAAGGGATCCCGGCGGCGTGGACTGCCTCCAGCAGATCGTCCTTGCCCGATGACGGGCCACCGGTGATGACGTAACGGCGCGGTTCAGCGTCGGCCACCTTTGCCAGTGCCGTCGCCAGATCAGGGTTGGTGGTCACGCAAAAGGTCCTTCCATGTCGGTGGGTGGCAACTGAAAGCCGCGCTTCCAGGCTGTGCTGAGTTCTGTTTCGTCGTGCAGGTCAGCGACGAACTGTTCTCGGCTCGCTTGTCCGCCCTGCGCCGCCGCCAAAAGCCGCTCAGCCTGTTCTGCGGTCAGTGCCGGGGTCCAGCCGGCCAGCGCGACCAAATCGTCAGGCGAAAGGTCGGTGGCGAATCCCGACGTGTAGATGATTGCCTCGGCATGCGCGGTGGCCCACCGCCAGGCCGCGGTCACCGAGGCACGGCCGATCTCGGAATGGCCGGCCTCCAGGCTGATCAGGCGATCGACGGTGAGAAGCGCGGCGCGCGCCGCATAGATCGACGCCCACAGCCGAGCCAGGTGCACCTCGTGCTCGGCGACCTCCCACGCGAACGGATCGGGCACGATCACCTCACGGCGAGCAGGACCCGTGAGACGAGGTGCGATGAGGGTCGGGCGGGTGAACCGGTCGGCATCGGCGAGTAGTTCGGCAGCAACGATCTCGATCAATTTCGGCTCGACCCGCTTGCGAAAGTGATGCACCTCGTGTCCAGCCAGCTCGGCGGCCAGCTCACGCCGCGACGTCAGATTGAGGCCTTTTGCTGCGGGCGGCAGACCGAACAGCGCTCGGGCGGGCATGGCGTAGCGAGCGCTCGGGAAGTGTGCCAGTAGACCGCGCAGTACGCCGTTGAGCGCTGCTGTCCGGCTCGCGTCCTCACTCGCATCGATGGACCGCGCAGCAACCCCGCGCAGTCCCAACAGCGGCGCAGCGGCATTCCCAGGCGTCACCGGAAGGCCGCGACGCAGCAGGGCGCGGACAGCGAGCTCAACCTCGGGTCCAGCTGGGCTTTTTGTGGGCATGCCATCAGTGAAACATGATGCCCATAAAAAGCCCAGTCTCTATCTGGCGTTGAGATGCCAAGTTCGAGCGTGCCGAGCGCTGCTGTTGTGAGTCGCGAGGCGTGCTGACCGAGGCTGGGCCGGCTCGATCTGCAATCGCTTTCCTGGGTGGCGGCGGACGGTCGGCCTGATGGCGATTGCGGGCGAGGCGACGCCGGCCATGAGTAGTTGGTTGACGGCGGTAGCCCGTGGGGCCGGGCGGTAGTCCGGAGGGGACTTGGGGTGGGCGGGTGCGCGCGTAGCGGGAGCGACGAAGGAGTGACTGCGTAGCGCGCGGGGGATGGTCTTTCCTGACGTCGGATCTGACAACGAACGACAAAAACATGGGGCTGGGTCTTAACTTTTCTTCGATGACTCCATAGTGTGATGCCTCAGCAACAAACAGTTGAGCACATTGCTGGACCTGGAGACACGCGTTCCCGCCCGAACGGAGTCCCTTGATGGCCGAGCACGCCCAAAACCCGCGGTTGTCCCGCCGCTCGATGCTGGTTGCCCCTGCCGCCGTTGCCGGCGGTGCGGTGTTGACCGGTGTGGCCGCCGCCCCTGAGAGCACCGCCGCGGTCCGCCAGATCACCCTGTACGCCGAGCCGCTGCCTGGTGGGTCGTTCGGCTACGGGCTGGCGCCTGGGGAGGCGACTATTCCCGGACCGCTGCTGGAGATCTACGAAGGGGAGACCCTCGAGGTCGAGTTGGTCAACAACACCGACCAGCGGCTGTCGATCCACCCACACGGCGTCGACTACGACGTGAACTCCGACGGCAGCCCGCTGAACGCCTCGTTCAACGCGCCCGGGGAGACCCGCACGTACGTCTGGCGCACCCGCAAGCAGGCTGACATCGGTGGCAATCGGTTCATGCCCGGCAGTGCCGGCTACTGGCACTACCACGATCACGCGATGGGCAACGACCACGGCACGGTCGGGATCCAGAAGGGCCTGTACGGCGGTCTGATCGTCCGCCGCCGCGGCGACCTGATCCCGGACCGGCAGTACACGGTCGTGTTCAACGAGATGCTGATCAACAACAAGAAGGCGCCGGAAACGCCGATGTTCGAGGCCCGGCAGGGGGAGCGGGTCGAGTTCGTCTGCGTCGGGCACGGCAACCTGCCGCACACGTTCCACCTGCATGCGCACCGCTGGGCCGACACCCGCACCGGCATGCTGACCGGTGCGAACGACCCGAGCCCGGTGATCGACAACAAGAACCTCGACCCGGGCAGTTCGTTCGGCTTCCAGGTGCTCGCAGGCGAAGGCGTCGGGCCGGGCGTGTGGATGTACCACTGCCACGTGCAGATGCACGTCGACCAGGGGATGGTCGGCCTGTTCCTGGTGCGTAATCCCGACGGGGGTATGCCAGCTGGCGCGCAAGCGGCGATCGACCGCTTCCACCAGCACCACATGGCCGCGTCCCAGTCCGACCACTCCATGCATCACGGCTGAGGGGGAACGATGAGGCTCACCCATCGGCGGCGTAGCGCTGCCGTTCTGGTCACGGCGGCGCTGGCGTTCGGCACCGTGCTGGCCCAATCCGGCAGCACCCCGCCGGCGGCGTACGCGGCACCGGCGGCACCTACGGTAAAGGTCGCCGCGACTGCCGCCAGCGATGTGGCGGTGAACGTGCTGGTGTTCCGCGGCGAGCCCGACGACCAGCTGGATCCGGTGGAGCGAGCGACCGACGCGATCGCCGGGCTCGGGCAGGCCAACGGGATGACAGTGCATGTCAGCTCGGATCCGGCCGTCTTCACGCCGGCCAAGTTGGCGACGTACCGGGCGGTGGTGTTCTTGTCCGCGCAGGGCGTCGCGCTCAGCCGGGAGCAGGAGACCGCGCTGCAGAACTACATCAAGGCCGGTAACGGCTACCTCGGCATCGCCGACGCGTCGAAGTTCCAGCCGGACTCCGACTGGTTCAGCGGCCTGATCGGCGCGCGCCCGGTCGGCGCCCAGTTGCCGGCGCCACGGCCGGTGTCGGCGGTGACGGCCAGCGCGGAGAACCCGCCGAACGAGACCAAGGAGAAGCTGACCGACGCGAACCCGAACACCAAGTGGCTGGCCTTCACGCCGACCGGCTGGGTCGCGATGAAGCTGACCGAGCCGACCGCGATCACCAGGTACTCGCTCACCTCGGCGAACGACTCCGCCGGACGGGACCCCAAGAACTGGACCCTGCAGGGCTCGAACGACGGCAGCACCTGGACCGACCTGGACACTCGCAGCAACGAGGTCTTCCCCGAGCGGTTCCAGCGGCGGGCGTTCGTGATCGCGAACCCGACGTCGTACGCGCACTATCGACTGAACATCACCGCGAACAGCGGCGACTCCCTGGTGCAGCTCGCCGACCTGCTCTTCTACACCGGTGATTCGCAGCCGCCGCCGGAGCCGACCCCGCAGCGCGCGGTGGTCGACCTGCTGGACCGACAGCACCCGGCGAACGCCGGCCTGCCGCTGAACCTGACCCGGACCGACAAGTGGCGCAACTGGGCGACCAACCCGGTCGGCACCGTGCACACCGTCGCCCAGGTCGAGGAGCGGCACTACACCCCTGGCCCCGGCGCCAACGGCGCCTTCCACCCGATCTCCTGGTGCCGCGACTACGGCGGCGGCCGGTCCTTCTACACCGGCATGGGTGGCACCGACGGCAGCTATGGCGAGGCCGCGTTCCGCAAGCATCTGCTCGGCGCGCTGAAGTGGACCACCGGAATGGTTCGCGCTGACTGCCAGGCGACGATCTCCTCCAACTACACGGTCGAGCGGCTGACCCTGCCCAACCAGACCGGCCAGCTCGACCAGATCGGCGAGCCGCACGGGATGACGATCGCGCCGACCGGCAAGGTCTTCTACGTCGGCAAGGCTGCCTGCCCGAGCGGCCCGGTGGTCGACTGGGAGAACCCGAACGTCGGCCTCGGCTGCGGAACCATCCACCAGTGGGATCCCGTCACCAAGAAGGCGAAGCTGCTGGCCACGCTGCCGGTGATGGGCAATCGCGGCTCCGGTGACGAGCTCGTCAAGAACGAAGAGGGCCTGCTCGGCATCGTGCTCGATCCGAAGTTCGCCGAGAACGGCTGGTTCTACGTCTACTGGATGCCGCACGACACCGTCGACCGGGTGCGGCAGACCGGCAAGCGGACGGTCTCGCGGCTGACCTACAACGCCAGCAGCCAGACCGTCGATCTGGCCGCCCGCAAGGATCTGCTGCAGTGGGAGGTCCAGCAACACAGCTGCTGCCACGCCGGTGGCGGGATGGCGTTCGACTCCAAGGGCAACCTGTACGTCGGTTCCGGCGACAGCAACTCCTCCGGCGGCTCTGGTGGCTACTCCGGCAACAACTGGACCGAGGAATTCGGCGGACTCTCCTTCCAGGACGCACGTCGTACCGCAGGCAACACCAACGACCTGAACGGGAAGATCATCCGGATCCACCCGGAGGCCGACGGCACCTACACGATCCCGACCGGAAACCTCTTCGCGCCCGGTACGGCGAAGGCTCGGCCCGAGATCTACGTGATGGGCGTGCGGAACATCTCCCGGCTCGCGATCGACCCGGAGACCGACTGGCTGACCGCGGCCTGGGTCGGGCCGGACGCCGGTACGCCGGACCCGGAGCTCGGGCCGGCGAAGTACGAGACCGCGACGATCATCACCGAGGCCGGCAACCACGGCTGGCCGTACTGCATGGGCAACCGGCAGCCGTACCGCAACCGCAGCAACACGGACGCGACGGTGCTGACCGGTTGGTACGACTGCGACAACCCGCTGAACACCTCGCCGCGCAACACCGGGCTGACCGAGCTGCCGCCGGTGAAGGACAACATGATCTGGTACTCACCGGGCGGCGGCGGCCCCGTGTTCCCGAAGCGCCCGGGGAGCTCGATCCCGACGTACAAGGACGCGGACGCGACCTACACCCAGCCGTACTTCCGCGGTGGTGGCGGGCAGGCCGTGATGTCCGGGCCGACCTACCACTACGACCGTGTGAACACGAAGAGCGGTGTGGCCTGGCCGAAGTACTGGGACGACAAGTGGTTCATCGGTGACAACTCGACCCCGGAACGCCGGGTCGCGGTGACGGTCGACCCGGCCGGCGTCTCGACGGCGCAGCCGCCGGCATTCGGCGAGACGTTCCAGCAGATCGTGCCCGGGGGCAACGGTGCTACCCAGGTGCAGAGCTGGATGGACTCCAGGTTCGGACCGGATGGTGCGCTCTACGTGCTCGACTACGGCGGCGGATTCTTCACCCTGCACCCGAACCAGAAGCTGGTGAAGGTCAGCTACAAGGGTGGTCCGCCGACGCCGCTGCCGCAGGCTTCCGGGGTCGCGGTGCAGAACAAGCCGCTGACCTACGCGTTCAACGGCACCAAGGCCGGTGGGGTGTCGTACGCCTGGTCGTTCGGCGACGGCGCCACCTCGACCGAGGCCAACCCGCGGCACACCTTCACCAGCCCCGGGCTGCGCACGGCGAAGCTGACCGTCACTTACGCCGACGGTACGACGGCGGTCGCGACGACAGCGATCAACGCCGGCTGTGTGATGCCGGACCAGGGTGCTCAGGTGACCATCGGGGACACCGCGACGACAGTGCCGAACCGCAACGCGGGCGGTGGCTGCCGGGCCGACGACCTGATCGACGACGAGAGCACGTGGGCCACCCACGCCTTGTTCGTCAGCCATGTCCAGTTGGCCACCAAGGATCTGCGGTCGCGCGGGATCATCACCGTCGCCGAGCGGGACAGTCTGATCGCTGTCGCCCGGGCATCGAATATCGGCAAGCCCGGGGTCACCGGCTACGAGCCACTGTTCGACGGGACGAACGAGTCGTTCTACGACTGGGCGCAGGCACCTTCGGGTGAGTTCGCCGTCCAGCCGGACGGGTCGCTGAAACCGACCGGCGGGCTCGGCATGCTCTGGTTCGCGAAGAAGCCGTTCGGCGACTTCTCGTTGAAGGTGCAGTTCCGCGATGTCGCACCGGATGCCGTTCGCGCGAACAGTGGCGTCTTCGTCCGGTTCCCGGATCCGCGGACGCCGCTCGACCAGCGACCGCTCGGCAGTTGCGGCACCGTCGGCTCGGCCCGCACCTCACAGGCCTGGGTGGCGATCTTCTGCGGCCACGAGATCCAGCTGTACGACGGTGATTCGGGCGAGCCGCAGAAAACCGGGTCGGTGTACAACTTCGACCCGGTCGACCTGGCCGCGGCCCGGCCGACTCCGAAGGCGCAGTGGAACGAGTACGAGATCAAGGCCGTCGGGCAGCACTACACGATCATCCGCAACGGTGTGGTGATCAACGAGTTCGACAACGCCCCGGGACTGCAGTCGTCGCGAGCAGGCGACCCGCCCACCGAGCTGCGGCAGTTTGTCGAGGGCTACATCGGGCTGCAGAACCACGGCAACAGCGACCTGATGGAGTTCCGCAACATCCGGCTGCGGACCCTCTAGGAGACTGCGATGCGACGACTCATAGCCGGGCTCACCGCGGTGCTGGTGATGCTGGTGCCCCAATCGATATCCGCACTGGCATCGGTGGAACCCGCCGTCGACCAGGTGCTGACCTGGACCGCGGGCAACAGCGTCACCGGCTACACCACGGCGCCGACCCAGGCGGTCGCCGGCCTGACCACGATCGTGTTCGAGAACAGCGAGGCCACCGGCAACACCACCGATATGTCGCACACGCTGACGTTCGACCGTTCGACGCCGGGCTACAACCACGACGCCGACGTGAACGTCCTCGCGTACCCGGACGACGAGACCAACGGCCGGCACTCGCTAGAGGTGACCCTCACACCGGGGAAGTATCGGTACTTCTGCGCGATCCCGGGGCACAGCACGATGGTCGGCGAGTTCATCGTCACCGACGACGGCGAGGACACCACCCCGCCGACCGTCACCGCTGCCGTCTCCGGGCAGCAGAACGCAGACGGCCACTACCTCGGCCAGGCCACTGTCACAGTGACCGCCGCGGATGCTCAGTCCGGGGTCGCGTCGGTCGAGTACGAGCTGGACGACACCGGATTCAAGCCGTACGCCGCTCCCGTCGTAGTCAGCGCGATTGGCGATCACACGGTGCAGTACCGGGCCACCGATCATGACGGCAATGTGTCGCCGGTCGGATCGGTGGGGTTCAGGGTAGTCGATCGGCCGGACGACACCACTCCGCCGACAGTGACCGCTGCGGTCACCGGTGAACAAGATGCTGACGGCAACTACCTCGACACCGCGCGGGTGACCGTGACCGCGACCGACGCCGGTTCCGGCGTGAAGACGGTCGAGTACCAGCTCGACGGTGGCACGTGGACGGCGTACCAGGGACCTGTGGATGTAAATACTCCGGGGATGCACATGCTGCATTACCGGGCCACCGACCAGGCCGGCAATGTCTCACCTGAAGGGATGGCGCACTTCACGGTGGTCAAGCAGGACTCTGTGCCGCCGGTGGTGACCGCAGCTGTGTCCGGCACTCAGGATGCCAACGGCAACTATGTCGGCAAGGCGACGGTGACGGTGACCGCCACCGACGCCGGTTCCGGCGTGGCCTCGGTGGAGTACCAGTCCGACGGTGGCGCGTGGACGGCGTACACGGTGCCGATCGAGGTGGCCACGAACGGCGCGCACACAGTGGCCTACCGGGCAACCGATGCCGCCGGCAACGTTTCCGCCGTCGGCACCACGACGTTCACCGTCGTACCGTCGACTGGCGACAGCACGCCACCAACGGTGTCCGGCTGGCTGACCGGGAATCAGAACGCCCGCTGGGAGTACGTCGATCGCGCCACCCTCAACGCCACTGCCACCGACGCCGGCGGCATCAAGTCGATCGAGTACGCCGTGGACAGCGGCGCGTGGACGGCGTACACGACGCCGGTACCGATCACCGCGGTGGGCAAACACACCGTCAAGGTCCGAGCCACCGACAACGCCGGCAACGTCTCAGCTGAACTGACCGGCACCTTCACCATCGTCAAGGCCACCTCGAAGCGCCTCCACGCCGTACGCCAGGACTTGCATTAGACAGCTTCCGGTGCGGGCCAGTTCGGACGGATTGGTACTTGTTTTCGGGGAACGGTCGGTGAGACTGCTGACATGTCTTCGGGAGTGGAACACAAGGAGCAGTTGGACAAATCCCGTCTGGTGCAGGAGGCGGCCAGGCGGGCGGTGGCCTACTTCGGGGCCGTGCAGGGCCTTCAACGCGGCGTATCTCAGTACTGACGCGGAGCGCGCCACGGCGCACCTCGGCTTGCAGATGTCGCAGCGCGCGCGTGGTGTCGAGACCTGGGCGTTGTTGAGCAGCTGCGGCCGCGATGGCATAGCTGCGCTCGTCGATCAGCTCAGTAGGCACGCTGAGGAGATGGCCGAGCTACTTGGCGCGGCCGGGGCACGGCTCCTCGTCCCACCGGCGCTGAATCAGGTCCTGGTCCACTTCGACGACGATCTGACGACGGATGCTGTCATCGCAGCGGTTCAGGAAGACCGCACTTGCTGGGTAGGCGGCACCAGATGGCACGGCAACAACGCAATGCGGATCAGCGTGTGCGACGCCGCGACCACCACCGCCGACATCGAGGCGTCGGCGGCAGCCATCGTCCGCTGTTGGACCACCGTCAAGAAGGGCTGACTCAGGAGCTCTGATCACGGATCGGTGACTACTCTGGGTTCAAATGATTGACCCATAGACTCACACACAGTAGCTGCGTAGCATCCCGCAGATGTGGGGAACCAGGGGTGGGAACCGAACTGTCGTGGTGGGTCTGTTGTCCGGAGCGCTGCTTGCGGCTGCCGGATGCGGGGGAGCAACTGAAGGCAGTGGCCAGCCGACGGCCACCGTCACCGTGACGACGACCGTGCAGGCGCCGTCACCGACCGAAACACCGACCGAGACGCCGCCAACACCGCCGACGACGCCGGCGGGCGACGACTCGACCGAACCGACCGATTCGGCGACGCCGGTCGCGCTCGCCGCGGACGTCGCCGGACGGCCGTTGGTGCTGAGCAACATCTTCAAGTATCCCGATGGCTGGAAGGACGGCCGGTACGACGTGGCCGATCGCAAACAGGCAACAGGCATCGGCGGCACCCTTCCGGGGTGCGGGTACGAGAAGACGCTGGAGCTGCGACTGGCGAACAACTTCGGCCGGCTGAAGATGGAGTTCGGTCAGAGCAACTCGTCGGAGAGCTCCGACCTGGTGCTGACGGTCAGGGTCGACAGCAACGGCCAGTACCGGGACCAGAAGGAAGTGAAGCTCAACCAGATCGCCACCTTCGACCTGGCGGTGCCGAAGGTCAACGCACTGAAGATCGTCGTTTCGCTGAAGGACACCGCGGCGTGCGGCAGCAGCGGCACCGTCGAGGCGGTTCTGATGAACATGGTCCTGTCTTGACCGATCCGGACAGCCCGGAGGTGCAGCCGCCTCCGGGCAACCGGACCGGGACGGTGTTCCGGCATCTTGATCGCCTCAACGAGCACCCGGTCCTCAAGACGCTCGTGATGATCGGTGAGATCGTCGGCCTGGTCGTGCTGCTCGTGAGCTTCGTGCGCTGGGTCATCCCCAACGATCCAGGCACGGCCGAGTCCCCGACGGTGACCGTCGGTCCGTCGAGCACTCCGCCGCCGGCTCCTTCAAGCACGCCGGTGTCCTCGGCGCCTGCCTGTTGGACCTCAGGCGGTACGGCGGTCGACTGCCGCGAGCCGCACCAGTACGAGGAGATTCCGCAGGCAGCATCGTGCGACCTGGCCGCCGTCATCGATTTCCTCGGCGGCCAGGCCGGCCTGGATGTCGTGGTCGCCAAGGCCGCACAGTCACCTGCGGGCCGGTGCTCGGTCGATGCCGGTCGGGAGGTCAGTGATTCAGCGCGCGACGCTCTCCAGGGCTCGACCAGCGCGTCCTGGCGACGCTGCGTCGACCGACGGGTCACGAAGAACGTGCCCTGCTCCGACTTGCACAGCGGAGAGTATGTCGCCACCGGCAGCACGCGCCGCGCCTCCGACTCCGAGTGCCAACTGGCAGCCGCCCGCTACCTCGACCAGGTGCCAGGAGCTCTGGTCGAGGATCTCGAGGTCCGGGTCTTCGCCGTCGCAAGCGGCACCAAGGACCCGGCCCGCTGCATCATCGATGCCCGAGGCAACCACCTCCTGACCACCTCGGTCCGGAACCTGGGCACGCGCCCAGTACCGATCTTCTCGCCGTAGCCGGACTCAAGCCCTCTTGAGGGGCAGGAGGGCGATCAGGACCGCGAGCAGGACCGCCACGGGTACGCCCCAGCTGAAGACCGCCGGGATGGCCGCCGCGGTCGCTTCCGGCGTCATCGGTGCGTTGCCGACCTCCCGGCTCAGCAGATTGCCGAAGAGCGCGACACCCATCGCCATGCCGAGACCGCGGACGGAGAGATTGGCCGACGTGGTGGCGGCGAGGTCCGACGGGTCGGCGGAGTTCTGCGACACGACCACGAGATTCTGCATCATCAGCCCGAATCCGACGCCGAGGACGAGCATCGCCACCGCGACGAGGGGATAGGGGCTGTTCAGGTCGATCGTGCCCAGTAGCAGGAAGGCCGCGACCAGCACCACGGCACCGACGCCGAGATAGGGCTTGAACCGGCCGCTGGCACCGGCCTTGCCACCGGCGACGGCCGAGACCGCGATGAACGGGATGAAGTAGGGATTGAGGGCGAGTCCCGCTTCGGTGGCGCTCATGCCGTACGCCGTCTGCAAGAAGGTCGGCAGGTACACCAAGGAGCCGAAGAGCAGCATGCCGAGGATGGCCGTCGCGGGCAGGACCAGCCGCAGTGCGGGGTTGGTGAACAGACGCAACGGCAGGAGGGGGTTGCGGGACCTGTGCTCCCAGCCCACGAACAGGCCCAGCAGGACGACGCATGCGGCGATCAGGCCAAGGATCGTTCCGGAGGACCAGGCATACTCCCGACCGCCCCAATCGGTGACCAGGAGCAGACTCACCACGCCACCGACCAGCAGCACGCAACCCACGAGATCGATCCGCTCGCCCGCGGCGGATCTCGGAAGACGCAGTGCGGCAGCGCACAGGATGATCGCGATGATGCCCAGCGGGACGTTGAGGTAGAAGATCCAGCGCCAGCCGATCGTGTCCGTGATCACGCCGCCCGCCAACGGGCCGCCGACGCTCGCGAGCGCGAAGACCGCTCCGCTGAGCCCTTGCACCCGCCCGCGCAGATGTTTCGGGTACAGCTCGGAGAGAGCGACGGCAGGGATGACGAAGAGTGCGCCCGCGCCGATGCCCTGAAGAGTTCGGGCGGCGATCAGTTGCGGCATGTTCTGGGCCAGGCCGCACAGCGAGGATGCGATCACGAACAGGAGTACGGCGGTGATGAACAGCGGGCGGCGTCCGTACCGGTCACTGAGCCGTCCGTACAGAGTGCCGGTGGCGGTGGATGCGAGGACATACGCGGTGATGACCCAGCCGAAGGAGGAACGCCCGCCGAGGTCGGCCGCGATGTCCGGCAGTGCGATGACCACGACCGTCTGGTCAAGGACGGACAGCAGCATGCCGAGCGCGAGGCCGGCGGATGCCAGCGGGACATTGCTGCGCCGGGACTGCTCCGGAAGAGCGGCGTTCGCGGGTGCGCTGTCTGCCGACATGGGGCCTCCTGCCTTCGGGGAGACGCGCTGCCTCCTTGACCGGCCTCCCACTCTTCAAGTTCAGGTCAACCTGAAGTCAAGCGCGATGAGTGCGCGGGTCTATGCGCTGCCCAGACCCGCGCGGGCGCGTTCGACCTCGTTGATGTGCTTCTCGGTCCATTCCCGGATTGCCGAGATCGGTTCGCGAAGGCTCTGTCCCAGTTCGGTCAGTTCGTACTCGACCCGCGGCGGAACCGTTGCGTACTGGGTGCGATGCACGAACCCGTCGGCGGCAAGACCCTGCAACGTCTGGGTCAGCATCTTCTGTGAGATCCCGTCGATCCGCCGCCGTACCTGGTTGTAGCGGAGAGGCCCCGCGGCCAGACAGTCGACGATCAGCACCGTCCACTTGTTCGCAATGTGGTCGAGCACCTGGCGGGTCGGGCATTTCGCCGAGAAGGCGTCGGCCGGAAGGCCGGAGGATTCGACAAGCGTCATGATCGATACTAACGCACTAAAAGGTGCCTACTTCCAAATAGAGACTGGCACACCAATAGTGAGTGACATGACTCTTACCGTCGCCGAAGCGATTCGCCACCGCCGGACCGTGCGCCACTACCGGCCGGACCCGGTGCCTTCCGGCCTGCTCGAGGAACTGCTGATGCTGGCCGTCGAGGCACCCAGCAGCTGGAATCTTCAGGACCGTTCCGTCGTCGTGGTGTCCGACCGGGCGGGTCTCGACGGGCTGGCCGGCGCGACCGGCGGACAGCCGCAACCACGGGAAGCGCCAGTGATGCTGGTGTTCGTGGCGGACGCGAATGCCTGGCAGGCAGATCAGAGCGACATTCATCGACAGGCTCGCGACAACTCCGCGTGGAGTGACGAATTCTCCGCGACCTTCGAAGTGGCCTCCGTCGAGTTCCAGCAGGGCCTGGAGGCGGCCGGCCTGTTGCGCGAGTACGCGGTCAAGGACGCGATGATCGCGGCGTCGTTCGTGATGCTCGCGGCGACCAGCCTCGGACTGGCGACCTCGCCGATGAACGGCTGGAACGAAGGACAGGTGAAGAAGGTGATCGGGATCGACGACCGCGAGGATCTCGCCATCGCGCTCCTGATGTCGGTGGGTTACGCGGCGGAGGATCGGCAGCATCCCGGCCGTCGGCCCCAGCACCAGAACGTCTTCTACGGCCGGTACCAGCACCGAGGCTCGGATCTACGGTCGGGCTAGGCTGGTTGTATGGGCGTGCTGACACCGCTGGCGGTCAAGATCGGTTCGCTGGCCTGGATGCCGAAGCTCCTGCCGCAGATCACCTGGCTGGACAAGCTGATCCAGCGGATCACCCGCGGGCACTGGTCGATCCTGCGGATCGCCGGGCTTCCGAACCTGATGCTCACCGTCGTCGGCCGCAAGTCCGGCGTGCCACACTCCACCCCGCTGCTCTGCGTGCCCTACCGCGACGGGCACCTCATCGCCGGCTCCAACTTCGGCGGCCCGAAGGCACCCGTCTGGGTGGTCAACGTGCGCGCCGCCGACCGGGTGACCGTGGCGATCGGCGCCGAGCAGCACGAAGCGACAGCGCGGGAGATCACCGGCGAGGAGCGTGAGGTCGTCTGGGAGCACATGCTCACTACCTGGCCGAACTACGCCCGGTACGCCGCGCGCACGGACCGCACGATCCCGGTGTTCTTCCTGGAACCGACCGCCTAGCAACGTAGCCTCGTGCTCGTCGTTCATCCCACCACTGGAGGTTGCATGCCCAAGGGCTACTGGGTCAGCGTCTACCGCACCGTTTCGGACCCTGAGAAGTTGGCTGCTTACAACGAGCTGGCCCGTGAGGCCGTCCAGGCCTTCGGCGGCCAGACCCTCATTCGGGGCGGTCGGGTTGTCGCGTACGACGGCGGAATCGCGGAGCGCACCATCCTGGTCGAGTTCGACAGCTTCGAGCAGGCCGTCGCGGCGCGCGAGAGTGCGGCGTACCAGGAGGCGTTGGTCGCCCTCTCCGACGCTGTCGAGCGCGACTTCCGCATCGTCGAAGGCACCGACTGAGAAAACCAGAATGCAGACGGCTATCGGGATATTGCGCCGTTGGTGCTGTCCACAGCGTGCCGGCACGGCCGAACTGATGTCTGTTCGTGCAGGGATCCTGCTCTCGTTCCAGCGCGCCTTGTGGGACATGGTGACGCCTTCGTTGCGGGCCGTCGTTGTACGACCCGAAGGTCCGGTCATCCGGGCGCGGTTTGTCTACGACCTTGTGCCGACAGAGTACGAGCGCGAGATCGTGTCCGAAGTTGAGACCTACGTGATCTCCGACTTCGATGCATCGTTCGATGTCCATTTTGAGGCGGAGTACCTGCCGATGGAGATCGTCCGCGTGGCCGCACCCGATGAGTGGTGGGTGTACCGAAGGCTCGAACCAGACATGCTCTCGGAAGAAACTGAGTGATTCGCTGAAACAA
Organism: Kribbella sp. NBC_01505; assembly: GCF_045040285.1. Taxonomy (NCBI): domain Bacteria; kingdom Bacillati; phylum Actinomycetota; class Actinomycetes; order Propionibacteriales; family Kribbellaceae; genus Kribbella; species Kribbella sp. NBC_01505. Next base: position 4,871,409 of record NZ_CP109425.1, read on the forward strand.
AATCCGGCCTGGCCAGGTCTTACCTCTTCGACAGCGGTTACGGTCGGGAGGAGGAGCATGGGCGAGCCGGACGGGTACGTCGAGTTCGTGGCACACCGCGGGACGCAGTTGTTCCGGATGGCGTACCTGCTCACGGGTGAGCGGTACGCCGCCGAGGACCTGGCGCAGATCACGCTGGGCAAGCTGTACAGCGCCTGGTCGAAGGCGCGGCGGGCCGACAACCTGGTGGCTTATTCGCGGACGGTGATGATCCGCAGCTACCTGGATGCCCGCCACAAGACGCGGCTGGAGCACGTCGGCGAGCCGCACCGCGAGCCGGTCGCTCCGGACGCCGACATCTCACTGCGGCTGACCTTGTTCGCCGCGCTCGCGGAGTTGAGCCGCGAGGACCGCGCAGTCGTCGTACTGCGTTATTGGCACGACCTCAGCGTCGAAGAGACCGCAGTCCTCGTCAAGGCCAGCCCCGGGGCCGTCCGCAACCGCAGCATGCGCGCGCTGTCGCGGTTGCGCGAGCACCTCGGGAGCGACCTCAGCGAACTGACAGGAGGCCCGCGATGAACTTCGAAACCGAACTCAAGGACCGGCTGCACGCCGGCGTCGACGACACGACCGTCGACATCGACCGCTTGATCGCCGGTGGCCGCGCCACCGGACGCCGCTTCACCCGCCGACGCCGTATCGGCCAGGCTCTGCTCTCCGCGACCGCCGTTGCCGCGGTCGTCGGCGTTGCCCTCAGCGTCGGCAGCTTGCGCGGACCTACGGAATCGGCGTACGTCGGTCCCTCGGTGCCGTCCACACTGGAGCCGATCACCCCGCAAGCAGCGTGGCAGATCGTGATCGACCACCTGCCGAAGGGCGCCATACTCAAGAACGTCCGCGGCGGAAACCAGGGCCCGCTGGCGAGTCCCGACCTGCTCTGGGCGCGTGCCGTCTACACCGATCGCGGCGGCCCGTCCAATCTCTCGATGGACCTGGCCTGGAAGGACACGTCACTCGACTGCCTCGGCGACAACGCTGTCTGTACGACGGAGAAGCTGGCGGACGGCAAGCGGCTGGTCCTGTTCAAGGACACCGGGCCGGACAAGTACAAGCGCTACGAGGCCCGGCTGATGGACAAGGAGGGGTGGCTGCTGACCGTCAGGTCCGACAACGCCGCGACCTGGAAAGGCCCGGGCACAAGGGCCGAACCCCCGCTCAGCCTGGCCCAGCTCCGGACCGTCGCCCTCGATCCGCTCTGGCAGAAGCACGTCTCCCCAGACCTCAACGCGGCGGCAGCCAAGCTGTTCATCCCTGACGTCCAACCGGCCCAACCGCCGTACACACCCCCAACGCCCGACCCGAGCACATCGGAGACGCCCAGATGACCATCCACGACGGCCGCTTCTGGGCACTCGGCCGGCAGGACAGCAAACTCGAAGGCCTCGCCGACACCTACCTGGCCGAACTCTCCGATCGATAGCCGGGGACTATCGAACAAGAGGATCTGTGCCGTATCGCGGGTCACATCTTCTCCCTAGCCTTCCCGGATAACGACCTGTGCGCCACCGAGAGCGGCGTACTCCGCTGGATGGGAGAGATTCATGACTGATCGTCGTACGATCCTCAAGGCTGGGGCAGCCGGGGTGCTGGCGATGTCGGCAGGTGGTGTCCTGCTTCCCAGGACGGCGCAGGCGGCGCCCCTGCCGTCCACAGCCCTTCTCGACACCAGCGCACACTGGGCGACCGTGCCGTTGTACGGCCACCTGTCCAAACCGACCGACTTCTCCGCGGCGGACGTCGATCACATCGTCAGCACTTATCCGGTCGTCACGCTGGAGAAGGCGCAAGGCCACCACACCCACGGCAATGCCGAGGAGGGCTGTGCGGCGGGCTACGCGCAGATCAGAGCTCGGAGCTCGTCGATCAAGATCTTGTACTACTGGAACGCGGCCATCGTCTGGCGTGACTACTACGCGTCCCTGATGAGCAGCGGCTTCGATCTGGCTTGGACGTTGAAGATGTCCGACGACACACCGTGGGACCCGGTGCCAGATCATCCCAGCACCATCTACGCCTATGACACATCCAATGCTGATCTTCGCGCGTGGTGGGTCGATCAGGTGGTCGGCCAGGTGGCTCAGGTGGGCTATGACGGTGCCTTCATCGATGCGATCGCCCGGTACAACGTTCAGAAGAGTGAGCTGGTTGCCCTGTTCGGCCAGGCGAAAGCGGATGCCGTCGTACAGGGTCAGCGCGACATGGTGGCTCAGCTGCGCCGCACGCTGGGTGCGGCCAAGACCGTCTTGTACAACGGGCTGCGGTACATGCCGACAGTTCCCGACTGGAACGGCACCGGAGGCTGCCTGGGGATCACCGACGGGGCCATGCTCGAGCATTTCGGCATCCTTGATTCGGCGTCGCCGGGCTCCATGAAGGGTGACCTCAACCTCGCGCGAAACGTCGACGGGCAAGGCAAGATGGTGGCGTTCTGCGGATGGTGGAGTTCTGGGACGGTCAGCCCGCCGAGCGATCCTCCGGCGTCCTGGAAGGACAACATCACCTTCTCGTTGGCGTCGTTCCTGTGCGCCGCCGGCCCCAACTCCTACTTTCACTACGCCAGAAAGAACTTCTCCTACAACGAGGGCGCGTTCGCAGACTTTCCGGTACTGCGTAATCCGCTGGGGCCACCGTTGGGTGCGGCCGTGCAACACGGGTACGTGTTCACCCGCGAGTTCGAGCATGCCAGCGTGCGGGTCGATCTGAGCGATGTCCAGTCGGCGTCCATACAGTGGCATTGACCAACGCCTAGGTAGGAGGTGGCTGTGGATCTGCGGCAACTGCGGTCGTTCGTGGTGCTGGCCGAGGAGCTGCATTTCGGCCGGGCGGCGGCCCGGCTGGGCATCACGCAGCCTTCGCTCAGTGGGCAGTTGCAGCAGTTGGAGGCCGAACTCGGGACCACCCTGGTGTATCGCACGAGCAGGCAGGTCAACCTGACCGAGGCGGGCGAGACGTTGCTGGCCGGGGCACATCGCACCCTCGCCGAGGCTGATCGCACCAGCGGCGCTGTCCGTGACCTCACCGCGGGCAATGTGGGTCGGTTGGTCGTGGGCGCCCTCGGCGCGGGCCTGAACGGACCGCTACCGACGATCATCCGCCGGTTACGTGCGCGCAATGCCAAGCTGCTCGTGGAACTGCGGCACTTCAGTGACAGCACGTCGCAGGAACGCGGTCTGCTGGCGGGCACATTGGACATCGCCGTACTGCGCCAAGTGTCCGGCGACCGGGCAATCGTCACCCGGAAGCTGTTCGACGAGCCGTTCCTGGTCTACCTGCCACAAGATCATCGGCTGGCCGCCCGCGCCGAGGTGGCCCTGGCTGAGCTGGCGGAAGAAACCTTCGTCAGCTGGCCACGGCACTTCGGGCCGGCCTTTCACGATCTGATCACCGACGCCTGCCATCTCCATGGATTCACCCCCGCGGTCGAGGGACTGGCCGACAGCCTGCAAGGCCAGCTCGCCTTGGTCGCCGCCGGGGTCGGCGTCTGCGTCACCGCCATGTCCAACGCGTCATTGCACCGCAGCGGGGTGGTCGTGGTGCCGCTGCGTGCTGATGACCTCTGCGCACCCTTACATGTGGCCTACCGTCGCTGGCACCAGCACAATCCCGCCATCGACAGCTTTCTGGAGTGCCTACCCGAATAGATGCCTACGGCATCAATAGCCTGGGCCTATCGCATCAGAATGTGCAGGTGGTGGCTGTAGCTGCCAGTGGTTCCTAGTGTTCCGGTCATGACAGCACCGCGCGGCCCCAACATCGTGTTGATCCTGGCCGATGACATGGGCTATGGCGACTTCGGCCGGTTCAACGGCGGCGCGTCCCGCACCACCGCTCTGGACCAGCTGTGTGACGACGGGCTGACCCTGACCCAGCACTACTCCGCATCGCCGGTCTGCGCACCGGCCAGGGCCGCGTTGCTGACCGGGAGATATCCGCACCGCACCGGGGCGATCGACACTCTCGAGGCTCGCGGTCTCGACCGGTTGGCGCTCCGCGAACGGACATTGCCGGAGACCCTGGCCGCAGCCGGGTACCGCACCGGGCTGGTCGGCAAGTGGCACAACGGCGCCTTCGATGCGCGGTACCACCCCACCGCTCGAGGGTTTCAGGAGTTCACCGGCTTTTGCGGCGGCTGGCAGGACTACTGGAACTGGCGCCTGGAACGCGGCGGCGCTGTTTGTCAGGCCGACGGCCGGCATCTCACCGATGTCATCACGACCGAAGCCATCGACTTCGTACGCCGTCACCGCAGCGAGCCGTTCTTCCTGCACGTCGCCTACAACGCCCCGCACTTCCCGTTCCAGGCACCAGAGTCGCTCATCCAGGAGTTCGCCGTACCAGGGCGCAGCCGCGCGGTGGCCACGATCTACGCGATGATCCACCAAATGGACCGCGGGGTGGCCGCGATCCGCGACGAACTCGCCCATCTCGGCCTGGCTGACAACACCATGGTGTTGTTCTCCAGCGACAACGGCCCTCAGCTCGGCGGGGAGGGTGCCGCTTCCACCATGCGTTACAACGGCGGTCTGGCCGGCGCGAAGGAACTCGTCCACGAGGGCGGGATCCGGGTGCCGATGATCGTCAGCTGGCCCGACGCACTGCCCGTCGGCGCCACCAGCGACGCGTTCGTGCATTTCACCGACTGGCTTCCCACTCTGACCGCGGTTGCGGGCAGCAAGCACCCCGCCGACGTTGCCCTCGATGGGATCGACGTGAGCCAAGTGCTGGCTGGTCACGAGCAGGAGTCGGCACCGGTGCGGTTCTGGCAGTGGAACCGGCTACACCCGTTGGGACACTGCAACGCCGCGATGCGCGACGGCCGGTGGAAGCTGCTGAGACCGGCGTTGGCCGAGGCCATGAGCCTGCCTGCCGCCGAGCTGCTCCTCGACGCCGAGGTCAAACAAGACCCAAGCCGGGCCGCAGGCCTGTCGAGGGTCCCGGTGCCCGGCCTGCCCGTCGACTGTCCACCGATGCAATCACTGTTGTTCGACCTGACCACCGACCCCGGCGAACAGCACGACCTGGCCGCCGAGCATCCCGGCCGTACGGCGCGGATGGAAGCCGAACTCGCGGCATGGTTCGAAGATGTAGAAACCGATCGGAGATCCATTCATGACAACTGATACCACCGCGACCCAGCGACGGTCCGGTCCCAGCTACACGATCGTCGTGGCGCTACTCGGTGCGTTCCTCGACGGCTACGACCTGGTGATCATCTCCGGTGCACTGCTGTTCATCAAAGCTGACCTGCATTTGTCGCCCGGCCAGGTCGGTTGGGTCGCCGCGACCGCGTTCGCCGGGATGGTCGTCGGCGCCCTCGTCTTCGGCTGGCTCACCGACCACATCGGCCGAGCCGGTGCCTTCGGGTTCGTGCTGGCCCTGTTCGTGGTCGGCTCACTCGTGTCGGCGCTGGCGGTCACGCCCCTGATGCTCATTGCCGGTCGCGCGATCGTCGGCCTCGGAATCGGTGCCGACCTCCCGGTCAGCACCACGCTGATCGCCGAGTCCGCCCCGCGACACACCCGTGGCTCGATGACCGGGCTGATGCAGGTGTTCTGGTTCGCCGGCGCAACCTGCTCCGGTCTGATCGGACTAGGCATGTACGCGTTGCTGGGTGCCGACTCGTGGCGGTGGATGCTGGCCAGCGCGATCGTGATCGCTGCGATCGTGATGGTCCTTCGCCAACGGGTTCCCGAAAGCACCCGGTGGGTCAAGGCTCACCACACCACCCCGGCCGCGACCGCCGTACCGCGCCAGACCTGGTCGATCCTCTTCTCACCCGGTATCCGGGCCGCGCTCGCGTTCTCCTGCCTGTTCTGGTTCCTGGTCACCATTCGCGGCGCCGGCTACAACCTCTACACCCCTACGTTCCTGCGCGAGATCGGCCTGTCCGGCGTGACTGTCTCGCTCGGGCTGAGCACCATCGTCAACCTCGTCAACACCCTGGCCGCACTCATCGGCGTCTACTACCTCGACCGCATCGGCCGGCGCCGCATCATCTTGTGGTGCTGGGCCATCCCCACCGCTCTCACCTTCGTACTCGCGGCGATCAGCGGCGGCAACGCCATCGCGATGTTCGTGATGATCTGCGTCTCCGCCCTTCCGCTGCAGATCCTCGCCATGGCTCTGTTCGCGCTGTCGGTCGAACCGTTCCCGACTCTCGTCCGCGGCACCGCCCAAAGCCTGTCTTCCGCCAGCGGCAAGGCCGGCGGCTTCATCGCCGTACTGGCCTTCCCGCCACTGCTCGCCGCGCTGGGATGGCAGAACATGACGCTGACCCTGGCCGCGATCATGACCGCCGGCCTCATCATCGGCCTCCTACTGAAGATCCCGGAGACCCGTCGGCGCAGCCTGGAATCGCTCGAGCACGACCTCGCCCAACCTTCCCGCCCAGCAGAAGCACCCTGAGCAGCCGAGCGGATCGGGCAAGGTCTCGCGCGCATCGGTCTAGGGGAGCGCGCCGGCCGGCAGCTGACTGAACCGGCGGGCGAGATGGTCTTGCCGGTCGAGGAGAGACAGACACGATGGCACGGCAATTCGTAGGCAGGACGGCTTTCGAGACCGGCGATCGAGCGTACGCGGGCTCAGCCGATCGGTGCCACCACAGCCTGCTCGGCGGACTCCTGGTCAGCGGATGCCTTCTGTGCGGAGTTTGATCGTGAGTTGCTGGACGTGGTCCTTGATGATGGTGGAGACGTCCTGGATCTCCTCTTCGGTGAAGCGTGCCAGCGGGATCGAGCAGCTGATCGCATCCGTGGCCGGGATGCGGTAGGAGACCGGTACGGCGATGCAGCCGAGGCCGAGGGTGTTCTGCTCGCGCTCCACCGCGTACCCGCGTTGCCGCGTGGATTCCAGCTCCCGCATCAGCTCGGCATGCCGGGAGACGGTGTGTGCGGTCATCGGCGGCAACGGGTCAGGCGGCAGGTCGAAGGAAACCTCGGCGGCGGTCAACTCGGCGAGCAGGCTCTTGCCGAGCGCTGTCGCATGGGCAGGTAGCTGGCGGCCGACCCGGCTGGTGGCCCGATGCGGTGCCGTGGACTCACGGGTCGCCAAGTAGATGACGTTCGCACCTTCGAGCCGCGCGTAGTGGGCGGTATAGCCGGTGGAGGAGCGAATCTGTTCAAGAGTGCGAATGGCGTGCGGCAGCGCCGGATCGCGGTCCAGGTACGCCGTCCCGACCAGAAGTGCCCGGGACCCGATGCCGACCATGGCGCCTTCGTTGGTGGTCTCGATCCAGCTCATCGCGATCATCGTGTGCAGCAACTGGTGCAGGCTCGACCGCGGGTAGCCGGTCCGTTTGTGCAGCTCGGTGACGGACATCGGCCCGCGCGCCGCGCCGAGCACCTCGAGGATGCGCAGACTTCGCTCGGCCGACTTCACCAGCCGGATTTCTTCGGTGGTCACCAGGTTCCTCCCAGCGGATGCTCGGCATCGACGAAAACTCCGGCCAGGACGGCCGAAGGATCCGACCGTACGTCGGTTTTTTCGCCGATCTGCCGTTCAGCGTCTTCCCGGGGATAAAAACCGATCAATTTGCCCGCGGTGAGCTCGAACCAGCCCCGGGTGTTGTCCGAAACAGCCCAGACGACATGGTGCCCGGGATCTTCCAGAGCACCGACGGCCTCGATCAGCCGGACCAGGTCGTCGGGCGACAACCAGGTGGACAAGGTGCGGCCACCGGTGCCGATCGTCTCGGCGGCGGTGCAGATCCGGGCCGAGACCACGCTCATCCCGTGGCGATCGGCGTACACACTGCCGAGCGCTTCGAGGGCGACCTTGCCGACGCCGTAGTAGGTGTCGGGCCGGGGGAGGAGTACCGGCGCGGCGGCCGCATCGGCGGCCGCGACATAGCCGGTGGCGTGCAGTGAGCTGCCGAGGAGGACGTTCCGGACGCCTGCGCGGTGGGCTGCTTCCAGGACGACGTATCCGCCGTGGATGTTGGTTTCGAGGATCTGCTCCCAGGGCCGCTCGGCGGAATGGCCGGCCAGATGTACGACGAGATCCACATCTCTGAACGCCTCCGTCATGGCGTCGAGATTCGTGACCGAGGCCGCGAGGAACTCCTCGCCCGTTGCCAGGTCGTCGATCCGGGCGATGTCGGTGAGTCGAAGGGTGTGACCGGCCTGCAGGAGCCGGGAGCGGATCAGACCGCCGACCAGGCCGGCCGCACCGGTGATCGCGAGCAGCACGAGGCTTCCCTTTCCCTAGGGCGGGTCCTTCCGGCTGGCCGAATCTGGACAGATCGGGCGCAGAGTTCCATCCGGCGGACCGTTGACAGGTACCGGAACAAGCTAATACGTTTCAAAATGTTCCGCCAGTATGTATGGCATTCATATATGTGAATGCTTTGCTCTGAGGAGATGGGCCGACATGAGGATTTCACCGGTACGAGGGGTGGTCGCGGCGCTGTCCGCGCTGGTCGCGGTCAGCGCGCTGAATGCCTGCGGTGGTGCCGACAGCAAGAGCGCCGACAGCGGGCCGTTGGAGGTCTGGTCGCGCAGTGCACCAGATCCGGCCAAGACGTACGAGCAGATCATGGCCGCCTTCACGAAGAAGACCGGCATCCAGGTCGACTACAAAGGCGTGATCGAGTTCGACACCCAACTGCAGGCCCGCGCCTCGTCGAAGGACCTGCCGGACGTGATGATCAACGACGCCGGCCTGCTCGGTGCCTACCAGTCGCAGGGCTACCTGACCAAGATCGACAAGGGCACCCTGGCCGGCGCGGACCAGATCACCGACGAGACCTGGGCTCAGAACCAGGGTCTCGACGGCGCGACGTACGGGGTGCCGTTCTCCCGGCAGTCCTTCGCCACCTTGATCCGCTCGGACTGGCGCAAGAAGCTCGGTCTGCCCCAGCCGAAGAACTGGGAGGAGCTCGCGGCCCTGGCGAACGCGTTCGCCACCAAGGATCCGGACGGCAACGGAAAAGCCGACACGTACGGAATGGTCGTTCCCGGGTCGAGCAAGAAGGGCTACATCGGCTGGTGGTCGGCGTCGTACATCTGGCAGGCCGGTGGTGACATCGTCGAGAAGACCGGCGACAAGCAGTACAAGTCGGTGATCAACACCCCGCAGACCAAGACCGCACTGGAGTGGATCCGGACGCAGTTCTGTACGCCCGGCAACGTGGTGCCGGGATCCCTGAACCTGACCACCGCCGAGACCCCGTTCTTCGGTGAGGGCAAGGCGGGGATCTACCTGACCGGCCCGTACACCTTCAACGGTTACGACAAGCAGCTCGGCAAGGACAAGTACGAGGTGGTGCCGATGCCGAAGGGCCCGGCCGGTACGACGACCCTCGCCGAGGGCGAGAACATCTACTTCGGTGCCGGTTCGAAGAAGGCCGATCAGCAGAAGGCGCTCGCGGAGTTCCTGATCTCGCCCGAGGCGCAGCAGATCGGGATGGCGGCCACGACGACGGATCAGCCCGTGGTCCGGATTCCGGTGAACAAGACGCTGGATGCCGGCGCCGTCCGCAAGGACCCGCGCTGGACGCTGGTTCAGGACGAGTACACCAAGGACTCGAAGTCCTTCGTGTGGGCGATCAACTTCCAGCCGATCCGGCAGGCTCTGGGTGAGGGCATCAACCGGATGATGTCGAGCTGTACCAGTGATCTGGCCGCCGGCCTGACGTCGCTCGACACCGCGATCACCGCCGAACTCAAGTCGCAGGATCTCGCCGAGTGACGTCGTCCACAGTCCCGGTCAGGCGTCCGGGGAGGCTGCGTGGATCAGCATGGCTGCCCTGGATGTTCCTGGCTCCGGCGCTGCTGTTCGCGGCGATGTTCAAGTTCATCCCGATGCTGGAAGGCATCCGGATGAGCCTGTACAAGGTCCAGCCGTTCCTCGGCGACGAATGGGTCGGCCTTCAGAACTATGTCACCGTTCTCACTGACGAACGCTTCCGCGATGCGCTCGGTCATACCGTGCTGCTGGGTGTCGGCCAGACCGTCGGTGCCCTGGTGGTCGGCTTCGGTCTCGCGCTGCTCCTCGAGGGACAGGCCCGCTCGCTCTGGATCCTCCGTACGGCGGTCTTCCTGCCCGTCGTCACCGCGGTCGCGGTGATCGGTGAGGTCTGGCGGATCCTGTACTTCCCGACCAGCACCGGTTTCGCCAACGAGGTACTCGGGTTCCTCGGGCTCGGACCGTTCGGCTTCCTCAGCGATCCGAACTCGGCGCTCGCCTCGGTGATGGCGGTCGGGATCTGGTCCGGTGCTCCGTACGACATGGTGATCATCCTGGCCGGACTGGCCGGGATCGACCGGACCTTGTACGAAGCGGCCGCCGTCGACGGCGTGAACCGCTGGCAGCGGCTGCGCTACATCGTGCTGCCGGGGCTGCGGCCGGCGCTGACCGTCGTACTGACGCTGGCGACGATCAGAGGACTGCGGATCTTCACCGAGGTGTATGTGCTGACCGGCGGTGGTCCGGCCGGCTCGACGGAGGTCTGGATGACGCGCGTGTACTCACTCGGCTTCGAGCGCAACGATCTCGGGGTCGCCTCCGCGGCTTCGATGGTGCTGTTGTTCGTCACCTTGTTCCTCACGGTCGCCGTGCGCATCGTGACCCGACGGAGGGAGGCCGGATGAGTGAACAGAGCACGCGCTTCGACACCGCCTTGGGATGGTCGCCGAAGTTCGGCGGCGCGATGCTCCTGCGCATCGTTCTCTGCGGAGTGGTGCTGTTCGTCTTTGCGGCACCGTTCCTGACCATCATCTCCGGCGCCTTCAACGAGACGACCGACTCCACCCAGGTCAGCCTGTATCCGACCCACCCGACGCTGCTCGGCTTCAAGATCGCCGGCGAGAAGGGTGTGTGGGGCTACTTCCTGAACTCGCTCGTCATCGTGGGCGGCGGGTTGCTGCTCCAGGTGACGTTGTCCGTCCTCGCGGCCTACGCGCTGGCGCGGCAGCGGTTCCGCGGGCAGCTCGTCGTGCTGATGCTGTTCCTGCTGACGATGATGCTGCCGGAAGAGGTGATAGCGATCCCGCTCGCGCAGGTGCTCGGGAATCTGCCGCTGTTCGGGATCAGCCTGAAAGGCAGCGTGTTCGGCGTCATCCTGCCGGTGGCGATCTGGGGCTTCTCGATCCTGGTGATGGCCGAGTTCATGAAGGAGATCCCGGCCGAGATCGAGGAGGCGGCCCGGATCGACGGGGTCGGTGAGATCCGGATGCTGTGGACGATCGTGCTGCCGTTGTGCCGGCCGGTGCTCGGCGTGATCACGATCTTCGGGTTCATGATGATCTGGAACCAGTACCTGCTGCCGCTGATCGCCGCGAACGAGCCCGGCGACTACACCCTCACGGTGGCGCTCGCCTTCCTGCGGTCGGACGGCGACGTCGGGCCGGGCGTCCTGCTGGCCGGCGCGCTGATCGCGTTGCTGCCGAGCCTCGTTGTCTATCTCCTGATGCAGAAGTCGATGATCCGCGGAATCACCTCCGGCGCGACGAAGGGCTGACACAGATATGAAGATCACCGACCTGGTGGTGACGCCGATCGCGTTCGCCGATCCGCCACTGCTCAACTCCAGCGGTGTCCATGAACCGCTCGCGCTGCGAACCATTGTCCAGCTGGTGGTGGACGGCGATGTCTTCGGCCTCGGCGAGGGGTCGGGGGAACGGGACGTGCTCGACCGGTTGGCGAAGGTCCGCCCGGCGATCATCGGGCGGAGTGTGTTCGAGACCTCGATGATCGAGTCGATCGTGTTCTCGATCCTCGGCCCCGATGTCACCCCGGTGCAGAAACGCAGTGTCTTCTCGATCGTCGAGGTGGCCTGTCTCGATGCCCAGGGCAAGCTTCTTGGCGTCCCGGTGACCGATCTGCTGGGCGGTGCGGTGCGATCGTGGGTTCCCTACAGTGCCTATCTCTTCTACAAGTGGGCCGGGCATCCCGGCGGCGCGGCGGACGAATGGGGTCCGGCGCTGGAGCCTGCCGGGCTGGTCGCCCAGGCGCAGCGGATGGTGCAGTTGCATGGGTTCGGATCCCTCAAGCTCAAGGGTGGAGTGTTCGCGCCGGAGCAGGAGATCGCCGCGGTCCGGGCGCTCGCCGATGCTTTCCCCGGGATGCCGCTGCGGATCGATCCGAACGGCGCCTGGTCCGTGGAGACGTCGATCGCGGTCGCGGAGCGACTCGGCGGAGTTCTGGAGTACCTCGAGGATCCTGCCCTGACCACGGCGGCGATGGCCGAGGTGGCCGCCCAGGCTTCGATGCCGTTGGCAACCAACATGTGCGTGATCAGTCCCGAGACCGTGCCGGAAGCGGTCCGGCTGGACGCCGTCCAGATCGTGCTGTCCGACCATCACTACTGGGGTGGTCTGCGGCATACCCGCGAGCTGGGCGCGATCTGCGACACCTTCGGGCTGGGGATGTCGATGCATTCGAATTCACATCTGGGAATCTCGCTGGCCGCGATGACACAGGTCGCGGCGGCGACGCCGAACCTGGCCTATGCCTGCGACACCCACTATCCGTGGAACCGGGCGGACGACGTGATCACGACGCCGTTCGAGTTCGTCGGAGGTGCGCTGCGGGTCTCGGCCGCGCCCGGCCTCGGGGTCGAGCTCGATCAGGACAAGCTCGCCGAACGGCATCAGCGGTACGTCGAATCCGGCCGGACGACCCGGGACGACACGGCGTACATGCGGCAGATCGATCCTGGGTACGACCCGACCTTGCCGAGGTTCTGATGGGGGTTCGGACCGCTGCCTACGCTTACCCGTGGGACCTCAACGGCGATCCGCGCGCGGCGGAGCGGTTCGCGGAGCTCGGTATCGACGCGGTGGTACTGGCCGCGGCGTACCACTCGGTCCGGGCCGCGACTCCGCGGCATCCGCGGCACCGGGTGGTGGATGCCAGATCGGCGGCGCTTTACATGCCTGTGCGGGCCGATGCCTGGGGCGAATTGATTCCGGCTGATGCATCACCGTGGGCCGGTGAGCGGTCCTTCACCCGGGCAGCCGGTGAGCTACGCCTGGTCGGGCTGCCGGTGCGCGCGTGGGTGGTGCTGACGCACAGCACAGCAGTGGGTCTGGCGAATCCGTGGGCATGTGTGCGAAATGCTTTCGGCGATGTGTATCCGTACGCACTGTGCCCCAGCGTTCCGGCGGTGCGCGACTATTCACGCAGGCTCGTGGGTGAGGTGGTCCGTCAGTCCGGCGTCACCGATGTCGTACTCGAGGCCTGCGGGCCGATGGGTGTCAACCATCTCGGCCACCACGAGAAGACCGCGGGAGCCGACTGGACCGAGGACGAATGCGCACTCCTGTCGATCTGCTTCTGCGACGCCTGTACGACGTCGCTCGCACAAGCCGACGTGGATCCGGCGGAACTGGCCGCGCGCATCCGGTCCGGCGGGTCATCGCCGGCCAAGGTGCTAGGCCCTCACCTGGATGTCGTCCTGCAGATCAGGTCCGAGGCAACGCGCCTGTTGCGGGAGGCTGTGCTGGCCGAGGCACGGTCGGCGGGTGCGGTCGGGATCGCGATGCACGCGGTCGCCGATGCCTGGTCGACCGGACCGGCCGCTGCGGTGACTGTCGCGGACAAAGGCGTGAACTCGTACGTCGTGCCGGCGTGGGAACTCGATGAGGTCGCAGCGCAACGAGTGGGTGCGATGCGTGCCTTGGGGGTGGACGTGTCCGCCTATGTGAATGTCCTTCCACCGGCGCCTGCCGATCCGGAAGAGCTGGCACGGTACTGGCGGGGGCTGGTTGCCGCCGGCGCCGAGGAACTCCATCTGTATCACGCAGGCCTGGCGTCGGACCGACGGTTGGCGGCCCTGCGAATGGCGATCGAGGACGTGACGGGGAAGGTGCGGCGATGATGCAGTTACGCGAGGCGATGAAGGGCCGGCCGGCAATCGCCGTGCTCCGGGCACCGGACGCCGGACGGTTCGTCGAGGTGTCCCTGATCCTGGTCGATGCCGGAATCCCGGCCGTCGAGTTCACGCTCACCTCGGCCGGGGCGTTGGACGCGATCAGGCATGCGAAGAAGGTGCTACCGGCCGACGTACTGATCGGTGCCGGGACCGTCCGGACGGCCGAACAGGTTCGCCAGGCGGTCGATGCCGGTGCGTCGTTCCTGGTCAGCCAGGTCACTGACCCAGACGTGATCGAGGCCGCGCACGAGCTCGGCGTACCGTTCGTCCCCGGCGCGCTGACACCGAACGAGATCGTCCGGGCCTGGCGGTACGGCGTCCAGGCGGTGAAGGTGTCCCCGATCGGTCCGGTGGGAGGCATCGGCTATCTCGCCGAGCTTGTCGGTCCCTTGCCCGATATCCCGCTGGTGCCGACCGGCGGGGTCCTCGTCGACGAGGCAGGCGCCTACCTCGCAGCGGGGGCCGCGGTCGTCGGTCTCAGTCGTGACCTGACCAGGGATGCGTTGCTCCCGGGCGGCGATCTGGCCGCACTGGCCGAGCGTGCCGCTCGCGCCATCCGCTCTGTCGACACCTGGAGAGAACAATGACTCGGATCGGTTTCGTCGGCCTCGGCATCATGGGCCTGCCGATGGCCGTCAACCTGGTCGAGGCCGGGTACGTCGTCCGTGGTCACAACCGTAGCCCGGCCAAGGCGGAGCGGCTGGTCGCAGCGGGCGGTACGGCGGCGGCGTCGATCGCCGAAGCCGTCGTCGATGCCGACGTGATCATCACCATGCTGCCGGACTCCCCGGACGTCGAGAAGGTTGTCCTAGGCAACGATGGCGTCCTCGCCAACGCCCGGACCGGCGCGCTGTTGATCGACATGAGTTCGGTCGCCCCGGCCACCGCTCGCAACGTCGCCGCGGCCGCGGCCGATGTCGGCGTACGGGCTTTGGACGCACCTGTGAGCGGCGGCGAGCAAGGCGCCGTCGACGGGAAGCTGTCGATCATGGTCGGGGGTGCGGCTGCGGATGTCGAGGCGGCCCGGCCGGTGCTCGCCGCGTTGGGCACCACCGTGGTGCACGTGGGTCCACCCGGCTCCGGGCAGCTGGTGAAGGCCGCCAATCAGCTGATCGTGGCCGGCACCATCGAACTGGTCGCAGAGGCGTTGACCTTCCTGGACGCGTACCAGGTGGACCTGGAACCGGCGGTCGAGGTGCTCGCCGGTGGGTTGGCGGGCAACCGGATCCTCGATCGCAAGGCCGCTGGAATGATTCGCCACGAGCTGCAGCCAGGATTCCGGATCGACCTGCACCACAAAGATCTCGGGATCGTTCTCGACTCCGCCAGGCAGGCCGGCGTCGTGATTCCGCTCGGTGCTGTCGTGGCGCAGTTGATGGCTGCGGCCCGCGCTCAGGGCTACGGCGATCTCGACCACTCCGCCCTGATCCTTGGTGTCGAGCAACTGTCGGGCCGGCACCGATGAGCGTTCAGACCTACCCGCTGCCCACGATCTACCCGATCTCAGTCGATTTCGCGGTGCGCGTCGAAGGGCAGAACGTGCCGGTGACCGCCTTCGCGCCGGAGCCCGGAGGGGGAGTGGAGTATCACTATGCCCACTTCTCGTTCGACGGCACGGTGACCGTGGAGGTGAGTACCCGTCGACGGATCGAGGTCGCATCGGTCAGCCCGCTCGCCTTCGAGATCCCGGTGGAGGTATCAGAGAACCGGTTGACCTTCACACTCGATCAGAGCCGGTACCTGATCGTGAAGATCGATGGTCTCGCCGAGCTCGTCATCGCCGCCGACCCGGTCGAGGTCGATCCGCCATCTGTGCAAGGACCCCGAATCTTCAACGTGGTCGAGGACTTCGGCGCCGATCCGACCGGCACGACCCTGGCGACCGGCGCGATTCAAGGCGCGATCGATGCGGCGTACGACGCCGGTGGGGGCGTTGTCCACATCTCGGCCGGTGTGTTCTCGATCGGCAGCGTCGTGCTGCGGTCGCGGGTGCAGCTCTACTTGGCCGGCGGGTCAGTGCTCCGGGCAACGGCGGACCCGGCTGACTATTCCACCAAGTTCCGGCACGACAGCCTGGACATGGATGGCACCTGGCTGCTGTCGACCGAACCGGGATCTGTCGACATTCGCGTGTATGGACGCGGAACCATCGACGGTCAAGGCGCACGGATGCGCAAGGACAGCCGCTATCTGAATCACCTGTTCGTCCCCGTCGGTACCCGAGGGCTGCGGGTCGACGGCGTGATCGGTCGCGACTCCGGCTCCTGGGCGTTCCTGCCGAGCCGGTGCTCCGACGTACAGATCACCAACTACAAGGGATTCCAGACGCAACGCCAGTATGAGAACGATGTCCTGGATGTGAACGAGTGCCAGGATGTGGTGGTCCGGCACATGATCGCGATCTGCGAGGACGATCCGTACTCGACCAAGGCCTGGGCCGAGGACGCCAACATCGCGCTCAGCTGGCCGCACCCCCGCCGGCCGGTCGAACGCGTTCTGTTCGAGGATGTCGTCGCCTGGACACACTGCGCCGCGTTCAAGGTGGGGAACGGGCACTACTCGCGGCAGCACGACATCACCTACCGGCGGGGCTACGTCTACAACGCAACCCGCGCGATCGCCATCGATCCCTGCTACGGCAGCGCGCCCTGCACCGACCTCGTCTACGAGGACATCGACATCGAGTCGCTGGACCACGAGCGCGGCAATCAGAGTTGGCTACTCATTCACACTCGTGAACGCGGCCTCGGCATCGGACCGGTTTCCGGCGTACGAATCGAACGCATCACCGTCCGCGACGCCGGCCGCATGCCACCCCTCGTTGCCGCCGGCAACGCCGACGGTGCCCTCAGCAACATCCTGCTCCGCGACGTCGTCGTCGAAGGCACCCCGCTGTGTACCTTCGCCGCCCTGGGCATCCCGCTCACTCCCCACGTCGAGGAGCCGAAAGTCGAGTACGGCGCGCGCTGACCCGTCGAGGCGCCTGTCCGGTACGGCTCTACTGTGGGACCGACGGACGAGTGGAGGAGGAGTCGTGAGCGAGTCGGCTGTGGTCGCGTGGGAGCTGGACGGGATTCGGATGGAGGGGACCGTGGTGCGGCCCGCGGGGGACGGGCCGTTCGCGGGGGTGGTGATGGTGGCAGGCAGCGGGCCGACGGATCGGGACTGGTGCTCGCCGTTGCTGCCCGGGACCAACGGATCGGCGCGGTTGCTGGCGGAGGCGTTCGCCGATGCCGGGATCGCCTCGATGCGCTACGACAAACGAGCCTCGGGTCCACACGTCATGGACAACGTCGCCCAGCTCGTCGGCAAGCTGAGCATGCAGTCGCACGTCGACGAGTTGTCGGCGGCGACGCGAGCCTTTGCTGCCGAGCCGTCCGTCGATCCGTCGCGGATCGTTGGCCTAGGCAACAGCGAAGGAACCCTGCAAGTACTGCGTTATGCCACCAGCGTCCAGCCGATCCCGTTCGTCGGTATCGTTCTGGCGGCGCCACCCGGGCGACCGATCCGCGACGTCCTGATGTCGCAGCTCGCCCTGCAGGCTGCGCAGATCCCCGACGGTGCCGAATTGCTCCCGCTGGTCCGCGCAGCCGCCGATCGGTACACGGCCGGTCGGCCGATGGATCCCGATCCGCGGCTGCCGGACAGTGTGCGGCAGGTGCTGATGAGCTTTGAAGTGCCGGCGAACCTCCCACTCGCGCGCGAGCTGTGGTCGGAGAGCGCCACCGACCGGCTGCCGCAGGTGGAGATCCCGACGCTTGTCCTGATCGGCGGCAACGACGTACAAGTCGACCTGCACGCCGACGGCGATCCCCTCCAGGCGGCAGCAGCCGGAAGTACGAACGTCACCTTCGCCTTCCCTCCGCGCGCCAATCACGTCCTCAAACACGACCCTCGCACTCCACCGCAGGTCGCCGCATCTGCTGGCAACGAGTACAACGCCGACGGCACCACGCTCGACCCCGAAGCGCTGGCCGTCATCCTTACTTGGCTACGCAACTGCTTCGCCGGCTGTATCAGTACTACTGGGTGATGGTGATCGGGCCGTTCTCGGACACGTTGGTGATCCGCATCTGGGCGAGTGTGGTCGCGTACGACGACGAACCGGGCATCAGGACCCGGTGCAACTGAACACCGGTGATCTGGGCTCCGGGCAGCCCGTTGATCCGGGCGGCCGTCGTGCCGGCGTCGCGGACCCGGACGTTCGCGATCCGGACACCGCTGATCGGGCCGGTCCCTTCCGGGCCGGTGCCGGTCCACAGGGCCAGCCAGGTCCGGTTGTTGTCGTTGCTGAACGAGAGCCGCTCGATGTCGATGGTGTCGAACGTGATCGAGCTCGCGGTCCCGGTTCCGTACTTGTGGTGAACGCCGATCCCCACCGCGGCGTCATGCACAACCGCGTTCCGGAACGTCACGTTGGACTGGTTCTGCAGAACGCCCTGGCCGACCTTCAGGCCGTAGCAGTACGTCCAGCTGACCAGGTCGTCGAAGACCACGTCGTCCAACGGTCGCGAGGCGCCCGGGATGTTCTTGGTGATATCGGTGGTCTCGGCCCAGGTCTTGGTGCTGAAGGGATCGTCCAGGCCGATCCCGATCGCGTTGGTGACCCGGACCTGCCGCGACTCCATCACGTCGATCCCGTCGTTCTCGCCCATGTCGAACCGGTTGAAGATCTTCACATTCGTGAATCCCACGTCCTCCGAGCGGATCGGCATGACCGCCCAACTGCTGGATTCGCGGAAGGTGATCCCGTCGACCCGGAAGTGGGTCGTGTAGACCGGGGTCAGCAGGTTCACGCCCAGGTTGCTCGGGGCGAGCGAGGCCTGGCCGTTGCCGTCGATCACGCCGCGGCCGTAGATCGAGATGTTGGTCGACGAGTACCGGGTCGACAGGAACCAGGTGATGTCGCGGCTCTGCGAGTTCTTGCGCCAGTGCACGTCGTACTGGGACCGCTCACCGGTGTATCGCAGAACGGCACCCGGCGCGAGGTAGAGCGCAAGGTTGCTGCGGAGGTAGATCGTGCCAAGGGTCCAAACGCCGGCAGGTACGTAAACGACGCCTTGCCGGCCGTTCGCACCGCCCCAGGCAGACGCGTCGTTGAGCGCGGTCTGGAAGGCGGCAGTGCTGTAACCGCTGCCCGGCTGCGCGTTGTACGGCGCGTTGCGGACGTTGAAGATCCCTGTGCCGCTGTCGGCCGGGCGGTTCGTCTCGAGCGGGTCGATCGCGATCACCAGGTTCGGCCGACCATCGAGTTTGACGATCAGGTACTCGTCGCGCGTGACGGTGAAGGTCATCGCCGCCCCACTCACCGAGCCGCTCAGATTCAGCTTCGCCGGGCTGATGAAGTACGACCCGATCGCGGTGTTGTTCACCTTCGTCACCGTGATGGTCGCCTCGCCGGCCCCCATCGCGAACTGTGCGATGTCGTACCCCGGGTAGTCGCTGACCGGAACGTTCTGACCGTTCACCGTCAGGCGGTAGTCGGGCGAGGCGGGATAGATGGACTGCACGGGATAGATCTGCAGAGGTGCCGGGGCGGCGTGCGCCGGCAAGGGCGACAGGACGGTCAGCGGCCCGAGCAGGAGGACTGCGAGCGCGCAGACCAGCAAGCGGGTCAGAGCAGGTGGCGACATAACGGCTCCTTCGAACGGAAGACTCGAGATGGCCTCTCCCGCCCGAAGGTAAGCCAGCATAGCTATGAATGTGAATAGGATTCATATATGTGAACAAATGTGACCGGAACTGGCCACCCGTGAGGTGGCCAGTGAGCCGGTAGGCTCGGTGCACACGACTGGCGAGGGTGGGCGACCACCGGGGAGTGACGCGTCGGGCATCGACCGCCTGGGTGCCTAGGGCAACGATGTCGAGGAGTTGTGTCATGCGTCGTCACCGTGTTCTGCATCTGTCCGATACCCATGTCAGCCGCACCGGTCCGGACGAGGACGGTGTTGATGGCGTCACTGCGCTGCGTGGGCTCCTGCGCGACCTCCGGCGAGTCCCGCAGTTGGACCTGGTGGTCGTCAGTGGGGACATTGCCGACGACGGCTCCGAGGAAGGATGCGCCGTGGTCCGTGATCTGGTCGGTGAGTTCGCCGGCGCGCGCGGGATCCCGCACATCTACAGCACGGGCAACCACGACCGCCGCGACGGCTTCACCGCCGCCCTCGGCTGCGGACACCTTGGGCCGGACGGCTCAGCGATCGGTCGATCGGCCGAGCTGGACGACGTCATCGCCGCGGTGAGCGAGGTCAACGGCCTCCGCGTGATCACGCTGGACAGCCTCGTTCCCGGCTCACCGCACGGGGAGTTGGGCCGCAACCAACTGAACTGGCTGACCACCGAGTTGGCGACCCCCGCCCCGTCCGGCTCGATCGTCGTACTCCACCACCCGCCGGTGTCCTTGGATGCCGTCGTCTTCATGCGGTCGGCGGTTCTGCAGCAACCCGACGAGCTGGGTCAGGCGCTCGCGGGCACCGACGTCCACGCCGTACTGTGCGGCCATCTGCACCACCAGCTCAGCGGAAGGCTAGGTCAGACGCCTGTCTGGGCGACCCCCGGCGTGATCACTCGAATGGACCTCACCGCACCGCCTGCCCTCGCCCGCGGAGTCCTCGGCGCTTGCGCGTCAGTCATCGACCTCGGCGGCCCGTCCGACCCCATGTTCCACACTCTCCATGCCCGCACCCCAGACACCGGCAAAGAGGTCTACGTCTATGACCCAGTAGCAGGTGTTCATGTGCAGGAATGAACCCGTCGAGTCACTACCTTGGGTAACGCCGTGACATCCTCGCGGCACCTGAGCAGCAACCTTCGCCGGAGAGACGGGTCCCGTTGTGAGCGAGTTCGTTGGCCGTCTGATGATCGAACGCATTCGGGCACGCCGTAGGTACGCGGGTCTGCTCCCGCTCGCGGCGGCGCTTGCCGTCTCGCTCGCTCTGACCGCGTGCGGGTCGGAGAAGCAGTCCGTCGACACGAGTGCGCCGCAGAGCGCAAGTACTCCGACGACGGAGAAGAAGGCCGGCCTCGGTCAGATTGTCGAGTCTGGATTCGGGCAGTCCGGCCAGTATGTCTGGGTGACCGCGCTGGTCAAGAACATGTCCGACCACGGTGGGCAGACGGTCACGGTCAACTTCAATCTGCTGGACAAGAGCGGCGCGATCCTCAAGAGCGCCTCCCAGGTCGAGTCGTTCAATGTCGCGAACCAGCTCCAGGCGGTCGGTACCCAAGTCGATGTCGGTCTGAAGGACAAGGTTGCTTCGGTGCAGCCGACGCTGCTGGTGAAGGAAGAGGGTGCCTTCCCGGAGTCCAAGACCGACCTCGGCAGCTTCAAGGCCGGCAGCATCACGAAGGACCAGTACGTCGACACCTTGTGGCATGCGAAGTTCACGATCAAGAACCCCACGGACCAGCCGCTGCAATCTCCGCGCATCGGCGTCATCTGCAAGGGCACGGACGGCAAGGTGAACGGTGGTGGCACGGACTACCCCGACCTGGTGCCACCGTCCGGGCAGGTCGTGATCGACCCGAACCTGATCACCACGGGCAAGCCCACCACCTGCACGGCGTACGTCGCCGCCGGAATATGACGTCCGATCCGGCTCAGGCGGCCTTGAGCGCTACCTCTGGAGCGCCACCAAGCCCCGCTGAAGCGGCGGGGCCGCTCGAGGGCTCACCAGGAACGGTCTGTGGTGAGCCCTCTGGTCGGTCTCGTCAGCAGTTGTTGATCGTGCCGCTTGTGCTGGAGACGTTGCCCGCCCAGATCCAGCCGACGACGCCGGAGGACGTGTCGCGGGCCAGGTACCACGGGTTGCCGTCAGCGCTGCGCTTCGTGCACCAGATCGCACCGGTGCCCTCGCGGTTGCTGTAGGCGCAGTATGTGAAGCGCCTTCACAGTTCCGCCCCAATGACTTGCGTAACCCCTCCACTCCGGAGAGGCGTCGCACAATGTGCCATGGCCGGAGGGGTCAGATCCGGACCAGTCGCTGTAGCTGTTCGGCGGCCGCGGCCAGGCAGCTCTCGATCGGCTGCTGTCCGGTTTGGTCGACCCAGCAGGTGAAGGCCTGCTGGAAGACGGCCGTCCCGATCTGAGCAAGCAGGATCGCGTCAGTCGCCGGTACGGCGCGTTGCTCCAGCGCTGCCTGAATGGCGGTCGCTATGGCGTTTGATTTGGTGCGCTCGCGCTCCTGGAGCTCCGGGCTGGCCTGGATGATGTCCCGCCGGGCTACCGAGTCGGTGGCGTGCTCCACCAGGAGGGCGCCTACCGTTTCCAGGGCCGCCAGCGCCGTGGGCCACGGTGCGACGTCAGGTGCGACCGCTGCGAAGGCGTCAGCGATCGCCCCCGGGAGCTGCTCCGAGCCCGCGAAGAGCACCTCGCGCTTGTCCGGGAAGTAGCGGAAGAACGAGCGCCGGGCGAGCCCGGCCTGCTCGGCGATCTGGGCCGCGGTCACATTCTCGAAGCCGTGCTGGTGAAAGAGCTCGAGTGCGGCCGCCCGCAGCCGGCCTTCCGCATCCGGATCCCATCGCGCCATACCGCCAGCCTACCAGTGATGGCACTGAGTGCTATCGTAAGTGAAAGCACTCAGTGCCATCACTTATCGGAGGCTTCTCATGTCCACAGAGATCTGGCTGCTCGGCGCGACCGGGCGCACCGGCAGGGCGATCGGTGCCCGGCTGGTCGCCGCCGGCCGAACGCCCGTTCTCGTCGGCCGGAACGCCGACCGCCTGCGAGCCGCCGCGAGCGAGTGGGGGATCGACGACCCGCAGCTCGTCGTCGAGACCTCGACGGCGGGTGCAGCGCGGGCGATCCGCGAGCGGCGGCCTGCTGTCGTGGTGAACACGATCGGCGGCTACGCCGAGACCGCCACCACGTTCGCGCGGTCCTGTCTGCCCGGCGGCCACTACGTCGATCTGGCCAACGACCTGGTCGCCATTTCCCGGATGCTCGAGCTGAACGACGAGGCGGTCGACAACGGCAGTACCTTGGTGACCGGCGCCGGTTTCGGCGTACTCGCCACGCAGGCCGTGGTGGCCAAACTTGTCGAAGGCCAGCCAACGCCTGGTGACGTTCGGGTGGATGCGATCGCGTCGTTCGCGATGGAAGCCGGCCTACTCGGCACCGCGCTGGCTGAGTCGATCGTGAGCGGCCTGACCACCGGAGGTCTTCAATACAAGGGCGGCCAGCTCGTCAAGGCTCGGCTCGCCTCCGAGGCGCGGCATCTAAAACTCCCTGACGGTGAGACCGCCTCCACCGTCCTGGCGCCGACCGGTGATCTCTTGGCGGCTCAGCAAGCCAGCAATGCCCCCGCCGTGGTGTCCGCCAATGCATTGCTGCCTGGCGGTGTCGTCCGGCACCTTCTCCCGCTGATGGGTCTACTCCTGACCATCCCCGTCCTCCGCCGGTTCGCGGTCCGACGGCTGGCCGCGGTCACGACGAAGGCAGCGCCTCGGGCTCGGACGCACTCCTGGGGGCATGCGGTTGTCAATTGGCCGGGCGGTACGACGCGCGCGGGCTGGCTGCGGTGTGACGACGCCATGGACTACACCTGTGCCGTCATCACCGAAGCCGCTCTGGCGTTGGCCCGTGGTGAGGCCAAGCCCGGCGCCCATACTCCGGTCACAGCCTTCGGGCCCGACCTGGCCGTCGCAGCCGGTGGCGTGTTCATCCTGGAAGAGCGCGGATAGAAGTCGTACGAGCGTGGTGCGCTAGCTGCGGGCTCGGGCTCGGTGAGCTCGGAGGTTGGCCGGGTTGCCGCAGGTGGTGAGCGAGTGCCAAACGCGTGAATTGTTCTTGGAGCGGTCGTAGAAGGCCGCTCGGCAGTCCGGATTGCGGCACGACTTCAGTCGCCGCCAGGTGTCGAGAAGTTGTGCCTCGTAGATGCCGGCGAGTGTTCTCGAGATCAGCGCGGAGGCCCCGTCCGGGGGAGGTGTCAGCTCGACCGCGGCATCGGGCCCGAATCCTAGAGTCAGGTCCGTGGCCCATTGCTGGGTTGGATGCTCGGAGCGTGACACCAGTCGCTGGAGGTCGGTCCGGAAGGCCCGCAGCAGTTCGAGGTCGGCGTCGGTCAACGGCGTGGTCGTCCAGGTACCGGCTGCCTCAGGATCACTGAGGAGGTCGCTGTGTTTCCCGATGCCCACTGTGTTGATCAGCTCCTGAGCCAGGCCTAGGTTGCCCGGTGCGGCTTCGAGGTCGTAGCGACTGGACGAAGTCATCGGGTGAACAGTGCCAGTGCGCCGTACCACAAAGGGCTCGGGTTGAGCCGGTCCGGATGCCGCTCGATCATCCGATCGTAGAAGTCCTGGGCGGACGGCGCCTCGGCGCGGAACGTGATCACATCCTGAAGATACTGCTTGGTCTGATCCAGGATGATCGGGCTGTCGGGCAGCTCCCGGTTCTTGTGGCCGGCGATCACTGCGGTCGGTTTCAGCTCGGCGACCCGGTCGATGGCCTCGATCCACGCCTCGAACCCGCCGTCCACACCTTCGACGATGTACTGGTGAATTCCGTTGTAGGCAACGTCTCCCGCCACGACCAGCCCGATCGACGGCACGTGCAGCACTGTCGTCTGATCGGTGTCGGTGTGCCCGGTCTCGATCACCTGCAGCAGTTCACCCTCCAGCGCGATTCCTTCGGCCGGCGCCGGCTCGGCCAGCACCGGGCTCGCCGGGATCTGACCGGGGAAGATCACGTCCCACAGCTTTTCGCGCCCGACCGTGGCCTGCTGGTGCATGATCTCGATCGTTCCGGGCGTGGCATAGACCTTGGCGCCCGGGAATCGCTTGACCAGCTCACCGGCTCCGAACCAGTGATCGCCGTGCCCGTGCGTCGAATAGATCGCGATCAGGTTCTTGCCTGATTGCTCGATCCAGTCGCCGACCTGCTGGATCTGATCGGTGAGGAACGGTGGATCCACCAGAACCGCGTCATACGCACCGAAGATCAACGTGGTGGAGAGCGGGTTCCAGTAGAGCCGGTCGCCGTTCGGCATCCGCTGCTCCCCGGCGCGCAGGGCGCTCGGACTGACATGCACTTCGTAGGACAAGCTCATGGGTATCCTCCTGGGCCGAACCTGGTGAAATAACCATACGCCGTTTACCTATTTCACGCTAGTCGTGCTTCCGCTACCAGCAAGAGTTTCCGATGACGTTGAATGCCGGAAGTCTGCGCGACGTCGATGTCGCGGAGGAAGTCGAGGACGGCGGTGGCCAGTTCACGAGGGGCCTCCTGGGCTGCGTAGTGGCCGACGCCTTCGAGGGAGGCGGAGTGAAGCGCGCCGGCCGCGACTTGGGCGAAGGTGGTTCTGGTGAAATCACCGCCTCCGGCGCCGACCGTGAGTACCGGCATCTTGAGCGGGTTCGCGGCGGCCATGGCGGTGATGTCTTCGCCGTCTTGCAGCATTGACCGGTAGAGGCCGGTCGCGCCGCGGAATCCGCCGGGCCGGGAGTAGGTCCGGGCGTACTCGGTGAGGTCCGCCTCGGTGATCGCTCCAGGGGTCACCGTCATGGGCGGGCCGGCGAACGGGGTCAGGAATTCGTGTTCGCGACCAGTCAGGAGCGTCTCCGGGATGCCTGGAGTGGTGAGCGTCCCGATGTACCAGGCGCCCCCGCGGGTGACGTCGGCCAGTCTTTCCATGCCGAATCCCGGCAGTCCCGTCTCGATCGCGGTGAAGCTGCGGACGTCTTGCGGGTGGGTGGCGGCGAGCCGAAAGGCGACCATCCCGCTGATGTCTTGTGCCGCGAGGTGCACCGGACCGACGTTGAGGTGCTCGACGAGCTGATGCAGGTCCTCGGCGGAGGTCGCGCTGTCATACGGGCCCGTCTCGTTGCTCGAGTCGCCGAAACCGCGCAGGTCCACCGCGAACACGCGGTGGTCGGCCGCCAGTAGGGGGATGAGCTTGCGGAACGCCCACCAAGTCTCAGGGAAGCCATGCACCAGGAGGATCGGAGACCCGGTGCTTCCGGCCTCGACGAAGTGGAGCCGGGTTCCGTTGACGTCGACGTACCGATGGGTGATCTCAGGCGGCGCTGCGATCTCGGTCATGACTGCTCCTCATTAGACAATCTGGTTGTCCATTCACAGTAGACAACCAGGTTGTCGTTTGTCTAGCTCGGCACCGTTAGCCTTGAGGCATGTCTCGCTCCGGTGCCGATCTCGCTTTGCTGTTGCTCGGAGGTTTTCGCAGTCTGGTGGATGCGGCACACGCTGAATTGGCTGCCCGCGGGCATGCCGATGTCCGTCCCGTCCACGATTTCGCGATCCGCGCGATTGCGGCTGGTGCCGACAACGCCTCCGAGCTCGGCCGTCGGATGGCGGTCTCGAAGCAGGCGGCGGCAAAGACGATCGCCGTACTGCAGGAGCGTGGCTACATAGCCCGCGACGTGGATCCTGCGGATGCCCGCCGCAAACGGCTGCACGTGACGCCGGAAGGGTTCGGTCTGCTGGCTGAAGCCGAGGCGATCTTCGACGAATTGCGCGATCGCTGGGGGCGGCAGATCGGCACCGACCGGCTCACCGAACTCGAGACGCAGTTGTCGGCGCTGGTTGGCGGAGACTCCCTGCGTCTGGATACACCGGGCTGGATCGCGCAAGATCTAGGTGAGTCGATCTAGGCAAGCTGCTGCCGGGTTCAGGGACGAAGGTACCCGCGATATCGGCGCTGGGTATCCCACCCCCGACCTGCTCATCCACTTCAATCAGGTCTCGGCAGCGCACTTCCGGTGACGCCGATCGCGCAGTGTGCGATCAGTAATTCTCGCCGCAGAGTTCGGTATCGGCGACCTTCTCCAGCAGTCGCTCGAGCTGGGCTCGTTCGCCGGGAGTCAGGGCCGCGAAGAGGTCGTCGTCCGTGCCGGCCAGGATCGCGTCGACCTGCGCCAGCGTCTTGGTGCCCTTGGGGGTGATCGTGACGATGTGCCGCCGACGGTCCGCGGCGTCACGCTGCCGGGTGAGGAGGTGCAGCCCTTCCAGCTCATTGAGCACCGCGACCAGTGCGCTCGGGTCGACGCCGAGGAGGTCGATCAATGCCTGCTGGTTGACCGGCCCATCGGCCAATTGCGTCAGCGTGAAGACCGATCGCAGGGTGAGGCCTCGTACGGCGAGGGCGCTGCGAAGGCGGGCGCCGGCCACCGCGCCTCGGCCGGCGAGGAGTGCGCCCAGCCCGGACCGGAGCGCTGTGCGCGTCGTCGATGCCATGCGTCCGATCATACCCTCCTCTGCAATGGTTGCGTTTGAATAATCGTTGTAGGCTTTCAACGATTAGACATCCACCGCCATGGAATGCCATGTTCGCCGACCGTGCAGGTCGGCTGCTGGCAGTAAAGGATCAGATATGTCCACGTATGTACTCGTGCACGGCTCATGGCACAGCGGCGAGAGCTGGAAGCGCGTGGTTCCGCTGCTGACCGCAGCGGGGCACCGCGTCTTCGCTCCATCGCTCACCGGCCATGGCGACAAGATTCATCTGCTCGGCCCGGATGTTGGCCTCGACACCCACGTCGCGGACGTCGTACGGCTGATCTCCGACGAGGACCTCACCGACGTGGTGCTGGTCGGTCACAGCTATGCGGGGCTCGTCGTCACCTCTGTGATCAATGAGATCCCGGAGCGGATCAAGCACCTGGTCTATCTGGATGCCATGGTGCCCGAGAACGGCGAATCCGTGGTCGACATCATCCCGACGGCTCAATTCCTGATCGACCAGGCCGCCGGGACCGACGCCCCGTGGCGCATTCCGCCGCTACCCGAGATGCCTCCGCCTGCCGGCTTGTTCGGTGTCACCGACCCCGAGGATCAGGCCTGGCTGCGCACGATCCTTTCCGACGACCCGATCGGCTGTCTCCAGCAACCGGTCCGGTTGGACAACCCTGCCACGACCGCGATTCCTCGTACTCACATCCACTGCGCTGTCGGCGCCCCGCCGACCCGGCGGCCGGTCGCCCCGTTCCAGCCCAACGGCGATCCGGCACAGGTCTGGGAGCTGCCCACCGGTCACGACTGCATGATCACGATGCCGGCCGAGCTCAGCGATCTGCTACTCAAGCTCGCCTGATCTGCCGCTCCCGGTGGGAGGAAGCCGAGCTTGTCAGTGCACCAGCAGATCGACAGCGACCTTCAGTCGTTCGAGGTAGAACGCCCGCGATTCGGCCTGATGCTTGAGGCCGATCGACGTGCTGATCATCGTCCGGGCGACAGCGGAGGCCGCCTCTTGCTCCGAGTCGACGGCGATCGCATCCGTGATCAGCTCCTCGAAACGTCGCGGCGCCGTTTCCACGATCTGTCCGAGCAGGTCGGGGTTGTCCTCGATGACGGCCGTGACCTCGCGAGCCAGTGGGCCGGTGTAGCGGCCCGCCCACTGGTCGAACGCTTCGACGAGGCGCTCCGGAAGGGGACGGCCAGTGTCGGCCAGGACGTGCTCGACCGCTGCGATGTCCCGCTCCAGCGCCTGGGTGACCGCGGCACGAAAGAGAGTCTCCTTCGAGGAGAAGAGGAAGTAGAGCCCGGGCCGGGAGATGCGCGCCGCCCGCGCGACCTCGTCCATCGAGGTCTTCCGGTAGCCGAATCGCGCGAACGTGGCCATCGCGGAGTCCAGGACCATGCCGCGGCGATCGGTGTCGGGACTGGTCATGAGGCGAGCATACGAGCGATAGTCAGACTATACAAGTTCAGTCTATTGCGTATAGTCGAAGATATGAGCCAACCCGCCATCTCCACGCCCTTCACTGCCGCCAGTACGGCGGATGACGTACTGCGCGGCGCTGATCTCACCGGCGTCCGCGCGGTCGTGACGGGAGCATCCTCCGGACTCGGAATCGAGACGGCTCGAGTGCTGGCCGCTGCCGGGGCGGAGGTGGTCCTCGCCGTCCGGAACGTGATGGCAGGTGAAGCTGTCGCCGACGCGATCGAGAAGTCGACGGGAGGGCTACGGCCCCGGGTGGCCCGGGTCGACCTCGCCTACCGGACCACCGTCGCACAGTTCGTCGACACGTGGAGCGGCCCACTTCACCTGCTGATCAACAACGCGGGCGTGGTCACCAGTGGCCTCGAACGAACGCGCGAGGGCTGGGAGCTGCAATTCGCGACCAACCATCTCGGTCACTTCGCCCTGGCCACCGGCCTTCACGACGCCCTGGCCCTGGGAGCGGCCGACCGTGACGGCGCACGGGTGGTGTCGGTCAGTTCGACGGCGCACATGCGTTCCGGTGTCGACTTCGACGACCTCCACTTCGAGCGTCGCGACTACGACCCGCAGATCGCCTACGCCCAGTCGAAGACGGCGAACTCGCTCTTCGCCGTCGAGGCGACCCGCCGTTGGGCGTCCGACGGCATCGTCGCCAATGCGGTCAACCCCGGTGGTGTCGCGACGGGACTGCAGCGCAACTTCACAACACGACAGAAGGCGTCGCTCGACGCGGCCGAGGCCGCTGGGGTCTTCACCTACAAGACGGTCGAGCAGGGTGCCGCCACCAGCATCGTCGCGGCCGTCGCCCCCGAGTTCGCTCACTCCGGCGGCCACTACCTCGACGATTCACAAGAGGCCTACGCGGTGCCGAACGACGCCGACCTGGCGCAGCACCCGCATGGCGTCAAGGAATGGGCGCTCGATCCCGCCGCGGCCGAACGCCTCTGGGCCGTCTCGGCCGACCTGCTCCGCGGCTGACCTCAGCTTTCGGTGGTTACCGTGTCCGGCGGCAGGTAGTCTGACCACCAGACTAAACGGACGATATCGTCCGTCTATGGTTGATTGGAGCCGGCAATGAGCATGGCCTACCTGGCGCAGCCGCAACAGCAGCAACAACTCGAATGGCTCGGCGGTGGCACCCTGGCGGTGTTGCTCGACGGGCTGGCCACGAACGGCCAGCTGATGATGGGCCGCTTCGACGTCCAGGAGGGCGAGGCGCCGCCGTACCACCAGCACACCAACGAGGACGAGATCTTCTTGCTGATCAAGGGGACCGCGCTGGTCTGGTGTGACGACGAGGAGTACGAACTGGCCGAGGGGGGAGTGGTGTTCCTGCCCAAGCAGGTGCCGCATGCCTACCGGATCACCTCCAAGAAGGCCGACCTGCTGATGATCAACACCCCGGCCGGTATCGAAGGGATGTTCCGTGAAACCGGCTGGGACAAGTCCACACCGCGACCGCCTGGTCACGAGGTGAAGCCCGATGCGGCGATTGCCACGAAGTACGGCAACGTCATCGTCGGGCCACCACGCTGACCTTCGGGCCATCTCCTGCCACCCAAAGGGACCTTCATGACCATGAACCGCAACAGCCAAGTGTCGAACATCGGCAACCAGAAGGAGACGGTCCGATGAGTCGCGAGCAGCGCGAGCAGCTCGACCAGATCTTGCGGCACGGCGAGTTCGACATCGGGGGAGACGTCGACGAGCAGCGCGTGATCTTTCACGAGATGATCTCCTCGGTGCCACTGCCCGACGACATCGTCACGACGCCGGGCGAGCTCGGCGGGGTTCCGGTGATCACGGTCGAGACTCCGGGCAACGATCCCTCAGTGGTCGTGCTGTACTTCCACGGCGGTGGATACGCCCTCGGGTCAGCGCCGGACTCGGTCGGGTTGGCGGCCGACGTCGCTCGCCGGGTCGGGGCGCGTGCGATCACCGTCGACTACCGGCTCGCTCCCGAGCATCGGTATCCCGCAGCGGTCACGGACGCGGTCGCCGCGTATCAGGCGCTGCTCGACAGCGGCGTACCGAACTCCAAGGTCGCCTTCGTAGGCGAGTCGGCGGGAGGTGGTCTGGTGGTCGCGACACTGGTCGCGCTCAAGGAGGCCGGCTTGCCGCAGCCGTCATCGGCAGCGGTCTTCTCGCCGTGGGTCGACCTCACTTTGTCCGGCGACAGCATGAAGACCAAGGTTGAGGTCGACCCCGCCCTGACCCCGGACGGCCTTCGCCGTCGCGCCGGCGACTATGTGGCAGGCGGGGATGCTGCTGCCGGGACGGTGAGCCCCGTCTTCGCCGACCTCACCGGTCTGCCGCCGCTGCTCATCCAGGCCGGTTCGCACGAGATTCTCCTCGACGACGCCGTCCGACTCGCGGCCCGCGCGGCCGCGCACGACGTACTGGTGCAGCTGCAGGTGTGGCCGGAGGTGCCGCACGTTTTCCAAGGGTTTGCCGCACTTCTCGACGAGGGTGCCGCGGCGCTCGACTCCGCTGCTGCCTTTACCAAGGCGCAGTGGGGAGCCGAGTAGCCCGGGGCAACTGTGGCGCAGCCGCCGGAGAGTCGGCAGCGCCGTGGTCTGCGATCATGGCGACGTGAGTGAGCCAGTTTCGAAGGCCGCCGGACGTCGGCGCGGGCCGCGGCGCGATGCACTCGACAACCGTGACCGCGTCCTGACCGCCGCGATCATCGCCGTCCGGCGTGAGGGCGCCGCCGTACCTATGGCGACGATCGCGGCGGACGCCGGCGTCGGCGTCGGGACGGTCTATCGCCACTTCCCGTCGCGCGATGCGCTGCTCGGAGCCCTGGCACACCGATCCGCCGAGATGGTGCTGGACTCCGCGCGTTCAGCCGCCGCTGACGACCGGCCCCCGCTCGACGCCATCCGCGCCTTCCTCTACCAGACCATCAGGCACGGCAGGGAGCTCGTTCTGCCGATGCACAGTGGTCAGCCGCTGACCGATCCCGCGACGAAAGCGCTGATGGCCGAGGTGCACCGCATCCTGGACTCGCTGATCAGTCAGGGCCGCGACGACGGCACGATCCGGGCGGAGATCAGCAAGGCCGACGTTGTTCTGTTCGGCGCGCTCCTGGCACAGCAACTCCCGCAGGTCAGAAATTGGACTCAGGGTGCGCGCCGCCTGGCGGACATCTTCATCGCTGGGCTTCGGCCCTGACGGTGCGTCCGGCGGCCGGTACCGTCAGGGCCGTGAACCGGGATGATGTGCGTGCGCGGGTAGAGGCCTTCGTAGCTGACTTCCATGCGGCTTGGGAGCGGGCCGGCAAGCCGCCGAGCTCCTTGGGCTCCGACCACGCGGTCGATGCGTGGAGAGGTGAACAGGCGGTGCTCGTCGACGCTCATTTCACGCCCGGAGCCAGTACCGGCGAGGAGAACATGCTCAGCGGGCGTCCAGCGCACGATCCCTCGCTGGAGACCATCACCGAGGTGAAGGTCGAGACTGATCGCGCGACAGTGCGCTCGGTCATGGGCGACGGTTCGATGCCGACCTACTACGCATACCGCCTTGTGCGCGACAACGAGCAGTGGAAGATCAGCCGGCTTCTCGGCTTCCTCGATCCACCAGGAGTGCCGCTGGTCGACCCCGCCGAGGCGGAGGCCCTGCTGAGCTCAGCGAGCTTGGACGCTGCCCTGCCCGCAGACCTGGAGCTCGATGTGGCAGGTCTCTTCGCCCACGGGCGCCAGGTCGCCCTGCTTGGCGAAACGGTCTCGCTCGAGGTCATCCACCTCGGTGAGGTGACCTGCGGATCAGGGGTACTGACCGTCCGAGACTTCGGCTACGGCGCATTCGACCTGGCGCCACTGGCTCGTCGGCTGCGCGCCGGTATCTACCGGGTCGAGGTCTCCAGAGCCGCCAGTACGAACGTCGCACTGCGACTGCTCATCTCCGAGGCGCCGGCGGTCAGTTGGCACCCCGCCGAGGAGCCCGGGGAGTCGAACGTCATCGGAGTGGACGCCGGCAACGTGGCGATCCTCGATCTCGCGACGCTCGTGAGTTGCGAGGCCCAACAGGTCGAGGAGTTGTTTCAGGAGCAGTCCTTGCTGCTTCTTGATGCAGCGGGCACGGTGTTCAGCCTCACTGGCGACGCGAACGATGCCGTCATGGTGACAAGTGGGTACGGCGACGGCGCCTACCCATGCTACTGGGGAGTGGCCGACGACGGCACGATCGCCGCACTCGTCGTCGACTTCCTGGTACTTCACTAACCAGCCGATCGGCCGCATCGGCTCCGTGCGGTACACCTTCGTCTGCTCGTCGCCGTAGTCCCAGCGGCCATGGACAGTACGCCGATCAGGCCGAGCCATCTCAGAATCCTCAAGGATGTGCACCCCGCCGGCGGTGATGAGCTTGTCCGCGGCGGTCGGTACGGCGTACTGCAGCGGATCGGGCGTGCGGCGGCCGCCGACCTCGTTCAGCAGCACGAATCCGTCGTACCGGTTGCCCGGCTCGAGCCTGATCTGCCCCCCGGCGATCGCCGGCGTCGGAGTGGCCGAGATGCCAAGCAGAATGTGCAAGGTGGTCGTCAAGCGGTCAGACCTCGATCAGCCGCTGTAGCTGCGCAGCGGCCGCGGCGAGGCGGCTCGCGTCCGGTTTGGTCGACGCAGCAGTCAGGTCTGGCCAACCTGCAGCCAATCGGCCAAGGCGGTGGCGATTTGGAGGGGTCGGTCCTCGGGAAGGAAGTGGGTGCCGGCGCCGACGTCGACGATCGTCAGGTTTCGGCCGTGGGTTCGGCACCAGTCGACCTCGGTGGGGCCGATGACGGCGCCGGGGGTGGCGTGGATGAGGAGCTTGGGGACGGTTGGGTCTGCGATGACGGCCTGGTTGGCGATGACGACGTCGGTGACGTCGGCAGGTTCGCCATTGACAGGGATCTCGCGTGGCCAGGCGAGCATCGTCCGTCGGTCGAGCGGGTCGAGGAAAGGTGCACGATAGGCGTCCAGTTCCTCGGTGGTCAGGGTGCGAAGAACACCTGAGGGAAGTACTTTCTCGATGAAGAAGTTCTGTTCCAGGATGAGCGGTTCGGCGAGCTCCGGGCTCCTGAGGCGCTGGAACAGGTCACGGCTGTCCTCGTCGAAGTCTTCCCAGTGAGCGATCGGGTGGAGATGTCCTTCCAGGAACGCGACTGCACGGACCTGGTCAGGTCGGCGTCGCGCCAGGTCCAGCGCGAGTACCGCTCCCCAGTCATGACCGACCAGCGTGAACCTGTCGATTTCGAGCGCCTCGATGAAAGCGTCGAGATACGCCGCGTGATCAGCAAGCCGGTAGTCGATGTCGGGCCTGCCCGACTTGCCCATGCCGATCAGGTCCGCGGCGAGACAACGCCAGCCGTGCTTCGAGACCGGCTCGAGGATGTTGCGCCACAGGTATGACGAGGTGGGGTTGCCGTGGAGGAAGACGACAACCTGACCCGAGCCGATGTCGTCATAGTGAATCCAGCTGTCGAGTACGTCGATCGTTGGCATCGGGACCAGCCGCTGTCGAGCCGCCTACGCGCCGGTGCTTGTCAAGGTCCGAAGGCGATGCTTCGCGGCGCGCTCTACGAACAACGGAACGAAATCGCGGATCGGGTTGCCGTCGAACTCGAGTCGGCTGTCGGCGACGGCGCGTTCTATGGTGTCTGGGGAGAGGCCAGAGAACTTCTTGGTGAGTCGCTCGGCTGCTTCGGCTATCGCGCGGTCTTCATCAGAGCGGTTCATCTGTCCAGATGAACGTGGAAAGCGCCGTGACGCAAGGCTGTTCACCGAGTGTTCGTTTGGCGCGCCCAACCTCCTCAGCGGCTGCCGAGCTCTTCCGCCGGTCACCCGTGAAGTCCTGCGCCGCGCCGAGCCGGGACGCTTGACCTGCCCCTGGGTCCGCGTGGGGTAAGTAGGCTCTGTCGCATGCCGCACGACAAGCTGTCACTCGAGCAGATCGTGACGGCTGCGGTGCAGATCCTGGACGCCGATGGCGTCGCAGGACTGAATCTGCGACGTCTGGCTATCGGGCTGGGTGTCGCTCCGTCCGCGCTGTACTGGCATGTCCGCAACAAGGATGAACTGCTCGTTCTGGCCGGCGACTACGCCTGGAACGAAGTCGACCTGCCATCGCCCGGGCGGCTCGGCTGGCAAGCGGCCGTCGTCGAGCTGGCGAGCAGCATTCGGCTGATGCTGACGAATCACTTCTGGCTGGTCACCACGATGAGCACCCACGTGATCTACGGCCCGGGCAAAGCGCGCGTCGACGATCACAGCCTCGGCATCTACGAGGAGGCCGGATTCACCCCCGAGCAGGCCGACCAGGTCGCAGCGACGGTGTTGATGTTCGTCCTCGGGGCCGCACAAGGCGACGCGTCCGAGCGAGCGTGGCAGGCCCGGCTACGGCGTACCGGCGTTGACGAGCACGAGGCGTTCCAGGCGGCCGTCGATGAAGTCAACGCCGTCGCGCAGGAGTTTCCGCGGCTACGCGTTCGCCAACTGTCCAGCGCGGCTCCGGCGAGCGAGCAAGACCCCTTCCGGTTCGGCCTGCAAGCCATCATCGACGGCCTGCAGGCCACGCTGCTCAGCGGAAGTGTGCGGCGGCCGCAGGAGTAGCCAGTACGACGATCACCAGCAACAGCCCGACCGTGGTGAGCAGGAATCGCGCAAACCGCAACGGCCGCAGCCACTCCGGATACTCGTGTGCCGCCGCAGCGACGATCGCCTCGGCATCAAGTCGACGTACGACGGGATCGCTGGACCGGCGAAACGCCGTACGGGTCCATCGAGCAGCCATCAACTGCCCCGACGTGACGAATCCACCGACAATGAAAAGCACTCCGCGGATCCGCACCACTGTCCAACCTCCCGCGCGGCCACTCATGCAGGTGATCCTGAGCGTGACCGCCCCGAGCCGAGCAGAGTTGGTGAGTGCCGGCGGTCCGCCCCCGAACCCTGGCGACCTTTGTGGGTTCAGTGGCCGGGCAGGAGCCGCGGTCCGATGGACGATGCACCGGTCAGGCGGTGTCTTGCCGGCGGAGGAGGTGTTGTTCCTCGGCCCAGCGGATGGTGGCGTCGACGGAGGAGAGGATGTGGCTGGTCATCAGGTCGCGGGCGGCGTCAGGGTCGCCGTTGACGACCGCGTTGGCTACGGCGGCGTGTTCGGCCAGGTTGCGGCGGAGGAGCTGGGTGCTGCCGGCGTAGGCGGCATAGGCACTGTTGGCGGGCAGGCGGCCGTGGATGTCCTGGATGCTGAGGGACAGCTGGCGGTTGCCGGAGGCTTCGACGATGACCGAGTGGAAGGCGTTGTTGGACTCGGCCCAGCGGCGGGCGCGGTCATCGGTGCCGGGGTCCAGGTCGAAGTCGCGCCAGGCGGCTTCCATGCGTTTGACCTGGTCGTCGGTGATGCGTTGCGCGGCCAGGCCGGCGGCGAAGCCTTCGAGGACGGAGCGCACCTCGCCGAGTTCGCGGATGTCGTGGCTGGAGTGCCCGTTCACCCGGGCACCGCGGTTCTTGACGATGCTGACGATGCCTTGGGCGTGCAGGACGCGGAGTGCTTCGCGGACCGGGGTGCGGCTGGTGCCGAACTCCTCGGCCAGCGCTGCGTGACGCAGCCAGGATCCGACCGGGCGATCGCCGAGCAGGATGCCGCGTTGCAGGGCGAGCAGGATCTCGTCGCTCTTCGCGAGATCGCCGCCGTCCGGGTCCGCAGTCATGGCCTCATCGTTCCAGATCATTGCTGCACACCGGAGGAGCGGAGTACGAAGTCGCCGATCAGTTGCGCGGTGTCCGCTCGGTTCTCGAAGGTGAGGCCGTGCCGTAGTCCGTCGAGTACCTGCAAGGTGGCGCCGGGGATGAGCTCGGCGATCCGCGCGCCTGTCGCGGCCGGGATCACCGGATCGTCGGAGCCGTGCAGCACCAGTGTGGGCGCAGTGATCGTAGGGAGCAGGTCGCGGCAGTCGTGGGTTGTCATTGCGGCGAGTCGGCGGGTCGACTGCTCGGGCGATCGGCCGGTGAGCAGCTCGGCGATTTCGGTGCGCAACTGGGGGTCGGCCGCTGGGCTGAGGATCGCCTCGGCCATGAATGCCCGTCGTTCTTCCGGAGTGCGCTCGGCCAGCCCCAGCATCTCCCTGCTGAACAGAGCCATAGCCGGTGACGTGGAGATCAGCACCAGACTGCGGACCCGTTCCGGCCGCGCGATTGCGGCATGCATCGCGATCATGCCGCCGAACGACGTCCCGACCACATGGGCGCTGTCCAGTCCGAGCGCCTCGATGAACGCGATGCAGTCCTGCCCCAGATCGGCCATCGTGTAGTCGCCGGTGAATCCGGTGGTGTCGCCGCTATCGCGCTGGTCGTAGGACAAGGCGTGGATATCCGGTGCGAGCAGTGGACGCAGGCCGTCGTACTGGCGGTGGTCGGCCTCGTTCCCATGGCACATGACGAGTGGTTCGCCAGTGCCCGACTCGACGTAGGCGATCGTGAAGGGGCCGGACGCCACCTCAGGCATCGACGGCCCGCGCCAGCCGATGCCGGCGGTCGATCGCCTGCTGGCTAGCGGGCACCATGATCTCCGCGTTGGCGTCGACGCTCGCCTGCGCCCGTGTGACGACCGGCGACATCCGTTGCTGGTAACGGGAGAACGCCGACGCGAGGTCGCCGTCGACGGCCAGTTCGTCGGCCAGCGTCGCGGCGCCGAGCATCGCCAGCGACGTACCCATGCCGGACAGCAGCGCGCTGCAGTGTGCTGCGTCGCCGATCAGTACGACGCGGCCTCGCGACCACGTCGGCAGCTTCACCTGGCTCACGGCGTCGAAGTAGAACTCCGGTACGTCGAGCGCCGCAACGACCGCCGGTATCCGCCAGCCGGTCTCCTCGCGGTAGGCCTCGCGAACGATCTCCCGCTGCCGAGCGATGTCGCGGTAGTCGTGGTCGAGGAACGGTGAGCGGAACAGCGCCATCGCCACGGCGCGGTCGCCGTAGTTCAGCACCGAACACATCCGTCCGGGAGCGTTGTACATCCGGCCACCGAGCTCGGGCGCCAGCGTGGTGGGCACTTCGAACAATGCGACGTAGATGCCGAGGTGGTGCACGAACTGTGCCTCGGGGCCGAACGTCAGCCGCCGTACCGTCGAATGCAGCCCGTCCGCGCCGACGACGAGATCGACGCGCCGGACCGTTCCGTCGCTCAAGGTCACGTCGACACCGTCGGTGTCCTCGGCGACTGCGGTCACCGTGGTCTCGTAGCGCAGTTCCACGGTCGGCAGGTCGATGGCCGCGAGAAGCGCTTCGTTCAGCACTCTCCGCGAGACCTCGATGTCGTTCTCGCCCTCCTCGTAGAACTCGCCGGCGACGAGCTCGGGCGTCATGGTGCCGAGGACACGATCTCCGGCGTCGACGAAGGCGGTGCCCAGGATCATCTGGATCCGGGCGCGCTGGAGGGTCTCCAAGATCCCCATCCGCGCGGCGACCTCAAGGGCACCGGCGCGTACGTCGATGGCCAGGCCGCCATTGCGGACGGTGGGTGCGGACTCGACCAGGGTGACGCGATGACCCTGGGAGCCGAGCAACTGAGCGAGGGACAGGCCGGCTGCACCGGCACCGCAGATCAGCACGTCCACTGTGCTCCACCTTCCCAAGTGCACATCATCATGGTGAGATTGCATCCAATATTGCAGAATTTGGCTTTCCTGGGAACAGCCGACCGGGCCGGAAGAGGTTCACCATGAGCGATGCCGACGAGACCACCGCGCAGTACCCGAGTGCGCCGGGAGACACCCTGATCTTCGAGAACGACCGGGTTCGGGTCTGGTCGATGACCCTGGCGGCGAACGGGGGTATGTACGACTTCCATCAGCACCACCACGACCACGTCATCCTCTGGCCCGACGCCGGGCTGGCCGAGGCGCAACAACTGGGCGACGAAGGCTGGCCACTGCGCCAGCAGGCGGAGCCGGGGTACGTCGTCTTCAAGACCGTGGGCTCCGGCGGTCCGCTGACCCCGCACCGCATCCGCAACCTTGGCGACGCGCCCGTGACCCACTACATCGTCGAACTGATCAGCGAACCGTCGCCGAGCCCGACGTCCTTACCTGCCGAGACGAACGGCCGCGGCGAGACGAACTATGTCTGAGCGCGGTCGGTCCCGGATCGTAAATGAGAACGCTCGTTTTGCTTTGGAGTACGCTCGAAGTGGGGGCCGAGAGTAGAAGGAGCGAGAGCGTGGCGAGTGCGGAGTTGGGTTCCGAGGTTGCGTTGGTGACCGGCGCTACCGGTGTGATCGGCCGGGCGATCGCGGCCGAATTCGGGGCACGTGGTGCGGCCGTGCTGGTGACCGGGCGGCGTAAGGAGGTCCTGGATGAGGTGGCGGACGGGTTGCGCCGCAGCGGCGTCCGGGTCGAGGCGGTCGTCGGGGACGTGACGGATCCGGTGCATGTGGAAGAGGCCGTCGCCACGGCGAATGAGGCGCTCGGGCCGGTCACGACGTTGGTGAACAATGCCGGCGCGGCTGAGGGGATGGCCACGGTCGCCGACAGCGACCCGTCGGATTGGCGGGACACGCTGTTGAGCAATGTCTACGGGCCGTTCCTGTTCGCGCATGCGGTGCTGCCGTCGATGCTCGCGGCCGGTCGCGGCCGGATCATCACGGTGGCAAGCCGAGCCGGTACGGCGGTTGTCCCGGGCAGCTCGAGTTATGTCGTGTCCAAGACCGCGGTCATCCGGTTGAGCGAGGCGATCGCCGTCGAGACTCAGGGAACCGGGGTGACCGCGTTCAGCCTGCACCCGGGCGGCATCCCCAACCCCTCGGTGGAGGGCATGATCGAGCGCGGGCTCGTGCCCAGGGACCGCTTCCCGGATCGCCCGGACGACGCAGCCCGGATGATCGCCGACCTCGCGAGCGGCCGGTACGACGTACTGTCCGGTGCCTACCTCGATCTGAACGACAACCTGGACGAGGTCGCCGAGCTTGCCGCGCGGCAGACCCCGGTCCGGATCCTGCGTGTCACGGACCTGCCCGACGACTTCCACGCCGTCCCGATGTTCTGACGGCCATCGCTGTCATGCCGAGCGCTTGACGGTCAGAGTCTGGGACTCGGTGAACTCGAGCAGACCGGCCAGGCCGCTCTCGGTTCCGATGCCGGACTGCTTCAGGCCGCCGAATCCGACGAGCGGGCTGAGGTGCATGATCTCGTTGACCCAGACGGTGCCGGACTGGATCCGCTGAGCCACCGCGAAGCCGACGTCCGGATCGGCGGACCACACGGATGCGCCAAGTCCGTACTGGCTCGCGTTGGCACGGGCGATCGCGTCGTCGAGGTCGTCGTACCTGAGCAAGGGCAGGACCGGGCCGAATTGCTCCTCCTGGACGATGCGGGAGTCCTCCGGCGGGTTGTCCACGAGGGTCGGCTGAATGAAGAACCCAGAGGATGCGTCGGGCAGGCCGCCGGTCAGGAAGCTGTAGCCGTTGCGCTCGCAGTCCTCGAGCAGACCGACGACGGTGTCGTACTGCCGCCGGTTGGAGACCGGGCCGAGCTGGACGCCCTCCTCGGTCGGATCGCCGACCTCGACGCTCCGTGCGTAGGTAGTGAGCTTGCCGGCCAGTTCGTCGTAGATGTCCGCGTGGATGTAGATCCGCTTGGCCGCAAGGCAGATCTGGCCGGAGTTGCTGAAGGCTGCCCAGAAGAGCTTCTCCGCCGTCTCCTCGATGTCCACGTCAGGCAGCACGATGGCCGGGTCGTTGCCGCCGAGTTCGAGGGTGATCCGGCTGAGGGACTGCGCGGCGGCTGCCATCACCAGCTTGCCGGTGCGGGTCGACCCGGTGAAGCTGATCTTGTCGAAGCCAGGATGTGCGGTGACCTGTGCGCCCAGGCTGTCGTCTCCGCTGATGACGTTCAGGACACCGGCCGGTACGACGTCCCGCAGGATCTCGCCCAGCTTGAGATTCGCCAGCGGCGCGGCGGGCGATGGCTTCAGGACGACCGTGTTCCCGGCCAGCATCGCCGGGCCGACCTTGAAGGACGCCTGGCCGAGCGGGTAGTTCCAGGGGGTGATCGCGGCGACCACGCCCAGGGGGACCCGGCGCGTGATGGAGAGGCGCTCGGTGTCGTCCTGGTTGACAGTTTCGGGCAGCTCCAGAGCGGCGGTCTCCCGCAGCCAGTAGCCGAGTCCGAAGACCTCGGTCCGGGCCACGTCGATGGGCTTGCCCTGTTCGGCGGTGATCAGCCCGGCGAGCACTTCGGTGTTGGCGTCGACGGCATCCGCCATCGCGATCAGTACCTTCTGCCGTTCCGCGACGGGGCGAGCAGACCATGCCGGCAAGGCGTTGCGTGCCGTGGCGACGGCTGCGTCGAGCTGCTGTGGCGAGCAGTTCGGCGCATCGGCGACGACCGCACCGTTGGCCGGGTTGACGACCGGAAAGAAGGCGTTGCCGTCGACGGCGGTGCCGCCGATGGTCATCGTGAAAGGAGAAGTCATGCTTCCACTGTGGAACCGTGGCCGCAGCTGAAGAAGGGTGGCTGTACCTGGGTGTGACGCTCCTAGGCAGAAGCACCCTTCCACGGTCCGGCCGGCGGCGCGAATGATCAGTGCATGGTGGATTATTCGGAATTCGAGGCACTGGCCCCGTTCCTGCGACTGGTCGAGGAATCCCTGGCGGGGCTCGTCGACGGCGATCGGTACTTCGACCTGTTCGCCGAGGACATCCTGATGGAGTTCATCTACGCGCCACCGGGTACGCCGCCCTCGATCCGGGGACGGCAGACGATGATCGACGCGTGGCGCGGGTACGGCGACATCATCTCGCTCGACCGGATGAGCAACGAGAAGATCTACCGGACGACCGATCCCGACGTACTGATCCTCGAGTACGAGAGCCACGGCAAGGGAGTCGTCACCGGGCGCCCCTACCACCAGAAGTACCTGTCGATCGTCACGATCAAGGATCGTCAGGTCGTCTACTGGCGCGACTACTCCAATCCCCTCGTCGTGAGCGAGACCATCGGCGGCCCGGACCAGATGGCACACGCGATGTTCTCGCCGCAGGAGAACGAGTCATGAGCGATTTGGCCACCGGCTACGCCCGCCCGCCGTGGACGGACTACGCGCGGATGTTCGACCTGACTGGCAGGAAGGCCCTGGTCATCGGTGCCGGTGGCGGGATCGGCCGCGCAGCTGCCCACGGGCTCGCCGCCCAAGGAGCGCACGTCGTCTGCGCCGACCGTGACGGTGCGGCGGCGGAGGACACCGCGGCCGCCATCGACGGCGAGGTGTGCGAGCTGGACCTGCTGGATCGTGCTGCCGTCCGGGCGACCGCCGAAGAGCTGACCGATCTCGACATCGTCGTCTTCACCCCGGCAACCAATGTCCGGCGGCCGCTCCTCGACTACACCGACGCCGAGTTCGACCAGATCTTCGCCGTCAACATCCGCGCCGCCTTCGACATCGTGCGCGCCTTCGGCAAGCCGATGACGGCGCGAGGACGTGGCTCGATCATCGGTACGTCGTCCATCCGTTCACTGGTCACCGAGCCGGGGCAGGGCCTCTACGCGGCATCCAAGGCGGGCCTCAACCAGCTGCTGCGCGCGGCCGCGGCGGAACTCAGCCCGTACGGCGTTCGGGTCAACGCCGTCGCGCCGGGTGTGACGGAGACCGGGATGACCCTTCCGCTCCGCTCCGACGCCGAGCGGTACGCCGCCTATGCGTCGCACACCACCCTCGGTCGCTGGGCCCGGCCCGAGGAGCTCGCCGGCGCGATCGTGTACCTCGCCTCGGACGCGGCGAGCTATGTCACCGCGAGCGTGCTCGTCGTCGACGGCGGTTGGACGGCGATCGACGGCCCGTACAGTCACTCGGTCTGATCGGTTCAGTGCGCGGCAGCATCGGCGTACAGGGATCCGAGCAGGGCCAGCGAGTCCTCGTCGGGGGAGCCTGCTGCGGCAGTTCCGACCAGCAGGTACTGGCCGGGCGCGCTCTGAACGGTGAAGGTCTGGTAGGTGAGGGTCAGCTGGCCGACGTCAGGGTGGTTGAAGGTCTTCGACTTGGCGCCCAGGCTGCTGACGCCGTGCTCGCGCCAGAGGCCGGCGAAGTCCTTGCTGCTGGCAATCAGTTCGTCGACCAGCGCCCGGACCGCCGGGTCCTCGTCCGCTGCCAGCCGGAGCGCCTCGACCGCGTCCCTCGCGACGGCTTCCCAGTCGGCGAAGAGCTCGCGGGCGACCGGGTCGTGGAACAAGGTGTGGAGCATGTTGCGTGGGTCCGCGAACCGGGACAGCAGCGCGTTGGCCAGGTCGTTCGACGCGAGCACCTGCATCCGGCGATTGATGACATAGGCAACGGCCGTCGAGAAACCCGCGACCAGCTCCAGCAGCGCCGGGTCCACCTCGTCGGACTGCGCGTCGTCGGACTCCGGAACGATGCCGGCCATCCGGTACGCGTGCAGACGGGCATCCGC
Source organism: Kribbella sp. NBC_01505 (assembly GCF_045040285.1). Lineage (NCBI taxonomy): Bacteria > Bacillati > Actinomycetota > Actinomycetes > Propionibacteriales > Kribbellaceae > Kribbella > Kribbella sp. NBC_01505. Next base: position 4,914,414 of record NZ_CP109425.1, read on the forward strand.
GCTGAGACGCAGCGCCCGGGCGATAGCACTCATCACCTGGCCGGACGGTCGTCGTTCCCTGCCTTGCTCCAGCCGGGTGTAGTAGTCGGCGCTGACGCCGGCCAGCACAGCAACCTCTTCACGGCGCAACCCCTCGACCCGGCGAGCTCCGGAGTTCGGGAGCCCGACGTCCTCAGGGCTCAGCTGAGCGCGCCGCAGCCGCAGAAAGTCACCCAGTTCGGTCACTCCACGAGCGTACGCCGGGATCCGCGTCGTCAGCAGTGGTCTGACCGTTCCTAGGAGCACTGCACCCTGGAAGACCCGCCCTGTCTCTCGGGCCGCAGCATCGGCATGCTTGAGGTGTGATCTCTGAACAGCAGGTGACGAAATGGGTCGAGAGCTATGTCGCGGCCTGGCGAAGTGGTGCGGACAAAGACATCGCGGCACTGTTCACAGCGAATGCCGAGTATCACGAGTTGCCGTACGCAACCGACTGGATCGGTCGGCCCGCGATCGTTGAGGGCTGGATGGCGCGCGAGGACTGGCAGCAGGGCGGCTGGGAGTTCGAGTGGGCGCTCCTCGCGATCAACGGCGACACCGCGGCGATCGAAGGCACCGGGACCTACACCGAGCTCGGAACCTTCGCCAATCTCTGGACCGTCACCCTCGACGGTCGCGGCAAGTGCAGCATGTTCCGCATGTGGAACAACCAGGTAGAGAGCTGATCAGCCGGCTTGCGCCGTGTTCTCGCGGCGCCAGGCCGACGGGCTCACGCCGTACGTGCGTTTGAAGGCGACGCTGAAGGCGAAGGTGTCGTGATACCCGACCTCGTGCGCGATGGTGGCGATGGTCGAGTCGGTGTCGCGCAGGAGGTCCGCGCCCAGTGTCATCCGCCAGCCGGTGAGGTAGGTGAGCGGGGGTTCGCCGACCAGTTTGCTGAAGCGGGCGGCGAAGGCGGCACGGGAGAGGCCGACCTTGTCGGCGAGGTTCGAGACCGTCCACCGGTACGCCGGATCTTCGTGGAGCAGGCGGAGCGCCTCGCCGATGGACGTGTCGGCCAGCGCTCGGTACCAGGCGGGTGGTGTCGCATCCGGCTTGGCCCACCAGGCCCGCAGTGAAACCACCAGGACCAGATCGAGCAGCCGGGCGAGGATGGCATCCTGCCCGGGCTCGTCGGAGCCGGTCTCGGTGGTGAGGAGGTCCAGCACCGCTCGGGTCCGCGGGCCGGACGGGACGATCGCCACCGGCGGGAGCATCTCGAGGAGGCGGTCGCTGAGGCCGTCGCGGAGCTGGTAAGCACTCCACAGCATCGTCGTTGCGCCCGGCAGACCGCCGTCGCCGCAGGTGCGGGCGGGGAGATTGGGCCCGACTGTCGCTTCCTCGCCGGTCTCCAGGGAGTACGGCTTGCCCTGCTGGAACACGACTTCGGGTTGTGTCGAAGGGCTGTCGCCGATCGTGTAGCGGCTGGTCCCGCTGATCAGGGCGATGTCTCCTGCCTCGAGCCGGTAGGGCGATCCGTCGGCCTCGTCGATCCGGATCGAGACCTGGCCGCCGAGGGCAGCCACCACCGTGAGGGTCGGGGCGTCGGCAAAGGCCATCGCCCATGGTGGCTGCCGGATCAACTGCCGGATCGTGGCCGTGCCGGCTCCGGCGCGTTCCAGCACATCACTCAGAACGTCCATGCCTTCCACGGTAGACGATCACAAAGGCATCCTCGACGATGTCCCATGGATGATCTCGGTCAGCCGCAGTTACCTAGAGGTATGAGGATCTTCCTGATCCTCGGAACTCATCAAGGAGCTACGGCATGACTGAATCAGCAGCACCACAGGACGGCTATCGCGTGGTCGACACCAGCGAGACCGCGGCGGGCCTGTCGACGATCGGCAAGGAGCGTTTCGTGCCGGTCGATCGGGTCCCGGACGGCCGTGGCCTCGCTCGCCTCTGGGAGGCCGACGGTGTGCTGTTCGGTCCCGCCCCGGACAGCTCGGTGGAGTCGCCGCTGTTCCCGGCGGCCGCCGGGGTGCGGTTCTGGACCGTCACCGTTCCCCCCGAGGCCCCCGGCACGCAGCCACCCGCGGAGTTCCACAGCACAAACACTCTTGACGTCGGCATCGTGCTGTCCGGACGGATCGTCCTCGAGATGGAGGACGGGACCTCGACCGAGCTGTCGGCCGGCCAGGCGTTCGCCCAGCAAGGTACGCCGCACAACTGGCGCAACCTGCACACCGAGGACGCCGTCATCGCCGTCGTCATGATGGGCTGGGATCGCTAGACCAGCTGGTTGATCTCCTCGACCACCGCGGAGTGGATACCGACCGAGGTCTCGCGCATGTACGCCGCCCGCAGGTCGTGGGCCTTCTGATAGCTCTCGGACTGCAGGGCCTCGTGCATCTGCTCGACCGAGTCGAAGCTGATCTGCACGATCGCGTCGATCGGATCCTCGGCGTCATCGGTCGCGAGGTCGGACAGGAAGTACTGGATGTAGGCCCTGGTCTGGGGGAGTGCCTGGTACGTCGGACCGTAGTCGTCCTTCATGAAACGCCGGAACTCGGCGGTCCCGATCTCAGGCTTCTTCCGGATCACGGTCAGCAAGGTGTGCACGCTCTTCGTCCTCTCCTGAACGGGTGTTCAGGAGAGCAGATTATCATGAACAGGTGTTCAATAGGGTGGTGCCCAAACAGGAGTCCCGTGATCTGCGCGCCGTCCTGCTCCAGAAAGCGATCGAGTTGCTCGCCGAGCCGCAGGCAGTCGCCGTACCATCGCTGCGCTCGATCGCCAGGGCCTGCGACGTCGCGCCGTCGGCCGTGTACTGGCACTTCCCCTCGGAGGCGGACCTGCGTTCGGCGGTGCTCGACGCGGAGTACGCCGACATGGTCGAGTCGATCGAACGTGCACTCGATGATCGCCCGTCGGACTCGGATGCACTGGAGGTGGCCGGTCAGGCCTACGTGGACTGGGGTTTGAGCCACCCAGGCGCCTACCAGCTGCTCTTCGAGAGCGCCGACCCCCTCCCCGAGACCCGCGCCGAGCACGGTCCACGGCTGCAGAATCGCATCGTCGAACTGGCCGGGGCCGTCGACGCCGACGACCCCTTCTCGGCAGCTCTCCTGTTGTGGACCGTCTGGCACGGACTCGTTTCCCTGCGGTTGCACAAGACCGAGTGGAACTGGGGGATGACCCCGGCACAGGCGAACACCCGCCTGATCAACTCCCTGAAGACGGTCCAGTAGCTGGAGTGAAAGTCGAGCCGTAGTCCTGGGCGCAGTCAAACCCCTAACGTCCGAAGATCCGGAGACGGGGCTCTCCGGTCCCTCGGACGTTAGCGCAGCACCACCCGTAACGTCCGAAGATTTCGGAGACGGGGCTCTCCGGTCCTTCGGACGTTAGTGCGGGGTCCTGACTCAGGTGCGGCGGCGGGCCTTGGGGACGGGGTGGATCGGGTCGCCGGGGGCGACGGTGTTCTCGAGGGTGCCGAGGCCTTGGACCTCGATGGTGACGGTGTCGCCGATGGTGAGCGGCGGAGGGACCCGCTCGCCGCCGTTGCGGCCCCACAACTCAACCAGGCAACCGCTTCCGCAGGTGCCGGAGCCGAGGATGTCACCTGGTCGTACGACGGTTCCGCGGCTGGCGTAGGCGATCATCTCGGGGAAGGACCAGGCGGCGTTGGCGAGTGAGTCCTTGCCCATCGGGGTGCCGTTGATCGAGACCGACAGGGCGAGATCGAAGCGATCGCCTTGCCGGTAAGGCTCGAGCTCGTCCGGCGTGACCAGGTAGGGGCCGAGGGTGGAGGCGGTGTCCTTGCCCTTGGCCGGCCCGAGACCGATGCGCATCTCGTGGATCTGGATGTCGCGAGCCGACCAGTCGTTGAAGATGCTGTAGCCGGCGATGTGCTTCCCGGCCTCTTCGACCGGGAGGTTGCGGCCTTCGGTGCCGATGATCGCAGCGACCTCCAGCTCGAAGTCGAACAGGTTGCAGCCGGGCGGCAGCGGGACCGGCTGACGCGGGCCGATCAGGCTGTAGGGGTTGGTGAAGTAGAAGGTCGGGATGTCGTACCACTCGGGTACGACGGCCGGCTCGCGGATCCCTTGGAACGAACCCTCGACGTGCTGCTCGAAGATCATGAAGTCGCGGATCGACGATGCCTTGATCGGCGGCAGCAGCGTCTGCTCATCCAGTACGACGGGCGCTGCACACCGAGTCAGCACTTCCTGCTCACTCGGCTTGGCAGCCAGTACGTCGTACAGGTCGGTGCCGGCGGGCAGCGGATGCAGCCGGTCGTCGTGGACGAGGGCTTGGCGGTACTGCCCGTCCAGTTGCAGCGCTGCGAATTTCACGAGTTCTCCTCGGGGTCGTCGATGATGGCCACTGCTCGGGTCCAGCCCGCGGACGCGGCGTGGATCTTGTGGGGGAAGCAGGAGATCTTGAAGCCGGTGGCGGGCAGGGCTTCGAGGTTGTGCAGTTTCTCGATGTGGCAGTAGCCGATCTCGCGACCGGCCTTGTGACCTTCCCAGATCAGCGAGCCGTCGCCGGTCTCGGCGTACTTGCGGGCCGTGTGCACGAACGGCGCGTCCCAGCTCCACGCGTCCGTGCCGGTGACCCGAACCCCCTGCTCCAGCAGGTGAATCGTGGCGTCCCGGCCCATCCCGCAACCGCGCGCCAGATAGTCGTCCGCGCCGTACCGGACGCCCGCGGCGGTATTGACCACCACGATCTCGAGTGGGCTGAGGGTGTGCCCGATCCGCTTGAGCTCCAGGTCGATGTCGTCCGGTGTGACCACGTAGCCGTCGGGCAGTTCGCGGAAATCAAGCTTCACGCCGGGCTGGAAGAACCACTCGAGCGGGACCTCGTCGATGGTGATCGCGCGCTGACCGTTGTCCATCGTCGACGCGTAGTGGTACGGCGCGTCCACGTGGGTGCCGGTGTGGGTGGTCAGGTGGATCCGCTCGATCGCCCAGCCCTCACCGTCGGGCAGGACATCGAGGCCGGCGCCAGGAAAGTGCGTCAGCATCTCGGCCGCGCTGTCCTGGTGGTTGATGTATTCGATCTCCGGCCTGTTACCAGGCGGGTCGGAGGCGATCCCGGACATCAGCGGTACGGAGATGTCGATGAACGTGGTCATGAGGCTGCCTCGGTCTCGAGCGCCGGGTGGGTGGCGATTCGTGCGGAGCCGCCCAGGTTGGGGAGTGCCGTCATCACGAGCGCGCCGATCAGGAAGATGCCTGCGCACAAGAGGAGTCCGGTGCCGAGCCCGGCTCCGGTGGCCAGCGCGCCCAGCAGGAACGGGGCGAAGGCGGAGACGCCGCGGCCGACGTTGAAGCAGAAGCCGGCGCCGGTGGCGCGGACCCGGGTCGGGTAGAGCTCACCGAGGTAGGCGCCGAAGATGCCACTGAAGGCGGCGAAGAACGCGAACAGCGGGCCGAGCCACAACAACGCCGTACGGTCTGCTGCGACGACGTACAGGGGCAAGGTCACGCCGACTCCCAGCAACGACAGGACCAGCGCGTACTTGCGGCCGATCCGGTCGGCGATCAACCCGAACACGTTGTAGCCAACGAACATGCCGAGGTTGAGGACTGTCATGAACAGTGCGACGGTCGCGGTCGAGATGCCGCGGTCGGAGTGCAGGTACGTCGGCAACCAGGTCGACGCGCCCCACCAGCCGAACAGGGCCAGCGACGCGACCGCCGTACCGAGCAAGGTCTTGCGGCGGAGGTCGGGCGCGAAGATCTCGGTGACTCGCACGGGTGTGCTCTTCTGCGCGGCCCACTCGGCCGATTCCTTGAAGAAGAAGCCGATGATCAGCATCGGCACGATGACACCCGCTCCAGCCAGGAAGAACAGCAGTCGCCAGTCGGGCAGCAGGGCCCCGGCGACGACCGCTGCGATGGCGCCGCCGGCGGGGAACGAGCTCAGTACGAACGCCGCGGCTCGGCCGCGCTGAGCGGGCGGCCAGGTCTCGACGACGTACGTGGACACCACGCCCCAGACGCCACCGAGACCGAGTCCGGCGACGAAACGGAGGATCAGGAACACCGTGAAGTTCGGCACCAGGGCGAGCGTCGCGGTGAAGACTCCGAAGACCGCCAGCGAGTACATCAGTGCCCGCTTGCGGCCGTAGTTGTCGGCCAGCCAGCCGACGGTCAGGCTGCTCACGCCGATACCGAGCAGCGTGGCGGTCGCGAGCAGACCGCCTTCAGCTTTGGTCAGCCCGAACTCCGTGCGGATGTCCGGGAGCGCGAACGACAGCAGCAGAATCTCCAGGGCGTCGAACATGTAGGCCACGAACGCGCCGCCCAGCACCACCCATTTCCCGGAATCTCTCATCCGGACCAGTCCCTTCGGTGAACCCCGTGTTACGGCCCCAAGGATCCCGACTGTACGTACGTTCAGTATCCTCGGCAAGACCCAAACTGTACGTACGTGCAGTACGGTGGGGAGATGACGGAGACGGCCGAGGGCGGTAAGCGCATGACGATCCTGCGCGCCGCCGAGAAGGTGTTCGCGCAGGACGGGTACCACGGCACGACGATGCGGCGGATCGCGGCCGAGGCCGACGTACCGTTGTCGCTGGTCGTTTATCACTTCACGTCGAAGCTGGGGCTGTTCGTCGCGATCTTCGAGCGCCGCCAGTACGTCAACGAGCAGCGGCTGGCCCAGTTGCACGCGATCCCCGATCTGCAGGCCGACGACGCCGTCGAGCAGATCGTCCGGGCGTTCGTCGATCCGGTGCTTGCCCTGCATCACGATCCGGAAGACGCCTGGTTCGCCAAGTTGGTACTCCGCGAAGCCGGCGACCCGTCGAACCAGGACCGACCGGTGCTCAAGGTGTTGTTCGACCCGATGGCCCGTGAGTTCATCGATGCGCTGCGCGAGGCGCTGCCCGGCAAGCCGGACGGGTTCTACCAGTGGGGCTACCTGTTCTCGGTAGGCGCCCTGACCCAGAGCGCCTCCGAGGACCGCGTTGCCAATCTGACGGACAAGGCCTACCTGGAGCAGAAGCACGACCTGCTTCGCTCCTACATCATCGCGGCGCTACGCCACGGCTGAGGAGCTCAGTCCTGGCGGACCAGCGATGTGACGTGGGGTTCGCCGGCGATCAGCGGACCGGCCTTCTCCAGGAAGGCGGCGAATCCGGGCGCCTCCTCGCGCTTCTCGATCGCTGCCGGATCGGACCACTCTTCGTAGATGACGAATTCGTTGGGGTCGTCGGCGGTCCGATGCACGTGGTACGCCAGGTTGCCCGGTTCCTTGCGGGCGACCGCGCCCAGCGAGATGAGCAGGGACTCCAGCTCGTCGGCCGACCCCGGTACGGCGCTGATCCGGCCGACGGCCGCCGTCGTACCGCTGCGCCCGAACGGGCCGTTCTCGAGCCAGGGGGAGTGGTACTGGATCTGGCTGCGCTCGAGGTTGTGATTGGCGTTGGTGTAGATGCGGAGCTTGATTCCGTCCGGGTCAGGCACGACCAGGACCCAGCCGATGATGCCGATCAGGACCGGTGAGTGCTCGACGCCGAGCGCGTCGAGGTGCTCGACCCAGGCGTCGAGGTCGGCAGGGTCTTCGACGGCGATGGCCAGCGGCCCACAGCCGGCCATTCCGGCCGCGGCCGTCGGGTTGAGGCGAAGCTCGAAGCCGACTCCGAGACCGGGGACCTCGAGTCCGACGGCGAACAGGGGGCCGTCGCTGGGCTTGTGGTCGACGTTGCCGCGGCGACGGGCGCCGAGGACCTTGCCGTACCAGTCGATACTGCGGTCCAGATCGCTGACCGGGATCTGCAGGTGGTGGATCCCGGCGTACGGGGGAATCGTGGTCATGATCAGTCCTCGCTGTCGGAGAAGGTGGCGGTGCGGTCGACGAGTACGCCCTGCTTCCAGATCTTGGTGATGCTGTAGAGGCTGGTGATCTCGGCGTTCGGTGCGCCGGTGGCCAGCAGCAGGTCGGCGCGCAGTCCCGGTGCGATGCGGCCGCGGTCGGCCAGACCGAACGCGTCGGCGGCCGCGGAGGTGGCGGTGATCAGCGCCTCGGCAGGTGACAGTCCCGCCTCGACCATCAGGGTCAGTTCGCCGTGCAGGCTGATGCCGTGGGTGGTCGGGTGTCCGGCGCCGCCGGTGCCATCGGTTCCCGCGACCAGCGGTACGCCGGCCCGGAACACCCGGATCGCGAAGTCGGCCGCGTGCCGGACGTCCATCGCCATCGGCCCCATCCGCTGGGCCGGATCCTCCGGCAGGTTCTTGAGATCCTCCAGCCACTGCGGATCGGCGTACGGGCGCAGCCGCGGGTCGGCGGCGAGCCGGAACTCGACCGGGTGCTTGCTCATCCCGGCGAGCGTCGCCAAGGTCGGTACGACGAACAGTCCGGCATCGGCGACCGCATCGATCAGCGCCTGGTCGGAAGGGCCGTCTGCGGGAGCGTGGGCGAGGCCGTCGACACCGGCATTGACTGCCGTCCAGGTCGCGGAGCGAGTCATCGTGTGCGCGATGGCTTTCAGACCGCGGTCGTGCGCGGCGGCCACCAGCGCCTTGATCGTCTCCGGTGCGAGCAACGGCATCGGGTGGCCGGCCGCCGTACCGTCCTCGATGAAGATCTTGAGGTGGTCGGCGCCGTCCGCGATCCGGTCGGCCACGAACCGCTCGGCATCCTCCGGTCCGGCGACCGTGGGGAACGGGGGCATGAAGCCCAGCTCGACCAACTGGCTCGGGTGGCCGCCGGGTGCGGTGGCGCCGGTGGTGGCGATCCGGAAGTCGGCGAGGTCGGACCGAGCCTGAGCCGCGGCGCGGAGTGCGCGCGAGTGTTCGGGGACGCCGCCCATGTCGAGCTCGGTGGTGACCCCGAAGACCAGCGCCTGATGGAGTTGCGCGGTGCTCATGGTGTGCGTGTGGGCGTCGATCAGGCCCGGCAGCAGCGTGTAGCCGAGGCCGTCGATGACGGTGGCTCCGGCCGGTACGGCGAGATCGGGGCCGACGGCGGCGATCGTGGGACCGTCGATCAGGACGTCTGCTCGCTGCTGAAGGTGGACACCGTCGAAGACGGCGACGTTGCGGATGATGGTGGGTGTGGTGGTCATGGGCGGCATCTCCTAGGCGATCGGAAGGCGAGTGAGAAGGTCGGTCGGTGCGCCGCTGGCGGCCAGATAGCCGTCCGGTCGCACGAGCAGGGCAGTGTCGAGAGCGGGGATGTGCCGGATGGTCACGTCCGCGGGGAATCCCTGAATCTCTTGGGTGTCCGGCGTGGCGAGCGTCCACTGCAGATCACTGCCAGGGACGACGGTGGGCGGGACGCGGTCACCGATGCGCAGCCGGCCGGCGGGACCCTGCGCATAGGTGACGTCGAGTTCGGACAGCTTGGCGGCGATCCAGTCGGTGACGCCCAGCGTTCCGGCCGCCGCGGCCAGTACGTCGTTGCGCAGCCGCGCGCCGCGCAGATCGCGCACGGAGGCGATCTTGGCGAACGTTGCGGTGAAAGCCACCATCTCGGTGGCGATCGGATGCCGTTCGGTGTGGTAGCTGTCCAGCAGATCGTTGCCTGCGGCACCATTCAGTACGGTGTGCAGCTTCCAGGCCAGGTTGCCCGCGTCCTGGATGCCGGTGTTCATACCTTGCGCGCCGGCCGGGCTGTGGGTATGCGCGGCATCCCCCGCCAGGAAGACCGGGCCCTTGCGGAAGCTCTCGGCCACTCGCTCCTGGACGCGGTACGTCGATGCCCGGATCACCTCGGTCACTGTGGCCTGTCCGGAAAGTGGCCCGCGCTCGGTCAGCAGCTTCTGTACGTCGTGCAGCGTCGGCTCGCTCATCCCCGGCGGCGCCGGGCTGACCACGCGGTACTGCCCGTCGGCCAAGGGCGAGAACAGCAGCATGCCGGCGCCGGAGAGAAAGAACGTCGTGTCCTGGGCGATCAGTTCCTCGGCCACGGTGGAGAGTCTGATGTCGGCAATCGTGAACCGCGACTCACGCGCCGTACCGGGGAACTCGACGCCGGCGGCTGCCCGGACGTCACTGCGGACGCCGTCGCAGCCCACGAGATAACGCGCCGAGATCGCGCGCAGTACGCCGTCCGGTCCGGCGACCGTCGCGCTGACACCGGGGAAGTCGTCGGTGAAGTCGATGAACCGGTGGTCGCGGTGGACCGCGCCACCGAGGTCCAGCAGCCGGTCGAGCAGACACTCTTCCGTCGTCTGCTGCGACACCAGCAGCACGTAGGGGAAGGGGGTGTCCAGATCGGTGAATGAAGCCCGGAGCAGGGTCTTCTCGCAGTCGTGCAAAGAGAATCCGGGACTGCGAACACCCACCTTCACCAAGGTGTCGGCGACTCCGATGCGGTCGAGGTACTCCAGGGTTCGCGGCTGGACGGCGGCCGCCTTGCTACCAGGCTGAATGGACGTGGTGCGGTCGATCAGCACATGGTCGACGCCGAGCTGACGCAGGCTCGCTGCCAGCGCCAAGCCGGCCGGGCCGGCGCCGACGATGAGGACGTCCGTCCGGGTCGGAACCGCTGCTGTCGAGGTCATGATTCCTCCTGACTCAAACCGAAACGCTCGTTTTCGTTTACAATCCGAACGTAGCACGCCCGGTGGCTTAACGCCAACGATCGTTTCGCTTTGAGTTAGGATGATTCGTATGCCGCGTCTCAGCACGGAACTGTGGGAACAGCGTCGCCAGCACGTGCTCGTCAGTGCCTGGCAGTGCTTCACCCGTGACGGCTTTCACGCCACGTCGATGGACGACATCATCGCCGCCACCGGCATGTCCTCCAGCGCCGTGTACCGGTACTTCCGCAGCAAGAGCGAACTGGTGGACTCGACCGCAGAGGAGTCACTCCGGCGGATCGGGGACCTGCTCGCGGGTCTGCTCGCCCAGGATCCGGCCCCGTCCCTGGCCGAGGTCGTCGGAGCGCTGGTCGATTATGTTGCCAAGCGCAACAAAGCCGAGGACTACGACCTCTCCAAGATCGCCGTGTACGCCTGGGCCGAGGCGCTCCGCCGGCCCGAGGTGCGGACGCGGACCCATGACTTCTACGCCGGCGTCCGCGTCCATCTCACCCAGCTCGCGCAGCGCTGGCGCGACGACGGCCGACTCGCACCGGACGCCGACCCCGACGCGGTGGGCGCCGTACTGCTGACGATGCTGCCCGGCCTGATCGTCACCCAACACCTCGTCGACGGCGCCTCCGCCGCCCAGCTTGTCGAAGGCCTCTCCGGCCTGGGGTCTGTCCGTTAGTCCTGCCGGCTTTCCGCGACAACGCACTCAGGGGCCGAGGAGGCCGATGGCGAAGGAGACCACCAGGATCGACAGCATGAGGGCCGAGACGGATTCGACTGCCATCAACATCTTGGCGCGGGCGGTCAGTGGCATCGTGTCGGTGGGGCTGAAGGCCGAGGAATTGGTGACCGACACGTACAGGTAGTCGATGAAACCTGGTACCCAGCCGGACTTGGCGGATGATCGCCGGGCCACCTCGCTGATGGTGTCGTGGTCCTCGTCCTGTGGGAACCGGAAGTCGGCGTCAGGAAGTCCGGGCCTGGCCACCCGGAAGCGTGTCACCGGTCCGCCTCGGTCGAGCTCCCAGTACGCCAGGGCGAAAACCAGCACGTTGGTGAGCCATACCTGTCCGGCGGCTGCCAGCAGTTGACCGCCGGCTGTTGCCTCCCCGTTGACCAGGGACCGGATGAGCAGCACGAGCGCGGCCGTGTTCGACAAGGCGATCAGCAGCAGCAAGGCGATCGACAGCTGTCGGAGGAGACGGTTCTCCCTACTCATCCGGCGGGGATTCGCCAGCACCAGCGGGATGAACAGCAGCAACTCCAGTCCGGGTACGACGAACCGCGGACCGATCTGGAGCGTGCTCGGTAGTACGGCGTACAGCACGATCGCCACCAGCACGCCAACGGCAGCCGGCAACCGCGGCTCACCCGGATGCGCCGGCCCTGCCTGTTCGCTACCCATACCCGACACCTTGGCACACCGCGGTCCAAGGCATCGTCGAGCGGTGGCTCACGACGGCCGAGTCGCGGCGTACCGCGCGGCAACGTCGACAAGTTTGATGTTGTTGTCCTGGGAATACCGTTGCAGTACCGCGAAGGCCTGATCCGCGGTCAGGGCGAATCGTTTCATCAGGGTGCCTTGGGCCTGGCCGATCACGCCGCTCGTCTCGGCACCCATCCGGACCCGCACCAGGTCCGAACCCATGTCGCGATGCGCTTCCCCAGACCCCGGTCGCGCAGGCGACGCAATGGCGCCGCTACCTACCGGCCTGAGGACGATCACGATGAATGAGACCAGTCGAGAACAGCGCTTGAGTCGGGTGTTCGTCGCGCTCGCGGACACTCTGGCCGACGACTTCGACGTCATCGACCTCCTGCACACTTTGTGTGAGCGCAGTGTCGAGCTGTTGCAGGCCGATGCGGCCGGCCTGCTCCTGGCCGACCCGCGCAGTCGGCTGCAGGTGATGGCTTCGACCACCGAGAAGGCGAACCTGCTGGAGTTGTTCGTGCTCCAGAACGACGAAGGTCCCTGCCTGGACTGCTACGCCACCGGTCAGCAGATGGTCAACATCGACCTGAACGAGGTGGCCGAGCGGTGGCCGCGGTTCAGGGCCGCGACCGTTGCCCTCGGCTACGATTCGACCCATGCGCTCCCGTTGCGGCTTCGGGGCCAGGTGATCGGCGTACTGAATTTGTTCTGTACCGACCGTTCTACTCTGAGTGATGCTGACGTAGAACTTGGCCAGGCGCTCTGCGACATCGCTACCGTCGGTCTGCTGCAGGAACGCACGGTGCGCCGGAGCGAGCTCTTGGCGGAGCAGCTCCAATCCGCACTGAACAGCCGGATCCTGATCGAGCAGGCCAAGGGCGTTCTGTCCGAGCGCGCCGGTATCGGCGTCGCCGACGCGTTCACTCTGCTCCGTACGCATGCCCGGCGCAACCAGTTGCAGCTTGGTGTCGTGGCTGCTGCAGTCATCGACGGCACCTTGGCGGCCTCCGCGCTGACCACGAGCAACCGCTGAGCGAGTGTGAATGGGTCAGCCCCGGCGCTGTTGGTTGAACGCCGAGACCTGGGATGGATGGCGTCTCGAGACACCATCCGTCCTTGAGTTCGGTCTGTGCCCATTGCGGCAGGTTCTATGTGTCGTGGCGGCGATGTTCCTCATCGGTGAGGTCGTCAGGTGCGGCAGCCGCGGGATCGCGGCGGGCGTTCATGAGGCGCGCTTCGCATCCGCCGGCAGCGCGGACGCCTGGCGTAGCTGGGCGCCGACCTCGTGCATGTGACGAAGGCCTTGGGCGTAGGAGTCGATGATGCCAGTGGACAGGTACGGGATTCCGGCGTGGTGACAGTAGGCGCGGACCGCGGCTTGGGCGTGGCGCAGGTTGGAGCGAGGCATGTTGGGGAAGAGGTGGTGTTCGATCTGGTAGTTCAGGCCACCCATCATCCAGTCGGTGACCGGATGCCCGTTGACGTTGCGCGAGGTACGCACCTGCTTCTCGAGATGACCCCAGTGGGTGTCGGCGCTGGGCATTTCCATGCCCTTGTGGTTGGGCGCGAACACGCTGCCGAGGTGGAGCCCGAAGAGTGCTTGGTGCAGGGCCGCGAAAGCGATCGCCTTCGGAAGCGGGACGACCATCAGGAGCCCGCCGAAGTACAGGGCGAAATGGGTCGCGATCAGGCTGAGTTCGAGCACGGCTTTGCGGCGCGGGCGCCGGGCGAGGAGGTAGGTGATGCCGGAGACCTTGAGCGCGAAGCCTTCGAGCGTCAGCAGGGGGAAGAAGATTCCGGCCTGATGGCGGGTGAGCCAGGCGTGGAGTCCCGTGCGTCCTGCGGCCTGATCAAGGGTCCAGATCAGTACTCCGGCGGCGACGTCGGGGTCCTTGTCGGTGTGGTTGGGATTGGCGTGGTGGCGGTTGTGCTTGTCGTTCCACCATCCGTAGCTCATCCCGAGCAGCAGGTTGGCGTGGAGCCGGCCGATGGAGTCGTGCAGGCGGCGGGAACGGCCGATCTGCTGATGGCCGGCGTCATGGCCGAAGAAGGCCGCTCGGGTGGTGAAGACCGCCGCCGGTACAGCAAGCAGGAGCGTGAGCCACGAGTTGCCGAGCAGGATCAGCCCGGCGACGACCGCGGCCAGGCACAGCAGGTTCACGATGATCGACATCGCGTAGGCGCCGGTACGGCGTTCCAAGAGGCCGGCGGCCTTGATCTCGCGAAGCAGTGGAGCGAAGTCACTGCCTGTGGCCGACTTGCCGGGACGGTTCAGAAGAGCAGCGTTCGATGTCATCGGAATCTCGAATCGTGAGGGCCGGACTCGGCCGGAAGCGCGGCTGGATGGGGTCACCTGCAAGACGGCGCGATGCTGTCCGGGGACCGGGGACATTCAGTTCCGCGGCGGGCGCCCGCTGGGGAGGAAGCCCGCTACTCACAATGACGACCTACCGGTACCCCGGAACCCACCCTGTCAACCCGCGCGCCTGGTCGACGCCCGTACGGCGCACACTCAGCCGTCCGTCGTCAGCGTGGCGAGGTGTCAACCTACGATCCAGCGGGCACCGTGGGGGACGCGACGTCAGGGCCGTGTGATCACGGGCCGCCGCTCACGGCGCGCGAGTACCGGCCGAGGACGGACGTGCGGGAGTGGCATCGCTGCGGGTACGGCAGATCCTCCTCGAGGTGTTGGCCTTCGATCAGCCGGATCCGCCCCGGCCTGACACTGTCTGGGGCCGGTTGTGTGCGTCGGTGACCAGATCGGTGCCGGTCACCGGTGCCGGAGTGGCGCTGATGACACCGGAAGGCCACGGTGGCACTCTCGCCGCGACCGACGGACCGGCCGCGGTGATGGAAAACCTCCAGCAGACTCTCGGTGAAGGCCCCTGCCTGACGGCGTTCCACGACCGGCGCCCGGTCCTGGAAGACGATCTTGCCCGCGCCACGGGGTGTTGGCCCGGCTTCGCGCCGGAGGCAGCCGGATCCGGGATCGCGGCCGTCTTCGCGTTTCCCCTCCAAGTCGGTGCCATCCGGCTCGGCGTGATGGACCTGTACCGCGACACCCCTGGTCCGCTGGACAGCCTGCAACTGGCAGAGGCCCTGGATCATGCGGCTGCCGCGGCAACGATCCTGCTTGATCTGCAGTACGACGCGGCGCCGGGCGGACTGCATCCGCAGCTTGCCGATGCCGCCGACTCCCACCGGGCGATCCACCAGGCCACGGGAATCGTCACCGTTCAGGCCTCGGTCGGCATCGGCGAGGCGCTGCTGCTCCTGCGGGCTCGCGCCTATGCCGACAGACGCCCACTGCTGGAACTTTCCGAAGACGTGGTCGCCCGACGGGTGACCTTCCATCCCGAGGACGACCATCATGAATAAGAATCCCCGACGCAGACGGCATGATCCGGCCCGGAAAGGCGGCACCGAATGAGCAGGGAGCAGCGCCTCGCGCAGGTGTTCGTCGAACTCGCGGACACCCTCGTCGACGACTTCGACGTCATCGACCTTCTCCACACGCTGTGTGAAGCCAGCGTCGAGCTTCTGCAAGCTGAGGCGGCCGGGCTGATCCTGGCCGACCCACGCAGCGTTCTGCATGTGATGGCCTCCACTACCGAAGAAGCCAACCTGCTCGAGTTGTTCGTCCTGCAGAACGACGAAGGCCCGTGCCTGGACTGCTACTCGACCGGCATCCAGATGGTGAACATCGACCTTCAGGAGGTCGAGGAACGCTGGCCACGGTTCCGGGCCGCGACGATCGCCGCCGGGTACCGTTCCACCCACGCGCTTCCGCTGCGGTTGCGAGGTCAGGTCATCGGAGTCCTGAACTTGTTCTGCACCGACCGGGCCACCCTCAGCGACTCCGATGTCGACCTCGGCCAAGCGTTGTGCGACATCGCCACCGTCGGGTTGCTCCAAGAACGCACCGTACGCCGCAGCGAGTTGTTGGCCGAGCAACTCCAATCGGCGTTGAACAGTCGCATCCTGCTCGAGCAGGCCAAGGGAGTCTTGTCCGAACGGGCCGGCATCGGTGTCGATGAAGCTTTCGTGCTGATGCGAGCTTATGCCCGCCGCAATCGCCTGCAGCTCGGTGCCGTTGCCGGTGCCGTCATCGACGGGACCCTCACCGCTTCCGAAGTCGCCGGCGCCGACAGAAGGTAGTCAGGACGGAGCCCGGTCTTCCCCGTGGGAAGACCGGGCCGCTGGGGTCAGTAGGTGATGGCGGCAACTACCTTGGACGGGTCCTGCAGGAAGGGTGCGACGGCCTTCAGGACGTCGTTCTTGGCGATCCCGGTCTCGGTGGAGCCTTGGTAGACTCCGCCTTCGGCTTTCAGGCCGAGCAGGTTGCCGACTACGGCGGCGTGGCGGGCTTCGACGCCGAAGATGCCGGCGGCGGCTTGGAGGATCATCTTGTCCTTTACGAATCCGGCCGCGCCGAGGTAGGCGCCGACGCCTTTGTTCTCGAAGACATGCGCTGTGGTGAGGTAGCTCTTGCGCGAGTCGAACGCGCCGCCGAAGTCGACGGCGGGTGCGCCGACCGGTGTACCGCCGAGTTTTTGGATGGTGGCGGTGATTGTCGCGACGTGTGAGGCCTCGTCGGCGCCGATCTGCATCAGGTACTGCTTGTCTTTGCCGGTGACCAGGTTCGCTTTGTTTCCTTGGCGATAGAACTCGGCTTCGAGGTATTCCAGCGTCAGTGCGTAGTTCAGTACCTCGATGTCGCTGGTGAAGTCTTTGGCCGCGGCCAGGTGGAAGCCGTGGTTGAGGGCGCCGATGGCGGCGCCGGCTTCGACGTGTGAGGAGTTGCCGTGGATCAGGTCACGAATGGTGTCGGTCATCTCTGCTGCTCCTTACTTCGCGAGGAACGGCATCGCGGCCTTGAGCACCGGCGCCATCCCGAGGTGGGCTTCGATCGGCGCCGGGAACGGGTTCCCGCCGGTGATCTGGGCGATGATGGCGGCGTGCCGGGACTCGACGCCGGCGATCGACGCGGCCGCGGCGAGGATGGCGACGTCCTTCACCAGCGGGACCTGGCCGTGGTAGGCCTTCACGCCGAGCTCTTCGAAGACGCCTGCGGTTTTCAGGAACGAGGCCCGGCTGGCGAAGGTGCCGTCGGGGAATTTCACCTTCGGCGCGGCGACCGGCGTACCGCCGAGGTCCTTGATCGTGGTGCGGACCGCGGTGACGTGGTTCGCTTCGTGTTGCTGGATCGGGTCGACGAGTTCGAGCTCGCGGCCCTTGAGCAGCTTGGCTTTCAGACCTGCGGTGTAGAACGCGGACTCCAGGTATTCCAGGGTCAGCGCGTAGTTCAGGATGTCGAGGTCACTCTTGGCCGCCGAACTGGTAGCGGTGCGATCGGCGTTGCCGAAGGCGATCGGATCACCCAGGTTCGTTGCGACGTAGGTTGCTCCGACGCCGATCAGAGCGGCGTTGCGCAAGAAGTTGCGACGGCTGTGCTCGTCGGCGAACTCGAGGACCGGACGGCCCCCGAAAATTGCCTTGATACCCATGACTCTCCTCAGTGCTCACTATCCCGCGCGCGCCTGGACGACGATGCGCTGGTAGTGGGCGGTGATGGGGTTGCAGGCGAACAAGGTGAGTACCTTGTCGCCGGTCTTGTCGGGTTGCTTCAGGACGAATTTCACGTAGTCGTCCTGCGGCACGATGGTGGTCTTGAAGACCTTGTAGGTCGTGCTTCTGGTCCCGGCCACGACCGTGATCGGGTCACCGGGGCGAAGCCGGTCCAGGTAGAGGAACGGCTTCTCGTTGGTACTGCGATGCCCGCTGATCACGGAGTTGCCCGCGCTGCCCGGCAACGGCGTACCGGGCCAGTGACCCACACCGTGCACGAGGGCTGCTTCGTCGACGCCGTTGTTCAGCTCGTCGTCCAGCTTGAGCCGAGGGATCATCAGGCGGCCGAGCCGTAACTGCTCGCCCGGCTTGGCCTTGATCGCCTCGATCGGTACACCGGCGGCCGGATTGCCTTCGCCCGCCGCGAACTGAGGCTCCACAGCCTCGCCGTTGCGGAGCTGGTCCAGCATCCGATCCACCAACGCGTCCGGTTCGGGGGCAGCCGGAGCAGAGCTCGCTGTCGGCGAGGACTTCGAGACACCGCCCGAAGCATCGGTCGCCGGGTCCTCGCTGCCGGGGCCGAAGACGACTACCCCGACCGCGACGAGCGCGGCGAACGCCGTACTTGCTGCCAGCCACCGATAGACCGGCTTCCAGTTCTTCATGCTGCCGACCATCTCCTCACGGGGTGTTTCACCCTGAGGCATTCGGAGCCTCTCGCCGCATGGATAGGTGATGCGGCAGGTTGTCGCGGATATCGGTGGCGGGATGGGGACCTGGGGGCGATGATCGCGGGGGGTGGCGTTGTCGGAGAGGGCGGGGAGTACGTGAGCGGGCTGGACAGAGCATTGGCACGGCTAGGGGACGTGTTGGCGGGGGTGGCGGTGGATGTCAGAGATGACTACTGCGGGCATTGCTACGCCGAGGCGGACGCGGTGGCGTTGTCGGGACCGCTCGGCCGGATTCCCGCGGACTTGATTGCTCCGGTTGCCGCCGAGGTTCCCGACCATTGGGGTGACTTCACCGGTCTGTATCGGAAGCTCACGCCTCGGATCATGGCGCTGCTCGTCTACGACGAGTTGCACGTTGACGAGGAGTTGATCGCCGCTCGGATCGCCGAGGCAGGCTGTTGGGAGACCTGGCCCGATGTCGAGCGTGACGCGATGCTGGACGTGTGCCGGGCTTGGTGGGCCGAGACGCTCGGTACGCATCCGCGTCGCCCGCAAGCGCACGAAGTACTGAGCTTCCTGGCGACGGCACCCGTACCGCTGACACATTGGTTCGAGGTGTGGAATGCGCAGCCACCAGGACCTGCGGACCTGCACGCGCTCGAACTGTGTCAGTGGTGGGCGCCTGAGTTGATCGGTACCAATCTGACCTTGGGGTGGTCCAGCACGATCGATGTCACGACGGACGTGAAGCGCTGGATCCTGGAGGACGCCAAACCGAGGCTCGCCCGCGTTCCGGACGACGCCAGGCTGAACGAGGTCCTGGCGTATCTCGAAAGCGATGACTCGTACTCGTAGTAATACTTGCCACTTCCGGAGGTGCTGGTGCTCCCTTTCATCGCCTTCGCGGTGACCTGGGCGGTGTATGTCTGCCTGGCCGTGGTGAAGTCGCGCGGCAACCGGGTAGACGGTGCAGCGGTGCTCGGCGCCGTACTGCTGGCGACCGTCACTTTCTTCGTTCGGGCTCTGGTAGCTGGGACGAGTCTGGACAGCGTCTTTTACGGTGCGGCGCTGTTGTCGGTCTTGATTCTGGCCGTGACGCTCGGCGATCCGTCGCTGATGTTCGACATCCATCAGATGAAAGGCAAGCAGTTCCGCCGTCTGCCGAAGGCCGAACAGGCGAAGGTACGGGCTCGTGACCGACGGTCGGGAATCGCCCAACTCTCCTTCCTCGTGATCGTCGTCGTCGCAAGCTCTCTCTACGTCTCCCTGGACTGGACGTTCCTGAACTGAACACAGCCCTTGGCTGACCCCTAGTTACTGCTCCTGCTCTTCGTGGCGTGAGCTGTGGCCGACTGTGCCTCACGGTGAACCGGTCGGCGACTACGCTTTGTCACCCCCGCGAGATCTGCGCGGCACTCGAGCAGCAACTTTCGCCGGAGAGACTGGTCCCACAGTGATCGAGCGCATTCGGGCACGCCGTAGGCACGCGGGTCTGCTCCCGCTCGCGGCGGCGCTTGCCGTCTCGCTCGTTCTGACCGCGTGCGGGTCGGAGAAGCAGTCCGTCGACACGAGTGCACCGCAGAGCGCCAGCACTCCGACGACGGAGAAGAAGGCCGGCCTCGGTCAGATTGTCGAGTCTGGATTCGGGCAGTCCGGCGAGTATGTCTGGGTGACCGCGCTGGTTAAGAACATGTCCGACCATGGCGGTCAGACGGTCACGGTCAACTTCAATCTGCTGGACGAGAGCGGCGCGATCCTCAAGAGCGCCTCTCAGGTCGAGTCGTTCAATGTCGCGAACCAGCTCCAGGCGGTCGGTACCCAACCTGCGAAGTTCACGATCAAGAACCCCATGGACCAGCTGCTGCAATCTCCGCGCATCGGCGTCATCTGCAAGGGCACGGACGGCAAGGTGAATGGTGGTGGCACGGACTACCCTGACCTGGTGCCACCGTCCGGGCAGGTCGTCATCGACCCGAACCTGATCACCACGGGCAAGCCCGCCACCTGCACGGCGTACGTCGCCGCCGGAATATGACACCGCCGCCCGGCTGAACGCTGATCCGGAAGGATCCCGGGTCTGGCGTGGTGCTGGCTGCCGACGCACCGTGGAGCGGCGCGTGTGAAGGTGTTGGCGAAGCTTGAGATCACCTCGTGGGGAGCCGGCCGATCGACCAGACGCGGACGACGTCGTCCACTTCGTACATCACGCGGTAGTCGCCAACGTGAAGACGGTAGATCAGGCTGTCGCCCCAGTGCCTGCTGGCGGCTGGCGACGGGTCCTTCACGAGGCCCTTGACGGCGGCCAGTACTCTCCGGGCGCCCTCAGGATCGTCTGCGGCCGGCGCGCGATATCCCTCGATGAACCCGAGCTCAAAGACGAGAGGTGGTTCGGTCACCGCTCCTGGGTCGCTTCAGCCTCAGCCAGGATTTCCGCCATCATGGCGAAGCCTTCGGTGGCAGGAATCCACTTCGGGCCGCTGGCCTTGATCTCGTCGATCATCGCTTGGTCGGCAGCCTCTTCGAGCATCTGGAACCGTGCCAGCGCAGCCGGCGAGATGAGCGCAGCGGCAGTCTCTCCGTGGTCGGTGATCAGCACTGGCTCGTGGCCGTACCGCGCCTCATTGATCAGCCGGGACGGTCGGCGATTGGCCTCAGTCATCGTGTACTTCGACATGCCTACCACCATATCAGCAGAAGTCTGCAAATTACGTACTTTCCCGATGGTTCGGAGAAGGGTGGGCCCGTTGGTCCAGGCGGAGCGGCTCGGGTGACGAAGGTTGAGCCCGGCACCTGTGACCGGCTTGGCGCGGATGGACGACAAAGACCGTCTGGCTCAAGGGCCGACCTGAAGTCTCGTGCCCCTGCCGGAGCTAGCCGAAGGCCGAAATTCTACTGCGCGGGTGTGGAACGATGCTGAGGTGAATCAGGCCCGGAGGCGCGCGGTTGTCGCTGCGCTGGTTGAGCTTGCGGCCAGTGCGGACTACCGGGATCGGGCAGACGCCGGACGCGCCCTGGCAAGTTTCGCGCAGGCGCCGGAATCGCGGGATCCGCTGCTTCGACTGGTGCTCGATGTCGGTAACACGTTTGTCACCCTCGTGACCGCGGAGGCGTTGCTCCGGCGGCATGACAACGCGGGCGTCGCGATTGTGGCTGAGGCATTGGCGACGGGGGACTTTCAACACGGTTCGTATATCTACGAGGCTGCCAGCACTGTATTCATGGTGTTCGCCAGAGAGCGGGACCAAGCGGTGGAGATCTGTGAGGCTCTCTCCCGCGACGGCAGCGCCCGAGTTCGCCAGGGAGCAGCCGAGTTGGGTGCGATGCTGGCTGAGATGCAGCCGCTGCTCTACCCGAAAGAGCAAGGCTGAGGTCGATCGCGCGGTATCGATGCGGCGGGCAGCCGACGGAGGGACGCGGTCGGCGTGATTACGGTTGTGGGCAAGGCGACTCCGGCCACGAGGAGTCGCGCGCGGGCGATAGCCCGCAGGTCCGGGCGTAGTCCCGTGGGGAGAGCTAAGGGGCGGGCGGGTGCGCGCATAGTGGGCGCGACGAAGGAGCGACTGCGTAGCACGCGGGGATGGTCTTTTTGGAGCCGACGAGGGGACTCGAACCCCTAACCACCGCTTTACAAGAGCGGTGCGCTGCCAGTTGCGCCACGTCGGCGGGTTGGTGCGGGGACAGTTTAGCGGGTGGTGGGGGTGAGGCGGTGGCGGAGGGTGTGGGCGCCGGGGAGGGCGATCAACGGGAGGGCGGCCAGGAGGAGGAAGGCGTAGCGGGGGTGGTTGACGAGGAGGCCTACGGCGGTGGCGGCCAGGAGGCCGCCGGCGTTGCCGGAGAGCCAGATCAGGCCGGCGGCGGTGCCTTCGGAGTCGCCGGAACGGCGTTCTACTAGTTCTAGGACGATGGGGAGGGCGGGGAGGAGGAGTAGGCCGATCAGCGTGATGGTGATCAGGGCTACTGGGGTGTTGGGGAGGAAAGCCAGGAGGGCGCAGCAGAGGGCGGTCACGGACAGCGCGGTAACCAGGTAGGGGGATTCGGCGTGGTGGCGGGCGGCCCAGATGGGGATGAGGGCGCTGCCGATCACTCCGGCTATGACGTTGAGCAGAAGGATGACGCTGGCTGTGGTGCTGGTTACGCCGGCGGGTTCCAGTAGCGGTTGGGCGAAGGTGCTTAGGGCAACGAAGACGCCGAAGGGGAAGACCGCGAGGACGCAGAGGCGTCGGATCAAGGGGTCGGCCCAGGCTGTGCGGAGGGCGGCGAAGATTGCTTGCGGTACGGCGGGCGCCGCCAGTGCATGGGGGCCCGGGGTGCGGAGGGCGGCGGCCAGGAACGCTGTCGCGAGGACGCAGAAGGCGGCGGTGACGAGCAGCATGGTGTGCAGGGAGTTGGCGGTGGAGAAGACGGCCGAGAGCAGGAAGGCCAGGACCATGCCGGCGAAGATGCTGGCGGTTCCGAGGGCGATGCCGGTGGGGCGGTCCTTCTCGGAGAGGTAGCGGCCGGTGATGCCGGTGACGGCGTTGAGGACCAGGGGCTGGGCCACCGAGGCGATGAGTTGGCCGGCGAGGAGCCAGCCGAAGTGGTCGCCGCCGAGGCGAACCAGGGCACCGATGGCGGTCAGGACGGCGCCGGCCAGGAGCGCCGGGCGGAACCAGCGGTCGAGGAGCAGACCGCAGGGGATGGACAGGACGACGTACAGGAGGGGGAAGACCTGGGCGAGCCAGCCGATGGCGGTCTCGGAGACGGCGTAGTGGGTGGCGGCGACGGTGGTGACGCCGGCGAAGTTGAGCCAGACGAGTTGGGTCGCGGCGCCGACCAGTGAATAGCCGACGATGGCTGACCAGCGACTCATGTCCAGCTCCTCCCACAAAAGTTTCCGGAACTGTACGCCGGAATTCTGCGGATCGGATGTCGAATCTCCCACGGCCCGGTCGACGCACAGGCAGAAGCAACCCCGATACGAAGGCAGGCGCGACATGTCGTTCCAGGCGTACTTGGACAAGATCGAGGAGAAGACCGGGCTGACCCCGCGGGTCCTGGTCGAGCAGGCGAAGGGCAAGGGGTACGACGCCAAGGACGTGAAGGCCGGTGTGATCTGCGACTGGCTGAAGGCGGATTACGACCTCGGCCGCGGGCACGCGATGGCGCTGGTGCACGTGATCAAGAACGGGCCGGGCATCTCCGCCAAGCACGTCGGGAGCAAGGGGACGCACAGCGATCCGTCGGACACTCTCTGGCTGGATGGCAAGGCCACGAACCCACTCCAGTAAGTTAGGCGGGTGGAGTCGAAGAAGTCGCCGCGGGACAAGTGGATCACGATCTACGGGCGGAAGCCGGTGCTCGAGGCCTTGGCCGATCCGACGTTGTCGGTGGCGAAGGTGGTGGTGGCGGACAACGCCACCGGTGGATCCCTGCAGGAGATCCTGCGGGCAGCCGATCAGTCGGGTACGCCGGTGGAGCGGGCGACCGCGAGCCGGGTGAAGTGGCTGGCCGGGAACGGGAAGCACGATCAGGGCGTGGTCGCGGATGTGAACGCGCCCCGGATGACACCGCTCGATGAGTTCGTCCGCGAGCGCGGTAAGCGGCCGACGAACGTCTTCCTGCTCGACGGCGTCACGAATCCGGGCAACGTCGGCATGATCCTGCGGACCGCGACCGGTGCCGGCTTCGACGGGGTGATCCTGCCGCGGGCCGGTACGCCGCATGTCGGGCCGCTCGTGATCAAGGCCTCGGCCGGGATCGCGTTCCAGGCCCCGATCGTGAACACGTCGACCGCGAAGACGGCGGTCGACACCCTCCGTACGGCGGGCTATCACGTCTACGGACTGTCGGCCCGGACGCGGGATTCGTTGTTCCGGACCGAGCTCGCACCGCGCGCGGTCTACGTCCTCGGTGGCGAGACCAACGGCATCACGGTCAGCACCGACTCGGATCTGCAGATCCCGTTGCACGCCGGCGTCGAGTCGCTGAATGTCGCGGTCGCCGCGGCGGTCGTCGCCTTCGAGGTCACCAACCGCTGAACCGCTGAACCACGGCCCGCGTCGGCGGCGTACTGGCCGACGAGTGGGTGGATGAGATCAAGGAGAACGCGTGTCTGAGCCCGAGCTGGAGCCGTGGGTCGCGGACGTGCTCGCCCAGGCGGCAGTCTGGGCGGAAGTGCCCCCTGACCTCGAGGCAGCGATCGAGGCGGAAGTAGGTACTGAGCCCTAAAGATGGGCAATCGGTACCGATGAGTCGGGACAGGTTCGGTCAGTAGAAACGAACTGAGCCAAAGAACCCGACTCAGGAGGACCTTGTGAATGTGGGGGAGCGGTTCCAGTCCGGCGACGAGAGCGTGCTGAC
Organism: Kribbella sp. NBC_01505; assembly: GCF_045040285.1. Lineage (NCBI taxonomy): Bacteria > Bacillati > Actinomycetota > Actinomycetes > Propionibacteriales > Kribbellaceae > Kribbella > Kribbella sp. NBC_01505. The sequence continues at coordinate 4,938,937 of NZ_CP109425.1, forward strand.
CGAGCTGTACCGCCGGTACTCCGGGCCGATGTTCGCGACCGCGCTCAGTCTGCTCGGTGATCGCGAGCTGGCGGCGGACGCCGTACAGCGGGCGTTTCTGCAGGCCTGGCAGGGCGCGAGCCGGTTCGATCCGTCGCGTGAGCTGCAGCCTTGGTTGTACGCGATCACCCGACGCGCGGCGATCGACGTGTACCGACGCGCCCGTCGTACGGCGGGGCAGGTGTCGTTGGACGCCAACACGTGGGTCGGGGAGACGGTGCTGGTCACCGAGGGCCCGTCGTTCGACACGGCCTGGCAGGTGTGGCAGGTGCGGCAGGCGTTGGAGGAGCTGCCCGCGGACGAGCGTCACGTACTGCAACTGGCGTACTTCGAAGGGTGCACGCAGACCGAGATCGCGGCCCGGCTGGACCTGCCGCTCGGCACGGTGAAGAGCCGGACACACAGGGCGCAACGGCGACTGGCGGCACTCCTGAGCCATCTACGCGAACCAGCATGCATGCCGTAACAAACGCTGGTTTCGAGTAGTTGTGCGTAGTAGCCGGGGGCACCATACTCTTCTCCATCGTCGTTCACCGGCGATGGGGGAAGTTCAGTCGAATAGTGGGGGGAATACCGTGCGCGCCACGAATCTGTTTCGTGCTGCGCTGGTGACGATCGTCGCCGGCGCAACTCTGATCGCTCCGGCGACAGCGATGGCTGAGGATCCGCCGACCAGTACGGTCACGGCCAGCCAGACCCAGCTGCAGCCGGGGACTGTGTTCACAGTCCATCAGACGCTGTTCAACAAGGCCGACTTCACGCTCGAGGGGGCGAAGGGAGCCCTGTACTCCAAGGATTCCATCCTCCTCGACCGGGTCACGCTGGTGTCCTGCACCGGCAACTGCTACGAGTACGACGGCCACGTCCGGGCGTCGTTCGGTGACCTTCCGGCCGGTGCGTCGCGCGAGGTCACCTACACACTGAAGGTGATCGACAACCCGGTCGTCGGCCCGTGGATCCTGCGGACCCAGCTGGTCGGGGACAACTACTCGTTCGACATCACGTCCGGTCCGGACATGGTGATCGGGAGTGCGCCGGCCCAAGCGGCCGACGTCGCGGTGGGGCTGACCGGCTCGGTGTCGGGATCCCGCATCACCTACACCGTCTCGGTGAAGAACAACGGCCCGGCCGACGCGACCGGGATCAACGTCGCCGCGGCGTACCCGTCGGGTCTGACGTACGTCGGAACGAACGGGTGCACGCGGGTCGGAACCACCCGCAACCTGAACTGTGCAGTCGCTTCGCTGGCCAGTGGGGCCACCACGACGAAGACGTTCACGGCGTCCGTCGGCCTGCTGGCCACGGGGTCGTTCGTCGCTACCGCGCAGCGGACCGCCAGTTCGCCGAACGATCCGGCCGCGGCCAACGACAAGGCCAGCCGGACCTGCAGTGCGCTGCTCGGCCTGATGGTGCGCTGCTGATCTGAGCACTACCTGACCGGCGGTCGTGGGGATCTTCCCCGCGGCCGCCGCTCTGTTTATCAGGCACTGCGCTTTGTCCCTTGCCAGCCCGGGGCGTCGTCGTTTACGGTCCGGGTTAACGTTTAAGTGCTCGTTACTGAGCACTCTACTGTGGCTTGGAGCAGCAATGATCAGTCGGCGACGATTTCTGCAGGTCTCCGGTGCGGCGGTTGTGGCAGGGTCCACGCTCGCCGGCTGTGGTGATGGCGGTACGGCGGGTGGCGGGGCGAAGGCCTCCGGCGAGCTGAAACTGCCGACGTACAAGCCCTTCGCGGGGCTGCAGCCCGATCTGCCCGGGGCCGAGTCGGGGCTCGAGCCCGGGTTCCTGCGGTTCCCGGCGAACGCGGCCGCGAGTGTGAAGGCGCCGCCGCTGAAGAACGCGGTCACCGCGCTGACCGAGACGTTCGCGACGCCTCCGCCGCCGATGGGCAGCAACGCGATGTGGCAGTCGCTGAACCAGGCGCTCGGCGCCGAACTCAAGCTCACCATCGGCACCGACCCGGGCTACCCGGAGAAGTTCGCGACGCTGCTGGCCAGCGACTCGCTGCCGGATCTGATGTGGCTGCCGCCGAACCAGGGCATCCCGAACATCGGTCCGATGCTCGAGGCGAAGTTCCAGGACCTCACGACGTACCTGTCGGGCGATGCGGTGCTGGAGTATCCGAACCTGGCCGCGCTGAAGCCGGCGTCCTGGCGGACCGCGGTGGTAAACGGGAAGATCTGGGGCGCACCGATCCCGTCGACGCCGTTCGGCCAGGTGATGATGGGCAATCCGCGCACCTGGGAGAAGGTCGGCGGTCTGCAGAGCACCAGCGCCGACGAGTTCTTTGCCAAGTGCAAGGAGCTCAGCAACGGCACGAACTACGCGCTCGAACCGTCGATCATCAACATGCTGCACATGTTCGGCGAGTGGTTCGGCGCTCCGAACGGCTGGCGGGTCAACGCCGATCGCTCGCTGACGCACCTCTACGAGACCGACAACTACCGAGCCGCTGTCGAGTACGCCGCCAAGCTCTGGGCGGCGAAGGTCTTCTACCCGGACCTCAACCTGGCGGACGCGACCCCGAAGACCGTGAACGGTCAGATCGCCGCGCAGGTCACGGTCGGACCGCGGGCGACCGCCGACTTCCGGGCGCTCGACCCGTCGCTGTTCATCGACACGCTGATCCCGTTCGGCCATGACGGCAAGGCGAAACCGGTCTACGACATGGGTTACGGCACGGTCGGGTTCACGCCGTTCAAGAAGACCGACGAGGGCCGGATCCGCGAGCTGCTCGCGCTGATGGACTACCTGTCGGCGCCGTTCGGGACCAAGGAGTACCTGCAGAAGAACTTCGGCGTCCAGGGGCAGCAGTACCAGCTGGACGGGCAGGGGAACCCGGTGCTGACCAAGGCCGGCACCCAGCAGGGGCCCGGTCTGGTCAGCGCGCTGACGATCATGACCTCGCCGGAGAGCGTGATCTTCAACCCGGCCTTCCCGGACGACACCAAGAAGATCTACGCGACCGAGCAGAAGCTGCTGCAGTTCGCGATGCGGAACCCGACCGCGGGCACGTACTCCGACACCAGCAGCAAGGTCGGCCCGAAGCTGACCGCCGCGTTCCGCGACACGATCGTGGACATCGTCACCGGCCGGCAGAAGATCGACGCGTACGACGAGGCGCTGAAGCGCTGGAAGTCCGGTGGCGGTGACAAGATGCGGGGCGAGTTCGCCGCCGTTCTGCCGGCGAGCGTGCCGGTCTCGTGAGGTTCGCCGAACGCTGGCGCCGGGACTGGCAGATGGTGCTGCTGATGGTCCCGGGCGTCGTCTTCCTGCTGGTGTTCTTCTACCTCCCGGTGCTCGGCAATGTCGTTGCCTTCCAGGACTTCCAGCCGTATCTGGGCATCATGCACAGCAAGTGGAACGGCGTACAGAACTTCTTCAATCTGTACGCCAACCCGGACTTCTGGGACGCGCTGCGGAACACGTTGATCCTGGCCGGTGTGCAGCTGCTGCTGTTCTTCCCGATCCCGATCGGGCTGGCGCTGATCGTGGACTCGCTGGTCAGCAACCGGGTACGGCGTTGGTTCCAGACGATCGCTTACTTGCCGCACTTCTTGTCGTGGGTGCTGGTGGTGACACTGTTCCAGCAGTCGTTGGGTGGCGCGGGGTTCGTGAACAACCTGCTCCGGCAGGCCGGGCTGGACCCGATCCCGTTCATGACGAACCCCGACACCTTCCCGCTGCTCGTGGTCGCGCAGCTGGTCTGGAAGGACGCGGGCTGGGCGATGATCATCTTCCTGGCCGCGCTCACCACGGTCGACGTCGCGCTCTACGAGGCGGCGGCCGCGGACGGCGCCGGGCGCTGGCGGCGGCTGTGGCACATCACCTTGCCGTCGCTGCGAACCGTCATCGTGCTGCTGCTGATCCTGCGGATCGGCGACATCCTGAGCGTCGGGTTCGAGCAATTCATCCTCCAGCGCGACTCGGTCGGTCCCGGCGCGGCCGAAGTACTGGACACCTTCACGTACTACGCGGGCGTGGTCGGCGGCGACTGGAGTAGCGGAGCCGCGGCTGGGCTGGCCAAGGGCGTGGTCGGCGCGTTGCTGCTGTGGGGCGCGAACTCGCTCGCCCATCGGCTCGGTGAGCCCGGAATCTTCCAGCGGAGGGGTGGCTCATGAGGCCCATCTGGAAGGAGAATCCGTCACCCGCCTACCAGGCGATCAAGGCGGTCGTCCTGGGCGGGTTCGCGCTGGCGATCGTCGTACCGATCCTGGTCGTCGTCTCGACATCGCTGGCGAGTGATCAGGACATCATCAAGGCCGGCGGGTACGTGTTGTGGCCGTCGCATCCGACGGTGAAGGCGTACGAGACGTTGTTCAGTGGCGGGCTGATGGGCCGCGCGATCCTGGTCAGCGTCTTCGTCACCCTGGTCGGTACGGCGATCGCGCTCGCGGTGACGATTGCGCTGGCCTACGCGACCTCGCGGCCGGTGCTGTTCGGGCGGCCGGTGTTGCTGATGGTGCTGTTCACGTTGTTGTTCGCGCCGGGGATCATCCCGATGTTCCTGGTGGTGAAGCAGCTCGGGCTGCTGGACAGCCTGTGGTCGCTGATCCTGCCGGGAGCGTTGGGCGCGTTCAACTTCGTTGTCCTGCGCACCTTCTTCATGAACGTGCCGGGCGAGCTGCTGGAGAGCGCGCGGATCGACGGCGCGAGTGACTTCATGATCCTGCGGAAGATCGTGATGCCGCTGTCGAAGGCGGTGATCGCGGTGGTCGGGCTGTTCTACGCGGTCGGCTTCTGGAATGCCTTCTTCAATGCGCTGCTCTACCTGAACGACACCTCGAAGTGGCCGGTCCAGGTGATTCTGCGGACCTACGTGCTGCAGGGGAAGTCGCTGTCGGCGGACCAGCTCGGCGTGGAACCGCTGCCGCAACCGCAGTCGCTGCAGATGGCGGTCGTGGTGGTCGCGCTGGTGCCGATCGCGATGGTCTACCCGTTCTTGCAGCGGCATTTCACCAAGGGCGTTATAACGGGTGCCGTAAAAGGCTAGAGATCGGGGTGGCGGGGCGGGGAAGGTATCGGTTGAGTCTGCGAGAATCATCGGTATGTCGACTCCGGCGGCCGACCGGCCAACACTGCGGATGGTCGCGAAGGAGGCAGGGGTCTCGGTCGCGACCGTCTCCTACGTGCTGTCCGGGCGACATCGCACTCACACCATCAAGGACTCCACCGCGGACCGGGTGCGGGAGGTGGCCAGCCGGCTCGGGTACCGCCGGAACGACGCGGCCCGAGCGATCCGGACCGGGAAGTCCGACCTGGTCCTGCTGTCGCTGAACGTGCTGGCGGACCCATGGTCACAGGCAGTGGCCGAGACGGTCAGTGCAGCGGTCCGCCCGTTGCACAAGACCGCGCTGATCGTGGCGGACGGCGACTGGCGGGCGGTCCTGTCGAACCGGACACCCGACGTGATCTTCATCGACGGCGTGAGCTCGGAGCCCGAGGAGATCGCCGAGCTCGAGGCCTTCGCGGCGCAGGGCGTGCAGATCGTCGCGTTCAGCGAGACGCTGGAGCCGCGCGGGTTCGACGTGATCCGGTCGGGCGCCGAGCCGCGGTGTCATCTCGCGGTCGAGCATCTGCTGGCGGGGCATGAACGAGTTGGGGCGCTGACCTCACGGACCACCGGGTTTCCGCGGTTCGACGCGTACCTGAACACGCTGAAGGCGGCCGGGAAACCGGTTCTGGATGACGATGTCGAGGTGTTCGAGCGGCACCCCGAAGGTGCCTACCGGGCCGCGATGACCTTGCTCAGCAAGCCGGATCGCCCGTCGGCCGTCTACTGTACGACGGACTTCGCCGCGATCGCCGTCGTACGGGCCGCGCATCGGTTGCGGATCGACGTACCGCGGGATCTCGCTGTGGTCGGGGTCGGGAACACGCCCGAGGGGGAGCATCTGGATCCGTCGCTGTCGACCGTTGGACCGGTTGGGTTCAACGAGGCGCTGGCGCGGATCATGGTCGGTCGGCTGACCGATCGAGAGGGGACGCCGGGGGAGGTGTTCGACTTCCCGTGGCAGCTGATCGTGCGGGAGTCGTCACGCTCATGAAGCCTGCGGGGGATGGTTGGGAGCCGGTCACGGGCGGTGAGTCCGACACGTCGGTGTATCGGCGGGGTTCGGTGTTCGCCAAGTGCTGCGCGCCCTCTGGGGTGCCTGAGCTCGAGGCTGAGCGCGATCGGATCGCGTGGCTGGCCGGGACCGGGATGCCGAGCGCGACGGTGGTCGACTGGCTGGTGTCGGAGGACGGCGCGTGTCTGCTGACGAGCGCGGTGCCTGGGGTGGCCGGGATCGACCTGCCGTCGTGGGGCTGGCTCGGTGCGATGGAGACCCTCGGGCGGACGCTGCGGGAGCTACACGCGTTGCCCGACTGCCCGTTCGAGCGCCCGCTCGCGTCGGTGGTCGCTTCCGCGCAGGACGTCGTACGGCGGGGTGCGGTGAACGCGGACTTCCTGACCGACGAGTGGCGTGCGGTTGCACCGGAATCGTTGCTGGCGCAGGTCGTTGCTGAGAGCACCTATGTGGAGTCGGTGACCGAACTGGCTGTCTGTCATGGGGATGCGTGCCTGCCGAACGTCTTCTTCGACCCGCTGACGTTGCGCGTCACCGGGTTCATCGACGTGGGCCGGTTGGGGATCGCCGATCGGTACGCCGACCTGGCGCTGACCACGATCCAGCTGTACGACGTGTGGTCGGTCGACCCGACTCCGTTCCTGACGTCGTACGGGCTGACCGAGCCGGATCGGCGGCGGCTCGACTTCTACCGGCTGCTGGACCCACTGACCTGGGGATGAGTACGCCGGTGGAGATCGTCGCGCTCGTGGTGTCGCCTGTGCATGCGTTCGAGGGGCGGCCGCAGGACGGGCCGCGGCCGGATCCGTCGCCGGTGGGGCAGGCGGAGGTGGAGATTCGGGCTGGGCTCGGCATCGTCGGGGACCGCTACTTCGGGCAGACAGCGCACCGTAACGCCGCGATCACTGTGCTGGATGAGGCGTCGCTGGAGGTCTTCGACCCGCGGCCGGATCCAACGGTGCTTCGCCGCAACATCGTCCTGCGCGGCTATCCGGTCGACACACTCGCGGCGGGACGAGGCGTTGCTGGGCAGCGGTTCTCGCTCGATTCGGGGTTCGGGGCGGTGGAGTTCCAGGCTTATCGGCCGGCGAATCCGTGTGCGTGGATGAACGCGGTGATCGGGGACGGCGCGATGAAGGCGTCGCGCGGGCACGGCGGCGTACGGACCACGCCGTTGACGTCCGGCCGGCTGCGGCTCGGGCCGGCTGTGTTCGACCTGCTGGACTGAGCCGGCAGCCGGACCGACTCTGGCAGCATCATGACAGCGCGAAATCATGTCACCACTCTCGGTCTACCGTGCAACGGACGTACGCCATCCCGTCCGCTCACTAGAACAAGGGAGGCATCATGAGATCGTCCCGAGTCGTTGGCATCATTTCATTTCTGATCGCGGTGCTGAGCGTTTCGACTGCCGGATCAGCCGTGGCGGCCCCGGCCCCACCGCCGTCAGCACCGTTCACAGCGCAGGCGATAGCCGCCGGCCTCAGCGACGGCCAGGCCAGGTGGCTGCAGGCCGAGGTCGACCGGACCATCGCTCGCACCGGAGGCACGCAGACGGCACCGAATCAGATCCAGTTCGACGGCGCCACCATGACGATCGCGCTCCCCGGCGAGCAACACCCGCGCAATTTTTCGGACAACGAATTCGCCCCGAACGCATACTGCGCTTACGGCCACCTTTGCCTTTACCGAGGCCCCAGCTACACCGGCACGAAGGTCGACTTGTATGCGTGCAACTCTCGTTACAGCCTTCCGGGTTGGACCGGGCGCGGATCCTTCATCAACAATCAGACGGCCGGCACGATCGCTGATTTCTACACCAAGACTGGCTACTACGCGGGCTCCATGGCGTACGACATCTCAGTGGACTACGACTGGACACCGATCTGGTACGTCCGGGCCTGCAGTACGTAACCCTGCCCGACAGGAGCCCTCTACAGTCGCGATGAGCTGCTGGACTGAGCTTTCGGAGGGTTTTCGGTCGGTCGGCCTACTTTCGTCGGGTGAGGCTCGCTGGGGTTGTGGTGATGGTGCTCGTGGTGTTGGCCGGGTGCTCCGACGTGAGCGGCAGCGCGCCGCGGGCCGACGTACCGGCTCCGGCGCCTGCTCCCTCTACGTCTGCGACTCCCTCTGTGACGCCCTCACCTACGCCGACACCAACTCCGACGCCGACCCGGCGGCCGCCTGTTTCGGGGCCGGTGACGATGAGCATTCCGGCGATCGGGGTGCGTGGGCTCCAGGTGGTCACGTATATGGGTACAGCGGATGACCGGCCTGGTACGACGATTCAGAACCGTGGTGTCGCTGCCAGCCCGCGTGGTCCGGCGGGTGGGGTCGGAGTCGGGGAGATCGGGAACTTCATCATCACCGGGCATCGGGTGTCGCACGGTCGGCCGCTGGAACGGGTGCCGGAGCTGGTGAACGGCACGCACATCCTGTTCACCGCGGGTGGGACCGTCTACGACTACGTGGTCTCGCAGACGATGACTATCTCGTTCCGCAAGCCCGCCGAGAAGGCCGCCCAGAACGCCGCCGTACCGGGTCGTCCCGGAGTGGAGGCAACGCAGGCGATGCTCACGATCTCCACCTGCGCGACCCCCGAGGACAATGCCGCCGGCAACTACTGGCGCGACGCACTCGGCAACCCCGAACACCGCATCAACAAGATCGCCCGCCTGGTCGCGACCCGCCCGGCCTAGGCGCCGAGGGCGGACCTGCGCCACTCACCAACCTCGCGGTGGCCTGCATTGGTCAGGCGCCCTGAGCGTGGATCGTGTGTTCCCGAAGCAATTGGTGAGTGGGGGCGGTCCGCTACTTGCGGCCGAACTTCCACCACTTGGGTTTGTTGGCGCGGATCTCGTCGTCGGTGAGCGGCGGCGGGACCGGCGGGCGGGACTCCTCGGTGAGGAAGTCGCCGGATTCGGTGTCGTACGGCGTGACGCCGAGCCGGCGGCTGATCTCCATCACGATCGGGATCGAGCGCGGACCGTCGTTCAGGTAGAAGGTGATGTCGCGGACCTGGACGCCCTTGCCGATCGTCATCTCGACGTCGTACTCGTCGCTGCGCAGGGTCAGCCAGGACGGCTTGCTCGCGTCCACGTCCGGCACCACCTCGCGGACCACGTCGATCACGTCGGTCGCCATCCCCACCGTCGGTGGCTCGTAGCCGTCCGGCATGTCCTCGAGGCGCCGTACGCCTCCTGGTCCTCGCACCGCATACACAGCCCAGCTCATTCACGTCCTCGCTTCGCTCCGGGCGCGAATGAGGCACAAATCACGCTGTACTTGATGATGAACTCGCTCCGCTCGCTCATGACCCCCAGCCTACGGGCGGCCGGGATTCACGCCTGAACTTACCGGCAGTAACTTTTAGTGAATGTCAAAAGATGCAACGGAGTGGGCTTCGGAGGCGTTTCAGGTTTAGGATCATGCGCCGGTCTGGGGGCGGATCGGGGACGCGGTACTGGGGAGAGAAGAGAGAAATGGCTGATCAGCCGGGGCCCAATCCTGACCCGACATCAGGGCCCAAAGTTGGACACTTCCTGCCGGGCGGTGCGGGAGACAGTGGCGCCCAGGACAAGGCCGCGGAGCGCGGATCCGCGCCGCTGTCAGCGCCGACGCCACGGCTGCGCAAGGCTGAGGACGACGCCGCGCCGCAGCTGCGTGGATCGCGGCTGGACGGTCCCGGGCTGTCGGGTTCGCGGTTGGGGACCACTCCGGGCCAGGACCCGGCCGCGGCCGCGGCGTACCGGGCTGTCTACCACCCGGACCCGATCCCGTTCGACCCGAACAAGAAGCGGTCCAAGGGACTGATCGCGGCCGTCGTCGCCGGCGTGCTGGTGGTCATCGGCGGTGTTGTGTACGGCGGTGCGATGCTGCTCACGAAGAGTGACGGACTGCTCGCTAATCCGCTGGTCACGCCGTCGGTGAAGGGCACCGAGAAGCCGACCCGGAAGGTCACCCCGGACGCCGACGTACTGGGCAAGAACCCGATCTACACCACGGGGAAGCTGGCCGCGGTCAGCTGCAAGGAGCCGTCGTACCGGCCGAACTCGCGGGAGGACGTGTTCTCCTACTACGAGGCGATGATCAAGTGCCTCGACAACGCCTGGAAGCCGGTCGTCACCAAGGCCGGGTTCGAGTTCAACTCGCCGCGGCTGATCATCTTCGACGACGGCAACGAGACGGCCTGCGGGATCCAGGAGAAGGTCGCGTCGTACTGCGCGGACGAGCAGGGCGGCAGCGTCACGATGCCGTGGCAGGGCCTCGTCGACGACTACGCGAAGAACAAGGCGGCGACCCGGATCAACATGCTCCAGTCGATCGCCTTCGTGTACGGCGTCCACGTGCAGAGCCTGACCGGGATCCTCGAGTCCTCGGACAACGTGCACGACGTGGCCAAGAACAAGGCCGGTGAGCTGGAGCAGGACCGGCGGCAGGCGCTGCAGGCCAACTGCTTCGCCGCGGTGTTCGTCGGCGCGGCCAAGGCGAGCTTCCCGATCCAGGGACCGCTGGGGCAGCAGTGGACCTACCTGGTGACCCACACCGGGGACGAGAACAACAAGAAGGAGCCGCGCGACCACGGGTCGCTCAAGAGCCACGCCACGTGGATGGGCCAGGGCTACGCCAAGACCGATCCGGGCACCTGCAACACTTTTGGAGCGCCAGCCGCCCAGGTCGGTTGAGTCATGTCACGAGCGATGGGGACGAGCAATGCCTGACGAACAGCCCGACGGCGGCACGAACACGCCGCCTGGGACCGGTCATTTTCTCCCTAAAGCTGACGAGCTCACCGAGGGGGACAGCCTCCCGCAGGCCAAGCCCAACCGGTCACAGCCGATCGGCCTGGGCAAGGCACGCGCCCTGTCGGACCCAGGTGAGTCGGCGCTGCGCCGCAAGGCCCGTCCGCTCCCGGCCGACCCTGATGCCGTCTCGGTCTACAGCGGCCCTCCGGCCGCGCCACTCCCCGGTGCGCCGACGAACCCGCTGATCGGCACCCGCCGTACTGGTGGTGCTCGTCGCGTCGGCTGGAACCGGCCGTACTCGCGCGCCGGAGCGCAGTACACGCAGGTCGGCCCGCCGCCGGCCCCGCCGAAGCAGTACTCGCGGGCTGTGATCGCGGGTCTCGCCGCGTTGACGCTGATTGTCACCGCGTCGGTTGGTGTTGCGTGCTTCAAAGCGATCAGCAGCTACGACAGCTCCGTTGACAACCCGCTCTCGCGGCCGTCCGTGCACCGGACCCCCGCCCCGGTCCCGACCCTCCCGGACCCGACAGTCACGGTGACCGAGGCGCCGGTGCCGAATCTCGTGCGCCTGCAGAAGAACGAGATCTACAAGGCCGGCAAGCTCGCGTCGGTGAACTGCAAGGAGCCGTCGATCAAGCCGAACTCGCAGTCGGCGATCCTCGAGTACTACCAGGCGATGGTGCCGTGCCTCGACGACGTCTGGGCGCCGTTGATCAAGAAGTCGAAGTACACGTTCCGCTCGCCCAAGGTCGTGCTGAAGAGCAAGAAGATCCCGGCGTCGTCCTGCACCGGTGACTCGGACGTGTCGTACTACTGCCCGGCCGACGAGACGATCGCCATCGACTGGGAGGACGACCTCAAGCGCTACAAGCAGGCTCCGCTCGAGGCTCGACTGTGGATGATGAGCACGATGGCCCACGAGTACGGTCACCACGTCCAGCAGATGACCGAGATGCTCACCGCCGCCTGGTCGGAGGAGGGCTTCGAGAAGGACGCCGTCAAGAAGCTCGAATGGAGCCGCCGGACCGAGCTGCAGGCGAGTTGCTTCGGTGCGGCGTTCCTCGGGTCGAACAAGGCCTCCTTCGCGTTGACCGGCAACCGGCTCACGATCTGGGAGTACCAGACCAAGCACACCGGCGACGAGTACAACCCGAAGAAGGAGCGCGACCACGGCTCCCGCGCCAACCAGTGGTTCTGGGAAGGTCCGGCGTTCACGTCTGCCAGCCCTTCCTCCTGCAACACGTTCACGGCCTCGGCCAAACGAGTCAGTTGATGCTCAAGGCGGCCGGGTTCGGCGTACTGGCCGTGGTGGTTGCCGGGGTGGCGGGGGTTGCGACGACGCGGGGTGAGTCGTCGGTGGCGGCGGTGCAGGTTGTCCGTACGTCGATCAGTCCGACTCCGGTGGTGACTCCGCGGAAGCCGACCGCGTCGCCGTCCAGCACGATCGACCTGTCGCTGGAAGGTTTGGCTGGGTCGAACAAGTTGTACGTCGCAGGGAAGGTGCCGGCGGTTCGGTGTGTGTTGCCGGGGAAGCCGCCGCAGACGAAGGCGGAGTTGCTGGCGTATGCGCGGGTGATGGTCGCGTGCATGGACAAGGCGTGGGCTCCGCTCGTCGGGCAGCAGGCGACCTTCTATCCGATCAAGACCGTGCAGGCGTACGACCTGAAGAAGCCGGCGGCGTCACCGGAATGCGACAAGCCGCTGAAGAACATGGATGCTTTCTACCGAAAAGGCATGATCTGCTTCGAGTGGCCGGAGTTCAGCAACCCTGACGAACCGGTGTGGAATCTGGTCGATTTCCAGCAGCTGATCGCCCACGAGTACGGCCACCACGTGCAGCAGTCGACCGGGATCCTGACGACGTACGACGCCAACTGGTGGAAGAAGTCGAAGGCAGTCCAGCTGGAGAACGAACGCCGGCTCGAACTCCAGGCGAGCTGCCTGGGGGCTGCGTTTCTCGGTGCCAACCGGTCGAGCTTCAAGCTGTCCGGAGAACGTCTGCGGATCTGGAAGTTCATCGTTCGCCATGTGGGGGATGAGAACAACACGCTGAAGATCCGCGACCACGGGTCGTACAAGTCGCATGCCTACTGGACGACGCAGGCTTTCACCTCGACCGCTCCTGCTTCCTGCAATACCTTCAAGGCCGCCCCGAAACGGGTCAGTTGATGCTGAAGACGGCCGGGGTCGCCGTACTGGCGATCGCGGTGGCCGCGGTGGCGGGGGTTGCGACGACGCACACCGACGTGTCGGCGGTGGTGCCTGCGCCTACACCGACGCCGACAGTGACACCCACACCGACACCCACCCCGAGGCCGACGGTTCCGTACGTCACGCCGACGCCGATACCTACGTTCACTGTTGAGGCGACCCGGCCGAAGGTGATCGTGGCGAACCGGCTGTACTCGCAGGGCCGGGTCCCAGCGGTTCCGTGTGCGCTGCCGGACAGGTCACCGCTCACCAAGGCCGAGCTGCTGTCGTACGCGCGGGTGATGGTCAAGTGCCTGGACCGGGCGTGGAAGCCGGTGGTCATCGCGGCGAAGCTCAAGTTCCGGCCGGTCGCGCTGGTCGAGGTCTACGACTCGCGCAAGCCGGCCGCGACGCCGCGGGCGTGCGAAGACCCACCGAAGCGCGCCGGAGCGTTCTACATCGACGACAAGATCTGTATCAACTGGCCGGAGTACATCGGGGACTTCCCGATCCGCGACGAGGCGTACTTCCGGGACACGTTCGCCCACGAGTACGGCCACCACCTGCAGAACCTCGCGGGCATCCTCGACTCCTACGAGCTCGGTCACCGGAAGAAGCGGACGAAGGCCGTCCAGCTCGAGGACGAACGCCGGCTCGAGCTCCAGGCCAACTGCCTCGGCGGCGCCTTCCTCGGCGCGAACCGTGCGTCCTTCAACCTGTTCGGCACGAACTGGCTGGAGCAGGAGTACGTCGCCAAACATCAAGGCGATGAGCTCTACACCCCCGTCATCCGTGACCACGGTTCCGGCTCCAGCCAGAGCTACTGGACCCTCGCCGGCCTCTACAACGCCTCCCCGAGCGTCTGCAACACCTTCACAGCCCCACCACACGAGGTCGAATGATGCGGACGAGGGCAGTGTTCCTGGTTGTGGGGGCTCTGGTGTGTGGAGGGTGTACGGCGCCTGTGGTGAAGCCTGCCGTGGAGCCGCGGCCGGTGGTTACTACGGTGGCTCGGACGCCCTCGTCGTACAAGGTGAAGTTGCCGCCGGCGGCGGATGGGTTGCTGCGTAACGAGTTCTACGGTGCTGGGCGGGTGGCGGTGACGAAGTGTGTGCTGCCTACGGATCGGGAGACGTCGGAGCGGGCGATGGTCCGGTACGCGACGGCCTTCATTGCGTGCTTGAACAAGGCGTGGGAGCCGGTGGTCACGCGGGCGGGTTTCGACTTCTCGCCGCCGAAGGCCGTGTACGCCGCTCCGACGGGCCCGACGTCCTCGCAGTGTGGGGAAATGGAGAAGGACACCGGTGCCTTCTACTGCGGTTCCGAGAACGGGATCTACTTCAATTGGCCGGGCTATGCGGTGGAGGGATTCGGCGCTTCGGTGCAGTTCCTGATGGCGCACGAGTACGGACATCATCTGCAGTGGTTGACCAGGATGCCCGATGCCTATGGCAAGCGTTATGACGAGGCTGTCGGCGCGGCCGCCCAGGAGCTCGTGACGGAGCGGAACGAGATGCAGGCGCACTGCTTCGCGGCGGCCTTCCTGGGGGCCAATCAGAACTCGGTGCACATGGGTGGCGTCGTTCGATCCAACTACGGGCACATCGGGACGGGCAGTAGCCGGGCCTCGGGCAACTTTCGGCTTTGGCTGAAGCGTGGGTTCCAGGGGAAGGGTCCGGCGGGGTGCAATACCTGGAGTGCGCCGGCGGCTCAGATCAAGTGAGCTTGAGCTTGAAGCCTTCGTGGGAGTTCTCGAAGCCCAGGTTGGTGTAGAAGCGGTGGGCGTCGGTGCGGGTCTTGTCGGAGGTCAGCTGGACCAGGACGGCGCCACGGTTGCGGGATTCCTCGATCGCCCAGCGGATGAGCGTCGTACCGAGGCCTGAGCCGCGGGCGGGAGCGGCGACGCGGACGGCTTCGACGAGCGCGCGGAGCGAACCGCGGCGGGACAGCCCGGGGATGAACGTCAGCTGCAGCGTGCCGATGACCTCGTCATTGCGTTCGGCAACGACCAGGAGTTGGTTGGGGTCGGCATCGATCGCGGCGAAGGCCTGCTCGTACGGCGTCAGGTCGTCGAGTGACTCGCGGCCGGTACCGAGAGGGTCATCGGCGAGCATCGCGACGATGGCGTGGACATCGGTTTCACCCGCACGGCGGATGATCAGGTCGGCGGTCACCCGGACAGTTTATGCAAAGACACTTCTTAGTTGTTCATGATTACAGAGCCGTTACAACCGTTTGCTCTGAGCAACTAAGGGAACGGGTGGTACCAGACACCACCGCATCAATCGGAAGGAAATCCGATGAGTCCGTTAGCGATCGACTTCACTGGGCCGTTCGAGGACGCGTTCAGCAAGCTGCTCGGGTTCATTCCGAACCTGCTCGGCGGCCTGGTCATTCTGGTGATCGGGTACTTCGTTGCCAAAGTGCTCGGCAAGCTGGTCGGAAAGCTGCTCGGCAAGGTCGGGTTCGACCAGTGGATGGAGCGGGCCGGGGTCTCCGGGGTCCTGCAGCGGTCCGGCACGGGGCTGACCGCTTCAGCGGTACTGGGGCAGGTCGTGTTCTGGTTCGTGTTCCTGATCAGCTTCACGATGTTCGCCTCCGCGCTCGGCGTACCGGAGATCTCGAACTTCATGAGTACGATGCTCGGCTACATCCCGCGGATCTTCGCCGCGATCGTGATCATCTGCCTGGCCGCGCTGTTCGCCAACTTCCTGGCCGCGATCATCCGCGGTGCGACCGGCAACGACACCCTGGCCAAGGTCGGCAAGTACGCGATCCTCGTGTACGCCGCCTTCGCCGCGCTCACGCAGCTGGGGATCGCGGTCCAGCTGACCGGTAACACGCTGCTGATCGTGCTCGCCGGTGCGGCGCTCGCTCTCGGCCTTGCTTTCGGACTCGGTGGCCGGGAGATGGCTGGACGTGCGCTCAGCAACCTGTTCTCCCGCGACAACATCCAGAAGCCGGCTGCTCCTTCGAACGGGATGAGCGCACCGCAGTACCAGGCGCCGCCGGCCGAGCAGCAGTATCCGGCGGAGCAGTACCCGGCGGCGCACGGGGCGCCGCAGAACGGCGGCTACTCCAACGGGATGCCGCCGCAGAACGGCAACTGGCAGGGCGGCGGTCAGCACTGACCTACTGCTGAAGGGTCGAGGCGGGCGGCAATCCGATCACCGGGTTGCCGCCCGTTGCCCTGCTGACTACTTGGCTTCCTTGGCGTCGGGACCCGCGCTGCGGACGTCCTCGACCTTGGTGAGGGCTTCGCGGAGGTCCGCCAGCCAGGTGTCCGCGTGCTGCGAGACGAGCTTCACGCACCAGCCGAGCGCGTCGCTGCGGGAGCGCGCCACCCCGGCGTCGACGAGGGTGTCGAGCACCTGGCGCTCCGGCTGCCGCAGTCGCGTCATCACCGGCGCGGACAGCGAGGTGAAGACCTTGCGGGTCTCACCGCAGTCGACGCCCCACGCGACCTTGCGCCGGGTGGCGTGCTCGAGCTCGCGGGCGATCTCGATCCGGCGCTCCCGGGTGTCCTCGCGGTACTGCTTGATCCGGCCCTCTTCGGCGGCGGACCGTTCGGCGGCGCTCACGTCGCCGCTCTGCTCGGGCGCGGCGAGGCGGCCGACGATCAGGATCTCGTCCCGGTCGATGGTCAGCTCCGGCTCGCCCTCGAACCACTCCTTCGGCAGCCGGCCGGTGACCCAGCCGCGCACCTTCTCGATCTCAGTCTGTGTACTCATGTAATCATAATTACACCCTTACCCAAACGCAGTTCAATCAGCCGAGGCCAACCACCCCCTAACGTCCGAAGAACCCGCAGACCCAGTCTCCGGATCGTCGGACGTTAGCCACCGCTCTTCCACAACGTCCGAAGGAACCGCAGACTCAGTCTCCGGATCGTCGGACGTTAGCCACCGTTCAACCAGAACCGCAGCGGGAATTCCAGCAGCCTGCAATAGATAGTGCTTGTCCGGTCACTCCCCGACCCTGGACCGCATGACTCTGCCCAGAACGCTGGCCGCCCTCTCCGCCGCCGCCCTGCTCGCTACCGCGCTCGTCTCGACCCAGTCCCTCGCGGCACAGGCCGCCGTACCGGACCTGACCCTGGTCAGCCAGACAACCGGCCCCACCTCGGACACGTCCCAACAGGCCGGTGCCTTCTGCCCGCTGGGGCCCGACACCCACGTCACTGGCGTCGGCGCCGAGGTGGTCGGTGGGCGCGGGCAGACCAGCCTGACCATGTACACCAACATCGAGCGCGAGCACGGTACGGCGGCGGCGGTCGAGGACGCGGATGGCACTGCCGACGCGTGGAGTGTGACCGGCTTCGCGATCTGCGCGACCACGCCGTACCGGCCGACAGCAGTCCAGTTCTCGCCCACGGACTCCTCGCCGTCGAAGACGGTGACCGTCGCCTGCCCGACCGGCGCCGTCACCACCAGCGGCGCCGGCAACGGCTCGTCGAACACCAACAGCCCGCTGGTTCTGGACGACGTCATCCCGAGCGCCGACCTGAAGACCGTCACCGTCAACGTCTTCGAGCCACAAGGCGGCCTCACCGAGACCTGGTACGCCATGGCCGTCGCGCGCTGCGGTGCACCCCTCCCCGGCCTCCAGCGCGTCAGCGCGACCTCGGTTTCCGACTCCACCAACTACAAGTCCGTCACTGCCACCTGCCCCGCCGGCAAGAAGGTCGTCGGCACCGGCCACGAGATCACCGGCGCACAAGGCCAGGTCTACCTCGACGACGTAGCCCCCAACCCCGCCCTCACCTCTGTCCGAGTAGATGCCTGGGAAGACCAGGACGGCACCGCCGGCAACTGGTCCATCACCGCCTACGCCGTCTGCGCAACGCCGTAGCAAAGGAACAGGCGGTCAGGTCCGGCACGGGGTCCGGGCCTGACCGCCTGGGGGCGGTTAGGCGGCTGGGGAGGTTGCGTAGGCGGACCTGAGGGTCAGATGGGCCTCGGGGGGTGCGTTGGTGTGGTCGAGGCCTAGCAGGGCTGCGCCTACTACGGGGGGTACGTCGATTACTCGGGCTACTGCTTTGGGGGCGGCGGCGGTGAGTAGGCGGATGACTGTCTCCATGAGGAGCGAGTGGCCGGCGGTCAGGACGCCGCCGCCGAGGATTACGTCGGTCGGCTCGTCCAGGAGGTCGAGGCGGCGCATGGCTACTACGGCCATGGTGACGATCTCTTCGGCCTGGTGGTAGACGACCTCGCGGGCGATGGGGTCGCCGGCGGCGGCTACCTGGAAGAGGACTGGGCCTGCTTCCAGGCGGCGGTTGTAGGGGATGTCGCCGAGGTGGAGAGCCTCGATGAGTGCGGAGACGGACGGTACGCCGTAGTGCGCGGGGAGGGCGGTTGCCAGGGCAGTGGCGGGACCGCGGCCGTCGTCGGCGCGGGCGGCGGCTGAGAAGGCCTCGTCGGCCAGCTGCTGGCCGCCTCCCCAGTCACCGGAGATTCTGCCGACCGCTGGGAAGCGGGCGGTGCGGCCGTCGGGGAGGAGACCGGCGCAGTTGATGCCGGCCCCGCAGACGACGGCTACGCCGCGCGGCTCGTCCACACCGGAGCGCAGGAGCGCGAAGGTGTCGTTGGTGACGTAGACCGACTCGGCCCAGCCGAAGCTCTCGAAGGCCGCGCTCAGCCGCTCCTCCTCGATCGGGAGGTCGGCATTGGCGAGGCATGCGGAGATCTGCTGCACCAGAGGCCGGTCGTTGAGGGGCAGACCGGCCGCTGCGGCTGCAGCTCGCACCAGGGGCTCCAGACCGGCCACGGCTGCGTGTGCACCGATGACGTGTGGCTCGAAGCCGCCTCCGCGTGCTGTCCCGAGCACGCGGCCGTCGGCCGACACCAGTGCGACATCGGTCTTGCTGTTGCCGGCGTCGAAGGCGAGTACGCCCCCCGGCACCAAGGCGCTCATCGGGCCCACGGCAGATGCTGCTTGTTGTGAGCGAGCAGCTTGTCGGTCAGCTGGTCCGCCAGCGAGATCTGTCCGACCAGCGGGTGTGCGAGCAGCGCCTCGAAGACGCGCTCCCGCCCACCCTTGATGGCTGCCTGCAGGGCCAGATCCTCGTACGCCGTCACGTGCGCCACCAGACCGGCGTACAGGGGTTCCAGCGGGGCCACGGCGACCGGCATCGCGCCATCCGCACCGACGGTGGCCGGCACCTCGATGACTGCGTCGTCGGCCAGGAAGGAGAACGTGCCGTCGTTCAGCGTGTTCACCACCTGGGTGTCACCGGTGTCGTTGAGCAGTGAGGACGCCAGGTCCACTGCGGCCTCGGAGTAGTACGCACCGCCGCGCTTCTCGAGCAGTGCGGGCTTCTCGTCGAGCTGTGGGTCGGCGTACATCTCCAGCAACTGTGTTTCCAACGCAGCCACCTCCGCAGCGCGCGACGGCTTGTTCAGCAGCTCCTGGACCACCTCGTCGTGCTGGTAGAAGTAGCGCAGGTAATACGACGGTACGACACCCAGCTGCAGTAGCAACTCGGCCGGAAGGTGCAGGTCGTCGGCCAGCTCGGCCACGTGACCCTCAAGCAGCTTCGGCAGCATGTCCTCGCCGTTGACGCGGACCGCCCGCTCCCAGGTGAGGTGGTTCAGCCCGACGTGGTCCAGCTGCACCTCACCCGGTGTGACTCCCAGCAGCTTCGCGAACCGCCGCTGGAACCCGATCGCCACGTTGCACAGGCCGACTGCCTTGTGGCCGTGCGACAGCAGCGCTCGGGTCACGATCCCCACGGGGTTGGTGAAGTCGATGATCCACGCGTTCGGGTTGGTACGCCGTACCCGCTCGGCGATGTCGAGCACCACGGGAACCGTCCGCAGGGCCTTGGCGAGTCCGCCGGCGCCGGTCGTCTCCTGACCGACACAACCGCACTCCAGCGGCCAGGTCTCGTCCTGCTGACGAGCCGCCTGCCCGCCGACCCGCAGCTGCAGCAGTACGGCGTCCGCGCCGTCGATCCCGGCGTCTATGTCGGTGGTGGTGACGACGCGACCGGGGTGACCTTGTTTCGCGAAGATCCGCTTGGCCAGCCCGCCGACGAGTTCCAGGCGGTCCTCGGCCGGGTCGACCAGGACCAGCTCGGTCACCGGTAGCGTGTCACGCAGCCGGGCGAAACCGTCGACGAGTTCGGGAGTGTAGGTGGATCCGCCGCCTACGACTGTGAGTTTCAACCTTTGACCCCTGTGAGTGTGACGCCTTCGATGAAGGCTTTCTGCGCGAAGAAGAACAAGATGAT